>NZ_CP107983.1:3780000-4650000 GCF_036106915.1 Streptomyces sp. NBC_00354 | reverse complement strand
CTTTTCCACCGGATTTCCCGGCTTCAGATTCCTGGATGAGGAGTCGAGTACGCACCCACAGAATTCGATTCCAGGGTGCGAGGGGGCTTGCTGGTTGGCTGCCGAACTTGTCCAGTTCCAGGCAACCGCTCAACCCTACAACTGGCCCTCCGGGGTGTCAAAACGAGCACCCGCAGAGGTCATGACCAGCGTCTTCAGCGATCATCGGGCCCGGCAGCGCCATGGGCTCGCCGCCCCCTGCTGTTGACGACGGGGGGGGCACCGGGCCCGGGGGGATCGACAGGCCGGGTGAGCCCAAGACCGATGCGAGGGACGTGCTCGTCATCGTGGACGCCGCCGCGCGATGCCCCGCATACGGCCGGCCATCCGACGGCGAGGACGAGACGCTCGCGAGCTGGAGATGACCGTCGGCTTCGACGACGACCTGGTCGGCGAGGCCACCAGAGTCACCAACCGGCTCTACGGCCCTGCTCCCGGATCGCCGCGAGCCGAGAGGCGGCGCCGGTGACTCCGACGACGTGAGCCGTCTCGTCTTCGTCGAGGTAAGCCAGACGGCTCCCAGAGCGCTCGACGGTCCAGCCGAGGCTGTGGCCGGCCGTGTATTTCTCGACCTGGTGCTCCTTCACCGCCTTGCCGCTGACGTTCTCCTCGACCACGTAGCCGTCACCGAGCCGCACAGGGCCGAGCGGACGCTCGCATACGAATGACAGCAGGATCCACCGCCCTGACGGCGCGTGCTACGCGGCTGCCCCGGCTTGGTCGTCGCCCTTGGCCTGGAGGCGGAGGTCGACGACCAGCAGCCGCGGGGCCTAAGGGAGTTGCAGAAGGTTGGTCTCGTGCAGGCGGTAGGCGCCGTCCGCGATCACCGTAGTCCCGGCCGCCGCGGCCGGCAGGTCCGACTCCCGCCAGACGTGGGCATCAGCCTTGTTCCCCGGCGCCGGCCGAGCGCTCGCGATGGCCAGGCGGGTGTCGGCGTCGAGCCGAGAACCGGTAGCTGCGGGAGGATGCGGCGACCTGCCGATCGCAGACCGGGATCAGAGTTCCGTCCACGATCCACAACCGCTCGACATCGGCGACCCGCCGCGGCGCCGGCTCCAGTGCGAGCAGCGGACGGAGGCGTTGGCTGACCCGGGAGATGGTGGCCGGGGAGATCCCGAAAAGAGGGGCGAGCTGCCGCATCGTGAGGTTCGAGCGGTAGTACACCGCCACCATCACCACCCGGTCCGCCAGCGGCAGGCACCACGGCCGACCACCCCCAGGCCCGTTCCCGCCCCGCTCCCGCAGCACCTTCACCAGCTTCGCCAACCGGTCCATCCGCATCCGCAAGCCGGTGAACGTCTCCTCCCACACCAGCTCAGCCCGCAACACCCCACCGCTGCGCCGGCCTTCGCCTCGTGCCTGTTCGTCCCGCGCGATGTGCGGCCACCTGTGCCGGTGCGGGATCCAGGCCGTCATTTCCCCAGCCCGCTGACCAGGTGGCAGCAGGTGCGGCCCGTCGTCCGTCAGTACGGTCTGGCCTCGACTGCCGGAGCCGGGGGCGATTGTCGGAGGGATGGTGCGGACGGCTGCGTCGGGCCGGAGAGTGCTCCGGCGAGGATGAGCCCGAAGCCGAGCAGGTGGAAGGGCAGCGTCATCGCGGTGAGCACATGGGCGGCCATGTGGGTCCCGACGACGCGCATGAGCGGTTCCAAGCCCAGAGTCATACCGAGCGTGGACACGATCGGCCCGGGCAGCATCACCAGGCAGCCCGCCATGGCCAGGCGAGCATTGCGCCCTCGTCGGCGGATCGCCCGGGCGGCTGCGAGGGCTCCCACCAGGGGTACGAGGATCTCGACGGCAATGAGGAGCAGGCCGACGAGGCCGGCGGCCATCTGGTCGTCGTGCAAGGGACTCCATCCCAGGATCGTGCGCACGTGGACGACGTGCGGCGCGAAGATATCCGGCCCGGTGCCGGCACGTACAACGGATGAGCAGCTGGGGGCCGGCGCGAGTGACCGGTCCACCGGCTCCGGCATGTCCACGGGGAACCGGGAAGGATGGTCACTGCCCCGTGCAAAGGGCCATGGCCTGCCGAGCCGCCACTCCAGGCGATCTCACAGCCAGCTCTGAGAGACAGTCCCCACTCCAAACGGTGCGTCAACGCACTGGGCTGCCGGAGACGCTGAGGATGAGGGTGCGGGCCGCCCCGCCCGTACGCGCCGAGGAGCAACCGCCCGTCCAGCTGGGCCGGTAGCGGTCGCGGTGTGCTGCCGTCACTCGGGTGGGTGAGCCGTCGCCATCGGGTCGTCCGGGTCCCCGTGTCCGCGATCGGCCAGTCACCGACCGGCAGGCTCCGCTCCGGGTCGGGACGGACTCGGTCGCCCGGTGATCAGAGGTTGACGCGCTTCAGGTAGACGCGGTTGCGGTGGGGAATCGTCTGGTACCAGAGCATCAGGTGCTCGTCCTCGTACGTCCGCAGCCGCATGGGGCTGGGGTCTTCGTAGAGGCTGCCGTCCTTGGGGTCGATGCCCATGGACGCCAGGTCGACCAGGCCGTCCATCACGGCGCCGACGGTTCTCTGGTGCTCGGCGGCCATGTCGCCGAGGACCCACTGGCGGCTGGGATCGCATTCCCATGCCCAGCCGCCGTCGTTCTCCAGGCCTTCGCCCCGCGGGGTCACTGACCGATCTCGCGCTGGGCCTCGCCGAGGATGCGGCTGCTCGTTTCCATGGCTGCCCGGAACTCGGCTTCCGTGGCGTCCGGGTTGCCGGCGGTACGTTCGGCCTCGAGCAGCGCTGCCGAGCGCGCGGGCCAGCGGTGGATGGCCACGTGCGTCGCCCACTTGATCAGGAAGAAGCGGAGCGGGTTGATGGCGCCCGTCTCGGCGGCGCGGTCGAACGCCGCATGGCACTCCCTGTCGAACTCGGCGAGGTGCGGCATGTCGATCCGGCGCACTGCGTCCCGCAGGGCTTCGCGCGTCATGGCCGGCTGGGGGATGAGCGGACCGTCGTCTTCGAGGTGCTGTGCTGTCATCGTGCCTCCAGGGGAACGCTGGCCCCACGATACCGAGGGGCTCTGGCAGAAGCTCCCTGAACGCAGAAAAGCCCCGTACCGGATACCCGGTACGGGGCTTTCTACAATGATTGTTCGGCGGCGTCCTACTCTCCCACAGGGTCCCCCCTGCAGTACCATCGGCGCTGAAAGGCTTAGCTTCCGGGTTCGGAATGTAACCGGGCGTTTCCCTAACGCTATGACCACCGAAACACTATGAAATTTGAACATGCTGGTGTTGACACAGCTGTTCGTTATTTCAGAACTAACACAGTGGACGCGAGCAACTGAGGACAAGCCCTCGGCCTATTAGTACCAGTCAGCTCCACCCGTTACCGGGCTTCCACATCTGGCCTATCAACCCAGTCGTCTACTGGGAGCCTTACCCTCTCAAGGAGGTGGGAATACTCATCTTGAAGCAGGCTTCCCGCTTAGATGCTTTCAGCGGTTATCCCTCCCGAACGTAGCCAACCAGCCATGCCCTTGGCAGGACAACTGGCACACCAGAGGTTCGTCCGTCCCGGTCCTCTCGTACTAGGGACAGCCCTTCTCAATATTCCTACGCGCACAGCGGATAGGGACCGAACTGTCTCACGACGTTCTAAACCCAGCTCGCGTACCGCTTTAATGGGCGAACAGCCCAACCCTTGGGACCGACTCCAGCCCCAGGATGCGACGAGCCGACATCGAGGTGCCAAACCATCCCGTCGATATGGACTCTTGGGGAAGATCAGCCTGTTATCCCCGGGGTACCTTTTATCCGTTGAGCGACGGCGCTTCCACAAGCCACCGCCGGATCACTAGTCCCGACTTTCGTCCCTGCTCGACCCGTCGGTCTCACAGTCAAGCTCCCTTGTGCACTTACACTCAACACCTGATTGCCAACCAGGCTGAGGGAACCTTTGGGCGCCTCCGTTACTCTTTGGGAGGCAACCGCCCCAGTTAAACTACCCATCAGACACTGTCCCTGATCCGGATCACGGACCGAGGTTAGACATCCAGCACGACCAGAGTGGTATTTCAACGGCGACTCCACCCCAACTGGCGTTGGGGTTTCAAAGTCTCCCACCTATCCTACACAAGCCGAACCGAACACCAATATCAAACTATAGTAAAGGTCCCGGGGTCTTTCCGTCCTGCTGCGCGAAACGAGCATCTTTACTCGTAGTGCAATTTCACCGGGCCTATGGTTGAGACAGTCGAGAAGTCGTTACGCCATTCGTGCAGGTCGGAACTTACCCGACAAGGAATTTCGCTACCTTAGGATGGTTATAGTTACCACCGCCGTTTACTGGCGCTTAAGTTCTCAGCTTCGCACGCCCGAAAGCGCACTAACCGGTCCCCTTAACGTTCCAGCACCGGGCAGGCGTCAGTCCGTATACATCGCCTTACGGCTTCGCACGGACCTGTGTTTTTAGTAAACAGTCGCTTCTCGCTGGTCTCTGCGGCCACCCCCAGCTCACGGAGTAAATCCGATCACCAGTGATGGCCCCCCTTCTCCCGAAGTTACGGGGGCATTTTGCCGAGTTCCTTAACCATAGTTCACCCGAACGCCTCGGTATTCTCTACCTGACCACCTGAGTCGGTTTAGGGTACGGGCCGCCATGAAACTCGCTAGAGGCTTTTCTCGACAGCATAGGATCATCCACTTCACCACAATCGGCTCGGCATCAGGTCTCAGCCTTATATGAGGGACGGATTTGCCTACCCCTCGGCCTACACCCTTACCCCGGGACTACCACCGCCCGGGCTGGACTACCTTCCTGCGTCACCCCATCGCTTACCTACTACAAGTCTGGTTCGTCGGCTCCACCACTTTCCTTTCCCCGAAGGGTCCGGAACGGCTTCACGGACTTAGCATCGCCTGATTCGATATTGGGCGTTTCAAAGCGGGTACCGGAATATCAACCGGTTGTCCATCGACTACGCCTGTCGGCCTCGCCTTAGGTCCCGACTTACCCTGGGCAGATCAGCTTGACCCAGGAACCCTTAGTCAATCGGCGCACACGTTTCTCACGTGTGTATCGCTACTCATGCCTGCATTCTCACTCGTGAACCGTCCACAACTAGCTTCCGCTGCTGCTTCACCCGGCACACGACGCTCCCCTACCCATCACAGCGGGCGTTGGCCCTATTGCTGCAATGACACGACTTCGGCGGTACGCTTGAGCCCCGCTACATTGTCGGCGCGGAATCACTTGACCAGTGAGCTATTACGCACTCTTTCAAGGGTGGCTGCTTCTAAGCCAACCTCCTGGTTGTCTCTGCGACTCCACATCCTTTCCCACTTAGCGTACGCTTAGGGGCCTTAGTCGATGCTCTGGGCTGTTTCCCTCTCGACCATGGAGCTTATCCCCCACAGTCTCACTGCCGTGCTCTCACTTACCGGCATTCGGAGTTTGGCTAAGGTCAGTAACCCGGTAGGGCCCATCGCCTATCCAGTGCTCTACCTCCGGCAAGAAACACACGACGCTGCACCTAAATGCATTTCGGGGAGAACCAGCTATCACGGAGTTTGATTGGCCTTTCACCCCTAACCACAGGTCATCCCCCAGGTTTTCAACCCTGGTGGGTTCGGTCCTCCACGAAGTCTTACCTCCGCTTCAACCTGCCCATGGCTAGATCACTCCGCTTCGGGTCTAGAGCGTGCAACTCAATCGCCCTATTCGGACTCGCTTTCGCTACGGCTTCCCCACACGGGTTAACCTCGCTACACACCGCTAACTCGCAGGCTCATTCTTCAAAAGGCACGCAGTCACGACCCATTGGGTAAACCCAATGAGCGACGCTCCCACGGCTTGTAGGCACACGGTTTCAGGTACTATTTCACTCCGCTCCCGCGGTACTTTTCACCATTCCCTCACGGTACTATCCGCTATCGGTCACCAGGGAATATTTAGGCTTAGCGGGTGGTCCCGCCAGATTCACACGGGATTTCTCGGGCCCCGTGCTACTTGGGAGATGAGCAAGCAAGCCGCTGATGTTTCGTCTACGGGGGTCTTACCCTCTACGCCGGACCTTTCGCATGTCCTTCGACTACATCAACGGTTTCTGACTCGCCGACCGGCCGGCAGACCGATCAAGCTCATTCCCACAACCCCGCATGCGCAACCCCTGCCGGGTATCACACGCATACGGTTTGGCCTCATCCGGTTTCGCTCGCCACTACTCCCGGAATCACGGTTGTTTTCTCTTCCTGAGGGTACTGAGATGTTTCACTTCCCCTCGTTCCCTCCACACTGCCTATGTGTTCAGCAGTGGGTGACAGCCCATGACGACTGCCGGGTTTCCCCATTCGGACACCCCCGGATCAAAGCTCAGTTGGCAGCTCCCCGGGGCCTATCGCGGCCTCTCACGTCCTTCATCGGTTCCTGGTGCCAAGGCATCCACCGTGCGCCCTTAAAAACTTGGCCACAGATGCTCGCGTCCACTGTGTAGTTCTCAAACAACGACCAGCCACCCATCACCCTGCCCTCACAAGGAGAACAAGTTCACTGGGGCCGGCACTGAAGACATGACCTCACGGCCGTACCTTCAGGACCCAACAACGTGCCAGGCACGATCCCCTCCACTTCACTGTGTTCCACGCCGAAGCAGTACTTACAGAGAGTTTTGGAAACCGTGCCAACTAATCAACGTTCCACCCATGAGCTGACCGTGCAGAACGTTTGTCTGCAATCGGTACTGTGCTCCTTAGAAAGGAGGTGATCCAGCCGCACCTTCCGGTACGGCTACCTTGTTACGACTTCGTCCCAATCGCCAGTCCCACCTTCGACAGCTCCCTCCCTTACGGGTTGGGCCACCGGCTTCGGGTGTTACCGACTTTCGTGACGTGACGGGCGGTGTGTACAAGGCCCGGGAACGTATTCACCGCAGCAATGCTGATCTGCGATTACTAGCGACTCCGACTTCATGGGGTCGAGTTGCAGACCCCAATCCGAACTGAGACCGGCTTTTTGAGATTCGCTCCACCTCACGGTATCGCAGCTCATTGTACCGGCCATTGTAGCACGTGTGCAGCCCAAGACATAAGGGGCATGATGACTTGACGTCGTCCCCACCTTCCTCCGAGTTGACCCCGGCGGTCTCCTGTGAGTCCCCATCACCCCGAAGGGCATGCTGGCAACACAGGACAAGGGTTGCGCTCGTTGCGGGACTTAACCCAACATCTCACGACACGAGCTGACGACAGCCATGCACCACCTGTATACCGACCACAAGGGGGGCACTATCTCTAATGCTTTCCGGTATATGTCAAGCCTTGGTAAGGTTCTTCGCGTTGCGTCGAATTAAGCCACATGCTCCGCCGCTTGTGCGGGCCCCCGTCAATTCCTTTGAGTTTTAGCCTTGCGGCCGTACTCCCCAGGCGGGGAACTTAATGCGTTAGCTGCGGCACCGACGACGTGGAATGTCGCCAACACCTAGTTCCCAACGTTTACGGCGTGGACTACCAGGGTATCTAATCCTGTTCGCTCCCCACGCTTTCGCTCCTCAGCGTCAGTAATGGCCCAGAGATCCGCCTTCGCCACCGGTGTTCCTCCTGATATCTGCGCATTTCACCGCTACACCAGGAATTCCGATCTCCCCTACCACACTCTAGCTAGCCCGTATCGAATGCAGACCCGAGGTTAAGCCTCGGGCTTTCACATCCGACGTGACAAGCCGCCTACGAGCTCTTTACGCCCAATAATTCCGGACAACGCTTGCGCCCTACGTATTACCGCGGCTGCTGGCACGTAGTTAGCCGGCGCTTCTTCTGCAGGTACCGTCACTTTCGCTTCTTCCCTGCTGAAAGAGGTTTACAACCCGAAGGCCGTCATCCCTCACGCGGCGTCGCTGCATCAGGCTTTCGCCCATTGTGCAATATTCCCCACTGCTGCCTCCCGTAGGAGTCTGGGCCGTGTCTCAGTCCCAGTGTGGCCGGTCGCCCTCTCAGGCCGGCTACCCGTCGTCGCCTTGGTGGGCCATTACCCCACCAACAAGCTGATAGGCCGCGGGCTCATCCTTCACCGCCGGAGCTTTCAACCCCCGCCCATGCAGGCAGGAGTATTATCCGGTATTAGACCCCGTTTCCAGGGCTTGTCCCAGAGTGAAGGGCAGATTGCCCACGTGTTACTCACCCGTTCGCCACTAATCCACCCCGAAGGGCTTCATCGTTCGACTTGCATGTGTTAAGCACGCCGCCAGCGTTCGTCCTGAGCCAGGATCAAACTCTCCATGAATGTTTACCGGTAATCCGGTGCACACACACGTTGAGCGGGCCAGTCATGGTCGGAATAAGACCGACTGACCACTGCGTCCTCGCTGTGTAATTGCCTGCAAGCATCACGGCGAACCGCGACCTCACAGGTCTTTTTCAAAGGAACCTCATCCACCGAAGTGGACGGGGTATCAACTTCTGGCGTTGATTTTTGGCACGCTGTTGAGTTCTCAAGGAACGGACGCTTCCTTTGTACTCACCCTCTCGGGCTTTCCTCCGGGCTTCGTTCTTGCGTTTCCGACTCTATCAGATCCTTTCGGGCCTGACCCCCAGTCAGCGGGGTTTGTCTTCCGGGCTGTTGGGCCCTTCCGACTCCCTGAACTCTAGTGGATTTCCCGGTCGATTCATAATCGGCCTTCGGAAATTAATTCGGGCATGCCGAATTCGTTCCCGGTGGGAGATCGTGCTGAGTTGGGTGCCGCAACGAGGCGGCGGGATTCGTTGTCGCCAAAACCTTCCGGCTCAGGGACAACTCGAAGAACCTTACGGACCCGCGGGGTCGGTGTCAACCCCGCAGTTGGCGGGCCCGTCAGCTGGGCGACTGGAGGTCCTCCACGCGGTCGAGCAGCCGGGTGAGCATGTCGCCCAGCACGCCGCGTTCCGCAGTGGAGAGGTCTTGGAGGAGGTCCTCCTCGAAGACCGTGGCCGCCCGCATGGCGTCGAGCCACTTGCTGCGGCCCTCGTCCGTGAGTTCCACGATCACGCGGACGCGGTTGGACTCGTCCCGCTCGCGCGTCACCAGCCCCTCCGCCGTCATGCGGTCGATCCGATGGGTCATCGCCGCCGGCGTGAGGCCCAGCTGCTTCGCGAGCTCGCTCGGGCCCATCCGGTACGGGGCTCCGGAGATGACGAGGGCCTTGAGGACCTCCCACTCCGCGTTGCTGATGCCCAGTGCGGCGGTCTGGCGTCCGTACGCGACGTTCATGCGGCGGTTCAGCCGGCTCAGTGCCGAGACCACCTTCTCGACCTGGGGATCGAGGTCCTGGAACTCGCGCTGATAGACGGCGATCTGCTCGTCGAGGCTCGGCTCGTGGACGGGCGCAGTGCCGTCGGGGGTGTCACCCATGGTTCGAAGTATCGCATGAGCCCGTTGGCGTCTAACTCCTTCGATGTGTAGAGTTAAGGATCGAAGTTTAGCTATGAAGTCTTCGGACTTCAGTTCTTAAGGCAGGTGAGAAGTGACCAAGGTGATGGGCGCTGCGATGCGGCGGATCCAGGCCGGCAACGCGTTGACCGCGTTCGGCATCGGTTTCACGGTTCCGTTCCTCTACATCTACGTGGCGCAGGTGCGAGGTCTGGGCTCCATGGCGGCCACGAGTGCGTTCGTGGCCTTCGCCGTGAGTGCCCTGGTCGCGCTGCCCCTCACCGGTCGGGTCATCGACCGCCGGGGTCCCGTCCCCGTGGTCATCGGTGCGGCCGTCGCCGCGTCGGCCGGCGCCCTGTCGCTCGGGCTCTCCACCGGCATCGTGCCGATCCTGCTGTCCGCCCTGGCGCTCGGCGCCGGGCAGGCCGTCATGCAGCCGGCGCTGGCCACGATGATCGTGTGGTGCTCGACCCCGGGCACCCGGACGCGCGCCTTCGCCCTGCAGTTCTTCATGCAGAACCTGGGCCTGGGCATCGGCGGCCTCATCGGCGGCCAGATCGTCGACGAGAGCCGGCCCGCCAGCTTCACCCTGCTGTTCGGCATCGAGGCCGTGATGTTCCTGGTCCTGGCCGGCGTCATCCTCACCGTGCGGATGCCGCACGCGCCGAGCATCAAGGACGCCGTGCCGCGGGACGAGTCCCGGGCGGGCAGCGCGTGGAAGCGGCTGCTCGAGCACAAGGCCATGGTCAAGCTGCTGGTGCTGGGCTTCGTGATCTTCTTCGCCTGCTACGGGCAGTTCGAGTCCGGGCTCGCCGCATTCGGTACCGAGGCGGCCGGGATCTCCCCGTCCACCCTCGGCTTCGCGCTGGCCGCCAACACCGGCGCGATCGTCGTGGCGCAGTTCGTCGTGCTGAAGCTGGTCGAGAGGCGCCGCCGGTCCCGCGTGATCGCGCTGGTCGGCCTGATCTGGACCGTCGCGTGGGTCATCGCCGGCTTCTCGGGCCTCGGGCACGGCAGCGCGATGATGGCCGCCGCCGCGTTCATCACGACGTACGCGCTCTTCGGCATCGGCGAGGCGATGCTGTCGCCGACCCTGGCCCCGCTGGTGGCCGACCTGGCGCCGGAGGGCTCCGTGGGCCAGTACAACTCCGCCTTCGCGCTGGTCAAGCAGATGGCGCTGGCCCTGGGACCGCTGGGCGTGCCGCTCGGTGCGGGGGTGCCGATGCTCTACATCGGGGTGTTCGTCGTGGTCTCCCTCGGGATCGCGTTGCTGGCGCTGCGGCTCGGCAAGCAGCTGAACCCGGTGCAGGACAGGCCGTCGCTGCTGAAGGGCGAGGCGGTGCCGGCGGTGGCCGTGAAGGTCGCCGAGCCGGAGCGCGTGCCCGTGTAGGAGATACGTGCCCGCGTCGGAGATATGAGGAAGGCCCGGTCCCCGTGGACCGGGCCTTTCCCGTACCCGCTACTTGTCCGGCAGGGCGAACTCGCACCAGACGGCCTTGCCGCCGCCCGGGGTGCGGCGCGAACCCCAGGAGGAGGCGATCGTCGCGATGATCGAGATGCCTCGGCCGGTCTCGTCGGCCGGTTCGGCGCGCCGGCGGCGCGGGAGGTGATCGTCCCCGTCGGTGACCTCGATGATCAGGCGGCGGTCGGTGCGGCGCAACCGCAGCCGCATGGGCGGGGTGCCGTGCTGGAGGGAGTTCGCGACGAGCTCGCTCGCGGCGAGGACGCCGAGGTCGCACAGTTCGACCGGGAAGCGCCAGGAGGCGAGGACTCCGGATGCGAAGGCGCGGGCGCGCGGGGCGGCCTCGATGCCGCCGAGGAGTTCCAGGGCGGCGTTGTGGAAGAGCTCGGCGTCGGCGCCGGTGCGGGCGGGCTGCTGGAGGACCATGACGGCGACGTCGTCGTCGTGGTCGGCGTCGACGCCGAGGGCGCGCATGAGGCGGTCGCAGATGACGGCGGGGGTGCCCTGGGCGCCGGAGAGGGCGCGTTCCAGGGCGGCGACGCCCTCGTCGATGTCCTCGCCGCGCCGTTCGACCAGGCCGTCGGTGTAGAGGACGGCGGTGGAACCGGGGCCGAGCGCGATGGTGCCCGAGGTGTGCAGCCAGCCGCCGGTGCCGAGCGGCGGGCCGGTGGGGTCGGCTGCGCGGCGTACGGTGCCGTCCTCGTCGCGGACGAGGATCGGGAGGTGGCCGGCGGAGGCGTACGCGAGGAGGCCCTCGTTGGGGTCGTGGACGGCGTACACGCAGGTGGCGATCTGGCTGGCGTCGATCTCGGCGGCGAGCCCGTCGAGCAGCTGGAGCACCTCGTGCGGGGGCAGGTCGAGGCGGGCGTAGGCGCGGACGGCGGTGCGCAGCTGGCCCATGACGGCGGCGGCGCGGACCCCGCGGCCCATGACGTCGCCGATGACGAGGGCGGTGCGGCCGGCGCCGAGGGTGATGACGTCGTACCAGTCGCCGCCGACGGCCGCTTCGGTGCCGCCGGGCTGGTAGGTGGCGGCGATGCGGAGGTCGTCGGGCTGTTCGAGTTCCTGCGGCAGGAGGGAGCGCTGGAGGGTGACGGCGGCTTCGCGCTGGCGGCGCTCGCTGGCGCGCAGCCGTTCGACGGCTTCGGCGTGGTCGGTGACGTCGGCGAGGTGGATCAGGACCCCGGCGTGGTGGGGGTCGGTCCCGCTTTCGGTGTCGGCCTTGGGGAACTCGACGGGGGTGCAGGTGACGGTGTACGAGCTGGAGCCGCCGGGTGAGGTGCGGTTCTTGGCGGTACGGGGCTTGCCGCTGCGCTGGACCTGGTCGAGGAGCGGGAGGAGGCCGAGTTCGCCGAGTTCGGGGAGGGCCTCGTGGGCGGGTGCGCCGGTGGGGCGGGGCCCGAAGCCCGCGGTGTAGGCGTCGTTGAGGTAGGCGACGCGGTGCTCGGGGCCGTGGACGAGGGCGACGAGGGCCGGGAGCCGGCCGAGGACCTCCCGTACGGAGAGCTCGTCGAGGGAGGGCACGGCGGCGAGGACGCCGGTGCCTGAGCCCGAGCCGGTGCCCGAGCCGCAGACCGTGGGGTCCGCGGGGTCGGCGGGGCAGCCGTCCGGGGCCGTTGCCGGGCGGGCGGCGGCGCCGCGGGCTGCCGGGACGGCGCCCTCACCCCGCTTGGCCTGGGCGGCGGCATGTTCGGACCGGGCGGCGGCGCGGCGCTGCGTTCCGGGAAAACGGGCGCTCCAGCGCGTGAAGTTCACTGCGTTCAAGCCTCGTGGTGTCGCAAGTGGTCGCTGTGCTTCTCGTGGTCGGTCGCTGGCCGGTGTCGCTCGGTGGATGTCACGGTGAATGTCACTGTGTGCAGGTGTGAGCCCACCTATGGTCACACGTCCAGTGTGGCCGAGCGCACTGACAACGTCAGCCCTGGCTGTCCTTCGGGGGGCCGGGGGCGGGCGGGGGCGGGGGGTGTCTGTGGCCGTGTCCGGCGGCGAGTTCGAATTCTGCCCTGGGGTGTTCGAGGGAGCCGAGGGAGACGATCTCACGCTTGAAGAGGCCCGAGAGGGTCCATTCGGCGAGGACGCGCATTTTGCGGTTGAAGGTGGGGATCCGGCTGAGGTGGTAGGTGCGGTGCATCAGCCAGGCGGGGTAGGCCTTGAGCTTGCGGCCGTAGATGTGGGCGACGCCCTTGTGGAGGCCGAGGGAGGCCACGGAGCCCACGTACTTGTGGGCGTATTCGGTCAGGAGTTCGCCGCGCAGGGAGGCCAGCAGGTTGTCGGCGAGGACCTTGGCCTGGCGGACGGCGTGCTGCGCGTTGGGGGCGCATTCGACGCCGGTCTTGTCGGCGGTGATGTCGGGGACGGCGGCGGCGTCGCCGGCGGCCCAGGCGTGCTCGACGCCGTCGACGGTGAGGAAGGCCGTGCAGGTGAGGCGGCCGCGCTCGTTGCGCGGGAGGTCGGAGGCGGCGAGGACCGGGTGCGGTTTGACGCCGGCGGTCCACACGACGGTGCGGGTGGGGAAGCGGGCGCCGTCGCTGAGGACGGCGACGCGGTTCTCGCAGGATTCGAGCCGGGTCTCCAGGCGGACGTCGATGTTCCGGCGGCGCAGTTCGCGGATCGTGTAGACGCCCAGTTCGGGGCCGACCTCGGGGAGGATGTGGTCGCTGGCCTCGACCAGCACCCACTTCATGTCCTCGGGTTTGACGTTGTGGTAGTAGCGGGCCGCGTAGCGGGCCATGTCCTCGAGTTCGCCGAGGGCTTCGACGCCCGCGTAGCCGCCGCCGACGAAGACGAAGGTGAGGGCGGCGTCGCGGAGGGCGGGGTCGCGGGTGGAGGAGGCGATGTCCATCTGTTCGATGACGTGGTTGCGCAGGCCGATGGCCTCTTCCACGGTCTTGAAGCCGATGGCGTAGTCGGCGAGTCCCGGGATGGGCAGGGCGCGGGAGACGGATCCGGGGGCGACGACGATTTCGTCGTACTCGAGCTCCTGGGCGCCGGTGCCTTCGTCGGCGGTGGCGAGGGTGCTGACGGTCGCGGTCCGCTTGGCGTGGTCGATGCGCTGGACCTCGCCGGTGACGATGCGGCACTTGCCGAGGACGCGGCGGAGCGGGACGACGACATGGCGTGGGGAGATGGAGCCGGCGGCCGCCTCCGGGAGGAAGGGCTGGTACGTCATGTAGGGCTCGGGACTGACCACCGTGACCTCGGCTTCGCCGGCTCTGAGCTTTCGCTGGAGCCGGAGAGCCGTGTACATGCCGACGTAGCCCCCGCCGACGACGAGGATGCGCGTGCGGGGCGGGGTACCGGGGGCCGTGCCCCGGGAGTTAGCAGCCTTCACCATCCCATGACGCAACGTGGCCGGGAGTTTGTCCACAGGCCTGACACATTGTGTGACCGGAGGGGATGCCGGTACGGGGCTGTCGGACGGCCGGAGTGGGGGTGGAGTTCCGCAGGTCAGGCGGTGCGGACGGGGCGATTCCGGTGGCTTGGGTCGGAAAAGTGGGGGTGAATGCTCCGATCGGGCGGTGGTCCGTCCGGGGCTGCCTCTTCTGAATTGACTCTGGCTCAACTATGTTCGTATCTCGTCGAGGAGTAGGACCGGGGCCCACATGACCGTGGCCCACCTCGGCACGAAGGCGGGGAGTGTCTCCGGGGGGAGACAACTGATCACCGGGGGATACATATGAACATTTCCGATTTCCATGGTTCTGCGACCGCACTCTCGAGTGAGAGCAACGGTCGCCTGATGACAGGCGGCACCACGCACGGCGTGGGTCGCTCCACGCCGCTGCGCGTCGACGCCCAGCGCAACCTCGAGCACGTGCTGCGCGCGGCGCGCGAGGTGTTCGGCGAGCTGGGCTACGGGGCTCCGATGGAGGACGTGGCGCGGCGCGCACGCGTCGGCGTCGGCACCGTGTACCGGCGCTTCCCGAGCAAGGACGTCCTGGTCCGCCGGATAGCCGAGGAAGAGACCGCCCGGCTGACCGAGCAGGCGAGGACCGCGCTGGGCCAGGAGGAGGAGCCGTGGCAGGCGCTGTCGCGCTTCCTGCGCACCTCCGTGGCCTCGGGTGCCGGGCGGCTGCTGCCGCCGCAGGTGCTGCGGGTCGGCTCGGCGAGCGAGGACGGCGTCGAGGACGCGGAGAAGGCGCGGGTTCCGCACCAGCGGCAGGCCGGCGTGACCGGCGGCGGGGCTCCCGAGCTGCGCGTCGTGGGCTCGCGGGCTCACGTCGAGGACGAGCCCTCGGAGGACGCGGGCGCGGGTGCGCTGCTCGAGGTGGTCGGCCGGCTGGTGGACCGCGCCCGGGAGGCCGGCGAGCTGCGCGGCGATGTCACGGTGGCCGATGTGCTGCTGGTGATAGCGACGGCCGCTCCGGCCCTGCCCGATGCGGCGCAGCAGGCGGCGGCTTCGTCCCGGCTGCTCGACATCCTGCTCGAAGGGCTGCGGTCCCGGACGGTCTGAGCCGTACGGGAGGCAGTCCTCGCGGAGGCCCTTGCAGGGGTGCGTGCGGCTGCCCGCTCCACCCGCCGACCGGTTCGTCGAACGGTTCCCCGAACGGCCGCTCACTCGAAAGAGTGAGGGCCGGGTTCGGGGATTGACCGGATGCTGCCCGGACGAGTGGATGGCGTGGAGAGGGGTTCGGCGCGCGCCCCCCGTGTGACACGCTTGAACGGTGTACCGGGTGAGTGTGTCGGGCGGGGGCTTCCGCGATGAGCGTTGACGGTCGGGAAGAGCCGCTCGGTGGTGCCGGCGCGTTCGGTGGTGCCGGCAGCGAGGCCGAGGTGGACGCCCCGGCCGAAGGCCAGGTCCCGGCCCAGCGCGAACCGCGCGGGCGCCATGCGGCCTCGCGGCGCTCCGGCGGCGGGCTGCCGCCGTCCGACGGCGAGTTGATCGCCCGGATGCGCGGGGGCGACGACGGGGCGTACGAGGAACTGTTCCTCCGGCACGCCGATTCGGTACGGCGCTACGCGCGGACGTGCTGCCGTGACGGGCACACGGCCGAAGACCTGACCGCGGAGGTGTTCGCCCGGACGCTCCAGGCGGTACGGGGCGGGGCCGGGCCGGACCAGTCGGTGCGCGCATATCTACTGACCACCGTGCGGCGGGTCGCGGCGGCCTGGGCGAAGACGTCCCGGCGGGAGCATCTCGTCGAGGACTTCGCGGTGTTCGCGGAGCAGGCGGCCGCGGGGACCGAGGTCGGCGGCGGCATGTCCGGCCTGTCCGGGGGCGACACCCTCGAACTGGGCGCGGACGTCCGGGCGATGCACGGGGCCGAGCAGTCGCTGGCCATGCAGGCCTTCCGGAGCCTGCCCGAGCGGTGGCAGGCCGTGCTGTGGCACACCACCGTCGAGGATGCCTCGCCGAGTGCGATCGCGCCGCTGTTCGGGCTGAGCGCCAACGCGACGGCCGTGCTGGCCGGCCGGGCCCGGGAAGGGCTCAAGCAGGCCTATCTGCAGGCGCATGTGAGCTCGGCGCTCAGTGCGGGCGGGGACTGCGCGCGGTACGCGGACCGGCTGGGGGCGTATGCCCGCGGCGGGCTGCGGATGCGGGCGGAGCGGGGGCTGCGGGGGCACCTGGAGGTGTGCTCGAAGTGCCGGCTGGCCGCCGGGGAGCTGAAGGACGTCAACGCGGGCATTCCCGCGCTGCTGCCCGTCGCGGTCATCGGGTGGTTCGCAGCCGGGTACGCGGCGAAGGCGGCCGGAGTCGTGGCCGGCGGGGCCGTTGCCGCCGGGGGCGCGGGGGCTGCCGCCGCGGCCTCGGGCGGGTCGACCGCCGGGGCAGGTGCCGGGGCCGCCGGGGCCGGGGCCAGTGGGGCCGGGGCCAGTGGGGCCGGGGCCAGTGGGGCCGGGGCCAGTGGTGGAACCGCGGGTGCGGGAGCCGGGGCTGCCGGGGCCGGCGGCGGCGCCGGGGGTGCCGGGTCCGGGGTCGGGGGTGCGGTGGTGTCCGAGGGGCTCGGGCTGTCGGCCAAGGCCGCCATCGCCGCCGGGATCGCGGTCGCCGCGGCCGCCGGGGTGGTGTTCGCGCTGGCCGGGGACGATCCCGAGCCGGGGGTCCAGGCGCAGCCCGCGCCGAGTGTGGCGGCGCCCGTGGTGCCGCTGGTCCCGGCTCCGCGCACCTCGGCACCGGCCGATGCGGAGCCGCCGGCCGCGCAGGGCTCCGTACCGTCCGCGCCGCCCACGACTCCCGCGCCGCCGGCTCCCTCCGCGCCGAATCCGAAGGCCCCGGCCCCGCCGGTGTCCCGGGCGCCCTCCCCGAAGCCCTCGCCGACGCCGAGCCCCGTACCGAGCCGGAGTCCGGCCGAGCCGTCCCCGTCTCCGTCCGTGCCGAAGCCCCTGCAGGGGTTCCGGCTGGCGGGGCTCGAACACGCCGCGTTCGGCGACCACAGCGGTCCCGAGCTGCAGACCTGGCGCAGCAGCTGGGTGTGGCAGCGGTGGGGGCTGCGCATCGCGGACCGGCGGTTCGCACAGGGGATCACCGTGAACTCCCGTTCCTCGGTGGAGATCACCCTCAACCGGCAGTGCACGGCGTTCTCGGCGCGGGCCGGGGTGGACGACCTGTCGCTGTTCACCGACGGCACGGTGCGGTTCTCGGTGTACGCCGACGGGCAGCGGCTGTGGCGGTCGGGCGCGCTCGGGTACGGGGATCCGGCCGCCGCCGTCGACGTCCCCCTGACCGGGCGCAAGACGTTGCGGCTGGTGGTGGAGCAGGCCGGGCAGGGCAGTCTGCCGACCCTGGCGAGCTGGGCCGACGCCGTGATCAGCTGCCGGTGAGAAGGGTTACCACCTCGGCCGGGGAGAGCTCGGCGCCCGCCGCCTCCTCCTGCTTGTAGCGATCGGGGCCCAGCACGGCGCGGGTGTCGTCCGGGAGTCCGCCGACGGCGGTCTGTTCCGGGACCGAGCGCGGGTGGTCCGCGCGCCAGACGGTGGCCGCCGCGAGCACCCGTACGGCCTCTGCGCTGCGCCCGGAGGCGGCCAGCATGACGGCCGCGGTGTCCGCGAGCGAGGCGAGCACGCGCTCGGCGCAGTGCGCGGCGACGGAGGCGGCCAGGGCCGGCCCGAGCTTCGCGAGGCTGGCCTCGGGGCCGTGCGCGCGGGCGGTGAGGATGGCGTCGATGTTGTCGAGCCCGGCCTTGAGCTGCGGGGGCGCCGAGATCTTTTCGGACGCGGCGCGAGCCAGCTCGCACTCGGCACGGGCCCGCTCGAGGTCCCCGCGGACGAGGGCGAGCAGCGCCGCGAGCATGCCGCCGTAGGCCCGGACGTCGTACACCCCGCCGTAGGGCTCGACTTCACGGGCGACCTCCGCCAGCAGCTGCTCGGCGCCGTCGAAGTCCCCCGAGCAGAAGGCGGACTCGGCGATCCGGGCGATGGCGAAGGGCACCTCGGTATGGGCCCCGACCTCGCGGGCGAGGCGCAGGCCCTCCTCGTACTCGGCGCGGGCCCACTCGTACCGGCCGCGGGAGAGCGCGACCTCGCCGGAGGCGCTCGCCAGCTGGGCACGGGTCCAGCGGTCGCCGACGCGGTGGGCGATCTCCTGCAGTTCGGCGAGGTCGGCGTCGACGGACGGGAGGCCGCCGGTGAGGTCGATGGCTATGTGGGTGCGGAGCATGAGGCTGATGCCCAGTTCCCAGTCGCCGCCGTGGCGGCGGCAGTTGTCGACCGTCTCGGCGAGCCCGTCGCGGACGTCACGGGTGTCACCGGTGATGAACGTGGTCATCGGCCAGAGCATGCCGGGGAAGCGGGCGGTTTCGGGGCCGCCGTCCCGGAAGACCTGCTGGAGGTGGTCGGCGAGGGCGATGTTCTGCGGGGTGCGGAACTCCTCGGGCGCGTGGTCTTCGGCGAGGAGGAGGACGCGCAGCATCTGCGTGCGCATGAAGCGCCAGTACTCGGGGGTGCCCTCGGGCGGCTCGGCGGGCTGGGACTCCAGGACCCGCGCGGCCCATTCCGCCCCCTCGGTGCGGTAGTTGCGCAGCCACCAGAACCAGCCGAGGGCGAGGGTGAGGCGCAGGCCCGTCTCGGCGGCGCCGGCTTCGGTGGTGTGCAGGAGCGCGGCGCGGAGGTTGTCGAGCTCGGTCTCGATCCGGCGGATCCAGGGGAGCTGGGCGGCGCTGCGCAGGAGGGGCTCGGCCTCCTCGGCGAGGGCAAGGAAGTGTGCGGCGTGGCGGTGGGCGGCGGCGCTGCGGTCGGGTGCGTGTGCGGCCGCGCGTTCGGCGGCGTACTCGTGGATGGTCTCGAGCATGTGGTAGCGCATGCCGCTGTCGCCCGGGCCGGGGGTGGCGAGGACGAGGGACTTGTCGACGAGCGAGCCGAGGACGTCGGCGACGTCCAGGGTGCCGTCCGTGCAGACGGCCTCGGCGGCGGGGAGGTCGCAGCCGCCGGCGAAGACGGAGAGCCGGCGCAGGACGGCGCGCTCGGGCTCGTCCAGCAGGTCCCAGGACCAGTCGACGACGGCGCGCAGGGTCTGCTGGCGGGGCAGGACGGTACGGGCGCCGCTGGTCAGGAGCTGGAAGCGGTCGTCGAGGCGGTCGGCGATCTGGCGCGGGGTGAGCAGCCGCAGCCGGGCCGCGGCCAGCTCGATGGCGAGCGGCAGCCCGTCGAGGCGGGCGCAGATCTCGGCGACGGCGGCCGGGTCCTCGGCGGGGGTGAAGCCGGGGCGGACGGCGGAGGCGCGGTCGGCGAAGAGGCGGTGTGCGGGGTCGGGCGGTAGCGGGTCGACGGGGCGGACCGTTTCGCCGGGCACACCGAGGGGTTCGCGGCTGGTGGCCAGGATCCGGACGCCGGGGCAGTGGGTGAGGAGGCGCTCGGCGAGTTCGGCGGCGGCGCCGATGACGTGCTCGCAGTTGTCGAGGACGAGCAGCAGGCGGCGGTTCGCGCAGTGCTCGACGAGCTGGGCGGCGGGGTCGGCGGCGGCGGTCTTGTCGCGGGCCACGAGGGTGTTCTCGCGCAGGCCGAGGGCGCTGAGGACGGCGCCGGGGACGGCGGCCGGGTGGTCGAGACGGGCGAGTTCGACGAGCCAGCCGGGTTCGGGGTGGGCGGAGGCCGCGTGCTCGGCGAGCCGGGTCTTTCCGGAACCGCCGGGTCCGGTGAGGGTGACGAGGCGGAGGCGGGCCAGGTCGGTGTGCAGGGCGGCCAGTTCGGGCTCGCGGCCGACGAAGGAGGTGAGGCGGGGGCGGAGGTTGCCGGTCGGCTCCGCCGGGGGTGCGCTTGCCGCCGGGGGCGCGGGGGATGCCGGGTGCGCCGGGGGCGCGGGTGCGGGTGGCGCCGGGGGCGCGGGCCGGAGCAGCTCCGCGTGCAGGGCGGCGAGTTCGGGCCCGGGGTCGGCGCCGAGGGCGTCGGCGAGGGTGCGGCGGGTGCGCTCGTACGCGGCGAGGGCGTCGGCGGGGCGGCCGGCCGCGCGCAGCGCGCGCAGCTGGTGGGCGCGCAGGGGCTCGTCGTACGGGTGCTCCTGGATCAGCGCCTCGATCTCCGGGAGGAGGGATGCCGGGTCGGCGGCGCCGCTGCGGAGCTCGGCGTCGATCCGGGCGCGGAGGGCGGCGGTGCGGTGCGCTTCGGGGGCGGCGGCGTGGGCGGTACGGGCGGGCTCGGGGAGGTCGGCGAGGGCGGGGCCGCGCCAGAGAGCGAGAGCGGTACGGAGGGTTCCGGCGGCGGTGGCGGGGTCGGCGGCCAGCTCCTGGACGCCTTGGCGGGCGAGCCGGGTGAACCGGTACAGGTCGATGTCGTCGCGGTCGGCGACGGCGAGGCCGTAGCCGCCGGCCGGGCCGGCGTGGACGGTGTGCCGGCCGCCGAGGGCCCGGCGGAGCCGGCCGACGAGGGCCTGCAGGGCGGCGGGGGCGTCCTGGGGCGGGTCGTCGCCCCAGACCTCGTCGACGAGGTCGGCGACGGATGCGGTGGCAGAGGCGGAGGCGGAGACAGAGGCAGAGGCGCTCCGCGTGCCGGCCGCGGCGCGGAGCGCGAGGGCGGTGAGGAGTGCGCGCAAGCGGGCGCCGCCGATGGGGAGGGGGGCGCCGGTCTCGTCACGGGCTTCGGTGACGCCGAGGATGAGATACCGCACCGGGCAATTCTGCCTTGCCGCCGGCCGGGGTGTCGGGGAGTTTCGGCGCGGTCGGCTGTGGGGCGGTGGTGTCGGCGGGCCGGGGCCGGTCGTGTGGACCGGGTTACCCCGCAAGCAGGGCCCGCAGCCGCCCCTGCCTGCCGGACGGGCTGCCGGACGGGCTGCCGGACGGGCTGCCGGACGCGGCCTGCGGGCCGTCCTCCCCACCGGTCACGACGGCCTCGCCGTTCCCCTGCCCCGCCTGCCCGCAGTGACCCACCACACCAGCCACCACCCATGCCATGACGCACGTCGGCGACAGTCCCCTGCCTGCCCACCGGGCATCAGTGATTCGGACCCGTGGTAACGGGTGTCGATGACAGCAGTCGGGCCCGGTACGAGCGGGCGGCAGGTGAGAGGGGCGGGCAGCTGGGCCTGCCGTGCGCGTGTACCCGGTTCGGATCTTCTTGCTCCCGCGTCCGCGGCTCCCACCCCTTCGGCCGGGGCGCCGGCGGCGGCGTGCGGCCGGGCCGGGCCGGGCCCCACGTCGGCACGCACAGGGCGTCCCGTACCCGGCCGCGGGGCTGAACCCCCCGGTACGCGGCCACGGGCGGACGACCGGTGCGCGGCTGGCCCGAGGCCAGCCACGGGACCGGGGCAGCTGGGCCGGCCGGGTCAGGAGAGGGCCGGGCGGGGGGTGGGGACGCCCTTGGGGACTGCTCGGCGGCGGGGGGTGGACGTGCCTGTCCAGCACGTGCCCCGGCGGGCCAGGAGGCGGCCCAGCCAGAGCTCCATCGAGACGAGCTCCGCGAGGCCGTCCAGGGGGACGGGGCGTCCCTCCGCCGCGTCCAGCAGGGCCTGTTGGACCACACGGGCCTCGATCAGACCCGCGTCCGCCAGTAGGGGGGTGGTGAAGAGGGACAGGAGGGAGGACAGCGCTGCGCGCAGGCCTACGCGGGTCGCCGTTTCGTTCGGGGTGTGCGCCGGGGCGCCCCAGCCCGGCGGGAGTTCGCGTACGCCCGCCGACGAGAGGACGCTGCGCAGGATCGCGGCCCGCGCACCGGGCTGGACGCGCAGGGATTCCGGGAGCGCGCGGGCGGCCCGTACGACCTGGTTGTCCAGGAACGGGGCGTGCAGGCGCTGGCTGCGGACCTCCACGGCCTGTTCGAAGACGCGGTGGTCCGCCGCGTGGCGGGTCAGCGCCGCTCGGGCCCGGGCCTCGCCGGGGCGCAGGGAGAGGGGCGGGCGGCCTGCGGCGGTGGCCAGGCGGATCGATACTTCCGCCAGGGCCTCCCCCGTCAGCCAGCCCGCCGCCGGGCCCGGGCGGGACCAGGTCAGGGCGGCCAGCGAGGCGTCCACCGGGTTCGAGGCGCCCCCCTCGACGGCCCCTTCGCGCAGCCGGGCCGCCGCGGCCTCCATGCCCGCGCGGTACGGCGTACGGGCGAGGCGGCGGGCCGCGGAGTAGACGGAGAACGGGACCAGGAGGGACAGGGCGGAGTCGCCCGGCGCCGAGCGGGCCAGGGCGGCGACCGGGCGCAGCAGGTGGCGTCGGCGGCGGTCCATCAGGAGGTCGGCCAGCCGGGCGGGGTGCGCGTCGAGGACCTGGCGGGCGCCGTGCCCGACGAAGTGGTCCGCCGAGCCGGCCGCCAGCCGGCGCCGCTCGCGGGCGGCGGTGACGAGGGAGGGGCCGGGTTCGTCGGTGAGGGGGCCGTCGAGTTCCGCGTACGGGAGGGCTTCCTCGGCGGCGGCCACAACCACGTGGTGCAGCCGGGGGTTGGCGGCGATGGCCCGGGCGCGTTCGAGTTCGGCCTCGCGGCCCTGGGGGGTGGCGAGGTCGTTGAAGGTGACGGCGAGGAGGCGTTCGCCGGAGCGGTTGACGATCGTGCCGGGTGCGCCGGGGAGGCCGGCGGCGAGCAGGGCCAGGGTCGCGGAGGCGCTGCCTCCGGAGAGGTCGGCTCCGACACCGGGGACGGGCGCGGGTGCGCCCCGGGCCGCGCGCCGGTCGGCGGGGCCCATTCCGGGCACCGGGCCGGGGTCGTGGGGCAGCGTGTCGGGGGCATGCCGCGGTGCCGTGAGCCGGGCGCGCACCGCATCCACCAATGCTTCCCGTACGCCCTCCACCGCGCGCTCGGGATCGGCCGCGGGCGCGGCCACCGCGAGGGAGGCCACCGGCTCGTACCCGGTGATCTCGCGCGAGCCCTCGCGCAGGATCAGCGCGTGCCCCGGCGGGATGCGCCGTACGCCGACGTACGGTGTGCCGTCGCCCAGTGCCTCCGGGCTGTCGGGGCAGGCCAGCAGGGCCGCGAGATGGCCGATGTCGAGCTGTGCCTCGATGAGGTCGGCGAGCGGCAGCGCGGCGGTGGCGTACGCGGTACCGCCAGCCCAGGGCGTGTAGAACACGGGCCGCGCGCCCGCGAGGTCGCCGACGACGGTGATCCGGCGGCCGGTCTGGACGACGGCGGTGTAGCTGCCGGACCACTGGGTGAGGTGGCGCAGGGCTCCGCCGCGGGCGGCGAGGAGCGCGCGCCGCAGCTCGGCGTCGGTGGCGCCGCAGCAGCCGAGGACGGCGAGCCGGGTGAACGGGTCTGCCGGGTCGGCGGCGAGGGTGCGGATCTCGTCGGGGCGCCAGTCGCCGACGGCCCAGAGGGGGTCGGGGTCTCCCCAGAGCAGTTGGGCGCCGACGGGCACGACGGTGCGTTCGGCGTCCTGGGCGGCCGGGTCGTCCGGATGGTCGGCGTCCGCGATGCCGCCGGTCAGGGGTCCGTCGGGGCCGCCGTTCAAGGAGCCGTCGGAGCCGCGTCCGCCCTGGCCGGAGACCCGGCCGGCCGTGCCGAAGCTCGCGGCGATACTGCTCCACCCGACCAACCAGCGCACCGCCGCCTCCCCAGCCTGTGGGCAATTGACCGGGGCATGAACGGCTTGGTCAGCGCAGAGGGCGCGGCCGACGGGACCCCGGGTGGCTCGGGGTCCATGCTGCCACGAGACAGGCGTGCGGGAGTGGCCGAGGAGGGCGCACGTGCAAACGAACACGCCTCGGTCACGCGGTATTTGGCGTTCCGTTCCCACCGCCCCATAGGTCGGTTTCGGCCATTCTTCGGCCGTACTGAGTGCCGTTGCGCGCGCTGGGGCGCCCGACCGCAGCGGCGCGCGGGCGCGGTCCGGGAGACGGGATTCGCCCCCCGGACCGTTCCGCCACCCGCGGGGATTGAGGTAGCGGCATCCCCCGGCCCGCCGGATCCACGCAGCGGGCCGACCCACGCACGGCACATCGAATCGCCGGGCCCGGTGACCGGCCAGAGCGCACGGGCGGGCGCACGGCCACACGCACGGAGCACGGGAGAGCACGTGCGCCCGCGGCGCGGGCCCCGGCCCGACTGTGCAGGCGGACAACAATCCCGCCATACGGAAGTCGGGGCCTTAACGCTTGGGAGGCGGGGAACTACGCTGGGTTTACGAAATGCCGGGCAACTATGCCTCGGCGGCGTATGCGTTGTGTGCGTTCCGCGTGTGACGAGGGGTGGCGCATGTCCAGGGAGCTCCGCGAGCCCAACGAGAAGCTCGGCGCCGTCCTCGCCCTCGCCGGCATCAGCAACGCCGGGCTGGCCCGGCGGGTCAACGACCTCGGCGCACAGCGCGGCCTGACGCTTCGCTACGACAAGACGTCGGTGGCGCGGTGGGTGTCCAAGGGGATGGTGCCGCAGGGCGCGGCCCCGCATCTGATCGCCGCCGCGATCGGCGCGAAGCTGGGGCGTCCGGTGCCGCTGCACGAGATCGGGCTGGCGGACGCGGACCCCGCGCCCGAAGTCGGACTGGCCTTCCCGCGGGACGTGGGCGAGGCGGTGCGTTCGGCCACCGATCTGTACCGGCTGGACCTCGCCGGGCGCCGGGGCGGTGGCGGGATCTGGCAGTCGCTGGCCGGCTCGTTCGCCGTGTCCGCGTACGCGACGCCCGCCTCGCGCTGGCTGATATCTCCGGCGGACGGTTCGGTGGCGCGCGAGCCCGCCCCGCCCCGCGAGACCGTGGCGTCGCGCGAGCCGGTGGCGAACACGGCGCCCGCGGCCCCGGCGCAGGGGCCGGCTGCCTCGCCGATGTCGTCGTCTTCGTCAACGGGTCTGCCCGCGCAGTCTTCGGGTGAAACGCCGCACGCCCCGCCCGCGCCGGTGCCCGCCGCCGTGGGGCCGTCGGACCCGGCGCCGCAGCGCGTGGGCCACAGCGATGTGACCAAGCTGCGCGAGGCGGCCGAGGACGCGCGCCGCTGGGACTCCAAGTACGGCGGCGGGGACTGGCGTTCGTCGATGGTGCCCGAGTGCCTGCGCGTCGATGCGGCGCCGCTGCTGCTCGGCTCGTACAGCGACGACGTGGGCCGCGCACTGTTCGGCGCGACCGCCGAACTGACCCGGCTGGCCGGGTGGATGGCCTTCGACACCGGCCAGCAGGAGGCGGCCCAGCGCTACTACATCCAGGCGCTGCGCCTGGCCCGCGCGGCCGCGGACGTACCGCTGGGCGGGTACGTGCTGGCCTCGATGTCGCTGCAGGCCACGTACCGGGACTTCCCTGACGAGGGCGTGGACCTCGCGCAGGCGGCCGTGGAACGCAACCGGGGGCTGGCCACCGCCCGCACCATGAGCTTCTTCCGGCTCGTCGAGGCGCGGGCGCATGCGAAGGCGGGCGATTCGGCGGCCTCCGGGGCGGCGCTGCGGGCGGCCGAGGGCTGGCTGGAGCGGGCGCGGGAGGGCGACCCGGATCCGACGTGGCTGGGTTTCTACTCGTACGACCGTTTCGCGGCGGATGCGGCGGAATGCTACCGGGACCTGAAACTGCCGCGGCAGGTGCGGCGCTTCACGGAGCAGGCGCTGTCGCGGCCGACGGAGGAGTACGTGCGCTCGCACGGGCTGCGGCTGGTGGTGAGTGCGGTCGCCGAGCTGGAGTCGGGCAACCTGGACGCGGCGTGCGCGGCCGGCACCCGGGCGGTGGAGGTCGCGGGCCGGATCTCCTCGGCGCGGACGACCGAGTACGTACGGGACCTGCTGCACCGGCTCGAGCCGTACGGGGACGAGCCGCGCGTGGCGGAGCTGCGGGAGCGGGCCCGGCCGCTGCTGGTGGCCCCCGCGTAGGGCCTGTCGGGCGGATCGGGGTCGGACGGCCACTGCGGTGGGGCGCCTCCCGGCAGTGGCCGGGGGACATCGGTGGCCGACGTCGACCCGGCGAGGCGTGGTGCCGGGCGGTCCGGGCCGGGGCATGATCCGCCGGAGACCCCCTTAACACGTTGTCAGTGGCGGGGTGCAGTATGCAGGGGTGGGAGGTGGCAGCTTGGGCGGCGGCGTGGGCAGCGTGGGCAGAGTCGACTGCGATGTGCTGGTGATCGGCGGTGGCATCGTCGGCCTGTCGACGGCGCATGCCCTGGCGCAGCTGGCCCCGGGGACGCGGGTGGTGGTGCTGGAGAAGGAGTCCGGCCCGGCCCGCCACCAGACGGGCCGCAACAGCGGGGTGATCCACAGCGGGATCTACTACCGGCCGGGATCGCTCAAGGCGCGCTTCGCGGTGCGCGGCGCCGCCGAGATGGTGAAGTTCTGCGCCGAGCACGGGATCGCCCACGAGGTCACCGGGAAGCTGATCGTCGCCACCGGGCGGGAGGAACTGCCGCGACTGCACGCGCTGGTGCAGCGGGGCCGGGAGAACGGCATCCCGGTGCGCGAGCTGGGCCCGGCGCAGATCTCGGAGTACGAGCCGGAGGTGCGCGGCCTGGCCGCGATCCATGTCGGCACCACCGGAATCGTGGACTACGGGCAGGTGGCGCAGCAGCTGGCGGAGTCCTCCGGGGCGGAGATCGTGTACGGCGGGGCGGTGGATCTGATCTCGCGGCGGGCGTCGGGGGTGGCGGTCCGCACCACGTCCGGGCTGGTGGTCCGCTCCCGTGTCCTGGTGAACTGCGCAGGCCTGCAGTGCGACCGGGTCGCGCGGCTGGCCGGTGACGATCCGGGGATGCGGATCGTGCCGTTCCGCGGGGAGTACTACGACCTGGCGCGGCCCTCGCTGGTCCGGGGGCTGGTCTACCCGGTCCCGGATCCGGCGTTCCCCTTCCTCGGCGTGCACCTGACGCGGGGGATCGGGGGCGGGGTCCATGTCGGGCCGAACGCGGTGCCGGCGCTGGCCCGCGAGGGGTACGGGTGGGGCGTGGTCCGGCCGCGGGACCTCGCGGACGAACTGGCCTGGCCGGGATCCTGGCGGATGGCCCGGCGGCACTGGCGGTACGGGGTGGGCGAGATCCACCGGTCGCTGTCGAAGCAGGCCTTCACCGAGGCGGTGAGACGGCTCCTGCCGGGGGTTTCGTCGGCGGACCTGGCTCCGGCCGGGGCCGGGGTGCGGGCGCAGGCCGTCCTGCGGGACGGGACGCTGGTGGACGACTTCCTGATCCGGGACGCGCCGAGGACGGTGCACGTCCTGAACGCCCCGTCGCCGGCCGCGACGGCTTCGCTCCCGATCGGCCGCGAGATCGCCCGCCGCGCCCTGACCACGCTCCGGGCGTCCTGACCCCGGTCGGGGTCCGGCGGCGGTCGGGGTCCGGCGGCGGTCGGGGTCCGGGAGCGGCCGGGCTCCGGGAGTGGGGGCGGGGCGGTGGGCGAGGGCCTCGGGCGGTGGGGGCGGGGTCGTAGAATCTGGGGATTGTGTCTGAGTCCCTCACCCCCCAGCCCAGCGCCCCGGAAGCCACGCCGGAGGCGAACTCCTACGTGCCCCCCAAGTGGCGGACCGAGCCCCGTTTCCCCGACGGGCCCGCCCCCGATCCGGCCGGCTCGCACCACGAGCGGCGGATCCGGAGCTTCCAGCCGCGGCGCAGCCGGGTGACCACCGGGCAGGGCGAAGCCCTGAAGCGGCTCTGGGGAGTCTGGGGGCTCGACATCGACGGGCATTCCGTCATCGACCTCGAGAAGATGTTCGACGGGCTTCCCGTTGTGCTGGAGATCGGCTTCGGGATGGGTGAGGCCACCGCGCAGATGGCCGCCGCCGACCCCGCGACCGGGATCCTCGCCGCCGATGTGCACACCCCCGGCCAGGGGAACCTGCTCGCGCTCGCCGAGCGGGGCGGGCTCGGCAACGTCCGCGTCGCCAACGGCGACGCCATCATCCTGCTCCGCGAGATGCTGCCTGCCGACTCCCTCGCCGGGCTCCGCGTGTACTTCCCGGACCCGTGGCCCAAGGCCCGCCACCACAAGCGGCGGCTGATCCAGCCCGAGTTCCTCGACCTGGCCGCGACCCGCCTCGCCCCCGGCGCCGTACTGCACTGCGCGACCGACTGGGAGCCGTACGCCGAGCAGATGCTCGAAGTGCTCACCGCGCATCCGGAGTTCGAGAACACCCAGGCGGACGGCGGCTACGCGCCGCGGCCGGACTTCCGGCCGCTCACCCGTTTCGAGGGACAGGGCCTCGACAAGGGGCACGTCGTGCACGATCTGCTCTTCGCCCGCCGCCACCCGGCGCCCCCGAACGAGTAGAGAACCGTCATCGTCACTCCTCGTGTCAGGGTGGCTCGCTAGAGTCATCGCGTGTCCCGAGCGATCCCTGGTGTCCGTACGTGCGTGCTCGCCGTGCTGGCGCTTTCGGGGCTGGCGATCCTCGAACTCGTGCGGGAGCAGACCGGTACCGCGGGGTTCTTCGTCGGCCTCGGGCTGGCCGTGCTGCCGGTGCCGCTGCTCATGGCGGCCTTCCGGTGGCTCGGCCGGGCCGCGCCCAGCCCGTGGGCGCAGCTGCTGTTCTGCTTCGGCTGGGGCGCCTGCACCGCGGCCCTGATCGCGATACTGGCCAACAACTTCGCGACGGAGTGGATAACGGCGGCGACCGCGGATGCCTCCGCCGCCGACCGGCTCGGCTCGGTGGCGGTCGCCCCGGTGGTCGAGGAGAGCGCCAAGGCGGCGGCCCTGCTGCTGGTGTTCGTGTTCCGGAGACGCCAGTTCACCGGCCCCGCGGACGGGTTCGTGGTGGCCGGGTTCACCGCCACCGGCTTCGCCTGCACCGAGAACGTCCTCTACCTCGGCAACGCCTTCGGCGAGGACCTGGAGAGCGGCGCCGCCCCGCTGGACTCGGTGACGGCCGCGACCTTCTTCGTGCGGATCGTGGTCTCGCCGTTCGCGCACCCGCTCTTCACGGTGCTCACCGGGCTCGGCTTCGGCGCGGCCGCGCTCTGCGCCGGCCGGCTGCGCCGGATCGGGCTGCCGCTGCTCGGGCTGCTGACCGCGATGGGCCTGCACGCGCTGTGGAACAGCTCCTCGCGGTTCGGGGAGTACGGGTTCTACGTGGTCTACGGCTGCGTGATGGTCCCGGTGTTCGGGCTGCTGGTGTGGCTGGCCGTGCGGATAAGGCGGCGCCGGCTGCGGGCCGTCGCCGGGGAGCTGGCGGTGTACGCGGCCGCGGGCTGGCTGCGGCCGGCGGAGGTGCCGGCCCTGGTGTCGATGCCGGCCCGGTCGCTGGCCCGTGCGCTGGCCCGGAGCACCGGGGGCCGGGCGGCGGGCCGGGCGGTCGCCCTGTACGAGGCGGACGCGGCCGCACTGGCCCTGCTGCGGCACCGGGCCCGGCAGGGCGGACCTGCGCGGGAGCCGGATTTCGCCTGCCGGGAGCGGGAGTTGCTGCGCCGGCTGTGGCTGCGCAAGGCGACGGCGGGGCCCGCCCTGGCCCGGGCGGCGGTCCTGGAGGAGCTGCTTCCGCCGCGGCCGGTGCTCGTACCGGTACCGGCCGAGCGGGTGTTTGTACCGCCTGCTAGACGCTCAGACCCTTGGACTCCAGCCACGCCAGCGGGTCCATCGTCGAGCCGCCCTTGCGTACTTCCAGGTGGAGATGGGGTCCGGTGACGTTGCCGGTGGCGCCGACGCGGCCGATGGTCTCGCCGGCGCTGACCGAGCCGGAGGTCACCGACATCGAGGACAGGTGGCAGTACCAGATCTCCGTACCGTCCTCGAGCTCGAGCACGATCCGGTAGCCGTACGCCCCGGACCAGCCGGCCGAGGTGATCTTCCCGCCGGCGACGGCCTTGGCGGGGGTGCCGGTCGGCGCGGCGAAGTCGAGGCCGGTGTGGTAGCCGGAGGACCACATCGAACCGGCGACGCCGTAGTGCGAGGTGAGGGTGTAGGCGGAGGTGGGGAGGGAGTAGCTGCCGGCCAGCTTGGCGATCCGCTCCTGTTCGGCCTTGGCGTCGGCGGCCGCCTGGGCCTCCTTGGCCGCCTGCTCGGCGGCGAGGCGCGCGTCCTCGGTCTCCTTCTGGGCGGCCTCCCGCTGGGCCTTGGCCTCCGTGGCGGCGGCCTCCTGCGCGGCGCGCTCGGCCTGGGCCCGGGTCTGGGCGTCGGCAGCGCTCTCCTGGGACTCGGCCTGCTGGAGGATGCGGCCCACCAGGGTCGCGCCGGCGTCGGCGTGCCCGGCGGCCTGCTGCGCGATGATGCCGGTCGGCTTCGTGGAGGCTCCGGCGCCCGCCGCGGGGCCGTCGGCCTCCGCGTGCTGCCCGTGACCCCCGGCGCCGCCCAGGCCGAAGTCCGGCAAGTCCGGCATGGAGATGGCGACTTGGGGCCGGTCCTGCGCAGTGGCGATGCCGCTCGCGCCGACCGCCGCGATGACGCCGACACCGAGCACGGTGGAGCTGCGGGCAAGTCCCCCGCGCTGCTTGACGACCCGGTGCTTGCCGCGGGGCGGGCGGGCGGAGTCCTCGGTGGGGTTCCATTCACCCCAGGCGCCCGCGGTGGGCGCTTCCTGGAGCTCGATGCCTTCGGGGGCAGGCGAGTTGGAGGCCACCGGGCCACACTCCTCATGGGGACACGCACGCGCACGGCGCCGCCTCTTGCGACGGCTGGGACGACCGCGCTGCGTTATCGAACGGTAATAGACGGAGGGGAGTGATTCCAAGCTGTTGCGATTGATCGTTAACGGCAATCAGCCACCCAGCGCGCCGCTTTGGCCACTACTAATGCCACTTAAGCGGATTAACTCGGGCAAAAATAAACCAAGATCCATATCTCTTCGGCCACACCTGCATCTTGACGCGCCGTCATAAACCTTGCAGAGCGCACTTTTTCACTTACGCACAGTCACGTAGCGACCACGGGTACGGTACGCCGCCGATCCGGCTGACCCGCCTCCGGCCGGCCCACCGCGAGGAGCGCCATGTCGTCCGTCGCACCGCCGCCCGTGTGCCGGCGCACATCGCTGCTGAGCGCGCCGAGCAGTTCGCCGGGCCCGGGGAAGACCCGCCCGTTCAGCCGGGCCGCCGGATCGTAGAAGACCCCCGCCGCGTCCCGGGCCTCGGTCAGCCCGTCCGTGTACAGCAGGAGGGTGGCTCCGGTCGGGAAGGCCCACTCCTCGACCCGGTCCGGCCACGCCTCGGCCAGCTCCCCCATCCCGAGCGGCAGCGCGGGCTCCGCCGGGGCGAGGACCACCAGGCGCCCGTCCGCGTACAGCAGCAGCGGCTCGGGGTGGCCCCGGTTGACCAGGCGCAGCACCTGGGCTCCCGCCGGGATCTCGCCGAGCACGCAGGTCGTGAACCCCTCCACCGCGTCCAGGCTGTCGCGCCGGGTGCCTTCCCGGGCCAGCGCCCGCTCCAGCCGCTGCGCCAGTCCCTCGAGCGTGGGCTCCGTCTCCGCCGCCTCCCGGAAGGCCCCGAGGACCACCGCCACGGCCTCCACGGCGCCCAGCCCCTTGCCCCGTACGTCGCCCACCGCCAGCCGCACTCCGTACGGGGTGTCCTGGACGGCGTACAGGTCCCCGCCGATGAAGGCGTCGGCCTGCGCGGCCTCGTACCGGGCGCAGACGTGCAGGCCTGCGATGCGTTCGGCGGGCTTCGGCAGTACGGCGCGCTGGGCGGCCTCCGCGATCCCGCGCGCCGAGGCGAGCTGCTCACCGCTGCGCCGTACGACCCGGTTGATCAGGACGGCGAGCCCGGAGACGGTCACCACGGTCACCAGCTCGGTCAGTGCCTCGACCTTCCAGGTGGTGCTGTTGAGGATGTGCAGCAGGAGCACCGCGAGCGAGGCCAGCATGCCGGTGAAGACCGTGACCAGGAGGGAGGACAGAGGGGCGGCGATCAGCGGGGCCGCGGAGAAGAAGGGGGACCCCGTGTAGCTGGGCGGGGTCAGGACGTCGAAGGCCAGTCCGACCGCGATCAGCGCGGCCGGGAGCATGCGGACCACGCGGCGGGCCGCACCGTTGCCGGTGCCACCCGCGTACTCGCCGCCCTGCTGCCCCAGGCCCACCACGCTGCTCTCCTGCCCGGTCCCTCATGCGGGTGCGGGCCGCTGCCGCCTCCCCCCTCAAGGCTGGCCGCAGCAGGGGCCGTACGGCGACCCGGCCCGGGCCGATCGGGTGAGGGCGGGCCGGGAACACGACGAAGGCCCGGTTCCCCAAAGGGAACCGGGCCTTCGTACTGAGTAGCGGGGACAGGATTTGAACCTGCGACCTCTGGGTTATGAGCCCAGCGAGCTACCGAGCTGCTCCACCCCGCGTCGGTAAACACAACTCTACGTCATCACGGGGAGGACTCACGCCAATTAACCTCCCGGCCACCCCCAGGACCGATATATCCGCAGGTCAGAGCCGTTCAGAAGGGGTGGAAGACGGCTTCCGTCAGCCGGTGATCAGGCGGAGCAGGGCCAGGGATCCGATACCGAAGGCGATCGTCAGGTAGAAGTTCCGGGTGCGCCAGGCGAGCAGCAGGGTCGGCACCGCCAGCCAGAGGGCGTAGTTGCCGGGGCCGAGGTCGAGCGTGCCGGCCGGGGCGAACAGGGACGGGGCGAGCAGCGCGGCGATCACCGCGGGCGGCACCTGCCGCAGCCAGACCACGACGGGCCGGGGCAGGGCTGCCGCCGCGAGGAAGAGGGTCGGCACCAGGCGGGGGCCGAAGGTGACGGCCGCCATGCCGGCGATGGTCAGGGCGAGCGTGAGGTCGCTCATCGGCCCGGCGCTCCTTCCGTGCTGCGGTCTTCTGTGTCGCGGTCTTCTGTGTCGCGGTCTTCTGTGTCGCGGTCTTCTGTGCTGCGGTCGTCCGTTTCGTCGGCCGCGTCGTCGGTACGGCTCTCGCGGGGTGCGATGGCCAGGCCGAAGGTGGCCGCGACGGCCGCCGCCACCAGGACGGCCCAGTACTGCAGGCCGAGCAGGGTCAGGCCCACCGCCCCGCCGCCCGCGACGATGGCGACGGCGAGCCCGCGCCGGTCGGCGATGATCCCGGCCGCCAGCAGGGCCATGAACATGGCGGGCAGGGCGTAGTCGAGGCCCAGCGCCTCGACGTCGGTGACCAGGTCCCCGGCCAGCACGCCCGCGAGCGTGCCCGCCACCCAGGAGGCGTGGACGGCGGTGTTGAAGGTGAAGACCTCGGCCTTGGGGCGCTGCGTGCGTTCCGCGTACTGGGCGGAGTGCACCGCGAAGGCCTCGTCGGTGAGCTCGTACGCGAAGAGCGCCTGCTCCCGGCGCCGCCATCCGGCGAGCCGGGGGGCGATCGCGGCGGACAGCAGCAGATGGCGCAGGTTGACCACGAAGGTGGTCAGGACGATGGCGTACGGGGCGGCGCCCACGGCCAGCAGTTGGAGGGCCGCGAACTGGGAGGAACCGCCGTACACGAAGGCCGACATGGCGACCATCGCCCACCACGGCAGCCCGGCGGTGTGGCCGAGCACGCCGAAGGCGAAGGCCACCGGCACGTAGCCGAGCATCACGGGCACGGCCTGCCCGAAGCCCGCCGCCCAGGCGGCACGGGCCGGCCGGGTGGCCTGGGCCGGGACGGCCGGTCCGGCCGCGGCGTGGTGCGCCGGGGCCGGGGCGTCGGGCGCTACAGATCGCACTCGAAGGTCCTCTCTCCCAGGGCCGGGCGGAAGCCCACGCCCGTCCAGAGGGCGGTCGCGGCCTCGTTCCCGTCGAGGACGGCGAGGAAGATCCGGTTGACCCCCCGGCGCCGGAAGGCCGCCAGCGTGTCGACCGCCATCACCCGGGCCAGCCCCAGCCTGCGATGGCCGGGGTCGACCACCGCGTGGCTGATGCTTCCCCGTACGCCGAACGAGCCGGCGAGCAGCGCTGCGACGACCCGGCCCGAGGGGGTGCGGATCACCCGGCACAGGTCGGAGGAGTGGGCGAGGTGCCCGGAGAGCAGCCCCTCGTCCTCCCATTCGCAGTACGCGGCCTGCGGCGCGGCCCGCAGCAGCTCGATCACCTGCGGGACGTCGGCCGCCGTCATGGCCTCGGACTCCGCGGGAGCGGCGACGGGCGCCAGGGGCTCGTACGGCCCGACCAGTACGTGCGGCTCCTCGAGCGCCAGAGCTGCGGCGCTCATCAGACCAGCGTCTCGTACGGAGAGCCGGGCAGGGAGAAGGAGATGGCAAGGACGTCGCGGTAGCCGCCCTTGTCCTCGGCCGCGCTCAGGCCCGTGACGTGGTGCTTCATCGCGCGGTCCTCGAAGATCAGGGAGTCGAGCGGGGTGCGGAAGGTGCCCTTGGCGAGCGGCTCCTCGTCCCAGGTGAAGACGGTGCTGTGGCCGCCCTCGACGTCGACGCGGGAGATGAGGTGCAGGCCCGCCCACGGGTAGCCGTCCGAGTGGATGCCCTCCGGGACCAGCTCGTTGTACTGGCCCGGGTTGATCTCGATGCGGATCTGGTGGATCTGGCAGACCCAGGCGCGGTCGCGGTACTCGTCCTCGATCGGCAGGTTGTCGAAGTCGTAGCGGACCAGGGCCTGGAAGAGCGGGTTGCGGTACGTGGCCTCCTCGACGTCGCCGAAGTGGCGCTCGATGCCGCCCACGAAGGCGTTCATCGCCTCGCTCTGGTAGTACGCGACGTGGTCGAGCGGGGCGAGCTCGCCGGTGGCGGGCACGTAGGTGAAGTCGCTGTAGCGGCGGGTGCGGACGGCGCGGTCCCCGCCGCCGAAGTGGGTGTCGGGGGTGAGCCGGCCCCAGGAGGCCTGGAGGGCGTCGAAAGCGCCGGCGAGCTCGGGGGACAGGGTGAGGTCGGCGGCCGACACGAGGGCGTAGCGCTGCTCGCGCAGGGCGTCGCGGAGGTCGGGGCCGACGGAGGTGATGGTGTCGGGGGCGGGCTTGTGGGCAACGGTGGTCACGGCTGTGTTCTCTCTCCGGAGGGTCGGGACATGGCGGCGGTCGGGCAGGGCTCAGCGCAGGCCCAGGGATTCGTACGTGGCGTCGAGCTCGGCGACGTCGAGGCCGGCGGCCTGGCGGACGAGGCGGATGGCCCGGTAGATCTGGTTGATGTGGGCGATGTCGTGGCCGATGACCTTCCGGATCATGACCTCCATCGTTTCGCCGCCCTGCTCGCCGTGGCGGCCGGTTCGCTGCCAGTCCTCGGGCGCGAGGGCGGCGAGGAGGGCGACGTTGGAGGCGCGTAGGCCGGTCCAGGCGTCGAGCATCCGGCGGAACGGGAGCCGGGGCAGCGGGGCCCACAGCTGCTCGTCGTAGCCGGGGTAGACGGGGTTGTCCTCGGTGGCCACGAGGCGCCAGCGGAAGCCGTAGACGATGTCGACGTCGAAGAGGTGGCCGACGATGAAGGCGGCGGGCCACTCGCCCGGCTCGGGGACGGTCTCGGCGAGGTCGGTCGGCAGGTCGGCGAAGAGCTGCGCCGCCCAGACGGGGGTCTTGGCGAGCACGGCGAACGCGTCGCGTTCGCCGGCCACGTCGAGGAGCGCGGTGACGTACGCGGCGGGGTCCTCGGTGGCGGAGGGGATGTCGATCCGGTGGACGTCGGTCGTGGTGCTGATGGTCATGCCGAGGTGCCTTTCGGGTGGGCTGGAATTGCCGCCGGTGCGGCGGGAGGAGGTCAGGCCGCGTGGGCCGGTTCGGATGTCTTCTCGGTGTCGTGCGCGTCCGTCACCTCCCCGCGGTTGCCAGGGTTGGCGCCCAGGATCAGGAGGGCGCCGAGGGCGGCCACGGCGGCGCAGGCCGTCCAGTGGAGCGGCGGCGAGATGCTGTAGAGGAGGCCGCCGACGGCCGGGCCGAGGGCGCCGCCGAGGGTGTGGGCGATGCCCTCGGCCCCCTGGTAGCGGCCACGCAGGTGGGCCGGTGAGAACTCGGCGGGGTAGGCGTTGGCGATCGGCGTGTAGACCGTCTCGGCGACCGTCCACACCACCACCGTCAGCGCGAGCAGCCAGACGGCGTGCATCACGCCCGTGAGGGCCATGCCGATGCCCAGCAGGGCCAGTCCGGCGGCGATCACGCGGCGCGGGTTGCGGCGCTCGGTGTGCTGGGTGAGCGGGAGTTCGATGACCACGCAGAGCAGGGCGTTGAGGCCGAGCAGCAGGCCGTAGACCTTGTTGTCGAAGCCGGCGTCGGTGACGTGCAGCGGGAGGGTCGCGGTGGACTGCCCGTACACGAAGGTCGCGGCGACCATCGAGCCGAGGAAGAGCAGGTACGGGCGGTCGGAGAGCACCTCGCGGTAGCCCCCCTTGCCCCGGCCCGCGCTCTGCGGTGCGGGTGCTTCCACGGGCGGGCGCCCGCCGGGCAGCGTGCACAGCGCGAGCACGCCGAAGGCGCAGGAGAACAGCGCGTCGCCGAGGAACACGTACGTGTACGAGGCCCCGCTGAGCAGGCCGCCGACGAGCGGGCCGACCGCCATGCCCACGTTGATGGCGAGCCGCAGCACGGCGAAGGCCGTCACCCGCTGCTTCTCGGGGACCACGTCGACCAGCAGCGCACCGGCCGCGGGCCGGTACAGCTGTGCGAAGACGCCGACGAGCCCGACCAGCGCGGTGGTCGCGAACAGACCGTCGGCCAGCGGAACGAGGGCGGTGGCGGCGCTGCTGCCGAACATCGACACCGCGATGGCGGTGCGCCGGCCGAAGCGGTCGGCGACCGTGCCGCCCACGGCGTTTCCGATGAACGCGCCGATCCCGACCACGCCGAGGGCCACACCGGCCTGGAATGCGGAGAATCCCTGGGCGACCAGGAACAGCACCAGGAATACGTTCAGGAAATTGCCGAATTTGATGAGGAACATTCCGGAGAAGATCACCCAGGCGCTTCTGGGCAGGTCCTGCAATCGTCGGCGCAAGGGGTCCTCGCCGGCCATGGGGGGCTCCTTCTCGATCGGGGGGACGCATCACGGATGAGGTGGCGTCCACCATGAAACCCGCCGGTCAAGGCCCTGCCCAGAGCTGAGAGCTGGCACAAATGAGGCTGGCACATTCCTGCCCGGGCACCCATTCCAAGATCGCCACCGACCCGCCCCTGCGTCATTCGTGCCGGGCATGCTTGTGCCAGCCGGAATCCATTTCCCGGCCCGGAATTCTGCTGCAGAGTTCTGGCCATGACCGAACACAAGCTTCTCGTCGTCGGCGGACGGATACAGACGCTGCGCAAGGCGGCGGCTCTCGGAATCCGCTTCGTGCTGATCCAGCACAAGGACCAGTTCGTGCCCGAGGCCGCCGCGCTCGCCGAGGCCGTCCTCATCGCGGACTACACCGACTGGGACGTCACCCGTCCGCTGGTCGAGGCAGCGCAGCAGGCGTACGGCTTCACCCGGGTCGCCTCGATCACCGAGCCGGGCCTGGTCCCGGCCGGCCGGATCAGCGACCACCTGGGGCTCGGCAACACCTCCGAGGAGGTCGCCGAACTGCTGCGTGACAAGCACGCGATGCGCCGGCACCTGGCCGCCTCCCCCTCCCCCGAGGTGCGGGCCCTGTCGGTGGCCGCCGCCGAGGTCGACAGCGCCGGGGCGCTGACCGCCTTCGGCGCCGAGCACGGCTACCCGTTCGTGCTCAAGCCCGTCGACGCCACCGCCAGCCTGGGTGTCGTACGGATCGACGGGCCGGAGCAGGCCGCCGAGGCCTGGGCCGGGGTGGAGGCCCTGCGGGCCCGCACCGACCTCCAGTGGGGTGCGTTCTTCACGATCGGCCGCTTCATCGCCGAGCAGTACATCCCCGGCCCCGAATACAGCGTCGAGAGCTTCTCGTTCGCCGGCCGGCACATCGTCCTGGCGGTGACCGAGAAGCTCACGGGCGGCGGGTTCATCGAGCTCGGGCACGCCCTGCCGGCCCGCCTCGACCCGGCGGACGAGCGGCGCATCGAGGAGGCCGTCGCCCGCTTCCTGGACGCGATGGGCCTCACCGACGGAGCCGCCCACACCGAGCTGCGGCTGTCCCCGGCGGGCCCGCAGATCATCGAGAGCCACAACCGCATGGGCGGCGACCGGATCTTCGACCTGCTGAACTCCGCCTACGGCATCGACCTCGAAGAGTGGATCGTGGCCTGGCAGTTCGGGCTGATACCGGCCCTCACCGAGCGCCCCGTCCCCCGCCACGCGGCGGCCACCCGCTTCCTGTCCGCCGAACCGGGCACGGTCGTGGAGATCCAGGGCGCGGACGAGGCCAGGGCCCTGCCCGACGTCATCGACGTGGAGACCGGCGTGCGGCCCGGCGACACCGTCGGGGAGCTGCGCGGCAACTGGGACCGGGTCGGCCAGGTGCTGGTCACCGGGGCGGACACCGAGGCCGCCGTCGCCACCGCGGAGCGGCTCACCGAGAAGGTCACCGTCGTCACCATCCCCACCCCGCACGACTCCAACGGAAAGACCGCGTCATGAAGATCCTGCTGATCATGCGGAACACGTACGCGTGGCACCGCGAGCACATCGAGACCCTGGAGCGGATGGGTCTGGAGATCCACCTGGCGACCCGGGTCGCGCAGGCCGCGGACGACGGCCGGTTCGCGAACGTCGTGCCGATCCCGGAGGAGCTGGAGGGCACGGAGCTCGCCGAGTTCTGCGCCGCCGCGGCCCGCCGGCTCGGCATCGCCTCGGCGATCACCTTCTACGACAGCGACATCGCGGTCACCTCCAAGGTCAACCAGCTGCTCGGGCACACCTGGCCGCGTCCCGAGGCCGACCTGATCTCCCGCGACAAGCAGCTCCAGCGGTCCTTCCTGGAGCGGCACGGGCTGCCGGGTCCGCAGTTCGCGGGCGTCGCCGGCGTCGAGGCGGGTCTCGCCGCCGCGGAGGCCTTCACGTACCCGTTCATCGTCAAGCCGAGCGCGCTGGCCGCCAGCATCGGCGTCAGCCTGGTCCGCGACCACGGCGAGCTGGAGCGGGCGCTCACCGACGTCGCCCGCCTCGCCGAGGAGTGGGGCGGCTACTTCCCCAGCGACGGCCCCGAGATCGCGCTGCTGGAGGAGTTCCTCCCGGGCAAGGAGGTCACCCTCGACGGGGTGGTCCTGGACGGGACGTTCCACCTGGTGGGCGTCACCAACAAGATGCAGATGCCCGGCCCGTACTTCGAGGAGGACTTCTACACCCTCCCGTTCCGCACCCCGGAGGAGGAGCCGGAGCTGGTCGCGGTCGCCGAGGGCATCGTGGCGGGCCTGGGCGTACGGCACTGCCTGTTCAACGCCGAGTTCCGGCAGGACTCCGAGGGCCGCTACCGGGTCGTGGAGTTCGCCACCCGGATGAGCGGCGGCCAGAACTACCGCAACCTGCGTGAGGTCCACGGCATCGACGCGGTCCGCCTCTACGCCAAGGCCGTGCTCGCCGGAGAGGACGGGGACGCGCTCGCCGCGCTCCTGGACGGCGAGGTGCTCCGGGCCGCGGCCCCGCGCGCCGCCACCTGCATCAAGTTCGCGTACCGGACCGGGACTCTGGTCCGCAACAACCCCGGCGACGCGACGCACTCCCCGCATTTCCGCTCGTACATCCCCGCCTCGAAGCCCGGCGACCGGCTGCGGCGCGCGCCCGAGGGCTGGTACGAGATCGCCGGCTCGCTCGCGGTGGCGGCGCCCTACCGGAGCCCCGCCGACATCGACCGGGTGGAGCAGATCGCCGCGGACCTCGACGAGCGGCTCGACGTGGTCGTCGTACCGGCCTGACCCGCCGCGCGCGCGGCGCGCTGTTTCACGTGAAACATCGCCCGTCGCCCCTTCACTCCACACTCCACCGACCGCGGAAAGAGCCCCACGTGCACGCCAACGACCCCGTGTTCCGGATGGGAATCACGGAGCCCACCGCCATCGACCCGTACAAGGCCCAGGAAGGGGAGGGCATCCTCGTCTGCAAGGCCCTGTTCACCGGACTCCTCGCCCTCGACGAGGACGGCGCCCTGATCCCGGCCACCGCCCGGTCCTGGGAGAGCGACCCGACCGCCACGACCTGGACCTTCACGCTGCACGCCGGCACGGTGTTCAGCAACGGCGAGCCGGTCACCGCGCACAGCTTCGTGCGCGGCTGGGCGCGGGCGCTGGACCCCGAGGCCAATACGGAGACCGCGTACCACCTGGCGGGCGTGCGCTCCTTCACCGCGGTCGACGACACCACGCTGGTGGTCGAGCTGTCCGAGCCCGACGTGCAGTTCGACCTGAAGACCCTCCAGCCGATCTTCAGCCCGGTCCCGGAGTGCGCGGGGCCGGCGCTGAACCCGGCGTACAACGACCTCCCGATCGGCAACGGCCCGTTCAAGATGGCCGGCCCCTGGGAGCACGGGGTGGCGATCCGGCTGGAGCGCAACGACCTGTGGGCGGGGCCCGCGCCCGAGGTGCGCGAGGTGCACATCGACATCCTCGACGCGGTGACCGGCCTCGACGACGAGTACGAGCGCTTCCTGGCCGGCGTCTACGACTACGCCCGGATCCCCCCGGCGCGCACCGCCGAGGCCGCCGCCCTGGACGGCTTCCTCGAGCAGGAGGGCGCAGGCCTCTTCTACCTGATCCCGTTCTGCCACCAGGCGCCGATGGACTCGCTGGACGCCCGCCGGGCCCTGTCCGCGGCCATCGACCGCCAGGGGCTGATCGACACGTACTTCCAGGGGCGCCGCAGCGCGGCCCACTCCCTGCTGTCCCCCTGGTTCGGCAAGGCCCACACCCCGCAGGCGGAGCTGAGCGCCGACCCCGACTCCGGCTGGGCGGCGTACAACCCGGAGCGGGCCCGTGCGGCGGCCCTGCGGGCGGGCCTGGGACCCGGCAGCCGCGTCGAGTTCGCGTACAACACCGGCGCCGGGCACGACGACTGGGTCAAGGCCCTGGCCCGCGGCCTGGAGGAGGTCCTGGGCTGGCGGGTCGAGCTGCTGCGCACCGACGCCCGCGGGCTGGTCGACCACCGCACCTCGATCGCGGCGGCAGGGTTCTGCCGGGCCGGCTGGGCCTGCGACTACCCGACCCCCGACAACATGCTCTTCCCGCTGCTGCACTCCTCGTGCACGGCGCCCGACGCCGAGGGCACGGCCCACGGCGACAACGAAGGCCGGTACGTGAACCCGGAGTTCGACGCCCTCGTGGCGCGCGCCCGGGCCTCGACGGACCCGGCCGAGCGCGCCGACGCCTGGCGCCGCGCGGACCGTACCGCGATGGCGGACCTGGCGCTGATCCCGCTCTGGTACCGGACCGACCAGCGGGTCCACGCCGCCGGCCGGATCACCGGCCTGCGCATCGACTTCGACGGAAACCCCACCCTCACCACTGTCAAGGCAAGGAAGACCACCCGATGAGTGCGAGCACGACTCCCGTCTACGACATCCTCGGCATCGGCTTCGGCCCGGCGAACCTGGCCCTTGCCATCGCTCTGGAGGAGCGCGAGTCGCCCCTGACGGCCCGGTTCCTGGAGGCTCGCCCGAGCCCCGAGTGGCAGCCCGGGATGCTGCTGGACGGCTCCGACATCCAGAACCACCCGAGCCGCGACCTGGTGACCCTGCGCAACCCGCGCAGCCGCTACACCTTCCTGAACTACCTGCACGAGCAGGGCCGGCTGCTGCGGCACCTCAACCTCCCATCGGAGTTCCCGCTCCGCAAGGAGTACGCGGGCTACATCCGCTGGGCCGCCGGCTTCTTCTCGCACCTGGTCGACTGCAACCAGCGGGCCGCCCGCGTCGAGGTCGTCGAGGAGTTCGGCGAGCGCGTCTACGAGGTCACCACCATGTCGGGCAGCCGCTACCTCGGCCGCACGCTGGTGATGGGCCCGGGCCGCACCCCGTACGTCCCGGCCCCCTACGACGCGCTGCGCACCCCGCGGATCTTCCACCTGACCCAGTACCTGCCGAAGCTGGCGGAGCTGACCGGCGAGGGCCGCGCCCCGGAGTCGGTGGCCGTCATCGGCGGCAGCCAGAGCGCCGTCGAGCTCGCCCTCGACCTGCACCGCCGCTTCCCGCGCACCAAGGTCACCACGTACACGCGCTCGCACTCGCTGCGGCTGAAGGACACCAGCCCGTTCAGCGAGGAGGGCTACTTCCCCGAGTTCACCGACTACTACTTCCGGGCGTCCCGGGAGGGCAAGAAGGCCCTCGACGCCTACATGCACGGCACGAACTACTCCTCCGCCGACGGCGACGTGCTGCGCGAGCTCTACATGACCATCTACGAGCAGGAGCTCGACGGCGACCAGAAGGTGTTCGTCCGCGGCAACCACGAGGCCGTGGGCGTGGCCCCGGAGACCGGGGACCGGATCGCCCTGGACTTCGTCGAGCGCACCACCGGCGAGCGGATCAGCGAGACCGTGGACTTCGCGGTCCTCGCGACCGGCTTCCGCAACATGGGCCCCGGCCCGCACGAGGAGCTGTGCCCGCCGCTGATGGCCCCGCTCGCGAAGCTGTTCGCCACCGAGCCGGACGGGCGCCTGCAGGTGTCCGCCGACTATGCGCTCGAACCGGTCGCCGAAGGGACCCCGCCGCTCTTCCTGAACGGCCTGTGCGAGTCCAGCCACGGCATCGGCGACGCGGGCTCCTTCAGCCTCCTGTCGCTGCGCGCCGCGACCCTCACCGACGCCCTGACCGCCCGCCTGACCGCCGCCGCCACCGACCGCAGCGCCGTACTCGCCGCCGCCTGACCGGAAAGGGTCCACGTTTCCCATGACCGCCACGATCGACACCCCGGTCTCGGCCCCGCGCGTCTACAGCGCCCCCGTGATCACCGGCCCGCTGCCCGGCCCGCGCAGCGCCGAGCTGCTGGACCGCCAGGCCGGCCGCGAGTCCAACTCCCGCTCCTACCCGCGCAAACTGCCGATGGCGATCCGCCGCGGCAAGGGCTCCTACGTGGAGGACCTCGACGGCAACGTCTTCCTCGACTTCCTCAGCGGCGCCGGGGTGCTGTCCCTGGGCCACAACCACCCCGAGCCGCTCGCCGCCGCGCACCGCCAGCTCGACGAGTTCGTGCACGGCCTGGACTTCCCCACCCCGGTCAAGGACGAGTTCACCGACCTGACCCTCGGGATGCTGCCCGAGCCGATGCGGGAACGCACCCGGATCCACTTCTGCGGGCCGACCGGCGCCAACGCCGTCGACGCCGCCCTCAAGCTGTGCAAGACCGCCACCGGCCGCGAGGAGATCATCACCTTCCAGGGCGGGTTCCACGGGGCGACCCTGGCCGCGCTGAGCGTCACCGGCCTCGTCGAGCAGAAGGAGCCGGTCCGCGGCCGGATGCCGGGCGTGCACTTCTTCCCGTACTCCAACTGCCACAACTGCCCGCTCGGCCTCAAGCGGGACAACTGCCAGGTCAACTGCGCCGCGTTCCTGGAGAAGGCGCTGACCGACGTCAACGGCGGGATCACCCTGCCCGCCGCCGTGATCATGGAGCTGGTGCAGGGCGAGGGCGGGGTCATCCCGGCCGAGGTCGAGTTCGTCCAGCGGATCCGTGAGGTCACCCGGCGCCTGGGCATCCCGCTCATCGTCGACGAGGTGCAGAGCGGCTGCGGCCGCACCGGCACCTGGTTCGCCTTCGAGCAGTACGGCATCGAGCCCGATGTCGTCTGCGCCTCCAAGGCCCTGTCCGGCATGGGCCTGCCGGCCTCCGTGATCCTCTACGACGAGAAGCTGGACGTCTGGAAGCCCGGCGCCCACTCCGGCACCTTCCGCGGCAACCAGCCCGCGTTCGCCGCCGGCGTCGCCACCATGAAGGTCGTGCAGCGCGACCGCGTCCTGGAGAACGTCCGGGCCCGCGCCGACCAGCTGATGGTCCACCTCCAGGGCCTGCGCGAGCTCACCCCGTACGTGGCCGACGTACGCGGCCTCGGCCTGATGACCGGCGTCGAGCTGACCGACCCGCAGACCGGGCTGCCCGCCGACCTGCTCGCCAAGCGCGTCCAGTGGGAGGCCGTCAGCCGCGGCCTGATCATCGAGCTCGGCGGCCGCGACGACTGCGTCGTGCGCATGCTGCCGCCACTGAACTGCTCGGCCCGGGAGATCGACCAGGCCGGCCGGATCATCCGCGAGTCCCTGACCGCCGCCCTGGCCGCGCTCGGCCTGCCGACGGGCGGTGCCCGATGACGACGCACGGCACCTCCGTCCAGGACCTGGTGGTGGCAGGTTTCGGCCCCTCCGGGATCGCCCTCGCCGCCGCCGTCGAGGACCACGACGACGCCACCGGCGCGGCCCCGCTGGCCGCGCGCTACCTGGAGAAGGCCGCCGACTCCTCGTGGCAGCCCAACCTGGTGCTGCCCGGCACCGACATCCAGCACCACTTCCTGCGCGACTTCGCGACCCCGCGTGACGCCCGCTCCCGCTTCACCTTCTCCCACTACCTCCAGCAGAGCGGCCGCTTCTACCCGTTCACGCTGATGGGCGGCTACGTCAGCCGCCTGGAGTGGTCGGACTACGTGCAGTGGGCCGCCGGCCAGGTCCGCGGCGACGTCGACTACCACCGCGAGGTGCTGAGCATCGAGCCCGTCACCGGCGCCGACGGCCGCGTCCGCACCGCCCGCGTCCTGTCCCGCGACACCCGCGACGGCTCCCTGCACACCGTGGAGGGCCGCAACATCGCGCTGGCCACCGGCCACGAGGCGTACGTACCCGAGCTGTTCCGGCCGCACCTGGGCGAGCGCGTCTTCCACGCCTCGAAGCTGCTGCCGGCCCTGGCCGCCCTCGGCGACCGGCCGCTGCGCAGCATCGCCGTCATCGGAGCCGGGCAGACCGCGGGCGAGATCGTCCTGCACCTGGCCGCACAGCACCCGGCCGCCGAGATCCACTCGGTGGTCCGCCACGCGGGCTTCCGGATGTACGAGCTCGGCCACTTCAGCAACGAGGTGTACTTCCCCGACGAGACCGACTACTTCTACGGGCTCGAAGGCGAACAGCGCGAACGCGCCCTGGACCAGGCCCGGGCCACCAACTACGCGGCGGTGGACCCCGACGTCTCCACCGCCCTCTACCAGGCGGTCTACCAGGACCGGTTCACCAGCCGGCAGCGCCTGCACATGCACAGGCGCACCGAGGTCAGCGCCGTGGACGAGGCCCCGGACGGGCGGGTGCACCTGCGCACCGCGGAGGTGTTCACCGGCGAGAGCGGCCTGATCGAGGCCGACGCGGTGATCGTCTGCACCGGCTACCGCGAGGCCGCCCTTCCCCGCCAGCTCGCCGCGTTCGTCCCCCACCTGCGCCTCGATGCGCAGGGCCGGCCCGAGGTCACCCGCGCCTACCGCGCCCGTACCACCGACGACTGCGAGGTCGGGATCTACCTCGACGGGCTCACCGAGTGGCGGCACGGCATCGGCAGCGCCACCTCCTTCAGCCAGATGGCCGCCAAGGCCGACACCATCCACCGCGACCTGCGCGCCCGCCTGCGCCAGCCCGTCGCCGCCTGATTGGACCGTACGCGATGCACATCTTCACCGCCCACGAGGACGACATGGTCTTCGAGGAGCCGTACAACGTCAGCGGCCGGCGGATCTTCCCCTGGCCCGAGGCCGTCGAGGAGCCCAACTGGGGCGGCGCCTGGGTGGACGTGGCGCCCGGAGCCACCTCCACCCCGCACGACCACGACGAGAACGAGATGTTCTTCATCGTCGAGGGCAGCGGGGTGATGCGGATCGGCGCGGAGACCCGGCGGGTCCGCGCCGGCGAGACCGTGTTCATCACCCCGTTCCAGGACCACGACCTGACCAACGACGGCGACGTCCGGCTGCGCTTCGTCACCATCTGGTGGGGCGGCTCGGACGCCGTGGCCCGGGACCGCGCCAAGTGGGCCGCGGAGTTCGGCATCACGGACCCGGGCGCTGCGGACCAGAGCGCTGCGGCAAAGGACCGGAGCGTGGACGCATGAGTCCCATCGTCCACGCGCACGCCGACGCCATCGTCGTCGGCGGCGGGGTGATCGGTGCGGCCATCGCGCACCAGCTCGCCCTCGCCGGCATCGGCCGGATCGTCCTGTGCGACCAGGGCCGGGTCAACGCCCAGGGCGCCACGTCCCGCTCCGGCGGACTGCTGCGGCTGCACCACACGGCCGTCGCCGACACCCGGCTCGCCGCCCGCAGCCTGCCCGTCTTCGAGCAGTGGTCGGACGTCATCGGCGGCGACTGCGGCTACCGCCGCACCGGATTCGTCATGATCGTCGGCGAGAACCACGCCGACGACCTGCGCTACAACGCCGCCGCCGCGGGCGAGGCCGCCGGATACCGCCGCGTCGAGGTCATCGACGCCGCCGAGCTGAAGGAGATCTACCCCGGCCTGCGGACCGACGACGTCGCCCTCGCCGCGTACGAGCCCGAGGGCGGCTACGCCGACCCGATGGCCGCCTCCGCGGCGCTGCTCACCGCCGCCTACCGGCTCGGGGTCTCCCCCTCCGAGGGCATCCGGGCCAGGAAGGTGCTGGAGACCGCGGGCACCGTCACCGGCGTCCTCACCTCCATCGGCCGCATCGACGCCCCGCTCGTCGTCCTCGCCGGCGGCGCCTGGGGCTCCGCCCCCGCCGAGCACCTCGGCATCCACATCCCCGTCACCGCGCGCCGGATCGGGCTGGCCCAGGCCGAGCTGCCGGGTGCCGGCCGGCGCGGGTCGGCGTCCTCCGTACCGACCTGCATCGACGACACCACCGGCAGCTACTTCCGGCCCGACGGCCTCGACCGTTTCTACTTCGGCGTCCCCAGCAAGCCCGACACCGAACTGGGCCGCGACGTCGAGCCGCTGACCGAGGCCGAGCTGGAGGCCGCGATCGCCGCCATCGCGAACCGGGTCCCGGCCGCCGCCACCGCCCCGCTCGCGGGCACCCGCTCCGGGCTCGACGGCTACACCCCCGACAAGCGCCCGGTCGTGGGCGCGGCCGGCCCGGACGGGCTCTACCTGGCCCTCGGCTTCAGCGGCGGCGGCTTCAAGCTGGCGCCCGCGGTGGCCGAGCTCGCCGCCAAGGAGATCGTCGAGGGCGGGGCCGTCCCCGGCAAGGCCGTGCAGGAGCTGCTGGAGCCGTACCGGCCGCAGCGCTTCCTCGCGGGCCGCCCGATCCGTCCGGAGGCCCCGTATGACCACATGTGAGAACGGCCTGGAGGAGGAGCTGCGGCGCCCGATACGGGAAGTGCTGCGCGAGGACGTGCAGACCGTCCTCGCCAAGGACCCCGCCGCCACGTCCCGCGCCGAGGTGCTGCTCTACCCGCACATCCACGCCTTGTGGACCTACCGGGTCGCGCACTGGCTCTGGGGCCGCGGTCACCGCGTGTCCGCCCGCGCCCTGTCCCTGCTGGCCCGCGCCGTCTCCGGCATCGAGATCCACCCCGGGGCACGGATCGGCCGCCGCTTCTTCGTCGACCACGGCACGGCCGTCGTCATCGGCGAGACCGTCCGGATCGGCGACGACGTGATGCTCTACCACCAGGTCACGCTCGGCTCGGTGGGCTGGTGGAAGGACCTGCGCCGCCCCTCCGGATCCCGCCGCCACCCCGTCGTCGGCGACCGCGTCGTCATCGGCACCGGGGCCAGTGTCCTCGGCCCGGTGACCATCGGCGCCGATTCCCGCATCGGCGCGCACTCGGTCGTCCTCGACGACCTGCCGCCGCGCAGCCGGGTCGTCGCGGCCGCCTCCGCCGCGCTGCCGCCGCTCGACACCGCGGCCCCCCTCGACTCCTCCGCCCTGATCGTCCCCGAAGGAACCCACGCCTCATGACCTCCTACGTCGTCACCAGCGCCCCGCCGAACCCGAACGGCGACCTCCACCTCGGCCACCTCTCCGGCCCCTTCCTCGGCGCCGACGTGCTGACCCGCCACCTGCGCCAGCGCGGCCACGACGTGCGCTACGTGGGCTACTCCGACGAGCACTCCTGCTACGTACCGCGCCGGGCCGCCGAGATCGGCTCCACCGCGTACCCGACCGCGAAGCTGTTCGGCGACCGCATGGAGGAGACGCTCTCGCTGGGCGCCATGCACCACGACTGGTTCACCCGCCCGCTCACCGACGCCACCCACACCGAGTTCGTCCAGCGCTTCTTCCTCGAACTGTGGGAGTCCGGCGCCCTCGAGGTGCAGGAGCTGCCCGTCTTCCACTGCGCCCCCTGCGACCGGTACCTGTACGAGGCGGAGGTGCGCGGCGAGTGCCAGTTCTGCGCCGAGCCCTCCGACGGCGTGTACTGCGAGGCTTGCGGGCTGCCGCAGGACCCGGCCGGGCTCGCCGCCCCCCGCTGCACCGCCTGCTGGAACGCCCCCGAGACGAAGACCATGCGCCGCATCGTCTTCCCGCTGGAGCGCTACCGCGAGCGCCTCGAGGCGTACTACGCCGACGCGCAGGCCAAGGCCGAGTGGCGGCCCCGGCTGATCTCGTACCTGGACGGCCTGTTCGAGCGGGCCCTGCCCGACACCGCGATCAGCCGCGAGGCGGACTACGGCATCCCCGTCCCGCTGCCCGGCTGGGAGGGGCACATCCTCGACACCTGGTTCAGCGGCATCTGGGGCTACGTCGCGGGCACCGCGCGGGTCGCCGAGGCGAACGGCGACCGCTCGGAGTGGGAGCGGCTGTGGACCGGCCCCGAGACCCGGATCGTCAACTTCATCGGCTTCGACTGCTCGTTCTCGCACGCCGTGCTGTGGCCGGCGCTGCTGCTCGCCCAGGGTGAACTGACCCTGCCCGCACAGGTGGTCATCAACGAGTTCTACCGGCTGGAGGGCGACAAGTTCTCCACCAGCCGCGGCCACGCCATCTGGGGCGGCGAGTTCCTGCGCCGGGTCAACGCGGACGCCCTGCGCTTCCACCTGTGCCTGACCGGCCCCGAGCGGGCGCAGAACAACTTCTCCATGAAGGAGTTCGCCGACACCCTCAGCACCGTCCTGGCCGGCGGCCTGGAGCGGTGGACGGACACCGTACTGGACCTGCTCGGCCAGGACTTCGACTCCGTCGTGCCGGCTGCCGGGCCCGCGGACGGCCCGCTGGCCGCCGAACGCGCCGCGCTGCCGCAGCGGATCGCCGACGCCCTCGGCGCCGGGGCCTTCTCCCCGCAGCGCGCCGCCGACACCCTGGCCACCGTGATCGAGCGGGCCGACGCCGACCTGCGGGAGCTCGCCCTGCTGCGGGTCGCCGGACCCCGCGAGGAGTACGCCGGCCGGCTCGCCGCGCACGTGGAGCTGCTGGCGGCGGTCACGGTCACCGCGGCGCCGCTCATGCCGGGCTGGTCCGCCTTCCTCGCCGGGCACCTGGGCCTGCCGGTGGACCTCGGCACGCGGATGCCCGTCTGGGCCGGCGTGGAGGGACGGCTCCTGGCGGAGGGCACGACGCTGCCGACCGCCACCCCGCTGTTCTTCCACGAGTTGTCGTGACTCCGGGTCGGGTGCCGGTGGCGGCTGCGGCTCCGGGGGCCGGCGACGGCTGGTCCGCCGGTGCGGCGCAGGCGCTGGGCGCGGTCCTCGGGGCCGGAGCCCTGCTGCTCCCGGCGGCCCTCGCCCCGCAGCCCGGCCCCTGGACCGGGGTCGCGGTGGCGGGGGTGCTGGCCGGCTGGTGCCTGCTGGTCGCCGCCGCCGGCGGTACGGCGGACTCCGGGCCCGTGGCCTTCATACGGGACCGGCTCGGCCCGGGACCGGCCCGGGCGGCCACCGCGCTCTACTTCGGCGGTTTCGCCACCGGGCAGGCGGGAGTGGCCCTGGGGGCCGCCGGGTTCGCGCTCGGCGACTCCGGCTGGCGGGCGTACGCGGCCGCCGTCGGGGTGTTGTGCAGCGCGGCCGCGTACGCGTGGTTCGCCCCGCGCGGGCTGTCCCCGGCGGGGCGGCGGCTACGGCTCGCCGCGGTGCTGGCGCTGGCCGTCGCCTGGCGGGTGCTCGGCGGCCCGCTGCCGGGAGCGGGGACCGGGGACCGGTCGGGCTGGGCCGCGCTCCTGGTGGCCGTGCCCCTGCTGTTCGGCTGGGTCGGCCTCGAAGGGGCGGTCCCCGCCGCGGCGCGGCGGCGGGCGCTCGGCGGAACCCTGCTCGGCATCGCGCTGGCGGCCGCGCTGTACTCCGTACTCCTGGGTCCGCCGCCGGGCGCTTCGGCGCCGCCCCCGGCCGCGGTGGCCGTCGAGGCCGCACTCGGGCTCGGCTCCGCCGCGCTCTGCTGGACGTACTGCCGTACCAATCTCCAGGCCACCGCCGCCCGTTGGACCGAGCTCACCGGGCGGACCCGGCGCGGCGGAGTGGTGGCCGCGGCTCTGATCGCCCTCGGTGTCCTCGTCCTCGGCGGGGCCGCCCGCTGGGACCTGCCCGTCCTGCTCATCGGCCCCGGTGCAGCCACCGCGGCCCTCTACACCCTCATCGCCGTGGCGGCCGTACGCCGCCCTCGCCCTCGTCCTCGTCCTCGTCCTCGCCCTCAGGAGCCCACCGATCATGACCACGACCACGCAGACCGAGACCGCGTCCTCGAAGGTGCTGCGCGTCCCGCCCGCTGATCCGGCGACCGCCGCGGCCCACTTCCACCGCCGGTTCACCTTCGAGGCCGACGTCGCCGACGTGCACGCGGACGTGGAATCCGCCGCCGGGGGCTTCGTCCTCGTCGACAGCCGCAGCGCCGAGGCCTGGGCGCAGGGCCACATCCCCGGCGCCGTGCACCTGCCCACGGACGAGATCCCGGCCCGGGCCGCCGAACTGGTGCCGCCGGGCAGTGCCGTGGTCACGTACTGCTGGGGCCCCGGCTGCAACGGCGCGACCCGGGCTGCGTACGCCTTCGCCGTCGCCGGGTACCGGGTCAAGGAGATGCTGGGCGGCTTCGAGTACTGGTCGCGGGAGGGCTTCCCGGTCGAGGACTCCGCCGGCATCCGCCAGTCGCCGCCGGACCCGCTGACCGCCCCCGTCGCGGCGGGCGCGGCCTGCGGCTGCTGAGCAGGGGTCTCGCCTACAGCAGACCCTCTTCGACGGCCCGCTGCCCGAGCTGGAAGCGGCTCTGCGCGTCCAGCTTCTCCATCAGCTCCGAGATGAGCCGCCGCTCGCTGCGCAGGGAGATGCCCAGCCGGCGCGCGGCGGCCTCGTCGGTGTAGCCCTGGGCCAGCAGGCGCAGCAGTTCGCGCGGCTGCGAGCCGGGGTCGTCGAGGCTGCGCCGGGGCGGCTCGCCGAACGGGGTGGCCGTCTCCCACACCGAGTCGAACAGCGCGCAGAAGGCGGCTACCGCGCCCGGTTCCCGCAGCAGCACCGCGCCCTGCGCGCTGTCCGCCGGGTCGATCGGCATCAGCGCGAACTCCCGGTCGGTGATGACCATCCGCATCGGGAGCGAGGGCACGGTCCGCACCCCGCCGCCCCGCTCGGTCAGCCAGCGCGCGTGTTCGAGGCTGCCGGCGTCGTTGCGGATGGCGTCCTGGTAGATGGTCCGGATCTTCACGCCGCGGGCGATGAGGTCCTCGGTCAGCGGCTCGCTGGCCTTGAACTGCTCGGCGGGCACCGGCCCGCCCGGATGGAAGCTGATCGACTCGCGGCGGGTCCGGGCCGACATCTCGCTCAGCTTGGCCCGGACCGCTTCGACGCCGAGGAACCGCTCGGCCTCGTGCGCGGGCTGGGCCGGGTGCAGTTCGGCGTACTGCGACAGCAGCGCGCTGGCCGCGGCCTGGCTCTCGGCGAGGGCGCGGTGGCGCTGGGCGATCTCCGCCTGCTGGTGCGCGAGCAGCGAATCGAGCGCGGCCTTCGGGTTCACCGCCCGCAGCCGCCCGTCGGTCCGCCAGGACGGCGCGAGGAGGGAGAGGCGGGTCAGCTCCTCCAGGTCCGCGCGTACGTCGTCCTCGGACCGCGAGAGTTCCGCGGAGACATCGGCGACGGCGAGATCCGGCCGTCGGAGGATGAGGCGGTAGAGCGCATCTGAACGCTCTGTCAGCCCAAGAGAAACCAACAAAGGGAGCCCCCCAGCTCGCGGTTCGGAGCGGCATCACAGCTGTGGACCGACAACGCTGGCGGTACGCGGCCCTCCGAGGGCCGATCTTGCACCCCGGATTGTCCCCACCAGCGGACGGCCGCACAAACACCGTCCATCACGCGGACACGGCGGACGGGTGTCCGGACGTCGCCCGGACCGGAAAACCGGCCGGCTGGCACGGATATGTCAGAGCGCTTTGTGCCAGCGGAAACGCGCGACACGGCACTGCCCGGCTCGGCACGATGGCGGCACGCCGGAACGAGAGATCCGGCCAACCGCCCCTCACCCCACCGGCTCGATAAGAGGCTTCCCCACCATGCGTCGCAAGCTCGTCACCCTCATCACCGTCACCGCCGCCGCCCTGATCGCCGTGATCGGCACGAGCACCGCCGGCCAGGCCCGCGAACTCGCCCCCGCAACCGCGGCAAGCACCCCGGCCCCGCCCCTCCCCCAGGCCGCCCCCCTCGAGCCGGGCTGGTCGTAGAACCCGAACCGCCCCACCCGGCACACGGCTTGCGCCAGGCCTTCCGGTTGTGCTCCGAGTCGCCTGATGTTCTATGTTGCACAGGCAAAACTCGGGGGAGGCGACGGGCGGCGAATGGCACGGGACTACGACAGTCAGCTGCTGGAGTCTGTGGCGGTACGACGCCACAGACTGCGTGACGCCCTGCTGTTCGGTGCGCAGAGGGTGCGGCGGACGGCGGACGAGCGGCTCGGGAAGGTGTTCGCGGGCATCGCCATCGCGGCCGTACTGTGCGCGGGTTGCGTCGGGTGGTCCTTCATCCAGGCCACGCTGGCGAAGCAGAAGGCTGAGCAGCAGAAGCAACAACAGCAGCAACAGGGACTCTTCCAACCGGCCACGGGGCCGTCCAAGTCGGCGGGCACGGGCAAGGCACCCGGCCCGGCCAAGTCACCCGCTCCCTCCACAACGCCCGGCCCGTCCACGTCGGCCGACCCCTCGAAGGCCCCGAAGTCGAAGGCCCCGCAGGCCTCGAAGTCGCCCAAGCCGACCAAGTCGACGACGCCGAGCACGCCGACCGCACCGTAGCGAGCCGGACTTGAACCGAGGAGTCCGGAACCCGCGATGATAGGTTCCTGCAAGTGGTGAGCACAGCAAAGACTTCCCGGGCGCAACTGAGCCGGGTGACCCTGGTCGGGGAGCGGCGCCGGGCCGACATGGTCCTGCCCTCCGACACGCCGATCGGGCAGCTGCTCCCGGACATCCTGCAGCTTCTCGACGATCGCGCCGCCGCGCGGCCCCTGACCCGTCAGCTGATGACCTCGGACGGCTCCGCGCTTCCCCAGGACAGCACGCTGGCCGCGGCCGGGATAGCCGACGGCGCCGTACTGCGGCTCGTCAGGACCCACTCCGCGCCGCCCGCCCCCGTCGTCCACGACGTCACCGACCTGGTGGCCGACGACCTCGACCTGCAGGCCTGGCGCTGGCGTCCGGCCGCCCGCAGGGGCAGTGCGGGCGTCGCGACCGTCGCCTTGGCGGTGACCGCCGCGCTGCTCGCCCGGCACGAGTTCGCACTCGGCACCCTGGCCGGCGCCCTGCTGGTGGTCACGCTCGTACTGCTGGCGGCCGGTGCGCTCGTGGCCCGGGTCGGGCAGGGCAACCACGGACTGGCCACCGCGCTGCTGCTCGCCTCCGGCGGCCTCGGCATCCTCACCGCGTGGACCGCCGCCGACGCTCACCACTGGTCGGGGATCGTGCGGCTCGCGGCCGTTGCCGGCGCGCTGGTCGTGACACTCGTCCTGCTCGGCTACTTCTCCCCGCTCGGCCGTGGCGGTCTCATCGGGGCCGGGGCCGTCGCCGTGATCACCGCCGGCTGGGAAGCCGCCGCCGCGCTCCAGGACCAGCCGGCCCGGCTCGGCGCCCTCATGGCCCTCGTCTCGGTGGTGCTTCTCGGCCTGCTGCCGCGGCTCGCCCTGATGGCATCCGGGCTCACCGCGCTCGACGACCGCCGCTCCGGCGGAGCCTCGGTCAGCCGGCATGACGTGGGCAACGCGCTTGCCGCCACGCACCGCGGGCTCGCGCTGGCGACGATGGCCACCGCGCTCTCCGCGGCGGCCGCGGGCTGGCTGCTGACGACGGCCGCGAACCCGACCGTGTGGACCGTGGCCCTGCCATCGCTCGTCGCCGTCGTCCTCCTGTCGAGGGCCCGGGCCTTCCCGCTGGTCGCCGAGGTCGTCGCGCTGCTCGCCGCCTCGGCCGTGCTCCTCGTACGCCTCGTCGTGCTGTGGATCGGGCACGACGGCGGCGCCGGGGCGCTGGCCGTGCTGTGCGTGGCCGCGCTGCTGCCGTTGGCCGCGCTCGCGGTGCAGCCCCCCGAGCATGTTCAGGTACGGCTGCGGCGCATGGCCGACCTCGTCGAATCCGTCGGCATGGTGGGGCTGTTCCCGCTGGCCATCGGGGTGTTCGGCGTCTACGGGCAGTTGCTCGACAAGTTCTGAGTCAACGCGCAGGCGCTCCGGGCGGGGCAGCAGGTCGTAAGTAGAGGGGCAGGGGCAGAGGGACATGCCGAACGGAGACAACTGGCAGGGCGATGTCCTGCGCGACCTCAGGGGCGGCGCCGAGCCGCCCGTGCGGGACGCAGCCGTACCCGCCGGCCAGGCTCCGGCCCAGGGCTTCCCGCCGCCCGGCGGCGAGGTCCCGGTGCCCGCCTTGGGCCCCGGCGGACAGCCGCAGGGCGCAGCCGTACCCACCGGTCAGGCGGCAGGATCCGCCCTCGGTCATCCGTACCAGGGCCAGGTACCGCCGCAGCACTCCGGCGGCGGGCAGCCCGCGCGGCATCCGCAGGCCGCCGTCCGGTCGACCCCCGACTCCCGGCCGGCGGTCGACCGGAGCCTGGCCGCTGTGGGCCGTAAGCCCCGCAGTGGTGAGCCGTTCGCCGCCCGGGCCGCCCGCGCCCTGTGGCGAATCGTTTCCTCATCCGCGTCCCGCGAGGTCGCCGAGGCCACCCGGACCGCGGAGATGCTCCAGCAGCCCGTGACGACCGGCCGCCAGATCGCCGTCACCTCCATCCGGGGCGGCGCCGGCAAGTCGACCGTCGCGGCCCTGCTCGGCACCACGTACGCGCACTACCGCCAGGACCCCGTCCTCTTCGTCGAGGCCGACCCGGCCCTCGGCTCGCTGCCGGTCCGGCTCGGCGCCGAGGACCTGCGCTGGACCACAGGTGACGTCGCGGACATCGTCGCGCCACAGATGTCGCTGCTCGACGTCACCGGCTACCTCGTCCAGCTCCACGACAACGCCTGGCTGCTGCCCGGCAGCCAGGGCCAGATCGGTGCCATGCTCGACACCCGCGCGTACGAGCGGGCCATGGTCGCGCTGCGCCGCTACTTCGGTGTGACGGTCGTCGACTGCGAGACGCTGCCCGCCGAGGTCGCCCGGGTCGCGCTCTCCGCCGCCCAGGCCCGCGTGCTGACCACTCCCGCCACCCTCGACGGTGTGGCCAGCACGTACGCGGTCCTCCAGTGGATGCAGAGCCTGCCCGCGCACGTGATCGGCGGTACGGTCGTCGTCCTCACCGAGCAGGCTCCGCACTCGGGAATCGACCTCGACGAGGCGGTGCGCACGCTCCGGTCCACCGGGACGAACGTCCACGTCCTGCCGTACGACCGCCATCTGGCGGACGGCGGCACCATCCTGACCGGCCTGCTCGCCCACGCGACGAGGACGGCCGCCACCCGGATCGCCGCGGACGTCTTCCAGCTCTCCCAGAAGCGCCACTGATGAGTACCCGACTGATCCACCGACCGGCCAGAACGATCAGGCCCCCCGCCGCCCCCGAGGCGCGCCTCATCGAGGCCCCGCCCAACCTCCCCGAGGGCAAGACGGGCAACATCGCGATGTCCCTGCTGCCGGTGGCCGGCGTGATGTCGTCCGTCGTGATGATGACCGTCGTCCGCAACAGCCAGTTCGCCGCACTGGGCGCGCTGATCCTCGTCGTCACCGTCATCGGTTCCCTCGGGCTCGTCCTCTCGCAGCGCGGCAAGGCCCAGCGCACCCGTCGTGTCCAGCGGGAGGCCTACCTCGCCTATCTGGAGGACTTGCGCGAGGAGCTCGCCGCCGAGGAGCGCGAGCGGGCCCAGCACGCGGACGTGCTCAACCCGCCTCCGTACGCGCTCTACGACATCGTCCGCGACCCGGCCCGGCTGTGGGAGCGGCGCCGCATCGACGCCGACTTCCTGCGGGTGCGCGTCGGCACCGGCGAAATGCCCGTACGGGATCTCAAGATCGGCCAGCAGGGCTCCTCCGTGCTGACCCCGCCGGACCGCTTCATGCTCAACGAGGCGTCGGCTCTGACCACCCGCTTCCGTACCGGCACCGAACTCCCGCTCACCGTGCCGCTCGACCGCGTCGGCAACATCAGCGTCGTCGGACCCCGCGAGGACTGCCTGCGGGTCGCCCGCGCCCTGCTCGTGCAGACCGCGGCCATGCACGCGCCCGACGACGTGGCCATCGCGCTCGCCGTGCCGGGCGAGCGGCTCGCCGACTGGGAGTGGGCGAAGTGGATGCCGCACCTGCTCGACACCGAGCAGCTCGACGGGCCCGTCGCCGCCCGGCGCATCGCCCCGTCCCCGGAGCAGCTCGCCCGCAGGCTCGGCCCCGAGCTGCGCCGCCGCGCCTCCTACGCGGCCGAGGTCCGCCGCGGCCTGTCCGGCAAGGACGCCCTGACCATGACGTCACGCCTGCTCGTCGTCGCCGACGGGCACGGCGAGGACGCCGTCGAACTGCCGCGCCCCGACGATGCGGTCGGCCTGCGCGAGATGGGCGTCACCGTCCTGCACCTCCTCGAGCAGCGGATCCAGGAGCCCGGCCACGTCGGCGTACGGATCACCGTCGACGGCGCACAAGTCCTCATCGAGGACCTGCGCGAGGCCGAGCCGATCGGCGCCCACGGCACTGTCGACGAGGCCGGCATCCCGTTCGCCGAGGGCCTGGCCCGGATGCTCGCCCCGCTGCGGCTGTCCGCCGAGTCCCTCATCGACGCCCCGCTGTCCGGGCCGGTCGACTTCGCGGACCTGCTCGGCATCGACGACGTGGCCCGGCTCGACCTGCAGAGCCTGTGGGCGCCGCGCGGCGAACGTGCGTACCTGCGCGTCCCGATCGGCATCAGCGACTCCCGCGAGCCGGTCCTGCTCGACCTGAAGGAGTCCTCCGAGCTCGGAATGGGCCCGCACGGCCTGTGCGTCGGCGCCACCGGCTCCGGCAAGTCGGAGCTCCTGCGCACCCTCGTACTCGCCCTGGTGGCGACGCATCCGCCGGAGGACCTGGCCCTCGTCCTCGTCGACTACAAGGGCGGTGCGACCTTCGCGCCGTTCGCGGACCTGCCGCACGTCGCCGGTGTCATCACCAACCTGGAGAATCAGGCCGGTCTCGTCGAACGCGTCCACGCCTCCCTCGCGGGTGAGGTCAAGCGGCGCCAGCAGGTCCTCAAGGACGCGGGCAACGTCGCCGACATCGGTGACTACGCGGCGCTGCGCGCCGACCGGCGGCCCGATCTGGAGCCGCTGCCGCATCTGTTCGTCGTCATCGACGAGTTCGGCGAGCTCCTCACCGCCAAGCCCGACTTCATCGACCTGTTCCTGTCGATCGGGCGGATCGGCCGCTCCATCGGCGTGCACCTGCTGCTGTCCAGCCAGCGCATCGAGGGCGGCAAGCTCAAGGGCCTGGACACGTACCTCTCCTACCGGCTGGGTCTGCGTACCTTCTCCGCCGACGAGTCCCGTACCGTCCTGGACACCTCGGACGCCTTCCACCTGCCGCCGCTGCCCGGCTTCGGCTTCCTCAAGGTCGACACCAGCCACTACGAGCGCTTCAAGGCGAGCTACGTCTCCGGCGCCTACCGCGGCCCGGTCCAGCGCACCGAGGACGAGGACAGCGGACCGCTCGCCCTGGAGTACGAGGCCTTCAACACCCTGTCCACGCCGGACGGCCAGACCCCTCAGGAGACGGCCGCACGGCGCCGCGAGACCGGGCCGACCGAGCTGGGCGTCATCGTCGGGCAGCTGGAGCACGCCGCGCCGCCGGTCCGCCGGATCTGGCTGCCGCCGCTGCCGGATGCGATCCCGCTCGACGCCGTCGCCGGCCCGCTCGACATCGGACCGCGCGGAATGCAGCTGGCCAAGCGGCGCGGCCGGCTGATGGTGCCGCTGGGCCTGCTCGACGACCCGACGAAGCAGTGGCAGGGCGAGTGGTACCTCGACCTCACCGTGGCAGGCGGCCACGCCGCCGTCATCGGCGGACCCCAGTCGGGCAAGACGACCCTGCTCCGCGCCCTGGTCCTCTCGCTCGCCCTGACGCACACCCCGCAGGAAGTCGGCGTCTACGGTCTCGACCTGGTCGGCGGCGGTCTGCAGGCCCTGGCCGGGCTGCCGCACGTCGGCGGCATCGCCGGCCGTGCGGACCGCGAGCGCGCGGCCCGCACCGTGGAAGAAGTACGGAACATGCTCGCCGCCCGCGAGGAGCTGTTCCGCGACCACGGCATCGACTCCGTCGAGCAGCTGCGCACCCTGCACGCGGCGGGCAGGCTGCCCCAGCTGGCGTCTGCCGAGATCGTCCTCGTGATCGACGGCTTCGGCGCGCTGCGCGACGACTTCGAGGAACTCGACGACGCCGTCGTCGACATCCTCAAGCGCGGCAGCGGATACGGCATCCACGTCGTCGCGGCCATGCTCCGCTGGAACGACGTCCGCATCGCCACCCAGTCGAACTTCGGCACCCGGGTCGAACTGCGCCTCAACGACCCCGGCGAATCCAGCATCGAACGCAAGCTCGCCGAGACCCTCTCGGCCGACGAGCCGGGCCGTGTCCTGACCGACGGCAAGCTCTTCGCGCAGGTCGCCCTGCCCCGTACGGACGGGCTGGCCGACGCCTCCGAGCTCGGCGCCGTCCTGGAGCGCACCGCCCGGACGGTGCGCGCCACCTGGAGCGGGGAGAGCGCCCAGCCGGTCCGGGTACTGCCGCACGTCCTGGAGCCGCACCTGCTGCCCGGGCCGGTCGCCGAGCCCCAGCGGGTGCCGATCGGCCTGGACCAGACGGCTCTGGCGCCCGTCATGCTCGACCTGTTCGCCCATGACCAGCACCTCCTGGTCATGGGTGACAGCGAGTGCGGCAAGACGAACCTGCTGAAGACGATCGCCGGCGGCCTCATCGAGAGGTATCGCGAGGACGAGCTGGTCTTCGCGATCATGGATCCCAGGCGCAGCCTGCGCGGTGTGGTGCCCGAGGAGTTCAACGGCGGCTACGCCTACAACACCAAGATGTGCGCCGGACTGGCCGCGGGCATCGCCACCGAGCTGGAACGGCGGCTGCCCGACGACAGCACCTCGCTGGAGGACCTGGAGCCCGGAAGCTGGGGAGGCGGGCCGCGGATCGTGGTCCTCGTCGACGACTACGACGTGCTCACCACGGCCGGGCAGTCGCCGCTCGCCGCGTTCGTTCCGTACATCCCGTCGGCGGTCGACATCGGCCTGCACTTCGTCCTGACCCGCCGCGTCGCCGGTGCCTCGCGCGGCATGTACGAGCCCCTGGTGCAGGGCCTGCGCGAGTCGGGGGCCTCGGCGGTGGTGATGGCGGGGGACCGCGGCGAGGGCCAGCTGTTCCCCGGTGTGTACGCCTCCCAGCAGCCGGCCGGGCGTGGCGTGCTGATCCGCCGGGGGCAGTCGAACCGCCTGATCCAGACCGTGCACACTCCCGAATGACGACACCGTGAAGGACCGTACGACCACATGACCAAGGACGTCATAGCCCTCACCCAGCGGATGCCCGAGGCCTGGGCCGTGATCGTGGGCCTGCTCTCCGGGGGGTCCGACAAGCTGGTGGACACGACGGGCGAGGGGGCGGTCGTACAGCTCTGCGACGAGCAGGGCCGCCCGCTGGTCTCGGTCGAGGCGCCGCTGCTGGTCCAGGTCGCCGGCGAGGCCGAGCGGCTGCTCGGGGCCACCGCGCCACCGGTCCCCTTCTGGTGGACCGAGGCCCGTGCCACCACCGGTGTCCCCGAGGCCGAACGGCTCGCGGGGACCTTCGCGGCCCGTCTCGCATTGCTGTCCGGCGGGACCGCCTGGCCGCCGGAGGCCACGCGCTCGCTGGGTGTGGTGGAGACGGACGGGGTCAGCATCGCGCCCACACCCGCCGCAGCGCAGCCCGCCGTCGACGTGCTGACCGACAAGGTCGCCGTCGTCATCATGGACCGCCCGGTCGTCGCCATGACGGCCTGGCTCTCCGATGCCTTCCGGGCCGCCGCCGCGGCCGAGCGCGGGCTGCAGATCGTCACCCCGCCCGGTACGAAGCTCTCCCCGGCGGTGCTCGGCGCGATGCCGGGCTGGCCCTCGCGGTGGATCGTCCAGGACGAGCGGGACGGCTACTACGACGGCCTGTCCGGCGCGGTGCTGCGGTGGCAGGAGGGCATGTTCGCCACGGTGGTGCCCGCGGACGCCACCGAGGAAGACCCGCGCACCCCGGTGGCGGCCTCGTACCGGCAGGTCGTGAACACGGGCGAGCGGCAGCTGGCCGTCACCTTCCGTACGGTCCACCCGGCGGACGACCGGCTGGTCCTCGGGGGCGCCCTGGAGACGGTGTGGCGCGAACTGACCGGCGAGCCGCCGGCCGGATGGGGAACCGCAGAACCGGCCAACCTGCCCTGGTCGCCGGGCCGCCTGACCGATGTGGCCTTCGCGCGGGCCCCCGAGCCGACGTGGTTCGTGGTGGTCGGCAGTCCGGAGCGCCCCGGTCTGGCCACCGTGCGGATCAGCCGTACGAAGGCGGGGGTCGAGGAGACCGTGACGCTGGCCTTCGGCTACGGCGCGGACGAGGACCCGCCGCTGGACCGCATCCAGAGGACGGCCGAGGCGCTCGTCACCCGCCACCGCCTTCAGTCCATGCTCGTACAACTCCGCAAGGCGGAACGCGGCCTGACGGTTCCTCCGCGTTTCGAGGGGCCGGGAGTGCCGCTGGCGTTCGTGCTCGGCGCGGAGGAGGTACGGGCGATGCCGGACGACCGCGCGCGCAGGACGCCGCTGTCCGAGCCGCCCGTCGCACTGGGGCCGAAGGCCCGTCCCGCGTACTACTACCCGCTGCCCGGGGACCCGTCGGACCTGTCGGGATGGGCCGACTTCGAGCGGCTGATGCGGCACTTGAAGGGCGCGTGAGGGGACCGGCGGATGTCATGTGTTCGTCACAGCCTGCCGGTTGCGCGTTGCACGAGCGACGCAACTTGATAGAAACAGGCATACTTTTGGTCGTTCGAGTGTGCGGGGGAGCGGGATGAAGTTCGACATGGGGGCGCAGGTTCTGACGAGCCTGATGTCCAAGTCACGTAATTCGAGTACGGACCTGGGGACGCTGATCCAGCAGCTGATCAACGCAGCGCAGCCGCTCGAAGGCAAGTTCAACGGCCAGGGCAAGGTCGCCTTCGACTCGTTCAAGGAGCGGGCGGACGGCATCACCAAGGAGCTGAACGCCTCGCTGTCCGCCATCCTCGGCGGTCAGTCGGGGATGGAGCAGGCCTTCTCCTCGGGCGACCAGGAGCACGGCGAGAACGCGAAGACACAGATGGCATCCGCAAACTTCGATGCCGCGCGCTTCCGGGGCCGCTGACGCGTACTGCAGGGCCAGTTCAGGATTTTCGATCTCACGGGGAGCGTGATGGTGATGGCCGGTGGCGAGGACCGCCGTTCGTACGACATGGGTGCGTCGACCGAGGCGCAGGGCAACATCAAGGTCGTGATCGACCAGCTGGAGCAGGTCATCCTCGCGCGTGACGCGCAGGTGGCTGCGGCCATGACGAACTTCGAGGCGGACGGTGTCTCGGACGAGTACCACGGCAAGGAACTGCGCTGGAAGAACGCCTCTGAAGAGGTGAAGAACATCATCCGTCTGCTGCAGTCGACGATGGACAAGAACGACGGCACGGCGCGGCAGACACTGTCGCGTGCCAAGACCGCCGTCAACAACATCGGCTGAACAGACGGCGGAACGGGCGGCTGAGCTGAACAGCCGCCGACGTAGGACATCGGGGCACACGGGGGACGCTGATGACCGGGTGGGACATCAAGCCGCAGGGCGTACAAGGACAGTTGAAGACGGTCGGCGGTAACGCCGGCGAGCTGGAAACGGCGTTGAACGCCCTGATCGGCGCCATGTCGCAGGCGGCCCAGGCCGCGGGGACAGCCGTGCCCGGCTCGGCATCGGGAATGACTCCGCGGGGTCCCCTGGCCCCCGGCGCGGCCCCGGCCCCCGGCCAGGCCTTCATGGCGTCGACCAAGGCCACGGGCCCCGTGGCAGCCGCTCTGGGTCTGTACCTGCAGGAGCGCCAGACGGAACTGACGTCGATGGCGAACCGGATCGAGGCCTGCGTCCTGGGTGCGGCCTCGGCGACGAACGAGTACCTCGAAGGAGACCTGGAGCATGCCAAGGCGGCCCAGGACGCCGCCAGGGCCGTCAACCTGCAGGCTCTGCGCGAACAGCCGGGAGGCGCGAAGTGAGCGGGAAGTCGCCGGTCGACCCGGCGGAGGTGCCCGTCTTCACGGGCGACCTGGGGGAGCTGGACAAGCAGGTGAAAGCGATCTCGTCGGGCGGGGCCACGGTCTCGACCAAGGCGAGCGACGTCCACACCAGCTTCGGCGGACTCCAGGCCTTCTACCAGGCACCTGAGGCGGACCAGCTCTTCGCGACGACCAAGCCCGTCCAGGACCTGGGGCTGAAGCTCAGCTCGGACATGTGCACGATCGCGGGCGCGCTGGGTACCTACGCGCGTGACGCCGAGCCGTTGGTGAACCGGCTGAAGACGCTGAAGAGAGAAGCAGAATCGTTTCGCTCGAGGGTGTCGGACGACGAGAAGTGGTTCGAGGACGGCGATCTGATCGACCAGAACCTCGAACGCCGCAACGCGATCGCCGAGGTATGGGCCCACTTCCAGGACGTCGAGAGTGCCTGTTACGCCAAGATCGCCGCTCTCGTCGGCAAGCCGGGCCTGAAGAAGGACGACGGCTCCCACGGCGAGGGCATGTACGGCTACGACGCCGAAGCCCTCAAGCAGTCCAAGTCCCTTCCGTGGGGCGACGCGGTGGAGGAGTCTGTTCCCGCCTGGCAGATCTGGGAACACGCCTGGGACTTCGGCACGGGCTTCATCGTCGACGGCATAGGCGGCACCCTCATGGGGCTCGGCGGCCTGGTCGGCCTTGACGGCTGGGACACGTTCAAGGCCTCGTGGACGGGACTGGCCAAACTCAGCACCGCTACGGCGATCACCTCGATCCCGGGTGTGGGTCCCCTCTTCTTCGCCGTCCCGGACGACAAGATGCCCTCGTGGCTGCGTGAATCCCGCACGGCGATGAAGGAGACCGGCAAGGCGCTGCTGGCCTGGGACCAGTGGGGCTCGAACCCTTCCCGCGCGGCGGGTGCGGTCACCTTCAACGTGGTCACAACGGTCTGCACGGGCGGCACCGGCGGTGCGGTGTCCGGCGCGGGCAAGGCGGGCGCGGTCGCCAAGGCCCTGTCGTTCGCGAGCAAGGCGGGCAGGGCCGTCGACCCGATGACCTACGTCTTCAAGGGCGCGGGCGCCGGCGTGTCGAAGATCGGCGACGTGATGGCCGGCCTGAAGGGCGCCGGAAAGTTCGAAACCCCGAAGATCAACGTGGACGGCGCGACAGCCCTGCCGGAAGGCACGGTCCACCTCCCGGACGGCGCGATCCACCTCCCGGCCGGCTCCGCCGTCCCCGACGGCGCGATCAAGCTCCCGGACGGCAACATCAAGCTCCCCGAGGGCACCACCACCCTCCCTCCGGGCACGGTCAAGCTCCCGGTCGACGGCCCGCCCCAGTACATGGACCCGAAGTACAACATCTACAACCACAAGGGCGAGATCATCCAGCACGCGGCAGACGTCCCGAAGGGCAAGCCGGCCGCGGGCGCGGACGTCCCGCGCGTCGACGCCCCGAAGGTGGACTCCCCGGCGACGGCCAAGATCCCGGAACGCCAGCTGGCCGGCGCCGTCGCCGGCGGCGACGGCATCCGCCTCAGCTCCGACATCTCCGACCCGGTCCACGCCGCCGACCACACCCCGGGCCCCCACCCGGACACCACCCCGGACGGCCACGCGCCGGACGACATGCCGCGCAACAGCGCGGACCCCCACAGGCCGGGCTCGGGTGGCTCCAGCCCGGAGACCCCGTCCACGGGCGGCCACGCGGAGACCCCGGGTGGTACAGGCCACACGGACGGCGCCTCTGGTACAGGCGGTGGCCACCACGAACCCCCGTCCACGGGTGGCGGCCACGGTGACACCACTTCCGGCGGCCACGGTGACGGCAGCGGACCCGGTCACGGAGACAGCCCGGGTGGGCACCCGGACAACCCGATCCTCCCCGGAGGATCCGAGCCCAGGCCGGACGGCGCCCGCTACATCGAGGAGCCCAAGGCCGGGCACGTTGCAGCGGCACGGTTCTACGACCAGGTGCGGGCCAACCCGGAATCTCTGGACATCCAGAGCATCTCGGAGAACACCGGCATCAGTACGCAGGTCCTCGATCGGGTCCGGACTCATTTCTTCCTCACCGAACAGATGGTGCTCGAGGCGCCGGGTATCACGCGGCGCGGCTATTTCACTCCTCGAAGTGACATCGCCAAACTCTGGGAGGATGCTGGTCAGCGCAATCTGACCTCCGCCGAGGCTACGAAATTTGAGCGTTATATCGGCCACGAATTCACGGAGAGTCATTTCCTCGAGGCTGGCCTGCCGTATCTGCGCGACGCGGAACACCTCTGGGAGTATTACCGCAACGAGGACGAGTCTGGGTACTATCACAGCTGGCCCGAAAGCTATCTCGAAGCCGGTGCGCACGAACTCGCTCTGAACGAGAACCGAGGCGGGTTCTCCCAGTGGCGCGGGCTGGGGCTCGACCTTCCTGAGGTCGAGCTGGCGCCCGGCCTGTCCAACATCGACGAGGTGACGGCAGCCCTCCTGCAGGAGTTGCGATCGAAGGGAATTGCGAAGTGACCGACCGGGCATCATCCGCCATGCTGGAGCGCCTGCGCGCGGTGGAATGGACGGGTGACTGGGACGACGCCGTCGCCCACGTCATGTCTCGTCGTGTGTTGATGCGTGAGTATCTCCGGCGGGCGGGCATGTGGGCGCAGGCGTACTCGGCCGAGAGCGCGTGGCCCTTCTTTGACGTCACCGACTACGTGGACCCGAAATTCACGCTTCCCCCGGAAATCGCAGCGGAACTCCAGGAATTCCTGGATCAGGCGACCGGAGGCGACTCCATCAAGCTCACCTGTGCGGGCGCGGTCCGCATGGCTGGGCTCAGTGCGCAGGATCCGTTGGTCGGCGGGGACCTGCCCGACCTCTACGAGCCCCTCGTCCTGTTCTACGAGCGGGGCGGCGAATTCCTCTCCGACAACGCCGGTTTCCTCGACCTGACCGGTGTGCTGCTACGCCCCGGAACTCTCCAGGGCCACCTGGGCACCCCGCACCTGAGCTCCCTCGAGGGCGCGATGCTCGACGCGGTGGACGCGGCGGGGCGCATCACGTATTACATGGCTGCCGACCGGCGGGGCCCGCTACTGCGGCAGCGCGTCGTACGCGGTGACCAGAGCAACGAGGCGTTCAGCCGGGACAGCCTGCACTGGGCGCCGACGGGCGCTCTTCCCACGGCCGCGGAGAAGGCCTCGGACTTCGGCCTGGTCTGGCTGGATGAGATGGAGGCTGCGGACTTCATCGCGACGGCCCTGGCCACACCTGGCCTGTAGTGCGCCCGCCCATGCGGCTCGAGAAGCGGTTTACGGGATATCCGTCGGTTTCAGGTGTGACCGAGGCAAGCGAGCCGGATCTCCAGGGATGGATCGAGGAGGGGCGCCGGAACATCGTTGAGGTGGCGGACATGCTCGGGGTGGCGCCTGAGATCTACAGCCGTGACCCACTGAGTCTCATCCCTGCCCTCCAGGGCTATGTCTCACGGGCCCCGCTGGGTGACTTCGAGCAGTCGGACTGGATCACGCTGCACAGTGATCTGCTCTCCTACGTCGCCGATTACCTGATTCAGAAGCACGGAGCGCAGTGGAATGTTGCGCACGACGCCGACGCGCCCCGCGGATACCGCTACGTGATCGAGGCGACGGGGCGGGACGGCGTCACTCGCCGGATCGACCCCGCCGACGTCGTGAGGAAGGAATTCTCAAGCCCCCCTATCGAGATCACCCGGATGCTGGCCAGTGCGGAACTCACTCTGCGTTTGGCCTCGCAGGTCGACGACGGAGAATGACGCGTCCTGCCGACCTTGAGGCGAGAACACCATGGAGAGACGTCCGAGGGTGTACTCGGCGGTCTTCGCGGCGGCGTGCAGCAACCAGGAGAGGGTGACCTGCAGGATCCGTCAGGAGGAGCAGCAGCTCGCCACCACCGGTCCGCAGCTCCACCTCAATGCGGGGACCTGGATCGACGCCTTCTGCCTGGCGCTGATGTGCCGGGAGACGGCCCGCCTCGACAGGCTGGCGCGAGTACCCGTGTCGCTGCTGCGTGACTGAGGTGGCGTGCCCTGAAAGACGCCCTGCGCCGGTACAAGGAGTACTGGACGGCCAACGAGGCCCGCTCGCTGAGCGGTGAAGGCCTCGTCGCCCTGGCCCCCCTCGCCATCGCGTGCATGGCGTACGACGCGGACATGGTGCTCGGCGTCGAATCCGACTACCTGCCCAAGCACCTGATCAAGCGGTCCTGGGTGGGCGAGTTCACAACGTGACGGTCGCCCAGGTCGGCTCCGCCGTGTTCCGCCGTGTTCGCAGCGGCGACCGGGGGCCGGAAGCCGGTGGCAGCGGCCGGCGGCCCCGAGGCTGCAGGCAAGCTGCTGTACGGCTGTGGTCGCGTGCCGGGCGAAGCGACTGAGCGCCCCGCCTGGCCGAAGCCTGGTGGGGCGCTCAGTGGCAGGTCAGAGGGGATTCCCCCCTGGCCTCGGAGCGGTAGGCCATGTCGGACTCGAACCGACAACCGTCGATGCGTGATCCGCGGACCGGGGAGATGGTGATGAAGCGGGCCAAGTCGACCTTCTTCCCCCCGGGTTGGACGGAAAAGCAGGTCAGGCGCGCCATGCAGAAGTCCTTCGAGAACGGCCTGGTAGTCGACCCCGCCACCAACAAGTGGCGTGGAACCTGGAAGGCATCACGTTCGAAGGCTATTTCTGCCCGATCACCGGTGATGCGAAGACCATTTACCCGCTCTTGCCGAAGAAGAAGTAGGAAAGAAGGAGAGCAGCGCAGTGATCCGCACCAAGTACTACGTCGAGGACGCCTTCGGGGTGCCGTCCTTCTCCGGGCCTGACGAGCTGATGTTCCTGGGAGAGTGGGTTACGGCCGACATCCAGCTCTCGCCGCTGTCCGTCCTGGAGGCGATCGACCTGGTGGCCGAGGCCGAGGCCAACCCGGGCTTCGCGCCGGAGGATCTGGACGGGAACGCGCACACCGTCACCATCAGCCCGCAGGGCGTCAGGGTGGAGAACTATTTCGTCGAGCACGTTCAGGGTGAATACACCCTCGACGACGCGTTCCGCGTGCTGGTCGACTTCTGGGACTACTGCTGCCTGGCGAATCCCGAAAAGGCCGACTCGCGCCGCCATGAGTACGCCGACGAGCACGGTCGCGACCCGCTGGCCGGAATCCGCGACTTCCTCGGGGCGTGACCACCCCCGCTGTGCCGCCCGCGCCGGTCGCGACCGCGGGTGGCACAGCGGTGACGCAGGAGCTCCCGGGTGGGCGAGTTCACCACGTCTCACGTGCCCCGCTGGGTGACTTCGAGCAGTCGGACCAGCCGTGGTCGACACGGTCCGGCTGGGTCGGCCGTGTGCGCCACCGTGTGCGCGGACGGGGGAGCCATGGCGTGCCCATCGGCGGGTACGGCAGCCGACTACCCGCCCACCGTCTTCGTCACCCGCAACCGGTGCGGCGAGTTCCCCACGTAGGGCGCACATGACCACCTGGCCGTACAGGTGGGCCCCGTGGCGTGCCGGGGCGGGCCGGACCCGGCAGGCGGGCTGTGGGCGTCCGTGAGTGCGGCCCTCGGACGGGCGGAGCCTGGCCGGGGTGTGACGGGGCGGCGTGCGGTCATGGGCGGGAGGTCAAACGACTGAGCGCCCCGCCCGGCCGAAGCCGGGTGGGGCGCTCAGTGGCAGGTCAGAGGGGGTTCCCCCTGGCCTCGGAGCGGTAGGCCATGTCGGACTCGAACCGACAACCAACGGATTAAAAGTCCGCTGCTCTGCCAATTGAGCTAATGGCCCTCACGTGCTCACCCCAGAGCATAGCCGCAGACCAACGGTCCGCCGATCGAGTATCGGCTGACCGGGCCCGGCGCGGCTCACAAAACGCAGAACAGGGCCCCCACGACGGTGTCGTGGGGGCCCTGTCAGGCCGTCAGCTCAGAGCCGGGGGCCGGTGTCAGCCGTTGCGCTTCCAGCGGGGCTTGTCGTCGCGGCGGCCGCCGAAGGAGCCGGTCGAGCCGGAGCCGGAGGGGCGGTGGTCGTCGCGGCGGAAGCCGCCGGACGGGCGGTCGCTGCCGCCGGAGCGGAAGCCACCGGAGGGACGGTCGTCGCGGCGGAAGCCGCCACGGTCGCCACCGCGGTCGTCACGGTTGAAGCCACCCGACGGACGGTCGTCGCGACGGAAGCCGCCGGACGGGCGGTCGCTGCCGCCGGAGCGGAAGCCACCGGAGGGACGGTCGTCGCGGCGGAAGCCGCCACGGTCGCCACCGCGGTCGTCACGGTTGAAGCCACCCGACGGACGGTCGTCGCGGCGGAAGCCGCCACCACGGTTGTCGTCACGACGGTCGCCACCGGAGCGGAAGCCACCGGACGGGCGGTCGCTGCCGCCGGAGCGGAAGCCGCCACGGTCGCCACCGCGGTCGTCACGGTTGAAGCCACCCGACGGACGGTCGTCGCGGCGGAAGCCGCCACCACGGTTGTCGTCACGACGGTCGCCACCGGAGCGGAAGCCGCCACGGTCGCCGCCGCGGAAGCCGCCACGGTCGCCACCACGGTCGCCACCACGGTCGTCGCGGCGGTTGTCGCGACGCTCGTAGTTGCCGCGGTCGTCACGGGCCTGGAAGGCAGGGCGCTCTTCGGCGGCCGGCGTGGCCGCGACGGCGGCCGCGACCTCGGCCTCGGCGGCCTCGGCCACCTCGGCGACAGCGGCCTCCGGGTCCTCGCCGCGCTCACGCGCGGAGCGGGCGACCAGGCGGTCGGCCTCCTCGCGCAGCTCGCCGGCACGGCGGGTCAGGCGCTCGAGCTGCTTGGTGAGGTCGGCGACCTCGCGCTCGGCCTGCTTGGCGGCGTTGTTCGCGGAGTCGGCCTGGACCTCGGTCAGCGAACGCGCACCGGTGATCTCGGCGACCTCCGGGTCGAACGCGCCGGCGCCCTGGACGATGTGGCGCGAGGCGTCGACGCCCGCGTCCTCCATCAGGCGGAAGATCTGGCGGCGCTGGTGCGGCAGGGCGAGGGAGACCACGACGCCCGACTTGCCGGCACGGGCCGTACGGCCCGAGCGGTGCAGGTAGTCCTTGTGGTCGCCGGCCGGGTCCACGTTCAGGACCAGGTCGATGCCGTCGACGTGGATACCGCGGGCGGCGACGTCGGTCGCGACGAGCGCGTTGACGTAGCCGTCCTTGAAGTCCGCGAGGACGCGGGTACGGGCACCCTGCGTCATGCCGCCGTGCAGCGCGTCGGCCTTCACGCCGGCCTCGACGAGCTGCTCGGCGATGCGGTCGGCGCCCAGCTGGGTGCGGACGAAGATGATGGTGCGGCCCTTGCGGGCGGCGATGGCGGCCGTGACCGGCGCCTTGTCCTTCGGCTTCACGACGAGGACGTGGTGCGTCATGGTCGTGACGTTGCCCTGGGCGCTGTCGACCTCGTGCGTGACGGGGTTGGTCAGGTAGCGCTTGACCAGGGTGCCGATCTCGTTCTCCATGGTGGCGGAGAAGAGCATGCGCTGGCCGCCGCCGGGGATCTGGTCGAGCAGCTCGGTGACCTCGGGCAGGAAGCCCAGGTCGGCCATCTGGTCGGCCTCGTCGAGGACGGCCACCTCGACGTTCTCCAGGGAGCAGGCGCCGCGGTTGATGATGTCGCGCAGACGGCCCGGGGTGGCGACGAGGACGTCGACACCGCGCTCGAGGGCGTAGATCTGGTTGCCCATCGACGTACCGCCGCAGACGACCTTCATCTTCAGGCCGAGCACGTCGCCGTACGGCTGGAGGGCGTCCGCGACCTGCATCGCGAGCTCACGCGTCGGCGTGAGGATGATCGCGCGGGGCTTCTTCTTCTCGGTGTGGCCACCGGCCAGGCGGGCCAGGGTGGGCAGACCGAAGGAGAGGGTCTTGCCGGAGCCGGTGCGGCCGCGGCCGAGGATGTCCTTGCCGGCCAGGGCGTCCGGGATGGTCGCGGCCTGGATCGGGAAGGGGGAGGTGACACCGTTCTGCGCGAGCTTGCGCACGACGCCCTCGGGCAGACCGAGGTCGCCGAAGGTGATGGTGGGCTCGGCGTCGGCGTCGTCCGCCTCGGCGTCGATGGACTGGTCGGTCGTCACGTCGGCCTCAAGAGCCTCGATGATCTCGTCCGCCTCAGCGGCCTCGATCGCCTCGGTGACCACAAGGGCCTCGACGGCGTCGACGATCTCGTTCGAGTCGTTCTCGGGCATGACGGCACGGTCAGAACTGGAAATGGACATGCGAAATGCGAAACCTTCCGGAGTCTCGGCACGCGCCCAAACTCCGTGAATCGCAAATCGACCGCCTCAATGCGGTCAGCCACGGCTAGGGAGAGTACGCGCCACACGGCGCTCTTCGGATTCGGCGCCGGGCAATGGGATCAAACGATCTATAACCATACGCACCCTCCCCCGGGTCTGGCAAGTCGCTCCGGCCCGACCCCCTCTGACCTGCGACGATCCCGCCGATCCAGGAACCCGGCACCCGCCCGCGACCGCTCCCGGGGCCGCCCCGCGGCTACGCGGAGGGGGAGGCGCTGGGCTCCGGCGCGGGCGGCGTCGGGGCGGGCGGAGTGGGCGAAGTCACGGGCGGCTCCGGGCTCGGCGGCTGGACGGGAGGTGTGACGTGCGTCCCACCGGAGCCACCGCTTCCGGATCCGCCCGAGGTCGGCTGCTGCGGACCCTGACCGCCTGCGCCGCCGCCCGGACCGGCCGACGGCGAGGGGGCTCCGGGCCGGCCGGCGGGCGCGCCCGGGCTGGGGGAGGCCCCGGTGGCGCCGGACGCCTTGCCGTCCTCGGCCGGCTTGCCCTGCCCGCCCGCCGCGCCGGACTTCGAGCCGCGGCCGTTGCCGTGGACCCCCGACCCCTTGCCGGAAACGGAACCTCCGGCCGCCTCGGCGGCCGCCTTGCGGTCCGCCGGCGAAGAGGGCCCGGGCTTCGCGCCGTCCTCGCCGACACTCATGCAGCCCGCCGTGGCCGCGACCGCGAGCGCGGAGACGGCCAGTCGGAGGGAAGCGGACAACTGGCGCACGGGGCACCTCCTGGGGGTCCCCCCGGCCGTGGCCGAGGGAGGGCGGTCAGGGTTCGCTGTGAGCGGGTCAATGTGCCCAACTCCCTTTGCCCCGTAAGAGACACGCCCTTGGGGACACCGCCTGTCCGCAATCCGCCGCCCCGCCGGGCGCGCACCGGCGGATCCGGCCACGTCCGGCGCGTCCGGCACATCCGGCACATCCGGCACATCCGGCACATCCGGCACGGTCAGGACAGGCAGCTCAGGCGAACAACTGCCGTGCCACCTGCGACCCCAGCGTCACCGCGCCCAGCCCCGCCAGCACCGAGGCCGCCACGTTCGCAGCGGCCAGGAACCGCCAGCCGCGCTCGTACAGCCGCAGCGTCTCGTACGAGAACGTCGAGTACGTGCTCAGCGCCCCGCACAGCCCGGTCCCCAGCAGCAGGTTGAGCCGCGCCGAGGCCGCACCGGCCAGCACGGCCCCCGTCAGCAGCCCGAGCACCAGGCAGGCGCCCGCGTTCACCACGAACGTCCCCCACGGGAACACCGAGTCGTGCCGCGCCTGCACCGCACGGTCCGTCAGATAGCGCAGCGGCGCCCCGACGACCGCACCCGCCACCACCAGCAGCCAGTTCACGCCCGCCCCCGCAGCGCGAGGCGGGCCGCGAAACGGGTCGCCGAGGCCGCCGCCCACACCGCGCCCAGCGCCGCGACCACCGTGAGCCCGGCGTACGCCAGCGCAGTCCCGGGCTCCCCCTCCTCCAGCAGCCGCGAGAAGTCCACCGCGTACGTGGAGAAGGTGGTGAACCCGCCGAGCACCCCGACCCCGACGAACGGCCGGACCAGCGGATGCGGCGCCGACCGGCCGCCCTCGCTGATCAGCACCATCAGCACCCCGATCAGCGCGCAGCCGAGCACGTTGGTCCAGAACGTCGCCCACGGGAAGCCCCCCGGCCCGGCCGGCCACAGCAGCGCCGCCCCGTACCGCGCCGAGGACCCGAGAGCGCCGCCCGCGGCGATCGCGGCGAGCACCGGGCCCGGCCGTTCGGCACGCTGCCCCGGCACATGGAGGTCGACGTCCGGATCGATCGCCTCGGCGGGGCCGGCCCCGCCCGGCTGCGGGCCGGTCACCCGTAGCCCAGCGCGTGCAGCCGCTCGTCGTCGATCCCGAAGTGATGGGCGATCGCGTGCAGGCAGGAACACCCGTTAGACACCTTGTCCGACCTCGGATCTAGGCTGGTCAGCGGGGTTGGGGGAGGTTTGCATGTCACCACGAGAGCCATTCTCGCGCGCAGTGGCCATCTTGCGCGCGATCTTGTACCTACGGATCTCGGATCACTCGACATCACGTTCCTGCGGGACACGGAGCTCTTCAAGGAGGCGTGGGCGAACTGGCCGCTGGCCGAACGGCGAGAGATCGTCGGTCTCGTGCTGGAACGCGCCTGGGTCATCAAGGCCCGCAAGACCGGCGTCCGCCCGTCCTTCGACCGCTTCCGCTTCTGGTGGGTCGGGGAGGAACGCCCCGAGGGCCTGACCTTCCCCACAACGCTCGCTGAGGCCGACGCCAAGCCGACGCCCGCGTAACCCCTCAGACGCCCCCAGTCGGGCGCACAGCCCCGGATGGCCCCCGTGATCGTCCGGGGCTTTCTTGTGCCCGCAGGCAGGCGTATGGGCGTTCCGTGGCCGTCCGCCTGCGAGCCCTCGGGGTCGGGCTGCCTGTCAGCGGGGTGATCGGGGTTGGAGTGACGGTTGCAACCGATTCTTTAGAACACATAGAAAAAATAAGAAAGAAGAGAGACCGGCGTCCCGAACAGCACTGCGCTACTAGCAGCCCTCGGGCGCCCCATGCTCTCACCAAAAAGCAGGGAGACGGAGTGGAACCCTGGACACCAATGCGGCCTGGCAGGGTGCCGGAAACCTCGGGCGTCCACTATGGCAAGCCCAAAATCCTGTCCGCCGCCAGCGCGCAGGCCGGGCAAGGTCTGCTCTCCACTAAGACCGGGAGAAAGAGGGGCGCCTCAAGTCGGCGGAGTCGCGCCACAGCGCGGCGAGGCGAAGGGTGTTGAGAAAGCGGTTCAGGTCCGGAACGGGCAGCAGCCGAAGCGAAACCTGATCTGTATGACTGGCCTCTGGGAGGGGAGCAACTTCCATGTGATTCATCTGATGGGGCGCTTGTGCGCAGTGTCGCCTGCACCAGCCCCGCGACGCACCGCGGGCACTGCCAGTCACACCACCAGGACTATGAACGTAGTCCGGCGGTTCGGGCACGGCGGTCCCGGAGCCGGCGACGAGCGGCCCGGTACGACGCTGCTGCGCGCCTCCGTCGACTCGTGCAGGAACGGGGCCCGGTCTGGTGTGACTGGTGCCTGGAAACGTACGGCTCCGATGACGTGGACGTGGACCACGTACGTCCGCTGTCCCTCGGTGGCGAGGACATGGACGACAACGTGCAGCCGCTCTGTCGGGGCTGCCACAAGCTCAAGACGGCGACGGAGTTCGGTTAGAGGAGGGCGAGCTGGTGGCTGGCGGGGGCAATGACTTCTACTTCGCCGATCAGCTCACCTCACGAGCTTTTTGGCAATCACTCTCTTCAGATCTCGAATAACGACTACGCCGAGCGCGCCAAAAACTCCAGATTGTGTGACCCACCAAGGCAAGCGCAGCCACAACCGAAATGACCCGAATCACTGTCCAGAGATTGACGATAATCGAATCCAGCCCCCGCGCCTCGTCAGCCAAGCGCATAGACATCTCATAATAGGCCACGAGTGGAATGAGCAGCCGAAAGAAGAGGCCACCAACACCTGGCACTCGTGCCACGTTACCCAAGAACCCAAGAGGTGCCCCAAATGCAAACGCGAAGAACGCCCACGCTTCGATCTTAGAGGACGTTCCTCCACTTGAGACGCCGGCCGCCATTCCGTCCGGGGTGACAGAACCCCAATCTTTCGAAATATAGTAAGCGACTACACCGATAGCCAACCCGATAGAAGCCAGTATGGTTGATTCGATTTTCGATTGCCGAAAATAGCCCACCAGAAATGCAAAACAGGCCCATGACCATCCACTGGAGAAAATAACACCCACAACCACACCAACGGGGCTATCCCATTTTTCAGCAAAAGGACCTACCAGCCCAAGTAGCAGGCCGGCTCCTAGCGGCAAAGCCAGGGATGCAGCGCGAGCGAGCGAAAGATCTTTAATATCCCTCTCCTATCCATTCGAAAAATAAGCAGGGACGGTACAACTCTGGGCCCACACGATTCCTCGTGCAGGCCCCGAGTCGCACACTAGCTACCCCAGTTGGGGCGGCTTGAACCCGCGCCGCAGGAACTAGGCGTTGGAGTAATAGCTGTAGCACGTGTACTGCAGGCCCGAGTATGCATACGCATAGGAGGTTTCACCTGCACCCACCCAGCCGCTGGAGTAATCCACGTTCTTTACCCGCACCGTAGATTTATGTTCCACACTTGCGATGTAGTTTGAGTAGCACTTCTTTCCAGGATCGATCTTGTCCCATCCGTAGCACCAGATGCCGTGAGTGACGTTTTGGCAGCTATTTGCCAGCGGCCGAAAAGAACTCGCCGACGCATTGACTTCGATCTTTACCACACCCCATTCAGAGGGGTTTCCCAGCTCTGCGGGCGGCTTCACCCCGTCACCGCGCTTGTGGATGACGGGCTGCCCGACCTTGAGACCGGCGGTGGCGTCAAGGCCGGTGTCGCCGGTAGCGGTGCCAACCTGAGGGCCGTCTGCGGCTGCTGGGGTGGAAACGCCAAAAACTGCGATTACCACGCTCACAAAGCCGAAAGCTATCGATCTTCCGAAATTCCTCATGCCGTATCCCCCTAGGCTCCCCCTGTGGGAGCTCCGGGAGTATCCTCAATGAAGCAATAACGGCAGTCAATCACATTAAGCGTCACTGAAAACACTTTGGCTGGTTCGTCGACTTGACCTAGTGCAAGCTGTCTCATTTCCCCCGATTTGCAGCGAACTGATTCCCCACTCCCTCCGGTAGGCACTGCGGCAGATGGCTTGATCTGTCGCCCCTACTTAAATGAGCCGCTGATAGGTCGACCTCGTGATCTTCGGACCCGAGCCGGCGGACGCTGCACCGAGCATGAGCGCGAGGCCAACGCGGACCGTGCGTCACGTGGCGGCGCTGTCTACGACACACGCTGGCAGCGCATCCGCAGGGCCTACCTCTACAGGAAGCCGTGGTGCGTGCTGTGCGGCCGTCCGGCCAACGTGGCAGACCATCAGCCGTTGTCCCGACGCGAGTTGATCGCACGGGGCGAGGCGAACCCGGACGGGCCGAACCATCTGCGTCCGCTGTGCATCGGGTGCCACAACCGAGAGACAGCGAGGCATCAGCCGGGCGGATTCGCCGCGGAGGCGCGGTCACGGCGTGAATCGCTGGAGCGTCCGCCGTTCTGACCAGGGGGGGTGACCCCTGCCCCTCCCGAGACCGCACGGCAGGGAGGCAAAAAAACTCGCATGGCTCATTAGAGCTTTCTTGTGGAGCGATACCGAGTTCACGGTTTCGCTCCTTTTTGTATCCGCTATCTCTATTGGAGAATTCAATGACGCTCACTCTGGCCGAATCCGCCAAGCTCCTCGCAGGACCAGTTACAGCGCGGTGTCATCGAGGCGTTCGTTCAGGAATCGCCGATCCTGGATCGTCTTCCGCTGATGAAGATCGCTGGCAACGCCTATCGATACAACGAGGAGTCCACCCTCCCGGGTGTCTCCTTCCGTGCGGTCAACGAGGCGTACCCGGAGAGCACCGGGACGCTCAACCAGAAGATCGAGACGCTCGCCATCCTGGGTGGTGACGCGGACGTGGACAAGTTCATCGTGCAGACCCGCGGCAACCTGAACGATCAGCGGGCAGTTCAGATCATGATGAAGGTCAAGGCGGCAGCCGTTCATTTCTCGGATCAGTTCTTCAACGGTGACGTGATGGTGGACCCGAGGGGTTCGACGGTCTGCGTAAGCGGCTCTTCGGCACTCAGAGCCTGCCGGGCGCGAGCAGCAACCCTGACAGCCCGCTCTCGCTGGACCTGACCGTGGACCGCGACGTGGTCACCGGATCGTGGGTGGAGCAGACCGCCTCGGATGGCTAGTACAACGGCGCGCGGTACCACGGAGCCCTGCAAATGTTGGTCGGGCCGACGGGCCGACGTATGGCCGGGAAGTGGGTCGGGTTCGGCAAGGATTTCGACGTGAACACCGGGCCGTGGGAGCTTCGACTGGTCGACCGGTCCACCAGTAAGGCGACCCTGGAACAGTACGCCCGGACGCCGGAGTGATCGCGTACTCGCAGTGACAACAGAACCCCCGCTCGCGCGCCTGTCCGGTGCGCTGGTGGGGGCTTTCGTCATGTGGCTTGCGGTGAGTGCAAGGGATCTCGGGGCACCCGCTCCGAGATCGTTTACTTCCCGCCCGACAGCAACCGGCCCCTCCCCGTTCCGCAGTGAACATGTGTGGTGTGAGCCACCCTGGCACTCCCCTCCGGCGAGGGCGAGCGAGACAGCCGAGTGGGGCTCTCCGCGTCCGACCCCCTCGGGAGTGATGGTCGTCACGGAGAATGGCCGTGTGCTGGAGATGACGCGAGACGCCTTCGAAGAGCTGGTGGCCGAAGCCCTGGACTCGATCCCGCCTGAGCTGACGCGGGTCATGGACAACGTGGCCGTGTTCGTGGAGGACGAGCCGGCTGCCGACGACCCGGAGCTTCTGGGGCTCTACGAGGGGACCCCGCTGACGGAGCGGGGTGAGTGGTACGCGGGGGTTCTCCCGGACCGGATCTCGATCTACATGGGGCCGACGCTCCGGATGTGCGAGAGCCCGGAAGACGTGGTTCACGAGGTTGCCGTGACCGTGGTCCATGAGATCGCCCACCACTTCGGCATCGACGACGAGCGGCTTCACGAACTGGGCTGGGGCTGATCCTGGGCGGCCCGATCAAGCCGCCAGAGTCACCTGAACAGGGGATTCCTCACCCGAAGAGGTGTACGACGGGATCTCGTGCACCACGGTGACCTCCGTCTCCGCGATCACGCTCTCCCGGTCCTCGCACATCCGCAACGTGGGGTTCCGGTAGATCGTGATCCGGTCCGGCAGCACCCCGGCGTACCACTCGCCGCGGTCCGTCAGCGGGGTCCCCTCGTACAGCCCGAGCAGCTCGGGATCATCCGCCGGCGGTTCGTCCTCGACGAACACCGCCACGTTGTCCATCAGCCGCGTCAGCTCCGGCGGGATGCGGTTCAGGGCCTCTGCGACGAGCTCTTCGAACTCCTCGCGCGTCATCTCCAGCACCGGGCCATTGCCCCTCCGGTGGGAGCGCCTCCGGCTTGCGGGGGAGAAACCGTTTTGGCGATAGCTCCCCGGATCCCATATGCTTCTCACGTCCCCGACGCGCTGCAAAGCGCCCAGGCGGGCCTTTAGCCCTCATCGTCTAGTGGCCCAGGACGCCGCCCTTTCAAGGCGGTAGCACGGGTTCGAATCCCGTTGGGGGTACGCATTACCGTGTGCAAGACTTGGTCTCGCACACTGCAAGGTCCTGTGGAGCAGTTGGTTAGCTCGCCACCCTGTCAAGGTGGAGGTCGCGGGTTCAAGTCCCGTCAGGATCGCTGAGGCCGGAAACGGTCTCGTGGCTGGGTAGCTCAGTTGGTACGAGCGATCGCCTGAAAAGCGATAGGTCGCCGGTTCGACCCCGGCCCCAGCCACCACAAGAAGGCCCCGTCCATCGGACGGGGCCTTCTGCGTTACTCCGCCCCGCTCTCGGGACCGGTACGACGACGCCACTGCGTCACGCCGACCGCCGCCGCGCCCGCCGCCACCAGCCCGAGCAGCGCCCAGTCCGGGACCGCGTCCGCAAGCGACCGGACCCGCTGCTCCACCGCGTACGAGTCGTCCACGTCGAGCAGCCCCGGCAGCGCGCTCGCCCCGTCGTACGCGAGGAACAGCGCGCCGAGGGCGATGAAGAACAACCCGGACAGCAGCGAGGTGGTGTGCAGCTCGAAGCGGCCCACCCGGACGGCCCGCCCGCGCAGCCAGCGCCGCCGGCCCAGGTCGAACCGCTCCCAGAGCAGCGCCAGCACGAACAGCGGTACGGCCATCCCCAGCGCGTACACCGCGAGCAGCAGGCCGCCGTAGACCGGGCTGCCGCTGACCGCGGCCACCGTCAGGACGCTGCCCAGGATCGGGCCGGCGCAGAACCCGGCCAGCCCGTAGACCGCGCCCAGCGCGTACACCGACAGGGCGGTGGTCGGCCGGATCCGCCCGGACAGCTCCGAGATCCGCTTCGATGCGAAGCCCAGGCCCAGGATCTGCGCGAGCCCGAGCCCGATGATCAGCCAGCCGCCGGCCAGGACCAGCCCGTCGCGGTTGCTGTGGAAGAACCGCCCGGCGTACGAGCCGGCCGCGCCCAGCGGTACGAGCGTGCTCGCGAGGCCCGCGTAGAAGATCCCGGTACGCGCCAGCAGCCGCGAGGCGGAGTCGATCGAGTACGCGAAGAACGCGGGCAACAGCAGCGCGCTGCACGGGCTGAGCAGCGCGAGCAGCCCGCCCAGCAGCGCGGCCAGGTACCCGATGTCGCCGACGCCGGTCACTGCGCGGCCCGGCCGTCGGCCCCACCGGTGCCCTCGGCCTTGGCCTGCGCCTTGGCCTTGGCGATCGCCGCGGCGAAGGCGTCGAGCGGCTGGGCGCCCGCGATCGGCTGCCCGTTGACCAGGAAGGACGGGGTGGAGCTGACCCCGATCCGGTAGCCCTCCTCCTGGTCCTTCTGCAGGGCGGCCGCGGCGGCCTCGCCGGCCATGTCCCGCTGGAAGCGCTCCAGGTCCGGGACCCCGGCCTCGCGGGCCAGCTCCAGCAGCCGCGCCTGGCCGAAGCCCTTCTCCTTGGCGCCGTCGGCGTACGCGACCGCGTGGAACTGCGCGAACCGGTCCTGCTGCCCGGCGGCCCAGGCGGCCTTGGCAGCGGCCTCGGAGTCGGCGCCGAAGATCGGGAAGTTGCGCCACTCGATGCGCAGGGTGCCGTCCTCGACGTACTTCTTCACCAGTTCGGGTTCGGTGTCGCGGGCGAACTTGCCGCAGTAGCCGCACTTGAAGTCGGAGTACTCGATCAGCACGACGGGGGCGTCGGCCCGCCCGGCGGCGAGCTTGTCGCCCGACTCGCGCCGGGCGAGCTTCGCCAGCTCGGCGTGGACGTCGGAACCCTGGGGCGCGGACGCCGAGGAGGAGGACCGGGCCGGGGCGTCCTCGGGCGCGGTCGCCTGCCAGGACACGAGCCCGAGGGTGACGGCGGCGAGCGCGACCCCGGCGGAGATCAGCAGCGGCTTGCGCGCGGAAGCGGAGGAGGAAGAGGAAGGAGAAGGGGACATACGGGTGCTCCAGAGCAGCGGATGGTGGATCGGACCGGCGGGCGGGGCCGGTCCTCTACACCCGCATCACGGACAGCTCCACCGGACCCGGCGCCGGCCGGTCGGGCCCGCGTACGAGCGGCCGTACGGGCAGCGTCCGGGCCCCCCAGACCTGCTCCACCGCGGGCCGCCCCACCGGTGCATGCGCATGCTCCCCGGCTCCGCGCGGCACCGCGCCCGGAGCCCGGCCCCGGTCCCGGTTCCCGGGATCGCAGGAGGGCCCCCGGCCGGTGTCCGCCACGGCACGGGCCACGCCAGGGTCCGCCGAAGCAGCCGAAACGGAAACCGGCCCCCGGACCGCACTGGAAACCGGACCCGAAAGCGGAGCCGAAACCGGACCCGACAGCGGAGTCGCCGCCGCGGGCACCGCACACCCCACCAGGACCGCGAGAACGGCGCCGAGCAGCCACCACACTCCACGGACGCGGGACATGGCGGGCCTCTCACTCGGTCGGCGGGTCGGTTCAGGCGATCTCGTCCCGAAATGGTACGGGGAGGGGGCACAAATGCGTTCGCCACCCGGCACCTGCGGGTGAGATCCTCGATCAGGTATGTCTACTTCCTTCGCCGCCCTGCAGACGCTTCTCGGTGAGATCTCCCTCCGTGACGCGCACCGCCTCGGCCGCCGCCTTGAAGGCGCCCGCCGCATCCGCAAGCCCGAGGCCAAGCAGGCCGTGCTCGACGAGATCGCCGCGGAGGCCGAGAAGGCCGCCGCGCGACTGGCCGGCCGTGCCTCGCGGATGCCGGAGGTCACGTATCCCGAGAACCTGCCCGTCAGCCAGAAGAAGGACGAGATCGCCGAGGCGATACGCGACCACCAGGTCGTGATCGTCGCCGGTGAGACCGGTTCCGGCAAGACCACGCAGATCCCCAAGATCTGCATGGAGCTGGGCCGCGGCGTCCGGGGCATGATCGGGCACACCCAGCCCCGCCGGATCGCCGCCCGCACCGTCGCGGAGCGCATCGCCGAGGAGCTGAAGTCCGAGATCGGCCAGACCGTCGGCTGGAAGGTCCGGTTCACCGACCAGGTGGACCAGGACGCGACCTTCGTGAAGCTGATGACCGACGGCATTCTGCTCGCCGAGATCCAGACGGACCGCGAGCTGCGCGCGTACGACACGATCATCATCGACGAGGCCCACGAGCGGTCCCTCAACATCGACTTCCTGCTGGGCTACCTCTCCCAGCTGCTGCCGAAGCGCCCCGACCTCAAGGTCGTGATCACCTCGGCGACCATCGACCCGGAGCGCTTCTCCCGCCACTTCGGCAAGGCCCCGATCGTCGAGGTCAGCGGCCGTACGTACCCGGTCGAGGTGCGCTACCGCCCGCTACTGGAGGAGGACGATGAGGACGCAGCGGAGAGCGACCGCGACCAGATCACCGCGATCTGCGAGGCCGTCGACGAGCTCCAGTCCGAGGGCCCCGGCGACGTCCTGGTCTTCCTCTCCGGCGAGCGCGAGATCCGCGACACGGCGGACGCGCTGAACAAGCGGAACCTGCGCTTCACAGAGGTGCTCCCGCTCTACGCCCGCCTCTCGCACGCCGAGCAGCACCGCGTCTTCCAGCAGCACACGGGGCGCAGGATCGTTCTCGCGACCAACGTCGCCGAGACCTCACTCACCGTCCCCGGCATCAAGTACGTGATCGACCCGGGCAACGCCCGGATCTCCCGCTACAGCCACCGCACCAAGGTCCAGCGCCTGCCCATCGAGCGGATCTCCCAGGCCAGCGCCAACCAGCGCAAGGGCCGCTGCGGCCGTACCAGCGACGGCATCTGCATCCGGCTCTACTCCGAGACCGACTTCGACGCCCGTCCCGAGTTCACGGACGCCGAGATCCTGCGCACGAACCTGGCCTCCGTCATCCTCCAGATGACCGCGGCCGGCCTCGGTGAGATCGAGAAGTTCCCCTTCATCGACCCGCCGGACCACCGCAACATCCGCGACGGCGTCCAGCTGCTCCAGGAGCTCGGGGCCCTGGACCCGTCCGAGAAGGATCCGTCGAGGCGGCTCACGCAGATGGGCCGGCAGCTCTCCCAGCTGCCCGTGGACCCGCGCCTGGCCCGCATGGTCGTCGAGGCCGACAAGAACAACTGCGTCCGCGAGGTCATGGTCATCGCGGCGGCCCTGTCCATCCAGGACCCGCGTGAGCGCCCCTCGGACAAGCAGACGCAGGCCGACCAGAACCACGCCCGCTTCAAGGACGAGACGAGCGACTTCCTCTCGTTCCTGAACATGTGGCGCTACCTCCGCGAGCAGCAGAAGGAGCGCGGCTCGTCCTCGTTCCGCCGGATGTGCAAGCAGGAGTACCTGAACTTCCTGCGGATCCGCGAGTGGCAGGACATCTACTCGCAGCTGCGTACGGTCGCCAAGGGCATGGGCATCCACGTCAACGAGGCCGACGCCCCCGAGACGAGCGTGCACATCTCGCTGCTGGCCGGCCTGCTCTCGCACATCGGCCTCAAGGACACCGACAAGAACGAGTACCTGGGCGCCCGCTCCGCCAAGTTCGCGATCTTCCCGGGCTCGGCGCTCTTCAAGAAGCAGCCGAAGTTCCTCATGTCCGCCGAGCTGGTGGAGACCTCGCGGCTGTGGGCCCGGGTCAACGCCAAGGTGGAGCCCGAGTGGGTCGAGCCGCTGGCCCAGCACCTGATCAAGCGCACCTACAGCGAGCCGCACTGGGAGAAGGACCAGGCGGCCGTCATGGCGTACGAGAAGGTCACGCTGTACGGCGTACCGATCGTCGCCCAGCGGAAGATCAACTACGGCCGGATCGACGCCGAGGTCTCGCGCGAGCTGTTCATCCGCAACGCGCTGGTCGAGGGCGACTGGCGGACCCACCACAAGTTCTACGCCGACAACCGCAAGCTCCTCACCGAGGTCGAGGAGCTCGAGAACCGGGCGCGGCGCCGCGACATCGTGGTCGACGACGAGACCCTCTTCGACTTCTACGACCAGCGGATCCCCGAGCACGTGGTCTCCGGGGCGCACTTCGACTCCTGGTGGAAGCACAAGCGGCGCGAGGAGCCCGAACTCCTCGACTTCGAGCGCGAGATGCTGCTCACGGAGAAGGCGGCCGGGGTCACCAAGGCCGACTACCCGGACTCCTGGCGACAGGGGCAGCTCACGTTCCGGGTGACCTACCAGTTCGAGCCCGGCGCGGACGCGGACGGCGTCACCGTCCACATCCCGCTCCACGTGCTGAACCAGGTCACCGACGAGGGCTTCGACTGGCAGATCCCGGGCCTGCGGGCCGAGGTCGTCACCGAGCTGATCCGGTCCCTCCCGAAGCCGATCCGCCGGCACTACGTGCCTGCGCCGAACTTCGCGACCCGCTTCCTGGACACGGCCGTGCCTCTGCAGGAGCCGCTGCCGGTCACCCTGGCGCGCGAGCTCCAGCGGATGGTCGGGGTCCCGGTCTCCGCCGAGGACTTCGACCTCTCCCGGATCCCGGACCACCTGAAGATCACCTTCCGGATCATCGACGAGCGCCGCAAGAACCTCGCCGAGGACAAGGACCTGGAGGCCCTGCGGCTGAAGCTGAAGCCGAAGGCCCGTCAGGCCCTCTCCAAGGCCGCCGCGGCCACCGCCGAGCGGGCGGGCGGGGAGTCGCTGGAGCGCACCGGTCTGACCGACTGGACGATCGGCACGCTGACCAAGGTCTTCGAGACCCGGCGGGCGGGCCAGCCGGTGAAGGCGTACCCGGCGCTGGTGGACGAGGGCACGAGCGTGTCCGTACGGCTCTTCGACACGGAGGCCGAGCAGCAGCAGGCGATGTGGCTGGGCACCCGGCGGCTCATCCTGCTGAACATCCCGGTGAACCCGGCGAAGTTCGCCTCGGACCACCTGACCAACCAGCAGAAGCTGGCCCTGTCCCGCAATCCGCACGGCTCCATCCAGGCGCTGTTCGACGACTGCGCGACCGCGGCGACCGACAAGCTGATCGCCGACCACGGCGGCCCGGCCTGGGACGAGGCGGGCTTCCGCACGCTCTACGAGGCCGTACGCGCCGACCTGGTGGACACGACCGTGCGGACGGTGGGCCAGGTACAGCAGGTGCTGGCCGCCTGGCAGGCCTGTGAGCGCCGCCTGAAGGCCGTGAACAGCCTCGCCCTGGTGGCGAACGTGCAGGACGTGAAGAGGCAGCTGGCGGCCCTCGTGCCGGCGGGCTTCGTGACGCTCACGGGCCTGCGGCGGCTTGCGGACCTGATGCGCTACCTGGTGGCCGTCGACCGGCGGCTCCAGCAGATGCCGACGGGCGCCCAGCGCGACACCACGCGCATGGAGAAGGTCCACGAGATGCAGGACGAGTACGCGTGGCTGCTGGAGCAGCTGCCGAAGGGCCGGCCGGTGCCCTCCGCGGTCACCGACATCCGCTGGATGATCGAGGAACTCCGGGTCAGCTACTTCGCGCACGCGCTCGGGACGGCGTACCCGGTCTCCGACAAGCGGATCGTGAAGGCGGTGGACGCGGCGGCCCCGGGCCCTGCCCGCTGACCGGGTTCGACTGCACCCCCTGAGCTGGGGTACAGTCTGATTCGCAGCCGCCCAACGGCCGCAAATCAAGGACCTGTGGAGCAGTTGGTTAGCTCGCCACCCTGTCAAGGTGGAGGTCGCGGGTTCAAGTCCCGTCAGGTTCGCAACACCATCAGGGCCCGTATCCCCAGGGATACGGGCCCTGATGCGTTGTCCGCACTCTGCGCCCCACCCATCGCCCCACCCGCCGCCCCTCCGTGCTCCCTTGAGAGCCCTCAGCGGCCGCCCAGGGGCCCGTCGGAGAGTCCTGGGGGTCCACCCCGGACCCGTCGGGGCATCCGCCGCGAAAATCCCCCATCCGCATGAGGCGCTCTGCGACGCACGTCCCCTTACGGGTGCATTGCGGGTTGTACAAGAGTGACAGCCTGTGACGGGAGTCACCACATGAGTTTTTGAGACTCGCACATTTATCGCACCCATACGCGTGCTCGATTTAATATGTGCAATGGCACCCACCCCGCCGGCGCCCCGCACCAGCCCGATTCTCCCCGTCCCCGGACATAAAAAAGATCGCGCTGGACCCGGCGGAGTCCAGCGCGATCGAACGCCAAGAACCTGTTGGGGCAGGTCCGAGCGTTTGAAGCCATGTGGGTTTCATCGGATTGGGGGACCCGATTCAAGCCCGGTAAAACGGGGTGTTTGCGCGACCTCAGGCCTCGCTGCGCTGCTGCGGAATTCCCGCGAGCAGTGCGCGAACCTCGGCCTCGCGGTATCGGCGGTGTCCACCCAGGGTGCGGATGGACGTGAGCTTGCCAGCCTTGGCCCAGCGGGTGACCGTCTTCGGGTCCACGCGGAACATCGTGGCAACCTCAGCCGGGGTCAGCAGCGGCTCGGCATCAGGGGTGCGAGCGGTCATGAGCGGCCTCCTCGGGAGAACCGAACCATCTCGGTTCTTTCCTCTAAATTCTGCACCTTGGCCCGCGTTGCCCGAAATGGACATACGCGGGCCGAGTCGGTTATAGGACGAACGGCTTGTCCTCGGCACTACAACTACACCATCCGTCCAGCCTCGACGGCCAAACCGATGGAATTGCCCTCCGAGGTGTTCATCAGCGGCGGAAGCCGATGGACCATCCCATAACGGACAGTCACCCCACTGTGACGATCAGTCACAGAGCGATCAGGAGTCGTCAGGACCCCCCGTAGAGTGCAATGCCGAGCATTCCGCCCTTAGTTGGGCGGAAGGAACCCTCCCCGGACTCCTTGTCCTATTTTGGCACGAGGGTAGGGGAAGGGCGCAAGGGTGTAGTTAGTGCGGTCCGTCACGCTTGGGCCAATGGCCCGTATCGGGACGTAGGTCCTGGAAATAAGACCTGAATGTGGTGATCAAGCCTCCGATCAGCCACTTGTGGCTGATCGGCCGATACGCACGGTACGCGAAGCCCTCGCTGCCGCCCTCCACGGCCGCCGCCGGTCAGTTCGCGAACAGTCTTTCCCGGACCTCCCGCCAGCGCTCCGCCAGCTCCTCGTACGCCTCCGCGGCCCCGGCCTCGTCCCCGGCCCGCAGCGCCGCGATCCCCACCGCCACGTCCCGGGCCGAGCGGTCGGCGCGCAGCCGGTCCGCCGGCAGCGCGTGCACCAGGCCCCCGTAATCCAGCTCGACCATGGAGCGCGGGTGGAACTCCTCCAGCCAGCTGCCGACCTCCACCAGCCCGTCCGCGAGCCCCCCGTACCCGTCGGCCTCCCGCAGCGTCCGCAGTCCCCGCGCGAGCCGCCGCCGGGCCTGCACCATCGGCGTCCGGTAGCGCATCAGCTCGCCCGGCAGGTACTCCCGCTCGTCGTCGGCCACCAGCACGAACCAGCGCACCGGCACCTGCCACACCGCGGTACGGATCCAGGGGCGCGCATCCGGATTCCGCTCGCGCCAGCGCTCGTACTCCTCGGCCGCCCGCCGCCTCGCCACCGGCGGGAGCGCCGCGTCCAGCACCGGGAGCGGGAACTGCTCGACCAGCTCCTGGAGCGCCAGCCAGCCGCGCAGTCTGGTCCGCCACGGGCAGACCAGCAGCACCCCGTCCACCTCCGCCGTGAACGCGTCCGCGCTCTCGTGCGCCGGCACCCCGACCACCGGGACCCGGACCAAGTCGGACAGGGAGCGGCGCAGTTCGTCCTGGGCGGTCGGGACCACCCCGCGCCGGGCGTACGAGGCCCAGTGCGTGCGCTCCGGCTCCGCGAAAGCCGTCAGGGGCTCGTAGACGCGCAGGTAGGAGGCGTACGGGACGGTCGGCGCCGAGCGCGCCGAGGGCAGCCTGGGGTCGGGGGTTTCGCTCACGCTCTCGTACTCCCCCGGACCGCCCGGCGATACTCCGCCGGGCGTCCGTCGGACCTCCAGGGCCGGCCGCCCATACTCCGGGAGTGTTTCGATCTCTGGACAGGTCGACTGCATACGCCCTGCAGGTCTTACGCTGCTCCCAGCGCGCCCTCCCCCACCCGCAGGGCGGGCGTCATTCCGCCGCATCTCTTCCATGGGAGTCACCACCGTGACCGAAATGACCGACGGCGTCCTGCACACCCTGTTCCGTTCGGAACAGGGCGGCCACGAGCAAGTCGTGCTGTGCCAGGACCGAGCCTCCGGCCTGAAGGCCGTCATCGCGATCCACTCCACCGCCCTGGGCCCGGCCCTCGGCGGTACGCGCTTCCACGCGTACGCCTCCGACGAGGAGGCCGTCATGGACGCGCTGAACCTCTCGCGCGGCATGTCCTACAAGAACGCCATGGCCGGTCTCGACCTCGGCGGCGGCAAGGCCGTGATCATCGGGGACCCGGACATCCTGAAGTCCGAGGAACTGCTGCTGGCCTACGGCCGGTTCGTGGAGTCCCTCGGCGGCCGCTACGTGACGGCGTGCGACGTCGGCACGTACGTGGCGGACATGGACATCGTGGCCCGCGAGACCCGCTGGGCGACCGGCCGCTCCCCCGAGAACGGCGGCGCCGGCGACTCCTCGGTCCTCACCGCGTTCGGTGTCTTCCAGGGCATGCGGGCCAGCGCCCAGCACCTGTGGGGCGACCCGACGCTGCGCGGCCGCAAGGTCGCCGTGGCCGGCGTCGGCAAGGTCGGCCACTACCTGGTCGAGCACCTCCTGGAGGACGGCGCCGAGGTCGTGATCACGGACGTCCGCGAGGAGTCGGTGCGCCGGATCCTCGACAAGCACCCGCAGGTCACCGCCGTGGCCGACACCAACGCCCTGATCCGCACCGAGGGTCTGGACATCTACGCCCCCTGCGCACTCGGCGGGGCGCTGAACGACGAGTCGGTACCCGCCCTGACCGCCAAGGTCGTGTGCGGCGCCGCGAACAACCAGCTCGCCCACCCGGGTGTGGAGAAGGACCTCGCGGACCGCGGGATCCTCTACGCGCCCGACTACGTGGTGAACGCGGGCGGGGTCATCCAGGTCGCCGACGAGCTGCACGGCTTCGACTTCGACCGCTGCAAGGTCAAGGCCGCGAAGATCTTCGACACCACCCTGGCCATATTTGCTCGCGCGAAGACGGACGGGATCCCGCCGGCCGCGGCGGCCGACCGGATCGCCGAGCAGCGGATGGCGGACGCCCGCGCCGCGAAGGCTGCGAAGGGCTCGGCCCCGGCTCTGTAGGGACCTGACGTGCGCCCGCCGGGGTTGCGGCGAGACGGAACTCACTGCACTTCGGCGGGTCGCCCGCCAGGAAAGGGTTAAAATCGCAGCTGACCAGCGAGGACGGGGCGCCTCATTGGTCCTGCACCGGGGCACGTCATGCGGGCGGCGTACCGTATGGCCGCGGAAGCAGGTACCGTTAAAGCCCTACGGACGGTCTCTCCACGGAGAGCCCGCTCCGAACCATGAACGCGTGTCAGACTCTGGGGCCGTCGAGCCCCGTCACCGAGGGGGTCGAGCCATGGGGCGCGGCCGGGCCAAGGCCAAGCAGACAAAGGTCGCCCGCCAGCTGAAGTACAACAGCGGCGGGACTGACCTCTCGCGTCTGGCCAATGAGCTGGGCGCATCGCCGACGGAACCGCTGCTGCCTGTCAGCGAGCCGGTCGAAGTCGATGACGATCTGGACGACGACGACCCGTACGCCAAGTACGCGGATCTGTACAACAGCGATGATGACGACGACGAGGACGAAGAGTCCGGCCCGTCGGCACAGCGCCGCGGCGCTTGACGCTCTCACGCGTCTCTTTTGCGTCTGCACCATGCAGGTGGCGGCCAGTCAGTGACTGACCCCGGCTGAGCAACACAAGAACCCGGTCCAGGGCCTCGCCCCGGACCGGGTTTCAGTGTTGGCCGTCGCCGTCGCGGCTGTTCAGCTCGCGTACGCGCCGGTCAGGGTCGCACCCTCGGTGTGTGCACCGCGGTCGAGGATCTCTCCCGCGACCCAGGCGTCCACGCCGCGGTCGGCCAGCGCGGTCAGCGCCACGTCCACCGACTCCTGCGGGACCACGGCCATCATGCCGACGCCCATGTTCAGGGTCTTCTCCAGCTCCAGCTGCTCGACCTGCCCGGCCTTGCCGACCAGGTCGAAGATCGCGCCCGGGGCCCAGGTCGAACGGTCGACCGTGGCGTGCAGGTGATCCGGGATGACCCGGGCCAGGTTCGCCGCGAGACCGCCGCCGGTGATGTGCGAGTACGCGTGGACCTCGGCCGTACGGGTGAGGGCCATGCAGTCCAGCGAGTAGATCTTGGTCGGCTCCAGGAGCTCCTCGCCGAGGGTCCGGCCGAGCTCCTCGACGTGCTGCTCGAGCGACATCTTGGCGCGGTCGAAGAGGACGTGCCGGACGAGCGAGTACCCGTTCGAGTGAAGGCCGGAGGACGCCATGGCGATGACGGCGTCACCCGTACGGATGCGATCCGCGCCGAGCAGGCGGTCGTACTCGACGACACCGGTGCCGGCGCCCGCCACGTCGAAGTCGTCCGGGCCCAGCAGACCCGGGTGCTCGGCGGTCTCGCCGCCCACCAGGGCGCAGCCGGCGAGGACACAGCCCTCGGCGATGCCCTTGACGATCGCCGCGACACGCTCCGGGTGGACCTTGCCCACGCAGATGTAGTCGGTCATGAAGAGCGGCTCGGCGCCGCAGACGACGATGTCGTCCATGACCATCGCGACGAGGTCGTGGCCGATGGTGTCGTACACGCCCAGCTGGCGGGCGATGTCCACCTTCGTGCCGACCCCGTCGGTCGCGGAGGCCAGCAGCGGGCGCTCGTAGCGCTTGAGGGCGGAGGCGTCGAAGAGGCCGGCGAAACCGCCGAGGCCGCCGAGGACCTCGGGGCGCTGCGTCTTCTTCACCCACTCCTTCATCAGCTCGACGGCGCGGTCTCCCGCTTCGATGTCCACGCCTGCGGCTGCGTAGCTGGCACCGGTGGTCTTCTCTGTCATGACAGGGAGAGCTTTCGTGTCGTTACTGCTTGTGGTGCCGGGCCCTGGGAGAAGCTTGAAAGGCAGGGCCCGGCGCAGGTGGAGCAGGGTTGCGGGCCGCGGCGCTACGGGCGGCGGAGCGCGTCGGCGGCGTCCGTGCCGCCGGCCAGCTCGGACTCCAGGAGCTGCTTGCCCAGGAGCTGCGGGTCGGGCAGCTCCATGGGGTACTCGCCGTCGAAGCAGGCACGGCAGAGGTTCGGCTTCTGGATGGTGGTCGCCTCGACCATCGCGTCGAGCGAGATGTACGAGAGCGAGTCCGCGCCGAGCGACGTGGCGATCTCGTCGACCGTCATTCCGTTGGCGATCAGCTCGGCCCGGGTGGCGAAGTCGATGCCGAAGAAGCACGGCCACTTCACCGGCGGTGAGGAGATCCGGATGTGGACCTCCGCCGCGCCGGCCTCGCGGAGCATCTTGACCAGGGCGCGCTGGGTGTTGCCGCGGACGATCGAGTCGTCGACGACCACCAGGCGCTTGCCCCGGATGACTTCCTTGAGGGGATTGAGCTTCAGGCGGATGCCGAGCTGGCGGATCGTCTGCGAGGGCTGGATGAAGGTCCGGCCCACGTAGGCGTTCTTGACCAGGCCGGAGCCGTACGGGATCCCGCTGGCCTCGGCGTATCCGACGGCGGCGGGCGTGCCCGATTCCGGCGTCGGTATCACCAGGTCGGCGTCGACCGGGGCTTCCTTGGCCAGGCGCCGGCCCATCTCGACACGCGAGAGGTAGACGTTCCGGCCGGCGATGTCGGTGTCCGGGCGCGCCAGGTAGACGTACTCGAAGACACAGCCCTTGGGCTTTGCTTCCGCGAAGCGGGAGGTGCGCAGGCCGTTCTCGTCGATCGCGATGAGCTCGCCCGGCTCGACCTCGCGGACGAAGCTGGCGCCGCAGATGTCGAGGGCGGCGGTCTCACTCGCGACCACCCAGCCGCGCTCCAGGCGGCCGAGGACCAGCGGGCGGATGCCCTGCGGGTCACGGGCGGTGTAGAGGGTTCCCTCGTCCATGAACACGAGCGAGAACGCACCCTTGACCTTCGGGAGGACCTTGGTGGCCGACTCCTCGATCGTCAGGGGCTTGCCGTCGTCGTCCGTCTGGCCGGCCAGCAGGGCGGTGACCAGGTCGGTGTCATTGGTGGCCGCCACCTGGGTGGCACGGCCGTCCTGACGGGGGAGGTCGGCGACCATCTCGGCAAGCTCGGCGGTGTTCACCAGGTTGCCGTTGTGACCCAGGGCAATGGAGCCGTGGGCGGTCGCACGGAAAGTGGGCTGAGCGTTCTCCCAGACGGAGGCTCCGGTGGTCGAGTAGCGGGCGTGACCGACCGCGATATGACCCTGGAGCGAGCCGAGAGAGGTTTCGTCGAAGACCTGGGAGACTAGGCCCATGTCCTTGAAGACGAGGATCTGGGAACCGTTGCTCACAGCGATTCCCGCGGACTCTTGTCCACGGTGCTGTAGCGCATACAGTCCGAAGTAGGTGAGCTTGGCGACCTCTTCACCCGGAGCCCAGACACCGAAGACGCCGCAAGCGTCCTGGGGGCCCTTTTCGCCGGGGAGCAGGTCGTGGTTGAGTCGTCCATCACCACGAGGCACGCTTCCGAGTGTAGGCGAGATCGACCACTGGTCCGAATTGGGGACGCCCGGGAAATGTCACAGCACAGAGGGTGACCGGACGGCTCCGTCTCGGCATTCGGATCACCTTGTTGACATCTACGAGGGCATTCGTACAGGCTCTCGGCCCATGCAGCCTCTCGGTGACCGTTCCGTCACCCTCGTCGAGCGCCGCCACGTAGACCTGGTCCGTGTCGCGAGCGCCATCTGTCGCTGTTCCGCGTAGCCGCAACTCTCCTTTTCCTTTTCTTTTTTCCGCTCCGGCCGCCCCTGCCCCGCCGTGCCGCGCGCCGTCCTGCGCGCCCGCCTGGCCGGGTGGCCGAGCCTGCCCTGGAGTACTTGTGTCTTCGTACGACAACAACCTGTCCCGGCGTGCCTTCGGCAGCGCCGTCGGCGTGACCGCGGCCGCTGCGGCCGTGGGGCTGGGCGCCGCCCCGGCCCAGGCGGCTCAGGCGGCCGCCGGGCCGCAGGAGCGGGAGTTCCGCGCCGCCCGCGGCCGGCATTCCCGGCGGCCCAACATCCTGTTCATCCTGGGCGACGACCTCGGCTGGGCCGACCTGTCCTCGTACGGCTCCCCGCACATCAAGACCCCGAACCTGGACCGGCTGGCCCGCCAGGGCGTCCGCTTCACCGATGCCTATTCCGGCTCCGCCACCTGCTCACCGACGCGGTTCAGCCTGTACACGGGCCGCTACCCGGGCCGTGTGGAGGGCGGGCTCGCCGAGCCCATCGCCGACAAGAGCGTCGGCCTGGAGCCCACCCACCCGACGCTGGCCTCGCTGCTGCGCGACGCGGGTTACGCGACCGCGCTGATCGGCAAATGGCACTGCGGCTACCTGCCCGACCACAGTCCGACCAAGTCGGGCTGGGACGAGTTCTTCGGCAACTTCGGCGGGGCCCTGGAGTACTACTCCAAGCTGGGCCTCGGCGGCGAGTACGACCTCTACGAAGGCGACGCCACCTACAAGGACCTGCGCTACTACACGCGGATCATCACCGAGCGGGCCGCCGAGTACGTCTCCCGCGACCACGGCGGCAGGCCGTGGCTGCTCAACCTCAACTTCACCACCCCGCACTGGCCGTGGATCGCCGACGGGGACACCGAGGCGAGCGCCGAGGTCGAGCGCCGGATCAAGGCGGGCGACGCCCGGGCGCTGTGGCACCAGGACGGCGGCTCCGTCGAGAAGTACCGGCAGATGGTCGAGGACCTGGACCGCTCGGTCGGCGAGGTGCTGAGGGCGCTCGAGCGCTCGGGGCAGGCGAACGACACCCTGATCGTCTTCTCCAGCGACAACGGCGGCGAGCGGTTCTCGTACAACTGGCCGCTCTCCGGCAACAAGGCCTCCCTCCAGGAGGGCGGGATCCGGGTGCCGAACATCGTGCGCTGGCCGGCCCGGATCGACGGCGGCCAGGTCAGCCGGGTCCCGGTCTTCACCCCCGACTGGACGGCGACCCTGCTGGAACTGGCCGGTACCCGGCCGCACCCGGCCTACCTGCCGGACGGGGCCAGCCTGGCCGGGTACCTGCTGCGCGGCGAGAGGATCGCCGAGCGGAACCTGTTCTGGCGGGTGCGCGGCGAGCGGGCCCTGCGGCGGGGGGACTGGAAGTACTACCGCGGCAAGACGGGCAAGGACCAGCTGTTCAACCTGGCCGGGGACATCCGCGAACAGGCCGACAAGGCGGCCCTGGAGCCGGCCCGGCTCGCGGAGCTGCGCGCGGCCTGGGAGAAGACGGACGCAGGTCTGCTGCCCTACCCGGCCTGACGTCCCGGGCGGCGGGTGCGGCGGGTCGTTCCGCTCGTTCCGCTCATTCCGCTCATTCCGCGGCCGAGGCAGCCGTCGCGGTCAGGCCCTTGCCGTCGGGCGCGGTGAGGGTGAGGGTCCGGCCCTCGATGTTCCAGGTGAGCGGGGAGGCGGCGAAGAGCTCGGTCAGCGTCCGCTCGACCTCGCCGACCGGGCCCTCGCAGGCCATCCGGGTCGTGGTCAGCGGCCCAAAGGTGAGCTGGGCGCCGTCGCCGGTGGCCTGGGCGCTGAACCGGTTGCAGCCGAGGCTGCCGCTCGCGGCGAGGTCGGCGGTCAGCAGGAACCGTGCCTTGCCCGCGGCCTCGGCGGGCAGCGGGGACACGCTGTCGCCGCTGATCAGGGACTCGACGGTCCACTCGGTGGCCGTGAGGGGGGCATCCGGGACCGGGGGCTTCGTGCTCATCGCGATCGTGCTCCCGTCAGCGGTCTTCAGCGTGAGCCGGTCGGGCCCCCGGTCGATGCTCAGCCGGCCCTTGAAGAGTTTGGCGAACTCCTTCTCGAACTCGCTGTTCGCGCAGGACGTGAGGGTCGTGGGGCCGGGGGTGACCGTCACCGCGGAGGTGCCGGCGAAGGCGACCGCCGCCTTGAAGCCGTTGCAGCCGTAGTTGCCCGTGGCCTCCTTCTCCGCGAGGTCCAGGCGGGCGCTGTCGGGCGCGTGCAGGGTGCGGCCGCCGGTGGTCAGGGACTCGACGGCCCAGGAACCCTTGGGGTCCGGAAGCACGCGGGTCCCGCCCTCCCCGCCCTGGCTGCAGGCGGTGAGGACGAGCGCGAGGGCCGATGCGACGGCCAGGCCGGTGGGGACGTTCCGATGGGTACCCATGGTCCTGGGACGGGCGGGTCCGGCGGGCGGTTCCACCCTCACCGCATCACCGGCAGCAGCGCCGCCAGGTCGGCCCGCTCTCCGCTGGCCCTGACCTGCGCGCCCTCGACCGCCGCGGCCCAGTCCGTACGCCCGGTGGCCAGCCGGATCCAGGTCAGCGGGTCCGTCTCGACCACGTTCGGCGGGGTGCCGCGGGTGTGGCGGGGCCCTTCGATGCACTGGACCACCGCGAACGGCGGGATCCGTACCTCCACCGAGGCGCCCGGGGCCCTGAGCGCGAGGGCGTCGGCGAGCAGCCGGGTGCAGGCGGCCAGGGCCTGCCGCTCGATCGGGATGTCCACCCCGGCGGCCCGGGCCAGGTCGTCGGTGTGGACGACCAGTTCCACGGTCCGGGTGACGAGGAAGTCGGCCAGGGTCATGTCCCCGACCCACAGGTCGAGCACCCGGCTGCCGGGGTTCGCGGCCAGCGCCTCGGCCATGCGGGCGCCGGCCCGCTCGTACAGCTCGGGCAGCGAGGCGCCCTCGAGGGTCTCCTTGGCCGCCTCGGCGATCTTCCCGGCGAGGGAAGCGGTGACGGAGGGCCATTCGACGGCCGTCAGTTCCGGTACGGCGGCCGGGGGCCGGGCCAGTCCGCTCGCGAGCGAGTCCGCGATCCACGCGATGTGCGCGGCGAGATCGGCGACGGTCCAGTCGCCGAGGCCGCTGGGCCGCGCGAGCTGCTCGTCGTCCAACCCCCGTACGGCGTCGGCCACATGCCCGAACTGCGCGGTGACTGCCGTACGGACCCTGGCGGCGTCGTACTTACGGATCTTGGGTGCCATGGGGGGAGTCTGCCCGATCGGTCGCCGCCGCCGCAGCCGGCTTCCACGGCTTCAGACGGTGGAGGCGGACCGGCAGCAGCGCGGCGGCGGTGAGCTCTGAGGCGATCGTGCTGCTGCCGGACAGTTCGGCGTGGACGCCGTACTCGAGCAGCACCTCGGCTCCCTCGCAGGGCACGCCGTACAGGATCGCCTCGTAGGGCTCACGGGTGTCGTCGATGCCGTGGTGCTCGGCGCGCAGCCGGCTCTCCGGCCCACCCAGCAGGATCCGGCCGCCCCGGAACCGGACGCGGTGGGTGTCCTCGAACCGGTTGCGGAAGCCGATCAGGGGCGGGGCCGTGGTCGTCCGGGCGTCCGCGACCAGCCAGGTGTACCCGGAGGCCCGACGGCGGACACCGACGCGCAGCACCGGCTGCGGTCCGTCGTGCAGCCGCCGGCTGGCGCGCCGTGCGGTGAGGCCGCGCCCGAGCAGCGGGGGCCCGGGGATGAGCAGCAGCAGGGACAGCATCTGCTGGTTGACGGCGTCGTACGGGGCCGCTGCGCTCGCCCCGAGGTCCGCCACGAGGGCCCAGGCCAGGGAGGCGACGCCGGTGCAGGTGAGCAGCCCGCCGAAGAGGATCGGCCACCGGCCCCGGTGGCGGTGGCCGTCCGGGAGGTGCGCCGGGATCGGGCTGCGGGCGTCCCCGGCCGCTTCGAGGAACAGGGCGCGCTGCCGGCGCCGGGAGCGCAGGCGCAGCACGGCCCCGGTGAACGTCCAGGCGCAGACGGCGATGACCAGCCAGCATCCGGCCCGGCCGGCGCCGGTGACGGGGGGCGGTCCGTACAACCGGACTGCCATGTCCAGGGCGATCACGGGAGCGGACACGGCGGTGGCGGCCGGCAGGTAGCGGTACCAGGCGGGGAGCGCGAGGAACAGGATCGCGGAGTGGTAGCCGACCCAGTCGGTGCCGGACGACGCAGCGGTCTCCGGATCGTCGGAGCCGACCAGGGAGAACCCGTAGAAGACCAGCGGCACCAGGAGCCAGCACACGACGGTGGGTGCGAAGACCAGGGGGACGCGTGCGTCACGCCAGCGCCGGGCCGCGTCGACCGTCCAGGGCCGGGCGCCACCTTGGGGCAGGGCCGCGTCGGGCAGGTTCTTGACCATGTCGTTCACGGCGCCAGTATGCGGAAGTGCCCTCGCAGGTCAGAAGGCCTGCGAGGGCACGGAATCACTACAACCGCCGGGCGGTGCGGGCGAGATCAGGCCAGCAGGGCCGGGATCGTCGCCTCGTGGGCGGTACGCAGTTCCGCGAGCGGGATCGTGAACTCGCCCTGGATCTCGATCTCCTCGCCGTCCACCACGCCGATGCGGGTGGCGGGCAGGCCCCGCGCACCGCACATGTCGGTGAAGCGGAGCTCCTCGCTGCGCGGGACGGCCACGATGGCCCGGCCCGCGGACTCGGAGAACAGGAAGGTGAACGCGTCCAGACCCTCCGGCACCACGACCCGCGCACCGTTGCCGCCGCGCAGGCAGGACTCGGTGAGCGCCTGGATCACGCCGCCGTCGGACAGGTCGTGCGCCGCGTCGACCATGCCGTCGCGGGACGCCGAGATCAGGATCTCGCCGAGCAGCTTCTCGCGGCCCAGGTCCACCTTGGGCGGCATGCCGCCGAGGTGGTCGTGGACGACCTGGGACCAGGCCGAGCCGCCGAACTCCTCGGCCGTGTCGCCCAGCAGGTACAGCAGCTGGCCGGCCTCCGCGAACGCCATCGGCGTACGGCGGTTGACGTCGTCGATCACGCCGAGGACCGCCACGACCGGGGTCGGGTGGATCGCGACGTCACCGGTCTGGTTGTACAGCGAGACGTTGCCGCCGGTCACCGGGGTGCCCAGCTCCAGGCAGCCGTCCGCGAGACCGCGGGTGGCCTCGGCGAACTGCCACATGACGCCCGGGTCCTCGGGGGAGCCGAAGTTCAGGCAGTCGGAGATGGCGAGCGGCTTGGCACCGGTCGCGGCGACGTTGCGGTACGCCTCCGCCAGCGCGAGCTGCGCGCCCGTGTACGGGTCGAGCTTCGCGAAGCGGCCGTTGCCGTCGGTCGCCATGGCCACGCCGAGGTTGGACTCCTCGTCGATGCGGACCATGCCGGCGTCCTCGGGCTGCGAGAGCACCGTGTTGCCCTGCACGAAGCGGTCGTACTGGTCGGTGACCCACGACTTCGAGGCCTGGTTCGGGGACGAGACCAGCGCCAGGACCTGCGCGCGGAGCTCTTCCGAGGTCTGCGGGCGGGGCAGCTTGCCCGCGTCGTCGGCCTGGAGGGCGTCCTGCCACTCGGGGCGGGCGTAGGGCCGGTTGTACACCGGGCCCTCGTGCGCGACGGTGCCCGGGGGCACGTCCACGATCTGCTCGCCGTGCCAGAAGATCTCCAGGCGCTCACCGTCGGTCACCTCACCGATGACGGTGGCGATGACGTCCCACTTCTCGCAGATCTCCATGAAGCGGTCGACGTACTGCGGCTCGACGATCGCGCACATGCGTTCCTGCGACTCGCTCATGAGGATTTCCTCGGGCGAGAGCGTCGCGTCGCGCAGCGGGACGGTGTCGAGCTCGACGCGCATGCCGCCGCTGCCGGCGGAGGCCAGCTCGGACGTGGCGCAGGAGAGCCCGGCGCCGCCGAGGTCCTGGATGCCCGCGACCAGCTTCTCCTTGAAGATCTCCAGGGTGCACTCGATGAGGAGCTTCTCCTGGAAGGGGTCGCCGACCTGGACGGCGGGGCGCTTGGTCGGCTTCGTGTCGTCGAAGGTCTCGGACGCGAGGACCGAGACGCCGCCGATGCCGTCGCCGCCCGTGCGGGCGCCGTAGAGGATGACCTTGTTGCCGGGGCCGGAGGCCTTGGCGAGGTGGATGTCCTCGTGCTTCATCACGCCGATGCAGCCGGCGTTGACCAGCGGGTTGCCCTGGTAGCAGGCGTCGAAGACGACCTCGCCGCCGATGTTCGGCAGGCCGAGGCAGTTGCCGTAGCCGCCGATGCCCGCGACCACGCCCGGCAGGACGCGCTTGGTGTCGGGGTGGTCGGCCGCACCGAAGCGCAGCGGGTCGACGACCGCGACCGGGCGGGCGCCCATGGCGAGGATGTCGCGGACGATGCCGCCGATGCCGGTGGCCGCGCCCTGGTAGGGCTCGATGTACGACGGGTGGTTGTGCGACTCGACCTTGAAGGTGACCGCGTAGCCCTGGCCGACGTCGACGACGCCGGCGTTCTCGCCGATGCCGACGAGCATGGCGTCGTTCTGGGGGACCTTCTCGCCGAACTGCTTCAGGTGGACCTTGCTGCTCTTGTACGAGCAGTGCTCGGACCACATGACGGAGTACATGGCGAGCTCGGCGCCCGTGGGGCGGCGGCCGAGGATCTCCCGGATGCGCGCGTACTCGTCCTCCTTGAGGCCGAGTTCCTTCCAGGGCTGGGAGGCGTCCGGGGTTTCGGTGGCGTTCTTGACCGTGTCGAGGCTCATGCGGAGACCAGCTTCTTCAGGACCGACGTGAAGAACGGGAGGCCGTCGGTGCGGCCCGTCCCGATCAGCGGCTCCACCGCGTGCTCGGGGTGCGGCATGAGGCCGACGACGTTGCCCGCGGCGTTGGTGATGCCGGCGATGTCGCGGAGCGACCCGTTCGGGTTCATGTCGACGTAGCGGAAGGCCACGCGGCCTTCGGCCTCGAGCTCGTCGAGCACACGCTCGTCGGCGACGTACCGGCCGTCCATGTTCTTGAGCGGTACGGAGATCTCCTGGCCGGCGGTGTAGTCGCCGGTCCACGCGGTCTCCGCGTTCTCCACCCGCAGCTTCTGGTCGCGGCAGATGAAGTGCAGGTGGTTGTTCCGGAGCATCGCCCCCGGCAGCAGGTGGGCCTCGGTGAGGATCTGGAAGCCGTTGCAGATGCCCAGGACGGGCATGCCGCCCTTGGCCTGCGCGATGATGGTCTCCATCACCGGCGAGAACCGGGAGATGGCTCCGGCGCGCAGGTAGTCCCCGTAGGAGAAGCCGCCCGCGAGGACGACCGCGTCGACCTGGTGCAGGTCCTTGTCGCGGTGCCACAGCGAGACGGGCTCGGCCCCGGCGAGGCGGACGGCGCGCAGCGAGTCACGGTCGTCGAGCGTTCCGGGGAACGTGACGACTCCGATGCGAGTGGTCACCGTCAGGCCTCGACCTTCACGGTGAAGTCTTCGATGACGGTGTTGGCGAGGAACGTTTCGGCCATCTTGTGGATGTGGTCGAGGGCGGCCTGGTCGACCGGTCCCTCCACCTCGAGCTCGAAGCGCTTCCCCTGGCGGACGTCGGCGATCCCCTCGAAGCCAAGGCGCGGCAGTGCACGCTGCACCGCCTGGCCCTGAGGGTCGAGGATCTCCGGCTTGAGCATGACGTCGACTACGACGCGTGCCACTGGCACTCCCGATGGGTGGTTGGTGCGAAGGCGGTTCCCTCAGCGTACCCGTCCGAAATTTCTACGCGGGTAGATATCCTTCGGCCGTGATCGTCCGCCCGTTTCGGCTTCACCAACGCTTCGCAAAATCCACCGGAAAACCACGTGCCCGGGATTGCGGCAGGACACGCGGAGACAATTAACTGGGCTTCGCAATGCAATGGGAATCGCGGTACAAAGGATTCCACCGGGTCGGTGACTTTTTTCGCCTCTCGACCCGGGGCGGAAAGTTGCATTGCTCCGAAACATCCACACAGGCGACATCACCGCACGTCCAACGCGTAGGTGGTGTCGCGCGAAGGGACCGATATCCGTGGCGCAGCGCGTAGTAGTCACGATCTCCGACGACATCGACGGCGGAGAAGCGGCGGAAACGGTCACGTTCGGCCTGGACGGTAAGTCGTACGAGATCGACCTCAATCTGGCCAACGCAAAGAAACTGCGGAAGAGCCTCGAGCCCTTCGTGGCCGCCGGCCGCCGCCAGGCCCGCTCCGGGAAGGCGTACAAGCACACCTCACTGGCCCCGGATCCGGCGGTCGTACGCGCCTGGGCCCGGTCCAACGACCTCGACGTGCCGCCGCGCGGCCGCATCCCGAAGCGGGTCTACGCGGCGTACAACGAGGCCCACTGAGGCCGGCGGGGCCCAGCGGGGCCCGCTAACGAGGCCCGGAGGGGGCCGATTTGCCATCCACCCCCTCCGGTCCGCTAGTGTGTGGATCACGCCGAGGGGCCAGACCGCAAGGTCAAAGCCCCGAAGGTCGTGCGGGTGTAGTTCAGTAGCAGAACATCCTCCTTCCAGGAGGAAGGCGCAGTGTGCGATCCCTGTCACCCGCTCTGCACGCTTTACCGACCACGGTTGTGGATCAGGTAGAGTGATGCACGCATCGCAGCGACATTCGTGTTGCCGCAAGCATGCGGACGTAGCTCAGTTGGTAGAGCACCACCTTGCCAAGGTGGATGTCGCGCGTTCGAGTCGCGTCGTCCGCTCAGCGTACAAAGGCCCTGATCATTGATCAGGGCCTTTGTCGTATGCCTTGCGTGCAATCGGCTTGTGCTGACAAATGTCATCGGGGGAGATGACGGCGCGCACTGATGCCGCCCGCGGGCCGCCGCGAGGCTGGAGTCGTGCACGGCCGGCGACCGCCGGAGCGTGATCGGGGGACTGGGACTGTGTCGAAGCTGACCGGATGGTGGAAGAACCGCAGCAGTGCGGGGAAGGTCGAGCTGTACACACGCTGCTCGTTCCACTTCTTCGTACTGATCGAGATCATGTCGTTCGGATTGCCCCTGGTCGGCTCGGCGGCGATGCGGACGTCCTCGCGTCCCGTGGCCGCCGCGTTCTTCCCGGCACTGTGCGCGCACTCCGTGCTGGTCGCGTTCCTCTCCTCCAGGGCACTGGACTGGCTGGTCGGGCGCCGGGCGCGGCCGGTGCGGCTCGCGGTGGCCACGGCGGTCCTGACGGCCGCCGCGTGCCTCGCCGCCCTCGTCCTGCGCAAGACCGGGCACATCGACGCATCGGCGGCCCCGTCCCTGGTGATCGGCATGAGCTGCTTCGCCACGGGATCGTTGGTGCTGTGCCTGAAGAGGGTCCGGCGCATGTGGTGCGTCGCCCCGGCCGCGACGGCCGGCACGGCCGTCGTGATGGTCGCCCTCGGCCTGCCCCCGGGCGAGGTCGCCGGCTACGCGGTCGGAGTCCTGCTGAGCGGCCTGTTCATGAGCCTGGCCTACGGGTTCTCGGGGTGGCTGCTGAACACCGTCCACGAGCTCGAGCGGGCCCGGGAGCTCCAGGCGCAGCTCGCCGTCGCCGAGGAGCGGCTGCGCTTCGGGCGGGACCTGCACGATGTGATGGGCCGCAATCTGGCGGTGATCGCGCTCAAGAGCGAGCTGGCGGTCCAGCTGGCCCGCCGCGAACGCCCGGAGGCCGTGGACCAGATGATCGAGGTCCAGCGGATCGCCCGGGAGTCGCAGCGCGAGGTACGGGACGTCGTACGCGGCTACCGCGAGGCGGATCTGACGGCGGAGCTGGAGGGTGCCCGCGGGGTGCTCAGCGCGGCCGGGATGGACTGCCGCGTCGAGATCGAGTCCGGCCGTGCGTTGCGCCCCGAGGTGCAGTCGGCGCTGGGCTGGGTGGTCCGGGAGGCCACCACGAACGTCCTGCGGCACGGGGACGCCCGCAGCTGTGTGATCCGGCTGACGGCGCCCGACGAGGGCGCCCTGACGCTGGTGGTGGAGAACGACGGCGCCCCCGAGGCGCCGGCCGGACCGCCGGGCTCCGGGCTCGCGGGGCTGCGGGAGCGGCTCGCGGTGCTGGACGGCACCTTGGAGGCGGGCCCGGTCGACGGAGGCCGGTTCCGGCTGCGGGCGCGGATACCGGGCGGACAACTGCGAGGACTGGAGGTGCGGGCATGAGCCCCGTACGCGTGCTGCTGGCCGACGACGAGCACCTGATCCGCGGCGCGCTCGCCGCGCTGCTGGCCCTGGAGGACGATCTGCTGGTCGTCGCGGAGGCGGCCTCGGGGCCGGAGGCCCTCGCGATGGCGCGCGCCCACCGGCCGGACGTGGCGGTGCTCGACCTGCAGATGCCGGGGGCGGACGGTGTGAGCGTGGCCACATCTCTGCGGGCCGAACTCCCCGACTGCAAGACCATGATCGTGACGAGCCACGGGCGGCCCGGGCACCTGAAGCGGGCCCTCGCGGCAGGGGTGCGGGCCTTCGCGCCGAAGACCGTGTCGGCGCAGCGGCTGGCCGAGCTGATCCGGACCGTGCACGCCGGAGGGCGTTATGTGGACCCGGAGTTGGCGGCCGACGCGATCAGCGCGGGGGACTCCCCGCTGACCGCACGCGAGGCCGAGGTGCTGGAACTCGCGGGGGACGGGGCGCCGGTCGCGGAGATCGCGGAGCGGGCCTCGCTGTCGCAGGGGACCGTGCGGAACTACCTGTCGTCGGCGGCCACGAAGCTCGGCGCGGAGAACCGGCACACGGCAGTGCGTCTCGCACGCGAGCGAGGTTGGGTATAGTAGTTCTCGCGTTACGGCGCACCTGCGGACATAGCTCAGTTGGTAGAGCACCACCTTGCCAAGGTGGATGTCGCGCGTTCGAGTCGCGTTGTCCGCTCCATCGAAGAAGCCCCCGGCCATCTGGCCGGGGGCTTCTTCGTGTTCCGGGCCCAAGCACAGGCCCAGGCCCGGCGTCCAGGCCCGGCGTCCCGGGCCTGGAACCGCCGGCCTCAGGCCCAGGTGAGCCCGGTGAGCCGCTCGTACGCCTCGATGTACTTGGCGCTGGTCTGTTCGACGACCTCCTGCGGGAGGGCCGGCGGCGGGAGTTCGCCCTTCCGGTCCCAGCCGGACGCCGGGGAGGACAGCCAGTTGCGGACGAACTGCTTGTCGAAGGAAGCCTGCGTGCGGCCCGGCTCCCACTGGTCGGCCGGCCAGAAGCGGGAGGAGTCCGGGGTCAGCACCTCGTCGCCGGCGACGAGGGTGCCGTCCGCGTCGAAGCCGAACTCGAACTTGGTGTCGGCCAGGATGATCCCGCGCTCGCGGGCGATGTCCCGGGCCCGGCCGTACACGGCGAGGGTGGTCTGGCGCAGCAGCGCCGCCGTCTCGGCGCCGGTGGTGCGCGCGACCTCCTCGTACGAGACGTTCTCGTCGTGCTCGCCGACCTCGGCCTTGGCGGCCGGGGTGAAGATCGGGGCGGGCAGCTCGGAGCCGTCCACGAGCCCCTCGGGGAGGGCGAGTCCGCAGACCGTACGGGTCTGCTCGTACTCGGCGAGGCCGGAGCCGGTGAGGTAGCCGCGGGCCACGCACTCGACCGGGACCATCCGCAGGTTCTTGCAGATCAGGGTGCGGCCGGCCCAGTCGGCGGGGGCGCCTTCGGGCAGCTCGGTGCCGATCACGTGGTTCGGGACGAGGTCCGCGAGCTGGTCGAACCACCAGAGGGAGAGCTGGGTCAGGACGCGGCCCTTGTCCGGGATCTCGGTGGGAAGCACCCAGTCGTACGCGGACATCCGGTCGCTGGCGACCATGACGAGGTTGCCGTCGCCGTCGCGGTAGAGGTCGCGCACCTTGCCGGTGTGGAGGTGGACGAGGCCGGGCACCTGAACCGGCTCGGGCTTTTCGACGAATCCGGACACGGGGTCTCCCTGTGGTTCTGTACGAGCGCAGCCCCATTCTCCCGTACCTGTCCGCGAACAGGGACAACGGGTCCGGGTCGGTCAGTCCCGCTTGCAGATCCGGTCGAGGAGGTTGGCGGTGGCCCGCTGGATCCGTTCGTCGACATGGCCGGGGCGGTCGAGGGCCGGAGACCAGGCGAACGTGCCGGACGCGAAGACCAGCGCGCCGCTCGGGGCCCGGTACAGGGAGGTCTCCTGGTGGCGCTTCGCGCCCTCGCTGTCGAGGTACGGGGAGTGCGCGAGCAGGATCCGGTCCTGGTGCTCGGGGAGCTGGGTGCGAGGGAAGTACCGGTCGGCCTCGCCGGCGACGAGGCCGGGGAGCTCGTCGTTCTCGGCGGCGCCGGTGGAGTCCCAGAGCCAGTGCGTGGCATTGCGCACGATCAGGGGCGCGGGCTCGGGGACCCGCCCTGCGTACTGGATGCCGAGCAGCTGCTGCTCAGGGCGGTCGATCTCGCGCCAGAGGCCGGGGCGGCCGGGGCCGCGGCGTTTTCGGCAGGTGAGCAGCCGGTCCTCGACCCCGGAGGGGGAGGGGCCCAGCTCGACCTGCCAGTACATGGTGTTGGCGGAGAGGAAGACGAGCGAGGTGCCGTGGTCGCGGGCGCGCTCGACGGTACGGCGCATGGGGCCCGACCAGTACTCGTCGTGGCCGGGGAAGACCAGGCCGCGGTAGCGGGCGGGGTCGACACGGCCGGCGTGCAGATCGCGGGTGTCGGCGTAGGCGACGTCGTAGCCGTAGCGCTCGGCCCAGCGGATGAAGTCGTAGGCGTGACCCACGTGCAGGGGCAGGCCGGCGCCGGCGTAGGGCCGGTCGAAGGAGACGGTGACGGCCGCGTCCCGCTCGCCGAGCAGCCGGCCCTCGTCGTCCCAGGCGTGGTAGAGGCTCGCGCCGGTCCGCCCGTCCTCGGGGTAGAGGTTGTAGGCCTGCCAGGTGATGTCGGGCAGCAGCAGGAGCAGATCGGCGGGGTGGTCGTCGCGGACGGTGAAGGGGATGTGGGACCGGTACCCGTCGGCGGTGGTGAGCACGGCGACGTACGCGCCGACGCTCCAGTAGGAGGGGACCTGGAGCCGCCAGGAGAGCCACCAGTGGTGGCAGGAGACGGTCCGGTCGGCGGTGAGCGGGGCCGGCTGGACGATGCCCGAGAGCCGGGGGCTGGTGGTGATCTTGGAGGCGCCGTCGCCGCCGTAGTGGCCGATGCGGTAGACGTCGACGGAGAACTGCTGGGGCGGGTCCACGGTGATGTGGAAGTCGATGGCCTCGCCGGGCGCGACGGCCCCGGTGGAGGCGAACCCCTTGATCTGCCGGTGCACGTCGTCGGCGGTCCGCGGGCCGCCGTTGCTGCGGGCGCGGGGGTTCTGGCCGGGAGCCAGGGCCGGGTCCACGTACCAGGGCACGACCTGCCCGGTGTCGTCGAAGTACAGCTCGCTGCCCCGGAACCACGGCAGCGGCCCCTGGCCGAAGGGATCGGTCACCGCGTGCGCGAGCGCCCCTGATTCCCATCGCCGGATCTGGTCCGCACCCATACCCGCTCCCCTCCCTCGCTCCCCCGAACGGTCTCTGCTTCACGCCGATGCGGCGCGGTTTCAGAACATCGAACCGCGACCGGTCCCAGCACATCACATAACGCACTCATTCCGTCACCGTTCGCCACATCCGGAGCCACGTAGTACCGGGAGCCCGGTCCCGGGCCGGGCGAACGCCACCCCGCGGCCGCGGGCGAGGGGGTGGGTGGCGCGGGCGGGGTCACACCAGGCGGACCGGCTTTTCCGGGCGGACGCCGAGGGCGGCGAGCCAGTCGCGCAGGGGTTCCGCGTCGCCGTCCTCCACCAGGGTCAGCACCCGGGGGGCCAGGTCCGCGCGGCGTTCGCCGCCGACCAGGAGGACGGGGCCGTCCAGCCAGTCCAGGCCGGGCGCGGCATCGGCGGAGTCCACGGCCGCCGCGCACACCATCGCCGTCACGTGGTCGGCGAGCAGGTCCCGCCCGCTGCGGGGCGGCTGGAGCGGGAACAGCGGCACGGCATCCGCCCCGCGCGCCACCCCGGCACCCGCACCGGCGCCCGCGGAACGTTCCTCCCCGGCCAGGTCACCGCTGAGGAGCCCGGCCAGCGCCTCCCCGGCGGCGCCTTCGCTGGCCCCGTTCGCGAGATAGCCCAGCACCCGGTCCAGCGTCGGCCCCGGCCCGGCGGGTACGGAGAGGGCGTCCAGCGCCGTATGCAGCCGGGTGGCCTCGGCGCGCCATTTGCGGTCCACGACCTCCTCCGGATACGCCGCCCAGTCCACCGGCGACCAGTCCGGACCGGCCTCGGCCGGACCGCCGTGGAAGAGCCGCGCGGCCAGCAGCGAAGTCGCCTCGTCGACCACCCCCGGCCGCTCCAGCAGATCGCACGCGGGCCGCTCGCCCAGCCTCGAGGTGAACCCCTCGGCCAGCCGGTCCCGCCGGGACAGCTCGGTCAGCGCGGAGACGACCCCTGCGTCGAGGTGCGCCGGCCAGCGGCCCATCCGCCATGCGGGCAGCGCGACCCGGGTCAGCAGCCGGTCCCAGCCCGCGTAGGCGAGGCCGACCTGCTCCTGGGCGACGATGCGCAGCCCGTAATCCACACCCTGTGCACGGTCCGAGGCTGCGGCGGCCACCCCGCGCTCCATCTCGGCGGCATCCGCCTGGCACAGCCGCAGCAGCAGCCGGGCCGGCCTGCCGATCCAGCCGAGGCCGGGCCGGCTGCCCACGTCCACGGCGGCATCGAGTCCGCGGATGAACCCACGGGCGTCGGCTATGTCCGGATGCGCGGAAGGGCCCGTACCGGCGACGACCGGCGCCAGGACCGCGCGCAGCTCGGCAACCCGCATCCACCACAGGAACGGCGAGCCGATCACCAGCACGGGAGCCGCACCCGGCTCCGACTCACGGCCGCCGGATATGCCGCCGCGGCGGTGCGCCGCATGCGCGCGGTCCTCCAGCCAGCTGTCGCAGTCCGGCGTCAGGGCTATCGCGGAGGGCGCGGGCACCTCCATCCGGTCGGCCAGATCCCGCACCAGCCGGTAGAGGTCGGGCGCGGCGGTCTCCGGCAGCGGCACCGTCGGCGTCACGGCCGGGCTCGCCCGCAGCACCACGGCGGCGAACACCCCGCCGACGAGCAGCACCAGCACCGCGACCACGCACACGACGAGAGTCACCAGGGGCCAGGGATCCCCGGCCAGCCGGCCCGTCGTCCGGGCGCTCAGCAGCACCACCGCGAGGGCGGCGGGCAGTACCCCGACGGCCATGGCCCGGCTGCGCACGCGCAGCACGGCCAGGGCCCGGGAGCGCGCGGACGGCGCGCCCACTTCCTCGATCGAACCGGTTCCGGACACGGCCGGACCTCACCCCCTCTGCCCTGCGGCGGTTTCGCTCACTCCCCCACTGTGACACCCGCCACTGACATCGCAATGCCGGTGGGCCAAGTGCCGGAATGCTTGCGCTGCACCCTAGTTGGGGACCGTTCGACAGTCAGCCGGACCGGGTGACCATCACCCGATGGAATGGCTTTGGGTAAAGGTGGGTGCGTTCGAACGCGGCCGGATGCACTCGCACGCGAACACGCGCGCGGGCCCGGGCGCACCGAGGTGCGCACCGGGCCCGCGTCGCGACTGCCCCGCTGCTCAGCGGCCTTCGGCCGCCTTGGCGGCAATGTCCGTACGGTGCTGGGAGCCGTCCAGCCGGATCCGCGCGACGGCCTTATACGCCTTCTCGCGGGCCTGTGCCAGATCGGAACCGGTCGCCGTCACCGACAGCACGCGGCCGCCCGCGCTGACGACGGCTTCGCCCTCGCGCCGGGTCCCGGCGTGCAGGACGTACGCGTCGGGACCGTCCTCGGCGGCCACCTCGGCCAGGCCCTCGATCGGGTCCCCGGTACGCGGGGTCTCCGGGTAGTTGTGGGAGGCGATGACCACAGTGACGGCCGCGTCCTCGCGCCAGCGCAGCGGCGGCTCGGCGTCCAGCGTGCCGTTCGCGGCGTTCAGCAGCACGCTCGCGAGCGGGGTGTGCAGCCGGGCCAGGACCACCTGGGTCTCGGGGTCGCCGAAGCGGGCGTTGAACTCGATGACGCGGACGCCGCGCGAGGTGATCGCGAGGCCTGCGTACAGCAGCCCGGAGAACGGAGTGCCGCGGCGGCGCAGCTCGTCCACGGTCGGCTGGAGGACGGTCTCCATGACCTCGTCGACCAGCTTCGGGTCGGCCCAGGGCAGTGGCGAGTACGCGCCCATGCCGCCGGTGTTGGGGCCCTCGTCGCCGTCGAGCGCGCGCTTGAAGTCCTGCGCGGGCTGGAGCGGCAGCACGGTGACGCCGTCGGTGATGGCGAAGAGGGAGACCTCGGGGCCGTCGAGGTACTCCTCGATGACGACGCGGTCGCAGCCGAGCGCGTGCGCGCGGGCGGCGGCCAGGTCGTCGGTGACCACGACGCCCTTGCCGGCGGCGAGGCCGTCGTCCTTGACGACGTACGGGGCGCCGAAGGCGTCGAGGGCCGCGTCCACCTCTTCGGGGGTGGTGCACACGTAGCTGCGCGCGGTCGGGACGCCGGCCGCGGCCATCACGTCCTTGGCGAACGCCTTGGAGCCCTCCAGCTGCGCCGCTTCCGCGGACGGGCCGAAGACGGGGATGCCGGCGGCGCGGACGGCGTCGGAGACGCCGGCGACCAGGGGCGCCTCCGGGCCGACGACGACCAGGCCGGCGCCGAGCTCGGTGGCGAGGCGGGCCACGGCCGCGCCGTCGAGGGCGTCGACCGGGCGCAGCTCCGCCACCTCGGCGATGCCGGCATTGCCGGGAGCGCAGTACAGCGCGTTGACGTCGGGGTCGAGGGACAGAGAGCGGCACAGGGCATGTTCGCGGGCGCCGCCGCCGATGACGAGGACCTTCACGCCATGCAGCCTAGCCCGCGTGGCGGGATGTCTTTCGTGCGGCCACCCAATGAGACGGCCCTACTCGTTCGTGTATTCCTCTATGACGGTGGCTCCGAGCTCGCGCACGATGAGGTCGTGTCCGGTCAGGGCGCTCTCGACGAGGTCGGGGTCGTCCTCCTCCGGTACGTCGTCCTCGGGCGCGACCGGCGGGGGCGCCTGCTGTACGGGAGGCTGCGGCGCGGAACCGCCCTGCTGGGGCTGCTGCTGCGGCTGGTACGGCTGCTGCGCGGCGGGAGCCTGCTGCGTCGGGGCCGCAGGCGGCGGGCTGTAGGCGGGCGCGGCCGGGGCAGAGTACGAGGACGGGGCCGGCTGGCCACCTCCCCCTCCCACCACGGCGTCGATCTTCCAGTTGACCTGGAACTGCTCGGCCAGGACGGCCTTGAGCACGTCCTCGCTGCCGCTGCTCGCGAAGTTGTCGCGGGCTCCGACGTTGGGGAAGCCGAGCTGCAGGGTCGTCCCGTCGAAGCCGGTGACCTGGGCGTTCTGGCTGAGCAGGATCCAGGTGAAGCGGCGGCGGTTCTTGACGGCCTCGAGGACGCCGGGCCACATCGCCTGGACCTGCCCGGCGCCGGCGGCCATGCCGGGCGACGGGGCGGCGGCCGGGGCGGGCGGGGGCGCCGGGGCGGCCGGAGCCGGGGCGGCGGCCGCGGGCTGGCCCGAGCCGGGCGCGGCGGCGCTGGGCCAGGCACCGGCGGCGGGGGCGGGGGCGGGGGCGGCCGGAGCCGGGGCGGAAGCAGCCGGAGCCGGGGCGGAAGCGGCGGCTCCGGGCCAGGCGCCGGGGGCACCGCCACCGGGCTGCGCGGCCCCGGGCCAGGCGCCGGGCGCGGGGGCCGAAGCGGCGGGGGCCTGCACGGGAGCGGGAGCCGGAGCGGGCGGCTGCACCGCAGCAGGGGCCGGCGCCTGGACCGGAGCCGGGGCCGGCGCGGCAGGGGCCTCCGGCTCGGGAGCCCGTACGGCGGCAGCGGCGGCCCGCGCGGCGGCGACGCCCCCGCCGGGCCCGGCCGGGGCCATGGCATGCGCCTCGGGCCCGGGCACGTAGCCCATGGCGGGCCCGCCGGCCGGGGCGGCGGCCATCCCGGGCATCCCGGGCATCCCGGCGGCGCCGGGGGTGAACCCGCTGCGCTCCAGCCGGTCGAGCCTGGCCTGGAAGGACCGTTCGTCGTCGAAGGCGGCGGGCAGCAGCACCCGGGCGCAGATCAGCTCGAGCTGGAGCCGCGGCGAGGTCGCGCCGCGCATCTCGGTGAGCCCGGTGTTGACCAGGTCGGCGGCGCGGCTCAGCTCGGCGGCCCCGAACACGGACGCCTGGGCCTGCATCCGCTCGACGACATCGGCGGGGGCGTCGATGAGCCCCTTCTCCCCGGCGTCGGGCACGGCGGCCAGGATCACCAGGTCCCGCAGCCGCTCCAGCAGGTCGGCGACGAAGCGGCGCGGGTCGTTGCCGCCCTCGACCACCCGGTCGACGACCTCGAAGGCGGCCGCCCCGTCCCCGGCGGCGAAGGCGTCGACGACGGAGTCGAGCAGCGATCCGTCGGTGTACCCGAGCAGGGAGGTGGCCATGGCATACGTCACACCGTCGTCGGCGGCGCCGGCGAGCAGCTGGTCCATGACGGACATCGAGTCACGCACGGACCCGGCGCCGGCCCGTACGACGAGCGGCAGCACGCCGTCCTCGACCTTGGCCCCCTCGCGCCCGCAGACCTCGCCGAGGTAGTCCCGCAGCGTGCCGGGCGGCACGAGCCGGAACGGATAGTGGTGCGTCCGGGACCGGATGGTCCCGATGACCTTCTCCGGCTCGGTGGTGGCAAAAATGAACTTGAGGTGCTCCGGCGGCTCCTCGACCACCTTCAGCAGGGCGTTGAAGCCCGCCGAGGTGACCATGTGGGCCTCGTCGATGATGTAGATCTTGTAGCGGCTGGAGGCGGGCCCGAAGAAGGCCTTCTCCCGCAGGTCACGGGCGTCGTCCACACCACCGTGCGAGGCGGCGTCGATCTCGATGACGTCGATCGACCCCGGCCCGTTGCGCGCCAGGTCCTGGCAGGACTGGCACACCCCGCAGGGCTCGGGAGTGGGACCCTGCTCACAGTTCAGGCACCGGGCCAGAATCCGCGCGCTGGTGGTCTTGCCACAGCCTCGGGGCCCGCTGAACAGGTACGCGTGATTGACCCGGTTGTTCCGCAGGGCCTGCATCAGGGGGACAGTGACATGCTCCTGCCCGATGACCTCGGCGAACGACTCGGGGCGGTAGCGGCGGTACAGCGCAAGGGACGACACGTCTACGAGGTTATCCGGGCCCGCCGACAAAGACGCCCCGCCGGCGGTCCTGCCGACCGTCCCGGAACGCAAAGCGCCCCCCACGCACCCGCCAGAGCCCACTTACCCTTGCTGCCTTCCGGCCCTGGGGGAGTTGGGTGAGATAGCGCCACGTGAGGGGCTGGGCCCCACCCTAGCCGATGAAAGCCCCCGGAATCGACCCGCTCCCGCCCCGGACCCCGACCGGATCCCCGCCCGGATCCCCTGCGGACGATCACGTTCGCGAGCACCCCTCAACGTCTTGTATTGTTTGCGGCGGAGGATTCGCCTAGTGGCCTAGGGCGCACGCTTGGAAAGCGTGTTGGGGGCAACCCCTCACGAGTTCGAATCTCGTATCCTCCGCCAGTGCCTCACCGGGCACTTGAAGGCCCCGACCGGGAAACCGGCCGGGGCCTTCTGCGTTCTACTGGGGCAGGGGCCCGGCGGCGATGGCGCGGCCAAGCTCGGTCTGCGCCGGCTCGCGCCGACTGTTCTGGTCAGTCACAGCTCACTCGACGCAACCCTCGCAGCGCTCCGCGCCGAGGGCCACGCCCCCGTCGCCGAAACGGCCGGGGGAACCGTACGCATCGAGAAGGTCCGGCCCCAGCGGGCGGCCAGTCCTGCTCTCCCGGATCCACAGCGTCATGCCCGGGTAGCACCCGGCGGCCCGACAGCCATGATGAACCTTGCGAGATATACTTGGTTCGACAATTGATATCCAGGAGGTGCGCATGAGTCGGACCGTCATCGATCTGGACGACGAGCTGGTCGCCGACGTGGCGAAAGCCCTGGGGACGAGCACCAAGAAGGAAACCGTCAACACCGCCCTGCGCGAGGTTCTGGAGAACCGACGCCGCGCCCTGGCGCTCACCCGGCTCCGGGCCGCGGCCGACGAGGGCGCTTTCGACCTGGAGCTGTTCGAGAACAAGAGGAACTACCGGCGGTGAACGCGGCGCAGTTCCTGATCGACACCAGCGCGCTCGCGCGCTTCATGCGCGGGGATGCGGAGCAGTACGGCTGGGACCAAGCGGCAGCCGCCGGTCTCATCGCCACCTGCCCCATCACCGAGCTGGAGTTCTTCTACAGCGCCCGGTCGGCAGCCGACCGGGCGCGCGGCATCGAGGACATACGGCTGATCTTCGGCTGGGTTCCCGTCGACGACCGCTCCTACGACCGGGCCTGGCAGGTTCAGGAAGCCCTCACCAAGCAGGGGAAGCACCGCAGCGCCGGAGCAGTGGATCTCATCGTCGCCGCAACAGCCGAGCTGCAGGGTCTCACCCTCCTGCACCGCGACCACGACTTCGAGTGCATCGCCGCCGTGACCGGGCAGCCCCTCCAGTGGTACGGCCCGGAGGCCGGCAAGTAGGACCCGTGGTTGCAGTTCTGGTTGCATCCGCCTCCGTCCGGGCCCGTTCGGACTGCGGCATCTGAGCCACTGCGCCGCGAATCATCGCTACCGGATCTGGGCGGCCGCCCACTCGGCCCACTCGCGGCGCATGGCGTTGAAGCGCAGGCCGTACTCCAGGGCGATCTTGCCGTGGACCGAGAGGGGGTCGTCGCCCCAGTCGATGGACTCGTCCAGCCGGCGCAGGGCCTCGTACTCCTGCTCGGACAGCTCCATCAGCTCGGTGAGATAGCCCCGCGCCTGCTCGGGCGTGAGCACGCCGAGGAAGAAGACCCTGAGCAGGATGTCGCTGCGGGTGTTGCGCTGCGGCTTGGTCTCGGTCAGCCAGTGACGCAGTTCGGCCAGTCCCTCGTCGGTGAGGGTGTACTCCTTGCGCCCGCGCGGACCTTCCGCCGAGACGCCGATCATCCCGGCGTCGGCGAGCTTGGACAGCTCTGTGTACATCTGGCTCTGGGTGGCGGGCCAGACGTTGGCCAGCGAGGTTTCGAAGCGCTTGAGCAGGTCGTATCCGCTGGCCGGGCGCTCTGACAGGAGTCCGAGAAGGGCGTGTCGAAGGCTCATGCCCCTCACCATACCTTCCATCCTTGACATGTCAGTAGTAGAACATCTACTTTCGACATGTCAGAACAGGAATATCAGCTGGGGGTTTCCGATGTCGTACGTACGCACCTTCCTCCCGTGGATCGTCTTCGCGGTGCTCCCGTCCGGCCAGTGGCAGTGGGCCGCGCTCGCCGGTCTCGTCGCAGCGGTGGCGGTGACCGTCCAGCAGCGCCGGGCCGGGGCCGGCTTCGACGCGCTGATCATCGAGATCGGCTCCGCGGTCTTCTTCGCGGCCCTGACGGTCATCGCGTTCGCCGACCCGCACTCGGGCGTGCACGACTACTCGGCGGCCCTCTCCTCGGCCACGCTGGCCCTCATCGCCGGGGTCTCGCTGCTCGTGGGCAAGCCCTTCACCCTGGGCATCGCCAAGCGCAGCACGCCCCGCGAGGTCTGGGGCCTGCGGCCGTTCATCCGGACCAACGTCGTCATCACCGCCGTGTGGACCGCGGCCTTCACCGTCACGGCTGCCGCCCTCGCGGCCCTCGCCCACGCCGGCCACGGCCACTCGATGTCCGCCACGCTCGTCCAGGCCGCCGGGTTCGTCGTCCCGATGCTCTTCACCGTCCGCTACGTCGCCGCCGTGCAGGCCAAGACCGGCGCTCGATGAACACCGCTGCAGGCCGCAGGTAGGGTGCGGGCGTGCCGTTGTACTCGATCGGGCAGGCTGCGGGCCTGCTGGGCGTGAGCGCCGAAACCGTCCGCCGCTGGGCCGACGGCGGGCGGCTGCCCGCCCGCCGCGCGCCCGACGGGGCGCGCGCCGTCGACGGCGTGGCGCTGGCCGCCTTCGCCAAGGAGCGGGCCGGGGTGCCGCAGCCTCAGCCGCCGGCGGGCAACGGCAAGGCCACGTCCGTACGGAACTCCTTCGCCGGGATCGTCACCGCGGTGCGGGTCGACGACGTGGCGGCCCAGGTGGAGATCCAGTCGGGCCCGCACCGGGTGGTGTCCGTGGTGACGCGGGAGTCGGTCGAGGAGCTCGGGATCGCCGTCGGGGTGAGCGTCACCGCGCGGGTGAAGTCCACCGAGGTGTACGTCGATCTGCCATGAGCCCGCGAGCCTTGCACCGTCAGCCGCAGCGCAGCGCCGCGTAGAGGTCCAGCTTGTGGTCCAGGCGGGACAGGTCGCGGCCCGTCAGGGACTCCACCCGTTCGATCCGGTAGTGCACCGTGTTCACGTGCAGGTGCAGCGCCTCCGCCGTGCGCGTCCAGGAGCAGTTGTTGGCCAGGAAGACTTCCAGGGTCTCGCGCAGCATCCCGTCCCCGAGTGCCCCGAGCGTCCGTGCCGCGTAGACCGCCCGGACCTCTTCCGGAACCCCGGACAACAGGGTGGCCAGGGTGTCCAGTTGCTCCACCGCGCGAACCGGAGTGGCCTCGTCCGTCGCCGTCAGGGCGAAGCGGGCCTGGCATCGACGCGCGTAGTCCCTCGGCTCCCGAAGCCCGCGCACCCGCGCCGAGCCTGAGGTCCGTGTCCGGGCCGCCGCACGCCTGGAGCAGCGGCCAGACCGAGCGGAGCCGGCCCGGGACGTCGACCGCCGCGTCCTGGTCTTCGTACAGGACCGCGACCGAGCGCCCCACCGCGTACGGGACGTCCTCCAGGTGGGCCAGCGCCTCGGCCAGGGCGTCGCCGTCCGTCGCCGCGAGCACCCGGTACGCGCCCCCCGCCGGGAGGCCCGTCGGGAGGCCTGCCGGGAGGCCTGCCGCGGCCAGCGCCTCCTCCAGCGCGCCCGGGTCCGCGGCCGTCCCCTCCGCGTCGAGGAGTGCGGCCAGCTCCCGGCCCGCCGCGCGCACCGTGCCGGTGCGGCGCGCCTGGCCGTCGCGGTACTGGGCGAAGATCTCGGCGATCTCGTGGAGCACGCGCGGGGGCGCCGCGTCCGCGTCCGGCATGTGCAACTGCCAGGCGTCGTACGGGGTGCTCTCGGACTCGATGCGCAGCGAGAGCCCCTCGCGTATCGCGCCGGCCCGCTGGGCCGGGATCGCGGGTGCGGAGGGGGTGCGGGCCACGGTACGGCCGCTGGCGGTCATCAGATGGCAGGCGACCTTGCCCAGGTGGGCACAGGCCCGGTCCAGCAGCTCGGCCGGTCCGGCCCCGCCTTCGAGGAGGCGGCTGAGCTCGCTGCGCACGTTCTCGGGAAGCGCGAAGAGCCGGGTCGGACGGCGGCTCAGGTCGCCCCACTGGCGCAGGTAGACCGCCTCGGTGACCGCCCGGAAGCTGGTCTGCGCGGGCACGGCCACGAGCGGTACGCGGTAGGCGCGACAGGAGGCCACCAGCTCGTCGGGGACCCGGCCGTGGGTCTCCTCGCCGGCGAGGAGGGCGGTGACCCCGGCCTCGGCGAGCGCGGAGACGAATCGATCCGCCTTGGCCAGGTCGCCGTCGGCCCACCACACCAGACCGCTGAGCACGAGTTCCCCGGGACCCAGGAAGCGGCGCGGGTCCTCCAGGTCGGTGGCGGTGACCCCGCTGACCTCCTGGCCGAGAAGGGCGTCCTCGCCCCAGAGCAGGGTGAGGCCGAGGTTGTCGGACTGAAGCAGGTCGAGGACGTGCATGGCGGGGACTCCTTGCGGTGGGTGGCAGCCCGCATCGGCCACATTCGCCAGGCGAATACGAGAAACACCATCGTAAATGCAAGGGCAAGTGCCTGGTTAGCCTCTTGGTCGATCATCCAGGGCGAACCGCCCGGAGTCCACCCGTTTCCGTGTCCGGCAACAGTCGTCCCGGCCCCGCCCCCGTTGCTTCACTGACTGGAAACGCACGGTATCCCCGGGGCAGCCGCATGTCCCCGCGTCAGGCCAGAGAGGCTGGTGGCTCACCTTGGACCTCAACACGGTGCTCGCCGTGCGCGACGCACGCCGCCGCGAACCCTGGCGCCCCGGCGACGCCTGGCTCGGCGGCGGCACCTACCTCTTCTCCGAGCCCCAGCCCCACATCCGCCGCCTGGTCGACCTCTCCCGGATGGGCTGGCCGCCCCTGTCCTGGCAGCCCGACGGCTCCCTCGACATCGCCGCCACCTGCACCATCACCGAGCTGTCCCGGTTCGGCCGGACCCTGCCGGCCACCGCCGCCCCGCTCATCGAGCAGTGCTGCCGCGCCTTCCTCGCCTCGTTCAAGATCTGGAACATGGCCACCGTCGGCGGCAACCTCTGCAACGGCCTCCCCGCCGGCCCGATGATCTCCCTCACCGCCGGACTCGACGGCACCGTCTCCCTCCGGGGTCAGGACGGCAGCACCCGCCGCATGCCCGTCGCCGACTTCATCCGCGGCGCCGGCCTCAAGGACCTGCGCGACGGCGAGCTGCTGCGCTCGGTCCGGCTGCCCGCCCGCTCGCTGGAGTGCCGTACGGCCTTCCGGCAGGCCTCGCTCTACGGGCTCGGGCGCTCCGGAGCCCTGGTCATCGGCACGTCCGACCCCCAGGACGGCTCCTTCGCCCTCACCGTCACCGCCGCCACGACCCGCCCCTTCCGCTTCTGGTTCGCGCTGCCGCCGACCGCTGCCGAGCTGCGCGAGGCGATCGACGACACCATCCGGGGCGACGAGTGGTTCGACGACATCCACGGCCTGCCCGACTGGCGGCGGCACATGGGCCTGCGCCTGGCCGAAGAGATCCGCCGCGAACTCACGCTGGAGGAGGTTTCCCGATGAGCTACGAGATCGAGATCAACGAGCAGCGTTTCGAGGACGAGCCGCGGGCCGGCCAGTGCCTGCGCACGTACCTGCGCGAGCGCGGCTGGTTCGGCGTGAAGAAGGGCTGCGACCAGGGCGACTGCGGGGCATGCACCGTCCACGTCGACGGGCAGCCGGTGCACAGCTGCCTCTACCCGGCGGTCCGCGCCGAGGGCCGCTCCGTCACCACCGTCGAGGGCCTGGCCAAGCCCGGAGGGGAGCTCCACCCGGCGCAGCAGCAGTTCCTCGACGCCCAGGGCTTCCAGTGCGGTTTCTGCACGGCCGGGTTCCTGATGACCACCTCCGCGCTCCAGGCGGAGCAGGGCACCGCCCACGACGACGGCAAGCTCGACGACCTCCCGCGCGCCTTCAAGGGCAACATCTGCCGCTGTACGGGCTACCGCGCCATCGAGGACGCGGTGCGCGGGGTGAAGCACACCGAGTCCCCCGAGGCGGGGCAGGCCGTCGGCAAGTCCCTGGGCGCCCCCGCCGGCCCCCTCGTCGTCACCGGCACCGCCCGCTACACGTTCGACGTCGAGGTGCCCGGCCTGCTCCACATGAAGCTGCTGCGCTCCCCGCACCCGCACGCCCGCATCGTCGACATCGACACCCGGGACGCCCTCCAGGTCCCGGGCGTGCACGCCGTCTTCACCCACCACGACGCCCCCGACCGGCTGTACTCGTCCGCCCGCCACGAGCACCCCACCGAGGACCCGATGGACACCCGGGTCCTGGACGACGTGGTCCGGTTCGTCGGCCAGCGCGTGGCGGCCGTAGTCGCCGACAGCGAGCAGGCCGCCGAGGAGGGCTGCCGCCGCGTGGTCGTCACGTACGAGGAGCTCCCGTACGTGATCGACCCGGAGGAGGCCATGCTGCCGGGCGCCCCCGTCATCCACCCCAAGGGCCCCGAATCGGGGATCTTCCGTGCCGAGAACAACGTGTGCGGCGAGGTCCACAACACCCTCGGCGACATGGAGAAGGGGTACGCGGAGGCGGACGTCGTCTACGAGGAGACTTATCTGACCCAGCGCGTGCAGCACGCCAGCCTGGAGACCCACGGCAGCGTCGCGTACTTCGAACCCAAGGAGGAGGGCGACGGCGAGCGCATCACCGTCCGCTCCTCCACCCAGGCGCCGTTCCTGACCCGGCGGGCGCTGTGCGCCCTCTACGACCTCGGTGAGGACGAGGTCCGCGTCGTCGCGGGCCGCGTGGGCGGCGGGTTCGGTGGCAAGCAGGAGATGCTCACCGAGGACATCGTGGTCCTCGCCGCCCTGAAGCTGCGGCGCCCGGTGAAACTCGAATTCACCCGGGCCGAGCAGTTCTACGGTGCCACCACCCGCCACCCCTTCAAGATCACCATCAAGATCGGCGCCAAGGCCGACGGCACCCTCACCGCACTGCGCATCCGCGTGCTCTCCAACACCGGCGCCTACGGCAACCACGGCCCGGCGGTGATGTTCCACAGCGTCGGCGAGTCCTTCGCCGTCTACAAGGCGCCGAACAAGGAGGTGGAGGCGTACTCGGTCTACACCAACGGCGTACCGGCCGGCGCCTTCCGCGGCTACGGTCTCGGCCAGGTCCTCTTCGCCCTCGAATCGGTGATGGACGAGCTCGCCATCCGGCTCGGCATGGACCCGCTCGTACTGCGCGAGAAGAACGTCATCGGCGCCGGCGACCCCATGGTGACCCCGATCGGCCACGAGGAGGACCTGTTCATCGCCTCGTACGGGATGAAGCAGTGCATGGACGTGGTCCGGGGGGCCATCGCCGAGGACCGCAGCCACGAGGACGTCCCCGAGGGCTGGCTCACCGGCACGGGATCGGCCGTCGCCATGATCGCGACCGGCCCGCCCGGCGGCCACTTCGCCGACGCCCGGGTCAGCCTGCTGCGCGACGGTACGTACGACATCGCGGTCGGCACGGCGGAGTTCGGCAACGGCACGACCACCGTCCACAAGCAGATCACCGCGGGCGCGCTGAACACCACGGTCGACCGGATCAGGGTCCGCCAGTCGGACACGGACGTGGTCCGCCACGACACCGGCGCCTTCGGCTCGGCCGGCACGGTGGTGGCGGGCAAGGCGGTGATGCTCGCGGCGGGCTCCCTCGCGGAGCGCCTCCGGACCTTCGCGGCCCGGCACACGGGCGTGGCCCGGCACCTGTGCAAGCTCGAGGCGGAGGCCTTCGACTGCGCGGGCCGGATCGTCACGCTCAAGGAGCTGTACGAGGCTGCGTACGACAAGGGCAAGCTCGACGAGCTCGCGGCGGACGGCCACTGGGGCGGCTCCCCCCGCTCGGTGGCCTTCAAAGCCCAGTGGTTCCGCCTCGCGGTGGACCCGGACACGGGCGAGATGAAGATCCTGCGCAGCGTGCACGCGGCGGACGCGGGCAAGGTCATGAACCCGATGCAGTGCCGCGGCCAGGTGGAGGGCGGCGTGGCCCAGGCACTGGGCGCGACGCTGTTCGAGACCGTACGGGTGGACGAGCGCGGCGAGGTGACCACGGCGGCGTTCCGCCGCTACCGGCTCCCGCAGTACGCGGACGTCCCGCGTACGGAGGTCCACTTCATGGAGACCTCGGACGCGATCGGCCCGCTGGGCGCCAAGTCAATGAGCGAGAGCCCGTTCAACCCGGTGGCCCCGGCGTTCGCGAACGCCCTGCGGGACGCGACCGGGGTGCGGTTCACGGAGATGCCGGTGACACGCGACATCGTCTGGCGGAAGGTGAACCAGAGGTTGCAGGACCTGCAAGGGCAGAATGCACGATGAAGCCACATTTGCGGGTTGTATCAAGCCATCAACCTTGCAGATGAGGTTCCGGAATGACGGGCCCCGGGCATCATCCACACATGGCCAAACTCATGCTGCACGGAGATCTGGACCACCCGGCGACGCTGAGCGTCGCGGACCTGCGGGACTGGGTACAGCACCGGGCCGCGGTCACCTTCGACTGCGCGACGAACGGTCCGCAGCACCATGTGTTCGAAGGCGCGCTGCTGCGCGACGTGGTCGCGGACGCCGGGCCGTCCTTCGACGTGCGCCGGCGCAAGGACCGAAGCCGCTTCCTGCTGGCGGTCAGCGGCGGGGACGGGCACCACAGCGTCCTGTCCTGGGCCGAGCTCGACGCGGACTTCGGCGACAGCCCGGTGCTGCTGGCCACCCGCCTCGACGGGGAGGACCTCGACGAGGCGGGCGCGCAGCTGGTGGTGCCGTCGGACCGGTGCGGGGCGCGCTACATCAGCGCGGTCACGCACGTGTGGTTCGGCGCGCTGTCGCCACCGAACCTCGGGCTGTGAGGGCAGGCTCAGGCGGTCGCTCAGGCGGTCGCGAGCGAGATCTCGGTGGACTTGATCAGCGCGACGACGGACGAGCCGGCGGCCAGGCCGAGGGCCTCGACGGCGTCCTTGGTGATGGCGGCGGTCAGCCCGCCACCGTTCACGTCCACCTTGACGGAGGCCATGGCGCCCCCGGTGGCGACGTCGGAGACGGTGCCGGCCAGCTGGTTGCGGATGCTGATGCCGTCGACGGCGGCGGTGGCCAGCGCCACCTCGGTGGCCTTGACGAGCGCCTTGACCGCGGAGCCCTCGGCGATGCCGAGGTCCTTGACGGCGTCGGCGGTGATGGCGGCGGTGATGTCCTGACCGCCCTCCAGACGGACCTTGACCGTGGCCATGGCCTCGCCGGTGGTGACGGCGGTGACGGTACCGGCGATCTGGTTGCGGATGCTCAGGCTCATGGGGTGCTCAACCTCTTGGGTAGTGGCCTCGTACGATCCGGAAGAACCGCACAAGATCGACCGTAAGCACCCCTGCCTTGCCCTGCATCCGACCCTTCGCATCCACCAGCCGGAGCCACCCGAGCGGCTCGCCTCTGCGGTTGTCGTGTGTTCAGGCGTGCTGGGGCACCTCGGGCTTCAGCATGCCGCGCAGTGCGTCGCGGAACTCCGTGGTGTCCTCTTCGCCGTGCACGGCGACGGCGTGCTGGACGGCCGCCCCCATGACTTCGTCTTCCTCACCCGTGATGGTCAGGGTGCACCCGATGTCGCTGGGGTACTCCCTGCAGTCCATGACCTTGCGCATGACGTACCTCCGTTCCACTCCCCACCATCCTCCGCCTGCCCCAGGAGCGAAAGCCGGGCCCACGGGGAAGAGGGGAGGGGAGGGGATGCGCCCAAGCCGCCAGGTACGGTCAGGGCCGGGGACCACCAGGGGGACGGGCCGGATGCGACGAATCGCGGAAAGAAAACACTCGACACGGGCATGTCGTACGGGGCGTCTCGTCACGGCTGTCTTCGCGTCGCTGCTGGCGCTGTCCGTGGGGTGTTCGAACATCATGGAGCTCCCCTACACGCCGGAGCGGATGGATCCCGACCCGGCGCGCGCGAAGACGAGGGAGGTCTCCGCCCGCCTGCTGGAGATGGCCGGGGTCAAGGGCAAGGTCACCGAGCCCCGCATAGGCATGAGCTTCATGGTCTGCGACGAATACGGCCAAGACCTGTACGCCCTACACCACCGCTGGTCGGTGGGCGGCATGACCAGTGACCAGTACGACGCCGGCATGCAGAACCTGCGGAAGGCACTGGGCGAGAACGGCTGGAAGATCAGTAAGGACAGCCCCGACGAGATCCAGGCCACGAACGAGACCGAACACTTCTTCGTGGAGGTCATCTCCCACACCGCGACGTTGGAGCCGACGCTCGACTTCTCCGTCAGCTCCCGCTGCTACCGCGCGGCCTCCCACGCCGCCGTCAACGAGGGCTGACGTCGCGCGCGTACGAGACGAAGCCGGCCCAGGCCTGGGGCGCGAGCGCCAGCTGGGGCCCGTCGAGGACCTTGGAATCCCGGACGCGAACGGCTTCTGGGTAGGCCGCCACCTCGACGCAGGAGTCACCCTCGGACCCACTGCTGTAGCTGCTCTTGACCCACGCCACTTCGACGCAGTCGTTGATGTCACTGCTACTGCTGTAGCTGCTCTTGGACCAGGCCAACTCGTGGATCATGTCTCTCCCAGCAAATGCTCGACAAAGGCCCGCGACTCCCGTGGCGGGAGAGCCTGGGCCCGGATCATTCCATACCGCAGCTCAAGGATCCGGAACCGCTTGGCGTCAGACACGGGCCGCCCGTAGAACGCGCCTTCAGAGCGCCCTACCGCCGAGCCGTCCCCGAACTTCAGCATTTCGATCCCGCCATCCATCCCTGCGTGAACCTCACAGTCCATCGGCATCACCTGAAACGCAAGGTTCCGCAACTGGACTACCTCCAGCAGGTGTTCGAGCTGCTGCCGCCACACCATTGTGCCCCCAATGCGACGGCGCAGTGTGGCCTCTTCCTGGACGAAACTGAGCGCCGGAGCCGGATCGCGGTCGAAGATCGACCGGCGTGCCATGCGTGCCGCCAGGAACCGTTCAACCTCGGCTCGCGAGTACGCCGGTTGCCGCATCTCGAACATGGCGCGCGCCCACTCCGGGGTCTGGAGCAAGCCATGAACGGCATGAACGCTGTACACGCCGATCTCGACTGCCTTCTCCTCCATTTTTGCGAGGTCTCGGACCTTCTTCGGATACCGGACCCGTACGAGGTCCTCCACCATGGCCCGGATCAGGCCGCCGGCCTTCAGCGCGTCGTCCACCTTGTCCAAGTACTCCGGCTTGGCGATCCGCTTGCCGCCCTCGACCTTGTAGATCAGGGCCTCGCCGTACTGGATCGCCGCCGCCAGGTCGCCGACCCGCATCCCCAATGCCTCGCGCCGCGCCCGCATCTGCCGGCCGAGCGCAGCGACCACCGCCGCACCCTGCTCGTCCTCGGGGTCCACGGCCCAGCTGTGTTCTTCCGTACCGTCACTGTCCACGCCCATGCGCACCCACCTCCTCAACGCGCCTTACCCGTCACTCACGTTGAGGCAGTCTCGACAGCTTTGGACAAAGTCGTGGACATGCGTGCGGGCCGCACGCGCCGCCGGGTCGCGATGGGGCGCGACCCGGCGCGTCACGACGCTTTTCTTTGGAAGAACCAAGAGAAAGAACTCCTGCCCTGCCCCTCCAGCCTCCCCGGAGCGCCGCTCACTCACACGGGTGAACCGGCCCAACTCGGCTGGATTTCAGGCGGGTTGCCTGGCATATGCTCGCCGCGACAACTCCAGACACAGGACGGCCCCCGCCGGGACTCGCAATCCCGACGAGGGCCTGACCACGAGAAGGAATCATCTTCCCGATGGCTTTCCAGCACTCTAACGCGCCCTCGCGCGCCACGTACGGCGTTCAACACGCCAACGTCCGGCAGACCCGCAATTTCACGGTCGTGAGCAACGACCTGATCCGGCACCCGCACTTGTCGATGAACGCGCGGGCTCTCGCCTCCTACATCCAGTCGGTGCCCCGTGGTACCCCGGTCGGCATCAAAGCCCTGGCCAAGGAGCTCCCGCTCGGGGAGAACTCGATCGGCAAGGCGCTGGGCGAGCTGGAGGCGTACGGGTACCTGAGGCGGCTCCAGGAGAAGCTCCCGGACGGGCGGATCGTCACCCGTACGGTCTTCTGCAACGCCCCGAAGGCCGTCACCCCCGAGCCCTCCCCGGCCCTCACGGCCCCGAAGCCAGAGCCCGAGCCGGAGCCCGAACTCGAACCCGAGCCAGAGCCCGAACCAGCACCCCGACTGGAGCCGGAGCCAAGGCCTGAACCAGCGCCCCGACCCGAGTCGGAGCCAGGGGCTGGACCGACGCCCGGCCCCGCACCGGATCCGGAGCCCGGCCCGGAGCCCCCGAAACCACATGTGGCCCTCCCGGCGCCCCGCAACCCCGACAACCCGCCCCGCCGACAGCTGGCCGAGGAACTCCTCGCGGAACTCCGCCGGGCCGACCCCCGGCTGCTCCTCGGCGCCCGGGACGTCCAACGCCTCGCAGGCGGCGTTGAGGCCTGGCTGGAACGCGGAGCCACCCACCACGCGGTGACCAGCGCCCTCACCGCGAACCTCCCGGACCGCCCCCGCAGCCCGGCGGGCCTGATCGCCCACCGCCTGGCGGCCCAGCTCCCGCCCCTCCTGGCACCACCGGCCCGCAGAGAGCCCTTCGTCGCGCCGGACCCCTTCCAGACCTGCGAGAAATGCGACCGCGCCTTCCGCGCCCCAACCCCCGGCACCTGCAAAGGCTGTGCCCCCACATGACCACCCTGCGCTACCAGGCGATGCGGGATGCCGTTCAGTCACTGGACGACACCGTTCCGGGCAAGTTCGAGATCACCAGGGAAGGCGTCGTCCACGACATGAGGGCGCCCAGCAGCCCCCACGAGCTGACGGCGGCCCGGGTCAGCCGCCGTCTGGAGAAACTCATGCCGGATGGACTGCTCGCCCACACCGGAGCCCCGGACGTCGAGGACGAGTCCCAGGGCATCCTGCGGCTGCCGGACATCATGCTGATCGCCGAAGCGGACATGGAAGGCCAGGGTTCCTTCGACCCTCGCACCCTCATCGCCGCCGTCGAGATCGTCTCCCGCTCCAACCCGGACAACGACTGGGTCGGAAAGATGCGGGACTACCCGCTGCTCGGCGTCCCCGTGTACGCGGTCTTCGACCCGCGCACCGGGACGGGCGCCGTCCTGTCGGACATCCACCAGACCCCCGCGGGGCCGCGCTACGCGACGCGCAAGGACTTCGTGTACGGCGAGGACGTCACCATCGCCGAATGGACCGTCTCCACCGAGGGCCTGCCGCTCTACGCCTAGGGCAGGCGGGGCCGCCCGGCCGGGGGCCCCGCCCGGAGGGGGACGGCTACGCGTCCGACATCTTCGGCATCTCGCCCGTCGTCTTCGACATGTCGATCACCGCGAACGCCGCGCCCTGCTGGTCCGTCAGCGCCGCGAAGCGGCCGAACGGGCTGTCCATCGGGCCGAAGTGGAGCTTGCCGCCGTGCTTCTTCGCCTTCGCCACGGCCTCGTCGCAGTCCGGGACCCCGAAGTAGACCTGGATGTACGGGGGCATGTGCGCCGGGAAGTCGTCGCCCATCTTCATCCGGCCGAGGACCGGGTTCTCCTTGCCGCCGACGCTGTAGATCTTGAAGTCCATCCCCGCCATCTCGGGGTCGTCGCCCGGCTCCATCTTCTGGGCGCCGAGCGGGAAGACCTTCGGAAGGAACCCGTCCACCTTGTCCGGGTCACGGGTGAAGAACTCCGCCCAGGCGTACGCGCCCGGCTCCCCGATCTTCTCGAACCCCTTGTGCTCGCCCGGCTGCCAGACGCCGAAGACCGCGCCGCTCGGCTCCTTCGCGATCGCCATCGTGCCGAACGTGCCGACCTGCATCGGCTCCATCATCAGCTCGCCGCCGGCCGCCTTGATCTTCTCGGCGGTGGCCGCCGCGTCGGGCGAGGCGAAGTACAGACACCACTGCGACGGCGCCTCGCCGCCCGGCATCGGCGGGACGACGGCCGCTACGGCCTTGCCGTCGGAGTAAGCCTGCGTGTAGTTGCCGTACTCGCTGGAGGCTTCACCGAAGGTCCATCCGAGCACGTCGGAGTAGAAGGTCTTGGCGCCCTCCACGTCCTTGAACATCGCGTCCACCCAGCACGGAGCGCCTTCCGGGAACTCAGCCATGATCGATCGACTCCTGTGTCGTCGTTTTGTGTGTCGCGGGTCGCGTTGTGCGCGGTTCTCACGCTAGGGCTCCGGTGCGGCGACCGCGCGGGGAACGCGGCCACGCGGGAGGCTGGATCCATGGACATCACGATGCGGCTGGCCCAGCAGCCGGAGGCCGACGCGCTCCTCGGCCGCAGCCCGCTCGCCGCGCTCGTCGGCATGCTGCTGGACCAGCAGGTGCCGATGGAGTGGGCGTTCTCGGGGCCGTACACGATCGCCACACGGATGGGGGCGGACGATCTGGACGCCCATGCCATCGCCGCCCAGGACCCCGAGGCCTTCGCCGCGCTGCTCTCCGAGAAGCCGGCCGTGCACCGCTACCCGGGGTCGATGGCGAAGCGGGTGCAGCAGTTGTGCGCGTACCTCGTGGAGCATTACGACGGGGACGCGGAGGCGATCTGGCGCGGCGTGGGCACCGGGGACGAGCTGCTGAAGCGGCTCAAGGAGCTGCCCGGGTTCGGCGAGCAGAAGGCCCAGATCTTCCTGGCCCTGCTCGGCAAGCAGCTGGGCGTGCGCCCCAAGGGCTGGCGCGAGGCGGCCGGCGGCTACGGCCGGGCGAACGTCTACCGCTCGGCGGCCGACATCACCGGGCCGGAGTCCCTGGCGAAGGTGCGGGCGCACAAGCAGGAGATGAAGGCCGCCGCCAAAGCCGCCAAGGCCGCAACGGGCGACTGACTGACCAGAATTGACCGGGAATTCCTGGCGCCAATTGGCCCCTGTCACCGGTCAAACTGCCAGGTAGATTCATGATCATGACGAACGAGAAGAACGAGATCCTGACCCGCGCCGCCACCGCCGAGACCATCACCGACGGCCCCGGCAGCGTGATCACCCTGCTCACCGACACCGCCGAGCTCACCTGCAACACCGCCACCTTCGACGAGGGCGCGGCCGGCGCCCCCGTCCACTTCCACACCAAGGCGACCGAGTTCTTCCACGTCACCGCCGGCCGGCTCGACGTACTCGTCGGCGACGAGGTCAAGACCCTCACCGCCGGGGACTTCCTGTCCGTCCCGGCGGGCGTGAAGCACGCCTTCGCGCCCTCCCCGGGGCACACGGCGAGCGTGTTCGTCGGCTTCACGCCCGGCATGGGCCGCTTCGACTACTACCGGCTCCTCGGCCGGGTCCGCGCGGGCGAGGCCACCGTCCAGGACATCATCGACAGCCAGCCCACATACGACAACCACTACGCGGAGAGCGACGCCTGGGCCGGCCGCCTGCGCAGCGCCGACGCGTAGACCTCGTCCGCGTCGAGGCGCCGCAGCTCCTCCGCGATCAGCTCGGCCTTGCTGCGGATCTTCAGGGCCACCTTGCGGTCGGGGCTGCCCGGCAGGATCAGCGTGGCCAGCGCCCCGTCGGGGCGGTTCACCGTGATCTCCCCCGCCGTGCTGTCCAGGCGGACCCGTGTGATCACCGGTCCGTCCGTGGTGACCCGCTCCACCGGCACCCCCAGCCGGTCCTCGAGCCAGCGGGCCAGCAGCTCGGCGCTCGGGTTGTCGGCCTCGCTCTCCACCGCCCCGCCCGTCACCGGCAGCGGCTTCTGGTCCATCGCGGCGGCCAGCAGCGCCCGCCACGGCGTCAGCCGGGTCCACGCGAGATCGGTGTCCCCCGGGGCGTACGAGGCACCCCGCCGGTCCAGTACCGCGACCGGGTCGGCGGCGGCCTCCGCGTCGGTGATCCGGCGCTGCGCCAGCGCGCCCAGCGGGTCCCGCGCCGGGTCGGCGGGGGCATCGCCCGGCCACCACGCCACCACCGGCGCGTCCGGCACCAGCAGCGGCAGGACCACCGAACCCGCCTGCTCGGTGAGTGCCCCGTGCAGGCGCAGCAGCACGATCTCCCCGGTCCCGGCGTCCGAGCCGACCCGCAGCTCGGCGTCCAGCCGGGTCTGGCGCAGCTTCTGCGGGCCGCGCGAGGTACGCTTGATCACCGCGATGATGCGGCACGGGTGTTCGCGCGAGGCCTCCGAGGCCGCGCGGACGGCGTCGTACGCGTTCTCCTCGTCGGTGGCTATGACGAGCGTCAGCACCAGGCCCATCGTGGGGCTGCCGATGGCCCGGCGGGCCTCGAGCAGGGCCCGGTCGATCTTGCTGGACGTGGTGTCGGTGAGTTCGGTCCGCATGGGGCGAAGTCTGTCAGCGACGACACCCCCGGCGGCACCCCGGCGGCGGATCCGTCACTTGCGCCGCTTCGCCGTCCCGAAGATCGACCGTGAGATCTCCCGCCCCAGCTGGGTCCCGATCGAGCGGGCCAGTGAGCGGAACAGCCCGCTCCCCGCCACCTGCTGGGCCAGCGAGGGATCCGGCTTCGGTGCACTGCGCGCCGACTTCGCGGCCTCCTTGGCCTGCTTCTCGGCCTCCGCCCCGGCCGCGGCCGCCTCCGCCGCCGCCTCGGCCGCAGCCTGCTCGGCGCTGATCTTCTCGTACGCCGACTCGCGGTCGACCGGCTCCGCGTAACGCGCGTGGAGGGGCGAGGACTTCACCGCCGCGTCCAGGGCCGCCGCGTCGATCGGGCCCATCAGCGACTGCGGGGCGCGCAGCCGGGTCGCCGCCACCGGGGTCGGGGCGCCCTTCTCGCTGAGTACGGTGATCACCGCCTCGCCCGTCCCGAGCTGGGTCAGCAGCTCCTCCAGGTCGTACGGGGAGTTGGGGAAGGTCTTCACGGTGGCCTTCAGCGCCTTCGCGTCGTCCGGGGTGAAGGCGCGCAGCGCGTGCTGGACCCGGTTGCCGAGCTGCGCGAGGACGTCCGACGGCACGTCCTTGGGGGTCTGCGTCACGAAGAAGATGCCGATGCCCTTCGAGCGGATCAGCCGCACGGTCTGGGTGATGGACTCCAGGAAGGCCTTGGAGGCGCCGCTGAACAGCAGGTGCGCCTCGTCGAAGAAGAAGACGAGCTTGGGCCGTTCCAGGTCGCCGACTTCGGGCAGATCCGTATAGAGGTCGGCCAGCAGCCACATCAGGAACGTGGAGAAGAGCTGCGGCTTGTCCTGGACCGCCGGGAGTTCCAGTACGGAGACCAGCCCGCGCCCGTCGGCGGCCGTCCGCAGGAATTCGCCGGTGTCGAATTCCGGCTCGCCGAAGAACTCCGCGGCGCCCTGCTGCTCGAACGCGGTCAGGGCGCGCAGGATGACCCCGGCCGTCACCGTGGACAGCCCGCCGATGCCCTTGAGCTCGGCTTTCCCCTGGTCGGAGACGAGGAAGGCGACGACGGCCCGCAGGTCCTTGAGGTCGATCAGCTCCAGTCCCTTGGCGTCGGCGTAGTGGAAGATCAGGCCGAGCGACTGCTCCTGGGTCTGGTTGAGCTGGAGCACCTTCGACATCAGCACCGGGCCGAAACTCGTCACGGTGGCCCGGAGCGGAATGCCGGGCCCGATCCCGCCGAGCGAATAGAACTCGCTGGGGAATCCGGTGGCCTCCCACTCCTGGGCGACTTCCTTCGCCCGTTCCGCGACTTTCTCGTTGGCCGTGCCGGGGGCCGAAATCCCGGAGACGTCCCCCTTGATGTCGGCGAGGAACACCGGGACGCCGCCCGCCGACAGCTGCTCGGCGATGAGTTGCAGGGTCTTCGTCTTGCCGGTGCCCGTGGCGCCCGCGACCAGGCCGTGGCGGTTGAGCATCGACAGCGGGATGCGGATCTGCCGGTCCGGCAGGCAGGTGCCGTCCCAGAGCAGGGCACCCAGTTCGAGCGCGGGTCCGGTGAGGGCGTACCCGGCGGCGATCTGGTCGGCCGGGGACGCGTGGTCGGTGCTCTCGCTCATACATCACTCCCGAAATAGCCCTGTCTGCCACTTTTGCACCGGCATAGCGAGGCTGCGCCCGCAGGCACCGGCCCGGTAGGCTTTCCGTGTGATCTTCAAGCGCATCGGAAACGGGCGGCCGTACCCCGACCACGGCAGGGAAACCACCCGGCAGTGGGCGGATGTCGCCCCGCGCCCGGTCCGGCTCGACCAGTTGGTGACGACCAAGGGACAGCTGGACCTCGAGACGCTGCTGGCCGAGGACTCGACGTTCTACGGGGACCTCTTCGCCCACGTCGTGAAGTGGCAGGGCGACCTGTACCTGGAGGACGGTCTGCACCGCGCCGTGCGCGCGGCCCTGCAGCAGCGCCAGGTGCTGCACGCCCGCGTCCTCGAAATGGACTACTAGGCCGGGAGCGCCCGGGACACGCCGCCCGGGACACGCCGCCGGGGCCGGGCCTGCCGGGGCGAGGCCCGAGGGCTGCACGTTCCGGTTCGCGCAAATTGCGCCTTTCGGGTCGGTCTTGCCCTATCAACAGATCATTTGGTGGGCATCGGCAGCGGGCGGTATTACGCTGCGCCCATGAGCATGCTCACTCCCCCCGGCATGGGCGGAAAGTACCGCGTCACGGGAGCGGCTTACCCCCGCATGAGCCGACCCCGGCGGCGCCGGCGGATCGTCCTCACCGTGCTCGGAGCAGTCCTCGGTCTCGCCCTGCTGGGCTACGGAACCCTGCAGCTCATGAACGTGTTCCGCGGCGGGAGCGGCAAGTCCGTCGCGGCGGGCAAGGACTGCGCGACCCCGAAGCCCAGGGCCGGCGCCGCGGCGGCCGCCAGCCCCGCGGCCGCCAAGCCGGCCGTACCGCTGCCCCAGCCCGGCCAGATCACGGTCAACGTCTACAACGCGACCCCGCGCGCGGGGCTCGCCAAGGCGGTCGCCGACGAGCTGAAGAAACGCGGCTTCACCGTCGCCAACGTCGGCAACGCCCCTGCCGACTTCGACAAGAAGGTCCCCGGAACGGGGATACTGCTCGGCTCGCCCAAGACCGACAAGGCGGCCTTCTCCGTACTGGGCACGCAGCTCGAGGGCGATACGCAGCAGACCGATGCCCGCGAGGGCGCCGACATCGACCTGATCCTCGGCGACGCCTTCAAGGAGCTCAGCCCGAAGGAGACGGCGGACAAGGAGCTGTACCTGCTGGCCAACCCCCAGCCCGCGCCCGCCAAGACCTGCTGACCCGCTGACCCCCGACGCGAACAGCCGGCCGCCGAGAAGGCGGCCGGCTGTCGGCGGTACGGGTACGGGTACGGGACCCGTCGGCGGTCGGTCCGGGTCCTACTCGGCCGAGCCGTACATGCGGTCGCCCGCGTCGCCCAGGCCCGGCACGATGTAGCCGTGCTCGTTGAGCCGCTCGTCCACCGCGGCCGTCACGACCGTCACCGGCGTGCCCGCGAGGTCGCGCTCCATGACCTCGACGCCCTCGGGCGCGGCCAGCAGCACCACGGCGGTGACGTCGTCGGCGCCGCGCTTGATCAGTTCCTGGATCGCCGCGACGAGCGTGCCGCCGGTGGCGAGCATCGGGTCGACGACGTAGACCTGCCGCCCGGAGAGGTCCTCCGGCATGCGCGTCGCGTACGTGGAGGCCTCCAGGGTCTCCTCGTTGCGGACCATGCCCATGAAGCCCACCTCGGCCGTCGGCAGCAGCCGCATCATGCCGTCCAGCATGCCGAGACCGGCGCGCAGGATCGGCACGACGAGCGGGCGCGGGTGCGAGAGCTTCACGCCGGTGGTCGGGCCGACCGGCGTGATGATGTCGGCCTGCTCGGTGCGCACGTCGCGGGTGGCCTCGTACGCGAGGAGGGTCACCAGCTCGTCGGCGAGCCGACGGAAGGTGGGGGAGTCGGTGCGCTTGTCGCGCAGGGTGGTCAGTTTGTGCGCCACCAAGGGGTGATCGACGACCTGCAAACGCACAACATCCTCCAAGGCTCAGCTGCCGGGTTTCGACCTGCGACCTGCAAAAACGGCCGCACTTTTTCGCGACCCACGGTCAAAAGGCTACGCGGTGTGCGCACCCCTGTGCGTCCGAACCGGCGGACGTGCCTGCGGGCGCGCCTGCGGGCGGGCCTGCGGGCGGGCCTGCGGGCGGGCCTGCGGATGCGACCCGCCCGGACGCCCAGCACGCTGGACTGATGAGCAACGCACCGGTGGTCGCGGCGGTCGACGGATCCGATCACAGCCTCCTGGCGCTGGAATGGGCCCGGACCGCGGCGCTCCGCCACCGCACCGGCCTCGTCGTCGCGCACGTGCTGCCCGACACCGCCCAGCTGTACGCGGCGCGCCGCTCCTCCCTCGCCGACGCCTCGCAGCCGGAGAAGTTCGCCGACCCCGTCGGGGAGCGGGTACGGGCCATCCTGGCCGCGGCCCCCGAACTGCCGGACGAGGTGCGGTACGACGCGCTCGAGGGCTCCGTGCCCGAGGCCCTGCGGGTGGCCGGGGAGAGCGCCCTGATGCTGGTGATGGGCTCCCGGGGCCGCGGCGGCTTCGCGGCCCTGCTGCTCGGCTCGAACAGCCGCGCCCTGGCCTCGTCGGCGGCCTGCCCGGTGGTGGTGGTCCCGCACGCGGCGCGGAGTGCGCCGGCCGAGCCGTCCGAGCCGTCCGACGCGTCCGCCGGCTCCGACGCGTCCGCCGGTTCCGCCGGGCGGGTGGTGCTCGGCCTGCACGCAGCGGAGACCGCGGACGACGTACTGGCCTTCGCCTTCGCGGAAGCGGCCGCACGGGGGACCACCGTCCAGGTGGTCTCGGCGTACGCGATCCCGCCGGCGCCGACGCTGGTGATGGACAGCCCCTTCCAGGTGATCCCGCCGGAGGGGCTGGCCGACGACGGGGACGCCGTACCGGCGGAGCGGGAGATGCTGCGCTCCCAGACGGCACGGCTGGTGCCGTTCCGGGCCAGGTGGCCGCAGGTACGGGTGGAGCAGGCGGCGGTCCCGGGCGACCCGGCGGAGCGCCTGGTGACGGCCTCCCGGGCGGCGGCCCTGGTGGTGGTGGGCCGCCACCACCCGCGGCGCAGCGTCGGGCACCTGCTGATCGGCTCGGTGGCCCACGCGGTGCTCCACCACGCGCACGGCCCGGTGGCGGTGGTCCCCACCCTGTCGGACGACTCGTAACCCTTCTGAGCTGCGACGGGGTGGCATCAATCGGCCCGTCCGGGGGAAGGTGGGGTGCGGGGGGTCTGCTTCGCGCCGGCGGAGGAGGACGACCGGATCAGCCTGGGGTGGTGGCCGATGCCCGACACACAGCCGAGCCGGGAGAACGACGCGCCGCAGCCGCCGGAGACGGCGGCGCAGCGCAGAGCGCGCCGCGCGCAGTTCCTGCGCGACCTGATGGAGGCGCGGGCCCTGCGCGACCGCGTACAGCCCCGCCGCGCCCGCGCGGCCCGCATGCGCCAGCAGATGCGCATGCGCACCTTCCGCTGGTGACCAAACCCGGCCCCGCCGGCAAATCCAGCCCCGCCGGCGTTTGAGGCGCGGGGGTTCGGGGGCCGAGCCCCCGACAACGGCGCCGCGCCGAGGAGGCAGGCAGGATCCCGGGCGGGCCCGCAAGGCCGTCTGACCGCGCCCTGGCACCCCCCGTACAACCCGCGGAGCGCACGGCACGGCACGACGCAAGCGCGGAAGACCTCTCGCAAAGCCGCCGTTTCTGCCACGATGCCGATTGGGCGGGGCACGAAACGGCGAGCAGGACGGCCGTTCCAACCCTTCCCACCTCCGGCCGGGGGGACCTCCAACCGGCACGCCTATGACCAGTGGGAGAGTCACGGTGTATTTCGCCGCACTGCTCGCGCGCACCGAAGACGGGTGGGAAGCGAGCGACATGGAACTCGACGACGTCGAGTCCCTCAGTGATCTGATCGATCTCGCCCGTGCCGCCGCTGTCGACGACGACACGGTGGTCGCCCTCATCGAACAGGAGGATGCCTGGTTCGGCGTCGTCCGCGTGGACGGCGAGGAGGACCCGCGGTACTTCGTCTCGAACGCCTCCGCGGCCTCCCGCAGCTCCTACGGCTCGATGCTGACCGACGAGCTGCTGGGCAGCGACGAGGAGGACGACGAACTCGACGAACTGGACCTGGACGGCACCGAGGACGGCGAGGAGGACACGATCGCCGCGTTCGCCGGCGCCGACGACGACGGGGACGAGGAGGACTCGCCCGGCGCGGAACCGGTACCGGCCGGCCCGCTCGGCGACCCCCGGCTCCTGGACGACCTCGGCGTCAGCCACAAACAACTGATGACCCTCGACGGGGACGCCCTCTCGGAAATCGCCGATTCCCTCGGCGCCACCGAGGTGCTGGAGGCCGTCCGCTAGTGATCACCACGCACCACCCCCTGCACGGCCCCGATCCCGTACGGGACCCGTGGCGGGACTCCATGCGCCTGGCGCTCCAAGAGGCCGCCCGGGCGGTGCCGGCCGGCGACGTGCCGGTCGGCGCCGTCGTGCTGGGCCCGGACGGGAAGCTCCTCGCCACTGGGTACAACGAGCGCGAGGCCACCGGCGACCCCACGGCGCACGCCGAAGTGCTGGCGCTGCGCCGGGCGGCCGCCCGGCTCGGGGAATGGCGGCTTCCGGGGTGCACCCTCGTGGTGACCCTGGAGCCGTGCGTGATGTGTGCGGGCGCGCTCGTGCAGTCACGGGTTGCCCGGGTCGTCTACGGCGCCGACGACGAGAAGGCGGGAGCCGCGGGGTCGCTCTGGGACCTCGTACGGGACCGCAGGCTCAACCACCGTCCGGAAGTGGTCCGCGGCGTGCTCGCCGAGGAATGCGCGCGGCAGCTCAAGGACTTCTTCCGCGACCTCTGAGGCGGTCCGGGGACACCGATTTCATTTGATGCGGATCCGTAGGCTAGGATCCATCTCGGTAGTGTGTCCGAGTGGCCGAAGGAGCTCGCCTCGAAAGCGAGTATGGGGCAACCCATCGGGGGTTCAAATCCCTCCACTACCGCTTCGACCGAAAGCCCCGCCCCGCAAGGGACGGGGCTTTCGGCGTGTCCGGCCACTGTCGGCATCCCTTGACGCGTCTCGACACGCCCCGGCACACCTCGGCGCGTCCCGGCGCGCCCGGCGCCCTCGGCGCGCCGACGCGTCTTTACGGATGACGGCCGCGTGACCGGGCGCCCGCTCGGCCGTTGTCACGGCATGACCAAGACCCAGCGCATGCTCGCCGCCTTCGCCCTCGCGGGGGCCGCCGCGGGCCTCGCCGCACCGGCCGCCTCCGCCGCCCCCATGGCCCCGATCGCCCTCCCGGACCTGCCGCAGGCGGCCCCGGGCATGCCGGAGGGGGCCACTCCCCGCTCCGTCGAGGAGATCGGCTCGAAGCTCGAGCTGGCCAAGCTCAACCAGCTGACGGACGCGCCGAACCAGCTGTGGCCCGTGGTCGCCCCCGTCGAGCCCGTCCTGGGCCTGCTCGGCGGCATCCAATAACCGGAGCGGCAGCCGGTACGGGACCCGTCCGCCCCTGCCCGTACGTCGAAGGCCCCGACCGGGGTCGGGGCCTTCGACGTACGGGCGGGGGAAGCGGCATCGGGGGGACAAGCCACTTCCCCCGACGAGGACGGAACCTGCCGGTCCGCGCCGCAGTCAGGGGGAAGCTTGCGGCTCGGACCCCGCAGTGAGGTCCTGTCCCTCACCCACCGGTTTCCTGCCAGAACCGGTGGGCTCGCCTTCAATACTGCGCCACCCGCAACCGCCCGCCCGGCGGCAAAGGACCCGGACCGCCGGGCCATTGGTCCATAAAGGCCTGGTGAGTGTCCGAACCCGTCCGGATAGACTCACCCGACTGCGCAGGACCGGTTGGGGAGGCCGACACCGCTCATGGACACCAAGAAGATGATCACGGGTGGGCTCGTCATATTCGCGCTCTTCGTGATCATCACCCAGCCGGTAAAGGCGGCCGACATCGTGAAAATAGGCTTCCAAGGCATTTCGGACGCGGCCCACGGCATCGGCGCGTTCATGACCGAATTGGTGCGCTGAACCCGTACGCTGACGCGGCTTCCGGACTGACCGGCCCCCCACTCCGACGGGTGGGGGGCTTTTGCATTCCCGCGCCCCCGTGATGACCTCACCCAAAACACCCCATTATGCCCAACTTGCCCTCAACACGGTGATATACGGTGCTTGCACACAGTGCACATGTCTTGTGATGCTATGACCGCTTTTGACGGATGAGTTGATACATGAAGGGGTGGCGTGACCGTGCCGGCCAGTACTGCGCCTCAGGTGCCACCCCAGCAGGACCCCCAGCACGGCCCGGAGCGCGAAGCGACGCACGGCCCGCAGGGCGCCCCGCACGCCCCACAAGCTCCTCAAGCCCCACAGTGCGCCCCTCAGCACGACACCGCGCGCGCCGCCCAGCCGGACTCCCAGGTTCCGGCCCAGCAGGACCCCCCGGAGGCGCCGCCGGCGGCCCCGAGACCGCAGAGCCGGGGCGCGGACACCCGGGCCCTCACCCAGGTCCTGTTCGGGCAGCTGAAGGGCCTTCAGCCCGGCACGAGCGAGCACCACCGGGTGCGCGGGGCCCTCATCGAGGCGAACCTTCCGCTCGTCCGGTACGCGGCCGCTCGCTTCCGCAGCCGCAACGAGCCGATGGAGGACGTGGTCCAGGTCGGCACGATCGGCCTCATCAACGCGATCGACCGGTTCGACCCCGACCGCGGGGTGCAGTTCCCGACCTTCGCGATGCCGACCGTCGTGGGCGAGATCAAGCGGTACTTCCGCGACAACGTCCGCACCGTCCACGTGCCGCGCCGGCTCCACGAGCTGTGGGTCCAGGTGAACGCCGCCACCGAGGACCTCACCACCCTGCACGGGCGCACTCCGACCACGCCCGAGATCGCCGAGCGGCTGCGGATCACCGAGGACGAGGTGCTGTCCTGCATCGAGGCCGGGCGCAGCTACCACGCCACCTCGCTCGAGGCCGCCCAGGAGGGCGACGGGCTGCCGGGCCTGCTGGACCGCCTCGGCTACGAGGACCCCGAGCTGGCCGGGGTCGAGCACCGCGACCTCGTACGGCACCTGCTCGTACAGCTGCCCGAGCGTGAACAAAGGATCCTGCTGCTGCGGTACTACAACAATCTGACGCAGTCGCAGATCAGCGCCGAGCTCGGGGTGTCGCAGATGCACGTGTCCCGGCTGCTCGCCCGCAGCTTCGCCCGGCTCCGATCCGCAAACAGGATCGAGGCGTAGCTGGAACGGGTGGAGATCGCTCCCCCGTTTCCCACGAATGGGCTCATTCCGCTCTGTCGCTGGAGATATATGTCGACATGGCGCTACAGCGCGTTGCCGACATGTGACATTCTGCTTGAACCGCGTTTGCCGCAGCCCCGCCTCCGGTATTCAGGTGGAGGCTGCGTTCCTCCGACGGGCGCGCCGTACGCGACCGTCCGCGACCTCAAGGGGGTGGCATGTCCGTAGACCAGGGCAGCTCCAAGGTGCTCACGCTCGACAAGAGCCCGGCGCCGGCAGCACCTGCAGCGCCTGTCCGCTCGGAAGCCATCGACACCCGCACCCTCTCCCGCTCCCTCTTCCAGCGACTGGCCGCCCTGGACGCGGACAGCCCCGAACGGGCGTACGTACGCGACACCCTGATCGAGCTGAACCTGCCCCTGGTGCGGTACGCCGCCGCTCGCTTCCGCAGCCGGAACGAGCCAATGGAGGACATCGTCCAGGTCGGCACGATCGGCCTGATCAAGGCGATCGACCGGTTCGACTGCGAACGCGGCGTGGAGTTCCCGACGTTCGCGATGCCGACCGTCGTGGGCGAGATCAAACGATTCTTTAGGGACACCTCCTGGTCCGTGCGCGTCCCGCGCCGGCTCCAGGAGCTGCGCCTCGCCCTCACCAAGGCCAGCGACGAGCTCGCCCAGAAGCTCGACCGCTCGCCGACCGTGCCGGAACTGGCCGCGGTGCTCGGGGTGTCGGAGGAGGACGTCGTCGACGGCCTCGCCGTGGGCAACGCGTACACCGCCTCCTCGCTCGACTCGCCCTCACCCGAGGACGAGGGCGGCGAGGGCTCGCTCGCGGACCGCCTCGGCTACGAGGACACCGCGCTCGAGGGCGTCGAATACCGCGAGTCGCTGAAGCCGCTGCTCGCCAAACTCCCGCCCCGGGAGCGGCAGATCATCATGCTGCGGTTCTTCGCGAACATGACGCAGTCGCAGATCGGCGAGGAGGTCGGCATCTCCCAGATGCACGTCTCCCGGCTGCTCACGCGCACGCTGGCGCAGCTCCGGGTGGGCCTGATCGGCGAGTGATCGCCGGAGGCGGGCTTCCCATCTGACGCACAGTCAGTCAGACTGCCGCGATGCTGCGAAGGGAACGCCAAGCCCTCACCCTGCTCACGCTGCCCGTACTGGCCGCCGCATGCCTGACCGGGTGCGGCGGCCCGGCACGTGACGGCTACGCCGCGGCGGGCGCCGTCGCCCCGGGCCCGGAGCGCCGCGCGGGCGACAACGTCGCGCCCCGGGCGCCGGTGGAGTTCCAGCAGCTGGCCGGATCCCCTTCCTCCACCACGAGTACGTCGGCCAGTGCCCCGGGTTCGCAGAGTCCTGCCGCCTCCGCCCGGAGCGGAGCCACGACCACCCCGCCCGGGACCACCCCGCCCGGGACCGCCCCGCCGCCCCAGCCCCCACCCAGGGCGAGCCCGTCCGTCCCCGCCCCGGGAACCCCGACGCCCAAGCCGGGGACGACGCCTCCGACCACCCCGGCGAGGCTGACCCTGAGCCCGCCGACCCGCACCCCGGCGGCGGACCGCTGGTGCGAGAACGTCACGATGGGGTTCACCAACACCGGGACGACACCGACCCGTTCGGGCACGGTGTCATTCGCGACGCACATCATCGGCGCCCTCGGCATCGACTGGGCCACGATCACCACGACCCAGCCCCTGCCGACCCCCATCCCCGGCGGCACGACAAAGACGCAGACCTACACGGTCTGCGTCGAATCCTGGCGAGTCCCGCTGGGCATGCACATAGAAACCCGGGCAACAACAGCCACCTGGACCTGACACCCCGCCGGCGTTGAGGCACGGGCCCGGGCGGAGCCCTGGAAGCGGTGAAAGGGCGGGGCCGCGAGAGGGCGGGGCAGGGAGAGGGCGGGGCAGGGCGGGGCGGGGCAGGGCGGGGCGGGGAGAGAAAGCCCGCGCAGCGGGCCCGCCCAACCCTCCCCGGCGACTACAGCGCCAGCCAGGCCACCACCCCGATCAGCACCAGTGCGACGACCCCCACCCCCAGCCACAGCCCGGTCTTCGACCCCGAGCCCTGCGCGGCCTGCCGCCGCCGAGCCCCCTGCACTGCAGGCCCCTGCCCCTGCCCGGCCGGCGCGGCCTCCTCGACGAACGCCCGGAACATCTGAGTGCTGCCCGCGGGGTCGTAGTTGCCCTCGGGGCCCTGTGAGTTGTGGTTCGCAGCCATGCCTCAGGACCCTAGCGGGTTTTCCGATTCCTTTACCGCCCCACCCCCTCCATTCATTTGCCTGTAGCAACCAATCGGTTCTATGGTTGCCCTAAGCAACAACATGAGGAGAGGAGGGGCGATGACCACCCACGCGCCGCAGGCACCCCCCGCACCACAAACGCCACCCGCACCACACCCGCCGCAGCCACCCCGCCCCACCCGCTACGAGGAACTGGCCCGCCAGCTCACCGGCATCGGCGCGGTCAAGCGCGACCTCGCCCGTATGCTCCCCGCGGAGTGCCCGCCGGGCTCCGCTGCCGTCCTCACCCTGCTCGACCGCCACGGCGAAATGCGGCTCGGCCGCCTCGCCGACCTCATGGCCATCGACATCTCGGTGACCAGCCGCCACGTCGCCCACGTCGCCGACCGCGGGTGGATCACCCGCGACATCGACCCCGGCGACGGCCGCTGCCGCATCCTGCGGCTCACCCCGGCCGGCCACGCGCTCCTCGCAGAGCTCGGCGCCCGCTACACCGGCGCGCTGGAAAAAGCCCTCGCCGACTGGTCCGCCCACGACATCGACGTACTGAACACCCTGCTGACCCGGCTCCGATCGAGCTTCTAGACAAAGGACCCACATGGCGACGACCGCGCCCACCGGCGTGCAGGAAGGCAGCCGGTCGCAGACCACGCCCGACCCCGCACCCGCCCCCATGACCCACCCGCAGATCATGAAGGCGCTGTCCGGGCTGATGCTCGGCATGTTCGTGGCGATCCTGTCGTCCACGATCGTCTCCAACGCCCTGCCGCAGATCATCAGCGACCTCGGCGGCACCCAGTCCTCCTACACCTGGGTCGTCACCGCCGCCCTGCTGTCGATGACGGCGGCGACCCCGCTCTGGGGCAAGCTGTCCGACCTCTTCAGCAAGAAGCTGCTGGTCCAGATATCCCTGGTGATCTACGTCCTCGGCTCCGTGGTCGCGGGCCTGTCCCAGAACACCGGCATGCTCATCGCCTGCCGCGTGGTCCAGGGCATCGGCGTCGGCGGCTTGTCGGCCCTCGCCCAGATCGTGATGGCCGCGATGATCTCCCCGCGCGAGCGCGGCCGGTACAGCGGCTACCTCGGCGCGGTCTTCGCCGTCGCCACCGTCGGCGGCCCGCTGCTCGGCGGCGTCATCACCGACACCTCGTGGCTCGGCTGGCGCTGGTGCTTCTACGTCGGCGTGCCGTTCGCGGTCATCGCCCTGATCGTCCTCCAGCGGACCCTGCACCTCCCGGTCGTCCGCCGCGACGTCAAGGTCGACTGGCTCGGCGCGTTCCTGATCAGCGGGGCCGTGTCCCTGCTCCTGATCTGGGTCACGCAGGCCGGCGACTCGTACGACTGGATCTCCTGGACCACCGCGGCGATGACCGGCGGCGCCGTCGTACTCGGCCTGCTCTTCCTCCTCGTCGAGTCCAAGGCGAGCGACCCGATCATCCCGCTGCGCCTGTTCCGCAACAAGACCATCACCCTCGCCTCCGCCGCCTCGCTGTTCGTCGGCATCGCGATGTTCTCGGGCACGGTGTTTTTCAGCCAGTTCTTCCAGTTGGCCCGCAACGAGTCCCCCACGATGTCCGGAATCCTCACGATTCCGATGATCGGCGGTCTCTTCGTCTCCTCCACGGTTTCCGGTCAGGTGATCACCAAGACCGGCAAATGGAAGGCCTGGCTCGTCTCCGGCGGCGTCCTGCTGACGGCCGGCCTCGGACTGCTGGGCACCTTGCGGTACGACACCCCGTACTGGCACATCGCGATCTACATGGCGCTGACCGGACTCGGTCTCGGCATGATGATGCAGAACCTCGTCCTCGCCACCCAGAACCAGGTGGCCCCCGAGGACCTGGGCGCGGCCAGCTCGGTCGTCACCTTCTTCCGCTCGCTCGGCGGCGCCATGGGCGTCTCGGCGCTCGGCGCGGTCATGGCCAACCGGGTCACCCACTACGTCAAGGACGGGCTGGCCGCGCTCGGCCCGAAGGCGGCGGCGATGGGCCACGGCGGCACCGCCGGGGGCGGGATCCCCGACCTCGACAAGCTGCCCGCGCCGTTCCGCACGGTCATCGAGTCGGCGTACGGGCACGGCGTCGGCGACGTCTTCCTCTACGCCGCGCCCACCGCGCTGCTCGCGCTCGTCCTGGTGCTGTTCATCAAGGAGGTCGCGCTGAAGTCCAAGCCGGCGGCCCACGCCCCGGCGGCGTCGGCATCCGCGGCGACGGCCTCGGCGGAGTAGCGACACCGAGCCGCACCCGCAGACCCCCGTCGGGCTGCCTCTCCCCTGTTGAACAGAGGAGAGGCAGCCGGCGGGGGTTTTCTACTCCCCCGGCCGGGCGGCGGCCTTCGCCTCGATGCCCGCGATGAGCACGTCGAGCGCGAGGACGAAGTCCCCGTCGGGCACCCGCCGGGCGGCGCCCCCGCAGCCGTGCAGGAACTGCGAGACGGCCAGGTGCGCGCCGGTCCGGCAGGCGCCGGCCAGGCCGGTGGCGTCGAGCAGCCGCTGCAGGGCGGAGTCGAAGGCCCGGGCGTGCGGGCCGATGTTCGGGTACGCGGCGGTCAGCGGAGCCACCCAGGGGTGCTGCGCCAGCAGCCGCCGGTAGCCGCAGGCCAGCGACCGCAGCCGGCCGGGCCAGCCGTCCCGGACCGGTGCGACCGGCTCGGCCGGTGCGGTCCGGGGCAGCGGGAGCTCGCCCAGGGCGCGGTCCAGGGCGAGTTCGAGCAGATCGTGCTTGGTGTCGACGTACCAGTACAGGGACATCGCGGTGACCCCGAGCCCGGCCGCGAGCCGCCGCATCGAGAACCGGGCCAGCCCCTCGGCGTCGAGCAGCCGCACGGTGGCGCCGGTGATCCGCTCCCGGTCGAGGCCGGAGGGCGCCTCGGTGCGGCGTCGGGCGGGTGCGGTGTGCCCGCCGGCCAGCCACACGCTGGTCCGGGCCTTGCCGGAATCGGCCGCGGTCACCATGGAGGCACCCTCCTCACGACAGCTGGATCAGCCCGGAATGCCCGGTCCGCCCACTTGATGCTAGAGGGTGCCCCTTGCGTTTCGGCAGGATCAGGACGGGGCGGACGTGCCGTTCAGGGGGGCGGTCAGGTCGTAGAACGTGGCTCCGCCGACCGTCGTGGACCTGAAGTTGGCCTTGACCCAGGTCGAGATGGTGCTGCTGGTGCCGCCGCCCGGGCCGCCGCCGCGCATGGCCTGCCCCTCGCCGCCGGCGCTGTCGTTGTCGCCGATGAAGTAGTGGACCTTCCCGGTGCGCACGTACTCCTGGAACTTGGCGAGCGTCGGGGAGGGGTCGCTGCCGTTGAACCCGCCGATCGGCATCACCGGCTCGCCGGAGGCCAGCTGGTAGCTCGCCGCGTTCTGCGCACCGATGGCGGCTGCCGCCCAGGTGTACTTCTCCGCGTCCTTGCGCAGGGCAGCCGTGGCCTCCTTGCCGGCCTTGGTGCCGTTCAGCAGGCCGCCGGGACCGCCGCCGGCGTTCTGCGGGCCGCGCGCACCGCGCCCGCCGGCGGCCTGGCCGCCCTGGCCGCCCTGGCCGCCCTGGCCGCCCTGGCCGCCCTGGCCGCCGGGGAACTGTCGGGGCCCGCCCTGGGAGTTGCCCTGAGGACCGCCGCCCTGCATTCCGCCCTGCTGGCCCTGCTGCGGCATGCCGCCCTGCGGGGCCGCGCCGGGCGGGAGTTCACCGGCGCCGAAGAACCGCATGCCCATGCCGCCCCGGCCGCCCGAGACCGCGGGCCCGGCGGTCACGATCGACCCGCCGCGCGTGGAGTCCACCGTGGTCAGGCAGTACGCGAGGGGGCCGGCCAGCGCCGCGCCCAGCCCGAGCGCCGCCGCGCCCAGCGCGAACCGCCGGCCGAGCCGGGCGCCGAGGAGCAGCCCGGCGGCCGCCGCCAGGCCGGCCACGAGGACCGTCCAGCGCAGCCACGGCAGGTATCCGGTCGAGCGGCCGAGGAGGACGTACGACCACCACGCGGTCAGTGCGAGGGTGCCGGACAGGGTGAGCGCGGCGGCCTTGCCGCCCCGCTCCTCCCACAGCATGGCCACGCCCATGCCCACCAGCGCGGCCACGAACGGCGCCAGCGCCACGGTGTAGTACTCGTGGAAGATGCCCTGCATGTAGCTGAAGACGAGCGCCGTGATCAGCAGGGCGCCGCCCCACACCAGGAAGGCCGCGCGGGCCATGCTCTCCAGGGAGTCGGTGGCCCGCCGGGCCCGCCAGGTGATCACCAGTCCGGTGACGAGCATGACGAGGGCCGCCGGGAGCAGCCAGGAGATCTGCCCGCCGATGTTGGCAGAGAAGAGCCGGTCGATGCCGGTCTCTCCCCAGCCCCCGCCCCCGCCCCCGCCGCCACCAGCGCCGCCGGCGCGGGCGCCGCCGCCCACGCTGCCGGTCTCGTTGCCGTTGATCCGGCCTAGGCCGTTGTAGCCGAGGGTCAGCTCCAGGAAGGAGTTGGTCTGCGAGCCGCCGATGTACGGGCGGGAGGACGCGGGCCAGAGCTCCACGATCGCCACCCACCAGCCGCCGGCCACCACCATGGCGGCTCCGGCGAGCAGCAGCTGGCCCAGCCGGCGACGCAGCCGGGTCGGCGCGCAGACGGCGTACACGAGGGCGAGCGGCGGCAGGATGACGAAGGCCTGCAGGGTCTTGGTCAGGAACGCGAAGCCGACCGCGACGCCGGCCCAGACGAGCCACTTGGTGTGGGCGCCGTCGAGGGCGCGCAGGACGCAGTAGGCGGTGACGGTCAGCAGCAGGGTCAGCAGCGCGTCGGGGTTGTTGAAGCGGAACATCAGCGCGGCGACCGGGGTGAGTGCGAAGACCGTGCCGCTGAGCAGTGCGGCCGCGGGCCCGAAGTGGCGGCGTACGGCGGCGTAGAGCACGGCGGTGGTGCCGACGCCCATCAGGGCTTGCGGGACGAGGATCTGCCAGCCGCCGAGCCCGAACAGCCGGACGGACAGCGCCATCGGCCACAGAGCGGCCGGGGGCTTGTCGACGGTGATGGAGTTCCCGGCGTCGGAGGAGCCGAAGAAGAAGGCCTTCCAGCTCTCGCTGCCCGCCTGGACGGCCGCGGAGTAGAAGGAGTTGGCGTAGCCGGAGGCTCCCAGGTTCCACAGCAGCAGGACGGCGGTGGCCAGCAGGAGTACCGCGTACGCCGGGCCCTCCCAGCGGGGGCGCCGCGCGGCCGCGGCACCGGCCGTGGCGCTCGGCGCGGTCGAGGAGGTCGGCGCGGTCGAGGAGGTCGGCGCGGTCGAGGAGGTCGGGGCCCGTTCGGGGAACGGGGAGTCCATGGGTGGTACGGCCGTGGTCATCGGGTGTCGTCCTTCGCGGGAGTGGCGCGCCGCTCGGGGAAGACCCAGGCGCGGAAGAGCAGGAACCTCAGCACGGTCGCGGCGAGGTTGGCCGTGATCAGCACGGCCAGTTCGGTGCTGTGGGAGGGATCGGCCGTGGCGGCGCCGAGGGCGGCGAGCGACCCGCTGGTCAGGGCCAGTCCGACGCCGAACACGACGAGGCCCTGGGCCTGGTGCCGGACGGCCCGGTCGCGGCCGCGGACGCCGAAGGTGAGCCGGCGGTTGGCGGCGGTGTTGGCGACGGCGGAGACCAGCAGGGCGCCGGCGTTGGCGAGCTGCGGTCCGGTGCCGAGCCGGAAGAGGGAGTACAGGGCGAGGTAGGCGAGCGTGGACAGCACCCCGATGACGCAGAAGCCGAGGAGCTGGCGGGCCAGCCCGCGCGGTACACCGGGCAGGGCGCTGCGGTCGCGCGGATCGTCGCCGAAGGGGCGGGCGAGCCGGTCGAGCGGCAGCGTGCCGACGGCCAGGGCCCGGCCCACCCGCCACATCCCCTTGAGGTCCTCGGTCGCGGTGCTCACGATGTGCACGGTGGAGTCCGGGTCGTCCACCCAGTCCACCGGCACCTCGTGGATCCGCAGCCCGGCCCGCTCGGCGAGCACCAGCATCTCGGTGTCGAAGAACCAGCCCGAGTCCTCCACCAGAGGCAGCAGCCGCTCCGCGACCTCCCGCCGGATGGCCTTGAACCCGCACTGGGCGTCGCTGAAGCGGGCGGCGAGGGAGGAGCGCAGGAGCAGGTTGTAGGCGCGGGAGACGAACTCCCGCTTGGCGCCGCGCACCACGCGCGAGGAGCGGGCGAGGCGGGTGCCGATGGCGAGGTCGGAGTGCCCGGAGATGAGCGGGGCGACGAGCGGCAGCAGCGCGTTGAGGTCGGTGGACAGGTCCACGTCCATGTACGCGAGGACGGGTGCCTCGGAGTGGGACCAGACGGTGCGCAGGGCCCGGCCGCGGCCCTTCTCCTCCAGCCGGGTGCTGCGTACGCCGTCGACGGTGGCGGCGAGGCCGGCCGCGACCTCGGGGGTGCGGTCGGTGCTCGCGTTGTCGGCGATCGTGATGCGGAAGGGGTATGGGAACGTGCGGGTGAGGTGGTCGTGGAGCCGGCGCACACACGGGCCGAGGTCCTGCTCCTCGTTGAAGACCGGGATCACCACGTCGAGTACGGGCTCGCCGGGCACGGGCGCGAGGTGCGCCCGTGCCGGGAGGGCGCCGGAGGAGGTGTCGGTTGGCATGCACCGACCTTCGCCGGGCGGGCTGTCACGGCTGTGTGGTGAGCCTGTGACCCGTCTGTGAGTCCGTCGTCCTCTTCGTCGTCGCCCTGTGCATCGTCGTCTGGTCCGGGGCGAGGGGGAGCAGGACCTCGAAGCGGGTACGCCCGGGCTCGCTCCGTACGTCGACCTGTCCACCGTGGGCCGTCACGACGGCCTGGACGATGGCGAGCCCGAGGCCGGTGGAGCCCGCGGCCCGGGAGCGCGAGGCGTCGCCGCGGGCGAACCGTTCGAAGACATGGGGGAGCAGGGCGGGCGGGATACCGGGCCCGTTGTCCTCGATCCGCAGACGGACGGCGGATGTTTCACGTGAAACATGGGCGGTGACGGTGGTGCCGGGTGGGGTGTGCGTACGGGCGTTGGCGAGCAGGTTGACCAGGACCTGCTGGATCCGGGCCGGGTCGGCGAGGATCGGCGCGGGCTCGTCGGGGAGCTCGAGGCGCCAGTGGTGCTCGGGGCCGGCGGCCCGGGCGTCGCTGACGGCGTCGACGACGAGCGGGGCGAGGTCGGTGTCGGTCGAGGAGAGCGGGCGGCCGGCGTCGAGCCGGGCGAGGAGCAGCAGGTCCTCGACGAGGCCGGTCATCCGGGTCGCCTCGGATTCGATGCGGCCCAGGGCGTGCCGGGTATCGGGACCGGGCTCTTCCCGTCCCCGGCGCGTGAGTTCGGCGTACCCGCGGATGGAGGCCAGCGGCGTCCGCAGTTCGTGGCTGGCGTCCGCGACGAACTGCCGCACCCGGGTCTCGCTCTGCTGGCGGGCCGTGAGCGCGGAGGAGACGTGCCCCAGCATCCGGTTGAGGGCGGCGCCGACCTGGCCCACCTCGGTACGGGGGTCGGCCTCGGCGTCCGGGACCCGCTCGTGGAGGGCGGGTTCGCCACTGTGTAGAGGGAGTTCGGAGACTCGGGTGGCGGTGGCGGCCACCCGGCGCAGCGGCCGCAGGGCGACCCCGACCAGGGCCTGCCCGGCGAGGGAGGCCGCGATCAGCCCGGCCACGGTGACGAAGACCTCCACGGCGATGAGCGTGCTGACGGTGGAGTCGACCTCGGCGAGCGGGAAGCCGAGGACCAGGCTCCCGTCGGGCGCGGTCAGCACCCGGTACGCACCGAGGCCCGGCAGGTCCAGGTTCGTGGCATCCGGCCGGCCCTGTTCGGCGGCCTTGCGGGCGGCTCGGGCCAGGGCCTCGGTCTGGCCGGCCGTCAGGTGCTGGATGTGGTCGTACCCGGGTCCGCCGACGGCGGCGCTGCGGGCCGTGCTGGCGACCATGCCGTCGGCGAGGAGGCGGATCCCGGCTGCGCCCAGCGGGGACCCGGGAGCCAGGACGAACTTGTCGTCCTTGTCCCGGAGCGCCTTCTCCCCGATGGGCTTCCGGGTGCCCATCTCGACGGAGACCCTCAGCTGGTCGTCGAGCTTGTCGACCAGGTACGAGCGCAGCGCGAGGGTGGTGACGGTCCCGATGGCCGCGCCCACCACGGCGATCAGCGCCACCGCCGAAACGACGAGCCGGGCCCGCAGGGACCAGGCACGGACGGGTCGGAGCCGGAGCCGGAACCGCGTGCGCCCGGGCCGGCGGACGGCACGGGGGCGGGCGGGCCGGGAGGGGACGGCGCGAGAGCGCCGCGGCAGGCGGAGTGCCACTACTCCGCCGGCTTGATCAGGTAGCCGGCGCCGCGCCGGGTGTGGATCATCGGCGGGTAGCCCGGGCCGCTCTCGAGCTTCCGCCGCAGGTAGGAGATGTACAGCTCGACCACGTTGGCCTGGCCGCCGAAGTCGTACGACCAGACCCGGTCCAGGATCTGCGCCTTGCTCAGCACCCGCCGGGGGTTGCGCATCAGGTAGCGCAGCAGCTCGAACTCGGTTGCGGTCAAGTGGATCTCCCGGCCGCCGCGGGACACCTCGTGGCTGTCCTCGTCGAGCTGCAGATCGCCGACGGTCAGGACGGAGCCCCCGCGCGCGGCCTGCGCCGCGCCCGAGCGGCGGACCAGGCCGCGGAGCCGGGCCACGACCTCCTCGAGGCTGAACGGCTTGGTGACGTAGTCGTCGCCGCCCGCCGTCAGGCCCGCGATCCGGTCCTCGACGGAGTCCTTGGCGGTCAGGAACAGCACCGGGAGCTGCGGGATCTCCCGGCGCAGCTGTCCGAGGACGGCGAGTCCGTCCATGTCGGGCAGCATGATGTCGAGGACCACGACGTCCGGCCGGAACTCCCGCGCGGCCCGCACCGCGCCGGCCCCGTCGCCCGCGCTGCGGACCTCGCAGCCCTCGTAGCGCAGGGCCATGGAGAGCAGCTCGGAGAGCGAGGCCTCGTCGTCGACGACGAGCACCCGGCAGGGGCCGCCGTCGGGCCGGACCAGGGCCGTGGGGTTACTGGTGGACGTGGACGCGTGGGAGGTGGTCGTCGCAGTCATGCGACCACGCTGACCGCGGCCTCTGAGAGCGTTCTTGTCCTTACCTGTGAATTTCCTGAGAAACCCTCGGAGGCCGCTCAGACCAGGTGGAACAGCCGGGCGCCGTTGTCGTGGCAGACCGCGCGCAGCCAGTCGTCGCCGAGGCCGAGCCGTTCCAGGGCCTCGAGCTGGTGCTCGTACGGGTAGGGGATGTTCGGGAAGTCCGTGCCGAGCAGGATCCGGTCGCCGAGGTCCGCGAGCCGCCCGAGCTCTCCCTGCGGGAACCCGTGCAACCGCTCGGAGAAGTCGGTGAAGGCCATCGTGGTGTCCAGGCGCACCGCGGCGTACCGGTTGGCGAGGTCCAGGAAGTCGGCGTACTCGGGCATGCCCATGTGCGCGATGATCAGCGGCAGCCGGGGGTGCCGGGCCAGCAGCCGGGAGATCGGCTCGGGTCCGGTGTACTTGGCCGGGACGGGCCCCGACCCGCAGTGGATCACGGTCGGGATGTCCGCCTCGGCGAGCAGCCCCCAGACCGGGTCGAGCCGGTCGTCGTTCGGGTCGTACCCGCCGACCTGGAGGTGCGCCTTGAAGACGCGGGTCCCGGCCTCGACGGCCTGCCGCACGTACGCCTCGGCCCCCTCCTCCGGGAAGAAGGTCGCGGTGTGCAGGCAGTCGGGGGTCCGCGCGGCGAAGTCCGCGGACCAGGAGTTGAGCCATGCGGCCATCGCCGGCTTGTGCGGGTAGAGCATGGACGTGAACGCCCGGACCCCGAACTCCCGCAGCAGCGCGACCCGCTGCTCCTCCTCGTGCCGGTAGGTGATGGGCCATTCGACACCGGTCAGCGGTCCGACCGCGTCGAAGTAGTCCCACACCTTGTCCAGGACCCGTTCGGGCATGAAGTGCGTATGGACGTCGACCAGTCCGGGCAGCCCGAGCCGCTCCCGGAAGGCGCGGACCGCGTCAGCTGTTGCGGGCAAAGCCGTGGCTCCGCTCGACGGTCGCGACGTGCAGGGTGTAGCTCTCGTACCAGTCGGCGCGGCCCTTCTTCATGGCCGCCTGGTGCTCCAGGTCCTGCCGCCACTCGGTGAGGGACTCGTGGTCGCGGAAGTAGGCGACGGTGATGCCGAGGCCGCCGGGGGTGCGGGCGGACTCGTAGCCGAGGAAGCCCGGGTTCGCGGCCACGATCTCGTTCATCCGCTGGTTGGTTTCCGGGTAGCCGGTCTCATCAGGGGTGCGGATATTGCTGAAAACCGCCATCACGTACGGCGGTTCGAAGGCGGGTACGGGCTGGATGCTCATGCCCACCACCCCTCTGCGGCGGCCCCTGGCATGTCCACCGGAAAGGGGCCCGGCAGCCCAAAGGGATCCAAGTTTTGACCTTGGACGCCACACCGGCGTCCGGGACGGGCCCGCTGGTCAGAACAGCCCGTCCTGTTCGACGGGGGCGGCGAGCGGCGGCAGCTCGGCAACCGGCACCGCAGTCGCGCCGCCTTCGGCCGGGGCGCCTTCGGCCGGGGCGACGAGCTCCCAGCCGGCGAGCAACCGGGTGTCCACCACGAGCCCGTCCGCGAGGTGCAGATCGGGACCGGCCGCGCCGACGAGCCGGCCCACGACGGCCCCGCCGGGGACCATCCCGGTGATCACCCGTGCGGGGGCGGGAAGCCCGTCCAGCCCGAACGGCCCGGAGTGGTCGACGGTTTCGCACACCAGCCGCTCGAGCGACTCCGGCCAGCCCGGCAGAGCCGCGGCCCGGGCGTGCAGCTCGGCGACCTCCCGGGCCCGGTCGGCCGCCGCCGGCAGGTTGCCCCGTACGGCGCGCTTGCGGGCGTACGCGATCCGGTCCGGCACCCCGAGAGCGGCCCGCAGCAGCTCCTCGGTGCGGCGGGTGGCCATCAGCGGCCCCCGCCCCAGCCAGGTCCAGGTCACCGCCCCCTGCTCCAGCAGCCGGGCCGGGCCGCGCTCCTCGGCGGTGATGCCGACCTTGACCAGGCCGGGCCCGAACCAGGCCAGGTAGACGCGATAGGTGCGCGGATCGGCGGCATTGGTGTCGGCGGCCACCGAGAACGACCGGTCCAGGCGGGCGCATTCGGGGCACTGGGCGTTCCCGGCCCGGCCGGGCACCGTGGCGGCCGTGGGGCACGGGGTCCGCTTCCCGGCCCGCCGTACGCCGAGGCAGTGCCGCTCCCCGCGGGCCGCGAAGGCCAGGCGCTGCCCGTACGTGAGCGGGCTGCTGCGCTCGCCGCGTCCCTCTGCGCACCACCCGATGGCGGGGCCGCCGTCGTTCCACCGGATCCCGGTGCACCGCCAGGTCACAGCGGGAGGGGCCGCTCGAAGAAGGTCTCGAGCACGACGGTCGCGTGCGTACCGCTGACGCCGTCGATGGCGTAGAGGCGGCGCAGGACGTCCTGCAGCTGCTCGGTCGTGGCCGTGCGCACCTTCACCAGGACCGAGGCGCTCCCCGCGATGATGTGCGCCTCCTGGATCTCGGCGATCGCCTCGAAGGCCGCCTTCGAGTCCCCCATCCAGGCGTTGGAGTCGACCATCACGTAGGCGAGCACCCCGCTCCCGACGGCCGCGGGGTCCACCTCGACCGTCGTGCGCCGGATGACCCCGCGCTCGCGCAGCTTGCGTACGCGCTCGTGGGTGGCCCCGGCCGAGAGCCCGACGGCGGCGCCGAGGGCGGCGTACGACTGGCCCGCGTCCTGCTGCAAGCGCAGGACGAGCGCCCGGTCGATGTCGTCCACGCGATCTTCCTCCCATCCCCTGAATCCCTTGCGCCGACGGTACAGGATCCTGCAATCTCAACACGAGGCCGAACCTGGTTCGGCGATGAACTCACCTGGGGGAAGAATGTCATCCATAGCCGACCTCGATCTGTACGAGATCCTGGACGAACGATTCCGCACCGGCCGCTGCGCCAACGGCGACGCGCGACTCGAGCGGCTCTACGACGACTGCCGCTGGGCGGAGGGCCCGCTGTACCTGCCGGCCTGGCGCCAGCTCGTGTGGAGCGACATCCCCAACGACCGGATGCTGCGCTGGGACGAGGCGACCGGCGCGGTCTCCGTCTTCCGCTCCCCGGCCGGCCACCCGAACGGCAACACCCTGGACCGCGAGGGCCGCCTGATCACCTGCGAGCAGGGCAACCGGCGCGTCACCCGCACCGAACCGGACGGCACCCTCACGGTCATCGCCGACCGCTTCGACGGCAAGCGGCTCAACAGCCCGAACGACGCCGTGGTGCACTCGGACGGCTCGATCTGGTTCTCCGACCCGGACTTCGGCATCACCAGCGACTACGAGGGGCGCCGCGCACCGGCCGAGATCGGCGCGTGCAACCTCTACCGCGCCGACCCGGCGACCGGCGAGGTACGCCTCGCCGCGGACGGGTTCCTCGGCCCGAACGGCCTGGTCTTCTCACCGGACGAGAGCGAGCTGTACGCGGCGGACACCCGGGCGGGCCACATCCGCGCGTTCAAGGTCGGCGCGGACGGCAGGCTGACGGACGACCGCGTCTTCGCCGAGTGCCGCCCGGTCGACAACATCCGCTTCGACGACGAAGGCCGGCTGTGGGTGGCCGCCATGGAGAACGGCGTGCACTGCTACGCGCCGGACGGCACCCTGATCGGCCGCATCCGCGTCCCCGAACCGGTCTCGAACATCGCCTTCGGCGGCCCGAAGAACAACCGCCTCTTCATCACCGCCACCACGTCGCTCTACTCGCTGGTCCTCTCGGTGACGGGCCTCCCCCGCGTCCTCTAGCGCCCGGCATGCCCGGCCCGGCGGGGCGGGGCGGGGCTAGCGTGCGACGAACTGCGTCAGGATCGCCTGCACCTCGTAGATGTCCACACCCTTGGTGAACGTCTTCTCGATCGGCGCCGCGCTGCCGGAGAGCCAGATCTTGAGCTCGGCGTCGAGGTCGAAGTGGCCGGCGGTCTCCACGGAGAAGTGCGTGATGCTCCGGTACGGGATGGAGTGGTACTCCACCTTCTTTCCGGTGAGCCCCTGCTTGTCGACGAGCACGAGCCGCCGGTCGGTGAACAGGATCGTGTCCCGGATCAACAGGTACGCGGCGTGCACCTGCTCCCCCTGCCCGAGCAGCCGCGCGTAGTCCCGCTGCGCCGACGTCGGATCGACCGTGTGCGCGTTCCCGAACAGCCCCATGGGAGTCCCCCTCTTCCGGTTCCGAACCCTTCCGAACCTCTCCGAGGACCGTATCCAGGCCCCGCCCGCCGGTCGTCCCCCACGGGACCGATCCCCGACCCGGAGAACCCCCGGGTCCACCTCCCCACCAAGGAGGACCCCCGCACCTGACACCGGACAACGCAAGAGGCCCCCCGGCGAACCGGGGGGCCTCTTGGGCTGTGCACTCGGCAGGATTCGAACCTGCAACCTTCTGATCCGTAGTCAGATGCTCTATCCGTTAAGCTACGAGTGCTTGGGCTTCTCGGGGTTTTGCGCCCCGTTGGCCTTGCGAGAACAACAATACATGGACCTCGGCGGGACGCGAAATCCGTTAACCAAACCACCCCTGACCTGCGAAAACGCTCCAGATGGAGATCATCCGGAAAGGTTCGCGCAGATGTCGGGGCGGGGTTGGGGGCGCCGGCGGTCCTGGCCGGAAGCCTCCGACGCAAGCCCCCGGACACACCCAACCCGAACGCACCGAAGCCCCGGTCCATCAGGACCGGGGCTTCGGCAGGTGCGGAGGCGGAGGGATTTGAACCCTCGATGGGCTTTAAGACCCAAACCGCATTAGCAGTGCGGCGCCATAGACCGGACTAGGCGACGCCTCCAGCACACCCCCGCGTACGAGGGTGCGTGCAGATGATGACACAGCCACAGGGCCGCTCACCAATCCGCTCCCACGGTACAAGGACAGCCGCCACCAGAGCAAAGCCTTAAGCACCCGGCACGCGCCGCCCGCACGGATGCACGCATCCACGCACCACCGCCCGTACGCAACGTCGGCGTCCGTACGTCGTTGGTGAGGCGTACGACGTACGGACGACCTGGAGTGCCCCATGCTGCGTCTCGCCGCCTTCGCCGTCACCTCCGCCCTGGCCGCCACGGCGGCCACGGCCGCCGGGGGGCCGCTGCCCCCGCTGCCGACGCTGGGCCGGCTGCTCGCCACGCCCGACCGCCTCACCATCGCCGTGTTCGCCACCGGCAACCCCCGGGCGGACGGCGAGTACCTGCTCGAGTGCAACCCCGTCGGCGGGAACCACCCCGAGGCGGAGCGGGCCTGCGCCCGCCTCGACGACCTCGCGAACCAGGGCAAAGATCCCTTCGCGCCTCAGGCCAAGCGGCAGATCTGCACCATGCAGGACGGCGGTCCGGCCACCGGGCACGTCACCGGAACATGGCAAGGCCACAAGGTGGACGCCACGTTCCGGCGGACCAACGGATGCGAGATCGCCCGGTGGAACGACCTGGAACCTGTGCTTCCGGGTGGGCGCTCCTGACCTGGGAAGATGCGAAGGATGCACGGTATCCACCGAACATCCGCCACCTCAGGCCGGGGCCGTGCCCTTAGACTCCTCCCGTGACATGCCGGTAGTTGTGGTCAGGGAGGAAGCTCGTCGTGAGCAGCAGGCCATCCCGAGGCGCTGCTCGCCTCGCAGCAATACTCGACGCACTTCCCGACGCGCTGTTGCTCGTCAACGCCAACGGCACGGTCGTCAACGCGAATTCGATCGCCCTCGAGGTCATGGAGAGTCCCGGCACCGGGCTCGTCGGCCGCGGCGTGCTGGACCTCCTCCCCGAGTTCGACTCCAAGCTGATCCCCGGCTCCATGCGCCGGCCCGGCGAGGACGAGGGCGGCCGGGCCAGGCCCAAGCGGATGGTCGCGCGCCGTACCGACGGCACCGAGTTCCCCGTCGAGGTCACCGCAGCCCACCTCGACGGCCGCGACGCCTACCGCGAGCCGCAGCCCTACACGGGTGACGAGCTGCTGATGCTCGTCGTACGCGACCTCTCCGAGACCGTGGACACCGAGGCCGAGCTGGCCCGCTCGCAGCGGCAGACCGAGATGATCCTGCGGGCCGCCGCCGAGGGCGTCGTCGGCACGGACACCGACGGGCGCGTCGTCCTCGTCAACCCGGCCGCCGCGCAGATCCTCGGGTACCGCGCCACCGATCTCGGCAACCGCGAGCTGCACGGGCTGATCCAGCACTCGCGCGCCGACGGCACGCCGTTCCCCTTCGAGGAGTCCCCGCTCGCCGACACCCTGCGCAGCGGGCGCAAGCACCGGGTGCGCGGCCAGGTGCTGTGGAACAAGGCCGGGCAGCCGGTCTCCGTCGACCTGACGACCTCGCCCGTACGGGACGGGGAGCTGCTCGTCGGCGCCGTCATGACGTTCACGGACCGGCGGCCCTACGACGCCCTGGCCGCGCGGCACGCACAGCTGCTGGCGGTCCTCGGCGAGTCCCTGCGCGGGCCGCTGGAGGAGCTGCGCGGGGAGCTGGCCACGCTGGCCGCCGACGACGCGGGGCAGCTGTGGCCGGAGGCCAACCAGCTGCTGCACCACCTGGCCGCCGGGTACTCCCGGATGACCGCGCTGGTGGACAACGTGCTCGGCTTCCAGCGCCTCGACGCGGGCACCGAAAAGCTCAAGAAGAAGAAGGTCCTGATCGACGGGGTCGTCGCGGCCGGCATCGACGGCGCGGTCGAGCTGATCGGCCCCGGCCGCGTGCAGTTCGCCGTGCACGCCCCGACCATCGAGGCCGAGGTGGACGCCGAGCGGATCGCCGGCGCCCTCGCGCACCTGGTCGCGGACGTCGCCGGGGTCGACGCCACCGGCAAGACCCGCCAGGGCAGCGGGTACAGCGACTCGACGATCGTGGTGGCCGCCGCTCAGCGGGGCGAGGTCGTACGGATCGAGGTGCGCGGGCCGTACGAGGGCGGGAACCCGGTGCACGAGCCGATCGTGCGGGGCATCGTCACCGCGCACGGGGGCGTGCTGCAGACGGTGGAGGTGCCGGGCGCGCCCGGCGGTGCGTACGTGCTGGAACTGCCACTGGGCGCGGGAGCCGGCACGGTGACGCTGCCGGATCCGGAACCGGAACCCGCGAAGGAGCCGTCGGCCGAAGCCGCGGGCAAGGGCCCCGCCGGGCGGCGGGCCCGGCGCGGGGTGGACGCGTTCCTGGAGGACGCGGCCGACGAGGCGAAGGCGAACGGCGCCGCCGAGGGCGGGAGTGCGCTGGCACTGCCGTCCGGGCGGCGGCGTGCGGGCGAGGCCGGTGCCGTCGACGCCGCGAGCCCCGAGCTCGCGCAGTCCCCGGTGAACCCGGCGGGTCTGGGCACCGGGCGGCGGCGTGGCCGGGACGGCGACGGAAGCGGAACCGGCGGCGAGGGCGTTCAGGGCGGCCCCGGCCGGCCCGTTCCCCCGCAGGGCACCGCCATGCCCGCGCTCCCGCCCGTGCCTCAGGTGTCTCCCGGCCCCGGTGTTCTCCCGATGCCGCTGGGCGCGCCGGTACCGCAGGGCTTGGCCTCGCCCGTGCCCCCGGGTTCGGGTTCGCCGGTGGCGCCCGTACCGCCGGTGCCTGCCGTGCCACCGGTTCCGGTGACCGAGCATCCCGCCGCGCGCCGGCGGGCGCTGGGTCCCGCGGCCGCGCCGCAGCCCGGCGGTCCCGTGCCCGCGACGGGGCTCGGGCCGGCTCAGGCCGCCCCACAGGCCCCCGCGCGGCCCATCGCCCCGGAGGGCGGCTTCGCGCTGCCCGCCGGACCGACCCCGCCGCCGGCTCCCGCGCCGGCTCAGGGCACGGTCCCGGCTCCCGCCGCCGCGCAGGCCCCCGCCATGGCCGGTCCGGCCCCTGCTCCCGGCGAGGCCGAGGGCGACTCCCCGGCCGGGCGGCGCGGGCGCCGGGTACTGGGCGCGCCCGGTGCCGAGCCCGCGGCAGCCCCCGCCGCGCAGCCTGCCCCCGCCGCGGAGGAACCCGTACCCCCGACCGGGCGGCGGCGTGCGCTGCCCGCCACTCCGGCCTGGCCGGTTCCGGCGACCCGTACCGCTCCCGAGGACGACGCGGCTGCGGGCCAGGCTGCCGTGCCCGGCGCCCGGCAGCCTCAGGACTCCCCGGCGGAGGCCGCACAACCGATCAGCGTGCGCGCCCTCGGCACCCTCGGCCAGGGCATCTCGATCGACTCCGGAAGCACCAACGGCGCAGGCGGCACGAGCGGCTCCGGCCGCCGGCGCCGGCTCGCCGAGCCCGCGCCCCAGGGCCGGGCGTTCGCGATAGGAGCCCCCGAGGCGGGTGCCGACGAGGGCCCCGAGCCGCTGGACGGGCCCGGCGGCGCCGTCGAGGTGGTCAACCGGCCCGTGCCGCTGCCGGTGGACGACGAGCTGCCTCCGGAGCCCCTGGACAATCCGCGCCGCCTCCTGGTGTGGCCTGCGCCCGATGTGCAGACCCAGCAGGCGCTCAGCGACCGCGGATACCGCCCGGTGATCGTGCACTCCCGCGAGGAGGTGGACGCGCAGATCGCCGCGTTCCCCGCCGCGCTGTTCGTGGACCCGCTGACCGGGCCGATCACGCGTACCGCCCTGCAGTCCCTGCGCCAGGCCGCGGTGGCCGCGGAGGTGCCCGTACTGGTCACGGCCGGGCTGGGGCACGCCACGCGCGAGGCGGCGTACGGGGCCGACCCGGCCGTCCTCCTCAAGGCGCTCGCGCCGCGCGACAGCGAGCAGCACCCCTCCCGGGTGCTGCTGATCGAGGAGCACGACGAGATCGCGACCGCGCTGACGGCCGCCCTGGAACGGCGCGGCATGCAGGTCGCACGGGCGGGCGCGGACACCGACGCGGTGGAGCTGGCGACGCGGATGCGGCCCAACCTGGTGGTCATGGACCTGATGCAGGTCCGGCGCCGGCGGGCCGGGATCGTGGACTGGCTGCGTGCCAACGGGCAGCTCAACCGAACGCCGCTGGTCGTCTACACGGCCACGGGGATCGACCCGGCCGAACTGCCTAAGCTGGCCTCCGGGGAGAGCGTGCTCTTCCTCGCCGAGCGGTCCACCACGGCGGACGTCCAGGGCCGCATCGTGGACCTGCTGGCCAAGATCGGTACGAACTAGCCATCCTGGCCCGATGGCCATCATCGACACGAGCGAGCACACCGTCCCCGCCGACAACGGGGAGGTGAACCTCCTCATCGCCCGGCAGGTGGAGCCGGGCCACGAGGAGACGTTCGAGGCCTGGGCCCACGGCATCCTGGAGACGGCTGCGACCTTCCAGGGGCACCTGGGGTACGGGTTGTTCCGTCCGGCGGCGGACGGCGGGCCGTGGTTCCTGGTCCACCGCTTCCGGGACCAGGCGGCCTTCCAGCGGTGGCAGGACTCCGCCGAGCGGGCCCAGTGGTTCTCCAACTGCCTGGGTCACCACCACACCGAGATAGCCCGGCGTGAACTGCACGGCATGGAGACCTGGTTCGCGAAGCCGGGTACGACCCGGCCCGCGCCGCCGCGATGGAAGATGGCGATCAGCTCGGGGCTGGCCATCTTCCCGATCTCACTCGCCGGCAACGCGGTGCTCGGGCCGTACCTGGTGAACCTGCACTTCGTCCTGCGGACGGCCGCCTTCGCCGTCGTCTTCAGCACGCTGATGACCTACCTGGCGATGCCCGCCGTCAGCAGGCTGCTGCGGCCCTGGCTGACGAAGGCCGGCCAGGGCTGAGCAGGTACCGCGCGTCGTTTCAGTCGAGCTTGGTGACGTCCAGCTCGCCGTCCGCGTACTGCTTGCGTATGACCTTCTTGTCGAACTTGCCGACGCTGGTCTTCGGTACGGCCGCGACGATGGCCCAGCGCTCGGGCAGCTGCCACTTGGCGATGGACTGGCCGAGGAAGACGCGCAGCCCCGTGTAGTCCACGCTCGCGCCCTCCTTGAGGACGACGGTGGCCAGCGGGCGCTCGCCCCACTTGTCGTCCGGAACGGCGACGACCGCCGCCTCGGCGATCTCGGGGTGCGCCATCAGCGCGTTCTCGAGCTCGACGCTGGAGATCCACTCGCCGCCGGACTTGATGACGTCCTTGGCGCGGTCGGTCAGCGTGAGGTACCCGTCGGGGCTGATCACGCCGACGTCGCCGGTCTTGAGCCAGCCGTCCGCGCTGAACTTGTCCTCGGGGCGCAGCGGTTCGCCGGAGGCGCCGCCGTAGTAGGCGCCCGCGATCCAGGTGCCGCGCACCTCGAGCTCGCCCGCCGACTCGCCGTCCCAGGGCAGGATGTCGCCCCCGGGGCCCACCAGGCGCGGCTCGACGCCCGCCGGGAAGCGGCCCTGGGTGACCCGGTACGGCCACTCCTCCTCGGCGCTCAGGCCGGCCGGCGGGTGCGCCATGGTGCCGAGCGGGGAGGTCTCGGTCATGCCCCAGGCATGGCAGAGGCGGACGCCGAGCTTGTCGTAGGCCTCCATCAGGGAGGGCGGACAGGCCGCGCCGCCGATGGTGACCTGCTTCATGGAGGTGAGGTCGCGCGGGTTGGCGGTGACCTCGGCGAGCAGGCCCTGCCAGATGGTGGGGACGGCCGCGGCGTGCGAGGGCTTCTCCCGCTCGATCATCTCGGCGAGCGGGGCGGGCTGCAGGAACCGGTCCGGCATCAGCATGTTGATGCCGGTCATGAAGGTGGCGTGGGGCAGGCCCCAGGCGTTCACGTGGAACTGCGGGACGACGACGAGGCTGGTGTCCTTGTCGGTCAGGCCCATCGACTCGGCCATGTTGACCTGCATGGAGTGCAGGTAGATCGAGCGGTGGGAGTAGATGACGCCCTTGGGGTCGCCGGTGGTGCCGGAGGTGTAGCACATGGCGGCGGCCTGGCGCTCGTCCAGCTCCGGCCAGTCGTAGCTGTCGGGGCGGTCCGCGAGGAGCTCCTCGTACTCGTGGACGCGTACGTCCAGCCCGTCGAGCGCGGAGCGGTCACCGATGCCGGAGACCACCACGTGCTCGATGGTGGGCAGGTGCGGCAGCAGCGGTGCGAGCAGCGGCAGCAGGGTCCCGTTGACCAGGACGACCCGGTCGGCGGCGTGGTTGACGATGAAGACCAGCTGCTCGGGAGGCAGTCGCAGGTTGAGGGTGTGGAGCACGGCGCCCATGGAGGGGATCGCGAAGTACGCCTCGACGTGCTCCGCGTTGTTCCACATCAGGGTGGCCACCCGGTCGTCCTGCTGGACGCCCAGCTCGTCACGCAGGGCGTTGGCGAGGCGGGTGGCGCGGGTACCGATCTCGGCGAAGCTGCGGCGGTGCGGCTCGGCCTCCCCGGTCCAGGTCGTGACCTGGGATTTACCGTGGATCGTCATCCCGTGCTGGAGTATGCGGGTGACGAGGAGCGGTACGTCCTGCATGGTGCTCAGCAAAGCGTCCTCCCGGTGGGCGCTGCGGCGCTGCGGCGGCTACGGATGCCGTCGATTCTGCGCACGTACCGGTCGGCATGTCACTACCCGGGGGTACAAACGCGGCAAGTAATCGCTGTTCGGGTCCTTGCGTTGGCATCGTGCACAGGCTGGGGGCGGGCTCGCGGTGCATCGCGCACAGGGCCGCGGCGCCGTGACTGTTTCACGTGAAACATCCCGGGCTGTTTCACGTGAAACACCGGGGCTGTTTCACCGGGGGCACCTCCCAGCGGTGGCTGGGGGAGAAACGTGGGCCGGTTCAGCGGACCGGGGTGAGCTCCGGGTCGTCGCGGAGCTTGACCAGCGCGCGCGAGACGGCGCTCTTGACCGTGCCGATCGAGACCCCGAGCAGCTCTGCGGTCTGTGCCTCGCTCAGGTCCTCGTAGTAGCGCAGGACGACCATCGCGCGCTGCCGGTCGGGCAGCCGGGTCACGGCGCGCCACATCGCGTCGCGCAGCGCCTGCGCCTCGGCGGGGTCGGATGCCGGCGTGTCCTCGGTCTCCGGGAGCTCGTCGCAGGCGAACTCGTCGACCTTGCGCTTGCGCCACTGGGAGGTACGGGTGTTGACCAGGGCCCGCCGGACGTATCCGTCGAGGGCGCGGTGGTCCTCGATGCGGTCCCAGGCGACGTACGTCTTGGCGAGGGCCGTCTGCAGCAGGTCCTCGGCATCGCACGGGTTGGCGGTGAGCGAGCGCGCGGTGCGCATCAGGACCGTGCCGCGGGTCCGGACGTACGCCGAGAACGACGGGTACGGCGTCGGGGTCGAGGCGAGCGTGCACACAGGCGTGGTCATGGCTCCACGCTAGAAGCGCGGCCCCCGCCTGGGATCGGCCGCAAGTGCCGAAGCTGGATCCATCTCAGGTTGTAGGGGTGGGGCTCACCCCACCTCCTGAAGGTGGAGGAGGCGGGGTGCGCCGCAGGCGGCCCGGGGCCGGGCCAAGGGCCGCGCAGGGGACGGGGCGGGGGCCGGACCTCAGCCGTCGGCGCCGAGGATCAGTCCGGAGGTCGGGACCCCGGTACCGGCCGTGACCAGGGCACGGGCGGCTCCCGCCACCTGGTTGACGGAGGTGCCGCGTATCTGGCGGACGGCCTCGGCGATGCCGTTCATACCGTGCAGGTACGCCTCCCCGAGCTGTCCGCCGTGGGTGTTGAGCGGCAGCGTGTCCGCGGCCACGAAGTCGGCGGCCTCGCCGGGCTTGCAGAACCCGAACTCCTCCAGCTGCATCAGGACGAAGGGGGTGAAGTGGTCGTAGAGGATGCCGACGTCGATGTCCGAGGGCCGCAGTCCGCTGGTCCGCCACAGCTGCCGGGCGACCACGTCCATCTCCGGCAGCCCGGTGAGGTCGTCGCGGTAGAAGGAGGTCATGCCCTCCTGCCGGCGGCCGGCGCCCTGCGCGGCCGCCGTGATCACGGCGGGGGCATGGCGCAGATCCCGGGCCCGCTCGGTGCTGGTGACGATCACCGCCTGGCCGCCGTCGGTCTCCTGGCAGCAGTCCAGCAGCCGCAGCGGTTCGACGATCCAGCGCGAGGCGGCGTGGTCGGCGAGGGTGATGGGCTTGCCGTGGAAGTACGCGGCGGGGTTGTTCGCGGCGTGCCGGCGGTCGGTGACCGCGACATGGCCGAAGGCCTCGGGGGTCAAGTTGAAGGTGTGCAGGTAGCGCTGGGCGGTCATGGCCACCCAGGAGGCCGGGGTGAGCAGCCCCCAGGGCAGCGACCAGCCGAGCGCCGCACCCTCCGCCGAAGGCTCGCGCTGCTGTACGCCGGAGCCGAAGCGCCGGCCGGAGCGCTCGTTGAAGGCGCGGTAGCAGACCACGACCTCCGCGACCCCGGTGGCGACCGCGAGGGCGGCCTGCTGGACGGTGGCGCAGGCCGCGCCGCCGCCGTAGTGGATGCGGGAGAAGAAGGAGAGGTCCCCGATGCCGGCGGCCTGGGCCACGGTGATCTCGGGGCTGGTGTCCATGGTGAAGGTGACCATGCCGTCGACGTCGGCGGGGGTCAGCCCGGCGTCGTCGAGGGCGGCGTGCACGGCCTCCACGGCGAGCCGCAGCTCGCTGCGGCCGGAGTCCTTGGAGAACTCGGTCGCGCCGATGGCGGCGATGGCGGCGCGTCCGCCGAGTGTGTCGCGGTGCCGGACGCTCATGCCGCCACCTCCGCGGTGACCGTGCCGGTGACGTGGTGGCCGATGCCGTTGGCGCCGACGACCCGGATCTCCACGCTGTTCCCGTCGACGGCGGCCACGGTGCCGGTCAGGACCATGGTGTCGCCGGGGTAGTTGGGGGCGCCGAGGCGGATGGCCACCTTGCGCAGGACGGCCCCCGGCCCGAGGCGGTCGGTGACGTACCGGCCGACCAGGCCGTTGGTGGTCAGGATGTTCATGAAAATGTCCGGGGAGCCCTTCTCGCGCGCGAGCGAGGCGTCGTGGTGCACGTCCTGGTAGTCGCGGGAGGCGATCGCGCCCGCGACGATCAGCGTGCGCGTCACCGGGATCTCCAGCGGCGCCAGTGTGTCGCCGACGTTCATGCGTGGTCCCCCTCGGGTGCGGCGTGGTCGGACAGGAGCGCGCCCAGTTCGGCCAGCAGCTCGCTGCCGCAGCCCAGGTACGCGTCCAGCTGGCGCCCCCAGAGGAAGTGCCGGTGGACGGGGTGGTCCAGGTCGGCGCCCATCCCGCCGTGCAGGTGCTGGCCCGCGTGCACGACCCGCTTGCCCGCCTCCGAGGCCCACCAGGCCGCGGTCAGGGCGTGCTCGCGCGCCGGAAGTCCCTCGTCGATCCGCCAGGCGGCCTCGTACGCGGTGACCCGGATCGCCTCCGTGTCCATGTACGCGTCGGCCGCGCGCAGCATCACCCCCTGGTTCGTGGAGAGCGGCCGGCCGAACTGCTCGCGGGTGGAGGTGTACTCGACCGCGCGGGCCAGGGAGCCTGCGCACACCCCCGCCTGCAGCCCGGCGAAGGCGGTGCGGGCAGTGGCCAGTACCTCCTCGTAGGCTCCGCCGTCCCCCAGCCGTTCCGCCTCGGCCCCGGCCAGGGTGAGCTGCCCCGCCGACCAGGGGGCGGTGGTCTCCACGTCGGCCGTCCCCGCGCCGGGCGCGTCCGTCCGTACGAGCCACAGCGCCCGGTCGGCGTCCGGGACGAGCACGTGCGTGGCATCGCGCAGCCAGGGCACGACGGGGGCCGTCCCGGTCAGCCGGCCGTCCGGCGAAGCGGTGATGCGGCCGCGGGCCGGGAAGGCGCCGGTGGCGACCGCTTCGCCCGAGCCCAGGGCGGGCAGGAGCCGGGCGCGCCGCTCGGCGCTGCCGTGCGCGGCGACGGGCAGGATCCCGTACACGCAGGTGGCGGCGTACGGGACCTGCGCGGTGGTGCGGCCCTGCTCCTCCAGCAGCAGCACCAGGCCGAGCAGGCCGACGTCCTCCACGGCGGCGGTCAGCCCGGCGGCGGTGAGCGCCTTCCACAGTTCGGCGTCGCTGCCGGTGCCGGCGGCGGCGAGGCGTTCGTGGGTGGCAAGGTCGCGGAAGATCCGGGCGGCGAGTCCGGCCGCCGCTTCCTGCTCCTCGGTGGGGTGGAAGTCCATCAGCCCTCGCTCCCTCGGAAGACCGGCAGTTCCAGGTCCTCGTCGACACGCAGGAACTCCAGTTGCACGGGCAGCCCGATGCGCACCTTGTCGTACGGGACGCCGGTGATGTTGCTGACCATCCGGACGCCCTCGGCCAGTTCTACGAGGGCGACCGCGTACGGACCCGCCGCGGCAGCGGCATGTTCATGCGCGGTGAAGGCCGGGAAGGGCGGGTGGTGCATGACGACGTAGCTGAACACCGTGCCGGCGCCGGAGGCCTCGACGGTGTCCCAGTCCAGGCTCGCGCAGGAGTTGCAGCCGGGCAGCCAGGGGAAGCGGAGGGTCGCGCAGGAGGTGCAGCGCTGGATCAGCAGCTTGTGGTCCGCGACGCCGTCCCAGAACCCCTGGTTGTCGCGGTTGACCACCGGGCGGGGGCGCCGGGCCGCGGGCTTCGTCTCGCGCCGGGCGGCGGGCGTGTACTTGAGGATCCGGAAGCGGTGGGTCCCGGCGAGTTCGCCGTCCGCGCGGACGTCCATGCGGGTGGTCACGAAGTGGCCGGTGCCCAGCTTGGTCGTCTTGCGCGGGGACACGGACTCGATGACGGCGTCGTAGGTGATCGTGTTGCCGGGGCGCAGCGGACGCAGGTACTCCTGCTCGCAGTCGGTGGCGACCACGGAGGTGCAGCCCGCGTCGTCGAGCAGCCCGAGGAGCTCGTCGTAGGCGGAGGAGCGGTCGCCGTGGCCGGAGAGCCCGCCCATCGTCCAGGCCTGGAGCATGGTGGGCGGGGCAATGGCGTCCGGGCCGGTGTAGGCGGGGTCCGTGTCGCCCATCGCCTCGCACCAGTGCCGGATCATGGGCACGTTGACCGGGTCCTTGCCCTGGCCCGCGGTGGCTGCGGGCTGCCCCTCGAAGGCCTTGAGCAGCGTGTGGAACCGGGCGGCCTCCTCGGCGCCCGCGTCCGCTGCCTGATCCGCCGTGGCGGTCATCGCTTCCTCCCCTTCATGCCGAGCCGCATCATGGCGACGATCTCCCGCTGGACCTCGCTGACCCCGCCGCCGAAGGTGTTGATCTGGGCGGCCCGGTTCATCCGTTCCAGCTCGCCGCCGGCGAAGGCCGCAGGCCCCCGTACGAGGGCCTCCTCGCCCACCACCTCCTGGCACATCCGGTACACCTCGACGGTGGACTCGGTGCCGAGGAACTTCACGCCGCTGGCGTCGCCGGGGGCCAGTGCTCCGCTGCCGACGTCCTGGACGAGGCGCCAGTTGAGGAGGCGTACGGCGGCCAGCCGGGCATGTGCCTCGGCGAGCCGGGACTGCACCCAGGGCAGGTCGGCGGGGCGGTCGCCGGTGACCGGATCGGGGGTGCGGGCGTGGCGGAGCGCGCCCGCATAGAAGTCCTCCGCCTGCATGCCGATGGCAGCGAGGGCCACGCGCTCGTGGTTGAGCTGGTTGGTGATCAGCCCCCAGCCGCCGTGTTCGGGGCCGACGAGGTTGCCGGCGGGCACGCGGAGGGAGTCGTAGTACGTCGACGTGGTCGTGAGGCCGCCGACCGTGTCGATCGGGGTCCACGCGAAGCCCGGGGCGTCGGTGGGCACCAGGATGATCGAGATGCCCTTGTGCTTGGGGGCGTCGGGATCGGTGCGGCAGGCGAGCCAGATCCAGTCCGCGTTCTGGGCGTTGGAGGTGAAGATCTTCTGCCCGTCGACGACCCAGTCGGCTCCGTCGCGTACGGCGCGGGTGCGCAGCGAGGCGAGGTCCGTGCCGGCCTCGGGCTCCGAGTAGCCGATGGCGAAGACGGTCTCACCGCGCAGGATCCGGGGCAGGAAGTAGTCCTTCTGCTCCGGGGTCCCGTACTTCATCAGGGTCGGGCCGACGGTGTTGAGGGTGACCATGGAGACGGGGGCGCCGGCCCGGTAGGCCTCGTCGAAGAACACGAACTGCTCGTCGGGGCCGCGCCCTTGGCCGCCGTACTCGACGGGCCAGCCGAGGCCGAGCAGTCCGTCGGCGCCGATGCGGCGCAGCAGTTCACGCTGGGCGGCGGGGTCCTCGGGAGGCCCGTCCGGCAGCAGATCGTGAAAGTACTCCCGCAGTTCGGCGCGCAGCCGCAACTGGCCTTCGGTCGGGGCGAGGTGCACGGCGCTGGCCTCCCGGCATCACATCATCGAGTGAACCTGACTGTCCGTCAGATTCACTGTGGATGTCAAGGTCGGGGGAGTCCGGGAGGGGCTGCGCAGGGGCGCGCGAGGGCGCCTGCCCCACCGGACCCCAGCCGGTCCGGTGGAACAGGCGCCCTCAAGACTCAGAGGACTCGGGGAGCGCCTACCACCAGGGGTGGAAGTTGGCCGCGACGTTGCCCTGCTGGATCGCCGTGAAGGCCGAACCGTTGACCTGCGCGGTGTTGTTCTGGTTGGACGCACCGGAGCCGGTGGCGACCTGCTGGGAAGTCGACGAGTTGCCGCTGTTGTTCCCGCCGACACCGCTGCCGATGATGCTGGCGACGCTCGCATTCGATCCGTCGTTCGCGAAGGAGCCGTTGTCGGCCGATGCCACACCGCCGAAGAAGGCGACGGCGAGGGGGAGAGCGGCGACAGCGGCGAAGACGCGGGCGGTACGGATGCTTGCCATGTCTGAATCCTCCAGAAAACCGAAGTGGAAGTTACTCCAAGGCAGTTGGCCGACCGCCTCGGTCGTTCTGTGTGGTGACGACGTCGCGAGACCAGAGTTGCCCACCGAATCCCCGGCGAACCACCCCGGAGTCCATGATTCCCCCGCAAGTATGAGCAACATCGGATAAACCCCATTCGCATCCCGACGTCCCAGGTCAACGCCTCGGAGGGGGGGTTGAAACCGCCCCCGTGCATGAGCTGAAACGTTCCCTCAAACTCATGTGCGCCGGACATGCCGAAAAGGGCCGCGCCGTCCGGGAACCCCACCGTCTCCCGGGCCTGCGGCCCTGCAATGCCAAGCTGCACGCCCCCTGCGCGCCCCCGGCGCCCGCCGGGGCCATCCCACCGTGCCCCGCTCCGGGGGCACATCTCCGGCGCGATCCGCGGTCGCGACCTGCCGACCGGGCTCCAGCGCCTGCTGGTGTTGTTGTTGCTGCCGTTGCTGCTGTCGACTACTGCTGTCGACTCCGTGCTGCTCACTGCGCACTGCATGTGCGTATGACGTATTTGCGTATCACTGGTCAGGTACGGGTACTGCCTGCTGCGTGCGTGCGAGGTGCGCGGTGCGTCTCCGTACGGGCGCTACGCGACCAGCCCGAGCTCTTCGCGACCGGCTGCGGAGGTCCCTCCGGCCAGCGACGCGGCGGTGGTCGAGCGGCGGACCGACGGAGCCTTGCCGTGCGCCTCGGCGCGGATGCGCTGCTTGATGGTCGGCGGGAGCGATCCGCCCCGCATCATCGCCCGCCAGGTCCGGCGCCCCATCGGCCGGACCGGCCGGCGTACGGCGGCGGCCGCACGGCGGGAGGGAGCAGGGGCGGGGGCAGCCGATCCGCCGGAGGCGGCGGCCGGGGCGGCCTTGGCGCCGAACCCGAGCGAGGCGAGGAGCGCCACGAGAGCGACGACCACTGCGGTCCAGATCGACGTGACGGTGATGCGGTGAGCCATGACGGGGTCCTTCGTTTCGCGATGTTCCGACGGGCGGATCTGCATACATTCGTCATGATGTGTTCGCAACCGCAGCGCCCCCACAACGCGCGCCGATCTTCCGACAAACACCACTCGAAGGGCGCAACGCCACTGGCCGACCGCCGCTGACGCCGCCAGGAGCGAAAGGGCTCCCGGTCTGCTCGAGGCGCTCGACGCAGTCCCGGGGACCTTCAGGTGAACGCGTCAGGCGGCCGCGTCAGGCGAGCTTGGCGGCCAGAATGTCGACCGGGAGAATCTCGGGGGCCTCGGCCGGCAGCTTCGGGGCGTTCTCCATGAGGGCCGCGGCGATCCTCCCCTGGAGATGGGCGGTGCGGTCCTCGTCGCTGCCGAAGGCGTCGAAGACGCCGAACGTGGTCGGGCCGAGCCGCAGGGCAAACCAGACCGTGGTGCCGGTTTCTTCCCGGGCCAGGGCGAGGGCGCCGGTGAGCAGGCCCTCCACGTCGGCGGCATGCTCCGGCTTGGCCTCGATCCGGTCCCATCCCCCGCCGTACTGGGAGCTGACCCGGGTCAGCGGCTCCGGCGCCGTACGCACCGCCTCCGGGCACGTGATCGAGGCCGTCGCCGTCGAGGACGCGCCCCGGCCCGATCTCCTCGTCGTGCCCGGCGCCGGCCCCAAGCAGCCCGAACCGCTGCTGGACTGGGTGGCTTCGGCGGAGCGCGGGCCGGAACGCAAGGCCCTGCGGCAGGCCCGGGCCGACGGCATCCCCCTGGCCGCGGCCTGCACGAGCACGTTCCTCCTCGCCGAGGCGGGGGTCCTGGACGGGCTCAGTGCCACCACCAGTTGGTGGCTGGCCCCGGCCTTCCGGCAGGCCTACCCGCACGTGGCACTGGACGAGAGCAACATGCTGGCCCACGCCGACGGGGTGATCACCGCCGGTGCCGCCATGGCCCACCCCGACCTCGCGCTCGCCCTCGTCCGACAGGCGAGCCCCGTACTGGCGGAGCTCACGGCCCGCTACCCGACGGGATGGGAGCCAGGGGCAGTCGTGGGTACAAGTAGGAGCCAGGTGGCCGATGACAGCGCCCACACAGACCCGTCCCGCTCCGTACCTCCACTGCGTGTCAGTGCAGAGCCCCCTGCGGAGACATCATTCCGGCGCGAGCTCCCACCACCAACCAGCCGCTTTTCGCCGCTGACCCCACAGCTCGGCCGAGGTGTCCAGCTTGCGTTCCAATCCGCCACGCAACCTGCGGTTTGCTCCTGCGAGAAACGAGAGCCCCATGCGCAGGTCCTCCTCATGCAATGCGGAATAGTCACGAGCTAGCACGACCGCTTGGTCTACCCGCCCAGCCAGCCTGCGGTGAAGTGATTGCTTGGTCACCCCGTAGAAGCCAGCCAGCGCGTCCCATGACACCCCGCCCTGTCGCAAGACAGCGCAGGTCTGCGCCTCAAGAACCGCCATCTCATTCCTGAGCTCGGCGCAGGCAGCGGGAGAGTTCGCGATCTCCGAAGTGGGATCAGCGAGCCCCGCGAGGGAGCTGGCGACCCCGAGTGCCGTACTGGATCTCAGGACCAGCAGCTCGCGCATATTTGCTTCAAAGGAGTTGCCCATAGCAGCCAGCATGACGGAGAAGCGTCAGCTTTTTGCTGACATCCGCAAGGTGGCCGACCGGGGAACCTAGTAGTGCAACCAAGTACCGCCCGCCCTACTGAGGTTGGCCCTGACGCGGCGCCGACGGTAGGACGCCTGTTAGGAGGCATCGGTGTGAGTCTCGTTTTCAGCTCCCGCAGTCCTGTCAAGCAAGCACGCGCCCCATTGGGCAGTCGCCTGCGGGTCGCTGGAGTCGTATCGGTTCACCGGAGGGCTTCGTACGGGTGATCGATATGGGGCGGGAGCAAGACCTCCCGTCATCCACAGGTTTCTTTCACATCCACAGCGGTGGAAAACGTCATCCCAGGCCAGCGGCCATGAGGAAACCGGCGGTCCACATGTCTCACACTTCCGTCCACCGCTTCGTGCACAGAAAAGGGCCAATTACCCACAGCGAAGCAGCAGTTATGCACATGGCCTGTGGAATCCGCGCTTTGAGGTGACTCCTTCCCGTGCAACGATCAGTGCAGCGCTACAGACGGTGACGACGTCCGTAGGTCTGATCCATCGTGCGCACCAGGAGAGAACTGAAAACACAGAAGCCCACCCCTTCCGCCGTAGCTTGCCGGCCTGACGGTAGGGGTGGGCGTGAACCTTAGGAGGCTCAACCATGAGTTTCACCCCTACCCACCGGGGCATGTCAAACGGCCGTCGCTGGCCGTGGGCGGTCGGAGTGATCGTCATCGTCATCGTGATCGCATCCGGCCACGCCTCGGACGTCTTGACCATCGGCGCCGACCTCATGGCGCTGATGGCGGCTGTGCTCGCCTACCGGGTCCAGCAGCGCACTGCCGCCGAGACGGAACCCTTGACCCTCCAATACCGTCCGCCCGGGATTGCGTAGCTGAGGTCACGAGCAGATCGGGCGCTGTACAGCAGCGGGGTACCGCAACCACAGCAACCGGCAGTGGACCGTAGGGCCTCCCAGGGGGCTTCCCGTATCCGGAATGACCGTCGCTGACCGATCTGGCTAGAGCTACGGATCAGAGTGTGGCCGTGCCCTCCCCGTGCCCGTTCGGTGGGGAAACAGCGGGGAACAGCGGTCGCCAGCAGACAGCACCACACGAACGACCCCTGACCGTTCTTGCTGGTCAGGGGTCGCTCATCTGCGGTGGGTGTGGGATTTGAACCCACGGTGACTTGCGCCACGACGGTTTTCAAGACCGATCGCGTGGCGCAACTCCCCCATGCCCCCACCTGGGCCTTTGGCCCTCACGTCCGCTCTTTGACAGTCGTGTTGGCCAGAGGTTGGCCGCAGCCATGATCATTCGGCATGTCCTTCACCAGGCATGGGGTTGCCCCCAACGCGCCTCCCAAGCCTGTTGGCGCAGGTGCGCAGTGCCTAAGGAAGCTTTCCGCCCCAGGCCCGCTCCGTCAGCTCGCCGGGAGTACGAGGGGCCACCGTCCGAGGGTCCACAGCCTCGCTGGGGGCGATCGCGCTGTAGACCCCCTTCGGGTGCTCGGATCGGTCGTGGTCCTTCACCCAGAACACGCGACGCGAGAACATGCCTGGAGCATTGTGGTTGCTCGGGGCATCCTCCCTGAGAACGGTGTAGCCGACTCGACGCCCTGCCGGCGGTGAGATGGGCCGACGCCGGTTGCGAGCCGTCCTTACTAGGGTCTCGCGGACGTAGTCGAATGAACTGACATCCTCAGTCCATACGATCCTGTCTTCATGCTCGATCTCCTCAGGCTTAACGCTCACGCTGCCCCTCCCAGAGCTTGGTAGAGGCAGAGCTTCCCCAGGGCGAACGTCTCCTACTCCACCCTCCTGACGCGCACGGCATGGGTGAATCGCCTACGCGTTCCCGATGGGAGCCTTCCCGACCGCAAGAAGGTGAGAGCTGGCAGCAAGGAGTTCGGGGTACGGCTCCGCCATCCGGGCGGCCGTCAGGACCGAGGCGAACAGCTCCTCTGAGGGTGCGGAGCCGGTCTGCTGCTCCACAGCCTTGAGGAGGGACCACGCGGGGCCCTCGACGCCGAACACCTCAACGTCGGTGAAGCCCGCCGCGCGCATCTCCTCAGCGAGCTCCTCCGCACGGTGGAAGTACGCCAGCGTGAAGCCGCGCTTTCCGTCATGGATGGCGGTGCGGAGGATCGTGGAGATGGACGCTTGCATCCGCTCGGTGTGCAGGTGCGCGTACGTGACGTGCTCGAAGATCGATGCGTATCGGTTGATCGCGGCGGCCGCTACGAACCCTCCGGGACGCACCACGCGAAGGGCCTCGGTGAGAGCCGCGTGCCGGTCCTGAGGATCCGGCAGGTGGTAGAGCGGGCCAAGCACCTGGACGACGTCATAGGACGCATCTGCGGCGGTCAGATGGCGTGCGTCCCCAAGGGCCGCGTTGCATACCTTCGCGGCCTGCTCCACGTGCCGCTCGACGGGGTCGATCAGATCCACCTGATAGCCATCGTCCACCAGCCACTGGGCATGCACGCCCGCACCGCCGCCCACGTCCAGAATCCGCGCCGGCGCGGCCGGCAGGAACCGGCGAAGGATCTCCTGCGTGCGGAGTAGCTCAAGGCGTCCGTCCGCCGACATGGTCAGCCGGGCGCTCTCGTCCACGACCTGCGAGTAGAAGTGCTCGACCTCAGGCGCTAGCTCTGGTTTCAGCATGAGAGCAGTATCCTGTGTACCGGTGGACCAGTCCAGCAAAGCTTTGAAAGGGGAGTCATGGCACTGCTGAAGTACGAAGAGATCGCGGAATCCCTGCGATCCCGGATCGCGGCGGGAGAGTTCGCGCCAGGCGACACCCTTCCGTCTGGGCGGGACCTTGCCGAACAGTGGGCCGTTTCTCGGGCCACGACCGTCAAGGCCATGGACGTCCTGCGGAACGATGGCGTGGTTGAAGCCCGACAGGGGACTGGATTCATCGTTACGGAGACCCCCGTAGCGCGGCCGGCGGGTGGGCGGGCGGCCGGATCGGCGCGCGTGTCAGGGGGCCTGCCGTTCCTACGGGTAGGGGCACCTGACTGGGCCGTGCCTCCGGTGCACGTGGCTGAGGCACTGCGAATGGACGCTGGCCGCGAGACCCTCCGCCGAATTCGCGTCTTGCAGCTGCCTGACGGCAGCCCGCACAGCTACGTCACCGCCTGGTTCGCTCCTGATGTGGCGGAGTCCTCACCGCGGCTGGCGCAGACCGCGCCGATCGCTGAGGGGACGACGCGGTACGTCCGTCGACAGACCGGCCGGTTCCCTGTGGAGGGAACTGACACCACGTCGGTGCGTCTGGCCTCGGACACCGAGGCCGAGCATCTCGCCCTGTCGGGACCAACGGCGGTTGCCGTTCTGCTGCACACTGCGTTCGACAACGAGGGCCGCCCTCTGGTCTGTGAAGAGGGAGTCACACCTGGTTCGCTCTATGAGCGAGTGGACACCTACGCGATGTAGTCCACAAGGCGCCAACGAGGAAGCTGGACCGGTCCGCCGGTCCAGCTTTTTTTGCATTTCCGAACCGCCCCACCTGCGGATACGTGACTAGCCGCAGTGACGCGCACACGAAGCGCTTGACTGGACCGGTCCACCGGTCCAGTCTATGGATGTGGCCGCACGGTCGCCCAACTCCACCGGGGTTCGGGCGACTTGGTCATGTGCCTCCTTGGTGTTCGGCGTGTCCCGTGATCACGGGAGTCCTTCGGGGCTACCACACCCGCCGGAGAGCCACCGGCATTCCCTTGAGAACTCAACAGTGGAAACGAAGTTGAGGCCGCCGCCTCCTCAGTAAGGCGGCCGGCGCGGCCAAGGTCCGCGCACTCGACCTCCGCAGCCTTGTGCTGCGGCCGGTTGCCTCCTCCGCCCGTCCGGCCTGTTGGTCGTACGGGCGGAGCCGAGGGGAGCCGGAGTTCTTCCCGCTTCACCTCCAACGAAGTGCAGCCCCCGGCGCTCGAACGCCGGGGGCTGCTGAGTCCCGTTCCTCCTCAGAAGGAGCAAGACCCATGAAGTCCATCGCTGCACTTCAGAACCTCGTTACCTCGTGGTCCGACGGCTTGGAGCCGCCGGACGCGGAGCTGGAAGCGATCGAGGAGGAGTTGCCGCTGATCCTGGCGGAACGCGACCTGCTCGACGCGCAGATCATGACGCTGGACCGGACCCCGACCGAGGTCGACGCCCGACGGATCCGCCGGGCCCGCAACCGGGTCCTGGTGGCCCGGCGGGACCTGGCCAACCGCACCGCCGGCTCGACGGTCTCGGGGGATGCGGCATGAGCAAGCAGATCTTCGGAGCGCAGTTGTCCCTGCGCTGCTGTGGCACCACTGCCCCGGAGCGGACGGCCGGCCCGTGCTGGCAGTTGTACGTGGCCATGACCGGTCTGGTCAGCGAGTGGCCCACCTTCACCTGGCCGGCATCCACCGTGATCCCGAACCTCTACCAGCGCCAGGCGGCTCTGGCGTACCTCGGGTTCGTCCTCGCCGAGGACGCCGAGTGGGAGTGGACGGAGCACACCGGCCCGGACTACCACCCGCACCCGGCGCGGGTGCTCCTTCTGGGCGCGGTGAAGGTCCGGCCGCTGGAAAGCGGTGCGGTATGAGCATCCTGCGGAAGCTCTTCAGGCTGCCCCGGCCCGCCTCACCGCCCGCGCCGCCGCCGGTCGCTCCGCCCGCCGAGTACGAGGTGGACGACTGGATGGGCGAGTCATGGATCTGGGAGCCGGGCGACCTCGACAAGGAGGCCGACCGGTGAACCGCAACGCCAAAACCCTCCTCGTGCTCGCCCTGGTGGCCGTGGTCGGCATGGCATTCCGGGTCTCCTGGAACGCGCTGCGGGACGTGGCTCGGGCGATCGGCGCGGACGCGACCGCGGCGACGCTGTATCCGTTCGTAGTCGACGGCCTGATGGCCCTGGCGCTGGTCGCCGCCCTCGTGCTGACCGGCGAAGCCCGCAAGTTCGCCCTGCGGGTCCTCGCCGCGTACACACTCGCCTCGCTCGTCCTGAACTACGTCCACGGACTCCTGCCCGAGCTGCACGCGCAGTCAGTCGACTGGACTCGACTGGCGGACTGGGATCCGGCGAACTGGGTGCTGGTGCTGCTGGCAACATCTCTGCCGGTCGGGTCGATCTACTTCGGCTCCGACCTCGTTGCCAAGGTCCTCCACCACCGACCGGCGATCGAGCCGGACGTGCAGGAATCGGATCAGATCATCGTAAACCGGTCTATGTCCGACCAGGGAGAACCGCTGGTCGAGGCGACGGCCCCAGGCGGGGAGGTGGACTCTTTCCCCGTCCCGGTGGTCGAGCAGATCGAGGCCCGGCCGCAGCTCCCCGTGGCGGCCGAGTCGACTCGTCCGCGCCGGGCGACCGGTCGGGTACCGGCTGCTGCTCGATCGAGTCGACCGACCCGCACGGACGCCGAGTTGCTCGCCCAGGCGCGCAGCCTGACGGAGTCGTGGCCGGTCGAGAAGCTGACCGGTGAAGGGATCCGTAAGGCCCTGCGAACGTCCCCGGCCAAGGCTCGGATCGTGCGGGAGACGTTGAAGGCTGAGCGCGAGCGTGACGCGGCTGCCGTGGTGGTGGCCGGATGAGCCTGAGGTTCGCCGACTGCTTCGACCCGGCTGGAAGAGTCCACGGCCTGCCCACCTTCCCGTGGCGCCTCGCCCCGGAAGGACTGGCCACCCGCCGCCAGTTACGGGCCCTGGGCCTGCGGCCCGGTGGCCAGGACATCGCCGGACAGATACTGCGCCCCCGCTACCGACGCGATCCGCTGACCGCGTTCCTCTACCGCGTCGACCAAGCGAAGCCGGTCCGGCCGATGACCCCGGCCAAGGCCGCCGCACTCGCCAAGGCCAACACGGCCCGCCGCACCTGCCCCGCCTGCCGCACCGACGCCGGATACGTCATCCCGGCCTCGCTCGGCATGTGCGTCCCCTGCGCCTACCCCGAAGCCTCCTGAAGGGAGATGACCGTGAACCACCTGCCCGAACCCGTCCGACCGTCCGTCGTGCAACTCCCGGACGGGACCCACGTCTACGCCGAGAACCTGCCCGCCACGTACGCCGGGCCGCAGGTTGTCCATCAGCACATCCACCAGGCACCGCCCGACCGCACCGTCCAGCGCATCGCGCTTGGCTCCGGGGTCGGCGCCGGAGCCGTCGCGGCCGGGGTCTACTTCGGCCCGCTGCTTGTGGCCGCCCTGGCCTCCATGGCCGCGAGCCTCGCGTTCCTGGCCTTCCTCGCCCTGATGCTCGGCTGGAGCGTCCACACGGTCGTGAAGTCGGTCGGCAGCCCCGAGGGCGCTGCGGCCGCGAAGAACGTGCGCAAGGCCCGCCGCCGGCGTGCCTGACGGCTGCCCGATCCACCCGCCCTGTGCGGGTGGTGAGGAGAGCCGGACAGACCGGCCGCGGAAGGAGCCCAGTGATGGCGAAGGACCCGAAGTTCACCGCCGGTGAGGTGGCCAAGATTGCGTGGCTGACCACCCGGATGGCTAAGCGCGGCATCGCCGGGGAGACCGTTCACCTCGGCGACCTGGAGCGCAAGGTCGAGCGGATCATCGACGGCGCCCGCGAACGCGAGGAGCGCCAGGCCGCCGACGCGGCAGAGGCCGAGAAGGCCGCCCGCAAGGCCAGGACCAAGAACCGCAAGTAGCTGTGCCCCGGGGCGGCCGCCCTCTCGCCAAAGAACGCCGGCCGCCCCGGGCCCTACCCACCCACTTGTCAGCGAGAGCAGGAGTTCTCAGCATGACCGACAACGTCGTCCCCCTGTTCAAAGACCCCCAGACTTCCACCGACACGATCCCCGCGCCTGACCCCGCACCGGCCGCACCCGACACCGCACGTCCGATCGGCGTGTGGCGCCAGCGCCGGCGGGGCCTGCGCATGGCGGTCACCAGCGAACGGTCCCGCACCGCCGTCCGGCTGGTGGCCCGCCACGGCATGTACGTCATCGGCGGGACCCGGATCACGGCCAAGCGGACGTGGGACGGGCGGACCGCGTCCCGGTACGAACGAATGATCCGCGCCGCCGAAGCGGGCGGGAACCTCGAGGAGGCCAAGGAGTGGGAAGACCGGCTCCAGCGCTTCCGCACCGGCCGCCACCACCGGCGCATGGACCTGCTCCGCTCCGCCCCCGACCTCGCCAAAAGCGCCCTTTACGGGACCGGCCTCACGGTCGGTGGCCTGCTCCTGCTCGGGATCGTGCTGGCCATAGCCAACAAGGACATCACCTGGGTCATCGGCCCCATCGGCGCCGTGATCGAGGCAATCCGCTGGGCCGTCATGGTCGCCACTGTGGTGTGGGGGCCCGCGCTCACGGTCGGGCCGTGGCTGGCCTTACTGGCGCTGTGGGGAGTTGGCCGCCGCCAGCAGACCGCGCCGCAGTGGACACTCCCCGCCCAGCAGCGCGACGATACGGGCGCCCCGATCACCCCGTCGATCGTGGTCACCGCCCTGCGCGACCTCGGCATCGCAACCCTGCGCAAGGCCATCAACGAGATGGGAGACGCGGGCGCGGCGATGCTGGGGCCGATCCGGATCGCCGGATGCGGAGTCGAGGTCGATGTCACCCTGCCCTCGGGGGTGTCGACGGAAGAGGTTCAGGGACGCCGGCGCAAGCTCGCCGAGAACCTTGCCCGGCACGAACACGAGGTGTTCATCACCCTCCCGGCCGCCGCGCGCACGGTCAGGTTGTGGATCGCCGATTCCGGCGCGCTCGACGAGCCGATCGGACCCTCTCCGCTGGTCACCGACGAGACCGCGACGGCGAACTACAAGACCGGCAAGGCCCCGTGGGGCCAGGACCTGCGCGGCGACGCTGCCGCTCTGAGCCTGTACCAGCGCCACGTCCTTGCCACCGGCCTGTCGAACCAGGGCAAGACCGCCGCCCTGCGCGCACTCGCCCTTTGGGCGGCCCTCGATAAGACGGTCGAGTTCCGCATCGCCGACCTCAAGGGCGTCGGTGACTGGGACATGTTCGATGGCGGCCTGGCCACCACCCTGATCCAGGGCCCGACCGACGAGCACGTGATCAAGGCAACCGAGATGGTCGAGGGCCTGGTCGCGGAGATGGAACGCCGGATCCAGTCCCCTCCCGGCACCACGTTCACGCCGCTCATCGGCATCGTGGATGAGGCGCAGGTCGCGTTCATGTGCCCGGCCATCGACAAGGAGAAGCGCCCGTACGGCGGCTCCAAGGCTACGTCCCGGTACTTCATGGCCGTCCGGAAGATCCACAACCAGGGGCGGGCTGTGGACGTGCTGCTGTGGGAGGGCACGCAGGACCCCACCGACCAGAACCTGCCCAAGCTCGTCCGCGAAGGCGCCCACACCCGCATCTCCCTCGTCCTCGGCACTGAGTCGCAGGCCCGCATGGCTCTGGGAGACAAGGCCGTCGACGGCGGCGCCGCCCCGCACCTGCTCCGCCAGGACCTCGACAAGGGCACGGTCGTGGTCGCCTCCGGCGGCATCACCATCCCGGCCGGGCAGACCTCCATCACGGTCCGGACCCACTACATCGACGACGACCAGGCCGCCGAGGTCGCCGAGCGGGCCAAGGCCCTGCGCAATGGCGTTGTCACCAACGCGCGCACCATCGAGCCGGAAGACGAGCACGACCCGCTCGCGGACATCCTCACCGTGCTCGGTACGGAGTCCCGTGTCCTGACGCAGGAGGTCCTCAAGCGGCTGGCCGCGCTCAACGACAAGGCGTACGGGCGGTGGTCGTTCATCGACCTCAAGCGCGTCCTCGACGGCACCGGCGCCGAACCGTACAAGTCCGACGGCCGCATGACCCTGGCCCGGGAACGCGTCGCCCGCGTCGTCGCCAACCGCCCCGATGAAGGTTCCACTTCTGCCGCCGAGTAGAGGGAGCCGACCCCCGCACGGTCAGGGAGGCAGGGAGAACTCCCTGACCACCTCCCTGGCCCACCTCCCTGGCTCTGACCTGCGGAAATGATCTGCCAGGGAGGCAGGGAGGCGCCGCAGGTCAGACCCCCGAAACCCCCTCCACACGCATCCCCACAGGGGGTGCCCAAGCCTCCCTGCCCCACCTGCGGCAGGGATTCCGCATCACCCGCCCGACATGCCAAGAGCGGCCCCCACTCACGCCAATGACTGGGGCCGCTCTCGTCCAGAACACCAAGAACTGGAGAGACCAGCATGACCCACCCGACCGACATCCGGCGAGACCACGAGCGTCCGGCGTTACTGGATCTGTTCTGCTGCGCCGGCGGCGCTGGCATGGGCTACCACCGGGCCGGGTTCGACGTGACCGGCGTCGACATCCGCCCGCGCCCGAGCTACCCCTTCACTTTCATCCAGGGCGATGCCCTCAGCGTCCTCGCCGACCTGATCGCCTCCGGCGAGATCCGCCGGTTCACGGCGGCCCACGCCTCTCCGCCCTGCCAGGGCAAGTGCTCCTTGACCGTCGGCACCAACCGGGCCATGGGCTGGGGCGGCGCCCACGTCGACCTCGTTGCCCCCACCCGGGAACTCCTCGACGCGTCCGGTCTCCCGTACGTGATCGAGCAGCCCGACGGGAAGGCCGACGTCCGCAAGGACATCACGCTGTGCGGGGAACAGTTCGGCCTCGGGGTACTCCGCCACCGGAACTTCGAACTGGGCGGCTGGACCGCGGTCCAGCCCAAGCACGTCCGGCACCGGGGCTACGTGCGCGGCTGGCGCCACGGCGCCTACCGCGACGGGCCGTACGTCGCCGCGTACGGCGCTGGCGGGGGCAAGGCCACCATCGCCGAGATGCAGACGGCGATGGGCATCGACTGGACTGACGTACGCGAGGAACTGACCGAGGCGATCCCCCCGGCCTACTCGGAGTGGCTCGGCCGCGCCTTCCTCGCCCGCACCCTGTCCGGGGCGGTGGCCGCATGAGGACCGCGTCTGGGCACCTGCGCACCGCGCTCTGGCTCGCCGTACTGAGTCTGCCTGTACTGCCGCTGCGGGAGGGCAAGCTCCCGTTCGGGAACTGCTCGGCGTGCGCGGGCTCGGCGTGCGGCGACCGGCCGCACATGAAGGCTGCCGGGCCCTGCCAGTGCCCGGCCCCCTGCCACGCTTGGGCCGCCGCCACGACCGATCCGGCCGTCCTTACCTCCCCGGCGTGGGCCCGGGCCTGGCAGCAGGCCGGAGCGGTCGCCTACCACCCCGGCGGGGGCGGCTTCACGGTCGTAGACCTCGACAACGCCGCCGCCGTCACCTGGGCCCGCCAGACGCTTCCCACGACCAAGACCGTGCCGACGACCCGCGGGGAACACTGGATCTACCGGGGCGCCATGCAGTCCGCCAATGGGGTCCGGCCGGACATCGACATCAAGTCCTGCATGGTCTACGCCCGCTGGTACGGGCCCGGCACCGGAACGATCGAGCCCCTGCCGGATGCCGTCCGCGCGCTGGTCGTGAAGGAAGAGACCACCCGGCCCCTTCGCGGGGAGGTGGACTCTTCGTCTTCCGCCCGCGCCACCTGGGACCGATCCGTCGCCACCGGCTGCCGCCACAGCGACACCTTCGTCCAGACCGGCCTGAACCGTGGCCTCGCCAAGGTGGCTGCCTGCCGTGAGCAGGGCGCGGGCAGCAGGGCATACGGCGTGGCCCGCTTCCTCGCCAACCAGCACACGGCCTGCCCCGGGCCATGCGGCCTGGAGACCCTCGGGCGCCAGATCATCGACACGGCCGTTTCCGTCGGAGTGCCCGAGGCATACGCCGCTCGCGCGGTCGCCAACGGCTTCAACGCGGTGGCGGTGAGGGCATCGTGACCACCGGCCCCCGCTCCGCCGAACCGGCCCCCACCACAGATGCCAGTAGCGCGCCGATGGGCGCCGCCGAAGGCGTCGTCTCTGCTCTTCGCCCTGAGCCTCAGGGCGGCGACGGGCGGCGCACCGTCGGGTGGCACGTCATGCGGGCCCTCAATGCCAGGACGACGCCCACCGTCCGCTCCTGGTGCGTGTGCGGCAGGAACCTCGGCGCGGTCGGATACACCGCCGGCGGGCAGCTGATCGACGACCACGAAGACCACCGCGCCAACTGCCCCGAGCAGGCATCACAGGAAGACAGGAGGGCGGCATGAGCGACATCGAGGAGCTTCCGGCTCCCTCCCATCCGATGGCGGTGGCCCGCAGGGTCCTGCCCGACTGGCAGGACGGCGAGCAGCGACTGCTGTACCGGCGGTGGCGTGGATCCTGGATGCAGTGGACCGGAACCTGTTGGCGGGAGCTGGACGAGCAGCAGATCCGCGCCGCCCTCTACACGCGGCTCGAGCACGCCACCTACACCGCCGGCCTCGACAAGGATGGCAACCCCGAAATCCGGGACTGGGCCCCCACCCGCACGAAGATCAGCAACCTGCTCGACGCCCTCGGAGCAATCACCCTGCTGCCCAACGACGTGGACGCCCCGTCCTGGATCGACCGCGAAGAGCAGGACGCCAGCGTCATCGTCGCCTGCCGCAACGGGCTGCTACGCATCCGGGACCGGCAGCTCCTCACGCACGGTCCCGGCTTCTTCAACATCGTCTCCATCCCCTTCGACTACGACCCCGCCGCCACCGCCCCGGAGTGGGAGGCGTTCCTCCACAAGCTGTGGCCCGACGACCCCGCGCCCATCGCAGCCCTGCAGGAATGGTTCGGCTACGTCCTCTCCGGACGGACCGACCAGCAGAAGATCATGATGCTGAAAGGCCCGACCCGCTGCGGGAAGGGCACCATCGCCCGGGTCATGAAGAAGCTCGTCGGCGAGAAGAACCTCGCCGGGCCAGCGCTCTCCGCGCTGGGCACGAACTTCGGTCTCGCCTCGCTGATCGGCAAGCCGCTCGCCGTCATCTCCGACGCACGCCTGTCGGGCAACGACAGTGGCGTGGTCGAGCGGCTGCTGACCATTTCCGGCGAGGACACCATCGACATCGACCGCAAGTACCGCGACGCCTGGACCGGAAAGCTCCCCACCCGGCTCATGATCCTCACCAACGAACTCCCCAGCTTCGGGGACGCTTCCGGTGTCATCGCACGCCGGTTCATCGTGCTGAACATGACGGCCTCCTGGCTCGGCAAGGAAGACACCGAACTCGACGACAAGCTCGCCGCCGAGGTGCCCGGGATCCTGAACTGGGCCCTGGAAGGCCTGGCACGTCTGGAGCGAACCCGCCGGATCACGCAGCCGGATTCCTCCCGGGAATCCATCACGATCATGCAAGACACCGCCTCGCCCACCAGCGCGTTCGTCCGCGAACGCTGCACCACAGGCCGGGACTGCACGATCCCCGTGGACACCCTCTGGGCCGTGTGGCGCGAGTGGGCAGAGGACAACGGCGTCCGTGCCGTCGGAACCAAACAGCTCTTCGGCCGCAACCTCCAGTCCGTAGTACCGCAGCTCCACCGAGCCCGCCCCCGCGACGCCTATGGCCGCCAGGTCCCCACGTACACCGGAATCACCCTCGCCCAGTCCGACCCACATCGCTGAGAGACGCGACTCAAGCGACTCAAGCCCCTCACACCCCAGGGTGCTGAGTCGTGCTGAGTCGCTTGAGTCGCGACATACGCAAATGTGGGCGCACCTCAGCCGGGAAGCCGCCGACCTATTCGAGGAGAGAACGATGGCCCGCCCCAAGATGCTCAGACTTCCCGAGGTTCTGGACGAGATCGGGATGAGCCGAGCCGCCTTCTACCGCATGCGCGCCCGGGGCCAGGCCCCCCGGTTGCAGAAGCTGCCCAACGGACAGATCCGCGTTCGGCGCGCGGACCTCGACACCTGGTGGGAGACCTGCGCCAGCGCTGCCTAACCCGTCATACGACCGCGAAGGGGCCCACACGTCAGTGGGCCCCTTCAGTCATCCAGGAGAGCTCCATGCAGACCTATGACGTGCGCGTCTGGAACATCCGGCGCCGTGCCAGCAAGAGCGCGCCCTTTCAACTTCGTTGGACCGTGGACGGCAAGGTCCACCAGGAACCATTCCTGACCAAGACGCTCGCGGACGCTCGCAGGGCCCAGCTCGTGACGGCCGCCGGCCGGGGCGAGGCGTTCGACACTGAGACCGGACTGCCGGTCTCAGAGCTTCGCCAGCTCAACCGGACGTCCTGGTACACCCATGCTCGGGATCACGCCGCGATGAAGTGGCCCCAGGCTGCTGCAAAGCATCGCGCGAGCATCGCCGAGAGCCTGAGCATCGCCACGATGACGCTCTGCCCGAACAGCAAAGGACGGCCGGACGACGAGCTGCTGCGGCGTGCGCTCTACCAGTGGGCGTTCAACGCCGGCCGACGCGGGCAGAACCCGCCGGACGAAGAGGCTCGGGCACTGGCCTGGGTCGAGAAGAACTCTCCCGCGATGGTGGATCTCGACAGCGCGAGCAAGATGCGCGCGGTTCTGGATGGCCTGGCGAGGCGGAAGGACGGGAAGTCGGCAGCGCCGAACACCATCCGACGACGCCGAGCCGTGCTGAGCAACTGTCTCCGCCTGGCCGTAGAGAAGGAGCTCCTCCCCAGCAATCCTCTGCACCGCGTGCACTGGGAGACCCCGAAGGCCGTCGAAGAGCTGGACGAGCGAAGCGTCGCCACTCCGGCACAGGCCAGGCTGCTGCTGGACGGCGTACGCGGGCAGGGGACCCGGGGCAAGCACCTGGTGGCGTTCTTCGGATGCATGTACTACGCGGCGATGCGGCCCGAAGAGGTCTCGGTGCTCAGCCTGGATCAGTGCATCCTCCCCGAGAGCGGATGGGGGCGGGTAGACCTCTCCGGGGCGCGTCCACAGGTCGGTTCCGGGTGGACTGATGACGGGATGCCGTACGAGGAGCGGGGGCTCAAGCACCGTGCCCGGCGAACTGTTCGTCGGGTGCCGATTCCACCCGCGCTGGTTGTCCTGCTGCGCGAGCACATCGACCTGTTCGGTGCTGGCGCCGACGGCCGGCTGTTCCAGGCTGTCCGCGGAGGGCCGATCCGGTCCCAGGAGTACGGAGCGGTATGGAAGGAGGCTCGGCGTCAGGCCCTCACCCCGGCGCAGGCGGCATCCCCACTCGCGTTCATCCCATACGACCTCCGCCACGCCTGCGTGTCCTTCTGGCTGCGTTCCGGGGTCAGCTTGGCCGAGACAGCCCGTAGGGCAGGGCAGAGCATCGCCGTGCTTCAGCGCTACTACGCCAAGGTGCTGGACGGCGAGGAGGAGCGCATGAACGAGCTGATCGACCAGGGGTTCGCGGATCAGGCGAAGGGTGATCCGCCGACGCTCTGATGCCGCGGGAACCCGTCATCGGGCCCTGTCTCACCATGATCCGCTCGTGTTCCATTCTGGATCATGGTGTGTGGGCCAGGCGTGGACCACGGTCCCTGAGCCGCAAGCCGCTGAACTGCACTTACGCATAGATGGGAACATCCCGAGGCTTGTCGGATCTGAGTGATCAGATGGTCGCTGGTCGCTCGGCGACCTCGAGTCGTGCCGCCTCCACCAATGCGTTATGGAGGTGGCCAAGCTGCTCGCGGAGTCGCTCCTCATCTGCTTGCTCAGAGGCCACCCTCTGGACGTCCATGGCCAGGAAGGCGTCCATCCAGCGGTCCAGGCACTCCTTGTGGTCTTCCACGTGGAGCCGCAGATTTCGGGCGGGCTGAAGGACGTCCTCGGAGACCAACAGCCGGACTTGGAAGTAGGCATTCCTGATATCGGAGACCCCTTGCCCGATGGCTAGTCCCATCTCACGTGAAGCTTGGGTCTCACCCTCCAACGCTCGGCTGATGTTTGACGCAGCTATCGCGTACTTGTCGTACGCGGCGAGTAAGGCACGGCAAGACTCCAGGCGTTGCCCGCGGAGCCAATGCTCGTGGTTGATTGTTCCTTGATCATGCACTTGCCTGGCGGTAGCCCGTGCCGTCGTCTCCGCCCCGAGGCGTGCGCCCCTCACGGCGGCCCTGCCACCGATGGCCGCACCACTGAGTCCACCCACGAGCCCCACACCTGCGGTGATGAGTGCTACAAGTCCTTCGTCCATGAACGCAGAATGCAGGCAAGCAGCCCTGGACGGGTCCCGCTTCGGAAAACAGAGAGGGGCGCCCTGCATGGGGCACCCCTTGGCCGCCGCGGGAACCTGGCCACAGGTTGGCCGTACGCACTGGTCAACAGTGGGATACGGGCGAGACAGGGTGAGACAGGCCGAACGCCGAAGGGGTGCCCCTCTGTGAGGGGCACCCCTTCTGATCAGGATGTTCTCTGACCTGGTGGCGGTGGGTGTGGGATTTGAACCCACGGTGACTCGCGCCACGACGGTTTTCAAGACCGTTCCCTTAGGCCGCTCGGGCAACCCACCTGGCCGGTACAGAGTACCGGCAGGTGGGGGGCGGCCGGGTCAGGAATTCTGGGCCTTGTCGTAGGCCGCCTTCGCTTCGTTGCCGAAGTACGGGCCGAACATGCGGTTGGGCAGGAAGGTGTAGCCGAAGCTGTTCACCGAGACCTGGGTGCCCAGGCCAGTGGACTCGTTGAAGTCCTGGAACCAGGGGCCGCCGCTGGAGCCGCCGGTCATGTTGCAGCCCAGGCCGTGGTCCTTGGTCAGCAGGAAGTCCTTGCCGGAGTTCCCGCTGCAGTAGACCAGCTTGGTGCCGTCGTAGGGCGCGGCCGCCGGGAAGCCGAAGGAGTACATCTTCTTGTTGTAGCCGCCGTTGAACAGGATCCCCTGGGCACCGACGACCTGGCTCAGCTTCTGGCCGTTCAGCGGGGCGACGACGGCGAGGCCGACGTCCATGTTCATGTCCTCGCTGGCGGCCCACTGGTCGGTGGCGAAGGTCTTGGTGGCCGGCCACTGGCCGTAGGGCGCGGTCCCGTTGTCGTACGCGGGGACGAAGATCCAGTTGGTGTGCCAGGTGCCCTGGTACTTCACGCAGTGGCCGGCGGTGATGACCGTGCTGCCGTTGGCGCTGGTGATGGAGTCGCCGGAGCAGGACGCGGTCCGGTCTCCGAAGGTGAAGAAGACCCGGCCCGAGGTCTTGACCACCGCGCCGCCGCCCGTCCACGCGCCGCCCGCCTGCGGAAACGCCGTCGGGGAGGCCGCCGCGGAGGGCGCCACGGAGCTCGCCGCCGTCGGGGCGACCGTCGTGGGCCGGTCCGAGGCAGCGACCCGCGCACGCCCGGCGCCGGGTGCTGCCGTGACGTCCAGCGGGGTGGCGCCGCGCATCCGCTCGGTGGTCCAGAAACCCTGGCTGTGCTGCTGCTTGAACGAGGCCGGGGCGTCGGCGGCGGCGGCCGAGGGGGTGGCCGCCGTCAGCGCGCCCGTGATCAGGGCGCCCGCCGCCATGAGGACCGATAAGGCCGTGCGATGACGATTCACGCAGGACTCCTTCTGCCGTGCCCGGTCCCGTCGGAGCGGGCAGGGTGGGGGTGAAGAGCTGTCGGTGCGGATCGGCCGCAGAGTCGCACGCGCGGCACGAGAAGTCAGGAGACGGTCGGAACGTTCGGTCGGTTCCGGCCAGGAATTGGCCAACTCCCGTCGGTGGAAAATGTCCTGCGGGTCACATCGTCAGCAGCACTCCCGCGTACGAGACCCCGGCCACCACGATCCAGGCTCCGAGCCCCAGTACCGCGGCCCGTCCGCCGGTCCTGGCCAGCCGGGGGAGGTCCACCGCACTGCCGAGCCCGAACAGGGCGGCGGCCAGCAGCAGTTCCTGCGCGGTGTGCGCCCACTCCAGTGCCGTGTCCGGCAGCACCCCGGTGGCGCGCAGCGCGGCCGCGGCCAGGAACCCGGCCACGAACAGCGGCACCGGCGCCGGGCGGCGGCCCGAGGGCGTGCGCACACCCTGCCGGCGTGCCCGTACGGAGAAGGCCACGGCGGCCACCAGCGGGGCCAGCAGGGCCACCCGCATCAGCTTGACCAGGACGGCCTCGCCGAGCGCACCCGGGCTCGCCGTCTGGGCGGTGGCGACCACCTGGCCGACGTCGTGGACGCTCGCGCCGACCCAGCGCCCGAAGGCCGGGTCCGAGAGCCCCAACGGGCCCTGGAGGAGGGGGAGGACCGCGATGGCCAGCGTCCCGCACAGGGTCACCAGCGCCACCGAGGCGGCGACGTCCTCCTCGTCGCTGCCGGACACCTGGCTCACCGCGCCGATCGCCGAGGCCCCGCAGATCGAGTACCCGGTGGCGATCAGCAGCGGCTGGTCGCCGGGGAGCCCGAGCTTGCGACCCAGCCAGAGCGTGCCGAAGAAGGTGGCGGCGACCACCGCGGCCACCATCGCCACCGTGGCCCAGCCCAGCCGGAGCACCTGGTCCAGGCCGAGGCCGAGGCCCAGCAGGACGATGCCGATCCGCATCAGCCGCCGCCCGGCCAGCGAAAGCCCTGGCCGGGCGGCTCCGCGTACGACCTCGCGTATGCCCGGGAGATGGGCCACCGCGATGCCGAGCACCACCGCCGCGGTCAGCATGGGCACGTCGGGCACCAGCCGGTGCACGCACCACGCCACCAGTACACCTACGGCCGCCAGCCCCAGCCCCGGCCAGGACGAGGATGTTTCACGTGAAACACGCCCTGCGCGCTCCGTCTCCGCCCCGCGTACCGGGCGGTTCAGCAGGGCCATCAGTCGGTGGGGAGCGTATAGACGCGGCGGACGCTGCTGCCCAGGCGGATGACGTCGGCTCCGTAGACGTGAAGGGATATCGCCGTGGTGCCACAGGAGTTGCGGACCTTGTGGATATCGCCGGGCGGAGCGAATCCGCAGACGTCGCCCGGGCCGTTGACCACCTGCTCGGTCGCCACCAGCCGGGCGCAGGACTCTCCCGCGGCGGGGGCCAGCCGGTAGCGGAGCTCGCTCTCCTCGCCCTCGTGCACCCCGGCCACGCACCAGGAGACGTGGTCGTGGATGGCGGTCTCCTGGCCGGGCAGCCACACCAGGGCGACCACCGAGAAGCTGCCGTCCGGCTCCGCGTGCAGGACGTGCTGCCGGTACCGGTCGGGGTGCCCCTCACGCTGCTCGGGGGTGAGCAGGTCGGCCGTGCCCAGATGCGGGGCGACGCGCTCGCCGACGAGGTAGGCGGTCAGGTCCGGGGCCAGCCCCCGGTCCACGACCGTACGGATCTCACTGACGAGGGCGGCCATCCTCGCGGTCGTACGGGCCGGCGTAGTGGTGGTCATAAGGGCAGCGTCGAGCAGCTGTCCCATCACGTCCAACGACAGTTCTCACCTGAAATCCCAAGCAGCGCTTATGGGTTAGGGGGAGAAGCCCCGGGCCGGTCAGCAGCCGACGCGGTTGGAAGCCGCCTGCTTCAGCGCGTTGAGGACCACGGCCGTCGCCGGGATCCGCAGATGGTCGCGGTAGACGTGCGCGGCGATGTGCCGGCGCGCGGCGGGCTGCAGCGGCCGCCCGCACACCTTGCTCAGGGAGAGGGAAGGCAGCACCAGCGCGGGCATCATCGCCACGCCGAGCCCCTGCCCGACCATGCTCTGCACCACCAGGTTGTCGTCCGTGGCGAACCGGATGTCGGGCACGAAGCCCAGCTCGGCGCACTCGTGCAGCAGGTTCGCCCGGCAGCGCGGACAGCCGGCGATCCACCGCTCCTCCGCGAGGTCGGCCAGGTGCACGGCCCGCCGCCGGGCCAGTGGGTGCCCGGTCGGGAGCAGCACCGTCAGCTGGTCCTCCATGAGTCTGACCTCGGCGACCTCCTCCGGAATCTCCTCGTGGAGCCCGGGATAGGTGAAGGCGAGGGTGATGTCGCACTCCCCGCGCTCCAGCCGGCGCAGCGACTCGGGGGGCTCCCCCTCGAGCAGCTCGACCTGGATGCCCGGGTGCTCCTTGGCCAGGCCGCTCAGGGCCTCCGGGACCAAGGTGACGTTGGCGCTGGGGAAGCCGCACAGCCGTACCCGCCCGGTGCGCAGGCGTGCGTACGCCTTGAGCTGGGCCTCTGCGGCGGAGAGACTGCCGAGGATGGACTCGGCGTGCCGGGCCATGGACTCCCCGGCCTCGGTGAGCTGCATCTTGCGGCCGACCCGGGTGAACAGCGGGGTGCCGACGGCGCGTTCGAGCGCCTTCATCTGCTGGGTGACAGCAGGCTGGGTGTAGCCGAGGACGCGAGCGGCCGCCGAGTAGGACCCGTTGGTGACCACTTCGTGGAAAGTGCGTATGTGCCGCGAATCGAACACGTGGGAAGCATAAGCGGACATTGGGAGGGGCCGTAGGCGTATTCGCGCCCACGGCCCCTCGCCATCAGGCCAGCGGTCCCGGCCGGCCCCCGCCGCGGGGACCGGCCGTGGAGCCGTGGTTACTTGTCGCCGACCCGCGAGCCGAGTGTGATGTCTACGGTGTTCGGCTTGCCGTCGCGCAGGTAGGTCAGCTTCACGACGTCGCCGGGCTTGTGCGTCCAGATCTCACTGATGAGGGTCGGGCCGCTGTCGATCGGCTTGTCGCCGAACTGGGTGATGACGTCGCCGGGCTTGAGGCCCGCCTTGCCGGCCGGACCGTTGGGGTCGACCAGCTCGTTGGCGGGGGCGCCCTGCTCGGAGATCTTGGCTCCGTCGGTCTTGGCCTGGAGGTCCACGGAGACGGAGATGATCGGGTAGACCGGCTTGCCCGTCTTGATCAGCGACTCGGCGACGTTCTTCGCCTGGTTGATCGGGATGGCGAAGCCGAGGCCGATCGAACCGGCCTGGCCGCCGCCGAAGCCGCCGTTGCCGGCCGACTGGATGGCGGAGTTGATGCCGATGACCGCGCCGCGCCCGTCGAGCAGCGGTCCGCCGGAGTTGCCGGGGTTGATCGAGGCGTCCGTCTGGAGTGCGCTCATGTACGAGCTCTTGCTGCCGGAGCCGTCGCCGGAGGCCACCGGTCGGTTCTTGGCACTGACGATGCCGGTGGTGACCGTGTTCGACAGGCCGAAGGGGGCGCCGATCGCGATGGTCGAGTCGCCGACCGCGACCTTGTCGGAGTCGCCGAGCGGCAGCGGCTTGAGCCCGGCCGGCGGGTTCTTCAGCTTGAGCACGGCCACGTCGTAGCCCTGGGCCCGGCCGACGACCTCGGCGTCGTACTTCTTGCCGTCGGAGAAGGTCGCGGAGAGCTTGCCTCCGTTCGCGGCGGAGGCCACCACGTGGTTGTTGGTGAGGATGTGGCCCTGCTGGTCGTAGACGAAGCCGGTGCCGGTGCCGCCCTCGCCGTCGCCGGCCGAGGCCTCGATGGTGACGACGCTGGGCAGCGCGCCCGCGGCCAGACCCGCGATGGAACCGGCCTCCCGCTTGAGGTCCTTGGGGGTGTTGCCCGCGGTGATCGTGGTCGAGCCGTAGCCGTTGTCGTTGCGCTCGGCGGCCCAGTAGCCGATGCCGCCGCCGACGCCGCCCGCGAGGAGGGCGGCCACGAGCACGGCGGCGACCAGGCCGCCCTTGCCCTTCGGCTTGGCGGGCGGCATGCCGCCGGCGGTCGGGGGCGCGCCCCAGGCACCGCCGCCGTGGCCGCCGGAGCCGTACGCCGGGACGCTGGGCGGCGGGGGCGGCCAGCCCTCGGCGCCGTGCGCGGCCGGGGCATGCGGGGCGGGGGCCTGGGCGTAGGCCGGTGCCGGAGCAGGGGTGGGCGGGAGCTGCTGGGTCGGCTCCGCGCCCGGCGCGGGCGTCGGCGGGAGCTGCTGGGTGACCGGCTCTGCGGCGGGCCCGGCCGGCGCGGGGGCATGCGTAGCGGCGGCCTGCCCGGCCGTCGGGGCAGGTGCCGTCGGGGCAGGTGCCGTCGGGGCAGGTGCCGGGGCGCCCGCGGGGGCCTCCGCAGCCGGTACGGGCGCAGACGTCTCGGGGGCGGGAGCGGCCACCGGGGGTGCCGACGGGGCCGCGGGGGGCTTCGGGGCCGCGGTGCCCTCGTTCTCGGTGCTCACAGCGCTCTTCTCCTCGTCACACACGGCTTCAGACAAACTGGCGGTTCGGCTCGACTGAACGTTCGACGCGCCGCACAAGTTCCTGGGAAAAGCCTTCCCTATGACCCGTCAGAGCACTGTAAGCCGGACCTGTGTATCTCCCCCATCCTTTATCTCCGGCATTTCGGTCGCATCCGGAGGGCGGATCCTGACACCGGGCGCCTTCTCGGTGGCACCATGACTCGGTGACCCACGCAATGCCGCCCATCCAGGTCGTCGCCCACCGCGGCGCCTCGGAGGATGCCCCCGAGCACACCCTGGCCGCCTACCGCAAGGCCATCGAGGACGGCGCCGACGCCCTCGAATGCGATGTCCGGCTCACCGCCGACGGCCACCTGGTCCTGGTCCACGACCGCCGGGTCAACCGCACTTCCAACGGCCGCGGCGCCGTCTCCGCCCTCGAGCTGGCCGACCTCGCCGCCCTCGACTTCGGCTCCTGGAAGGACCGCGAGGAGTCCCCCGACTGGGACGCCGACCCCGAGCGCACCTCCGTGCTCACCCTGGAGCGGCTGCTGGAGCTGGTCTCCGACGCCGGCCGGCCGGTACAGCTCGCCATCGAGACGAAGCACCCGACCCGCTGGGCCGGACAGGTGGAGGAGCGCCTCCTCTTCCTCCTCAAGCGGTTCGGGCTGGACGCACCGCCCGCCGAGGGCCCGCACCCGGTCCGCGTCATGAGCTTCTCCGCACGCTCCCTGCACCGGGTGCGGGCGGCCGCGCCGACGATCCCGACCGTGTACCTGATGCAGTTCATCTCGCCCCGGATGCGCGACGGGCGGCTGCCGGCCGGGGTGCGGATCGCAGGTCCGGGGATGCGCATCGTGCGCAGCCATCCCGGGTTCATCCGCAAACTCCAGAGCGCGGGCCACTCCGTACACGTATGGACCGTAAACGAACCGGAAGACGTTCAGCTCTGCGCTGATCTCGGTGTAGAAGCGATCATTACGAACAGGCCGCGACAAGTTCTGTCACAGCTCGGACGCTGACGTCCCCTTTTGCCCACCCGCCCCGCACGTCGCGCAGGTGACAGGGTGTGCCCCGGCGCATCCGCTCCGCAATCGCTGGTCATGAATGCGTCAGAGGGCTCCGCTTGACCGGTTTCCGGTCCAGGCCATTGGGGCATCCAGACCATGGCGTGGGGCTAAGGAGGTTCCGGGGGTGGCGTTGGTGGTGGCACAGGAAGTGCCCACGTCGTCGTGCATGGACGTATGCCATGGTCCTGCGGGCGTGGGCGAGGCGAGACGCCACATGCGAGAGCAATTGCGCATGAGCGGGGTGTCCGAATCGGTCGTTGACGACGCCGTACTGATCCTTTCCGAACTGCTCAGCAACGCCTGCCGGCACGGCAGACCACTGGGCGCCGGGGAGATCGGGGACGGGGAGATACGCGCCGCATGGCGCATCGACAAGGCGGGGCGGCTGACAGTCGAGGTCACGGACGGGGGCGGTCCCACCCGCCCGGTTCCGGCCACGCCCTCGGTCACCGCGCGCGGCGGCCGGGGGCTGAACATCATCAGCGCCCTCGCCCAGGACTGGGGTGTCCGGGACGGAGCGGCGGGCGAGGTCACCGTATGGGTGACCGTTGCATGCGGGCCCCGGCACGACGATTTCGCTACGCGCGTTGCGCCCCCGGCGATCGACTTCAGCACGGCCTTCGACGATCTGAATCCGTGACCGGATCCCGACCCGGACCCTACTCGGATCCCGGCGCGGATCCCCGACCCGGACCCGACCCGGATCCCCGACAGCAGCACCCGCACCACCGGCCATCCGAACGAGCGGCCGCCGGGAGCGCACGCCGACCGTGCTCCCGGCCGCATCCTCCCGGTTGCAGCGGTACGAACGGCTAGGCTCGCGCCCAGACACAACGCCGTACCGCCGCAACCGGGAGACACCCACGATGGCCAAGAAGCGCCCCGCAGCCAAGACTGCAAAGCCGCAGCTCAAGAACGGGGAGATCCCGGTGGTGGGCGCACGCGAGCCCTGCCCCTGCGGATCCGGGCGCCGCTACAAGGCCTGCCACGGAGCAGCCGCCGCGCACGCCGTCACCGAGCACGTGGCACGCCCCTTCGAGGGCCTGCCCGGCGAGTGCGACTGGGTCGCGCTGCGCGAGCTCGTGCCCGCGGCGACCATCCCGCTCACGCTCAAGGGCGGCCTGCCCGAGGGCGTCCCCTCCGTCACGCTGGTGACCGTACTGCCCATGGCCTGGCCGGCGCTGCGCCGCGAGGACGGGTCCGTCCTGCTCGGCCTGCAGAACGACTCGACCACGGGGGACCTCTCCCGGGACATGGCCGACACGCTGGAGCGCGCGCTCGTCGCGGAACCGGGCACCCCGGTTCCGGCCCGCCGTGTTCCCGCCGAGGGTCCGCGACTTCAGGATCTCTTGGACACGGACGGCGTTTTCGAGCCGGTTGTGCACAGCGGCTTCGAATTCTGGATTCCGGATGCGGAGAGCGCCCAGAGCGCCTCCCCGGAGATCGCCGCCTCCCTCGAGCGCGCCAACGCCGCCGCCATCCCGACGGTCAAGCTGGCCGGCGTGGACGCGTCCTACTGGTGCGAGACCCCGGACAAGAACCACCTGCGCTGGGTCATGCCGTACCCCGAGGAGAAGCTGCTCGACGCCCTCGCGCGGCTGCACGCCGCGGGCACCTCCTCGCTCGGCGAAGGCACCCGACTGGTCGGTTCCTTCCGGGCGCACGGCCTGATGGTCCCCGTCTGGGACCTGCCCACCGGAGTGACCGCCGACGACGTGGAGAAGCCTGCGGCGGAGTTCGCGGAGCGGCTGGCCACGGCCCTGGCCGTGGACGCCCCGCTGACCGCGGAGGAGCGCCGGGCGCGCGGCGGACTCACCAACCGCCAGGTCACCCTCAGCTGACCACCGAGCCCCTGCAGGACCGGTGACTGGGGTCACAACTCCCGCTAATCGCCTGCAAATCGGTGTCTGAATATCAGAGATCGAATTTGCGAACAGGCGATCTCTTGTTACCGTTCTTGTAGCCCGGTCGCTGGTGCATCCCCCGTCGCCAGCGACCGGGCCCTTCCATTTCCGCCGTCGCTCAACCGTCGGCCGGTGCCGGTGAGTTGCTCCCGGACCGCAGCAGCAGCCGTCCTTCATCATCCGGAACTGCAAACTCCGCAACGGCCGAGTAGGCGTCCGGCGCCCCCGCCGAGTCCTCCCTCGGCGTCTCGCACAGTCCCGGCTCGTCGCCCGCCCCGACCGCGCACCGGATCTGCACCGTGCGCCCCGCGGGCCCCATCACCGTCAGGACGGCGTCCAGTGCGCGCCCGCTGGTATTGCGGTAGTAGCTCCGGCCCCAGGTCCGCCCCTCGCCCACCAGGATGCAGGTCTGTGCCTCCACTCCCTGCGGGGAGGAGAGTTCGGGGCCGCACCGGGAATCCGTACGGGGCTGCGCGGACGGACCCGGCTGCCGCGGCTCGGCCTGCGGCGGCCCGGCGTGCTGCGCGGGCGGGGCGCCGGGCGCCGGCGTACGGGATCCGCCCGCCGGCTCGGCGAGCCCGAGCGAGGAGAGCAACCCGCCGCCTTTTCCGTCGTCCTGACCGGCGAAATCCGGTCCCGCGATCGCTCCTGCCAGCGGGAGCGACAAGATGATCAGCACACCCGCGCTGATACCGATCAAGCGGAGATTCATTCGGCGAACATAGCGATGCCGGAATGGGGCGCGGAGATCCCCGCGCCCAATTCCCTTGGAAACTCGTCGCGCTGACACCCGTACGAGTGATCGGCGAGCGCCCCGCGCGTCGGTACGGCCGCTCGCGCGCGGGCCGTACGTCTACCGCACGGGGGCCGTACGTCTACCGTGCGCGGGCCTCACCCGCCCACCGTGCGCAATCAGTACGCGAGCCGGCTGCCGCCGCCAGAGGCCCCGCTGCTCGCCTCGACCAGTGCGTCCACGACGGCCTCGATCTCCGGCAGCCACAGGCCCCCGGCATCCGCGGGCTCGCGCTCCCACCGCACCTGCCCGCCGCCGGACGCGGGGGAGGGCGGGAGCAACAGGTAGCCGCCCTCGCCGTGGAAGCGCAGCGCGGAGGGCACGTGGTCCTTGGCGTACAGGAGTTCGCCGAGCCGCTCCAGCGAGTACGGCGCGACCAGGAGCGACCACCGGGTGGGGGTGGCCACGATCGGGCCCAGCCGCATCCCCTGCGCGTCCAGCCGTACGACGGCCCGCGCGGCCGCGGCGGCCGGCAGGCTCACGGCGCACGGCGCGGGTCCGCCGGTGGCCAGCAGCACGGGAGCGGTGGGCCGGTTGGTCCACCACCAGGCCACCATCCGGGGGTCGGTGGTGGCCGCCAGCAGGCCGGGGTCGAAGGGGTGGGCGCCGGGGACGACGCAGTCGGGGTCGGGGCAGGCGCACCGGGTGCTGTCGGCGCCGGAGCGGCCGACGCCGGGCAGCACCGGCCACTGCCAGGCGGTGGCGCAGGTGAGCGCCGCATCGAGGAGGGCCTGGTCACCGCTCTGCCCGGGGGCGGGGCGAAGGGATTTCAGGCGATTGCGGAGCCGCTGGAGACGCCTTCCGAGGATCTCGCGCATGAGCGCTCGTTCCTTTCCGTTGAACGCCGAGGGCCACATCACACCATGTAACCGGTGCCTCACCACACGTACACGTTTCGCGTCACTGTCCGCCAGAAGCAGGTTCACACGGTTCGTGCAGTTTTCTTACGGGTCCATGAAACGTCCGGCGGGGGCGGAACGCGACCCGCGCCGGTGCCGAGACCGGCTGCCGCCGCTAAGGACGACCGCCCGCGCCGGGCGGTTCCCGGCGACCACCGGGCTGCGCCAACTCTCCCCGGGCACCACCGACTAGGTACCCGGAGCCACTCCGGTGCCCGACCAGTCGATCGCAAAAACCGTCCGCTTCCCGCTTTTTCCGGCCAAGTTCTAGCCTTGGCTGGACAGTGAGTTGCAGCCCCACGGACACCAGGATTCCCACCTGGGCAATGCTGGACATCGATCCTCGTGTGCGTGTAGATGTGGATTCATTGATGGCGGCGCAGCACGATCTGGGGGTTTGCGATGCTATATGGCGAATCGCACCAGGTGGAAAGGCGGACGCCATGAGCGCCCCGCATCTGCCGAAAGTGGCTGGAATCGATCCAGCAGTTACCGCGGTCCCGCACACTGCGGCGCCCACGCCCGCCCGAACAGCCCCCGCACCGGCCCCGGCACCGGTTCCCGGACCGAGCACTCTGATCCAGGACCGCCTGGCGGGGATGGTCTCCGATCTGACCACCCTCCACGAGCTCACCGAACGCCTCGCCCGCGCCCGTGACCTCGACTCCTCCCTCCAGGAGTTCCTGCGCGCCGGAGCCGCACTCGTCGGCGCCCGCCGCGGCCTGATCGTCCTGGAGCCCTCCGACGGGCTCGGCCCGACGACCACGATCGGCCTCGGCCTCGGCCGCGCGGACCTCGGGCACATCGAGACCGTCCCGCGCGCCGCGACCTCTTACGGCCGGATCCTCGACGGGCTCCCCGACGCCCACGGCGGCGCCGAGGTGCTTCCCGAACCCGACGCCGCCCCCGGCTCGGGCGGGTACGGCACCCCCGTCGACCCCCGCCACCGCGAGGTCGCCGCCCGGCTCGGCTACGCCGCGAGCTACGCCGTGCCGCTCACCGCCGAGGCCACCGGCCGGCTCGGCGCGGCCGTCTGGCTCTACGACGAGCAGGCCGAGCCGAGCGACCGCCAGCGCGATCTCGCCGGGCTCTACGTCCGGCACGCCGCCGAACACCTGGCCCGGATGCTCGAGGTGGAACGATCCCGCAGCCGGCTGGCCACGGTCGCCGCGGAGCTGCTGCCCAGCCGGCTCCCCCGGATCCCCGGCGTGCAGCTCGCCGCCCGCCACCACACGGGACCGCGCGGCGGCGGCGACTGGTACGACGCGCTGCCACTGCCGGAGGGCGCCCTGGGGCTGGCCGTCGGCTCCGTCACCGGAGCGGGGCCCAGCGCGGTCGCCGCGATGGGGCGGCTGCGCGCGTCGCTGCGCGCATACGCCGTCATGGAGGGGGAGGACCCCGTCGCGGTGCTGTCCGATCTGGAGCTGCTGCTGCGCCTGACCGAGCCCGCGCGCTGCGCGACCGCGCTCTTCGCGTACTGCGAGCCGGCCCAGCGGAAGATCATCCTGGCCGGGGCGGGGCATGCCCCGCCGCTGCTCGTCGGCGAGCGCCGCACGGAGTACGTGGAGACCTCGCTCTCCGCGCCGCTCGGGATGCTGTCGTGCTGGGAAGCGCCGAGCGTGGAGATCGAACCTGCGCCCGGAGAAACGGTGCTGCTGTACACCGACGGGCTGCTGCGGCGGACCGGCGACCCGATGGACCGGGCCTACGCACGGCTGCACGCCGCGGCCGCGGGAGTGCCCCGGGGCATCCGGGACGACCCGGCGGCCGTGTGCGACCACATCCTGCGGACGGTGCTGCCCGAGGACGACCCGGCGCTCGCGCCCGCCGGATCCGCGGCCGCCGCGGCCGCTACCGGGACCACCGCCGCCATGGCCGCCACGGAGGACGGGGTGGAGGACATCGTCCTGCTTGCTGCCCGTTTTGACTGATTTATCACACTCGCCGCCGGGCGTCTTCCCCTCGCACATACGATGGATGCGGCCCATACCCGGTCCTGTCGTAGCTGAGGAGAAGACGTGGCTGACGAGCTCACCCCGGAGACCCCGGAAGAAGAGCAGCCCCAGAAGAAGCACAAGCAGCGCAAGAACGGGCTGTACCCGGGCGTCAGCGACGAACTCGCGGAGAACATGCGCACGGGCTGGGCCGACACCGAGCTGCACGGGCTGGAGCCGATCGCCCAGGCCGCGCACACCGCCTCCCGCCGCGCCGCGCTGTCCGCGCGCTTCCCCGGCGAGCGCCTGGTCGTGGCCGCCGGTCGCCTCAAGACCCGCTCGAACGACACCGAGTACCCCTTCCGCGCCTCGACCGAGTACGCGTACCTGACCGGCGACCAGACCGAGAACGGCGTCCTGGTCCTCGAGCCCGCGGGCGAGACCGGCCACACCGCCGCCGTCTACCTGCTGCCCCGCTCGGACCGCGAGAACGGCGAGTTCTGGCTCTCCGGCCAAGGCGAGCTGTGGGTCGGCCGCCGCCACTCCCTGGCCGAGGCCGAGCAGCTGCTGGGCATCCCCGCGAAGGACGTCCGCAAGCTCGCCGACGAGCTGGCCGAGGCCGAGGGCCCGGTCCGGAACGTCCGCGGCCACGACTCCGTCATCGAGACCGCTCTGACCGACAAGGTCACCAAGGAGCGCGACGAGGAGCTGCGCGTCTACCTCTCCGAGGCCCGCGCAGTGAAGGACGACTTCGAGATCGGCGAGCTGCAGAAGGCCGTCGACTCCACCGTCCGCGGCTTCGAGGACGTCGTGAAGGTCCTGGACAAGGCCGAAGCCACGTCCGAGCGCTACATCGAGGGCACGTTCTTCCTGCGCGCCCGCGTCGAGGGCAACGACGTCGGCTACGGCTCCATCTGCGCCGCCGGCCCGCACGCCTGCACCCTGCACTGGGTCCGCAACGACGGCGACGTCCGCTCCGGCGACCTGCTGCTGCTCGACGCCGGCGTGGAGACCCACTCCCTCTACACCGCCGACGTCACCCGCACGCTGCCGATCAACGGCACGTACACCGACATCCAGCGCAAGATCTACGACGCGGTGTACGAGTCCCAGGAAGCCGGCATCGCGGCCGTCAAGCCGGGTGCCAAGTTCCGCGACTTCCACGACGCCTCGCAGCACGTCCTCGCCGAGAAGCTCGTCGAGTGGGGCCTGCTCGAGGGCCCGGTCGAGCGCGTCCTGGAGCTCGGCCTGCAGCGCCGCTGGACCCTGCACGGCACCGGCCACATGCTCGGCATGGACGTCCACGACTGCGCCGCCGCGCGCACCGAGGCGTACGTCGACGGCACGCTGGAGCCGGGCATGTGCCTCACCGTCGAGCCCGGTCTGTACTTCCAGGCCGACGACCTGACCGTGCCCGAGGAGTACCGCGGGATCGGCGTCCGGATCGAGGACGACATCCTGGTCACCGAGGACGGCAACCGGAACCTGTCGGCCGGGCTGCCCCGTACCTCGGCCGATGTCGAGACCTGGATGGCGCGCCTCAAGGGCTGACTCCGGCAGGCCGCGACGGCCGGTCTGTGAAGGCTGACGTCAGACGGCTGACGTCAGACGGCTGACTTCGGACGGCTGACCTCCGATGGGCGGGATCTCGTACGCGAGTCCCGTCCATCGGCGTATCCGGGAGGACTTGCGCGGCTACGACGCCTTCAGCAGCGCTCCCTCACGCCATTTCAGGATCTTGTCGAAGCTGACCACGGCGCCCCGGCCCGGCCGGTTGCGGAGCCTGACGTGGTCGGCGAGCTCCGCGATCAGCCACAGGCCCCGGCCGTGCTCGCTCTCCGACGGCTCGGAGGGGCCGGCCGGCGGGGGTCTGCGCCCCGCGACCGTCGCCGCCGGGAATCCCGGGCCCGAATCGGTCACTTCGATGCGGCAGCAGTCCCCGTCCAGGTACGCCGTGACGCGGTACGCCGCGCACGCCTCCGGGTCCGGTTCCGCGCCGACACCGGCTTCGGCCGCCGGGCCGCCGTGCTCCACCGCGTTCGCGCACGCCTCGCTCAATGCCACCGACAGATCGAAGGAGATGTCCGGGTCCACCCCCGCGGTCTCCATCGTCCCCAGCAGCAACCGCCTGGCGAGCGGCACGCTCGCGGCTTCGCGCCTCAAGTGGAGAGACCACCAGATGCTCATACGGGTACCTATTGCCGCCCGCGGGGGTGCGTAAGCGCCCGGCGGCCGCCACAGCCCTCATTCGGCCGATGCGGCACTCCCGGGCAGCGGTGTATGCGGCGGCTCACGGGCCTCCGCCCCGGCGGGGACACCCGAGGTGAAGCCCTCGTACAGGGGCACTCACGACCTTCCGGACCTGCCGTATGGACGGCGTGAGCTCAGTGCGATGATGGCCCGGCCATGACTGTCCCCCACGCGACGCCCGCCGGAGCCGGCCTCCGGCTGATCCGGGCCGCGGTGTTCACCGCGGTCTGCGTCGTGCTGTCCGCGGCCGGGCACGCACTGGCATCCTGCGCCACCGTGCCCTGGTGGGCCCTCGTCATCGCCTTCCTCGCCGTGTTCGCGGTCGCCGCCCCGCTCGCGGGACGCCGGCGCTCGCTGCCCGGCATCGCCGCCGGACTCGCCTTCGGGCAGCTCGGACTGCACGCCGTGTTCGGCCTCGCCCAGCACGGCGACGCCGCGCCCCAGGCACCCGCCGGCACGGACACCTCGCTCGCGGCGCTCGCCGCCCGGCTGGTCTGCGGGGGCAACTCCGTCCCGCTCAGCCCGGCCGACGCCCGGCAGATCCTGGAGACCGCCGGACTGGACCCGGCCACCATGACGGCCCAGGCCGCAGGGCAGGCCGCGGCGCAGGCACATGCCGGCCACGCGCACATGGTGCAGGCCTACGCGGCGCCCGCCACCGGTCTGTTCAGCACCGGCATGCTCGTCGGCCACCTGCTGGCCGCGCTGGCCGCGGGCTGGCTGCTGGGGCGCGGCGACGCCGCCCTGTTCCGGCTCGTCGAGCTGTCCCGCGCCTCCGCCGAAGCCGATCCGGTACGCCCGCTGCGCGCCGCGCTGGCCTTCGTACGCACACTCCGCGCCGGGCTCCCGGGCGCGCCTGCCGGTACCCGGCAGGCCGCCCGGAGCGCCGCCGAACCTGCCGCCCACACCGGCCGGGAGGCACTCCAGCACACGGTGATCAGGCGCGGGCCGCCCTGCACGGCGCTCGCCCTCGCAGCCTGACGCGGCACCCCCTCCCCGGAGCACCCGGCGGAAGCACCGGTGCCGCGAACTCCGCGCGCGCCCGTGCGCGGAACCACCGTCACCACTGCCCCTGTGGAGTGTTTCTGCCATGAAGACCTCTCGCGTCTCCTTCACCGCCGCCCTTGCCGCCGGCGCCGTCCTCGTCCTGTCCGGCACCGCCTTCGCGCACGTCGGCGTGCAGCCCGGCGAGGCCACCAAGGGCGGCTACGCGACGATCAACTTCAAGGTTCCGAACGAGCGCGACAACGCCTCGACCACGCAGCTGGAAGTCAACTTCCCCGTGGACCAGCCGCTGACGTCCGTCATGCCGCAGGACATCCCCGGCTGGACCGTCACGGTCGAGAAGAGCAAGCTCGACAAGCCGCTCACCGTCCACGGCAAGCAGGTCAACGAAGCCGTCACCAAGGTGACCTGGAGCGGCGGCAAGATCGAGCCCGGCAAGTTCCAGCAGTTCCCGGTCTCCGTCGGCAAGCTGCCCGACAACGCCGACCAGATGGTCTTCAAGGCGATCCAGACGTACGACAACAACGAGATCGTCCGCTGGATCGAGGAGCCCAAGGAAGGCGCGGCGGAGCCGCAGAACCCGGCGCCCGTCCTGAAGCTGACCGCGGCCAAGGCGGCCGACGGCCACCACGACGACAAGAACGCCACCGCCGCGAAGGACGACAAGGGCCACGACGAGGCCGCTGCGGACGCCTCCGACACGACCGCGCGGGTCCTCGGCGTCGCAGGCATCGTCATCGGCCTCGGCGGTGTCGCCTTCGGTGTCGCCGCGCGTCGCCGCGCCTCCTGACCCGACGCGGCCGCAGGCCGTATCCCCGTATCCAGAACGTGCGCGCAGCCGGCCGCCCTCGTGGCCGGCCCGCCCGCACCGCACACCCGATCCCAGGGACATCTCTCCATGCGCACCACACGTGTGACGGTCGCCGCCCTCGCGGCAGTGGCCGCGCTCACCCTCACCGCCTGTGGCGGTGAGCCCGTCAAGCCCGACGCGGTCACGCAGATCACCGGTCAGTCCAAGGCCGGTACCGCCACGGTCCTCGACCGCCCCTTCGACAAGCCGGAGCTGGTCCTGACGGACACCACCGGCAAGCCGTGGAACCTGCGCGAGCAGACCAAGGGCAAGCCGACGCTCATCTACTTCGGCTACACCAACTGCCCCGACGTGTGCCCCCTGACGATGAGCAACATCGCCGTCGCCAAGAAGGCACTCCCGAAGGCCGACCAGGACAAGCTCCAGGTCGTGTTCGTCACCACCGACCCCGAACGGGACACTCCCGACTCCCTCGGCGCGTGGCTCAAGGCCCAGGACCCGTCCTTCACCGGACTGACCGGGGACTTCGCCACCATCCAGGCCGCCGCGCGCAAGCTCGGCATCGGTATCGAGGCCGCCAAGAAGGAGGCCGACGGCAGCGTCGTCTCCATGCACGGCGCCCAGGTCATCGCGTTCTCACCCAAGACCGACGAGGGGTACCTCCTCTACGGCGAAGGCAGCACCGTCGACGACTACACCAAGGACCTGCCGAAGATCATCAAGGGAGAGAACCCGTGAACGCCCGCACCACCCGCACCTTCGCCGCCGCACTCTCCCTGACGGCAGCGCTCGCCATATCCGGCTGCTCCTCGGACTCCGGCTCCGGCTCGGCCGCCAAGGCCGGCGCGGACAAGCCGCAGATGACGGTCACCGGCGCCTTCATGCCGGAGCCCGTGAACGACAAGATGGCCGGCGCGTTCATGGTCATCAAGAACGACTCGAAGACGGCCGACAAGCTCACGGCCGTCACCAGCCCGCTCTCGGACGATCTGCAGATCCACGAGACCAAGGACCAGAAGATGCAGCAGGTCGCGGCCATGGACGTGCCGGCCAACGGCGAGCTGAAGCTGGAGCGCGGCGGCAGCCACGTCATGTTCATGGGGCTGAAGAACACGCCGAAGGTCGGTGACAAGGTCACCGTCGAGCTGCGCTTCGAGAAGGCCGACCCGGTCAAGGTCGAGCTGGACGTCAAGGAACGGACGTACAACGCCCAGAACACCAGCGCCCACTGACGGACCGAGGTACTGACACGCCATGATGGCCATCGCCCCCTCCCCGGCCCGCGTCCGGGCCGCGGCACTCCTGCCGCGGCTCGCGCTGGTCCTCGCAGCCCTGCTGGCAGCCCTGTTCACCGCGGCCGGCCCGGCCGCGGCACACGCCGCACTCACCGCGAGTGACCCCAAGGACGGGGCGGTGGTCGCCACGGCCCCCGCCCAGGTCACCCTCTCCTTCTCGGAGCAGGTCGCCATGGGCGACGACTCCATCCGCGTCATGGACCCGCAGGGCAGACGGGTGGACACCGGCGAACTGCGCGACATGTGCAGCGGATCCACCATCCGCTACGGCACCGCTCTGCACTCCGGACTGCCGGACGGCACGTACACCGTCGCCTGGCAGGCCGTGTCCGCCGACAGCCACCCCGTCTCCGGCGCCTTCACCTTCTCCATCGGCGCCCCCTCGGCGACCAGCGTCGCCCTGCCCACCGGGCAGGCGGGCGGCGGACCCGTCGGCATCGCGTACGACATCGCCCGCTACGCCGCCTACGCCGGTTTCACCGTCCTCGTCGGCGGGGCCGCCTTCATCCTGCTGTGCTGGCGCCGCGGCGCCGCGCAACGCCCCCTGCAGAAGCTCGTCGTGCGCGCCTGGGTCACGCTCACCGCCGCCACCCTCGCGATGCTGGTGCTCCGCAACCCGTACACGGGGTCGGGGAAGTTCGCCGACGCGCTGGACCTGGACGGCCTCAAGGCCGTTCTGGAGACCAAGCCCGGCGCCTCCCTCGTCTCCCGGCTGCTGCTTCTCGGTGCCGCCGCGCTGTTCATCGCCGTGCTGTTCGGCGCCTTTGCGCGCAGGACCGCCGAGACCGGGCACATCGGCAAGGGCAAGGACGGGGACAAGGACAACGGCAAGGGGCAGGGGCAGACTGCGGACAAGGAGGCCGACGACCTGCTCTTCGGTCTCGGCATCGGCGGAGCCGTCGTCGCCGGCGGGATCGCCGCCACCTGGGCCCTGTCCGAGCACGCCTCGACCGGCATCCAGCCCGGATTCGCCATGCCCGCCGACATCCTGCACCTGCTGGCCGTCGCGGCCTGGCTCGGCGGACTCACCGCACTGCTCGTCGCCCTCCACAAGGTCCCCGGGATCGAGCGCGAGGCGGTCCAGCGGTTCTCCCGGGTCGCGTTCGTCAGCGTCCTGGTGCTGACCGTCACCGGCATCTACCAGTCCTGGCGCCAGGTCGGCAGCTGGTCGGCCCTCACCGGTACCAGCTACGGACGGCTCCTGCTGCTGAAGGTCGGGCTCGTCGCCGTCCTGGTCGGCATCGCCTACGTCTCCCGCTCGTGGACCGCACGGCTCACCGACGCTCCCGCCGGGAAGCCGGCCAAGATCGCCCGGGAGCGCAATGTTTCACGTGAAACACAGCCGGCCGCCGTCACGGTCCCCGAGGACCCCAAGCGGGCCGCACAGCTCGCCCGCCAGCATGCCGCCCGCGAGAACGCACGCGAGAAGCAGGTCCGCGACGCCGATCCGAACCGGGCGGGGCTGCGCCGCTCCGTCCTCGCCGAGGCCGGGGTCGCCGTCGTCCTGCTCGCCGTGACCACCGTCCTCACCAGCACCGAACCCGGTCGGACCGCCGAGCAGGCGAGGGGGCGCGAGTCCGCGGCCACCGCCGTCCCCAACCGCGCCATCAAGATCACCCTGCCGTTCGACACCGGCGGCGAGAGCGGGAAGGGGTCGGTCCGGGTGGAGCTCGACCCGGGCCGGGTGGGCGCCAACTCGCTCCACGTCTGGGTCGACGACCCCGAGGGCAAGCCTCTCGACATCCCCGAGATCAAGGTCGCTTTCACCCTCCCTGCCAAGGACATCGGCCCCTTGCCGCTCATCCCGGAGCGCGCGGCCCCCGGACACTGGAGCGCATCCGGCGTCCAGCTGCCGCTCGCCGGGGAATGGCGGATCGACGTGACCGTCCGTACCTCCGACATCGACCAGACGACCGTGCAGAAGAACGTGAAGATCGGCTGACCAGCGTGACCGAGAGCAACCCCGACATCGAGATCTCCCGGCGCCGGCTGCTGGGCACCGTCGGCGCCGCAGGCGCCGCCGGGCTCGCGCTCGGCGCCACCGGCGGTGCCCTCGTGCACTCCGCACTCGCCGACTCCCCGGCCGGCGCTCGCGGCGCCGCCGGGAGCCTCGCCTCCCTCGGCGCCACCGAAGTCGGCTTCCACGGCGACCACCAGAGCGGCATCACCACCCCGCTGCAGGCCAAGGGCCACGTCCTCGCCTTCGACCTGGCCCCGGGTGCCGGGCGCAAGGAGGCCGCCGCCCTGATGCGCCGCTGGTCCGACACCGCCCGCCTGCTGATGGCAGGCAAGGCCGTTTCCTCCACGGACACCGGGATCGCCCTCGACGCCGGGCCGTCCTCCCTGACCGTCACCTTCGGCTTCGGGCACTCCTTCTTCGAGCGGACCGGGCTCGCCGCCCGCCGCCCCACCGCCCTCGACCCGCTGCCCGACTTCTCCGCCGACCGGCTCGACGCCCAGCGCAGCAACGGCGACCTGTGGGTCCAGATCGGCGCCGATGACGGGCTCGTCGCCTTCCATGCCCTGCGCGCCCTGCAGAAGGATGCGGGGGACGCCGCCCGCGTGCGCTGGCAGATGAACGGCTTCAATCGGTCCCCCGGTGCCACCGCCGCCCCGATGACCGCCCGCAACCTCATGGGCCAGATCGACGGCACCGGCAACCCGAAGCCCGCGCAGCCGGACTTCGACAAGCGGATCTTCGTCCCCGCCACGGGCCCCGGGCCTGCCGAGCACGCCTGGATGGGCGGGGGCTCGTACGCCGTCGTACGCCGCATCCGGATGCTCCTCGACGACTGGGACAAGCAGTCCCTGACCCAGCAGGAGCAGGTCATAGGCCGTACGAAGGCCACCGGCGCGCCCCTCACCGGTGGCACCGAGACCACCAAGATGGCCCTCGACAAGATCGGCCCCGACGGCAAGCCGGTCATCCCGTCCAACGCGCACGCCCGGATCTCCGCCCCCGAGCAGAATGGCGGGGCCGCCATGCTCCGGCGTCCCTTCTCCTTCCACGACGGGATGGCCGCCGACGGCACCCCGGACGCGGGGCTCCTCTTCATCTGCTGGCAGGCCGATCCGCTGCGCGGTTTCGTCCCCGTCCAGCGCAAGCTCGACCGCGGGGACGCCCTGTCGGAGTTCATCCGGCACGAGTCCAGCGGGCTGTACGCGGTGCCGCCCGGCCCGCGCGACGGGGAGTACGTGGGGCAGCGGCTGCTCGAAGGATGAACAGCACCCCGGTGGTCGGGGGCCCGGCATTAGGCTGATCACATGTCGGCCACCCGCTTCACCTATCTCGGTCCCGAGGGCACCTTCACCGAAGCCGCCCTCCGCACACTGCCGGAAGCCGCGACCCGGGAGCTCGTCCCGATGGTGTCGGTCCCGGCCGCCCTGGATGCCGTACGCAACGGGGAGGCCGCGGCCGCCTTGGTGCCGATCGAGAACTCGGTGGAGGGCGGCGTCACCGCCACGCTGGACGAGCTGGCCTCCGGCGAACCGCTGATGATCTACCGCGAAGTGCTGCTGCCCATCGCGTTCGCGCTGCTCGTGCGGCCCGGGACCAAGCTGTCGGACGTCAAGACCGTCACCGGGCACCCGGTCGCCCAGCCCCAGGTGCGCAACTGGCTGCGGGCGAACCTGCCCGACGCGATGTGGGAATCGGCCGCCTCCAACGCCGACGGCGCCCGGCTGGTCCAGGAGGGCCGCTTCGACGCCGCCTTCGCGGGCGAATTCGCTGCCGCCACGTACGGGCTCGTCCCGCTGGTCACCGAGATCCACGACGCGGAGAACGCCGAGACCCGGTTCGTGCTCGTCGGGCGCCCCGCCCGGCCCGCCGCACCGACCGGCGCCGACAAGACCTCCGTCGTGCTGTGGCTCGGCGACGACCACCCCGGTGCGCTGCTGGAGCTCCTCCAGGAGTTCGCCGTCCGCGGGGTCAACCTGATGCTGATCCAGTCCCGGCCGACGGGCGCGGGCATCGGCAACTACTGCTTCGCCGTCGACGCGGAGGGCCACATCTCCGACCGCAGGGTCAGCGAGGCGCTCATGGGGCTCAAGCGCACCTGCCCCCAGGTCCGCTTCCTCGGTTCCTACCCGCGCGCGGGCGTCGCTCAGGGTGACGTGCGCGATCCGCGGCCCGGCACCTCGGACGGTGACTTCACGGCCGCTTCCGACTGGCTGACGCGCTGCCTCGACGGCCGGGCGTAGCTCTTCCTCCACTGTCCACAGAGTTATCCACAGGCCGAGATGGGGACCTGTGGACTAGTCGACATCGTGGCGCGACAAGGTCGACAAATCGGTCGGCGGGCCCAGGTTTCGCGCTGGAGAGCGGGAGGTGAACGGCGTCACCCCCGCATCGCCGATCAACTCTTTGGAGCGAGTTATTCCCACCCGAATGAGTGTGTGAGGGTGGTTTGAGCCCTGATTCGTCCGGACGGCCCGGCAGTGGGGATTGATCTAATTCCGTGTCCACAGATCCGGCGCACAGCCTGTGGAAAAGTCCCCGCGGTGGACAATTCCTGTGGACAAGGGAGGCCTTCCCGCCCTGCTCAGAGCGTGCCGGGATACCCCGGTTGTGCCCCTTTTCAGGGAATGGGCCGCTTTTATTGACTGCCCGGCAAGGGCCACTTCCGGCCAGCCGGCCAGAGTTCTCCATTCTCCGCAATTAGGACATAGCGACACGCAGCGTGATATCGGTGTGAGCCCAGGAAGCCCAGCCCGGTAGCCTGGAGGGGTGATTGACCTCCGGCTGCTCCGTGAAGACCCTGACCGTGTCCGCGCCTCGCAGCGCGCCCGTGGAGAGGACGTCGAACTCGTCGACGCACTGCTCTCCGCCGACGAGCGCCGCAGGTCCTCCGGCATGCGCTTCGATGAACTCCGCAATGAGCAGAAGTCGCTCGGCAAGCTCATCCCCAAGGCCTCCCCGGAGGAGCGGGCAGAGCTGCTCAAGAAGGCCGAACAGCTCAAGACGGACGTCAAGGCCGCCGAGGCCGAGCAGAACGAGGCCGACGAGGCCGCCAAGCGACTGCTGCTCCAGCTCGGCAACATCGTCCACGAGGACGTGCCAGTCGGCGGCGAGGAGGACTTCACCGTCCTCGAGACGCACGGCACCATCCGCGACTTCGGCGCCGAGGGCTTCGAGCCCAAGGACCACCTGGAGCTCGGCGAGTCGCTGGGCGCCATCGACGTCGAACGCGGCGCCAAGGTGTCGGGCTCGCGCTTCTACTACCTGACCGGTGTCGGCGCCCTGCTGGAGCTCGCCCTGGTCAACGCTGCGATCGCGCAGGCCACCGAGGCCGGCTTCATCCCGATGCTGACCCCGGCACTGGTCCGCCCGCGCGCCATGGAGGGCACCGGCTTCCTCGGCCAGGCCGCGGAGAACGTGTACCACCTCGAGAAGGACGACTACTACCTGGTCGGCACCTCCGAGGTCCCCCTCGCCGCGTACCACATGGACGAGATCATCGACGCCGACAAGCTGCCGCTGCGGTACGCCGGCTTCTCGCCGTGCTTCCGCCGTGAGGCCGGTACGTACGGCAAGGACACCCGCGGGATCTTCCGCGTCCACCAGTTCGACAAGGTCGAGATGTTCTCGTACGTCGCGCCGGAGGAGGCGGAGGCCGAGCACCAGCGTCTCCTGGAGTGGGAGAAGCAGTGGCTGACCAGCCTGGAGCTGCCCTTCCAGGTGATCGATGTCGCCACCGGTGACCTGGGCTCCTCCGCCTCGCGCAAGTTCGACTGCGAGGCGTGGATCCCGACGCAGGGCAAGTACCGCGAGCTCACCTCCGCCTCGAACTGCAACAGCTTCCAGGCCCGCCGCCTGTCGATCCGCTACCGCGACGGCAAGAAGACCGCGCCGCTCTCGACGCTGAACGGCACCCTGTGCGCCGTACCGCGCACGATCGTCGCCATCTTGGAGAACCACCAGCAGGCCGACGGTTCGGTGCGAGTGCCGGCGGTGCTCCGTCCGTACCTGGGCGGCCGCGAGGTCCTGGAGCCGATCACCAAGTGAGCCCGGCCCCGTTCCCGTACAAGCTCGTCGCGACCGACCTCGACGGCACGCTGCTGCGTGGCGACGACACCGTCTCGGAACGCACCCGTGAAGCGCTCGCCGCGGCCACCGCGGCGGGCGCGGCGCACATCATCGTCACCGGCCGGGCCGTGCCCTGGACCCGGAGCGTGCTGGACGACCTCGGCTACAAGGGGATCGCAGTGTGCGGGCAGGGCGCACAGGTCTATGACGCGGGGGCGCACCGGCTGTTGACCTCGGTGACGCTCGACCGGCAGCTGGCCGGTCTCGCGCTGTCGAAGCTCGAGGCCGAGGTGGGTCCGCTGGCGCTCGCGGCCAGCCGGGACGGGGTGGACGGCGACGTACTGTTCGGGCCCGGCTACCGGGTGCAGGAGGGCCTGCCGGCGCTCTACCTGGAGGACACCGCGGAGGTCTGGACGGCTCCGCTGAACAAGCTGTACATCCAGCACCCGGAGCTCGACGACGACGCGCTGGTGAAGGTGGCCCGGGCAACGGTGGGCTCGTTGGTGGACATCGTCATGGCCGGCCCGGGCATAGTGGAGATCCTGCCGCTGGGGCTGACGAAGGCCACCGGCCTCTCGCTGGCCGCGCGCCGGCTGGGTGTGAAGGCTGCGGAGACGATCGCCTTCGGTGACATGCCCAACGACATCCCGATGTTCGGCTGGGCGGCCCACGGCGTGGCGATGGCCAATGCCCATGCGGAACTGAAGGCGGTGGCCGACGAGGTGACGACCTCCAACGAGGAGGACGGCATCGCGGTGGTGCTGGAGCGCCTGCTGGGCGCTGCCTGACGGCTCGGCCGAGAACGCGGAAGGTCCGGAACAGCCCGCGCCGCAAGGCGCGCTCGAAGTGGCTGCTCCGGACCTTTTTGTTGCTCCCCGCACGACTCACTCTGCCCGGGGCGTACGTCCCGTACCAGTCAATTTCCGCGCATCAGCCCGGCGAGCGCAGCGCTCATGTTTCACGTGAAACATGCCTGGGGTGCGGGTGGCGGGTCAGCGGCCAGGCGAGCAGCCCGACGGAGAGCGAGATGGCGTGCCCGAGGTCGGTGAAGGTGCCTCCGGTGAGGAGGGGGAGCCCGAAGAACGCGACGACACAGGCGAGGTAGAGCCAGCGCAAGGGGTTCGGGAGCCGGTAGGTGAGGACCCCGATCGAGGCCGCGAGTCCGTAGCTGACGCCGACGTCGACGACGTGGACCATGCTCTGCGGGGCCCGGTGGTCCTGAATGGCCATCAGGACCACCTTCTGGCTGATCAGGGTGGCCGTGATGTGGGCGGTCGCGACGATGGCGAGCCAGCGCAGGGTGCCGAGCCAGCGTTCGACGGGGGCGTGGAAGAGCTCGAAGAGGACGGCGTACAGGGCGAGCGAGGCCGGGTTCGCTATCCAGAAGGCGCTGGAGAGCAGGGCCCGCACGGGGTGCCGGGTGAGCTCGTGGATATTGCTGCTGTGGCGGTGGAGCAGGACGTGCTCGAGGTGGTCGGGCGCGATCACGACGATGATGCTCGTGACGGCGATGATCAGCAGCCATATGTGCGTACCGGGCGAGGAGCGTATCCAGGACCGTACGGGCCTGGACGGCTCGGGCTCGGTGTGCTCGATCATGCACTGATTTTGCCCCGTACGGCGGTGCCCCGCCTGGCCGGTGGGCCGGGCGGGGCACCGGGCGTGAAGCCGGTACGGCGGGGGCCTACTCCTCGCCCGCCAGGGTGAGGCGGCGCAGCTTCTGGCCGGCGTAGACGGTGGCGCCGACGGTGACCACGCAGAGCAGGGTCACCGCGGTGGGCAGGCCGACGGTGGCATCGACGTAGCCTTCGCCGGCGACCTTCTCGGCGAGGGCCAGGGCCCACTGCTGGACGCTGAGGGTCTTCGCGCCGGAGACCAGGCTGCCGAAGAGCGACTCCCAGATCAGGGCGTAGACCAGGCCGAAGACGACCGCGTGCCGGCTGACGGTGCCGAGCAGCAGGAACAGGGCGCTGTAGGCGATCGAGGCGACGAGGGCGGCGACGGTGTAGGCGACGGCGATCTGCTGGCCGTTGCCGTTGAGGATGAACCCGGCGATCAGGGTCGGGATCGCGGAGAAGGCCATGGTGACGGCGATCGCGACGATCAGCTTGGTCATGATGATCGTCGGGCGCTTCACCGGCTTGGACAGCAGGTAGACGATCGAGCCGTCGTCGATCTCGGGGCCGATGGCGCCGGTGCCGGCGATGACGCCGATCAGCGGAACCATGGTGGCGAGGGCGAAGCCGCCCAGCAGGTCGGCCGCGACTTTGTCGTCCAGGCCGGTGAAGGCGCGGACGGCGGCGGCGATGACGATCAGCAGGACGGGCAGCCCGCAGAGGATCAGCGCGCGGCGGCGGCCGAGCAGCGCGCGGTAGGTGAGCCGGGCGACGGTGGGGTTGTACATGGGTGCCAGCTCCTTCAGGCCGCGACGAGGTAGGAGAAGACCGACTCGAGGGACTCGTCGGAGGGCGAGACCGTCAGCAGCCGGATGCCGTGCGCACGGGCGACCCGCGGCAGCAGCTCGGTGAAGCGGCCGAAGTCGACGGCCTGGATGCGCAGGGCGCCTTCCTTGAGGTCGACCTCGATGCCGGCGGTGGAGGGGTCGGCGATCAGGGCCGCGGCGAGGGCCCGGTCGTCGGAGGAGCGGACCACGTAGCGGTGCGGGCGGTCCGTCATCAGGCGGCGGATCTTGCGGAAGTCGCCGGAGGCGGCGTGCCGGCCGGCGACGACCACCTCGATGTGGGAGGCGAGCTGTTCGACCTCCTCCAGGATGTGGGAGGAGAACAGCACGGTGCGGCCGTCGTCGCCCATACGCCGCAACAGGTCCATGAGCTGCATGCGCTGGCGCGGGTCCATGCCGTTGAACGGCTCGTCGAGGAGCAGTACGGACGGGTCGTGGACGAGGGCCGAGGCCATCTTCACGCGCTGGCGCATGCCCTTGGAGTACGTGGAGATCTTGCGGTCCTGGGCGTACTCCATCTCGACGGTGGCGAGCGCCCGCTGGGCGGCCGCATCGTCGAGGCCGTGGAGCTCGGCATTGGCGACGACGAACTCCCGGCCGGTGAGGAAGTCGTACATGGCCTCGCGCTCGGGCACGACGCCGATCTGCTTGTAGACCTGCTCGTTCTGCCAGATCGGCGCGCCGTCGAGGGTGACGGTACCCGTGGAGGGGGCGAGGAAGCCGCCCATCATGTTGATGAGGGTGGACTTCCCGGCGCCGTTGGGGCCCAGCAGCCCGGTGACGCCGGGGCCGATGTGCATGGTCACGTCGTTGACGGCGACGACGTTCCCGAACCAGCGGGAGGTGTGGTCGATGTCGATGGTGGTCACAGCCCGGCCTTCCGGTAGCGGGCCATCAGGGCGGCGTAGGAGCCGGCGATGAGGGCGAGGACGACGAGCAGGTAGACGAATCCGACGCCGGCCGAGGGGCCGTCTCCGCCGGGGAAGGCGGAGGTGGCACCGAGGAAGGCCGTCTGCACGCCGTCGATCAGGGTGATCGGGGAGAACAGGCCCATCCACTCGATGGGGCCTGTCGAACCGGTGCTGTACGCGATGCCCTGGACGGCGGTCACCGCGCCGTAGGGGATCAGGAGCACGGCGATGATGGCGGCGACGCCGAAGCCGCGGCGCGGCGTGAGCGCGGCCATGATCAGGCCGAGACCGGCGAACAGCAGCGAGAGCAGCAGCACGGAGACCAGTCCCTGGGCGAACCCCTTGGTCTGGTCCGCGAAGTCGAATTTGGCCAGCAACGAGCCGATCCACATGATCAGCAGCGGAGTGGCGGTGAGGATGAACAGGGCCGAGGCCATCGCCGCGAACTTCGCGAGGACGTAGTCGACGCGCTCGATGGGCCGCGAGAAGTAGAGCGGCACGGTCTTGAAGCGCAGGTCCCGGGAGACCGACTGGGGTGCCTGCGAGGCGAGGTAGAGGCCGATGATCATCTGGGTGGTCAGGGCGTACGTCGTGTACTTGATCGGCAGGCTGGTGGAGCCGGGTACCGCGATGGCGACCGCGACGATGATCAGCGCGGGGACGCACATCACCGCGAAGAGGAGCATCGGGAGGACCTTGGACTTGGCCGAGCGGCCGAGTCCGTAGGCACCGCGCAAGGACTGCGAGAACAGCGACTTGCGGGCGTAGGCGCGGCCGAGCCGGGCTCCCTCGTAGGACCGGTAGCCGATGTTATGGATCTGGGTCGAGGTGTCAGGCGCCATCGGAACCGGCTCCCTTCCGGACGAGCTGCTGCTGGTCGTTGTCGCGGAAGACCTCCGCGATGTGGTGGCGGCGCTGTTCCATGCGGACCAGGCCGAGGCCCAGGTCGGCGACGGTGTCGCGCACGGTGTCGTAGGTGTCCTCGCCGGTGGCCTCGACGAGCAGGATGTGGCCGGCTCCGGGCAGGCCCTGCTCCTCGCCCGCGTGCAGGGTGATGCCCGCCTCGGCGAGCGCCTTGCGCAGGGCGGCAGTGCCGTCCGGGTGGGTGTCGGAGTCGGTGACCTCGACCGCGAGGGTCGTGGTGATCTGCGTGAAGTCGCTGGTGGAGCTGGAACGCAGCAGCTTGCCGCCGTCGACGACCACGACGTGGTCGCAGGTCCGCTCCAGCTCGCCGAGGAGGTGGGAGGTGACCAGGACGGAGATGCCGAAGTCGGTGTAGACGCGGCGGATCAGGCCGAGCATCTCGTCGCGGCCGACGGGGTCGAGGCCGTTGGTGGGCTCGTCGAGGAGGACCAGCTGGGGGTCGTGGACGAGCGCCTGCGCCAGCTTGACCCGCTGCTTCATGCCCGTGGAGTAGCCGCCGATGGGGCGGTAGCGCTCCTCGTACAGGCCCACGTGGCGCAGGGTGTCGGCGGTCCGCTCGCGGGCGGCGGTCGGCGGTAGTCCGGACATGCGCGCCATGTGTACGACGAACTCGGTGGCCGAGACGTCGGGCGGCAGGCAGTCGTGCTCGGGCATGTAGCCGACGCGTTCACGGATCGCGCTGCCATGGGTGGCGACGTCGAGTCCGAGCACGGCGGCGCGGCCCTCGGTGGCGGGGGACAGTCCAAGCAGGATCTTGATCAGCGTGGACTTGCCGGCTCCGTTGGCACCCACGAGGCCGGTCACTCCCGGCCCGATGTCCAGGGAGAGCCGGTCGATTGCGGTCACTCGGGGGTACCGCTTGCTCAGGCTTTCGGTCGCGATGACAGTCACGGCTCCGACGTTAGTGGCGCCGGCCGTGCGGATCGTCAGACCTGGAGCGTCATCCCGTCTCCGCCTTCAGGACTACAGACCCTGACGAAAGGCTGATGCGGACCGGACAAGTTTGTCCACAGGTCTGTGCACGGGCCTTGACGTGATCTCCGGTCATTGTCACATTCATCAGTGTCAAGTTACGGGCGGGTACGGCTACGGACGGACGGCTGTCATGGCTGGGGACACCAGGGAACGCACCGCGCAACTCTCGGCGGACCTGCGCGGGTTCAGGGAAGTGCAACGCCTCTCGTACGAGTGCGCGGAGACCGTCGCGGCCCAGCTGCGGCCGGGGGTGACCGAGCGCGAGGCGGCGCGGATGCAGCGCGAGTGGCTGCGCGAGCGCGGCGTGCGGGACTGGTTCCACCTGCCGTTCGCGTGGTTCGGTGACCGCACCGCCTTCGCGAACTTCAAGATCCCCCTGCAGTTCTTCCCGACGAACCGGAAGCTGGAGCCGGGGATGCCGTTCATCCTCGACATGGCCCCCGTCCACAAGGGGTATGCGGCCGACATCGGGTACTCGGGCAGCCTCGGGCTGAACCCCGTACAGGACCGGCTCATGTCCGATCTGCGAGTGCACCGCGAGCTGATCCTGGAGCAGGTCCGCGAGCGCCGCCCGCTGCGCGAGATCTACGAGAACGTCGAGCGGCTGATGATCCGCCAGGGGTATGCCAACCGGCACCGCGCCTACCCCTTCGGGGTGATCGCCCACAAGATGGACCGGGTCAAGGAGCGGCGCTGGTCCCCGACTGCCTTCGGGTTCGGTACGCAGTCCCTCAAGGGGCTGGCCTCCGACGCCCTGCACGGGCACCGCGAGGGCTGGTCCCCGCTGTGGAGCCCGTACCGCTTCTCCGACCACCCGCCGCAGCCCGGCCTGTGGGCGGTGGAACCGCACCTGGGCTTCCGGGGCACCGGCGCGAAGTTCGAGGAGATCCTGGTCGTCACCGACTCGACGGATCCCGAGGAGAGCGCGTTCTGGCTGGACGACGATCTGCCGCACGTGCGGCGCTGGGCCGAGGAGAAGGCAGCATGAGCGGCATGAGCGGAGCGGACGGCAGGAAGAACGGCATCACGGGGACGAGCCCCGCCGGGACGGGCCTCGCGGGGGCGCGCGAGCGCCGGGTGAGCACCGGCGGCATCGAGCTGTGCGTCGTCGAGCTCGGCGACAGCGACCGGCCGACCGTGGTGCTCGTACACGGGTACCCGGACAGCAAGGAGGTCTGGTCCGAAGTCGCGGAGCGGCTGGCTGCCGGCTTCCACGTGGTGCTCTACGACGTACGCGGCCACGGTCGCTCCACCGCGCCGGTGCCACTGCGTGGCGGCTTCACCCTGGAGAAGCTGACCGACGACTTCCTGGCAGTGGCGGACGCCGTCAGCCCGGACCGGCCGGTGCACCTGATCGGCCACGACTGGGGCTCCGTACAGGGCTGGGAGTTCGCGACGGTCGCCCGTACCGAGGGCCGGATCGCCTCCTTCACCTCGATCTCGGGCCCCTCCCTGGACCACTTCGGGCACTGGATCAAGAAGCGGATGACCCGGCCCACCCCGCGCCGGGCCGCGCAGCTCCTCGGCCAGGGCGCCAAGTCCTGGTACGTGTACATGCTGCACACCCCCGTACTGCCGGAGCTCGCCTGGCGCGGGCCGCTCGGCAAGCGGTGGCCGAAGATGCTGGAGCGGGTGGAGAAGGTCCCGGCCGGCTCCTACCCGACGGCCTCGCTGCCCTCGGACGCCGCGCACGGAGCCTGGCTCTACCGCGACAACGTACGGCCCCGGATGCGCCGCCCGCGCCCCGACGCGTACGCGCACGTACCCGTCCAGCTGATCACCCCGACCGAGGACGCGTTCCTCTCCGAGCGGCTCTACGACGACCTGGAACTGTGGGCCCCCGACCTGGTGCGGCGCACCCTGCCCGCCAAGCACTGGGTGCCGCGGACCAGGCCCGACCAGCTGGCCGCGTGGATCACCGAGTTCGTCACCGCCCGGGAGGAGCCCGCCACCCGGGCGCCGCAGCAGAAGGCTCCGGGCCGGTACGCCGACCGGTTCGGCGGCCAGCTGGTGCTGGTCACCGGCGCCGCCAGCGGCATCGGCCGGGCCACCGCGTTCGCCTTCGCCGAGGCCGGGGCCCGGGTGGTCTGCGTGGACCGGGACGCCGAGGGCGCGGCGCGGACGGCCGACATGGCGCGGCTCGTCGGGGCCCCCGAGGCCTGGGGCGAGTGCGTCGACGTCAGCGACGAGCAGGCGATGGAGAAGCTCGCGGCGAAGACCGCCGCCGAGTACGGAATCGTGGACGTCCTGGTCAACAACGCGGGGATCGGCCTGTCGGGGCCCTTCCTGGAGACCACCTCCGAGGACTGGAAGAAGGTCCTCGACGTCAACCTGTGGGGGGTCATCCACGGCTGCCGGATCTTCGGCCGGCAGATGGCCGAGCGCGGCCAGGGCGGACACATCGTCAACACCGCCTCCGCCGCCGCGTACCTGCCCTCCAAGACCCTGCCCGCGTACAGCACCTCGAAGGCCGCGGTGCTGATGCTGAGCGAGTGCCTGCGCGCCGAGCTCGCCTCGCAGTCGATCGGGGTCTCGGCGATATGCCCGGGGATCGTCAACACCAACATCACCGCCAGCTCGCGCTTCGCCGGGGTGGACGCGGCGGAGGAGAAGCGCCGCCAGGAGCGCTCCTCCCGGCTGTACGGGCTGCGCAACTTCCCGCCGGAGAAGGTCGCCGACGCGATCCTGCGGGCCGTGGTGCGCAACGAGGCCGTGGTTCCCGTGACACCGGAGTCCAAGGGCGCCCTGTGGATGTCCCGGTTCGCGCCGGGCGCCCTGCGGCGGCTCGCGAAACTGGAACCCCGGCTGTGAACGGGGCGGCGGAGCCGGTCCCGGCCCGGGGCGGGGGCGGGAGAGCCGGGCTGCGGCTCCGCGACCGCCCCGCGCGGCTGCTGCCGACGTGGAGAGAGCTCGGCACGGCCATATCCCGCTACTTCCGGCAGTCGTACCATCCCTCGCAGGAGGGCTCGCTGCGCAGGGCGGTCGAGTACCTTGCGGCTTCGCCTGCCGCCCGGGCCGCGGCGGCCGCGGTCGGCCGAGCCGCCATGTCGTAGGGAGCCGGGATTGTCAGAACAGGCGGTGGCCGAGTACCGGATCGAGGATCTCGCGCACCACAGCGGGGCGACGGTGCGCACCATCCGTGCGTACCAGGACCGCGGGCTGCTGCCGAAGCCGGAGCGGCGGGGCCGCTCCAACGTCTACCGGGACACGCATCTGGCGCGGCTGCGGCAGATCGCCGACCTGCTGGACCGCGGCTACACCCTGGCCTCCATCAAGGAGCTGCTGGAGGCCTGGGACGCCGGGCGCGGGCTCGGCGGCGTGCTGGGGCTCGTCGCCGAGGTGCACGGACCGTGGACCGACGAGGAGGCCGCCCGGATCAGCCGGGCCGAGCTGAACGAGCGGTTCGGCGGGCGGCCCGACGACGACGCCGTGGGCGAGGCCTGCGAGCTGGGAGTGCTGGAGCGGATCCCGGGGCGCCCCGACGATTTCCTCGTGCCCTCCCCGCAGGAGCTGGCGGTGGCTGCCGAGCTGTACGCGGCCGGGGTGCCGCTGTCAGCGATCACCGGGCATCTGCGCGAGCTGCGCGGGCAGGTGGAGCACATCGCCTCGCGGTTCCTCGAGTTCACCACCGAGCACGTCTTCGCCCGCTACCTCGGGCAGGTCCCGCCGACGGACGCGGACGCGGCGGAGGCGGCGACGATGGTACGGAGACTGCGGCCCCTGGCCCAGCAGACGGTGGACGCCGAGCTGGCGCGGGCGATGCGGCTGTTCGCGACCCGGCATCTGCAGAGCCACCTGGGGGCGGCAGGGACCCCGCAGCCGTCGGGGCCCGCATCGGTGCCACTGCCGGCGGCGACGGTACGGGCGGTGCAGGAGCTGGTCGGCGCCGAGCACGTCGGGGAGTTCGTCCGGGCCGCGACGGAGCGGGAACTGCAGGCCCGGACGATGAACGAGCTGGCGCGCCGGGGCGGCGGGTAGCGGCTGCCGCCGTCCGGTGACGTCGGCCGGTAGTCCACAGGGCGGATCACTCGTTTGCCCTCAAACCCGACCCAACCGGCTGTGGACAAGTCGGTACTACCTGTGGGCAACCCTGTGGACGGCGGTGTGAACGACTGCTCGGACGGCTCAACCGACGGTCTCGTACGCGGCGTTCACGGGGCCGCCCGGGCCGATGACACCGGCGCTTCCGGCGGGCTCCGGCGGGCTGACGGACACCGGCGCGAGGGCCTCCGCACCGGCCGCGGGGGTGGCCGGCGCGTCCTGCGTACCGCGCCGGGTGCTCCCGTAGAGGAGTGCGGCGAGGGCCAGGCCCAGGACGCCTCCGATCAGCTGGGCCGCGACGAATCCGGGCAGCGACTGCGGGGCGATGCCGGTGAACGAGTCGCTGAAGGCGCGCCCGATGGTGCCCGCCGGGTTGGCGAAGGAGCCGGACGAGGTGAACCAGATCGCGGCGGCGATGTACGCGGCGACCGCGGTCGGGATCAGCTTCGGGCGTCCGATGCGCTCCAGGCCCTGGATGACGAGGACGAGCCCCGCGGTGGCGACGATCTCGCCGACGAGCAGGTGCCCTCCGGCGCGGATCTGCGTGGAGAACGTCCCGGGGGCGCGGCCGAACATCAACTCGGCGACGACGGCGCCGCCGATGGCCCCGGCGGTCTGGGCCGCGGTGTAGACCAGGGCCTCCCTGCCGCCGAGCCCCTCACCGCCGGTCCGCCGGGCCCACCACGAGGTGAGGGTGACGACCGGGTTCAGATGCGCTCCGGACAGCGGTCCGAAGAGGGTGATGATCAGCCCGAGCCCGATGGCCGAGGCGAGCGAGTTGGCGACGAGGGCGACACCGGTGTCACGGCTGAGGTCGGCGGCCTGGATTCCGGAACCGATCACCACCACGAGAAGGCCTGCGGTGCCGATGAACTCGGCGACCGCACGGCGCGGCAGGGAAGCGTGGATTGTCATGGGTTCTCCCCCTGGGCAGAAGTTCAACGGAAAATGTATTCCGTATCTTGGAAGCGCGATAGAGGGTGTCCGGGTTCGGCGGAGCCGAGAAAAATCGCTGCCCGACCCCGCTCCGACGCGGCAAGCTGGGGCCATGGACGACAGACGCACCGTGAAGGTGTCCAAATACGTCTCGAAACATCTGCGGCATCAGCCGGAACGCATCGGACTGGTGCTCGATCCCCAGGGCTGGGTGGAGATCGACGATCTTCTCCGCGCGGCCACCTCCCACGGCTTCCCCGTCAGCCGCGCCGAGCTCGACCACGTGGTCGCCGCCAACGACAAGCAACGGTTCGCCGTCGACGGCACCCGCATCCGGGCCAGCCAGGGGCACACCGTTCCCGTGGACCTGGACCTGCCGGAGGCCGAACCGCCCGCGTACCTCTACCACGGCACCGTCGCCGCAGCCCTGGACGCGATCCGCGCCGAGGGCCTGCGCCCCATGGCCCGCCACCACGTGCACCTGTCCCCCGACCGGGAGACCGCGACCCGTGTCGGCGCGCGGCGCGGCCGGCCGGTCGTGCTCAGCGTGGACTCGGGGGCGATGCGCGCGGCCGGGCACGTTTTCCGGATCAGCGCCAACGGGGTGTGGCTGGTGGATGCCGTACCGCCGCAGTTCCTGCGTTACCAGTAGCGCCGGCCGGGACGCCGCTCGGCAGCGCGCTCGGCTCCGCCGGAATTCACGAAGAGATTGTCAGATCATCCCCCTACTCTGTTCCTCATTCCGATCTGTGAGGGGGGTACCTCGCGATCGCCGAACCATCCATGCGAGCACGCGAGGTGACGCCCCGTGACGTCCACATCCCCTTCCCCTTCCCACTCCGCCGACCACTCCGACCCGTCGGCCAACAGCTTCCAAGTCGATCTGCGCGGCCTGGTCGACCTGCTCTCCCACCACCTCTACTCCAGCCCGCGCGTCTACGTCCGCGAGCTCCTGCAGAACGCGGTGGACGCCGTCACCGCCCGCCACGCACTCGACCCGGAGGCGGAGATCCGCATCCGCCTGTCGGCGTCCGCGGGCCGGGTGACCATCGAGGACAGCGGCATCGGCCTGACCGCCGCCGAAGCCCACTCCCTCCTCGCCACCATCGGCCGCAGCTCCAAGCGCGGCGGCGACCACGGCCTCGAGACCACCCGCCGGGAGTTCCTCGGCCAGTTCGGCATCGGACTGCTCGCCTGCTTCGTCGTGGCCCGCCAGATACGCGTCATCACGCGTTCCGCCCGCGACCCCCAGGCCGCGCCCGTCGAATGGCTGGCCACGGACGACGGCTCGTACACCGTCCGCGAACTGCCCGACGAGGCACGCCGGGAGCCCGGGACCACCGTCATCCTCCAGGCCCGCCCGGGCGCCGAGGAGTGGACCGTCCCGGCCAAGGTCGAGCAGCTGGCCCGCGACTACGGCTCCCTGCTCCCGTACGACATCACCTTCGACGACGGCGAAGGCGGCGAGCCGCGGGCCGTCACGGACCGGCCCGCTGTATGGGACCGTCCCTTCCCCACCCCGGCCGCCCGCCGCGTCGCGCTCGCCGGCCACTGCGCGCAGCTCTTCGGCTTCACCCCGCTCGACAGCATCGACCTCGACCTGCCCGTCGCCGGGGTGCGCGGAGTGGCGTACGTCCTCCCCGAGCCGACCAGCCCCGCCCACCGGGCCGGACACCGCGTCCACCTCAAGGGCATGCTGCTCACCGATCATGCCGACAACCTGCTGCCGGACTGGGCGTTCTTCGTCCGCGCGGTCATCGACACCGACACGCTGCGGCCCACCGCCTCCCGCGAGAACCTGTACGACGACGAGACCCTGTCCGCCGTACGGGAGGCCCTCGGCGCCCGCGTCCGGGCCTGGCTCGCCGAACTCGCCGCGAGTGAACCGGAGCGGCTGGCCGCCTTCCTGGGCGTCCACCACCTCGGTGTGAAGTCCCTGGCCCGGCACGACGCCGAGCTGCTCGGCCTGATGCTGCCCTGGCTGCCGTTCGAGACCAGCGACGGCTCGATGAGCCTCCAGGAGTTCACGGCGGCCCACACCGAGATCCACTTCACGCGCACCGTCGAGGAGTTCCGCCAGATCGCCCCGATCGCGGCGGCCCACGGCCTCGGCGTCATCAACGCCGGATACACCTACGACGCCGACCTGCTCGCCCTGCTGCCCTCCGTACGGCCGGACCTCAAGGTCACGGAGCTGGACGCCGGAGCCGTCACCGAGCGGCTCGACCCGGTCCCGACCTCCGCCGAACTCGCCCTCGCGCCCTTCCTGTCCACGGCGCGCACCCGGCTGGAACCGCAGGGCTGCGACGTGGTGCTGCGCGCCTTCCAGCCCGTCTCGGTCCCGGCGCTCTACCTCGACGACCGCCAGGCCCGCCAGGAGCGCGACCGCACGGCCGCCCTGAGCAGCGCCGACTCTCTGTGGAGCGGAATCCTCGGGGCGCTGCGCGGCTCCGCGCCGCGCGCCCGCCTGGTGCTCAACCACAACAACCCGCTGATCCGCCGGATCTCGGCCCTGCCCGACGAGGCGCTGACCGGCACGGCGGTCGAATCGCTGTACGGGCAGGCACTGCTGATGTCCCAGCGGCCACTGCGCCCCGCCGACTCCACCCTGCTCAACCGGGCCTTCCTCGGGCTCTTGGAATGGGCGACCCACTCCACCGACTCCCCGGAGGGACAGAAGTGACCATGCTGACGCACGAGGAGATCGAGCGGGGCCTGGCGGAGAACAGAGACGCCCCGAACGGAGCCGCGCGCAACGCGCACGCCGAGGTGCTCGTGGGTGCGGCGGAGGCGAACGGTGACTGGGCGCTGTTCCGCAAGTCGCTCGACAACCTGATCAACGCCTACCTCTGGAGTGCCGAGTCCTCGAAGATGCTGGTGCCGTTCGCCCGGCTGCTCCAGGAGTACGACAAGGACCCCGGTGCCTTCGACCGGTGGGACGCCCACTCGCTGTTCTGGCAGTTCAAGTGGGTGGCCACGGCCATCAGCGATTCCCCCGAGATCCCGCTGGAATCCGCCACCGGCTGGCTGGACGAGATGGAGCGCCGCTACCGGATCGCGGGCTACAGCGAGCGGCCGGTACGCGAGGCCGAGCTGTGGCTCGCCGACGCGATCGGCGAGGACGACCGGGCCGAGCGGGCGTACCGCGCCTGGCTGGCGGCCGACCGCGACAGCATGAGCGACTGCCATGCCTGCGAGCTCAACGGGCAGGGCGCGTACGCCGCGCACCGCGGGGACGACGCCCAGGCCCTGGAGGTCTGGCAGCCCGTGCTGGCGGGCGAGCGGACGTGCGCCGAGGAACCCCACCGGCTGCTCGCCCACTCGCTGCTGCCGCTGTTGCGCCTCGGCCGCTTCGACGAGGCCCGTTCGCACCACCTGCGCGGCTACCGCATGGCCCGGGGCAACGAGAGCCTGCTGCCCTCGGTAGGCAAGCACATCGAGTTCTGCGCCCTGAGCGGCAACGAGTCGCGCGGCCTGGAGATCCTCGCCGAGCATGCCGCCCATGTGGGCCCGCTCGTCAATGTCGACGACCAGATGGCCTTCCACGGCGGCATCCTGGTGCTGCTGCGCCGGCTGACGGAGCTGGGGCACGGCCAGAGCCCGGCGGTCCCCTACGAGGGTGTCCCGCGCACGGTCTCCGAGCTGTACGAGGTGCTGCGCGCGAGCTCGCTCGAGATCGCCCGGCGGTTCGACGCGCGCAACGGCACCACCCGGGTCTCGGACCGCTTCCTCGCCCGGATCGGACGGGAGCCGCTGGTCGACGTGCTGCCGCTGGGGGTGCGCGGCACGGCCTTGCCGAAGACCCCTGCGCCCGCGGCAGCAACTGCCCCAGTGGCTGCGCCCGTGCCGCCCGCAGCCAGCTTCGAGGAGCTGGTGGAGCGGGCCCGGCAGACCCGCGACCAGGGGCATCCGGCCGCGGACGGGCTCTGGGCCGAGGTAGGCGTACGAGTGGACGCGCGCCCGGAGGGCGAGGTGGACGCGCTGGTCGCCGCCGATGTGGCGGACCACCGGGCCCTGACGGCAGCCCGCGGCGGGGCCGCGAACGCGGCGGAGCTGCTGGAGGCGGTCCGCGACGTCTACCGAGTGCTCGGGCAGGAGCAGCGCGCCGCACTGGCGGAGCTGCGGCTGGCGAGCGAGGCCGCGCAGTCCGGGGCCGAGCCCGAGCGGATCCGGGAGCTGCTCGAGGTCGCCGCGCGGGCCGCCGAGGCGCTGGACGCGGACGAGCCGCTGCGCGGGCGCCGGATCGCACTGGCGGAGCTGGCCTCGATCCGTGTGGAGTCGTACCTGCGCTCGGTGGAGGCCGGCCCGGAGCACGACCACGTCCACGACCACGTCCACGGCCCCGGACAGGGCCAAGGGCACGGTGAGCTCGCGGCCGAACTCGGCGCCTTCGTCGCAGCCCATGCCGAGGATCTGCCCGACCTGGTCGCGGAGGCCGAGGAGATGATGGGCCGCGTCGCCCTGTCCCAGGGCGACCCCGAGCGGGCCCTGCCGCTCCTGGCCTCGTCCGCGACGCGCGCGGTGTCGGCGGACCGGCCGTGGCAGGCGGTGGATCCGCTGGTGCTGCGGGCCGGGGTGCTGATGTCGCTGGACCGGCCGGAGGAGGCGGAGGAGGCGGCGCGCGCCGCGCTGGAGCACTCCGCGGAGGTGACCGAGGCCGAGACGCAGGGAGTCGTACGGCTCACCCTCGCGGACATCCTGCTGCGCAGGGCCGACGCTGCGGCGGAGGCGGCCGAGCACGCCCTCACTGCGGCGCACTGGTTCGACCAGGCCGGTCTGGCCGCCGACGGAGGAGCTCAGGCCCGGCTCGTGCTGGCCCGGGCGCATGCGCGGGAGGGCCGGAACGCCGACGCGGCGGAGGTGTTGCAGTCGACGCTGCCCGATCTGCTGGAACACGGCGAGGGACAGGCCGTGTCCGCACGGGAGTTCCTCGGCGATCTGCTGCGGCAGCTGGACGACTCGCGTGCGGCGGCCGAGCAGTACCTGCTGGCGGCGGAGGTGGCCAAGGGCTGGGAGGACACCCGCCCGCAGGCCGCCCTCGCGCAGGCGGCCGCGGAGCAACTCGCCGCCGCGCGCCTGCACCAGGAGGCGGTCGCCGCGTACGAGCGGTCCCTGGAGCTGTACCGGGTGACGGGGGACGCCCCGATCGCCGAGGTGCGGATCCTGCGCTCCCTGGCCTGGCTGGCACCGCGGGAGAACGTCACCGCGGCGGCATGGGCGCAGGCCCGGGACCTGATGCACCAGGCAGCCGGGGTCGTGGAGGCTGCACTGGCCGAGCACGGGGACACCCCCGCGGCCCCGCAGCTGCGGGCCGAGCTCGCCCAGACCTGGCTGCAGCTGGCGCAGGTGCTCGACTGGCGGGTCAACTCGCTCGAGGAAGCCGACGAGGAGGACGGCGGCGAGGACGGCAAGGAATCCCCTGGCGACGTCGTGGGCCGCGACGCTGAGGTCGAGGCGCTGAGGCTGGAGGAGATCGGGCTGAGTGGGCGGGCCGCGGCCCTGTACGCGGAACTCGGTCCGGACCATCTGGGGGACCGGCTCCAGTGCGTCCAGTACGCCGCCTGGACCGAGCAGGAAACAGGTCGCGAGGAGGCGGGAGCCGCTCGGCTCTCGGCGCTGATCGACGAACTCCGGGCCCGGCCCGAGGGGGTTCCGGAGGGTCTGCTGGAGCGCGCCCAGTCCTCCCTGGACAGCCTGAGGTCCTGACCGCGATGCCCCCGTCGCCAGGCGGCGACGGGGGCATCGGAACCATCAGCTGTCGAGCTGGGCCAGGCCCTCGGTGGCGATCTCCTCGAAGACGTTCTCGTCCGCCGCGAACTCGGAGTCCGGGATCGGTGCGTGGATCACGATCTCGGTGAAGCCGAGCTCCTGGTGGCGGCCGGCGAAGTCGACGAACGCACCGACGGAGTCCAGCATCGTGTTGCGCTCCGGGGTGAAGCCGGTGAGCAGGATCTTCTCCATCGGCTCCGGCGCCCGCCCGATCTCGGCCATGGCCTTGTCGAGCTTGGCCAGCTGGCCGCGGATGGCCTCCAGTGACTGCTCCGGGGTGCCCTCCTCGAAGAGCTTCGGATCGCCGGTGGTCACCCACGCCTGGCCATGGGCGGCGGCCAGCTTGAGGCCCCGCGGGCCGTTCGCGGCGACGGCGAAAGGCAGTCGCGGCTGCTGCACGCAGCCGGGGATGTTGCGGGCCTCTTCGGCGGAGTAGAAGGTGCCGCGCTCGCTGACCGCGGCCTCGGTGAGCAGCCGGTCCAGCAGCGGCACGAACTCTGCGAAGCGGTCCGCACGCTCACGCGGGCTCCAGGGGTCCTGGCCCAGCGCGGTCGCGTCGAACCCGTTGCCGCCGGCGCCGATACCGAGGGTGAAACGGCCGCCGGAGATGTCGTCCAGCGCCATGAGCTCCTTGGCCAGCGTCACCGGGTGCCGGAAGTTCGGCGAGGTGACGAGCGTGCCCAGCCGCATCCGCTCGGTGGCTGCGGCCGCCGCGGCCAGTGTCGGGATCGCGCCAAACCACGGCCGGTCGCGGAAGGACCGCCAGGTCAGGTGGTCGTAGGTATATGCGGTGTGAAACCCGAGCTTCTCGGCTCGCACCCACTGGTCACGACCGCCCTCACGCCACGGGCGTACCGGGAGGATCACAGTGCTCAGACGCAGACTCATGTATTCGAGACTACGGCCCTGCCCATGTTTCACGTGAAACGTCAGCCGCCGATGTTTCACGTGAAACATCGGCCGTCCCTGTTTCACGCGGAGCACCTCAGGTCTCCCCGGAAGAAGTCCGCGGGCAGGTAGCCAGGGGAGAAACATCGCCATCCGGTGCGGGGCCCGGCCCTGCCCCGGGCCGCCGCCGCCAGGCCATGGGCGAAGATGGATCCGTGACCTCGGCTCCCCAGCGCCCGGACGGGCAAACCCCCACTCCCCGGCTCATCGCCACCGACCTCGACGGCACCCTGCTGCGCGACGACAAATCCGTCTCGCTCCGCACGGTCGCCGCGCTCGCCGCCGCCGAGGAGGCCGGGATCGAGGTCTTCTTCGTCACCGGCCGCCCGGCCCGCTGGATGGATGTGGTCAGCGACCACGTCCACGGCCACGGCCTGGCGATCTGCGCGAACGGGGCCGCGGTGGTCGATCTCCACGCGGGCCGGAAATTCGTACAGGTCCGGGCACTGCCGCGGACCACGGCTCTGACGGTCGTGGAGACCCTGCGCGCCGCTGCCCCGGGCACGTCCTTCGCGGTCGAGATGACCACCGGAATCAACTACGAGCCGCTGTACCCGCCCTTCTTCCAGGACCCGGGTGCCCATGTGGCAACCGCGGAGAAGCTGTTGGAGGAGGACACGGACGACACCTCCGCTCCCGTCCTCAAGCTGCTCGCGCACCACGCCGAGCTCGCCCCGGACGAATTCCTGGCACTCGCCCGCTCGGTCGCCGGCATCTACGCGTCGATCACCCGCTCCAGCCCGACCGCTCTGCTGGAGATCAGTGCGCTGGGCGTCTCCAAGGCCAGCACCCTGGAGCTGTGCTGCGCCGAGCGCGGTATCTCCCCCGCCGAGGTCGTCGCCTTCGGGGACATGCCGAACGATGTGGAGATGCTCCGCTGGGCAGGTACCTCATACGCGATGGGCAACGCCCACCCGGACGTGATCGCGGCCGCCTCCGGCCGTACGGTCGCCAACAACGAGGACGGCGTCGCCGTCGTCATCGAGCGCATCATCTCGGAACGCGCCGCGCACCAGCGGTAGACGCCGGCAGCGGGGCCGGCGCGAGCGGGCCCCGACAGGTCAGAGCGGGGCCTCCCACACCAGGGTGGTCCCGCTGCCGTCCTCTCCGATGCCGGGGCCGTACGAGCTCGACCCGCCCAGCGACTCGGCCCGCCGGCGCAGATTCCGCAGCCCGCTGCGCCGGCCGCCCTCGGGAATGCCCACGCCGTCGTCGGCGACCTCCAGCCGCACCCCGGGCCTCCCGTCGGCCAGGGTGGCGGTGCAGTCCACGACCACCTCGATCCGGGATGCCTCCGCGTGCCGGAAGGCATTCGACAGGGCCTCGCGCAGCGCCGCGATCAGGTTCTTGCCCACCAGCTCGCCGACCACCGCGTCGATCGGGCCGAGGAGCCGGTGCGCCGGCTTGAAACCCAAGGGCACCGCGGCCATGTTGATCTCTCGCAGGACCCGGGTGCGCAACCCCGACGGAGCCTCGGCCGGTCCTTGCTGGAGCGCGAAGATCGCGGTGCGGATCTCCTGGATCGTCACGTCCAGCTCGTCCACGGCCTTGCCCACGCCGTCCACAACCTCGGGGACGACGGACCGCCGCTGGGCGCCCTCCAGCATCATCCCCGTGGCGAACAGCCGCTGGATGACCAGGTCGTGCAGGTCCCGGGCGATCCGGTCGCGGTCCTCGAACACCGCGAGCCGCTCCCGGTCGCGCTGCGCCTCGGCCATCATCAGCGCGAGCGCCGCCTGGGAGGCGAACTGGGTGGCCAGGGTCCGCTCGGACTCGCTGAACGGCCTCTTGCCGCGGGCCCGCGGGGTCACCAGCGCGCCCAGCACACGCCCGCCGCTGTGCAGCGGCAGCATCATGCAGGGCCCGTACTGACTGGTCAGCCGGCTGACCATGCGGGGGTCGGAGGCGGCGTCGTCCACGAAGACCGGCTCGCCCCGGAGCAGCCTCGCCACCACCGGGCTCTCGGCCGGGATCACCAGGCCGAGTGAGGTGGCCGGATTTTCTGCGGAGACGGCGACGATCTCCATCCCGCCCTCCTCGGCCGGCAGCATCACGATCCCGGCGGCGGAATCGGCCAGGTGGCGGGCCTGTTCGGCCACCACCGCCAGCGCGTCATCCGCGTCACCGCCCGACAGCAGGGCGGTCGTGACGGCCACCGAGCCGTCGATCCACCGCTCCCGCTGGGTGGCGGCCTCGTACAGCCGGGCGTTGCCGATGGCGATCCCCGCCTCGGTGGCCAGGACCCGGACCATGTGGACGTCGTAGTCGTTGAACTGGCCGCCGCCGTTCTTCTCGGCGAGGTACAGGTTGCCGAAGATCTCCCCCTGCACCCGGATCGGGACGCCGAGGAAGGTCTTCATGGGCGGGTGGTGCGGCGGGAATCCGGCCGAGCGCGGATCCTTCGTCAGATCGGCGAGCTGCACCGTGTCGGGGTGCGAGATCAGCGCGCCGAGCAGGCCCCGCTTCCCGTCCGGGCGGTGCCCGATCCTCCTGGCCGCCTCGGCGTCGATGCCGAAGGTGACGAAGTCCGACAGCCCGCGGCCCTCGGTGTCGACGACGCCGATCGCCGCGTACCGAGCGTCGGCGAGCTCGGCCGCGGTCTCGCAGATGCGATCGAGTGTCGAGTGCAGTTCGAGTCCGGTGCCGACCGAGCGCATGGCCTCCAGCAGTTGCGGCACGCGGGCGGTGAGCTCGGTGGAGAGGCCCTGCAGACTCCGCGTGGCCCGGGTGGCTGCCTCCAGCGGGTCAGGCGTTCCGGGTGGTGACTCCGGCGGTTCCTGCGACTCCTGCACTGACATGCCCTTGAGACTAGTTAGTCCCTTTTACCGGGGAAAGTCGGCGAGGGCCCCGTCGGCCGCCCGCTCCCGCTCCAGCAGGTTCCGCAGCGGGCCCTCGGCTGCGGCCAGCTCCGCGTACGTGCCGCGCTGCACGACCGTTCCGCGGTCCAGTACGAGCACCTCGTCGACCGCCTCCAGGCCGGCCAACCGGTGCGTGATCAGCACGGTGGTGCGGCCCTCGGTCGCGGCGAGCAGATCCGCCGTCAGGGCGTCCGCGGTCGCCAGGTCCAGGTGCTCGGCCGGCTCGTCGAGGACGAGGACGGGGAAATCGGCGAGCAGCGCCCTGGCCAGGGCCAGGCGCTGCCTCTGGCCGCCGGAGATCCGCTCGCCGTGCTCGCCGACCAGGGTGTCCAGCCCGTCGGGAAGCCCGTCGGCCCACTCCAGCAGCCGGGCCGCCACCAGGGCCTGCCGCAGCTGCTCCTCGCTCGCCCCGGTCCTGGCCAGCCGCAGGTTCTCCCGTACCGAGCTGTCGAAGAGGTGCGCGTCCTGGGCGCACAGGCCCACGATCCGGCGGACCTCGTCGCTGTCGAGCGTGCGCGCATCGGTCCCGCCCAGGGTGTACGTGCCTTCGTGCGGGTCCAGGAACCGCAGCAGGACCTGGGCCAGCGAGGTCTTGCCGGCACCCGAGGAGCCGACGACCGCGATCCGCCGGCCGGCCTCCAGGGTCAGGTCCAGCCCGTGCAGCGCATCCTGCTCCTGCCCGGGATGCCGGACGGCGAGTCCGGTCAGCCGCAGCGGGAACGGAGAGGCGGGTACCGGGGCCGGCCGCTCAGGCTCGGCGACCGGGGCGGGAGCGTCGATGACCTCGTAGATCCGCTCGGCGCTGCGGCGTACCCGCTGTCGGTACTGGACGGCCTGCGGAAGCCCGTTGACCGCCTCGAAGGCGGCGAGCGGGGTCAGGACGGCAACGGCCATGGCCACCCCGGACAGCCGGCCGTCGTGGACGGCGTTCGCGGCCACGGCCGCGGCGACCACCACGGTCAGCCCGCACACGAGGGCGGAGAGCCCGCTGCCGAGCCCGGTGGCGGCTGCTCCCCGTGCGGCGATGGCGGTCAGCGTCCGGTCGCTCTCCTTCGCGGCGTCCTTGCGGCCGGCCAGCGCGCCGGCGACGGTCAGCTCGGCGGTCCCCGTCAGCAGGTCGGCCGCCCGGGTGGCGAGCTCGCCCCGGGCCGGCGCCAGCCGCCGCTCGGCACGGCGGGCGCAGGCCCCGCTGACCAGCGGCACGCCGACCCCGGCGGCGAGCAGCCCGACGGCGAGCGCGGCCCCTGCCCCGGGCAACAGCCAGGCGGTGAAGGCGACCGAGCCGGTGCCGACGAGTACCGCGGTGCCGACCGGCAGCAGCCAGCGCAGCCAGTAGTCCTGGAGGGCGTCGGCGTCGGCCACCAGGCGGGCCAGCAGGTCTCCGCGCCGCTGTTCCCGCAGCCCGGCGGGCGCGATGCCCTCCAGCCGCCGGAACACCGACACGCGCAGTTCGGCGAGCATCCGCAGCACGGCGTCGTGGGAGACGAGACGCTCCGCGTACCGGAAGACGGCCCGCCCGATCCCGAAGGTCCGGGTGGCGGTGACGGCCACCATCAGGTAGAGCACCGGCGGTTGTTCCGAGGCCCGGGAGATCAGCCATCCGGAGACGGCCATCAGCCCGACACTGCATCCGACGGCCAGCGCCCCGAGCAGCAGACCGAGCCGGAACCGCCCCTGCCAGGCCTTGGCCACGGCGCGTACCCGCCGGAGCGGATCGCCCCCGCCCGAGTCGGTGCCACCGGCCTTGGCCGCCCGCTCGGGGGCGCTGCCGAGAATCCACTCCCCGGGACCGGACGGCCCGTGGCGCTCCCCGCCGAGGCTGTCCGAGGTCCCTGGCACGTCCCCGAGCCGGGCAGGGGAGACGGGAGGCAGGAGCCCCGCAGAGCCCACCGGCACCACGCGGTCGGCCACGGCCAGCAGCGCCGGCCTGTGGGCGACCAGCAGCACGGTCCGCCCCACCGCGAGACGTCGTACCGCGTCGACCACGGCCGCCTCGGTCTCCCCGTCGAGAGCCGCGGTCGGCTCGTCCAGCAGCAGCACCGGCCGGTTCGCGAGGAACGCCCGCGCCAGCGCCAGCCGCTGGCGCTGTCCGGCGGACAGCCCGACTCCGCCTTCGCCGAGCTCGGTGTCGACGCCGCGCGGCAGCGCGGCCACGAACTCCCACGCCCCGGCGTCCTTCAGCGCCTCGGTCACCGCGTCCGCGGACGCATCCGGCCGCGCCAGCCGTACGTTCTGCGCGATCGTCCCGGCGAACAGGTGCGGCCGCTGCGGCACCCAGGCGATCCGCTGCCGCCACTCCTCGAGCGACAGCGACGCGAGGTCCGCGCCCGCGATCCGCACCCGCCCCGCGGTCGGCGCCACGAAGCCCAGCAGCACCTGGATCAGCGAGGACTTGCCCGCCCCGCTGGGCCCGGTGAGGGCGACACACTCCCCGGGTCCGACCGCCAGCGAGACCGGTCCCGGCGAGTCCCCACCCCGGCCCTCGTAGCGGACCGCGACGCCGTCCATCTCGATCCGCAGCCCCGCGGCCGGCACCGGGGCCGCGCCGCCCAGGGCGGCGACCGGGGTCTGGAGCACCTCGAAGATCTCCTCCGCGGCCGCCAGCCCCTCGGCGGCCGCGTGGTACTGCGCCCCGACCTGCCGCAGCGGCAGATACGCCTCCGGCGCCAGGATCAGGATGACCAGCCCGGTGTACAGATCGAGCTCCCCGTGGACCAGCCGCATGCCGATGGTCACGGCCACCAGTGCCACCGAGAGGGTCGCCAGCAGCTCCAGGGCGAAGGAGGAAAGGAAGGCGATGCGCAGGGTCCGCACCGTCGCCTGCCGGTAGTCATCGGTGATCTTGCGGATCGACTCGGCCTGCGCCTTGGCCCGGCCGAAGACCTTCAGCGTCGGCAGCCCGGCCACCACGTCCAGGAAGTGTCCCGACAGCCGGGACAGCAGCCGCCACTGGCGGTCCATCCGGGACTGGGTGGCCATGCCGATCAGCACCATGAAGAGCGGAATCAGCGGCAGGGTAACCACGATGATGGCAGCCGACACCCAGTCCTCGGTGACGATCCGGGCGAGGACCGCCACCGGGACGACCACGGCGAGGCCCAGCTGGGGCAGGTACCGCGAGAAGTAGTCGTCGAGGGCGTCCACGCCCCGGGTGGCCAGCGCCACCAGCGACCCGGTCTGCTGTCCGCTCAGCCCGCCGGGCCCCAGGTCCGCGGCCCGGTCCAGCAGCCGGCCCCGCAGCTGCGACTTGACCGCCGCACTGGCCCGATGGGCAGCGAGTTCCGTGAGCCAGGCGAGCAGACCTCGCCCCAGTGCCACTGCTGCGAGCAGCAGCAGCGGCGTCCGCAGCGCCTCGCCGTCCAGCCCCTGCTCGAAGGCGCCGACCACGATCTCGGCGATCAGCATCGCCTGACCGACGACCAGCCCCGCCCCGGCAAGTCCCAGGGCCACCACGGCCGCCAGGAAGAGGCGGGTGGAGCGGGCGTACCGAAGCAGGCGCGGGTCGATCGGTTTCACGTGAAACATCCCCCAGAGCAGGGTCAGGCCGGACGGTCAGGGATCAGTGCGCATCGACGATGTGCTGCGTGCCGATCCGCTTGCGGAACACCCAGTACGTCCAGCCCTGGTAGAGCAGGACGAGCGGCGTGGCCACTCCCGCACACCAGGTCATGATCTTCAGGGTGTAGGGGCTGGACGAGGCGTTGGTGACCGTGAGGTTCCAGGCGTCGTTCAGCGAGGACGGCATCACGTTCGGGAAGAGCGTCAGGAAGAGCATCGCGACCGCGGCCGCGATGGTGACCCCCGACAGGGCGAACGACCAGCCCTCGCGGCCCGCCAGGTTGAAGGCGAGGGCCCCGACCAGTGCGACGACCGCGACGGCCATGGCGATCAGGCTCTTGCCGTCACCGCGCGAGACCTGGGTCCAGATCAGGAAGACGAGTGCCAGCACGGCAGTGACCACACCCAGCCGGGTCGCCAGCGCACGCGAGCGCTCCCGGATGTCCCCGACCGTCTTGAGCGAGGTGAACACCGTTCCGTGGAAGGTGAAGAGGGTCAGGGTGACCAGGCCGCCGAGCAGGGAGTAGACGTTGAGCAGGTCGAAGAGGCTGCCGACGTACTCCTTGTGCTCGTCGATCTTCACGCCGCGCACGATGTTGGCGAAGGCCACGCCCCACAGGAACGCGGGGATCAGCGAGGTCCAGAAGATCGCGTGTTCCCAGTTGGTCTGCCACCGGTCCTCGTCCCGCTTGTGCCGGTACTCGAAGGCGACACCGCGGATGATCAGACAGATCAGGATGACCAGGAGCGGCAGGTAGAACCCCGAGAACAGGGTGGCGTACCACTCGGGGAAGGCGGCGAAGGTCGCCCCGCCGGCGGTGAGCAGCCAGACCTCGTTGCCGTCCCACACGGGCCCGATCGTGTTGATCAGGACCCGCCTCTCCTTGCGGTCGCGGGCGAGCAGCTTGGTCAGTACGCCGACCCCGAAGTCGAAGCCCTCCAGGAAGAAGTAGCCGGTCCACAGGACGGCGATGAGCACGAACCAGACGTCATGGAGTTGCATGGTGTGGTCCCCTCAGCCTCAGTACGAGAAGGCCATAGGCCGGTCGGGGTTCTTGTCGTCCCCGCCGATCTTGGTGGGCGGGTTCAGGTCTGCCTCGGTGAGCTCGGGCGGCCCGAGCTTGACGTACTTCACCAGCAGCCTGACCTCGATCACCGCGAGCACGGCGTACAGGAGCGTGAAGCCGATCATCGAGGTGAGCACCTCGCCCTGGGAGACGTGGGGCGAGACCGCATCGCGGGTGCGCAGGACTCCGTAGACCACCCAGGGCTGGCGGCCCATCTCGGTGAAGATCCAGCCCCAGGAGTTGGCGATGAGCGGGAAGCCCATGGTCCAGAGGGCGACGATCCAGTACCAGGTGGTGAACCTGGGGCTCAGCGCCTTCTTGAAGAGGACCAGGTGCGGGACCTCGTCCTCGCCGGTGCGCAGGCCCGGCGGCAGCATGAACTTCTTCCGGGTGAGCCAGAGCCCCAGCACTCCGATGCCGAGGGAGGCCATGCCGAAGCCGATCATCCAGCGGAAGCCCCAGTACGCGACCGGGATGTTGGGCCGGTAGTCGCCGGGCCCGAACTTCTCCTGTTCGGCTTTGTTGACGTCGTTGATGCCGGGGACGAAGGAGGTGAAGTCGTCATTGGCCAGGAAGGACAGCAGGCCCGGGATCTCTATGGCGACTTTGTTGTGGCCCTTTTCGACGTCTCCGTAGGCGAAGACGGAGAAGGGCGCGGGCGCCTCGCCGTCCCAGAGCGCCTCCGCGGCGGCCATCTTCATCGGCTGCTGCTTGAACATCACCTTTCCCAGCAGGTCACCGCTGATGGCGGTGCCCATGCCGGCGATGATCAGGGTGACCAGGCCGAGTCGCAGCGAGGTCCGCATCACGGGGATGTGCTTCTTGCGGGCCAGGTGGAAGGCGGAGATGCCGACCATGAAGGCGCCGCCGACCAGGAACGCCGCCGTGATGGTGTGGAAGAACTGCGTCAGCGCGGTGTTCTGGGTGAGGACCAGCCAGAAGTCGGTGAGTTCGGCCCGGCCCCGCTCCTCGTTGATCCGGTAGCCGACCGGGTGCTGCATCCAGGAATTGGCCGCGAGGATGAAGTACGCGGAGAGGATGGTGCCGATCGAGACCATCCAGATGCAGGCCAGGTGGATCTTCTTCGGAAGTTTGTCCCAGCCGAAGATCCACAGCCCGATGAAGGTCGACTCGAAGAAGAAGGCGATGAGCGCCTCGAAGGCCAGCGGGGCCCCGAAGATGTCACCGACGAAGCGCGAGTAGTCGGACCAGTTCATGCCGAACTGGAACTCCTGCACGATGCCCGTGACGACACCCATGGCGATATTGATCAAGAAGAGCTTGCCCCAGAACTTGGTGGCTCTGAGGTACTTCTCCTTCTCCGAGCGCACCCAGGCGGTCTGGAGGCCTGCCGTGAGCGCCGCGAGAGAGATCGTCAGCGGGACGAAGAGGAAGTGGTAGACGGTGGTGATGCCGAACTGCCAGCGCGCCAACGTCTCTGGCGCCAAAGCTACGTCCACGTCGTCGTCTCCTTCGGTGCGCCGTGGTCACTGCCGCAGTTTGCCTGGCGTGCCCCACCCGAATACGGGACGAAACAGGACACGCTTGTGAACGCGTTCACATTCACAAGCATTATGTCGTACTGCTTCAGACGCCTTCCAGGCGGGGCCCCCTAGCCAACACTTTCAACAGATTGTTGAATGCCGCTCATGAGGATTCGTATCTCCTGGCCCGCAGGCCAGCTCACGGCAACCCTTGACGAGACCCCGACCAGCAAGGCGCTGGCCGAGGCCCTTCCGATCTCCGCGTCCGCCCACACCTGGGGCGAGGAGGTCTACTTCGACACCGGCGTCTCCGTGGCGCTCGAACACGACGCCCGGCAGGTCGTCGACCCGGGCACGGTCGCGTTCTGGACCGAGGGCGACGCCCTCGCGCTCCCGTACGGCCCCACGCCCATCTCGCGCGGAGGCGAGAGCCGCCTGGCGAGCCCGTGCAATGTGCTCGGCTCGTTCGACGGCGACCCCCGCCTGCTGTCCACCGTCCGCGACGGCGACCCGATCCGCGTGGAACTCGCGTAGCCTCCGGCGAACCCGCGTAGCCCCTGAGGGCTACATCTCCTTGAAGAACGCCTCCGCCGTGTGCAGGAAGATGTCGTTCGCCTCGGGCTCACCGATCGTGACCCGCAGGCCCTCGCCCGCGAAGGGCCGGACCACCACACCGGCCTTCTCGCAGGCCGCCGCGAACGCGGCGGTCCGCTCCCCCAGCCGCATCCACACGAAGTTCGCCTGCGTCTCCGGCACCACGGTCCAGCCCTGGCCGAGCAGCGTCTTGTAGACCCGTGCACGCTCTCCCACCAGCGCCCCGACGCGGCCCATCAGCTCGTCCTCGGCGCGCAGCGAGGCGACCGCCGCGTCCTGGGCGAGCTGGCTGACGCCGAAGGGCACCGCCGTCTTGCGCAGCGCCGCCGCCACCGGCTCGTGCGCCACCGCGAAGCCGACGCGCAGGCCGGCCAGCCCGTACGCCTTGGAGAACGTACGCAGCACGCAGACGTTCGGGCGGCCCCGGTAGAGCTCGATGCCGTCCGGCACCTCGACGTCGCGGACGAACTCGCGGTACGCCTCGTCCAGCACCACCAGGATGTCCGAGGGCACCCGGTCCAGGAACCGCACCAGCTCGTCACGGCGCACGGCGGTGCCGGTGGGGTTGTTGGGGTTGCAGACGAAGATCAGCCGGGTCCGCTCGGTGATCGCGTCGAACATCGCCTCGAGGTCGTGCACGTCCCCGTCGGTCAGCGGGACCTGCACGGCCGTCGCACCCGAGATCTGCGTGACGATCGGGTAGGCCTCGAAGGACCGCCAGGCGTAGATGACCTCGTCGCCCGGGCCGGCCGTCGACTGGACCAGCTGCTGGGCCACGCCCACCGAACCCGTGCCGGTGGCGATGTGCTCGACCGGCACCCCGAACCGCTCGGCGAGCTCGTTCACCAGGACCGTGCAGGCCAGGTCGGGGTAGCGGTTGAACTGTCCTGCCGCCGCGACCGCAGTCTCCAGCACCCCGGACAGCGGCGGGTACGGGTTCTCGTTCGAGGACAGCTTGTAAGCGACGGGCCCGCCCGCGGCAGCGGGCTTCCCGGGCTTGTAGGTGGGAATGCCGTCCAGCTCGGCGCGCAGCTTCGGGCTCTTCTCGCTCACCGCAGGTCCTCCTCGACCGTCCCGTACGACGTCGCCGTCGACTCAATACTGCTCACCTTATGAGGATTCCGCTCTTCCGAAAATGGCGGCGCCAGAATTGCGGGGGAGCGCACGCATATATGCACACGCCGGTGGCCCACGCCGTGGCGCGCATCCCTCGTACAGGTGAGTTGAGACCGGCCCGAGACCACACCGCTTTGGCATGCCCGTACCCGCCGACAAACGCCCCGCTCACCCTCCGCGCTCAAATGCCTTTAATTCCAAGGTCATTGGGGGTGGCGAACCATGCAGAAACGTGCCTGTCAACGCGTGCATATGCACCCGGACCACCCACCCCGCCGAGCCCTACTATCGGCTCGCCATGACAGCAGCAGGGAAGCATCAGGTGAGCCGGACCGAGACCACCCGGCGGGCCGCCGGCCGACAGGGCCGGGCCGGCATCAGGGACGTGGCCGCCGCAGCGGGCGTCTCGATCACAACCGTCTCCGACGCGCTCAATGGCAAGGGGCGGCTGCCGGACGCCACCCGCCGCCACGTTCGCGAGGTCGCCGACCGGCTGGGCTACCGCCCCTCCGCCGCGGCCCGCACCCTCCGTACCGGCAAGTCGGGCCTCATCGGTCTGACCGTGACGACGTACGGGGATGAACCTTTCACCTTCACCGAATTCGCCTACTTCGCCGAGATGGCCAGGGCCGCCACCTCTGCCGCGCTCGCCCGCGGCTACGCCCTCGTCATCCTCCCCGCCACCTCCCGACACGACGTGTGGTCCAACGTGGCCCTCGACGGCACCGTCGTCATCGACCCCTCCGACCACGACCCCGTCGTCACCGAACTGGTCCGCCAAGGCCTCCCCGTCGTCTCCGACGGCCGCCCGGCCGGCTCCCTCCCCGTCACCGCCTGGGTCGACAACGACCACGAGGCAGCCGTACTCAACCTGCTCGACCACCTCGCCGCCGCCGGCGCCCGCCGTATCGGGCTGCTGACCGGCACCACCACCGACACCTACACCCGGCTCTCCACCACCGCCTACCTCAGCTGGTGCGAGCGCGTCGGCCAGGACCCCGTCTACGAGTCCTACCCCGCCCACGACCCGTGCGCCGGCGCCGTCGCCGCGGACCGGCTGCTGGCCCGGCCCGACCGGCCCGACGCCGTCTACGGGCTGTTCGACCCCAACGGGACCGACCTGCTCGCCGCCGCCCGGCGCTACGGCCTGCGCGTCCCCGAGGACCTGCTGCTCGTGTGCTGCAGCGAGTCCACCGTGTACGCCAACACCGAACCGCCCATCACCACCCTTTCCCTCAAACCGCGCCGCATCGGCACCGCCGTCGTGCAGTTGCTCATCGACGCCATCGAGGGGGTCGACACCGGGCGTCCCGTCCAACAGGTCGTCCCGACCGAGCTGATCGTCCGTACCTCCTCGCAGCGCAGGCAGCCCCGTACGACCGTCAGTCCGCCCCGGTCACCGGCCAAGGACTGACCGCCACACCGCGAAACCGGCGGGGCCGACGGCCCCGCCGAGGATTTCAGCAACACCTATTTCGGGAGAAAGCGGCAGGAACTATTGGTTCCGCCCAGGATTCACCACCCCTGGTGCGTCACAGAGCGCGAGCCGCATTCCTATGATGGGCGCACGACATCACGGACCCTCCTCCCCGGAGGTCAGGAGGGTCCGCAGGTGTACGGCAGCGCGACGGTGGTGGAGGGGTCGATGACTCAGGGGGCCGGTCAGGGACCCGCGATGCGGACGGAGACGCTGCGGGACTTCCGAGTTCCGGTCACCGAGCCCGTCCCGTACGGCGTGCCCGGCGGGCTTCCCGACGAAGCCCCCGTGTACGGCGAGTACCCCGCGTACTACGGGGAGGGTGCGTCCGTGCCCGCGCCGCCGCCCCCGGGCCAGGCGCCCGCCGCGGGCGGACCGGCCGATGAGGACGAGCTCGACGAGGGCTACACCCCCACGCACCGCGATCTGCCGATCATCGGCCGCGGTGGGCCGGGTGACACTGTCCAGGTCCAGTACATCCCCCAGGAGCCCGCGGCCGCGGGCCCCGGGCCTCTGTACGTCGTCGGCGACGTCCACGGCTATCTGGACGAGCTCGTCACCGAACTCCATGCGCAGGGCCTCATCGACGCCGACCGCCGCTGGTCGGCCGGCAACGCACGCATCTGGTTCCTCGGCGACTTCACCGACCGCGGGCCCGACGGGATCGGCGTCATCGACCTCGTCATGCGGCTGTCCGCCGAAGCCGCCGCCTCAGGCGGCTACTGCAAGGCCCTCATGGGCAACCACGAGCTGCTGCTCATCGGCGCCAAGCGGTTCGGCGACACCCCTGTCGCCTCGGGCGCCGGCACCGCCACCTTCCAGGCCGCCTGGCTCCTCAACGGCGGCCAGCGCACCGACATGGAGCGCCTGGAGGACGTGCACCTGCAGTGGATGTCGCGGCTGGACGCGGCCGTGCTGGAGGACGGGCACCTGCTGCTGCACTCCGACACCACCGCGTACCTCGACTACGGCGACTCCATCGAGGACGTCAACGACACCATCCACGAGCTGCTCAACCGCAACGACGCCGACATCACCTGGGACCTCTTCCGCAAGTTCACCAAGCGGTTCGCCTTCCGCGACGAGGAGACCGGACCCCAGGCCGTACGCGAACTCCTCGACACCTACGGCGGCGGCCGGGTCGTGCACGGGCACAGCCCGATCCCGTACCTGCTGGGCGAGGTGGGCACCGAGAACGGCGACGAGTCCCGCGGCCCGGAGGCCGTGACCGGACCGCACGTGTATGCGGAAGGGCTCGCGATCGCCATGGACGGCGGGGTCACGATGGCGGGCAAACTGCTGGTCGTGCAACTCCCGCTGAACGACTGAGGGTTATCAGAAGGGGGGTAATTTCAGGAAAGCCCCTGTCACGGCGTGGCATGGGCGCTCTACCATCGCCCTATCCGTAGCAGGCTCTCCTCCGTTTGTGCCGGCGCCCGGGTCTACGCGGGCAAACCGGTCCCCACGGAGCATCGGGGGATGCACATGAACAGCGCTCCGCACCTGCTGACCGAAGACCGACCCGAGTTCGATCGCCTCCTCGACGAGGCGCTGCGTACCGCACACGAACGGCCCGAGCTCGCCGCTCTCGGCGAACGCCTGAACGCCGAACAACTGCGCACGATGGCCGTCGGGGCCAGCGCGCTGCTGACGGCCGCGGCCGCGGCCGAGTACGACCACTACGTGAAACTCCGTGGGGAACGGCGCGACGAGGCCCTGTCCACCCCCGGATCGGCAGTTGCCGACAGGAGTTCCGGGCAGGACGAGGGCGACGACGGCGCCGGGGTCAGCGCCGTGGTCGCGGTGCTCGCCCCGGTTCTGGCGGGCACCGCGATGCTGATCTTCCTGCTGGTGGGCTACGTCCTGAAGGCGATCGAGCCCGAACCGGCCTTCGCCGACACGATGCTGACGGCGGGTTGGCTCTTCGGCGCGCTGACGGTGGTCTCCCTGTTGTTCGCGGTGATCGGGCTGCTGGTGACGGCCGTCCGCAACCGCGCGACGGAGGTCGTGGCCGGGGACGGAGCGATACCCGACGAGCTCGCGCAGGCCCGCGAGGCCTGGCGGCATGCCCTGCTGGAGCGGGGCATCCTGCCGTTCCTGCGCGACGCGCTGGCCGATCCGAGCGCGGGGCCCGTGTATCCCGCTCCCCGCACGCCGAAGGCCGGGCGCATCCCCAACCTGGGATACACCCGGCCCGACTTCACCAGCCCCGGATCCCCGTCACAGGGACCCCGGCCCGGCTACACGCCTCCGGACTTCACCAGCCCCGACTTCGGCGGCCCGGAGACCGAGTCGTCCTGACAGCCTCGATGGGCAGTCCGTCCCTGTTTCACGTGAAACATCGCGCCGAACGGGGCCAAGACACCGCCTAGCCCGCCGACCGGTCCCCGGGGGCCCGCCGCCGCTGCGCGGTGTCGGTCAGGGCCGACGGGCGCCACACGCCGTCCGGGTGGTAGAGGTTCGTCCCCGGCGGCACGATCTCGTCGATCCGGTCCAGCACCGCGTCGTCGAGGACCAGTCCAGCACCCTTGACCAGCGAGTTCAGCTGGTCCATGGTCCGCGGACCGATGATCACCGAGGTGACTGCGGGATGCGCGACCGGGAAGGCGACCGCCAGCTCGGGCAGCGTGCAGCCGATGCCGTCGGCGAGCTCGAGGAGCTGTTCCACGGCCTCCAGCTTCGCGACGTTGCCGGGGATCGCCGGGTCGAAGCGCGCGGGAGTCAGAGCGGCCCTCCCCGAGCTCATGTCGACGGGCGCGCCGAGCCGGTACTTGCCGCTCAGGAAGCCGGAGGCAAGCGGGCTCCAGGTCAGTACGCCCATCCCGTACCGGCGGGCGACCGGCAGCACGGAGGCCTCCACCCCGCGCGCAAGGATCGAGTACGGAGGCTGCTCCGTCCGGAACCGCGGAAGAGCCCGCCGCTCGGCGACGTGATGCGCCTCGACGATCTCCTCGGCGGGGAAGGTGGAGCAGCCGAAAGCACGGATCTTGCCCGCCCTCACCAGATCTCCGAGGACCGACAGGGTCTCCTCGACGTCCGTCGAGTGGTCGGGCCGGTGCACCTGGTAGAGGTCGATCCAGTCGGTGTCCAGCCGCCGCAGACTGTCCTCGACGGCCTGCACGATCCACCGCCGCGAGTTCCCGCTGCGGTTGCGCCCCTCCCCCATCTGGAAGTGGACCTTGGTGGCGAGCACGACATCGTCGCGCCGCCCCTTGAGCGCCTTGCCGACGATCTCCTCGGACTCCCCGGCGGAGTACATGTCCGCGGTGTCGACGAAGTTGATGCCCTGATCGAGTGCGGCGTGGATGATCCTCGCGCACTCGTCGTGGTCCGGGTTCCCCACCGATCCGAACATCATCGTGCCGAGGCAGTGTGCGCTGACCTCTATGCCGGTCCCACCCAGACTGCGGTATCTCATGGTCATGGGGCCGCACTGTAGGAGTTGGAGTGCACTCCAGCGCAAGCAGTTCCGGCCCCGGGACGCTGCTCCGGGGAGTCCCCTCCTCCTCCCCGGAGCAGCGCCACCGCGGCCGTCGGGTCAGTCCGCCAGCGGGAGGTACACCCGGTTGCCGCTCGCCGCGAACTCGGCGGACTTCTCCGCCATGCCCGCCTCGATCTCATCTGCCTTCAGGTCTCCGCCATGCTCACGGCGGATGTCCTGGGAGATCTTCATCGAGCAGAACTTCGGACCGCACATGGAGCAGAAGTGCGCGGTCTTGGCCGGCTCGGCCGGGAGCGTCTCGTCATGGAACTCACGGGCCGTATCCGGGTCGAGGGCCAGGTTGAACTGGTCCTCCCAGCGGAACTCGAACCGCGCGTCCGAAAGGGCGTCGTCCCACTCCTGGGCGCCCGGGTGGCCCTTGGCCAGGTCCGCCGCGTGGGCGGCGATCTTGTACGTGATGACGCCGGTCTTCACGTCGTCACGGTTGGGCAGGCCCAGGTGCTCCTTGGGCGTGACGTAGCAGAGCATCGCGGTGCCCCACCAGGCGATCATCGCGGCGCCGATGCCCGAGGTGATGTGGTCGTACGCCGGGGCGACGTCCGTGGTCAGCGGGCCGAGCGTGTAGAACGGCGCCTCCTCGCAGATCTCCTGCTGGAGGTCGATGTTCTCCTTGATCTTGTGCATCGGGACGTGGCCCGGGCCCTCGATCATGGTCTGCACGTTGTGCCGCTTGGCGATCGTGTTCAGCTCGCCCAGCGTCTTCAGCTCCGCGAACTGCGCCGCGTCGTTGGCGTCCGCGATGGAGCCGGGGCGCAGGCCGTCGCCCAGCGAGTACGTGACGTCGTACGTCGCGAGGATCTCGCAGAGCTCCTCGAAGTTCGTGTAGAGGAAGTTCTCCTTGTGGTGCGCCAGGCACCACGCGGCCATGATCGATCCGCCGCGCGAGACGATGCCGGTCTTGCGGCGGGCGGTCAGCGGCACGTACGGCAGCAGCACGCCGGCGTGGACCGTCATGTAGTCGACGCCCTGCTCGGCCTGCTCGATGACCGTGTCCTTGTAGATCTCCCAGGTCAGGTCCTCGGCGCGGCCGTCGACCTTCTCGAGCGCCTGGTACAGCGGCACGGTGCCGATCGGCACGGGGGAGTTGCGCAGCACCCACTCACGGGTGGTGTGGATGTTGCGGCCGGTCGAGAGGTCCATGACCGTGTCGGCGCCCCACTTGGTCGCCCAGGTCATCTTGTCGACCTCCTCCTCGATGGAGGAGGTGACGGCGGAGTTGCCGATGTTGGCGTTGACCTTCACCAGGAACCGCTTGCCGATGATCATCGGCTCGATCTCCGGGTGGTTCACGTTCGCGGGAAGCACGGCGCGACCTGCGGCGATCTCCTCGCGGACGACCTCGGGGGATACGTTCTCGCGGATCGCGACGTACTCCATCTCCGGGGTGATCTCACCGCGGCGGGCGTACGCGAGCTGCGTGACGGCGGCGCCGCCACGACCGCGGCGGGGCTGGCGGGGGCGGCCCGGGAAGACCGCGTCGAGGTTCTTCAGACCACCGCGCGGCGAGGTGTGCTTGATGCCGTCGTCCTCGGGGCGCACGGGACGGCCCGCGTACTCCTCGGTGTCGCCGCGGCCGATGATCCAGTTCTCGCGCAGCGGCGGCAGGCCGCGCCGCACGTCGGTCTCGATCTGCGGGTCGGTGTACGGCCCGGACGTGTCGTAGAGCGTCACGTCCTTGCCGTTGGTGAGGTGGACCTGGCGGACCGGCACCCGGATGTCGGGGCGGGAGCCTGCCACGTAGCCCTTGTGCCAGCCCGGCTGGCGCTCTGTCCGGCCGTCGGCGTCCTGGCTGACGGCAGGCGTGCGTGCGTCCTGAATGGTCATGAGACCTGATCTCCCTACGCCGGCATTACCCGGTAACAGGTTCGGCGGTCGACGCAGCCTCTTCCCGTACGCATGTGTGCTGCGCGTACGGTGATCAGCGCCCTCTCAGCCCGGTGCTCCGAGCTCCCGCGTTGTGCAAAGGTGCCCCCACGCTAGCGTCATCTGTGGCGTGCTGAACAGTGGGCCCCCTCAACTCTTGCGATGATCTGCCGGTGACGTCCTCGCCGCAGCCTCCCTCCACGCCCACCGAGCCCACGGGTCACAACGACCACGCACGCGCGGCCCCCGGGCATGACCACGGCCCGTCGCACGACCCGTCCCAGGGCCACTCCCATGGTCATTCCCACGGCCACGGGCCGGCGGCACCCGTCTCGAAGCACCTGCGCAAGGTCATCGCGGCCGTACTGATCCCCTTCGCCGCCGCCGTCTTCGTCGGCATGGTGGTGCTCTGGCCGGGCGGCGCCCCCGCCCACGAGCGCTCCGGGGTGGGCTTCGACCGGCAGACCCAGCAGGGCAGGGTCGTCGCGCTCGAACAGGTCGACTGCAAGTCCGTGAACGCCTCACAGGTGCCGCCCACCACCGGCAGCCCCTCCACCCCGGAGGGCCGCGAGGCACAGGCCGCGCAGACCGGCGAGTGCAAGAAGGCCACCATCGAGGTCACCACCGGACCCGACAAGGGCCGTACCTTCTTCGAGATCGTCCAGCCGGGCGCCCCACGGCAGTTGGAGAACGGCCAGGAGGTGGTCGTCGCGTACGCGCCGGACGCGCCCCGGGATCTCCAGTACTCCGTGATCGACGTGAACCGCAAACTGCCGTTGGCGGTGCTGGCCGCCGTCTTCGCGGTGGCGGTCGTCGTGGTCGGCCGGATGCGCGGCCTGTTCGCGCTGATCGCGCTGACCGTCAGCTTCGGCGTGCTGACGCTCTTCATCCTCCCGGCGATCCTGCAGGGTTCGAACCCGCTGCTCGTCGCGGTCGTCGGCGCCAGCGCCATCATGCTCATCGCGCTCTACATGTGCCACGGTCTGAGTGCCCGTACGTCAGTCGCCGTCCTGGGAACGCTCATCTCGCTGCTGCTGATCGGTTTGCTGGGCTCGGTGTTCGTCGACTGGGCGTTTCTGAGCGGCAACACCGACGACAACACCGGGCTGATCCACGGGCTCTACCCGGACATCGACATGAGCGGTCTGCTGCTTGCAGGCGTGATCATCGGATCGCTGGGTGTGCTCGACGACGTGACGGTCACCCAGACCTCGGCGGTCTGGGAACTCCACCAGGCCGACCCGTCGATGGGGTCTCGCTCCTTGTACCGTGCGGCCATCCGGATCGGCCGCGACCACATCGCCTCGGTGGTCAACACCCTGGTACTGGCCTATGCGGGCGCGGCGCTGCCCCTGCTGCTGCTGTTCTCGATCGCGAACAGCAGCATGGGTTCGGTGGCCAACAGCGAACTGGTCGCGGAGGAGATCGTACGGACACTCGTCGGGTCGATCGGCCTGGTGGCCTCGGTCCCGGTGACAACGGCGCTTGCCGCGCTGGTGGTTTCTGCCGACCGGCCGGGATCCCCTGCTGGAGCGGCGGCCTCGGGGCCGGTCCGCGGGGGCCGGGGACGGCGGCGCAAGCGCTGAGAGACCCGGGGTACTCGGGGGCCCGGGGCAGCTCGGCGCGTCCGGTCCGTTCAGCCCGCGTTCTGCTCGTTCTGCCGCGACTCGGCCAGGATCCTGTCCAGCGCTTCGTCGAGGTTGTCCTCGAAGTCGCCGAGGTTGCGCTCCTGACCGAGCGGAACAAGCCGGTCGGTGCGGTCGAGGAACGCCACGAGCGGCGCGGCGCCGGCGCGGAACAGAGCCCGGTCGCAGCCGACCTGGAGCCGGATGTGGACGTCGGACAGTTCCTCGGGGTCGGTGGGGGCGATGTGCACATCGCCGTCACCGCACGGCTTGTTGATGCCGTCGAGGAGGAGCTCCCGGCCGAACGCCCAGGTCACGGGCGCGTCTCCGGGAAGGTGGAACGTCAGGCGCACCGCGTAGGGGTCACGGGTGTCGTACCGGAGTTCCACCGGGATCCGGAACGAGAGCTCCTCGGAAACGAGGAAGCTCATCATGACCTCTGCCTGTACCGACTCGCGCATTGACTACCCCGCTGTAGTGGAAGTGGCCAGGAATGATCCCCCAGGGCCCTCTTGACAAGGGTGGTGGACGCGCTTGCAGATCACAAGGAGTGAGTTTTCAGATACTGATAGAGAACGAGAGGGTGCTCAACAGCGCGCCTACTTCACTCCGTAGCCGATCAACCACACACAGCAATCGTTCCTCCTGGTGCAAAGGGAGTGAAATCGCCATGGTTGCGGCGGTATCGCCGGCAGTGATGGGGATGGCTGCACACACCGTGCCCAGCGCGTACTCCTGACGCTCCGTAACCGGCTGCATGCGACCGAGGGACCCGATCCGGTCCTCCAGGGCGCGCTGGTCTCGGACGGTGTACCGGGTGACGGCCTCGACCGGGTGCCGGTCGTAGTAGTCCTTGCGCGTCTCCTCGTCCAGCTGGGCCAGCAGGCACTGCCCGATGGCGTGCGCATGGCCGGTCGCCCGGAAATCGGCCCACTCCTCGACGGCAGGACTGGCCGGGGTGTCCGAAACGCCCACGAGCTCGATCTCACCGTCGCGGAACACCGCGAAGTAGACGGGGGCCCCGACCGCGTCGCGGAAGTGCGCGAGAGAGTCGAGGATCATGCTGCGACGTTTCTGCTGCAGTCCGCCGCCCGCGAGCCGGCCTGCGGCGGCACCGAGAACGAACACTCCGCCCTCGCGCCGCAGATAGCCCTCGTGGGTGAGCGTGCGCAGCAGGTGGTACGCGGTGGGGAGCGGGAGCCCGGCCTCGCGCGCCAGTTGTTTCGCCGGGGCTCCCTCGCTGTGGGAGCCCACTGCTTCGAGCAGTCTCAACGCTCGCTGCACCGAACCGATCAGCGTTGGCACACCGGCATTGTGAACCGAAGACAAAGCTCACCCCCAGGCGTGGCGGCGGGCCTTGGGAGGGCCCGCCCTGCGGGGGCCGCCCCCGCACATGCCGTGGTTCCTGGAGGTGATGCTCAGCCGGTACTGGAGATAGCCGCAGGTCAGGGCGGCATTACCGGCCTTCGGCCCAGGGGAACGGCACAGATTGCCACTCTATCCGCCGATTCCCGCGGTGTGAGCGGTTTGCCACCTCACGTTCCCCCGCCTGGGTTAATCCCCGGGCTTGACCCCGGGGCCTACCAGTCGCCGGACGAGGACTTCGTACCGCTGCCGCTGAACTTCTTCACAAGGAAGACCAGGCCGCCGACGAGGCCGGCGAAGAGCAGCAGCTTGAAGGCGAACCCGATCAGGGCACCGAGGATGCTGGTGATGACACCGCCGAAGACGAAGAGCACCAGAAGCGGGATCGCGACCCACTTAACCCACCAGGGCATGCCTGCGAATGTCTGTCGGATGCCGTCCATGTCCTCAACCTCTTCCTGAGCCGTGACTTCCTGCTCTCGATGCTAGGAGGCCGCGAAGGCGCCCGGGGGCCCTCGAGCCCCCGGAGTCCCCTGATCCGCCCCCTAGGGGGACCAGGGGTCCGACCCTCGGTCCGGGGCCCCCGGCTATGCCTCCGGCGGGGAGAACACCACAAGTACCCGCAGGTCCTCGGTGATGTGGTGGAACTTGTGCACCACCCCGGCCGGGACGTAGACGACGCTGCCGCGGGCCACCGTCGTCGTCTCCTCCCCGACCGTGATCGAGGCGCGGCCGCTCACCACGAAGTACACCTCGTCCTGGCGGTGCGGCTGCTGCGGGTCGCTCTGCCCGGCGTCGAGCGCGTACAGCCCGACCGACATGTTCCGTTCGCGCAGGAACTGCAGATAGGCGCCGTCGTTCGCGAGCCGCTCCGCCTCGAGCTCGTCCAGCCGGAAGGCCTTCATCTTCGTTGTGCCCCTTGCTCTCTCGCGTTCCCTGGCATCCGCTGATCTGCTGATGTCCCACCGGGATCTTCTCTGCCACGATCAGACACATGACGAATTTCGTAGTCAAGACGCTCGCGAACGCCGCAGCCCTGGCCGTCGCCATCTGGCTGCTCTCCGGCATCACGCTCGACGACCACAGCTCCCTGGGCCGCAGGACCCTCGCGCTGATCCTGGTCGCACTGGTCTTCGGCCTGGTCAACATCATTGTCAAGCCCCTGGTGAAGCTCCTCTCGTTGCCCCTGTTCGTCCTCACCCTCGGACTGTTCACCCTCGTCGTGAACGCCCTGATGCTGCTGCTGACCTCCTGGCTGGCCACGCAGCTCGACCTCAGCTTCCACGTCGACAACTTCTGGACCGCGCTCGTCGGCGGCCTGATCATCTCCGTCGTCTCCTGGGCCGTGAACATGGCCCTGCCCGACAAGAACTGAACGGACCGCCCATGTATCGCGTGTGCTTCGTCTGCACGGGCAACATATGCCGCTCGCCCATGGCCGAGTCCGTCTTCCGCGCCCGCGTCACCGAGGCCGGACTCGATGCTCTCGTCGAGGTGGACAGCGCCGGCACCGGCGGCTGGTTCGAGGGGGACGGCGCCGATCCGCGCACCGTCTCCGTCCTCGAGTCCGCCGGGTACGAGCAGACCCACCGGGCCCGGCAGTTCCGGGCCTCGTGGTTCGCCGGTCTCGACCTCGTCATAGCGCTCGACGCCGGGCACCTGCGGGACCTGCGGGCGCTCGCACCCACCCCCGAGGACGCCGCCAAGGTACGGCTGCTGCGGTCGTACGACCCGGCGGCCACGGCCGCGGAGACCGACGTACCGGATCCCTACTACGGCTCCCTCGACGGGTTCGAACTGTGCCTGGAGCTCGTCGAGGCGGCGAGTGCGGGCCTGCTGGACGCCGTACGCGAGGCAGTGAAGGAGCACACCGCGTGAACGACCACGCCGACCAGGCAGCAAGAGCAGCGGCCAGGGCCGCCACGGCGGACGGGCTCGGCGACGGAACCCGGGCCGTGCGTGCCGGACTGCCCGAGCCCGTCAAGAACGAACCTCCCCTGCCCGGACCCGTCTTCGCCGCCCACTTCCACCTCCCCGGCGACGTCGAGGGCCCGTACACCTACGGCCGCGACACCAACCCCACCTGGACCCTGCTGGAACGGGCCATCGGGGAGCTCGAAGCCCCCGGCCAGGACGGCGTGGACACCATCGTCTTCGCGTCCGGCATGGCCGCGGTCTCCGCCGTCCTGCTCTCCCAGGCCCGCACCGGGGACACCGTCGTCCTGCCCGACGACGGCTACCAGGCGCTGCCGCTGGTCCGCGAGCAGCTGGAGGCGTACGGGATCCGCGTCCGCACCGCCCCGACCGGCGACGACGGGCAGCTCGCCGTCCTCGACGGGGCCAGGCTGCTGTGGATCGAGACCCCCTCCAACCCCGGGCTCGACGTGTGCGACGTACGGCGACTGGTCGAGGCCGCGCACGCGGGCGGCACCCTGGTTGCCGTCGACAACACCCTCGCCACCCCGCTCGGCCAGCGGCCCCTGGAACTCGGCGCGGACTTCTCCGTCGCCAGCGGCACCAAGGGCCTCACCGGCCACGGCGACCTCCTGCTCGGCTACGTCGTCTGCCGCGACCCGGGACTCGCCGCCGCCGTCCGGCGCTGGCGCAAGATCGTTGGTGCGATCCCGGGCCCGATGGAGGCCTGGCTCGCCCACCGCTCCCTGGCCACGATCCAGCTGCGCGCCCAGCGCCAGTGGGCCAACGCGCTGGCCGTCGCCGAGTCGCTGGCCGACCGTACGGACGTGACCGGGCTGCGCTACCCGGGGCTGCCGGCGGACCCGTCGCACAAGACGGCCGCCCGGCAGATGCGGGGCTTCGGATCGGTCGTCTCCTTCACCCTGCCCGACCGCGCGCACGCCGAACGCTTCATGGCCGCCCTGCACCTGGTCGAGGACGCCACCAGCTTCGGCGGCGTACGGTCCACCGCGGAGCGGCGCGGACGGTGGGGCGGCGACCCCGTCCCGGAGGGTTTCATCCGCTTGTCCGCCGGGGCCGAGGACACCGGGGACCTGGTCACGGACGTGCTGCGCGCCCTCGACGCCGCGGGCGCCGGCGCCTGAGCGGCAGCAGACATGGAGCGGTCCGAGCCTCCCCCCTAGTGGCTCGGACCGCCCGGGTTCTGCGCGCGAAGAACCACGCGCCCAAGGCTAGTTGACCCAGCGTCAGAGTCCAATCACGGTAACGACAGGGGCCTATCGGCATATTTATAGTTGAAGGCCCCCACCGAGAGGGGCCTTCATGGACCTGGCCCTGCTGCGCACCTTCGTCGCCGTGCACCGGGCGGGCTCGTTCACCCGGGCCGCCGCACTGCTCGGGCTGTCCCAGCCCGCCGTCACGTCCCAGATCCGCACCCTCGAACGCCAGCTGGGACGGCCGCTGTTCCACCGCAGGGCCCGCGGGGTCACCCCCACCGCCGTCGGCGACGAACTCGCCCACAAGGCCGCCCCGCACCTCGACGCCCTGCTGCGGATCACCGAGGCGGAGCGGGAGGCGGCCGGTACGTCACGCACCCTGCACGTCGCCGGTCCCCCCGAATTCCTGTGCCTGCGCGTCCTGCCCGCTCTCGCACCGCTCGTCGGCCAGGGCCACACCCTGCGCACCGTCCTGCAGACCGGCGCCGAGGAGGCCCTCGACGGGCTCGCCGCCGGCCACCACGACCTCGTCGTCACCACCGCCCGGCCGCGCGGCGGGCTGTTCAGCACGACCGCCCTGTGCGACGAGGAGCACGTCCTGGTCGCCGCGCCCTACTGGGCCGCCCTCGTCGATCCGGACCGGCTGCGCGAGACCGGCCCTGCCGCCCTCGACGGCATTCCGCTCGTCGAGGTCCACGAGACCCTGCCGCTCGTCGCCCGCTACTGGGCCGCGGTCTTCGAGACCCGCCCCGGGACCCGGCCCGATGCCGCCACCGTCGTCGCCCCCGACCTCAGGGCCGTACTGGAATGCGTCCGGGCCGGCGCCGGACTCGCCGTCCTGCCTCGATATCTGTGCCAGGACGCCCTCGACCGCGGGCAGATCGTCGCCCTGCTCGAGCCGCCCGTACCGCCGCTGCGCACCTGGTTCCTCGTCGTACGGGCCGGCAGCCTCGCCCTCGCCCACCTCGCCCGTGCGCACGACCGACTGCTGCTCGCCGCCGCGCACTGGTGAGCCTCCGCTTCCGGCGTGCGGCGCGTTTCGCCGACAAGCGTTTCAGACACCGCAGTCTGGGCCACTCTTCTCCCATGACCGAACGTCCCGTGGTCAAACGCACCGCTCGCGCGATCCTGCTCGACGGTGGCGACCTGATCCTCATCAAACGCACCAAGCCCGGCGTCGACCCGTACTGGCTCACCCCCGGCGGGGGAGTGGAGTCCTCGGACGCCACCGTCGTCGACGCCCTCCACCGAGAGATCCACGAGGAACTCGGCGCGAAGATCACCGATGTGGTGCCCTGCTTCGTCGACACCGTCGAGCACATCGCCGACGGCGGAGTGACCGGAGTGAAGGTGCAGCACTTCTTCGTCTGCCACCTCGAGTCCATGGACCCCAGTCAGCGGCACGGCCCCGAAGTCGACGAGCCCGAAGGCGAGTACGAGATCGTGCGCGTGCCCTTCAGCCGGGTCGGCATCGCCGCCGTCCATCTCGTCCCGCTGTCCCTGCGCCACTACCTCGACGGCAACATCGAGGGGGTGCGCGCCATGCACGCCCCCGACCTGGGCTGACCTCGGCCCGGGCCGTGTCGGCCCGGGTCTCAGCCGGCCGCGCCCACCAGCTCCTCGACCGCGTCGAAGCGGATCCGGTCCCCAGGGATCCCGATCCGCTTGAGCTCGTCGACACCGCTGCGGATCATCGCAGGCGGCCCCGAGATGAACGCGTCGTACGAGCTCCAGGGCCCGTGCTCACCGACCGCTTGGGGCAGCTGCCCCGCCAGGCCCTCGCAGACCACCGGGCGCACCGACAGCCACGGATGCGAACGCTGCAGACCCAGCAGGGTGTCCTTGTCGTACAGGTCGCCGTCACTGCGCGCCCCGAAGAACACCTCCACCGGGCGGCGCTCACCGTGCTCCGCCACGTCCTCGATCAGCGCCTTGATCGGGGCTATGCCGGTACCGCCGCCCAGGCACAGCATCCCGTTGTCGGTGGTGTGGTCCACCACCATCGACCCGGCCGGCGGCCCGAGCCGCAGCACGTCGCCGGGCCGGGCGTGACGCACCAGCGCATTGGAGACCCAGCCCGCCGGAACGGCCTTGACGTGGAAGGACAGCAGTCCGTCGGCGCGCGGGGCCGAGGCGAACGAGTAGTGCCGCCATACCCGGGGCCACCAGGGGGTCTCCAGGCTCGTGTACTGGCCCGCCAGGAAGGAGTAGGGCTGATCGGGGCGGACCGTCAGCACCGCGATGTCCGGGGTGCGCAGATCGTGCGAGACCACCTCCGCGTGCCACCACGCAGGGGTCTTCACCTGGTCCTCCGCCGCCGCGTCGATCATGATCTGGGACATCGCGGTGTAGGCCCGCACCCATGCGGCCTGTGCCTCCGGCCCCCAGCTGTGTTCCGCGTACCGGGCCAAGGCGCCGATCAGGGCCTCGCCCACCACCGGATAGTGCCCTGCCGCCGTGCCGTACTTGCGGTGCCCGGTGCCCAGTCGGCGCAGATAGGGCACGAGCACGTCCGGGTTGTCGATGTGCTCGGCGGCGGTCAGCAGCGCCTTCAGGAGTCGGTCGCGCTGTGCGTCCATGGCGGCCGGGAACATGCCCCGCACCTCCGGGTGCCCCGTGAACACCAGGGCGTAGAAGTACGAGGTCACCTTGTCGGCGATCGGTGCGATTTCCTCGAGGGTCCGGCGGATCAGCACCGCGTCCGGGGAGGGCTCGAGCGCACCGCCCCCGGACTGTATCCGGGCCGTCCGTCTGGCCGATCTGGTGGGCGGAGCGTCCATGCGGTGCCTCGCTTCGAACATCTCGGTCGGTAAGCACGCCACGGCCTTCGAATCCGTGGTTCCGGGCCTCAAAGCCTGCCAGCCGCCCCAACCACCCGCGGGGAAACGCGGAAAATCCGCGTTTCGAACCCACTTTCCTCCTAAGATGCTTGGACTTCCGGGCGGGCCGCCCCGACCAGCTGATACGCCTCTCGCAGGTCCCGGCCCTCGTAGACATACGTCGCCCGCTCCGCCAGATACGGCCGCGCGTTGACTGCCACCGACACCGAAACGGCCTCGAACAGCACGGCGTCGGTCGACGAATCCCCGTACGCGACACAGTCGGCCCGGCTCACCCCGAACTGCGCGCACAGCCGGTCCGCCACCGTGACCTTGCCCTCGGGCGTCAGGATCCCGTTCGCGTCCACGGGCCGGGTGAAGGGCACCTCCGGGAAGACCGAGCCGTGTGCGGCATGCGCGCCCCACTCCAGCAGCAGTTCCACGAAGAACGACGGCGACAGCGAGATCACCGCGCAGTAGTCCCCGCGCTCCCTGATCTCCCGCCACACCTCGCGAATCCCCGCCAGCCAGGGAGCTCCGTCGAACGCCGCCCGGACATGTGCGGGCGTCAGCCCCGCCCACAGCGCATGTGCCGCCACCGAGAATTCGTGCGGCCCGATCTCCCGCGCTCCGAACGATCGCTCCAATTCGGCGATCTCCGCGCTCAGGCCGAGCTGTCGGGAGATCTCGACCGGCGCCGCCGAGCCGTACATCAGCGTCCCGTCGAGATCGAAAAAGTGCAGGAGGGTCATGGCAGACGAGGCTAGCCGGTTCATTTCACCGCGGGCACCTCCCGGCCGTGGCCGGGACAGGAAGGCGATGTTTCACGTGAAACATCGCCTGGTCCCGCGAGGAGCCTCCCCGCGGTGGCCGGGGGATGTTTCACGTGAAACATGCTCCCCAAATCCTCTGGACGCCCTCCATCCGGTGATCCACTCTGGGCCGGTGACACCACCACACCTGACCGACCTGCCGATCCGTGCGCTGACCGTGGACGACCTCCGCCACTGCGCCGACCTGTCCGAAGACCGCGGGTGGCCGCGCGAGGACCACAAGTGGGGGCTGCTCCTCGCCGCGGGCAGCGGCTACGGCATCGATGCCCCCGACGGACAGGGGCTCGCCGCCGCCTGCGTCGTCACCTCGTACGGCCATACCCACGCCGGCCCGGAACTGGCCGCCATCGGAATGGTCCTCGTCGCCGAGCGCTATGCCCGCCAGGGCCTGGGCCGCCGTCTGATGACGTACATCTGCAACGACCTCCTCAAGGGCGTCCCGCTCACCCTGCATGCCACTCCCTACGGCCGCCCCCTCTACGAGGAGCTCGGTTTCGACACCACGGGCCGCGCGGAAATGGTCCGGGGCACGTTCCGCCAAGACCCCGCGGCTCCGGCTCCGGAACCGGGCTCCGTGGCGGTCCGGCCGGCGACCGGCGAGGACATCCCGCGGATCCTCCGCCTGGACACCGAGGTCTTCGGTACCGACCGGACCCACATGATCACGCGGCTTCCCGCCTTCGCGGACCGGCTGCTGGTCGCCGAGGACGGCCGGGGCGAGCTCGTCGGCTATGCCGCGATCTGGCCCAACATGGAGACCCACGTCATCGGCCCGCTGATCGCCCGTGACACGGCCGGCGCCCAGGCACTCGTCACCGCTCTCGCCGCCGTCACCGACCGGCCCCTGCGGACCGACATCGACGTACGCCACGAGGAGCTCCTGACCTGGCTCAAGGACCGCGGCCTCGGCTCCGTCGCCTTCAACGCCGTCATGACCCGCGACATCCCCGGTCTCCCCGGCGACTGGACCCGCCGCTGGGCCCCGCTCACCGTTGCAGCAGGCTGAGAAAGGACGCCTCCATGACCGACCCCGACGAACCGGCCATCCGCCCCGCCACCGAGGAGGACCTGCCCACCATCGTCGCCATGCTCGCGGACGACCCCCTCGGCGCCACCCGTGAATCCCCCGACGACCTGACCCCGTACGTGGAGGCTTTCAAACGTCTGGCCGACGACCCCCACCAGCACGTGGTCGTGGCGGTCCGCGAGGACCGCGTCGTGGGCACGCTCCAGCTCACCATCGTCCCCGGACTCTCCCGCAAGGGAGCCACCCGCGCGATCATCGAAGGAGTCCGCGTCCACGCCGACGAGCGCAGCAGCGGCCTGGGCACCCGGTTCATCCAATGGGCCGTCGAGCGGGCACGCCGTGAGAACTGCCAACTCGTCCAGCTCACCTCGGACGTGACCCGTACCGACGCCCACCGCTTCTACGAGCGGCTCGGGTTCACCGCGTCCCACGTCGGGTTCAAGCTCTCTCTCTGATCGCCCGTACGGAAGGCCGGGCCGGCGTCGGTGGCCCGGCCTACGATCGGGAGGATGAGCCCCAGCCTCCCTCTCGTCACCACCGCCGAGCGTCGCCACCGGCTCGGCCGCAGGCACCGCCTGGCTCCGTCGGCGCATGCGGCCACGGTCGCCCAGGCTGCGGACGCCGTCGTGGCGCTGCACGCCACCGACGCCGCGACCGTGTTCCTGTCCGCCCGCGCCCGGCTCACGGAGGGCGGCCCCGCCGCCGTCGAGCGGGCGCTCTACGAGGACGTCTCGCTCGTCCGGCTGCTCAGCATGCGCAATACGCTCTTCGCCGTCTCCACGGAACTCGCCCCGTACGTGGACGCCTCGACCGCCCGGGGCATCGCCGTCAAGGAGCGCCGTACCTTCCTCAAGCACCTCGACGAGGACGGCCAGGGTCTCGATGCAGCCTGGCTGGCCCGGGCCGAGACCGCCGCACTCGACGCCCTTGACACCGGCGGCCCCTGCACCGGCAGCCAGCTCTCGGCGGCCGTGCCCGCACTGCGCGAGAAGATCACCATCGGTCGGGGCAAGAAGTACGAGGCCGAGACCGGCGTCGCCACCCGTGTCATCCGGCTGCTGGCCGCCGACGGCCAGATCCGCCGTGACCAGCCGCGCGGATCGTGGACCTCCAGCCAGTTCCGCTGGGTACACACCGAGCCCTGGCCCGCCGTGCCCGCAGCCGAGGCCCGCGCCGAGATCGCCCGGCGCTGGCTGCACGCCTACGGTCCGGCCACCGAGGCGGACCTCAAGTGGTGGACGGGCTGGACCCTCACCGACGTCCGCAAGGCCCTCGCCGCCGTCGGCCCCGACCAGGTCCGTCTCGACGACGGCAGCACCGCCCTGGTCAGCCCCGGCGACACCGCGCCCGAACCTGCCCCGGAGCCCTGGGCCGCGCTGCTGCCCGGACTCGACCCCAGCGGCATGGGCTGGGCCGACCGGGGCTTCCACCTCGACCCCGCCCACCGCACCGCCCTCTTCGACTACGCCGGCAACATCGGCCCCACGGTCTGGTGGAACGGCGAGATCGTCGGCGGCTGGGCCCAGCGCGCGGACGGCGAGATCGTCTGGCGGCTGCTGGCCGACCCCGGCAGCGCCGCCGAGGAGGCGATCACGGCCGAGGCGGCCGGCCTCGCCCGGTGGGTGGGCGACGCCCGGGTCACCCCGCGCTTCCGCACCCCGCTGGAGCGCGAACTCGTCGCCTGAGCCTGCCGGCCGAGCGCTAGCCGATGCCCCGCCAGCCCTGCGGGTCCACCCCGCCGGGCACCGGGGCCTGGGCGTCGTACGGCTCTCTCGTGAACACGAACGAACCCAGGTCGAGGTGGCTGACCGAACCGTCCTCGCGCCGGACGGCCCGCAGCGTCTCCCCCGCGTAGTAGCCGGAGAGTCCGGTCCAACTGCCGTCGGGCTCGGCCCGGAACCGGGCCGACCGGCCCGTCGCGCCCACCGGGGCGAGTTCCAAAAGCCCGTCCGCCTTCAGCCTCAGCACCTGCACCGACGTACCCCAGTACCAGGGGCCGCACAGCTCCAGGGCGACCGGATCGGCCTCCCGGAACGGCCGCCAGGGCTGCGGGAACCGCGGCTCCGCGTCCGCGACGATGGCCACCAGGTCCGCGGCCACCGTCGCGGCGGGCAGCCCCGACGTACAGTTCGCCAGCACCACGGCCGCCACGTCGTCCGCCTCGCTCAGCCACAGCCCCGCCACGAACCCCGGGAGGGATCCGCTGTGGCCGGCGAGCCTGCGCCCGCCGCTGTCGGCCAGCTGCACGCCGAGCCCGTAGCCGAGCTCGGCGAAACCGGGCTCCGGCGGAGAGGCCGGCGTCCGCATCTCCCGTACGCTCTCCGCGCTCAGCACCCGCTCGTCGCCACGGGCGAGGAACACGGCGAACCGCGCCAAGTCACGTGTCGTGGACCAGAGTTGCCCGGCCGCGGCCATCAGCCCCAGATCCTCCAGCGGCTCGGGCATCATCACGTCGGCCCACGGGTGCACCGCCCAGCCGCCCGCGTGCGGAGCCTGCGGCTGCCCCGTCGTACGCTCCAGAGCCAGCGGCTCCAGGACCTCGGCCCGGAGCACCTCTTCCCACGGCTTCCCGCGTACGGCCTCCACGAGCGAACCCAGCAGCGTGTAGCCCGGGTTGGAGTAGTGGTGCCGCCTGCCGGGCCGGAAGCGGAACGGCTCTTCGCCCAGCACATCGTCAAGCCCGGGGCGCAGCGCGGCGGGCGTGCGCTCCCACCACTCGCCCGGCGTCTCCGCCGCCAAACCGCCGGTGTGGGCCAGTAGTTGGGCGATGGTCACTTCGCCGGCGCCCGTCCCGGGCAGGTGCTTCTCCAGCGGGTCCTCGAGCTGCAGCAGGCCCTCGTCACGCAGCCGCATCACCAGAACAGCGGTGAAGGTCTTGCTGATCGACCCGATCCGGTACTGCACGTTCCCGTCGGGCCCGTGCCCCTCCACGGAGGTCCGGGAGCCCTCCCAGACCAGCTCGCCGCCGCGGGCCACGGCCGCCACCACCGACGGCGCTCGTCCCTCGCTCTGCGCGACGGCGATCCTGTGCCGCAGCGCTCGCCGGGTCGCGGAAAGCAGTTCAAGATCCTCAGATACGGCATCCATGATCGGATGCTACGTGTTGGCCATGTCCACGAACCGCGAATAGTGGCCCTGGAAGGCGACGGTGATCGTCGCCGTGGGGCCGTTACGGTGCTTCGCGACGATCAGGTCCGCCTCGCCCGCGCGGGGCGACTCCTTCTCGTACGCGTCCTCGCGGTGCAGCAGGATCACCATGTCGGCGTCCTGCTCGATCGAGCCCGACTCACGCAGGTCGGAGACCATCGGCTTCTTGTCGGTGCGCTGCTCGGGACCACGGTTCAGCTGGGACAGCGCGATCACCGGCACCTCGAGCTCCTTGGCGAGCAGCTTGAGGTTTCGGGACATGTCCGAGACCTCCTGCTGGCGGCTCTCGGGACGGCGCGAGCCCCCCGACTGCATCAGCTGGAGGTAGTCGATGACGACGAGCGAGAGGTCGTTGCGCTGCTTGAGGCGCCGGCACTTCGCCCGGATCTCCATCATCGACAGGTTCGGGGAGTCGTCGATGTAGAGCGGGGCGGCTGAGACGTCGGGCATCCGGCGGGCCAGCCGGGTCCAGTCGTCGTCCGTCATGGTGCCCGAGCGCATGTGGTGCAGGGCCACCCGGGCCTCCGCCGACAGGAGGCGCATCGCGATCTCGTTGCGCCCCATTTCGAGGGAGAAGATCACGCTCGGCAGGTTGCTCTTGATGGAACAGGCCCGGGCGAAGTCCAGCGCGAGGGTGGACTTACCCATGGCGGGACGGGCCGCGATGACGATCATCTGGCCCGGGTGCAGGCCGTTGGTCAGCGAGTCGAGGTCCGTGAACCCGGTCGGGACGCCGGACATCTGGCCGCTGCGAGAGCCGATGGCCTCGATCTCGTCGAGCGCACCCTCCATGATGTCGCCGAGCGGCAGGTAGTCCTCGGAGGTCCGCTGCTCGGTGACGGCGTAGATCTCGGCCTGGGCGCTGTTGACGATCTCGTCGACGTCGCCGTCCGCCGCGTATCCCATCTGCGTGATCTTCGTACCGGCGGCGACGAGGCGGCGCAGGACGGCCCGCTCGTGGACGATCTCCGCGTAGTACTCGGCGTTGGCCGCGGTCGGGACGGACTGGACGAGGGTGTGCAGGTACGAGGCCCCGCCGACCTTGCTGATCTCGCCGCGGCGGGTCAGCTCGGCGCCGACCGTGATCGGGTCGGCCGGCTCGCCCTTGGCGTACAGGTCGAGGATCGCCTGGTAGATCGTCTCGTGCGAGGGCCGGTAGAAGTCGTGGCCCTTGATGACCTCGACGACGTCCGCGATCGCGTCCTTGGACAGCAGCATGCCGCCGAGCACCGACTGCTCGGCGTCGAGGTCCTGCGGCGGGACGCGCTCGAAGGCGCCGCCGGCGCCGTCCCAGGAGCCGCCCTCGCGGCCCCGCTCGTGCTGTTCGTCCCCGCGGCCCCGGCTGTCGCTGTTACGGCGCGGACGGGCGGGCAGACGGTCTCCTGGACCGCTGTCGGCCCAGGGGTCGTCCATGGGCTCGGGCATGCTCACCGGGCCGCCTCCTCCCGTCCGCAACGCGGACCTCGCCGTGCCACTCTTTCTAGGGCACGGCTCTGACATTTGGGGCACCCGAATCCGCAGTCGACGAGTCGGGCAACGCACAACGGTAGGGCCGGGAGCGACGTCAGCCAATCTTGTTATCCACAGGCTGTGTGGATGAGATGTGGATGACGGACCCAATGCTGTGGGTAAGTCGCCGGAAGCTGTGCACGGACCGGGGGACGGCGCTGTGGACAAAATCACCTGCCCTACCCACACACCCAACCTGACCTGCACTTTCTTCCTCCACGGGCTGTGGGCGAGAAATTTCTTGGCCGTGTTCCCGAGATCGCCTCCAACGGGGTGCCGAGAAGGCGCGAGTCAACTCACAGGTAAGGATCCAAGACTAGTTGCGTCTATTACCTGTGGAAGATTAGATTGAGCGCATGACACAGGCCCTCGCGCCGCTGAAGGCCGCCCCGAGACAGCACGACCGCGAGATACTCGCGCTCGCCGTCCCGGCCTTCGGTGCCCTCGTCGCCGAACCCCTGTTCGTGATGGCAGACAGCGCCATCGTGGGGCACCTCGGCACCCCCCAGCTGGCCGGCCTCGGCATCGCCGCCGCCCTGCTCACCACCGCCGTCAGCGTCTTCGTGTTCCTCGCGTACGCCACCACCGCGGCCGTCTCCCGCCTGGTCGGCGCGGGAGACCTCCCGGCAGCCATCCGGCAGGGCATGGACGGCATCTGGCTCGCCCTCCTGATCGGGGCTGCCGTCATCACCGTGGTGCTCCCCACGGCGCCCTGGCTGATCTCCCTGTTCGGAGCCTCCGACACCGTCGCCCCGTACGCGGTCACCTACCTGAGGATCTCCGCCCTGGGTATCCCGGCCATGCTGATGGTGCTGGCCGCCACCGGTGTCATCCGCGGCCTCCAGGACACCCGTACCCCGCTCTACGTCGCCGTCGGGGGCTTCGCCCTCAACGCGGGCCTGAACGGCGCCCTCGTGTACGGCGCGGGCTTCGGCATCGCCGGTTCCGCCTGGGGCACCGTGATCGCCCAGTGCGCCATGGCCGGCGCCTATCTCGTGGTGGTGGTCCGCGGAGCCCGCCGGCACGGGGCCTCCCTGCGCCCCGACTCCGCGGGCATCCGGGCCTGCGCCCAGGCCGGCGTGCCGCTGCTGGTGCGCACTTTGTCGCTGCGCGCCGTCCTGATGATCGCGACCGCTGTGGCCGCGCGGCTCGGCGACGCGGACATCGCAGCCCACCAGATACTGCTCTCCCTGTGGAGCCTGCTCGCCTTCGCTCTCGACGCGATCGCCATCGCCGGGCAGGCCATCATTGGCCGCTACCTGGGCGCCGGCGACACCGAGGGCGCCAAGACCATCTGCCGCCGCGTCGTGCAGTGGGGCATCGTCTCAGGGATGGTCCTGGGCGCGCTGGTGATCGCAGCCCGCCCGCTGTTCATACCGCTCTTCACCGGCGATCCCGCGGTCGAGGACGCTCTGCTGCCCGCCCTGCTGGTCGTGGCCCTCTGCCAGCCGGTGGCCGGCATCGTCTTCGTGCTCGACGGGGTTCTGATGGGCGCGGGAGACGGCCGCTACCTGGCCCGGGCGATGCTCGTGACGCTGGCCGCGTTCACCCCGGTGGCACTGCTCGTCCCGACCGTCGGCGGCGGTCTGACCACGCTGTGGTGGGCCATGACCCTGATGATGCTGGTCCGGATGGCCACCCTCCAGCTGCGGGCACGCTCCGGCCGATGGCTGGTAGCGGGGGCGACCCGCTGACCCGCTGATCCGCGAGCCGATGTTTCACGTGAAACATCGGCTGCTCCCCGGCATGTTTCACGTGAAACACCGGCCCACAGCCCCCGACAACGACGAAGGGCCGCACCCCACAGGGGTGCGGCCCTTCGCTCGCAGCACTTAGGCGGCGACGACCTCGACGCCCACGTTCGCGGCGACCTCGGCGTGCAGACGCACGGAGACCTGGTACGAACCGAGGGTCTTGATCGGGGCAGCCAGCTCGACGCGGCGCTTGTCGACCTTCGGACCACCGGAAGCCTCGATCGCCGTGGCGATGTCGGCCGGGGTCACGGAGCCGAAGAGACGGCCGGCGTCACCCGAGCGGGTGGCCAGACGGACCTTCGTGCCCTCGAGCTTGGCCTTGACCTCGTTGGCCTGCTCGATGGTCGCGATCTCGTGGATCTTGCGGGCGCGGCGGATCTGCGCCACGTCCTTCTCGCCACCCTTGGTCCAGCGGATCGCGAAACCACGCGGGACCAGGTAGTTGCGAGCGTAACCGTCCTTGACGTCGACGACATCGCCGGCGGCACCGAGGCCAGTAACCTCGTGGGTCAGGATGATCTTCATTAGTCGGTCACCCTTTCCTTATCGCGCGGTGGACGTGTAGGGCAGCAGTGCCATCTCACGGCTGTTCTTCACGGCCGTGGCGACGTCACGCTGGTGCTGCGTGCAGTTGCCGGTGACGCGGCGGGCACGGATCTTGCCGCGGTCGGAAATGAACTTCCGCAGCATGTTCGTGTCCTTGTAGTCCACGTACGCGGTCTTGTCCTTGCAGAACGCGCAGACCTTCTTCTTAGGCTTGCGCACAGGCGGCTTCGCCATTGTGTCTCTCCTGTGTGATCAAGAAGTGGGGATGCGAGCTTCCCTAGAAGGGAGGCTCGTCCGAGTAGCCACCGTTGGAGCCGCCGGAGCCGCCGGAGCTTCCGCCCCAGCCACCCCCGCCGCCGCCCTGCTGCTGGCCGCCGGCCGGCGCGCTGGACGCCCACGGGTCGTCGGAGGGAGCTCCGCCGCCCTGCGGGGCGCCGCCGCTGGGGGCTCCGCCCCAGCCACCGCCGCCGCCCTGCTGCTGACCGCCGCCGCCGTATCCGCCCTGGCCACCGCGACCGCTGGTCTTGGCGACCTTGGCCGTGGCGCTCTTCAGGCTGGGGCCGACTTCCTCGACGTCCAGCTCGTAGACCGTGCGCTTGACACCCTCACGGTCCTCGTACGACCGCTGCTTCAGCCGGCCCTGCACGATGACGCGCATGCCCCGCTGAAGGGACTCGGCGACGTTCTCCGCCGCCTGACGCCAGACCGAGCAGGTCAGGAACAGGCCTTCGCCGTCCTTCCACTCGTTGGTCTGCTTGTCGAAGATGCGGGGAGTGGACGCGACACGGAACTTCGCGACCGCCGCACCCGAGGGGGTGAAGCGCAGCTCGGGGTCGTCGACGAGATTGCCGACGACCGTGATGACGGTCTCGCCTGCCATGGATGAACCTCTCGGCGGGGATTTGCTGCTGGGCTGCTGTGCTACTCGGTCCCGATTACCGCTGAACCGAAGTTCAGTGGGTCTCGGGGCGGAGGACCTTGGTCCGGAGAACCGACTCGTTCAGGTTCATCTGTCGGTCAAGCTCCTTGACGACCGCAGGCTCGGCCTGAAGGTCGATGACCGAGTAGATGCCCTCGGGCTTCTTCTTGATCTCGTAAGCGAGACGACGACGGCCCCAGGTGTCGACCTTCTCGACCTTTCCGTTGCCCTCACGGACGACGGAGAGGAAGTTCTCGATCAGCGGGGAGACAGCGCGCTCCTCGAGATCGGGGTCGAGGATGACCATCACTTCGTAGTGACGCATGTGGAACCCACCTCCTTTGGACTCAGCGGCCACGGTCGTTCCGTGGCAGGAGGGTCGTGATGCGTGCGCACGGCGTCTGTGAGCAGACACCGCGCAGCTGTACAGACTACCTGCTCGACTCCTTCCGGTTGAAATCCGGCGGGAGGAGGCCACACTCTGTATTCATCGGGTGTGCTCGGTGCTATGCCCCCGGCCCCTGCCGGAGGCGCCCCGCGCACCGCTCTGCTTCAGCCAGGAGGTGCCTTCCGATGGCACAGGCAATGCGATCCCAGTCCTCCATCTCGCTCCTCGCGACCGACGGCAAGCCCCATCCGCTGCAGGACACGCTCATGGTGGCCACCGTGGTGCTCGGCGCCGTGGCGTTCGTCACGGGGTTCTTCGACAATCTGCACCTGCTCAGCTCGTGGACCGGGCTCGTCGGCATCCTGACCGGCGCGTACGGACAGTTCATCTCGGAGACGACACGCGAGCGCTTCGCACTGATCATCGGGCTTGGCGCCTCGGCCGTGGGCTTCTACCTCGGCATGGCGCACGGCGGTCTCTTCGGCGGCTGGGCGGGCTGACCGGGGCACCTCGGCGACAGGGCGCCGGCCTCACACCGGCCCGGGCCCGGCCCGTCCCCCAGATGGGTGGCGCCCTTGTCGCAGTAGGCTTCGCGCCATAGCCAGCGAAGCCGCCGGAGGAGACGCCCCGCATGAGCCTGTCCCTGAGGACCATCAGCCGAGAGCAGCATCTGGGATACCTCCAGAGCCTGCCCTCGGCTAGCCACTGCCAGGTCCCGGCGTGGGCCGACGTGAAGAACGAGTGGCGCTCCGAGAACCTCGGTTGGTTCGACCAGAACGACGAACTGGTCGGCGCCGCCCTCGTGTTGTACCGCCAGCTGCCCAAGGTGAAGCGGTACCTCGCCTACCTTCCCGAGGGCCCGGTCATCAACTGGTACGCCCCGAACCTGGAGGAGTGGCTCCAGCCGATGCTGGCCCACCTCAAGCAGCAGGGCGCCTTCACCGTGAAGATGGGCCCGCCCGTCGTCATCCGCCGCTGGAACTCGGCTGCCATCAAGGCCGGTATCCAGGACCCGGACGTGAAGCGCCTGCGCGACGTGGAAGCCTCGGTCATCGAGCCCCGCGCCTTCGAGGTGTCGGACAAGCTGCGCCGCATGGGCTGGCAGCAGGCCGAGGACGGCGGCGCCGGCTTCGGTGACGTCCAGCCCCGCTACGTCTTCCAGGTACCGCTGGCCAACCGCTCGCTGGACGACGTCCTCAAGGGCTTCAACCAGCTGTGGCGCCGCAACATCAAGAAGGCCGAGAAGGCCGGCGTCGAGGTCGTCCAGGGCGGCTACGAAGACCTGCCGGTCTGGCAGGAGCTGTACGAGATCACGGCCGAGCGCGACAAGTTCCGCCCGCGCCCGCTCAGCTACTTCCAGCGCCAGTGGACGGCCCTCAACTCCGAGGACCCGAACCGGATGCGGCTGTACATCGCGAAGCACGAGGGGGAGCCGCTGGCCGCCGCCACGATGCTCACCGTCGGCCAGCACGTCTGGTACTCGTACGGCGCGTCCGCGAACCACAAGCGCGAGGTTCGGCCCTCGAACGCGATGCAGTGGCGCATGCTGCGCGACTCGTACGCACTCGGCGCGAGCGTCTACGACTTGCGCGGCATCAGTGACACGCTGGACGAGAACGACCACCTGTTCGGCCTCATCCAGTTCAAGGTCGGTACGGGCGGCGAGGCCGTCGAGTACGTCGGCGAGTGGGACTTCCCGCTCAACAAGGTGCTGCACAAGGCGCTCGACATCTACATGTCGCGCCGCTGACCTGCTGCCGCATCCCCCACACACCGCACCGCTGCACAGGCAGCTTTTAGAGAGAGGCTCCGGACGGGCATGGCGCTCACGCTCTACGTCGACACCGCGCGCTGGCGTGCGCACCAGAAGCAGATCCAGGACCAGTTCCCCGGGATGATCCCGGTCTGCAAGGGCAACGGCTACGGCTTCGGCCACGAGCGGCTGTGCGAGGAGGCGACCCGGCTGGGCGCCGACGTACTGGCCGTCGGGACCACGTACGAGGCCGCCAGCATCAAGGACTTCTTCGGCGGCGACCTGCTCGTCCTCACCCCGTTCCGGCGGGGCGAGGAGCCGGTGCCGCTGCCGGACCGGGTGATCCGCTCGGTGTCCTCGCTGGACGGGGTCCGCGGCCTGGTCGGCGCCCGCGTGGTGATCGAGTGCATGAGCTCGATGCGCCGCCACGGCATCTCCGAGCAGGACCTGGGCCAGCTGCACGCGGCGATCGAGGACGTGCGGCTGGAGGGCTTCGCCCTGCACCTGCCGCTGGATCGCCCGGACGGCTCGGACGCCGTCGAGGAGGTCATCGGCTGGATGGACCGGCTGCGCGCGGCCCGGCTGCCGCTGCACACCATGTTCGTCAGCCACCTGCGGGCCGAGGAGCTGGCCCGGCTCCAGCAGCAGTTCCCGCAGACCCGCTTCCGGGCGCGGATCGGCACCCGGCTGTGGCTGGGCGATCACGAGGCGACCGAGTACCGCGGCGCCGTCCTGGACGTCACGCGCGTCGCCAAGGGCGACCGGTTCGGCTACCGCCAGCAGAAGGCCGCCTCCGACGGCTGGCTGGTCGTGGTCGCGGGCGGCACCTCGCACGGAGTGGGCCTGGAGGCCCCCAAGGCCCTGCACGGTGTCATGCCGCGCGCCAAGGGCGTGGCCCGGGCCGGTCTGGCCACCGTGAACCGGAACCTGTCGCCGTTCGTGTGGGCGGGCAAGCAGCGCTGGTTCGCGGAGCCCCCGCACATGCAGGTGTCGATCCTGTTCGTGCCCTCGGACGCCCCCGAGCCGAAGGTCGGCGACGAGCTGGTGGCGCACCTGCGCCACACCACGACGCAGTTCGACCGGGTGCTCGACGCCTGACCGGTCAGTCCCTGGGGGGCATGCCCCACTCGACCCGCTGCCCCTGCGAGGGCGCCGCATCCTGCGGCGCCCTCGCGGCGTCCGACAGCGCGAACACGTCCTCGGCCCCGTCCAGGACCCCGCCGGACGGGTCGTCCGACCCGTCGCGGCGTACGGCGTCCCGCTCGGGCATCAGGATGTCGCGCACGACCACCGCACACAGGTAGAGGGTCGCCAGCAGGTGTGCGGTGATCGCCACCTGGTAGCCCTCCACGGGCAGGCCCTGGTGCTTGTCCCCGCTCGTCGTGTAGGCGAGGTACAGCCAGATCCCGAGGAAGTACACGACCTCGCCGGCCTGCCAGATCAGGAAGTCCCGCCAGCGCGGCCGGGCGAGCGCCGCCAGCGGGATGAGCCACAGCACGTACTGCGGCGAGTAGACCTTGTTGGCCAGGATGAAGGCGGCCACGACCAGGAACGCCAGCTGGGCGAAGCGGGGGCGGCGGGGGGCTGTCAGCGTGAGCACTCCGATGCCCGCGCACAGCAGCAGCGTCAGGCCCGTCGCGTACGTGTTGGCGTCGTGCAGGGGGTTCCCGGAGCGCTGGGAGATGAGCAGCCACACGGACCCGAAGTCGATCGGCCGTTCCTGGCTGAACGTGTAGAACTTCTTCCAGCCGTCCCAGGCGAGGAGCATGACCGGCAGGTTCACCACGAGCCAGGAGACGGCCGCGCCGAGGGCGGCGGAGCCGAACGCCCGCCACTTCCCGGCCCGCCAGCACAGTACGAACAGCACACCGAGCAGCAGGACGGGATAGAGCTTGGCCGCGGTGGCCAGGCCGATGAAGACGCCGAAGAGCACGGTCCGGCCGCGGGACCACATGAGCATTCCTGCGGCGGTCAGGGCGATGGCCAGCAGGTCCCAGTTGATCGTCGCGGTGAGCGCGTAGGCGGGCGCGAGGGCGAAGAGCAGCGCGTCCCAGGGCCGGCGGCGGTGGGTGCGCGCGACGCACACGGCGATGACCGCGGCGCAGGCCATCAGCATCCCCGCGTTGACCATCCAGTACATCTGCTCGCGGTGCTGCATGGAGCCGCCGCCGGGGGTCAGCCAGGAGGCGACCTCCATGAAGAGCCCGGTGAGCACCGGGTACTCCAGGTACTCCATGTCGCCGGGGAGCCGGTCGAAGTAGGGCGTGAGACCGTCGGCGAAGCCGCGTACGGCGAAGAGGTGTGGGATGTCGGAGTAGCAGGCGTGGGTGTACTGCGAGCCGGCTCCGCGGAACCACGCCCAGTCGTAGCAGGGCAGCTTCTGCACCATGCCGAGCGCGAACAGCCCGAGCGCGACGAGGACCACGACGCGCACCGGGGTCAGCCAGTGGCCGCCCAGCCGGGCGTAGCGGCCCATCGGGCCGCCGATGAACTCGCTGCCGGCCGCGGCGACCTCGTCCTGCTGCGTGGGCAGTACGGGCCGTTCCTCGTGCACCTTGGTCATGCGCTCATCCTGCCGTACGGGGCCGGACATGCGGGAGGGCCGCCGCACCGTGTGCGACGGCCCTCGTCGGACCAGGGGGGACGGGGTCAGCCCGAGGTCCCCACCGTGGTCCCCCAGCTGGTGCCGCCCGGGCGGCCCGGTTTGCCCGATGGCGTCGGCGACGGTGATCCGCTGGATCCGCCGGCGCCGCCGTTGGTGCTGCCGCTGTTGGTGCCACCGCCGGTGTCCGGGATGCAGTACAGCTCCCACGGCTTGCAGGACGGCTTGCCGCCCTTCGACGGGGTCGGGGAGACCGGCGGCGAGGAGCTCGCCGACGGCGAGGGCATCGACGGGGACGGCGACGGGGAGAAGGAGGGGCTCGGCGAGGGGGCGCCGGAGGCGTCCGCGGTGACGCCGATCTTGTCGGCCTCCGGGAACTCCTTGACCGGGGTGCCCTTGAGGGCTTCCTTCATGTACTCGGTCCAGATCGCGGCCGGGATGTCGCCACCGTGGATGGAGTCGACGCCGCCCACACCGTTCATGGAGATCAGCTTCTTGTCCGCCGAGTTCGGGTCGGTGCGGAACAGGGCGACCGAGGTGGACAGCTCCGGGGTGTAGCCGACGAACCAGGCCGACTTGTTCTGGTCGGTGGTTCCGGTCTTGCCGGCGGCGGGCCGGTTGAAGCCGAGCTTCCTGACCTTGGTGCCGGTGCCGTTCTCGATGACGTTCTGCAGGACCTTGGTGACGTTGTCGGCGATGGCGTTGTCCATCGCCCTCTGCTCCTTGGGGGCCCCGAAGCCGGGCAGCTCCTTGCCGTCCTTTTCGACACGGGTCACGGAGAACGGGTCGCGGTGCGTACCGGAGGCGGCGAAGGTGGCGTAGGAGTCGGCCATGCGGATGGCGCTCGGGGTCGAGGTGCCGAGGGCGAACGAGGCGTCGTTGTTCGGGTTCATCGAGTCCTTGAGGATGCCCGTGGACTCGGCGATCTCCCTGACCTTGGTGTGGCCGACGTCGAAGACGAGCTGCGCGAACGGCACGTTGATGGACTTCTCCATCGCCTCGTTGAGGGTGACGTATCCGTAGGGGTAGGTGCTCTCGTTCTTCTGCTTGAACGGCTTGCCGGACGCGTCCCGCAGCGGCTTTCCGTCGCGGTTGTTGATCACCGTCAGGTCGTTCGCGTTGTACTTGCTGTCGGCCGAGATGCCCCGGCCGTTCGAGTTCTGGGTGCCGTACTGCATCGCGGCCGCCAGGACGTACGGCTTCCAGGTCGATCCGACCGGGACACCGAGGGTGTCGGCGTTGTTGCTGAAGTACTTCTTGTCCATGCCCGGGCCGCCGTACAGGGCCACGATCGCCCCGGTCTTCACGTCCACCGAAGCGGCGCCGAACTGGACGAAGGTGTCGTACTCGGGCCGGGCCTTCTCGTCCAGGAAGTCGTTGCGGGTGTCCTCGACGGCCTTGGCCAGCGCGTCCACCCTCGGCTTCTGGAAGGTGGTCCTGATCTGGTAGCCGCCGCGGGCCATCTCGTCGGGCGTGATGCCGGTGACCTTCATCACGTACTTCTTGGCCGTGTCGACCAGGTAGCCGGTCTGGCCGGACAGGCCGCGGGCCTGCTCGGAGTCGACGAGCTTGGGGAACTCCTTGAACTGGTCGCGGTCGGCCTTCGGCATCCGCTTCACCGCGACCTCGCGGTCCAGGACCCAGGCCCAGCGCTCCTTGGCCCGCTCGGTGTTCTTCTCGGGGGTGGCCGCGGCGCCGATGCCGCCGTCCGGGTTGTAGAGGTTGGGGCCCTTGAGCACGGAGGCGAGGAAGGCGCTCTCGGAGGGCGTGAGGTCCACGCAGTCCTTGCCGAAGTAGGCCCGCGCGGCCGCCTGGATGCCGTAGGCGTCCCGGCCGTAGTAGGCGGTGTTGAGGTAGCCCGCGAGGATCGTGTCCTTCTCCTCGGACACGCCCAGCTTTATCGAGATGAAGAGCTCGGTGACCTTGCGCTTGAGCGTCTGGTCGGAGTCCAGGTACGTGTTCTTCACGTACTGCTGGGTGATGGTCGAGCCACCCTGGGTGGAGCCGCCCTTGGCCATGTTCCACACGGCTCGGGCGACGCCCATCGGGTCGACGCCCTTGTCCGTCTCGAACGACTCGTTCTCGGCGGCGATCACGGCGTTCTGCATCGACTTGGGGATCCTGTCGATGGGCACGATCTGCCGGTTCATCGAACCGCCGGTGGCCACCATCTGGGTGCCGTCTTGCCAGAAGAAGACGTTGTTCTGCGCCTGGGCCGCCTTGTTCGCGTCGGGCGTGTTCACCGACGCGATGCCGATGCCGGCCCCTGCCGTGATGATCGCGAAGAAGCCGAGGGCGGTGCCGCAGACCAGCTTCCACGACGGCACGAAGCGCTGCCAGCCCGCCTTGTCGGAGCGCGGGTAGTTGATCAGCCGCTTGTCCGGGCGGCCCGGCCCGCGGCCTGCCGGGCCTGCGGCGCGTCCGCGGCCTCCGGATCCACGGGGGGCGGCCCGGCGTGCCCCGGCACGGCTGCCGTGGCCGGGCGGCTCTGCGTACGGTCCGCTGGGTGACGCCGTGGGGACGTCACGTGCGGGCCCGGCGCCCCGGCCAGGGCGCTGCTGGGCGGCCCGGCGGGCCGCGGCACGACCGCCACCCTCGGGCTGCGGCGGTTTGCGGCGGTGCTCGCTCATCGAACGACTACTCCTCGGGCAGGCGAGTGGCCTGGAAGCGGCAGGTGAATTCCGGTTCCCCCCGTTGTCATGGCCCACAGACTACGCACGCCCAAAACCCGAACAGTGCCGAAGTTCACCCCAAATCAGGCAACTCGCCTGGTACGAATTGGTGATGTGACGCCGGTCACCACATCACCCCTTGTCGCCGAAGACGGCCCGTTCTATCGTCTGGATGTATCGAGCCGATACATCAGCTCGGTATAAAACTCAGGGACGAAGGAGGCAGGCGGATGAGCAGGCGCTCAGGCATCCTCGAGTTCGCCGTCCTCGGCCTCCTTCGCGAATCCCCCATGCACGGGTACGAGCTCCGCAAGCGGCTCAACACCTCGCTGGGGGTGTTCCGGGCGTTCAGCTACGGAACGCTCTACCCCTGCCTCAAGACGTTGGTCGCCAACGGCTGGTTGATCGAGGAACCGGGCAACGCCCCGGAAGACGCTCTCGCCACTTCACTCGCAGGGCGCCGAGCCAAGATCGTCTACCGGTTGACGGCGGCAGGTAAGGAGCACTTCGAGGAGCTCCTGGCCCACACGGGCCCCGATGCCTGGGAGGACGAGTCCTTCGCCGCCCGCTTCGCCTTCTTCGGTCAGACCGAGCGGGAAGTGCGCATGCGGGTCTTGGAGGGCCGTCGCAGCCGGCTCGAGGAGCGCTTGGAGAAGATGCGCGCCTCACTGGCCCGTACGCGGGAGCGCCTCGACGACTACACGCTTGAGCTGCAGCGGCACGGAATGGAGTCCGTGGAGCGCGAAGTGCGCTGGCTGAACGAGCTCATCGAGAGTGAGCGGGCGGGACGGGATCAGAGACGGCCCGGTCCGCCCGACGAAACTGCAAAGTGAGGCCTGCATCTCGCAGGCCTCGTCCGAGAACAAACAGGGAGCAACCGGAATGGGTTCGGTTCGCGTAGCCATCGTCGGCGTGGGCAACTGCGCCGCCTCGCTGGTGCAGGGCGTCGAGTACTACAAGGACGCCGACCCGGCGGCCAAGGTCCCCGGTCTGATGCACGTCCAGTTCGGCGACTACCACGTGCGTGACATCGAGTTCGTCGCCGCGTTCGACGTCGACGCGAAGAAGGTCGGCCTCGACCTTTCGGACGCCATCGGCGCCAGCGAGAACAACACGATCAAGATCTGCGACGTCCCCAACAAGGGCGTGACCGTGCAGCGCGGCCACACCCTGGACGGCCTGGGCAAGTACTACCGCCTGACGATCGAGGAGTCCGCCGAGACCCCGGTCGACGTGGTCCAGATCCTCAAGGACCGCGAGGTCGACGTCCTGATCTGCTACCTGCCCGTCGGCTCCGAGGCCGCGGCGAAGTTCTACGCCCAGTGCGCCATCGACGCCAAGGTCGCCTTCGTCAACGCCCTCCCGGTCTTCATCGCCGGCACCAAGGAGTGGGCGGACAAGTTCACCGAGGCCGGTGTCCCGATCGTCGGCGACGACATCAAGTCGCAGGTCGGCGCCACCATCACGCACCGCGTGATGGCGAAGCTGTTCGAGGACCGCGGTGTCCGTCTCGAGCGCACCATGCAGCTCAACGTCGGCGGCAACATGGACTTCAAGAACATGCTCGAGCGCGACCGCCTCGAGTCGAAGAAGATCTCCAAGACGCAGGCCGTCACCTCGCAGATCCCCGACCGTGAACTCGGCGAGAAGAACGTCCACATCGGCCCGTCCGACTACGTCGCGTGGCTCGACGACCGCAAGTGGGCCTACGTCCGCCTCGAAGGCCGCGCCTTCGGCGACGTCCCGCTGAACCTCGAGTACAAGCTCGAGGTGTGGGACTCCCCGAACTCCGCCGGTGTCATCATCGACGCCCTGCGCGCCGCGAAGATCGCCAAGGACCGCGGTATCGGCGGCCCGATCCTGTCGGCCTCGAGCTACTTCATGAAGTCCCCGCCGGTGCAGTACTTCGACGACGAGGCCCTGGTCAACGTCGAGAAGTTCATCAAGGGCGAGGTCGAGCGCTAAGTCGCACTCCAAGGGTCTTCGGACACCTGGTCTTCGACTGTTCTTCCGCGGAGGGTCCCCGGGCAATGTGCCCGGGGACCCTCCGCGTATGTGACCCTTGCCCTCATGCCTGTCGTACGTGATCTGCGCGTACTCCTGCGCCTGAGGGACTTCCGCAACCTGCTCGCCGTACGGCTGCTTTCCCAGGCGGCGGACGGCGTGTACCAGGTGGCGCTCGCCACGTACGTGGTGTTCTCCCCGGAGAAGCAGACCTCGCCCGCAGCCATCGCCTCGGCCATGGCGGTACTGCTGCTGCCCTACTCGGTGATCGGCCCCTTCGCCGGAGTGCTGCTCGACCGCTGGCGGCGCCGGCAGGTCTTCCTCTACGGCAACCTGCTGCGGGCATTCCTCGCGTGCGGCACCGGCGTGCTGATCGTCGCGCACGTCCCCGACTGGCTCTTCTACGCCTCAGCCCTCTCGGTGACCGCCGTCAACCGCTTCGTCCTGGCCGGGCTGGCCGCCTCCCTGCCCCACGTCGTCGACCCCGCCCAGCTGGTCACCGCCAATTCGCTCTCACCCACTGCGGGGACGCTCGCGGCAGTCGCCGGTGGCGGGCTCGCCTTCCTCGTCCAGCTGCTGGCCTCCGACTCCAACGCCGTGGTGGTGCTGCTCGGCGCCGCGCTCTACCTGTGCGCGGCCCTGCTCTCGCTGCGTCTGGCCGTGGGGCTGCTCGGACCGGACCACCCTGCCGGAAGGGACCACCCGTCGGTCGCCGAGGGGGTCGCCCTCACCGTCCGCGGCATGGCCGAAGGGCTGCGGCACCTGGCCTCCCGGCGCGAGGCGGCCCAGACGCTCACCGCCATGACCCTGATGCGCTTCTGCTACGGGGCCCTGTTCGTGATGCTGCTCATGCTCTGCCGCTACTCCTGGTCGGACACGGAGTCCGCCGGCCTCGCGCTGCTGGGCATCGCGGTCGGCGTCTCAGGGGCCGGGTTCTTCACGGCCGCCGTCGTCACCCCCTGGCTGGTGGGCCGGCTGGGCACCCGCGGCTGGATCACGGCCTGCTCCGCCGGGGCTGCCGTCCTGGTGCCCCCGCTCGGCCTGTTCTTCAAGCCCGGACCGATGCTGGTCGCAGCCTTCGCACTCGGCCTCGCCACCCAAGGCGCCAAGATCTCCACCGACACGGCCATCCAGTCCCATGTGGACGACGACTACCGCGGCCGCGTGTTCTCCGTCTACGACGTGCTGTTCAACATCGCGTTCGTGAGTGCGGCCGCCGTGGCCGCCCTCATGCTCCCCCCGGACGGGCAGTCCGTCGCGCTGATCGTGAGCGTGGCCGTCCTCTACGCGCTGACGGCGCTCCACCTGAAGCGGCAGGGCGATGTTTCACGTGAAACATCGCCCCGCTCGGACGCGTGATGCGCCGGCCGCATCAGGCCTGTGCGGCCCACCACTCCTTGAGGGCGGTCACCGCGGCGTCGCGCTCCATGGGGCCGTTCTCCAGCCGCAGCTCCAGCAGGAACGCGTAGGCCTTGCCGATCACCGGGCCGGGGCCGACACCCAGCACCTGCATGATCTCGTTGCCGTCCAGGTCGGGCCGGATGGCGTTGAGCTCCTCCTGCTCCTGCAGCTGCGCAATGCGCTCCTCCAGACCGTCATAGGTGCGGGAGAGGGCATTGGCCTTGCGCTTGTTGCGGGTGGTGCAGTCGGACCGGGTCAGCTTGTGCAGGCGCTCGAGCAGCGGGCCGGCGTCGCGGACGTAGCGCCGCACCGCGGAGTCGGTCCACTCGCCGTCCCCGTAGCCGTGGAAGCGCAGGTGCAGCTCCACCAGCCGGGACACGTCCTTGACCATGTCGTTGGAGTACTTCAGCGCGGTCATGCGCTTCTTGGTCATCTTCGCGCCCACCACCTCGTGGTGGTGGAAGGAGACCCGGCCGTCGCTCTCGAACCGGCGGGTGCGCGGCTTGCCGATGTCGTGGAGCAGGGCCGCCAGCCGCAGCACCAGGTCCGGGCCGTCCTGCTCGAGCGCCATCGCCTGCTCCAGCACGATCAGCGAGTGGTCGTAGACGTCCTTGTGCCGGTGGTGCTCGTCACTCTCCAGCCGCAGGGCGGGCAGCTCGGGCAGCACGTGGTCGGCCAGCCCGGTGTCCACGAGCAGACCCAGGCCCTTGCGGGGGTACGCGGACAGCAGCAGCTTGTTCAGCTCGCCCTGCACCCGCTCCGCCGAGACGATCTCGATCCGGTCGGACATCGACTGCATCGCCGCCACGACCTCTGGGGCGACCTCGAAGTCGAGCTGAGCGGCGAAGCGCGCCGCCCGCAGCATCCGCAGCGGGTCGTCGGAGAAGGAGTCCTCCGGCGTGCCGGGAGTGCGCAGAACGCCCGCCTGGAGGTCTTCCAGGCCGCCGTGCGGGTCCACGAACTCCTTCTCCGGCAGCGCGACCGCCATCGCGTTCACCGTGAAGTCGCGGCGGACCAGGTCCTCCTCGATCGAGTCGCCGTAGGAAACCTCCGGCTTGCGCGAGGTGCGGTCGTACGACTCCGAGCGGTACGTGGTCACCTCGATCTGGAAGCCGTCTTTCTGCGCCCCGACGGTGCCGAAGGCGATGCCGACGTCCCACACCGAGTCGGCCCACGGCCGGACGATCTTCAGGACGTCCCCGGGGAGGGCGTCGGTGGTGAAGTCGAGGTCGTTGCCGAGACGCCCGAGCAGCGCATCGCGTACGGACCCGCCGACCAGGGCGAGGCTGAATCCCGCCTCGTGGAACCGGCGGCCGAGCTCGTCGGCGACAGGGGCGACCCGCAGCAGTTCACTGACCGCGCGGTGCTGCACCTGACTCAGGGCACTGGGGTTGTCTTCATTGGCGTTCGGCACAACAGAAAAGGGTACGTGCCCGGCCCGGCGAGGGCTTCCCAGTTTGCGGCCGCCCCGGCCTGCGGTGCCGCCGGGGCGGCCACGATCATGTGGAGCAAGGCGCGGCACGCGCGCACAGCGCGTCTCGTTACCATGCGTGGACGCACATAAGACGACCACTGACACTTCGAGGGACGGGCAGCGCGTGGCCGAGGCGGCAGACATCCAGGGGACACCCCCCGCACCTGCCCGGCGCCGCTGGCTGCGGCGGGCAGTCGTTCTGCTGGCCGGGACCCCCGTGCTCGCCGCTCTGGTCTACTCGCCCGCCCCCCAGACCGCCCAGGCCGCCGAGGCGGGTGCCGTCGACGTGCAGCTGGACGGGATGGCCCCCGCGGCCCCGGTCAAGGGAGACACGCTCACCATCTCCGGCAGCGTGGTCAACAACGGCCGCGAGACGATCACCGGCGCGCACGTGGGCCTGCGGGTCGGGCCCGCCCTGGGCGACCGGGCCTCCATCGACGAGGCCGCGGAACGCGCCGGGTTCCGGGCCGGCACGGATCCGGGGGAGATCGATCCGGCCTATGCCGTGAAGATCCCCTCGCTGCCGTCCAAGGTCAAGCAGGACTTCACCCTCACCATCCCGGTGAACAAGCTGGAGCTGGACAAGGACGGCGTCTACCAGCTCGGCGTCTCGCTGTCAGGCGAGACCGAGAGCCGCCAGTACGAGCAGGTGCTCGGTATCAAGCGGACCTTCCTGCCCTGGCAGCCGGAGGCTGCCTCCAAGCGCTCCCAGCTCACCTACGTGTGGCCACTGATCTCCGGCACGCACCTGACGGCGGAGACGGGCTCGGACGAGCTCCAGACCCCCGTCTTCCTCGACGACTCGCTCGCCGAGGAGCTCAAGTCCGGCGGGCGCCTCCAGCAGATGGTCGCCCTCGGCAAGGACCTGCCGGTCACCTGGGTCATCGACCCCGATCTGCTCTACACGGTCGACGCGATGACCAAGGGCTACCGGTTCCGCACGCCGGACGGGCGGATCGTCCAGGGCAAGAACAAGGCCGTCGCCGAGCAGTGGCTGAGCTCCCTGGAAGCCGCGGTCCAGGGCAAGAAGATCGTGGCGCTGCCGTTCGCCGATCCGGACATCGCCTCCCTCGCCCATCAGGGCAAAGACGTCTCGGGCACCTTGGGCCAGCTGCGGCCGGCCACCGACAAGGCGAAGCAGGCCGTGGAGACGGTGCTGCACGTCTCCCCGTCCACCGACTTCTCCTGGCCCGTGGACGGTGCCATCGACCCGTCGATCGTCAACGTGGCCACCTCGGCGGGCGCTCACAACGTCCTCACGCGCAGCGACAGCCTCCAGGAGACCGGCGCCCTGGGCTACACCCCCTCGGCCGCCCGTCCCATCGGCGCGGGCACCACGGCCGTCGTCGCGGACGCCGATCTCTCCACCGCCTTCCAGGGCGACATGCTGGGCGCCGGGAACTCCACCCTGGCCGTGCAGCGCTTCCTCGCGCAGAGCCTCGCCCTGAACCTGCAGAAGACCGACAACCAGCGCAGCTTCGTCGTCACCCCGCAGCGGATGCCCTCCTCCAGCCAGGTGCAGACGATGGCAGCCGCCCTGCGGGGTCTGCAGGCGGGCCGCTGGACCCAGCCGGCCGACCTCGAGGCCGCGGCCGCCGCCAAGCCCGACCCGGGCGTCAACACCCAGGTCCCCGGCGCTGGCCAGTACCCCGATGCGCTGCGCAAGACGGAGCTTCCGGTCTCCGCCTTCGAGAAGATCCGCACGACCCAGAACACCCTGGACCACTTCAAGGTGATCCTCACCGCGCCCGACCGCGTGGAGATCCCCTTCGGGAACACCACCAACCGCGAGATGTCCACCTCCTGGCGGGGCCGCCCCGAGGAGGGCCGGCTCTACCGGGACCAGGTGCAGGAGTACCTGATCGGCCTCACCGAGAAGGTCAAGGTCGTCCCCAAGTCCGACGCCACCCTGTCCGGACACAGCGCGACCATCCCGGTCAGCGTCCAGAACAGCCTCGTCCAGGACGTCCACAACCTGGTCCTGCGGGTGAAGTCGGCCAACCCGACCCGCCTGATGTTCGGCGACAGCGGCCAGGCCGAGCAGGAAGTGACCGTCACGGGCGGACACAGCCAGACGGTGAAGTTCACGGCCAACGCCACCGCGAGCGGCCCCGTCGAGGTCACCGCGCAGCTCTTCACCACGGACGGCGTGCCGTACGGCAAGCAGCGCAAGTTCACCGTCGAGGCCACCGAGATCACTCCCACAGTGATGCTCGTCATCGCCGGCGGCGTCCTGCTCCTCGTCCTGGCTGGCATCAAGATGTACGCCAGCCGCAAGCGCGTAGCGGCCCGGGCGGCCGCCGAGGAGAGCACGCAGCCGAGTGACGAGACTCCGGACACCGGACCGCAAAGCACCGGGCCGTCCGGCACGGGTGAGACAGTGGACCGTTGAGCGATGCCGTGGCCGGTCGGCCTGGGGACGATGAGGTGGGGTTTCGATGAACGCGCCGTACGACGGTGACCGCGCGCAGGGCACTGGTGGGCCCGCGCCCTCCCAGGGCACTGCCCCGGGCACCCCGGTGCCCGGGCAGGTTCCCGTGCCTGCGCCCGCGCCGGACCGCGACCCGTATGTCCAGGACGCCTACGACCACGACCCCTACCGGTCGCAGGACCTGTCGGCCCAGGATCCCGTCGCCGAGGTCCTGTACGACCGGGCCTCGCATCCGCCGCCGCCGCCCGGCACCTACCAGGAGCCCGGCCCGCTCTACGCGGCGCCGCAGGCCCCTGTGTACGCCCCCGACCCGCAGGTCTGGGCGCAGACCCCGCCGCCCGAGCCGGACGGGCCCTCCCGGCACCTGCCCTACGGCGACCACGCCACGACCACCCAGTTCGTCGGAGTGGATTCCCTGGTCACCAAGGCGGCGGACGAGCAGCCCGAGCCCGACGCCTTCGCGCACCTCTACCGGGACCAGCAGGGGGCTCCCGGCACCCCGGCCGAGGACCCCCCCGTCGCCGCCCCGGCACCGAGCAAGCCCGCCAGCCGCGCCTCCAGCCTGCTCAAGTCCAGCGCCCTCATGGCCGCCGGCACGATCGTCTCCCGCATCACCGGCTTCCTGCGGACCCTCGTCATCGCCGGTGCCATCGGCGTCGGCACGTTCAACGACACGTACCAGATCGCCAACACCCTGCCGACGATGATCTACGTGCTGGTCGGCGGCGGCGCCCTCAACGCCGTCTTCATCCCGCAGCTGGTGCGGGCCATGAAGCAGGACGACGACGGAGGCGAGGCGTACGCCAACCGCCTCCTGACCCTCGTCGTGGTCCTGCTGGCCGCCATCACCACCATCTGCGTGCTCGCCGCACCGGTGTTCATCACGATGATGTCGCCAAAGCTCGCCTCAGACCCCCAGCAGATGGACGTCGCGGTCGCCTTCGCCCGCTACTGCCTGCCGACCATGTTCTTCATGGGCATCCACGTGGTCCTCGGCCAGATCCTCAACGCACGCGGCCGGTTCGGCGCGATGATGTGGACCCCCGTCCTCAACAACATCGTCGTCATCGCCACGTTCGGGGCCTTCATCTGGGCCTTCGGCGGTTTCACCACCTCCGGTGTCAGTGCCACCACCGTCACGGCCGACGGCGTCCGCCTGCTCGGCCTCGGCACCCTCCTGGGCCTCACCGTCCAGGCGCTCGCGATGCTGCCCTACCTGCGCGACGCCGGCTTCAAGCCGCGTCTGCGCTTCGACTGGCGGGGCCACGGCCTCGGCAAGGCCGCCCGCCTGGCCAAGTGGACGTTCTTCTTCGTCCTCGCCAACCAGATCGGCCTCGTCGTCGTGACCCAGCTCGCGACCTGGGCCGGATCCGTCGCCGAGAAGCAGGGCCACCCGGGCACCGGCATCACCGCCTACAACTACGCGCTGCTGCTGTGGCAGATGCCGCAGGCCATCATCACCGTCTCCGTCATGACGGCCGTCCTGCCCCGTATTTCCCGCTCCGCCCACGACGGGGACGCCGCCGCCGTCCGCGACGACATCTCGTACGGGCTGCGCACCTCGGCCGTCGCGATCGTGCCGTGCGCCTTCGCGTTCCTCGCCCTCGGCGTCCCCATGGCCACGCTCCTGTACGCCGGTTCCGGTTCCGGCGCCCAGAACATCGGCTACGTCCTGATGGCCTTCGGCCTCGGACTCATCCCGTACTCCGTCCAGTACGTCGTCCTGCGCGGGTTCTACGCCTACGAGGACACCCGGACCCCCTTCTACAACACGGTCATCGTCGCCACCGTCAACGCGGCCGTCTCCACCGCCGCGTTCTTCGTGCTCCCCGCACGCTGGGCCGTCGTCGGCATGGCGGCCGCCTACGGCCTCGGCTACACCGTCGGCGTCGGCGTCGCCTGGCGTCGCCTGCGCAACCGACTGGGCGGCGACCTCGACGGCGCCCACGTGATGCGCACCTACGCCCGCCTCACCGGCGCCTGCGTCCCCGCGGCCGCCGTGGCCGGTGCGGCCGCCTACGCTGTCACCCAGTGGCTCGGCAGCGGAGTCACCGGTTCCCTCGCCGCGTTGGCCGCCGGCGGTGTCGCGCTGGCCGTCGTCTTCCTCGTGGCTGCCAAGAGGATGCGCATCGAAGAGCTCAACGCCATGGTCGGAATGGTTCGCGGACGCATGGGGCGCTGAATGCGCACAACCGTCGGACCCCTTCGCGTGTCGTGCATAGCGCCGGACTGTGGGCACAATTGGCATGGCTTCGCAGACTGGCCGACAGCGCGTAACGGATGGGGAGGCAGGAACGACGGTGGCGGAACGTAGCACGGCTGCCGTCGACGTGGCCGACAACGGCGGCGACGAGCCGCCGGCCGCAGATGCGGCGAAGGCCATGGCCGACGGGGTGGACACCCAGAACGGACGAGCCGCGGACGGACGCATGCCCGAAAAGGACGGCGAACGCAGAAAAGCGGCCCCTGCTGCCGCCCCCGAACTCCACAGCGGCCACAAGCTCGCCAGGCGCTACCGCCTCGAAGAGTGCGTCACCCGTCTGGACGGATTCAGCAGCTGGCGTGCGATGGACGAGAAGCTGCGCCGGGCCGTGGGCGTCCATCTGCTGCCTGCCGACCACCCGCGGGCCCGCGCCGTCCTGGCCGCAGCCCGCTCCTCCGCGCTGCTCGGCGACCCCCGGTTCGTCCACGTCCTCGACGCCGTGGAGGAGAACGACCTCGTCTACGTCGTCCACGAGTGGCTGCCCGACGCCACCGAGCTGACCGCGCTCCTCGCCGCGGGCCCCCTGGAGCCCCACGAGGCCTACCAGCTCGTCACCCAGGTCTCCCAGGCCATGGCCGCCGCGCACCGCGAGGGCCTGGCCCACCTGCGCCTGACGCCCAGCGCCATACTCCGCACCTCCACGGGCCAGTACCGGATCCGGGGGCTCGCCGTGAACGCCGCCCTGCGCGGCATCACCAGCGACACCCCGCAGCGTGCGGACACCGAGGCCATCGGCGCACTCCTGTACGCCGCCCTGACCCAGCGCTGGCCGTACGAGGTCGACGCCTACGGCCTCACCGGCCTGCCCAAGGGCGTCGGCCTGATCGCCCCCGACCAGGTCCGCGCCGGGGTGCACCGGGGGCTGGGTGAGCTCGCCATGCGCGCCCTCGCCAACGACGGGGCCACCGCTTCCCGTCAGGAGCCCGCCTGCACCACCCCGGAGGAGCTGGCCAAGGCCGTCGCCGCGATGCCCCGCATCCGGCCGCCGGAGCCCGCTTTCACCCCGCCTCCCGAGTACCAGCACACCACCTACCAGCAGGGCAGCTACGGCCGGCCCATGCCGCCCGGTGCGCCCACGGCCCCGACCCGCGCTGTCCCGCCTCCACCGCCCCCGCTGCAGAGCCGTACCGGCCGGGTCATCAAGTGGGGTGTCGCGGCCCTGCTGATCGCCGCCCTCGGCCTGGGCAGCTGGCAGCTCGCCGACACCCTGCTGGGACGCAACAACGCCGGTTCCGGCGGCAACGGCAGCAACCAGACGCAGCCGAAGAACAACGACACCCCGCAGCAGCCCGACCCCGGCAAGAGCCTGGCGATCAAGCACGCTTCGGTCCTCGGGAACTCCGTGAAGCCGGAAACCGCTGACAAGACCATCGACGGAGACCCCGCACCCGGGTGGATCACTCCCCGGTACGTGAACTACGCCAAGTTCGGGAACCTGGAAACGGCAAACGACGGCAGCGGCATCATCGTCGACCTGGGCTCGGTGCAGAACGTCTCCGGGATCGACGTCGACATGTGGGTCGCCGGTCAGACGGCCGAGGTCCTCGCCGCGCCCCCGGAGGCCGCCAACCCAGGCTCCGTCTCCGCCTTCACCCAGCCGATCGTCAAACTGGGGCGCACGGAGGGCAAGCTTCAGACGACGTTGGACGCCCCCATCCGCACCCGCTACGTGCTGATCCACATCACCGAACTGCCCTCGGAGGGCACCGGCGGCTACCGCGGCGGCATCAACGAGATCAAGGTGCTCGGCCAGGCCGGCTGAGCCACCCGCACAGCCGACGGAGCCACGGTGCGGCCGGGGAGGCATCCCCCGCCGCACCGTGGCTCCCGGCGTATGAACCGGCCCCTCGTGCGCGGACCGCACAGGCTCTACGCTCCATCCCGGGAAGAAGCGAGGTGTGATGCACTCAGCAACGGGAGACGACCGGAGCGACCGGGAACTGCTGGCGCTGCATGTCTCCGGTGATCCCGACGCCTTCGGGGAGCTCGTACGGCGGCACCGCGACCGGCTGTGGGCCGTGGCCCTGCGCACGCTCGGCGACCGCGAGGAGGCCGCCGACGCCGTGCAGGACGCCCTCGTCTCCGCCTACCGGGCCGCCCACACCTTCCGCGGGGAATCGGCCGTCACGACCTGGCTGCACCGCATCACCGTCAACGCCTGCCTCGACCGGGCCCGCAAGGCGGCCTCCCGCAGGACCGCGCCCCTCGACGACACAGAGCGCCTGGAGCGCCTCCTGGAGCCCCACGAGTCCGCCGAGGCGCCTGCGGAGCGCCAGGAGCTCCACCGGCAGCTCCTGGCCGCCCTCGGCACGCTCCCGGCCGAGCAGCGGGCGGTCCTCGTCCTCGTCGACATGCAGGGATACCCCGTCGCCGAGGCCGCACGTATCCTCGACGTCCCCACCGGCACGGTGAAGAGCCGGTGCGCGCGCGGCCGGGCGAAACTCCTCCCGATGCTCACTCATCTGCGCTCGAATGCCGGGGATAACACCGCCGCCGAGCGGGGAAGGAACCGGACGCCGGGGACACCCGTCCCACCAGCGGCAGACCCCAGTCAGCCAGCCCCAGACGCAGACACGGTGAAGGGCGGAGGTGGACGAACGTGACTCCCACAACCGGCACGATCCGGCACCCTGACGTCTCGGAGATCTCCGACCTGACCGAAGGGCTCCTGTCCCCGGTCCGGACCGCCGAGGTACTTCGACATCTGGGCGACTGCCCGCTGTGCGCCGACGTCCACGCCTCCCTGGAGGAGATCCGGGCGCTCCTCGGCACCCTGCCGGGGCCTCCGCGGATGCCCTCCGACATCGCCGGGCGCATCGACGCGGCCCTCGCCGCCGAGGCCCTCCTCGACTCCACGACGCCCAGAGCCGGGGCCGTCCCGGCCTCCGGACCCGGCACGCCGAGCGATGTTTCACGTGAAACATCGCCTGCCGCACCCGTCGGTCCGGGCACCCTGCGGCCGGCCGGGCACCCGGCCGGAGCAACCGGCCCCGGGCGCCGCCGCGCCCGCCGCCGGATCGCCGTCATCGCAGGCCTGGCCGGAGCGGCTGCCTGCGCCCTCGGCATCTTCCTTGCGGGCAACCTGCTCGGAACCGGCTCTCCGGACACCGCCGCCCGCAAATCGGGCACGAGCGCGGCCGCCGAGGCCCCCGCCGACGGTACGTACACCGCGCAGGGCCTCCAGGACAGCGTCCGACGGCTCCTGGTCCCCGAACAGGGCGCCAAGACCGCCCCGCAGGGGGAACAGCCGAACAACACGTACGGGTTGGAGAACACCACTCCCTCACCGGGGCTGGTCCCCGGCGACCGCAACCGCACGGAAGCCTCGTCCGTCCCGCCCTGTGTCCAGGGCGCCACCGGTCGCCCCGACACCCCGCTCGCCGCCGAACGGGGCAGCTACGAGGGCACCGAGGTCTACCTCCTCGTCCTACCGCACCCTGGCAACTCTGCCCGTGTGGACGCCTACCTCGTGGGTACCGAGTGCACGAACACCCCGTCTGCCGACCCCAGCAAACCATTGCTGACCAGGACATACCCACGAAGCTGACACCTTCGGGCCCGCGAGGGAACGGGCCGGGAATGCATGCGCCGTAGGATCCGTTGGGTGGGGTGAGACAACACACCGGCCCCTCAGGCAAGCAGCGTGCAGTCCACAGAGACGAGGAAGAAACCCGTGAGCGACGTACGAAACGTGATCATCATCGGTTCCGGGCCGGCCGGCTACACCGCCGCCCTGTACACCGCACGCGCTTCGCTCAAGCCGCTGGTCTTCGAAGGCGCCGTCACCGCCGGTGGCGCGCTGATGAACACCACCGAGGTCGAGAACTTCCCCGGCTTCCAGGACGGCATCATGGGCCCGGACCTCATGGACAACATGCGCGGCCAGGCCGAGCGCTTCGGCGCCGAGCTCGTCCCCGACGACATCGTGTCCGTTGATCTCACCGGTGAGATCAAGACCGTCACCGACACCGCCGGCACCGTGCACCGCGCCAAGGCCGTGATCGTCACCACTGGCTCCCAGCACCGCAAGCTGGGACTGCCCAACGAGGACGCCCTCTCCGGCCGCGGTGTCTCCTGGTGCGCCACCTGCGACGGATTCTTCTTCAAGGACCAGGACATCGCCGTCGTCGGCGGCGGCGACACCGCGATCGAGGAAGCAACCTTCCTCTCCCGGTTCGCCAAGTCCGTCACCATCGTGCACCGCCGCGACAGCCTGCGCGCCTCCAAGGCCATGCAGGACCGCGCCTTCGCCGACCCGAAGATCAAGTTCGCCTGGGACAGTGAGGTCGCCGAGATCCACGGCGAGCAGAAGCTCTCCGGTCTCACCCTCCGCAACACCAAGACCAGTGAGACCTTCGAGCTCCCCGTGACGGGCCTCTTCATCGCCGTCGGCCACGACCCGCGGACCGAACTGTTCAAGGACCAGCTGGAGCTCGACGAGGACGGCTACCTCAAGGTCGACGCCCCCTCGACGCGCACCAACCTCACCGGCGTGTTCGGCGCCGGCGACGTCGTGGACCACACGTACCGTCAGGCCATCACCGCCGCGGGCACCGGCTGCTCCGCGGCCCTCGACGCCGAGCGCTTCCTCGCCGCCCTCGCGGACGCCGAGAAGGCGCACGCGACGGTCTGACCCCCACGCACACCCCCCACCCCACACCGCAGCAAGAATTAGGAGGCCGCAGTGGCCGGCACCCTCAAGACCGTGACCGACGCAAGCTTCGACGCAGACGTTCTGGCCAGCGATAAGCCCGTCCTGGTGGACTTCTGGGCCGAATGGTGCGGCCCGTGCCGCCAGATCGCCCCGTCCCTGGAGGCCATCGCGGCCGAGTACGGCGACGAGATCGAGATCGTCAAGCTCAACATCGACCAGAACCCGGCCACGGCCGCCAAGTACGGCGTCATGTCCATCCCGACCCTGAACGTCTACCAGGGCGGCGAGGTCGTCAAGACCATCGTCGGCGCCAAGCCGAAGGCCGCCATCCTGCGTGACCTCGACGGCTTCGTGACCATCAAGCCGGCCGTCTGAAGCGTCTGAGCAACCCGGTCACGTGAAACGGGGCCGCCCCTTCGAGGGGCGGCCCCGTTCGCGCATCACAGCGGGCGCAGCGCGGGCTCCTTCCGCGCCGCACCGAGCAGCCGGTCCAGCGCGAGCTCCACGTCTTCCTTCCACGAGAGCGTCGAGCGCATCTCCAGCCGCAGCCGCGGGTGCACGGGATGCGGCCGCACCGTCTTGAAGCCCACGGCCAGCAGGTGGTCCGCAGGCAGCAGGCAAGCCGGGCCCTCCCACCGCGCGTCACCGAAGGCCTCGATCGCCCGGAAACCGCGTCGCAGCAGATCCTTGGCCACCGTCTGGACCATCACCCGCCCCAGGCCCTGGCCCTGATAACCCGGCATGATCCACGCGGTGATCAGCTGCACCGCATCCGGCGACACCGGACTCGTCGGAAAGGACGCGGCCCGCGGTACGTACGCCGGCGGCGCGTACAGCACGAATCCCACCGGGACGTCGTCCACGTAGACCACACGACCGCACGAACCCCACTCCAGCAGGACGGCGGAGATCCACGCCTCCTTCTCCAGCGCCGGAGTCCCCGCCTTCACGGCGGCCTCGCCGCTCACCGGATCCAACTCCCAGAACACACAGGACCGGCAACGCCGAGGCAGGTCCTGAAGGTTGTCCAGCGTGAGTGGTACCAACCGACGCCCCATGAGCGCATCGTATCCACTGCCCGAATCAGGAGAAACCGCTACAAGGCAAAGGGGCGGACCGCGCCGGTTCGCACCGGCACGACCCGCCCCTCGGCGGCCGGGGACTCACTCCCCGGACAGACCCTGCTCCAGCACCCGGCCCTCGCCCGGCGCCAGCGTCCCCAGAATCCGCTCCAGATCCTCCATCGAGGCGAACTCGACGGTGATCTTGCCCTTCTTCTGGCCCAGATCCACCTTCACGCGCGTCTCGAACCGGTCCGACAGCCGGGTCGCCAGCTCGCTGAGCGCCGGAGCCACCCGGGCGCCCGCCCGCGGACCCTTCGGCTTCACGGCTCCGGAGGGCTCCGAGCCCATCAGCGACACGATCTCCTCGACCGCACGCACCGACAGACCCTCGGCCACGATCCGGTGTGCCAGCCGGTCCTGGACCTCGGACTCCTCCACCGACAGCAGCGCCCGTGCATGCCCCGCAGAGAGCACGCCCGCGGCCACGCGGCGCTGCACCGGCGGCGACAGCCTCAGCAGACGCAGCGTGTTCGACACCTGCGGGCGCGAGCGCCCGATACGGTCCGCCAGCTGGTCGTGCGTGCAGTTGAAGTCCTGGAGCAGCTGGTCGTACGCAGCCGCCTCCTCCAGCGGGTTCAGCTGCGCCCGGTGCAGGTTCTCGAGCAGTGCGTCCAGCAGCAGCTTCTCGTCGTCCGTCGCCCGGATGATCGCCGGAATGCGCTCCAGCCCGGCCTCCCGGCAAGCCCGCCAACGGCGCTCACCCATGATGAGCTCGTAGCGGCCGGGAGCTGACTGCCGCACCACCACCGGCTGAAGCAGACCCACCTCCTGGATGGAGGTCACCAGCTCCGCCAGCGCGTCCTCATCGAAGACCTCACGGGGCTGCCGCGGGTTCGGCGTGATCGCGTCCATCGGGAGCTCGGCAAACGTCGCCCCGGCGACCACATTGGCCTCGGGCTCCACTGCCTCCGGCTCATCCGCCACCGCGACCGCGACCGCCGATGTTTCACGTGAAACATCCGCCTGCGCCAGCGCAGCCAGCTTCGCCGCCGCGATCCCGCGCTCCGATGTCATGACCGGCACCGCTGACGGGGACGTCGACCCGGCACCGATCACCGGCGGCGTCTTCTCCTGCGGAGCTGCGGGGATCAGCGCTCCGAGCCCCCGTCCCAGACCCCTACGTCGCTCACTCACTGGATCCCCTCCGCCACACTCTGCGTGCTGTTCATGCCCGCGCCCAGATGGGCGTGCTGGGCGTCGTACGAAATTCCGGCCCCTCGCAGCGCGATCTCACGCGCCGCTTCCAGGTAGGAGAGAGAACCGCTGGAACCCGGATCGTAAGTGAGCACCGTCTGGCCGTAGCTCGGCGCCTCCGAAATACGCACCGACCGCGGGATGCTCGTGCGCAGCACCTCCTTGCCGAAGTGGGTGCGCACCTCCTCCGCCACCTGCGAAGCCAGCCGGGTCCTGCCGTCGTACATCGTCAGCAGGATCGTCGAGACATGCAGCGTGGGGTTCAGGTGGGCCCGCACCAGGTCGACGTTGCGCAGCAGCTGGCCCAATCCCTCCAGCGCGTAGTACTCGCACTGGATCGGGATCAGCACCTCGGCGCCGGCCACCAGTGCGTTCACCGTCAGCAGCCCCAGCGAGGGCGGGCAGTCGATGAGGATGTAGTCGAGCGGCTGCTCGTACGCCTGGATGGCCCGCTGCAGCCGGCTCTCCCGGGCCACCAGCGACACCAGCTCAATCTCCGCACCCGCCAGGTCGATCGTGGCCGGAGCGCAGAAGAGCCCCTCCACGTCCACCACCGGTTGGACGACCTCCAGCAGCGGACGGCTGTCCACGAGCACGTCGTAGATCGAGGGCACATCCGCATGGTGGTCGATACCCAGCGCCGTGGAGGCGTTGCCCTGGGGGTCGAGGTCGACCACCAGGACCCGCGCACCGTGCAGAGCCAACGAGGCCGCCAGGTTCACGGTCGTCGTGGTCTTGCCCACGCCGCCCTTCTGGTTGGCGACCACGATGACCCGCGTCTGCTCCGGGCGGGGCAGCCCCTCGCCGGCGCGCCCCAGCGCCTCGACCGCCAGCTGGGCGGCACGGCCGATGGGCGTGTCGTTGTCTACAAGGGGCGACGATGTTTCACGTGAAACATCCTCGCCCGCCGATTCAGAGCGGGGACCGGGGACCGGATCGGCCATCGGCCCCGCGAGGTTGGCGTCGGACCGCACGGTGTCACTCTCCTCGACATCAGGCTCGCGATGGACAGAGCCTGCCATGGCATCGGGGTCGCGAACCAGCGGGGCCCGTACTCCTGTGGATGAATCCACCGATGTGGACAACTCCGTCCCCCCTTTGTTCTTGCGATCGCGAGGGGACGCAGCCGCACGGCCGCGGCTGATGATTCCGTGCAGCAGAGAGCGACGTTTCACGTGAAACACGATGCCCGGACGGAGTCATCAGGCCGCTACGACACTCCGAAATCCATACCTATAGGGCGCAATGCCCCCGAAAATCAGCGACGCCGACGGGTCCGGCTGGTACGAGCAGCCTTAGCCCGCTTGGCCGCGAACCTCACCCCACCGGGGCTTTCTCCGACCTCGACCCGGACCACCGTCGACATGGGATCCACCACACCCTCGCCCACGTGCAGCACCGAGGTCTTCACCACACCCAGCTTCGCCAGCGCGACCTTGGCCGCCACCAGCTCCTCCTCGGCGGTGTCGCCCTTCAGGGCCAACATCTCCCCGTACGGACGCAGCAGGGGCACGCCCCAGCCTGCCAGCCGGTCCAGCGGAGCCACGGCACGCGCCGTCACCACATGCACCGGCTGCACCTTGCCGAGAACCTCCTCGGCCCGGCCGCGCACCACCGTGACGTGGTCCAGGCCCAGCAGCTCCACGGCCTCCTGCAGGAAGGTCGTACGGCGCAGCAGCGGCTCCAGCAGCGTGATCTTCAGATCGCGCCGCACCAGAGCCAACGGGATACCGGGCAGGCCGGCACCCGAGCCGACATCGCACACGGTGACGCCCTGGGGCACCACCTCCGACAACACCGCGCAGTTCAGCAGGTGCCGCTCCCACAGCCGTGGCACCTCACGCGGGCCGATCAGACCGCGCTTGACCCCCGCGTCCGCCAGCAGCTCCGCATACCGCACAGCTTCCGGGAAAAACTCGCCGAACACCGCGCGCGCCTCTTCAGGCGCCGGGGGAAGCTCCGCTGCCTCCGTCACGGGGACCGTCCTTCCGTACCGCATGGATCGTTGAAAACGCACTGCTCGAACTGGCACCGCCCGAACGGACACTGCCAGGCTGACAAACTTCGGCCCCGTCTGCGACACAGACGGGGCCGAACACTCAGGGTTGCGATCAGGCCGGGAGCACGACGACGAAGCGCTGCGGCTCCTCGCCCTCCGACTCGCTCTTCAGGCCGGCAGCCGCCACGGCGTCGTGGACGACCTTCCGCTCGAAGGGCGTCATCGGCGCCAGCTTCAGCGGCTCACCCGACGCCTTCACGTCTGCGGCCGCCTGGGCGCCCAGCGCGGCCAGCTCCTCGCGCTTCTTCGCACGGAACCCGGCGATGTCCAGCATCAGCCGGCTGCGGTCCCCGGTCTCCCGGTGCACAGCGAGGCGGGTGAGCTCCTGCAGAGCCTCCAGGACCTCACCGTCACGGCCCACGAGCTTCTGCAGATCGCGGCTGGCCGAGTCGCTGACGATCGACACGGCGGCCCGGTCAGCCTCGACGTCCATGTCGATGTCCCCGTCCAGGTCGGCGATGTCCAGCAGACCCTCGAGGTAGTCGGCCGCGATCTCGCCCTCCTGCTCGAGGCGGGTCAGGGTGTCGCCACTCTCAGCGGCGGCGGTGGTGGTGCCTTCCGTCACGGGAGAGACTCCTTCTCACTTCTTGGAAGAGGGCTTGGGGGGCGTCTGACGCTGCGACTTCGACTGCCGCTTCGGCTGCTGCCGCTTGGCGGCACCGCCGCTTGCAGCGTCCGAATCGGCCGTGGCCTCGACACTCTTGATCACAGACCCGTCCGCCTGGGCAGCCAGACCCTGCTTCGTGAGAGCCGCGATGAACTTGCGCTCGTTGTCGTTGCGGTCCGGGCCCTTGGCCACGATCGCCGCGACGATCTTCTTCTTGCCCCGGCCCTTGACGTCGCCGTGCGTGGTGACGTGCTTCAGCAGACGGGTCAGGTACTGGTCCTGCGCCTTGCTGCCGGGGGTCGGGTTCTGGTTGATCACGTACATCTGCTGGCCCATGGTCCACACGTTCGTGGTCAGCCAGTAGACGAGAACACCCACGGGGAAGTTGATGCCCATGACCGCGAAGATCAGCGGGAAGATGTACATCAGCATCTTCTGCTGCTGCATGAACGGCGTCTTGACCGAAAGGTCGACGTTCTTCTGCATCAGCTGGCGCTGGGTGTAGAACTGCGACAGCGACATCATGACGATCATGACCGCGGTCACGATGCGGACATCCGTGATCGAGGCGCCCAGGGAGGCAGCCTTCTCGGCGCTGTCCGTGAACTTCGCCGCCAGCGGGGCACCGAAGATGTGCGCCTGACGCGCGCTCTCCAGCAGCGACTGGTTGATGACGCCGATGGTCTCGCCATTGGCGATGGACGACAGCACGTGGTACAGGGCGAAGAAGAACGGAGACTGCGCCAGGATGGGCAGGCACGAGGAGAGCGGGTTGGTACCCGTCTCCTTGTACAGCTTCATCATCTCTTCGGACTGGCGCTGCTTGTCGTTCTTGTAGCGCTCCTGGATCGCCTTCATCTTCGGCTGGAGCGCCTGCATGCCTCGCGTCGCCTTGATCTGCTTCACGAAGAGCGGGATCAGGCAGATACGGATCAAGACCACCAGGGACACGATGGACAAGCCCCAGGCCCAGCCGCTGTCCGGGCCGAAGATCGCGCCGTACAGGCTGTGGAACTGGACGATGACCCACGAGACGGGCGTGGTGATAAAGCTGAACAGACTGGCAATCGTGTCCACTAATCAGGCTCCTTGAGCATTGCGAGATCTACGCAACGCACTGCGCAGCTGCTCGTGCCAACGCGGGCGTTTACGGGGTGGGACATGATCGACACCACCGGCGGACCACGGATTGCACCGCAGGATCCGCCAGCCGGTCAGAACCGTCCCCTTCACCGCACCATGCCGGTCGATGGCCGTGAACCCGTAGTGCGAGCACGAGGGGTAATAACGGCACACCGGCCCGAGCAGCGGACTGATCGTCCACTGGTACAGCTTGATCAATGCGAGCAGCGGGTACTTCATCGAGCCACGCCTCCCAGGAGCCGCGACAGGGCGGCATCCAGGTCCCGGGCCAGTTCGTCGACACCGGCATCACCCGCGCCGGGCAATGCCCGCACCACCACCAGGCTACCGGCGGGCAGCTGGGACAGCCGCTCGCGGACAAGATGGCGCAAACGGCGCTTCACCCGGTTACGGACGACGGCGCCACCCACGGCCTTGCTGACGACGAAACCCGCACGCGTCGAGGGATCGATCTCCCCCGGCTCGTGCGGGTCCGTTGCACCGCTTGTACGTAGGTGGACGACGAGGAGCGGGCGACCAGCCCGACGACCTCGACGTACCGCGCTCGCGAAGTCCTCGCGCCGCCTCAGCCGATTCTCGGGAGACAGCACGACGTCACGACCCGCGCGTTGTTACGCGGAAAGGGCGGCGCGGCCCTTGCCACGGCGGTTCGCGAGGATCGCGCGACCGGCACGGGTACGCATCCGCAGGCGGAAGCCGTGGGTCTTGGCACGACGGCGGTTGTTCGGCTGGAAGGTGCGCTTGCTCACTCGGGGGCTCCAGAGAATAAATCGTTGTGGCGGGACATCGCCTGGCTGTCACCGTGCGCCCACGAGGAAACTCGCGTGTTCGCCCGAGTGGCACCGCTAAACGATCACAAAAGGTGATCTTCGCCCATCGGTAGGCAGGCGGCAGCAGCCATCGACAACTCGACCTCGTTACGGTACGCGCGGCTAGGCCATCCGGTCAAACCGAGCCTACGTGCCCCCACGCTGTGCACAGGCTGTGGACAACGACTTGAACCGTACCCGTCGGCCTGACTACCGTTGTCTGATCCCGGATTTTTTGTCCCGACCGTCCCAAAGAACCACACATTCGTGGGACCCCTGTGAGAGAGCGTGCTCTGTGGCTGACGTACCTGCCGATCTTGCCGCAGTGTGGCCAAGGGTGCTCGAAAAGCTCCTCGGGGAGGGACAGCAGGCCATCGAGCCCAAGGACAAGCAGTGGGTCGAGCGCTGCCAGCCCCTGGCTCTCGTCGCCGACACCGCGCTTCTCGCCGTCCCCAACGAGTACGGCAAGCGCGTCCTGGAGGGCCGGCTCGCCCCGCTGATCAGCGATGCGCTCAGCCGTGAGTGCGGGCGCCCGATCCGCATCGCCATCACCGTGGACGACTCCGCCGGCGAGCCCGCGCCCCTGGCGGCGCCCACGCAGCAGCGCCCCGAGTCGTACGAGCCGTACGGCGGCCAGCGCCCCGGCGGACCCGGCGGCCCCGGCGACGACCAGCTCCCGACCGCCCGCCCCGCCTACCCGGACTACCAGCAGTCCCGCCCCGAGCCCGGCGCGTGGCCCCGTGGCGGCCAGCAGGACGACTACGGCTGGCAGCAGCCGCGACTCGGCGGTTTCCCCGAGCGCGATCCGTACGCCTCCCCGCAGCCGGGCTACCTCCAGCAGTCCGAGCCCGGCGGCTACGAGCAGAACTCCTACGACCAGCAGCAGTACGAGCAACAGCAGTACGAGCCCCGCCCGCAGCAGTCCCATCAGTACGAGCAGCAGTCGTACGAGCAGCCCGCCCCGCGCCCGGCGCCCGGCCGGCCCGCACCGCCCCCGGCCCCGTCCGGCGGCTCCACGTCGGGGCCGCTCGAGCCGACCGCCCGGCTGAACCCCAAGTACCTGTTCGACACGTTCGTCATCGGTGCCTCCAACCGCTTCGCGCACGCCGCCGCGGTGGCCGTCGCCGAGGCGCCCGCCAAGGCCTACAACCCCCTCTTCATCTACGGGGAATCAGGTCTTGGCAAAACGCATCTGCTGCACGCCATCGGGCACTACGCGCGGAGCCTCTACCCCGGCACCCGGGTGCGGTACGTCAGCTCCGAGGAGTTCACCAACGAGTTCATCAACTCGATCCGCGACGGCAAGGGCGACGCGTTCCGCAAGCGCTACCGCGAGATGGACATCCTGCTCGTCGACGACATCCAGTTCCTCGCGAGCAAGGAGTCGACGCAGGAGGAGTTCTTCCACACCTTCAACACGCTCCACAACGCCAACAAGCAGATCGTGCTGTCCTCCGACCGGCCGCCCAAGCAGCTCGTCACCCTCGAGGACCGGCTCCGCAACCGCTTCGAGTGGGGCCTGATCACCGACGTCCAGCCGCCCGAGCTGGAGACCCGTATCGCGATCCTGCGCAAGAAGGCCGTCCAGGAGCAGCTCAACGCCCCGCCGGAGGTACTGGAGTTCATCGCCTCCCGCATCTCGCGCAACATCCGCGAGCTGGAGGGGGCGCTGATCCGGGTCACGGCTTTCGCGAGCCTGAACCGGCAGCCGGTCGACCTGGGCCTGACCGAGGACGTCCTCAAGAACCTGATCCCCGGCGGCGAGGACTCCGCGCCCGAGATCACCGCGTCGGACATCATGGCGGCCACCGCCGACTACTTCGGCCTCACCGTGGACGACCTGTGCGGCTCCTCGCGCAGCCGCGTCCTGGTCACCGCCCGGCAGATCGCCATGTACCTGTGCCGGGAGCTCACGGACCTGTCCCTGCCCAAGATCGGGGCGCAGTTCGGCGGCCGCGACCACACCACCGTCATGCACGCGGACCGCAAGATCCGCGCGCTGATGGCGGAGCGGCGCTCCATCTACAACCAGGTCACGGAGCTCACCAACCGCATCAAGAACGGCTGAGCTGAGCCTCTTCAAACGCTTCCAGAGGGCGCTCCCGGGGTACTTCGGGGGCGCCCTTCTTCGTCCGCGCGCCCCTGACCTGTTCGAATACGCCCCCTGTGGAGCAACTCATCCACAGATTCCCGGACTTTCTTCCGTCCACAGGCTGGGGACGGCTCCCGTCACCCACAATCTGTCCACAGGGGTGCAGCATGAGGCCCCATCAAGCCTGGTCAGCTGCCTGTGGAATTGTGCGCAAGCGTCATCCACAGCCTGTGGACAGAAATTTCATCCACAGGCTCATCCACGCCTCTGTCCACCGCCGACCCACAGGTTGCCGGACCCTGTGCACAGGATCCGACGAGTTACCCACACCGTTGTCCACTGTTCGGCAACATTGCACCCCCCGTCACCGCCCTGAGTGAAAGCGGTCACACCGAAGTCGACGTTTGGGCTGTGGAGTACCGGGGGAAAGCTGGGGACACACCTGTGGAGTAGTCGGGGTCACCTGGGGATGGCCTGTGCAGAACTTTTCGTTCTCCACAGAGACACCGTGTTGTCCACCGGTGTCACCCACAGGGTCGGTGGATAAAAAACGGGGGTTGACCTGCGAGAACGGGCTTATCCACCGTTTCCACAGGCCCTACTACTACCCCCATAGAGAGTTAGGCCGGTTTCGGTTTTCAAGCGGGTCCTGTGCACAACTCGGTGGGGACGCCTCCCCGACGCCTCGCTCCCGACTTGACCTCCGGCAGCACCGACTGTCGGCGCCGTACGTCAGACTGGTCCCCGGCAACGAGGCTCCGAGCCACCGAGGGCATCGAGGCATCGAGCCGACGACGAAGGCCGGCAGACGAGCGAGCAACAGCAGGAGGCGGTTCCGGTGAAGATCCGGGTGGAGCGCGACGTACTCGCGGAGGCGGTGGCTTGGGCTGCCCGTAGCCTCCCGGCCCGGCCGCCGGTGCCCGTTCTCGCGGGCCTGCTGCTGAAGGCCGAGGAGGGCACCCTGTCCCTCTCCGGCTTCGACTACGAGGTCTCGGCCCGCGTCTCCGTCGAGGCGGACGTCGAGGAGGACGGCACCGTCCTCGTCTCCGGCCGGCTTCTCGCCGACATCTGCCGCGCCCTCCCCAACCGCCCGGTGGAGATTTCCACAGACGGTGTACGGGCGACCGTGGTCTGCGGCTCCTCGCGATTCACACTCCACACCCTGCCTGTGGAGGAATACCCGGCGCTGCCGCAGATGCCGACCGCGACCGGCACCGTGCCCGGTGAGGTCTTCGCCTCCGCCGCCGCCCAGGTCGCCATCGCCGCCGGCCGCGACGACACGCTGCCCGTGCTGACCGGTGTCCGCATCGAGATCGAGGGCGACCGCGTCACCCTGGCCTCCACCGACCGCTACCGCTTCGCGGTCCGCGAGTTCCTGTGGAAGCCGGAGAACCCGGACGCCTCCGCCGTGGCCCTGGTGCCCGCCAAGACGCTCCTCGACACCGCCAAGTCCCTGACCAGCGGTGACACCGTCACCCTGGCGCTCTCGGGCTCCGGCGCGGGCGAGGGCCTCATCGGCTTCGAGGGCGCCGGCCGCCGCACCACCACCCGCCTCCTCGAAGGCGACCTGCCGAAGTACCGCACGCTGTTCCCGACGGAGTTCAACTCCATCGCCGTGATCGAGACCGCCCCGTTCGTCGAGGCCGTCAAGCGCGTGGCCCTGGTCGCCGAGCGCAACACCCCGGTCCGCCTCAGCTTCGAGCAGGGCGTGCTGATCCTGGAGGCCGGCTCCTCCGACGATGCACAGGCTGTGGAACGTGTGGACGCCAAGCTCGAGGGCGACGACATCTCGATCGCCTTCAACCCGACCTTCCTGCTGGACGGCCTGAGCGCGATCGACTCCCCGGCCGCGCAGCTGAGCTTCACCACGTCCACGAAGCCGGCGCTGCTCAGCGGCCGCCCGGCGGTCGACGCCGAGGCCGACGAGGCGTACAAGTACCTGATCATGCCGGTGCGCCTGTCCGGCTGACGCACGCCTGTGTCGGGCCCGGTCTCGCAGGCTGCGGGGCCGGGCCCGACGTCGTTCGCCCCGCCGCACGGCCGGGGGCCCGGGCCCCCGGCCGTGCAACGCCTTGTACGGGCTCTCAGCGCCTCGTACGGGCTCGCGTACGGGCCGCCCCCTGGAGCGCCCGTGGCGCCGCGCGGCACCGCCCGGCGTAGGCTCGGAGCCTGGGTATGCCCGGGGATTCCGGGGGAACCCGGCACAGACGGCCACAACGCTTAAGGAACCACCTGATGGAGCTTGGTCTCGTCGGTCTCGGCAAGATGGGCGGCAACATGCGCGAGCGCATCCGCCGCGCAGGCCACACCGTCATCGGATACGACCGCAACCCGGACCTCGCCGATGTCCACAGCCTGCGGGAACTTGTGGACAGCCTGCAGGCCCCCCGCGTCGTGTGGGTGATGGTCCCGGCGGGTGCGGCGACGCAGTCCACCGTCGACGAGCTCTCGGAGCTGCTCTCGATCGGCGACATCGTGGTCGACGGCGGCAACTCCCGCTGGACCGACGACGAGAAGCACGCCGCGGAGCTGGCGGCCAAGGGCATCGGCTTCGTCGACTGCGGTGTCTCCGGCGGCGTGTGGGGCCTCGAGAACGGCTACGCGCTCATGTACGGCGGCGCGAAGGACCACGTGGCACGGGTCCAGCCGGTCTTCGACGCCCTCAAGCCCGAAGGTGAGTTCGGCGCCGTGCACGCCGGCAAGGTCGGCGCGGGCCACTTCGCGAAGATGGTCCACAACGGCATCGAGTACGCCATGATGCAGGCCTACGCCGAGGGCTGGGAGCTGCTCGAGAAGGTGGACTCGGTCACCGACGTCCGCGAGGTCTTCCGGTCCTGGCAGGAAGGAACGGTCATCCGTTCCTGGCTGCTCGACCTCGCCGTGAACGCGCTGGACGAGGACGAGCACCTGGAGCAGCTGCGCGGCTTCGCGCAGGACTCGGGCGAGGGCCGGTGGACGGTGGAGGCGGCGATCGACAACGCCGTGCCGCTGCCCGCGATCACCGCCTCGCTCTTCGCGCGGTTCGCGTCCCGTCAGGACGATTCCCCGCAGATGAAGATGATCGCCGCGCTGCGCAACCAGTTCGGCGGCCACGCGGTCGAGAAGGTCTAGCCGCCCGCCCGCCGAAGAGGCAGGGCACCACAGCAGCACAGAGCAGAGCAGCAGGAAGCCGGGGGAGGTCGGCGTCGCATGCATGTTTCGCATCTCTCACTGGCCGACTTCCGCTCGTACGCCCGGGCCGAGGTTCCCCTCGACCCGGGCGTCACGGCCTTCGTGGGCCCCAACGGCCAGGGCAAGACGAACCTGGTCGAGGCCATCGGCTACCTGGCCACGCTCGGCAGCCACCGCGTCTCCTCGGACGCCCCGCTGGTACGGATGGGCGCGGACCGCGCCGTCATCCGCGCGGCCGTCACCCACGGCGCGCGCCAGCAGCTGGTCGAGCTGGAGCTGAACCCGGGGCGCGCCAACCGCGCCCGGATCAACCGGTCCTCGCAGGTCAGGCCCCGGGACGTACTGGGGATCGTACGGACGGTGCTGTTCGCGCCGGAGGACCTGGCCCTGGTGAAGGGGGACCCCGGGGAGCGCCGGCGGTTCCTCGACGAGCTCGTCACGGCCCGCTCGCCGCGGATGGCGGCGGTCCGGTCGGACTACGAGCGGGTCCTCAAGCAGCGGAACACCCTGCTGAAGTCGGCGGCGATGGCCCGCCGGCACGGCGGCCGCTCCATGGACCTCTCCACCCTCGACGTATGGGACCAGCACCTCGCGCGCGCGGGCGCGGAGCTGCTGGCGCAGCGCCTCGACCTGATCGCGACGCTGCTGCCGCTGGCGGACAAGGCGTACGAGCAGCTCGCGCCCGGCGGCGGCCCGCTGGGCCTCGCGTACAAGTCCTCGGCCGCCGGCGAGCCCGGCGAAACGGTGGACAGCGGTACGGCGCGCACGCGCGAAGCGCTGTACGAGGTGTTGATGGCGGCCCTGGCCGAGGTGCGCAAGCAGGAGATCGAGCGCGGCGTGACCCTGGTGGGCCCGCACCGCGACGACGTGCTGCTGCGCCTCGGCGACCTCCCGGCCAAGGGGTACGCGAGCCACGGCGAGTCCTGGTCGTACGCGCTGGCGCTGCGGCTGGCCTCGTACGAGCTGCTGCGCTCGGAGGGCGCCGAGCCGGTGCTGATCCTGGACGACGTCTTCGCGGAGCTGGACGCACGGCGCCGGGAACGGCTGGCGGAGCTGGTGGCCCCGGGCGAGCAGGTGCTGGTGACGGCGGCGGTGGACGACGACGTTCCGGGTGTCCTGGCGGGGACCCGGTTCGGGGTGTCCGGCGGTGAGGTGACCCGGCTGTGAGCGACGAGAAGAAGGAACCGCGCAAGGTCCCGGAGCCCTCGGGCGTGGACCTCGCACGGCAGGCACTGGCGGCGGCCCGGGAGCAGGCGCGGGCCCGGGGCAATGCGGCCGGCGGGAAGAAGGGGAGCCGGCAGCCGGGACTGCGCTCGGGTGCGCGCGCGGACGGCCGCGACCCGATGCCGTTGATGGCGGCGCTGGACCGGCTGCGCACGGAGCACGGCTGGGAGATGCCGATGGCGGTCGCGGGCGTGATGGAGCGCTGGCCGGAGATCGTCGGGCCGGAGATCGCGGCGCACTGTGAACCGGAACGGTACGAGGACCGTGAACTGGTCGTGCGGTGCGATTCCTCGGCATGGGCTGCGCAGCTGAAGCTGCTGGCTCCGCAGCTGGTGGCGCGGCTGAACGCGGACCTGGGGCAGGGCACCGTCCGGATGATCAAGGTCCAGGGCCCGGGCGGACGCCCGAAGCGGTACGGACCGCTGCGCGCGCCGGGCAGTACGGGCCCGGGGGACACGTACGGATAGCCGTGCGGCAGCGCCCGCCGCGGTCCGCGGGAGGGCAGGCCCACAGCCCGGCATACCGGTCGGTGTGCCTCTTTCGCACACCCCGCGCGCCCGCCGTTGCGGGTGGCGTCCCTCACGGTAGCGGGAGGTTGACAGGCCGAAGCGCTGGATGCCCGTGTGAGCCTCTTTGAGCCCCTTCCCGGATATGGGGAGTCGGAGAGAGGAGGTTCAGGGCGGCACATGCGGACTCAGGTACCGGCAAACCCCCATTCATGTCCGTGGTACCGGTAGACTGAAGCGAATCCCGCCCGCTTGCGGGATCTAGCTGATACACGCTGACAACGCAGATCGACGCAGCCGCTCCTGCTTGCATGCCTGCTGGCCCGGAGTACGGCCTGTGCTGTGCCAGAAAGGGCGCTTCGTGGCCGATTCCGGCAACCCCAACGACAACCAGTCCACAGCCGGCGAGAACGGCGAGGTAACCGCCTCGTACGACGCCAGCGCGATCCAGGTCCTCGAGGGCCTGGACGCGGTCCGCAAGCGGCCAGGCATGTACATCGGCTCGACCGGTGAGCGCGGGCTGCACCACCTCGTCCAGGAGGTCGTCGACAACTCGGTCGACGAGGCCATGGCCGGGCACGCGGACACGATCGACGTCACCATCCTCGCCGACGGCGGCGTCAGGGTGGTCGACAACGGCCGTGGCATCCCGGTCGGCATCGTGCCGTCCGAGGGCAAGCCTGCGGTGGAGGTCGTGCTGACGGTCCTGCACGCGGGCGGCAAGTTCGGCGGCGGCGGCTACGCCGTCTCCGGTGGTCTGCACGGCGTGGGTGTGTCCGTCGTGAACGCCCTGTCGACGAAGGTAGCGGTCGAGGTCAAGACCGACGGCTACCGCTGGACCCAGGACTACAAGCTCGGTGTCCCGACGGCGGCGCTGGCGAAGAACGAGGAGACCGACGAGCACGGCACGTCGGTGACGTTCTGGGCCGACCCGGACATCTTCGAGACGACCGACTACTCCTTCGAGACGCTGTCGCGGCGCTTCCAGGAGATGGCCTTCCTGAACAAGGGCCTGACCCTGACGCTGACCGACGAGCGCGAGTCGGCCAAGGCGACCGTCGGCGCGGACGACCCCGACGCGGACGTGGCGGAGCCCACCGCGCGCACGGTCAAGTACTACTACGAGGGCGGCATCGTCGACTTCGTGACGTACCTGAACTCGCGCAAGGGCGAGCTCATCCACCCGACCGTCATCGACGTCGAGGCCGAGGACAAGGAGCGCTTGCTCTCGGTCGAGATCGCGATGCAGTGGAACTCGCAGTACACGGAGGGCGTGTACTCCTTCGCGAACACGATCCACACCCACGAGGGCGGTACCCACGAGGAGGGCTTCCGCGCGGCGCTCACGGGTCTGGTGAACCGTTACGCGCGCGACAAGAAGCTGCTCCGCGAGAAGGACGACAACCTCGCCGGCGAGGACATCCGCGAGGGTCTGACGGCGATCATCTCGGTCAAGCTGGGCGAGCCGCAGTTCGAGGGCCAGACGAAGACCAAGCTCGGCAACACGGAGGCCAAGACCTTCGTGCAGAAGGTCGTGCACGAGCACCTCAACGACTGGTTCGACCGCAACCCGGTCGAGGCCGCGGACATCATCCGCAAGTCGATCCAGGCGGCCACGGCGCGCGTCGCGGCCCGCAAGGCCCGCGACCTCACCCGCCGCAAGGGCCTGCTGGAGAGCGCCTCGCTGCCGGGCAAGCTGTCCGACTGCCAGTCGAACGACCCGACCAAGTGCGAGATCTTCATCGTCGAGGGTGACTCGGCCGGTGGCAGCGCGAAGTCCGGCCGCAACCCGATGTACCAGGCCATCCTGCCGATCCGCGGCAAGATCCTGAACGTCGAGAAGGCCCGTATCGACAAGATCCTCCAGAACACCGAGGTCCAGGCGCTGATCAGCGCCTTCGGTACCGGTGTGCACGAGGACTTCGACATCGAGAAGCTCCGCTATCACAAGATCATCTTGATGGCGGACGCCGACGTCGACGGCCAGCACATCAACACCCTGCTGCTGACCTTCCTGTTCCGCTTCATGCGGCCGCTGGTCGAAGCCGGTCACGTGTACCTGTCGCGCCCGCCGCTCTACAAGATCAAGTGGGGCCGGGACGACTTCGAGTACGCGTACTCGGACCGCGAGCGCGACGCCCTCGTCGAACTGGGCAAGCAGAACGGCAAGCGGATCCGGGAAGACTCGATCCAGCGCTTCAAGGGTCTGGGCGAGATGAACGCCGAGGAGCTGCGCGTCACCACCATGGACGTCGACCACCGCGTGCTCGGCCAGGTCACCCTGGACGACGCGGCCCAGGCCGACGACCTGTTCTCGGTGCTGATGGGTGAGGACGTCGAGGCGCGGCGCTCCTTCATCCAGCGCAACGCCAAGGACGTTCGGTTCCTCGACATCTGAGTCGGCCTCCGCTGACCGCCTGAAAGGACTTCTGACCAGCAATGGCCGACGAGACCACCCAACCCGCAAAGAACGCAGAGAACACTGCGGAGGAGCAGCCCGTGCTGCGTATCGAGCCCGTCGGGCTCGAGACGGAGATGCAGCGCTCCTACCTCGACTACGCGATGTCCGTCATCGTCTCCCGCGCGCTGCCCGACGTACGGGACGGCCTCAAGCCGGTCCACCGTCGTGTGCTGTACGCGATGTACGACGGCGGCTACCGGCCCGAGAAGGGCTTCTACAAGTGCGCCCGCGTCGTCGGTGACGTCATGGGTACGTACCACCCGCACGGTGACAGCTCCATCTACGACGCCCTGGTCCGCCTGGCCCAGCCGTGGTCGATGCGCATGCCGCTGGTGGACAGCAACGGCAACTTCGGCTCCCCGGGCAACGACCCGGCGGCCGCGATGCGCTACACCGAGTGCAAGCTGATGCCGCTGGCCATGGAGATGCTCCGGGACATCGACGAGGAGACCGTCGACTTCACGGACAACTACGACGGCCGCAACCAGGAGCCGACGGTCCTGCCGGCCCGCTTCCCGAACCTGCTGGTGAACGGCTCCGCCGGTATCGCCGTCGGTATGGCCACCAACATCCCGCCGCACAACCTGCGCGAGGTCGCGGCCGGCGCCCAGTGGGCGCTGGAGCACCCGGAGGCCTCGCACGAGGAGCTGCTCGACGCGCTCCTGGAGCGCATCAAGGGACCTGACTTCCCGTCGGGCGCCCTGGTCGTGGGCCGCAAGGGCATCGAGGAGGCGTACCGGACCGGGCGCGGCTCCATCACGATGCGCGCGGTGGTCGAGGTCGAGGAGATCCAGAACCGCCAGTGCCTGGTGGTCACGGAGCTTCCGTACCAGACCAACCCGGACAACCTGGCGCAGAAGATTGCCGACCTGGTCAAGGACGGCAAGATCGGCGGCATCGCCGACGTGCGTGACGAGACCTCGTCGCGGACGGGCCAGCGTCTGGTGATCGTGCTCAAGCGCGACGCGGTCGCCAAGGTCGTGCTGAACAACCTGTACAAGCACACCGACCTCCAGACGAACTTCGGCGCGAACATGCTGGCGCTGGTGGACGGTGTGCCGCGCACGCTGTCGGTCGACGCGTTCATCCGCCACTGGGTCACGCACCAGATCGAGGTCATCGTCCGGCGGACGAAGTTCCGTCTGCGCAAGGCGGAGGAGCGGGCGCACATCCTGCGCGGCCTGCTCAAGGCGCTGGACGCGATCGACGAGGTCATCGCGCTCATCCGGCGCAGCAACACCGTCGAGATCGCGCGCGAGGGCCTGATGGGCCTCCTGGAGATCGACGAGATCCAGGCCAACGCGATCCTCGAGATGCAGCTGCGGCGCCTGGCGGCCCTGGAGCGGCAGAAGATCGTCGCCGAGCACGACGAGCTCCAGGCGAAGATCAACGAGTACAACGCGATCCTGGCCTCGCCGGAGAAGCAGCGCTCGATCGTCAGCGAGGAGCTGGCGGCGATCGTCGAGAAGTACGGCGACGACCGGCGCTCGAAGCTGGTGCCCTTCGACGGCGACATGTCCATGGAGGACCTGATCGCCGAAGAGGACATCGTCGTCACGATCACGCACGGCGGCTACGTCAAGCGCACCAAGACCGAGGACTACCGCTCGCAGAAGCGCGGCGGCAAGGGCGTGCGCGGCACGAAGCTGAAGCAGGACGACCTGGTCGACCACTTCTTCGTGTCCACCACGCACCACTGGCTGCTGTTCTTCACGAACAAGGGCCGGGTCTACCGCTCCAAGGCGTACGAGCTGCCGGACGCCGGCCGCGACGCCCGCGGGCAGCACGTGGCGAACCTGCTGGCCTTCCAGCCGGACGAGAAGATCGCCCAGATCCTCGCGATCCGCGACTACGAGGCCGCTCCGTACCTGATCCTGGCCACCAAGGGCGGCCTGGTGAAGAAGACGGCGCTCAAGGACTACGACTCGCCCCGTTCGGGTGGCGTGATCGCCATCAACCTCCGGGAGACCGGCGCCGACGGCGCCGACGGCACTGCCGACGAGCTGATCGGCGCCGAGCTGGTGTCCGCCGAGGACGACCTGCTGCTGATCAGCAAGAAGGCGCAGTCGATCCGCTTCACGGCGACCGACGACGCGCTGCGCCCGATGGGCCGCGCGACCTCGGGTGTGAAGGGCATGAGTTTCCGCGAGGGTGACGAACTGCTCTCCATGAGCGTGGTCCGGCCCGGTACTTTCGTCTTCACCGCGACCGACGGCGGTTACGCCAAGCGGACGCCGGTCGACGAGTACCGCGTCCAGGGTCGTGGTGGTCTGGGTATCAAGGCCGCGAAGATCGTGGAGGACCGCGGGTCGCTCGTCGGGGCGCTCGTGGTGGACGAATCGGACGAGATTCTCGCCATCACGCTCAGCGGTGGTGTGATTCGTACGCGAGTCAACGAAGTCAGGGAGACCGGCCGTGACACCATGGGCGTCCAGCTGATCAACCTGGGCAAGCGCGATGCCGTGGTCGGTATCGCTCGTAACGCCGAGGCCGGTCAGGATGCTGACGAGGTCGAGGAGACCGAGGCAGCCGAAGGACAGGCCGCCGAGGCCGCCGAGGGCACGCAGCCCTCGGCCGGGGAGCACGAGGAGTAAGTCGTGAGTGGAGCCACGGGCGCCGGACCGGCCAAGACTGGGGACGACGGTGCCCGTGGCCCCGCCGCGGACTCCCCCGGTGAGGGCGCGTCCGCCGAGGGCAGGGGGAGAACCGTGACGGACACCCGCAAGCCGAACCAGGAGAAGGCCGCGGCCGGCCAGCAGCCGGAGCAGCCGTACCACCCGCCGCAGGCCTACGCGGCGCCCGCGGGCCCGGGTGCGCCGCGGGGTGCCGGGGACGCCGGGGCGCAGCGCAAGCCGCGTACGGGGGCCCGTACGACGCCCAGGACGCGCAAGGCGCGGCTGCGGGTGGCCAAGGCCGACCCGTGGTCGGTGATGAAGGTCAGCTTCCTGCTGTCGATCGCGCTGGGCGTCTGCACGATCGTGGCGTCGGTGGTGCTGTGGATGGTCATGGACGCCATGGGCGTCTTCTCGACCGTCGGCGGAACCATCAGCGAGGCGACCGGGTCGAACGAGAGCAACGGCTTCGACCTCCAGTCGTTCCTGTCGCTGCCGCGCGTTCTGATCTTCACGTCGGTCATCGCGGTGATCGACGTGGTGCTGGCGACGGCTCTGGCGACGCTGGGCGCGTTCATCTACAACCTGTCGGCGGGCTTCGTCGGCGGTGTGGAGCTCACGCTCGCCGAGGACGAGTGACCGCCGAATGACCTGCGGGGACGCCCCCGGGGAACGGATTTTGGCGTGACCGTGTCTGTGCGCTAATCTTCAGGAGTCAGCGCGCAGCGCGGATGGGGCTATAGCTCAGTTGGTTAGAGCGCATCCCTGATAAGGATGAGGCCACAGGTTCAAATCCTGTTAGCCCCACAGTGTCGAAGACCCCCAGGCCCATGGCCTGGGGGTCTTCGTCGTAGGGCCAGTTGAGGCCTTCCCAGGTCACCGAACGGTATCGGTGCGTGTGTATTGTTGGCCGTCAGAAGTCCCCAACGTCAACGAAAGACGAGGTCGCGCGGTGAAGAAGCTGCTCCTGGTCGCACTGGCCGCCATCGGCGGGCTCCTCGTGTACCGCCAGATCCAGGCGGACCGCGCCGAGCAGGACCTGTGGACGGAGGCAACTGACTCCGTGCCTTCCGGTTCCGGTGTGTGAGACCGAAAGCTGATCTCATGAAGCCCCGGCTGCCGCTGCGGCCGGGGCTTTGTGCTGTTCTGTGACAAAAAGTTACGTTATGCAAAGATTTGGCTTGCGCTAGCAAAATCGGGGTGGGCGTGATGGCTCGGGTACGGAAGACGGTGCTGGTGGGGGCGGCGGCCCTGGGGCTGGCCGTGGGCCTGCCGGGGGCGGTGCAGGCCGCCACGGCGCCCCCGCAGCCGCTGCCGGCGTACCAAGGCGCCCCGGGCGCCAAGAAGATCGAGGGCAGGGCCACCAGCGCGGACGCCCCGCTCGTGGCGGCCGGGCAGGTCTACACGGACACCGTGGCCCCGGGCGAGCGCGTCTACCGGCTCAACCTCGACGACGCCTCCAGCGTGTACTTCTCCGCGGTGCTCCAGCCCCCGCGCGGGGCCAAGGTCGGATACGGCGACCGCCTCGAGGTCGCGATCATGACCAAGGAGGGCGCGCGCTGCCCGAACAACCCGGGCCAGGCCGGCTTCGGCTACGACCCGGTCCCGCTCGGCGCGGCCGCCGTACGGCGACTCGAGGAGGACGCCGAATGCCAGGGCGCCGGGGTCTATTTCGCCAAGGTCACCCGCACCGCCGCCAAGGACTCCGACCGCAGCGCGTGGCCGGTGGAGCTCCTGCTCCAGCGCGAGCCCGGCCTCGCCACGGGCAGCGCCCCCGCCACCGCGCCCAGCGTCTGGCCCTCGGCCTCGCCGACGCTGCCCGGCACCGAGCCGGTGGCGCGGACCGGCGGCACCGGCTTCAACGACGCCCGCGCCCTGGACAGCGGGGTCTGGCGTGACGACCTGCGGCCCGGGCAGACCCGCTTCTACCGGGCACCGCTGGACTGGGGGCAGCAGTTGGGGCTGAGCGCCGAGCTGGCCGACGCCAGGATGACCAAGTCGTACGGGTCCGCCTCCAACGGGCTCAGCGTCTCGCTCTACAGCCCGTACCGGAGCCTGGTCACGGACAAGGACATCTCCTACAGCGGCAAGCAGGCCGGCGTCACCCTGCCGAAGACGGCCCCGGTGGCGTACGAGAACCGCTTCTCGGACACCGGCGAGGCGGGCGGGGCCCGGGTGGCCGGCTGGTACTACATCGCCGTGACCCTGGGCGGGAAGGTCGCCGAGTTCACCGAGGACGCGAGCCCCGTGCCGCTGACCCTGCGCATGGACGTCACCGGCGGCCCGGCCAAGGCGCCCGCGTACAAGGAGAGCCTGACCGCCGCCGGGTTCGGGGTCGGCGCCGACGACCGGGCCGCCGCCAAGGACGGGCTCACCGTCCCCGAGGCCACGGAGGCGGCCGGCAACCGCTCGGTGATGCGGGTGGTGGCCGGCGCGGGCTTCGCCGCCGGGACGGCGCTGCTGCTCGTGCTCGGCGGGTGGATCCTGCTGGCCCGGCGGGGCAGGAGCGCGTAGCAGCCCCCGGGGCCCTCAGACCCCGGTCAGCGCCCAGACGCCCACGGCGAAGCAGAGCAGCGCGGCGACCAGGATCCCGACGGTGACCTTCGGCGGGGGCGGGGCGATGCCGCCGGGCCGGGCGGGCGGCGGGGCAGGGGCCGCCGGGTGCGGGACGGCCGACGGCTCCGGCGGCGCGAGGTGGAAGCTGCCGGTGCCGGTCCCGTCGGCCGGGACCGCGTACGGGGAGGCCGCGTACGGGGAGGCCGCGTACGGGGAGGCCGCGTACGGGGAGGCGGGGGAAGCGGCGTACGGGGAGGCCTGGGCCGTCGCGACCGTGCCGCGGGGATCGGCACGGGTGGGCTCGGACCGCGCCGTCGCGGTCGTCGCCGCCGTCGGCGGGACACCGGACGGCTGCACCGGCACCGCGGCCGCCGTGGGCGCCTCGGGGGTCACCGCAGCCGTGCTCTGGGGACCCTGGGGGCCGAAACCGGCGGGGAGCGGGCCCAGTTGGTCGAACACCTCCACCGGGTCCTCGTCCGGCGCGGGCGGCGGGAGCAGCTCCACGGCCTCGGCAAGGGCCTTGCGGGCCCCTGTGGCGGTCCGGAACCGGCTCTGGGGGTCCGGCTGCAGGAGGTTCGCGACGACGTCCCAGAGCGGCGCGGGGACGCCCTCGGGGGCGCCCGGGGTGCCGTGGGCGAGGAAGTGCTCCACCAGGGCCTGGGAATCGGGCTTGCGGCCCTGGAGGAGGTACAGGGCGACCAGCCCGACGGCGAAGAGGTCCGCGGGGAAGTCGGGTTCGGAGCCCATCAGTTGTTCGGGGGCGAAATAACCGGGCGTGCCCACCACGTAGTTGGTCTCGGTGAGCCGGGGCTCGCCCTTGCGCATCGAGATGCCGAAGTCGGACAGCCGCAGGTGCGGCCGCCCGGTTCCCGTGGCCTCCATCAGGATGTTGGCCGGCTTGATGTCGCGGTGGACGACACCCTCCGCGTGCACCGCGGCCAGCCCCGACAGGAGCTGGTCGAGCAGCGTGCACACGAATCGGGGCGGCAGCGGCCCGTAGTCCCCGATCACGTGGCCGAGGGAACCGCCGGCGACGAGGTCCATCGTGAACAGGACCTTGTCGTCGTCCGCCGCCCAGCTGGCCGGGGCCAGCACGTGCGGGTGGTCGATGCGCAGCGCCTGCTCCCGTACGAACCGCAGCAGGGTGTGGGCGTCGCTCTGCTGGAGGACCTTGGCGGCGACGTACCGGCGGCGCCGGTGGTCCCAGGCCCGCCACACGGCGCCCACGCCGCCGCGGCCGATCGGATCGATCAGCTCGTACCGGCCGGCGAAGATCTCACCCATCGCTGCGCCCGTCCCCCGTACCCGTCCGTCGTGTCAGTTCTGGTGCGACTCGTAGTGGGCGACCGCGTCCGCGGTACGGCCCGCGCCGTAGACCCGGAGGAACTCTGCCAGTTCCGGATGGCTGGGGGCGAGGGACTCGGCCGCATCGATGATGTCGCCGGCCGCGGAGACCGAGCGCAGCAGCGACTGGATCTCCCGGACGACGCGCTTGACGGTGGGCGCGCCGGAACCGGTCGTGGTCTGGCCGCTGTTGCTGAGGACGGAGCCTCCCTGGGTCTTCTTGATCTCGTCCATCCGGTCGGTGGCCTCGGCCGCGCTGACGCTTCCGTCCGCCACCTGGCCCGCGAGGTCCTGGAGCGCCTGCACGCGCTGGACGACGGCCGGGTTCCCGATCTTGGCCCGCTGGCCGCTCATCAGCTGGGAGAGCATGGGCGCGGACAGGCCGAGGACGGCAGCGAGGCGGGCCTGGTTCAAGCCGAGGTCATCTATGAGCCGGCGGAAGAGGGCGCCGAGCGGCTCCCCGTACCAACTGCGCTGAAGTTCCCGGGCTCTGGCCGTGGCCTCTTGCTGTACAGCGTCCACTCTTACTACTCCCCTACTTCGCTGGTGCGAACCTCGCGAGCATCTTACGGAGAGTGGTCGCAGGGCGGGAGTCCCTATCATTTTGCGAGATGCGGGGGTACACCCGGTACTCTGTTCTGCGGAACGGCCACTTCTTCGCGGGAGCGGGTCGCGTCCACCGTTTCGGGGCTTTAGCTCAGTTGGTAGAGCGCTGCCTTTGCAAGGCAGATGTCAGGAGTTCGAATCTCCTAAGCTCCACAGCATCAGAGGCCCCCTGGCCAGCGGAAACGCCGGTCAGGGGGCCTCTTCGTGCGTGGTGGGGCCGACCGCGCGCGGCCGCTGCTAGAGGTCGATCCAGTAGCGGCGCTTGGGGCCGATGAGCGTCTCGCGGACGTCCTCGAGGACGCCGCCGCCGCGCTCGATCGTGCGCACGGACCCCGCGTTGTCCGGGTCGCACGTCAGCAGGACCCGGTCCATTCCCATGATCCGGGCCTCGTGCAGGACCGCGCGCAGGGCCCAGCCGGCCAGGCCGCGGCGGCGGGCGGAGGGCCGCACGCCGTAGCCGATGTGGCCGCCGGCGTCGAGGAGGAACCCGTTCAGGTAGTGGCGCAGGTCGATGGCGCCCAGATAGGTGTCGTCCTCGGCGATCCACCAGTACGTGGCGTGGACGCGGCCCTGCTCGACGGGGAGCGTGCGGTCCCCGTACCCGCGCAGCCGCTCGGTCCAGGCGGCGAAGCCCTCGGCGCTGTCGACGTCGTCGTCGGAGCCGAGACCGGCTCCGTCCATGTGGGCGTCGGGACCCCATTCCCCGCGGGCGGCGAGCCAGGAGGCGTGCAGCCGGGGGGAGGGGAAGATGAGCTCGGGCATCCGGGGACAGTAACAGCCCGGCAGCAGCCCGGGCGGCCCGCCGGCGGGCGGGCCCGGTGTCCCCCGGTGTCCCCCGGTTGGCGCCGTCACAGGGCCGGGCGGCCGCTCCTGTCCGACAGTGGGGGAAGGCACCGAGCCAGGGGGCGACACCACCGCCGGAGGCGTACAGACATGGGACTCTTCGACTTCCTCAAGTCCGACAAGAAGAAACACGAGGCCGCCGAGAAGGCAGCGGCGGCCTCGTCCGCCGACTACGCGTCGAAGTACAGCGACGCCGTCTCGGCCACCAAGGCCGCCGCCGAACGGATGGCCGCCGCGGCTCCGCCGAAGGCCGCACCGGTTCCGCCGAAGCCCACCGCGGCGCCCCACTCGCCGTACACCCCGACCCCGTCGTCCGCCGCGCACAAGGCGGTCCCCGCGGCCCCGGCAGCGGGGCCCGCGCCGGCCGCCGCGCAGCTCATGTACACCGTGCGGGCGGGCGACTCGCTCTCCTCGATCGCCCGCCGGGAGCTGGGCAACGAGGCCCGCTGGCGCGAGCTCTACGCCATGAACAGGGGTGTCATCGGCTCCAACCCCGAACTGATCCGCCCGGGGCAGGTGCTCACCCTTCCGCGCTAGCCGGGCAGGAGGGCGGGAACGGCGGGAGGGCCCGGATCCACCGGATCCGGGCCCTCCCGCCTGCCGTCTGCGTCAGGCGCCTGCCGTCTACGTCAGGTTCTCGTCCGCCGGGCCGGAGCCGTTCTCGCGCTCCTTCGCCGCCAGCTCGTCGTCGAAGCTGGCCTGTTCGCGGTCCCGGGACAGCTCCGTGGCCGCCGGCGGCTCGACGAGCCAGTCCGGGTTCGACTGCTGGTCCCACCACCGCCACGCCATGTACGCGGCGCCGGCCACGACGCCGACCACCGCCACCCACTTCAACGCCCGGCCGGTGCAGGCCCGCCGCTCGTTGCGCCTGACCAGCTTCTGCACTTCCTTGGCCGACACCTGGCCGCGCAGCGCCGCCAGGGCCGCCGTCGACCGCGACGCGGCCTCTTCGGCCACCGGCTGGGCCGCCGCCAGCGCGCTCTCGAACCTCGGCTGCGTGTAGTCGGCCGCCTGGCGCGCCGCCCGGCGCGTGTGGTGCACCGCCATGGTCGCCGCCCGGTCGACGTTCGGCGGCACGTGCGCGCGCGCCGCCTTCATCCGCGGATGCAGATGGCAGTCGTACGCCGTACGGGCCTGCCGTGCCGCCTCGGCGGTCGCGTACGACACCTTCGGTGCCAGCCGCTCGTTCGCCTCGGTCGCGTAGTGCACGGCGGCTTCCCTGGCGGTTGCTGCGTACGGCGCCACCACTTCCGCTGCGTGCTTGACCGTGTCCCTGGCGCTTTCGGCGGCCAGGTGCACGCTGTCCTTGCGGGTCACGGGATCCTCCTCCTCGGTGGCGGACACAGTTCACCTTTCCACCCTTTGTCGGATCATGCCTGCCATACCGCCGAGCGGCATGCGTGACAGGGCATACGGGTGGAGGATTTCTGTGCCGTGCAGCCCTCCGTGGGAGGATCTGGAACCGACAGTGATGACTATGGAAGGCAGATCCGTGGCCGAGAAGCTCTACGCCACCCTGAAGACCAACCACGGCGACATCGAGATCGAGCTGCTGGCGAACTTCGCCCCGAAGACGGTCAAGAACTTCGTGGAGCTGGCCACGGGCGCCCGCGAATGGACCCGTCCCACCGACGGCCAGAAGACCACCGATCCGCTGTACGACGGCACCGTCTTCCACCGCGTCATCAGCGGTTTCATGATCCAGGGCGGCGACCCGCTCGGCAACGGCACCGGCGGCCCGGGCTACCAGTTCGCCGACGAGTTCCACCCGGACCTGGCCTTCACCAAGCCGTACCTGCTGGCCATGGCCAACGCCGGCCCGGGCACCAACGGGTCCCAGTTCTTCATCACCGTCGCCCCCACTGCCTGGCTGACCCGCAAGCACACCATCTTCGGCGAGGTCACCGACAAGGCCAGCCAGAAGACCGTCGACGACATTGCCGGCCTGCGGACGAACCCGCGCACCGAGCGCCCCCTCGACGACGTGATCATCCAGTCCGTCGTCGTCGAGAAGCGCTGACCGCACGGCCCCGGCTGCCGCAGCGGCCCCGGCGGCCGCGCCCCGGGAACCTTTCCGCCCCGCCCGTCCGTACTGGATGTGTACCGGACCGGCGGGGTGCACCCCCTGCCCCGCCGCTGATCGAGGGGACCGATGGACACCGACCGTCTGCCGGGCTGCTACCGCCACCCGGACCGCGACACGGGGATCCGCTGCACGCGCTGCGAGCGGCCCATCTGCCCCGAGTGCATGATCAGCGCCTCGGTCGGCTTCCAGTGCCCCGAATGCGTCCGTGACGGCTCCGGCACCGGCCACGGCCCGGCCGTGAACGCGCCGCGCACCGTGGCGGGCGGGGTGGTGGCCGCCGATCCCCACCTCGTCACCAAGATCCTCATCGGGATCAACCTCGCGCTGTTCCTGGTGGGGCAGCTCGCTCCGGCGGTCGTCGTCCAGCTGGAGCTGCTCGGGCGGTACGTCGAGTACTTCGGCGGCCCCGTCGAGGGCGTCTCCACGGGCCAGTACCACCGGCTGCTGACCTCGGTGTTCCTGCACGTGGAGTGGTGGCACATCGGGGGCAACATGCTGGCCCTGTGGGTGATCGGCGGCCCGCTGGAGGCGGCTCTGGGCCGGGTCCGCTACCTCGCCGTGTTCCTGCTGTCGGGGCTGGGCGGAAGCGCCCTCGTCTATCTGCTGACGGCGCCGAACACCCCGACCATCGGCGCCTCCGGCGCGATCTTCGGCCTGCTCGGCGCGACCGTCGTGCTGGTGCGCCGGCTGCGCTACGAGATGCGGCCGGTGATCACCATGGTCGTGCTCATGCTGGTGCTGACCTTCGTGCCCTTCGGCGGCAGCCTGTCCGTGTCCTGGCAGGCCCACATCGGCGGCCTGGTGACCGGCCTGCTGGTCGGTCTGGGCATGGTGGGACCGGCCGCCGGCAGGAAGCGCACGCTCGTCCAGTGGGGGACCTGTGCAGCGGCATTCCTGCTGGCAGCGGCGGTGGTCCTGATCCGTACGGCCGAACTCACCTGATCACACCGGCGTCAACACTCCACAGGGTTATCCACAGATCTTCTGTCTTTTCCTCAGGTGTGGATGACGCTGTGGATAACTCATGGGGAGAGCTTGTCGGACCCGGTGCGCCTGTGCTTGCCGGCGCTCGGACCGGGCCCGGTTACTTCCACTGAGTGGAGACGCCGAACCCCGCCGCGATGAAGCCGAAACCGACCACGATGTTCCAGTTGCCCAGTGCCTCGATCGGCAGCTGGGTCTCGGTCACGTAGAAGACGACGATCCACGCGAGACCGATCAGGAAGAACGCCAGCATGACCGGGGCGACCCAGCTGCGGTTGGTCAGCCTGATGGTCTGCGCCTGCTTCGCCGGCGGCGGCGTGTAGTCGTCCTTCTTGCGGATACGTGACTTCGGCACGAGGGGCTCTCCTGTCGATGCGCTGGGGACCTTGCCTGCCCCGGGCGTCCGTTAGCGTAGTGGACCTGTGGCGTTGAAGGAGAAGGGTACGTTGAGCAATTCCGACGACTCCTCCGCGGGTCCCCGTCGCCGGGCCAGACCGGTCCGGCTGCTGACGGCCGCCGTTTTCGCTCTGGCCGGCCTCATCTTCGTCACCAGCTTCAACACCTCCAAGGGTACGAACATCCGGACGGACGCCTCGCTCCTCAAGCTCTCGGACCTCATCCACGAGCGCAGCCAGAACAATGCGCTGCTCGAGCAGAGCACCGCGGCCGTCCGCAGCCGGGTGGACGCCCTCGCAGAGCGTGACGACGGCAGCACCAAGGCCGAGGACGCCAAACTGGCCGCCCTGCGTGTCGCCTCCGGCACCGAGCCGCTGTCCGGCAAGGGACTCACGGTCACCCTGAACGACGCCCCGCCGAACGCCACGGCCCGCATCCCCAACGTGCCCGAACCGCAGCCCAACGACCTGGTGATCCACCAGCAGGACCTCCAGGCCGTGGTGAACGCCCTGTGGCAGGGCGGCGCCCAGGGCATCCAGGTCATGGACCAGCGGCTGATCTCCACCAGCGCGGTGCGCTGCGTGGGCAACACGCTGATCCTCCAGGGCCGGGTCTACTCGCCCCCGTACAAGGTGACGGCGGTCGGCGACCCGGCCGCGCTGCGCAAGGCGCTCGCGTCCTCCCCGGCCCTGCAGAACTACCAGCTGTACGTGTCGGCGTACGGGCTCGGCTGGAAAGTGGACGAGCACAAGGAGCTGACACTCCCCGGGTACTCCGGCACAGTGGACCTCCACTATGCGAAGCCGCTGGATGCCTCTTCCGCGACCAGTACGCCGTGACGTCGTACTGCGCCTGGTGGTGCGGACCTTCAGCGAGGTGTGCCTGACGGCGGGCACGCTGATCGTGCTCTTCGTCGCGTACGTCCTGCTGTGGACCGGGGTCAAGGCCGACCGGGCCATGGACGGGGAAATGGCCCGGATGCGCGACCGCTGGGCCTCGGCCGCCGCCCCCGCGGCCGCCGCACCCGCCCCGGCCGTGAGCCCGGCCGCCCCGCAGCCCGCGCCGTCCCGGCCCGCGCAGGACGGGCCCGCGCAGGACGGGCCCGGATACGCACCGGGCCAGGCCTTCGCCGAGATGTACATCCCGCGCTTCGGCCCGGACTGGAACAAGCCGGTCCTGGAGGGCACCGGTACGGAACTGCTGAAGAAGGGCCTCGGCCACTACGCGGGCACGGCCCGCCTCGGCGGCACCGGGAACTTCTCGGTGGCGGGCCACCGGCGGACCTACGGCGACCCCTTCAAGGACTTCCCCGAGCTGCGCCCCGGCGACGCCGTGATCCTCAAGGACGCGGCGGCCTGGTACACGTACACGGTCCGCAGCGAGCCGCTGCGCACGCTGCCCACCGACGTCGGGGTGGTCGACCCGGTGCCGCGCAGGTCGCCGTTCACGGGCCCCGGGCGGTACCTGACGCTGACGACCTGCGATCCGGAATGGGGCCACAGCCACCGGCTGGTCGTGTGGGCGGAGCTGACCCAGACCCGGACGGTCGCCCAGGGCCGCCCGGAGGGTTTGCCGAGCTGACCCACCGGGCCGGGCCGCTGCCTTTAGTCTGTTTGCGTACCGCCCCCGCGGTGCGGTGGGTTGTTCGTGGACGGATAAGGAAACAGACGGCATGTACGGCTGGATCTGGCGGCATCTGCCGGGCAACGCGTGGATTCGCACGCTGATCTCCCTCGTACTGGTCTTCGCGGTGGTCTTCGTGCTGTTCCAGTACGTCTTCCCGTGGGCCGAGCCGCTCCTCCCGTTCAACGACGTAACGGTGGACGAGGGATCGGGAGCCACTCCGTGAGCGCGCGCATTCTGGTGGTCGACAACTACGACAGCTTTGTCTTCAACCTGGTCCAGTACCTGTACCAGCTCGGCGCCGAGTGCGAGGTGCTGCGCAACGACGAGGTCGAGCTCGCCCACGCGCAGGACGGCTTCGACGGCGTGCTGCTGTCGCCCGGGCCCGGAACGCCGGAGCAGGCGGGCGTCTGCATCGACATGGTCCGCCACTGCGCCGACACCGGGGTCCCGGTCTTCGGCGTGTGCCTGGGCATGCAGTCCATGGCCGTGGCGTACGGCGGCGTCGTGGACCGGGCGCCCGAGCTGCTGCACGGGAAGACCTCGCCGGTGGTGCACGGGGGCCTCGGCGTCTTCGAGGGGCTGCCTTCGCCGTTCACCGCGACCCGCTACCACTCGCTCGCGGCCGAGCCGGGGACCCTGCCGGACGTGCTGGAGGTCACCGCGCGCACCGAGGACGGGATCATCATGGGGCTGCGGCACCGGGAGCGCGACGTCGAGGGCGTGCAGTTCCACCCCGAGTCGGTGCTGACCGAGTGGGGCCACCGGATGCTCGCGAACTGGCTGGTGCGCTGCGGGGACGCGGGGGCCGTCGAGCGCTCGGTGGGGCTGGCCCCGGTGGTGGGCAAGGCCGTCGCGTGACCGCGGTCGCGCCGTCCGCGCCCACGCAGGGCCGGGCCGCGCGGCGCAGGGCAGCTCAGGAGGCCGCGAAGCGCTCGCGGAGGCGGGGCGGACGGCGGCGCAGGCGGCCCGTGTCGGGCGGCCCGGTGGTCGCCCTGAGCCGGCTCGCCGGGGAGCTGTTCATCACGCTGGGCGTGGTGATGCTGCTGTTCGTCGCCTACCAGCTCTGGTACACGAACGTGCTGGCGGAGCGTACGGCGAACGGGGCGGCGGGCTCGCTGCGCCAGACCTGGGAGCGGGACCCGGGCGGGGCCGCCGCGCCGCCCGTCTCGGCGTTCGAGCCGGGGCAGGGGTTCGCGATCCTGTACATCCCGAAGCTGGACGTGAAGGTGCCGGTGGCGGAGGGGATCAGCAAGCCGAAGGTGCTCGACAAGGGGATGGTCGGGCACTACGCGGACGGCGCGCTGAAGACGGCGATGCCGGCCGACCAGCAGGGAAATTTCGCACTGGCGGGCCACCGCAACACCCATGGCGAACCGTTCCGCTACATCAACCGCCTGGTGCCGGGCGACCCGGTCGTGGTCGAGACGCGGGACGCGTACTACACGTACGAGATCACCTCGGCACTGGCGCAGACACCGCCGACGAACGTGTCGGTGATCAGACCGGTGCCGGAGGGGTCGGGTTTCACCTCCCCGGGCCGGTACATCACGCTGACGACCTGCACCCCGGAGTTCACGAGCACCTACCGGATGATCGTATGGGGCAGGATGACCGGTGAACGCCCGCGCAGCCAGGGTGCTCCGCCCGCGCTGACCAGCCCGTAAGGACGAACAAGCAGTGTCACGTGCCGCACCGCCGCCCCACCAGAGCCGCAGTGTGCTCGCCGGGTTCCTGAGCCTGCTGGGCGAGTTCCTGATCACCGTGGGCCTGGTGCTGGGCCTGTTCGTCGCGTACTCGCTGTGGTGGACGAACGTCCTCGCGGACCGGCAGGCCTCGGCGCGCGGCGACGACGTCCGCCGGCAGTGGCAGAGCGCCCCGGGGGCGAACGCGCCCGCGGCGCCGGGGGCGCTGGACACCATGGACGGCATCGGCTTCCTGCACGTGCCGGCGATGAAGAACGGCGAGGTCCTGGTCAAGCGGGGCACGGCGCCGGACGTCCTCAACGACGGCGTGGCCGGGTACTACACCGACCCGGTCAAGGCGGCCCTGCCGTGGGAGCCGTCGGGGAACTTCTCGCTGGCGGCGCACCGGGACGGGCACGGGGCGAAGTTCCACAACATCGACAAGGTGAAGAACGGTGACGCGGTCGTCTTCGAGACGCGGGACACTTGGTACGTGTACAAGGTCTTCGCGGAGCTGCGCCAGACCTCGAAGTACGACGTGGACGCGATCTCGGCGGTCCCGAAGGAGTCGGGGCGGACGGCTCCGGGCCGTTTCATCACCCTGACGACCTGCACGCCGGTGTACACGTCGAAGTTCCGGTACATCGTGTGGGGCGAGCTGGTGCGCACGGAGAAGGTGGACGCGAAGCGCACGCTCCCGGCGGAGCTGCGCTGACCCGGGCCTGACCTCACGTGGACACGGGAAAGCCCCTGTGAGCGGCTCTGAGGCCGCTCACAGGGGCTTTCGTGCGTCTCCGCGCGGAACGGGCCGTCGGCTAGCGCCGGCCGCCCGTCAGGCCGCCGAAGAACGTCCCGCCGTTGTTGTTGCCGCCGTCCTGCTGGCCGGCCATCGTCTGGACGTTGATGACCCGGCCCGCCTCGACGGGCGTGCCCGCCGGCGGATCGGTCTGCATGACGATCGCCTTGTCGTCCGTCGGACCCGCGATGACCTGGAGGGTCAGACCCCGGCTCGCGAGGTCCGCCTTGGCCTGGGCGACGGTCTTGGTGATCAGCTGCGGGACCTGGGTCTGCTGTCCGGCCTTGGCGATCTGGACGTTGACCGCCGTGCCCACGGCGAGCTGTTCGCCCGCCTGGAACTGCTGCTGGACGATCGTCTTCGGCGGGGCACCGGGAGAGTCGACCTCCGTCACGCTGCCCAGCTTGAGCTTGGCGTCGTTCAGAGCCTTGACCGCTGCCTCCCTGGTCTTCCCGAGGAGGTCCGGCATCTCGGACTTCGACTGCTCCTTGGCGACGGTCAGCGTGACGGTCGAACCCTTCGCGGCCTTGCCGCCGCTCTTCGGGGTCTGGTCCAGGACGGTGCCGGCGGTCCGGTCGGACTCCTGGGTCTTCTTCTCGACGGCGAAGCCCTTGTCCTTGAGCGCCTTCTCCGCGTCCTCGAACTTCACGTTGAGGACGTCGGGCACGGCCACCTCCCCGGGGCCCGAGGAGACCTTGACCTTGACCGTCGAGCCCTTGGCGACCTTGGTGTCGGGCTCCGGGTTCTGCGAACAGATGTTGCCCTTGGGCTGGTTGTCGCAGGCCTCGTCGGCTTCCTTCTCGACCTTGAGGCCGACGTTGTCGCCGGTCTTCTGCGCCTGCTCGAGGGTCACGCCGATGAGCTTGGGCACGCTGGGCCGGTTGTCGGCGCCGCCGCTGAAGAGGGAGCGGCCGATGAGGATGGCGCCGACCAGGACGAGGATGCCGGCCGTGACCAGCAGGATCGTCGAGGCCTTGCTCTTCTTCTGCTGGCGGCGGCCGTGACCGCCCTGGTCGTAGCCGCCCTGGCCCTGGTCCCCGTAGCCGTAGCCGCCCTCGCCCGGGGGCATCGGCGGGAGCATGGAGGTCTGGCCGGAGTCGGCGGCGCGCAGGGCGGTAGTGGGCTGGTCGTAGCCCTGGTGTCCGTAGCCGTGGCCCTGGTCGGGGTAGCCGTACCCGGGGGCGCCCATGGCGGCGGCCGCGGCCACGGGCTGGCCCTCGAGGCAGGCCTCGATGTCGGCACGCATCTCGTCGGCGGACTGGTAGCGGTAGTCGGGGTCCTTGACCAGCGCCTTCAACACGATCGCGTCCATCTCGGGCGTGATCTCGGGGTCGAAGTTCGACGGCGGCTGGGGTTCCTCCCGTACGTGCTGGTACGCGACGGCGACCGGGGAGTCGCCGATGAACGGCGGCCGGACGCTGAGGAGTTCGTACAGCAGGCAGCCCGCGGAGTAGAGGTCGGAGCGCGCGTCGACCTGCTCGCCCTTGGCCTGCTCCGGGGAGAGGTACTGGGCGGTGCCGATGACGGCCGCGGTCTGCGTCATGGTCATGCCGGAGTCGCCCATGGCACGGGCGATGCCGAAGTCCATGACCTTGACCTGGCCGGTGCGGGTGAGCATCACGTTGGCGGGCTTGATGTCGCGGTGGACGATGCCGGCGCGGTGCGAGTACTCGAGGGCCTGGAGGATGCCGATGGTCATTTCCAGGGTGCGCTCGGGCAGCAGCTTGCGGCCGGAGTGCAGGAGCTCACGCAGGGTGGAACCGTCGACGTACTCCATCACGATGTACGGGATGGAGATGTTGTCGACGTAGTCCTCGCCGGTGTCGTAGACGGCGACGATCGCCGGGTGGTTCAGCGACGCGGCCGACTGGGCCTCGCGCCGGAACCGGGCCTGGAAGGACGGGTCGCGGGCGAGATCGGCGCGCAAGGTCTTGACGGCGACGGTACGGCCGAGCCGGGTGTCGTGGGCGAGGTAGACCTCGGCCATGCCACCGCGGCCGAGCACGTGGCTCAGCTCGTACCGGCCGCCGAGGCGACGCGGCTCTTCCATAACGTTGCAGCCCTCTCCGTCAGTCCCGACCGCACCCGTGTGTGGTCCGGCGGTGTGCTGTTCGCGCAAAGGCTACCGGCCGATCGTCGGTGATCGGTTCGTGACCACAGGCTGATACCGGACCGGTACCGTACGCTCGGATCCGGGCGGGAACAGTGATGTGGATCACTCCAGTTCGGCTCTTGCGCCCCTGTCGGCCTTTGCGCTCCCCCGTCAGCCCTGGTTCTTCAGGACGGCTTCCATGACGGCCTTCGCGACCGGGGCGGCGAGGCCGCCACCGCTGATGTCCTCGCGGTCGGCCTCGCTGTCCTCGATGACGACGGCGACGGCGACCGGGGAGCCCTTGTCGGTCTTGGCGTAGGAGATGAACCAGGCGTAGGGGCGCTTGGCGTTCTTCTCGCCGTGCTGGGCGGTGCCGGTCTTGCCGCCGACGGTGACGCCCTTGATCTTGGCCTTGCCGCCGGTGCCGTTCTCGTTCTCGACGACGTTGACCATCATCGCCTGGAGCTTCTGCGCGTTGGCGGGGGAGAGCGGGCGGCTCATCTCCTGCGGTTCGTGCTTCTCGATGACGTCGAGGTTGGGGGCGGTGAGCATGTCGACCATGTACGGCTTCATCAGCTTGCCGTCGTTGGCGACGGCCGCGGCGACCATCGCCATCTGGAGCGGGGTGGCGGCGGTGTTGTACTGGCCGATCGCGGAGAGCGAGTTGCTCGGCCGGTCCATGTTCTTGTCGTAGACGCTGGCGAACGCCCGGACCGGGGTGTCGATCTTGTCGTTGTTGAAGCCGAACTTCTGCGCGGTCTCCAGCATCTTGTCCTTCGTCACCTTGTCGGCGACGTTGGCGAAGACCGAGTTGCAGGACACCTGGAGCGCGAAGTTGAGGGGCGCCTTCTCGCAGCCCTTGGCGTGGTTGACCATCGGGGTCTTGGTCGTCGGCAGCAGGAACGGCTCGGGGGTGTCCGTCGGCGCGTTGATGTCGGTGACGACGCCGTGCTCCAGCGCGGCCGCGGCGGTGACGACCTTGAAGGTCGAGCCGGGCGGGTAGGTCTCGCGCAGGGCGCGGTTGACGAGCTTCTTCTCCGCGCTGTCCTTCAGCTCGACCCAGGCCTTCTCGTCGGTCTTGGAGTTGCCGGCGAAGCTGGACGGGTCGTACGAGGGGGTGCTGACCAGGGCCAGGATGGCGCCGGTGCGCGGGTCGATCGCGGCGACGGCGCCCGTCCTCTTGCCGAGCTGGTCGAAGGCGGCCTGCTGGGCCTCCGGCATCAGCGTGGTGACGACGTTGCCGCCGGCCTTCTTCTCGCCGGTGAACATGCCGATCGTGCGGTCGAAGAACAGCCGGTCGTCGTTGCCGGTGAGGATCTTGTCCTCGAGGGACTCGAGCTGGGTGGAGCCGAAGGCCTGGGAGGCGTACCCGGTCACCGGCGCCCAGAGCGCTCCGTCGGTGTAGGTCCGCTTGTACTTGTAGTCGCTGCCGTCGGTGGTGTCGGACCCGGTGATGGCCTTGCCGCCCGCGACGATGATGTTGCCGCGCTGGGTGGCGTACTGGGCGATCTGGACCCGGCGGTTCTCCTTGCGGGTGCTGAGTTCTTCGGCCTGGACGTACTGGAGCCAGTTGGTCCGGATCAGCAGGGCGAGGACGAGCAGCCCGCAGAAGATCGAGATGCGGCGCAGGGGCTTGTTCATGACGGGCGGACCACCTGGGTCATCTCGGAGTCGGGGGACGGCGCCGGGGCCGGGGCGGGGCGGCGTGCGGTGTCGCTGATCCGGATGAGGATCCCGATGAGCGCCCAGTTCGCGAGGACGGACGAACCGCCGGATGCAAGGAAGGGCATGGTCATGCCGGTCAGGGGGATGAGGCCCATGACGCCGCCGGCGACCACGAAGATCTGCAGGGCGAAGGCGCCGGAGAGGCCGATGGCGAAGAGCTTGCCGAAGGGGTCGCGGGCGGCGAGGGCGGTGCGCACGCCGCGCTCGATGATCAGGCCGTAGAGCAGGAGGAAGGCCATGACGCCCGCGAGGCCGAGCTCCTCGCCGACCGTGGAGAAGATGAAGTCGGAGTTGGCGGCGAATCCGATGAGGTCGGAGTTGCCCTGGCCCCAGCCGGTGCCGAGGACCCCGCCGGAGCCGAAGCTCATGATCGACTGGCCGACCTGCTCGCACGCGCCCGACTTGGAGTAGCAGGCGAAGGGGTCGAGCCAGGCGGTGACACGGACCTTGACGTGGCTGGCGGTCGCGCCGACGACGGCGGCGCCGGCCACGCTCATGACCAGGCCGATGACGATCCAGCTGGTGCGCTCGGTGGCCACGTACAGCATGATCACGAACATGCCGAAGAAGAGCAGGGAGGTGCCGAGGTCGTTCTCGAAGACGAGGACGAGCAGGCTCATCGCCCAGATCATCAGGATGGGGCCGAGGTCGCGGCCGCGCGGCAGGTAGAGGCCCATGAAGCGGCGGCTGGCCAGGGCGAGCGCATCGCGCTTCACCATCAGGTAGCCGGCGAAGAAGATCGCGATGACGATCTTCGCGAACTCACCGGGCTGGATGGAGAAGCCGCCGACGCTGATCCAGATCTTCGCGCCGAAGACGTCGGCGCCGAGGCCCGGGACGACCGGCAGGATCAGCAGGACCAGCGAGGCGGCCATGGAGATGTACGTGAAGCGCTGCAGAGTGCGGTGGTCCTTGAGCAGCAGCAGTACGCCGGCGAACAGGGCGATGGCCACCGCGGTGTACATCATCTGGCGGGGGGCCGACTCGGAGAAGTGGCCGAAGCTGCGCTTGGCCAGGTTCTGCAGCCGCTCGGACTGGTCGAGCCGCCAGATCAGGACGCAGCCGAGCCCGTTGAGCAGTGTCGCGATCGGCAGCAGCAGCGGGTCCGCGTACTTCGCGTAGCGGCGCACCACGAAGTGCGCGATGCCGGCGAGGACGGCGAGGCCGCCCCCGTACGCGACCATGCCGGGAGGCAGCTTGCCGTGGATCGCCAGGCCCACGTTGGCGTAGGCGAAGATCGGGATGACCACGGCGAAAACGAGCAGCAGGAGCTCGGTGTTCCGCCGGCTCGGCAGCTCGATGGCGCCGATGGTGGTCGTGTTGGTGACAACGCTCATGGTGTGGCAGGCCCCCTGTGCCCGCGGGTGTCTACTACTGCTTGCCGCAGAGGCCGACCAGCGACTGCTCCGTGGGAGTCAGGCTGGGGCCGGGTGCTGGTGGGTTCTGCGCTTCCGCGGCGCGGCGCTCCTCGTCCTTCTTGCAGGCGGTGACCTGGGCGCCGAGTTCGTCGATCTTCTGACGGGCGCCGTCGAGGCTGGTCTCGGTGATGGTGGCCTCGACCAGCTTGCGCTTGAAGGGCGGAAGGTACTTCAGTTCGATGTCGGCGCGGTCGGTCTCCACCTTGGAGAGCTCCAGCGGGCCGAGGTTCTGGCTGATGCCGCGGAACAGTGCGACGTGCTCGCCCTTGACGCCGATGTAGAACTGGGTCTGGGTCCAGCGGTGGGCGGCGTAGAGGCCGCCTCCGACGACACCCGCGACGATCAGCAGGATCAGGGTGCGGGTTGTCCACTTGCGCCCTTTGCTGCGGCGCCGGCGGGGGTGGTCGTACGTGTCGTCGTAGCGGGAGTCGTCGTCGTACGGATCGGGTTCGCCGAAGCTGCCGTACGCGCCGCCGCCCTGGCTCTGGTCGGGGTATCCGTAGCCGGGGGCCTCGCCGCTGCCGGGGGGCCCGAAGGCACCGGCCGGCGGGGGGGCCTGGCGGCCCAGGCCGGAGGCGCGGCCCGCCGGGGTCTGCATGGCGTTGCCGTCGAAGAGCTGGTGCTGGTTCTCGGCGACCGCGCCGACGACGACCGGGGTGTCGCTCAGCTGGGCGGCGAGGGTGTCGCCGCTGTCGGTGTCGAGGACGTCCGCGACGATGCAGGTGATGTTGTCCGGTCCGCCGCCGCGCAGGGCGAGCTGGATCAGGGCCTGCACGGTCTCGTGGGGGCCGTGGTAGCCGGCGAGCGTCTCTTCCAGCGTCTGGTGCGAGACGACGCCGGACAGGCCGTCGGAGCAGATGAGGTAGCGGTCGCCGGTGCGGACCTCGCGGATCGAGAGGTCGGGCTCGACGGTGTCACCGCTGCCGAGCGCCCGCATGAGGAGCGAGCGCTGCGGGTGGGTGGTGGCTTCCTCTTCGGTGATGCGGCCCTCGTCGACGAGGCGCTGTACCCAGGTGTGGTCCTGGGTGATCTGCGTGAGGACGCCGTCGCGGAGCAGGTAGGCGCGGGAGTCGCCGACGTGGACGAGTCCGAGGCGCTGGCCGGTCCACAGGAGCGCGGTCAGGGTGGTGCCCATGCCCTCGAGCTGGGCGTCCTCCTCGACCATGACGCGCAGCTGGTCGTTCGCGCGCTGCACCGCAGTGGCGAGCGAAGTGAGGATGTCGGAGCCCGGGACGTCGTCGTCGAGCTGCACGAGCGAGGAGATCACCTCGGAGCTCGCGACCTCGCCGGCGGCCTGGCCGCCCATGCCGTCGGCGACGGCGAGGAGACGGGGCCCGGCATAGCCGGAGTCCTCGTTGCCCTCGCGGATCATGCCCTTGTGGGATCCGGCGGCGAACCGCAGGGACAGACTCATGCGCACCTGCCCAGTCGACGCTTCCTCCGGGTACAACCGGTCTCGAGCCACACTGCCCACCCTCCGGTCGGGAGCGCGCTCGGGTCCGTGTCCTGGGTGGGCCGGACTGCCGCGGCTCGCTCGCTCCGCTCGCTCATTCTCGTACTACTTCCGCAGCTCGATGACGGTCTTGCCGATGCGGATCGGGGCGCCCGGCGGAATGGGCGTCGGGGTGGTCAGCCGGGTCCGGTCGAGATACGTGCCGTTGGTGGACCCGAGATCCTCGACGATCCACTGGCCGTCACGGTCGGGGTAGATCCTGGCATGGCGGCTGGAGGCGTAGTCGTCGTCCAGCACGATCGTGGAGTCATGTGCCCGGCCGAGCGTGATCGTCTGGCCCGCCAGGGCAACGGTGGTGCCCGTGAGGGTGCCCTCCGAGACGACGAGCTTGGTAGGCGCTCCGCGGCGCTGGCGCTGCTGCGGCGGCGCGGCGGTCTGCCGGCCTCCGGCCTGCGCCGGCGCTCCGGACGCGGCGCTGCCGCGGCGCGAGCCGCGCTGCGTGACGCGCGTACCGAAGAGGTCGCTGCGGATGACCTGGACGGCCACGATGACGAACAGCCACAGAACGGCCAGGAAACCCAACCGCATGACCGTCAGGGTCAGCTCTGACATTGCCCCCGCTTCACCCTTCGGCTTGCCGGTAAATGATGGTGGTACTGCCCACGACGATCCGCGAGCCGTCGCGGAGCGTAGCGCGGGTGGTGTGCTGCCCGTCCACCACGATGCCGTTGGTGGACCCGAGATCCTGGATCGTCGAGGGCGTTCCGGTCCGGATCTCACAGTGCCGGCGCGAGACGCCGGGGTCGTCGATCCGCACGTCGGCTTCGGTGCTTCGGCCGAGTACGAGCGTGGGGCGCGAGATCTGGTGGCGGGTGCCGTTGATCTCGATCCAGTGGCGCCTGGTGCCGCCCGCGGTCGGTACGGGGGCCGGCCCGCCGGCGCCCGGCCGGCGCGCGCCAGGACCGCCCGGGGGCGGTCCTGCCGGCATCGGCGGTGCGGCGACCGGAGGGTAGCCGTAGCCGCCCTGCTGGTTCGGGGGGGCCGACGGCTGCGCCTGGGAGGTGCTGGAGGCGAGCGTACGGCTGCGGACCCGGTAGAGCCCGGTGTCGAGGTCGTCGGCCTTCTCCAGCTGGACCTTGATCGGGCCCATGAAGCTGTAGCGCTGCTGCTTGGCGTAGTCGCGGACGAGGCCCGCGAGCTCGTCGCCGAGCTGCCCGGAGTAGGGGCTCAGGCGTTCGTAGTCGCCGACGCTGAGCTCGACGATGAAGTCGTTGGGGACAACGGTCCGCTCGCGGTTCCAGATCGTCGCGTTGTTGTCGCACTCGCGCTGGAGCGCGCCGGCGATCTCGACGGGCTGGACCTCGGACTTGAACACCTTGGCGAAGGTGCCGTTCACCAGACCTTCGAGTCGCTGCTCGAACCGCTTCAGGACTCCCATGGGGCACCTCCTCCGTCGTTGTCGCCCTGTACTGCTTACTGATCGTATCCACGCGTGGCGGATTCGGCTGGTTCCCCCTGGGTCCCATGCGCAGGAGTGTTGGTCCTCACAAGCGATCGTAGGGGTGCTCGGGGAACAGTGTCCCGCACCGGACGTGCGGTGCGGGAGGGGCATTCGGAGCCGGGTCGACGGGGGCGGGGAAAGCGATGTGAATCCACCCCGTCCGACGTGCTAATGTTTCGACGTCGCCAGGGGAACGGACCGAAAAGGGAAGATCCACTGGGGAGCTGCTCGGGCGAGTGGCGGAACGGCAGACGCGCTGGCTTCAGGTGCCAGTGTCCTTCGGGACGTGGGGGTTCAAATCCCCCCTCGCCCACATCGACGAAACGGTCGTCATCGCGAAAGCGATGGCGGCCGTTTCGCTTTTCCCGGGCCCTGGTGGGGTGTTGATGTCGAGCGGGTCGTCCTTGCGGACCGCCGGCGGGCCGATTCCGGGCCGTGTGCCGGGAGTTGGGGGTCGTGACCGCAGCGGCCGCGGTGTCGGCCTTACGACTTTCGTCACGCAGGGCGCGACGAAAGAGGGCGGCCGGGCGGGAGTGCGGGTGTCTAGGGTCGGTCGCGTGGATGCGACGGCGAGGATGCGGGCGGGCTGGGACTGGCTGACGGGCCCCGAGCCGTGGACCCGGCGGATGCTGGCGGGCGACCTGGTGATCGCCGGGCTGATCGCGCTGCTCGGCCTGGGGGTCGAGGAACTCGACAACGGCAGCGTGCAGCGGATGATCGGCAGCGCCGCGGCTGTGGTGCTGCTCACGCTGCTGCGGCGCCGCCTGCCGGCGGCGACCCTGGTCGTGGCGGCGGCGGTGTCCCCGTTCCTGCCCGGCTCGTTCCTGGTCATGATCCTGCTGGGCTGGTCGGCGGGGCGCAGGATCGTCGGGGTGGGGCGGGCGCTGATCGCGTTCACCCTGGCTTTCCTCGCCTCGGTCGGCTTCGGAGTGTTTCAGGCGTGGTCCGACAAGCGGCCCCTCCTGGTGATGGTCTTCTCCACGCTGATGTTCCTCGCGATGACGGTGATGCCGGGTCTGGCCAGCCGCTACTGGTCGCAGCGCCGGACCCTGCTGCAGGCGCTCCAGGAGCGCAACGGGCAGCTGATGCGGGAGCGCGCGATGGTCGCCGGGCAGGCCCGGCTGCGCGAGCGCCAGCGGATCGCCCAGGACATGCACGACAGCCTGGGCCATCAGCTGGCGCTGATCTCCGTGCACACCGGCGCCCTGGAGGTGGATCCGCAGCTCACCGACCGCCAGCGCGAGACCGTGGGGGTGCTGCGGCAGGCCTCGGTCGCGGCGATGCACGAGCTGCGCGAGGTGGTCGGGATCATGCGGGACGGCGTCGAGGCGCCGGTGCCCGTCGAGGAGGCCCAGCGCGCGGCGCGCGGGGTGGCCGGGATCGCCGGGATCGTGGAGGCGGCGCGGAGCGCGGGGACCGACGTACGGATGACCTCGGCGGGGCGGCCGAGGCCGCTGGTCGCGGCGTGCGACCACGCGGCGTACCGGATCGTGCAGGAGGCGCTGACCAACGCGTACAAGCACGCTCCGGGGGCGCCGATCTCGGTGGAACTGCGGTACGAGGACGACTCGCTGGTGGTGGAGATCGCCAACGGGCCCGCGGCAGGGCCGGGCACGGGCGAGGTGGTGTCGGGCGGGCAGGGGCTGACGGGGCTGCGCGAAAGGGCCCGGCTGGTCGGCGGGATGGTGCACGCGGGCACGACCGACGGCGGCGGGTTCCGGGTGGCCGGGGTGCTGCCGTACGGGACGGAGCCGGCGGGCGTGGAGGACATCGCCGACGACTTCGGGCAGCAGGCACAGGCGCAGGCTCTGGGGCTCGCGGGTGCGCCGCCGATGGACTGGGCGGCGGTGGACCGGGAGCTGGCCGTACGGAGCCGCAGCCGGTCCGGGGGCATCGCGATGGGCTGCGGGATCGCCTTCGCGGCGGTGGTGCTGCTGGTGATCGTGCTCGGGGCCGGGGTGGTGCTGCTGCTGGGCACGGCGGGCAGCGCGATGATCAGCCGGGACGACTACGACAGGGTGCAGGTGGGTGAGCCAGAGGAGGCGGTCCGCAGCCGGCTCCCCGACGGCGAGAGCTTCCTCACCGACGGCCTGGACCGGAAGGGACCGGAGCGGCCGGAGGGCGCTCAGTGTCTGGCACTGCTGTCGTCGGACGGCTCGGGGCTGTCCACCGATACCGTTTTCCGGTTCTGCTTCAAGGACGGCAAGCTCGTCGACAAGCAGGCGTACGAGGTCGAGCAGTAGGAGCGCGGGTGACAGCCAAGGTGATCAGAGTGGTGATCGCTGACGACGAGCCGCTGATCCGGGCCGGGATCAGGATGATCCTGACCTCGGCTGCGGACATCGAGGTCGTCGCGGAGGCGGCGAACGGCCGTGAGGCCGTGGACCTGGCCCGTGCGCACACGCCGGACGTGATGCTGCTGGACATCCAGATGCCGGTGATGGACGGCCTGACCGCGCTCGGCGAGCTCGGGCGGGCGGCACCGGAGGTCCGGGCGCTGATCCTGACCACCTTCGGGGAGAAGGAGAACGTGCTGCGGGCCCTCGGCTCGGGCGGCGCGGGGTTCCTGCTGAAGGATTCGGCGCCGGGCGAGCTGATCGGCGCGGTGCGGGCGGCCGCGGCCGGGGACGCGTACCTCTCGCCGGGGGCGACCCGGCACGTGGTCGACCAGCTGGCCTCGGGGCGGGCCGCGGGGCGCGGCGAGGAGGCCCGGCGGCGGGTGGCGGAGCTGAGCGAGCGCGAGCGCGGGGTGCTGGCGCTGCTGGGCGAGGGGCTGTCCAACGCGGACGCGGGCCGGCGGCTGCACATGAGCGAGGCGACGGTGAAGACGTACGTGAGCCGCATCCTGGCGAAGCTGGGCTGCGAGAACCGGGTTCAGGCCGCCCTGCTGGCCAGGGACGCCGGGCTCTAGATACGGTCGGGCCGAATTGATGATGTCGGACGGGACGGTCCGACGAGTACGGGTACGGGCGGGGGCGGCGCGGATGGTGGCGGTACCGGAGCAGCGGGTTGCGGAGCCGGACGGGACGACGGGCGGTGCGCCCGGCGGGCGGATACCCGTGGTCGGGGGGTTCGCCCCGCGGGCCGTGGTGGGCTCGCCCAAGGAGGCCGGCAGGGCGCTGCGCACGCGGGTGCCGCGCTCGGCGCACGCGCACTTCGAGGCGCCGGCCGGGCGGCCGGACGCGGTGCAGGCGGTCGAGCAGTCCAACGTCGGGCGGGTTCCCGACCTGGCGCCGATCCGGGTGGGCCGGATGGCCGCGAACCCCTTCGCGTTCCTGCGCGGATCGGCCGGGCTGATGGCGCACGACCTGTCCGGCGGCCCGGTGACCGGGGTCGGTGCGCAGATCTGCGGCGATGCCCATGCGGCGAATTTCGGCCTGTACGGGGATGCGCGCGGCCGGCTCGTCATCGACCTGAACGACTTCGACGAGACCGTGTTCGGCCCGTGGGAGTGGGACCTGAAGAGGCTGGCGACCTCGCTGGTCCTGGCCGGGCGGGTGGCCGGCGCGGACGAGGACACCTGCCGGGCCGCGGCGCACGACACCGTGGGCGCGTACCGCCGCACCATGCGGCTGCTGGCCAAGCTGCCGGCGCTGGACGCCTGGAACGCCATCGCCGACGAGGAGCTCGTCTCCCACACCGACGCCCGCGACCTGCTGGGCACACTGGAGCGGGTCTCGGAGAAGGCCCGCAACAACACCTCGGCGCGGTTCGCCGCCAAGTCCACCGAGGCCTGCCCCGACGGCGGGCGGCCCCGCGGCGGAGCCGCTGACCGACGCTTCGTTGACGCCCTGCCGGTGCTGCGCCGGGTCGGCGACGCCGAGGCGGCGGCCGTGGCGGCCTCGCTGGGTCCGTACCTGAAGACCCTCCAGGGGGACCGGCTGCCGCTGCTGGCCCGCTACGCCATCCACGACGTGGCCTTCCGGGTGGTCGGCACCGGGAGCGTCGGCACCCGCTCGTACGTGGTGCTGCTGCTGGACCACCGGGGTGAGCCGCTGGTGCTCCAGGTCAAGGAGGCGCGGCCGTCCGTGCTGCTGCCGTACCTGCCCGCGCTGGGCTTCGAGTCCGCGGTCGAGGAGCACGAGGGCCGCCGGGTGGTGGCCGGGCAGAAGCGGATGCAGGTGGTCTCCGACATCCTGCTGGGCTGGACCACGGTGGAGGGGCGGCCGTACCAGGTGCGGCAGTTCCGCAACCGCAAGGGCAGCGTGGACCCGGCGGCGCTGGCGGCCGACCTGATCGACGACTACGGCCGCATGACCGGCGCCCTGCTGGCCCGCGCGCACGCGCACAGCGCCGATCCGCGGCTGCTGGCCGGGTACTGCGGCAAGAACGACGAGCTGGACGAGGCGATGGCCACCTTCGCGGTGGCGTACGCCGACCGGAGCGAGGCCGACCACGCGCACCTGCTGGCGGCGGTGCGGTCCGGGCGGATCGCGGCGGAGGCCGGGGTCTGAGCGGGTCACGGGCACGGGGTCACGGTCCCGGGTCGATGTTCCACGTGAAACATCGACCCGGCCCGACCGGCCTTAGGGTGGCCGGGTGAGCGAGCAGCAGACTGAAGAGACCGGCGACGAGCGTCCCGAGGCGCGCCTTGAACGGGCCGTGCGGGCCGCCGAGCAGGCGCTGATCGAGTTCGAGATCGCCGTGGAGACCTTCCGGGTGGAGGTGGAGAACTTCTCCCGCCTGCACCACCAGAAGCTCGGCCCGATGTACTCGAGGCTCGACGAGCTGGATGCGCTGATCGCCGAGGCGAAGGCGGCGCGCAGCGGCGATGCCGAGGATCTGCGACGGGCCCGGGAGGCCCGCGCGCTGGTGATGCCGATGCCGGGCGTGGACGAGCTGTTCCACGACTGGATGGGCTCGGAGGGCATCTCCGACGACGCGTCCGCGATGCTCACCGACCGCCCGGTGCGGCCCCCGGAGCGGGTGCGGCCGACGGAGGAGGTACGCCGGCTCTTCCGCGAGCTCGTCCGCCAGGCGCACCCGGATCTCGCCCGGGACGAGGCCGAGCGGGAGCGGCGCGATGCGTTCATCGTGCGGGTCAACGCGGCGTACGCGCGGGGCGAGGAGCAGGTGCTGCGCGAGCTGGCCGAGGAGTGGGCGGCGGGTCCCGTGCCGGAGGCCGTGCGGCAGCTGAACGAGAGCGAAGAGCTGTACGCCCGGCTGGAGTGGCTGGCGCGGCGCAAGGAGCTGCTGTCGGTGCTGGCGCGGGAGCTGGAGGACAGCGCGATCGGGTCGATGCTGCGGATGGCGCCGGAGGATCCGGACCGGCTGCTGGAGGAGATCGCGGAGCAGTTGCTGGCCCAGGTCTCCGAGCGGGAGTCGGAGCTGGCGGAGTTTGGATAGGTTGGGAGTCAGATCTGCGATGAGAGAAGGCGACGTATGAACTTCGGACCGCTTCCCTCGGTGGACGCCGCCGCGGTGCCCTCCGAAGGCTTTGTCCTCGACGTCCGTGAGGACGACGAATGGGCTGCCGGACACGTGGAAGGCGCCCTGCACATCCCGATGAGCGACTTCGTGGCCCGCTTCGGTGAGCTGACGGAGGCCGTCGACGACGGCCGCCGCGTGCACGTGATGTGCCGGGTCGGCGGGCGCTCCGCGCAGGTCACCCAGTACCTGGTGCGCCAGGGCCTGGACGCCGTGAACATCGACGGCGGCATGCAGGCCTGGGACGGCGCCGGGCGCCCGATGGTGACCGACAGCGGGAACCCGGCCTTCGTGCTCTAGCGCGCCGGGCGTCGGCCGTCAGGCGAGGGCGTGGGCGGCCAGCAGGTCGCCCAGCGCCTCCTCGTGCGCGGCGGCCGGGCCCAGCTGTAGCTCCAGCTGCTTGGCCCACGCGTGGTAGCGGTGCAGCGGGTAGTCGGTGTCGGCGCCGAAGCCGCCGTGCAGGTGCTGCGCCGTCTGCACGACCCGGCGTACACCCTCCGAGGCCCAGATCTTGGCGACGGCGACGTCCCCGGCGCTCGGCAGCGGGCCGCCGGCTCCGCCGGTCGCCGCGTCGAGCCGCCAGGCGGCCTGCCAGAGGGTGACCTCCATGGCGCGCAGGTCGATGTAGCGGTCGGCGGCCTGGACGGCGACGGCCTGGAAGGTGGCCACCGGGAAACCGAACTGCTCGCGCTTGCTGGTGTATTGGCTGGTCATCGAGAGGACGCCCTCGCCGAGTCCGAGCGCCAGGGCGCAGGTTCCGGTGGCGAGGAGCTGGCGGAGCCGCTCCCAGGCCCCCGGGTTGTCGATCAGGTGCGTCGCGGGCACCCGTACGCCGTCCAGGGCGAGTTCGGCGAGCCGTTCCCCGCTGGTGGAGACCTGCTCGGCCAAGGTGAGGCCCTCGGCGGCGCGCGGGACGAGCGCGAGCACGGCCTCGCCCTCGCCGGTGTGGGCCGGTACGGCGATCCAGTCGGCGCCGTGCGCCCACGGGACGGCCGTCTGGACCCCGTCGAGGGTCCACTGCGTGCCCTCGCGGCGGGCGGTGACGGCGAGTTCCGCGGGATCGTGGCCGCTGCGCCCGTGGGCGGCGGAGGTGAGGACGAGCGTGCCCCGCCCGGCGTCGGGCAGCAGGGCGGCGGCCAGTCCGGGGCTGCCGTGGGCCTGGACGGCCATGGCGGTGGCGCAGTGCTCCAGCAGCGGAACCCGGGCCAGCACCTTCGCCGCCTCGCGCAGCACGAGGCACAGGGCGATCGCGTCGAGGCCTGCCCCGCCGTGCTCCTCGGCGAGGACCAGGCTCAGCAGGTCCGACGCGGCGAGCTTGGCCCACAGCGGCCGGTCGAAGTCCTCGGCGACGGCCCCCGGGGTCAGCGCGGGGCTGGGCACGCCGTCCGGGGCGACGTCCGCGAAGACGGCCTTCGCCGCCTCGACGGCGGCCTGCTGCTCCTCGGTGAAGGTGAAGTCCACTGCCTGTCCTCCCGCGCGCACCGGATCCCGGTCAGGCCCGGTCCGGACCTGACGGTGCGTCAAGATAGAGCACGCGGTGGAAAATGCACAGGGAAGGAAATGGACGGCGCCTCAGCGGTCGAAGTCGATCTCCACTTCCTCGGTCACCGCGTGCGACTGGCAGGCCAGCACGAAACCGGCCTCCGTCTCCTCCGCCTCCAGCGCGAAGTTCCGGTCCATCCGGACCTCGCCCGTGACCAGGAACGCCCGGCAGGTGCCGCAGACCCCGCCCTTGCAGGCGTACGGGGCGTCCGCGCGGTTGCGCAGCACGGCGTCCAGCAGGGACTCGCCGTCCTGCACCGGCCAGGTCCCGGAGCGGCCGTCGAGCCGGGCCGTGACCCGTACGTGGGAAGGAGCCGCGGCCGGAGCCGGCGGTGCCGTGTCCTCGACGTGGAAGATCTCCTCGTGGATCCGGGTCCGGACGACGCCGAGCGTGCCCAGCGCCCGCTCCGCGCCCACGACCAGGCCGTACGGGCCGCACAGGAACCAGCCCGTGACGTCCGCGACCGGCAGCAGCGCGGGCAGCAGGGCCTTCAGCCGCTCCTCGTCGAGGCGGCCGGACGGCAGCCCGGCCTCCTGCTCCTCCCGGGACAGGACCGTCACCAGCTGGAAGCGGTCCGGGAAACGGTCCTTGAGGTCGGCGACCTCGTCCAGGAACATCGTCGACGCCGCCGTACGGTCGCTGCGGACCAGGCAGAACCGGGCGTCGGGCCGCGCCGCCAGCAGCGAGGCGGCGATCGACAGCACCGGGGTGATCCCGCTGCCGCCGACGATCGCCGCGTAGTGCCCGGCGGCCGGCGCGGCGGCCGGCGCCAGGACGAACCGCCCGGCCGGGACCATCACGTCCAGCACGTCCCCGGCGGCGATCTCCTTGTGCGCGAACGTGGAGAACTCGCCGCCCTCCACCAGCCGCACGCCCACCCGCAGCGCCGCCGGGCCGGGGCCCGCGGGGTCCGGGGCGGGGGAGCAGATCGAGTACGTACGGCGGATCTCTTCGCCCTCGGGGGTGCTGCGGCGCAGCGTGAGGTGCTGGCCGGGGGCGTGCAGGTACTCGCCGCGCAGCTCCTCGGGGACGCGCAGGGTCAGCGCCACGGAGTCGTCGGTGAGCCGGTCGACCGCCGCCACCGTCAGCGGGTGGAAGGCGCCGTGGCGCGCGGGGCGCCCGGAGCCCGACGTGGGCGACGGCGTGGACGCGGCCATCTACAGCTCCTTGAAGTGGTCGAACGGTTCACGGCAGGCGGTGCAGCGGCGCAGCGCCTTGCATGCGGTGGAGGAGAACCGGCTGAGCAGCTCGGTGTCGGTCGATCCGCAGTTCGGGCAGCGGACCGAGAGGGTGACCGGGACCGGCCCGCCGGCCGCGTGCGGCCTCGGCGGGGCGATGCCGAACTCGGCGAGCTTGCGCCGGCCCTCGGCGCTGATGTCGTCGGTCGACCAGGCCGGGGCCAGGACGGTGCGCACCTGCACGTCCGGGATGCCGTGGCCGGTCAGGACCCGCTCGATGTCGGCGGACATGGCCTCGATGGCGGGGCAGCCGGTGTAGGTCGGGGTGAGGGTGACCTCGACGTGCCCGTCCTCGTGCATCCGCACGCCGCGCATGACGCCGAGCTCGGCGAGGGTGAGTACGGGCAGCTCGGGGTCGGGCACGGAGCCGGCGAGCTCGGCCAGCTCCGCCTCCAGGCGGGTCATGGCCTCGGGGGCCTCGGGCCCGCCCGTCGGGGCCGGGGCGCGGGGCGTGTCCGTCACCATGACGCCCCCGGATGGCTGCGGTGCAGGTGCTGCATCTCGGCGAGCAGCCTGCCGAACGACTCGGTGTGCAGGCCCTGCCGGCCGGCGCCGGCCACCCAGGCGCCGGTGCGCGGGCCTTCGGGGAGCGCGAGCCCGGCCCGCTCCAGTACGCCGCCCACGGCGGCCAGCCAGCGGCCTTCCAGGGCGGCCCAGTCGACGCCGTCGATGCCGTCCACCGGCTGGAACATCTCGCCGGTGAACTTCCACAGCGCGTCCAGGGCGGCCTGCATGCGGGCCTTGCTCTCCTGCGTGCCGTCGCCGAGCCGCAGGGTCCACTGCTCGGCGTGGTCGCGGTGGTAGGCGGTCTCCTTGACGGCCTTGGCCGCGAGCGGGGCGAACGGGCCGTCGCCGACGGCCAGTTCCGCGTACAGCTCGTGCTGGTGGAAGGAGAAGAAGAGCTGGCGCGCGATGGTGTGGGCGAAGTCCCCGTTGGGCTGCTCGACCAGCTGGAGGTTGCGGAAGGACCGCTCCTCGCGCAGGAAGGCGAGCTCGTCCTCGTCCCCGGCCAGGGACAGCAGGATGCGCGCCTGGCCGAGCAGGTCGAGCGCGATGTTCGCGAGGGCGACCTCCTCCTCCAGGACGGGGGCGTGCCCCGCCCACTCGCCGAGGCGGTGGGAGAGGATCAGGGCGTCGTCCCCCAGCGCGAGGGCTGCCGACCGGACGATATCGGGCTGAACGGCATCGGTGCTGGTCACAGGTGGTGCACCCCCTCGGGGATCTCGTAGAAGGTCGGGTGCCGGTACGGCTTGTCGGCCGACGGGGCGAAGAACGGGTCCCGCTCGTCCGGCGAGGACGCGGTGATCTCGGTGGAGGGCACCACCCAGATCGAGATGCCCTCGCCGCGCCGCGTGTAGAGGTCGCGGGCATTGCGCAGGGCCATCTCCGCGTCGGGCGCGTGCAGGCTGCCCGCGTGCGTGTGCGAGAGGCCGCGGCGCGAGCGCACGAACACCTCCCACAGTGGCCAGTTCTGCGTCATACCCCTGCCTCCTCGTTCGTTGCCGTGCTCTGTACAGCGGTGTGTGGGGTCCGGGCGGTGTGCTTCTCCGCGTACGCCGCGGCCGCCTCGCGGACCCAGGCGCCTTCCTCGTGCGCCCGGCGCCGCTGGCCGATCCGCTCTTCGTTGCACGGGCCGTTGCCCTTGAGCACGTCCCAGAACTCGGCCCAGTCGATCGCACCGAAGTCGTGGTGCCCGCGCTCCTCGTTCCACTTCAGGTCCGGGTCGGGCAGGGTCAGGCCCAGCGCCTCGGCCTGCGGAACGGCGATGTCCACGAAGCGCTGGCGCAGCTCGTCGTTGGAGTGCCGCTTGATCCGCCATGCCATGGACTGCGCGGAGTGTGCCGACTCGTCGTCCGGCGGGCCGAACATCATCAGCGAGGGCCACCACCAGCGGTTCACGGCGTCCTGCGCCATCGCGTGCTGCGCCTCCGTGCCCTTGGAGAGGGCCATGAGGAGCTCGAAGCCCTGGCGCTGGTGGAAGGACTCCTCCTTGCAGATCCGGACCATCGCGCGGGCGTACGGTCCGTACGAGCAGCGGCAGATCGGCACCTGGTTGGTGATCGCCGCGCCGTCCACGAGCCAGCCGATCGCGCCGACATCGGCCCAGGTCAGCGTGGGGTAGTTGAAGATCGATGAGTACTTCTGCTTGCCGGAGTGCAGCTTGTCGAGCAGCTCGTCGCGGCTGGTGCCGAGGGTTTCGGCGGCGCTGTACAGGTAGAGGCCGTGGCCGGCCTCGTCCTGGACCTTGGCCATCAGGATCGCCTTGCGGCGCAGCGAGGGCGCACGGGTGATCCAGTTGGCCTCGGGCTGCATGCCGATGATCTCGGAGTGGGCGTGCTGGGCCATCTGGCGGACGAGCGAGGCGCGGTACGCCTCGGGCATCCAGTCGCGCGGCTCGACGCGCTCGTCGGCCGCCACGGCGGCATCGAAGGCCGCCGCGAGCTGTGCCCCGAGGTCAGCCCCGAGGCCTGAGTCCTGCCCCGTTTCCGGGGTCACTGCCACCATCCCGGCTCCCTGCCAGAGATTGTTGACCGCCCGACCGACCGATCGTTCGGTTCGTACTCTTCAATGGTGGGTCGGCGGCCCGTAGGGTGTCAACCTCTGAGGTCAACCCTGTGGACGCCGGACGATCGGGGCGGGATGGATTCGAACGCGCGCGAGCCCGCGGAAGATGCTGTTCCGCCGGTCGTTCCGCCGGTCGATCGCCTGGCTGTTCCGTCGGCGCGCCCGCCGGTCGATACGGAGGCCGAAACGGTGGCCGATACGGCGGCCGAGGCTCCGGGCGAGGTGCCGGCCGGTCCGGTGGCGCCCCGGGCGCCCGGGATCGCCGGCCTGTCCGCCCCGTACCGGGTCGTCACGGCCCTCGCCCTGGCGGCCGTGGGCCTCACCGCCTGCGGGCACTTGGCGCTGGTCTTCCTGCACGTCGCCCCGTCCAACACGGTGAGCAAGCAGCACGCGCAGACGGTCGACGACTGGATCTACCCCGAGTTCGAGCAGAACTGGAAGCTCTTCGCCCCCAACCCGCTCCAGCAGAACATCGCGGTGGAGGTACGGGCGGAGGTGCGCACGGCAGCCGGCGGCGAGCCGGTCGCGAGCGGCTGGCGCGACCTGTCGGCGGAGGACGGCGCGGCCATCCGGCACAGCCTGCTGCCGAGCCACGTGCGGCAGAACGAGCTGCGCCGGGCCTGGGACTTCTTCACCGGCTCCCACGACGAGGACGACAAACCGATCGGCGAGCGCGGGGAGCTGTCGGAGCAGTACCTGAGGCGGATCGCGCTGGACCGGCTCGCGGACGACGGGGTCGTCGCGGGCGAGATCGTACGGATCCAGCTGCGCTCGGCGACGCGGGCGGTGGCGGCGCCGCCGTGGAGCGACGAGAAGACCGACACCCAGACCTACTACCGGGAGCTGCCGTGGTGGACGGTGTGAGGCGGGCGCGCGCCGCCGCCGGCCGGGCGGTCGCACAGGTCACCGGGCGGTCGCTGGGCCCGTACCAGAGCGCCGTCGTCCGCATCGGCTTCTCCGCGACCTGGCTGTTCTTCCTGCTGAGGGAGTTCCCGAACCGGCACGAGCTGTACGGGCCGGACGGGCCCTGGAGCTTCGGGCTGGCGGAGCGGCTGATCGACTCGAACCACGCCTTCACGGTGCTGATGTGGTCGGACTCGACGCTGTGGTTCGAGATCGTCTACGCGGTGTCGGTGCTGTCGAGCGTGCTGCTGATGCTGGGCTGGCGGACGCGCGCGATGTCCGTGGTGTTCATGGCCGGGGTGCTGTCGCTGCAGAACCGCAGCGTGTTCATGGGCGACGGCGGGGACAACGTCATCCACCTGATGGCGATGTACCTGGTGCTGACGCGGTGCGCACAGGTGTGGTCGCTGGACGCGCGGCGCGCGCGGCTGCGGGGGTCGGCCTCGGCGGGGGCGGCCGGGCCGGTGCTGTGGGGTGTGCTGGGCGCGGTGTTCGCGTACGGGGCGGTGGCGGCGCGGTTCAGCTACGGCTGGCTGGCGGCCTTCGCGGCGCTGTGGGTGGTCTGCGCGGTGTGGTGGATGGTGGACCGGTACGAGCCGGAGGGCGAGGGGCGGGCGGTCCTCGACGTCCTGGCGAACCTGGTGCACAACGCGGGGCTGCTGGTGATCATGGCGGAGGTCTGCCTGATCTACGCGACGGCCGGCTGGTACAAGATCCAGGGGTCGCGGTGGCAGGACGGGACCGCGCTGTACTACCCGCTCGGGCTGGACTACTTCGCGCCGTGGCCGGGGCTGTCGTCGGTGGTGGCGGGGAGCGGGACGCTCGTGATGCTGCTGTCGTACGGGACGGTGGCGGTGCAGGTGGCGTTCCCGTTCACGGTGTTCAACCGGCGGATCAAGAACGTGCTGCTGGGGGTGATGATGCTGGAGCATGCCGGGATTGCGGTGCTGCTGGGGTTGCCGTTCTTCTCGCTGGCGATGATCGCCGCCGATGCGGTGTTCCTGCCGACGGGCTTTTTGGTGTGGCTCGGGGCCAGGACCTCCGGGCTGGTGGGGGCGGCGGGGTCTGCGCCGGTTCCGGCGCAGGCCGGGCGGGCCCTTGCACCGGCGGAGCCGAGCGCCGGCGTGCAATGACCGGACGGGCTGAACGTTTCAGCCCGTCCGGCGTTCGAGGACGGGGTCCGGGCAGCGCCCGGGGAACGGGCGAAGGGCGGGCAGGGGACAGAACCCCCAGGCCACGGCCCGTACGCTCGTCGGTATGACTGAGCAGCACGGGCGCCCCGACGAGACCGCACGGCAGTGGCGGGAGGCCGCCGAGCGGGGGGACCTCGTACTCCTCGACGGGTTCCACGCGCTGAAGCACGCCCTGCGGTTCGGGGCCGATGTGCGGGTCGTTGTCGCCGACGATCCGGATGCCGTGCGGGTGCTCGCCGGCGAGCTGGCTCCGGATGTGGCGGGCGAGGTCGGGCGGCTGGTGCGGAAGGCGGAGCTGCGGACGCTGCTGCCCCGGGTCCACCCCACCGGGGTCGCGGCGCTGGCGGTACGGCCCGACCGGGCCGAAGGGCGGGCCCGGCTCGAGCGGCAGCCCCGGACCGCGCCCGTCGTCGTGCTCGACAACCCGCGCAACCTCGGCAACGTCGGCGCCGTGGTCCGGCTCGCCGCGGGCTTCGGCGCCACCGGCGTGGTGACCCGCGGCGACCTCGACCCCTGGCACCCGAACGTGGTCCGGGCCGGGGCCGGGCTGCACTACGCCACCACCGTGGACCGGGTGGAGATCGACACCCTGCCCGCCGGGCCGCTGTACGCGCTCGACCCGGAGGGCGAGGACATCCGTGCCCTCACCCTCCCGGACGACGCCCTGCTCGCCTTCGGCTCGGAACGCCACGGAATCTCGCCCGAGCTGCGTGACCGGGCCGATCATCTGGTGTCCCTGCCGATGCGGCCGCAGGTCTCCAGCTACAACCTGGCCACCAGCGTGGCCATGACCCTCTTCCACTGGGGCGGACCCCGCGAGGACTAGGCCTGGCGGCGGATCTCCACCATGCGGAAGCGGTTCGAGACGAAGGCTCCGTCGCACAGGGCCGCGTTCGCCGCCGGGTTGCCGCCCGAGCCGTGGAAGTCCGAGAAGGCCGCGGTCTGGTTGACGTAGACCCCGCCCGTCAGGTTCAGCGACAGCTGCGCCGACTCCTCGAGGCAGACCTCCTCGATGGCCCGCTCGGTGTCCGCGGACGTCGTGTACGCGCCGACCGTCATCGCGCCCTTGTCCCGCACCGTGCGGCGCAGGAGGTCCAGGGCGTCCGCCGTGGAGTCCACGGCGACCGCGAACGACACCGGACCGAAGCACTCCGAGAGGTACGGGGCCTCCGGGTCGGGCTTGGACGCGTCCAGCTTCACCATCACCGGGGTACGGACCACCGCGTCCGGGAACTCCGGGTTCACCACCTCGCGGGAGGCCAGCGCCACCTCGCCGAGGCCGGCCGCCGCCTCCAGGCGGGTCTTGACGTCCGGGTTGACCAGGGCGCCGAGCAGCGCGTTGGCCCGGGCGTCGTCGCCCAGCAGGCCGCCGACCGAGGCCGCGAGGTCGGCGACGAGCTCGTCGTACGACTTGTGGCCGGCGTCCGTCTCGATGCCGTCCCGCGGGATCAGCAGGTTCTGCGGGGTGGTGCACATCTGGCCGCTGTACAGGGAGAGGGAGAACGCCAGGTTGGACAGCATTCCCTTGTAGTCGGAGGTCGAGTCGACGACGACCGTGTTGACGCCGGCCTTCTCCGTGTAGACCTGCGCCTGGCGGGCGTTGGTCTCCAGCCAGTCGCCGAACTCGGTCGAGCCGGTGTAGTCGATCAGCCTGATCTCGGGGCGGACGGCCAGGGTCTTGGCGATGCCTTCGCCCGGGCGCTCCACGGCCAGCGCCACCAGGTTCGGGTCGAAGCCCGCCTCGGCGAGGACCTCGCGGGCCACCTTCACCGTCAGCGCCAGCGGGAGCACGGCGCGCGGGTGCGGCTTGACCAGCACCGCGTTGCCCGTGGCCAGGGAGGCGAACAGGCCCGGGTAGCCGTTCCACGTCGGGAACGTGTTGCAGCCGATCATCAGGGAGATGCCGCGCGGGACGGCCGTGAAGGTCTTGCCGAGCTCCAGCGGGTCCTTCTTGCCCTGCGGCTTCGACCAGTCGGCCTGGCTGGGGACGCGGGTCTGCTCCTCGTACGCGTAGGCCACCGCCTCCAGGCCGCGGTCCTGTGCGTGCGGGCCGCCCGCCTGGAACGCCATCATGAAGGCCTGGCCGCTGGTGTGCATGACCGCGTGCGCGAACTCGTGCGTCCGCGCGCCGATCCGGGCCAGGATCTCGATGCAGACCAGGGCGCGCACCTCGGGACCGGCGTCCCGCCAGGCGCCCATGCCGGCCTTCATCGCGGGCAGCAGTACGTCGGGGTCGACGTGCGGGTACTCGACGCCCAGCTCGGGGCCGAAGGGGGACACCTCGGCGCCCGTCCAGCCGTCCGTGCCGGGCTGGCCCAGGTCGAGCCGGGTGCCGCGGACGGCCTCGAAGGCGGCCAGCCCGTCGGCCGGCGCGGTCTCCCCGTAGGCCTTGGGGTGCTCCGGATGCGGGGACCAGTAGGCGCGGCTGCGGATGGCCGCCAGGGCCTGGTCCAGGGTGGACCGGTGTTTGTCGGACAGCTGGGGGACGGTGAGCTCGGCGGCCATCAGGGACCAACTCCTCGTTGAGCCGGGCAAGATCAGGCTGGGTCGCAGACTGAGATCAGGCAGGGGCGGGTGAAGAAGAGCAGACTGGAGTTAGAGTAACCGAACGATCGGTCGGGACAAGAGGGCCCGGCAGGCCTGTGGATAACCCGGTGCGGGAGGATCAGGACATGACAGCAATCGAGCGGTCCCGCACTGTGGCGGTCGTCGGCGCCGGCACCATGGGGCAGGGCATCGCCCAGGTCGCCCTTCTCGCAGGTCACCGGGTGCTGATCTACGACATCAATGCCGAGCTCGCCGCCGGCGGCGTGGGCATCGTCCAGGACCGCGTCGACCGCATGGCCGCGAAGGGCCGTCTCGACCCCGCCGAGGCCGAGGACGCGATCGGCCGGATCGATGCGGCCTCCGCCCTCGCCGACCTCGCCGGCGCCGCACTCGTGATCGAGGCCGTCGTCGAGGACGCCGCCGTCAAGCGCGCGCTCTTCGAAGCACTCGAAGAGGTGGTCGCCCCGGACGCCCTGCTGGCCACGAACACCTCCTCCCTCTCCGTGACCGAGCTCGCCGCCGGCCTCGCGCACCCCGGCCGCTTCCTCGGCCTGCACTTCTTCAACCCGGCCCCGCTGCTCCCGCTCGTCGAGGTGGTCAGCGGTTTCGCGACCGACCCGGCCGCCGCCGAGCGCGCGTACCGCACCGTGCTGGGCTGGGGGAAGACGCCGGTCCGCTGCGCCGACACCCCCGGCTTCATCGTCAACCGGATCGCCCGCCCCTTCTACGCCGAGGCCTTCGCGGTGTACGAGGAGCAGGGCGCCGACCCCGCCACCATCGACGCCGTGCTCCGCGAGTGCGGCGGCTTCAAGATGGGCCCGTTCCAGCTGACCGACCTGATCGGGCAGGACGTCAACGAGGCCGTCACCCGCTCCGTGTGGGAGTCCTTCTTCCGGAGCCCCAAGTTCACCCCGTCCCTCGCGCAGCGCCGGCTGGTCCAGTCGGGCCGCCTGGGCCGCAAGTCGGGGCACGGCTGGTTCCCGTACGGCCCGGACGCCCAGCCCCAGGCCCCGCACACCGCCGGTCCCGAGGACGCCCCGGAGAAGGTCACCGTGGTCGGCGACCTCGGTCCCGCCGCCGGGCTCCTCGAGCTGCTGGAGGAGGCCGGGATCGCGGTCACGTCCACCGAGCACGGGGGCCCGTACATCCAGCTGCCCGGCGAGGGCCAGCTGGTGCTCGCGGACGGCAAGACCGCGATCGAGTTCGCCGACGTCGTCTACTTCGACCTCGCACTCGACTACCGCGGCGCCACCCGGATCGCGCTGTCCGCCGGCGAGGACACCAGCGAGCGGACCCTCGCCGAGGCGGTCGGCCTGTTCCAGAAGCTCGGCAAGCAGGTCTCCGTCATCGGCGACGTGCCCGGCATGATCGTGGCGCGCACGGTCGCGATGCTGATCGACCTGACCGCCGACGCCGTCGCGCGCGGCGCGGCCACCGCCGAGGACATCGACACGGCGATGCGGCTCGGCGTCAACTACCCGCTGGGCCCGTCCGAATGGCACGACCGGCTCGGCCGCGACTGGGCGTACGACCTGCTGCACCACCTCGACGAGCGCTGTCCCGGCGGCCGCTACGCGCCCTCGCTGGCGCTGTTCAAGCTCGGCTACGCGGAGGATGCCGAATGACCACCGTCAGGCGGGACACGTACACCCCCGAGACGCTCCTGTCGGTCGCCGTCCAGGTCTTCAACGAGCGGGGCTACGACGGCACCTCCATGGAGCACCTCTCCAAGGCGGCGGGCATCTCGAAGTCCTCGATCTACCACCACGTGGCGGGCAAGGAGGAGCTCCTGCGCCGGGCCGTCAGCCGCGCGCTCGACGGGCTCTTCGCCGTCCTGGAGGAGCCGGGCGCGGTACGCGGCCGGGCGGTCGAGCGGGTCGAGTACGTCACGCGGCGCACGGTCGAGGTGCTGGTCGCCGAGCTCCCGTACGTGACGCTGCTGCTGCGGGTCCGGGGCAACACCAGGACCGAGCGCTGGGCCCTGGAGCGCCGCCGCGAGTTCGACCACCAGGTCGCGGAGCTCCTCAGTGCCGCCGCGGCCGACGGGGACCTGCGCGCGGACGTGGACATCCGGCTGGCCACCCGCCTGCTGTTCGGCATGGTGAACTCCCTGGTGGAGTGGTACCGCCCGCACCCCGGCACCACCGCGGACCAACTGGCCGACGCGGTCGTCCACATGGCGCTGGACGGCCTGCGGACCATACGCGGTCGGTGACCGGCCATGATCCGTTCGATCTGGCCGCATATTTTCTGATCGATCGCCGTGCGGGTCTGTACGATGAGCACGCTTTCGAACATGTTCAAGCAGTAATAGAAAATGGGGGGGCCGGTGCGCAGTCGCCGTCTCGTAGTTTCCGCTGCCGTCGTCGTCGCGGCCAGCGTTGGTTTCATCCCGGGCATGGCCCAGGCGGCCGGTCCGGCCGCGGGTCCGTCCGCACCGGTGGCCAAGGGGGTGCCCGCTCCCGGAGCGGACCTGGTCAAGCTCGGTGCATCCGAAGTCAAGAAGTTCCACAGCCCCGCGGAGCACTCGGTCCGCAAGGCCCTGCCGGCGGCCAAGGGCAAGACGGCCGCAACCGCCCAGAGCGCCGAGGCCGCCGCCGGCAACCCGGACCTGGGCCTCGTCCTCGACGCGCAGAGCACGTCCGCGCACGGCATCGAACTGCGGGCCCAGGTCCTCAGCTCTCCGGGCGCCACGCTCCGCGTCACCTACAACTGGGGCGACGGCACGACCGACGGCGTCGACGCCTTCCCCGGCCAGGAAGTGTCGCTCAAGCACAGCTACGCCGAGCTCGGCGAGTACAACGTCAAGGTCACCGTCACGGACGCCGTGAACCAGGCCGAGGTCGTCAACGAGCTCCCGCTGTCGACGGTCGGCTCGGACTTCACCCCGTACGCCCCGACCCGTCTCCTGGACACCCGGACCGGCACCGGCGCCCCGATGGGCATGGTCCAGGCGTACTCCTCGGCCAAGGTGAAGATCGCCGGCAACGGCAAGATCCCGGCGGGCGTCACGGCCGTGGCCCTGAACGTCACCGTCACCAACGCCGCCAACCCCGGGCACGTCACGGCCTTCCCCGGCGGCACCACGCGTCCGACCACCTCGAACCTCAACTTCGAGGCCCGCCAGACCGTCCCGAACATGGTGGTCGTGCCGGTTGGCAAGGACGGCACCGTCGAGCTCTACAACGGCAGCTGGACGCAGGTCGACCTTATCGCCGACATCACGGGCTACTTCACCCGCACCGCGGCCAGCGGCTACACGCCGATGACCCCGGTCCGCGCCGTGGACACCCGCTCCGGCCAGGGCGCGCCCCAGGGCCAGGTCCCGGGCCGCGGCACGATCGGCGTGCAGCTCGGCGGCTGGTACGTGCCCGCCAACGCCACCGCCGTGGCGCTGAACGTGACCGCCACCAACCCGCGCGAGGACGGCCACCTGACGGCGTACCCGAGCGGCCAGCAGGCCCCGAACACCTCGAACGTGAACTTCGCGGCCAAGCAGACCGTCGCCAACTCGGTGATCGTCCCGGTCGGTCCCGACGGCAAGGTCAACGTCTTCAACGGCGCCTGGGCGGGCACCGACGTCATCGTCGACGTCGTCGGCTACTACAGCCCCGACAGCTCGGGCTCTTTCATGGCGATCGCCCCGAACCGGAGGTTCGACACCCGGACCTGGGACGGGCCGATGCACCCCCGCGGCTACATCTGGTCGGCCATCTCCCACGGCGAGCAGGGCATCTCGGGCTACGTCCTGAACGCCACGGTGACCAACACCAAGGACGCCGGCTTCCTCTCGGTCGCCCCGGACACGAACACGCCGGACCAGTACAAGAACCACACCGAGGCGCAGCAGACGCGTCCCACCGCGTCGGCGATGAACTGGACGGCGGGCAAGACCGTCGCGAACCTGGTCCAGGCGAGCTCCGGCGGGGTCAACGGAGTCGTCGACTTCTGGAACCAGAGCTGGGACACCACCGACCTGATCGTCGACATCTTCGGCTACTACGAGACCAAGTGATCTAGCCCCGGCGCTCGTGCACACCGCCCCGGGAACGGCCCTCCAGGCCGTTCCCGGGGCGCTGCCGTTTCTCCCGCCGGCTACTCCTCGGAGATCGCCGGGCCGCCGATCGGGCCGGCGTCGAGCAGGTCGGTCTCCTCGAAGACCAGCAGCGTGCGCGTCGAGAGGACCTCCGGGATGGACTGGAGGCGGGTCAGCACCAGCTCGCGCAGGGTGCGGTTGTCCGGCGTGTGGACCAGGAGCAGGACGTCGAAATCGCCGCTGACCAGGGCGATGTGTGCCGCGCCCGGAAGTTCGCGGAGCTTCTCGCGGACCGTGCGCCAGGAGTTCTGGACGATCTTCAGGGTGATGTACGCGGAGGCGCCCTGGCCCGCTCTTTCGTGGTTGACGCGGGCCGTGAACCCGCGGATCACCCCGTCGTCGATCAGCCGGTTGATCCGGGCGTAGGCGTTCGCCCGTGACACGTGGACCTGCTCGGCCACCGACCGTATGGACGCGCGGCCGTCCGCCTGGAGCAGCCGCATGATCGAACGGTCGATGGGATCCAGGGCGCGGGGCGGGGCCTGTGGGGCGGAAGGTGCACCTCCCGGTGGGACCGGTGCGGAACCCGCTGCGGCCATTTGTTCATCCGGCATTGCCCACTGCCTCCCTCTCCTGGACGTCCTGCACCCATCCCAGGGCCCCGGCGCCACTTTGTCCACAGCCTGGAGCCGCCTGTAGCCAAATTGCGCCATCGACCGAACAATCGGTTGGTGAGGCGCCTCACAATCCCCCGGCTACCGCGGGGGGTACCCCCCGGGCGCCCAGACGACTTCCCACGAGGAGGTGTACGCCGCCATGACGGTCCAAGAGCTGCCCGGTGCCGGTGCGTCCTACCGATCCACCCCGCCGCCCGCCTGGAGGCCCCGTACGGATGCCGCCCCGCTGCTCCCGGACCCCGAGCCGTACCGGGTGCTGGGCACGCCGGCCGCCGAGAAGCTCGATCCCGAGCTGATGCGCCGCTGCTACGCCGAGCTGGTGCGCGGCCGCCGCTACAACGCCCAGGCCACCGCCCTCACCAAGCAGGGCCGGCTCGCCGTCTACCCCTCCACCGTCGGCCAGGAGGCCTGCGAGATCGCGGCCGCGCTGGTCCTGGAGGAGCAGGACTGGCTGTTCCCGAGCTACCGCGACACCCTCGCGGCCGTGGCGCGCGGACTCGACCCCGTCCAGGCGCTGACCCTGCTGCGCGGCGACTGGCACACCGGCTACGACCCGCGCGAGCACCGGATCGCCCCGCTGAGCACCCCGCTCGCCACCCAGCTGCCGCACGCGGTCGGCCTGGCGCACGCGGCCCGGCTGCGCGGCGACGACGTGGTCGCCCTCGCCCTGGTGGGCGACGGCGGCACCAGCGAGGGCGATTTCCACGAAGCCCTGAACTTCGCGGCCGTCTGGCAGGCCCCGGTGGTCTTCCTCGTGCAGAACAACGGCTTCGCCATATCCGTCCCGCTCGCCAAGCAGACCGCCGCCCCCACCCTGGCCCACAAGGCCGTCGGGTACGGGATGCCCGGCCGCCTCGTCGACGGCAACGACATCGCCGCCGTGCACGAGGTGCTGTCCGAGGCGGTCCGGCGGGCCCGGGCCGGCGGCGGACCGACGCTGATCGAGGCGGTCACGTACCGCATCGAGGCCCACACGAACGCCGACGACGCGACCCGCTACCGCGGTGACGCAGAGGTCGAGGCGTGGAAGGCCCACGACCCGGTGCAGCTGCTGGAGCGCGAGCTGACCGCGCGCGGGCTGCTGGACGAGGCGGGCATCCAGGAGGCCAAGGACGCCGCCGAGGCGATGGCCGCGACCCTGCGCGAGCGGATGAACGCCGAGCCCGTGCTCGACCCGATGGACCTGTTCGAAAACGTCTACGCGGAGCAGACCGGCCGGCTCCGCGAGCAGGCGGAGATGCTGCGCGCCGAGCTCGACGCGGAGGAGCAGTCGTGACCACGGTGGCCGTGAAGCCGGCGACGATGGCGCAGGCCCTGGGACGGGCCATGCGCGACGCGATGGCGGAGGACCCGACGGTCCACGTCATGGGCGAGGACGTCGGGACGCTGGGCGGGGTCTTCCGGATCACGGACGGCCTCGCGAAGGAGTTCGGCGAGGACCGCTGCACGGACACCCCCCTCGCGGAGGCCGGGATCCTGGGCGCCGCGGTGGGCATGGCCATGTACGGGCTGCGGCCGGTCGTGGAGATGCAGTTCGACGCGTTCGCGTACCCGGCGTTCGAACAGCTGATCTCGCACGTGGCGAAGATGCGCAACCGCACGCGCGGCGCGATGCCGCTGCCGATCACCATCCGGGTGCCGTACGGCGGCGGGATCGGCGGTGTGGAGCACCACAGCGACTCCTCCGAGGCGTACTACGTGGCCACTCCCGGTCTGCACGTGGTGACCCCGGCGACCGTCGAGGACGCGTACGGGCTGCTGCGCGCGTCGATCGCGAGCGACGACCCGGTGGTCTTCCTGGAGCCGAAGCGGCTGTACTGGTCGAAGGCGCAGTGGAACCCCGAGACGCCGGCGGCCGTGCCGGGGATCGGGAAGGCACTCGTCCGGCGTACCGGCACGAGCGCCACGCTGATCACGTACGGGCCCTCGCTGCCGGTCTGCCTGGAGGCGGCCGAGGCGGCGCGCGAGGAGGGCTGGGACCTGGAGGTCGTGGACCTGCGCTCGCTGGTCCCGTTCGACGAGGACACGGTCGTGGCGTCCGTACGCCGCACCGGGCGCGCGGTGGTGGTCCACGAGGCCAACGGCTTCGGCGGACCGGGCGCGGAGCTCGTCGCCCGTATCCAGGAGAAGTGCTTCCACCACCTGGAGGCGCCCGTGCTGCGGGTGACGGGCTTCGACATCCCGTACCCGCCGCCGATGCTGGAGAAGCACCATCTGCCCGGTGTGGACCGGATCCTGGACACCGTGGCCCGCCTGCAGTGGGAGAACTGATGCCGCAGGTAATGGAGTTCAAGCTCCCCGATCTCGGGGAGGGACTGACCGAGGCCGAGATCGTCCGCTGGCTGGTGGCGGTGGGCGACGTCGTCGCCATCGACCAGCCGGTGGTCGAGGTCGAGACGGCCAAGGCGATGGTGGAGGTGCCGTGCCCGTACGGCGGTGTGGTCACCGCCAGGTTCGGGGAGGAGGGCACGGAACTCCCCGTCGGAGCACCGCTGATCACGGTGGCGGTGGGTGCGGGCGCGGACGAGGTGGTGGAGCCCGAGGACTCCGGCTCGGGCAACGTCCTGGTCGGCTACGGGACGGACCACTCGCGCACGGCGCGTCGGAGGCGGGTGCGACCTGGCTCCGCAGCGCCGGCCGTCGCCGCTGCTCCCGCACCCGCTCCCGCTCCCATTGCGACCGGTCCCGTCGCGGTGATCTCGCCGCTGGTGCGCAAGCTGGCGCGGGACCACGGGATCGACCTGCGCGCGCTGCGCGGGTCCGGGCCCGAGGGCCTGATCCTGCGCGCGGACGTCGAGGCGGCGCTCCGCGCGCCGGAGCCGGCTGCCGTCCCTGCTTCCGCCCCCGTGGCGGCCGCGGTGAGCGGTGAGCGGATTCCGCTGAAGGGCCTGCGGGGCGTGGTGGCCGAGAAGCTGTCGCGCAGCCGCCGGGAGATCCCGGACGCCACGTGCTGGGTCGACGCCGATGCGACCGAGCTGATGGCGGCGCGGGCCGCGATGAACGCCGTGGGCGGGCCGAAGATCTCGGTGCTCGCGCTGCTGGCCCGGATCTGCACGGCCGCGCTGGCGAAGTTCCCGGAGCTCAACTCGACCGTGGATCTGGCGGCGAACGAGATCGTGCGGCTGCCGTCCGTGCACCTGGGCTTCGCGGCGCAGACGGAGCGCGGCCTGGTCGTTCCGGTGGTCCGGGACGCGCAGACGCGCGGCGCCGAGTCCCTGTCGGCGGAGTTCGCCCGCCTCACCGAGGTGGCCCGGGCCGGGAAGCTGGCTCCGGCCGACCTGACGGGTGGGACGTTCACCCTGAACAACTACGGGGTGTTCGGCGTGGACGGCTCCACGCCGATCATCAACCACCCGGAGGCCGCGATGCTCGGCGTCGGCCGGATCGTGGCGAAGCCGTGGGTGCACGAGGGTGAGCTGGCGGTCCGGAAGGTCGTTCAGCTGTCGCTGACCTTCGACCACCGCGTCTGCGACGGCGGCACGGCCGGTGGGTTCCTGCGGTACGTGGCCGACTGCGTGGAGTCCCCGGCGGTGCTTCTGCGTTCGCTGTAACGGGGGCCCCGCGGGGGCTTGTCCCCTACCTGCCCTTCCCCCGTTCCTGGGGCTCCGCCCCGGACCCGGCGTTTGAGGACCGGGTCCGGACTGAGCCCGGTGAACGGGAGAAGGGCGGGGCGGGGAGAGAGCTCCGCGCAGCGGGACCCGTCAGGTGGTCAGGAGCAGCTTGCCCACGTGCGTGCTCGATTCCATCGTGCGGTGGGCCTCGGCGGCGTCCCGCATGGGGAACGTGGCATGGACCACCGGGCGGACACGGTCCGCAGCAACCAGCGGCCATACATGCTCCCGTACGGCCGCGACGATGGCCGCCTTCTCCGCCGCCGGCCGCGCCCGCAGGGAAGTGGCCGTGATCGCCGCCCGCTTCGCCAGCAGCGCGCCCAGGTTGAGCTCGGCCTTCACCCCGCCCTGGAGCCCGATCACCGCGAGCCGGCCGTTCACGGCCAGGGCGTCCAGGTTCCGCGCCAGATACTTCGCGCCCATGATGTCCAGGATCACGTCCGCGCCGGCGCCGCCCGTCGCGGCCCGCAGCTCCGCCACGAAGTCCTGCTCGCGGTAGTCGATCAGGATGTCCGCGCCCAGGTCCTTGCAGCGGGCCAGCTTCTCCGGGCCGCCGGCCGTCACCGCGACCGTCGCGCCGACCGCCTTCGCCAGCTGGATCGCCATCGTGCCGATGCCGCTGGAGCCGCCGTGCACCAGCACCGTCTCGCCGGGTCGAAGCCCCGCCACCATGAACACGTTCGACCACACGGTGCAGACCACCTCGGGCAGCGCCGCCGCCGTCACCAGGTCCACGCCGGCCGGGACCGGCAGCAGCTGGCCCGCCGGGACGGCGACCCGCTCCGCGTACCCGCCGCCGCCGAGCAGCGCGCACACCTCGTCGCCCACCGCCCAGCCGGACACCCCCGGCCCGACGGCGGCGATCCGCCCCGAGCACTCCAGTCCGGGGTAGCGGGAGGCGCCGGGCGGGGGATCGTAGAACTCCTGGCGCTGGAGGATGTCGGCGCGGTTCACGGCGCTCGCCGCGACGTCGACGAGGACCTCGCCCTCGCCGGCCACCGGATCGGGTACCTCGGCCCAGACGAGGGCCTCGGGGCCGCCGGGCTGTTCGATGGTGATCGCATGCATGGCCCGGAGAGTACGCCAACCCGGCGCCCCGTCGGCCAAGCGGCCTCGGGACAGCCCTTAGTCGGCGGGTCCCCTCGTCATCGGAGGCGAGGCGAGCGGAGCCGCGCGCACGATGGTGATGAGACGGTCCGTCAGCTGGAGCGGACTCGCGTGCGGGTCGTCGTACGCGAGCAGCCGGTGCCCGCGCAGCACGCTCACCACCAGGTCCTCCGTCTCCCGTACGCCCTTGCCGGCCTCGGCCTTCCTCACGGGCCGTTCCACCAGGTCCAGCCCGCTGCCCTGGTGGATCAGGTCCTCCATCACCGTGCCGGCGCTCGGGCTCAGCACCGAGAGCCCCAGCAGCCGGCCGGCCGCGCTCGCGCTCGTGATGACCGCGTCCGCACCCGACTGGCGCAGCAGCGGCGCGTTCTCCTCCTCGCGGACCGCCGCGACGATCTTCGCGCCGCGGTTCATCTGCCGAGCCGTCAGCGTGACCAGCACGGCGGTGTCGTCGCGCTGCGTGGCGATGACGATCTGACGGGCCTTCTGGAGCTCGGCACGGAGCAGTACATCGGAGCGGGTGGCGTCCCCTACGACTCCGGTGAAGCCCTCCGCGTTGGCCGTGTCGATCACCTTGGCGCTCGGGTCCACGATGACGACCTGCTCCTTCGGGAGGCCGGTGGCCAGCAGCGTCTGCAGGGCAGAGCGGCCCTTGGTGCCGAAGCCGACGACGACCGTGTGCTCACGCAAGTTCTTCCTCCAGCGGCTCAGCCGCCACTCTTCGCGGGTCTTCTCGGTCAGGACTTCCAGTGTGGTTCCGACCAGGATGATCAGGAAGAGCACGCGCAGGGGCGTGATGAGCAGGATGTTGGTCAGCCGCGCGCTGTCGCTGTACGGGACGATGTCGCCGTAGCCGGTCGTCGACAGGGTCACCGTGGCGTAGTAGACGCAGTCGAGGAAGTCGACCGTCTCGTTGGCGTTGTCGTGGTACCCGTCGCGGTCGAGCCACACGATCAGGACCGTCAGGAACAGCACGAACAAGGCCATCAACAGGCGTTTGCCGACCTGCCGGAGCGGTTTCTCCACCACGCGCTTGGGCAGTTTGATACGCCGTGAGGCGAGTTTCTCGTCTGCGCCACGGGCCATTGCGTCCTGGCCGTGGAGTTTCACGTGAAACATCCTCCCGAGACCCACGGCAGATCCAGGATCTCGAGGTCCTGCCCGTCGTGCGCTCCGTGCGGCGGTACGACGGCCAGCCCGTCGGCGGCGGCCACCCCGCGCAGCATCGCGGGGCCGTTGTAGCGCAGCGGTACGGCGTGCTCGTCGGTCAGCAGGACGGGCACGAGCCGGGTGTCGTACGGGTGGCCGGGTACGTCGCCCTGCACCGGGACCGTGTACCGGGGCCGCTGGCGGCGGCCGGCGAGGGCGCGCAGCAGCGGTTCGGCGAGGGTCAGCAGCCCGGAGACGGCGGCGAGCGGGTTGCCGGGAAGGCCGACCAGGTGGCGGACCGGGTCCTGGCCGCAGGCCCTGTCACCGAGCCGGGCCAGCAGCATGGGGTGCCCGGGGCGTACGGCGACCCCGTCGACCAGCAGCTCGGCGCCGGCCTCGTGCAGGACGGGGTGGACGTGGTCGACGGGGCCGGAGGCGGTCCCGCCGGTGGTGAGGACCAGGTCGGCGTCGGAGCACGTGATGGCGTCCAGCAGGGCCTTGGCGCCGGCCGGGTCGTCGCCGAGCTGCCGGGTGGCGGTGACCTCGGCGCCGAGCCGGGTGAGCCAGGGGCCGAGCATGGGGCTGAGGGCGTCCCGGATCAGCCCGTCGTGCGGGCGGCCTTCGGTGAGCAGTTCGTCGCCGAGCACCAGGATCTCGACGCGGGGCCGGGGCCGGGTGGTGAGTTCGTCGTACCCGGCGGCCGCGGCGAGCCCCAGGACGGCCGGGGTCACGAGGGAGCCGGCGGGCAGCAGCAGATCGCCGGAGCGGCACTCCTGGCCGCGCGGGCGGATGTCCTGGCCGGTGAGGACGGCCCGGTCGGCGTGCAGCTGGGTGCCGGACTCGCGGGAGTGCTCGCTGCGGATCACGGCGGTGGTGTCGGCGGGGATCCGGGCGCCGGTGGCGATGCGTACCGCCTCGCCGTCGGCCAGCGGCTCGGGGCGGTCGGAGCCGGCCAGCACCCCGCCGCCGGGGCGGACGGTCCAGGGGCCGGGGCCGGCGACGGCCCAGCCGTCCATGGCGGAGGTGTCGAAGGACGGCAGATCGGTGAGGGCGTCCAGGGACTGGGCCAGCACCTCGCCCAGCGAGTCGGCGAGGGGGACCCGGTGGGTGCGGGGCCGGACGCCGGAGCCGGCGCGGGCGGCGGCCTCCCGGGCCTGCGGCCAGGCGGCGGCGCGGTGGGCGCCGGCCGCACCGGACCGGGGATCGCGGCTGACCAGGGCCAGGGCCTCGTCGAGGGCCCGGAGGGCGTGGTCGGCGTCGGTGGGGGTCATCCTGAGCCGTTCTGTTCGGCCTCGGCCTCGGCTTCGGCGGCCCAGCGCAGGGCCAGGTCGGCTGCCTTGCGGGAGGCCTCGGCGACGGCGGTGGCGGGGTCGGTGCCGGTGGCTTCGGCCTGGGCGGCCGCGTAGCCGACCAGGAAGGTGGTCAGGGGGGCGGCGGGCCGGGCGACACCGTGTGCGGCGTCGCGGGCGAGGTCGAGCAGGGTCTTGGTGTCGACGGCGAGGTCGATTCCCAGCTCGGTCTTGACGGCGGTGATCCATTGGTCCAGCACGCTTCCATGCTCCCTGATCCTGGCGCGGGCAGATGCGAGATCGTCCCAGGTGTCGCAGTCGAAGGAGGCGAGTGGCGCAGTGTCCGTCACCTTTGCCAGATCCAGCTCGGCGGTGAGGGCGCGCAGGGGGAGGCCGGAGAGGCTGCCGTGCTCGGTCGCCAGGAGGGCGATCTCGCGGCGCAGGGGTTCGGCGCGGTAGGCGGCGACGAGCGGCTGGTCGCGGCCGGTGGGGTCGCGCAGGAGGGCGCCGTCGCCTCCGGCGGCGGGGGCGTGGAGGAGGGCGTGGACCGTGGCCCGGTCGAGGAACGGGAGGTCGGCGGAGAGTACGAGGACCAGCTCGGCGGTGGTCTGGCGCAGACCGGCGTCGAGGGCGGCGACGGGGCCGGCGCCGGGCGGGTCCTCCCGGGTCCAGTGGACCGGGCGGGAGGTGGGGCGGCGGCCGCCGACGACGACGGTGGTGGTGGCGTCCGTGCAGGCGTCCAGGACGCGGTCCAGGAGGGCGCGGCCGCCCACGTGGAGGGCGGGTTTGTCCGCGCCGCCGAGTCGTCTTGCGGCGCCGCCGGCCAGGACGATCGCGTCGTAGGTCATACCCATGAGTATGCGCGGGCCATGTCCCCGGTGGGGAGACGTACTTACCGGAGGCAAAACGCCGGCGGGGCCGGAAGCGCGCACGCTTCCAGCCCCGCCACGCCGTTGCTTACAGGTACGGGCCCGAGCGGATGGCGCCGTGGGCGTCTTCCTCGTCCGTCGGGGCGCCCGGCGGGAGGGCGCGGCGCATCTGTTCCAGCTGGGCCCGCGCTGCCATCTGCTGCGCGAACAGGGCCGTCTGGATGCCGTGGAACAGGCCTTCCAGCCAGCCCACCAACTGGGCCTGCGCAATGCGCAGTTCCGCCTCGGAGGGGATCGCTTCCTCCGTGAACGGGAGCGACAGGCGCTCCAGTTCCTCGACCAGTTCAGGAGCCAGACCGTCCTCCAGCTCCTTCACGGACGCTGCATGGATGTCCTTGAGACGGACCCGGCTGGCCTCGTCCAGAGGTGCGGCGCGGACCTCTTCCAGAAGTTGCTTGATCATGCTGCCGATCCGCATGACCTTGGCGGGCTGTTCGACCATCTCCGTCACCGGGACCTCGCGCGACTCGTCATCGGCGCCGCCGACCGGCATCCCGTCCTGTCCCACGATCAGGCCGTGCGGGGGGCTGTCCTGCGACCGTTCACTCCTCGGCATCTCCATGCCGTCATTCTCTCGCACACCGTCGTACTCACACGGTGTGCCCCCGTACGGGCGTGATCCACCCTGTACGGGGGCGTGAACGCACAGTGACCGTCAGCCCGCCGCGCGCCGGGCCATGGCGCCGCTGGACTTGGTGACCAGGGCCGCCAGCAGGGCCGCGCCCAGCGGGACCACGACGAGCAGCCCGCCGAGGGTCTCCCACGGCACCGCGATCGGCACGTACAGCACGTCCCTCGCGTCGCCGGCCATCTCCAGGAGGTGTTCCGACTCCCGCCGCTGGACGAGCCGCAGGCCGACCGCCGGCAGGATGCCCGCCACCGAACCCAGGACCACGCCCATCAGGGCCACGACCCCGCACTGGAAGCCGCTGAGCGTCCGCCGCACCCGCGGCGGTGCACCGACCGCCGCCAGGGTCTTCAGATCGGCCTCGGCATCGGCCTGCGCGAGACCGGTGGCGATGCCCGCCGCGCCGATCGTGACCAGGCCCGCGAAGACGGTGAGGGCCAGCATCGTGATGTCGGCCTCGGCCTGGTAGCCGGCCTCGATGGTGACGGGGGCCTCCACACCGATCTGGTCGATCCGCCCGGCCACCCGCTGCTTCTGGCGGCTGGTGGCCGTGCCGTCCAGGGTGAAGTACGAGGCGAACGGCACGGTGGTCAGCCCGGCGCCCTTGGCCGCGGCGGGCGGCAGGATGAGCTCCAGGCCGTACCCCTCCGTGGTGTCGGACGCCTGGTGGACGGCGAAGACCTTGTCCTGCCCCTTCGGATCGACCCCCGGCTCGAAGGCGTCGTTCTTGTTGTCGATCAGCCGTACGGTGACCTTGCCCTCCTTGATGTTGCGCTTGTCGAAGGAGACGCCCTTGCCCTCCTTCAGGGCGGACGCCGCGCCCGGATCGGTGACCGCGAGCGCCGTCAGCAGCTTCTCGTCGGCGACGACCACGACGAACTGCGCGGAGTGGCGGTTGTACTGGCACCGCGGGTCCTTGCGCAGCGCCTTCTTCTCCGCCTGGCTGAACGCGTCTGGATCCTTGGCCTCGTAGAGCGGGCAGCGCTGCTCCTTGGGCCGCATGATCTCGGCCCGGCCGCAGCCATCGCGGCCGGTGAACTTCTCGCAGCCGGGCTTGCCGTACGAGATGTAGTCCACGTCCGCCCGTACGGCCAGCGGGAGTTCCTGCGCCACCGCCTCGCGGACGGCGCCCATGTCCTTGCTGCGGCCGAGCTCGTGGATGGTCACCATTCCCGCGCCGTCCGGGAGTGCGGCGATGTACTCGTGGCGGGCCTGCAGCTCCATGCTGTGCTGGTACGTGGCCACCGCGACGGTGCCGGCGACGGCGGCCAGGACGGCTGCCACGGCGGGGGCCGTGCGGCCCCGGTTGCGTACGGCGTCGCGCAGGGCGAGCCGCGGAGACAGCGGCAGCCAGCGCCCGAGCCGCCCGAACAGGCCGACCAGCACCGGGGTGAGGGCGACGATGCCCAGCTCGGCGATGGCGCTGCCGCCCGCCACGACGGTGGCGCCCATCGCGGAGGCCGTGCCGTAGAGGGCGATCGCGGCGCCGGTGGCGAGGGCGATCAGACCGAGGACGGGCAGCACCCGGTTGGCCCGGCGGACGCCGCGACGGCCGGTCAGCGAGGCCAGCACGGTCTGCCGGGAAGCGGTGACGGCCGGGACGATCGCGGCCAGCAGGCCGGTGACGACGGCGAGCAGGGCGATGCCGAGGATTTCCAGCGGGCGGAACGTGAATCCGCCGAAGCGCGCGCCGAGATTCTCCTCCAGCACCGGCCGCAGCCCCAGGGTGAGGGCGACACCGAGGACCGTGCCGGTGACGGCGGCCGCGGCGCCGATGACGAGGCCGCCGGAGAGCACGATGGCCCGGATGTGGCGCCGGTCGCCGCCGTTGGCGCCGACCAGGCCGAGCTGGCGGCGCGAGCGCCGGGCGCCGACCGCGAAGGCGGGTCCGGCCAGCAGGCAGATCTCCAGCATCGCGAGGCCGACGACGGTGGCCAGGACGGCCAGTTCGGTGATCGGGAGATCCTTGTCCCCGTAGTAGTAGCCCAGCTCCCTCTGCTGGACGATGTACGGCACCTCGGATTCGGCCGGCGGGTCGAGGTGCACGGCGCGGGAGACGACCTGCACGCTCTTCGCGTTGAGCTCCTTGACCATGTTCCACGTGAAACCATCGCCGCCGACCTTGACCAGGTAGGTGTCGGTGGCGACCACCCCGGGGACCCCGGCGGCCTGGAAGGCCTTGTCGAGCGGGGTCAGCAGGGTGCCGGGCAGGGCGAGGACCTCGGTCTTCTTGAGCTCGGACGGCAGCTCGTACGCGCCCACGATCCGGTACCAGGCGTCCGAACCGCGTGCGCGGAACTCGGAGCCCACGAAGAAGCCGGAGTCCTTCAGGAAGGCGGTCGTGGCGACGACCTCGCCCGCCTCCTGCGGCAGCCGCCCCCGCTTCATCTCGATCATGCCCTTGACCAGCGGGCTGGCCGCGTCGATCTCCCGCAGGTCGGCTTCCATCAGGCCGTACCGGGTGCGGATCTTGGAGTGCGCGGTGCTGTCCTTGAGGGACTGTGCGCCTGCCGGGATCACCGAGGTCAGCAGGTTCGGATTCGACTCCGCGCCGGGGACGTACTTGTCGTAGCCGCCGACGGGCGTCGAGTTCCTGCCCTCGACGTCCTGGTAGACGGGCCCGTTGAGGTTCGAATCGCTCAGCCGGGCGTCCGCCGTACCGATCTGACGGGACACCGTCTGTTCGGGGGAGAGCTGGGCGCTGCGCGTGGTGAGGTCTGCGGCGCTCACACCGACGATCGGCAGGGCGATCATCGCGAGGACGAGGGCGCTGCGTCCCTTGGCCCGCCAGGCGTCGCGGCGGGCGATCCGGATGGCCGCGATCCATGCGTGGTACGAGGATCTCACCGGCCGGCCGCCTGCCCCGAGAGCAGCGAATCGGCCTGGCTGCGCAGGGTCTCGTCGACCACGCTGCCGTCGCGCAGGAAGACCACGCGGTCCGCCCAGGCGGCGAACCGCGGTTCGTGGGTGACGAGGATGCCGGCGGCGCCCGCGTCGCAGCGCGAACGCAGCAGGGCGAGGACGGATTCGCCGGTCTCGGAGTCGAGGGCGCCGGTGGGCTCGTCCGCGAGGACCAGGCGGCGGTCGCCGACGAGGGCGCGGGCGATGGCCACGCGCTGCTGCTGGCCGCCTGACATCTCGTCGGGGAACCGGTCGGCGAGCTGCCCGAGGCCCATCTCCTCCAGGGCGGCCAGGGCCGAGACACGGGCCTTGCGGGCGGAGGTCCCGTCGAGTTCACGCGGCAGGGCCACGTTCTCGGCGGCGGTGAGGGCCGGGATCAGGTTGTAGTCCTGGAAGACGTACCCGATGCTGCGGCGGCGCAGCGCGGCCAGCTGCTTGCGGCTCGCGGTGGTGATGTCGGTGCCCTCGACGATGACATGGCCGCTGGTGGGCGTGTCGAGGCCGCCGGCCAGGGTGAGCAGCGTGGACTTGCCGGAGCCGGAGGGGCCCATGACGGCGACGAGTTCGCCGGGGTACACGGCCAGGTCGATCCCGCGCAGGGCGTGCACCTCGGTGGCGCCGCTGCCGTGCGTACGGGTGAGCTTGTCGAGCTGCAGCACGGGATGAGCGGGCCGTGCGGGCGGTACGGGCTGTATGTGGGGCGCGGACTGCTGGTCAGGCATGGGAGGTCCCCCCTGGGACGGTGATGGCGTCAGCTCCGCGGCGTGCGGGAGGCGCGGGGCTGGGGTGCGGTGACGGCGGCGTCGTCGGTTTCGGCGGCCTGCGGCGGTTCGGGCTCGGCTCTCCGGTCGGCCGGCAGGGAGAGCCGTACGAGCCGTGATTCCGAGTGGTCGAGCCAGCGGGCTTCGGCCTCGGTCTGGAAGATCAGCTGTTCCAGGACCAGCAGCCAGGCCACGTCGTCGCGTTCGCGGGACTTCCCGCTGTCGATCGCGACGAGCGCCTGCGCCTTGAGCCGGGTGTAGTCCTGCATCGCCTTGATCGTGGCGTGCCGCTGGGCCTGGATGACGGCGCGGATGTCCACGCCGGGGGCGCCCACGGCCATGGCGAGCTTGATGGACAGCTCGTCGCGGGGCGGGTTGGTGCGGTCGACGGGGCGCTCGTACCACTGGTGCAGTTCGGCGCGTCCGGAATCGGTGATGGCGTAGAGGGTGTGCCCGGCGGAGTCCTCGCCGCCGGGTGCGACGAGGCCGTCGCGTTCCAGCCGGGCGAGGGTGGTGTACACCTGCCCGACGTTGAGCGGCCAGGTGGAGCCGGTGCGGGATTCGAACTCGGTACGCAGCTGAGAGCCGTACCGAGGACCCCTTTCCAGCAGGGCGAGAAGGCCGTGGCGGATCGACATACTCAGTATGTATACCGAGTATGCCGACCGCCGCAACCGTCCTGAGGAGTAGGCCGGAAGGGGGAGGAGGGGCCTCGCGTCCCACCCGGGGCGGGGTCAGATGCCCTTGCGCAGCCGCATCCCGAGGTAGCCCAGACCCAGCCCCATCAGGGCGAATCCGGTGCCGAGCGGCAGTATGTGCGCGGCCAGGTCGGCGGCGCGCTCGTTCGGCCCGGTGCCGAGCGCGGTGACCGTGGACGGCGGGCTGGGCGGTACCGGGGGCACCGGGGGCACCGGCTGGACCGGCTTCGGGCCGGCCGGCCGGTGGTACGGGCGCACCGGGAGGGGGCGGGCGGCCAGCACGGTGTCCGGGTTCGCGGGCTCGGCCGCCGGCCGCCCGGGCCGCTCCCGCCCGACCCCGGCGGCGCTGCCGGCGAGCTCCTCGTACGCCTCGTGGGGTACGTCGGCCACCGGGTCGGTGCCGGCGGTGTCGCCGGTGTCGCCGGTGTCGTCCGGATCGGCCTTCGGGGCCTTGCCGGGAGCCCGGGCGGAGGAGTCCGCAGCGGCCGGCGCGAGCGGGCGTACGGCCGCGGCGAGGCCGGCGGGGGACGACGCGGCGGCGGACGAGGCCGACGAGGCGGACGCGGCGGGGGACAGCGTGGCGGCGGCCACTGCGGCCCCGGCCAGCCAGCGCTGTGCGCGGAGGCGTTGAGTCACGGGGGCCCCTCCCGTCCCGAGCGCCGAGATGTTGTGCTCAGGTTGCCACGGTGGAACAAAACGGGCATCCCGGGCGCCCCGTAGGGTTCGCCCGGGATGTCGTCCGGTTGATCCTTGTTGCCCCGACTACTCCGGATTGCCGGTCGACACGGTCAGCGTGTACTCCGTGCCTTCCTTGTCGATCTTGTCGCCGGGCCGCGGGTTCTGGTCGAGCACGGTGTCCTTGCCGTACACGGCCTCGTCCTTCTCGACGATCTTGTACTTGCCGCCGGAGGCCTGGATGCACTCCTTGACCGAGAGCAGGTTCTTGTAGCGCAGGTCGGGCGCCGTGTACTTGGTGGCGTCGCTGTAGTGCTTGCTCGGCTCCTTGCACTTGGACGACTCGATCGTGCGCGAGAGGTCCGGTCCCTTGAAGCCGGCCTTGGCCGAGGCGGACGTGGAGGCCCCGGGCGACGCGGAACTGCCGTCGGCCTTGTCCTTGTCGCCGTCGCCGTTCATCGAGATCGCGGCGATCAGACCGCCGACGGCCAGCACCGCCACCGCGATGGCGCCCACGATCACCGGCATGTTCCGCTTGTCGCCGCTCCCGGAGCCCCCGCCGGCCGGGGCCGCGGTGGTCGCCGGCGAGATCGTGAACGGCGGCGGGGTCTGCGGCGCGTAGTGCTGCTGCTGGTGCGAGACCGGCTGCTGCTGGGGCGGGTACGCGTAGCCGCCCTGCCCGTGCGGCTGCGCCACCGGCGGCGGGGTCGGCGCGTACGGGGACGGCGCCGGAGTCGGCGCGTACGGCTGCTGCACCGACTGGGCCGGGGGCGTCTGGAACCCGGAGTCCACCGGCGGGAACACGGCCGAGCCCACACCCGCGCCGCTGGCTCCGGTGTGCGAGCCCGGGACGATGACCGGGGCACCGGTCTGGCCGGCCGACAGCACCCGCGCGAGCTCGTCGCGCATGGCGGCGGCCGTGGGGAAGCGCTCGTTCGGGTTCTTCTTCAGGGCGCGCGCCACCAGGGCGTCCATCGCCGGGGTGACGGAGCGGTTGATGGAGGACGGGGCGACCGGCTCCTCCTGTACGTGCGCGTACGCGATGGCCAGCGGCGAGTCCGCGTCGAACGGGATCCGGCCCGTCAGCAGCTGGAAGAGCATGATGCCGACCGAGTACAGGTCGGAGCGGGCGTCCACGCCGCGCCCCAGCGCCTGCTCGGGCGACAGGTACTGCGGGGTGCCGACGACCATGCCGGTCTGCGTCATCGAGGTGACTCCGGACTGCATGGCCCGGGCGATGCCGAAGTCCATCACCTTGACGATGCCGCGCTTGGTCATCATCACGTTGCCGGGCTTGATGTCGCGGTGGACGAGGCCCATCTCGTGGCTGACCTCCAGCGCGGCCAGCACGTCGGCCGTCACCTTCAGCGCCTTGTCCGCGGGCATCGCCCCGTACTGGCGGATGTCCGTCTCGAGCACGGAGCCGAGCGGCTGGCCCTCCACGTACTCCATCACGATGTACGGCATCACCGCGGCGTCGCCGGCCCCGCGGTTGCTGAACGTCACTTCGCCTTCGCCCGTATCGAAGACTGAGACGATGTTCGTGTGCGACAGTTTCGCAACAGCCTGTGCCTCACGGCGGAAGCGCTCGCGGAACGACTGTTCACGGCCGAGATCGCTGTGCAGGGTCTTGATGGCGACCTGCCGGTCGAGCGCCGAGTCGTACGCCAAGTACACGGACGCCATACCGCCCGCACCCAGCAAGTCCCTTAGCTGGTAACGGCCACCGGCCAGAGAGCCGCCCGCGTACTGGCCCTGAGTGCCGTCCTGGCTCATGACTGTTGCTTCCCCTCGGGATGTGTCCCTACGCCTCTGGCTGAGCGCATGTCGGGCCCAGTCTGCCGGAGGGCAAGCACACGTCAAGCCGGGTGCCCGTTCCGTGACCACGGGTCACGGCGCGCCATTGTCCGAACGGCGACCTGTTCCGAGGCTGTAGCGTTCATCGGAGCACCCGAAAAGGACCTACCGCTGAGCGGCGGCCGAGAGAGACGACGGCGAGGACTGATGGCACCCGAACCCGAGGGAAACGGCGCCGGGATGGCCGATGGTCCTGAGCATTGGGGAGCCGGCGGCCTGGTCGGCGACGGCCGCTACCGGCTCACCCACCGCCTGGGGCGCGGCGGCATGGCGGAGGTGTTCGCCGCCGAGGACGTACGCCTGGGCCGGACCGTCGCCGTGAAGCTGCTGCGCGCCGACCTCGCCGAGGACCCGGTCTCCAAGGCCCGCTTCACGCGTGAGGCGCAGTCGGTCGCCGGGCTCAACCACCACGCCGTCGTCGCCGTGTACGACTCCGGCGAGGACAAGGTCGGCCCCAGCACCGTCCCGTACATCGTCATGGAGCTGGTCGAGGGCCGCACCATCCGCGACCTGCTGATCAGCGCCGAGGCCCCGGGTCCCGAGCAGGCGCTCATCATCACCTCGGGCGTGCTGGAAGCCCTCGCGTACTCGCACCAGCACGGCATCGTGCACCGCGACATCAAGCCCGCGAACGTCATCATCACCGAGACCGGCGCGGTCAAGGTGATGGACTTCGGCATCGCCCGCGCCCTGCACGGCGCCCAGTCGACGATGACGCAGACCGGCATGGTCATGGGCACCCCGCAGTACCTCTCCCCCGAGCAGGCGCTCGGCAAGGCGGTGGACCACCGCTCCGACCTGTACGCGACCGGCTGTCTGCTGTACGAACTGCTCGCGCTGCGTCCCCCGTTCACCGGCGAGACCCCGCTGTCGGTGGTCTACCAGCACGTGCAGGACGCGCCGGTCCCGCCCTCGCAGCTGCCGGAGGGCCACCACATTCCGCAGGAGCTCGACGGCCTCGTCATGCGCTCCCTCGCGAAGGACCCGGACGACCGGTTCCAGAGCGCCGAGGAGATGCGCGGGCTGGTCCAGTACGCGCTGCAGATGCTGCACGACCAGGGGCCGAACACGGGCACCTGGAACACCGGCCCGGTCAGCATGGCCCTGCCGCACGGGCGCGGCGGCGCGGCGCAGACCACGGCGATGCCGCTGGGCCCGGCCGGCGGCCAGCAGAATTACCCGGCGCACGCCATGACCTCGCAGTTCCAGCAGCCGATGGTGCCGCCGCTGAACCCGGACGACGGCTCGGCCTTCCCCGGCGGGGGCGGGTACGACAACCACGGCCACGGCGGTGGACCGGGCGGCCAGGGCGGCTACGACGGCTACGACGACCGCGGCAGCAGCCGGTGGAAGCTGTGGCTGTTCGCGGTGCTGGCGATCGTCGCGATCGCGGGCGGCGTGGCGTACGCCGTCAGCTCCGTGTCGGACAAGAACAAGGACGACAGCGTTCCGTCCACCGTCCAGAGTTCCTCGAGCGGCCAGCAGACGACCCCGTCCCCGCAGCAGAGCACGCCGTCGCACGACACGCAGCCCTCGCGCTCGTCGGAGGAGTCCGTGCCGCAGCCGAGCCGCAGCAAGTTCACGCCGAGCTTCAGCCCGTCGACGTCGCCTTCGACCAGCCCGTCGACGTCGGCGTCGAGCAGTCCGTCGAAGTCGGCGTCGAAGTCGCCGCCGCCGTCGAAGAGCGTGAGCCCGCCGGTGGACCCGCCGAATCCGGTTGACGAACCTTAGGCGTTACGAGTGAACGGGCCCGGCGGAATTCGATTCCGCCGGGCCCGTTCGCGTTGATCGGTGAATGCGCAGCTCAGAGGGCGTGCTGGTACTCCCGGTCCGGATTTCCGGCCAGCGCGTGCACGGTGACGAACTGGGGCTCGATGCGCATGTAGACGGGGTCGAAGACCGCGCCGTCCACGAAATGCGGGACCGGTCCGAACAACTCGAGTTCAGGGGCGGTCGGCTCGACGATCCGGGCCGTTCCCGTGAACTGCACGGACCACAAGCCGCGGTCCCGGGAATTGAAGTTGTCGGCGCCATAGGCCACCACGCTGCCGTTGCACGCCTGGTGATAGCCGAAGCCGGCGTGCATTCTCAGGACCACCTCGCCGTCCACCACGACGTGGCGGGCGAGGGCGAGGAAGGGGAGCGCGCGCAGGCTGGTGGCCACCCTGCCGTACGGCACCCGGCGCAGCAGTTCGATGGCGTGGAGTTCCTCCGGTGACATGCGTCCACTCTCCGGTGCGGATGCTCCGCCGGAAAAGAGGAAGGCGCCCCGACGATCTGGGACGTTGGTCCCGAGTGGACGGACCGGGGTCAGGCCCGCTTCTCGGCCTGCAGCCGGGCCACGTACGCGGCGGCCTGGGAGCGGCGCTCCATGCCCAGCTTGGACAGCAGGCTGGAGACGTAGTTCTTGATGGTCTTCTCGGCCAGGTGCAGGCGCTCGCCGATGACGCGGTTGGTCAGGCCCTCGCCGATCAGGTCGAGGATCTTCCGCTCCTGCTCGGTGAGGTTGGCCAGGCGGTCGTCGCCCCTGCCGTTCTTGCCGTCGCGCAGCCGCTCCAGCACGCGCGCGGTGGCGACCGGGTCCAGCAGCGACTTGCCGGCCGCGACGTCCCGTACGGCGCTCAGCAGCTCATTGCCGCGGATCGCCTTGAGCACGTAGCCCGAGGCCCCGGCCATGATCGCGTCGAACAGTGCCTCGTCGTCGGCGAACGAGGTCAGCATCAGGCACTTGATGTCCTCGTCCTGGGAGCGGACCTCACGGCAGACCTCCACCCCGCTGCCGTCCGGCAGGCGCACGTCGAGGACGGCCACGTCGGGCCGGGTGGCGGGGATACGGACCAAGGCGTCCGCGGCGGTGCCCGCCTCGCCGACGATCTCGATGTCCTCTTCGACCGAAAGGAGCTCATGGACCCCGCGACGTACCACTTCGTGGTCGTCCAGGAGGAATACCTTGATTTTTCCGTCTTCGCGCACGAACTCAGTTTCACACACTCACCCCTTCCCTGACGTCGTTACCCGGGATAACGTGCCGTTGTTCCGGCCCCCTGCAAGGCTGTGACCAGTGGTTGTTCCCCGCACTGCGGATTTACTTGGAAATCCAAGCAAAAACGCAGGTCAAGTGGGGTTTCGCGGATATGCGGCGCACTGGGTAACGTGCATTGCGCAGGGCACTTGCCGGGGCACCTGTCACGCTCGAATCCGCACACGACGCGCACCCACCCCGTGCGCTGGTACGGATCCGGGTGAGCCGCACTGGACCCCGGAGAACCCGGGAGCCGGACCGACGGAGGAGCAACACGTGACCGTGGAGAGCACTGCCGCGCGCAAGCCGCGACGCAGCAGCGGCACCAAGCGGGCGGCAGGCGCGGAGAGCGCCGCCAAGGCCCCCGCTGCCAAGGCTGTCGCCACCGCGCAGAACGCCGAGCCCCAGCTCGTACAGCTGCTGACGCCCGAAGGGGAACGGGTCAGCGCCGCAGACAATCCCGATGCTGCGGAGTTCCTGTCCTTCGTCGAGGACATCACCACCGAGGACCTGCGCGGGCTCTACCGCGACATGGTCCTGACCCGCCGTTTCGACGGCGAGGCGACGGCCCTGCAGCGTCAGGGCGAGCTGGGTCTGTGGGCCTCGCTGCTCGGCCAGGAGGCCGCGCAGATCGGCTCCGGCCGGGCGCTGCGCGACGACGACTACGTCTTCCCGACCTACCGCGAGCACGGTGTGGCCTGGTGCCGTGGTGTCGACCCGACGAACCTGCTCGGCATGTTCCGCGGTGTGAACCACGGTGGCTGGGACCCCACGATCAACAACTTCCACCTGTACACGATCGTCATCGGCTCGCAGACGCTGCACGCGACCGGTTACGCGATGGGTGTGGCCAAGGACGGCGCCGACTCGGCGGTCATCGCCTACTTCGGCGACGGCGCGTCCAGCCAGGGCGACGTGGCCGAGGCGTTCACCTTCTCGGCCGTCTACAACTCCCCCGTGGTGTTCTTCTGCCAGAACAACCAGTGGGCGATCTCCGAGCCGACCGAGCGCCAGATGCGCGTGCCGCTGTACCAGCGCGCCCAGGGCTTCGGCTTCCCGGGCGTCCGCGTCGACGGCAACGACGTCCTGGCCTGCCTGGCGGTCACCCGCTGGGCGCTGGAGCGGGCGCGCCGCGGCGAGGGCCCGACCCTGGTCGAGGCGTTCACGTACCGCATGGGTGCGCACACCACCTCCGACGACCCGACGAAGTACCGCCGGGACGAGGAGACGCAGGCCTGGGAGGCGAAGGACCCGATCCTGCGCCTGAAGACGTACCTGCTGGCGAGCGGCGGGGCGGACGAGGCCTTCTTCGAGGCCCTGGAGGCCGAGAGCGAGACGCTGGGCAAGCGGGTGCGCGAGGTCGTGCGCGCCATGCCCGACCCGGACACCATGGCGATCTTCGAGAACGTCTACGCGGACGGGCACGCGCTCGTCGACGAGGAGCGCGCCCAGTTCGCCGCCTACCTCGCTTCCTTCGAGTCGGCCGAGGAGGGTCACTGATGGCTGCCCTGAAGATGTCGATCGCGAAGGCGCTCAACGAGTCCCTGCGCAAGGCCCTGGAGACGGACCCGAAGGTCCTGATCATGGGCGAGGACGTGGGCAAGCTGGGCGGTGTCTTCCGGATCACCGACGGCCTGCAGAAGGACTTCGGCGAGGAGCGGGTCATCGACACCCCGCTCGCCGAGTCCGGCATCGTCGGCACGGCGATCGGCCTGGCGCTGCGCGGCTACCGCCCCGTGGTGGAGATCCAGTTCGACGGGTTCGTCTTCCCCGCGTACGACCAGATCGTCACGCAGCTCGCCAAGATGCACGCGCGTTCGCTGGGCAAGGTCAAGATGCCCGTCGTCGTCCGCATCCCGTACGCGGGCGGCATCGGCGCGGTGGAGCACCACTCCGAGTCCCCCGAGACGCTGTTCGCGCACGTCCCGGGCCTGAAGGTGGTCTCCCCGTCGAACGCGAGCGACGCGTACTGGATGCTCCAGCAGGCGATCCTCAGCGACGACCCGGTGATCTTCTTCGAGCCGAAGCGGCGCTACTGGGACAAGGGCGAGGTCGACACCGACGCCATCCCCGGCGAGCTGCACAAGGCGCGCGTGGCGCGCGACGGCTCCGACATCACCCTGGCCGCCTACGGCCCGATGGTGAAGGTCTGCCTGGAGGCGGCGGCCGCGGCGGCCGAGGAGGGCAAGTCGGTGGAGGTCGTGGACCTGCGCTCGATGTCCCCGATCGACTTCGACGGGCTGCAGGCCTCCGTGGAGAAGACCCGCCGGCTCGTGGTCGTCCACGAGGCCCCGGTGTTCCTGGGCACGGGCGCGGAGATCGCCGCCCGCATCACGGAGCGGTGCTTCTACCACCTGGAGGCTCCGGTGCTGCGCGTGGGCGGTTTCCACGCCCCGTACCCGCCGGCCCGCCTGGAGGACGAGTACCTGCCGGGCCTGGACAGGGTGCTCGACGCCGTCGACCGCTCGCTGGCGTACTGAGGAGCCACGTTCATGACCATCCGCGAATTCAAGATGCCCGACGTGGGCGAGGGCCTCACCGAGGCCGAGATCCTCAAGTGGTACGTCCAGCCTGGTGACACGGTCACCGACGGCCAGGTCGTGTGCGAGGTCGAGACGGCGAAGGCGGCCGTGGAGCTGCCGATCCCGTTCGACGGGGTCGTGCACGCGCTGCTCTTCGAGGAGGGCACCACGGTCGACGTCGGCCAGGTGATCATCTCCGTGCAGACGGGTCCGGCCGAGGCGGAGGCCCCGGCCGCTGCGGTGGCCGCCCCGGCTGCGGCCGCGGCTCCCGCCGAGGCGCCGGCCGCTGCGGCCCGTCAGCCGGTCCTGGTGGGCTACGGCGTCTCCGAGGCCTCGACGAAGCGCCGTCCGCGCAAGGCGGCGCCCGGCGCGTCCGCCGCGGCGGCGCCCGTCGCGCCGGCCGCGCCCGCCGCCGCACAGAACGGCACCGCCGCCGCGGCCGCCGGGCTGAACGGCAACGGCCACGCCGGCGGGGAGCGCCCGCTGGCGAAGCCGCCGGTGCGCAAGCTCGCCAAGGACCTCGGGATCGACCTGGCCTCCGTGGCGCCCACCGGGGAGGGCGGGGTCGTGACCCGCGAGGACGTGCACGCCGCCGCCGCGGCTGCGATCGCCCCGCAGGCCGCGGTCGCGCAGGCTCCGGCCGCCGCTGCCGCCGTGCCCGCCCAGGCCCAGGTCCAGGCCGTGGCTCCCGCCTCGGTTCCCGGCGGGGCTACGGCCCGCGAGACCCGGATCCCGGTCAAGGGCGTCCGCAAGGTCACCGCGCAGGCCATGGTCGGCTCCGCGTTCACCGCGCCGCACGTCACCGAGTTCATCACCTTCGACGTGACCCGCACGATGAAGCTGGTCCAGGAGCTCAAGGACGACCCGGACCTCGCCGGTCTGCGGATCAACCCGCTGCTCCTGATCGCCAAGGCCGTCCTCGTGGCCGTCCGCCGCAACCCGGACGTCAACGCGTCCTGGGACGAGGCGGCCCAGGAGATCGTGCTCAAGCACTACGTCAACCTGGGCATCGCGGCGGCCACCCCCCGCGGCCTGATCGTCCCGAACATCAAGGACGCCCACGCCAAGACGCTGCCCGAGCTGTCGGCGGCCCTGTCCGAGCTGGTCACCACGGCCCGCGACGGCAAGACCTCCCCGGCCGACATGCAGAACGGCACCATCACCATCACCAACGTCGGCGTCTTCGGCGTCGACACCGGTACGCCCATCCTGAACCCCGGCGAGTCCGCGATCCTCGCGGTCGGCGCGATCAAGCTCCAGCCGTGGGTCCACAAGGGCAAGGTGAAGCCGCGCCACGTCACCACGCTGGCGCTGTCGTTCGACCACCGGCTCATCGACGGCGAGCTCGGCTCCCGCTTCCTGGCGGACATCGCGGCCGTCCTGGAGCACCCGCGCAGGCTCATCACCTGGTCGTAGCGGCACCTGCTCACAGGCGCGCATCCGAAGGCCCCCTCGCCACCGCACTGCGAGGGGGCCTTCGGCGTACCGGAAAAGTCTTGGCCAGGGGCTCTGCCCGGTGTGATCATCAGGCCGTGACCGTGACCTACCGCGCTGCCATCGCAGACCCCACCGACATCGACCGCGCCGTCGCCTACCCGGCCGACGGGCCCGTCGAAGCCCTGTCCGCCGACAAGATCCGCGAGGAGCTCGCCGAGAACCGGTTCCGTCCCGAATGGATCTGGTGCGCCGAGGACGAGAACGGCGAGATCCTGGCCCGCGCACTGTGGTGGGGCCGCGCCGACAGCGAGCGCCCCATCGCGCTCGACTGCCTCCAGGTACGGGAATCCGTCGCCGACCCGGCGGGCGTCGCCGCTGCCCTGCTGGCCGCCGGGCACGAGGCCTTCGGGAACCTGCCGCTCTACAACGTCTCGCTGCCCGGCGACTGGCGGACCCGCCCCGACCTGGTCGAGGCCGTCGCCTGGCGCCAGGAGGCCGCGTACGAGGCGGGGCTGACCCGGGAGATCGAGCGGCTGCGCTACGAGTGGAGCCCGGCCGCCGGGACCGCGGAGCCCACGGGGCGCCTGGTGTTCCGCGAGGGCACCGACGAGGAGTTCCTCGAGGCCTTCGTCCGGCTCTCGGCCGGCAGCCTGGATCTGCACACACAGAACGAACTGCGCTCGATGGACGCCGAGCAGCTGGCCCGCGAGGACGTCGAGTTCTACCTCGACTGCCCCGGCGAGCGCTCCTGGTGGCGCCTGGCCGACCTCCCGGACGGCACCCTCGCGGGCATGGCCATCCCCTCCGCGACCCCGTACCACCGCAACGTCGGCTACCTGGGAGTCGTACCGGAGCAGCGCGGACGGGGCCTGATCGACGAGGTCCTCGCGGAGATCACCCGCTTCCACGCGGCCGCGGGCGCCGAGCGCATCACCGCGACCACGGACACCGTCAACGTGCCCATGGCCGCGGCGTTCGACCGCGCCGGCTACGAGGTCACGGAGATCCGCCTGGTGCTGGAGGCTCAGGAGGTGTAGTACCCCTGCACGTCGACGACCAGGTCGGTGCGGCCGTGCGGGTTGTACAGCTCGATGTAGCCGTCCGCGCTGACCGGGACGATCGTCATGGAGGCGACGTCCGTGCGGGTCCGGTAGTTCAGGTTGGACGTGCTCGGCGCGGGGGTGCCGGCGGCGTGGGCCGTGATGTGGCCGTCCTCGGTGGCGTTGGTCGAGGTCAGGTTGACGACCACGGCCGCGACGTTCGCGGGGACGCCGTTCAGCCCGGTCACCTTGACGCGGGTGCTGGAGCCCGGGCCGGCCTTGCCGGCCGGGGCGCCCTGGCCGATGCGGGTGTCCAGGACGCGGGTCGGGCTGGCGGGGACGAACAGGCCGCTGGTGCCGGCCTCGCCGTCGGGCACGTGGCGCTTGAACCGGCCGATGTAGTCGACGATCAGGTCGACCTCGCCGGCGTTGTTGTACAGGCCGAGGCCGCCGCGGCCCACGTCCATGTACGAGATGTTGGTGACGGTCTGGCCGGGCCCGAAGTTGAGGTCGGAGGTGTTCCAGACCTGCTGCCCGGCCGGGTAGACGGTGACGTGGCTGGCCTCGGTCGGCGCGGTGGCCGTGACCTGGAGGGCGAGCTCGGTGTCGGGCTGGGACGGGTCCATGACCGACGAGACGTCCGCGGCGAGCGCGTTCTGCTCGCCGGCGCCCACGCGGCCCTGGCGGTCGCCGATGGCGGTGCGGGTGTCGAGCAGTCGCTTGGGCGTGCCGATCGTGAACGTGGCCCCCGGGTAGGCGCCGTTGGCGCCCTTGGCGGTGTAGAAGCCCTGGAGGTCGACGACCAGGTGGGCGCTGCCGACGTGGTTGTAGAGGTCGACCACCCCGTTGGCGCCGACCTGCACGGTCACGCGGTTGGTGGTGACGGTCCGGCCCGCGGTGAAGTTGAGGCTGGAGACGACGGGCCTGGCCTGGCCGTCCGGGTAGGCGGTGACGAAGCTGTCGACGGTCGGGTCGACGACGGTCACGTTCATGACTACGGCGGTCGGGACGGCGCCGCTGCCCAGACGGAACGCATTGGCTATGTCGATCTTGGTGACGCTGTCCGTGCCCACCTTGCCGGACGGGGCTCCGTTGCCGACCCGGGTGTCGACGAGGCGGTAGTTGGACACGGAGAAGTAGGTGCTCTCGACCCCCACCTGCGGACCGCTCGCCGCAGCGGCGGTACCGATGGGCAGCAGGGTGCTGCCGGCCAGAACGATGGCGGCCAGCGCCGCGGCGCCGGATGCGCGCATGAGTTTCCCCCCAGGAAAATGGTGATCACGTGATCATGTGATCGCGCCAGCCATCTCATCACATGGCCTGTCTCCACGGGGTGATTTGACCTGGGAGCCGTCCCTGGGGCGGTGGGCGGTGGGCGGTGGGCGGTGGGCGGGGGGGCGGGGGCCGGTGAGAGGTAGCCTCCCGCCCGGGGAAGGGGGGCCGGGGTGGCCATCGCCGAGTTGCAGGTGTACTCCGTCGAGGAGGCCGACGTCACGGGCGGCGTGTGCGTGGTCCGCTGCCTCGGCGGGGTCGCGCGCGCCGGACAGGTCTACGCCGCCGGGGAACTGCGGCTCGGCCTGCGGCGGATCGAGCGGTACGGGCGCTCCGTGGCCTTCTTCGACGCGGGGCACGTGGCCAGGGTCCACCTCACGGGCGCTCTCGTCGCGCTGCTCACCCGGGGTCAGGTGCTGACCGCGGTCCCGCCCGGGGGGCATGCGCTCGAGGACATCGAGGCCTGGCTGGCCACCGACCCGCCGCTGCAGGACGAGCCGCATCCGCTGACGCTGCGGACCCTGGCCGTGGGCCGGATGCAGGGGGACTGGCTGCCCGAGGAGACGCGGCTGCGCTGGGGCCGGGTGGCGCTGGCCGCGACCTACCGCAAGGCGGAGTGGGCGGGGTCGCACGAGCTGGACCGCGCGGTCGAGGTGGCCGCCGTACGGGGCTACCTGATCCGGCAGTTCGGCCCGGGCCGCGGCGGCGACCCGGTATCCCTTTGCCGCGACGCGCTGGCGGTGATCGACCTGACCCCGGCCGAGGCGGCCGCGGAGGCCCGCATCTGGCGGGACCTGCCGCGACCCCGCATCCGGCACCTGCGGCGCATCAAGCTCCTGCTGCCCTGGACGGCCCTCGCACGACACCACCTCCCGGACGGAGACCCCCTCGCGGAGGCGGTGGACGCCTGGTCGGAGGTCAGGGCGCTGCTGCCCTAGCCGGCTCTAACCGGCCTTGGCGGCGTTGCCGAGCACCTTGGTCGGGGTGATGCGCACGACGACGCGGACGTTCTCGGACGGTGCCTCGGCGTACTCCTTGCCGGCGCCCGGCCCCAGGTACTGCTCCGAGATGCGGATGGCGACCTCGCGGCCCGCGTCCTCGGCGAGGGTGGCCGTCCCGCGGATCTCGACGTAGAGGAAGGGGTTGGCGGTGTCGAAGACGGTCAGCCCGACGCGCCCGTCACGCGCGATGTTCCGCTCCTTGCGGCGGCCCTGCTCGGTGGACACAAGCACATCGGCCCCGTCCCGGGCCACCCAGACCACCGAACTCTGAGGACTGCCGTCGGGGTTGAGGGTGGAGAGCACCGCCGGGTGCGGGGAGTCCAGCAGGCCGCGTACGGTCTCGTTCAACTCAATCGTCATGCGGGCGAGGCTAGTTGGGGGCTGCCGAGTCCGTACAGGAATGCGCTCCGACTGGGCGAAGTCGGGGCGGGGTGCCCCTGTCAGTCGATGGGTTCGCCGTCGTGTTCGCCGTCGATGCACGTCCACAGGCCCGTTGCGGAGTTGTACTCCACAGTGCCCTTGCTGGCGAGACATGTGGGCGCATCGACAGCGGGCGCGGCGGCTTGTGCGGCAGGGCTCATGACGCCGAGAACGGCCAGGATGACGGCGGCGGCGAAGCCGAGAAGTCGTGTATGCATGGGGACCTCCTGTGAGGCGGGCCATGGGTCATGACGTTACTCCGATCGGGTGCGGGCGCACTCCAGAGGCGTTCACCGGCATACGGCGGCAGACTGGTGTCATGGCGAGCACATCCGTGGTGGCCGTAGATCGACCGAATGGCCTCGGCTGGCGGCACGTCACCGTCGACGGCAAGGACGCGGGGAATGTCCGCTCCATCAAGGAGCTGGGAAGACTCATAGACCGCGCCGGCCTGGAATCCGGATACGACATCCATTGGATCGGCGGGGACTGCACGGTCTGGCCGGACAACCCGCGTTACCGGTATACCGTCGGCGGTCTGATGGCACTCGGCCTCTTGGCGACAGCGGGCATGCTCTTCTTGATCGGCATGATGGACATCTTCGGCGCCCTCACCTACTCCGGACGCATCACTGGAATAATATTCCTTCTTGCCGCCGCGCTGGAAATCGTTGCCGCACTGGCCGCTGTTGACTATTGGCACAAGCGCAAAGTGGCCCATTCCGGGATGATCACTTTGATCGGCGCGTTGGGCTCTATTGCCGTCGGCTCGTTCATGCTGCTCATGCAGTTGATCGAGGGAGGGACATACACGTGGTACGTGCCGCTTTGGGTGATTTTCACCATGCTGTCCGTGGGGGCTCTGGTCATACTCGTCCGCGACCGGGTGTGGAAGGCGATTCCCCATCCGAAGCGCATAGTGGCCGGGGTGATCATCTCCAGCCTCCTTGCCATCCCCAACGTGACGTATACGCAAATATATCTCCCCTACGCGACATCGCCGGTCGTGAACAGTGCAGCCACCTTCGGGAAACCGAGTCTGAACGAGGGGGAGACGAAGATGTATCTGCCGGTTCATCTGTCGGTGAAGAACGCAGGCCAGATTCCCGTCTACATCCTCGGCAGTATCTACTGGGTCCACGGCTGGATCCCGGCCAAGAAGAAGCCGCACTTCGAACTGATCCGTGACGGTGAGTTCATGATGCCGCCGGGGCGGACATTGAATCCGGGTGAGGAATTCTCGGAGGACGAGGTCGCCGAGATCGCGGTCAATGAGTCGCATGAGTCGAAATACGAGAAAGTAAAGGTCGAGGCCGAGCTGTACGCGATCAGGAAGGACCGGATGGTGATAGTTGGCAACTATGAGCGCTCTGGCAAGAATCTGAGGCAGCTCATAGAGGAAGGGGAGGAAAGGGATCCTCGGGGGCCGGACCAGGCGGACCAGCCGGGCCAGGCGGATCAGCACTACTTCAGGTATCAGACCGACATCTCGAACAGCAATGAGATCCTCAATGCAACTCGAGGCCGTCAGCGTATAACTCTGTGGTATGTGCACAAAAAGGACTGGCCGTACATTTATGTGGTTGTGGAGCCGCCTGGCTTGAAGGTTGATTTTGACCTGAGGGACCCTAATCGAAACAAGAAAGCCATTGATCGGTACGGTCTGCAACAGGTGCGCGGCTCAATGCAGCAGAAACCCCTCGCGGAACTTACGGACATGGCCGAGCACTAGCCCTCCGCCTATGAATCGCCCACGCCTACGAAGTGATGAAGTACCCTAGTTCCACGGGATGTTGAGCCAGGGGCTCGACGGTTCGGTGGTCAGCGTCAGGTGCGTGGCCAGGGAGCCGGCGTACCACTCCCCGAACTCCTCCTCGTCGAAGTGCAGGCACCGGCCCAGCAAGTAGCCGGCGGAGAACTCCGCCCAGGAGCGGTACGTGTCACCGGCCGCCTCCCCGGCGCGGAGCACCGCGCGCTCCGCCTCCTCCAGCGTGCCATAGCGCGTGCCGAGGCCCCAGCGGGCCATCTGGGAGGCCCGGCCGATGTCCCAGCCCTCGACGGAACGTACGTAACCCCCCTCGGGGAGCAGTCCGTCGGCCCGGAAGCGCTGCTCGTACCGGGCGATGCGCCCGATGAGGCGCTGTACGCCGGCGACCTCGCCCTCGACCTCCGCGGTGGGGCGCGGCTGCGCGACCGTGACCCCGTCGGGGGTGAGCTGCGGTTCGGCGGCCTGTTCGGCGCTGCGGCGCAGGCTGGCCTCGGCGGCGTGCCGCCAGTGCTCGACGTCGACGGGCCCGGCGAAGTCGGAGGCGAGGATCCGGCGGATGCGCAGGACGAACTCCCAGACGGGGCTGACGATCTCGGCGTTCAGCATGCGGTGCAGGACGTCGAGCCAGTCCTCGCGGGTGGTGATGCCCCAGGACTTGCGGAGGCGTTCGCGCTCGCGGTTGTAGCCGCTGCCGTGGTAGGCGAGTGCGTTCCAGAACTCCCCGTTGCTCACCGCGAGATGGGCGCCCACGGCCAGTCCGCGGGCGACGGGCCCGTGCAGGGGCCCGCCGGTGTGCAGGGCGTGCACGGCGCCGGGCGCCAGGCCCCAGGTGGTCGCGGCGTCCCAGTGGGCGCGCCAGCGGGCGAGGTCGGCCGGGCCGGTGGTGAGGTAGGCCTCGGCGGGGCTGCCGGGGTTCACGGCGAGGTACGGGGGGTCGCGGTGGTCCCAGGCGTTGGCGAACCAGGCCAGGCTCTGACGTACGAAGGCGGTCTCGGGAGTGGGGACGGGCAGCATCCCGCGGGTGTAGACGGGGAGGGTGTGGCCGACCGGGTGGAAGCGGGCCTGGGTGGGCTCGGCGTCGATCTGGGTGCGGGGCTGGGGGAGGAACAGCTCGGCGCGGGCGAGTACGTCGAGGTACCGGCCCCACTCGCCGGCGCTCTTGGCCTCGTACAGTTCTCTCTCGACGGCGCTCGGCGCGATCCAGGTCCCCATACGAGCCAACCCTAACGGGGCCCACCGACGCAGAGCTCGGCCCATACCGTCTTGCCGATGACCCTCTCGGAGTCCCCCCACCGCTCCGCGACGGCGCCCACGATCTGCAACCCCCTGCCGTACTGCTCATCGTCGGCCGCCGCTCGCAGTTCGGGCCGCCGCTCGCCTTTCGGATCGGTGACCGCGATGCGGAGCACTGCTCCTGTGAGCTGTACCTCGACCCGTAGGTACCGGTCCCGCAGCGAGCCGTGCAGCAGCGCGTTGGTGGTGAGCTCGCTGGTCAGCAGCGCCGCATCCGATGCCAGCTGGGGCAGCCCCCACGCCACCGCGAGCCAAGCGGCTCGCCGCCGGGCCGCGGGCACCGAGTCCTGCCGGGGCGGGTAGTTCCGCACGTCGCATCGCGTCGGCTCGTCCATGTGTACGTGCACCTCCGATGGGCGGTGGCTCCGCCGTGCGGGCAGCACGGTGCACTTCCGCCAACTGAGCTTGGGCAGTGAGCAGTTCGTCACCGACGGTAGGGGTTGCCGAACTTTTTGCGCAAGCTCTTCCGGAGATATCTATCCCCAGGTGGTAGTTGTGCCGAGCGAGTGGCGCGGGAAGACTGCTTCCGGTACATGGAGGTGGTTCAAGTGGCGGCAAGTCAGACAGCGTTGGGCAACCGGGTCTCTACGGTGCTGGCACGACGGCTGGGTGGTGAGCTGCTTCGCCTCCGGGACGCGGCGGGCCTGACTCAGCCGCAGGCGGCGCAGGTGCTCAGCGCGACGGCGGCGAAGGTCGCCAAGATGGAACGCGGCTGGGTCCCGTTCAGGGACCCGGATGTCGTGGCTCTGTGCAAGCTCTATGGGGAGACGGACGAGGCAGTTGTCGGCGGTCTGCTCGCTTTGGCCAAGCTGGATCGCGAGCGTCGGAAGGCCAAGGGCTGGTGGCAGCACTCACCTGATGCCGGTTCGATGGCGGAGTACATTGCGATGGAGGACGTCGCGACCAAAGTGCGCACCTGGCAGCTGTCCCTGATCCCCGGCCTGCTCCAGACCGCCGACTACGCCCGTGCCCTCGCCGTGAGCGACGAGTTCTGGCAGGACCCGGACGACATCGAGCGCGTCGTCGCCATCCGTGTGAAGCGTCAGAACCGGCTGTGGAGTGACGTGCCGCTCCAGGTCCATGCGGTGATCTGGGAGGGGGCACTGCGACAGGAGGTCGGCGGCGTCGCAGTGATGAGTGCGCAGCTTGCCCACTTGCTGCAACTGGCCGACATGCCGAACGTTCACGTGCAGGTGCTGCCGTTCCGTGCAGGTGGGCATCCGTGCATCGTCGGGCCCTTCAATGTCATCTCGTTCGCGGAGGCGGACGCAATGGACGTCGTCCACGTCGATGTCATCGGATCCACGGTCTGGGTCGAGAGCCGTGAGCAGAGTGCCGAGTACAGCCGGTACTTCGACCGCACGGCCAGGATGAGCCTGGCTCCTCGTGACTCCATCGATCTGATCGACAACATTCGTAAAGGGTTTCAGGCATGACGCAGTTCGAGTTCGTGAAGTCCAGCTACAGCGCTTCCAGCGGGGAATGCGTCGAGGTGGCCACGAACGTGGCCGGGACCGTCGCCGTCCGGGACAGCAAGCGGGCCGACGGGGCGGTCGTCGAGATCACCGACCTGGCCTGGGCGTCCTTCGCTCGCACGCTGTGATCTGAGCTGCCCAGTGGTGGGCCGGTCACCACGCCAGGGCCGTGGCGTGGTGGGGCGGGCACCTCTGGCGGCGTATGCCCCGGGCGTGGGGCGGGTGGGGTGGGTGGTCCACCTCGGCTCCAGCGGGGCTCGACCCGGCTGCGAATCGTTGCTGCCCTGGCCAAAGGGTTGTGGTGCGCTGCATCGAATGATGATTCGGGTTCGCCTGGTTCTTTCGGGCTGATGGTCCGCCGTGCATGCCGGGCCGAATGTGTGTGACGGGTCCACCTGGTTCTCCCGCCTCCCCCGACCGCAGGGTTGAGGGGCTGGAGAGAACGTCGGGGGAAGGGATGTATCCGTCATGAGCGCACCGAGTCTCGAACGCCTGGAGACCCTGAGCAGCCGGTTCGTACCAGACCTGGTCGTGGCCGAACTCTGCGCCGAGCTGTTCGCCTCGCTGCCGCGCAGCGACCAGCGGCGCAAGGGGGAGGTGTACCTGCGCGGTCTCCTGAAGGCCGAGGGGCGCAAGTCGATACGCAACATCGCGGCGCATGTCGGCGACCGGGCGGCCGAGCAGAGCCTGCACCACTTCGTGGTCTCGTCCACCTGGGACTGGGGTCCGGTACGGGCGGCCCTCGCCCGGTATCTCGAGCGGGCGCTGCGCCCCCGGGCCTGGGTCGTGCAGCCGGTGGTCATCTCCAAGGCCGGCACGGAGTCGGTCGGGGTGGCCCGCCGTTTCGTGCCCGAGCGGGGCCAGATGGTCAACAGCCAGGTGGCGTTCGGGGTCTGGTCCGTCGGCGAGGAGCACAGCTGCCCGGTGAACTGGCGGCTCGCGCTCACCCAGAAGTGGCGCGACAGCGTCGGCCCCCTCTCCCCCAACGTCCATGAGTCGGAACTGGCGACGAGCCCGCTCGAATGCGCCGCCGGAGCCGTCGAGGAACTGCGCGACTGGGTCGGGCAGATCCGCCGCCCGGTGGTGTTCGACCTGCCCGACGTCGATCCGGCCGCGGTGGCCCGCCGGTTCGGGCCGGCCGGGACGCACTTCGTGGCCTCGGCCCGCGGCTCGATGCGGGTCCGCTGCGTGGACCCGGTCCTGCCGAGCAGCGGCAACCGGGAACTCGCGGCGCACCAGCTGCTGTTGATGGCGGGCACGCTACGCCGCCCGGTGACCTGGGTGGACCCGCTGACCCTCCAGCAGCGCACCACGCTGGTGGTCGGCGTACGGGTGGAGCTGCCGCAGGCGCCCAGGCCGCTGCTGCTGTTCGGCGAGTGGAGCGATCCGCGCGGCTGGCCCGAGCAGTGCTGGGTCACCGACATGACGCAGGCGCCTCCCGGCGGGCTGCTGCGGCTCGCGAAGCGGGCGCAGAACGTCGAGGCGGACTTCGCGAACGTCTCGCAGAAGGTGGGGCTCACCGACTTCGGTGGCCGTTCCTTCGGCGGCTGGCACCGGCACACCACCCTGGCCTCCGCCGCACACGCGGTGCGGGTGCTCACCCAGGGGGCCGGCGAGCGGTAGGCCGCCGGCCGCCGGCCGCCGGCCGCTGGCCCAGCCGGAGGCCGGCCGGCGGTCAGCCGATGGTCTGCCGGGGCTGGTCGCCGCGGGGGCCCTTGTTCAGCGCCTGCCGGGTCCGCTGGAGCTGGAGGGCCAGCTGCACCTGGAGGGCCTGGTTCGGCTTCTGCCAGTCCTCGCCCAGGATCTCGGTGATCCGCTCCAGCCTGCGCGAGACCGTGTTCGGGTGGACGTGCAGGGACTCGGCCGCCCTGGAGGGGCTGTTGGCCGAGGCGAAGTACGCCTCCATGGTGCGGATCAGCTCGGTGTACTGCTGGTCGTCGTAGTCGAGGACGGGGCCGATGGTGTCGTTGATGAATCCGGCGATGTTCGGCTTCTCGGAGAGCAGGACGCCGAGGAAGCCCAGCTCCCCGGGGGACGCCGTGCTGCCGGGGCCGGTGAGCGCCGCGACCGCGTCCAGGACCCGGCGGGCCTCCTGGTACAGGTGGACGATGCCGGCCGGATCGTCGACGGGACCGGCGGAGCCTGCCGTGACGGGCTTGCCGAGCACCTCGGAGAGCTCCTTGGAGGCCGTACGGGCGATGGACCCGGCCTGGGTGCCGGGCAGCAGCAGCACCACGATGTCGCCGTCCACGCTCTTGAGGCCGTGGTGGCGGTTGGCGTACGAGGCGGCCCACGCGAGCACGCGGCCCTGGACTCCGCCCTCGGGCCGGGCGATCACGATCACGTGGGGTTCGTCGAGGTCGAGCGCGAGGCGCCGGCTCTGCTCCGCGATCTGCACCGGGGACAGCGAGGTGCCCCGCAGCAGGTCGTGGAAGAACTCGTCCCGCATGTGGCCCTCGGCGGCGGCCATGCCCTGCTCCATCAGCAGCACCACGGCGGTGACCTGGGCGGTGAGTGCGAGGAGCTGGATCTGGCGGTCGGTGACCGGCTCGTCGCAGACCAGGATGAGCGTGCCCAGCATCTCGTCGCCCGCGGCGACCGAGGCGACCCACACCCCGTCGCCCGTGCTGCGCGGCTGCCGGTCGGTGTGCGCGTCCAGCAGGACGGTGCGGATCTCGGACTCGTCCAGCTCGGGGGGCTCGCCGCCGGGGCAGGCCAGGTTGCGGCCGGCCGCGTCCCGTACGAGCAGCGTGCCCTCTAAGCCCTTGACCGCCTCGGCGGCCAGATTGCCGAGGCCGCCGCCCTGGAGCACCAGGTCGAGCAGGCGGCCGTGCGTCTCGCGGAGCTGGCGGGCGGTGGTGGAGGAGTCCAGGGCCCGGGAGGTGTCCTGCTCCAGCTCCACGACCTCGTACCGGGTCTGCTCCAGCAGCCGGGCCTTTTCGATCGCAACGGTGGCGAGGTCGGCGAGCGAACTCATCAGCGACACCTCGTCCGGGGTGAAGTGCCGGACGTTCCGGTCCGCGACGTACAAGGCGCCCAGGGTGGTTCCGGCGTGCCGCAGCGGGACGGCCATGACGGCGTGCAGGCCCTCGGCCTGCACCACTTCGTCGATGACGGGGCTGTGCTGGAAGGTTTTGTCACTCATGTAGTCGGCCGACCAGAACGGGGCCGATCCGTCCGCGGCGCGCTTGCCGACGCCCCCGCCGGTCAGCGGAATGGCGAACCCGATGGTGAGCGCGGAGGCATGGCCGTCGGCCGAACGCACCCTGGAGCACTGCGCGTCGAGGTCGTCGAAGCTGACCCAGGCCATGTCGAGCCCGAGCAGCAGCCGGGCCCGTCGGGTGATCACCTTCAGCAGCTCGTCGAGGTCGTACGGCAGGGTCAGGTCGCGCGCGGTGTCCACGAGGGCGGCGAGGCCGGCCTCGCGCTGCTGGCGGCGTACGAAGAGGGCCCGGATGCCGAGACTCTGGTCTCGGGCCCTGGTCAGCTGGGCGAGGGCGGCCCCGGACAGGCCGGACTCACGGGCTTTGCGGACCACGTCGTCGAAGGCAGCCGCGGGCGCCTCTCTGTTCAGCAGTTCCAGCATTTCGTAAGCGTGGTCAACCACGACTTCTCCCCCGACCCCCATAAAAGCCGTTCACGATTGCACCAACCCGAGTGCAAGCAATCCCTGGCCTGCCTGAAAGTATCTCTTGGGGCAAGAACCGGTCAAGAAACACTCGAGAAGCGATCCAGGTCAGCGACGCGGAGGGTGATCGGATCACCACGGTCCATGAGTGATGCTGTCACGTGAACACCTTCTGGTCGAGGCTGACTCAAGGGCAGGCTGCTCACTGAGCGTTCCGGTGCCGGCACCACCATCGGCACCACCAACAGCCTGATGTTTCCTTGGGGGAGTTCGCATGTCTCAGGTGTCACAGCTGTCTCAGCTCCAGAGCTACGAGCGGTCGCTGCTGCGCAGCCGGCTGTCGCTGACCCGGCAGGACCGGCCGCGGGTGTTCACGCTCGGCGACCGCGAGTGGGACCTGTTCGACGAGGTCTTCGCCCCCGTCTACTCCCCTTCGACGGGTGTGGCCCTCGAGCTGCTCGATCTCAACAAGCTTGCACCAAGCCCGCGTTCGGGTTCATTCCTGGAGATAGGGTGCGGCACCGGCGTGATCGCCGTGACTGCCGCGCTGGCCGGATATGAGCGGGTCGTGGCGGCCGACATCAGCCCCTCCGCCGTGGAGAACGCCTCCGTCAACGCGGAGCGGCACGGGGTGGCGGACCGTCTGCAGGCGCTGCACAGCGACCTGTTCTCCGGACTGCGCGAGAGCGAGCGGTTCGATGTCGTCTTCTGGAGCTCCAACTACGTGATGGGGCCCGAGAGTTACGAGTACAAGTCGGTGCACGAGCGGGCATACGTGGACACCGGGTACCAGGCCCACCGCCGGTATCTGGAGCAGGCCGTGCACTGGACCACCCCGGGCGGCCGGGTCCTGCTCCACTTCAGCGACCGCGGCGACCTGGCGGCACTGCACGAGATGGCGGACGGAAGCGGCCGCGAGTTGTCGACCGTGGCGAGCCACCGGGTCCGCGAGGGGGAGTACGGAGAGGACATGGTCGAGCACATGCTGCTCGAAATCAAGCCAATCTCGGCCTGATTCAGACGGGGGGATATTTCATCATGCGCACGCTGCTCGTGGACAACTACGACTCGTTTACCTATAACCTCTTCCACTATCTGACCGAGGTCAATGGTCAGGAGCCGGAAGTCGTTCGAAATGACGACCCGCACTGGAAGATGACGGAACTCGGCGCGTTCGACAACGTCGTGGTCTCGCCCGGCCCCGGCACCCCGTGCAGGGCGGCCGACTTCGGCATCTGCGCCGAGATCGTCGAGCGCTCCCCGCTGCCGCTGCTGGGCGTCTGCCTCGGCCACCAGGGGATCGGGCACGTGCACGGCGCCACGGTCGCCCGTGCGCCGGAGCCCCGGCACGGCCGGACCTCGCCCGTCCTGCACGACGGCACGGGCCTGTTCGCCGGGCTGCCCTCCCCGATGGAGGTGGTCCGGTACCACTCGCTCGCCGTGACGGACCTGCCGGCCGAGCTCGAGGCCACCGCGTGGACGCCGGACGGCATCCTGATGGGGCTGCGGCACCGGACGCGGCCGATGTGGGGAGTGCAGTTCCACCCCGAATCGATTTGCAGTCAGTACGGGATCGAGCTGCTTGCAAACTTCGCCGGTCTGACCCGCGCGCACCAGGCGAACCAGGCGCATCACACGAACCACAAGCACCACGAGCGCCACGCGACGCGGGCCCGCCGCCCCGCCGCCGCACCTGCCACCGCACCCGCCGCCGACACCGCTCCCGCGCCCGCCGCCGAGGTCCCGGTCCGCCGGCTCCGGCTGGTCACGCGCGAGCTGCCCACCCGCTGGTCCCCCGAGACCGTCTACGACCAGCTCTTCCGCGGCAACAACCATGCCTACTGGCTGGACAGCAGCCTGCCCGGCGGCGACCGCGGCCGGTTCTCGGTCATGGGCGACGCCACCGGGCCGCTCGCCCGGGTCGCCACGGCCGACGTGTGGAGCGGGTGCGTCACCGTCGAGTCGGCGGGCGGCGCGAGCGAGCTGGTCGCCGCCCCCTTCCTGGAGTGGGTCGACCGCGACCTGCGCTCCCTGCACACCGAACTCCCCGAGCTCCCCTTCGACTTCGCGCTCGGCTGGGTCGGCTACCTCGGATACGAGCTCAAGGCCGAATGCGGCGGCGATCTCGTGCACCGCTCGCCGGTGGCCGACGCCACCATGGTCTTCGCCGACCGCGCCCTGGTCTTCGACCACGTCGGGAACACCACCCACCTGCTGGCCCTGGTGGAGGGGACCGCGGAGGAGTCCGCCGCCGCGGCCGACGCCTGGCTGATCGGCACGGCGGAGCGGCTGGCCCAGCTCGCGGGCCTGAGCCTGCCGGCCCCCCGGCCGACCGCCCCGAGCGGGGAGATCCGGCTGCGCCACGACCGCGGCGCCTATCTGGACCTCATCGACTCCTGCCTGGAGGAGATCGCCGCCGGCGAGACGTACGAGGTCTGCCTCACCAACATGGCCGAGGCCGAAGCCCGCCTCGACCCCTGGGCCGCGTACCGCACCCTGCGCCGCACCAGCCCGGCGCCGTTCGCCGCGCTGCTCCAGTTCGGCGAGCTGTCCGTGCTCAGCACCTCGCCCGAGCGGTTCCTGCGCGTCGCCCGCGACGGGCTCGTCGAGTCCTCGCCCATCAAGGGCACCCGGCCGCGCGGCAGCACCCCGCAGGAGGAGGCGGAGCTCATCGAGGACCTGCTGACCGACGAGAAGGACCGCTCCGAGAACCTCATGATCGTCGACCTGGTCCGCAACGACCTCGGCTGCTGCGCCGTACCGGGCTCGGTCGAGGCCGAGGAGCTGTTCCGGGTCGAGACGTACGCCACCGTCCACCAGCTGGTGAGCACCGTACGGGCGCGCCTGCGGCCGGAGCTGTCGGCCGTGGACTGCGTACGGGCCGCCTTCCCGGGCGGGTCGATGACCGGGGCCCCCAAGATCCGCACGATGCAGATCATCGACCGGCTGGAGGCGGGTCCGCGCGGGGTGTACTCGGGGGCCATCGGCTACTTCTCGCTGTCCGGCGCCGCGGACCTGAGCATCGTGATCCGTACCGCCACGGTCACCGCCGACCGCGTCCGGTACGGGGTCGGCGGGGCCGTGGTGGCCCTGTCCGATCCGGCCGCCGAGTACGAGGAGACGGCCGTCAAGTCGGCTCCGCTGCTGGCGCTGACGAATACCCGGTTCCCGGAGAGGCGGCGAGACCGGATCCCGTCCTGACCCCCCAGCCGTGCTGGAGGCGGGTGAGCTCCTCCGTCTCCAGCACGGCTGCGACCTGACGGGCGGGTACGCCGAGCCGCTCCAGGGCCCGGAGGGCGCACGCCGCCTCCCCGTCGGCGTTGAGGAGGGTGTCACCGGTCAGCTCCGGCTTGCCGGCGGCGGCCTCCAGGGTGTCCACGGACAGGGCGAGCGCGGTGTTCCAGCCCACCAGGGCGCCCACGCCGCCGTCGGCGCCGGTACCCCACAGCAGCCGCGGCTGCGGGGCGCCGTTGGCCCGGAGCACCCGCCACCAGTCCCCGGACAGCCGTTCCTCGCGCAGCCGGTACATCGTGCGGGCCACGGCCAGCCCCGCGGCGCCGCGCACCTCGTGCCGGGGGCCGACGCTGAGCTCGTCCAGCCGGGCGTCGACCGCCACGTCGAGCAGGCCCACCGGGAAGGAGGCCACCATCGGGGCGGCGCCCAGCGGCCGGCCGCAGGAGAGGGACCGCTCCAGCCCGTCGAGGTAGCCGTCGAGCACCTCGGCGTACCGCTCGTCCGAGAAGACCATCGAGGCGTGCACCCCGATCCCCTCGGCGAGGCAGTCGGACAGCACCCGGGGACCCGCCGGGGTCATGGGGATGCGGACGAGTGCGTTGGGGCGGTCCACCGCCCGGTGCACCGCGCGGGCCGCCTCGCCCATCGCCGTCACGTCATGGGCGCGGCGCGGGGAGACGGGCACGGAGACCTGGCCCACCGCGCCCTTGCTGATCTCGTACACGGGCAGCAGGACATCGCAGGCGCGGCGGAGCTGGGCCACGCTGCTGCCCGCGGGCGCGAGGGCGTTGTGGAAGTGGGCGCCCAGGGTCGGGTACCGGGCTCCGGCGTCGAAGTCCCCGGGGTCCTGCGTGCTCAGCCACGGCGAAACCCCCTCGGACACCAGTTGCTTCAGCAGCGCTCCAGCTCCTTGACTAACCACGAACACGACCTTAGAACGTCATGACATCTGTATGAACTGAACTGTTGATGGTGTGTCAAGTACCGGACCTTCCAGGTCCCGTGTCCTCTCACGTGTGCGGACCTTAAAGGGTTCGACGGCGACCGCGGCCCTACGCCCGGGTACTGCGTCAGGTTTATTTCGGGCCCTTGCTTTCAACCTGACCGAATACGGCCCCACCTGACGTAGTGGCGAATCTCTTGTGGTTCCCCCGAATGCCTGTTTCACAGACTTCTGGCTGCATCTGATGTCACGGCAGGTTCAGCACTGGGAGGTGCCGCATGCACGGTGTTGCACGCTGGAAATCATTGCCCGCGGGCCAACAGCCCGTTTGGCCGGATGAAGACGCCCTGGAGAACGCCAGGGCCGAACTCGCCGAAGCGCCCGCACTCGTTCGTCCTCAGGACGTCGAAGCCCTTCGCGTCCTGCTCGCCGCGGCCGCGCGGGGCGAGGTGCAGGTCATCCAGGGCGGGGACTGCGCGGAGGACCCCGCGGAGTGCACTCCCGGCTATGTGGCGCGCAAGGCGGCGCTCCTCGACGTGCTGGCCGGTGTCATGAAGACGCGCTCGCTCAAGCCCGTCATACGGGTGGGCCGGCTGGCCGGCCAGTTCGGCAAGCCGCGCTCCCAGCCGACCGAGACCGTCGGCGGCATCGAGCTGCCCGTCTACCGCGGCCACATGGTCAACAGCCCGGAGCCGGACCCCGAGCTGCGCCGTCCCGACCCCCGGCGCCTGGTCGCCGGCTACCGGGCGGCCGCCGGGGCCATGGGCTGGCTCGGCTGGCACGGCGAGGGGCGCCCCTCCGCGGCCGAGGCCCCGGTGTGGACGAGCCACGAGGCGCTGCTGCTGGACTACGAGGGCCCGATGCTGCGCACCCAGCCGGACGGCTCGGTGCTGCTGACCTCGACGCACTGGCCGTGGGTCGGCGAGCGCACCCGCGAGCTGGACGGCGCCCACATCGAGCTCTTCGCGACCATCGCCAACCCGGTCGCCACCAAGGTCGGTCCGAAGATGACCCCGGCCGAGCTGGTGGAGCTGTGCGGGAGGCTCGACCCGGAGCGGGAGCCGGGCCGGCTCACGCTGATCTCCCGGATGGGCCAGGGCACGGCCGCCGAGAAGCTGCCGGAGCTGGTCCGCGCGGTGCACGACGCCGGGCACCCGGTGCTGTGGCTGTGCGACCCGATGCACGGGAATACCGTCAGCCTGCCGGGCGGCGTCAAGACCCGTTATGTGGAAACGGTCGTACGCGAGGTCGAGGAATTCCAGAAGGCCGTCGTCGACAACGGCGGAGTGGCGGCCGGGCTCCACCTGGAAACGACCCCGGACCTGGTCCACGAATGCGTTTCCGACAAATACCACGTCGACGAACTGGGCGAGAAGTACACCTCGTTCTGCGACCCGCGCCTCAATGTCGACCAGGCCGTCGAGGTCGCCTCGGCCTGGCGCGGCTGAGACCGAAGAGAAAGAGGGGGTTTCTCCATCATGGAAGGAAAGATCGCTCTGGTCACCGGAGCGGCCGGCGGCATAGGCGAGGCGATTGTCCGCGCCCTGGCCTCCCGGGGCGTCCGGGTGGCCGCGGTCGACCGGGACGCCCACCGCCTGCGCGACGTCGCCAAGTCCGTCGCGGAGGAGGGCGGCCGGGTCGATCCGTTCCCGGCCGACGTCACCTCCAGCGCCGACGTCGAATCGCTCGTCGACGACGTCGAGGCGCTCGTCGGTCCGCTCGACTTCCTCGTCAACGCCGCCGGCGTGCTGCGGCTGGCCGAGGCACGCACCCTGACCGACCAGGAGTGGAGCACGACGTTCGCGGTCAACACCACGGGCGTCTTCTTCGTCTCCCGGGCCGTCGTCAACCGCATGGTGCCGCGCCGCCGGGGCGCGATCGTCACGATCGCCTCCAACGCCGCGGGCACCGCCCGTACCGAGATGTCCGCGTACGCCGCCTCCAAGGCCGCCGCGACGATGTTCACCAAGTGCCTGGGGCTGGAGGTCGCCAAGTTCGGCATCCGCGCGAACCTTGTGGCGCCGGGCTCGACGGACACCCCGATGCTCAGCTCCATGTGGCAGGACGAGAGCAGCGCGCGGGCCTCCATCGACGGGGTTCCGGACGCGTACCGCGTCGGGATCCCGCTGGGCAAGCTGGCGCGTCCCGAGGACGTCGCCGAGGCGGTGGTCTTCCTGCTCTCCGACAAGGCCGCCCACATCACGATGCACGACCTGACCGTCGACGGCGGTGCGGCGCTCGGTGCCTGAGACCGGTGCAACCAGTCAGCGAACCGTGAACGAGAGCGTGAACGAGAGGGAGAAACGCATGGCAGGCATACCTGCGATCAACCCCTATCCGATGCCGTCGGCGGCCGACCTGCCCGCCTCCGGCGTCGACTGGGAGATCGATCCGGACCGCGCGGTCCTGCTGGTGCACGATCTGCAGAAGTACTTCCTGGCCCCCTTCCCCGCGGGCGAGCAGCCCGTCGTGGACCTGTCCCGCAACGCCGGCGCGCTGCGCGTACGCGCGGCCGAGCTCGGCATCCCGGTCGCGTACACCGCGCAGCCGGGCGGTATGACCCCCGAGGAGCGCGGACTGCTCGGGGACTTCTGGGGCCCGGGCATGCAGCCCAGCCCGGAGCACCGCCAGGTCGTGGACCCGGTGGCGCCCGCCGCCGGTGACTGGATGCTCACCAAGTGGCGCTACAGCGCCTTCTTCAAGACCGATCTGCTGGAGCGGATGCGCGCCCAGGGCCGCGACCAGCTGATCCTCTGCGGTGTGTACGCGCACGTGGGCGTGCTGGTGACCGCGGTCGACGCGTTCACCAACGACATCCAGCCCTTCCTGGTCGCCGACGCCGTCGCCGACTTCAGCTGGGAGGAGCATCGGATGGCGCTCGAGTACGCCGCCGGCCGCTGCGCCCGTCTGATCACCACCAAGGAGCTCCTGACGGCCCTCCCGGACCGGGTGGCCGCCTATGCGGGAGCGGGAGGGGAATCCGCATGACCGGAGACCTGCTGGGCCGGATCCTGACCGGCCGACCGCCGGCCTTCGCGCTGATCCACCGTCCGGAGACCACCGTCACCGGGCACCTCGACCTCTTCCTCGGTGAGTTCGCCGAGGCGGCCACGCTCGCCGACATCCCGCTGCGGGACGTCGAGGCGGGCGCCGGCGTCCGCCAGGACGTGCTCACCCTGGTCCCGTACCGGCAGCTCGCCGAGCGCGGCTTCGAGGCGCCCGACGACGGCACCCCGCTGCTCGCCATGGTGATCGAGGAGCAGGCGCAGGTGCCGCTCGCCGCCGTCCTGGCGGGGATCCCCGACGCCCCCGTCCACCTCGCGACGGGCGGCGACTTCGACATCGACGACGACACCTACGCCGAAACGGTTCGCCGCGTCATCGCGGACGAGATCGGCACCGGCGCAGGCGCCAACTTCGTGATGAAGCGGTCCTTCGTGGCCGACATCAGCGAGTACTCCACCGCCGCGGGGCTGCGCTTCTTCCGCCGGCTGCTGGAGCGGGAGACCGGCGCGTACTGGACGTTCATCGTGCACACGGGCGAGCGCACCCTCATCGGTGCCTCGCCCGAGCGGCACGTGAGCCTCTCCGGCGGCCGGGCCGTGATGAACCCGATCAGCGGCACGTACCGGTTCCCCGCGTCGGGGCCCGAACTGCCCGGCGTCATGGACTTCCTCGCCGACCGCAAGGAGGCCGACGAGCTGTACATGGTCGTCGACGAGGAACTGAAGATGATGGCCCGGATCTGCGCATCGGGCGGCCGGGTCGTCGGGCCGTACCTCAAGGAGATGGCCCGCCTCGCCCACACCGAGTACTTCATCGAGGGCCGTACTTCCCGCGACCCCCGCGAGATCCTGCACGAGACCCTGTTCGCACCGACGGTCACCGGGTCCCCGCTGGAGAGCGCGGGCCGGGTCATCAAGAAGTACGAGCCCCAGGGCCGCGGCTACTACAGCGGTGTGCTGGCCCTGATGGGCCAGGACGAGAACAGCGAGCGGACGCTGGACTCGGCGATCCTGATCCGCACCGCCGACATCGACGCCGCCGGCCGGATGCGCATCGGCGTCGGCGCCACCCTCGTGCGCCACTCGGATCCGCTGTCCGAGGTCGCCGAGACCCGGGCGAAGGCGGCCGGCCTGCTCGCGATGTTCGAGCCGTCGGGGCCGCGCCGCTTCGGCGACCACCCGGACGTACGGGCGGCCCTGAGCCGGCGCAATGCGACGATCGCCGGGTTCTGGCTGGACGACGACACCTCCCGGGCCCGGCCGGTCCCGCTGCTCATGGGCCGCAAGGTGCTGGTGGTCGACGCGGAGGACACCTTCACCGCGATGATCGAACACCAGCTGAGGGCCATGGAGGCCGACGTCACGGTCCGCCGGTTCGACGAGCCGCACAGCTTCGCCCCGTACGACCTGGTCGTGATGGGGCCGGGGCCGGGCGACCCGCGGGAGGTGGACGACCCGAAGATCGCGCACCTGCGGTCCGCGGTGGACACCCTCCTCACGGAGGGGCGGCCGTTCCTCGCGGTCTGCCTCAGCCACCAGGTGCTCAGCACGAAGCTGGGCTTCGCGCTGAAGCGCCGGGAGCAGCCCAACCAGGGCGTGCAGCGGGAGATCGAGCTGTTCGGGCGGCGCGAGCGGGTCGGCTTCTACAACACCTTCGCCGCGCAGAGCGCCTCGGACACCGTCGAGGTGCCGGGGATCGGCACGGTCGAGGTGTGCCGGGAGCCGGGGACCAGGGAGGTGCACGCGCTGCGGGGGCCCGGCTTCCGCTCGATGCAGTTCCACGCGGAGTCGGTGCTCACGGAGGACGGCATCCGCATCGTCAGCGAGGCCCTGTCCGGACTGCTCCAGGAGCAGACCGTATGAGCATGAAGGCGACTGTGGCCTGGTGGGACCTGAAGGGCTCGGGGCACAGCATCGACTCGCTTCGGGCGTACCTGCGCGATGAGGCGGTCGACCGGTTCGCCGCGGTCGAGGGGCTGCGGCTGAAGTTCTGGATCGCGGACCCGGCGACGGAGCGCTGGGGCGCGGTGCTGCTGTGGGAGTCCGCGGAGGCGGCGGCGCAGCCGCTGGCCCCGCGGGCGGCCGAGCTGATCGGGCGGGCGCCGGTGCAGTACACGGTGTTCGACGTGGAGGCGACGGTCGAGGGCGTCCACACGCTGCCCGGGACGGTGTGAAGCACGAGAGCGCGTACGGCCCCTCACGGCCCGCGGGGGCCGTGAGGGGCCGTACGCGTGGGTGTCACGCCCTCCGGTCCGCCCCTGTGGTCATCACCTGGCGCAGGACCTCCGTCATGGCGTCCAGCGTGCCGTGGAAATCGCAGTCCAGGTCCCGCAGATAGGTGTTCTGCGCCAGGATCGCGGCCGCCGGGCGGTCGGTCAGGGTGATGCTCAGCGTGAGCGTGAGCCGGCCGTCCTCGTCCTCTCCGATCTCATTTCGTATCTCTGCGATATCGGTGTCGTCCAGATGCCGGTAGGTAATGCGACCGGCGCTCTCCTGCGGAGTGACGCGTTGCAGGAAGGTCAGCCCCCCGCGCCGGATTTCCCTGAGGAATCCATCGGCGTACCGTTCGTCGATCCGGCAATCCGTAATGGCCGGAACATAGCCGGTGGGGAACTCCGCCTTGTGTAGCAGAGCCTGCCACAGGCTCTCCCGCGTAGGAGCCGGACACCCCTCCTGAACTGCGCCGACGACCGGACGAGTCCACGAAAGCGTCAGCATTGATCTCCCCTTTCCGCAGCTAAGCCGGCGTGCAGCATCGGTCGGGCGGACAGCGGTGTCAAAGCCGGGCGGAGTATTGCGTCACCTGCCCCCGGGACCTGACGGAATGAGAGAAGGCCACTGCCTCACCGGCTGTTGTTTCTTGCAGGGTGACGGTTGGTCGGTGGCGTTCCGCAGAGCGCCTTCCCGTTAAATCCGAAGCGGAGAATCAGGAGAACGCTGATGTCTGAACGGTTCGACGGCCAGGTCGTCCTCGTCACCGGAGGAGGCGAAGGCATCGGCCGGGCAGCGGCGGTTGCCTTCGCCCGGCTCGGCGCACTGGTGGTGGTCTCGGGCCGCCACCCGGAGACGCTCGAAGGAACGGTCAAGCTGATCCGCGACGCGGGCGGGCAGGCCGACAGCGTCGTCGCCGACGTGTCGGAGACGACGGCCGGTGCGGACGCCGGCGCCGCGTACGTCGTCGCCGAGACCGTGCGCCGGCACGGCGCCCTGGACGTGGCCTTCAACAACACCACCGAACTCGGCCCGCACCAGTCCGTCGCGGACATCGACGAGACGGTCTGGGCCCACACCCTGACGGCCAACCTCACCGGCGTCTGGCTGTCCATGAAGCACGAGATCGCCCACATGGAGACCGCCGGCGGCGGGGTCATCGTCAACACGGCCAGCAACATCGGCGCCCAGGGCATGCTCCCCGGCCTCGGCGCGTACGCCGCGTCCACGGCCGCCGTCAGCGCCCTGACCCGGACCGCGGCCCGCGAGTACGTCGCCCAGTCGATCCGGATCAACGCCATCAGCCCCTGCCCGCTCGGCCGGGGAGCCAGCGTCGAGGAGATCGCCGACACCGTGGTCTGGCTCTGCTCCGACGCGGCCGCGTACATCGTCGGGCACGACCTCGTGCTCGACCGCAAGACCAGCGAGTAGAGCGGTGGCCCGTCCCATGCAGACATCCCCCCGTCCCTACGACGATCCCGGCGAGCCCGGCTGGTCCAAGCGGGACAGCGTCGTGGCCGAGGTCGTGGCCGAGGCCGGTGCCGAGGCCGACGCCGAGGGCGCCGCGCCCGACGTGGTGCTGATCGCCACCGGCAGCGAGATGCGCATCGCCCTCGACGCCCGCGCCATCCTGCACCGCGAGGGCATCGCCGCCCGGGTGGTGCCGATGCCCTGCCCCCAGTCGACGCCCGGCGTCCGGGCCCGAGTGTCCGTGGCGGCCGGCTCCGCGCTCGGCTGCTACGAACTGCTCGGCGAGGCCGGCATCCCGGTCCGGCTCGACCAGTGCGGCGCGCGCGGCCCCTACACCGCGCTGCATGGGCAGCACGGCTTCAGCGCCGCCCGGGTGGCCGCCACCGCCCGGGCCGGGCTGGCCCGCGCCGGACACCGGGAGAGCGCGTGAACACGGCCGTACTGACCGCCCGCATCCCGGGCTCTAAGAGCATCACCAACCGGGCGCTGCTGCTGGCCGCCGCGGCCGACGGGGTCTCGCTGCTGCGGGCCCCGCTCGTCAGCGCGGACACGGCCGCCTTCCGGGAGGCGCTGTCCGGCCTCGGCGTCCCCGTCGTGGAGGGCGACGACGGCTGGAAGGTCACCGGCAGCGGGCGCGCCCCGGCCGGCGGCGGCGCGGTGTGGTGCGAGGACGCGGGCACCGCGGCCCGGTTCCTGCCGCCGTTCGCGGCGACCGGCGCGGGCGCGTTCACCTTCGACGGCACCGAGCAGCTGCGCGCCCGGCCGCTGAGGCCCCTCGCCGAGGCGCTGGGCCGGCTCGGCGCGGACGCCCGGGTCGCCGAGCCCGTCGGCGGCCTGCCGCTGACCGTCGCCGCCCGGGGCCTGACCGGCGGCGAGCTGACCGTGGACGCCTCGCTCAGCAGCCAGTACCTCACCGGCCTGCTGATGGCGGGACCGCTGATGCGGCAGCCGCTGACCGTACGGGGCGAGGGGCTGGTCAGCCGCCCGTACATCACCATGACCCAGGAGCTGATGCGCCACTTCGGCGCGTACGTCGACGAGTTCGAGGGCGGCGCGATCCAGGTGCTGCCCGGCGGCTACCGGGCCGCCGAGCTCGACATCGAACCCGACGCCTCCACCGCCTCCTACTTCTTCGCGGCGGCCGCCGTCACCGGCACCACCGTCACCGTGCCCGGCCTCGGCCGCGGCAGCGTCCAGGGCGACCTCGGCTTCGTGGAGGTGCTGCGCCGGGCGGGCGCCCGGGTGGAGATCGCCGACGGGGCGACCACCGTCACCGGCACCGGGCCGCTGCGCGGCGGCTTCGCCGTCGACATGGGCGACATCTCCGACACCTTCATGACACTGGCGGCGGTGGCCCCGCTCGCCGACGCGCCGATCACCGTCCACGGCATCGGCCACGCACGGCTCAAGGAGTCCGACCGGATCGCCGCGGTCGAGGAGAACCTGCGGGCCCTCGGGATCCGCACCGAGTCAGGACCGGACCGGCTCACCGTCCACCCGGGCCGCCCCACGGCCGCCCGGATCGCCTGCCGCCGGGACCACCGGATCGCCATGGCGTTCTCGGTACTGGGCCTGCGCGTCCCCGGCATCACGCTCGACGACCCGTCCTGTGTCGGCAAGACCTTCCCCGGCTTCCACGCCGAACTGGGACGGCTCTTCACGGCCCACCGCTCGGGCACCCACAGTCACTGACAACGAAAGGGATGTGAGAACCCCCATGGCCGACATACTCATCGCCGGCGGTGGCATCGGTGGCCTCGCCGCGGCGCTCGGACTCGCGAAGCGTGGACACCAGGTCACCGTCCTGGAGCGCAGGGACGTCTTCACGGAGGTCGGCGCAGGCATCCAGCTCGGTCCGAACGCCTTCCACGCGCTCGACCTGCTGGGCGTGGGCCAGGAGGTCCGCGACCGCGCCGTCTTCATCGACGAGCTGCGTTTCATGGACGGCACGACCGGCGAGAAGGTCGCCGCGATGCCGGTGAAGGCGAAGTACCGGGGCCGGTTCGGCAACCCGTACGCCGTCGTCCACCGCGTCGACCTGTACCTGCCGCTGCTGGAGGCCGCCCGCCGCCACCCCGGCATCGAGCTGCTGGGCCGCCACCACGTCGTCGCGTACGAGCAGAAGGCGGGCGCCGTCTCCGCCGTCCTCGCCGACGGCCGGCGCGTCACCGGCGACGCGCTGATCGGCGCCGACGGACTGCACTCCGCGATCCGGCAGCAGATGGTCGGCGACGGGTCCCCGCGGGTCTCCGGGCACACCATCTACCGCTCGGTGATCCCGATGGAGGAGGTGCCCGAGGAGCTGCGGTGGAACACCGTCACCCTGTGGGCCGGCCCGAAGTGGCACTTCGTCCACTACCCGATCGCGGGCGGCGAGCACTTCAACCTGGCCGCGACCCGGGACGACGGCGCCACGGAGGCCGTGGCGGGCCTGCCGGCGGAGCACGACCACGTGGTGAACTCCTTCCCCGAACTGTCCGGCGCCGCACGGCGGTTGCTGGAGCTCGGCCGGGACTGGAAGTCCTGGGTGCTGTGCGACCGCGATCCGGTCGACCGCTGGACCGAGGGCCGGGTGGCGCTGCTGGGTGACGCCGCGCACCCGATGCTCCAGTACGCCGCGCAGGGCGCCTGCCAGGCGATCGAGGACGCGGTGCTGCTGAGCGGGCTGCTCGACGGCTGCCCGGCCGATTTCGAGCAGCGGCTGGAGAAGTACAACGCCGCGCGGCGCGAGCGGACCGCGCAGGTGCAGCTGGTGGCCCGGGAGATGGGGCGGCAGCTGTACCACGCGGCGGGCGAGGCGCGGGTCGAGCGCAACGCGATGCTGGCCTCCCTTTCGGACGACGACATGTACGACAAGGTGGCCTGGCTGCACGGCGCGTACGACTTCGACCGCCTCACGGCAGGCTCTTGACGTAGGCCTCGATGGCTGCGGTGACGCGGTCGCGGTCGGCGGTGGAGATGTTCGTGCCGGCCGCCTGCTGGAGGAAGTAGTAGACGAGCGAGGCCGTGCAGATGTCTGCCTGCTCCTTGGGGAGCAGGCAGATGAGACGGCTCGTGACAGGGCGTTCGCCACGGAAATTCAGGAGGCGAAGGTAGCCCTTGACGTCGGTCCCCACGGACTCTCGGATGGTTCCGACGTAGAGACCCGGGACGCCGGTGGGGAGGTTCACCGTCTTTCCCGTGTCCTGTGCCTTGCACGTGCTCTCCGTGGCGTCCGGGTCCCCGTCCAGGTACTTCAGCAACTCGGGCGCGGTCTTGCCGAAGTCGGAGCAGTCCAGGGCCACGCCGGTCACCACGTCTTCCATCAGACCCACCCCGAAACCCTCGAAGTCGAGCGGGGTGTCACCCACGTGTACCTGCCGGTACACCGCGGAGTCGTAGAAGACGAGAGTGCACGTCTTGCCCGCCGGAGCCATCAGGTAGGTCTTCGGATCCGCCGCGTACACCTGGGCGCCTGCCGGCACGGTGAGCCGGCTCGGCAGGCGGACCGAAGGCGGCGGGGGCGCGGGTGTTCCTTCCAGGGGCGTACCGGTCCGCGAGCAGGCGGTGACGGAGACCTCCTGGGAGGGCACCTCGACCGGCTTCGCCTCGGGCAGCGTGGGGACCACGAGCTTCTTGAGCACCGCGTTCAGTTCGGCGGCGTCCTGCGGGAACTGCGGTGCGGCGGCCTTGACCGCCGAGGCGAGCCGGGTCAGGACCTCCTGATCGGCGGCCGGCACGCGGTAGCCGACGAACCGGAACTCCAGCTGCAGACCGAGGGCGTCCATCCGGTCGCGGACCCTTTTGTTCATCGCGGCCGGGTCGCCGCCGCAGCCGTCGGTGCCCTGCGTGGTGACGACGACGATGCGGTTGCGCTTGCTGCCGCGGAAGGGGTAGCGCCCGGAGAAATCGTCGATCGCGGCCAGGAGCCCGCTGTTCAGCGTCGCCTTGCCGCCGGGGGTCAGCGTGTGGGCCGCCTCGCCGATCCGTTTCCCGTTCCCCCGCCCGCTGCCGACGAGCTCCTCCGTGTTGCCGGAGTCGCCGCAGTCACCGCCGAAGCGGCGCAGGGAGAGCGCGTCACCGTCTCCGGCGTTCCGGACCGCCGCGCCGACCGAGTCGGCGAGGGCGCCGAAGTCCCGCTGCGCGTCGGAGGTGTCCACCAGGAACGCGGTGCGGTACTGCGGGGTCGACCGTACGACGTACACGACGGTCGCCGCGGCTGCGATCACCGCCACCGCGAGGACGGCCAAGGTGATCCGTAACCAGCGTCTGCGCGGCCGGCCGGGCGGGGCCGTCACCGGGCCGCCGGGGCCTTGGCGCGCAGGGCGGCGAGTGCCTTGTTCATCGCGTCCACCTGGGTGTTGTAGTCGGAGGCGGCCTTCTCGAAGGCCTCGTGCCGCGCGTTCAGCGAGGCCTTGTCGCGTGCCGCCTCCAGCATGCGGTCGGCGGCGTCGAGCACGGTCTTCTGCTGCTCGCGCAGCTGCGCGGCCCGGTCGTTGATGTCGCGCCCTTCGGGGGTCTTCGCCCGGCCGCCGAGGTCCTCGAACTCGGTGCCGATGTGCGGTTCCCGGGCCCGGTCCAGGTTCTGGCCGGCCTCCCCCAGGCGGCCTTCGTCGATCTCCCGTACAGCGGTGTTGATACGGGTCACGGCCGGGTTGAGGACGTCCACGATCTTCGTGGCGTTGCGCAGGACCGGTTCGGTGTTGGTCGACCATTCCAGGGCTGCGTCGAGGTCCGCCCGGGTGTGCGCGAAGACCGGCTCGGCCGGGTTGGAGCCGGCGGTGGCGATCGACTTCAGACTCTCGCTCTGGTCCTCGGGGACCTGGTAGCCGATCAGCCGGAACTCGATCTTCAGGCCTGCCGCGCGGATTCGGTCCGCGATCTCCCGCCGTACGAAGTCGGTGTCGTCGTCGCACGCGTCCTTGCCGTGCCGGGTGACGACGACGATGCGGTTCACCTGCTTGGCGCGCTGGTCCGCGCCGAACGCGAACGTGCCGGAGAAGTCGTCCACGGCCTGGACGATGCCCCGCAGCAGGGTGGCCCGGCCGCCCACCGGGGCCTGCTGGGCGGCCCGGACGATGTCCTGCCGGTTGTCGGTGCCGAAATCCACCAGCTGCGCGGTGTTGCCGCCCGTACCGCACTCGCCGCCGAACCGGCGCAGGGCCAGGGCGTCGGAGTCGCCCGCGTTCCCCACCACGGTCCTGAGGGAGGCGGCGACGGCGTCCGCGTCCCCGGAGTCCGCGACGGCGGTCGTGTCCATGAGGAACTGCGTCTTGTAGGTCGGGGCGTAGGCCGGCAGCACCCAGCGCACCACCGCCCAGGCCCCGCCGCCGAGCAGCGCCAGGACCACGAGGATGAGGAACGCGTTCCGGATGCTGCGCGGGATGCGGATGTCGAAGATGCGCAGGTCGCGGCCGGCCTGGTAGACCCGGGCGTCGCCCGACGCGGTGGCCTCCTGCCGCACCCCTGCCCGTTGCGCCTTGGCGTCGTCGTCCGCGCCGGCGGAGTCCGCTGAGGGAGATCCCGTCATGCCGACCATCGTCAGTTACAACACATGATCACTTTAAGTGGCCGGACGGTTTGTTTTCGTCGCGGTCACCGCCGCCGCGCGCCGCACCGACCGCGAGGGCGGCCGGTGCGGCGCGCGGCGCCGTCCGGCCGGGTCAGACCGTGAGGACGATCTTGCCCGTGGTGTGGCGGGACTCGCCGTGCTCGTGGGCCTTGCGCACGTCCTGGAGGGGGAAGGTCTCCGCGATCACGGGGCGCAGCCGGCCCGTGTCCACGAGGGTGGCCAGTTCCTGCAGGACCATGTGGTCGGGGGCCACGTTGACCGTGATGGCGCGGACGCCCGCCGCGGTCGCCTTCGCGGTGATCTCCTCGATCCCGAGGGGGTTCGTCACGCCGATGTAGAGCCCGCCGGGGCGCAGGGTGCGCAGGGAGCGGTCCTCGTACTCGCCGCCGACCAGGTCGAGTACGACGTCCACGTCCTGGACGGCTTCGGTGAAGTCCTGCGCCGTGTAGTCGATCAGCTCGTCGGCGCCCAGCCCGCGCAGCAGCTCGTGCTTGGCCGAGCTGGCCGTGCCGATGACGTACGCACCGCGGGACTTGGCGATCTGGACGGCCAGGTGGCCGACGCCGCCGGCCGCCGCGTGGATCAGCACCCGCTGGCCCGCCTGCAGGTCCGCGCCGTCGACCAGGGCCTGCCAGGCGGTGGAGCCGGCGAGCGGCAGGGCGGCCGAGGAGACGTGGTCGAGGCTGCCCGGCTTGCGCGCGAAGTGGCGCGCGGGCGCGGCGACGTACTCCGAGTACCCGGCGGCCTCGTCGGGGAAGGAGGGGAGGCCGAAGACCTCGTCGCCGACCTTGAACCGGTTCTCGCCCGCCGCGACCGCCACGACGGTGCCGGAGACGTCCCAGCCGACGCCGAAGGGCGGGGTCATCCACAATCCGAATGCACGGATCTTCCAGTCGATGGGATTGACGCCGGCGGCGTGGGTCTTTACCAGAATTCCGGCGGGACCGGGAATGGGGAGCGGGGAATCCGTCAGGTTCAGTACTTCGGTGCCGCCCAGGACGTCCTGGCGGACCGTGCGCATCGTTTCTGTCATGCAGTCGATGATCGCAACTCGCAAAGCCGAATCCCCATCGATATTCGGCCATTCGCGACCTGACAGACCGGCCCGGAATGGTTTTTGCGCCGAAGGCGGCTGCTCAATGCTGGGGTATATGACTTCGCTGCGATCACTTGGTTCGGCCGGCCCTGAGGTTTCCGCTCTCGGCCTCGGCCTGATGTCCATGTCCGACTTCTACGGCCCTGCCGACCGGGCCGAGGGAGTCGTCACCGCGCACGCCGCCATCGACGCCGGGATCACCCTCCTCGACACCGGCGACTTCTACGGCAGCGGCCACAACGAGCTCCTTCTGCGCGAGGTGCTGCAGAGCCACGACCGCGAGCAGCTCACCCTCAGCGTCAAGTTCGGCGTCCTGCGCGACCCGTCCGGCGGCATCCTCGGCGTCGACTGCCGTCCCGAGGCCGTCAAGAACTCCCTCGCCCAGACCCTGCAGCGGCTCGGCACGGACTACGTGGACGTCTACCGCCCGGCGCGCCTCGACCCGGCGGTGCCGATCGAGGAGACCATCGGCGCCATCAAGGAGATGGTGGAGGCCGGCCACGTCCGGCACATCGGCCTGTCCGAGATCGGCGCGGAGACCCTGCGCCGGGCCTCCGCCGTGCACCCCATCTCCGACCTCCAGATCGAGTACTCGCTGCTCTCCCGCTCCATCGAGGACGAGATCCTGCCGACCGCGCGCGAGCTCGGCACCGCCATCACCGCGTACGGGGTGCTCGCCCGCGGCCTGCTGTCCGGCCGCTGGAACCACCAGCGTGCCGCCGCCTCCGACGACGGCCGCAGCAACTTCCCGCGCTTCAGCGGCGAGAACCTGGACCGCAACCTGCAGCTGGTCGCGGCCCTGGGCAAGGTGGCCGAGGCCAAGGGCGTCACCACCTCGCAGCTGGCGATCGGCTGGGCCATGGCCCAGGGCGTGGACATCGTCCCCGTCGTCGGCTCCCGCCGCCGTGACCAGCTCACCGAGGCGCTCGGCGCCCTCACCCTCGAGCTGACCGCCGAGGACGTCGCCGAGATCGAGCGGGCCGTCCCCGCCGAGGACGTCGCAGGCACGCGCTTCGACGCCGAGGGCATGGCCATGCTCGACAGCGAGAAGAAGGGCTGAGCATGAGGCCGTTCTTCAGTGCCGCCCAGTGGCAGGCCGAACTCCTCGACGTCGAGGCGTACCTCGACCGCCTCGGCATCAGCGGGCCGCTGGAGCCGGATGCGCAGACCCTGCGCCGACTGCACCGGGCGCACGCCCTGACCATCCCGTTCGAGAACCTCGACATCCTGCTGGGGCGGGGCATCGACCTCGACGTGGACGTCATGCAGTCCAAGCTCCTGCGCAGCAGGCGCGGCGGGTACTGCTACGAGCACAACATGCTCTTCGCGGTGCTGCTGGAGCGGCTCGGGTACGAGGTCACGCGGCTGTACGCACGCCCGCTCCTGGACGCGCCCAAGCCGCTGCCCCGGACCCACCTGATGCTGAGCGTGGCCGTCGGCGAGGAGACGTACCTCGCGGACGTGGGCTTCGGCGACGACGGCCCGCTGGAGCCGATCCGGGTCTCGGACGGGACCGTCTCGGACCAGGGCGGCTGGGTGTACCGGCTGGCCCGCGAGGAGGGCACCGACAAGGAGTGGGTGCTCTCGCTGAAGCGGGACGGGGGCTGGTTCCCCCTGTACTGGTACGCCACCGAGGCGCACCACCACATCGACTGCGTGGTGGCGAACTACTTCATCTCCACGCACGCCCACTCGCCGTTCACCGGCCGCGTCTTCCTGGAGCGGATCGCGGAGGACTGGAGGCTGAACCTCAACCACCGCAAGCTCACGCTGACCCAGGCCGACGGCACCGTGGAGGTCCGGTACGTGGCGGACGGGGAGGTGCGCGAGCTGCTGGCCAAGCAGTTCGGGATCGAGCTGACCGAGGAGGAGGCCGCGGTGGTCGTCGCCGCGCTGCCGGCCCCCGAGCCCTCCTGAGCTCCCGTACGGTCCCTGCGGGGCCCGTGGTGCGCACCCCGGCCGGGGTGCGCACCACGGGCCCCGTTCCGTTGGCGGTGCGGGCGCCCGTACGCGACAAAGCCGTACGGGCCCGGCCGGGGGGAGCCGGGCCCGTACGGCGGACGCCTGAGGGGGGCGCCGAGGGGGTGAGTGCGGTGCAGGGGGTGTGCGGGGGAAGTGCGGGGGAAGTGCGGGGTCAGCGGGGCTGGACGGCGATGCGGGTGGCCTTGCCGGTCGAGGCGCCGCTGGTGACGAAGGAGCCGTCCAGGTTGTTGATGGTGAAGGCGAAGTCGAAGTTCGCGGTGTTCTTGCCCGTCACCGAGATGTTGGCCTTGAAGGTGATGGTGGAGGCGGCCTTGCCGTCCGCGCCGATCAGGAAGGCGACGTCGGTGTCGGAGTAGGTGCCGCAGCCGGTCTGGCGCCACTCGCCGTGCGAGGCGGTCGTGGTGTTGTTCGGCGAGGTGAAGTTGACGACGCCGGCGGTGGCGGTGGCGCTGCCGTAGTAGCTGCCGAGGAAGGTCTCGTGGGTGTTGTCGTCGACGACCTTCCAGCTGCCCGGCAGGGTGTAGCAGCTGCTGCCGCCCTCGACCGCGGCGTTCGCGGAGCCCGTGACGGCCGTCGCGGTGGCGAGCGCGGCGACGCCCGCGAAAACGGCGACCTTGATACGGGTGCTCTTGCGCATGTGATTGTCTCCCATGGAATTGATGAGTATTCCTGCAATTCCTATGATGGCGCGGTGAATTCGCGAGAGGTATGGACCAGATGTCGATCCGTCAGGTCGGCCCGATGTGTTCGCCGTGGCAGAAAAACCCCTGTGCCGCACACGAAATGCGTGCGGCACAGGGGTGTGGATATCAGGGAAAGGATATTCAGTCGATCTGCATGACGATGCGAATGGCCGGGTCGACGTCCGGCTGCTTCGGCATGGCGGCCGGGTCGATGACCAGGCCGAAGTCCTCCTCGTACGCGGCACGCAGGGCGGCGTCGTCCGCAAGCTCCACCGTCACGGTGCCGTTCTCGTCCGTACGCGTCAGCTCCCGGCCGTTGACGGTGACCCGGCCGCCCTCGTTCTGGATCGAGCAGATGAGGTTGTGCAGGAACACCGAATCGGGCGCCGTGCGGTACCACCACAGCGTCGGGTAGAAGTCCTCGATCCGCACCGGCCGCTCGTCGAGCCGGTACTGGATCTCCCCGTTCAGGTGGACCTGGAGGAAGCCCTCCTCGGGCCGGGTCACCCGGTAATCGCCGTGCGGGTCCTTCTGGACCTCCGCCGACCCGGTCTCCAGCGGGAACCGGCTGTTCTTGCCGAAGCCCACGTCGATCAGCCAGTCCCGGTCCTCCAGGCGCACGCGCAGCGCCAGGTGGCACAGCGGCGCGCCGAACTCGCCGCCGAGGAAGACCTGGCCGGCGAGGATCTCCACGGAGAAGCCGAGCGCCTCCAGGAGGTGCCCGAAAGCGGGGTTCAGCTCGTAGCAGCCGCCGCCGCGCCGGCGGGTGACGATCTTCTCGTACAGGAAGTCCCGCTCGAGGCCGAGCTCGGCGCCTTCGACGTGGTAGTCGATGTTCTCGAAGGGCACCGACAGCACATGGCGCTCCTGGAGGTGCCGCAGGGCGTGGATGTCGGCCTTCTCCGGTCGGCGCGCGCCGATGCGCTCCAGGTACGCGTCCACCATCGCATCGCTGAGCATGGTCTTCGTCCTCTCCTCGGTCATCGGGACCAGCCGGTCGGCGGGATGTTGTGGTTCACCCGGAACACGTTCTGCGGGTCGTACGCGTCCTTGACGGCGACGAGCCGGGCGTACGTCGCCCCGTCGTACGCCGAGCGCAGGTGCTCGGGCGTGCTCTCCAGGGCGCTGATGAAGCTCAGGAACGGGCCGCCGATGCGCCAGGGCTCCATCGTCTCGATCAGCCGCTCCTGGAACTCCCGTACGTCCTGGATGTGTTCGGGCCAGACGGGGGCGCCCGCGAACAGCGTGTACGCGGTCTCGCGGTGCGGCAGCGCGTTGGGGTGCTCGGGCTGCCGGCCCAGGGCGCCGCCCAGGTGGCGCAGCTCGATGCCGGGGCGGACCGCGTCCACCCCCTCCTTGATCAGCGGCAGCAGGGTGTCGATCGCCGCGTCGTCGAGCTCCCGGATCCGGGTGGAGCGCTCGTAGTAGACGAACGGGACGGTCGGGTCCATGTTGATCTCGGCGACCCGGGTGTACGGCATGTCCGCGACGGTGTCGAGGACGGCCGGCGCGATCTCCCGCAGCGGGCGCAGCAGTTCCTCGCCCTCCGCGACGGGCCCGTTGTAGGCGATCCGGATGTGCGCGAGGAAGCGGCCGCGGACCGGCTCCGGCAGCACGTCGATGTCGGGGAAGCGCATCACGGCGATCGAGGACTGCATCGCGTCGGGGACGGTCCGCGTCCAGTCGCGCCAGGTGTGCAGGATCTCGTCGATGTGCTCGCCGGGGAGGAACAGGCCGCCGCCGTAGAGCCGGGCGACGGGGAAGAGGCCGATCTCGATGGAGGTGACCACGCCGAAGTTGCCCTTGCCGCCGCGCAGCGCCCAGAACAGGTCCGGGTGCTCCTCGGGGGACACGAACCGCAGCTCGCCGTCCGCGGTGACCAGGTCGATGTTCTTCACGTGGTCGGCGGAGTAGCCGTACGAGCGGCCGAGCGGGCCGAGGCCGCCGCCCAGGGTGTACGAGACGACGCCGACGCCGGGGGAGGCGCCGTTGAGCGGGGCCAGCCCGAAGGCGGCGGCCTCCTCGATGACCCGGCTCCACTGGACGCCGGGCTCGATGCGGGCGGTGCGGGTGCGCGGGTCGATCCGGACGCCGTCGAGGTTGCGGGTGCTGATCAGCAGGGCGCCGTCGGCGGGCAGCGCGACGCCGTGCCCGGTGGCCTGGACCGCGACCGCGATGCCGTGGCGCGCGGCGAAGCGCACCGAGGCGAGGATGTCGGCGGTGCCGTCGGCGAGGACCACTGCGGCGGGCCGGGCGTCCGGCAGGATCCGGTTGAAGCCGAGCGCCTCGTCCTGGTACGCGTCGGTGCCGGGCAGCAGCAGCGGCCCGCGCAGCTCGGACGCGAGCGCGGCGAGGTCGTCGGTGGTCACGGCGGTGGTGGTCACTGAGGAGGTTCCTTTCGCTGACGGGGTGCTCACTCGGCGGCCTTGCCGGCGGTGCGCAGGCTCGGGAGGGTGAGCGCGGTGAGCAGCACCACGACGCCGCCCAGCCAGGCCACGGTGATCAGCTCTACCTGGTCGACGATCAGACCGCCGACGAGCGCGCCGAGCGCGATGGCCAGGTTGAAGACCGACACCCACAGGGCCGAGGCGGCCTCCATGGCGTCGGGCGCGGACTTGAGCATCCAGGTCTGCAGGCTGACGGAGACCCCGCCGAAGGCCAGGCCCCACAGGATCAGCAGGGCGATGCCGCCGGCCTGGCTCTTGCCGAGCAGCGGGAAGAGGAGCATCGCGGCGGCCAGCGCGACGATGATGACGGCCATCGTGCGGCCCAGGTTCTTCGCGACGGCCGCGCCGGCGACGAAGTTGCCGATGATGCCGGCGACGCCGAAGCCCAGCAGCAGGACGCTGATCAGGTCCTCGTCGATGCCGGAGACCTGCTGGAGCATCGGGCTGACGTACGTGTACGCGGCGAGGTGCCCGGTGACGATGAGGCCGGTGGCGATGATGCCCGAGCGGACGCCGCGGTTGGCGAACTGGCCCATCAGCTCACCCACGCTGACGGGCTTGGTGGCGGGCAGCGAGGGCAGCAGGACCAGCAGCGCGACGAGGACCGCGAAGGCGAGGACGCCGAGCGTGGCGAACGCGGTGCGCCAGCCGGCCAGACCGCCGATCAGGGTGCCGGTCGGCACGCCGAGGACGTTGGCGGCGGCGACGCCGCCGAAGATGAGCGCGGTGGCCCGGGGGATCGCCGCGGGCTGCACCAGCCGGAACGCGAGACCGCCGGCGACGGCCCAGAAGCCGCCGATCGTGACGCCGACGAGGACGCGCGAGGCGAGCAGGATCCCGAAGTTGGGCGCGAGGACGGTGACCAGGTTGGCGACCGCCATCACGGTCATCAGGCCGACGAGCAGGAAGCGGCGGTCCATGCGGCCGACGACCACCGGGATCAGCGGCGCGGACAGCGCGGCGACGAGGCCGGGCACGGTCACCATGAGGCCGGCCGTGCCCTCGGAGACGTGCAGGGCGCCGCCGACCGAGGTGAGCAGGCCGATGGGCAGCTGCTCGGCGGTGACGAGGGTGAAGATGCCGACGGCGACGGAGACGACGGCCAACCAGCTCTTCAGGGACGTGCGTTCCGGTGCCTGCGCCGGTGCGGCGGTCTCGGCGGGTGTTTCGAGTGTTGCCATGACAAGAACCTCATTCGTGTCTCTGGGGGCGGGGGGCCGCGCCGCCGGGAGCCGGCAGGTCGGCCGCGGGGCAGGTCAGGTGCGCGGGACCCAGCCGGACTCGTCCCAGAACCGCAGCTGGCGCAGCTTCGACGTGGTGGCGATCTCCGCGACCTGCTCACCGCCGAGGACCAGCGTGCTGGGGTGCTCGGGGTCGAAGACCGGCCATGCGGGGCTGCCGTGGCCGGTGGGCACGCCGTCGCGGGCGAAGGCGGCCACCAGGTCCATGAAGGTCTCGGAGACGGCGCGCTCGTGCGGTCCGTCGTGGAACAGGGGCACGGTCTCCGGCACCGGGTAGGTGGCGGAGATGGCCGAGGGGTCGCCGTACGTGCCGAACAGGAACGGCGAGGTCGCCTCGTGCGGGGTGCCGTGGTGCGGCGGCCGTACGGGGTACGCGAACTCCATGACGTACTGCGGCGATCGGCCGTGCCGGGCGTGCCGCTCGGACAGCCGCATGATCTGGTAGCGGAACAGCGCGTCGCCCCAGATCTCCGTCCACAGCGACAGCGGGTCCAGCGGGAGCCCGTCGGCCTCGGCGGCCTCGCGGTAGGCGGCAATGCAGGCGTCGGCCAGCTCGTACGGGGCCTTGTCCATCCCCTTCTCCAGTACGCCGCGCACGGCTTCGCGGAGCTCGGCCGCGTCGGTGGGCGGCGGGGTGGGGGTGGGCTGCGGGGGGCAGGGGCCGGTGTAGAACGAGCCCTCGGTCCGGGCGTGGACGGCCAGGATCGGCACGTCGGGGGTGGGCAGTTCGTAGTCGAAGGCGCTCATCCAGCGGCCGTCGACGACCGGGCCGCGGAACTCGCGGCCGCCGGCGACCTCGCGCTCGCCGGGCAGCCCGCCGAACACCTCCTCCCAGGCGCCCATCAGGGCGGCCGCCGGGACCTCGCGCAGGCCCGGCACCGTCGTGCCGAGCCTGCGCGCGACCGACTCGTACGCCCGGCGGGAGTCGGCGGGGGACAGCGAGGTGGACGGCTCCCACACGTGGCAGGCGCTGATCGGGACGATGCGGCGGATGATGCCGCGCAGCTCGGGCAGGAGCGCGAGCTGCCAGGTGCTCGCCCCGCCGGCGGAGGTGCCGGCGACGGTGATGTTGCCGGGGTCGCCGCCGAAGGCCGCCGCGTTCTCGTGGACCCAGCGCAGCAGCGCCACCTGGTCCTGCAGGCCCCAGTTGGCGAAGTCGCCGGTGTCGGGGTCGGTGAACTCCTCGTGCAGGCCGAAGCCGAGCGCGCCGAGGCGGTAGTTGAAGGTGACGACGACGAGGTCGCCGCGGTCGGCGAGGCGGGCGCCGTCGTAGACGGGCAGGCTGCCGCCGCCGACCATCCAGCCGCCGCCGTGGATGTAGACGAGCACCGGCCTGGCGCCCTCGGCGTCGGTGTCCTCTTCGGCGTCGGAGGCGCTGCCCGGGTCCTGCGCGGGGGGCGCGGCCGGCGTCCAGACGTTGGCGTACAGGGAGTCCTCGGCGCTGCCGGGGATGATCGGCTGGAGCGACTCGGGGGCGAACGCCGTGGCGTCGCGCACCCCGCTCCACGGGACGGCCGGCCGCGGCGAGGCGAAGCGCAGGCCACCGACCGGCGGCGCGGCGTACGGGATGCCGCGGAAGACGGACAGCCGTCCGCAGCGTTCCCCGGCGATCACGCCGGCGCTGGTGTGCGCGAGCACGGATCCGGCTTCGGCATCGTTTTCTGGCGAAGGGCGGTGGGCGGCTGAGGTGGCCATTGCCGTGGGTTCTCCATCGTCATCGGCGGGCGGTCAGTCACGCCGACTCCACGGTGACCATTCGAACCGAATGTGCCGCGTCGGATGACTCCGGACCATCCGATGCTGGTAACCGCGCAAGAACCCCGCAACAAGCGGAACGGCACTGTGTCAGGTACCGGGTTGTCCGTCAGATCGATTCGGCAACGACGGGTGGCCGTGTATTTTCATTCGGCGTACGCTGCCGGGTTCGAATCGTCAAGGAGAATGCGATGCTGGACGACGCAGGAGTGGCCGAATATCTCGGGCGGATCGGCGCGAAAAGGCCGGAGAAAGCCGATCTCGAGGGTCTGCGCCACCTTCAGGAGCGGCATGTCCTCTCGGTGCCCTTCGAAAACATCGACTACCACCTCGACCGCGAGATCCACCTCGGCGAGCAGGTCGTCGACAAGATCGTGCGACAGCGGCGCGGCGGCGGCTGCTACGAGGTGAACACGGCCTTCGCGGTCCTGCTGGAGGCCCTCGGGTACCGGGTCGAGATCCTGCCGGGCCGGGTCTACCGGCCGGACGGGCTGGGGCCGGCGATGTGCCATCTCGCGCTGCGGGTGACCCTGGACGAGCCCTGGCTGGTCGACGCCGGATTCGGCCGCAACAGCCGCCACCCGCTCCGCTTCGCCACCACTGACGTGCAGCGGGACCCGAACGGGGAATACCGGGTCACGCCGGCCGAGGGCGGCGGCTTCGACGTGTCCCTGGAGCGGAACCCGCTCTACCGGATCGACGACCGCCCCTGCCGCCTCGAGGACTTCGGGCCCACCCTGTGGTGGTGGCGCAGCAGCCCCGACTCGCCGTTCCTCCAGGAGCTGTTCTGCTCGCTGCCGCTCGCGGACGGCCGGGTCACGCTCAAGGGGAATCGCCTGGTCAGGGTCGAGGGCGGGGCGCGCACGACCGAACAGCTGGAGGGCGACGAGCAGATCCTGGCCGCCTACCGCACCCACTTCGGAATGCTGCTCGACGAACTCCCGAAGACGGTGGCGCAAACCGGACCGTCGGGATCCAGCTGACCTGACACAGACAGTTGACGGACTCATCCGAATGCCGTGGACCGGCTGCTGCGGCGAGGCGCACGATGCGAAGAGTACGGCGTTACTCCGTATCCGGAAGGAGCATTGTGTCCATCGTTGATCCCTTGCTGGAATTTCCACTCGACACCCAGCCGGACCCCGACGAATTCCTGCGCGCCGCCCTGCGGTGGCATTTCTCCCCGGAAACGGGTTCGCCGTTCTGGCTGGAACGCGCAGGAACTCTCGGATTCGATCCGCTGACCGACATCGGCGGATTCGCCGACCTGGGCAAGTTCCCCAACCTCGCCAACGAACTGCGCCACGTACGGGCCGAGGACCTCATACCCCGCGGTTACGGCGAGAAGCCCGAGGTCGTGGGCGTCTACGAGAGCGGCGGCACCACCGGCGCCCCCAAGCGCATCGTGCTGCTCCGGGAGTGGCTGGACCGGCTGCTCACCTGGAGCAGCGCCCAGCTGGACCGCCACGGCGTCCCGCAGAACGTGAACTGGCTGGTCGTCGCCCCGACCGGGCCCCACATGGTCGGTGACGTGATCAAGCGGCAGACCGCCTTCCGCGGCGGCCTCGCCTTCACCGTCGACCTCGACCCGCGCTGGGTCAAGAAGCTGATATCCGACGGCAAGGGCGCCGAGGCCGGCGCGTACGCCGAGCACATCGTCGACCAGGTCGCGTTCCTGCTGCAGACCCAGGACATCGGCGTCCTGATGTGCACGCCGCCGGTCCTGGAGCGCCTCGCCCGCCGCGACGACCTCGCCAAGCTGATCGACGAGAAGGTCAAGGCGATCAACTGGGTCGGCACCCAGATGGACGCCGACACCCGCTACCTGTACCGCACCGAGGTCTTCCCCAAGGCCCACCTGTACAGCGGCTACGGCTCGACGATGATCCTCGGCAACGCCAGCGAGCGCCCGGGCCTGTCCGACGACGACCCGTGCATCTACGACCCGTTCTCCCCCCACATGATCTTCGACGTGGTCGACCCCGAGACCCGCGAGACCGTCCCGTACGGCGAGCGCGGCCAGGTCGTCATGCACCACATCAGCAAGAGCCTGTTCATGCCGAACAACCTCGAGCGCGACTACGCGACCCGCGTGCCCGCCCCCGAGGGCATCTGGCAGCTCGGGGACTCCGTGGCGGACATCGCGCCGGTCCAGGAGTTCGACAACGAGACCGTCATCGAAGGGGTCTATTAATGAGCGCCGGGAGCGCCGACAGCACCGGGAGCGCCGGCCTGATCACACTGGACGCACTCGGGCCCGCCGGACCGTTCCGCGCCCGCAAGCGCATGACCGTCACCGATGTGACGGGCGCCCCGGTCGCCGAACTCAGCCTGGTCCCGAAGCTGTTCGTGACCCGCGCGATGGACGCCCTGCGCAAGGCCGGCTCGCTGCCGGCCGGCGAGCGGACGGCTGCACTGGCCCGCGCCGGGAAGATCTTCGCCGAGGAGACGATCGACGGGCTGTCGTTCGCCGAGTACGAGCACACGGTCGCCCGGGTCTCCGGCGTGCCCATCGGCGTCGTGCAGGCCGCGACCGCCGCCATCATCGAGGCGACCGAGCAGTCCCGGTTCGCCGCGTACCAGGCCCGGCCGACCGGCGCGGTCGACGACTGGCGCGCCGGGGAGACCCGTACGGGCAGCGCCGTGTGGACCCGGCGCGGCGACGTCTTCGCCGTGCACGCCGCCGGCAACCACCCCGGCCCGCACTCGCTGTGGGTCGAGGCCCTCGCCCTCGGCTACCGCGTCGCGGTGCGGCCCTCGCGCCGCGAGCCGTTCACCCCGCACCGGCTGATCTCGGCGCTGCGGGCCGCTGGCTTCGGCAACGACCAGGTGGTGCTGCTGCCCACGGACTACGAGGCGGCGGACGAGATCCTGCGCAGCGCCGACTACGGCCTCGTGTACGGCGGCGACGACGTCGTGCGCAAGTACGCGGGCACCAACGTGCTGCCGCAGGGCCCCGGCCGCTCCAAGATGCTGGTCCCGGCCGGTGTCGACTGGCGCGACCACCTCGACACCATCGTGGACTCCATCAGCCACCAGGGCGGTGTGGCCTGCATCAACGCCACCACCGTGCTCGTCGACGGCGACCCGGCGCCGCTCGCGCAGGCCATCGCCGAGCGCCTCGCCACGATCCCCAGCCTGCCCCCGCAGGACCCGAAGGCCGTCCTCGCGGTGCAGCCGGTGGAGGGGGCGCGCGCCATCGAGAAGTTCCTGCTGGCCAAGGCGGCCGGGACCACCGCGCACCTCGGCGGCGACGGCATCGTCGAGGAGCTCGGCGACGGCAGCGCCGTACTGCGCCCGGCCGTGCACCAGCTGACCCGGCCGGACGCCGAGCAGGCCGGCATCGAACTGCCCTTCCCCTGCGTGTGGGTGGCCCCGTGGTCGCCCGCCGACGGGATCGGCCCGCTGCGCAACTCGCTGGTGCTGACGGCGTTCACCGAGGACGAGACGCTGATCGACGCGCTGCTCCAGGAGCCCACCATCAGCAACGTCTACCTGGGCGACCACCCGACGTACTGGATCAGGCCGGGCGTTCCGCACGACGGCTACCTCGGCGAGTTCCTGATGCGGACCAAGACCGTCATCCGCGACTGACGCACCGAACGGGTCCGGGCCTCGGCCCGGACCCGCTCACGCACGGCACACCGGCGCGCAGGCACAGGTCTCCCGCCTTCCCTTTCTTCCCGTCGCCCAGTCATCCCGTCACCCACAAAGGAGCGTATTTGTCATGTCCATGAATGGAACGGTCGGTTCCAGACCTGTGAGACCGCCACGGCTCCCCTCGCTGACCGGACTCCGCTTCCCCGCGGCCCTCCTGGTCTTCTTCTTCCACGCCTCCCTCGGGGTGCCGTGGATCCGGCTCTTCGAGGACGACGCGGCGAACGACGCGTTCGCCAAGTACGCCTCACAGGCCGGCGCGCTCGGCGTGACCTTCTTCTTCGTGCTCAGCGGCTTCGTCCTGACCTGGTCGGCCCGCGACCGGGACACGATGCGGGCCTTCTGGCGCCGCCGCTTCGTCAAGATCTACCCGAACTACGTGATCACCTGGGCGCTCGCGCTGCTCACGTTCGCGGCGGTCATGACGAAGCCCTGGCAGGCCGTGGTCAACCTGCTCATGGTGCAGGTGTGGGTGCCGGACTTCGCCACCAACTTCAGCGTGGACCCGCCCAGCTGGTCGCTCGGCGCCGAGGCGATCTTCTACCTCGCCTTCCCGCTGCTGTTCCTGCTGATCAAGAAGATCGACCCCGCGCGGCTGAAGTGGTGGATAGCCGGCGTCGTCGCCGCCATCTGCCTCACCCCGACGCTGACCTACGCGGTCATCCCGGGCGGCGGCATGCAGATGCCCGGCGCCGACGGCACCTCGACCGTGCAGTACTGGTTCGCGTACGTCCTGCCGCCCGTCCGGCTGCTCGACTTCGCCCTCGGCATCCTGGTCGCCCGCGCCGTGATGGCGGGCCGCTGGCGCAACATCGGCACGACCTGGTCGGCGCTGCTGCTGGCCGTGAGCTACGCGGTCGCCATGAACGTGGAGCACCTGTACGCGCAGCGCTCGGTCACCCTCGTCCCGATCGTGCTGCTGATCGCGGCCGTCGCCACGCGCGACGCGGAGAACAAGCCGACGCCGTTCAACAACCGGTTCATGATCTGGCTCGGCGAGATCTCCTTCGCCTTCTACCTGCTCCACTACATCGTCCTGGCCTACTCCCGGGAACTGCTCGGCGACCAGCTCTACTCGACCCCGGTCGCCGTCGCCCTGATCGCCGCCCAGATCGTCGTCGGGGTGCTGCTGTCCTGGGCGCTGTACGCCTGGGTGGAGGCGCCGATCACGCGCCGCTTCTCCAGCTCCCGCAAGGCCAGGGCGGCGAAGGCCGCGGCTGCCGAGGCCGCCGTCCAGGGCTCCGGCCCGTCCGACTCCGAGGGCCGCACCCTCGAGACCGTCTGACACACCGTTGCGTTCCACCGCACGGCCGCGCCGGCCCCACCGGCGCCCCCCACCGGCCCTGCCCTGCGCCGCCCTTCGGGTTCCCGGACCCCGAAGGGCGGCGTACTGCGTCCTGCGTTCTGCGCTCCTCAGGCCGCCCCGGCCAGCAGCCGGTGGCCCGCCGCGGGGAGGCCCAGTCCGACGTACGGGCGCAGCTCGCCGTAGGCGCGGGCGTCACCGACGAGGATCCCGCCGAGCAGGGTGCGGCAGTCCGCGTCCAGCACGAGCTTCGCGTAGGTACCCGCCGCCTCGTCCAGCCGGCTCAGCTCCACCGCGCCCACGGCCGCCGCATGGGCGTCGCCGAAGCTCGCCACCTCCACGCCGAGCAGCTTGAGCCTGGTCGACAGGTCGGCCTCCCCGAACGGCTCCCCGCCCAGGCCCAGCAGCTGCCGGGCGACGGAGGCCGCCATCCGGTAGCCCGGTGCGGCCAGCCCGTGGCAGCGGCCCGACACGGCCGCGCACTCGCCGATCGCCCAGATCCGCTCGTCCCGCGTCCGGCACAGCTCGTCGACCAGGAACCCGCCGCGCTCGCCCGTGGACAGGCCCGCCGGGCCCGCGAGCTCGTCCCGTGGCCGCACCCCCGCCGAGAACACCACGACGTCCGCCTCGAGGGTGCTGCCGTCGGCCAGTACCACCGAGGCCACCCGGCCGTCCGGGCCTGCCTCGAGCGCTGCCGTCGCCACACCGCAGTGGATCCGGAGCCCGCGCTGCGCCACGCGCCGCCCGAGGACACCGCCGCCGGCCGCGTCCACCTGCAACGGCATCAGCCGCGGGGCGAGTTCCACCACGTGCGGCTCCATGCCGAGCAGCCGCAGCGCGTTCGCGGCCTCCAGGCCGAGCAGCCCGCCGCCGATCACCACGCCGGGGCGGCCGGGCACGGCGGCGGCGCGGATCGCGTCGAGGTCGCCGAGCGAGCGGTACCCGAAACAGCCGCGCAGGTCGCGGCCCGGCACGGGCGGCACGAACGGCCGCGAGCCGGTGGCCAGGACGAGCGCGTCGTACGCGACCACGTCGCCGGCGGTGGTGGTCACGGTGTGCGCCACCCGGTCCACGGCGGCCACGCCGGTGCTCAGCCGCAGCTCCAGCAGCGGATCGTCCAGGAGCCCGGGCCCGGCCAGGGCCAGGTCCGCCGCGCTGCGGCCGTCGAGGTACGAGGACAGCGCGACCCGGTCGTACGCGGGATGCGGCTCCTCCCCGAGCACCACGATCCGCCAGGCCCCGGCGGCATCGAGGCCCCGCAGTTCGGCGACGAGCCGGTGCCCGGCCATGCCGTGCCCGGCGACGACGAGGGTACGAGCGGTACGGGTCATGGCGTGCTGCCCCCTTCGGGCCGTACGGCGGCACACAGCGCGCGGACGACGTCCGTGCAGCCTCCGCAGCCGGTGGTGGCGCGGGTGGTCGCGGCGATCTGCGCCAGGTCGGCGGCGCCGGCCCGGCAGGCCTCGGTGACGGTGTGTTTCGTGACGTTGTTGCAGCGGCAGACCACCGCGTCGCCGGGGAGTTCGCCGGCCCCCGGCGCGGCCGGTGCAATGCCGAGCAGGAGCTCCAGCCGCCCGGCCGGCACCGGCAGGTCGAGCTCGTACAGCCGGCTCACGGCGGCGATGGCCCGCGGCAGCCCCAGCAGGACCGCCCCGGTGATCCGCTGCCCGTGCAGGGTGAGACGGGCGTACCGGCCGCGCGCCGGATCGGTGAACGCGACCACCTCCGCACCCTCGGGGGCCGGCCCGCCCCGGCCCAGGCGGACCAGGTCGACGCCGGGTACCCGCAGCCGGGTGATCTGCCGGGTGCCGGCGTACGCCGCGGCGCTGCCGGTGAGCTGCCGGGCCAGCGACTCCGCCTGCGCCCACGCGGGTTCGAGGTGCCCGGCGGTGTCCCCCGGGTGCTCGGCGCAGTCGCCGATGGCGTGGATGCGCGGGTCGTCGGTGCGCAGCAGCCCGTCGACGACCACGCCGGCGGCGACGGTGAGCCCGGCCCGGCGGGCGAGCGCGGTCTCGGGGACGGTGCCGGTGCACAGCAGCAGGGTGTCGGCCGCGAGCACCAGACCGTCGTCGAGGGTGAGCTTGCCGGGGCAGTACGCGGCCGCCGTCCGGCCCGCGTGGACGTCCACCCCGAGGTCCGCGAGGCGCCGGGTGAGCAGCGCGCCCGCGGCGGCGTCCAGGTGCCGGTGCAGGGGATGCGGCCCGCGGTGGACGAGCGCCACCTCGTGCCCGGCCCGGCGCAGCGCGGCGGCCGCCTCGACCCCGAGCAGTCCGCCACCCAGGACGACGGCGGCCCCCGGGGGCGCCGCGGCGCACCGCTCGGCATCGGCGAGGGTCCGCAGCGCCGTTGCACCCCCGGCCGGCAGCCCCGGGATCCGGGGGACGGCCGGGCGGGACCCGGTGGCCAGGACCAGCGTGTCGTAGCGGTGCACGGAGCAGGCCGTGCCATCGGTGGAGTGTACGAGTCGGCGCGCGCGGTCGATCCGGGTCACGGTGACCCCGGTGTGCAGGCGGATGCCCGCGGGCAGCGCGGGCAGGGCGAGGGCGGGGGCCGGCAGCGTCCCGTCCAGGACGGAGCCCAGCAGCGCCCGGTGGTACGGGGCCTGCGGCTCGGCGCCGAGCACGGTGATGCCGCCCCGGTGCCCGTGGTGGTGCAGTCGCTCCGCGAACCGCTGCGCGGCCGGGCCGCCGCCGACCACCAGCACCTCGCCCGCGCTCACGGCCCCGCCTCGGCCGGCTCGATCCGTACCGCGCACACCTTGAACTCGGGCATCTTGCTGCGCGGGTCGAGCGCCGCACTGGTGATCAGGTTGGCGCGGCCCGCCCCGGCGAAGTGGAACGGCAGGAACACCGTGTCCGTCCGCAGTGAGGGGACCAGCCGAGTCCGGGCCAGCGTGCTGCCGCGCGCCGAACTCACCCGGGCCCACCCGCCGTCGGTCAGCCCGCAGCGCCCGGCCGTGTCGGGGTGCACCTCCACGAACGCTTCCGGCGCGGCCGCGGCCAGCTCCGGGACCCGGCGGGTCTGCGCACCCGACTGGTACTGGGCGAGCACCCGCCCGGTCGTGGCGTACAGCGGGAACGCGGCGTCGGGCGTCTCGGCGCCGTCGCGGTGCTCGACCTCGGCGAACCGGGCCAGCCCGTCCGGGTGGGCGAAGGCATCGAGGAACAGGCGCGGGGTGCCGGGGTGCGCCGCCGCGCCCTCGGCGGTCCCGTTCTCGAGGGGCTGGGGGCACGGCCAGTACAGCGCCTCACCCGCGTCGAGCCGCTCGTAGCTGATGCCCGAGTAGTCCGCGCGCCCGCCGCGCGAAGCCCGCCGCAGCTCCTCGAACACCTCGCGCGGCGCGGTCGCGAAGCGGCCTGCGGGCTGGCCGAGCCGGACCGCGAGGCCGTGCAGGACGTCCAGGTCGCTGCGTGCCTCGCCGGGCGGGGACAGCAGCCGCCGCCTGCGCAGCACCCGGCCCTCGAGGTTGGTCATCGTGCCCTCCTCCTCGGCCCACTGGGTCACGGGAAGGACGACGTCCGCCAGCTGCGCGGTCTCGGAGGGCACGAAGTCGGCCACCACCAGCAGGTCCAGGGACTTCAGCCGCTCCCCGATCCGGGCCGCGTGCGGCGCCGAGACCACCGGGTTCGATCCGAAGACGAGCAGCGCGCGCGGCCCGCCGTCCGTGCCGAGCGCGTCGAGGAGTTCGTACGCACTGCGCCCGGGGCCCGGCAGCGCGTCGGGCTCCACCCCCCACACCGCGGCGACGTGGGCGCGCGCGGCGAGGTCGGTCAGCATGCGGTAGCCGGGCAGCTGGTCGGCCTTCTGGCCGTGCTCGCGCCCGCCCTGGCCGTTGCCCTGGCCGGTCAGGCAGCCGTAGCCGCTGCCGCCCCGGCCGGGCAGCCCGAGGGTGAGGGCGAGGTTGATGAACGCGGCGACCGTGTCGGTGCCCTTGCTGTGCTGCTCGGCGCCGCGCCCGGTCAGTACGTACGCCCGCTCCGCGCCGGCCAGCAGCCGGACCGCCTCGCGCATGTCGGCGACCGGGACCCCGGTGACCCGCTCCACCCGCTCGGGCCACCAGGCGGCGGCCCGCGCCCAGGCGGCGTCGAAGCCGGTGGTCCGCTTGTTCAGGTAGCCCTGGTCGGCGTGCCCCTCGACGACGGCGAGGTGGAACAGGCCGAGGGCGAGCGCGAGATCGGTGCCGGGCGTCGGCTGGAGGTGCAGGGCGGCGCCCTCGGCGGTGGGGGTGCGGCGCGGGTCGATGACGATCAGGGCCGCCCGGTTCAGGTGGCGCATCAGCGGCGGCATGGTCTCGGCCGGGTTGGCCCCGGCGAGCAGGATCACGTCCGCACCGCCGAGGTCGGTGACGGGGAACGGCAGGCCCCGGTCGAGCCCGAAGGCCGCCACGCCTGCGGCCGCCGCCGAGGACATGCAGAACCGGCCGTTGTAGTCGATCTGGCTGGTGCCCAGCGCGACCCGGGCGAACTTCCCCAGCTGGTAGGCCTTTTCATTGGTGAGCCCGCCCCCGCCGAACACGCCGACCGCGTCGGGGCCGTGTACGGCGCGGATCTCCCGCAGCCGGGCGGCGATCGTGTCGAGCGCCGCCTCCCAGGTGGCGGGGGCGAGGACGCCGTCCGCGCCGCGCACCAGGGGCCGGGTGAGCCGCCCCGGGGTGTCCAGCAGTGCGGGCGCCGTCCAGCCCTTCTGGCACAACCCGCCCTGGTTCACCGGGAACTGCGTCGGCTCGACGGCCGTACGGCCTGCCGCGCGCGTGAGCCGCGTACCGCACTGCAGCGCGCAGTACGGGCAGTGCGTGACGGCCTCGGAGGATGCGGTGGTCTCGGAGGACCGGGTCGTGTCAGACACGGGAGGCCCCGGTCCGCACGCGCTCCGGTGCGCTCTGGCCGGCCGGGCGCCTGCGCAGGTAGACCGCCCAGGTGACCAGGACGCATACCAGGTAGAAGCCGAGGAAGGCGGTGAAGGCGGGCTCGCCGGACCCGGCGGGGCCGCTGTACGCGCTGCGGAAGACCAGGTTGACCCCGACCCCGCCGAGCGCGCCCACCGCGCCCGCTATGCCGATGACCGCCCCCGACAGCCTGCGGGCCCGGGCGAAGGCGGCCGCCGCGTCGTGGCCGGAGGTGACCTCATCCTCCGCCTGCCGGGCGAAGACGGCCGGGATCATCTTGTACGTCGAGCCGTTGCCTGTGCCGGTCAGTACGAACAGGACGGTGAAGCCGGCGACGAAGAGCCCGTACGAGCCCTGCGCCGAGGCCAGCAGCAGCACCGTGGTGCCCGCCGCCATCGCGCAGAACGTCAGCAGCGTGACCCGGGCCCCGCCCCAGCGGTCGGACAGCAGCCCGCCCACCGGCCGGAACAGCGAGCCGAGCAGCGGCCCGAGGAAGGTGTACGAGGCGGACTCGAGCGGGGTGGCGCCGAACTGGCTCTGCAGGACCAGCCCGAAGGCGAAGCCGTAGCCGATGAACGAGCCGAAGGTGCCGACGTAGAGGAGCGAGATCCACCAGGTGTGCGGGTTGCGGGCGGCCTCGCGCTGGGCGCCGGGGGCGCTGCGTACGGCCGCGAAGTTGTCCATCTTCAGGGCGGCGAGCAGCGAGGCCGCCACGATGAGGGGGAGGTAGACGGCGATGACGTACGCGGGGTGGGTGCTGCCCGCGGTGGCGATGACGAGCAGGCCGATCAGCTGGATCGCGGCGACCCCGAGGTTCCCGCCGCCCGCGTTGATGCCGAGGGCCCAGCCCTGCAGGCGCTGCGGGAAGAGGGCGGTGATGTTGGTCATCGAGGAGGCGAAGTTGCCGCCGCCGACTCCGCCTGCGGCGCCGATCATCAGGAACACCCACAGCGGGGTACCGGGGCGCTGCACGAAGTACAGGGCGGCGAGGGTGGGGACGAGTAGGACGGCCGAGGCGAACACGGTCCAGTTGCGGCCGCCGAAGCGGGTCACGGCGTAGCTGTAGGGGAGCCGGAGGGCGGCGCCGACGAGGGTGGGGACGACGACGAGCAGGAACTTCTGGGCGGGGGTGAAGCCCAGGCCGATCTCGGGTGACATGAAGAGCACCAGGACCGACCACATGCTCCACACCGAGAAACCGATGTGCTCGGAGAGGACGGAGAGGATCAGGTTGCGGCGGGCGGTCTGCTTGCCGGAGCGCTGCCAGAACTCCTCGTTCTCGGGGTCCCAGTCCTCGATCCAGCGTCGGGTTGCCGGCCGTGCGGGCCGTGCGGGCGGCGTCATGGCTTCTCGGCTTTCTGTTCGGCGGCTAACCCTATGAACTATACAGTTCAGTTCAGTTAATCTCCATGGCTGGTCCGGGGATTCCGGAGTTCAGTTCGGCCGGGTCAGCGCGCGGTCCACCAGCGGGCCCGCGCCCCCGGTGTACGTCCCGGGATCGCACAGCCGCGCCAGCTCGTCCGTGCTCCGGCTGCCCTTGAACACCGGCTCCTCGGCGAGCAGTTCGTACAGGGGCCGGCCGCTCTCCTCGGCCGCGGCCGAGACCCTGGTCAGCAGCTGCTTCGCCGCGGCCTTGCCCAACTCCGGTGCGAGCACGGCCGCGATCCGCTCGGAGACCACCTGACTGCCGGTCAGCAGCAGATTGGCCCGCATCCGCTCCGGCCGGGCGGTCAGCCCCTCGGCGAGCTCCACCGCGGTGTGGGCGGCGCCGCCGACCAGCCGCAGGGACTCGCGCAGCAGCTGCCATTCGGCGTGCCAGGCCCCGGCCGAGCGCTCGTCCTCCGAGACCAGGCACTGCACGAGCCCGGTGGCCAGGACCGGGACCTGGAGGGCGGCGCTGCGCAGCAGCGTGCTCAGGACCGGGTTGCGCTTGTGGGGCATGGCCGAGGAGCTGCCGCGGCCGGCCACGGCGGGCTCGGCGACCTCGGCGACCTCGGTCCGGGCCAGGTTCTGCACGTCGATCGCGATCTTCCCGAGGGCGCCGGCGGTGAAGGCGAGCGCGGCGGCGAGATCGGCGATCGGAGTGCGCAGTACGTGCCAGGGCAGGGCGGGGCGGGCGAGTCCGGTCTCGGCGGCGAAGGCTGCGACCAGGTCGTCCAGGTACGCGCCGGGCTCGAGCGGGCGGTCCGCGCCGTCGATCCGGGCGTATTCGAGGTAGCCGGCCAGCGTGCCCGCCGCGCCGCCGAGCGACACCGGCAGCCCGCCGTCCTGCACCCGGGCCAGGCGCCGGTCGGCGTCCAGGACCAGCTGCCGCCAGCCGGCCGCCTTCAGCCCGAAGGTGGTGGGTACGGCCTGCAGGGCCAGCGTCCGGCCCGCCATCGCCGTGTCCCGGTGCTCACCGGCCAGCCGGGCCAGGGCCTCGGCGGTGCGGGCCAGGTCGGCCCGGATCAGCTTCAGGGTGCGGGCGGCCACCAGCATGGCGCCGGTGTCGAAGATGTCCTGGCTGGTGGAGCCGCGGTGCACGTACTCGGCGGCTCCGGTGCCCCGCGTGTCCTGTTCCGCGACCACCCGGGTCAGCGCCTGCACCAGCCCGACCACCGGGTTCGCGGTCTCCCGGGCGGCCAGGGCCAGCGCCCGCAGGTCGAGGTGCTCGGCCCGGGCCGCCGCGGTGATGGCCTCGGCGGCGGCCCCCGGGAGGGTGCCGAGGCCGGCCTGGGCCCGGGCCAGGGCGGCTTCGGCGTCGAGCATGGCCTGGAGCCAGGCCAGGTCGCAGACGGCTTCCTCGGCAGGGGTGCCGGCCCGTACCGGCGACAGCAGCCCCGCGTCGGTGAGCGCGTCCTGCGGCGCCCGGTTCGTACCAGCCGTGCTCGTACCGGCCGTGCTCATACCGGCCGTGCTCATACGAGGACCCCGGTCAGGTCGGTCTCGGTCGGCAGCGGCGCGACACCGCTGGGGACCATGCCCGCCGCCGGGAGGGCGAGGACGGAGCGGGCGATGGCGTCGGAGTCGCCGAGGGTGACCGAGTCGACGCCCGGGCGGATGCCGGCCGCGGTGACCCAGTGCACGGACTCGGTGGGCACCCCGTACGCGAACCGGCGCGGGTGGGCCCGGCCGCGGGCGTCGAGCAGCCGGTACGGGCGCTCGGTGACGGCGAGGCCGCCGGACTCGTAGCTGCTGCCGTCGGCGCCGGCGATCCGGTACGTCGTGCACTGCTCGGTGTCGAGCAGGTGGCGCAGCAGCGGGTCGTCGGTGCGCCGAAGGTCGGGCTCGGGCAGCCGGGCCTCGATCAGGACGGTGGCGCGGACCGCGGGGCCGGGCACGGTACGGGACTGCGCGATGAAGGTCGCGTCGGCGCCGGCGGCGGTGTCGACGCGGATCTCGGTCCCCGGACCGGTCAGGACGAGCACCCCGGCGTCGATGAGGGCGATCATCTCCTCGATGCGGGAGGCCGGCGGGCCGATGGAGAGGAAGGCGTTGAGCGGCGTGTACCAGCCCTCGAGGTCGTCGCGGTGCGAGTCGCCGTCCAGACCGCCGTGGTCGACGGCGAGGCGGATCTCGTTGCGCAGGTCGCGCATCACGTCCAGGGCCGCCTTGAGCGGGCCGCTGAGGTTGCCGGCCCTGGCCTCCGCGACGTCCTTGGCCAGGTACGCGACCAGCCAGTCCCGGAACTCCTCGCGGCTGGTGAACTCGCGGTCGCCGTAGGGGCGGGAGAGCTTCTCCCAGTCCCAGCGCTGCTCGTCCTCGATGCCGTAGACGTCCAGCAGCGAGCCCCGGTCCCCCGCCGACTCCAGCGACAGGTAGCGCTTGGTGAAGCCTTCGCGCTCGGCGCCGCGGCCGCGGCTTTCCAGGAGGGTGCCGTAGTACACGCTCTCCGTCTCGCGGGAGATGAGCGGCCACAGGTCCGTGGAGAAACTGATGCCCTCGCCGTCCTCGGAGCGGCGGCGCATCTCGGCGATCTTCTGCGGGGTCAGCAGGCGGGGCAGGTAGCGGCCGTACGCGCCCTTCTCGTTCTCGCCGCGGGCGTGGTACGGGATGCCGCGCCGCGAACTGGCGTACAGCACCGGCTCGTTGCCGGAGGGCCGGTAGACCAGGCGGCCGTCCTCGGCGCGGACGAAGGTGCCGCCGCGGCCGGCGGTGAAGAGCGCCATGTGGTCGAAGAAGTTCAGGCCGAGGCCGCGCAGCAGGACGTTCTCGCCGGGCCCCACGACGTTCAGGTTCAGGTCCGCCGGGTTGGCGGGCGTGACGTAGGTGAGGTGGTGGATCCGGGCGAGGCTCGCGGTCTTCGCCTCGCGAGGGGTCAGCCGGGCCGGTACGTGGCCCTGCGCCATCACGATCGCGTCGAGGTCGTTGAGCCGGGTGCCGTTCTCGAGGCGGACGCCCTGCTGCCCGCCGGTGCTGCCGTGCGTGTCGGCCATGGCCACGGCCCGGGAGCGGTGCACCTCGATGGTGACGTGGGCGGGGGCGTTCTGCACGACGCGCTCGAAGGTGGCGCGCAGGTAGCTGCCGTAGAAGGCGCGGGTGGGGTAGGTGTTCGGGCCCAGCCGGCGGGCCTCGGCGAGGGTCGCCTCGTCGGCGGAGTCGCAGGCGATGTCCTGGGCCCATTCGTACAGGCTCGGGCCGGGCTCGATGGGCCCCTCGGTGCGGACGCTGTCGTCGGTGTAGATGGTGATCTGGGAGGCGACCGTGTTCATCAGCAGGTGCTGGGACTGGTCCGAGCGCCAGACCTGGCCGGCGCCCGGAGCCGACGGGTCGACCACGTGGACGGTGACCGCGGAGTGCCTGGGGTTCCTGCGCTCGTTGGCGCACAGGCGCTCCAGGACGGAGAGGCCGCGCGGGCCGGCTCCGATGATGGCCACCTGGTGCTGTCCCTGCTTCTGTCCCTGGGGCTGGTTCATCGCTGCTCTCCGTTCGGGGTGGTGTTCTCGTCGAGGGTGCGGGCGCCGTGCATCCAGGCCACGTAGTCGTGGAGCTCCTCGGGGGTGTACGAGGACAGCTGGTCGTTGCGGGCCGTGGCGGCGGCTCCGGAGGTGTGCCAGAGCTTGATGCTCTCCCGGGCGAGGAGCTGGATCCGGCCGGTGCGCTCGCGCCGCTCGGCGTTGAACTTCTCGAAGCGCTCGGGGAGTTCGTCGGCGCCGCAGTCGAGCAGGTCGCCCAGGATCACGGCGTCCTCGAGGCCCTGGCAGGCGCCCTGCGCCACGTAGTGGAGCATCGGGTGGGCGGCGTCGCCGAGCAGGGCGACCCGGCCGTCGGTCCACGTGTCGACCGGGTCCCGGTCGACCAGCACCCAGGACTTCCAGCCCTCCCCCAGGGCGAGCAGGCGCTGTGCGTCCTCGCCGAGGGCGGCGAACTCGCGGCGGATGTCGCCCGGGGAGGCGGGGACCCCGGCGAGCGTCTCGGCCGCGTTGTTGTCGCTGCTGGCCGCGAGGTTGAGGTACTTGCCGCCGGCGATCGGGTAGTGCACGAAGTGGCAGTGGGGCCCGGTCCACCAGGTCACCGAGGTGAGGTGGCGCAGCTCCTCGGGGACCTGCTTCATCGGGATGACGGCGCGGTAGACGGTGATCCCGGAGTTGCGGGGCGCCCCGTCGCCGACGAGCTGGGCGCGGATCGCGGAGTGGATGCCGTCGGCGCCGATCAGGGCATCGCCGGTGATCCGCTCGCCGTCCTCCAGGAGGACCGAGGCGCCGGTCTCGTCCTGCTCGTACCCGATGGCGGTGGCAGCGCTGCGCAGTTCGATGGAGTCGTCCGCCTGGCAGGCCTCGAGCAGCTTGGTGTGCAGTTCGGCGCGGTGGACGACGGCGTACGGGTTGCCGAACCGTGCGCGGTAGCGCTCGGTCAGGTCCATGCTGACCACGTGCCGGCCGGTGACCCCGTCCATGAACCGGAGCTCGTCCATCTGGACGGCGGTGGCGCGGACGGCGTCGCCGAGGCCGAGGCGGTCGAGGGCGTGCAGGCCGTTGGGCGCGAGCTGGATGCCGGCGCCGATCTCGGCGAACTCGGGGGCGCGTTCCAGGACGAGGACGCGGTGTCCCTGGCGGGCGGTGGCGAGGGCGGTGGCCAGCCCGCCGATCCCGCCGCCGACGATGATCAGCTTCGACATCAGACGTTCTCCTGGGTGCGGTCGGCGGTGACGCCGGCGGTGGCTCCTGCGGTGGTGGCGGTGGCTCCGGCGGTGAGCAGCCGGGCGAGCTCCAGCCGCTTGATCTTGGTGGTGGCGGTCTGCGGCAGTTCGGACTGGCGCCACTGGACGGGCTCGGCCATCGCCGGCAGTCCGGCGACGGCGGCCTTCCAGGCCACGGGGTCGAGGGGCTTGTCGTCCTTGGTGCAGACGACGGGGACGGCGCGGCCGCTCTCGTCGGGGATGATGATGACCTCGGCGAGCTCGTCCAGCCGGGTGAAGAGGGTGTCCTCGGCGGCGAGGGTGGAGCCGAAGCCCTCGATCAGGTCGACCTCGCGGTCGAGCAGGTGCACGCAGCCCCACTTGGTGCGGTAGCCGACGTCGCCCATCCGCCACCAGCCGTCGTTGACCTGCTTGTCGTAACGTTCCTGCTCGCCGAGGTAGGTGACGATCCGGCCGTCGCTCTTGACCTCGATGAAGCCCGGGTTGGTCTCGGAGGGCGGCAGTCCGTTGCGGCTGACGACGCGGACGTCCGTCATGCCGGGGAAGGGCATGCCCACGCAGCGGCCGTCGGCGTCGAGCCCGCGGCGCTTGGAGAAGGAGCGGGCGACGGCCGGCCCGATCTCGCTCTGCCCGTACAGCTGGCCGAAGACCGGGGCCTTGCGCGTCGTCGCCTTGAGCAGCCGCTGCACGGTCCGCGGGTGGATGGCGTCGAAGGTGCTGCTGAAGAGCTTGACGTTGGCCAGCGGCCGCCGGGGGTCGTCGGCCAGCTCCTCCCACTCCATGAAGGAGTTGGGGTGGGCCTCCAGGATGCCGGGGCGCAGCTGGGCGAAGAGGTCGGCGGCCTGCTTGGGGTCGGAGTCGGCGAGGACGACGATCGGGAAGCCGCGGAAGAGGGAGATGGCGAGTGCGGTGATGAGCCGCGAGTGGACGAAGGAGACGTGCATGGCGATGGTCTCGCGGCCCGGTATGAGCGGCTTGGTGATCGCGGCCTGCGGGCGGTAGCGCGCCTCCAGGGTGGCGCCGGTGTGGACGGCGAGCTTGGGGGTGCCGGTGGTGCCGGAGGTGTGCGTGATCAGGGTGGGGTGCTCGGGCGGCATCGTCACGGCGGGGACCCGGGGGACTCCGGCGAGCGAGGCGAGCTCGGTGGCGTCCTGGTAGCTGCCGGAGGTGAGCAGGACCTGCCCGGCCTCCTGGAAGACCGAGGCGGGCAGTTCGGTCTCCAGCTTGTTCTGGTCGGTGAGCAGGTAGGGCTGGTCGGTACGGCGTACGAGTTCGGCGACGGTCTCGCCGTCGAGCTTCGGCGACAGCAGCACCGGGACGGCGCCGATGCGGGCCACGGCGCAGGCCAGCAGGGTGATGTCGAAGCCGTCGGACTTGTAGACGACGACCCGGCGGCCGGGCCGTACGTCGGCGGCCCAGAGCCTCGAGGCCATGTCGTCGATCAGGTCGGCCACCTCGGCCACGGTCGCCCGGCGCCCCAGGCCCGGGGCTATGTCCAGGTCGTGATCGAGGATCACGACGTTCGACGGGTGCTTTCTCGCGGCCCGCTCGAAGAGCGTTCCGAGCCGGATTCCCTTGTTCCCGATGCGCTGCAGAATCATCGCCTTGACCTTCCCAAGTAAGTTGCAATGACGATCAGTTACGGAAGAGGAGAGGAGAGGAAGAGGAAGCTCAGGAGCCGGTCGCGCGCAGTTCCGTCTCGATGACGACCTTGATGCGCTCGAGGGTCGCGGCGAGGTCGCCGGCCACCTTCTCGCCCCACTCGGCGAAGAACAGCTGCTTCTGCTCCACGTCCATCTCGGCGGTGATGCCGCGGATCCCCTCGGTGGCGGAGCCCATCCGGAAGTGGTGGACCAGGAGGCTCTCCTTGCCGTCCGGCTCGATGGAGAAGCCCCAGACGCTGTCCTGCTTCTCGCCGGAGCTGTTGTGCATGGCCCACTGGAAGGTCCGGCCGGGCTCGGCGGCGACGACCTCGGCGTACGTCGTCCACTTGCCGCGCACCACCGGCGCCCAGGAGACGACGTCCTCGCTCCGCTCGTTCTCGCCGCGGAACACCGAGCCGACCGCGCCGGGGGCGCCGGTGGTCCACTCCCCGCCGAGGCACTCGGGGCTCCACTCGCCGCTCCGGGCCAGGTCGCTGACGACGGCGTACACCTCGGCCGGCGCGGCGGAGACGTGGATCTGGGCCCGGGACCGGAAGAGGGGAGTCTGGGTGTCGCTCATGGGGGGTGACCTCCTGTTGCTGAACTGTCTCGAGTGCTTGCTTGCCGACTTCAACTGCGGTGCCCGGCGCCTTGTTTGGCGCTCTCAGCTAGATGAACCATACAGTTCAGTTCAACTGAACGCAACGGTACAGTTCAGTTGGGTCCTAGACTGGGCCCGCACCTTCGAGGAGTAGGGATCGACATGACCGCAAGGATCAGCGCCACCGAAGCCCGGCAGCAGCCCGTTCCCACCGGCGCGCGCGCAGCGCGCAAGCGCGAGGCCATCCTGGAGGCGGCCCGCACGGTGTTCCTGCGGGAGGGCTTCGGAGCCGGAGTGGACCAGCTCGCCGCAGAGGCCGGCGTCTCGAAGGTCACCGTCTACAACCACTTCGGCAGCAAGGAGAACCTGTTCAACGCCGTGATCGGGCAGACGCTCGACGAGGCGCTGGAGGTGGCCCAGTCGGTGATCCAGGCCCGGCTCGCAGAGTCGGACGACGTCCGCACCGACCTGCTGGAGGCCTGCCGCACCTGGGTCGCCGGCCTCACCACCCCGGAGGTGCTGGCGCTGCGCAACGTGATCGCGGGCGAACGCCACCGCTTCCCGGAGCTCGGCGCCACCTGGCAGGAGGAGGGTCCGGGCCGCCAGCACGCCGCCCTGGCCACGGCCCTGGGCCGCCTCGACGACCGCGGCCTGCTGCGCATCCCGGACATGGAACTGGCCGTCCTTCAGCTCTCCGGCCTGGTCCTCTCCCCCCACCTGGTCTACGGCGCCTACGGCACGGCCCTGGACGAGGACCTGGCGGAACGCCTCGTCCAGGGCGGAGTGGACATGTTCCTCCACCACTACGCAGTGAATCCCTAGCCCGGCCGGGGCGTACGCGCGCGGACCCCGGCGGGACGTCAACCGGAGTCCCCGTCAGCCCACTTGGCGCGACGAGATCTTGCCCCGTCCCCCGCCGCCATGGTTAATGGATGGTCGCCGGTCGATGACACGGCGCCACCTTGCAGACCAGGGGGACACACCACATGGAGAACTCGCAGCCGACGGGCGGAGCGCCGCAGGCGCCGCCGCCCGCCGGATCCCGGAACGCGCCGCAGTCCGGGCAGGGATACGGTTCCTTACCCGCGGGGCCGAGCGCCCCGCCTCCGCCGCCCTCGGCGCCGCCTGCGTCGGCGCCCGCGTCGCCGCCTTCGATGCCGCCGCAGGGCCACGGCATCGAACTACGCATCAGCAGAAGGATCCTGTGGGTGGGCGGCGCCGCCTACCCGCTGGAGAACATCGCCCGGGTGTACACCTTCACCCTGCACCCCAGGCGCAAGGACGCCACGATCCGCTTCCTGCGGAACCTCGCCGTCGTCCTGGCCAGTGCCTTCACCCTGACCATCCTGGCCGGGCTGACATCGCTCGCGGACCGCGACGCGGCGGAGACCATCCTCAGCTTCGTCTGGCTGGGTGCGGCAGCCGCCCTGGTCTGGTCCCTCGTGGAGTGGCTGTCGGTCCTGACGGCTTCGTCGCACTACGTGCTGGCGGTCGAGACCTCGGGCCCGTCGATAGCGGTGGTCACCAGCAAGGACCCCGGCACACTGCACCAGCTCGTCGGCCAGATCACCCATGCCATCGACAACCCGGACACCGAGCTCTACGGGGTGCGGGTGGACACCATCGTGATCAATCCGAGGAACTACCACTTCGGCGACAACGTCAACATGTACGGCGGTTCCAACAACGTGGGGATGGGGACCCGGTGAGCGGCGACAACTACTACTTCGGCGACAACGTCAACATGACCGGCGGCACCGGCAACACCGGCATGGTGAAGAACGTGGGCGCCCCGGCCGCCGCGGCCGGACCGCATCCGGAGCTGGCGGCGGCCGTCGATGAGCTCCGCCGGCTGATCGGTGAGCTGCGCGCGCAGCTCCCGCCGGCGAGCGCCCAGGTGCTGGACGCCGCGCTGCCCGCCGCCACCGGCGAGGCGCCGGTCCCCGCGGAGTCGCGGCAGAGCGCGCTGATGTCGATCGCCGGCATCGCCGCCGTGGTCGGCCCGCTGGGCCAGCCGATCGTCGAAGCCGTGACCAGGATCCTCGACCTGCTGGCCGCCTGATCCCTGCGGTCGCGCCGGGTCGTGGCGTGCCCGGCCCCGGCGCGGCCGGAGGGCCTACCCGTGGTGGTCCGAGACGCCCGAGCTGTTCGTCCTCACCATCAGGGGCGGCTGCTCGGCGTGCTACGGATCGCCGGTCAGTGCAGGGACAGCCAGGTGATGCCGGCGGTCGCGGTCGCGGCGGCTGCGGCCAGGGCGGCAGGCTTCCAGCGGCGGAGTGTGTAGGCGAGGAGCAGGGCGGTGAGGACGACGGCCAGTGTGCCGATCGTGGCTCGCAACGGTCCCTGGCTGTAGGCGTATTCCTCGAAGTGCCGTATGAGCCACACTAACCAGGCCAGCCTCATGGCGCCCCCCTTTGTCCCTTTGTGAACTCGGGAAGGGTAACCCGGCAGAACGGCGACCGGGGGCGCCCGGGTTCGGCGGCGCCCCCGTTGTGGTCAGTCCTCGTAGCGGCCCAGGCGGTCCGCCGCGTAGTCGTCGAAGGCCTGGTCGATCTCCTCGGGGGTGTTCATCACGAACGGGCCGCTGCGGAAGACCGGCTCGCCGATCGGCTCGCCCGTCAGGAAGAGCAGGTCGGCGCCGACCGGGCCGCCCTCGACCCGCACCGTGTCGCCGTCGTCCCCCAGGACCGCCAGTTCGCCGTCGGCCAGCTCGCTCGAGGCGACCCTGCCGCTGCCGGACAGGACGTACACCGCCGCGTTGCGGCCCGTCGGCGCCGGGAGCTGCGCGCTCGCGCCCGGGGCGATCGACGCGTGCACGACCGTCACCGGGACCTGGGTGTCGAAGGGGCCGGTCACGCCGAGCGCCGAGCCCGCGATGACCTTGAACCAGGAGCCGTCCAGGTTCCGGACCACCGGGATCTCCGCAGCGCCGTGGTTCTGGGTGCGCGGCCGCAGCCCCTTGCGGGCGGCGGGCAGGTTCACCCAGATCTGCAGGTTGTGCTGGAGGCCCCCGGCCGCGCGGAAGGCGTCGGTCGGCTGGGCCGAGTGCACCACGCCGGCGCCCGCCGTCAGCCACTGCACGGCGCCGGGCGGGACGACCCCGCGGTTGCCGGTGGAGTCCGCGTACTCGATGTCGCCCTCCATCACGTACGCGATGGTCTCGAAGCCGCGGTGCGGATGGTCGGGTGCGCCCTTGGGCTCGCCCGGGCCGAGGTCCACCGGGCCGACCTGGTCGACCATCAGGAAGGGGTCCAGCTGCGGGATCTGCGGCGTGGGGAAGGGACGGCGGACCGGGAAGCCCTCGCCCTCCAGGGTGTGGACCGGCTGCAGTACGTCGATCACCGAACGGATCGCGGTGGTCTCGACAGCGGAAACCTGCGTGGTCATGACGCCTTCTCTCTATCGTTCGGGGCCGTCGTTCTGCGGGATACATGAACCATACAGTTCAGTTCAGTTCGATGTCAGTTATACGGGAGGGCCCGTCCTCGATCAAGCCCTGCGGACCGACCCGCCCGCGGATAACTGACAGATACCGCCCACCGCCGTTGTCGGCGCATCCCGTGCGCGGCCAGACTCCTGCTCATTCACCGACGTTCACCTCGCAGGGGCATGCCGGATTCGGCATTCGCTGCGCATGTCACCTTTGCGGAAGGACAGTTCATGCCCGAGCTCAAGATCCTGGCCATCTCCGGCAGCCTGCGCGGCGCCTCGTACAACAGCGCCCTCGTGCGCGCCGCCCAGAAGTTCGCCCCCGGTGACCTGGCCATCGAGATCTACGAGGGCCTGCGCGACATCCCGCCCTACGACACCGACCACGACGTCGAGCCCGCCCCGGTCGCCGTGGCCGACCTGCGGCGCCGCATCGCCGAGGCGGACGGCATCTTCATCGCCACCCCCGAGTACAACTACGGGATCCCCGGTGTCCTGAAGAACGCGCTGGACTGGGCGAGCCGCCCGGCCCTCAACTCCTCGCTGACCGGCAAGCCGATCGCGATCGCCGGCGCCGCGCAGACCAACTTCGGCACCGTGCGCGCCCAGCTCGCGCTGCGCCAGATGTTCCTGTGGACGGACTCCAAGGTCGTCGGCAAGCCCGAACTCATGATCTTCCGCGCCCAGGAGCGTTTCGACGACGCCGGCAACCTGACCGACGAGACCACCGTCGAGATCCTGCAGGGGCTGCTCTCCGCGCTCGGTACGAAGATCCGCGAGACCCGCGCCAACGCTGCCGCCAACCTCTGATCGGTCCCCGCCGATCCGTCCCGCCGATCCGTCGGCTGATCCGCCCCACCGGCCGGAGTCGCCAGCTCCTGCACGTTCCCCCCTCTCCGAAGGGCCGCTCACACCCCCGTAGCGGCCCTTCGGCCTTTCCGGGATCCGGTACGGGACCTCGTACGGGACCTCGTACGGAACCCGTGCGCGACCCGTTCGGAACCCCGTCCCCGCATCCCGCCCCGGGAGTTGACGAAGCCTTCGCGGTGCTGTGCGCGAACCCCGGGGGGCCTTGCGAGGATCGCCTCATGCGTGCAGCTTTCATCGAAGAACTGGGCCCCGCCGAGAACATCCGCTACGGCGAGATGGCCCCACCGGCCCCCGGCCCGACGGATGTCCTGGTCGAGGTCGAGGCGGTGTCCGTCAACCCGGTGGACACCTTCGTGCGGTCCGGGCTGTTCCGCACCCCCGTCGAGTTCCCCTTCGTGATCGGCCGCGACCTGGTCGGTACGGTCGTGTCGGCCGGCCCCGGAGCGGCGGGTTTCGCCCCGGGCGACCGCGTCTGGTGCAACAGCCTCGGCCACGGCGGCCGCCAGGGCGCCGCCGCCGAACAGGCCGTGGTCCCGGCCGACCGCCTCTACCGGCTGCCCGCCGCCACGGACGCCGCCGAGGCCGTCGCGGTCGTGCACCCCGCGGGCACCGCGTACCTCGCCCTGTTCACCCACGGCCGGGTCCGCCCCGGCGAGACCGTCCTCGTCGCCGGCGCCGCCGGGAACGTGGGGAGCGCCCTGATCGTCATGGCCGTCGAAGCCGGCGCCCGGGTCGTCGCCACCGCCGCTGCGCGCGACGCCGAGCACTGCCGGGCGCTGGGCGCCGAGACCGTCCTCGACTACAAGGACCCTGAACTGAGCGCCCGCATCCGCGAGTTCAGCCCGCAGGGCATCGACGTCCACATCGACACCTCGGGTACGAACGACCTGGCCGCCGCCGTCGAACTCCTCGCCCCCCGCGGGCGGATCGTGCTCCTCGCCGGCGCCCGCTCCCAGCCCGTCCTGCCCGCCGGGCCGCTCTACATGAAGGACGGCTCCGTGGTCGGCTTCGTGATCTCGCACGCCACTTCGGCCGAACTCGCCGAGGCCGCCGGGTCGATCAACCGCCTGCTGGCGAACGGCAAGCTGCGCGCCCGCTCCGTCGAGCGGGTCCCCCTGTCGGAGGCCGCCCGTACGCACCGGCGCATCGAGGACGGCGAACTCCACGGCAGCCGCGTGGTGTTGCTGCCGAAGGAGTCCTGACGGCTGAGGCGTCGGCAGACCCGACGGCAGACCTGACGGACTGGCCTCACGGCGCCTCCCGCCGCTGAGGGCGGCTGCCAGACTCGCGGCATGGACGACTCCCCAGAGGCCCCGGCCCAGGTGAAGGCCCATGCCCCTGCCCACGCCGAGCCCCTGGCCGCCCCGCCTCCGCGGAACACCTGGGCGCGGTTCGCGATCCTCGGGGCCCTGCAGCTCATGCTCAACGCCTCGGTGTCGGTGACGTTCGCCGCCGGTCCGGCCATGCAGCGGGAACTCGGCCTGAGCCGGATCGACCTCATCATCGACAGCGCCGCGTACGGCCTGGCCTTCAGCGGGCTGCTGCTGCTCGGCGGGCGGCTCACCGACCGGATCGGGCAGCGCCGGCTGTTCACCCGGGGCACGGCCCTGTTCGCCGTCGCCTCCCTCGCCGCGGCGCTGGCCCCCAGCTCGCACACCGTCCTCGCCGCCCGCTTCCTCCAGGGCTGCGGGGCCGCACTCGCCGCCCCCGCGGCCATGGCCCTGCTGCGGGTCGTCTTCCCCGAGGGCAAGGCCAGGGCCACCGCGCTGGCCCGCTGGGGTCTGCTGGCCAGCCTCGGCGCCGCCGTCGGCATCGTGCTCAGCGGGGCGCTCGTCGCCTGGCTGAACTGGCGTTGGAGCTTCGGACTGCTCGCCGCCGCGGCCGTGGCCGTACTGGCCCTCACCCCCCGGTCGCTGCCGGCCGGGCCCGCGCCCGTACGGGTCCCCGTGGACCTGTTGGGCGCGGTGCTCGGCACCCTCGCGCTCTCCACCCTCGGCTACGGCTTCGTGATGGTCGGCCCGCACGGCTGGGCCGCGCCGCAGGTCCTCGCCCCGCTCGCGCTCGGCGCGGTCCTGCTCGCGGTGTTCGTCGCCGCCCAGCAACGCGTCCGCGCCCCCCTGCTGCCGCCCGGCTTCCTCGCCTCGCGCTACCGCGCGACCGCGCTGGTCTGCGCGCTGCTCGGCCCGGCGATCGGCGCGAGCACCGCCTTCCTGCTGGCCCTCTACTTCCAGCAGGTACGCGGCTATTCGGCGCTGCAGAACGCGCTGGCCTTCATCCCGTACAGCGCGATGCTGCTCGGTGTCGGCTTCGTCGCGGGCCGGATCGTCGCCCGCCTCGGGATCCGCGCGGTGGCGGTGGGGGGACTGGCGGTCATCGCCGCCGGCCTCTTCCTGATCGGCGGCGTGGGGCTGCGCACTGGCTCGACGCCGTACGTCCTCGCGGGCCTGGTCATCCTGTCGGCCGGCATCGGCACGCTGATGTCCGCCGCGGTGCCGGGGGCCGTCAGCGGGGTGCCGGAGGAGCAGTCCGCACTCGCCGGGGCGGTGGTCAACACGGCCATCCTGGCCGGGCCGACCATCAGCCTGGCCCTGATCACCTCGGCAGCCGACGCCCGGACGGCCTCCCTGCTGGCCGCCGGGGACCCGGCGGCCGCGACGGGCGGGTACGCGTTCGCCTTCGAGGCGGCCTGCGCGGTGTTCCTGCTGGCCATCGGCCTGGCGCTGTACGGGCTCGCGCCCGCCCGCCAGGCCCGGCGCGGCGACGGGATCGACCAGCTCGGTCACCCCGCCCCGAGGGCCGCCGACCGGCAGGCAGAGCACTCCTCCACTCCGGCCTGACCAAGGGGGGGCAGGCCGGGGTGGGGGTCCCCACAGCCGCCGCGATCACTCAGGGTGAGGGTGTCACGAGGGTGCAGCACAGCTGAAGAGTGAACCGATCCGTGCAGGTCACAGGTGTGGATGCGTCGAATTCAGGGCGTTTCACCGGGGTGTGTGCGCCGGCCTCCGGTTGCCGGATGTGACGGAGTGGCCGTGAGTGGACAGGGGCAAGTCCCGTGCCCCCGACATGTCCCGTGTCCCACGTCCCATGTCACCGCTCTGCCCCTGAACAGGAGAGAGATCTTGCACCGCATCACCCGCTACACCCTCCCCGCCGCCCTCTGCGTGACGCTGCTGTCCGCGTCCCCCGGTCTGGCGGGTGCGGCCAACGCCCCCGCCAGGCCGTCGGCGCCCGTGGCGAAGAAGTCCATCCCGGGTACCGAGGCGCTGACCGCGCAGGTGCAGGCCCTGGGCTCCGCAGGCGTGCTGATCACGCCCGTCACCAACTTCCTCGGGGAGGTCCTCAAGTCGCCGGACGGGAAGCTCCCGGAGGCGGACCTGGCCGCGCACAAGCAGAAGATCGACGCGGCGCTCGCGGGCCTGAAGCAGACGTTCGCGGCGGTTGCCCCGGCCGCCCCGGCCGCGCCCACCGCACCCCAGGCCCCGGCCAAGCCCCCGGCCGACGCCCCGGCGGCCCCGGTGGTCCTGCCGAAGCCGCCCGCGGAGGTGGCGAAGCCCCCGGTCGAGGCGGCGAAGCCCCCGGCGGAGGTGGCCAAGCCGCCGGCGGAGGTGGCCAAGCCCCCGGCCGCGGTGGCGAAGCCCCCGGCTGACGCAGCGAAGCCGGTGGAGGCGGCGAAGCCGGTGGAGGCGGCCAAGCCCCCCGCCGAGGCGGCGAGGCCGGTGGAGGTGGCCAAGCCCCCGGCGGAGGTGGCGAAGCCCCCGGCCGACGCGGCGAAGCCGGTGGAGGCGGCCAAGCCCCCCGCCGAAGTGGCCAAGCCCCCGGTCGACATGGCCAAGCCCCCCGCCGAGGTCGCCAAGCCCGTCACCCTCCCGGCCGCGGCCCCGGCGCCCCTGCCCGCCGTCGCCCCCGTCTCCGCGCAGGCTGCCAGGGCCGGTGCCCCCCTCGACCTCGTCGTCGCCGCGGTCGACCACCTCAAGGCCTCCGTCGACGAAGTCGCCAAGGCGGCCGGCCCCTGCGGCTGCACGACCAACGCCAAGGACAAGGCCACGGACGTCGTGAACGACCTCGGCACCACCGTGGTCGCCCTGTTCACCGGTCTCGGCCTGCCCGGCATGCCGGCGGCGGCCCCGGCCCCCGCCCCGGACCCGGCCGAGTAGCTCCGCGCCGAGCCCCCGTCCGCCCCCGGTGTCCCTCCGACACCGGGGGCGGACGCGCGTACCCCGTACGACCCCCTGTGCGACTGCGCGACCTCGCGGACACCCTTGACGCGCCCCGCCCCCGGATGGACGCTCCCGGATCTCGCATCCGAACGGTTGCAGCTGGGGGGCCGGTATGCCGGAGCAGTCTGTCGAGCCTGAGTCCGATTCTGTCCAGACGGCGGGGGAACTGCGCGCGCAGCTCGTGGAGCACGGAGCGCGCTGGTCCGTCATCGAGCACCTCGCCGACGAGGAGGCCGTGCCCCGGCCCTCCCTCGGCCTGGAACCCGGGGCGAACCTCACGCCCGCCGAGGAGGTGGGCGCCGTCGATCTGCGGGGGCTCATCGGGCACGAGAGCGGCAATCCGCACCTCACCCGGCGCCGCGCCGCCCACGGGCTGCTGCCCGAAACACAAGGCGGGCCGGTCGTCGGAGCCCGCCCCGCCGCCGTCGACTGGCGGGCCCGCTGGGGCTGGCCCTGGATCACCAAGGTGAAGGACCAGAACCCGTGCGGCTCCTGCTGGGCCTTCGGGGCCGCGGGCCTCGTCGAGTCCATGGCCCGCATCGAGCACAACGTCTGGGCGGAGCGGTCCGAGGGGGACGTCCACGACGGTCTGAAGTTCACCTGCGGCCAGGGCTCCAACCCCGAGACCGCCCTCGACTGGGTCAAGACCAACGGCGGCCTCGCCGATCCGGACTGCTGGCCCTACTCTCCGCCCCCCTCCACCGTCCCCGCGGACCGCCGCGACGCCTGGCGCGCCGAGTACACGCCCAGCTGGGACCGGTCCGGCCGCACCGTCCGGATCACCGGCTACGTCCGCCTCGGCGACGTCGAGCAGCAGAAGGTCTGGCTCGACACCGTCGGCCCGCTGACCGCCTGCTTCGACGTGTACGACGACTTCTTCGGCCTCGGCTCCGGCGTCTACCACCGCACCAGCGACCGCCTCGCGGGCGGCCACTGCGTACTGATCGTCGGCTACGACGACGCCGCCGGCTGCTGGCTGTTCAAGAACTCCTGGGGGACGGGCTACCACGTCGGCGGGTACGGGCGGATCGCCTACGGCGAGGTCAAGATCGACTACTGGGCCAAGTGCGGTCTGCGCGGTACCAACATCGACCCGTGGAGCAAGCGCCGCCTGCACACCGGCAACGTCTACGAGAGCGGCAACGGCCGCGCCCACCGCAACTTCGAGATGCTCGCCACCGCCGGCGGCGGCCGCCTCCAGCACTGGTGGCGCGAGGGCGACGCCCCCTTCCCGTGGGCCCGCGCCCGGAGCTACGCGAACGACGCCTCCGGCCAGCCCGCCTTCACCGGCACCACGTACAACCGGAACATGGAGTCCCTGCACGTGACCACCGGCGGCCGGCTGCGCCACTGGTACTACGAGCAGTCCGCCGGCGTCTGGCGCGACGGCGGCGCCTTCGGGCCGGGCGACGCCGCGATCGGCTCGACCCCGGCGTTCATCCAGAGCGACTACGGCAAGCCGGGCAACTTCGAGGCGGTCGTCCGCACCGCCGACGGCCGCCTGAATCACTGGTGGCGGATCAACGGCGCCCCCTGGACCTGGAACGACGGCGGCCGCTTCGCCTCCGGCATCGCCTACTACGGGCCCGCCCTGATCCAGACCCGCAGCCGCCACCTCGACCTCGTCGCCACCCGTACGGACGGCCGCATGCAGCTGTGGTGGCGCGACGACCCGAACGGCTTCGCCTGGCGCCCCGGGGAGGTCTTCGGCAGCGGGATCACCTCCGCGCCCTGCCTGATCGAGGCGCAGTACGGGGCGGCCGACGAGGACACCGCCGGGAACTACGAGCTCTGCGCGGTCGGCGCCGACGGGCGCGTCGAGCACTGGTGGCGCGGCAACGCCTCCGGCTCCGCCTGGAGCCGCAGCGCCGTTTTCGGCCACGACGCGCTCGCCGTCACCGGGATGCTCCAGGGCAGCTTCGGGTTCAACCTGGAGGTCATCGTCCTGCGCACGGACCGGCAGCTGCAGCACTACTGGCGTGGGGGCACCTCCCGGTCGGAGACTGGGGGAGGGGCAGGCTGGCACGAGGGGCCGGTGATCGGCCCCGCCTGAGCCGGGAGGCCGTCGCGGGTGGAAGTACGCAAGGTCGCCCTCGCCGCCGGTGAGTCGTACGAGCTGCGGCTCACCGGGCGCGGGGCGCGCGGGTACGTGTGGACCTGGCAGGTCACGGGGGATGCGGACGCCGTTTCGGTGAGCGATGTGAGCGATGTGAGCGACATGGGCGAGGCCCCGCCGCCCGCGGACGTCCTCCCCGGCGCCCCGCTGGAGCGCACGTACGTCGTCCAGGGCCGCTGCCCGGGCGGGCGGGCCCGGATCCGCTTCGCGCAGATCCGCCCGCCCTACCCGCAGGAGGCCCCGTACGACGAGTTCGTCCTGGAGGTGGAGGTCACCGGCGGCCACGCGAGCTGAGCGCCCAGTGCTGTACGGCCTCCAGCGGGCCCCGGTCGAAGCGGCGCAGCCAGAGCCGGGAGCCGGCGACCAGGACGAGGCTCACCGCCGCCCACAGGCCCATCACCCACCAGGGCCCGCTCCCGCCCAGCCGGTCGGCGAGGCCCAGCCCGATGCCGTAGCAGAGCAGCATGCACAGCAGGTTCTGGCCGACGTAGCAGGACAGCGCGGTCCGCCCGACGGAGCCGAGGGCCCCGGCCCCGGGGACCCGGAACCGGTCGAGGGCGCACCCGATCAGGCCTATGTACCCGACGGCGACCAGCGGGGCGATGCCGTACCGGCCCAGGGCGAAGAAGTCGTGGCCCCCGAGCGCGGCGGCGGCGCCCAGCGGCAGCCCGAGGCCGAGGCCCCAGGCGGCCATCCGGACCCGGATCCGGCGCCCGTCGGCGCTCGCTGCGAAGGCGCCCGCGCGGTGCAGCCGGACTCCGAGGAGGAAGAGGAAGACCAGGAGCCCGAAGGAGAAGACGGGCTCGATGCGCAGCGCGCGGGCGTGGTCGAGCCGGAACGCGATCTGCTCGAGGTAGCCGCCGTGGGCGTACAGCCGGACCGCGGCCGGATCCGGGGACTGCGGCGGCCCGGATTGCGGCTTCGCCAGGTTCCCGAGCGTCACGAGGCCGATCAGCGTCAGGTGCAGCCCGCCCGCGGTCCACATCGCCACTCGCCGCACCCTCTCGGAGCGGGCCAGCAGCCAGGCCACCAGCAGGGCGGTGACGGCGTACCCCATCAGTACGTCCCAGGCGAAGATCAGGACGAAGTGGACGGTCCCCTCCAGGAAGAGGAACGCGGCCCGCCGCGGATAGCGCCCGGGCCACGGCTCGCCGCGCCGTGCGGCGGAGTCGTACTGGATGGCCAGGCCCACTCCGAACAGGATCGTCAGCAGGGACAGGAACTTGCCGTCGGCGAGGAACCGGAACACGGTCTCGGCGATGTTGGCTGCGGACGGGTCGGCGACCGGGTCGGGCAGGTCCAGGCCGCCCTGGAGCACGCCCCACTCGGAGCCGGGGGAGGCGAAGATCCAGACGTTGGTCATGAGCGTGCCGAGGATGGCGGCGCCGCGCAGGACGTCCAGGAGCGGGAGCCGGGTCGAGGTCACCGCGGGGGCGACGAGGGTCGTGTGGGCCATGACTTCAGCGTCGCGGCGCGCGGGACCCCGTACGTCCTGCGGGTGGACGAAGCCCGGGTACATCCTTCGATGCAGTGGCGCGGGGCGGCGGTCCACATCCCGGACGGGGTGACCGGTGCACCCTTCATGTATCTATCCTGTGCGCATGCCGTCAGCCGCACCCCCCGCCCCGACCGCCGCCACCGCTGCCGAACGCGTCTACCGACACGTCAAGCAGGCCGTGCTGATGGACCGCCGTTACGAGGGCGGCACCCTCCTCACCGAGGGCGAACTCGCCGACGCCGTCGGGGTGTCCCGCACGCCGGTCCGCGAGGCGCTGCTGCGGCTGGAGACCGAGGGGCTGCTGAAGCTGTACCCGAAGAAGGGCGCGCTGGTGCTGCCGGTCTCCGCGCAGGAGATCACCGACGTCATCGAAACCCGGCTGCTGGTCGAGGAGTTCACCGTACGCAGGGCCGTGCCGGCACCGCCCGGCCTGCTGGAGCGGCTCGCCGGACTGCTGGAGGAGCAGCGCCGGCACGCCGCCGAGGGCGACCTCGCGGCGATGATGGCCGCCGACCGGGGCTTCCACGCCGAGATCGTGCAGAGCGCCGGGAACGCGATCCTCTCCCGCCTCTACGACCAGCTCCGCGACCGGCAGCTGCGGATGGGCGTGGCCTTGCTGCACGCGCACCCCGAGCGCGTGGAGCGGACGCTCGCCGAGCACGCGGAGATCCTGGAAGCGCTGCGGGCCGGGGACGCGGAGACCGCCGCCGCCGCCGTACGGGGCCACGTGGGCCGGGTCGAGGCCCTGGTGCGGGGGCCGGGCCGGTGACCGGGCCCGTGGTGTTCAAGGATCCTCCGGGGGGCCGGAAGGCGGTGACGGTCTGGTCCATCGGCGTTGCGGTCTACTTCGTCGCGGTGATCTTCCGTACCAGCCTGGGCGTGGCCGGACTGGAGGCGGCGGACCGCTTCCACGTCAACGCCTCCGCCCTCTCGACCTTCTCCCTCCTCCAACTCCTGGTCTACGCGGGCATGCAGATCCCCGTCGGCCTGCTGGTGGACCGGCTCGGCACCAAGAAGGTGCTGACGCTGGGCGCGGTCCTCTTCACGGCCGGCCAGATCGGCTTCGCGCTCTCGCCCTCGTACGGGATGGCCCTCGCGGCGCGCGCCCTGCTGGGCTGCGGCGACGCGATGACCTTCATCTCCGTGCTGCGGCTGGGCACCCGGTGGTTCCCGGCCCGGCGCGGCCCGCTGATGGCGCAGCTGGCGGGCCTGGTCGGCATGGCCGGCAACCTGGTCTCCACGCTGGTGCTGGCCCCCGTCCTGCACGGGGTCGGCTGGGTCCCGGCGTTCGCGGGCAGCGCGGTGGCGGGTGTGGTCGTGCTGATCCCGCTCGTCCTGTTCCTGAAGGACCACCCGGAGGGCCACGAACCGCAGGCGTCCCCGGGCGGCGGCGGGGGCTTCGTACGCCGCCGGATCCGGGACTCCTGGAAGGAACCCGGGACCCGGCTGGGCCTGTGGGTGCACTTCACGACCCAGTTCCCGGCGATGGTGTTCCTGCTGCTGTGGGGGATGCCGTTCCTGGTCGAGGACCAGGGGCTGGCGCGGACCACCGCGGCGGGGCTGCTGACGCTGGTGGTGGCCTCGAACATGTGCTTCGGCCTCCTGTACGGCCAGCTGATCGGCCGCCGCCAGTCGGCCAGGATCCCCCTGGCGCTCGGCACGGTCGCCCTCACGGCGGTGCTGTGGGCCTCGGTCCTGGCCTACCCCGCCCCCCACGCCCCGATGTGGCTCCTGGCCACGCTGTGCGCGGTGCTCGGTACCTGCGGTCCGGCGTCGATGATCGGCTTCGACTTCGCCCGCCCGGCGAACCCGGCGGAACGCCAGGGCACCGCGTCGGGCATCACCAACATGGGCGGCTTCCTGGCCTCGATGACGACCCTGCTGGCGGTCGGCCTCCTGCTGGACGCCACCGGCGACGACTACCGGATCGCCTTCTCGTCGGTCTTCGCGGTCCAGCTCCTGGGCCTGACCCAGATCCTCCGCCTCCGCCCGGCGGCCCTGACGGCCGAACGCACCCGCGCACCGGCCCCGGCCCCCAGCCGCACATCCAGCCCCGCCGGCGTTTGAGGCGCGGGGGTGCGGGGGCAGAGCCCCCGAAGGCCCGGGCGGAGCCCGGGGGCGCTTGCGCGGCGGCGCGGCACCCGAATCCGGTCCGGCCCCCGGCGGGGCCCGGCGGGACAGACCCCCGTCCAGTCCCGCCCGGCCCGGGCCATGCCGACCCTACGGCCGTGCAACGCCCCCGGATGTGCCTGGTGCGCACGGCCCGTTGATGTTGCGCGCAAGCGAAAGGGCCTCCCGAACCGCCCAGTGCCGGAACTCGGTGGGGCTCGTCCCGTACGCCTCCCGGAACGTCCTGCTGAACACGGAGGCGTTGGTGAACCCCCACCGCCGCGCCACGGTGTGGACGGGGCTGGTGAGCAGCCCGGGGTTCCCGAGATCGGCCCGGCACCGCTCCAGCCGGCGCCGCCGGATCCCGGCCGCCACCGTTTCGCCCCGGTCCCGGAAGAGCTGCTGGAGGCGGCGCAGCGAGATGCCGTGCCGGGCGGCGACGGCGGACGGTGTCAGCTCCGGATCGCCGAGGTTGTGGTCGACGAAGACCTCGATCCGCTCCAGCAGGGCACGGGTGCGGGCTTCGGGCGAGAGCTCGTCCTGCGCGCCGAGCTGCCCGGCCAGGCAGGCGCCGACCAGGTCGTGGGCGACGGTTCCCAGCCGTTCCAGCTCTGCCGGCCCGCAATCGGCCGCGTGCGCCGCCAGCGACTTCATGTACTGGGCGAGGATCGCCCCCATGCCGTGGCCGCCCGGGATCCGGTGGGCCAGCAGCTGTTCGACCCGGGCGCCGCGCAGCGGCAGCGCATCGCGCGGGAAGGACAGCACGATCGCCCGGATCCGGCCCCCCTCCACATCCGGGACGGCGTCCGACTCCATCGGCATCGAGGTGTCCCAGAGCACCATGTCCCCGGTGAACAGACCCGATTCGCCCCGGTTCTGGGCGAGCGACATGGCCCCGGTGGTCACGAGCCCCAGCTGGTACTGCTCGGGATCGCTGCGCCGCACGTGGGCGGCGGTGCGCTGCGAGCGCAGCGAGCTGAACTCGAACGACGACACCTGCACGCCGCCGAGGTCCAGGACGGACGCCTCGGCCCAGAAGTCCCGTACGCGTTCACTGCGGATCGCCGTGGGCACGAGCTCCTGCGCGATCACATCGGTGAACCAGTCGAGCCGCTCCGGCGCCGGTACCGCGGCAGCCGACATCCTTGACCACACCCCCGGAAACCTCCTTCTCCTGCTGTGCGTTGTCCCGCCCATGACATGGACGTGACATTGACAGGAGCGGTTCTCGGCCGCGATGAGAGGCGAGAGGGGGCCGTCGTGAGGGGGACGAGCGAGCGGGGGCGGGCGGAGGGCGCCGTGCGCAGCCCGGGCCGCCCGGCGGCTACGGGGTGACGGCGAAGTTCGCCAGGATGGCCGCGGCCAGCTCCGGGTCGCCTTCCGTCTTCACCCGGTCGGCCACGGCGTGGGGCCGGACCCGCCCCGCCGCGAGGCGGACGTACGTCTCCCAGTCCATGGTCAGTGTCACCGCAGGCCCCAGCGACGGCGTCCCGTCCACCGTCCCGCGCCCCTCCGCGTCCACCCGTACCGTCCGCATGAACTCCACCGGACCGTGCACGTCGATCACCACCGCCGAGTTCGCCGGCGCCCCCGCCAGCTTCGCGACCACCTTCGGCAGCCCGGCCAGCAGGATGTCCCGCGCCACGTACGCCCCCGGCGAGTCCCAGTTCCCCGGCACGCCCAGCGTCGCCCGCAGGTCCTGCTCGTGGATCCACACGTCGAACGCCCGCAGCCGCAGCGCGAGCTCCAGCGTCACCTGGTCGCCCAGCGGCCCCCGCACCATGGTGTCCGGATCCCGCTTCTCGTTGCGCAGCTGACGCGACCGCCGGATGATCGTGTACTCGAGCTCCGAGGTCATCTCCGGCGCGGTGTGGTGGCGCCGGACGTCGACCTGCACCTCCATGTACCGGCTGAACTCGTCGACCACGTGCCGCAGGTCCCTCGCGACGGTGTGGATCGGCCGCGGATCCCCCAGCTGCTCGCATTCGATGCCGATGATGTGTGACACCACATCACGGACGGACCAGCCGGGGCACGGCGTCGCCCGGTTCCACTCGCCCTCCGTCAGGGGGAGGACCAGCTCGGATATCGCCTCGATGGAGTGCGTCCACGCGTCGGCATAGGGCTGGAGGCTGGGATGCGGCTGGACGGTCAACGGGACCCCTCGCGTGCTGTTCAGTGGCGCGTTTTCTGGAAGCGTGTGGACTGCTTCCAAAACTACGCTGCCGGTGAGCACCCCGGCAGTGCTTTCGTGTGACGATCGTAGGCCCGAGTTGACGGCTTGAATGCCAGGACGGTGGTACTGTGCGCGCCTCGCTGATCCAAATCGCGGTGACCGACGGGGAGTCGGTCACTTCCCGACGTGCCCGGGTGGCCGATCTCGTACGGGACCAGGCCGGCTCGGATCTGGTCGTCCTGCCCGAACTGTGGACGGTGGGTGCCTTCGCCTACGAGCAGTTCGAGACCGAGGCCGAGCCGCTGGACGGCCCGACGTACGAGGCGATGTCCAAGGCGGCGCGCGACGCCGGGGTCTGGCTGCACGCCGGTTCGGTCGTGGAGCGCGCGGGCGACGGCTCGCTCTACAACACCGCCCTCGTCCTCTCCCCGTCCGGCGAGCTGGCCGCCACGTACCGCAAGATCCACCGCTTCGGCTTCGACCAGGGCGAGGCCGTGCTGATGACGGCCGGCGACTCCCTGACCACCGTGACCCTGCCGGAGCAGGTCCTCGGCATCGCCACCTGCTACGACCTGCGCTTCCCCGAGCTGTTCCGCGGCCTGGTCGACGCCGGGGCCACGACGATGGTCGTCGCCGCGGGCTGGCCGGCCCGCCGCCGCGCCCACTGGACCCTGCTGAACCGGGCACGGGCCGTCGAGGACCAGTCGTACGTCCTGGCCTGCGGGCTGGCCGGTACGCACGCGGGCGTCGAGCAGGCCGGGCACAGCCTGGTGGTCGACCCCTGGGGCGAGGTCCTGGCCGAGGCGGGCCCCGCCGAGGACGTCCTCACGGTCGACCTGGACCCGGCAAAGGTCGCCGAGACCCGCGACCAGTTCCCGGCCCTGAAGGACCGCCGCCTGGGCCGGTAGACCCCGACCCCGACCCCGACGCCGAAGTCCTGCCCGGCCCGGCCGTGTCGTCAGTCCACGGGCCGTAGTGCCCGCTCGGACCGCAGCGCCGCCCAGGAGGCCACGGCGGCCACGGCGGCCACGGCGGCCACGGCGGCCACGGCCGCGACGCCGCCCAAGTGCAGACGACGCGACCCGGCGAATCGACGAGTCTGGTCGGCGTTTTGTCCCGAACCGGGTATTTCATACCCGCATCGACGCCCGCGATAGGTTGCCGCCATGCCTCTCCTCTATGTGACCGACCTGGCGTACCCGGCGCGCGGCCGCCGGTACTGCGACGAGGACATCCTCCTCACCTCCCGCCTGCGCGAGCACTTCCCGCTGGCCCTGTGCCATCCGCTGGACGCGGCGGGCATGATGACGGGCTTCGACGCGGTGATCGTCCGCAACAGCGGCCCGGTCCTGCACTACCAGGAGGCGTACGACTCCTTCCGCGCGGCCGCCCTCGCCGCCGGCACCCGCGTCTACAACCCGCTCACGGGCCGCGGCGACATGGCGGGCAAGCAGTACCTCCTCGACCTCACCGCCGCCGGCTACCCGGTGATCCCCACGATCGACGACCCCGCGGACCTCGCGCTGCTCCCCTCGGTCCCCTCGTACGCGGTGAAGCCGAAGCAGGGCGCGGACTCCATAGGCCTCACCTTCACCCCGCACCCGGTCGGCCCGGCGGGCGAGAACCTCATCCAGCCGCGCATCGACTTCGCGTACGAGGTCTCCTTCTACTTCGTCGACGACGCCTTCCAGTACGCCCTCTACGCCCCGGACCCGGCCCGCCGCTGGGAGCTGAAGCCGTACGAGGCCACGGCGGCGGACCTCGGCTTCGCCCGCAGCTTCATCGAGTGGAACACCCTCTCGCACGGCATCCAGCGGGTGGACGCCTGCCGCGCCCCCTCCGGCGAGCTCCTCCTGGTCGAGCTCGAGGACCTGAACCCGTACCTCTCCCTGGACCTCGTGCCCCCGGCGACCCAGGAGGCCTTCATCACCGCTCTCACAGAATCCCTTCACTCCTTCCTCACCGTCTGATGTCAGAGGCAGATGCCACGCTTCCCCCATGGACAAGCAGACGTTCTGGAAGCTGATCGAGACGGCCCGGTCCGAGGCCGGACCGGACCAGGTGGCGGCCCGCGCCTCGGAGTTGCTGGCGCGCTGCCCCGAGGCCGAGATAGCCGCCGCCCAGCAGGTCCTGTGGGACCTGCTGGCGGAGTCGTACCGCAGCCCCCTCTGGGCCGCGGCCTACATGATCAACGGCGGCTGCTCGGACGACGGCTTCGACTACTTCCGCGGCTGGCTCCTGACCCAGGGCGAGGAGGCCTTCGCCCGCGCCCTGGCCGACCCCGACTCCCTTGCGGAGCACCCCGCGGTCCGCGAGGCGGCGGCGGAGGGCCTGGAGCTGTGGGACGAGGAGGCCCTTTCGATCGCCTGGACGGCGTACGAATCGGCCACGGGCCGCGAGCTCCCGTCGGACTCCTTCACGATCAGCTACCCGCCGCTGGACCCGTCCTGGGACTTCGACTTCGACGACACCACGCAAACCGCCCCCCGCCTCCCCCGCCTGAGCGCCCTCTTCGACTAGAGCCCGCTGGTGTCGAGGTCGAGGCCGAAGGGCTCCGGCAGCCGGACCGGCTCTCCGAACGGGTGCGGCCCTTCGACCCCGGTGTACCCGAGCCGCCCGGGCCCCGAGAACAGGGTGACGGTCTTGTCGAGCCGGTCGACCAGCAGGTACAGCGGCGCACCGTACTCGGCGTACCGCCTGCGCTTGACTACCCGATCGGTCTCGGCGTTCGACTCCGACGTCACCTCGACGATCAGCAGGGTCTGGTCGGGGACCAGCGCTGTGGCGCCGTTCGCGAGCTCCTCCGGGACCACTGCGAGATCCGGCACGTACCAGTTCGGCGACCGGGGGAGGTCCAGGTTTCCCGAGCCGGTGATACAGCCGAGCTCCCGTACACGGGTCAGGATCTGGTACCGGATCCTCTCGGCAGCCCGCTCGTGATCCCATGTCGGCGTCATGACCTCGCCGTTTCCCCCCTGGATGACCCCCTCGATGATCTCCACCCGGTTACCCTGCATGTGCTGAATGGCGTACTTCAGAGCCGATTCGGGATCCACACCCTGGGTGTAGTCGCCGGGCTCGGCGGCGGTGGCCATCAGGCAGCTCCTTCCGTCACGGTTCCACGCTCGCACGCCGCCCGCCCCGGAGTCTCCCAGTGGCGGGGTCGATCACCCGTCCGGGTGGAGCCGCCGGGCCGGGAGGGCGGGATGGCAAGCTTGAACCATGAACGATGCCGCCCCGGCGCACACCCCCGCGCCCCGCCGTGCCCGTCTCCGTGCCCCCGAGCTGATCGGCAAGGGGGGCTGGCTGAACACCGGAGGCAAAGAGCTCACTCTCGCCGACCTGCGAGGTAAGTGCGTTGTTGTTGATTTTTGGACCTTCTGCTGCATCAACTGCCTGCACGTCCTGGACGAGCTGCGGGAGCTGGAGGAGAAGCACCGCGACACCGTCGTGATCATCGGGGTGCACTCGCCGAAGTTCGTGCACGAGGCCGAGCACGCGGCCGTCGTCGACGCCGTCGAGCGGTACGAGGTGCACCACCCCGTGCTGGACGATCCCGAGCTGGCCACCTGGAAGCAGTACGCCGTACGGGCCTGGCCGACGCTCGTCGTGATCGACCCCGAGGGGTACATCGTCGCGCAGCACGCCGGTGAAGGGCATGCGCATGCCATCGCGCGGCTCGTGGAGGAGCTCGAGGCCGAGCACGAGGCCAAGGGGACGCTGCGGCGCGGCGACGGGCCGTACGTGGCGCCCGAGCCGGTGGCGACCGACCTGCGGTTCCCCGGGAAGGCGCTCGTGCTGCCGTCCGGGAACCTGCTCGTGTCGGACTCGACGCGGCACCAGCTCGTGGAGCTCGCCGCCGACGGCGAGAGCGTCGTACGGCGCATCGGCAGCGGGGAGCGCGGGTTCGGACCGGACGCCTTCAGCGAGCCGCAGGGGCTGGCGCTGCTGCCCGACGGGTCCGTCGTCGTCGCCGACACCGTCAACCACGCGCTGCGGCGCTTCGATCCCGGGACGGGCGCCGTCGAGACCGTCGCCGGGACCGGGCGGCAGTGGTGGCAGGGGGCGCCGGCCTCCGGTCCGGCCCTGGACGTGGACCTGTCCTCGCCGTGGGACGTGGCCTGGTGGCAGGGCAAGGTGTGGATCGCGATGGCGGGCGTGCACCAGCTGTGGACGTGGGATCCGCAGACCGGGACGGTGGCCGTCGCCGCGGGGACGACCAGCGAGGGCCTGCACGACGGGCCCGCGCTCGAGGCCTGGCTCGCGCAGCCGTCCGGACTCGCGGCCGCCGGGGACCGGCTGTGGATCGCCGACTCCGAGAACAGCGCCCTGCGGTACGTGGAACCCGGGGGCGAGGGGGCCGACGGGTACGCAGTACGGACCGCCGTCGGAAGCGGCCTGTTCGACTTCGGGCACCGGGACGGCGACGCCGGCCAGGCCCTGCTCCAGCACCCGCTCGGAGTGACCGCCCTGCCCGACGGCTCGGTCGCGGTGTGCGACACGTACAACCACGCCCTGCGCCGCTTCGACCCGGCGACCGGCCAGGTCTCCACGCTGGCCACCGACCTGCGGGAGCCCAGCGACGCCGTGCTGGTCGGGGAGGACATCGTGGTCGTCGAGTCGGCCCGGCACCGGCTGACCCGGCTGCGGCTGCCGGAGGAGGCGGTGCGGGTCGACGCCGTCGCCCACCGCACCCAGCGGGCCGCCACCGAGGTCGCCCCGGGCACGCTCCGGCTCGACGTGGTGTTCCAGGCGCCGACCGGGCAGAAGCTCGACACCCGCTACGGGCCTTCGACACGGCTGCTGGTCTCCTCGACCCCGCCGGAGCTCCTGGTGGAGGGCGAGGGGGCCGGGACGGACCTGTTCCGGGAGCTGGCCCTGAACCCGGACGTCACCGAGGGGGTCCTGCACGTCTCCGCCATGGCGGCCTCGTGCGACGACGACCCGGCGAACGAGTACCCGGCCTGCCACGTGCACCAGCAGGACTGGGGCGTGCCGGTGACCGTCACGGCGGAGGGCGCGAGCCGCCTGCCGCTCGTCCTTGCCGGCATGGACGCCTAGCGATGGCCGGCCGGGGCCCCGCAGCGGGCCCCGGCCGGACGGGCTCAGTCCTCGTGCTTCCAGTGCTTCCCGTTCTTCCCGGGCTCCGACTTCTCGTTCTTCCCGACGTCGGCGACCAGCAGGTTCGGGTCGACGCCCGTGAGGAAGGCGGCGCCGGGGACGTAGACCCTGTGGTGGCGGACCGCCACCGAGGTGGGGCCGGACAGTCCGTCCTTCCCGGTCAGCACGACGGTGTGGGTGCCGTCCGGCCGAACCAGGGCGAGCTCGCTGTCGGTGTTGTTCAGCGCGGCGAGCACCGTCTTGCCGTGCCCGGCGAACGCGAAGTCGTCGATCCCCGTCAGCCCGGTGGCGTGCGTCCTGATGGTCCCCGCGGACCCGTCCTCCTCGACCGGGATCCGCAGCAGCGTGCCCCGGTCGTAGTTCGACACCCAGACGGCGTGGTGGCGCATCTTGATGCCCGGCCGAAGCCCGCGCCGCCTCCCTGGTCCGGGAGGCGGCGCGGCGGCACGGGGTCAGCCCTCCAGGAAGGCCACCAGCGCGTTCGCGAGCAGGTACGGGTCGTCCGCACCGCACAGTTCGCGGGCGCTGTGCATCGAGAGGATCGCGACGCCGATGTCCACCGTCTGGATCCCGTGGCGGGCGGCCGTGATCGGGCCGATCGTCGTGCCGCAGGGCATCGAGTTGTTCGAGACGAAGGTCTGCCACGGCACGCCGGCCCGCTCGCACGCCGCCGCGAACACCGCACGCCCGCTGCCGTCCGTCGCGTACCGCTGGTTGACGTTGACCTTCAGGATCGGGCCGCCGTTGGCGCGCGGGTGGTGCGAGGGGTCGTGCCGCTCCGCGTAGTTGGGGTGCACGGCGTGGCCCGTGTCCGCGGACAGGCAGATGGTGCCGGCGAAGGCCCGCGCGCGGTCCTCGTACGTGCCCCCGCGCGAGAAGACGGAACGTTCCAGCACGTTGCCCAGCAGCGGTCCGTCCGCGCCCGTGTCCGACTGCGAGCCGCTCTCCTCGTGGTCGAACGCGGCCAGCACCGGGATGTGGTCCAGTTTGTCGGCGGTCGTGACGGCGGCCAGCGCCGCGACGCCCGCGTGCACCGAGATCAGGTTGTCCATCCGCGGGCCGGCCACGAGCTCGCGGTCGCGCCCCAGGTACGACGGCGGCTCGATCGAGTGGACCATCAGGTCCCAGCCGGCCACCGAGCCCTGCGGCAGGCCCTCTTCCTCCTCCAGGAAGGCGATGAGGTCGCCCTCCCGGACCTCGCCCAGGCCCCAGATCGGCTGCATGTGGCGCTGCTTGTCGAGCTTGAGCCCGTCGGTGTTGACCGACCGGTCCAGGTGCACGGCGAGTTGGGGCACGCGCAGCAGCGCGCGGTCCACGTTCACGAGCCGCTCGCTGCCGTCGCGCAGGCTCAGCCGGCCCGCCAGGCCCAGGTCCCGGTCCAGCCAGGTGTTGAGCAGGGGGCCGCCGTAGATCTCGACGGCGATCTGCCGCCAGCCCTGTGAGCCCGTGTCAGGCAGCGGCTTGACGCGGAGGTTGGGGGAGTCGGTGTGTGCGCCGACGATCCGGAACGGGGTGTGCGCGGTCGCGCCCTCCGGGACGAACCAGGCGATGAGCGCTCCGCCGCGGAGGACGAACCGGCCCCCGCTGCCCGAGTCCCAGGCGTCCGTTTCCGACAACTGCCTGAAGCCTGCCTTTTCCAGCCGCTCGGCCGCGTTGGCCACGGCGTGGTACGGCGACGGACTGGCCGTCAGAAAGGTCATCAGATCGTCGGTGTGTCCGCGGTCGAAGCGGGCGGGAGAGCTCATGTGGTTCACCTTAACGACGGTCGTGTTCGCCATGGTCGGACTGCGGCGGATGGCCGAAACGCCGGGGCCGCGGGCTGTGTGGTCCACGTCCCGGCGGCTTTTCAGCCCGGCGGGCGCTCGAATCGGCGCTGCAGCTGCCTGCGCTCGCCCCGGCGGATGCGCGGGAGCATCTCCGGGGCCGTCGCGGAGCGCTGCGCGCGTCTCTTGCGTCCGGCGCAGAAGATACAGGCCTCACCGGGCGGCGCGTCCGGATCGATGGGTGCGCCGGGGTGCTCGGAGCAGCCGGAGGCGTTGCGTGGCCGGGACAGTTCGCGGGCCACGATGAACGCCCGGTGGAGATCGTCCGCGATCCGTACGAACTCCTCGGCGGGGGAGGAGAAGCCCAGGTGGAAGCGGCGGTCCTCGACGGTGCGGAGGTGGTCGCGCAGGGCCTGCAGGGTGTACGGGGGGTCGGGCACGGGATAGCCCAGCCGGCGCTGTTCCCCGGCGGGCGGGGCGGCGGCGGCCGCGCGGGCGCCGCGGGCGCCCTGGGCGCGCAGCCCGAGGCGGCGCCGGTCGTTGCAGATCAGGCAGCGGCCCCAGCCGTCGGGGGCCTCGGGGTCGAGGGCCCCGTTGGGGTGCTCGGAGCAGCCGGTGTAGCTCTTGGCGGGGGCGAGCCCGGCGGCGGTCTGGAAGGCGGTGTAGAGGGCGTCGGCGACGGCCTCGTACTCCGCGGGGTGGGCGCCGTCGTACAGCTCCCGCAGATGGTCGCCGAGGCTGCCCAGGGCAGCCTGCAGCTCCTTGAGGGCGTACGGCCGCCCGGTCGGGACGGAGTACCCCCTGCTGTTGCCGTGCTGCTCTGCTGGGCTCATACCTACGAGCGTCCCATGAACCACCGACAACCTGTGAATGCCGCCGGCAGGCCGCCGGTACGCCGTCCGCGCGCCGCAGGTACGCCGACGGCCGGACCCCTGCAGAGGGTCCGGCCGCCGGTGTGCGACTGGCGATGCGGCGCAGCCGGGTGGCTAGAACGCGGCCTCGTCGAGCTCCATCAGGGTGTTGTCGACGGCCTCGGCCAGCGCGCGGGCGACCGAGACGTTCGGCAGGACCTGCGAGGCGAAGAACTTCGCGGCCGCGATCTTGCCGGTGTAGAACGGGACGTCCTTCGCGGAGGCGGTGGCCAGCTTCTCGGCGGCCACGGCCGCGCCCTTGAGCAGCAGGTATCCGACGACCACGTCACCGGACGCCATCAGCAGGCGGGTCGTGTTCTGGCCGACCTTGTAGATGTTCTTGACGTCCTCGCCGGTGGCGGTGAGGTCGACGATCATCTGGCCGACGATGGCCTCCAGGTCGACCGCGGCCTTGGCGAGCGCGTCGCGGGCGCCGGCCAGCTCCTCGCCGCCGACGGCCTCGGCCAGGAACTTCTTGATCGTCTCGGAGAGGACGTTCAGCGAGGCACCCTGGTCGCGGACGATCTTCCGGAAGAAGAAGTCCTGGCCCTGGATCGCCGTGGTGCCCTCGTAGAGGGTGTCGATCTTGGCGTCCCGGATGTACTGCTCGATCGGGTATTCCTGGAGGTAGCCGGAACCGCCGAAGGTCTGCAGGGACTGCGCGAGCTGCTCGTAGGAGCGCTCCGAGCCGTAGCCCTTCACGATCGGCAGGAGCAGGTCGTTCAGGCCGATCTCGGCGGAGGCGTCCTCGCCCGCGGCCTGCTTCAGCTGGATCGCGTCCTGGACGGAGGCGGTGTACAGGACCAGGGCGCGCATGCCCTCGGCGTACGCCTTCTGCGTCATGAGCGAGCGGCGCACGTCGGGGTGGTGCGTGATGCTGACCTTGGGCGCGGTCTTGTCCATGAAGTTCGCCAGGTCCGGACCCTGCACGCGCTCCTTGGCGTACTCCAGGGCGTTCAGGTAGCCGGTGGAGAGCGTCGCGATGGCCTTCGTGCCGACCATCATGCGGGCGAACTCGATGATCATGAACATCTGGCGGATGCCGTCGTGCTTGTCGCCGATCAGCCAGCCCTTGGCGGGGTGCTGGTCGCCGAAGGTCATCTCGCACGTGTTGGAGGCCTTGAGGCCCATCTTGTGCTCGACGTTCGTCGCGTAGACGCCGTTGCGCTCGCCCAGCTCGCCGGTCTCCCAGTCGAAGTGGAACTTCGGGACGAGGAAGAGGGACAGGCCCTTGGTGCCGGGGCCGTGGCCCTCGGGGCGGGCGAGGACGTAGTGGAGGATGTTCTCCTCCATGTCGTGCTCACCGGACGTGATGAAGCGCTTGACGCCCTCGATGTGCCAGGAGCCGTCCGCCTGCTGGACCGCCTTGGTGCGGCCGGCGCCGACGTCCGAACCGGCGTCCGGCTCGGTGAGGACCATGGTGGAGCCCCAGCGCTTCTCGACCGCTATCTGCGCGACCTTCTTCTGCGCCTCGTTGCCCTCTTCGAAGAGGATGCCGGCGAACGCCGGGCCGGAGGAGTACATCCAGATGGCCGGGTTCGAGCCGAGCAGCAGCTCCGCGTAGGCCCAGATCAGGGAGCGGGGCGAGGTGGTGCCGCCGATCTCCTCGGGCAGGCCGAGACGCCAGTACTCGGAGTCCATGAAGGCTTCGTAGCTCTTCTTGAAGGACGCCGGGACGGGTGCGGTGTTGGTGGCCGGGTCGAAGACCGGCGGGTTGCGGTCGGCGTCCGCGAAGGATTCGGCCAGCTCGTTCTCGGCGAGGCGGGCGATCTCGGACAGGACGCTCTTGGCGGTGTCGGTGTCCATCTCACCGAACGGGCCGGTGCCGTACAGCTTGTCGCGGCCGAGCACCTCGAAGAGGTTGAACTCGATGTCGCGGAGATTCGACTTGTAGTGCCCCATGGCGACGGCTCCGTTAAGGCTCGGGAAGACAGGTTCCTCGTACATACCAATCGGTAACAACATGATGCTACCCACCGGTAATAAGGGCAACCCTTCCGTCCCGACTGTGACCAGGGTCAAAGCTCGCACCAGGCGGTCCTGGTATCCGGGCCCCGGGTGACGCCCCGGCGCGGGGGCGCTGAAGGCCGGGGAGCTTCCCGCCCGACGTCGGCCCTGCGCCCACCCCTGGAGGGGACTGGCCGGTACCGGCCGGTATGGGGGCGGTCGCTCGGTAGTCTGTGCCGCATGTACGGCTACGACCAGACTCCGGGCGCCCAGCAGCAGTACGCGCCGCCGCAGCCCCCGCCGCAACAGGGCTACGCGCAGCAGGCGCCGCTGTACCCGGAGCCCTCGCCGCCGTCGCTCGCCGACGCGGTGCGGGCCTTCACGACCGGGTCGCTGTCCGCCGAGGACTTCCAGCAGATCTTCGCCACGTCGAAGGTCTACTGCCCGCGCGGCGAGACTCCGGGCTTCCTGGCGCTGCACAACACGCAGCAGCCGGTGATCCCCATGTTCACCACGCTCAAGGAGCTCCGCCGGTACGCCGGCAAGGAGTCCAAGTACTTCGTGATCACCGGTGCCGAGGTGATCGACCTGCTGCCGACCGGCTATGGCTTCGTCCTCGACATGGAGGGCGACCACCGGATGGTCTTCGACGCGAAGGCCGTGGAGCAGATGGTCGACTTCGCGATGCGCCGCATGTACGGCTAGACGCCGCAGGTGCAGGTGAGCGGCTTCGGGCCCCGGGGAATTAACCCCGGGGCCCCTTCTGTTCTGTGGGGTGTGGCAGAAAGTTCGAGTTTCAACTAAACTCGACGCAGAAGGAGGTTCCGACCATGCCTGCAGTGACTGTGGAGAACCCGTTGACGCTCCCCCGCGTCGCCGAGCCCGCCCCGGAGACCGCCGCCCGTAAGGTGCTGGCCGTTTCGACCGCTCCCGGTGGGTTCGAGGGCGAGGGGTTCCCGGTGCGCCGCGCGTTCGCCGGGATCAACTACCAGCACCTCGACCCGTTCATCATGATGGACCAGATGGGCGAGGTGGAGTACGCACCGGGCGAGCCCAAGGGCACCCCGTGGCACCCCCACCGCGGCTTCGAGACCGTCACGTACCTGATCGACGGAACCTTCGTCCACCAGGACAGCAACGGCGGCGGCGGAGTCATCAACGGCGGTGACACCCAGTGGATGACCGCCGGCTCCGGCCTCCTGCACATCGAGGCCCCGCCGGAGTCCCTCGTCGTGTCCGGCGGCCTCTTCCACGGCCTCCAGCTGTGGGTGAACCTCCCCGCCTCCGACAAGATGATGCCCCCGCGCTACCAGGACATCGGCGGCGGCCAGGTCCAGCTGCTGTCCACCCCCGACGGCGGCGCCCTGCTCCGCGTGATCGCCGGTGACCTGGACGGCCACGCCGGCCCCGGCATCACCCACACCCCGATCACGATGATCCACGCGACCGTCACTCCGGGCGCGCAGGTCACCCTCCCGTGGCGCGAGGACTTCAACGCCCTCGCGTACGTCATGGCCGGGCGCGGCAGCGTCGGCACCGACCGGCGGCCCGTCCACACCGGGCAGACGGCGGTCTTCGGCGACGGCGGCTCGATCACGGTGCGGGCGGACGAGGCCCAGGACGCGAACACCCCGGACCTGGAGGTCATCCTCCTCGGCGGGCGCCCGATCCGGGAGCCGATGGCGCACTACGGGCCGTTCGTCATGAACAGCCGGCAGGAGCTCCAGCAGGCCTTCGACGACTTCCAGGCGGGCCGGCTGGGGACCATCCCCACCACCGCCCGGGAGCGCACGAAGTCGGCGGAGCAGCACTCCTGACCGCGGCGCCGGCGGACACCCCACACCCCTAGCGGCGCAGGGCCTCCGCCGGCTGCGTACGGGAGGCCCGCCAGGCCGGGTACAGGCCGGCCAGCACCCCGGTGACCAGTCCGATCAACGGCGCCACGGCGACGGTGAGCGGCGACATCACCGGGGTCCAGTCGCGCAGCGCCGACACCCCGACCACGGTCAGGGTGCCGAGCGTGGTGCCCACCAGGCCGCCCATCGCGCCCTGCGCTGCGGACTCGGCCAGGAACTGGGCGGTGATGTGCCGCCCGCGCGCCCCCAGGGCCCGGCGCAGCCCGATCTCCCCGGTCCGCTCCAGCACCGCGACGAGCGTGGTGTTGGCGATCCCGACCGCCCCGATGACCAGGCAGATCGCCGCGAGCAGCAGGAACAGCTGGTCCAGGTCGGACGTCACCCCCGCCCGCAGGGTCTTCGGGTCCGGCGGCGGTGCGGGCGTCAGCCAGTCGGGATGGTCCGGGCGCAGTGCGAGCGGGAGTTCCGCGGCCACCTGCCGGGCCGCGCCGAGCTCGGTCACCACCAGCATCCGGGCCCGCTGGGCGTTGTCCGGCGGCCCCCACAGCTTCTCGGCGGTACCCCGGGGCACGATCACCGACAGCAGCAGGTCCGGCTTGCGGTCCGCCCCGCTCGCGATGCCGATCACGGTGAACGGGTGCTCGCCGATGAACACCGCGGGGCGGCTCTCCAGCGTGGTGATGCCGAGGCGGGCCGCCATCGCCGAGCCCACCACCGCGACCTGTTCGGTGCGCCCGTCGTGGAAGGCGTCGTACGCCCGGCCCGAGCCCAGCGTGAGCCCGGCCGCGCGCAGCATCCCCGGGGAGGCCGCGACCACCGGGATCCGCTCGCCCGTCGCCCCCGCGACCGGGGCGGACCGAACCGTGGTCTCGCCCAGCGGCACCGGCCAGAACACCCCTGCGGCGCGTACCCCGTTGAGCGTGCCCGCCCGGGCGTCCGCGTCGCGGGGGAAGGCGAGGGGCACCTGCCGGGCGAGCTGGGGATCGCCGCCGCCGGCGGTGTCCTGGACGCCGACCTCGGTGGCCGTCAGCGCGTTGAAGCGGCTGTCGATCTGCGAGGAGGCGGTGGCCGTGAGGCCGAGGATCGCCACGAAGGTGCCCACGCCCAGGACGGTGCCGAGGCCGGTCAGCGCGGAGCGGGCGGGCCGCTGGAGCATCCCGGCCAGGGCCTCGGAGAGCAGGTCGCGCAGGGACAGCCGGGAGGGCGTGATCCCGGTGTCGGCCCGCCGCCTTCGCTTGATGCTCCCGATGCTCCTCATGCGGGCACTGATGCTCCTCATGCGGGGACGACCTCGCTCAGGACCCCGTCGCGGATGGACACCGTCCGCCGGCCGCGGGCGGCCACGTGGGGGTCGTGCGTGATGACCAGCAGGGTCAGCCCGTCGGCGTGCAGCACGTCCAGCAGGGCCAGTACGGCGCCCGCCGTGGCGGTGTCCAGGTTCCCGGTGGGCTCGTCGCACAGCAGCAGCGAGGGTTCGGCGACCAGGGCGCGGGCGATGGCCACGCGCTGGCGCTCGCCGCCCGACATCCGGGTCGGGAGATGGCCGGTGCGGTGGCCGAGGCCGACCCGCTCCAGCGCCGTACGGGCCCGGTCGGCGCGCTCCGCGCGCGGGATGCCGTTGTAGACCATGGCGAGGCGGACGTTCTCCAGGGCGCTGCGGTGCGGCAGGAGATGGAAGGACTGGAAGACGAAGCCGATGCGCTGCCCGCGCAGGGCGGTCCGGTCGCGGTCGCGCAGGGCGCCGGTGTCGATGCCGTCGAGCAGGTACCGCCCCGTGGTCGGGGCGTCGATGAGCCCCGCGACGTTCAGGAAGGTGGACTTCCCGGAGCCGGAAGGGCCGACCACGGTGACGTACTCGCCGCGCTCCACGGTCAGTTCGCAGGGCCGCAGTGCCTGGACGGGCGGCGGTCCGGGGTAGGTGAGGCCGACGCCCTCGAAGCGGACGACCGGGGCGGGGTCGGGCGCGGCGCCCGGCGCGGCCTCCGAGGCGGCTTCCGAGGCGGCTTCCGCGGCCGGGTGGGCGGCGGTCATGGCTTCGCCTGCGCTACCAGCACCCGGTCGCCGTCGGCGAGCGCGCCACCGCCGACCGGCTCGACCTGGACCATTCCGTCGGCGGACATCCCGGCCCGGACCTCGACCCGGCGCCGGGCGTCCGCGGCGGCGGGGTCCTTGCCCAGCACCGTGACGGTGGTCCGGCCGTCGGCGCCCGCCGAGACGGCGGAGAGCGGTACGACGAGCACCGGCTCCCCGGACGAGGCGGCGGTCACGGTGAGCCGTACGCCCTGGCCGGAGAGCCGGGGGTCGAGGGCCTGGTCGGGCTTGACGGTCAGTGCGTACCCGCCCGCGTCCTGTGCGGTGGCCGGCGGGTTGTCCCCGGAGCCCGCGCCGGACCCGGCTGCGCCTGCGCCGCCCGCCGGGGAACCGGCCGCGGCCGGGGTCGGGTCGGTGGCGACCGAGCCGACGGTCCCGGTGGCCGTGAGCCCGGTGGCCTCGGACAGCACCTCGACCTTCATCCCGGCCTTGACCAGGTCCTTCTGGTGCGCCGGAAGCGAGGCCCGAATCACCGGAGCGCCCGCCGAGAGGGTCAGCAGCCCGTCCGGGACGGGTTCGCCGACCGCGGCCTTGACCGCGTCCACGCGGGCCGGAAAACCCTTGACGAAGACGAGCTCGTCCGCCGGGACCATGGGGCCGGCCGCCGCGCGGGCCGCCTCCAGGCGGGTGGTCGCCTTGGCCAGGTCCTGCTGGGCGAAGACGAGCTGCTGCTGTGCCTCGGCGGTGTCGGTGCCACCGCCCGCCTTGGCCTTGGCGAGGGCGCTCTTGGCGGTGGTGACCCCCCGCTGGGCGGTGTCGGCGGCGTCCTCCGCCGCCTGGAGCTTCTCGGCGTCGGCGGGGTCGGCCGGCCGCGGGGTGTAGCCGAGCGCGGCGTAGAGCGCGGTGACGGCGGCCTTCGTACCGGCGCCGTACGTGCCCGCCGGATCCTTGCCGGTGGCGTGGCCGAGCGCCTTGAGCCCCTCCTGGAGCTGCCCGACGTCCTTGCCGGTGGCCCCGGGCTTCAGGTCCCGGTACCCGGGCAGGGCCCCGGCCAGCGCGAACACCGGCCGCCCCGACACCTCGACCAGTACCTCGCCGGCCTGCACGGCGGCCCCGGGCTGTTTGTTGACCCGCGTGACCACGGGCTTCCCGCCCGTCCCGGCGGCAGCGGTGGCCCCGGCCCCCGGGGACACCGCCAGCGACTGCTCGGCGGTGACCGTGCCCCGTACGACCACGGAGGAGGTGAGCACCCGCCGTTCGACCCGGTCGGCGAGGACGGACGCGGGCGGCGCCGCGGCATCGGCCGCGACCTGGGCGGGCGAGCGGATGGCGCCGGCGAGGACCACCCCGGCACCGGTGAGGGCGACGGCGCCCGCGACGACCCAGATCAGGATCCGGCGCCGCCGGCCGAGCGAGGCCCGTACGTCATCGGGCCCGCCTGCGGCGTCCGGCTTCCCGGCGGCGTCGTTCCCGGCGGTGTCCGGCTCCTCGGGGGCGGCGGCCTCTTGATGTTTCACGTGAAACCCACTTCTTCGTTCAGCAGTTCTCGCCGAGCACCTCGAGGGAACTCACCTTCCACGGGGCGCCCTCCTTCTCGCGGGTCAGCGTGAAGGCGCCCATCTGGGTCGGCTTGTCCTGGAGTTGGTCGACGGGCTGACCGGTCTTGGCGTCATGGATGAGCCAGCGGTCCAGATCGACGCAGTCGTGCAGGATCCGGGTCTGTGCGCCGGGGGTCTCCACGCCGTCGATCCGGTGGCCCACCTCGCCGAGCAGCACCTGGCCGCCGGTCTTCGAGTGGGCGAGGTTGTCGCGGAGCTCCTGCAACTGCTGCCCGGTGGCGACCCGTTCGACGGCCGGATCCTGGGGATCGGGCGCCCGGTTCGCCGCCAGCCACGTGGCCCAGTACGTGTCGTACGCCTGCTGCACGTCCGGGCTCGGCGGCTCCAGCGCCGACCGGGTGCTCGCACCGGCCGGGGAGGCGGCGGAATCCGCGGTGCACCCGGTCGCCAGGAGGAGCGCCAGAGCCGCCGCCAGGGCCGGCAGCAGGCCGGAAACCGCGACCCGCGGGCCGGCCGGGGCCCTCACGCCGAGCCGTCCTTCAGCACCTTCTCCGCATATGTGACCTGTTCGTCCAGGCGCTTCTTCTCCTGGTCCAGATCCTGCTTGCGCCGTTCGATCAGGCCCTTCTGGTAGGCCGTCAGGACCGCGCTCCAGGTGTCGGTGAGCTTCGTCTTCTGCTTGCAGGACACGTCCGTGGTCGCGGCGGTGATCTCCTCGGAGGTGACGGGCCCGGTCCACCGGGTGCCCTCCATCTGCTGGAGCTCCCAGGGCGTCTTCACCTGGAACCCCGCATCGCGCATACACGTGCTCCACTGCGTGATGCCCGCGACGATCCGGCTGTCGCCGCGCGCCCGGTCGCCGGCCTGCTGCGTGAGCTGGTCGACCAGGCTGTTGCCGGCCGGGGCCGCGGACGGGCCGGTGGTGCTCCTCGGGTACAGCTTGCGGTCGGCCTCGCCCGAGCAGCCGCCCTCCGGGGCGCCCGGATGGGCCGGTCCGCCGTCCTGCGGGCCGAACAGGGCGGCCGTCTCGTTCGGGTCGCGCTTCTTCTCGCCGGCGGCGTCGCGGTCCGGTAATGCGCCGGACCGGTACCCGTACTTCTTCGCGGATTCGGCGTCGACCAGGCCGATTCCGGTGGTGGCCCGGTGCGCACCGGCGCTGGTGACGTAGGTGCTCGCGTTCTTGAAGGAGGCGAATCCGATGCGGTGCATACAGGTCTCGGTGAGCAGGTCCTGTGCCTGCCGGAGCACCTTCGCCTGGTTCTGGTCGAAGGCGTAGGCGTCGAGCGGGAGTACGGCGTTCGCCGGGTCCGCCTGCGGTGTGACGCTCACCTGAGGTTCGGCCGTGGGACCGTCCGATCCCCCTTGTTTCGCCGACGGTTCGGCGGTGCAGGCGCCGAGCGCTGCGACCGCGAGGGCACCGGCCAGCAGCAGGGGCAGCCGTTGGCGTGCGTGGAGCACGATCAGCCTTTCCGTGGTGGTCTGGTGGTCGTACACTGCCCGGCACGCCCGGGGCCGGGACCGATTCCAGCGGTCCCGGCCCCGGGCGGCGCCGAGCGCCCGATCAGCAGTGATTGGCCGCCCACTTGGTGAGCAGGGTCATCGAGCTGTAGCCGGTGACGCCGGTGTTGTTGTTCTTGTGCCGGTCCCACCACTGGTTGCCGTTGATCACGGTGCCCGACTTGTAGCAGATGGGCGTGATGGTGTGGCTTCGGTAGCCGAGGCCGTTCACGGAGGCCGAGGTGCTGGAGTTGGAACGGATCCGGACCCCGTCCTCGGTGTAGTCGCCGGCGTGGGCCACGGTCACGGAGCCCATGACGATCGTTGCGGCGGAGAGTGCCACTGCGGTGAACCTTGCTGCCTTGCGCACGCTGTCTCCTCTTGGATATCGGACACGTCGTGGTGCAGCCGGGAGGAATGCTCCGCGGCACAAGTGCTGCAGCGGCCCCCCGGTCCGGTGAAAGACGATGGCACGAAGACGAATGCCGTACCAGGGGGATCCGGGCGTGTGGCGGAGACCGGCTTGAATGCTGCGTTTCGGGGCGCGTGGCCGGTTACACGGACTCTTCAGATCCTTTTGGGCATTTCCGCAGGAGGGGGCGGTGGCCGGAAAACGGACCCCTCGGGTTCTCCGCGAACGGATGATCGAGGACCGCTTCGCGGTTGTCCTGAAACCCTCGTTACTCGGGCTCCTCGTGTTCCTCGGGGCGCTCGGCCCCCGTGTAGCGCCCCCGAAGCTCCGACACCACGCCGAACGCGGCCGCCGTCAGCGGCACGGCCAGCAGCATGCCCAGGATCCCGGCGACGCTGGCGCCGGCGGTGATGGCGAGCAGGACCACGGCCGGGTGCATCTGCACGGTGCGGCTCTGGATCACCGGCTGCAGGACGTGCCCCTCCAGCACCTGCACGGCGAGCACCACGCCCAAGGCCCACAGGCCGATGACCCAGCCCCGCTCGGCGAACGCGACGAGGACGGCCACCGCGCCGGAGATGAAGGCGCCGAGGTACGGGATGTACGCGCCGACGAACACCAGGGCGCCGAGGCCGACGGCCCCGGGGACGCGGAGCACGAGCAGGCCGACGGTGATGAAGAAGGCGTCGATCAGGGCGATGAACGTGGTTCCGCGCATGAAGCCCTCGACGGCGGCGAAGGCGCGGCGGGCCATGGCCTCGACGGTGTCGGCGGTGGCGGCGGTGTCGCCGGTGGCGCGCGGCGCGAGCGAGCGCAGGGCTGCGGAGGCGCGGTGGGAGTCGCGCAGGAAGAAGAACATCAGCAGCAGGGCGAGGACGGCCGTGGCGAGCATCTCGCCGACGACGCTGATGCCGGCGATGACGCCGGAGGCGGCCGTACCGCCGTACTTGGCGAGCAGCTCCTTGGCGTTGGAGGCCAGGTCCTCGAGGGAGGTCCCGGCGGCCCCGAAGTGCTTGGCGAGGACCTGCCCGGCCTGCTTGAGGGAGCCGACGATCTGATCGCCGGTGCTGATCAGGGCGTGGACGACGACGTACGTGGCGCCGCCGAACACCACGAGCACCGTGAGGCAGGTGAGCGCGGCGGCGAGGGAGCGCCGCACCCCCGTCCCCACGAGCCGCCGGTACATCGGCCCGAGCAGGGCCGCTCCGAGCAGCGCGAGCAGCACGGGCGTGACGACCGGCTTGAAGGTGATGCACAGCCACACGCCGACGGCGACCACGCCGGTGACGAGCAGGACGGCCGCGCACCACGCGGCCAGTCGCCTGACCGGCGGGGGAAGCAGAGTCAGCACAAGTGCATCCAATCACGGCATTCCGGTGCAGATCGGGCACGCCGCTCGCGCCGAAGGTCCCGGCTGGAACGGGCGGTCGTCCCTTACCGGCCGGGACGGGCGGTCGTCCTTCAGCCGTCCTTCGCCGGTTCGTACATCTCGAACCAGATCGACTTGCCCTCGCCGCGCGGGTCCACGCCCCAGGTGTCCGCCAGCATCTCCATCAGCAGGACGCCCCGCCCGCTCGACGCCATCTCGCCCGGATGCCGCTTGTGCGGCAGCTCGTCGCTGGCGTCCGCCACCTCGATGCGCAGCCGCCGCGTCCCCAGCTCGCCCACCGCCTCCGCGACCAGCAGTGCGTCGCCGTCCGTGTGCATGAGGACGTTCGTGATCATCTCGGAGACGATGAGCACCGCCGAGTCCACCTGCTCCTCGTCCGCCCAGTCGTGCAGCAGCTCCCGGATCTGCCGGCGGGCGCCCGCGATCCGCTCCGGCTCCGCCTGCGCCACGGTCAGGACCGTGCGGCGCGTGGGCCGGGTCAGCTGCGCCGCCGGGGCGCCGCAGCCGCAGCCCGCGCCGTCCCGGCACAGCAGGACGACGGCTATGTCGTCCTCGCGCCGGTCGGCCAGCGGGCCGGTGGTGTGGTGCGACGAGGGCCCGTGCACGGCCTGGACCAGCAGGTCGGCGAGCTTCTCCAGGTCGTCGGACCCATGGGTCCCGGGATCGTGGGTCTCGGATTCGAGGATCGCCCGCAGCCGGGCCCAGCCCGTGTCCAGGTCGTGCCCGCCGGTCTCGATGAGCCCGTCGGTGCACAGCATCATCGTCTCGCCGGGCTCCAGCGTGAACTGCGTCGTCGGGTAGTCCGTGTCCGGGACGATGCCGAGCGGGAGGCCGCCGGCGGTCGGGCGCATCAGCACCGTGCCGTCCGTCATCCGGATCGCGGGGTCGGGGTGGCCGGCGCGGGCCACCTCCAGCAGCCCGGTCTCCGGGTCGCACTCCACGTACAGGCAGGTCGCGAAGCGGGGGCTGTGGAAGTCGGACTCCTCGTACGAGTCGGCCCCCTTCGAAGAACACAGCCCGGCAAGGAAGCGGGAGGCGCGGGAGAGCACGGCATCCGGCCGGTGGCCCTCGGAGGCGTACGCGCGCACCGCGATCCGCAGCTGGCCCATCAGCCCGGCGGCCCGCACATCGTGCCCCTGGACGTCCCCGATGACCAGCGCGAACCGTCCCGAGGGCAGCGGGATCATGTCGTACCAGTCGCCGCCGACCTCGAGCCCGCCGCCGGTGGGGACGTACCGCGCGGCGATCTGCATGCCCGGGATGTCGGGGCCCAGCATCGGCATCATCGACCGTTGCAGGCCGGAGGTGAGTTCCCGCTCGGATTCGGCCACGCCGGCCCGCTGGAGGGCCTGGGCCAGCATCCGGGCGACCGTCGTCAGGACGGACCGCTCATCCGGGGAGAAGGACACCGGGTGCTTGAACGCGGCCATCCAGGCGCCCATGGTGCGCCCGGCGACGATCAGGGGCAGGAAGGCCCAGGAGATCCGGCCGAAGCGCTGTGCGAGCGGCCAGGTGGCCGGAAAGCGCCGTTTGTAGTCCTCGGGGGAGGGCAGGTAGATCGCCCGCCCGGTCCGGACGACCTCGGCGGCCGGATAGTCCGTGTCCAGCCGCATGTCCGTGAAGGGGTCCTCGTCTCCGGGACCGTGCCCGTGGTGCCCGATGATCGACAGCCGGTCCCCGGCCACCCCGAAGACGGCCAGCCCGTCGGGGCTGAAGCCGGGCATCGAGAGCGACGCGGCGACCCGCAGCACCTCGGCCGTGGACCGGGCTTCGGCGAGCGCCCGCCCCGCGTCCAGCAGGAAGGCCTCGCGGGAGCGCCGCCAGTCGCCGGTGATCGGGGTGTGCACGGCGGTGGTGCCGGGCTGCGGCTCGGCGATCTCCTGGATGGTGCCGATCAGCTCGTAATCGACGCGGCCGTCGACCGAGCGGTTCTCGAGGGGTCTCGAGCGGCTGCGTACGGTGCGCAGCACCCGCCCGTCCTTGTCCATGATCCGCAGCCGGGCCTCCGCGAGGGTGCCCTCGGCCACCGCGAGATTGACGATCCCGTTGATCTCGTTCCAGTCCACCGGGTGAAACCGCGACCGTACGGCGACCTCCGGCAGGACGACGGGCTCCGCAGGCAGCCCGAGGAGCCGGGCGGCCTCGCTGTCCAGAGTGACCGTCCCGGAGGCGTTGTCCCATCGCCACAGGCCGGTCGCGATGGCGGCCAGGACGTCCTCGGTGCGCACCCGGTCATCTTTACAGGTCATCCCCCCGGCGTGCCTGTTCACGGGGCTGCCGGGCACTCCCGCACGGTCCCCGGCCCGGACGGTAACCTTGTGAGGGTTGAATCCACCCTGGTATCGCGAAGAACTGGATGACTGATGCATCGGTACAGGTCCCACACCTGCGGCGAGCTCCGCGCCTCTGACGTCAACACCGACGTCCGGCTGAGCGGCTGGCTGCACAACCGTCGAGACCTGGGCGGCATCCTCTTCATCGATCTGCGCGACCACTACGGCATCACGCAGCTCGTCGCCCGCCCCGGCACCGCCGCGGCCGCCGTCCTGGACAAGCTCTCCAAGGAGACCGTCGTCCGCGTCGACGGCAAGGTCGTCTCGCGTGGCGCCGACAACGTCAACGCCGACCTGCCCACCGGCGAGATCGAGATCGAGGCCGTCGAGGTCGAGGTGCTCGGCGCGGCGGCCCCGCTGCCCTTCACCATCAACACCGACGACGGTGTGAACGAGGAGCGGCGCCTGGAGTACCGCTTCCTCGACCTGCGCCGCGAGCGCATGCACCGCAACATCATGCTGCGCTCGGCCGTCATCGCGTCGATCCGCTCCAAGATGGTGGCCCTCGGCTTCAACGAGATGGCGACCCCGATCCTCACCGCGACCTCGCCCGAGGGCGCGCGTGACTTCGTCGTCCCGTCCCGCCTGAACCCGGGCAAGTTCTACGCCCTGCCGCAGGCCCCGCAGCAGTTCAAGCAGCTGCTGATGATCTCGGGCTTCGACCGGTACTTCCAGATCGCGCCGTGCTTCCGCGACGAGGACGCCCGCGCCGACCGCTCGCCGGGCGAGTTCTACCAGCTCGACGTCGAGATGTCCTTCGTCGAGCAGGAGGACGTCTTCCAGCCGATCGAGCGCCTGATGACCGAGCTCTTCACCGAGTTCGGCAACGGCCGCGAGGTCACCTCGCCGTTCCCGCGGATCCCGTTCCGCGAGTCGATGCTGAAGTACGGCAACGACAAGCCCGACCTGCGCGCCAAGCTGGAGCTCGTCGACATCACCGACGTCTTCGAGGGCTCGGAGTTCAAGGCGTTCGCCGGCAAGCACGTGCGTGCGCTGGCCGTCCCGGACACCGCCGCGCAGCCGCGCAAGTTCTTCGACGGCCTCGGCGAGTACGCGATCTCGCTGGGCGCCAAGGGCCTGGCGTGGGTCCGCGTGGGCGAGGACGGTGCGCTGACCGGCCCGATCGCCAAGTTCCTCACCGAGGAGAACGTCAAGGTCCTCACCGAGCGACTGGGCCTGGTCCCCGGCCACGCCGTGTTCTTCGGCGCGGGTGAGTTCGACGAGGTCTCCAAGATCATGTCGGGCGTCCGTGTCGAGGCGGCCAAGCGCGCCGGCCAGTTCGAGGAGAACGTCTTCCGGTTCTGCTGGATCGTCGACTTCCCGATGTACGAGAAGGACGAGGAGACCGGCCGGATCGACTTCTCGCACAACCCCTTCTCCATGCCGCAGGGCGGCATGAAGGACCTCGAGGAGAAGGACCCGCTCGACATCCTGGCCTGGCAGTACGACATCGTCTGCAACGGCATCGAGCTGTCCTCCGGCGCCATCCGCAACCACGAGCCCGAGGTCATGCTGAAGGCCTTCGCGATCGCCGGTTACGAGGCCGAGACCGTCGAGCGCGAGTTCGCCGGCATGCTGCGTGCCTTCCGCCTCGGCGCCCCGCCGCACGGTGGCATCGCCCCGGGCGTGGACCGCATCGTGATGCTGCTCGCCGACGAGCCGAACATCCGCGAGACCATCGCCTTCCCGCTGAACGGCAACGCGCAGGACCTGATGATGGGCGCGCCCACGGTCCTCGAGGAGTCCCGCCTGCGCGAGCTGAACATCGCGCTGCGCAAGCCGGTGGAGACGAAGCCGGCGGAGGCCAAGCCGGTCGCCGAGGCCGTCCACCCGGACGCCGCGCGGTAATCGTTCGCAGCTGAGACGAAGGGCCCGGGATCCGATGGATCCCGGGCCCTTCGTCGTCGTACGTACGGCGGGGCTCAGAAGCTCTGGAGCAGCCCCTTGACCAGTGCGCCCGACGTCAGCTCGGCGGGGGCGGGGCCGGCGTGGAAGAAGCCGGCGTTCTCGGCGTCCAGCTTGCGCAGGAAGTCGAAGGCCTTGGCGTCGTGGTCGCCGAAGGCGACGAACTGCCAGTGGACGCCGGGTGCGGAGGCGGCGGCGTCGGCGAGGGCCTGCTTCGCGGGCCGGACGCTGTCGGGGGCACCGTCGGTCTGGAACACCACGAGGGCGGGGTGGTCGCCGCCGTCCTTCTGGTAGCGCTCGACGACCTGCTCCACGGCGCGGTGGTAGCTGGTGCGGCCCATGTGGCCGAGTTCGGCGTGGTGGGCCTCGACCCAGGCGCCGTCGTGGGCGTCGAGGGTCAGGTCGGCGGTGCCGTCCACGTCCGTGGAGAAGAACACGGTGTGCACGGTCGCCTCGTCGTCGAGGTGGGCGGCGAGGGCGAGGGCGTGGTCCGCGAGGTGCTGGGCGCTGCCGTCCTTGTAGAACGGGCGCATAGACCCGGACCGGTCCAGGACCAGGTACACCTTGGCCCGCGCACCGGCCTTGCCCTTGCCCCGGAGCACCTGCCCGGCGGCCTTGTAGGCCCCGGCCACCCCGGGCGCCTGCCGCTTCACGGCAGCCAGCGCATGAGCCGGCCCCTCCTCGCCGACCGGCTCCGCCACGATGTCCTCGACCTCGGCCTCGACCTCGGCCACCGGCTTCGCAACCGGGGCTTCGGCCTCGGCTGCGATGACCTCGACCTCGACCTCGACCTCGGCTTCGACCTCGACCTCGGGCTCGGCCTCGGCTTCGACCTCGGGCTCGGCCGCGGGGGCTTCGGCCTCGGCCGCCACCGGCTCGGCCACGGCCTCTTCGGCCGCCTCCGGCGCGGGCGTCCCGGCCTCGGCCGCAGCCGCCTCGATGACGACTTCCTCGGGCTCGGCCTCGACCACCGGCTCCGCCACGGCGCTCTCGGCCTCGGCAGCGACGACTTCGGCCACGGGGGCCTCGGCCTCGGCTGCGATGACCTCGACCTCGACCTCGGCTTCGGCCTTGACCTCGGGCTCGGCCGCGGGGGCCTCGGCCTCGGGCTGTACCTCGGCCACCGGCTCGGCCACGACCTCTTCGGCCGCCTCCGGCGCGGGCGTCTCGGCCTCGGCCACGACGGCTTCCGCCTCGGGCTGTACCTCGGCCACCGGCTCGGCGGCGACCTCGGCCACCGGCTCGGCGGTGACTTCCTCCGGCTCGGCCTCGGCCACCGGCTCCGCCGTGGGGGTCTCGGCCTCGGCCGAGACGGGCTCGGCTGCCGGTTCGGCAACCGGCTTCGCCGCAGCCGCAGGTTCCTGCTGAACCGACCCCGGCATGGGGCGGCGGGCCTCCGGGACCGTGGGGTCCGGCGCCGGGGCGGTGAGAAGGGTCCCCGGTTCACGGTCCCGCGGAGCGGACTGCGGGGGAACCGTCGGATTGTCGAAGGACGCCGCGACCAGTTCGGCCGCCACGTCCAGGGGGGTGCGTTCCGCCTGGTTCGGGACGGCTGCCGAAGTGCCGTCCGTCGTCTCCGGAACCGGCTCGGCAGACCGTCCGAACACCTTGCGCAACAAGCTCCGAATACCCATGGGCCAGGCCTTTCGCATGAGTGCGTGCGTCATTTGTCCGTGCTGCGCGGTTGATCCCTGCCCAGAGTGGACACGTAAGGTTATCGGCCGCTTGGCTGGAACTTCGGCAGGGGCGCCCTTCGTGGCGCCCGGCCCGCCCAGCACACACCCCATCTTGCCGAACTCCCGCACCGACGTGCCCGGTTCACCGGGCGTTCATCCCGCCGCCGCCGCATCGGCGCAACTCGCGCCTAGCGTCACGGCTGGATTCGACCGACATGATGTCGGCGCCCGTGCATCTACGGAGGACATTCGTGCGCAAGCTTCTGCCGCTCATAGGCAACCCGCATGGGGGCGGCCGTTCCGCCCTCACCTGTCGCTACCGCTGTGGGGACGCCTGCTTCCACGAGGTGCCGAACAAGAGCGACAACGAGTACGTCGGCGACGTCATCGCCCGCGCCTACTCCCGCCGCTCGATGCTGCGCTCCGCCGCCGTCGTCACGGTCGCCACCGCTGCCGGTACCGCCGTCACCCTCGGCGGCAACGGCTCCTCGGCCACCGCCGCCCCCGCCGCCGACGCCCAGGGCGCCGCCGCGGACGCCGCCAACGCCGCGGGCGCCCGCGGTCTGCGCTTCAAGGCCGTCGCGCCGAACACCGACGACCGGGTCACCGTCCCCGAGGGCTACGAGCAGAACGTGGTCATCCGCTGGGGCGAGCCGATCGTCAAGGGCGCTCCGGGGTTCAACGCCGACAAGCAGACCGCCGCCGCCCAGGCCGGCCAGTTCGGCTACAACAACGACTTCCTCTCGCTGCTCCCGCTCGGCAGCGACTACGAGCGCCAGCAGCTCCTCGTGGCCAACCACGAGTACACCGACGAGATCCTCATGTTCAAGGGCTACGACCCGGCGAACCCGACCCGCGAGCAGGTCGAGATCGCCTGGGCCGCGCACGGTCTCGGCGTCGTCGTCGTCCAGGAGGACCACCGCAGCGGCAAGCTGACCGCGGTCAACCGCCACCAGCTCAACCGCCGCCTCACCGCGACCAGCGAGTTCAAGCTCACCGGCCCGGCCGCGGGCAGCGCCCTGGTGAAGACCTCCGTCGACGCGACCGGCACCAAGGTCCTCGGAACGCTCAACAACTGCTCCGGCGGCACCACCCCCTGGGGCACCACGCTGCACGGCGAGGAGAACTTCAACCAGTACTTCGCCAACGCCGGCCAGGTCACCGACCCCGCCCAGGCGGCCCGCCTGAAGCGCTACGGCGTCACCACCGGCGCCACCGAGCGCAAGTGGGAGCGCTTCGACAAGCGCTTCGACGTGCTCCAGGAGCCCAACGAGCCGCACCGCTTCGGCTGGGTCGTCGAGCTCGACCCGTACGACCCGAACTCCACCCCGCGCAAGCGCACCGCGCTGGGCCGCTTCAAGCACGAGGGCGCCCAGCCCCGCCTGACCGAGGACGGCCGTCCGGTCGTCTACATGGGCGACGACGAGAAGTTCGACTACTTCTACAAGTTCGTCTCCTCGAAGCAGATGAAGAAGGGCAACTCGCGCGCGGCGAAGGAGCACAACCTCACGCTGCTCGACGAGGGCACCCTGTACGTCGCCAAGCTGACCGGTGACTCCCCGGCCGCGGAGATCGACGGCTCCGGCAAGCTCCCCTCCGACGGTCAGTTCGACGGCTCCGGCGTGTGGATCAAGCTCCTCACCTCCTCCCCCTCCGGCAACGTCTCGCACGTCGAGGGCATGACCGCCGAAGAGGTGGCCGTCTTCACGCGCGAGGCCGGCGACAAGGTGGGCGCGACCAAGATGGACCGCCCCGAGGACATCGAGCCCTCGCCGCGCACCGGCCGCGTGTACGTGGTCCTCACCAACAACAGCGACCGCGGCAAGGCCGGCAAGGCCGGTGCGGACGAGGCCAACCCGCGCAACCTGAACAAGCACGGGCAGATCCTGGAGCTCGCCGAGAACTTCGACGACCCGGCCGGTGACGGCTTCGCCTGGCGTCTGTTCCTGGTCGCCGGTGACCCGAAGGACCCGTCCACCTTCTTCGCGGGCTTCCCGAAGGACAAGGTCAGCCCGATCTCCTGCCCGGACAACGTGACCTTCGACCCGCACGGCAACCTGTGGATCTCCACGGACGGCAACCAGCTCGGCTCCCACGACGGCCTGTTCGGTGTCGCCACCGCCGGTGACCGCCGCGGTGAGCTGAAGCAGTTCCTGACCGTCCCCCGCGGCGCCGAGACCTGTGGCCCGCTGGTCCAGGACAAGCGCGTCCTGGTGGCCGTCCAGCACCCGGGCGAGATCGACGGCGCGTCCGTCGAGAAGCCGCAGTCGGTGTGGCCCGACGGCCCCGGCAAGATCGTCCGTCCGGCGGTCGTGTCCGTCTGGCGCAAGGACGGCAAGAACATCGGCGTCTGATCGGGCCGGTAGGCCCGGTCGGTTGCCCGGTTGAATCCACCCCTGGGTGGGCCGTGTTTCACGTGAAACACGGCCCACCCAGGGGCATTTCACCCTAATGTTCGCGTGTCAGGCGTCCGTCAGACGTCCGACGGGGAGCCTGAGCGTGGTCACCGCCCCGCCGTCGGGTGCGTTGCCGAAGCTCAGGGCGATCTCCAGGACCGCCGCCTGGCCGGCCGCGATCGTCAGGCCCAGCCCGTGGCCCCGGCCGCGGCCCGGGTCCCCGGTGCGGAACCGCTGCGGGCCCTCCTCGATCAGCTCGGGCGGGTAGCCGGGCCCGTGGTCGCGCACCACCACCACCGGGCCCTCGACGGTCACCTCGACCGGTGGTTCCCCGTGCTTGTCGGCGTTGACCAGCAGATTGGCCAGGATCCGGTCCAGCCGCCGACGGTCGGTGAGCACCACGGCGTCCCGGATCACCCGTACCGAGGCCTCCACGCGGGTCGCCGTGACGGCCCGCTGCACCGCCTGGCCGAGTTCCACCCGGGCCACATCCGCCTGCTCGACGCCCGACTCCAGCCGGGAGATCTCCAGCAGGTCCTCGGTGAGCAGGTGCAGGGCCTTGAGCCGGTCGTTGATCATCTCCTTGGGGCGGCCCTCCGGCAGCAGGGCGGCCGCGGCCAGCGAGCCGGTGAGCGGGGTGCGCAGCTCGTGCGCGACGTCCGCGGTGAAGCGCTTCTCCGCCTCGATCCGCTTCTGGAGGGACGCGGCCATGGAGTCGAGCGCCTGCGCCACGTCCCCCACCTCGTCGCGGTGGCGTGGCAGACGCCGGCCGCTGCCCTCGTACGCGCCGCGCGTGCCGTCCTCCTCGGTGGGGAACCCGACGCGCGCGTCCAGGTCGCCGGCGCTGATCCGGCGGGCGACGGCGGCCGTGGTCGTCAGCCGCCGGCTGATCCGGTGGGCGAGGAACACGCCGGCCAGCGCGACCACTCCGGCCGCGAGCGCCGAGGAGGCGAGGATCGCGGTGTCGATGTCCCGCAGCCGGTGGCGGGTGCTCTCGTACGGGATCCAGACGGTGAGGGCCTTGCCGTCGGCGGGTGCGGCGGCCCACATGACGGGTACGTCGTCGTGTTCGCCGACCATGCTGCCGGTCAGGCCGTGGGCGACCAGTTTCCGCAGCGGCCCCGGCAGCCCGGGCGGGTCGAGGGCGAGGTTCACGTCACCGTGCGCGGTGCCGTACTGGTAGTGGGCGAGGGCGTGCTCCAGCTCCCGGTCCGCGTCCTTGCGCACCTCCCCGACGATCTGCCGGGCGACCACGTTGTGCACGAGGATCCCGAGCGCCGCCGCGACCGCGCAGCACACCGCCGCGATGGTCAGGGCGATCTTCCAGCGCAGGCTGCTCATGACCCGCATCGCGGCCCGGCCCCCTCAGACCCTGCTCGTCGAGCACGGGATGGCGCTGTCCTTCGTGCCGGCGCATTCGTCGAGGGTGAGCTGGGAGAGGTTCATGATCCCGGCCTTCGGGTCCCACACGTAGTCGGAGACGGAGACCTTGTCCGGGTTCGAGGTCGGCTCGCGGACCGCCAGGTGCTCGGCGGCCACCTCCACGCCCTCCAGCACCCCGCGCCGGGACAGGATCCGGGCGATCGACCCGTCGTCGCGGACGGTGTAGACGCGCAGTTCGCTGACCCGGCCGTCGACGTCCAGGGCGGTGATCAGCTCCTCCCGGCCGTTGCCCGTCACGTCGCGCAGGACCGCGGGCCGCACCGGGCAGTACGGACCTCCGTCCACAGCCTGTGTACACAGCGCGATCCGCTGCACCGCCCGGGGGTCGACGAGGCGCCCGGTCCCGCCGTCCTCGGCGGTCGCGGCGGTGACGTCGGCCCGTACGACGTCCACCGCGTTCACGCCCCGCATGCTGAGGTTCGCGACCTTGGGCAGGCCGGGGACCACGGCGGCCTTGCCGGGCTCCTGGCCGGGGCCGGGCGGGTCCGGGTGGATGTTCTCCCAGAGGGTCTCCGGGGCGTGCACCGTGCCCAGGTCGCCGTCGCTGCGCAGCCCGTCCACGTCGGCGCAGCCGGCCGTCGCCGCGAGGACGGCGGCGAGGACCGGGGCCGCGGCGCGGCCGCGCGGGGAGAGGCGCCTCATGCACCGATGCTCTCCCGTCCCGGCCGTACGGGCCCGGCCCCGGGGCCATTCGGGCGACGGATGCGGTCCGGTGCCCGGTGGACGGTCGGGCGTCAGTGGTCCGCGGATGCGATCGCGCGGGCCGCCGCGACCTCCTGGCGCACCGGGGCCAGGACGGAGGTCTCGTCCCCGGGCCGCGGGGCCGCGGGCCGCAGCTGGGCCGGGGTTCGGGCGCTGCGCACCCCCTCGGCGAGGGCGCGCAGGTCGGTGATGACGCTCGCCACCTCCTCGTCGCGGGGGGCTTGGGCGCCGTGGTTGACCCGGACCCGGGCGGCGGTGGTCGCGTCCACGATCCGCTCGACGGCGACGACCAGCGGCCACCAGGCGGCGGCCCGTGCCCCCGTCGGCGGCGGCTCCGTCAGAGCCCGCTGGAACTCGTTCCGTACGCCGGACATGTCCCGGTAGATCCGCCGCCGGGCCTGGAGCCGGGCGGTCCGGGCGGCCTGGCGCCCGGCCTCCGTCTCCGGATGGCCCCCGAAGGCCCGCTCCACGTACCGGGCCGCATCGTCAACGGTGTCGGCGAGGCGGTCGCCGATCCGGGTGTGCCAGCTCTCGGGCCACAGCAGATAGCCGAAGACGAGGGTGATGGCGCAGCCGATCAGGCTGTCCAGCAGCCGGGGCCGGATCAGGTCGAAGCCCTGGTGGTTGAGGAGGTCCGAGAGCAGCAGGATCACCGGGGTGATCGCGGCGGTCTGGAAGGCGTACCCCTTGACGGAGAACGCGGGGATCAGTGCGGCGAGCACCACCATCACCGGCACGTCCCACCAGCCGCGCGGCACCTCGGCGAGCACGGCGGCGGCCACGACCAGCCCGGCCGCCGTCCCCAGGGCGCGCAGCAGGGCCCGGGAGAACACCGAGCCGAAGTCGGGCTTGAGGACGAAGGTGACGGTCAGCGCGACCCAGTAGGACCGCTCGACCGGCACCAGGGAGACCAGTGACTGGGCCAGCCCGATGCACAGCGCGAGGCGCAGCCCGTACCGCCAGGAGGCGCCGGACAGCATCATGTCGCGCACGGCCCGCCGGGCCCGGACCGTCAGCGCGGCGGGCCGGCCGAGCCGGTCGTCGACGTTGTGCAGGTCCGGGTCGGGCAGGTGCACGATGGCCGCCGCATGCCGCAGGGCCGCGTCGAGGGCCCGTTCGGCGGGGGTGTGCGGCGCGGGCAGCTCCAGTACGGGCTTCCCGGTGCGGCCTTGTTCCACGGCCTGTGCCAGGTCCCGTACGGTCGCCGGGATCTCGGGCGGCAGGGCTCTGCCGCGCAGGTGCATGGCGGGTGCGGCCTCGACCAGCGGGATCACCACGTTCAGCTGGGCCAGCATCCGTACGAGGGAGGGGCTGCGGCCGTGCACCCGGGCGCGGCGGCCCAGGACCAGGTCGTAGGCCTGGTTCAGGGCGTGCGTGACCTGCCGGCGGCGCTCGTCGTAGTCCGGTCCGCCCGCGGCTTCCAGGGCGTCGGCGAGGGCCCGGTAGGTGGTCGCCACGGCCGCGCGCTCCGGTTGCCGCCCGCGCAGCGGCCAGCCCAGCAGGGTCAGCAGGAGGACGAACAGCCCGCCCGCGGCGAGCAGCAGAGGCGCGGTCCACCAGGGCCGGGGGAGCGGCAGGCCGGCGCCGACCACGGCGTTGAGGAGCAGCAGCAGTCCGGAGACGGAGGCGACCGTGCCGATCGAGGAGATCATCCCGGAGACGAGGGCGATCAGGGTGAGGGCGCCGACGGCGAGCCAGCCGTGGCCGAAGACCAGGGTGCCCAGGGCGACTCCGATCGCGCCGAAGAGCTGCGGCACGGCGATGTTCAGGATCCGCATCCGGTAGGCGTCGGCGGTGTCGCCGATGACCCCGGACAGGGCGCCCATCGAGACGAGGGCCCCGTACTCGGGCTCGTTGAGGGCGAAGCCGACGGCGAGCGGGGCGGCCATCGCGACGCCGGCTCGCGCGGCCGCGGCCCAGGGGATCGGGGCGGTGCTCGGCCGCAGTCCCTTGAGCAGCCAGGCGGGCGGAGCCAGCGGACGGTGCCGGGATCGCCCGGAAGGTATCTGTTCGGTGCGTTCGGTGCTCATTCAGCTTCCGTGCGGCCGCTCGTGAATCGGTTCTTCTGCGCTGTTCCGTGGTCTTGCGTTCTTCTTGCGTTCTTCTGGGGCGGTCTGAGTGCGTTGGTACCTTCCGAGCTTATGGGGTGCGACGCAGTCGGCCCGTCAACCAGGCGGCAACAGCGGCGGCGAGCCCGATCGCCAGAATCACCCAGGCGGTGGTGCGCAGGAACGCGGTGAGCGCGTCGTACACCGCCGCGGCGGCCGCCCGGTCGATGTCGGCCGGCAGGTCGTCCAGCGTGAGCCGGCGGCAGACGGCCACCGCGATCCACAGCAGGACGGCGCCGACGGCGACTCCCAGACCGGTGGCGATCACGGCCCGGCGCCGGTGGACGGCGACGCCGATCGCCGCCGCGGCCAGCACCACGGTCAGCACGGGAAGCCAGATGCCGGCGATCTGCAGCATGTGGAAGCCCTTCCTGAGCGCGCCGAGATTGTCGTACTCCATGACCTTCACCGAGACGTGGGTCACGGGGATGCGGTCGGCGAACGGCACCCCGTCGGCGACGAGTTCCCCTTTGATCTGCTCGATGACGGGAGCGAGGTCGATGGTGACGGCGTCGCCGTCGCCGGTGGTGAGGGCCTGGAGGAACGCGGCGTGCGCGGCGCGGTTGGCCGCGTCCCAGGCGGTGCGGTAGGCGGGGGTGCCGGCGAAGGAGCGCAGGGCCTCGCCGAGCAGGGCGTCGACCCCGCCCTGGAAGGGGCCGGCGTCGATCTGCCCGGCGAGGGCGCGGCTCGCCTGGGTGACGACGACGCCCTGGACGGCCGCGTTCTCGGCCAGCGGGGACATGGCGGCGGTGTACCGGTCGGCGTTGCCCAGCTCGCGGTCGGCCCAGTACGCGACGGCGCCGGCGGGCACGAGGACGGTCACGAGGACGACGAGTACCGCCGAGAGGAAGGTGCGCACGTCACCAGGGAAAGCCGGGACGGTGCGGGGCGCGAGCGGTGCTGCTGCGGGCGGGTGGCGGGCGTTGGGACGGGGCCGGTGGTGGTGCCGCGGCGCGCGGCACCCTTGCGCACCAAATTCTGGATGGCTAGTGTCCAGGTTATGAGGATGAGCGAGGGCGTCGAGTGGGCGCTGCACAGCTGCGTCAACCTGGCCTGGGCCGGTCCCGGGCGCGCCGTCCCGGCGGCGCGGCTGGCCGCCTGGCACGACCTTCCGGCGGCCTACCTCAACAAGCAGCTCCAAGCGCTGGCCCGGGCGGGCATCGTGACCTCCACGCCCGGGCCCCGGGGTGGCTTTCGGCTGGCCCGCCCGCTCGCCGAGATCACGCTCATGGACGTGGTCGCCGCCGTCGAAGGCACCGAGGAGGCCTTCCGGTGCACGGAGATCCGGCAGCAGGGGCCGGGCGGCGCGCCGGCCGGGGACGACGCCCCCGCATGCGCGATCGCGCACGCCATGAGCCGGGCCGAACTGGCCTGGCGCCAGGCCCTCGCCGCGGAAGACCTCGACGGGATCCGGCGCCGTGCCGAACTCCAGGCGCCGCATGCCGCGTCCCGGCTGCGCGCCTGGCTCGCGGCCGGGGTCGGCGCCGGGGGCCGGTCGCCGGGCGGCGATCGGCCCACCGTACGACCGACCGACCAGGACAACTGACTCTGGAGCTTGGAATGACGCGCAGCATCACCAACCCGGCAGGACTCCACGACCCCACCGGCTTCGGCTACAGCCACATCGTCTCGGCCCCCGGCGAGCAGGTCTTCGTAGCCGGCCAGTACGGCTCCGACGGGAACGGCCACGTCGTCTCCGAGGACTTCGGCGACCAGGTCGAGCAGGCCTTCGCCAATCTCCGGACCGCCCTGGCGGCCGTCGGCCTCGGGCCCGCCGACGTCGTCCGGCTCGGCACGTACATCGTCGGGCACGACCAGCAGAAGCTGGAGATCCTGCTCAAGCACCTGCACGCCACGTGGGGCACCGAGCTGCCCGCCCAGACCCTGATCGGCGTCGCCTCCCTCGCCCTGCCCGGGATGCTCTTCGAGATCGACGCCGTGGCGGTACGCGGCCGCTGATCCACCGATCCGCTGATCCACTTGCCGGTCGGGGGCGGCGGGTGTGCCCTGGATGATGGGAGAGAGGAGCCCTGTCATGGCACATGCGGCACCCACCGCCCCGATGAGGCGGCACTGGCAGGCGACCGGCACGGACGACGCGATCAAGGGCCAGCTGACGCGGGCCCTGCTCCTCGGACTGGTCTACGGCGTCTGGGCGGCCTTCATCAGGCGCGACACGGGCGGGGTCGACGCGGGCAACGTCTTCTACGGGATCCTGTGCGGCGCCGTCTTCGCCGCCATCATGTTCACGCTCGCCCGTGTCGGCCCTCGGCTGATGCGGGAGTTGCACGCCACGGCGTACGGCGCCTTCGCCGGTATCGCCGTGGGCTACCTGTACAGCCTGGCCGACCACTCGATCCTCCGCTCGTGCTGGGTCGGCTTCATCACCGGCGTCGGCATCGGGCTGGCGGCGTTCTACCGCTACTACACGCGCGAGCCCTGACCGGAAAGCCGGGGCAGGCGCCGGTCCCCGTACGGGAACCGGCGCCTGCCCGTATTGCGGGGTCAGTCCTCGGGCGAGGACTCGGAGCCGGTGGCGGAGGTGGCCACCGCGGCCACGGAGGATGCGGGGGCGGGGGTGTCCTCGCTATCGGTCCCACGGCTCGACGGCTTCGCGGCCGGCGGGGTGTAGCGGGTGACCTCGGCGCGGAGCATGGCGTTCAGGGCGGCGTACGGGTCGATGGGCATGCCGGAACCTCACGGTGTTCAGGGGGTGTGTGGGGGTACGCGCTGCTGCTCGGCCCGCTCAGCAGCGCAGGACCACACCCCGCACCGTCCCCGCGGACGGCACCGGCCCGGCCGTCCCGAACGAATCGGCGCGCATCGCCTGACGGGCCTGTTTCACGTGAAACACCGGCCGCGGCAGCTGCCGTACACCGGGCAGTCCGCGCACGACCAGGCGTACGGCGGGCCGCACTTCGGGATCCGTGGCCGGATCGGACTCCCCCTCGACGGGGGCGCCCGGCTCGCTCGGCGCGGCGGACCCGGTGCGCTCGAGGGCGGCGGCCGCCGCAGCGGCCGTCGTGACGGCGGGACCGGACGCGAACAGGCACAGCAGCACGACACAGGCCGCCGAAAGGGCCCTGGCCAGTGCCGCGCGTGCATGCCGTGTCCCACTCATGCGAGGGGTCTGCCCCGACACGCCGGGTGACTCCCCGACCGGACCGCAGAAGCCCCCGACCGGGGGACGAAGACACCCCCCTCGGATGACAGGACGCCGGGGCGGTTGCCGGTGCGCGGGGCGGTCGGGGGGCGGTCGGGGGCGGCGTCGGCGGGGTCAGCCGGTGCGGTGGCGGCCGGTCAGCCGCGCCAGGACCGTGGTCTCACCGCTGACCAGCCGCAGTTGGGCCCGCCCGGGCCGCTGGCCGCGACCGCTGAAACTGCCGGGCGAGACACGGTCGACGGTGAAGACGGCGGTACGGCCGTCCGCGCGCGCGATCTCGACGGTCAGCCCGCGTCGCAGCTCGGCGAGGCGCACATCGGCGGCCGTGACCACGGCGGTGCCGGCCGAGCCCGGGGCCGGGGTGTCGTGGTCCCAGGAGGCCTCGTCCCCGTCCCCGCCCAGCGGCAGGTCGACCCCCAGACTCGGGATGTGCAGCCGCAGCGGTCGTGCGGCCCGCAGCGGTGTGATGGCGGCGGCCCGCGCGGGTCGGGGCCCCTTGGCGGCGGCGTGCTGGCCGGAGTGCTCCAGCTGCTCGACGAGCCGGCGGTGACCGGACAGGCCCAGGGCCCGCGAGGGCAGCGCGTCGGCGGCGGTGGCGGCGGTGGGCCGCGCGCCCTCGGTGCTGCGCAACATCCCTATGCCGGTTCCCAGCAGAGCCACTGTCAGCACGCCGACCACCCACTTGGCGCGGGGCATGGAATTCCCTCCTGGTCCGATCCCCCCGGCTCCGGCGGCCGGGTCTCCTGAGAGCAGTGGAACCCCTCCCTGCCCGTCAGTACCGGTTACAACGCCGAAGACTGACGCCACGTCACAGGCGTGTCGGCGCCCCGCCCCGGACGTCTTCCCAGCTGGTGACGGGTGCACCGGCCCTGTCCCGAGGATTGCGCCAGATACGGCCGAACGAGTGCACCACGCACCGCGCACGGGTGGACGGCAGACCGGCTACTGCGGCCGCGCAGCGCCGTCCGGGTCGTTGAGGATCAGCTCGGCCATCCTCAGCAGACGCCGGAAGTACGTGCATGCCGCGTCGTGCGGGGATGGCAACGAGGCCCACCGGCGCAATCCCGGCAGACACTCCGCGACCGCATCCAGCCGATGCCGGTCCAGACGGCCGCCGGCCATCAGGTACGAGAGGACGTGCCCGCACACCACGAGGTCGAGGCCGGCCGCCCCGGTGGCCCCCGCCGGCCGTTCGGGAACCGGCCCGGCGTGAGCGCGCCAGAGCCGGGCGACCTCATGGACCGCCGCCCGATGCCCGTCGGGCCCGGGCCAGCAGGGCCCCCGAAAGAACTCCGTGTCGGCGGCCGAGGGACGCTGCCGGTGCAGGATCCGCTTCTCCTCGCGCCGCCGCTCGGCGAACGCGGCCCGCTCGGCAATCCCCGCGTCCCGGCTCGACTCGAGCTTCTTCAGCGCCCGCAGCAGCGCGTCCCCGTCCCGGTCCAGGTCCCCGACGGTGCCGAGGTAGGACCAGGTCGCCCGGAACCCGAAGGGCTTGAACAGGACGACGGCGCTGCGCAATGCGCTCCGCCGGTGGGCGTGCGGCAGCGTGTGGTCCCGCACCCGCCGGGCGTACACGCTGAAGCTCATGGACCCGACCCTATGAGTCCGGGGCGGGGGCCCCGGGGGCGGGGAGGGTCAGACGAGGACGAAAGCGATCGCCGCCGCCCCCATGAGGGCGGCGGCGAGGTGGATGGCCGGGTGGCCGTAGTCGCCGAACCAGAGGTGGCGGGCCAGGCCGCCGAGGGCGGCCAGGGCCGTGATGATGCCGACCTGGGCCAGCAGCGTGGCGGCGGTGAAAGGGGCCAGGAGCAGCAGAACGGTGTTGAGCCAGAACGGGACGGCGCCCGTCCAGCCGCGCCATTCCCAGATCGCCGTCTGCATGTACTACCGGCCCCCTCATCGTCAGCTCGCGGGCAGTACAGCCTCCTGGGGTGCGGCGGCCGGGGCAAGGGCCCGTTCGGCAAGAAAACCGAAGGCCAGGCCGAAAGTCGTCCACATCGCGACCTGGATGGCCACGGTCGCGAGGCGGAACTGCCAGATCAGGGCGGCCGGGAAATCCGCCGGGACCTCGTTGATGCCGGGCAGGGCCGCGTAGGCGATGGCGACCACCGCGACGAAGCCGACCGAGGCGACGATCGAGGCGTTCCAGTTCCCGAGCTTGGGCGCCAGGCGCCGGCCCAGGATGAGCGCGCCCGCCGACAGCAGCACGCTCAACGCGATCATCAGGATGTAGAGGGTGGTCCTCCGGACGACGGTGTCGGGGTCCCCGACGGCCGGCGGGTTGGACGGGTACTTGAGGAACGGCACCAGGTTGAAGGCGACGAACAGGCCGCCCGAGACCAGCAGGGCCGTGGCCCGCGGGCCGAAGCGGCCGATCCGGCCCAGGGCGTAGCAGAACACGAGCGCGGCGATGCCGCCGAGCGCGATCCCGTACAGGAGCGTGCCGGTGCCGAGGCCTGCCGTGGCCTGGAGGGCCCGGCTGACCGGGGCCGCCTCCTCGCCGTGCTCGTGGGCGGCGTGGCCCGCCTCCTCGATGGCGATCGCCGCGTCGACCTTGGCCTCACCGAGGACGTACGCGACGAGGAACGCCGCCACGCCGGCGAGCAGCCCGGCCAGCATGCCCCGCACCAGCAGGACGCGGGGGGAGATGGAGTTCATGGTTCGGGTCTTCCCTTGCCGAGGCGGAGATCAGTGGCAGGGGAAGCCGAGGAGGTGGCGACCGTCGTGCATCCACTCGTGGACGGTGTCGCCCTCGAAGAGCGCGGTGGCGCCCTGCTCGGCACCGACGAGGTAGAGCAGGACCAGCATCAGGACACCGACGAACAGGGCCCAAGGGGCGAGCGCGGAGAGCGAGATCGGGGCGACGGCAGGGGCCGTCGTGGGCACGGCGGAGTGAGCCATGGCAGAACCTCCAGAGGGAACACGCGTCCCGGTCAGTGGTGCTGGTGACGACATGGCGGGTCTGACTTCTCCTCCCCCTCCGGGAGGATTCACAGTGGCGCGACCGTGCCGGATTTTCACCGGTACTTCCGTCATACCGTCGTCTTTTTTAGGTTGTCGTCCGAGACCGTACCGCGTTTACGCTCCCCTTATGAAGAGCGACGTAGTACGAGTTCAGTTCGTGAGACGTCCGTTCGGGGACGCCTCACGACAGGTGCGCTTCGGCCACGGCGACCCCTGCCCGCAGTACGCGGGCCTGCAGGGCCCGGACACGGGGGAGTGGGCCGGGCGGACCCTGGACGAGGTCGCCGCCGAGGATCCGGCCGCCGTCCGGAGCTGGCTGACGGACCCCGACTACGCGCCGCCCGGCGGGGAGTCCGTCACCGCGCTGATCGCCCGCGTCGGCGCCGCCCTCGCCGCCCTGCCCACCGGCACGCATCGCGCCGTGGTCGACCAGGCCGTCGTACGGGCCGCCGTCGTGTCCGCGCTGGAGCTGCCGGCCGCCGTGTTCTGGCGCCTCGACGTACGGCCGGACACGGTGACCAGCCTCACCGGGCGGCTGGGGCGGTGGAACCTCCAGCTCGGACAGCCGGTCGGGAAGTAGCCGGAGCAGAACGGGCCGAAGGCAGCAGAACGGCCCGGACCCCGCGACGCGGTCCGGGCCGAACGTATGCAGGAGCCGTTGCGCGACTTACGCGGCTTACGCGACTCAGGCGACGATCCAGTCGCTCGTCGCGATCACCGGCTGCACGCCGTCGCGGTGCACGGTGCCCTCGATCAGGCCGTACATCCGGTCCGCCGCGAAGTAGACCTCGTTGTCGTTCTTGAGGCCGAAGGGCTCCAGGTCGACGAGGAAGTGGTGCTTGTTGGGGAGGTTCAGGCGTACCTCGTTGACCCGCGGACAGTGGTCGAGCACCCGCTCGGCCATCTGGTTGAGGGTCTGCTGCAACGAGTACGAGTAGGTCTCCGCGAACGCTTCCAGCATGTTCTTGCGGACCTTCTTGTACGACTGGTCCCAGTCGTACGCGGAGTCGTCCGCGGCCAGCGCCGAGTGCGCCCAGCGCGCGGTGACCTTGGTCGCCAGGATGCGGTCGTACGCCTCCTTGAGCGTCGTGTACTTGTCCTTGATGTAGCCGTGGAACTCGGAGTTCGTCGAGTTCATCACCGTCAGGTCCTTCAGACCCGAGATGACCTGCAGGCCGGTCGTCTCGCTGTACGTGATCTGCGCGGTGCGCACCTCCTGGCCCTTGTGGACGAAGGAGTGCTGCTCCTTGCGCGTCGGGACCGGGATCCGCTCCCAGGCGTACTCCTCGATCCGGATCTGCGCCTCGCGGATCGGCGACTGGGAGGAGACGAAGTGCTTTGCGAGCAGGATGCCGAAGGCCTCGGGGGAGGCGATCCCGTGCTCCTTGCCGAAGGCGTACACCGTGTTCTTGGTGGTGTCCGTGGGCAGGCAGTTGGCGTTGTCGCCGGTCAGGTGGACGTCGCGGAACTCGCCGCGGAGCGCGACCGAGACGTTGAGGTCGCGGATCTCGTGCCAAGACCCGTCGCCGCCCTTGCGGGTGACCTTGACGATGCGGTTCTCGGCCTTGCCGTACTGGTTCTGCGCCAGGACGTGCTTGCTCATGGTGTCTTCCTTCGGTGCCTCGGGAACACGGAGTCCGGTGGTCTGGATCCCGTACGCCCGGCGTCCAGCGCCCGCCCCCGACCGCAGGACGTCCCGCTCCCCGCCGTTCGGCCCCGAGGGGCCGCCCCGGGACTGACGTGCATCCCGGTCCGTAGGTGCTGCTTCGGATTGCAACATGCGTGAACGGCGTTGTTACCCGTACAGATCATCCGAACACCGGCGCCCACGGCTTGGGCGACCGCACAGCGCAGCAGGTCAGACGGTGTGCGTATCCGCGACCGACAGCGCCTCGTCGAGGATCGCGAGGCCCTTGGCCACGTCCTGCGGGCCGATGTTGCAGGGCGGGGCGATGTGGATGCGGTTGCCGGCGGTCAGCGGCCACAGCCCGCCCTTCTTGCAGGCGGCGGCGAACTCGGCCATCGGTGCGTTGTCCGCCCCGGAGGCGTTGTACGGGACGAGCGGCTCGCGCGTCTGCCGGTCCCGTACGAGCTCCAGGGCCCAGAACGTGCCCAGACCGCGGACCTCCCCGACCGACGGGTGCTTCTCGGCGAGGGCGCGCAGGCCCGGCCCCAGCAGCTCCGCGCCGGTGCGGGCGGACTGCTCGACGATGCCCTCCTCCTCCATGACGTTGATCGTCGCCACGGCGGCTCCGCAGGCCAGCACGTGCCCGGAGTACGTCAGCCCGCCCGGGTAGGGCCGGCGGGCGAAGGTCTCGGCGATGGCGGCCGAGATGGCGACCCCGCCGAGCGGGACGTATCCGCTGGTCACGCCCTTGGCGAAGCAGATCAGGTCGGGGGTGACGCCCCAGTGCTCGGAGGCGAACCACCGACCGGTCCGGCCGAAGCCGACCATGATCTCGTCGAGGATGAAGACGATGCCGAAGCGGTCGCACAGCTCGCGCACGCCCGCCAGGTAGCCGTCGGGGTGCACGAGCACGCCCGGGGCGCCGCCGACGGTCTCCAGGATGATCGCGGCGATGGACTGCGGGCCTTCGAAGACAATGGTGTCCTCGAGGTGGCGCAGGGCGCGCTCGCACTCCTCGGCCTCGGTGGCCGCGTAGAAGGGCGAGCGGTAGGCGAAGGGCCCCCAGAAGTGCACGACACCGGCGGTCGCGCTGTCGTTGCCGAAGCGGCGGGCGTCACCGGTCAGGTTGATCGCGGTGGACGTGGCCCCGTGGTACGAGCGGTACGCGGACAGCACCTTGGGCCGGCCGGTGTGCAGCCGGGCCATCCGTACGGCGTTCTCGACGGCCTCGGCGCCCGCGTTGGTGAAGAAGATCTTGTCGAGGTCGCCCGGGGTGCGCTCGGCGATCAGCCGGGCCGCTTCCGAGCGGACGTCGACGGCGAAGCCGGGCGCGACGGTGCAGAGCTTGGCCGCCTGCTCCTGGATGGCCGCCGTCACCTTGGGGTGCTGGTAGCCGATGTTGGTGTAGACGAGGGCGCTCGAGAAGTCGAGGTAGCGGTTGCCCTGGTAGTCCCAGAAGTACGAGCCCTCGGCCCCGGCCACGGCGAGCGGGTCGATGAGCTCCTGCGCCGACCAGGAATGGAAAACATGCTTCCGGTCGGCGTCTTTCACGGCGGCGAGCGCGTCGGCAGCTTCTGCGTTCATGTCCCGAGCGTAGTTGTCCACGATGCGGACCCCGGGGAGGGTCGGTACCCCGTGCGCCAGCCGGTGCGGGCGGTGTTTCACGTGAAACACCGCCCCGGTCCGGCCTGTCAGCCCCCGGCAGCGCCCGGCGCAGCCGCGACACCAACGCCTGGAGCGACACCGACGACGTCCCCGGACCCGGACCCGGACCCGTCCCTGGATTCGTCCCCGGACCCGTTCCTGTCCCCGCCTCTGTCCCCGTCCCCGGTCCGAACCTCCAGGGCCCCAATATCGCGATCCGCATGATCGCCATTGTGCGGCCCGTACGCGGCTCACCTCGAGCCCCCTGCGACAGTCACCGCAATGGGCACCGGGAGGACATCCGGCCGGAATCCACGCGCACATGACGCACCGTCCGGTTACCGTCCATGCGTGTACCGACGATCAACGACGCGAGGACGTGACAGGTGAGCGAGCAGGACGCCCTGGCCCGGCGCTTCGAGGAGTACCGCCCCCATCTGCGGGCCGTGGCCTACCGGATGCTGGGCTCGATCAGCGAGTCCGAGGATGCCGTGCAGGAGGCCTGGCTGAAGCTGAGCCGCTCGGACGTCACCGCCGTGGAGAACCTGGGCGGCTGGCTGACCACCGTCGTCGGCCGCGTGTGCCTGGACATGCTGCGCTCGCGCACCACACGGCGCGAGGATCCGCTGCAGGACCAGGACGGGTACGTCCGGCTGCCCGACCCGGTCGTCACGGGGCTCGCAGCCGTCGATCCGGAGCAGGAGGTCCTCGTCGCCGATTCCGTGGGCATCGCGCTTCTGGTGGTCCTGGAGACCCTGGCTCCCGCCGAGCGGCTCGCCTTCGTCCTGCACGACCTGTTCGCGGTCCCCTTCGACGAGATCGCCCCGGTCCTCGGCCGTACCGCCGCCTCCACCCGGCAGCTCGCCAGCCGCGCCCGCCGCCGGGTCCAGGGGGCCGCGCCCGCCCCCGACACCGACCTGGTGCGCACCCGGGAGGTCGTGGAGGCCTTCCTCACCGCCTCGCGCGGCGGGAACCTCGACGCGCTCGTCGACCTCCTCGACCCCGATGTCGTGGCCCGCTCCGACGGCGGCGCGCTGCGCCCCAGCGCGGTCCGGCGCGGTGCGACCGACGTCGCCTCGAACGCCGTCATGTTCGCCCGGTTCGCAGCGGCCGCCCACCCGGTCTTCGTCAACGGCTTTCCCGGGGTGCTCGCCATGGCGGAAGGCGAGCCGCTGTCGCTCATGGCGTTCACCGTCCAGGACGGAAAGATCGTCGCGCTCGACATCCTCACGGACCCGGAGCGCCTCGCCCGGATCGATCTGGGGTCCGTCCTGGGCGACTGACCCGCACCCGCCGAACCGCCGGGCCCGGTTCCGGTCTTGTCGAGGATCACCAGTGAATCCTCGGTGGACCGGGAAAGCTTGCATTGATTCGAATATCAATAACCGGGTCGATCGTCGGTATCTTCGCTCGAACCCTTGCGCTTCCTGGGCGGTTTGGGCAGGATCTGGTTCCTGTTCAGCCGCCCGGTCGTGCGATCCGCAACCGGGTCGGCTCGGCAAGGGCCGGGAACGCCACCGCGAAGCCGCCCGAATTTCCGACGCGCCGGGCATCCCCACGAATTTGTCCCGGCCCCGTTTACCGCCCCCTCTCCCGCCTCCCCTTTCCTTTTCCTCTTTCCATCCCCCTTTCCCTTGGTACGCCTCCAGGAAAGACGTGATCGTGAGCAAGCACTCTGGTGCCGGAGGGAGTCTGCGGGCCGACGCGCTGGGCACGTTCGACTCCGTCGTGATGGCCGTGGCGGGCTGCGGTCCGGCCTACACCATCGCGGGCACCTTCCCCGCACTGATAGCCGCCGTCGGCGTCGCCGGCCCGGCCGTCCTCCTGTACTGCGCCCTCCCCGTCCTCGGCATCGCCCTCGCCTTCCGCCACCTGGGCCGCCTCGACCCGAACGCCGGGGCCTCGTACGCCTGGACGGGCCGGTCGCTGCATCCCTTCCTCGGCTTCCTCAGCGGCTGGGCGCTCGTCGTCTCCGCCACCGTGTTCATGGCCTCCACCGCCCTGCCGGCCGGCGCCGCGACGCTGTCCCTCTTCGGAGTCCCGGCGGCCGGCCACACCGTCCTGGCCACGGCCGTCGGCGCCGGCTGGTTCCTGCTCGTGGCCGGCGTCGTGATGTACGGCGCCCGGATCAGCGCCCACGCCCAGACCGCCGTCACCGGGACGCAGCTCGTACTGCTCCTGGCCTTCGCCGTCGCCGCCCTGTCCACGGACGGCAACGTGGCGGACTTCTCCCTCTCCTGGTTCGGATTCGGCCACTTCGACGGCCAACACCACTTCGTGACCGGTGCGTTGATCGCCGTCTTCGCCTACTGGGGCTGGGACGTGACCAGCAACCTCGGCGAGGAGACCCGCGGCGGCCGCCGCAGCTCGGGATTCGGCGGAGTGATCGGCGTCGTGACGTGCTTCGCGCTGTTCGTCGTCTTCACGGTCTCCGTCAACATCCTCGTCGGCGCCGACGTCGTACGGCAGAACCCCGAGTCCTTCCTGACCGTCCTCGGGGACGCGGTCTGGCCCGGCTGGGGCGGCCGGCTGCTCGTCCTCGCGGTGCTGCTCTCCACCGTCGCCACGCTGGAGACCTCGCTCATCCAGGCCACCCGCACCCTCTTCGCCATGGGCCGTGACCGCACCCTGCCCCCGGCGTTCGGCCGCATCCACTCCCGTCGGCAGACGCCGTGGACCGCCACCGCGGTCGTCGCGGGCGTCGCGCTCGCCTTCACCGTCGCGGCCAACCTGGGCTCCGGCCCGGGCTCAGGCTCCGGAGCGCGGCTGCTCGCCGACGCGGTCAGCGGCGTGGGCCTGCTGATCTGCTTCTACTACGGCCTCGCCGCCTTCTCCGCCGTCGTGGTCCACCGCAAGCAGCTGTTCGCGTCCGTGGGGAACCTGCTCCTCGTCGGCCTGTGGCCGCTGGGCGGCGGGCTGTTCATGGTGTGGATCTTCGTCCGGTCGCTGACCGAACTGAACGCCCTCGCGCTCGGCATCGGGCTCGGCACGCTCGTGCTGGGCGTCGTGCCGATGCTGAGGTACCGGCAGCACGGCCGCTCGTACTACGAGGCGGTCCCGCTGGACCCCGAACGCGCCCGGGCGGTGGACGCCTCGTACGGAGTCACCGACCTCGACCCCTCCTCACGGGCCGACACGGGCCGGCCCGACGAACTCCTCACCGACTTCTGAGCCGTCGGCCCGTACGTCCGCAGTCCCGCAGGTCCCCAGATGGTTGGTCCGTCGATCCGAGGAGGGTCCTGTCCGCATGGCCATGGCCTGGAAACGCCGCCGCTCCCCGGCGGCACCGCAGTACGATCCCGCATTCGGCGACAAGGCCCTGTCGGAGGCCTGCCAGGACGTCGCCGCCGGCCGCTGGCAGGGCCTGCGCGACCTGCTCGCGGCCGGTGCGCCCCGCGACTGGGACCGGCGCAGCCACCGGATCCGGCTGCTGGCCGACGCCGCCGCGGACCGGCGGGTCGCGGAGGCCTGGCAGGCCTCCGAGCCGGACAGCCCCGACGCGGTCGTGCTCCGTGCGGACATCGAGGTGATGCGGATGTTCGCGGTCGCCCGCCGCGGGACCATGCCGGCCGTGAACCGCCTCGACTGGACCGCCCGGATCTGCCTGCAGGCCTCCGAGGCAGCCCCGGAGGACCCCCATCCGTGGGTCTCGCTGGTGACCCTGGCGCGGCTGTACGAGGGCGGGCACGCCTCCATGGGGCGGTGGTGGCAGGAGGTCTGCGCCCGCGACCCGTACCACCGGGAGGCGCACCACCAGGGGCTGCGCTACATGTCCGCCCGCTGGCACGGCTCGCACGGCCAGGCGTACAACTTCGCGCGGGACCGCGCGGCCGCCGCCCCGCTGGGCTCGCCCCTCGCGGTCCTGCCGCAGGTGGCCCGGGCGGAGCAGTACCGGCACCGGGCGGAGAGCGAGGGCAGGAACAGCCTGGACCTGCTGCACCACTGGAGCGGCGACGCGGGACGCTGGGACCTGCGGACGACGATGGAGCGCTGGATCTGGTCCCGCACGGCCCCGCAGGCCCAGGACGTGGCCGACCTCAACCACCTGGCCCACGGCCTGGTCCACGCCGACATGCTCGCGGACGCGGCCACGGTCTTCGAACTCCTGGACGGCCGGGCCACCCGCGTCCCGTGGGCGTACACCGGCGACCCGGAGGAGCAGTACGTCCGCTGGCGAACCCGCGCCCGCGCCGCCACCCGCTGACCGGGCGGCGGCGGGAGGAGGCCGCCCCGCTCCTCCTCGACCCCAACCGGTGGGCCGGCTGCGGACTCAGGACTCCCAGGCGGCGTCGGCGTCGGACTCGGCGTCCGTCAGGATCGCCTTGCCCATCTCGCCCGAGATCGCGGCGAGCAGGGCCGCCTTGCGGGCGGAGAAGAAGCCGTCGAAGTCGTCGGCCCGCATGAGGGCGGGGCCGGCGACGTGGGTGCGGACGTGCGCGTCCAGGTCCTCCGGGCCGATCTCGGCGGTCTTCGCCAGCTGAGCGAGGTAGGCGGAGGGGGCCTGGCTGCCGATGATCCGGTTCGTTCGCGCGGTCAGGGGGGTCTTGTTGACGATGGAGTTGTAGATCTCCGGCTTGAACCCGTTCTGCTCGCACCACGCCTTCGGGAAGACGTGGTGGATGTCGACGGCCTCGTCGAAGTAGTCGGTGACCTTCACCGGCTCGCCCGTCCGCCAGTCGGCCGCCCCGGCCTTGAGCAGCAGCGCGTAGATGCCCTTGTACGCGGCACTCTGGCGGGTGCGCAGGGTCAGCAGCCGGCCCGGTGCGAACTGCGCGGCCGTGACCGTGCGCGGCTCCTGGTCGCTGCCGCGGATCCACTCCACGACGTCCGGCAGGTCCTGGCTGAACCGGGTCTCGGTAGAGCCTCCGTAGAGCTCCCCGAACACTCCGCACCAGTACCAGCGGGCGAGCTTGCGCTGGGCGCCGGCCGGATCGGCCGCGTTCCCGGCGGCGGCCAGGACTGCGGCGAGGGGGATGAGCTGGGTGCCGTACGGCAGGAACTTCGTGTCGAAGAAGTGCTGCTGGTGCAGGAACTTCGCGGCCTTCTTGAAGCCCTCGACGACGGCCGGCGCATGCTCCTCGTAGTCCTTCAGGGAGAGCGCGAGCATGTCCTTGCGCTTGCAGCCGACCCGGGGAAGGCGGTCCTCCTCGGTGACGTGCGCGGCTTCCGCCACGCGCCGCCGGTAGGTGGCCAGCAGGGTGACGGCCTGGAGGAAGTCGGTGTTGGAGACCTCGCGCAGGATGCGGTACTCCGGTGCCTGCCATGCGGCGCGGCACACGCGCTCCCAGTGGTCGCGGAGATCGAACTCGTCCGCCGCGTAGGTGGCGGTCAGCAGCTCGAAGACGGTCAGAGTGACACCGCCGGTGTTGACCTTCTCGAAGACCTGGCAGACGGCCTGCCGTTCGGTCGCCTTGCCGAGCTCGATGACAGGGACGTGGTAGAGGATGAAGGGCTTGATGAAGGCCTTGTCGAAGTCCTTCCAGAGCCGGCGCATGGCCCTGTCGTCATCCCAGTACTCCTCGAAGCCCTCCTCCCAGTCGTCGGAGTTCAGCACGGAGTTGAGGGGGAAGAAGAGGGCCTCGTACTCCTTCTCCCGAGTGGAGAGGTCGATCTGCACCTCGCTGCGGAAGTTGACCACCTTGCGGGATGCGGGCAGGAAGCGGATGGCGTCCTCGCGGTCGGTGAAACCGTCCAGGACCTTGCGCATGTCGACGTAGAACCAGCCGGACACGGCCTGCTTGCGGACGTCCTGTGTGGCGACAGGCCGGTTGAGCTTGAGCGACTGGAAGAGGGAGGTCAGCCGCTGCTGCCCGTCCAGGACCAGCGACTCCGGCTCCCGGGGCCCCGGGAGCGTGGCGCCTTCGATCGGGCGGTACTTGAAGCGGACGTCGCCTCCGGCGCGGAGCGTCATGAGGGTGCCGAGGGGGTAGCCGAGGGATATCGAAGCCAGCAGACTCGCGATGTTCGGGTACGGCCAGACCCAGCCGCGCTGGAACTCGGGCAGCTGTGCCCGACCGTCCTCGACCTGCTGCAACAGGTCGCGCAGCGGTCGCTTGTCGATGCTGAATGCTTCCTCGGCCACATCGGCTCCTTCGGGCACGGCTCGCGCGGCTCACGGCATGACGCGCCCGACAGTACTGGGAGTGTGCCGGCGCGGGGCGGGCATCGTCGCAGCTGCCCGCCCGGCAGGCTCCCGGCCTGGCTGGACCCGCTTCAGCCCGCCGCCTTCTCGATCAGTGCGCCGATTCGTGCCTCGTCGGCGGGGGTGAGCTCCGTCAGGGCGTAGCTGGTGGGCCACATGGTGCCGTCATCGAGACCCGCCTGGTCGCTGAAGCCGAGCGTCGCGTACCTCGACTTGAACTTCTGCGCGCTCTGGAAGAAGCAGACGACCTTGCCGTCCCTGGCGTACGCGGGCATCCCGTACCAGAGCTTCGGCGAGAGGCCCGGCGCGCCGGCCTTGACGATGGCGTGGAGCCGCTCGGCGAGGACGCGGTCCGCGTCCGGCATCTCGGCGATCTTCGCGAGGACGTCGCCCTCCGCGTCCGCCTTGGCGGCGCGCGAACCGCGGCGCGCGGTCGTCTTCAGCTCCTGGGCGCGCTCCTTCATCGCGTCGCGTTCCTCGTCCGTGAATCCTTCGTACTTCTTGTCGGCCGCGCCGGTGCTCTGGGTGGACGTCTGCGTGTTCTTCATTGCAGGTTTCCTCTCGCGGGTTCTCGGAAGCCGACCGGTTGCGGTCCGGGCGGGGGCAGCGGGTGCAGCGGGTGCAGCGGGTGGGCGGCGCGGCGGTCAGCCGAGCCAGCGGCCGTCGCGCATGAGGGTGCGTCCCTGCAGCTCGTCGGCCTCGCGCCAGGCCTGGATGCGCTGCGGCCGGATCAGGAAGTACTGGTACGGCTCGTCGAGTTCGCGCGGGTCGAAGCCGGTCTTGGCCGCGAACGCGTCGCCCGTCTTCGGGGCGAGGCCGGCGAGGTCCACCGGCTCGGCGGTGCCGTCGACGAGCACGACGTCGCGGGTCGGCCCGAGGCCGAGCCGCACCCGGCCGTCCGCCAGCAGGTTGCGGCCGGTGACCGAGGAACGCGGCGTCGAGATCAGGAATGCGGTCCCGTCCCAGAGGTACGAGAGGGGGATCAGGTGGACGCCCGGGGAACCGGGCGTCGCGACCCAGAGATCGACGTCGGTCTCCAGTCGCGCGCGGGTGTCCCGCAGCCTCTCCTCGAGCCCACGCGGCGGCGCGCTTGTCATGCTTCCTCCAGTCGTACGGTGCTCATCGGTCGGCGGTGACGTTTCTGCGGTGCCCGGATGTGCGGTGCCCGGACCTGTGGTGCCGGATCTGCCGTGCCGGATCAGATCGTGGGCGCCATCGACGCGGCTTCCCAGGCGAACCCGTCCGGGTCGGTGAACGCGCCGGCACCGCTGCCCAGTACGAGCCGGTGGGATCCGGCGCCGTCGGCGGGGACGCCGAGGTCCTTGGCGAGGGCGCTGCGCCCGTACAGCGCCAGCTTGATGCCGCCCGAAGGGGCGTCGAACTGGACGTACTTGCTGCCGAAGCTCTTCGCGACGGCGAGGCCGTGGCCGACGTAGAACCGCTTGCTCGCGGACACGTCCGCCGTTCCCAGCAGGAGCACGATCTCGTCGATCTGCCGGGTGTCCGGGCCGGTGTCCTTCTTCGCCGACGTGGCGATCTTCCAGATCGTCCCGTCGGGGGCCCGTACGACGCCGCCATAGCCCCAGAAGGACTTCGAGGCGGGCTTCACCGTCGTGGCACCTGCGTCGAGGGCGGCGCCGATCAATGCGTTGACGGTGGCGGGCTGGGACACCGTGAGCGCCAGGGCGAACCCGCGGAAGCCGGATGTCGGTGCCTCCGAGGCCTGCAGGCGCACCTGGGCGCCCAGGCCGAAGGCGGTGTAGAAGCGGTCGGCGGCCGTGTGGTCGGCCACCTCGAGGGTGACGGATGCGAGGGAGTTCATGCCGATCACGCTAGTTCCGGCTCGGTCGCCGGTGCTTCTCGATTCCTGACCGGTCTGGTGACCTGCTTCGCCACGCACGACGGTATGCCCGCAGCCCCGTCCGCCGCGCGGCGCCGGTAGACGCTGGGCGGCATGCCGACCAGCTCGGCGAAGCGGGTGCTGAACGTGCCCAGCGACGAGCAGCCGACCGCGAAACAGACCTCGGTGACGCTGAGGTCGCCGCGACGCAGCAACGCCATCGCGCGCTCAATGCGCCGCGTCATCAGGTATGAGTACGGCGACTCGCCGTAGGCCAGCCGGAACTGGCGGCTGAGGTGCCCGGCCGACATGTTCACGCCGCGGGCGAGCGCCTCGACGTCCAGAGGCTGCTCGTACTCCCGGTCGATCCGGTCGCGAACGCGGCGCAGCCGGGCGAGGTCGCTCAGGCGCTGCGCGGCGGTAAGTGCGCTCATCCACGCAGGATGGCACATGAGGTAACTCCGTTCATCGATGTTCGCGATCACCGGGCCGGCCTGCAACTGGCAGGCGGGGGTGGGGTGTTCACCGGTGAGGGGGGAGCGGGCGGTGGTGGCCTGCGTCGTGTGCGACGCCGGCCGGCGAAGGCGGTGGAGCGGTCCGGCGGCGGCCGGGGTCAGCGCAGCTCTTGGATGCGGACCAGGTTGCCCGCGGGGTCGCGGAAGGCGCAGTCGCGTACGCCGTACGGCTGCTCGGTCGGCTCCTGGACGACCTCGGCGTCGGTGGCCTGCACCTTCTCGAAGGTGCCGTCGAGGTCCCGGGTGGCCAGCAGGATCCAGCCGTACGTTCCCTTGGCCATCATCTCGACGATGGTGCGGCGCTCGTCCTCGGTGATCCCGGGGTCGGCGGCCGGCGGCGCCAGGAGGATGGACGTGCCGGGCTGGCCGACGGGGCCGACCGTGATCCAGCGCATCTTGCCCTGGCCGACGTCGCTGCGGACCTCGAAGCCGAGGGCGTCGCGGTAGAAGGCGACGGCGGCGTCCGGGTCGTCGTGCGGGAGGGCGGTCGTGTGAATGGTGATGTCCATGACCATCACGCTAGCCGCGGAGCAGTGGCCGGGCTTCTCGATTCCTGACCTGTCAGGACACGGGTCGGGCCACCGGGTCCGGCCATTGAGCCGGGGCGGACCACTCGACGAGCGGAGGCCGCACCTGGGCGCACAGCGGCCGCCCGCATGCATCGGTGAGGCGCAGGCGCGCGAGCAGACGTCCGGAGCGCAGCGCGGCGGCGGTGGTGTCCGGATCGACGGCATCGAGCATCAGCTTGGCGCGGCGGAACATGGCGAAGGTCCCCGCTTCGTCCACGCTGCCCCAGCTCAGGTAGATGAAGCGAGCCGCGGGGCGGCCCTGGATGTACGGCCCCTTGAGGTCGAAGCCCGCCGCGGTCGGCGTCGCCGTGCACTCCAGCGTCCATGTCGCCGAGACGGCGTCACCGGGGTACGGATCCAGCAGCTCGTCCCTGCGGTCGCGCCGCTGGACCGCGACGTGGATGTTGCGGTAGCCGGGGAAGTCCGGGCCGGCGCCGCAGGTGCTGCCGGGCAGGTCGACGGCTTCGACCCGAATCTGCACGGGGCCACCCTCCTGGGCTGCGGGACGTGACATCAGATCGCCGGACCTGACGTCAGAGGACCGTACGCGGAGTCGGGGCTCGACCGTGGCACCGTGGCCAGCAGCGGTCCGAAGGTCCGCCGGCCCAGTTCCTCGGCGCGGTCCTGGCCGACGATGTCGCCGCGTACGTCCGGATGCCGCTGCGACCAGGTGGTGGCGGAGGTGCGGCTCGTGAAGAAGTTCAGCGCGCCGCAGCACACCGCCTCGGCCGGACCGGCGACGGCGCGGTGGCCGACGAAGACCACGGCCGAGGCCGGCTCCCACACCGTCGTCCCGTCCGTCGACGTGACCGTGACCGGCTCGCCGGTCACCGGGTCGGTGGAGGAGATCACCGTGTTCCGGCCGAGCATGGCCGCAATGCCGAGGGCGTCGACGGCACACATCGACCACACCTCCGCCCCGCCGTCGATCCGTACCCGGTGCGGGGTCGGTACCGCGCAGAACGGGTACGCCGCCCGGACCTGGCCGTCTTCGTCCAGGGTCAGGAAGTCCTCCCGGTCCAGCTCCGCCGGCACGTCCCCGACCGTCCGCCCGGCAGCGGCCGCGACGGGCTCCAGCGCATCCGCCCCGGGGGCCCGGCCGGTCGTCGCGAAGTGCCGGAGTACGGCCTGGTGGGCGGCCCGCAACCCGCGCTCCGCCGGAGCCACCCGGCCGCGGCCACCCCGCCCGATCGGATCGAGCGGGTCCGGCTCGAGACCGGCGTCGGCGAGGGCCGTACGCAAGGCGGCCACGCTCGGCGCCCCCTCCACCCGGCCGCCGTCGCGGTAGACACGGCACGAGATGCTCGGCGTCGCCCCTGCCACCGCGAACGGGTCGACCCCGTCGAGCAGGACGGTCGGGGAGCCGGTCATGCCCAGGCGGGCGGCGTCGGCCTCCTCGCGCACCTCGACGCACTCGACCTCGGCGGCCCGGCCTGCCAGCGCGGCGGCGATCCGCTCCTGCGCGACCGGCCCGTTCGGGCAGTCCGGAACCGTCAGAACCGTGATCCGCATGGCAACGTCCTCCCAGCTACCGGCCCCCAGCCCCCGGCTCCCAGCTCCTGGCCCCTGAACCCGACCGTAGACCTTCCACTGCGCTGGAAGGTCAAGAGCTACCCTCGAAGCATGCGCATCGGGGACCTCGCCTCCACCAGCGGGCTGACCGCCAAGACCGTCCGCTACTACGAGCAGGCCGGCCTGATGCCCGCCCCGCCGCGCACGCCCGGCGGCTACCGCGACTACCCGGCCGAAGCCGCCACCCGCCTCGCGTTCATCCGCGAAGCCCAGCACGCCGGCCTCACCCTCGCCGAGATCCGCGGCATCCTCGCCCTCCGCGACAGCGGAGAAGCCCCCTGCGGCCACGTAGCCGACCTCATCGACCAACACCTCGAAGAGATCGACCGGCGCATCGCCGAACTCCGCACAACCCGGACCGCACTGCGCGACCTCGCCCACCGCGCCGCCGAGACCGACCCGGAAACCTGCACTGAGGACGGCATCTGCACCATCTTCACCCCCCAGCGCCCACCCCCCCAGCGCCCAACCCCCCGGCCCGTCACCGCAAGCGGCTGATCGCCGGGTACGGTCACCGGCCGATGGCGTGGGCCGCTGCCGCCAGTGCCGCCTCGGCTTCCCGTACCGTCCGGCGGACGATCTCGCCGGCAGGCAGGACCTCGTGCACGAGGGCGGCCGACTGGCCGGTGAAGGGGAGGTACTCCTCGCCGCCGCCGGCGCGGATCGCGGCCATCACGCGGGGCACGATCTCCTCGGGGTCGACCTGGTCGGGGTGCTCGCGCAGGGCGTCCAGCAGCGGAGTGCGCAGGCAGCGCGGTACCCCGGAACTGCCGGGGCGGTTGAACGGCGGCAGGATCCGCTCGCTGTTGACGACCTTCACCGCGTCCCTGGCAGCGGATTCGACGATCCGGTCCTTCCACGCCTGCGACACGTTCATCTCCGACGAGGCGAGGAAGCGCGTCCCCATCAGCACACCCTGCGCGCCGAGCGCCAGAGCCGCGGCCAGGCCACGCCCGTCGGCGATCCCGCCGGCCGCGAGTACGGGTACGTCGTCCGCCAGGTCCACGACGTCCGGGACCATCACCATCGTGCCGACGTCCCCGCCGTGTCCGCCCGCCTCGCCGCCCTGCGCGACCAGCACATCCGCTCCGGCCCGCAGCGCCTCGTCGGCCTGACGGAGGTCGGTGACCAGCTGGATCCAGAGGATGCCGGCGTCGTGGGCCCGGGCGATCAGGTCGGGCGGCACCGCCAGGTGGAAGGAGATCGCGGCCGGCCGCTCCTCGATCGTGGCCTGGAACGCCTCCTCGTTGAGGGGGCGGGTCGTGTGGTTGATCGCGAACGGCCGATCGGTCAGCTGCCGCAGCCGGGCCCACTGCTCCTTCAGGTCCGGAAGGGGCCGGACGGCGGTGCCCAGGCTGCCCAGGCCGCCCGCCCGGCACACCGCCGCGGCCAGATCGACCTCCTCCCAGGGGCCGAAGGCCGCGCAGACGACCGGGGCGTCGATACCGAGAAGTCGACATACAGGGGTGGTCAGCATCCAGCACCTCCAGCAGTGCGCCCGGCCTCCGCGCTGAGCGGCGTCGTCCGCGTCGCATGCTCCTGTGCCCATCGTCTCGCGACCGAACGTACGTGTCCCCCTGGGCATCCCGGCGGGCGCGCGTCAGCGGCCGGACGTACTCCAGCGGGTCTCACCGTCGACCAGCGCGTCGGATGCGGTCAGTCCGAGGGCGCGGGCCACGCCCGCGGACGCGGCGTGTTCCGGGTGGATGTAGGCGGCCAGGGCCGACACCTCACGGGCGCGCAGCCACGCGGCCACGGCCACGGCCCCCACGACCGGCCAATGAGCGGACGGAGTCATCCGTCGACCGCGGCCGGGTCGAGGGAGTCGATGTCCTCCATGAAGCTCAGCATCCGGGCGTTGACCACGTCGGGGTGGTCGATCTGCGGTCCGTGACCGGTCGCGGCGATGATCTCGGCGCGGGCCCCGGGGATCAGGCGCGGTACGCGTTCCAGCTGCCGCTTCGGGTGCAGGAGCAGGCTGTGCTTGCCCATGATGACGTAGAGCGGGGTCCGGATGGATCGCAGCGCGTCCTCGGCGAGCGGCAGGGGTGCGGGGCGGCGGATCCGGTACGCGCGGGCGCCGAGCTGGATCCACTCGCGCATCTCGGGGATGGCGAGGACCGGCTGGTCCAGCCAGGCGGCGAGGCGCGGGCGCAGGGCCTTGGGGGCGAAGGTGGCGAACAGGCTGATGAAGATCCAGGCGAAGAAGCGCAGCCCCACCTTCTCCAGGCCGCCCGGGTCGAGGGCGGTGACCGAGGCGAGCCGTCCGGGTCGGCGGTGGGCCTGGTTGAGCACCAGCCAGCCGCCGTAGGAGGAGCCGACGAGGTGGACCCGGTCGAGCCCGAGTGCGTCGAGGGCCTCGTCCATCCACTGGGCGGCGCGCTCGGGCTGCCACATGGGCTCGCGGTGGATGCTGCGCCCGGCGTCGCCGGGGGTGTCGAGGGCGTAGACGGGGCGGTCGAGGCTGAGCCCGGGGGTGTTGGGGAACCACATGGCGGAGGAGTAGGCCGCGCCGTGGATCAGGACGATCGGCGTACGGGATTCGGCCGCGGGGTCCACGGGGCCGTACCGGTAGACGTGCGTGGTGCCGAAGCTGGTCTCGACGTCCGTCTCGGAGCGGATGGGCGCCCCCATCGCGTAGAGCACGTCGCCGGCGGCGAAGTAGCGGTCGCGCAGCTCGTCGTTCACGTAGCGGCCGACGTCGCGGCGCACACGGGTCACGCTCTCAGGTGCAGGGGTCTCGGGCACGGGGCACCTCCGGGAAGATCCGTTCTTCGTGATACGAGCGTACCATGATGTTGATACGACGGTACCATAAAGAACGTCCGGCAAGAGCCGGACCGGGAACTCACCACTGACGGGCGGAGACGCGGCAGATGCCTAAGCGCGTGGACCACGAGGAACGGCGCGCCCAGATCGCCGAGGCGCTCATCCAGGTCGCGGGGCGGCGAGGGTTGCACGCTGTCGGCATGCGCGACGTGGCCGCGGAGGCCGGCGTGTCACTCCGGCTCGTGCAGTACTACTTCGAGACCAAGGAGAAGCTGCTCTTCTACGGGCTCCAGCACCTGACCGACCGCTTCACCGCACGGGTGGGCGAGCGCCTGCGCGCTGCCGGTGCGGACCCGGGCCCGCGCGCGACCATCGAGGCGCTGCTGCTGGCCTCACTCCCGACCGATGAGGAGAGCCGGACCTTCCATCTCCTCTACAGCTCCTACTCGATCCTGTCCGTGACCGACGAGGCGCTGGCCGCCCAGCCCTTCATCGACAACCCCGACGCCGCGGAGAACGCCCTGACCGGCCTGCTCGAACAGGCCCAGGCGTCAGGCCTGGCCGATCCCGGTGTCGCCGCGCGCACGGAGGCGATCAGCCTGCTCGCGATGACGGCGACCATGGGCACCAGCATCCTCGTGGGCCAGCGCAGTCCGGAGTCGGCCATCGCGGTACTCCGGCACCACCTGGACCGGATCTTCGCGGCCACCGGGACGACGGCGAATGGGACGGGCTCAATCTGACGCGCTGTCAAGGCGCTTGTGACACGCGAATGGCGCGCGGGCTCCGAGACCCACGACCCGGATTCCCCGGCCGGGCCGCTTCACGCAGGGCTTGCACGTCTGGTTCCGTCGCGCGCCGGCAGGGCCCGACCGGCTGCTATCAGGCCTTTTCCTGCCCGCCGTAGTTGCCGCCGGCCTGAAGGGGCCGAGGTGCGCGTCCCGCGCACCTCGGCCGATGATGGGAGTACGGCCGAACACGCGGAGCTGACCATGACGGGTTGGCGTGTCAGGGACTACACCCAGGACGATCTCGAAGCGGTGATCCGAGTCGATGCGGAGAGCGGCACGGCTGAGGAGCCACCCCTCTTTCCGCTCTCGGACGCCGTGGCCGCCCTTCAGGCTCCGCACCCGGCGGTGGTGGCCACCGTGGACGAGGTGGTGGTCGGCGCCGCGGTGAGCAGAGTGGAGGGTGACAGGGCGTGGATCCTGCGCATCAGTATGGGGCCCGCATGGCGGCACCAAGGTCTGGGCAGCGACCTGATCACGGCCCTGGAGCACCGGTTGTTCGCCGGTGGAGTCCGTACCGTGCACGCGGTCCTGCCCGACGGTGAGACCGGTGCCGCCGCCCTGGACAACTGCGGCTTCGGTGCCCGCCCGGGCCTGGTCTTCTTCGAGAAGCGCGGGCGAGTGACGCCTCAGGCGGTCAGCATGCTGTCCTCGCTCGGAGCGGAGCTGCCGCCCGGGGGACTGTGGCAGAAGGTCGCGGGAATGCAGAGGGAGAAGGAGCTCATCGAGCGGCGCCTGGTCCTGCCGCTGGCCCATCCCGAAATGGCCGCCCAGCACGGAGTGGAGCTGCCGCGGGCGGTGATGCTGTTCGGGCCGCCCGGGACCGGGAAGAGCACGTTCGCGCACGCGATCGCCAGCCGCCTGGGCTGGCCCCTCCTCGAACTGTTTCCCGCCCGTCTGGCCGCCGAGTACGGGCTGGCGAGCGGGCTGAGCCGACGCTTCGACGAGATCGCCCAGCTCGACCACGTCCTGGTCTTCATCGATGAGGTCGAGGAGATCGCCGGGACGCGCAGCGGTGCGGACGCGACCGCGGTCGGCGTCGTCAACGAACTGCTCAAGGCGATCGTCCGGTTCCGAAGCCAGGACGGCCGACTGCTCGTCTGCGCCACGAACAACGTGACCACGCTCGACTCCGCGTTCCTTCGACACGGCCGTTTCGACTACGTGCTGCCGATCGGCCCTCCCGACCACCGGGCCAGGACCGCGCTGTGGGAGAGCTACCTGCTCCGAGCGGGTGCGGAGGCCGACAGCGCGGCGCTGGCGTCCGCCAGTGAGGGGTTCACTCCCGCCGACATCGCCCATGTGGCGCGCACCGTCTCGCAAGTCCAGTTCGAGCGCACCTTCGACACCGGAACCCGGACCCGCCCCGCGACCGACGACTACCTGGGCATCATCAGCGGCACCAAGCCCACGGTCAGCGCCGCCATGGCCCAGGAGTTCGCCCACCAGACCGAGACGTTCGCCCGCATCTAGGCCGTCTCTTCCTCCTCGGTCTCCATGCGCCGGATTCCCTCGTGGGTGAGGGTGACCATCGCGGGGGTGTTGCCCGGTTCCCAGTCGACGGTGATCAGGCCTTCGCCCGCGAGGTAGGTGCAGGCGGCGGCCAGGTCCTGTTCCGGTACGTGGAGGTCGCGTCGCAGCTGTGCTCCGGTGATGCCGAGGAGACGGTTGCCTTCGACGGCTTCGTACAGGACCCGGAGCACCTGTTCGCGGTAGGTCTTGCGTTCGTGCAGTGTCGCCATGACCGCGTCCTTTCGTGTGCGGGAGTGGGCTCCGGGGCCCGTCGGGGCGCTCAGGTCTCGTCGGAGTGGGCGCCGGCGCCGACGGGGGTCCTGCTGGTGGCCAGCCAGGAGCGGGCGGGCCCGGCCGGTGTTGCCGTGTCCACGGTGAGGTGGAGGCGGGTGTCTCCGTCGAGGCCGGGATAGCTGCGCTGTTCCGGCCCGGCGAAGCAGCCGCGAAGGGCTTCCGCGACCGCTCGGGCGGCTTCGGGCGTGTGCGCGATGATCCGCACCTCGGCGTGCCCGAGCGACGGCAGTGTCTGCGTCTCGATGTACTTCACGTGGGCGTGTTCCCTTTCGGAGTGGGCGAAAAGCCGACGGGCGGGGGCGCCGTGGCGCCCCGCCCGCTGCTCCCGGTCGGAGGAAGGCCTGTTCCTCACCGGTCGGCATCCGTGCGGTGGGCTCGACGACTGGTGTCGTCCGGCAGGCCGGGAGGTCTTGGCAGGGCGTCGCTGAAGTGGTAGGCCGCGATCCGTGCGTCGTGCTGGGCGTTGAGCAGGTGGATCCAGCGCATCCCGATGCCGATCGCGAGGACGATCACCGCGATGAGGACGAGGGTCTCCACGGAGCTCACCGCCAGCCGTTTCCGGGCAGCGGGAGGGCGCTTCGGTCCATCGCGTCCCCGAAGGGGGACATGCAGGCCCCGCCTTCGCCCTCCCAGGTGGCTTCCCTGCGTACGGCGTCGCCGATGCCGCGTCCGATGGCGGTTTCGTTGGCCATCAGGACTCCGGCGGTGAGGGCGCTACCGGGGATCGTGGCGGCTGCCATCAGGCGGGCCGCGGCGGCGGGTGCGGTTTCGGGCGGGATGACGAGGAGGTCCCAGCGGCCGACGGTGTAGGAGAGCAGGATGAGCTTGTCGGGGTCCTGTTCGGCGAACCAGCCCACGTGCAGCGTGCGCCCGTCCACGGCAACCGTGTGCGGTACGACGGGCCAGCGGGTGGGGTTCACGGTGACGCGGGTGACGCGACCCCAGGGTTCCTCCAGGGCGGCGGCGAGCGGTGGGAGCTCGGCTTCGAGGTCGCGGGAGTAGGGCCACCAGGCCCCGTCCAGCCGGCCGGCGAGCGTGGTCTCGGGGGTGAGGGACAAGCGTGCCGGGAGCTCTGCGGCGAGGTCGCGGGTCGCGGTCCGGTCGAGGGTCGTGGTCATGATGCGGACCTGCCCCCGGACTGCCCGTCGGCAGCCCGGTTTTTAGGCGATCACCGGAAATGGCACCCACGTGAAAGCGGGTGCGCGAAGTACTCCCGGTGCTTTGACTGTACGCCTGTTCGGCGGGCTATGACCCGCGTGACCAGGTATTTCTCCGGAGGGTGGCGGAGCGGGCGGCGGGAGTACCGTGAAGCGACGGCGGGCTCGTGCACGTCGCCGACCGGGCATCGGCGTCGGCATGGACGCCGACCTGCGGTGACGCATGGCCGTACCCCGTAGACGGGCGGACCCGCATGACTGACTCCGACACCCCCCACAGGCCATCCCAGCTCCTGCCGGATGCCATCCACCAGGCGATCAAACCTGGCACGGCCCTGCTGCGGCTGGAGACCACGCGGTCCCGGGAGGGGCTGCTGGACGGCGCGTGGTGGCCGCGCACGCGCGACATCGAGACCGAGCTGCCCCGCTGATCAGCGTGTTGACCGGGCATCTCGGGCCGATCACCCGGGTGGGCGTGGACGCGTCCGCCTGGAACGGGCTCCCGCCACCGAGGCCGCTCAGATCCTCATCGCCACCACACCCGAACCCGAGGACAGCGCCGCCGATGCGGCGGGCTGACCCCGAATCCTCAGTGGCCGAGTGATGCGCCGGTCAGAGCCCCTCGTCGTGCAGGTCCTCTTCGCGCAGAAGATCGTCCTCGCGGTGGCGCGAGGTCTCCTGCTGACCGGGCTTGTGCCCCTTCTCGCGGGACTTGCCGGGCTGGGGCCGCGCGGGGTCTCCGGGGCGATGGTGTTCCTGCGCCTCGTGCCCCTTGCCCGGCTCCTGGCGCTTGTCCTGCCTACCGTCCATGACGGCGACTCCTCTTGATGCGTGGGGTAAGGATTCCTCTCCGATCACGCTGACACGCGCCGCGACGGTCTGCATCATGTCGACTGCGAAGCGAGGCAGACGGATGACGCCTCTCCCCGGTGCGGCAGCGCCGAAAGGGTGTCGGCCTCACCCCCGGCGCGCCCGGTCCGGTGGCGGGGTCGGTGGCCGTCCTGGCCCCGGCCCGGCCGGTCCCGCCGCTGGGCGTGCAGCCCACGCCGTACTACGGCCCGCGGCGTGATGTCACGCTCGTCAGCGGTACGCGCGTCGTGGCGGTCAGGGACGGACGCATCCCGTTGGTGGAGCTGCGGATGCGGCTGCCGCTGGGTGCGTCAGGGTGGCAGCGTCCGGAGGATGTCGACGCGCTGGTCCATGTGCTGGCCGGGCGCACTGGAGTAACAGGCCGTGCGGAGGAGCGGGGCGGCTCGGTCCACCTGTCCACCGACGGCCAGTGGCTCGACATCAACGGTTTCACGCCCCCGGACGGGGTCACGCACTGGCCGGGGCTCCTTGGCGAGCTCGCGGTCCCGGTGGGCGCTGTCGTGCCGCTGCGTACACCGTCGCGCCGCCGGGACCCCGGGGCGGTCGCCGATACCGCGTTGCGCGGGCATTGGCTCGCCCACTCCGCCTCGTCGCGCGACGAACAGGGGGCCTGCTCCCAGCACATCGAGACGGCCATCGGGCGTCCGCTTCCGTACGAACAGATCCTGATGGAAGCGATCCGCGCGGTCGACGAGCGGTTCGCGTCCGCCCACGAGTGGCTCAACGCATGCGGCTACCGCGCCGACGTTGCCGCCACGCGGCGGATCCACCCGGCCGCGATGGACTTCCGTACCTGGCTGGAGCTGACCGGCGCTGCCCGGATCGTGGCGTTCCTGGACGCCCAGCGGGGAGAGGTGCCGGGCGCGTGAGCGGCCAGAGGCTCCGGGGTGGGGTCAGTCCTGGACGGCCTTCTTCAACTGCTCGACGCGGTCGGTGCGCTCCCAGGTGAAGTCCGGCAGCTCGCGGCCGAAGTGGCCGTAGGCGGCGGTCTGGGAGTAGATCGGCCGCAGCAGGTCGAGGTCGCGGATGATCGCGGCAGGGCGGAGGTCGAAGACCTCGGAGACGGCCTTCTGGATGGTGAGGACCGGGACGGTCTCGGTGCCGAAGGTCTCGACGAACAGGCCGACCGGCTCGGCCTTGCCGATGGCGTAGGCGACCTGGACCTCGGCGCGGCGGGCGAGGCCCGCGGCGACGATGTTCTTGGCGACCCAGCGCATCGCGTAGGCGGCCGAGCGGTCCACCTTGGACGGATCCTTGCCGGAGAAGGCACCGCCACCGTGGCGGGCCATACCGCCGTAGGTGTCGATGATGATCTTGCGGCCTGTCAGGCCGGCGTCGCCCATCGGGCCGCCGATCTCGAAACGGCCGGTCGGGTTCACCAGCAGCCGGTAGCCGTCGGTCACCAGCTTGATGCCCTGCTCGGCCAGCGCCTTGAGCTCCGGCTCCACGACGAACTCGCGCACTTCCGGGGTGAGCAGCGACTCCAGGTCGATGTCGGGGGCGTGCTGGGTCGAGACGACCACGGTGCCCAGGCGGACGGCCTCGTCGCCGTCGTACTCGATGGTGACCTGGGTCTTCCCGTCCGGACGCAGGTACGGGATGGTCCCGTTCTTGCGGACCTCGGTGAGGCGGCGCGAGAGGCGATGCGCCAGGGTGATCGGCAGCGGCATCAGCTCGGGGGTCTCGTCCGAGGCGTAGCCGAACATCAGGCCCTGGTCGCCGGCGCCCTGCGCGTCGAGCGCGTCGCCGGTGCCGCCCAGACGCTGGTCGTAGGCGCTGTCGACGCCCTGCGCGATGTCCGGCGACTGCGCGCCGATCGAGACCGAGACGCCGCAGGACGCGCCGTCGAAGCCCTTCTTGGAGCTGTCGTAGCCGATCTCCAGGATCTTGTCCCGGACGAGCTGGGCGATCGGCGCGTACGCCTTGGTGGTCACCTCGCCGGCCACGTGCACTTGGCCGGTGGTGATGAGCGTCTCCACTGCGACCCGGGAGGTCGGGTCCTCGCGGAGGAGCGCGTCGAGGATGGTGTCGCTGATCTGGTCGGCGATCTTGTCGGGGTGGCCCTCGGTCACGGACTCCGAAGTGAACAGACGGCGGGACATGCTCCTCCTGATGGTTGACGGTGTGTCGGGTGAATGGCGGGCCGCAGACGGCAGCGGCGGGTGCTCACAGTGGGCGGGGCCGGTGCGGCGGGGGATCGCGGCGCGGGCGGCCGGGCGGCCGGCCGCGTCCTGCGCCGGTCGCGTCCCGTGCTGTCGGGGGGCGGCGCGTGTGCGGTGCGGCCAAGGCCGTGGAGCCCGGCAACGGAGGACCCTACCGTTGATCAACACCGGCATCCGTGTCGGGAATGTCACACGGGCGGACGGCTGCCGCGGCCGCACCAGATCCGGACGCCGGGTGCTCCGACGGCTTTCCCACGGCCTTCGCGGGGCGGCCGGAAGGTCTGTCGTCGGTGCGCGATATAAGTCTTGCTTGGTGCCCGTCGCGGCCAAACCCGGACAACTCCCGGCATCGCGTGGAACTATTTCGCCAGGTGCATGTCGAGATAGTTATGGTCTCCTCGGCCCTGGTCGCCCCGCCGTAATTCGGGTGGGTGTGTCGTCAATCCGGGCGCCACGGGGAAACGGGGGTTCGGATGCAGTTGGTGAAACGTGCGCTCGGGGTGGTCACCGCCTTGTCGCAGGAGTCGGCGGGGCTGACCCTCCAACAACTCGCCGATCGGCTGGAGATTCCGGAGGCGAGCATGTACCGCCTCCTCGCGGTCCTGAAGGAGGAACACTTCGTCACCCGGGCGGAGGGCAGCCGGCGCTACTTCGCCGGGCCGGCCGCCTGGGAGGTGGGCAACAGCACCAGACGCTCCGGCCATCTGGCGGAACGTTCCTCCGTGGTGCTGGCCGAGCTGGCCGACACTGTGGGCGAGCCGGTGCTGTTCACCGAGCTGGTCGGCCGGAACGCCGTCTGCACCGGCCGGTTCGGCCCCGAGCGCGAGGCCCCGCTCTCGGCCCGGGTGGGCCGTACCCTGCCGTTCCACGCGGCCACGGCGGCCCGGACGCTGCTGGTCGGTATGGAGGAGCACCGGATCAGGCGCCTGCTGTGCGGAAGCGACTTCGCGCGCTACCGACCGCGGACCCCGCGCGGGGTCCACGACGTCCTCCACCACCTGTTCCTGGCCCGCAGGAACGGCTACGGGGTCTCGTACGACGAGTACGACCAGGGCATCTGGGCGGTGTCGGCGCCGGTGCGCGGCGGGACGGGCCACGTGCTGGCCACCGTCACCGCGGCCGGCAGCGAGCACCGGATGAACCAGGCGGCTCGCCGCCGAGCCCGGCAGCTGGTCCTGGAGGCGGCACACACCCTGGGGTCGGAGCTGGGCCACCGCGGCACCGGGGGGCACCGGCCGTGCGCCTCGTAGTCAGGGCGATGGGCGTCCTGCGGGCCGTCGCGGCCGCCGACGACGGGCTGACTCTGCAGGAATTGCAGTCCGGTCTGGATATTCCGGCCGCCAGTCTGAACCGGTTGCTGGCCGCGATGGAATCAGAACTGTTCATCACCCGATCTCCGCTGAACCACCGATATTTCCTCGGCCCGGCGGCGTGCCATTTGGCGGGCGATTCCGCGCCCGCGCGGGCGCGGCTCATCGCGCCGCATCCCGCGGTGACCGAACTCGCCGAGAAAACCGGTGAAACCGTATTCCTCACCGAGCTGTTCGGGGACCGTGCGGTGTGCACCGCGCTGATCGAGCGGACCAGGCCGCTGATGCTGTTCGTCAACGTCGGGCAGGAGCTCCCGTTCCACGCGGCCGCCGCCGCCCGGGTGCTCCTCGCGTACGAGGACGAGTACACCGCGCGGCGCGTGCTGGAGAGCCGGTCGCTGACCCTCTTCACCAGCCGTACGCCACCCTCGGTGGAGGCCACGCTGGAGCACCTGGAACTGGTGCGGGCCCGGGGCTACGACATGTGCGACAACGAGCTCGACCGCGGGGTCCGGACCGCGGCCGCACCGGTGCGGATGTCCACCGGCCGGGTCACCACGAGCGTGACGCTCGCCGTTCCCGCGAGGCAGACCGACCCCTGCGCCGAGGAGCTGCGGGACCTGGTCGTGGTGACCGCCGCACGGATGTCCGCGGAGCTCGGGTACGCCGAGCCGGGCGCCGGCCCGCGTTGAGCGGTGCCGGGCGGCGCTGATCGTTCCCGCTGTCCGGAGGATTGCCCAGAACTGAGGGCGGATGGCGGAACAGGCCCTCAGATCTGACGCGAAGTCGTTCCGGCCCTGTGCCGGTGCGCGGCTTCCCGCGGATGATCTCGGCTGTGAGTCGAATATCCGTCCTCGGCCGGTTCGCCCGAACGGCGTGCCCGTGGGGCCGCGGATGATCTCGCCTGTCAGTCGAATATCCGTCCTCGGCCGGGCCGCCCGAACGGCGGGACCGCGGGGCCGGTCACCCTCACGGAAATGAAGATCAATGCCCGAACTCGGAGTAATCGGCGTATCCGGCTGGAAGTCCATGGGCCCGCAGTGGGAGAAGTACACACCCCCGGTGCGGCCGTCGGAGCAGGACATGCTCACCATCCGGGAGCGGCTGGAGCGGGTGCTCGCCGAGACCGGCGCGACCGAGGAGCGCAAGGCCCAGGTCCTGGTGCTCGGCTCGACGCCCGAGACCCGCAACATGCTGGCCGGGCTCCCGAACGTGCGCGTCACGCTCATGGACTACATGCTGCAGATGACAGTGGCCATGACCGAGATGGTCACCGCCGACCCCTTCGACGAGGTGTGGATCAAGGGCGACTGGCTGAACGCGCCGCTGCCGGAGCACTACTTCGACGCGGTGATCAGCGACCTCGTACTGTCCAACCTGCCGCCGGCCAAGCACGCCGGGCTGGTCGACCGCGTGCACGCCGCGCTCAAGCCGACCGGCCGCTGGCTCAACCGCACCGACTGCGTGGACGCCAACAGCCGCATCGAGGACCTGGACGCGCTGCTCGACCGGTTCCTGCTCATTGAGGAGCCCACCCAGGCCGACATCTGCTCGCTGCGCTGCGCCGCCGGGCTGCGTCACTGGGATCGGGAGAGCAGCTTCCTCTCCTGGGCCGACCTCGGCCGGGAGCTCGAGAAGTACCGCGACGACACCGGCTTCGTCCACCCGGACCCGCGTGCCAACTCCCTGCTGGAGGGCCTCTGGGAGGTCACCGCGCCGTTCGACAAGCCGTACTGGCTGCGGACCAAGGAGGACCTGGAGGAGGAGCTCGGCCGCCGCTTCCGGATCGAGCACGAGGTCCGGGACGTCACCGTGCTGCAGCACCACGAGCGCGGCTACTACTTCTACGACCTCGCGCCCCGGTGACCACCGCGGCGGCCCCGCGCGTGGCGGTCGTCGGCGGCCCGTTCCCGCTGCTGCGCCACGCCCGTGACCTGGGTGTCCGGGTGCTGCTGGTGCAGCACCCGGACCGGTTCGACGAGCGGCACCGGCAGTACGCGGACGAGGTGCTCCTCGTCGACTACGCCCGCCCGGACGAGCTGCTCGCCGCCCTGACCCCGCGGCACGCGGCCGACCCGTTCGCCCTGGTGCTGTCGCTGACCGAGCCGGGCCTGCTGCCGGCCGCCGGGGCGGCGGCCGCGCTCGGCCTGCCCGGCAACCCGGTCTCCTGCGTCCGGATGCTCGGTGACAAGTCCCTGATGCGGGCCGCACTCGACGACGCCGGGCTCAGCCCGGTGACCGCCCGGGTGGTGCGCGACGCGGCCGGGATCGCGGCCTTCGTCCGCCGGTACGGCCCGGCCGTGGTGAAGCCAGTCGACGGGACCGGCAGCCTCGGTGTCCATCGGGTCGACGAGCCGGGGGCCGCCGCGGCGGTCTGGGAACGGCTGGCGGCGGCCGGTCACCGGCAGGCGCTCGCCGAGGAGTTCCTCACCGGCCCGGAGATCAGCGTCGAGGCGTTCAGCCGGCACGGTCGGCACACCGTCCTCGCGGTCACCGACAAGACCGTTCAGGACAACTTCGTGGAGACCGGGCACCTCGTCCCGAGCCGGCTCCCCGAGTCCCTGCTGGCCGAGGTGAAGGCCTTGGTGCCGGCCTTCCTCGACCTGGTAGGCCTGTGCGAGGGGCCCTCGCACACCGAGATCAAGATGACGCAGACCGGTCCGCGCATCGTCGAGTCGCACCCCCGGTTCGGCGGCGACAAGATCCGGGTCCTGGTGGACCGGGTCTACGGGGCCGACCTGGCCAGGCTCGCCGTGGCCGTGCCGCTGGGGCTCGCCCCGGCCCCCGAGGCGGTCGAGCCGAACGGCGCAGCCGCGATCGTGTTCCACACCCCGCCCCCCGGAGTGGTCCGCGCCGTCGAATTGCCGGCCGACCCGGGCCCCGACGTGGAGATCGAGGTCGACGTCGCGGTGGGCGACCTCGTCACGCCGGTGGCCGGTTCGGACGACCGGGCCGCCCACGTGCTGGCCTCCGGGCCCGATGCCGAGAGCGCCCTCGCCCGGTGCCGGCAGGTACTCGCCGGCGTCCGGATCATCACCGAAGACCAACCAGACGGAAGACAGAACGCATCCGCATGCGCAAGAACGTCAAGAACGTACTGATCGTCAACTCCCGGAAGCCGATCCTTCCCGAGGTCCTACACAGCGACCTGTTCGGCCGGGTCACCGTCATCACCGAGCCGGCCTTCGTCGACTGGTACGACGAGCGGGTCGAGGTGCGCACCGTCCCCAGCATCGACGACCTGCTCGCGGTGAAGAACGCGGCCCTCGACGTGCTGGCCGCCGGGCCGGTGGACGCGGTGGTCTCGCCCGCCGAGCACGGCATCGCGACGGCCGGTTTCCTCCGCTCCTACCTCGGCCTGCCGGGCCTGGGCTACGAGGCCGCCAACTCCTTCGCCAACAAGCTCGTCATGAAGCAGCGGCTCGCGGCGGCCGGACTGCCCACCGCGCCGTTCGGTCCGCTGTACCGGCTGGAGGACCTCCCGGAGCGGGCCGAGGAGCTCGGCTGGCCCGTCGTCCTCAAGGCGGCCTTCGGCACGGGCTGCATGAGCGTGTTCGCGCTCGGCTCCCCTGAGGAGTTCGAGCTGTTCGCAGCCGGGGAGGAGGCCGAGCGGCTGCGGGAGGCCCGCTGCCCGCTGCTGGTCGAGAAGTTCGTCGGGATGTCCGGCGAGTACCACTGCGACGGTGTGGTCCACGACGGCGAGGTCCGCTTCCTCGCCGCGTCCCGGTACTTCATGCCGCTGCTCGGCCGCTTCGACGAGTTCACCGGCTCGTACTTCCTGTCGCCCGACGACCCGGACCGGGCCGTCGTCGAGGACCTGCACCGCCGCGTGGTGAAGGCGCTCGGGATGCGCTCCGGCGTGACCCACCTGGAGCTGTTCAAGACCGACGAGGGCTTCCTGGTCGGCGAGATCACCTGCCGGCCCGGCGGCGGAGGGATCGTCGAGGCCGTCCGGCTCGGCCACGGCGTGGACCTCTGGCAAGCCTTCCTGGAGACCGCGCTCGGCCAGGAGCCCACTCTGGACCCGAGCCCGGACGAGCGGATCGTGGTCAACGTCGACCTGCCCATCCGGCAGGGCCGGATCGTCGAGCAGACCCCGGCCGAGGTGCTGGAGAAGCTGCCCGACGTGCTGAAGGTGCGGATGCTGCACCAGGCCGGAGACGTCGTCGGCTACCGGCTGTACTCCTCCGCGGCCAACGGCATCGTGTTCCTCGCCGTGCGCAGCGAGGACGAGGTCGCGCAGCGCGTCGCCGGCATCGCCGCGACGTACTCGGCCGTGGTCGAGTCCGTCCCCGCTCCCGGGGTGGTGTGAGCCGATGTGCCGCATCCACGGTCACTTCAACGCGGGCATGACGCCGCACGACCTCCGCACCGTCGCGGCGGTCCAGCGCCACGGCGGACCCGACGCGCAGTCCAACGCGTACGGCCCGGGCTGGGCGCTCGGCAGCAACCGGCTCGCGATCACCGACCCGGGCGGCGGTGACCAGCCGTACCGCCTGGGCGACTCGATCACCGTCGTCTTCAACGGCGAGATCTACAACCACGACGAGCTCCGGCGCGACCTGGCCGCCCGCGGGCACGCCTTCCGGGACCGCTGCGACGGCGCGGTGATCCCGGCGCTGTACCTGGAGTACGGCCTGGACTTCACCGAGCACCTCGACGGCATGTACGCGATCGCGGTGATGGACACCCGCGCGGAGCCGACCCTGGTCCTCGCCACCGACGGCGTCGGCATGAAGCCGCTCTACTACCACTGGGACGCGGCGCGCGCCCGGCTCTGCTTCGCCTCCGAGATCCCGGCGCTGCTCGCTTTCGGCACGGTCGGCGCGGTGCCCTGGGAGTACGGGCTGGACGCCTACCTGGCCACCAAGACGCCGTTCGGCGAGCAGACCATGTTCCAGGGCGTCCGGGTGCTGCCGCCGGCCGCCACCGCCGTGGTGTCCCGCTCGCGCGGGCTGCGCGTGTTCCGCCGGGAGAGCGCGCCGGTCACGGACCCCGGGCTGACCGAGGCGGAGGCCGCCGAGCGGACCCGCGAGCTGCTCCGGCGCGAGGTGGCGAGGCTCAGCGTCGCCGACGTGCCGGTGGCCGCGATTACCAGCGGCGGGCTCGACTCCAGCCTGGTGACGGTGCTCGCGGCCGAGCGGGTCGCCGACCTGCACGCCTTCAACATCGCCTACCGGGGCACCTGGCCGGCCGACGAGCGGGCGTTCGCCCGCGAGGTGGCCGAGGGCTGCGGCGCGACCTACCACCAGGTGGAGATCGACCCGCGGACTTTCCCCGAGCTGCTGCCCGAGGTCGTCTGGCACCTCGGCCAGCCCAATGCCGACCCGATCACGCTGAGCACGTACGCGCTCTTTGACGCGGTCCGGGCGGCGGGCTACCGGGTCGCGCTGACCGGGGACGCCGCGGACGAGCTGTTCGGCGGCTACGACCGGATCAGGGCCGCGCTGCGGGTGCCCCCCGGCGGGGACTGGGTCACCGGCTACGTCGAGGAGCTGGCGGCGGTCCCGCGCGCGATGCGCGAGGAGCTCTACTCCGACGACTACCGCGACCTGATCCGCCGCAGCGGCTCCGACGCCGATCACATCGCCGCCCTGCTGCGCGAGGCCGACGCCGCCTCCGGGGCCGGCGGCGACCGGCTCGCGGCGATCACCGCCTTCGAGGTGGGGTCCCGGATGCCCGCGTACCACCTGCGCCGCGTGGACCACCTGAGCATGTCCGCCTCCGTCGAGGTCCGGCTGCCGTTCTGCCAGCCGTCCGTGGTCGACCTCGCCCGGGCGCTGCCCGGGTCCTACAAGGTGGCCGGCGACCGGGGCAAGCGCGTCCTGTACGCCGCGGCGGCGGGCCGGCTGCCGGCGTCGGTGCTCGACCGGCCGAAGCAGCCGTTTACGCTGCCGATCACCGCGATGCTCGCCCCGGGGCAGCCGCTGATGGCCTTCGCCCGGGACCTGCTCGCCAAGGACCGGCTCGCCCGCCACGGCCTGCTCGACCCGGTGCGGGTGGACGACCTGCTGCACCGTCAGGCCGAGCACCCCTCGGCCCGCGCGGCGCTGGCCATATGGGCGCTGCTCGTCCACGAGCTCTGGCTGGACCAGTTCTGCGACAGCAAGGCCGCGGCTCCCTGTACCGGGGGGCCGAGATGATCGCCCGGTTCGCCCTGGCCGAGGGCGCGCCCTGCCCCACCCTGGTGCTCGACCGGACCCGGCTGTCCGGGGACGAGCACGAGCTTCGCGCCGAACTAGCCGTCATCCGGCGGCAGTTGCGCGAGGTCGACGCCGCACACGTGTTGAAGCTCGCGCTGGTCGCACCGTCCCGGCACCCGATGTTCGACTTGGACTACCGCTTCGTCCAGTGCCTGCCGGGCGGCGACGACCGGTTCGAGTTCCGCGGCAGCTGCGGCCACTCGATCCTCGCCGCGGTGGTGGCCGAGGCCGGTCGGACCGTCTCGCTCGTCCCGGGCGGGCGGGTCCGGGTGCGGGTGCTCAACAACGGCGACCACGTGGTCTGCGAGCCGGACGAGGCGGGGAGCGGCAGCTTCACCGTGCACTTCGTGCAGTCCCCGCAGACCCCGCTGGCCCGGCTCCTGCTCACCGGGAACGCCACCGACACCCTGGCGGTGGGCCCGCGTTCGTACGAGTCCTCGCTGGTCTCGATGGGCAACCCCTATGTCTTCGTCGACGCGCGCAGCCTCGGGCTCACCAGCCAGGAGCAGCTGTTCGGCGCGGGTGACGAGGTGTTCGCCCGGATGGCGGCGATCCGCAACAGCGCTGCCGAACTGCTGGGGTGGCCGGTCGACGGCACTTTCCCCAAGATCGCACTGGTCGGCGCCTACCACCCCGGCCGGCTGGCCGTCCGGGCCATCTCCGTCCCCAGCTGGCACCCGACGCTCGCGCTGACCGGGACGACCTGCCTCGGCGCCGCGGTGTCGGTCGAGGGGTCCGTGCCGTACCGCCTCGCCCGGGCGGCCGGCTGCGACCAGGGCCGGGTCGAGGTCGACACCCCCGGCGGCACGACCAGCGTGACCAGCCTGGTGACCGCGGACGACGCCGGCGAGGCCAACCTGCACTGGGTCAGTGTGGGCCGCAAACGCGCCTACCAGCTCGGCGATCTGACCCTCCGCCTGGGCGGAGGACGTGAACGAGAGGAGTCTCCCGCATGGCTGCCAGCCTCCCTGTGACCGGTGCCGACGACGGGCTCGACCGGCTCCGCGAGGTCCTGCGCCGCACCTCGGCCGAGGCCGACGCCACCGGTGCGCCGGTGGCCGAGGCCCTGGCGGAGCTGCGCGCCTCCGGGATCCTGGCGGCGGGCGTGCCGATCGCGCACGGCGGCCGGGGCGGTGACGCACTGGTCACCAACCGGCTGGTGGAGCGGGTGGCCGCGGTGGACCCGTCGGTCGCGATCGTGCTGTTCCAGCACTACGCCGTGACCGCCAGGATCGTCGAGTGGGGCAGCCCGGAGCAGCAGGCGGCCGTCCTGCCACGGCTGGCGAGCGGCGAGTGGCTGGTCGCCTCGGCGTGGAGCGAGGAGGGCGCGGGCGCGGACAAGCGCAACGTCGCCACCACCGCGGACCGCCGCGGCGACGGCTGGGTGCTGGACGGCACGAAGGCCTTCGTCACCGGTGCGGGCGTCGCCGACCTCTACCTCGTGCTCGCCCGGAGCGCCGGTCCGTCCGGTGGCGCCGACGGGGCCGGGGGCTTCTACGGCGGTGACGGCCAGACGTTCTTCCTGGTCGAGGCGGCGAACCCCGGGCTGCGCCCCGGCCCCGCCCTCGACCTGGAGGGGATGCGCGGCTCGGCGACCGGATTCCTGGAGCTGCGCGACTGCGCCGTTCCCGGGACGGCCGTGCTCGGCCCGGTCGGCGGCGCCGCGCGGATCATCGCCGGAGTCCGCGAGTCCGGCGCCACGCTCGGCGCGGTCTCGGCCGGCATCGCCGCGGCCGCCCAGGAGCTGGCGACGGCCCACGCCACGGCCCGCGGACTGCTGGAACACGGCGACACCACCCACCGCCTGGTCGGCCTCGCCACGCAGGTCGAGACGGTCCGCGCGGTCGTGGAGCGAGCCGGCCGCCGGGACAGCGGGGCGGCCGGAGCCACCACCCTGCACAGCAAACTGGCCGCGACCAGCATCGCCGAGGACGTCTGCCAGGAGGTCCAGCGGCTGCTCGGCGGCTCGGGCTACCGGCGCAGCAGTCCGATCAACCGGTTGCTGCGCGACGCCCGCGCGGTGGCGCTGATGGGCCCCACGAACGCCCTCTGCCGGGAACTCCTGCGCGTCGGCCGGGCCACCGCGGCGCCGCCGGAGGAGGCCGCGCCGCGACTGCCCGCCGTGCCGCAGCCCGCTCCGGCGGGTCGCCCGCCGGTCCCGAGCACCCCCCCGACCCGTGAGGAAGCCATGCCAGCAGCAACACCGGAACCGATGCCGGACGCCATGCCGCAAGCGGTGCCGGAAGCCACGCCCGCCGTGACCCATGTCCTGGTCGGCTTCAGCGCCGGACTGCTGGCCGATCTCGACCGGCTGCTCCCGGCCCGGTCCGTGCTGGTGCTGGAGGAACCGGCTGTGATCGCCGCACGCAACGCCGGTGAGCTGGCCGCCCGCTACGGCTGCGTGGCGGAGCTGCGGCCGGCGCCGACGCAGGACGAGGAGCGGCCCGAGCGGCTCGTCGCGGCCGTCCCCCGCCCGCCCGCGCTGCGGGCCGTGATCCCGGCGGTCGAGTACGGCGTCGTCGGCGCCGCCGCCCTCGCCGAGGCCTGGGACGTCCCGGGCGCCGGAACGGCAGCGGCCCGAGTCATGCGCGACAAGGCGCTGCTGCGCGGTACCGCGGGCCCCGGCGGCGTCGACCAGCCGGACTGGGCGCCGGCCGAGGGGCCGGACGACGTGCAGCGCTTCCGCGCCCGGCACGGCGGCTCGTGCGTGCTGAAGCCGGCCAACCGTCAGGCCAGCCTCGGGGTCCAGCTGCTGGGGCCGGCGGACGACATCCACGAAGCGTGGGCCGGGACGACGGCCGCGGACGAGCCGAAGCTGCGGGTCGGCTACTCGGGCGCCGCCCGCTACCTGGTCGAGGAGCGGCTGCACGGTCCCGAGGTGAGTGTGGAGCTGCTGGTCGTGGACGGGCGGCCCGGGTTCGTGAACGTCACCGCGAAGAGCGTGCAGGACTCCCGCCACCCTGTCGAGACCGGCCACGTCGTCCCTGCCGGGCTGCCCGCCGGTACCGTCGCGGCGCTCGAATCCGCGATGGCCGCGCTGGTACGGGCCACGGGTTTCCGCTCGGGTGTGCTGCACGCGGAGTGGATCCTCCACCAGGGCCGGCCGCACCTGGTCGAGTGCGCCGGACGGCTGCCCGGCGACAGCATCGACACCCTGATCGACCTGGCGTACGGCGGAAGCATCCTCGGCGGGCTGTTGGCCGTGCTGGAGGGCCGTGGGGCACCCGCTCCCCGGCCGGCCACGGCCGGTGCCGCGATCCGCTTCCTCTCCGCCCCGGCCGGCACCGTGACCTCGGTCGACGGGGAGGAGGAGGCCCGGACCGCCCCCGGGGTGCACACGCTGCACGTCTCGGCCGTCCCCGGCACCACCACCCGGGCCGCCACCAGCTCCTGGGAGCGCGCCGGCTTCGTCGTCGCCACCGGCCGCGACGGCGCCGAGGCCGCGGCGAACGCCGCGCACGCGGCCGGGCGGGTGGCCATCCGTACCGGCGCCGGCGGGGCCCGGTGATGGGCCTCTCGCTGCGCGACTACGTCCCGGCCACCGCGGCCGGGCGCACCTTCGCCCTGACCTCGCTGATCAGCGCGACGGGCACGGGGCTCTTCCTCGCCGGGTCCGCCGTCTTCTTCGTCCGGTCGGTCGGGTTGAGCAGCGAGCAGGTGGGGGTCGGGCTGGCCGTCGCGGCGGCCGTCGGCTTCCTCACCACGGTGCCGATCGGGGCGCTGGGGGATCGGATCGGCGTGCACCGCACGCTCATCGGCCTGCAGCTGTGGCGGGCCGCCTGGTTCGTCGTGCTGGCCTTCGTCGACGGGCCGGTCGCCTTCACCGTGGTCGCCTCCTGCCTGGCGATGGCCGAGGCCGCGACCTCCCCGGTGAGCCAGGCGGTGGTGGCCGCCGTCACGGGCGACACGGACCGGACCAGGACGGTGGCGGTGATCCGTACCGTCCGCAACGTCGGCTTCTCGCTGGGCTCGCTGCTCGCGGTGCCGCTGCTGGCCGGGGGCGGTGTCTGGTGCTACCGGATGATCGTCCTTGGCAACGCCGCGGCGTTCGTGTTCTCCGCGACGCTGCTCGGCCGGATCGACGTGCCGCGCTCGGCTGCCCGGCAGCGGGCGGAGGGCCCGTTGGCCGGCATCCGGGGGTTCCGGGACTGGCGGTACATCGCGCTCACGGCGGTCAATGGCGTGCTCACGCTGCACATGACGATCCTGTCGATCGGTATCCCGCTCTGGGTGGTGCAGGCGACCGCCGTACCCGGCGAGTACGTCCCGCTCGTGGTGCTGGCCAACACGGTGCTCGTCGTGCTCCTCCAAGTGCCGTTCGCCAAGGGGGTGGAGCGGCCCGGCGGAGCGCTCCGGGCGCTGCGGCTGGGCGGGTTGGCGCTCGCCGCGTGCTGCCTGTGCCTCGGCCTCGCCGCGGATCGCGCGCTGCCCGCCGCGTTCGCCCTGGTCGCCGCGGCCGGTGTGCTGATGACGCTCGGTGAGCTGTGGCAGTCGGCCGGAGGCTGGGAGCTTTCCTACGAGTACGCGCCGGAGCCGCGGCGCGGGATCTACCTTGCCGTCTTCAGCCTCGGCACCACCGGGCAGGAGATCGTGGGGCCCGCGCTGATCACCTCGGTGGTGATCGCCACCGGGCTGCTCGGTTGGGCGGCGCTCGCCGTGCTGTTCTGCCTGGCCACCCTGCTGGCCGGCCCGACCACCGCGGCCCTGAACCGCCGGTCGGCCGGTCTTCCGGAGCCCGTCCCCGTGGGCGGCCCCAGCTAGCCGGCTGGTCCGGGAGCCTCCCGATCCGGCGCCGGACAGCCTCGGCTGCGGGTCGCGGCCCAGTGTGTGGGCCCGGGTGTACGAGGCCTCGGCAGCCGCCAGGTCGCCGCGCCGGCGCTGGATCCCCGCGGTCACGTAGACCGCGTCCACTGCCATGCGGGTCTCGTACGGCAGCAGCTCCGCGCAGGTCACGGCGGCCTCGTCGGCGGCGCGGGCCGAGTCCCGGGTCGTTCGCACCGGCGAGGAGGAGGACCGGGGCCGGGTTGTCCTTCACCCGCTCGTGGAAGTGACGCGCGCCCAGGAATCCAGGTACGCGCGCAAGGCCGTCGCCGAGGAACGTTCCACCGAGCGGCTCGTGAGATGGCCGTGCACGGTGCCGGAGGTCACCGGCGATCAAGTCTCGCCATCGCCGTCGGGCCAGGGCAACGCGACACCCCGCGCCGCAGACGTTCGCTGCCGGAACGCGCCCCGAGGACAACGAAGAAGGCCGTCCGGAGGGGGCACGGATGGGGCAGGGGGCCAAGTGGCCGTGGGTCAGACGCCGGCGGCCACGGTCACGCCGAGCAGAAGCAGCACGACCCCTGTGGCAACCCTCAGCCCTCGGTCGACCACCGGCCTGGACACCAGGTCGCGCCCCCGGCTGACGGCCCAGGTGAACAGCAGATACCAGCAGGCGGTGACGAGCGCCCACACCACTCCCAGGCCGAAGCTCGACAGGAGTACCGGGCCCTGAGCCGTGACGAACTGGGGCAGTACGGAGATGGCGAAGACGCCCGCCTTGGGATTGCCCAAATTGGTGCCGAGGCCCATGGTGTACGCGCCCCAGAAGCCGCTCCTGTGCCCACCTCCGGGGGCCGGATGGGGAGAAGCGGTCCCTCGTGAGGCTCTCAGCGTGTTCACCCCGAGGGCGATCAACACGATGCCGCCGACGATGCGCACAACGGCGTACGCGGTGGGATCGGCCAGGAGAACGGCCGATAGCCCGGCCGAGGCGGCGGTGGACCAGATCAGCAGTCCGGTCGCGTTGCCGGCGATGGTGGCCCGGGCCGTGCGAAGGCCGCCCTCCAGGGTCTGCCGGGTCATGAGCGCAAGACTGGCACCGGGCAGCATCGCCAACAGCCAGGTCGTGATGAGGAATACGGGCAGACGGGTGGGCACCTCGATGCCTTCCAGATCGCAGGTCACTGTGTCGCGCCTCAGGCTGCCCGGTGGCTGACCATCGGAGAAGTTAGTGATCTGGCGCCTGGTATTAAGATTTATGAATGCCCGTGGATCCTGGACAGCTGAGGCTTATCGCGTTGATCGAGCGGCACGGCTCCCTCACGGCAACGGCTCACGTCCTGGGGCTCACTCCGGCCGCAGTGACTGGGCAGCTGCTCCGGGCGGAGCGCGACTGGAAGGCGCCACTGGTCATTCGCGGCCCGCGGGGAGCCGTACTCACCGAGGCCGGCGCTCTGCTGGCCGCCCACGGACAGGTGGTCGAGGAAGAGACCGACAAGGCCGCGGCGGGACTGTCCGCCTTGCTGGGGCACCTGTCGCGGCGCCTGCGTATCGGTACGTTCCAGGCGGCCGCCCTGCATCTGTTGCCACCGGCCCTGACGGCTCTGCGCCACCGCCACCCGGACGCGGACGTGACCGTCGTGGACGTGGTCTCCGGGCGCGGTGAGGACGAGGTCATCGCGGGGCGCCTGGATGTGGCGGTCATCGCCACGTGGGGCACGCCGTTCACGCCGCCGCCGCAGGTCTCGGTGCACCCGCTTCTGGTGGATCCGATGGTCGTGGTTCTCCCCGACGATCACCCACTGGTCTCAGGACGGTCCCCCGGCGCCGCCCTGCGCCTGGAACAGTTGCGCGACGAGTCCTGGGTCGCCATTCGGGCCGGCCATCCCGCCCGCGACCAGTTCGACAGGGTCGCGACCGCCGCGGGCTTCCGTCCCCAAGTGCGGTTCCAGACCGAGTCCTACGACGTGGCGCAAGCACTCGTCGGCACCGGAGTCGGTGTTGCCTTGGTCTCCCGACTGGCGCTGACCGGGGTTCCCGGCACCGTCCATCGCGCACTGGTCCAACAGGGCCCGCATCGTCGGCTCCATGCGGTGGTCCCGGCCGATACCACCCTCACGCCACTGGTGGACGTATTCCTCGGACTCCTCCGAGATGTCGCGGAAGACATCATCACCACCTGGAACGAGGCCCCGCTCGGCTCCGCTCGGTCCAGGCCGTGAAGATCACTGCGCAGGCGCCTCTGCGATGAGGACCCATGATCGCGGCGAGCAAGAGATGTCTCCCCGCCCCCATCCGCGAGGCGCGTACGCACAAGTGGCACAGGGCGCGGATGAAGTTGGGCATGCGCGGACCACGAGCGTCAGAAGGATGTCGCCGGCGGACTGGACGGGATGGTGCGGGCCGCCCGGCAGAAGGCCGCAGAGCAGGCTGGTCAGGGGTCAAGTGGTGCGCAAGTGGTGCGGGACTCCTGAACCGGTCTAGACAACGAAGAAGGCCCAGGTCTGTGACCTGGGCCTTCGTTCAAGAGCGGATGACGGGAATCGAACCCGCGCTATAAGCTTGGGAATCTGTGACGCGCAAGGTGCTCACATGGCGTCTGACCTGCGTCGATAGGCCGACGAACGGCCTATCGTGAGGACCCGCCCGTACCGCTTTCGACCGCTGTTTACCGCTCTGAAGGGCACGGCTGGGGCACGCGTCTTTCGCACGTCAGGACGGGACCGTTCCGGGCAACGCACCGATCGTTCCTAGGCGCCGTGCCGACGCTGCACACGCAGTCGTGGGCCCAATTTGGCCAGCTGCATGTTGACCGGGAGGCCAACTATGCCTGGGCGGCCTCGTCTCCTGAGCGCATTCGCTGATGGAGTACTGCGGCTGCTACCCACTGGTGCCCGAGAGCCCGGATACGCTGCCCTGCTGTGTGGATACTGGCAGTACAGCGGTAGCGCTGCTCGGAGCGTTGAAGCACTCCGATCCGGGCAGAGGCCAAGAATTCAAGGGTTTCCACGACGGCTTCTTCTCCGACGCGGTACCCGCGGGTCCGAAGCTCGCGTCGGACCGAGGTGAGATCGAGCCAGCCACCCTCCTCAAGCGGATCCTCTGCTTCTACATTCAGGATGTCGACAAGCGCGTATTCGAGCTGGCCACGGATCTCCTGGGCCTCCCAGTACCCATGCATGGCATCTTCACGCTGGGCTGCATGAAGGGCTGGATCGACGAGGGGAGCCAGTTGGGTCAGGGTGAGCGGCGTCTGTTCCTGGCGGCGGACTACCTCGGCCAGTAGCCCGGTGCTGATGACGGCGATGGCGGGGTCGTCGTTGGCTTCCTTGAGCATGCGACGTTCGAATCCCGGGCCGATGAGGAGATGCACATGCGCCCCGATCTCCGCGCGGTGTTCCGCCAACCCGAACAACGACTGATCCACAACGCGACCTGTGGCCGACGTCTTCGCCTCGATGGCCAAGATCTGCGAGTCCGCGCCAACACCGAATCTCACGTGACCATCTACTGCTCCGTTGCCGCCCACATGCTTGCCTGGCATGCCCAGGTAGCCCAACGCGACGACGGCGGCCTTTTCCAAACGCTTGGGGTTCGCACTGTCCCGCGCGGCACTCTCCAACTCCGCTGCGATGTCCGATCCCGGTGAGTTGGAGTGCTGAATGTTGTCAAAAGGACTGGCGCCGTGCTGGTTCACGGCGTCGCCGTCGGCTGGCGTGCGAGATATGGTGTCGTCCGCGAGGGAGCAGGGCAGCGACTCCTTGAACGCTCGACCGAGAGCCGTTGTACGGTAAGCGGTCTGCGAGAGCCGGGTGACGAGGCCACAGGCCTCCAGCAAGTTCAGGCGGGTATTGACCGCGCTCCGGTGCAGTGGCTTTCCACGATTGGGGAGGTAGCGCGCGCTGCGTTCCGCAAGCGCGCCGGTCGTGGGCCGACCCGGCTTGTCCAGCTCGCCCAGCACCTCGCCGAAGAAGCCAATCGCTGCATGAACCGTGCGCGCAAGGTCCAGCGGTTCGCCCGACTCGACCCAAGCAAGGGCAGCCGGCGTGACGGCCCAACTCTCGGATGATGTCCGTTGAATAAGCCCGAGAGCCTTCAGAGTGTCTTTCGCGGTACGTGCTGTGGCTACAGTTTGGGCCTTGGGAAAGGTTCCTTGCACGAACCGCACGAATTCTGCGTCAGTGATCGAGTGTATGGCCGCCTCGGTGAGCACCTGAAGTGCGTCCAGCGTGCCGCCGTTTGCGGAGGTTCCGGGGACGTAGAGATTCGCGCCATCTGCCCTCTCCCTGAGGGCGTCCTCGTCGAGCTGCTCGATGAGGTGGGCGACGGCTTTGGCAGTGGGAGGGAGCTGTACGGCCGTGTCGGTTCCGTCGGAGTCGGGCCTCCCCAGCGCGATGGTTGCCAACACGCTGCGGCCTGCTTCCGTCAGGTGGATTTGGCGGTCGAAGAGTTCAACCATCCCCGTGACTGCGAGCCACGACGTCCGATCGCGTACAGGAGCCGTGGTGTCCCAGCGTAGGTCGAATTCTTCACTGGCCAGGGCGAGCAGCTGCTCGTGTGTGCGAGGTCCGGAGGCAAGGGCGGCCATGGCTTCGCCCACGAACCTGACATCGCAGTGGATTGCTTGCACGAGCACGGCTGGGTCGCCACTTTGATACCAGTTGAGTGCAGCGGCGCTTGGCATCTCCCATAGCCGTGGACAGTACCTGCATCATGGCAACGGTGAGGTCGACTCTTGAAGTCTTGATGACCTACGTTGCAGCAGTCATTTCGAACATCGCGCCCTGCTGGCCGGCCTCCTCCTAAGCGACGGCCGCCGACACATGGACTTGGCTCTGCTGAGGATCTCCTCATCGACGCTCTGCGAGGTGCGCTGGGGTGGAGCCGGGCAGCAGACGCCTTGTTTCTGCATCGGGCGGGACGTGCTGGCCGCGGTGCTGGACCGCGAGCCGCACCTGGCCATGGACCGGACGGGGCTGCTCGTGTTCGCGGACAAGGGCTTCGCATCCATGGAGTTCGAGGCTGATCTGGCCTTCCGGAGCGCGGAGTTGCTGCGGCCGTCGTTCAAGCGCGAGAAGAAATGTAAGGGCGAGAACCTCCTCAAGTCGGTGCGGCAGTTGCCAGAACCCCAGAATTTCAGTGATCTTCCAGGGCTGACGGCACCTGAAGTGTGTGTGGCGGGTTTGTCCGTGTCGGAAGGCGGGCGGAGGCGGGTTCCGCTCGGCCCGTGTCGCGACCTCGCTACCGATCGGTTTATCAAGATCCCGCAACGATGCCTCGGCCATGATCTGATTCTGGCCGATTAGGGATACTTTTCAGCCGCGCCGGAACATTACATTCCCCTTGCCGTCTGTAGATCACATGCGGTCAAGCGCCTGCTTGAAGCTCATTTCTTGGGGGGAACTTGCTTTCCCAGTCACACCGGTACGGCCCACCCGGCCGTACCCCCTCCCGCCGCGTCACCGCGGTGGGCCTGGCGGTCCTGATGGCCGCCACGTCCCTCTACGGCGCTGAGTCCGCGCTCGCCACGGTCCGCCCGCAGGCTGTCGACCGTGCACCGGTGCCGAGCAGGCCCGCGCCGGCCTTCGCCGCCGACATCCCCTCCGCCCGCGTGGCGGCCCGGCTCTCCGGCAAGCGCGTCGAGGCGTTGTCCGAGCGCACCGAGTCCTCGACCACCTGGGTCAACAAGGACGGCTCGCTGACGACGGAGCTGGCCGCCGGGCCCGTGCGGTTCAAGGACGCCGAGTCCGGCGAGTGGCGTGATGTCGACGTCGACCTGACGGCCCTGTCGGACGGTTCCGTCGCCTCCAAGGCGCACCCCCGTGGGCTCCGGCTCTCCGGCAAGTCCGACGCCAAGGCCACCGACCTGGTGACCCTCGGCTCCGGGGACGAGGCGATCACCCTTCAGTGGCGGGGTGGCCTTTCCGCGCCGAAGCTGGATGGCACCCGGGCCACGTACGCCGACGCCGTGCCCGGCGCGGACGTGGTCGTGGAAGCCACCCGCACCGGCTTCGAGCAGTTCGTGGAGGTCAAGGCCAAGCCCGTGGCGGGCTTCTCGTACACCCTGCCGCTGAAGGCCAAGGGCCTGAAGGTCACGCAGCAGGCCGACGGCAGCGTGGTGTTCACCGACAAGAAGAACGAGAAGACCGCGGTGATGCCGGCCCCCGTGATGTGGGACGCCACCGTCGATCCGGTCTCGGGTGAGCACACCCGCCGGGTCGGGGTCGACCTGAAGGTGGTCCAGAAGGGCTCCTCGATCGACCTGGTCGTCACGCCGGACGCGAAGTTCCTGGCCGACCCCGCGACGAAGTACCCGGTCACGGTGGACCCGTCGACCTCGGCGCTCTCGAGCGTCTTCGACACCTACGTCCAGCAGGGCGAGACGGTCGACTGGTCGGCCGACACCGAGCTGGACCTCGGCAACCCGGGCACGAAGAACGGCGACGGGACCTTCCGTACCGCGCGTTCCTTCATCTCCTGGAACACCGCGCCGATCTCCGACGCGCTGGTGATGGATGCCGACCTGAGCCTCTGGAACTTCCACTCCGGCAACACCGCCTGCACCGCGCAGTCGTGGGAGGTGTGGTCCGCCGGGGCCGCCTCCACGTCCTCGCGCTGGACGGCGCAGCCGGCCTGGACGGCCAAGAAGGCGACCTCCACGGAGACCAAGGGCAATCCCGCCTGCACCTCCGCGCCCGACGGCTGGATCAACGCCGACGTTACGACGCTAGTGCAGGAATGGGCCTCCGCGAAGGCGGCCAAGGGCAACATGGGTCTGCGCGCCACCGACGAGTCGGTGTCCGCCCCGTGGAAGCGCGTGAACTCCGCCAACGCGGCGTCGAACGTGCCGAAGCTGACGGTGACCTACAACTACCGTCCCCGCACCGGCACCAAGCAGGAGGCCGGCCCGCCGTACTTCTCCTACGGCGGCGCCTACACCGTCAACACGGTCACCCCGACGCTGCGTGACACCTTCACCGACGTCAACGGCGACAAGGTCAACGGCACCTTCGAAATCCGAGACTCGGTCACCGACACCCAGGTCGGCAACTACCTCGTCTCCCCCTGGGTGAACTCCGGGCAGGTCGCCCCTGTGACCGTCCCGGCCGGAGTGCTGGCCAGCGGCAAGACGTACAAGTTCCGCACGTCCCCGTACGACGGCGCCCACTACAACCTGGGCTGGTCGGAGTGGAAGACCTTCACGGTCGACACCACCGCCCCCTCCGCCCCCACCGGCATCACCTCGACGGACTACCCGTCCAGCGCCTGGGTCAAGGGCGCCGGACAGGCCGGAACGTTCAACGTGACGCCGCCCGCTGCCGACCACAACTGGCTCGAATGGTCCCTGGACGGCGTGACCTGGACCAAGGTCGCCACCGGCGGCGCCGGCGGCGCGAAGGCGATATCCGTCGCCCCGCCCAAGGACGGCACGCACACCCTCCGGGTTCGCACGGTCGACAAGGCGGACAACAAGTCCGAGCCGATCGAGTACACCTTCCACGCCAGCCCCGGCGGCTTCGTCCAGCCCGGCGACGGCGAGATCACGGCACGCCGGCTCCCGCTCGTCGCCGAGGCCGACGCCACCAAGTACGACCAGGTGTCCTTCTCCTGGCGCCGCTCCGAGGCCGACCCCTGGGTGCAGATTCCGGCCGGGCACGTCACCTCCGCAGGCACCCCGCTGACCGCCTGGCCCGTCCCGCTGACCGGTGGCAAGAACGCCCCTCTGGTATGGAACGCCACCGACACCGTCAACCCCGACGGCACCGTCCAGATCAAGGCCGTTTTCACCGGCCCCAACAGCGCCTCCGGCAGCACACAGCCGCTCACCGCGGTCATCGACCGCAACGCGGAAGGCGCCGACTCGGACGAGATCGGCCCCGGCACGGTCAACCTGCTGACCGGCGACTACACGCTCTCCGGCACCGACGTCTCCGCCCTGGGCCTGTCGGTCTCCCGCACAGCCTCCTCCCGCACTCCCGGCAAGGGCGCGGAGCAGGAGGGCCAGGCGGCCATCTTCGGCAAGGAATGGGTCTCCGGAGCCACCGCCGAGCGCGTCGAGTCCGACTACACCTACGTCCGCCGGGTCTCCGACACGGCCGTGGACGTCGTGACCACCGGCGGCGACTCGATCCACTTCACCGCGAACGCCGCGCAGAACGGCTGGATCCCCGAGCCCGGCGCCGAGCAGCTGGTGCTGACCGGCAGCGTCACCGGCTCCTTCACGCTCACCAACAACCAGGGCACGGTCACCACCTTCACCAAGACCGACCCAGCCGTCGCCACCTGGCAGGTCTCCAGCATCGTCCAGGACGGCCTGACCAACTCCACGACGACCACGCTCTCCGAGACCATCGTCGTCAACGGCAAGACGTACGCGCGCCCCAAGCGCATCGCCGCCCCCACCTCGGCGGCGAGCGCCGGAACCTGCACCTCGGCGCCGAACACCAAGGGCTGCCGGGTGTTGGAGTACGTCTACGCCAACACCACCACCGCGACCTCCCTGGTCTTCGGCGACTTCGCCGGCCAGGTCAAGGAGATCAAGGTGTGGTCCACCGAGCCCGGTGCGGCCACCGCGACCGCCAAGACCGTCGCGAACTACCTCTACGACGACGCGGGCCGGCTGCGCCAGTACTGGAACCCGCAGATCAGCCCCGCGCTGAAGACCGAGTACGGCTACGACTCGGCGGGCCGCGTCACTGGGCTCACCCCGGCCGGCGAGCTGCCCTGGACCTTCACCTACGGCCAGGCAGGCAGCTCCGCCACCGCCGGTGACGGCATGCTGCTGAAGGCGTCCCGCTCCGGGCTCGCCCAGGGCAGCGCCGATGTGGAGCAGGGCACTGCCCAGATCTCGGTCGTCTACGAAGTGCCGCTGACCGGTGCGAAGGCCCCGTACGCGATGGGCGCCACGGACGTCCGCACCTGGGGGCAGGTGGAGGCGCCCACCGACGCCACCGCCGTCTTCGCTCCCGACAGCGTCCCGGCCGCCAACTCGGGCGACGCCCTCAGTGCAACCTCCTACGGCCGCGCCGGAATCCACTACCTCGGGGTATCCGGCCAGGAGGTGAACACGGCCGCCCCCGGCGGCCACATCACCAGCCGCGAGTACGACCGGTTCGGCAACTCCGTGCGCGAGTTGACCGCCGCCAACCGCTCGCTGGCTCTCGGCCTGACCGCCTCGGACCGCGCCAAGCAGGCCGAGCTGGGCATCGCGCAGCTGGCGTCCGAGGAGCGCGCCAACCTGCTGTCCGCCACCTCGGTCTACGACGGCAGCGGCATCCGCGAACTCGAGGAGTTCGGCCCGCTGCACCGGATCGACCTCACGGCGGACCTGAAGGACGGCGCCACCGTCCTGGTCCCCGCCGGCACCTCCGTCACCGCCCGCTCCTGGACGGTCAACGAGTACGACGCGGGCCGCCCCACCGACGGCACCGCCAAGGTCAAGAACCAGATCACCAAGGTCACCACGGGCGCCCAGGTGCGTGAGCACCCGACCGTCCAGGGCGAGGCCCGCGTCGCCCAGACGGTCTACGACTGGGCCAGGGGCCTGCCCACCCAGCAGATCAAGGACCCGGCCGGACTGGCCATCACCGAGAAGACCGAGTACGACGCCCAGGGCCGCGTCACCAAGAAGCTGCTGCCCGGCGCCACCGGCACCGACGCCGCCACCCGCGTGACCACCTACTGGTCCGGCACCGGCACCGGCACCTGCCAGGGCCGCCCGGAGTGGGCCGACCAGGTCTGCACCACCGGTCCGGCGGGCGCCATCACCGGCGGCGGCACCAACCCCTCGCAGCTGGCGACCACCACCACCGAGTACAGCTGGTGGGGCACCCCGGCCAAGAGCACCGAGACCGCGAACGGCACCACCCGGACCACCACCACCACGTATGACGCGGCAGGTCGCCCGACCAAGGTCACGATCACGGCGGGCATAGGCCAGGCCGTCCCCGAGGCGACCACCGAGTACGACACGGCCACCGGCCGCCCGGTGAAGACCACCTCCCCGACCGGGGGCACGATCACCAGGGCGTACGACAAGCTGGGCCGCCAGATCTCGTACGGCGACGCCGATGGCGGCACCACGACGACCGAGTACGACCTGCTCGGCCGTCCCGTCAAGATCACCGACAACGCGCCGTCGACCACCACACTCACCTACGACACCACGGCCGACCCCCGCGGCATGGCCACCGCGACCAGCGACTCCGTCGCCGGCGCCTCCGCGATCACGTACGACGCGGACGGCCTGGTCAGCACCGAGAAGCTGCCCGGCGGGTACACCCTCGGCATCGTCACCGACTCCACCGGCGCCACCACCGCCCGCACCTACACCCGGGACAGCGACGGCATGACCGTCTACACCGACACGGTGGCCCAGTCCGCGCACGGTCAGGTCGCCACCCACGCGGGCTGGTCCGGACAGTCCTACGGCTACGACGCGGCCGGCCGCCTCAAGACGGTGGACGACACCGCCGACACGGTCTGCACCCGGCGCACGTACGCCTTCGACAACCGCAGCAACCGCACCTCGCTCACCCGCGCCGTCGCCGCCCCCGGTGCTGACTGCACGTCCACCGGAGCCACCTCCACCACCTTCACCTACGACAGCGCGGACCGGATCGTCGACGCCGGTTACGGCTACGACAACCTCGGCCGCACCACCGCCGCCCCGGGCGGCACCAACGCGTACTACGCGAACGACCTCGCCCACCAGCAGACGGCCGGCACCCTGCGCCAGACCTGGCAGCTGGACTCCGCGCTGCGCTACCGCTCGTGGACGACCGAGAGCGGCAGCGGCTCCAACTGGACCCAGACCGCGTCCAAGGTCAACCACTACAGCGGTGACGGCGACAGCCCGCGCTGGATCACCGAGGACATCACCACCGGCGCCGTGACCCGGCACATCACCTCCGCGACCGGCGCGCTGGCGGCCACCACCGGCAAGACCGGCGACGTGGTCCTCCAGCTCACCAACATCCACGGCGACGTCGCGATGCTGCTCCCGCTCGACACGTCCAAGGCCCCGGTGGCCCTGGACGCCGACGAGTTCGGAAACCCGCGCACCGGACAGCAGTCCGCCCGCTACGGATGGCTCGGCGGCCAGCAGCGCTCCTCCGAGACGGTGACCGGCACCATGCTGATGGGCGTGCGCATGTACAGCCCGACCACCGGGCGTTTCCTCACCTCGGACCCGGTGTACGGCGGTTCGGCCACCGCGTACGACTACGCCAACCAGGACCCGGGCAACCAGTTCGACCCCTCAGGCCGGATGGCGTACGTCCGCACCTGCGGAACCAGCTGGAGATGGTGGGGGTACACGTTCTCGTGCACCTTCTACGTCACCCGATTCCACACCAAGATGCTCAAGGAGGACCTCGGCACCCTGGGCGCCGCCGGCGCGGCAATCGCCGAGGCCTACCTGTGCCAGCGCCTCACCCACCCCGTGGCGATCGGCGTGTGCGTCGCGCTCGCCTGGGCCTACACCTGGTGGGCGGTCCACCACATCAACGCCGCGGCGGAACGCGGCGGGTGCTTCACCTGGCAGATGGGTGCCACTTACAGCTACGGATGGGTCTGGGGCTGGGCCCGGCCCGGCAACGTGAGCTCCGGAAACCGCAACTGTAGGGGGTAGCCGAGTGGGGCGTGGGGGCCCGGTCGGGCCCCCACGCCCCACCACCCCCAGCAAAGGAAAGGCAGGTGATGCCGCGGTGCGGCACATGGAAGGAACCGTCGAACTGCGGCTGACCGCCGCACAGGTCGCAGTCCCGGTCGTCCTGGGCATCGCCCTGGCGACGGGCCTGCTCCAGCTGGGCCTGCGGTGGACCGCGGACCCCATGACGGCCGCCGAACTTCGGGACTGCGCGTACGCGGCCGGCGCGGGTGCCGTGGGCGCGCTGGTCCTGCCGCGCCTCAGGGGGGCCCGGCTGACCCCCGAATACCTGGTGACCTTCACGGCCTTCGGGCAACGGGAGCGCCGCATCCCCTGGGCGAACGTCTCGGGCATCGACATCCACCGCACCGCCGGGGTGCGCCGCGTGAGCGTCTGCCTCGTGACCGGTGAATGCCTGACCCTGGCGGCCCCGATGTCGTTCCTCGACCGCCGGTTCGACGCCCGCGTGGCGGAGCTGACCGGCTGGTGGGAGACCCATCGGCCATGAGCGGCATGCAACAGGCCCCCTCCGGGCGATGCCCGGAGGGGGCCTGTTGTGCCTACTCTTGTGGCGCGGGTCACTGGGAAGTCGTCTCGTAATTCGAGACGGCTTCGCGTTCATGTGGTGCAAGCGGTGCACCAGAGGCCCTCCGAGCAGGGCATTCCCGCGAGTTGGGGCACGCGGAGGGCACTGCAGGGTCGGAGGGGCCTAGACAACGAAGAAGGCCCAGGTCGCTGACCTGGGCCTTCTTGCAAGAGCGGATGACGGGAATCGAACCCGCGCTATAAGCTTGGGAATCACCCGGCACTTGGGTGTGTGTATAGCGCCTGACCTGCGAGAACGCCCACCGAGAGGTCGTGTCGGCTAGTCCCGGCGAACCCCGTGGAGACCGCTGTTTACCGCCCCTACTGGCACGTTGTGGCACGGCCTCCCGCAGGGCTGACGTCGTGCACTCGGGCCGTCCTGGTGACCGCGGTATGGGCGGGCTGCTGCCCAGCGGCCCTTGTTCATCGGCGCCGGCGGTACCCGTTCCTGCCCTCAAGGCCGTCCGCCGGGCCGAGCAGGCCCTTGCGCGGGCGCAGGCGCACCTCAATCGCACGGTGGGCCGGATCGGCTCCGCCGACCGCTACGGGCAGAAAGCTGCGGCAGGCCGCCGCGTCGGCTGGTCCCGCCAGCACGTCACCACCCTTGCCAACGCCTACCGTGCGCGCGAACTTGACCAGGAGGAGAGGACCGAAGCCGCATGTGCACCGCGCCCCAGCCGTCCGCCATCCCGCAGCCGCCCGCCCAGCCCGAGGCGATCCGCGCCGCCCTCGCCCAGGTAGCCCCGCAGCTGCTCGCCGACTTCGACCTGCCCTCTCTGATCGTGGACACACGCGATCTCCACCCCCGGGAGGCCTCCCGGGCCCTGGTCGCAGCGGTGCTGCACCTCACAGCGGCCGCCTTCAGGACGACGCCACGGTCATGTGTCTGGACTGGCACGGCACCCATCAGGACACGCGCAGCGCTGACGCCGGGGCGGACCTCACAGAAGCATCAGCGCCTGAATAGCACTCCGCCCACCACCCGGCTTGCAGCACGACCGATGATGACGACCGAAGCGGGGCGGTCGCGCGAACGCCGCCCTGGGGGCGTGCGGCCCGCCGATGCCGGCGGGCACTCTCATCTCAGGCCGAGGACGGCGGCGCGGATGATTCGGCGGCGCGGCGGTATTCGGCGTTGATGCGCTGGGCTTCTTCGAGCTGGTCCTCGAGGATGATGATGCGGCAGGCGGCCTCGATGGGCGTGCCCTGGTCGACGAGTTCCCGCGCGCGGGCGGCGATGCGCAGCTGGTAGCGGGAGTAGCGGCGGTGGCCGCCCTCGGAGCGAAGCGGGGTGATGAGGCGGGCTTCGCCGATGGCGCGGAGGAAGCCCTGGGTGGTGCCGAGCATCTCGGCGGCCCGGCCCATGGTGTAGGCGGGGTAGTCGTCGTCGTCGAGACGGCCGAACGAGTCGTCTGCTGTCATTGAACCTCTCTCATGGAACGCATGGAGGGGCCCTGGTGCCGTACGGCACCAGGGCCCCGAAGGAACTACTACACCATCTGTCGGCCCTGATACTGCGCCGACCCTGTGTTTCCGCCGACCCGGCCGACACGCTGCCGGGAGTGCGGGGATCGCGGTTGCTTGACCGGAGACCACCTCACTATCGATGTCCTGCGGTACCCGGGCTCAGATTGCCGCCCGGGCGATCCTGATGGCGCTCGGCTCCTCCGTTCTTCCCTCGGTTATCGATTGCCTACTGCTGGTACCGCTCTACTGCGTACTGCTGGTGGCCTGACCCAGCGCCACTCTTCGGCAGCCAGCCCCGTCGCCCATCGTGCGTCTGCTCTGGCTTAGAACCCCACTGCCGAACTTCCCGGTGCGCGCGTCCGCAGCCGACGCCTTCATCGAGGTGCTGCTCACTGACTTCACTGCTGGGTACTGCACTTACGGGTACTGCCACTGCGTCAACTGCGGTACTTCTGACGGCGGCCCCTGATCACTGCGGGCCACCCGGTCCGGTCGTCAGTCCCGTCGCCGTCCTGCAACATCCCTGGCTTCGGAACTCCACCACCGCACCGTCCTGCGCACTGCAACTGCGGGTACTGCTGCCCGGCAGTTCGTCTCTGCCGGGCCCTGCTGTCTCTCTGGGCTACGAGAGAAACCATAACCACGCCACCGCCCAATGTCTACTCCGGCCGTCATAGATTTCCGCGTGTTCGACGGTGAGGTAATCGACCTCGAACGGCAACGGGGCAAGGAGTGAGGCCACACCGGGCACGGGACACCCGCCACGGCTCGGAGCGGCGCCGCTGGGGCTCCGCGCGCGATGAGCCGGAGAGCACAAGGAAACCGGTCGGTGACGTCGTGGCCGGCCGCCCGGGATGGAGCCGCGGGCGATCAGGCTGGTGTGGGCGGGCTTTGCGGGCAGGCTGGAAGGGCACCGGATCGGGTGCACCGGCGTGCGAAGGGACGCCGGGGATGATCCAGAGCGCGGATGTCCGTGAGTGGCGGACCCACGACGTCGTCGACGCCGGCGGCCATAAGATCGGCACGCTGGAGGCCATCTACGTGGACACCAGCACCGACGAGCCGGCCATGGCCACCGTCCAGGTAGGGCTGCCCACCCGCCGCTGACCTGCTGATCATCGGCATCGTGGTGTTCGTCGCCGCCCTGGTGTACCTGGTCTTGCACATCCGACGCTCCGGCCGGCATCACCGCACACTGCGCTGAGAGCCGGTAGTGCGACCGCCCGAGCAGGCGGGACGGCCGGTGAATAGAATCCGCTTTCATGTCGAAGCCTGACGAGCTGCTCGTTGACGTCGCCACCCTGGTGGAGTCCGGGCAGAGCAATCAGATGTCCCTGACCGTTGTCACCGGTGGCGCTGTCATCACCGGTCGGCTGGCTCCCGAAGCCGTGTGGAGGCAGCGGGTGTCGGAGGTCCTGACGGACTCGGCCCGCCTGGGCGAGTTCGCCGCCATCTTCACCGCCACGACACCCCGGGAGGGGCCGCCCACCCATCTGCACTTCCATGTGGCCCGCATCCTTCAGGGCACGGTGGGGATCCCGGAGACGGGTGGGATGTACCGCGTCTCGATCGCGGACATCAGCGCCTGGACCATGGGCGACTTCAGCTATTCCGACCACTGACCCGGCGTCGCGTAGGAAACCCCTGGGTACGCGGGAGGGCCCGACCGGCGCGCTTGCCGGTCGGGCCCTCTTCGCTGTGCGGGTGTCGGCTCGCACCGGTCCTGCCCGTCAGACGGTCACCGGGATGCCGAGCATCGCGGAAGCCTGCTGGAGCGGGCTGAGGACATGCGTGGGCACGGCGGCCCGGGGAAGGCCGCGGCAGGTGAACCCGAGCTGGGTCATGGCCCGGAGGACTTCACCGGCGCTGAAGTCACGGCGGTCCTGGCGGGTGATGACCTGACCGACCTGCTTGACGGGGTAGGTACGGCGGCCGATGATCACGGACTCGCCGGTGACCTGCTCGGGCTTGACGCCCTTCATCGACTCCAGGACACCGCTCTTGGTCAGGTCGAACGGGAAACGGGCGATGACACAGCGCATGTTGCCTCACAGGAAGAAGAAGGGGACGGTCGTGAGGCGGTTCAGCGGGCAAGGGCGAGGACGCCCAGAGCGCTGCCTTGGTCATCGACGACGGGCAGGGCATCGAGCCTGCGGTAGCGCATCGCGTGTTCGGCTTCGGCCATCGTGGTCATGGGCGAGGTGAACGGCTCACGGTCGCCGAGAACATCGCGGAGACGGACCTGGTCGGTGTACGCCGCGCTGTCGCGGATGGCCGTGAGCTGAGCCTGCGTGACCAGCCCGGTGCACAGGCCGTCCTCGTCGCAGACGAGCAGATGACCCGCGCGGGCGCCGGCCATGACGGCCAGGGCCACCTCGACCGTCATGTCGTCACAGACCTGTGGACCGGCCGCCTCCATCGCGTCGTCCACCGTCCGGTGCACAGGGTTGGCGTCCGCCGAGCGGGGCTGCATCTGGACCAGCGTCAAAACGTGCCTCCTGCAGAGATGGGTCAGTTTCCTGATCACGTGGTTCTCAGGCCGCCGCATCGAAGGCGGACTGCCGCCCGCTCACACGCCGGACCGTCGAAGCGGGCCGTCGCCTGCCACGGGAGGCCGTGCTGCGCTTGGCGCGTTCGACGACCGGTGCGGTGATGACGACGGGGATGCCGGAGGGGGCCTGGGCGCCGGTGATCCGGCTCAGGGCCTCTTCGCCCGAGCGGACCTGGGTGGTCTGCGGGGTGATGCCGGCGGCCTGCATGAGGCGGGTCATGTCGCGGCGCTGGTTGGGGGTGACCAGGGTGACGACGCTGCCGGACTCGCCCGCGCGGGCGGTGCGGCCGCCGCGGTGGAGGTAGTCCTTGGGGTCGGTCGGCGGGTCCACGTTCACGACGAGGTCGAGGTTGTCGACGTGGATGCCGCGTGCGGCGACGTTGGTGGCGACCAGCACGGTGACGTGTCCGGTCTTGAACTGGGCGAGGGTGCGGGTGCGCTGCGGCTGCGACTTCCCGCCGTGCAGGGCGGCGGCCCGGACACCACTGTTCAGCAGGTCCTGGGTCAGCCGGTCGACGGCGTGCTTGGTATCGAGGAACATCATCACCCGGCCCTCGCGCGCCGCGATCTCGGTGGTTGTCCGGTGCTTGTCGGCGCCGTGGACGTGCAGCACGTGGTGCTCCATCGTCGTCACCGCACCGGCCGAGGGATCCACCGAGTGCACGACCGGGTCGGTCAGGTAGCGACGGACCAGCAGATCGACGTTGCGGTCCAGGGTGGCGGAGAACAGCATCCGCTGGCCCTCGGGGCGCACCTGGTCGAGCAGCGCGGTGACCTGCGGCATGAAGCCCATGTCGGCCATCTGGTCGGCTTCGTCCAGGACGGTGATCGCGACCTGGTTCAGGTGGCAGTCGCCGCGGTCGATGAGGTCCTTCAACCGGCCGGGCGTGGCTACGACGACCTCTGTGCCTCCGCGCAGCGCTCCGGCCTGCTTGCCGATCGACATGCCGCCGACGACGGTGGTCAGGCGCAGCTTCACGGCGCGGGCGTACGGCGTGAGCGCGTCGGTCACCTGCTGGGCCAGCTCGCGGGTGGGGACGAGGACCAGGGCGAGCGGCTGGCGGGGCTCGGCGCGCTGCCCGGCGGTGCGGGCCAGCAGGGCGAGGCCGAAGGCCAGGGTCTTGCCGGAGCCGGTGCGCCCGCGGCCGAGCACGTCACGGCCCGCAAGGGTGTTGGGCAGGGTGGCGCCCTGGATCGGGAAGGGCACGGTCACGCCCTGCGCGCCGAGAGCGGCCAACAGCGCGGCCGGCATGGCCAGGTCGGCGAAGGCCTCGACGGCGGGCAGCGCGGGAGTGATGGTCTTCGGCAGGGCGAACTCGCCCTGTACCGCGGCGGGTCGGCGGCCGTAGCCGCCGGAGCGGCTCGGACCTCCGGAACGGCTCGGGGCCGACGAGCCGAAGCGGCTGCCCCGCCCCGAACCGGCGGCAGCGCCGAAAGCGGGGCCGCCGGTGCGGCCGCGGGTGCGAGAGGAACGGTCGTTCGTACGAGTGCGGTTCATTTGGAACCTTCCTTGATACGGCACGTATCAAGGAATTCCCGCAGTGGAAACGGAGCGCAGGGAATCGCAAGAACGGGCCGAATGGAATGCAAAAGCGACTCTGGACTACAGAGATTCTGTCCGGTCGCAGGCGCTGAGATGGGGTGGCGTCATGTGGACGCGAAATCCAGAAAAGTCGAGTGGGGTTGAAGCTCCGAAGAGGCTGTAACCCTGAATGCTTCGTCCCGCAGGTGACACCACTGCGGGAAATGTGTGCAGCTGGGGCCCGCACCCCGAGGGATGCGGGCCCCAGCTACGAAATGCGCGTCAGCGTCAGGCGGGAACGATGTTCTCGGCCGTCGGGCCCTTCTGGCCCTGCGCGATGTCGAAGTTCACCTTCTGGCCTTCCAGCAGCTCGCGGAAGCCCTGGGCGGCGATGTTCGAGAAGTGGGCGAAGACGTCGTCGCCGCCACCGTCCTGCTCGATGAAGCCGAAGCCCTTTGCCGCGTTGAACCACTTCACGGTGCCAGATGCCATGTCATATCTCCTTTGGGGCAGTACACCAGCGTCCGCACTGTACGGACACCGTGTCGCCGCGATGATGCCCCGCCGGAAACTGCCCGGAAATATGAAGTGCTCGAATGTGGCGCGAAGGCCGACTGGAGCACTTGAAGTTTTTGGGTACCAAAACTGCAACCGAGATCGACACTAGCACGCCGCAGCGGTTGGTGTGCGCGAAATATCTCCATCGTGTGCGGCGCGGAAAAACTCTCCCTGCGGGGTCCATTAAACTCTCTGACCGCGGGGACAGATATTGATTCCCCCCGAGTGCAGCGTTTCGGGGGCAAGGGTGTCCGCCAGTTGCGACGTGCAGTCCATCGGGACGCGAGCCTGCGGGCTGGGTGCGCAGCGCCTTCTCGAAGGGATCAGCAGCTCGCAGGTGCTCCATGGCGGTCGCTGGGGCGCCCACGGCAGTGAGGCGCGACCAGCCCCGCACTTGCTACACGGCTGTTCATAGCTTCTGACCGTCACTGCGGTCGTTCGCGAAGCCGCTCTCGCAGGTGGAGGAGAACCTCGGTGTCGGCGACGTCGACCAAGGCTGCCAGCAGGATCCGGATGCGAACATCATCGCCATCGTGCACAGCCCGCACGATGGCCTCGACGGTGGCGGCCGCCTCAGCGGGAAGGCATGGTGGGCCGGCCGTGGCCCACACGTGAACGGCAGGACCATCCGTGCCCGGCCGCTCTGCCGGAGTGTCCTGCTCAGGGTCACTGCCTTCATCCATCGGCACTCGCGGGAACCTCCTGGCGAGACGGTCCGCATCAGTGGAGACCGGTGTGTGAAGCGTGTCCCGCCGGGAGGCGTGGCACTCTCGTCGCGAGCACCGTTGGCGGGGAAGGTGGCGTGGGTGATGGCTGAGCTGAAGTTCGAAACCGTCGTGTGCCCGCACTGCGCGGCCTGCCCGGCCACTGGGCAGGCCCGTACCATCGCCGCCGACCGGCGCTGGGTGACGGTGACGTGGCATGTCCCTACCTGCCCGCACTACGCCGCCGATCGCGTGTTGGCGGGGAAAGAGGACTAAGTAGTCCCGTCGCGGGTCTGCCCCGGACCCTTCCGGCCAACCGCCTCTTTGGGAAAGCGAATTCGCGCGGCAGGGGCAGTGGTGTGACGCAGGCCATCGAGAATGCGTCTCGCGATCCGAGATCGGCGGCGCCCGTGTGGTGCAAGTGGTGCGCGGAAGACCCTCCGAGCAGGGCGTTCCCGCCAGTTGGGGCACGTGGAGGGCACGGGAGGGCCTAACAGGTCTAGACAACGACGAAGGCCCAGGTCGTTGACCTGGGCCTTCGTTCAAGAGCGGATGACGGGAATCGAACCCGCGCTATAAGCTTGGGAAGCTCATGTTCTACCATTAAACTACATCCGCATAACGTTCCAGTTGCCTGGATCAGTAGCGTTGCACACTCTACCCCATGATCGACCCCCGGTGAATCGGCCGCGGGGTCGTCGTCGTGTGTGGGGTACACCGAGGGTCGTGGGGGCGGGAGTTGGGGCGTACCGTACGGGTGCGCAGTGGTGCTCGAGGACCGCTGGAGTGGCGGCTGGAGCAGGTCGCGATCATCCCCTAATGTGGCGATTCGTCGCAGTACGGCAGGTTGGGGAAAGGGACTCGATGGAGAACACCGTCGTCCGTTGTGCCGAAGGGCACGTTTTCAGTACCGCTTCGTTCCCGCTGCAGCACCTCGGTGCCGGCCGGATCGGGCCCGGGCGGCTGCTGCGGTGCCCGCGGTGTGCGCGGCTGAGGCATGCCGTGCCCGTCGGTGCGGCCGTCAAGCGATAGTCCGACAGGCGCGCGGGCGCCCGCTCTCGATTGCGGGACGCCCGCGCGCACTGCGTATCCTCGGGACGTGCTTCTCTCAGACAAAGACATCCGGGCCGAGATCGACAGCGGACGGGTTCGCATCGACCCGTTCGAGGAATCGATGGTGCAGCCCTCCAGCATCGATGTACGTCTCGACCGCTTCTTCCGGGTGTTCGAGAACCACCGCTACGCCCACATCGATCCGGCGGTCGAGCAGCCCGACCTGACCCGGATGGTCGAGCCGGAGGGCGACGAGGCCTTCATCCTGCACCCGGGGGAGTTCGTACTCGCCTCGACGTACGAGGTCATCTCGCTGCCCGAGGACATCGCCTCCAGGCTGGAGGGGAAGTCCAGCCTGGGCCGCCTGGGGCTGGTGACGCATTCGACCGCCGGGTTCATCGACCCCGGGTTCTCGGGGCACGTCACGCTCGAGCTGTCGAACCTCGCCACCCTCCCGATCAAGCTGTGGCCCGGGATGAAGATCGGGCAGCTGTGCATGTTCCGGCTCAGCTCGCCCGCCGAGTTCCCGTACGGGAGCGAGCGGTACGGATCGCGGTACCAGGGACAGCGCGGCCCGACGGCCTCGCGCTCCTTCCAGAACTTCCACCGCACCCAGGTGAGGCACGACGCATGAGTGACGCAGTACGCGAGAACCTGAACTACGAGGGCTTCGGGCGCGCCGTCCGCGAGCTCGCGCAGACCATCGCCGACGACGGCTACGAGCCCGACATCATCCTGAGCATCGCCCGCGGCGGCGTCTTCGTCGCCGGCGGTCTGGCGTACGCGCTCGACTGCAAGAACATCCACCTCGTGAACGTCGAGTTCTACACGGGTGTCGGGACCACGCTGGTTGTCCCGAGCACGACCTCGTGTAGTGATCACCGGAGCGAACTCGGGACCACGTTGGTTGTCCCGAGTAAATCACACGGTCGGGCGCACGGGGGCGTGTCTCGTAAGGCCACTCGTCGCCCCGTCGCGGCCCGCCGCTGCACCCTGGGCCGCCCGTCGGCCGCTCGTATCTGAACTACCACCGACGGCAGCTTCTGGGCTGCGGGAGACACCGTGAGCGACGTACGCGAGAACCTGAACTACGAGGGATTTGGTCGGGCGGTGCGCGAGCTGGCGCAGACGATCGCCGATGACGGGTACGAGCCGGACATCATCTTGAGCATCGCCCGCGGCGGCGTGTTCGTGGCCGGCGGTCTGGCGTACGCGCTCGACTGCAAGAACATTCACCTCGTGAATGTTGAGTTTTACACCGGTGTGGGTCAGACGCTTGAAATGCCCGTTATGTTGGCCCCTGTGCCCGAGGCGATCGACTTCACCAACAAAAAGGTGCTGATCGCCGACGACGTCGCCGACACCGGCAAGACGCTCAAGCTCGTGCACGACTTCTGCCTCGGGCACGTCGCCGAGGTCCGGTCCGCGGTCATCTACGAGAAGTCGCACAGCCTCGTGAAATGCGAGTACGTGTGGAAGAAGACCGACGAATGGATCAACTTCCCCTGGTCGGTCGAGCCGCCCGTGGTGAAACGCGAGGGCCAGGTGCTCGACGCCTGACCGGCGCCCGCCGCTGAACATGACTCCGCCCGCCGAGCGCATCCTGCGCTGGCGGGCGGTGGCATGTCGGCGGCCTGGTCGCTCGGTCCGTTGTCAGTTGCGGCGGTAGTCGGCCCACTGCTGCGCGGCTGTGGCGAGGTTTTGTTTCCATGCGATCTCGGGCGCGCCGGCCGCGATGCTGGCCCATAGGCGTTGCTGCGCCGTGGCGAAGACGTCGAGCGCGCGGGCGGGTGCAGTGGCCCATGCGGGGGTCTTGGCGGCCCACAGCTCGGCGTCTGCGGGCATATGGCCGGCGGCGACGAGCCACACGACCCAACAGGCTGCGTCGATCCATGCGGCGCCGCGGGTGGGCCATGCCCAGTCAATGACGCGGGCGGTGTCGTTCACGATCAGGACGTTGTCGGGTGTCCAGTCGGTATGCAGCAGCGTGTCGCCGCGGAGCAGCGCGACGTCGTCGGGATCGTCGACGTAGTCCGCGAGCCGCTGCTCGATCTCTTTCAGCTCGACGTCGGCGGGCGCGCGCACGGTGGAAAGGGTGATGATCGCCTCGGCGACGAGGGGGAGGTCGTTCGCTCCGGGGCGGTAGTCGGCGGGGCGGCCGTCGAGGTGCTCGAACCCGAGCAGGTTCCACTCGTCGGCCTCGACGGTCCAGAGCAGGCGTGGCGCGAGCGGGGTCACGTGCGGGTTGATCGTGGCCTCGCGCTTCTGCGTCCACACGCGAGGGTGATCACGGCGCAGCCCCTTGACGAAGATGAGGCCCGCGCGGGTGTCGAGGGTGGCGGCGATCTCGCTGTTCTGCCCGCTGTCCGCGGTTGTGGCCGCGTAGATAGGCCCGGTGTGGGCGGCGACGGCGGCGCGGGTGCTGGTCGGTAGGTCTTCCCAATGCATTCTCATGGTCACCACGGCGGGAGTGTAGGGCTGGAACGGTGCCGGGGCCGCCCGCGTGATGCGGACGGCCCCGGGGTGGTGTGGCGGCTTAGTACGGGTTGTCTTCCCCGCAGCCGCGCATCACCTCGTTGCCGGCGACGGCGTCGAGGTCGGCGACGAATTCGATCTCATCGTCGACGGCCGGACGCGCCGTGATCTGAACGGCGACAGCAATGCTCATGGGTCCACCTCCTTTCAGGCGTGTTGGCAGTAGCGGTTCAGGGGCGAGTCGGCCTTGCGGTGCAGCTTCACGAGCGGCATGCAGGTGGTGCAGCTCTTTTGGAGGCTGCACCCGGTGCAACCGCCCTGACGCTGTAGTGCTTGGTCGGCGTAGCCTCCGAGCCGGGACAGACCCGCGACCCCGTCCCGCAGGAGCGGAATCGTGTGGTCGCGGGAGATTTTGCAGACGCTCGCCATGCCGAAGGGGGACACGTTCAAGGACGTGTGGCCGGCGTCGCATCCGGTGAAGGGGGTGCGAGGGTTCAGGTACTCGGGAGCTTGCAGCGCGAGAGGCTCGGCGCCGCCGTCGAAGCCTGGCGACATGTGGCTGTACTCGCGGACACGGGGCGCGTACTGCGCGGCGAGTGCGCGCATGGCGGGGGCCTCGTGCGCATTGTCACGCGTGACGACCACACTGAGGGACAGAGGCAGGCCGGCCTCGCGTGCGGCGGACAGTCCGCGCATGAACTTCTTGAACGCGCCGCGGCGCCCGGTGAACGCGTCGAACGTTGCTTCGGTGGCCCCGTAGACGCTCATAGTGACGCGGTACGGGCGACGGGTGGTGAGCAGGTCGAGCATGCGCGGCCGGAACAGGGTCGAGCCGTTGGTGAGGATCTCCACCATCATGCCGAGGTCGTAGGCGAGCGCGTACGTCTCAGGGAAGTAGCGGTCGATGGTGCACTCGCCGCCGCCAAGCTCGATCCACAGCACGCCGGCATCGCGCAGGACGTGCAGCAGCTTCTGCCGGGGTTCCCACGGCAGACCCTCGTGCCGCTTGTCGCCGTAGATGCAGTGATCACATGCCCAGTTGCATCCGTTGTTGACCTCGTACGAGGCGCGGCCGTGCCCGTGTGGGGAGTAGTCGCGTACGAGTAGGGCGCTGCTCGACAGCTTTCCGTCGAGGTCGAGGCCCCACTGCCTACGCGCTGCGGTGTGCAGCCATGTGGGAATGGGACTGCTGTCCTCGGCGGCCTGGCGCAGTTCGAGGTAGTGGTGCCCCTTGATCTTGACGCCTCTCGCGTCCCCCGGGCGTAAGACGAGGAACTGATCGAGGAACGGGGCGACGATCAGTTCATGAGTAGGTACCGGCATGGGCCCCCCACGTGAGAGTGAACAGGGTCAGGGTGTGCAGCTCGACGCGGTCGGGCGCCCATGAGCGCCACAGTGCGATGAACGCGGCGTCGTCCTGGGGCAGGTCGAGATCAGGCTGTGCGCGGCGGGCGCGGGTGCGCAGAGCGCGGTCTGCGTGGGGGTACAGGGAGAAGTCGCCCGTGTAGTCGGCGACCGCCGCGGCGGCAGTCCACGCGCCGAGCCTGCGTACCTCGCACAGGGCCTTGAAGAGGCGGTCAGGTTCGAGGGTCGCCCACTCGTCGGCGTTGTCGACGTAGGCCCGAGCTGCTGCTCGCAAGAGCGGCTTGTAGAAGCGGAGACGGATCGCGTCGAACCCTTGATCGCTGAGGTGCAGGACCGTAGCGGCCGTGGGGGGCATGGCCAGGGGACCGGCGAACGTGTCGTGAGAGCGCCCGAACGTTGCGCACCACCTGCGGTAGAGCGCGGCGCCCTGCTTGTCTCGGCCGAAGTGATGGAAGATCGCCGCGGTGATCGAGTCCCACAGATCTGGCGTGGTGAGTCGGGCGACCGTGCCGAGCCGCGCGAGGCTCTGCGCGAGGCGGTCCTGCTCACGTTCGCGGGGAAGCATAATCGCCGAGGTGTAGCTGATCGTCGGCGCCTCGGCGTCGTCCGTCCCGAGGGGGCGCAGCACGAGGCCGGCGCCCTGCCAGTGAGCGAGCCAGGGAACTCCCTTGTACTCGACGACCCGCAGCGCTTCCCCGTTTAGGCCCGGGGGCATCATCCACGCCGGGTGATCAGTTGCCAGGGTGGTGCTCAACGGCGTAATTCCCTACGTGTGATGGGGCGTTGGGCTAGGGCCTCGGTCGGTGCGGCGGGGTACACCTTCACCGGGCGTATGACCCATTCCAGGTACTCGCCCTGAGGGAGCTTCACCCGGAATCCGCACGGCTCATTGCGCGCAAGCGCACCAAGGGCTTGCACCCATCCGTCTTCCAACCACGCTGCGGCGCGGGCGAGTTCGGCGATGTCGAGGCCGAAGGGCGCGTTCTGTCGTAGCTGTAGGCGCAGCAGACGCATTGCGGACATCGGGTCAGGCAGCAGGCTCAACGAACGCGGTTCGGGCAAGCGATCCACGTCGGCGTGGTGCAGCAGGGCCTCGCACCAATATTCGCGGGTGGCAGCAAGCATGGGCTGTTCAGCTGTGGCGAGTTGAGCGAACACGGCTTACCTCCTCCGCGGCGGTGGGGCGTCCATCGCTCCCTTTCCGGCACGCGGCAAGGGAGTGTCGTCACCGATGGCTTACGGGCCGTCACCGATGCAACATCGGGACGACGGTAGCGCCATTGGGACGGGCGTAGCAATGGTGCGCCGTCCCAAAGTTGTACCGGCATATGACAAGCGCCCCTCACCGAAGTTGGTGAGGGGCGCGGGCGCTTGGGCGCGTCAGATCAGGTGGTCGAACTCCCCTGCCTTCACACCGAGGATGAACGCGCGAAGCTTCGCGACGGACGTCGTGACGATCACGTCAGGGTCGTCGCTCTCCCGCATCGCGATCGCGCCGGCGACAGGGGCCAGCTCGACGCAGCTCTGATTGTCGTCGGCTCCCGAGAATGAACTCTTCTGCCAGTTGATTTGATCGGTCATGCGCCTTGACTCACATTTCCTGAGCGATGCGGTGAATGAATTTACGCGACGCCTCGGTTCCGAGAGAGATCGACTTGATTGATTCGAGTAGCTCTCGGTACCGGGCGAGTTGCGGTTCGGCGTCCAGAAAGCCGCTATCGAAAGCGCTGTCGATCTGAACTGTGTCGAGCGCCGGAATGGTCGCTCCGGCGTAGAGGATGGAATGGACTGATCCGGTGATCTGGCGCTCGAATGGAATGACGTGAATTTTCACGGACGGCCACTCCGAGACCTCGCAGAGAAATGCGAGCTGCTCCCTCATGGTTGAGGCGTCGCAGTACCGCATGCGCAGGGCTGCCTCGTGAATGAACGCCGTGAACGGTGTTGGGTTGGGCCGATCAAAGATGATGCGGCGTCGCATGCGGTGCTCGACGCGAGTGCTCACCTCGCTTGCCGCGAGGTCGGAGACACCGCTACGAATAAGCCCTCCTGCGTACGCTTCAGTCTGGATCTGACCAGGAATGTGAAGCATCTGAATGATGTCAAGGGATGAGGCCCAGAATTCTAGCTCGGCAACGTCCAAGAATCCCGGGGAGAGTATGCCGCGGTAGTCATCCCACCACCCCTTCGAGCGCTCCTCTGCCATTCTCGCGAGAGCGTCGATAAGGTAGCGATCCGTTGCTCCGTAGTGGGCTGCGAGACGCCGAACTCGTTCGTCACTGACGCCGTATCGACCGGATTCGATGTGGCTGATCTGGGCGCGTTCACCGCCCAGGAACGCGGCAGCGGTGGCTCCGTTCATGCCAGCGCGCTCGCGCAGTTTGCGCAGCTCGGCGCCCAGCCTCTTCTGCCGGGCGGTTGGGTAGCTCCTCGGCGGCATTGCCCTCCCTCTCTTCCGCGTATGAGTGTGCCGTCCCGACGGCGTCGCGGTCCACCCGTCTTGATGCGACGGCCGTCCCACTGTTGCGCCGTCCCTATGTTGTGCCCTAGCTTCGAGGCGGCGCCTCACTGCGTGCGGCGGTCCGAAGTGCAGCCACCTGTACGCCTGTTGAGGGCGCCCCGGGGATGGTGGTCAGGGACACGGACCGTTGCCCACACGCGCCCCGACCGCGTTGGGAGACGACGAGATGACAACTAGCGCTTTACCTCCTGCACCCCCGCCCGACCTGGGGGTTAGCTACAGGTTCGTTGCGCCCCGTGCAGCGACGACGCCGAGGATTCTTCGCGACCTAGTGGCCGTGCTGGTGATTGCCTTCGGGCACGAGGACATTGCCGAGCAGCTTCGGGTGTGCGTGTCCGAGGTGGTCACGAATGCCTACCAGCACACGCGTACCGCCCTGATCACCGTAGACGTCTCCCTTGGCTCAACCGGGGTCACTGTTTGGGTGAACGACGATCGCCCCGAGTGGCTACCCCGGCCGCCCCGCACCGCGCCACCGTGGCGAGCAGAGCACGGCCGCGGTCTGCTCCTCCTGTCGCGGCTTGCAGACCGATGGGACGTCAGCACCAACGGCACCGGTACGAAGCGGCTCGGATTCAGCATCGACTACGAGGGGGCGGCGTGAAGATCGAACGGCCCATCGGGGCTGTCTTCCGCCCCGGGGCGGTCAGTGGCGAGCCCGTCTTGTGGCTTGTCGACGGCAGGAATATTCCGGTCTGCGAGGTGCCCGAGGCGGACGCGCGCAGCCTGCTGTTTGAACTCGCCGAGCTGTTCGGCAAGTCCATCTGTGACCACGGTGCAGTGAGCGAGGTAGCCGAGTGATGTTCACCCCTGTGATCGTCGGTTGGATCTCGATCGCCGTGAGCCTTGGTCTGCTCGTCCTCGTATGGGTGTGGGCCTCGATGCCGAGTGCTCGGCGCGCGGTGACGCCGGCGCCGGATCGCCCCGGACGCAAGTACCGCTGCTACTGCTGGAAAGAGCCCGTACTCGTGCTCGTCGAGGCGCATGTGCCACCGGACGCCGAGGCGTCGCCGGTTGGGCGTAGGCGACACGCGAGGCCATCCAGCACAGACCACGCCGCCCGCCCGGATAGTGCCTCCCACGCGGGGGCGGGCGGCGGTGGAAGGGGAGCACATCCCGTGCACGCGGTCGCCTAGATCGCCTGCACGGTGATTCCCGAGCAGGGGGCCCTCGACGAGTGCACCGTCGAGGGCCCCCCTGCTTTTGCCTGCCAAACGAAAAGAGCGCCCCCGCCACCGGCCACGAGGCCGGGGCGGGGGCGTGTCGCGTTCAGTGGGCGGCGGTCTGCCAGAGGGTGAGGGCGAGGCCGATCACGGCCACGAGGGCGAGCACGCTCGGGAGCGGCCACCGGGACTTTTCGAGTGCGTCGAGTCGGGCCTCGTGGTCGGCGAGCTGCCGGTCGACCTGGTCAGACCGCTGCACGAGCAGGGCGAGGCTACCGTCGATGCGGGCGAACCCTGCCTCGACGACGCCGCGCAGCCTTTCCAGTTCGAGGGCGACGTCGGACGGGGAAGGGTCGGTCACGGGCGCCCCTGCCGGTCGAGGGCGAGCAGCTCGGCGTCGCGGTCGGGGGCGGCGCGCAGCCATGCGGGCAGCAGGGCCTCGACCACGGGCAGGGCCATGACGCGGGTTACGCCGCCCGCGACGGCGAGGGCCAGGCCGACGCCGGCGGCGGCCTGCGGGATGCCCGCGGCGTCGATGATCAGGGGGAGTCCGGCGGCGAGGGCGAGCACGGTCTGCACGACGGTGCGCAGGGTGCGGCGGGAAGCGTCAGTCATGGGGATTCCTTATCCACAGGGTGGGGACGGCCCGCCCGCGGTTGCGGGCGGGCCAAGGGCGCGGGGGATCAGACCTTGGGGACCTTGAGCGCGGCCCACGAGGTCGGGCCCGGCCATCCGTCGGCGTCGTCGCCGGAGTAGCCGAGGTGGCGCTGCCACCGGGCGTAGCTCTGCCTGTCGCTCTCGGTCCACTGGGGGCCGGGGCCCTCGCGGTAGGCCGAGCAGCCCTCGGCGACGAGGCGCCGACCCATGGCGGTTACGACAGCCGAGCGGGGCGACCGCTTGAACCATGCGACCCCGGGGAACGGTTCGAACTGCTGCGCCGGGGTGCCGCCCCCGCCACCGGGGCGCGGGGCGCCGCGCTGCACCCATGCGTACAGGGGGCCGCCGGGGCACGCGGTCGGGTGTCCGTCACGGTGTCCCTTGATCTCGGGTCCGGCGTCGCCCTCGGCACGCAGGTAGTCGATTGCGTCCCGCAGGCCGGCGAGCTGTGCGTCGGTCGGCTCGGTGAGACCTGCGGACCCGAGCAGCGCGCACACTGCGTAGTGCTGCGAGTTGAGCGCCGCCGTGCCGTTGGCGCCGGTCTTGCGGTGCGCGCCGCGGCCCTCGAACACGCTGCCGTGCGGGCAAACGAGCAGGTTGTATGCGATGTCGCTGTAATCCTCGTCGTCGTCCGCGAGGTGGCTCGCCTGTATCGACCGGACCCGCGCTGCGCACTGTCCGTGCGCGTCCGCGGCGGCGAGGGACGGGGGTACGAACGTCCCCTCGTAGTGCACCTTCACCCCACGGGTGTCGGCGATGTAGGCGAGCTTGTACCGGCTCGGTCGAGCGCCCCACTGGGCGCGGCTGATGAACTGCAAGGGTCCTCCGGACATGAAAAAAGCCCCCATGGTGGGGGCTGCGGGTAAAGGGAGCGGGGCGGGTCTACCGGCGGGCGACCTCGGCCGTGGTCTCGGTGATCAGCTCGCCGACCACGTGCACGAATCGGGCAGGCAGCGCGGCGACCGCGGCGGTCAGTGCGGCGGTGAGCACGCTCTCGCGCTCGGCATCGGTCAGGCCGTCGTACGGGGTAACGCCGACACGGTCGGTGAACTGGACGTCGAGGTACGGGGCGATCTTCGATTCGTCGCTGCTGATCGCGGTCTTGAGGGTGGCGGCGCTGATGGTCATCGAAGGTGTCTCCTTGGGGGTTAGCTGACTGCGGCCCAAATGGCGTTGGCGTCGTAGGTAAGGGCCGAGGCGGGGGTGAAATTGGCGGGCAGGCTGGTCTGCCCGGTGGCGGTGAGCCGTGCCGCGCGGCGGAAGGCGCCCGGCATGGCGGCGGCGCCCGCGGGGCTCGTGCCGAGGTTGGCGCCGCGCGCGAGTACGGGCCCGTTGTAGGGGCTCGCGGTCTGCCCGTTGGTGACGATGGCGACCCAGTAGTTACCGGCGGGCGCCGAGTACGGCGAGGCCAAGGGACAAACCACCGTCGAGCCCTCGTTCGCGGTGAAGATCGTCGAGAGCGCGGCCGTCACGCCGACGCGGACCCCGGCGGCGCTGTAGAGGCCGGCGAAGCTGGTCGCGGCCAGTGTCCCGCCCCCGTACCCGCAGGAGTAGAAGCACACGTTCGTCACGGTGGTGGGCACGCGCAGGGTGATCCCGCACAGGTAGACGTATCCGGCGAGCAGGTTCTGCCCGCTGTTGGACACGGCAGGGTCGAACGCCCAACCGCTGAATCCGAGATCGGTCGGAAGCCAGGACCCCCCGCCCAACGCGTCTACGTAGCTCTTGCGGGCGAGGTGAGTGTCGGCGGTCGGCGCGACGCTCGACGAGGGGACGCTGCTGAAAACCTTGGCGCCCGCGATGGTCTGCGCTCCGGTGAGGAGTACCGCCGTGCCCGTGGGCTGCGCGCCAACGTCCGCGGCGACGAGGCTGATTGCGGTTCCCGTCTTACCGGCGACGGTGATCACGACGTCGGGGCCGGCGCTCCCGTTCACCGTGGATACCGAGCCTGAGCCCGGGTCACCCTTCGGGCCCTGTGGCCCGGGTACCGTGCTGGCGGGGCCGGTGTCGCCCTTCGGGCCCTGCGGTCCGGGTACGGTGCTGGCCGCGCCGGTCGCTCCGACGGGGCCACGCAGGTTCCCCACGGCCGTACCCCACCCGGACGCGCCGCGCTGCCACAGGTCGCCGGTATCGGTGCGCAGCAGCAAGTCACCCGGCCGGGTGCCCGTGCTCGGCGTGCTCGCCGTGTTGACGTACCAGGCTGCGCCGCGGATGTCGCCGCCGAGCTGCGCCCATGCTCCGGTAGTGCGCTGCCACGTCGAGACGGTGGTCGAGGTGACGCCGAGGACCGTCGAGGATTCGTAGCGCACGTAGAGGTCGCCGTCGACGCCGAGGCCGACCGCGGGCGCGGCGGCGCCGCTGTAGATCCGCGACCCCGGGGGGCCGGTCTGCCCGCGCTCGCCCTGCGGGCCCGGTACGCCAACATAGTTGGGCTTCGCCGGGTCGGTCGGGGCGATGTCGGCGAGGTCGACCTCGGGCTGCGCCCGGGGCAACAGCACGTTGTACGAGCGGCCGAGCGGGATTCCGCCAAGCTGCTCGGTCACCATGTACGCCCACCCGATCGGGTCCATGTCGGGTGAGTCCGTGGCGGGCAGGGTGACCTCGACCCCTCCCTGCGCGTCGAGAGGGACGCTCACCGGTCCGCCGAGAATGACGTCGGCCTGCGGGAAAGTCAGGGTCGCGGGTGCCCGGAAAACGAGAGCCCCCGACAACGGCGTGCCGTCGGGGGCCAGGAAGCGACCGCGTACGGTCACGGTGGGTATGGACGGGGGCAGCAGGGCGCAACCTCCTTAGTCGTCGATGGTCCGCAGGCCCTGCTCGGGCTGTGGCATTCGCGCGGCGGGCGGCGGGGATACGGCGGCAGCCGCGGCCGGGGGCGTGCGGTTGGGAAGGCTCGGCGCTTCACTGGGGTTGAAGGTGTGTCGGCCCCACGCGTAGAACAGCCGCGTCTCGATGTCGCGGTTCGGCTGCTGGTTGCGGTGCTCGATCGTCCAGTCGACCCACTGCATGTACTCGATGCCGTGCATGGGCTGCTGAATCTCGCGGTTCGTCCATGTGCCGGCCGGGCAGTCGTATTCGGCGAGGGTGACGGGGGGCATGCCGTCGGGTTCCATGATCACCCTGACCTGTCCCCCGCCGGTGCCGGCGTAGGTGCTGAGGCCGATGTGCGCGACGGCGTGCGTTGCGGGCCCGGTGCCCCACCACGCCGTTTCCCATTGGGTCGAGGCTGTGTGCTGTCGTTCGGTGGGGTGGAGCTGAATGGGGAGCAGGGGGCGGCCGAGGAAGCGGTCGGACCATGCGTCATCCATCATGAGCACCTTGTCGGGGGCGTCCTTGTCCCTCGACCACACGCGGATCATCTGATCGTCTTCGAGGATGTCGTCGCCGACGGTCAGGGCTCGGGTGCCGTCGGCGCGACGGAGGAAGAGCCCCCAGTCCCCTTGCGGGGTCTGGCCGACTTTCAGGGTCACGACGCCTTCGGGTGTCTGGGCAATGAGCTGTCCGCCCTCGCCGATGCGGATGTCGCCGTGCAGAATCTGATCGAGGGCGGGCCTCATCTGGGCGCGGCCGGTCAGCTCGCGCACCTTGCGTTCGAGTTCGCGGATGCGGTCGAGCAGGTCGAGGGGGATCGCTGCCATCAGGCGGCCTCCAGGAGAAGTTTCGCGGTCTCGGGTCGACCGCGTAGGGGTGGATTGACGACCAGGCCGACGACGCGATACCGGCGGTCGAGCCCCTCGGCCCACCAGTCATCCCGGATGCGCACGCGGACGGTGGCGCCGAGGAGTGCGGGCGAGAGCGGAACTCGGTCGAGGGCGACGGTCACCTCGGGAATCGGCCGCGGGTCGGTGGCGGCGGCCAGGTCGGCGCGCGCGTGCGCGGCAAGGGTGGCCGGCTCGGTCACGGTGGAATAGTCCGAGGTGCCGTCGAGGCGCGGCCATCCGGCGGCGAGCTGCTGCTCGTCGACGAGTAGCTCGGTCATCAGGGGCAGGCTCTCGGCGGTCTGGTTCCGGTTGTCCGAGGCGCCCCTGCTCTGCCAGGTGTTGGCGCGCACGGTCGCGTCGATGGGCCACCCGTAGGAGAGGATCGGGCCCGGGTGGTCGAGAACGATCTCTGTCTCGCCCGTGCGGATCACGGGCGCCCCGAGTTGAAGCTGTTTGATCCGCCGGCCGCTGGTCGGGTCGCGGTGGCTCGCGATCCGCCACTCGAAACCCCCTTCGGTCGAACCAAGTTGGTCGATGACCTCGCGTATGCGCGGTTGGTCGTAGCGGCGGTACGTGCGGTCGCGGAGGGTCCCCGAGAGCTGCTCGTCGTCCCACTCGATCCCGATGTCGCCGCCCGCCAGTTCGGCGGAGTAGGCGAGCAGGCCACGCACGATGTCGAACTGATCGACGGCGGTCGCCTGTTGGGTGTGGAGGATCGCTCTGTGGTCGAGGTAGGACGCCCATCCGGCGGCTTGAATCCGCAGGCCGAGCCGCCCTCGTTCATTGCTCGTGAGATCGGCTGTCCACGGGATGCCGCCCCACCAGATTTCGCGACCGCGCTCGATCCACATCGCGGTTCGGCCGGTTTCGAGGGCGGCACGGGCACGGGCGGCGAGCTGCCGGTTCGGCAGGGGCACGGTCGCCGAGGCAGTACCGATCTTGCCGATGTAGTCGTCGAGCGACACGTCGCTCACGGGCAGGATGTCGAGCACCTGATCGGTTCGCAGGTCGCACAGGATGACCCGGTACGCGGGAGCGATCACCTGATCACCCCCTATCCGTCGAGTGGGTAGATCAGCCCCGACAGGGCGGCCCATGTGGTCAAGCCGGCACTACCGACGAGACGGAGATGCCCGTTCGTCTGGCAGTCGACCTTGATCGGTACGCCACCCGCGGCGATCGACGCCGAAGTGAGCAGCGCCGGACGGACCGCAGCCGGGAGCGGCGCGGCAAGCGGCTGACCACTGGCGGGCGGCGCGGCGTTGGTCGTCCACGACACGCCCCCGCGCCATTGCAGGTGGGGAACGCCGCCGAGCGTGATCGCCCGGTACCGCAAGGGGCCTTGGCTGTTACCGCCGTTGGTGTAACCGGCGGCGAGGGCGGGCGAGGTCCACCCGATGACCGGGTCGAGGGTCTGCCACGCCGAGCCGTCCCACCGATCGAGGCCGATCCCGTTGTCGCGGTACTGACCCACGTAGGCGCCGGCGAAGCTGAGCCCCCACCCTCGGGGGATGATCCCGCCGTATGCGGAGGTGTAGCGGCGGCGGTCGGCGAGTGCGCTCGCCCAGGTGATCCCGCCGGTACCGGCCGAGGTGCCGGCGGGAACGGTGATCTCCCACAGGCGCAGGGTCGCCGCAGGCAGGTTCGGGGCGACGGGGGTCGCGGTGGCGGCGCCTTGGAGGATCTCGACTCGGGCGACGGTCTGCCCGCTCGTGTCGTACAAGGAGTCGTAGACGCGCAGCACCACGGCGTCGATGCGCCCGTACTGCGCGTGTCCGTCGGCGATGGTGAGGGTCTCCGGCGCCGTGACGGCGACCGGGTAGGCGCCTTGGACGTCGGTGCCCTGTACGAGGGCGCGGCCGACGGCGATCTGCACCTGCATGGCGGCGATCCCCGTCGCAGCGAGGGCGGTCCCGCCGGCGATCACGCCGTCGCGGGAGACCATCGCGGACTCGGGTGCCATGACCCCCAGTGGCGCAAGTCGTGTGTCTTCGCGGGTCTGTCCTGCGGGGAGCAGCCATCCGGCACGGACGGTCAAAGGGTCCTCCTTACCAGTGGGCGGAGCGCCATCGGATCGAGCACGAGGCGCGGGGGTCGGCGCTGCCGGGCGCCGCGCGGAACAGAAGCGAGGTCGTACCGGACGGGAGCACGAACAGGTTCTCGGGCGTGCTGCGCGCGGTCGCGGTGTAGAGCCGCGCCGCGGTCCGGTTGAGCGTGACCGTTCCGGCGGCGGCGTCGATGATCAGCTCGTCGTCGGCGGCGAGGTCGAGGTCGTACTCGATCGCCTCGCCCGTCGCGATGTTGGTCACGGAGGGAAGAGAGACCGGGCCCCGGATCGAGATCACAGGATGGCTCGGCGCGTCCCCTTCGTTGACGGTGAGCAGCGAGCCGGTACTGCCCGGGGTACCGAATCCGATCGGGTAGAGGAGCCGTTCCGGGCCCGGGGTCACCTGCCAGTCGAGCCCCGGCTCGGCCGCCGGTAGCCGGGCCTCGACCTGCTGCTCGACGAGGCTGTATCGACGCGGGTCGCTCGCCTCGAACTGGAGCGCCGCCCCCTGCACCAGGCCGAGCGCGTACCCGCCCACTCCGACGGGGATCGAGCGGCGCATGCAGCGGGCGAACACGAGCAGGGGCGGCTCGTCGTCGAGCTGCACGACGAGCGGCTGCTCGTCGTCGCGGAGCGCGGTCGCCGTGCGCAGGGTGCGCACGGCGGCACCCATCTGGCGCGGCTCGGTACGGATCACCATGTCGTCGAGAGTGATCGTCCGCGGCTGTGCCAGCAGCCGGCCGGGGTAGGCGCCGTGGCCGTCGGACCGGTTGACGCTGCCCGAGTCGATGCCGGGGGAGTCCTCCCAACCGTCGAGGGTCCGCCACCGGTAGGGGGTGTGAGGGCCGAGCAGCAGCTCGCCGAACTGGACGTGTCCGGGGATGCCGACGAGGTCGCCCGCGGCCATCATCACCCCCTGCCCTTGGCGTGCCAGGCGAGCGCCGCCGCGGTCTGATCCGCGGTCGCGCTGCCTGCGTGCCAGTTCTCGATGTGGACGGCCGGACCGCCCGAGCCCCAACCCCCGCCCGCGCCCGCGCTGTTGGCGGTGGCGCCTGCGGCGGCGAACTGCGGGGCGGGCACGGTGACGAGTCGGCGCATGGTGCGGTCGATCGCGGGGGCACCTGCTTTGATGCCCTCGACGATTCCCGCGGGAATGAACTTTCCGATCTTGTCTCGCATGAGGCGCGACGGAGAGTGAATTCCGAGCGCCTTGGCGATCGGCCCCGGGATCAGATTTTTGGCCCAAGACATGAGGGTCGACCGCAGCCAACTTCCCATGGCCCTAATGCCGTTCCACAATCCGGTGACCAGATCTCGGCCCTTGTCGTAGAGCATCGAGCCGAAATTGCCGAAGTAGCCGGATATCATTCCGGGCAGTCCGCGCACCCAATCCAGCATTTCGCCGGCCTTGCGAACGGTTCCGCTCTTGATGGAATCCCAGTGCTTGATAATGAGGCCGACGAGCGTCCAGTTCAGGAAGAAGTCGATGATGCGCCCCGGGATTCCCTTGACCCAATCCACGGTGGCGTTCCACGCGTTGACCGTTCCCGACTTGATTGAATCCCAATGCTTGATGATCAGGCCGACGAGCGTCCAGTTCAGGAAGAAATCGAGGATTGCCTGACCGACCCACTTGAGTTTTCCCCACACCCAATCCCAAGCGGCCGACGTCGCCGAAACGATCGTGTCCCAGTTGGCGACGACAAGCGCGACGATGCCGACTACCGCGGCGATGATCAGCCCTACCGGGCCCATCGCGAGAAGCCAGGCAGCGGCCATCCGCGCGCCTTGAATTAGGGATTGCGTGCCCATGAGGACCCATGCGCCGACCACCCGCAGCGCCGCAGCAGCCGCGCCCGCGCCCTGCGAGAGCCATCCGGCGAGCATCATCACGTTGAGCGCGACGAACCGCGCCGCGGCTACGACGCCAGCCGCGGTCTGCGTGGCCCATCCGGTGACAACGGCGGTGGTCGTGGTCCATGCGGTGATTCCGAGCGCGACGAGCGTCGGAATCATCAGGATCGTGATCACGCCGGCGGCGATCGAGAGCGCCGTCGAGTGCTCGGAGATCCACCCGACGGACGCGCGCAGCGCGCCGCCGAGGCCACCCTCGCCGATGAAATCTGCGGCCTTTTCGAGGGCGGGTACAACGTGATTTCCGAGGACGGTAACGACTTTGTCGATTGCCGCCCGCTTGAATACCTCGAATTTCGTTGCGGCATTATCGCGCATTGCGTCGCCCGCCGCGTCCGTCGCGCCCTTGACGTTTCCGAGAGCGGCGACGGCGGTCTTAGGGTCGAGCTTAAAAAGCGCGGATTGCAGATCCTCAGCCTTGGTGCCGAACAGGGCGACCGCGGTTGCATTCCGTTCGGCAGGGTCCTTGATTGCCTTGATGCGGGTAAGGACTTCCCCGAGAGCCTTTGATGCCTCGGGTCCACCCTTGGTGAAAGTCTTCGCCATCGTGTCCGCGTTGAGGCCGATAGCCTGGAAAGCTTCCACGCTTCCCTTGCTCATGTCCTTCGAGCGGATCGCGAATTCCTTCAAGGCGTCGCCGACGGTGTCGGCATCGCGTGCGCCCCCTTGCAGACCCTGCTGCATCAGGCCCATTGCGGTCTGTGCGTCGAGCCCCAAATCCTTGAACTGGATCGGGTATTCAGAGAATGTGTCGAGGAGATCCTCGGCCGCGTTGGTGCCCGACTGGCTGCCCTTTACTAGGACGTCCATTGCCTCTTCGGCGTTTTTCGCGATGCCGGATTTCAGCATCACGCCGACCGCGCGCGAGACTTTCCCGACGTCCTCACCCAGGACCGAGGCCGTGTCCGAGACACGCGTCGCCATGTCCTTGATCTGGCTCTGCGTCGCCTCGGGCGGTAGCAGGCCCTGCTGCGCGATCCCCTTCAGGATGTCGGCGCCGTCGGCGACCGACTCGACGATCGCGCCCGAGTACAGCGCGCCGGCTACCTTGCCGTACTCCTTGGCGACGGGGCCCGAGGTGCCGAGCTGCGCCTGTAGCTTTCCGGCGACCTTGCCGCGGTCCATGGCTTCGGCGATGCCGCCCATGAGCGCGGTACCGATCGCCCCGCCAACTGCCGCGGCGGCGAAACCTTTCAGCGCGGCCCCCATGCCGGAGGACGCGCGCTCGCCGCCGTCGGCCGCGCCCTCGGCGAGACCGTCGCCGAGGGCGTCGCCCGCTTCCTGCCCTGCTCGGTCGGCCGCGGCGGCGATCTGATCGCCGCCCGCCTGCACTGCGGCGCGGGCGCGGGCCATGCCGGCATCTGCGCCCGAGTCGTCGATCGTGATCGTGGCGGCAAGCTCGCCAACCATGAGGGCCACGGGTGGTCACCTCCTGGCGGTCGTCCCTCCCGTGGGGGAGGAGTCAGGCGGAGGGGTGAGCACCCGGGCGAGGCGAGACTCGGCCGAGAGAAGAGCGAGGATGCGCACGCGCAGCCACCGCCAGGACCGGGCTTGCAACAGCCCGGGAGTGCTGAGGTCGATCCCGTAGACCTCGTGCAGGTCGGCCTCGACGAGCGGCCACTCGGCGAGGATCGCGGCCCATGTCAGTGACGCTTGCGGGCCTTCTTGCCCGCGCCGCGGGCGTGATCCTTCGGGCCACTCGTACCACTCGAAGAGCCCCGAGACCGGGTCGAGTTCGCCGCACCCGACTGGCTGCGGCGGTCCGCTCGGTTCGGGGCCAGGCGAGAAGGGTCGCCGGCCGCGGTCCAGTACCGCTCTGCGGCGGTCTTGTCCTGAGCGATCCACACCATGGCGGTGATCGCGGCGTGCTTGAGGGTCGGCCACTTCACGCCGTCGGCGATCATCTCGTCGTGAGCGGGGCCGAGTACGTCTCGGTAGAGGTCGCGCTCGGCGGCGTCGCCGAGCACCTGCTCGTCGGCGCGTCCGCCGTCCGCGGCGACCGCGGCGGCGTGGATGAGGGCCTGTGTCCGCAGGCCGATCTCGGCCGACGGGGCGGGCACGGTGTAGAGGCGGCCGGCCACCGGTAGCTCGATCGATTCGTCGAGCAGCTCGCCCAGTTCCTCGAACGCCACTACGCGTCACCCCCCTTGGCGGCGAAAGTCCCGCCACCGGCCGCGGGGTTGGTGATCTCGGCGAGCGGGCCGGATCCGGTAAGCGTGATCTTGATCGTGTCGACTTCATCCGGGCCCCCGCCGTCGGGCTCCCACGTCACCAGGGCGAGGCCCTGCTGCGCGTCCGGGGCGCCGTTGCGGTCGTAGTAGCGGATGTTCACGTACGACTTGGCGCCGAACGAACGGGACGCCTTCCGCAGGGCTTCCTGCGCCGCGTTGAAAACCCCGGTCACGGGGTGGGCGCGGTGCGCGATCGTGGTCTCGATCGACCACGCGAGCATGGTCACAGCCTGCTCGGCCCACCCGTCGGCGTCGTAGGTGGTCACCTCCTGCTGAGTCGGTTCGATCTTCGGCGTGAACTCGGTGACTCCGGGGACCAAGGCCCACGCGGGGGTACCGGGCGTCGTGCTCATATCCAGTTCGAGGCGGTAGCGGCGGGCGAGCGCGGTTACGGTCTCGGCCGGGGGCGTCGGGGTGCTCAAGGCGCCTCCTATTCGAGGTGGGGGTGCGCCCGGTGGGCGCGGGCGTAGTAGTTGGCGGACCGCTCCCAGCGGCCCGAGGCGTCGGCGCCGATCGGGGCGGCCGAGACGCGGTAGACGAGCTGCACCCGGACCGAGCCGAGCAAGTGCGGGCCGCTGCCGTGCAGCACCTCGTGCACCTGGTCGTCGAGGGCGTCGACCTCGCGGGGGTCGGCCCCCGCGCGGGTGCGCGCCTGAATCCCGGTGGTCGTGTCGGTGAGCACGGGGGAGTCGGTGACCGGGTAGGCGGCGAGGCAGATCACGCGGTCGGGGACCGGGGGAAGTGCGGCGATGGTGATCGCGGTCTCGCCCGCGGAGTACACGCCGTCGGGGCGGTAGATGCCGACGCCGGCGGAGTGCAGCAGGCGGGCGAGACCGTCGAGCAGGTCGACGGTGTAGGTCATCGCAGCGCGCGCCGAATCTGCGCGGCGATCAGTTCCTGCACGGCGCCCGCGGTCTCGGGCAGCACGCTCTCGACGTACTTCGCGGAGCGGCCGGGGGAGTGCCGGGCGGTCATGTCCTCGTGGACCCTGCGCGCGTATGGGGTGTCGTAGGAGACGGCGGCGGTCATGGTGGCCTCGTCGACCGAGGTCGCCCCGGAGCGTTCGAGGGTGCCCTCGGCGATCGGTACGCGCTGCCTGCTCGCGCCGAGTACGTGCTCGGCGCCGAGCAGCAGTCCGCGCACCGCGGCCTGCCGGATCGCCGCGGTGGCGACGTCGCCGGTCCAGCGCAGGCGGGCGCGGCTCACTCGGTCATCACCTCCGTGGATGTGGGGACCGGTAGGCCGGGGGCGGTGTGGCCCGTGGAAACGAGGGCGGTCGTGATCCGTCCGTCGGGCAGGGTGACCCGCGATCCGGGCGGGCAGTCCAGACCGGGCGCGGCGATGATCTGCGCGGTACTCGTGACGGCTCGGCCGTCGGCCGCACGGATCATGCGGACGGTGTGACTGACGAGGGCGGGGTGCACGACGAGCGGCCCGTATGCCGGGCCGTACGCGCCGTCGCCGAGGTACGGCTCGACGCCGATCCGGTGTCGGAGCAGGGACGGCGGGACGCGGGTCACCATGCGGCCACCCACCCCGGGGTAAGCCCTGCTCGGCGCAGCTCTCGGGCCGCGCGCGGGGCGAGTTCGACGCCGCTCGCGCCCGGGGTCGAGGCGGTGCGCCCCGAGAGGGACACGGGGCCGATCGAGACCGAGTCCCATCGGCCCTGCGCACCGGTGCCGTCGTCGCCGGCGGCGACCCAGTACTCGACCTGCGCGCAGCTCGCCGCGGCCAGAGCGGCGGCGATCTGCGCGTCGAGCGGGTCGCCGTCCTCGTCGACGGGATAGACGGCGGTGAGCAGGGCCGAGTCGATGTCCTCGCCGGCTCGGGCGAGCAGCCGTTCGGCGTCGGGCGGCGCGGGTTGTCCGGTGTAGGTGGCGAGCTGCTCGGGGGTCGCGTACGGCTGTCGCGCCACGATCACCCCCTCTTGCTGCGGACAGCAGAACGGCCCGCCGACTTCTCGTCGGGCGGGCCGTCCTGCTCGCTGCTCTGCTCGGTATCCGGCGGATCGTCGCCGAGGGGCTCGACCGTGTAGCCGGCCCCCTGGCAGTAGCCGATCACTGCCGGATCGCTCGTCGTGGCAGTGCCCTCGGTGAACTGGACGCCGGCCGGTCCCTCCCCGGTGAAGTCGGCGACCGGGGCCGTGATGCGCATGATCATGGGCATCACGCGCTCTTGATGTTGCGGAACACGGCGGCGGCCTTGGTCGCCTTGAGGACGGGGGCCACGGGCCCCATTTCGACTTCACCGGTCTTGACGGCGCCGGAGCGGTCGAACTCGGGAAGCCACGTGGACACGAGCGGGGCGCCGCCCCCGACCGAAGCGCCGTGGAATCCGTCGAGCCCGTAGCGGACGGCGTACAGATCGCCGAGGCCGGTCACGTTCCCGCCCCCGCCGGCGCCGTCCGGATCGCGGGTCACCAGGCCGATGACGTCCACGTTCGCGCCGGCCTTGCTCTTGAGGTCGACGAGCGGGATTCCGTTGTACGCGGTGACCGGGCGGCCGAACACGTCCGTACCCTTGTCGAGTTGATCGGTCCACGCGGCGATGGTCTTGAAGAGCGACAGGGTCTTGCGGTTGCCGTAGATGACATCGGGTGCGTCATCCATCGTGGCGAGCCAATCGTCGATGTGGCGCTGCGCGGCGAGGGCCGAGCCCTTGTCGGTGATCGTGGTCCAGTCGACGAAACCGGCTGTCACGCCGTTGTTCAGCGGCAGGTACTCGGTCGAGCTGCCGGTGAGGATCTTCGACAGGCCGTCGAAGCCCTTCGCGTCGGTGGCCTTGTCGCCGTTGATCACGGCGTCGGCGAACCGCGCGCGGCTCGCCTTGATGAGCTGCTGCATGTTCAGGGTGACAGCGCCCGAGGCGGCCGGCCCGATACGGGCGATTACGCGGTCGATCTGGAAGCTACCGCCGAGCGGTACGAGATCGACGGTGTAGCGCTGCGTCGAGACCTCGGCCGGCACGTACTCGCTGTTGATCGCGCGGAAGTCGGCCGACCGCTGGCTGATCAGGCGCCGGTATCCGTAGGTGAGGGTGTCGCCGCCGGTCGGGCTTACGACGTTGTCGAAGGTGAGTCGGTCGAGGATGTCGGACGACTTGCGGAACTCGTCGATGACCTGCACGTCGACGTCGTCGGTCGCGTTGTTCCGGGCCTCGCTGAGTGAGGTGGGCAAAGGTTTCTCCTAGATCGTTCAGCCGCCGAGGCGGGCGGCGACGGCGTCGTGCAGGGATGCGGCGCGGCGCTCGCCGGCCGGTGCGCCGTGGAACTCGGCGCCGCCGCGGGGCGGCCCTGCGGGCGCGGCGCGGTAGAGGTCGGGGTCGGCCGTGACTGCTGCGGTGATCGCGGCGGCGAGCTTGCTGTCGAACCCGACGTCGTTCGGGTCGAGGTCGGCGAGGCCGGCGAGGAAGCTGCGGGAGTTGAGCAGCCGGTCGCCGCGGGCCCCCGCATCGGCGGCGGCGCGGGCGACGGCGAGTTCGACGCGGGCGGAGCGCAGTTCGGCGGCGTGGTCGGCGAGCAGCCGGTCGCGCTCGGCGACCGCGGCGGCGAGCTTGGTCGGGTCCTGCTCGGAATCGGGATCGTTGGGGTTGAGCGCGCGGGTCACGGCATCGAGGGCGGAGCGCAGTTCATCGCGCTCGGCCGCGGCCTGGTCGGCGCGGGTGGTCGCCTCGGCGAGCTGCTGCTCGGCGCCCGCGGCAGGGGCGGGCGGAGCGCCCGGAGCGGGGTTCGGCGGGGCGGCCGGGTCGCCTGCGGGCGGGGTGACGGTGCCGGGGTCGACGGGGTTCTCGGGCATGGCGGGATAGCCCTCCGGGGCTCGTGCGGGCAAGGGAAAAGGGCCACCGGATCGGCGGCCCTATATAGAGGAGAAAGGGGCTACGGCTCGGGCGGTGCGAGCTGCTGCTCGGCGGCGACGTAGCCGCGCACCCATGCGGCGCGCAGCAGCGGCTCGTCGCCGCGGTGCGGGCAGTCGGTCGCCGGACGGTCGGCGACCGCGGCGGCGGCGCCGGCCTCGCGGGCGCGCACGGCATCCTCGCGGAACCCCACGATCACCCCCTAGAACTTGTTGCGTTGGTCCTCACGGGCGGCGCGGGCGGTGTCTCCTGCGGCGGTCCGGGCGCCGGTCACCTGCTCGGTGAACTCGGTCAGCGTGACGCGCGGTGAGACCTCCTCCCAGAAGCGGATCAGGTCCTCACTCGCCCTCGCGTAGGCGACGTGGGCGGGGCCGCTGAACAGGGCGAAGGGATCGACGCCGGCGGCGCGTGCCTTGCGGTTCAGCATGAATCCGCGGGTGTAGTCCTCGGCGGCGAGCACTTGCAGATAGACGTGCTCCCGGTACATCTCGCGGATTTCCTCGCGGCTGTACGCCTCGCGCGCCGCCCGCTGTTCGAGTTCCCGCTCGTACGCCCACCGTTCGACGGCGGACATGTGCTCGGTCCCGTCGGGGCCCCGTTCGAGGTCGCGTCCGTAGGCGCCCCACTGGTCGGGGTCGGCCGGCGGCGGGTCGTCGAGGCGTACGGGCTGCATGGCCTCGTCGAGAGCGGCCCGGGTGGCGAGGGTGTCGGCGACGCGTGCGCCCGCGGGGGCGGGCAGCGGCGTGGCGGGGTACCGGCGGTCGATCTCGGCGGCGATCCGGGCGGCGTCCGTGGGGGAGGCGTAGCGCACCCCCCACACGAGCAGGTCGTCGCTGAACGGGGAGAGATCGGCAGCGAGGTTACCCGCCGGTAGCAAAAACTCGAGCGCGGCTCGGCGGTGAATTTCGGCGCCGATCGCCGCCCGGTCCTCGGGAACGTTGCGCGCTCGGGTGGCCAGGTCGCGCTCGGACATGCCGACGAGGTCGCGCCGGATGCCGGGCATGGCGGCGTCGATGTCGCGCCGGTCCATCTCGCCCATGATCCGCAGCATGTCGTCGTCGCCGAGGTGGACGGCGACGGCGGCGAGTTCGTCGTCGCTGAACTCGGCGAGGTTGTCGGTGAGCTTGCCGTTCGGTCGGATGCGGTCGAGCAGCACCTGCTCGTCGCGGCGCTCGGCTTCGCCGCGGATGCGGTCGAGGTCGCGCTGATCGAGCACGCCGGGCCGGATCGCGGCGCCGAGCTGCTCGTCGGTCATCTCCGGCAGGGTGCGGTCGTCGCCGGAGCGGACGCGCGCAGCCTCGACCGCGTCCTGCGGCGGGCGCGGCGCCGTGCTCGGCAGGTTGCCGGCGCCGGGCTGCTCGCGCTCGCGGCGCCGGATGAGTTCGGGGTGCTCGGCGAGGTGGGCGCGCTGCTTGGCCTGCCACTGCCTCACCTTGGCTTCGGCCGCCCGCCGGGCCTCGGGGCTCGTCGCGGCGGCGGCGCGGTTCTTGTACTTCCTGATCCCGCGCTCGATCGCCCTCTGTCTCTGTGTCGCCTCGTATCCGTCAGGGTCCTCGGACGCCTCGGCCGCCGGCCGGGTCACCCCGGGCAGGTAGGCGGCGACCGAGTGCCTGCAATTCGGATGCTGGAAACCGCGCTGCCGTGCCTCGTCGAGGCTGCCCGCGATGTGCACCTGCACGGTGCGGCCGTCCTCGACGGCGTGCTCGACCTCGACCGTGCGGGCGCCGCCCGGTCCGTCGAGGCTCAGTACCTTGCCCTCGAACGGGGCGCAGATGGGGCACTCGTGCGGGGCGTTGCTGACGATCACGAGGTCGAGGCCGGCGGCGCGCAGCTTGTCGCCGTGGGCCTCGACCGCGGCCCTGCCGACCGCCGTCCGTACGGCCATCTCGGCATAGCTCGTCATCTGCCACGCGCGCCCGCCGCGGTCAACGAACGTCCGCAGACCACGGTCGGCAAAACGCTCCATGGCGGATTGGGTGGCCTGCCTGCGGGTGTCGATGCCGAGCAGGGGCGTTGCCGACACCTCGGCGATTACCTGCCGGTAGTTGTCCTCGACGCCGCGGAGAATCCCGCGATGTGTGGCGGTGACGAGATCGAGTGTCTCGGCGGCGAGGCGGTCGACGGCGCGCGTCGCCGGCGTGGTCTCGGCGATCCGGCGCAGATCGTTGTCGTGCAGCGCACCGAGTTCGGCGAGGCCGGATCGGGCGCCGATGCTGTACGCCTCGGCGACCGCGTCGAACACGTCGAGCTGTACCGCCTCGGCGAGGGCGTCGACGACACCCTGCGCCCCGCGGCGCAGCGCCTGAATGTCCCTGAGTTTGTTGGTTGCCCACCCCGGGGCCTCGAACCCGTCGGTCAACTGGCGGGCGACGATGCCGAGCAGCCGTTGCTCGGCGTCCGCGTAGAGGTCGCGGACGCCAGCCGAGAGATCCTCGACCATGCCGGGGTGGATCGGCATCACACCCCCTCACACGGTCAGACGAGGGCGCCCACCTGCATGGGGTCGGGCACGGCCTGCCCGGTCTCGGTGAGAATGCGGCCGACCTCGGCCTGCACCTCGTCCTCGTCCCATCCGGGATGGAGCATCCGAACTTTGGTGTCGACGCTGACGGCCTGCGCCTGCTGGTACAGGGAAAGGGTCTGCGCGAGGGTGGTGGGGTCCTCGCTGACGAAGCCCCCAAAGTCGATCCGGGGACGCTCGGGCACGATGCCGCGGCCGAACATGAGCCGGTCGAGCAGCAGCATGACGTGCAGCATCTCGCCGAGGGGCGGCGACCAATACCTGATCTTCTTGCCCCTGGTCGTAATGCTCCGGCGCTCCTTGGCCTTGACCTCGGTTGCCGTGATCGCGGCGCCCTGGTCGTCGATGCCGAAGGTCTGCGCGGCGTAACCGGCCGACCGCACGGCCTGCCGAGTCGTGGCCTCGGACGTCCGCTCGTGCTCCTCGACCCTGATCGCGAACTGGCTCAGGGTGATGCCGCCCTGCTCGGTGGGCGGGATGTTCAGGAGCTGCCAGATTTCCCGGTCGGCATCGAAGCTCGCACCGTTGCCGGGGCCGTGGTCGCGCAAGTAGGCGTCGGGGATGATCAGGCGGGCGCGCGCGAGGCGGATGTCGCGAATCCACGAGGTCCATGTCGTATCGAGCGCGTCGAACAAGTCGTACAACGGGGCGGCGTAGTCCGAGCGACCGAGGTCCGAGCCGCGGTGCTTGCGGTTGGGTCCGATGTTGCGGACGTAGGCGGCGGTCAACCGGTCGATGCCGGTCTCGATCGACTCGCCGTCGGGGCCGAGCGCCTCGGCGAGAGGTGCGACCGCGGGGTGCTCGGTCAGCGGGACGCGCCGGCCGAGGCTGTCGGCGGTGCCCTGGTAGAGCCCGTGCAGGATGCGACCGCGCTCGTGCCGTTCGAGGTGGCGGAGCACGCTCGCGCCGTCCGAGGCGAGTTCGTGCCAGAAGGTGACGGCGCGCAGCAGGCCGAACGAAAACTCGGGCACGGCGGCGTCGGCGTGCACGGTGGTGAGCAGCGGCCGGTCGACGAGCGAGTGATCCCAGGTGATCCGCAGGTACACCCCGCCGAGGGCGGCGGCGACCTCGGCGCCTTCGAGCAGCGTGTTCGCGATGCCGTCGGCGTCGCTCAACTCGTTCAGCCGGTCCTGTGTCGCGGTGTCCCCCACGGTGAAGGTGGGCGGCTCGCTGAACAGCAGGTCGGCGGACGCGGTGGCGATGTCGCCGGCGAGGGGGATGTGCAGGCGGTTGTCGCGCTTGCCGGGCTGCGGTGCGCGGCGGCGCCCCCACAGGCGGGATGCGCCGCTCTTCCTGCTTGGGTTGGTGGAGTAGGCGGCGGTCAGCTTGGCGGGTTCGCCGGAGTACCAAGCGTCGTCGACGCGCATCTCGGCGAGGGAGCGGGCGAGGTGCGGCGGGGGCCAGGAGATGTTGTTGTCAGGCAGCGGCACAGTCCACCCCCGTCCTGCTCCGAGCGCGCGTGCGGGCGCGGGTGCGCGCGGCCGTCCGGCATGTGCGGCACTTACGGGTGCCGTTGCCGGCCCGGTAGGTGTTGGCCTCGTCGAACGGGTGGCCGTGGATGCATTCGGTCTGACGGGCGCGGGCGGCGACGTGCGACTCGCCCCGCAGCACATTGACTCGCTGCGTGACCGGTTCCAAGTGGGAGGGGTTCACGCACCCGCGGTTACGGCACAGGTGGTCGATCACGAGGCCGACGGGTATCGGCGCGACGAGGGCCTCGTACGAGGCGCGGTGCGCGTACTGACGCTCGCCGTCGATGGTGAAGCGGGCGTATCCGTTGGGCATGAGGTAGCCGGTCCACTGCCAGCAACCGGCCGGGGTGTCGGTGACGCGGGCGAGGAAGCGGTCGGTCCAGTCGGCGCGCATGGCGGCCCCCCTTGGGCATGGCAAAGCCCCCGCGCCAACTCGGCGGCGGGGGCCGTGGTCGGGTTGGGTTACGCGGCGTGCGCGAGCAGGGGGCGCCACTCGTGCGCCGTCGAATGGATCACGTAGCGCAGGGCGTCGACGCTGTGATCGTCCTTCTTCACCGGCTTGTCTTCACCGCGGGCGGCGGCCTCTTCTGACCACACGTAGTTGGGCAGTTCGCCGAGCAGCCCCTCGCACGAGCGATGGATGCGCAACAGGCCGGCGTCGAGGGCGTTCGAGACGCTGCGGATGCCGTCGATCACGTCGTTCACCGCGCGGGTGACGCCGGGGTGCCCATCGGCCCAAAGCTGAGTGGAGTACGAGGCGGCGCTCGGGTCGATGAACGTCCATTCGGGGACGACGTCCAGCTCGGCGAGCCAGTCGCGGACGGCGCGGCTGTACTGCGCGTCGGTCATCTGGCGGTGTGCGAGGCGGGAGTCGTGGCGCCACTCGCTGACCACGTACAGGCGGTCGTCGTCGCCGAGGCCGAGTAGCAGTGAGGCGAAAGGATTCGCCGTGCCGTAGTCGATGCCGACCCAGTAGCGGCGCATCGGGGGCAGCTCGTCGACGACGTGCTGCTGCTCGTCGTACGCGTCGTAGATGGAGCCCTCGGCGACGACCCACTCGCCGAGGATCATCCGCCGGCGCCAAAGGCCGGTGAACTCGGCGGCGAGCGCGGCGACGTACGCCTCGCTCAACGAGGGGTTGTCGGCGAGGCGGAAGTGAAAGGCGGCGAGGTCGAGGTCGCCGGCGCGGTCGAGGTAGTCGGTCCGCAGCCAATGCCGGGGCGAGTCGGGGTTCGTGGTCCCGATCAGCTTCGCGCCGGGGGCGGAGAGGCGGGCGAGGAGCTGTCGGAAGAACGCGGCGGGCAGCAGCGTGACCTCGTCGCAGTAGGCGAGCGAGGCGGTCATGCCGCGCAGGCGTCCCTCGGCGCGCGCGTCCGAGGCGCCGACGAGGTGAACGACGCGCCCCAGGATCACGGCCGTGGTGGCGCCGCGGGTGTGGTGGACCTCGGCCGCAACGTCGCCGAACAGCGTCGGGTCGGCGAGGACGTCGAGACAGTTCCGCTCGATCGTCTGGAGCGACCGACCGCAGATGACGATCAGGCCCGACGCGGGGGCGCGCCGGATCATGAGCAGGAAGCAGACGAGACTCGCGATCGTCTTTCCCGACCTGACGCTGCCGTGCCAGATGTTGATACGGGCGGTGGCGCCGCGGATCGAGTCGACCTGTTTGGGGGAGAGCGGGGCGAGGGTGGTCACTACACCCCCTCGCGGTCACCTCCGGCCGGGGGCCCGAGCAGGGCGTCGGCGAGGCGGTCGAGCATTGAGCCGCCGCTGCTCCCGCTGCTGCTGTGGCGTGCGAGCTCGGCGACGCGGGCGTGTACCTCGGTGAGGGCGCGGGCGGCGGTGGCGTGATCGCGGGCATCGCGCGCCGACTCGGCGCCGGCCGTGCGGGCGACCTGGCCGAGGGCGCCGTCGAGGGCCTCGTCGGCGAGCTGCTCGCGGCGTGCGGCAGCGTCTGCTCGTCGGGCATCGGTCGCGGCGGCGACGCGGGCGCCCCCTGCGAAGGTGAGCCCCTCGGCCTTTGCGATCTTGCTTACGGTCGCGGCGCTGCGCCCGGTGAGTCGGGCGATCTCGTTTCGGCTCTTGCCCTCGGAATGGAGGCGGCGCACCTGCTCGCGGTCGCGCTCGCGGATTGGCTCGGCCACGGGATCACCTCCTGCCCGGGTTGCGCTGCTCCGAGTCTCGGCGCGAGCCGAGGATGTGTAGCCCGTCAGGCGTGACGGGCGAGCTTGACCGCAGAAACGAGGAGGATTACAGCCAACGCAGGGATGAGGAACAGGTCGGGGAACACACCGAGGAGCAGGCCGCCCAGCACAGCGCCGGCGATCGAGCCTGCGGCCATGGTCATGGTGAACCGGAGATTCGCGCCGAGGACAGCGAAGCTGCCGTCGCGGCTGTAGCGGGCGAAGGCCACCAGCATGGTCGGCAGGGAGACCACCAGCGAGAGGCTTCCGGCGGTCTTGATGTCCTCCCCGAAGAGCAGCACGATCGTGGGAATCAGCAGCTCGCCGCCAGCCACGCCCATGATTGCGGCCACGACCCCGATACCGAAGCCGGCCACCACCCCGCAGGGCACCTGTGCCCACAACGGCAGATCAAGCGTGCCGAGGCTGGTGGTGTGCGTGACCACCAGGGCGACAGCCATCAACACCATGAGTCCTGCGAGCACCTTGTAGAGGGTGGATGAGCGCATTCGGACCGCCCACGAAGCCCCCGCCCAGGCACCGAGCAGGCTGCCTGCTAGCAAGTTGACTGCGACTGGCCAGCGCGCGGCGACTTCCGCGGCCGGGACCGCGGCGAGCCGTGCCGGCAGCGCCACCAGAACCACGACCAAGCTCATGGCTTTGTTGAGAATGACCGCGGAGAGAGCGGCGAATCCGAACAGGCCGATCAGCAGAGGCAGCCGGAACTCTGCACCGCCCAAGCCGATCATCCCGCCCAGTACACCGATGCTCGCTCCCGCACCGAACACCACGGGTGCCGAGTGGGACGAGCGGGCAGAAATCAGGCTTTGGTCAGAGTTCACGACGAGCATCCTCGCCCGTCGCCGTTGTCGCTTGCTACAGCGGAACCCCGACTTCATGGAAAGGCACGGTCGGCACGCACCGGATTCGTCAGGACGTCCGATCGCCGCAGCACGCGAACGCCCCGCCACGGGGGGTGTGGCGGGGCGTACGGGATCGGGGGTTTCCGGGCACGCCGGAGACGCCTCGAACAATAGGTCACGAACCGATAACGGCGCAAGCGTGTTCGGCGGCGCTCTCTCCCGACTCCATCGCGGCGGCGAACAGGGCGAGCAGCGGGCCCATGTCGGACCGCTCCCACACCCGGTGACCGTCGAGGTCGAGGGGGACCGGCGCCGAGCAGGACGCACCGCCCGAGCAGGTAATGCGCCGCACGTCCCCCGACGCCGAGTACGAGGTGAGGGGGGACGCGCACCACGGGCACGGGTACCGGCTGCTCGCCGACCGCTCGTCGTGGCGCAGGGTGCGCAGTACGCGGTCGGCGCACTGCCTCGCGACGCGGTGCGCCTCGTGCAGCGCCCATCCGGGCAGAGGGGCGAACAGCGGGTCGGGCCCATCGGTCTGCTCGCCGAGCACGCGTCCCTCGACGTACACGCTCGCCCAGTGAGCGCCGGCCGTGCGCGATCCGTGCCCGTGGTGCGTGCGGTAGTTCCAGCGGTGCAGCTCGTCGAGGGGGGTGTGCTCCTGCGTCACGGCGGCGCAGGTGTCGGCGAGGTCGAACAGCATGTTCTCGACGGCGACCACGGCATCGTGGGCGGTGAGGTTCAGCGGGGCGGGGTGCGCGCGCAGGGCGTACGGCTCTCGGTCCTCGACGAGCAGCGGCCCCTCGGCGACCTTGTCGAGGAATCCGGTCGTCTCCCTCGGGGGCCAGTCGGCCGCGGTGGGCGGCGCCTCGACGGCGGCGAGCAGCGCGCCCCACTTGTCGCGCACGAGGCGCAGGGCGGCGACGGTCTGATCTGTGGCTCGGGTCTGGTTCATCGGTCCCCCTCGGTGACGGCCTGGTGCTCGACGAGCTGCTCGCGCAGGGCCGCGGCCTCGGTGAGGGCGAGGTCGAGGTCGGCCTCGGTCTCGACGAGGGCCTGCTCGGCGGCCTCGATCCGGGTGTGTAGGCGCATCGCTGCTGCCTGCTGGCCGGCGGCGCTGCGGCGGTGGGTGTCGCTCTCGGCGACCTCGGCCTCGACGTCGGCGCGCAGGGCGGCGCAGTCCTCGGGGGTGAGCACGCCGCGGTCGGCGCGGGCGAGCAGCAGCAGGAAGCGCTCGCGCCGGGCCTCGCGGGTGAGTTCGCGGACGAGGACTCGGCCGCGGCGGGAGTCGGTACGGGTACGGGCGTGCAGCGTCATGCGGGCGTGTCTCCGTTCGAGGCTCGGCGGGCGGCCGACGAGCAGGCGGTGCAGTAGGGCGGGCAAGGCAGTGAGGCGAGGGTGCGCGCCTCGCGGTCGAGGCGACCGCCGAGCCGCAGGGAACCGACGAGGGCGGCGACGAGGACGAGGGCGAGCGCGCCGACGAGGGCGAGCAGGGCCGAGGTCATGCGGTCGTCTCTCCGTCCGTACGGGCACGACGCAACCACCGGACGAGGGAGCGCCGAGCGCGCGGTTCCCGCGCGCGAGGCGCGACCGGTCGCGCGTAGTGGTTGCTGTTGATCTCCCATCCGTCGATGGCGAGGCGGTCGAGGAGGGATGCGGCGGTGAGCGTGGCGAGGTGGGGGTGCACGTCGAGCGTGTCGGTCAGGTGGGCGGCGATCGAGGCGCGGGCGGCGGGCGGGGTCATCGGCGTATTCCTCCGGCGGTGTGGCGGGCGCGGTTCTCTCGCGGGGTGGGCGGGGTGGACATGAGGCGGGCGAGGCGGTGCTGCTCGGCCTCGTCGTCCTCGGCCGCGATTGCCCGGATGCGGGCGGGGTGCGGCTCGGGTGCGGTGCAGTTCCGGCCGGGGTCGGCGCCGCACTCGGGGCAGGTGGCGAACTGGACGGCGTGCGCGTCGCGGCGGCGGCCGTGGACGGTGGCACGCAGTTCGACCCCTGCGCCGCGCTTGCAGAGGCGACGAGGTGCTGCTCGGCAGGTCTCGACCGGGCAGGGGACGGCGAGGGCGGGCAGGGTGGCCCGTTGGGTGGGCAGGGTCGAGCGGATCGCGGACCGCTGCTCGGGGCTGATGTACGGGCGCGCCTCGTCATCGACGGGGCGGCCGACTCCCGCGGTCAGGGCGAGGACGGAGCGCGGCGGGGTGGCGTCGAGTGCGTAGCCGATGGACTGAGGTGGCAGGGTGCCGTCGGCCGCGGCGGTGAGCTGCTCGCGGCGGCGTGCGGCGAACTCGGCGCCGGTCTCGGTCGGGTTGCCGTTGTAGACCGGGTGGGCGGCGCCGATCCGGGTCTCGCGGATACGGGTACGGATGCGACGGACGTCGGCCGGGGTCGCCCGGTCCTTGGTGACACCGTAGTGGTCGGCAACGGCCTGCCGGGTGTCGTCGTCGAGGGGGACGTCGCGCAGGGCGTAGGCCCATGCGCGGGCGTCGGATTCTCCGATGGTCCGCTGATCCCATGCGGCACAGAAGGTCAGCAGTTCCGCGGCGTCTGCGGGGGTCATTGGGCGTTCTCCTGTTCGCGAAGTTGGGCGGCGAGGTCGAGGCCGGCGCGCACCCGCTGATCGGTGGTCGAGGGGCGGGCGGCGCCGGGGTTGAGCGGGACGACGGTCGGGCCGGCCCCGGGGGCGCGCGGGGGCGGGGTGGGCAGGGAGCGCCACCCCGAGATGAAGTAGCGGGCGGAGCGAGGGCGGGTGCGTGCGGCCTGCCAGGCACCGCCGGCGTGGTCGACGAGGACGTGTACGCCGCACCGCTCGATCAGGGCGTGCAGCAGCAGCCACTCGGCGGAGGAGAGTTCCCAGGAGACGACCATTCCGGCGGCGCTCATGGCATCGACGAGGGGCCGTACGGGCTCGGCGATCCGGGGCCCGTCCGGGCTAGCTGGTTTCCCAGTACTTCCGTAGGAAGTACTGGGGTAAGGCTTGGTGCTGGCTTGGGGGGCTGTGACGCTATCGACGGCGTCACGGTGTGACACCCCCTCTTGACCTGCGTCTCTCTCCTGAAACAGGGGTGTGTTTCGCTCTCGATTCGTCGCCGATCCGCGCTCGTTTCGCGCACGATCCGCGGCCGATTCGTCGACGGTTCGAGCCTCGTTTCGCGTGCGGCTCTTCGCCTTACGCTCCGCGGCGGCGGCCCGGTTGGCCTCGACCTGCGCCCGGGTGCTGTTGCGACCGCCCTCGAAGAAATCGTGCACCATGAAGTCGCCGACGGGGGGCTGCGGGCAGCGCGGGCAGGTGTGCCCGTGCTCGTGCCACAGACCGACCGTGACCAACTTCCGGGCCTGCGGGGCGGTCCCGTACTGGCGGGCGACCACGGCGGGCACGGTGCCCTCGGTGAGGTGCTGCGCAGAGTAGGCGCCCGCCCGAACCCACAGACCGAGGGCGGCGTTACCGGCCTTGACGATCTTCGGGTGCATGTGCGAGCTGTCGTCGATCTTGAACCACGCCACGGGGTGACTCCTTCCTGATCTGTGGGGGCGGGGTGCCCGGCTCGGGCCGTCCGGCGAGGGCGGCGGGGGTGTGCCGGGGGCAGCGGTGGCCGGTGATGTACCGGCGGGCGCCCGGGGCGAGGCAGTAGCGGCGCCTCGGGCCGTCCCAGTGCTGGCAGTTCATGCGGCGAGGAGCAGGCCGGCCCGGTCGAGGAGCAGCCGCAGCGCAGCCTCGGCCTGCTGGACAACGACGCCGTTCCCGAGGGCGCGCAACTGCGCCTTGCGGCTGAGACCGGGGACGCCGGTCACATGGCCTTCGGGTAGGCCGAGCATCCACTCGACGAACTCGGGGGAATGCCGGCCTCGATCGTCAACTGCCCGCGGGGCGGGGCGGGTGAGTCGCTCCCACTGCTCGACGGCGGGCCGGTAGGGGCCCCACTGGAAAGCAGCGGCAGCAGCAGCGGCAGGGGAGGGGTTCCGATCCCGACCCCGTACCGATCCCGCATCCGCTCGCGCCGCGCTGTCCAGAACTCCAGTTCGACCCCATCGTCGTGCCGAGTCGAGATCGGCGTCGGCAGCAGACGGGCGATGAACGTCACGAGGTCGCTCCCACCCGCGCCGGGCCTGTTCGCCCGTGCGTAGTCCGGTCCGCGCTCCGCATCGGCTGCTACCGGCGTCGGCAGGCCACGCGATGACGAATACGCGCTCGCGCTGGTGGGGAGCGCCGATCTCCGAAGCGCGTACGCAGCACCATTCCGCATCCCACCCGATGCGGGCCAGGTCCCCGAGAACGGCGCCGAGAGCGCGAAGAGTTCGAGCCCCTCCGGAGTGCGCATCCACAACCGGGTCATCTGGTCCCATGCCGCGATCGGCCGTCGCCGAGAGAAGTCCGCGCACATTCTCGATCACCACCAATCGGGGTTGTAGAGCTTGAATGGACCGGGCCACGTGCAGCCACAGGCCCGAGCGGGTGCCCTCGGCGATGCCCGCACCCTTGCCTGCGACGCTCACATCGGTGCACGGAAAACCGGCGGTCACGATGTCGACCCCGTCGGCCTGGTCGTCGGCCTGGTCGTCGAACCGAACGGCTTTCAGGTCGCCCAAGTTCGGTACGTCCGGCCAGTGATGCGCGAGGATCGCCGAGGCCCCGGGATCGTTCTCGACGTGCCAGACGACCGAGCCGCCGAGCACCGACCGCACCGCCATGTCGAGACCGCCGTACCCCGAGCACAGAGACCCGATCCGCGGACCGTCCGCACTCATCACGCACCGACCGATGCGGCGCCCGGCTCGGCGGCCTCGGGCCATCCGACGAACTGCGAGGGCACGTCCTCGACCGAGGGCTGCTCGCCGCCCGGCATGGACGGCTGCTCGACGATCTCGCCCTCGATGTACTCCCCAGGCACGTCGAGACCCTCCGGAGAGGCATCGCGCCGCACGGTCCCGTCGTGCGCGACCGCGCGGGCAAGCTCGGCCGACTTCGGCAGCATCTTGAACAACTGCCGTACGCACGTCTTCCGGGCCATCGCGTCGTAGTCCGTGGACCACGGACCGAAGTCCTTCGCCTTGCTCCGCTTGCGGATCGCCTCGACGTCGTCGACGTCGAGCACCACGAACGCGTTACCGCCGTTGGCCAGTCGGGCAACCGCGTAATAGTGCGTCGCCGGACCCTTCGCCGAGCCGCGCGCGGGGATGTGGCGCAGCTTCGGCGCGAGACCGTACTCGTACTCGAACTCGTCGCCCTCGTGCACGGTGTGCGTGTCGAGGCCGGCGGCGAGCGGGTGCTGCCAGTAGAGCCGGATCATGCCCTGGTAGCCGATGACGAGCTGTACCTCGTACCCGCGGATCTTCTTGTTCCAGAACGGCAGCAGGTACGCCTCGCCCGACACGCCGCCCGGCTCCAGCCCGAGGGCCGAGCAGGTCATCAGGGCGCCGGCGAACGACTCGCGGCTGCACTCGGCGAGGTGCTCGACCCTGCGCAGCTCGGTAAGAGCGATCCGAGCGATACGGTCGGCGCCGCCCATGTGCGCGGGCAGCGCGCGCTCGATCTCGGGGCGCATCTGCTGGACGAACTGCACGAGCGTGGTTGCCGGTTGGGGGGCGCGGGTGGCGGGTACGGCGGGCGTTCGGGTCTGCGCGCCTCGGGTGGCGACGCGGTCGGCAAGGTTGCTGGTCATGCTGCGGTGCTCTCTTTCGGGACGACGAGGCGTCGGGCGCGGTGCGCCCGGAACTCGTCGGGGCGCTCGGCGGCGAGGCGCGCGGTATCGAGCGCGTCGACGCGGTGCGTGTACTGCTGCGCAAGATCGGGATGCGCGGTGGTGAATCGTTTCTGCGAGAGCGGGCCGTTCTGCTTCCACGTGAACGCGGTCCGGCCCTGCGTCTTGACGACCTCGGCCTCGCCCGCCGTTGCTTTCAGCAGGTTGTCGACCTCGCGCAGCTCGTCGGCGGTGCGCTCCTCGCGCGCTTTCAGTTCCCGGCGGCGCTCAAGCAAGGGCAGCACCTCGGCAGGGTCGACGACCGTCACGGCGCCGGCCTTGACCGAGTAGAGGTGATCGAGCAGCGACTCGGTCGCCTCGGAACCGTCGATCGGCGGCGGAACACGGTCGAGCACGCCCTGCCAGAATCGGCCGACGATCTCGACGAGGTGCTCGACGAGGGCCTCGTCGCGCTCGACGCGATGAATCAGGAGTCGGTTACCGCCGAGCAGCGCAGCAACGTGTGCGTGCTCGTACCCGGTGACGGCGAGGTACCAATGCGTCTGGAGTGCCGGACCGTCCGGCACGCCGAGCAGCCACTCGTCGAGCTGAAAGGCGCTGCGGGTCTTGATCTCCAGCAGGCTCGACGGCGTCGAGGCGCCCTCGGCGAGCACGTACCGGTCGACGTTCGCGAGCATCCACCGGCGCTCGATGTGCGCGAGCGTCCCCGGACCCTCGACCACGCCGAGACCGCTCCGCGCCGAGAACACGCGGGCGACGGTCGGCTCGTGCTCGTGCCCCCAGAACGCGGCCTCGGCGAGGATCGGGTCGAGCGGGCGGTCGAGCGGCAGCTCGCCGACCTTGTCGAGGTAGACCTCGGTCGGTGACGTGTACTTGCTCATTCCCAGAATCGCGGCGACCTCGGAACCGCCAACTCCTCTACGCCGCAGGGTCAGCCACTGCTCGCGGTCGAGACCGGGCGGTGCGACGACAACCCCCGTGGGCGTGACGAGCGAGGGCGCCGACGCGCCGCTCACTCCCCACCCCCGATGTACCGGGCATAGACGCGGTGTTCGGTCGAGCCGCCCGAGGTGATCGTGCGGGCGACCGCCTCGAAACTTCCCGCCGGCCCGTAGGCGGGGAGGCGAGCGTTACGGATGGCCTGCGCGGCGGACGACGCTCGGGTGACGCTGGCCGGCTTGCCGACCACTCCCCACACGTTCGGGTGCGCCCGCAGGTCCGCGGCGATCCGGGAATGCTTGGTGTTCCGCTGCTTGGGCGGCGGACCAACGAACTCAACGATGCTCACGTGCTGTTCTCTCCTCACGCTGCGGACTGCTGCTCGGCTCGTGCTCGGTGGATGTGCGGGGCGAGAAGTCGGCGGATCAAGTCGATCTGCTCGGCACTCGGCGACCCGTTGTCGTCCGGCTCGGGCGTCTCATCAGCGGTCACGGCTCCCCCTCCGCTTGTTGCAGATATCGAACAGCCAAGGGCGTGAAGCGGTGCATAGCGCCCGGTTGGTTGTTGCAGATGTCGAACAACGGCAACCGTAGGCGGCCGAAAAGTGCACGTCAACGAGTTACTTCGATGTGCAGTTCGAGGCAATGGCTGATTAGATGAGAGTGTTCGAGTTATGCAACAAGAACAGGAGTAAGAGAGTGTCGGAGACCGACACCCCCTTCCGCGCTCCGTACGGCACCCCGTTCGGGGATCTGCTGCGCGCTGCGAGAGAAGAGACGGGGCTTTCGTATCGCAAGCTCGCCGCGCGGGCGATCGACCCGACCACCGGGGTCGAGGTGGGATACACGACTCTGCACCGCATCGCGGCGAACAAGTCGATCATGCTCTCGCCCGGCGTCGTCGGTGCAGTCGCCGCGGCTATCGGTCGGCCCGAGCGCGACGTTCGAATCGCCGCATCACAGCAATACTGCGGACTCGTCGCCGACGACCCGTTCGGGATGAGCGACGACGAGACGACAGTCGTCGTCGTGCACGCCCCGGGTATGGGGCGCAAGGACATGCCGAAGGTCGAGGCGCTCCTGCGACGCTATGCGGCGGGTGAGCTTCCGCCGGAACTTTCCGAGGGGGATCGCTCGTCTTCCTAGGCGATCACCCGGTGTCGTATGCGCGTGACCTGCGGTGTTGGGATGAGTAAGGTGGATCGGGCGCCTCGACTCGTGCACGTGTTCGAGTCGAGGTTCGTCATGCCACGAGGGGGGCACCACCTTGATCCGCGTCATCCGCACCCAACTCGATACCGGAGCGATCACCGTAGTCCGCGCCACCGAACACGGACTCACGATCGATATGGACGGCCGCCACATCACCCCCACAGGTGCGGCAAGCCTCCAGCAAGCCTTGAACGGCCTCGCCCCCCACTCGGACACCGAGTCAGGCGACGTGCGCGCACACGAGGCCGATAGCGCCGGACGGCGCGGGTAACAAAGAGGGCCGCACGGCATCCGCCGCGCGGCCCTTCCGCTGTTCGTCCTCTCACGCAGCCTTGGCGAGCTGCCCCTGCTCCGTCACGGTCGGCCGCAACGACTTGCGGACCACAGTCACGTACGAGCTGATCGCCACCCCCGCCCGGCTGTGCCGGCCCTTCCCGACCGGGTGCAGCTTGATTTCGAGCAACGACTCGATGACGAGACGCTGCTGCGGAAGCGTGAGCCGCTTCCAAGCCTGCTCGACTTCCTTGCGCGACGGGGCAACGAGATCCTTTACCACGTCAGGTGTCCGGAGCGATGCGGCGACCTTCTCGGCCTCGGCGATCTTCGGGGCGAGACCGGCCTCGATCGCCGCGAAGCTGTCCGCAGACAGCTCGCCCGCGATGGCCTTGTCGCGGAACTCGACCAACCGGGCGTTGAGTAGTTCCGCGTCGGCCTCGGCCTCGGCGATCTTCTCCTGCAACTCCTTGTCGCCCGCGGTATACGCCTCGACGAAGTCGGGCGAGGACAGCCACCCGAACAGCTCGCCGAGCACGTACGCGTCGATCGGCTCCTGCTTCCCGCTGACGTGATACCCCGTGCTGCCGTTCTCCCCCTTGGTCTTGCACTGGTAGTTCATCCCCCAATCCGTTGGATTGGAGACCACGGGAACCCGGCACTCCGAGCAGCCCATGATCGCCGACAGGAGATACCGCGCCATGCCGGGCCGTGAGTTGGTCGACTTGCTCGCCCGCGCCTTGATCACAGACTGGCACTTGAGATAGATCCGCTTCGACACGATCTTTGGCCATGCGCCGTCACTCGTCACAACCCCATGGTGCGTACGGGCCCCTGTGTACCGGACGTCAGTCGCAAAGTCCTTGATCGTCGCCCCATGCCAGACCGCAGCGATCAGAGGCTCGTCACGCTCGTTGAAGTCCTGCGCAATCGCGAGACTCTCCTCGCCCCGAGCAAGCCGCGCCACGGCCTCTTCGAACAGCGCCACGTGCGCCGCGGCCACCGTTTGGAACCGAGACAGGCGGACAACCATGCCCTTGGTCCAGCGCAGCGCCGGGGCAGGTACGCAACGCTTCATGAGGTCTGCCGCGATTGCCTTGTACGCCTCGCCGTTCGCCACCCGGATACAGATTTCCTTGACGATGGGCGCCTGCTGCGGGTCCTTCTCCTCACGCAGGAACGCGCCCGTCTTCTCGTCGTACACGCGCCGGTACCCGTACGGAGAGATCCCGTGCGGCCGGCCCGTGACGGCGTTCGCGCGCAACGTCCGCTTGACGTTGTCGCGCAGCTCGTCGACCTCGCGCTCACCGATCAGAGCGTCGAGGCCCGTGCGGAAACGGTCGTCCTTGTTCGACAGGTCGTAGACCTTGCCGCCGTAGCACCACAAGACGCCGTGCTTCGCACACGCGTTACGCAGTCGCGTATACACGTCCAGCTCGCGCTGGAGTCGGCTGGACCCCCACGCGAAAACGATGTCGAGCTTGCCCTGCTCGATCCACTCGATCATTCGCTCGAACTCTTCGCGCTCGCGGTCGCGGAAGCGAGAAGCCGAACGGTCATCGTCGACGAAATCCTCGACGAGGTTCACGCCGAGGCGGCCGGCGTCGTCCGCCGATCCTGTGAGCTGCTCGCGCACCGAGAACCCTCGGCGCCCGTTCTTCCCTCGGTAAGCACTCTTCCGCGCGTACCTGCCACCGCGCAGACCGGCGAGAGACCGAGGACCCTCGCCCCCACCCCGGTTTAGAACCAGCGAGCCGGGGATCTCGCGCTGACCAGTAACAACGGATGTTGTCATGCCCCACCCTCACACTTCAGGAGTGGGTCTTGCACGGGATTACTCTGGAGATGCCGGTCATGCTGGCGCCCGTGCCCGAGGCGATCGATTTCACCGCCAAGAAGGTCCTCATCGCCGATGACGTGGCCGACACCGGGAAGACGCTGAAGCTCGTCCACGACTTCTGCCTGGGCCACGTCGCCGAGGTCCGGTCCGCCGTGATCTACGAGAAGTCGCACTCGCTCGTGAAGTGCGAGTACGTGTGGAAGAAGACCGACGAGTGGATCAACTTCCCGTGGTCGGTCGAGCCGCCCGTCGTGAAGCGTGAGGGTCAGGTTCTCGACGCCTGATCCGGGTCAATGGATGGAAGGAGGGGCCCGGCGCTTGCGCGCCGGGGCCCCTCCTTCGTAGCCGGTTGCCTACAGCGTGCCCAGCTTGATGATCGACAGCAGTGCGACCAGCTGGATCGCGGACGCGCCCAGCGCCTTCGGCCACGGCAGGTCGTGCGACTTGCTGACGAGCGAGGTGAACAGGGCGCCGGCCGCCAGCCAGGTGACCCAGCCCAGCACCTGCACGAACATGTTGTCGCCGCCCAGGAACACGGCGAAGAGCAGGCGCGGCGCGTCCGTGATGGACATGACCAGCATCGACAGGCCCACGGTCGGCTGCCATGCGCCGTCGCCGCCCAGCTGGCGGGCCAGGGTGTGCGTGACGCCGCCCAGGATCAGCCCGCAGATGACGAAGGCCACGCCCGCGCTGAGGACGATCGGGACGGCGTTGGCGAGGGTGGCGTCCATGACGTCCTTGCGGGCGTCGTCGAGGCCGAAGACCGCGAGCAGCCCGTACAGGAACGTCACGATCAGCGCCGGGCCCCAGACGGCGTAGTCGCGCATCTGAAGGAACGTCGGCCCCGGCCGCATCACGATGCCGCGGAGCAGTTCCTTCCACGGCAGCCGTGGGCCCGTCGGCGCGGCCGCCGCGGCGCCCGCGTGGTACGTCGCGCCCTGGTTGTACGGGTCCTCGCCGTACGCGAAGACCTGGGTGTGCCCCGGGTTGTCGTTCGCGTACGAGCCGCCGCCCGCGCCTCCCTGGCCGTACGGGGGCTGCTGCTGCCCTTGGGGAGGCGGCTGCTGCTGTCCGTACGGCTGTCCGTACGGGTCGAAGTACTCGGGCTCGCCATGGCCTCCGGCGGCGGGCTGCTGAGGCCACTGCTGCTGGGGAGGGTAGGGCTGCTGGCCGTACGGCGCCTGCTGCGGTTGCTGCTGACCGTACGGCTGCTGCCGCGGGGGTTGTTGGGGAGCGCGGTTGTTGTCCCTGCCGCGTCCGATCCTGAATCCAGCCACGTGATCGAACGTACCTGGTCCGGGGAGCGGTGGTGGGCGGGCCGCCGGAATAAGCACCCTTTGCGGCTGACCTGTGACATCCCCTAGGGGAACCCCGGGGGGCTGTCCCCACCGCGGGGGAGGGATGGGAATTGTCTGGTTTACATGGTTGCGGTGGAGTCTGTTGTGGGTCGTTACATTGCCTACGGAATACGTAGATATCGGGTCCGTAGCTTCGTGTCTGTCGCCGACGAGCCATGAGCACCGAGCTACGAGAAGAGCCCCCACATGCGCAGCACTCGCCGCACCACCCTTCGCACCGCCGCCGTCCTCGCCGGCGCGGCCACCGTTCTGGCCCTCCCGGTCGGGTCCGCGTTCGCGGACTCACCGTCCGTGCCCGGGCCGGAGGTTCTGCCCGGGGTCGAGCAGCCCGCGACGGACCCGACGGACCCGGTTCCGCCGGTCGACCTTGTGCCCCCGGTGGATCCGGCCGTGCCGGCGGTGGACCCGACGGTCGACCCGACCACGCCGCCGGTCAAGCCGGAGAAGCCGACCCGGGCCTTTGTGGCCACGGTCAAGCTCGCGGACGGGTCGATCGCCAAGGTCTACAAGATCAGCGGCAATCACTTCGAGGCCGAGATCTTCGCAGGGTCGACGAAGCTGGACACGCTGGTCAGCAAGGGGGGCAACCCGGCGTACGGGCAGAACAACGGCCTGCACGTCGTCCTGCAGCCGAACGGGACCGTGACCTCGTGGGTGGAGGGGGAGCAGAAGCCGAAGCCGGTGGAGAAGCCGAAGCCCGTCGAGAAGCCGAAGCACGAGGTCAAGGAGGTCAAGAAGGAGAGCTCGGTCCGGATCACCATGCCGGACGGTCGGATCGCGAAGCTGATCGACGGCCCGAAGGGCAAGCGCGTCGAGATCTCGATGGCGAACGGGAACCTGCTCGGGACGGTCGACCTGAAGCACCCGAGCGCGCTGAACGACGGCTGGACGTACCGGATCGTCCAGGACGGGAAGCGCGTGAAGTTCGTCGTCATCGACGGGAAGGGCGGCGGGAGCAGCTGGGTGTACGACTTCGACGGGAAACTGATCGAGAAGTACACCGCCGAGGGGGCGGGCGCGGGGGAGCGTGTGGTGCCGAAGGGCGGCGTGAAGGCCGGGGCGGAGGGGGCCTCTACGGGTGACAGGCCGATGCTCGTTGCCGCCGGCGGGGGGTTGGCTGCCGTGGGGGCGGCGGGGCTGGGCTTCGCACTGCTGAAGCGGGGCCGCGCCGACCAGTCCTGACCGGGCCGGGGCCGGGCCGGCCGCTGCGCGGGGCCTTCTCCCCCACCCCGCCCCTTCCCGGAACCGGGGGCTGCGCCCCCGGGCCCCCCCCGAACGCCGGAACGGCCGGTCCCCTGAGTGGGGACCGGCCGTTCCGGCGTCGCGTTCTGCCGACGGACTACTTGGCGTTGCCGCCGTCGGCCGACGCCTTCGGCTCGGCCTCGGCTGCCTTCGCCTCGCCGGCCTCGGCCTCGGCCTCCGGCTCGGCCTCAGGCTTTGCGGCGGCGTCAGCGGCCGTCTCGGCCTCGGCCGCAGTCGCCGTCTCGGCCTTCGCCTCTGCGGTGGCCTCCGGCTCGGCGTCCGCCTTTGCCGCAGTTTCGGTCTCCGCCTTGGCTTCGGCGTCCGCCGTGGCCTCGGTCTCGGCCGTTGCAGCAGCCTCCGCCTCCGCCTCCGCCTCCGCCTCGGCCTTGGCCTTCGCGGCAGCCTCCGCCTCCGCCTTGGCCTCGGCGTCGGCGTCTGCCTTGGCCTTGGCCTCGGCGTCCGCCTTGGCCTTCGCCGCGGCTTCTGCCTCCGCCTTCGCCTTGGCTTCCGCTTCCGCTTCCGCCTTCGCCTCGGCCTCCGCCGCCTGTTCGGCGGCCAGGGCCTCGGCCGCCAGTTCTGCCTCCGTCGGGGCCGGGGCCTTCACCGACTCCAGGAGGAGCTGGGCCACGTCCACGACCTGGACGGATTCCTTCGCCTGGCCGTCGTTCTTCTTGCCGTTGACCGAGTCCGTCAGCATCACCAGGCAGAACGGGCAGGCCGTCGAGATGATGTCCGGGTTCAGGGACAGGGCCTCGTCGACGCGCTCGTTGTTGATGCGCTTGCCGATCCGCTCTTCCATCCACATCCGCGCGCCACCGGCGCCGCAGCAGAAGCCCCGCTCCTTGTGGCGGTGCATCTCCTGCTGGCGCAGCCCCGGCACGGCCGACATGATCTCGCGCGGCGGCGTGTAGACCTTGTTGTGCCGGCCCAGGTAGCAGGGGTCGTGGTACGTGATCAGACCGTCCACCGGCGTGACCGGCGTCAGCCGGCCCTCGTCGATCAGGTGCTGGAGCAGCTGCGTGTGGTGGATGACCTCGTACTCGCCGCCCAGCTGCGGGTACTCGTTCGCGATGGTGTTGAAGCAGTGCGGGCAGGTGGAGACGATCCGCTTCGCGGACTTCGGCTTCTTCGTCGACGGGTCGTCGTCGTCCTCGCCGAAGGCCATGTTCAGCATGGCCACGTTCTCCTGGGCCAGCTGCTGGAACAGCGGCTCGTTGCCCAGGCGGCGCGGGGAGTCACCGGTGCACTTCTCGTCGCCGCCCATGATCGCGAACTTGACGCCCGCGATGTTCAGCAGCTCCGCGAAGGCCTTCGTGGTCTTCTTCGCGCGGTCCTCGAGAGCGCCCGCGCAGCCGACCCAGTACAGGTAGTCGTACTCGGAGAGGTCCTCGGCGTCCTTGCCGACGATCGGGACCTCGAAGTCGACCTCCTTGGTCCACTCCACGCGCTGCTTCTTGGCCAGACCCCAGGGGTTGCCCTTCTTCTCCAGGTTCTTGAGCATCGTGCCCGCCTCCGACGGGAACGCGCTCTCGATCATCACCTGGTAGCGGCGCATGTCGACGATGTGGTCGATGTGCTCGATGTCGACCGGGCACTGCTCGACGCAGGCACCGCACGTCGTGCAGGACCACAGCACGTCCGGGTCGATGACGCCGTTCTCCTCGGCCGTGCCGATGAGCGGGCGCTCCGCCTCCGCCAGCGCCGCCGCCGGGACGTTCGCCAGCTGCTCCGCCGTGGCCTTCTCGTTGCCCTCCATGTCCTTGCCGCCGCCCGCGAGCAGGTACGGGGCCTTGGCGTGCGCGTGGTCGCGCAGCGACATGATCAGGAGCTTCGGCGACAGGGGCTTGCCGGTGTTCCACGCCGGGCACTGCGACTGGCAGCGGCCGCACTCCGTACACGTGGAGAAGTCGAGGATGCCCTTCCAGGAGAACTGCTCGACCTGGGAGACGCCGAAGACGTCGTCCTCGCCCGGCTCCTCGAAGTCGATCTCCTTGCCGCCGCTCGTCATCGGCTGGAGCGCGCCCAGCGCGGTCGCGCCGTCGGCGTTGCGCTTGAACCAGATGTTCGGGAAGCCGAGGAAGCGGTGCCACGCCACACCCATGTTGGTGTTGAGCGAGACGACGATCATCCAGATCAGCGAGACGCCGATCTTGATCATCGCGGTGAAGTAGATGGCGTTCTGCAGGGTTCCGAGCGAGAGGCTCTTGAACGCCAGGACCAGCGGGTACGAGGCGAAGTACGCCGGCTCGTACGAGTCCACGTGGTGGATCGCGCCCTCGAGACCGCGCAGCGTCAGGATCGCGAGGCCGATGGTGAGGATCACGTACTCGACGAAGTACGCCTGCCAGGCCTTCGAGCCGGTGAAGCGCGACTTGCGGCCCGCCCGGGACGGCAGCGACAGCAGGCGGATGACGATCAGCACGGCGATGCCGAGGATCGTCATGATGCCGATGAACTCGATGTAGAGCTCGAACGGCAGGAAGCCGCCGATGATCGGCAGCGTCCAGTCGGCCTCGAAGAGCTGTCCGTACGCCTGGACCAGCGTCGGCGGCAGCGTCAGGAAGCCGATCGCGACGAACCAGTGCGCGAAGCCGACGATGCCCCAGCGGTTCATCCGGCTGTGGCCGAGGAACTCCCGGACCAGGGTGAGCGTTCGTGCCTTCGGGTCGTCCGTACGGCTGCCTGCCGGTACGGGTTGTCCGAGCTTCACGAAGCGGTAGATCTGCGCCACGGCTCGGGCGAGCAGCGCGACGCCGACCACGGTCAGGACCAGCGACACGATGATCGCGGCGAGTTGCATGGGAGGGCTCCTCGGGCGGGACTTACTAAGCGGTAACTTATTGAGTCAAGGCTTGAGGTTACCCATTCCCCGCGCCGCAATGTAGGTGAGCGTGCGGTGATCTGTGTCGCTCAGGCATGCCTCTGTCGGCACCGCTGTCGGTAGGCCGCCCGAGGGGTCTGAGCCAGGATCGCGAGATCCATCCCCAGCCAATGGCTCTCCACATAGTGCCGGTCCAGCAGGGCCATCTCCTCCCAGGGGAGGTCGGATCGTGCGCTGACCTGCCACAAACCGGTCATTCCGGGCCGTACGAGGAGCCGGTCGGCCCGGTCCGTACGCGGCTCCGCGCGCGGCCCGACCAGTGACATCTCGCCGCGGAGCACGTTCAGCACTTGCGGGATCCCGTCCAGGGCGCACCGCTCCACGGCCGCGCCGAGCCGGCCCGCCGCGTCCGTACGCAGCCGCCACGTCCGGAACGGCCGTCCGGCCAGCCCGGCCGCCGGCTCCCGTACGAAGGCCCGGCCGCCCTGGGCTGCGTACAGCAAGGCGGCGGCGAGCAGCAGCGGCGCCGCGAAGACCCCGAGCAGCACCATGGCCCCGAGGAGGTCGGCCACCCGCTTCGCCGAGAGGTCCGGGCGGTACGGGAGCGAGAGCAGGGACGGGGGCGGGGACGGGGACGGGGAGGGGCGCGGAGTCGCGGGTCGCCGCCGCACGAGGCGCCGGATCGGGGGGAGCGTGAGCGGCGGCAGCGGCATGGGGGCACCCTGCATGCGCCTCCGGCGGTTTCCGTGATGCCGCGCAGTGGACCACCCCAGCGTCGCCCGCTCGGCCCCCCGGTACGGCCCGATGCGACCCCGGCGCCGCCCCCATGCGGCCCCCGTGCGGCCCCCGTGGGGCCTGCCGCAGGCGCCGCCGCGACCCCTGCGGCCCTACCGTCACCCGGTCGGCTTCGAGTGGCCCTGGAGCGCTTCCGGACCGCCTCGCCCGCCCGCCCCCGTGGGGCGTTTCCGCAGGTGGGGCCCTCGCGCCCGGCCGTCCCGCGGCTGCGCGGCGCCGCCCGGGAGGCCCGCGTGAGCGTAAGTCCGGGATAAAAGTTGAGCCCCCTCCACTCACCTCTGTTGACGCCAGCGCAGCGTTACGGCATGGTTGAGTCTGTTCCACTCAAGTCAGCTGGAGGAAATTAAAATGGCACGTGCGGTCGGCATCGACCTGGGCACCACTAACTCCGTCGTCAGCGTTCTGGAAGGCGGCGAGCCCACCGTCATCACCAACGCCGAGGGCGCCAGGACCACGCCGTCCGTCGTCGCCTTCGCCAAGAACGGCGAGGTCCTCGTCGGCGAGGTGGCCAAGCGCCAGGCGGTCACGAACGTTGACCGCACCATCCGCTCCGTCAAGCGCCACATGGGCACTGACTGGAAGATCAACCTGGATGGCAAGGACTTCAACCCGCAGCAGATGAGCGCCTTCATCCTGCAGAAGCTGAAGCGCGACGCCGAGGCCTACCTGGGTGAGAAGGTCACGGACGCGGTCATCACCGTCCCGGCCTACTTCAACGACTCCGAGCGTCAGGCGACGAAGGAAGCCGGCGAGATCGCGGGTCTGAACGTCCTGCGCATCGTCAACGAGCCGACCGCCGCCGCCCTGGCCTACGGCCTGGACAAGGACGACCAGACCATTCTCGTCTTCGACCTCGGTGGCGGCACCTTCGACGTGTCGCTCCTCGAGATCGGCGACGGCGTCGTCGAGGTCAAGGCCACCAACGGTGACAACCACCTCGGTGGTGACGACTGGGACCAGCGCGTCGTCGACTACCTGGTGAAGCAGTTCGCCAACGGCCACGGCGTGGACCTCTCCAAGGACAAGATGGCGCTCCAGCGTCTGCGCGAGGCCGCCGAGAAGGCGAAGATCGAGCTGTCCTCCTCCACGGAGACCACGATCAACCTGCCCTACATCACGGCTTCCGCCGAGGGCCCGCTGCACCTGGACGAGAAGCTCACGCGCGCCCAGTTCCAGCAGCTGACCGCGGACCTCCTGGACCGCTGCAAGACCCCGTTCCACAACGTCATCAAGGACGCCGGCATCCAGCTGTCCGAGATCGACCACGTGGTCCTGGTCGGCGGCTCCACCCGCATGCCGGCCGTCGCCGAGCTCGTCAAGGAGCTCACCGGCGGTCAGGACGCGAACAAGGGCGTCAACCCGGACGAGGTCGTCGCCATCGGCGCCACCCTCCAGGCCGGTGTCCTCAAGGGTGAGGTCAAGGACGTCCTGCTCCTCGACGTGACCCCGCTGTCCCTCGGTATCGAGACCAAGGGCGGCATCATGACCAAGCTCATCGAGCGCAACACCACGATCCCGACCAAGCGGTCCGAGATCTTCACGACGGCCGAGGACAACCAGCCGTCCGTGCAGATCCAGGTCTACCAGGGTGAGCGCGAGATCGCGGCGTACAACAAGAAGCTCGGCATGTTCGAGCTGACCGGCCTGCCGCCGGCCCCGCGTGGCGTCCCGCAGATCGAGGTCTCCTTCGACATCGACGCGAACGGCATCATGCACGTCACGGCCAAGGACCTTGGCACGGGCAAGGAGCAGAAGATGACCGTCACCGGCGGCTCCTCGCTCGGCAAGGACGAGGTCGACCGCATGCGCCAGGAGGCGGAGCAGTACGCGGACGAGGACCTGCGCCGCAAGGAGGCGGCCGAGTCCCGCAACCAGGGCGAGCAGCTCGTCTACCAGACGGAGAAGTTCGTCAAGGACAACGAGGACAAGGTCCCGGCCGAGGTCAAGACCGAGGTCGAGGCCGCCGTCTCCGAGCTGAAGGAGACCCTCAAGGGCGAGGACACGGCCGCGATCCGCACCGCGACCGAGAAGCTCGCCGCGGTCAGCCAGAAGCTCGGCCAGGCCATCTACGCCGACGCGCAGGCCGCCCAGGGCGCAGCCGGCGGCGGCGAGGGCCAGCAGGCCAAGCCCGAGGACGACGTCGTCGACGCCGAGATCGTCGACGAGGACAAGCCGAAGGGCGGCGCTGCCTGATGTCGGAGGAGACCCCGGGTTTCGACGAGAAGCCCGAAGTCCCCGCCGGCGCCACGCCTGACGACGCCGCCGAGCCGAAGGCCGCAGCTTCCTCCGAGGAGGAGGCCGCGGCCCCGGCCGGGGACTCCGGAGCACCGTCCGCTCAGGAGACGGCTCTCCTGGCGCAGCTGGACCAGACCCGTACCGCGCTCGGCGAGCGCACCGCGGACCTCCAGCGGCTCCAGGCGGAGTACCAGAACTACCGCCGCCGGGTGGAGCGGGACCGGATCGCCGTCAAGGAGATCGCGGTCGCGTCCCTCCTGACGGAACTGCTCCCGACCCTGGACGACATCGGCCGGGCGCGGGACCATGGCGAGCTGGTCGGCGGCTTCAAGTCGGTGGCCGAATCGCTGGAGACCGCGGCGGCCAAGATGGGCCTGCAGCAGTTCGGCAAGGAGGGCGAGCCCTTCGACCCGACGATCCACGAGGCCCTGATGCACTCGTACGCGCCGGATGTCACCGAGGACACCTGCGTGGCGATCCTGCAGCCGGGCTACCGGATCGGCGAGCGTACGATCCGCCCCGCGCGGGTCGCGGTGGCCGAGCCCCAGCCGGGCGCGGCCCCGGCCGCCAAGTCCGAGTCCTCGGAGGGCGAAGCACCGTCCGACAAGGACACGGATGCCCCCGAAAAGGGCTGACGCAGTACACGTAGAGGAACGAGAGGAGGGCCACCGGGGATGAGCACGAAGGACTTCGTCGAGAAGGACTACTACAAGGTCCTCGGTGTCCCGAAGGACGCCACCGAGGCCGAGATCAAGAAGGCGTACCGGAAGCTCGCGCGCGAGTTCCACCCGGACGCCAACAAGGGCGACGCCTCGGCCGAGGAGCGCTTCAAGGAGATCTCCGAGGCGAACGACATCCTCGGCGACGCCAAGAAGCGCAAGGAGTACGACGAGGCCCGCGCCCTGTTCGGGAACGGCGGCTTCCGCCCCGGTCCCGGCGGGGGCGGCTCGTTCAACTTCGACCTGGGCGACCTCTTCGGCGGCACCCAGCCGGGTGGCGGCGCGGGCGGCGGGTTCGGCGGCGGCGGTCTGGGCGACGTCTTCGGCGGACTGTTCAACCGCGGCGGCGCGGGCCCCGGTACGCGTGTCCAGCCGCGCCGCGGCCAGGACATCGAGTCGGAGGTCACCCTCTCCTTCACGGAGGCGGTGGACGGGGCCACGGTCCCGCTCCGGATGTCCTCCCAGGCGCCCTGCAAGGCCTGTTCGGGCACCGGCGACAAGAACGGCACGCCGCGCGTGTGCCCGACCTGCGTCGGCACCGGCCAGGTCTCGCGGGGCAGCGGCGGTGGCTTCTCGCTGACCGACCCGTGCGCCGACTGCAAGGGCCGCGGCCTGATCGCGGAGACCCCCTGCGACGTCTGCAAGGGCAGCGGGCGGGCCAAGTCCTCCCGCACCATGCAGGTCCGGATCCCGGCGGGCGTCTCCGACAGCCAGCGGATCCGGTTGCGCGGCAAGGGCGCTCCGGGCGAGCGCGGCGGTCCCGCCGGCGACCTCTACGTGGTCGTCCACGTGGACAGCCACCCGGTGTTCGGCCGCAAGGACGACAACCTGACGGTCACCGTCCCGGTGACGATCGCCGAGGCCGCCCTGGGCGCCGACATCAAGGTCCCGACCTTGAACGGCCCCTCGGTGACGCTGAAGCTCCCGCCGGGCACCCCCAGCGGCCGCACGATGCGGGCCCGCGGCAAGGGAGCGGTCCGCAAGGACGGCAGCCGCGGGGACCTGCTGGTGACGGTGGAGGTCGCTGTTCCGGCCTCGCTGTCGGACAAGGCCCGCGAGGCGCTGGAGATGTACCGCGACGCGACGGAGTCGGAGGACCCGCGCGCCGTGCTGTTCGAGTCCGCGAAGGGAGCATGACATGGACGGCCGCCGACGACCGCCCCGGTTCGGCAACGGGGCGTACGAACTGACCGACGAGACCCCGGTCTACGTGATCTCGGTGGCCGCCCAGCTCTCGGGCCTGCATCCGCAGACCCTGCGCCAGTACGACCGTCTCGGCCTGGTCTCTCCGGACCGGACGGCTGGCCGCGGCCGGCGCTACTCGGCCCGCGACATCGAACTGCTCCGCACGGTGCAGGCGCTGTCCCAGGACGAGGGCATCAACCTGGCCGGCATCAAGCGGATCATCGAGCTGGAGAACCAGGTCGCCGCGCTCCAGCAGCGCGTGGCCGAGCTCGCGGCGGCGGTGGACGGCGCGGCGGCCGTGCTCCAGCAGCGCGAGGCCCAGGTGCACGCCTCGTACCGGCGAGATCTGGTCAAGTACCAGCCGCCGGTACCGGGCAACGCCCTGGTCGTCTGGCGCCCCGCGCCGAAGCGCCAGAGCGACTGACCTCGGCTTCCTCCGGCTGCACGACGCGCAAGCCCTGCATGCACGCACAGGCCCCGCCCGGGATCCCCGGGCGGGGCCTGGCGCGTTCCGGTGCGTTTCAGTCGCCCTCGTCCTCGAGGATCCCGGAGCGGGCGATGAGGAAGCCGAGTTGGGCGCGGCTGCCGCTGCCGAGGGTGCTGGCGAGCTTCGCGATGTGCGCGCGGCAGGTCCGTACGTTCATGCCCAGCCGGCGGGCGATGGCCTCGTCCACGTGGCCCTCGATGAGGAGCTGCGCGATGGTGCGCTGCACGCCCGAGATGCCGCCGCGGGTGTGCTGGTACGTGACTTCCTCCTGGAGGGGCACAGCGCGGTGCCACAGCTGCTCGAACACCTTGATGAGGTAGTCGACCAGGCCCGGGTGGCGCAGCTCCAGGGCGACCTGGCGGTCGTCGCTGGCCGGGATGAAGGCGACGGTCCGGTCGAAGATGATGAGGCGCTCGAAGAGCTCCTCCAGCGTGCGCACCTCGACCTTGCCCGCCTTGAGGAGGTCGACGTACGCGAGCGTGCCGCGGCTGTGCCGGACGGTGTGCTGGTAGAGGGTCCGGATCCGGACACCGCGGTCGGTCAGCGGCTGGTCGCGCTCCAGGGCCTCCGTGAGCTCGAGGCTGGGGCGGGCGCCGCCGGGCTGGATGGTGAGCATCTCGGTGTGGCACTCGGCGGTGGCGAGGTTGAGGGCCGCGTTGATGGGGTCGAAGCCTTCGAGCACGGTGATGGCGTGGGTGCTTGCCGGATTCTGCGCACTGATGGCGAGAAACGGCTCGAAAGCCTCGGACAGTTCGAGAGAATCCCGGCGTCTGTCGCGGATTTCCCGTTCGATCGGATGCAGCCGCTGTGCGAGTGCCACCGCCGGTGGAACCGGACGGAGCGAATTGGCGTCATCAGGGTCTGGCTGCAACAACGCCAGATCGAGCAGGCAAGGTGCCGTTTTGACGTCCCCACGTGCGATACGTCCGGTCCGCAGCGCGCTCGTGTAGAGCCGTGCCCCCTCGCTGCACAGCTCCGTGACCGAGTGGGGATGTGTCGCTTTTGTTCTGTTTATGGTCAAATCTCCACCCCCCAGGGTCCTGAACATGCAAGAACATGATGCATCGTCCCTGTGGCAGTGATGTGCCTGAATGAGCCATCGTCTGACAGGCGGGGGAGAGGATTTCATCAAGTGAGGACGAAGCCGACCATGAACAAGAGAATGCTTCGCTCGGCGCTTGCCACCGTCATCTTCTCGGCTGTGGCCGGTCTGGGACTTGCGGGGGTCACCCTGGGGGGCGCCGAAGGGGGTGCCGCAGGCCTGCGGGCGGCACCGCTCGAGGACAGCGGATGGCGCGCGGCACCGATGGACAGCGGATGGCGCTCGGCCCCCGTCGACGCCGATGCCGGCACCCTTGCCGGGGAGACCGCGGTATGACCCCCGACGACCGCGGATTCCGTCGCGAAATGGCCTCTGCCTACCGCTCCGGCTGGCAGTTCATCGACCTCGCCACGGCCATCCCCCACGCCGGCGACTCGTTGATGGTCACCCTGTTCGGACAGCCCATCGTCATCACGCGCGAGGAGGACGAGGACGTCCGGGCGTACCGGTGCCTGCGCCGCCCCCGCGGCGCGCCGCAGCCCGTCCGCTGCGAGGTGCGCTACGGAATGGTCTTCGTCAACCTTGATCAGCGCGACCACCAGCTCTTCGAACCCGATATCACCACCGCCACCCCCCGCAGTGCCTGAAGCGATTCCCCCGTCGTTGCAGATCGCTCCAGGTGCTTCCCCCACACAACGGCGCCATCGTGGACCTGACCACGATGGCGCCGTTGTGATGTCCGCGTCCAGTCCCTGAACCGGACAAGGTGAAAGCTGAACTGTTTTCGGTTCAGGCGCGGCCCATCGCCCGGTCGAGGGCGATCTCCATGACGACCCGGTCCGGGTTGGGCGAGGGCGTCCGCCCGTAGCGCTCCGCGTAGCGCGCCACCGCCTCGGCGACCGAGGCCTCGTCCGTACGGATCACCGCGTGCCCCTCCAGAGTCGCCCAGCGGCGTCCTGCCATCTGGCACACCGCCACCCGGGCCGGGCCCTGCTCCGTCCCCTGGGCCGCCAGCACGTTGCGGATCTTCTTGCTGTTCTTGTTGCTGATCACCCGGGCCAGGCCGGCCTCCGGGTCGTACGTGACGCCCACCGGCACCACGTGCGGGGTCCCGTCGGGGCGCGGTGTGGTCAGCGTGCAGACGTGCCGCTCCCGCCAGAAGGCGAGGTACTCGGGCGTCGGGTTGAGTACGTCAAGAGCCATGGCCCGAGGGTACGGGAGGGCGCCGATACTGCCCTTGAGTGGAATAGACTCAACTTTGCGCACGCTGCCATAGTCAAAGAGCGAGACTCGAAGAGCGAGAGACCCAAAGCCTGTGTCTGACCTGTCTGAGAGGAGAAGTCGCACGTGGATGCCGAGCTGACCAACAAGAGCCGGGACGCCCTGAACGCGGCCACCAGCCGGGCCGTGAAGGACGGCCACGCGGATCTGACCCCGGCGCACCTGCTGCTGGCCCTGCTCGCCGGCGAGGACAACGAGAACATCACCGACCTCCTCGCGGCCACCGAGGCCGACCAGGCGGCGGTCCGGAACGGCGCCGAGCGGCTGCTGGCGGCCCTGCCCAGCGTCACCGGCTCCACGGTCGCGCCCCCGCAGCCCACCCGCGAGCTGCTCGCCGTACTCGCCGAGGCCGACCAGCAGGCCGGGAAGCTCGGCGACGAGTACCTCTCCACCGAACACCTCCTCATCGCGATCGCCGCCAAGGGCGGCGCGGCCGGTGAGGTCCTTTCCACCCAGGGCGCGACGGCGAAGAAGCTGCTGGACGCCTTCGAGAACGCACGAGGAGGACGGCGGGTGACCACCCCCGATCCCGAGGGCCAGTACAAGGCCCTCGAGAAGTTCGGCACGGACTTCACGGCGGCCGCGCGTGAGGGCAAGCTCGACCCCGTCATCGGCCGCGACCAGGAGATCCGGCGCGTCGTCCAGGTCCTGTCGCGCCGTACGAAGAACAACCCGGTGCTCATCGGCGAGCCCGGCGTCGGCAAGACGGCCGTCGTCGAGGGCCTCGCGCAGCGCATCGTGAAGGGCGACGTCCCCGAGTCCCTCAAGAACAAGCGGCTGGTCTCCCTCGACCTGGGCGCGATGGTCGCGGGCGCGAAGTACCGCGGCGAGTTCGAGGAGCGGCTGAAGACGGTCCTCGCAGAGATCAAGTCCAGCGACGGCCAGATCATCACCTTCATCGACGAGCTGCACACCGTCGTCGGCGCGGGCGCCGGCGGCGATTCGGCCATGGACGCGGGCAACATGCTCAAGCCCATGCTGGCCCGCGGCGAGCTGCGGATGGTCGGCGCGACCACGCTCGACGAGTACCGCGAGCGGATCGAGAAGGACCCGGCGCTGGAGCGGCGCTTCCAGCAGGTGCTGGTCGCCGAGCCGTCCGTCGAGGACACCATCGCGATCCTGCGCGGGCTCAAGGGGCGCTACGAGGCGCACCACAAGGTCGTCATCAACGACAGCGCGCTGGTGGCCGCCGCGACCCTCTCCGACCGGTACATCACCTCCCGCTTCCTCCCCGACAAGGCCATCGACCTGGTCGACGAGGCCGCGTCCCGCCTCCGCATGGAGATCGACTCCTCGCCGCTGGAGATCGACGAGCTGCAGCGCTCGGTCGACCGCCTGCGGATGGAGGAGCTGGCGCTGAAGAACGAGTCCGACCCGGCCTCGATCGAGCGCCTGGAGAAGATCCGCAAGGACCTGGCGGACCGGGAGGAGGACCTGCGGGGCCTGACCGCCCGCTGGGAGAAGGAGAAGCAGTCCCTCAACCGCGTCGGCGAGCTGAAGGAGCGTTTGGACGACCTGCGCGGCCAGGCCGAGCGCGCACAGCGCGACGGCGACTTCGACACCGCCTCCAAGCTGCTCTACGGGGAGATCCCGACGCTGGAGCGCGAGCTGGCCGAGGCCACCGAGGAGGAGGAAGAAGCCTCCAAGACCGGAACCTCAAAGGGCACCATGGTCAAGGACGAGGTCGGCCCCGACGACATCGCGGACGTGGTCGGCGCCTGGACGGGCATCCCGGCGGGCCGTCTCCTCGAAGGGGAGACGCAGAAGCTGCTGCGCATGGAGGACGAGCTGGGCCGCCGCCTGATCGGCCAGGGCGAGGCCGTACGGGCCGTCTCGGACGCCGTACGCCGCACCCGGGCCGGGATCGCGGACCCGGACCGCCCGACCGGCTCGTTCCTCTTCCTGGGCCCGACGGGCGTGGGCAAGACGGAGCTGGCCAAGGCCCTCGCGGACTTCCTCTTCGACGACGAGCGGGCCATGGTCCGCATCGACATGTCGGAGTACTCCGAGAAGCACAGCGTGGCCCGCCTGGTCGGCGCCCCGCCCGGGTACGTCGGCTACGAGGAGGGCGGCCAGCTCACCGAGGCCGTACGCCGCCGCCCGTACTCCGTGGTGCTCCTGGACGAGGTCGAGAAGGCCCACCCCGAGGTCTTCGACATCCTGCTCCAGGTCCTGGACGACGGGCGCCTCACGGACGGCCAGGGCCGCACGGTGGACTTCCGCAACACGATCCTGATCCTGACCTCGAACCTGGGCAGCCAGTTCCTGATGGATCCGGTGAGCTCGGCGGAGGAGAAGCGCGACCGGGTCCTGGAAGTGGTCCGGGCCTCCTTCAAGCCGGAATTCCTCAACCGCCTCGACGACCTGGTGGTCTTCTCCGCGCTGAACGAGCAGGAGCTGGCGAGGATCGCCGAGCTCCAGATCGGCAGCCTCGCCAAGCGCCTGGCGGAGCGCCGCCTGACCCTGGACGTCACCCCCGACGCCCTGGCCTGGCTGGCGGACAAGGGCAACGACCCGGCGTACGGCGCCCGCCCGCTGCGCCGCCTGATCCAGACGGCGATCGGCGACCGCCTGGCCAAGGAGATCCTGGCGGGCGAGGTCCGCGACGGCGACACCGTACGGGTCGACGTGGCCGGCGAGGACCTCATCGTCGGCAAGGCCCTCTGAGGTCCGCCCGGGAGCCCCGGGCTGCGGCGGCCTGCGCGGCCGCGCCCGGGGCCCTCACCCGCCGCATGCCGCTGCGTCCTGCCATACGTCCCCCTGTCGGCCTTATCGGCGGTTTACTCCTGTCCGCCCTGCGCGGATCGTAGGTGCGGGGGTGGACAGGGGGTGGGAGCCATGGGGGAGGATGACATCATCCGCACGAAGGGAAATCACGGTGAGCATCGACCCGGCCTCGATTCCGAACTTCGGAGGGCAGCAGCCCGATCCGCAGGCCACAGGACCGGCGGGCCCCGTCGTCCCCGACCAGGATCTGGTCAAGCAGCTGCTGGAGCAGATGGAGCTCAAGTACGTCGTCGACGACGAGGGTGACCTCGCGGCGCCGTGGGAGGAGTTCCGTACGTACTTCATGTTCCGCGGCGAGGACGAGCAGCAGGTCTTCTCGGTGCGGACCTTCTACGATCGTCCGCACGCGATCGAGGACAAGCCCCAGCTCCTCGAGTCGATCGACGACTGGAACCGCCGCACCCTGTGGCCGAAGGTCTACAGCCACACGCACGACGACGGCTCCGTCCGCCTGATCGGCGAGGCGCAGATGCTGATCGGCACCGGCGTCAACCTGGAGCACTTCGTTTCCTCCACGGTCAGCTGGGTCCGTGCCTCCATCGAGTTCGACAAGTGGCTCGTGGAGCAGCTCGGACTGGAGAAGGAGATCGACTCCACCGACGGTGACGAGAAGGACGGGGACGACGACAACTAGTCGTCGCCACCCGTCACAGCGGCACGCGGGCGATCAGCAGCAGGTACAGCCCGTAGCCGTACGAGAGCCCGGCCAGCCCCGCGGTCACCACGACCGCGGAGCGCGGCCGGGCTCGCGCCATTGCGGCGGCGACCGGCAGGAGCAGCGGGAACGCCGGCAGCAGGAAGCGCGGCTTCGACTCGAAGTAGCCGGCCCCGCCGTAGGTGATCAGCAGCAGTACGGCCGTGTACACGAGCAGCGCCGGCGGCATCCGGTCGAGCAGCAGGAGTACGGCCAGGAGCCCGGCCGCGGCCAGCACGGCCACGGTCACGACGGTGGCGAGGGGTACGTGCCCCCCGGTCAGGACCCGCCAGACGGTGCCCGTCGTGTACGAGCCGAAGTCGAAGCGGGAGCCCCAGCGCCGCTGCACGGTGAAGTACCCGGCCGGATCCCCCGTGCGTATCCCGACGGCGAGGACGTACGCCGCCCAGCCCGCCGGGGCCAGCAGTGCGGCCGCCCACACCTCGGGCGCGCGGGATCTGCGGACGAGCAGCGCGTGCAGGGCGATGGCGGACACGGCGGCGGCGACGGCGATCCCGGTCGGGCGGGTCAGCCCGGCGAGCACGGCGAGGCCCGCGGCCCACAGCCAGCGCCCGCGCAGCACGGTGTACAGGGCCCAGGCGGCGAGCGCGGCCAGCAGCGGCTCGGTGTAGGCGAGGGTGAGCACCACCGCGTGCGGGCTCGCCGCCCACAGCGCCACCAGCAGCACCCCGACGCGCGGGCCGAGCACCAGCTCCCCGACCCGGTACACCCCGACGGCTGCCACCGCGGCGGCGGTCCAGGCGACGAGGAGCCCGGCCCAGGGGGTGGCTCCGGCCAGCCGGACGAGCAGCGGGTACAGCGGGAAGAAGGCGTAGTCGCTCTGCACCAGCCCGGACCCGGCCCACATCTGGGTGCGGCCGTAGCCGTGCACGGCGATGCCGAGGTACCAGACGGAGTCCCAGGAGTGCCCGAGTACGCGGACGGGGCTCCGCCCGGCCCACCACGCCCCGACGGTGAGCACCAGCGCCCCGCCGGCCCGGACGGCGGCGAACACCCCGAGCGCGACGAGGGCGGCGGGCACCCTGCCGGTCCGGAGCTCCTGCGGCCGCACGGAAACCGACGTACTGCCCGTCGCCGTCATGAACCCCGTCTTCCCGCGCTGCGTGCGTACGCCCATCCCGACGAGGAGAGCCTCGGGCACCCTAAAGCTCACCACCTGCGGCAGGGCGTGAATGCCCCCGGAATCTCCGGTGAAATCAGCCCGGCCCGGAGGCGTCCCCCCGATGAGCCCCCGCCTCAGAGCCGCCGCAGGCGCGCGGCGGCCTCTTCGAGGACCTCGGTCTTCTTGCAGAAGGCCCAGCGGACCTGGGTGGCTCCTGCGGACCGGTGGTCGTAGAAGACCTGGTTGGGGATGGCGACGACGCCGCAGCGTTCCGGGAGGGCGCGGCAGAAGGCGAGGCCGTCCTTCTCGCCGAGCGGGGCGATGTCCGTGGTGATGAAGTACGTGCCCCGGGGGCGGAAGACCTCGAAGCCGGCCGCCGCGAGGCCGTCGGCGAGGATGTCGCGCTTGGCGGCCAGGTCGGCGCGGAAGCCCTCGTAGTAGCTGTCGGGGAGGTACAGGGCCTCGGCGATGGCGTACTGGAAGGGCCCCGAGGAGACGTACGTCAGGAACTGCTTCGCCGAGCGGACCGCCGAGACGAGCTCCGGCGGGGCGGTGATCCAGCCGACCTTCCAGCCCGTGAAGGAGAACGTCTTGCCGGCCGAGCTGATGGTGACCGTGCGCTCGCGCATGCCGGGCAGCGAGGCCAGCGGGACGTGGGCGCCCTCGAAGACGAGGTGTTCGTAGACCTCGTCCGTGACGACGAGGAGGTTCCGCTCCACCGCCAGTTCCGCGATCGCCGCGAGCTCGGCCGGGGTCAGGACCGTGCCCGTCGGGTTGTGCGGGGTGTTCAGCAGGAGCAGCCGGGTGCGGGGGGTGACCGCGGCGCGCAGTTCGTCGAGGTCGAGCGTGAAGGCTCCGGCGTCCGGGCGCAGGGTGACCGGCACGCGGGTGGCGCCGGCCATCGCGATGCAGGCCGCGTACGAGTCGTAGTACGGCTCCAGGGCGATGACCTCGTCGCCCGGTTCGAGCAGGGCGAGCAGCGAGGCGGCGATGGCCTCCGTCGCGCCGGCGGTGACCAGGACCTCCGTGTCCGGGTCGTAGGCCAGGCCGTAGAACCGCTGCTGGTGCCGGGCGATCGCGGTGCGCAGCTCCGGGATGCCGGGGCCAGGCGGGTACTGGTTGCCCCGGCCCGAGAGCACGGCGCGGGAGGCCGCCTCGGCGATCTCGGCGGGGCCGTCCGTGTCGGGGAAGCCCTGGCCGAGGTTGATCGACCCGGTGGAGGCGGCCAGGGCCGACATCTCCGCGAAGATCGTCGTACCGAAGGACGCCAGGCGGCGGTTCAGGAGGGGGCGGCTGCCGCCCACGGGTGCGCTCATGGGCGCCATCCTGCGGGGAACCTCTGGACTTGCTCAAGTGTGCTTTGGCCCGGGTGGCGTGCGGGCATCCCCCCTTCACACCCCGGGGGACCGGGGCGATGAACGTGAACGTGAACGGGGGTTGGGTGTCATGTCTGTCTTCGCTTTGGTGTTCGTGGCGCTGGTCGTCCTGGGCTTCGTGCTCCTGGTGCGGAAGGTGGTCCGCGCCTTCACCGGGGCCGATTCCGGCTCGGGCTCCCGGTCGTCGTGGTGGGCGAACGGCGGCGGGTCTTCCAGCTCGTGCGGGGGCGGCTCCTCCTGCGGTTCCTCCTCGTCGTGCGGTGGAGGATCGTCCTCCTGCGGCGGCGGCGGAGGTTGCGGTTCCAGCTGACACGGGGCAGCTGGCGCCGCGTGCGTCGGGGCGTCCGGCGGTTCTCATTTCCGTCGGGCGCCCTCATGTTCGAACTCCCTGGTCCCTCGCCGAGCGACGCGCGGGACGCGTGTGGCTGAACACGTGAACTGTGTAGCCCCCGGGGGGATGTAAACCCAATCAAGTTGGGTAAAAACGCTGTGAGTGCCGTGCCTTTCATGATTCCCTCGGTTGAGTAGACCAGTCCTCGGACCTCCCTGGACTTCCTGTGGACCCGTGCCGGTGTCCCCCCACCCGTTGACTACCGCTGGCGGGCCCCGGCCCCTCTCCCTCGCGCGTTTGCGGAGCCGACTCATGCTCACGACCCTCCAGACCACCTACACCGACACGCGTGCCGCCGATCTCGCCTGGGCCCTGGGTCGGGACCGACTGCCCGCCCTGGCCGTACTGAACCTCGAACTGGCGGGCGCGAAGGTCGAGTTGCGCCTGCTCGGAGCCTCGCACCAGGTGCTCCTGGAGGAGGGCCGGGTGCTCTGCTCGGAGACGGTCGCCTGCATGCCCGGCAGCAGTACGCCGCTGCCGCTGGGCGTGGCCAAGCGGATGGGGGACTGGGAGTACGAGTTCGCCGCGCGGGTCGAGACCCTGTCGCAGGGCTCCTTCGCGGGACGTGCGCAGGAGCTGCTGGCGCTGGTCGCGGATCACCCGAACGGATTGGCCGGAACCTTTCCCGGGAGCCCGCACGCCTTCACCGCCATGCTCGCGCAGCGCCACGAAGGCCAGGTGCGCTGGCGGACCTGGCACGCGTACCCACAGGAAGGCCAGTTGGTGGCCACTCGTACGAGGGTCGGCGGGCGCATGGGCGCACCCGGGGGCGCCCTGGAGTCCGCCGCACGGTAGTGCGGGACTGGGCTGGGCGTTCCGGGGCGCGGGCGCCGCGGACGTCCCCACGCGGTTACGCCAACTGGCTGGAACCGTACGCCACTTACACTCATGTGGGTGACGGGGTGCGAGTGGGCGGTGACGTACCGTTCGCTTCATGATCGACCGTTCCGTCCCGCGCCGGGTGCTCCCGGCTCCGGAGCCGAGGGGCGTGGCGACCCTCCCGGCCGCCCTGCCCGTACGGCCCCGGACCGGCCGACTCCTCGTCCTGGCCACCGTGTTCGTCTGCGCCGCCTGCGGGCTCGTGTACGAACTGGAGCTGCTCGCCCTCGGCTCCTACCTCATCGGCGATTCCGTCACGCAGGCGTCCGTCGTGCTGTCCGTCATGGTCTTCGCGATGGGGGTCGGCTCCCTGCTGGCCAAACGGCTTCGCAGACGGCCCGCGTTCGGATTCGCCGTCATCGAGGCGGGCCTCGCCCTGCTCGGCGGGCTCTCGGCGATGGCGCTGTACGCGAGCTTCGCGTGGCTGGGCGAGTCCCGGCCCGCCCTCGTGGCCTTCTCCTTCGCGATCGGCGTGCTCATCGGCGCCGAGATCCCGCTGCTGATGGTCCTGATCCAGCGGATCCGCAGGCAGGACGCGGGCGGCGCCGTCGCAGACCTGTTCGCCGCCGACTACGTGGGCGCCCTGGTCGGCGGGCTGGCCTTCCCGTTCCTGCTGCTGCCGGTGCTCGGCCAGCTGACCGGCGCCATGCTGACCGGCACCGTCAACGCGGTCGTCGGCGCGGGCCTCGTCCTGTGGCTGTTCCGCCGCGACCTGAGCCGGCGCTCCCGCTGGCTGCTCATCGCCGCGAACGTCACCGTGCTGGCCGTGCTCGCCTGCGCGACCGTCCTCGCCGACGACTTCGAGCGGGTCGCCCGGCGCGCCGTGTACGGCGCCGAGGTCCGGGTCGCGCAGCAGACCGGCGTCCAGGAGCTCGTGCTGACCGGCCCCGCCACCGGCTCCCCGCGCGCCCTCGACCTGTTCCTCGACGGCCGGCTGCGGGTCAGCGGCTACGACGAGTACCGCTACCACGAGGCCCTCGTGCACCCCGCGATGACAGGCCCGCACAGCCGGGTCCTGGTCCTCGGCGGCGGCGACGGGCTCGCGGCGCGCGAGGTGCTGCGCTACCGCGACGTCGCCTCCGTCACCGTCGTCGAGCTCGACCCCGGCGTGGTCCGCCTCGCCCGCACCGACCCGATGCTGTCCGCGCTCAACGGCCGGGCGTACGAGGACCCGCGCCTCGGGGTCGTCACGCAGGACGCGTTCCGCTGGCTGCGGGGGCCGGCCGCCCGGGACCGGTACGACGTCATCGTCTCCGACCTCCCCGACCCGGGCATCACGCCCAGCACGAAGCTGTACTCGCAGGAGTTCTACGGGCTCGCCGCCCGGGCCCTGCGCCCCGGCGGGCGGCTCGCCGTGCACGCCGGACCGCTGGCCACGCGCCCGCGCACGTACTGGACGGTCGAGGCGACGTTGCGCGCGGCCGGCCTGCGCACCGCGCCCTACAGCGCGGGCGGCCGGCTCTCCGGCTTCGCCGCCGGGCCCGACCGCAGCCTCGGCACGACCGACGCGCCGCCGCAGGACTGGGGCCTCGTACTCGCCGCCCGGGACCAGGTCCCCGAGCTGCGCGTGAACCGCGACACGCCGTGGCCGCGCTCGCTGTCCACGCAGTCCCTGCGGGACGCCGCGCGCGACGCCGAGCGCACCCGGGTGGCGGGCCTGGCGCCCTCGACGCTCCCGCACCCGCGGTATTCGTAAGCGCCGGACCGGGTGCGGGAGGGTCTCTCGTCGGTAGGCTCGACCACATGGAGCATCAGGTGTTCGTTCCGGTACCGGCAGACGACCTCCGCGCCGTGCTGCGCGACCCCGCCCGGGTGGCCCGCTGCGTACCCGGGCTCCAGCAGGACGCCGACGCCGCGTCCGGGCCCGTGTCGGGCCGCCTCAAGCTGCGGGTCGGCGGGAACACCGTCACCTACCGCGGGGCCCTGTCCGTCACCGAACGGGATCCGTACGTCTTCACCGTCGCCGGTGAGGGTACGGAGATCCGCGGCAGCGGGACCGTCAAGCTGTCGCTGGCGCTGCTGCTGACCCCGGTGGACGAAGGGACCCGGCTGGGGTTCACCGCCGAGGCCGCCGTCGACGGGCGGGCCGCCGCCTTCCCCCCGGAGGCCACCGCGACCGCCGTCCAGCGGCTCCTGGACCGGGCCGCCGAACAGCTCGCGGCGCTGGCGGCCGAAGCGGCGGAGCCGGTGACCGACGTCATCGCCGAGGCCGAGGAGGCGGAGGGCGATGCACCCGACGAGGAGGACGGCGGCGTCACGGAGGTCACGGCCTCCGTCTTCGACACCGACGTGCCGCCACCGTCCCTGGACCCCTTCATGGACGGCGACTTCGAGGGCCTCCCGGACTTCGGCCGGATCGGGGAGGGCGGCGAGAGCGGCGAGACCGGGGAGATCGACGGGTTCGGCGCTGCCGCGCAGCCCCCCGCCGAGGCCGCCCACGCCCGCCGCACCATGATCGGCCGCAGCGCCGAGGAAGTGGACCACGCACCCCCGCGCGGCCGCTACGCCCCGGTACCGGCCCCCGCGACCGCCGGCGCCGGCGCGAACCTGCGCTGGATCGCCCCGGCCGCCGCCCTGGCGCTGGCCTCGGCGGTCGTGGTCGGCCGGGCCCTGCGCCGCCGCCGCTGACCCCTCCTGCCTCGTCCCTCGTTAGAGTCGGCCGCATGAGTACGCAACTGAGCGCAGGCGGCGCCGAGGTGACCGTCGACCAGGAGAACGGCTGCCGGATCAGCAGCCTGCGCATCGACGGCACGGAGCTGCTCCGTCAAGGCTCCCACTACGGATGCTTCCCGATGGTGCCGTGGTGCGGGCGCACGGCGAACGGGCGGTTCCAGGACGGGGCCGTCGTCCACCAGCTGCCGATCAACCAGCCGCCGCACGCCATCCACGGCTTCGGCCGCGACGCGCCCTGGCGCCCCGCCCGCGTCACCGCCGCCGAGGCGGCGTTCACGTACGACCTCGCCGAGCCCTGGCCGTACCCGGGCCGGGTCACGCAGATCGTCGAGCTGGGCCCCGACTCGCTGACCCTCACCCTGGGCGTCGAGACGTACGGGGACTCCTTCCCGGCCCAGGCGGGCTGGCACCCCTGGTTCCGCCGCAACCTCGGCGCCGGCGGGGAGGACGTACGCCTCGACTTCGCACCCGCCTGGCAGGAGGAGCGCGGCGCCGACCACCTGCCCACCGGCAAGCGCATCGACCCCCTGCCCGGCCCCCGGGACGACTGCTTCGGCATGCCGGAAGGCGTCGAGGCCACCCTGACCTGGCCCGGCGCGCTCGAACTGAAGATCAGCAGCCGGGCGGAATGGGTGGTCGTGTACGACGAGCAGCCCGAGGCCGTCTGCGTGGAGCCGCAGTCCGGCCCGCCGAACGGGCTGAACACCCTGCCGCGCCTGGTCAGCCCCGTGGACCCGCTGGAGATCTCCACGACGTGGACCTGGCGGCGGCTGTCCCGGCCCGGGTCCGTGCACAACTAAGCTCGGGGCCATGAGTGACGTACGCGATGCGCTTCTGCAGCAGATCAAGGACAAGGCCGTCGTGCACGGCAAGGTGACCCTCTCCTCCGGCAAGGAGGCCGACTACTACATCGACCTCCGCCGGATCACCCTGGACGGCGAGGCGGCCCCGATGGTCGGCCAGGTCATGCTCGACCTCACCGCCGACCTGGACTTCGACTGCGTCGGCGGTCTGACCCTGGGCGCCGACCCGGTCGCGACCTCGATGCTCCACGCCTCCGCCGCGCGCGGGGGACGCCTCGACGCCTTCGTCGTCCGCAAGGCGCAGAAGGCCCACGGCATGCAGCGCCGTATCGAGGGCACCGACGTGAAGGGCAAGCGCTGCCTGGTCGTCGAGGACACCTCGACCACCGGCGGGTCCCCGCTGACCGCCGTCGAGGCCGTCCGCGAGGCCGGCGGCGAGGTCGTCGCCGTCGCCACGATCGTGGACCGCGGGGCCGCGGACGCCATCGCCGAGGCGGGCCTGCCCTACCTCACCGGCTACCGGCTCGCCGACCTCGACCTGGCCTGATCCCGCCTGATCTCGCATTCTGGCCCCCCGGAGAACTGGTGACTCAGGTCCCCAGGGCTCCGGGCACAGGTCCTGACCTGCTCTTTCCCGGCCGGACCGAATGTTTCACGTGAAACGGTCGAGCCGGCACGGGTGGAGTGTCGCGCAGAGTCTGGAAGGATGAGCCCGACGGTTACGTCGCCCCCAGGTCAGGGCCAGCAATCGCACACTCCCCGCACATCCAAGGAGCGGACAGATGCCCATCGCAACCCCCGAGGTCTACAACGAGATGCTCGACCGGGCGAAGGCAGGCAAGTTTGCCTACCCGGCGATCAACGTGACCTCGACCCAGACCCTGCACGCTGCACTGCGCGGCTTCGCGGAGGCCGAGAGCGACGGCATCATCCAGATCTCCACCGGTGGTGCGGAGTTCCTGGGTGGCCAGTACAAGAAGGACATGGTCACGGGCGCGGTCGCCCTGGCCGAGTTCGCGCACATCGTGGCGGCGAAGTACGACGTCACCGTCGCGCTGCACACCGACCACTGCCCCAAGGACAAGCTGGACGGATACGTCCGCCCGCTGCTCGAGGTCTCCGCCGAGCGTGTGGCCAAGGGTCTGAACCCGCTCTTCCAGTCGCACATGTGGGACGGCTCCGCCGAGACCCTGGCCGACAACCTGGCCATCGGCCAGGAGCTGCTCGCCAAGGCCGCCGCCGCGAAGATCATCCTCGAGGTCGAGATCACCCCGACCGGTGGCGAGGAGGACGGCGTCACCCACGAGATCAACGACGAGCTGTACACCACCGTCGACGACGCGATCCGCACCGCCGAGGCCCTGGGCCTGGGTGAGAAGGGCCGCTACCTGCTCGCCGCCTCCTTCGGCAACGTGCACGGCGTCTACAAGCCGGGCAACGTGGTCCTGCGTCCCGAGCTGCTGAAGGACCTGCAGCAGGGTGTCGGCGAGAAGTACGGCAAGAGCAGCCCGTTCGACTTCGTCTTCCACGGCGGCTCCGGCTCCTCCGAGCAGGAGATCGCCACCGCGCTGGAGAACGGCGTCGTGAAGATGAACCTCGACACCGACACCCAGTACGCCTTCACCCGCCCGGTCGCGGACCACATGTTCCGCAACTACGACGGTGTCCTGAAGGTCGACGGCGAGGTCGGCAAGAAGTCCACCTACGACCCGCGCACCTGGGGCAAGCTCGCCGAGGCGAGCATGGCCAAGCGCGTCACCGAGGCGTGCGCGAACCTGCGCTCGACGGGCACGAAGCTGAAGTAGTACCCGCTCCACCCGCTCCACCCGCTCCACCCGCTCCACCTGCTCCACCTGTTGTGCCGAAGGGCCCGGCCCACCGTCCTGCGACGGTGGGCCGGGCCCTTCGTCAGCGGGTGGCCAGGGTCGGGTGGTGGGGGCGCGGGCGGCGGACCAGGCTGTGCCGTGCGGGAACCGGAGGGGCCGCCGGCTCCAGGCTGCGGGCGGCGTGGGCCACCGACGCCAGGGTCACGTGCCGGTGCCAGCCCGGCAGGGAACGGCCGGAGAAGTCCCGGAGCCCGATCTCCTGCACGCTGAGGCCGGCCGCGGCCGACACCCGGTGCGCCGTCTTCGTCATCCGCACCAGCGCCCCCGGATCCGTCCGCACCATGTCCGTGACCCACAACTGCGTCGGCAGCCGCCGGGCCGACTCCCACTCGCCGAACAGCAGCACCTCGCGCCGCCGCCCCGGAGCCGGATCCGGCACCATCACCCGGACCGCCGCCACCAGCGAGGTCCGCCGTGCCCCCGGAGCGTCGGGAGCAGCCCACTCCACCGGCATCCGCAGCCCCCTGACGTTCTGCAGGATGTCCCGCGCGGCGAGCGTCCCCGCGCCGAAGCCCGGCAGCCGCGGGTCCGTCACCAGCAGCCGCGCCTCGGGGCTGATCCGCCCCACCACCGGCACCCGCGCCTCGGCGAACCGGTTCAGGGTGGCCCGCGTCGCGATGTCCCGGATGTCCAGCACCACCGGCCGCGGCTCCAGGCCCGACTCCCGCAGGGTGTCGAGCACGCCCGTCACCGCGCACTCCTCGTAGCCCTCGTACGACTCGGTCTGCGCGGCTTCCGGCTCCTCGCCGAGGAACAGCCGCCATCCCACCGGCGTGACCACCCCCGGCGACGTGAACCACATCCCGAACGCCTGCTGCCCGCGGAACATCTGGCCCCGGTGCGGGTCGAAGCGGTGCCCCGCCCCCACCGAGTGCTCCCCGCCCTTCGGGATCGCCATCGGCTGCGCGACCCACACGTTGAGCGGAGCCGCCTGCCCCAGGTACTGCGCCAGGGCCGCGCGGATCGGCTGCCAGTCCCACGTCGACGCCGCGATGAAGTGGTGCAGGCTCTGCTCCGCCGCCGTGGCGCCGGCCCCCGACCCCAGCTGCTGCGCGATGTTGCGGATCGACTTGCGGCCCTCTGCCGCCAGCAGCCCGCGTACGTACTGGCGTCCCCGCTCCCGCTGGTCCTTGCGCCGCAGAGACGTGAACACCGCCGCGCACAGCTCCTCGACGGCCTCGTCCGCGAGCTTCCGTCGTCCCGCCCGGACACCCTGGTACGTACTGCTGCTCGCGCTGCTGATGGTGGTGTTCACGACTCCCCCTTCGTCGATGGCCCCCCTACCGTCCGCCCGCGGCCCCCTCGCCGGGGAGGTGTGCCGGGCACACGACTGGGCCGACTGGTGGTGGGGCGCCCACCACCCCTCACCCCCGGGAGCCGCAGCGGTGGTTGGACCACCGTCCGTACGCACCACCGCGCACCGGGGAGGGGCCCGATACCCCAGACTTGGACCATGTCCATTCACCAGAACCTGCTCGGGGGCCCCGCCCCCACCCACCTCCCCGACGAGCCGGGCCGCCAGGCCCTGGCCGCGGGCACGCCCGCCGTCGAGGTGGCCGCCGCGCACCCGACCTCCTCCCTCGCCTGGGCGACCCTCGCCGACGAGGCTTTCGCCGCCGGCCGCACCGTCGAGTCGTACGCGTACGCCCGTACGGGCTACCACCGCGGCCTCGACGCCCTGCGCCGCGCGGGCTGGAAGGGCCACGGTCCGGTGCCGTGGGAGCACGAGCCGAACCGCGGCTTCCTGCGCGCCCTGTACGCCCTGTCCCGGGCGGCCGAGGCGATCGGCGAGAAGGAAGAGTACGAGCGCTGCTCGACCTTCCTGCGCGACTCGTCCGAGACGGCGGCGGACACCCTCGGCGCCTGATCTGCGCGCATATGTACGTGGTCGGGGCCTCGCACCGGGGCCCCGATCGGCCACAGTGTCCCAAAAGTGACTGTGACCCCGGTCACACTTCGCTGGAGGGAATCCGGCAACCGGTCCTATGATGCGGGCAGGGGACCGGGGCTCCACTCACCCATCGGAAGGGGCGGACCGCTACCCGGAAGCACGTGTCGAGGAGACAGCGATGTCGAACACCCTTGATGCCTCCGGAGCCGGTTCGGACACCCCGAACCTCGACTTCGCCGGCACGACCCCGTACGAGGACTACGTCCAGGCGGACGTCCTCACCCACCTCCAGCACCTGCGCTCGGACGACCCGGGCGAGATGGTCTTCCTGGTGACGACCCAGGTCATGGAGCTGTGGTTCACGGTCATCGTTCACGAGTGGGAGACGGCCGCGAAGGCCCTCCGCGAGGACCGCATCCCCGTCGCGATGGATGCGCTGAAACGATCCCTCCGCGAGCTCGAGGCCCTCAACGCCTCCTGGCGCCCGCTCGCCCAGCTCACCCCGGGCCAGTTCAACGCCTACCGCGCCGCCCTCGGCGAGGGTTCCGGTTTCCAGTCGGCGATGTACCGCCGGATGGAGTTCCTGCTCGGCGAGAAGTCGGCCTCCATGCTCGTCCCGCACCGCGGCGCCCCGCGCGTCCACGCGGAGCTGGAGAAGGCCCTCCAGGAGCCCAGCCTCTACGACGAGGTGCTGCGCCTGCTGGCCCGCCGCGGCCTGCCGGTCCCGGCCGAGGTCCTGGACCGCGACCTCTCCCAGCGGTACGAGCCCTCGCCCGAGGTCGAGGCCGTCTGGACCTCCCTGTACGCGGACCCCGACGCCCAGCTCGACCTCCACCGCCTCGGCGAGGTCCTCACGGACGTCGCGGAGCTCGTCTGGCGCTGGCGCAACGACCACCTGGTCGCCACCCGCCGCGCGATGGGAGCCAAGACCGGCACGGGCGGCTCGGCCGGCGTGACCTGGCTCGAGAAGCGCGCCACGAAGAACGTCTTCCCCGAGCTCTGGACGGCGCGAAGCCATGTCTGAGCAGACGAAGACCGACCTGGCGGCCCGCGCCGCGGAACTGGACACCGCCGACGAGCTCGGCAAGCTCCGCGACCGCTTCACCCTCCCCGACGGCGTCGTCTACCTGGACGGCAACTCCCTCGGCGCCCTCCCGACCGGCGTCGCGCAGCGCATCGCCCAGGTGATCACCCACGAGTGGGGCACGGAGCTCATCCAGTCCTGGAGCACCGGCACCTGGTGGACCGCCCCCGAGCGGATCGGCGACAAGCTGTCCCCGCTCATCGGCGCCGCCCCCGGCCAGACGGTCGTCGGCGACTCCACCAGCGTCAACCTGTTCAAGGCCCTGGTCGGCGCCGCCCGCCTGGCCCGCCCCGGCCGCACGCAGCTGCTCGTGGACGCGTCCACCTTCCCCACCGACGGCTACATCGCGGAGTCGGCCGCCCGGATGACCGGCCTCACCGTCGTCCCGGTCGACCCGTCCCACGCTGCCGAGGCGATGGGGGAGGACACCGCAGCCGTCCTCCTCAACCACGTCGACTACCGCACCGGCCGCCTCCACGACCTCCCGGCCCTCACCGCGGCGGCCCGCGCCGCCGGGGCCGTCACCGTCTGGGACCTCTGCCACTCGGCCGGCGCCCTCCCCGTCGACCTCGACGAGCACGGCGTCGACCTCGCGGTCGGCTGTACGTACAAGTACCTGAACGGCGGCCCCGGTTCGCCGGCGTACCTCTACGTCGCCGCACGCCACCAGGCCGCCTTCGACTCCCCGCTCCCCGGCTGGAACGGCCACGCGGAACCCTTCGCGATGACCCCGGACTACGCCCCGGCGGCCGGCGCGATACGCGGCCGGGTCGGCACCCCGGACATCCTGTCCATGCTGGCCCTGGAAGCTGCCCTCGACGCCTGGGACGGGGTCCCGGTGGAAGCCGTACGGGCCAAGTCCCTCGCCCTGACGGACTTCTTCCTGGAGTGCGTGGCGGCGTACGTCCCGGCCGGCAAGGTCGAATCGGTCACCCCGGCCGAGCACGACCGGCGCGGCAGCCAGGTCTCGCTGCGCACCGAGAACGCCCGGGAGGTCATGGACGACCTGATCTCCCGCGGTGTGATCGGGGACTTCCGTGCCCCGGACGTCCTGCGCTTCGGTTTCACCCCGCTCTACGTCGGTTTCGCCGATGCGGAGCGTGCCGCCCGGACGCTGGGTCACATTTTCGGGTGATGTAGGGGCGAAACGTCACGGCAACCGGGCGGGCGGGGCTTCGGCTCCGTCCGCCCCTGCACATCCCCTCCGTAGTCGCCTCCCACCACGGAAGGTCGTGTTCCGGCCTGATACGGTCCCGCTCTGCCGGAACACCAGTCCCCACGCGTTACCGAGAGGTTGAGCCGATGACGGACCCCGCAGTCGAACGGGACGCCGCCGAGGCCGCCTCGGCCTTCTCCCACCCGCCGGTCGCCCCCGACGCGACCGGGTCGTACGGGGACCACCCCGACCAGGTGATCGACTTCTACGTACCGCGCGGCGCCACCGCGGCGGGCGCGGCCCCGCTGGTCGTGGTCCTGCACGGCGGTGCGTGGCGGGCCCCGTACGACCGGCACCACATCACCCCGCTCGCGGACTTCCTGGCGCGCCGGGGTTTCGCCGTCGCCAACGTCGAGTACCGGCGCGGCAGTTCCCTGCCCCGCCAGAACGCCGAGGGCCACGTGGCCGGCCGCTGGCCGGAGACCTTCGACGACGTCGCCGCCGCGATGGACGCCCTCCCGGGCCTGGCCTCGGCCCACCTCCCGCAGGCCGACCCCCGCCGTACGGTCATCACCGGCCACTCGGCGGGCGGCCACCTCGCACTGTGGGCGGCGGCGCGGCACGTCCTGCCGCCCCAGTCCCCGACCGCGTGGAGGCTGCCTTCCCCGCCGCTGCTGCGCGGCGTGGTGGCGCTGGCCCCCATCGCGGACTTCGTGGCCGCGGAGGAGTTGGGTGTGTGCGGAGGTGCGTCCGCGCAGCTGCTGGGCGGCGCCGACCAGTGGGCGGAGCGCCTGCCGTTCGCGGACCCGGCGGCGCTGCTGCCGACCGGGATCGCGACGACCGTCGTCCACGGCCGCGAGGACATCGTGGTCCCGCCGTCGGTGGCCGAGTCGTACGTGGCTGCCGCGGCCAAGGCCGGGGAGACCGTGGGCCTGACCCTGCTGGACGGCATCGGTCACTTCCCGCTGATCGACCCGGCCGCGGACGCCTGCGCGGTGGTGGCCGAGGAGATCTCGCAGCTGGCCTGGTAGAGGCCGGCGGCCCGGTACAGCAGCAGGGCGTGCACGAACCGGTCCTCCCGCGTCGGCGGACACCGCCAGGCCAGCGGCCAGGCGCCGTCGAGGGCCGGGACGGGGATGTACGTGGTCCGGCGCGGTCCTGACGCGAGCCGCGTGAAGCCCGGTGGCCAGATCCGGTAAGCGGCACTCCCGACCGGGATCAGGAAGTACACGGGCCGCTTGCCGTTGGCCTGGACGACGATCGGCCCGGGGTCACCGCCAGTGAGCGTGACGAGGAGATCGGCCAGGTCGCGTCCCATGTCACCGTCCACACGTACGGCGTCAAATAGCACTCCTGCCTTGCGGATTCCGATACCGGTGGCCGGAATCCAGCTGGGCGTACGGGAGTTGGGCGCGTGACTTTCAGTGTTCATGGACCAAGCGTGATGGCTCAGGTCTACCGTTTTCTACGTCTCGGACTTGATAGGTGAGAAGTCTGGGAGGGCGCGCCATGCGCTGGAGACCATTTGAGTTCGCTTCGTTTCGGGGGTGTTCACCATGCCGAAGGCTGCCGCCAACAAGGACAAGGAAAACGACAACGAAGACGAGCGGCCGACGACCTCGTACGTCGCAGAGATCGCCCGCATCCTCCGGCTGGAGAAGAAGCTGACGCAGGTGGCGGTGGGGGAGATGACCGGCTACACCGGCTCGGCGATCAGCGCCATGGAAACGGGTGCACAGCCGGTGAGCGACAAGATGCTGGTGGGCCTGGAGGTGGCGATCGGTGACCGCCGTGGCTTCTTCGAGACCGCGCGGAAGTACGTCCTGATGGAGAAGTACCCGGTCCGGTTCCGGAAGTTCTCGCAGGTGGAAGCCGAGGCCCTGATGCTCTCCTCGTACCAGACGATGGTGATGGACGGCCTGTTCCAGACGGAGTCGTACGCCCGGGCGGTGTTCAAGGGCAGCTATCCGCCGGTGTCGGACGCCAGGGCGGAGGAGCTCGTCGAGGCCCGGATGGCGCGTAAGTCGCTGTTCGATCGCGACCCGATTGCGATGCTCGAACTGATCGTCGAAGAAGGGGTTCTCGAGCGTCCGTACGGGAGCTGGGGCGTTCAGCGAGGGCAGCTTCTATCGCTCGCGGAGGATGCCCAACGCGACAACGTATCGGTGCAGGTCCTGTCCAAGCACCGGGGCCTGAAGGGCTCCCACGCGGGTGAGCGCGGCCCGATGAAAGTGGTGGAAACCGGGGATCACCAACACGTCGTCTACATGGAAATCAACGACGAGGGCATCCTCGTCAGCAACCCGGCAAAGGTGTCCCGACTGGCGCAGCGGTATGCGAAGATCCGCGCACAGGCGCTGAGCCCCGATGAATCTCTGGAACTCATCCAGCGGTTGGCAGGAGTACGGAAATGAGCACCAGCACCTTGCAGTGGTTCAAGTCCAGTTACAGCGACGGCGGTGGCGGGGACTGTGTAGAGGTCGCCTACGACTGGCACAAGTCGAGCTACAGCGACGGCGGTGGTGGGGACTGCGTCGAGGTGGCCACCTGCCCGCACGCCGTGCACGTCCGGGACTCCAAGAACCTCACCGGCCCGACCCTGGCCGTGGCCCCGTCGGCCTGGGCCGACTTCGCCGGCTGGGCGGCTACGTAGCCGGAGGTTCGCGGGCCTGGCCTCGGCGGCGGACGGCCCGTCCGCGACCGCCGCGCCCGTCCGGGCGGAGCCCGGGCAGACCGCACGGAAGACGTATCAGAGCCCTGCCGACCGTGCCGTCCGCACGACGCTGCCCGCAGCCGGGAACAAGGCTGTGGCCGCTCAGGCCCAGTCCGCAGCCGGCCCTCGACACCGCCGGCTCCACCCGTACCGCGCTCGGCCTTGAGGCCAAGTTCACGATCACGAGCGAGCCGACGGGCCCCTCCCCTGTCCTGCGTACTGCACTCGGTGTCAGGTGAGGTCGGCCGTGGCGGCCAGGCGGGCGGCGAAGGTGGCCAGGCGCTCGCCCTGGTAGCGGGCCGCGGTCAGGGTCTCCTCGCTGACTGCGCCGCTGCTGGCCGGGTGCGAGGTGCCGTACGGGTTGCCGCCGGCGCCGAAGACGACCGGGTTGGTGAAGCCGGGCGAGACGATGACCGAGCCCCAGTGGTGGAACGTGTTGTAGAGGGCGAGCAGCGTGGACTCGTTGCCGCCGTGCGCGTTGTGGGCGCTGGTGAAGCCGGTGGCCGGCTTGTCGGCGAGGGCGCCCTGCTGCCAGAGGCCGCCCGTGGTGTCGAGGAACTGCTTGAGCTGGCCCGCGATGTTGCCGTACCGGGTCGGCGAGCCGATCGCGTACGCGTTGGCCCAGACGAGGTCGTCCAGGGTGGCGACCTCGACGTCCCTGCTGTCCTCGACGTGCCGGCGCCAGGCCGGGTTCGAGTCGATGGCCGCGTCGGGGGCGAGCTCGGGCACCCGGCGCAGGCGGACCTCGGCGCCCGCCTTCTCGGCGCCTTCGGCCACGGCCTTCGCGAGCTCGTGGACGTTTCCGGTGGAGGAGTAGTAGACGACCGCGACCTTGGCGCTCATGGTGAGGACCCCATCTGTAAGTGGATTGCTATCCGGTTCGATGGGTGAGAGTAAAGCGGATAGTCATCCGCTTTGCAAGGGTGTCCGGTAGCCTCTGGGTATGAGCCGCATCGAACTCCCGGTCACGGGACAGGCCCCGCCCGAGCGCGCGGACGCCGCCAGGAACAGGCGGAAGATCCTGGACGCGGCCGCGCGGCTGGTCGCCGAGCAGGGGCCGGACGCCGTGACCATGAACGCCGTCGCCCACGCCGCCTGCATGGGGGTCGGGACGGTCTACCGCCGCTTCGGCGACGTGAGCAGCCTGCTGTTCGCGCTGCTCGACGATGACGAGCGGCGCTTCCAGGAGGCCTTCATGAGCGGGCCGGCCCCGCTCGGCCCCGACGCGCCGCCCGCGGTCCGGCTGCGCGCCTTCCTGCACACCCTGGCCGAACGGCTCGTCGAGCAGCGTGCGGTGATGGCCGTGGCGGAGGCCGCGTCACCGGGCGCCCGGTACGTCAGCGGTGCGTACCTGACCATGCACACGCACGTCGCGATGCTGCTGCGGCAGACGCGCCCGGAGGCGGACGCGGCGGTGCTGGCGCATCTGCTCCTGGCCCCGTTCGTCCCGAGCCTGTTCGAACACCTCACGGCACGCGAAGTGCCGATCGGGCAGATCAAAGCGGGCATCGACGCCCTGCTCGGCACGGGGCAGGAACCCAGTGGATCAAGCCACTGACGGGTCTGTACGCTGAGCGGGATTTCGAACCTGTTCAAGGTTCGCACCAGACCTAGGGGGGGAACGGTGCTCCGTCGCCGTCTCATGTTTTCCGCTGCCCTTGTGGCGGCCGGTGTTGTTCTCGTTCCCGCGGCGGCGGCTCATGCGGCGGGTCCCGTCGCGCCCGCCGCCCACGGGGCGGCCGCGTCGCCGGGCGCGAACCCGGGCACGGGCGGGACGCTGCCCGGGGGCAAGACCTTCTCCAGCCCTGCGGACCGTACGGTCCGCACACCGCTGCCCGGATCCGGGGCCGGGGCGGCCACCGCGCGGGCGCAGGACGCGTCGCGTGACGCCTACCTCGCGGTCGACCTGGAAGCCACCGCGTCCACCGCGCACTCGATCGACCTGCGGACCCTCGTCACGGGCGAACCCGCCGAACTCGACATCACCATCGCCTGGGGCGACGGGGCCACGGACCGGCTCACCGCCTCCAGCTCGGGCTCCGACTGGCGCAACACCGTGCACAAGTACGCCAAGGTCGGCACGTACCCCGTCACGGTCACGGTGAAGGACACCACGAACGGCGTCCAGGCCGTGAACCAGCTCGACTTCGTCACCTCGGGCAGCGAGTACACCCCGCACGCGCCCACCCGGCTCCTGGACACCCGCGGGGGCCTCGGCGCCGCGCAGGCCAAGGTCGCGGGGCGGGGCTCGGTGGTCCTGAAGGTCGCCGGCGCCGCCAAGGTCCCCGCCGGGGTCAGGGCAGTGGCCCTCAACGTCACCGCCACCAACGCCACGGGAGCGGGCCACGTCGTGGTCCAGCCCCACTCGTACGGCTTCGACGAGGGGTCGAACCTGAACTACGTCGCGGGGCAGACCGTTGCGAACCAGGTCATCGTGCCGGTCGGCGAGGACGGCTCCGTGCAACTGATCAACGGCGGCTGGGACGCGGTCGACCTGATCGCCGACGTCACCGGTTACTTCACGGCGTCGACCGCCAGCGGCTACACCACGCTGGACCCGGTCCGCGCCGTCGACACCCGCGAGGGCGTCGGTACGGCGAAGGGCCAGGTCCCCGGCTACGGCACCTTCGGGGTCGACATCGCCGGACGCGGGGGCGTACCGAAGGGCGCCACCGCCGTGGCGCTCAACCTGACGGCCACCAACCCCCGGGCGGCCGGGCACCTGACCGCGTACCCGAGCGGGCAGGCGGCGCCGGCCACGTCGAGCGTGAACTTCGCTGCCGGTCAGACGGTCGCCAACTCGGTGATCGTGCCGATCGGCCCCGACGGGAAGATCACCGTCCGCAACGGCAGCTGGGACCGGGCCGACGTGGTGGCCGACGTCGTCGGCTACTACAGCACCGACAGCAGGTCCGCCCTCGTGTCCATCGGGGGGCCGTACCGGATCATGGACACGCGCAAGGACAGCTGGGGCGGCCGGAAGGCCGGGCCGATCCCGGCCCGCACCTTCCTCCCGGTGCGGCTCGACGGTGATACGACGAACTCCGACATCGACGGCTGGGTGCTGAACACCACGGTCACCAACACCACCGGGACGGGCTTCCTTTCGGTCGCCGCCGACCCGAACACGTGGCCCGACTACCTGAAGGGCACCGCGGTCACACCGCAGCGGCCCGTCTCCTCGTCCCTGAACTGGACGGCGGGCGCGACGGTCCCGAACCTGGTGCAGACGTCCGGGGGCAAGGGGGGCATGGTCGACTTCTGGAACCAGGGCTGGCAGGACATCGACCTGGTCTTCGACCTGCTCGGCTGGTACCAGACGGTCTAGCTCCGCACTCCGCGCTGCTTCACATTGCACGCTTCACACTTCATGCGCTCACAGAAATATGGGGGGCCGGTGCGCAATCGCCGACTCGTAGTTTCCGCTGCCCTCGTGGCAGCCGGTGTTGGTCTCTTCCCCACGACGGCGCTGGCCGCGCCCGCGGCGGGCAACCCGGACCTGGCCATCGCGCTGAACGCCCGCGCGCGCAGCGCGCACAGCATCTTCCTGTCGTACGACATCTCCAGCGTCGCCGCCGCGCTCGACGTCACCATCGCCTGGGGCGACGGCACCACGGACAAGGCCACCGCCGCCGGTGCCGGCCGCCACAACACCCACCACTCGTACGCCGAGGTGGGCTCGCACACCGTCACGGTCACAGTGAAGGACACCGCGCACGACATCACGGCCGTGAAGGAGATCAAGGCCGCCCCGGCCGGTACTGAGTTCACCCCGCACGCGCCCACCCGGCTGCTGGACACCCGTTCGGGCCTCGGCGCGGCCAAGGCCAAGGTCGGGGGGCGCAGCTCGGTGGCCCTGAAGGTCGGCGGCGCCGCGCAGATCCCCGCTGACGTCGTCGCCGTGGCCCTCAACGTCACCGTCACCAACGCCACCGACGCGGGCCACGTCGCCGTCCAGCCCGGCAAGGAATACATCGGGTCCGAGGCGTCGAACCTCAACTACGTTGCAGGCCAGACCGTTCCGAACCTGGTGATCGTCCCGGTCCGGGACGGGCATGTGCAGATGTTCAACGGTGGCTGGGCGCCCGTCGACCTGATCGCGGATGTCACCGGTTACTTCACTGCGTCGGCCGCCAGCGGCTACACCTCGCTGGACCCGGTCCGCGCCGTCGACACCCGGGAGGGTCTCGGTACGGCGAAGGGCCAGGTCCCCGGCTACGGCAGCTTCGAGGTCGACATCGCCGAGCGCCACGGTGTGCCGATGGGCGTTACCGCGGTGGCGCTCAACCTGACGGTCACCAACCCGCAGGAGGCCGGCCACCTGACCGTGTACCCGAACGGGCAGGCGGCGCCGTCCACCTCCAGCGTGAACTTCGCCGCCGGTCAGACGGTCGCCAACTCCGTGATCGTGCCGGTCGGCCTCGACGGGAAGATCACCATCCGCAACGGCAGCTGGAGCGCGGCCGATGCCGTCATCGATGTCGTCGGCTACTACAGCCCGGACAGCCGGGCCGCCTTCCAGCCTCTTGTGGAGCCGTACCGGGTGCTCGACACCCGTGAGAAAAGCGGATACCGCGAGAGGGGGCCGATTGCGGCCCGCGATTACCTCGCACTGCCACTTCAGGTCTATTCACCTTCACCCGATCCGGCCGACGGCATGGTGCTGAACGCCACCGTCACCAACACCAAGGGCGCGGGCTTCCTGTCTGTCGCCCCCGACCCGAACAGGTGGGCCGACTACGGCTTGGGCGTCGCGGTCAAGCCGCCGCGTCCGGTCGCCTCCGCCCTGAACTGGACGGCGGGCACGAGCGTCCCGAACCTGGTCCAGACGTCTGGGGGCAAGGACGAACTCGTCGACTTCTGGAACCAGGGCTGGGAGGACGTCGACCTGGTCGTCGACTGCCTCGGCTTCTACGAGAGCGACTGATACGACGACGGGTAGCGAAAAGGGGCGGTGCGCCACACGGTGCACCGCCCTCGGCACACCCGCGGGCGGCGGTCAGTCCGCAGCTTCCACCGGGCTGATCTCGAACATCCCGCACACCCGCAGGGCGTAGGCGATCTCCTCGGCCACGCCGCTGTTCGGCGGGTAGACCTTGACGTAGGTCGACTTGGGCCGGCAGTTCGGCGCCACGGACCGGCTGTTGGTACGCATGACGGCGGTCACGGTTTCGTCGGGGGCGACGAGCACCGTGCTGATCGGCTCGCCGGTGCGGATCGCGGAGGTGCCGATCTGGCGGTGCCGGGCATCCGTGACGCTGACGCCCGGGTATCCGCGCAACGCGCAGTTGTGGCCCGTGGTGTTGGTGAACAGGATGGGGTAGTCGATCGCCCCTCCGGCGCGTTGCGGCCCGCCGACGGCCAGCTCGAGGTCGGCCACACGGCAGGTCGGGGCCATCGGCAGAGCCGATGACTGGGTGGCGCCCACCAAAGCGCCGGTGGTTGCCAGGAGGGCTGCGGCAGCCAGGGCCGCCGCCCGGGGCAGGACGTTGCTCATGGCAAACTCCTGTGCCAGCTAAGGGAGTTGCCCGCTACCGGCGCGACGTAGTGCGCATGCCTTCTGAGGGAGAAGTACTCGCACCCTCGCGGAGGTTCGACCGAGCGGTGCGCCCCCGCGGCTGAACAGCGCGGGCCTGATGGCACCATTCTACCGGCCAGGGGCCCCCGCGACCTTTCGGCGGCGGACATGCCGGAGGGGCGGTGCGCCACACGGCCCACCGCCCCTCCGCGGTCCTGCTACAGGAACGAGTTGATCTCGATCGTCTCGGTACGGCCGGGGCCGACGCCGATCGCGGAGATCGGGGCGCCCGACATCTCCTCGAGGGCCTTCACGTACGCCTGGGCGTTCTTCGGGAGGTCCGAGAACGTCTTGGCCTTGGTGATGTCCTCGGACCAGCCGGGGAGGTTTTCGTAGATCGGCTTCGCGTGGTGGAAGTCCGTCTGCGAGTACGGGAGCTCCTCGACGCGCTTGCCGTCGATCTCGTACGCGACGCAGACCGGGATCTGCTCCCAGCCGGTCAGCACGTCCAGCTTGGTGAGGAAGAAGTCCGTCAGACCGTTCACGCGGGTGGCGTAACGGGCGATCGGCGCGTCGAACCAGCCGCAGCGGCGGTCGCGGCCGGTGGTCACGCCGCGCTCGCCGCCGATGCGGCGCAGGTCCTCGCCGTCCTGGTCGAACAGCTCGGTCGGGAACGGGCCGGCGCCGACGCGGGTCGTGTAGGCCTTGAGGATGCCGATGACGCGGCTGATCTTCGTCGGGCCCACGCCGGTGCCGGTGCAGGCGCCGCCGGCGGTCGGGTTCGAGGAGGTGACGAAGGGGTACGTGCCGTGGTCGACGTCGAGCAGGGTGCCCTGGCCGCCCTCGAACAGCACGACCTTGTCCTCGTCGAGCGCGTTGTTGAGGATCAGCGTGGTGTCGGCGACGTACGGCTTGATCTGCTCCGCGTACTGGAGCATCTCCTCCACGATCGCGGCGGCCTCGATGGCGCGGCGGTTGTAGAGCTTCGCGAGGAGCTGGTTCTTGCCCTCGAGCGCCGCTTCGACCTTCTGGACGAGGATCGACTCGTCGTACAGGTCCTGGACGCGGATGCCGATGCGGTTGATCTTGTCCGCGTACGTCGGGCCGATGCCGCGGCCGGTCGTACCGATCTTGCGCTTGCCGAGGAAGCGCTCGCCGACCTTGTCGAGGGTGACGTTGTACGGCGTGATCAAGTGCGCGTTACCACTGATCAGCAGCTTGGAGGTATCGATGCCGCGCTCGTTCAGACCGCGCAGCTCGGAGAGCAGGACGGCCGGGTCGACGACGACGCCGTTGCCGATGACAGGGGTGCATCCGGGGGAGAGGATGCCGGAAGGGAGAAGGTGCAGTGCATACTTCTGGTCGCCGACGACGACCGTGTGGCCGGCGTTGTTGCCGCCCTGGTAGCGCACTACATAGTCAACGGATCCACCGAGCAGGTCGGTGGCCTTTCCCTTGCCCTCGTCACCCCACTGAGCTCCGAGCAGCACAAGAGCGGGCACAGGCGTACACCTCTTCCGGATGGGGCATGTCCAAGGTCAGGGGGCGTACGACGATGTACACCGCAGGCTGAGCCGTCGGACCGGTGCCCCGGAATAGACGAAGGCCCTGGCGCAATAGCGCAAGGGCCTCTTGCACAAAGATGCTACCCGAGGAAGGACCGAGGTGTCGGCTCCAGAGCCCACCATGAGCCATGCGGGCGCGCCGGTAGGCGGCTTGCTCGTGCTCGTCGACCCGGTCGCCCGCCGTCTTGACGGCGAGTCCGTGCGGATCGCGAAGGATGTTCTGTCAGCGGGCGCGGCAGCGAAAATCTGCCTCCCGGACTCGCAGGAGGAGTTTGCGCGGGCACTTGCCCGCCGGGGCCATCGGCAGCCGGTGATCGTGGGCGACGACCGGGCGCTGGTACGGGCCGTGGGGCTGCTGTACCGGGCGCGGGGGCTGGGCGAGGGCGCCCTGTCGCTGGTCCCGGTGGGGCCCGCGGGCTCGCTGGGGCTGGCCCGGTCCCTGGGCGTGCCGCTGTCCGCGGTGGCGGCGGCGCGGTCGGTGCTGGACGGGTCCGTCCGGACGCGCGACCTGCTGGTGGACGACAGCGACGGGGTGGTGCTCGGGGATCTGCGGATTCCACCCGTCCGGGCGGTAGCGAGGCCGTCCGTCTGGAGTGCGTACCGCTCGCTGGTGCGGACGCTGGTCCCGTCGGGGGCTGCGGCGGGTCACCGGCTGCGGGTGGAGGTGGACGGGCGGGTCCTGGTGGACGTGGACCGGGTGGTGGAGGACCTGCGGGTGGTGCCGGTGTCGTCCGACGGCGTGGCGGAGGTGACGGTCCGGGTGGCCGGCGGGCCTTCGCTGCTGGCGAGGGCGGGTTCGGTGACGGTGTCGGGGTCCGACTTCCGCTACCGGGCGGACGCGCTGGTGGCGGGCCCGGTCCGGCGCCGCACCTGGACCCTCCGCCCGGCGGCCTGGTCCCTGACGGTCCCCCGCTGACCCGTGTGCCCGGCGGGGCCTGCCCGCCGGGCACTCCGGCCCGCCTGGGCACTGCCAGGGGCTACGGGAGGTTCAGGGTGGCCCGGTGGGCCCGCCAGCGGTCCATCATCCCGGCCATCTCACCCTGCAGGAACTCGAAGAACTCCGCCGTCTCCGCCATCCGCACGCCCGCCGGGCTGTCCGCGCCGAGCCCGGCGACACCGTCGCGCAGCGTCTTCTCGAAGAGGGTCAGCACCTGGTCCCGCCGGGTGAACGTCGCGTACCAGAGCTCGTTGTGCAGCACGTACCGGTCCCGCCGTGAGCCCGGTTCCCGCTCCCGGCTGATCATGGTCACCTGCGTCAGGTACGCCACCGCCCCCGACACCGCCGCCGGACTGATCTGCAGCGCCTCGCTCAGCTCCGCCGACGTCATCGCCCCGCTGTCGCTGGCGAGCAGCTGCGCGAAGACCCGTGAGGCCATCCGCTGCATCCCCGCCTCGGTGAGCTGCGCGGCGAACCGCTCCACGAAGCGGGAGACCGCTTCCTCGCTCCGTACGTCGTGCGCCTGAGCCTGCGCCTGTACATCCATGTCGTCCGCCACCCTCCCGACTTTATACGTTTTCCGAGCTTCACAAATTTGTGAAAGTAGCGTACGTTCAGAATCATGACGAAGGCAATCAGTGTCGCCGGACTGCACAAGGCGTTCGGCCGCACCCACGCACTGGACGGACTCGACCTCTCCGTCGCCACCGGCGAGGTCCACGGCTTCCTCGGCCCCAACGGCGCCGGCAAGTCCACCACCATCCGGGTCCTGCTGGGCCTGCTGCGCGCCGACTCCGGAACCGCCGAGCTGCTCGGCGGCGACCCCTGGGCCGACGCGGTGGAACTGCACCGGCGCGTCGCCTACGTCCCCGGCGACGTCACCCTGTGGCGCAACCTCTCCGGCGGCGAGGTCATCGACCTCTACGGGCGGCTCCGTCAAGGCGGCCGCGCGGAGCGCGTCGGGCAGGGTGGCGGCGGGCGACGGGCGGGCGGCCTGGACCGGGCCCGGCGCGCCGAGCTCGTCGAGCGGTTCGAGCTGGACCCCACCAAGAAGGGGCGTACGTACTCCAAGGGCAACCGGCAGAAGGTCGCGCTCGTCGCCGCCTTCGCCTCCGAGGCCGAGCTGCTCATCCTCGACGAGCCCACCTCCGGGCTGGACCCGCTGATGGAGGAGGTCTTCCAGGCCTGTGTCGCCGAGGCGCGCGCCGCCGGCCGGACCGTCCTGCTCAGCTCGCACGTGCTCAGCGAGGTCGAGGCCCTCTGCGACCGGGTCAGCATCATCCGCAAGGGCCGCACGGTGGAGACGGGCACGCTCGCCGATCTGCGGCACCTGACCCGTACGTCGATCAGCGCCGAGCTCGCCGGCCCGCCGAACGGCATCGCGCACCTGCCGGGCGTGTACGACGTGGAGGTGCAGGGGCTCAAGGTCCGCCTCCAGGCCGACACGGACAAGCTGGACGCCGTGCTGCGCTCGCTCGCCGAGTCCGGTGTGCGGTCGCTGACCTCGACCCCGCCCACGCTCGAGGAGCTCTTCCTGCGGCACTACGCGGACGACGCGAACGGGAACGGGAACGGGAACGGGAGCGGGAACCGGAACCGGAACGGGAACGGGAACGCGAAGGCGGGCGTGTCGCGATGAGGAACCAACTGGCCGGCACCGGAACGCTGCTGCGGCTCGCGCTCCGCCGCGACCGCGTGATGATGCCCGTCTGGATCATGGTCGTGGCGATGGCGGTGCTCAGCCTGCCCGCCTCGCTCGAGTCGGTGTACGGGACGGCCGCCGAACGGGCCCGCCTGATCGGCACGATGAACACCAACGGCTCGCTGCGCGCCCTGTACGGCCCGGTCTTCGGCGACTCGATCGGCGCCCTGACGGCATGGCGCGGTGGGATCTTCGCCGGGGTGCTCGCCGGGATCATGAGCCTGGTCGTCGTGGTCCGGCACACCCGCGAGGAGGAGGAGACGGGTCGTCAGGAGCTGCTCTCCGCCGCGATGGTGGGGCGGCGGGCCCCGTTGACGGCCGCGCTGCTGGCGGCCCTGACGGCCAATGCGCTGGCCGCGCTCCTGGTGACGGGCGGACTCGCCGGGCGCGGTGCGGGCGGTGCACTCGCCCTCGGGCTGGGCATCGGCGCGACCGGGATGCTGTTCGCGGGCCTGGCCGCCATCGCCGCGCAGCTCACCGAGAGCGCGCGGCTCGCCAAGGGGCTCACAGGTGCACTGATCGGCGCGGCGTTCGTGCTGCGCGCCGCCGGGGACGCCGGGAGCGCCGGGGGTTCGAGCGCGCTGACCTGGGTGTCGCCGCTGGGCTGGCTGGAGCACGTACGGGCCTTCGCGGCCGAACGCTGGTGGGTGCTCGGCCTGTTCGCGGCGGCCGTGGCGGTGCAGGTGGCGGCGGCGTACGCGCTGGCCGGCCGCCGTGACCTCGGCATGAGCTTCCTGCCGGCCCGGCCGGGCCCGGCGGAGGGTCGGCTGGGCAGCGCGGGGGCGCTGGCCTGGCGGCTCCAGCGGGGCAGCCTGATCGGCTGGAGCCTCGGGTTCCTGGCGGCCGGGGTGGTCTTCGGCGGGATGACGGACGGGGCCACGCAGCTGGTCGGCGACAACGACCGGACCCGCGAGATCATCGAGCGGATGGGCGGGCAGAGCGGTATCGCCGATGCCTTCCTCGCGACGATGGCCGGGATGCTCGGCATGGTCGCCGCCCTGTACATCGTCTCGGCGGTACTGCGGCTGAGCGGTGAGGAGTCGGGGCAGCGCGCCGAACCGCTGCTCGCGAATGCGGTCGGCCGGCTGCGGTGGGCCGGCGGCCACCTGGCCGTGGCGTTCGGCGGCTCGGCGCTGATCCTGCTGCTGGCAGGGCTGGGGCTCGGCATCGGGCACGGCCGGGGCGTCGGGGCGGCGGTGGGCGCGACGCTCGCCCAGCTCCCGGCGGTGTGGGTGATCGGCGCCCTCGCGGCCCTCCTGCACGGCGCCGCGCCGAAGTACGCGGTGGCCGCCTGGGCGGTGGCCGGGGCCGCGCTGACGCTGGGCTGGATCGGCCCGGCGCTGAACCTCCCGCAGGCCGTCCTGAACCTCTCGCCGTTCGCCCACCTGCCCAAGCTGCCGGGCGCGGAGGCCCTGGCCTGGGCCCCGTTGCTGGTGCTGACCGCGCTGGCGGCGGCCCTGCTGGCGGCCGGCCTGACGGCACTGCGCCGCCGCGACCTGGCCGCCTAGGCCCTGTCGTCGAAGTGGCGCCTGGCCCGCGACGCTCCCCCAGCTACCGCTGGGAGGTACCCCCAGGCACCGCACCGCACCTCGCCGCGTTGTCGGGGCGCCCGAGTACGTCCGGTACGCGGGCGCCCCTCCGCCTTGCGATGCACGGCGCCGGACGCCACGGGCCTGACCGGCGCCACTTTGACGACAGGACCCAGGGCTCCGTCAGAACTCCACGAGGAGTTCTTCCAGACCGCGGATGACGTACCCGTCCCGCCACCGAGGCTCCCGTACGAGCTTCAGGGGCGGGACGCCGTCTGCCAGCAGGGCCCCGAACGAGGCGGTCAGCTCGCGCCGGGCGAGCGGAGCGCCCAGGCAGTAGTGGATCCCGGCCCCGAAGCTCAGATGCGGATTGTCGGCCCGTACGAGGTCCAGGGCGTCGGGGTCGTCGAACCGGGCAGGATCCCGGTTCGCGGACCCGAAGAGCAGCGCGACCTCGGCTCCGCGGGGGACGACCGTGTCGCCGATCCGGATGTCGTCCAGCACCCAGCGCTCGAACATCTGCAGGGGAGTGTCGTAGCGCATGAGTTCATCCACAGCTGTGGACAACTTTTCGGAATCGAGCGAGGCGCGCTGCTCGGGGTGCCGGAAAAGGGTCCACCAGCCGTTGACGGTGGTGTTCACGGTGGCCTCGTGGCCGGCGTTCAGCAGGAGCACACAGGTGGAGATCATCTCCTGCTCGCTGAGCCGGCCCTCCTCATCGTGGGCGGCGATCAGACCGGAGATCAAATCCTCGCCGGGCTCCTTGCGCCGCTCCGCGATCAGCTCGCGCAGATAGGCGCTGAACTCCACGCTCGCCCGTACCGCCCGCTGCGCGGTCTCCTCGTCCGGCCGGAGCTCGAACATCCCGCAGATGTCCGCCGACCAGGGCCGCAGCAGCGCCCGGTCCGCCTCCGGCACCCCGAGCAGCTCGGCGATCACCGCCACGGGCAGGGGCTCGGCGACGACGGTCAGCAGGTCCCCGCCCCCGTCGGCGAGGAGCTGCCCGACCAGCTCCCGGGCGAGCCGGTCCACGGCGGGGGCGAGCTGCTCCACGGTCCGCGGGGTGAACGCCTTGGACACCAGCCGCCGCACGCGTGCGTGGGCGGGATCCTCCAGGTCCAGCAGGCCGTTCCCGTTGAGGACGTGGAAGGGCTCGTGCTCCGGGGGCGGGGCTTCACGCCCGAACTCCTCGTGCGAGAACCGGTGCAGGTAGGTCCGGCCCAGCCGGCGGTCGCGCAGCAGCGCGCTCACATCGGCGTGGTGCGGCACCAGCCACTGCCCGGTGGCCTCGAACCACAGGGCACGGCCCTGCTCGCGCAGCTCCCGGTAGGCGGGGTACGGATCGGCGACAAACGCGGCATCCCACGGATCAAAGCCCATCCCAGAAGCCTAGGACGTCGCCCCGTACAAGGTGTGACTCGTCGTCATGTTGCCCACGCCGTCATGCTGCTGTTGCTCACGCCGGCGTCACCAGACGGGTCTCGTAGGCGAAGACCGCGGCCTGAGTGCGGTCGCGCAGGCCCAGCTTCACCAGGATCCGGCTCACATGCGTCTTGATCGTGGACTCCGCGACGATGAGCCGGTCCGCTATCTCCGCGTTGGACAGCCCCTGCGCGATCAGCACCAGCACCTCCGTCTCCCGCTCCGTCAGCTCCCCGACCCCGGCCGGATCCGCGACCTTCGGCGGGGTCGAGAGCTTCGAGAACTCCAGGATCAGCCGCTTGGTGACCGTGGGCGCCAGCAGCGCCTCACCGGACGCCACCACCCGCACCCCGTCGGCCAGCTGCCGCGCCGAGGCGTCCTTGAGCAGGAACCCGGAGGCCCCGGCCCGCAGGGCCTGGTACACGTACTCGTCGAGGTCGAAGGTCGTCAGGACCAGCACCTTCGCGTCCGTGTCGGAGGCGACGATCTCCCGTGTCGCCTCCAGCCCGTTCATCACCGGCATCCGGATGTCCATCAGCACCACGTCCGGCCGCAGCGCCGCCACTTGGGCGATGGCTTCGCGGCCGTCCACCGCCTCGCCGACCACCTCGATGCCGTCCATCGCGTTCAGCAGGACGGAGAAGCCCTCCCGGACCATCATCTGGTCGTCGACGATGAGGACCCTGATCGTCATGCCGGCTCCCCCGATTCCTGCCCTGACTCCTGCGCCGACTCCTGCGCCCCGTTCTGCCGTCCGCGCACCGGTATGAACACCGCCACCTCGTACCCGCCCGCCGCGGTCGCCCCGGCCGTCATCTCCCCCTCCAGCATGGCCACCCGCTCCTGCATCCCGGTGATCCCGTGCCCGGCGCCCGCCGAGGGCCGCACATCCCCGGTCGCCGCCGCATTGACGACCCGTATGCCCAACCCGCCCAGCACGTACGACACCTCGACCGAGGCCGCCGCCCCCGGCGCATGGCGCAGCGTGTTGCTCAGCGCCTCCTGGATGATCCGGTACGCCGACAGCTCGACGCCCGGCGGCAGCTCCCGCACCGCACCCGTGACCGTCTTCTCCACGCTCAGCCCGGCCTCCCGCACATTGGCCAGCAGCCCGTCCAGCGAGGCCAGCGTCGGCTGCGGGGCATCCGGCGCCTCGTAGTCCGCGGAGCGCACCACACCCAGCACCCGGCGCAGCTCCGTCAGCGCCGCCACCGCGTTCTCCCGGATGGTGACGAACGCCGCCTCCAGCTCCGGCGGCGGATTCTTCACCCGGTACGGCGCGGCCTCCGCCTGGATCGCCACCACCGACATGTGGTGGGCCACCACGTCGTGCAGCTCCCGCGCGATCGTCGTCCGCTCCTCCAGCAGCGTCCGCCGGTCCCGCTCGACGGCCGTCACCTCCTGCTGCGCGCTGACTTCCTGCTCCGCCTCCCGGCGGATGTTGCGGACCGTGACCACCAGCAGGGAGACCGCCAGGAGGAAGGCCATGGGCATGATTTCGACGGGCTCCCCCCGGCCGAGCACGACCGGTATCGCGAGCCCGATCCCCAGGGTGATCACCCACATCCAGCCGGCCGCCCGGGGCCTGGTCCGCATCGCCGCGATGGTCACCGTGACGAAGTAGCAGGCGAAGGCACCCGGCGACCAGGGCCATACGTCGTTGTTGGAGCCGACCACCGCGAGCACCCCGGTGGCGGCCCCGGCCGCCCAGAACGCCCCCACGGGCCGCACCAGGGTCATCAGCACCGGCGTGGCAGCGATCAGCCCCATCACGAGCGAGCTGCTCGGTGCGACGAACTCGCCGGTGCTGGTGGACGTGAGCATCACCACGAAGAACGCGAGGAAACCCACGACCGCATGCGGCAGATGGGCCAACGACGGCCGTATCCGCTCCGGCAGCCGCCGCGTCACCGGCCCGTCGGTGCGCATCGGCGACAGCGGCCGGTACGCGAGGGCGTCCGTGATCAGATCCTGGCGCAGGCTCTGGAGCAGGCCGGAGGCCATCCGGAACTCGGGTGTCCGGGGGGTCGCCCGGGAGGTCGTCTCGGTCATACACACACCGTAGGTCGGCCGCCCCCTCGTCCGCGTCGCCGCTGAAGGGGATATCCCGGCCTCCCTCTCAGGTACTACCCGGGCTGCTCAGTAGCCCGTCGGACGGATCAGCCCCGTCTCGTACGCGAACACCGCGGCCTGGGTGCGGTCCCGCAGGCCCAGTTTCACCAGGATCCGCCCCACATGGGTCTTCACGGTCTGCTCGGCCACGACCAGGTGCCCGGCGATCTCCGCGTTGGACAGGCCCTGGGCGATCAGCGACAGCACCTCGGTCTCCCGCTCGGTCAGCTCGTCGATCCGCGCCTTCGAGGGCGCACGCGGCGCCCCCATCCGGGAGAACTCCGTGATCAGCCGCTTGGTGATGTTCGGCGAGAGCAGCGCCTCGCCGGCCGCCACCACCCGGACCGCCTCCGCGAGCTGGTCGGCCGATGCGTCCTTCAGGAGGAAGCCGGAAGCCCCCGCGCGCAGCGCCTCGTACACGTACTCGTCGAGGTCGAAGGTGGTCAGCACCAGCACCTTGACCGTGGCGTCCGGGGCGGCCGTGATGACGGAGGTGGCCTCGATGCCGCCCATCCCGGGCATGCGGATGTCCATCAGGACCACGTCCGGGCCGAGTTCGCCGACCTTCGCCACCGCGTCGGCGCCGTCCACGGCCTGGCCGACGACCTCGATGTCGGGCTGGGCGTTGAGGAGGACGGTGAAGCCCTGCCGGACCATCATCTGGTCGTCGGCGATCATCACCCTGATCGGGTCGGCCGGAGTGCTCATGCTTCCTCTTCGTCCTTCTTCGTCTCGGGATCCATGGGGAGCACGGCGCTCACCTCGTACCCGCCGCCGGGGCGTGGACCGGCGGCGAGCTCGCCCCCCAGCATGCCCGCCCGCTCCCGCATCCCCAGCAGACCGTGCCCGGCGCCGTGCGAGGGCGGCGCCGGCCGGGTCGGGGCGCTGTTGGCGATGCACAGGTGCAGTTCGCGCGGCCCGTACGCGATGCCGACCTCCACCCGCGAACCGGGGGCATGGCGCAGACAGTTGCTCAGCGCCTCCTGCACGATCCGGTACGCGGTGAGCTCGACGCCCGGGGCGAGCGGCCGCCGGATGCCCGCGATCTCGGTGGTGACGGCCAGCCCGGCACTGCGCACGTTGTCCACGAGGCCGTCCAGTTCGGCCAGGGTGGGCTGCGGATGGTGCGGGTTCGCCGGATCGTCCGGCTGCTCGGAGCGCAGCACGCCCAGCACCCGGCGCAGTTCCGTCAGGGCCTCCAGGGCGTTCTCCCTGATGCCGGCCAGGTTTTCCCTGAGCTCCTCGGAGGGGTTCTCCACCAGGTACGGGGCGACCTGCGCCTGGATGGAGATCACCGACATGTGGTGGGCGACGACGTCGTGCAGCTCGCGGGCGATCCGGTTGCGCTCCTCCAGCAGGGTGCGCTGGGCCCGCTCCTCCTCGGTGAGCGTCTCCTGCTCGACGAGCTTGCCGCGGGCCAGGCGCGTGGCCCGCAGGGCGTACCCGAGGATGCCAACGAACCCGAAGAGAATGGCCACGCCCGCGACGACGGTCTGGCTCTGCGGCGGCCTGAGCACGGCCTCGGCCAGTCCGGACAGGGCGAGCGTGATGCCGATGACCCAGACGGTCACCCGGGGCGGCACCCGCAGCGCGACCATCAGGATCAGGGGCGCGAACGTGAACGGCCCGGAGGGCGTCCAGGGCCAGGACTGCCCCTGACCGACGTGGTCGTGGACGGCCCAGGCGACCAGAGCCGCGGTGACGAGGCCGAGCCACCATGCGGCGATCGGCCGGACCATGCTGAGCAGGACCGACGCGGACGTCAGCAGCGACAGCCCCAGCACAGCCGCGCCGAGGACCCCGTAGTGGTCATTCAGCTGCATCCCCGTCAGGACCCCGCAGGGGATGGCCGCGTAGGTGAGGACCACATGCGGCAGCCAGGCCAGCCAGCGAGGCCGGGACATCTTCGGGAGGGGATCCCGCTTCAGCGTGAACAGCTCCCGGGCCAGGCCGTGCAGCAGGAAGGTGCGGTGCTCGGCGGCGGGCGGCTCGGTCTGCTGGTTCACGTCGCCCAGCCTAGGCATGGCTGATCACCTCTTCGGCTGCTGCCCGGGACCGGGGCACCGTCCGGGAGCCCGTGACCGGGCGGGAGGAGGTGGTCCGCTTCGGCCGCCTGGTCTGCTCGTACGTGCGGAACGCGGCCCAGCAGACGCCCAGCGCGGCGGCGAACACCGGCAGCCACAGCAGCCGGGCGGCTATCCACTGCGCGGAGTCGGGCACGGTGTGCAGTCCGGGCAGATCGGCGGGGGCCAGCAGCCCGAGGGCGGTGACGGCCATCATCGCGGTCTGGTGCCACAGGAAGATCGTCATCGCGGACAGGTTCATCAGGGCCACCTTCGCCCAGGCCCGGGGCCGCTGCATGGCACGGTCCAGCGGCCCGCGGAGCAGCAGGGCCAGCCCGCACTGGGCCAGGCCGAAGGCGACGGCGGCCAGGGTCGGCGGGTTCAGGTTCGATATCGGGGCTCCGGGGACGCCGACCATGGACGCCGGATACCCGCCCCACATCACCAGCGCGGCGGTGGCGGCCGCGCCCCCGGCCACCAGCAGCGCGGCCGGGGTCCGCCGGGCGAACGCCCCGCGGGACCAGGCGGCGCCCAGGGTGTAGGGGACGAGCCAGCCTGCGGCCACATTGACCCAGCCGATCCACTCGGGCCCGCCGAGGCCGAACCGCCACACGTCCACGCCCGCCACCACCGCCAGCGGCCACAGTGGATTGAGCCGGGCCACGAGCGGGGTGGCGGCGGTGAGCACGGCGAAGACGAGGAGGAACCAGAGGGGGGAGAGGACGAGCTTGACCAGGGTCTGGACGGTGCTCACTTCGGCCCCGCCGAGCAGCATCCCGCCCGCAGTGACGGCCCAGAGGGCGAGCACCGCGGCGACCGGCCGGAACAGCCGGGACAGCCGTTGCCCGACCCACGCCCCGTACGGGATCCCGCGCTCCCGCGCCGAGGCGTGGCCGCGGGCGGCGACATGGCCGCCGACCAGGAAGAACACGGCCAGCGTCTGGAACAGCCAGGACACCGGCGCCAGCCAGGGCAGGTGGGCCAGCGGACTGGTGGTGCTCAGGCCGCCGTCGGCGGTGGTCAGGGCGGTCACCAGCCAGTGGCCCAGCACCACGCCGAGGATGGCGAAGGCCCGCAGCGCGTCCACGGTCCGGTCCCGGTCGGGCGGTGTGCCGGCGTCGATGCGGTCCGCGAGGACGGACCAGCGGGCGCGGAGCTCAAGCACGGGGCACCTCCGGGGTGGTCGGGGCGGCGGTGGCCAAGGCGATGCGGGTCAGGCTGTCGAGGGACGCGGTGCCGGGCTTGAGGTAGTCGCTGTGCCCGCCGGAGCCGGCGTCGAAGGGCCGGGCTCCGAAGGCGGGGTCGACGGGGTCGGTGCCGAAGCCGACCCCGCCCAGGCGGACATGGGGGACATGGCCGATCCAGTCGGCGCCGCCCCGCCCGGCCCAGACCCGGGCGCCGGTCGGCAGCTCGGCGGCGGATCCGGCGCCCGTGCCCGGACTGCCGAAGAGGGCGATGTCGGTGACCTGGGGGCCGGTGCCGGTCCGGGCGCAGACCACCGAGCCGTACGAGTGGCACAGCAGCGAGAGCCGGGCGCCGGGTGCGGCGGCCTGCCCCAAGCGGTCGAGGAAGGGACCCAGTTCGGCGGCGGCCGCATCCGCCCGGTCCGCGGTCAGGACGGTCGTGCTGACCGTGCCGGGGGTGTCGTACCCGAGCCAGGCGACCACGGCGGAGCGCGGGTGCTCGGCCTGGAGGCGCTGCTGCAGGGCGACCGCTCCGGCACGGAACCTCTGGTAGGTGTCCAGCGTGGTGTCGGAACCGGGCACCAGGACGGCGACCCGGTCGGCGGTCTCCAGATCGCCGATCACCTCGACGGCCCGCCCCTTGCGGCGGCCGTCGAAGGCGAGGAACCGGGCCGTCCCGTCGGCCTCCATGGCACGCAGCTTCGCGGCGCGGCCCGTGCGGCCGGCGTCCTGCGCCATGCGGGCCGCCTCGGCGAGGTTGGCGCGGTTGCCGGCGTACCGGTCCGGGAGCGCGGTGTGTTCGGCGAAGGCGACGGGCGCGGGTGCGGGGACATCGGGAGAGGCGGCGGCGGACACGGGGAGCACGACGGCCGCGGCGACGAGGCCGGCCAGCAGGGTGCGACGCAGACGGCCGCGGGGGCGTCCGGCACGGCCGCCTTCGGGGCGACCTGCTGTGCGTCCTGCGAGGCGTCCTGCGGGGCGGGTCATGTCGGGTCCCTGTTCCTTCGCTCGATCCAGAGGGGCTGAACGCGCGAGGGGCTGACCTCGCGTCTTCTCTGGTACCGAAGTTAGGAATTGAGGGGCATCGTCGGCGTCCCGCTGGGGAGCGGCCTTTTCGGATAGCTCTCAGGTATGACAGGGGAAACCTGAGAGCCACGGGAGCAGCGGGCGGTCATCCTTCGGGAGGTATCCCGCAGGCGGTCGACTAAGGTCCCGGGATGACCAACGGCAACAACGGGAACCACAACGCCAGTCACCCCGCCGACTGGCGCAACGACCGTATAGGCAGCGCACATCGGGGCGAGAACCCGACCGTCCTGCGCCGCCTCGACCAGGGATTCGCCGTGATCGGCGACCGGCAGTTCCTCCCCGGGTACGCGGTGCTGCTGACCGACGACCCGTCGGTGACCCGGCTCTCGGACCTGCCCCGGGCGCGCAGGACGGCGTACCTCGCCGACATGGACCGCCTCGCCGAGGCCGTCGAACGGGCCTGCCGCCGGCTCGACCCCGCCTTCCGCCGGGTGAACATCGAGATCCTGGGCAACACCGACCCGTACCTCCACGCCCACATCTGGCCGCGCTACGAGTGGGAGCCCGCCGACATGGTCCGGATGCCGGTGTGGCGCTACGAGCAGGAGGAGTACTGGAGGGGGAGCCGGTACGAGCTGGCGGACCGGCACGACGCGCTGCGCGTAGCCATCGGGGAGGAGCTGGACCGGCTTGCCGAGAGCTGAGCCCCGGACCGTACGCCGCACGTACTGCGACTACGCGGCTCAGTCCGCCACCAGCGGCTCCGCGAGCGGTTCGACGAGGGCCGCGCGCCAGCGGGGGGCCGGGTCCTGGCCGGGGCTGGTCCAGTACTCGCGGGCGCCGACGATCTCTCCGTCCCGGACGGTCCACAGCGACACGGCGCGGTAGACGACGTGCTCCTGGGGGATCTCCACCTCGGTGACGACGAGGTCGCCGTCCGCGAGGATGCGCAGGAGTTTGACGGATCTCTCGTCGGTGTAGGCCTCGTCGCTGTTCACGGCGATGAAATTGTCCCGGCCGACGATGCGTTCGCCGCTGACGGGCCATTCGATGACTGCGTCCTCGGCGATGAGACGGGATACGGCGGGCCAGTCGCGGGCGTCGATTCGCTCCCACAGTTGAGTTATTACGGTCAGCGGCTCCATGGGGGGCAGTGTGCGGTGGGGGCGACGGGGGCAACAAGCTTTGCCTGCAGGATTATTGACCTCGACATAATCCGGTACGGCGGCCGTCCGCCGCCCCGCATCACGCGTCGGCCAGCAGCGTGTCCACGGCCTTCGTGAGGCGGTCCAGGACCTGGACCGTTTCCGCGAAGGCGGCCTCGCCCAGTTCATCGGCCAGGCGGGCGGCCAGGGCGGCGTGGGCCGGGGTGATGCGGGCGACCGCGGCGCGGCCCTCCTCCGTCGGGCGGAGCAGTTTCGCGCGCCGGTGGGCCGGGTTCGGGACGTACTCCGCGAGACCCTTGGCCGCCAGCAGGTCCGCGATGCGCTGGACGCTCTGCCGGGTGATGCCCATGACCCGGGCGATGCCCGCCACCGGAAGGGGCTCCCGGAGCACCGCGCCCAGTACCTGCCACCAGGCCGCGGTCAGCCCGGCCGGCCGGGCCAGTTCCTCCGAGAGCGCGAGGAACCGGCCGTTCAGCCCGAACACCCCGAGCGCGGTGCGGCTCAGCAGGTCCTGCCGGGCCCGTACCGACAGGGGTTCCGGCGGGGAGTCAGGCATCCCCGCGCTCCGCAGCCGCCATCAGGACCGGGAACGCGCTCGCGTCCGAGTCGTGGAACAGGCGGTACCAGGCGTCCAGGACATCCGGCTTGTAGACGTCCAGCCGGGCGAAGACCTCCCGGGCGAAGGCCACCGGTTCCGTCGGGCCGGCCGTGATCAGGTCGCCGTCCGTCACCGCGTCGGCCTCGGCGTACCGCTCGGCGCCCGCGTAGCCCGGCTGCTGCGCCAGGTAGAAGGAGGCCGCGCTGGTGTGGGCGCGGGCGTCGAGCAGGCCCTCCCGGGCGAGCCCTGCCGTGGCCCCGCAGATCGCCGCGACCGGGACCCCGGCCGCCAGGAACTCGCGCGCCTTCGCCGCGAAGGGGGCCAGGTCGTCGCCGGAGTCCCACAGCGAGGCGCCGGTCAGGATGAGGAGCGAGGAATCCTCGGGGGAAAGGTCCGCGAGGGCCAGGTCGGGCTGGATGCGGACGCCGCCCATGGTGGTGACCGGCGCTCCGGCGGCGAAGCCGACCGTACGGACCTGGTGGCCGCGCTGGGCCAGGTGTGCCGTGGTGTGCCCGGTCTCCCAGTCCGCGTACGTGTCGTAGACCGCCAAGTGGACCGGCCTGGTGGTGGGAGTGGTCATCTCGTCGCCTCCTCCATCTGCACTTCCTGGTGTATGACAGTAGGCTGTCATGACGGCAGTGTGCTGTCAATGTGCTGTCAATCAATGCCATCCGTGCAGACACGTGCAGACAGACTGCCGAGGCCCGGCCCCCACCCGCAGACAGTCCGCCGATATCCCTTCCCACCTGCGCACTTCTAGCGTGGCCGGATGACCCCTCACGTCGCCTCCGACGCCCTCGGCACCTCCCGCGCCGACGGCGCGGCCGTCAAGGCCGCCGACCGCGCCCACGTCTTCCACTCCTGGTCCGCCCAGGCCCTGATCGACCCGCTCGCCGTCGCCGGGGCCGAGGGGTCGTACTTCTGGGACTACGAAGGCAACCGCTTCCTCGACTTCTCCTCCCAGCTGGTGAACACCAACATCGGCCACCAGCACCCCAAGGTCGTCGCCGCGATCCAGGAGCAGGCCGCGCGGCTCTGCACCCTCGCCCCCGGCTTCGCCGTCGACGTCCGCTCCGAGGCCGCACGCCTCATCGCCGAGCGGACCCCGGGCGACCTGGACAAGGTGTTCTTCACCAACGGCGGCGCCGAGGCCGTCGAGAACGCCGTACGGATGGCCCGGCTGCACACCGGCCGCCAGAAGGTGCTCTCGACGTACCGCTCGTACCACGGGGCCACCGCCGCCGCGATCAACCTGACCGGCGACCCGCGCCGCTGGCCCTCCGACACGGCCGCCGCCGGGGTCGTGCACTTCTGGGGCCCGTTCCTCTACCGCTCGGCGTTCCACGCCGCCACCGAGGCCGAGGAGTGCGAGCGAGCCCTCGCGCACCTCGCCGACACCATCGCCTTCGAGGGGCCGGCGACCATCGCCGCGATCATCCTGGAGAGCGTGCCCGGCACCGCCGGGATCATGACCCCGCCGGCCGGCTACCTCGCGGGCGTACGCGAGCTCTGCGACCGCCACGGCATCGTCTTCATCCTCGACGAGGTCATGTCCGGCTTCGGGCGGACCGGCAAGTGGTTCGCCGCCCAGAACTGGGGGGTCACCCCCGACCTGATCACCTTCGCCAAGGGCGTGAACAGCGGGTACGTGCCGCTCGGCGGCGTCGCCATCTCCGGCGCCATCGCCGAGACGTTCGCCACGCGCCCCTACCCCGGCGGCCTGACGTACTCCGGCCACCCCCTGGCCTGCGCGGCCGCCGTGGCGACGATCAACGCCATGGAGGAGGAGGGCGTCGTCGAGCACGCCGCCCACCTCGGCGAGAACGTGATCGGCCCGGCGCTCGCCGAGATCGCCGAGCGGCACCCCTCGGTCGGCGAGGTCCGCGGCCTGGGCGCCTTCTGGGCCCTGGAGCTCGTACGGGACAAGGAGACGCGCGAGCCGCTCGTCCCCTACAACGCGGCCGGTGCCGACAACGCGCCGATGGCCGAATTCGCGGCGGCCTGCAAGGCCTCCGGCCTGTGGCCCTTCGTGAACATGAACCGGACGCACGTCGTCCCGCCGTGCACCATCACGGAGGCGGAAGCCAAGGAGGGCCTGGCCCTGTTGGACGAGGCGCTGACGGTCGCGGACCGGCACACCACGTCCGCGTGATCGGCGGCAGCTGACCGACAACGGTCCGCGAACGGTCCGCGTTCGATCGGTTTCAGCCGCGCTGCCTGGCCTAAGGTGTCCGAAGTTCACTTAAGGAGACGGACCCTTATGTCAGGCAGCGGCGCTGTCACCCGCAACACACTTCGCCAGCAGATCGCGGACGCGCTGCGTGACGAGGTGCTCGCGGGACGCCTGCCACCGGGCACCGAGTTCACGGTCAAGCAGATCGCCGAGCAGTACGAGGTCTCCGCGACCCCCGTGCGCGAGGCACTGGTCGACCTCGCGGCCCAAGGGCTGCTGGAATCGGTACAGCACCGGGGCTTCCGCGTGCGCGTCTACACCGTGGACGACTACCGGGGGATGATCGAGGCCCGTACGCTCATCGTGGACGGGATCTTCCGGCGGCTCGTCGAGCGCGGCACCGCGCCCGGCTCCGGCGAAATGCTGGTGTCGGTGCGCCGTCGTGCCGAGGAGGCGTGCCGGGCCGCGCAGAGCGGCTCGCTCGAAGTGCTGATCGGCTACGACCTGCGCTTCTGGAGGGAGCTGAGCGGGCTGGTCGGCAACACGTACATCTCGGAATTCCTGCACCGGATCCGGGTGCAGTGCTGGGTCTTCGCCGTACCGCACCTGAAGGCGGCGCCGGATCTCCACACCGGACTGTGGTCCGGCCACAACGAACTGGTCGACGCGGTGACCCGCGCCGACGCCGACGAGGTACGCAGCCTCGTGTACGCGTACAACCAGCACGGGCTGGACTGGGCCGCGGGCCTGAAGGCGGTCGGCGCATGACCGGCCGGGCAGCGACCGGCGCGACCGACACCGGCGCGACCGACACCGGCAGCGAAGCCGCGCCGGCCTGGCTGGGCGCCGTCGGGCTCTCCGTCGTCATCCCCGCCCACGACGACGAGCACCGGATCGGCGCGACCCTCGACGCCGTCCGCGAGCACCTGGACGCCCGCCTCGGCACCGGACCCGGAGACTGGGAGCTCCTCGTCGCCGACGACGGCTCCGCCGACGCCACGGCTGCCGTCGTCGAGGCCGCGGCCGCCGACGAGCCCCGCATCCGGCTGGTCCGCTCCGAGCACCACCGCGGCAGGGGCGCCGCGCTGCGCGCCGGAGTACTGGCCTCCGCCGGGGAGCGGGTGCTGCTGACCGACGCCGGGCTCAGGACGCCCCTGGCCGAGCTGGACCGGCTGGAGCAGGCCCTCGGCTGGAAGAGCCAGAAGAGACATGAGGGCCAGGAGGGCCAGAAGAGCCAGGAGGGCCAGGAGAACCGGAGTGGCAGCGAGCCCGCGGCCGCCGCCCTCGGCCGGACGGGAAACCGCCTGGTCCGAGCCCTGGGCATCCCCGGGATCCCCGGCTTCCGCTCCGACACCTGCGGCTTCGCGCTCTTCGACGGGGACCGGGCGCGCGCCGCCTTCGGTGCCTCCGTCCTCGACGGCCCGGCCATCGACGCCGAGGTGCTGCGCTGGGTGCGCCGCCAGGGCCGGCCCGTGGCCGAGGTACCCGTGCGCCGCACTGCGCAGCCGACGCCCGAGCCCGAGCCCGCGGCCACGCCCCGCCGGACCGCCGGCGACCGGCGCCGCGCGCTCGCGGAGCTGTTCCGGCTGAACGCCGGCGGCCTCGCCGTCGCCGCCGTCTTCCTCGTGCTCTCCGGTTACGTTTTCCACGGCCTGTGGGCGGATCTCGACGGCCGCTACCTGAAGGACGCGCTCCAGGACCAGAACCAGTGGGAGTGGTTCGTCGGCGTCGCCACCGACAACATCACCCACCTGCGCAATCCGCTCTTCACCACCGCCCAGGGCATGCCCGACGGCGTGAACCTGATGGCCAACGCGACCATGCTCGGCCTGACCGTCCCGCTGATCCCGGTCACGCTGCTGTTCGGGGAAACCGTCACCTTCGCGCTGGTCCTCACGCTCGGCATGGCCGCCGGCGCCTGGACCTGGTACTGGCTGATCCGCCGCCGCTTCGTGCACAGCCGCTGGGCCGCCGCCGCGGGCGGGGCGCTCGCCGCGTTCGCGCCGCCGATGGTCTCGCACGCCAACGGCCACCCGAACTTCGTCGTCCTCTTCATGATCCCGCTGATCATCGACCGGGCCCTGCGCCTGTGCGAGGGTCGCAACGTGGTCCGGGACGGCGTCCTGCTCGGCCTGTTTGCGACGTACCAGATCTTCCTCGGCGAGGAGCCGCTGCTCATCGCCGCACTCGGCATGCTGGTCTTCTCGCTGGCGTACCTGCTGGTCGACCGCCGGCGAGCCCTCGAGGCCGCGCGGCCGCTGGGCCTCGGCCTGGTCATCGCCGCCGGCGTCTGCGTGCCGCTGCTGATCTTCCCGCTGTACTGGCAGTTCTTCGGCCCGCAGAGCTACCACTCGGTGCTGCACGGGGACAACGCCGGGAACAGCCCGCGCGCCCTGGTCGAATACGCCGCCCGCTCCCTCTTCGGCGATGCCGAGACGGCGGGCCGGCTCTCGCTGAACACCACGGAGCAGAACGCCTTCTACGGGTGGCCCCTGCTGGCCTTCGGCGTGGCCGTGTGCGTGTGGATGTGGCGGCGTACGGTCGTCCGCGCGCTCGCGATCACCGGCGCCGTGGCGCTGCTGCTGTCGCTCGGGCCGTGGGTGCCCGTGCCGCGGACGGACGTCGTCCTGCCGGGGCCCTGGCGGCTGATGGTGAAGCTGCCGCTGTTCGAGTCGGTGATCGAGGGGCGCGTGGCGATGGTGTGCGCCCCCGTACTGGGCGTGCTGCTCGCGCTCGCGCTGGACCGGATCGTACGGGTCCGGACGCGCGAGCTGCGCACGCTCGGCCTGCTCGGGGTGGCGGCCGCGCTGATCCCGGTGCTGCCGCTGCCGCTGGCCGTACGGGAGCGGGCGCCGGTGCCGGCGTTCATCGCCTCGGGCGCGTGGAAGGGCTACGTCAAGGACGGCGAAGCGCTCGTTCCGGTACCGCTGCCGGACCCGGGCCAGGCGGACGCGCTGCACTGGCAGGTCGAGGCGGACTTCGGCTTCCGGCTGGCCGGCGGCTACTTCAACGGCCCGTGGGGGCCCGACCGGATCGGCATCTACGGGGCCACTCCGCGGCACCTCTCGAACGTCCTGCGGGACGTCCGGTACGGGGCGCAGCCGCCGGAGATCACCCCGCAGTGGCGGGAGCAGGCCCGGCAGGACCTGGAGTTCTGGAAGGCGGGCGCGGTCGTGCTGCCGTTCCCGGACCGGGAGGCCGAGCTGCGGGGCATGATCAGCGAGCTGCTGGGTCAGCAGCCGGAGAAGGTGCAGGACGTATGGGTCTGGAGGGTGGGTCCGGGGCGGGTGTAGCGGGCGGCTGCGGAGCGGGTTCTGCCTGGTTGTGGCCCATGTTCCGCCGCCGGTTCGCCGAGGGTTCCGCCACAGGTTCTGCGCAGCCCTTCGCGGAGGGTGTTCGGCGCACTACGCTGGCCGGATCGGCGACAACGACTGATCGGAGCCCGCGTGGCCTGTGACCTGTGGCTGGTCCCCCTTGTCGACGTGCTGTGCCACAGCCCCGACAACCCCTTCGCGGAAGAGATCGCCTCGTACGACAAGGCGCTGGGCGAGGCGGGGCTGCCGTCCGTGCCCGTGTTCGCGTACATGCCGGGCCTGAGCGGGGACGTGGCCCCCGTCGCCGGCTTCGACTACGACGCCCTGCACTTCCTGCGGCGGGCGTACCTGCTGCAGATCTGCGGGCTGCCGGTGACGCCGGTGGACGAGCTGGGCGGGGACTACGAGCAGCTGCTGGAGATGTTCGAGCCGACGGCGCAGCAGTCGCATCTGGTGTGGCACTACGACCATGCCGGGGCGTACGTGCCGGTGGACTTTGCGGTTCCGCTGGCCAACGAGGAGCTGTTGGCCGGGGGCGGGCCGCTGGGATCGGCGCAGGGGTTGCTGCGGGAGCTGATGGTGGTGGCGCCGGCGATCGGGATCGACCCGGGGAATCCGCCGGTGGCGCCGGTGGCGCCGGGGCGGGCCACGTCGTTGGAGGAGCCGGCGGGGCCGATTCCTTATGACGAGAGTCCGTTCGCGCGGGAGCGGCATGTCTGGCTGGGGCTGCATGCGGCTGCGACGCGGAGCCTGGGCCAAGGATCGATGATCATCTTCAGCTGAGCCGACCGCTGCCGCCGCCCCTTTCCGCGGGGGCCGCCGGGGCGGGGGCACGGTTTCCGCTGCGCGGAGCCTCTCCCCGCCCCGCCCTTTCTCCGTATCCCGAGGCCCTCCCCCGAACCCCGCGTCCGGCTGCGGCGCCGCTGTCGGGGGCCGGCCCCCGACAGCGGCGCCGCAAACGCCGCGGGGCCGGAATTGCCGGGCGCCGGTGGGTCCGGGTCAGCGGGGTTGTTCCGGGGGGCGCTGGCGGGGCATGTTCGGGCGGGTGCCCGGAGGGAGGGGGAAGCGGGCCGGGGGGAGGCCTGCATCGGCCCGGGACGACGGGGCGCCGAGCGACTGCATCACCAGCGGCGCCGGGCCCGAGGAGAACTCCACCATCCACTCCGCGGTCTCGGACCGCACCAGCTCCGTCACGTCCTCCGAGAAGCGCCGCAGGACGGTGAGGCAGCGCTCCGCCGCCTCGCTCGCCGTGCCCTCCGTGGGGCCCAGGACCTCCCGTACGTTCTCCGAGGCCCAGTCGAACTGGAGCGTCTGGAGGCGGCGCTGGACCGCCTGCGCCGTCGCCACGTCCCGCATCCAGCCCGACGTCAGGCCGAAGAAGCGGTCGCAGGCCAGGCAGGCCGCGGCCAGCAGCAGCGACAGGTAGCCGTACGGCATCGCGCCCGTGGCGCCTCCCGTGAGCTCCAGCAGCGGCATCGAGGCACCCGCGACCGCCCCCACCGCCGCGCCGACCCGCAGGATCCGCGCGCCCCGGCGCTTCCAGGCCCGGTCGGACAGATACCACTCCGCGGTGCGCAGCGCATCGGCCTCGACCCGCCGGTAGAGCTCGTCCAGCCGCTCGGCCGGCTCGCCCCAGTCCCCGAGGGGGAACGGCCCGCCGGTCAGATCGCCCCCCGCCATCGGTCCGCTGCCCTCCTCCCGGGAGTCCCGGGGTTCCCGGGGATCCCGGGGTGGCCCCTCGGGCTGCATCTCCGGCTGGCTCACCCGGCACTCCCTCTGCCTGCGCTGACGTGTGGTGGTGCGCGTGTGCGCAATGATGCGCATGCTCTTCCTACCTTCGAATGGCGGTCGATGGGCGACGAATCCCCGGTTTTCCGCCCGCAAGGAGGTCTCCATCAGGTACGCGCATGCCCCGTCTCTCACTCGAAAGAGTTGGTCCTCACGGCGTAGGGCGCGTGGCGCGGTGAGCACGTAGGCTCGGATTGACCAAGCGTCCCGATGCTACGGAGTGAGTGACCTGTGATTCCCGGTGGTGGCCAGCCCAACATGCAGCAGCTGCTCCAGCAGGCCCAGAAGATGCAGCAGGACCTCGCCGCGGCGCAGGAAGCGCTTGCGCAGGCCGAGGTCGAGGGTCAGGCCGGCGGCGGCCTGGTGAGGGCGACCGTCACCGGCTCCGGTGAACTGCGTGCACTGGTGATCGACCCGAAGGCCGTGGACCCGGCGGACACCGAAACCCTCGCCGACCTGGTCGTCGCGGCGGTCCAGGCGGCCAACGAGAACGCCCAGGCGCTGCAGCAGGAGAAGCTGGGCCCGCTGGCCCAGGGCCTGGGCGGCGGCAGCGGCATCCCCGGTCTCCCGTTCTGATTCCTCCACCCCCGATCCCATACCGAAAGAAGGCAGTCCGTGTACGAAGGCGTGGTCCAGGACCTGATCGACGAACTGGGCAGGCTGCCCGGCGTCGGGCCCAAGAGCGCGCAGCGGATCGCCTTCCACATCCTGCAGGCGGAGCCCACCGACGTCCGGCGCCTCGCGCACGCGCTGCTCGAGGTCAAGGACAAGGTCCGGTTCTGCGCCGTGTGCGGGAACGTGGCGCAGGAGGAGCGGTGCAACATCTGCCGCGACCCGCGCCGCGACACCACGGTCATCTGCGTGGTCGAGGAACCGAAGGACGTCGTCGCGATCGAGCGGACCCGCGAGTTCCGGGGCAGGTACCACGTCCTCGGCGGCGCGATCAGCCCGATCGAGGGCGTCGGCCCGGACGATCTGCGCATCCGCGAGCTGCTGGCGCGCCTCGCGGACGGCGAGGTGACCGAGCTGATCCTCGCCACCGACCCGAACCTGGAGGGCGAGGCGACCGCCACGTACCTCGCCCGCATGATCAAGCCCATGGGCCTGAAGGTCACCCGCCTGGCCAGCGGGCTCCCCGTCGGGGGAGATCTGGAGTACGCGGACGAGGTCACGCTCGGGCGGGCCTTTGAAGGAAGGCGACTTCTCGATGTCTGACGCAACGCTGCACGCCCTGGGCCAGGATCCGGACGACTTCGCCGTCCAGATCTCGGACCAGATCGAGTCCTTCATCGTCGCGGTCACCGAGGTGGCCAAGGGCGAGGACCCGGACAGCGCGGTGCCCTTCCTCCTCCTGGAGGTGTCCCAGCTGCTGCTGGCGGGCGGCCGGCTGGGCGCGTACCAGGACGTCCTGCCCGACGAGCGCTACGAGCCCGACCTCGGTCCGGAGCCGGACGTGGAGGAGCTGCGCGAGCGCTTCGCGTACATGCTGGAACCCGTCGACGTGTACTCGGAGGTCTTCGACCCCTACGAGCCGCGCAAGGCCCCGGTCGCGCACCGGATCTCCGACGACGTGGCCGACGTGGTGGCCGATCTGCGGCACGGGCTGGGGCACTACCGGGCGGGCCGGACGACCGAGGCGCTGTGGTGGTGGCAGTTCTCGTACTTCACCAACTGGGGCCCGACGGCCTCGGCCACCCTGCGCGCCCTGCAGTCGCTGGTCGCGCACGTACGGCTGGACCAGCCGCTGGAGGCCCTGGACGGCCTGGACACCGACGAGGACCTCGCCGAGGACGACCTCGCCGAGCAGGCCGGACGGGTGATGGCCGAGGAAATCGGTGCCCGGCTGGGCGTGCACGGGACGTAGGGCCACGGGAAGCAGGGAACCCCCGTCGGAACCCGCCGAGCGGGAACCCAAACTTTGATCTGTTCGTCTCATGATGCGGTACGAAGCGGTCGGATCGCGGCCGCTCGTTACACTGCACCAGCAATGAGACGGACTGAGCGAGGAGCGCACGTGGGCCTTGTCGTGCAGAAGTACGGAGGCTCCTCCGTAGCCGATGCCGAAGGCATCAAGCGCGTCGCCAAGCGGATCGTGGACGCCAAGAAGAACGGCCACCAGGTGGTCGTCGTGGTTTCCGCGATGGGCGACACGACGGACGAGCTGATCGATCTCGCCGAGCAGGTATCCCCGATGCCTGCCGGGCGCGAATTCGACATGCTGCTGACCGCCGGAGAGCGTATCTCCATGGCCCTGCTGGCCATGGCGATCAAAAACCTGGGCCACGAGGCCCAGTCGTTCACCGGTAGCCAGGCAGGCGTCATCACCGACTCGGTCCACAACAAAGCGCGCATCATCGATGTCACGCCGGGCCGGATCCGCACTGCGCTGGACGAGGGCAACATCGCCATCGTCGCCGGCTTCCAGGGCGTGTCGGCGGACAGCAAGGACATCACCACCCTCGGCCGGGGCGGCTCGGACACGACCGCCGTCGCGCTCGCCGCGGCGCTGGACGCCGAGGTCTGCGAGATCTACACCGACGTCGACGGCGTCTTCACCGCGGACCCCCGCGTCGTGAAGAAGGCCCGGAAGATCGACTGGATCTCCTCCGAGGACATGCTGGAGCTCGCCGCCTCCGGTTCCAAGGTGCTGCTGCACCGCTGTGTCGAGTACGCACGCCGATACAACATCCCGATCCACGTCCGGTCGTCCTTCTCGGGACTGCCGGGCACCTGGGTCAGCAACGAGAATCCGCAAGGGGACGAGCAGGTGGAGCACGCCATCATCTCCGGAGTCGCTCACGACGTCTCCGAAGCCAAGATCACGGTCGTCGGCGTCCCGGACAAGCCGGGCGAGGCCGCGGCGATCTTCCGCGCCATCGCTGACGCCGAGATCAACATCGACATGATCGTGCAGAACGTGTCCGCCGCGTCCACGGGCCTGACGGACATCTCCTTCACCCTCCCCAAGGCCGAGGGCCACAAGGCCATCGAGGCCCTGGAGCGGGCGAAGGGCAAGATCGGCTTCGACTCCCTGCGCTACGACGACCAGATCGGCAAGATCTCCCTGGTCGGCGCGGGCATGAAGACGAACCCGGGCGTCACCGCCTCGTTCTTCCAGGCGCTGTCCGACGCAGGCGTGAACATCGAGCTGATCTCGACCTCCGAGATCCGCATCTCGGTCGTGACCCGCCAGGACGACGTCAACGAGGCCGTCCGCGCCGTGCACACGGCCTTCGGCCTCGACTCCGACAGCGACGAGGCCGTCGTCTACGGAGGCACCGGACGATGACCGCGACCCGGTCGACCCCGGCTCCGGCGCTCGCCGTGGTCGGGGCGACCGGAGCAGTCGGCACCGTGGTGCTCCAGATCCTGTCCCAGCGGGCGGACGTCTGGGGCGACATACGCCTGATCGCCTCCCCGCGCTCGGCCGGCCGCATGCTGGCCGTGCGCGGCGAGGAGAGCGAGGTGCTCGCCCTCACCGAGGACGCCTTCGAGGGCTTCGGGCAGGGCGACGTGGTGCTGTTCCTGACCCCGGCCGAGGTCTCGGCCCGCTGGGCTCCCGTCGTCGTCACGCGCGGAGCCGTCGCCGTCGACCAGTCCGCGGCCTTCCGGGAGGACCCCGAGGTACCGCTGGTGGTGCCCGAGGTCAATGCGCCGGCCGTACGGACGCGGCCGCGCGGGATCGTCGCGAGCCCGGACTGCGTCACCGCCTCGATGATCGCGGCCCTGGGTGCCCTGCATGCCGAGTACGGGCTGGCCGACCTGACCGTTTCCTCGTACCAGGCCGCGAGCGCGGCCGGCCGGGCCGGCACCGAGGCGCTGCGCCGCCAGCTGTCGCTGGTCGCCGGGACCTCCCTGGGGGAGCAGACCGGGGACGTGCGGCGCGCCGTGGGCGAGGACGCCGGCCCCTTCGCGGCCCCGCTCGCCCTGAACGTGGTCCCGTGGTCCGGTGAGCTCCGCGAGGGCGGCTGGTCCTCGCACGAGCTGGCCGTGCGGGCGCAGACCCGCCGGGTCCTGCACCTGGACGCGCTGCCGGTGGCGGTGACCTGCGTACAGGTGCCGGTGCTGACCGGGCATTCGCTGAGCGTACGGGCGCGGTTCGAGGCCGAGGTGGACGCCTCGCACGCCCGGGAGATCCTGGAGGCCGCACCCGGCGTGGTCGTCGTGGACGACCCGGCGGCGGGGGAGTTCCCGACTCCGGTGGACGCGGCGGGGACGGATCCGGCATGGGTGGGGCGGCTGCGGGCCTCGCTCGACGATCCGCGCTCCCTGGAGTTCTTCGTGTGCGCGGACAATCTGCGCAACGGGGCCGCCCTGAATGCCACTCAGATCGCGGAACTGATCGCTGGTGAATTCGCGTAATTCACTTTGTAGGATCAGTGCTGATCCCTTGATCAAGGTGATGGCCTGACTGCCGCCTGGGGACGGGCGGGGCAATCAGGAAGAGCGGGTACGCATGAGGGCAATAGGGATTTTGCTGGTGAGGCTGCCTCGCGCGTACAACCCTGGTGGGGGGACGCGTGTCCAACTGGCGTGGCAGAGGCACTTCTCGACTTCGCCGTCGTACCGGCGCGCAGCGCAATCAGTGCGCCGCGCCGGCGTTCCCGTGTGCCCGCGTCCGGCGGCTACCCGGTGATCGTTCCCGTCCCGCAGTCCGCGGCGGCGCCGGTCGCCGCGCCCTCCGCCCTGCCGACCCGGGGCGGCCGCGTGCCCGCACCCCGCGATAGCGCGGAGGCCGGGGGGAGCGGGGAGGAGGCGTCCGCCGCTGCCGAGCCCGTCGCCGCCGAGCCGGCCGTCACCGCCGGCACCACGGTCGACCACCTCACCGAGACCTACCAGGCCCACTACCGCTCGCTGCTCCGCCTGGCCGCGCTGCTCCTCGACGACACCGCCTCCTGCGAGGACGTCGTCCAGGAGGCGTTCATCCGCGTCCACTCGGCCCGCAACCGGGTTCGCGATCGGGACAAGACACTGGCGTATCTGCGCCAGACCGTCGTCAACCTCTCGCGCTCCGCGCTGCGCCGCCGCATCCTCGGCCTCAAGCTGCTCTCGAAGCCGATGCCGAACATGGCCAGTGCCGAAGAGGGCGCGTACGACCAGCTGGAACGGGACGATCTCATCAAGGCGATGCGCGGACTCCAGCGGCGTCAGCGTGAGGTGCTGGTGCTGCGGTACTTCGCGGACATGACGGAGGCCCAGGTCGCCGAGACGCTCGGCGTCTCGCTCGGCTCGGTCAAGGCGTACGGATCGCGGGGCATTGCCGCGCTGCGGGTGGCGATGGAGGCTGCGCAGTCATGATGGACGACCACACTCCGCCGGGCGGCGCGGGCGAGGAGCAGGCGCTGCGGAACCTGCTGCGCGGAGCCGTCGAGAGCCTGGAGCCCTCCGAGGGCGCGCTCGAGCGGCTGCGGTACGCCGTCCCCGTACGCAGGACCCGCAAGCGCCAGGCCCTCGTCGGGGCGGCGGCGGCCGTGCTGCTGGCCGGCACGGCGATCCCGGCGGCCCTGCACCTGCACATCACCGGCGGCGACGGCGGCGCGGCCGACCACTCCGCCATGGCCGGGCACGGCGAGGAGCCCGCCACGGGGGGCGGCAGCACCTCCGACCCGCACCAGAACGGCTCGGGCTCCCCGTCCAAGTCCGCCGAGGCCGCGGGCAAGGGCGTGGAGACGGGCGGCGCCGGCGTGCAGCCGGAACCGGAGTACGGCGGATCCCCGACCGGCGGCGCTGCGGCCGGCCCGGCCACCGCGGGAGCCTCGGCGGGCGCCTCGGCCGGCACCGGTCCGATGCCCCCGACAGCGGCGCCCGGACTGCCCGGGTGCAGCGCGGAGCAGCTCGGCGTGCAGGGCGCGGCCAAGGCCCCGGAGGCCGACGGCAAGGTGTACGGCAGTTTCAAGGTCACCAACGTCTCGGCGCGAGGCTGCACCGTCACCGGCCCGGACACCGTGACCGCGGCCTCGGTGACGGCCTCGGCGCCCGGCACGGGCTCGGGGGTCACCGTGGTCGGCCACACGGCGGGGGATCCGGCGGCCGGGCTGCCCGACCCGTCGGCGGAGACGCCGCTGCTGCTGCTCCAGCCGAACACGGCGTACGAGGTCCGCTTCGCGTGGGTGCCCTCGGCCCAGTCCTGCCCGGCGGCCTCGCCCGACCCGGGGACCAAGCCCCCGGTGGACGGCGCCCGGGACACCGGTCAGCGCGCGTCGGGCGCCGCTGCGGCGGGCCCGGAGCCGGACGCCGGTAGTCCGGCCCCCAGCACCGGGGTGGAAGTGACCCACAAGCCGAACACGGCGCCGGCGGGGGCGCCGGCCACGCAGACGACGATCCCCGCGGCGTGCGGGGGGACGGTCTACCGGACGGGCGTCATTCCGCTGGACGCGCCGAAGCCGTAGCCGGGGCGGCGGCCGGCTCCTGCACGGCAGGCTCCGGCAGCAGCCCCGCCTCCGCGTCGCGCAGGGTCTCCACCTCGCGGCGGTAGAGCCGGAACCACATGAACAGCACGAAGGCGGCGAAGACGAACCACTCGCCGGTGTAGCCGAGGTTCTGGAAGGCCTTCAGATCGAGCCCGGTGTTGCTCGGCGCCTGCGCGGGAACCGGGGTCAGCCCGTCCGCCGGGGTCTGCACCGTCAGCCAGGCGTCGTACAGCCCGTACGGCACGAGGTTGACCAGCGAAGCCGACCCGATCACGCCGAGCTGCCCGGCCGGAAGCCCGCCCGAGGCGTACACGCCCTTGCTGCCGGCGCTCTCCGACGCCTGGAGCGCACCGGTCACCTCGACCCGCCCGGTCGGTGCGGCCGGAGCCCGGGCCGCGTCCGCCGCGCCCGGCAGCCAGCCCCGGACCACCGGGACGGCCTTTCCGGTGTCGGTGCGCAGCAGGGTCAGCACGTAGAAGCCGGACTTCCCGTCGAGCCGCCGCTCGGGGACGAGCAGCTGGTCGGCGTACTCGCCGGAGACGGAGGCGAGGCGTCCGGAGGTCTTCTTGTCCACCGGGAGCAGCGAGTCCAGCGGTGCGGCCACCTGGTCGGCGGGGCGCGCGCCGGCCGCCTCCTTGTGGCTGTCGACGCGGTCCTCGAACCGGCCGAGCTGCCAGGTCCCCATGAACAGGCAGACGGGAACGGCGAGCGCGACGAAGACGTTGATCCCCCACCACCGCGGGGTCAGGAGAAACCGGTGCACCCCACCACCGTACGGGGGGTGCACCGGATCGCCGGGGCCGGGGCCACCGCCGGGCCACGGCCCCGGCCGCGTCACGTCTTACTGCGGCAGGTGCTTCTGCACGAACTCGAGCTCCATCCGGACCTGCTTGATCCGCTCCTCCACGACGAGCGAGCCGTGCCCGGCGTCGTACCGGTACACCTCGTGCACCGCCCCGCGCGCCGCCAGCCGGTCGACGTAGTTCTCGATCTGCCGGATCGGGCAGCGCGGGTCGTTGACGCCCGCCGCGATGTGCACGGGGGCCTTCACGGCGTCGACGTACGTGAGGGGGGAGGACGCCTCGAACCGCTCCGGGACCTCCTCCGGCGTGCCGCCGAAGAGGGTGCGGTCCAGGGACTTCAGCGCCTCCATCTCGTCGTGGTACGCCGTGACGTAGTCGGCGACCGGTACGGCGGCCAGGCCCACGGCCCAGGCCTCGGGCTGCCTGCCCAGGCCCAGCAGGGCCAGGTAGCCGCCCCAGGAGCCGCCGGAGAGCACGAGGCGCGCCGGGTCGGCGAGGCCGGAGGCCACCGCCCATGCGCGGACGGCCTCGATGTCCTCGAGCTCGATCAGGCCGACGCGGTGCTTGAGGGCGTCGGTCCATTCGCGGCCGTACCCCGTCGAGCCCCGGTAGTTGACCCGGACGACCGCGAAGCCGTGGTCCAGCCAGGCCGCCGGGGTCGCCGCGAAGGAGTCGCTGTCGTGGTGGGTGGGCCCGCCGTGCACCTCGAAGACGGTCGGGAAGGGGCCGTCTCCGTGGCCCTGGGGCCGCTGCGCCAATGCGTGGATCCGCCCGCCCGGGCCGTCCACCCACACGTCCTCCACCGGCACCGAGCCGGGCGGCCGGAACATGGGGGTCCCCCCAGCGGTAGCTGGGGGAGGGTCCAGGACGATCCCGCCCGCGGTGGACCGTACGGAAGAGGGCTCGGCCGCCGAGGACCACTGGTACTCGACCGTGCCGTCGGGCCGGGCCGTCGCGCCCGAGACCGTGCCGGGCGGGGTGTCCACCCTGGCGAGCTCCTGCGCGGCCAGGTCGTAGCGCCAGAGCTCGCTGCGCGCCTCGAAGCTGTGCGCGATCAGCAGTGCGGAGCCGTCCGGGTACCACTCGGCGCTCACATCGCCCGGCAGCTCGATCACCAGGTCCTGCTGGGCGCCGGTGGCCACGTCCCACACCATCGGCTCCCAGCGGCCGCGCCGCTGGTGGCCGACCAGCAGCCGGGTGTCGCCGGCGACCGGCGCGAAGCCGAGCACCTCCAGGCCCAGCTCCACCGTGCCGCCGCGGGAGTCGTCGAGATCGGCGACCGTGGCGCCGTCGAGGGTGACCACGCGCAGGGCCGAGTGCATGGCGTCGCCGTGCTCGGTGTGCTCGATCGCGATCAGGGTGCCGTCGTGGGAGAGGTCGCCGACGCCGGCCGACTCCCGGTGCCGGTAGATCACCACGGGCTCGGTGCCGTCGGGCCGCACCACGTGGATGGTCGAGCCGTCCTCGTCGGTGGAGCGGCCGACGACCGAGGTCCCGTCGCGCCCGATGGCGAGCCCGCCGGGGTACGAGGGCTCCAGCCCGGGGGTGGCGGGCTCGTCGGGACCGCCCGCGAAGGGCTGGCGCACCCAGGTGCCGAACTCGTCGCCGTCGGTGTCGGAGAACCACCAGATCCACTCGCCGTCGGGGGAGAGGGTTCCGTCGGTGGTCCCGTTGGGTCGGTCGGTCGCCTGTCGCTGCGTGCCGGTGGCGCGGTCCCAGGCGTAGAGCTCGTAGGTCCCGGTCGCGTTCGAGACGAAGAGCGAGCGGTCCGGGGCGTCCTCGGCCCAGTCGGGCAGCCCGACGCGCGGCGCACGGAAGCGCTTCTCCCAGTCCGGCATGGCCGTGTTGTCAGTCATACCCCTCATGTAACCCGATTGGCGCTGCCGGATGGTCGTGAAGGGCCGGAGGGGGCAGCGTGGGCGGGGTCCCACCCAGCCGTTTTCCAGTGAGGAGCGATCATGGCGAAGAAGCGCAAGGAGTCGACTCAGGAGAACCTTCGGTCGTCGGAGTCCGGGACCCCGCAGAAGCCGGCGCAGCTGATCGAGGACGTCCGACAGGCCCAGACGGAGGCCATGAAGGAAGACCGGATGCGCGAGCAGCGCCGTAAGGGCGGGCGCGGCTGACCCTGGCCCTTGCCCCGGATGCCGCCTCCTCCGAACGGAGGGACAGTGGAGGGCGTAGGCCCTCCGGCGTGTCCCGAGGAGGAGTGATCATGGCCAGGAAGGCTCGTGCCGGCACGGCACAGGCCGCGGAGCGCGCGCACGAACGGGCGAAGAACACGGCGGCCGAGGCGCGCGCCAAGGCCGCGGTCAGAGACGTGCAGTCCGTGTCGGCGAAGACGAGGGGCATGCAGCAGAAGGCCCAGGCCAAGCGCGGCTGAGCCGCTGCCGTTGCCGATTCACCGGTCGTGGCCTGTGGTTTCCCCCGGAAACCACAGGCCACGGTCGTAGGGTGGCCGCATGCGGATGATCGTCCGGGGTGCCCGGCTGCTGCACACTGACGGCCTGTACGACGTCGAGGTCGCCGAGGACGGCCGGATCGCGCGGGTGGTCCCGTACGACGACCAGAAGGAGCCGCCGGCCACCGGCGTGCTGATCGAGGCGCACGGCGGGTTGCTGTCGCCCCCCTTCGTCGAGCCGCACATCCACCTGGACACGGCCCTGACCGCCGGCGAGCCGCGCCCGAACGCCTCCGGGACGCTGTGGGAGGGCATCGCCTGCTGGAGCGAGCGCAAGGCGACCCTGACCCGGGAGGACGTCGTCGCCCGGGCCACGCAGGTGCTGCGCTGGCAGGCGGCCCAGGGCGTGCTGCACGTACGGACGCACTGCGACGTCACCGACCCGGCACTCACCGCGCTGGACGCGCTGCTGGAGGTCCGCGACCGGGTCCGGGAGTTCCTGACCCTGCAGATCGTCGCCTTTCCGCAGGAGGGCATCGTCTCGTTCCCGGACGGCGAGGCGCTGCTGCGCGAGGCGGTCGCACGCGGCGCGGACGTCGTCGGGGCGATCCCGCACTTCGAGGACACCCGCGAGGACGGGGTGGCGTCGCTGGGCATCGCCTTCGCGGTGGCCGAGGAGCACGGCCTGCGCGTGGACGCCCACTGCGACGAGATCGACGACGAGCAGTCCCGGTTCGTGGAGGTGCTGGCCACGCTCGCGCTGCGTACGGGGCTGCGGGAGCGGGCGACGGCCTCGCACACGACGGCGATGGGCTCCTACGGCGGCGCGTACAGCTTCAAACTCCAGCGGCTGCTGTCCCGTTCCGGGATCAGCCTGGTCTCCAACCCCTTCGCGAACCTCAACCTCCAGGGCCGCTTCGACGGCTACCCCAGGCGGCGCGGCCTCACCCAGGTCAAGGAGATGCTGGCGGCCGGGGTCAACGTGGCCTTCGGCCACGACGACGTGATGGACCCGTGGAACGCGCTCGGCACCGCCAACCCGCTCCAGACCGCCCTCGTCGGGCTGTACGCGGCGCAGCTCACGGGAGCGGACGAGATCCCGGTGGCGTTCGAGATGGTGACGGAGCGTGCGGCGCGGGTGCTGGGGCTGACGGCCTCGGAGTACGGGATCGCGGAGGGCGCGCCCGCCTCCTTCGTGCTGCTGCCGGCCGAGACCCCCGCCGAGGCGCTCCGCCGCCAGGTCCGGCCGCGGTACGTGGTCTCGCGCGGGACGGTCCTCGCCGAGACGCGGCCGGCGCCGACCCGGCTGAACTGGCCGGAGGAACCGCCGTCGGAGGTGGATTTCCGCCGCACGTAGGCTCACGCCCCATGACGACATGGACATGTGACACCGCATCGGGCCGGGCGGCTCTGGAGATCGCCTCCGAGTACGCCGGTGCGAGCCTGCTGAACCACTCGGTCCGCTCGTACGCCTTCGGCGCGCAGTACGCGGCCCGGCACGGGCTCTCGTACGACGAGGAGCTCTTCTACGTCAGCGCGCTGGTCCACGACCTGGGGCTGAGCGCGCCGTTCGACAGCCACACGCTGCCCTTCGAGGAGGCGGGCGGCCATGTCGCCCGCGTCCTGACGGCGGGCCTGGGCTGGCCGGCGGACCGGCGCGCCCGCGCGGAGGAGGTGATCGTCCGGCACATGCGGGACGACGTCACCGCGGCCGAGGACGTCGAGAGCCACCTCCTCCAGGTCGGCACCAGCGCCGACGTCTCGGGACTGCGCGTCGCCGAGTTCGACCCGGCGTTCACCGCGGAGCTGCTGGCGGCGCATCCCCGGCTGGATTTCGGCGCGTCCTTCCTCGCCCTGGTCGAGGACCAGGCCGTCCGCAAGCCCGACTGCGCGGCCGCGGCCTATGTCGCGGGCGGCGCGGCGCAGCGGATCGGCGCCAACCCGCTCGACCGGCGATAGCCTGCGCGCATGTCGTGGGACGAGGACGGAACACCGCACCCGCTCGCACTGCGCCGCACCGGCCGCAGCGAGCAGGAGCCGGACAGGCTGCCCGAGGTCCGGGAGCTGGAGGTGCTCGGCTGGGAGCCCGCCCCCGAGGACATGCTGTGGGTGTTCCTCCCGTACGTGTGGCCCCCGGCGGCCCGGACCTGGATCCCGGACCGCTCCACCCACTGGGCGGTGGAGACCCGGCTGGACGGCCACGGGCACATCACCGGCGTGGAGGCCGCCCCGCTCGCCGAGCCCGACCTGCACGACCTCGACTGGGAGGCCGAGGAGGTCCTCACTGAGCTCGGCCTCCCCAACCGGCCGCCGGGCCGCCTGTGGCTGCTGCGCCCGCTCGGCTCCCTCCCCACGGTCGGGACGGTCCTCGACCGCCTCCGGGCGGTGGCGGAGGAACGCGGGGTAGAGGTTCGGGCGTCGGCTGCCTTTCTCGCGCTGACCCGGGACGAACTCGCCGCCCTGGCCGCCGGGTCCGGCAGCGACACGTAGGCCAGGACCGGGTAACCCGCCGATTTCGCCCGTGGATCCTCGCCACCGGTGGCGAGAACCTGTACTCGCCCCTGCGCTGCCCGTGCCTGCGCGGGGCTCACCGCGGCGCCGCCGCAGCGGCCGGGGCGGGGCCGGGTCCACCGTGCGCCCGCGGATTGCAGCGGGTCGTCGGGCCCGCACCGCATTCCTGATGCTCTCCTTACAGACCCCATGGCGCCTGCAATGTAAAGTCCAATTCTCGCCACGAGTTGCTTCTGGACGCAGTTGAAGAAGCGTCAATATGCTGGCCTGCAAGGAAGTTCAAGTGTTGTGTAATGTGACTGACGTCGCATCATTCGGACTGCCGCGGCGTTAACGATCATTGCTAGAGTCCAAAAATGGCCAGCCGATTTTTCGGGTGTGCCGGAATTGACCTCGGGATCGGAGATCACCTTTCCGAGGCGCGCCGCCCGTTCGGACTCCGTGGCGGCGACCCAAGTGGAACCAGAGCGCGCCGCCGGCCGATGATCTCGGTCGCGGCGGGCCGAGACGGGGAAGGGCCGTGCCTCATGACGTATGACACCTCCGGGGTAATCGCTGCGTTAGGGAGCCGCAACCTGCTCCCGGACGAGTACGAGACGGTGTTCGCGAGCGGGTCCCTGATCAGAGGCTGGGGCAACCCCACCAGCGACCTCGACGTCCACGTGGTCACCAAGGACGTCTGGGTCAGCACGATCGACGAGACCAACCACGTCGCGCTCGAACCGAACACGCTCCAGTACGAGGGCACGTTCGTCGACGGCCGCCGCTGGGACATCGAGTACTGGACCTCGTCCCAGCTGGAGCAGGTCCTCTCGAAGGTCTCCCAGGAGCAGTTCGCCGAGGATCAGGGCACCTGGCGCACCCTCAGCTACCACGAGATCGCCATGCTGGAGCGGCTTCCGTACGCCGCCGCAGCCGACGACGGCGCCTGGCTGGCGGCGACCCGCGAGCGGCTCGCGGCCTCGGCCCACCGGTCGGTGCTGATCGTGAACTCGCTCAAGCAGGCCGACAGCTACACCGAGGACGCGGCCGGCCAGATCGCCCGGGGCGACCTGTACAGCGCGGTCATCGCGACCAAGAACGCCTTCAACCACGCCGTCGACGCGCTCCAGGCGAGCCTCGGCCAGTTCGGCAGCCTGTGGCCGAAGTGGCGGGCCCGGCGGATGGAGATCCTGAACCCCGGGCTGCTGCCGTTCGACGCGTACTGGGCCATCGAGACGATGCGCTCCTTCGACCCGGACAACCCGCAGAAGTGGGTCGAGGAGACCATCGCCGTCTGCCAGCGGATCTCCATGGAGGTGTCGGTCTGATGCCGCTCGAAGAAACTCCGATCGGTAAGAACCTGCAGGTGGGGCCCGGCTCGGTGGCCTCGCTGCCGCTGAACGTGAAGATCCGCAACCACCGCGGCACGACGGTGGTCGGCGGGTACGAGCACTTCTTCGAGCTGACCGCGTCCGCCGCCCACATCTGGCGGCAGATCGACGGAAAGCGCACCGTGAGCGATATCGCCGCGCTGATCGCCGAGGAATACGAGATCGATCAGGAATCCGTGGTGCAGGACATTGTCGAGCTCTTCACGGAACTCGCGCAGCACGATGTCGTGAACATTGCGCAAGGCGATTCTCGGAGCTGAATTCCACAAGGGGCCACCGCCTCCTGCACATTTGCCCGTGGGTTTGAAATTTCGGGGGCATCACATGCTGGACGATCTCCAGTTCGATGTATTCGGTCCGCTGACAGTACGGCGGAACGGTGAGTTATTAGAGATTCCGCAGGCGAAACACCGGGTCGTGCTGGCGGCCCTGCTGCTCCGCGCCAACCGCACCCTCACCGCGGAGGAGCTCATCCAGCAGCTGTGGGGCGGCGAACCCCCGCTGACCGCACGCAAGACGCTCCAGGGGTACATCGCCCGCCTGCGCAAGGTGCTGGGCGCCGACGTGGTCGCCAGCCGGGCCTCCGGCTACGCGATCGCGATCGACGGCGAGCGGCTCGACCTCGACCGGTTCAATGTCCTCCTGCACAAGGCGGAACTCTGCACCGAACCGGCCGAACGCGCCCGGCTGTTCCGGTCGGCGTTGGAGCAGACCAATGGCACCCCGCTCGTCGACATCCCCTCGGAATACCTCCACCAGGGCGACGGTGCAGCCTTGCTTGAACGCTGGTTGAATGCCACGGAAAGCTGGGCCGACGCCGAAATGGCGGTGGGGCGCTGCGCCGAGGTCCTGCCCCGGCTCAGGGCCCTCGTATCCGAACACTCATTCAGGGAAAGCGCGTGGCGCCGTCTGATGACGGCCCTGTACAAGGCGGGCCGCCAGGGCGAGGCACTCGCCGCGTACCAGGAGGCCCGGCGCCTGCTGTCGGAGGAACTCGGCGTGGAACCCGGCGAGGAACTCCGCGCCGCCCACCGGCAGATCCTCGCCGGGCCCGCCGCCCGGTCCGACGGGGAGCCGGATCAGGCGCCGCGCGCCTTCGCCGCAGCCGGCAGCGGCAGCGGCAAGGGCGGCGGTGGCGGTGGCGGTGGCGGTGGCCTGCGCCCGGTCGCCGGCGCCGCCGGGAGTGCGGCCTCCCCGTACACCCTCCCGCCGCGCCTCGCGGAGTTCGCCCGGCCCGGCATCGAGGCCGAGCTGATCCAGCGGCTGCGGGACGTCGCCCGGGACGGTGCGGAGCGCACCGTCCCGCAGACGCTCAATCTGTACGGGGCCGCCGGGGTCGGCAAGACCACCATGGCGGTCCGGGTCGCCCACGCCGTCAGCCCCGTCTTCCCCGACGGCCAGCTGTACGTCGAACTCCAGCGCGGGGACGGCTTCCGCGAGCCGGCGGACGTGCTCGGCGAGCTGGTGCGCGCACTCGGGGTGGCCCCCGGCGCCGTGCCGGCGGAGTTCGCCGAACTGGTGGCCCTGTACCGGGGGCTGCTCTCCCACCGGCGCGTGCTGATCGTGCTGGACGGGGCGCGCGACGAGGCCCAGGTACGGCCGCTGCTGCCGGCCTCGCCGACCTGCGCGGCCGTGGTGACCAGCCTGGAGATGCTGTCCACTCTGGGCGGCACCCGGCACGTACGCCTCGGGCTGCTGTCGGCGGAGGAGTCCCGCGAGATCCTGGCCCGGATCATCGGCCGCGAGCGGGTGGCGGCCGAGGAGGGGGCCGCGCAGGACCTGGTGCGGCACTGCGGGCGGCTGCCCCTGGCCATCCGGATCGTCGGCGCGCGGCTGCTGGAGCGGCCGCACTGGCGCCTGGAGACGCTCGCCCGGCGGCTGGAGTCGGACCGCAGAAGGCTCGACGAGCTGGTGGTCGGCGACCTCGGCGTCCGCGAGAGCCTGGCGGTCGGCTACGCCGCCCTGGACGCTCCGGAGCGGCGGGCGTTCCGGCTGCTCAGCCTGCTGGAGATGGCCTCGTTCCCGGTACGGGTGGCCGCGGCCGCGCTGGGGCTGCCGGACGACCGTGCGGAGGAGACCCTCGAGCGGCTGACCGCGCAGCACCTGCTGGACGCCGACTTCGTCAAGGGCAGCGGGGTGCGCTTCTCGTACCACCCGCTGGTCCGGCTGTACGGGCGGGAGCTCACGTTCGACGTGGACTCGATGCAGAGCCGGCACGGCGCGGTGCAGAACGCGCTGGCCGCCTGGTACACGAGGCCGGCCGGAGCGCTGGTCCCGCTGCGGGCCACCGCGCCCGCGACCGGACCGGCCGTGCGCGCCGGAGCCGCCGCCTTCCCCGCTGCCGCCCTGCCACCGGAGCTCGGCTTCACGGCCTGAGCCCCACGACCCCACGACACACCACGATCCCCACACCCCCCACGTCCCGTCCCCCGCCGTGCCGCCCGAGGTGTGTCCGCCCGCCCCTGGTCCCGGCCCACGGGGAGATCCGAGGAGAACCGACGTTGATCGAACGCTATTCCACTCCGGAGATGGCCGCGCTCTGGACCGAGGAGCACAAGTACGAGACCTGGACGCGCGTCGAAGTGCTGGCTACCACGGCCCAGGTCGAACTGGGCGTCGTGGACCAGGGCAGCCTGGACGACATCCGCCGCGCCCCCGTCCCCGCCGTCGCCCGCATCCGGGAGCTGGAGCTCACCCGCGACCACGAGATCCTCGCCTTCCTCGCGGCCTACACGGAGACGATGCCGGCCGCTTCCGCGCGGTGGGTGCACCACGGGATGACGAGCTACGACCTCGTCGACACCTCCCTCGGGCACATCCTGGCGCGCAGTTGCGACCTCGTGCTGAACGCCGCCCGTACGTTCGCCGAACTGCTCGTGGAGCGCGCCCTGGAGCACTGGGACACGGTGTGCATCGCCCGCACCCACGGCATCCACGCCGAACCCACCACCTTCGGGCAGAAGCTCGCCGTGCACGCCTTCGCCCTGCACCGCAGCATCGCCCGGCTGACCGCGGCCCGCGCCGCCGTCGCCGTGGGCACCATCTCCGGTCCCGTGGGCACGTACGCGCACATCTCCCCGTACGTCGAGGAGTGGGTCTGCGGCCGGCTCGGGCTCGGCGTCGAGCCGATGCCGACCCAGGTCGTGGCGCGCGACCGGCACGCCGAGCTGCTCTCCGCGCTCGCCGTGACGGGGGCCGTCGTCGAGCAGTTCGCCCTCGAGATGCGGATGCTCCAGCGCACCGAGGTCGGCGAGGTCGACGAGCCGCGGACCAGCGCGTACCAGGGGTCGAGCGCGATGCCGCACAAGCGCAACCCGACGACGAGCGAGCGGCTGTGCGGCCTCGCCCGGATCCTGCGCTCCCACGCCGGGGCGGCCTACGAAAACGTCGCGCTGTGGCACGAGCGGGACCTCGCGCACTCCTCGGTGGAGCGCGTCATCCTGCCCGACAGCCTGACGGTGGCCCACTACCAGCTCGTCTCGGCCGCCGGGCTGCTGCGCGGGCTGCGGGTGTTCCCCGAGCGCATGGAGCGCAACATCGACGCCACCCGGGGCCTGGTCTACAGCTCCGAGGTGTTCCTGGACCTGGTCGACCGGGGCCGGGACCGCGAGGAGGCCTACCGGCTGGTCCAGGCCGCGGCCACCGAGGCGTGGGAGACCGGCACGAGCCTCGCCGAGGGCCTCGGCTCCCGCGGTGTGGACGTCACGGTCGAGCAAATGGACCCGCGGCGCTTCCTCGGCAACCGCGACCACCTGAAGTCCCGACTGATCGAACTGAGCAAGGAGCTGCAAGACCATGTGGAAGTGTGAGCCCGTCGTCGGTGCCAGCCTCGACGTCACCGAAGTCACCGCCCTCTACCGCGCGTCCACCCTCGGCGAGCGCCGTCCCATCGAGGACGTCGAGCGGTTCACCCGGATGCTCGCCGGTGCCAACCTCGTGATCACGGCCCGCCTCGACGGCCGGCTCATCGGCATCGCGCGCTCGATCACCGACGGCTCGTACGTCACGTACCTGAGCGACATCGCCGTGGACGCCGAGTTCCAGCGGCGCGGCGTGGGCCGGGACCTGATCCGGGCCACCCGGGAAGCCGCGCCGCAGGCCAAGCTCGTGCTGCTCTCGGCGCCGGCCGCCGTCGCGTACTACCCCCACATCGGGTTCACCCGCCACGAGTCCGCATGGACCATCGATGCGCTCGGCTGAAGCCGGGCCCCGCGGGGTCGGCCGTCCCTCCCCGATCCCGAACCGCCGTCGAATGACGTTCCGTAGGTGACGACAATGCAACTGAAGACGCCCGGATTCGATGCCCAGGTCAAGGCGGCCGCCGAGCGGGCCCGTGCCTGCGCCCTGGCCGCCGACGCGATACGGATAGCGGCCACCCTCGACGGGATGGTCCCCGAGCAGGTCGGCCGAGCGGCCATGGGGCTCGGTGAGCGCGTGTACACGGAGATCGCCGAGTCCCAGGTGGCCGGCTTCGCCCCGACCGGCGGCCCCGAGGCCGAGGCCGAGGACGGGGCCGGTGCCCCGGCCCGGTCCGAAGCCGGCACCGGTACCGACAGCGGCGCCGGTGACCTGCTGATGCTGACCGGGACCGGGCGGCTGCGCGTCGTCCCGGCCGGTACGCAGCCCGCCGGGACCGAGGAGGGCGAGCCGCTCGGCACCCTCAAGTGGCAGTCCCGGCCCGAATCCCTGGGCAGGCTGTGGGCCCTGGCCCAGGACGTCCAGCGGCTGCAGTTCGAGGAGATCCACCGCTGGCTCGCGCAGCAGGGCGCCGAGTCGGTCCGCGAGCGGATCGACGCCGTCGCCCACGCGCTGGTCCACATGGCCCCCGTGCTGCTGTACGTCGGCGACCGCTTCTACAGCAACCTCGGCAAGTTCAGCAATCTGCCCGGGCGTTCGATGGCCCCCGGGGCCGAAGGGTCCGTGCTCACCGCGCTCCGGGAGACCCCGGCCGCGCGCTGGTCCCCCGAGGACGCCACCTTCGTCGTGTGCATGTACGCGCTCATCAGCTCGGGCTCCCCGGTCCGGGCGGAGGAGTTCAACGGCGTGCAGCTGGCCCCGGACCAGCTGGCGGACTTCCTCCGCGAGCGCATCGAGGCGTACGGGGCGGAGCTCCCGGACCTCGCCGGCGAGCCGACGGGCGCCGCGCTCGACGCCCTGGCCGCGGCCTGTGCCGGCGGGCGGGCGGAGCTGTTACGCCGCGGCGCCGTGTTCTACCGCGAGATCAACGGCGCCTCCCTGCACAAGCGGGAACGGATCATGGCCGAGCCGCTCGGCTGGGACGAGCTCCCGGCGCCGGTGGCGGGCCTGCTCTCCGGCGTCGCGGGGCGGCCCTTCCCCGTCGCGGCCTCGCCCGAGACGGTGCGGGCGTACGCCGAGGAGGTCGTGGAGCGCGTCGTACGGCTGGCCGCGCCCGCCGGGTTCACCAGCGCGTACGAGGGGTTCCTCCACCGGTTCTTCGAGACGCTGGCCGACGCCCTGGACTGCGACGTCGTGATGGGCCGCGGCCCCAAGAGCGTCGCCGTGCTGCACAGCGACCACCCGGCCGAGGACCGAACAGCCCTGGCCACCCGCGACTTCTACTGCTGCGTCGCGCCCGGCGCCGCCTTCGCGCGGAAGTTCGCCGACGACCGCGCCGGCCTCGCCCGGACCCTCTCCGCGTACAGCGCGCGGATGCGCTACAACACCTGGCACTACCTGCCGCACAGCATGTCCTGGACCGAGGAGTCCCCGGGCCGCGACGACTGGTTCTTCGCGCCGATGACGGCCGACATCACCAACTGGTCCGACCAGCACCACACCGGGCACGTCGCCTTCGGCGTCCGGCACGCCCTGCGCGTCCCGCTCGGCATCGTGCTGGAGGGCGCGTACCGCCCCGGCCTGTACGACCTGCGGCTGCTGCGCACCTCCGGCGCCGAGTTCGAGCTGCCCCACCTGCGGGCGGCCATGGTGACGGGCCGCGTCCAGGCGCTGCTGCACCAGGCGGCCGCCGACCGGGGCCTGGAGGTCGCCGCCTTCGACAACAGCTGGTACCGGGCCTTCCATGGCGCCTGACCTGCTGTACGCCGACATCCGCAGCCTCCGCGCGGCGTACGGGGACGGCAGCCTGCTGCCCTCGGAGCACCTGGCCGCCACCTTCGCGCAGCTGGACCGGTGGGAGCCGAGGATCGGGGCCTTCCTCACCCTCGCCCGCGAGCGGGCCACGGCCGAGGCCGAGGCAGCGGACCGGCTGCTCCACCGGTACGGCAAAGCCGTATGGGAGGACCGGCCGCTGCTCGGCATGCCCGTCTCGGTCAAGGACCTGACCCCGACGGAGGGCATCCGGACCACCCGCGGCTCCCTGCTGCACGCCGACGCCGTGCCCGACCGGGACGCACCGGCCGTGGCCCGGCTGCGGGCCGCGGGCGCCGTGGTCATCGGCAAGACCAACACCACCGAGGGCGGGTGGAGCGCGGCCGGCGTGAACCGGCTGCAGGGTCCGACGCGCAATCCGTGGGATCCCGCCCGCACCCCCGGCGGCTCCAGCGCCGGTGCTGCCGCCTCGGTGGCCGTGGGCATCGGCGTGGGAGCCACGGGCACCGACGGCGCCGGGTCGATCCGCATCCCCGCGTCGTTCTGCGGGGTCGTCGGGTTCAAGCCCTCGCTGGGCCGGATCCCGTACGTGCCGCAAAGCCCCGAGGAGCTGTCCCATCTGGGGCCGCTGACCCGGACGGTGGCCGACGCGGCCCTGCTCACGCAGGTGATGTCCGGCTACGACGCGGGCGATCCGCTGTCCTTCGGGGTCCCCGGCGAGCCGACCGGGGACCCGGAGGCCGCGGCCGGGCGGCTCCCGCGGCTGCGCATCGGCTGGATCCCCTCGCTGGGCGATCCCGCGCCGCAGCCCGGCATCGCGGCCGCCGCCCGGCGGGCGGTGGAGGCGCTGGCCGCCCGGGGGCACACGGTCGAGGAGATCCCGCCGCCGTTCGAGGACCCGTACCCGGCGCTGGAGACGATCCTGGCGGGCTGGGAGGCGGCCGCCCACGCGGGCGACCTGGACGAGGTCGCAGACCGCCTCGACCCCGGCCGGCTCGACGTCATCCGGTACGGGCGCGGGCTGAGCGCCGCCCGGCTGGCCGCGGCGTACGAGGCGCGTGCCGTGCTGCGGGCCCGCAGCCAGGCCCTGATGGAGCGGTACGACCTGCTGGCCATGCCGACCGTGGCCATCGAGCCGTTCGCCGCCGAGCTCCACGAACCGCCGGACCCGGTCCGCAAGGGCGCCCTGTCCTGGCTGGCGTGGGCGCCCGAGGCCTACACGTTCAACCTGACCGGCCAGCCCGCGGTGTCCGTCCCGGCGGGGCGCTCGCCCGGGGGCCTGCCCGTCGGCCTGCAACTGGTGGGCGGGCGCCACGACGACCTGCGGGTCCTGGCCGCCGCGTACCAGCTGGAGCAGGCACACCCCTGGCACCACCAGTACGCAGCACTCACTGCACAACGCCCGGAAACCGAAGGGGAACCGACATGACGAAGCCCACCACCGCGCGGGAAGCCGGCGAGCGCCGCTACGCCCGCTTCGCGACCGGCAGCGTCGGCTTCGTCGAGCGGCACGGCCTGTGGAACGCGGACCAGCGAGCCGCGGCGGACGCCCTGGAGGAGACCCTGTCGGAGCTCGAGTTCGTCCGGGTCGGCTTCGGCGACCCGCACGGGCTGATGCGCTCCAAGACCCTGACGGTCGACGCCTTCCGCACGGCGCTGCGCAACGGCATCGACATGAGCCCGGGCCCTTTCGTCTTCGACACCGGGCACGCCGTGGGCGTCGACTTCTTCGCACCCGGCGGCGGCATCGGCATCCCCGAGCTGACCGGTGCCGGCGACTTCCTGATCGTCCCCGACCCGCTCACCTTCAAGGTGCTGCCGTACACCGAGGCGGCCACCGGCTGGGTCATCGCCGACGAGTACCTGCGCGACGGCAGCGCCCACCCGCTCTCCAGCCGCGCCGTGCTGCGCCGCCAGTGCGCCCGCGCCGCCGAGCGCGGCCTGAGCTACGTCGTCGGCCTGGAGGTGGAGTGGTACGTGACCCGGCTGGCCGGTGTCGCGGAGCACGGCCCGGCGGCCGCCTCGGCCACGGCCGCCGCGGCGGTGGGCGGGTTCGGCGTGCAGGGCGAACCGCCCGCCGTCGAACCGGTCAACAGCGGTTACCAGTTCAACCTCGACTCCTTCACCGACGGCCTCATGCACGTCATCACCCCGCTGGCGCGCGCCCTGCGCGAGCTCGGCCTGCCGCTGCGCACCGTCGAGCACGAATCGGGGCCGGGGCAGCTGGAGTTCACCTTCAGCCCGATGAACGGCCTCGACGCCGCCGACGCCATGCTGCTGTTCCGTACGGTCGCCAAGCAGATCTGCGCCCGCCTCGGCCACCACGCCTCCTTCATGGCGCTGCCCCGGCTGGAGCGCTTCGACCCGAGCGGCTGGCACCTGCACCAGTCGCTGTTCGACACCGCGGCCGACCGCAACGCCTTCGTACCGCAGGAGGGCACGGCCCTGCTGTCGGACGAGGGGCTCGGCTACGTCGCCGGGCTGCTCGAACACGCCGCGGACATCGCGCTGTTCGCCGTCCCGACCGTCAACGGGTACCGCCGGCTCGACGAGCAGTTCTCGCTCTCCCCGGATCGGGTCGTGTGGAGCGCCGAGAACCGGGGCGCCCTGGTCCGCGTGCTCGGCGGCCCCGGCGAGGAGTCCACGCACCTCGAGAACCGGCTCGGCGAGCCCTGCGCCAACCCGTACCTGTACCTCGCCTCGCAGCTCGCCGCGGGCCTCGACGGCGTCGAGCGCGGGCTGCGGCCGGGCGGTCTCGCACAGGACCCGCACGCCCCCACGGCGGCGGCCCTGCCGCGCGACCTGGCCGAGGCGGTGGCCGCGATGGAGGGCAGCGCCCTGGCCCGGGAACTGCTGGGCAAGCCGCTCCACGACTGCCTCGCGCAGCTCAAGCGCAGCGAGGTGTCCCGGTTCGGGGACTGGCTGGCCGGGTCGGGGCCCGCCGGACCGGGCGAGACCACCGTATGGGAGCACCGTGAGTACTTCGGCGCCTACTGACGCACGCCCGCCCGGGGACGGCCGGTGGACGGTCTGCATCGTCGGGTCCGGGCCGCGGGGGCTGTCCGTCCTCGAACGGCTCGCGGCCAACGCGGACGAGCTGCTGCCGGCCGGGGTGCGGCTGCGGGTCCACCTCGTGGACCCGCAGCCCGGCAGCGGGCAGGTGTGGCGCTCCGACCAGTCGGAGCTTCTGCTCATGAACACGGTCGCCTCCCAGGTGACCCTCTTCACCGACGACAGCGTGACGATGGACGGCCCCGTGCGGCCCGGTCCCAGCCTGGCCGCATGGGCCGCGGCCGAGGAGGGGCCGGGCCCCGACGCCTATCCCACCCGGGCCCTGTACGGGCGCTACCTGGAGTGGGTGCTGCGCAGCGTGGTCCGGTGGGCCCCGGCGGACATCCGTACGCACGCCGCGCGCGCCGTCAGGCTCGACGCGGACCCGGACCCCGGCGCGGACGGCCGGGACCGGGTGACCCTGGACGACGGCACGGTGCTGTCCGGGCTGGACGCGGTCGTGCTGGCCCAGGGGCACCTGCCGGTCTCGCCGACCCCCGCGGAGACCGCCTTCGCGCGGTTCGCGGACCGCCGGGGGCTGTTCTACCTGCCCCCGGGGAACCCGGCCGATGCCGGGCTGGACGGGATCGGGGCGGGCGAGCCGGTCCTGCTGCGCGGTCTCGGACTCAACTTCTTCGACCACGTGTCCCTGCTGACGGAGGGCCGCGGCGGCGCCTTCGAGGCCAAGGACACCGGCCTGGTCTACCACCGCTCCGGCCGCGAGCCCGTGCTGTACGCCGGGTCGCGCCGCGGTGTGCCGTACCAGGCCCGCGGGGAGAACCAGAAGGGCGCGCACGGCCGGCACGTCCCCCTCGTCCTCACCCCGGCCGTGCTGGACCGGCTGCGCCGCAGGCCGCGGCTGACGTTCCGGCGCGACATCTGGCCGCTGGTGTCCCAGGAGGTGGAGACCGTCTACTACGCGGCGCTGCTGCGCGCCGACGGCCGCCCCGGGGCCGCGGCGCGGCTGCTCGCGCTGAGCGCCTCCGGGCCCTGGACCGCGTACGCCCGCGACCGGCTGCTCGACGCGCTGGGCGTGGCCCCCGGGCGGCGCTGGGACTGGGAGCGCGTCGCCCGGCCCTGCGCGGACCGAGTCTTCGCCGACCGCGCCGAGTTCACCGGCTGGCTGCTGGAACACCTGCGCCGGGACGTCGCCGAGGCGCATGCGGGCAACGTCGACGGGCCGTACAAGGCGGCGCTCGACGTACTGAGGGACCTGCGCAACGAGGTGCGGCTGCTGGTCGACCACGGCGGGATATCCGGTGCCGACTACCGCGACGAACTGACCGGCTCGTACCGGCCGTTGAACGCCTACCTGTCCATCGGCCCGCCGCCCCGCCGGATCCAGGAGGCGATCGCGCTGATCGAGGCCGGCGTGCTGACCGTGCTCGGCCCCGGTGCCGAGTTCGCCGCGGACGAGGCCGTCGGCCGTTTCACGGCCCGCTCGCCCCGGGTGGGCGAAGACGCGGTGCACGCCCGGGCGTTCATCGAGGCGAGGCTGCCCGAACCCGATCTGGTGCGCACCGGGGATCCGCTGCTGGGGCACCTGTACGCGACGGGCCAGTGCACCCCGTACGTCATCGACGACGAGCACGGCCCGTACCGGACCGGCGGGATCGCGGTCACGCAGCGCCCGTACCGGATCATCGACGCGGCGGGTGCGCCGCACGAGCGGCGCTTCGCGTACGGGGTGCCCACCGAGGGCGTGCACTGGGTGACGGCCGCCGGGGCCCGGCCGGGCGTCGACTCGGTGATCCTCGGCGACTCCGACGCGATGGCCCGCAGCATCCTCGGCCTCGCCTCCCGGGCCGGCCGCCCTTTCGACACCCTGACGAGGAGCACGTGATGGACGGCCTGAAGACGATGCCGGACCGCCGACCCGGCACCGGAGCCGAGGCCGGAGCGGACACCGGCCTGCTCTCGCCCGTCCGGGCCGGTACCGCCACCGAGGCGGCCCTGACCGACAGCGCCTGGGCTCAGGCGATGCTCGACGCGGAGGCCGCCCTGGCCCGGGCCCAGTCCCGGCTCGGCACCGTGCCCGCGAAGGCGGCCGAGACCATCACGGCGTGCGCCCGGGCCGAGGCGATCGACCTGCCTGCACTGGCCGTTCGGGCGCGCGGCGCCGGCAACCCGGTGGTCGCCCTGGTCGAGGAGCTGACGGCGGTGGTCGCGGCCGAAGACCCGGCGGCGGCGGAGTACGTGCACCGCGGCTCCACCAGCCAGGACATCCTCGACACCGGCGCGATGCTGGTCACGGCCCGCACCCTGCGCCTGGTCCGCGCCGAGCTCGACCGGACCGCCACGGCCCTGGCCCGGCTGGCCGATGAGCACCGGGGCACGCCGGCGGCGGCCCGTACCCTCGGCCAGCACGCCGTCCCCACCACGTTCGGCCTCAAGGCGGCGGGCTGGCTCGTCGCCGTGCTCGACGTACGGCGCCGGGTCGCGGCCCTCCTCGACGGGGGGCTGCCGGTCCAGCTCGGCGGGGCCGCGGGCACCCTCGCGGGCTACCTCGCCTACGCGCAGCAGGCCCCCGCCGAGGGGGACGGCCGCAGCCGGCCCGACAGGGACCCCGGCGCGTACACCGGGGAGCTGATCAGCCTCTTCGCCGCCGAGACGGGCCTCGCGGAGCCCGTCCTGCCGTGGCACACCCTGCGCACCCCGATCACCGACACCGGGGCCGTCCTCGCGCACGCCGCGGTGGCGCTGGGCAAGTTCGCCACCGATGTGCAGACCCTGGCCCGCACGGAGCTCGCCGAGGTGGCCGAGCCCGCGGGGGTCGGCCGGGGCGTCTCCTCCGCCATGCCGCAGAAGCGCAACCCGGTGCTCGCCGCGATGATCCGCTCGGCCGCGCTCCAGGTGCCCTCGCTGGTCCTGACGCTGACGCACTGCGCGGCCGCCGCCGAGGACGAGCGGCCCGCCGGTGCCTGGCACGGCGAATGGCAGCCGCTGCGCGAGGCGTTGCGGCTGGTCGGCGGGGCCGCCTGCACGGCGGCGGAGCTGGCCGAGGGGCTGGAGGTGTACCCGGCCCGGATGGAGGCCAACCTGCGGCTCACCGGCGGGGCCGTGGTCACCGAGCGGCTGGCCGCCGTACTGGCCCCCGTGCTCGGCAAGGCCGGCGCCAAGCGGCTGGTGAGCCGGGTGGCGGTGGGCGCAGGGACCGCGGGCTCCGGAGCCGCGGACTCCCTCGTGGACAAGCTCCTCGCCGACGCGCCCGAGCTGGCCGCGGAGTTCACGGCCGGCGAGCTGGCGCGCCTGCTCAGCCCGGCCGAGTACACCGGCGCCGCCGAGGCGCTGATCGAGCGGGCCCTCGCGTACCACCGCAGCACGCTCGGCACCGGCGGCACCACCGCATGACTTCCGTACGGCGACGGCCCGTGGCGGACCTTCCGAAGGGATTTGAACAGTGATCGTTGCGATGGACGGACCCGACGGCGCGGGCAAGAGCACACAGGTCAAGCGGCTGCAGAGCTGGGCCGAGAGCCAGGGCCTGTCGTTCCGTGTCGTGGGCAAGTGGCAGGTCTTCGAGGAGGCGCAGGTACCGCAGGCCCGCTTCCTGCGCGGCACCACCCTCGACGAACTGCGGGTCTGCATCGCCGAGATGCCGAACCCGGCCCGGATGCTCTTCCTCGGCTGGCTCAACACCCTGGCCGCGGAACGCGCCCGCCAGGCCGAGGCGGACCTCGTCGTCCTCGACGGCTACTGGGTCAAGCACGCCGCCACCGAACTGCTGGCGGGCTGCCCCCAGGCGCTCGTGGACGCGATCGTCGACGCCATGGCCCCGGTGGACACCGTCGTCTTCTTCGACGTCACGCCCGAGGAGGCGCTGCGCCGCAAGAAGGGCGACATCACCCCGTACGAGTGCGGCCGGGACCCGCAGTGCCGTCCGGAGAGCTTCCTGTCGCACCAGACGGCCACCCGGGAGGTCATGCTCGACTGGGCGGACCGGCGCGGCTGGGACGTCGTACGGGCGAACACCGCCGAGGCGGCGGCGCAGCAGCTGCGCAAGCTGCTCGCGCCCAAGCTGGGAGTCGAGGTCAACCCCCGTCCCGCGGCCGCCGACGCCCCGGCCGGACACTGATGCTCCGCGACGGGCAGGGACTGCGGCGCGGCCTGGCGGCCGCGCTGTTCGTCCGCTACCTCGGGGCGGGCAGCTGGGCACCCCTCCAAGTCCTGTTCTTCGTCCGGTCCGTGGGCCTGTCCACCGGCAACGTCGTCATGGGGCTGACGGCGGCCGGACTGGCGGGCCTGGTCGCCGGGCCCGTCGTCGGCCGGCTCGCCGACCGGTTCGGGCCGCGCGAGGTGGGCATCGCCGGACTGGTCGCCCAGGCGGGCGCCGCCGGCGCGCTGCTGCTGGTGGAGGGCATGCCGGGGTTCCTCGTGGTGATCACCCTGATCGCCCTGGGGCGCGGCGCCTTCCCCGCGATCAGCGGGGCGCTGATCGCGTACGTCGGCGGCGAGGACCGCGTTGCGTACCGGGCCCGGATCTACTCCCTGCAGAACCTCGCCATGGTCTCCGGCTCGCTGCTCGGCGGGCTGGCGCTGCAGGCCGACACCCGGACCGCGTATGTGATCGCGATCTGCGCCGACGTCGTCTCGTACCTCGTCGCCGCGCTGCTGGTGGCCCGGCTGCCGCACCTGCCGCCGGTGCCCAAGGAGCCGGGGGGCGGCCGGCGCTACGCCCTGGCCGACCGCCCGTTCCTCGCCGTCAGCGTGCTCGCGGGGACCCTCGTCATGTTCGACGTCTTCATGACCGTGCTGATGCCGGTGTGGATCGCCGAGTACACGGACGCGCCGCGCTGGACGGTGTCGCTGGTCTTCGCACTCAGCTGCGCGCTCGTGGTCCTGCTCCAGACCAAGGTCGCCAAGGGGGTCGAGACCCCGCGCGACGGGGCGCTGGCCATGCGGCGCAGCGGTCCGGTCATCGCGCTGGCCATGGGGCTGGTCTTCGCCGCCGCGCACGTCCCGATGTACGCGGCGATGGGGCTGATCCTGATCGGCACGGCGGCGCTGACCTTCGGGGAGATGCTGTTCACGGCGGGGGAGTACGCGCTGTCGTTCGGGCTGGCTCCCGAGCACGCCCAGGGCGAGTACCAGGGCGTGTTCTCCGTCGGCGTCGGCATCGGCGGGGCCGTGGCGCCGGCCGTGCTGAACGCGCTGTGCCTGAGCGCGGGCCCGCTGGGGTGGGTCGCGCTCGTCGCCATCATGGTCACGGCCGGGGCGGCGGTGCCGCCGGTGGCGGCGATCGCCGAACGCGGCCGGGCCCTGCAGGAGAAGGACCGGGAGCCCAGACCGGCCGGGTGAGCGTCGCGGCCGGCCTGGGCCCGTCTTCGGGTGGGTGCGGCCTTGGGGGGGGCTTGCCGATCAGGCCGGGCTCGCGGCGTCCGGCACGCACGCTCGCCGCGTTCTCGTCGCTCGCCGACACTCCGCGTCGACTCCCTCCTCGGCCTTGCGATCGCACGCACCGGACGCCGCTCCCTGATCCGGCCCGATCGACAAGACACCCCCTACCGGCCGCGCGCGTCCACCAGCTGTGCCACCCGCGACTCGATCCCCGGGTCGTGGGAGGCGAACTCCGTGCGCCGGGCCTTCTCCTCGGCGCGTACGCGGTCCAGGACCGGCCCGGTCCACGGGGCGTCGAGGACGACGCCCCACAGGGGCCGCAGGCGTGCGGCCCGGGACACCTTGGCCTGGAAGGCGTCGCAGCTCAGGTCCACGGAGCGGTAGCCGTGGGCCGCCGCGTACTGCACGGCTTCGTAGTAGGTGAGGTTGAAGTAGAGCTTGGCCTCGCGGGCGACGGAGTCGTCCAGCCCGTGCGAGCGGGCGTACATGGTGTCGCCCCAGAAGAAGTACTGGGTGAAGCCCACCATCCGGTCGCCCTGGTAGGCCGCCAGGATCCGGCAGTTGTCGTCGAACAGCGTGGCCTGCTGGGCGAACCGCTCCGACTCGCTCGCGTCGGTGACGGGATGCCCGTAGCGGATCAGGACCTGCGCGGAGAGCGGGCCGAGCAGCTGGTGGCACTCGGAGAGGCGCTTCACCTCGGTACGGCAGCCGGCGTCCGTGTAGCGGCGCATCTCCCGGCGGATGGAGGTGAACTGGTGCGAGGTGAACCGCCTGCGGTACCCCTCCAGACCGTCGGGGTCGACGGGCAGGACCGCGGTCGCGTCCATCATCACCACCTGGTCCCGGGGGCCGAGCAGCGGCAGCAGCCGCTCCACCGACTCGTCGGTGAGGTAGAGCAGGGCGGCCTGCCCGCCGTCGGCGGCGCCCAGGGCGCGGAAGCGGTCCAGTACGGTGCGCACGCCCGCCGTGGCCAGCGGCTCGGCGGTGCCCGGGGCGACGATCACCTCGCTGGTGTAGCCGAGGCGGGTGCCGCCGAGGAGCAGCGGGCGCTCGGGCGTGGCCGGCTCGGCGGCGCCGGGGAACAGGACGGCGGGATCGTAGAAGTGCGGGACCTTCCCGGTGAAGCGGTGGGTGGGCAGGCCGGCGACGTACGAGCCGCCGGAGGAGGCGACCAGATGACGGGAGCCGGAGTCGTGCAGCTCCTCGCCGTAGAGCAGCCAGCGGTGGCTCGAGTAGAGGGCGGCGTCACCGGCGAGTGCGTTCCACTCGTCGACGTCCGCGTCGCGTATCGAGGCGAGCTCGACGAGCTCCGGGTCCCGCGGGTCCTGCGTACCGTCTGCCACGCCGTCCGTCCCTGCCGTCACGCTGTGCGTCCTTCCCGATCGTGATCGAATGCATCGAATGCGCTGGTCGTGCAGGCCAGCTTCACCCGGGCGCCCGGTCGAGGATGCGAAAGTCGGCCATTCCTTCGTCGATGCGCAGATAGGCGAGCCGGGCGGCGCTCGCGCCGCGGCAGGCGTACATGCCGACGACGGCGGCGGTGAGTTCCCCGGGGTCGGCCTGCGGGTCGGTCTCCAGGTGGTCCGACACGGTCGTCTGGACGAGGTCGGAGTCGGCGTCCACGGCCATGCGCTCGGTCAGCGTGACCGTGAGGCCGTAGCCGTTCTCCGCGGCCCAGGCGCGCAGTTCGCCGTCGATGACGAGCTCCTGGCCGGCCTGGAGGAGGAGCCCGGTCAGATGGGCCGTTCCGCCCGCGCCCAGGTGCCGGGGCAGTCCGGCGAGGACCCGGCGGCCGATGCTGAACCCGTCCTCGCCGCCTTCGTGGGCGGCCTCCTCGCCCGGGGCGGAGAGGGTCGGCAGGAAGGGGATGTTGGCGATGACGTGGTCGTACGGCTCCACCCCGGCCGGGAGCGGGTCGTACAGGTCGCCGACGAGGACCTCGATCCGGTCGCCCATCCCGTTGATCTCCGCGTTGAGCCGGGCCACTCCGGCCGTCTCGGGCAGCAGCTCCACCAGCGTGGCCCCGGCCCCCCGCTGCGCGGCCACCAGCCCCTGGAAGCCCGGCCCGGAGCACAGGTCGAGGACGCGGTCCCCCGCCCGGCAGCCCGTTCGCCGGGCCAGGGCGACGGAGTCCCGGCCGAAGTAGTGGCGTACGGGGAACGGGCTCGGCGGCTCCGCGAAGAGCCACACCCCGGCGGAGCGGAACAGGCTGACGTCGACGAGCCGGACCCCGTCTCCGCGCCGGACGGCGACACCGCTCTCGACCAGGGCGGGCAGCGCCTCGGCGAGGGCGGTCGGCAGCCGGTCGGCCGCCATGGGCTCCCCGAGCAGCAGGAATCCGGCGAGGGCGCGCAGCTCCCCGTCGAGGCCGCGGGTGGCGGCGGCCCACTGGAGGCGGTCCACCGAGTCGCCGGGGAAATCGGCCAGGAACTCGGCGAGTCCGGACCGTTCGAGCGCGGTGACGAACCGCGTCACAGGACGGCCCCGGCCGTGCCCTCGGCGTGTTCCGGGAGCCCGATCCAGGTGCGGAGCATCAGCCGGCCGCCGTCGACCGGCTGCTCGTCGTCGAACGCGGTCCGGCCGTGCACGATCGACCGGTTGTCGATGAAGATCATCTCGCCGGGCGCCAGCCGCCCGTGCGTCTGCAGATCCCGCCGGTCCAGCAGCGAGTCCAGCAGGTCCAGCGCCTTGACCTGCTCGGGCGTCAACGGCCGTACGTGCGGGTGCCGGTGCCCGATCTCGATGTAGTCCCGCAGGTAGTACATGCGCTCCCGGCCGCCCCTGAACTCCAGGACGGGACGCTCGGTCGTCAGCGGCACCCCCGGGGTGTCGTCCCGGGTGTCGAAGTGGACGGGCAGCCGCAGCGCCGCGAGCTCCTCGGGGTGGGCCCGCAGGATCTCCAGCAGATCGCTCACGTGCACCGTGACCAGCGCTCCGCCGCTGGAGGCCTGCCGGAAGCAGAACAGCGTGAAAATGTCCGGAAGCCGCCCCGGCCGGTGCGCCGCGTCCGTGTGCAGACTGCCGCCCTGCCGGCTGTCCGAGTAGCGGCCCGTCGCACCCTCGCCGAGCCGCACCCCCCGGTCCCGTACGTCCCGCAGCAGGGCTCCCGCACCGTCCTGCGGCAGCAGGTCCCCGGCCAGCCGGGAGACCGCCACCGTGAACCGGCGCGCCTGCTCCTCGGTGAGGTGGTCCAGGCCGCCGAGCACGAAGTACCCCGGCCGGGCGTCGAGGTGGCGCCGTACGTACTGCCGGACGCTCTGCCCGAACTCCCGGTACCAGTCCGTGCGTACGTCGTCCTCCCCGCTCTCGGCGACGGCCGTCGCCAGCGCGCGGTCGACGGGGTGGCGGACGGTCGAGAACGGATCGTTGCTGTTCATTCAGACTCCCAAGGCCTGGCTGCCGAGACGTTCCGGGACCAGTCCCGAACCGCGCAGCCACACGGCTATCTCTTCCGCGCAGTGCGCGACCCCCGAAACCCCGCTGCCCCCGACGGCCCGGAGCACCGCCCCGGCGGCCGCGCCGCGGCTGTCACCGCAGGCCAGGACCTGGGTGACGATGTTGTCGAGCACGACCGGCCTGCGCACGTCGAGGGCGCAGTTGTACGTCACCCCCGGCTCCGGGGCCAGCTCCAGGGCGGTGATCAGGCCGGGCGCCCCGCCCGCCGCCGGCTCGATGAACAGGCGGGCCTCCAGACAGTGCGTGTCCCGGTCGACGCGGATGCGGCCGGGGGCGGGCACCGCGCCCTGCGCCAGCTCCATCTGGAGGGCCACCACGTCCAGGCCGGTCTGCGCCTCGCACATCCGGTAGGCCAGCGGCAGCCGGCCGTTGACCTCCAGGAAGTAGTGGCCCCGGGCGCCGACGATGAACTCGACCGTCGCCACGCCCCGCAGCCCCATCCCGGTGACGAGCCGGGCCGTGTCCCTGCGCATCCGCTCCAGCAGCTCCGGCGCCACGCCCTGGACCGGGGAGGCCTCCAGCAGCTTCATGCTGCCGTCGACCAGCAGGCTCTCCCGCTCGCCGAGCGGGTGCACGGCGGCGGCGTCGTCGACGGCGACGGTGACCCCGACCACCCGCCCCTGCTCCACGTACCGCTCGGCGTACCAGCCGGTGCCCTCGGCGCCGGCCGGGCCCGCGTGCCCGCCCGAGGCCTCGTCTTCGGCCTCGTCTGCGTCAGCGTCCTCGGCGATCAGGGCGAGTGCCTGCTCCGCCTCGGCCTCCGTCTGCACGATGCGCACGCCGAGGCCGCCGCAGCCGGTGACCGGCTTGAGGATGACGGGCAGCCCGATCTCCTTGACCAGCCCGGCTATCTGCCGGTGCCCCGTCGCGTGCGGCAGTACGGGCAGGCCGAGCCGGTCGGCGGTGGCGACCGCGTGGTCCTTGTCGCGGGCCGCCTCGAGCACCTCGGCCGTCGGCCCTATGAAGGCGATCCCGGCCGCAGCGAGCTGCCGGGGCAGCTCCGGATCCTCGGCAAGAGCCCCGTAGCCCGGGTAGACCGCGTCGGCGCCGCAGCGCCGGGCCGCCTCGACGATCCGGCTCACGTGGTCGTACGTCTCCGCGAGCCCGGTGCCTTCGAGGTACTCGCACCCGTCCGCGGCGAGCGTGTGGAGCCGCTGGGGGTCCGACAGGGCGACGACGGCGATCGGTGACCATCCCAGCGTGCGGAAGGTGTCGACGGCCCGGGCCGCGATCGCACCACGGTTGGCGATCAGGACTCTCTTCATGGCCTCTCTCAGCCTTCTCTCAGTGGTCGGGATGCGGCCGGCCGAGCGCCCGGTAGTGCGTGACCAGCCGCCGCTGATCGTCGAGTACGTGGAACGCCAGCGCCGGGGCCAGCTCGTAGTCCACGGCGGGCCGGCCCTCGAAGGGCAGCGGGACGGTCGAGGCCACCCCGGGCGCCACCAGCAGCGGAAGGCCCGCGAACGTCGTGGCCGCGGCGACGTGCGCATGACCGCACAGCAGGGCCACGACCTGCGGGTGCCGTTCCAGCACCGCCGCGAGGCGCTCCTCGCCGAACTGCCGGACCCGGTCCACGTACGGGGTGTGCAGGTCGACCGGCGGGTGGTGGAAGCAGACGAGGACGGGCAGTTCGCGGCCCTCGGCGGCCAGCGTCTCGTCGAGCCACCGCAGGGTGAGGTCGCTGAGCAGGCCCTCGTCGCTGCCCGGGATCGTCGAGTCGCACAGGACGAAGACGGCTCCGGGCGTGCGGACGACCTGGTTCAGCTCCTCGTCCTCCGGCTTGCCGTCGAGCAGACCGGTACGGAACGCACCGCGCTTGTCGTGGTTGCCGGGCAGCACCAGCACCGGGTACGGCAGGTCGAACAGCTTGCGGGCCTGCGCGTACTCGTCCGCCGTCCCGTGGTCGGCGATGTCCCCGGAGACCAGGACGGCGTCCAGGGGGCCGGGGAGGTCGCGCAGGTAGTTCATGACCGTCAGCGCGCGCTCCGTGGCGCGCTCCGAGAGGTCCAGGTGCAGATCGCTGACATGGGCGATGACGGTGGTCACGGCAGGTCGTCCTTCCGGGATGCGGTCGCCGCGGCCTGGAAGCGGGCCCTGACCTCGGCGTTGGTGTGCGCCGACGTTACCCGCGGAGGGGTGGCCCCACCCCTGCCGATGTGCAGGGCCACCAGGTGCGGGCCGGGCAGCCCCTCGATCTCGGCCAGATGCGCGGTGACTTCCTTGGCCGTGCGGCAGACCCGTCCCGTGCGGTATCCGGCCGCGAGCGCCAACTCGTCCCAGCGCATGGCCACATCGCGGGTGCGCTGGCCGCCGGTGGAGTCGTACGCGCCGTTGTCGAGCACGAAGTGGGTCAGGTTCGCGGGGCGCCGTTCGCCGACGAGCGCGAGCCCGCCGAGGTGCATCACCGCTGCGCCGTCGCCGTCGATGACCACGACCTGCTGGTCGGGGCGGTTCAGGGCCGTGCCCAGGCCGAGCCCGATGGCGTGCCCCATGGAGCCCTGCATGTAGAAGTTGCGCGGGTTGTCGACGATCCCGAACAGCTCCCGGCTGATCATGCCGGTGGTGCTGTAGACCAGTGCGCCGCCCAGGTGCCCGGCGATCGCGGACACCGCTTCCCGCCGGTCCATCTGCGCGTCCGAGGCGGCCGCCGGCACCGGGTGGGCGTCGACGGTCTTCGCCGGTACGAGGACGACGAACGACCGGTTCTCGCGGCGGGCCTCCTCCGCGCGGTCGAGGAGCCCTCCCAGGCTCTCCTCGGCCGGGTCGAGGATGCCGTGGGCGACCCCGACGGACTCCAGAACGCCGATGGTCCCGGCGCCCATGGCCGCGTGGTGCGGCTCGTCGTCCTCGGCGTTCGGCCAGCCCCGCAGGCTGACGAAGAGCAGCAGCGGGATCTCGTACGCCATGGTGAGCGAGGTGAGCGGGTCGAGGAGGTTGCCCAGCCCCGAGTTCTGGGCCAGCACCACGGCCTTGGTCCCGCCCAGCTCGGCGCCGGCGGCCATCGACAGGGCGATGCCCTCGTTGGGCGCCGGTACGTAGCTGTCGCGCTGCTCCAGCAGCGCGAACGGGCCCTTGAGGAAGGAGCACGGCACCCCGCTGAAGAACCCGTACCCGCGGCGGTCCAGCTCCGCGCAGAAGAACTCGGCGCTGATCATGCGCTCCACTCCTCCCACCGGTTGACCTGCGTGAGACCGAACAGCTCCTTCATCGGGGCGATGGTGTCCTCGACCCCGCCGGTCCCGCCCTGCAGCCGGATCTCCCCGAGGACGTCGCGCATGGCGGAGACCGAGGCGCGCAGCGCGTGGTTGGCGTAGATCACCATCGAGACGCCCGCGGCCTGCGCCTCGGCGAGGTCCCAGTGCGGATAGGTGGTCGGTACGACGACCACGGGCGTGCGGGCCTGCCAGGCCCGGAGGAACTCCAGGATCTCGGCCGGCGTGGACTCCTTGGAGTGGATCAGGATGGCGTCGGCTCCCGCGTCCGCGTACAGGTGGGCGCGGCGCAGTGCCTCCTCGAGCCCGGCCCCGGCGATGAGCGCCTCGACCCGGGCGACGACGGTGAAGTCCCCGGTGGTCCGGGCCCGTACGGCGGCCTGGATCCGGCCGGCGAACTCGCCCGCGTCCTCGAGGTTCTGGCCGCCGCCGAGGAAGCTGTTCCGCTTGGGGAACACCTTGTCCTCGAGGCAGATGCCGCCGATGTCCGCCGCCTCGAACTGGCGGACCGTACGGACGACGTTGATGTTGCCGCCGAAGCCGGTGTCGCAGTCCGCCAGCAGCGGCAGCGAGGTCGCCTGGTTCACGTGCGAGGAGGCTTCGAGCAGCTCGGACATGGTCAGCAGGCCCAGGTCGGGCAGGGCCCGGGACGCGGAGATCTCGAAGCTCGACGCCCACAGGCCGTCGAAGCCCGCCTCCTCGACGAGCAGGGCCGTCAGCGCGTCCCTGGATCCGACGATCCGCGCTATCTCTTTACGCTCCAGCAACTCGCGCAGTCGCGCCGCTTTCGACACTATTCCCCAGCCCTCTGCGCGAAGCGGCCGTGGTTGGTGCCGGCCACGTCCTCCCCGGGCAACTCGAAGACGCAGTGCCAGTGGAAAGAGCCGGGCTTGGCGTGCTCGGCGTCGGTGGCACTGAGCAGCCGGAATCCCGCGTGCAGGCGCAGCAGGTCGGCCGCGTCCACGTACATGTGCGGGTGCACCTTGTCGTCGGTGGCCTCGGGCTGGCGGAAGGTGTTGGGGCTGACCTCGTTGCCGCGCCCGAACTCGCCGTTGCGCTTGGAGAGCATCGTGGACTGGTAGACGCCGCCCGGGCGCAGCACGCGCCGGACCTCGTCGAGCACCTTCCCGAGGCCGGCCTCGTCGTTGTGGTAGACCACGTTGAAGGCGAGGACATAGTCGAAACTGTCGTCCGCGTAAGGAAGTTCGCCGAAGTCGCCGACTTCGAGGCCGACCTGCACCCCGCGCTTGACGCTCTCGTCCCGGGCCGCCAGGACGGCCGCCTCGCTGGCGTCGGTGCCGGAACTGGTGAACCCCGCCTCCGCGAACCAGAGGGCGTGCCGGCCGACGCCGCAGCCGAGGTCCAGTACGTCCACGGCGCCGAGCTTCTGCAGCCGGGCGGCCTCGTCCACGACCCACGGGTGCGGCCGCGACCAGTCGCCTGTGCGCCCGCTGTCGGTGCGCCAGACCTCGTCCCAGTAGAGATGGGCTGTCATCGGGGTGACCTCACTCGTGATTACTTCCGTACATCCACATCCGGATGCCGATTTCCAATGGGGGGACCGAACGGCGCGGTGCCGGCACCGCGCCTTCAGGCGCTGTCGACGGTCTCCAGCAGGCCCGCCTCGAGCGATCCGTCCAGCAGCGGACGCATCGTGTCGAGTTCGCAGCCGGCGGCGGCGAGCGCCTCCGACAGCGGCCGGCGCCCGTCGAAACCACGCAGCAGCCGCAGCCAGTCCGCGTGGGTCAGGTGGTCGATGACGAACCGGATCCCGCCGTCGACCAGGACGTACGAGGTGTTCGCCTCCGCCGCGTCGTCGAGTACGAGCACGCCCTCGGCGAGGCGGAACACCGAGGTGCCCTCGATCCGTACCTGCGGGAACAGCTCCTGGACCTCGGGGCCCTCGAAGTCCGTGACGCGCAGCTCGTACGGGGCGGGCCCGGACGGGGCCCGGCTGCCCGGGACGTCCACGGCCATCAGGTCGAGGATGCCCAGGTTGACCACGCGCAGCAGCAGTTCGACGTGCCCGGAGCTCTGGTCCCGCTCCAGCCTGCGCAGGGCGCGGTGGATGTTCGCGCCGTCGAGGTACTGGGCGGCACGCGGCGAGGACAGGGCCTGCTCCACGAGCTCGTCGCCGTTCTGCGCGAGCATCCGGGTGAAGGTGCGGTGCGTGTGGCGCACGCCCTCGCCCTCGTAGAAGGCGAGCTTGGGCCGGCTGATCACCTCGGCGGGCAGGATGTCCCGTACGGCCTCGCGGATGACCTGCTTGTCCCAGAACAGCCGCTTGCGGTAGGCGCGCGGCACGGTCGCCAGCAGCTCGATGATCCGGTGGTCCAGGAAGGGCACGCGGGCCTCGACGCCGTTGCCGGAGGCGGTGCGGTCCTCGACCCAGAAGTTGTACTGCTGCATGTCCCGGAACTTCCAGGCCAGGTAGGAGCCGTACGGGTCGTCCACCGCGCCGGGGGCGTACGCGCCGACCGCGTCGTCGCTGAGCAGCGGCAGGTCGGTGCCCTCCCACCAGACGGAGAGGGAGGACTGCGAGCCGAGGGCCTTGCGGCGGGCCATCGTCCGCAGGTTGCCCTCGAAGTCCTCCCAGTCGCCGCCGCCGGAGAGGGCGACGCTGTAGCCGCCGCTGAACTCGTCGGCGCCGGAGCCGAGCAGGATCGCTTTGAGCTCGGGCCGCTCGGCGCGGGCGAAACGATACATCTCGCTCTTGTAGAACTGCTCGGGGCCGCACTGCGGCGTCTCCATCAGCCACAGCAGGCGCCGCCACTCGTCGGGCGAGGGCACCCGGTCGGCCCCGAAGGCCACCTGGTGGTTGGGCAGTCCGAGCAGGTCGGCGGTGGCGCGGGCGTACTGCGCGTCCTTGTTGACGACGGTGGCGCCGGTCAGCGCGGAGAAGGTGTGCAGCCCGGTGTGCGCCGACAGGGCGGTGATGGCCGCGGAGTCGAGGCCGCCGCTGAGGAAGACGCCGATCTCGGCGTCGGCGATCAGGCATTCCCGTACGGAGGAGGCGAGCAGGTCGCCCATGCTCTGCACGAAGAAGCTCTCGGGGAGCGCGTCGGCCTCGGCCGGCGTGGGCAGCTCCCAGTACCGGTGCACGCGCGTCGCGCCGTCACGCAGACTGATGTTGACGATCGCCCCTGAGGGGACATGGTCCACGTCCTTGAACCAGGTCACGGGCTCGTCGTCGCTCATCACGGGCGCGGCGCTGAGCCCCTGGTCGGCGAGGGCGCGCGCCCAGTCGAGCTCGCGCGGGCAGTCGGGGTGCGCGAAGAGCGCCTTGACCTCGGACCCGAAGAGCACGGTGTCGCGGTTGCGGTGGACGAACAGCGGCTTGATGCCGAGCCGGTCGCGGGCGAGCAGCAGCCGCTGCTCACGCAGGTCGATGACGGCGATCCCGAACATCCCCCGCACGTCATCGAGAAAGGCGAGCCCCTTCTCGAGATAGAGATGAAGCAGCACCTCACAGTCGGACTCACTCCGAAAGCGAACCCGCCCCTCGAACCCCTTCCGCAACTCCCGGTAGTTGTAGATCTCGCCGTTCGCCGCGAGGATGACGTTCCCGTCCTCGCTGATGAACGGCTGCCGCCCGCCCTCGGGGTCGATCAGCGCGAGCCGCGTGAAGGACATACACGCCTGCCCGGTGTGGTGGAACTGCATGTCGTCCGGCCCGCGCGGCCGCAGCGCATGGGCCATGTCGCGGAGAATCGCGTCGGCCGACCCCGCGAGGGCGCTTCCGTCGGTGTGGGCGAATCCTGCAATTCCGCACATATGGCTTCCGATTCCCCTGTGACGTGGTGACTGGAGCGGACATGCCACGCCCCCCGGTCCGGGAGGCGTGGCATGTGGGTCGCTACTAGCGGACAGCGGCGACGATGGTGCCCTGGTCGACCTTCTTGGCCTCCGGCTTGATGTAAACCTTCATTTCTTTCACCTCCGCTCGGCGTCAGTGGTCATTTGCTGTTGAAGAGCATCCACCGCCCCGGTGTTGCCCCGGTGGCGCGAGGGTGGCGCCCAGGCGTCCCGGCCCGCGCCGGCGTGTGCGGGGCGCCGGATCACCGAGGCCCGGGCAGCAGAGCGCCCCACCCCCGGGCGTGGGGATGGGGCGCCAAAGGGGGGCGTCAGGACACGTCGGCGCGGATCGCCTTGCCGATCAGACCGTCCGTGTACGTCACCGTCTTCGCTGTGAACGCGCCCTTGCCGGTGATCGCACCGGTCACGTTCTCACCGGGGGCCAGCTGTACCGTGGCGATCTGGTCCTCGTCGGCGGCGAGTTCGGCCATGTGCTTGGTGCCGTTCGTGTCGGTGATCGCGAAGTAGAGCGGGTTCACGTCGATCGGCTTGCTGCTGTTGTTCGTGATCGTGACGGACACGCTGGTGTAGGCGTCGCCCTGCGCGATGATGCTCTTCTTGAACTCCGCCTTCTTCGCCACGACATCGACCGCAGCCTTCTTCTCAGGTGCGGCGGAGGACGGCTTGGACTCGGGGGCCTTCGACGGCGTGGACGTTGCAGCGGCCGGCGGTGCGGCGTCCTTCGCCGTCTTGTCACTGCTCCCACCGTCGAGGACCGCCCCGATGACGCCGAGGAGCACGACTAATCCCACGATGCCCAGACACGAGAAGCCGACGATCTTCCCCGCGCCGGACTTCTTCGGCGGCGGGGGCGGGTAGCCGTACCCGGGCTGCGGCTGGCCGGGCGGCGGGAACTGCTGAGACATGGAAACCCCTACAGGGACGGGTGCGAATCCGGTCACCGTATGGGGACGTGTGCGCGCGGGTGCGGAAATGTCCGAACCGTGACAATCGAACGTTCAACCACCGGCCGCCGACGCGACCGCCATGGGTGGCACCTTCAAGATCGACCCAAGGGTGTGGTCACCCGGCCGGTCACGCAGAAAGTAGGTCAGGCCACCTACTGAATTAGTAGGTGGCCTGACCTGGTACTACAGCGTCGGGGTGGCGGGATTTGAACCCACGACCTCTTCGTCCCGAACGAAGCGCGCTGCCAAGCTGCGCTACACCCCGATCGCCGCCTGGCGGTGTTGCTGTCCTGGCGACATCGATTACTTTAGCGGACCCTTGGCCGGAGACGAAATCCGGTTTTCGCGAGGGGCGCGGCGGGGGCCGTCCGCCGTGACCCGGGCCGGGCCCGGCGCGGGGAAGGCCCAGGTCACGGCGGACGGCGGTGGCTACGCCTTCGGGGTCAGGGTCAGGAGGGTGGCTTCCGGGGGGCAGGCGAAGCGGACCGGCGTGTAGCGGTTCGTGCCGCAGCCCGCCGAGACGTGGAGGTAGGCGCGCTTGCCGTCCGTCTCGTACGTGGAGAGCCCCTTCACCCGCTTCGTGTCCAGGTCGCAGTTGGTGACGAGCGCCCCGTAGAAGGGGATGCACAGCTGACCGCCGTGCGTGTGCCCCGCCAGGATCAGCGGGTACCGGTCCGCGGTGAAGGACTCGAGGACGCGCAGGTAGGGGGCGTGCACGACGGCCATCGAGAAGTCGGCGTCCGCCTCCGGACCGCCCGCCACCCGCTCGTAGCGGTCGCGCTTGATGTGCGGGTCGTCCAGCCCGGTGAAGGCCAGTTCCAGGTCGGGCAGTTTCAGGCGCCCGCGCGTGTTGGTGAGGTTCACCCAGCCCGCCGCGTCGAAGGCGTCCCGCATCTCCTCCCACGGGTTGTGCACGGCGCCGACGACCGGCTTGTTGCCGTTCAGCCCGTGCCGCCCCTGGACCTTCTCGATCAGGTAGCGCCCGGGGTTGCGCAGCCGCGGCCCGTAGTAGTCGTTCGACCCGAAGACGTACACGCCGGGGAAGGACATCAGCGGGCCCAGGGCGTCCAGTACCTCCGGGACGCCCTCGGTGTCGGAGAGGTTGTCGCCCGTATTCACGACGAAGTCCGGGCGCAGGCCGGCCAGCGACTGGAGCCAGGCGCGCTTCTTGTGCTGCCCGCCGACCATGTGGACGTCGGAGACCTGGAGTACGCGCAGCGGGCGCATCCCGGCGGGGAGGACCGGCACGGTGATCCGGCGCAGCCGGAACGACCGCGCCTCGAAACCGGCGGCATAGGCCACACCGGCGGCCCCGACCGCCGCGATCGAAGCCGTGACCTTCAGGGGTACTCCGTAACGCGCACGCATGGCCCCATGGTCGCAGACCCGGAAAACCGGCGGGCGCCACTGCCCCTCCACCTGGCAGACTCAGGTCATGACCACGCTCAAGGCCAAGCTCCAGGAAGACCTCACCACCGCCATCAGGGCGCGCGACGAGCTGCACTCGTCCACGCTGCGCCTGACCCTCTCCGCCATCACCAAGGAGGAGGTCGCGGGCAAGGAGGCGCGCGTGCTCTCCGACGACGAGGTCCTCAAGGTGATCGCCAAGGAGGCGAAGAAGCGTCGCGAGGCCGCGGACGCCTTCGCGCAGGGCGGTCGTCCCGAGCAGGCCGCGCGCGAGACGGCGGAGGGCGAGTTCCTCGACACCTACCTGCCCAAGCAGCTCAGCGACGAGGAGCTCGGCGCGATCGTTGCGCAGGCCGTCGAGGAGGCCAAGGCCGCGGGCGCCGAGGGACCGCGGGCCATGGGTGCCGTCATGAAGATCGTGAACCCGAAGGTGGCCGGGCTGGCGGAGGGCGGCCGCGTCGCCGCCGCCGTCAAGAAGCACCTCGCGTAGACAGATGGATGGATAAATAGAGGGAGGGCCCGCTCGCGCATGGTGCGAGCGGGCCCTCCCTCTTGTTCATGCCGCCTACGGGCCCTCCGGGCCGCCGATGAAGCCCGGTTCCAGGCTGATGTCCGGGAACGGGTTCGTCGGGGTGTTGCCGCCCGTCGCGCCGCCCGTGGCACCGGCTGCCGTCTGGCCGCCGGGGCGGCCGCCCGGCTTGCCGTCGCCGCCCGGCTTGCCGGGCTTCCCCGGCTTGTTCGGGTTCTGGTTCGGGTTCGGGGTGGGACGGCCGCCACCGGCCGGCATCCCGCTCTCCGGGATGGTCACCGTGGTGAAGGGCGGCGCCTCCCGGCCTTCCAGCGCACCCGAGACCGCCTGCTTCCAGATCGGGCCGGGCAGCCCGCCGCCGTAGACCTTGTCGTAGTACTGGCCGCCGATGGTGATGTTCTCCATCGACACCTGCTTCGAGCCGCCCGAGCCGACCCACGTCGCGCCCGCCATGTTCGGCGTGTACCCGACGAACCAGGCGTTGTAGCGGCTGTCGGTGGTGCCGGTCTTGCCCGCGTTCTGCCGGTCGGTCAGACCCGCGGCGGTACCCGTACCGGAGTCGATCACGCCGAGCAGCAGCGTATTGACGGTGTCGGCGGTCTTCTCCGCCATCACGCGGTCGCACTGGGACTTCGGCACGGCCAGTGCCTTGCCGTGCGCGTCGGTGATGGACTCCAGGGCGACGGGGGTGCAGTACACGCCGCGGTTGGCGAAGGTCGCGTACGCGTTCGCCATGGTCAGCGGGGACATGCCCTCGGTACCGAGCGCGATCGCCGGGACCTCGGGGAGCTTCGTGCCGTCGGCCGGGATCACACCGAGCTTGGTGGTCATCTCGGTCACGGGGCAGAGCCCGAGCGCGTTGTCGGAGATCATCTCCACGAAGTACGTGTTGACCGACTTGGCCATCGCGTCCCTCATGCCGTACGGGCCGATCTCGGACTCCGACTCGTTCTCCACCCGGTCGTGCGAGGTGTTGACCCACGGCTTGTCGCCACAGGTCTGCACCGGGCTCGGGTATTCCATGTCGTGAGGGGACGGGTACGTCTTGCCCGCCGACACCCCCCGCTCCAGGGCCGCGGCCGCGACGAACGGCTTGAAGGTCGAGCCGGTCGGGAAGCCGAAGTTCGATCCGCCCATCCGCTTGTCCACGGAGAAGTTGATCTGCGTCTCGTTCTTGCCGAAGCCGTACGGCTTGGACTGGCCCATGGCGAGCACCCGGCCGGTGCCCGGCTGCACCAGGGTGACGGCCGTGGCGACCTTGTCGTCCTGGTTGACGTGGTCCTTGATCGACTCGTTGACGGACTCCTGCGACTGCGGGTCCAGCGTCGTACGCACGGTCAGGCCGCCCTGGTTCCAGAGCTTGGCCCGCTCCTCGCGGGTCTTGCCGAACACCGGGTCGGTCAGGAACGTGTTGCGCACGTAGTCGCAGAAGAAGCCCGCGCCCTTGACCGCGGTGATGCAGCCGTTCTTCGGCCGCGTCACCTTCAGCGTCACCGGCTTCTTCTTCGCCTCGTCCGCCTCGGCCTGCGAGACGTCCTTCATGTCGGCCATCCGCTGGAGGACGACGTTGCGGCGCTTCATCGCCTCCTGCGCGTCGTTCACCGGGTCGAACCGGCTCGGCGACTGCACGACGCCCGCCAGCAGCGCCGACTCGTCCAGGGTCAGGTCCTTGGCTGGCTTGCTGAAGTAGCGCTGAGCGGCGGATTCGATTCCGTATGCCTGCTGGCCGAAGTAAGTGATGTTGAGGTAGTTCTCGAGGATCTTCTTCTTCCCGAGTTCCTCCTCGACCTGGATCGAGTACTTCAGCTCGCGGATCTTGCGGCCCAGGCTCTTCTCCTGGGCCTCGCGCACCTTGGTCTCGTCGTCGCCGGCCTCTTCGACGAACACGTTCTTCACGTACTGCTGCGTGAGCGTGGAGGCGCCCTGCGCGGCTCCGCCCTCCTGCGCGTTGCGGTTGACCGCGCGCAGGATGCCCTTCGCGTCGATTGCGCCGTGCTCGTAGAAACGCGAGTCCTCGATCGCGACGATCGCCTTCTGCATGTACGGGGAGATGGCCGTGAGAGGCACCACCTGCCGGTCCCGTGAATAGACCGTGGCGATCAAGCCACCCTCGGCGTCCAGAATCGTCGTGCGCTGGCTCAGCGGCGGTGTCTTGAGATTGGCCGGGATCTCGTCGAATCCCTCGACCGTGCCCTTGGCGGCGAGCCCCAGGGCGCCTGCGCCCGGGATCGCGATGCCGGCCAGTACAACTCCGGAGAGAACGGACACCCCGAGGAACTTGGCGGCCTGCTGCGGCCCCGTGAGCCCGGCGCCCGAGCGCTTCTTTCCCATGGAGGGCAGCCTACGTTCTCATTCGCCGGACACGCGCGAATGCCTTGGCCTAAGCTGTCCCCAACTGTCACAGCAGTGCGGTGCGACATCAACCCCTCGGCTTGATTTTCACCCTTCCCGAATGGGGTGGACTTATGTCCGAATCTCGCCCCTCACTCTGACGGTCGCGCGTCCAAGGTCCGCCGATTCCACCCGAATTGCCGGAATGGTCGGGCATGTCGCCGGATCACTCCGTCGGGTGATCTGCCGCTTACCCATAGTCCGTTCGGACCATTCAAGATTGGGCCCGTCGGGGGTGTTGCACTGTCCCCGCCTTCCGTAACGTCCTCAACTGGCAGCGGTGAATATGCCGCTACCGCCGTGGGGGAGCCTCGATTCGGGAGAGGACGGCGCCGGGATGGGCTGGGTTACCGACTGGAGTGCGCAGGCAGCCTGCCGCACTACCGATCCGGATGAACTGTTCGTTCAAGGAGCGGCACAGAACAGGGCCAAGGCGGTGTGCACCGGATGTCCGGTGCGGACCGAGTGCCTGGCCGACGCGCTCGACAATCGTGTCGAGTTCGGAGTATGGGGCGGAATGACCGAGCGGGAGCGTCGCGCATTGCTGCGCCGGCGTCCCACCGTCACCTCGTGGCGACGGCTGCTCGAAACCGCCCGCACTGAGTACGAGCGCAGCACAGGCATCCTCACCGTGGATGTCGATGCGGAGATCGACGTTCCGTACGAGACGTACGCGGCAGCCGGGTAGACCCACCCGCGCGGTCCCGCGTACGAACGCCCCCTCACCCGGAGGCATTCGTCGTACGAACGCCTATGCTCCGGCCGGAACCCCGGCCGCGAGTCGCTCTCCGATGGCCCGCAGCCCGGCGAGGTCGTGCACATCGCCGGGCAGGGCGGCCACCTCGGCCACCGCCACCTCGGGGTGCAGCGAGGTGAAGCGATCGCGTGTGCGCTGTTCGCGCGCGATCACCTGCATCCGTTCGGCGTGCAGGCGCAGCAGTCCTGCGGTGATCTCGTCCACGTCGGCATCGGCGTCGGGGTCGGCTCCGGGGTCTGAGTCTGCGTGGGCATGGGCGTCGGCACGGGTATCGGCATCGGGGGAGCCGGTCTCGGTCCCGCTCTCGGGAGTTTCGGGAGTTTCCGTGGCGTCGGCGGCCTCCGCGGCCGCGTCACGAAGTCCAGCTTTCCCGGACTCCTGATCGACAATGCCGCGTTCTTCAAGATTCTCTGCGGCGGCCAACGCCCGCTCTGCGGACAGCTGGTCGGCACCGCTGCCGTGCACCCGGTTCAGTACGAGCCCGGCCAACGGCATCTGTTCCGCGGCCAGCCGCTCCACGAAGTACGCCGCCTCCCGCAGCGCGTCCGGCTCGGGCGCCGCGACCACCAGGAAGGCCGTACCCGGAGCCTGCAACAGCCGGAACGTCGCGTCCGCGCGGGTACGGAAACCGCCGAACATCGTGTCCATCGCCGCCACGAAGGTCTGCACGTCCTTCAGCAGTGAGGCACCCATCAGCTTGCTCAGCGTGCCGGTCATCAGGGACATGCCGACGTTGAGGAACTTCATCCCCGCCCGGCCGCCCACCTTCGCCGGCGCCATCAGCACCCGGATGAACTTCCCGTCCAGGAAGGACCCCAGCCGCTTCGGCGCGTCGAGGAAGTCCAGCGCGGACCGGCTCGGCGGGGTGTCCACGACGATCAGGTCCCAGTCGTCCCGGGCCCGCAGCTGGCCCAGTTTCTCCATCGCCATGTACTCCTGCGTGCCCGCGAACCCGGCCGACAGGGACTGGTAGAAGGGATTGGCGAGGATGGCCTCCGCCCGCTCGGCGTCCGTGTGACCCTCGACGATCTCGTCGAAGGTCCGCTTCATGTCGAGCATCATGGCGTGCAGTTCGCCGCCGTCGACCCCCTTCACCTTGCGCGGGGTGTTGTCCAGCGAGTCGATCCCCATCGACTGGGCGAGCCGCCGCGCCGGATCGATGGTCAGCACGACCACCTTCCGCCCGCGTTCCGCCGCCCGTACGCCCAGGGCCGCGGCGGTGGTCGTCTTGCCGACCCCGCCCGCACCGCAGCAGACGATGATCCGCGTCCCCGGGTCGTCCAGCAGCCGGTCCACGCCCAGCCGCGGCGGAGTGTCCATGCCGATGCCCCCCTTCATGCCCGCGTTTGCAGCCGTACTGGTGCTCGTACGCGTGGTGGCCCCGCTCATTCCTCGCCCGCCTGCTTCCGCAGCTCCGAGGCCAGCTCGTACAGCCCGGCCAGGTCCATCCCCGCGCCGAGCAGGGGGAGTTCGTACGTCGGCACGTCCAGCTGCCCCAGTACGGTGCGCTGCGCGCGCTCCAGCTCCACCCGGCTCGCGTGCTCGGCGGCCTGCGCGAGCAGCGGGTCCACCAGCCGCTCCGCGAGCCCGCCGCGGCGCGCACCGCCCAGGCCCGCCCGGGACAGGGCCTTGGCCACATCCGCGCGGCGCTCGCCGGCGGCGGCGCGCAGGGCGTCCTCGTCCAGGTGATGCGGGCGCACCATGTTGACGACCACCCGCCCCACGGGCAGTCCGGCCGCCTCGAGTTCGGCGATCCCGTCCGCGGTCTCCTGGACGGGCATCTCCTCGAGCAGCGTGACCAGATGGACAGCCGTCTCCGGGGACTTGAGCACCTTCATGACGGCCTGCGCCTGGTTGTGGATCGGCCCGAACCGGGCCAGCCCCGCCACCTCGTCGTTGACGTTCAGGAAGCGGGTGATCCGCCCGGTCGGCGGGGCATCCATGATCACGTGGTCGTAGACGAACCGGCCGGCCTTGTCCTTGCGCCGGACCGCCTCGCACGCCTTGCCCGTCAGCAGTACGTCCCGCAGCCCGGGCGCGATGGTCGTCGCGAAGTCGATGGCGCCGAGCTTCTTGAGGGCGCGGCCCGCGGAGCCGAGCTTGTAGAACATCTGGAGGTAGTCCAGCAGGGCCCGCTCGGCATCGATGGCCAGGGCGAACACCTCCCCGCCGCCCGAGGCGACGGCGATCTTCCGCTCCTCGTACGGGAGCGCCTCCGCCCCGAAGAGCTGCGCGAGCCCCTGCCTGCCCTCGACCTCCACCAGAAGCGTCCGCCTGCCCTCGCGCGCGAGGGCGAGCGCGAGTGCCGCGGCGACCGTGGTCTTTCCGGTTCCGCCCTTGCCGCTGACCACCTGGAGCCTGCTCACAGCGTCTGAGCCTAACCACTCGCCCATCGGGCTGCGCATGAGCCTCCCCCAGCCTACGGCCGGGGGAACCCCACGCTCTCACGCGTTACGCTCGCCCCCATGACCAAGAAGTTCGAATACGCGACGGTCCCGCTGCTGGTCCACGCCACCAAGCAGATCCTGGACACCTGGGGCGAGGACGGCTGGGAGCTCGTCCAGGTCGTACCCGGCCCCAACAACCCCGAGCAGCTCGTGGCCTACCTCAAGCGGGAGAAGGCATGAGCGGCGCTGTCGAGGCGAAGCTGGCCGAGCTCGGCCTGACCCTGCCCGAGGTGGTCCCGCCGCTGGCCACGTACCAGCCGGCCGTGCGGTCGGGCGCGTACGTGTTCACCGCGGGGCAGCTCCCGATGGTCAAGGGCAGCATGCCGGTCACCGGCAAGGTCGGCGCCGAGGTCTCGGCGGAGCAGGCCAAGGAGCTGGCCGCGACCTGCGCGCTGAACGCGCTGGCCGCGGTGAAGTCCGTGATCGGCGACCTCGACAAGATCGCGCGCATCGTGAAGGTCGTCGGCTTCATCGCCTCGGCCCCGGACTTCACGGGCCAGCCGGGCGTGCTGAACGGTGCGAGCGAGCTGCTGGGTGCGGTCCTCGGCGAGAAGGGCGTCCACGCCCGCAGCGCCGTCGGCGTGGCGGTCCTCCCGCTGGACGCCCCGGTCGAGATCGAGATCCAGGTCGAGCTCGTTCCCGGAGCCTGACCCGTACGACTTCCCGTGCAGCCCCCGCCGACTCCCGGCGGGGGCTGTACGTGTTTCCGAGTGCTCGGTTGCAGGCCCGGCCGGGCGGGACGCGGCCTCGGGCAGGGGAGTGGGCCTCGAACATCGGGGCGGATGGCCGTAGCATCCCGCCATGCCCAACGGTGAGCAGGGACAGCAGCAGACACCCGGAGTTTCCGGAGCGCACGGCGCCACCCCCGCCGGGGGCCAGTGGTACCCGCCCGAGTGGCCCGACCGGATCCGCGCGCTCATGGACGGCTCCCTCACCCCGGTGGAGCCCCGGCGCGCCGCGACCGTGATGCTGCTGCGCGACACCCCCGACGGCCCCGTCGTGCACATGCTGCGCCGCAAGGCCTCCATGGCCTTCGCGGGCGGCGCGTACGCCTACCCCGGGGGCGGGGTCGACCCCCGCGACGAGGACCACCTCGTCGGCTGGGCCGGCCCGAGCCGGGAGGAGTGGGCCGCCCGCCTCGCCACCGACCCCCGGACCGCCCAGGCCATCGTCTGCGGCGCCGTCCGCGAGACCTTCGAGGAGGCGGGCGTCCTGCTCGCCGGCGAGACCGCCGACACCGTCGTCGGCGACACCACCGGCGACGACTGGGAGGCCGACCGTACGGCCCTCGTCGCCCGCGAGCTGTCCTTCGCCGAGTTCCTCGACCGCCGCGGCCTGCGGCTGCGCTCCGACCTGCTCGGCGCCTGGGCCCGCTGGATCACCCCGGAGTTCGAGCCCCGCCGCTACGACACCTGGTTCTTCGTCGCCGCCCTCCCCGCGGGCCAGCGCACCCGCAACGCCTCCACCGAGGCCGACCGGACCGTCTGGATCCGCCCCGCGGAAGCCGCCGACGGCTACGACAAGGGCGAGCTGCTGATGATGCCGCCCACCATCTCCACCCTGCGCTCCCTCGAGCCGTACGGGAGCGCGGTCGACGCCCTCACCGCGGCCGCCGCCCAGGACCTGACCCCCGTACTCGCCCAGGCCTCGCTGGAGAACGGCGAACTGGTGCTCAGCTGGCCGGGCCACGACGAGTTCACCAAGCGAGTCCGCCCCGGAGGCACCCCGTGACGAATGCGGCCGCTCTGCCCGGACAGCCCCGCGGAATCGTCACCTCAGGGCCCGCCACCGCCCGCGCGGTCAACATCCTGGCCCCCAACGCCTCGGCGATGACCCTGGACGGCACCAACACCTGGCTCGTCTCGGAGCCGGGCTCCGAGCTTGCCGTCGTCATCGATCCCGGCCCCCTCGACGACGTCCACCTGCGCGCGGTCGTGGAGACCGCAGAGCAGGCGGGCAAGCGGATCGCCCTGACCCTCCTCACCCACGGCCATCCCGACCACGCCGAGGGCGCGGGCCGGTTCGCCGAGCTCACCGGCACCAAGGTCCGCGCCCTGGACCCCGCCCTGCGCCTCGGCGACGAGGGGCTGGCCGCCGGCGACGTGATCCGGACCGGCGGCCTGGAGCTGCGCGTCGTCCCGACCCCCGGCCACACCGCCGACTCGCTCAGCTTCCACCTGCCCGCCGACCGGGCCGTCCTGACCGGCGACACGATCCTCGGCCGCGGCACCACCGTCGTCGCGCACCCCGACGGCCGCCTGGGGGACTACCTGGACTCCCTGCGCCGGCTGCGCTCGCTGGCGGTCGACGACGGCGTGCACACGGTGCTCCCGGGGCACGGACCGGTCCTGGACGACGCGCAGGGCGCGGTGGAGTTCTACCTGGCCCACCGCGCGCACCGGCTCGCCCAGGTCGAGACCGCGGTGGAGAACGGCTTCGTCACCCCCCAGGCCGTCGTCGCCCAGGTCTACGCGGACGTGGACCGCTCGCTGTGGCCGGCCGCGGAATGGTCCGTACGCGCGCAGCTCGAGTACCTTCAAGATCACGGACTGATCCCGGGAGGCCCTGAATGACCACGCTGTTCCTGCTGCTCGCGCTCATCGCCACGGCCGCGTGGATCACCTCGACGGTGACCCTGCGCATGAAGGCCCTCGAACGGCGCTCGGAGCGGCTGGAGCGGCGGCTGGGCCTGGTCCTGGACCACTTCGGCATAGCGGAGCCGGAGCCGGCCGGGCTGGACGACGTACGGGCGCTCGTGCGCGACGGCCGCACGATCGAGGCCATCCGCGTCTACCGGCGCATCACCGGGGCGGACCTGCTCGAGGCGAAGCAGGCGGTCGAGGCCCTGACGGACGTCTGAGCCCCCCCTCAGCGGGGCGTCTTGGTGCCGTGCCGGGCCGTGTACTCGTCCGCGAGCCACGGGCCGAGGTCATCCAGGTACGCGTGCAGCACGGCCGGGTCCTCGGCCGGATCCAGTGCCACCGCGGCCGCGGCCCGCATCTGCGCCGCGCGCTCGGGGTAGTACCGCCCGAAGATCTCCGCGGACTCGGCGAGATCGCTCGTCCAGCCGCCCCACCGGGGCATCACGAGGGTGAACCCCGTGCGCACCAGGTGCCGCGAGAAGTGCCGGCTGAGTTTGCGGTACTCGGCGGGGGTCGACGCGGCTTCCAGCCTGGCCCGCCAGCGGGGCAGTACGGCGGCCAGGTCGCCGTTGGTCTCACGGGCGAGCAGGCTGTCCGGGCGGTAGCGCGGGAGGTGCTCGGCCAGGTCCGCGCCGAGCAGCGGGGTGCACAGGCAGGCGAGGAACCAGCCCAGGTCGTCCCGTTCCTGCTCGCTCAGCAGGGTGTTCTTGCCGTAGAGCAGGATGCCGACGCCGTCGATCTCGGCGAAGTCCTGGTCGAGCCCGCGCGCCAGCACCTCGGCGGTGTCCCGGTCCTCGTCGGCGGCCTCGTGGTGCAGGGCGAGCAGCAGGTCGAGGTCGGAGCGCCCCGGGCGCGCCGTCCCGCGCGGCACGGACCCGTACAGGTAAGCGCTGTGCAGCCGCTGCCCGTACGCCTCGCCGATCCGCTCGCGCGCGGCGGCGACGACCGGCCCGAAGACGCCCTGCACCCGGCCGAGCGACCCCTCGCGCTCGAAGTACCCGTACGGATCCAGCCCTCTGCGCTCCATGCCCCACCCTCCTGTCGCTTGCCCGCGCCACATCCCGCTCGCGCAGCGGCGCCGCACCCGGAAACGGCGGAGGGGCCCCGCCCGACCGGGCAGGGCCCCTCTGTACGAAGCCAAGGCGTCAGCGGGACCGCTTCGCCAGCCGCTCCACGTCCAGCAGGATCACCGCGCGAGCCTCCAGACGCAGCCAGCCGCGGCCCGCGAAGTCGGCCAGAGCCTTGTTCACGGTCTCGCGCGAGGCGCCGACGAGCTGTGCGAGCTCCTCCTGGGTCAGGTCGTGCACGACGTGGATGCCCTCCTCCGACTGCACGCCGAACCGGCGCGACAGGTCGAGGAGTGCCCGCGCCACACGGCCGGGAACGTCCGAGAAGACCAGGTCGGACATCTGGTCGTTGGTCTTGCGCAGGCGCCGTGCCACCGCACGCAGCAGCGCGGTCGCGACCTCGGGCCGGGCGTTGAGCCACGGCTGGAGGTCGCCGTGGCCGAGGCCGAGCAGCTTGACCTCGGTCAGGGCGGTGGCGGTGGCGGTACGCGGGCCGGGGTCGAAGAGCGACAGCTCGCCGATCAGCTCGCCGGGGCCGAGGACGGCCAGCATGTTCTCGCGACCGTCGGGGGAGGTGCGGTGCAGCTTCACCTTGCCCTCGGTCACGACATACAGCCGGTCGCCGGGGTCGCCCTCGTGGAACAGGGCGTCACCGCGTGCGAGGGTCACCTCGCCCATGGAGGCGCGGAGCTCCGCGGCCTGCTCGTCATCGAGCGCCGCGAAGAGCGGGGCGCGCCGCAGAACGTCGTCCACGAGTCTCTCTCCTATGTCGACCAGCTCAGGGGACCGTGCTCCCCATTTTGCCGGACGGCTCAAACAGTGCGATCAATCACAAGGATGCCGGACGTACGGGCGTGCTGTGCGGCGAGAGGCCAATCAGAGTGGTGTTACCTGAGGTCCAGGCGGGTGTCAGCGCCCGGCCTTAGGCTGGCCGGGTGTCCAATAAGCCGGTGAGAGCACAGGCCAAGGGGTCCGCAGGAGTGACGGGCGGCCCAAATTCAGCTGTGGGCGAACAAGCCCCCGAGAAGGCGTCCGGGAAGCCCCGGAAGGCCCCGCCGAGCCCCCAGGGCAAAGCTTCGGCCAAGAAAACGGAATCGCGCCTGGCGATGGTGCGCCGGGCCCGCCGCATCAACCGCGAGCTGGCCGAGCTCTACCCGTACGCCCATCCCGAGCTCGACTTCCGGAATCCCTTCGAGCTGCTGGTCGCCACGGTGCTCTCCGCCCAGACCACCGACCTGCGCGTGAACCAGACGACCCCGGCCCTGTTCGCCGCCTACCCGACCCCCGAGGACATGGCCGCGGCCGTCCCCGAGGATCTGGAGGAGCTCATCCGGCCGACCGGGTTCTTCCGGGCCAAGTCGCGGTCCCTCCTCGGCCTCTCGCAGGCCCTGCGGGACAACTTCGGCGGTGAGGTCCCGGGCCGGATCGAGGACCTCGTGACGCTGCCCGGAGTCGGCCGGAAGACGGCCAACGTGGTGCTCGGCAATGCGTTCGGCGTCCCGGGGATCACCGTGGACACCCACTTCGGCCGACTGGTCCGCCGCTGGAAGTGGACCGAGCAGGAGGATCCGGAGAAGGTCGAGGCGGAGATCTGCGCGATCTTCCCGAAGAGCGAGTGGACGATGCTCTCGCACCGCGTCGTCTTCCACGGCCGCCGGATCTGCCACGCCCGCAAGCCCGCCTGCGGCGCCTGCCCGATCGCCCCGCTCTGCCCGGCGTACGGGGAGGGCGAGACGGACCCGGAGAAGGCGAAGAAGCTGCTCAAGTACGAGAAGGGCGGCCAGCCCGGCCAGCGGCTGAGCCCGCCGCCGGACTACCCGGGCCTCCCGGCCCTGCCGCTGGGAGGCGGCCAGGCGGCCTCCACGGCCTCCTGAGCAAGGGGCGCGAGCGCACAGCACGAGCACGCAGCACGAGCACGCAGCAGGGCCGCGGGCCGCCGACCAGCGGCCCGCGGAGGAACGAATCCGGCCCGGGGCTGCGTTGTCCCCGTATCGGGACGGCGACGGTGTCGGCAACGGCAGGGAGCAGGGGTGCCTATGACGCGCGGAGCGCGGGACGAGAGCAGCGTGGCCCAGGCGGCCGCGCCGCCGCAGCAGGGCAAGCCGCACAGCACGCCGCCGGGCGTGCCGCAGGCCGCGCCGCGGGGCAACCCGTACGAGGACCACGGCGCCCCGCGTGTGAGCATCCAGGGCCTGCCCGGGTGGCTCGATCCCGTCGTGGAGGCCGTGCGGACGGTCCGGCCGACCCAGCTCAGCCGTTTCCTGCCGCCCGAGGACGGCCGCGGCCGCCAGTCCGCCGTGCTGATCCTGTTCGGCGAGGGCCCGCGCGGCCCCGAGCTGCTGCTCATGGAGCGCGCCGGGAGTCTGCGCTCGCACCCCGGCCAGCCCTCCTTCCCGGGCGGCGCCCTCGATCCGGAGGACGGCGATCCGCACACCGCCGGCCCGCTGCGCGCCGCCTTGCGCGAGGCCGAGGAGGAGACCGGGCTCGACCCCGCCGGCGTCCAGCTCTTCGGCGTCCTGCCGCGCCTGTACATCCCGGTCAGCGAGTTCGTCGTGACCCCGGTGCTCGGCTGGTGGCGCGATCCCAGCCCGGTCGGCGCCGTGGACCCGGCCGAGACCGCCCGCGTCTTCACGGTTCCCGTGGCCGATCTCACGGATCCCGATCATCGGGTCACGGCAGTCCACCCGAGCGGCCATCTGGGCCCCGCTTTCACCGTCGAATCGGCTCTGGTCTGGGGTTTTACCGCCGGAGTGATCGACCGGCTGCTGCATTTCTCGGGATGGGAGCGCCCCTGGGACCGATCCAGGCAAGTCCCGCTCGACTGGCGCGCATGAGACGGTGACCCTCGTGAACGTGCTGGACATCCTGTTGCTGGTCGCCGCCGTCTGGTTTGCGATCGTCGGCTACCGCCAGGGGTTCGTCGTCGGCATCCTGTCGGTGATCGGCTTCCTCGGCGGTGGTCTCATCGCCGTGTCCCTGCTCCCGCTGATCTGGGACCGGGTGACCGACAACGGCACCCAGGTGTCCACCACGGTCGTCGTGATCGCCGTGGTCGTGATCATCGTCTGTGCCTCGATCGGGCAGGCCTTCACCACCCATCTGGGCAACCGGCTGCGCCGCCACATCACGTGGTCGCCGGCCCGCGTGGTCGATGCGACCGGCGGGGCGCTGGTCAACGTCGTCGCGATGCTGCTGGTGGCGTGGCTGATCGGCTCGGCGCTCGCCGGGACGTCACTTCCCACGCTGGGCAAGGAAGTCCGCAATTCCAAGGTGCTGCTGGGCGTCTCGCGGGTGCTGCCCGCGCAGGCCAACACCTGGTTCTCGGACTTCAGCTCCACCCTTGCGCGCAGCGGCTTCCCGCAGGTGTTCAGCCCGTTCTCGAACGAGCCGATCACCGAGGTGAAGGCGCCCGACCCGGCGCTCGCCCGCAGCCCCGTCACCGAGGCGGCCAAGCGCTCGATCGTGAAGGTCGTCGGTACCGCGCCGAGCTGCAGCAAGGTCCTGGAGGGCACGGGCTTCGTCTTCGCGCCCGGCAAGGTGATGACCAACGCGCATGTCGTCGGCGGGGTCGGCGAGCCGACGGTGCAGATCGGCGGCGAGGGCAAGCTCTACGACGGCAAGGTCGTGCTCTACGACTGGGAGCGCGACATCGCCGTCCTGGATGTGCCCAAGCTGAAGGCGCCCGCGCTGGAGTTCACCGACAAGGACGCGGTGAGCAGCAGCGACGCGATCGTCGCCGGCTTCCCGGAGAACGGCTCGTACGACGTCCGCGCGGCGCGCGTCCGCGGCCGGATCAACGCCAACGGCCCGGACATCTACCACCGCGGCACCGTCCGGCGCGACGTCTACTCGCTGTACGCGACGGTCCGCCAGGGCAACTCCGGCGGCCCGCTGCTCACGCCCGACGGCAAGGTGTACGGGGTCGTCTTCGCGAAGTCGCTCGACGACCCGAACACCGGGTACGCGCTGACGGCGGACGAGGTCCGCGACGACATCCGGATCGGCAAGGTCTCCGACCGGCGGGTCGACAGCCAGGGCTGCGCCCTCTGATCCGTACGGGCACCTTGCCGGTACGGAACGGGGCGCCGCGCCCGGCTACGTCCGTGGATGCCGCAGGCGGGCCGAGACCCAGCGGGCCCGGCGGCGCAGGATGCGTGGGATCCCGAGGCGGGGGTCGTGGCCGTCCCGGCCCGACCTCCCGTGTGTGCCCGGCGTCGCTGCCGGGCGGCGTTCGCGTGCGGTGTCACCGTAGTCGTGCGTCCAGCCCATACAACGAGCTGTGCCCGGGGCCCAAGGTCGGTAACCCCGTCCGGGGCGGCCAATTGGCCTATGCGCCGGGCAATTGAATGGTCGTAAGACAGTCGTACCGGCCGCCGTGTTGACGGTCGGTCAGGCGGTTAGCATGGTCAGCGGTCCGGCTCGGGGTCCTTGAGCCAGTTCACCAGCTCGGTCGAGAACGCGGCGGGATCCTCCTCGTGGGGGAAGTGCCCGAGGCCGTCGAACAGCCGCCACCGGTACGGGGCTTCGACGTACTCCCCGGAGCCTGCCGCGCTCCGGGTCCGCATCACCGGGTCGAGCGAGCCGTGCAGATGCAGCGTCGGCACGCGCACCGGCCGCTTCATCCGGCGGTTGAACTGGAGCCCGTCCGGCCGGGCCATCGACCGCATCATCCAGCGGTACGGCTCGATCGAGCAGTGCGCGGTGGACGGGATGCACATCGCCCGCCGGTACACGTCGAGGTCCGCCTCCTCCGGGGGCACGGGCCCGGACCAGTCCCGGATCAGCTCCCCCACGAGCGCCCCGTCGTCGGCGACGAGCTGCCGCTCGGGGATGAACGGCCGCTGGAAGCCCCAGATGTGCGAACTGGCCCGCGTCTGCCCGAAGTCGGACAGCATCGCCGAGCGCCAGCGCCGCGGGTGCGGCATCGAGGAGACCACGAGCCGGCGCACCAGCTTGGGCCGCATCACGGCCGCGGTCCAGGCGAGGTAGCCGCCCAGGTCGTGTCCCACGAGGGCGGCGTCCGGCTCGCCGAGGGACCGTACGACCCCGGTGATGTCGAGCGCCAGGTTCGCGGGGTCGTAACCGCGCGGGGTGCGGTCGCTGCCGCCCACCCCGCGCAGGTCCATCGCGACCGCCCGGTACCCGGCGTCGGCGAGCGCGGTCAGCTGGTGCCGCCACGTCCACCAGAACTGCGGGAAGCCGTGCAGCAGCAGCACCAGCGGTCCGTCGCCCATCTCGGCGACGTGGAACCGCGCCCCGTTGGCCGCGACGTCCCGGTGGGTCACCGCCCTCCCGCCGGGCACATCGATCCGGACCGCCGTCGCGGCGGTGGGCGGAGTGCTGGAGTCCGGTGAGGGCGCTGTCATGAGGACGAGCGTGCCACACCCACGGCCTGGTCACTCACCGACCGCGGGTGCGGCTTGACGGTCCCGACGAGCGCCGCCGTCTCCTTGACGGAGGCGATGGTCCTCTCCGGCGGCTTGACCTTCTTGAACTTCGACATGGCGATCAGCGCCAGCACGCCCGCGAGCAGCAGGAACGCCACGCCGACGATGAGGAAGGACCAGGCGAGCCCGAGCCCGAGGTTGTGGATCCCGTACGCCGCGGCGAAGCTCAGCACGGGCAGGGAGAACAGGGCGAACACTCCTGCGATCCCGATGGCGGTGCCGCCGATGCCCACGCGCTTGACGTCCTGGCGGATCTCCGCCTTGGCGAGGGCGATCTCGTCGTGCACCAGGGCGGACATCTCGGCGGTGGCCGAGGCGACCAGCTGGCCGAGTGTGCGCTCGGCTCCTTGCGCCCCTTGGTCCACTGCGGTCATCGCTCTCTCCCTCTGTCATCTGCCGTCGTCTGGCGTCGTCTGCTGTCGGCGCCGTGGGCGGCGGCTGTCCTGCGCCCGTCACAGCGTCAGTTCAGATCATGCCGGACGGTCGCCCTCGGCGCTGGACCCGGTGGCCGCTTCGAGCGCGGCGGCCGCGGCGGTCTCGGCCTTGCGGCGGTGCTCCGCGGCCCTCTCCTCGTAGATCTTCGCCATCCGCAGGTGGTACTCGGGCTTGTCCTGCTCGTAGATGTCCGGGATGCCGTCGCGGTCCTCGTCGCGCTCCTCGTCCTCGGTGAGCGCCCTGTACGTGCGGTTGCGCAGCTTGAGCATGACGCCCGCGACGACGGCGGCGATGAGGGAGCCGAACAGGACGGCGGCCTTGACCTCGTCGGTGAGGGTCTGGTCGCCGGTGAAGGCGAGTTCGCCGATGAGGAGCGAGACGGTGAAGCCGATGCCGGCGAGGGAGGCCACGGCGAGTACGTCCGGCCAGGCCAGGTCCTCGTTCAGCTCGGCCCGGGTGAAGCGGGCGGCCAGCCAGGTGCCGCCGAAGATGCCCACGGCCTTGCCGACGACCAGGCCGAGGACGACGCCGAGGGTCTCGGGCCGGGTGAAGACCTGGGCGATCGACTTGTCGGAGAGGGAGACCCCGGCCGAGAGCAGCGCGAAGAGCGGCACGGCGAGGCCGGCCGAGACGGGCCGGACGAGGTGCTCGATGTGCTCGCCGGGGGACGTGCGCTCGCCTTCCTTGCGGGAGCAGCGGAGCATCAGGCCCATGGCGACACCGGCGATGGTGGCGTGGACGCCGCTGTTGTACATCAGGCCCCAGATGACCAGGGCGAGCGGGATGTAGACGTACCAGCCGCGGACGCCCTTGCGGAGCAGGAACCAGAAGAGGACCAGGCCCACGACCGCGCCGCCGAGGGCCAGGAAGTCGATCTCGCTCGTGAAGAACACCGCGATGATCATGATGGCGAAGAGGTCGTCGACGACCGCGAGGGTCAGCAGGAAGGCGCGCAGGGCGGACGGCAGCGAGGTGCCGATGACCGCGAGGACGGCGAGGGCGAAGGCGATGTCGGTGGCGGTCGGGACCGCCCAGCCGTTCATCGAGCCGCCCCCGATGGTGTTGACCAGTACGTAGACCAGCGCGGGCACGGCCATGCCGCAGAGGGCGGCGATCACCGGGAGGGCGGCGGCCTTGGGGTCGCGCAGATCGCCCGCGACGAGCTCGCGCTTGAGCTCGATGCCGGCGACGAAGAAGAAGATCGCGAGCAGGCCGTCGGCCGCCCAGTGCTGGAGCGAGAGGTCCAGGCCGAGGGAGGCGGGGCCGATGTGGAAGCTGCGGACGCTGGCGTAGCTGTCCGCGAGGGCGGGGATGTTCGCCCAGAGCAGGGCGGCGATGGCGGCCACGAGGAGGAGCACGCCGCCGACGGTCTCGGCGCGCAGGGCGTCGGCCACGAAACGCCGCTCGGGCAGGGAGAGTCTGCCGAGGAACTTGCGGCTGTGGCGGTCGGTGGGGCTGGGCGCGGCCACGAGGGGACACCTCCGGGGTGGGTTGGACGGCATGGCGGAACTCGTTGCCGACCAGACTTCCCGGCGCACCCTGAGAGATTGCGTACGTCAAATATTGACGTTTCTCCTATTTTACAGGGTCGCCGTCGTATCCGGTGATCTTCACCTTAAACGGGCGGAGGGTGTCCGGCGCGCCATGCGCCGGACACCCTCCGCCACCCGGAACCGGGCCTGTCAGTCCTCGCTGGAAGCGCTGGGCAGCTTGTTCTGGATCAGGTCCATGACCGAGGAGTCCGCGAGCGTGGTGACGTCGCCGACCGCCCGGTTCTCGGCGACATCGCGCAGCAGACGCCGCATGATCTTGCCGGAGCGGGTCTTCGGCAGCTCCTGCACCGGCAGGATCCGCTTCGGCTTGGCGATCGGGCCGAGCGTGGCGCCCACGTGGTCGCGCAGCTCGGAGACCAGGCCGTTGGTCTCCGAAGCGCTGCCGCGCAGGATCACGAAGGCCACGATGGCCTGACCGGTCGTCTCGTCCTTCGCGCCCACGACGGCCGCCTCGGCGACCGACGGGTGGGAGACGAGCGCCGACTCGACCTCGGTGGTCGAGATGTTGTGGCCGGAGACCAGCATCACGTCGTCCACCCGGCCCAGCAGCCAGATGTCGCCGTCCTCGTCCTTCTTGGCGCCGTCGCCCGCGAAGTACTTGCCCTCGAAGCGGGACCAGTAGGTGTCGATGAACCGCTGGTCGTCACCCCAGATGGTGCGCAGCATCGACGGCCACGGCTGGGTGAGGACCAGGTAGCCGCCACCGCCGTTCGGGACCTCATGGCCCTCGTCGTCCACGACCGTGGCGCCGATCCCGGGCAGCGCGCGCTGCGCCGAGCCCGGCTTGGTCTCGGTGACACCGGGCAGCGGGGAGATCATCATCGCGCCGGTCTCGGTCTGCCACCAGGTGTCCACGATCGGGCAGCGGTCGCCGCCGATGTGCTTGCGGTACCAGATCCAGGCCTCGGGGTTGATCGGCTCGCCGACCGAGCCCAGCACGCGCAGGCTCGACAGGTCGAACTTCGCGGGGATGTCGTCGCCCCACTTCATGAACGTACGGATCGCCGTGGGCGCGGTGTACAGGATGGTGACGCCGTACTTCTGCACGACCTCCCAGAACCGGCCCTGGTGCGGGGTGTCCGGCGTGCCCTCGTACATCACCTGGGTGGCGCCGTTGGCGAGGGGTCCGTAGACGATGTACGAGTGCCCGGTCACCCAGCCGATGTCGGCGGTGCACCAGTAGACGTCGGTCTCCGGCTTGAGGTCGAAGACCGCGTGGTGGGTGTACGCGGCCTGCGTGAGGTAGCCGCCGGAGGTGTGCAGGATGCCCTTGGGCTTACCCGTGGTCCCCGAGGTGTAGAGGATGAACAGCGGGTGCTCGGCGTCGAAGGCCTGCGGGGTGTGCTCGGCGGACTGGCGTCCGACGATCTCGTGCCACCAGACGTCGCGGCCCTCGGTGAAGGCGGTGTCCTGGCCGGTGCGCTGCACGACGAGCACGTGCTCGACCTGCGGGCACTTGGCGACGGCCTCGTCGATGGCGGGCTTGAGGGCGCTGGGCTTGCCGCGGCGGTAGCCGCCGTCGGCGGTGATGACCAGCTTGGCGTCGGCGTCCTGGATGCGGGAGGCCACGGCGTCGGCGGAGAAGCCGCCGAAGACCACCGAGTGCGCGGCGCCGACGCGGGCGCACGCGAGCATCGCGACGACGGCCTCGGGGATCATCGGCAGGTAGACCGCGACCCGGTCGCCGGCCTGGACGCCCAGCTCGGTCAGGGCGTTGGCGGCCTTGGAGACCTCGTCCTTGAGCTCGGCGTAGGTGATCGCGCGGCTGTCGCCGGGCTCGCCCTCGAAGTGGATGGCGACACGGTCGCCGTTGCCGGCCTCGACGTGGCGGTCCACGCAGTTGTACGCGACGTTCAGCTTGCCGTCGGCGAACCACTTGGCGAAGGGCGGGTTGGTCCAGTCGAGCGTCTCGGTCGGCTCGACGTCCCAGGTCAGGCGACGGGCCTGGGCGGCCCAGAAACCCAGCCGGTCCGCCTCGGCCTCGGTGTACGCAGCCTGTGTCACATTGGCGGCGGCGGCCAGATCGGCAGGCGGTGCGAACCGCCGCTCCTCCTTGAGCAGATTGGCCAGGCTTTCATTGCTCACGACATCTCCCTTTCCCAGGGTGTCCGTTGTGTCCCCGGGCATAGCTCATCAGTCGGCGGCCCCGGTGACAAGGGGTAGCCGAAAATTGGTTTAGACCTATACCACGGCTCGGGCCCACGCCGGCCCACGCGCAGAGTGGCCCCTTCCCGCTGCAGGGTGCGGAAAGGGGCCACTCTGTGGCACGGATACCGGAGAGTATCGGTTCAGCCGCTCCCTTGATCCAGATCTGCCGGAGACGGCGATCCGGTCATCATCCGGTCATCATTCAGACGTTCAGTCCGACGCTGTCGAACACCCGGCAGTCGAAGAAGTCCTCGCCTTCGGACAGCAGGTACGCCTGCGCCTCGCCCACGTGGAAGTACATCCCGTGCAGCTCCAGCGTGCCCTCCGCGAGCCTCCGGGCCACCGATTCGTGCGCCCGCAGGTGCTCCAGCTGCTGCACCACGTTCGTCAGGCACAGCTGCTCCACGGCATCCGCCGGGAGCCGGCCCGCGATCCGCGCCCAGGCGTGGTGGCGGCTCGCCATCCGCTCCAGGCTGGGCAGTCCGTGCCGCAGCCACCGGCGCAGGGGGGTCATCGGGGCCCCGGGCGTGGAGTTCAGCAGCGCCTGCATGGCCCCGCACCCGGAATGCCCGCACACCGTGATGCTGTCCACCTTGAGGACGTCCACGGCGTACTCGATGGCCGCCGCGACCGAATCGTCCGTGGCCTCGGCGCCCGGCAAGGGGACCAGGTTGCCGACGTTGCGGACCGTGAACAGGTCGCCGGGGCCGCTGGCCGTGATCATGCTGGTCACCAGGCGGGAGTCCGCGCAGGTCAGGAAGAGCTGCGAAGGGCGCTGCCCCTCCCGGGCCAGCCGGGCCAGCTCGTCGCGCACGTGGGGCGCGGTGTCCCGCTGGAAGGCGCTGATCCCGCTGGCGAGTCGGCCGGCGCCGCGGCGGCGCGGGGCCGGTGTCTCCGCCGCCTCCACCACCTCCGCCGCGTCGGGGGCCGCGGCCGCGCCGGGGATCGTGTGCCCGCCCTCCGGCCGGTGGTCGCAGTGGTTCGTCCAGGGGGTCCAGGGGCGGCAGCAGTGGTGCCCCCCGCGCGGGGACCTCTCGACGCGTTCAGGCCGGTCGGCGCGGTCCGCCTTCTCGGCGTGATCCGGTGCGCGGTCCGTCCGGCCGTCCGGCCGTCCGGCGAGGTCAGGCCGGTTCGCCCCGGCCGTCCGGGTGGTGGAGCGGCCGGTGACCTCCAGCGAGCCCCCGTGCACCAGATGGGAGTCCTGCCAGTCCTGGAGCGTCTCGTACGCCGCGTGGTCCATGAACGAGCCGTCCAGCTCGACCACCACGCGCCCGCCGGGCGGGATCTGGTTCAGCACCCGGCTCAGCCGCGGCACCGCGAGGAAGGTCAACTGCCCGCGCGCACACACCCGGTGGACCCCGCCCTGCACGTCGACCGTGATCCGGGTCCGGGCCAGCCGGTGCAGAGCCATCGCGACGGCCACGGCGATGCCGATGGCGACGCCCGCCAGCACCCCGCCGAGTACGACCGCCGCGATCGTCGTCGCATAGACCAGGATCTCGCGGTGCCGGGTGACCGTACGCAGATGGGTGGCGCTCACCATCTGCACGCCCACCGCCATCACCAGAGCGGCCAGTGCGGCGAGCGGGATCAGGTCGAGGACCGGGACGAGCAGCGCGGCCGCGAGCAGGACCCAGAGCCCGTGCAGCATGACCGACCGTCGGGTGGCGGCCCCGGACTTGACGTTCGCCATGCTGCGGACCGCCCCGCCCGCGATGGGCAGCCCGCCCAGCGCTCCGGACAGGATGTTCGCCGTCCCCTGGCCGTGCAGCTCCCGGTCGAGGTCGGCACGCGGCGGGCGGCTGCCGGTACGCCGCTGGGAGGCGATCAGCTTGTCGGTGGCGACCGCGGACAGCAGGGATTCCACGCTGCCGACCAGGGTGACCGTCAGGACGGCCGCGATGATGCCGAGAACGGGGCCCTCGGGCAGCTCGGGCAAGGCGTGGCTGCTCCAGGACGGCAGGTCCACCCGGGGCAGGGTGAGCCCGGCCAGCGCGGCGAACGCCGTGGCCGTGGCGACGGCGGCGAGCGCGGCCGGCACCTTGCGCAGGGCGAGCCCCACCCGACCGGGCAGCCGCGGCCAGCCGAGCAGCACGACCAGGGTCACGGCGCTGACGCCGAGCGCCGCCGGGTGCGGATGGGCCAACTGGTTCGGCAGCCCGACGACGTTGGCGACGGCGGAGCTCTGCGGGGTGCCGCCGAGGACGATGTGCAGCTGGGCCAGCGCGATCGTGACGCCGACGCCCGCGAGCATGCCGTGCACGATGGCCGGGCTGACCATGAGCGCGGACCGGGCGGTGCGCAGCGCGGCGAGCCCGAGCTGGCAGCAGCCGGCGAGCACCGTGATGGCGCAGGTGGTGCGCCATCCGTAGCGCTGGATCAACTCGGCGGTGACGACGGTCAGTCCGGTCGCGGGCCCGCTCACCTGGAGCGGGGCACCGCCCAGGCGCCCGGCCACGATCCCGCCGACGGCCGCGGCCACCAGGCCCGCCTGGAGCGGGGCGCCGGTGGCCAGGGCGATGCCGAGGGAGAGCGGCAGGGCGATCAGGAAGACGGTCAGGGAGGCGGAGAGATCGGCGTGGAAGTCGGCGCGGTGACCCCTGCGGGGCGCGCCGCCGGCCTTGCTGCCGGTCGTGCTGCCCGCCTTGTCGCCGGCGTTGCTGCCGGCCGTGCCGTCGGGCGTGCCGCAGGGATTGCTGTCGGTCGTGCTGTCGAGCTCTTCGGCTGCGGGCAGGGGGGAGGTGGCTGTCATAGGTTCCCGTCTCCTCTACGGAGGGATGAAGCGGCGGGAGTCTCAACACTCAGTAAATGAAAGGTAATGGAGAGTAAAGGATCGCGGGAGGCAATAGGGGCAAACGGTCCACGAAATAGCACTCAAGGGTGATTAAGCATTTTGTACGGCTTGTCACATCATCTTCATGGCGGACCGCATGGGACGTTGCGGCGCGGAAGACCCGCAATGAACCGCGAGGAGAGGTGGACGGATGATCGCCGCCACGAAGAAGATCGCCGGCGGCCTGGTCGCCACGGCGCTGGTGCTGGGCGTCGCCGGGTGCAGCACCTCGGAACCCGCCAAACCCCCTTCCCCCGGGGGCCCGAACGCCAAGAAGGGCGCCGCCGCCCCGGAGGCCGCCCCCGGCAGCGTCAACCGGCTCATCGGCGACGGCTCGACCGCGTACACGGGTGCGCAGCCGAACGTGCAGAAGCCGCAGAAACTGAAGCCCGGTGAGAAGCCGCCGCAGTTCGTGGTGTTCTCGTGGGACGGGGCCGGCGAGGACAGCCAGAAGCTCTTCTCGCACTTCCGCGAGGTCGGCAAGAAGTACAACGCCCGGATGACGTACTTCCTCAGCGGCGTGTACATGCTCCCCGAGGAGAAACGTTCCCTCTATACGGCCCCGCAGCACGAGTCCGGCCGCTCCGACATCGGCTTCGGCGACCTCCAGGGCATCAAGGACACGGCCACCCAGGTCCGCGCGGCCTGGCTCGAGGGCAACGAGATCGGCACCCACTTCAACGGCCACTTCTGCGGCCCCGACGGCGGCGTCGGCACCTGGTCCGTGCCGGAGTGGAAGAGCGAGATCAACCAGGCGAAGTCGTTCGTCAAGAACTGGAAGACCAACACGCCGGACCTGAAGGGCCTGGAGCCGCTCCCGTTCAACTACGACAAGGAGCTCATCGGCGCCCGGACCCCGTGCCTCGAAGGCCAGAAGAACTTCATGCTGGCGGCCAAGGACATGGGATTCCGCTACGACTCCAGCGGCATCAGCAAGCAGATCTGGCCGAAGAAGACGGACGGACTCTGGGACGTCCCGCTCCAGCTGGTGCCCATGCCGGGCCGCGCCTTCGACACCCTGAGCATGGACTACAACTACCTGGTCAACCAGTCCGGGACGACCACTCAGGGCGACCCCTCGCAGCACGCGTACTGGGGCGAGCAGATGCGCGAAGGCCTCCAGCAGGCCTTCGACCGCGTCTACCAGGGCAACCGCGCGCCGCTGATCATCGGCAACCACTTCGAGTCCTGGAACGGCGGCACGTACATGAAGGCCGTCGAGGACTCCATCCAGTCGATGTGCACGCAGAAGGAGGTTCGCTGCGTGCCGTTCCGCGAGCTGGTCGACTGGCTGGACGCGCAGGACCCGAAGGCACTGGAGTGGATGCGCGGCCTCGACGTCGGCGAGGCGCCCAAGGAGGGCTGGACGAAGTTCCTGACGGCGGGGCCGCCGGCCAAGCCGGCCGCCCCCGCCGGGGTCAAGCCGGCTGCGGAGCCGGCTGAAGAGGGTGCGGACGAGGACTGACGAGGTCCGGGGCCGCCGGCGCACAGCCGGCGGTCTCCCGCAGGACGAAATCGGGGTCGACCTGGGCGGCCAGGTCGACCCCGGTCTTGGTGTTGCCCCAGCTCTCCGCGTTCCGCAGGTGGAAGTGGACCATCTGCTCGGTGTACCGCTCCCAGTCGCGGTGGGCGTACGAGTCGTCGGCCGCGTCCTGGAGGGCCTGCAAGGCCAGCCGGTTGGTCGCCTCGAGCAGCTCGAACGCCGCCGGCCGGCCCTTCTCCATCGCCCGCACCCAGTCGGAGTGCCCGACGGTGACGAGCAGGTCCTCTCCGACCTCGTCCTGGAGGAACTCGATGTCGTCCGTGCCCTGCACCTTGTTGCCGACGACCTTGAGCGCGACCCCGAAGTCCCGGGCGTACTCCTTGTACTGGCGGTAGACCGAGATGCCCTTGCGGGTCGGCTCGGCGACCAGGAAGGTCACGTCGAAGCGGGTGAACATGCCCGAGGCGAAGGAGTCCGAGCCGGCGGTCATGTCGACCACGACGTACTCGTCCGGGCCGTCGACCAGGTGGTTGAGGCAGAGCTCGACCGCCCCGACCTTGGAGTGGTAGCAGGCGACGCCCAGGTCCGCCTCGGTGAACGGCCCGGTGGCCATCAGCCGTACGGGCTCCCCGTCGAGCAGCAGCGTGCGCGCGCAGGCCTCGTACACCGGGTTGTCCTCGGTGACCCGCAGCAGGCGCGATCCGGCGCCGGGCGGAGTGGTCTTGATCATCGTGTCGGCGGAGGCGATGCGCGGGTTGGAGCCCCGCAGGTACTCCTTGATCAGGGGCAGGTGCGCGCCCAGGGCGGGCAGCGCGGCGGCCTCGTCCTCGCCGAGTCCGAGCGCGGCGCCCAGGTGCTGGTTGATGTCGGCGTCCACCGCGACGACGGGGGCCTCATTGGCTGCGAGATGGCGGATGAAGAGGGAGGACAGGGTCGTCTTGCCGCTGCCGCCCTTTCCCACGAAAGCGATCTTCATGTTCACCAAGAGTAGTCTGTTGGTCGCTTTCCGTGGTGCCGGTACGTGAAGAACACCACTCCAAGGAGGGGTCGGTGACGAGGACGTCCAGTGCGTAGGCTCCTTACTTATGAGTAGCGCATCTGACCCGCTGGCCGCCCTGGGTTCGCTCCCGGACGTCGCCGAATCCGTGGATTCCGTACGCAAGGCCGTGGACCGCGTCTACGGGCACCGGGTGATGCGCCGGCGCAGCGGGGAGATCACCTCGGAGGCCGCGCTGCGTGGGGCCCGTGGGAGCGCGGCGCTGTCCGGGGCGGACTGGGCGCTGGAGGAGGTGCGCCGCCGGACCGACTTCGGGGCGGAGGCGGAGGCGCGCACGGTGGGCGCCGCGCTGCGTCTGACGGCGGAGGCCGGGCAGCTGCTGAGCATCTGGCGCCAGTCGCCGCTGCGGGTGCTGGCGCGCCTGCACCTGGTGGCATCGGGGTCCACGGCCGAGGGTGACGTGGTGGGCCGCCCGCGGCTGGCGGGCGAGTCGGTGGACGAACCCCTGATCACCCTGCCGCTCCCGAGCGCGGAGGAGGTGGCGGGCCGCCTGGACGGCCTGTCCCGGCTGATCATCGCGGGCGGCTCGGCTCCGGCGCTGGTCACGTCGGCGGTGGTGCACGGCGAACTGCTGGCGCTGCGCCCGTTCGGCTCGTACAACGGGCTGGTCGCGCGGGCGGCGGAGCGGATCGTGCTGATCAACAGTGGTCTGGACCCGAAGGCGATCTGCCCGGCGGAGGTCGGCCACGCGGAGCAGGGCCGGGACGCGTACCTGGCGGCCTTCGAGGGCTACGTATCCGGGACCGCGGAGGGAATGGCGGCCTGGATCGCGCACTGCGGCCGCGCGATCGAACTCGGCGTCCGCGAGTCGACGGCGGTCTGCGAGGCCCTGCAGCGCGGCGCGGCGTAGGGGCTGCGAGCTCGCCCTGCCGGGACACAGGGTTGCGGCGACACAGGGTTGCGGCGACACCGTCTTGCTTTGGTGTCGCCGCTGGCATTTACGCCCAGTTACCAAGCGTCCTCGATATTTGCCCATCAGGTCGGGGACTTTGCCCGTCACCTGGTGCAGCTGGCCCGTAATCGACGGGTCGACGTCGCGTGGGTGCTCGGCGTTCATGCTTCGGTCCGTGGGCCTTACTGCGTTTTAAAGATGATCCTCTCGGATGTTCTTTGGTCTCGCGGGCCGTTGACTCCTTTGTACTCCGCTTCGGTGACAAGCGGAACCCCTCCCCACTTTTTTTACTTTCCAGGACGTCTCGGAGCGAACCGGACATCCTGCATCGGCGCAGCTCAGCGGCCCTGAGCCACCCCTGGCCACCCGCCCGCCCACCCCCGGTGGCGCTCGCTCACCCGGCCCTGCCGGAGGGCGGCTCACCCTGCTCTGCGGGTCGGCATTCCGGGGCCTGTCGGAGTCGGCTCACCGTGCTCTGTCGGTCGGCGTTCCGGGGCCTGTCGGAGTCGGCTCACCCTGCTCTGCGGGTCGGCATTCCGGGGCCTGTCGGAGTCGGCTCACCCTGCCTTGCCGGTCAGGCTATCCGGCCCAGGCCCCTCCGGACCTGGCATACGCGGCTTCGGACGCTCGGTGCACCAGGCCCCGCCGGAGCCGACATGCAGCACCGGTCTGGCCCACCCAGCCAGCCCGGTGGGGCGGGCATCCCCGCTGGGCCGGCACACCTATCCGCCCGGCAGGGCCGGCATTCCCACCGGGCCGGCACACCAAGGCCGTTGGGGCCGGTACGTCCGGCTCCGCCGGTGTTTGAGGCGCGGGGGTCCGGGGCGGAGCCCCGGGGTCTTGGGGCCCGGCGGGCGATGGCGGCGCTGGTCCGGGCGGAGCCCCGGGTCTTGGGGCCCAGCCGGCGATGGCGGCGGGTCCGGGCGGGACCTCGCGGTCTTTGAGCCCGGCGGGTGAAGCCGGCGCGGGTTCGGGCGGAGCCCGGTGAACGGGAGAAGGGTGGGGCGGGGAGAGGAGCCCCGCGCAGCGGCAGCACGCAGCGGCGGCACGCAGCGGCGGCACGCAGCGGCGGCACGCAGCGGCGCGCCGCCCGCCGGGATCCGCTGCCGCCTGGCGGGGTCGGCCGCCCCGGCGGGGTCCGGCCGCACGACGGGATCGGGGCTGCAGCCCCGGGGACCGGTCAGGCAGACGCGGCGGCAGCCAGAGCGATCGCCCGCCGCCGACTGGCGTACCAGACCAGCCCGGCGGTAGCCGCAGCCGCACCCACCGCCGCCGCAGCGACCAGCGCCGGCCGCGCCGGCATCGACAGCCCCGGCAGCCGCTGCTTCAACCGCACCGGCCGGTTGAACACCAGCACCGGCCACTCCCGCGCCACCGCCTCCTTGCGCAGCGCCCGGTCGGGATTGACCGCGTGCGGATGCCCGACCGCCTCCAGCATCGGGATGTCCGTCACCGAGTCGCTGTACGCGTAGCACCGCGAGAGGTCGTACCCCTCGGACTCCGCGAGCTCCCGCACGGCCTCGGCCTTGGTGGGCCCGTAGGCGTAGTACTCGATCTCGCCGGTGAAGCAGCCGTCCTCGCCGATGACCATCCGCGTGGCGACGACCCGGTCCGCACCGAGCATCTCGCCGATCGGCTCGACGACTTCCGCGCCTGACGTCGACACGATCACCACATCGCGGCCCGCGGTGTGGTGCGCCTCGATCAGAGACGCGGCCTCGTCGTAGATCAGCGGGTCGATGAGGTCGTGCAGGGTCTCGGCGACGATCTCCCGCACCTGCTGGACGTTCCATCCCTTGCAGAGGGAGGACAGGTACTCACGCATCCGCTCCATCTGATCGTGGTCGGCGCCGCCGACCAGGTAGATGAACTGGGTATACGCAGTGCGCAGCACGGCTCGGCGGTTGATCAGGCCGCCCTGGTAGAAGGACTTGCTGAACGTCAGAGTGCTTGACTTCGCAATGACCGTCTTGTCCAGGTCGAAGAAGGCTGCGGTGCGGGGCGACGAGTGCGGCAAGGGCTGGATTTCCACGCCCCGAGCATATGCGCCCACCATTCGGCGTAAGGTGTGGCGCGTGGGTTTGCCTGAGAAGGCTCTCGGGTACACCATGGAAGTCACGGATCGTTCGCGACCGTGCTAACCCGGTCTGGCTCCTCCCCCCCCGAGTCGGACCGTGGGGACGACCCCCGCTCTCCCCCCCGGCGGGGGTCGTCGCATGTCCGGACGCAGTTTGCGTCCCTGCCTTCGGCCCCAAGTGACCATTCCTGCAGCCCTCCTTCCTCGGCGGGCCCTGCGTGGCGAAGGCCCTCACCCCCTCGGACGCGTGACGGTGCGTAGTCGTTCCGCCGCGCTCTGGAACTCACCTGTTGGGGTGATGGGGTTATTCACAGGGCGCCCGTTGTCCACAGTTTTGGAGCAAGATCCACTTCTTTTTCCGGATCGCTGCACGGTGATTCCAGCCGCGAAGTCCGCGGTGCTGGGATTTGCAGTGAGAAGGGGGCGGAGATCGTGGCTGGATCGAAGTCGTGTGAACTGTCGGAGCGTGCGGAAGCAGGCGGAATCAGGCCATTGGGCGCTCCGGGCGGGCTGATGCCCGCCGGTGGGCGTCCGCTGATCATCACCGAGGACCCGCTGCTGCTCGACGATCTGCTGCGGCTGTGCGCGGCTGCGGGCGCAGAGCCGCATGTGCACCACGCGGTGCCGGAGCAAAGCGGAGGCGGTGGTGGCGGAAGCGGCGGGAGGGGTGAGGGCGGTTCCGGGGACGCCGTGGAGGCGCGCGGAAGCGTCGGATGGGAGTCCGCACCGCTCGTGCTCGTCGGGGACGATGCCGCCCGCCGGGTGCGCGGTGCTCCGCGCCGAGACGGGGTGCTGCTCGTCGGCAGGGATCTGGACGACCCCCTCGTATGGCAGCGGGCGGTGGAGATCGGCGCCGAGGAGGTGCTCCGGCTGCCCGACGCGGAGAGCCGGCTCGTCGACCGCATCGCCGATGTGGTGGAGGGAGCCGGGAAACCCGCCCTCGCCGTCGGGGTGATCGGCGGCAGCGGCGGGGCCGGGGCCTCCACTCTCGCGTGCGCACTCGCCCTGCGGGCCGCCCGTGCCGGGGAGCGAACCATCCTCATCGACGGGGACCCCCTCGGCGGCGGTATGGATGTGCTGCTCGGCGGCGAGAGCGCCGAAGGGCTGCGCTGGCCGGACTTCGCGGGCTCGCGGGGCCGGGTGGGCGCCGGGGCGCTGGAGGAGTCGCTGCCGGAGCTGCATGCGCTCCGGGTGCTCAGCTGGGACCGCGGGGACCGGGTGGTGGTGCCGCCCGCGGCGATGCGCTCCGTGCTGGCCGCCGCGCGCCGCCGGGGCGGGGTCGTGGTGGTCGACCTGCCCCGGAGGGTGGACGAGGCCGTGGCCGAGGCGCTGGCGCAGCTGGACCTGGTGCTGATGGTGGTGCCGGGCGAGTTGCGGGCCGTGGCCGCCGCAGGGCGGGTCGCGGCCGGGGTGCGGATGGTGGCCCGGGATGTCCGCGTGGTCGTACGGGGCCGCTGCCCGGGCGGGCTCGAGCCCGAGTCGGTGGCCGGGCTGCTGGGGGTGCCGCTGGCCGGCGAAGTGCCGGTCGAGGTGGGGCTGCCGGGGCGGGTCGCCGAGGGGGAACCGCCGGGCGGGCAGGGGCGGGGCGCGCTGGCCCGGTTCTGCGACGGCTTCTGGCGGCGGGCGCTCGGCCCCGCCCAGGGGGTGGCGGCATGAGCGCCGTGCTCCTGGACGCGGTGCGGCAGCGGCTCGCCGAGAGCGGGGCGGAGCCGACCCCGGCCCGGGTGGCGGCGGCCCTGCGGGCGCAGGGCCGGCTGCTCGGGGATGCGGAAGTGCTGGGTGTGGCGGCCGAGTTACGGTCCGAACTGGTCGGAGCCGGACCGCTGGAGGCACTGCTCGCCGACCCGGAGGTCACCGATGTCCTGGTGGCTGCCCCGGACCGGGTGTGGGTGGACCGCGGCGGCGGGCTGGAGCTGACCGGTGTGACGTTCGCCGACGCCGATGCCGTGCGCAGGCTCGCCCAGCGACTGGCCGCCGTAGCGGGCCGGCGCCTGGACGACGCCCGGCCCTGGGTGGACGCCCGGATGCCGGACGGCACCCGGCTGCATGCCGTGTTGCCGCCGGTGGCGGTCGGCTCGGCCTGCCTGTCGCTGCGGGTGGTGCGGCCGCGGGCGTTCACGCTGGAGGAGCTGGTCGAGGCGGGCACGCTGCCGCCGGGCGGTCAGTCGCTGCTGCGGGACATGGTCGAGGCCCGGCTGTCGTTCCTCGTCTCCGGCGGGACCGGGACCGGCAACCCGAAGCTAGGGCTAAGACACCCCAAAGGTGATGTAACCCGGAGTCACGCTGGAGAGGAAAAGTCGACGAAACCGCCCCCGCGACTGGCGTCTGCGGATGGTCGACGCGATCGGCGTACCCTCGCGGACCTGGTCAGGGAGTAGCCCCGACCGGGTTCCTTCCGGCCGGGGCTACTGGGCTGCTAGCCCTCCATGTGTCCACAGTTGTTGCAGATGAACAGCGGCACATTCGTGGGGTTGCCCTGGTCGTCGGTCTCGACGCAGCGGTACATCGTGCCGCTACAGCTCGGACAGCCGCGGGTCTGGATCGTCTGGCCCATGGTGGACTCCATCTCATCAGTCATCTGACGGTCGGTGTCGCGCTGCTCCTCAGCCCCCGGGGCCCGCTGCGCGGCACGCTCGGCGATCACCGCGTCGAGCATCGCCAGCACGCCACGAGTGCCGGCCTCCCGGGCCTGAACGGCCGCCAGGGGCTCCTCGGGATCCCGCCACGCGCCACACCGGCACCACCAGCGGTCGCCGTAAGCGGGGAGCTGGTACATCTCTGTACCGCAGCGGTGGCAGGTCACGGGGTGACGTCCTCTACGTGGCCGCAGCCGGCGCACACTCTCACATCGCGCTGCCGCCACATGGTGCGACGGCAGCGGGGGCATCCGGTGGTCTGGATGCCGTGCGGGCCGTATGGGGGTGGGTCGGGTGTCGTCGCGGCGTACTCGACGATCCGGTCTCGGAGCCGGTCATCGGCGGTGGCCGCCATGCGTAGGAGGCGGGCTACTCGTGTGCGGGCCTCGTCTGCGAATTCGGTGGTCATCTCGGGCGCAGGGTACGCGTTCCGGGGCCGTCCGGGGGTGCGCGTGCACTCGAATGGCCCACACGAGTCAGCTGCATGTGACGCCCACGACGAGGATCACGCCGGCCGCGGCGAGGACGACCCAGTACACGACCTGACGGGCCCGGGCGCTCACCGGCCCACCCCAGGGGCAGGGCAGGACCGGACGTCAGCGTCCAGCAGCATGCCGCCCTCGCGGCCCAGGACCACCCCGCGGTACACGGAGCCGGCGCCGAGCCGCGCACCGCAGGCAACGCATGCCAGGCCGCGCGTCTGCTCGATTGTCAGCTGCTCGTAGTTCGGCAGCGGCACGTCGGTGCAGGCAGTTCCTTGCGCCATCAGATCGCCTCGATGTTGCCGGCGGCCGTCGACAGCTCGAGACCCGACGGGAGGCGGATGTACGCCAGGTCCACCCAGTGCTCAATGCCGGTCGTCGAGACGTTCTCGCAGAGCACGGCCATGAGCACGCCCTCGGACCCGGACGCGATGTCACGGACCCGCTTGCGGAGCAGCCGGTGAGGAACGCCCTCGTAGACGTCAGTCATCGTTCGGCTCCCCGCGGGAGCCGGTGAACTGCTCCCAGCCGGTCAGGGCCCGGTCGAGAAGCTCGGCGCTGGGCTGACCGACGGACGACGTGGCCCAACTGCGGCTGTATCCGTCCGGGGTATCGATGCTCAGCACGCCGCGAGGGCAGCTGTCAGGCGGGCTGGTCACGGGTCACTCCCTACCGTCGTCATCGAGCGTCCAACTTCCGCTCGAACACCGCTTGCTGTGACGAGGTAACCCCAGGTGCCCCCTCCGCGAGTACCGTTGGAGAGTCGGAGAAGTATGCAAGCCATGCACTTGTCGGGAGCTGCACATGGCGCAACACTCACGCACACCCAATGCCGGCCTGGAGAACCTGCTTGAGCAGGCTGGATGGTCTCGAGCCCAGTTCGCCTTGATCGTCAACCGCATCGGCGCGGAGGCTGGGCTCACCCTCAAGTACGGGCAGCCAGCTGTGTCCCAGTGGGTTGCCGGGCATCAGCCTCGAGCGCAGGTCAGAGCCATCGTCGTGGAGGCGTTCGAGCGGAAGCTCGGCCGACCGGTCACCTACGCGGAGGCTGGCCTCGTGCCGCCTCCCGAGGCCGAGCAGGCGGACACTGTCCGGGACCTCGTAGACCTCGGAAGGGCAGACATGGACCCATCCCGACGCCGCATCATTGCGGCTGGCGTCTTCTCCGCCGGACTTGCCATCCCACTGTTTCCGTCGCTGGCCCGAGCTGACAGCCCCGACCCGATAAGGCCAGGGAAGGCGACCACCCGCGTTGGCCAGGCGCAGGTTGCTGCCATCCAGACGATGACGGACCGCATTGCCGACATCCTCGACGAGCTCGGCGCCGGGCACGCTCGGCCGATGGCAGCGGCGTTCCTCGTCAACACGGTGGGCCCGTGGCTCAAGGCCGAGGCTGCCGCACCCGTGCGGCGCAGCATGCTTGCCGCGGCCTCGGACCTCGTCTACCTCACGGGCTGGATGGCTATGTACGAGCGGCAGCATCGGCTCGGCCAGGAGTACTACGTGTCCGCCCTGAAGCTGGCAGGCGAGGCGGAGGAACACGTGACCTACTGCCGCACCCTGCGCGGCATGTCCCTGCAAGCCTCGAACTTGGGCTACGGCCGGAGAGCTTTGGAGCTGGCCGACTCCGCGGCCGAGGCAGCGCCAGCCGCTGGCCCGCGCCTGGTCGCCTTCCTTCGCGGGCAGCAGGCTCACGGCGCTGCAATGGTGGGGGACAAGCGGCAGGCGTTTGCACGGCTGCGCGAGGCCGAGGAAGCGCTGGCCCGCGCCGACGACCGCAAGGAGAGCATTGGAGGCTACGACCGCACCGCGTACCTCTTTCATGTGGCGCACGTGCAGAACGAAACGAAGGACGTGCCTGGGTCGGTGCGCACCTTGCGTGAGTCGATCCGCGTGCAGCCCGCGAACGAGCGGCAAGGACGCCTGCACGCTTATGGCCTCTTGGCCCAACGGCAGTTGTCCATCGGCCATGTGGAGGCAGCGTGCGAGTCGTGGGGCAGGTTCCTCGACGATTACGAAGCGCTGTCGTCCGCCCGGGGTGACGAGCACTTCGAGGTCATGAATCTCCGTTTGCGGCCGCACGGCAGCATCCGGGCAGTTCGGAACCTGCGGGAGCGCGCGCAGCTGGTTGGCGCGCTGAAGGGCTGACATGGCCGTGGGCCTCCGCTGTCGGGAGCAGGAGGCCCACGGCTTCAGCGTAGGGCCGGACGCGCGGCGATGACGAGCCCTTGGCAAAGGTTAGTCCGGAAGCACGAAAGCGCCCCCTCCCGCCCGTAGGCGAGAGGGGGCGTTGTGCTGTCAGGAGACCCCGTACCACTGCGAGGCCCACCCGGTGTTGATGATGCTCGTCGACTGCGACGACAGAGTCAGGCTGGACGGTAGCGACGTCTGCCCGGTCAGGATGTTGGAGAACCGCAGGGCGCCGGCGGACAACCCCGCGTTGACGGAGATGCCGGCTCCCGTGGCCTTGAACGTCAGCGAGTTCGTGGCCCACGTGCCGTTCAGGAGCATGGCGATGTAGTAGAAGCCGGGTGGCGCCGTGAACGGCGAGGCCAACGCGAGTGGCTTCGCGATGGCGCTGGTCATCAGGCTGGACGAGATGTCCGCTGTCGTGCCCATCAGCGTGCCTGAGGAGTTGTACACCCCGAGGTAGCAGTTCGTGAGGCTGGCGCCTGCGTCGAGGCCGCTGAGCCCGATCCAAATGTTCGACCAGGTGATCTGCTCGCGGATCGGAATCTGCACCAGCGTGATCCGCCCGGCCACCCCCGCGTTGGACTGCGCGGTGACGTGCCCTGCGTCGTTCGGGTCACCGGTCCAGGCCAACAGGTTCTGGTCGCTCGGCAGCCTCCCGTACTGGCCAGCGGTGGAGCTGTTCACGATCAGCCCGACGCTGGCCAGCGCGGCCAGCAGGCTGGCCAGCGCGGTCCCGTCTGTGCGGTTGCCTGTGACGGTCTGCTGAGCGACTGGTGTTGCCCCGTACAGGCCGACCGTGTTGGCGGCCCCGTCGAGGCGGTGCCGGACCGCCCCGGCTGCGCCCTCGACTCGTAGGTCGGTGTTGATGACCCGCGCCGTGCCGGTCGAGTTCAGCCCGGCAAGGAAGGCTGTGCCGCCCTCGATCGCCGCGACGCGGGTCAGGACGTCGTTAACGTAGGTGTCGAGGGAGTTCCCCGAGGCCAGTGGGTAGAACTGGCCGGTGGACCAACTGCGGTCGCCGTGCGGATCGCTGGCGACGGTGTGCGCCGACACCTGCGCCGCGGCCCCGGCCGGAGTCTCGGCGCCGATCGCCGCTGGGGTGACCGGGTCCGTCCCACCCGATGCATGTGAGGCTGCGTGCGCCGTCGGCGTCCGCGCGTTCGTGGTGGTCGGGTCGTCGCTCTTCAGGGCAATCGTCGGGCCCGCGCCAGCCGCACCGAGCGCGGGCTGGGGACCCGCCGGCCCCGTAGGCCCTGTGGCACCGCGGGTGTATCCAGGCAGGGCCGGGTCCGCGACGACGAGGTCTGTGATGTCGATGGATCCGACACCCGCATCGAGGGCGAACGCCCGGCGCCGGTACGGTTGGTCGGTGATGCGTTCCTCGACGATCCAGGTACGGCCAGTGGCCGGCTCGACACCCGCGGCGTCGGTAGTCACCAGCGTCACGGAGAACGCGCCGGCGACGAGAGTAACGGTTGTGCCCCCGGTGAGGACCTGGTCGCCGGTTTCGTCGGTCCACACCTCCGGGTACGGGGTGAAGACGACCCGGCCGGTGGCGTTCGCGCCGGTGGCCGGGTTGACGTAGTGGCCGGTCACGACGCGCGTCGTGGGCAACGGCATGACGGCCTCCTAGTACTGGCGGCGAAACGGATCCAGGCCAACGGGCGACGGCGCAGGGTCCTGGGGTGACGGAGGAGCGCTGGCCCGGCGGCACACCAGCGCGTCGGGGTCATCGGGGGGCGGCTGGAGCGAGTAGCCCTCGGGGCAGGGTTGCCCGTCACGGCCGTCCGCCCCCGGCGGGCCCTGCTCGCCCTGGGAGCCAGCCGGGCCGGGTGGGCCCTGCGGCCCGGCCGGACCGACTGTGCCCTCGCCGGGAATCCCCGGGGCGCCGGACGGGCCGGGGCTCCCCTCCGGACCGGTGGGCCCGGGCGGACCGGTGGGCCCGGGGGATCCGGCGGCCCCGGTAGGACCGTCCTCACCGCTGGGTCCCTGCGGTCCCTCGGCGCCCTTGCCGGGCTCACCCCGGCTACCTGGGGGCCCGGCTATCGGCGACTGGCCCAGCCGTTGCACCTGTGTGGCGAGGGCGTCGCGTGCTTCGTTCGCGGCGCGCAGGTCGTGGCCGAGTCCCTGCATGAGGATGATGAGGAAGGCGAACCCGGCCAGTCCGAGCAGTACGACGACGGCGAACGCGAGATCGGTACGCCGAGGGTGAGGAGCCTTGTCGGTCCCATGTCGTCTCACGCGCCAGCCCCCCGTGCGTTGAGGTACACGGTCAGCAGCAGCATGAGCACCGGGGCGATGATCGCCGTGAAGGCGAGGCGCCGGTCAGCTGCCCGGCGGTCGGCGAGCTTCTGCTCGTCCTGCTGCTTCTTCTCCGCTTCCAACTGGCGGGCCCCCTCGATGGCCTTGACCCGCTCCAGCACGACCGCGGCCGCGCTGTCGCGGGCCTGCTGCTCCAGCTGGTACCGCTCCATGCTGACCTTGCTGTCGAGCCGCAAGCCCAGCTCTCGGAAGTCCTCCTTCAGGTCCTGGCGGACATCTTCGAGGCGACGCATCACCTCGCCGAGAGTCGGGTCATCGGCCACGTGCACGCTCCGTTCAGACGCCCTTGGCGGTCGACGCGCTGTTCGGGTCGCCGATGAGCCGGGCGGCGAGGCCCTTCACGAGGGTGCCGGCCGCGATGATGCCCGCCACCCCTGCGGACTTCCAGAACGAGAGGTGCAGCATGTCGGCCGGGCCGGACGCGACGAGCAGGCCGCCCACCGCGGTGGCCGCGGTCCAGATGGTGCGCTCGGCAAGGTCCTTGGCGTAAGTGGCCGCAGTCTTCACGAGGGTGTCAGCGCCGGGCAGGGAAAGATCGGACATGGGTCAGGCCTCCTTGGTCTTGGCCAGGGCCTCGACGGCCGCGACGAGCTTGTCGAGCTTGGCCTCGACGGCCGTGATGTGGTTGAAGAGCGCGAGGTGCCGGTTGTCGGTCCAGGCGAGGATGTCGCCGGCGGAGACCTTCCGGCCGTCGGGGATGTCGACCTGGTATGACCAGAGGTCCTTGGCGGTGGGCATGTCGTCCTCCTCGGACGGGGCAGGGTTCGGGGTGTGGCCCAGCCGCGCGGCAACCCGGTCTCGCATCGCGGCCATGGTGAATCCACGCGGATCGTTCTTGTCGTCCGACCACTCCAGGTGGCCGATGACGCTCTTTGCTGTCCAGCCGTAGAGGCGACAGATCGCTGCAGACACGCGCTCGATCGCATCGAGCTGGGCGTCGGGCCACGGGTCCTTGCCGTCGCCGAGGTTCTCGCACTCGAATCCGTAGAAGCGAGCATTCCCGTCGATGCCGTCTACGTTGCCGACGTTGGGTACCGGCGGCCGGGTGCCGTAGTCCTCGGCGATTACCGCGGCGAGGGTGTCGGGGTCGCCGCCGCCGGCGTGGTTGGTGCGGCCGTAGCCGACGAGGTGAACGCGGCCGTCCTTGGTGATGACACCGTGGCAGAGCGGCCCGGGCAGCTCCGGCGCATACCCGTCTCGACAGAGAGCGACGGTGTAGGCGGAGCCCTTGCTCACGGTGTGGTGGATCATCACGCCGTGCACCGGGCCCCAGGGCCCCTTGTGGTTGCGGTTGTGTGTCCGCCAGGAACCGACCTCGACCACGTGCACGCCCTCGGCGAGCAGCGCGGCGAGGAACCGGTCAGCGGACTGTGGATCAGCCATGGCGCCTCCAGGGCATGAGAAAAGCCCCGGCCGGACGGCACGGGGCGGGCGGGAGATGCAGGGCTACGGGCAGCCCTGGAGCAGGATGTTCCGGTAGTCCATGGTGGCCGTGCCGCCGCTCACCTTGTGGACCATCGTCACCGTCAGCGTCTCGCCAGGAGTGAGACCGGTGAGGCGATGCGACAGGTCCACTGGCGAGTTGGCCGTGCCGGTCACGATCAAGGCAGCGTTGTCGTTCGCGGTGTACACGGCTCCCGATGTCGACCCGCTGGCATTCCACGAGGTGATCGTGTTGGTTGCGCCGGAGTTCCGCTGCGTCGAGCGAAGACTCACGATCACCGTCCCCGACGCTGGCACCACGACAGCCGCGGTGAACGCGCCACCAGTTGCGGCATTCGCGTATGTACCCGACGTCGAAGTGCGAGACGTCGTGTCCTCGGACTGCGCCGTCTCAACCGCCAATTTCGCGGCGGTGATGCGCTGCCCGGCCAGCCAGTGGGACATGAGGCCTCCCTAGTACGAGACGAACGCAGGATGAGCAAGGCGCACGTCCGCGCCCGAGAGATGAGACTTGACGACGCCGTTTACCGACCGGGCGCTGACCGTGAACGTCTGCGGCGAGACGGCGCCGCTGATCGCCGACACCGTCATGATCTCGCCTCCGATCTGGATGTCGAACGGCACCTCGGCGCCGGCCGTGCTCCAGAGCGGCCCGCTGGTGGTCGCCACAGACAGGGACGTCGCGGACGAGGAAACACCCGAGGCGAGCTGGGACCCCGCGGTGTCCGCCCGGGCGAGCGTCGAGTCGTTGGTGACCGCGACAGTCCACGGTCCGGCCGGGCTGCAGTTCAGGACGATGTCCCAGCCGTTCGGGTGCCCGATCGTCTCGGTGTAGCCCTCGACGATCAGATCGATCGGCCCCGGCGGCAGCCAGGACGGAGGGTTGATGATCTGGATCCGGTCGCCGATGTCTAGCGCCAGGATCGCCGGGATCAGGGACGGGGCCGCGGCGAGGTTCACGTGCACGGTGGGGTAGCGGGCCTCGTCCCACGTGCCCAGGTGGAGCAGCCAGCCAGCGATATCCGCAGGCTGACTGTCGTACCCCAGACTCAGTGTCCGGGAGTCGTCGTACACGCCGACACCGGCTGGCGGGGCCTGCGTCGACAGCGGGCTCGTGGTGTCCACGGCGCGCGCCGACGAGCCGCCGTCGCGGACCACCGTTCGGTCGTTGCGTACCCGCTGGTCGTCGTCGACAGGCTCCAGCGGCGGGGCCACATGACCAGCCGTGGCGTAGTCCAGCGTCAGCGCCACCGGCTGGTTGTAGTAGCTGGTCCGGGCCCGGAAGCGCAGGCCCAAGTTCTCGCGGTCCTCGGAGAGGACGCCGAGGTCGGCGGCCTCGGCCTTGCCGAGGAGCGCGAGCAGGGTGTCGGGGACCTGCGGGCCGAGTGCGGTCTCAGCACGCTCCGCCGCAACGGTCACGCCTTCCTCGCTGCACAGGCGGGTGATACGCGCGGACGCACCCTCACCGAGGTAGCCGTCGTCTGCCCCGTCGTAGGCGGTGCCGGCGCTGCTGGGGAAAACGCCGAGGTGCCCGAGGCTGACGCCCTCGGCGAGAGGTCCGAAGGTGGTGGAGACTGCGGTGATAGTGCCCGCGGTCGCGGCCACCGTCGTGGTGTCTCCCCACCCGTCACCGCTGATGTTGGCCCAGGCTACGCGGTAGTCGACGTTCCCGCCGGAGGTGACCGCAGTGATCTCCAGCCGGTTCCAGGCCCCGTAGAAATCGGTGCCCGCGGTGAGTACACCGCTGGAGAACAGGGTGGCTCCGCTGGAGGTCAGCCCTTCGAACAGGATGCCCGAGGATTGTCCGGTCAGCCGGATTCGGTCGGCCGATCCGCTCGTTCTGAATTCGAGCAAGACGGTGTCCGAGGCTGGCGCCGCTGGCCAGTAGAAGACGCAGGCTAGATTCCAAGTGCCGGTGGATGCGTAAGCCGGTACGGCACCGGACATTGACGCGGCAGCCGACAGTCGCGGCAGCGGGTCCGACCCGAGCAGGCTCGAATCGGCGGCGTACTGAAACCCGACCGTGGTCAGCGGCACCACACTGGTCACGGGCGAATACGCCTGCGTCGCGAGCCGCCCCTCCTCCATCGGCCAGTACGCGATCGGGTTTCCCGCACGGGGGATCCGGCGGCGCAGCGTCGACGCGAGAGGCTTCGCGCCCTGCCCGAGACGGCGCAGGATGCCGGCTGCCTCGGCCGGGACGTACACGTCGCGGCCTGACTCGTCCCAGCGAGGCGGCCATGCCGACACCTCGGCATACGCCCGGTACTCCCGCTGGCTGATCGAGGCCTGCCCGGTCAGCGTCCACGCCCGTCCGGCCGAGTCGGACCAGGAGGTGGTGCCTGCGGCCAGTGCGGTGAACGTAGGGTTCGCGACAGCCGAGCCGCCGATGCCATTGCGGACCTCGGCCGCGTAGAAGCGGCGGGCGACGTTGGCGAATCCCAGGCTGCTGATGTCGCCGACCTGCAACGCGGCCGTCGAGTTGAAGATGCTCGTGACGCCGACACCGGTGACCGGGTCGCCGAGCTGCACCCAGGTGCCGGCCAGCGTGGCCGCGGTGTAGAAGACGACGGTCCACCCGCCGGCCCCGTTGTTCACGTCGAGTGTCGCGCGGATCGCGCCGCGCTGCCGGCCCCGAAAGGACACCGCGACCGTCGACTCGGCGAGCAGCACGTTCGTACCGTCCGCGCTCCAACGGACCTGGAGCACGCCGGTGTCGCGGACGAGCAGCCCCCAGGACCGCTGGTTGCCAGTGGTCGTGTACTTGGCCATGACCTCCCAGTAGCTGTTGGTGACGTTGCTCGCCCACACGTCCGGACGTAGGTCCGCCCGGACATCGATGTCGCCGGTGATGTCCAGCGCGGCTACATCCGGGGTCGACGCTGCCGCCGCCGCAGCCGGGAGGCTCATGTACGCCTCGGTCGCTGGGAGGCTGAACCTGACCGGGGTGTTCCGCCCGATGCGCCCGTAGTTGGGGCTGCTCGGGGTCCGCGGAGAGTACGCGTTCGCACGATTGTTGAGCTGGAAGCTGACCCTGGCCGGGTCCACGCGGGCCGCCTCGTCCGGGCGGCCCCGCTCGATGGTGAGCGGGGCGCGCGCGTACAGGTCCGCGGTGATGTCCGTCCAGACGCCGCCGATCTGCATTTCGGCGAGGAGCTCGATCGGGGTCTGCGGGAACGCCACGGGGTGGCTCCTCTCCTACTGGCCGAACGCGGTCTGCACGCTGCCCTGCCCGATGACGCGGACGCTCTTGCGGAGCGCGGTCGCGAAAGCGGACTCCACCGCGGCATCAATGACGAGGCGGACCTCGACGGGGACCGGCCCGTACCCGGGCCGCGTGAGCGGGCTGCCTGCGCCGCCGGCCATCTGCTGCCCGGCCGCCGACGCGAGGCCAGATGCCGGGGGCTGGACAAGGCCAGACATTGCGGCAGCGACGTCGCCCTGCCGGGCCTCGATACCGACCACGACACCAGCGGGGATCCACTGGCCGATCTGCTCGGCCATGAGCTTCGACGGGGAGCCGATGCCGAGTGCCTTCGCGATCGGCCCGGGGATCAGGTTCCGGGCCCAGCCCATCAGGGTGGAGCGGAGCCAGCCCCCCATGGACTGGATGCCGCGCCACAGACCCGAGACGACGTCCCGGCCGTGGCCGACGAGGAGGGACCCGAGATCACCGAGCGCACCGGTGATCATGCCTGGCAGGCCGCGCAGCCAGCCGACCATCGACTGCGCTTTGGCGATGGCGCCCTGTTTCATGCTCTCCCAGTGGGAGATGAACAGGCCGATGAGCGTGAAGTTCAGGAACGCGTTGTAGAGCCAGCCAGGGATCTGAGACAGCCAGCCGACGATCGCGTTCCATGCGGTCATTGCGCCCTGCTGGATCTGTGCCCAGTGCTGCCAGATGATCCCGCCGAGCATCCAGGTGAGGAAGAAATTCCAGATCTGGTCGACGGCCCATTTGATGCCGCCCCAGATCGCGCCCCACGCGGCGACCGTGAACGCTTTGATCTGGTCCCAGTACGTGTAGATCAGCGCGGCCAGCGCGATCACCCCGAGGATGATCCAGCCGATCGGGCCCATCGCGATCAGCCACTGCGCGGCCATTACCGCGGCCCAGGCAATTGCACGCGCGGCCATCATCACGAACTGGCCGACAGCGACCGCGCCCGCGCGCAGGACGGCCAGGACCCACGTACCGATCGAGGTCAGCGCCGAGCCGACCCACGCGCCCGCGGTGGTTGCCGCGGACACGACGGCGGCGCCTGCGATACGGGCGTAGGCCATCAGGCCGATGCCCATCATCCGCAGCCAGTTCCCAATCACACCCCACGCGGACGCGGAGATGATCGCGTTGGCGCCGGCCACGACCGCGGACACCGCGGAGTACACCATCATCGCGCCGCGCACCACGAGGACCGTCGCCGCGAGCGCCATGAACGTGTACATCAGAGGCTCGAAAACGGTCTGGTGTTCCATCGCGAACTTGACGAATCCGCCGCCGACCTCGGTCAACTTGCCGAGTGCCTTCCGCTTGAACTCCTCGAGCTTCGCGCTGGCGCTGTCGCCCACGGTCGCAACGAGCCTGTCGGTGGATCCGGCGGCATGATCCATGCCGGCCGCGGCCGCAGCGCTCGCGGGGTTCAGTGCGAACAGTGCCGCACCCAGCACGTTGCCCGGGTCGCCGAACAGCGCGGCCGCCGCGTTCAGCTTGACCTGCTCGTCCTTGGTCCCGCGCATCCCGTCCATCGTCATCTGGAGGGCGCGCTTCGCCTGGTCGCCCCCAGCGCCGATCATTTTCGCCATCGTGTCCGCGTTCAGACCGATGGACTTGAACGCGTCCTCGACCGGCTTGCCGCCTGCCAACGCTCGCTCGCCGAACTGACCGATCGCGTCGGCGACCTGGTCTGCGTCACGTGCACCAGCGTTGAGTCCCTGCACGAGGAGACCCGTCGCGGTCTGGCCGTCGAGGCCGATGCGCCGCCATTGCGTCGAGTACTCGTTGAGGGTTTCGAGGAAGTCGCCTGACTTGTCCACCCCGGCTTGGAACCCGGTGGTGATGATGTCGAATGCCTCGGTCGCGTTGTCGGCGAGGCCTGTTTTGAGGAGCTGGGCCACGGCCGCCGTGGCCGTCGAGACGTCCTGGTCGAACGTGCTGGCCAGAGCCATGGCCTTGATCGTGACGCCTTCCAGGCCGCCGTCCGAGTCGTCGATCTCACCGAGCTGGAGCTGAACGCCCTTGATGGCCTCGTTGACGTCAGCCGTTGATTCGCCCCACGCCTGCGAGTAGATGCTCGCCGATACCTTCGCCATCTCGGCGGCCTCGGCCGGGCCGAGACCCAGCTGCGCCGCCAACTTGTCGTTCGCGGCCTCAACGTCCATGGCGTTTGCGATGCCCGCGCCAAGGGCTGCCCCGACGCCGGCGCCGATCACAGCCGCCGACGCGCTGAACTTCTCGCCGACCTTGTCCATGACCGCCGACGCACGGTCGCGCGCGATCAGGTTGAACACGAGCGAGGTGTCCGAAGCCACGGGATCACCTCCGCTTCATCTGCTCATGTGCCTCGCGCTGGGCGTTCTCGTATGCGTCGAGCCAGGCGAGGACGTGGTCGGCCTGTTCGACGGTCATGAGGTCCCACTCCCACGGTCGGACGCCGAGGAGGTGTGCCGCGTCGCCGAGTCGCCTCAGCCGACGATCGGCAGCTGGGCTTTTCCCTCGCCATCAGCGCTGTCGTCGAAAGCCTCGGCGATGGCCTTGTCTAGGCCGGCGAGCATCGCCTCACGCTGATCGGGTGAGGCGTGTTCTGCTGCCTGCTCGCGGATCAGCTGGAGTTCGCTGCGGGTCTGCTCCAGGCTGAGCTCGTCCCACGCGAAATCGACGTCCTCGTACCGCACGCCGGGGTGGTCGCGCTTGAGGAACATGTGCAGGAGCGCCCGACGACACTGCGAGTTGCCCTTCAGCACGGCCTGCGTGAAGTCCGAGAAGTCGCGCCCCGTGCGCTTCTCCAGCGCTTCCCGTTCTGCGCTCATCAGCTTGCGCGGGTCGTACTGCCAGCGGTGTGGCTCGTCGTTGCCCTCGGGCTTGTAGACCAGGTACATCGGTGTCCCCTATCCGGCCCGGGACGCGATGCGCCGGGCCATGTTCTCCATGGCCTCGTGCACGGCCTGGGTGTAAACGTTGGTGTCGCCCTCCATGGCGTGGTCGAACCAGAGGGTCTTGCCGTGCTGCTGCACCCACGGCTCGCGGCCGTAGGTCAGGTGTCGCCAGCCGCGTGCGCGGTTCGTGCGCTTGGGGGCGTTGGCGAAGCCGCGGACGTTGCGGGTCTTGAAGGCCTTGATCCTGGCCCCGCTCCAGTTGCCGCCGAGCTTGACCTCGGGGCGGATCTTCTTGGCGATGGCCGAGCGCAGGGCGGGCGCCGTCCCGGGGCCGGTGGAACCCATGGCCATGATTCCGCTCTTGGCCTGGACGGCCGCGGGCTTGAGCGCGTCCCGCATCCCCTTGGCCAGCTCCTTGCGGAGCTGCTTGCCGTCCTGCTCGGCACGGATCGCACGGACCAGCGCGTCGAGGCCCTCGTGCGTGCAGGAGAGTTCGAACGGCGGCCCGCCGCCGGCCATCAGGCCGTGGCGCGGGTGACGGCGCCGGAGGTGGGGAAGGTGAGACCCACGGACGCCTCGTCGCCCACCGAGCCTTCGATCGGGTTCCAGCCCTTGATCAGCACGCTGCCGGTGTACTTCGGGTTGGAGGCGCCGACCGCGGCGGAGTCAGCGCGAACCTCGAACGTCACGACGGTGCCGAGCAGCGGCCACATGATGCTGTCGATCTTCGTCGCGGCCACGTCCTGGAGGAACTCGACCGCGAGCTCGCCGGACTTCAGCCCGCCCAGGACGGCCTTCCAGCCGAGGCTGCCGTAGGTCGTGACGTCCTTGTCCTCGACCTCGATCGTCAGCTCGGCCTTGCGGGTGTAGTCGGACAGGTCAGTGCCGTTGATCGCGAGGTACTGGGAGAGAAGGACCATCTTTGCCATGGGTGATCACCGGATTCCGAAGCTGGTGGCGAACAGGAAGGAGGGGGTGGTGCCGGAGATCGTCCACGCGACCCGGAACCAGGTGTCCGTGATGGCCGTGCCGGTGGTACGCAGCGCCTCACCGCCGGCGGCCGTGGCCGCAGTGAACGTCAGCTGCGTGGTGGGACTGGCGAACGTGTTGTCGGCGTCCGATTCGATCCGCGCGGTGATGCTCGGTGTGGTGCCGGATACCGAGAGGACGTGCAGCGCGGCGTACAGCCGCTTGCCGGTGGTCACCGCTCCGAGCTGGACGCCGGTGCCGGTGCCGGTCGACGTGCGCGCGGTACCGGCCGGATGGGCCATCTGCCCGCGCACGAGCGGCCACGCGGAGGCGCCCTTCCCGGACCAGGGCGCCACGTCGCCGATGGATCCGCCGAGGGAGTAGCTGGAGCGCAGGCACTGGGTGATGTACGCGAGGTCGCCCACCGTCGCGCTGGCGGGGCATGCGGTCCACGGGCCGACACCGCCGAGCTGCGACCAGGATGCGTCGTCAACGAGGCTGGAGTCCCCGGCTTCCCACTGCCCTTCGGCTGTGGCCTCTGCCGAGCCGAGTCCGCCGAGCAGCTCTTTGTACCCGTTGCTGTAGTAGTTGGTGGTCTCTTTGTCCTCGTGCTCAGCGGTCAGCTCGATCTTGTTCGAGGCGCCGGTAAGGTCCGCGCCCACCGCGAACAACCGGCAGTTGAGCAGTACGAACTTGCTCACGGGGTCAGCTCCTTCCGTCGCCGATGATGCGGATGATCAGTTCGGCCCCGACGTACTGCGTGCCCTGGTGCTCGTACCAGCGGTAGCCCTGCACACGGGTCACGTGGAGGTCGTGGGCCAGGCCGCCGAGCGCGTATTCGCCGGGGGCGCCGCGCGCGGCTTCGATCGCGGCCTTGAGCGACGAGGGCCCTGCCCCCGCCAGCAGCGCGTCGAGGGTGCGCTGCGCAGACACGTCATCTGCGCGGCCGACCAATACACGGCACGTCAGCTCGGCCTCGTCGAGCGCACGCCCCATGGCTTTGTCGAATTCGAGGGTGTACTCCGCGGCGAAGAAGCAGGGGGCCGGCACGGAGTCGGGCGTGTAGCCGAAGCAGGTCAGCTTGGGCAGCCCGGACGGGAGGACGACGGCGCGGGCCGCGGTCGCGATGGCCTCGCGGATGGCGGACATCTGCATGGCCGCCCCCTATCCGAAGCCGGGCAGGACGTAGTGCTCGATGAGCGCCCACACGTCCGGGTCGCGGCGGGACAGGCGGACGACGCCCCACTCGGCGGAGCCGGTCACGCCCTCCGGGCTGTCCTTGCGCTTGAACAGCCGGGACGCCTGAATCACGGTGGCCTGCACGATTTCGTCGGGCACCGTCGGCCATCCCCACTGCGCGGTCACCCGGACGCGGGTCGGGCCGCGGCCCCAGCTTGCCGTGCCCTGGAGCAGGGACACGATCGGGCGGCCGCGGGCGAGCGCGTTGTCCGGCCCGGTCTCGTACCCGGTGACCGCCGTCCAGGACCCGGCGGCCCCGGTCTCGACCAGCGTCGGGGCAACGCCCGCGTCGTCGATCAGGAGACGCTCGCCGTCCTCGCCGCACACCGCGCGCCCCGCCGGGTTGTAGGTGCGGGCGCTCGCCTCACCGTCGAGCCAGAAGCGCCGGCCGCACGCGGTATCGATGCTGCGCGAGGCGGAGGAGAGAGCCGCGGCCAGCAGGACATCGCGTGTGTCGTCGTCGTCCTCCAGGCCGAGAGAGGCCTTGAGCACGGACAGGTCTGCGTACTCGTTGGCCACCGGCCTGCCTCACTCTCGGACGATGTTGCCCTGGTCATCACGCGGCTTGCGGGGACGGCCGCGGCCGCGACGCTCGTCGGTCTGCGGTGCAGCCGCATCCTCGGCCGCGGGCTGCTCGCTGGTCTCTGGCTCCGGGGCGGTCGCGGTCTCCACGGTCGGCGCCTCCTCGGGAACCCGTTCCGCGATCCCGGCACCGACGAGGTGCGCAGCCTCGGCGGTCGGCAACTCGGCGACCTCGCCGCGCTTGGGCCACGGTTCGCCGTTGCGGGTCCCGGACATCTCGACGTTCATACGGATGCGCATGCGGTGCTCTCCTTTGTCAGTGGACCGGGGCGTACCGGGGAGCGCCGAGGAGGATGCCCGCGCTGAAGATGCCGCCAGTCGTCGCGGTGGAGGTCACGGCCACCACCCGCAAGTAGCGGCGGGTCACGGCGACTCCGACCTCGTACACGACGTCGTCGTTCGCGGCGACGACCGTGGGCGCGGCAGCGCTGAGCTGCTCGGCCGGGACGGCCTGCCAGTCGGTGCTGCCGTCGTCGGAGTCCTGGATGGCGAAGACGTGAGAGCCATCGGTGATGGTGCCGGTCGACACCAGGACGACGGCGTCCTGCATGCCGCCGTTGACGGCCCGGTCGACGGCCACGCCACTCGCAGTGCCGTCGGTACGAAGCGCCGGCGACAGCGAGCGCTTGAACAGGGTCTGGTTGTACGTGGACATGGAGGGTCTCCTATCCGGGGCAGGGCAGCCCCCGGGGACGGTGGGGGCTGCCCTGCCGCGGGCTCTTAGGCGGTGCCGCCGGTGAAGGTCTTGATGGCGCCCGTCAGGTCGACGAGCGCGGCGTCCGCACGCATCAGCGCCCGGAAGGTGACGAGGTCATTGCCGAAGGCGAACTCGTCGGACCGCTCGAAGCGGATGCCGCCCGCGAGGCGGACGAAGTACTGCGAGAAGTCGCCGAACGCCACGGACTCCGCCGAGGCGGCGATGGCCGGCATGTTGGGGTCGGTGAGGACCGGCTTGCCGAGGATGGTGTCCGGCTGCCCGGCGATGACGGACGGCTGCCAGATGTACTGACCCTCGGACGTCTTGATCTTCCGAACCGCGCCCGCAGTGCTGTCGGCCATCAGCCACCGGCAGGATCCGGACATGCGGTAGGGGGAGATCACCGAGTGGAACAGGGTGATGAGCAGGTCCGCGCCCTGGCCCGCCGTAGCCTGCACTCCGAAGCCGCCCACGGGGGTTGCCGCGTTCGGACCGGTCGCACCGGCCGAGGCATCGGTGAGGATGCCGCGGGGCTTGGACGATCCGTCGCCGGTGATGGCGTGTGCGCCGAACGCGTTGCCCAGCGCGCGGCCGGCCTGCATCGCGAGGTATCCCTCCAGGTCCACACCGGTGTCGGTGAGGAGCTCGCGGGACACCTGGATGAGGGTGCCGTACTTGAATGCCCCGAGGGAGACCTGGCCGAACGCTGGGTCGGACTCGCCGATGGATCCGGCCTCGGTGACGATCGCCGCCGAGCTGTGCGCGGTGGTCTTCGGGATCTGGATGACCTCGCCGCTTGTGGTGTTCAGGACGGTGGCACCGGCCTGGAGGATCGCCGAGGACTCGATGAGGTGGGCGACGAGCCGGTCGTAGAACGACGTCGGCACGGTCGCTCCGCCGGCGCCGGACGACAGCTTGGACAGGTCACGGAAGTTGACCGGCCCGCTCGGGTTGACGTCGATGGCGCGCGGACCTTCCCCGCGCAGGAAGTTCCGGAGCGCGACGTCGCCGCCCTCCGGTCCGCCCTGACCGCTGGCGCCTCCCTGCCTGCGCGGCTCACCGCGCAGCTGGCTCATGGCGTCCTCGGCGTCCTTGGCCCGCTGCTCACCGTCGAGCACGGCCTTGATCCGCACGTCGAGCGCGTCGAGCTCACTGTTCAGTGCGACCCAGGACTTCTCTTCCTCGCCGGAGAACGCGCGGTTCTCGTCGGACGCGCGGTCGGCCAGTTCCTTGGCCTGCTCCCACACGTTGGCCCGGCGCTCGCGCAGCTTCTTGGCAACTTCGGACATGGAAATGCTCCCGTCGGGATGTAGCTGGACGGGAGCCCACGACGCCCCGCACCAAGGTCTGGTGCCTGCGGCCGACGCGTGCTGCAATCGGCGGTCGTCTGATCACTGCTCCGTGCTGCACGTGCCGACGGGGTCTCCAATCGGCAGGCCCGGCGGGATGCCGGGCCCCCGCCGCTAGGCGGGCGTACCTTGTGCTTGCTGCGTCCCACGCTCAGGCGTAGGGGTCGGTCTTCCGAGCGAGGAGCGCCATGCGGGCGGCCGCGCCGTAGCTGGCCTTCTCCTGCACCTTGGGCTTGCCCGTGGTGGGGTCTGTGCGGACGAAGAACTTGCGGAGCTCGTCCTGCTCGGCGAGCTTGCGCACTTCCTCGAAGTCCGCGTCCATGTGCCGTGCCAGCGAGCGCAGGCCCGCCGTGCTGTCGGGATACGCGGGCGTGTTGACCGGGGCCACATCGACGAGCTGCACGCGGAGCAGGGTCCGCATCGGGAACCCCTGGTCAGTGGTGCCCCACTCGTCCTCGATCGTGCGGAACGCGAAGCTCGACTTGCGGACGTCGCCGCGCTGGACGAGTTCGAGGATGTCCGCGCGCGCCTTCGGCGGGTCCACCTCGTAATCGAGGCCGGTCCCGTCCACCATGATCCGCAGTGTGCCGGACCCGGTGGAACCGAGCAGCATGTTGTCGTCGTGGTTGTAGCGCGCGATGACGTCCGGCCAGCCGTCGCCGCGGGACGCATTGAACGCGGCCGGGTCGACGACCTCGACGAACCCGCCAAGGTTGCTGCTCTGCCGGTTGAAGACGGCCGCGTACCCGCCGATGGTCTTCCGGTCTGCCTGGGCCCGCAGCTCGACGGGCACCTTGGTAAAGCGCCGCTCGGTGTCGGTCACCGGGGCCTCCTCACTCAGATGGGTTGCCGCCCGCCGGCTCTTCGTCGGGCTGGGATTCGGCCGCGGCCAGGAGCGCCACGGGCATATAGGTGTCGCCGTGCTGCCCAGGTGGCAGCGGCGACAGGTCCTCGATCGCACGGACTTCATCGCGGTTGCGCCAGCCGTCCCGCAGCGCAACGGAGTGGGCCTGGTAGCGGGTCGTCAGGTCGACGCGGATCATCGCGTCCACGTTGAAGCGGACGAACTCCTTGCCCGGCATGAGTGCGGACAGCTTGGCTTCCAGCCGGGCGAGCCACGGCCGCAGGGTGAAGCCGACGAAGTTGATCGCGTTCTGCTCGACGTTGGCGTATGTCATCGAGCCGCCGGAGTCGCCGCCCACCATCTCAGGGGGGACGCCGTAGATCGCGGCGATCTGCGACGCATTGAGCCGCATCGTCTCGATGAACTGCGACTCCTCGGGGCTAACTTTCAGCGCCTCGAAGTCCCAGTCACTGCCGAGCACCAGAGGCTTGCGGGCGCGGACTCGTGCGGACAGCCGGTCACTGATTTCCGCAGACTCGTCCGGCGTGATGGTCTTCGCCGAGTTCTTCAGCACGCTCGGCGGGGTGCCCCCATTGTCGAACCAGCTGAGGCCGTACTCGGTGGCGGAGAGGCCCACGCCGATGGTGTGAGCGAAGTACGCCACGGGGGACAGCCCGACGACCTTGCCGGGCATGACTACCCACGGGATGTGGACGATCTGCTCGCGCGGTACCTCGACGCCCTTCCAGTAGAAGATCGGCAGTGTCGGCCGGGACTCGTCGACCCACACGTCGTCGGGGCTCAGCCACTCGATCATCGTGGGAAATCCGAAGTCGTCCCGCTGCGTGATCAGCCCGTATGCGTTGCCACGCAGGGCGAGCGACACCACGCACTTGTGGATCCACTCGAAGAGGTTGTCGCGGGCGGCCGGCGCGAACAGCAGCGACGGCACGAACGTCAGCACCTCCCGCGAGGCGCCGTTCTTCCGGTACGTCTGCACCGGCAGGGAGGCGATCGAGTCGGCGAGGATCCGCACGCAGGCGAACAGCGGGATCAGCTGGAGCGCGCGGGCCGCCGCGGTGGATTGCGCCGATGCGCCGCCCCCGCTGAGCCAGGGCAGCGAGGTGATTGCCCGCTTGCTGACACCGCCCATCCAGCGGAACGGCGCGGCCAGAACGCGCCCCATGCGGCGCCAGCCGCCAGGCTCGGACGGCGGGGCGCCGCCCGGGTACCACACCCCATCGGGGCCGAGAGTCGGGCCCATCAGATCCCCCTCCTCACAGCACCGAGCTGAGTACGTCGTAGTCGTCGCGGACCAGCGGCCCGCGGGTGAGCAGCGCCCACCGCGCCTGCACCGCAGCTACGAGCGGCGACACATCTGACAGCGACTTACGCCGATCCAGGACCCATGCATCACCGACCGGCCGGGTCATCGCCCCGGACACCGCAGCAGTCAGCGGTGCCTGATTGATGTGCCGCACCGTGCCCTGCGTCATCGCGTCCGCCATCTGCCCGGACGCCTCCACCATGTCGCCGGTCCGCATCACCACCAGGTGGCCCGGGAGCGGGTGTTCCTTCTCGTCACCCTCGGGCGCCCGGATGCCGGCGGCCACCAGGTCATCGATCAGCGACGAGGACGGGGACCCGGACGCCGAGATCGCCACGGCCACCGGATCGTGCAGCTGCCGCAGCCGGACGAGCGCAGGAACCACCCAGTCCGTACCGGCCCGGCGGTCGATGACCTCGAGGTGCACCAGGCCGTCCGGCCGGAGCCCGGCCAGTGCGATCGTGGACGTGGTCCGGTCTTGTGACACCTCGACGGCCAGGGCCAGTTCGCTGCCGGGCCGGGACCGCTCATCGGCCAGCCCAGGCCACGCAGCTTTGGGCACGTTCGGGTCGCTCGGCGGCGCAGCCTTCCGGGTCCGGTTGAGGTAGGCCCGGTCGAACTCGCCCGGGTCCAACTTCTCCAGCTCTGAGCGGATGACCGCCTCAGTGACGGTGTAGCCGAGCGCGGGCAGGGTCGCCGCCCACGTGGCTGGATCGTCGCGCGGCATGTCATCCGGAGCGAACCACTCGAAGTAGGCGACGGACGGCCGGGGGCCGCCGTCCCACAGGGACTCGATGAGCTCGCGGCCGGCGGCGCGCTTCTTGTTCAGCCACACCGACTTCTCGGTGCCGCCGGCGGACGCCCACCAGAGCTGCGCCATCGGCCGGGTGAGCATGGCGGGGGAGAACGCTTGCTCCAGCCGGTCGTCCTCGTGGGCGAACGCCTCATCGATCACGCCGAGGTCGAGAGCCGGACCGTGTCCGGCCTTCTCAGTGTTCGAGGTGATGCCCAACTTCGAGCGCGTGCGCGTCCAGATGATCGCCTCGTTCCCGTTGCTCTTCCGCGGCCGGATCCGGGGCGCCAGCGACGAGCCCTCCATCGTGACGAGGAACTCGTCTTCCCAGCGCTGCCTGGCCATCGATCTCGTCTGCGCTGCGTACACCACGTTCTGCCGCTGCCACGCCGCGATGCGGTGCGTCATCAGCGCGAGGATCTGCTGCGTCTTGCCCTGCTGCCGCGGCACGGACAGGCCGACCTCGCGGTGCGCGAACAGCCCGGTCTCGGGGTTGATTTCCAGGCCGACGTCCAGGACGTACCGCTGCCATGGCATGGGTTCGAATCCGAGCGCCCGCATCACCTTGCAGGCTTGGGGGCCCAGGCTCGGCCACTCCGGGCGGCGGGGCGTGCCCCACAGCGGCGGGCAGTCCAGCCCGTACAGCTCGCGCAGCTGCTCGGCGAGCTCAGACGGGGGACGCCAGGTCTCCGAGCTCGTCCTCGTCGTCATCGGCGGCCCGTCCCTCCAGCAGCTGAGCCAGGGTCTGCCGAAGCTCGCGGGTCAACTGGGGCAGGGTCTTGCCGGTGTCCCCGGTCGGCACCGACGAGCCGCAGGTGTCGCACTCGCCAGAGGCCAGCACGTCAATGGAGTGGGCCAGCGTGTAGGCGACTTCGGCCAGGGACGGCTCAACGCCGTTGAGGTCGCCGAGCAGCTCGACATCGTCGCGGACGGTTGTCTCGACGGGGCCCACGGGCGCACCTCCAAGATCGTCCCGGTGGCATCCGGACCGGGGAGAGAAAAATAAAAGCTGGGCGCGGGGCTGGGAAGATGATCTTCCCAAAAAATCGGGCGAGCTCCTGACCTGCGGCTTTGTGATCATCGCGTTCATGCAGGTCAGAGACTTGCGATATTGCTACGCGTACCAGTCTCGTGAGGTCTTGAGCCCGCTGGTCAGCGGCTTGTTGCTCCGCTCCCCGTTGCAGTTCCGCCCGCAGGTCGGGCAGCGCTTCACCCCGTGGGCCGGCGCCTGGTTGTCGGGGTCGAGGGGGTCGCCGCCTCGGCTCACCGGTGTGAGGTGGTCGATGACGTCGGCGCCTGCGTGGCCGCAGATGTGGCAGACGTCGGACTCGGCGAGGAGGCGGGCGCGTTGCTTGCGGTAGGCGTAGGTGGTGAGGTCACGGCGCTTGGCCATGGCTCGCCTCCTCCGTTGGCAGGTTGCCGCCCGGGGCCCTCGTCCCGGGCGGCTGCACCCACGCCCATCCGCACCGGATGGTCTGGTGGCCCCGTCAGTAGGTGGGGCAGAGGTTGGTCTGTACGGCGGCGAGGATGAACGCGGCCTTGGTGGGGCCGAAGCCGTCCGGGTGGTTGGGGCCGATGAAGCGTCGGTTCGTGGACTCGACCCGCTTGGTCGGGTCCTTCTCGTCCTTCATGGACTGGCACTGGCTCAGGCCGCGGCTGATCGCCTTGTCATCCTTGCCGTTGACGATCTCAGGGTCGATCTTGTTGAGCGCGGCGAGGTAGATGGCGCGCTGCTCGGGGGCCGGGCTGGGCGGGATGCCGGCTGCGGCGGCCGCGGAGTTGAGCGCCTCGGGGGCAATGCTCTGCTGGGAAGTGGGCGTGGAGGCGGTGGGCTTCGCGTCGGGCTTGGGTTCGCTGGTCACGGTGGAGCAGCCGGTGAGGGCGAGGAGGCCGGCTGCGGCGAGCAGGGTGATGGCGTGGTGTGTGCGCATCGGGACAGCCTCGCTGCGCGGTGGCTTCCGCGGTGTGGTCGTGACTCACCTGTGACGTGCGAGAGCCCCGCACGGTGGCGGGGCTCTCTGAGGTCTTTATCCGGGCACGCCAGATGTGCCCTCACTGTTACACCTCTGGCTAATGCTGGTCAAGCGGCCTGAGGCATTAGGCGGGCCTGGAGTTCGTTGAGATCGACGAGGGTTCGGCCGGCCTTGTCGTGGCCGTGGTGGGTGAGGTGTCCGCGGTGGAGCCAGACGCGGATGGTGCCGGGTCGGATTCCTGTGGCGGCGTGGGCGGCGTAGGGGTCGACGAGGAGCGGCTCGGGCATGGCTCCAGTGTGGCTCAGAGGCGCAATCCGTAGGTACGGCAGTGAGCCTCGATCCGACCCTGGATTTCGGCGAGCCGCTCGCGTCCGCTCTCCTCGAGGCGCACGCTCATCTCGTCTGCCTCTTCCTCGGAGTAGCGGCCTGTGGCCACTTCTTCTTCGAGGTTCTCGCGGAACCAGTCGTGGTTTTTGTTGGCTTGCCGGTACTCGTCTTTGAGCTGTTCCAGCTTGACCATCTCGGGGCGGTCTTCGTCTGTTTCAAGGTCGTTCGTCACCGCGGCTCCTCCGGCTTGCGGGTGCCCGAGTGCACCCTGCACTGCTCATCCTGAGTGATCGCTTTCGGCGGCGGAAGGGCGTGTGTTCTCAGTGGCTGTGCGGCGGGTACCACCAGCCGCATATCTCGCAGTAGACGGTCGTGTGGGCGATCCCCAGCCTGTGGATGAGGGCGTGGATGTGGCGTCGCATCGGCTTGTCCTGGTGGTCTACGGCCCGTTCTACGGGCGGTCTACGGCCCCTTCCGGAGGGCGCTGACCTGCGTCTACATCTTCGGAAGGGGTTGACGGGGTTTCGCAGGGGAGTAGGGCTTCGATGTCGGTGGCCTTGATGCCGGACAGGCCCGTGACGGTGCCGATGCGGATCTTCTGGATGGGCACTCCGCAGTGCACGAGGAGCGCGCGGATCCGAGCGTCGTCGAGGTGCTGGCCCGCCGGATTGGAGCGGATGGCGCCGTACAGCTCCCGGAGGTGGATGCCGGGCCGGTCCCCTATGAGGTCGAGAAGCCCGTCGAGGAAGTCGGCTTGGAGCTCTTCGAGGTCGGGCGGGACGGGCCGCCCTGCGCGCCAGGCGGCGACGGTCAGGGCGGCCGCGGCGGCCGGTCCGGCGAAGGGGAGTTCCGAGAGCGCGTGGCCGGCGTGGCCCAGGGCGTAGGCCGTCGCCCCATAGCGGAGGGCGAGGCTGCCGATGGTGTCGCCGGCCAGGCGGCGGCCGAGCTCTCGGGCGATGGCCCGGCCGCCGTCGGTGAGTTGCTGGGCGTGGTCGGCCCGCCGGTGGAACCAGCACGGGCAGGGCGGCCCCGGCGCCTCACGGAGTGACGCGAGGTCGTCCGTGAGGTCGAGGGTGTCGTCCTCGGGCCCGATCACGTCAGGCGTTGCCGACGAAGGTGGCGAGCATTCCGCCGACGCTGCCGAAGAGGCCAGCGACCATCGTGCCGACTTGGGTGCCGGAGAGGGACAGGCCGAGGCCGAGGCAGACGAAGCCGGGGAGGAGGTGGAGCTTCTTGGTGTCCTTGCCGTGCTTGTGCATCTGCCAGGCCCAGCCGGCGAGGACGATGACGAGGAGGACGGAGATGGGCACGGAGCCGCTCTGTCCGGCGGGCGCGTTGGGGGCGGCCATGGTGTGTGCGCCGGCGGTGTCGATGGCGGCGAGCAGGTGCGTCTTCACGTGTGGGTCCTTCAGTACGAGAGGGCGACGATGGCGGTGGCGAGCGCGAGGGCGCCGAGGATCAGACGGGCGAGGAGCTTGTGGGCGCGGCTGCCGGTGGGCAGGAGGCGCAGGAGGGCGAGGGCGGCGGGGACGGTGAGCAGTCCCCAGTAGCCGAGCCCGTGGTAAGTGATCATGGATGTCCGCCCTGTGGCGCATCGGTGGATGGGGTGGCGCATGCCTGGCTCAGGCGGTGGCGCACGGGTAGTACTCGGCGAATGCGTCGGCCTGCGCCGCGAGTGCGTCAGCCGCGTTGCGGAGTGCGCCACACCAGCGCCGGGCGGTCTCGTCGTCGGTGATGGTGTGGCTGGGCCGGGCCTCGATGACGGCCTGAACTGCGGCGCTTGCCTGGCGCACCGCTTCCTCGGCTTGCGCCAGCCGGGCGGCGCGGCGCTGCGCCGGTGTCTCAGGTGGCGCTTCGACTGGCGCATCCGACTGGCGCAGGTCGCGGAGCACGGTGTCCTTGGAGACGCCGAGCTCGTCGGCGATCTGCCGGGAGGATGCGCCACTCTGCGCCAGCTGGCGCACCCTGGCGCGCCGGGTGGCTACCTCGGCCGGGCTGGTCATCGCTCACCTCCGTGAAGGAGGGCGTCGAGCTGGCCGGCGAGGGTCCGCAGGTGCACGGCGTGAACGGTGAGGGTGGCGGCGAGCTGCCGGAGTCCGGCAGGGTCGAGGGTGCGGGCGAAGCCGGCTTCCTCGACGTACAGGCCGGTCTCGCGGCTGCCGCTGCCGAAGGGGTACTGGGTGAGCATCGCCTTGAACAGTTGGTCGCCGTCGAAGCGGAAGGCGTGCTCGGGCCCGGTGTGGCTGAGGTCGGCCTGGTACTGAGGCAGGCGGGTGTCATGGCCGGCGCACCATGCCGGGCAGGTGAGGGTGAGCAGCCCGTGGTCGATGGTGGGCACCGTGATGGTGCGGGGGCTGGTCACGCGGTCACCCCCTGGGCGGCGAGGCGCAGCTGGGCGGCGTACTCGTCGCGGGTGACTCCGGCCCGGACCTGGGGGGCCCAGCCGAGGATCTGCTGCTCGGCCTCGTCGACGAGCGCCATGTCGTCGCCGAAGCGGGCGACGGCGAACTGGCGGGCGAGGAGGAGTCGGGAGGCCTCCCACATGGCGTGGGTGGGTCGGGCGCGGGCCAGATAGTCGGCAATGGCGACGAGGAGCTCGCGGCAGTCCTCGGTGGGGGTGGCGATGATCTCGCTCATCGGGCACCGCCGGACTGGGTGGCGCGGACGCGGCGGGGGGCTTCGTCGGGGTTCGGGTCGCTGTCGCCCGGGTGGTGGGTGCCGGCGGCGGTCAGACGCCTGCTGGGCATGGGGGCGGGGGCGGGCTGGTGAGCACGCGTCGTAAGCTTCGGCATAGCCGAGTCCTCCTGGTTAGGTCAGGACGTGCTGGGTTAGGGGGTCGGGCGACGCGCGCGCCTTCCGGGTGTTCCACCACCTGGAAGAGCTGTCGTCCGGCTCCCGCTCTATTCGGTTGTGTCGGGGCCCGTTCCACTTGGCCCGTTCTTCTTGATCGCCTTGTCGATGGCGTTCCAGCTCTTGCCCAGCGTCCGAGCCACTTCGGCTACGGATCCGAGTTCGGCCACGCCTTCGAGTAGGGCTTCTGCTCTGCGTTTGGCGGCTTGCGACACCTGGAATTGGAGCTGTTCCACCAGCTCGTCTTCCTGTCGGACGCGGTCCCGCCAGGGCTTCGCTTCCATCGCGCATAGCGTATCCAACCCAGGGTTAGATCGCAAGGTGATGGCGCTCAACTGTTGTGCTGCTTAGGAGCGTTGGCCTGAGCTTCGCGCACTGTCCGAATGGCGGCCCCGTAGTGGCGAATGCAGATCAGGGCCTCGCCGTCCGGGTCGATGGCCTCGCCGGTGCAGCGGTGGCCCCACCGGTCCGTCATCCGGCACGTCACGATGCGCTCTGCCATTGCCCCGCCTCCTGTTCGTCGTGCTCGATGAATGCGCGGAGGCCCTGCCAGGTGGCCGGTGGGAACGCGCACCCGCACCAGGAGCAGACGACCAGCTTGGCGCCGGGCTGGTAGCGCAGTACGGCCCCGCAGATCACGCCGCCGTCGTCGACCGCCGGGCAGGTGCCGACGCGGGTGCCGCGCTCGCTGCGGTCGGCAGGGTCGACGACGGAGGTGATGCCGCGCTCGAGGTCGCGTATCTCCTCGGCGAAGGTGCCGGCGTCCGGCCAGGACACCGCGATCCAGGGCATGTTCGCGGACAGTCCGTCGACGGCGGCGCGCAGCCGGGACTCCACCGACCCGACCGGCGTCACCGGCTGCATGCAGCGTGCGTCGCGGACCGCAGCCAGCCAGTCCTCGACCACGCCCACCACGCCGCCGGGCCCGCGGAGGCTGAGCACCACCTCGGAGACGGGCAGCGGGGCCGAAACGGCGGACGGGCGGCGGACGGTGCTGCCGCCGCTCCCCGGGGTGAGGAACGGCAGCAGCTCGTCGTACAGGCCCGGCAGGGAGGTCAGCCGTCCGACGGTGGCTTTCGTGCAGCCTGGGCAGAGGTAGCCGCCGGTGTCGTCGGGCTGTTCGCACAGCAGGCAGTCGGTCACGGCGTCTCCCCGCCTACGAGGATGCCGCGCCATCCGTCGGTCGCTCTGTACTTCAGAGCCCGGGTGGCGGTCGCCTCCGCGTATGCCTTGGTGCGGCAATTTTGCCGCGTGGTGCTGACGGCCAACGCGATCACGCAGAGCATGACGCCGAGCTGTGCGCCGGTGAGGAGCCAGCCCACTTCGGAAGCGGTCATTGGCGTTACCTCTCGTCCTGGTCGTCTCGGGCTAGAAGGGCGGTTCGTCGGAGGCGCCCCCGGCCGGCGCCGCGGCTGGGGGCGCCGACGGCTGGGCGGGCGCCTGCTGACTTCCCCAGCCGCCGCCCTGCTGCGTGGGCCGAGCTCCCGCCCAGCCGTCGGCGGCAGGTGCGGCCGACGGCTGGCCACCCGCGGTGTTCTTCGTGACGACGGCGCTGGCTCGAAGGAGCGACGGGCCGACCTCGTCGGCGTCGAGCTCGTACACGGTCCGCTTCACCTGCTCGCGGTCCTCGTAGGAGCGCTGCTTCAGGCGGCCCTGGACGATCACGCGCATGCCGCGGGCGAGGGTGGCGGCAGCGTTCTCAGCGGCCTGGCGCCAGACGGAGCAGGTGAGGAACAGGCTGTCGCCGTCCTCCCACTCGTTGGTGGTCTTGTTGAAGACGCGGGGGGTCGAGGCGACGCGGAACTTGCAGACGGCGGCGCCGGCGGGGGTGAAGCGGAGCTCGGGGTCGTCGACGAGGTTGCCGACGATGGTGATAACGGTCTCGCCTGCCATGGCGGACTCCTTCGGGTTCGGTGGTGAGGCTGTCGCTTTGGGGGATGTCGGTCAGGTGCCGTTGGCCCCGGTGATGTCTTCGACTACCTCGAGGTCAACCTCGGCGGCCCAGGCGCCGAGGGAGTGCATCGCCGTCTCGGGCAAGGTGGACGCAAGTCGTTCGCTGATGCCGCAAATGGCAGCCGCGGCGTATCCGGGGCCGACGGCTGCCAGCGTCGCCGCCAGAGCTTCTCGGTGCGCGACTTCCTCGTCGACGGCTCCCTGTGTGGCGTAGTGGTGGGCGATGCCGTAGGCCTCGGTGGCGCGATCGAGGAGGCGCCGATAGGCCAGGGCGGACATGGGGTTCGCCGGGTCGTCGACGAGGACCAGGAGCTGTTGTGTCGTAGTCATGGGGTCTCCCTCTCTGGGGTGGCGTACCGGCGGTAGTTGGCGGTGCGCAGCTTGGCGGCATTGCGGATGGCGACGCCGCGTTTGCGGGCGGCGGCACGGGCGGCGCGCTGCTTCTTGGCGAGCTCGGCGCGGGCCCGGGCGGCCGCGATCCGCTCGGCTATGACGTCGTCGACGTTCACGGCAGGAGCCGGAGCGGCGGCGGGCTGACTCGCACGCCGATCGACTCGGCGGGAGATCCGCGGTCGATGGCCTCACGGATCATGCGTGCGGTCCAGCGGACGCCGACCGGGAAGGTGTTCGCGCGGCCGTCGTCGGCCTGCACGGTGGGCAGTGCCTCGATCCGGTCGAGCTCGTCGAGGACGACCCTGTCGGTGTCGCGGCCGCCGCGGAGGCAGAACGGGCAGTCGCAGCTGTGGGTCTCGAACTCGACGGCGTGCTCGATCAGCTCGGACAGCGCGGCGCCGGCGGGCGCGGCAACCAGCCCGGCCCACTTGCCCTCGGCCCGTTCCTGCTCGACGGCCTGGCGGACGGCCTTGACGATGCTGTCGATCTCGTCGAGGCGGGCAGCGACGTGGTCCGGGTGCTCGGTCAGGTAGCCGCGGACCCGGGTGTCGCCGTAGTCGGACGCCACTGCGGCAGCGGCGACGGCGAAGCGGTACATGAAGTGCTCGGTCTCGGACATGTCCCTCTCCCTACACACAAAGTTGATTGAAAAGATTGGTGAGAATGGGGGTGACCAGGGGTTTTCGGGTGACGAAGATGGTGACGAGATTGGGGATCGGGGTGACGAGATTGGTGAGATTGGGGAGCCCATGTTCGTCACCAATCTCGTCAATCTCGTCAGCCCCACGTGCGTGAGACGTCGCAGGTCAGGCCCAATCTCACCAACGGCACCATGTACGTCAGGGCGTGTGTGGTGAGCTGGCGGGATCGCCCTCGTCGACCCACGCGGAGGGCAGGAACCAGTGCGAGGTCCGCTCCTTCCCGAACCCCTGCTGCCGCGACCGGATGGCCAGCTTCTTCTTGGCCCGGTCGACCGAGGAGTCGCTGAAGGTCTGGGCGCGAGCCGCCTTCTTGATCTCCCGCGCCTCGTCGGAGCCGCCCAGGTCGGTGAGGTAGCCCTGCAGCCACTCGACGACCTCGTTTGAGGACCCGTTGGTTTCGCCCGTGGTCTCGGCCCGCATGACCTCCCGCACGGACGTCGTCGACTCCGGCCCCAGTACGAACCGGGAGACGTAGGACGGCCCCTCGTCGGTGTCGACGGTCACCGGCTGGATCGTGTAGGCGTGGGACGGGAGGCCGAGCCGGCCGAGGTTGTTCTTCTCGAGGCTCATGACGAACTCCTCGGTGCCGTCCTCGCCTTCCTGCTTGGCGAAGGCGATCAGGGACCGGATCATCTGTCCGAATGCGCCGGAGCCCGCAACCCTGCTCAGGGGATCCGAGCCACCAGCCTTCGTGAAGTGCGCGAGACCGAGGATCGTGAAGCCGTACCGGTCTGCCGCCGCCACCAGGGGCTCCAGCGCAGACCGGACCTCGGCTGCCCGGTAGTCGTTGATGCTGCTGTCGATCATCGACAGCAGCGGGTCGGCGACCAGCAGCGCGACGCTGTACTCCTCAGCCGCCTTCCCCATGAGCGAGATGTCCTTGGGCAAGGTGAGCCGCGCGTGCAGCTCCTCGTCGTCGGCCACGTCGACACGGAAGACGCGGTCCATGTCCGCGCCGGCCGCGACCAGCCGGGGCGCGATGGTGTACGACCACGAGTCCTCGGTGGCCGCGTAGATCACGCCGCGGGGCTTGCCGTACAGCTCGCCCGGGAGGGTGCCCGTAGTGATCCGGGCGGTCACCCAGCCAGCGAACTGTGACTTGCCCAGGCCCGGCCCCCCGGCAGCGATGCCGAGGGAGTTGAGCGGGATGCGGCCGTGAGAGGTAGGCGGGGCCTCGGCCGGGGTCGTGTCCCAGAGCCAGCGGACGGGCTTGATGCGGATGGTGGACGCCGGAGTGAGGATCAGTCGGCGGGCCGCGGTCGGCTCGGGCTGATCCGCCGGCGCCTCGGACGGCGGTTCCTCCTCGCCCCAGAACCGGGCCGCGGCTTCGTCGAAGTCGGTGGCCGTCACGCCGCCGCCCGAGTCTTGTCGGACGGACGGCGGCCGGCGCTCTGGATGGTGGCGAGCACTTCCCGCTCGTCCAGGCCGACCGAGCACCCGGCCGACATGAGCGCGGTCTCGGCCTCGTACAGGTCGAGGAACCCCTGGGCCGCGGTCTCCTGGGCGCGGCAAGCGGCGAAGTACAGGCTCCTGTTGCGGTTGCCGTCGGCCGAGTCCATGACGTGCTGCACGAGGTTCTCGACGGTCCAGTGCTTGCCCGGTCGGCGGATGCCGGACAGGGACGGCTGTCGGCGGGCCTGGCCGGGGATCTGCGGGCGCTCCTTCCGGGGGAGCAGGGCGCTCGGCCAGGCGACCGTCGGCAGGTAGAAGCGGCCGTCGCCGTACCAGCGGTACCGGGCGCCGGAGGAGTGGAGGGAGGGCGCCAGCACGATGTAGTTGTTGTGCTTGAACTCCACCCCGGGGAAGGGCTCGCCGGGGAGGTCGAAGCCGGGGGACAGGTACAGGATGTGGAGGCCGTCGCCGCCGGTGATCTGCATGGCCGTGCCGGGCAGGACGCCTACGCGCTGCTCAATGCCGCGGAGGGACAGGTGGCCGCCGTGCCGGGGGTCGATGTCGAGGACTGCCCAGCCGTTCAGCTTGCAGGGGGCGCCGATGTTGGCGTCGGGCTCCTCGGTCCACCAGCGGCGGATCAGGTCCGCGTCGGTGGTCGCCGACCAGAAGCCGTGACAGGTCGGCACCCCGCACTGACAGTCCTCGGGACGGTGCTTGATGTAGGCGCTGCTCTTGATGTCGCAGCGGGAACAGTTGGCGTAGGGCGCCTTGTCGCGCCGGACGCGGAAGACCTTGACGCCGATGGAGGCGTAGGCCAGGGCGGCATCCAGCGGAGCCGGGGGGATCTTGATGCCGACGTTCACGAACGTGCTCTTCTCTCCGAGCTGGGTTGGGGTCCGTGAAGGGCGGGCGCACCGGGTACGCCCGCCCGTACCGTCAGGCGCTATTCCGCAGGAGCGCGGCGCTGACGTCGTCGGTCATGGCGGTGATGGCGTCGTGCCAGCGGCGGGCGGCCGCGCGGACGCAGGCCGGGCTGGGCTGCTCCTCGAGGTCGGCCCGCACCGAGTTGAGGGTGATCTCGATGCGGGCTCGCTGGGCGTTCACCCGCTGCCGCAGCTCGATCTCGTCGGCGGTGTAGCCGTCCTGCAGCGCGTCGAGGTCGACGGGCTGTGTGACGGGCCAGTCGCCCGGGTGCGTCGTCATGCTGCTGCCTCCTGGCGATTGGCCTGCTGGAAGATGCCGCGCAGTCGCGCGCGCTGGATGTCTGTGAGCGGAGGGGCGGCCGCGGCGATGGCGTCGATGCGCGCCCAGTAGGCGGCGTTGCGGTCCGGGTCCGGGTCTCGGACCGGGCGGTCGGCGGCGGCCGGAGCCGTCTGGGTGCCGGTCACTGCCCGTCCTCGTTGCGGTCGAGGACGGCGAGGGTGAAGTCGAAGACGGTGTCAGGGTCGCCGCTCTGGACGACCAGGTGCGCGAGGCCGTCGAGGAAGCGGGCAACGGCCGGCTCGGCGTCCTGCTTGGCCTCGGCGATGTTCACCAGCGCGCGGATGACCTTGGGGGTCAGCGCCGATTGGGCCTGAATGCTGAGTGTGCAGTCGGTGGCGGTCACGCCTGCTCCTCCGTCTTCGGCGTGCGGGGCTGGTTCATGACGCGGTGCAGGTGCCGGAGCCCGTCGAGGAACGTGTCGAGGCTGTCGATGGCGCGGCCGAGGGTGTCCTGGTCGAAGGACAGGCCGTCGTTGTCGCCAGCCCAGATGAAGGCGCTGGCCTTGTAGTCGATGAGGTTCTCGTCGCTGCCGAGTTCGGCGCGCAGGCGCAGCACCTCGTGCCCGTCGGTGAGCTCGGCGGTGTACGCGGGGCCGCGGTGCTCGGTGAGTACGGCGCCGTCTTCGTAGCGGTGGGGGATGCACTTGTCGACGTGGCACCAGGGGTGGTGGCCGGCCTGTGCGGGCGGTGTGGCGGCGAGGGCTTCGGCCGCTTCGCGAGCCAAGGTCAGCGGCGCGCCGGTGACGATGTGGTTGATGACGAGGCTGAGGCAGTCGAAGAAGGGGCGGACGACGTGCGTGTCCTGCTCCTCCACTGCCGTCGCGGCGGCCTGGTGAACCTGGCCGCTCGCCACGGCCAGCACGGCCTCGTCGATGACGGCTTGACCGGCGCCGGACTCGGTGAGGGCCTGCCGGACGGTGGCCAGAAGCGGACCGCCCAGCTGGCCGGGCTCCGTCTTGGTGGCCTGCGGCTGGTCTGCAATGATGGTCATTGAGCGTGTCCCTATCTCTGCTGCTACGCGGTGTGGGTGACGTGCTCGCTCGAAGCCGTTGCGGTTGCCTCCGCGGCGGCTTCGCTGTTGTCGGCGTTCAGGCTGTCCAGCCATGCGTCCACGTGGACTCGACGGGCGCGAAGGTGCTTGCCGACCCGGGTCCATGTGGGGCCCAACCCACGGCACTTCCAGCCGTAGATCGTGGACTTGGGGATCTGGAGCTCGTCGGCCAGATCGTCGACGGTGACCCACGTGTGATCACACCGGCCCACCTCGCCCGCGCTCCGCACCAGCTCATCAGTTGGCATCAGTTGCCGTCCTCCAGAGTTTGGTTTCTGACGCTGCAAACGATCCCCCTGTTGGGTTGCGGATGTCAAGCGTTCGCATCTGGACGCTCCATGCCTCGCGTCTGGCGCCAAACGCTGCAAGCCGCCTACGGTGAGGGCATGACTAAGGACGGCAAGCCACGGCCACTAGCGGCCATCGTTGGTGAGCGGCTGCGACTGCTTCGCGCAGAGAAGGACCTCCGCCAGGACGACGTCGCGGAGGCAGCGAAGCACTTCGGCCTGACGTGGGGTAGGAGCAGTGTCGCCGCGCTGGAAGGCGGAAACAGGGACCTGAAATTCGAGGAGCTAGCCCTGCTGCCATCCATCGTCAAACGACTTGGCGGCTGGAGTCAGCCTCTACTTCCACCGGATGAGCAGGTTCTACTTGGGGAGTCGGTCTGGATCGAGGCGCACCGCCTTGGCCCGGCCATTACAACCCTCACCTTTGGCGACCCCTTCGGCGGTGCGTCTGCGGCGGAAGCCACTGCTGACAGCGATGAGTTTTTTGAGCTCGGGGCAATTGAAGGCGAATCCCCAGAAGACCCCTTCGAGACGCTGAAGGATGCGTCGCGGAGAGTCACGTTTTACAACCACCTACTCGCGACGTTGTGGCCGACTAAAGCGCACCTAAGTGGGGCTACCAACAAATTCCTGGGCAGTGAGCTGTCTCGCCGTCTAGCTGAGCGGTTGACCTCGCCTGACGACACGCTGCCGGTCGACCATGTGCTGGTCGAAACAATTGCGACGGGTATGTGGGGAAAGAGCGTCACGGAAGAGCGGGATAGTCGCGCTGCGCAACGAGGGGAGTATGAAACAAAGCGCGCCCTTCAGAGCGCGCGAGGGCATGTGACCCGTGAAATCTTGGACGAGCTGCAGGGCGAGCTCAATTTGAAGTGGTCGGAAATCTCCCGCAAGTACAAGGAGCTATGCGATGCAATGGTCGGGGAGGCGGAGCTGAAGGCGTGGCGCGAAAAGGTCTACACGACAGAGATTGAAAGGGATCTGAGCGCGGCATATGAGGCGCTTGCTGATCGGCCTCGGAAGAGGTCTCTCTTCAGTCGCGGAAAGCACCGGTCGTGATTATGTGCTTCCGGGGCCCCGCCTCCAGTCGAACTTGACGGCGTCGTAATCGAAGCGCCCGCCGTCGGGCAGCGGGCCGAGCCTCGGAGGCGTCAGCGTCACGGTGACGAGCGTGCGCAGGACGCCGCGCTGCTCCTCCAAGGGCAGGGCGTGCCAGGCCTTCCCCACGTCCTTCGCGCCGACGAGCTTCACCAGCGGGTCCTTCACTGCAGCCCGCGACATCTGTTGCTGAACACCATCCAGCTGAGCGCGGGCGACGTCCGAGCCCTCAGTGAACTGCTGCATGTCGATCTGCCCCGACCCGAACAGGGCGGCCAGGTCGGTGAGGCGCCGGCGGATCTGCTCGCTCTCCACCTGCAGAGCGGCGACGTTCACGTCCGACGGGCCGGGCAGCAGCAGGTCGGCAGCGTCCGGCCGGGACAGCCGGGCAATGACCGTGTCCTGCACGTACTCGTCGACCTTCGCCGCCTGGCGGCCGCCACCATGCGCGGTCTTGCACCGGTAGCTCGGGTACCGCCGGCCGCCCGACTGGGTCACGTACACGGTCTCGGTGCACTCGCCGCGGCCGCACCGGTACAGGAGGGATCCCAGCCACTTCGGCTGAGCGCCAGGAGTGGTCCGCCGGTTCGGGTCCATGAGGACGGCGACGACGGCGCGATGCTTCTCCTCCGGAACGATCGCCGCCCAGCTGCCCGGCCCGATCTCCTCGCCCCTGTAGATGGCGATGCCGGCGTTCCGTGCGCGCATCAGCATCTCGCGGCCTTCCGTGTGCCCGATCGGGTTGCCGCGCGTTGTGGTCAGTCCCTTGTCGGCGAGCCACCGGACCCAGCCCTTGATGGTGCCGCCCGACAGGATCATGTCGATGCCGGTCTCGATGGCTGCGGCTTCTTCGGGGACGAGCTGGTCCATGTCGAGGACGGGCACCTCGATCTCCTCACCCGTCGCCCGGTCGACCTTCTTCCGCGTCTCGCCGGTGGGCATGCCCCACCCGAACGGCCTAATGCCCCCGCCCCACTTTCCGGCCTTTGCCTTCTGGAGCCGGGCGCGCGACACGCGCTCTGCCTTGTGCTCGGACTCGTGGCGGGCGACAGCGCCATGGATACGAGCGGTCATGCGCCCCGACGAGGTCGACAGGTCGAGGTCGCCAGCCTGCACGGTGTGGGTATCCACGCCGCGGCGCTGGCTGATGTCGATGTACTCCTCCAGCTCCGTGGGGGAGCGGTGCAGCCGGTCGGTGTGCCAGGAGACGACGACCGTGGCCACGCCCTGCTCGAGGTCGTCGAGCATGCGTCGGTAGTTGGGTCGCCGCTTGCCGGAGTAGGCCGAGATGTCGTTGTCGACGTAGGTCTCGACGACGTCCCAGCCCTTGCTCGCGGCGAGGGCCTCACAGTCTTCCCGCTGACGGTCGACGCCGAGGTGGGCGCCGGTGCGGTCCTGCGAGATGCGGACGTAGATGACGGCGCGGATCAGCTGGCCAGCTGTGGGCCGGATGGGCTTCATCGCCCAAGTCTGGCACCACTGGGGTGTCTTAGTCAGGGGTTCGGGAAGACCACCCTGCTCAGTGCCCTGTTGGGGCTGGTCGGCCCCGGCGAGCGGATCGTCCTCGCGGAGGATTCGGCCGAGCTGCGGCCCGACCATCCGCATGTGGTGCGCCTGGAGAGCCGACCGGCCAACCAGGAGGGGGCGGGCCTGGTCACCCTGGCGGATCTGGTCCGGCAGGCGCTGCGGATGAGGCCGGACCGGCTTGTCGTCGGCGAGGTCCGGGGCGCCGAAGTGGCCGATCTCCTGGCGGCTTTGAACACGGGCCACGAAGGGGGTTGTGGCACGGTCCATGCGAATGCCGCCGCGCATGTGCCGGCCCGGCTGGAGGCGCTGGGGACGGCGGCCGGGCTCGACCGGGCTGCCCTGCACAGCCAGTTGGCGGCCGCGCTGACCTTGGTGGTCCATCTGGTCCGGGACCGGGCCGGGCGGCGCCGGGTGGCCGAGGTGCATGTGCTGGAGCGGGATGCCGCCGGGCTGGTGGTCACCGTACCGGCGCTGCGCTGGTCCGCGAGGGGGTTCGCGCGGGAGCGGGGCTGGGAGCGGCTGCGTCCGCTGCTGCGGGGTGCGCGGTGAACGGCGCGGCCGCGGTGCCGGTGCCGCTGTTCGCCGGGGTGCTGTGCGCCGGGACGGCCGCCTGGGCCCTGGCCGGGGGAGACCGGGTGTCCCGGCGGGCCCGGGTGGTGCTGGCCGGGGTCGGGCCCGTGGTGCCCCAAGGCCAGCTGCGCCGCGAGCGGCTGGTGATCGCCGTACGGGTACGGGCCGCACGGTGGCGGGAGTGGTCCTGCCTCGGGGCCGGGCTCGTGGTCGCGCTGCTGGGCGGGTCGGCGATCCCGCTGGTGCTGGGTGCGGCCGCGGTGCCGCTGGTGCGGCGGTGGCTGCGGGTCCGGCAGCGGGAGCGGGAGCGCGGTGCACGGGCCGCCGAGGTGATCGCGCTGTGCGGGGCCGCGGTGGGCGAGCTCCGGTCGGGCGCCCAGCCCGGGCAGGCGCTGACGGCGGCGATGCGGCGGACGGTCGCGGGCCCCGGTGGGCCGGGCGCCGCCGAGGCGGGGGTGCTGGCCGCCGCGGCGTTCGGCGGGGATGTTCCGGCGGCGTTGCGGCAGGCGTCACGGGAGCCCGGCGCGGAAGGGCTGGCCGGGATGGCCGCCTGCTGGCGGATCTCGGTGGACGGAGGTGCGGGGCTCGCCGCCGGACTGGACCGGCTGGAGGGGGCGTTGCGGGCCGAGCGGGACCGGCAGGAGTCGCTGCGGGCCCAGCTGGCGGGGGCCCGATCGACGACGGCGGTGCTCGCCCTGCTGCCGCTGGTCGGCCTGCTGATCGGCACCGGGCTCGGGGCGGATCCGCTCCGCGTGCTGCTGCACACCCCGGTCGGGTGGGGCTGCCTGCTGGCGGGCGGGGTGCTGGAGGCGCTGGGGCTGCTGTGGTGCCGACGGATCGTACGGGCGGGGGAGCGGTGATGGGGGGCTTCGCGATCCACAGGCTGGGGATGGCGTTGTGCGTCGCGGCGGCGGTGCTGTGCACGGCTTCGGCGGTGGCGGCGCAGCTCCGGGCGCGGGCGGCCCGGCGCAGGATCGCCGCGCTGCTGTCGGCGGAACCGGGGCGGCGGGCACCGGTGTTCGGGTCCGCGATACGGGCGGCGGTGGCCGCATGGGCCGGCCCGGCCGGGGCGCTGCTGGCGGCCTGGGTGCTGGTCGGCGGGCTGCCGGGGGTGCTGGCCGGCTGCGGTGTGGCGATCGGGGTGTGGCGCTGGCTGCGGCGGGCGCGGCCGCCGGCCGGGGTGGATCCGCAGGAGGTGGAGCGCCAGCTGCCGTTCGCAGCCGATCTGTTGGCCGCCTGCCTGGCGGCCGGTGCGGCGCCGGTGGAGGCCGCGGAGGTGGTGGGCGAGTCGCTGGGCGGCCCGGTGGGCGAGCGGCTGGCGCTGGCCGGGGCGGAGCTGCGGCTCGGCGGCGAACCGGGGGATGCGTGGGGGAGGTTGGCGGAGATACCGGGTGCCCGGGCGCTCGCGGAATGCCTGGAGCGGGCCGCCCGGACGGGGGCTCCGGCCGCGGAGCCGGTCTCCCGCCTTGCGACGGCCCTCCGGGAGGACCGGGCCCGGCAGGCCGGAGCCCGTGCCCAGCGGGCGGCGGTGCTCGTCACCGCTCCGGTGGGGCTGTGTTTCCTCCCCGCGTTTCTCGCGGTCGGAGTGGCCCCGGTGGTGATCGGAATGGCCTCCGGTCTCCTCAGGGGCACCTGAAGTCACTGCATGAACTCGGACCTCAACTCCGGGCCTGAAATCACAACTGAGATCACGTCGAGAACGAAATCAACGGGAGGTCGTCATGAGGATCATCTGGTTGCGCCTGCGGTCCGCGCTGAGCGGTCGGGCGAACGACGCGGGGATGTCCACTTCCGAATACGCCATGGGCACGATCGCGGCGTGTGCATTCGCGGCCGTTCTGTACAAGGTGGTGACGAGCGAGGTGGTCTCCACGGCACTTCAGTCGACCATCGGAAAGGCACTCGATGTGCCCTTCTGAGGAAAAGCGCCGGCGACCGGGCGACCGGGGATATGTGACGGCGGAGGCCGCCCTGGTGATCCCCGCGCTGGTGCTGTTCGCGGCCCTGCTGGTGTGGGCGCTGATGGCAGCGGCCGCGCAGATCCGGTGTGTGGACGCGGCCCGGGCCGGGGCCCGGGCGGCGGCCCGGTCGGAGCCGCCGGGCGTGGCGGTGGCGGCGGCCCGGGCGGCCGCACCGCCGGGGGCGGAGGTCGGGGTGGAGCGCGAGGGAGACCTGTGGCGCGTCCGGGTGGCGGCGCCGGCGCCGGGCCCGGGCGGGCTGCCGGTGCGGCTCGGGGCGCAGGCGGTGGCGCTGGCCGAGGACAGCGTGGGGCCGCCGCCATGAGCCGGGACCGGGGTTCCGCGACGGTGTGGGCGGCGCTGGTGGCCACGGTGCTGGGGGCGGTGTTCGGCGGTGTGCTGCTGCTCGGCCAGGCCGTCGTCGCCCGGCACCGCGCGGCGGCGGCCGCCGATCTGGCGGCCCTCGCGGCCGCGGCGACCTGGCCCCACGGCCCGGAGGCCGCCTGCGCCGCGGCCCGCAGGGTCGCCGGGGCCCAGAGCGCGGCCGTGACCGCCTGCACCGTCCAGGGCGAGGTGGCCGAGGTGGCGGCCCGCCCTGCGACGGGCCCGTTCGCCCCGACGATCAGCGCCCGGGCGGGACCGCCCCTGCCGGCCGGGGCGGGACCGCCCCTGCCGGCCGCCGGCTGAGGATCGGCCCCCGTACGAGTCCGGGCGGGCCTTCCCGGGCCTGTACCGCCGGGGGCTCAGGAAGCTGAGGACCGGCCCCGTACGAGTCCGGGCAGGCCGTACCGGGTCTGTACCGCCGGGGGCTCAGGAAGCTGGGGACCGGCCCCGTACGAGCCCGGGCGGGCCTTCCCGGGTCTGTACGCCGGAGGCTCAGGGCGGTGGGGCCTGCGCGAGGAGGCGGGTGAGCAGGCGGATCGCGCCGCGTTTGTGGAGGGGGTCGTTGCCGTTGCCGCACTTGGGGGACTGGATGCAGGAGGGGCAGCCCGCCTCGCATTCGCAGGCCGCGATCGCATCGCGGGTCGCCGTCAGCCAGGCGCGGGCCGTGTGGAAGGCGCGCTCCGCGAAGCCGGCGCCGCCGGGGTGGCCGTCGTAGACGAACACGGTCGGGAGGAGGGTGTCGGGATGCAGCGGGACGGAGACCCCGCCGATGTCCCAGCGGTCGCAGGTGGCGAACAGCGGCAGCAGGCCGATGGAGGCGTGCTCGGCGGCGTGCAGGGCGCCGCCGAGGATCTCCGGGTTGATCCGGGCCTCGTCGAGCTGGTCCTCGGTCACGGTCCACCACACGGCCCGGGTGCGCAGGGTGCGGGGCGGCAGGTCCAGCTTGGCCTCGCCGAGCACCTCGCCGGTGATCAGTTTGCGGCGCAGGTACGAGACCACCTGGTTGGTCACCTCGACCGAGCCGAAGCAGAGCCGGGCCGGGCCCCAGGGGATCTCGGTCTCGGTCTCCAGGACGGAGATGGAGGTGGTGTCGCGGGCGGTGGTCGAGAAGGGCGGGCTGGACTCCTCGACCAGCGCGACCGAATCCTCCAGGTCCAGGTGCTTCACCAGATAGGTGCGGCCCTGGTGGAGGTGGACGGCTCCGTCGTGGACGGCGGTGTGGGCCGCGGACTCGTCGACCGTGCCCAGCAGGCGCCCGGTGGCCGCCTCGACGATCTGCACCGGGCGGCCGCCCCCGCCCCGGATGTCGGTCAGGTCCGAGGCCCGCTCCCGGCGGGTCCAGTGCCAGGCCGTGGCCCGCCGGCGCAGCAGCTTCGCCGCCTCCAGCTGCGGGATCAGCTCCCGGGCCGCCGGGCCGAACAGGGCGAGGTCCGCCTCCGTCAGCGGGAGCTCGGCGGCGGCAGCGCACAGGTGCGGGGCCAGGACGTACGGGTTGTCCGGGTCGAGGACGGTGGCCTCCACCGGTTGGCGGAACAGGGCCTCCGGATGGTGGACCAGATACGTGTCCAGGGGGTCGTCCCGGGCGATCAGCACGGCCAGGGCGCCCTGGCCGGAGCGCCCCGCGCGGCCCGCCTGCTGCCACAGGGAGGCCCGGGTGCCCGGGTACCCGGTGATCAGGACGGCGTCCAGGCCCGAGACGTCCACGCCCAGCTCCAGGGCCGTGGTGGCGGCCAGGCCGAGCAGCTCGCCGGAGTGCAGGGCCCGCTCCAGGGCCCGGCGCTCCTCGGGCAGGTAGCCGCCCCGGTAGGCCGCGACACGCCGGGGCAGGGACCGGTCCACCTCGGCGAGCCGCTCCTGGGCGATCACCGAGATCAGCTCCGCGCCGCGCCGGGAGCGGACGAAGGCGACCGTACGGACCCCCTGGACGACCAGGTCGGTCAGCAGGTCGGCGGTCTCGGCCGTGGCGGTGCGGCGTACCGGGGCGCCCTTCTCGCCCCGCAGATCGGTCAGCGGCGGCTCCCACAGGGCGAAGACGACCTCGCCGCGCGGGGAGGCGTCGTCGGTGACCTCGGTGACCGGGACGCCGGTCAGCCGGGACGCCGCGGCCGCCGGGTCGCTCGCGGTGGCGGAGGCCAGCAGGAAGACCGGATCGGCGCCGTAGCGGGCGCACAGCCGCCGCAGCCGGCGCAGCACCTGGGCGACGTGGGAGCCGAATACGCCCCGGTAGGTGTGGCACTCGTCGATGACCACGTAGCGCAGGGAGCGCAGGAAGGAGGACCAGCGGGGATGGGCGGGCAGGATCCCCCGGTGGAGCATGTCGGGGTTGGTGAGGACGTAGTTCGCGTACTGGCGCACCCATTCGCGTTCCTCGACCGGCGTGTCGCCGTCGTAGACCGCGGGCCGGACGGCGTTGCCCAGGGGCGCGGCCAGCGATCGTACGGCGCGCCGCTGGTCGGCTGCCAGAGCCTTGGTCGGCGCCAGGTAGAGGGCGGTTGCACCCCGCCCGTTCGGGGCTTCCGCGCCGTCCGCGAGGGCGGAGAGCACCGGCGCGAGGTAGGCCAGCGACTTGCCCGAGGCGGTTCCGGTGGCGACGACCACCGACTCGCCGTCCAGGGCGTGCTCGGCCGCCGCGGCCTGGTGTTCCCACGGATGGTCGATCCCGGCGGCCTGAATTGCGGCTACGACATCCGTTCGGATGCGGTCGGGCCAGACTGCATGACGACCCGCCCGAGGGGGCAAGTGCTCCGTATGGGTGATGCGCGCAGCTCGAGAAGGCCCCCGTGAGAGGCGGTCCAGAACCGTGCCGGGGGTGGGTCGTGGGTCCTCGGGTGCCGTGGGCCGACCGGGACGGTGAGTATTGGCCATTGGAAGCGAGTGTGTCACCGGCGTGCGGGACAATGGTCCGAAGGCGTCGTGCGCGCCTGCCGGTAAGTGATTGAATGCCATCGCGGCAGCCAATCCCTCCCCTGCCTACGGGTGGGGAGGCCCCTGGGGGGCGCCGCTCGATAGCAAGGTGCTGGAGGATCCGTGGACCTGTCCCTGTCGACTCGCACTGTCGGCGACCGCACGGTCGTGGAGGTCGGTGGCGAGATTGATGTGTATACCGCGCCCAAGCTGCGCGAGCAGTTGGTCGAGTTGGTGAACGACGGCAGCTACCACCTGGTTGTCGACATGGAGCGAGTGGACTTCCTCGACTCCACCGGGCTTGGTGTGCTCGTGGGAGGTCTCAAGCGCGTCCGTGCGCACGAGGGCTCGCTGCGGCTGGTGTGCAACCAGGAGCGCATCCTGAAGATCTTCCGCATCACCGGTCTGACCAAGGTGTTCCCGATCCACACGACGGTGGAAGACGCCGTCGCCGCCACCGACTGACGGCTCACCGTCCGCGGCGCCGCAGGGCGCCGCGGAGGGAGCCGAAGAGGAGCGGGGGCGCGGGCCGAAGCGGTCCGGGCCCCTGTAAGGCACGCCCGTAGTCCGAGGGGGACGCGCATGGCCATCGTTGAACTGCGCTTCAGCGCCCAGCCCGAACACGTCCGGACGGCCCGCCTGGTCGCGGCCGCCGTGGCACGGCGGGCCGGCGTGGACGAAGCCGTGCTCGACGAGGTCCGCCTCGCCGTGGGCGAGGCCTGCTCGCGCGCCGTCGGTCTGCATCTCAGCAACGGGCTGACCGCGCCCGTCCGGGTGGTCCTGACCGAGGAGGAGAAGCTGTTCTCCATCGAGGTCGGTGACAAGGTGCCCGGACCGGCCGGTGGCCCTACGGGCGCCGTGCCCGGCCTCGACGCCGCCCTGGACCCGGACACCGAAACCGAGGACGAGATGGGTCTCGCGGTCATCAGCGGGCTCGTCGACGACGTCGAGGTGACGAGCGGGGAATCGGGCGGGACCATCCGGATGAGCTGGCCGGTGTCCGCCACGTCCGATCTTCCGTAGCCCGGTCCCACGGCGGTCCCGTAGCCCTGCGGCCCCGTAGCCCTGCGGCCCCGTGGCCCGCATCCGGTGCGGAGATTCTTCCGATCTTAATGAAGGCCCTGCTGAGCAGGGCCTTTTTTCATACCCCCATGGCATTTCCTAGATCGATGACCGGGCGTCAATGCCTTTGCCCCATTACCTCTTTCGGGGGGTAATGGAGTGACGCGATCTATTGCTGAGGAGCAAGAGCAGGCCAATTCCGTTTCCCGCGCACTGTTTTGATCGGTGAGAGCTCCCTACAATCCGTCCACATCTTGAGCTCATCACGTCAAGGAGGACGAATGACGGGGCTCTTCACCCCCAACGCGCCGGTCGGAAACTCTGATCTGGCAGCCGCAGTACTCACCGATGACAATCGGCTCATCGTGATGGTGATCGCGGCCGTGGCACTTGCCGCACTCGTCGTCGCGCAGATCCTGGTCCGCCAGGTCCTCGCCGCGGACGAGGGCACCGACAGCATGAAGAAAATCGCCGCAGCGGTCCAGGAAGGCGCCAACGCCTACCTCGGCCGGCAGCTGCGCACCCTCGCGATCTTCGCGGTCGTCGTGTTCTTCCTGCTCTTCCTGCTGCCCGCCGACGACTGGACCCAGCGGGCGGGACGGTCCGCCTTCTTCCTCGTGGGCGCCATCTTCTCGGCGGCCACCGGCTACATCGGCATGCGGCTCGCGGTCCGCGCCAACGTCCGCGTCGCCGCCGCCGCACGCGAGGCCACCCCCGCCGAGGGCGAGCCCGCCAAGGACCTCACCGACGTCGCCCACAAGGCCATGCGGATCGCCTTCCGCACCGGCGGCGTCGTCGGCATGTTCACCGTCGGCCTCGGCCTCTTCGGCGCCTCCTGCGTCGTCCTGGTCTACGCCGCCGACGCACCCAAGGTCCTGGAGGGCTTCGGCCTCGGCGCCGCCCTGATCGCGATGTTCATGCGCGTCGGCGGCGGCATCTTCACCAAGGCCGCCGACGTCGGCGCCGACCTGGTCGGCAAGGTCGAGCAGGGCATTCCGGAGGACGACCCGCGCAATGCCGCGACCATCGCCGACAATGTGGGCGACAACGTCGGCGACTGCGCCGGTATGGCGGCCGACCTCTTCGAGTCGTACGCCGTCACCCTCGTGGCCGCGCTCATCCTCGGCAAGGCCGCCTTCGGCGACCTGGGCCTGGCCTTCCCGCTGATCGTCCCCGCCATCGGCGTCATCACCGCCATGATCGGCATCTTCGCGGTCTCCCCGCGCCGCTCCGACCGCAGCGGCATGACCGCCATCAACCGCGGCTTCTTCATCTCGGCCGTGATCTCCCTCGCGCTGGTCGCGGTCGCCGTCTACGCCTACCTGCCGGCCACCTACGAGGACCTGGTCGGCGTCGAGAACCCGGCGATCACCAACCACTCCGGTGACCCGCGCATCCTGGCCCTCGTCGCCGTCGCCATCGGCATCGTGCTCGCGGCCCTGATCCAGCAGCTGACCGGCTACTTCACCGAGACCACCCGCCGTCCCGTCCGGGACATCGGCAAGTCCTCCCTGACCGGCGCGGCCACCGTCGTCCTCGCCGGCATCTCCGTCGGCCTGGAGTCCGCCGTCTACACGGCGCTGCTCATCGGCCTCGGCGTGTACGGGGCGTTCCTGCTCGGCGGTACGTCGATCATGCTGGCGCTCTTCGCGGTGGCCCTGGCCGGCACCGGCCTGCTCACCACCGTCGGCGTCATCGTCGCCATGGACACCTTCGGGCCCGTCTCCGACAACGCTCAGGGCATCGCCGAGATGTCCGGCGACGTCGAGGGCGCCGGTGCACAGGTCCTGACCGACCTGGACGCCGTCGGCAACACCACCAAGGCCATCACCAAGGGCATCGCGATCGCCACCGCCGTGCTCGCCGCGGCCGCGCTGTTCGGCTCGTACAACGACGCCATCGCGGGCGCGGTCAAGCAGGTCGGCGCCAAGGCCGGGGAGATGAACCTCAGCCTGGACATCGCCCAGCCCAACAACCTGGTCGGCCTGATCCTGGGCGCGGCGGTCGTGTTCCTGTTCTCCGGCCTCGCCATCAACGCCGTCTCCCGCTCCGCGGGCGCCGTCGTCTACGAGGTGCGCCGCCAGTTCCGCGAGCACCCCGGGATCATGGACTACACCGAGAAGCCCGAGTACGGGCGCGTCGTGGACATCTGCACCAAGGACGCGCTGCGCGAGCTCGCCACGCCCGGCCTGCTCGCCGTCCTCACCCCGATCGCCGTCGGGTTCTCGCTCGGCGTCGGCGCGCTCGGCTCGTTCCTCGCGGGCGCCATCGGCACCGGCACCCTGATGGCCGTCTTCCTCGCCAACTCCGGTGGCGCGTGGGACAACGCCAAGAAGCTCGTCGAGGACGGCCACCACGGCGGCAAGGGCAGCGAGGCCCACGCCGCAACCGTCATCGGCGACACCGTCGGCGACCCGTTCAAGGACACCGCCGGTCCCGCGATCAACCCGCTGCTCAAGGTCATGAACCTGGTGGCGCTGCTGATCGCCCCGGCGGTCGTGCAGTTCAGCTACGGCCCCGACACGAGCGCGACCGTGCGTGCGATCGTCGCGGTCATCGCCATCGCCGTCATCATCGGCGCGGTGTACATCTCCAAGCGCCGCGGCATCGCCGTCGGTGACGAGGGCGACGGACCGGAGCCCGCGGAGCGGGTGGCCCAGCAGGCCGATCCCGCGGTGGTCTCCTGACCCGACGGGTGATTCGAGGGGCGACCCTCGGAGCAACCGGAGGGCCGACCGGCCCGAGGACTCGAAGGTACGCCCGAACGGCGGACAGGCGGCGCGGACTGACGCGCCGTCTGTCCGCCTTTCTGTGTGCCCGGATGGCGGGCGTGTATCTTCCGGGCCGAGAGCCTTCGAAGGGACCAATCCGGTGAACAAGAAGTTTGCGGCCGCGGTGTCGGGCGGTGCGGTACTGATGCTGGTGCTGTCCGGATGCGGCGGCGATGAGACGGACGACAAGGCCGGCGCCTGGGCCAAGAAGGTCTGCGACAAGTGGCAGCCCGAGCTGAAGAAGATCGAGACCGCCAGCACCGACATCAAGCGCGTGGCCACCCAGAGCAGCCAGCCAGACGAGGTGAAGACGACCGACTCGGCGGCGTTCGGGACGATGTCCGAGTCGTACAAGGCGATGGGGGCCGCCTTGCAGGGGGCGGGAGTTCCGCCGGTCGAGGACGGCCAGACGACGCAGGCCGCGGCGATCAAGAGCTTCGAGGAGACGTCCAAGGGCTACGCCGACCTGAAGACGAAGATGGACGGCCTGGACCCGCAGGACAAGACCAAGTTCGCGGCGGGCCTCAAGGAGGTGGCCGGCGGACTCGAGGCGGCCAGCAAGGGCGGCAAGGACGCGCTCAACACGCTCAAGTCCGGCGGTCTGGACAAGGCGATGAACAGCCAGAAGGGCTGCCAGGTCGCGGCGCCGTCGCCGTCGGCGAAGTGAGGTAGCGGGCGGCCGCCGTTGCCGACGGACGCAACGGTACGCAGGCCAGGGCGGCAGTACGCAGACCAGGGCGGCCGGGTTCGAGGAATCCGGCCGCCCTGCTCCGTGCCGGGCCACCGGCCGCGCGGGCAGGCAGCGGCGGGGCAACCGGCCGCGCGGGGCACGCATCTGCGGCGCCAGCCGACACAATGGACAGGTGAGTACCACCAGCCTTCCCTCGCCCGACCGCGCCGCCGAGCTCCGCACGGCCCTGCTCGCCGCCGGTTTCACCGCCGACGGCCTGCTCGACCTGCTCGGCGCCCCCGCCTACGCCGCGCTGGCCCGCAGCGAGACGGTCCCTGCCCTGCGCGCCACCCGCGGCAGCGGCGACGGCCCGCTCGCGAGCCTGGTCCGGCTGTTCCTGCTCCAGCAGCCGGAGCCGTACGTCCACGCCGCCGAGGCGCTGCCCGTCGAAGCGGCGCTGGCCGACGGGTGGCTGCGCCGGGAGGGCGACGAGGTGCACGCCACCGTCGACGTGCGCCCGTACGGCGGCCCCGACGGCGAGGACTGGTTCATCGTCTCCGACCTCGGCTGCGCCGTCGGCGGGGCCGGCGGGATCGGCAGCCGCGAGGAGGGTGTGGTCCTCGGCGTCGGCGGGGCCTCCACCACCCTCGCCGGGATCACCGTCCGCACTCCGGTCGCCACCGCCCTCGACCTCGGCACCGGATCGGGCATCCAGGCGCTGCACGCCGCCCAGCACGCCACCCGGGTCACCGCCACCGACGTCAACCCCCGGGCCCTGGAGTTCACCCGGCTGACCCTGGCGCTGTCCGGCGCCCAGGAGGCCGAGCTGCTCCTCGGGTCGCTGTTCGCCCCGGTCGGCGAGGCCACGTACGACCTGATCGTCTCGAATCCGCCGTTCGTGATCTCTCCCGGTGCCCGGCTGACGTACCGCGACGGCGGGATGGGCGGCGACGACCTGTGCCGGACCCTCGTCCAGGAGGCCGGGGCGCACCTCAACCCGGGCGGGTACGCGCAGTTCCTCGGCAACTGGCAGCACGTGGAGGGCGAGGACTGGCACGACCGGGTCCGCGCCTGGGTGCCGCGCGGCTGTGACGCGTGGATCGTGCAGCGTGACGTGCAGGACGTCACGCAGTACGCGGAGCTGTGGCTGCGCGACGCGGGCGACCACCGTAGCGACCCCGCCGAGTACGAGCGCCGTTACGAGGACTGGCTGGACGAGTTCGAGGCCCGCAAGACCAAGGCCGTCGGCTTCGGCTGGATCACGCTGCGCCGCAGCGACGCGGCGGAGCCGTCGATCGTGGTCGAGGAGTGGCCGCACTCGGTGGAGCAGCCGCTCGGCGACGCCGTGGTGGCCCACTTCGCCCGGCAGGACTACCTGCGGGACCACGACGACGCGGCCTTGCTGGAGGCCCGCTTCGTCTTGGCGGAGGAGATCGTCCAGGAGCAAGTCGGCGCGCCCGGCGCGGAGGACCCGGAGCACGTGGTGCTGCGGCAGAACCGCGGGATGCGGCGTGCGACCAAGGTCGACACGGTCGGGGCGGGCTTCGCGGGAGTGTGCGACGGCTCACTCACGGCGGGCCGGATCCTGGACGCGATCGCACATCTGGTGCAGGAGGATCCCGTCGTCCTGCGGGACCGGACTCCGGGGTCCATCCGGATGCTGGTCGAGCAGGGATTCCTGGTGCCGGCGGACAGCTGACCGGGCCCTGCCGGCGGCGCGGCCGCGGCCCCGTCGGCGGCGGCCCGGCCGTGGCCGAATCTGTGATGTAACCCGGGGTTCGCCTGCCGCTCCCCCTCGGCTGGCAGGCTCCCGCGCAGGGAGACGGCCAGGGGTCGGCCGGCGGATTCCGGGGGATCCGTCCGGGACCCCGAGAGTGGCCCGAGGGTAAGGGGGGAACGGCATGGAGAGCGGTCCGGCGATTTTCGCGGCGACCGTGTTCCTGCTGTTCGGGGCGGCTCTGCTGGGCTGGACGGGGGCGCGCGCCCTGCGCCGCGTGCCGGTGGCTGATGGTGTGCGCCCCACCGTCGCCGTACCGGTGGCGCTGCTCGCCTCCGGGGTGTCCCTGGTGCTGGGCGTGTGGTGTCTCGCGCGGCTCTGATCGCGGGCCTGGTGACCGGCTGATCACAGGCTGATGACCGGCTGATCGCCGACGCGCCGACCGGCCCGGATCCTCGTCGGAAACAGGACGTCAGACGGGGTGCGAGGGCGGGGCCAGACGGCCCCCCGGCCACTCGGCCCGGTGATCGCGACGGGTCCGGCGCGGTATCCGGGCGGCAGAAATGGCACTTGTCGGGTTACCGTTCGAGTGGCCGTTGCGGGCTTCTGCCGTTTGACACGGGGGCGGGTTGTACCGTCACACTCCGCAGCGTCGCCGTACCGCGACCGAGTGCCGACCGGAGAGAAGAGCCAAGTTGTCCCCGACTAGCGAGACCGCAAAGGGCGGCCGCCGACTCGTCATCGTCGAGTCCCCAGCCAAGGCGAAGACGATCAAGGGCTACCTCGGCCCCGGATACGTCGTCGAGGCGAGCGTCGGGCACATCCGCGACCTCCCGAGCGGCGCGGCCGAGGTTCCCGACAAGTACACCGGTGAGGTCCGCCGTCTCGGCGTCGACGTCGAACACGACTTCGCGCCGATCTACGTCGTCAACGCGGACAAGAAGGCCCAGGTCAGGAAGCTCAAGGAGCTGCTGGCCGAGTCCGACGAACTCTTCCTCGCCACCGATGAGGACCGCGAGGGCGAAGCCATCGCGTGGCACCTGCAGGAAGTCCTCAAGCCCAAGGTCCCCGTCCACCGGATGGTCTTCCACGAGATCACCAAGGACGCGATCCGCGACGCCGTCGCGAACCCGCGCGAGCTGAACCAGCGCATGGTCGACGCCCAGGAGACCCGCCGCATCCTCGACCGCCTCTACGGCTACGAGGTCTCGCCGGTCCTGTGGAAGAAGGTCATGCCGAAGCTGTCGGCGGGCCGCGTGCAGTCGGTGGCCACCCGTCTCGTCGTCGAGCGGGAGCGCGAGCGCATCGCCTTCCGCTCCGCCGAGTACTGGGACCTGACCGGGACCTTCTCCACCGGCCGCGCCGGTGACGCCTCCGACCCGTCGACCCTGGTCGCCCGCCTGAACACGGTGGACGGCAAGCGCGTCGCGCAGGGCCGCGACTTCGGCTCGAACGGGCAGCTCAAGAGCGAGGTCCTGCACCTCGACGAGGCCAATGCCCGGGCGCTGGCCGCCGCGCTGGCGGACACCTCGTTCGCCGTCCGCTCGGTCGAGTCCAAGCCGTACCGCCGCTCCCCGTACGCCCCGTTCCGTACGACGACGCTGCAGCAGGAAGCCTCGCGCAAGCTCGGCTTCGGTGCGAAGGCGACGATGCAGGTGGCGCAGAAGCTGTACGAGAACGGCTTCATCACCTACATGCGTACGGACTCCACCACGCTCTCCGACACCGCGGTGTCGGCGGCGCGGGCGCAGGTCACGCAGCTCTACGGGGCCGACTACCTGCCGGAGAAGCCGCGCGTCTACGCCGGCAAGGTCAAGAACGCGCAGGAGGCGCACGAGGCGATTCGCCCTTCGGGTGATCGTTTCCGCACCCCGGCCGAGACGGGCCTGACCGGCGACCAGTTCCGCCTGTACGAGCTGATCTGGAAGCGGACCGTCGCCTCCCAGATGAAGGACGCGGTCGGCAACTCCGTCACCGTGAAGATCGGCGGACGGGCTTCGGACGGCCGTGACGCGGAATTCAGCGCGTCCGGCAAGACGATCACCTTCCACGGGTTCATGAAGGCGTACGTCGAGGGCGCGGACGACCCGAACGCCGAGCTCGACGACCGCGAGAAGCGGCTTCCGCAGGTCGCGGAGGGCGACGCGCTGTCGGCCGAGGAGATCACGGCGGACGGCCACTCGACCAAGCCGCCGGCCCGCTACACCGAGGCCTCGCTCGTCAAGGAGCTCGAGGAGCGGGAGATCGGCCGCCCGTCGACGTACGCGTCGATCATCGGCACGATCCTGGACCGCGGGTACGTCTTCAAGAAGGGCACGGCGCTCGTGCCGTCCTTCCTGTCGTTCGCCGTGGTGAACCTGCTGGAGACGCACTTCGGCCGGCTCGTCGACTACGACTTCACGGCCAAGATGGAGGACGACCTCGACCGCATCGCGCGGGGCGAGGCCCAGTCCGTGCCGTGGCTGAAGCGGTTCTACTTCGGCTCCGAGGACGCGTCGGAGGTCGTACCGGCCGACGGCGACCACCTCGGCGGCCTGAAGGAGCTGGTCACGGACCTCGGCGCGATCGACGCCCGGGAGATCTCCTCCTTCCCGGTCGGCGAGGGCATCGTGCTGCGCGTCGGCCGCTACGGGCCGTACGTGGAGCGCGGTGAGAAGGACGCGGAGGGCCACCAGCGGGCCGATGTACCGGACGACATGGCTCCGGACGAGCTGACGATCGACTACGCGGAAGAGCTGTTCGCGAAGCCGAGCGGCGAGTTCGAGCTCGGCAAGGACCCGATCAGCGGGAACGAGATCGTCGCGAAGGACGGCCGCTACGGGCCGTACGTGACGGAGATCCTGCCCGAGGGCACGCCGAAGACGGGCAAGAACGCGGTGAAGCCGCGGACAGCTTCGCTGTTCAAGTCGATGAGCCTGGACACGGTCACGCTGGACGACGCCCTCAAGCTGATGTCCCTGCCGCGGGTCGTCGGCGCGGATGCGGAGGGCGTGGAGATCACGGCCCAGAACGGCCGCTACGGCCCGTACCTGAAGAAGGGCACGGACTCGCGGTCGCTGGAGACCGAGGACCAGCTGTTCTCGATCACGCTGGACGAGGCCCTCGCGATCTACGCGCAGCCGAAGCAGCGCGGGCGGGCCGCGGCCAAGCCGCCGCTGAAGGAGCTGGGCACGGACCCGGTCAGCGAGAAGCCGGTCGTGGTCAAGGACGGCCGCTTCGGGCCGTACGTGACGGACGGCGAGACGAACGCGACGCTGCGGCGGGACGACGACGTCGAGACGATCACGCCCGAGCGGGGCTACGAGCTGCTCGCGGAGAAGCGGGCGAAGGGCCCGGCGAAGAAGACGGCGAAGAAGGCTCCGGCCAAGAAGGCGCCGGCGAAGAAGGCCACGGCGACGAAGACGGCTGCGGCGAAGAAGACGACGACGGCGAAGAAGGCCGTCGCGAAGAAGACCACAGCCAAGAAGACGGCGACGAAGAAGACGGCCGCGACCGCCCCGGCGCCGTCGGACGACTAGCCTCCGGCTGCAAACGGACAGGGCCCGCGCGCAAGGCGCGGGCCCTGTCCGTTTCGCGCAGCGGGGCGGCGGGCGAAGCCCCGTGAGCCGCACAGCCGGCCAGGGCGGCGACAGTGGGGCCGGGGTCACACCGGATGGTTGTCCACAGGGCTCCGCACCCGCCAAGCGCAGCGGATAGGCTGGGCGGATGACGCGAGCCGAGCAGCCAACGGTCGTGACCGCCCCCGCGAACCCCACCTACGACGAAGCCCTCGCCGCGGATTCCCGCGAGCGTGCGGTGCGCGCACTGCTGCGCACCCCCAGGCTGCGCCGGCTGTGGAGCGCCCAGCTGGTGAGCGGCATCGGCGATGCCCTCGCCCTGCTGGTGCTGGTGCTGCTGGCCTTCCAGGCGGCGGTCTCCGAGGAGACCTTCGGCGGCGGCTACCAGGGCTGGGCCCTCGCCGTCGCCGCCGTCTTCGGGGTCCGGATCCTCGCCACCCTGCTCTTCGGCGCCGTACTGCTCGGTCCGCTGGCCAAGCTTCTTGCCCCCAAGGAGGCCGGCGGCAAGCTGGACCGCCGCTGGACGATGATCGGCGCCGACGGGGTCCGGCTCGGCCTGTTCGTCGTCGCCCCCCTCTGGCTCGACTGGATCCCGGCGCACGCGCTGACCGCGCTCCTGGCCACCGTCTTCGTCTCCGGCGTCGCCGAGCGGCTGTGGGCCCTGGCCAAGGACAGCGCGGCTCCCGCCCTGCTGCCCTCGCCGCCGCCGGAGGGGGCGACCGTACGCCCGCTGCCTGACCACCTCGACGCGCTGCGCCGGCTGACCCTGCGGACGTCCTTCGCCGCAATGCCCGTCGCTGCCGCCGTGCTGCTCGCCGCGACCCTCGTCGGCAAGGCCCTCGGCCTCGGCCTGGACTGGTTCGCCGAGAACCAGGCCGCCCTCGGCTCGTACGTGGCCTCCGGCCTCTTCGCGGCGTCCGTCTCGCTGCTACTCCCGCTGGTGCTGCCCGCGGCGAAGACCCCGCGCCCGCGCTCCCCGCTGGAGGGCCTGCGGGCCCCCAAGGCGGGGGACCGCCCGGAGAAGGGCCGTACGGGGGCCATTCCGCTGCTCGTGCTGGCCTGCGCCGCCGTCGCCGGAGCCGTGTCCAGCGCCGCCGCCGTGGCCGTCCTGCACGCCTTCGACCTGGGCGGCGGCCCCGCCACCTTCGCCCTGCTCGTCCTGGCCCTGCTCGGCGGTACCGCCGCAGGCATCCGCGCCACCCAGGCCGGCAAGGTGCTGCCCGCGCTCTCCCGGCGCCGCCTGCTGGCCCTGGCCATCGCGGTGGCCGGGCTCGCGCTGCTGCTGACCGGGCTGGTCCCGGACACGGCGACCGTGCTGTTCCTGTCGCTGCTCGCCGGCGCCGCCGCGGGCGTGGCCGCCAACACCGGGCACACCCTGCTGGACCAGGAGACCGAGGAGTTCCGCCGGGCCCGGGTCACCGAGCACCTGCAGGCCGTCGTACGGGTGGCCGTGGGCGCCGGCGCCGTCCTCGCCCCGGTCCTGGCCGCGGGGATCGGCCCGCACCGGCTGGCCGGCGGGGACGTCGTCTTCGCCCACGGCGGGGCCGCCTTCACCCTGATGCTGGTCGGCGCCCTGCTGCTGCCCGTCGGCGTGGTCGTGCTCGCCAAGGCCGACGACCGCAGCGGCGTACCGCTGCGCCGCGACCTGCGCGAGGCGCTGCGCGGCGGGGAGCCGGTGCAGGCCGCGTCCGACGCCGGGTTCTTCATCGCCCTGGAGGGCGGCGACGGCGCCGGCAAGTCGACCCAGGTCGAGGCGCTGGCCGACTGGATACGGGGCAAGGGCCACGAGGTCGTCGTGACCCGCGAGCCGGGGGCCACCCCGGTCGGCAAGAGGCTCCGCTCGATCCTGCTCGACGTCTCCTCGGCCGGGCTGTCGAACCGTGCCGAGGCGCTGCTTTACGCCGCCGACCGCGCGGAGCACGTGGACACCGTCGTCCGGCCTGCCCTGGAGCGCGGTGCGGTCGTCATCTCCGACCGCTACATCGACTCCTCGGTGGCCTACCAGGGCGCCGGGCGTGACCTGTCCCCGACCGAGATCGCCCGGATCTCGCGCTGGGCCACCGACGGGCTCGTCCCGAACCTGACCGTGCTGCTCGACGTCTCGCCGGAGGCGGCGCGCGAGCGGTTCACCGAGGCCCCGGACCGGCTCGAGTCGGAGCCGGCCGAGTTCCACCAGCGGGTGCGGGCCGGCTTCCTGACGCTGGCCGCGGCCGACCCCGGGCGCTACCTGGTGGTCGACGCCGGCCAGGACCCGGAGTCCGTGAGCACCGTCGTACGCCACCGCCTGGACCGGATGCTTCCGCTCTCGGAGGCCGAGGTCGCAGCCCAGGCCGAGGCCCGGCGCATGGCCGAGGAGGACGCCCGGCGCAGGGCCGAGCAAGAAGCGGCGCGCAAGGCGGAAGAGGAGCGGCTGCGCGCTGCGGAGGAAGCCCGGCTGAAGGCCGAGGCCGAAGCCGCCCGGATCAAGGCCGAGGCCGAGGCCGCCCGCAGGGCGGAGGAGGAGCGGCTGCGCGCCGAGGAGGAGGCCCGGGCCCGGGCCGAGGCCGAGCGGCTGCGCGTAGAGGCGGAGGAGAAGGCCCGCGCGGCGGAGCGCGAGCGGCTGCGCAAGCAGGCGGAGGAAGAGGCCCGGCTGCGTGCCGAGGCCGAGGAGCGGCGGCTGGAGAAGCAGCGGCGTGCCGAGGAGGCCCTGCTCAGGGCCGAGGAGGCGCGCCGGCTGGCGGAGGCCTCGGCGGCCGCGGCGGCTGCCCAGGCTGCGGCGGCGGCTTCGGCCCCTGCCGCGGCTCCGGCGCCTGCTCCTGCGCCTGCCCCTGCGCCGACTCCGGAACCGGCTGCGCCGGCTCCGGCCGCGCCCGAGGCTCCCGCCCCCAAGGTGGCGATGACCAAGGAGCCGCTCCCCGACGACGCCGTGACGGTGGAGACCCCGCTGGTCAAGCGGGTCGTGCAGCCGGACGACGTGACCCAGACGGTCCCCGTGCCGAAGATCGACCCGGCGGCGGAGACCTCGGTGCTGCCCGCGGTCCCGTCGGCCGGCCCGGCCGACGAGACGGCGGTGCTGCCGCCCGTACGCCCGTCCCGTACGAGTCCGCCGGCGGGTCGGGCTCCGGCGGGCCAGGCCCGCTCCGCCACGCGGCCGACGGCCCGGCGTCCGGAGGAGAGCCCGGCCGACCGGGTGCCGCCGGGCATCTTCCGGGACTCCGGCGACGACGTGACCCGCGAGCTCCCGCTCCTCGGCGACGACGGCGGCCCGAGCGCGCAGAGCCGGCCGAGTCAGCCGGCGCGGCCGAGCCGGCCGCGGTCCGCCTGGGCCGAGGAGACCCCGCTGGACGATCTGCCGACCCTGGCGGACGAGCTGCTGGGCCCGCGCCGGGACGACGAGGGCGAAGAGGGCGGTCCGCGCCGCCGCCGCTGACGGGGATTGTCAGTGGCGCACGCCACACTGGGGGCGGGCACGAGCAGGACGAGCGGCACGGACGGCCAGGGGAAGACGGCCGGTGAAAGGCGGTGGGCGGGATGCCCGTATGGGACGACCTGGTGGGACAGGAGCGGGTGCAGTCGCAGCTGGCCGCCGCCGCTCGTGACGCCGACGCCCTGGTCACCGCCGTCGTGGCCGGGACGCCGCCGCCCGCCGCGTCCAAGATGACCCACGCCTGGCTCTTCACCGGGCCGCCCGGCTCCGGGCGGTCCACCGCCGCCCGGGCCTTCGCGGCCGCCCTGCAGTGCACCAGCCCCGACCGCGCCCTCGGGGGCGAGCCGGGCTGCGGGTTCTGCGACGGCTGCCACACCACCGTGGTCGGTACGCACGCCGATGTGGAGATCGTCCGTACCGATCTGCTGTCCATCGGCGTGAAGGAGACCCGCGAGCTGGTCCGCCGGGCGCAGCTCTCCCCGGCCGTGGGCCGCTGGCAGGTCATCGTCCTCGAAGACGCCGACCGGCTGACCGAGGGCGCGGGCAACGTGCTCCTCAAGGCCGTGGAGGAGCCTGCTCCGAGAACCGTGTGGCTGCTGTGCGCGCCCTCCCTGGAGGATGTGCTGCCGACCATCCGCTCCCGCTGCCGCCACCTGACCCTGCGTACCCCGCCCGTCTCCGCCGTCGCCGATGTGCTGGTCCGGCGCGACGGCATCGAGCCCGCCGTCGCTGCCGCCGCGGCGCGCGCGACACAGGGCCACATCGGCCGGGCCCGCCGGCTCGCGCAGGACGAGGCCGCCCGGGCCCGCCGGGCCGCCGTGCTGAAGCTCCCGCTCCGCATCGACGACGTGGGCGGCTGCCTCAAGGCCGCCCAGGAGCTGGTCGACGCCGCCGCGGAGGACGCCAAGCAGGTCGCGGAGGAGGTCGACACCAAGGAGACCGAGGATCTGAGGGCCGCGCTCGGCGCCGGGTCCGGCACCGGCGGCCGCATGCCGCGCGGCACGGCCGGCGTGATGAAGGAGCTCGAGGACCGGCAGAAGCGCCGCCGCACCCGTACCCAGCGCGACACGCTCGACCTGGCGCTGACCGACCTCACCGGCTTCTACCGGGACGTGCTGGCCCTCCAGCTCGGCTCCTCGCTGGCGATCGCGAACGAGGAGATACGGCCCGACCTGGACCGGATCGCCCGCGCGTCCGGACCGGAGCGCACCCTGCGCCGGATCGAGGCGATCATCGCCTGCCGCGATGCCCTGGACCGCAACGTGGCCCCGCTCCTCGCGGTCGAGGCGATGACGATGTCCCTGCGCGCGGGCTGAGCCGCCTCGCACCGGGGCGGCCCCGCCTTCAAGCGCCGTTGACCGTTTCACCCGTATGAGCGATCCGCCGAGGTCGGGCCGGGTACTGCGGGATCAGGGCGGGGCTGCGGCGCCCTCGGGTGGCGGGCGGCCGGTCGGCGCGAACACGCCCGGGCCGGGTCGCCCGGCAGGACGTAGGCTCCGGGGATGGACACCAGTCGCCTGCTGCGTACCACCGGAACCGTGATCGCCGCTGCCGGGCTGCTGCTCTCCGGGTGCACCTCGGCCGGGTCGGGGGGACCGAGCGCCGCCGCGTCCTCGGCCGGGGGCGCTGCTCAGTCGGCCGCCCCGACCGCGGTCCCGGCCTCGCTGCGCCCGTACTACGAGCAGAAGCTGAGCTGGCGCGACTGCGGTGTCCCCGGGTTCCAGTGCGCCACGATGAAGGCCCCGCTGGACTACGCGCACCCCGAGTCCGGCCAGGACGTCGACATCGCCGTGGCGCGACGCCAGGCCACTGGCCCCGGCAAGCGGCTGGGCTCGCTGGTGGTCAACCCGGGCGGCCCCGGCGGCTCTGGCATCGGCTACCTCCAGGCGTACGCGGGCATCGGGTACCCGGCCCCCGTCCGCGCCCAGTACGACATGGTGTCCTTCGACCCGCGCGGGGTGGACCGCAGCAGCCCGGTCCAGTGCCTGACCGGGCCGGAGATGGACAAGTTCACGCAAGTGGACCAGACGCCGGACAACGCGGCGGAGCGGGCCGCGCTGGTGGCCGCGTTCAAGGAGTTCGCGGCCGGCTGCCAGACCCGCTCGCAGCGGGTCCTGCCGCATGTCTCCACCGTCGAGGCCGCCCGCGACATGGACGTGCTCCGGGCGGTGCTGGGCGACGAGAAGCTGACGTACGTCGGCGCCTCGTACGGCACCCTCCTCGGGGCGACGTACGCGGAGCTCTTCCCCGGCCGGGTCGGCCGGCTCGTTCTGGACGGCGCGATCGACCCCTCCCGTCCGGCCCTCGATCTGAACCGGGACCAGACCGGGGGCTTCGAGACGGCCCTGCGCTCCTTCGCCAAGGACTGCGCGAAGCAGCCCGACTGCCCGCTCGGCAAGGGCGGGCCGGAGGCGATGGCAGGGCAGCTCCAGGAGTTCTTCCGCAAGGCCGACGCCCAGCCCGTGCCCAGCGGCGATCCGGACCGCCCGCTGGGCGAGTCCCTCGCCACGACCGGGGTGATCGCGGCGCTGTACGACGAGAGCGCGTGGCCGCAGCTGCGCGAGGCGCTGACGGCGGCGATGAACGGCGACGGGTCCGGCCTGCTCGCCCTCGCCGACAGCTATTACGAGCGGGAGCCGGACGGCAAGTACGCGAACCTGATGTTCGCGAACGCCGCGGTGAACTGCCTCGACCAGCCCCCCGCCTTCACCGGCCCGGAGGCGGTCGACACAGCCGTGCCCTCCTTCCAGAAGGCCTCCCCGGTGTTCGGCGCGGGCCTCGCCTGGGCCTCGCTGAACTGCACGTACTGGCCGGTCAAGGCCACCGGCACGGCCGGCGCCCTGAGCGCGAAGGGTGCCCCGCCGATCGTGGTGGTCGGCACCGTCCGGGACCCGGCGACCCCGTACAAGTGGGCCCAGGCGCTGGCGCAGCAGCTCGACTCGGGCCTCCTGCTCACGTACGACGGCGACGGGCACACGGCGTACGGCCGCGGCAGCGCCTGCATCGACACGGCGATCAACAAGTACCTGCTGACAGGAACTCCGCCGAAGGACGGCAAGAAGTGCACCTGACGCCCTGCCTCCCGCCGATCGCCCCGGCGGCACGGGATACCCACGCCTCAGGCGGGCCAGACGTCACCCATTGATCCCGATATGACCCACGCATCCCACCCCTCCACAACGCGGTTCAGGGCACCCCGTTTCAGCCTGTAGACTTGGCGCCGCTGCTGATGAGAGCTCCTCTCCGAGGGAACACTTGTCTGACCAGCGGTGCCGCCTTAGCTCAGTTGGCCAGAGCAACGCACTCGTAATGCGTAGGTCTCGGGTTCGAATCCCGAAGGCGGCTCTGTAGAAGCCCCAGGACTCACTCGCCGTGACCTGGGGCTTTTGCTATTTCGCACATTGGCGACGGCACCGAGCCCGGACTGCTCGGGGGCTCTCGGTCTCAGTTCCGGTCTCAGAGGCGTCCCCGGGCGGCCGCCGGGTTGGTTTGGGCGGCCTGTGCCGGCAGCACCGGAACCGAGCCGCCTTGCGCGGGCTGTCATGGGTGTGATGCAGACTGACGGTGGGACCCCCGGACCTCAATTCCGGGGGTCCCACTCAGCGACGGCATCGGTTGGCTGGACCGCCCGTGTCAGTTCTGACGCATCTTGGCGGCCAGCTTCTCGGCTGCCCCCTCCCAGGCGTCCCGCCCGGTGAGGGCCTTCTCCTTAGCCGTCAGGTTGCCGCCACCGTCGTACTTGGCCGGCTCGACGAGGGTGCCGTGGAACGTACTCCCCGCCCGGGTGAAGTCGATGATGGTGGCCGCCTTCATCGCCTCGGCGATGGTCGCGCCGGTGCCATCGGTGACCTCGCGCACCGCTGCGGCAAGCGCGTACAGGACGTTGGCACTGGTCAGCCAGGTGGTCTCGCGCAGCTTGACCATTCCGCTGGGAACCGACAGGGCGGTGGCCACGTCAGGCAGTGCGCCGAACCCGTTCCAGAAATCGATCATCTTCTGCAGCGCATCATCGTGCTGGGTGGTGGCGATACTGACGGCGACAGCCTCGTCCCAGGCTCGTGACGAGCGGGGTCCGGTCCCCACCAGGAGCGTGCCAGTGGCGTACCTGAGCGTTTTGAACCCTGTCAGCTTCGGCGAGAGCTTACCGGGCGAGTCGGTGAGGAACTCGACCCGCTTGCCTCCTTCGAAGAGCGCCACCCGGCCGCCTTTGATCACCTCTTCCAGCAGCATCTTGTTGATCGCCTGACGCCGGTCCATCGACTGCGCGATCGAGGCGTTGAGCGGCTTGGCGTTCTGCTGCAGGTCGGTGAAGTCCTGCGCTCGGCGTGCCTGGTCGTCGTCCAACACCACGATCACGGGCTGACCGTTGGCCTGCAGCCTGTGGAGTACCTCGTCGCCGTGTCGGTGGGCCTCGATGACGTCTCCGTAGGCGGAGGTGCGGTGACCGCCGTCACCCACCTTCGCCTTTGCCCCGGGCCGTACGTAGAGAGTTCCCATGCTGATCGGGGCCTCGGGGTCGTCCGCCACGAACTCGGCGTCGTCAAGGCTGTAGTACACGAGGACCGAGTTGAGGACGTAGTCCTCGGTCTCCTCGATGTACTTGGCGATGGCCTGACGGTGGTTCTTGTCCTCCTTGCGGTTGGTCCCGGTCCCCAGCAACGGGTCCCAGTTCTCGCGGTCACCGACAGTCCCGACGTAGGTGACCGGGTTCATGACGGTGGTCACCATCTGCCGGCTGCCCATCTTGTAACCGATGCCCGGATAGGCGACCTGCCCGTAGTTGATCTTCGGTCGCGACGGTGTGGTGGATGCGGGGCTGGTGTCTATGGAGTCTTCCATGGCGGGTATCCCTTGATCGCGAACGTCCAGTGCGCCTGATGCGAGACACGCTACGCAAAAATTTTCACGTAGACCACTTTGAATGCAGCGTACAGCCGCAGGTTGCGCAGGAGTTGAGATGCTGAGCTGTGAAAATGCGCCGTAGAAGCACTCCATGATGGTGTGTCACCACGACGCGACGGCCATCGCTTCGCGTTGCACGCTCAACTCATGTGGCCCTGGGCTGGGTTATCTCAGCGAACCTTGCGACGACGCCGGGCGCGCGCCGCACGGGTGCTCTGGTCTCGTTTCTCACCTCGGTGGGGGCCGCTGGACCGGGCAAGAAGGCCTCGCCCATCCGGCGCCTCCCGGGAGAGCTCGGAGCGACCCTTCACGTAGCGCCGTGTCTGGCTGATCTAGGTGTGCCTGAGGATCTCCATGATGGTCGGCATGTCGATGCCCAGCTCGTCCGGGATTGTCCCCGCCGTATGGCGGCTCCCGTCGTGCTGGCGGCGGTCGCTGATCCCGGCCTCCTCGAGTGGCTCCTTGATCAGACGGACTGCGGCAGGAGTTGAGCGACGAACGCGTCGATGGCGCCCGGAAATGGTGACCTTACCGACCGGGAGGGAGGTCGCCCGGCGGGTGGCTCAGCCCGTGTCAACGAACTCGTGTCCGACGTGATCACTCACGTCGTCCGGGGCGCTGCCGTGACGCAGGCCGTTTCCATGAGCGGCACTCACCTTCGTATCGGGGACCACGATCCGGACTTAAGAGCCTCATCGGTTCTCGTCGAGGCTACCGATGATGGCGAGACGGGTCGCAGCATGGCATTCGTCGCTGCCCACTCTGATTGGTGGGGCGTGCAACTTTTGGCCCACCGCAAGGTCACCTGGGTGGAACTCGCGACCAGTCTGAGCACCCCGCACAGTCACAGCCGGAACGTGAGGCTTCCAAGAAGTGCGGCAGCCTGCGGTCGAGGCCATCGCTGACCTACTTCATCGGCTCCGGGTCCACGGTCATGACGCGCAGGAGGTCCTCGACCGGCCCAGTTGCGCTTCGGGGCGGACGCAGAGCGTATGGCGCAGTGAGGGATTCGATGCTTGGGCTTGTGCCCTCCCGAAATTCCGGAGCCGTTGCGGCAGTTTCTCCGGTTCCGAAACCGGGAGAGCGGCATGGGTCGGATCACCGATCACCATCGGTGCCATTACGGATGATTCGACGTCACTGCCCCAGGACGCTCTCGAAGTACCCGAGTCGAGGATCATGGGAGGTACCGACGAGGAGGGCGCGGTCGAGCAGGATGTTGTTGTGCTCGCAACTCGTCTCCGGCAGCATCACGCAGGCGTGGCAGGCCGCCAGATTGATTCCGCCGGCACCGGATGCCTCGGTCTCCATGCAGAGCGGGTCAGACGAGCACCACTCGGCACGGCGGACGGCCGAACGCACCGTACGACCGAGAGCCTCCGGTTCACCTTGGGCGACCAGACCGCCGAGGCTGCCCGCCGAGTCGCTCGTCGCCGTGTAGACGAGCACCCCTGCCATGCCGTCGGCGGCGTACAGGCGCTCGCGCAGGGCCGCGGCCGGGTAGCCCGCCTCCAGGCTCCACTCGTTGATGAGGATGTGGGCCAGCGTGTGCAGGAGCACCATGCGAGGGGTTGCCGGGGAGGGTACGACCCTGCTCGGGTCATCGGCCCGCTGTGCGAGCACCCGCTGGTGGGCGATACGCATCCGCTCGACCCGGGCTGCCACCGCCAAGCTTTTCTCCCAGGCGCCGAGTCGGTCTTCGTTCAATCGGAGGAAGACTCCCTCGCCGCGCACTTCCATGGCCGGGAGCCAGCGCAGGCGCCGTTCCGACAGCGGCATCTCCCTGGAGTCGGTCGTCGACTCGGCGTCGGCGAGCCGGGTGAACGCCGCCAGGGCGCGCACCTCGCGAAGCTTCTTGACCAGCATGGGGCCGGTGACGCCGAGCGGGTCGAGCCCACTCTGGTCGCCCAGCGGGGCCTCACAGACGAATTGCTCGTCGTGGGAGTGGTCGCTCTCTTCGTTGCCCGCGCGGAGCCGCTCGTACTCCTTATTGCGCAGAGCGAGGTAGCGGTGGTCGAAGGTAGGGGTGGACTCGCTGTCGGGGGCCTCCTCGCGCTCCGCGTCGAGGAGCGCCATCACCTCGTTCAGCGGCACCGGACACCCTCCCTTGAAGGCGCCCTTGAGATAGATCTCGACTTGCTCGGGTGCGTCGTACTCGCGGAGCGCAGCCCAGTGTTCGGCGAGCGGATCCGACCGACCGTCGCTCCACGGCGGAATGGATAGAGCCGACCTCAGGACCGGCTGCCACAATGCCGACGAACCTCGCTGAAGTGTGCGCAGAGCGAGTCCGCACCCCGGAGCCGGGACGGACGCACCGAGCCACGGGCGGGTTCCTTGACACCGTAGGCCCAGGTCCTTGAGCGCGTTCCTGCGGAAGGAACCTTCCATCGAGACCTCGGGGACCTGCCCACAGGTGCAGGAGACGAGAATGGAGCGGAGCGAGGATGTGCGCCCTGACGTGCGCATTTTGAGCTTCCCACCGCACTGTGCCGCCCTCGCGTCACCACGGTCCGTGGAGCGGTGCAACCACTGTCGGTACGGGAACTCGCCGAGGTGGCCGGCCTCGCAGGCGACGACGAAACGGGAGGGGACCAGGTCGACCTCACACGTGCCGCAGACGCTTCGCCCGGCGGGCGGGTTGAAGTCGCGGTGTCGTTGCAGGTCGTTGCACTCCGGGCAGAAGTGCATCAAGGGGAATCGTCGGACCCGGAGCCCGTCCTTGCTGGTGTCGTCGGAAGCGGGCGGCAGCCGGAAGGAATCGACTTCGAGCACCCGGGCCAGGCGCCGTTCGTGGATCCTCGGAGACTCGTCACGGCTCCAGCTCTGCTCGGCATCGTCGAGTCCCGAGACGATGAAGGACTCGTGGTCGACTGCGATGAGCGACCCGACGCCGTACGTGGTGATCACCTGGGCCCGGCGGACTGCACCACGCCGCGGGAGGTTGTGGGCGGGTGCGGCGCCGTACGCACCGGTCCGTTGACGGCGGGCGGGGGGTGGGGTCATCGGGTTCCCTCCATGAACAGGGCGGTCTCGGCGTCCACGTCGCGCAGGCTCCACAGCGTGGGCCACGCCTCGGCGTCCTGTGATTCGTCGTCGTACGCCTTCAGCAGCGAGGGGGTACGCCTGCCCCTCTGAGGCTCGAACAGCAGGCCGTCGTGGATGTCGGCCTCGGCGCACCACCACTCGACGAACTCGTCGAAGGCCTGCGACACGGTGCTGGTCTCCTCCCCGGCAACCGCCTCCACGCGTTCCAGAAGGATCGACTTGATGCGTCCCCGGAGCACGTGTTCGTACGACTCGACCTTGCCGGCCCCCTCATTGGGGCGAGCGGTCGGAATCATGATGCGGGCGAGGGAGACGATCACCGCGTGCAGGCCCCGGTCGCGGGCCCGGGCGGAGAACGGGGTTACGGAAGTGGACTCGACCTCGCGGTACAGGGCCGAGTGGAAATGCTGGAAGCTCTCGTAGTGGGAGCGGTCCCGGGACCGGGTCGAGTTGAACATGACCGCGACCAGACCGGGGTGCGCCCGGCCGACCCGGCTGGTGGCCTGGATGTACTCGGCGGTCGTCTGCGGCTGGCCCATCACGGCCATGAGACCGAGGCGGTCCACGTCCACGCCGACCGCGATCATGTTGGTGGCCAGGAGCACGTCCACGGTCTCATCGCCGGGCAGCCGCCTCTCGATGCCTTTGAGGCGGCTGGGGATCTCGCTGGCGTCGATACGACTTGTCAGCTCCGAGTAGTTGGTGACCGAACGGACCTCCACCCCCTCGCGCTCGGCGAGCATCTCCAGGTAGGCCACCACGTCGTCATGGACCTGGAGTTCGGCCGCGGACAACAGCCGAAGGCTGTTGAAATAGCCGACGAGACTCCAGTACGCGTCGCGCACCTCGTCCTCCGTCTCCGCCTGCTTGGCCCGGTGCAGCAGGGTGGCGTACGTGCGGATCAGGAGGGTTGACTGGCTGGTGCCGGGGGCCAGGAGGCCGACATAGCGGCGGCTCGCCTTTTCCTCACGTGGGGTCTCCACGGCGAACCACGAGTCGCGGGCGTCCAGGCCGGCGGGCGGGAACTGCCGCACTTCGCGAGCGAAGAGGTGGCGGCCCTGATCGGCTGCGCGACGGATGGTCGCCGTGGAGGCGATCACCTTGGGCCGGTCGGCGAGTGCGTCCACGGCGGTCTCGTAGAGACCTGTGAGCGTGCCCAGCGGTCCGGAGATCAAGTGGAGTTCGTCCTGGACGATCAGTTCTGGGGGCGGAGTGCCGCCCTCCGGGTCGTCGTCGCGGTTGAAGAGCGCGGAGGTCTGCGGGCGCCATGGCATCGACGCGAACTTGTCAACGGTGGCGATCACCAGGGTCGGTCGTGCGGCGTACACCGCCTCATCGATCAGATGGACGGGCAGGCCGTCGGTGAAGTCGCAGTCCGGGCCGGGGCATCGGACATGCATGCGCTTGGCGTCCCCATCGACTTCGTAGTTCCGTGCGTCGAGGCGGGTCCCGCACCAGGGGCAGGCGTGCAGCTGAACGGGATTCTCGGTGGCGAGTCGCTTGTCGAGATTCTTTTGCAGCTCATTGAGCTTCTGGCCTGCCACGACCAGTGTGTTGGGGGTGGCCGAACGTCCCACCCACATGCCGACGGAGAACGCCTCGTGGCCCAACTCGGGCGTTCGGCGCCGCATGCGCTCCATGGCGCAGAGCAGAATCGCGGCGCGCTCGAACTGCTGGAGGGTGAGCAACCGCAGCGTGTAGCGCATGAGGACGGTGACACCGCCACCGTCCGCTCCCTTGCGGATCCGACGCAGGAACGACGTGAAGGCGATCAGCCCGAGGTAGGCCTCCGTCTTGCCACCACCAGTGGGGAACCACAGTAGGTCGGAGATCCGCCGGTCGTGGTGCTGGGGGTCGTCGATGCCGGCCAGGCAGAGCAGGACGAACGCGATCTGAAAGGGGCGCCAGTGCCCGGCGGCCGGATCGGGGGCCCCGACCCGGCCGTCCTTCACCCACTTGCTGCGGGCACGCTGGTCTGCCATGGCGCGGTTCGCGAGACGGAACGCGTGCATGAGATCGGACTTGGTCCGCAGTAGCTCGATTCCCTCACGGATTCGGTGGAGCGCTTCGCCGCAGGCTTTGACCTGCTCCCGCGCGGGCACCTCGTGAGGGCCGTCCGTCAAAGCCTCTGCCTCGGCCGACTTGCTGTCGATCCAGTGCTGGTAACCCGTGGCGAGATCCTCCAGAGCGGCCAGCACCTCGGCATCGGACTGCTCTGCCAGCCCGAGCATGGACAGCGCCGAACTGTCGATCTCCGGGTTGGAGTCGGTGAGCAGCACCTCCACGGTGGGCACGAACTGGCTCCGCACCTCGGGGACGGCGGGCGTTTCGGCCTCGGTCATACCGACCGGCTGGGGGGTCCAGTCCCACTCGGCGGCGCATCCGTGACCGACCGCGAACGTCGGGGCGTGGCGGTGCAGCAACCGACTCGTGGCGATCTCGGGGTCGTGGGTGGCGGCCGGGGCCGGACGCTCGACGAAGGCGGTGGAGCCGTCGGCGGCCCGGACCGTCAGACCACACTGAAACAGAGAGAAGGCGTCCTGAAGATCCCGCTCGCCGACTTTCTGCCCATTGATCAGTGTGACCGTGACCGTGACCGTGTTGTGGACCGGATCGAGGGGCCGGACGTTGACATGCAGCGATGCCTCCGGAGTGAGCTCGATCGTCTTCTTCGGATCTGATCGGGTCACGTCAATGTGCTGGTCGGGGAGTGCGAGTTCCCTGCGCCGCCACTGCTCCCGCTGGTCGGCGGTGGTACGGGCCTCGGCGCGGCGAGCCGGGACGGGCGTGCCGTCGGCGTCGGTGGGTACGTAGGCAGCCGCGCGCGCAGAGACCACGATCACTCTGCTTATGGTCGGGCGGACCGCGAAGGTGAGACCCATCGAGGAAGGACGCCTGTCCCCTGAAGCGCCCACCTCCTGCGCGGTGCCGGACTCCTCGGCCTCTTCTCGGTTGAGCAGGGGGGCGGCGTCCAGGCCGTCCTGCTCGGCTGCGTCCTCGTCCTTCCGCTCCTTCGCGGCTTTGTCCGCCGCCCGCGGATAGAGCACGCCGGTCAGATAGCGGTCGATCGGTGCGTCCTGGGTGAGTACCTCGTCCCGATCGTCCGGCACGGCCTCCTGACCGGGGCCGAGGAGTTCACGGCGAAGCCCCACCAGTAGCTCCTCGTCCCGGACCCGGTAGTGCTCGGAGTGGGGACCTGCCACCTGCGTCATGAGCGCTGCTCCTCGTAGTCGTCGGCTCTCCGGTACCGGCCGATGCCGGTGATCCGCGGGGCGATCCACACACCGCGCTCACCCAGTCCGGCGTTCGTGCCGGCGGCGGTGCTGCCCGTCACGGTCTCCAGGGTGTCGATCCGCAGGTCATGGATCTCGTCGGGCCACCAGGGGTCCCAGTTACGGTTGACCTTCTGTACCTGGAAAAGATCCTCACGGAACCGCTGCGAGGCCTCCCCTATCTCCATGCCGTCGCGCATCAGGGCGTACGGCGGGCTTTCGACCTCGCCCATCGGCAGGTCGTGGCGCTTGCGCAGCAGCACCTCCTGGCCGGGCCGCACCCGTTCCAGGAGATACGCCTGGGTGGCGACGGCATCGGTCCGGTGGCCGGGCGGGTCGTTGCGGCAGACGTCGCCCGCCTCGGCGACGATCCCGTACCTGTCGTACGACCGCCACGACCCGAGGTAGCGGCGGCCGTTGCGCCGGCTTCCCGCTCGCCTGAAGTGCGGCAGTTCGGGAGGGGCCACGTGATAGAGATCCTGGCGAGCGCGCGTCATGGCCACGTACAAGGCGCGGGCTTCGGCGGGAAGGTCCAACTCGTCCTGGTGTTGCTTGTGGAGCTCGGCGGGGGTCGGTGGCGTCAGGACGATCACCCGGTCGAACTCCAGGCCCTTCGCGCGGTGCACCGTCGAGACGACGATGCGGGCGGTCTCCGGATCAGCCGCTTCGTCCGGAAACCGGCCATCGGCGACCGCACGGCGCAGCCGGTCCAGGTCGAGCACCCCGCGCCCCGCTCCGCGCGCGACCCTGCGGAGCACCGTCCACAGGGCGGTGGCGTCGGGTTCGTAGGGAAGAGGGATGTCCGAGAGGAGCGTACGGAACCGGTCCTCGGTGAGGCCGGTCGCCTCCGTGCGACGCAGCAGCTCGGCCACCCAGTACGGCACCGGACGCTCCTCCAGTGGGCGCTTTATCCGGTGGTCGATGCCGTGCGCGTGCAGCAGTGCGGAGATCACGAGGGCTTGCCGGTTGTCGCGGGTGAGGACGGCGCAGGTGTCCGAGAGGTCCCGCAGCCCTTCCAGGGTGAACTCGTCGACGAGATCACCCATGCCGTTCGCCGGATCCAACAGGAGATCGCGCAATTCGTCGTAGTGCTGCTCTGCTTCGTCCGGCTCGGTCACCTGCTGGAGGAGAGGGCCGTGCGCCAACGCGATCCCGGCCTCGGCGGTGGTGGCCCGGAAGTTCCTTGTGAGACGCAGCTCCACCAGGTCGTCGGGGTAGGAGCAGCGCAGCCAGTCGAAGAACCGACCGGTCTCGTCGGCGCGTTCGCCCAAGTCCTCGATCTGGAAGCCGTACACGGACTGGGCGGCGTCTCCGACGACGGTGAACCCGCAGCTGTCCTGGTACCGGTCGAGGAGCGTCTCCACCAGCTCACGGCGCCCGCCCAGCAGGTCCTGCACCTCGTCGATCACGACATGGGCCGGTGGCACCGCGTCGCCGTCCTCCAGCGCGCCCTTCTCGATCGCGCGGGTCGCGGCGGCGATCCGTGCGTCGAACCCGACCGCACCCCACTCGCCGTCCGGGTGTGCCTGAAGGAGCACCTCATAAGCCCACGCGTCGAAGGTACGGGCGCGCACTCGGTGAGCTCGTTCCCCGTGCCGAGAGATCCGTTCGCGCAGTTCCCGAGCCGCCGCTCGGGAGAAGGTGAGTACCAGGATCTCGGCGGCTTCCAGCGCCTGCTCGGGGTCCTCGTCACTGCACAGCGCGTCGAGCCGGCGAACCAGGGTGTGGGTCTTTCCGGCTCCGGCGCCGGCCGTGACCAGTACACGGGCATCCCAGGGCTGCTCGACCACGGCCAGCTGCTCGTTGGTGAGCGTCGGGCTGTCCTGGTAGACGTCGGTCACTTCCGGCTCCAGAGGTGCTCGAACTGAGTGAAGGCGAGGTTGGTGTCGAAGTTGGCGATGTTGTCGCTGACGTTGAGGACCAGGCAGCTGTCCTTGCCGCCGTTCCGCGGCCCACGCAATCCGCGACCGATCATCTGCTGGTACACGTTGGTGCTGTAGACCGGCCGGGCCACGACCACGGCACGAGTGGCAGGTGCGTCGAACCCTTGGGCGAGCACACCGTAGTTGGTGAGAACCCGGATACGACCGCTTCGGAAGTTCTCGATGCGAGTGCGACGGTCCTGCGTACTGGTAGTCGAGTCCACGGCGGCGGACGGGACACCCCGGTCGTTGAGCATGGCCGCCAGGTACTTGGCGTGATCGACGGAGGTGGCGAAGAGCAACGTCGGCCAATCGTCCGGCAGACCGGCCACCGAGTCGACGATGCGCCGACTGCGCGCGTGGTCGTCGGCGAGTCGGTGTTCGGCAGAGCGGGAGAGCACGGCCATGCGGTCGGCGTGTGTCTTCTCGTCCTGTGTGAGTTCGATACGGCCGCCCTCGAGGGTGCGGTGCTCGACCTGGGCGAGCATGCCCCAGTCCTGGAGATCGCGATACGGGTCGCCCGACGGGAAGACGCCTTCGTCGAGTCGCCGATTCCCGAAGCGCCGGACCAGGCGGCGGGTCTCCTCTTCGTTGGCGTTCCGGAACGGGGTGGCGGTCAGGCCGAGCAGGTGCCGGCCCGTCTCGTACTGGGTGAGTCCCAGTTGGCCCAGAATCTCGGTGTATCGCTTGGAGATGGCGGTGTGAGCCTCGTCCACGATCACCAGGGCGGCCTGGCGCAGCCAGGCGTACTGGTCGGTGCCCAGGCACCGTTCCAACTTGGCGTCGATGGCGACCACCAGGTGAGGGTGGTCGACGACGTCACCCACCTCGTTGGTGCTCCACAGCCGGCTGATGGTGAGCGGGCGTTCGGCGCCGACCTTGCTCCAGACGAACTTCCAGCTCTGGACGGCCTGCTCGCACAACTCCTCTGTCTGTGCGATCCACAGCAGTGGACCTTTGAGGTCGCCGACTCGCTTCACCCAGCGGATCGCGGCCTCGGCGGTGACCCGGGTCTTGCCGGCGCCGGTCGGCAGCGACAGCATGCCGCGCTGGGGTGCCAGTCGGTCGAGCATGGTGGAGATGTTCCGGACCAGGTCCTCCTGGTACTCGTGGAGACTCGGGAAGTCCCGAGGGCCCTCGACGGTCTCGAACGGCGGTGGGGACGGAGTCTTCGAACCGGCGAACGCGATCGGCAGCCTCAGCTCCGAGACGAACGCGATGGCCGCAGAGGAACCTCCGTAGGCGATCGGGGCGTTGGGGAAGCGTCCCTGGATGTCTCTGGCATGCTGCTGGAGCACACCGTCACCGTGTGCGTTGAACGCCATCTGCGCGATGCGACGCGCGGTCGGCTCCACGCCGTCGGTCGACTGCAGTTCGGCCTCCATCAACCCCTCGGGGAGGCCGGTGCGGAGTGCGTCGGCCCCGACCAGCAGCTCGATCTTGGTCACCACGTCCGTGGAGTCACGCACCGCCTTCTGCGCGGCCTTCAACTCGCCGTCCCGTTCCATACGGTCCTGGTGATCGAGTACCGCTCGGCATCCGGCAGCGCCGAGGCCCAAACCGAGTTCGCGGTCGATCAGGCGCAGCATCGGCTCCCGGGCCAGGGGAACTCGGAGCTTGACGGTGCCGTCCTGGCGCACGGCATCCAGGGGGGAGGCGTGTGCGCCCCTGGGCGTGCGGGTGACCTCCTCCAGTTCGCTGCACTGTTGCACCATGCTGTTCCGGTTCCCGCTGTTCAGACGCTGCCGCAGGGCAGGGAACAGCTCGACCAGCGGCACGGGGTCGCCCACCGGTACTTCACGGGTCTCGAGGCTGATCACGTCGGCGTAGCGGAGCATGCCCCACTTTTCGATCATCAGCTCGGCGTCGTCGGTGGTCGGCACGAGCAGCGCCGGGAGCTGCTCGGCGCGCAGCGCCTGGTACTGAGCGGTCCCGACGGCGACGGTGATCTCGCTGTCGGGCCGAGTTTCCCAGGCGTCACCGATCCGGCACCGGGTCAGGGAGTCCTCGGGGAAATCCGCGCCGAATCGAGTCAGCATCACGTAGGTGGCGCCGACGAAGGAGTCGTCCGCGCTGCGGGCCACCTCCTCGAGGAGCGCGTCCCAGCGGTCGGCGGGTACCTCGTCAACGGTGGTTGGGAGCCGCAGCCTGCGGGCTTTCTCGGGGGAGATGTCGGCGACCGGCAGCACATCTCGGTAGCCGGCGAGCTGGGGGCCGACGGCCTCCTTGACCGGCTTGATCCCCTGGGAGGTGGCGATCGTGCCGAACTTCCTCAGCATCCATCGGATCGGCGAGGGTACGGCCTGTCGTGTGTTGGTCTGTGCGCCGATCTGGCGCGTCCAGTTGTCCACCACGGCGTCGTCGGGCAGCACCTTCAGGAAGGCGGCGCGGGATTCCTTGGACAGGGCGCGGAAGAGGTGGAGCGGGCCGCCGATCGCGGCGCCCTCGACCTTCATCCGGCTCAGCGCGGGGCGCGGGGCGCGAGTGTCCAAGCCGCGCAGGTAGGCGGCGTGGAGGGCTTCGCGGTACTCCACGAACCAAGCTTCGTCTTCCTGGGGGCGGACCCCACCGGACGGTCGTTCCCGCAGGCCGACCTGTGAGAAGAAGGGGGTGTCGTCGGAGTGGAATGCCATGTCGACAGCGATTCTGGGGTCGCGCTTCGCATCGACCACGACACCCGGCAGCATGCAGTCCTCGACCGGCCGGAACCGACCGTCGGCGGTGCGTACCCGGAGCGCCGAGCGTGGAGTGGGCACCTTCTCCAGGACCGTGTGGGCCAGCCGGCGCACCCCCGCCTGACGGAACAGCTCCCAGAACCGCTCCCAGTCCGAGTCGCCGTAGTGGTCGAAGCCCTGATCGAGGACGCTGACGAACCGGCCCTCGACATCGGCCTCCCTGATGCCCAGGACGTTGAGCGCGTGAGCCAGAGACGGGTCCTGGGCGAGCTTGTCGACCACGTACACCAGGGTCTCGCGTAGGCCGCCCTGAGTGGCACGGCGGAACACGTTGCCGTGCACGGGTGCGACGAGACCGTGCTTATCGGTGAGCACGATCTGGGCCTTACGGGCCTCTTCGGCATGGGGAGAGCGGTTCTCGATCATGTCCGCGAGGATGCGAACGGCCACCGCCGACGCCTCGGGGGTGCCGCTCCCGACCAGAGCCTCCAGCCATTCTCGGACACCAGTCCGCTCGTGCCCGGCCACACCGAGGATGTGCTCGACCTTTCCGGAGCGCAGGGCGTCCGCCTCGACACTCGGGTGAAGCCAGTTCGAGGGGCGTCCGGGGCACTCATGCCACATCCGCAGCCACTTGGACAGTTTCTTCAGGTCCTTGTCGAGGCGCGGGTGGATCCTCAGCGCCGTCGGGATGCGCAGCACGCCGTCCTGGTCGGGCAACGCCGGACGGTCCGTGGTGCGGGCCCAGATCTCTCGGGTCAGGAACTCGTCGGCCCAGCTGATCGCTTCCTTGGTTCGACCGGGCAGGAGGGGGAGATAGGCGGCAGGGTCCTCATCGGGTACAAGGGCAGGGAGGGAGTCGACCACCAGCTTTGCCGACATCCGGATCATCTCCTGGTTGAAGGGAGAGGAGTCGAGGAGGTTCTGGCGGTCCTCGTTCGTCTTCCAGGCGCCGTTGAGGATGCCGCTCAGCGACATCTCGTACTTGGTCGGGAAGAAGGACCAGAACTTGCCGCGCCCGCGTGATCGCGGGCTGACGTACAGACCGCTCTCCCGGTCCTTCTCCAGGGCGGGGACGGCCCAGGCGAGGTTGAGTGAGAGCCGGTCGTGCAGTTCGCCGGCGTCCGCGCGGGCACTGGGACCGGGTTCGTGGGTGGTGGTGAACACGCGCCACCGGTCGGTGGCGACGGACTTCCCGGTCCGCTCCTCGATCAAGGTGTGCAGGTCGCCGGTCCGCTGGGCGGTCAGTGTCCGACGGGCCACAGGCCGTGGCCGGCGGTCCTCCAGCACGACTTTTGCGACGTGCGGCGAGAAGAGCTGGAAGCCGACCGGGAATTCCTCGCGGGGCTCGCCGTGGTCCTTGCCACGTCCACCGTGCATGTCCCGGCCCAGCCGGTCGTCCGCCTTCGGGAGCAGGGGCAGACGAACGACGGTGGTGGCCCAGTTCAGCAGCTCGTTCAGGACGTGATCGGAAGCGCGCTCGGCCTGCACGTCCAGAGGTCGGGCCATCCGCAGCACAGGCGCGTCGAACTCGGGGCCGTAGCGCGCAGTCACGCCGGGCACGGCCCTGATCTGCTCGTACGACCAGGCGCGGTCGAATCCGAAACTTCCGGTGCTGCTGAAGAATTCCGGCGCGTCGGTCACCACGAGAACCGATTTGACGCCCACTCCGAAACGCCCGATCTGGCCGCCACGCTTCTTCGACATACTCATCCGAAGAATTGTCTCCGCGCCTTCCGGGGAAACCGGATTACCCTCGTTCGCGCAGTACAGGTGGGTTTCCGTGAGGATGACGTAAACTCGCCCACCCGACTCGTCGGCCATTTCATCTGCCGCATTCTGAACGAGCTCGAAAAGCTGGCGATCGCCGTATCCGCCCTGGGTGATACGGCGCTCTCCATTGGCGTGCTCGGCCACGAGGCCGGGGTCCACGGCGTAAGTCTGCAGGACACGCGAGGACTGTTCGAGAACGGTTTGAACGACCGAAGAGGACGATGACGGCACTGCTTCTGCGCTCCTGAGTGTCAAAGATCGGGACGAAAGAGCGAACGACGGGCCGGCCGGCCCGTGCTCGTCGTGGCGTTGGGCGTTGCTTTCCACAGTGCCTTCGTGAAGCGGAGGGTTCACTGCGAAGGCGCCGTTTGTTGCGAGACCGAGACTTCAGGCCCTTGACGTGCTGAATCAGACCGGGGGACCGGCCTCCTCCGGAACGTCCGGCAGGCCCTGAGCCACCTTCGCCAGAACGGGGAACCTGTTGGTGAAAGCGTCCTCGGACAGGTCGTGTTCGTGAAGAATCCCGAGAACCGCGGCCTTGCTTCCAGCCGTCTTAATTGCCATCTCGAATGCGCTCGACTCCCGAAACGAGTCCCATGATTCACTGTCCTGCTCATTCATCTGATCCACTCCTGTTTGGTTGCATCCTGCAGCTGCACAGGGGTGTATTTGGGTACACGTCCCCGTGTGAAGCGATCGGTAAATCTCAAGTCTCGGGTGAGACTTCCTTCCTCGCTAAGCTAGGGGATGTAGGTCTCGTGCAGCCAGTGCTTTGCGGAAGGATTTCCTCTGTGCGGCTCTGGAGGCGTCTGCCGGGCATGGAGTCGGAATTTGGGCGCACTTCTTCCCGGGTCGCCCGGCCTCCCGGATTTCGGGTTTTGCGAGCGAGATGGGATCCCCATCGTCAACGACCCTATCGGGTATTCACTCGAACATGCAACCCGAACTCCCGCCGCTTTAAAGGGAGTTGATGGGTCCTCTTGTAGAGGATCGCCCATAAGGCGAATACTTGATTATTTAGGGCAAGTCGGACACCAGGCTGATGCGGTCTGGTCGATCGAGCCCGATCAACTGCTGGTTGACGCCTGCGCCTTTGTCAAATTAGCCTCGTGATCCACACCGTGCGATCGGCATGGGACTCCCAGGAGAGAGCAGGCGGCGCGTGGAGACAGGCGAGGAGTTCGGGCCCTGGTTGGCCCGACAGCTCAAGCTTGCGGGGAAGACGCAGGCCGAACTGGCCGACGAGCTCAACCTGACTCGGGCCGCAGTGTCCGCGTGGATCACCGGCAGGTCGACTCCTCGTCCGACCGTCATGACGGACATCGCCAAGGCGCTCGGCACGGACGTGGGTACGGTGCACACCCGCACCACCGATACCCAGGCCGGCCTCCCGGTCACCTGGTACCACCGCCCCGGCTATCCCGATGGCGGCCGCGACCTGGGCAATGCCGCCGCCTTCGCCTTCGACGCTGACGTGCAGGTCCTCGCGCGGGAGACGTGCCAGAACAGCCTGGACGAGCGACTGACGGAGAACGGCCGCCCCGTCAAGGTCCGTTACACCCTGCACGAGCTCACCGGCGACGCCCTGGACGCCTTCCGCGAGGCGATCCTCTGGAACGATCTCTTTCCGCACTACTCCGCCGTCTCGGAGACCGCCGGTAACCAGAAGGTCGGTCGTGTCGTGGACGCCGGAGTGCGCGACATGTACGAGAAGGGCCGTTTGATCCTGCTGCGCGTCGACGACTACAACGCTTCCGGGCTGATCGGCGACGATTACGCGGACGGCAAGTTCGCCGCCGTGGTCAGACGCCAACTGGAGAGCCTCAAGTCCGGTCCTGGCGCCGGTGGGTCGTACGGCTTGGGCAAGGCGACGCTGTGGGCCACCAGCTCCCTCGGGCTCGTGCTCATCAACTCCACTCTCTCCGTGCCTCACGAGGGACGTACCGAGCGACGGGTCATCGGCCGCCTCGAACTGCCGTGGCGTGAGGTCGACGGCGAGTCGTATGCAGGCCCCGCCTGGTTCGGGCGCCCTGATCCACACTCTCCCGGGGCCCTGGTCGCCCGTTCCTGGTGGGCGGACGAGGAGACCGTGGAGAACCTGTATCTGGCCCGGGAAAGCGACGAACCCGGCACGTCCTTCCTCATCGTCGGTGCGCACGATGTGGCCGGCCTCGCGGCGAACTCCTACGAGCCCGAGGACGGATTCATCGGCGACGAGGAGAGCGATGAGGACACGCGTGATATCACCACGATGCACGCCCGACTGGTCGAAGCACTGGGGCGTGACTTCTGGGCCGCGATGACCGGCGGGGGCAGCAAACTCCCCCTCCTGGAGGTCTCGGTCCGAGCCCTGCGAAACGGCAAGGAGGTCGTGGCGGAGCAGCAGGTGGACCCGTCTGTCGAACAGCCTGCGCGGACCCGTGCCCTGAGGGCGCACTACGAGGGCACCACGGTGGATCGTCTCACCGAGGCCGGGCAGGTGGCGGCGCGGAGCGTCCCGTTGAAGCTGCCGTTGTCCGGGGGCGCGCATGGGACGTTGGGTACGCACCAAGCGGTCCTGCTCGTCACGGAGGCCGAGGGGGACAGGGACGGGGCGAAGAACCGGATGCACTCGCTGCGCGGCAATCGTATGACCGTCAAGAGGACAGTGGTCCCGAGGCTGCCGAACAGCACCAACCCCTTCCAGGCCGTTCTGCTGGTCGGGGAGGCAGCCGGAGAGACGACCCCCTTCGCGAAGGAGGCCGAGGACTTCCTGCGCGCGGCGGAACCTCCCGAGCACGACCGTTGGGGGCAGACGGAAGAGCTGACACTGCGGTGGTCACCGTCCGCCTACCGGCGGATCAACGCGCTGACCGCCGAGGCCAACAACGCAGTGAGAGAACTCGTCGCACGGCCGAAGCGCAGCAGCGGCGAAGGCGGTGAGGCCCTGCGCAAGGCGTTGACGGTGCGGACGAGGCCCAAGGCCAAGACACCCGCCGGCCCCGTGGTTCCCCTCCTGGACGGACTCGACGCGACGGTCGGCGACGCAGGGGAGTGGCGGATCACCGGCGAAGTGAGCATCCCGCGTGGTGACGAGATCGTCCCGATGGTGCCGGTGGCCCAGCTGGACGTGCGCTCGGGGAGTCGACCCCGCCTGGACTGGGCGGAACTGGTGGGCGTCGAGGGCTGCGAAGCGGTGGACGGAGTGCTGTGCTTCACGCCCGGCGCTCGGCGTGCGAAGTTCCGAGGAACCACCGACGTCACCGGCCACCCGGTCAGGACCACTCTCACCCGTCTTGTCGTCGAACTCCGCGCCGGCAAGGGGGAGTGACACGTGAAGTTCTACCCGTACAAGCGGCTCAACCGGCCGATCACGCTCAGAGTGACCTCTGTTTCCCTCAAGCTCTCCGACGGCACCCGCGACCAGTTGGAGACCCTTGCTTACTCGAACCAACAGCAGGCCGTCGCGCTCGGCATCGCCGGCCACACGGAATGGGTGAGCGCCAAGATCGACGTTTCGGCGACGCTGCCGCCCGGGGCGAACGCGCCGGACGCGCCCTGGTCGGATCTCTGTGTCCTTGCCGTGCTCACGGACGGCGAGACCAATGTCCGTACCTCTGTGAATCTCACGCTCGACGCGGAGGCCGGCCGGGACTGGTCCGGCTCGCTGGAGGTGTTCCGTGACGATCACCTGGGGCGGGCCTCCGTCGCCGTGTACGCCATCGGGACGGTGGAAGGAGTGGGCGCACGGTCGATCGCCGAGACCGACCGGAGCTGGATCATCGACACGGTGTCCGACGAGCCGGTACGTGGGCTTCAGCTCGACGTCCAGAAAGCGTCGTTCAAGAGGAGCTCCCGGGCGTGGCTCCAGGCCTACGCCGACGCGCCCTGGGTTGTGGACACCTCGGCCCGAGTACCCACCGTGTTCGTGAACACCGATGTCGAAGGCGTCATCGATCTGTTGGACAGCAATGGCTCGGGTGTGGACAGCAAGGTGCGTGACCTCTTGGTCGCCCAGATGTCCACCGACGTCTGGACCGCAGTGTTTCACGGCGCCATCGGCGATCTGGAGGTGGAACCCGGTGGCGGGCCGGTCTTCCCCACCGACTGGCAGGGGGAGGTGTTGCGGGAGATGCTTCCGGACGTGATTCCCGGCGTCCACGTCGAAGAGGCCCTACGGCAGGTACATCGCCGGCGCACCGGCGAATCGGGCTGGGTGGAGCTGCAGACGCGTATCCATTATGCGGCTGTCCGCCGCGCCGATGCCAACAAGGCGCTTGCCTACGTCATCCGCAGTCTGGAACAGATGAACCGCGAGAGTGAGACGTGATCACCCAACCGAACCACGTACCGGAGCGCCTGGGGCTGCTCGCCACCTCTGCCGTCGATCCGTTCCTCACCGAGGAGCTGCTCAAAGGCGAACAGGTTCACGGCGGCATCGATCTCGCCAAGGTCGTCGAGCCGCTCCCCGAGGACGACGCCAGGTGGTGGGTCGAGCCGATCCGGAGCCTGGTGGAGGACGCCATGTTCGAGTTCCGGGAGGACCGCACCCGCGCCGACGCCTGGCTCGCGCCACGGCTCCATGCCACGCTGCGCCTGACGCGACGAGAAGCGGCGGACAAGCGGCTGTGGAACCACCTCGCCTTGGCTGTGGCCCCGGACTATGTGGTCTGGCGGCACCTGTCGGAGCCAACGGCGAAGAGCCCGGAAAGGCGCGTCGCCGCTGAGCGCTTCCGTGGCCCAGCGGACCGTCAGTGTTTCTCGCGCCTGTGGTGGGCGGCCGAGCTCTTCAGGAACGGGCCTGACTACGAGCCGGTCGAGGTCGCCTGCGGAAATCAGGACCTCATTCACACCGTTCTCCGGAGCGAGTTGATCGATCACCGTCCCACCGCTCAGGCCCTGGTCCGTCTTCTGAACAGCGGCCAGATCTCGGGCGGGCGAGAGGTCAACGGCCTCAGTGTCGCGATCAATGCGGCGGGAGCGACCTTGCTCTACGACATCCTCGCGCCGGATCGGCCCCGCGACCCCGCCCGACTGCGGGACTGGATCGCGGAGGCGGAATCGGCGCCACCGGTCGAGCGGTACGAACTCCCGAACGGGCCCGACGAGGACCGTGTCCCGGAGGAATCCGTGGCGGCGCTCACCGGCTACTTCACGGAGCTGTTCGAGACCGCGCCGGTCAGGGGCAGGAAGAGCGGGGATTGACCTGGGCTGCTCCGGACTACTTCGCCGATGCCTTCTTGCTCTTACGAGGGCGCACGGAGGACGGGGGCGGCACCTGGTCCTCGGGGCGTGGGCACCTGTCGGTGCAGGCGTCGGCGGCCCCGCAGCCGTCGCTTTGGAGCTTGGCCCGCTGTTCCTCCGTGGCCGGCTGCCATGGCTTCCGCAACGCCTCCGGGTCCGGCTTGGGCAGCCCCAGAGCGGCGCTCAGCAGGTGTGCACCGAACAGGGGCGGTACCGCGTTGCCCACCTGCTGGGCCTGCGCCGTACCGGACCACGGATAGTCCGGCGGAAAGCTCTGCAGCAATCCGGCCTCATTCATGCTGAACCGCGAGCCCTCGTAGACGATGTTGTCGTCGAGGTGCTGGAAGACCACGAAGCGGCTGATTTTGCCGGTGACGGTGAAAGCAGGCTGCTGGTCGCTTCGTACGCCTCGTCGTCCCGGGTGGCTGGAGCTGCCGTAGTTCGAGCGAACCAGGAAAGGAGTGCGGCGCCCCTGGTTCGCGAGGGCATCACCCATCGATCTCCAGGGCTGCCGGACCTCGTCGCTTGCTGCCTGGTGATCATCGGTCTCCGGCTTGGCGCCCTCGTAGAGTGTCGCCTGGTGGACCTGGCCGGCGGCCTGGTCGCCTTCGTTCTTCCCGTTCCTTCGGTTCCATTCCTTGGCTTCGTAGGAAAAGTGAGTCGGCGAGGGAAGCGAGGGCTCGCCGAGCCCTTCGCGCCGAGCGATCAGTACCGCGCGGGATCGCGTCTGCGGAACCCCGTAGGTCTCGGTGTCGAGGACATCGACGACGACCTTGTACTTGGTCCCGTCGGGAAGCCCCGTCTCCTCCAGCACCTTGGCATAGTGCGTCCAGAGCGCCTCGACCTCGCGGACCTGCTCCAGGACGATGACGTCGTATGGGCGGTGCTCCCGATTCGGGCTCCTGGTCGCCTGAATCGCGTATCGGAGAGGTTCGAGAACCAACGCGGTGCGCGGATCGGGGAGCGTTTTGAGGTCCTCGTCGATCTTTTGGTCGGGCTCGCCCGCCATCAGCCGCTCGATGTACTCCTTGACCCGGTCCAGGGCCTGGCGTCCGGCGCCGTGCCCGGCCACCGAGTAGGTCTGGCACGGAGGGCCACCTGCGAGCACGTTGATCTCCGGTGGCAGGGACTCGAAGGAATCCCTGCGTACCGCGCTCACGTCGGCGTGAAGGGTGTCCAGCCCGGCCGCGTATCGCGTGAGGCACGCACTTCTCTCCCACTCGATGCCGAGACTCGGGACGTCGAGCACCTGCCCGGCGACATCCAGCCCTCCGGGTCCTGCGAAGAGGTCCAGGACAAAGGGTTTGTCGAGGATGGGCTGGTGGTGCGCCGAGCTGGTCATGTGGCGAAAGTTTAGCCGGCCGCGGGCCCTCGCGGATCCCCGTTCAACGCTTCGGCTACGGCCCGTCCCAGCGCCTCTGCGACAGGCGGCGGGGTGGCGTGTCCGATCTGGCGGTACCGGGCGGTCTTGAGGCCGGAGATCCGCCACGCTTCGGGGAAGGCTTGGAGCAGAGCGGTCTGGTCCACCGTGATCCGTACCAGTCCGTCGTCACCGAGTGACGGATTCCATGTGAAGTCGGGGCCGGGCGGTTCGTTTCCGAACGACTTCGTGTAGACCCCCATCCGTCGCCACTTGGCCTTCGTGCCGCTGGGTCCGAAGTCGGGGCCGCCGTGCGTCTTGGATCCACCCACCAAGGTAGGTGCCACGCTCGTCGCCTGGGCCGCCCAACGGTCGGCTTCCGGCCAGCCGCAGGAACGCATCGACGGCGCCAGCGCTGCCCCGACCGACACGTGCTGGTGGACGCTGGGTCGGGGCGGTCGGAAGGCACTGGCCCACCGCTGCTTGACGGCCACGACGATGCCTTGCAAGCGGTGCTGGGGCACTCCGAAGTCGGAAGCGTTCAGGATGAACCAGGTCAGTGCGTAGCCGAGGTGCTCCAGCTCTTCGCGGAGGAAGTCCCGTATCGGCGCCAGGGAGTCCTCGTCGACCAGGGTGGGCACGTTCTCGATGATCAGTGCACGAGGCTGGACGGCGTGGACCAGATAGGCAGTCGCCTCGATGAGGCGTAGTTCGGCATCCGACCGACGCGTCACCGTCGCGCTCGACCTCACCCTGGGGAGGCCGGCTGTCAGCAGATCGACGTCGTACACCTCGGGGTGGTCCACGGGGTCGAAGTCGAGAAGGTCCGCGTTCAGCACGTTCCAATGCGGCCGGTTGGCTTTGAGCGTGTCGCAGGCAGTCGGCTCGTTGTCCAGGAGGAGCCGAGGCGTGAAACCCGCTCGTTCCAGCCCCAGGGCGAGTCCACCTGCCCCCGAGCAGACGTCGACAAAACTCAGCCCGCTCAACGATTCCTCCCCCGTCCCCGCTGGACCCTCCGCGGCTCCACCGCCGCCGCGATACGGAGAGCCACGTCATCCGGTGCTTCATGCTCCGGCCTCACGATCGTGGCTCGCTCCCGACGACAGTCGAGTCCGTAGCGTCGAGCCGCCTGAGTACGGCTGTCGTGTCGATTCCATCACGGGGCCGAGCGCTGCCGCACCGGATTCCGCCTGCCGGGCCGCACCGCCGATGCAGGCAGCCTCGGGCATTGCCGCATCAGACAGTCGCCCGTTTTCAGGCCCCGGGCCGCCGTGCGTGAGCGATGCGTGAGCGGACGGGACGGCACCCGTTGGATTGAGCGTCACGCCGCCAAGCCCGGCAAGTCTCTGACCTGGCAAAACCGGACCGAACACGATCAGGCGTCGCTGCCCGTCACGATCTTGTGGGGCCTCGTAATGCGTAGGTCTCGGGTTCGAATCCCGAAGGCGGCTCTGTAGAAGCCCCAGGACTCACTCGCCGTGACCTGGGGCTTTTGCTTTGCCAGGATGGTTTCGCAGCCCATCTGCTGTTTCGGGACCGCGAGTTCGTCCGGGGCATCGCCGTGGATCTATCCGGGGTGGGTGCGCCTTTTTCTGAGGCGGTATTGCAGCGCCCAGCGGGCGAGTCCGCCGATGGCGAGGGCGGCGATGATCGCGCCCCAGTCGATGACGTGTGGCAGTCCCGGGAAGAAGGCAAAGAAGGCGAGGGTCGCGGCGGCGCCTGCGAGGAAGGCGCCGATTCCGGAGCGTCGGAGTCTGGCATCTCGGGCAGGGTCTTCGGACGTGCTCTCGGGGCTCATGTGCGGCTCACTTCGTGATGTGGTGGCACTGGCCGGCCCGCCGGACGCCATTGACGTGGATGTATGCGCATGCCTTGCCGTAGCGGGGGAGTTTCTGGGGTGCGTTGTCCCGCATCGGGTTGATCTTGCACTCGTTGTGCGTCTTGCCGCGGGACGTGCGGTAGATCTTGTTGTCGGTGTCCGCGTAGGTGAAGTCGATGCGCCAGTTGCAGAAGCCGGCGTTGAGGGCCCCGACGAAGCCGCAGTCGACGCCGGCGTTCTGGTAGGTGATGGTCTTGCCCTCACCGCGGATGACGTGGGTGAACATGCAACCCGTGGGGACCTTCATGGTGACTCCGCCGACCTGGTAGTCGAAGGTGGCCACGGGTGTCGAGCCGATGGCGCCGGCGTGTGCCTGCGCGGGGGGTAACAGGGCGAACGTGGCTGTCGTGGCGAGAGCGGCGATGATCCGTGCTGTAAGGCGCTTGCCCATGCGTGTCCCCTTCTGGCGGAGTATCCGTACAGACCGGAACTCGTTTTGTACGTTCAGGGTTCTGTCTCGAAGCACAGTCCACTACGAAGAGTGACTGACCAGGTGCTGCGTCGACGGCCCGGTCGCTCGGGGGGCGGGGCGGGGCTAGGTTGGGAAGGCTGGACCTGGGCGACGCGTGGCAGGAGGCCGGGATGTCGACACGGTTGCGCAAAGTGGCGGTCGGGGTGGCCGCAGTGGGCCTGGTGGTGGTGCCTCTGGGGGTGGGGGCGGGGTACGCCCTGGATACATCGGTGGCCTCCAGCGCCTCGGCTTCGGCCCCGGTTGCCGTCGGCGCATCTCCGTCGTCCCCGGTCGCCGCCGACGGGGAGTTCCCGCAGCTCACCCCCGCCGTGGCACGGCAGTTGGACGATGCCGTCCGGAAGGTGATGAGCGAGGCCCGGATACCCGGGGTGATGGTGTCGCTCTCGGCTCCCGGCAAGGGTGACTACGTGCGGGCCTTCGGTGTCGCCGACAAGGCCACCGGCCGGCCGATCAGCACGGACATGAACATGCGCATCGGCAGCGTGACCAAGACCTTCACCGTGACCGCCCTGCTCCAGCTGGTCGACGAGGGCAAGGTCGGGCTGGACGACCCCATAGGCAAGTACGTGTCCGGGGTGCCCAACGGGGACCGGATCACGCTGCGCGAGCTCGCCGGGATGCGGAGCGGGCTGTTCAACTACTCCGAGGACGAAGGTTTCTTCAAGGCCCTGACCAGCAATCCCCGACGGCCCTTCACCCCACAGGAGTTGCTCGCGTACTCCTTCAAGCACCCGGTGCTGTTCGAGCCCAACGCGAAGTTCTACTACTGCAACACCAACCTGATCCTGCTGGGGCTGGTGGTGGAGAAGCAGAGCGGGCAGAAGCTCGACGCCTACATCAACCAGAAGGTCGTCCGCCCCGCCGGTCTGCGGCACACGCTCTTCCCCGTCGGCGCGGAGTTCCCGAGTCCGCACTCCCAGGGGTACACGGACCAGACCGCGACCGGGAAGGTCGAGGACGCGGCCGACTGGAACCCCTCGTGGGGCTGGGCTGCCGGCGCCATGATCTCCGATCTCGGTGACCTCAAGACCTGGGCGAGGGTCCTGGCAACGGGCACGCTGCTGAAGCCCGCCACCCAGGCCGAGCGGCTGAACGTCGTCGATGCGCTGCCCGGCACCGGCTACGGCCTGGGCATCTTCAACGTCCAGGGCTGGATCGGCCACAACGGCTCGCTGCCCGGCTATCAGGCGCTGGTCGTGTACCTGCCGCAGGCGAAGGCCACGCTGACGCTGACGCTGAACACGGACATCGCCTACAAGGGTTCCGAGCCCAGCACGCTCTTCGGCGAGGCGATCACCAAGATCGTCACCCCGGACCACGTCTTCAGCCTGCCTGCGCAGCCCGTTACCGGACACTGAGTGCATGGATGATGTGAATGTGGTGGTGCGCGTTGCCGGTGAAGGCGATGTCGACGTCGCGGGCGCGCTGTTCGGCGGGTACCTCGACTTCTACGAGGTGAAGGTCGAGGACCCGGACCGGCCTCGCGCCTTCCTCGCGGAGCGGATCCGGGCCGGTGAGTCCCTGGTGCTGCTCGCCGACGTGCCGGAGGCCGGCACGGTCGGGTTCGCGCAGGTCTACCGGACCTTCTCGTCCCTCGCCCTGCGGCCCGTGTGGATCCTGAGCGACCTGTACGTCGACCCGTCCGGCCGCCGCACCGGCGCCGGGCGGGCGCTGCTGCGCGACGTACTGCGCCGGGCGCGGGAGGCCGGGGTGGCCGGGGTGCAGCTGGAGACCGCGTACGACAACCATGTCGCGCAGAGCCTCTACGAGGCGGAGGGCTTCGAACGCGACGCGTTCCACGTCTACTTCCACGGACTGGGGTGAAACATTCCGGCACCTCCGTCGCGTCATTGGGGTGAGACGGACGCGAGGGGGAGCGAATGCGGGAGGGGCGCAGGGACGGGTTCCGCGAGTTCGCGGCGGGCCGGTCGGGGCATCTGTACCGGTCGGCCTGTCTGCTGACGAGCGGGGACACGCACCTCGCGGAGGACTTGGTGCAGGAGACCTTGGGGCGGATGTACCTGCTCTGGGGGCGGATCTCCCGTATCGACAACCCGGCGGCGTACGCGCAGACCGTGCTCGTACGGGCCTTCCTGACGCACCAGCGGCGCAGATCGGCGGGGGAGCGCCCGGTCGGGGAGTTCCCCGAGTCGGGCGCGCCGGCGGCCGGCGGCGGTGATCCGGCGCTGCGGCTGACGCTGCTGGAGGCGCTGGGGCGGCTGGCGCCGAAGGACCGGGCGGTGCTCGTGCTGCGGTACTGGGAGGACCGCAGCGTGGAGGAGACCGCCGACGCGATGAACGCCAGCTCGGCGGCGGTACGGACGCGCACCACGCGGGCGCTGGGCCGGCTGCGGGACCAACTGGGCGGATCGCTCAGTGAGTTCGCCGGTCTCTGAACCCCTCATCGCCACCTCGATCGTCTCTTGCCCTTGCCGCTCGATGGAAGGTCTGGTTCCGCATGCCCTTTGAAGATGAGCTCAGCGAAGCCCTGCGGCGTACGGGGGACGGCTTCACGCCCGACCCGCACGCCCTCGTCGCCGCCGGTGAACAGCGCGGACGGCGTCTGGTGGCGCGCCGCAGGGCCGCCGTGGTCGGCGGATCGGTGGTGGCCCTGGCGGTGATCGCTGCCGGCAGCGCCTACACCGGCGGCCTCTTCGACGGCGCGGGCGGCTCCGGCACGACGGTCGCCGCGCCTCCGGCCGTCCCGACGGAGCCGCCCGGGCCGAAGGAGAAGACCGGCGGCGGCGCCGTCTCTGCCGATCAGCTGATCGGCGTGTTCAGGCAACTGCTGCCCGGCGGCACGGTGTCCGGAGCCAAGGCGCGCGGTACGGGCGAGACGGAGTCCCCGAGGGTCTCCGGGCTCTACGACGACGGGGAGGGCCCGGCGGCCCTCGGAGTCGGCCTCTCGCGGGTCGACCCGAAGGGCCGGACCGCCGCCCAGTCGGTGACCTGCCCAGACAAGAACCTCCAGGACTTCGACGGCTGCACCGCCGAAACGCTCGCGGACGGCTCGAAGCTGATGGTCTTCCAGGGCTACGAGTACCCCGACCGCCGGGAGCCCACGAGGGTGTGGCGGGCCGTGCTGGTGACTCCGCAGGGCCACCAGGTGGACGTACAGGAGTGGAACGCTCCGGCCGAGAAGGGGCAGCCCGTTTCACGGACCGATCCGCCGCTGTCCCCGGCCAAGTTGAAGGCGTTCGCGACCTCGCCGCTGTGGCAGCCGGCGCTGAGCGACCTGCCGGCCGCCGAGCCGGATGCCGCGGCCGGGCCGACGGCCACGGCACCGGGCGCCGGCGCGGTACTGGAGTCCCTGCTGCCGAAGACCGGGATCACGGTCGACAGCAAGGGCGGCGAGGCGGAGTACGGCTATGCCGTGCTCGACGACGGCAAGGGCAAGTCGCTCGTGCAGGTCAACGTGCAGGCCGGCATGGGGGATGCGCTGCGGGGCCACTTCGGGGCTGGGGCCGTCACCCAGCCCGACGGCACGAGGGTGAAGTCCGAGGTGCAGGCCGGTGAGAAGGGCGACGCGAACGTCGTCTGGTGGACCGTCGACACGCTGCGGCCGGACGGCCGGCGCGTGGTCGTCTCCGCCTTCAACACCGGCAACCAGAACAAGCCCGCGACCCGGGACAAGCCGATCCTGACGATGGAGCAGCTGAAGCAGATCGCGCTCGACCCGAAGTGGTTCGGGTGATCATCCGGGGCACGTGCTCCTGCTTCGCGTCTGCGTCTGCTCCTGCTTCCCGTCCGGTCCTGCTTCGCGTCCGCTTCTCCTGCGCGTCCGCTCCTACTTGGCGTCCGCGTAGCGCTCCACGATCGCCGTGCTGAACGGGAACCGGACGGGGGTGTCGCCGAAGGCGATCCGGCCGGCCCGGTCGCCGGCGGCGCGGATCGCCTCGGCGACGGCCTCGGCCTCCTCGGCGGGGCAGTGCACCATCACCTCGTCGTGCTGGAAGAACACCAGCTCGGCCCGCATCCCGGCGCCCGCGATGGCCTGCCGGAGGGCTGCGAGCAGCAGCAGGGCCCAGTCGGCGGCGCTGCCCTGGACGACGAAGTTGCGGGTGAACCGGCCGCGGGCCCGCGTGTTGGTGGAGGCGTAGCTCGGAGTCCAGCCGTCCTCCCTGTCCTGCGGGATCCCGGCTTCGCCGTCCTCGTCGGCGCCCACCGGCGGCGGGCAGGTCCGGCCCAGCCAGGTCCGTACGAGGCGCCCCTCCTCGCCCGCCTTGGCGGCGTCGTCCACGTACGCCACGGCCTGCGGGAAGCGGCGGCGCAGCGCGGCCAGGTTCTTCAGGCCGTCGCCGGAGGTCTGCCCGTACACGGCGCCGAGGACGGCGAGCTTGGCCATGTCCCGGTCGCCGGAGAAGCCCTGGCGGGAGATGGCCGTGTACAGGTCCTCGGGACGCCCGGCCACCTCCATGAAAGCGGGGTCGCGGGAGATCGCGGCCAGGACGCGGGGCTCCATCTGATCGGCGTCGGCGACGACGAGCCGCCAGCCGGGGTCGGCGACGACGGCCCTGCGGATCACCTTCGGGATCTGCAGGGCCCCGCCGCCGTTGGTGACCCAGCGGCCGGTGAGGGTGCCGCCGGGGACGAACTCGGGGCGGAAGCGGCCGTCGTGCACCCAGTCCTGGAGCCAGGACCAGCCGTGGGCGGTGTAGATCCGGTACAGCTTCTTGTACGCGAGCAGGGGCTCCACGGCGGGGTGGTCGAGCTCCTGGATCTCCCAGCGGCGGGTGGACTTGAGCCGGATCCCGGCCTCGGCGAAGGCCTTTATGACGTCGGCGGGCAGATCCGGGCGCACGCGGCGGCCGAAGGCGGCGGAGATCTCGTCGGCCAGCTCGGCGAGCCGGCGGGGCTCGCCGCCGCCGGCGTAGCGCTCGCCGAGGAGCTCGGTGAGCAGCGCGCGGTGGACGTCGGCCCGCCAGGGGAGGCCGGAGCGGTGCATTTCGGCGGCGATCAGGAAGGCGGCGGACTCGGCGGCGATGAGCAGGCGCAGGCGGTCGGGGTGGGCGGTGGCGGCGGCGCGCTTCGCCTGGTCGTGGTAGATGGCGACGAGCGCGTCGAGGGGGAGGGGGGTGTGGGTGGGCTGGGGGTCGAAGAGGGAGTCCTGGGTGGTGGGTGTGGCGGTGCGCTGCGGGGGATCGGGGGGTACGGGGGCTCCGGTGAGCCGGGCCCAGGCGGCTGCCGCCGAGCGGGGTTCGCCGGAGCGGCCCTCGTGGGCGAGGAGGAGGAGCTCGGCGTCCTCGATGTCGTGGCAGCGCTCCACCCGGGTGCCGGCGGCGAGGAGGCGGGGGTAGACGGCGGTGGTGCTCCGCCAGATCCAGCGGGTGGTGGCGGGGGCGGAGCGGATCGCGTCCGCGGGGTTGTGGACGGTGAGGGGGTGGCTGCCGGGGGTGAGGCCGGGGGTGAGCGGCATGGCGTGCCAGAGGCCGTCGCCGGCTTCGGCGAGGGCCCAGTGGGGGGTGGGGTCGCTCATGGGTGCGAGTGTCCCACCGGGGTCTGACAGCCGGCCTGCCCGGCGCTCCGGGGGCCCGGGTTCCGCTGCGCGGTGCCATCTCCCCGCCCCGCCCCTTCTCCGTTTCCCAGGGGCTCCGCCCCCGGACCCCCGCGCCTCAAACGCCGGCGGGGCCGGGGTCGTGCCGCCAAGGGGCTCCGCCCCCGGACCCCCGCGCCTCAAACGCCGGCGGGGCTGGATTGGGCGCGGCGGGGGTGGAGGGCCAAGCGGGGGCGGAGGGGGCAAGCGGAGGCGTGCCGCCAGGGGGCTCCGCCCCGGACCCCTGCGCCTCGAGCGCCGGCGGCGCCGGGATGGGCGCGGTGGGGGCGTGTAAAGCTGAGGGGGTGAGAGAGATTGTCGATCGTGCCTGTGAAGCCGCCCTCTACAGCCAGGACGATGCCGGGCTGGATGCCGGGGCCTCGGTGCTCGTCGGGGACGGCGGGCAGTGGGGCGGGGTCGGGCGGGAGCTGTTGGGGCGCGGGGAGGCGTACGTACGGCAGGCCTGGGAGCGGGGGTGGCAGCCCGCCGACGTGCTCCGGCTGGTGGGGCGGGACCTCGGCGACCGGCATCTGCGGATCGCCCGCGACGTGATCGCCGCCGAGGCCCGCCGGTACGCCCGGCTGCCCGAGCGGTGGACCGACGCCGAGGTGTGGTGGGGTGATGACGGCGCCTACGGGGAACGGCTCGTGGGGCGGGAGAAGGCCGATCGGTTCAGCCTTGCCACGGCCTTGCTCGAGGTGTTCCGGCTGCTGATCCGGCTGCCCTCCATCGAACCGGTGGGTCCGGTTCCCGGGGACCCGGCCGCCGATGCCCTGGAGCACGCGCACATCGAGCCCCGCATGCTCGGCCGCATCCGGGCCCTGCTCGCCAAGGCCGAGGCGACCACCTTCCCGGAGGAGGCGGAGGCGCTCAGCGCCAAGGCCCAGGAGCTGATGGCCCGGCACACCGTCGACGAGGCCCTGCTCGCGGCGAGCGGCAAGGGGCCCGCCCAGGTGCCTGCGGCCTGCCGGATCGGGGTCGAGGCGCCGTACGAAGAGGCCAAGGCCGTGTTGCTGGATGCCGTCGCCACTGCCAACCGGTGCCGGGCGGTGTGGAACAGCGCCTACGAGTTCTCCACCGTGGTGGGGTTCGAGAGCGACCTGGAGGCCGTCGAGCTGCTTTATACGTCCCTGCTCGTGCAGGGGACCGCCGCCATGACCCGCGCGGAGGCCGCCCAGCGCTCCGGCGGGCGCAAGCGGACCAAGACGTTCCGGCAGTCCTTCCTGCTCGCGTACGCCAGCCGGCTCGGCCAGCGCCTCGCCGAGACGGCCGAGCACACCGTGGCCGAGGCCCCCGACAACCTGCCCGCCCTGGTGGCCCGCGACGTCGCCGTCACCTCCCGGGCGGACGAGATGTTCCCCCGGACCACGACCACCCGGCTGCGCGGGGCCACCGACCACGCGGGCTGGGAGGACGGCACGGCCGCCGCCGACCGCGCGCACATGGGCGGCAAGCGCCGCCCGCTCCCGCGCTAGGGCCGGTCGCCGCGGTCGCCGCCCTCACCTCGCAGGGCCTGGGTCTCCGACTTCAGGATGCGCATCGACCTGCCCAGGGAGCGGGCCATGTCGGGCAGCTTCTTCGAGCCGAAGACCAGCACGCAGACCACGAGGAGCAGGATCAGGTGCCAGGGCTCAAGGGCATTGCGGAGCATGCGCGTTCCCATCTTCGGGCGGCGACAGGGGTTTCGGATGGACCCGACCATCGAACAGCTCCGCACGCATCCGTACAAATCTGAAGGAGTGCTGAAAGGGGGCACTGAAGGCGTGCCGTGCACCTCGACGACTCCTGCTCCGCCTTGATCCAGTCCTTATAAGGGTCTGATTCGCCCCTGATCCACCCGAGTTCTTCCCTGACAGTGATCGGGAGAGCACCCTCTGCGTGCACGTGCATCTGCCCATGCATGCGCTTATGAACACAGCTATGATCCGGTGCAGTTGACATCTGCACTATCGGGGGCTTCCTGTGGACCACGCGTACAACGGGATGGCAGCTGCAGAACTCGACGGAGTGACCTGGCAGAAGAGCAGACACAGCAACTCGCAAGGTTCCTGTGTGGAGTTCGCCAAGCTGCCGGGTGGAGCTGTCGCCATGCGCAACTCGCGCTTTCCGGACGGGCCCGCGCTCGTCTACACGCCGGCCGAGATAGAGGCGCTGCTGCTGGGCGTCAAGGACGGCGAGTTCGACCACCTGATCGCCTGATCGACCGATCGGCACACCGCCTGATCGCTCCGAGGAACGGCGCACCGATCAAGCCATGCACGTGCACTGGCCGGGACTGATCGAAATGATCAACCCCGGCCAGTCGTCGTATGCCCGTGTGTGCCCGCGGACAGTCCGCTGCCTATTCGTGGAGCATGAAAAGCGCCCAGACCACCTTGCCGGTCAGCCGTCCCGCGAGCGGGTGCCAGCCCCAGCTGTCGCTGTACGCGTCCACGAGGAACAGCCCGCGCCCCGACTCCAGGTCGCAGTTCTCCTGCGTCCGCTCAGGCGCGAACGACCCGCCCGGCCGGTCCTCGCTGGGGTCCCGAACCGCGCACACCAGCCGGGTGCTCCACCGCATCAGGTGCAGCCGTACCGAGGCCTCCGGCTCGCCCGCGCCGCCGGTCGCCGGCCTGGTGTCCTCGGGCAGGGCATGGCGCAGCGCGTTCGTGACGAGTTCGGAGACCACCAGGGCCACGTCGTCGAAGCGGTCGTCGAGGCTCCACTGGGACAGGGTGGACCGGGTGAACGAACGGGCGCCCCGCACCGCCTCGAAGCGGGCGGGCAGAGCGCAGGAGGCGGACCCGGAGACAGCCGTGGGGTCGACCGGGGGCAGCCCCTGCCGTAACGGCTCGAGCATGGTCGATCCATTCGTCCCCATGCGAGGCACTCCCGGGATTCGCGGGCGGAGCGGCGCGCTCCGTCCAGAAAGAACTGCGGGGTGGGTCCGGCGCCGGCGCGAAGAGCACGCAGGTGCGCGGCACCATCGTTCCGAATGCAGAAGCTGGATGCAAGGGCAGATGCACGTGCACGCGCCGGACCTGTCCACTCCCGTGATGGTTCTTGCTCATTTCTTCCTACGCATACTTACGGACTTCTTTTCCGGCAGGTGGGATTCCGTTACAGAACGAGTACGGACCGATGCGTTTTGGTGGCAGACTGCGGGGCCTGGGGTGCGGGGGCCCCGGCGACGCACATCACGCGCAGACCACGCGTACACATGGCGATGGGGAGGGCTGGACTAGTGACCGCAGAAGCAAGCGGTTCTGTGGTGCGCCGCATCCTCCTGGGCTCTCAGCTCAGGCGACTCCGAGAATCCCGCGGCATCACCCGTGAGGCGGCCGGCTACTCGATCCGCGCATCCGAATCGAAGATCAGCCGCTTGGAGTTGGGAAGGGTGAGCTTCAAGGCAAGGGACGTGGAGGACCTCCTCACGCTCTACGGAGTCACGGACGGCGCGGAGCGGGAGTCCCTGCTGGGACTGGTCCGCGAGGCCAACGCGGCTGGCTGGTGGCACAGTTACGGCGACGTGCTGCCCGGGTGGTTCCAGACGTACATCGGCCTGGAGGGCGCGGCCTCGCTCATCCGGATCTACGAAGTCCAGTTCGTCCACGGCCTGTTGCAGACCGAGGCGTACGCCCAGGCCGTCGTCAGCCGCGGCATGCCCGGCGCCACGAAGGCCGAGATCGACCGCCGCGTCGCGCTGCGCCTCGAGCGCCAGAAGGCGCTCGTCTCCGAGAGCGCCCCGGTCTTCCACGCCGTGCTCGACGAGGCCGCGCTGCGCCGCCCGTACGGCGACCGCGAGGTCATGCGCGGCCAGTTGGAGCATCTCATCGAGGTCTCCCAGCGACCCAACGTGCAGCTTCAGGTGATGCCGTTCTCCTTCGGCGGCCATGCCGGCGAAAGCGGAGCCTTCACGCTGCTGCGCTTCCCGGAGTCCGACCTCCAGGACATCGTCTATCTGGAACAGCTCACCAGTGCCCTCTACCTGGACAAAGACGAGGAAGTGGCGCAGTACGAACGGGCGATGGAGCGGCTTCAGGCCGACTGCCCCGACCCCGACCGGACCCGGGATCTTCTCCGCGGCCTGCTCCAACTGTCTTGATTCGCACGTAGTATGACGTCTGATCAGTGCATGATGACCGATCGGTCTCCGGTGCAGCGCACGGGTGCGCGCTCGCAGTAAGGGATGGCATGTCCATATTCGACGACCTGGCTCACCAGTACATCGACGGCGAATGGCTGGCCGGCACCGGTTCGTGGGACATCATCGACGTCAACCCGTACAACGGGGAGAAGCTCGCGGCCATCACCGTGGCCACCGTCGAGCAGGTGGACCGGGCCTACCTCGGCGCCGAGCGCGCCCAGAGAGAGTGGGCCGCCACCAGCGGGTACACCAGACGCGCCGTCCTGGAACGCGCCCTGCGGATCACCGAGGAGCGCGAGAAGGAGATCATCGAGGCGATGATCGACGAGCTCGGCGGGACGCGTCCCAAGGCCGAGTACGAGGTCCACCTCGCCAAGGAGTTCATCCGCGAGTCGATCCAGCTCGCCATCCGCCCCGAGGGCCGGATCCTCGCCTCGCCGGTCGAGGGCAAGGAGAACCGGGTCCAGCGCCTCCCGGTCGGCGTCGTCACCGTGATCAGCCCCTTCAACTTCCCGTTCCTGGTCACCCTGAAGTCGGTCGCCCCGGCCCTGGCGCTGGGCAACGCGGTGGTGATCAAGCCGAACCAGAACGCACCCGTGGTCGGCGGCGGGGTCATAGCCAAGATCTTCGAGGACGCGGGCCTGCCGGCCGGGCTCCTCAACGTGCTGGTCACCGACATCGCCGAGATAGGCGACGCGCTCCTCACGCACCCCGTCCCGAAGGTCATCTCCTTCGCCGGCTCCGACCGGGTCGGCCGGCACGTCGGCTCCGTCGCCGCCCGGCACTTCAAGCGGACGGTCCTGGAGCTCAGCGGCAACAGTGCCCTCGTCGTCCTCGACGACGCCGACCTCGACTACGCGGTGGACGCGGCCGTCTTCAGCCGCTTCGTCTACCAGGGCCAGGTCTGCATGGCCGCCAACCGGATCCTCGTGGACGTCTCGGTCGCGGAGGAGTTCACCGAGAAGTTCACCGCCCGGGTGCGGAGCCTGAAGACCGGCGACCCCCACGAGGCGGACACCCACATCGGCCCGCTGATCAACTCCTTCCAGGCCGACGCCCTGACCGCGCTCGTGGACCAGGCCGTGGAATCCGGGGCGCAGGCCCTCGTCCGCGGATCTACGCGCGGCAACCTGGTCGAGCCGACCGTGCTGGCCGGTCTCCCCGAGGACTCCCCGCTGCTCGGCCAGGAGATCTTCGGCCCCGTGGCGCTGCTGGTGGTCTTCGACGGCGAGGACGAGGCCGTACGGCTGACCAACGCGACCCCGTACGGGCTGAGCGGCGCCGTGCACACGCGGGACGTGGAGCGCGGCGTACGGTTCGCGCAGCGGATCGAGACCGGCATGATCCACGTCAACGACTCGACCATCGGGGACGAGCCGCTCGCCGCGTTCGGCGGGGAGAAGTCCTCGGGCCTGGGCCGGCTGAACGGCGAGGCCACGATCGAGGCGTTCACCACCCAGAAGTGGATCTCGGTCCAGCACGGCCGGACGAGTTTCCCCTTCTGACCGCGTTTCCCCTTCCGAGCTCGCTCTAGACTCGTGCGAGTCAGCGGCAGGCAGCGTTCCGGGGGAGACCTGAGTTGAGCAACATTCCGGAGACGGGGCGTACGCCCCGGGTCCAGAACCGCCTGGTCGTCATACAGGTGGTCGTCTTCTCGCTGCTGCTCACCCTCGGCGGGCGCCTCTGGTACCTCCAGGTGCGCAACGGCGAGGAGTACACGGACGAGGCGAAGAACAACCACACCCAGCAGGTCGTCCAGCCCGCGGTGCGCGGCTCGATCCTGGACTCCCGCGGGGTCCCGCTCGCCGACAACGAGACGCGCATGGTCGTCTCCGCCAGCCGTACCGACCTCACCAGGATGAAGGACAAGGGCAAGGGCGTCCTGACCCGGCTCGCCGGCGTCCTGGGCCTCAACCCCGAGGACGTGGTCAACAGCGTCCGGCTGTGCGACGCCAAGACGCCCAAGCCGTGCTGGAACGGCTCCCCGTACCAGCCGATCCCCGTCACCGACGAGGCGACCACGGACCAGGTGCTGGAGATAAGGGAGCACGCCGAGCAGTTCCCCGGCATCACCGCCGAGCCGACCGCCCTGCGCCGCTACGCCGGCCCCGACGGGGCCAACACCTCGCAGGTGCTGGGCTACCTCTCGCCGGTCACCGACCCGGAGATCACCAAGGCCAAGAAGACCGACTCCCCGTACCTGCGCTCCGACCAGGTGGGCCGCTCCGGCCTGGAGCGCACGTACGACAAGGAGCTGCGCGGCAAGGCGGGCATCACGCGCTACGAGGTGGACAACCTCGGGCGGGTCATCGGGCAGGCGCAGGCCGACAAGCCGACGCCCGGCTCGAACGTCGTCACCTCGATCGACTCGCGCGTGCAGGCCGTGGCCGAGCGCGAGCTGAACAACGCGATGATCGAGGCCCGCAAGGGGTACGACAAGAACACGCGCAAGAACTACGAGGCCGACTCGGGCGCGGTCGTCGTCATGGAGGCCAAGACGGGCCGCATCGTCGCGATGGCCTCCAACCCGACCTACGACCCGAACGCGTGGGTCGGCGGCATCTCCGCCAAGGACTACGCGTCCCTCACCGACAAGGACTCCAACTACCCGCTGCTCAACCGCGCGATCCAGGGCCAGGCGGCCCCGGGCTCGATCTTCAAGGTCGTCTCCTCGACCGCCGCGGTGAACGCCGGGTACCCCTTCAACGGGCGGTACGGCTGCCCCAGCTCGTACTCGGTGGGCAGCCAGACCTTCACCAACTTCGAGTCGCAGGGCTACGGCGACATCACCATCGGACGGGCCCTCGAGGTCTCCTGCGACACCGTCTACTACGCCCTCGCGGACAAGGAGTGGAAGAAGGACGGCGGGATCAACCCCAGGAAGGACCCGGGCGACTGGTTCCTCAAGACGGCCCACGAGTTCGGCCTGGGCAAGGCGACCGGCATCGACCTGCCGAACGAGGTGAACGGCCGGGTCCCCGACCGCCAGTGGAAGAAGGACTTCTTCGAGGCGAACAAGGCCGCCTGGTGCCGGGACGGCAAGAAGGACGGCTCGTACGCCGAGAAGATCGCGTACGAGAACTGCCGCCAGGGCAACCAGCTCCGCGAGGGCGACGCGATCAACTACTCGATCGGCCAGGGCGACACCCTCGTCACCCCGATACAGATGGCGTCGATCTACGCGGCCATCGCCAACGGCGGCACGATGCACCAGCCGAGCGTCGGCAAGGCGATCGTCAGCGCCGACGGAACCTCGGTCAAGGAGATCGGGCCCAAGGAGCAGGGCAGGCTGCCCATGGACGCGGAGCTGCGCGACGACATCGACGGCGCGCTCGCCGCGGTGGCCACCACGGGCAGCGCGGCCTGGCGGTTCGGCGGCTGGCCGCAGAAGCAGATCCCGATGCACGCGAAGACGGGCACCGCGGAGGTCCAGGGCAAGCAGACCACCTCGTGGTTCGCCTCGTACACCGAGGACTACTCGATCGTCATGACGATCTCCCAGGGCGGTACGGGCTCGGGGGCCTCCGGGCCGGCGGTGCGCAAGATCTACGAGGCGATGTACGGGCTCGACGAGAAGGGCAGCCAGGACCTGTCCAAGGCCCTGCTCCCGAAGCCGCAGACGGCCCTGCCGGCGATCCGCCCCGACGACGCCGGAAATTGAGCCGGGATTGAGGACAGAAGCTGACCTCAATCCCCCGTACCGTCGTTCTTGTCAGCAGGAAGACCCACGGAAAAGGCGGTAGGTCATGGCTCACCTCTCCGAAGAGATCCCGGGCGACGAGCGCGGCACGCTCCTGCTCTTCGTCGAATCCCAGCGCACGGCGATCCGTGAATCGCTGGCCGGACTCACCGAGGAGCAGGCGGCGAGCCGTCCCAGCGCCAGCGAGCTGTCGCTGTCCGGGCTGCTCAAGCACGTCGCCGAGGTCGAGCTGGGCTGGCTGCGTCTGGCGCAGCAGCGGCCCAACGAGATCCAGCGCGACCGTGAGGCGTGGGGCGAGGCCTTCCTCCTCGTGGGGGCCGAGACCGTCCCGTCCGTCCAGGCCTTCTGGGAGGGCGTCACGGCAGAGCTGACGGCCTTCGTCCGGGACCTGCCCAGCCTCGACGAGACCTTCCCGCTGCCGCAGGCGCCCTGGTTCCCCGAGAACGGCAAGGTCTCGATGCGCTGGATGCTGCTGCACCTGGTGGAGGAGTTCGCGCGGCACGCGGGCCACGCGGACGTCATCCGGGAGTCCATCGACGGCACCAAGGCCATGGGATAGCCCGTAGCCCCGGCGGCGGACTTGCACCTCACGCGGCGTGAGGACTCAGAGTGAAGGGCGTACCCAACCAGAGGAGCGGGAGCGATGAGCTACTCCGTGGGACAGGTCGCCGGATTCGCCGGAGTCACGGTGCGCACCCTGCACCACTACGACGAGATCGGCCTGCTCTCCCCGAGCACCCGCAGCGGCGCGGGGCACCGGCGTTACGACGACGCCGACCTCGACCGGCTGCAGCGGATCCTGTTCTACCGGGAGCTCGGCTTCCCGCTCGAAGAGGTCGCGGTCCTGCTGGACGATCCGGAGTCGAACCCGAGGGAGCACCTGCGCCGGCAGCATGCCCTCCTGTCCGACCGGATCGCCCGGCTCCAGCAGATGGCCGAGGCCGTGGAGCACGCCATGGAGGCAGAGAGAATGGGCATCAACCTCACGCCCGAGGAGAAGTTCGAGGTCTTCGGGGACTTCGACCCCGACCGGTACGCGGACGAGGCGCACCAGCGCTGGGGCGGCACGGACGCGTACAAGGAGTCCGCCCGCCGGGCGGCCACCTTCACGAAGGAAGACTGGAAACGCTTCCAGGCCGAGGCGGACGAGATCAACCGGCGGTTCGCCGAGCTGCTGGACGCCGGTGCGTCCGCGGAATCCGACGCGGCCATGGACGTGGCCGAGGAGCACCGCGGCTGGATCGGCCGGCACTGCTACACCTGCTCGCACGAGATGCACACGTGCCTGGGTGAGATGTACGTCGCGGACGAGCGGTTCACGGCCTACTACGACACGGTCCGTTCCGGTCTGGCGGTGTTCGTACGGGACGCGATCCTCGCGAACGCCGTCCGCAACGTGTAGACAGCCGGATGTTCCCCACACGGCCCCCTCCCGGTGACTGGAACCGGGAGGGGGTCCTGTGCGTTGATAATTGAAACCGCCGTCATGTCCGATGCACCCTCGGACGCCCGCCGCGATACCCCGATCCAGGAGAGCCCGGAACTCGTGTACACGCTTGCGCTCGCCCCTGAGTGGCTGTCCCCGGACTATCTGATCTCGCACTACGGCCTGATCGGCATCCTGGTCATCGTCTTCGCGGAGTCCGGACTGTTCGCCTTCCTGCCCGGCGACTCCCTGCTGTTCACGGCGGGCCTGCTGGTCGCGAACGGCGAGTACATCAAGCAGCCGCTGTGGCTGGTCTGCACCCTGATCTCGGTCGCCGCGATCGTCGGTGACCAGGTCGGGTACATGATCGGCAAGGTCTTCGGGCCGAAGCTCTTCAACCGGCCGAAGTCGAAACTCTTCAAGCGGGAGAATCTGGACAAGGCGCACGAGTTCATGGACAAGCACGGCCCGAAGGCCATCGTGCTCGCCCGCTTCGTGCCGATCGTCCGTACGTTCGCCCCGATGGTCGCGGGCGCCGGCTCGATGAAGTACCGCACGTTCCTGACGTACAACGTCATCGGCGGCATCGCCTGGGGTGCGGGGCTCACGGTCGCGGGCTTCTGGCTCGGCCAGATCGACTTCATCAAGACCAACGTCGAGGCGATCCTCGTCCTGATCGTCCTCCTCTCGCTCATCCCGGTGATCTTCGAGGTGCTGAAGGCCCGCAAGGAGGCCAAGGCGAACGGCGGCGGCTCCGATGCGGCGTCCGCCGGCGGCGAGCGCCGCCGCCACGCCAAGCGGTAGACCGCACTCCGGGAATCCGACCGCCTTACGTGCCGAGGGCGGGCACCCTCACGGGTGCCCGCCCTCGGGCTTTTGCCGTCGGTCCTGCGGTCAGCCTGAACCGTCGCGGTAGCGATCAGAAGGGCCAGGGCAGCGGGATCGGCAGCGGGTTCGGGATCTTGGGCAGTGGGATGGGCAGCTTGGGCAGCGGCGGCACCGGGATGGGCAGCTTGGGTACGGGCGGCAGCGGGATGGGCAGCTTGGGTACGGGCGGCAGCGGGATGGGCAGCTTGGGTACCGGGGGCAGCGGGATCGGCAGCTTCGGAGGCACCGGCAGCGGGAACTTCGGTACCGGAGGCAGCGGCAGCGGGATCTTCGGCACCGGGATCGGGAACTTGGGTACCGGAGGCAGCGGCAGCGGGAACTTCGGTATCGGGGGCAGCGGCAGCGGGATCTTCGGTACCGGGATCGGGAACTTGGGTACCGGGGGCAGCGGGATGGGCAGCTTCGGAGGCACCGGCAGCGGGAACTTCGGTACCGGAGGCACCGGCAGCGGCAGCTTGGGAACCGGCAGGCCCGGAAGCGGCGGCAGCGGCAAGGGCAGCTTCGGCGGCGCCGGCTGCTTATTGTGCCCGCCGCTCCCCTTCCCCTTTCCCTTCCCGTGCTTGTTGCTGTTCTCTTTTCCGTTGCGGTTCTTGTTACGGCCGTCATTCTTGTCGTTGACAAGGTTGGTGTGACTGACTGTGGCAGTCTTGTGCGGCGTCGCGGCGAATGCGCTCGCGGGCAGCGCCACGACTCCGGCCGCTAGGGCGGTCGTCGTCGCCAACGTCACGAAATGCCGGGTCAAGGCTGTCTTGGGCATGGGATTCTCCTTGTGCGTCGAGAGGGGTGGATCCCGGCTCCGGCGCTGGTCCGGCCGGTGCCGGGATGTCAGAAACTGGTCGGCCCGTGCCTCAAGTAAGCGCGGGTCGGCGCACGAGGACACGTCCCGGGAATTCGGGACTTGACAGGTCGGATTGACGCATTTGTTGAATCCGCGGAACCCGCACTGCGGTTTTCCGGAAAGGCGCCCATGCCGCGGCGACGGCATCCAGAAAACCGGAATGCCGTCGAGTGATCAGCTTGACGAAAAGGGCCTTAGAAGCCGCGGGTCCGCTTCGCCGCGCGGCGCTTGGCGGCGCTGGCGGCGCCCGGGATCCGCATGAACAGCCGCGAGGTCTCGGAGCCGAGGTTGACCCCGATCGCGATGGCCAGCGCGATGGCGGCGGCGTTCACCAGCGAGCCGAGGCCCTCGTTCAGCCGGTTCTCGGCGATCAGCAGCAGCCCGTAGTACGTCGCCGAGCCCGGCAGCAGCGGGCCGATGGCTGCCGTCGTGTACGGCAGGGCCGACGCGAAGCGGTAGCGGGAGAAGAGCTGGCCGAACAGGCCGACCAGCCCGGCGGCGATGGCCGTGGAGGGCACGGGCGGGATGCCGCCCGCGTAGTGCAGGGCCCCGAAGGTCACCCAGGCGACCCCGCCGTTCAGCGTCACGATCCCCACGGTGGAACGTTCCTGCTGGAGCAGGATCGCGAACGTGAACACCAGCACCATCGAGGCCGCGATCTGGATCAGCGGCCGCTGGGTGATCTGGAGGACCTCCTCCGGCTTCGGCGCGGCGCCGAGCTGGAGCCCGAGGTACAGCACGACCAGCACGCCCATGATGATGCCGATGAAGAGGTACATGACCTCCAGCAGCCGGGCGGAAGCGGTGATGTAGAAGCCGGTCAGGCCGTCTTGCACGGCTGCGACCAGGGCCCGCCCGGGCAGCAGCGCGAACAGCCCGCCGGTGATCACCGCGGAGGCGCGCACGTCGGTCTCGGCCAGCTTCAGGGCCACGCCGATCGCGGCGGGCGGCATCGCCGCGACCACGAACTGGTAGAACTCCGGCAGCCCGCGCCCGGCGCACAGCCAGGCCAGCCGGTCGCCGAGCATCGCCCCGATCGCGGCCGCGAAGAAGACGACCACGCCACCGCCGACCAGGGTGGAGGCGGCCCCGGCGAGCAGCCCGGCGGCGGCCGTGAGGACCCAGGAGGGGTACGGGTGCCGGTTGCGGCGGATCTCGGCCAGGCGCCGGTAGGCCTCCTCCAGCGAGAGCTCGATCTCGTGCGCGCTGATGTCGTCGACCAGCTGGTAGACGGCGGCCAGGCGGGTGTAGTCGGTACCGCGGCGGCGCACGGTCCGGCTCGCCGAGACCGGGTCGTCGACGAGGGAGGGCTGGTGGGTGATCGACAGCAGCGTGAAGGTGACCGTGGGCTCGCAGCGGTCCAGCCCGTAGGAGCGGGCGACCGCGAACATCGCGGCCTCCACGTCCTCGGCGCCCTCGCCGCCCGCGAGCAGCAGCTCGCCGATGCGCAGGGTCAGGTCGAGTACGCGGCCCACGGCGGGCCCGGTCTCGCTGTGCTTGTGCACGGCCTCCGGGACGGGCCGCACGTCGACCGGCATGCGCAGCATGGTGCGCATGCGGTCCTGCCAGGGGGATTCCTTCATCAGGGAGACGGGGAAGCCCTGGCCGGGGGTGTAGGCGGGCGGGGACAGCCGGCCGCTGTAGGTGGCCGGGGGCGCGAAGGCGGAGCCCTCGGGCTCCGGCTGCACCGTTTCGGCCCCTGCCGGACGGACGAACTCCGAGGTGGGCTGGTCCTCCTCGGGAACCTCCGGCTCCATCCCGGGCGGGGCTGCGAAGGCGCTGTGCGCTTCGTCGGACTGAGGCTTCCTGTCCTCGGCCCCATCGGCCTCCGCCACGCGTCCTCCAGTCCGTGATCACCCGGGGGTACCAGTATGCGGAACCCATTCGTCCCCGGCGAAACCAGATGACGAACGGGCGGTACCCCCTCGATGAAGGGGTACCGCCCGTCGTGTTCGAGCCTGTTACCGGCTGAGCGGACTCAGCGGATTCAGTGGTGCCCGCCCTGCGCCTCGAGGCGCTTGTACGAGGCCTCGATCTCGGCCTCGGCCTCGGCGCGGCCGACCCAGTTCGCGCCCTCGACCGACTTGCCCGGCTCCAGGTCCTTGTAGACCTCGAAGAAGTGCTGGATCTCCAGGCGGTCGAACTCGGACACGTGGTGGATGTCGCGCAGGTGCTCGACGCGCGGGTCGGAGGCCGGCACGCACAGCAGCTTGGCGTCGCCGCCCGCCTCGTCCGTCATGTTGAACATGCCGATCGCGCGGCACTTGATGAGGCAGCCCGGGAAGGTCGGCTCGTCCAGGATGACCAGCGCGTCCAGCGGGTCGCCGTCCTCGCCGAGGGTGTTCTCGACGAAGCCGTAGTCGGCCGGGTAGCTGGTCGAGGTGAAGAGGCGACGGTCCAGGCGGATCCGGCCGGTCTCGTGGTCCACCTCGTACTTGTTCCGCGAACCCTTGGGGATCTCGATGGTGACGTCGAACTCCACGTCCTGCTCCTCCATGATCAGCTTCATTGCTTCGAGACTGCGTTGATTCACCTGCGTGCACGACCGGCCCAGCTCTGCCTGGTGGGGTGCCATGCTCGCGGCAAGACGCAGTGGTTAAGTGTCCCTCACGCATATGTGTGATCGCGAAAGGGGCTGGTCCGAGGTGCCATTGGTCAAGACGTGGCAGCTCATCGCGGTGTCGGCCGTCGCCGGCCTCGCCCTGTCGGTGGCTGCGGTGGCCGCTGCCGGTCCTTGGGACTCCGGCCAGCGTAAGGCCGAGCGGGACAGGGCCGCCTCCTGGGGCCTTACGGGTGGCGCAGATCACGGTGCGGACCACGGCGGCGGGGCCCTGCCGCAGGCCGCGCCCAGTGCCCCCGGGGTGCTCCCGGGGATCGGGCCGGGCGTCGCGCTCAAGGCCGGGAGCGGGGTCGCGGCCACGGATCCCGGGCGGCTCGCCGCGGCCCTGCGGCCGCTCCTCGCCGACCCCGCGCTCGGGACGGTCCGTACCGCCTCGGTCGTCGACACCGCCACCGGCCAGGTGCTCTTCGAGTCCGGGTCGCGCGAGGCCATGACCCCCGCCTCCACCACCAAGATCGCCACCGCGACGGCCGCGCTGGCCGCGCTCGGCCCCGAGCACCGGATCCGGACCACCGTGGCCCCCGGCGCCGGCCCCGGGGAGATCGTCCTGGTCGGCGGCGGCGACCCCTCCCTCACCGCCAAGAAGAAGAGCCCCGCCGGATCCGGCGGCAGCCTCGTCGCGCTCGCCGCCGACACCGCCCAAGCCCTCAAGGCCGCCGGCACCGACAGCGTGCGGCTCGGCTACGACGACACCCTCTTCACCGGGCCCGCCCTCCACCCGATCGGCGAGAACCCCAACATCGCGCTGGTCACGGCCCTGGCGGCGGACGAGGGCCGCCCGGACGACTCCACCTCCGGCCCCGTCGAGCGGGTCGAGGACCCCGCCCAGGAGACCGCCCGCTCCTTCGCCGCCCTCCTCAAGGAACGCGGCATCAAGGTCACCGCCGACCCCGCCAAGGCCAAGGCGCCCGCCGGCGCCCAGCCGCTCGCCACCACCCTCTCCACCCCGCTCGCCGGGCTCGTCGAGCGGATGCTGACCAACAGCGACAACGACATCGCCGAGGTCCTGGCCCGCCAGACCGCCCTCGCCTCCGGGCAGCCCGCCAGCTTCGAGGGCGCCGAGAAGGCCGTCAAGGACCGGCTCACCGCCCTCGGCATCGACACCTCCGGCGCCCGCTTCGCCGACGGCAGCGGCCTGGGCCGCGCCGACAAGATCAACACCAGCCTGCTGACGGGGCTCCTGACCAAGGCCGCCGACCCGCAGCGGCCGGAGCTGCGGCCCGTGCTCACCGGACTGCCCGTCGCCGGATTCACCGGGACCCTGCGCAGCCGCAACGCCGGCAGCTCCCCGGCCGCCGGCCTCGTCAGGGCCAAGACGGGCACCCTGAACGGGGTGAACTCCCTCGCCGGGACCGTCGTCGACCCCTCCGGCCGACTCCTCGCCTTCGCGTTCCTGACCGCGAACACCACCGACGCGGGGGCCGCGGAGAAGGGCCTCGACAAACTCGCCGCCGCCGTCGCCCGCGCCTCGTAGCGATTCCGGGGGGCTCCGCATCGGCGCTGGTCCACGTACCGTTGACGCATGACGAGCATCGGTGGTGCCGAGATGGTCGACTGGAATCTCGCGGTGGCGACCGCGACCCGGCTGGTCCGGCCGGGTCCCGAGGTCAGCCGTGACGAGGCCCGGGCCGTGGTGGCGGAACTGCGCAGGCATGCCAGGACCTCCGAACGCCACGTGCGCGAGTTCACCCGGATGATCCCCGAGGGCGCGGCCGTCCCCGACACCCCCGTCCTCGTCGTCGACCGGGCCGGCTGGGTCAAGGCCAACGTGGCCGGCTTCCGCGAGCTCCTCGCGCCCCTCCTCGGCAAGATGCAGGACCGACGCGCCGGCGCCCCCGGCGGCGCCGTCCTCGGCGCGGTCGGCGGCAAGGTCACCGGCGTCGAACTCGGCATGCTGCTCAGCTTCCTGGCCTCCCGCGTGCTCGGCCAGTACGAGACCTTCGCCCCGGCCGGCCGCGACCTGCCGGGCTCGGCCGCAGGCGGCGGCCGGCTGCTGCTCGTCGCCCCGAACATCGTGCACGTCGAGCGCGAGCTGGACGTGCGCCCGCACGACTTCCGGCTGTGGGTCTGCCTGCACGAGGAGACGCACCGTACGCAGTTCACGGCCGTGCCCTGGCTCCGCGACCACCTCGAGGGCGAGATCCAGACGTTCCTCGGCGCCACCGAGGTGGACCCGGCGACCATCCTCGAGCGGCTGCGCGAGGCCGCCCAGTCCTTCGCCGGCGCCCGCCCCGACACCGAGCAGGGCGACGAGGGCCGCTCCCTGGTCGAGCTCGTCCAGACCCCCGAGCAGCGCGAGGTGCTCGGCCGGCTGACCGCCGTCATGTCCCTGCTGGAGGGCCACGCCGACTACGTCATGGACGGGGTCGGCCCCGCGGTGGTGCCCTCGGTAGCCGAGATCCGGGAGAAGTTCCAGCAGCGCCGGGCCAGCGGCGCGGGCCGCCTCGACGGCGCGCTGCGCAAGCTGCTGGGGCTCGACGCCAAGCTGCGCCAGTACCGCGACGGCGAGCGCTTCGTACGGGCCGTCGTCGGCCAGGTCGGCATGGACGGCTTCAACCGGGTCTGGACCTCGCCGAACACGCTGCCGACCAAGGCGGAGATCGCCAAGCCCGCGGACTGGGTCGCGCGCGTGCATCGCAAGGGCGAATAGAGGCGAAGGGGAGTGACTCAGGGGGCGTAAACATGTCTCACTGGGGGAAGCAGCGTCACCCGTCCGAGGGACCGTGAGGCGTGGAAGGCCGTGCGATGCTCAGGGAACGGCTCGGTTCTGTCACCATCGACGCACTCTGAGTGACAACCCCTTCATCTCGCGGGGGCTCCCGGCGGGGGCTCCTCACGGGGCCGGGGCACCGGGCAGCGTCGAACAGCACCGAACAGCAGCCGTTCCAGCACCACACCCCATGGGGGCACCTCCCGGCGTCGGCCGGGGGAAGCCTCCGAGGCATCCGAACTCCACCGAAGGGCACCGGACATGGGTCCCCATCCTGCGGTCGCGGCGATACGCCTGGCGGTCCGCCGCGTACTCCACGACGTCCTCACCGACCTCACCGACCGTCCCGCCGGCCTCTCCACGGCTCCGCCCGGGGGGACCCCCGCCCCCGCGGCCGGCTCCCCGCCACTCGTACTCGTCGCCTGCTCCGGCGGCGCCGACTCCATGGCGCTCGCCTCGGCCCTCGCCTTCGAGGCGCCCAAACTCGGCATCCGGGCCGGCGGCATCACCGTCGACCACGGACTCCAGGTGGGCTCCGACCTGCGCGCCGCCGAGGTCGTCACCCGCATGACCGCACTCCGCCTCGACCCGGTGGAGTCCGTCGCCGTGCGCGTCGGCCGCGGGGGCGGACCCGAGGCCGCCGCCCGCGACGCCCGCTACGCCGCCCTGGACGAGGCCGCCGACCGCCTCGGCGCCGCCGCCGTACTGCTCGGCCACACCCGGGACGATCAAGCCGAAACCGTCCTGCTGGGGCTCGCCCGTGGCTCCGGCATCCGCTCGCTGTCCGGCATGGCCGAAGTTTCCGGCGGCCCCGGCCGCAGCCACCGCTACCGCCGCCCCTTCCTCCAGGTCGACCGGCAGACCGCCCGCAAGGCCTGCATGGTCCAGTCCCTGCCGGTCTGGGACGACCCGCACAACATCGACCCCGCCTACACCCGCTCCCGGCTCCGCCACGAGGGACTGCCCGCCCTCGAGAAGGCGCTGGGCAAGGGCGTGGTCGAGGCGCTGGCCCGCACCGCCCAGCTGTCCCGCGACGACGCCGACGCCCTCGACGCCTGGGCCGTCGAGGCCGAGGCCGGCGTACGGGACGCGGACGGCCGTCTGGAGTGCGCCAAGCTCTACGCCCTGCCCCCGGCCGTCCGCCGTCGCGTGCTGCGCAGGGCCGTGGTAGCGGCCGGTTCCCCGGCGGGCTCCCTCTTTGCCCGTCACATCGAGGAAGTGGACCGACTCATCACCGGATGGCGGGGCCAGGGTGCCATCAACCTGCCCGGCCGGGTCGAGGCCCAGCGGCAGGGTGGCAGACTTGTCATCCGGCAGGGCTGATTGGTGCTGAAACACGGCTGAGTCCTCCGGGGGCACCCCCGGAGCCGCGGCCGCAAACGAAAGTGATGCGGGTGGACGAGAAGGACATGGGCAGCGACCTCCAGTCGGTGCTCATCACCAAGGAAGAGATCGACGCGAAGCTGGCCGAGCTGGCCGCGAAGATCGACGCGGAGTACGCGGGCAAGGACCTGCTCATCGTCGGCGTCCTCAAGGGCGCGGTGATGGTGATGGCGGACCTGGCACGCGCCTTGTCCACCCCGCTCACCATGGACTGGATGGCGGTGTCCTCGTACGGCGCCGGGACCCAGTCCTCCGGTGTGGTCCGGATCCTCAAGGACCTGGACACCGACATCAAGGACAAGCACGTCCTGATCGTCGAGGACATCATCGACTCGGGCCTGACCCTGTCCTGGCTGCTGTCGAACCTGGGCTCCCGCCAGCCGGCCTCGCTCGAGGTCGTCACGCTGCTGCGCAAGCCCGACGCCGCCAAGGTCGCGATCGACGTGAAGTGGGTCGGCTTCGACATCCCGAACGAGTTCGTCGTCGGCTACGGCCTCGACTACGCGGAGAAGTACCGCAACCTGCCGTTCGTCGGCACCCTCGCGCCGCACGTCTACGGCGGCTGAGGCCGCGGGCCCCGGTCGGGGTCCGCACAGGGGAACCCTGGAACGATTCCTGCCGTTGGAGCAGGGGAAAGCAGTTCTGTCAGCCGTCCCACGAGGCCGCGGGTGACAATACAGGGGTACATTCCGAAGAACAGTCTTTACTCACAGCAGCATTTACCTACGGGCAGGAGGGACGGGGCGCCTGGCGCCCCGTATGGATGGACGTGAAGCGATACTTCCGTGGGCCGGTCATGTGGATCGTGCTGGCCGTCCTCGCCGTGGTCGTGTTGATGAACGTCGTCGGCTCCGGCGGCGGCTACAAGTCGGTGGAGACCAGCGAGGTCATCAAGGCGATCAACAGTGGCCAGGTGGAGAGCGCCAAGCTCACCACCGGTGACAGCCAGATGATCAAGATCGAGCTGAAGAAGGACCAGAAGCTCGGCGACAACGACGGCACCAAGTTCCAGGCCAACTACATCGGAGACCAGGGCGTCCAGCTCGCCCAGAACCTCCAGACCAAGTACGAAGCCGGTCAGATCCCCGACGGTTACACCGTCTCGCCGGACAAGACCAGCCCGTTCCTCAGCGTGCTGCTCTCCCTGCTGCCCTTCGTCCTCATCGTCGTCGTCTTCCTGTTCCTGATGAATCAGATGCAGGGCGGCGGCTCCCGGGTGATGAACTTCGGGAAGTCCAAGGCCAAGCTCATCACCAAGGACACCCCGAAGACGACGTTCGCCGATGTCGCGGGCGCGGACGAGGCCGTCGAGGAACTCCACGAGATCAAGGAGTTCCTGCAGGAGCCGGCCAAGTTCCAGGCCGTCGGGGCCAAGATCCCCAAGGGCGTGCTGCTCTACGGCCCGCCCGGCACCGGCAAGACCCTGCTGGCGCGTGCCGTCGCCGGCGAGGCGGGCGTTCCGTTCTACTCGATCTCCGGTTCCGACTTCGTCGAGATGTTCGTCGGTGTCGGTGCCTCGCGTGTCCGCGACCTGTTCGAACAGGCCAAGGCCAACGCCCCGGCGATCGTCTTCGTCGACGAGATCGACGCCGTCGGCCGGCACCGCGGTGCGGGCCTCGGCGGCGGCCACGACGAGCGCGAGCAGACGCTGAACCAGCTGCTCGTCGAGATGGACGGCTTCGACGTGAAGGGCGGCGTCATCCTGATCGCCGCCACGAACCGCCCGGACATCCTCGACCCGGCGCTGCTGCGCCCGGGCCGTTTCGACCGGCAGATCGCGGTCGACCGTCCGGACATGCAGGGCCGTCTGGAGATCCTCAAGGTCCACCAGAAGGGCAAGCCGGTCGCTCCGGACGTCGACCTCTCGGCCGTCGCCCGTCGCACCCCCGGTTTCACGGGTGCCGATCTGTCCAACGTCCTGAACGAGGCGGCGCTCCTCACCGCCCGCTCGGACCGCAAGCTGATCGACAACCACATGCTGGACGAGGCCATCGACCGCGTCGTGGCGGGCCCGCAGAAGCGGACCCGGATCATGTCGGACCGGGAAAAGAAGATCACCGCGTACCACGAGGGCGGCCACGCCCTGGTCGCGGCGGCTTCCCCGAACTCCGACCCGGTCCACAAGATCACGATCCTGTCCCGCGGCCGGGCCCTGGGCTACACCATGGTCCTGCCCGACGAGGACAAGTACTCGACCACGCGCAACGAGATGCTCGACCAGCTGGCGTACATGCTGGGCGGGCGCGCGGCCGAGGAGCTGGTCTTCCACGACCCGACCACCGGCGCGGCGAACGACATCGAGAAGGCCACGGCGACGGCCCGCGCGATGGTGACCCAGTACGGCATGACCGAGCGCCTCGGCGCGATCAAGTTCGGCGGGGACAACACCGAGCCGTTCCTGGGCCGCGAGATGTCGCACCCGCGGGACTACTCGGAAGAGGTCGCGGCGCTGGTCGACGAAGAGGTCAAGAAGCTCATCGAGACCGCGCACAACGAGGCCTGGGAGATCCTGGTCGAGAACCGCGACGTCCTCGACAACCTGGTCCTCGCGCTCCTCGAGAAGGAAACGCTGAACAAGGAGCAGATCGCCGAGGTCTTCTCGACGATCGTGAAGCGCCCGGCCCGCCCGGCGTGGACCGGCTCTTCGCACCGCACCCCGTCGACCCGTCCGCCGGTGCTCTCTCCCAAGGAGCTCCAGCTGACGAACTCGGCGAACGGCACGGCGGCGAGCACGCCGGCCGTGTCCGTGGAGAAGGACCCGTCCCCGGAGGACCGCGCCGAGTAGCCCTCGGCCGGACCGTCCCGGAATGGATGCCGCGCCCCCCAGGTTCTAGCCTGGGGGGCGCGGCACTTTTGCGTGCCCGCGAGCGCCAGTGCACACAGGAACGAGGAAGAGATGACCGACCCAGTGACCCTGACCGGTGACGAGGGCACGATCGGCGAGTTCGACGAGAAGCGCGCCGAGGCGGCGGTCCGCGAACTTCTGATCGCGGTCGGCGAGGACCCGGACCGCGAGGGCCTCCTCGAGACCCCGGCACGCGTGGCGCGGGCGTACAAGGAGATATTCGCCGGCCTCTACCAGAAGCCCGAAGAGGTCCTGACGACCACCTTCGACCTGGGCCACGACGAGATGGTCCTGGTCAAGGACATCGAGGTCATGAGCAACTGCGAACACCATCTCGTGCCGTTCCACGGCGTCGCGCACGTCGGCTACATCCCGTCCACCGACGGCAAGATCACCGGCCTGTCGAAGCTGGCCCGCCTCGTGGACGTGTTCGCCCGCCGCCCGCAGGTGCAGGAGCGGCTGACCACGCAGATAGCGGACTCCCTGATGGAGATCCTGGAGCCGCGCGGGGTCATCGTCGTCGTCGAGTGCGAGCACATGTGCATGACGATGCGCGGGGTCCGCAAGCCCGGCGCGAAGACCATCACCTCGGCGGTCCGCGGCCAGCTCCGCGACCCCGCGACCCGCAACGAGGCCATGAGCCTGATCATGGCGCGCTGACCGGGTGACCACGGGGGCGGTCGCAGGCCCCCGCCACCGGACGGGCTACGGCGAGGCGTGAGCCCCCGCGGCGGGGGACCCGCCGACCGCCGCCCGGGGCCGTTTCAGGCGCGGGCCGGGGACTGGGGGGTGGTGTCGTCGTCTTCCGGGAGCTTCAGGACGTGCTCCAGGAAGAGGGCGGCGGCGATGACCGCTGCGCCTGCCAGGACCGAGAAGGCGGCGTACCAGGCCTGGTCGCGGCGGGCGGGCACCTCCAGGCCGTCGGCCAGCAGGAAGACGCCCACGCCGCCGTACATGCCCGCGACGAGGGCCGCCACGAGGGCGCTGGCCTGTCCGAAGACGACCGCGCGGGCCGCCATCAGCGGCTCCACGCCCTTGGCGCCCGGCCGCCGCTCGCGCTGGGCCTTGAGACGGGACCGGAGCGAGAGGGCGGTGGCCAGCAGGACGACCGCGATGGCGCCGAGGACGATGGGCGCGGCCAGCGGGACGCCCGGCAGGGTCCCGTACGCGTTCCACAGCCGGGCGCCCGCCCAGGACAGCACCCCGGCGACGACGAAGATCCCCGCCAGGACCGCCGGCCTCAGTTGCTTCACGTGCCCGTTCCCCGCTTTCCGCGCCAAGTCGTCAGCCGCCGCAGTCCACAGGCGGCAGCCACAGGTTAACGACTACTCGGGGAGGCGGAGTTCCAGGTCCGGGCGCGGCGTGACGCCCGCCAGGCCGATTCCGGCCAGAAGGGATGCGACCGGGCCGTGCCCGGGGATCTGCGCCTCGGGGTCGATGTCGTTCCACGGGGCCAGGACGAAGGCCCGCTGGTGGGCCCGCGGGTGCGGGAGGGTGAGGACCGGGTCGTCCGAGACCACCTCGGCGTACGACACGATGTCGACGTCGATGGTGCGCGGGCCCCAGCGCTCGTCGCGGACGCGGTCGAAGGCCTCTTCGATGGCGTGGCCGCGCTCCAGCAGGGAGGACGGGGGCAGGGTGGTCCGTACGCGGACCACGGCGTTGAGGTACGACGGCTGGGAGCCGGGCGCGACGCCCCACGGCTCGGTCTCGTAGACGGGGGAGACGGCCTTGACCCGCAGGCCGGGAGTGTCCCCGAGGGCGTCGATGGCGCCCTGGAGGGTCTCCAGGCGGTTGCCGAGGTTCGCGCCGAGCGCGATCACGGCCCACTTCGGGTTGGAGAGGGTCGTGTCGGCCGCGTCCACCGTCTGGACGACGGATGCGGGCACCGGCTGGACGGTGGGGTCGCTCTGGGCGTTCAGTGCGTTGTTCACACGCGGCTCCGGGTGATCGTGATGGTCACGTCGTCGAAGGGGACGGTGATGGGGGCGTCCGGTTTGTGGACGACGACCTCCACCTGTGCCACCGCTTCGTGCTTGAGGCACTGCTGGGCGATCCGCTCGGCGAGGGTTTCGATCAGGTCGACGGGCTCTCCCTGGACCACATCGACGACCTCCTCGGCGACGACCCCGTAGTGCACGGTCTTCGCCAGGTCGTCGTCGGCCGCCGCGGGGCGGGTGTCGATGTGCAGCACCAGGTCGACGATGAAGGTCTGGCCTTCCTCGCGCTCCCGGGGGAAGACGCCGTGGTGCCCGCGAGCCTTGAGGCCGCGCAGCGCGACACGATCCACGCGAATCACTCCTGCTTTCGTAGGTGCTTCCGGTCCGGGACTCCCGGATCCATGGGCCTACGCCGAGTGCGGTCGGCGTCGTCCGTCTTCGAATTTACCTGCGAAAGACCTCGGATCCAGCCGGAGGGGTCAGGCGGAGTCCTCCTCCTCGTCTTCGTCGGAGTCCGTCAGGACGGGAGAACCGTGGTGGGACCAGAGCCGCCAGCCCTCGGATGTGCGTCGGAACACATTCGTGGCGACGACCAGCTGGCCGACGAGCGGGCCGAGCTCTCCGCCGTCCTCGGCGGGCCCGCCGCTGAGGATGTTCTCCGTGCACGTCACCAGTGCGGTGTCGCCTATGACGGCGACTTTCGTGTCGGTGAGGAAGAACTGGATGTAGTCGGTGTGGGACATGATCAGCGCGTACGAGCGCAGCACCTCGCCGCGGCCCGAGAGCACGGGCCAGCCCGGGTGCACGCAGGAGATCTCGTCCTCGAGCCAGAGCGCCGACAGTGCGTCGAAGTCCCCCCGCTCCATGGCCTCGTAGAAGGCCGTGTTGACCTCTTCGACGGCTTCGATGTCGCTGCGGCTCACCGTTCCCCTCTCCTGGCTGCTGTACGGGTCACACCGCCGGCGGGGCGGATCACAGGGCCCCTTCCACGGCGCGGGCCACCCGAACCGCGTCGGCGGTGGCCCGTACCTCGTGGACCCGTACGGCCCAGGCGCCCTGGTGGGCGGCGATGGCGGAAACGGCGGCGGTGGCGGCGTCGCGCTCGCGGGCGGGCGGCGGGGCGGCGTCGGCGGCGCCGGCCAGGACCCGGCCGAGGAAACGCTTCCGCGAAGCGGCGACCAGCAGCGGGAAGCCGAGGGCGCGCAGCTCGGGGAGGTGGGCGACGAGGGCCAGGTCGTGCTCGGCCATCTTCGCGAAGCCGAGGCCGGGGTCGACGACGAGCCGCTCGGGGGCGATCCCGCCGGCCACGACCGCGTCGATGCGGGTGCGGAGTTCGGCGGTGACCTCGGCGACGACGTCCTCGTAGACGGCGAGGCGGTTCATGCCGTCGCTGAAGCCGCGCCAGTGCATGACGACGAACGGCACCTCGGCGGCGGCGACGGCCGGGATCATGCCGGGGTCGGCGAGCCCGCCGCTGACGTCGTTGACCAGCAGCGCGCCGGCGGCGACGGCCTGGGCGGCGACGGAGGCGCGCATGGTGTCGACGGAGACGGTGACGCCCTCGGAGGCCAGGCCGCGCACGACCGGGACGACGCGGCGCAGCTCCTCCTCCTCGTCGACGCGGGAGGCGCCGGGGCGGGTGGACTCGCCGCCGACGTCCACGAGGTCGGCGCCCTGGGCGACGAGGTCGAGGCCGCGCTTGACGGCGGCGGTGGTGTCGAACCAGCGCCCGCCGTCGGAGAAGGAATCGGGGGTGACGTTGACGACGCCCATGACCCCGCAGCGGTCCCAGTCCGGCAGGCCTGCGACCCGGCCCCTGCCGGCGGCCCCGCGCTTGATGTTCATGGCTCCAGGGTAGGGCCGCGTCCCTGACCGGGCCGTACGCGGGTTCCGGGCCCCGGAGCCCGGGCGCGCAAACGCCGGAGCCCGGCCTGCCGCGGGTGCGGCGGGCCGGGCTCCGGCGGTAGGGCTCCGGGGGCCGGGGCAGGGCCCGGGCCGGGGTCAGGCGACCTGGACCTCGCGCTCGGGCTGGGCCTGGACCGGGACCTTGGCGCTCACGTGCGTATGGGCGCAGGTGCGGACCGGCTTGGGGCGGCGCCGGCTGGCGAAGAGCCGGGGCAGGGCCACCGTCACGAAGCCCTCGGCCTGCATCACTGCGAAGCCGATGCGGGGCAGGTCGCGGCTGTTGCGGTAGACCATGAAGCGCGGCTCCCAGCGGGGGCGGAACTTCGCGTTGAACTTGTACAGCGACTCGATCTGGAACCAGCGGGACAGGAAGACCAGCAGGCCGCGCCACATCCGCAGGACCGGGCCGGCGCCGATCTTCTCGCCGCGGGCGAGGGCCGAGCGGAACATCGCGAAGTTCAGCGAGACCTTCTCGATGCCGAGCGACGGCGAGGCCTCCAGGGAGGCGACGATCAGCAGCTCGTTCATGCCGGGGTCGGCGGCGCGGTCACGGCGCATCAGCTCCAGCGACATGCCGTCCTTGCCCCACGGGACGAAGTGCAGGACGGCCTTGAGGTCGCCGAACGGGCTGGTGTCGCCCTCCTCGACCCGGTGGGCGGTGGCGATGTAGCAGTCGCCGTCGCCCGGGTCGCCGACGCGGCCCAGGGCCATGGAGAAACCGCGCTCGGTGTCGGTGCCGCGCCAGGCCTCGGCCGCGCCGCGCACCTGCTCCAGCTCCTCCTCGGTCAGCTCGCTGACCCGGCGGACCTTGGTGGTGTAGCCGTTGCGCTCGATGCGCTTGACCATCTGGCGGACGTTGCGCATGGGACGGCCGGAGAGGGAGAAGTCTTTGACGTCGACGATCGCCTCGTCGCCCAGCTCCAGGGCGTCCAGCCCGGTCTCGCGGGTCCAGACCTCGCCGCCGGTCTCGCTGCAGCCCACGACGGCCGGGGTCCAGGAGTGGGCCTTGGCCTCCTCCATGAACCGCTCGATGGCGCCGGGCCAGGCCTCGACGTCGCCGATGGGGTCGCCGGAGGCGAGCATCACGCCGGAGACGACGCGGTAGGTGACGGCGGCCTTGCCGCTGGGGGAGAACACGACGGCCTTGTCGCGGCGGAGCGCGAAGTGGCCCAGCGAGTCGCGGCCGCCGTGCTTGACGAGCAGCTCGCGCAGCTTGAGCTCGTCGTCGGCGGTGAGCTGCGCGGCCGGGTGCTCGGGGCGGAAGGCCAGGTAGATCGTGGTGAGCGCCGTCAGCATGCCGAGGGCGCCGAGGGAGTAGCCCACGGTCCAGGACACGCGGCCGGAGTAGTCGACGGGGCCCTCGAAGCCGAAGAGGCCGTACACGACGTGGCTGATCTGCTCGTAAATACCCGGATGGCCGACGACGCGGCTCGGGTGGGAGTTGACGATGACCAGACCCAGGCCGATGGAGCCGGCGCTCATCAGCACGAAGTTGGCGAGCGCCTTCCAGCGGCTGCGCGGGTCCGGCAGCGCCTTGAATTCACTCTGGTGGCGCACGATCAGCCCGAGGAGGACCGCCGCGATGACCACGCCGATGACGGAGTGCCGGTACGTGAACTGCGCGACGGCTCCGGCCGGGAGCAGGACGACCGCGGCCCGCCAGGCACGGCGCTTGCGGCGCTTGAGGCCGTGGGCGAGCAGGAGGAGCAGGACGCCCGCGCTGATGGCGAGGGCGGCTGCGAATGGGCCCAGCGAACCGGGCAGCACCTCGGTGACTGCGTGGAACCGGCTGTGCCGGAACCGCGGGAACACCCCCGCCGCGACGTCCAGAAGGCCGACGATCATGACGGCCGTACCTACCAGGCCGGGCACCGACTCCGGTCGTGGGCCGCGGAAGATTCGGCGGACCTGCTTCGGAACCTGTCCCGACTTATCGCCATCTATCCTGCTAGACATCGCTTCCCGTTGCTCCGCGAGAGATCATGTGGCCGAAGGCCGCGACAGCCTCCGGAGTGTGGTGCGTCCACTAGGACGACATCGGGGTCGAGCGGGTTCACTCTTCCGCCGAGAAAATCTAGTCCTGCCATCAGAAAGTCGACTGACTGCTCATGGGTCTCACCAGTAATACGGTCCTGGCGCTGGCCATCGTCGCCGGTGTGCTGCTGTTCGCAGCCACGGTGTGGTTCTGGCCCCGGCTCTCGGGCCGCACCTGGCGTGCGCTGCTCGGCCGGGTCGGGCTCCTGCTCGCGACCCAGCTGGCGCTGTTCTCGGCCGTCGGCCTGGCGGCGAACAAGTCCTTCTCCTTCTACGGCTCGTGGGCGGACCTGTTCGGCCAGCAGACATCTGTCGGCAAGGTCGTGGACCACTCGATGAGCAGCAAGGACATCAAGGTCGTCGACAAGCAGAAGCTCGACGTGCCGGGCGGCGCCCAGCCCCAGGTCGGGGGACAGATCCTGAAGGTTGCCATAACCGGGCAGAAGTCGAAAATAACGAGCCCCGGGTACGTGTGGCTGCCGCCCGAGTACTTCCAGCCGCAGCACAAGGACAAGAACTTTCCGGCCTCCATCGTGCTGACGGGCTATCCGGGCACCGCCGAGAACCTGATCAAAGGGCTGAACTACCCGATGACGGCCTTCAAGCAGGCCAAGGCGGGCAAGATGAAGCCGATGATCCTGGTCATGCTGCGCCCGACGATCGCGCCGCCACGTGACACCGAGTGCGTGGACATACCCGGCGGACCGCAGACCGAGACGTTCTTCGCCCAGGACCTGCCGCAGGCCATCCAGGACACCTTCCGGGTCGGCAAGAAGCCGCAGAACATGGGCTTCATCGGCAACTCCACGGGCGGCTACTGCGCCCTGAAGATCGCCGCGCACTACCCGCAGACCTTCGGCGCCGCCGCGGGTCTGTCCGCGTACTACGACGCCGCGAACGACGCGACGACGGGCAACCTGTTCCAGGGCGACGACAAGCTGAAGAAGCGTGCGGACGTCCTCCAAAGCATCGAGCACAAGCAGCCGTCGGGTACGTCCTTCCTCGTCACCAGCAGCGAGCAGGGCGAGCCGAACCTCGGCGACACCAAGAAGTTCATCAAGCTGGTCAAGGGCCCGGACCGGGTCTCCTCGATCATCCTCGACAGCGGCGGCCACAACTTCAACACGTGGCGCCGCGAGATCCCGCCGATGCTGGTGTGGATGAGCAACCGCATCCAGGCCTAGGCTTCTTGCAGTTGGGCCCGGCGCAGGGCCCGGTGGACGCCCTCCGGGGTCAGTACGCCGACCAGCGCGCCGGTGTCCGGATCCGTGACCCCGATCCGTCCGGAGTCCTCCTGCAGCAGCAGCGCGAGCGCCTCGCGCAGACTCGCCCCCAGCGCCACTTCGGCGGTGGGGGCTTTCCCGTCGGCCTGCGCCAGGTCGGCCTGCCCCACCGGGGTGACCGCGAGCCGCTTCAGGCCCCGGTCCGCGCCGACGAAGGAGGCCACGTAGTCGGTGGCCGGCGCACCCAGCACCGCGGCCGGGCGGGCGAACTGCTCGATGGTGCCCGCGCCGTAGACGGCGATGCGGTCGCCGAGCCGGACCGCCTCCTCGATGTCGTGCGTGACCAGCAGGATCGTCTTGCGGACCGTCTTCTGCAGCGCCAGGAACTCGTTCTGGAGGCGTTCGCGGACCACCGGGTCCACCGCCCCGAACGGCTCGTCCATCAGCAGCACCGGCGGATCGGCTGCGAGGGCGCGGGCGACGCCGACGCGCTGGCGCTGCCCGCCGGAGAGCTGCTCCGGGTACCGGCCCCCGTACACGGCCGGGTCCAGCCCCACGAGTTCGAGGAGCTCGGCCGCCCGGGCGCGGGCCTTGGCCTTGGGGGTGCCGATCAGCTGCGGCACGGTCGCGGTGTTCTCCAGCACCGTCTTGTGCGGGAACAGCCCGACCTGCTGGATGACGTACCCGATGTGCCGGCGCAGCTCTACCGGATCGGCGTTCGCGATGTCCTCGCCGCCGAGCAGGATCCGGCCCGAGGTCGGCTCGATGAGCCGGTTGACCATCTTCATCGTGGTGGTCTTGCCGCAGCCGGACGGGCCCACGAGGGTGACCAGCTCGCCCTCCGCCACCTCGAAGGACAGGTCCTCGACCGCCGTCGTCCCGTCGGGGTAGCGCTTGGTCACATGCTCGAATCGGATCACCCGCCCATCCTCCCCCACACCCTGCGCGTTGTTTGTGACGGGAGTATTACCCCGCTGCGAAGGATTCCGGCCATTGTCGGCCCCGGGGGTTAGGGTCGCTCCTGACCGCGCCTTTTCGGACGGGTGTACGCAGCAGCGGCAGGGGGTGAGGGCATGGCCGGGCAGAACTGCCTGGTGGCGAACGACTGGATCTGCTGGGAGTACGTCACCTCCCGCTCCCAGGAGCTCACCGACGCCACGGTCCAACATGTCTGGATCACGGGCGTGTCTGTGCTGATCGGCCTCGCCGTCTCCCTCCCGCTGGCCCTGCTGGCCCGCCGCGGCCGGCGCTGGGCCGCGCCCGTGCTGGGCCTGACCACCCTGCTCTACACGGTCCCCTCGCTCGCCATGTTCTCCCTGCTGTTGCCGCTGTTCGGGCTGTCGGCCTCGCTCGTGGTGACCGGTCTGGTGCTGTATTCGCTGACCATCCTGGTCCGCAATGCGATGGCCGGCCTGGAAGCCGTCCCCGAGGAGGTACGGGAGGCCGCGCGCGGGATGGGCTACGGGCCCGCGCGGCTGCTGTGGCAGGTCGAACTGCCGCTGGCGCTGCCCGCGCTGCTCGCCGGGGTGCGGATCGCCACGGTGTCCACGGTGGCGCTGACCACCGTCGGCTCCATCGTCGGCAAGGGCGGCCTCGGCAACCTGATCGCCCCCGCGGTCAACAGCTCCTTCAAGGCCCAGGTGCTCACCGCCTCCGTGCTGTGCGTGCTGCTCGCGCTGGTGGCGGACCTGCTGCTGCTCGGCGTACAGCGGCTGCTCACGCCGTGGACACGGGCGGCGCGCACGGCGCGGACGCCGCGGGCCGGGCGGGCCGCGCGCATGACGCAGACGGTCAAGGGGGCCTGAGGCGATGGGTGTGATGGGACAGGCCTGGGACTGGCTGGCGAACGGGGCCAACTGGTCCGGGGAGAACGGTGTGTGGCACCGGCTCGGCGAGCACGTCTACGTCAGCGGGATCTCCCTCGCCATCGCCTGCGCGGTGGCCCTCCCGGTCGGCCTGTGGCTCGGCCACATCGGCAAGGGCGGGGCGCTCGCCGTCAACGTGTCCAACGTCGGGCGGGCCGTCCCCGTCTTCGCGGTGCTGGCCCTGTTCATGGTCTCGCCGCTGCGCAGCGCGGGCTATCTGCCCACCATCGCCGCACTCGTGCTCTTCGCCCTGCCGCCGCTGCTGACGAATGCGTACGTCGGCATGCGGGAGGTGGACCGCTCGGTGGTGGAGGCCGCCCGGGGCATGGGCATGTCCGGCAGCCAGCTCTTCTGGCGGGTGGAACTGCCGCTGGCGCGCGAGCTGGTGATGACCGGGCTGCGCTCGGGCGCCGTCCAGGTCATCGCCACGGCCACGATCGCGGCCATGGTCGGCCAGGGCGGCCTCGGCCGGATCATCACCGCCGGCTTCAACACGTACAACACCCCACAGGTCGTCGCGGGGGCCCTGCTGGTGGCGGCGCTCGCCCTGCTGGTCGAGGGCGCCCTGGTGGCGGCGGACCGGCTGTTCCCGCGTCCGGCGGCGCGCTGACCCGTCCGGCCGGCCCGTGGGCCTTCCCTTTTGTCGTTTGTCGTTCCCATTCCCTTGGAGGAGCAAAGATGAGCAAGTCCACGCGCGTCCTCGGCGCCGTACTGGGGGCGGCGGCCCTGACCGCCTCGCTCACCGCGTGCGGCGGAGACAGCCTGGAGAAGAGCAAGGACGCCGGTGCAGCCGCGTCCGCGCCCTCGGACGCCGGTTCCGGTTCCGGCAAGGGCAAGGTCGTGATCGGTGCGGCCGGGTTCACCGAGTCCAACGTGCTGGCGGAGCTGTACGCACAGGTCCTCAAGGACGCCGGCTACAGCACCTCGATCACCACGGTGAACAACCGCGAGCTGTACGAGCCCTCGCTGGAAAAGGGCGAGATCGATGTCGTCCCGGAGTACGCGGCCACCCTCGCGGAGTTCCTCAACGCCAAGGTGAACGGGCCGAAGGCGCCGGAGGACAAGCCGGTCGCGTCGAGCGACGTGGCGGCGACGGTGGCGGGGCTGGAGAAGCTGGCGGGCCCCCTCGGCCTGAAGGTGCTGCCGGCGGGCCCGGCGGTCGACCAGAACGCGTTCGCGGTATCGAAGGAATTCGCCCAGAAGAACAACCTGAAGACTCTTTCCGATCTTGGTAAGTCGGGCCTGAAGGTGAAGATCGCGGCGGGCGACGAATGCGCCGTACGGCCCTTCTGCGCGCCCGGGTTGAAGAAGACGTACGGCATCGACGTTTCCGGGATCGACCCGAAGGGCGTCGGCACCCCACAGGGCAAGCAGGCGGTCAAGGACGGCGTGGACCAGCTGGCGCTCACCACGACCACCGACGCCACCCTCGACAGCTTCGGGCTCGTCCTGCTGGAGGACGACAAGAAGCTCCAGAACGCCGACAACGTCCTGCCGGTGGTCAACGCCAAGGACGCAGGATCCCCGGAGATCGCGGCTGCCCTCGACAAGCTGACCAAGGTCCTGACGACCGCCGACCTCGTCGAGCTGAACAAGCAGGTGGACGCGCAGCGCGAGAAGCCGGCGGATGCCGCGAAGGCCTATCTGAAGGCGAAGGGCCTGACGAAGTAGGAGTAGCTACGGGTTTGGTGGAGAAATGACGGGTAACTGCCCGGCCACAGATTGCCGGGCAGTTACCCCACTGGACCCCCACGCCCTGTAAATTTCAGGCCATGCCCCGTGGACGCCACCGCAATCCCGAACCCCTGCACCGGCTGCTCACGCCGACGACCGTGGCCGGAGTCTCCGTCGCCAGTGCGGCCGCGGCCTGGCTGATCGCGGAACCCTTGCCGCTACGCCTGCTCGTGGCCCTCGCGGCGGCCACGGGCGTGGCCGGCGCCGTCGTCATGCGCGCCTGGGACCGCTCGGCCGGGCGCCGCGTCGCGGAACTCGCGCGCGAACGGGTCAAGGACGAGTGGAAGACCGAGGAGCGGATAGCCGAGCTCGAGTCCGACCTCGAAGAGGCCCGCGTGCTGCGCGCCAAGCTCGACGCGAAGCTGCGCGCCAAGCGGGTCGAACTCGCGGGGCTGCGCGGCGAGCACGCGGCGCTGCTGCGGCGGTACGCGACCGCCGAGACCGAGCGGGCCAGCGCCCTGGAGGGCCGCCGGCTGCTCGCCATCGAGGCCTCCGCGGCCCCGGCGGCGGCGCCGAAGGAGCTCCCGCCGGTCTCCGAGGAGCGCGCGTCGAGCGGCGCGCCCACCAGCGTCGGCTACGCCCGGGCCCATGCGGCCATGAAGGCCCTCGCCCGCAAGGCGGAGGTGGACCCGGCCCAGCCGAAGATGCTGGAGGGCAGGGGCGCCGAGCCCAGGGCGCTGGAGGCCGGGTCGCCGGCCGGTGGACCGCATGCCCGTACAGGCGGCGCCGCAGGCACTCCGGCGGCGGCGGTCCCGGCGCGCCGGCCGGCCGCGGCGGTGGCCCCGTACTCGGCCGTACGCCGCTCGGCGTCCCGCGTCGAGGGCGGCTTCGACTTCTTCGGCACCAAGACCGCGGCCCAGGCCCGAGCGGTGATCGAATCGGTCCAGAACGAGGACCTGGCCGACGTGGTCGGCGCGGAGGCCCTCGCGGTCCACAAGGCGGAGTCGGCCCGGCCCGCCGCCGAGCCGCCGGTCAAGGAGCAGGGCTTCAAGCCGGCCACCCCCGAGCAGCGCGCGGTGGGCCAGGTCATCGACCTGACGGCCCACGACGAGACCGAGCCGATCGACGTCGTCCGGCTGCGCACGGCCATCTCCTAGGCCCTGTCGTCAAAGTGGCGCCTGGCCCGCGACGCCCGGCACCGCACCTCGCCGCGTTGTCGGGGCGCCCGAGTACGTCCAGTACGCGGGCGCCCCTCCGCCTTGCGATGCACGGCGCCGGACGCCACGGGCCTGACCGGCGCCACTTTGACGACAGGACCTAGCGGGGCTTCGTCCTGCACACCGCCGCGGACCCGGACACCCCCTAGGGGTAGGCCAGGACCATGAGCACGGCCAGGGCCTCCAGGGCCGACTGGGCCGTGAGGGCGCCCTTCTGGAACCGGCGGGGCGCTGCCTGCACCACGACGAAGGACGCCACGACCCCGGCGAGCAGCGCCAGGAAGACCTCCCCGGGGAACGGCCGGCAGCCGCCCGTCATCACGCAGCGGGTGCCGACCTCCGTGGACAGCAGGAAGACCTTCGCGGCCACCAGCGCGGGCAGGAACAGAAGAGCGGCGATCCCCGCGTTCCTGCGGATGCGCCGGGAGGCGGCGTCGGCCGGCGATTCGGGGGTGAGGAGGGCGAGTTCCGGGTTCCAGGACATGCCGCCATCCTGTCCGCGCCGCCGGTACGGGGGGATCCGCGCGGGTACTCAGATCGGCGGACCGGCGTACTCAGGCCGGGCCGCGCATTCAGAACAGCGGCAGCTGTCCCGGCAGTTCCGACAGGACGAAACCGTCCAAGGCCGGCGCCGACGCCCCGAGCACCACCCGCGCCCGGGATCCGGGGCAGGACACCAGGTCGCCGCGGCCCCGCCCGGCGGGAGGGTCGTGGCGGGCGATCCGGCCGGCGGTCACGGCGCAGTCGCGCCCGCATGCGGGGCAGGCCCGTCTGGGGGAGTGGGACATGCCCCAAGTCTGCACTCCCGCACCGACATCGGTACCTCCGCCAGCACCGACATCGGCACCGCCGTCAGCTCCCGGACCCCGCCGCCTCGGCGCCCGCGCCCGCCTCCGCCCGGTCGGCCAGCCACTTCTCGTGGGCCGCGCACACCCGGTCCCACAGCGTCGCCCGGTCCGCCGGCGTCAGATCGTCGAGCTGCCGCTCGAAGAGCCCGCCCACCACCGCCCAGAACTCCCCGGGCGTGTCCAGGACCCGCTCGCTCGTCCCCTTACCGGGATCGATCCGGCTCAGCACCCGCCCCCGCAGCGTGTCGACCCCGTGCGCGTCGCGCCGCAGCAGCGCGAGGGTCCGTACGAAGCCGGAGTCCGGCGCGGTCGACAGCCGTACGTGCGTGGCCTCGAAATCGGCCGTCGCCGCCGGTGCCGAGAGGATGTTGACCGCCGGGCAGGGGCTCGCCTCGTTGACGTACCTCCAGCCGGGCGCGTCCCCCTCCAGCGGGCCCAGCCCGTACGTGAAGTTCCCCTGCCGGTGCATGCCGGCGCGCAGCGGCAGCGGCTCGTACGGGCCGTCGCCGAGCCCGGCGTCGACGAAGTACTCCTCCCCGCCGACCCGGACGGTCAGCGCGAGGTGGTCGCCGCTGACGTCGCGGCGCTCGCGCTCCGACGACCCGAGGACACCCGCGAGGTGCCGGGTCACGTCGAAGCCGAGGGCCTCCAGGAGCAGCGCGAAGGCGCCGTTGAGGTGGAAGCAGTACCCGCCGCGCCCGGCCGCGAAGCGGCGTGCGGACAGCTCGGGGTCGATGCCGGGCGGCCGGCCGAGCTGGATGTCGAGGTTCTCGTACGGGATGCGCTCGAGGTGGGCGCGCTGGAGCGCGAAGAGCGCCTCCACAGTGGGCCCGGGCGGCCGCGGGAAGCCGAGCCGCCGCAGGTAGCCGTCGTATACGCCAGGGGTCATCCCCGCACCCTAAGCAGAAAACTCTCGCGCCATCGCGGGAGTTTCCCCGACTTGTCACTTGTCGATATCGCCCACGACGAAGAACAGCGAGCCCAGGATCGCCACCATGTCCGCGACCAGCTGGCCGGGCAGCAGCACCGCCAGGGCCTGGATGTTGTTGTACGAGGCGGAGCGCAGCTTCAGCCGGTACGGCGTCTTCTCGCCCTTGGAGACGAGGTAGTAGCCGTTGATGCCGAGGGGGTTCTCGGTCCAGGCGTACGTGGCCCCTTCGGGCGCCTTCAGCACCTTCGGGAGGCGCTGGTTGATCGGCCCGGGCGGCAGCTCGGCCATCCGGTCCAGGCAGGCGACCGCGAGGTCGAGCGCGTTGTGGGTCTGGTCCAGCAGGCACTCGAAGCGGGCCAGGCAGTCGCCCTCGGTGCGGGTGACCACCTTCAGGACGTCCTGCAGCTCCCCGTACGCCAGGTACGGCTCGTCGCGCCGCAGGTCGAAGTCGACGCCGGAGGCGCGGGCGATGGGCCCGGAAACGCCGTACGCGTGCACCGCCTCGGGGGACAGCACGCCCACCCCGCGCGTACGGCCGCGGAAGATCTCGTTGCCGTGGACGAGCTTGTCGTACACGTCCATGCGGGTGCGGACGTCGGCGATCGCCGCGCGTGCCCGGCCGAGCCAGCCGGCCGGGAGGTCCTCCTTGAGGCCGCCGACGCGGTTGAACATGTAGTGCATGCGGCCGCCGGAGATCTCCTCCATGACGGCCTGGAGCTCCTCGCGCTCGCGGAACGCGTGGAAGATCGGGGTGATTCCGCCGAGTTCGAGCGGGTACGACCCGAGGAACATCAGGTGGTTCAGCACCCGGTTCAGCTCGGCGAGCAGGGTCCGCATCCACACGGCCCGCTCGGGGACCTCCATGCCGAGCATCCGCTCGACCGCCATGACCACGCCGAGCTCGTTGGAGAACGCGGACAGCCAGTCGTGGCGGTTCGCGAGCATCACGATCTGCCGGTAGTCGCGCGCCTCGAAGAGCTTCTCGGCGCCGCGGTGCATATAGCCGACGACCGGCTCGGCGCTGACGATCCGCTCGCCGTCGAGGACGAGGCGCAGGCGCAGCACGCCGTGCGTGGAAGGGTGCTGGGGTCCGATGTTGAGCACCATGTCGGTGCTCTCCGCCGCGCCGCCGATGCCGACCGTGGTCTCCGTCATGGCAGCATTCTTGCAGCCGCAGGGGGTGGCGCGTCGGCCGCGCTGCGAGCCCTGCCTGGCCGCCGCGCCACCCCCCTACGCTGAACGCATGGAAACGGGGACCAGGGGTGGGACGAGCAGGCCCGAGTGGGTGGGGCTGCCGGGCGGGCTGCTCACGCTGCGGCGGCTGCTGCTGGTGATCTGGACGGTGCCGCTCGCGGCCGGTACGGCCCTGCTGCTGGGGCTGACGGCCGGCCCGCTCTGGGCGGCCGCGGGGGCGCTCTGGCTCGGGGGCCTGGCCTGGGGCTGGGTGCTGCTCGGCCGCAACTGGCGGTCCTGGCGGTACGCCGAGCGCGCCGACGACCTGCTGATCAGCCGAGGGGTGCTGTGGCGGGCGCAGACCGTGGTCCCGTACGGGCGGATGCAGCTGGTCGAGGTGACCTCGGGGCCGCTGGAGCGGCGCTTCGGGCTGGCCTCCGTACAGCTGCACACGGCGGCCGCGGCCACGGACGCCAAGATCCCGGGCCTGGTCCCGGCCGAGGCGGAACGGCTGCGGGACCGGCTGACGGAGCTCGGCGAGGCAAGGTCGGCGGGCCTGTGACCGCCGAATCCGCGGCCGAGTCCGGAGCCGAGTCCGGAGCCGGAGCCGAGTCCGGAGCCGGAGCCGCGGCCGAGTCCGCGGCCGAAGGCGCAGGCGCGCCCGCCGGGGAGCGGCGGCTGCACGTGCTCACGCCGCTGCGCCGGGCGTGGGTGCCGATCGCCGCGACCGCCGGCGTCGTCGTCCAGCAGGGCGAGCAGGTCGAGCGGTGGGTGCGCGGGCTGCCATCCGGCCTGCGGGCCCTGACCGTGGCCGGCCTGGTCGTGGTGTTCGGCCTGTACGGGTTCCTGAGCTGGTGGTTCACCCACTACGCGGTGACCGGCACCGAGCTGCGCATCCGCAGCGGGCTCTTGTTCCGGCGCACCGCGCACATCCGGCTCGACCGGATCCAGGCGGTGGACGTGACCCGGCCGCTGCTGGCCCGGGTCGCCGGGGTCGCCAAGCTGCGGCTCGACGTGATCGGCACCGAGGACAAGGACGAGCTGGCCTTCCTCGACGAGCGGGAGGCCGTGGCGCTGCGCGCCGAGCTGCTGGCCCGGGCCGCCGGCTTCGCCCCCGCGGAGGCCGTCGCGCTCGGCGAGGCCCCGCAGCGCGAGCTGTTGCGCGTCCGCCCCGCGGACCTGGCGGTGTCGCTGCTGCTCACCCTCTCGGCGTGGGCGGCGCTGGCCGCCGGGCTGATCGCCCCCGTCGCCGTGTGGTGGTTCAGCGGGAACCGCTGGGCGACGATCGCCACCCTGCTGCCCATGCTGGGCGGGCTCTGGTCGGGTACGGCCGGGCGCTTCCTCGCCGAGTTCGACTGGCGGGTCGCCGAGTCCCCGGACGGGCTGCGCCTCGACCACGGGCTGCTGGACCGGGCCCACGAGACCGTGCCGCCGGGGCGGGTGCAGACCGTACGGATCGTGGAGCCGCTGCTGTGGCGGCGCCGGGACTGGGTGCGGGTGGAGCTGGCGGTGGCCGGGTCGAAGAACGAGGTCCTGGTCCCGGTGGCCTCGCGGGCCGCCGCCCAGGCGGTCGTCGCCCGGGTGCTGCCGGGCGTGGACCTCGAGGCCCTCGCCTTCGGCCGGTCTCCCAGGACCGGGTCGCGGTGGGTGGTGCCGGTGTGGTGGAAGGGCTACGCCCTGGCCGTCTCGGCGGACGTGTTCGCTGCCCGCAAGGGGCTGCTGTGCCGCCGTACGGAGATCGTCCCGCATGCCAAGGTGCAGAGCGTCCGGCTCACGCAGGGCCCGTGGGAGCGCGCCCGGGGCGTGGCCGACGTGCATGTGGACACGGGCGCGGGCGGCACGGTCACGGCCCGCCTGCGGCCGGCCGCCGAGGCCGCCGACCTGCTGGACGCCCAGGCGGCGCGCTCCCGCACCTCCCGTGCGGACGCCCGCCCGGACCGCTGGATGACCTGACCGGCGGCCCGGGGGGACAAGCCGTTACGCGCCGCCGGCGCGGACCAGGCCCGTCTCGTACGCGAGCACCACGACCTGTACGCGGTCGCGCAGGCTCAGCTTGGTGAGGATGCGGCCCACGTGCGTCTTCACCGTGGCCTCGGAGAGGACCAGGCGGGCGGCGATCTCGCCGTTCGACAGGCCCTGGGCCACCAGCAGCATGACCTCGCGCTCGCGCTCCGTCAGCCGCTCGATCTCCTTGTTCTTCGGCTCCTGCGTGGTGGTCGGGAGCATCGGCGCGAAGCGGTCCAGCAGGCGCCGGGTCGTGGACGGGGCCACCACCGCGTCTCCACTGTGCACCGAGCGGATCGCTGCCAGCAGCTCCGCCGGCGGCACGTCCTTCAGCATGAACCCGCTCGCGCCCGCCTTGAGACCCGAGAAGGCGTACTCGTCCAGGTCGAATGTGGTCAGGATGATCACGTCGGGGTGCTCGTCGCGCTCGCAGATCCGGCGCGTGGCCTCGACCCCGTCGAGCTTCGGCATCCGGACGTCCATCAGCACCACGTCCACCTTCGTGGCCCGCAGCACCTCCAGCGCCTCCAGGCCGTCGCCGGCCTCGGCGACGACCTCCATGTCCGGCTGGGCGGCGAGCACCATCCGGAAGCCCGTGCGCAGCAGCACCTGGTCGTCGACCAGCATCACTCGGATGGACATCAGTTACCTCGACCTCGTCATCTCGTCTTGAGCGGGAGCAGTGCGCTGATCCGGAAGCCGCCACCGGGCCGCGGGCCCGCGTCCAGGGTGCCGCCGACCATGCCGATCCGCTCGCGCATGCCGATCAGCCCGTGCCCGGCGCCGTCGGCGCCGCCGTCCTCGTACAGCTCGTGGGCCGCCCCCCGGCCGTCGTCCTCGACCAGCAGGCCGAGCCCGTCGTCGAAGTAGACCAGCCGGACGCTCGCCTTGGCATCCGGGCCGCCGTGCTTGCGGGTGTTCGTCAGCGCCTCCTGCACGATCCGGTACGCGGTGAGCTCGACGCCGCTGGGCAGCCGGCGCGGTGCGCCCTCGACCTCGAAGTCCACCGTGAGCCCGGCCGCCCGTACCTGCTCCACCAGGACCTCGATCTGCTCGACGTCCGGCTGGGGCACGTAGTCCTCGGACTCCTGGGGCTCCCCGGTGCGCAGGACGCCGAGCAGGCGGCGCATCTCGGCCAGGGCCTGGCGGCCCGTGCCGGAGATCGTCTGCAGGGCCTCCTTGGCCTGATCGGGGGCCGCGTCCATGACGTACGCGGCGCCGTCCGCCTGGACCACCATCACCGAGACGTTGTGCGCGACGACGTCGTGCAGCTCACGGGCGATGCGGGCGCGCTCGGCGGCGACGGCCACCTTGGCCTGGGCCTCGCGCTCCTTCTCCAGCCGCTGGTTCCGCTCGACGAGCTGGGCGTAGTACGCCCGGCGGGTGCGCAGGGAGTCGCCGAGCACCCAGGCGAGGGCGAACGGGACGATGGCGAAGAGCGTGAAGAGGAAGTCGGCGCGGGCGTCGCCCTTGTCCACCTGGAAGCGCAGGGCGTAGAGGGGGGAGGCGAGGAATCCGATGGCGAGCGCGGTACGGGACATCCGGCGCGAGATCTCGGAGGAGGCCGCGACCGTGTACAGGATGATCAGCATCGCGAGGTCGGAGTTGATCACCTCGGTGTGGGTGACCAGCTTGTAGACGCCGGTGCCGACGGCGAGCCAGAACATCGGCTGCGTCCACCTGCGGCGCAGGGCCACGACGACGCCCATCGCGAGCACCGAGGGGACGGCGATCAGCCGCGCGGTGGTGCTGCTGAAGCTGTCTTCGGCGACTTGCAGCATCCCGAGCCCGACGAGGAGGACAGCCCAGAAGCTGTCGACGCCCGTCGGGTGTCTGCGGAGGAAGTCGTAGAGGCGCTGCACGTAACCCAGAGTAGGCAAAAGAGATAGGTGCTGGAGTCAACCACAGGTGCGATCCGTGCGACGGAGGTGTACTCCCCAAGGTGGAGGCCGAGCTTAACCTTTCGGGGATGAGCACTCAGGGAGAAGTCGCGGATCTCGTTCCGGTTCCGGTTCCGGTCCGGTGGCGGACGGCGATGGAGGCCGCGCTGTACGGGCCGGACGGGTTCTACGTGCGGCCGGGCGGGCCGGGCCCGGCCGGGCATTTTCGTACCTCCGTGCACGCCTCGCCGCTGTACGCGGGGGCGGTGGCCCGCCTGCTGCAGCGGGTGGACGCCGAGCTGGGGCATCCGCAGGGGCTGGACCTGGTCGACGTCGGGGCCGGGCGGGGGGAACTGCTGACCGGGGTGCTGGCCGCGCTCCCGGCGGAGGTCGCGGCGCGGGTGAGGCCGTACGCGGTGGAGCGGGCGGAGCGGCCGGGCGCGCTCGATCCGCGGATCCGGTGGGTGCCGGAGCCGCCGGAGGGGACACGGGGCCTGCTGTTCGCGAACGAGTGGCTGGACAACGTACCGCTGGAGATCGCGGAGGACGGGCACTACGTCCTGGTCGACCGGGACGGTACGGAGAGCCGCGGGCCGGCGGTGGACGGCGCGGACCTGGCGTGGCTGGAGCGGTGGTGGCCGGGGCCCGGCCGGGTGGAGATCGGGCGGGCGCGGGACGAGGCGTGGGCCGTTGCCGTTGCCACTCTTGACCGGGGGCTGGCGGTGGCGGTGGACTACGCGCACGTTCGGGAGGCCCGGCCTCCGTACGGCACCCTGACGGGCTTCCACGGGGGGCGGGAGGTCGCGCCGGTGCCGGACGGGAGCTGTGACGTGACGGCTCACGTGGCGCTGGACGCGTGCGCGGGGCCGGGGGCGGTGCTGGTTTCGCAGCGCGAGGCCCTGACCGCTCTCGGCGTCTCGGGGGCCCGGCCCCCGCTGGCCCTGGCCACTTCCGACCCGGCGGGTTACGTCCGGGCCCTGGCCTCGGCCGGTGAGGCGGCGGAGCTCACCGCCCGCGGCGGGCTCGGCGACTTCGGCTGGCTGGTCCAGCCGGTGGGCGTCGCCCCCTGGCCGGCCTGACCGGTTCCGCTGCGCGGAGCCGTCTCCCCGCCCCGCCCCTTCCCGAAACGGGGCTCCGGCCCCGGACCCCGTTCGAGGCGCGGGGTCCGGGCCGGAGCCCCGGAAGACCTACTCGGTGGCTTCGTGGTCGTGGCCCGGGCGGAGGCCGCCGCCCGTGCTGCCGCCGGTGGTCGGCGCCCCGGCGACCGGCCTCGACAGCGGGGCCAGGTCGAACGCGTAGTGGCCGACCGCGTTCGCGATCACGTCCACGTTGATGTCCAGCGCCTTCTGGTCGATGTTCGTGATGTCGTCGCCCTTGCCGTGGTAGTTCACGTCGTACGCGACACCCGCCTGCCCGCCGAACTTCGCCGCCTGTGCCGCCGTCTTGATCCCCTCGGCGCCGGTGTCCGTACCGCCGGACGGGATGCCCGCCTCGATGAACGGGCCGTAGTCCGAACGGCCCGTGAAGTCCGAGCCCTCGTGCGGGATCTTCTGCGCGTCGAGGAAGTCGGTGATGCCCTTCTCCAGCTGCGCCGAGCCCTCGGGCCCCGGGCCCGAGCCGACCTTGTCCGAGTCGTCGCCGTCGTAGACGAAGTACGCGGCGTTCGGCGAGGCGATCATGTCGAAGTTCAAGTACAGCCTGATCTGCTTCTTCTGCGCGTCCGTCAGACCGCCGACGTACGCCTCCGAGCCGAGCAGGCCGAACTCCTCCGCCGACCACCAGGCGAACTTGACCTTGTTCTTGATCTTGTTCTGGCTGCTCGCGAGGCGCTGCGCGACCTGAAGGATGCCCGCCGAGCCGGACCCGTTGTCGTTGATGCCGGGGCCCGCCGCGACCGAGTCGAGGTGCGCGCCCAGGAAGACGGTGTTGTTCTCGTCACCGCCCCGCGTCTCCGCGATGACGTTGTACGTCTTGCGGTTCTCCCGGAACTCGCGGATGTCGAGGGTGACCTCGACCGGCCCGGCCGCGGCCTCGGCGGCGAGCCGCTCGCCCTCGGCCTGGGTGACGCCGCCGGTCGGGACCTTGCCCGCGTCCGGCGCGCCCAGGGTGCCGTTGAGGGAGCCCGCGGTGTTGTTGTAGATGACCGTGCCGACCGCGCCGGCCGCCGCCGCGTTGGCCTGCTTGGCCGCGAAGGTGCAGCCGCCGCGCTTGACCAGCGCGATCTTGCCCGTGAAGGCGCCCGCGGCGAAGTCGCCCGGCTCGCAGCCGTTCGTACCGTCCGCGTCCACCGGGGCGACGGCGATCTGCGCCTTCACCCCGCCCTCCGGGCCGCTCGCCGTGTACGTCATCAGCTTGATCGGGACGTCGCGTCCGCCCGTGCCGTCGACCTTCAGCGTCTCGGCGATCGTCTCGACGTACACGAACTCGAACTCGTTCTTCGAGACCTTGTATCCGGCCGCCCGCATCACGGCCTCGACGTACTGGGCGGACTGCACGTGGCCCTTGGAACCGGCCACGCGGGTGCCCTTGTTGTAGTCGGCGATGGCCTGGAAGACCTTCAGGTGGTTGTTGGCGCCTTTGCCGGTCGAGTCCTTGACCAGCTTCCTGGCCAGTGCGTCGCCCCGTGCGGCGTCGCTCTGCGGGCTGCCGGTGGCACCGGCGGGCCCGGCGAGCACCAGCGGGGAGACGAGGGCCGCGGCGGCCAGGGCGGCGGTTGCTGCGGCTATACGGCGTGAGGGCATGAAGGTCCTTCCACGGCGAGTACGAGCAGACAGACGGAAGCGGTGCGCGGTACGTGGGGTGAGCGGTGGACGCACGGTATAGACCAGGTGGCCGATCTGGCCAGAGCTTTCGCTGTTTCCGGTTGATGAATTCCGCATATCGGTGAATCTGCGCCGTTGAAATCCGGCCACCGTCCGCCCTGTTGTGCCGCGGGAGGGCCGTCAGCGCAGGATGCCCTCGATGAACTCCGAGCCGATCCGGGCGACCTTGCCCAGATCCAACTGGTGCTGGACGTACCGTCCTTGGCGCCAGGTGTGCAGCAGGCCGGCCTTCTTCAGCGCCGACAGGTGCCGCGAAACCTCCGGCGCCGTGATCCCGTGCACGGTCGCCAGCTCGCTCGTCGTGTACGGGGCCCGGGCCAGACTCCGGCACAGCATCATCCGCATCGGATGGGCCAGCGCCTCCATCCGCCGCTGGAGCAGCTCCACCGAGCCCGGCTCGGGCAGTTCGGGGGAGCGGAGCGGATAGTGGACCACCGGCATCCAGCCGGGCGCATGCAGCACCAGCAGATGCGGCCAGCCGAAGTTCGTCGGCACGAAGACCAGGCCGGGGCCTATCTCCGGATCGGTCGCGGTCGCGGAGCCGTGGACCATCTTGTCCACGGTGACGGTCGTGGCGGCCTCGTCGACGCTCAGCGCCGGCGACACCTCGTGCAGCGTCGCCGCCAGACCCTTGCGGCGCAGGAGCTCCGTCTTGTGCCGGGCGTCGGCGCTCTGCTGCGGCTCGATCCGCCGCCAGGTCTCCGCGAAGAACGCCTCGTCGCATTCCTCCAGGAGCCGCCGCAGCCACACCCGTACGGACGCCGTGTCGTCCAGCAGCCGCAGCGAGAAGTCCAGCTGGCGCGGGCCGCGCGCGGCGGCCGTCTCCAGCGCCTTGGCCCGGGCCTGCGGGTTCTTCAGCGGGGAGGGCCCGCCGCCCTCGTTGTACAGCGCCAGCCAGCAGTGCTCCAGGGCGGCCATCACGAACCGCTCGTCGTCCATCCGGTCGAGTACGTCGAGCTCCTCGGCCAGGGTCGTCGCGGGCAGGCCGCTGCCGCCGGGGATGCCCGCGAAGGCCATGAAGATGTCGGAGAACGAGCTGCGCCACATGAAGTCGCCCTCCAGCAGCCGGTCCGCGAGGCAGGGCTCGAGCGCGGCCGAGGTGGCGGTGGTCCAGGAGGCGAGGCCGGGGTGGTGGGCGGGCTGCGAGAGCGCGTGCAGCGTCATGCAGAGCTCGGAGAGCGGTGAGGGTGCGAAACGGATGCGCTCCGCGGGGAGCCCGGCGATGTCGATGGTGACGCTCATCGGCCCATTCTGACCTGTCGGACCCCTGTGACCTGGACTGACACGGGTCGATTGACGAGGAGCGTCAATCGTCGTGCGGGGTGGCCCGAGCAGGTTCAGGGTGGAGGCATGACAGCGATCGAGCAGTACCTCATCGACACCTACCGTGCCTCCCAGCACGGGGCCCCGATGCCCCCGCCGCCGGGCCGCGACGACGTCGCCGTCCTGCGGGCGGCCCGGACGTACGCCCAGTTCCAGGCCGTCGTCGACGGACGGGCGGCCCGCCACCCCTGGTGGGCCGCTCTGCGCCGGCTGACCCACGTACACGGGCGCACGTGATGCGGCCCGGTCAGCGGTCCCGGCCCGGTCAGCGGTCCCCGGGATGGAAGTCGATCTCGTACGCGATCTCGGAGCGGCGGTCGGCGACCACGATGTCGGCGGTCTCCACCGCCCGGCCGTCCGTCGCGTAGTACGTCCGCTCGATCTCGGTGATCAGGTCGCCGACGCTGATGCCGAGCAGATTGGCCTGCCGCTGGTTCGCCCGCGCCGGGCGGGGGACCTCCAGCGAAGAGGCGACCAGCACGCCGATCGAGCGCATCCGCTCGATGACCCCGGCGCCCTTGAACGGGCCCGCCTCCGGCAGGACGACCGGAGTGCCGTTCGTGACCGCCATCGGCTCCCAGGACTCGCAGATCTCCACGGGCCGGCCTTCGGACAGGAACTCGTACGTGGTGAGCACGCACGGGTCGCCCGGCGGGACGGCGAGGCGCTCCGCGATCCGCTCCGGCGCCGGCGTACGGGCCGCGGAATGCGACTCCCAGGTCACGCCCGCGCCGCCGAGCCCGGCCAGCCGGCGCCGCCGGGAGCGGACTATGCGCAGCCGCTCGCGCGGCTCGCACCGGTACGTGCCCGAGCCGGCGCGGCCTTCCAGGAGCCCCTCGATGATCAGCAGCTCCAGCGCGCGCTGCGTGACGCTCTGCCCGACCGCGTACTCCACGGCGAACCGGGACCGCGACGGCAGCTTGGCGCCGACGGGCCACTCCTCGGCCCGGATCCGCGCGCGCAGCGCGTCGGCCACCTTCAAGTACGCCGTGTCCCGGGCCATTTGAGCCGTCCTGTGCCTGTCGACGAGTTGGGCCCAAGCTAATTCATCAGGTCCAACCCGAGTCTTCAGAACGGCGATGAGTGATAGGGAGCCGCGGCGCCACCCGCCGGGAAGGCCGGGCGGGCGGCGCGCAGCAGCCTCAGTCGAAGTTCGGCGCGTTGCGCTCGTAGACCAGGCGCAGCCCGATCAGCGTCAGCCACGGCTCGTGGTCGTCGATGACCGAGGACTCGCCGAGGACCATCGGCGCCAGGCCGCCCGTGGCGATCACGCGGACGTCGCTCGGGTCGCCGTGCGGGCCGGCCAGCTCCTTGGCCATCCGCGTGACGACCCCGTCGACCTGACCCGCGAAGCCGTAGACCACGCCCGACTGCATCGCCTCGACCGTGGACTTGCCGATGACGTTGCGCGGCCGCGCCAGCTCGATCTTGCGCAGCTGGGCGCCCCGTACGCCGAGGGCCTCCATCGAGATCTCGATGCCCGGGGAGATCACCCCGCCCACGTACTCGCCCTTCGCGGACACCGCGTCGAACGTGGTCGCCGTACCGAAGTCGACCACGATCGCCGGGCCGCCGTAGAGCTCGACGGCGGCGACCGCGTTGATGATGCGGTCCGCGCCGACCTCCTTGGGGTTGTCCATCAGGATCGGCACGCCCGTCTTGATGCCGGGCTCGACCAGCACCGCGGGGACGTCGCCGTAGTAGCGGCGGGTCACCTCGCGGAGCTCGTGCAGCACCGACGGGACGGTCGAGCAGATCGCGATGCCGTGGATGCCGTCGCCCAGCTCGCTGCCGAGCATCGGGTGCATGCCCATCAGGCCCTGCATCAGGACGGCCATCTCGTCGGCCGTGCGGCGCGGGTCGGTGGAGATGCGCCAGTGTTCGACGATCTCGTCGCCGTCGAACAGGCCGAGCACGGTGTGGGTGTTGCCGACGTCGATGGTCAGCAGCATTACCGCTCCTCGCGCAGGTCCAGGCCGATGTCCAGGATCGGGGACGAGTGCGTGAGCCCGCCGACCGCGAGGTAGTCGACGCCCGTCTCCGCGTACGTACGGGCGTTGGCCATGGTCAGGCGGCCCGAGGACTCCAGCACCGCGCGGCCGTGGACCAGCGCGACGGCCTCCTCGGTCTCGATCGGCGTGAAGTTGTCGAGCAGGATCAGGTCCGCGCCCGCGTCCAGGGCCTCGCGCACCTGCTGGAGGGTGTCCACCTCGACCTCGATCGGCAGGTCGGGGAACTGCTCGCGGACGGCCTTGAACGCCTCCGACACACCGCCCGCCGCGATCACGTGGTTGTCCTTGACCAGCGCCGCGTCCGACAGCGACATCCGGTGGTTGACGCCGCCGCCGCAGCGCACCGCGTACTTCTCCAGGGAGCGCAGGCCCGGCGTGGTCTTGCGGGTGTCGCGGACCTTCGCCTTGGTGCCCTCCAGCTCGTCGGCCCACTTGCGCGTCGCCGTCGCGATGCCCGACATCAGGCACAGCAGGTTCAGTGCGCTGCGCTCGCCGGTGAGCAGGTCCCGGGTGCGGGCCTTGACCGTCAGCAGCACCTGGCCGGGCTGCACGCTGTCGCCGTCCTCGACGTGCCGCTCGACCTCGAACTCGTCCTCGCAGACCACCGAGAGGACGGCCTCGGCGACGCGCAGGCCGGCGACCGTGCCCGCCTCGCGGGCGGTGAAGTCGGCGTGCGCGACGGCGTCCTCGGGGACGGTGGCCACGGTGGTCACGTCGACCCCGCCGTCCAGGTCCTCGGAGATCGCCATGTGGGCGATGTCCTCGACCTCGATCGGGTCCAGGCCGGCGTCGGCCAGCAGCTGGGCCAGCGCCGGGTCCAGGCCGCTCTCCTCGCCGTCGCCGCAGCCGCAGTCGTCGCCGCAGCCGCCCGCGGACTCGTCGAGGAGCGGCAGCTCCGCGTGCTCGTGCTCGTGGTCGTGCTGTTCGGGGGTGCTCACGATGACTGCTCCTGGCTCAAAGGGTGCTGTACGGACGGAAAGCCCGCGGAGTCGGTGGGGGTGACGACCAGCGCCCGCTTCTCGGCGGCGGACAGCCGGACGACGAGGTGGCGGCGCCAGGCGGCGTCGTCCCGGTCGGGGTGGTCCTCGCGCCAGTGGCAGCCGCGGGTCTCCTCGCGGCGCAGGGCGGCGGCGACCAGTACCCGGGCCACGCACAGCAGGTTCGTGGCCTCCCAGGTCTCGGTGCCGGGCACGGCGGTCTTGCCGTCGTGCTCCAGCGCCGTCAGGGCCGTCGCGTAGAGGTCCTCGAGGGCGGCGGCCGCCGTGCGCAGGGACTCGGCGGAGCGGAGCACGCCCGCGCCCTGCGTCATGATGCGCTGGACCTCGTACCGCGCCTCGGCGGGCTGCAGCGGGCCGGTCGCGGGGACCGGGATGCCCGGGCCGTTGCCGGCGGGCGCGCCCGCGACGATGTCGTCGGCGATGCGCTCGGCGAAGACCAGCCCCTCCAGCAGGGAGTTGGACGCGAGCCGGTTCGCGCCGTGCACGCCGGTGCACGCCACCTCGCCGCACGCGTACAGGCCGGGGACGGTGCTGCGGCCGTGCAGGTCGGTCCGTACGCCGCCGGAGGCGTAGTGCGCGGCGGGCGCGACCGGGATGGGCTCGGTCACCGGGTCGATGCCGTGCGCGCGGCAGGCGGCGAGGATGGTCGGGAAGCGCTGCTCCCACATCTGCGCGCCGAAGTGCCGGGCGTCCAGGTACATGTGCTGCGCGCCCTGCTCCTGCATGCGGCGCGTGATGCCCTTGGCGACGATGTCGCGCGGGGCCAGCTCGGCCAGCTCGTGCTGTCCGACCATGAAGCGGACGCCGTCCCCGTCGACCAGGTACGCGCCCTCGCCGCGGACCGCCTCCGACACCAGGGGCTGCTGGCCCTCGGCGTCCGGGCCCAGGAAGAGCACGGTCGGGTGGAACTGGACGAACTCCAGGTCGGAGACCTCGGCCCCGGCCCGCAGGGCGAGCGCCACCCCGTCGCCGGTGGACACCGACGGGTTGGTGGTGGCCGAGAAGACCTGGCCCATGCCGCCGGTCGCCAGGATCACGGCGGGCGCGTGGACGGCGCCGACGCCGTCGTGCTGGCCTTCGCCCATGACGTGCAGGGTGGCACCGGCCGTACGGCCCTGTGCGTCCTGCAGCAGGTCCAGTACGAGGGCGTTCTCGACGGTCTCGATGCCGGCCGCCTGGACGGCCTCGACCAGCGCCCGGGAGATCTCGGCGCCGGTGGCGTCGCCGCCCGCGTGCGCGATCCGGCGGCGATGGTGGCCGCCCTCGCGGGTCAGCTCTATCTCGCCGGTCTCCGCGGAGGTGTCGAAGACCGCGCCGGTGGCCATGAGCCGGCGCACGGCGTCCGGGCCCTCGGTGACGAGGAGCCGTACGGCGGCCTCGTCGCACAGCCCGGCGCCCGCGACCAGCGTGTCGTCCAGGTGCTGCTCGGGGGTGTCGCCGTCGCCGAGCGCCGCGGCGATCCCGCCCTGCGCCCAGCGGGTGGAGCCGTCGTCGAGCCGGGCCTTGGTGACCACGACCGTACGGCGGCCCCCGGCGGCGCAGCGCAGTGCGGCGGTCAGGCCGGCGACGCCGGAGCCGACGACCACGACGTCGGCGTCGACGGCCCAGCCGGGGGCGGGGGCGTGCAGCCGTATGCCGGTACCGGCGGTGCCTGTGCCTGGGGTGCTCACGTGTGTGCTCCGAACTCCAATGGGATGTTGTCGATCAGCCGGGTCGTCCCCACCTTCGCGGCGACGGCCAGCACGGCCTGCCCGGTGAAGTCGGGGCCGACATCGGTGAAGTCCTGCGGATCCACCAGTGCCAGATAGTCCAGCAGCAGCGGCGGGTCGTGCCGGCCCGCCTCCTCCAGGACGTGCCGGGCGGCGGCCCGTACGGCCCCCGGCAGGCCGGTGCCCGCGGCGGACGCCGCGGACACGGCGTGGGCGTCGGCGGAGGCCCGGATCTCGCCGAGCCGGGCCAGGGCGGTGGCCCGCTCGTCGCTGGCCGGGGAGGCCTCGGCGCGGGCGCGCAGCGCGGCCTGCGCGGCGAGCCGGTCCTGCCCGGCGAACAGGGCGCGGGACAGGGCCAGGGCGGTACGGCGCTCCTGGGCGGAGAGGTACCGGTTGCGGGACGACAGCGCGAGCCCGTCCCCCTCGCGGACGGTCGGTACGCCGACCACCTCGACGGGGAAGTTCAGGTCGGTGACCATCCGCCGGATCAGGGCGAGTTGCTGCGCGTCCTTCTGGCCGAAGAGGGCCAGGTCGGGGCGGGTGAGGTGGAGCAGCTTGGCGACGACGGTGAGCATGCCGTCGAAGTGGCCGGGCCGGGTGGCCCCTTCGAGGCACTCGCCCATCGGGCCGGCGCTGACCCGCACCTGGGGGTCGCCGCCGGGGTAGACCTCGTCGACGGCCGGGGCGAAGACCGCGTCGGCGCCGGCCTCCCGGGCGATCTCCAGGTCGGCGTCGAGGGTGCGGGGGTAGCGGTCGAGGTCCTCGTTCGCCCCGAACTGCAGCGGGTTCACGAAGACGGTGACCACGACCTGGCCCTGGGGCCCGGCCTGTTCGCGGGCGGTGCGGATCAGGGTGGCGTGGCCCTCGTGGAGGGCGCCCATGGTCATCACGACGGCGCGGCGACCTTCTGCGGTGCGCGGGAGCTTGTGCAGCTCCTCGGCGGTGTGCAGCAGCAGCTCGGTCACTGGTCCCCACCCTCGGGATCGGCGAGCACGCCGAGCAGGTCCTCGGCGAGTTCGGGCTTGAGGAGGCCGTGCGCGAGGGCCCGGTCGGCGGTGGTGCGGGCCATCGCCAGGTACCCGGCGACCGCGGCCGGGGCGTGCCTGCGCAGCTCCGAGACGTGCGCGGCGACCGTGCCGGCGTCGCCGCGGGCCACCGGGCCGGTCAGCGCCGCGTCACCCGAGCGCAGGGCGTTGTCGAGGGCCGCGCCGAGGAGCGGGCCGAGCATCCGGTCGGGGTGCTCGACCCCGGCCTTGTGCAGCAGCTCCATGGCCTGGGCGACCAGGGTGACCAGGTGGTTCGCGCCGAGGGCGAGGGCCGCGTGGTAGAGCGGACGGTTCTCCTCCGCGATCCACTCGGGCTCTCCGCCCATCTCGATCACCAGGGCCTCGGCCGCGAGCCGCAGCTCCTCGGGGGCCGTGACGCCGAACGAGCAGCCGGCGAGCCGCTGGACGTCGACCTCGGTGCCCGTGAAGGTCATCGCGGGGTGCAGGGCCAGCGGGAGCGCGCCCGCGCGGCGGGCCGGGTCCAGCACGGCGGTCCCGTACCGCCCGGAGGTGTGCACGAGGAGCTGGCCGGGCCGGACCGCGCCGGTCTCGGCGAGCCCCTCGACGAGCGACGGCAGCGCGTCGTCGGGCACGGTCAGCAGCACCAGGTCGGCGAGCTCCAGCACCTGCGCGGGCGGTACGAGCGGCACGTCGGGCAGCATCCGCTCGGCGCGGCGGCGGGAGGCGTCGGAGACGCCGGACACGGCGACCGGCCGGTGCCCGGCCTGCTGGAGCGCGCGGGCCAGCGCGGGGCCGACCCGGCCGGCGCCGACGACGCCGACGGTGAGCCGGGCGGGGCGCGGTTGCTGGGATGAGTTCACGCGGGGAGGGCCTTCCGTTCCAGTCCGCGGGGGGTACCGGACGATACGCCGCCATGCTAGCCCCTGGGCGTGTTGGCCGGTCGGCGATGATCGGGGGCATGACTGGTGACGATGATCTGACGAAGCGGCTGGTGGCGGCGGGACGCGGGGCCGAGCGGATGCTCTCCCGCAGCCTGCGCGAGGCGACGGTCGGTGAGCTGCTGTCCGGTCTGGCGGCGCCGGATCCCGACGAGCCGGCCGACCTGTACGGGGACGGCGTGGTGACCCGGCTCGAGCGGCGGGTCGCGGAGCTGCTGGGCACCGAGGACGCGGCGTTCTTCCCGTCGGGGACGATGGCCCAGCAGATCGCGCTGCGCTGCTGGGCGGGGCGGACCGGGAACCCGGTGGTCGCGCTGCACCCGATGAGCCATCCGGAGCTGTGGGAGGGCGGTGCGCTGTCGCTGGTCTCCGGCCTGCGGACGGTGCACCCGACGAAGGACCCGCGCCAGCCCACGGCCGAGGAGGTCGCGGAGCTGCCCGAGCCCTTCGGCACGCTGATGCTGGAGCTCCCGCTGCGCGACGCGGGCTTCCTGCTCCCCACCTGGGAGGAGCTGGAGGCGCTGGTCGACGCGGCCCGCGAGCGGGACGCGGTGGTGCACTTCGACGGGGCCCGGCTGTGGGAGTCGACGGTGCACTTCGGGCGGCCGCTGCCGGAGATCGCGGGGCTCGCGGACTCGGTGTACGTGTCCTTCTACAAGTCCCTGGGCGGCCTGAGCGGCGCGGCCCTGGCGGGCTCCTCCTCGCTGGTCGCGGAGGCGAAGGTCTGGCGCCACCGGTACGGGGGCCAGATCTTCCGCCAGTTCCCGCAGGCGCTGTCGGCGCTGGCCGGCCTGGACCGGGAGCTCCCGCGCCTCCCGTCGTACGTGACCCAGGCGCGCGTGGTGGCGGCGGCACTGGGGTCCGCGCTGGAGTCGTCCGGGGTCCCCTGGTTCCGGATCAACCCGCAGACCCCGCACACGCACCAGTTCCAGGTGTGGCTGCCGTACGAGGCGGACCGCCTGACGGAGGCGGGGATCCGCCTGGCGGAGGAGACGGGCACGGTCCTCTTCCGCAGGTGGTCTGCGACGGTGGTCCCGGGCGTCTCGGCGACGGAGCTGGAGATCACCTCCCCGGGCCTCACCTGGACCCCGCAGGACGTGACCGAGGCGGTCGAGGCCTTCACGGCCCGCCTGCACCCGTAACCGGCGCTGCCAAGGAGGTCCCCTGCGGGGCGGGGAGAGGGGACCCGGGGGTGGCCAATGCAACGACGATGTACCGAAATCCGCCGAACTCGTCGGTGCCGGGCCCCTTCGGAGTTACCGTCCCTCCACGGGAAGCAAGGAGCCGTCCCCCGGAGGAGACACACCATGACCGCTCACCCCGCCTGGCAGAAGTCCACGTACTGCGGCGAAGGAGACGCCTGCGTCTACGTCTCCGCGGCCCCCGGCCACCTCGTCCGCGTGGCCGACCGCGCCGACCCGGCGCATCTGATTCTGGCCACGACCCAGTCCGCCTGGGCCGACTTCCTTGACGCCGTCAAAGCGGACGGTTAGGCGTCGGCGCGCCCGGAATCGTGCCGCTCAGGGGATTTTGTCCGATTAGCGCGTATCTTCGGCCCATGCCCACGCCCTACGGATCCCGCGGCGGCATGGCGTTCAGCGCCGCCGAGCTGCACGTGCTCAGGCGAACGCTCGCCCACGCCCTCCAGTCCTCCACGGCCCCCCTGACGACCTCCGAGGTCCAGGACTGCCTGCGCCTCGCGCAGTCGGTGGACGACGCGGTCCAGGAGGCGGGGCGGCTCAGAGAGTTCCTCCTCGCCGACCTCGTCCGCTACCGCGGCGCCCTGCCCGGCAGCCTCTCCGGGTACCTGGAGCTGCTCCAGGACGCCCTGGCCGCGGGGTACGAGCCCGCACCGGACGACCTCGCAGCCCTGCGCGCCCTGCGGGCCAACCCGGTCGCGGCGGCGCTGCTGACCCGCTGCCAGGACGTCGCCGAGCGCTCCGTGCGGCGGCGGCTCTCGATCACGCCGGCGCCCCGGACCCGGCTGCTCGCCCTGGCCGGCGGCAAGGACGCCAAGGGCGCTGTCGCGGCCGAGGACGGCAAGGACGGCAAAGAGGGGCCCGCCCGGCCCGCACCGGCCCCCAAGGAGCCGCCGCGCCCCGAACGTCCGTCCGAACGGCCCATCCCGACCCCCGGCGAGGTGTTCCCGCCGCGCCGCAAGCCCACCCCGCCCCCGGCGGACGGGCTCGCCGTCGGGTAGCTACGCTGGGGGCATGGACTACGTTTCCGCGCTCGTGCCCCCCGTAGTGATGGCCGGCTTCTTCATCGCCCTCGTGGTGACGATCGTGAAGAGCCAGGGCGGCGCCAACAAGGCCAAGGAAGACGCGGCGGTCGACGCCGTGATCGCCCGCGCCGAGGCCGCCCGGCAGTCCCAGCCCGGGAAGTAGCGCCACGGCCGGCGAGGCGGCCGGACAGACTCAGGCAGACCGGCAGGGCGTACGGCTTCGAGAGCCGTACGCCCGATTTTGTTGAGCGTTGCGTTCCGAATGGCCGGGCAATTCCGCACATTCCGCACTATCGTGCTGTTGTGCCTCGCCCCCTGGGAGAACTCGAAGACGCGGTCATGACGCGGGTGTGGCAGTGGAACCGCCCGGTCACTGTTCGTGAAGTCCTGGAAGACCTCCAGCAGGAACGGTCCATCGCGTACACCACCGTCATGACGGTTATGGACAATCTCCATCAGAAGGGCTGGGTCCGCCGGGAAGCCGAAGGCCGCGCCTATCGATATACCGCGGTCTCCACCCGCGCCGCCTACTCGGCCGCACTGATGAACGAAGCCTGGTCGACGAGCGACAACCCCGCGGCCGCTCTCGTGGCCTTCTTCGGCATGATGTCCGCGGAACAGCGCGACGCCCTCCGGGACGCCTTCCGCATCGTGGGGTACGACGACGAGTCGGCCGCCGAACCGGCTGCGGAGCCGGCGGCCGGGGCGACCCCCGGGCCTGCGGCGGAGCCCCCCGCCGGAGCCCCTGCCGCGGCACCGCCCGAAGTCCCTCCCGCCGAAGGGGACTCCGCCGGGCGCGGGACCGAGTCGGGGCGATAGCGTCCGGGCATGGGTGAGTTTTCCGCTGCACAGGCAAAAACAGTGACGATCCGCCGTGCCCGCACCGGCGATGTTCCCGCGCTGCGGCGCCTGCTCGACCAGTACGTGCAGCAGCGGATCCTCCTCGACAAAGCCCCGGTCGTCCTTTACGAGGACATCCAGGAGTTCTGGGTCGCGGAACACGACTCCGACGGCCAGGTGGTGGGCTGCGGCGCTCTCCACGTCATGTGGGAAGACCTCGCCGAAGTACGCACTCTTGCGGTCGACCGCGAGTTGAAGGGGGCCGGAGTCGGCCATCAGCTGCTCGGGCAGTTGTTGGACACCGCCCGCGCGCTGGGCGTCCGGAAGGTTTTCTGCCTGACCTTCGAAGTGGACTTCTTCGCGAAGCACGGCTTCGTCGAGATCGGCGAGACCCCGGTCGAGACGGATGTCTACATGGAGCTCCTGCGTTCCTATGACGAGGGCGTCGCCGAGTTCCTCGGTCTCGAACGAGTGAAGCCGAACACCTTGGGCAACAGTCGGATGCTTCTGCACCTCTGAACGATCACGGCGGCTTTTCCCGTGCTCCGCGCACCTGTGGCCTATGTCCGAATCGCGCACGTTTCCCGCCGCGTTGCGGTCTCGAACCTCTCCCCGGGGGTTTGTGTTTTCCAGGGAAAAGCGGTTTCCTTTCCGCGTACTGCTTTTCGATGAAAGGAAATCCCGGTGGCACAGAAGGTTCAGGTCCTTCTTGTCGACGACCTCGACGGTGGCGAGGCGGACGAGACCGTGACGTTCGCTCTGGATGGCAAGACCTACGAGATCGACCTCACCACCGCCAACGCGGAGAAGCTGCGCTCCTCGCTTGCCGACTACGTCAAGGGCGCCCGCCGCACCGGTGGCCGCGCTTCCGGCGGCCGCGCCAAGGCGCGGACGGCCGCGACGTCCGGCAACCCGGACACCGCTGAGATCCGCGCGTGGGCCAAGGCCCAGGGCATGAGCGTCAACGACCGCGGGCGCGTCCCGCAGGAGATCCGCGAGGCCTACGAGAACCGGGCCTGACCCGTCAGGGTCTGACCCGGCCGGCCCGTGCAGGGTCCGGCCGCGGCGCTCCTCAGGGGCGTACGCCGCCACAGGTGCGCCCGGTGGCATTCCGTCGCCGCCGCGGCGACCAGGCGTACGAGATCGGGCCCGGCACCACCGTGCCGGGGACCGGCACCCTGCCCCGGACCGGGCAGGGACGGCAGCAATGCCTCACACCCCTGCTCGGGGGGTCGCAGCCACACGGCGGCCCCCCGGGGACTTCCCTCCGGACGTCCCGGGGGAACCGGAGCCGTGATCCGGCCGCCGGCACCCAGGGCGGTGAGATCGAGGGCGACCCCGCCCCACTCCAGCCAGTCGAGCAGACCCTCCAGCTCGTCCGCGCTCCCCGCGGCCACCAGGAACCGCATCCTGCGCCCTGTGAGCGCCACCGGACCCGTGGCGACCGGCCTGCGCAGCAGCTCCGCCCCCGCATCGGCCGGCAGCTCCAGCACATCGAACCGGGCCCCGGTGACCAGCTGGGCGGGCGGCCCGCCCGCGACGGGCCAGCCGAGCACCTCCTCGTACCAGGACGCGTACGCGTCCCCAAGCGAATCCGCGGGTGAATCCTCGGGCGCGACGCGGGGCGGCGGAACGGTGACGGCCATGCCCGGAGCAACTCCGAAGGTGCTCCGGAGTTACGCAGCGCGCCGGTATCAATGCGGAACGTAAACATCCGGCAGGGTGGAGTCCCACATTCGGGACGCAATCGTGTTCGCCCGTAGCGGAGGGAACCGGTGCCACCGGCATGGAGTGTCGGTCCTTACGGGTAAGACATTCCTAGTGGATCGGGGCGACACGCTGTTTCGGGCAGCTTCCGTTCGCCATCGGCGTACACGTGTGACGGGTATCTGCCTGGCCTGCGGGAACATCGTCTCGCACCATCGGGTTGGAGCAGTTGTCGGCAGTTGAAGCCGGTTTTCCCCACGGACGTGGGGGTGAGCCGCGGACGGATGTCGGCAGTTGGAATGAGCTGTCCCGCCCCGCGGGACTAGCATGCGGAAGGACAGGGCGGGGACCGACCCCGAACTGCCCGACCGCTCTGAGGAGCGATAAACGATGTTCGAGAGGTTCACCGACCGCGCGCGGCGGGTTGTCGTCCTGGCTCAGGAAGAAGCCCGGATGCTCAACCACAACTACATCGGCACCGAGCACATCCTCCTGGGCTTGATCCACGAGGGTGAGGGTGTCGCCGCTAAGGCCTTGGAGAGCCTCGGGATTTCGCTCGAGGCTGTTCGCCAGCAGGTTGAGGAGATCATCGGTCAGGGGCAGCAGGCCCCGTCCGGCCACATCCCCTTCACTCCGCGGGCGAAGAAGGTCCTGGAGCTTTCGCTCCGAGAGGCCCTCCAGCTCGGCCACAACTACATCGGCACCGAGCACATCCTGCTCGGCCTCATTCGCGAGGGCGAGGGCGTCGCCGCCCAGGTCCTGGTGAAGCTGGGCGCCGATCTCAACCGAGTCCGGCAGCAGGTCATCCAGCTGCTTTCCGGCTACTCCGGCGGAGGCAAGGAGTCGGCCACGGCCGGCGGCCCGGCCGAGGGCACCCCCTCGACCTCCCTCGTCCTGGACCAGTTCGGCCGCAATCTCACGCAGGCCGCCCGCGAATCCAAGCTCGACCCGGTCATCGGGCGCGAGAAGGAGATCGAGCGGGTCATGCAGGTCCTGTCCCGCCGTACCAAGAACAACCCGGTCCTCATCGGCGAGCCCGGCGTCGGCAAGACCGCCGTCGTCGAGGGCCTGGCCCAGGCGATCGTCAAGGGCGAGGTCCCCGAGACCCTCAAGGACAAGCACCTCTACACGCTTGACCTGGGTGCCCTGGTCGCCGGTTCCCGCTACCGCGGTGACTTCGAGGAGCGCCTGAAGAAGGTGCTCAAGGAGATCCGCACCCGCGGCGACATCATCCTGTTCATCGACGAGCTCCACACCCTCGTGGGTGCGGGTGCCGCCGAGGGCGCGATCGACGCCGCCAGCATCCTCAAGCCCATGCTGGCCCGTGGTGAGCTCCAGACCATCGGTGCCACGACGCTGGACGAGTACCGCAAGCACCTCGAGAAGGACGCGGCCCTCGAGCGCCGCTTCCAGCCGATCCAGGTGGCGGAGCCTTCCCTCCCCCACACGATCGAGATCCTCAAGGGCCTGCGCGACCGCTACGAGGCCCACCACCGCGTCTCCATCACGGACGAGGCTCTCGTCCAGGCGGCGACGCTGGCCGACCGGTACATCTCGGACCGCTTCCTGCCGGACAAGGCGATCGACCTGATCGACGAGGCCGGCTCCCGGATGCGCATCCGCCGGATGACCGCGCCGCCGGACCTCCGCGAGTTCGACGAGAAGATCGCGGGCGTGCGCCGCGACAAGGAGTCGGCCATCGACTCCCAGGACTTCGAGAAGGCGGCTTCTCTCCGTGACAAGGAGAAGCAGCTGCTGGCGGCGAAGTCCAAGCGCGAGAAGGAATGGAAGGCCGGCGACATGGACGTCGTCGCCGAGGTCGACGGCGAGCTCATCGCCGAGGTCCTCGCGACCGCGACCGGCATTCCCGTCTTCAAGCTCACCGAGGAGGAGTCCTCGCGACTGCTCCGCATGGAAGACGAGCTCCACCGTCGGGTCATCGGCCAGAAGGACGCCATCAAGGCGCTCTCCCAGGCGATCCGCCGTACCCGTGCGGGTCTGAAGGACCCGAAGCGCCCGGGTGGCTCGTTCATCTTCGCCGGCCCGTCCGGTGTCGGTAAGACCGAGCTCTCCAAGACGCTCGCCGAATTCCTCTTCGGCGACGAGGACGCGCTGATCTCCCTCGACATGTCGGAGTTCAGCGAGAAGCACACGGTTTCCCGCCTCTTCGGTTCGCCCCCCGGCTACGTGGGCTACGAAGAGGGCGGCCAGCTCACCGAGAAGGTGCGCCGCAAGCCGTTCTCCGTCGTCCTCTTCGACGAGGTCGAGAAGGCCCACCCGGATATCTTCAATTCCCTTCTCCAGATCCTGGAGGACGGTCGCCTGACCGACTCCCAGGGCCGGGTCGTGGACTTCAAGAACACGGTCATCATCATGACGACCAACCTGGGTACCCGGGACATCTCGAAGGGCTTCAACCTCGGCTTCGCCGCCGTGGGCGACACCAAGACCGGTTACGACCGTATGAAGGCGAAGGTCAACGAAGAGCTCAAGCAGCACTTCCGGCCCGAGTTCCTCAACCGCGTCGATGACACGGTCGTCTTCCACCAGCTCACCGAGGAAGACATCATCCAGATCGTCGACCTGATGATCGCCAAGGTGGACGAGCGCCTGAAGGACCGCGACATGGGCATCGAGCTGAGCGGCGACGCGAAGCTCCTGCTCGCCAAGCGCGGCTACGACCCGATCCTGGGTGCCCGGCCGCTGCGCCGGACCATCCAGCGCGAGATCGAGGACATCCTGTCGGAGAAGATCCTCTTCGGCGAGCTGCGTCCCGGTCACATCGTGGTCGTGGGCAAGGAGGGCGACGGCGAAGAAGCCAAGTTCACCTTCCGCGGCGAGGAGAAGTCGGCCCTGCCGGACCTCCCCCCGATCGAGGCCACGGGCTCCGGCCCGGACCTGAGCAAGGGCGCGTAACCGCCGCCCGCGGGTAGAGCGACAAAGGGGCGGCCCCGGAACCGTAGAGGTTCCGGGGCCGCCCCTTTGGCTTGCGTGCGCGGTGACAAGCCGCACAGGGCAAATCGGACCTACTAGGGCGACTCGTAGATCGAGTGTCCGTTTTGCCCCGTCTGGGTCATGCCCTCGGTCCAGCAGGGACGCGGTCAACCGGCTGCGTCACACCTCCAAGGCCTACGAGCCCCGGTAGTAATCGGGACGTTTGGGGATGCGGGGGGACACGGGTTACCAAGGATGGGCAAGCCCGGCATCCGCTTCCCAGCGTGCCGGGTGACTTCATGCCCGCACCGTCCTTGTCCCCGGCCCGGAGGTCTCCTTACATGTTCGCGAAGCGCGTCAGCACCCGTCGTACCCGTCTCGCCATCGGCACCACCGCTCTCGGTGCGGTCCTGGCTCTCGGGGCCGGGACGACCGCCGCCTTCGCCGACACGGCCCAGAAGACCGCCGCCAAGGCCTCCGTGGCTGCCGCGAAGACCGTCGCCTGGCAGAAGCCGGTCGCCAGCTACACGCTCTCCGCGACCTTCGGCAAGGGCGGCAGCATGTGGTCCCACAAGCACTCGGGCCAGGACTTCGCCTGCGCCGTCGGCACCCCGGTCAAGGCGGCCTCCGCCGGCGTCGTCGTCAAGGCCGGCCCGAACGGCGGCGGCGACGGCCCGGCGTACGGCAACGCCATCGTGATCAAGCACGCGAACAACACGTACTCGCAGTACGCGCACCTCTCGAAGATCCAGGTCCGCATCGGCCAGAAGGTCGCCAAGGGCACGCAGGTCGCGCTGTCCGGCAACACCGGCAACTCGAGCGGCCCGCACCTCCACTTCGAGATCCGGACCACCCCGAACTACGGCTCGGCCGTGAACCCGGTCGCGTTCCTGCGCAACGCCGGCGTCACCGTCTGAGCCTTCTGACCACGGTCAGTACAGGAGCCAGGAGCCCGTCGGCTTCGTCGCCGCGTCGACCCTGCCCGGCTTGAGGGTGTCGATCTGGGCGGGCGAGAGCACCACGTCGTAGGTCTGCACGGTCTCCATGGCCCCGCTCCACGGCGCGGTCCACTTGTCCTCGTGGCGCGAGCGCGCCAGCTGCAGCGGGCCCTGAGCCTGGAAGACGCCGGGGACGGGGGCCTCGCCGGTCTTCTTGCCGTTGACGTAGAGGGCGATCTGCTTGCGCTCGGCGTCGTAGGTCCCGGTCAGGGTGGAGAAGGTCTTCTCCATCTTGGGGCTCTCGCCGGTCACGGTCACCGCGGTCGCCTCGGCGCCCTGGTCGCCCGTCTGGACGCGGAAGACCCAGGTCGGCTTGCCGTTCACCTGGTCCAGCCCCAGCTCGAACGAGAAGGACTTCTCGTTGCCCTGGCTGACGGCGATCTGGCGGCCCTTCGGGGCGCGGTTCCAGACGTGCGCCGAGACGGTGAAGCTCTTGGACGTGTCCACGACGCCCTTCGCGGACTCGGCGTACGAGTTCTCGTTGCCCTTCGTCCGGATCTCGAAGCGCTTCTCGATCGGGAAGACCCCGGCGTCCGGGCCCATCTTCAGCGGGGCCTTTCCGCTGCGGTCCCGGATCTGCGTCGGGTCGTCCTTGACGGTCGGGGTGTTGTCGACCGGGGTCTTGCTCTTCGACCCGCTGGGGGAGGGCGTGGCCGGCGCGGTCGGGGACGGCGTGTCGTCCTTCGCCTCGTTCTTGCCCTTGTCGTCGCCGCCCAGCAGCAGGAACGTTCCACCGCCGGCGAGCAGCGCCAGTACGGTCACCGCGGCGCCGATCACCCACAGCCGCTTCTTGCGCTTCTCGGCCGCCGAGCGGTCGGCCATGGCCTCCCAGTCCGGCTGGTCCGGCTGCGGCGCGAACGGCCCGGGAAGCCCGGGGCCCGGAGCGCCGGGCGCAGCCGGCCCGGCCATGTTCGGAAGCCCCTGGGCCCACTGCTGGGGCGCGGCATCCGGGGCAGGGGCCTGCTGGTGCTGGTACGGGCCGGGCTGTGCGCCGGGCTGAGCACCCGCCTGCGGGTAGCCGTAGCCGCCGCCGTCCGCGGGCGCGCCCGGCGGCGGGCCGAAGCTGCCGCCGCCACCCGGCGCCGGGGTGCCGGGCGGGTAGCCGTAGCCGGCCGCGGAGGCCGGCGGGACCGGCGGGAACCCGTAGCCCCCGTTCCCGGGGGCGGGCTCGGGCTGCGGGTTGCTGGGGGGATTCGTACCGTCGGTCATGCCACGGATGCTAAAACACCGGTCCGCACAGCTGTACGGCCCGGTCCCGATCCGCGCGCGATCAGCTCTGCACCTTGATGATCGGGAAGCTTCCCGTCGCCGTCGGCGCGTGCTCCGGCAGCCACAGCACCGCCACCGCTCCGGCCGCCGCTCCCTCGCGGTCCACGCCGCCCGGTGCCGCCACGTTGCGGAACGTCAGCCGGGCGCCCAGCACCCGCGCCTGCCCCTCCGCGATGGTCAGCCCGAGGCCGTGCCCCACCCCGGCGCGGTCCGTCGACCCGGTCCGGAACCGGCTCGGCCCCTCGCGCAGCAGCGCCTCCGGGAAGCCCGGCCCGTGGTCCCGGACCCGGACGACCCGCCCCTCGATGTCCACCTGGACCGGTGCCTGCCCGTACCGCGCGGCATTGGCCAGCAGGTTCCCCAGGATCCGCTCCAGCCGCCGCGGGTCGGTGCTGACGATCTCGTCCGCGACCACCCGTACCGAAGCCTCCGGCATCAGCGCGGTCACCCGCCGGCTCACGAACTCGCCCAGCGCCACGTCCTGGAGCTCCGCCCGCTCGGACGCGCTGTCCAGCCGGGCCACCTCCAATACGTCCTCGACCAGCACCCGCATCGCCTGCGCCCGGTCCCGCACCAGCTCGGTCGGCCGCCCCGGGGGCAGCAGTTCCGCCGCCGTGAGCAGGCCCGTCACCGGGGTCCGCAGCTCGTGCGCGATGTCCGCGGTCACCCGCCGCTCGGCCTCCAGCCGCTGCTGGAGCGCGTCCGCCATGGCGTCCACGGCCCGCGCGAGGTCGTCGGTCTCGTCGCGTACGACGCCCCCGACCGCGTCCCGTACCCGTACGTCGGGATCCCCGTGCGCCACCCGCTGCGCGGCGGCCGCGGCCTTGCGGAGCCGGCGCGAGATCTGCCCGCCGATGAGCACACCGAGCGCGGCGCCCGCGACGACGACGGAGATCGACCCGACGACCAGGGCCCGGTCCAGGTCGCGCACCATGTTGGCGCTCTCCTTGAACTCGCTGTGCAGCGACAGCACCTGCCCGTTCCCGAGCGGGACCGCGGCCCACACCACCGGCACGCCCTTGCGCGACTCCTGGATGTACGTGCCGCGCCGCCCCGACTTCGCCTTCTCGCGCAGCGCGGCGGGCAGCTCGGGGTCGTTGACCTTGGCCCCCAAGGCCGGCTTGCGCCCGGCCTCGACGAAGCGGGCGATGACGTTCACGTTGGCCAGCTGTGCCTCGCGGGCGCTCTCCAGCATCGACACGCGGGCAGCACTGTGCACGACCAGGCTCAGTGCGACCGCGACGAGGGCGCCGACGGCGGCGATGGCGAGCGTGATCTTCCAGCGGATCCCCGTACGGAGGGTGAAGCGCCTCATCCTTTGAGCTTGTATCCGAATCCTCGGACCGTTTCGATGCGGTCCTGTCCGATCTTCGTGCGCAGCCGCTGTACGTGGACGTCCACGACGCGGGTGTCGCCGCCCCAGTCGTAGTCCCAGACCCTCTCCAGCAGGCGGTCGCGCGAGAGAACGGTGCCGGGCGCGGAGGAGAATTCCAGGAGCAGCCGCATCTCGGTCGGCGTCAGCGCCACCGGGGCGCCGGCCCTGCGGACCTCCATGCCCTCGGTGTCGACCTCCAGGTCGCCGAAGACCAGCACCCCGCGCTCCTCGGAGCCGTCCTCGCCGTTCGCCCCCGGCCGGCCGTTCTGCGGGCCGCCGGCGTGGCCGAAGCGGCGCAGCACGGCGCGGATCCGGGCGACGAGGACCGAGCCGTCGAAGGGCTTGGTGACGTAGTCGTCGGCGCCCGCCTCCAGGCCCAGGACGACGTCGATCGAGTCGGCGCGCGCCGACAGCATGATCACGGGGACGGTGGACTCGTCGCGGATCCGGCGGCACAGGCTCACGCCGTCCATGCCGGGCACCATCACGTCCAGCAGCGCGATGTCCGGCTGGTCGGCCCGGAAGGACTCCAGGCCGGACAGGCCGTCGGGCATGGCGGTGACCACGAACCCGTCGCGTTCCAGCGCCAGGGTCGTGGCCTCACGGATGACGTCGTCGTCCTCCACGAACAGGACATGGGTCTCGGCCATGCGGAAGCCTCGCCTCGGTTCTTCGCTACTTCGGTACGTCGGTTCTTCTGGACTTCGGGTCTTCGGGTCGTCAGTTCTTCTGGGTGACCGCGGGCGCCGGCTGGACCGCGCCGTCGATGTTGCTGTAGTCGGTGTGCACCCGGTCCTGCTCGGTGAACTTCTCCCCGTTCCAGCGGTAGGTGATCACGTCCTCGCCCGACGGATAGGCGAGGGCGTCGCTCTTCCCGTAGACGGGCTTGGTGACCACCAGGTCGCCCCGGTCGATCTCCGCGTAGACGGGCGGCTGCTCGTCCGAGAACACATTCTCGTACGTCCCGCCCTCCGCCCGGTACACGTACGAGCCCCGCCCCAATGCGTCGGCGCAGGACAGCACGTTGACGACGATGTCGACGGCGGAGCCCCCGGTGACCTTCCCGTAGCTCACGTCGATCGGGTAATCCTTGCCCGTGCAGGGCTTGAGGTCCCGCTTGACGGCGGCGCTGACCTTGGGGTCCGCCTGGAGCAGTGCGACGGGGTCGACCCGCTTGGCGGGCTTGCCCGAGGCCCCGGTCGTGGCCGGGACGTGGTCGGGCGGGGTGGCCGTCGGCGAGCCGCTCTTGGCCACGGCCTCGGTGTGGGCGGGGCCGCCGTCGCGCAGGCCGGTGCCGCCGGTGGCGCATCCGGCCGCGAACAGCACTGTGCCGACGAGGACGACCGTCCCCGCCGACATCAGCACCAGCGGACTTCTGCCGCTCAAGCTTTGGCCGTTCAGGCCGCGCACCGCTCACGCCCCTCGTACCGGATGGTGTGGTCACCGCGGTGGTCACCGCGCTCCAGCGCACGCATGTCCAGATCCCGGCTCTCCAACTCCTGCCGGAGCCGGGCCAGCGCGCGGTGCAGGGTGCTCTTCACAGTACCCGCCGACATTCCGAGCGCCGCGGCGGTCTCCTCGGTGCTCATCTGCTCCCAGTGTCGCAGCACGACCACGCTGCGCTGCTTGGGCGCGAGAACCTTGAGGATGTCCATCAGCAGGGCGCGGTCGGCGCGCTGGTCGGAGCCGTCCTCGACGGAGGCGTCCGGGAGCTGCTCGGTGGGGACCTCTTCCAGCTTGCGGGCGCGCCACCACTCGGTCCGGGTGTTGATCATGACGCGGCGCAGGTAGGCGTCGGCCAGGGACTTGTCGGCGATGCCGTCCCAGCGGCCGTACGTGCGCACCAGCGCGGTCTGCAGGAGGTCCTGCGCGTCCGTGGGGTCCGGGACCAGGCGTCGGGCACTGCGCAGGAGCGCGTCCTGCCGAGTGCGTACGTACTCCTCGAATCCGAGTACCTCGCCGTGCGCCATCTCAGACCGCCTCCGTCCCGTGCAACCGCTCATCCCCGTGTCCTACGCATTCGAAGGTACGGAGGGGTTGTCACGGGCCTGTGCGGGCCAGCCTTCGGTGGACGCACGGACACCCATAGGTTGTGTAACAGTGCCGTGAGCTGGGGTTTGGCCGGAAGAAGCGGAATCCCCCGCTCAGTTAGCTCAGCCCGTCGCGGGGCTCTGGGCCAGGTCCGTCGCGGGGCCCTGCGGCAGCCGGTACATCCCCCCGGCGAGCGGTTCGACCAGCCCGTCGGAGACCAGCCCGTCCAGCGCCCGGGCCCGCTGCACGGGCTCGTCCCAGACCGTGTCCAGCACCGCCTGCGGAACCGGCCCGACCGCATCCCGCAGCACCGCGAGGAGCTTGCCGCGCACCTGCCGGTCCGTCCCCGCGTACGTCTGCCCGCGCCGCGGCGGCCCCTCGTGGGCCGGCTTCCCGGCCAGCCGCCACGCGCACAGCCCGGCCACCGGGCAGCGCGTGCAGTCCGGGGACTTGGCCGTGCACACCAGGGCGCCGAGCTCCATCGAGGCCGCCGCCCAGCGGGCCGCGGTCTCCTCGTCCTCCGGCAGCAGGGCCCGGGCCAGGCGCCGCTCGGCGGCCGTGGTGGCGTTCGGCGGGTACTCGACCCCGGTCGTGGTGCGGGCGAGGACCCGGCGCACGTTGGTGTCGAGCACGGCGTGCCGCTGCCCGTACGCGAACGAGGCCACGGCGGCCGCCGTGTACTCGCCGATCCCGGGCAGCGCGAGCAGCTGCGCGTGCTCCCGCGGTACGTCGCCCGCGTGCCGCTCCGTTATCGCGACGGCCGCGCCGTGCAGGCGCAGGGCCCGGCGGGGGTAGCCGAGCCGCCCCCAGGCCCGTACGGCCTCGCCCGGGGCCTCGGCGGCCAGGTCGGCGGGGCGGGGCCACCGGGCGAGCCACCGCTCGTACACCGGCAGGACCCGGCTGACCGGGGTCTGCTGGAGCATGAACTCGCTGACCATGACCCCCCAGGGGCCGGCCTCGGGGCGGCGCCAGGGCAGGTCGCGGGCGTGCTCCTCGAACCAGGCGATGACCGGGGAGTGCAGCGCGTGGGACGCGTCGGGGGACGTCTCGGGGGAAGGGCTGGAGGATGCAGTCATGGCAACGGCATCCTGGCACGTTCAGGGATGCCGCGCGGGGGCCGGGCCGGTGAACCGGACAGCGGCGCGCCCCCCGCTCGCCCGCATGGCGGCGGTGATCGTACTGATCGGACCGGTGAGGGCGAGGACGAAGAGGGCGGCGAGCGAACCGCCGAGCAGCAGGCCCACGCCCACGTCGTGGGGGTAGTGGACGCCGACGAAGACCCGGGAGAAGGCCATCAGCAGGGCCAGCGGCACGGTCAGCAGTGCGAGGCGGCGTACGGCCAGGGCCAGCGCGACGGCCCGCGGGCCGTCCTGGGTGCGCGCACGCCACCACACGGCTATGAAGAGCAGGCCGAAAAGCACCAGCCCGTACTCCGTCCAGGCCTCGAACGCCGACCGCATCCAGCCGGGTGCGGAGCGGGCGGAATCGGTGATGTCGCGGTAGAGGCCGGAGGTGTCCACGGTCACCGAACGTACTCAAACCCGATCGCGCCTGACGTGGGACTCTTGGCCGATTCTCACCGGTCGGACGTCCGCCTGCAGGATGATCATCGGCAGAACAAGCCGCTTGCGCGGCATGTGGGGCGCAGATCGGGCCGCGGACTCTCGTAAAGTTCCGTCCGTGGGATCTATGCGCAATCCGGTCGGGCCGCTCCCCTCCTCCATCTACTGGCGACGGAGGGCTGTGCTGGCGTCCGTTGTCGCGCTGCTCGCGCTCCTCGCCGTATGGACCGTCAGTTCCGGTGGGGGGAAGTCGAGTACGAACGGCAAGGGCGGCGACAAGGGGCCCGACCCGGTCGCCTCGATCACCCCCGGGCCCGCGGGGACGGGGCCGGCGATCAGTCAGGCGCCGGGCGGGCGTGCGGAGTCGGGCGGCGGCGCGGGCAAGAACGGCGAGCCGGGCGGCACTCCGGGCACGGCGGCGGGCGCGGGTTCGGGCTCCGCCGGCAGCGTCGGGGGCAGCGGCAGTGGCGGTACGGGCGGCTCCACGTCCCAGGTCCCGGCGGACTCCCCGCTTCCCACGTGCGCCCCGAGCGGGCTGCAGTGGGAGGTCAAGAGCGTGAAGAACGAGTACGAGACGAGCGAGAAGCCCCGCCTCGAACTGGTCGCCCGCAATGTCTCCGGCACGACCTGCAAGGTCGACCTCGGCCCGAAGCAGGCGGTCCTGACCATCCTCCAGGCGAGCACCAGCAAGGCCGTCTGGTCCTCGTCGGACTGCCCGTCGGGCGCGGGCAACGCGTTCTTCCGGGTGCCGGCGCAGGGGGAGACGAAGCAGTCGCTGGAGTGGGACAGGAAGTTCAGCGCGGCGGACCAGTGCCAGGCGCCTCCGGCGGGGAGCGCGGCTCCGGACACGTACGTGGTGGAGGTCAAGTCCCCGGGCATGCCGGTCGCCCGAACGTCGTTCGTCCTCAAGCAGGACTAGTGCCTTGGGGCGGAGCCCGGGTGGGGTCCCGCCGGACGCAGTCCGGCGCAGCGGGCCGAAGCCCGGGAGGCGCCCAGGCGCCGGGCGGCGCGAGGTCCGCGCAAAGGATCAGACGTAGCGCTCGAGGATCGAGGACTCCGCCAGGCGGGACAGGCCCTCGCGGACGCTCCGCGCACGGGCTTCCCCGACCCCGTCGACCGTCTGCAGATCGTCCACCGACGCGGCCAGCAACTTCTGCAGGCCCCCGAAGTGCTCCACCAGCCGCTCGATGATGGCCCCCGGCAGCCGCGGAACCTTCGCCAGCAGCCGGTACCCCCGCGGGGACACCGCCGAGTCGAGCGTCTCCGGCGAGCCCGTGTACCCCAGCGCGCGCGCCACGATGCCGAGCTCCAGCAGCTCCGGATGCGTCAGGGCGTCCAGCGCCGGCAGCGCCTCGTCCACCGTGCGGGAGCGCTTCGCCGTCGGCTCCGGCACGTAGTCCCGGATCACCAGCTCCCGCTCCTGCTCGATGCCGACCGTCAGCTCGTCCAGCTGGAGCGACAGCAGTCGCCCGTCCGTACCCAGCTCGACCACGTATTCAGCGATTTCCGTGGCAATGCGGCGAACCATTTCCAGCCGCTGCGCGACCGCCGTCACGTCGCGCACCGTGACCAGGTCCTCGATCTCCAGCGCCGACAGCGTCCCCGCGACCTCGTCGAGCCGCAGCTTGTACCGCTCCAGCGTGGCCAGCGCCTGGTTCGCCCGCGACAGGATCGCCCCGGACTCCTCCAGGACCCGGCGCTCCCCGTCCACGTACAGCGCGATCAGCCGCATCGACTGCGACACCGACACCACGGGGAAGCCGCACTGCTTCGAGACGCGGTCCGCGGTGCGGTGACGGGTGCCCGTCTCCTCCGTCGGGATCGACGCGTCAGGCACCAGCTGGACGCCGGCCCGCAGGATCTTGGTGATGTCCTTGTCCAGGATCAGCGCGCCGTCGAGCTTGCACAGCTCGCGCAGCCGGGTCGCGGTGAACTCCACGTCCAGGACGAAACCGCCCGTGCACATCGCCTCGACGGACTTGTCCATCCCGAGGACGATGAGGCCGCCGGTGTTGCCGCGGACGATCCGTTCCAGACCGTCACGCAGGGGCTGACCAGGTGCGACCGCGCTCAGCGAGGCGCGCATCATGGCCTCCTGCTTGGAGCTCGCGCCCGACTTCCCGGATGCTGCTGCCCCGTCCTTGGCTGCCACTGCACTCCTCCGGTCGCGGGTTGCGCCGCCTGCGTACGGCCGGGCGGACCATCCAGAAGTCTACCGGCGCGCGCTGCGCGCCCGCCGTGGCTTGGCCAGGTGCGCCCCCGAGGGACCCCGTACGGGTCCCCTCACCAGGCACTCCTGCGCCAACTCCACCGCTCCTGCACGGCTCCTGCACGCTCACTCCGCCACACCTTCGCGGGCGCCGACGCCGTGACCGCCCGCTCCACGGGCCCCTGCGCCGCGGCCGCCTACTCCTTGGCCGCCGCCCGCGACCGCCCGCGCGGCAGGACGCGCAGGGCGTCGCCCATGTCCGCGACCTCGGTGACCTTCATGCCGGCCGGCACCTTCCCGGGGTCGCCGGGCACCAGGGCGTGCGTGAAGCCGAGCCGGTGCGCCTCCGCGAGCCGCCGCTGCACCCCGGTCACGCGCCGCACCTCGCCCGCGAGGCCGACCTCCCCGATCGCGACGAGGTTCTTCGGCAGCGGCACGTCGCTCGCCGCCGAGGCCAGCGCGAGCGCGATCGCCAGGTCGGCGGCCGGCTCCGTCAGCTTCACCCCGCCCACGGTGGCGCTGTAGATGTCGCGCTTGCCGAGTGCGGTGATCCGGCCGCGCTGCTCCAGCACCGCCAGCATCATCGAGACGCGGGAGGTCTCCAGGCCCGAGGTGGTCCGCCGCGGCGAGGGGATCTGCGAGTCCACGGTCAGCGCCTGCACCTCGGCGACCAGCGGGCGCTTGCCCTCCAGCGTCACCGTCAGGCAGGTCCCGGGGACGGCCTCCGCGCGCCGGGTCAGGAACAGTCCGCTCGGGTCGGCGAGCCCGGTGATCCCCTCGTCGTGGAGCTCGAAGCAGCCGACCTCGTCGGTGGCCCCGTACCGGTTCTTGACGCCGCGTACGAGGCGCAGGCGTGCGTGCCGGTCGCCCTCGAAGCTGAGGACCACGTCCACCAGGTGCTCCAGCAGCCGGGGGCCGGCGATCGCCCCGTCCTTGGTGACGTGCCCGACCAGCAGGGTGGCCATGCCGCGCTCCTTGGAGGCGCGGATCAGCGCCCCGGCCACCTCGCGGACCTGGGCCATGCCGCCGGGTGCGCCGTCGATCTCGGGCGAGGCCACGGTCTGTACGGAGTCCAGGACCAGCAGCGAGGGCTGCACGGCGTCGAGGTGGCCCAGCACGGCGGACAGGTCGGTCTCGGCGGCGAGGAAGAGGTGGTCGCTCAGCGCTTTGATCCGGTCGGCCCGCAGCCGCACCTGGCTCGCCGACTCCTCGCCCGTCACGTAGAGCGTGCGGTGCGCCTCGCTGGCCGCCTTCGCCGCCACGTCCAGCAGCAGCGTCGACTTCCCGACGCCGGGCTCGCCGGCCAGCAGGACGACGGCGCCGGGCACGAGCCCGCCGCCGAGGACCCGGTCCAGCTCGTCCACACCGGTGCTGCGGGCGGTCGCCGTCCGGCCGTCGACCTGCGCGATCGGGAGCGCGGGCGCCGAGACCCGGCCGGCGGCGGTGGTCCGTACGGCGGGCGCGCCGCCCATTTCCTCCACGGTGCCCCACGCCTGGCATTCGGGGCACCGCCCGAGCCATTTCGCGGTCGTGTACCCGCACTCGGAGCAGCGGTAGGACGGCCGGTCCTTGGCGGATGAACGAGATGTACGGGCAGCCATGCGGCCCACGGTATCCGGCCCCTGTGACAGCGCCCGCGCCACGGGCCGGGGTCCGGGCCGGGGTCCGGGCCGGGCCCGGCTCCGCGCCGGGTCCGCGCCCCTGCCCGCGCGCCCGGCGTCAGGGCCGCTGTCAGCACGGGTTCGATCTGTTCACCCGTAAGGGCTAAAACAGCTGAAGGCTTCACGGCCGTCACCGGCGTGCGGCCTACCTTCGCCAGGGTGAACAGCAGCAGCCAGGAGAGCCCCGCCCAGCGCACCGGCGCACACCGGGCGCACGGGCGCACGCCCCCCGAGGGCCCCGAAGGCCGAGAAGGCCCCGAAGGAGAACGGCAGCCGCCCCCCTTCCGGCACGAGCCGTACCTCGACGGCCTGTTCACGTACTGCCTGTCGGTCCTCTGCGACCACGACACCGCCACCGAGGTGCTCGCCGACGTCCTCGCCGTCGCCGAGCGGCACCCGGGCCGATGTCCCGACGAGGGCGGCCGGCGGGCCTGGCTGTACGCCCTCGCCCGCTGGGGCTGTCTGCAGCGGCTGGCCGAGCACCGGCGGACCCGGCAGGGAGCGCATTCCGCCCGGCGCACGCCGGAGCACACGGATTCCGAGCACGCGCCGGAGGCGCACCGCTCCCTGGACGTGAATGCCTACCGGCGCACCGAGCTGGCCCGCCTCGCCTGGCCCGAGGCCGCCGGGACCACGCCCGCGCAGCGCGAGGCCCTCGAGCTCGCCGTCCGCCACCGCCTCGGCGTCCCCGAACTCGCCGCCGTCCTCGGCACGCCCCCCGCCACCGCCCGGGAGCTGCTGGCCGGCGCCGCCTGCGAGGTGGAGCGGACCCGCGCCGCCCTCGCCGTCGTCGAGACCGGCAGCTGCCCCTCCGTCTCGCGGCTCACCGGCGACGGCCAGGTGCTCCTGTCCACCACCCTGCGCGCCGAGCTGGTCCGCCACGTCGACGACTGCCCGCGCTGCCGCCGCGTCGCCGAGCGCGTCGACGCCGCCTCGCCCTGGCCCGGCACCGGCGGCATCCACGCGGCCCTCCCGCTGGTCCCCGCCCCGCGCACTGCCGTCCGCGCGGCCATGCTGCGCTCCGGCGGCGGTGGCCGGCGCCGCCGCAGGCCCGGCCCCCGCTTCGACCGCACCGGCTTCCCGATGGACCCCCGGGACCGTGCGGCCCGCCGCGACCGGCTGCGGGCCCGGGCCTTGACCACCACCGTCGTCGCCACCGTCGTCGCGGCCCCGGTCCTCGCGCTCTGGGCCGCGTACCGCGGCGCCCCGGAGACCGGCGAGCCCGTCGGCGTGGAAGCCACCCGGATCTCCGCGAGCGAGTCCGAGATCCCCCTCCCGCACCAGGACGGCCGCCGCCCCCACGCCGACGCCCACACCGACCCCGAGCGCCTCAGGAGGAACGGTTTCCCCGCCCGCGGACCCGAGCGGGCCGGCGGCGGGCTAGGCGGGGTCGGTCGGGCCGGGTCGGTCGGGCCGGGTCGGACTAAGCCGGGTCCGCGGGGTGCGGCGCCATCGGCAGCAGCGAGGACAGCCGTGCCTCGCACAGCTTCACGAGGGCCTCGTACCCCTCCTTGCCCATCAGCTCGGTCAGCTCCGCGCGGTACGACACGTACACCGGCTCGCCGGCGCCGTGCGCGGACGTCGCCGACGTGCACCACCAGTGCAGGTCGTGCCCGCCCGGACCCCAGCCGCGCCGGTCGTACTCGCCGATCGACACCTGCAGCACCCGCGTGTCGTCCGGCCGGTCGATCCAGTCGTACGTCCGGCGGATCGGCAGCTGCCAGCACACGTCGGGCTTGGTCTCCAGCGGCTCCTGGCCGCTCTTCAGCGCCAGGATGTGCAGCGAGCACCCGGCGCCGGCGGGGAACCCCGGCCGGTTCAGGAAGATGCACGCGCCGTCCCAGCGGCGGGTCTGCTTCTCCCCGTCGTCGTCGTGCTGCGTCCAGCCGGTCTCGCTGCCGACGTCGTGGAACTGCCACAGCTCGGGCGTCAGTCGTGCCACGTGCTCGGCGACCCGCTTCTCGTCGTCCTCGTCCGAGAAGTGCGCGCCGAGGGTGCAGCAGCCGTCATCGGCCCGGCCGGCCTGGATGCCCTGGCAGCCGCTGCCGAAGATGCACGTCCAGCGGGAGGTCAGCCAGGTCAGGTCGCAGCGGAAGACCTGCTCGGCATCGGCGGGGTCGGGAAACTCCACCCAGGCCCGCGGGAAGTCGAGCCCCTTCTCGTCGTCACGCGCGACCGAGGCTTTGGCCTGGGGATTCGCCTTCTTGGCCTTGTCGGCCTTCTTGACCTTTTCGGTCTTCTCAGGCTTCTCGGCGGGCTTGGACTTGTTGGCCTTCTTCGTATTTGGCACAAACCCAAGCCTAAGCGCCCCTTACGCCACCCATACTCCAGCCGCACAGTAGCGTTTCCTCGTATGAGACTCGGTGTCCTTGATGTGGGTTCGAACACGATCCATCTGCTGGTGGTGGACGCGCACCCCGGCGCGCGCCCGCAGCCGGCGCACTCGCACAAGGTGGAACTGCGGCTGGCGGAGCTGCTCGATGAGGCCGGAGCGGTCACCCCGGCGGGCATAGAGCGCCTCGTATCGGTGATCGGCGAGGCCGCGCAGGCCGCCGAGGACAAGGGCTGCGAGGACGTGCTGCCCTTCGCGACCAGCGCCGTACGGGAAGCCACCAACGCGGACGAGGTCCTGGCCCGGGTGAAGCTCGAGACCGGCATCGACCTCCCCATCCTCAGCGGTGAGGACGAGGCGCGGCTGACGTTCCTCGCCGCCCGCCGCTGGTTCGGCTGGTCCGCGGGCAAGCTGCTGGTCCTCGACATCGGCGGCGGCTCGCTGGAGATCGCGTACGGCATCGACGAGGACCCCGACGCGGCGGTCTCGCTGCCGCTGGGCGCGGGCCGCCTCACCACGGGCTGGCTCCCGGGCGACCCGCCGGACGGGGCGGACGTACGGGCGCTGCGCCGGCACGCGCGGGCCCAGATCGCGCGCACGGTCGGCGAGTTCAGCCGCTTCGGGGCGCCGGACCACGTGGTGGCGACGTCGAAGACCTTCCGGCAGCTGGCCCGCATCGCGGGCGCGGCACGCTCGGCGGACGGGCTGTACGTACAGCGGGACCTGACTCGGAAGTCCCTGGAGGAGTGGGTCCCGAGGCTCGCGGCGATGACGACCGCGCAGCGGGCCGCCCTCCCGGGCGTCTCGGAGGGCCGCGCGTCCCAGCTGCTGGCGGGGGCGCTGGTCGCGGAGGGCGCGATGGACCTCTTCGGCGTCGACGAACTCGAGATCTGCCCCTGGGCCCTCCGCGAGGGCGTCATCCTGCGCCGCCTGGACCACTTGCCGTCCTGAGGCGCGTACGGGGCTTGCGGCGCGGGCGGGGGGTACGGGGCTTGCGGCGCGGGCGGGGTCTTCGCCCCCTCGCTCCGCCGCCCCGGCACGGTGGTTGCCCACCCGCCGCCCTCGGCAGCGAGGCCCGGGCCCGGCAGCCCCCGAGCGGGGTCGACGTCGGCAGTATTTCGTTCAGGCAGGCGCTGCCTGGCAGGCCGGGGACCCGGGGCGGCATGCCTGCGGGGCCCGATCGGGGATGGTTCGGGGGTTTCCCGCCAGTCCCATCGTCTCTCCGTGTCGGGCCGGGCCCTCAAGGGCGCTTCGCGTCGCTTCGCGACGGCCTTCGGCCGCCCTTGACCGCCCGTCCCGCCCCGGAAAGACAAGGACTGCCGGGAAGCCCCCAAAAGGACGGTCACCTGGACACAAGCCTTGAGCAGGGCGGCATCAGCGATCTCGCGGCTTGGTTCCGGGGGTCCGGATGCCCAGCCGGGGCCCATGAGCAGGCCCGTCCCGGGTCGGGGCCGCCGGCCCAGCCGGAGCCGGACAGCGACCAGAACACCATCGGGGTCGGACAGGCGGCCGATGCGCGTCAGATCGCTACGCGTTCCTCACATCTCAGCGTCTGCCGGGTTGCCCATCGTTCAAAGGGCTCGTCCATGGTCCTACCTCCGCCCAAGGGCTCGTCCATGGTCCTACCTCCGTCCAGGAGGGCCGCACCTCAGCGGCCCGGAAATGCGAATCCCCGGCGTCCCGTTCCCGGGATCGGGGCCGGCGTGGCGGCCGTCACGGTCCTCGGCGGCTGCGCCCCGTACCCTGTCCCCGTGGCAAAACCAGTCCGGATCCCGACCGCGAAAGTCGCCCTCTCCACCGCCTCCGTGTACCCGGAGTCGACGGCGACCGCCTTCGAGATCGCCGCGCGCCTCGGGTACGACGGCGTCGAGGTGATGGTCTGGACGGATCCGGTCAGCCAGGACATCGATGCGCTGCGGCGGCTGTCCGAGCATCATCAGGTGCCGATCCTGGCCGTGCACGCCCCTTGTCTGCTCATCACCCAGAGGGTGTGGTCCACCGATCCCTGGACCAAGCTCCAGCGGGCGCAGGCCGCGGCCGAGCGGCTGGGGGCCTCGACCGTCGTCGTGCACCCGCCCTTCCGGTGGCAGCGGCAGTACGCGCGGGACTTCGTCAGCGGCATCTGGCGGATGGCCGACGAGACCGACGTCCGGTTCGCCGTCGAGAACATGTACCCGTGGCGGTACCGGGACCGCGAGATGCTGGCCTATGCCCCCGAGTGGGATGTCACCAAAGACGATTACCGGCATTTCACTGTCGATCTTTCGCATACCGCGACCGCCCGTACGGATGCGGCCGCGATGATCGACCGCATGGGGGACCGCCTCGCGCACGTGCACCTCGCCGACGGCAACGGCTCGGCCAAGGACGAGCACCTCGTCCCCGGCCGCGGCACCCAGCCCTGTGCCGAGCTGCTGGAACGTCTCGCCACCAGTTCCTTCGCCGGGCACGTCGTCATCGAGGTGAACACCCGCCGCGCGATGTCCTCCGCGGAGCGCGAGGCCGACCTCGCCGAGGCCCTGGCCTTCACCCGGCTCCACCTCGCGGCCAGTGCCGGTGCCACCCCGGTTCGGACCCCCCGGCCATGACGGAACCCGCCAAGCCGCGCCGCGGGCCCGGCCGGCCCCGTCAGGACGAGGCCGACGACGGCCCCGGCACCCAGGAGCGGATCCGGCTCGCGGCCCGCGAGGTGTTCGCGGAGCGCGGGTACGACAAGACGTCCGTACGCGGCATCGCGAAGGTCGCCGGCGTGGACCCGGCACTGGTCCACCACTACTTCGGCAGCAAGGACGACCTCTTCGCCGCCGCCATCGAGGTCACGATGGAGCCCGCCCTCGTCGTCCCCGCGATCGTCGGGGAGGGCCCCGAGGGCATCGGCGAACGCCTGGCGCGCTACTTCCTGGGCATCTGGGAGAACCCGGTCTCCCGCGCCCCCCTCCTCGCCGTCATCCGCTCCGCCCTCACCCACGAGGCCGCGGCGGCGGTCCTGCGCCGGCTGATCCTGCGCCGGGTCCTGGAACGGGTCGCGGCCGACCTCAACGTCCCCGACCCCACCTTCCGCGCCGAGCTCGCCGCCTCCCACATGATCGGCATCGCGCTCCTGCGGTACGTGGTCCAGATCGAGCCCCTCGCGTCCGCCGACCCGGAGGCCATCGTCGCCCTCGTGGCCCCGACCCTCCAGCGCTACCTGACCGAGGAATGAGCCCTGACCGAGGAATGAGCCGCTCGTCCCGGGATGCGGACAACCTGTCCGCATCCCGGGCCAGGGGCGTAGCCTCGTAACCGAGCCATATCCACAGTCGTAAAGTCGCGGCCGGCGCCTTGCGCCACCGCACTCATGGGGAGTGAACCCGATGCCCGAGCTGAGGTCCCGCACCGTCACCCACGGCCGCAACATGGCGGGCGCACGCGCCCTTATGCGTGCGTCGGGCGTAGCGAGCGAGGACATCGGGAAGCCGATCATCGCGGTCGCCAACTCGTTCACCGAGTTCGTCCCCGGGCACACGCACCTGGCCCCGGTCGGCCGGATCGTCTCCGACGCCATCCGCGCCGCGGGCGCCATCCCGCGCGAGTTCAACACCATCGCGGTCGACGACGGCATCGCCATGGGCCACGGAGGCATGCTGTACTCCCTGCCCTCCCGCGACCTGATCGCGGACAGCGTGGAGTACATGGTCGAGGCGCACTGCGCCGACGCGCTCATCTGCATCTCCAACTGCGACAAGATCACGCCCGGCATGCTGATGGCCGCCATGCGCCTCAACATCCCCGTCGTGTTCGTGTCGGGCGGCCCGATGGAGGCCGGCCAGGCCATCCTCGTCGACGGCACCGTCCGCAAGCTCGACCTGATCGACGCCATGGTCGACGCCTCCAACGAGAACGTCTCGGACGAGGACGTGCTGCGGATCGAGGAGAACGCCTGTCCGACCTGCGGGTCGTGTTCGGGCATGTTCACCGCCAACTCGATGAACTGCCTCGCCGAGGCCATCGGCCTGGCCCTCCCCGGCAACGGCTCCGTCCTCGCGACGCACACCGCCCGCCGCGCCCTGTACGAGGACGCCGGCCGTACGGTCGTCGAGATCACCAAGCGGTACTACGAGCAGGACGACCACTCGGTCCTGCCGCGCTCCATCGCGACCCGCCAGGCCTTCGAGAACGCCATGGCCCTCGACATCGCGATGGGCGGCTCCACGAACACGATCCTGCACCTGCTGGCCGCCGCCCAGGAGGCGGGCCTGGAGTACGACCTCACCGACATCGACGAGGTCTCGCGCCGGGTTCCGTGCCTGGCCAAGGTCGCCCCGAACGTGGCGCCCGGCGGCACGTACTACATGGAGGACATCCACCGGGCCGGCGGCATCCCCGCCATCCTCGGCGAGCTGCACCGCGGTGGCCTCCTGAACAAGGACGTCACCACGGTCCACTCCGAGAACCTGGAGGACTGGCTCGGGAAGTGGGACGCCCGCAGCGGCACCGCCTCGGAGGTGGCCATGGAGCTGTGGCACGCGGCCCCCGGCTGCGTGCGCTCCGCCACCGCCTTCTCCCAGTCCGAGCGCTGGGACACCCTCGACCTCGACGCCGAGGGCGGCTGCATCCGCTCCGTCCAGCACGCGTACTCCAAGGACGGCGGGCTGGCCGTCCTGCGCGGCAACATCGCGGTCGACGGCTGTGTCGTGAAGACGGCCGGCGTCGACGAGTCGATCTGGACCTTCGAGGGCCCGGCGGTCGTCTGCGAATCGCAGGACGAGGCGGTCGACAAGATCCTCCGTAAGGAGATCAAGGCGGGCGACGTCGTCGTCATCCGGTACGAGGGCCCGCGCGGCGGCCCCGGCATGCAGGAGATGCTCTACCCGACGTCGTTCCTGAAGGGCCGCGGCCTCGGCAAGGTCTGCGCGCTGGTGACGGACGGCCGCTTCTCCGGCGGCACCTCGGGCCTGTCCATCGGCCACGCCTCCCCGGAGGCGGCCTCGGGCGGCAACATCGCCGTCGTCGAGGACGGCGACCGCATCCGGATCGACATCCCGAACCGCTCGATCGAGCTCCTGGTCGACGAGGCCACCCTGGCGGCCCGCCACGCGGCCCTCGGCGGCGTCTACGCCCCGAAGAACCGCGAACGCAAGGTCTCGGCGGCCCTGCGCGCGTACGCGGCGATGGCCACCAGCGCCGACAAGGGCGCAGTCCGCGACGTGAGCCTGCTGGGCGGCTGACCCGTCCCCGCGCACGCGGCTCCGCCGCATTCCGTCCGCCCGGACCCTGCGGGGGCCGGCCCCGCCGTTGGCGGGGGCCGGCCCCGCCGGCGTTCGCCCGGACGGGCCGGGGCCGTCACCACCCGGCGGGATCGGCCCCGTCCACGGCGAACACCGACCCGTCGGGCGCCGTTCCGTACACCCGCCCGTCGGCAGACACCGGCGCCGGCAGCGCCGCCGTGAACCCGTCCCGCCCGTCGCCCATCCGCGGCTTCGTCTGCCCCATCAGCCGCCCGCTCCCGGCATCGACCGCCAACAGCCGTCCATCCGGCGCCGCCAGGTGGATCCGGCCGTCGGCCGCCACCGGCCGGGAGGTCACGGCCAGGCCGGTCTCCAGCCGCCACTGCTCCTTCTCGGCGCCCACGGCGACCAGCCCGCCCGAGGCCCCCACCACGTACACGACGCCGTCCGGGCCCACCGCCGCCTCAGCGTCGAACAGCGGCGCCGACAGCCGGACCCGCCGTACGGCGTGACTCGTCACGTCCACCCGAACCACCGCACCGGTCTTCGCCTCCGCGTCGCTGTCCAGCAGGTACAGCCCGCCGTGCGCGCCTCCGACCGGCCGCAGCCGCCCCGCGGTCCGGAGCTGCCAGCGCAGCGTTCCGCCCGCCGGGTCCACCGCCGCGAGCTGCGTCGTACCGCCGCCCCCGTCGGGCGTCGCCACGTACATCACCGGTGCTCCGCCGGAATCCGGGCCGCCGCCCCACCACACGGAGCCCACCCCGCCGAGCTGCTTCGTCCACCGCACGGCCCCGCTCGCCGCGTCGAGCGCGGTCACACTCCCGTTCGGCGGCACGAGCAGCACCTGCCCGCCCGCGGCCACCACCCGCGCGCCGTCCGGCAGTTTCCGCTTCCAGCGCTCGGCGCCCGTCCCCGGATCCAGCGCCTGGAGGATCCCGCTGCCCGGGGCGACCGCGAGGACCAGCCCGCCCGCGTGCAGCGGCGCGCTGTCCGTCGCCGTCCCGGCGGCCGGGGCCGCGGCCGCCTTCACCGACCACATCACCGAGCCGTCCGCAGGGTCGAGCCGGGCCGCGGTCAGACCCGGCCCCGCGCAGTACAGGGCCGCCTCCCAGGAACAGGAGCCGGGGCCGGTCCGGTTGCCGGCTCCCGGCGCGCCCAGCGCAACCGCCCACGGGACGAAGGGCTTCGAGGGCACGGGACCGGCTTTCGCGGCGGTGGTCTTCCCCGGCGGTCCTGCGCCCGCCCCGAAGTGCAGGTACCCGCCCACGGCCCCGCCCGTCAGCAGCAGCCCCACGGCCACCGCCGCGGCCACCCGCGCCCTGCGCCGCCCTCGACCGGGACGTGCGGAATCGACGCTCAGCAGCCCCCTGCGGTGCGTGGCCTCTTCAGCCGCCCCCGTCTCGACCGGCGGCAGCGGCCGCGGCCGCGGGACGAACGTCTGCGTGTCCTCGGAGGTCGGGTACGCCACCGCCCGCATCTCCGCGATCAGCTCCTCCGCGGTGGGCCGGTCCGCCGGCTCCTTCGCCAGGCACCGCGCCACGAGCGGTACGAGCTGCTCCGGCAGCCCGCTCAGGTCGGGCTCGGCGTGCACGACCTGGTACGCCACGAGGTAGTGGCTGTCGGAGTCGAACGGCCCGTGCCCCGTCGCCGCGTGGACGAGCACCGCGCCCAGGGCGAAGACGTCCGCGGCCGTCCCCACCTCCCGCGGCCGCTGGAACTGCTCTGGCGCCATGTAGGGCGGCGTCCCGATCAGCTTCCCCGTCTCGGTCCGCAGATCGCTGTCCGCCGGCCGCGAGATGCCGAAGTCGATGACCCGGACCCCGTCCGGGGCCATCAGTACGTTGCTGGGCTTCAGGTCCCGGTGGACGACCCCCGCCCGGTGGATGTCCCGCAGCGCCTCTGCCAGCCCGGCGGCGAGCCTGGCCAGTTCGACGGGGTCCAGCACCCGCTCCCGTACGCGCTCGGCGAGCGTCGGGGCGTCGATGAACAGGGTGGCCATCCACGGCCGTTCGGCATCCGGATCGGCATCCACGACGGGCGCGGTGAAGGCTCCGCTCACCCGCCGGGCGGCGGTGACCTCTTGCCGGAACCGGGCCCGGAACTCCGGATCGACCGCATGCTCGGCATGCACGATCTTGACGGCGAGTTTCAGCCCCGAGCCGGAGGTGGCCAGGTGGACGACGCCCATCCCGCCGGAACCGAGCACCGATTCGAGCCGGTACTGCCCGGCGTACTCCGGAAAGCCCACGTAGTCCGCGCGCAGCGAATGCACCGCTCAACCACCCCCGCCGGAGCCTAGTCGATGACCCGTACGAATCTCCAAGGGTCCTGCTACCCTGCGCGAGTTGCGCACGGCAACACCCGTGGGGGGAGATTTCGCATGTCGACAGAGAATAATTCCAGCCAAGTCCAGAGCCTCGCAGCCGACTCCGGATTCCAGACGTTTCCGGTCGCTCCGGGGTACCGCGTGAACGTCCGCAGCGGCCCGGGCACCAACTACTCGGTCATCGACGTCCTGCCCTACGGGGCGTCCGTCGCGATCCGCTGCCAGTGCGACGGCACGACCGTCTCGGGCCCGTACGGCACGACGGACATCTGGGACTGCGTCGGCAACGGCCGGTTCGTCTCCGACGCCTACGTGAAGACGGGCAGCGACGGCTACGTCGCCACCCACTGCGCTTAGCGGCCCCCGTCTGCCACGTGAGACGACCCCGGCCGGGTCGGCGGGGCGGTGGATAATCGCTGGTGTGAGCGACGACGACCAGCGAGACCAGACCCCCGCCGAGCCGGCCGCGCAGGCGCCTGCGGTCCCCGCCCGCGCCGACGGGCCCGAGCCCGAGCCGATCCGGTTCTTCGGCACCACCTGGGTGAACCACGACGGCGGCTACGCGCTGCTCCGCGTCGGCCTCGCCGCCGGCTCGCTCATCACCGCCGTGGCCGCGGCCGTCCTGCTCCGCCTCGCCTACGAGGGCCTGGAGATCGGCAACGTCGGCCCGTTCCTGAGCATCTCCGTCGTCGTCCTCTTCGCGATCGCGAGCTCCATCGCCTTCGTCAAGACCTGGGACTCCTTCAAGCGGCGTCCCGCCCCGTCCTCCGACGAGGCAGCCCTCAAGGGCCTGAAGACGATCGGTTTCATCGGCTCCCTCATCGCGTACTTCCTGCGCTGCCTCGCCGAGGCCCCCGGCGAGAAGCTGCGCCGCGCCGAGTACGAGCGCGCCACCGCCGAATTCGCCCGCCGCCGCAGCACCCGTACGGGCAACCCGGCCGCGCGCCGCCCCAAGCGGAAGAAGTAGCGGCCCAGCCCCTTCGGCCGACCCCCTCCTGTTGACGCCCCGGCACCGCCAGGAGCATTATTCATCACATGATGAATAACCGAGAGCGAGAGGCCGTCACGGCCACGGCGGAGGTCTCGCCGCACGCCACGGCGGAAGCCACCGCCGAGTGCACGGCCACCGCCGTGCACGCCCGCGGCCTCACCGTCCGCCGCGGCACCGGCCGCGCCCCCCGCACCGTCATCGACGACATCGCCTTCGACGTCCCCCGCGGCCGCATCACCGGCCTCCTCGGCCCCTCCGGCTGCGGCAAATCCACCCTCATGCGCTCCATCGTCGGCACCCAGGCCCACGTCACCGGCACCCTCGACGTCCTCGGCCGCCCCGCCGGCCACCCCGAGCTCCGCTCCCGCATCGGCTACGTCACCCAGGCCCCCTCCGTCTACGACGACCTCACCGTCCGTCAGAACCTCGACTACTTCGCCGCCGTCCTCGACCCTTCCCCTCGCTTCGCCGGGGAGACCCCTCGCCGCGCCGCCGCCGACCGTCGCCGCGCCACCGTCACCCGCGCCATCGCCGACGTCGACCTCACCACCCACGCCACCGCCCTCGCCAGCAACCTCTCCGGCGGCCAGCGCAGCCGCGTCTCCCTCGCCGTCGCACTCCTCGGCACCCCCGAGCTGCTCGTCCTCGACGAACCCACCGTGGGCCTCGACCCCGTCCTGCGCCGCGACCTGTGGAACCTCTTCCACGACATCGCCGCCACCCGCGGCGCCACGATCCTCGTCTCCTCCCACGTCATGGACGAGGCCGAGCGCTGCCACGACCTGCTCCTCATGCGCGAGGGCCGCATCCTCGCCCAGGACACCCCCGACGCACTGCGCACCCGTACGCACTCCGCCACCGTCGAGGAGGGCTTCCTCCGCCTCGTCGACGAGGCCAACACCCTCGCCGCCCAGGAGCCGACCCCGTGAACAGCGCCCGCACCGCCGCCACCGCCGCCCGCGTCCTGCGCCAGCTGCGCCACGACCCGCGGTCCATCGCACTGATGCTCCTGGTCCCCGTACTGATGCTGACGCTGCTGCGCTTCGTCTTCGACGGGAACCCGCGCACGTTCGACAGCACCGGCGCGTCCCTCCTCGGGATCTTCCCCCTCATCACCATGTTCCTGGTGACCTCGATCGCGACCCTGCGCGAACGCACCTCCGGCACCCTCGAACGCCTCCTCGCCATGCCGCTCGGCAAGGGCGACCTGATCGCCGGCTATGCGCTCGCCTTCGGCGCCGTCGCCGTCGTCCAGTCCCTCCTCGCCACCGGCCTCGCCCTCTGGTTCCTCGGCCTCGACGTCGTCGGCTCCCCCTGGCTGGTCCTGCTCGTCGCCCTCCTCGACGCAATCCTCGGCACCGCGCTCGGCCTGTTCGTCTCCGCCTTCGCCGCCAGCGAGTTCCAGGCCGTCCAGTTCATGCCGGCCGTGATCTTTCCCCAGCTCCTGCTCTGCGGGCTCTTCGCCGCGCGCAACACCATGCAGCCCGTCCTCGAGGGCCTCTCGAACGTGCTGCCCATGTCCTACGCCGTCGACGGCATGACCCAGGTCCTCACCCACACCGACATGACCGCCGACTTCGTCCGCGACGCCGTGATCGTCGCCGCCTGCGCGCTGCTCGTCCTCGTCCTCGGCGCGGCCACCCTCCGCCGCCGTACGCCCTGACCGCACTGCGGACACCGCCTCGCCGCCGCGGGCACGGGTGCAAGGATGAGGACGGAGAGCAAGCACACGTGCAACACAGTTCGGCGAGGTGAATCGGGCATGACCCAGACAGTCGCAGTCCTCGGTACCGGCAAGATCGGCGAGGCCCTGCTCAGCGGAATGATCCGCGGCGGCTGGCCCGCCTCCAAACTCCTCGTCACCGCCCGCCGCCCCGAACGCGCCGAAGAGCTCCGCGCCCGCTACGGCGTCGAGGCCGTCAGCAACGCCGAGGCCGCCAAGCGCGCCGACACCCTCATCCTCACCGTCAAGCCGCAGGACATGGGCAAGCTCCTCGAGGAGCTCGCCCCGCACGTCCCCGCCGACCGCCTGGTCATCAGCGGCGCCGCCGGCATCCCCACCTCCTTCTTCGAGGAGCGGCTCGCCTCCGGCACCCCCGTCGTCCGCGTCATGACGAACACCCCCGCCCTCGTCGACGAGGCCATGTCCGTCATCTCGGCCGGCAGCCACGCCACCGCCGAACACCTCGCCCACACCGAGGAGATCTTCGGCGGCGTCGGCAAGACCCTGCGCGTTCCCGAGTCCCAGCAGGACGCCGCCACCGCCCTGTCCGGCTCCGGACCCGCCTACTTCTACTTCCTCGTCGAGGCGATGACCGACGCCGGCATCCTCCTCGGCCTGCCCCGCGCCCAGGCCCACGACCTCATCGTCCAGGCCGCCATCGGCGCCGCCGTGATGCTCCGCGACAGCGGCGAGCACCCGGTCAAGCTCCGCGAGGCCGTCACCTCCCCGGCCGGCACCACCATCAACGCGATCGTCGAACTCGAACGGCACGGCGTACGGGCCGCCCTGATCGCAGCCCTCGAAGCAGCCCGCGACCGCAGCCGCGAACTCGCCTCCGGAAACAGCTGACACAGCCGGCACAGAGGTACGGGCCCCGCGTGAGCGGGGCCCGTACCTCTGTCTCCGTCAGGGCTCCAGCAGCCCGATCGCCCGGTACGCCCGGTCCACGATCGGCCGCGCCAGCCCCCGCGCCCGCTCGGCCCCGTCCCGCAGCACCTTCTCCACCGCCGCCGGATCGGCCGCCAGCTCGGCATGCCGCTCCTGCACCGGCCGCAGCACCTCCACCACCGCGTCGGCGACATCCCGCTTGAGCGCCCCGTACCCGCTGTACTCCTCGGCGAGCGCGGCCGGATCGCCGCCGGTGCAGGCGGCCAGCACGTCCAGCAGGTTCGCGACCCCCGGCCGCGCCGCCCGGTCGTAGACGACCCCGCCGTCCCCGCTGTCGGTCACGGCCCGCATGACCTTCTTCCGGATCACCCCGGGCTCGTCCAGCATGAACACCACCCCGGGCCCCGCCCCGCCGGACTTCCCCATCTTCGACGTCGGCTCCTGCAGGTCCATGACCCGTGCGGCCACCTCCGGCAGCGTCACCTTCGGAACCGTGAACGTGTGCCCGTACCGCTGGTTGAAGCGCACCGCCAGATCCCGGGCCAGCTCCACGTGCTGCCGCTGGTCCTCACCCACCGGGACCTCCTCGGTCCCGTACGCCAGGATGTCGGCGGCCATCAGTACGGGATACGTCAGCAGCGACAGCCGTACGCCCTGCCCGGACGTCTGCGCCTGCGCGGACTTCTCCTTGTACTGGACCATCCGCCGCATCTCCCCGTCGGTGGCGGTGCACTCCAGCAGGTACGAGAGCCGGGTGTGCTCGTCGACGTGGCTCTGCAGGAACAGGGTGCATTTCTCCGGGTCCAGCCCGGAGGCGAGGAACAGCGTCGCCGCCTGCCGGCTGAGCCGGCGCACCCGCGCGGGATCGTGCTCGACGGTCAGTGCGTGGAGGTCGACGACGCAGAACAGCGCCTCGTCCGGCGCCTGGTCGGCGGCGACCCACTGCCGGACGGCCCCCAGGTAGTTCCCCAGCGTCAGATGTCCGGACGGCTTGATGCCGCTGAAGATCCTCGTCATGTCCTGTCTCCCTGTTCGTGGCTGGTGTCGGGACCGCCGCGTCGGGCGACCGAGCCACTCCCGGGAGGGGAGAAACAGAAACGGCCGCCGTAAGCGGCGGCCGTGAGCGCATGCGTGCTCGCGTGGAAGGTCGGCCGCCGTCAGGCGGCCCACCAGCGAAGGCTGAGCGTGAGCGCATGCGTAGTCATGGGCCTCAGGCTAGCGCTGCCGGGTGGCCTCTGTCCCGGAGTTGACACACGAGTCCGAGATCCGTAAGGTCCTTCGAGTTGTCCGACGTGAGCGCCGACTCCGGTCGGTCCCCGGACAGCCATCCCGCACTACACATTCGAACGAACGACGCACTGTGTCGTCTCGTTTTCATGCGTATTTGCGAATGAGGAATCCGTGTCCGAGGACGCAGCCGCCGATTAGGTTCGGGGGCAAGGAATCCGCTACTGTCTCACTCGCCGCAAGGGCCCAACAGCCCAAGTGGCGCAACCCGCTGACTGGGAGTCAGGCCCGAAAGGATCTGATAGAGTCGGAATCGCCGGAAAGGGAAAACGCGAAAGCGAAGGACCTGGAAAGCAAGCGAGACTGACTCTGATAGAGTCGGAAACGCAAGAACGAAAGCCCGGAGGAAAGCCCGAGAGGGTGAGTACAAAGGAAGCGTCCGTTCCTTGAGAACTCAACAGCGTGCCAAAAATCAACGCCAGAAGTTGATACCCCGTCCACTTCGGTGGATGAGGTTCCTTTGAAAAAGACCTGTGAGGTCGCGGTTCGCCGCGATGCTTGCAGGCAATTACACAGCGAGGACGCAGTGGTCAGTCGGTCATATTCCGACCATGACTGGCCCGCTCAACGTGTGTGTGCACCGGATTACCGGTAAACATTCATGGAGAGTTTGATCCTGGCTCAGGACGAACGCTGGCGGCGTGCTTAACACATGCAAGTCGAACGATGAAGCCCTTCGGGGTGGATTAGTGGC
>NZ_CP107983.1:0-3777500 GCF_036106915.1 Streptomyces sp. NBC_00354 | reverse complement strand
TGATCTAGCCATGGGCAGGTTGAAGCGGAGGTAAGACTTCGTGGAGGACCGAACCCACCAGGGTTGAAAACCTGGGGGATGACCTGTGGTTAGGGGTGAAAGGCCAATCAAACTCCGTGATAGCTGGTTCTCCCCGAAATGCATTTAGGTGCAGCGTCGTGTGTTTCTTGCCGGAGGTAGAGCACTGGATAGGCGATGGGCCCTACCGGGTTACTGACCTTAGCCAAACTCCGAATGCCGGTAAGTGAGAGCACGGCAGTGAGACTGTGGGGGATAAGCTCCATGGTCGAGAGGGAAACAGCCCAGAGCATCGACTAAGGCCCCTAAGCGTACGCTAAGTGGGAAAGGATGTGGAGTCGCAGAGACAACCAGGAGGTTGGCTTAGAAGCAGCCACCCTTGAAAGAGTGCGTAATAGCTCACTGGTCAAGTGATTCCGCGCCGACAATGTAGCGGGGCTCAAGCGTACCGCCGAAGTCGTGTCATTGCAGCAATAGGGCCAACGCCCGCTGTGATGGGTAGGGGAGCGTCGTGTGCCGGGTGAAGCAGCAGCGGAAGCTAGTTGTGGACGGTTCACGAGTGAGAATGCAGGCATGAGTAGCGATACACACGTGAGAAACGTGTGCGCCGATTGACTAAGGGTTCCTGGGTCAAGCTGATCTGCCCAGGGTAAGTCGGGACCTAAGGCGAGGCCGACAGGCGTAGTCGATGGACAACCGGTTGATATTCCGGTACCCGCTTTGAAACGCCCAATATCGAATCAGGCGATGCTAAGTCCGTGAAGCCGTTCCGGACCCTTCGGGGAAAGGAAAGTGGTGGAGCCGACGAACCAGACTTGTAGTAGGTAAGCGATGGGGTGACGCAGGAAGGTAGTCCAGCCCGGGCGGTGGTAGTCCCGGGGTAAGGGTGTAGGCCGAGGGGTAGGCAAATCCGTCCCTCATATAAGGCTGAGACCTGATGCCGAGCCGATTGTGGTGAAGTGGATGATCCTATGCTGTCGAGAAAAGCCTCTAGCGAGTTTCATGGCGGCCCGTACCCTAAACCGACTCAGGTGGTCAGGTAGAGAATACCGAGGCGTTCGGGTGAACTATGGTTAAGGAACTCGGCAAAATGCCCCCGTAACTTCGGGAGAAGGGGGGCCATCACTGGTGATCGGATTTACTCCGTGAGCTGGGGGTGGCCGCAGAGACCAGCGAGAAGCGACTGTTTACTAAAAACACAGGTCCGTGCGAAGCCGTAAGGCGATGTATACGGACTGACGCCTGCCCGGTGCTGGAACGTTAAGGGGACCGGTTAGTGCGCTTTCGGGCGTGCGAAGCTGAGAACTTAAGCGCCAGTAAACGGCGGTGGTAACTATAACCATCCTAAGGTAGCGAAATTCCTTGTCGGGTAAGTTCCGACCTGCACGAATGGCGTAACGACTTCTCGACTGTCTCAACCATAGGCCCGGTGAAATTGCACTACGAGTAAAGATGCTCGTTTCGCGCAGCAGGACGGAAAGACCCCGGGACCTTTACTATAGTTTGATATTGGTGTTCGGTTCGGCTTGTGTAGGATAGGTGGGAGACTTTGAAACCCCAACGCCAGTTGGGGTGGAGTCGCCGTTGAAATACCACTCTGGTCGTGCTGGATGTCTAACCTCGGTCCGTGATCCGGATCAGGGACAGTGTCTGATGGGTAGTTTAACTGGGGCGGTTGCCTCCCAAAGAGTAACGGAGGCGCCCAAAGGTTCCCTCAGCCTGGTTGGCAATCAGGTGTTGAGTGTAAGTGCACAAGGGAGCTTGACTGTGAGACCGACGGGTCGAGCAGGGACGAAAGTCGGGACTAGTGATCCGGCGGTGGCTTGTGGAAGCGCCGTCGCTCAACGGATAAAAGGTACCCCGGGGATAACAGGCTGATCTTCCCCAAGAGTCCATATCGACGGGATGGTTTGGCACCTCGATGTCGGCTCGTCGCATCCTGGGGCTGGAGTCGGTCCCAAGGGTTGGGCTGTTCGCCCATTAAAGCGGTACGCGAGCTGGGTTTAGAACGTCGTGAGACAGTTCGGTCCCTATCCGCTGTGCGCGTAGGAATATTGAGAAGGGCTGTCCCTAGTACGAGAGGACCGGGACGGACGAACCTCTGGTGTGCCAGTTGTCCTGCCAAGGGCATGGCTGGTTGGCTACGTTCGGGAGGGATAACCGCTGAAAGCATCTAAGCGGGAAGCCTGCTTCAAGATGAGTATTCCCACCTCCTTGAGAGGGTAAGGCTCCCAGTAGACGACTGGGTTGATAGGCCAGATGTGGAAGCCCGGTAACGGGTGGAGCTGACTGGTACTAATAGGCCGAGGGCTTGTCCTCAGTTGCTCGCGTCCACTGTGTTAGTTCTGAAATAACGAACAGCTGTGTCAACACCAGCATGTTCAAATTTCATAGTGTTTCGGTGGTCATAGCGTTAGGGAAACGCCCGGTTACATTCCGAACCCGGAAGCTAAGCCTTTCAGCGCCGATGGTACTGCAGGGGGGACCCTGTGGGAGAGTAGGACGCCGCCGAACAATCATTGTAGAAAGCCCTGTACCGGGTATCCGGTACGGGGCTTTTCTGCGTTTACGGGCATCTTTTGCATAGGGTCGGGGTCATGGGCTACGACCTCGTCATCTTCGACAACGACGGCGTGCTGGTGGACAGTGAGCCGGTCGCCAACAGCATCCTCGCCGGGTACCTGACCGAGCTGGGGCACCCCACCTCGTACGAGGACTCGATCCGCGACTACATGGGTGCTGCCGTGCACCGGGTGCACGATCTCGTGCTCGAGCGGACCGGGGAGCGGCTGCCTGCTGCGTTCGATGCGACCCTGCACGCGCGGACGTTCGCCGCTTTCGAGCGGGAGCTGACGCCCGTCGCCGGCGTGGTGGACGTACTCGGAGCGCTGACCGCCCACGGGGTGCCGTACTGCCTGGCCTCCTCCGGGAGCCACGAGCGGATCCGGGTCGGGCACCGGGCGGCCGGGCTCGACGGGTGGTTCGAAGAGGAGTGGATCTTCAGCTCGCAGGACGTGGGCAAGGGGAAGCCCGCTCCCGATCTGTTCCTGCACGCGGCCCGGGCCATGGGCGTCGAGCCGTCGCGGTGCGTGGTGGTCGAGGACAGCCCGCTCGGGGTGCAGGCCGCCGTCGCCGCCGGGATGGACGTGTACGGGTTCACCGGGATGATGCCCGCCGAGCGGCTGGCCGGGGCCACCGGTTTCTTCGGGGAGATGAAGGAGCTGACGGGGCTTCTGGAACTGCCTGTGTGATCTCTCTACCCACGGGTAGCCCACGGGCCTACGCTGTGCCGCCATGACAGAAGACGTACGGCTGCTCCGGGGCCGGGGCTCCCTGGGGTTCAGCTTCTTCGTGCAGGGCGTGACCTTCGCCCTCCTCGTGACGCGGATCCCCGCCATTCAGGACCGGTACGGGATATCCGACGGGCTGCTTCCCGCATTCCTCGCCGCCGTGCCGGTTCTCGCCGGGGTCTCCAGCGTCGCCACCGAACACCTCGTGAAGCGGGTCGGACCCGCCGCCGTACTGCGGTGGGCGCAGCCGCTGGTCCTGCTCTCCCTGCTGGGGGTCGGGGCCGGCAGCACAATGTGGCATGTGGCGCTGGCCCTGGGGGCGTTCGGACTGTCCGTCGGCGCGCTGGACGCCTCGATGAACATGCTCGGGGTCAGCCTGCAGCGGGCGTACGGGCGCAGCATCATGCTCGGCTTCCACGCCGCGTACAGCCTCGGCGGAATCGTCGGGGCGTCCGCGGCCTGGGCCGGGGCGCACTGGCATCTGTCGCTGTTCTCCTCGTACCTGCCGGCCGTGTTGGTGCTGGTGCCGCTCGCCTTCTACGGGAGCCGGTCCTACGTCGACCGGAGCAGCGAGGGGGAAGTCCCCGAGAAGGGGCTGGGGGCCGGCGGGTTCAAGCTGCTGCTGCCGCTGTGCCTGGTGATGGCGTGTGCGTACATCGGGGACTCGACCGTCTCGAACTGGAGCGCCAAGTACCTCCAGGACGTGCTGGGGAGCTCGGAGCAGCTGGCTACGGTCCCGTACAACGTGTACATGGTGACCACGCTGATCGGGCGGGCCGTCGGGGACCTGGGTGTGCGGCGCTTCGGGGCGGTGGCCGTCGTACGGATCGGGACGCTGGTCGCGGCCGCCGGGTTCGCGGTGGTGGCGGCGGCGCCCGGGGCGTGGGCGGGGATGCTCGGGTTCACGCTGCTGGGGATCGGGCTGTGCGTGATCGTGCCGCAGACCTTCGCGGCCGCGGGGCGCCTCTTCCCGGGGGCTTCCGATACGGCCGTCGCGCGGCTGAACATCTTCAACTACGTCGGCTTCCTGATCGGATCGCCGCTCGTCGGCGGGATCGGGGACGCCTGGAGCTACCGGGGCGCGATGCTCGTGCCGATGGCGCTGGTGCTTGTGACACTCTTCCACGCCCGTTCGTTCGGCTCGGAGGGCGCCCGATACGGTGTCGGGCATGAGCGGCGAGCCGGTGACCGGGCTGTTGATGTGGGACGAGGCGGTAACGAGGTATGACTTCGGACCGAGCCATCCGATGGACCCGGTGCGCCTGGCGCTGACCATGGGCCTGGTGCGTGCCTTCGGGCTGGACCGGGAGATGGAGGTACGGGCGGCCCGCGCGGCGGGGGACTCCACGCTGCGGCTGGTCCACCGGGAGGACTACGTGGCCGCGGTGCGCGAGGTGTCCGCGGATCCGGGGGTGGCCGACGGGTCGTACGGGCTGGGGACGATCGACGATCCGGCCTTCCATGGGATGCACGAGGCGTCGGCGCTGATCGCGGGCCAGTCGGTGGCGGCCGCGGAGGCGGTCTGGCACGGAGAGGCCGAGCACGCGGTGAACTTCGCGGGCGGGCTGCACCATGCGATGCCGGGTGGGGCCGCCGGGTTCTGCGTGTACAACGACGCGGCGCTGGCGATCGCGCGGCTGCTGGAGCTGGGGGCCGAGCGGGTCGCGTACGTGGACGTGGACGTGCACCACGGGGACGGGGTCCAGGCGGCATTCTGGGACGACCCGCGGGTGCTGACGGTCTCGCTGCACGAGCATCCGCGGACGCTGTTCCCGCAGACCGGCTGGCCGGAGGAGACGGGCGGGCCGGCCGCGGAGGGCTCGGCGGTGAATGTGGCGCTGCCCGCCGGGACCGGGGACGAGGGGTGGCTTCGGGCCTTCCATGCGACGGTGCCCGAGCTGCTGGAGGACTTCCGGCCACAGATGCTGGTGACCCAGCACGGGGCGGACACGCATTTCGAGGACCCCCTGGCGCATCTCGCGGTGTCGCTGGATGCGCAGCGGGCGGTGCAGGAGGCGTGTCACCGGCTCGCGCACGAGCATGCGGGGGGCCGTTGGCTGGCGCTGGGCGGCGGCGGGTACGCGGTCGTGGACGTGGTACCGCGGTCGTGGACGCATCTGGTGGGCATCGCGGCGCACCATCCGGTCGATCCGGAGTCGGCGGTGCCGGAGGCGTGGCGGGACGAGGTGTACGCGCGGACGCGGCAGCCGGCGCCGGCCCGGATGACGGACGGGCGGGCGGTCGCGTGGCGGGACTGGGAGGCGGGCTACGATCCGGCCGACCGGATCGATCAGGCCGTTCTGGCGACCCGGCGGGCGGTGTTCCCGTTGCGCGGCCTGCTCACGTAAGGCGGCCGGAAGGCCTGGGAGCGGTGATGCATCGTTACGCCAGGTGTGGGGCTGTTCGCCGGAATTGATGATCTGCCAGGTCGGGTGCGGCAGCATCGGAGGGTGTTGAGCACCGGCGCGCTGCGTGCGCATCTGCTGGCCGCCCGGTTGGCCGGGCCCGTCGCCACCTCGCGGGAGGAGAGCCTGCGCAGTTACCGGCTGTTCGCAGCGCGGGATCCGCGGGTGCTGCTGGGGCTGGATCCGGAGTGGGGCTGGGGCGAGGGTGACCTGCTGAGGCTGATGGCGGACAAGTGCGGGGTCTCGGCGGATCCTGCGCACGTCAACGGGCCGGACGTGATCGATCCGGAGCTGACGCTGGCGGCGTTGGAGGCGTTCGCGGAGCGGTTGCGCGAGGCGGCCGGGGCGCGGTCGCCGGTGTTGTTCGGGACGGGACATCCGCACCGTCTCCTGGGGTTCTACGCCAGTTTGGCGCGGGCCCTGTCGGCGGTGGGATGTGTTGTGCTCACTCCGGCGCAGGGGGCGGGTGTCGACATGGCGACCCGGTTCGGCGTACGCAGGCACAGCATCGATTACGTACGGGGAGTCGCGTTGGTGCGGGAACCCGGCGCGCGGCCGCCGGGGAGTGCAACCGGCGTGCACACCCATTCACCCCTGCCGGTTCGGATCGCGCTCGGGGCGCTCGCGGAGGCCGGCGGGCCGTTGCCGGAATTGGTGGTGGGGGATCACGGGTGGGTCTGCGGCGCAGGTCAGCTCGGTGTGGAGGCGATCGGGCTGGCGGATACGGACGACCCGGCGTTGTTCGTCGGCGAGGCGGAGGGGCGGGTGGCGGTGGCTGTTCCGCTTGATGACGCGGTGCGCGCGGACTACTACAGACCGCTCATTCGGTATCTACTCGATCGGGCGAGTCTGCCGGGTGCACAGGAGTGGCCGTAGCTCCTCTTCCCCACTCGTATCACACGCCCCTACTCTGGGGAGTGAGCGTGCGACGACGAGGAGTAACCGGAGGGGAAGCCGGTGCCCGTCATGCGCGGAAGGTCAAGGTGTGTCATGGCTGCTGGCGAGAGGCCTCTCAGTGAGGTTCAGTTCCTGACCGTGGCGGAGGTCGCCTCGGTGATGCGAGTGTCGAAGATGACCGTGTACCGCCTGGTGCACAACGGTCATCTGCCCGCAATCCGGGTGGGCCGGTCCTTCCGGGTCCCCGAGAACGCGGTTCACGAGTACCTCCGAGAGTCCTATGTGGGGGTGGAGTCGGCCTGAGACTGAAGCTCCGGCGAACTCTCCGAACCCCTCGGATTACAGGCTAAGAGCTCGGGCGGGTAGGCTAGGCCGACGTAGGTCGTGTGGGCCCAGACGCCCCGCACCGTTCCCCGCTGACGCGGGGATGTTCCGAGAAGTGAGCGAGGGTAGTCGTGGGCTCTGTTATCAAGAAGCGGCGTAAGCGGATGGCTAAGAAGAAGCACCGCAAGCTGCTCAAGCGCACCCGCGTCCAGCGCCGTAACAAGAAGTAAACGGCAGCTGTACGTGTTCTCCGCAGCCCCTCCACCATCCTTTGGTGGAGGGGCTGCGGTGTAGCCGGGGGACGACGAGGAAGGCGCTGAGCTCGTGGGGAAGGTCGTGCTCGTTACCGGGGCAGCCCGGCAGCTGGGGGGCCGCTTCGTGCGGCGGGTCCAGCGTGATCCTGACGTCGAGCGGGTCATCGCGGTCGACGCGGTCGCGCCGCCGCACCGGCTGGGCTCGGCGGAGTTCGTCCGTACGGACATCCGGCAGTCGTCCATCGCGCGGGTGCTCGCCGAGCACGCCGTGGACACGGTGGTCCATCTCGCCGTGACCGGGAGCGGAGCGGGGCCGGGCGGCACGGGGAGCTCCGTCAAGGAGACCAACGTCATCGGGACGATGCAGCTGCTGGGGGCCTGCCAGAAGTCGCCGACGGTACGGCGGCTGGTGGTGAAGTCCAGTACGAGCGTGTACGGGGGCGCCTCGCGGGATCCGGCCGTTTTCACGGAGACCACGCAGCCCAAGTCGCTGCCGCCGGCAGGCTTCGCCAAGGACGCCGTCGAGGTCGAGTCGTACGTACGGGGCTTCGCGCGCAGGCGGCCCGACGTGGCGGTGTGCGTGCTGCGGTTCGCGAACATCCTGGGGCCGTACGCGGATTCCTCGCTCGCCGAGTACTTCTCGATGTCCGTGATGCCGACGGTGCTGGGGTACGACCCGCGGCTGCAGTTCGTCCACGAGGATGACGTGCTGGACGTGCTGCGGCTGGCGGCGGCGGAGCCCCAGCGCGGGACGCTGAACAGCGGGACCTTCAACATCGCGGGTGACGGGGTGCTGCTGCTGTCGCAGTGCGCCCGGCGGCTGGGGCGGCCGACGGTGCCGCTGCTGCTGCCCGCGGTGACGTGGGTGGGGTCGGCGCTGCGGGCGGTGGGGGTCACCGATTTCTCGCCGGAGCAGATCAGACTCCTCACGCACGGGCGGGTCGTGGAGACGTCCCAGATGCGGGAGGTGCTGGGATTCAAGCCCATGTACACGACCGCCGAGACCTTCGCCGATTTCGCGCGCAGCCGGGGGAACGGGCTGCTGCCGCCGGAGCGCGCGGGGCAGGCCGTGGACCGGGTTGCCGGAATGTTGAACGTGAACGTCGGGGTTGCCGGATCCGAAGAGGGAGCGCAGCGATAGTGGCGGACGCCAAGGTCATTCCGTTCGACGAGGACCGGCCCCGCCGGCGGGGCGCCGGGACCCGGAGAGTACGGGCGGTGCCCGCGCCGGAGCCGGTGGCCGAGGCCGCGGAGCCGGCCGCGGCGGAGTCCGCTCCCGTGAAGTCCGGCGGGGCCGCGTGGGACCGGCGGATCGCCGGCGGGCTGGCGTTCCTGCGGCGGCGGGTCACCGGGGACTACGAGGTCGACGAGTTCGGCTACGACAAGGAGCTGACGGACCAGGTCCTGATGTCCCTGATGCGGCCGCTGTTCGACAAGTACTTCCGGGTCGAGGTCAAGGGCATCGAGAACATCCCCGCCGAGGGCGGGGCGCTGATCGTGGCGAACCACTCCGGGACGCTGCCGCTGGACGGGCTGATGATGCAGGTGGCGGTCCACGACCACCATCCGGCGCAGCGGCACCTGCGGCTGCTGGCGGCGGACCTGGTGTTCATGCTGCCGGTGGTGAACGAGCTGGCGCGCAAGGCCGGGCACACGCTGGCGTGCTCGGAGGACGCGCAGCGGCTGCTCGAGGCGGGGGAACTGGTCGGGGTGATGCCGGAGGGCTTCAAGGGGATAGGGAAGCCGTTCGGAGACCGGTACAAGCTCCAGCGGTTCGGTCGGGGCGGGTTCGTGTCGACGGCGCTGCGGGCGGGGACGCCGATCGTGCCGTGCTCGATCGTGGGGGCGGAGGAGATCTACCCGATGGTCGGCAACGCGAAGACGCTGGCGCGGCTGCTGGGGGTTCCGTACTTCCCGATCACGCCGACGTTCCCGTGGCTGGGACCGCTGGGGGCGGTGCCGCTGCCGACGAAGTGGACGATCCAGTTCGGCGAGCCGATCGCGACGGACGCGTATCCGCCGGAGGCGGCGGAGGACCCGATGCTGATGTTCAACCTGACGGACGAGGTCCGCGAGCAGATCCAGCACACGCTGTACAAGCTGCTGGTACAGCGGCGGTCCGTGTTCTTCTGAGTGGGTTGGGCTGCGGGCGTGACGCCGCCCGGGCGTGGCCGACGGACGGAGTCCGGCGCAGTCGGCCGAAGCCCGCGGAGCGGTGCGAGGCCGGCAGGCGGAGGGGCCAAGCTGCTGGTGCAGCGGCGGTCCGTGTTCTTCTGAGTTCGTTTCATGGTGCAGGCCCTCACCCCGTTCGGGGGTGAGGGCCTGCGGCCGTTCCGGGTCCTACTCGGAGCCCTCCGCCTTCAGGCCCAGGCCCGGGAGGAGGCCGGGGAGCAGGGGCGGCAGGGTGATGTCCGGCTGTACGTGCTCCGGGGAGGACGATGCCCCCGGGGTGTTCTGACCCGCGGGCGGGTGCAGGAGGTCGCCCGTGCCGCCCAGGAGGCCGCCGCCGGGAGCCGGTGACGGCTTGGCGCCGGTGGTCGCGGGCGCGGTCGGGCTGGCCGATGGCGCGCCCGCCGCCGGTGCGGACTGGTGCTGCCCACCCGGAGCGCTCGGCTTGGCCGGGGTACCGGAGACGCCGCGGGTCTGCTCCGGGGCCTTCGGGAGCAGGCTCTGGAGGGGTGCCACGTCATCGTCTATGGCCTGGAAGACCGACTCGACCTCCCCGCCCACGTCGGTGAGCTGCGCCGGGAGCTTCTCCCGGAGCCGGCCCCACGCGTCGCGGTGCGAGCGGGAGAACGACGACAGCGCCTGGATCGGGCCGAGCGAGCCGTCCCGTTGGTAGGCCGCCTGGAGGAGCCGGTGGCCCTCCGCCGCGTCGTGCTTCATGCCCGCGAGGGCCCGGCGGATCTCGCCGAGCGACTCGTGGTCCAGTACGCCCGTCCGGCCGCGCTCCATCAGCCTGCGGGCTTCCGACAGGCGGTTGGAGGCCTGGTCGAGGTAGAGCTCGCCGCGGTCCGAGTCCTCGTCGGCCATGCCGAGCTTCAGATCCTCCATGCCCCGTTTGATCGGGTAGAGGGAGTCACCGGGCAGGGCGTCCGTGCTGGCAGCGGCCACGCCGCTGAAGGCCCCCGCGGCCACACCTACGGTGAGGCCGCCCGCTGCGATGCCCTTGGACCAGCGGGAGCGGGGCCGCAATTTCCGGAGCGAGGTCGCCCGGTGGGCGCCGCGGCCGGTCCGCTGCTCGGGCACTTGAGGGTCCGAGGCGGCGCGGCCCCCGGCCCTCTCTTCCATCACCATGGCCTCCATGGCGGCAACGAGCTGGGCTCGTTGCACCACTTTGACCTCGGGGTCCAGCACCGGGCGCGGCATTCTTTCGCCGAACGCGCTCGCCAGGGCCAACAACCGGTCGTGGTCGGCAGGTTCGGCAGGTGCCTCGGACTGCTCGGCCGCCGGGTCCGGTTCCGAAAGGTCGGATGGGGTCCGATCCTCCAGGGCCTGGGCGAAGGCGTTCGCCCGCCGGTGCGGAGTCACGTTCGCGATCACTGGCGGCACCTCCTCTCGTCATGACGATCGACTCCCCTAGGTGTCCGGAAGGTTGCCTTCCTTGAGCACATCCACACTTTCGAGTGAGCGGCTTCGGGTAAGGCGTGTCCACAGGGAGCCTGCATCCCGCACAACGAGCGGCGCGGCACTTGGGTTACGGACGAAGGATGATCGGACCACAGCGTCATCGAGGGGTCACCGGTTGTGTGGATTGTCAGGAGGGTCGGAAGGTGTGGGGGGTCTGCGGGGCGTGGGGGGTCTGCGGGGCGTGGGGGGAGCCGCAGGGTGAGGCGCCGGGCGGCGGTGCGGGGCCGGGCGGAGGTCAGCGGGCGTCGTCCGGGAGCAGGCGGGCCAGGGTGCGGACCGCCCGGTACTGGAGCGTCTTGATGGCGCCCTCGTTCTTCCCCATCACCCGGGCGGTCTCGGCGACCGACAGGCCTTGGAGGAACCGCAGGGTCACGCACTCCTGCTGCTGGGGATTGAGCTTGCGTACGGCTTCCAGCAGGGCGGCGTTGGAGAGGGACTCCAGGACCGAGTCCTCGGGGGATCGTTCCACCTCGTTCGCGTCCAGCATCTCGCCCGTGGTCACTTCCAGACGGAAGCGGCTGGACTTGAAGTGGTCCGCGACCAGGTTGCGGGCGATCGTGACGAGCCAGGCGCCGAAGTCGCGGCCCTGCCAGGTGAAGGTGGAGATGCGGCGCAGCGCGCGCAGGAAGGTCTCGCTGGTGAGATCCTCCGCGGTCGCCTTGCCGCCGACGCGGTAGTAGATGTAGCGGTAGACCGTGTCGCTGTACTGGTCGTACAGCCGGCCGAAGGCCTCGGCCTCGCCGGCCTGGGCGCGTTCGACCAGGTCCATCATGCGGGCCTGGTCGCTGTCCGCGGTGGGGCGGCGTGCGGCGGGCGCGCTCGTACCGGCGGCGCCGGTGCCTCCCCCCGTGCGACCGCGTCTGCCCACCGTCGCGCCGCCGTCGGTCAGGGCATAGCAAGGACCGGCCGGGCCGAGGCCGGCAGGGACCGCGGCGGCGAAGGCGGGGACGGCGTACGCGGTGGGGACGAAGCCGCGCAGGTGGTCGAGGACCGTTGCGCGCAGCGTAGCCAGGCCCGAGGCGTCAACCCCGACAGGTGGGTACACGGGACTCCCAGAGGCAGAGCTTCCATCACGTGCAGTGCGAAACCGTTCACCCGTCGTGGCGACAGATGGGCGGTGGCATGCGTTTGAGGAGAATAACGCTTCGTACAGGCAGCACTACACCCAGTTGCTCAAATCACCGATTCCGACACTTCTGTTGCGTGTCGAAGGCATATTCAGTCGCAGTTGGTGATCGATTTTTGATCGGTTGAATACGCGGAATGGACGCTTCCGCGCTGGCTCGCGACCGAGTCGGGCATGCGGGAGTGCCGCGTGGGGCGCGGGGGTAGAGGTGGGGGAATGCCTGCGGCGCAGCGGGCCGAGAGCCCGCGGGGCGAGGCGCCTGCGGGCCGCACGGTGGGCCGCAGGGCGGCTCCGGCGCAGGCCGGAAGCCGGGCTGCGGCCGGGCGGCGGGGGCGGCTGCGGCTACTTGCGGCGGCGGTGCAGGGCGATGGCGGCGGCTGCGCCGCCCGCGATCGCGCCGACGCCGGCGGCGGCCGGGACGCCGACCTTCACGGCCTTGCGGCCGGTCCGATAGTCGCGCAGCCGCCAGTCGTGTGCCCGGGCATGCTTGCGCAGTTTCGTGTCGGGATTGATCGCGTACGGATGCCCGACCAGCGACAGCATCGGAATGTCGTTGTGCGAATCGGAGTACGCCGCGCAGCGTTCGAGGTCGAGGCCCTCGGCGGCGGCCAGCGCGCGGACCGCCTCGGCCTTCGCGGGCCCGTGGAGCGGCTCGCCGACGAGCCGGCCGGTGTAGATGCCGTCGACCGACTCGGCGACCGTGCCGAGCGCCCCGGTCAGGCCGAGCCGGCGGGCGATGATCGTGGCGGTCTCCACGGGCGCGGCCGTGACGAGCCAGACCTTCTGGCCGGCGTCGAGGTGGGCCTGGGCGAGGGCGCGGGTGCCCGGCCAGATCCGCTCGGCCATGTACTCGTCGTAGATCTCCTCGCCGATCGCCATGAGTTCGCAGACCTTGTGGCCCTTGACGATGGAGAGGGCGCTGTCGCGGGCGTCCTGCATGTGCTCGGGGTCCTCGACCCCGGCGAGCCGGAACCAGGCCTGCTGCCAGGCGAAGCGGGCGAGTTCGCGGCGGTGGAAGAACTCCCGCTTGTAGAGGCCGCGGCCGAAGTGGAAGATCGCGGCGCCCTGCATGACGGTGTTGTCGAGGTCGAAGAACGCGGCGGCGAGGTCGTCGCCGGCGACGGGGAACTCGGGCTCGGCCGGTTCCGCTTCCTCGGCTGCCTGCGTCGCGGTCTCCTCGGGCCCGGCCGGTGGTCCGGCCTCCGCCTCGAGGGCCTGCGCGGTCTTGCGGGCGGCTTCGGCCGAGGCCTCGCCTGCCAGCACGCTCCGCGCGGTGGCGGAGCGCCTACGGGGGGTGAGCCATCCCAGAGCGGCCATGACGCGAGCATAGCCATTGTGTTCGGGAGTTCCCGAACCGATGGGATGCCGGGGGCGTGAACTCTTCGGTGCCGGGGTGTTACGTGGTGGCGCGGGAGAATGGGGGCATGAGCCCTTTGCTGCGTCGTAAGGAAAAGAAGCGTCCCGGCGAGCGGTTGGTCACGCTCATCGGGAAGCCGGGGTGCCATCTGTGCGATGACGCCCAAGACGTGATCGAGAAGGTCTGCGCGGAAGTCGGAGCACAGTGGGAGAAGAAGGACATCTCGCAGGACGCGGAGCTCTACCGGCTGCACTGGGAGCAGATCCCGGTGGTGCTGGTGGACGGCGAGCAGCACACCTTCTGGAGGGTGAACCCGGACCGGCTGCGTCGCGCATTGGGGGGCTGACCCTCCGGCCGGTTAACATCATGGGCGATTTGTGGGGTCTCGGGGGCGTATCGATGAGGAGTGTGTACCGCTTTGCACCCCTCGGGATTTGAACGGGTTCGGCGTGTTGTGGGTTCCCGCCCTACAGGCCCGGGCCGCGTGACCCCGGTCACTTTGCTCGGACAAAGCGGACACAATCTTTGTGCACGCGTTCACAAAGACATAGCCTGCATTCGACGGGGCGGTCTTGGGACAAGTGACCGCCTGCAGCCCCGCTCATCCCGCAGGAGCATCGTGGCAACTGGCCGAACTCACCGACCGGCGACCCGCAGCCGAGGTATTCCCGAGGCCACTGTCGCCAGGCTTCCGCTGTACTTGCGCGCACTCACCGCGCTCTCCGAGCGATCGGTGCCCACGGTGTCCTCCGAGGAGCTCGCGGCAGCCGCCGGAGTCAACTCCGCGAAGCTGCGCAAAGACTTCTCGTACCTCGGTTCCTACGGGACGCGCGGCGTCGGCTACGACGTCGAGTACCTCGTCTACCAGATTTCCCGCGAGCTGGGCCTGACCCAGGACTGGCCGGTTGTCATCGTCGGCATCGGTAACCTCGGCGCGGCCCTGGCCAACTACGGCGGCTTCTCCGCGCGCGGATTCCGCGTCGCGGCGCTCATCGACGCCGACCCGGCGATGGCCGGCAAGCCGGTGGCGGGCATGCCCGTGCAGCACACCGATGATCTGGAGAAGATCATCTCGGAGAACGGCGTCTCGATCGGCGTGATCGCGACCCCCGCGGGCGCGGCGCAGCAGGTCAGCGAGCGGCTGATCGCCGCCGGCGTCACCTCCATCCTGAACTTCGCGCCGACCGTGCTGTCCGTGCCGGACGGTGTGGACGTACGCAAGGTCGACCTGTCGATCGAGCTGCAGATCCTGGCGTTCCACGAGCAGCGCAAGGCCGGGGAGGAAGCGGCGGCCAACGCCACGCCCCACTCCTCCGCCGATGCCTCCGTGTCCGGTGACATCGCCGAGACCGCCGCCGGTTCCGGCGCGGCCCCCGCCGCGGCCGTCGAGCCGCCCGCCGGACGGCCCGCCGCCGTCGCACGCAAGAGCGGCCCCGAGGGCGACGTTCCGGCGGTGATGCCGGCATGAGTCTGCTCGTCGTAGGGCTGAGCCACCGCAGCGCGCCGGTGAGCGTGCTCGAACGTGCCTCCCTGTCGGCCGACGCCAAGGTCAAGCTGGTGCACGACACCCTCGCCGCGGAGCCGGCGACGGAGGCGACGGTGCTCGCCACGTGCAACCGGATCGAGCTGTACGCGGACGTGGACAAGTTCCACGCCGGTGTGGCCGAGCTGTCGACCTTGCTCGCGCAGCACAGCGGGGTGGCTCTGGAGGAGCTCACTCCGTACCTGTACGTCCACTACGAGGACCGGGCCGTCCACCACCTGTTCTCGGTGGCGTGCGGGCTGGACTCGATGGTGATCGGCGAGGGCCAGATCCTCGGGCAGATCAAGGACGCGCTGGCGCTGGGGCAGGAGCTCCACAGCGCAGGCCGCCTGATCAACGACCTGTTCCAGCAGGCGCTGCGGGTCGGCAAGCGGGCGCACTCCGAGACCGGGATCGACCGCGCCGGGCAGTCGCTGGTGACCTTCGGGCTCGAGCAGCTGACCGCCGGGCGCGAGCCGGTGGACGTGTGGGCCAAGGACAAGCGGGCGCTGGTGATCGGTGCCGGGTCGATGTCCTCGCTGGCCGCGGCCACGCTGGCGCGGGTGGGCGTCGCCGAGATCGTCGTCGCGAACCGCACCGCAGAGCGGGCGGACCGTTTGGCCGAGATTCTGGTTGCCTCAGGCACTGGGGTGGTGGCCAGGTCCGTTCCGATGGCGTCGGTCGCCGATGAGCTGACACGAGTCGACGTCGTCGTGTCCTGTACCGGGGCCACCGGGCTGGTGCTGACCGAGGACAATGTCGCGGCTGCGGTGGCGGGCCCTGCGGGGCTCGTCCCCTCCCCGCCCCTTCCCGATTCCCGGAGCTCCGCCCCGGACCCCGCGCCTCACACGCCGGCGGGTCTGGATTCGGTCTTGGCGCGGCTCGTCGCCGCCGCCGAGGCCGGGGTGCGGCTCGCCGACGGCGGGGTGGCGCGGACCATCGTGCCCGGAGCCGACCGTGACGGGTGTCCCGTCGACGTGCCGGCCGGCGACGGGCGGGCCGCGCTCACCGGAGTCGACGCCAGCTCCCTCGAACTGCACGGCACATGGGCCGACCAGGGCGAGGCCGCCGCGCAGCGGCAGCCCCGCAAGGGCGCCCGCAGCCAGATCGACGTGGCGCCGGTACGGCTGGCCCTGCTGGACCTGGCCATGCCGCGCGACATCGACGCCGCCGTGCACCGGATCCCGGGCGTGCGGCTCGTCGACATCGAATCGCTCGCCGAAGCATCGGCCGACGCGCCGATGGCGGCCGACGTGGACGCCGTACGCGGCATCGTCGCCGAAGAGGTGGCAGCCTTCGGCGCGGCGCAGCGGGCCGCACACATCACGCCGACCGTCGTCGCCCTGCGGGCGATGGCCGCCGAGGTCGTGGCCATGGAAGTGGCACGGCTCGACGGGCGGCTCCCGGACTTGGACGAGCGGCAGCGGGCCGAGGTCACCCAGACCGTGCGCCGCGTCGTCGACAAGCTCCTCCACGCGCCGACCGTGCGCGTCAAGCAGCTCGCCAGCGAGCCCGGGGGCGCCGGGTACGCAGAGGCGCTGCGCGAACTCTTCGACCTCGACCCGCAGACGGTGGCCTCCGTCAGCCGGGCGGACGCGGCCGGTCAGGCCGGACAGGTCGACCAGGCCGACAAGGCTGACAAGAACGACGACTCAGGACGGGCATCATGAATCCACGTCTCGACCAGCCTCTCCGGCTCGGCACGCGGCGCAGCAAGCTGGCCATGTCCCAGTCCGGCCATGTCGCCGACGCGGTAAGGGCGATCACCGGCCGGCCCGTCGAGCTCGTGGAGATCACGACCTACGGTGACGTGTCCCGTGAGAACCTCGCGCAGATCGGCGGCACCGGAGTGTTCGTCACCGCGCTGCGCGACGCGCTGGTGCGCGGCGAGGTCGACTTCGCCGTCCACTCGCTGAAGGACCTGCCGACCGCGCAGCCCGAGGAGCTCGTGATCGCGGCCATGCCGCTGCGCGAGGACCCGCGCGACGCGCTCGTCGCCCGCGACGGCCTGACCTTCGAGCAGCTGCCCGACGGCGCCCGGATCGGTACCGGGTCGCCGCGCCGCATGGCGCAGCTCAACCACTACGCGCGGACCCTCGGCAAGCGCATCGAGACCGTCGCCATCCGTGGGAACGTCGACACCCGGATCGGCTTCGTGCGCGACGGCGAGCTCGATGCCGTCGTCCTTGCCGCCGCCGGGCTGAACCGGATCGGCCGCAGCGCCGAGGCGACCGACCTCCTGTCGGTCGATAACGTGCTGCCCGCTCCAGGCCAGGGTGCCCTGGCCGTGGAGTGCCTCGCGTCCGACGCGGAGCTCATCGCTTCGCTCGCCGAGCTCGACGACCCGCACACCCGGGCCGCCGTGACCGCCGAGCGTTCCCTGCTCGCCGCCCTGGAGGCCGGCTGCAGTGCACCTGTGGGTGCGCTCGCCGATCTTCTGGCCGACGGCCAGGTTGTCAATGAAATGCGCCTGCGCGGCGTCGTCGGTACCCTCGACGGCTCGACGCTCGTGCAGCTGTCCACCACCGGTCCCGTGCCCCAGTCGTACGACGAGGCCATGGCGCTCGGCCGCGAACTCGCGGACGAGATGCTGGCCAAGGGCGCGGCCGGTCTGATGGGGGAGCGATCGCTTTGAACCCCTCACGTCCGACCACCTCCGCTTTTCCGGTCGTCGCCACGCACGGGCACGTCACCTTCCTCGGTGCCGGCCCCGGTGACCCGGGTCTGCTGACGCTCCGCGCCGTCGAGGCGCTGGCGGCTGCGGACGTACTGATCGCGGAGCCCGAGGTGCTCGAGGTCGTACGCACGCATGCGCGCGCGGGAGTGGACACGCCACAGCTGACGATTGCTGACGAAGTGTCAGCAGCCGCCGGTGTCCCGGTGATCCGGGATGCGGCCAATCTTGTCATGGAGGCCGCGCGCTCCGGCAGGCGGGTCGTCCGTGCCGTCACCGGAGACCCCGGGCTCGACGGCAACGCGGCCGACGAGATGCTCGCCTGCGCCACCGGCGGCATCCCCTTCGAGGTGGTGCCCGGTGTCGCGACCGCCGTCGGCGTGCCCGCGTACGCAGGTGTGCCGCTGCGCGGCGGCCAGGGTGCCGATGTGCGGTTCGTGGACGCGCGCAACGCCTCCGCGCGCTGCTGGAGCGAGGTCGGAGCCAGCGACGGCACCGTCGTCGTCTCCGCGACGCTGGAGACCGTGTCGAGCGCCGCCGCCGAGCTGGTGTCCGCCGGGCGCAAGCCCGACACCCCGCTCACGGTGACGGTCGCCGGCACGACGACCCGCCAGCGGACCTGGAACGCCACCCTCGGGACCATCGCCCAGGTGTTCAAGCAGGGCAAGGTGCTCCCGTCGCCCGAGGGCGCACGGCCGGTCATAGCCGTGGTCGGTGAGCACGGCGCCGCCGCGCGGCGCGAGGAGCTGGCCTGGTTCGAGTCGAAGCCGCTGTTCGGCTGGCGGGTCCTCGTACCGCGTACCAAGGAGCAGGCCGCTTCGCTCTCCGACCAGCTGCGTTCGTACGGCGCGGTGCCGCACGAGGTGCCGACCATCGCCGTGGAGCCGCCGCGCACCCCGCAGCAGATGGAGCGCGCGGTCAAGGGCCTGGTGACGGGCCGCTACGAGTGGATCGCCTTCACCAGCGTGAACGCGGTGAAGGCCGTCCGGGAGAAGTTCGAGGAGTACGGGCTCGACGCCCGTGCCTTCGCGGGCATCAAGGTCGCCGCCGTGGGCGAGCAGACCGCCGCCGCGCTCGTCGAGTTCGGCGTCAAGCCGGACCTGGTGCCGAGCGGCGAGCAGTCCGCGGCCGGGCTGCTGGAGGACTGGCCGCCGTACGACCCGGTCTTCGACCCGATCGACCGCGTCTTCCTGCCGCGCGCCGACATCGCCACCGAGACCCTGGTGGCCGGGCTGATAGAGCTGGGCTGGGAGGTCGACGACGTCACCGCCTACCGGACCGTACGCGCGTCGCCGCCGCCGGCGGACACGCGCGAGGCGATCAAGGGCGGCGGCTTCGACGCCGTTCTCTTCACGTCGTCCTCGACGGTGCGCAACCTCGTCGGCATCGCCGGCAAGCCGCACAACGTGACCGTCATCGCCTGCATCGGGCCGGCCACGGCCAAGACGGCGGAGGAGCACGGCCTGCGGGTCGACGTCCTGTCGCCGGAGCCGAGCGTGAGCAAGCTGGCGGAGGCCCTGGCCGAGTACGGCGCGGCGCGCCGCGAGGCGGCCAAGGAGGCCGGCGAGTCGGTGTCCCGCCCGAGCGAGCGCCGGCCGGGCGCGCGGCGGAGGCGTACCACCTGACCGGTGGGCGGATGTTGACCAGGGCCCGGGTGCAGCCGCACCCGGGCCCTTCGCGTACCCCCGGCCGCGGGACAAGTTCCTGTGGAGCACCGCCGAGGGCGGGCCGCAGGAGTGGCTGGTCACCCTCTGCTCGCGCAACGGGCCGTGGTAGCACTACGCGGGCGGGACGGCCCAGTTCCTGGCCGAGCTCTGCGACGGCACGCTGGAACCCTGGGCGCTGCCCCGGGTCAGGCCCGTGGTCACCGGCTGGACCGATGCCCTCGGGGCCTCGCGGGCCGCGCCGGAGGGACGACCCGCCTGACGGCCGGGTCGGAGACGGCCGCCGGGCAGGCCCTAGGCTTGGCCGCGACTGCTGTCGATGCTCGAAGAGGCGACTGAGAATGAGCGCGTACGGATCCTTTCCCGGCTCGCGGCCCCGCCGGCTGCGCACCACCCCGGCGATGCGGCGGATGGTCGCGGAGAACAGGCTGCACCCCTCGGACCTGATCCTCCCGGCGTTCGTACGGGAGGGCATCAGCGAGCCCCTCGCGATCTCGGCGATGCCGGGCGTGGTCCAGCACACGCGGGACACGCTGCGCAAGGCCGCGGTGGAGGCCGTGGAGGCGGGCGTCGCAGGGATCATGCTCTTCGGGGTTCCGGCGGACGAGAACAAGGACGCACTGGGCACGGCGGGCACCGAGCCGGACGGGATCCTGCAGCTCGCGATCCGCGACGTGAAGGCGGAGGTCGGCGACGATCTGGTGATCATGTCCGACCTCTGCCTGGACGAGTACACCGACCACGGCCACTGCGGCGTACTGGACGAGCACGGGCGCGTCGACAACGACGCGACGCTGGAGCGGTACGCGGAGATGGCCCAGGTCCAGGCCGACGCGGGCGTCCACGTGGTCGGTCCGAGCGGCATGATGGACGGCCAAGTCGGCGTCATCCGCGACGCGCTCGACGAGACGGGGCACGAGGACGTCTCGATCCTCGCGTACACGGCGAAGTACTCCTCGGCCTTCTACGGCCCGTTCCGCGAGGCCGTCGCCTCCTCGCTGCAGGGCGACCGCAAGACGTACCAGCAGGACCCGGCGAACGCCCGGGAGTCCCTGCGGGAGCTGGCGCTCGACCTGGAGGAGGGCGCCGACATGGTCATGGTCAAGCCGGCCGGCCCGTACCTGGACATCCTGTACCGGGTCGCGCAGGCCGTGGACGTCCCGGTGGCCGCGTACCAGATCAGCGGCGAGTTCGCGATGATCGAGGCGGCGGCGGAGAAGGGCTGGATCGAGCGCGACCGGGCCATCCTGGAGACCCTGCTGGGCATCAAGCGGGCCGGCGCGGACACGATCCTGACGTACTGGGCGACGGAGGTCGCGGGCTGGCTGCGCGAGGCGCGCTGACCCTTGCCGGTGGTGGCCCCGCCGGTCAGCGCAGCGGCCACACGTGCCGCTCGGACCCGGCGGGGAGCCCGGCTCGCCAGACCCGCCACCACGCCCACCACTGCCCCGGCTTCGGTCGCCGCGCTCTGCCCATGCGGGGAGCGTAGGCGGGGCGGGTCGAGCCCTCATGGGGCGGGGACGGAGTACGTCAGCTTGCCTGCTTGCCTGCTCGGGGCAGGGTCAGTCGATGATCCCGGCGAACACGATGTAGTCGAGGACGACGGCCGCCGGGGCGAGCAGGGCGAACGTGATGCGGCGGGCGGAGTTCCGGCGCTGCCAGGGGAGCGCCCAACTGGTCACGAGCAACACGAGGACGAGCAGCAGGCCGGCGCCGAAGACGGGGAAGGCGATGCCGAACGAGGCGTCGAACCGGTCGCTCGCGGCCTCCCCGCAGGAGTCACAGGCCATGGGGGACAGCCCGGCGAAGAAGAGTGCGACGAGGGCCATCGGCAGCGTCAGCAGGGTGGAAACGAGCGGCGCGACGAAGGCGCGCTTGTCGCGCGAGGTGTCCTGATCCATGGCACCAGTCAACCGCCCCGGCGGGAGAGGCACATGAGTGCCGGTACTCAGGCCGGGGTGGGGTTGGTGGCCTGGATGGTGTTGCGGCCCCTGAGGTGGATTGCGCCCGTGCCCCGGAGGGTGACCATGGCGGTGCAGACGGGGTCGAGGCTGTCGACGACGTGCCCGTAGAAGGGGATGCGGGTCAGCTCGAGGTCGATCTCTGCGTCTACGCACACGACTTGGCGGAAACGCGCCCCGAGCCGGACCGCCCCGACCACGCAGCGCACACGGAGCCCGACCCGGAGGGTCCGGCTGGCCTCTCCGTCGCCGAGCGCGCGGACCCGGCCCCCTGCGTCCCGCCCGGCGCTCCCGACCCCGCTCACCCCGCCCTGCCCCCCGACCCCCGCGCCCGTCCCCGCTCGCGTTCCCGTCCCCCCAGGCGCACCCTGGAGGCAGGGTGACCCCCCTGGAGGTGATGCACCATGCCCACACTCGTCGGGTGGCACGTGGAGCTCGAATTCACCGAGGAAGGCCACCGCACCAGTGCGGCGGCCATGGTCAGACTCGGCGACGGCTCCGAGATGAGGGCGCACGGCTACGCCATGCGTCACCCCTCCGACCCGGAGCAGCTGCGGGTCGGGGAAGAGATCGCCGGCGCTCGCGCGCTCATGGATCTCGCTTCCCAGATGTTGCAGAAGGCCCACTCGGAGATCGATGAGGTGACGGGCCGGCACTCCTATCCGCTGAACCAGTGAGTGAGCTGCGGCCACGCGGTGGGAGCGAGGGCGAGAGAAGGGCCGTGAGGGACTTTCGAGTCCCTCACGTGCATCCGAGGAGGCCGGGGACGACCGTGGCAGGGCCGGGTGGCCGGTCTCCGGGGTGTGGGCGCGCTTCGGCCTGGCAAGGTGGTGGGGTGCGAGTGCCGAACGGGCCTTGCTGACATGCGCAGTTGGGGGACGTGCTCACGTGTCGGATCAGGAGCGCCGGATGATGCGCGGACGGGTGGGCTGTCTGATCGCCCCGCCGGCCGGAGTGGGCACGGGGGTGCTCGGGGCGGTGCTGCTGAATGCCGCGTGGCGGGCCTGCGGCGTCGGGGTCAACGGGGCGGCCAACGGCCTCGCCCTCCTCTTCTACGGCGCGCTGCTGGCGCTGTTCGCGACGGCATGGTGGGGGGTGCTCGTCGGGTACGTCGGGCGGAACAACCCGGCGGCCGGGTTGTTCGGTGGCCTGGCCGGGGCAACGGTGATGGTGTGGGTGTTCGTGGCGCTGTTGCAGGTGCCCGACGGGTATCGCTGCTAGCTTCAGAGGTTCGGTTCATTGGCTGGAGGGGGCCCAATGTCGCGTCCGTTGCGGTGGGTTGTCGTGCTCGTGGGTTCGGCTGTCGTCTTCTTCGTCTGCTTCAAGCTCGCCCAGGTGGATCCGTTCGGCTGGCTGCCCGTGAAGGATTCCGATGCCGTGGCCGTCGCGGCCGGGTTCGCCGGGGCCATGACCGCGGCCGTCGGGCTGGCCGGCGGCTGGTGGGCCGGTATGGCGCCCGTGCCGCCCACCGTGCCCGTCGCGGCCCCCGTGACGCCGGAACGCTCTGTACGGCAGAAGGCCGAGGCGTCGGGCACGTCGCAGATCAGCCAGGCGGGCGGGGCCGCCCCTGCCGGGCCGGTCGACCAGGAGGCCACGGCCCGGGACAACAGCCGGATCCGGCAGACCGGCGGCGATGAGCAGGCCACGCCGTAAGGCCGCGGCGCAGCGTCGTGCCGATTCCGATATCCGGTGTCCGGCTTCCTCTGATCGGTGACGGAAAGGCTTCCTTCGGAGGAAGCGATGGTGACAACTGATCAGTAGTTGGTTAAACGGCCGATACGCTGACCTGTGCCGGAAAGTTAAGATTAGGGGCGGTGTTCCGATTTCGCCGCACCTTCTTAACTGCTACAGGCAGGAATGCGTGAGACCCTCAGCGAGTCCGTACTGCCCCTACTGTAAACTCGGTGAACCCGAGCAGTGGGACAAGGAAACGGAATGGATCCGTCAAGGATTTCTCCGGATCCCGGATCTTACCGACCGGGAACTTGAGATGTTCAAGGAAATGACCTGCGGTCCGTCGAACGAAGAGCTCGGAAAAAGGCTCGGGATGACCGTCCGCACGGTGAAATTCCATCTGGAGAACATGCGCGGCAAACTGGGTGGCCTGTCCCGAGTCCAGACGTGTTTACTCGCCGTGCACCACCGCATTGCCAGCTGCCCTGTCGGGCATGTCTGACCGCTGTTTACGAGGCGCATCTCCGAGGCGGTTCCTCACGGCACGGGCGGCCCTTCCACGTATTGCCCGGCGGCGTCGTACGGCCATGCGTTGGGCAGGCAGCCGTCCAGCCCCTTGATCTGCTGCATCATCGCGGGCGCGAGCGCGCCCGGCCCGGCACAGCTCTCATGCCCGCGGCCTATTTCATGGCCGACCTCATGGTTGACGATGAGGGCCCGGTACTCCTGGATCGGCCCGTCGAACTGCGGGGATCCCTGCGCCCAGCGCTTCAGGTTGACCACGACGGTGTGCCCCGTCCGGCAGTTCACGTTGCCGCGGCTCTCCGGCGTGGTCACGTCGCACAGCCGGTCGGTGGTCGCGGGCGTGGCCACCTTGATCGTGAAGTCGACGGGTCCCGAGGAGACGAGCTGGAATCCGTAGGCCTTGTTTCTCGTCCAGCCGCGCGGATTCCCGAGGATGTCGGCCACCTCCCGCGCGGTCTGGGGCCCGGGCAGCCGGATCCCGTCCTCGATCTCCACCCGGTAGCGGCGGATCCGGCCCTGCCCGTACGCCTTGCCCTCGGCCGCCGCGACGGTGAAGGTGCCCGGTCCCGCGTCCGGTACGGCGGTGCCGGGGGACGCCGAGGGAGAAGGGGAGGGGGAGGGAGACGGGGACGGCGAAGGTGACGGCGGCGGCGACGGTGGGGCGGGCGGCGACGGAGAGGCCGTGGGTGCCGGCGCCGGGCTGCTGCCCGGAGCCGCCCGGGCCGGCGGTTCGGACGGTGACGGCAGGAGCACGAGGGCAGTCGCGGCCCCGGCGCAGCCCACCGCCGCCACGGCGGTGGCGGCCAGGGTCCGTTTCCGCCTGCGGAGCCGTGCCTCGGCGCGGGGCGGCAGGGCCGCTCGCTTCCCCATGGGTCAGGAGCCGGCGATCAGGGAGGCGGCGAGCTTCATGCGTTCGTCGAGCTGCTTCTTCGCCCGGTCCAGGGTCTCGGCGTTCTGCTCGATCAGCCGCTTCTGGTAGGCGATTTCCACCGTGTACCAGGTGCCCACCAGGTTGGTCTCCTTCTTGCACTCGACGTCCTGCTTGGCAAGGGTGATCGCCTGCGGGCTGCTGATGTTGGAGTCGTTGATGCCGGGCGGTTGATCCATCGGGTTGTCGATGCTGTGTCCGTGCTTCGCCATGCACTCGCTCCAGGACTTGATCGTCTTGACGACCCGGCTGTCCTTTCGGGAGCGCGCAAAGGAGTCCATGCCGAAGCCCTGCGCGACCATGGAGCCCACTGTCTCCTTGGTGGGCGTCCAGAGTTTCAGGGAGCTTTCGCGCAGGCAGCCGCCCGCCGGCACTTTCTGCCCGCCGACGACCGTGGTCGCCACATCGGACTTCTCGGCCTCCTCCTGGCTCTTGGGAACCGGCAGGGACGGGTCCACCTCCAGCCCGTACAGCACCAGCTTCTCGTTCGGCCCGAGGGGCTGCTGCGGGGGCCTCTGGGCCTGGGAGACCTGAGGGTTGTCGTAGCCGAGCCGGGCTGCCTCGGCGGGGTCGGAGAGCCCGTACCTCCGGTTGTAGTCGCGCTTGACTGCCGAGTCGGCCTTCCGCCGCATCTGGTAGCGGAATCCGTAGCGCTGCATGCACTGGTCGACGAGGACGTCCTGCGCCTCGTTGAGGAGCCCGAGTTGCCGGTCGTCCGCGATGTAGGGGGTTATCGGGAAGGTGAGGTTCCGGCTCTCGAGCAGCGTAGGTACGTCGCCGATCGCGGGTTCCTTGTCGGAGTCGCCGCCGTCCGACTGCGAGCACCCGGTCAGCAGGAGTGCCAGTACGGCTGCGGAAGCCGTCAGAACGGGACGGGGTGAACGCGGCGAGAACATGGTGGCTCCGATGCGGGGAAGGCTAGGATGCGCGAAGCGGCAGCTCCGCCCGGCGATTACGGGCGGAGCTGCCGTTTCTGCGTGTGGGGTCAGGCGGATGTGCCTAGCGGGGGTAGGCCGAGGAGACCTTGTTGAAGAACGTCGAGCTGAAGTTGTCCCGGGAGCCGACGCCGATGTAGCCGCCGCTGCCCTGGCCGTTCCAGTCGGTGTAGACGTCCCAGACGTACGCGTCCTGGTTGGAGAAGGACTCCGTGTAGTCGTTCGTGGTGTGACCGGCGCAGCTCTGCGAGCCCTTGAAGTAGTCGTCCGCGAAGTTCGAGTCGTAGCTGTAGAGGTCGAAGACCGAGTTCCCCTGGTTGGAGTAGCAGAACAGGCCCAGCTCCCCGGAGGTGAGCCAGCCGTCCTTGGCGGCGGCCGAGGCCGAACCGGCGCTGACGCCGATGGCGCCGAGGATCAGGCCGGCGGCCGCGAGGGAGCGGAGGGAATTACGAAGCTTCATCAGCCATCTCTTTCCGAATCATTGCGGATTTTCCTGGTCGAGATTTCGGCCGTCGGGCCGGGTTTCGAACCGTTGAGGAGTGGATCACGCCATGGCCGACCTTCACAACTGTCCCTGAGTACAGGGGCATGATCTTTCTTTTCGCCTAGGGTGTCGTCGATACAAGATGCCTCAGGAGGCCTGCTGTGCCATTTCGACGGGTCCGATCCGTGGCCGCCCCAGCTTTGTTGTCCGGCCTATTCCTGCTGGCCGGCTGCTCGGGCGGGGATTCCGCTTCGCCTTCGCCTTCGTCTTCCACTTCCGTTCCGCAGTCCGGGCAGTCCAAGGGGGCGGTAGACCCCAAGCAGGCCGACTTTTTCCGGTGCCTCAAGGAAAAGGGGCTGCCGATGAAGGAAACGGACTCCGAGATTCCGGTCGTGGATTCGGCCAAGGCGGATCCGGCCAAGGTGAAGGAAGCCGAAACCGCCTGCGAGAGCCGCCGGTCGGTACCCCCGGTGACCCCCGAACAGCTCGCCGAGGCGAAGGAGCTCACGGCTTGTATGCGGGCGAACGGCGTTGCGAACTTTCCTGATCCCGATCCGCGGACGGCCCAGCACGACATGGAAAAGCTCGGCCTGAAGGAATCGCCGGAGGGCTGGGCAGCCCTGCAGAAGTGCGGTGGCCGGCCCAAGTCGTCGACCCCCGGGCAGAGCGCCGGATGACGGCCGGGGAGCCCGAGGGCGCGGAGGTCTCCGCGGGCCTGTCCCGGCGCCGTGCGTGGGTGGCGGCCGTCGCGGTGGGCGCGGTCCTGCTTTCCGGCGCCGGTGTCGCCGCCTCGCTGGTGATCAAGTCGCCGGCGCAGACCGCGGCGGAGGCCGGCCCGCCGCCCCTGGACGTACTCATCGCACGCGTCGAGAAGCGCGTACTGCGGGACACCGTCATCCTGCGCGGCACGGTCACCTCGGCCCAGGCCGTCCAGTTCACCCCGACCGCCCCGGGCGGGGAGGGCACGGCTGCCCCCGTCGTCACCAAGGTCTCAGTCCGTCAGGGCGATCAGGTCGAGGCGGGCAAGGTGCTGCTGGAGGTGTCCGGCCGCCCCGTCTTCGCGCTGCCGGGCCGGCTGCCCGTGTACCGGGACCTGAAGCCGGGCGCCACCGGTGACGACGTGAAGCAGCTCCAGAAGGCGCTCGCCGACCTCGGCCACGGCACGGGCTCCGACAAGGCGGGCACGTTCGGGGCCGGGACCAAGACGGCGCTGGCAGCCTTCTACAAGTCCATCGGCTACGACCCGCTGCCCGCTCTCGCCGACCGCGGCGAGGCCCTGAAAGCTGCCGAGGACGCGGTCACGTCCGCCGAGCGCTCCCTGGAGGACGCCCGCGCTGCTGCCAAGGGCGGTACGGGGAGCACGGGGGGCACGGGGAGCACGGGGGGCACGGGAAGTACGGGCGCCACGAGCGGCTCGGGTGCCAAGGGCTCGGAGGGTTCCGGGAGTTCCGGCAGCGGCAAGGGCTCCGGTCAGGACGGGGCCCGAACGGTGGCCCGCGCCCAGGAGGACCTGAACAAGGCCCGCGAGCGCCTCACCGAGGCCCGCGCGGCGTCCGGCCCCATGCTCCCGGCCGGCGAGGTCGTCTTCCTGGAGTCCTTCCCCGCCCGCGCCGACTCCGTCGCCGTCCGCCCCGGCTCCCCGGTCAGCGGCAGCGCGATGTCCCTCTCCGCAGGCGCGCTGGTCGTACGCGGCCAGCTCCAGGAACACCAGAAGGGCCTGGTCCGCGGCGGCCAGAAGGTCGAGATTCTCTCCGAGGTCAGCGGGGTCACGGCGGCCGCCGAGGTGCAGTCGGTCGCGGACAGCGCGCAGTCCGCGCCCGCGCCGGGCAACGGGTCCACCGGCGGCCAGGGCCAGAGCCAGGGCCAGGGCCAGCAGGCTCCCGCTCCCGGCGGACCGGCCGGGTACGAGTTGCTCGTACGGCCCCTCGCCCCGCTGGACGCCAAGCTCGTCGGCCAGGATGTACGGCTGACCGTGGAAGCGGCCGCGACCGACGGCAACGCGCTGGTCGTCCCGGTGTCCGCCGTCTCTGCCGGAGCCGACGGCCGCACCATCGTCACCGTCGTGGACGGCAAGGGGACCCAGCGCCGGGTCGAGGTCCGGCCCGGAACCACCGGCGACGGCTACGTGGAGGTCCGGCCCACCACGGACGGTGCTCTCGCGGAAGGCGACTCGGTGGTCACCGGCATCAATCCGGGCGTCGCCGGCAAGCAGACGGGCGGGAAGACCGGGGGAAAGAGCAGCGGCGGTGAAAGCGGTTCCAAGAGCGGCGGTTCCAAGGGCGGCGGCTCATGACCGAGGCCGCACCACCCGTCATCGAGTTCCGGCAGGCGGGCCTGACCTACCCGGGCCCGCCTCCGGTGGCCGCGTTCAAACCGTGTGACCTCACCATCCGGCGCGGCGAGTTCGTCACGGTCGTCGGCCCCTCGGGCTCCGGCAAGTCGACCTTCCTCAACATCGCCGGCCTGCTCGACGCACCCACCGAGGGCCAGTACCTCCTCGACGGCATCGACACCGGCGCACTCGGCGACAGCGACCGGACCGCCCTGCGCGGCCGCCGCATCGGATTCGTCTTCCAGTCCTTCCATCTGCTGCCCCACCGCTCAGCCCTGGAGAACGTGGCCCTCGCCATGTTCTACAACGGCGTGCCGCGCCGGGAGCGCCCCGCCCGCGCCAGGGAAGCCCTCACCCGGGTCGGGCTCGGCCACCGCCTCTCCGCGGTGCCCTCCCGTCTGTCCGGCGGTGAGCGCCAGCGGGTGGCCATCGCCCGTGCCCTGGTCGCCCGGCCGTCCCTGCTGCTGTGCGACGAACCCACCGGAAACCTCGACTCCGCCAACGCCGGCACCGTGCTGGCCCTCCTGGACGAGCTCCACACCGACGGGATGACCGTGCTGGTCATCACCCACGACCACGAGGTCGCCGCGCACGGCGGCCGTACCGTCGCGATCCGCGACGGCGTACTGCGCGAACAGGCACCCGTATGACGCTGCCCTCCATGAAGCCGCCCCCGCTCCGCCGGCGCCGCTCCCGTGCCGCCGTCCGGATCGAGCCCTCCCGGCTCACCGTGCGCGATACCGTCGGGGAGGCCTTCGCCGGGGTACTGCAGCGCCCGGCCCGCTCGGCGCTGACCGCCCTCGGGACCGTGCTCGGCGTCGGGACCTTCGTCGCCGTCCTCGGGCTGACCGCCACCACCTCGTCCCAGATCGACAGCCGCTTCAACCTGCTCACCGCCACCGAGGTGAGCGTCGAGGACATCGCCAGGGAGAAGAACAACTTCGCCGGGCCCGGTTTCCCGGCGGACGCCGACCTCCGCGTCGAGCGTCTCAACGGGGTCCGGCACGCGGGTGTCCTGTACACCGTCCGCTTCGACAGCAACGCTGGCGGCGTCCGCGCCGCCCCGGTCGGCGGTGCCCAGGGCGGGGGCGAACGCACCGATGTGGTCGCGGCTTCCCCCGGCGCGCTGCAGGCCGCGGTTCCGCGGATGGCCCAGGGCCGCCTCTACGACGAGTACCACTCCCGCACCAAGCAGCGCGTGGCCGTCCTCGGCTCGGGCACGGCCGCCCGCCTCGGCATCACCACCCTGGACACCCGTCCGGCCGTCTTCATCGGCACGGAGCCGTTCACCGTGATCGGGATCATCGACGACGTGGAGCGCAAGGCCGACCTCCTCCTGTCGGTCATGGTTCCCCGCACCACCGCGGAGGACATCTGGGGGCCGCCCGAGGGCTCCGGCACCACCATGCTCATCGCCACCGACATCGGCGCCGCCCAGCAGGTCGCCCGCCTCGCCCCCACCGCGCTGCGCCCCGACCACCCCGAGTACCTCAAGGCCGTACCGCCCCCCGACCCGCGCACCCTGCGCAGCGGTGTCACCTCCGACCTCGAACAGCTCTTCCTGGTCCTGGCAGGGATCTGCCTGGTGATCGGCGCGGTCGGCATCGCGAACACCACCCTGGTCGCCGTCCTGGAACGGACGGGGGAGATCGGCCTGCGCCGGGCCCTGGGAGCCCGTGGACGCCACGTCACCGCCCAGTTCCTCGCGGAATCGGGTGCGCTGGGTGCCCTCGGGGGGCTCGTCGGCACCTCCCTGGGCACCCTGACCGTGGTGGGCGTCGCCGTCATCCGTGACTGGACGCCCGTCGTCCACCCGGCGACCGTCGCGACCGCGCCCCTCCTCGGCCTGATCACCGGCGTCCTGGCCGGGCTCTACCCCGCCGGGCGGGCCGCCCGCATCCAGCCCGCCGAGGCGCTCCGGCGCTGACACCGTTGCCGGTGGCCTTCCTGATCCCGCGGCGCGGGCCCGGGCCGGCGCGCTACGAGCCGCCGACCCGGGCCTTCAACCGCTCTGCCGCCAGCTCCAGTTCGCGCTTCGCCCCGAAGGGGACGATCGCCGCGCGCCCGGGGACCCGTACGCCGCCCGTCAGGGCCACGCGGGTGCCGCCCGCGGGGTCGGGGGCGGCCGCCATGCCGATGATCAGGAACCGGCTCTGCAGCCAGCACCAGCCCGGGCGCAGGACGCCCCGGAAGTGGGCGCGGAAGCCGTACCTGCTGCGGGCCAGCGCCTCCACCCGGTCGCCGGCCACCCGCAGGACGCGGACGCTGCGCATGTCCGGCTGGAAGCGGCCGAACTCGCCCTCCAGGTCGCCCATCACAGCCCAGACGGCATCGAGGGGGGCGGGGACGACCCGTTCGGCGATCCGGGCGCCCCGGACTCCCGCCGCCATGATCCGCAGGCGGTTCACCTCGTCGAGTGCGTACGTCATGCGGACCATGCCCTTCGGAAGCTCGTACGGGCCCGGTGCAGCCGGGACTTGGCGGTGCCGGGCGGGACGCCGAGGAGGGCGGCCGCGGACTCCTCGTCGAGGCCCTCCACGTCCCGCAGCACCAGGACGGCCTGGTGGTCGGGCGAGAGGCGGGCCAGGACGTCGTCGATGTCGGCGGCGAGCTCGGGGTCCCCGGGGCCGGGGAGGTCGGCGAGTTCGGCGGGGCGGGCGCGGGCCGCGCGGCGGGCGGTACGGACCGCCTCGCGGACCGCGATGGCGCGGACCCAGCCGTACAGGGTCTCCGGATCGCGCAGGGCCCGCAGGGCGCGGAAGACCGCCACCAGCGCCTCCTGGCAGGCGTCCGGGCCGTCCACGAGGGCGATGGGGGTGCAGATACGGGCGATGTACGGGGTGAGGTGCTCGAGCAGGTCGTGCATCGCGAGGGTGTCGCCGGCGCGGGCGGCCCGGGCGAGGGCGACGCCGCGGTCGCGTTCGGCGGGGGTCACCGGGCGCGGGCCAGCCGGGCGGCCGCCCAGCCGAAGCCGAGGCAGGCGGGCGTGTAGAGGAGCAGGTTCAGCCGGTGGAAGGGGCCGGCCGGGCTGTCGAGGAGACCGGCCGCCCACCCCAGGCCCGCGAGGCCCCGTACGGCCAGCCCGGCCGCGACCGCGGCGGTCACGAGGCGGGTGGGCCGGCCGCCGCGGCCGTGGGCGTGCGCGAGGACGGCCCCCGCACCCGTGAGGGTGAGGGCCGCCAGCGGGAGCACGACGGGCGGGGCGAAGGACACCTCCGTGCCGAGGACGGCGAGGGAGAGGGCGCGCTCGCTCGCCGCGGGCCAGGTCTGCCCGGTGGCCCAGTACAGGTGCGCCAGCCCGTCCACGGCCAGCAGCCCGGCGAGTGCCGCTCCGGTGCGGCGCCGCGATGCGTCCCTCATGAGTGCCCCCTGGGTATCGAGAATCAACACTCGGAAGAGGAGGCGGACTTGGAGAACGTTCCCTGTGTGCTGCGTCACATCAGATCTTGCCCCCCTGCCCCGCGAGAAGCTGGATTCCGATGGTCATCTCGGCGCCCAGGATCACCAGGTCGAGCACCATCCCCACCGTCAGCAGCAGGCTGAACGGGCCGCGCAGCAGGGAGAAGCCGCGGATGAGGCCGAAGAGGGCCATGAGCAGCGAGAGGAGCCACATGACGAGGAGGATGGGGCTGATGGCCAAGGACTGCTCGAACCTGATGACCAGCCAGGCGGCGGCCGTGAAGCCCAGGCACTGGGGCAGTCCCAGCATGAAGACCGACCGGATGAGTTCGCGCCGGGTCCGCCGCTTCCGGGGCGGCGTCTCCCGGATCACGATCACCTGAGGCTGCGGCGGCGCCACGGGCATGGGCGGCGCCGGGGGCGGCGGGGGCGGCTGGAAGGGGATCGCGTTCGCGGTCATCGCACCCAGCCCGATCGACCCCAGCGAAGTCGAAGTCGAAGCCGGCGGCGAGGTCGGCGGCGAGGTCGGCGGCGGCGTCGGCCCCGGCGTCGTGGCCGCAGCCGGGGATGCGCCCGGCGGGGCGGGGGGCGTCGTGGGCGGCGGGGGGACCGCGTACGCCGCCACGGCCGCCGGTCCGCCCAGCAGCTGTTCCAGCAGGTCGTTCAGGGTGTCCCCGAACGCCGGGTCGCGGGAGATCTCGTCCGCCAGTACCGGCACGGCGATGGCCGTGGACGCGTCACCCGGCTCCTCGCGCAGCTTCGTCAGTACCGCCGTACCCAGCGCGCCGCTCCGCAGCCGGTCCTCCACGTGGACCCGCAACCGTGCCTCGAGCGCGGACCGTGCCGGGGTACCGCCCCCGGCGCCGGTCAGCACTCTCAGCGCGGCGCGCGCCAGCTGTAAACCCTGCGAACCGTTCACGATCGGCCTCCCCTGCCGTCAGGACGGGAAGGCCGATCGTACGGAGCCGCGTGCCCCGCCAACAGGGTCAGAGACGCTCGGGCGTGCGGATGCCCAGGAGGGACATGCCCTTCGTGAGCGTCCGGGCGGTCAGGTCGCACAGGAACAGGCGGTTCTCGCCGACGACGAGCTCCGGCTCCGGCTTCACGACCGGGCACTCGGTGTAGAACGTCGTGTACAGCGAGGCGAGCTGGTACAGGTACGCGGCCAGCTTGTGCGGGGCGTGCTCCGCGGCCGCCTCGGCGATCAGCTCGCCGAAGCCGTCCAGGTGCAGGCCCAGCGCCCGCTCGGCCGGCGCCAGCGCCAGCTCCGGGTGGGCCACCGGGGAACGGTCGCCCGCGTTGCGCAGGATGGACCGGATCCGGGCGTACGCGTACTGGAGGTACACGGACGTGTCACCGGTCAGCGAGACCATCTGGTCCAGGTCGAACTTGTAGTCGCGCGCGGCGGAGGTGGAGAGGTCCGCGTACTTGACCGCGCCGATGCCGACCTGGAGGCCGTTCTCGACGATCTCCCGCTCGGTGAGCAGGCCACGGTCCTTGTCCTTCTCCCGGACCACGGCGGTCGCCCGCTCCACCGCTTCGTCCAGCAGGTCGACCAGCCGCACCGTCTCGCCCTCGCGGGTCTTGAACGGCTTGCCGTCCTTGCCGAGGACCGTGCCGAAGGCCAGCTGCACGGCCTTGACCTCGTCGTTCAGCCAGCCGGCGCGGCGGGCCGTCTCGAAGACCATCTTGAAGTGGAGCGACTGCCGCGCGTCCACCACGTAGATGAGGCTGTCCGCCTTCAGGTTGCCGACACGGTCCCGGATCGCCGACAGGTCGGTCGCGGCGTAGCCGAAGCCGCCGTCGGACTTCTGGACGATCAGCGGGGTCGGGTTGCCGTCCTGGCCCTTGTACTCGTCGAAGAACACGCACAGCGCGCCGTTGGAGCGGACGGCGACGCCCGACTCCTCCAGCAGCTTGCACGTCTCGACCAGCATGTCGTTGTAGCCGGACTCGCCGACGACGTCCGGGTCCTGGATGTCCATGTCGAGCTTGTCGAAGACGGAGTAGAAGTAGATCTTCGACTCGTCGACGAACCGCTGCCACATCGCGAGGGTCTCCGCCTCGCCCGCCTGGAGGTCGACGACCCGCGCCCGGGCCCGCGTCTTGAACTCCTCGTCCGAGTCGAAGAGCGCCCGCGAGGCCTTGTACAGGCGGTTCAGGTTGGACATGGCCTCCTCGCCGGAGACCTCCGCCGACGCGCCCGCGGCCTTGTGGTCCAGCTCGTGCGGGTGCTCGATCAGGTACTGGATGAGCATGCCGAACTGGGTGCCCCAGTCGCCGATGTGGTGGCGCCGGACCACCTTCTCGCCCGTGAACTCCAGGATCTCGACCATCGCCGCGCCGATGACCGCCGACCGCAGGTGGCCGACGTGCATCTCCTTCGCGACGTTCGGCTGCGCGTAGTCGACCACCGTCGTGCCCGCGTTCGCCGCGTACGGGACACCGAGCCGGTCGTCGCCGGCGCGCGCCGCCAGGGTCTCGATGATCGCCCGGTCGGAGACCGTGATGTTGAGGAAGCCGGGGCCCGAGACCTCGATCTCGCTGATCAGGTCGGCGTCGGAGCCTGCGGGGATGGACCCGACCACGGTCGTCGCGAGCTCGCGCGGGTTGGCCTTCGCCTTCTTCGCGAGCGCCAGGATTCCGTTGGCCTGGAAGTCGGCCCGGTCGCTTCGTCGCAGCAGCGGGTCGGCGCCACCGGCCTCCGGCAGGGCCGAGGCGAGGGCGTCCGCGACGCGCTGATTGACGGAAGAAGCGAGGGAAGGGACCGAGGCCATGAGCTGCCGTTCCTGTGAGGTCGTGGTGCGTGTAGGTGCACTTGGTTGTTCCGACAAGCCCCGAGTATCCCACGCGAGGACCGTCCGGTGCCCGGGATAAAGGAGGGCCGCAGGCAACCCCGGAGCGGCCTGTTCCGTCTGGGAGAATGGCTGAAGCCAGCATTCGAGATAGAAGGACGTGTCGTGGCTCAGAGCAGCACCGAGACCGACTGGGTCTCCCGTTTCGCGGACGAGGTCATCGCCGAGGCGGAGCGCCGAGCACCCGGCAAACCTGTCGTCGTCGCGTCCGGACTCTCCCCCTCCGGCCCGATCCACCTGGGCAACCTCCGCGAGGTCATGACCCCGCACCTGGTCGCCGACGAGATCCGCCGCCGCGGCTTCGAGGTCCGGCACGTCCTGTCCTGGGACGACTACGACCGCTACCGCAAGGTGCCGGCCGGCATCCCCGGCGTCGACCCCGAGACCTACGGCCGGTACATCGGCATGCCGCTGACCTCCGTCCCGGCCCCGGCCGGATCGGAGTACGCGACCTGGGCCGAGCACTTCAAGGCCGCCATGGTCGAGGCCCTGGCCGAGCTGGGCGTCGAGTACGACCCGATCAGCCAGACCGAGCAGTACACCTCCGGCGCGTACCGCGAGCAGGTCCTGTTCGCGATGAAGCACCGCGGCGACATCGACGCCGTCCTGGACCAGTACCGCACGAAGCAGAAGCCGGGCGGCAAGAAGCCCCAGCAGAAGCAGGTCGACGAGGCCGAGCTGGAGGCCGCCGAGGGCTCCGGCGCGGCCGCCGAGGACGACGGCAGCAGCGCCGAGGGCGGGTACTTCCCGTACAAGCCGTACTGCGGCCGGTGCGGCAAGGACTTCACCAAGGTGACGTCCTACAACGACGAGACGACCGAGCTGGTCTACGTCTGCACCGAGGACGAGTTCACCGAGACCGTCAAGCTCAGCGAGTTCAACCGCGGCAAGCTGGTCTGGAAGGTCGACTGGCCGATGCGCTGGGCCTTCGAGGGCGTGATCTTCGAGCCCTCGGGCGTCGACCACTCCTCGCCCGGCTCGTCGTTCCAGGTCGGCGGCCAGGTCGTGCACATCTTCGGCGGCGAGCAGCCGATCGGACCGATGTACGCGTTCGTCGGCATCAGCGGCATGGCCAAGATGTCTTCGTCGAAGGGCGGGGTCCCGACCCCGGCCGACGCGCTGAAGATCATGGAGCCGCAGCTGCTGCGCTGGCTGTACGCCCGCCGCAGGCCGAACCAGTCCTTCAAGATCGCCTTCGACCAGGAGATCCAGCGGCTCTACGACGAGTGGGACAAGCTCGAGGCCAAGGTCGCCGACGGCTCCGTGCTGCCGGCCGACGCCGCCGCGCACACCCGCGCCGTACGCGTCGCCTCGCACGAGCTGCCGCGCACCCCGCGCCCGCTCCCGTACCGGACCCTGGCGTCGGTCGTCGACATCACCGCCGGGCACGACGAGCAGACCCTGCGCATCCTGGCCGACCTGGACCCGTCGCAGCCCCTTACCTCCCTCGACGAGGTACGGCCGCGCCTGGACCGCGCCGAGAACTGGATCACCACCCAGGTCCCGGCCGACCAGCGGACCCTCGTACGCGAGGAGCCCGACACCGAGCTGCTGTCCTCGCTGGACGACGAGGGCCGCGAGTCGCTGCGGCTGCTCGTGGACGGGCTGGACTCGCACTGGTCGCTCGACGGGCTCACCACGCTCGTCTACGGCGTCCCGAAGGTGATGGCGGGCCTGGAGCCCGACGCCAAGCCCACCCCCGAGCTCAAGGTCGCACAGCGCTCGTTCTTCGCGCTGCTGTACCGCCTGCTCGTGACCCGGGAGACCGGGCCGCGCCTGCCCACGCTGCTGCTCGCGGTCGGGGCGGACCGGGTGCGCAAGCTGCTCGCCGCCTGATGCAGATGTAGATGATGTAGATGCGGAAGGGCCCGCACCCCCTCGGGGTGCGGGCCCTTCCGCGTGCGTGTGTGCGTGCTGCCTGCTGCGTGCTGCCCGTCAGGCGATGTGCTCGTTCTCGAGGTCGCGCTGGTAGCGCTGCTTCAGGTCCGGCATCAGCCGCTTGAGCGTGGTGGCGCTGCGCGGGTGCACGATGCCGAGCCGGTCCGAGAGGTGTATGTCGAGCTGCTCCGGGTTCGGGAACTGGGAGTACTCGTCGATGTACGCCCGGAAGACCTCGTACGCGGCCTCCGCGAACTTCACCTCGTCGACCTCGCCGAGGTCGCCGGCGGACTCGTCCGCACGGGCCGCCGGGATCGGGAGCTCCTGCTGCCCGGGCTGCTCCTGCGACTCCTCCGGGCCGGTCGGGGGCATGACCGGGGTCGGCTCCAGGCCCTCGACGTACTGGGGGTTGTACCCGCCCTCGTACGCGGCCTGCGGGGCCAGCGGCGCGGCGAACCAGGCGCTGTCGTGGGCGGCGGGCATGGCCGTCGGGTCGACCGCGTAGGGGGGCGGGGTGTGGCCCTGCGGGGCTGCTCCCCCACCCGCCCCGGGGGCGTACGCGGAGGCCGGCGCCTGCGGCGCGGCCTGGCCCGCGGGGCCGACGGCTCCGCCGGGCAGGCCCGGCTGGCCGGGGCCGGGGACGCCGGCGGCCGCGCCGACAAGGCCCGGCCCGCCCGTCAGGCCGGCGGTGGCCGCCTGGCCCGGGATGCCCGCCTGGCCCGGTATGCCTGCCGCGCCCGAGCCCGCCGGACCCGCCGCGCCCGAGCCCGCCTCCAAGGCCGGAGCCGATGACGCCGATACCGCCGCGCCCGTCGCGATGGCCGCGGCCGCCGGAGGCAGCAGCATCGGGTCGATGCCCGCCGCCGCCAGGCCCTCCGGGGCCGTCTGGGAAAGGGGGACGCCGATCCGCGCCAGCCGGAGCGGCATCAGCGCCTCCACCGGCGCCTTGCGGCGCCACGCCCGCCCGTACCGGGCCTGCAGCCGCGCCTGGTAGATCAGCCGGTCCTGCTCCATGCCGACGGCCTGCTCGTAGGAGCGCAGCTCCCACAGCTTCATCCGGCGCCACAGCTTGAACGTCGGGAGGGGGGAGAGCAGCCACCGCGTGATGCGCACGCCCTCCATGTGCCGGTCCGCGGTGATGTCCGCGATCCGGCCCACCGCGTGCCGGGCCGCCTCCACCGTGACCACGAACAGGATCGGGATCACGGCGTGCATGCCCACACCCAGCGGGTCCGGCCAGGCCGCCGCGCCGTTGAACGCGATCGTCGCCGCGGTCAGCAGCCACGCCGTCTGGCGCAGCAGCGGGAACGGGATCCGGATCCACGTCAGCAGCAGGTCCAGCGCCAGCAGCACACAGATGCCCATGTCGATGCCGATCGGGAACACCAGCGAGAAGCTCCCGAACCCCTTCTGCAGGGCGAGCGCGCGGACCGCGGCGTACGAGCCCGCGAAACCTATCCCCGCGATGACCACGGCTCCTGCGACCACGACGCCGATGAGTATCCGGTGCGTACGAGTCAGCTGCATCGCGGCCACCCGCGGTCCCCTCCCCTTGTCGAGCTACGGCAGGCACAGCGTACGGGTGACTGCACAGGTGACTGAATGTCAGCCTCCTGTTAAGCGCCCGACAAGCCGCCCGGATCCGCCGACGTCTACTGCGCGGAGGGAGAAGCCTGCTGCTCAGGCTGCTTCTGCTGCTGGTTGGCGGTGCCGACCGAGGCCACCGTCTCCTTCGCCGCCGCGATCGCGTTCTCGAGCAGCTTGGCCTGATCCGGAGCGCCGGCACCCTCGTACGCCGCACCGTTGTAGTCGAGCGTGATCACGATGTTCTGCGTGCGCGCCACGATCGTCGTGTTGAAGAAGTCGACGTCCTTCTTCACGCCGTACACGACCGACGACGCCTGGTCGCCGATGCCGGCCGCCTGCTCGACCTTCACGTCGTGCGCGCCCTCGGCCGTCTTCGCGGTCTCGACCTGCTTGTTGAACTGCTCCTCGGCGCGCTTGTTCGCGCCGCCGAGCGAGGCGTGCGAGTCGTAGCGGACCAGGGAGATCGACAGCCAGCGGTACTGCGAGCCCTTCAGACCGTCCTCGTCCAGGCCGTTCCAGGAGCAGCTGGCGCGGGAGGTCAGGTCGTTCGACTTGGTCGCGGTCCCGTTCTTGTCCTTCGCCTCGGGGACGAGGGTCTCGACCGTCTTCGTCTGGATCGACTTGCACGGGTCGGGCAGCGTCGCGAACGCCGCCTTCTCCAGCTCGGCCGACGGCTTGCCGCTCGGCTTGGCGGACGAGGACGCGCCGGGCTTCTTGTCGCCGCCCGAACCCGAGTCCTTGCCCGAGTCGGACGAACAGCCGGCGACGGTGAGGATCACCGGGACGGCTGCGCAGGCGAGAACGCGAGTGAGGCGCGAGGCTGATCGGTGCATGGTTCCTTCAGTACGTTGTGAGGCGCGTTCTGTGGACGCGGTACGGACGCGGTACGGGTGTGGTGCGGGTGCGGCGCGGGCGCGGGACCCGAGCAACGGTAGCCCGACCCGGCGCGCGCCTGCTGTGCGCGCCGTCACTCCGAGCCCCCCGCGCCCGCTCCCGGTCGCCCTCTCAGTCGTTGAAACGCTCGACGAGAGCCTGCGCCAACTGCCGTGCCTTGTCCTGGGTTTCGGGGCTCGCCGGGACCGTACCGGGCAGCGCGGGCTGCACGCTGTACTCGACGGTGACGATGACATTCGAGGTGCGGAACACAATCCGCACGGTCCGCGCCTGCGCCGCGCTGGCCCCGGCCGCGCTCAGCTTGTCCTCGAGGAACGCCTCGGTCCCGAGCCCTTCGATGACGCGGGAACCGAGCTCGGGCGGCGGCGCGGAGGGGCTGCCGGCGCCGGGGGACGGCGACTGCCCGGCCGGCGGGGGAGCGCTTGCGGCCGGCGGGGCGCTGGGGGCGGTGCTGGGGGCGGGGCTGGTACCCGTACTCGTACCGGGGCTCGGTGTGGGGCCGGGGAAGGGCAGGTGCGCGTCCGTCAGCCGGCGCACGTACACCTGCCGCGCCTTGTCGTCGTCGCTCATGGTGGTCCGGTCGTACGAGACGACGCGCTCGAAGACGACCGACAGCAGCCGCGTCTCCTCGGGCGTCTGCGCCGTCCAGCGGCAGCCGACGTGCCGGTCGCCGTCGTACGAGGTGTCCGCGGCGCCGGCGTACAGCTGCGCGCGCTGCTCGTCGGTGAGGCTGTCCGCGGCCGGGAGCATGGCCTTCAGGCGCTTGCCGTCGGCGGCCCTGCACGGCGCGGGCAGGCTGCGGTACTTGCCGGCCGGTGCGGGTGCGGGGCTGCTGTCGCCCGCCTTGGAGTCGGTCTCGTCCCCGACGCCGTTGCCGCTGGTGCACCCGGTCAGGCCGGTCAGACCGGCCATGAGTGCGGTCAGCATCGCGATGCCCGGCAGGACTCGTCGCCGTACCGCCTTGCGCTGCACGTCCACTGGCTCCCTTCGACCGGCCGGCGGCCCGGCGGTCAGGAAAATACGTTGCCGCGCTTTGGACGCGGATGAACACAATGTCTATCGCACACGCTGGTGCTGGCGCCGGTCTCCTGTCTGGTTTGGGGCTAAGAGCGAGGCTTTTTGCGTATAATGAATTTTCTATGCTTCTCGGGGGATTGAAGCCGTATGTCGTATGTAGAGGTACCGGGAGCGAAGGTCCCGATCCGGATGTGGACCGACCCGGCGTCGGTCGAGGCCGGCGCGATGCAGCAGCTGCACAACGTCGCCACCCTTCCGTGGATCAAGGGCCTGGCGGTCATGCCGGACGTCCACTACGGCAAGGGCGCCACGGTCGGCTCGGTGATCGCGATGAAGGACGCGGTGTGCCCGGCGGCGGTGGGCGTGGACATCGGCTGCGGCATGTCGGCGGTGAAGACGTCCCTGACGGCGAACGACCTCCCGGGGGACCTGTCCAAGCTCCGCTCGAAGATCGAGCAGGCGATCCCGGTGGGTGCGGGCATGCACCGCGACCCGGTGGACCCGGACCGGCTGTACGGGTTCCCGGTGGAGGGGTACGAGGACTTCTGGCAGCGGTTCGACTACATCGCTGATGCGGTGAAATACCGGCGGGACCGGGCACTGAGGCAAACCGGAACCCTAGGGTCCGGAAATCACTTTTGGGAACTTTGCGTCGACATGTCCGATTCGGTGTGGATCATGCTGCACTCGGGCTCCCGGAACATCGGCAACGAACTGGCCGACTTCCACATCAACGTGGCCCGTGGGCTCTCGCACAACCAGGGGCTGGTCGACCGAGATCTCGCCGTCTTCCTTGCTGCGACGCCAGAGATGGAGGCGTACCGCAGCGACCTCTTCTGGGCGCAGGAGTACGCGAAGTTCAACCGCGCCGTGATGATGAGCCTCTCGAAGGAGGTCCTCCGCCGGGAGTTCCGCAAGGCGAAGGTCTCCTTCGACCGGGAGATCAGCTGCCACCACAACTACGTGGCGCAGGAGCGGTACGACGGCATGGACCTGCTGGTCACCCGCAAGGGCGCGATCCGCGCCGGCAGCGGCGACTACGGGATCATCCCGGGGTCCATGGGGACGGGCTCGTACATCGTGAAGGGTCTCGGCAACGAGAAGTCGTTCAACTCTGCCTCGCACGGTGCGGGCCGGAAGATGAGCCGGACGGCGGCGAAGAAGAAGTTCTCGGCGCGCGACCTGGTGGAGCAGACCAAGGGCGTGGAGTGCCGCAAGGACTCGGGCGTGGTCGACGAGATCCCGGGCGCCTATAAGTCGATCGAGCAGGTCATCGACCAGCAGACGGACCTCGTCGAGGTCGTGGCCAAGCTCAAGCAGGTCATCTGCGTGAAGGGCTGAGGCCCGGGCGTAGCTGTCGGGGGAGTGGAGGGGCCCGGACCGATCGTGATCGGTCCGGGCCCCTCCGCATGAGATCAGTCCTCGTCGCCGTCGAGGAGGAGATCCACGGGGAGATCGAGTGACACCCCGACGTACTCGGGGACCGTGATGGACTCGCCCCGCTTATGGGACGTGCGGAGCCGGTAGGTGCCGTTGCGCGGGTCGCGGCAGACCACGACCTCGTCGTGGCGGCGGTCGGCGATGATGTAGAAGGGGATGTCGGCCTTGGCGTAGGCATCGACCTTGGATCCGAGGCCATCCGCCCAGTTCGAGGAGGTCACCTCGACGATGAGGCGGAAGACGTCGGGCGGGTAGCAGTTGTTCCGTCCCTTGACGGCGAGGAAGTCCTTGCTGACGAGTGCGAAGTCCGGGATGGCGTAGTCGTCAGGGCCGGTGGGAAGCCAGATGCCGACACCCTGGACGTAGCGCAGGCCGGCCTTCTTGGCCCCGGCCTCGTAGAACTTCTCGATCAGCCAGCTCAGAGCGAGCGCGTGCGCCCCGTCGGCGGGTGGTGTCGCGGTGAGCCTCCCGTGGAGAATCTCCACTCGGTGCCTGGGAAGCTCCTTGGAGAGTCGATCGGCGGCTTCCGCGATCGTGGTCTCGTGTTGCATCACGGCCATAGCTTCCTCCTCTTCACGGCTCACGCTTTCGGAGCGTAGCGGCGTGCGTTGACGATTCGCGTGGATTCATCCATACGGGCCATGGAAGGTTGCTGCATGTCAACGCCCGCTTGCGACAAGGGGATTGACGGGCCAAGTTGGCCTAGACCAAGGTGTGTGGCGTGTAGAGAGCTCGTGTGATCGTCGCTGCGCTCGCGGCGCTGTCGCTTGCCTTTGGGGCCGCTGGGTCCGCGCAGGCCGGGGTGGGGCTGCCGCCCGTCGTATCGCATGTGCCGACCCAGGAGAGGGCCGTGTTCAACACGATCGACGACGGGTGGAGGTGTGCGGGCCCTGGGTGCGGCGAAGGCCGCCGGGTTGAAGCCGGCGGCCCTCATGCCGCATCTGAAAGCGGCGGGAATCGTCTAGAGGTCGCGGTGGACCTTGGTGTTCGAGGCCTGGGCACGGGGGCGGACCACCAGGAGGTCGATGTTGACGTGGCTGGGGCGGGTCACGGCCCAGGTGATGGTGTCGGCCACGTCGTCGGCGGTGAGGGGGGCCGCCACGCCCGCGTAGACCTTCTCGGCCTTCTCCGCGTCGCCGCGGAAGCGGGTCTTGGCGAATTCCTCGGTCTTCACCATGCCCGGGGCGATCTCGATGACGCGGACGGGCTGGCCGACGATCTCCAGGCGGAGGGTCTCGGCCAGGACGCGGGCGCCGTTCTTGGCGGCGACGTAGCCGGCGCCGCCCTCGTACGTGGAGTGGCCGGCGGTGGAGGACAGGACCACGACCGTGCCGTCGCCGGAGGCGACGAGGGCGGGGAGGAGGGCCTGGGTGAGGTTGAGCGTGCCGATGACGTTGACCTCGTACATGGTGCGCCAGTCGGCGGGGTCGCCGGTGGCGACGGGCTCGGCTCCGATGGCGCCGCCGGCGTTGTTGACGAGTACGTCGCAGCGGTCGAGGGAGGCCGCGAAGGCGTCGACGGCGGGCCGGTCGGTGACGTCGAGGGCGTGGGCCGCGGCGGAGTGGCCGGCTGCCGTGAGCTCCGCGGCGAGGGCCTCGATGCGGTCCTTGCGGCGGGCCGTGAGGACGACGTGGTAGCCGGCGTCGGCGAGCTGCCGGGCGGTGGCCGCGCCGATGCCGCTGCTCGCGCCGGTGACTACGGCGGTTCGGGTGGCCGTGCTCATGTGCGGGGCTCCTCGGGCGTTCGGTCGTTCGTACGGGCGAATACCCGCCAGCATAGGCGGGGGTCAGCGGCCGCGCGGGGCGTACATGATCACCGCCATGCCGGCGAGGCAGACGAGGGCGCCGGCGATGTCCCAGCGGTCGGGGCGGTAGCCGTCGGCGGCCATGCCCCACACGAGGGAGCCGGCGACGAAGACCCCGCCGTACGCGGCGAGGACGCGGGCGAAGTCGCCCTGGGGCTGGAGGGTGGCGACGAAGCCGTAGAGGCCGAGGGCGATGACGCCGGCGCCGATCCAGGCCCAGCCCTTGTGCTCGCGGACGCCCTGCCAGACGAGCCACGCGCCGCCGATCTCGAGAAGGGCGGCGAGGGCGAACAGGGCGGCGGAGCGGGCGATCAGCATGGCTCGAAGCGTACGCAGGCGGGCCCGGGCCGCCGCCCGCCGGTTGGGCGAGGGCTCGCCCTCGTTCGTGTGATGGTCCGACCGGACGGGGGCGGTGCTGGCTAGCCTCCGCGCGTGGAGGTGGTGGCGGTGCGCCGTGGTGCCGTACGGAGTGTGGTGGTGGCGGGCTTGCTGGTTCTCGGGGTCTCCGGGGTGCCCGGGGTGCCCGGGGTGCCGGGGATGTCCGGGAGCGCCGAGGCGTGGAGCGGACCCGAAGCGGACTTGGCGTACCACGGGCGGGTGTCCCTGTCGCAGGGGCGGCTGCGGGTGTGGGTGGTGCCGCAGAACGAAGGGCCGGCCGCGCTGCCGAACGCGACGCTGCGGGTCCGGCTGTCGGCGGAGCTCGCGGACCGGCAGGAGCTGGCGGAGGGCTGCGCGCGGGCCGGACTGCGCGAGGTGGTGTGCGAGACGGGCGCGCTGCCGCTGCACGGGCGGGGCCGGCACATCGGGCTGCTGCTGGAGCTGAAGGAGCGGGTGCCGGAGGTCGTGGTCCGGATCGACACGTGGTGGAACGGCGGGGCGTCCGACCGGGACCTGTCCAACAACCAGCACGCGGTGCTGGCGCTGGACACGGGCGACGCCTACGCCTTCTGAGCCGGGGGCGGGGCCGACCGGCTACGGGGTGGCCACGCCGCCGAACTCCTCGACGGCCTCGCTGACGATCCGCTCCAGGCGGGCGTGGTGGGCGCCGCGCCAGTAGACGCGCTCGCACGCCGTGCACTGGGCGAAGACGTCGTACGAGCGGTGCGTGCCGCTCTCGAGGCGGTCGCCGACGCTGTCCTTGTCGGCGCTGCGGAGGGGCCCGTTGCACGCGGTGCAGCGGGTCCAGGGGGCGAGCGCGGGGGCGAACCGGCCGAGGACGTCGCGCAGTTGCTCGTCGGGGTTGTCGCTGTAGACGTACGCGCCGGCGAAGAGCTCGCGGCGGCGCAGCAGTCCGCGGTCGCGGGAGAGCAGGACGCGCTGCTCGGCGGCGGAGCGGGTGGCGAGGGCGGGGTCGCCGATGTCCTCGTTCTCGTACGCGGCGTCCACGCCGAGCAGGCGCAGGCGGCGGGCGAGGGTGCCGAGGTGGACGTCGAGGAGGAAGCGCAGCGGGGCGCCGGGGACGTGCTGGGGGCGCTCGACGCCGAAGACCTCGACGGACTGGCCGGCGCTGGGCACGTACGAGACGGGCACCTCGTGGCCGTCGACGAGGAGCCGGCCGACCTCGGTGAGCGGGACGCCTGCCGATTCCACGACGTGCCCGAGGCTGGAGGCGCCGTCGGTGGCGGTCGGTACGCGTTCGGCCCGCCGGCTGGGCGGGGCGAACAGGCGTAGTTCGGGGGCGAGGGTGAGCTGAATGCCGGGTCCGTTCACGCTGTCAGCATGCCATCGGGGCCGTGGCGGCGCGGCCGAATTACGCGGCCGGATCACGCGGCCGGATCACGCGGTGGCGGCGGAGCTGTCGTAGGAGGTGCGGTGGGCGTCGACCTCGTCGAAGTGGTTCTCGGCCCACTGCTTCACGGAGGTGAGGAGGCAGGCGAGGCTGTTGCCGAGTCCGGTGAGGCGGTAGTCGACGCGGACGGGGACGGTGGGGGTGACGGTGCGGGTGACGAGGCCGTCGCGTTCGAGGGAGCGCAGGGTCTGGGTGAGCATCTTCTGGCTGACGCCCGGGATCTTGCGGCCGAGGTCGCTGTAGCGCATGGAGCTGTCCTCGGCCTGGGCGAGGGCGGCGACGATGAGGCCGACCCATTTGTCGCTGATGCGGGCGAGGAGCTGGCTGGTGGGGCACTCCTTGAGGAACGCGTCGTAGGCGTAACGGGCCTCTTCGCGGCGGGCGGCGGCGGTACGGGTGGCCATCGGGTGCCCCACTTCCGGGTCGGGTACGCACCTCCGAGTACGTACTTACGAAAGGAGAGTACCTCTCCCTAGGTTAGTGCTCAGTGGAACGCAGGAAACGAGCGAACGAACCGAACAGGGGAGACATCATGAGCGAGAACGCGCAGACCGTACGGACCATGCAGGCGGCCGTCGTGAACACCTTCGGCGGGCCGGAGCAGGTGGAGATCGTGCGGGTGCCGATCCCGCAGCCGGGGGCCGGCCAGGTCCGGATCCGGGTCGCGGCGGCCGGGGTGAACCCGGTGGACGGTGCGGTCCGCGTCGGTGTCTTCGGCGGCGCCGGGACGCGGCTCGGGCTCGGCTGGGACGTGGCGGGCGAGATCGACGCGGTCGGCGCCGAAGTCACCGGCTGGTCGGCGGGGCAGCGGGTGGTCGGTCTGCACTACGGGCCGGTCAAGCCGCTGGGCACGCACGCGGAGTACGCGGTGCTCGACGCCTCGGCGGTGGCGGCCGCGCCGGTCACCGTGGACGCCGTGGCCGCGGCCGCGCTCCCGCTGAGCGGGCTGACCGCCGCACGGGCGGTGGGGCTGCTGGGGCTGGCCCCGGGGTCCTCGGTGCTGGTGACCGGGGCCGCAGGGATGGTCGGCGGGCTCGCGGTGCAGCTCGCGGTACGCGCCGGGTTGGTGGTGACGGCCCTGGCGGGGGAGTCGGACGAGGAGTTCGTACGGTCGCTGGGCGCGACGGCGTTCGTCTCGCGGGGCTCGGCTCCGGCCGAGCCGGTGGACGGGGTCGTGGACGCGGCCGTCCTGGGGGAGCCGGCGCTGGGCTTCATCCGTGACGGGGGGGTCTACGTGGGCCTGCGGCCGCACGCCGGCCCGGCCGCGGAGCGGGGGATCCGGGTGGTGGAGCAGGAGGTCGCCGCGGACGGCGCGCACCTGGCGGAGCTGGTGGGTCTGGTGGACGCGGGCGCCCTGACCCTGCGGGTCTCGCAGACGGTTCCGCTGGCGGACGCGGTGAAGGTCCACGCCCGCCTGGCGGAGCCGGGCACCCGCGGCCGCCTGGTCCTGACGGCCTCCTGACGGCGGCCTGCCCGGGCGGGCCGCCGGTCGGGGGGACCGGCGGCCTGCCCGGGCGCCCGGGCCTCAGTGGAACAGGGCGTAGCCGGTGGGGTCGCCCGGCATCTGCCAGGCGAAGCCCTGGAGGAAGAAGCAGGCGACCAGGTTGCTCGCGGCGAAGACGAGCAGCACCGCCGAGGTGACGGGGCCCGCCCGGCGCAGGGCGGGGGAGGCGAGGCCCGCGTCGAGGGGCTGGGCCCGGGGGGTCAGGAACAGCGCGGTTCCGGCGGCGACCGCGGCGGCCAGGAAGGTGATCAGGGCCCAGGTGTAGAGGTGCAGGCCGAACAGGGCGCCGGCGTAGCCGGGGTCCGGGGGCGCGATGTGCATCAGGACCTGGGTGGCGGAGACGGTGCTGCCGGCGAGCGCGGTCACGACGGCCCAGCCCCAGCCGGAGGCCCATTCCCCGGCGGTCACCGCGCCCTTGCGGGACCGGGAGATGATCCAGGCCGGGCCCAGCGCGCTGGCGGTCCCCATCACGGCGGCGTACCAGTTGGGGCCGAGGTGCCGGATCAGGCTGGGGCCGGCGGGGGGCGGTGGCGGGGGCGCGGCCATGTGCCCACCGTGACCCGGCGCGGTGACCTCCGCAAACAGCGGGCGCAAGCGGTCTACGGCTGGCCTGCCCGGCACCGCGGTGGAACACTCGGGGGAGAGCGGCGACGAGCCGCCGGGAGTGTCCCATGGGTACCTCGACTGTGCCGGTCCGGCTGGACGACTCCGCGTACCACGAGCTGGCGCGGTCCTTCCGGGGGAGCCTGGTGCGGGCCGGGGACGCCCCGTACGAGGAGCGCCGGAGGATCTGGAACGGTTCGATCGACCGGCATCCCGCCCTGATCGCCCCCTGCACCGGTTCGGCCGATGTGGTGGCGGCGCTGAAGTGGGCGGTGGAGACGGGTGCGCCGGTCGCGGTGCGCAGCGGCGGGCACAGCTTCCCCGGGCATTCGGTCTGCGACGGCGGCGTGGTGATCGACCTGTCGGGGATGAAGGAGGTCCGGGTGGACCCCGAGGCCCGTACGGTCCGGGTCCAGGCGGGGGTGCTGCTGGGCGAGCTGGACGCGGCGACGCAGCCGTTCGGGCTGGCGGTGCCGTCGGGGATCGTGACGCACACGGGGGTCGCGGGGCTCACCCTGGGCGGCGGGATCGGCTGGCTGAGCCGCAAGTACGGGCTGAGCGTGGACCAGCTGCTGTCGGTGGACCTGGTCACCGCGGGCGGGGACCGGGTCACGGCGAGTGCCTCGCACGAGCCGGAGCTGTTCTGGGGGATGCGCGGGGCGGGCGGCAATTTCGGGATCGTCACGGAGTTCACGTTCCGGCTGAACCCGGTCGGCCCGACCGTGCTCGCCGGGCCGGTGATGTGGCCGGTGGAGGATTCGGCGCAGGTGCTCGGCCGCTACCGGGAGTGGATCGCGGGGGTGCCCGACGAGCTGACGACGATCGTGGTCCACCGCAAGGTCCCGCCGCTGCCGGCGATCCCGCCGGAGCTCTACGGCCGGCGCGTGGTGATGGTGATCGGCTGCTGGGTGGGGGAGCTGGAGGCCGGTGAGGAAGTGATGAGGCCGATGCGGGAGTTCGGGCGGCCGCTGCTCGATCAGTGCCGGCCCAAGCCGTACCTGGCGCACCAGGCGATGTTCGACCCGTCGTTCCCGCACGGCTGGTGGTACTACTTCCGGGGCTGCGGCCTCGACCGGCTCGCCGACGGGGCCGTGGAGACGATGGCCGAGTACGCGGCGCGGATCGCCTCTCCGCAGAGCGGGTTCCCGCTGTTCCAGCTGGGCGGTGCGGTGGCCCGGGTCGGCGAGGACGACACGGCGGTCGGCGGGCGGGGTCTGGGCCACATGCTCAACATCAACGGGATCCGGAAGACGGCGGAGGGCTTCGCCGAGGAGTGCCGGTGGGTCCGGGAGTTCTGGTCCGCGCTGGAGCCGTACCACGCGGGTGTGTACGTGAACTTCCTGATGGACGAGGGCGAGCAGCGGATCAGCCAGGCCTACGGTGCGCGGGAGCGGAAGCTGGACCGGCTGCGGGCGCTGAAGGGCGAGTGGGACCCGGGGAACGTGTTCCGCCTCAACCAGAACATCCCGCCGGCGGCCCGGACCGCCGCGTAGCCGAAGCCCGCCGCCTGCCTGCCTCCAGCCCTGCCCGCCTCCAGCCCGGCCCGCCTCCAGCCCGGCCCGCCTCCGGCGCGGCTACGGGCACTCGCGCGGCGGCATGGCCAGGCTGGGTGGGGAGACCAGAGGCCACCACCGAGCCGGAGGCACAGATGAACCAGGCCGTACCGTTCACGACCGCCGAGACCAGCGGACTGCACGACGCGCTGCGTGAGATCGTCGCCGACGGCGCCACCCCGGGCGGGGTCGTCGTCTGCGGTACGGCGGCCGGGGACCGCACCGTCCGGTCGGCCGGCGTCGTCTCCCCGTTCACGGGCCCCGGCACTCCCGACGCGGACACCGTCTACGACATCGCGTCCCTGACGAAGGTCACCGCCACCTGGCCGCTCGTCGGCCGTGCCGTCGATGCGGGCCTGCTCGAGCTCGACACCCCCGTCCGGGAGTTCCTGCCGGTCATGGACGGGCCGATGCCGAGCGCGGAGGCCACCGTGCGACAGCTGCTCTCGCACACCTCCGGCCTGCAGGCCGCCACCCGGCTCGACCTCTGCGACCTGACCGAGCGGCCCCTGCACGAGCTGATCTGCCGTGAGCTCATGGAGAGCCTGCCGGGCACCCACCGCTACATCAACCGCGGCTACATCCTCCTCGGCCTCGCGCTCGCCCACGTCCACCGGCAGCCGCTGGACGAGCTCGCCGCCGTCCTGTGGGCCGAGCTGGGCATGGAGGACACCGCGTACGGGCCCGTCGAGCAGTCGCCCCGGGTCGCGCCGACCGAGCGGCAGGACGGCCACGACCGGCTCTGGGGTGCCGTCCACGACGGGAACGCGGCGGTCATGGGCGGCGTCGCGGGCCACGCCGGGGTCTTCGCGCCGGCCGCCGACCTCGCCACGTACGCCGAGCACCTGCTCGCCGGGGACGGGAGCCCGCTGGGCCGGTGGTTCCGCGCCGGCCTCGTCCCGCAGGCCGAGATCGAGCCGGGCCTGCAGCGCGGCCTGGGCTGGATCATCGGCGCGGGCGGGACGGTGGCCTACCACCACGGATTCACCGGTACGAGTCTCCACCTCGCTCCCGCCACCGGCCGGTACGTGGTGATCGCCACCAACGCCGTCCACAACGGCGCCGCCTCGCGCATCCGGATCACCCCGCTGCGCGAGCTTGCCCTCAAGACCCTCGCGGCCGGCTGACCGGGCGAAGGGGAGCCGTCAGGGCCAGACCAGGCAGTACGGCTGGTGGCCCGCCTCGTGCAGGCGGTGGCTGAAGTCCTGCCACTCGTGGAGCAGCTGGTAGACGTTGAAGGCGTCGCGCGGGCCGCCGCGGTCCGGGACCGTTGACCAGATGAACGCCGCGGCGCCGACCGACTCCTCGCCGATGCCGCGCAGCGGGTCGACCACCGTCATCGGGAGCTTGACCACCGCGTAGTCGGGGTGGAGGACGACCAGCTCCAGCGGGGGCACCTTGTGCAGGGGTATGCCCTCGATGCCGGTCAGGACCATCGCGGCCACCGTCTCCGGCTTGATCTTGGTGAACAGGCCGCCCATGCCGAGCTCGTCGCCGCCGAGCTCCTCCGGCCGCATCGTGACCGGGACCCGGGCCGCCGTCGCGCCGTCGGGCGCGCCGAAGTACTTGTACGTCACGCCCATGCCGCGGCCCTTGGGCAGGCCGTCGGGGAGCTCGAGGGGCCCGGGTACCGGATCCGCCGCGTCCGCTGCCCGGCGCCGGTGCTTGCCGCGGCGGCGGGCTTCGCGCGCCTCGCGGGCGCGCTGCGGGTCGAGGCCGTCCGTACCCTCGCCCGGTCCACCACCGCGTTGCATATCTCCACCCGACTGGTCTTGCCTGCCCCGGCCCCGCGGCCCCCGCCACGCAGCCTGATCATCATGGCAGTGACCTCCCCAGGGGCGGCGCGGTGAAACGCCCGTCCGCAAGTCAGTCGCGGCCTGATGAGACCATGGCTGGTGTGAGCTACCCGTACCCGTATGAAGCCAAAGTCTCGCAGACTCTCTTTGACCGCGCGTCCCTCGTGACGCCTGGCGGCGTGAACTCTCCCGTGCGCGCCTTCCGCGCCGTGGGCGGAACGCCCAGGTTCATGGTGTCCGGTACCGGTCCGTACCTGACCGATGCCGACGGCCGCGAGTACGTCGACCTGGTCTGCTCGTGGGGGCCGATGATTCTCGGCCACGCCCACCCGGCCGTGGTGGAGGCCATCCAGGCCGCCGTCGTCCGCGGCACCTCCTTCGGCACGCCCGGTGAGGGCGAGGTCGCGCTCGCCGAGGAGATCGTCGAGCGCATCGAGCCCGTCGAGCAGGTCCGCCTGGTGTCCTCGGGCACCGAGGCGACCATGTCGGCGATCCGGCTGGCGCGTGGCTTCACGGGCCGGGCCAAGGTCGTGAAGTTCGCCGGCTGCTACCACGGTCATGTGGACGCGCTGCTGGCCGCCGCCGGTTCCGGGCTCGCGACCTTCGCGCTGCCGGACACCCCCGGGGTGACGGGGGCGCAGGCCGGCGACACGATCGTGCTGCCGTACAACGACCTGGAAGCGGTAAGGGCGGCGTTCGCCGCGCACCCGGGCGAGATCGCCTGCGTGATCACCGAGGCCGCGCCCGGCAACATGGGCGTCGTGACCCCGGCCGAAGGGTTCAACCAGGGGCTCGCCGACCTGTGCCGGGAGAACGGCGCGCTGTACATCTCCGACGAGGTGATGACCGGTTTCCGTACCTCCCGCGCCGGCTGGTACGGCGTCGACGGGGTCAGGCCCGACCTGATGACCTTCGGCAAGGTCATGGGCGGCGGCTTCCCGGCCGCGGCGTTCGGCGGCCGCGCCGACGTGATGGGGTACCTGGCCCCGGCGGGCCCCGTCTACCAGGCGGGCACGCTCTCCGGTAACCCGATCGCCACCGCTGCCGGCCTCGCGCAGCTGCGGCTGCTCGACGAGGCCGCGTACGAGAAGGTCGACGCGGTCTCCGCGCAGATCCAGGGCCTGGTCACGGACGCGCTCGCCAAGGAGGGCGTCGCGCACCGGCTGCAGACCGCGTCCAACATGTTCTCCGTCTTCTTCACCGAGGACGAGGTGAAGAACTACGACGACGCCAAGAAGCAGGAGTCCTTCCGCTTCAACGGCTTCTTCCACTCGATGCTGTCGCAGGGCGTGTACCTGCCGCCGTCGGCCTTCGAGTCGTGGTTCGTCTCCACCGCCCACGACGAGCGGGCGGTCGAGCGCATCGCGGCTGCGCTGCCCGCCGCCGCCCGCGCCGCCGCGCAGGCCACCCCGGAGGGGACCGCATGAGCAGCAGCGAGATCACCGTCGTCCACTTGATGCGGCACGGAGAGGTGCACAACCCGGACGGGGTGCTCTACGGGCGCCGTTCCGGCTACCACCTCTCCGAGCTGGGCCGGGAGATGGCCGAGCGCGTCGCCGAGCACCTGCAGAACCGTGACATCACGTACGTGGTCTCCTCCCCGCTGGAGCGGGCGCAGGAGACGGCGGCGCCGGTCGCCAAGGGCCACGGCCTGGACGTGGCGACGGACGCGCGGCTGCTGGAGGCGGAGAACGTCTTCGAGGGCAAGACCTTCGGTGTCGGGGACGGCGCGCTGCGCAAGCCCGCCAACTGGAAGCACCTGACGAACCCGTTCAAGCCGTCCTGGGGCGAGCCGTACGTGGAGCAGGTCGTCCGGATGACGAGCGCCGTCGAGGCGGCGCGTGACGCGGCCCGCGGCCATGAGGCGGTGGCGGTCAGCCACCAGCTGCCGATCTGGATCGTGCGCAGCTTCGCGGAGAAGCGCCGGCTGTGGCACGACCCGCGGCGCCGGCAGTGCACGCTGGCCTCGCTCACGTCGTTCACGTACCAGGGCGACCGGCTGGTGTCGGTGGGCTACAGCGAGCCGGCCCGGGACCTGGTCCCGGCGCATCTCCTTGCGGGGGCGAAGCCGGTGAAGGGCAAGTCGAAGGCCTTCGGCGCCTAAAAGTTCATACAAGTCCTGTCGAATCGCCGCGCGGAGCCTCGACTTCATTGAAAAGTCCGTTTATGTGACTATTCATGAATGGTATGAACAGGGCGACGCGCGACTTCACCCGAAGGGGACTGCTCGGGCTCGGCGCAGCCGCGGTGGCGGCCGGGGTCGTCGGCTGCGGCGCCGACGACCGCCCGGCCCGTCCCGGCCCCGGCGGCTCAGGCCCGTCCGGGTCCGCGGCCGCGGTCCGGCCGATCGGCGACGGCTCCACCGCAGACTCCGGCCCGCAGCCCCGGCAGCCGGGCAAACCCGTACCGCTCCAGCCGGGCGAGACCCCGCCGCAGTTCGTGGTGTTCAGCTGGGACGGTGCGGGGGAGATCGGCAACGGGCTCTTCCCGCGCTTCCTCAAGCTCGCCAAGGACCACGGCGCGGCCATGACGTTCTTCCTCTCCGGCATCTACCTCCTGCCCGAGTCGAAGAAGGACCTCTACAAGCCGCCGAACAACCCGGCCGGGGCCTCCGACATCGGCTACCTCAAGGACGAGAACGTCCGGGGCACCCTGAAGTGTGTCCGCGAGGCCTGGCTCGACGGCCACGAGGTCGGGACCCACTTCAACGGCCACTTCTGCGCCGGCTCCGGCTCCGTGGCCCACTGGACCCCGGACGACTGGCAGAGCGAGATCGACCAGGCCGTGTCCTTCGTCACCAACTGGCGCACCAACACGGGCTTCACCGACCTCGAGCCCCTGCCCTTCGACTACCGCAAGGAACTGGTCGGCGGCCGCACCCCCTGCCTGCTCGGCCGGGACAGCATGCTGCCGGTCGCGCAGAAGCTGGGCTGGCGCTACGACGCCTCCTCGCCCGGCGGCCTCCAGGTGTGGCCGGGGAAGAAGTCGGGCATCTGGGACCTGCCGCTGCAGTCCATGCCGTTCCCCGGGCACTCCTTCGAGGTGCTGTCGATGGACTACAACATCCTCGCCAACCAGTCGAAGAACACCACCCGGGGCATGCCCTCCAACTACCCCGCCTGGCGCACCCAGGCCACCAGCACCTACCTCGGCGGCTTCCGGCGCGCGTACGAGACGAACCGCGCACCGCTCTTCATCGGCAACCACTTCGAGGAATGGAACGGCGGCATCTACATGGACGCCGTCGAGGAAGCCCTCAAGGGCATGTCGGACAAAAAGGACGTACGGCTGCTCTCCTTCCGGCAGTTCGCCGACTGGCTCGACGTCCAGGACCCCAAGCTGCTCGCCCGGCTCCAGGAGCTGGCCCCCGGTCAGTCGCCGGCCGGCGGCTGGGGCACGTACCTCTCCGCCGCCTGACCAGCCGGGATCAGCCGGCCGGCCGACCGGCTGACCAGCGGCTCGGTACACCTCCGGGGGGCGGGAAAGATCCGCAAATCGCTCATGCGAAACTTTTCACATGAGAATTGGCCGTGCTCTCCTGCTCACCGCGGTGACCCTCGCGAGCGCCGTGACCCTGTCGGCGTGCGACGACGGCGGCAAGCCGAACGGCTCCGCCGGCGGCAACTACGTGACCGGCGCCGCCGGCATCTCCACCGTCGCCCAGGGCTCGCGCACCGAGGCACCCAAGCTCGACGGCGAGACCGTCGACGGCAAGACCCTCGACGTCACCAGCCTCAAGGGCAAGGTCGTCGTCCTCAACGTGTGGGGCTCCTGGTGCCCGCCGTGCCGCAACGAGGCCAAGTACTTCGCGAAGGTGTCCAAGGAGCTCGCCGACGGTGGCAAGGACGTCGCCTTCGTCGGCATCAACACCCGCGACAACAGCAAGCAGAACGCCATCGCGTTCGAGGAGAACTTCGGGATCACCTACCCGAGCCTCTACGACCCGGACGGGAAGCTGATGCTCCGCTTCCCCGCGGGCACCCTGAATCCGCAGGCCATCCCCTCCACGATCGTCCTCGACAAGCAGGGCCGGATCGCCGCCCGCACCCTCGTCGCGATCAACGACCAGCAGCTGCGCTCCATGATCGACCCCGTCCTCGCGGAGCAGTGACCTCGTGGTCTCCGAGCTCCTCACCCTGGCCGCCGAGCCGACCGGCGTGAACACGACGGTCCTCGACGGGGCCCTGATGCTGGCGCTGCCCATCTCGGTCCTCGCCGGACTCGTCTCGTTCTTCTCGCCCTGCGTGCTGCCGCTGGTCCCCGGCTACCTCTCGTACGTCACCGGCATCGGCGGGGCCGACCTCGCCGAGGCGCGGCGCGGCCGGATGCTGGCCGGCGCGAGCCTGTTCATCGCCGGCTTCACGGCCGTGTTCGTCTCCACCGGCGCGCTCTTCGGGTACTTCGGCGGCACGCTCCAGGCGAACAGGGAGATCATTTCCCGGATCCTCGGCGGTCTGGTGATCGTCCTCGGCCTCTTCTTCATGGGCCTGATCCCGGGCCTGACGATGCGGGAGTTCCGCTTCCACAAGAAGCCGGCCGCGGGCCTGATCGGCGCGCCGCTGCTCGGAGTCCTGTTCGGTGTCGGCTGGACCCCCTGCATGGGCCCGACCCTCGCCGCGGTCAGCACGCTCTCCCTCGACCAGGCGAGCGCCGGCCGGGGCGCGCTGCTGACCGTCGCCTACTGTCTGGGCCTGGGCCTGCCCTTCGTCCTCGCCGCGATCGCCTTCCGCAAGGCGCTCGGTGCTTTCGGCTGGGTGAAGCAGCACTATGCATGGGTGATGCGGATCGGCGGCGGCATGCTGGTCCTGACCGGGCTGCTGCTCGTCACAGGTTTGTGGGCCAGCATCGTCGACGACATGCGGATTTGGACCCAAGGCTTCACGGTGGGGATCTGAGGACTACATACACATGAGTACGACAGACAAGGCGTCCACCGAGGCGCCGAACCCGTCCGAGGAAGCCGCGGATTCCGCCGAGGCCCGCGAGAACGCGGCCGAGGAAGCCGCTGGCGCGCAGCTGTCCACCGCCCCCGCGGAGGACACCGGCGGCCCCGTCGGCATCGGCGTGATCGGCTGGATCCGCTGGTTCTGGCGCCAGCTCACCTCCATGCGGGTGGCGCTGATCCTCCTCTTCCTGCTCTCCCTGGGCTCCATCCCGGGCTCGCTCGTCCCGCAGAACCAGGTCGACGCGATGAAGGTGGCCCAGTGGAAGAAGGACCACTCCTTCTGGGTCCCGCTCGCCGAGAAGCTCCAGCTCTTCGACGTGTACAGCTCGGTGTGGTTCTCCGCGATCTACCTGCTGCTGTTCATCTCGCTGATCGGCTGCATCGTCCCGCGCAGCTGGCAGTTCGTCGGCCAGCTCACCGGCCGCCCGCCCGGCGCCCCCAAGCGGCTGGACCGGCTGCCCGCGTACGCGACGTGGCGTACGGAGAAGGCCCCCGACGAGGTGCTCGCACACGCGAAGTCGGTCCTCGGCGGGCGGCGTTTTCGCACCGAGGCCGCAGCGGCCTCCGTCGCCGCCGAGAAGGGCTACCTCCGCGAGGCCGGGAACCTGGTCTTCCACATCGCCCTGATCGTGATGCTGGTCGCGTTCGCCTGGGGCCAGCTGTTCAAGTCCGAGGGCGGCAAGCTCGTGCTGCGCGGCAAGGGCTTCGCGAACACGCTGACCCAGTACGACGACTTCAAGTACGGCAGCTTCTTCAGCCCCGACGACCTGGCGCCCTTCTCCTTCACGCTCGACAAATTCGACGCCACGTACGAGGAGAGCGGCCCGCAGAAGGGCACCGCGCGCGACTTCAAGGCGTACGTCACCTTCAGCGACGGCGCGGACGGCGCACCGCAGAAGCGCGAGATCCAGGTCAACAAGCCCATGGAGGTCGACGGCTCCAAGGTCTACCTGCTCGGCCACGGCTACGCGCCGATCGTCTCGGTGACCGACCCGACCGGCAAGGTGGTCTTCAAGGACGCCGTGCCGATGCTGCCCTTCGACGCGAACCTCAGCTCCTCCGGCGCCGTGAAGGTCCCGGACGGCTACAGCGACAAGGACGGCAAGAAGGAGCAGCTCGGCTTCAACGCCATGTTCGTGCCGACCTTCGCCGGTGAGGGCAAGGGCACGATGCTCTCCCAGTTCCCGGACCTGAAGTTCCCCGTCCTCGCGCTGAGCGCCTACCACGGCAGCCTGGGCGTGGACGCGGGCCTGCCGCAGAACGTGTACCAGCTGAACACCTCCAAGATGCAGGAGTTCAAGGACGCCGACGGGCAGCTGTTCAAGAAGCGGCTGCTGCCCGGCGAGGCGATGGAGCTGCCGAACGGCGCGGGCACCGTGAAGTTCGAGGGCGTCGAGCGCTGGGCCACCTTCTCGATCACCCGGCAGCCGGGCAGCGGCCTCGCCCTCTCGGGCGCGATCGCCGCGATCGGCGGCCTGGCCGCGTCGCTGTTCATCCAGCGCCGCCGGGTCTGGGTGCGCGCGGTGGCCGGCAAGGACGGCGTGACCGTCGTCGAGATGGCGGGCCTCGGCCGCAGCGAGTCGGCCAAGCTCCCGGAGGAGCTGGGACAGCTCGCCGCCGCCCTCCACCAGCAGGCGCCCACGGCGCCCGACCAACCTGTCAAGGAAACTGTTGAAGGGGAGCGCGGATGACGCCGCTCGCAGCCGAAGTCAACGAGAATTTGGCTCAGATCAGTAACTACCTGGTCTATTCGTCGATGGCGGTCTACATGCTCGCCTTCTTCGCCCACATCGCCGAGTGGACCTTCGGCAGCCGCAGCAAGGTGGGCCGTACGGCCGCCGCGCTGACCGCCACCAAGGCCGCCGAGGCCGGGGCCGCCGACGCTCCCGCCGTCCAGGTGCGCGGCAAGGGGGGCACGGCCGTCCTCGACAAGCCGAAGGTCGTCACGCGCTCCGCCGCCGGCGCCCGCGACGTCCCGGACGGCCCCGGCGCGGCCGGCGGCACCGAGAACGGCGACCTGTACGGCCGGATCGCGGTCTCGCTGACCGCGCTCGGCTTCCTCATCGAGGCGGGCGGCGTGGTCACCCGCGCGATGTCCGTGCAGCGGGCCCCCTGGGGCAACATGTACGAGTTCTCGGTGACCTTCTCCGCCGTCGCCGTCGGCGCCTACCTGCTGCTCCTGGCGCTGAAGAAGAACGTCCGCTGGCTCGGCCTGATCCTGGTCACCACCGTCCTGCTGGACCTCGGCATCGCCACCACCTGGCTCTACACCGACAGCGACCAGCTGGTCCCGGCCCTGCACTCGTACTGGCTGTGGATCCACGTCTCCACCGCGATCTTCTGCGGCGCGGTCTTCTACATCGGCGCGGCCGGCGCGGTGCTCTACCTCTTCCGCGACTCCTACGAGAGCCACCTGGAGCAGGGCCGCACGCCGGGCCGCTTCCGCTCCTCGGTGCTGGAGCGGCTGCCCTCGGCCGCCTCGCTCGACAAGTTCTCGTACCGGATCAACGCGGCCGTGTTCCCGCTGTGGACCTTCACCATCGTCGCGGGCGCGATCTGGGCGGGCGACGCCTGGGGCCGCTACTGGGGCTGGGACCCCAAGGAGGTCTGGTCCTTCGTGACCTGGGTGGCGTACGCCTGCTACCTGCACGCCCGCGCCACCGCAGGCTGGAAGGGCCGCAAGGCCGCGTACCTCGCGCTCTTCGCCTTCGCCTGCTGGATCTGGAACTACTACGGCGTGAACATCCTGCTCAGCGGCAAGCACTCGTACGCAGGCGTCTGACCCGCGGGAGTGGGACGCTGGTGGCATGGCACCTGTGAGTCATGCCACCAGTGAGAGCCGCGGCGGGAACCGCTGGCTGCTGCGCTTCGAGGTCCACGTGCCGAGTGCGTACGAGACCGTGTGGCCCGCCCTGACCACACCGGACGGGCTGCGCGGCTGGCTGGCCGCGGCGGACGTCCTGGAGCGCAGGCTCGGCGGGGTCGTCACGCTGCACTGGCTGAACGGCGGGACGACGGTCTCGGGCCACGTCACGGCCTGGGACGTCGAGCGGGTCGTGGAGTACACGGTGAGCGAGCACGGCCGCATCCGCTTCCACCTGGAGGCGGTGGGGACGGACTCGACCGTGATCCGCTTCCTGAACGAGCGGGCCGGCTCCGACGAGGACCGCCTCGACTCCCTCGCCGGCTGGCACCACCACTTCGAGCTGCTGGAATCCGCACTGCAAGGCCATCCGGCGGACTGGTCCCGGTGGACCGACGCCCGCTGGGCGGAGCTGCGCGCGTCCTACGCGTCCTTCTCCAGGACGTAGGCGCTGCGCGCGCCGGGATCGCCGAGGAAGAAGTACAGCTCGAGGGTCTGCCGGTGGTCGCGGCGCAGCTCGAACGTCCACTTGTACCGTGCGGGCGCGGCCTGCCGGTCCGGTGCGCCGCCCCTGGCCCCGGCGAAGGCGGGGGCGGGCAGGTGGAGGCGGACGTGCTGGCCGTAGTTCCAGCCGGCGGGCTCCCGGCTGATCAGCTTCCAGGTTCCGGAGCCGGAGAGCCGCCAGCCGTGGTCGTAGTCCCGCTCCTGCCCGTCGAGGAGGGTGACGGTGGCGCTCCCGTCGCCCCGGAAGACGACCTCGGTGCCCCCGACGCAGCGCCAGGTGCCGACGATCTCGTCGCTGCGCGCGTCGTAGACGGCCGGGACGGCGTGGTGGGTGTGCGGATTGCCGCCGGCCATGGCGAGCAGGGCGGCGACGGCGACCCCGTACGCGAGCAGATTGCGCAGGATCGTGTCGACGACCCGCGGCCCTCCGCAGTTCTCCGGCATCCGCCCATTGTTGCAGTCGCCTTGAACGTGTTCAATTGTGCGCTGCGCCACACGGAGGCGCCGCGGCGCTCAGTCCTTGTCGGTGTCCCGGTTCGTGTCCCGGTTCGTGTCACGGTCCTCGTCCCGGTCCTTGTTCTTGTCGCGCTCCTCGCCGAGCGACCGCAGGAACTCCGGGTTGTCGTCGGGCGCGACCCACTGCGTCCGGCGCGCCCGGCCGCCGCCGACCGCGGACCGCTGCCTGCCCGCGAACAGCCACACCACCGGCCCGACGATCGAGAAGAGCAGGATGATGATCACCCAGACCACCTTGGGGAGGTGCTTGACCTCCTCCTCGGGGGTGTTCAGGCAGTCGATGAAGGCGTAGATGGTCAGCGCGATGATCAGCAGGAACGGCAGATAGCGCAGCACGGTGTGGGACCGACTCCCCAGCAGTGACGGGGGACCCGCCTCGGGCCCCGGTGACGCTCCCAGGTTAGTCGGTGACGGATACTGGCCCCTATGGCTTACGACGATCTCCGCTCGCTGCTCCGGGCTCTGGAGCGGGAGGGCGACCTCAAGCGCATCAAGGCCGAAGTCGACCCGTACCTCGAGGTCGGGGAGATCGTCGACAGAGTGAACAAGGCGGGAGGTCCCGCCCTCCTCTTCGAGAACGTCAAGGGCTCGGCGATGCCGCTGGCCATGAACGTCTTCGGGACCGACCGCCGCCTCCTGAAGGCCCTCGGCCTCACGTCGTACGGCGAGATCAGCGAGAAGATCGGCGGCCTGCTCAAGCCGGAGCTGCCGCAGGGCTTCATCGGGGTCCGCGAGGCGTTCGGCAAGCTCGGCTCGATGGTGCACGTGCCGCCGAAGAAGGTGAAGGGCGACGCCGCCCCCGTCCAGGAGGTCGTCCTCACCGGCGACGACGTCGACCTGGACCAGCTCCCGGCGCTCTTCACCTGGCCCAAGGACGGCGGGTCCTTCTTCAACCTCGGCCTCACCCACACCAAGCACCCCGAGACGGGCGTGCGCAACCTCGGCCTCTACCGCCTCCAGCGCCACGACAAGCGCACCATCGGCATGCACTGGCAGATCCACAAGGACAGCCGCAACCACTACGCGGTCGCCGCCAAGCGCGGCGAGCGGCTGCCGGTCGCGATCGCCTTCGGCTGCCCGCCGGCCGTGACGTACGCGTCGACCGCGCCGCTGCCCGGCGACATCGACGAGTACCTCTTCGCCGGGTTCGTCGCGGGCAAGCGGATCGAGATGGTCGACTGCAAGACCGTCCCGCTCCAGGTCCCGGCCAACGCCGAAGTCGTCATCGAGGGCTGGCTGGAGCCCGGGGAGATGCTGCCGGAGGGCCCCTTCGGCGACCACACCGGTTTCTACACCCCGCAGGAGCCGTTCCCCGCGCTGAAGATCGACTGCGTGACGATGCGCAAGCGCCCGCTGCTCCAGTCGATCGTGGTCGGCCGGCCGCCGACGGAGGACGGCCCGCTGGGCCGCGCCACGGAGCGCTTCTTCCTCCCGCTCCTGAAGATCATCGTGCCGGACATCGTGGACTACCACCTGCCCGAGTCGGGCGGCTTCCACAACTGCGCGATCGTCTCGATCGACAAGAAGTACCCGAAGCACGCCCAGAAGGTCATGCACGCCATCTGGGGCGCGCACATGATGTCGCTGACCAAGCTGATCATCGTGGTGGACGCCGACTGCGACGTCCACGACCTGCACGAGGTGTCCTGGCGGGCGCTCGGCAACACGGACTACTCCCGCGACCTCACGGTGGTGGAGGGCCCGGTCGACCACCTCGACCACGCCTCGTACCAGCAGTTCTGGGGCGGCAAGGCGGGCATCGACGCCACGAAGAAGCTCCCCGAGGAGGGCTACACCCGCGACGGCGGCTGGCCCGACATGGTGGAGTCCGACCCGGCGACGGCGGCCCTGGTGGACCGCCGCTGGAAGGAGTACGGCCTGTGAGCCCCATCGTTGTGGGAGGTCCCGAGCTCTTCCTCGGCGCCGGCGACGTCTACGTGGCACTGCTGCGCCCGAAGATCGACCCGGCGGACCCGGGCGTCCGGCTGGCCGCCGAGCAGGCGGGCGTCACACCCGAGGAGTTCGCCGGACCCGGTGACGTCTGGGCGTTGATGTACGAGGACGGTGCCGGCCACGGCGAGTTCGAGCTCCCCGGCGCGCGGGACACCGAGGCGGACGGCTTCGCGGAGCAGCTCCAGGGCGCCTTGGCGTCGGGCGAGCCGTTCGCGGTCGAGGCCGGCGACTTCCTGAGCCTCGAAGCCCGCCCGACGGGCGGCGACTGGGTGGTCACCGCCCGGGTCACCCCGCCCGAGGACGAGGAGGACGGCGCCGCCGCCCCCCACACCCTGGAGCTCGGCGCGCTCCCGGCGGCGGAACTGCTGGCCGACCTCGAAGAGTTCCGGAGAGCCCTCGCATGATGACGACCGCCGACGGGGTGATCGGGCCGGGCCCGGCACCGCAGCCGACCGGCAAGGTGAAGGCGTTCCTGCGGCTCGTGATGATCGAGCACTCGGTCTTCGCGCTGCCGTTCGCCTACATCGCGGCGCTGACGGCGATGTTCCGGCTCGACCGGACCATGCACTGGGCCGAACTGCTGCTCGTCACCGTCTGCATGGTGGGGCTGCGGACCTTCGCGATGGCCGCGAACCGGATCATCGACCGGGAGATCGACGCGCGCAATCCGCGTACCGCCGGGCGCGAGCTCGTCACGGGGGCCGTGTCCGTACGGTCGGCCTGGACCGGGGCCGGGATCGCGCTGGCCGTGTTCCTCGGGTCGGCGGCGCTGCTGAACCCGCTGTGCCTGGCGCTGGCGCCGGTCGCGGTGATCCCGATGGTGGTGTACCCGTACGGCAAGCGGTTCACGAACTTCCCGCACGCCATCCTGGGCCTGGCCCAGGCGATGGGGCCGGTCGGGGCGTGGCTGGCGATCACCGGCGAGTGGTCCTGGGACGCGGTGATCCTGGGCCTTGCGGTGGGCGTGTGGATCGGCGGTTTCGACCTGATCTTCGCCTGCCAGGACGTGGCCGCGGACCGCGCTGACGGCGTCAAGTCCATCCCGGCGCGGTTCGGTGTCCCGGCGGCCCTGTGGGGCGCGCGCGGCGCGCACGTCGTGACGACGGCCCTGCTGGCGTGGTACGCCGTGGCAACCGATGCCGGCCCGCTGTTCTGGTTCGGCCTGCTGATCGTGGTCGGGGCCTTCCTCTACGAGCACACGATCGTGAAGCCGCACGACCTGTCCCGCCTGAACCGTGCCTTCTTCACGGTGAACGGCTTCATCGGCATGGCGCTCTTCGTCTGCGCCCTGGCCGACCTGGTGGCCCGGGGTCTGACCCTGTAACTCGATGGTGTGGCCGCCGCGGGAACTCGTCGTTCGGAGTCCGCCCCCGTGAGTAGCGTGCGGCCCAGCATCGAGTGCATGGACAGGGAGGCCGACGTGACCGTCTCGGACAGCGACCGCCTGCACTCACAGCTCAGCCGGTTCGAGGACATGTTCCCCGGGTACCGGATGGAGAACGTCGAGGGCGCCATCGTGGTGAGTCCGCTCAAGCCGCACCTCGTCGAGACGGGCATCGGAAAGATCTCCGTGGACACCTCGGCCTTGCCGGTGGACCCGGGCACGACCGCCCCGTAGGCCCTACCCCCGGGCGGTCCGACGGCCGAACAGGAAAGCCGCGGTGACGCCCGTCAGCAGGCCGAAGAGGTGGCCCTGCCAGCTGACCGTGGTGTTCGTCGGCAGGATGCCGGTCAGGATCCCCGTCCCCCAGTACGCGGCGATGGCAACGCCGACCAGTACCCCCAGCGCCCGCCGCTCCACGAACCCGCGGACCAGCAGATAGCCGAAGAGGCCGAAGACCAGCCCCGAGGCCCCGGCCGTGACGGTGTTCGACGCGGAAACCAGCCACACCCCGAGCCCGTCCACGAGCACGACCACCGCGCACAGCACGAGGAACCGTCGAATCCCGCTCAACGCGGCGACGAACCCGAGCACGAGCAGCGGCACGCTGTTGGACGCCACATGGTCGAAGCCGAAGTGGAGGAACGGCGAAAGGGGAATCCCGGTCAGTCCGTCGGCGGTGCGCGGGATGATCCCGTACGCGTCCAGCGCGTGCCCGGTGGCCAGGTCCACCACCTCGATCAGCCACAGCAGGGCCACCCAGCCCAGCATCAGCTTCCCGGCGGCCTTGGCCCGTTCGGCCTGGCTCCACTCTTCGAGGCGCATCTCGGCCATGTCCTGATCCCCCTGCCCGCCGACCACCCGTCGACGCTCAGGTCACCTTACTCAGCGTCGTTTTGCAGTGGCCGGATAGTCTCGGAGCTATGACTGACGGCAAGCGCACCCCGTGGGTGGTCGGGGTTTCCGGGGCGTCCGGGACGCCGTACGCGGCCGCGGTGATCCGCGGACTGCTGGCGGCGGGGGAGAGCGTGGACCTGGTGGTCAGCCGGGCCTCGCGGCTGACCCTGCTGGACGAGACCGGGATCGCCTTCCGCGACGCGCACTGGCGCGACGATCTCGGCGCCTGGCTCGAGCACGGGGCGGACGGCAAGCCCGCGACCTTCGCCCGGCCGGAACTGGACGACGTCCGCTACTGGGGCGCCGGCGACCTGGCCGCCGGGCCGAGTTCGGGCTCGTACCCCGTGAAGGGGATGCTGATCGTGCCGGCGTCCACGGCCTGTGTGGCGGGGGTGGCGCTCGGACTGTCGAAGGACCTGCTCCAGCGCGTCGCGAGCGTGACGCTCAAGGAGCGGCGCCGGCTGGTGGTCGCGGTGCGGGAGACCCCGCTGAACGGGCAGACGCTGCGGCATCTGGTGGCGCTGGACGAGGCGGGCGCAGTGGTGCTGCCCGCCTCTCCGGCGTTCTATGCGGGTGCGACGCACATCCAGGACCTGGTGGATTTCGTCGCGGGGCGGGTGCTTGATGCGGCAGGGGTGCCGCACAAGCTGTACCGCCGGTGGGAGGGGGAGCTCGGTGGTGGGGGTACCTCCCAGCGGAGCTGGGGGACGTCCCGATCCCGGGAGGCAAGCGGTGGTGAGAAGTGACCGGCCGGGAAGTGGCTAGCGCTTCTTCGCCGTGCTCGGCTTGCGGGTCCGGTCGACGCGGTGCGCGGCGGCGGGCTGGTCGGTGCGGGATCGGTTGGCCAGCTCCTGGAGCTGTCGCATGTGCGCGTAGGCCATCTCGATCGTGTACACGGTGAACCACTCCTGATGTCGTCAGATCAGCGAGATCATCGCCGATCTGTTGAAAGATTCACAGGGTGTTTACCCTGTGCGCCTTTGATTCTATACGTAAACTTGCGGGATCGCCGAATAATGGAAGGCTCCAGGTATATGGACGCGGTGGATAGGCAGCTCATCCAGGCACTCCGGGAGAACGGACGTGCCTCGTACGCGGAGCTGGGCCGGCTCGTGGGCCTCTCCGGCCCCAGCGTCACCGACCGGATCAACCGGCTCGAGTCGGCCGGCGTGATCACCGGCTACCGCGCGACCGTCGACGCGGCCTCGCTCGGCCTCGGCGTCACGGCGTTGATCGGCATCTCCCTCTCCGACGCCGCGGACCACGAGGACGTGGCCCGCCGGCTGCGCGACCTGGCGGAGATCGAGGACTGCTGGTTCATCGCCGGCGACGACTCGTACATGCTCAAGGTGCGGGCCGGCGACGTGGACGGGCTGGAGCGGATCATCCGCAAGCTCTCCAGCACCAAGGGTGTCTCCCGCACCCGTACCACCATCGTGCTCTCCACCAAGTGGGAGAACCGGGTCGGGGACCTGCCCGAGGAGCGCTAAGAGTACGGTGGGTGGCGGTTTGCAGGCAGGACGGGACGCGTAGAGGAGACGACCGGGATGACCGGAATGGACGCTGGGCTCAAGCGCGAGCTGGAGGAGAAGGTCCGCTCCGGCGAGCGGCTGACCCGTGAGGACGGCATCGCCCTCTACGAGTCCGACGACCTGGCCTGGCTGGGCGGCCTCGCCCACGAGGTGCGCATGCGCAAGAACGGCGACGTCGTCCACTTCAACGTCAACCGCCACCTCAACATGACGAACGTGTGCACCGCGTCGTGCGCCTACTGCTCGTTCCAGCGCAAGCCGGGCGAGAAGGACGCGTACACGATGCGCATCGAGGAGGCCGTGCGCCTGGCCAAGGCCATGGAGAACGAGAACCTCACCGAGCTGCACATCGTCAACGGCCTGCACCCGAGCCTGCCGTGGCGGTACTACCCGCGCTCGCTCTCCGCGCTGAAGGAGGCGCTGCCGAACGTCTCGCTGAAGGCGTTCACGGCGACCGAGATCCACCACTTCGAGACGATCTCCGGGATGTCGGCCTCCGACATCCTGGACGAGCTGATCGAGGCCGGTCTGGAGTCACTGACCGGCGGCGGCGCGGAGATCTTCGACTGGGAGGTCCGCCAGCACATCGTCGACCACCGCACCCACTGGGAGGACTGGTCGCGCATCCACCGGCTCGCGCACTCCAAGGGCCTCAAGACCCCGTCGACCATGCTCTACGGGCACATCGAGGAGCCGCGCCACCGCGTGGACCACGTGCTGCGGCTGCGCGAGCTCCAGGACGAGACCGGCGGCTTCCAGGTCTTCATCCCGCTGCGCTACCAGCACGACTTCGTGGACATGCAGGACGGCAAGGTCCGCAACAAGCTCCAGGCGCGGACGACGATGGCGACGGGCGCGGAGGCGCTGAAGACCTTCGCCGTCTCGCGACTGCTGTTCGACAACGTGCCGCACGTCAAGGTGTTCTGGGTGATGCACGGCGTGCAGACCGCCCAGCTGGCGCTGCAGCACGGCGCGGACGACATGGACGGCTCGGTCGTCGAGTACAAGATCACGCACGACGCGGACAACTACGGCACGCCGAACAAGCTCGGCCGTGACGATCTGCTCGAGCTGATCCGCGAGGCGGGCTTCCGCCCGGTCGAGCGGAACACGCGCTACGAGATCATCCGCGAGTACCCCGGCCCGGACGCGGCCCTGCGCGAGACCCCGCAGGCGATGCGCGTCTGAGGCGCTCCGTTGCTCGAACGGCCCCGGTCCCACGAGGACCGGGGCCTTTCGCGTGTCGGCGCGCTCTTTCGTTGCCGAGGCGACTGGTAATAGATAATCTGCCAGCATGGCCCTTACTTTCACGGTCGACCCGGTCGTCGACCCCGCGCTGCGCGACGGCGTCGCCGAACTCTGGACCGAGGTCTCCAATGCCGGCGGCGCGGTCGGATTCGTGCCGCCCGTCACCGCCGAGGACATCCGGCCCGAGCTGGTCAAGCACCTCGTTGCGATGGCCGAGGGGCGCCACCGGCTGGTCGTCGGCCGTGATGCGCACGGGCGGGTGCTGGCCGCCGCCGTCCTCGCGTTCAACGCGCACCGGTTGCAGACGCACTGGGTCTGGGCCTACACCGTCATGGTCAGCCCCGGCCTCCAGGGGCAGGGCGCCGGCCGGGCGCTGATGGAGGCCGTCGCCGACGCCGCGCGCTCGTTCGACGGCATCGAGGCGATCCGGCTCGGCTGCCGCGGCGGTATGGGCCTGGAGCACTTCTACGCGGCCTGCGGCTACAAGGAGGTCGGCCGCGTCCCGGACGCCATCCGGGTGGCCCCGGGCGACGACCGCGACGACATCACGATGCTGCTGCCGCTGCACTGACCCCCGGAGGGTTTGTCCGTGGCTGCGTCGTGCTTCACTGGACGGGCACGTGCTGGACGGGCACGCGACGACGTACCCGACGTACCCGACGTACCGACGAGAGAGAAGGGGTCACCGTGTCCCTCAAGCCGAGCGCAACGATCCGCTACACCGCGATGCGCCTGGGCATCTTCGTCGGATGCCTCGTCGTGGTCGCCGTCCTGGTCAACGTGGGCTGGGTGCCCGCAGGCCTCGGCGACGCCAACCCCGCCTGGGTCGTACTGCTCGCCCTCGTGATCTCCGCGCCGCTGTCCTTCGTACTCCTGCGCAAGCAGCGCGACGAGATGTCCACGCAGATCTCCGGACGCGTCGCGGGCGCGAAGGAGCGGCTCGCCGCGAACCGCTCCCAGGAGGACGCGGCCGACGACGCCGCCCGCGCGTAAGTTCCCGCACGCGCGTTAGCTGCGTCACAGCCCAAAGCACACCGAACCGCCCCAGTACCGGGAACTTCCCTGCGTGCTGGGGCGGTTCGGCGTTTTCGGGGTACCCCTGTCTCAAAGTGCACCTTTGAGATCCTCAAAGGGAAAGTGTTAGCGTGTTAAACATGTTGACCACAGTTGCGCATGAAATGACCACGGGTGTCCTGCTCGTGGCGCGCCTGCACGTCGACCTCTGCCGCCGCGTGTCCGCGGCCTGTTGTGGCTGTCGCTGAGTCCACGCCGTTCTTCCTTCCCCACTTTCTTTGCGCATCACCCCCGGAGTGTGTCCGTGTCCGCGACCCCTCAGGCCCCCGCCAAGGCCTCTTTCAAGTTCCCCTTCTGGGCCCAGATCGTCACCGGCCTCGTGCTCGGTGTCCTGTTCGGCTGGCTCGCCCGCAGCCAGGACGTCAGCTGGCTCGCCAAGACCCTCGAGCAGATCGGCGACATCTTCGTCCAGCTGCTGAAGCTGGCCGTGGCCCCCCTCGTCTTCTTCGCGATCCTGGTGTCCATCACCAACCTGCGGAAGGTGAACAACGCCGCCCGCCTCGCCTCGCGCACCCTGCTCTGGTTCATGATCACCTCGCTGATCGCGGTCGGCATCGGCCTCGCGATCGGCCTGCTGACCAACCCGGGCGCCGGCACCGGCCTCACCCCGCAGGACGGCAAGCTCCCCAAGCGCACCGGCTCCTGGCTCGACTTCCTGACCGGCATCGTCCCGAAGGACGTCATCACGCCGTTCACCGAGCTGAACGTGCTTCAGATCGTCTTCCTGGCCGCCGTTGCCGGTATCGCCGCCCTCCAGCTCGGCAACAAGGCGCAGCCGCTCCTGAACGTCGCCGAATCGGTCCTGGAGCTGCTCCAGAAGGCCCTGTGGTGGGTCATCCGCCTCGCCCCGATCGGCACCGTCGGCCTGATCGGCACCGCGATCGCCTCGTACGGCTGGGAACTCATCGGCAAGTACGCGACCTTCACCGCCGACGTGTACGTCGGCTCGGCGCTCGTGATGTTCGGCGTCTACCCGCTGCTCCTCGCGACGGTCGCCAAGGTCAACCCGATCCAGTTCTTCAAGGGCGCCTGGCCCGCGATCCAGCTGGCCTTCGTCTCCCGCTCCTCGGTCGGCACCATGCCGGTCACCCAGAAGGTCACCGAGCGCCTCGGCGTCCCGAAGGAGTACGCCTCCTTCGCCGTCCCGTTCGGCGCCACCACGAAGATGGACGGCTGCGCCGCGATCTACCCGGCGCTCGCCGCGATCTTCATCGCGCAGATCTTCGACGTCCAGCTGACGATCACCGACTACCTGCTGATCGCCTTCGTCTCGGTCGTCGGCTCGGCCGCCACGGCCGGCCTGACGGGCGCCACGGTCATGCTGACGCTGACCCTCTCCACCCTGGGCCTGCCCCTGGAGGGCGTCGGCCTGCTGATGGCGATCGACCCGATCCTGGACATGATGAGGACGGCAACGAACGTCGCCGGCCAGGCCCTGGTCCCGGTCGTGGTCGCGGCCCGCGAGGGAATCCTGGACAAGAAGGCCTACGAGGCCGCCTCGTCCTCCCCGCTGGACGAGCCCACCGCGGTCCCCGTCCCCGCCTGACCCGTCCCCACCGCCCCGCAGCCCCCGCCCCCGTCCGGGCGGGGGCTGCGGTGCGTTCACAGGGCTGTCGCGGCGAAGTAGGCGAGCGTGGCGAGGACCAGCGGGACGGCGTACCACCAGCGGTTCATCGTCCGGCGGTAGACCGGGAGGAGGGAGAGGAGCAGGCCGGCGAAGCTGATGCACAGGGCTACGGCGCCCATCGCGTGGGCGTCGTCGCGCGTGCGCTGGTCCCCGGGCGCAATCGGGTCGGCGACCAGCAGGAGGACGCAGATGTACACCGCGGGCAGGTAGATGAGGGCGAGGGGGACCCCCAGCACCCACTGGAGGCAGCCCCGGTCTTCGGGCAGGTCGATGCTCTCGCGCCCGCTCCCGTACGTCATTGCATGGCCTTCTTCACGTTGCCGAGGTTGCTGCGGAAATCATCGCCGTAGTCCTGGGCCTTCTTCGACTCCCAGTACGGGCCGCCGTTGTAGCGGGCGGCGATCTCCTGCATCTGGGCCTCGGTCAGCTGGTCGGCCGGGACGTTCGCGTAGCCGGTCTCCTCCTTGATCTGCGCAAGGAAGCCCGCGGCTATGAAGGCGTTCTGCTTCGGGTCCTGGAGCGCGGACTTCACCACGTTGCGCTGCTGGTCCGTGAGGTTCTCCGGGTCGTAGCCGAGCACCTCCGCGCCGCGCCGCAGCTGGACCGCGATCGGGCCGAAGGAGGTCTCGTCCGGCTTGCCACCCGCCCGGTCCGGCAGGTTCTCGGCCGTGACCGGGCTCAGCCCCCACGGGGCGTCCGCCGCCTGGCGGAAGAAGTCCACGCCGTCGTCGAAGATCCCCGGCTGTCCGCCGACCTCCTTCCAGGCGATGCCGGCGACCATCTCCTCCGGCAGCCCCGCCCGCTGCGCGGCCGCCCGCAGGATCTCCTTGTTGTTGCGGATCCACTCCGCCCGCCCCTCGTCCGACTGCGGCGGGTCCCAGTAGTTGTCGTCCGCCTCCGGCAGCCCCGCCACCCGCATCCGGATGTCGCGCAGCTCGGGGGAGACCGGCTCGTTCCCGAACGGGCCGGTCATCTCCTTCTTCGGACCGCTGCCCGGCAGGTGCGTCAGGGGGTTGGTACGGGCCTCCGCCGCCTCGCGGCGGATGTCGGCCATCGCCGCGTAGACGTCGACCCCGCCGCCACCGCCGGCACCGCTCTTCACCTTGAACTCCGGCAGCAGCTCGTACGCCTGCTTCAGCGCGTGCACGCACACGCTGCGCGCCTCCTGCTCGGCCGTCTTGGCCTGGTGGAAGCTGCCGCCCGCGTCGTCGTGGAGCCGGTTCGCCTCGTCGCGGATGTCGTCCACGTCCATGGTCAGCTCGGCGAAGAAGTCCATGACGCCGGTCGTCGCCCGCATGTCCTCCCACTGGCGCATCGGCTCCGCCTCCTGCGCGGTGCGCGTGATCGCCGTGCCCTTCGTGGCGATGAGCGCCGCGAGCTTGCGCTCGGTGCGCTTGCCGTTCGAGTAGTGCGACTTGGCGGTGGTCAGGGCCGCCGCGTACGCGTGCAGGGCGCTCGCCGCCTTGTCGTACCCCTCGGCCATGTGGAGCACGAGCTGCCGGGCCTCCGACAGGCGGTCGGTGTACGTGTGGCTGCCGTCGCTCTGCCACTGCGTACCGGTCTCGGCGCGCCGGGCGGGCTCCTCGGCCTGCACCAGCAGATCGCGCAGCCGCTTGAACTCGGCGGCGTTGCGCTCCACCAGCGCCGGGTTGCACTCCTCCAGGAACTCGACGTCCTTGCGGTGACTCAGGCTCACTTGGACTCCGGCTTCACGTACTGGCCCCCGTCGAGGAGGTTGCCCAGGAAGTTGCGGGCCGTCCCGTCGTCCACCTGGGCGAAGCTGGTGCCGGTGGTCTTGAGTTTGGTGGCCAGGGCAGCGAACAGGTTGATCGTGTCCTTGAACTGGTCGTCGGCGAAGCGGGCGAAGCGCAGGGCCTCCGCCGAGACGTCCGCGTGGGCCCGCGGGGCGCGGGCCATGGTGCTCGCGTCGCCGTCGGGCCGGCCCTCGTGGAGGAGCGCGGCGATCTCGATCAGCAGGTTGGCGTTGCCGTTGATGGACTGCGCCCCGGCCACGAGGCTCCCGGCCGGGCTGCCCGGGGCGCCCGCCTCGGCGGGCACGTGGTTGAGGCGCATGGCGGGCGACTGCTGCGCGAGTACGGCGGCCTTGTGCTGAGCCCATTCCGCGTCGAACGACATGTGTCCCCTGAGTAGTTGATAACCGGACATGACCAGATTCGACTGATCATGTTCATGAGGGACGCGGAAGGGGGAGTGCATGGTTCCACGCAGTGGAAGTGACGGCCCGTTGCCCCGGCCGTGACGGCTGGGGCAACGGCCGCCCCTGCTCAGGCGGGCTGCTCCGGCGCCGTGGCGGTGATCACCGCGAAGGTGCCGCCCTGGGGGTCGGCGAGGACCGCCATCCGGCCGGCCGCCATGTCGAACGCCGGGGCCATGACGCTCCCGCCGGCCCGGAACGCGGCCGCCTGGATGCTGTCTACGTCGTCGACGTGGAAGTAGGGCTGCCAGTGTGGCGGGACCCCGGCCGGCAGCGCGGAGAGGTCCATCATCCCGCCGACCGCGCGGCTGCCGACCTTGAACTCCGTGTACCCCTCGGCGCCCGGCATCTGCGACGGGACCGTGGTGAGTGGCAGTACGGCCGCGTAGAACGCGGCGGCGGCGTCGGTGTCCCCGGTGTTCAGCTCGTTCCAGATCAGCGCGCCGTGCTCGTTGACGATGCCCGCGCCGGGGAAGGTCCCGTACTGCCAGAGGCCGACCGCGGCGCCGGTCGGGTCGGTGATGACGGCCATCCGCCCGAGGTCCATGACGTCCATCCGGGGCATCATCACCGCGCCACCCGCGCCGGTGACCGCCTTGAGGGTGGCGTCGACGTCGTCGGTGGCCAGGTACGTGGTCCAGACGGTCGGCGGCATCGGGTCCGGCACGGTCCCGTCCGGGTTGGAAGCGCGCATGATCCCGGCGACCGGCTTGCCCTTGAGGGTGCAGACGGAGTAGCCGCCGGTCTCCGCCGGGCCGACCTCCCCCTGCCAGCCGAACAGGTCGCGGTAGAAGTCGAGGGCGGCCTGCTGGTCGGGGACCATCAGGTCGATCCAGCAGGGGGTGCCGGCCTGGTAGGGGCCGTTCATTTCGGGCACGGATGCCTCCGGGGCTGCCGATGGGGGATGGACGGCCCGGTCCCTACCCGGCCCCCACCGGCCGAATCGGGCCGTACGGCTGAATGTGCGAGGGCTCCCCTATAGTCGGTCGCTGCTGATCAACTGACTGTGTACGGGGGCCTGATGACGGTACGAGAGATACGCGCTGCGGCGCAGGTGATCGGGCGGCGCAACGCGCTGCGCTACCTCGCGATCGGGGTCGGCGCCACGCTGGTCGCGGCGTGCGGCGGCAAGGACAAGACCCCGGCGGCTGGGGGCACGGCCGCATCGCCCTCCGCTCCGACCGCGGGACAGGCCTCTGCCTCTGCCTCGGGACCGGCCGGTGGCGGGGCCGCATCCTCCGCAGCCCCGACACCGGCGTCGACCGCCTCCAGCGTGGTGACCAGGGCCTTCGACGCCTTCATCAAGGGCGACTGGAACCTGGAGTCGACCACGCCGAACGGCGAGACGGTGAAGGGGAAGGCCACCGTGAACGCGGACGGCGGCGGGAACTCCGGCTGGACCATCACCTGGACCAGCGGCCCCGAGCCGGTCACCTGGCACGGAGGCTGGCTGCACCGCGGCGGCCACCTGGTCCTCGACGTGTACGAGGCCCCCAAGGGCGTGAGCAGGCTGACCGGCGGCCAAGCCCTGACCGTGCCCAAGGAGGTCGGGGACAACGTCTCGCTCACCTTCCCCTGGCAGCCCCCGGGCCACAAGGACACGAGCGACGGCCAGGTGCTGAAGGTGACGTACAAGAACAACGTGCTGCGGATCGTCCACAGCGAGAGCGGGCACAGCGAGTCGGTGCACGTCTGCACCCGCGCCTGAGGGTCGTCGTCAGATGCCGGACGCGTGGGCCACGAACCCGGCCCACGCGTCGGGCCCGACGGTCAGGTGGGCACGCTGGATGTCCTTGGAGTCCCGGACCAGGACGGCGCCGGGGGCTGCGGCCACCTCGACGCAGTCGTTACCGTTACTGCTGTCGCTGTAGCTGCTCTTGAACCAGGCGACCTCGACACAGTCGTTGCCGTCGCTGCTGCTGTAGCTGCTCTTGAACCAGTCCAGCTCGGGGTGGTGGATCATGTTTCTCCCAGCAGTTCCTCGATGAAGGCCCTCGACTCTCGGGGCGTGAGCGCCTGAGCTCGGATGATGCCATAGCGCAGCTCGAGGATCTGGAGCTGCTTGCGATCGGAGACCGGGCGACCGTAGAACACTCCGTCCGCTCGGCCCACCGCAGAACCGTCGGCGAACTTCAGCAGCTGGATCAGCCCTTCCATTCCGGCATGGTCATCGCGGTTGGTCGGCATCACCTGGAACTCGATGTTCGGCAACTGGATGACCTCCAAGAGGTGTTCGAGTTGTCGGCGCAGCACCATTGTGCCTCCGATGGGGCGGCGGAGCGTGACCTCTTCTTGGACGAAACTGACGGCCGGGCCAGGGGACCGCTGGAAGATCGACTGCCGCGACATCCGGCCGGACACCATCCGCTCCAGCTCGTCCGACGTGTAGGCGGGACGCAAGGTCCGGAGCAGCGCTCGCGCGTACTCCTCGGTCTGCAACAAGCCATGGATGTTGTGGTTCTGGTACGCGCCGATCTCTACCGCCTTGCCCTCCTTCTTCTTCAAGTCGCGGATCTTCTTCGGGTAGCGGACTTGCTCCAGGTCCGCCTTCATCGCGGAGATCTTGCCGCCTGCATTCAGTACCTCGTCCGCCCTGTCCAGGTACTCGGGGCGGGGGATCCGCTTGCCCGCCTCGACCTTGCGAACAAGGTCCTCCCCGTACTGGATGGCCACCCCGAACTCGGCGGCCCGCATGCCGGCCGACTCACGCCAGGCCTTGAGCTGGCGGGCCAGCGCGGCGAGCACCGCCACGCCCTGTTCGTCCTCCGGGTCTACGTCCCAGCCGGGTTCTTCCGTACCGTCACTGTTGTCCACGCTCATTGCGCGCCCACTTCCGACGAGCCGATGTCCTCAGCGCCCCGTACCCGTCGCGTCGGTCCGGACAGCCGCGACAGCACTGGACAAGCACCGGACAAACGCGGGACGTACAGGCGATGTCGGTTCCCACGGTACGCACCGACGGCCACGCTGAGTGACGTGATTCCTCAACTCGTCGACTTTCACGTCCAGCTGTCCGCGACCCCGCGCGGGGCTCGACTCGGGCGCGTGCTCGCCATCGAACAACTCCGCTCCTGGGGGCTGCCCTTGGAGGTTCCCGGGCAGATCATCGCGGAGCTCTCCGCCAACGCGATCACCCACGGCCGGGTTCCCGGACGGGACTTCAAACTCGCGCTCACCGTCACCCCCGAAACGCTGCTGATCGAGGTGACGGACACCAGGGGTGACCGCATCCCGGAGATCCGCGATACGGGCCGGGGTCTGGTCCTGGTCGAAGCGCTCGCGGACCGTTGGGGCGTAAGGGAAGGGCCGGCTCCGTGCAAGGTGGTGTGGGCGGAGGTCTCGCTCGCCGCCGTGTCCTGGGGTGCCGCGATCCGGCGTGCTTAGACGCATAAAGACCTAAAGAACCGGGGGAAAGAACCAACCAACCCAACCCCACCGGCCCTCGTCGCTCGGTCGGGTGAACTGTGCCAACTGGGCTGGATTTGGAGCCGGTTGCCGGGCATATGCTCGCCCCGACAACAGCAGACATGAGACGGCCCCCGGCGGGACTGCAATCCCGGTCGAGGGCCTGACCAAGCAGGAAGACACAACCTTCCCCATGGCTCTTGAGCACCCTAGCGCGCCTTCGCGCGCCTCGTCCCGAGTACGTGCCGGGACCCCCCGATCCGGTGTCATCCACGTCAACACGTGGCACGCCAGTCACTACACCGTGATCGGCAACCACCTGCTCCAGCACCGCGAGCTGTCGGCGACGGCGATCGGTGTCGCGGCGTACATCCAGTCGCTCCCTGACGGCGCCCCGGTCGGCATCAAGGCTCTCACCGAGCGGTTCACGGAGGGGGAGGCCCGGATCGGCTCCGCCCTGCGGGAGCTGGAGCGCCACGGCTACCTGGAACGCCGAACCGAGCGACTCCCCACCGGCCGGGTGGCAACCCGCACGTACTCGTACAACAAGCCGGCGACCACCTCGGGCGGGCCGCCTCCTCCGCCGGACCGGGAGCCCGTACCGGACCCGGAGCCAGACCCGGACCCGGACGCGGACCCGGACCCGGACCGGGACCGGGACCGGGACCGGGACCGGGAGCCGGTGCCGACACCGGAGGCCGACCCCTCACCGGGGCTGGGGCCGGGGCCGGGGTCCGGGCCGGAGCCGGAGCGGGGGCCTTCGCCCGCGCCGGAGCCGGATCCTGCGCCCGAACCACGGCAACTGCACCCCGGCGCGGCCGATCTGCTCGCCGGCCTTCGCCGCTACGACCCGCGCCTGCTCCTGGCGGAGCGGGACGTGCAGCGCCTCGCACCCGGCGTATCGACCTGGCTGGACCGAGGTGCGGACCCGGAGGCGGTCGGGCTGGCCCTGACCGCGAACCTCCCCGAGCCGATGCGCAGCCCCGCCTCCGTACTGGCCTACCGCCTCACGGCGCTGCTCCCGCCCCGCCTGCCACAAGCCCCGGCGGCGAGGCCGGCCAGACGGCCGGACCCCTTCCAGACCTGCGACGGCTGCGAACGCGCCTTCCGTGCCCCGCACCCAGGCCGCTGCCGCGACTGCCCGCCCGAGGCGTGCCAGGCTGCTTGAGTCGGGCCGACTTGCCGTGCCCGGCGTGGAGTTCGGGTGAATGTCGGCGCTCGCTGATACGTTCGAATCGCAACGCCAGATCGGGTTCGACTCACGGGGAGAGATCTGAATGAACATTGCGAAGCGGATAGGTGCGGCCGCTGCCGCCGCCCTCACCATCGTCGGGGGCACGGTCGCCTTCGCGTCCTCGGCCAGTGCGGCGGCTCGTGGCAGTGCCGCCACTGGACCGAGGGCACGGCCTGCGCCCGGACGGTCTCCAACGGCTATGACGTCCAGTGGTACAAGCAGCCGGAGGCCGGCGGCGCCCACCACGTCGACTTCAGCCTGGAGTGCACGAACGGGTACACCTACGGCGACCCGGGGTCCTTCTGGATCGACTCGTACCAGACCCGCAGCTACGTCTTCCCGGTCGGCGTCCGCGGCTCGTGCCGCGCCGTGGTCACCGACTACACCTCGGGCAAGACCTTCTACTCGGGCTACGCGACCAAGCTCGGCTAGTCCGCGCAGCAGGCCCGCAGTTCCCTTCGCCGCCCGCGATCCGCGGGCGGCGAAGGGGTTTTCGGCCGGTCAGACGGCCGGATCCGTTCCAGACCTGCGACGGCTGCGACCGCGCCTTCCGGTCCCGGTACGAGCCGCTGCCGCGACTGCCCGCCACCGCCCCAAGCGCGCGCGGCTGCCTGAGCCGGGCCCTCTCCGGGGTTGTCGTGCTGCGCCGTCCGGCCGCTCCGGCGGGATGTCGCCACGGTTGCGGCCTCGGGGCGTGGTCGGCTGGCCGGCGTCCCCACTGATCGACATCGAAAGGTGGACCGGGTGATGTCGTGATCAACCTGCCTGCGCCAAGGTGAATCCTGCTGGTCAGACCGCCGCGAGAGCTGCTTCGCGGTGTGCGCAGCCCGGTTGCGGGGCATTCGGCGCAGAGTAGCCTGGACTTGATCGACACTGCCCGATATCGGAGGTAGACGATGTTTGTCCGAAGGCTGTGGCGCCGTAAACCGCATCGGCTTTTTCTTCTCGGCAACGGCCGTTTGATCCGAGGCTTCAGTGGGGGTCTCTACGACGGCCACGGATATCAGTCCTGATACAGCCCACCGTGTCGAACTCGGCCTGCCGCAGAGTCCGTGCGGCAGACCGAGTTTGGAGTATGCGCGGTGGTGGAAGAGACCGACACCCTGGTGGCCATTACGCGGGTTCTGTCACCGCATTGCCGTGTCACCAGGACGTCCAGCGGTGCCCTGATCGCCGACTGGAGGCGGCGGACCCGTTTTCTCGGCATGACGACGACGGACGTTCAGAAATTCGTTGAGGGAAGCTCCGAGGAACGCGCCGAACTCGTCACGGATCTCATCCGTGCCGGGTGCGCGACGGATCACCGGAAGGCGTACTCGGACGTCGAGGTCGGGCTCTGGCTGCGCGGAGTGCACCTGTCGATCCGGACCATGGGATTCGGGCGCGTGCTTCGACTCCTCTCCTTGGCGGCCCCGGTGTACGCACGTGCGGACGCCCCTTCAGTGGAGGAGGTGGCGCGGCTGAAACGAGCAGTGCGATCACACAGTCACAGAAGCTGGTTCGTGAACGACGACTGCAAGACCGAGGCCGTGACGGCCTTCGTCCTTCTGCGGCGGTGCGGCTTGAACGCCGTGCTTCACGTCGGTGTGCGCGAGTACCCGTTCGCCTTGCATGCCTGGAGCTCTTCGGCGGGCGTGTGCATCCCTGATGCCGATCCGCGGGGGCACGCGTACGCGCCGGTTCTCTCGATCAGTTGCGGCGGGCAGTGACGTGCAAGCACTCCGCCTTGATTGGGCCGAGGGTGCACCGAGGCTCCGGGCGGCCGAGGCCATGGCTCGGCAGGGACTCGTGACCACGGTCTCCTCACGGGTCGGCACTGCGGTGGTCGTCGGCTGGGTCGGCTCGGTCCGTGACCGTGTGGCGGGCGCGCGCGGGCTCCTGGACGACGTCGGCCGACCGGGCGCCACACCACGTCTGCCGATCGGCGACTATGCGGCTGTCCTGGTGTGCCGCGACCGCATTGTGCTGATGCGTGACGACCATGCGCGCATTCCCCTGTTCTTCAGGGAGTCCGGCGGGCGCGTGAGCGCGGTGAGTACGTCGGCGCGCTGTCTGGGCGACTTCGAAGCGCTGGAACGCAGCTACTTCTGCCGGTTCCTGACGGGGAACATGGCGCAACCGCACTCGGAACTCACCCCGTTCTCCGGTGTGCACCGGATCCTCGGCGGCGAGGTGGTGGAGCTTTCGATCACCGGGCAGATGCGCGGTCGGGTGCGCAGACGCGTCGGTGAGGCCCACGACCTGCGGAAATCGACAGGAGACGGGCTCCGTCTCAGCGGGGCCGCGAAGGACCTGCGCCTCGTACTGGAGAAGGCCGTCGGGCGCCGAGTGGGCAGAAGGACGGCATGCCACGTCTCCGGCGGCACCGACTCCACCAGCATCGCGTTGCTCGCAGCCCGCCTGCTGGGCGCGGGACAGGGCCGTCGTGGGGATCTCGTCCTGCTCGCCGGGCGCTTCGACGGAGGAGAGCTGGCCGGGGAGCAGCCGTACCTGGACGAGGCAATGAAGGAGATCTGCCGTCATGCACCGGCAGCCCGCCCGGTGATTGCGGATGTCGGCGACGTGGCTGACTTCGACGACTTCGAACACCACGCGGGAGACGCGGACGAGCCCCATGCGCACGCCTTTCGCGCCCCGTTCTGGAGCAGGCTCCACGGCAAGGCGGCGGAACTCGGCTGCGACACTCTCATGACCGGTTGCGGGGCCGATCCGATCGCGGACGCCAACCCTCTTCACCTCCACAGACTGGCCCGCACAGGGCAGCTCCGGCAGATGACGAAGCAGGCACGCGGCTGGGCCGCAGGCACCGAGCGCGGCGTGCGTGACGTCGTCTACGACCACGTCGTGCGGCCGGCCCTTCCACTGGCAGCCGAACGGATCGCTGCGCTCGACCGCCGCGGGACCGTGCTGGGTGGCCTCGGCCGCTTCGGCCGCCCCCGCTGGCTGCGATACGGATTCGCGCGGGCCCACGGCTACCGTGAGGCGAGCATCGCGGAGAGCCGCTTCGTGTTCGGACGCAGGCCGGAAGAGTCGTTCTTCGAAGCGGCCAACTACCTTGCCGCTCCCGACCCGCTGTCCTGGCAGCGAGCACGGCAGGACGGATTCTTCCTCTCGCACCCCTTTCTCGACCGCGAGGTCATCGCCACGGTGTGCCACTTCCCTGCTGAAGCCACGTTCCATCCGGGCCGTCCGAAGGCGGTTCTGCGCGAGGCCATGGCAGATCTGCTCCCCTCCCGGATCCGCGGCCGAACGGTCAAGATCCCCTTCGACCAGCTCTACGCCCGCGGCTTGCGGGCACACGGCGACGAACTCATCGACCTCTGTCGCTCCGCGAGGCATCCGCTGGTCGCGGAGATGTTCGACATCGAGGTGCTGTGCCGGGCAGTGAGGGAGGCACAGCTCGGCGTGGGGAACGCGGAATCCTGGGATCGGATGAACAGCTCCCTTGCCCTCGTGGCGTGGCTGGAGGGATTGCGCCCGCGCTCCCGCGCGCTCGGTGCGGCAACGGCGGTCATCGATGGCTCTTGATGTCCCACAGCGATCGCTGGATCGGGCCCGTCACGGGATCGACGAGGCCGTACCGGTTCGTCACCTTGCGGTTTTCCGCGTCGGACTGGATACGATCTTCCTCGCCTCGTCGTGTGATTGATGAGAGGACGAGTGCGCCCTGCGTGCCGAACTTCCAATAGATGGAGACGAAACGGGGGTCCATCGTATGTTCGTTGATCGAATTATTTTCGTGCACCCTGCCGCTGTAGATGAGGGAGTCGAAAGCCTTCTGTTTCTTCACCCACTGGGGCACTTTGGCGCCACTCCAGGAATAATCGTCCAATCGGATCGCATCCAGGTTGAGCCGGTCCTTGCGTGCGAGGCTCGCGCTGGCGTAAAAGGCCACTTGGTCGTACGGCGTATCGATGGGTAGCTGCACAACCGTTCGAATGGCGAACGAGTCACTTGCCTCGATCCAGCCTCCAGGGATCATCCATGGCTGCGCCGCCAGCAACTCGCCGGTCTGGTGGGTCTCCCTGCGGGAGAGTGGGTTTTTCTCCAGGGCGTCAATCCACCGCTTGGCATCGTCCCGCCATTGCTGCCGGAGCCGGTCATGTGTGCTCACCGGCACCTTTTGCCCCATGGCGTGGAACTCGGCGCCCATGACGTAGAAACCCACATCGCTGTCGTTTTCGAGCGTGATGTCGACCGGCACGGCGAACGATTTTCCGTCCATGCTCAATTCATGCTTCCCCACGGCCAGCTTGATGACTGGCCTGGCCCCGTGCTGGTATGGCTGATAGAGGTTTTGGTAGCCAAAGTTGGCGATCGCGAATGCGGTGGAGGCGATGACCGCCATGGCCAGCCGCTTCGGAGCGGGGATCTTGACCGGTGTCCGCCACACCGCGAAGACGGCCCATGCGGAACCTGCAGTGAGAAGGCTCGACACCGCCATGTAGTACGGGGAGTCGCCGTTCGCCACCTCAAGCAGGACCATGAGATTGCTCAACGCTGCCGCGACCGTGCCGGCCAGCGCGACGATTCCGGAGTGGGGGAAGCTGCCGCCCCGGAACCAGTAGTCCACGACCGCGGCGCTGCCCAGCAGTGCGGTGGCCGAGGCTGCGAGGAGGCCGGCGCCGGTGATGCGGCCCATGAAGGTCAGGGCCTCGCTGAGGTCTTCGATACCGAACCGACCCAGGTAGGCCGCCGTCAGGAGGAGGACCAGCAGGATCAATACCGGGGTCGTCCGTGACCGTTGGGTTCTCATCGGTACCCGTCGCGCCCGCAGGCGCGAGGCAGATCCGGACTTGGGTGGAGTCCTCACGTGATCAGCTCCTGAGACTGCAGGCCATACGGGGTGATCCGGATGCGCCGATGACGACCGCGACCGGCACGGTGTCGCCTTCCCGCACCGTTCCGGGCGGTCCAGCGCTGCGCCGAGGGGCTCGAGCACCATCGTCCGTGCCGATCCGTGGGATCACCATCCGGATGCCTCTGGACGGCCCAACCGGAAGCGTCCGTGCCGGGTGGTCCCCAGGGGTCGTGCCACAGCCGGTGGGCGGACCGGTGGTGCGGGTGGTGTGGAGGAGTCGCGTGGGTTCGGGCTTGCCTGGTCGGAGGGGTGGTCAGCGGCGTTTCCGGTGCATAGATTACCGGCGGTAACTCCCCAGTCGAGCCGAGGAGAGCGCCGTGGAAGCCGTGGGAACCGTGGGGGCCGGGCCGAGGCTGGTACCACCCGTGCTGACCGTCGTCGACGGGGTCGTGCGGCAGGTGGAGGTGCCCGCGCTGGCCGGGGTGCCGGGGAGCGGGTCGCTCGGGGACATCCCGTTCCAGAACGCCCGTGAGGCCCCCGGCGAGGTGGTGCTCGCCCGCAAGGAGCGGGACGGGAGCTGGCGGGACGTCACCGCCGCCGAGTTCGCGGCCGAGGTCATGGCCGTCGCCAAGGGGCTGATCGCCGAGGGGCTGCGCGAGGGCGACCGGCTCGCGATCATGGCCCGGACCACCTACGAGTGGACCCTGCTGGACTTCGCCGGATGGGCCGCAGGGCTGGTCACCGTGCCCATCTATCCGACCTCCTCCGCGCTCCAGGCCCGCTGGATCATCCAGGACTCCGGCGCCGTGGCCTGCGCCGTCGAGGACACCGCGCAGGCCCGCATCATCAGCGCCGAGCGGGCGCACCTGCCCTGGCTGGCGCACCTGTGGGAGTTCGACACCGGCGCGCTGGCACGGCTGGTCAAGGCCGGCGAGGACCTGCCCGACGCGGTGGTGCACGCGCGCCGGTCCGTCCGTACGCCGGACTCGGTGGCCACGCTCATCTACACCTCCGGCACCACCGGACAGCCCAAGGGCTGCGTGATCACGCACGCCAACTTCTTCGCAGAGGCGGACAACGCGGTCGAGCTGCTGCATCCCGTCTTCAAGTCGGTCAGCACGGACCCGGCCTCCACGCTGCTCTTCCTGCCGCTGTCGCACGTGTTCGGGCGGATGGTGGCCGTCGGCTGCATGCGGGCGCGGGTGAAGCTCGGGCATGCGCCGAGCATTCAGACCGAGGACCTGCTCGCCGATCTCGCGGGCTTCCGGCCGACGTTCCTGCTGGCCATCCCGTACGTGCTGGAGAAGGTCTACAACACCGCGCGGGCCACGGCCGAACGGATGGGCCGGGCCTCGTCGTTCGACCGGGCGGCGCGGATCGCGCAGCGGTACGGGGAGATCGTCGAGGGCCGGACCCCCGGGGTGAGCCTGCGGGCGGCGCGGGCGCTGTACGACCCGCTCGTCTACCGGCGGATCCGGGCGGCGCTGGGCGGGCGCGTGCGGTACATCCTGAGCGGGGGCTCGCCGCTCGGGCGGCGGCTCGCGGCGTTCTACACCGGAGCCGGGATCGAGGTCTTCGAGGGGTACGGGCTCACGGAGACGACCGGGGCCAGCACGGTCACCCCGCCGCTGAAGCCGAGGCTCGGGACGGTGGGGTGGCCGCTGCCGGGCACGGCGGTGCGGATCGCGGACGACGGTGAGGTGCTGCTGCGGGGGCGCCACGTGTTCGCGGGGTACTGGAACACCGCCGCTCACGGGGGCGTGGGGGCCGGGGGCTGGCTCGCCACCGGGGACATCGGGGAACTGGACGGGGAGGGGTACCTGACGATCACCGGGCGGAAGAAGGACCTGATCATCACATCCGGCGGCAAGAACGTGGCCCCGGCCCCGCTCGAGGACTGGCTGCGGGCGCACCCGCTGGTCGGCCAGTGCATGGTGATCGGCGACAACCGGCCGTACGTCGTGGCGCTGATTACGTTGGAGCCGGAGGGGCTGGCGCACTGGCGGCAGATGCGGAAGAAGACGTCGATGCCGATGCGGGAGCTGGTGCAGGACGAGGAACTGCGGGCGGACCTCCAGCGGGCGGTGGACGAGGCGAACCAGCTGGTGTCGCGGCCGGAGTCGATACGCCGCTTCGCGGTGCTGCCGGGGGAGTTCACGGAGGCCCGTGGTCATCTGACGCCGTCGCTGAAGCTGAAGCGGGGCGTGATCGCCCGCGAGTTCGAGCGGGAGATCGACGCCCTGTACCGCCGCGCATGACCGCATGACCGGATGACCGCATGACCGCATGACCGCCGGGCCGGGGGGCTACGGGGCGTGCTGGGCGGGCTCCCCGATCGGCCAGGCGATCTCGAAGCGGTTGTCGGGGTGGTCCGGCGTCCCCGTCCAGCGGCGGTAGACCATCCGGACCGGGCCGGCGAAGTCGAAGCCATGTGCGCTGACCCAGTCGGCGACGGCATCGTACGCGGTGAGGATCGCGGGGAACCCGGCCGCCGGGCCGGTCACCTCCGTGCAGGCGAAGGTGCTCTCCGGGAGGTCGTGGACGGACATCCCCTCGGGCAGGTCGGTGGGCTGCGCGCCGTCCGCCCAGAACGGGATGCAGGCCTCGACCAGCGTCTCGTTCTCCTCGTCGCACACCCCGTGGTAGCGGACGAACGCCGGACCGGTGAAGGTCAGCGGGCCGCGGCCCGCGACGGCGTACATGTCCTGGAACGCGGTTCGGAGGAACCCGTCGAGGCCGGAGTTCTTGAGGGTCGCGCCGCGCACGAGGACGCGTTCGGCGTCGCTCTCGCGGACGGTGACGCGGTGGTTCATCTCTGCTCCTTCGGACAGGCGGGTCAACAGGCCGTGGACGAGGGCGCGCTGGACGGCCAGGCGGCTCTCCGCGGCTTTCAGGTGCGCGGCCAGTGCGGGGGCCAGGTCGGCCCCCGCCTCGGCCCGCGCGAGCATCCCGCGCACCTGCTCGACCGGGATGTCGAGTTGCCGCAAGACCCGGATCAGCTGGGCCGTCCGGACCTGGTCGCGCCGGAAGTAGCGGTAGCCGCTGTCCGGGTCGACACGGGCGGGCGGCAGTACACCACTGGCGTCGTAGTGCCGCAGGGCGGTGACCGTGAGGCCGCTGGCCTGCGCGAACTGCCCGATCGGCAGCAGGTTCGTCATGTCCACGAGGAAGACTGTGCCGTCTCGGGTAACCCGAGAGTCAACGTCCCGGCACGGGCTTGCGCCGGAGCCGAACCGGCCCCCGGGTGCTGTCTCTCGGATCGGCCCGGCAGGATCCGAAGGGCAGGCCCTACGCCGGGATGGCCGCCAGGCCCGCCTCGGCGATCTTGACATCGTCCGACCAGTGGCCGCCCGAGACGCCGATGCCGCCGACGAGCTGGCCGTCCACGACGATCGGCAGGCCGCCGCCGAACGTGACCAGGCGGTCGATACCGGTGCGGGCGCCCACCGACAGCTGCGCGTCGTTCTCGACGAACTCGTGCCAGTCGGTGGTGCTCAAGCCGAAGGCGGCCGCGGTGTAGGCCTTGTCCTGGGCGATCTGGATGGTCATCAGGCCCGAGCCGTCCATCCGGGCGAACGCGCTGAGGTGGCCGGACTCGTCGACCACCGCGATGGCGAACCGCAGCTCCGTCTCCCGGGCCGCGGCGAGGGCGGCGTCGACGATGGCGCGTGCGAGGTCGTTGCTGAGGGCGGGGCGGGTGCGGACGGCAGTCATGTCGGGCTCCTTGCAGAGGTGGCTGGCAGCTATTCGTATGCATGCAGCTAACAGCATGCGAATAGCTGTACGCAAGCTGCCTGCCATCTCGGCGAGAACTGGCGACCGTCTCCTACACTCGGCGCATGCATTACTCCGAGCGACTGTTGGTCTTCATCAAGCAGGCCGAGCGCGTGACCCAGGCCGCGAAGGAGGCCGCCGTGCGCGAGGCGGGGATCACCGCTGCGCAGCAGGGCGCACTCGCCGTGCTCAGCGACAACCCCGGGATCAACGCCGCCGAGCTCGCGCGCAAGCTCTCGGTGACTCCGCAGACGATGAACAGCCTGCTCGGCCGGCTGGAGGCGCGCGGCCTGGTCGCCCGTACCCCGCACCCGGTCCACGGCACGCTGATCGAGATCCGGATGACCGAGCGCGGCGCGGAGGTGTTCGCCCAGGCCGACGCGCTGGTGGCGAAGCTCGACGCCCGGCTCGCCGAGGGGCTTTCCGGGGACGAGTCGGCCGCCGTACGGGATCTGCTCACCCGGATCATCCGGAACGCCGAGACCCCAGGTCTCTGAGTCCTGGGGCCCGGGCCAGTGGGTCAGTGGGTCAGCAGTTCGGGTGCGTCGGGCGGCCGGCGAAGCGGTCCGCCAGCCAGTTGCCCGCCGCCGGGGAGTGGGTGATCACGCCGCTGACGTGCTCGCCGACCCAGATCGTGTCCCACTCCACGTTCGCGCCCTTCGCGCACCACTCGGAGCGCAGCTGCCGCCCGACGGCGTACGGGATGAGCTCGTCGCCGAGCGCGTGGTACTGGTGCACCGGCGCGGCCGGAGCCGTCCGCCCGAGCCTGCTCTGGTTCAACCGGGCCTGCCAGTCCGGCTGTTCGAGGGGGTTGCGGGTGGTGAGGTCGGAGATCCGCTTGAAGGATCCGGCGATCGCGTCGATCGCCACGCAGTTCTCCTTCATGCCGGCGACCAGGGCCTTGCCCGCCGGATTGAGGTACGAGTCGAGCCGCAGCTCGGGGAAGGCCGCGTCCTGACCGGCCGCCGCCATGAAGATGAGGCCGGAGCCGTACGAGCCGTTGTTGAAGTCGGCCACCTTCATCAGGTCGGCCGGGACTCCGCCGGTCGCCGTGCCCTTCACCTTCAGCTCGGGGGCGTACGAACCCTGCAGCTCGGCGGCCCAGCTGCTGGCCTGGCCGCCCTGGGAGTAGCCCATGATGCCGACCGGGGTGTCGGCGGATAGGCCCGCCTCCGGGAGGCGCTCGGCGGCGCGCGCCGCATCGAGCATGGCGCGGCCGGCCGAGGGGCCGACCGTGTAGGTGTGGACGCCCGGGGTGCCGAGGCCCTCGTAGTCGGTGACGACCACGGCCCAGCCGCGCAGGGTGAGCTGCTGGATCAGGTTGGCCTCCATGGCCGTGCCGTACGGGAGGTTGTTGCTCGGCGCACAGGAGTCGCCCATGCCGACGGTGCCGACGGCGTACGTGACGAGCGGGCGCGGGCCGGTCCGGCCGTCCTGCGGGACGATCACGGTGCCGGAGACGGTGTTCGGGGCGCCGTCGGCGGTGGTCGAGCGGTAGTGGATCTTCCAGGCCCTGGTGCCGGTCGGCTGGCCGGGCAGCGGGTGGAAGGCCGAGGGGGCGACATCGACGATGTCACCGGGCCGGCCGGCTCCGGCTTCGGACGCGGCGGCCGTGGCGGGGATCCCGGCCGAGACGGCGGCCAGTGCGGCTACGGCGGTTACGGCGGCGACGACGGTCCTGCGGGTGGGGGTTCGCGAACGCATGGGCGGCTCTCCCAACGGAACGTTTCGTGCGGGGGGTGGGTGAGGAGAAGGTAGTGACCGACCGGTCGGCACGTCGCTGACCGCGCAGCTCACCTTTCCTGGCCCCGGATCGCACCCGCCCGCCGTCCTCAGCCGCCCGACGCGATCCGGTACGCACCCGGCGTCGTCCCCGTCCAGCGGCGGAACGCGCGGTGGAAGGCGGTGTCCTCCGAGAAGCCCAGCCGGGCCGCCAGTTCCGCGATCGGCTCCCCGCTCTCCGCCAGCCCCGCGATCGCCGCGTCCCGCCGCACATGGTCCTTCAGCTGCTGGAACGAGGTCCCCTCCTGCCGGAGCCGGCGCCCCAGCGTCGCCGGGGACACCGCCAGCCGCGCCGCCACCTCCCCCAGCGCCGGCAGCCGCGGAGAGGTGCGCAACTGCCGTGCGAGGGCCCGGCGGACCTGCTCCGCGACCGTCGTCCCGTACTCCGGCCGCGACAGCAGGTCGAAGGGGGCCCGGCGCAGCATCGCGTCCAGCGCGGCCTCGTCCCGTACGAGCGGTGCGGCCAGCCAGTGCGCGTCGAAGGCGGCGCCCGTACGGTCCGCCCCGAAGCGGACCGGACAGCCGAAGAGGATCTCGTACTCGGCCTCGTGCGGCGGCGGAGGGTACGCGAACGCGGCGTACGCGAGCGGGATGCGCCGCCCGACCAGCCAGCTGCTCAGCCGGTGCCAGATGGCGAGCACGCACTCGGTCAGGAAGCGCTCCTCGTCCCGCGCGAAATCGTTGTGCACGGTGAACCGTGCCTCGTGTTCCGTTACCTCCAGGGCCAGTTCGGGGCCGCCCGGGAAGAGGCCGTAGAAGGTCGCGGCCCGCTCCACGGCCGTGCCGAGGTCCCGGCAGCCGAGCGAGGCGCAGCACATCATCGCGAACGTGCCCGGGCGGCTCGGTACCGCGGACAGCCCCAGGAACTCGTCCTGCGTGGTCCGGTACAGCGCCCGGAACAGCCGGGCGAACTGCGCCGGCGTGATCCGCGCCCGGTCGTCGCCGAGCAGCAGCGGAGGGATCTGCGCCTCCTGGAGCAGCGGCACGGTGTCGATGCCGCTGCGCGCCGCCCCCGCGAGCACGGCGCGGACATGGTGCACGGTGATCGTCCGCCTCCCCATGGGTCCGACGGTAGCCCCAATGAGCGCCGGGGTCAGCGGGGGTGACGCTTCCGGTCATGTCGCAGGGCATGCAGGCCTGCCTAGCGTCGTCCGTACGTACGTACCTCGGACGTACCCCCAGGGAGGCGAGGGCGATGGACGCTGTGCGACCGGAGACGCTGGCGGTGTTCACGGAGTGGACGGGGGAGCGGTACGGCGGCGAGACCGCCCTGCGGTTCAGAGGGGACGGGGGCTGGACCACCGTCACGTACGCCGAACTGCGCGCCCGCGTACGGCAGACCGGGCGGGCGCTGCTCGGGCTGGGGGTCGCGCCGGGGGAGCGGGTGGCGGTCCTGGCCGAGACCCGGCCGGCGTGGACGTACACCCACTTCGGGATCCTGGCGGCGGGCGCCGTCCTCGTACCGGTGTACCCGACGGCGGGGGACGAGGAACTGGCCTGGGTCCTGGCGGACTCGGAGGCGGTGGCCGTGGTCTGCGACGACGCGGCGCAGGCGGACCGGGTGGAGGCGCTGCGGGCGAAGCTGCCGGCGCTGGACCAGCTGCGCGCGGTCGTACGGATGGATGCGCTGCCGGGGCTGCCGGGTCTGCCGGGGCTGCCGGGGATCGAACCCGCCCCGGAGGCGGAACTCCTGGAGCGGGCCCGGCAGGTGGCCCCCGGCGCCGACGCGTCGATCGTCTACACCTCGGGGACGACGGGCCTGCCGAAGGGCTGCCGCCTCACGCACGGCAACCTGGGCGCCATCCAGGACGCGACGCTCCCGCTGACCCGGGGCGGACCGGGCGACTGCACTTACCTGTACCTGCCGCTGGCGCACCTGCTGGCACAGCTGATCCAGTTCACGACCCTGCTGCAAGGCGGTGAGCTGTGCTACTTCGGCGGCCGGATCGAGGACGTGCTGTCCGAGCTCGCCGAGGCACGGCCCACCCATCTCCCGTCCGTACCGCGCCTGTTCGAGAAGGTCCACTCGGTGGTGCTGTCCCTGGCGGAGTCCCAGGAGGGCGGCGCCGAGCGCTTCCGGGAGGCGGTACGGCTCGGGGTGCTGGCGGCGGAGGGCCGGCTTCCCGCCTCCTCGCGGGCGGCGTACGAGGAGGCGGAGAAGAACCTGTACTCCCTGGTCAGGGCCGCCTTCGGGGGCCGGCTGAACTGGGCGCTGACCGGGGGAGCGCCGATCGCCCCGGCGACCCTGGACTTCCTGAGGGCCTGCGGGATCGCGGTCTACGAGGGCTACGGAATGACCGAGTCCGGCGGGGTGATCAGCCTGAACCACCCGGCGGCCGTCCGCCACGGCACGGTGGGCCGGCCGATCGCGGGCTGCGAGGTCCGCATCGCGGCGGACGGCGAGGTGCTGGCCCGGGGGCCGATGGTCTTTCCGGGCTACCACGCGAACCCGGCCGCGACGGCGCAGGCGCTGGACGCGCAGGGCTGGCTGCACACCGGGGACCTGGGGGAGCTGGAGGCCGACGGGTTCCTGTCGATCACGGGCCGCAAGAAGGAGCTGATCATCACCTCGTCGGGGAAGAACATCACCCCGACGGAGGTCGAGTTCGCCGTCCAGCGTTCCCGGTACGTGTCGCGGGCGGTCCTGATCGGCGACCACCGGCCCCACCCGGTCGCCCTGATCACCCTGGATGCGGAGGAGATCACGGCGTGGGCGAAGCGGGAGGGCATCGGGCTGGACCCGGCCGGGGCGGCCGCCCACCCGGCGGTCCGCGCCCTGGTCGAGGAGGCGGTGACGGCGGCCAACGCCACGGTCTCCCGCCCGGCCCGCATCCGTGCCTTCCACGTCCTGCCCGAGGACTTCACCATCGAGGCGGGCACCTTGACCCCGACCCTGAAGCTCCGCCGCACGGCGGTGGCGGAGCGGTACGCGGCGGAGATCGACGCGCTGTACGGGGACGGGCCGGACCGCCGCGGCTGAGGGAGGACCGGGACTGTCGGAGGGGCCCGCTACGGTGCCGCCATGGCGAACTTCGTACTGGTGGCAGGTGCTTGGCTCGGCTCGTGGGCGTGGGAGGAGGTGTCCGCGCAGCTGCGCGCGGCGGGGCACGAGGCCCACCCGCTGACGCTGTCCGGCCTGGCCGAGCGGCAGGGCGTACCGGCCGGACAGCAGACGCACGTCCGGGACATCGTGGCGGAGGTCGAGCGCCTCGACCTCCGCGAGGTGGTCCTCGTCGGCCACAGCTACTCGGGCATCCCGGTCGGCCAGGCGGCCGAGCGGATCGGCGACCGGCTGGCCCGGGTGGTGTTCGTGGACGCCAACGTCCCGGTGGACGGCGGGTCGTTCGTATCGGGCCGGCCGGACGGCCGGGCGACGGTCGAGGCCGCGATCGCCGCCCACGACGGCTTCTGGCCGCCGCTGACCGCGGCCGACTGTGCGGGCCAGGGCCTGGACGCGGAGCAGATCGGCCGCATCGTGGCGGGCTCGACCCCGCATCCGGGCGCCACCCTGATGGAACCGGCGCAGCTCAAGGGCCCACTGTCCGAGCTTCCGGCGGTGTACGTGAAGTGCTTGCTGGACGGCGATGACCCGGGCCCGGAGGTGGCCGCGCTCCTCAAGGGCGAGCGGTGGAGCCTGGTGCGGATGGAGACGGGCCACTGGCCGATGTTCTCGCAGCCGGCGGAGCTGGCGGAGGTGCTGCTGGCGGTGGCGGCTGCGGCTCGGGAGAACTGAGGCCGGCGGGGCGGGCGAGGCGATCGAGGCCTCAGCCGCGGGCGTACGACCCGAGGCCGACCAGGCAGTACACGTACTCGTTGATGGTGATCCCGCCCCGGCTGTAGCGGTACGAGAACGCGTACTGGGTCTTCGGATTGCTGTTGCAGCGGTCCAGCTCCGAGGTCAGCGGGATGCTCTCGATCACCTTGTAGTGCGCGTCGGACGCCGAGCAGGAGACCTCCTCCACGCCGGTGACCTTCGTTGGGGTCGTCGAGTCGGGGAGGGTCCCGTTGAGGCAGGTTCCCCGGTCGAACGGACTGGGGGCCGGCTCCTCGGAGGGCGGGGCGAGCGGATCGCTCGAGCTGTTCACCGGGGGCGGGGCCGGGGCCGGCGACCACGAGCTGTACGAGGGCGTGGGCGTGGGCGTGCGGTTGGCGGTGCTGTCGCCGTCGTCACCCCCGCTGTTCAGCAGGATCGCGCCGATGACGATGGCGACGACGATTCCGAGTGCCACGAGGCACCCCCGCGAGCTCGACGCGGGCGCCGGCGCCGGTCCGGGCCCCGGGGCGACCCGGATGCGCAACAGCACCTCGTCCTGGCCGAGCCGGGCCCGCACGAGATCGCCGTCCCGGGAGGGCGGAATCCTGAGCCGGGCCGCGCCGGTCGCCAGCGTCACGGTCAGAATCACACCGTGGGCGGCCTGCTGCGGGGTGATGGTGATCGGGATCTCCTGAGACTCCACCGGCTGCTCCACGGGGCTAGGGGACGACTGCCTGACGGGTCCTCATCGAGTGTGCAGGACCGGCGTGTCGGGACGCAGTCGTTCCGCCGGGACGGCCCGACCGCCGTGGTGGAGGCAGCGGCCGGGCAGACCCGCTCGTGATCAGCCGAACTGGCCCGGCTGGTAGTCGCCCGCCGGCTGCTGGACGATCACGTTCATCCGGTTGTAGGTGTTGATCAGGGCGATGAGGGAAACCAGGGCGGCCAGCTGGTCCTCGTCGTAGTACTTGGCGGCTTCCGTCCAGGCCTCGTCCGTGACACCGCCGGCGGCGTCGGCGATGCGCGTGCCCTGCTCCGTCAGCTCCAGGGCCGCCCGCTCGGCGTCGGTGAACACCGTCGCCTCACGCCAGGCCGCGACCAGGTTGAGCCGCACGGCGGTCTCCCCGGCGTGTACGGCGTCCTTGAAGTGCATGTCGGTGCAGAAGCCGCAGCCGTTGATCTGGCTGGCCCGCAGCTTCACCAGCTCCTGCGTGGGGGCCGGCAGCGTCGAGTCCGAGATGACCTTGCCCGCCGAGTTGATGTACCGCGCGAACTTGGCGGCGACGGCGTTGCCGAAGAAGTTGAGTCGAGCTTCCATCGTGATCTCCTTGCCGTATCGACCGTTACACAGCTCTGACGGAACAGCCCGGGCGGATGTGACAGCTCACCGACGCGGCCGGATGTGACGCCCGTCTCACCTGGTCGGGTGTGGGGGGCGGGTCCTGGGGGCGGGGCCGAAGGCCATCGCGAAGCGACGCGACGACGTAGGAGGAGCGCCCTTGAGGGACCGGCACGACACGGAAGGACAGTGGACTGCCGGGAAACCCCCGGACTCCCTCTGATACCGGACGCGGGCACCCGTCCGCGGGAGACCCCGCGCAGGAACGCAGCCCAGGCCGTCGGCGCAACACCCGGCCCCGGCCCCGGCCCGGCCGCGACCCGACCCGGCCCGACTGTCACCACGGCCGTCGCCCCGGTCGGGCCGTCGCCCCGCCCCGCCCCGCCCCGGCCCGCCGTCATCCCCCGCCCGTCAGGGCCTCGTCCTGGTTCGCCAGGACCTCGTGCCAGGCCGACTCGTGGGCGTCGCGGGCCGCCTCGTCGTAGAAGCCGGCGTGGGTGAGGTGCAGCCGTGTGCCGATCGGGTGGGGGCTGAGCTCGACGGTGACCACCGTCTCGGCGCCGGCCGTGCCGGCCCGGCCCGTCAGCCAGGTCAGCTCCACCAGCCGGTCGGGCACCAGGCGCAGGAAGCGCCCGTAGTGCGGATGCCTGGTCCGTGGAGCCCCCGGCTCCGTCGCGGACTCCGTTTCGAAGAAGAACGGCGCGTTCACCTCGGCCGTCATCACCACCGAGCCCGGCGCGGCGAACCAGCGGTCGAACTCCTCGGTCCACGCCGCGTACAGGGTGTGCTCGGAGGCGATCATCGCGCGCTCGACGGTCAGCCGGTGGGGGCGCTCCGTCAGGTCGGGGACGCGGATCGGTGCGGTGTCGGTCATGGCACCTCACCGTAGTGAGCGGCGGGCCCGGCGCCCGGGTGCGACGCTCAGTACGACTGGAGCTCCCACAGGTTGCCCTCGGGGTCGCGGACATGGGCGCTGCGCAGGGTCGGGCCCCACTCCGGGCGGTCGGTCGGCGGGCCGGCCGGGGTGGCGCCGCGGGCCAGACAGGCGGCGTAGGCGGCGTCCACGTCCGGGACGCGGCTGACCAGCATCGTGCGGTCATCGGGGCCGGCGGGACCGAGGGGAACCGCCGTGGCGGCCATCGCCGTACGGTCGAACAGCGCCAGCACGCCTTGCCCGTCCACGTCCCACGAGGCGTACGGGCCCTCGGCGCCGCCACGGGTGCGCGTCGCGCCGAGCAGGGCGGGGAGCAGGGCGTCGTAGAAGCGGAAGGCGTCGCCGAAGCGGGCGACGAGCAGGCGGGTGTGCAGGGCGTCCATGGGGGCTCCGATCACGCGCAATCAGTAGGGTGACACCAATGGTTGGTGTCACCCTACAATGTGGCCGTGGTTGCCCCCTCGACGCCCCGACTGACCGCCCTCACCCCCTACTTGCTCTCCACGGTGGGCAAGGAGGCCCGGGCCCTCGTCGCCGAGCGGGTCGCCGCGCGCGGTCTGCGGCTGTGGGACATGGCCGTGCTCGCCGCCCTCGCCGATCACGGGCCGCAGCCGCAGCGCGATCTCGCCGAGCGGCTCGAGCTGCACCCGAGCGACGTGGTCAAGGTGCTCGACGGACTCGCACGGCTCGGACACGTCGACCGGGAGCGCGACACGGCCGACCGCCGCCGGGTCCTGGTGAGCATCAGCGAGCCGGGCCGGCGGCTCCTGGGCGAGCTGACCTCGGAGGTCGCCGCCGTCCGCGACGACCTGCTGGCCCCTCTCGGCGAGGCAGAACGGGCCACCCTGCACGCGCTTCTGCTGCGCGTGCACACGCACGCGGCGAGCCGGTGATTCAGCGCTTGGGCAGGGCTCGGAGTACGGCCAGTTCCTCGGTGTGGCGGCGCATGGCCAGGCTGACGGTGCCCGAGGTGTACTGGAAGAGGCCGACGGCCGCGAGCGGGAGGGAGACCACGAGCATGCCGAGCAGGTCGGCCGAGTCCCGTGCGGCCGCGCAGCGGTCGCCCTCGGCGTCGGCGTAGCTGCGCTTCCCGGAGTCCCCCTCGTCGTAGAAGACGCGGGAGGCGCACGTCCTGCTGCTGCTCGAGCCGCTGAGGCTGAAGGGGGCGAACAACTGGTAGGCGAGCCAGAGCCAGATGCCGCCCGTCGCGATGAACAGGAAGACCCCCAGGGTCCGCTTGCGCTCCGCCCGCTCGCGGAAGGCCGTCTCGTACGCGTCAGCAGTCATGGGCGCCGAATCTAGCCGAATCCGGCAGCGTGTCCGGATCCTTTCCTTCACGTGCGGTGCCGCGCGCTCGCGAGCCAAGAGCGGTCAAACCGGCGAGTATTGGGGTGATTCCGGCGAGGACTTAGATCCTTTGTTCGTTCGGCCGTGAGGACTCGGTGAAGCCGAGACGAATGGTGTGTCACATCTACCAGGGCGGCGGCGAGTCGTATCCGAATACCTGATAGACAGTGGATATCCACGGCTCGACCCGCCGTATACCTTGTCGGCCGCCTTGGGGGGATCGCCGTACTGTGAAGCCGCTTCACCGTCACCTCGTCAACACCTCGCGCAAGGTCCTGTGCACGGCCGCGCTCGCGGCCAGCCTGACGACCGCCGCAGTGGTGACCAACACGTCCACCGCCGACGCGGGCGAGTCCGAGCCCACCCCGGACAGCCCCCAGGCCACCGACCGCGGCGACGCCCGCCTCGATCTGCCCGACCCGCTCGCCGACCCGGCCGTACCGCCCACCGCGGGTACCGGCGCGGGCGAGGGGGCCAGCGGCATTCCCGCGACCGCCCTCGACGCGTACCGGCGCGCCGAGGTCTCCGTGGCCGCCGCGCTCCCCGGCTGCAAGCTGCCCTGGCAACTGCTCGCCGGCATAGGCCGGGTCGAGTCGGTGCACGCCTCCGGCTACGGCCTCAAGGCCGACGGCTACACCGAGAAGCCGATCCGCGGCCCCCGCCTCGACGGCAACGGCTTCGCCGAGGTCAAGGACACCGACAAGGGCGAGTTCGACGCGGACGCCGTCTACGACCGCGCCGTCGGCCCGATGCAGTTCATCCCGTCCACCTGGGCCACGTGGGGCGCCGACGGCAACGGGGACTCCAAGCGCGACCCGAACAACATCTACGACGCGGCGCTGGGCGCGGGCCTCTACCTGTGCGCCGGCGACCGGAACCTCTCGGACCAGGCGCAGCTCGACCGGGCGATCCTCAGCTACAACAACTCGCGCGAGTACGTGAACACCGTGGTCGGGTACATGCACCAGTACCAGAACGGTGCTGCCGGGGTGCCGAACCCGCCCGTCGGGAACTACCCGACGTCGCCCACGACGACGCTGCCCACGCCGTCGCAGACGAAGCCGAGCACTCCGAGTACGCCGACGCCGAAGCCCACGCCGACTCCGACCCCGACGCCCACGCCGTCGAAGCCGGCCGAGCCCCAGAAGCCCACGCCTGCCCCGACCCTGGCCAAGCTGGAGCTGCTCGGCAGCCCGGAGCTCAAGGCCGAGGCCGGGTCCGCGTTCACCGCGGTCCCGCGGATCAAGGCGGTGCTCAGCGACGGCAAGCCGGCCGCGGCGAAGCCCATCCTGTTCGAGCTCAAGGGCGACACCACGGGCAGCTTCATCGGGGCCGCGGGCAAGACCTTCCTCGTGGTCGAGACCGACGCCGAAGGCATCGCGGCCCTGCCCGGCCTGAAGGCCGGGGCCAAGGCGGGCGGGTTCACCCTGCGGGTGGCGGCCTACAACACCGAGGCCCAGCTCACGGTGAACTTCACCGGTACCGTCACGGCGAAGCCGGCCCCGGTCGCGGACAAGCTGACCCGTACCGACGCCGACGCGGCGAAGCCGCTGGAGGTCGTGGCGGGGACCAGTTTCACGGGCGTGCAGGTCACGGCCACCGCCCAGGACAAGGCGGTGGAGGGTACGCAGGTCACCGCCGGGCTGGTGGAGAAGAGCCAGGACGGCGCCGCCTGGGTGCCGGTGGACCCGGCGAAGGCCAAGGGGCCGTGGTTCAAGGACAAGGACGGCGCGAAGGTGACCAGCCTGCTGCTGGCCCCGACCGGCGCGGACGGCAAGATCGCGCTGCCGGAGCTGTTCACCACGGACGTCGCCCCGGGCACGTACCACCTCCGCCTGATCACGAAGGACAACGTGGTCCTGATCCTGGACCTGAAGATCACGGCAGCCCCGACGGCGCCTCCGGCGTAGCGGGCCCGCGCTCAGACGCCGACCGCCCCGGTCACCGTGCAACGGTGACCGGGGCGGCTTGCGTACAAAGGCCTTAAAAGCGTTCAAAGCAAAGGCAGGAGCCCCGCGACCTCCGTCGGAACGGAGGAGGCAGGGCTCCTTGGGTACTGCTATCCAACCGCGAGAGTTGGCCCAGGCGACTAGGCCGGGGTGACGTTCTCCGCCTGCGGGCCCTTCGGACCCTGCGTGACGTCGAAGTTCACCATCTGGTTCTCCTCGAGGGAGCGGAAGCCAGAGGCGTTGATCGCGGAGTAGTGGACGAAGACATCCGGGCCGCCGCCGTCCTGGGCGATGAAGCCGAAGCCCTTTTCAGCGTTGAACCACTTCACGGTTCCGGTAGCCATGAGCCCTCCTATGGGCCAAAGGGTCGCCCTGCTCCAGAACCTGCTAAGAAGTCTGAAAACTACAAAAGCCTGCGGGTCACATTCTCCGCAGGCCTCGTACTGCAAGGGAAACCAAACTGCAACTTGCGACGAGCCTAGCACGCACCCTGCGGCGGAGACCAGAGGGAAAGATCACGTCACCCGGACGTTTGAGGCCCGCCCGAAGGCTGACGGAGATCCGGGGGCTAGTCTCGCGATGTGGACGTCTATCGCAGCCGGCCCCGCGTCGGCCACATTCAGTTCCTGAACTGCCTTCCCCTCTACTGGGGGCTGGCCAGAACCGGCACGCTGCTGGACCTGGAGCTGACCAAGGACACCCCCGAGAAGCTCAGTGAGCGGCTCGTCCAGGGGGACCTGGACATGGGTCCGATCACCCTCGTGGAGTTCCTCCGCAATGCCGACCAGCTCGTCGCGTTCCCCGATCTCGCGGTCGGCTGCGACGGCCCGGTCATGTCCTGCGTGATCGTTTCGCAGGTGCCGCTGGAGCAGCTGGACGGGGCCCGGGTCGCCCTCGGCTCGACCTCCCGTACGTCCGTACGCCTCGCCCAGCTGCTGCTTTCCGAGCGGTACGGGGTCCAGCCGGACTACTACACCTGCCCGCCCGACCTGGGCCTGATGATGCAGGAGGCCGACGCGGCCGTGCTGATCGGCGACGCCGCGCTGCGCGCCTCGCTGCACGATGCGCCGCGGCTCGGCCTCGACGTGCACGATCTGGGGCTGATGTGGAAGGAGTGGACCGGACTGCCGTTCGTCTTCGCCGTCTGGGCCGCCCGCAAGGACTACCTCGCCCGCGAGCCGGTCGTCGTGCGCCAGGTCCACGAGGCCTTCCTCGACTCCCGCGACCTCTCCCTCGAGGAGGTCGCCAAGGTCGCCGAGCAGGCTGCCCGCTGGGAGGCCTTCGACGCCGATCTCCTCCAGCGGTACTTCACGACGCTCGACTTCCGCTTCGGACCCGAACAGTTGGCCGGCGTAAGGGAATTCGCCCGTCGTACGGGACCGACCACGGGCTATCCCGCGGATGTCGCGGTGGAGCTGCTGAGCGGGGACGGCGCCCGCATCTGATCACCTCCGGCCCCTTCTGCTGATCGAATTACCGGGCGGTGGCCCGGGTTCCGGTAGGGGGATATGTCGTTTCCCGGGAATTCCCCCTCTTTTCGCTTTTCTGTCCGCTTCCCGTCCGCCCCGCCGGAATGCGCGGATCCAGATGCGCGGACCCGCCGGAGTGCCCGATGCGCGCCGCCCGCGCAGGTGCGGGGCCGCGCCGCGCGGGACACCATGGACACAAGAGGAGGGGCACCACCTCCTCGGGCGGCCGCGTTCGTTCTCATGCCAGGGGGCCATGGGAGTGCGCCATGACCAATCGCAAGGTCGCCCCGGACATCACGGTCCTCGGAGACAGCCTCGAAGTGCCCGGGATCGGCTTCCTCCCGGTCAACGCGTACGTCCTGCACGCCCGGGAGCCCGTCGTCGTCGACACCGGGCTGGGTCTGCCCGACCGGAACTTCCTCGAGGTGCTGGGCGCGGCCGTCGACCCCGCCGACGTCCGGTGGATCTGGCTGACCCACCCCGACCGGGACCACACCGGCGGGATCTTCGCCCTGCTGGAGGCCGCCCCGAAGGCGAAACTCGTGACCACCTTCCTGGCCGCCGGGATCATGTCCTGCGAGCGGCCGCTGCCCATGGACAGGATCTTCCTGCTCAACCCGGGGCAGTCCCTGGACGTCGGCGACCGCTCGCTCGCCGCCTTCCGGCCGCCGCTCTTCGACAACCCGGCGACCGTCGGCTTCTACGACGACCGCTCGCGGGCCTGCTTCAGCTCCGACTGCTTCGGTGCGCCCATGCCGGACGCGGACACCGCCGACGGCGGCGATGCCGGGGCCGTCGCAGCCGAGGACCTGCGGGCGGCGCAGCTGCTGTGGGCCTCGGTGGACAGCCCGTGGGTGCACGTAGTGGACCGGGACCGCTACCTCGCCTCGCTGGCGCCGCTGCGGGAGATGGACCCGGAGATCGTGGTCTCCACGCACCTGCCGCCCGCCGCCGGGATCACCGGGCGGATGGTCGAGACGGTGAGCCTCGCGGCGGGCATCGACCCGTTCGTCGGCCCCGACCAGCAGGCCCTCGAGCAGATGCTCGCCGGGTTCGAGCCCGCGGGATCCGCCCCGGCGGGCCGGTGACACCCCCTAAGGTGCTCTAGGCGATCAGCGCTCAGGGACCGACGGGGGAGGGGGACGCGATGCAGCCGCTCGAAGCCGGCGAACCGCGGACCATCGGCGCGTACCGGCTGCTCGGCCGGCTCGGCTCGGGTGGCATGGGGCGGGTCTACCTGGGGCGCAGTACGGGCGGCCGGACGGTGGCCGTCAAGATCGTGCACCCGCACTTCGCCTCCGACGAGGAGTTCCGCGCCCGGTTCCGCCGCGAGGTCGAGGCCGCCCGGCGGGTCGGCGGCGAGTGGACCGCGCCCGTCCTGGATGCGGACCCGGAGGCCCCGGTCCCGTGGGTGGCCACGGGGTATGTGGCGGGACCCTCCCTGGGCGGCGCGGTGGCCTCGCACGGTCCCCTTCCGGAGGCCTCCGTACGGGCCATCGGCGAAGGCCTGGCCCGCGCTCTGGTGGCCGTCCACGGGCTGGGGCTCGTCCACCGGGACGTGAAGCCGTCGAACGTGATGCTGACCCTCGACGGCCCCCGGCTCATCGACTTCGGGATCGCCCGCGCCACGGACGGCACGGCCTCGCTCACCTCCACCGGCGTCTCCATCGGCTCGCCCGGCTACATGTCCCCCGAACAGATCCTCGGCAAGGGGATCACCGGGGCGGCCGACGTGTTCTCGCTCGGCGCGGTGCTGGCCTTCGCGGCGACCGGGCAGCCGCCGTTCACCGGGGACAACTCGGCGACCCTGCTCTACAAGGTGGTCCACGAACCGCCGGACCTCGACGCGGTACCGGCCGGCGGGCTCCGCGAGCTGATCGCCGGCTGCCTGGCCAAGGCGGCGGCCGACCGGCCCGCGCCCGAGGCGATTGCGGAGGCGCTCGCCGGAGCCCTGCGCGCCCCCGGATGGCTTCCCGCGCCCCTGGTGGAGGAGGCCAGCCGCGCGGCGGTGGCGCTGCTCGACCTGGAGGCGGCACCGGCCGGCCCTGCCGAGGTGGCCGCCCCGGCACCCGTCTCCGAATCCGCTTCGGGGCCGGTGCCGTTCACGGCCTCCTCGTACGGGGGACCGGCGGTCGGTTTCGGGGCGCCGGATCCCTCGTACGGGAGCGCGGCCGTGTCCGGCGCCGGCTCGGCGGGCAGCTCGTACGGCCCGTACGGTCCGCCCGCGGACGCGGTGCACGGCCCCTACGGGCCGCCGCCGGGCGCCGTTCAAGGGAGCCCCACCGAGACCGCCGGCGGCGGTGTGCCGCAGCCGCGGACCGCGCCCGACCAGGCGCGCCAGGTCAGCTTCGCCGCGGCCGGGCGGCGGTTCAGCTGCTCACTGGTCCTCGCGGCGACGGCCGTCCTGGCCGTGCTGTCCGGCGGCGGGCTGTACGGGCTGGGGCTGCTGCCCGGCACGGGCGGCGACTCCGATCACCACGCGTCGGGCAACTCCGCCGCCACGCCCCCGGCGACGGCGGAGTCCCCCGCCCCGACGGGCTCCGGCACGCCGTCGGGCACGCCCTCGGCGGTGACGCCGACCGGCACCCGGGGCGACGTCCCCAAAGAGCTCACCGGCACCTGGAAGGGCACGGTCACCACCGCCCGCGCCGGGGTCTCCAGCGAGTTCGAGATCACCATCAAGGGCGGCAAGGTCGGCGAGGCCGTCGCCCGGGACAAGTCGATCCTCCCGATCTTCGGCACCGACTGCAGCGGCGACTGGAAGCTCGCCTCCGCCACCGACCGCTCCCTCGTCCTGGACACCGCGGGCGGCCCCAACCCGGCGCCCGGCATCTGCTCCAACGGGTCCGCCGACGAGCGCTTCACCCTCAACGCCAACGGGACGCTCCACTACAAGTCGGGCGACGGCCCGGCCGGAAACCCCGAAGGCGACCTGACCCGTATCCCCTGAAATCCGCGGACGGCCCCTGGCGTAGGCTGGATCGGTCCGTACGTCTTGACACACCGCCTTGACACACCGCCGAAAGGTGACGCACCGGTGACCGACCAGGCCGCTCTCCAGTCTGTCCTCGACCGCGCCGCCGCAGGGGGCCGGATCACCAAGGAAGAGGCGCTCGACCTCTACCGGCACGCCCCGCTGCACGCGCTCGGCCAGGCGGCCGACGCGGTGCGCCGCCGCCGCTACGCCGGCACCGAGCACATCGCGACGTACATCATCGAGCGCAACATCAACTACACCAACGTGTGCGTCACGGCGTGCAAGTTCTGCGCCTTCTACGCGGCCCCGAAGGACACGAAGAAGGGCTGGTCCCGCGACCTCGACGACATCCTGCGCCGCTGCGCGGAGACCGTGGAGCTCGGCGGCACGCAGGTGATGTTCCAGGGCGGGCACCACCCGGACTACGGCGTGGAGTACTACGAGGAGCACTTCTCCGCCATCAAGAAGGCGTTCCCGCAGCTGGTCATCCACTCCCTCGGCGCGTCCGAGGTCGACCACATGGCCCGCATCTCCGGCGTCTCCGCGGAGGAGGCCATCCGCCGCATCCACGCGGCCGGCCTCGACTCGTTCGCGGGCGCCGGCGCCGAACTCCTGCCGGAGCGTCCGCGCAAGGCGATCGCCCCGCTGAAGGAGTCCGGCGAGCGCTGGCTGGAGATCATGGAGATCGCCCACAAGCTGGGCGTGGAGTCCACCTCCACCATGCTGATGGGCACCGGCGAGACGAACGCCGAGCGCATCGAGCACATCGCGATGATCCGCGACACGCAGGACCGGACGGGCGGCTTCCGCGCCTTCATCCCGTACACGTACCAGCCCGAGAACAACCACCTCAAGGGCCGGACCCAGGCGACGGTCTTCGAGTACCTGCGCATGATCGCGATCGCGCGGCTCTTCCTCGACAACATCGCCCACATCCAGGGCTCCTGGCTCACCGTGGGCAAGGAGGCGGGCCAGCTCTCGCTGCACTACGGCGCGGACGACCTCGGCTCGATCATGCTCGAGGAGAACGTGGTCTCCTCGGCCGGGGCCAAGCACCGCTCCAACCGCCAGGAGATCATCGACCTGATCCGCAAGGCGGGTCGTGTCCCCGCGCAGCGCGCGACGACGTACGAACACCTGCTGGTGCACGACGACCCGGCGAACGACCCGGTCGACGACCGCGTGGTCTCGCACATCTCGTCCACCGCGATCGAGGGCGGGACGGCGCACCCCGAGCTGAAGCTCATCTCGACGAACTGACGACGAACTGACGACGGACTGACGCGCCCGTGCTGACCCTCCACACCGCCGAACTCCTCGTCCCGGGGGCGGGTTCCGCCGCGCTGCCCGGCGGGGCGGTCCTCGTCGACGGCGACCTGATCGCCCGCGTGGGCCCGTACGCGGAGCTCGCCGCGGAGTTCCCGCACGCGCGGGTCCGGCGCTGGCCCGGGGTGCTGACCCCGGGGCTGCTCGTGCGCGGGGCGGACGTGCTGCTGGAGCGCACGTACTACCCGGACGACCCGTACGAGGTCACCGAGCTCGGCGCCGACCCGATCACCGGCGCCGAGGCGCTGGCCGATCTGAAGCTGACCGAGTCCCGCTGGGGCAACAGCGCCCGCCGGGCCACGCAGAAGCTGCTGGCCCGCGGGGTGGTGGCGGTGGCCGGGCGGCTCACGATCCCGGTGGTGCGGACGGCGGTGGTCCGCTCGGGGCTGACGCTCCTCCCGCCGGTGGCCGCGGTGTCCTCGGACCTGCCGTCGCTGGACCCGTTCGCCGGCCGGGACACGGCCGAACAGGCCTTCTTCGGCATCCTGGAGCCGGGCGCCCCGGCCCGTTTCGCTGTGTTCACGGCCCCCGACGCCGAGGCGCTGCTCGCCCAGGGCGCCACCACCTGCGTGGCCACGGTCATCACCGGCCGCCTCCTCCACCGGCGCCGCTAGGTTCTGACGCCCTCGCGGGCCAGGGCGGCCAGGAGGCAGGCCTGGAGGCGGCTTATCCCGCCCAGCTTCGCCCGTATGTTGTGGACGTGGAACTTGACCGTGCTGACGGACAGTTGCAGCTCGCCGGCGAGTTCCGCGTTGGAGGCGCCGGTCGCCAGGCACAGGAACACGGCCGACTCCTGCTCGGTGAGCTGGACCTCCCGCCGCACCTCCTCACCCCTTCGGGGCGGAAACCAGGCCGGGACGCTGAAGCTGACGACGCGCACGGTTTCCACTCCTCGCCCCCGGCCGATGCCCCTGCGGTCAACTCATCGGCTCTTCCTGTGCTCTAAGGGACGAGTGGGCCCGACAGGTAGGTTCCCTTCTGGTCGAACGGCCAGGCATTTGCCTGGCAGCCGAGCAGCCCCTTGATCTGCTGCATCATCGCCGGAGCGGGCTTGCCGGGGCCCGGGCAGGTCTCGTGGTCGCGGCCTATCTCGTGGCCCACCTCGTGGTTGACGATCAGCGCCCGGTACTCCTCCACAGGGCCCTTGAACTGCGGAGATCCCTCCTGCCAGCGCTTGAGGTTCACCACGACCGTATGGCCGGCCCGGCAGTTGGTCTCGCCGACGAGCTCGGGGGTGACCACCTCGCACAGCCGGTCGGTGGTCGAGGGCGTCGCGATCTTCACCGTGAAGTCCACGGGCTGGCCGGCCCCGACGAGCTGGAAGCCGTACGCCGGGTCCTTGGTCCAGCCGCGCGGGTCCCCGAGGATCGCCTCCACCGACTGGGCGGCGGCGTTGGGGTCGACCCCGCTGCCCTCCTCGACCTCGATCCGCCAGCGGCGGGCGGGCCCCTTGCCCTGCGGCTGCCCCGAGCGGGAGGAGGCCGCGAACACCCCCGGCCCGGACTGCGGGACCGGGGCGGTCGAGCCGGCGCCGCCCGGCTTCTGCGACGCGGCGCCCGGGCTGGATGCTGCGGCGGAGGGCTGCCCGGGCGCGGGCGAGCCGGACGAGGCCGACGGGGACGGAGCGGCGGCGGCGGGATCCTGGTCGGGTGATGCGGCAGCCGGCGCGGCCACGCTGTCGGAGACGGAGGCGGCGTCGTCCAGCGGCACGATCGCGTACGCGGTCGCCGAGACGGCGACCACCGCGGCCGAGCCGAGGACCGTCCGGCGCAGCCGCCTGCGCCGCTCGGCCCGGCGCTGTGCGCGGGGGCCGAGGGCGGAACTTCGACCGGTGGAATGGCCTGCCGGCATCGTGAACCCTTTGTTCGGCAATATCTTCGGGATCTTCACGAACGTGTTCGTGAAAATGCTCGTGAATGTCGTGTTTCGGTAGGCCTTGTCGGGCCGTACCAGCCAGTCAACGCGGACGCGCGGGCTCCGCGTAACTGTCCTTCGGGCCAGTTGTGCCCCCGGCGGTGGGGCGTGGGGGCGCCTGCGAGAATGGCCCGGTATCCGCCCACCCGCACCGCACCGCACCTGAGGGGCCAACGCCAGTGACCCGCGCTTCCCTGGACAAGCAGCCGCACGAAGTCGCCTCCATGTTCGACGGTGTGGCGGCGAACTACGATCTCACCAACGACGTCCTCTCCCTCGGGCAGGCCCGCCTGTGGCGCAAGGAGGTCGCCAAGGCGGTCGGTGCGCGCCCCGGGCACAAGGTGCTGGACCTGGCCGCCGGAACCGCCACCTCCTCGCTGCCGTTCGCCGCGACCGGCGCGTACGTCGTCCCGTGCGATTTCTCCCTCGGCATGCTCCGCGAGGGCAAGAAGCGGCACGCCTGGCTGCCGCTGACCGCGGGCGACGCGACGAAGCTGCCGTTCAAGGACGACGTCTTCGACACCGTGACGATCTCCTTCGGGCTGCGCAACGTGCAGGACACGGACGCCGCGCTGCGCGAGCTGTACCGGGTGACCAAGCCCGGCGGCCAGGTCGTCATCTGCGAGTTCTCGCAGCCGACGTGGGCGCCGCTGCGGACGGTGTACGTGGAGTACCTGATGCGCGCCCTGCCGCCGGTGGCCCGCGCCGTGTCCTCCAACCCCGACGCGTACGTGTACCTCGCCGAGTCGATCCGCGAGTGGCCGGACCAGCCGGCGCTGGCCGCGCTGCTGCAGAAGGCCGGCTGGTCCAAGGTCGCCTGGCGCAACCTGAGCGGCGGGATCGTCGCGCTGCACCGCGGTTTCAAGGCGTAGGAAGCAGTGGACTACCAGGCCCTGCTGGAGCAGATCGCGGCGGACGTCGCCCCCTTGGTGGGCAGCGGCACACCGGCCGAGTACATCCCGGCGCTCGCGTCCGTGGATCCCGGGCAGTTCGGGATGGCCGTCGCCGATCTCGACGGCAACGTCTTCGGGGTGGGGGACTGGCACGTTCCGTTCTCCACCCAGTCCATCACCAAGGTCTTCGCCCTGGCCCTGGCGCTGGCCGAGGGCGGCGACAGCCTGTGGGAGCGGGTCGGCCGGGAGCCGTCGGGCAACCCCTTCAACTCCCTCGTGCAGCTGGAGTACGAGAACGGCATCCCGCGCAATCCGTTCATCAACGCGGGCGCGCTCGTGGTCACCGACCGGCTGCAGACCCTGACGGGCGACGCGAGCAGCGAGCTCCTGAAGTTCCTCCAGGAGGAGAGCGGGAACCCGGACCTCGGCTTCGACGCGGAGGTGGCGGCCTCGGAGCAGGAACACGGGGACCGCAATGCCGCGCTGGCCCATTTCATGGCCTCGTACGGGAACATCGACAACCCTGTACCGGCGCTGCTGGACCACTACTTCTGGCAGTGTTCGATCGAGATGTCCTGCGCGGACCTGGCGCGGGCGGGCCGCTTCCTGGCCCGCCACGGGCTGCGCGCGGACGGCTCCCGTCTCCTCACGCGCAGCGAGGCCAAGCAGGTCAACGCGGTGATGCTGACCTGTGGGACGTACGACGCGGCGGGGGAGTTCGCGTACCGCGTCGGCCTGCCGGGCAAGAGCGGCGTGGGCGGCGGGATCGTGGCGGTCGTCCCGGGCCGTTGCACGCTGGCCGCGTGGAGCCCGGGCCTCGACCTCCACGGCAACTCCGTCGCAGCGGCAGCCGCCCTCGACCGCTTCACGACCCTGACGGGCCTTTCCGTTTTCTGACGCGCCGCCCGCCCGCCTCGGCGCCGACGGGGGTCACTCGGGGGCGAGGGAGAGTTCGTAGCGGCGGCCCGGGTTGCCGCCCGGGGTGATGAACTCCTCGGCCAGGTCCATGCCGAGCCGCTCCGCCACCGCCACCGAACGCGCGTTCCGGGCGTGGATCATCGCGACCACGTGCGGAACCCCCGCCTCCCGGAGCCGGTCGAGGGTGGCCAGAGCGGCGGCGTACGCGTACCCCTTCCCCCACGCGGAGCGCCCCAGCCGCCAGCCGATCTCGATCTCCCCGACCGGCCCCCACCCCTCCTGCGGCCACGGCTGCGCGCCGGTGAACCCGATCACCGCACCCTCCGCGTCCAGCAGCGTCCACAGGCAGTAGCCGAGCTGTGCATCGTGCATCCGCTGCCGCGCGGTGAACTCCTCGTACAAGGACAGCTCGGCGGGACCGCCGAGGAACTCCATGACACCGGGGTCGTCGAAGACCCCGTGCCAGGCCCGCGCGTCCTCATCGGTGGGCACGCGCAGCTGTACGACGGGGAGCGAGGCGGGCGAAGCAGGCGAGGTGGTCATCGGGGGGCAGCCCTTCGGGTTCGTGATCTCTCTCGCTGCATAGACTGCACATGTCCTGTGCCGTTGGGCACCCCTTATCGAGCCTTCGGGAGACCCCGCAGTGACCGAGCCCCTCTCCGAACACTCCGCGGATGTGATCGTCGTCGGAGCCGGGCCCGCCGGCTCGACCACCGCCTACTACCTCGCCAAGGCCGGACTGGACGTCCTGCTGCTGGAGAAGACGGCCTTCCCGCGCGAGAAGGTCTGCGGCGACGGCCTGACCCCGCGTGCCACCAAGCAGCTGGTGGCGATGGGCATCGACATCTCCGAAGAGGCCGGCTGGCTCCGCAACAAGGGCCTGCGGATCATCGGCGGCGGCCAGCGGCTCCAGCTGGACTGGCCGGAACTCGCCTCCTTCCCGGACTACGGACTCGTCCGCAAGCGGGACGACTTCGACGAGACCCTGGCCCGCCAGGCCCAGAAGGCCGGCGCCCGCCTGTACGAGCGCTGCACCGTCGGCGAGCCCGTCCGTGACCCCCGTACCGGCCACATCACCGGCGTGCACGCGAAGCTGGGCGAGGAGAAGACCCCGGTCACCTTCAGCGCCCCGCTCGTCGTGGCCGCCGACGGCAACTCCTCCCGCCTCTCCCTGGCGATGGGCCTGCACCGGCGCGAGGACCGCCCGATGGGCGTCGCGGTCCGTACGTACTTCACCTCGCCCCGGCACGACGACGACTACCTCGAGTCCTGGCTGGAGCTGTGGGACCGGCGCGGTGCGCAGGACCGGCTGCTGCCCGGCTACGGCTGGATCTTCGGCATGGGCGACGGCACGTCCAACGTCGGCCTCGGCATCCTCAACTCCTCCTCCGCCTTCAAGGAGCTGGACTGGCGCGAGGTCCTCAAGGCCTGGTGCGCGTCCATGCCGGAGGACTGGGGCTACACCCCCGAGAACATGACGCAGCCGATCCGCGGCGCGGCCCTGCCGATGGCCTTCAACCGGCAGCCGCACTACACCAAGGGCTTGCTGCTGGTCGGTGACGCGGGCGGGCTCGTCAACCCGTTCAACGGCGAGGGCATCGCCTACGCGATGGAGTCGGGCCAGATCGCCGCGGACGTCATCGTCCAGGCGCACTCCCGGGCCACCCCCGCGCTGCGCGAACTGACGCTGCACAGCTACCCGAAGGTGCTCAAGGAGACCTACGGCGGCTACTACACGCTCGGCCGCGCCTTCGTGAAGCTGATCGGCAACCCGAAGGTCATGAAGATCGCCACCCAGCGCGGCCTGACGCATCCGGTGCTGATGAAGTTCACGCTGAAGATGCTCGCCAACCTGACCGACCCGGCGGGCGGCGACGCGATGGACCGCATCATCAACGGCCTCTCGAAGGTGGCCCCCAAGGCCTGAGTTGCGCTGCGCCCGCTACGGAGCGGGTCGGGCCGGGGTTCCACCGGTTCGGCCCGCTTCGTCACTCATGGCTCCGCCGGGTCCGGTCCCCGTACGTCGGCCGCCGCGGGCCGTGGACCGTCCGTACGCAGCGGGCCACCAGCACCGTGCCCCACAGCAGCAGCGCGAACGCAACGGCCCAGCCGAGCCCCAGGATGACGGGATGTCCGGGTTTGTGCCACGGGCGGGTGGTGTTCAGCAGCCAGCCGCCGACGGCGAGCAGGAAGAGCCCGGCGGCGGCAGGTACGGCCGCAGGGTCGGCGGTCTCCCCGCCGGAGCCGGGTTCCTCGTACGCGTCGGTCATCTCGGTCCGACACCTCCTGGCCTGAATCGGGCGCTGCGCACCACCATCCTCTCAGGGCGCCGGCGAACGCGGAAAGGGCCGGCACTCCGCCCCCGAGCGGGGGAGTGCCGGCCCTCGGGGCCGTGCTGAGACGTGCTGGGCCGTGCCGAGACGCGCTGAGAGGGGCTCAGGATCCCCTGGGGAACCTCAGGGACGCCGGGGGGCCTCAGAGGACGCGGCGGGCGCCCGTCGGCGGGTCGTAGCTCAGGGAGCGCTCGACGACGCCCGTGCCGGAGTTCTGGGCGCCCACGAACTTGCCGCCGCCGACGTAGATGGCGACGTGGTAGGCGCTGCCGCTGGAGCCCCAGTACAGGATGTCGCCCGGCTGCAGGGCGCTCAGGGAGACCGCGGAGCCCCTCGTGGACTGGTCCTGCGACACGCGCGGCAGGGAGACGCCGGCCTGGCGGTAGGCGGCCTGGACGAGGCCGGAGCAGTCGAACGAGGACGGCCCGGTGCCGCCCGAGATGTAGGCCTTGCCGACCTGCGCGCGGGCGAAGTTCACGATGGCGGCGGCGGAGCCGGTCGCCGGGGCGCTGACGGTGCCCGAGCCCTGCTCGCCGGAGTCGGACGCGGAAGTGCTCTTCAGCGAGGTGCGGTCGGAGCTGCGGGTGGCGCGCTCGGCCGCGGCCTTGCGGTCCGCCTCCTCCTTCGCCTTCTTCTCGGCGTCGGCCTTCTGGGCGTCTTCCTTGGCCTTCTTCGCCTCGGCGGCGGCGCCGGTACGCGCCTGCTCCTCCTGGGAGCGCAGCTCACCGGTGACGGCGGCGGCGGCCGTGTTCTCGGCGGCGGTGGTGACGGCGGAGGAGACGTCGGCGGCCAGGTCCAGGTTCAGGACCGGCATTTCGAGCGTCGTCTCGGTCACGGGCTCGGACGGGGACGCGCTCGCCGTGCCGGCCATCGCCAGGGTGCTGAGGACGCCACCGGCAACTCCGGCGCGGACCGCGAGCTTCGAGGCGCTGCGACGGGGCTTCCGGTGGCTGGGTATGTGAGCGGTGTGGGACATGAGGACAACCGCTATCAGGGCGTCCGGGTTCCCTTCAAGAAACGTGGTCTGCGCCACAGTTGCGCGCGAAGCGGGCTAACCGGGCGCGTCGCGCGTCTTATTGACGCCGTAACGGACTTATCGGACACGCCTTTACAAGGCTGTGATCAAGGGGTTTCTGTAATAAGTCCGAATTGATCCGCGGCCTACCATCCCTGCGCACAGATGGCCAAGCCCTCTTTCGGAACCAAGAATTCGACGTGGCGCAGGTCACAGGAACGTCTCACTGTGAGGGCACTGTGGTCCGTCCGTGACCCAGTCGTGAACTTGCCGTGTGGTGGGACCCCGGCGTTCGTGAATGCGTGCACGCGTCCACCCCCGTCCCCGGAGGCTCCCCCGACCGGGCGACACGGTTTCCTTTACCCTGCAAGACTTGATGGCGCAAATTTGCCTGCACCGGCCATCGTTTGGTAGGGGCAGCCGCCTTCTACCTGCGGTAACGGGGTCGGATGTCACCTTTGGTGATCATGTGGATGCTTCGCGTATGAAGATCACGGCTCATCTGACTTCATGATCGTTCGTCAGGTGGTGGAGATCACAAACTCCTTGTTGTTACCCGTGTCGCAGATCACAGACCAGCGGGCATAAGATGCGCAGCAGTCCGGCTTGTGAACTGCCTCACATGCAAGTGGTCGATCACGGAGTGATCTTCGCGAGGCGGCTCGCTCGGCGCCGGCACAGCGGTCCAACGGTCAAGGACGACTGGAAGGAGCGAGGAGCGTGAATGCGTACGCGCCCATCCTCGTGCTCGGCGCCCTCGGCGCAGGGTTTGCGATCTTCTCCGTGGTCATGGCCACGCTGATCGGCCCAAAACGGTACAACCGGGCGAAGCTCGAGGCGTACGAGTGCGGCATCGAGCCGACGCCCACGCCGGCCGGCGGCGGTCGCTTCCCCATCAAGTACTACCTGACGGCGATGCTCTTCATCGTCTTCGACATCGAAGTTGTCTTCCTCTACCCCTGGGCCGTCACCTTCGACTCCCTGGGGATCTTCGGGCTCGTCGAGATGCTGCTCTTCGTGCTCACCGTCTTCGTCGCCTACGCCTACGTGTGGCGCCGCGGCGGCCTGGAATGGGACTGAGGGGCTGAATTTCCCATGGGACTGGAAGAGAAGCTGCCGAGCGGCTTTCTGCTGACCACCGTCGAACAGGCTGCGGGCTGGGTGCGCAAGTCATCCGTCTTCCCCGCGACCTTCGGCCTGGCCTGTTGCGCCATCGAGATGATGACCACCGGAGCGGGCCGCTACGACCTGGCCCGCTTCGGCATGGAGGTCTTCCGCGGCTCCCCGCGCCAGGCCGATCTGATGATCGTGGCCGGCCGGGTCAGCCAGAAGATGGCGCCGGTGCTGCGGCAGGTGTACGACCAGATGCCCGCTCCCAAATGGGTCATCTCCATGGGGGTTTGTGCATCTTCAGGCGGAATGTTCAATAACTACGCGATTGTCCAGGGCGTCGACCACATCGTCCCCGTGGACATCTATCTGCCCGGCTGCCCGCCCCGCCCCGAGATGCTGATCGACGCGATCCTCAAGCTCCACCAGAAGATCCAGGGCGGAAAGCTCGGCGTGAACAGGGAAGAGGCGGCCCGCGAGGCGGAGGCGGCGGCCCTCAAGGCCCTTCCCACGATCGAGATGAAGGGGCTGCTCCGGTGAGCGACACGAGCGACACCACCCCGGGCACCGACGACAACGGCAACGGGAACAACGTTCCTGCCCCGAGGGGCTCCGCCGGCGGCCCCGAGGTGATCGGCGTCCGCAAGGGCATGTTCGGGGCCCAGGGCGGCGGAGACACCAGCGGCTACGGCGGCCTCCGCCGCACCGTGGCCATGCCCGGCGCGAGCCACCGCCCGTACGGCTCCTACTTCGACGAGGTCGTCGACGAGCTCGAAGGGGCGCTGGAGGAGCAGGACCTGCTCCCGGAGAACGCGATCGAGAAGGTCGTCGTCGACCGGGCCGAGCTGACGCTCCACATCGCCCGCGAGCACCTCGTCCGCGTCGCGAAGACCCTGCGCGACGACCCGGCCCTGCGCTTCGAACTCTGCACCGGCGTCAGCGGGGTGCACTTCCCCGACGACAAGAACCGCGAGCTGCACGCCGTCTACCACCTGCGCTCCATCACCCACGGCCGGGTGGTGCGCCTGGAGGTGAGTGCCCCGGACGCCGACCCGCACGTCCCGTCGCTCGTCCGCGTCTATCCGACGAACGACTGGCACGAGCGCGAGACGTACGACTTCTTCGGCCTGATCTTCGACGGGCACCCGGCGCTCACGCGGATCATGATGCCGGACGACTGGCAGGGCTTCCCGCAGCGCAAGGACTACCCGCTCGGCGGCATCCCCATCGAGTACAAGGGCGCCCAGATCCCGGCTCCCGACCAGCGGAGGTCGTACAGCTGATGTCCACTTCCCATCACAGCTCCTCCGCCGATCACGCCTCCGCGCGCGAGACCACCGAGGGCACCGTCTACACCGTCACCGGCGGCGACTGGGACGAGATCGTCCGGTCGGCGGCCAAGGCCGACGACGAGCGGATCGTCGTCAACATGGGTCCGCAGCACCCGTCCACCCACGGAGTGCTCCGGCTGATCCTGGAGATCGACGGCGAGACGGTCACCGAGGCCCGCTGCGGCATCGGCTACCTGCACACCGGCATCGAGAAGAACCTCGAATACCGGAACTGGACGCAGGGCACCACCTTCGTGACGCGCATGGACTACCTGACGCCGTTCTTCAACGAGACGGCGTACTGCCTCGGCGTCGAGAAGCTGCTCGGCATCACCGACCAGATCCCGGACCGCGCCACCGTCATCCGCGTCCTGCTGATGGAGCTCAACCGGCTCTCCTCCCACCTGGTGTGCATCGCCACCGGTGGCATGGAGCTGGGCGCGACCACGATCATGATCTACGGCTTCCGCGACCGCGAGCTGATCCTCGACATCTTCGAGCTGATCACCGGCCTGCGCATGAACCACGCGTTCGTCCGCCCCGGCGGCCTCGCGCAGGACCTGCCCCCGGGCGCCGTCGACCAGCTGCGCGACTTCCTCAAGATCATGAAGAAGAACCTGCCGGAGTACGACAAGCTCGCCACCGGCAACCCCATCTTCAAGGCCCGCATGCAGGACGTCGGCTACCTCGACCTCACCGGCTGCATGGCGCTCGGCGCCACCGGCCCGATCCTGCGCTCCGCCGGCCTGCCGCACGACCTGCGCAAGGCGGATCCGTACTGCGGCTACGAGACCTACGAGTTCGACGTGCCGACCACCGAGACCTGCGACTCGTACGGGCGGTTCCTGGTCCGCCTGGAGGAGATGCGCCAGTCCCTGCGGATCGTCGAGCAGTGCCTGGAACGGCTCGAGCCGGGCCCGGTCATGGTCGCCGACAAGAAGATCGCCTGGCCGGCGCAGCTCGCGATGGGCCCGGACGGCCTCGGCAACTCGCTCGATCACATCAAGAACATCATGGGCACCTCCATGGAGGCCCTCATCCACCACTTCAAGCTGGTGACCGAGGGCTTCCGGGTGCCGGCCGGGCAGGCGTACGCGGCCGTCGAGTCGCCGAAGGGCGAACTCGGCGTCCACGTCGTCTCCGACGGCGGCACCCGCCCCTACCGGGTCCACTTCCGCGACCCGTCCTTCACCAACCTGCAGGCCATGGCCGCGATGTGCGAGGGCGGCCAGGTCGCCGACGTCATCGTCGCCGTCGCCTCCATCGACCCCGTGATGGGAGGCGTCGACCGATGACCACTGCGTTCTCTGGAGGGGACACCCCCCAGGCCCCCCTGTCTCTGGGCATGCCCCAGCTGCCGGCACCCGACTTCCCGGCCGACGTACGCGCCCGGCTCGAAGCGGACGCGCAGGACGTCATCGCCCGGTACCCCGACAGCCGCTCCGCGCTGCTGCCGCTGCTGCACCTGACCCAGGCGGAGGAGGGCTTCGTCTCGCGCACCGGCATCCGGTTCTGCGCCGAGGTGCTGGGCCTGACCACCGCCGAGGTCACCGCCGTGGCCACCTTCTACACGATGTACCGGCGGGGGCCCTCCGGCGACTACCAGGTCGGCGTCTGTACGAACACCCTGTGCGCGGTCATGGGCGGCGACGCCATCTTCGACGAGCTCAAGCAGCACCTCGGGGTCGGCAACAACGAGACCACCCCCGACGGCAAGGTGACCCTCGAGCACATCGAGTGCAACGCGGCCTGCGACTACGCCCCCGTGGTGATGGTCAACTGGGAGTTCTTCGACAACCAGACCCCCGAGTCCGCCAAGGCCATGGTCGACGACCTGCTCGCCGGCCGTCCCGTCGCGCCGACCCGGGGCGCGCCTCTGTGCACGTACAAGGAGACCGCCCGGATCCTGGCCGGCTTCCCGGACGAGCGCGAGGGCGCGGTCGAGGCGAGCGGCGGGGCCGGCCCCGCTTCCCTGATCGGCCTGCGCATCGCGCGCGGCGAGAGCACGCAGCTCGGCAAAGTCGTGCACCCGCGTGGTGAGGCTCCGGCTGCCACCGAGGAGGGGGAGTGATGACGGTGACTGCCGAAATGCATGAGAACGGCGCCCCGGAGAAGCTGCTGGCGCCCGTGCTGTCGGCCTTCTGGGACGAGCCGCAGTCGTGGACGCTGGAGACCTACCGGCGGCACGACGGCTACGAGGGACTTCGCAAGGCACTTGCGATGTCGCCCGACGAGGTCATCGCCTACGTCAAGGACTCCGGTCTGCGCGGGCGCGGCGGCGCGGGCTTCCCCACCGGAATGAAGTGGCAGTTCATCCCGCAGGGCGACGGAAAGCCGCACTACCTCGTCGTGAACGCGGACGAGTCGGAGCCGGGAACCTGCAAGGACATCCCCCTTCTCTTCGCCAACCCGCACTCCCTCATCGAGGGAATGATCATTGCCTGCTACGCGATCCGGTCGGAGCACGCCTTCATCTACCTGCGCGGCGAGGTCGTGCCGGTGCTGCGACGCCTGCACGAGGCGGTGCGCGAGGCGTACGAGGCCGGCTACCTCGGAAAGGACATTCTGGGGAGCGGCCTCGACCTCGACATCACGGTGCACGCGGGGGCGGGCGCGTACATCTGCGGTGAGGAGACGGCACTCCTCGACTCCCTCGAAGGCCGGCGCGGTCAGCCCCGGCTGCGTCCCCCCTTCCCTGCCGTCGAGGGGCTCTACGCGTGCCCCACTGTCGTCAACAACGTGGAGTCGATCGCCTCGGTTCCCGCGATCCTGAACAAGGGCAAGGACTGGTTCAAGTCGATGGGGACCGAGAAGTCCCCCGGCTTCACCCTGTACTCGCTCTCCGGGCACGTCGCCGGACCCGGCCAGTACGAGGCCCCGCTGGGCATCACCCTGCGCCAGCTGCTCGACATGAGCGGCGGGATGCGCCCCGGGCACCGGCTGAAGTTCTGGACCCCGGGCGGCTCGTCCACCCCGATGTTCACGGACGAGCACCTCGACGTCCCGCTGGACTACGAGGGCGTCGGTGCGGCCGGCTCCATGCTCGGCACCAAGGCGCTCCAGTGCTTCGACGAGACGACCTGCGTGGTGCGGGCCGTCACCCGCTGGACCGAGTTCTACGCCCACGAGTCCTGCGGCAAGTGCACCCCCTGCCGCGAAGGAACGTACTGGCTGGTCCAGTTGCTGCGCGACATCGAGGCCGGCAAGGGCGTCATGTCCGACCTCGACAAGCTGAACGACATCGCCGACAACATCAACGGCAAGTCGTTCTGCGCGCTCGGCGACGGCGCCGCCAGCCCGATCTTCTCCTCGCTCAAGTACTTCCGTGCGGAGTACGAGCAGCACATCACGGGCAAGGGCTGCCCCTTCGACCCCAGGAAGTCGACCCTCTGGGCTGACACGGAGGTGAACGCATGACCGTCACCACTAACGCTCCCGCCGGTGGCGGCGAGGCGGCGGTGCCGCCGGAGAATCTGGTCTCCCTGACCATCGACGGCATCGAACTGTCGGTGCCCAAGGGGACCCTGGTCATCCGGGCCGCCGAGCAGATCGGCATCGAGATCCCCCGGTTCTGCGACCACCCCCTCCTCGACCCGGTCGGCGCCTGCCGCCAGTGCATCGTCGAGGTCGAGGGCCAGCGCAAGCCGATGGCCTCCTGCACGATCACCTGCACCGACGGCATGGTCGTCAAGACGCAGCTGACCTCCCCGGTCGCCGAGAAGTCCCAGCGCGGGGTGATGGAGCTGCTGCTCATCAACCACCCGCTGGACTGCCCGGTCTGCGACAAGGGCGGCGAGTGCCCGCTGCAGAACCAGGCGATGTCCCACGGGCAGAGCGACTCGCGTTTCGAGGGCAAGAAGCGCACGTACGAGAAGCCGGTCCCGATCTCCACGCAGGTGCTGCTGGACCGCGAGCGGTGCGTGCTGTGCGCGCGCTGCACCCGCTTCTCCAACCAGGTGGCCGGCGACCCGATGATCGAGATGCTCGAGCGCGGCGCGCTCCAGCAGATCGGCACCGGCGAGGGCGACCCGTTCGAGTCGTACTTCTCCGGCAACACCATCCAGATCTGCCCCGTCGGCGCCCTCACCTCGGCCGCGTACCGGTTCCGCTCCCGCCCGTTCGACCTCGTCTCCTCCCCGAGCGTGTGCGAGCACTGCGCGGGCGGCTGCGCGACCCGGACCGACCACCGCCGCGGCAAGGTGCTGCGCCGGATGGCCGCCGAGGACCCCGAGGTCAACGAGGAGTGGATCTGCGACAAGGGCCGCTTCGGGTTCCGCTACGCGCAGCGCCCGGACCGCCTCACCACCCCGCTGGTGCGCGGCACGGACGGGGTCCTCGCCCCGGCCAGCTGGCCCGAGGCCCTGGAGGCCGCGGCCGCCGGGCTCGCCGCCGCGCGCGGCCGGGCGGGGGTCCTGACCGGCGGCCGGCTCACCGTCGAGGACGCGTACGCGTACGCCAAGTTCGCCCGGGTCGTCCTCGACACCAACGACATCGACTTCCGGGCCCGGATCCACAGTGCGGAGGAGGCCGAGTTCCTGGCCGCCACCGTCGCCGGCACCGGCAAGGACCTCGACGGTACGGGGGTGACGTACTCCGTGCTGGAGGCGGCGCCCGCCGTCCTGCTCGCCGGCATCGAGTCCGAGGAGGAGGCCCCCGGCGTCTTCCTGCGGCTGCGCAAGGCCCACCGCAAGCACAAGCAGCGGACCTTCGCCCTCGCCCCGTTCGCCACCCGGGGCCTGGAGAAGGCGGGCGGCACCCTGCTGGCCGCCGCCCCCGGCACCGAGCCCGACTGGCTGGACGCCCTTGCCACCCGGACCGGCCTGGAGGCCGGCGGGGCGGAGGCCGCCGATGCGCTGCGGCAGCCCGGCGCGGTCGTCGTGGTCGGGGAGCGCCTCGCCGGCGTGCCCGGTGCGCTGACCGCCGCCGTACGGGCCGCGGCCGCCACCGGCGCGCGGCTGGTGTGGATCCCGCGGCGGGCCGGGGAGCGGGCCGCCGTCGAGGCGGGCGCGCTGCCGTCCCTGCTGCCGGGGGCCCGTCCGGCCACCGACCCGCGGGCCCGCGACGAGGTCGCCACCGCCTGGGGGCTGGACGACCTCCCGCACCGCTACGGCCGCGACACCGGCCAGATCGTCGAGGCCGCGGCGGGCGGTGAGCTCTCCGCCCTGCTGGTCGCGGGCGTCGAGATCGCAGACCTGCCGGATCCGGCCCGGGCGCTGGTCGCCCTCCAGGAGGCCTTCGTGGTCTCGCTGGAACTGCGGCCCGGGCAGGTCACCGACCACGCGGACGTGGTCTTCCCGGTCGCCGCCGTCGCCGAGAAGGCCGGCGCGTTCATCAACTGGGAGGGCAGGGTCCGGCCGTTCGAGGCCGCGCTCAAGCCCGACCAGATGACCCGCCCGCTCGCCCCCGCCGACGCCCGCGTGCTGCACATGCTGGCCGACGCGGCCGACCGGCCGATCGCGCTGCCCGACGTACACGCCGTACGCCGCGAGCTCGACGCGCTCGGCCCGTGGACCGGGGAGCGGGCCGCCGGACAGTCCGCGGACACCGCGCCGCAGCCCCGCCCCGGGGCGGGCGAGGCGGTCCTCGCGGGCCACCGGCTCCTCCTCGACCAGGGCCGGCTCCAGGAGGGCGACGACGCCCTGGCCGGCACCCGGCACGAGGCGAGCGCCCGGCTCTCGGCCGCCACGGCCGCCGAGACGGGCGTCAAGGACGGCGACGTCCTCGCGGTGACCGGCCCGGCCGGCTCCGTGGAACTGCCGCTGCGGATCACCGAGATGCCCGACCGGGTGGTCTGGCTCCCGCTGAACTCCACCGGCCGCGGCGTCCTCGCCGACACCGGGGCCCACCCGGGCACCCTCGTACGGATCGGCCCGGCGACCCCGGCCGACAGCAGCGGCACCGATGCGGAGGTGGGCGCGTGAACGCGGTACAGCTCGCTGCCGAGGACCTCTCCCTGTTCGGCAGGGACGTCTGGTGGCTGGTCGTCGTCAAGGCGGTGTTCTGCTTCGCCTTCCTGATGGTGACCGTGCTCTTCTCCATCGTGTGGGAGCGCAAGGTCGTCGCCTGGATGCAGCTGCGCATCGGCCCCAACCGGCACGGCCCCTGGGGCATGCTCCAGTCGCTCGCCGACGGCGTGAAGCTGATGCTCAAGGAAGACATCATCGTCAAGCGGGCCGACAAGGTGGTGTACGTCCTGGCCCCGATCATCGCGGCGATCCCGGCCTTCATGGCCATCGCGGTGATCCCCTTCGGGCCTCCCGGCGACGAGGTCTCGATCTTCGGCCAGCGGACCACGATGCAGCTGACCGACCTGCCGATCGCGATGCTCTACATCCTCGCGGTCGCCTCGGTCGGCATCTACGGCATCGTCCTGGCCGGCTGGTCCTCGGGCTCGACGTACCCGCTGCTCGGCGGACTGCGCTCCTGCGCGCAGATGATCAGTTACGAGATCGCGATGGGCGCGGCCTTCGCCTCCGTCTTCCTCTACTCCGGGTCGATGTCGACCTCGGCGATCGTGGAGGCGCAGGCCGACCGCTGGTACATCGTGCTGCTGCCGGTCTCGTTCATCATCTACGTCATCACCATGGTCGGCGAGACGAACCGCGCGCCGTTCGACATGCCGGAGTCCGAGGGCGACCTCGTCGGCGGCTTCAACACCGAGTACTCCTCCATCAAGTTCGCGCTGTTCATGCTGGCGGAGTACGTCAACATGGTCACCGTCTCGGCGGTCTCGGTCACGCTCTTCCTGGGCGGCTGGCGGGCCCCGTACCCGATCAGCCACTTCTGGGAGGGCGCGAACCACGGCTGGTGGCCGATGCTCTGGTTCGTCATCAAGGTCCAGCTGCTGCTGTTCTTCTTCATCTGGCTGCGCGGCACGCTGCCCCGCGTGCGCTACGACCAGCTGATGAAGCTCGGCTGGAAGGTCCTGATCCCGGTCTCCGTGGTCTGGCTGATGCTGGTGGCGACCGTCCGGGCGCTGCGCAACGAGAGTTACGACTTCTCGGAGATCGTCCTGTACGTCGGCGGCGCCGTCGTCGCGATCCTGCTGCTGTCCTTCGTCGCGGACCTCTTCCGCGACCGCAAGGAGAAGGCGGCCGCGGAGCAGGCCGACGAGGCCTCCGCGGCCGAGCCGTTCGACCCGCTGGCGGGCGGGTTCCCCGTACCGCCCAAGCCCGGCCAGCACCTGGCACCCGTACCGCGCAGGCGGCCTCGCAGTGAGCGGGAGCTGATTGTCAGTGGCGGGACGAATACTGACAGTGACCGAGAGGAGGGTGCTGAGAATGCCTGACGCGGACCGGAACGAGAAGAACGACACGTGGCAGAACCCGGTGGCCGGCTTCGGCGTGACCTTCAAGGCCATGTTCAAGAAGCGCCTCACCGAGCAGTACCCGGAGCAGCAGAAGACGACCGCTCCGCGCTTCCACGGACGGCACCAGCTGAACCGGCACCCGGACGGTCTGGAGAAGTGCATCGGGTGCGAGCTGTGCGCCTGGGCCTGTCCCGCCGACGCCATCTACGTGGAGGGCGCGGACAACACCGAGGAGGAGCGGTACTCCCCGGGTGAGCGGTACGGCGCGGTCTACCAGATCAACTACGCCCGCTGCATCCTGTGCGGGCTGTGCATCGAGGCCTGCCCGACGCGGGCGCTGACGATGACGAACGAGTTCGAACTGGCCGACGCCAGCCGCGAATCGCTCATCTACACCAAGGAGCAACTGCTCGCCGGCCTGACCGAGGGCATGGTGGAGTCGCCGCACTCGATCTTCCCGGGCATGGACGAGCAGGACTACTACCGCGGGCTGGTGACCGGGGCGGCTCCCGGCACGCAGCGGCAGGTGGCCGTCTCGAAGGGCGAGCAGGCGGCGCCCTCCGAGGGGGTGGGGGCGTGAGCACCATCGCCGCGGCCACCCTGACCTCCACGGGCGAGGCGGTCCAGTTCTGGGTCCTCGGCACTGTCGCCGTCATCGGCGCGCTGTCCACGATCCTGATGAAGAAGGCCGTGCACAGCGCGCTGAGCCTGGCCGGGACGATGATCATCCTGGCGGTCTTCTACCTCGCCAACGGGGCGTACTTCCTGGGCGTGGTCCAGGTCATCGTCTACACCGGCGCGATCATGATGCTCTTCCTCTTCGTGGTCATGCTCGTCGGAGTCACCGCCGCCGACTCGCTGAAGGAGACCCTCAAGGGGCAGCGCTGGCTGGCCGCCCTGTGCGGGCTCGGCTTCGGCGTCCTGCTGATCGCCGGCATCGCCAATGCCGGGCTCAGCCACTTCAACGGGCTCGGCCGGGTCAACTCCGCCGGGCACGTGGAGGGGCTGGCCACGCTGATCTTCACCAAGTACGTGTTCGCCTTCGAGATCACCGGCGCGCTGCTGATCACGGCCGCCGTCGGCGCGATGGTCCTCACCCACCGCGAGCGCACCGAGCGGGCCGCCACGCAGCGCGAGCTCGCCGAGCGCCGCGTCCGCGAGGGCGTGCAGCTCCCGCCGCTGCCCGCGCCCGGCGTCTACGCCCGGCACAACGCGGTGGACGTCGCCGGTCTGCTGCCGGACGGCACGCCGTCCGAGCTGACCGTCAACAAGACGCTGCGCGCCCGCGGCCAGATCCGGGACGTCTCCAGCGAGGCGCTGAACGACCTGAAGGCGCTGGAGCAGGCGTCGGCCGAGCGGCTCGGCCGTGAGGAGGCCTCGAAGTGAACCCGGTCAACTACCTGTACCTGTCGGCGCTGCTGTTCACCATCGGCGCCGCCGGAGTGCTGATCCGGAAGAACGCGATCGTGCTGTTCATGTGCATCGAGCTGATGCTCAACGCCTGCAACCTCGCCTTCGTCGTCTTCTCCCGGATGCACGGCAACCTCGACGGCCAGATCATCGCCTTCTTCACGATGGTCGTCGCCGCCGCGGAGGTCGTGGTGGGCCTCGCGATCATCGTGTCGCTGTTCCGTACCCGCCACTCGGCCTCGGTCGACGACGCCAGCCTGATGAAGCTGTAAGGGGCGCTCACAGTGGAGAATCTGATTGGGCTGCTGATCGCGGCGCCCCTGCTCGGAGCGGTGGTGCTGCTCTGCGGCGGCCGCCGCCTCGACAAGGCCGGCCACTGGCTCGGCACCCTGCTCGCCGCCGCCTCCTTCGGCATCGGCGTGGCCCTGTTCGCCGATCTGCTCGGACGCAGCGCCGACGACCGGACCCTGTACGAGAAGCTGTACACCTGGATCCCGGTCGAGGGCTTCCAGGCGGACGTCGCCTTCCAGCTCGACCAGCTGTCGATGACCTTCGTCCTGCTGATCACCGGGGTGGGCACGCTCATCCACGTGTACTCGATCGGGTACATGGAGCACGACGAGCGTCGCCGCCGCTTCTTCGGCTACCTCAACCTGTTCCTCGCGGCGATGCTGCTGCTGGTCCTCGCCGACAACTACCTGCTGCTGTACGTCGGGTGGGAGGGCGTCGGCCTCGCCTCGTACCTGCTCATCGGCTTCTGGCAGCACAAGCCCAGCGCGGCGACCGCCGCGAAGAAGGCCTTCCTGGTCAACCGGGTCGGCGACATGGGCCTGTCGATCGCGATCATGCTGCTGTTCACCACCTTCGGGACCTTCGCCTTCGGGCCGGTGTTCGCCTCCGTGGGCAACGCCACCGAGGGCAAGCTGACGGCGATCGCGCTGATGCTGCTGCTCGCCGCGTGCGGCAAGTCGGCCCAGGTGCCGCTGCAGTCCTGGCTCGGCGACGCGATGGAGGGCCCGACCCCCGTCTCGGCCCTGATCCACGCGGCGACGATGGTGACGGCGGGCGTGTACCTGATCGTCCGCTCGGCCGCCGTTTTCAACGGCGCGCCGGACGCCCAGCTGGTGGTCACCATCGTGGGCGCGGTCACGCTGCTCTTCGGTGCGATCGTCGGTTGCGCGAAGGACGACATCAAGAAGGCCCTCGCCGGGTCGACGATGTCCCAGATCGGTTACATGATCCTGGCGGCGGGCCTCGGCCCCATCGGGTACGTCTTCGCGATCATGCACCTGGTGACGCACGGCTTCTTCAAGGCCGGCCTCTTCCTCGGCGCGGGTTCCGTCATGCACGGGATGAACGACGAGGTGGACATGCGCAAGTACGGCGCCCTGCGGAAGTTCATGCCGGTCACGTTCGTCACCTTCGGCCTCGGCTACCTGGCGATCATCGGCTTCCCCGGTCTGTCCGGCTTCTTCTCCAAGGACATGATCATCGAGGCGGCCTTCGCCAAGGGCGGCACCCAGGGCTGGATCCTCGGCGGGGTCGCCCTGCTGGGCGCCGGCATCACGGCCTTCTACATGACCCGGGTCATGCTCCTCACCTTCTTCGGCGAGAAGCGCTGGCAGCCGGACGCCGAGGGCAACGAACCGCACCCGCACGAGTCCCCGAAGTCCATGACCATCCCGATGGTCATCCTGGCGTTCGGGTCGGTCTTCGCCGGCGCGTTCTTCGAGATCGGCGAGCGCTTCCTGAAGTGGCTGGAGCCCGTCACCGGCTACGAGCACGGCAACTCGCCGGTCAGCGCCATGACGGTGACCGCGTCCACCATGGTCGTCCTCGTCGTCGGCGTCGGCATCGCCTGGTCGATGTACGGCCGCAGGCCCGTCCCGGTCCTCGCCCCGCGCGGCTCGCTCCTCACCCGGGCGGCCCGGCGGGACCTGCTCCAGGACGACTTCAACCACGTCGTGCTGGTGCGCGGCGGGGAGCACCTGACCCGCTCGCTCGTGTACGTCGACCACAGCCTGGTCGACGGGGTGGTCAACGGGACGGCCGCCTCGGTCGGCGGACTGTCGGGCCGGCTGCGCAAGCTGCAGAACGGCTACGCCCGCAGCTACGCGGTCTCGATGTTCGGGGGCACGGCGATCCTCATCGCCGCGACCCTGCTGATGAGGGCGGTGTGAGATGAGTTTCCCGCTTCTGACGGTGACGGCCGCGGTCCCCGCGGTCGGCGCCGTCCTGACGGCGGCCGTCCCGGCCGCCCGCAGGACCGCCGCCAAGTGGCTCGCGCTGCTGGTCTCGCTGGCGACGCTGGCCCTGGCCGTGCTCGTCGCGGTCCGCTTCGAGCCCGGTGGCGCCCGCTACCAGCTCACCGAATCACGTGCCTGGATCCCCGACTTCGGGGTCCGTTACGAACTGGGCGTCGACGGCATCGGGGTGGCGCTCATTGCGCTCACCGCGCTGCTGATCCCGTTCGTGATCGCGGCCAGCTGGAACGACGCCGACCCCCTGGAGGCCGAATCCCCGGCGGACTCGCGCTGGCGGCCGACGCAGGGCTTCTTCGCCCTGATCCTGCTGGTCGAGGCGATGGTGATCATCTCCTTCGAGGCCACCGACGTCTTCCTCTTCTACATCTTCTTCGAAGCCATGCTCATCCCGATGTACTTCCTCATCGGCGGCTTCGGGGACCGGGCGCACGCGGGCAGCGATGAGAACGCGGCCGCGCAGCGCTCGTACGCGGCGGTCAAGTTCCTCCTCTACAACCTGGTCGGCGGCCTGATCATGCTGGCCGCGGTCATCGGGCTGTACGTGGTCGCCGGGAACTTCTCGCTCCAGGAGATCGCCGCCGCCCGCGCCGCGGGCACGCTCGACATGTCGACCAACGTCGAGCGGCTGCTGTTCCTCGGGTTCTTCTTCGCCTTCGCGGTGAAGGCCCCGCTGTGGCCGCTGCACACCTGGCTGCCGAACGCGATGGGCGAGTCCACCGCCCCGGTCGCCGTACTGATCACCGCGGTCGTCGACAAGGTCGGCACGTTCGCGATGCTCCGCTTCTGCCTCGGGCTGTTCCCCGACGCCAGCAAGTGGGCCACGCCGGTGATCCTCGTCCTCGCCCTGATCAGCATCGTCTACGGCGCGCTGGTCGCGGTCGGGCAGCGGGACATCAAGCGGCTGGTCGCGTACGCCTCGATCTCGCACTTCGGGTTCATCATCATGGGCATCTTCGCGATGACCTCCCAGGGGCAGTCGGGCGCAACGCTGTACATGGTCAACCACGGGATCTCGACGGCCGCGCTGATGCTGGTGGCCGGCTTCCTGATCTCGCGGCGCGGCTCCCGGCTCATCGCCGACTACGGCGGTGTGCAGAAGGTGGCCCCGGTCCTGGCCGGCACCTTCCTGATCGGCGGCCTCGCCACCCTGTCGCTGCCGGGCCTCGCGCCCTTCGTCAGTGAATTCCTGGTCCTGGTCGGCACGTTCGCCCGGTACCCCGTCATCGGCATCATCGCCACCATCGGCATCGTGCTGGCCGCGCTCTACACCCTGGTGCTCTACCAGCGCACGATGACCGGCCCCGTGAAGGAGGAGGTCCGCACGATGAAGGACCTGCGCCTGCGGGAGGTACTGGTGGTCGCCCCGCTGATCGCGCTGCTGATCGCGCTGGGCGTGTACCCGAAGCCGCTCACCGAGATCGTCAACCCGGCGGTGGAGCACACCATGTCCGACGTACATCAGAAGGACCCGAAGCCAGAGGTGGCTGTCGAGGCCAAGAACGGGGAGGCGGCGAAGTGAGCACCATGGCTGCTGCCCAAGGGCTGCTGACGCTGGCGGCCGCGGAACCGGTCGACCGGATCCCGGCCCCGCACATCGAGTACGCGCAGCTCGCGCCCACGCTGATCGTGGTGGGCGCGGCGGTCATCGGAGTCCTCGTCGAGGCCTTCGTACCGCGCAAGTCCCGCTACTACGTCCAGGTGTTCCTCGCCGTCGCCGCGCTGGCCTCGGCCTTCGCGGCGGTCGTCGGCCTCGCCGCCGGCGGGTACGGGAGCGACAAGGCGCACATCGCGGCGATGGGCGCCATCGCCGTGGACGGCCCGGCGCTGTTCCTGCAGGGGACCATCCTGCTGGCCTCGATCGTCGCGGTCTTCACCTTCGCCGAGCGGCGCCTGGACCCGGCCGCGCACGGCAACCGGGTGGACTCGTTCGCCGCGCAGGCGGCGTCCGTACCGGGCAGCGACAGCGAGAAGGCCGCCGTCAAGGCGGGCTTCACCACCACCGAGGTCTTCCCGCTGGTGCTGTTCGCGATCTCCGGGATGCTGATCTTCCCGGCGGCCAACGACCTGCTGACGCTGTTCGTGGCCCTGGAGGTCTTCTCCCTCCCGCTGTACCTGCTCTGCGCCGTCGCCCGCCGCCAGCGGCTGATGTCGCAGGAGGCGGCGGTCAAGTACTTCCTGCTCGGGGCCTTCTCCTCGGCCTTCCTCCTCTTCGGCATCGCGCTGGTCTACGGGTACGCGGGCTCGGTCTCGTACGCGGCCATCGCCGACGTGGTCGACGGCACGGTCACGAAGGTCGACCCGGCGCTGGCCGACACCATGGGCAACGATGCGCTGCTGCTGATCGGTGGGGCGCTGATCGTGACGGGCCTGCTCTTCAAGGTCGGCGCGGTCCCGTTCCACATGTGGACCCCGGACGTCTACCAGGGCGCCCCGACCCCGGTCACGGGCTTCATGGCGGCGGCGACGAAGGTGGCCGCCTTCGGCGCGCTGCTGCGCCTTCTGTACGTGGTCCTCCCGGGCCTGCGGTGGGACTGGCGGCCGGTCATGTGGGGCGTGGCCATCGTGACGATGCTGGCCGGCGCGGTGATCGCGGTGACCCAGACCGACGTCAAGCGGCTGCTGGCGTACTCCTCGATCGCGCACGCGGGCTTCATCCTGGCCGGTGTGATCGCGACGTCGGCGGAGGGCGTCCAGTCCGTCCTCTTCTACCTGTTCGCGTACTCGTTCGTGACGATCGGCGCCTTCGCGGTGGTCACGCTGGTGCGCGATGCGGGCGGCGAGGCGACGCACCTGTCCAAGTGGGCGGGCCTGGGCCGCCGTTCCCCGATGACGGCGGCGGTCTTCGCGGTGTTCCTGCTGGCCTTCGCCGGCATCCCGCTGACGTCCGGCTTCGCCGGCAAGTTCGCCGTGTTCAAGGCGGCGGCGGAGGGCGGCGCGGGTGTGCTGGTCGTGGTCGGTGTCATCTCGTCCGCGATCGCCGCGTTCTTCTACATCCGGGTGATCGTCCTGATGTTCTTCAGCGAGCCGAAGGCCGACGGCCCGACGGTGGCCGTCCCCTCGCCGCTGACGATGACGACGATCGCGGTGGGCGTGGCCGTCACCCTGGTCCTGGGCGTGGCCCCGCAGTACTTCCTGGACCTGGCGGGGCAGGCGAGCACGTTCGTCCGCTGACGCCTGCGACACGACTGGGCCCGGCTCCCGATGGGAGCCGGGCCCAGTGGCGTGTGGCGGTGCTATTCGGCGCGGCGGCGCTTCGGGGTGATTGCGGTGAGGTCCAAGTCGATGGGGAACGGGACCGACACCTTGAGGCGGTCGTGGAAGATGCCAGTGGCCACGTACGCCTTCGTAGCCGGGTCGAGCTCGTAAACGTAAACCACCGCCCGGCCCTCCTTGTTTTCCACCCGCCAAAAGTGCGGGATCTTGGCACGGGCGTACTTGATCGGTTTGGTTTCGCGGTCGCGTCCCACTGACTCCGGGGAGACGACCTCGATGGCCAGCCGGACGATCGATGCCGGGAGCCGGGTCTGGTCCGGATCCTCGCTGTCCTCCTCGGCGACGATCACGTCCGGCTCGGGCCTGTTGCGCCGGTCGATGTCGATCGTGAACTCTCTGATCACCTCGAGCCCCACCGGCGCCAAGGATTCGAGCTGTTGCTCGAAGAACCTCAGGGCGCGCATGTGAAAACGAGTCTGCGGACTCACGAAGACCAGGCTCCCGTCGATCAGCTCCGTGTGCGGAGGCAGGTTGGGAAGCCGGTCAAGGTCGTCACCAGTCCAGCCGCCTGCCGGCGGGACGGGCCAGCGGTATCCGGGGTCGGTCTTTTCGGGATCGACGCTCATCGGTAGTGCTCCCATGCGGAGAGTCTCGCGAGTCCGTCCAGCCTATCGCCGGAGTTCTTTCCGAGACCGTCCGCACGTGTGAACGGTGGGCTGATGTTGACTCTGTCAGTGGCGAGCGGCATATGCGCGGACGTCTGCGTCCGGGTCCGAGACGGCCGTGGCCAGGGCCGTGCGGGCCTGTGGGACGCCGCGGTGGGCCCGGAGGGAGAGGACCGCGGCCTTGCGGACGTCCGCGTTGTCGTCCTTCAGGGCATGGGCCAGGGGGTCGACGGCCGTGGCGGGGGTGGCCGCCGAGAGGGCGGTGGCCGCGCCCGCGCGGACCTGCCACGCGGGGTCGGTGAGGGCCGTGACGGCGGTGGCCGCGTAGTCGGCCGGGCAGCCCGTGGCCGCAAGGGCCGCCAGGGCCGCGGCCCGGACCAGTGGGTCCGGGTCCGTGAGGAGCGGGTCCAGCGGAGCGGGGGCCGGGGCGTGGACCGCCGCGAGGCCCTTGGCCACCGCCACCCGGACCTCCCGGGCCGCGTCCAGCGCCGCGCGCGCCAAGGCCTCGACGGCGTCCACCGAGACCAGCGCCCGGACCGCGTGGATACGGACCTCCGGGTCGGGGTCCGCGAGGGACTCCGCGTACAGGCCGGCCTCGCCGAGGCGCAGCGCGCGCAGGGCTTCGAGCGCCGCCGAGCGGACCGCCGGGTCGGGGACCGGCAGGGCTGCGCGCAGGGCGGTCCCGAGTTCCGGGTCGGCCGGCAGGACCTCGAGCAGCTCCCGCAGTGCGGCCGCGGCTGCGGCCCGTACCGCCGGATCCGGATCGCCGAGGCGGGCCGCCAGCTCCGGGCCCGCCCCCGCCGGGACGGTCTCGCCAATCACGGCCACTGCGGCGGCCCGTACCGCCGGATCGGGGTCGGTGAGGTACGGGCGCAGGGCCGCCAGGTCCGGGGGCTCCTCGACGAGCCCGAGGAGTTCGAGGATCCGGGGGGAGGGGCCGGTCGCCCCGGCCGGGACCGAAGCCTCCGCGCCCGCGGCATCCGCCGCCGGGGCCGCCCGGCGGGGGCCCGCCGTCGCCACGCCGACGAGTTCGACCTCGCCCAGGTGGCGGGAGGGGCCGCCCGCCGGCGTGAATTCGGGGACGGGGACCACGTACGGCTCCACCGGCCGGGCCGTGAACTCCATCGCCCCCGAGGCCGACTTGCGCAGGTCCAGGTGGTGCAGCCAGGCCGGGTCGTCGCGCTCCGGGTGGTCGAGCCGCTCGTGGTACAGGCCCCAGCGGGACTCCGTCCGCGCCAGCGACGCCCGGGCCGCCATCTCCGCGCAGTCCCGGATGAAGGACACCTCCGCGCACCGCATCAGCTCGTGCGGGGTCTGCGCCCCCATCTCCTCGATCTCGCCGCTCATCCGGGTGAAGGCCTCCACGGCGAGGGAGAGCTTCGCGCCCGTCTTCGGCGGGGCCACGTAGTCGTTGACGAAGCGCCGCAGTTTGTACTCCACCTGCGGCTGCGGCGGCCCGTCCGGCCGGCGCAGCGGACGGTAGACCAGCTCGTGCGCCGCCGCCACCTGGTCCGCCGGGAGCGGGCCCTCGTACGCCGTGTACTGCGCCGCGTCCTCGCCCGCCAGGTCGCCGAAGACGAACGCCCCGATCATGTAGTTGTGCGGTACGGAGGCCAGGTCCCCGGCCGCGTACAGCCGCGGCACGGTGGTGCGTGCGTGGTCGTCGACGCGCACGCCCGACGCCGAGTGGCCCCCGCACAGTCCGATCTCCGAGATGTGCATCTCGATGTCGTGCGTGCGGTAGTCGTGGCCGCGGCCCGCGTGGAAGGTGCCGCGGGTCGGCCGCTCCGTGGTGTGCAGGATCGATTCGAGGGCGGAGACGGTCTCCTCCGGGAGGTGACTGAGCTTCAGGTACACCGGCCCCCGGTCCGAGGCGAGTTCCGCCGCGAACTCCGACATCATCTGCCCCGACCAGTAGTCGGAGTCGACGAACCGCTCGCCGTGCCGGTTGACCTGGTAGCCGCCGAAGGGGTTCGCGACGTACGCGCACGCCGGCCCGTTGTAGTCCTTGATCAGCGGATTGATCTGGAAGCACTCGATGCCGGTGAGGGCCGCGCCCGCGTGGTAGGCCATGGCGTAGCCGTCGCCCGCGTTGGTCGGGTTCTCGTACGTCCCGTAGAGGTATCCGGAGGCGGGGAGTCCGAGTCGGCCGCAGGGGCCCGTCGCGAGGATGACCGCGCCCGCGCTGACCGTCACGAAGGCGCCGGTACGGGTGTTGAAGGCGGCCGCGCCGATGGCCCGGCCGTCCTCGGGCGACGTGAGGACCCGGACCGGCATCACCCGGTTCTCGATCCGGATCCGCTCGCGCATCTCGCGGCGGCGCAGCTGCCGGTAGAGGACCTTCTTGACGTCCTTGCCCTCGGGCATGGGCAGCACGTACGAGCCGGAGCGGTGGACGCGGCGCACCGCGTACTCGCCGTGCTCGTCCTTCTCGAATTTCACGCCGTACGACTCCAGGCGCTGCACCATCGCGAAGCCGCGGGTGGCGGTCTGGCGGACGGTGGACTGGTCGACGACGCCGTCGTTGGCGCGGGTGATCTCGGCGACGTAGTCGTCGGGCTCGGCGCGGCCGGGGACGACCGCGTTGTTGACCCCGTCCATGCCCATGGCGAGGGCGCCGGAGTGGCGTACGTGCGCCTTCTCCAGCAGCAGGACCCGCGCGCCGCGGCCGGCGGCGGTCAGGGCCGCCATGGTGCCGGCGGTGCCGCCGCCGATGACGAGGACGTCGCAGGAGAGTTCCTCGGCGTCGGCGATCGCGGGGATGTCCATGGTGGGGCTGCCCTTCGGGGGTCGGGAGTCGGGGCCAGGGGCCAGGGGCCAGGGGTCAAGGGCCGGAGGCCGGCGGTCAGAGGGAGGAGAGGATCCGGCGGCGGAAGGCCGAATGATCGGCGGACCGGTCGCGCGGAAGCGGTACGTCGACCACGGTGCCGGCGTGGAGCAGCGCGACGCGGTCGCCCACGAAGAGGGCCTCGTCCACGTCGTGGGTGACGAAGACGACCGTCGCCCCGGTGCCGGCGAGGACGTCGACGAGGAGGTCCTGCATCCCGGCGCGGGTCTGGGCGTCGAGCGCGCCGAAGGGCTCGTCCATGAGGACGGCGCGGGGGCGCGCGGCGAGCGCGCGGGCCAGCTGGACGCGCTGGCGCTGGCCGCCGGAGAGCTGGTGCGGGAGCTTGTGCGCGTGCTCCGCGAGGCCGACGCGGGCCAGCCAGTCCTCGGCGGTCCGCCGCCGCTCGGCGCGGGGCACGCGCCGGATGGCGAGGGGCAGTTCGACGTTCCCCCGCGCGGTGCGCCAAGGCAGCAGGGCGTCGTCCTGGAAGATGAGCGCCCGGTCGGCGTCGGGCCGGGTGATCGGGGTTCCGTCCTGCGTGACGGTGCCGGAGAGCGGGGGCAGCAGCCCGGCCAGGGTGCGCAGCAGCGTGGACTTCCCGCATCCGGAGGGCCCTACGACGGCCAGCACCTCCCCGGCCCGGATCCGGAGGCCGAGCCCGTCGAGCACGGCGCCGCCGCCCGCCCGGCCGAGCCGGACCCCGTCCAGCCGGAAGGCGGCGCCCGGGGGCGTGGTGGTGGTGAGTACGGCCGCGGTTGCGGGCACGGAGACCTCCTGTGAGTCGTTGACTGCCGATCGGCGGCGCGGCGGCAACCGCCCCGGAGGATCAGGGAGCGGTGGGTTCCGGACGAGCCGGGCGGGGCCGGGGGCTTGGTCCCGGGGCCGGGCCCGTGCTGCGGGTCGGGAGCCAGTGGGTCAGGCGGCGGCCCAGGCGTTCCACCGCCGTCGAGGTCAGCCAGCCCAGTGCGCCGATCGTGGCCATGCCGACGAAGACTCCCGGGTAGTCCACCACCGTGTAGTCCTGCCACGTGCGGTAGCCCACCCCGTACTCGCCCGAGATCATCTCCGCCGAGATCACGCAGATCCACCCGACCCCGATCCCGACCGAGAGGCCCCCGAAGATGCCTGGCAGTGCGCCGGGGACGATCACCGACAGCAGGATCCGCCCCCGGCCCCCGCCCATCGTCAGGACCGCCTCCTCCCAGACCGGGGACAACGCCGCCACCGCGTGCCGTGTCGACACCAGGACCGGGAAGAACGCCGCCGTGCACGTGATGAACACGATCCCCTGCTCGTTCGAGGGGAAGAGGAGGATCGCGACCGGGACGAGCGCGATGGCCGGGATCGGGCGCAGTACCTCCAGCACCGGGCCCAGCACGTCCGCCGCCACCCGCGAGCGGGCGATCGCCGTGCCCACCGCCACCCCCAGCACCGCGGCCAGCGCGAAGCCCGACACGATCCGGCTCAGGCTGGAGACGAGGTCCTGCCAGTACGGACCGGTCGACGCCCGATCGGCGAGCTTCGCCGCGACCTCCCCCACCGTCGGGAACTGCCCGAACCGGAGCCACAGTTCCACATCCAGCGAAGTCAGCAGCTGCCACGCCACCAGGGCCGCCCCCAGCGAAGCCACGCGCAGCAGCCGGCGCCCCGGGGTCATGACGCGATGCCTCCGGCTTCGGCGAAGCTCACGATCCGCGCTCCGGATCCCTTGTGCCGGTCGACGTACGACGTGGCGCCCGCCGGCGTGACGAACGCCCGCAGTTCGGAGCCCTCCGCCACCCACACCGCCTTGTCGGCGAACCAGAGGGTCCCGGTCACCGCGTCCGGCACGTACGCCGCCCGGACGTCCGCGCCCTTCAGGGCCTTCAGGAGGGCCGCCGGGGTGTCGAAGGTCCGGGTGGCGGGCTCGTTCTTCAGCCACAGCTCGGGGCGGGCGGGCGCCGCCGCCGGGTAGTCCGCGTCCGGCACGGCGCGCTTCAGCGGCGCCGGGTCCACGAACGCGTCGACGTCCACGTCGCCGACCAGCTTCGCGTCCTTGAGGACCGGCACGTCCTCCTTCAGCGCCGCCAGCAGCTCCGGCCGCAGCGCCGGGTCGAAGGTCGCGATCCCGTTCGCGCCGTTGTACAGGTACACGACCTCCGCCGGCAGCCCGGTCTCCTTCGCCACCGACTCGGCCGCCGCGACCGGCTGCGTCCGCAGGTACTCGGTCGCCTTGCGCTGCGCCCGCAGGAAGTCGTCCAGTACGCCGGCCCGTTCGGTCGCGAACTTCTGCCGGACCGTGACCCCGTGGAAGGTCGGCAGGTTCAGCTCGGCGCCGTCGTAGAGCGCCTTGGCCTTCCCCTCGTACGCGAGCTGCCCCGGCCAGGCCACGAACTGCGACAGCGCGTCCGCACTGCCCGCCTGGAGGGCCGAAGCGCCCACGCTGGGCTGCTGGTTGAGCTTCTGGATGCCGCTCGAAGGGTCGATCCCGGCGCGCTGCAGGGCCCGTACGAGGGTCCCGTCCGCGGCGGAGCCGACCGAGGTCGACACCTTCTTGCCGCGCAGGTCGGCCAGCGACTCGAACTTCGCGTTCGGCGCGGTGACGACGGTGTTGAGGCCGCCGCGCAGGTTGTAGCCGGTCACGGAGACGAGCCGGGTCGGCTGCTTCAGCTCCTTGCCGCGGGCCGCGTTGATCAGGAGCGGGAAGTCGCCCATCGAACCGATGTCGATCTTCCCGGCGGTCATCTGGGCGGTGATGGGCGCGCCCGTGGCGTAGTCCTGCCAGTCGACCACGTACGTGACGCCGTCCTGCTTGCCGCGCGCCGCGAGCTCCTGCTCGAAGTAGCCGAGGGAGCGCAGCAGGGTGCCGGCGGTGACGGTGTTGATGGTCTTGGACTGGTAGCCGACGGTCACGGTCACGGTGCTGGGGCCGTCGGCCCCGGACGCGCTGCTGCACGCGGTGGCCGGCAGGGCGAGGAGCAGGGTCAGGGCGAGGGATTTCGAACTGCGCATCGCAAGAGGGCCTTTCACCGGAGCAGGTACGGCATGTTGACGGTCACCGCGCCCGTGGGACAGCGGGCGGCGCACGGGCCGCAGTACCAGCACTCGTCCACGTGCATGTACGCCTTGCCGCTGTCCTGGTGGATCGCGAGGGAGTCGAGCGGGCACATGTCGACGCAGAGGGTGCAGCCGTCGATGCACAGGGACTCGTCGATGGTCACGGGCACGTCGCCGCGCTGGGGGACCAGAGGCATGGCTGTCTCCAGGAAGGAAGGTGAGGGAAGGCGGGGGCTCAGAGGGAGCGGCGGAGCAGGCCGCTCATGGTGATCCGGTCGCCGCGGAAGCGGATGAACTCCAGGTCCACGGGCCGGCCGTCGCCCAGATGGGTGAGCCGCTCCAGCATCAGCACGGCGGTCCCGCGCGGGGCCTGGAGGACGGCGGCGGAGTGCGCGTCGGCGTTGACGGCCTCGAGGGTGATCTCGGCGTGGCCGAGGGGCTGTCCCGTCAGGGACTCCAGCAGCCGGAAGACGTCGGTGTTCTCCAGGTCGCAGCCGAGCAGTTCGGCGCCGATGTCCAGGGGGACGTACGTGAGGTCGAGGGAGAGCGGGAGCCCGTTCAGGCGCCGCAGCCGCTCGATGTAGAGCACGTCCGCGTGCTCGGGAAGCCGCAGCCGGCCGGCGACCGGGGCGGGGGCGCGCACCGGGCCGACGGTACGGACCTCGTTGGTCACCCGGCCGTGCTCGTGCAGGGTTTCGGCCAGGCCCTGGAGGCGGTCGAGGCCGTGCGGGTACTTCTCGCAGACGACGACTGTCCCGACCCCGGGCCGGCGTTCGACGAGCCGCTCGCCGCGCAGCAGGTCGAGGGCCTGGCGGACGGTGTTGCGGCCGGCTCCGTAGTCGGCGGCGAGGGCGTCCTCCAGGGGGAGGACCCCGCCGGGGTAGCCGCCGGCCAGGATCTGGTGGCGCAGCAGGTCGGCGAGCTGCCGCGCCTGGTCCGCGCGCAGTCGCCGCCGGCGCGCGGCGGCGACCGGGACGGTGTGCTCACGGGTGCGTTCGGCTGGCATGGCACGGAACATACCGACGGCCCCCGGCCGGTGGTGTTGCCGCAGTGTTGCGCCACCGCGAGGGCTCAACGGCAGGGCTGTGACCTGCTGCGACGCCGGGGTGGCGGAAAGATCCGCCACCCCGGCCAGGCTGTTCGTCCCGAGGGGCGGACTAGCGGGATCCCACAATGCGGCCGGTGACCTCGCCCAGGCCCACGCGGGTGCCCTCGGGGCCCGGGGCCCAGGCGGTCATGGTGACGGTGTCGCCGTCCTCGAGGAAGGTGCGCTTGCCGTCGGCGAGCTCGATGGCGTCGCGCCCGTTCCACGTCAGCTCCAGCAGCGAGCCGCGCTGTCCGACCTCGGGTCCGCTGACCGTGCCCGAGCCGAAGACGTCGCCGGTGCGCAGGGAGGCGCCGTTGACGGTCATGTGCGCGAGCTGCTGGGCGGCGGTCCAGTACATCGTCGCGAACGGCGGCTGCGCGACCTCCTGCCCGTTGATGGACACGGTGATGTGCAGGTCGAAGCCGCCGGGCCGGTCGGCGTCGGCGTCCTCGAGGTAGGGCAGGAGGGGGAAGTCGCGGGCCGGCGGGGCGACCCGGGCCGCCTCCAGGGCCTCCAGCGGGGTCACCCAGGCGGAGACGGAGGTGGCGAAGGACTTGCCGAGGAAGGGGCCCAGCGGCACGTACTCCCAGGCCTGGATGTCGCGCGCCGACCAGTCGTTGAGCAGGAACAGCCCGAACACGTGGTCCTCGAAGGCGCCCAGCGGCACCGGGCTGCCCAGCTCGGACGGGGTGCCGACGACGAAGCCGACCTCGGCCTCGATGTCGAGCTTGACGGACGGGCCGAAGACGGGCGCCGGGTCGGCCGGCGCCTTGCGCTGCCCGGAGGGGCGGACGACATCGGTGCCGGAGACGACGATCGTGCCGGAGCGGCCGTGGTAACCGATCGGCAGGTGCTTCCAGTTGGGGGTGAGCGCGTCCCCGTCCGGGCGGAACATCCGGCCGACGTTGGTGGCGTGGTGCTCGCTCGCGTAGAAGTCGACGTAGTCGGCGACCTCGTACGGCAGGTGGAGGGTGACGGCGTCCAGCGGGACGAGGTGCGGCTCGACCGTCACGCGGTGGCCGGGGTCGGTCACCCAGGCGGTCAGCGCGCGGCGCACATCGCGCCAGGCGGTGCGGCCGGCGGCCAGCAGCGGGTTGAGCGAGGACTGCCCGAGCAGCGCGGCGTACGGGGAACCGAGCGCGACCGCGGCCGCCCCCGCGTCGAGCACGTGTCCGCCGATGCGCACGCCGATGCGACGGCGCCCGGGCTCCGCGGAGGTGGAGAAGACGCCGTACGGGAGGTTGTGCGGCCCGAACGGGTCGCCCTCGGGCACATCGAGGGGGCTCTGCTGGGGCATGGGGTACTGCCTCGCTTTCGACGCGGTCCGGGGGTGTCCCGGTGGGCTGGTTGATACGTTACGTGGCCAGTGGGGCATGCGGGAGGCCGGATACGGGCTCTATTTGTAGGACTTGTCCAAAGGGGTCCGTATCCTTGCGCCGTGACTTCCGCCCCGCTTTCGGCCCTCCCCTATGCCTTGATCGCCACTGACCTGGACGGGACCCTGCTGCGCGCCGGAGACACCGTCTCCGCGCGGTCGTACGCGGCGCTCGCGACGGCGCGCGCCGCCGGCGCCCAGCACATCATCGTCACCGGACGCCCCGTCCCACAGGTCCGGCACGTCCTGGACGACCTCGGCTACACAGGGCTCGCGGTGTGCGGGCAGGGCGCGCAGGTGTACGACACGGCGTGCGCGCGCCTGTTGCACTCCATTCCGCTGGACCGGGACCTGGCGGACGTGGCGCTCGGGAAGATCGAGGCGGAGATCGGTGAGGTGTACGCGGCGGTCAACCAGGAGGGGGTGGACGCCGAGATGCTGATAGGGCCGGGCTACCGGATGTGGCACCCGCACCTCCCGACGGTCCGGGTGCACAGGCGCAGTGACCTGTGGGCCGCACCGATCAACAAGGTGCTGCTCCAGCACCCGGAGCTGGACGACGACGAGCTGACGCGGGTCGCCCGTTCGGTGGTCGGCGACCTGGTGAACGTGACGATGGCGGGGGAGCACACGGTGGAGCTCCAGCCGCCGGGCGTCAGCAAGGCCAGCGGGCTGGCGCTGGCGGCGGAGCTGCTGGGCGTCGGCCCGTCGTCGACGATCGCCTTCGGCGACATGCCGAACGACATCCCGATGTTCGCGTGGGCGGCGCACGGCGTGGCGATGGCCAACGCCCACCGCGAACTGATGGCCGTGGCCGACGAGCTGACCCTCTCGAACGAACAGGACGGCATCGCGGTGGTCCTGGAACGCCTCTTCCCCGGCTGATCCGGCCCCGCCGGCCCCGCCGGCCGTCAACCCGCCGCCCGCGGCAACCGACGCTCCCACGTCCGGTGGAAGACCACTTCGTCCCCCTCCCGGCACACCACCTCGTTCGACGTGACGAAGCCGCCCTCGTCGCACGAGACCTCCGACCGGGTCTCCACCCGTACGTCCCAGCCCAGTTCCGGCCGGTGCAACCGGATCCGCCAGTCCGAGCGGGTCCGGGCCGACAGCGGGTCCGCCGAGTCGATCTCGTACACCTCCAGCGCGTCCTCCCCGTACTCCAGCCCGTCCGGATACACCCGCGTCCCCCCGTACCGCGGGTCCACCTCCAGCCGCCACCGCCCGCGCGCGACGTCCCGTACGACCAGCCGCTCCGGCCGCGGCTCGTCCAGCGTGGCCGGGACGACGACACCCAGCGGCTCCGACTGCTCCGGCGGCTCGAAGCCGATGTGCGGATCCGGGTCGGCGGCGGCACGGACCGGCAGGACCAGCGCACTGCCCGCCGGATCCAGCGTCCACCCCGCCTCCGACCCGGCCCGCGGCCAGATCCACGGCCAGTACGCCGAGGACAGCGCGAGCCGGATCCGGTGGCCCGCCGCGAAGCGGTGCCCGATGGCGTTCAGCTCGAACACCACGTCCTCGTACGCACCCACCGGCCACGGCACCGCCTTGTCCCGGCCCAGCCGGGCCGAGAGGTTCAGCGCGCCCCGGGTGACCAGCGTCGAGGAGCCGTCGGGCGCCACGTCGCACAGCCGGGCCACCACCTGCCCGTACGGGACGTCCATCCGCAGCCGGGCCGTCACCTGCGCGCGGCCCAGGATCTCCACCGGCTCGCGCCCCACCGGGAACTCGAAGCAGGCCGACTTCGCGTCCTCCTCCCGTTGGTCCGGCGGCAGGTCCGCGGCGTTGCCGAACGGGAGGAACCGCCCCGCGTCCAGCCCCGTGTGCTGCGGGGAGGCCACGGCCACCGGCGCACCCTGGAGCGCGTACGTGACGGGGGTGATGGCGGGGGAGGGCCACTCGGCGTCCCCGACCCAGCGGCCCGGCAGCACCTCGTACGTGGTGGCCGGCGGATGGGACTCCGAGATCCAGGAGCGCAGCAGGGGCTCGTCCATCACCCCGTTGTCTGCGCCCTTCAGCCAGTGGTCCCACCACCGCAGGGTCTCCTGGAGGAAACCGATCGCCGGCCCGGGCGGCAGCCCCCGGTCCGGGTACTGGTGCGACCAGGGGCCGATCAGCCCCCGCACCCGTTCGGCGGGCAGATGGGAGACCAGCCGCAGCACCGCGTCCCGGTACGGGTCGTGCCAGCCGCCCACCGCGAGGACGGCCGCGCCGATCGCCGGGTAGTCCTCGCAGACGCTGCCGTGGCGCCAGTAGCCGTCCCGCGTCTGGTGGGCCAGCCAGGTGTGGATCAGGGGTTCGACGGATTCCAGCCGCGCCAGCCACTGCTCGCGCCAGCCGTCTCCGACGAACAGCGGGTCCGGCGGGCGCGCCGCGAAGGCCAGCATGGTCGCCGCCCACGCGTGCATGTCCACGGCCAGCACCGAGCCGCCCATGTAGTGGACGTCGTTGTCGTACCGGTCGTCCGTCGAGCAGACCGTGACGACCGCCTTGAGGGCCTCCGGTGCCAGTGCCGCGATCTGGAGGGAGTTGAACCCGCCCCACGAGATCCCGAACATCCCCACCGACCCCGTGCACCACGGCTGCGCCGCCAGCCACTCCACCACCGCGACCCCGTCGGCCAGCTCCCGCGCGTCGTACTCGTCGCCCGGGTTCCCGCCGCTGCAGCCGTGGCCGCGTACGTCCACCCGTACGGAGGCGTAGCCGTGGCCCGCGTACCAGGGGTGGCGCTGCCGGTCCCGCGGGGCGGTCCAGTCCGTCAGCCGGTACGGCAGGTACTCCAGCAGGGCCGGCACCGGCTCGTCCGTGACCGGGCGCCAGATCCGGGCGTACAGCTCCACGCCGTCGGCCATCGGGATCCGGACGTCCTCGTGCGTGGCCTCGTGCGGGAACTCGGTACGGATGATCATGCGGAAACCACCTCGTCGGCCAAGCGGCCCATGGTCAGCCACCCGGCGGCGGCCAGAAGGGTGGCGAGCGCGCCCGCGGCGAGGAGCCCTGTGACGATGCGGCGCACGGCGCGGCGCATCACGTCGGGCGCGAGGGCGTACTCGGCCGAGTGCTCTCGTCCGGCCGGATGGCGGCGGCCGAGTACGTACGGGACCAGACCCGCGGTCATGCCGAAGGCGTGGTCGTCGGCGGGCGGCGGCCGGTCCGCTTCCGGGTCGACCGGTTCCGCAGGTTCCCCTATTTCGGTTGCAGTTCTGGACAAAACGCATTCTCCGGTTGTTTCGGTTCTTGACGAACATACCGGTGTGTATCGGGCGCTGCGCGGGTGGCGACATGGCGGGCGCTCTCGGTGATCGAAAACAGACCGGATACGCTGGCTTGAGTGATGGCAGCGACACATCGACAATCCAGGTGATCGTCAGCGTGATCGTCAGCAGACAGGAGTACCCCTCGTGACCGTCGTCGGGCCGTTCGGACTGAGCGTGCGGGACCAGGCTCTTGAGACCGATGTCCAGGCCGGACTGGCCGCCGTCGAGGCGGGTCTGCTGGAGGCCACCAAGAGCGAAGTCCCCTTCATCACCGAGGCCGCACAACATCTGGTCCGGGCCGGAGGCAAGCGGTTCCGGCCGCTGCTGGTGATGCTCGCCTCGCGGTTCGGTGATCCCTACGCGCCCGGGATCGTGCCCTCCGCGGTGGTCGTCGAGCTCACCCACCTGGCGACGCTCTACCACGACGACGTCATGGACGAGGCGGACGTGCGCCGCGGTGTGGCCAGCGCCAACGCCCGCTGGGGCAACTCGGTGGCCGTCCTGACGGGTGACTTCCTGTTCGCCCGCGCCTCGCACATCCTGGCCGACCTCGGACCGGAGGCCGTGCGCATCCAGGCCGAGGCCTTCGAGCGGCTGGTGACGGGCCAGATCCTGGAGACGGCCGGCCCGCGCGACGGCCGCGACCCGGTCGCCCACTACCTCGACGTCATCGCCGGCAAGACCGGCTCCCTGATCGCGGTCTCCGGCCGGTTCGGCGCGCTGATGTCCGGCGCCGACGAGTCGGTCGTCGACATCCTGACCCAGTACGGCGAGCGCCTCGGCACCGCCTTCCAGCTCGCCGACGACGTCCTCGACATCGCCTCCGACTCGCACGAGTCCGGCAAGACCCCGGGGACGGACCTGCGCGAGGGGATCCCGACGCTGCCGGTGCTGCGGCTGCGCGAGATGGCGGCCCAGGGCGGCGACCCCGACGACCTGGAGCTCGTGGGGCTCCTGGACGGCGATCTGGCCGACGACGCGCTGCACGCCGAGGTGCTCGCCCGGCTGCGGGTGCACCCCGCGCTGGAGCAGGCCCGCCGCGACACCATCCGGTACGCGCAGGACGCGCGGGCCACGCTCGCCCCGCTGCCGGAGTGCTTCGCCAAGTCGGCGCTCGAGGAGCTGTGCGACGCGGTGGTGCACCGCGCCGGCTAGGAATTGTCCGGCAGAGGTGAGGGCCCGGCATCCCCTACGGGTGGGGGATGCCGGGCCCTCGTCTTGTCATCCCTGGGGCGTACGCGGAGTTGGCCCCGGGGAGTGACGCCCCGACCCCCACCCCTTTGGTCAGATGGAGACACACCAGAACGGGTGACGGTGACAAAGAGGTAGGGCAGACATGGCAACGAACGCAAAGACCCGCAAGGCCGCCCGGTACGCCGTACCGGTCGCGGTGGCGGGTGTGGCCGCCGCGACCGTGGCGATGGTCCCGGCCTTCGCGAACTCCGGCAGCCCGGACCTGCCGAAGGTGACGGCACAGCAGCTCATCGAGAAGATCGCCGCCTCGGACGTGCAGCAGCTGTCCGGCAGCGCGAAGATCAGCACCGACCTGGGCCTGCCGACCCTGGCGAGCGGCCTGCTCGGCGGCGGGGGCGTCACGGGCGGTTCGGCCAACCCCGAGGACAAGATCGCGCAGCTGGCGAACGGCACGCACACCGTGCGCGTCGCGGCCGACGGCCCGGACCGCCAGAAGCTCACGTTCGTGGACGGCAAGGACGAGTACAGCCTGATCCACAACGGCACCGACGTCTGGGGGTACGACAGCAAGGCCAACGAGGTCTGGCACGAGAAGGACACCGAGGGCGCGGCGCAGGGCAAGGACCGGCAGGGCAAGGACCACAAGAAGACGGCCGACCGGATGGGCGGCGCCTCGCCCCAGCAGCTGGCCCAGGACATCCTGACGGCCGCCGGCCCGACCACGGACGTCAGCGTGGGCGACACCGCGCAGGTGGCCGGCCGGGACGCGTACCAGCTGGTGCTGAAGCCCAAGCACGGCGGATCCACGGTCGGCTCGGTCAAGATCGCGGTGGATGCCAAGAACGGCGTGCCGCTGCGGGTGCAGCTGCTGGCGGCCGAGGGCGGCAAGCCGATCGTCGACGCCGGGTTCACCAAGGTGGACTTCGCCAAGCCGTCCGCCGACACCTTCGCGTTCACCGCGCCCAAGGGCGCCAAGGTGACCGAGGGCGCGGCCGAGGCGGGCAAGGGCGGCGCCGGCCACGGCAAGGAGTTCAAGGGCCTGGAGTCCTTCCCCGGCCTCGACGCCCTGACCGGCGGCGCGGACCTCGCGGGCGGCAAGGGCGGCGAGACGAAGGTGCTCGGCGAGGGCTGGTCGACGATCGCCCGGATCGACACCGGCGCCGGCAAGAGCCTGAAGGACATCGAGAATGACAAGAACGCGCCCAAGGAGGCGAAGCAGTTCCTCGACTCCCTCGGGGGCAAGGTCACCGGCAAGTTCGGCGAGGGCCGGGTCTTCAAGACCCGCCTGGTCAACGCCCTGATCACCGACGACGGCAAGGTCTACGTCGGCGCGGTCACCAAGGACGCGCTGGTGAAGGCGGCCGACGCCAACAAGTAGCCGCAGCAGGGCGGGTGCGAGCGTAGGACTGTCCGAAGGGTGGGCGGGGACTGTGTCCCTGCCCACCCTTCGGCCGTTCCGGCCCCGTGTACAGCAGGCCCGCTGTACCGTGAAAAGCATGTCGAGACACGTCACCATCCGCCTGGACGAAGAGTTCCACGAGCGCCTCAAAGCGCGCGCGGCGGCGCTGGGGACGACGGTCACCGCGCTGATCACCGAGGTGACGGAGCGCGAACTCGACGAGGACCGGAAGAACTTCCTTTCCGGCATCGAGGAGTTCGCCGACCACTGGAGCTACTTCCAGGAGCGGTTCGGCAATTGAAGATCACCATGGAGTGGGCCTGGACCGCTCTGGCCCACCATCTCCCGTCGGATCCCGCCGTGTGGGATCCCTCCGGGGTGGCCGCCGCGGTCGCCCGGCACCAGAACGACCTCGTCCTGGTGCCCGAACAGCCCGCCCCGGACACCGCGTGGCGGGCCGCCGCGTTTCTGCACACCCTCGCGGTGTGCCCCGCGCTGGAATCGCCGATGAACGAGTTCTACGCGGCCGCCGCCACCCGCTCGTATCTGCGGGTGGCGGGAGCCAGGCAGCTGCCCTCGCCGGAGGACCTCGGCGATCTGGTGGAGGCGGCGAAGCTGGGCCGCGCGGACATCGGCGCGGTGGCCGAGGAGCTCCGCGCGCTGATACAGGAGCCGCTGACGGTCCCGCCGCAGGCCCGCACGGAGGACGCGTCCTGAGTCGGCGCGCCCCCGGGGCGAGCGCTGGAAGATGATCAGAAGGTGATCTTCCAGCTGTTGATGTAGCCGACGTCCTGCGCCGCCACGTCCTTGGCCTGGAGCTTCCAGACGCCGTTGGCGACCTCGCTCGAGGCGTTGACGGTGTACGTCTGGACGAGGTTGTCGGCGCTGCCGCCGCTGCGGTTGTGGAGGTTGTAGACGGTGCCGTCGGGGGCGACGAGGTCGACCACCAGGTCACCGCGGTAGGTGTGGACGATGTTCACGTCGACCTTGGTGGTGGCCGGGGCGTTGCCCGTGACGCCGGAGACCGTGATCGGCGAGGTCACCGCGGCGCCGGGGGAGTCCGGGATGTTCACGTCCGCCGTGTTCTCGAAGGACTGGCCCGGCGGGACCGGAGTGGCCGCCCCGAGGTTCCAGATCGCGTAGGCGATGGCGTCGGAGTTGCGGTCCAGGGCGGTGTCGTTGATGTTCGCCGAGGTGTCGCACGAGGAGTGGTAGCAGCGGTCGAAGGCCTGCCCGGAGGTGCCGCCCCACTTCTGCGCCTGCGCCGCCGTCTTGGTGTAGTCGGCGCCGGAGAACAAGCCGCCGACCGGGATGCCCGCGCTCTTGAACGGGGCGTGGTCGGAGCGGCCGTCGCCCTCGGTCTCGATCTCCGTCGCGACGCCGATCCCCGCGTAGTAGTTCTTGAAGGTCTGCTCGATGGTCGGGTCGTCGTCGTAGACGAAGTAGCCCGGGTTCGGCGAGCCGATCATGTCGAAGTTCAGGTAGCCGGAGATCTTCGCCTTCTCGGCGCTCGGCAGGTTGTTCACGTAGTACTTCGACCCGATCATGCCGAGCTCCTCGGCGCCCCACCAGCCGAACCGCAGGTGCTTGGTGGGCTGGAGCTGTGCGCGCGAGACGGCCAGGGCCGTCTCCAGGATGGCGGCCGAGCCGGATCCGTTGTCGTTGATGCCGGGACCGGCGGTCACCGAGTCCAGGTGCGAGCCGGACATCAGCACCGAGTTCGGGTCGCCGCCCGGCCAGTCGGCGATCAGGTTGTAGCCGGTCGCGCCGCTGCTGGTGAAGGTCTGCAGGGTGGTCGTGAAGCCGGCCGCGTCGAGCTTGGCCTTCACGTAGTCGATCGAGGCCTTGTACCCGGCCCTGCCGTGGGCGCGGTTGCCGCCGTTGGCGGTGGCTATGGACTGGAGCTGCGCCAGGTGTGCCTTGACGTTGGCCACCGGGATGTCGGGCGGTGTCGGCGCCGCGGCCGCTGCCGTGGGGGCGGCGAGTGCGGCGGGGGCGGTGGAGGCGAACAGGCCGGCGACCGCGATCGCGGTCACGGCGGCGAGGCGCCGGGAGACGGACAGGCTCATGTGGGGGACTCCGGGATTCCGTTGGGGATTGAACGGAACGTGCGGGGTGGCGCAAGTGAGCGATCGTGCGTCAGTGCGAGCCTGATGTTCAGTGGAAGTGTGACTGTCCGTCAAGACCGAGATTCGGTCAGGGTGGTTCGGAAAACGGACGATCCCCGCTACGAGAGTTCCGTAGCGGGGATCGTGGGGGTATGGGGGCGGGACGCCCGGTGTGACGCGGTGCTACGCGGGCTCGGGCTCCGGGGCCGTCGCCGGCCGAGCGGCCCGGGCCGCTTCGAACCGGGCCCGGTTCTTGCCCGCCGTACGCAGTGCATCCCAGGTCAGCAGCGCGAGCGCGGCCCAGACCAGGGAGAACCCGGCCCAGCGCTCGGGCGGCATCGCCTCGTGGAAGTACACGACGCCGAGCCCGAACTGGAACACCGGGGCCAGGTACTGGAGCAGCCCGAGCGTGGACAGCGGGACCCGGATCGCGGCCGCCCCGAAGCAGACCAGCGGGATCGCGGTGACCAGCCCGGTCGCGGCGAGCAGCGCCCCGTGCCCGAGGCCCTCTGTGGCGAAGCTCGACCGGCCTTGCGCGCCCAGCCACAGCAGATAGCCGAGGGCGGGCAGGAACAGCAGCGCGGTCTCGGCGGCGAGCGACTCGACCCCGCCCATGTTGAGCTTCTTCTTGATCAGGCCGTAGGCCGCGAAGGAGAAGGCCAGCACCAGCGAGATCCACGGCGGCCGCCCGTACCCGACGGCGAGCACCACCACCGCGGCGACGCCGATGCCCACGGCCGCCCACTGCGCCCGGCGCAGCCGCTCACCGAGTATCAGCACGCCGATCGCGATGGTGACGAGCGGGTTGATGAAGTAGCCCAGGCTGGCCTCGACGACCGCGCCGTTGTTCACGGCCCAGATGTACAGGCCCCAGTTCACGGAGATCACCGAGGCGGCGAGCGCGGTCAGGGCGAGCTTGCGGGGCTGGCGGAGCAGCTCCCGTATCCAGCCCCAGCGGCGCATGGCCAGCAGCAGGATCCCCACCACGCCCAGCGACCACACCATGCGGTGGGCGAGGATCTCGACGGCCCCGGAGGGCTTGAGCAGCGGCCAGAAGAGGGGGACCAGCCCCCACATTCCGTATGCGCCGAATCCGTAGAGCAAACCCGTGCGCTGCTCGTTCTCCGCCTTCACGGGGCCTCCAGTCGCAATCCAGCCAACTTCACGAAGGTAACGCCGGACGAGCCGGATGTCATGCCCGTAGGCGGGAGATACTCATGACACCTCCGAGGCCTTGTGCGACCGGGGCGGCGCGGGCTCACGCCGTGGCCGGCCCGGCTCAGGCCAGGGCGGAGGTGATCGCGTGGGCCACCGGGGTCGTCGGACGGCCGATGAGCTGGGACAGGTCCCCGCCGGTGTGGGCCAGCCGGCCGCGGGAGATCGCCGCGTCCACGTCGACGAGGATCGCCGCGAAGCCCTCGGGGACCCCGGCGCCGGTCAGGATCGACAGGTGCGCGTCGGCCGGGACCTCGGTGTACGCGACCTCCTTGCCGGACTGCGCCGCGATCTCGGCCGCGTACTCCGCCAGGCTCCACGCGGTGTCGCCGGAGAGCTCGTACACCTGGTTCAGGTGGCCCTCGCCGGTCAGGACGGCGGCCGCCGCGGCCGCGTAGTCCGCCCGTGCGGCGGAGGCGATCCGGCCCTCGCCCGCGCTGCCCACGACCGCGCCGTGCTCCAGGACGGTGGGGAGGTGGTGCGTGTAGTTCTCGTGGTACCAGCCGTTGCGCAGGAAGGTGTACGGGAGGCCGGAGCCGAGGATGGCCTCCTCGGTGACCTTGTGCTCGGCGGCCAGGTCGAAGTCGGCCTCGGGGCCGCCGAGGATCCCGGTGTACGCGAGCTGGGCCACGCCGGCGGCCTGCGCGGCCTCGATCACCGCGGTGTGCTGCGGTACCCGGCGGCCGACCTCGTTGCCGGAGATCAGCAGGACGCGGTCGCCGGAGCGGAAGGCGGCGGCCAGGGTTTCGGGGGCGTCGTAGTCCGCGACGCGCACCTCGACCCCGCGCTCGGCGAGGTCGGCTGCCTTCTCCTTGCTGCGGACGACGACGGCGACGCGCTCGGCGGGGACCCGGTTCAGCAGTTCCTCGACGACGAGGCGGCCGAGGGCTCCGGTGGCTCCGGTGACGACGATGCTCATGGGGTGCGCTCCTTGCGTTGGGGGCCGCGTCTTGCTTCGCGGTACGGCACCACACTAAAAGGAAGCGCTAACTATGCGTAAGTACCCACTTCGAAGTAAGGTACTGGCATGAAGGTAAGTGTGAAGGCCCCGATGTGCCCCTCCCGCGGAGTGCTGGAGCACGTCACCAGCCGCTGGGGCGTACTGGTCCTGGCCGCCCTCGTCGAGCGCTCGTACCGGTTCAGCGAACTGCGCCGGGAGGTGGGCGGCGTCAGCGAGAAGATGCTGGCCCAGACCCTGCAGACGCTGGAGCGCGACGGATTCCTGCTGCGCGACGCCAAGCCCGTGATCCCGCCACGGGTGGACTACTCGCTCACCGAGCTGGGGCGCGAGGCCGCCGAGCAGGTGTGGGCCCTCGCCCGGTGGACCGAGCGGCGCACCGCCGACGTCCAGGCGGCCCGCGCCGCGTACGACGAAGCCCGGAGCTCCTGAGGCTGGAGCTCCGGGCCGGGCCGTCGCCGGTACGGGCGTACAGGGGTACGGGTCGCAGGCGTCAGCCGACGACCGTCCACGTGTCGTTGCCGGCCAGCAGGGTGCTGAGGTCGCCCTTGCCCTTGTTGTCGATGGCCGTGTCGAGCTGCTCGGCCATCAGCGTGTCGTAGACCGGCCGCTCCACGCTGCGGAACACCCCGATGGGCGTTTGGTGCAGGGTGTCGGGGTCGGCCAGCCGGGACAGCGCGAACGCGGTGGTCGGGCCGGTGCTGTGCGCGTCGTGGACCAGGATCCGGGACTCGTTCTCCGGGGTCACCGCGACGACCTCCAGCTCCCCGGTGGCCTGGTTGCGTACGACGCCCTTGTGCCCGTCGACGCCGAAGCGGATCGGCTGCCCGTGCTCCAGCCGGATCACCGCCTCCTGCGCCTGCGTGTTGTCCTTCAGGACCTCGAAGGCGCCGTCGTTGAAGATGTTGCAGTTCTGGTAGATCTCCACCAGCGCCGTGCCCTGGTGGTCCGCGGCCGCCCGGAGCACCTCGGTGAGGTGCTTGCGGTCGGAGTCGACGGTCCGGGCCACGAAGGAGGCCTCGGCGCCGAGCGCCAGGGACACCGGGTTGAAGGGTGCGTCCAGCGAGCCCATCGGCGTGGACTTGGTGATCTTGCCGACCTCGGAGGTCGGCGAGTACTGGCCCTTGGTCAGCCCGTAGATCCGGTTGTTGAAGAGCAGGATCTTGAGGTTGACGTTGCGGCGCAGCGCGTGGATCAAGTGGTTTCCGCCGATGGACAGCGCGTCGCCGTCACCGGTGACCACCCACACCGACAGGTCGCGGCGCGAGGTGGCCAGGCCGGTGGCGATCGCCGGGGCGCGGCCGTGGATGGAGTGCATCCCGTACGTGTTCATGTAGTACGGGAAGCGGGAGGAGCAGCCGATGCCGGAGACGAAGACGATGTTCTCCTTCGCCAGTCCGAGCTCGGGCATGAACCCCTGGACGGCCGCGAGCACCGCGTAGTCGCCGCAGCCGGGGCACCAGCGGACCTCCTGGTCCGACTTGAAGTCCTTCATGGACTGCTTGGCCTCGGCCTTGGGGACGAGCGAGAGCAGGTGGGGGGCGTCGGTCACCTCAGTCATTGATGGCCTCCTCGAGAACCTTCGCGAGCTGCTCAGCCTTGAACGGCATTCCGTTGACCTGGGTGTACGACTGGGCGTCGACCAGGTACTTCGCCCGGATCAGGGTGGCGAGCTGCCCGAGGTTCATCTCCGGCACCACTACCTTGTCGTAACGCTTCAGGGCCTCCCCGAGATTCCTCGGGAAGGGGTTGACATGGCGCAGATGCGCCTGCGCGACCGGGACCCCGGCGTTCCGCAGCCGGCGGACGGCGGCGGTGATCGGGCCGTAGGTGGAGCCCCAGCCGATGACGAGGGTGCGGGCCTGGTCGGGGTCGTCGACCTCGAGGTCGGGGACCTCGATGCCGTCGATCTTGGCCTGGCGGGTGCGGACCATGAAGTCGTGGTTGGCCGGGTCGTACGAGATGTTGCCCGTGCCGTCCTGCTTCTCGATGCCGCCGATCCGGTGCTCCAGTCCGGGCGTCCCGGGGACCGCCCACGGGCGGGCCAGCGTCTGCGGGTCGCGCTTGTACGGCCAGAAGACCTCGGTGCCGTCCGCGAGCTGCTGGTTGGGGCTCGTCGCGAAGGGCGTCTTCAGGTCCGGGAGGTCCGCGATGTCCGGGATCTTCCAGGGCTCGGAGCCGTTCGCGAGGTACCCGTCGGAGAGCAGGAACACCGGCGTCCGGTACGTCAGCGCGATCCGCGCCGCGTCCAGGGCCGCGTCGAAGCAGTCCGCCGGGGTCCTCGGGGCCACGATCGGCACCGGGGCCTCGCCGTTGCGCCCGTACATGGCCTGGAGCAGGTCCGCCTGCTCGGTCTTGGTCGGCAGGCCCGTGGAGGGGCCGCCGCGCTGGATGTCCACGATCAGCAGCGGCAGCTCGAGCGAGACCGCGAGCCCGATCGTCTCGGACTTGAGCGCGACTCCGGGGCCGGAGGTGGTGGTCACGCCGAGGGCGCCGCCGAAGGCCGCGCCGAGCGCCGCGCCGATGCCGGCGATCTCGTCCTCGGCCTGGAACGTGCGCACGCCGAAGTTCTTGTGCTTGCTCAGCTCGTGCAGGATGTCAGAGGCCGGGGTGATCGGGTACGAGCCCAGGTAGAGCGGCAGGTCGGCCTGCCGGCCCGCCGCGATCAGCCCGTAGGCGAGGGCCAGGTTCCCGGAGATGTTGCGGTACGTGCCGGTCGGGAAGGCCCGGGTCGCCGGGGCCACCTCGTAGGAGACCGCGAAGTCCTCCGTCGTCTCGCCGAAGTTCCAGCCGGCCCGGAAGGCGGCCACGTTCGCCTCGGCGATGTCGGGCTTCTTCGCGAACTTCTGCCGCAGGAAGTTCTCCGTGCCCTCGGTGGGCCGGTGGTACATCCAGGACAGCAGACCCAGCGCGAACATGTTCTTGCTGCGCTCGGCCTCCTTGCGGGAGAGCCCGAAGTCCTTCAGCGCCTCGACCGTGAGGGTCGTCAGCGGCACCGGGTGGATGTTGTAGGCGCCCAGCGAGCCGTCTTCCAGCGGTGAGGTCTCGTAGCCCACCTTGGCCATCGGGCGCTTCGTGAATTCATCGGTATTGATGATGATCTCGGCGCCGCGCGGGACGTCCCCGATGTTCGCCTTCAGCGCCGCCGGATTCATCGCCACCAGCACGTTCGGGGCGTCGCCCGGCGTCAGGATGTCGTGATCGGCGAAATGCAGCTGGAACGAGGAGACGCCCGGCAGGGTGCCGGCAGGGGCGCGGATCTCGGCCGGGAAGTTCGGCAGCGTGGAGAGGTCGTTCCCGAAGGAAGCCGTCTCCGAGGTGAACCGGTCGCCGGTGAGCTGCATACCGTCACCCGAGTCACCTGCGAACCGGATGATCACCCGGTCGAGGCGGCGTACTTCCTTGCCGCTCGGGTCCGGGGGCGTCCGTTGTTCGCCGACTACGGCCCCTTCGGCCCCGTCGGCCTGTTCGGCTGGGCTACTGACCTGGCTGGTCACTGAACTGGACCTCCTTCGAGGCTTGGCGTTCCCGCTCCCAAGGTCAACCCTACGTCGGTAGGAGTGGCCTCCTCGGGGGACGCTCGTATTCTGGACCGTCGTCTGCGGCGGTCTGTCGAGAGAATTCCGCGGGATTCCGCGGAATTCCGAGAGATTCCGAGATTGCGTGCCGTGCAGAAATAGTGCGAGCTCCCTGCGGCCAGGTGCGGTATCGCCGTACCTGACAGACTGTCAGTTGATCAAGACTTTGATCAATGCCCCCGTGTTTCGATCAGTTCGATCAAGAGGTGTTCCGATCAGGACCGCAGGTAGGTGAGGACGGCCAGGACTCGCCGGTGGTCCCCGTCGCTCGGGGACAGCCCGAGCTTCATGAAGATGTTGCTGACGTGCTTCTCCACCGCTCCGTCGCTGACCACGAGCTGCTTGGCCACCGCCGAATTGGTCCGGCCCTCGGCCATAAGGCCCAGCACCTCGCGCTCGCGCGGGGTCAGCCCCGCCAGCACGTCCTGCTTCCGGCTGCGCCCGAGCAGCTGGGCGACCACCTCGGGGTCCAGGGCGGTCCCGCCCCGGGCCACGCGTACGACGGCGTCCAGGAATTCCCGCACGTCGGCCACGCGGTCCTTGAGCAGGTACCCCACTCCGGTACTGGAACCGGCCAGCAGTTCGGTGGCGTACTGCTCCTCCACGTACTGCGACAGCACGAGCACGCCTATCCCGGGGTGCTCCCGGCGCAGCCGTACGGCGGCCCGCACGCCTTCGTCGGTGTGCGTCGGCGGCATCCGTACGTCGGCCACCACCACATCCGGCAACGCGTCCTCGGCCGCCAGTTCCGCCACCGTCTTGATCAGGGCTTCCGCGTCCCCGACGCCCGCTACGACGTCATGCCCCCGGTCGGTCAGCAACCGGGTCAGGCCCTCACGCAGCAGCACCGAATCCTCGGCAATGACCACCCGCACCCTGTCTTCCACGATCCAGCAGCTCCCGCGTTCACACGTTCCCCGATGTCCCTGACTCAGCCAAGCATCCCAGCCTCGAGGACGGATGTAGGCGAGACCGGATCAACGCGTGGCAGCGGGAGCCGAAGTCGTGGTGCCGAGGAGGTTTGTCCGCGATCTACCCGGTACGCCAGGGGAGCTCGGCGGTGACGGTGGTGCCGCTGCCGGCCGGCGAGTCCACGACCAGCACCCCGTCCACGGCGTCCAGCCGCTCGGCGAGGCCCGCCAGCCCGGTGCCCGTGCCGTCGGTGCTCGCGCCGCCGCGCCCGTCGTCCGCGACCTGGATCAGCAGCCGGTCCCCGGACTTCCACACGTCCACACCCGCGGTACGGGCCCCGGAGTGCTTGCTGATGTTCTGCAGCAGCTCCGAGACGGTGAAGTACGCGATCCCCTCGACGGCGGAGGCCGGCCGGCCCGGCAGGTCCACGGACACCCGCACCGGCACCGCGCACCGGGAGGCCACGGAGGACAGTGCCGCGTCCAGACCGCGGTCCGTCAGCACGGCCGGGTGGATCCCGCGGGCCAGGTCGCGCAGCTCCTGGAGTGCGATCTTCACCTCCCCGTGTGCCTCGTCCACCATCCGGGCGGCGGCGCGGGGGTCCTCGCCGAGCTTCTCCTTCGCCAGCCCCAGGTCCATGGCCAGCGCCACGAGGCGGGCCTGCGCTCCGTCGTGCAGGTCCCGCTCGATGCGCCGCAGGTCGGCGGCGGCGGTGTCGACCACGACCCCGCGGTCCGACTCCAGCTCCGTGACGCGGTGGTCGAGGCGCGAAGGCCCGAGCAGCGCGCCGACGAGGACGCGGTCGACGGTGGTGAGGGCCCGTACCACCCACGGCGTGACCAGGGTGAGGCCGAGCCCGACCAGGCAGGTGAGGGCGACGTCGAGCGGCGTGTCCAGGTACATGGTGTAGTCGCCGTTCTGGAACAGCTGCAGCCCCGGCCAGTCGGTGTAGGCCGGGAAGACCCAGAACCACACCGGGTACAGCAGGAAGGCCCATCCGTACGCCCAGAACACCAGTGCCACGGTGAAGGCGAAGATCGCCCACGGGAGGTGGATCACCGAGTACAGCGCGTGCCGCCAGGCGCTGCCGCTCTTGAGCAGCGCGCCCATGGCGGCGAGCGGACCCCGCTTCTTGGCCCGGACGGGCGCGGGCTCGGCGATGTCGACCCCGAGCAGGCCGCGCACCCGGGCCCGCTCGACCCTCCCGAACCCGCGGCACATGGCGAGCACCCCGGCGAGCACCGGGACCCCGAGGAAGGTGACGAGCAGCCCGGCGCCGAGGCTGACGCCGGTGATCGCGAGCGAGAAGTACAGCACGCTCAGCGGCAGCCCGAGCATCAGGTACCCGAACTCCCGCCACGTCTGCCCCTCGACCGGAGCCCGCAGCACCCCACCGATCCGCATGATCCCAACCCGCCCTTCCCCTGCCCGACAACCCACCCCCACCCTCCCGCGCACCCCTGCCCCGGATCCATCGGGCAGGTAGGCGTCCCGGCAGGGGGGATAACCCCACCACCGCCCACTCCCAGCCCCGCGCCTGCCTCTCTTCCGGCCCCTGCGCCGGGCACGTAACCGGACGGGACCCCCGCCCACACCCCGGACGGGAGTCCCGATCACACAGCCCGCAGCCCAATCCCCGGCTTCAGCCGCGCCCACGCCACGGCAACTCCGCCGTCACCACCGTCCCCTCCCCCTCGGGGGAGTCGACGACGAACACCCCGTCCACGGCCCGCAGCCGTTCCGCCAGCCCCGCCAAACCCGACCCCCCCACCGCATCGGCCCCGCCCCGCCCGTCGTCCGACACCCGTATCAAAAGCCGCGCCCCAGCAGCAGCCTCGGCCCCGGACCCGACCCCCGCCCCTGCCCGGCCGCCCGCGGCCGCCGTCCGCCACACCTCCACGCTCGCTCCCCGCGCCCCCGCATGCTTGCTCACGTTCTGCAGCAGCTCCGACACCGTGAAGTACGCGATCCCCTCGATCGCGGCCGCAGGCCGCTCCGGCAGATCCACCGCCACCTTCACCGGCACCACGCACCGCGACGCCACCGACGACAGCGCCGCGTCCAGCCCCCGGTCCGTCAGCACCGCCGGGTGGATCCCCCGGGCCAGGTCCCGCAGCTCCTGCAGGGCCAGCTTCACTTCCCCGTGCGCCTCGTCCACCATCGCCGCCGCCCCCTCGGGATCCTCCAGCAGCTTCTCCTTGGCCAGGCCCAGCCCCATCGCCAGCGCCACCAGCCGCGCCTGCGCGCCGTCGTGCAGGTCCCGCTCGATGCGCCGCATGTCGGCCGCCGCCGTGTCGACGACCACCCCCCGGTCGGACTCCAGCTCCGCGATCCGCCGCTCCAGCTCGTCCGAGGGCGAGAGCAGCCCTCGGACCATCAGCCGGTCCACGTTCGACAGCCAGCGCACCACGTACGGCAGCACCGGCCACAGCACCAGCAGCCCGACCAGCGCCACCGCGAAGGTCAGCACCCCCCACGGCAGCCGCACCAGCTCGTACAGCACGGTCCGCCAGGCCACCGGGTCCTTCACGCCCGCCCACAGCCAGGGGAAGAACCCGCCGGCCCGTCGCGGCCCCGGCAGCGGAGTCGGCTCCTCCACCCGTACGCCGAGCAGCGCGCGCGCCCTCGCCCGCTCCAGCCGTCCCAGCTGGCGGGACGCGAGCAGACCACCTGCGAGCAGCGGGAGACCGATCGCGGTCACGGACAGGCCGCCCGCGGTCGCCACCATGGTCACGGTGTAGACGAACCCGACGAGTGCGAGCGGAAGATTGCTCAACAGATGGACGGTCTCTTTCCACGCCACGGCCCCCAGGGCCGGGCGTACGGGAGGAGGCCGGTCGTTGTCGGGATCCTGGTGGGAGACTTGAATGCGCGCGGTCATGCGCCCCAGCCTGCCAATATCGCCCCGCGGGTGCCATGGGGCAGCCGGGCCGCAGTAAACGGGGGATAACCCCACCCCGTGTGAACCAGGCCCTAGACTCCCGTCCGTACCAGATCGTCGACAGTGGCCAAGGAGCGAGGAACGGACGTGCCCGACCCAACGGTATCGACCGTAACCGTGCTCGCGGCGGACTATTTCCGGAGTTATTCGGTCGTCGGCCTGCTGGCCGTACTCGGTGTGCTCTTCGTGGCCGTCGCGTTCGGCGCGGGCCGCCTGCTGAGACCGGTCGTCCCGACGCCTGAGAAGCTGCTGACGTACGAGTGCGGTGTGGACCCCGTCGGCGAGGGCTGGGCGCACACCCAGGTCCGCTACTACGTCTACGCGTTCCTCTACGTCATCTTCGCCGTCGACTCGATCTTCCTCTTCCCGTGGGCGACGGTGTTCGCCGCCGCCGGTTACGGCGCCACGACGCTCGTGGAGATGTTCATCTTCCTGGGCTTCCTGGCCGTCGGCCTGCTCTACGCGTACAAGAAGGGCGTCCTCGAATGGACGTGACACCGGCCGTGACGCCGGCCGAGCCCCAGCTGCTCCCGGAGCCCAAGCGCCTGGGAGTCCTCTCCCGCCTCGCCCCGGAACCCATGAAGGTGGTCCTGAACTGGGGCCGCCGCTACAGCCTGTGGGTCTTCAACTTCGGCCTCGCCTGCTGCGCGATCGAGTTCATCGCCGCGTCGATGGCCCGGCACGACTTCATCCGGCTCGGCGTCATCCCCTTCGCGCCCGGCCCGCGCCAGGCGGACCTGATGATCGTCTCGGGCACGGTGACGGACAAGATGGCCCCGGCCGTGAAGCGGCTCTACGAGCAGATGCCGGAGCCGAAGTACGTCATCTCCTTCGGCGCCTGCTCCAACTGCGGCGGGCCGTACTGGGACTCGTACTCGGTGACCAAGGGCGTCGACCAGATCATCCCCGTCGACGTCTACGTCCCCGGCTGCCCGCCGCGCCCGGAGGCGCTGCTGCAGGGCATTCTCAAGCTCCAGGAGAAGATCGCTCGGGAATCGCTGGCGGACCGCTATGCGGCGGGACCGTCGGTCGCGCAGCTCACCAGCGGCCTGATCACGCCGCCGCCCGCACCGGGGGCCGACGCATGAACCTCTACGACTCCCTCCCCGACGCGGCTGCGACGATCTTCGGCGCGGAGGCGGTGGCCGAGTACGCGTACGACGTCCTGACCGTCGACGTGCCGGTCGGCAGCTGGATCCCGTCGCTGGAGATCGCCCGGGACAAGCTGGGCTGCACGTACTTCGACTGGCTGAGCGCGGTGGACGAGCCGGGCACCGGCTTCCGGATCTGCGCCCACGTCGTGTCCCTCGAGAACCACCGCGTACGCCGCCTGCTCCTGCGTACGACGGTCCCGCACTCGGCGCCCTCCCTCCCCTCCGCGGTCGCGATCTACGCGGGCGCGGAATGGCACGAGCGCGAAACGTACGAGATGTTCGGGGTCGTCTTCACCGACCACCCGCACCTCGTCCCCCTCCTCCTCCCGGAGAACTTCGAGGGCCACCCGCTGCGCAAGGACTTCGTCCTCGCCGCGCGCGTCGCGAAGGCCTGGCCGGGCGCCAAGGAGCCGGGCGAGGCGCACGACCCCGACGCCCCCAAGCGCCGCCAGATGCTCCCGCCGGGCGTCCCGGACCCCAACGACTGGGGCCCGCTCAAGGGCCAGCTCCCGCCGGCCCCCGCCCGCCCGGCCCGCACCGCCCGCGCCCCCCGCGAGGGCGCCCCGACCCGCCGGCCCCGCCCGGCAACGGCCGGCCAGGCGCCCGCGCCGGCGGAAGCCGCAGCGACGCCGGCCGCCCCGGGAGCAGCCGCCCCGGCCGAGGCCGAGTCGCAGCCCGTGGCCCCGCGCCCGGCGCGCCGTACCCGCACGGCATCGGAGGGCTCGGCGAGCCAGGCCGTCCCGCCGACGGAAGCCGGAGCGACGCCGGCCGCCCCGGGAGCCGAAGCCCCGGCCGAGGCCGAGTCCCAGGCCGTCCCCCCGGGGCAGCCGGAAACCGAGGACGCGCCGCAGGCCGACGCCCCTCCGCGCCCGGCCCGGCGTGCCCGTTCGGCAGCCGACGGCTCCGCGAGCCAGGCGGCCGCCGGGCGCACGGTGGCGCCGGGCAGGCGCCCGGCCCCCCGCAGCGCGGATGCCCCCTGGCACAACCCCCAGCCCGCCTTCGCGGACCAGGACTCGGCACCGGAGCCGGCACCGGCACCGGAGCCGAAGCCCGGCTCTGCACCCGCGGCCGACCCGGGCCCGAAGGCCGACCCGGGCCCGAAGGCCGGAACCGGCCACACCCCTGAATCCGAATCCGACAACGGAGGCGACGCGTGAACGACGTCCTCGACGTCGCCCTGCGACTCATCGTCGTCTTCGCCGTCTTCCTCGTGCTCCCGCTCGTCGTCGGGCAGACCGAGCACAAGGTGATGGCGCACATGCAGGGCCGCCTCGGCCCCATGTACGCCGGCGGCTTCCACGGCTGGGCCCAGCTCGTCGCCGACGGTGTGAAGTTCGCGCAGAAGGAAGACGTCGTCCCGGCCAACGCAGACCGCCGTATCTTCCAGCTCGCCCCCGCCGTCGCCCTGCTCCCGTACCTCCTCGTCCTCATCGCCATCCCCATCGGCCCGGGCGAAGGCGCGGTCGGCCAGGCCATCGACGCCGGGCTGTTCTTCGTACTCGCCGTCATGGGCGTCGGCGTCCTCGGCAGCCTCATGGCCGGCTGGGCCTCCGCCAACAAGTTCTCCCTGCTCGGAGGCCTGCGCACCGCCGCGCAGCTCCTCGCGTACGAGCTCCCCATGCTGCTCGCCGCCGCCTCCGTCGCGATGGCCGCCGGGACCGTGTCCCTCCCCGGCATCGTCGGCGCCTTCCAGTGGTGGTGGCTGCCCTGGCAGATCACCGGCGCGCTCGTCTTCTTCATCGCCGGCCTCGCCGAACTCCAGCGTCCCCCCTTCGACATGCCCGTCGCCGACTCCGAGATCATCTTCGGCGCGTACACCGAGTACACCGGCCTGCGCTTCGCGCTGTTCCTGCTCGCCGAGTACGCCGGCATCGTCGTCCTCTGTGCCCTCACCACCGTCCTGTTCCTCGGCGGCTGGCACGGGCCGATCGCCGACGGCTGGGTCTGGACCCTCCTCAAGACCGCGGTCCTCGCCTTCGTCGTGATCTGGCTCCGCGTCACCTACCCGCGGCTGCGCGAGGACCAGCTCCAGAAGCTCGCCTGGACCACACTCATCCCGCTCGCGCTCGCCCAGATCGCGCTCACCGGCATCGTGAAGGTGGCGATCCAGTAATGCCCATCCCCGGATCCGGCCTCGCCAAGGGCCTCGCCGTCACCCTGCGCACGATGACGAAGCGCGCACACACCGCCCAGTACCCCGAGGTGCAGCCCGAGCTCCCGCCCCGCACCCGCGGGGTCATCGGCCTGTTCGAGGAGAACTGCACGGTCTGCATGCTGTGCGCCCGCGAGTGCCCCGACTGGTGCATCTACATCGACTCCCACAAGGAGACGGTCCCGGCCGCCGCCCCCGGCGGCCGCGAGCGCAGCCGCAACGTCCTCGACCGCTTCGCCATCGACTTCTCCCTCTGCATGTACTGCGGCATCTGCATCGAGGTGTGCCCCTTCGACGCCCTCTTCTGGTCGCCGGAGTTCGAGTACGCGGAGACGGACATCCTCGAACTCACCCACGAGCGCGACAAGCTGCGCGAGTGGATGTGGACCGTCCCGGCCCCGCCCGCCCTGGACCCGGCCGCCGAGGAGCCCAAGGAGATCGCCGCCGCCCGCAAGGCGGTGGAGAAGGCCGAGGCCGCCGCCGCGGCAGCCGCCGCTGCCGCCGAGCCCGCCGCACCTGCCGAGCCCGCCGCACCTGCCGAGCCCGCCGCGCCCGAGACCGATGCCCCGAACACCCCGGAGGGAGACGCGTGACCCCCGCAGCCACCGCCCTGGCCGCCGCGGCGACGGGCAACGGGTTCCTCTCCCCGACCGGCGTCGAGGTCGCCTTCGTCCTCGTCGGCCTCGCCACCCTCGGTGCGGCCGCGATCACGGTCACCACCAAGCAGCTCGTGCACGCCGCCCTGTGGCTGGTCGTCGCGCTCGGCGGGATCGCCGTCGAGTACCTGCTGCTGACCGCCGAGTTCATCGCCTGGGTACAGGTCCTGATCTATCTCGGTTCCGTGGTCGTCCTCCTCCTCTTCGGGCTGATGCTCACCAAGGCCCCCATCGGCCGCTCCCCGGACGCCGACTCGAACAACCGCTGGGTCGCCCTCGGCGTCGCCCTCGTCGCGGCCGCCGCGCTCGTCTGGGTCGTCGTCGACGCGTTCCGCACCACCTGGATCGATCTCGACGGCCCCGCCCAGGGCTCCACCCAGGTGACCGGCGAGATGCTCTTCCAGCACTGGGTGCTCCCCTTCGAAGCCCTGTCCGTCCTCCTCCTCGCGGCCCTGATCGGCGCCATCGTGCTCTCCCGCAGGGACGCCGCCGACGGTGAGCCCGACGACAAGAAGGGGCAGCAGCGCTGATGCACCTCGCCTATCCCGCCGTGCTCGCGGCGCTCCTCTTCTGCACGGGCCTGTACGGAGTGCTCGCCCGCCGCAACGCCATCCTGGTCCTGATGTCCGTCGAGCTGATGCTCAACGCCGTCAACCTCAACCTGGTGGCCTTCGACGTCTGGCTGCGCGACACCCTCCACGCCGGCCAGGCCCTCACCCTCTTCACGATCGCCATCGCCGCCGCCGAGATCGGCATCGGCCTCGCGATCGTGCTGATGGTCTACCGCAACCGCGGCACCTCCGACGTCGACCGGCTGCGCGACACCGCCGAGGGCCACGAACCCGCCCCGAACAACCAGAGCGAGGTCACCGCGTGAGCACCACGACCCTCGCGGTCCTCGTCCCGTTCCTGCCCTTCCTGGGCGCGGTGGCGGGACTGCTGCTCGGCCGCAGCGCACCCGGGTTCGTCCGGCCCCTCGCGGTCCTTCCGGCGCTGGCCGCGGCCGTGCTGGCCGTGCTCGTCGCCGTCCGCCAGGGCGGCGGCAAGCCGATCGTCGCCTCGACGGAGCTGACCCCGACCGGCTCGGTGCCGATCGACCTCGCGCTCTACCTGGACGGCTTCGCCGTGCTGGTCGCCGTGCTGGTCGGCGTCGTCGCCACCTGCGTACAGCTCTACTCGACGGCGTACCTCCGCGAGGACCCGCGCTACCCGTCGTACGCCGCTCTGGTGTCACTGTTCACCTCCGCCATGCTGCTCGTCGTCTACTCCGGCGACCTGATGGTGCTGCTGGTCGGCTGGGAGATCATGGGCATCTGCTCGTACTTCCTCGTCGGCCACTACTGGGAGACCGAGGCGGCCCGCTCCGCCTCCCTCAAGGCCTTCCTCGTCACCAAGCTCGGTGACGTCCCCTTCCTGATCGGCCTGTTCGCGCTCGCCGCCGACGCCGGCTCCTTCGAGATCACCAAGATCCTGGGCACCGTCGCCGCGGGCGGGCTCGACCACCCGACGCTGATCGCGCTCCTCCTGCTCGCCGGCGTCGCAGGCAAGTCCGCACAGTTCCCGCTGCACACCTGGCTCCCGGACGCCATGGCGGGCCCCACCCCGGTCTCCGCGCTGATCCACGCCGCGACGATGGTCGCCGCCGGTATCTACTTCGTCGCCCGCCTCCTCCCGGTCTTCGCGGCCTCCCAGGCCGCACTGGTGGTCATGGCCGTCATGGCGGCCGTCACGATGCTCGGTTCCGGCCTCGCCGCCCTGGCCCAGGACGACATCAAGCGCGTGCTCGCCTACTCGACCGTCGGCCAGCTCGGCTACATGCTCGGGGCCCTGGCCGTCGGCGACCGCGGCGCCGCCATCTTCCACCTCCTCTCCCACGGCGCCTTCAAGGCGCTCCTGTTCCTCGGTGCAGGCGTGATCATCCACGCTGCCGGGACGAACTCCCTGGCCGCCATGTCCCGGATGGACGGCCTGGCCAAGCGCATCCCCGACGCCTTCTGGACCATGACGATCGCGCTGCTCGCGCTCGCCGCGATCCCGCCCTTCGCCGGCTTCTTCTCCAAGGAAGCCGTCCTCGTCGCCGCCGAGCACGCCGCCGGCGGGCACTCGGAGTCCGCTCCCAGCGCCGCCGGCTGGGTCGTGCTCGTCGCCGGCGTGCTGACCGCCCTGCTCACCGCCGCCTACGCCACCCGGCTGTGGCTGATGGCCTTCCGCGGCCGGGGCGCCGCCGCCCCCGACCACGGCAAGGAGCCCGTCGCCATGACCGGCGTGCTGTGGCTGCTCGCGATCCCGACGATCGGCTTCGGCCTCGCCGCCGGCCCGATCGCCGACTGGTTCGACGGCAACGAACTCACGCCGTCCCTGACCACCTCGGTCCTCGGCACGGGAGCCGCCGCCGTCGGCGCGGTGCTGACCTACGCCCTGTGGCAGCGGGCCACGGCCAAGGCCGCCGCCGTCGGCTACGGAGCCGGCGCGTCCGCCTCCTCCGCCGCCGCGGAGTCCGCCGCCGAGACCCCCGAGGTCGCCGAGGTCACCCACGACCACCCCGCCGTCCCGGCCGGAGCAGCCCCCGACCCCGGCCGGGCGCTGCTCGGCCCGCTGCACCGGCACGCGGCCGACGGCTTCCACCTCGACGCCGTCTACGACCGGGTGTTCGTCCGCCCCGTCCGCGCCGCCGCGAGCCTCGTCCGCTTCCTCGACCGCGAGGTCGTGGACACGTACGTCAGCGGCGCGGGCGCCGGCCCCCGGCTGCTCGGCAGCCTCGTACGCCGGGCCCAGACCGGCAACGTGCAGAGCTACCTGAGCGCCCTGCTCGCCGGCGCCGTGGTCCTGGCGATCGCCACCGCCGTCCTCGCCAACGTCAACGCCGGATCGTGAGCCGTGAGTCAGCCGTGATTGATATCAGCCCGTCCGTGATGCAGTTCCTTCTGGCGTTCGTCGTGGCCGCACCGCTCCTCGGCGCCGCCGCGGCCCTCCTGCCGGCGCCGCCCGGCCTCAAGGGCAAGAGCCCCGAACAGGCCGTGCTGCGCCACGGCGTGACCGTGACCGGCGTGATCCTCGCCGCGGCCATCGCCCTCGCTCTGGGCTTCGACCGCGACGCCCCGGCCCGCTTCCAGGCGACCACGGACATCAGCTGGATCCAGGCGCTGAACGTCCGGATCCACCTCGGCATCGACGGCATCTCGCTCCCCCTCCTCCTGATGACCGCGCTGCTGTTCTTCCTCTGCGCGCTCTACAGCTACTTCAAGTTCCCCGAAGGCCCGTCCCCGAAGGCTTTCGTCGCGCTGCTCCTCGTCCTCGAGTCCGGCACCCTCGCGACCTTCGCCGTCCTCGACCTGCTGCTGTTCTTCCTCGCCTTCGAGATGGTCCTCATCCCGATGTACTTCCTCATCGCCCGCTGGGGCGGTGCTCAGCGGCAGGCCGCCGCCTGGAAGTTCATCCTTTACACCCTCCTCGGCTCCGTGGTCATGCTGCTCGGACTGCTGCTGATCGGGCTGAACAGCGGCACCTTCGACATGGTGGCCCTCGCCTCCGACAACGGCCGCGAACTGAGCCACACCACCCAGCTCCTGGCCGTCCTCGCCATCGGCATCGGGCTCGCCGTGAAGACCCCGATGTGGCCGCTGCACAGCTGGCTGCCCGACGCCCACACCGCCGCGCCCACCGTGGGCTCCGTCCTGCTGGCCGGCGTGCTGCTCAAGATGGGCACGTACGGGTTCGTGCGCATCCTGATCCCCGTCACGCCCGACGGCATGGCGACCTTCGCCCCCTACCTGGGCGCTTTCGCCGCCATCGGCATCATCTACGGGTCCCTCGCCTGTCTCTCGCTCGCCCGCAAGGGCAACAAGGGCGACCTCAAGCGCCTCATCGCGTACTCCTCCGTCGGCCACATGGGCTTCGTCCTCCTCGGCATCGCCTCGATGACTCCCACCGGCGTGAACGGCGCGCTGTTCGCCAACATCGCGCACGGTCTGATCACCGGCCTTCTCTTCTTTCTTGTCGGTGCGCTCAAGGACCGTTACAAGACCGCCGATCTGGACACCCTCGCCGGAGCCACCGGCGCCGCCCTCTACGGCCGCGCCCCCCGCCTCGGCGCCCTCCTCGCCTTCGCCGCCGTCGCCTCCCTCGGCCTGCCCGGCCTCGCCGGCTTCTGGGGCGAGATGCTGGCCCTGTTCGGCGCGTTCGACCCGGCGCAGGGCCTGTCCCGGCCCGCGTTCCTCACCTACATGGCCTTCGGCGCGTTCGGCACCCTGCTCACCGCCGCCTACCTGCTGATCGTCGTACGGCGCATCTGCATGGGCGACCCCAAGGCCCGGCCCGAGCCCGGGCCCGCGCTCGAACTCGCGGACATCCAGCGCTACGAGTTCGCCGCCTGGACCCCGCTCGCGGCCCTCACCGTCCTCGCCGGCCTGTGGCCCGCTGTCCTCCTCGGCCTCACCGACCCGGCCGTCCAGAAGCTCCTCGCAGGAGGCAACGCATGACGGCCCTGTCCGCCCTGTCCGCGGCCACGGCCCCGGCCGCCGAGACCGCGAGCCTCGTCCAGAGCGTCGACTGGCTCGCGATCACCCCCGTGGTGCTCCCCGCCGCCGTCGCCCTGGTCGTCCTGGTCGCCGACCTCTTCGTACCGGAACGGCTCAAGCCGCTGCTCGGCTGGCTCTCCGTCGCCGGCCTCGCCGCCGCGATCGTCACCCTGCTGCCGCTGCGCGCCGGCGACCGCGCCACCTTCTGCCTCACCACCGACCCCGCTGCGTGCAGCTACACCGCCGACCACTTCACGCTCGTCATCCAGTTCCTGGTACTGGCCGGCGCCCTGGTCACCGCCCTGCTGTCGGTCACCACCGTCCGCGACGCGCGCATGCCGGCCGGCGAGTACTGGTTCCTGCTGCTGTCCTCCGCCGCCGGCGCCGCCCTGCTGCCCGCCTCCCGCGACCTCGCCACCCTGATCGTCGCCCTCGAAGTCGCCTCGCTGCCCGCCTTCGCCCTCGTCGGCATGCGCCGCGGCGACCGGCTCTCCTCCGAAGCCGCCCTCAAGTTCTTCCTGTCCTCCGTCACCGCCACCGCCGTGTCGCTGATGGGGATCAGCTTCGTCTACGCCACCACCGGCTCCCTGCACCTCACCCAGGTCGCCGACCGCCTCGAGGACGTCGCCGGGCAGTTCGACACCCTCGCCATGGCCGGCGTCGCACTCACCCTCGTCGGCTTCGCCTTCAAGACCGCCGCCGTCCCCTTCCACTTCTGGGTCCCGGACACGTACGTCGGCGCGCCGCTGCCCATCGCGGGCTACCTCTCCGTGATCGGCAAGGCCGTCGGCTTCACCGGCCTCATCCTCGTCACGGTGATCGCCTTCCCGGCGTACTCCGACATCTGGGGCCCGGCCCTCGCCGTCCTTGCCGCGCTCACCATGACGCTCGGCAACGCCGCCGCCCTGCGCCAGCGCGCGGACCGGCCGGGCAGCGCCGTCCGGCTGCTCGCCTGGTCCTCGGTCGGCCAGGCCGGCTACCTGCTGGTCCCGATCGCGGCCGCCGCCTACTCCGACCGCGACCAGATCGGCTCCACCGTCGCGTACGCCCTCATGTACGCCGCCGTGAACCTCGGCGCCTTCGCCGTGGCCGCGCTGGTCGCCCGTACGAAGCCGCTGAACCGCATCAGCGACTACCGCGGCCTGTACGCCGAGCGCCCGGCGGCCGCCCTCGCGCTGGCCTTCTTCCTGCTCTGCCTGGCCGGCCTGCCGCCGGGCCTCATCGGCCTCTTCGCCAAGGTCACCGTCTTCCGTTCCGCGGTCGACGCGGGCCTGGGCTGGCTGGCCGTGGTCATGGCGGTCAACGTCGTCATCGCCCTGTACTACTACCTGCGCTGGACGGCGCTGCTCTTCCGCGCCCCGGAGGGGCCCGCCGAGGCCGCCCGTACGAAGGCCCCGTGGCCGGTCACCGCCGCGATCGCGATCACGGCCGTCACCGCCGTGGTGCTCTCGGGTGCCCCGCAGCTCGTCCTGCGCTTCGCCGCGGGCAGCCTGTTCCCGCAGTAGCCCGCCCCGGCAGACCCGCACGCAGGCTCGTACGCCGGCCCGGCCGTACGCCGTGACCCGTACGGAGCAACGCCCGCCGCCGCACCGCCGCCCCGGACACCGGGGCGGCGGCCCCGGCACGCCCTGGGAACCAGATGCCCTCACCTCGCGTTGACCGAGAAGGGAGGGTCCACTGGACCGTAGGCCCTCAGATCCGCAGATCCTGGACGGGGGTCCCCCTGCCGCACCATTTGGAGGGCGTACCGTGCACCGCCGGCACAACGGGCTGAAGACCGCCGTACTCCTCGGCGGGCTGTCCGCACTCATCATCGTCATCGGAAGCTTCTTCGGGCGGGGCGGCCTGATCATCGCCGTCCTCGTCGCCCTCGGGACGAACGCGTACGCGTACTGGAACAGCGACAAGCTGGCTCTACGCGCGATGCGCGCCCGCCCCGTCAGCGAGTTCGAGGCCCCCCAGCTCTACCGCATGGTGCGCGAGCTCTCCACCTCCGCGCGCCAGCCCATGCCACGGCTCTACATCTCGCCGACCGATGCGCCGAACGCCTTCGCCACCGGCCGCAATCCGCGCAACGCCGCGGTCTGCTGCACCGAAGGCATCCTGCGCATACTCGACGAGCGCGAGCTGCGCGGGGTGATCGGTCACGAGCTGAGCCACGTCTACAACCGCGACATCCTGATCTCGTCCGTCGCCGGAGCCCTCGCCTCCGTCATCATGTTCCTGGTGAACTTCGCCTGGCTGATCCCGATCGGCCGGTCGAACGACGACGAGGGGCCCGGCATCCTCGGCATGCTGCTGATCATGATCCTGGGCCCGCTGGCCGCATCCGTGATCCAGCTGGCCATCAGCCGTTCGCGCGAGTACGAGGCCGACGCGGCAGGCGCCCAGCTCACCGGCGACCCGCTCGCCCTGGCCGGCGCCCTGCGCAAGCTGGACGCCGGCGTCAAGCAGCTCCCGCTGCCCCCCGAGCCCAGGCTGGAGACCGCGAGCCACATGATGATCGCCAATCCGTTCCGTCCGGGCCAGGGCCTTTCTAAGATGTTCTCCACGCACCCACCGATGGCCGAGCGCATCGCCCGGCTCGAACAGATGGCAGGCCGTAGTCAGTGAAGACCATCCTCAACATCATTTGGCTCGTCCTCAGCGGCGTCTGGCTGTTCCTGGGCTACTGCCTGGCGGGCGTGCTCCTGTGCATCACCATCATCGGCATCCCGTTCGGCATCGCGGCCTTCCGTATCGCCGTGTACGCCCTCTGGCCCTTCGGCTACACCACGGTCGAGCGCCGGGACGCGGGCGCGGCGTCCTGCATCGGCAACGTCCTGTGGCTGGTCCTGGCGGGCTGGTGGCTGGCCCTCAGCCACATCGTCACCGGCATCGCCCTGTGCGTCACGATCATCGGCATCCCGTTCGGCATCGCCAACTTCAAGATGGTCCCGCTGGCCCTGCTCCCGCTGGGCCGCGAGATCGTCCCGACCGACGCGCCGTTCGCCTCCCGGTAGACGACGGGGCGGCGAGGGAACTCACGGGCAGGGAGAACCAGTGTCGGCTGCGAGCACGGCCACGACCCTGTCGGTCATCGTGCCGATGTACAACGAGGAAGAGGCCCTCCCCGCCCTGGTGAGCCGCCTGCGGCCGGTGCTCGACGACACCGGGGTCCCGTACGAGGTCCTCGCCGTCGACGACGGCAGCACCGACCGGACCGCCGAACTCCTCGAGAAGTTCCGTACGGACTGGCCGGAGCTCCGCATCGTGCGGCTGCGCGGCAACTCCGGCCACCAGGCCGCCCTGCGCGCCGGGCTGCACAGCTCGGTCGGGGCGTACGTGGCCAGCATCGACGCCGACCTCCAGGATCCGCCGGAGAAAATACCGGAGATGCTGGACCTGGCCCGGTCGCAGAACCTCGACATCGTCTACGGCGTCCGCTCCGACCGCAGCACCGACACCGGCTTCAAGCGCCGCACCGCCGCCGCCTACTACTGGCTCATGCGCCGCATGGTCGGCAAACAGGTGCCCGCGCAGGCCGGGGACTTCCGGCTGCTCAGCCGCGAGGCCGTGGAGGCCCTCAAGGCCCTGCCCGACCAGCAGCAGGTCTACCGGCTGCTGGTGCCCTGGCTCGGTTTCCCGAGCGGGCAGGTCACGTACCGCCGGGGCGAACGGGTGGCGGGCGAGACCAAGTACCCGCTGAGCAAGATGATCCGCCTCGCCGTGGACGGCATCACCAACTTCTCCGCCGCCCCGCTGCGGCTGGCGACCTGGCTCGGCGTCATCAGCTTCGTCACCTGCCTCGTCATGATCGCCTGGACGCTGGTGGTGTTCCTGCTCGGCAAGACCGTGCCCGGCTGGACCTCGCTGTTCGTCGGCATGCTGTTCCTCGGCGGTGTGCAGCTGATCTGCGTCGGGCTGCTCGGCGAGTACATCGGCCGGATCTACACCGCCGTACAGCGCAGGCCCACGTACTTCATCGGGTACGACTCGGCGCGCGACGACTCCGGCAAGGAGCCGGGCGAGACGCGGAACTGACGGTCGCTCCGAGCCCGGCGTGCTGACTCCCGGGGGGCGTCGGCGCAGGCCAGGGCGATTGTCAGTGGCGTGGGTCACTATGAACGCATGAACGAGACCGAGCAGTTGCTGGAGCAAGTCGCCCGACACGTCCGGGGCTTCGGACCCGAGGGCGGCACCTTGGTGCCCGGGCGCCTGCCGGCTCCCGTGGACCCGGGGGCGCTGCGTCGGGCCGAGGGCATACTCGGCTTCGCCCTGCCCCCGCTCCTGGCCGGTCTCTACACCCGGATCGCGGACGGCGGGTTCGGCCCGGAGTACGGACTGCTCCCGCTGGAGGCCGCCGTCACGCAGTACACCGCGATGCGCACCTCGGACTGGGGCTGGCCCGAGGGCGTCCTGCCGATAACCGACTACGGCTGCGCCATGCTGGGGTGCGTGGACTGCCGCTCCGAGACCGCAGAAGTCCTGCTGTTCGAGCCGAATCCGGGCGATCCCGACCTCGCCTGGTACGCGGACTCGCCCGCCCTCGCCGCCTGGCTGCGCGGCTGGCTCGACGGCACCGCCTGGTTCTGCGACGACTCGGAGGAGGCGGGTCTGGAGATGACTCTCTGGACGGAGTTCAGATCCCGGGTCTGAGCCGGCCGCGCACCCCGTAGGCGGCGGCCCCCACGGCCAGCACCGCAGCCCCCGTGACCGCCGTTGCAGGGGGCAGCGCGCAAGCCAGCACGACACAGCCGGACAGCCCGACCGCTGCCACGGCCCGGCCCTTGACACCTGAATCGAGAGTCCACGCGGAAGCGTTCGCGATTGCGTAGTAGGCCAGCACCCCGAATGAGGAGAAGCCGATCGCACCCCGCAGATCGGTGGTCGCCGCGAGCACCGCGACCACCGCACCCACGGCCAGCTCCGCATGGTGCGGCACCTGATGCCGTGGATGTACGGCGGCCAGCGCGCGGGGGAGATGGCCGTCCCGGGCCATCGCCAGGGTGGTCCGCGACACCCCGAGCACCAGGGCCAGCAGCGAGCCCAGCGCCGCCAGGGCCGCACCGACCCGGACCACGGGGGTCAGTCCGGGCTGTCCGGCCGCCCGAACCGCGTCGGCCAGCGGGGCCGTCGAAGCCGCCAGGGCGTCGGCGCCCAGCACCGACAGCGCCGCCACCGCCACCGCGGAGTACACGAGCAGGGCGATCCCCAGGGCGAGGGGCACCGCCCGCGGGATCGTGCGCTCCGGATCACGCACCTCCTCGCCCAGGGTGGTGATCCGGGCGTATCCCGCGAAGGCGAAGAACAGCAGGCCGGCCGCCTGGAGCAGGCCGCCGGGGCCGCCCCCGGAGAGGCCGCCGAGCCGTCCCGCGTCGGCCGCGCCGGAGGTCAGGCACACCACCACGACCCCGGCCAGCACGGCCAGGACCGCCGCCACGATCACCCGCGCGATCCGGGCGGACTTCTGCACGCCTCCGTAGCTCGCTGCGGTCAGCGCCACCACCGCCGCGACGGCCACGGCATGCTGCTGCCCAGGCCACACATACGCCCCCACGGTGAGCGCCATCGCCGCACACGAGGCCGTCTTGCCGATGACGAAGCCCCAGCCGGCCAGATATCCCCAGAACGGGCCGAGCCGTTCCCGCCCGTACACGTAGGTCCCGCCGGAGGCCGGATACCGGGCGGCCAGCCGCGCCGAGGAGTGCGCGTTGCAGTAGGCGATCAAGGCCGCCACCGCGAGGGCCGCGAGCAGCGCGCCCCCCGCCGGCCCGGCCGCGCCCGCCGCCGGGGCGAGGGCGGCGAAGATACCCGCCCCGACCATGGCGCCCAGCCCGACGACGACGGCGTCGAAGACTCCCAGCGTGCGCTTCAGCTCGTTGTCCACGGGCGGAGGGTAACCGCCCTAGATGACGCCTTCCCGTCCGGTCAGCGGGGTCCGGTTCTGTTCCCAGCCGTGGAGGGCGGTCAGGCAGGCGTGGTCCAGGTGGCGGAGCCCGCTGAGGTCGAGGCGTACGGGCTGTCCGGCCGGCAGTGCGTCCAGCGCGTCGAGCAGCTTCGGCAGCCGCAGGAAGCTGGCGCTCCCCATCACCTGGACGCGGAGCTCCCCGCCCTCCCACACCTCCTCGATGTGCACGTGGGAGGTCTCCCAGGCCGCCTTGACCACGGCCAGCCCCAGCCCGACCAGCACCCCCTCGAAGAGGTTGGTGGCCACGATCGCGCCGGCCGTCGCCACCAGCACCACCGCCTCGCCCCGGTGCGTCCGCCACAGGCCGGCGACGGCCCGGGCCGGCAGCAGCTTCCATCCGGCGTGCAGCAGCACCCCGGCCAGTGCGGCGAGCGGCACCACTTCGAGCAGCTGGGGGAGCGCGACGGCGAACAGCAGCAGCCAGCCGCCGTGCAGGACCCGGGACGCCCGCGTGCGGGCCCCTGCCTCCACGTTGGCGGCGCTGCGCACGATCACGGCGGTCATCGGCAGCGCACCGAGAAGTCCGCAGACGGTGTTGCCGACGCCCTGGGCCATGAGTTCCCGGTCGTAGTGGGTCCGGGTCCCGTCGTGCATCCGGTCCACTGCGGCGGCGCTGAACAGGGTCTCGGCAGAGGCGATCAGCGCCAGGGCGATCACGGTTCCGAGGGCCCCGGCGGAGGCCAGCAGCCCGAAGTCCCCCCAGCCGGGCGGGGCCACGGCGTCCAGGACCCCGGTCACGGTCACCTTCTCGACGGGCAGCTGCAGCAGCATCGACATGGCGGTGGCGGCCGCCACCCCGACGAGCGCGCCCGGTACGAGCCGCAGCCGGGCAGGCATCCGGCGCCACGCCGCGAGGACGGCGATGGTCCCGGCTCCGAGCGCCACCGCGGACCAGTTGGCCTGCCCGGCGAGCCCGGGCACCGCGGCCAGTTTCTCCAGGGTTCCGCCGGGGGCCCGCACGCCGCCCAGGGCGTACAACTGCCCCGCGATCAGCACGAGCCCGATCCCGGCCAGCATCCCATGCACGACGGCGACGGAGATCGCCCGGAACCACCGCCCGAGCCGCAGCGCCCCCATGCCCAGCTGCAGCACCCCGGCGGCCAGCACCAGGACCCCGAGCGCGCGGGCACCGTGTGTGTGCACCGCCTCGTAGACGAGCACGGTGAGCCCGGCGGCCGGCCCGCTCACCTGGAGCGAACTCCCCGGGAACCACCCGGTGACCAGCCCGCCCACCACCCCGGTGACGATCCCCAGCTCGGCCGGCACACCTGAGGCGACGGCCACGCCGACGCAGAGAGGCAGCGCGACGAGCGCCACGACGACGGACGCCCCGAAGTCTTCGCGAAACGTGTCGACCCCAGGCATCCGAGAACCTCCGCTATCCCGCGGTGATGATTGCCACCAGAGTGGTGGGCGCGCGCAGGGCTCCCCAAGTGCCCATCGGGGGCCGCTGAGGCGCATGCGCCGCGCACGCCGGGCACATGATCCGCACGCCCCCGGAAACGGCCGCGGCCCGGCGGTCCTGGAAGGACCGCCGGGCCGCCGGACGGCAGGTGGGGAACCGCGATCAGCGGTAGTTCACGAACTGGATCGCGAAGTCCAGGTCCTTGCCCTTGAGCAATGCCTGGATGGCCTGCAGGTCGTCACGGCTCTTGGAGCTGACACGCAGCTCCTCGCCCTGCACCTGGGCCTTGACGCCCTTGGGGCCCTCGTCCCGGATGATCTTCGCGACCTTCTTGGCGTTCTCCTGGGAGATGCCCTCCTCGATGGAGGCGAAGATCTTGTACTCCTTGCCGGACAGCTGCGGCTCGCCGGCGTCGAGCGCCTTCAGTGAGATCCCGCGCTTGACCAGCTTGGTCTCGAACACGTCGAGGACGGCCTTGACGCGCTCCTCGGAGTTCGCCTCCATCAGGATCTTCTCGCCGGACCAGGCGATGGTGGCGCCGGTTCCCTTGAAGTCGTAGCGCTGCGAGAGTTCCTTGGCGGCCTGGTTGAGGGCGTTGTCGACCTCCTGCCGCTCGACCTTCGAGACGATGTCGAAACTGGAGTCGGCCATGTGCTGTGGCTCCTTGAAATCGGCTGTCATTGCCCCGGAGGGCGCGGCCGGACATCCCCGGCCCGCTCCGCAAAGCCTAGCCACCGCACCCACCCGCAGCGCTGATCAATCCAGTGGCGAAGCACCCTCGCACATCAGGTATTGTTTACGTCGTTGCCAGGGAGCGCCGCCGCAAGGCGGAAAAAACGGCAACGTCTCTTGGCGGTGTGCCCGAGTGGCCAAAGGGAGCAGACTGTAAATCTGCCGGCTCAGCCTACCCAGGTTCGAACCCTGGCGCCGCCACGCGATGTGAGACCCCCGTTACTGCGGAAACGCAGTGACGGGGGTCTTCTCGCATGCTCGGTGATCCGAACGTGGGGGTTCCGCGTCCGGATCCGGTCAGGGCGTGAGAGACACGCGCCAGGACCAAGTGGTGCGGCGCGGGTGAGCCGGGAGGGCCAGGCGGCCGGCCGACCAGAGGAGGACCTCCGGGGCCGGGCCGGACGGGGAGTCCGGGAAGAGGCGGGCCAGGACCGGGGCCGAGAGGCCGGCCGGCGGGAGCCAGGGGAGGGCGAGGCCCTGGGCGATGTCATACGTGTGGAGCAGGATCTCCGCCACGCCCATCGCCGCGAAGCCGCCCGGATCGCAGGGGCCCCAGTGCCAGGCCCGCGCGGACTCCGGCGCCGCGTCCACGGAGGTGCCCAGCAGCCGGGCCGCCGCCGAGATCACCTGGAGGACCGCCCCGGGTGGGGTGGCCTCCCGTACGCGCAGGTCCAGCGGCAGATAGGCGTCCGAGGGCAGTGCGGCCACCTGGGCGGCGTACGCCATCAGGTCGTGGGCGACGTGCGCCGCCGTCGTCCAGCAGGTCCAGTCGAGCGAACCTGCCTTCACCTGCCAGTCCCGTCCGGTGTGCGGGGTCAGGGCCGCCACCATTTCGGCTGCCGCCCGTTCGACGTCGGAGCCCGCCATCGGCCGCATCGTCCTGATCTCCTGTTCGTTCTCCGGTCGTGAACTTCATTTCTGACACGCGCGGGAAGGTCGGCGGCGGCGTGCTCCTCGCCCTCCTCGGGGCCGGGATCCCGGCCCTGGTCGGGGCGGCACTGGACAGCCATGTGGGCGAGCCCTACCAGGAAACCAGGCTCTACTTCGGGACCGAACGCCCGGGCGGCCGGGACCCGGTCGCGGAACAGGAGTTCATGCGCTTCCTGGACCGCGAGATCACCCCCGCCTTCCCCGAGGGCCTCACCCTCCAGGACGGGCACGGCCAGTGGCAGCGGGACGGCAAGGTCATCCGGGAGACCTCGTACGAGGTGGTGCTGCTGTACCCGGAGAAGGAGGCCGACGAGCGCAGCGCGCGCATCGAGCGGATCCGGCAGGCCTACGAGGACCAGTACCAGCAGGACTCCGTCGGGCGCTCCGACGACAAGGTGACCGCCGAGTTCTGAGGGCGCCTCAGGGAGCCAAGGACCCCCTCAGTTGCCCGCGACGTCCTTGACGGCCACAGCCACCGGGGTCGAGCCCTCGACCAGCTCCAGGGTCAGGCCTGCCGTCGCCGGGGTCTCGATCAGCTCCGCCAGCACGGCCGCCACGTCGTCGCGCGTCACCGACCCGCCGCCCGTCCGCACCTCGAGCCGCACCTGCCCCGCCCCCGGATCGTCGGTCAGCGACCCGGGCCGCAGGACCGTCCACTCCAGGCCCAGCCGCGTCCGTACGTGGTCGTCCGCCTCGCCCTTCGCCCGCAGGTAGACGTCGAAGACGTCGTCGCCCTCGTGGTACGCATCCGCACCCATCGAAGAGACCATCAGGAAGCGCCGCACCCCCGCCCGTTCGGCCGCGTCCGAGAACAGCACCGCCGCGCCCCGGTCGACGGTGTCCTTGCGCACGACACCGCTGCCGGGCCCCGCGCCGGCCGCGAACACCGCCACGTCCGCGCCCTGCAGAATGCCCGCCACATGCTCGACCGAAGCCGACTCCAGGTCGCAGAGCACCGGTTCGGCGCCCGCCTCCCGCAGGTCGTCGCCCTGCGCCCGGTCGCGGATGATGCCCGCGACCTCGTACCCGCGCGCGGCGAGCAGTTGCTCCAGCCGCAGCGCGATCTGACCGTGTCCACCCGCGATGACGATGCGCATGCCCCGACCGTACGACGAGCCGGCCGCCCCCGCCCGCGAAAGTGTCCACCGGCGGGCCGGCGAACCTTCAGGGACCGGGCTCCACCCGGCCCTGCCGGGGCAGGTCCAGAGCCACCGCGACCGCCGAGTCGCAGTACTCCCGTACGGCACTCGTCCGGGCTACCACCCGGCCCCGGTGGATCACGATCCGGCTGTAGGCCAGGGACAGCACGCTCGAGATCCGGTCCCCCCGTACGGCGAGCAGCTCCGCCGGGAACCCGGCCTCCAACCGGACCTCCGGCAGGCCCATGGCCTCCCGGGCGGCGCCGCTGACCGACGCGTAGGCCTCCGCCGCCCGCAGCCCGCCCTGGGAGGCCAGCAGGAACGCGGCCTCCAGCGGGTCGCCGCGGCCGACCGGGTTCCCGGCGTCCCGCAGCGCCCCGCTGCCGGCCGCGACGCGGACCCCGGCGGCGCGCAGCAGCCGGACGGGCGCGGTGCGCAGGCCGCGCCGTTCCAGGGCCGCGCAGTCGCCCTGGGGCAGGCAGGTCACCCGTACGCCGGCCGCGGCCAGCTGGTCGGCGGCCCGGTGCGCCACGTCCAGCGGGAGCCGGGACAGCCCGCCGCAGGGGCCGATCGTCACCCCCGGGCGCAGCCCGCCGGCCATCGCCGCGAGCCGGGCCAGGCGGCCGGGATCGTCACCGTCCGTGTGCAGGTCCACGGGGCAGCCGTGCTCGGCGGCGAGTTCCAGGACGGCTTCGAGGAAGCCCGTCGGGTCGGGATCCAGGTCCGGGCAGCCGCCGATGACGGAGGCGCCCATCTTCACGGCGTCCCGCAGCATGGCGAACCCGTCGGCTCCGGCGACCCCGGTGAGGAGGCGGGGCACGGCGACGCTGGTCAGGTCGGTGAGCCCGCGCAGCGAGCGGCGGGCCTGGAGCACGGCCTCCATGGGGCCGAGGCCGTGCACGTCGCCGATCCGGACGTGGGAGCGCACGGCCGTGGCGCCGTGCCCGAGCTGGAGCAGGGCGGCCTCGGTGGCTCGGCGCTGCACCTCGTCGGGGGCGTACGAGACGGGTCCCTCGCCGTCGGCGGTCAGTGCGGTGTCCCCGTGGGCGTGCGGCTCGGCGGGGGCGGGGAGCAGCAGATAGCCGCCGAGGTCCACCCGGGAGAGGGCGGGAGCGGGGAGGCTGCCCGCGGTGCCGACGGCCTGGATCCGGCCGCCGCCGAGCCGGACGTCGACCGTACGGCCGTCCGTGAGGCGGGCCCCGGTGAGCAGGAGGGTGGTGGACTCGGCGGCGGCCGCGTTCGCGTTGCCGGTGGGGCGCTGTGGCCCGTGGCCGCCGCTCTCCCCGCGCCCCTTGCGCGGGGACGAGGACGGCTGCTGCGGCTGGCTGTCGGACATCGCGCTCCTGCGGTGGCTCGGGCGGTTCCTGGGCCGGGTGGCCGCGGCCTGCGGCCCAAGATCACGCAGCGTGCTCAGAGCCTAGGGCGCAGGGCTCTCCGCTTCACGGAAGAGCGCAATAGTCGTACCGGCGTGGTGCCCACGCGCCGCGGCGCGCGCCTGCGCGCCCTGTCGGCAGCGCCCGGCCCGTCGGGCTTGGTGTGCTCCAGGTGCCCCGGGTGCGTGGCCTCGTAGGGCGGCCTCGGGTGTGTCTCCCGGAGCGGGCCGAGTCGAACGGGCCGACGAACGGGTCGCGTCCAACGGGCCGCTTCGCGTGCGCTCGACGTGCCGCCGGGGGTGGCGGGTTTGTGAGCCCGGACACAATCTGCCCCGAAAAGGGCTCCGGGACCGCCTGCGGGCTGATCAAGAAAGCCTTGCCCGCCCCCTCGGAGGCCAGTCCCCGCAAAGGATTTGGGCGATGGGCGGGCAACCGTGTAATGTCTTCATCGCTCGCCCCAATAGCTCAGTCGGTAGAGCGTCTCCATGGTAAGGAGAAGGTCTGCGGTTCGATTCCGCATTGGGGCTCTGGTGAGAGAGGTCCCCCACCCTCGGGTGGGGAGCTGATCACATCAAAGCGGCGTAGCTCAGTCGGTAGAGCAAGCGGCTCATAATCGCTGTGTCACCGGTTCAAGTCCGGTCGCCGCTACCCAACAGTAGCCGATTGCGGGGTCGGTCTCCCGATCGGCTACTCTTTTATGCGTTCATCCGTCCCATAGTCCGTCAAGGAGCACTCACGTGGCTGCCACCGACGTCCGCCCGAAGATCACGCTGGCCTGCGTGGAGTGCAAGGAGCGGAACTACATCACCAAGAAGAACCGGCGTAACAACCCGGACCGTCTTGAGATGAAGAAGCACTGCCCGCGCTGCAACTCGCACACCGCGCACCGCGAGACCCGCTGACCCCAGCGAAGTCTCGAATAACAGGCACCGTCATGAGGTCGTCCCCTTCATTGGGGGGCGGCCTCGTGTCGTTTCCGTGATCATTTCCGTGACCGTCTTTTTCAACAGGAGGTAGGGAGCCATGGCGCTCGACCAGTCCTTCGTGGGGCGTAGCTACCCGCCCACCGATCCGTACGAGGTCGGCCGGGAGAAGATCCGCGAATTCGCGGTTGCGGTGGGTGACGCGAATCCCGTCTACACCGACCCCGAAGCAGCCAAGGCGTTCGGCCACCTGGATGTGATCGCTCCGCCGACTTTTGTGTTTGCGATCACGTTCGCGGCGGCCGGCCAGGTCGTGGAGGACCCGCAGCTGGGTCTGGACTACAGCCGCGTCGTGCACGGCGACCAGAAGTTCGCGTACTCGCGCCCCGTGCGTGCCGGTGACCGGCTCTCGGTGACCTCCACGATCGAGGCCGTGAAGTCGATGGCGGGCAACGACATCATCGACATCCGCGGCGAGGTCCACGACGAGACCGGCGAGCACGTGGTGACGGCGTGGACGAAGCTCGTCTCCCGCGCCCCCGAGGAGGCCTGAGATGACTGCGCAGATCAAGTACGCCGACGTCGAGGTCGGCACCGAGCTGCCGGCGGCGTCCTTCCCCGTATCGCGGGCCACGCTCGTGAAGTACGCGGGTGCCTCGGGCGACTTCAACCCGATCCACTGGAACGAGAAGTTCGCCAAGGAGGTCGGACTGCCGGACGTCATCGCGCACGGCATGTTCACGATGGCCGAGGCGATCCGCGTGGTCACCGACTGGGTCGGCGACCCGGGCGCGGTCGTGGAGTACGGCGTGCGGTTCACGAAGCCGGTGGTGGTCCCGAACGACGACGCGGGTGCGGTGATCGAGGTCACGGCCAAGGTCGCGGCGAAGCTGGAGGGCAACCGCGTGCGGGTCGACCTGACGGCGATGAGCGCGGGCCAGAAGGTTCTGGGCATGTCCCGAGCCGTGGTCACCCTGGCCTGACCCTCCCCAGGCCCCGCCCGGACCCGGTGCCGCCGCCTGCGCCATTGCGGCTGCGGCACCGTTGCCGGGGGCTCTGCCCCCGGACTCCCGAGCTTCGAACGTCGGCGGGCCGGAAGTGTTGACGAAGTTAGTGATTGAGTACTAACTTTGAAATATGGCAAGGATGAGTGCGGACGAGCGGCGCGAGAGCGTCATCCGGGCGGCGATGCACGAGTTCGCCCGGGGCGGCTACTACGGGACCTCCACCGAGGCGATCGCCAAGCGCGTCGGGGTGTCGCAGCCGTACCTGTTCCGGCTCTTCCCCAACAAGCCGGCGATCTTCCTCGCCGCCGCCGAGCGCTGCCTGCGGGACACCCGTGAGGTGTTCGCAGCCGCCGCCGAGGGGCTCGAGGGCGAAGAGGCCACGCACGCCATGGCCAGCGCGTACGTCCGGCTCATCGCCGAGGATCCGGACAAGCTCCAGATGCAGCTCCAGATGTACGTCACCGTCGCCGCCGCCGAGGCTGCCGGCGACCACCAGCTCGGTGAGATCGTCCGCAAGGGCTGGATGGACCTCTGGGACACCGTCCACGTGCCCCTCGGCGGCGACGTGAACGAGACCACGACCTTCATGGCCTACGGGATGCTGATCAACAACCTGGCTGCGATGGGCTTCCCGCCCGGGCACCGGGTCTGGGAGGGGCTGTATTCCTCCGCCCGCGTGAAGGGCCTGGACCGGCCGGGGGAGTGAGCCCGGGTCCGGTCCGCCCATCCTGCGCGTCATGCGTCACGTACCCATGCGCGTGAAAGTTAGTCAGCAATAACTAACAGTTCGGTCCTCACCCTCAGGGGGAAATCGTGAACGGCACGCAAGGCACGCAAGGCACGCAAGGCACGCAAGGCACGCAAGGCACGCAAGGCACGCAAGGCACGCAAGGCACGCACGACATCCAAGGCGCGCAGGGCACCCAAGGCACCGCCCTCCGCGGTCCCGCCGTCTGGGCCCTCGTCCTCACCTCCGTGGCCGGCTTCATGGCTGCCCTCGACAACCTCGTCGTCACCACCGCCCTCCCCGCCATCCGCAAGGACCTCGGCGGAGCGCTGGAGGACCTGGAGTGGACGGTGAATGCGTACACGCTCACCTTCGCCGTCCTCCTCATGTTCGGCGCGGCCCTCGGCGACCGCTTCGGCCGGCGCCGGCTCTTCATGTCCGGCCTCGCGATATTCACCGGCGCCTCCGCCGTCGCCGCCCTCTCGCCCGGCATCAACGAGCTCATCGCCGCCCGCGCCGTCCAGGGCGTCGGCGCCGCGATCATGATGCCGCTCACCCTCACCCTGCTCACGGCCGCCGTCCCGCCTGCCCGCCGCGGCATGGCCCTCGGCATCTTCGGCGCCGTCGGCGGCCTCGCCGTCGCCAGCGGCCCGCTCATCGGCGGCACCCTCACCGAACACATCTCCTGGCAGTGGATCTTCTGGCTGAACGTCCCGATCGGCCTCGCCCTGATCCCGCTCGCCCGCCTCAAGCTGACCGAGTCCACGGCCCCGGGCGCCCGTCTCGACGTACCGGGCACGCTCCTCATCAGCGGCGGCCTCTTCGGCATCGTCTACGGCCTCGTCAACGCCAACGCCCACGGCTGGACCAGCGCCCCGGTGCTCACCAGCCTGATCGCCGGTACCGCGCTCGTCGGCGGATTCGTCGTCCACGGCTTCCGCCACGCGAACCCGATGCTGCCCATGCGCCTCTTCCTGGGCCGCGGCTTCCTCGGGATCAACGCGGCCAGCCTGCTGATGTACCTGGGCATGTTCGGCTCGATCTTCCTGCTCAGCCAGTTCCTCCAGGGCGTCGCCGGCTACACGCCCACCCAGGCCGGGGTGCGCATGCTCCCCTGGACCGCCATGCCGATGATCGCCGCCCCGATCGCGGGCATCCTCTCCGACCGGATCGGCGGCCGCCCCGTCGTCGCCACCGGGCTCGCCCTGCAGGCCCTCGGTCTCGGCTGGTTCGCGATGATCCTGAGCACCGACGTCTCGTACGCCGCCCAGCTCCCGGCGCTGATCCTCAGCGGTATCGGCATGGGCCTGTTCTTCGCCCCCGCCTCCAACATCCTGATGTCCACGGTGTCCCCCGCCGACCAGGGCAAGGCCTCCGGCGCCAACAACGCCCTGCGCGAGGTCGGCGGCGCCCTCGGTGTCGCGGTCCTGGCCTCGGTCTTCTCCGCCCAGGGCGGCTACGAGTCCCCGCAGGCCTTCACCGACGGAACCGTGCCCGCACTGTGGATCGGCGCCGCCGCGGTGGCCGTGGCAGCCGCCTTCGCCCTCCTGGTACCGGGCAAGGGAGCCCGCAGGACCGCCGCCCCCGCCGCCCCCGTCACCCCCGCCCCCGTCCTCGCCGACAAGGTCCTCGCCGACAAGGTCCCCGCCACGCGCTGACCGGCACCGGACCGCAACGAAAGGAGTGCATGTCATGCCCGACATCCCCTGGTCCACGCCCACCCCGCCCGCTCCCGACGCCGAGGTCTACGTCATGGCCTCCCGCTTCGAGACCGAGACCCTTGTCGGCGCCTTCCGGTTCTTCCTCAAGTCGCCCGGCATCATCCGCCAGATCCGCTCCGCCCCCGGCGCCCACGGCGTCGCCCTCCGCGCCCGGGTCTTCAGCCGGACCTTCCTGACCCTCTCCGCCTGGCAGGACCGCGACGCGCTCTACCGCTTCGCCCGCAGCGAGCCGCACCGCTCCAGCTCCCGCGCCGCCGCCGCGTTCATGCGGGAATCGGCCTTCGCCTTCTGGACCGCCCCGGCCTCCGCCCTTCCGGTCACCTGGGCCGAAGCCGAGCACCGGCTCGCCGAGGAGGCCGCCCGCTCATGACGTACGGTCCGTGGCCCCGCAGAGATGCGAGGGGCACGGACCGTACTCTTGTCCACGTGCAGGAACTCCACGACGCCCCCCTCGCCCCCCTGACCACGTTCCGCCTCGGTGGCCCCGCCACCCGTCTGGTCACCGCGACCACCGACGCCGAGGTGGTCGACGCCGTCCGCACCGCGGACGAGAGCGGCACCCCGCTCCTCGTCATCGGCGGCGGCAGCAACCTGGTCATCGGCGACCGCGGCTTCGAGGGCACCGCCCTGCGCATCGCGACCACCGGCTTCCATCTGGGGTCCCCCGTGCCGGAGGCCGGCGGAGGGACCACCCTGGAGCTCGCCGCCGGCGAGAACTGGAGCGACGCCGTCGCCCGTGCCGTCGAGGCGGGCCTGGCCGGCATCGAGTGCCTCGCCGGCATCCCCGGCTCCGCCGGTGCCACCCCGATCCAGAACGTCGGGGCGTACGGCCAGGAGGTCTGCGACACCATCACCGAGGTCGTCGCGTACGACCGCACCCGGCGCGAGACGGTCACGCTGACCGCCGCCGAGTGCGCCTTTTCGTACCGCGACAGCCTCTTCAAACACCAGCCGGATCGGTACGTCGTCCTCCGCGTCCGCTTCGCCCTGGAGGACGCGGGCGGCCTGTCCGCGCCGATCAAGTACCCCGAGACCGCCCGCGCCCTCGGCGTCGAGGCCGGCGACCGGGTCCCGGTCACTCAGGCCCGCGAGACCGTACTGCGCCTGCGCGCCGGCAAGGGCATGGTCCTCGACCCCGCCGACCACGACACCTGGTCCGCCGGCTCCTTCTTCCACAACCCGATCCTGAGCGACGAGGCGTACGCCGCCTTCCTCGCCCGCGTCCAGGACCGGCTCGGCCCCGAGACCGCCCCGCCCGCGTACCCCGCCGGAGAGGGCCGTACGAAGACCAGCGCGGCCTGGCTGATCGACAAGGCCGGTTTCACCAAGGGCTACGGCACCGGCCCCGCCCGGATCTCCACCAAGCACACCCTCGCGCTGACCAACCGCGGCGAGGCCACCACCGAGGACCTCCTCACCCTGGCCCGCGAGGTCGTCGCGGGCGTCCACGCGGCCTTCGGCGTCACCCTGGTCAACGAGCCGGTGACGGTCGGCGTCAGCATCTGAGGAGTCCCGGCCGCCATGCTCTGTCCACTGCACGGGGCCGGTACGGACCCCACCCGCCTGGTGGGACGCACGATCAGCAGGATCGTTGCGTCCTGGCACATCTACGAGGGCGAACGCTCCGAGGCGCCGCTCGACGTCTGGCTGATCGACAGCGAGGGCGATTCCACCAGGATCAGCACCGGGTCCGACCGGTGCCTCATCGTCGAATCCGCGCCGCCCCACGAGCCGTACGACATGGGGGAGTGGGGCCGGATCGAGGTCGGCGAGGACCTCGGCGACCACCCCTTCCTGCGGCACCTCGGGGACACGGTGGCGACGGTGGCCGAGTTCGCGGCGCCGGAGACCGGGCGCACGCAGCTGGAGATCGGCTTCCCCGACGGCGACCGGGTACGGGCCGACTGCTGGGAGGGCGACCTGCGGCTCACCCGGTGACCGTCAGGAAGCCAGCCAGTGGTCGATCCCGGCCAGCAGCTTGTCCTGTACGTCCTCAGGCGCCGCCGAACCGCGCACCGACTGCCGGGCCAGCTCGGCGAGCTCGGCGTCCGTGAAGGCGTGGTGGCGGCGGGCGATCTCGTACTGCGCCGCCAGCCGGGATCCGAACAGCAGCGGGTCGTCCGCGCCGAGCGCCATCGGCACCCCGGCCTCGAAGAGGGTGCGCAGCGGGACGTCCTCGGGCCGCTCGTAGACCCCGAGCGCGACGTTCGACGCCGGGCAGACCTCGCAGGTGATCTGCCGGTCCGCGAGCCGCTTGAGCAGGCGCGGGTCCTCGGCGGCCCGTACGCCGTGGCCGATGCGGGAGGCGTGCAGATCGTCCAGGCAGTCCCGGACGGAGGCGGGTCCGGTGAGCTCGCCGCCGTGCGGGGCCGCGAGCAGGCCGCCCTCGCGGGCGATGGCGAAGGCCCGGTCGAAGTCGCGGGCCATGCCGCGGCGCTCGTCGTTGGAGAGCCCGAAGCCGACGACGCCGCGGTCGGCGTAGCGGACGGCGAGGCGGGCGAGGGTGCGGGCGTCGAGGGGGTGCTTCATCCGGTTCGCGGCGATGAGGACCCGCATGCCGAGCCCGGTCTCGCGGGAGGCCGTGTCGACGGCGTCCAGGATGATCTCGACGGCAGGGATCATGCCGCCGAGCAGGGGGGCGTAGGAGGTGGGATCCACCTGGATCTCCAGCCAGCCGCTGCCGTCCCGTACGTCCTCCTCGGCCGCCTCGCGGACGAGGCGCCGGATGTCCTCGGGCTCGCGCAGGCAGGAGCGGGCGGCGTCGTAGAGGCGCTGGAAGCGGAACCAGCCGCGCTCGTCGGTGGCGCGGAGCTTGGGTGGCTCGCCGGCGGTGAGGGCGTCGGGGAGGCGGACGCCGTACTTGTTGGCGAGCTCCAGGAGGGTCGATGGGCGCATCGACCCCGTGAAGTGCAGGTGGAGGTGGGCTTTCGGCAGAAGCGTGAGATCGCGTACGTGCTCCATCTGGTGATCCTGCCGTACCGCCGCGCTCGGCGGGAGGGGGTTTTACCGATCGGGGGCTTGCTCGAACGTCTGCGCGAGGCGGGAGGTGGTGGCGGGGCCGCTGCGCGGGGCCTGCCCGGGCGCCGCCCCGACCTGCGCCTCAAACACCGGCGGGGCCGGAAGGCCGGGCTCCGTCCGCACCGGTGCCGCGAACGGCGGTGCGGCTCCATGGCCCGGCCCCGATGTGCCTGAGCGGCGGCTCCCCGTGGGGGAACCGCCGCTCGGACCGGGCTGCGTACCGCCGGAGGGCTAGGCCTAGGCCTTGGCCTCGGCGAGGAGCTTCTGGATGCGGGACACGCCCTCGACCAGGTCCGCGTCGCCCAGGGCGTACGACAGGCGCAGGTAGCCCGGGGTGCCGAAGGCCTCGCCGGGGACGACCGCGACCTCGGCCTCGTCCAGGATCAGGGCCGCCAGCTCGACGGAGGTCTGCGGGCGCTTGCCGCGGATCTCCTTGCCGAGCACGTCCTTGACCGCGGGGTAGACGTAGAACGCGCCCTCGGGGGTCGGGCAGAACACACCGTCGATCTCGTTCAGCATCCGCACCATCGTCTGGCGGCGGCGGTCGAAGGCGGTGCGCATCTCGTGGACGGCCTCCAGGTTGCCGGAGACGGCGGCCAGCGCCGCGACCTGGGCGACGTTGGAGACGTTGGAGGTGGCGTGCGACTGGAGGTTGGTCGCGGCCTTCACGACGTCCTTCGGGCCCACGATCCAGCCCACGCGCCAGCCCGTCATCGCGTACGTCTTGGCGACACCGTTGACGATGATGCACTTGTCGGCCAGCTCGGGGACGATCGCCGGGAGGGAGACGAACTTCGCGTCGCCGTAGACGAGGTGCTCGTAGATCTCGTCGGTCAGGACCCACAGGCCGTGCTCGACGGCCCAGCGGCCGATGGCCTCCGCGTCGGCCTCGGAGTACACGGCTCCGGTCGGGTTCGACGGGGAGACGAACAGGACGACCTTGGTGCGCTCGGTGCGGGCGGCCTCGAGCTGCTCGACGGACACGCGGTAGCCGGTGGTCTCGTCGGCGACGACCTCGACCGGGACACCGCCGGCGAGGCGGATCGACTCGGGGTAGGTGGTCCAGTACGGAGCCGGGACGATGACCTCGTCACCCGGGTCCAGGATGGCGGCGAACGCCTCGTAGATCGCCTGCTTGCCGCCGTTGGTCACCAGGACCTGCGACGCATCGACCTCGTAGCCGGAGTCGCGCAGCGTCTTGGCGGCGATCGCGGCCTTCAGCTCGGGCAGACCCCCGGCCGGCGTGTAGCGGTGGTACTTCGGGTTGCGGCAGGCCTCGACCGCCGCCTCGACGATGTAGTCCGGGGTCGGGAAGTCGGGCTCGCCCGCGCCGAAGCCGATGACCGGGCGCCCGGCGGCCTTGAGGGCCTTGGCCTTGGCGTCCACGGCGAGGGTGGCGGACTCGGAAATGGCGCCGATACGGGCGGACACCCGGCGCTCGGAGGAAGGCGTTGCAGAGGTCATGCGGCCAATCGTCCCAGACGCCCCAGAGGCGCCGCACACCGTTTCAGTCATCGGACGGAGCAGCCGGAAATGTGCTCTGTTCGACGTCAGGGCCCGGACCACGTACACTCACCTGTCGTTGGACCCCGCCGATCACTCCAGAGCGCGAGCACTCCGTGCACTCGTCTGGATGCGGTAGGTTGGGGGACGCAAAGGGTCGTAGCTCAATTGGTAGAGCACTGGTCTCCAAAACCAGCGGTTGGGGGTTCGAGTCCCTCCGGCCCTGCTCCACACTCCTTCTCGGATGTGTGCGCAGGTACGTACTTCGATGCAACGCCGTGCGGCGCAACCGGGCGCGGCTACGGCCACGACCCGGATTCAGGTGAGAGACGTGACGGACGCCCTGGGCTCCATCGACATGCCTGACGCCGAGGACGACACCCGCGAGAAGAAGGCCCGAAAGGGCGGCAAGCGCGGGAAGAAGGGTCCTCTGGGCCGGCTTGCACTGTTCTACCGCCAGATCGTCGCGGAGCTCCGCAAGGTCGTCTGGCCGACGCGCAATCAGCTCACGACGTACACCACCGTGGTGATTGTCTTCGTCGTCATCATGATCGGTCTGGTGACCGTGATTGACTATGGGTTCCAGGAAGCCATCAAGTTCGTCTTCGGCTGATCCCCGCGGAGGGCGGCGCCTTGATGGGTGCCGCCCGTTTTCGCATGTTCGACCACCTTTTGTATCCAGGAAGAAGCCGCCACCGTGTCTGACCCGAACCTGAACGCGAGCCCCGACTCCGTCGAGTCCGTCGAGGACGCGCTCGACATCGTCGAGGCGGCAGACGCTGTGGACCCCGACGAGGTCGAGCTCGCCGACGCCGAGGCCGGTGTCGCCGCCGAAGAGGCCGCGCTGCACATCGAGGACGAGGTCGACGCCGAGTCCGAGGACGACGCCGAGGTCGAAGAGGCTGCCGACGAGGACGAGGAAGCGGCCGACGAGGCCGAGGCCGAGGCCGCCGCGGACGAGGTCGAGGCCGAGCCCGCCGAGCCCGTCGACCCCATCCAGGCCCTGCGCGAGGAGCTGCGCCTCCTGCCCGGCGAGTGGTACGTGATCCACACCTACGCCGGCTACGAGAAGCGCGTGAAGGCCAACCTCGAGCAGCGTGCCGTCTCGCTGAACGTCGAGGAGTTCATCTACCAGGCCGAGGTGCCCGAGGAAGAGATCGTCCAGATCAAGAACGGCGAGCGCAAGAACGTCCGGCAGAACAAGCTGCCCGGCTACGTTCTCGTCCGCATGGATCTGACGAACGAGTCCTGGGGCGTCGTCCGCAACACCCCCGGTGTCACCGGCTTCGTCGGCAACGCGTACGACCCGTACCCGCTGACGCTGGACGAGATCGTCAAGATGCTCGCCCCGGAGGCGCAGGAGAAGGCCGCCAAGGCCGCCGCGGAAGAGGCCGGCCTGCCCGCGCCCGCCGTCAAGCGCACCATCGAGGTCCTGGACTTCGAGGTCGGCGACTCGGTCACCGTCACCGACGGCCCGTTCGCGACGCTGCAGGCGACCATCAACGAGATCAACCCCGACTCGAAGAAGGTCAAGGGCCTCGTCGAGATCTTCGGTCGCGAGACTCCGGTCGAGCTCAGCTTCGACCAGATCCAGAAGAACTGAACTGATCTTCTGAAGCAAGCTTCCGGACAGGTCAGATCGCCCCGCAAAGGGCGGTCTGACCTGCTCGGTTTTTAGCCCCGCTCCGATACCCGTTATTGTGGTGCGGTATGCCTCCATCCGGATGACCGGATCGGCGGCGAAAAACTCTCACTAGGACCCGGAGAGAGCAATGCCTCCCAAGAAGAAGAAGGTCACGGGGCTTATCAAGCTCCAGATCAAGGCCGGCGCGGCCAACCCGGCTCCGCCGGTCGGCCCCGCGCTCGGTCAGCACGGCGTCAACATCATGGAGTTCTGCAAGGCCTACAACGCCGCGACCGAGTCGCAGCGTGGCATGGTCGTGCCGGTGGAGATCACGGTCTACGACGACCGCTCCTTCACCTTCATCACCAAGACTCCGCCGGCCGCGCGCCTGATCCTCAAGGCCGCGGGCATCGAGAAGGGCTCCGGCGAGCCGCACAAGACCAAGGTCGCCAAGCTCACCGGCGCCCAGGTCCGCGAGATCGCCGAGCTGAAGATGCCCGACCTGAACGCCAACGACGTCGATGCCGCGATGAAGATCATCGCCGGCACCGCGCGCTCGATGGGCGTCACGGTCGAAGGCTGATCCAGCCACCCCAGTACCACCAGTGGTAGGGCCAAGCGCTGGTCCGCACCACGACTCCATGCCTGAAGCCGAAATACAGGAGCAGAAGTGAAGCGCAGCAAGACTCTCCGCGCTGCGGACGCCAAGGTCGACCGGGAGAAGCTGTACGCCCCGCTCGAGGCCGTCCGTCTCGCCAAGGAGACCTCCGCGACCAAGTTCGACAGCACCGTCGAGGTCGCCTTCCGCCTGGGTGTAGACCCGCGCAAGGCCGACCAGATGGTCCGCGGCACCGTGAACCTCCCGCACGGCACCGGCAAGACCGCCCGGGTCCTGGTCTTCGCGACCGGTGACCGTGCTGCGGCCGCGGAAGCCGCCGGCGCCGACATTGTCGGCGACGACGAGCTGATCAACGAGATCGCCAAGGGCAACCGCCTGAACGAGTTCGACGCCGTTGTGGCCACCCCGGACCTCATGGGCAAGGTCGGCCGCCTCGGTCGCGTGCTCGGTCCCCGTGGCCTCATGCCGAACCCGAAGACCGGCACCGTCACGATGGACGTCGCGAAGGCTGTCACCGAGATCAAGGGTGGCAAGATCGAGTTCCGCGTCGACAAGCACTCGAACCTGCACTTCATCATCGGCAAGGTCTCCTTCTCCGATGAGCAGCTGGTCGAGAACTACGGCGCGGCCCTCGACGAGATCCTTCGTCTGAAGCCGTCCGCCGCGAAGGGCCGCTACATCAAGAAGGCCGCCCTGAGCACCACGATGGGCCCCGGCATCCAGCTGGACTCGAACCGCACCCGGAACCTCCTCGTCGAGGAAGACCCGGCCGCTGTCTGAGCCCCACGCTGAGCCTCCGGCTCACCTGAGTGGCTGAAACGGGCCCCTCGCCCCCTCACAGGGCGGCGAGGGGCCCGTTTTCTCGCTTTCGGAAGGCCTTGGACGCTGACCGATTTGCCTGACCGGTGCCGGGTCACGTAGTCTTCACCAGAAGCCAAAGACCGCTGGTCGTTGCCGTGCCCGCAAGGGTTCGGCGGCCGAAGGATCCGCTGACTGCGGACGACCCGCGTAGGTGACTGTGGAAGGTTCCCGGAATTCGTTCCGGTTGAGCCACGCCCTGGCGCCTGCGCCGGGGCGTTTCTTATTTCAGCCCCTTCTGAGCGGTCCTCATCACCCGGAAGGAGGCGAACGCACCATGCCGACGCCCAACAAGGCTGCATCGGTAGCCGAGCTCAAGGACGCGTTCCAGAGCTCGAACGCCGCCGTGCTGACCGAGTACCGGGGTCTCACCGTCGCGCAGCTCAAGACGCTGCGTCGCTCCCTCGGTGAGAACGCCCAGTACGCCGTGGTGAAGAACACGCTGACCAAGATTGCGGCCAACCAGGCCGGGATCACCGCGCTGGACGAGCACTTCGCTGGTCCGACCGCGGTCGCCTTCATCACCGGTGACCCGGTGGAGTCGGCGAAGAGCCTGCGTGACTTCGCCAAGGACAACCCGAACCTCATCATCAAGGCGGGTGTCCTTGATGGTAAGGCGCTCACCGCCGATGAGATCAAGAAGCTTGCGGACCTCGAGTCCCGCGAGGTTCTGCTCAGCAAGCTGGCCGGCGCGTTCAAGGGCAAGCAGTCTCAGGCTGCCTCGCTCTTCCAGGCGCTGCCGTCGAAGTTCGTCCGCACCGCGGAAGCGCTTCGCGTCAAGCTCGCCGAGCAGGGCGGTGCCGAGTAATTCGGCTCGCGCACTGATCCACGCCGCCTAGTGCGTGGGTCGTAGCGGGCCGTTACGCCCGCCTCTATATACATCCGGCACCTGCCGAATTAGTGGAAGGATCGCCCATCATGGCGAAGCTCTCTCAGGACGACCTCCTCGCCCAGTTCGAGGAGATGACCCTCATCGAGCTCTCTGAGTTCGTGAAGGCCTTCGAGGAGAAGTTCGACGTCACCGCCGCCGCGGCCGTCGCGGTTGCCGGCCCGGCCGGTGGCGGCGCCGCTGTCGAGGCCGTCGAGGAGCAGGACGAGTTCGACGTCATCCTCACCGGTGCCGGCGACAAGAAGATCCAGGTCATCAAGGTCGTGCGTGAGCTGACCTCCCTGGGTCTGAAGGAGGCCAAGGACCTCGTGGACGGCGCTCCGAAGCCGGTCCTCGAGAAGGTCGCCAAGGAGGCCGCTGACAAGGCCGCCGAGTCCCTCAAGGCTGCCGGCGCGGCTGTCGAGGTCAAGTAACACCTCTGGGGCCCTCTGGGGCCCCAACCAAGGGCGATCACCCGTAAGGGTGGTCGCCCTTTGGCGTACCCGCAGTGCCTGACTTGCCCTGGTCTCGTTGGGGAGTAGGGTGATCATCGTTGCCCCGCGGTCGGGTCCGGAGATGATCCGCACGGAGCAGGGGGCCTTGACGAACGGCACGCGGCGCGCAATTCTCAGACCCGTTGCGGGATCGGTCCGCCCGATCCGGGATCCGGGACACGGATCCGAGATCCGAGGCATGGATCGGCTACGAAGAGGGCAGTACTGATACGCGCTCTGTAGGTACGAGCCGCAATGTTGGACGCAGGGTTGCAGGGTTGGTTTTAACGACATGGGGAAGGCCTGTTGCCGGTTTCCGGAAACCTGGTCTGGACATCAGTGAGCCAAGTGGCTACACTGACCCTTTGCGCTGCCTGTTAGCTGCCCCCTGCCCGTCGCCAGGGGCATGCCCACGCTTGAGCACACTTGATTGATACGCCCTGACCAGGCCTTATCGGCCAGATCAGGGGGGTTGTCTTCTGTGTCAGCTGGGACCGGTACGCGCGTAGTGAGTCCGAGCCCTCGGAAGGACCCCCTCTTGGCCGCCTCGCGCAACGCCTCGACCAATACGAACACCGGTGCCAGCACCGCCCCGCTGCGCATCTCCTTTGCAAAGATCAAGGAGCCCCTCGAGGTTCCGAACCTCCTGGCGCTGCAGACCGAGAGCTTTGACTGGCTTCTCGGCAATGCCGCCTGGAAGTCTCGCGTCGAGTCGGCGCTCGAGAGTGGACAGGACGTCCCCACCAAGTCCGGTCTGGAAGAGATCTTCGAGGAGATCTCGCCGATCGAGGACTTCTCCGGTTCCATGTCGCTGACGTTCCGCGACCACCGGTTCGAGCCGGCGAAGAACTCCGTCGACGAGTGCAAGGACCGCGACTTCACGTACGCGGCGCCGCTGTTTGTCACGGCCGAGTTCACGAACAACGAGACCGGAGAGATCAAGTCTCAGACGGTCTTCATGGGCGATTTCCCGCTCATGACCAACAAGGGCACCTTCGTCATCAACGGCACCGAGCGTGTCGTCGTGTCGCAGCTTGTCCGCTCCCCCGGTGTCTACTTCGACTCCTCCATCGACAAGACGTCCGACAAGGACATCTTCGCCGCCAAGATCATCCCGTCCCGGGGTGCCTGGCTCGAGATGGAGATCGACAAGCGCGACATGGTCGGTGTCCGCATCGACCGCAAGCGCAAGCAGTCCGTCACCGTCCTCCTGAAGGCTCTCGGCTGGACCACCGAGCAGATCCTCGAGGAGTTCGGTCAGTACGAGTCCATGCGCGCCACCCTGGAGAAGGACCACACCCAGGGTCAGGACGACGCGCTGCTCGACATCTACCGCAAGCTGCGTCCCGGCGAACCGCCGACCCGCGAGGCCGCTCAGACGCTGCTCGAGAACCTCTACTTCAACCCGAAGCGCTACGACCTCGCCAAGGTCGGCCGCTACAAGGTGAACAAGAAGCTCGGCGCCGACGAGCCGCTCGACGCCGGTGTGCTCACCACCGACGACGTCATCGCGACGATCAAGTACCTGGTCAAGCTGCACGCGGGCGAGACCGAGACGGTCGGCGAGTCGGGCCGGGAGATCGTCGTCGAGACCGACGACATCGACCACTTCGGCAACCGTCGTATCCGCAACGTCGGCGAGCTCATCCAGAACCAGGTCCGCACGGGTCTGGCTCGTATGGAGCGCGTCGTGCGCGAGCGCATGACGACCCAGGACGTCGAGGCGATCACGCCGCAGACCCTGATCAACATCCGGCCGGTCGTCGCCTCCATCAAGGAGTTCTTCGGCACCAGCCAGCTGTCGCAGTTCATGGACCAGAACAACCCGCTGTCGGGTCTGACGCACAAGCGTCGTCTCAACGCCCTCGGCCCGGGTGGTCTGTCCCGTGAGCGGGCCGGCTTCGAGGTCCGTGACGTTCACCCGTCGCACTACGGCCGCATGTGCCCGATCGAGACCCCTGAAGGCCCGAACATCGGTCTGATCGGCTCGCTGGCCTCCTACGGCCGGATCAACCCGTTCGGCTTCATCGAGACCCCGTACCGCAAGGTCATCGAGGGTGTCGTCACCGACGAGGTCGACTACCTCACGGCCGACGAGGAAGACCGCTTCGTCATCGCCCAGGCGAACGCCGCCCTGAACGATGAGATGCGCTTCACCGAGAACCGCGTCCTGGTCCGCCGTCGTGGTGGCGAGATCGACTACATCGCCGGCGGCGACGTCGACTACATGGACGTCTCGCCGCGCCAGATGGTGTCCGTCGCGACCGCGATGATCCCCTTCCTCGAGCACGACGACGCCAACCGTGCCCTCATGGGCGCGAACATGATGCGCCAGGCCGTTCCGCTCATCAAGGCGGAGGCGCCGCTCGTCGGCACCGGCATGGAGTACCGCTGTGCGGTCGACGCCGGTGACTCGATCAAGGCGGAGAAGGACGGTGTCGTCCAGGAGGTCTCGGCCGACTACATCACCGTCGCCAACGACGACGGCACGTACACCACGTACCGCGTCGCCAAGTTCTCCCGCTCGAACCAGGGCACCTCGGTCAACCAGAAGGTCATCGTCAACGAGGGTGACCGGATCATCGAGTCCCAGGTCCTCGCCGACGGTCCCGCGACCGAAGAGGGCGAAATGGCCCTCGGCAAGAACCTGCTCGTCGCGTTCATGCCCTGGGAAGGTCACAACTACGAGGACGCGATCATCCTGTCGCAGCGCCTCGTGCAGGACGACGTCCTCTCCTCGATCCACATCGAGGAGCACGAGGTCGATGCCCGTGACACCAAGCTGGGCCCCGAGGAGATCACCCGGGACATCCCGAACGTCTCCGAGGAGGTCCTCGCCGACCTCGACGAGCGCGGCATCATCCGCATCGGTGCGGACGTAGTCGCCGGCGACATCCTGGTCGGCAAGGTCACGCCCAAGGGTGAGACCGAGCTGACCCCGGAGGAGCGCCTGCTCCGCGCGATCTTCGGTGAGAAGGCCCGCGAGGTGCGTGACACCTCGCTCAAGGTCCCTCACGGTGAGATCGGCAAGGTCATCGGTGTCCGCGTCTTCGACCGCGAGGAGGGCGACGAGCTTCCTCCGGGCGTGAACCAGCTGGTCCGCGTCTACGTCGCCCAGAAGCGCAAGATCACCGACGGTGACAAGCTCGCCGGCCGCCACGGTAACAAGGGTGTCATCTCCAAGATCCTTCCGATCGAGGACATGCCCTTCCTGGAAGACGGCACGCCGGTCGACATCATCCTCAACCCGCTGGGTGTCCCGTCCCGAATGAACCCGGGACAGGTCCTGGAGATCCACCTCGGCTGGCTCGCCAGCCGCGGCTGGGACGTCTCCGGCCTCGGTGAGGAGTGGGCCGAGCGTCTGAAGGTCATCGGGGCCGACCGTGTCGAGCCCGGTACCAACGTCGCCACCCCCGTGTTCGACGGTGCCCGCGAGGACGAACTCGCCGGCCTCTTCGAGCACACGATCCCGAACCGCGACGGGGACCGCCTGGTCCTGCCGACCGGCAAGGCGCACCTGTTCGACGGCCGCTCCGGTGAGCCGTTCCCGGACCCGGTCTCGATCGGGTACATGTACATCCTCAAGCTCCACCACCTGGTCGACGACAAGCTCCACGCTCGGTCGACCGGTCCGTACTCGATGATCACGCAGCAGCCGCTGGGTGGTAAGGCGCAGTTCGGTGGCCAGCGCTTCGGTGAGATGGAGGTGTGGGCGCTCGAGGCTTATGGCGCCGCTTACGCCCTCCAGGAGCTGCTGACCATCAAGTCCGACGACGTTACCGGCCGCGTGAAGGTCTACGAGGCCATCGTCAAGGGCGAGAACATCCCCGAGCCGGGCATTCCCGAGTCCTTCAAGGTGCTCATCAAGGAAATGCAGTCGCTCTGCCTCAACGTGGAGGTGCTGTCCTCGGACGGCATGTCCATCGAGATGCGCGACACCGACGAGGACGTCTTCCGCGCGGCGGAGGAGCTCGGTATCGACCTGTCCCGGCGCGAGCCGAGCAGCGTCGAAGAGGTCTGACGGGCCTGACGGGGGGCTCGCTCAAGAGCCCCCCGTCATCCCCGGGACCGTTCAGACCATGATTGAGACTCGACCCCGAAAGAGGGATTGACGCACAGTGCTCGACGTCAACTTCTTCGACGAGCTGCGGATCGGCCTTGCCACCGCGGACGACATCCGAACCTGGTCCCACGGCGAGGTCAAGAAGCCGGAGACCATCAACTACCGCACCCTCAAGCCCGAGAAGGACGGACTCTTCTGCGAGAAGATCTTCGGTCCGACCCGGGACTGGGAGTGCTACTGCGGTAAGTACAAGCGTGTCCGCTTCAAGGGCATCATCTGTGAGCGCTGTGGCGTCGAGGTCACGCGCGCCAAGGTGCGTCGTGAGCGGATGGGCCACATCGAGCTTGCCGCTCCCGTCACCCACATCTGGTACTTCAAGGGCGTCCCGTCGCGCCTCGGCTACCTGCTGGACCTCGCGCCGAAGGACCTCGAAAAGGTCATCTACTTCGCCGCGTACATGATCACGTTCGTGGACGACGAGCGCCGCACCCGCGACCTCCCGTCGCTGGAGGCCCACGTCTCCGTCGAGCGTCAGCAGATCGAGAACCGCCGCGACTCGGACCTCGAAGGCCGTGCCAAGAAGCTCGAGACCGACCTGGCCGAGCTCGAGGCCGAGGGCGCGAAGGCCGACGTACGCCGCAAGGTGCGCGAAGGTGCCGAGCGCGAGATGAAGCAGCTCCGTGACCGCGCCCAGCGCGAGATCGACCGCCTCGACGAGGTCTGGGCGCGCTTCAAGAACCTCAAGGTCCAGGACCTCGAGGGCGACGAGCTGCTCTACCGCGAGCTGCGCGACCGCTTCGGTACGTACTTCGACGGTTGCATGGGTGCCGCGGCGCTGCAGAAGCGCCTGGAGTCCTTCGACCTCGACGAGGAGGCCGAGCGCCTCCGCGAGATCATCCGTACCGGCAAGGGCCAGAAGAAGACCCGTGCGCTCAAGCGCCTCAAGGTCGTCTCCGCGTTCCTGCAGACCAGCAACAAGCCCAAGGGCATGGTTCTGGACTGCGTCCCGGTGATCCCGCCGGACCTGCGTCCGATGGTGCAGCTGGACGGTGGCCGCTTCGCGACCTCCGACCTGAACGACCTGTACCGCCGCGTGATCAACCGCAACAACCGTCTGAAGCGTCTCCTCGACCTCGGTGCCCCCGAGATCATCGTGAACAACGAGAAGCGCATGCTTCAGGAGGCCGTGGACGCCCTCTTCGACAACGGTCGTCGTGGTCGTCCGGTGACCGGTCCCGGTAACCGCCCGCTGAAGTCCCTGAGCGACATGCTCAAGGGCAAGCAGGGTCGATTCCGTCAGAACCTTCTCGGCAAGCGCGTGGACTACTCCGCGCGTTCCGTGATCGTCGTCGGTCCGCAGCTGAAGCTGCACCAGTGTGGTCTGCCCAAGGCCATGGCGCTGGAGCTCTTCAAGCCGTTCGTGATGAAGCGCCTGGTCGACCTGAACCACGCGCAGAACATCAAGTCGGCGAAGCGCATGGTCGAGCGCGGCCGCACGGTCGTGTACGACGTGCTCGAAGAGGTCATCGCCGAGCACCCGGTGCTGCTGAACCGTGCACCCACGCTGCACCGCCTCGGCATCCAGGCCTTCGAGCCCCAGCTGGTCGAAGGCAAGGCCATCCAGATCCACCCGCTCGTCTGCACCGCGTTCAACGCGGACTTCGACGGTGACCAGATGGCCGTGCACCTGCCGCTCTCCGCGGAGGCGCAGGCCGAGGCCCGCATCCTGATGCTGTCCTCGAACAACATCCTGAAGCCGGCCGACGGCCGTCCGGTCACGATGCCGACCCAGGACATGGTCCTCGGTCTGTTCTTCCTGACCACCGACGGTGAGCTCCGTGACACCAAGGGCGAGGGCCGCGCGTTCGGCTCCACGGCCGAGGCGATCATGGCGTTCGACGCCGGCGAGCTCGCGCTGCAGTCGTCCGTCGACATCCGCTTCCCGGTGGGCACCATCCCGCCGCGTGGCTGGGTGCCGCCGGTCGCCGAAGAGGGCGAGCAGGAGTTCCAGCCGGGCGACAGCTTCCGTCTGCGCACCTCCCTGGGCCGCGCGCTCTTCAACGAGCTGCTGCCCGAGGACTACCCGTTCGTCGACTACTCGGTGGGCAAGAAGCAGCTCTCCGAGATCGTCAACGACCTGGCCGAGCGCTACCCCAAGGTCATCGTGGCGGCGACGCTCGACAACCTGAAGGCGGCCGGCTTCCACTGGGCGACCCGTTCGGGCGTCACCGTGGCCATCTCCGACGTCGTCGTGCCCGAGGCCAAGAAGGCCATCGTCGCGGGCTACGAGGCGATGGACGAGAAGGTCCAGAAGCAGTACGAGCGCGGTCTGATCACCAAGGACGAGCGCACGCAGGAGCTCATCGCGATCTGGACCAAGGCGACCAACGAGGTTGCCGAGGCGATGAACGCGAACTTCCCCAAGACGAACCCCATCTTCATGATGGTTGACTCGGGTGCCCGAGGAAACATGATGCAGATGCGACAGATCGCCGGTATGCGTGGTCTGGTGTCGAACGCGAAGAACGAGACCATCCCGCGTCCGATCAAGGCGTCCTTCCGTGAGGGCCTCACCGTTCTGGAGTACTTCATCTCCACGCACGGTGCCCGTAAGGGTCTGGCGGACACCGCCCTGCGTACCGCCGACTCGGGTTACCTGACCCGTCGTCTGGTGGACGTCTCGCAGGACGTGATCATCCGCGAGGAGGACTGCGGCACCGAGCGCGGCCTGAAGCTGAAGATCGCCGTTCGCGGCGAGGACGGCGTGCTGCGCAAGGCCGACGACGTCGAGACCTCGATCTACGCCCGCATGCTGGCCGAGGACGTCGTCATCGACGGCAAGGTCATCGCGCCGGCCAACGTCGACCTCGGTGACGTCCTGATCGACGCCCTGGTCGCCAACGGCGTCGAGGAGGTCAAGACCCGCTCGGTCCTGACCTGTGAGTCCGCGGTCGGCACCTGTGCCTTCTGCTACGGACGCTCGCTCGCCACCGGCAAGCTGGTCGACATCGGTGAGGCGGTCGGCATCATCGCCGCCCAGTCCATCGGTGAGCCCGGTACCCAGCTGACGATGCGTACCTTCCACACCGGTGGTGTGGCCGGTGACGACATCACGCAGGGTCTGCCGCGTGTCGTCGAGCTCTTCGAGGCCCGTACCCCGAAGGGTGTCGCCCCGATCTCCGAGGCCGCCGGCCGCGTGCGGATCGAGGAGACCGAGAAGACGAAGAAGATCGTCATCACGCCGGACGACGGCAGCGACGAGACGGCCTTCCCGATCTCGAAGCGCGCCAAGGTCATCGTGCACGAGGGTGACCACGTCGAGGTGGGCCAGAAGCTCACCGCGGGTGCCACCAACCCGCACGACGTGCTGCGCATCCTCGGCCAGCGTGCGGTCCAGGTCCACCTGGTCGGCGAAGTCCAGAAGGTCTACAACTCGCAGGGCGTGTCGATCCACGACAAGCACATCGAGATCATCATCCGGCAGATGCTCCGCCGCGTGACGATCATCGAGTCCGGCGATGCGGAGCTCCTGCCGGGCGAGCTCGTCGAGCGCTCGCGCTTCGAGACCGAGAACCGTCGTGTGGTCACCGAGGGCGGTCACCCCGCCTCCGGCCGTCCGCAGCTGATGGGTATCACCAAGGCCTCGCTGGCGACGGAATCCTGGCTGTCGGCCGCCTCCTTCCAGGAGACGACCCGAGTCCTGACGGATGCGGCGATCAACGCCAAGTCCGACAGCCTCATCGGCCTCAAGGAGAACGTCATCATCGGTAAGCTCATCCCGGCCGGTACGGGCCTCGCCCGCTACCGCAACATCCGGGTCGAGCCCACCGAGGAAGCGAAGGCCGCGATGTACTCGGCCGTCGGCTACGACGACATCGACTACTCGCCCTTCGGCACCGGCTCCGGCCAGGCTGTCCCGCTGGAGGACTACGACTACGGCCCGTACAACGGCTGAGTCGCAGCAGAGCAGTAACCGCAGGGCGGTCACCCGAGAGGGTGGCCGCCCTGCGGCGTTCCCGGCCACGCATCACAGGTACCGCTGGAGGTGGTGGAGCCGGGTGCGGTGGTCGGGGTGGTGCGACAGGAGGCGTGCCGCCAGCCCGGGCGCGGCGGACTGTTCGGTGAGCCGCTCGTGAAGGGACCGGGCGAGGGGCCGCCCGAAGCCGAGGCGAGCCGCGTGCACGTCGGCACGAAGCTCCGCCCGCCTGCCGACCGCGGCCGTCAGATAGGGCAGCACGAACAGGAGCAGAGGGAGGCCGTACGTGGCCTTCAGTGTGGTGAATGCCAGGTAGCAGGTGAGCACCGTGAGCACGCACAAGGCCATGCCCGAGGCGCCGCGCGCGGTCCGGATCATCCGGGGTTTCATTCGGGCCAGCCCCCGCCACACCAGGCGTCCGGGCATCGCGTACCACCAGCCGAGCATCCCCGACCACGAATGACCACTGGTGTGGTGTCCCAGCTCGTGCGCGAGTACGGCGGCCAGCCGGGAAGTGGGCAGGTCCCGCAGGGCCCGCCTGGTCACGGCGACGATGTGGCCGGCGGCGGCGAGGGCGTTCAGCTCGTCGCTGTCCTCGACCCACAGTTCGTACCGGCTGCCGTCCACCCCGGCGCGGGCCGTAACCTCGCGCCACACCGGCGCCAGCCTGGTCAGCTCGGTGGGGACGGGCCGGTGCAGGTGCAGTACGTGACGGGCGAGGAGCACTTCGGTCGGTCGGTGGAAAGCCAGGCCCCCGGAGGCTGCCCACAGCGCGACGGGCAGCCAGACCGGTACGCCCAGCAACGAGTCGAGTGCCAGGGCCACGGCCAGGACCACTGCGGAGCTGAGCAGGAACGCGGGCAGGTGCAGTGCAAGCCGAAGCCACACGGTGTGATCGGTCCGCCGCTGCCGGGCCCGGTAGGTGACACGGGTACCGGGGCCATTGCGGTATTCGAGGTCGTCGGGTGGCGCTGGTGTGTTGTCCATACGGGCCTCCACGGGCGGATCGGGTCAGTAGAGGAACAGGGCCGCGGGCAGAAGCAGCGCCCCGAAGCCATAGGCCACCAGGCCGACCCGGATCCACTGGTGCTTGCGGACTGCGATCAGGCTGTTCGCGGCCAGCGCGGCACGTACCGCGCTGCCCGGGTCATTGCCGGTGTCGGAGAGGGCCTCCGCCAGGCGGCCCTGCAGGTCGGCGGTGCGGATGTCGCCGAAGTAGGCCAGTGGGCTGCCCGCCTGCCAGTCTGAGCGCAGGGAACGGGGCAATACCGCGAGGAGAAGAGCCATCATGGCCACCGCCAGAGCCGCCGCACCGGCCCACCAGAGCGACAGGCCGCAGCCCGACAGGGAACCGGGGCCCGACGCGGCCCGGACTGCTGGCCACTGACTACACCGGCGGTCAGTCCCAGGGCTCCGACGAGCAAGGCCGCCTTGCTGTCGGCGCGGGCGATCTCGACGCGCAGGTCGGCGAGGAGCCGGACCGCGACCTCGTCATCGGCGGTCACCGGGGCTCACCGGGAGCTTCGGGAGAGGCCGGGGGAACCGCCGGCTGCCAGGTGGGTACGTCCGCTACCGGCTGCGCGGGTAGCCGTGCGGGGTCGGGCGCCGGCCGGGACACCGTCTTCTTCTCGGCTTCCTCGTCTTTCGGGCCCCTCTCGCCGGGTACGTGCTGCCCGAAAACGGCATGGAACGCGTCGATCGCGAGCCGTCGCGGTCCCTCCAGCTCGAATGGCTCGGTGCCCGTCTTGGTCAGCATCTCCTTGATCAGGTTCATCTGGGCCCGCACGCGGTCCCGCTGGTCCTCGCGAAGGGTGGCCAAGGCGTTCGCGGAGTCCTGAGGATGCTGAGCCAGGTGCAGGGCCCAGGCGTCGATACCGCCACGTGCCAGGTACTCGCGGTAGAAGTCGATCCGCTGCGCCTCGTATTCCTGCAGCTCCAGGCGCTGCTGGTGCTGCACTTTGGCGCGTGAGGCCTTTTCCAGATCGACTCGGGTGCCACCCTGCTGGGTGAGGAGCTCCTCGGCGGTCGTGTGCTCGATCGCCTGGAGGCGCCGGGCGTGGGCGACGTTGTCCTCGTCGCGACGGAGCTGGACGGTCCACAGGACTCGCAGGCCCCCCTCTTCACCCAGAGGTTTTCCCTCACGGACCACGATCAGCACCTCCGCCTCGGCGCCCGCGCTGTCGGCGATCGGGAACCGGCGGGTGACCGGACGGGCGGCCCGTTCGAGTTCCCCCAGCAGGAGTCGGGGGACGTCGCGGTGCCCGCTGCGGACGAATCGGACCGGGTCGGTGACCTGCCAGTCGAGTTCGACGCTCACGTCGAACTCGTGGGCGTCGTCGACGCTGGGCAACGGCACTCGGGTTCGTACGGCATGCACGCCCATGTCCACCTCGTAGACCGCGGTGTAACGCCGAGGGATCCGACGAGGTCGGTGCGGCGGGGGGAAGACCTCGAAGCCGCCACGCCTGGTCGTGTAGACGAGGGTGTGATCGATGCGGGTCGGCGGGCCGCCGGTCAGGCCCAGACGACCCAGCTGGCGGACCGTGACGACCGGATCCTTCAGCAGGGTGTGCCGGTCGGCGTGCTGGTCCCAGTCGGTGGAGCGGTACAGCGGGCTGGCCATGTCGGCCTCCTGTCAGGTGTGGGCCAGAGGACGGGCGAGAACGGCGCGCAGCCGGTCCGCGACCGCCGGCCGGGGCTGGCCATCCAGCCCCTGCAAGGTCTCGAGCAGGTGGTCGAGGCGGGCCGCGTCGCGGGGGCCGGCGGCGACCATGGGGAGCAGGCCCGCGAGGGCCCGTGCTGTGCCTGTGTCTGCCTCGGCGGCCCGGATCCAGCTCCGCAGCGCGTCCTCGGCGCGTTCATTCGTCGTACGGTCGTTGAGCGCGACCCGGAGCAATCGGGCGATGCCGGCCGAGGCGGAGGGCGACTGGGCCGCCGTACCCAGCAGGGCAGGACAAGCGGACTCATCGAGCCGTTCGCAGGCGGTGAGGAAGCCCTCCAGGGCGAGCGCACGCGCCGAAGGGTGGCCGTCGAGGGCAGGCAGCAGGGCGCCCAGGGTCGGATCGGATGCTGTCGAGAGCAGCAGCAGGGCGACCGACTGGGGGAGTTCCGCAGCAACCTGCTGGTCCCCTGCCCCGATGCGGGACTGCTTGAGCCTTCTGTCGTACTGGTGCCGGGCTTGTGCCTGAAGGGCGGAGAGCGTCTCGACCGGGCGCTCGGGACCGATCAGCCCGAGTGCCCGGACTCCCACCCAGCAGCGCTTCGGGTCCTGGTCGGAAACGCTCCAGGCGTCGACGATCCGCGGGATGTTCGGGGCTCCGATGCGGTGGGCCAGGGTAAGGGCGCTGACCGCCGTCAGCTGGCGCCGGGATTCTCTCGCCCCTGCCCAGGGCTCGATGATCAGAGCCATCGTCGACGGCAGGTCGGTGTAGGCGAGGACGGCGACGGCGGCCGCCGCCCGGGTTCGCACGAAGGGGCGCCCGTCGACGGAGAGGGCGTTGAGCCATTTGATCAGCGCAGGCCGGGCTGCAGGGTGGCCGGTCCAGACCTCGCGCAGCACGACCGGCGCCACACGTTCGTCGTGAAAGGCGGCCTTGACCTGCGTGACCGGCCCCCACTCGGTCATTTCCCTGTCGGGATAGCTTCGTGCCCGTGCGTTCTGAAGCCGTTTGCCGATGTGGGTGCCGAAGACTGGAATCGGCTTCTGGTACTTGTCGTCGCCGGTGCTGCGCAGGAAGCCGTACAGGATGTCACTGAGTTCCGCGGTCAGCGCGTACGGCCCCTGGTCGAAGGCGGCCAGAGCGATCAGGAAGGCCTTCTCCCGTAACTGCACCGGTGTCTCCGCCTCCTCGAACCACTCTTGGACCTGCGCTTCCAACGCGTCGAGCGAGTACTGCTCGATCCGGTCCCCGTCGGCCTCCGCGAGGACCGCGACGTAGCGCACGATCTCGCGGATCTGGCGCTCGTGCGTGAGGAACTCGGCAACGGCGGGCAGGGCCAGCAGCCGCTGCGCGTGTGCCGCGCCCGTCCTCTTGGGCAGCAGGGCCGAGAGGACGGTCTCCGCCGCGGGCGGGTGCCAGACGGCGAGCTCGACGGTGTCCTCGACGTATGGGCTACGGCCCGTGGTGATTACGAGGTAGCCGTTGAGTTCCCGCATGCGTCCGCTCAGCGCCAGCAGGTGGGCCTCCCGCAGCGGCTGCTCACGTGAGATGTCCAGGTCGCAGAGCACGTGGCCGGCGGCGCCATCACCCGAAGCCAGACGCAGGCTCAGCTCGCTCGGCTTCACGTCCCGGTCCAGGGCGCGGACCGGTGTGGCGCCGAGATGGTGCAGCAGCATGAGGGCCGCGGTGCGGCGGCCGGTGAACGGGTTACCCGCCAGGACGATCACCCGTTCCTCGCGCAGCCTCTCCAGCAGATGCGTAAACGGGGTGCCTTCCGGCACGAAGTCGTCGGCCAGCCGTTCCAAGGTCTCCGATGGGATCTCGCCGGGGACCTGCCCACTGAACCGCCCCGGCGTGTTCGGAGACTCCACTTCGTGAGGAGATGGAGTCCATGTCACGTCCTTCGAGGAATTACCCGGCCGAGTTACGCGAGCGTGCGGTGCGGCTGGTGGCCGAGGTCCGGCCGGAGCATCCGACCGAGTGGGCGGCGATCTGCTCGGTCGCAGGCAAGCTCGGCATCGGCAGCGCGGAGACGCTGCGCAAATGGGTCCGCCAGGCCGAGGTCGATGCCGGCGCCAGGGCGGGGACCAGCACCGCGGAGTCGGCCGAGATGCGCCGGCTGCGGGCCGAGGTGCGGGAACTGAAGCGGGCCAACGAAATCCTGCGGGCGGCCTCGATTTTCTTCGCGGCCGAGCTCGACCGGCCACGCAGGTCCTCGTGAACTTCATCAGCGCCCACAAGGACACCACCAGCGAGACGGGGGTGCGGTGGGGAGTCGAGCCGATCTGCCGCGTGCTGAGTGAGCACGGGGCACCGATCGCGGCGTCCACCTACTACGACGCCACAGCCCGAAAGCAGCGTCCCTCCGGCTCCGGCTCTGAGGGAGCGTCCTCGCGGGACGAGATGCTGAAACGGGAGATCATCCGCGTGTTCGACAAGAACTTCCGGGTCTACGGAGCGCGGAAGGTGTGGCTGCAGCTCAACCGGGAGGGCATACCGGTGGCCCGCTGCACCGTCGAGCGCCTGATGCGCGAGCTGGGCCTGCGAGGTGCGGTCCGGGGCAGGAAGTACCGCACCACGGTGCCCGATCCGACCGCCGCCCGCCCCACCGACCTGGTGAAACGCCGGTTCGACCGGCCCTCGCCGAACCGGCTGTGGGTCACCGACTTCACCTACGTGGCCACCCTGTCCGGCACCGCCTACGTCGCGTTCGTCATCGACGTCTACGCCCGCCGGATCATCGGCTGGTCCGCGGCCGGCCACATGCGCACCGGCCTGGTCCTGGACGCCCTGGAGATGGCCGTCGCCGCCCGCTTCCGCGCCGGCGCCACCGACCTCACCGGCCTGATCCACCACAGCGACGCCGGATCTCAATACCTTGCCATTCGCTACACCGACCATCTTCAGGAGGCCGGGATCGCACCGTCCGTCGGCACGGTCGGCGACGCGCTGGACAACGCCCTCGCCGAGAGCACGATCGGCCTGTTCAAGACCGAGGTCATCAAACCCGGCGGGCCGTGGCAGTCCCTGACCGACGTCGAGATCGCCGCCCTGACCTGGGTCGACTGGTACAACAACCGGCGTCTGCACGGCGCCTGCGACGACCTCACCCCCGCCGAGGCCGAACAAGCCCACTACCATCACCACCGCGACCCCGTCCGGGCCGCTCATCCAACAAACTGAGTCCCCGGACACGCCGGGGCGGTTCACACCGCCGAAGCCACCGAAGTTGTAGTGGTTCTCGGTCTTGCCGCCCGTGATGATGTCGCCGATGACCTTCCCGGCCACGACGCCGTGACTGGTGCCACGGAAGTGGAGCCCCATCGAGCTCGGAGCGTGGTCGTTCAGGTCCCGCCGGGCAGCCCAGGGTTCCTGTGCGGGCTGCTCGGCCTCGGCAGCCTTCTCGCCCTCGGCCGGCCCGGCCGCGGGTCCCTCCGGATCGGTATGCGGCGCCGCTTCCTCGCTCACCGGCGCTCACCGGGGGTGCCGAAGGTGATGTCGCCCTGGACGTGGTTCGCGACCAGGCCGTGGTTCGTGCCGCGGAAGTCGAGGCCGGCTGGGGTGGGCGGCTGCGGGTTGTTGGTCGGGGTCTGCTTCGGAGTGGAAGGTGCGGTGGGCAGCGGGCCGTGGAGCCAGGCGGCCATCGGGCCGTTCTTGGTGGGGACGGTGATCGGGTGGAACTCGTCCTTGGGAATGCCGAGGTGGTCGTGGGCGACGATGCCCGCGTGCACGGATTCCGAGACGCACAGCGCGTAGTCGTCCGGGCGCTCGCGCAGTGCGGCCCGCAGTGGGTCGCCGTCGAGGAGACGGCAGGCGTTGTTCAGGTCCGTGCCCACCCAGCCGTCGAACTCGTCGATGTGGACGAACCCCGTCGCCAGAACGGCACGCAGTCGGATCTGCGCGGAGCTGGCGGCGAGCCGGTTCACGGCGCGCAGTTCCGCCGGTGCGTCCTTCAGCAGTGCCCGCAGCAGGTCGGTCAGCGGAACGGCGGGATCGATCAGTTCCATGACCGCATCGCCGCGGTCTTCCCGTCGGCGCAGGCTCTGGTCGGCGCCGGCCGAGAGCAGAACGCGGTCGACGATCCCGAAGAGCATGCGCCGGAAGTAGCCCTGCTGGACGTCGTCGCGGTCGCTGTACCGCTCGGTGTCGATGAGGAGCAGGGTGCGGAACAGTGGCTGTGGCTGTGTCATGCGAGCAGCGTCGGACAGCCGGCCCCGGCGTCGTGAGGGCGGATGACACACGTGAATGTGACCGTGTGCACTGAAGGGGCGGGGCACCGTCCCTCAAGAGGGCGGTGACTGGGCCCGCGCGATCCGGTGCAGCACGTCCGGCCGAACGATCACCAGGGTCCGCCGTCCCGTGCTGATGACGCCCCTGTCCCGTAGGCCTTTCAGCTCCCGCTGGACCATCTCGCGCGAGGCGCTGACGGCACCCGCCAGCTCCTGTTTGGTGAGTGGGACGGCCACCTCCCACCCCTCCGTGGTGCGCCTGCCGTGGATCTGGGCCAGGTCCAAGAGGAGCACCGCGAGCCGCTCGCGGACGGGCATGGAGGCGAACTGGAGATTGCGCTGGTCCGCGGCCCGCGTCCGGTCGGAGGCGAGGGCCAGCAGCTGGAGCGCGACGTCGGGGAAGCGGCTGAGGAAGGAGCGGAAGTGTTCGTGCTCGATGACGACCGCGCGGACCCGTTCGAGTGCGGTCACGGTCGCGGAGCGTGGGCGGCGGGTGAGGGCGGCGGACTCACCGATGATGTCGCCCGGACCGCGCAGCGCGAGCAGGGCCTGGTAGCCGTTGGCGTGCGCGGCGGTGACCTTGGTCCAGCCGTGCAGTACGAGGAGGACATGGGTGGTGGGCTCGTCCTGATGGAGCAGGGTGCTGCGGGGCTGGTAGACCACATCGCGCCCGAGAGTCCGTAACGCGGCGCCGTCCGCCTCCTCCAGCCCGGGCGAGGAAGGGGACCCTGTCGTCGAGTCCTTCGCCGCCCAGCGGATCCGCACCCTCGGTCATCTGCCGTCGCCCCCGCCCCGGTGATCAAGGCGGTCAATGTACTCAACAACGGCTTCGGTGCGCTCCGGAACGGCGGGATTTACCCCGCGTCCGCGCGGCGGCGGCGGAGGCTCGTCACCGTGGCCGACGTGAGGGCCAGGAGGGCCAGGGTGGCGGCTGCCAGGCCTGGGGTGAGGCCCTTGGGGGTGAAGGTGCAGGAGACCTTGTCCGTGCCCGGGGGGAGGGGGAGGGAGACCAGGCCGTGGAAGGGGGTCGGGGCCGTCGTGCGGGAGCCGGCCGTGCACTGCCAGCCCGGGACGTCGGTCATCGCGAAGACCGCCGTGCCCGTGGCGCCCTTCGGGAGGGTGGCCTCGATGGTGTGGCCGCCCGTCGTGACCTTCGTGGCGCCGGTGGACGTGAGGGAGCCGATCGCCGTGTCCAGGCCGGCGCGGTTCAGGCAGCCGACGGGGTGCTCGCCCGCCGTCGCGTCCTCCGTACGGGTGTTCACCGCCACCGCGACCTTGCCGTCCGCGGGGACCGCGCCCAGCTTGACGACCCCGGTCATCCGGTCCTCAAGGGGGCGGAAGGTGCCGGCGAAGGAGAGGGTGCCGTAGAGCTCCGGGGAGAACCAGTACGCCTCCGAGCCCGGGGTGCACTGGGCGGTGTACGTCTGCTCCGTGGCGCTGCCGCCCCGGGTGACCTGCGGGACCTGGTAGACGGTGGCGCCCAGGACGTTCTCCTGGCGGGCGTAGACGCTGTCGGCCGGGTTCGGGGAGGTGTAGGCGGTGCTGCGGACCGTCACCAGCGGGGGCGCGGGGAAGCGGGTCGAGGTCCAGGTGTCCTTCGCCGGGCCGGGGTGGACCCGGGCGCCGATCGCGAAGATCGCGTCGAGCACCGGGTTGTCCGCCCCGAAGAAGGTGCGGCCGTCGTTCTTGAAGCCGTACCCGAGGGGCTCCAGGGCCTGGTACGTCGCCTCCGGCAGGTAGCTGCTGTAGTACTGCGGGCCCTCGGCCCGCAGGGCGAGGGCGTCGTTGTACGAGGTCTGCGGCGCGCCCGAATCCGTCCGGTATGCGGGCCAGCCGTCCACCTGTCGGACGGCGTCGAAGTGCGCGCCGATCGAGCGGTTCGAGGTGGCGACCGGCTTCGCCCAGCGCTCCCGGGCCCGGCGGGCGTCCGCGCCCGCGGCCGCCACCGTGGACTCCGCGAAGACCACGCCGACCATGAGGACGGCGGCCACGGGGATCAGTACCCGGTGTTTCGTGCCCAGGGAGAGAAGGACCAGGGCCAGGAGCGAGACGCCTCCGCCCACCAGCACCGCGTGCCAGGTCCAGCCGCCGAAGTCGTCGGTGCGGCACAGGACGAAGGTGGCCGCGACCAGCAGGGCGGCCGTCAGTGCCAGGTGGAGGGGGCGCGGGCGGTGGGCCAGGGCCAGCCAGGCCAGGATCACGACCATGCCGCTGAAGACGAAGGCCTCGCGGTACGGATTGCCGTTCGGCACGGCCAGCCCGTGCCATAGGTACTGCGTCGGCGGGAACTGGAACGAGGCGGCGACGAGCAGCGTCGCCGCGGTCCACACCAGGCGGGTCTTCTTCGCGATGGCGGCGTTGAACAGGAACGATCCGGCGAGGATCAGGCCCAGCGAGGCCACGTACAGCCGCGGCCGGCCGCCCCACAGGTGGGTGGCCGGGAGCATCCCGGCGAGGAAGACCTCGATCCGCACCGGCTCGAAGGCCCCGGCCTGGGTGGGCTGCGCGGAACCGCTGGACAGGAACGACGGCAGCAGCAGCGGGAGGGTGAGCAGGATGCCGGTCGCGGTGGCGCTCGAGGCCCGCCACAGGGCGCGCAGCCGCTGCCGGCCGGTCATGTCCCGGGTGATCAGGCGGATGCCGAGCAGGACGCAGGCCGCCATCGTCGCCATCATCGCGGTGTAGAAGTTGCCGAACCAGGCGAGCGCGACGAACAGCGCCACCCCCGGCCAGCGGCGCTCCTCCAGGCACCACTCGACGGCGATGCCGAGGAGGGGGAGGGCGACCAGGCCCCACAGCCACATGGGGATGTACGAGGCGTCGCTGAGCGCCCAGCCGCACAGGCCGTAGCAGGCGCCGAGTACCCCACGCTGCCACCACGGGCCGGGGTGCAGCTTGCCGAGGTAGACCGTCATGACGGCGGCGGCGGCGCCCATCGTGATCGGGGTGACCGCGAAGACGGCGAGGTCGACGTGGGCGCGCGGGACGAGGACGGCCAGCCAGGAGAACGGGTTGCCGAGGTACGTGTAGTAGTCGGACAGGAACTGCTGGCCGAAGCCGCCGCGCCAGGTGAAGAGCACGTCGCCGGCGGCCTGCCCGTGGACCAGGTCCCACAGCGCCCGGTGGAAGGGCACGTACTGGTTGGCCTGGTCGTTGAGGGCCCGGCCGGTGTCGCCGAAGGGGAAGGTGCCGCGGGCCGCCCAGGCCGCGCAGAACGCGGCCGAGGTGACGAGGAACGCCAGCAGGGGCCCGTACGGGCGGGCGGATCGCGGGGACCGGCGGCGGGGCGACGGGTGGACCGGGCTGTCGGCGGCCGTCGTCTCCGTGGTGACCGTCCGCAATGTCTCGCTCCCTGGTGGTTGGCCGTGCCGTCTGGGGTGAATCGCCGAATGCGCTGCTTCGCCGAATGCCGAGGCAGTTTAGTTCGCGGGGGAGGCCGTTCCGTCCGGCACCGCTTAGCACGCCGTTACCACATGCGCGAGTCGGAGCGGCCACACGAGGGCCTCGCCCAAGTGGCACATGACCGGCGGCGATGTCCCGGTCGTCCCGCGCGGGCTTTTGTTTTGACCGGATGGGATGCGGTAGGTACGCTCAGACCTTGTGCCTGGGGTGTGCCTGGGCTCCTGTGCGTGTCCATCAACCGCATGAGAGCCGGATCAGCCACCGCGATCCATGCGTTTCCGTGCTTGCGCGGAGCTCCGCCGGATCCGACACACCCGACCGCGTGGGTCGGCAAAGTTCCAGGTTAGCTTCACTACACGGCACACAGAAACCGGAGAAGTAGTGCCTACGATCCAGCAGCTGGTCCGTAAGGGCCGGCAGGACAAGGTCGAGAAGACGAAGACGCCCGCGCTTGAGGCTTCGCCCCAGCGTCGTGGCGTCTGCACGCGTGTGTTCACGACCACCCCGAAGAAGCCGAACTCGGCGCTCCGTAAGGTCGCGCGTGTGCGTCTGACCTCCGGCATCGAGGTCACCGCTTACATTCCGGGTGAGGGACACAACCTGCAGGAGCACTCGATCGTGCTCGTGCGTGGTGGCCGTGTGAAGGACCTGCCGGGTGTTCGTTACAAGATCATCCGCGGTGCGCTTGACACCCAGGCTGTCAAGAACCGCAAGCAGGCCCGCAGCCGCTACGGCGCCAAGAAGGAGAAGTAAGAATGCCTCGTAAGGGCCCCGCCCCGAAGCGCCCGGTCATCATCGACCCGGTCTACGCATCTCCTCTGGTGACGTCGCTCATCAACAAGATCCTCCTGAACGGCAAGCGCTCCACCGCCGAGCGCATCGTCTACGGCGCCATGGAAGGCCTCCGCGAGAAGACCGGCGCTGACCCGGTCATCACGCTGAAGCGCGCGCTCGAGAACGTCAAGCCGTCGCTCGAGGTCAAGTCCCGCCGTGTCGGTGGCGCCACCTACCAGGTGCCGATCGAGGTCAAGCCCGGTCGCGCCTCGACCCTCTCGCTGCGCTGGATCGTGGGTTACTCCCGCGCCCGTCGCGAGAAGACCATGACCGAGCGCCTCATGAACGAGCTCCTCGACGCCTCGAACGGCCTCGGTGCGGCCGTCAAGAAGCGTGAGGACACGCACAAGATGGCCGAGTCCAACAAGGCCTTCGCGCACTACCGCTGGTAGTCCCAACCCACATCGAGACCGAGAGAAGACTGAGCCGATATGGCTACCACTTCGCTTGACCTGGCCAAGGTGCGCAACATCGGCATCATGGCTCACATCGACGCGGGCAAGACGACCACCACCGAGCGCATCCTGTTCTACACCGGTGTCTCTTACAAGATCGGTGAAGTCCACGACGGCGCTGCCACGATGGACTGGATGGAGCAGGAGCAGGAGCGCGGCATCACGATCACGTCCGCCGCGACGACCTGCCACTGGCCGCTCGAGGACGTCGACCACACCATCAACATCATCGACACCCCGGGTCACGTGGACTTCACGGTCGAGGTGGAGCGTTCGCTCCGCGTCCTCGACGGTGCCGTCACCGTGTTCGACGGTGTCGCGGGTGTGGAGCCGCAGTCGGAGACGGTGTGGCGTCAGGCCGACCGTTACGGCGTGCCGCGCATCTGCTTCGTGAACAAGCTCGACCGCACCGGTGCCGAGTTCCACCGCTGCGTCGACATGATCAAGGACCGCCTCGGTGCGGTTCCGATCGTCATGCAGCTCCCCATCGGTGCCGAGGCCGACTTCCAGGGTGTCGTCGACCTCGTCACGATGAAGGCGTTCGTCTGGTCCGCCGAGGCGACCAAGGGCGAGATGTACGACATCGTCGACATCCCGGCCACGCACGCCGAGGCCGCTGAAGAGTGGCGCGGCAAGCTGGTCGAGACCGTCGCCGAGAACGACGACGAGATCATGGAGCTCTTCCTGAACGGCGACGAGCCGTCCGTGGAGCAGCTGCACGCCGCCGTCCGTCGCATCATCCTCGGCTCCGGCAAGGGCAAGGGCGAGCCCACGATCACCGCGGTGTTCTGTGGCACGGCGTTCAAGAACAAGGGCGTTCAGCCCCTGCTCGACGCTGTCATCCGCTACCTGCCGTCGCCGCTGGACATCGAGGCCATCGAGGGCCACGACGTCCGCGACGCCGAGACCGTCGTGAAGCGCAAGCCGTCCGACGAGGAGCCCCTCGCGGCGCTGGCGTTCAAGATCATGCGCGACCCGCACCTCGGGAAGCTCACCTTCGTCCGGGTTTACTCGGGCCGCCTGGAGGCCGGCACCTCGGTGCTGAACTCCGTCAAGGGCAAGAAGGAGCGCATCGGCAAGATCTACCGCATGCACGCGAACAAGCGTGAAGAGATCGCCGCGGTGGGCGCCGGTGACATCGTCGCCGTCATGGGCCTGAAGCAGACCACCACCGGTGAGACGCTGTGTGACGACAAGGCACCCGTGATCCTGGAGTCCATGGACTTCCCGGCTCCGGTCATCCAGGTCGCCATCGAGCCCAAGTCCAAGGGTGACCAGGAGAAGCTGGGTGTCGCCATCCAGAGTCTCGCGGAGGAGGACCCCTCCTTCCACGTTCACTCGGACGAGGAGACCGGCCAGACCATCCTCGGCGGTATGGGCGAGCTGCACCTCGAGGTGCTGGTCGACCGTATGAAGCGCGAGTTCAAGGTCGAGGCCAACGTCGGCAAGCCGCAGGTCGCGTACCGCGAGACGATCCGCAAGACCGTCGAGCGTCACGACTACACCCACAAGAAGCAGACCGGTGGTACCGGTCAGTTCGCCAAGGTGCAGATCGCGATCGAGCCGATCACGGACGCCGATGGTCCGGCGTACGAGTTCGTGAACAAGGTCACCGGTGGCCGCATCCCGAGGGAGTACATCCCCTCGGTCGACGCCGGTGCGCAGGAGGCCATGCAGTTCGGCATCCTGGCCGGCTACGAGATGACCGGCGTCCGCGTCATTCTTCTCGACGGTGGCTACCACGAGGTCGACTCCTCGGAGCTCGCCTTCAAGATCGCCGGTTCGCAGGCCTTCAAGGAGGCCGCGCGCAAGGCTTCCCCCGTGCTGCTCGAGCCGATGATGTCCGTTGAGGTCACCACGCCCGAGGAGTCCATGGGCGACGTCATCGGTGACATCAACTCCCGCCGTGGCCAGATCCAGGCCATGGAGGAGCGTCACGGCGCGCGTCTCGTGAAGGGCCTCGTGCCGCTTTCGGAGATGTTCGGCTACGTCGGAGACCTCCGCAGCAAGACCTCGGGTCGCGCCAGCTACTCGATGCAGTTCGACTCCTACGCCGAGGTTCCCCGGAACGTCGCCGAGGAGATCATCGCGAAGGCCAAGGGCGAGTAACTCTTCCGAGTACACGCTTTAGGCTTGTCACCGGAGCCTCTGGGGCAACAGGAGTATCCCTCCGTTGCCCCGGAGGACCGGCTTTCCAGCAAAGATCACCTGGCGCCGATGAGCAAGGCGTACAGAACCACTCTCCAGGAGGACCCCGTGGCGAAGGCGAAGTTCGAGCGGACTAAGCCGCACGTCAACATCGGCACCATCGGTCACATTGACCACGGTAAGACGACCCTCACGGCCGCCATTACCAAGGTGCTGCACGACGCGTACCCGGACCTGAACGAGGCCTCGGCCTTCGACCAGATCGACAAGGCTCCTGAGGAGCGCCAGCGCGGTATCACCATCTCGATCGCGCACGTCGAGTACCAGACCGAGGCGCGTCACTACGCCCACGTCGACTGCCCGGGTCACGCCGACTACATCAAGAACATGATCACCGGTGCCGCGCAGATGGACGGCGCGATCCTCGTGGTCGCCGCCACCGACGGCCCGATGCCGCAGACCAAGGAGCACGTGCTCCTGGCCCGCCAGGTCGGCGTCCCCTCCATCGTTGTCGCCCTGAACAAGGCCGACATGGTGGACGACGAGGAGATCCTGGAGCTCGTCGAGCTCGAGGTCCGCGAGCTGCTCTCCGAGTACGACTTCCCGGGCGACGACCTGCCGGTCGTCCGCGTCTCCGCGCTGAAGGCGCTCGAGGGCGACAAGGAGTGGGGCGAGAAGCTTCTCGGCCTCATGTCCGCCGTCGACGACTTCATCCCGACCCCCCCGCGTGACACCGAGAAGCCGTTCCTCATGCCCGTCGAGGACGTCTTCACGATCACCGGTCGCGGTACGGTCGTCACCGGCCGTATCGAGCGTGGTGTCCTGAAGGTCAACGAGACCGTCGACATCATCGGCATCAAGGAAGCCAAGACCACCACCACGGTCACCGGCATCGAGATGTTCCGCAAGCTGCTCGACGAGGGCCAGGCCGGTGAGAACGTCGGTCTGCTCCTCCGTGGCATCAAGCGCGAGGACGTCGAGCGCGGCCAGGTCATCATCAAGCCCGGTTCGGTCACGCCGCACACCGAGTTCGAGGCCCAGGCCTACATCCTGTCGAAGGACGAGGGTGGCCGTCACACCCCGTTCTTCAACAACTACCGCCCGCAGTTCTACTTCCGTACCACGGACGTCACGGGTGTCGTCACCCTGCCGGCCGGCACGGAGATGGTCATGCCGGGCGACAACACCGAGATGACGGTCGCGCTGATCCAGCCGGTCGCCATGGAGGAGGGCCTGAAGTTCGCCATCCGTGAGGGTGGTCGTACGGTCGGCGCCGGCCAGGTCATCAAGATCACGAAGTAATTCGTGCTCTGACCTGGTAGCTCGCGCGAGCGGGCACCATGTTTGACGGACGGGCCCCTTCCCCACCGCTTCGGCGGCGGGGGAGGGGCCCTTCGTCGTACGTGCGTGCAGGACGTACGGGACACGGAAGAGGGCCGCACCCCGATCGCGGGTTGCGGCCCTCTTCCGTGTGCTGCGGGGGAGCGGTCAGCCGGTCACGCGCAGCGACTCGGTGAACTCCTTGCAGGCGGCGTAGTCCGGCAGCAGGCCCGACTCGATGGCCTCGGCCAGCGTCGGCGCGGCCTCGTCGCGGGCGGACAGCAGCGGCACGTCCGCCGGCCACTCGATGCCCAGGTCCGCGTCGAGCGGGTGAACCGAGTGCTCGCCGGTCGGGTTGTACGTCTCCGAGCAGAGGTACGAAAGCGTGGCGTCGTCGCTCAGCGCGCAGAACCCGTGGCCCAGGCCCTCCGGGATGTAGACCGCGCGGCGGTCCACGTCGTCCAGCCGGACACCCTCCCAGCGGCCGAAGGTCGGGGAGCCGACCCGCAGGTCCACGATGACGTCGAGCACGGCACCCCGTACGCAGGTCACGTACTTGGCCTGGCCGCGCGGTACGTCGGCGAAGTGGATGCCGCGGACCACGCCGCGCGAGGACACCGAGAGGTTCGCCTGCGCCAGGTTCAGCGGGTGGCCGACGACCTCGGACAGCTTGTCGAAGCGGTACCACTCGGTGAACATGCCGCGCGGGTCGCCGTGCAGCTGCGGGGTGATCTCGTAGGCGCCCTCTATCGAGAGCTGACGGAACTTCACCGGGAGGACTCCTCGTCGAGCAGGCTGATCAGGTAGTCGCCGTAACCGCTCTTGAGCAGCGGCTGGGCCAGCTCGCGCAGCTGCGCGGAGTCGATCAGGCCGGCCCGCCAGGCCGCCTCCTCGATGCATCCGATCTTGAAGCCCTGGCGCTCCTCGATCACGCGGACGAACTCCGAGGCCTGGACCATGGAGACGAAGGTGCCCGTGTCCAGCCAGGCGGTGCCGCGGTCGAGGATGGTGACATTCAGCTCACCGGCCTGGAGGTACGCGTCGTTGACCGCGGTGATCTCCAGTTCGCCGCGCGCGCTGGGCTTCAGGGTGCGGGCGATCTCGACGACGCGGTTGTCGTAGAAGTACAGACCGGGCACCGCGTAGCGGGACTTGGGCTTGACCGGCTTCTCCTCGATGGAGATGGCCTGGCCGTTCTCGTCGAACTCGACCACGCCGTACGCCGTCGGGTCCGCCACCGGGTACGCGAACACCCGGCCGCCCTTCGAGTCGGTGTGCTCCGCCAGGCGGGTGCCGAGACCGCTGCCGTGGAAGATGTTGTCGCCGAGGATCAGGGCGACGGACTCGTCGCCGATGAAGTCGGCGCCGAGCACGAAGGCCTGGGCGATGCCCTCGGGGCGCTCCTGGACCGCGTACTCCAGCCGGATGCCGAACTGGGAGCCGTCGCCGAGCAGTCGCTCGAACTGGGCACGGTCCTCCGGCGTGGTGATGACGAGAATCTCGCTGATTCCGGCCATGACCAGGGTGGAGAGCGGGTAGTAGATCATCGGCTTGTCGAAGACGGGGAGCAGCTGCTTCGAGACTGCCCGGGTCAGCGGCCAGAGTCGGGATCCGGTGCCACCGGCCAAGAGAATTCCACGCATGGGCACAACCCTATGCGAGAGCGCGGGGGCGGCGTGGTCCGGGCCCGAACGGTGGTGTACGAGCGGCTAGACTCTTCGTATTATGCGCATCCTCGTGACCGGCGGCGCCGGCTTCATCGGTTCAGAATTCGTTCGCCAGCAGCTCGGTGCAGACGCATCGGCTCGGATCACGGTCTTCGACAAACTGACCTACTCCGGTGTCGAAGCCAATCTCGCCCCGGTCGCGGACCACCCCGGGTACACCTTCGTCAAGGGCGACATCTGCGACGCCGAGGCCGTCGATCAGGTCATGCCCGGGCACGACGTCGTGGTGCACTTCGCGGCGGAGTCCCACGTGGACCGCTCGATCGCCGGCGCCGGCCCGTTCGTGATGACCAACGTCGTGGGCACGCAGGTCCTGCTGGACGCCGCCCGCAAGCACGGCGTCGGCCGCTTCGTCCACATCTCCACCGACGAGGTGTACGGCTCGATCACCGAGGGCTCCTGGACCGAGGAGTGGCCGCTGGTCCCGAACTCCCCGTACTCCGCCTCCAAGGCCTCGTCCGACCTGCTGGCCCTGGCCTACGCCCGTACGCACGGCATGGACGTCGTCGTCACGCGCTGCTCCAACAACTACGGGCACTACCAGTTCCCGGAGAAGGTCATCCCGCTGTTCGTCTCGAACCTGATGGACGGCAAGAAGGTCCCGCTGTACGGCAACGGCGGCAACGTCCGCGACTGGCTGCACGTCTCCGACCACTGCCGCGGCATCGACCTGGCCATGCGCAAGGGCCGGGCCGGCGAGGTCTACAACATCGGCGGCGGCACCGAGCTCACCAACAAGGAGCTCACCGGCGTGCTGCTCGAGGCGGCCGGCCTCGGCTGGGACATGGTCGAGCAGGTCGAGGACCGCAAGGGCCACGACCTCCGCTACTCCATCGACATCAGCAAGATCGGCGCGGAGCTCGGCTACGCCCCGCAGGTCACCTTCGAGGACGGCATCAAGGCCACCATCGAGTGGTACCGCGAGAACCGTGCCTGGTGGGAGCCGCTGAAGGCGAAGGCGGCCCTCCAGAAGTGAAGACCAACCCGCGAGCCGGCCGCTGGCTCGTCACCGGCGCCGCCGGGATGCTCGGCCAGGACGTCCTGACCGTCCTGAAGGCCTCCGGGATCGAGGCTGTGGGCCTGCGCCGCGCAGACCTCGACATCACCGACCCGGCCGCCGTCCGGGCCGCGGTCGAGGGCATCACCGTGGTCGTCAACTGCGCCGCCTGGACCGACGTGGACGGCGCCGAGACCGCCGAGGAAGCCGCCACCGCCGTCAACGGCACCGGCGTACGCGTCCTCGCCGAGGCCTGCGCCGCCGCCCATGTGCGCCTGCTGCACGTCTCCACCGACTACGTGCTGCCCGGCGACGCCTCGGAGCCGTACCGCGAGGACGCGGCCACCGGGCCCGTGAACGCGTACGGCCGCTCCAAGCTGGCCGGCGAGCAGGCCGTGGCCGAACTGCTGCCGCAGGACGGCTACACAGTGCGCACCGCCTGGCTGTACGGCGAGCACGGGCCGAACTTCGTCGCCACCATGCTGAAGCTGGCCGCCCAGCGGGACACCCTCGACGTGGTCGACGACCAGCACGGCCAGCCCACCTGGTCCTACGCGCTGGCCCGCCACCTGGTCGAGCTCGGCCTGGCCGCGCTGAAGGGCCACGCCATGGGCGGGGTCTACCACGGCACCGCGAGCGGCCGGACCACCTGGATGGGGCTCGCCCGCGAGACCTACCGGCTGAGCGGCCTCGACCCGGAGCGGATCCGGCCGACCACCTCCGCCGCGTTCGTCCGCCCGGCCGCTCGCCCGGCGTTCAGCGTTCTCGCGCACGACCGCTGGGCCGACGCGGGCCTGGCCCCGCTCGCCGACTGGTACGAGCAGCTCGCCGAGGCGCTCGCCGCCCCCGCGTTCACCGTCCTGGCCGACGCGGCCAGGAACGGCAGTACGGGATGAAGTCCCTGCTGAGCAGGCTCACCGCGGCGCTGCCGCCGGGCACCGTCGCGGTGGCCGGCGGCACCGTCGTGCTCGGTGCGGCCTCGTACGTCCACCTGGGCGTGGCCGGCTACAGCCTGTCCACGGAGGCCGTGGCGAACGTCTCGGTGCTGTGGACGATCGTCATGGCGCTCGGGCTCGGCATCTTCTTCCCGATCGAGCAGGAGCTCACCCGGCTCGTCGCCGCCCGCGTGGTGCTCGGCCAGGGCGCGGCCCCCGTGCTGCGCCGGGCCACACTGCTGACCTCGGGGATCCTCGGCACGACCCTGCTCCTCCTCGCCGTGGGTGCGGGCCCGATCGCGGACCTGCTGTTCCACGGCGACCGCGGCCTGGTCGCGGCCCTCGGCGGCGCTTTCACCGGCATGGCCGTCTGCTACCTGACCCGCGGTGTCCTGGCCGGCCTCGGCCGGTTCGGCGCGTACGGCACCCAGTTGGCCGTCGACGGCGGGCTGCGCATCGCCCTCGCCTTCGGCTGCGCGGTGTCCGGGCTGCACTCCGCGCTCGCCTTCAGCCTGGTCCTGGCCGTGGCGCCCGTCGCCGCGACGCTGATCACCCTGCCTGCGCTGCTGCGCGCGGTGGAGCCCGGCGAGGAGATCGCCTGGCGGGAACTGACCGGCGGGCTCGGCCTGCTGATCTGCTCGACCCTGCTCTCCCAGGTCGTCGTCAACGCAGCGGTGATGAGCACCAAGCTGCTCGCCCCCACCGACAGCGTGCTGATCGCGGCGCTGCTGAACGCGCTGGTCCTGGCCCGGGTGCCGCTGTTCGTCTTCGGCTCGCTGCAGGCCTCGCTGCTGGGCGGGCTCACCGCCGCCTACACGGCCGGCGACAGGGCGGCGTTCTCCGCGATGCTGCGCCGGATCGGCGTGGTCGTCGGGCTGTTGGGGCTGCTCGGCGGAGTGCCCGCGACCGCCATGGGCCCCTGGCTGATCGAGGTCCTCTTCCACGCCAAGCCGGCGCTGGGATGCCTCGACTTCTTCCTTTTGTCCGCCGGCACCGTGGCGTACATGTTCGCGATGGTGCTCGGACAGGCGCTGATGGTATTCAAGCGGCACAACCTGCAACTGCTCTGCTGGGCCATCGGCACCGTCGTCCTGATCGGCATCACTTTTGCTCCGGGCGACGTTGCCGTGCGTGTCACCCTGGCCTACGCTCTCGGGTCCCTTGCCACCGTGCTCGGTATGCTGGCCGTGCTGAGGCTGAGGTTCCCCGGAGCTGCTCCGGGCGTGACCGAAGGACCCGGGCACAAGGTCGCCCCGAGCCCACTGGGCGCCGGAGCGGTCGGGGGAGTGACCATGCCGGCTTCCGACGTCCCACCGATCACCGAGCACGCGCACGTGCCACATTCCGCTGGAGCTACCGTGTCCCAATACGACGATGTCTGGCTGGTCATTCCGGCCTATAACGAGGGCCAGGTGATCGCCGATGTGGTCGAGGGAGCGCGTGCGACCTTCCCGAACATAGTCGTCGTCGACGACGGCAGCTCCGACAACTCGGCCGAGCACATCGCGACGACCGGCGCCCACCTGGTGCGGCACCCGGTCAACCTCGGCCAGGGCGCTGCCCTGCAGACGGGCCTCAAGTACGCCCTCAGCCAGCCCGGTGCCCGCTACTTCGCGACCTTCGACGCGGACGGCCAGCACCAGACGCACGACGTCGAGAAGATGGTCCAGGTGCTGCGCGACGACGAGGCCGACGTGGTCCTCGGCTCGCGCTTCATCGAGCAGAACGGCCAGGTGCCGTGGATCAAGCGCGTCGTGCTGCGTACGGCCGCGTCGGTCAGTCCGACCGCCCGCAAGCTGAAGCTCACCGACTCGCACAACGGCCTGCGCGTGCTCAGCCGCAAGGCCGCCGAGCAGCTGAACATCACCATGAACGGCATGGCGCACGCGTCGGAGATCGTCGGTTACCTGGCCGGGTCCGGCCTGCGCGTCACCGAGGTCCCGGTGGACATCCTCTACACCGAGTACTCGCGCGCCAAGGGTCAGTCCCTGATCAACGGCGTCAACATCATCTTTGACATCACGATGCGGGAGCGAAGCCGCTGATGAAGTACTTCTGGATCCAGCTGCTGCTCATCGCAGGCTCGGTGTCGATGGCACTGATGTTCATACGCACGTGGGGGCAGGCGAAGAACCGCGCCTGGAAGCGCATCGCGTTCTCGCTGTTCGTCATCGTCAACGTGTACGCCGTGCTCCGCCCCACGGACGTCACGTGGGTGGCCCACCAGCTCGGCGTCGGCCGTGGCACCGACCTCGTGCTGTACGTGATGGTGCTGGCGATGGGCTTCCTGACCCTCAACACCTTCCTGCGCTTCCGCTCGTTGGAGAAGAAGCTCACCGACCTGGCCCGGACGGTGGCCCTGAGCGAGGGCGCACGGCACAACGACGCGCGCCTCGGCTCGACCACGACCGCCGCCGCTGCCGTCGCGACCGAGGCCGGCGCTGCCGCCGAGCCGGAGCCCGCCGACTCCGACACCGTGAAGGCCTGACGTCCCGTGGTGACCTTCGACTTCATGCTCCCCTACTACGGGGACGTGCAGCTGATGCAGGACGCCGTCCGCAGCGTCCTGGCCCAGACGGACCCGGACTTCCGCCTCGTCGTCATCGACGACGGCAAGGAGCCGGACGTCCCGGGCTGGTTCGAGGCACTCGGCGACGAGCGGGTGCACTACTCCCGCAACGAGCAGAACCTCGGCATCACCAAGAACTTCCAGAAGTGCGTACGGCTCTCCGAGGCCGATTACGTCGTCATCATGGGCTGCGACGACCTGCTGCACCCGCACTACCTGGAGACCGTCCGCGGCCTCATCGCGGCCAACCCGGGCATCGGCATGGTCCAGCCCGGCGTCGAGGTGATCGACGGCGACGGGCAGCTGACGTCCGGGCTCGCCGACCAGACCAAGCGGCGGCTGTACGCCCCGCAGGTCAAGGGCCGGCGCCTGATGGGCGGCGAAGAGCTCGCCACCAGCGTGCTGCGCGGGAACTGGCTGTACTTCCCGTCGATCTGCTGGCGCGGCGAAGCCCTGCGCGGCATCAACTTCCGCGACGAGTACTCGGTGATCCAGGACCTGGCCCTGGTGGTCGACCTCCTCGAGCTCGGCGAGCAGATGCTGATCGACGAGACCACCACGGTCTTCCAGTACCGCCGCCACGCGGTCAGCGAGTCATCGGTGCAGGCGTTCTCCGGCACCCGCTTCACCGAGGCCGAGCGGTACTTCTCCGCCGTGGCCGGCCGGATGGACGCCCGGGGCTGGCCCAAGGCCGCACGCGCGGCCCGCTTCCACAGCGGCTCCCGGTTCCACGCCATCACCATGCTCCCCGGCGCCCTGCTCCGCGGACACCGCGAGGGCGTCCGTACGCTGGCGAAGCACGCCTTCACCGCCGGTCAGCGCGCCGACTGACACCCGCGACGGAATTGGACTGAGATGACACACCTGGCCCCCGAGGTCGTCGGAACATCCGGCCCGGCGCACAGCCGGACCGGGACCGCGGACCCCGGGCCGGTCCCGTCCAGCTCGGCGGCCCGCCGTCCGTGGACGTCACGGCGCCGGGTGCTCGCCCTCGCCGAGGCCGTCGTCAGCCTCACGGCGGCCCTCGGCTACATGCTGCTGAGCCGCCACATCAGCGTGAACCCGATCGTCCGCCTCGGCCAGGTCAGCGGGCTCGCCACGCTCCAGCAGTACGCCGCGGTCATCGGCCTGCCGCTGCTCGCACTGCTCCTGTACACCGCCCACCGGGGCGCGGCCCGGCGCCACCAGCTGGTCAAGCGCCTGGTCTGCGCCGCCCTCGCGGGCCTGGCCACCGGGGTGATCGCCGGCGGTGTCGTCGTCGCCCTGCGCGGCACGCCGCACCCGCTCGGAGGCCAGGAGGCCGACCCGGGCGTCCTCATCGACATGGCCAACTCGTTCCTGCACCACGAGGGGATGTCGGGCATCTACCCACCCGCCTTCCCGGCCCTCATGGCCCTCTGGGCGAAGATCCGCTACAACGGCCGCGGCGAGACCGGCTTCGCCCTGCACGACCTGCAGATCTTCTTCACCGCCGTGGCCGGCCCGATGGCCTACCTGGCCTGGCGGATACTGCTGAGGCCCTTCTGGGCGCTGCTGATCGCGGTTCCGGCCGCGGTGCTCTTCCTCGACCCGATCCGCCCGTACAGCCACATCGTCATGATCGTGCTGCTGCCGCTGCTCGGCTACTGGCTGCGCGAGATGCGCCTGGCCGGGCGGCGCGACACGCGGCACCTGCTGCTGCGCGGCCTCGTCCTCGGCCTGATCTTCGGCGCGCTGTTCCTCTGGTACTCCGGCTGGTACATCTGGGCCGCGCCGGGCGCGCTCGGCGCCGCGCTGTTCTTCTTCCCGTGGCGCCAGGGCGCGGCGACGGCCAAGAAGGCGGGCCTGTACATAGGGGTCACGCTGCTGTCGGCGGCCGTCGTCGGCGCCCCGCTGCTCTACCAGATGGTCCGGCTGGGCTCGGAGAACCCCGACCGCTACGCCTTCCTCGCCGTGTACGCGGACCCCGGGTACGTCCTCGGCTGGGTCTCGGACCGGTCCTCGCCCTTGACGTACCAGACCTGGCCCGTGGCCGGCGAGATGGCCGGCCAGAGCGGGTTCGCGCTGCTGCTGCTGTTCGGGGTGGGCCTCGGCCTCGGTCTCGGCCTGCGCAACATCATGGTCCGCACCGCGGCGGCGGTCCTGGCCGGCGCCTGGCTCGCCCGCTTCTGGTTCGCCGGGCACATGGCCCACGACAAGGCCATCCAGCTCTACCCGCGCACCACGTGGATCATCATGTACTGCCTGATGATCCTGGCCGTGCTCGGCATGATGGCCGTGGTCAACCGGGGCTCCGGGTGGATCGAGCGCACGCTGCGCCCGAGCGGCGGCGGGGCCGGTTCCGGGGCCGGGCTCGCCCGGGTCGTTCCGCCGCGGGTGATCCGCCAGCTCGCCGCCGGCATGGTGTGCGTGGTCGCCCTGTTCGCGGCCATGGGCGCGTCCTGGTCGGCCAACCGCTACATGCCCTCGTCCGACGTCGACTCGATGGGCATCGACGCGTACCGCGCACACGTCATCAAGACGCGGGACGGCAGCTGCCCGCGCTTCTCGCCCCGCGAGAACTGCTGGGACATCGAGAAGGACGACTGGAAGCCCGGCCCCATCCAGGACTACATCTGGTGCGCCGGCATCGTGGCCGACGACTGGCCCAGCGTCTGCGGGATGAAGGCGCCCAAGCGCGTGCGGTCGAGGGCGGACATCGAACGGGACGCCGAGGTCGAAAAGCAGGCCCGGAAGGACGCCGCCGGGACCGAGAAGGACGCACAGAAGAGGTAAAGCCACGCGGTCCGGTTGCCCGGGGCGCCCTCCGGGCGACCCCACCCGTGCCACCTGTCACAGCCGACCAGTAGCATCCGCCCCGTCACTGGTGTCGTACGGCGCAATCGCCACAGGGGTGGGGAACAGACTTGAGATTGACACGCGTGCGCGGTACCGCGCTGGCGGCCGCGATCGGTGCCGCCGCGGTACTGGGCGTTCAGGGATGGGCCGGGGGAGCCGAACTGGGCTCGGACGGCAACGGACCGGCGAAGGCCTACAGCGCCGGCGTCAAGGAAACCGGACCGGTCGAGGGCGAGGTGCACAAGCTCGCGCTCAAGCCCAAGGGCAGCGGCGAAGCCGTGCTCTCACAGCAGGGCACCGAGCCCTTCGGCCTGCTGGGCGTCTCCTGGACGGACCCCAAGGCCGAGGTGAAGGGGACCATCGAGGCCCGCGCCCGCGACGCGAAGACCGGCAAGTGGTCGCACTGGATCGCCCTCGACCCGGTGAAGGCCGGGATGGACGGCGTACGCCCCGGCGCGCACGGCTCGACGGAGCCCGTCTGGGTCGGCGCGTCGGACGGTGCCGAGGTACGGATCAGCGGCGGCGGTGCGCTGCCCGCGGGCCTGGAGCTGAACCTGGTGGACCCGGGCGGCGCCAACAGTCCGGCGAAGAAGAGCGGCGCGAAGAAGAACGGCGCCCAGCAGAGCGGCTCCCTGAACGCCGGCCCGGCCGCGTTCGCCGCGCCGGCGGCAGGCCCGGCCCCGGCGGACCCGCCCACCACTCCGCCGTCGGTCCCCGGGCCCGTCTCCACGGCCCCGCAGCCGAACGTGGTCTCGCGCCTCGCCTGGGGCGCCGACGAGACGATGAACACCGAGGGCCCGATCTACCTGCCCGGCGGGAAGGTCAAGGCGGTCTTCGTCCACCACACCGCCGACACCCAGCCGTACGACTGCTCGCAGTCCGCGGCGATCGTCCGCGGCATCCACGTCTACCACGTGAAGACCAACGGGTGGCGGGACCTCGGCTACAACTTCCTCGTCGACAAGTGCGGCACGATCTTCGAGGGCCGGCAGGGCGGTACCGACCAGCCCGTCCTCGGTGCGCACACGTACGGCTGGAACAACGAGTCGGCGGGCATCGCCGTCCTCGGCGACTACAACGCCGCGGGCGCATCGGCCGCCGCCCAGGACGCCATCTCCAGGATCGCGGCCTACAAGCTCGGCCAGTACGACGGCGACATGAACGGCACGGCGACGCTGACCGCGGGCGCCACGCAGACCAACTTCTTCGGGACCGCGTTCGAGGCCGGCAAGCCGTACACGTTCAAGTCGCTCTCGGGCCACCGGGACGGCTTCAACACCGAGTGCCCGGGCAACCAGCTCTACGGGCAGCTCGGCGCGCTCCGCACCTCCGGCCCCGCGGCGCAGCTGAAGGTGGCCACCGTCAACGGTGTGCCGGTCCAGCCGGGCGTCGACGCGAAGTCCGACGGTGTCCTGTCCGTCGGCTGGTCGTCGAGCACGGCGAGCGACCGCATCGGTTCGTTCGAGGTGCTGGTCGACGGGGCCTCGGTGGCGACTGCCTCCGGTACGGCCCGGACGGCGATCACGACACTGACGGACGGCACCCACCAGGTCCAGGTCAAGGCGACCGCGACCAACGGCAAGACCTCCACCACCCTCCCCGTCACGGTCGTGGCCGAGGTGAAGCCCGCCACGTTCACGCCGGTCACGCCGAAGCGTCTGATGGACACGCGGTCGGGTCTGGGTGTGCCGCAGGCGAAGGTCGGCGCGGGTGGCGTGGTGACGCTGCCGGTGGCCGGCACCAACGGCATCCCGGCGACCGGTGTGACCGCCGTGGTCCTGAACGTGACGGCGACCAACCCGACGCAGCCGAGCTTCGTGTCGGTGTACCCCAGCGGTACGACGCGTACCAGTGCCTCGAACCTGAACTTCACTCCGGGCCAGACGATCCCGAACCTGGTGGTCGTCCCGGTCGTGGACGGGAAGATCAGCTTCTTCAACAACCAGGGCACCGTGGACCTGATCGCGGACATCACCGGCTACTTCACGTCGGCCGGTGGCGGCGCCACGCACACCAACATCGGTCCGAAGCGTCTGATGGACACGCGGTCGGGTCTGGGTGTGCCGCAGGCGAAGGTCGGTGCGGGTGGTGTGGTGACGCTGCCGGTGGCCGGTACCGACGGCATCCCGGCGACGGGTGTGACCGCGGTCGTGCTGAACGTGACGGCGACCAACCCGACGCAGCCGAGCTTCGTGTCGGTGTACCCCAGCGGTACGACGCGTACCAGTGCCTCGAACCTGAACTTCACCCCCGGCCTGACCATCCCGAACCTGGTCGTGGTCCCCGTCGTGGACGGGAAGATCAGCTTCTTCAACAACCAGGGCACCGTGGACCTGATCGCGGACATCACCGGCTACTTCACGTCGGCCGGTGACGGCGCCACGCACACCAACATCGGTCCGAAGCGTCTGATGGACACGCGGTCGGGTCTGGGTGTGCCGCAGGCGAAGGTCGGCGCGGGTGGCGTGGTGACGCTGCCGGTGGCCGGCACCAACGGCATCCCGGCGACCGGTGTGACCGCCGTGGTCCTGAACGTGACGGCGACCAACCCGACGCAGCCGAGCTTCGTGTCGGTGTACCCCAGCGGTACGACGCGTACCAGTGCCTCGAACCTGAACTTCACTCCGGGCCAGACGATCCCGAACCTGGTGGTCGTCCCGGTCGTGGACGGGAAGGTCAGCTTCTTCAACAACCAGGGCACCGTGGACCTGATCGCGGACATCACGGGTTACTTCAGCAAGTAGCAGAGACGTTTCGGCGGGGCCCCCAGGACCTGGTCCTGGGGGCCCCGGACATTCCAGGGGTGGGACATGGGAACGAACAACGACGACCACACACCAGCGGTCTCCGACGAGGAGTGGGCCCGGTTCATGGAGCAGGCCCAGGCGGGTACGGGCCAGGCCCCCCGGGAGCCGTCCGCCCGGGCGCGCATGGTCACCGCGCGGCTGCAGGGCGAGCCCGCCGAGCCGCCCGGCTGGCGCACCGGTCCGGCCTGGCAGGAAAGGGAACGGCAGGGGAGGGGCAAGCGCAGACTCAAGGCCGCCGGGGCGATCGTCTTCATCGCCGCCCTCGCACTGATCGCCATCCGCCCGGAGATGGTCATCGACCGGGTCACCGGCAAGGCCGCACAGAACGGCAAGGCCGCGGAGCCGCTGCCCGCCGAGACCGCCCGGCCCAGCGCCCCGCCCTCCGCCCTGTACCCGGACCGGCCCACCCTCAAGGAGCCCTTCAAGGGGTCCCCGGCCCTGCAGTGGGCCGACGGGGCGGCCGGGATCGAGGTCCCGGTGGCGGAGGCCGTCGGCGGGATGAGCAAGGAGCAGGTGGCCGACGCGCTGGAGAAGGCCAAGCAGTTCCTGGTCGCGGCCAACCTGGACCCGGCGACCCTGCGCGGGGAGCGGCCCGCGGCGGCGCTGGCGCTCCTCGACCCGAAGCTCGAGGAGCAGCTGGGCCGCCTGGAGGGGTCGCTGACGGCTCCGACGAAGGAGAACGACCCGCTGCACCTGTTCAGCCGGGTCAAGCCGGCCGAGCTGAAGCCCGCGGGCGACGTGGTCAAGGTCCGCGGCCGGATGTGGGTGGAGCCCGGCAAGGAGGCCGGTCAGGCCAACGTGCTGGCCGACTACACCTTCGTCTACCCGTTCGTGAAGGCGAAGCCGGGCGCCGAGCAGGTGGAGCGCACCGTCGTGCGGCGCGAGATCACCTTCTCGATCGCGGACCCGCGCAAGTGGCAGGCCACCGCGGGCAAGATCTGGCTCGAGAAGTTCAACGTCGACCTCGCCAACAGCGCCTGCGACGTCTACGACGGATTCCTGCACCCCGCCTTCGACGAGGACACGCCGACCGGGCCCGCGCCCTCCGGGACGCCCGTGGACCCGTACGACCGCAGCAAGAGCATGGAGACCGGCGGCCAGGAGGGCTGCGGCACCGTCTCGCGTACCTGAGCGAGGGCCGCGGAGAGGTTTCCGAGGCCCGTGGACGGGCCCGGGCGGACCCCAAGGGGCGCCCGGGCAATCCCGCTGCGCGGCGCAGTTTGACCGATCACCGTGGAGGGGTATTCTCTTCGGCCCGATTGGCGCAGTACGTGTCTTGTATGGCAGACTACTCAAGTTGCTCGGCTGAGTGCCGATGCTGCGCGCCTCCCGCCGGGAGGACCGGAAGCGAGTCCCACAGTACTCGTCGCCTTTATCTGCCTCTCGGGGCAGCAATGGGGCGGACGTACGGGAATCTTCTGGGAAGCGTCAGCACGGTGTCGGCCAGGCACTCGGTGGGTGTTTCTCCCCCGAACCGCGGTCTTGGGACCGCACCCCCTTGGACGAGGGAATTTCCGTATGGGAATTTTCTGTGGAGGGAGTGCGACACGCCCGACCGCGTGGGTCGGAGAGAAGCGGTGGAGAGATCCACAGCCGACCGAGAGCCAGAGCGTTTCCACAACAGACAGGACTACGGAGTAGCCATGGCGGGACAGAAGATCCGCATCCGGCTCAAGGCCTACGACCACGAGGTCATCGACTCCTCGGCGAAGAAGATCGTCGAGACGGTGACCCGCACTGGTGCGTCGGTCGCAGGCCCGGTGCCGCTGCCCACTGAGAAGAACGTGTACTGCGTCATCAAGTCGCCGCACAAGTACAAGGACTCGCGCGAGCACTTCGAGATGCGCACGCACAAGCGCCTGATCGACATCCTCGACCCGACGCCCAAGACCGTTGACTCGCTGATGCGCCTGGACCTTCCGGCCGGCGTTGACATCGAGATCAAGCTCTGAGAGGCGTCGAGAAGATGGCAAAGCAGATCAAGGGCGTCCTGGGCGAGAAGCTCGGCATGACCCAGGTCTGGGACGAGAACAACCGTGTCGTCCCGGTGACCGTTGTCAAGGCCGGGCCCTGCGTCGTTACCCAGGTCCGTACGAACGACATCGACGGCTACGAGTCGGTCCAGATCGCCTTCGGCGAGATCGACCCGCGCAAGGTGAACAAGCCCCTCAAGGGCCACTTCGCCAAGGCCGACGTGACCCCCCGCCGCCACCTGGTGGAGCTCCGCACCTCCGACGCCAGCGAGTACACGCTCGGCCAGGAGATCACTGCTGAGGTGTTCGAGTCCGGCGTCAAGGTTGACGTCACGGGCAACAGCAAGGGCAAGGGCTTCGCCGGTGTCATGAAGCGGCACAACTTCCGGGGCCTCGGCGCCGGTCACGGTGTGCAGCGCAAGCACCGCTCCCCCGGTTCGATCGGTGGCTGCGCCACCCCTGGGCGTGTCTTCAAGGGCATGCGCATGGCCGGTCGTATGGGCAACGAGCGCGTCACCACCCAGAACCTGACCATCCACGCGGTTGACGCGGAGAAGGGTCTGCTCCTCATCAAGGGCGCAGTCCCCGGTCCGAACGGCGGCCTCGTCCTGGTCCGTACCGCGGCCAAGGGGGCTTGAGGTTAATGAGCACCATTGACATCCTTTCGCCGGCAGGCGACAAGGCCGGTACCGTCGAGCTCCCCGCGGAGATCTTCGACGCGAAGACCAGCGTTCCGCTGATCCACCAGGTCGTTGTCGCCCAGCTGGCTGCTGCCCGTCAGGGCACGCACAAGACCAAGCGTCGTGGCGAAGTCCGTGGTGGTGGCCGCAAGCCGTACCGCCAGAAGGGCACCGGCCGCGCGCGTCAGGGTTCGACCCGAGCCCCGCAGTTCGTCGGCGGTGGCGTCGTCCACGGCCCGCAGCCGCGTGACTACTCCCAGCGGACCCCGAAGAAGATGAAGGCCGCCGCCCTCCGCGGTGCCCTCTCGGACCGTGCGCGTCACTCCCGCATCCACGTCGTCACCGGCGTGGTCGAGGGTGCCGCCTCCACGAAGGCCGCCAAGACGCTGTTCGGCAAGATCTCGGAGCGCAAGAACCTGCTCCTGGTCGTCGAGCGTGCCGACGAGGCCGCGTGGCTGTCCGCCCGCAACCTGCCCCAGGTTCACATCCTGGAGCCGGGCCAGCTGAACACGTACGACGTGATCGTCTCTGACGACGTGGTCTTCACTCAGGCCGCTTTCGAGTCCTTCGTGTCTGGCCCCAAGGCCGATGAGACCGAAGGGAGCGACGCCTGATGTCTGAGGCGACCGTTACCAGCAAGACCTTCACTGACCCGCGCGACCTGCTGATCAAGCCGGTTGTCTCGGAGAAGAGCTACGCGCTGCTGGACGAGAACAAGTACACGTTCATCGTCGCGCCCGGCTCCAACAAGACCCAGATCAAGCAGGCCGTGGAAGCGGTCTTCGGGGTCAAGGTCACCGGGGTCAACACGATCAACCGTCAGGGTAAGCGCAAGCGCACCAAGACCGGTTTCGGCAAGCGCGCTGACACCAAGCGCGCCATCGTGACCCTCGCTGAGGGCGACCGAATCGACATCTTCGGCGGCCAGGCCTCCTAACGGAGGTCTAGTCGTCCGGAATCGGACGAGGACTGAGAAATGGGTATCCGCAAGTACAAGCCGACGACCCCGGGCCGTCGTGGCTCCAGCGTCGCCGACTTTGTCGAGATCACGCGGTCCACGCCGGAGAAGTCGCTGGTTCGCCCGCTGCACAGCAAGGGCGGCCGTAACAACACCGGTCGGATCACTGTTCGCCACCAGGGTGGCGGTCACAAGCGCGCCTACCGCGTGATCGACTTCCGTCGTCACGACAAGGACGGCGTGCCGGCCAAGGTCGCGCACATCGAGTACGACCCCAACCGCACCGCGCGCATCGCGCTGCTGCACTACGCCGACGGCGAGAAGCGCTACATCATCGCGCCGAAGGCACTGAAGCAGGGCGACCGGATTGAGAACGGCCCCACGGCCGACATCAAGCCCGGTAACAACCTGGCGCTTCGCAACATCCCGGTCGGTACCACGATCCACGCGATCGAGCTCCGTCCCGGTGGTGGCGCCAAGTTCGCCCGCTCCGCTGGTGCCTCCGTGCAGCTGCTGGCGAAGGAGGGCACGATGGCCCACCTCCGCATGCCGTCCGGCGAGATCCGTCTCGTCGACGCGCGCTGCCGCGCCACGATCGGCGAGGTCGGCAACGCCGAGCAGTCGAACATCAACTGGGGCAAGGCCGGCCGCATGCGCTGGAAGGGCGTTCGCCCGTCCGTCCGCGGTGTCGCGATGAACCCGGTTGACCACCCGCACGGTGGTGGTGAGGGCAAGACCAGTGGTGGTCGCCACCCGGTCTCCCCGTGGGGTCAGAAGGAGGGTCGTACTCGCTCGCCGAAGAAGGCTTCGAGCAAGTACATCGTCCGCCGCCGCAAGACGAACAAGAAGCGCTAGGAGCGGGTTTAGATGCCGCGCAGTCTCAAGAAGGGGCCCTTCGTCGACGACCACCTCGTAAAGAAGGTGGACGTCCAGAACGAAGCCGGCACCAAGAACGTCATCAAGACCTGGTCCCGTCGCTCGATGATCATCCCCAGCATGCTGGGTCACACCATCGCGGTGCACAACGGCAAGACCCACGTCCCGGTGTTCGTCACCGAGTCGATGGTCGGCCACAAGCTCGGCGAGTTCTCGCCGACTCGCACCTTCCGCGGCCACGTCAAGGACGACCGGAAGTCGAAGCGCCGCTAAAGGCGGGGTGGTTACGACTATGACTTACACCGAAGGGACAACCATGGAAGCCAGGGCCCAGGCGCGGTACATCCGCGTCACGCCCATGAAGGCCCGCCGAGTGGTGGACCTTATCCGTGGCATGGATGCCACGGAGGCTCAGGCGGTCCTGCGTTTCGCCCCGCAGGCCGCGAGCGTGCCGGTCGGCAAGGTGCTTGACAGCGCCATTGCCAACGCCGCACACAACTACAACCACCCGGACGCCTCCACGCTGGTCATCAGCGAGGCGTTCGTGGACGAGGGCCCGACCCTGAAGCGGTTCCGTCCGCGTGCGCAGGGCCGTGCCTACCGGATCCGCAAGCGGACCAGCCACATCACCGTGGTCGTCAGCAGCAAGGAAGGTTCCCGGTAATGGGCCAGAAGGTAAACCCGCACGGGTTCCGGCTCGGCATCACCACCGACTTCAAGTCGCGTTGGTACGCCGACAAGCTGTACAAGGACTACGTCAAGGAAGACGTCGCCATCCGTCGGATGATGACGTCCGGCATGGAGCGCGCCGGCATCTCGAAGGTTGAGATCGAGCGCACCCGTGACCGCGTGCGTGTGGACATCCACACCGCTCGTCCGGGCATCGTCATCGGCCGCCGTGGCGCCGAGGCCGACCGCATCCGCGGTGACCTCGAGAAGCTCACGGGCAAGCAGGTCCAGCTGAACATCCTCGAGGTCAAGAACCCCGAGCTCGACGCTCAGCTGGTTGCCCAGGCCGTTGCCGAGCAGCTCTCCTCCCGCGTCTCCTTCCGTCGCGCCATGCGTAAGAGCATGCAGGGCACGATGAAGGCCGGCGCCAAGGGCATCAAGATCCAGTGTGGCGGCCGTCTCGGCGGCGCCGAGATGTCCCGCTCCGAGTTCTACCGCGAGGGTCGTGTGCCGCTGCACACGCTGCGCGCGAACGTGGACTACGGCTTCTTCGAGGCCAAGACCACCTTCGGCCGTATCGGTGTGAAGGTCTGGATCTACAAGGGCGACGTCAAGAACATCGCCGAGGTTCGCGCCGAGAACGCTGCGGCCCGTGCGGGTAACCGCCCGGCCCGTGGTGCAGCAGGCGCTGGCGACCGTCCCGCCGGCCGTGGTGGCCGTGGTGGCGAGCGCGGCGGCCGTGGTGGCCGCAAGCCGCAGCAGGCTGCTGGTGCCGAGGCCCCCAAGGCCGACGCTCCCGCCGCCGCTCCGGCCGAGAGCACCGGAACGGAGGCCTGACCGACATGCTGATCCCTCGTAGGGTCAAGCACCGCAAGCAGCACCACCCGAAGCGCCGCGGTATGGCCAAGGGCGGTACTGAGGTCTCGTTCGGCGAGTACGGCATCCAGGCGCTGACCCCGGCGTACGTGACGAACCGCCAGATCGAGGCGGCTCGTATCGCGATGACCCGCCACATCAAGCGTGGCGGCAAGGTCTGGATCAACATCTACCCGGACCGTCCGCTGACGAAGAAGCCTGCCGAGACCCGCATGGGTTCCGGTAAGGGTTCTCCCGAGTGGTGGATCGCGAACGTGCACCCGGGCCGGGTCATGTTCGAGCTGTCCTACCCGAACGAGAAGATTGCTCGTGAGGCGCTCACCCGCGCTGCTCACAAGCTTCCGATGAAGTGCCGGATTGTTCGGCGCGAGGCAGGTGAGTCGTGATGGCGACGGGAACCAAGGCGTCCGAGCTGCGTGAGCTCGGCAACGAGGAGCTCGTTGGCAAGCTGCGCGAGGCCAAGGAGGAGCTGTTCAAGCTCCGCTTCCAGGCGGCCACGGGTCAGCTGGAGAACAACGGCCGGCTCAAGTCCGTCCGTAAGGACATCGCTCGCATCTACACCCTGATGCACGAGCGTGAGCTCGGTATCGAGACGGTGGAGAGCGCCTGATGAGCGAGAAGAACGTGACTGAGTCGAACGAGCGCGGTTTCCGCAAGACCCGTGAGGGTCTCGTCGTCAGCGACAAGATGGACAAGACCGTCGTCGTCGCCGTCGAGGACCGTGTGAAGCACGCGCTGTACGGCAAGGTCATCCGCCGTACGAACAAGCTCAAGGCTCACGACGAGCAGAACGCTGCCGGCGTCGGCGACCGCGTCCTCATCATGGAGACGCGTCCGCTGTCGGCGAGCAAGCGCTGGCGCATCGTCGAGATCCTCGAGAAGGCCAAGTAATCACCTGAGGGGTTTCCCTCAGGTCAGTTCCGCCAGGCTCGGCGAGGGGTTCCGGTAACGGACCCCTCGCCGGGAACCGGCAGACAAATCAGGAGATACACGTGATCCAGCAGGAGTCGCGACTGCGTATCGCCGACAACACTGGTGCCAAGGAAATCCTTTGCATCCGTGTTCTCGGTGGTTCCGGTCGCCGCTACGCGGGCATCGGTGACGTCATCGTCGCCACCGTCAAGGACGCGATCCCCGGTGGCAACGTGAAGAAGGGTGACGTCGTCAAGGCGGTCATCGTTCGCACCGTCAAGGAGCGCCGCCGCCAGGACGGCTCGTACATCCGCTTCGACGAGAACGCCGCTGTCATTCTCAAGAACGACGGCGACCCTCGTGGCACCCGTATCTTCGGCCCGGTGGGCCGTGAGCTGCGCGAGAAGAAGTTCATGAAGATCATCTCGCTCGCGCCGGAGGTGCTGTAAGCATGAAGATCAAGAAGGGCGACCTGGTTCAGGTCATCACCGGTAAGGACAAGGGCAAGCAGGGCAAGGTCATTCAGGCCATCCCTACTGAGAACCGTGTCCTCGTCGAGGGTGTCAACCGGGTCAAGAAGCACACCAAGGCCGGCCAGACCGCTGGTGGCTCGCAGACCGGTGGCATCGTGATCACCGAGGCGCCGATCCACGTCAGCAACGTTCAGCTGGTTGTGGAGAAGGACGGCCAGAAGGTCGTTACCCGCGTCGGTTTCCGCTTCGACGACGAGGGCAACAAGATCCGCGTTGCCAAGCGGACGGGTGAGGACATCTGATGGCTACCACTCCGCGTCTCAAGACGAAGTACCGCGAGGACATCGCGGGCAAGCTGCGTGAAGAGTTCTCGTACGAGAACGTCATGCAGATCCCCGGCCTCGTGAAGATCGTGGTCAACATGGGTGTGGGCGACGCCGCCCGCGACTCCAAGCTGATCGACGGCGCCATCCGCGACCTCACGACGATCACCGGTCAGAAGCCGGCCGTCACGAAGGCCCGCAAGTCCATCGCGCAGTTCAAGCTGCGTGAGGGTCAGCCGATCGGCTGCCACGTCACCCTCCGTGGTGACCGCATGTGGGAGTTCCTGGACCGTACGCTGTCGCTCGCGCTGCCGCGTATCCGTGACTTCCGTGGTCTGTCGCCGAAGCAGTTCGACGGCCGTGGCAACTACACCTTCGGTCTCACGGAGCAGGTCATGTTCCACGAGATCGACCAGGACAAGATCGACCGTACCCGGGGTATGGACATCACCGTGGTCACCACGGCGACCAACGACGCTGAGGGCCGCGCGCTCCTTCGTCACCTCGGCTTCCCCTTCAAGGAGGCGTAAGCGAGATGGCGAAGAAGGCTCTCATCGCGAAGGCTGCCCGCAAGCCCAAGTTCGGTGTGCGTGCGTACACCCGCTGCCAGCGCTGCGGTCGTCCCCACTCCGTGTACCGCAAGTTCGGCCTGTGCCGCGTCTGCCTTCGTGAGATGGCTCACCGTGGCGAGCTGCCGGGCGTGACCAAGAGCTCCTGGTAATTCCCTCCCGTCCGCAAGGACTTGGGAACTTCCAGGCACTCTCGGTAAGCATCTGGTCGGTGGGTGCCCTGCTCCGCATGCCGTAGGCTTGTGGGGTTGGGCGTCCGCCGTCCATAACGACTTACTACGCCGTAGGTCCCCGCACCGCACCCGTCCCGCCACTGAGTGGGGAGAGGGATGGCGCATACAGGAAACCCCGGCGAGAGAGGCCGAAGGCCACTTCATGACCATGACTGACCCGATCGCAGACATGCTGACCCGTCTGCGTAACGCTAACTCGGCGTACCACGACACCGTCGTGATGCCGCACAGCAAGATCAAGTCGCACATCGCAGAGATCCTCAAGCAGGAGGGTTTCATCACCGGCTGGAAGGTCGAGGACGCCGAGGTCGGCAAGAACCTCGTCCTCGAGCTGAAGTTCGGGCCGAACCGTGAGCGCTCCATCGCGGGCATCAAGCGGATCTCGAAGCCCGGTCTGCGCGTGTACGCGAAGTCCACCAACCTGCCGAAGGTGCTCGGCGGCCTGGGCGTGGCGATCATCTCCACGTCCCACGGTCTCCTCACCGGCCAGCAGGCAGGCAAGAAGGGCGTAGGTGGGGAAGTCCTCGCCTACGTCTGGTAGTCGGGAACGGAGGAAAAGCAATGTCGCGAATCGGCAAGCTCCCCATCCAGGTTCCCGCCGGTGTGGACGTCACCATCGATGGCCGCACGGTCGCAGTGAAGGGCCCCAAGGGTCTCCTTTCGCACACCGTCGCCGCGCCGATCGAGATCGTCAAGGGTGAGGACGGCGTTCTGAACGTCACCCGCCCCAACGACGAGCGTCAGAACAAGGCCCTGCACGGCCTGTCCCGCACGCTGGTGGCGAACATGATCACCGGCGTGACCGCGGGATACGTCAAGGCTCTCGAGATCAGCGGTGTCGGTTACCGCGTCGCCGCGAAGGGCTCCTCCCTGGAGTTCCAGCTTGGTTACAGCCACCCGATCCTGATCGAGGCGCCCGAGGGCATCTCCTTCAAGGTCGAGTCGCCCACCAAGTTCACGGTCGAGGGCATCGACAAGCAGAAGGTCGGCGAGGTCGCCGCCAACATCCGCAAGCTGCGGAAGCCCGACCCGTACAAGGCCAAGGGTGTCAAGTACGCCGGCGAAGTCATCCGCCGCAAGGTCGGAAAGGCTGGTAAGTAGCCATGGCATACGGTGTGAAGATCGCCAAGGGCGACGCGTACAAGCGCGCTGCCAAGGCTCGCCGCCACATCCGCATTCGCAAGAACGTGTCGGGTACGGCGGAGCGTCCGCGCCTCGTCGTGACGCGTTCCAACCGCAACATCGTTGCTCAGGTCATCGACGACCTCCAGGGTCACACCCTGGCGTCCGCGTCGACCCTGGACACCTCGATCCGCGGTGGCGAAGGCGACAAGAGCGCCCAGGCCCAGGCCGTCGGCGCGCTCGTGGCCGAGCGTGCGAAGGCTGCCGGCGTCGAGACCGTTGTCTTTGACCGCGGTGGCAACCGATACGCCGGGCGCATTGCCGCTCTGGCTGACGCCGCCCGCGAAGCCGGGCTGAAGTTCTAAGCCCCGGTTCCGGGACTCACGGACGTAACAGAGAGAGGTAATCCAATGGCTGGACCCCAGCGCCGCGGAAGCGGTGCCGGTGGCGGCGAGCGGCGGGACCGGAAGGGTCGCGACGGTGGCCCTGCCGCCGAGAAGACCGCTTACGTTGAGCGCGTTGTCGCGATCAACCGCGTCGCCAAGGTTGTCAAGGGTGGTCGCCGCTTCAGCTTCACCGCGCTGGTCGTGGTGGGCGACGGTGACGGCACTGTAGGTGTCGGTTACGGCAAGGCCAAGGAAGTTCCCGCGGCCATCGCCAAGGGCGTCGAGGAAGCCAAGAAGAGCTTCTTCAAGGTTCCGCGTATCCAGGGCACCATTCCTCACCCGATCACGGGCGAGCGTGCTGCGGGCGTCGTGCTGCTGAAGCCGGCTTCCCCCGGTACCGGTGTTATCGCCGGTGGCCCGGTGCGCGCCGTTCTGGAGTGCGCCGGCGTTCACGACATCCTGTCGAAGTCGCTCGGCTCTTCCAACGCGATCAACATCGTGCACGCGACCGTGGCGGCCCTCAAGGGCCTGCAGCGTCCCGAGGAGATCGCGGCTCGCCGTGGTCTGCCCCTCGAGGACGTCGCCCCCGCGGCTCTCCTTCGTGCACGTGCCGGGGCGGGTGCGTAATGGCTCGCCTCAAGATCACGCAGACGAAGTCGTACATCGGCAGCAAGCAGAACCACCGCGACACGCTGCGTTCGCTCGGGCTCAAGCGCCTGAACGACGTCGTCGTCAAGGAGGACCGCCCCGAGTTCCGCGGAATGGTGCAGACCGTCCGCCACCTCGTGACGGTTGAGGAGGTTGACTAATCATGGCTGAGAACAGCCCGCTGAAGGCCCACAACCTCCGTCCCGCCCCCGGTGCCAAGACCGCGAAGACCCGTGTCGGTCGTGGTGAGGCGTCGAAGGGTAAGACGGCCGGTCGTGGTACGAAGGGCCAGAAGGCCCGTTACCAGATCCCGCAGCGCTTCGAGGGTGGGCAGATGCCCCTCCACATGCGCCTGCCGAAGCTCAAGGGCTTCAAGAACCCGTTCCGCACCGAGTTCCAGGTCGTGAACCTGGACAAGCTCGGCGCTCTCTACCCCGAGGGTGGAGAGGTCACGGTGGCCGACCTGGTCGCCAAGGGCGCGGTTCGCAAGAACAGCCTCGTCAAGGTCCTGGGCCAGGGCGAGATCTCCGTGGCGCTGACGGTTTCGGTTGACGCCGTTTCCGCCTCCGCCAAGGAGAAGATTGCCGCTGCCGGCGGCACCGTCACCGAGCTCGTCTAAGACGAAACTCTTGTGACAAATAGCTAGAAACCCGACCGGGGATGCCTCACATATGGGGCATCCCCGGTTGGTCGTTCCACGGGGGGCACACTCGCCGGTAAGGTGGCGTGCACCTTTGCTTGTACGTATTCACCGATCCCTCAGACCGTCACCTCTGACGCAGTAGCGCGGGGGTCGCAGGAGGCACCGTGCTCACCGCGTTCGCCCGGGCGTTCAAGACGCCCGACCTGCGCAAGAAGCTGCTCTTCACGCTCGGCATCATCGTGCTGTTCCGGCTCGGGTCCCATATCCCGGTACCCGGCGTGAGCTACAAGAACGTTCAGATCTGTGTCGACCAGGCCGGGAGCAGCAACAGCCTCTTCGGTCTCGTCAACATGTTCAGCGGCGGTGCGCTGCTGCAGATCACGATCTTCGCGCTCGGCATCATGCCGTACATCACGGCGAGCATCATCCTGCAGCTGCTGACCGTGGTCATCCCGAAGCTGGAGAACCTCAAAAAAGAGGGTCAGTCCGGCACGGCGAAGATCACTCAGTACACGCGCTATCTGACGGTCGCACTCGCGATCCTGCAGGGCACCGGCCTCGTCGCCACCGCCCGCACTGGCGCCCTGTTCCAGGGTTGCCAGGTCGCCAGCCAGATCGTTCCGAACCGGTCGATCTTCACCACCATCGTCATGGTCATCACCATGACCGCGGGTACCTGCGTCGTCATGTGGCTCGGTGAGCTCGTGACCGACCGCGGCATCGGCAACGGCATGTCGATCCTGATGTTCATCTCCATCGCCGCCGGCTTCATGGGCGCCCTGTGGCAGATCAAGCTCCAGGGCAAGATCGCCGACGGCTGGGTCGAGTTCGGCGTGGTCATCCTCGTCGGTCTGGCCATGGTCGCGCTCGTCGTCTTCGTCGAGCAGGCGCAGCGACGGATTCCGGTCCAGTACGCGAAGCGCATGATCGGCCGCCGTGCGTACGGGGGCACCTCGACGTACATCCCGCTCAAGGTGAACCAGGCCGGTGTCATCCCGGTCATCTTCGCCTCGTCGCTGCTGTACATCCCGGCGCTGATCGTGCAGTTCAGCGGTTCGACCGCCGGCTGGGCCACCTGGATCCAGAAGCACTTCGTCAAGGGCGACCACCCGTACTACATCGCCGCCTACTTCCTCCTGATCGTCTTCTTCGCGTTCTTCTACGTGGCGATTTCGTTCAACCCCGAGGAAGTTGCAGACAACATGAAGAAGTATGGTGGGTTCATCCCGGGTATCCGTGCCGGTCGACCCACCGCCGAGTACCTGAGCTACGTGCTCAACCGGATCACCTGGCCGGGGTCGCTGTACCTGGGTCTCATCGCTCTTGTGCCGACGATGGCGTTGGCCGGCTTCGGAGCGAACCAGAACTTCCCGTTCGGCGGGACGAGCATCCTCATCATCGTGGGTGTGGGTCTGGAAACCGTGAAGCAGATCGAGAGCCAGCTCCAGCAGCGCAATTACGAAGGGTTCCTCCGCTGATGCGAATCGTCCTCGTCGGACCGCCCGGTGCGGGCAAGGGAACGCAGGCCGCGTTCCTTGCGAAGAACCTGTCGATCCCGCACATCTCCACGGGCGACCTCTTCCGCGCCAACATCAGCCAGAACACCGAGCTGGGTCAGCGTGCGAAGGCGTTCATGGACGCCGGTGACCTCGTCCCCGACGAGATCACCATCGGCATGGCCAAGGACCGGATGGAGCAGCCGGACGCCGTGAACGGCTTCCTGCTGGACGGCTTCCCGCGCAACGTCTCGCAGGCCGAGGCGCTGGACGAGATGCTGCAGACGGCGAGCATGAAGCTCGACGCCGTCCTCGACCTCGAGGTCGAGGAGGACGAGGTGGTCAAGCGCATCGCCGGCCGCCGGATCTGCCGCAACGACTCTGCACACGTCTTCCACGTCGTGTACGCGGCGCCGAAGACCGAGGGCGTCTGCGACGCCTGCGGTGGCGAGCTGTACCAGCGCGACGACGACTCCGAGGCCACGGTCCGCAACCGGCTCGAGGTCTACCACACGCAGACCGAGCCGATCATCGACTACTACAAGGCCCAGGGCCTGCTGGTGACCATCCCGGCCCTCGGTGAGGTCGCGGACGTCACGCAGCGCGCGATGGATGCCCTCAAGAAGTAGTACCCCTGTCTCGTGCAGTACGGCCGCGGTGTCCCCAGGGGCGCCGCGGCCGTCCGCATGAGGCGGGTTTGTGAGACGTCGGCCAATAATTGAGGAACCACAGCGGAGAGTAACCACCTCCGCGAGAGCGGCGGCGGTTCAGCCGCACAAAGACGCGGAAGGCACTTCCCATGGTCCAGATCAAGACCCCCGAGCAGATCGCGAAAATGCGCGAGGCAGGGCTGGTCGTCGCCGCGATCCACGCGGCGACCCGTGAGGCGGCCGTGCCGGGCGCCACGACGCGGGATCTGGACATGGTGGCCCGCAAGGTCATCGCGGATGCCGGGGCCAAGTCGAACTTCCTCGGCTACGGCGGCTTCCCCGCGACGATCTGCACCTCGGTGAACGAGGTCGTCGTCCACGGCATCCCGGACGACAAGACGGTCCTCAAGGACGGCGACATCATCTCGATCGACGCCGGCGCGATCATCGACGGCTGGCACGGCGACGCCGCGTACACGGCCTTCGTGGGCACCGGTCACGCTCCGGAGCTCGTCGAGCTCTCCCGGGTGACCGAGGAGTCCATGTGGGCCGGCATCGCCGCCATGAAGCTCGGCAACCGCCTCGTGGACATCTCCAAGGCGATCGAGACGTACATCAAGCGGCAGCCCCGCCCCAGCACCGGCGAGCACAGCCTCGGCAAGTTCGGGATCATCGAGGACTACGGCGGCCACGGCATCGGGTCCGAGATGCACATGGACCCCCACCTGCTGAACTACGTCTCGCGCAAGCGGGGCAAGGGCATCAAGCTGGTCCCGGGCGTCTGCCTGGCGATCGAGCCGATGGTCTCCCTGGGCACGCCCCAGACGGAGGTCCTGGCGGACGACTGGACGGTCATCACGACGGACGGCACCTGGTCCTCGCACTGGGAGCACTCCATCGCCCTGACGGAGGCCGGGCCCATCGTCCTGACCAGCCCGGACTGCGGCAAGGCGAAGCTGGCGGAGTACGGCGTGACCACGGCGCCCGACCCTCTCGGTTAATGATCTACGCTGTGGGGCAAACTTTCCGGATTCGTCTTTCTGGGTGCCCTGACGTAGACTGACTCGTCGGCTCCTTTGCACCCGCATGTCCACATGTGAAGCAGGGAGCTGATCAAGGTAGCCGATTCGAAGGGCGAAGCGTGGCCAAGAAGCAAGGTGCCATCGAAATCGAGGGCACCGTGATCGAGTCCCTCCCGAACGCGATGTTCAAGGTGGAACTGCAGAACGGTCACAAGGTCCTCGCGCACATCAGCGGCAAGATGCGTATGCACTACATCCGCATCCTCCCGGATGACCGGGTCGTTGTGGAGCTGTCTCCGTACGACCTGACGCGTGGCCGGATCGTCTACCGATACAAGTAGATCTTGTCCTCACTCCTGCCTGGGCGCAATGTCCTGGTACGGGTGGTGGCACTGACCCGGAGAACCTCACCAACATGAAGGTCAAGCCGAGCGTCAAGAAGATCTGCGACAAGTGCAAGGTGATCCGCCGTCACGGTCGGGTCATGGTCATCTGCGACAACCTGCGCCACAAGCAGCGCCAGGGCTGACGCACGCCGACCGACCTGCCTTTCGCAGTTCTTCGCGCGACGTAAGAAAACGTACATACGCAGAATCCGCCCAGCCCTGAGAAGGGCCGGCGGCACCTCCGGCGGGGGCCGGGGACCCGGACGTACCACCACCCATCAGGTGTGGTCGGCGGTCGGGGTTGATTCTGCTGAAGACCCCCGAACACACAGGAGCCATTGAATGGCACGCGTTTCCGGTGTTGACATCCCGCGCGAAAAGCGCGTGGAGATCGCACTTACCTACGTCTTCGGTGTCGGTCGCACCCGGTCCAAGGAGATCCTTGCGGCCACCGGTGTGAACCCCGACACCCGCGTTCGTGACCTGGCCGAAGAGGACCTCGTCAAGATCCGCGAGTACGTGGACGCCAACCTCCGTACCGAGGGTGACCTCCGCCGCGAGATCCAGGGCGACATTCGCCGCAAGATCGAGATCCAGTGCTACCAGGGCATCCGCCACCGTCGTGGCCTGCCGGTGCACGGTCAGCGCACCAGCACGAACGCGCGTACCCGCAAGGGCCCGCGTCGCGCGATCGCCGGTAAGAAGAAGCCGGGCAAGAAGTAGTCCTGTTCAGCGGTCTTGCGCTGTAGGACCGACCACCTCCCGTAGGAGATTTAGATGCCCCCCAAGGGTCGTCAGGGCGCTGCCAAGAAGGTGCGCCGCAAGGAAAAGAAGAACGTCGCTCATGGGCACGCCCACATCAAGAGCACGTTCAACAACACGATCGTCTCGATCACGGACCCCTCGGGCAACGTGATCTCCTGGGCCTCCGCCGGCCACGTCGGCTTCAAGGGCTCGCGCAAGTCCACCCCCTTCGCCGCGCAGATGGCCGCCGAGTCGGCCGCCCGCCGCGCGCAGGAGCACGGCATGCGCAAGGTTGACGTCTTCGTCAAGGGTCCCGGCTCCGGCCGCGAGACCGCGATCCGCTCCCTCCAGGCCACCGGCCTCGAGGTCGGCTCGATCCAGGACGTCACCCCCACCCCGCACAACGGCTGCCGCCCGCCGAAGCGCCGCCGCGTCTGACGCAGCGACGCCTGTGCGTCTTTGAGTGTCCGGGCGGTACGAACCCCTTCGGGGGGACGTACCGCCCGTACCCTTGCTGTACCTGGCTTTACCCGTCGGGCGTCAAATAGTGGGCGTCCACGACTGAAGGAACACAGACATGCTTATCGCTCAGCGTCCTTCGCTGACCGAAGAGGTCGTCGACGAGTACCGCTCGCGGTTCGTGATCGAGCCGCTCGAGCCGGGCTTCGGCTACACCCTCGGCAACTCGCTGCGCCGCACGCTCCTGTCCTCGATCCCGGGTGCCGCTGTCACCAGCATCCGCGTGGACGGCGTCCTGCACGAGTTCACCACCGTGCCCGGTGTCAAGGAAGACGTCACCGACATCATCCTCAACATCAAGCAGCTGGTCGTCTCCTCGGAGCACGACGAGCCGGTCGTGATGTACCTGCGCAAGCAGGGTCCCGGCCTGGTCACCGCTGCCGACATCGCGCCCCCGGCCGGTGTCGAGGTGCACAACCCGGACCTGGTCCTCGCCACGCTCAACGGCAAGGGCAAGCTGGAGATGGAGCTGACCGTCGAGCGCGGCCGCGGCTACGTCTCCGCCGTCCAGAACAAGCAGCTGGGCCAGGAGATCGGTCGTATCCCGATCGACTCCATCTACAGCCCGGTCCTCAAGGTCACCTACAAGGTCGAGGCGACCCGAGTCGAGCAGCGCACCGACTTCGACAAGCTGATCGTCGACGTCGAGACCAAGCAGGCCATGCGCCCGCGTGACGCCATGGCGTCCGCCGGCAAGACCCTGGTCGAGCTGTTCGGTCTGGCCCGCGAGCTCAACATCGACGCCGAGGGCATCGACATGGGCCCGTCCCCGACGGACGCCGCCCTGGCCGCCGACCTGGCGCTGCCGATCGAGGAGCTCGAGCTCACCGTTCGGTCGTACAACTGCCTCAAGCGCGAGGGCATCCACTCCGTGGGTGAGCTCGTCGCCCGCTCCGAGGCCGACCTGCTCGACATCCGCAACTTCGGTGCGAAGTCGATCGACGAGGTCAAGGCGAAGCTGGCCGGCATGGGCCTGGCCCTCAAGGACAGCCCGCCCGGATTCGACCCGACCGCCGCTGCCGACGCCTTCGGCGCCGACGACGACGCGGACGCCGGTTTCGTCGAGACCGAGCAGTACTAAGAAAAGACTTTCCCGGGGCAGCCGCCCCGGGAGAACTGACACCGGTACCTGACACGGCCGGTGCAGATATGAAGGAGTAACACCATGCCGCGTCCCGCAAAGGGTGCCCGTCTGGGCGGCTCCGCCGCGCACGAGAAGCACCTTCTCGCGAACCTCGCGAAGGCGCTCTTCGAGCACGGCCGCATCACCACCACCGAGGCCAAGGCCCGTCGCCTGCGTCCCTACGCCGAGCGTCTGGTCACCAAGGCCAAGAAGGGCGACATCCACAACCGTCGCCTGGTGCTGCAGACGATCACGGACAAGAGCATCGTGCACACGCTGTTCACCGAGATCGCCCCGCGCTACGAGAACCGCCCCGGTGGTTACACGCGCATCACCAAGATCGGCAACCGTCGTGGCGACAACGCCCCGATGGCCGTGATCGAGCTGGTCGAGGCCCTTACGGTCGCCCAGCAGGCCACCGGTGAGGCCGAGGCCGCCACCAAGCGTGCGGTCAAGGAGGCGGAGGCCAAGGCCGAGGCCGTCGAGACCCCCGCCGAGGAGACCAAGGAGGCCTGATCCCGCTTCGGGATCGAGCTTGCTTGATCGGCTCTGAACGGGCCCGCCCCTTCCCGGGGCGGGCCCGTTCTGTATTTCCTGACGTTCTTGCGCCTCTGAGAGGATCTGTCACGTGAGTGACGAGGTGGAGCCCGGGCACGTCCGGGTGCGGCTGGACCTGAGCTACGACGGCAAGGACTTCTCCGGCTGGGCGAAGCAGCGCGTGCTGCGGACGGTGCAGGGCGAGCTGGAGTCGGCCCTGCAGACCGTGATGCGGCTGCCGGACCCGGTCGAGCTGACCGTGGCCGGGCGGACCGACGCCGGCGTGCACGCGCGCGGGCAGGTCGCCCAGTTCGACCTGGCCGAGGAGGTGTGGGCCGAGCACCACGACAAGCTGCTGCGCCGCCTCGCGGGCCGGCTGCCGCACGACGTACGGGTATGGAAGGCCGCCGAGGCCCCGGAGGGCTTCAACGCCCGGTTCTCCGCCATCTGGCGCCGCTACGCCTACCGCGTCGGCGACCACCAGGGCGGCGTCGACCCGCTGCGCCGCGGGCACGTGCTGTGGCACCAGTGGCCCCTGGACGTGGACGCCATGAACGAGGCCGCCGCCCCGCTGCTCGGCGAGCACGACTTCGCCGCGTACTGCAAGAAGCGCGAGGGCGCCACGACCATCCGCACCCTCCAGCAGCTCAGCTGGGAGCGTGCAGAGGACGGGATCATCACGGCGACCGTCCGCGCCGACGCCTTCTGCCACAACATGGTCCGCTCGCTGGTCGGCGCACTCCTGCACGTCGGGGACGGGCACCGGCCGACCGACTGGCCCGGGAAGGTCCTGCGCGCCGCCGTACGGGACTCCTCGGTGCACGTCGTGAAGCCGCACGGGCTCACCCTGGAGGAGGTCGGCTACCCGGCGGACGAGCTGCTGGCCGCCCGCAGCAAGGAAGCGCGCAACATGCGCACCCTCCCGGGCGCCGGCTGCTGCTGATCCGCCGGTGACCGCTGCCCAATCCGTTTGGGCGGATCGGCGCCGGGCCTGGACAATGCCCGGCATGGGACATCTCGAAGCCAGCCACCTGGAGTACTACCTTCCCGACGGGCGGGTCCTGCTCCCCGACGTCTCCTTCCGCGTGGGGGAGGGGGCGGTCGTCGCCCTCGTCGGGGCGAACGGGGCCGGCAAGACCACCCTGCTGAAGCTGATCTCCGGTGACCTCCAGCCGCACGGCGGCGGGGTCACCGTCAGCGGCGGCCTCGGCGTGATGTCGCAGTTCGTGGGCTCCGTACGGGACGAGACGACCGTGCGGGACCTGCTGGTCTCGGTGGCCCAGCCGCGGATCCGGGCCGCCGCGAAGGCCGTCGACCACGCCGAGCACCTGATCTTGACGGTGGACGACGAAGCCGCCCAGATGGCGTACGCGCAGGCGCTCAGCGACTGGGCCGACGTACAGGGCTACGAGGCGGAGACCCTGTGGGACGTCTGCACCATGGCCGCGCTCGCCGTCCCGTACGACGCCGCGCAGTTCCGCGAGGTGCGCACGCTGTCGGGCGGTGAGCAGAAGCGGCTGGTCCTGGAGGCCCTGCTGCGCGGGCCGGACGAGGTGCTGCTGCTCGACGAGCCGGACAACTACCTGGACGTCCCGGGCAAGCGGTGGCTGGAGGAGCAGCTGAAGGCCACCCGCAAGACGGTGCTGTTCGTCTCCCACGACCGGGAACTGCTCACCCAGGCCGCCGAGAAGATCATCAGCCTCGAGGCGAGCCCGATGGGCAGCGACGTGTGGGTGCACGGCGGGGGCTTCGACACGTACCACGACGCCCGCAAGGAGCGCTTCGCGCGCTTCGAGGAGCTCAAGCGGCGCTGGGACGAGGAGCACGCCCGGCTGAAGGCGCTGGTCCTGCGGCTGCGCAACCAGGCGGCGAGCAGCCCCGACATGGCCTCGCGCTACCGGGCGATGCAGACGCGCTTCCAGAAGTTCGAGGAGGCCGGCCCGCCCCCGGAGCCGCCGCGCGAGCAGGACATCCGGATGCGCCTGAAGGGCGGCCGGACCGGCGTGCGCGCGCTGACCGTGGAGAACCTCGAGCTCACGGGCCTGATGAAGCCGTTCTCGCTGGAGGTCTTCTACGGGGAGCGGGTCGCGGTGCTCGGCTCGAACGGTTCCGGGAAGTCGCACTTCCTGCGGCTGCTGGCGGGCGAGGACGTCAAGCACACGGGCGACTTCAAGCTGGGTGCCCGGGTGGTGGCCGGACACTTCGCGCAGACCCACGCGCACCCCGAGCTGTTCGGCCGCACCCTGGTCGACATCCTGTGGACGGAGGCCGCGAAGCCGCTCGGCGCCGCGATGGGCGTCCTGCGCCGGTACGAGCTGGAGCGCCAGGGGGAGCAGCCGTTCGAGAAGCTGTCGGGCGGCCAGCAGGCGCGTTTCCAGATCCTGCTCCTGGAGTTGGCGGGCACCACGGCACTGCTGCTGGACGAGCCGACCGACAACCTGGACCTGGAGTCCGCGGAGGCGCTGCAGGACGGCCTGGAGTCGTACGACGGCACTGTGCTGTGCGTCACGCACGACCGCTGGTTCGCGCGGACATTTGACCGTTTCCTGGTCTTCGGTTCCGACGGTGTTGTGCGAGAGACTCAGGAACCCGTTTGGGACGAACGTAGGGTCGAGCGGAAGCGCTAGGGGGAGACCGCCCCCTCGGCCGGGAGTGAGGGGGAGGCGTTGTGGGCCTGCGGCCTGGCATCTGGCTCATGAAGCGGGAGTACCACGGCCCCGGCCACCGGCTGCTCGACCGGCTGCTGCGGCCCGCGTCCCGGCCCTGGCAGCTCGTCTCCCTCGCGGTGGTCCTGGGGGTCTGCGTCTCCACGAGCCTGCGGGAGAACTGGGGCTCCGACAACGCCTTCGTGGTCAAGGCGGCGCAGACGCTGCTGGCCGGCGGGTCCCCGTACGAGGACAAGCGCTTCCTGTACCTGCCCAGCGCGGTCCTGATGGCCGTTCCCGAGGCGCTGCTGCCGACGACGGTGCTGCGCTGGAGCCTGCCGGTAGCGATGTCCGGGCTGCTGGGCATCGGGTGGCTGGCCGCGCTGCGGATGTTCTCGGTGCCGCTGCGCTCGCGCTTCGCGGTCGTCGGGTTCCCGGTGCTGGCCCTGGCCTACAAGCCGTATGTGAACCTCGTGCTGATCGGCAACTGGACGGCGATCTCGGCGGCCGCGCTGCCGGTGGCGCTGCTGCTCGCGCACCGGCGGCGCTGGGGGACGGCCGGGCTGGTGGTCGGGCTGGCGATCGCCTGCAAGCCGATGCTGGTGCCGGTCGGGCTGCTGTTCGTGATCGCGCGGCGTTGGCGGGGTCTGGCAGCGGCCGTGCTGGTGCCGCTGGGGCTCTCGCTGGCGGGCGCGCTGCTGATGCCGAGCCCGTCGCTGTTCTTCACCAAGACCCTGCCGTTCCTGCTCGGGGGGCAGGACGCGTACGCGCTGCCCTGGGACGCCTCGCCCATAGCGGTGCTGCCCCGGCTGGGGGTGCCGGAGCCGGTGGCGGTGCTGGTGGCCTTCGCCGGGGCCGGGGCGGGACTGTGGGCCGCCTGGACGCGGTGGCGGCGCACGGGGGAGGAGACGGACGGGGGAGAGCTGCGGCTCGCGGAGACGGCCTGCATGGTGATGTTCGCCGCATTCCTGGTCTCGCGGCCGTCCTTCGACCACTACCTGCTGGTGGTGCTGCCGCTGCTGCTGGCTTCGGGGGTGCGGCCGGGGTCGATGCCCCGCTCGCCCTGGTTCTGGCTGGCCCTGACGCCCCAGGTGGCGCTGGTGCCGTGGCCCTCCGAGCTGGCCCACAAACGGCGCGCCTTCAAAGACTGCGCCACCCTGTGCGGGCTCGCGATCCTTCTGGCGCGTCGTGCGCTGCGCTCCGGCCGGGTTACTGTGGACCCTGTAACAACTGCGGGGTCCCCACCCAGGACCGAACCGGAGTGCGCCGCGACGCCAGCAGAATCGGCATCGCGGACCGCGTTTTGACCCGTACGGGTCTGCTTGGGTATCCTGCTGGTTTGTTATGCGTATTGGCTTTCTCATTCTCACGTGAAAGGGCCTTGCGCCGGTCCACCGGACCGATGACCAGCGGTTCACATGGGTTGCGTCCCCGTTGTGAACGAGGGCTGTCGTGATCGTCCGTGGTGACCCTGTCAGGACCTTCCCGTGGGGGCTTGCGCCCCTGGGATACCACCACTGAAGAAGCGAAGGCATACGCGTGCGTACGTTCAGCCCTAAGCCCGGCGACATCTCGCGCCAGTGGCTCGTCATCGACGCCCAGGACGTTGTCCTCGGCCGTCTGGCGACCCAGGCCGCTGCCCTCCTGCGGGGCAAGCACAAGCCGACCTATGCGCCTCACATGGACATGGGCGACTTCGTCGTCATCATCAACGCCGACAAGGTTCACCTGTCCGGCAACAAGGCGACCCAGAAGATGGCGTACCGCCACTCCGGTTTCCCGGGCGGTCTGCGTTCCGTGCGCTACGACGACCTCCTGGCGAACAACCCGGAGAAGGCCGTCGAGAAGGCCGTCAAGGGCATGCTCCCCAAGAACACCCTGGGCCGTCAGATGCTCTCGAAGCTGAAGGTCTACTCGGGCGACCAGCACCCCCACGCTGCCCAGCAGCCGGTGCCGTTCGAGATCACCCAGGTCGCGCAGTAGTTCCGGCCACCCCCTAAGACGTAGAAAATTCTGAGGAGCATCGTGGCCGAGACCACCGCCGAGACGACCCCCGTCGAAGAGTTCGAGGGCAACGTCGAGGAGTACACCAGCGAGTCCGAGGTCGTCGTCGAGGGCGACTACACCTCCGAGTCCCTTGCCGGCCGCTTCGGCGACCCGCAGCCGGCCGCAGGCCTGGGCCGTCGCAAGAACGCCATCGCCCGCGTCCGGATCGTTCCGGGCACCGGCAAGTGGAAGATCAACGGTCGTACCCTTGAGGACTACTTCCCCAACAAGGTGCACCAGCAGGAAGTCAACGACCCGTTCAAGCTCCTTGAGCTGGACAACCGCTACGACGTCATCGCCCGTATCTCGGGTGGCGGCGTCTCCGGCCAGGCCGGCGCCCTGCGCCTCGGTGTGGCCCGTGCGCTGAACGAGGCGGACGTCGACAACAACCGCCCGGCGCTGAAGAAGGCCGGCTACCTCTCCCGCGACGACCGTGCGGTCGAGCGCAAGAAGGCCGGTCTCAAGAAGGCCCGTAAGGCCCCGCAGTACAGCAAGCGTTAATCTGCGCCTGCTGTTCAGCAACAACCGCCCCGGCAGCACTCTCCGTGCTGCCGGGGCGGTTCGTTTACCGCCACAAGCGGCAAATACATGTCACAAGCGGTCACAAACGAAGCGTGAACTCGGGAGGACAACAGTGGGACAACTCTTCGGGACGGACGGTGTGCGCGGCGTCGCCAACGCGGATCTGACGGCTGAGCTCGCGCTCGGTCTCTCCGTGGCAGCTGCCCACGTACTCGCCGAGGCGGGCACCTTCGCGGGCCACCGGGCGACCGCGGTCGTCGGCCGCGACCCCCGCGCCTCCGGCGAATTCCTGGAGGCCGCGGTCGTCGCCGGCCTCGCGAGCGCAGGCGTGGACGTCCTGCGCGTCGGTGTGCTGCCCACCCCGGCGGTGGCGTATCTCACCGGTGCGCTGGGTGCCGACCTCGGCGTGATGCTCTCCGCCAGCCACAATGCGATGCCCGACAACGGCATCAAGTTCTTCGCCCGCGGCGGCCACAAGCTCGCCGACGAGCTCGAGGACCGCATCGAGGCCGTCTACGACGAGCACCGCACCGGCGCTCCCTGGGACCGGCCCACCGGCGCCGGCGTCGGCCGTGTCTCCGACTACGACGAGGGCTTCGACAAGTACGTCGCGCACCTCATCGCGGTCCTCCCCAACCGCCTGGACGGGCTCAAGATCGTCCTGGACGAGGCGCACGGCGCCGCCGCCCGCGTCTCGCCCGAGGCCTTCACCCGGGCGGGTGCCGAGGTCGTCACCATCGGCGCCGAGCCGGACGGCCTCAACATCAACGACGGCTGCGGCTCCACCCACCTGGGTCTCCTCAAGCAGGCCGTGGTCGAGCACGGCGCCGACTTCGGCATCGCGCACGACGGCGACGCGGACCGCTGCCTCGCGGTCGACGGCTCCGGCGCGGAGATCGACGGCGACCAGATCCTCGCGGTGCTGGCGCTGGCCATGCGCGAGGCCGGCCAGCTGCGCGGCGACACCGTCGTCGGCACCGTGATGTCCAACCTCGGCTTCAAGCTGGCCATGGAGGGCGAGGGCATCCAGGTCGTGCAGACCGGCGTCGGCGACCGGTACGTGCTCGAGTCGATGAAGCAGCACGGCTACGCACTGGGCGGCGAGCAGTCCGGCCACGTGATCATCCTCGACCACGCCACGACCGGCGACGGCACGCTCACCGGCCTGATGCTGGCGGCGCGCGTCGCGGCCACCGGCCGGTCCCTGGCCGACCTGGCGGGCGTCATGCAGCGGCTGCCGCAGGTGCTGATCAACGTCCCCGACGTGGACAGGTCCCGGGTCGGGACCTCCGCCGAGCTGGCCGCGGCCGTCGCCGACGCCGAGCGCGAGCTGGGCACCACCGGCCGGGTGCTGCTCCGTCCGTCGGGTACCGAACCGCTCGTCCGGGTGATGGTCGAGGCCGCCGACATCGAGCAGGCCCGCGCGGTCGCCGGGCGGCTCGCGGACGTCGTGAAGTCGGCGCTCGGCTAGGTCCCGGTTCGTACGTCGGCCCCGCCCTCCCGTTGATCGCGGAGGGCGGGGCCGACGGCGTCACCGGGCCGCTCAGGTCTTCGGCCGGCGGACCCAGCGGCCGCGCTGGGTCCGCCAGAGCGCTTTCTGCCCGTACAGGGTCAGGACGCCCGCCAGCATGATCCCGGCCAGGTTCAGCAGCAGCTGCTCCGACGACCCCCACATCTGGGAGAAGTCGCCGTAACTGAGGGCCACGGCGGCGTTCGCACCGGCCGGGACGGTGGTCACGGAGATCGCGACGCCCACCAGCGCCCCGGACTTCGCGGAGGTCAGGGACAGCACCCCCGCCACGCCCGCGAGCAGCGACACCACGAAGGAGAACGGGTCCGGCTGCCAGATGAAGCCGGTGTTCGGGCGGGGCCGCTCCAGCATCCCCTCCTGGAACTGCCCGATCGCGTCCATCCCCAGGCTGAAGACGGTCGTAGCGACGATCGCGGCGGCGAAGCCGATCAGCAGTGCGCTGAGAGACCGCAGGACGAGCCGCGGCGCCCGCTGCACCACCGCGGTGCAGACGCCCGCGAGCGGGCCGAACTCCGGACCGACCGCCATGGCTCCCACGATCAGGATGGCGTTGTCGAGGACGACACCGCACGCCGCGATCATGGTCGCGAGGATCATGAACGCGACGTACGTGATGGTGAGCGTGGACTCCTCGTGGGTGGCCTCCGTCAGCTGCTCCCACAGCACCGCGTCGGCGGCCTCGCCCGGGGCCTCCTCCTCGGCCGCGTCGGCCCGCCGGGACAGCGACAGGTCGATGTTCTCGACGGCGATCGAGCCGTCCTGCTCGATGCCCAGCTCCCGGAGCTCGTTCAGCAGCTCGTCCCCCGCCTCGCGGGCGACGTCGCACAGCACGACGTCGCCCCGGGGTTCGCGGGCGACGCCGGGCAGTACGACCAGATGGGTGGTGCCGACCGTCGATTCGATGGCCGAGACCACGGCCTCGGTCCGGTCGGCCGGGGTGATCAACCGAAGGTGCAGCATGGCCGCACCCTAGTGGGTGACGGCTTCAGAGTTTGCGGAGACTGAGCTTCTGCACCTTGTGGTCCGGGCCCTTGCGTACGACGAGGGTCGCGCGGCCGCGGGTGGGGGCCACGTTCTCCAGCAGGTTGGGCTTGTTGATGGTGCGCCACATGGTCTGCGCGTACTCGATGGCCTCCTCCTCGGAGACCTGGGTGTACTTGCGGAAGTAGGAGAAAGGATTCTGGAAGGCGGTCTCGCGCAGCTTCCGGAACCGGTTGAGGTACCAGCGCTCGATGTCCTCCGGGCGTGCGTCCACGTACACGCTGAAGTCGAAGTAGTCGGCGAGGCCGACGCGCGTGCGGCCGTCCTTCCCGGGCAGGGCCGGCTGGAGGACGTTGAGCCCCTCGACGATCAGGATGTCCGGGCGGCGCACGACGAGCTGCTCGCCCGGGACGATGTCGTAGATCAGGTGCGAGTAGACGGGGGCCGTCACCTCGTCCTTGCCCGCCTTGATGTCCGCGACGAAGCGGGTGAGCGCGCGGCGGTCGTACGACTCCGGGAAGCCCTTGCGGGAGGTGAGCCCGCGGCGCTGGAGCTCCTTCATGGGGTACAGGAAGCCGTCGGTGGTGACCAGCTCGACGCGGGGGTGCTCGGGCCAGCGGGCGAGCAGGGCCTGGAGCAGGCGGGCCACGGTGGACTTGCCGACGGCGACGGAGCCGGCGACCCCTATGACGAACGGGGTGCCCTGCTGCGCGCCGTGGCCGTTGCCGGCGTCGCCGAGGAAGGTGTTGAGGGTGCCGCGGAGGTTGCTCGTGGCGCCGACGTAGAGGTTGAGGAGGCGGGAGAGCGGGAGGTAGACGTCCCGGACCTCGTCGAGGTCGATGACGTCGCCGAGACCGCGCAGTCGCTCGACCTCGTCGGCGGTGAGGGGGAGCGGGGTGCGCTCGCGCAGGGCGCTCCACTCGTCCCGGGTGAGGTCGACGTACGGAGAGACCTCGGCCCGGCGGTGAGGTCGCTCGGGACGGTCGGGGCGCTCCATTGCGCTGTCCGGCGTGCTTCGTGGCGGCGAAGTGATCACAGGGCCATTGTCGTGGCTCGGGGGCGGTTGTGGGTGGTGTGGTCGGTCACGTGCCGGGGGCCCCGGGCCGTCGCAGCGGTGTCTGCGGGGTGACGTGCAGTGGTTCCCGTGCCGGTATCGAGCCGGCTGCGAGCCGGGCTGGGACGGGGCTCGGGTCGGGGCTCGGGCTGGGGCCCCGGTACGGGATCTCACCCTGGTCACGATTGGCTGCATCCGGCGGAAAATGGACTGTTCATGATCGGATCGCCCCGTAGATTTGCTGATCATCGCGGCTCTCTGTCTGCAGCCGCTGCTGTCGTTTTTCGTGTGTTCTGGGGGAGATCCTTCGTGCGTAGCACCCTTGTCCGTCGTACCGTCCTGACCGCCTCCGCGGTGTCCCTGGCCCTGCTGTCCACCGCCTGCGGTTCCGACAAGGCGGACGACAAGGTGGGCGGCGCCACGCCGACCCCCTCCGGCGCGGCGACGTCGGCGGCGCCGGCGGCGAAGGCGAAGACCGACGCCGAGTTGGTCGCGCTGCTGGTGACGCAGGCCGAGCTGCCGACCCACGCGGTCCGGGCGGCCACCCCGGCCGAACTCGCGGCGGCGGCCAGTGCCGGGAGCGACAAGCCCGAGTGCCTGCCGCTGGTCAAGGCGCAGTCCTCGGCCCCGGTCGGCACCCCGGTGGGCAGGGCGGGCACCAAGGCGGTCGCCGTGCCGAAGTCCGCGGGTGACGTCCTGGGCGCCACCGTCACGTCCATCGCCCTCGCCTCGTACGAGGGCAAGGGCGCCGAGGCGGCCTTCGCCTCCGTCAAGGCCGCGGCCACGGCCTGCGCCGGCGGTTACACGGGCAGCCAGGCCGGCGACTCCCTCAAGATCTCCAAGGTGGTCCCGGGCGCCCCGGTCACCGCGGGCGACGAGGCGCTCGCCTACACCGCGACGGCCGACGTGGACGGCGAGAAGGCCTCCACGGAGCTCGTGGTCGTGCGCAAGGGCAGCATCATCGCCACCTTCTCGGCCGTGAGCCCGAGCGGCTCCGCCGAGCAGCCGAAGGCCGTCGTCGAGATCCAGGCCAAGAAGCTCGGCTGAGGTCCGGCCCGGGCGGCCGGGCGTTCGAGCAGCCGTCAAGCCCGCTCCGGCGCATTCGCCGGGGCGGGTTTTTCGTCTTGTTCAGGTACGGGGCAGGCGGCAAGGTTCCGCGTACGCTGCGCCGTATGTGCGGAATTGTGGGTTACGTGGGAGCGCAGTCGGCGCTCGATGTGGTCATCGCCGGACTCAAGCGGCTCGAGTACCGCGGCTACGACTCGGCGGGCGTCGCCGTGCTCGCCGACGGGGGGCTCGTCGCCGCCAAGAAGGCCGGGAGGCTGGTCAATCTGGAGAAGGAGCTGGTCGGGCACCCGCTGCCGGCCGGTTCCACGGGACTCGGGCACACCCGCTGGGCCACCCACGGCGGGCCCACCGACGCCAACGCGCACCCGCACCTGGACAACGCGGGCCGGGTGGCCGTCGTGCACAACGGCATCATCGAGAACTTCGCCGCGCTGCGCGCCGAACTGGCCGAGCGCGGGCACCGGCTGGAGTCCGAGACGGACACCGAGGTCGTCGCGCACCTGCTTGCGGAGCGGTTCGAGGCCGGCGGGGATCTCGCGGAGGCCATGCGGCAGGTGTGCCGGCGGCTGGAGGGTGCGTTCACGCTGGTCGCGGTGCACGCCGACGCGCCGGACGTGGTGGTCGGGGCGCGCCGGAACTCCCCCCTGGTGGTGGGCGTTGGGGAAGGTGAGAACTTCCTCGCCTCGGACGTGGCCGCGTTCATCGCCCACACCCGGTCCGCGATCGAGCTGGGGCAGGACCAGGTCGTCGAACTCCGCCGCGACGGGGTCACGGTGACCGACTTCGCCGGTGCGCCCGCATCCGTGCGGGCGTACCACGTCGACTGGGACGCCTCGGCGGCCGAGAAGGGGGGGTATGACTACTTCATGCTCAAGGAGATCGCCGAGCAGCCGAAGGCTGTCGCCGACACCCTCCTGGGCAGGATCGACGCGAGCGGCTCGCTGACCCTGGACGAGGTGCGCATCCCCGTCTCGGTGCTCAGGGAGGTCGACAAGGTCGTGATCGTGGCGTGCGGTACGGCGTACCACGCGGGCATGATCGCGAAGCTGGCCATCGAGCACTGGACCCGCATCCCGTGCGAGACGGAGCTGGCGAGCGAGTTCCGCTACCGCGACCCGATCCTGGACCAGCGGACGCTGGTGGTCGCGATCTCGCAGAGCGGCGAGACCATGGACACCCTGATGGCGCTGCGGCACGCGCGCGAGCAGGGCGCCAGGGTGCTGGCCATCTGCAATACGAACGGGTCGACGATCCCGCGCGAATCGGATGCGGTGCTGTACACGCACGCCGGTCCCGAGGTGGCCGTCGCCTCGACCAAGGCGTTCCTGACGCAGCTGGTGGCCTGCTATCTGGTCGCGCTGTACCTCGGGCAGGTACGGGGTACGAAGTGGGGCGACGAGATCGGGACGGTGATCCGCGAGCTGTCCGACATCGCCGCGGCCGTGGACACCGTACTGGAGACCATGGAGCCGGTACGGGAGCTGGCGCGGTCGCTGGCGGACAAGAACACCGTGCTGTTCCTCGGGCGGCACGTCGGGTACCCCGTGGCCCTGGAGGGCGCGCTCAAGCTCAAGGAGCTGGCGTACATGCACGCCGAGGGCTTCGCAGCGGGCGAGCTCAAGCACGGGCCGATCGCGCTGATCGAGAAGGACCTGCCGGTGGTGGTGGTCGTGCCGTCGCCCCGAGGGCGCTCCGTGCTCCACGACAAGATCGTGTCGAACATCCAGGAGATCCGGGCGCGCGGGGCGCGGACCATCGTGATCGCGGAGGAGGGCGACGATGCGGTCGTCCCGTACGCCGACCACCTGATCCGCATCCCGGCGACGCCGACGCTGCTGCAGCCGCTGGTGGCGACGGTGCCGCTGCAGGTCTTCGCCTGCGAGCTCGCGACGGCGCGGGGCAACGAGGTGGACCAGCCGCGTAATCTCGCGAAGTCCGTGACGGTGGAGTGAGCGCAGCGAGTGAGCGAAGCGAGTTGGCGTTGTGATTATCGGTGTGGGGATCGACGTTGCCGAGATCGAGCGGTTCGGTGAGGCGCTGGCGCGCACCCCGAACATGGCTCAACGGCTGTTCGTCGACTCGGAGTTGACGTTGCCGAGCGGCGAACGGCGCGGGATCGCCTCGCTCGCCGCCCGGTTCGCGGCCAAGGAGGCCCTCGCCAAGGCGCTCGGCGCGCCCGGCGGGATGCTGTGGACCGACGCCGAGGTGTACGTCGAGGAGACCGGGCAGCCGCGGCTGCGGGTGTCGGGGACGGTCGAGGCCAGGGCGCTGGCGCTGGGCGTGAAGTCCTGGCACATCTCCCTGAGCCACGACGCGGGTGTCGCCTCGGCCGTGGTGATCGCCGAAGGATAGCGACGGGCAGGGCCGGCTTTTCGGGCACGCTGGTGGCATGCGTACTGCTTACAGCGTGGAGACCGTACGGGCCGCCGAGCGGGAGTTGATGGCCCGGCTGCCGGAGGGCGCCCTGATGCAGCGGGCGGCGGCCGGACTGGCCGCCGTGTGCGCGGGCCTGCTGCGCCGGGTGTACGGGGCGCGTGTCGTCCTGCTCGTCGGGCCCGGGGACAACGGCGGTGACGCCCTGTACGCGGGCGCCCGGCTGGCCCGGCGCGGCGCCGGGGTGACGGCGGTGCCGATGGATCCGGAGCGGGTGCACGCGGGCGGGCTGCGGGCGCTGCTGGCCGCCGGGGGCCGGGTCGCGCCGGGCGTTCCCGGCCGGGCGGATCTCGTACTGGACGGGCTCGTCGGCATCGGCGGGCGCGGCGGGCTGCGGCCGGCCGCGGCGGCGCTGGTGGAGCAGATCCCGGCCGGGGCGGTCGTGGTCGCGGTGGACCTGCCGAGCGGGGTCGACGCGGACACCGGGGAGGTGGCCGGGCCGGCCGTCCGGGCCGATGTCACGGTGACCTTCGGGGCGTACAAGCCGGGGCTGCTCATCGACCCGGGGGCTTCGCGCACGGGCGCGCTGCACCTGGTGGACATCGGGCTGTCGCTCCCGGACCCGGACGCGGAGGCGTTGCAGCACGCCGATGTCGCGGCGCTGCTGCCAGCTCCGACGGCGTCGAGCGACAAGTACCGCCGGGGCGTGGTCGGCATCGTCGCCGGGTCGGCGCAGTACCCGGGCGCGGCGGTGCTCGCCGTCGCCGGGGCGCTGCGGGGCGGCGCGGGCGCCGTGCGGTACGTCGGGCCGGCGGCGGACGCGGTGCTGGCGCGGTACCCCGAGACGCTGATCGGGCGGGGCCGGGTGCAGGCGTGGGTGGTCGGGCCGGGGCTGGGGGAGAGCCGCGCGGCGGAGGTCGCGGAGGTCCTGGCCGACCCGGTGCCGGTGCTGGTGGACGCGGACGGGCTGCGCGGGCTGGACCCGGAGGTGCTGCGGGCCCGGCCGGCCGAGACGCTGCTGACCCCGCACGCGGGGGAGGCGGCGGCGCTGCTGGGGATGCCCCGGGAGGCGGTGGAGTCGGCCCGGCTGTCGTCCGTACGGTCGCTGGCGGCGCGGTACGGGGCGACGGCCCTGCTGAAGGGGTCGACGACGCTGGTGTCCCGCGGCGGCGGCCCGGTCCGGGTCAACCCGACGGGAACGGCGTGGCTGGCGACGGCAGGCAGTGGTGACGTCCTGTCGGGCCTGGCCGGCTCCCTGCTGGCCTCGGGCCTGCCGGCGGTCGACGCCGCTTCGGTCGCGGCGTACCTCCACGGCCTGGCGGGGCGCCGGGCCGCCTCCGGAGCCCCGCTCCTCGCCCAGCAGATCGCGGAATCCCTCCCGGAGGCCTGGCGCAGCATCCAGAGCCCGTGACGCCCCGGCCCCACCCGGACGGCCCCCGCTCCGCGAGGTCGGTATGCGGACCCGCGGCGCCACCGGAGTGGTCCCAACAGGGGTGAGACATCCCGGTGTGCAGGGTCGGGACGGCGGTCGCGCAGGCCGGGGCCGGGCTCTGAGAGACTGGGGGCGATGAACGAGACACCGACGCGCGTGTACGCCGAGATCGATCTTGACGCCGTACGGGCGAACGTACGCGCACTGCGCGAGCGGGCGCCCGGGGCCGAGTTGATGGCCGTCGTCAAGGCGGACGCCTATGGCCACGGCGCGATCCCCTGCGCCCGCGCGGCTCAGGAGGCCGGTGCCACGTGGCTCGGCACAGCCACCCCCGAGGAGGCGCTCGCGCTGCGCGCCGCCGGGATCGGCGGGCCGGTCATGTGCTGGCTGTGGACCCCCGGCGGCCCCTGGCAGGCGGCCGTCGAGGCCGACCTGGACATCTCCGTCAGCGGGATGTGGGCCCTCGACGAAGTACGCAAGGCCGCGCACGCCGCCGGCCGCCGGGCCAGGATCCAGCTCAAGGCCGACACCGGCCTCGGCCGCAACGGCTGCCAGCCCGCCGACTGGGCGGAGCTCGTCGGAGCGGCCGTCGCCGCCCAGGCCGAGGGCACCGTCAAGATCACCGGCGTCTGGTCCCACTTCGCCTGCGCCGACGAACCCGGCCACCCCTCCATCGCGCTCCAGCTGACGGCGTTCCGCGACATGCTGGCGTACGCCGAGAAGGAGGGCGCCCGGCCCGAGGTCCGGCACATCGCCAACTCGCCCGCGACGCTGACGCTGCCCGAGAGCCACTACGACCTCGTGCGCTGCGGCCTCGCCGTCTACGGCGTGTCCCCCGCCCCCGAGCTCGGCACCTCCCAGGAGCTGGGCCTGCGGCCCGCCATGACCCTCAAGGCCTCCGTGGCGCTGGTCAAGGCCGTGCCCCCGGGCCACGGGGTGAGCTACGGGCACCACTACGTCACCGAGGCCGAGACGAATCTCGCCCTCATCCCCGCCGGATACGCCGACGGCATCCCCCGCCACGCCTCGGGCCGCGGGCCGGTCTCCGTCGGCGGGAAGGTCCGCCGCGTGGCCGGGCGCGTCGCGATGGACCAGTTCGTCGTCGACCTGGGCAGTGACCTGGTACGCGCCGGGGACGAGGCCGTCATCTTCGGCAGCGGCGAGCACGGCGAGCCCACCGCCGAGGACTGGGCTCGAGCAGCAGACACCATCGCCTATGAGATCGTCACCCGTATCGGGGTGCGCGTTCCTCGGGTCTACCGCAACGGCTGAGGCTGAGTGAGGACGACGTGAGCGTGAGGACGGCGTGAGCGAGAACTGGCGCAAAGCCGGCTGGGCAGGTGCCGCGATCGGCGTGATAGCCGCAGGCGCGGCAGCCGGCGTCGCGGTCGAACGGATCACGGTCGGACGCGGCATGCGACGCAAGGCGCGCCTCGCGCTCGACGCCACCGGGGACTACGGCTCCCTGCGCGGCACCGCCGGAGCCTGCTACGCCGAGGACGGCACCGAGATCTACTACGAGGTCGACGAGCCGTCCGAGGGCCCGAAGAAGCGGCCCCGGCTGCGCCGCAAGGAGCCGGCCGCCCCGACCGTCGTGTTCTGCCACGGCTACTGCCTCGGCCAGGACTCCTGGCACTTCCAGCGCGCCGCCCTGCGCGGACTGGTCCGCGCCGTGTACTGGGACCAGCGCAGCCACGGCCGCAGCGCGCGCGGGTTCTCCCAGGCCGACGGCGAGCGCGTGACCATCGACCAGCTCGGCCGCGACCTGAAGGCCGTCATCGACGCCGCCGCGCCCGAGGGCCCGCTGATCCTCGTGGGTCACTCGATGGGCGGCATGACGATCATGGCGCTGGCCGAGCAGTTCCCCGAACTCATCCGCGACCGGGTGATCGGCGTCGCCCTCGTCGGCACCTCCGGCGGGCACCTCGACCAGGTGACGTACGGGCTGCCCTCGGTCGGCATGGGCGCCGTGCGCCGCATCCTGCCGCCCGTGCTCAAGGTGCTCGGCTCGCAGGTGGAGCTTGTGGAGAAGGGCCGCCGGGCCACCGCAGACCTCTTCGCGGGCATGATCAAGATGTACTCGTTCGGCGCCCCCCGCCAAGTGGACCCGGGTGTCGCGCGCTTCGCCGAGCGGCTCATCGAGGCCACCCCGATCGACGTGGTCGCCGAGTTCTACCCGGCCTTCCAGATCCACGACAAGAGCGCCGCCCTCCAGCGGTTCGCCGACATCCCCGTCACCGTCATCGCCGGCGACCGCGACATGGTCACCCCGGCCGCGCACAGCCAGGCCATCAAGGACGCACTGCCGGCCGCGGAGCTCGTGGTCCTGGAGTCCGCCGGCCATCTGATGATGCTGGAGTACCCCGAGACGGTGACCGGGCTGCTCACCGACCTGCTGGCGCGCACCGGTGCGGTGCCCGCAGCGACTAACGTTGGCGGGCATGGAAGAAGTACCGCTGGAAGCGCCACGAGCACTGCACAGTCAGGCACCGCAGCAGGGAACTGAGACGGCCGACGCCGAGGCGCGCATCACCGTCGACTCGCCCGAGGCCATGCAGGAGCTGGGCCGCACCCTCGCCGGCCTGCTCCGCCCGGGCGACCTCGTCCTGCTGACCGGGGAGCTCGGCGCGGGCAAGACCACGCTGACCCGGGGCCTGGGCGAGGGGCTGGGCGTCCGGGGCGCCGTGACCTCGCCGACCTTCGTGATCGCCCGGGTGCACCCCTCGCTGCGCGGCGGGCCGGCGCTGGTGCACGTGGACGCGTACCGGCTCGGCGGCGGGCTGGACGAGATGGAGGACCTGGACCTCGACGTCTCGCTGCCCGAGTCCGTGGTCGTCGTGGAATGGGGCGACGGCAAGGTCGAGGAGCTCTCCGACGACCGGCTGCACGTGGTGATCGCCCGGGCGGTCGGCCACGAGGAGGTCCTGGACGACGTACGGGAGGTCTCGGTGCGCGGGATCGGGTCGCGCTGGTCCGGGCCGGGCGCACTGGCGGCGCTGGCCCCGGTGCGCTGAGCCGACGGCAGCCGAGGGGCACCGCGAGGGGCGGCCGAGGGGCACCGCGGGAAAACGTACCGACAACTCGTCGGCAAGATATTGCGCCGATGGAGTCGCACGTGGTGACATGGTACAGAGGGCTGGTTAGGCCTACCTAAGTACGGGCCGGCCCGGGCCAGGAGGCAGCCATGTCCGCAGCAGGAGTGCAGCGCGACCCCCGCTCGTCCGTCGTGTCCATGGGGGCGCTGCTCGCCGCCGGCGCGGCCGCCACGGCGGTCTCGACGCCACCCGCGCCGGAGCACGCCCCGGACGCACCCGAAGGCACCTGCGCCGACGTGGCCGACGTACGCGAACAGGCCGCCCCGGAGTCCGAGGCGGCCTGAGAGGCGCAATGCGCAGTGGCTCGCAATGCGCGGTGGCCCGCACGTCAGGTAGCCCGTACGGGTGAATCCGCGTGGGCTCCCCGGTCGGGGGCAGGGCGTCAGGGGACGACGACGACCTTCGAGTTGATCGTCGCGAAGGCCCACATCGCATCGCCGTCGGTCCGCGTCATGCGGATGCCGCCGGTCTTCTTGTTCGGGTCGGGCTCCGGCGTCTGGCCGTCCACCCGGGAGCTGAACCCGACCACGACGCCGTCCGCCGTGGCGAACCGTACGACGTGCTCGATCGGCACCCCGTCCGAGCCGGTGACCGCGCCCGAGCGCGAGTTCACCAGGTACGTGCCCGGCTTCGGGTGCGCCGTGCTCGGCTTGACCGGGAACGACTTCTGCTCCTGCCCGCTCTCGCCGACCAGCCACACCCGCTTCAGGCTCACCGAGTACACGACGCGCGAGCCCGTACCCGACTCGGCCGGCACGGCCGCCGGCTTCGCCGAGTCGGCCGCGTGGGCGGACGGGACGGGGGAGGGCGCCGTGGCCGGCGGGGCAGCCTGCGGAGGGTGCGCCGGCGCGGTCGCAGAGGCCTGGTAACCGAGGAAGCCGACGGCGGCGAGCGCCACCACGGTGAGCCCGGCCACGATTCCCGAGCTGCTGCGTGCCACCTTGCTCCACCTCTCCCGTGCTTCCCCTGCGCCGAGCGCCGGCCGGGCACTTGGTGCCCCGGCTCGGACCTCGGCCGATACCTGGGTCGAAGGTAGCAGCCGGGGTGCCCCGCGACCGGCCGCGAGGGCCCGGGGCCCCGGAGTCGTAGGCTGTTCGCGTGCTCTTGCTCGCTGTAGATACCGCCACGCCCGCCGTCACCGTCGCCCTGCACGACGGCGAGTCCGTCCTCGCCGAGTCGAACCAGGTCGACGCCCGCCGCCACGGGGAGCTCCTGCTGCCCTCCGTCGACAAGGTCCTCGCCGAGGCCGGGCTGAAGCTCGACGCCCTCACGGGCATCGTCGTCGGCGTGGGACCCGGCCCCTACACCGGGCTGCGCGTCGGCCTCGTCACCGCCTCCACCTTCGCCACCGTGCTCGGCATCCCCGTGCACGGTCTGTGCACCCTCGACGGCCTCGCGTACGCCGCGGGCGCCGCCGGGATCGAGGGCCCCTTCACCGTGGCCACCGACGCGCGGCGCAAGGAGGTCTACTGGGCCCGGTACGAAGACCCGCGCACCCGCGTCGGCGAGCCCGCGGTGGACCGCCCGGCCGACATCGCCGAGCAGGTCGCCGGCCTGCCCGCGGTGGGCCAGGGCGCACTGCTCTACCCGGACGTCTTCACCGACGCGCGGGCCCCCGAGCACCAGAGCGCCGCCGCCCTCGCCGCCCTGGCGGTGGAACGGCTCGCGGCCGGGGCCGAGTTCCTGCCTCCGACGCCGCTGTACCTGCGCCGGCCCGACGCGCAGGTGCCGAAGAACTACAAGGTGGTCACCCCGCAGTGACGGCAGTGACCGCAGTACTGCGCGAGATGCGCTGGTGGGACATCGAGCCGGTGCTGGAACTGGAGCACGAGCTGTTCCCCGAGGACGCCTGGTCCGCGGGCATGTTCTGGTCCGAGCTCGCCCACGCCCGCGGCCCGCACGCCACCCGCCGCTACGTGGTCGCCGAGATCTTCTCCGACAGCGGCTCCGCCGCGGGCACCACCGCCCGTCTCGTCGGCTACGCCGGGCTGGCCGCCGCCGGCGACCTGGCCGACGTACAGACCATCGCGGCCGCACGCGACCAGTGGGGGACCGGGCTCGGCGCCCGGCTCCTCACCGACCTGCTGCGCGCCGCCACCGCGTTCGAGTGCGCCGAGGTGCTGCTGGAGGTACGGGTGGACAACACCCGGGCCCAGAAGCTCTACGAGCGCTTCGGCTTCGAGCCGATCGGCTTCCGGCGGGGCTACTACCAGCCCGGCAACGTGGACGCGCTCGTGATGCGCCTGACCGACCCCGCACAAGCAACGACTGAGAGCACTGAGAGCAGTGAGAGCAATGGCTGACGAACCGCTCGTCCTCGGCATCGAGACCTCCTGCGACGAGACCGGCGTCGGCGTCGTCCGCGGCACCACCCTGCTGGCGGACGCGATCGCGTCCAGCGTCGACGAGCACGCGCGCTTCGGCGGCGTCGTGCCCGAGGTGGCCTCCCGGGCGCACCTGGAGGCGATGGTCCCCACCATCGAGCGCGCCCTGAAGGAGGCCGGGGTCAGCGCCCGCGACCTCGACGGCATCGCCGTCACCGCGGGTCCCGGCCTCGCGGGGGCGCTGCTGGTGGGCGTCTCGGCGGCCAAGGCGTACGCGTACGCGCTCGGCAAGCCGCTGTACGGGGTGAACCACCTGGCCTCGCACATCTGCGTCGACCAGCTGGAGCACGGGCCGCTGCCGGAGCCGACCATGGCGCTGCTGGTGTCCGGCGGGCACTCCTCGCTGCTGCTCGCCCCGGACATCACCTCCGACGTACGGCCGCTGGGCGCGACCATCGACGACGCGGCGGGCGAGGCCTTCGACAAGATCGCGCGTGTGCTGCAGCTGGGCTTCCCCGGCGGTCCGGTCATCGACCGGCTCGCGCGCGAGGGCGACCCGAAGGCGATCAAGTTCCCGCGGGGGCTGACGGGGCCGCGCGACGCGGCGTACGACTTCTCCTTCTCCGGGCTCAAGACGGCGGTTGCCCGCTGGATCGAGGCGAAGCGGAACGCGGGCGAGGAGGTGCCGGTGCGCGATGTGGCGGCGTCCTTCCAGGAGGCCGTGGTGGACGTGCTGACCCGCAAGGCGATCCGCGCGTGCAAGGACGAGGGTGTCGACCACCTGATGATCGGCGGCGGTGTGGCGGCCAATTCCCGGCTGCGGTCGCTGGCGCAGGAGCGGTGCGACGACGCAGGGATCATCCTGCGCGTGCCGCGGCCGAAGCTGTGCACGGACAACGGTGCGATGGTGGCGGCGCTGGGCGCGGAGATGGTCAAGCGGAACCGGCCGGCCTCGGACTGGGACCTGTCCGCGGACTCCTCGCTGCCGGTGACGGACCCGCACGTTCCGGGCACCGCCCACACGCACTCCCAAGCTCACGGCCATGACCACGACCACGTGCACGAGTTGAGCAAGGACAACCTGTACTGATGGCCACCGTCGCGCTGATGTGGGAGGCCCGGGCCGCCGCCGGGCGGGGCAACGAGCTGCTGGAGTGGGCCCGTTCGCAGGTGCTGGCGCGCGAGCCGGTGCGCCGCGAGCTGCTGCGGGCCCCGCAGGACCGGGTGCTGGTCGTCACGTGGTGGGAGGCCGCCGAGGGCCTGGCGGCGGAGCTGCCCGAACTCCCGGAGCCCGCCGCCGATCTGATCACCCGTCCGGTGCATCGCTGGCGCTTCGAGTCGGTGGAGACCACCGGCAGTTGACACGTAGGGGGTGCCCGGCGGTCGCGGCCGGACATCCCCTGGCCCTCTCGAGCGGCTCCGGACCGGAGTTGTGGCCGGATGCCGATATCGTCATGTGCATGCCTCGTCGTGACCTGCCGCCTCCGCCGCCTCCCGCCCACCTGCGTGCCTGGCTGGACGAGAGCACCGTGCGGGCCGACCGGGCGCGGTTCCTGCAGGACCTGCGCCGGCGCAGCCTGGGCCTGGGGCGGTTGCTGCTGCTCTGGACCGTCGCCGCGGTCTTCGCGCTCGGCTGGTCCTTCATCGGCATGGCCCTGATGTCCTTCGAGGTGCCCGGCGACCCGTTCGCGTACGTTTTCGGCCTCATCTTCGCCGTGCTCGGCGCGGGCGTGCTGATCCCTGCCGGGTTCTGGTTCGCCTGGGGTGCCAAGCGCGACCGCCGGGTGCGTCAACTGCTGTGCGCTTGGGCGGAGTCGGACCGGGATCCGGCCGCCGACGCCCGGCTCCGCGCCCCCGGCCTGAGCCTGACGTGGCTGCTGGCCTCCTTCGCGCTGGGCGTGTTCGGGCTGTACGTGACCTTCGGGTCCGCGGCGTCGGCCCGCCCGGGCGAGACGACGTACGGCGAGGTCACGTACTTCATGGGCCTCGGCATGATCCTTTGGATCACGGGCCTGCTGGGCCTCGGCAAGGCGGGCGCGCACTACCGGTGGGCGGTGCGCGCCTTCCGCGGCGGCGCTACTGCGGTGCGCTGACCGGCGAGCCGATCAGCATCGAGGGGGCGCCCGCGACCCGGGTGAGGAAGACGGTCGCGGAGTGCGGCCCCTGCGGCTTGACCTTCTTGCGCAGTTCCTCGGGCTCGACGGCCGAACCGCGCTTCTTCACGGTCAGGATGCCCACCTCGCGCTCGCGCAGCAGCGCCTTGAGCTTCTTGAGGCCGAAAGGCAGCACGTCGGTGATCTCGTACGCGGTGGCGTACGGCGTCGCGCGCAGCTCGTCGGCGGTGATGTAGGCGATGGTCGGGTCGATGAGCCGGCCGGCCAGCTGCTCGGCGACCTCGGCGACGAGGTGGGCGCGGATCACGGCGCCGTCGGGCTCGTAGAGGTAGCGGCCGACCGGCCCGGCCTCGGGGTCGGGCAGCGGATCGGCGGTGTGCAGGGTGCGCGGGCCGGGCAGCAGGGTGGCGCGGACGGTGCCGGGCGCGGTCCCGAACCACAGCACGGCCTCCTTCACGTCCCCCTGGTCCGAGATCCACTCGGCTTCGGCCTCCTGCGGCACGGCCTCGTGCGGGATCCCGGGAGCGATCTTGATGGCGGCGTACTTGGCCGTACGGGCGGCCTCGACGGCCCACGACAGCGGCGGCGAGTAGCTCTCGGGGTCGAATGTCCGGCCGCGGCCGGATCGCCGGGCCGGGTCGAGGAAGACGGCGTCGTACCCGGAGGTGTCCACGTCGGCCACGTCCGCCTCGCGGACCTCGATGAGCTCCGCCAGCCCCAGGGTCTCGGCGTTGGCGCGGGCGACGGCGACGGTCAGCGGGTCGCGGTCCACGGCCAGCACGCGGATGCCGAGCCGGGCCAGGGCGAGGGCGTCCCCGCCGATGCCGCAGCACAGGTCGGCGACGCTGCGCACGCCGAGTTCCGCGAGCCGCTCGGCGCGGTACGAGGCCACCGAGGCGCGGGTGGCCATCTCGCCGCCGCCGGACGTGAAGTACATCCGGAACGCGTCCTCGGCGCCGAACTTCGCCACCGCGCGCTGCCGCAGCCGGGCCTGCCCGAGCGCGGCGGAGACCAGTGCGGCGGGGTGCTCGCGGCGCAGCCGCGTGGCGACGGCGAGCTCCTGGGACGGGTCGTAGTCGCGCAGGGAGTCGAGGAGGGCGCGGCCCTCGGGGGTGAGGAGCGCGGCGAAGTCTTCGGGGGTCACCGGTTCATTGTCGGTCAGTGTGGGCCACTCGATGGAAGGTCGTCTTCCGTTCGCGGTGTCGGCGGGGCGGTGTGCGTGCCGGATGCCAGGATGCGCTGCTATGCAGCTAGTCAGACAAAAGGAACATAAGACGCTCCATGGTCACCGGTCCGCGGCGGGTCCGCGCGGCCGAGTCGGGGTGGCACTGGCCGCACTGCTGGTCGCCGCCCTCGGAACGGGCTGCGGCTCCTCCGCGGACTCCGAAACGCCCGCCAAGACCAAGGCCGGCAAGGGCGCCGAGGCAGCGGGCGCGGCGGGCGCGGTCGCAGGCTCGGCCGAGCAGCTGAAGGCCGCCCGGCAGGCCCGGATCGCCGCGGCGAAGAAGTGGAAGCTGGCCAAGCCGCCGCTGATGGCGCCGGCCGCCCCGCAGACGAAGCCGGAGATCAGCACCCGCGAGGGCTTCGAGGTCGAGGGCGGCGACGAACTCCCGCCGGTCTTCACCACCGTCCCCACGGAGGACAAGGTCGTCTTCCTGACGATCGACGACGGCGCGGAGAAGGACCCCGAGTTCCTGAAGATGATGCAGGAGCTGAAGATCCCGTACACGGCGTTCCTCAGCGACTATCTCGTCCGCGACAGCTACCCCTACTTCAAGGAGATGCAGGCCGCCGGCGTCACCCTGAACAACCACACGCTCAACCACCGGTACATGCCGGCCCTCTCGTACGAGGAGCAGCACGAGGAGATCTGCGGCCAGCAGGACACGATCCAGAAGCAGTTCGGCAAACGGCCGACGCTCTTCCGGCCGCCGTACGGCAACTACAACGAGGACACGCTGCGCGCGGCGAAGTCCTGCGGCATCAAGGCGGTCCCGCTGTGGAACGCCGAGGCCTTCCCGAACCGCATGGACTGGCGGGAGTGGGACCGCGACCTCCACCCCGGCGACATCATCCTGACTCATTTCCGAGGGCGGGAGGACTGGAAGGGGTCGATGCCTGACATGATCCGTCATGTCATGAAGACCGTCACGGACAAGGGGTATGCCGTGGCTCGCCTGGAGGACTACTTGTGAGGTACGCGCGCCGGTTGACGGCCGGAACGCTGGCGGCCGGCGCGCTCGCGCTGTCCCTGACGGGGTGCGGGAACAGCGTGGACCCGATCGAAAGACTGGGCCGCAAGACGACGGAGTCGCAGCAGTCGCCGACGGCGACTCCGTCGCAGTCGGCGGCCACTGCCGTGCCCGGGGACGAGGCATACAAGAAGTGGGGCTTGAAGTCCCCTCTGGAGTTCGCCCCGAAGCCGCCCCAGAAGCCCTCCCTCGCGCCGGCGGCCCCGGGCAAGGCCCAGGTGGTGGACCGAATACCCGTCCCGCCCACGGACAAGGTCGTCTTCCTGACCTTCGACGACGGCGCGGAGAAGGACCCCGAGTTCCTGAAGATGGCGGCCGACCTCAAGCTGCCGATCAGCATGTTCCTGACGGACAACATCGCCTCGTCGGACTACGGGTACTTCGAGAAGCTCCGCGACAACGGCTCCGGCAGCACGATCAACAACCACACCCTGACGCACCCGAACCTCCGGACCCTGCCCTTCGCGGCGCAGAAGAAGGAGATCTGCGGCCAGCAGGAACGCCTGGAGAAGCGCTTCGGCACCAAGCCGGTCCGCTTCCGCCCGCCGTACGGCAACTACAACGACGACACCCTCAAGGCCGCCGCCGAATGCGGCATTTCGCAGGTGGTCCTGTGGCGCGTGTCGATGCAGATCAACAACTTCCAGTACGCCGAGGGCTCCGCCCTCAAACCGGGTGACATCATCCTGGCCCACTTCCGCGGCCCGTCGGAACTCAAGGGCTCGACGGAGGTCCAGATGACGACCCGCATGCTCCAGCGCATCCAGGACCAGGGCTACCGCATAGGCCGCCTGGAGGACTACCTCTGACCCGGCTCGCCGTACGGCGGATTTCCGTCCGGTGCAGGTTGACCCTGCCGGGGTCCGGGTTCGGGCCTATGGGCCCTTGAGAGGGAGCCGACCACTCCCCGTACCCCGCCCCCTCACCCTCACCCCTCACGCCCGAGCGGCCCCAGCCGCCACCACCGGCGTGATCGTCGTTTCCGCCGGGCCCCGGGCGTCCGCCTCGCGTTGGCGTTCCGCGCTGTCGCTGATGCGGATGAGCAGGGCGATCATGATCCAGTTGGCCAGGAGGGACGAGCCGCCCTTCGCCAGGAACGGCAGCGCCTTGCCGGTCAGCGGGATCAGGCCCGTCACGCCGCCCGCCACCACGAAGACCTGCAGCGCCAGCGCCGCCGACAGGCCCACCGCCAGCAGCTTCCCGAACGGGTCGCGGGCGCCCAGAGCCATCCGCAGCCCCCGCTGGACCAGCAGTGCGTACAGGATCAGCACCGCCATGACCCCGGCCAGCCCGAGCTCCTCGCCCACCGTGGTCAGGATGAAGTCGCTGCGCCCCGCGAAGCCGATCAGCTCCGGGTGGCCCTTCCCCAGCCCCGTGCCCGACATGCCGCCGGTCCCGAAGCTGAACAGCGCCTGCGCGGACTGGTCCGAGATGACCCCCGGCGGCCGCTCCTTCCAGTAGTACGACAGCGGCTCCAGCCAGGCGGCCACGCGCCCCTTGACGTGCGGTTCCGTCGAGCCCACCACGAAGGCGCCGACCCCCGCCATCAACAGCCCCGTCACGATCCAGCTCGTGCGCTCGGTGGCGACGTACAGCATCACCACGAACACACCGAAGAAGATCAGCGACGTACCCAGGTCGCGTTCGAAGACCAGCACCAGCAGCGACACGATCCACACCGTGATGATCGGCCCGAGCTGCCGCATCGGGGGCAGCCGCATGCCCAGGAACTTCCGCCCCGTCAGGGCCAGCGAATCGCGGTGGATGACGAGATACCCCGCGAAGAAGACCGAGATCATGATCTTCACGAACTCGCCCGGCTGGAGCGAGAACCCGAAGAGGATGATCCAGCGCTTCGCCCCGTACGTGTCCGCGCCGAAGAACGCCGGCGCGATCAGCAGCACCAGCGCGACGGCCATCGTGATGTAGATGAACCGTTGCAGCAGCCGGTGGTCGCGCAGCAGCGCCACCACCGCCAGGCACGCGGCCACGCCGATGACCGTCCACTGCAGCTGCCCGGGCGCGTTCGCCTCGCCGCCGTACCGCGCGATGTACGACTGGTCGAGCCGGTGCAGCAGCACCAGCCCCAGCCCGGACAGCAGCATCGCGAGCGGGAAGATCAGCGGATCCGCGTACGCCGCGAACCGGCGCACGCCCAGGTGCCCCACCAGCGCCAGCAGCGTCATGCTGATCGTGAAACCGGTGAGGCTGGCGGGCAGCTCGTCGTTCATCGCCAGGCCGGCGCTCGCATGCCCGAAGACGGTGAGGGCGACGACGAAGACGAGGAGCAGCGCCTCGGTACGGCGGCGCGCGCCCGCCGTCGTGAGGGGTCTCAGTCCACGCACGGTATGCCGCCGCCGTCGATGGCGGGGCTGCCGCTCGCGGTCGGAGCCGGGGCGGCGGCAGCCGGTCCCGGAGGCGCCCCCGGTGCGTCGCTCGGGCTCGGAGCGGCCGCAGAGGCGGAAGCTTCCCGTCCGATCTGCTCGGCAATGAGGCGCTTTATCTTCATATCGTCTACGACGTTTATGTCCTCGCCATGGTTCCTTCCGAACCGCTCGACGGGCAGTGTCGTGAACGCCACTTTCCCGCCGGACAGGTTCTTCGCCTGCTTCACGAACGACAGCAGGTCCCAGCCCTCGTCCGTCACCACGTCCTGTTTCGCGGCGTCGACCAGCTTCATCAGCTTGACCGGATCGGTGAAGGTCCCGGCCGAGTTCAGCTTCTGCGTGGCGCCCGCCAGGACCGGGAGCGCGTCGCCGATCCGGGCCCGCCCGCCGGCAGGCGCACGACCAGGCGGATGCCGGGGCCGCCCGCGCGCGGCGGCAGGGCGCGCGCCTCGCCGCCGTGGGCGCGGGCGATCTCGCGGACGATGGGCAGGCCGAGGCCCGTACCGCCGCCGGCCCGGCCGCGGTCCGCGTCGAGCCGGACGAACCGCTCGAAGACCCGGTCCCGGTCCGCCGCCGGGATGCCCGGGCCGTCGTCCTCGACCTCCAGCACCGTCCAGCCGGCGCCGCCCGGGTACTCCGCGGACTCGGCGGCCGCCCGTACGACGACCTGCGTACGGGCATGCCGCAGCGCGTTGTCCACCAGGTTGGCCAGCGCCCGCTCGAGGCGCGCCGGGTCCCCGGCCGCCGGTACGGGCGCCGGCGCGTCCAGCCGGAGCGGAACCCGCGGGGACGGGCGCCGGGCCAGGTCCTCCGCGGCCAGCAGCGCCAGGTCCACCGGCTCGGTCCGAGGCGCCGGCACCGGGCCGCCGTCCAGGCGGGCCAGCAGCAACAGGTCCGCGGCGATGCGCTGCAGCCGCTCGGTATCGGCCAGCGCGGCCGCGACCGACTCCCGGTCGGGGCGGTCCAGGGCCACCTCCAGCCGGGACCGGACCGCGGCCAGCGGATTGCGCAGCTCGTGCGAGGCGTCGGCGGTGAACTGCCGCTGCCGGGCGTCGGACCGCTCCAGCCGGTCGAGCGTGTCGTTGACGGTCCGGGCCAGATCGGCGATCTCGTCCGCCCCGCCCGGATCCGGAACCCGCCGGTCCAGCTCGCTGGCGGTGACCGCCGCCAGCCCGGTCCGGATCGCGGTGACCGGCCGCAGCGCATGGCCCGTCACCCACCAGGCCAGGGCCGCCGCGAAGCCGATCAGCGGGGGCGCGCCGGCCAGCAGGCCGAGGGCGATGGCCCGGGTCGCGTCGTCCACGTCGCCGAGCACGGTGACGGCGTACACCTCGTGCGCCCCCGGCGCATCCACCACGACCACCGCGCGCCGTTCCGCGCCGGGGCGCGCGGGCGGGAGCACCGCCGACCGCGAGTCCTCGCCGGATGCACCCGATGCACCGGATGCACCCGGTGCACCGGACGCGCCCGATGCACCGGATGCGGGCGGGCGCAGGCCGCCGAGGCCGGGGGTGTCCCCGAGGTCCCCGGTGGAGGCGACGGTCCGTCCCTGCGCGTCCCGTACGAGGACCAGGTCCACCCCGCTCTCCGGCGCGGGCAGCCGGCCGCCGGGCGGGAGGGCGCGGCCGTCGAGCTGGGCGGCGACCTTGCGCGCGGCCAGCTCGGTCCGGTTGGTGGTGTTGTCGAGGAGGTTGGTCCGCAGCAGCGTGTACAGCCACAGCCCGCCGACGCCCAGGACCGCGGTCATCGCGAGGGCGGCGGCCACGGCCGCGCGCCGCCGGAGCGGCCCGGGACCGGTCTTGCGGATCACGCCGGGCCGGCCCCCACTGCCCGGACCCTTTCCCCGGCCTTGTGATCGGGCCGATCCAGCCGTTTCCGAACGAGCCGTCCTAGCCACCGTCCGGGGCCATCCGGTAGCCGGTGCCGTGGACGGTGCGGATCGAGCGGCGGCCGAAGGGGGCGTCGATCTTCTTGCGCAGCGAGGAGACCGTACACCTCGACGATGTTCGGGTCGATGGTGTGCGGGGTGTCCCAGACCTGGTCCAGGATGTCCTGCTTGGCAACGGCCGTGCCGGGCCGCTCCATCAGGCAGGCGAGCACGCCGAGCTCGCGGGCGGTGAGCTCGATGTCGTGCGTACCGCGGCGGCAGCGGCGGCCGGCGGGATCGAGGACGAGGTCGCCGGCCTGGAGCGTGCCGGCGCCTCCGGCGGCCCCGGCGGCGGCTGTTGCAGCGGTCGCCCGGCGGGCGAGGGCGCGCAGGCGGGCGGCCAGGACCACGAACGAGAACGGCTTGGTGAGGTAGTCGTCGGCGCCGGAGTCGAGGCCTTCGGCCTCGTCGTACTCGCCGTCCTTGGCGGTCAGCATGAGCACGGGCGTGGGGTCGCCGTCGGCCCGTATGCGGGAGCAGATCTCGTAGCCGCTGAGGCCGGGCAGCATCAGGTCGAGCAGGACGGCGTCGTACGAGCCGGTGCGGGCGAGGTCCAGGCCGCGGTGGCCGTCGTGGGCGATGTCGACCCAGTGGCCGTCGGCGGAGAGGCCGCGCCGCAGGGACTCGGCGAGGCCTTCTTCGTCTTCGACCACGAGAATGCGCACGCCCACAACTGTCACATACCGGTCGCGCTCACCCTCCGCTGCACGGTGCCCGTGACGGGGGCACGGCGGGCGCACGGCGGGCGCGGCCGGTGCGGCGCCGCTGCCGGGGGCGGCCCCCGGACCCCCGCGCCTCGAACGCCGGCGGGGCTGGATTCGCGGAGCGTGTTGGCACTCCGCTTGACCGAGTGCTAATCGCCGGAATAGTCTCGCACCTGGCACTCGCCACCGGTGAGTGCCAATACGGCGACGGGCAGGTCCGGCACCCGCGACGACGGATCCACCTGGTCGCCACCCAGACAGTTAGCCCCGTGAGATCTCCGAAGGGGGAGGTCGGATCGTGACGACCACCAGCTCCAAGGTTGCCATCAAGCCGCTCGAGGACCGCATCGTGGTCCAGCCGCTCGACGCCGAGCAGACCACGGCTTCCGGCCTGGTCATCCCGGACACCGCGAAGGAGAAGCCCCAGGAGGGCGTCGTCCTCGCCGTGGGCCCGGGTCGCTTCGAGGACGGCCAGCGTCTCCCGCTGGACGTCAGCGTCGGCGACATCGTGCTGTACAGCAAGTACGGCGGCACCGAAGTGAAGTACAGCGGCGAGGAGTACCTCGTCCTCTCGGCTCGCGACGTGCTCGCGATCATCGAGAAGTAAGACGCACCGGTATTTCGCGTCACCTGTATTGCTGAGCTGCGCCCCTGGTCACCCCGCTGATTGCCGGGCGGCAAGGGGCGCAGTTCGTTAAACCCGAGTTTTCGAGAGGGCTGAACCGCTCCCATGGCGAAGATCCTGAAGTTCGACGAGGACGCCCGTCGCGCCCTCGAGCGCGGCGTCAACAAGCTTGCCGACACGGTCAAGGTGACGATCGGCCCCAAGGGCCGCAACGTCGTCATCGACAAGAAGTTCGGCGCCCCCACCATCACCAACGACGGTGTCACCATCGCCCGCGAGGTCGAGCTGGACGACCCGTACGAGAACCTGGGCGCGCAGCTCGTGAAGGAGGTGGCGACCAAGACCAACGACATCGCGGGTGACGGCACCACCACCGCCACCGTGCTGGCCCAGGCACTGGTCCGCGAGGGTCTGCGCAACGTCGCCGCGGGTGCCTCCCCGGCCGCCCTGAAGAAGGGCATCGACGCCGCGGTCAAGGCCGTGTCCGAGGAGCTCCTCGCGACCGCCCGCCCGATCGAGGACAAGTCCGACATCGCCGCCGTGGCCGCGCTCTCCGCGCAGGACCAGCAGGTCGGCGAGCTCATCGCCGAGGCGATGGACAAGGTCGGCAAGGACGGTGTCATCACCGTCGAGGAGTCCAACGCCTTCGGCCTGGAGCTGGAGTTCACCGAGGGCATGGCCTTCGACAAGGGCTACCTCTCGCCGTACATGGTCACCGACCAGGAGCGTATGGAGGCCGTCCTCGACGACCCGTACATCCTGATCAACCAGGGCAAGGTCTCCTCCATCCAGGACCTCCTGCCCCTGCTCGAGAAGGTCATCCAGGCCGGCGGCTCCCGCCCGCTGCTGATCATCGCCGAGGACGTCGAGGGCGAGGCGCTCTCCACCCTCGTCGTCAACAAGATCCGCGGCACCTTCAACGCGGTCGCCGTCAAGGCCCCCGGCTTCGGTGACCGCCGCAAGGCGATGCTCCAGGACATGGCCACCCTCACCGGTGCCACCGTCATCGCCGAGGAGGTCGGCCTCAAGCTCGACCAGGCCGGTCTGGACGTCCTCGGTTCCGCGCGCCGCGTGACCATCTCCAAGGACGACACCACCATCGTCGACGGTGGCGGCAGCCACGAAGAGGTCCTCGGCCGCGTCAACCAGATCAAGGCCGAGATCGAGTCCACGGACTCGGACTGGGACCGCGAGAAGCTGCAGGAGCGCCTGGCGAAGCTCGCCGGCGGCGTCTGCGTCATCAAGGTCGGCGCCGCCACCGAGGTGGAGCTCAAGGAGAAGAAGCACCGCCTCGAGGACGCCATCTCGGCGACCCGCGCCGCGGTCGAGGAGGGCATCGTCTCCGGCGGTGGCTCCGCGCTCGTCCACGCCGTGAAGGTGCTCGAGGACAACCTGGGTCTGACCGGCGACGAGGGCACGGGTGTCGCGGTCGTCCGCCGCGCCGCCGTCGAGCCGCTGCGCTGGATCGCCGAGAACGCCGGCCTCGAGGGCTACGTCATCACCGCGAAGGTGGCGGAGCTGGAGAAGGGCAACGGCTTCAACGCCGCGACCGGCGAGTACGGCGACCTGGTCAAGGCCGGCGTCATCGACCCGGTCAAGGTCACCCGCTCCGCGCTGGAGAACGCCGCTTCCATCGCCTCCCTGCTGCTCACGACCGAGACCCTGGTCGTCGAGAAGCCGGCCGATGACGAGGGCGACGCCGGTCACGGGCACGGCCACGGCCACAGCCACTGACCCGTCAGTAGCTGAACGGGCCCCGGTCGCCGCCGTCAACGCGGTGGTGACCGGGGCCTTTTCCGTGGGTGGGCCGTGCGAGAGGGGCGACTACATCGCGCCGAGTTCCTTCATCAGGCGCATGGCGTCGTAGTGCCACCAGCCTTCCTTGATCTTTCCGTCCTCGCAGCGGAAGACCGTCGTGCCGGTCATCGTGCAGGTCTTGCCGGTCGGGGCGATCCCCATGAACTCGCCCTTGTGCTTGCCGGTCCAGGTCCACAGGGTGGTGATGTAGTCGTCCTGCGCCATCTGGGCGTCCCGCGTGAAGGTGAAGTCGAAGGCGCTGCGCCACATCTGCACGTCCTCGCGCATGCCCTCGGGGCCCATCTTGTCCATGGGGTTGCTGATGTCGTGGTCGCGGTAGTCCGACGCGAAGATCTCGTCGGCGGTGGACATGTCGCCCTTCATCGCGAGCTCGTCGAACATCCGGTTCGCGATCAGGGTGTTGAGGTGCTCGTCGCGGATGACGTCCAGGTTGGTGAACCGGGGCATCCCGTCGCAGAGGGCCACCATCTCCTGGAACATCTTGTCCGTCTCCGCGAGATGAGAGTTCTTCATGGCGTCTTCGTACGACGGGAATTCGACGACGTCGACGAAGTGCGTGTCGGATTCGCGGTCCCTGCCCACCATGGTGTGGGACACGGTGCGCTTGCCCTGCGTCTGCGCCAGGTATCGGTCGAAGACCTCGTTGACGGCCTCGGGCCTGCTGGTCTCGTAATCGACTATTTGTACGAATGTCATGGCGTCTCCCGGGCTGGATCGGACACGTCCAGTTTAGGGAGATTTCACCCGGTCGGCCGGTTTCGGGACCGGCCTACCCGTAGGTCACTTCGCGGTCACTCGGACTACTGGGGGCCGTACTTGCGGCCCGTACGCGAGGACACCCCGCCCAGCAGCCCGCGCGGCGTCAGCTTCACCACGCCCATCAGCGCCTTGTACCGCGGATCCGGGATCGAGACCGTCTTGCCGCGTGCCAGGTCGTCCAGGGCCGCGGCCACCAGCTTGTCCGCGTCCAGCCACATCCAGTTGGGGATGTTGTCCGTGCCCATGCCGGCGCGCTCGTGGAACTCCGTCCGTACGAAGCCGGGGCACAGCGCCATCAGCCGTACGCCGGATCCCGCCAGGTCCTTCGCCGCGCCCTGGGTGAACTGCACGACCCAGGCCTTGCTCGCCCCGTACGTGCCGCGCGGCAGGAAGGCCGCCACCGAGGCCACGTTGACGACGCCGCCCCGGCCGCGCGTGCGCATCGACTCGGTGGCCGCCGAGGTCAGCCGCAGGACGGCCTCGATGTGCACCTTCAGCATGGTCAGCTCGTCGGCCATGGAGACCTCGAGGTAGCGGCCCTTGTTGCCGAAGCCCGCATTGTTGACCAGCAGGTCCACCGGGTGCGTACGGTCGCCGAGGCGCTGCTCGACCGCCGCGATGCCCTCGTCGGTGGACAGGTCGGCGGTCAGCACCTCGGCCTCGATGCCGTGCCGGTCGTGCAGCTCGGTGGCCTGCTCGCCGAGCCGCTTCGTGTCGCGGGCCACCAGCACGAGGTTGTGGCCCTGGGCGGCGAGCCGCCGGGCGAATGCGGCGCCGATGCCCGCCGTGGATCCCGTAATCAACGCAGTCGTCATAGGCGCAACCTAGCCGCCCTGGACGACAGCTCAAGGGGAGCCCGCCGGGCGGTACCCCTTCGTGACGGTTCACGCCGCCCGTCGTCGCTTCCCGCTGCGGAACCGCTACTTCCGGCTACATTCGCCCTGCTCGCGGGCCACTTGCCGGGTTGCTCGCCGGGCTACTCCCCGTCCTGCGTCCCGTACTTCTCCATGTACGCGCGGACCGTGTCGTGCGCCTGCGGCTCCATCGCCTCGCCCGCCGCCAGCGTGCGCGGGAGCAGTGACCGGTCCGTGGTGAAGGCCCGGAACCAGAGCTCCACCGTCACATCGTGGTCCGGGCGGTGGATGACCTCGATGGCGTCGCCGGGGGAGACCGCGCCCTCCTGGACCACGCGCAGGTACGCACCCGGCCGCGCGGCCTGCGTGTACCGCTTGACCCAGGCCGTCTCGCCGAGGGCACCCTGGAAGGTCCGGCACGGGATGCGGGCCGAGGCCACCTCGAGGACGAGGCCCGCGCCGATCCCCCAGCGCTCCCCGAGCAGCGCGCCGGTCACGTCGAGGCCGGAGGTGGTGAGGTTCTCGCCGAAGAGCCCGGCAGGCAGCTCGCGGTCCAGCTCGCCCTCCCACCAGTCCAGGTCCTCGTGCGCGTAGGCGTAGACGGCCTGGTGGTCCCCGCCGTGGTGGCGCAGGTCGCAGACGGCGTCGCCCTCGAGGCCGCTGCCGCCGATGCCCTTGGGCCCCGGGGCGGACACCCGGACCGGACCGGGGACGGGGCGCTTGCCGATGCCGGTGAATCCGCCCGGCGCGTCGGTGTGGTCGACGGCCGTCGCGCGGCCGAGGTTCACGGAGAGGACGTGCATGGGGGCAAGGGGGGCGATGGAGGCCATGGAGACCACGGTAGTCCAGCTTCCTCAAAGGGGCACGGGAGTATTCACGCTGTGCTCAAAGCTGGGCTTATGCTCGGAGGATGATCGAGGCACGTCATCTCCGGGTGCTGCGCGCCGTGGCCGGCACCGGGTCCTTCTCCGCCGCCGCCCGCGAGCTCGGGTGCACCCAGCCCGCCGTCTCCCAGCAGATGAAGGCGCTGGAGCAGTCGGCCGGCACCCCGCTGCTCATCCGGGCCGGCCGCGAGATGCGGCTGACCCAGGCCGGTACGGCCCTGGTGCGGCACGCCGCCGGGATCCTCGCCGGGCTGACCGCCGCCGAGGAGGAGGTCGCGGCGATCGCCGGGCTGCGCGCGGGCCGGGTCCGGCTGGTGTCCTTCCCCAGCGGGAGCTCCACGCTGGTGCCGACCGCGCTGGCCGCGATGCGCGCCGAGCACCCCGGTACGCGGATCTCGCTGGTCGAGGCGGAGCCCCCGCGGTCCGTGGAGATGCTGCGCGAGGGCGACTGCGACCTGGCGCTGGCCTTCCGGTACGGCGGGGCCGCCGGATCGGCCGCCGAGTGGGAGGACCTCGTCGTGCGGCCGTTGCTGACGGACCGGCTCGTCGGGCTGGTGCCGGACGGGCACCGGCTGGCCGGGGCCGAGCGGGTGGGCATGGCGGACCTCGCCGACGAGCCCTGGATCGCGGGCTGTCCGCGCTGCCGCCGCCACCTGGTGGAGGTGTGCGAGGAGGTGGGCTTCACCCCGCGCATCGACTTCGCGACCGACGACTACCCGGCCGTGGTCGGCCTGGTCGGCGCCGGGCTGGGCGTCGCGGTGCTGCCGGAGCTCGCGGTGGAGTCCGTACGGGCCAAGGGCGTGAGCACGGTGGCCGTGGAACCGGCCGTGGAGCGGGAGGTCGTGGCGCTGACCCTGCCCGACCTGGCGCGGGTGCCGGCCGTGGCGGCGACCCTGGCCGAACTGGAGCGGGCCGCCACGCGCTGACCGTGACCGTACGGCGGCACGGCGATACGGCCGAACGCGTGGCGTTCCGGTTCGCGTGCGGGTCGAAGAAACGTTCCTTCGTACGTTTCGGCGAACCCGTGGATCAGTGCGGGGGGATGGGGCCGATCGTGCTCGATGCGGGGATCAGGCGATGGCGCGCGCGCCCCATGAGCTCTTCGCGTTCGTCTTCGGTGAGCCCGCCCCACACCCCGTAGGGCTCGCGGACGGCCAGTGCGTGCGCGGCGCATTCCGAGCGCACCGGGCATCTCATGCAGACCTCTTTAGCCGAGGCCTCGCGCGCACTCCTCGCCGCGCCCCGCTCGCCCTCCGGGTGGAAGAAGAGGGAGCTGTCGACCCCTCGGCAGGCGGCCAGCAGCTGCCAGTCCCAGAGGTCGGCGTTCGGTCCGGGGAGGCGGGAGAAATCTGCCATGGGTAGTCCTCTTGGTGCCGGTACTGAGACGGATACGGTCCAAGTCTCCACACCTACTGTCGGAGTAGATGTAAATATGACTCATTGGGAATCTAGCCTCAGACACCTGCCAAACGGAAGAAAAGCCGCCAAATAGGGCATAGCTCCAGATGGAGGACACACCGTGAGTGGCACCCGCGTCGTGATCGCTTCCTCACGTAGAGTGCCGAAGGTGTCCGTCCGACCCGTAACTCTTTCGAGTGACCATCGTTGAGAGTGCGAAGGCGGTTGAACCAAGAAGTTCCCGGACAGGTGTCCGAGGGCATCGACCGCACAGGTGACGATACGTACCAGCCTGGAGGCTCAAGGTGACGCGCATCAGCAGCTGCGGAGGGCGGTCATGACTTCCGTCCTCGTCTGCGACGACTCCCCGCTTGCCCGAGAGGCGCTCCGTCGCGCGGTTGCCACCGTGCCCGGCGTCGAGCGTGTGACGACGGCTGCCAACGGCGAGGAAGTCCTCCGCCGCTGGGGTGCCGACCGCTCCGACCTGATTCTGATGGATGTACGGATGCCCGGGCTCGGCGGTGTGGAGACGGTGCGCCGGCTGCTCTCGGCCGATCCGGGCGCCCGCATCATCATGCTGACGGTCGCCGAGGACCTGGACGGCGTGGCCCTCGCGGTCGCCGCCGGCGCCCGGGGCTATCTGCACAAGGACGCCTCGCGCGCCGAACTGCGGGCCACGGTCACCCAGGCACTCGCCGACCCGACCTGGCGACTGGCCCCGCGCCGGCTCCGCTCGGCCGAGATGGGCGCCGCGCCCACGCTCACCGCGCGCGAGATCCAGGTCCTGGAGGGCATGAGCCACGGCCGGTCCAACGCGGAGATCGGGCGCGAGCTCTTCCTCTCCGAGGACACGGTCAAGACGCACGCCCGCCGGCTGTTCAAGAAGCTGGGCGCCTCGGACCGGGCGCACGCCGTGGCGCTCGGGTTCCGCTGGGGCCTGGTCCGCTGACCGCGAGCCCGCAGGCCGGACGCTGAGAGCGGTCCCGTCCGCCACCGGCGGGCGGGGCGGCGCGCCGCGTGCCGCCGATCGGGCCCGACCGCGGCCGGCCCCGTCCGGTCCTGTCCGGTCCCGTGTCCCGTACGGTCCGTCCGGAGGACCGTCCCGCCTGTTTCCGTCCCGTCGCACCCGGTGCGTACCCGGGGATCGGCGGGGCACAATCCGGGGGACGTGTCGCTTCGCGCGCGATGCCGCATGCTTGAGGTGTGGCGCATTTTCTGGGATGGGGCCTCGGGGAGTACTCGGTCGAGCGGGAGGGGAGGGCGCAGTGATGGGTTCAGGCGCACCCGCTCATAACGCTTCGACGCACAACACGGGCCGTGGCGGCGCGAATGCTCCGGCGCCAAGGCACCATGGATTGATGCGCGAGGACGAGGCCCCGGGGTCACCCGCGGCCACAGGCTCCACCGGCGCCGCCAAGAGCGGTAGCGCCGGGGCTGTCAGCGCGCTCGTACGCCGAGCGGTGGAGGGCGACGAGCAGGCGACGCACGACCTGCTCGCCTTCGTGCACCCGCTGGCCATCCGCTACTGCCGCGCACGGCTCTCGCGCCTTCCGGGCGACGCCCGCCACTTCGTGGAGGACCTGGCGCAGGAGGTGTGCGTCGCCGTCCTGATGGCGCTCCCGCGGTACCGGGACACCGGCCGCCCCTTCGAGGCCTTCGTCTTCGCCATCGCCGCGCACAAGGTCGCCGACCTGCAGCGGGCCGCCATGCGGCACCCGGGCAGCACGGCCGTGCCCTCCGACGAGATGCCCGAGCGGCCGGACGACTCGCTGGGGCCGGAGGAGCGGGCGCTGCTGAGCAGTGACGCGGCCTGGGCCAAGAAGCTGCTGGCCAACCTTCCGGAGAACCAGCGCGAGCTCCTCGTACTGCGGGTGGCGGTCGGGCTCACGGCCGAGGAGACCGGGCAGATGCTCGGGATGTCCCCCGGTGCGGTGCGGGTGGCCCAGCATCGTGCGCTCAGCCGGCTGCGCGCGCTCGCCGAGCAGTAGCCCGGAAACAACCGGGCTCCGGCCGAATCCTGTCGACGGTCGATACGCCGACGATCAATAGGAGGAAGCCACGAAACTTGGGCTTGACCCGGCTCGTGGAATGAGACGCGTCGCGATCCCGTTAGCATGGAGATCCGCGCTGAGCAAGACCATTGGGAAGGTGTCATGACTGTGAACGCCGACGGAGTGCCCGACAAATTCGCCACACTCGGCCTCACCTATGACGATGTCCTGCTGCTGCCGGGCTCGTCCGACATGGCGCCGGACGAGATCGACACCTCCTCCCTCATCTCCCGGAACGTGCGCGTCAACGTTCCGCTGCTGTCCGCCGCCATGGACAAGGTCACCGAGGCCCGCATGGCCATCGCGATGGCCCGCCAGGGCGGCGTCGGCGTACTGCACCGCAACCTGTCGATCGCCGACCAGGCGAACCAGGTCGACCTGGTGAAGCGCTCCGAGTCCGGCATGGTCACCGACCCGATCACGGTGCACCCCGACGCGACCCTGCGCGAGGCCGACGAGCTCTGCGCGAAGTTCCGCATCTCCGGCGTCCCGGTCACCGACCCGGCGGGCAAGCTGCTCGGCATCGTCACCAACCGCGACATGGCCTTCGAGTCGGACCGCAGCCGCCAGGTGCGCGAGGTCATGACCCCGATGCCGCTGGTCACGGGCAAGGTCGGCATCTCCGGCGTCGACGCCATGGAGCTGCTGCGCCGCCACAAGATCGAGAAGCTTCCGCTGGTCGACGACGCGGGCATCCTCAAGGGCCTCATCACGGTCAAGGACTTCGTCAAGGCCGAGAAGTACCCGAACGCCGCCAAGGACAAGGGCGGCCGCCTCCTGGTCGGCGCCGCGGTCGGCGTCGCCGGCGACGCGTACGACCGCGCCCAGGCCCTGATCGAGGCGGGCGCCGACTTCATCGTCGTCGACACCGCCCACGGCCACTCCCGCCTGGTCGGCGACATGGTCGCCAAGATCAAGTCGAACTCCTCCGTCGACGTCATCGGCGGCAACGTCGCCACCCGCGACGGCGCCCAGGCGCTGATCGACGCCGGCTGCGACGGCATCAAGGTCGGCGTGGGCCCCGGCTCCATCTGCACCACCCGCGTCGTCGCCGGCATCGGCGTCCCGCAGGTCACCGCCATCTACGAGGCCTCGCTCGCCGCGAAGGCGGCCGGCGTCCCGGTCATCGGCGACGGCGGCCTGCAGTACTCCGGCGACATCGCGAAGGCGCTCGTCGCGGGCGCCGACACGGTGATGCTCGGCTCGCTGCTCGCGGGCTGCGAGGAGTCCCCGGGCGAGCTGCTCTTCATCAACGGCAAGCAGTTCAAGTCGTACCGCGGCATGGGCTCGCTCGGCGCGATGCAGTCCCGCGGCGACCAGCGCTCCTTCTCCAAGGACCGCTACTTCCAGGAGGGCGTGGGCGGCGACGACAAGCTCATCCCCGAGGGCATCGAGGGCCAGGTCCCGTACCGCGGCCCGCTCTCCGCGGTCGTGCACCAGCTCGTCGGCGGCCTGCGCCAGTCGATGTTCTACGTCGGCGGCCGTACGGTGCCGGAGCTGCAGGACCGCGGCCGCTTCGTCCGCATCACCTCGGCGGGCCTCAAGGAGAGCCACCCGCACGACATCCAGATGACGGTCGAGGCTCCGAACTACAGCCGCAAGGGCTGATCCGAGCTGCACCGGAGGGGCGGGCCCGCACGGGTCCGCCCCTCCGGCGTGCCCGGCGCATGCGTCCGTACAGCGGTCACCGGAACGCGACGTGCCGGGGTTCGGGGATACTGGACGGGCAGACCCAGAGGAAAGGCCACCACACGTGACTGAGATCGAGATCGGGCGCGGCAAGCGCGGCCGCAGGGCGTACGCGTTCGACGACATCGCCATCGTCCCGAGCCGGCGGACGCGGGACCCGAAGGAGGTCTCGATCGCCTGGCAGATCGACGCCTACCGCTTCGAGCTCCCGTTCCTCGCCGCCCCCATGGACTCGGTCGTCTCCCCGCAGACCGCCATCCGCATCGGCGAGCTCGGCGGCCTCGGCGTGCTGAACCTCGAAGGCCTGTGGACCCGGTACGAGGACCCGCAGCCGCTGCTCGACGAGATCACGGAGCTGGACGAGGAGTCCGCGACCCGTCGTCTCCAGGAGATCTACTCCGCCCCGATCCAGGCGGACCTGATCCGGCAGCGCATCAAGGAGGTCCGCGACTCCGGTGTCGTCACCGCCGCCGCGCTCTCCCCACAGCGCACCGCCGAGTTCTCCAAGGCCGTCGTCGACGCCGGTGTGGACATCTTCGTGATCCGCGGCACCACCGTGTCGGCGGAGCACGTCTCCGGCGCCGCCGAGCCGCTGAACCTGAAGCAGTTCATCTACGAGCTCGACGTCCCGGTCATCGTCGGCGGCTGCGCCACGTACACCGCGGCCCTGCACCTGATGCGCACCGGCGCCGCGGGCGTCCTGGTCGGCTTCGGCGGCGGCGCCGCGCACACCACGCGCAACGTGCTCGGCATCCAGGTCCCGATGGCCACCGCCGTCGCGGACGTGGCCGCGGCGCGCCGCGACTACATGGACGAGTCCGGCGGCCGCTACGTGCACGTCATCGCCGACGGCGGCGTGGGCTGGTCCGGCGACATCCCGAAGGCCGTCGCCTGCGGCGCCGACGCCGTGATGATGGGCTCCCCGCTGGCCCGCGCCACCGACGCGCCCGGCAAGGGCCACCACTGGGGCATGGAGGCCGTCCACGAGGACGTGCCGCGCGGCAAGAAGGTCGACCTGGGCACGGTCGGCACCACCGAGGAGATCCTCACCGGCCCGTCGCACATCTCGGACGGCTCGATGAACATCTTCGGCGCGCTGCGCCGCTCGATGGCCACCACCGGCTACAGCGAGCTCAAGGAGTTCCAGCGGGTCGAGGTCACGGTCGCGGACTCGCAGCACCGCCGCTGACCCCCACGCACGCACGCGAAGGGCCGGCTCCCCGGAGGGGGAGCCGGCCCTTCGGCGTCCGGCCGGTCAGTTCTTGCCCTTGATCCGGCGATCCAGGCAGACGCCCCACGGGATCAGGAAGACGCCCGCGAAGATCAGCCACTTGAGCAGGTCCTGCGCGGTGCCCTGGGGTATCTGGTCGTGATCGTCACCCAGGGCGATGCCCAGCAGGAGCACCGACCCGCCGATGAGCAGCCCGGGCACACCGAGCACCCACAGCAGCGCGGTGAACCAGACGGAGCGCACGGCGGGCGCGGCCACAGGGCCGGGCGCGGCCGGCTGCGGGATCCGCGACGGGTGACGGGGCGGCATCGCGACCACCACCGCGGGCGGGACGGCCGCGTCGATCGCCGCCAGTTCGGCAGGGGTGATCCGGTGGTAGAGGGTCGGCTCGACGGTGACGGTGAACCCGTCGTGGCCTACCAGGTGGCGGGCGCCGTCCGGGTAGACCTGCATCAGGGAGCATTCGGCGTAGCGGACGGTGACCCGCTGGCCCGGCGAGACCCGGCTGACGCCGTCGTCCGCCAGACGCAGGAAGACGCCCGTGTCCGCCACCGCCGGGTGGCGCCTGCCGCTGACGAGCTCCGGGGAATCGGTGGGTGCGGCCGCCAGGCCGGCCCGGTCCGCGCCCCGGCCGGGCACCTGCATCAGGGCGTCGTCCCACACGGCGAGGGCGACCCGGTGCAGGTCGGCGACGGTGACCGCCTCGATCTCGGCCTTCGCCTCGGCGACGGTGAGGTTGCGGTGGCCCAGCAGCAGGTTCACGGCATGCCCGGGGAGCATGCAGCCGGCGAGCTCCGGCGCGTCGAACTGCGCCAGCGCGGATGCTCGTACGGAGTCCAGGTCGGCCTGTTCGATCCGGCCGGCCCGGAGCTTCGCGAAGACGTCGACGAAGGCACCGACCAGGGCGTCCTGCTTCTGCGGGAGGGCGTCGGCGTACGCGGTGACGGTCGCGGAGTCGGCGTCGCGCGGGGAGTAGTCGCCGGTCGCGGTGGAGGAGTAGCCGCCCTTCTGGCGCAGCTCGCGGAACAGCTCCTTGCCCAGGACCTCGGCGAACAGGCCCGCTTCGGTGGAACGGGGCACGACCGCGGTCAGGACGACGCCGCGGTCGTCGCCCCGGAAGCAGGCGGGGGTGGCGGGCAGCGCGGAGGTGGCCGCCGGGGCCGGGTGCCACTCGCCGCTCGGGAGCGTGAGGTCGAGGCCCTCGGGGACGGTGTCGCCGGTGATCCACAGGACGGCGTTCCGGGCGGTGAACCGGGTCTGCACCCATGCGCGGACATCGTCCGCGGTCAGGCGGTACAGGCCCGTCTCGGCGTAGCCGGTGAGTCCGTACGAGCGGGAGCCGTAGCGCCACAGGGTGGCGGCGTGGGCCGGGCCGTGACTCTTGCCGGCGGCCTCGGTGCGCAGGATCTCCTTCTCGGTCTCCAGCCGTTCCATCGGGAGGTCGCGCAGCGCCGCGCACACGCCGTTGAGGTACTCGACCACGTCGGCGGGAGTGCCCGTGACGTGGAACTCGGTGTGCGCGGCGGCGGTGGCGCCGTTGTGGTGCACGTCGCCGAGGCCGTGCCGGTGCAGGGCGAGGTGCTCGACCAGATGGGTGATGCCGCTGGTGGCGAGGGTCTCGTCGGCGCGTCCGACGCGGAAGAGGAGCCCGGCGGTGAGGAGCCCCGAACGGGGGGCGAGGACGGTGCGGATGCCGTCCACGGTGGTGGTGGTGATGCCGTCGGCGTCGGTCGTGTCCATGATGTCCCCCTCAGCCCTTGGCCAGGGCGGTCATGCGGTGGCGGCTGAACTCGGCCTCGTGGTCGGAGCCGCCGGTGTAGCCCCACGGGAACGGCCGAGCCGGGGGTGAGCGGGCACGTGCGGATCATATGACCGCCGGACGGGCCGTCAACAGGGATTTCTGCCGAACGTGCCTGCTCAGAGCCGCCCTTGGATCAGTCGCTGATCTTCTTGGCGGTGCCGAAGGCGACGAAGCCGCCGATGACGAGGAAGACGTAGTCCATCGCCTCGGCGCCCTCCTGCCAGATGTCGTTGAGACCGCTGACGCCCGCGTGGCTCAGGACGTCGCCGACGCCGACGTTGCCGTAGTCGGCCAGCTTCAGCGCGATGTAGAACAGCTGGCCGAGGTAGACGGCGCCGAGCGAGAGGATCGCGCCGACCACGGGGAGCACGGGGTTCTTGCCGCCGAGCTTTCCGGCGGCAAAGCCGACCAGGATGCCGACGCCGACCGCCGCGTAGCCGATCTGGCGGTCGATCGCGTTCATGATCCCGCCGTACGCGGCGGCCGCGACCAGTGCGGCGACCAGGGCCGCGGCGATGCCGAGGCCGATGTTGCCGGTCCGGGCGGGCTCGGCCGGGTACGGGACGGCCGGGGTCGCGGAGTCGGGCGCGGGCGGCTGGATGTGCTGGCTCATGGAGAAATCCCCCCCAGGGATTCGGGCATACGTGTGGGCGGGTGCAGGAGGCACGGGGCGCTGCGGACGTATGTGCGAGATAAGTCGCCGCAGGCTAGCAGCCGGATCCGGCATCCGCAGAGGGGATTTGCGGCGTGGTCAGAGCCGGTGTGCCGCGCCCGCCGGGCTGGCGCCGCGGGTGTCCAGAAGCAACTGTGCCTTCACCGCCAGACCTTGGAGGTCGTACGTGCGGTGGTGCTGGAGCAGGATCGTCAGATCGGCGTTCGCGGCGGCCTCGTACAACGATTCGGCGCGGGGGACGGGCTGGTCCCTGACGCGCCATCCGGCGATGTACGGGTCGTGGTAGCTGATCAGCGCGCCGAGGTCGAGGAGCCGGCTGGCGATCTCGCAGGCCGGTGAGCCCTCCTGGTCGCCCAGATCGGGCTTGTACGTGACGCCGAGCAGCAGGACCCGGGCCCCGCGGGCCGATTTCCCGTGCTCGTTCAGCAGGGTGGCGGAACGCTGGATGACGTACTGGGGCATCCGGCCGTTGATCTCCTGCGCCAGCCCGACCATGCGCAGGGGGTGGCCCGGGGTGCGGGTGGTGTGGGGGAGGTAGTTGGGGTCGAGGGGGACACCGTGGCCGCCGACCCCCGGGCCGGGCCGGAACGCCTGGAATCCGTACGGCTTGGTCTCGGCGCAGCGGATGACGTCCCACAGGTCGACGCCGAGGTCGTGGCAGAGCACCGCCATCTCGTTCATGAGGGCGATGTTGACGTGCCGGTAGTTGGTCTCCAGGAGCTGTACGGTCTCGGCCTCGCGCAGGCCGCGCGCGCGGACCACCTTCTCGGTGAGACGGGCGTAGAAGGCGTGCGCGGACTCGGTGCAGGCGGGGGTGAGGCCGCCGATCACCTTGGGGGTGTTGGCGATGCCGTGGGTGCGGTTGCCCGGGTCGAGGCGGCTGGGGGAGTAGGCCAGGTGGAAGTCCCGGCCCGCGCGCAGTCCGGAGCCGGTCTCGAGGATCGGGCGCAGGTAGTCCTCGGTGACGCCCGGGTGGGCGGCGGACTCGAGGATGACGGTGGTGTGCGGGCGCAGCCGGGCGGCGAGCGTGCGGCCCGCCTCGCCGACGGCGGAGAGGTCGAGCGCGCGGTCGGCGCCGAGCTGGGTGGGGGCGCAGATGACGGCGGTGCGGACCCTGCCGAGTTCGGCGGGGTTGGTGGTGACCCGGAAGCCGGCGGCCGACATGCGGCGGACCTCGGCGGCGGTGAGGGTGGAGTCCGTGGCCGGACCGCTGTCGTAGCCGACCGTCTCGATTCCGGCGGCGACGGCCGCCTGGGCCAGCGGGAGGCCGAGGTGGCCGAGTCCGATGACGGCCAGATCTGCGGGCATGGGGTGCCGTCCCTTCCCTGGCATGCATGAGGGGGCTGGGTGCGCAAGTCCTGTGGACCGTGCGGGTCCAGGTGTGGAGCTGGCGCGATGTCAGACTAGGCGTATATATGACCGATGTGTCGTATTACGGGGTGATGGTCGCCGTTGTGTTGTCCACAGGCGGTGGCTGATGTGGGTGCGGCGGGTCAGAATCGAGGGCGGGGGATGTGAGCGGGATCACCCGCACCGAGCGGGGAACACCCGCACCGAACGGGAGGCAGCCGTGAGGACAGCGACACTGGGGCCGGTCCAGCGCGAAGAGGCGCTCGCCCGGATGGCCGAGCGGGAACTGGACGTGCTGGTGGTGGGCGCGGGCGTGGTGGGCGCCGGCACCGCCCTCGACGCCGCGACCAGAGGCCTCTCGACGGGGCTGGTGGAGGCCCGGGACTGGGCGTCCGGCACCTCCAGCCGGTCGAGCAAGCTGATCCACGGCGGTCTGCGGTACCTGGAGATGCTGGACTTCGCCCTCGTACGGGAGGCCCTCAAGGAGCGCGGCCTGCTGCTGGAGCGGCTGGCCCCGCACCTGGTCAAGCCCGTGCCGTTCCTGTATCCGCTCCAGCACAAGGGCTGGGAGCGGTTCTACGCCGGATCGGGCGTCGCGCTGTACGACGCGATGTCGGTGTCCAGCGGGCACGGGCGGGGGCTGCCGTTGCACCGGCACCTGTCGCGGGGGCGCGCGCTGCGGGTCGCGCCGGCGCTGCGCAAGGACGCGCTGGTGGGGGCCCTGCAGTACTACGACGCCCAGATGGACGATGCGCGGTACGTGGCCACGCTGGTCCGGACGGCCGCGGCATACGGGGCGCAGTGCGCCAATCGGGCGAGGGTGGTCGGCTTCCTGCGCGAGGGGGAGCGGGTCGTCGGGGCGAGGGTGCAGGACGTGGAGGGCGGCGGGGAGTACGAGATCCGCGCGCGGCAGATCGTGAACGCGACGGGGGTGTGGACGGACGACACGCAGGCTCTGATCGGGGAGCGGGGGCAGTTCCACGTCCGGGCGTCGAAGGGCATCCACCTGGTCGTCCCGAAGGACCGGATCCACTCCTCGACGGGCCTGATCCTCCGGACGGAGAAGTCGGTCCTGTTCGTGATCCCGTGGGGGCGGAGCTGGATCGTGGGGACGACGGACACGGACTGGGACCTGGACAAGGCGCATCCGGCGGCGTCCAGCGCGGACATCGACTACCTGCTGGACCACGTGAACTCGGTGCTGGCGGTGCCGCTGACGCGCGACGACGTGCAGGGGGTGTACGCGGGCCTGCGGCCGCTGCTGGCCGGGGAGTCGGACGCGACGAGCAAGCTCTCGCGCGAGCACACGGTGGCCCATCCCGTACCGGGGCTGGTGGTGGTCGCGGGCGGCAAGTACACGACGTACCGGGTCATGGCGAAGGACGCCGTGGACGAGGCGGTGCACGGGCTGGACCAGCGGGTCGCGGAATGCGTGACGGAGGACGTGCCGCTGGTGGGGGCGGAGGGGTACCGGGCGCTGTGGAACGGGCGGGCCCGGATGGCGGCCCGGACGGGCCTTCATGTGGTGCGGGTGGAGCACCTGTTGAACCGGTACGGCTCGATGACGGAAGAACTGCTGGACCTGATCGCGGCGGACCCCGGGCTGGGGCAGCCGCTGGGCGGGGCGGACGACTACCTGCGGGCGGAGGTGGTCTACGCGGCCTCGCACGAGGGGGCGCGGCACCTGGACGACGTGCTGACGCGGCGGACGCGGATCTCGATCGAGACGTTCGACCGTGGGACGCGGTCGGCGAGGGAGTGCGCGGAGCTGATGGCTCCGGTCCTGGGGTGGGACAAGCAGCAGACCGAGAAGGAAGTGGAACACTACGAGAAGCGGGTACAGGCGGAACGGGAATCGCAGCGTCAGCCGGACGACCAGACGGCGGATGCGGCGCGGTTGGGGGCTCCCGACATCGTTCCGTTGTAACTCCGGGATGCGGAGGGGGGAACCGCGGACCCGGGGCGCCCGTCCGTTGCGGAGTGAGGAACAATGAGGGTTCTGCCGGGGCGGGTTACCGCACGGGTTCTCCCGGGGCGGGCCACCGGGGACCCCGGAGGCTGCCGGAGCAGCCTGAGCAGGCGGCACGATCGCAGAGGGGACGCATGTCGAAGCCGGAGCACACCGAGTCGCCCGCCGAGTCGCCTGCGGCGAAGCAGGACCGGGCGAAGCCTGTGTCGGCGGAGCCGAAGTCGCCTACGGCGAAGCCTGGCGCACCGCAGGCTGCGAAGCCTGACGCTGCGAAGCCTGCCGTCCCGCCTGCGGCGAAGCCGGACGCGGGCAAGCCTGCGTCCGGTGCCGCAGAGCCGGCGGAGGCTGCGGCTGGTGCCGCCGAGGCCGGGAAGCCGGCCCCGGGCGGGGCCGGTGGCGGCGCGGCCGAGGACGCGAAGCCTGCCGTGGCGTCTGCCGAGCCGGCGGAGCCGGCGGGCGAGGAACCTGCTGCGGCCAAGGCCGACCTGGGCAAGCCTGCGGCTGCCGCCGGTGTCACCGAGGGCGGGAAGCCGGACCTGGGCAAGGCTGCGGCGGCGTCTGCCGAGGCCGAGGACAAGAGGCCTGCTGCGGCGAAGCCTGTGGCCGCGGGGAATTCCGTCGTCGAGAAGGCCGATGCCGTTGCGGCCGCGGTCAAGGCGGCTGCCGCCAAGGCCGCTGAGGGCGCGGGAGCCGAGGGCCGGCTGCTCGCGCGCCGCTACCGGCTGCGCGAAGTCCTCGGCAAGGGCGGCATGGGCACCGTGTGGCGCGCCGAGGACGAGACCCTCGGCCGGACGGTCGCCGTCAAGGAACTCCGCTTCAGCACCGGAGTCGACGAGGACGAGAAGCGCCGCCTCATCACCCGCACCCTGCGCGAAGCCAAGGCGATCGCCCGGATCCGCAGCGGCGGCGCCGTCACCGTCTTCGACGTCGTGGACGAGGACGAGCGCCCGTGGATCGTCATGGAGCTCATCGAGGGCCCCTCGCTGGCCGAGTTCATCCGTGAACAGGGCCCGCTGACCCCGCACCGCGCCGCCGAGGTCGGCCTCGCCGTGCTCGACGTGCTCCGCGCCGCGCACGGCCAGGGCATCCTGCACCGGGACGTGAAGCCGTCCAACGTGCTCATCGCCCGCACCGGCCGCGTCGTCCTCACCGACTTCGGCATCGCCCAGGTCGAGGGCGACCCCTCCGTCACCTCCACCGGCATGCTCGTCGGCGCCCCCTCGTACATCTCCCCCGAGCGCGCCCGCGGCCAGAAGCCCGGCCCGCCCGCCGACATGTGGTCCCTCGGCGGACTGCTCTACGCCGCCGTCGAGGGGGTGCCCCCGTACGACAAGGGGTCCGCGCTCGCCACCCTCACCGCCGTGATGACCGAGCCGGTGGATCCGCCCAAGAACGCGGGTCCGCTGACCGAGGTCATCTACGGCCTGCTGGCCAAGGACCCGGCCCGCCGCCTCGACGACGCGCGCGCCCGGGCGATGCTCACCGCCGTCGTCAACGCGCCGGAGCCCGCCCCCGCCCCGGTCCTTGCCCCGGCCGTCGAGGAAACCCGGCAGATCTCGCTGGCCGACGCCAAGGAGGCCGCGGCCAAGGTCACCGCCGAAAGGGCCGCCGAGAAGGCGGAGAAGAAGGAGCGCGAGCGGCTCGAGCGCGAGCAGCGCGACCGGGCCCGCGCTGCGCTGAAGGCGACCCGCAAGGCCGCGGCAGCCGCAGCGGCGACGACGGCTGCCTCGGCGGCCGAGCCCCCGGCGACGGGCAAGCGCTCGCCGGTCGCGGCGCCCCTCACCGACGTCATGTCCCGCCGCACCATCGCCCTCGCGATAGCGGGCGTGGTCGTCGCGCTCGCCGTCATCGGATCCCTGATCGCGTACGCGTTCATCGGTGACGACCCGTCCGGCAAGAAGAAGGAAGAGGGCAAGGGCGGTCCGGGTGCGACGGCTTCCGGCACGCCGAACCCCAGCGCGTCCGCCAAGACCGGCGAGACCAACGCCACCGCGGGCAAGGGCGGCAGCGGCGGCACCACCGGCACCGGCACCGGCGGCACCGAGCCCAGCCAGGGGCAGTCCCCGGGCGGCCAGCAGGGCCAGAGTCAGGGCCAGGGGCAGAGCCAGGGTCAGGGCGCCTCGCCGGGCGGTCCCGGAGGCGTACTCCCCGAGGGCTACGCCAAGGTGACGGACCCTGGGTTCCACTTCTCCATGGTGATGCCCTCGGGCTTCCACGTGACGGGCATAGCCGGCAAGAACTCCGGCGCGATATACAGCCGCGACGGCGGCTTCCCGCGCATCCAGGTCGACCACACCTCCAGCCCCGGCAACGACGCCCGCGCCGCATGGGCGGAGGCGGTCGCCGGAACGGCGAGCTCCAGCACGAACTACCGGACGATCCGGATCGACGCGACGGAGTACAACGGCTACCCGACCGTCGCCGACTGGGAGTTTGAGCGGGAGCAGAACGGCATCAAGGTCCGGGTGCTCAACCGTGGTTTCAAGGTGGACGCGAAGAACGGCTACGCCATCATGATCAGCTGCGCGGCGGACCAGTGGGACGGCGCGGAGTGCACGACGATGCGCAACACGGCGTTCCAGACCTTCCAGCCGCTCGGCTGAGCAGCCGCTCGCCACGAGCCTTTCCAGGCCCGGGACGCGGGCGCCCTGCGCGACGTATCGTGGCAGCGGGGCCATGGGACACGTGCGCCCCCAGCACTCGGGGGAGGCGAAGTGGAGGACTACGCGGGCCGGATCCTGGCCGACCGCTACCGTCTGCCGCTCCCGCCGTCGGACGAGTACGAGCTGGTCGAGACCCGCGCCTTCGACACGCGCAGCGGGCAGGAAGTCCTGGTACGGCAGGTGCCGTTGCCGGAACTCGTGGATGCCGAGTTACTGGACGGGGATGCGGCGGCCGGGGCCGGGGCCCGGGCCCCGGTGGCGGCCGGGCGCCGGGCGCCGGGGGATCTGCCGGCCGTGCGCAGAGCCATCGCCGCCGCGCAGGCGGCCGCGTCCGTGCCGGACCATCCGCGGCTGGACCAGGTCTTCGACGTGTTCGCCGAGGGCGGGTCGCTGTGGATAGTGAGCGAGTTGGTGCCGGCGCGTCCGCTGGCCGCGCTCATCGCCGATGAGCCGCTGAGCCCGTACCGGGCGGCGGAGGTCGCTGCGGACGTGCTCACTGCGTTGCGGGTGCTGCACGCGCATGGCTGGACGCACCGGAACATCACGGTCCGGACCGTGTTGATATGCGAGGACGGGAGGGTCGTGCTGACGGGGCTGGCGGCGGGTGCCGCCGAGGACGCCCTGTGCGGCTACGACCCGGTCCCGCCGAACCCCGGCGGATCCGGCGCCTGGGCCCCGCCCGCCGCGCCGCCGCCCCCTGCCCCGCCCCGGGGCTGGGTCAAGTCCCCCGCGGCCCAGGCCCGGATTGCACCGCCCCCGGCGTCACCGGAGCCGGGCACGGACGTCTTGGCCGCCGGCCCGGGCCGGGGCACGGCACCGAACCCTGGCGGGGAGCAGGACCGGGGGGCGCCGCCCGGTGCGGGACTTGCCGTACGGGGGCCCCAGGGCAGGGACCCGGACGGGTCGGCGGGCGGCGGGCGGGATGCCGGTCCGGGCGCGGGCGGTTACGCCCCCCTCGTGGCGCCCGGCTACGACACCGGACCGCGGTACTCCGACCACATCACCCCCGCGGCGACCGAGGAGCGGCCCGACCTCAAGGCGGCCGCCCGCGCCGGGGCCATCGCCGCGTACAGGGCAGGGGCACAGGCCGCCGCCGCGCGGGTCACCGAGCAGCGCAAGGGCGGATCCGAGCCCGCGCCGGAGCCGAGGCCGCAGGGGTCGAACCTGCCGCAGGGGTACTCGTACCCGTACGGCGGCCCGGAGAGCGGTACGAGCGCGCCGTGGCACGGGGCCACCCCGCGCCGGCAGGCCGCCCTTCCGCCCGCCGAGCAGCCGGAGCCGGAGCCGGAGCCGGAGCCCGAGACGCAGCCCGAGCCCGAGACGCAGCCCGACCCGGCGCCGCCCCGTCCCGTGCTGCCCGCCCAACTCGCCCTGCCCCAGGGATACCACCAGGCCGACCCCCCGCCCCCGGCCTCGCCGCAGGGGGCCGAGGGCCCGGACATGGCCTCGTACCTGCCCCCGGGCGAGCCCGGCCCCGTTCGGCAGAACGGGTCCGAGGGCCCGGACACGGGCTCGTACATGCTCCCCGGCGAGTCGGCCGCCCTGCTCCGGCCCAGCCGGCCCAGCCGGCCCAGTCAGGCCAGCCGGCCCAGTCGGCCCGGCCACGACGGGGGTTGGGGCGGTGCGGGGATTCGGAGTGGCCTGGATGCCGAGCGGGCGCGGCAGACGCGGATGGCCGTCGTCGGGGCCGTCACCGAGCGGTGGGCCCCCGAGCAGGCCGGGCCCGTCACCGGGCCCTGGCAGCTGGCCGCCCCCGTCGGGCCCGCCACCGACCTCTGGGCGCTCGGCGCGCTGCTGTACCGCGCCGTCCAGGGCCATGCCCCGTACCCCGAGGACAGCGTCACCGAGCTCGTCGAGATGGTCTGCGCCGAGTCCCCCGCCTTCGCCGAGGAGTGCGGCCCGCTGCGCCCGGTCGTGGAGTCGCTGCTGCGCCAGGACCCCACCGAGCGCCCCGACTTCGAGGAGCTCCGCGGCTGGCTGCGCTCGCTCGTACGGTCCGCCCCCGAGCCGGACGGCGGCCTCGGCGCGCTCCCGATGCCGGAGCCGGATCCCGCGCGGCTGCCCGTCGTACGCCGGCGGGGCGACCTGCACGGCCGGCACCGCAACCCCGCCCCCTCCCGCAAGCCGCGCTCGCTGGGGCGGATCCTGCTCGTCGGCATCCTCGCCCTGCTCGCCGGGACCGTGGCCTACGCCATGCTCTTCCTGCCCAGGGACGGGGGCCAGGGGGATGCCGACGACAAGACCCCCGTGGCGCAGCAGTCTCCGTCGCCGTCCCCCTCCGCCCCGCCCTCGCCGAAGCAGAGTCAGACGCCCCAGACCCCGCAGACCGGGGCCCCCGCCCCCGCCCCGCCCGGCTACAGCACCCAGCAGGACCCCGAGCACTTCGAGATCGCCGTCCCGGGCGGCTGGGAGCGGCGCGGCGTGAACGAGGCCGGGCAGGTCCGCTACACCGACGGGGAGTACGTCCTGACGGTCGTCCCCGGCCGCGACAAGGTCGACGGCAATCCGGACCCGGCGACGTACCAGAAGGACAAGGAGCCGGAGCTGGCCCCGTACCGGTCCTCCACCTGGGCCAGCGGCGGCGACGTCAAGACCACGAAGGTCGGCAACCAGCTCCGCGTCACCGGCCGGTACACGTGGATCGACGGCAACGGCCGCAGCGTCGTCGCCCGGAATTTCGTCGTGGCGCTCGGCGGCAGCTACCACGTCGTCATGGTCACCGGTCCGCAGGACGGGGAGGGCAAGGTCACCGAGGTCTTCGAAAAGGCCACGGGGAGTTACAAATCCGGTGGCTGAGGCCGACTGACGGTGACTCAGTACGGCGATTGCGTCACAGTGCTGCCGGAACCGCGCCTTCACGGTTCCAGCAGCCCCGAGGGCTCCGTAATCTGGCCCGAAGTGCACAGAGTGGCGGGGTTTCGTGGAACAGCAGACAGGTGCGGGCGCGGTGCTCGCTGGCCGGTACCGGCTCGTGGAGCCCATCGGCAGCGGCGGCATGGGCAAGGTGTGGCGCGCGCATGACGAGCTGCTGCACAGGACCGTCGCCGTCAAGGAACTGACGGCGGGTCTGTACGTCGCCCAGGCCGACCGGGAGGTCCTGCACGCCCGGACGCAGAAAGAGGCCCGGGCCGCGGCCAGGATCCAGCACCCGGCGGTCGTCGTCGTCCACGACGTGCTGGAGCACGACGACCGGCCGTGGATCGTCATGGAGTACATCGACGGCCCCTCCCTCGCGGACGCGGCCAAGGCGGCCGGCCGGATCGAGCCCAACGAGGCGGCCCGGATCGGGCTGCACGTACTGGGCGCGCTGCGCGCCGCGCACGCGGTCGGCGTCCTGCACCGGGACGTGAAGCCCGGCAACGTGCTGCTCGCCAAGGACGGGCGGGTCCTGCTCACGGACTTCGGGATCGCCGCGATCGAGGGAGACTCCTCCATCACGCGGACCGGCGAGATCGTGGGCTCCATCGACTACCTGGCCCCGGAGCGGGTCACCGGCGGCACCCCCGGCACGGCCTCCGACCTGTGGTCGCTGGGCGCGACCCTGTACACGGCCGTCGAGGCCCGTTCGCCCTTCCGCCGTACCTCGCCCATCTCGAGCCTGCAGGCCGTGGTCAACGACGAGCCGCCGGCGCTGCGGCAGTCGGGGGCCCTGGGGCCGGTCATCACCGCCCTGCTGCGCAAGGACCCGGACGAGCGGCCCTCGGCCCAGGAGACCGAGCGGATGCTGATCGAGGCGATGGAGGGCCGGGAGCCGAAGGCGGCGCACGCGTACGTGCCCACCCGCGCGGTGACTCCGGAGGAACTCACCGACGCCCAGGAGCCCGGCACCGGCGCCGCGACCGAGCCCGTCCCGCCCACCGGCCCGGCGCCCGATCAGGGACGTACGACGGCCCTGCCCGAACAGGCCGGACCCGCTCCCGCAGCGGGGAGCCCGGCCACGGGCCGGATCAAGCGGGCCGCGGCCGTCGCCCTCGTGGCGGCGCTGGTCGGCGGCGGCGCCGTGTTCGGAGTACTGAAGTTCGTCGGGGACACGGATGGGGGCGGCGGCTCCGACAAGAACGCGAGCGCCTCCGACCAGCAGGACGGCGACGAGGACGCCCCTCCGGCGGGCTACAAGGAGGTCACCGACCCCATCGCCGGCTTCACCCTGTTCGTCCCGGAGGGCTGGACGCGCAAGGCGAACGGCGATCAGATCGACTACACGCCGGACGACGGAAAGCACTTCATCCGGATCGCCTCCGATTCCACCCCGGACTACCAGGACCCGTACGCGCACCTGCTCGACCTGGAGAAGCAGGTGGCGAAGCGGACCGACTACAAGAAGGTGCGGCTGAACCAGAACACGTTCCGGGACAGCACCCGGGCCGCGCTCTGGGACTTCAGCTGGACGGAGAAGCAGAACCACCCCGGTCCGCGCAGGGCCAAGGAGCAGATGTACGTCGCCCCGGACGGCACGGAGTACGCCATCTACATGTCGAGCCCGGTCGCCGACTGGGCCACGACCGAGCAGCAGTTCGACATCGTGCTCAGCGGCTGGGAACCGCCTGCCAAGAAGCCCTGATCCCGCTACTCTGCCAGCGATCACTGGCGGAAATGGCAAAATCCGGTTACCGGCGGGTACCCAAAGGCTGTCCGGCGCAATACGCTCACCGGCATGACGGACTCGCAGGCCCCGGCCCCCCTCCGCACCGCACCGGCACCCACCAATCCGGTCGCCCCGGCCCCGGCCGGTGCCCGCACCGCCGCCGACGTGGTGACCCCCGACCTGGTCGCCCGGCTGACCCGCGGAGTGCTCGGCTCCGGGCGCACCGCCAACCACACCCCGTTCACCGGGGACCGGCTGGCGGAGCTCCCCGAGGCCACCCCCGAGGACGTGGCCGAGGCCTTCGACCGGGCCCGCGCCGCCCAGAGCGCCTGGGCGGCCGTCCCCGTCGCCAAGCGGGCGGCCGTGCTCCTGCGCTTCCACGACCTGGTCCTGGACCGGCAGGCCGAGGTCCTCGACCTGATCCAGCTGGAGACCGGCAAGGCCCGCCTGCACGCCCACGAGGAGGTCCAGGCGGTCGCCGTCTCGGCCCGCCACTACGGGCGCAAGGCCCCCGGGTACCTGCGCCCCAAGGGCCACACGGGCGCCATGCCCACCCTCACGAAGGTCACCGAGCTGCGCCAGCCGCGCGGGGTCGTCGGCCAGATCGCCCCTTGGAACTACCCCCTCGAGCTGTCCGTCGGCGACGCGCTGCCCGCCTTCGTCTCCGGCAACGCCGTCGTCATGAAGCCCGACACCGAGACCGCGCTCACCGCCCTGTGGGCCCGTGACCTGCTGATCGAGGCCGGACTGCCCGCCGAGGTCTTCCAGATCGTCCTCGGCGACGGACCCGTCGTCGGCCCCGAGGTGGTCCGGCACGCCGACTACGTCTCCTTCACCGGCTCCACCCGCACCGGCCGCGAGGTCGCCCAGGGCGCGGCCGCCCGCCTCGTCGGGGTCTCGCTCGAGCTCGGCGGCAAGAACGCCATGCTCGTGCTGCACGACGCCGACATCGAGAAGGCCGCCGCGGGCGCCGTCCGCGCCTGCTTCTCCTCCGCCGGCCAGCTCTGCATCTCCATCGAGCGGCTGTACGTCCACGCCTCGATCGCCGACGCGTTCGTCGAGCGCTTCGCCGCCCGTACGAAGGCCATGCGGCTCGGCGCCTCCCTCGCGTACGGCGCGGACATGGGCTCGCTGGTCGGCGAGCGCCAGCTGGAGACCGTCCAGCGGCACGTGGACGAAGCCGTGGCCAAGGGCGCCACCCTCGTCGCGGGCGGCACCGCCCGCCCCGACATCGGCCCGCTGTTCTACGAGCCCACCATCCTCGACGGCGTCGAGGCGCCGATGGCGGTCTGCGGCGAGGAAACGTTCGGCCCGGTGGTCTCCATCTACCGGTTCACCGACGAGGACGAGGCCGTCGCGCAGGCCAACTCCACCGCGTACGGGCTCAACTCCAGCGTCTGGACCAAGGACGCCCGCCGCGGCCACGCCGTCGCCGCCCGCCTGCGCACCGGCACCGTCAACATCAACGAGGGCTACGCCCCCGCCTACGGCAGCGCCCAGGCGCCCATGGGCGGCATGAAGGACTCCGGCCTCGGCCGCCGCCACGGCTCCGAGGGCATCCTCAAGTACACCGAGGCCCAGACCGTCGCCCACCAGCGGCTGCTCCCGATGGCGCCCTCGCTGGGCATGGACGACGAGAAGTACGCGGCGTTCATGACCCGCAGCCTCAAGGTCATGAAGGCTCTCCGTCTGCGCTAGGCACGCCAGGACCCAACCGGGAGGCACAAGCAGTGTCGTACGACCACGATTACGACTACGACGTCATCGTCATCGGATCGGGCTTCGGAGGGTCGGTCTCGGCGCTGCGGCTGACCGAGAAGGGCTACCGGGTCGGCGTCCTGGAGGCAGGGCGCCGGTTCACCCGCGAGAGCCTGCCCCGCAACAGCTGGGACCTGCGCAACTACCTGTGGGCCCCGGCCCTCGGGCTGTACGGGATCCAGCGGATCCACCTGCTCGGCAACGTGATGGTGCTCGCGGGCGCCGGGGTGGGCGGCGGCTCGCTCAACTACGCCAACACCCTGTACGTGCCGCCCACCGCCTTCTTCGAGGACCGGCAGTGGGCGTCCATCACCGACTGGCGCGAGGAACTCGCCCCGTACTACGACCAGGCCAAGCGGATGCTCGGCGTACGCCTCAACCCGACGCTGACCCCCTCCGACGTCCACCTGAAGGCCGCCGCCGAGAAGATGGGCGTCGGGGACTCCTTCCACATGGCCCCGGTCGGCGTCTTCTTCGGCGACGGCGCGGACGCCGAGGGCGGCTGCGAGGCCCGCCCCGGCCAGGAGGTCCCCGACCCGTACTTCGGGGGCGCCGGCCCCGCCCGCAGGGCCTGCACCGAATGCGGCGAGTGCATGACCGGTTGCCGGCACGGCGCGAAGAACACCCTGAACGAGAACTACCTGCACCTCGCCGAGCGCGCCGGCGCCGTCATCCACCCGATGACCACCGTCACCGCGCTCGCCGAGCACCCCGACGGCGGCTACCGCATCCGTACCGTCCCCACCGACGCGCGCCGCCGGGGAATCGCCAAGGAGCTGCGCGCCCGGTACGTGGTCGTCGCGGCGGGCACGTACGGCACCCAGACCCTGCTGCACACCATGAAGGACAACGGGCTCCTCCCGCGGATCTCGGACCGGCTCGGCGAGCTGACCCGGACCAACTCGGAGGGCCTGGTCGGCGCGCAGACCGACGACCGCCGCTACCGCCGACGCCGCGGCGCGGGCCCCGGCGAGGAGCAGCGCGCCGACTTCACCCGGGGCGTGGCGATCACCTCGTCCGTGCACCCCGACGCCGACACCCACATCGAGCCCGTCCGCTACGGCAAGGGCTCCAACGCCATGGGGTTCATGACCGTCCTCCAAGTGCCGTTCGGCAGGCACCGGGTCCGGGCCTGGTTCGCCCGGACCGCGAAGCACCCGGTGCAGCTGGCGCGCTCGCTGTCCAACCGGCGCTGGTCGGAGCGGACGATCATCGGGCTGGTCATGCAGTCGCTGGACAACTCGCTGACGACGTACCGCAAGCCCGGCGGGCTCGGGAAGGGCCTGCTCACCGCCCGCCAGGGGCACGGCGCGCCGAACCCGGTGCAGATCAAGGAGGCCACCGAGGCGGCCACCCTGCTGGCCGAGGAGATCAACGGCTTCCCGGGCAGCAACATCGGCGAGCTGATGGGCACCCCGCTGACGGCGCACTTCCTCGGCGGCTGCCCGATCGGCGCCTCCGCGGAGGAGGGCGTGGTGGACCCGTACCACCGGCTGTACGGGCACCCGGGCATCTCGGTGGTGGACGGCTCGGCGGTCTCCGCGAACCTCGGGGTGAACCCGTCGCTGACGATCACGGCGCAGGCGGAGCGGGCGATGTCGTACTGGCCGAACAACGGCGAGCAGGACCCGCGGCCGGAGCAGGGCGGGGCCTACGCCCGGCTGGCGGCGGTGGAACCGGCCCGTCCGGCGGTCCCGAAGGAGGCGTTCGGCGCGTTGCGGCTGCCTTTGCTGCTGCCGGTGCCGGAGGTTCCGAAGAAGGCGTGACACGTGTAGCGGCGGCAAGGTCTGCGCTCCCCCTCCGAGCGCAGAACCCGCCGCCGCGTACATAAGTGACAGGTGATCAGTCCGGATGGTTGCATGTGATGCCCGTCACGCCGCGAAGTGTGCAACTGTGACCCGCCCTCGGCGGTCTCGATCATCATGGACAAGCGCATCTCCCTTTTGGCAGCTACGGGGTTGGCGACTCTGAGCCTCGGCGTGGCCGCCCCCGCGCTCGCCGCGGAACCCGCCTTCCCGCTCGGAGGCCCCTCCGCCCAGGTGCTCCAGCCGTACCCGGACACGGGCGCCCCGAAGGAGCGGAGCCTTCGCTACAACCTGAGCTATGTGGGCCCCGGGAACAGCTTCCCGGGCGAGTTCACCATCACCGTCGACCTGAGCAAGGTCGCCGGGGTGGCGTCGGTCCGGCTCGATCCGGCCAAGCCCCGGCCGAACTGCGCCGCGAGCGCCACCGCGATCGTCTGCAAGCAGCAGGGCCTGTCGGTCGGGAACGGGAGCAACAGCTTCGACCTGCTCGTCTCCGCCGCCCAGGGCAGCAAGAACGGCGCGAGCGGCGCGATCGCGGTCACCGGCAAGGTGGCCGGGGCGAGCGTCACGCCCGTCACCACCACGATGACCGTCGGCGGCCCCGATCTGCTCGTGGGGGAGCTGAAGCTCAAGGCGGACGTGGCGGCGGGCGAGCAGCAGGACCTGCCCCTCGCCTTCGCGAACCGGGGCACGCTGCCCGCCAAGTCGGTGGCGCTGGAGCTGGACACCTCGGCCGGCCTGGAGCCTGCGGAGACGTACGACAACTGCCGGCGGCAGGACCACGGCGGTATGGGCGACACCACGGTGTGCCTCGTCGAGGGCGAGTTCCTGCCGGGCGAGTCCTACCAGCTCGCCCCCGACTCCCCGCTGCACCTCAAGACGACCGAGCGGGCCTACCGGGACACGCTGAGGTACGGGGTCATCCCCGACCCGGCGCCGGGCAAGGACGCGCCTGCGGGCAAGTCGGCCACCGGTAAGAAGCTGACGCTGGTCAAGGCGTCGGCTGCCGTGCCGGTCACGGAATCCAACCTGGACCCGCGGGTCGCCAGGCGGGCCGAGGACACCGATCTGAACCCGCGCGACAACGAGCGCTCGTTCGACTTCGACGCCAAGGGCGCCAAGGCCGACTTCGAGGCGGTCACCGCCTCGCCCTCCGGCAAGGTGGGCGACACGGTCGTGGCCGAGCTCGGCTTCCGCAACAAGGGCCCGGCCGTGATCAGCCACCTGCGCTCGGGTCAGAGCGTGGCCCGTGCCGACATCGTGATGCCGGCCGGCGTGCAGGTCACGGACGTGCCCCGGAACTGCCGCGCGGTCAACGCCGACGGCAGCGACCGCGCGGAGCAGCTGGGCGCGCCGCGCTACTTCTGTGACGGCGGGCTGTTCGCGGACGTCCCCGGTACGTACGCCAGCCGGTTCGCGATGAAGATCGAGAAGGCCGTGGCGAACGCCAAGGGCTCGGTCACCGTTGGTGAGCCGGTCCCGGGCGGCACCAAGCAGCACGCCTTCGACCCGGTCGCGGGCAACACCACGGCCGCCTTCGTGGTCGAGGTGAAGAGCGGCGCGAGCCCGTCCCCGTCCGCCTCGGCCTCCGCCTCGCCGTCGCCGTCCGCGTCCGCCTCGGCGTCGGCCACGCCCTCCGCGTCGTCCTCCACCACCGCTGCCGGCGGTACGGGCGGCAACCTGGCCTCGACCGGCAGCTCCGTCGGCCCGGTCGCGCTGGGCGCGCTGGCGGCCGTGGCCGTCGGCGGTGCGCTGTACGTGGGGGTGCGCCGCCGGTCCGGCGGGCACGCGTAAGCGCCGGAAACACAGAGAACGGCCGGCCCGGGGCGTCTCCTGGGCCGGCCGTCCCTTTTTGGGGTGACCGGGCTGCTGTCCCCTGCCGTCCGGTCACGCGAAGGAGCGAGGTCCCACGACGCACGTCCCCGACGGGCCGTACGTCTCATCGCTCCGGCGGAGCCACGCGTGGTGTTCGGTCCCGCGCCTGGCTGACGCGGCCATCCACACCAACGAAGCCCGTCGGGGCCGGTCACGGTCCGGACGAGTGACGAACAGGCGTAAGAGGCGCAAGAGGCGTGGGCGCACGGGGCGGGGACGGCCTCAGACGCGGCCGCGGCACAGCTCCAGCAGGGTCATGGCGAGCGCGGTCCCGGGCTTCCCGAGGGCATCGCGCCAGTGCTCGAGCACCTCCATCTCGCGCGAAAGGTTCACCCGGCGGCCGCCCGAGGAGATCCGGGCCTCCTGGATGACGGTCGAGACGGCCATCCGCTCCTGGATCAGGCCGATGATCCGGTCGTCGATGGCGTCGATGCGCCGGCGGGAGTCGGAGATCAGCTGCGCGGGGGTGGTGGTCACGGTCATGTTCTTACTCCTGTGGGTAGTTCCGGCAGGAGCGGAAACGCCAGAGCGCCCCGGTCCTGTCGGACCGGGGCGCTCTGGGAAGTCAGCGGCTCAAGCGAGCATCACGAGGACCCATGGCGACCGGACCGGCCGGTGCCATAGGTAAAGAGGAAGCTCAGCTGCTTGCGCATGGAGTGGATTATGGCCGCCCGCCCCCGCCCGGGCCAACCCGGCCCGGATCGTGAGACGGCCCGGCCGTCCGCGTGACGCGCGCATGGTCGGTGAACACCCGGCGGAACAGGTCATGGCCGGTCCGCCCGGTGTGCCGCAGCGCCCAGTCCTGCGCGGCCTCCTGCTCGTCCTGCGGGCCCGACTCCGCTCCGCACCGGTAGGCGGCGCAGAACACCTCGTAGGTGGTCCCGCCCTCCGGCGCGTGCCGGATGGTGTGCGCGACGTACCGGAACACGCCGCCCGGGCTCAGCACCGGCTCCGCCCGCGGTGCGCGACGATCTCGACGTTGCAGTCCGACACCGCCGAGCGGTCCCCCCGCCGGTACGCCTCCGACCGCTGCCCGGCCAGCGCGGCGCACACATCGCAGCCGACGGCCGGTCTCGGGGCCTCGGCGGGCAGGCTGAGGTGGACGGGCGGGCTCATGGTGGTCCGAGTTGCCATGAACTGGACGTTAGGGCGGGGGAGTTGGGCTCATGCGAACTATTCGTAACTATTCTCACCCGGTCGGGATCTATATCCGGAAATTCTCGCGCAGTGTCCTGGAGGCCATGGCAGAAGGGGCGATCCCTCCCCGATGCTGAGGCCGCCGGCTACGAGAAGGGGTAATGCCATGGCGCGTCGACTGCGATTCAACGGCACGGGCAGCGGGGTCAACGGGTGCCCGGCAGTGCACGAGGACCTGGACAGCGGTGAAGTCATCGTCCACGGACCGCCGCTCACCGACCCGGAGGACATCGCCCAGCTCCGGCACCTGTCGGAAGGGGAAGTGCCCATCGTGGTTCCGCGGGAACTGCTCGTCGACTTCGGCCCCAAGGAGATCAACCGCGTGCCGCACATCATCGACCTGGACGAGTTCGACCGGCTGTTCACGCGGTTCGAGCACGTGACGTGGCGGCTGGAGACCCGGCGCCGCTACGCGTCGGACGAAGCCACCGAGACCTACGCGCAGTTCACCCGTGGCGAGCCCGTGAACTGGGAGGGCACCGACCCGGAGTGGTGCGCCGAGCGCCGTGAACAGGTTGCGCTGGGGAAGCGGTTCGAGCGCGTCCGGATCGTCGACGAACCGGCCATGCCCGGGCAGCTCTACCTGCTCGACAACGCGCGCCGGAACAGCGCCCTGGGCGAGGACATCCGCATCCTGCGGCGCAGTGACGCCGAGCGGCTGCACCTGCCCGAGGAGGACTTCTGGATTCTCGACTCGCGGACGGTCGCGCTGCTGAACTTCGACGAGGACGACAACTTCGTCGACGTCGAGCTGATCACCGAGCCGGCCGCGGTGCTCCGCTACGCCCAAGTGCGCGACGCGGCTTCGCACTACGCTGTCCCGTACGAGGTGTTCCAGGCCAAGTAGCGGCAATGAGCGGGTACCGGTGAGCACGGACTATCAGCAGGCACGGGAAGCGCTCGGCATACGGCTGCGCGAACTCCGGCTCGGGGCCGCTGACGGTCGGCTCACCGGTGCGGCGCTGGCCCGGCGGCTCGGCTGGCCCCAGCCCAAGGTGAGCAAGCTGGAGAACGGTCGGCAGACCGCGACCCCCGAGGACCTGCGTGCCTGGGCCGACGGGACCGGTCAGCCGGAGGCGTACGACGAACTGCTGGCCCGGCTCCGGGGCTTCGAGAGCCACATCCGCTCATGGCGACGCCAGCTGAGCTCGGGGCACAAACCCGTGCAGGACACGCACCTCGCCGCGCACGCCGACGCCACCGTGCTCCGGGGGTGGGAGACGTCCATGGTCATGGGGATCCTGCAGACGCCCGACTATGCGAGGGCCGTCTTCACCCGCTACGCCGAGCTCCAGCAGTCGCCCCGCGACACGGAAGAAGCCGTCCGCTCGCGCATGCGTCGGCAAGAAGCGCTGTACGACCCGGCCAAGCGCTTCCACATCCTGATGTGGGAGGCCGCGCTCCATGCCAGGATCTGCCCGCCCGCCGTGCTCGCGGCGCAGCTCGACCGCCTGCTGGGGGTGATCGGTCTCGACACAGTGGAGCTCGGGATTGTGCCCCTCGGTGCGGCGCTGAAGATCCCTCCGGCCACGGGGTTCTGGATGTACGACGACCGTCAGGTCATCGTCGAGACCTGGCACGCCGAGCTGTGGCTGGACGACGCCGAGAGCGTCGCCACCCACCTCAGGGTGTGGAACACCCTGCGCGAGTCCGCCGTGTACGGCGCCGAGGCTCAGCGCGTGATCAGCGAGGCGCGGCGGGCGCTGTGACGGGGGTGTCGCGGGGTGTCACGGTGACGTGCGCCTCGGATGGTGCGACAAAGTGGCGGCCGGCGCCACCGGTAGAATCGACAAAACAGCCACCTCTTCCGCCGGAAGGCCGCCCCGTGCCAGAAGCACCCTCCGCCGCCCACGACAGCGCCCCGGACACGGTTCTCGTCGTCGACTTCGGCGCCCAGTACGCCCAGCTCATCGCCCGCCGCGTCCGCGAGGCAAGGGTCTACAGCGAGATCGTGCCCAGCACGACGCCCGTGGCCGAGATGCTGGCCAAGGACCCCAAGGCGATCATCCTCTCCGGCGGCCCGTCCTCCGTCTACGAGGAGGGTGCCCCGCGTCTGGACGACGCCCGCGCCCTCTTCGAGTCCGGGGTCCCGGTCTTCGGCATGTGCTACGGCTTCCAGCTGATGGCGACCACCCTCGGCGGCACCGTCGACAACACCGGCGCCCGCGAGTACGGCCGTACGCCGCTCGCCGTCTCCAAGGCCGGCTCGACCCTCTTCGAGGGCACCCCCGAGAACCAGTCGGTGTGGATGTCCCACGGCGACGCCTGCTCCGCCGCCCCCGAGGGCTTCACCGTCACCGCGTCGACGAACGTCGTCCCGGTCGCGGCCTTCGAGAACGACGCGAAGAAGCTGTACGGCGTGCAGTACCACCCCGAGGTGATGCACTCCACGCACGGCCAGCAGGTGCTGGAGCACTTCCTCTACCGCGGCGCCGGCCTCGAGCCCACCTGGACCACCGGCAACATCGTCGAGGAGCAGATCGCGGCCATCCGCGAGCAGGTCGGCGACAAGCGCGCCATCTGCGGCCTCTCCGGCGGCGTGGACTCCGCGGTCGCCGCGGCCCTCGTCCAGAAGGCCATCGGCTCCCAGCTGACCTGCGTGTACGTCGACCACGGCCTGATGCGCAAGGGTGAGACCGAGCAGGTCGAGAAGGACTTCGTCGCCGCCACCGGCGTGCAGCTGAAGGTCGTCGACGCGCAGGAGCGCTTCCTGAGCGCACTCGCCGGCGTCTCCGACCCGGAGACCAAGCGGAAGATCATCGGCCGCGAGTTCATCCGCGTCTTCGAGCAGGCCCAGTTGGAGATCCTCCAGGAGGACGGCCCCGCGGTTGCCTTCCTGGTCCAGGGCACCCTGTACCCGGACGTCGTCGAGTCCGGCGGCGGCACGGGCACCGCGAACATCAAGTCGCACCACAACGTGGGCGGCCTGCCGGACGACATCGAGTTCGAGCTCGTCGAGCCGCTGCGCCAGCTGTTCAAGGACGAGGTCCGGATGGTCGGCCAGGAGCTCGGCCTGCCCGACGAGATCGTCCAGCGCCAGCCCTTCCCGGGCCCCGGCCTCGGCATCCGCATCGTCGGCGAGGTCACCAAGGACCGCCTGGACCTGCTCCGCGAGGCCGACGCCATCGCCCGCCACGAGCTGACCGCGGCCGGCCTGGACCGCGAGATCTGGCAGTGCCCGGTCGTCCTGCTCGCGGACGTCCGCAGCGTCGGCGTCCAGGGCGACGGCCGCACCTACGGCCACCCGATCGTGCTGCGCCCCGTCTCGTCCGAGGACGCCATGACCGCGGACTGGACGCGCATGCCGTACGAGGTGCTCGCCCGGATCTCGACCCGCATCACCAACGAGGTGCCGGACGTGAACCGCGTGGTCCTCGACTGCACGAGCAAGCCCCCGGGCACCATCGAGTGGGAGTAGTTCCCACCCGCCGCCCGTGACGAAGCCGCCGTTCCCCCCTGGGAGCGGCGGCTTCGCCGTTGGTATGGCCTGTTGCGGGAGCCGCCGGTACCTTGCGCCGCGAGCCGAGCCGAGCCGAGCCGAGCCGTCGAAGGAGCGCCCATGGCCCAGCAGCCCGCACTCGCACCCGCACCCGTCCCCGTGGACCGGCTGCGGTTCTCGATGCCGCCCGTGCACACCGGGGCGGCCGAGGAGCGCGCCCACCGCAAGGAGCGGCTGGCCGGGGCGCTGCGGCTGTTCGGGCGGCTCGGGTACGAGGACGGGGTCACCGGTCATGCCAGCACGCGGGACCCGGAGTTCGAGGACTGCTACTGGGTGAACCCCTTCGGGCAGGCCCTGTCCGCACTCACCGCCGACGACCTGCTCCTCGTCGACGGGGACGGGCGCGTGCGCCGGGGGGACCGGCGGGTCAACGAGCTGGCCTTCGCCGTGCACGCGGCCGTGCACCGGGCCCGCCCCGAGGCCGTCGCCGTGGTGCACACGCACGCCCCGTACGGCAGGGCGCTGGCCGCGCTCGGGGAACTGCTCGCCCCGATCAGCGAGGAGGCCTGCGCCTTCTACGAGGACCACGCACTCCTGGACGGGTTCGCGGGGCCGGAGGACTCGGGGAGGATCGCCCGCGCCCTGGGCCCGTACAAGGCGCTGGTCCTGCGCAACCGCGGGCTGCTGACGGTCGGCGACTCCGTGGACGCGGCGGCCTGGTGGTTCGTCGCGGCGGAGCGCGCGGCGCAGGTGCAGCTGATCGCGCGGGCCGCCGGGAAGCCGGCGGCGATCGACCACCGCAGTGCGCTCGCGGCGCGGGAGAGGTTCGGCTCGGATCTCGCCGCCTGGGTCAGCTACCAGCCCCTCTGGCAGACCGTCGCCCCGTGACGCGGGACTGGGCCGGGCGGGTGACGTCAACATCATGAACGGTTAATCACCTGCTCTGACATCGTGCGCAATCCGGAACACTGCCGCAGTGGTGCACAATTCGCTGGCATCGCACCGTAGTTCAGAGAGGCGGCACGCACGTGGCTGTCCAAGAGATGTCCCGAAGCACCCACGGCGGCACCTGCACCTGTGACGACTGCCCGCACGGCGCGCAGGAGGGGCACCGGCGAGCGGTCGCCGCGTTCACGGAGAAGAGGGACGAGTTCGCCTCGGGCCAGGGCCTGCCGGCGGCGGTGGCCCGGTCCGCCGGGGCGTCCCGGCAGTGGGTCTCCGACGAGCTGACCCTGTCGGCCCGTACGGTCGCCGACCGGGGCCGGGAGGCCGGCAACTCCTGGCTGTACCTGTTCTCGCGGCGGGCCGTGCTCGCCGTGTGGATCGCCGCCGGGGTGCTGCTGCTGGTCCAGGTCGGCACCGCGCTCGGCACCGGCTGGTCCACGGCGCGCACCGCCGGGCTGCTCGCGGCGGTGGTCCTGGCCGGGCTGCTCACGGTCGCCGCCCGCGCCCAGTCGGTGCGCGGCGGGCTGCTCGCCCCGCTGGTCGGGGAGGACAACCGGCTGTCCACCTCGAAGGCGGTGCCGAGCGCGTGGGTGGTGCTGACGGCGTTCGCCGCGCTGCTGCCCGCGCTGCGGCTGGCGGCCTCCTCGCCCGGGCCGGAGCGGCAGGCGCTGTACGCGGGGCTGGCGCTGGGGCGGGCGCTGCCGCTGCTGGCGGTGGTCGCGCTGACCTCGGCCGTGGCGGTGCTGGTGCGCCGGGTGGTCACCGTACGGATCATGGCCCAGCGGATGCAGAAGCTGCCGGCGGACCGGCCGCGCGGGGTGGACCTGCTGACGGACGATGCGGGCCGCGGGAGCTTCCCGGACGCGCAGTACGTGCTGGTCTCCATGGTGGTGCTGGCCTTCGCGGCGGTGTCGATGGCCCGGTTCCCGGACCGGCTGCCGCGGCTGCCGTGGGCGCTGGCCATGCTGGTGGCCCTGTCGGCGGCGGTGTACCTCGCGGCGAAGTACGCGGAGGTGACCCGTCCGCTGGTGCTGTCGGTGGTCCGCAGACGGGAGCCCGGCGACCTCGACGCGGCCATCCGGCCGGGCGACGACATCGAGATCCGCGGCGTGGGTTTCGTACCGCCGGGGGCGCAGACGCCGGAGATGCTGGCCCGGCTGGTCGTACGGGTCGGCGCGGTGCACGTGCACGTGCCGCTGGTGCCGGTCGCGGGCGGGTTCACCAACCCCTCGGACTCGGTCCTGACGGTGCCGGTCCCGGCGGAAGTGGAACCCGGGCGCATCGAGGTCCAAGTGGTCACGGCCGCCGGAGTGGAATCCAACCGTTGCACCATCGACGTGGCCGAGTGAACGGGGTACACATGGGGCGTGACCCGAACTGATGTCCCTTCCGCCGCCCCGGCCGGACTGCGGGAACAGGCCGCCCGGTACGCCCTGCTGCCGCTGCGGATCTTCCTCGGCGTGACCTTCGTCTACGCGGGCCTGGACAAGCTGACCGACTCCGCGTTCCTGTCCGCCTCCGGCCCCGGCTCCATCGGCGAGCTGATGCACGGCGTGCGCGACACCTCCGCGATCCCCGCCCTGGTGGACTGGGCCCTGCTCTCGCCCGTCGGCTTCGCCGTGGTCCTCGCCATCGGGGAGCTCCTGGTGGGCCTCGGCGTCCTGGCCGGCCTGCTGACCCGGATCGCGGCCACCGGCGGAGCGCTGATCTCGCTCAGCCTGTGGCTCACGGTGTCCTGGCAGGTGTCCCCGTACTACTACGGCAACGACCTGATCTACCTGATGGCCTGGATCCCGATGATCCTGGCCGGTGCTCCCTACCTGTCGCTGGACTCGGTGATCCGGTCGCGCCGGTCGCGGCGTACGGCGTAGGTCACCACTCCGACCAGCGCGGCCAGGCAGAGCCCGCCCACGGTCATCGGGATGGCCAGGAACCAGGGCAGGTCGGCCTCGCCGGTCGCGTCGAGCAGGTACAGCACGCCCGCGGCCACCAGGACCAGGCCGGCCAGCAGCCGTCCGGGCTGGAACTCATGACGCCGCACGGGCCACCTCCACCTGTCCCACACCTGCGTTCAGGTGCAGCTCGATCGTTCCCCCGGCCTCGGTGCCGGCGGGCGGCTCGAGGGTCGCCCGCTGGGTTTCGCCGCCGCTCTTGATACGTACTTCCTGGCTGGTGTCCCCGGGCAGCCTGATGTCGCCCAGCTTCACCGAGACGTCGGCCTGCGCCGTGACCTCGCGGGGCACGATCACCTTGAGCCGGCCCGCCTCCGCGGTGGCGCGGACGGACAGGGTGGTGCCCTTCGGCACGTCCAGCCGGCTCAGGTCCAGCGTGGCGAGCCCGGTGCCCGCCGTGTACAGGGGTTTGACGTCGGCCACGGCGGCCGGCCGCCATGCCACGGCCTTCCAGTCGGTGCCGATCTCGCGGGGCAGCGCGGAGGCCCCGGCGAGCAGCCCGGCGGTGATCATCGCGAGCAGGACGGTGCCGAAGCCGGTGCGGCCCTTGACCGAGCTGACCGCGAGGCCGAGACCGAAGACCGCCAGGGCCGAGGCGAGCCCGATCTGGAGGGCGTGCGAGAGGGTGCTGCCCTGCCAGACCGAGGCCGTGGCCGCGCCCCCGGCCAGCAGGGCCAGTACGAACACCCGGCCGCCGATGCCGCCGCGCGGGACCCTCGGGGCGGCGGCCCGCTCGGGCGCCACCGCGGCCTTGCCGCCCGCGGTGTCCGGGACGGCGCCGGCCTCGGCGGAGTCGTCCGGGCCCCACAGGTATCCGGTGCTCCCGACGGGGCCGGTGGTGCCGTCCTTGACCAGCGGGTCCCGCCACCAGGAGGGGGCGCCGGGCACGGGCGGAGCCTGGGTCTCCGGCGGGCCCGGGCGGTGGGCCGCCTGGGGCTCAGCCTCGGGGGCGGCGGCGGCGCGGCGGCGCTGCGACCAGTACGAGGCCCCGCCGAGGGCCAGGATGACCAGCACGGAGAACACGGCCAGTCCGCCGTTGTCCAGCATCGACAGGAACAGCGCGCAGCCGACCAGGGCCGCGAACACCGCGGCCAGGGTGGCGCCCTCGACCCGGCCCGTCAGCAGCTTCTTCGCCTCGCTGTCCTCCTCGCCCTCCACCGGCAGCAGCAGCCAGGCGAAGCCGTAGAAGATCAGGCCGACGCCGCCGGTGACCGCGAGGACGCCGAGCACGATCCGGAAGATCGCCGGGTCCAGGTCGAAATACCGGCCGAGGCCGCCGCACACGCCCGCCAGGACCTTGTCGCGCTTGCTGCGGCGCAGCGGCGGCCGGTCGGCGCGATCGGCGGCGCGGTCTGCGGCGCGGTCTGCGGGCCGGTCCGCGGCGTGGCTGCCCGCGGCGGGCTCGCCCGGCGGCGGTGCCGCGCCGGCACCGGCCGCCGACGGCGGGGAGTCGTGCTTGGTCATGGATCCATGGTGACGGGCTGCCGAGCCCCGCGGCACCGGGCCCGACCCTGGCACAACCCTGATATCCCCCCTACAGAACTGGGGGGATGCCCTGATGCCCCGCGCGCCGCGCGCGTGTGACCATCAGGAACATGCCCGTTTCCGCCGCCCCCCGTCCCCCGCACGCAGCAGACGCCGACGAACCGCCGCAGCGCAAGCTCTACCGCAGCGCCGACGGCCGGATGCTCGGCGGTGTCGCGCGCGGTCTCGCCGGGCACCTCGGGCTGCCCGTCATCTGGGTCCGGCTCGCCTTCCTCGGCCTGTTCATGTGGGGCGACGGGCTGGGCGTGCTGCTCTACGCAGCCTTCTGGGTCTTCGTGCCGCTGGGCGTCGGCGGGCGCACCGGCCACCGCTCCTTCTTCGAGACCCTCCCGGACGGCACCCGGCGCCTGCGCAAGCCCGACAAGGGGCAGATCACCGCGCTCATCGCGCTGTGCATCGGCGCCGGGATCTTCATCGCCAAGGTCCAGGTCGGGGGCGCGTCAGGGCGCTACGTGTGGCCGACGCTGCTGGTCGGCGCCGGCGTGGTCCTCGTCTGGCGGCAGGCCGACAACGCCCGCCGCGCCCACTGGGGCACCGCCGGCGGGCGCAACGCCCGCCTGCTGCAGATGGCCCGCGGGTTCGCCGGGGTCGCGCTGGTCGGCGTGGGTCTGACCGTCTTCATCGTCGTACGCGGCTCCGCGGCGCAGCTCGGCAACGTGCTCACCGCAGCCCTCGCCGTCCTCGTCGGCATCGCCCTGCTCGCCGGGCCCTGGCTGATCCGGATGACCCAGGACCTCTCCGAGGAGCGCCTGATGCGCATCCGCGCCCAGGAGCGCGCCGAGGTCGCCGCCCACGTGCACGACTCGGTGCTGCACACGCTCACCCTGATCCAGCGCAACGCGGAGGACGTGGGCGAGGTGCGCCGCCTCGCCCGCGCCCAGGAGCGGGAGCTGCGGAACTGGCTGTACAAGCCGGAGGGCACCGGCAAGGACGAGGCCGAGGAGCCGGCCACCCTCGCGGAGGCCGTCAAGAAGACGGCCGCCGAGGTCGAGGACCACCACGGGGTCCCGATCGAGGTCGTCGTGGTCGGCGACTGCCCGCTGGACGAGAAGCTCGCCGCACAGATCCAGGCCGCGCGCGAGGCGATGGTCAACGCCGCCAAGTACGGTGGCGAGGGAGGGCCGGTGCAGGTGTACGCCGAGGTGGAGGGGCAGACGGTGTTCGTGTCCGTACGGGACCGGGGACCGGGCTTCGACATCGACGCGGTACCGGACGACCGCATGGGCGTACGAGAATCGATCATCGGCCGGATGCAGCGCAACGGCGGGACCGCACGGCTGCGGTCCGCGCCCGACGGCGGCACGGAAGTCGAGCTGGAGATGGAGAGGGCGGCGAACGCAGCATGACCGAAGAGACCGGCAGCGGGGGAGTGGCCAGGAACGTTCGGGTGGTGCTCGTCGACGACCACCGGATGTTCCGTACGGGCGTGCAGGCCGAGATCGGTGAGACCGCGCGGACCGGCGTCGAGGTCGTCGGCGAGGCCGCCGACGTCGACCAGGCCGTCACCGTCATCACCGCCACCCGGCCCGAGGTGGTCCTGCTCGACGTGCACCTGCCCGGCGGCGGCGGGGTCGAGGTGCTGCGGCGCTGCGCCCCGTTGATGTCGGCGGCCGAGGACCCGGTGCGGTTCCTGGCCCTGTCGGTGTCGGACGCGGCCGAAGACGTCATCGGGGTCATCCGGGGCGGCGCACGCGGGTACGTCACCAAGACCATCACCGGGACCGACCTGGTGGACTCGGTCTTCCGGGTGCAGGAGGGCGACGCGGTGTTCTCGCCGCGGCTGGCGGGCTTCGTGCTCGACGCCTTCGCCTCGACGGACGCGCCGCCGGTCGACGAGGACCTGGACCGCCTCACGCAGCGCGAGCGCGAGGTGCTGCGGCTGATCGCGCGCGGGTACGCGTACAAGGAGATCGCCAAGCAGCTCTTCATCTCGGTGAAGACCGTCGAATCGCACGTCTCGGCGGTGCTCAGGAAGCTCCAGCTCTCCAACCGGCACGAGCTGACCCGCTGGGCGACGGCGCGCCGCCTCGTCTGAGTACGCACCGGTCCGAGCAGGTGCGGGTCTGCGCGCGTGTGACCCACGCCGCAGGGGGCGGGGGCAACCGCGCGGCGTCACGCGGCACTCTTGGGTGGCGTGATGAGCTTGACCGGGATCCCCCTCTTCGCGACGGCGATCGCCCTCACGGCGATCGCCGTCGTCCTGCCGCTGGCCGTGTGGAGCAAGGTGCGCGGCCCCGCCGCCGTACGCGTGTCGACCCGCGCCCTGATGGTGGTGTTCGCCCAGGTCACCGCCGTTGCGCTGGTGTTCATCGCGGTGAACCGGCAGGAGACCTTCTACAACTCCTGGGGCGATCTGCTCGGCACCGGCAAGTACGTCACCGCCGCCCCCGACCTGGGCCCGGACGGGCTCGGCGGGAAGAAGGCCACGGAGGTCAAGGCGGAGCCGAAGGTGCTCCAGGAGTTCCAGCCGGTCGACGGCCTCGGCGGCCGGGTCAAGAAGACCGAGCTCAACGGCAAGATCTCCGGGGTCAAGGGCGAGGTCATGGTGTGGCTGCCGCCGCAGTACGACGACCCGGCGTTCAAGAACAAGAAGTTCCCCGTGGTCGAGCTGATCCCGGGCATACCGGGGACGGGCAAGTCCTGGTTCCAGGGGCTCAAGGCGCACGAGGTGCTGGAGCCGCTGATGAAGAGCGGCAAGGTGCAGCCGTTCATCCTGGTCTCGCCGCGCGCCATGCTGCTGGGCAACGGCGACACCGGCTGCGCGAACATCCCCGGCAAGGTCAACGCGGACAGCTGGTTCAGCGTCGACGTCCGCAAGATGGTCGTCGACAACTTCCGGGCGTCGGACGAGGCCCGCACCTGGGGCGTGGCCGGGTACTCGGCAGGCGCGTACTGCGCCGCCAAGCTGGGCATCCTCCACCCCGACCGCTACAGCGCGGCCGTCTCCCTGTCCGGCTACAACGACCCGGGCCAGGAGCCCACCTCGCTGGTCGCCCAAGACCCGGAGATGCGGCGCACCCACAACCTGAAGGCCCTGCTCAAGGCCGCGCCCACGCCGCCGGCGATCGCGCTGTGGATGTCGGGGGCCGAGCAGGACGGCTACCTGTCCGGCACGGACCTCAAGGCCATCGCGCAGAACCCGACCACGGTGCACGCGGAGAAGGTGGTCGGCGGCCACAACCTCGACTCGTGGTCGAAGCAGATCCCGCAGACCTTCGGCTGGCTGAACACGCAGGTCAAGGCGCCGTAGGGCCCCTCACGCCGGGCGATCCCTCACGCCGGGCGATCCCTCACGCCGGGCGATCCCTCACGCCGGGCGGGAGGCGCCGGCCCAGGGCATCGAGTCGATCGGGGCCACACGGACCGTCGAACCGGGGCGGGGGGCGTGGATCATCTGGCCGTTGCCGATGTACAGGCCGACGTGCGTGACCCCGGAGTAGAAGAACACCAGGTCGCCGGGGGCCAGCTGGTCGCGCGAGACGCGCTGTCCGGCGTTGATCTGCGTGTACGTGGTGCGCGGGAGGGAGACCCCGGCCGAGCGCCAGGCCGCCTGGGTCAGCCCGGAGCAGTCGAACGAGCCCGGTCCCGTCGCGCCCCACACGTACGGCTTGCCGATCGCCCCGTACGCGAAGGCCACCGCGTGGGCGGCGCGCGTACCGTCCGCGACAGGCGCCGTCGGGGTCGTGGCGCGCGGACCGGCCGGGGCCGCGCCGGCCGACTGCGCCTCGTACGCGGCGCGCTGCTCGGCGGTGAGCTTGGCCAGCAGCCGCTTGGCGGTGCCGAGTTTGCCCTCGACGGTGGCCTTGTACTCGGCGAGTTCGCCCTCGCGGGAGCGCAGGTCGGCGAGCCGGCCGGCGGCCTGGTCCCTCAGCTGTCCGACCTCGTCGAGCTGGCGCCGTACGGAGGAGATCTCGGCGGCGCTGCGGTCGCCGGTCCGGGTGAGGAACGAGGCCCGGTCCAGGTACTCCTGCGGGTCCGCGGCCAGCGCCAGCTGCGTGGCGGGCCCCAGGCCGCCGCTGCGGTACTGGCCGGCGGCCAGGGAGCCGAGCGCCCGGCGGGCGGTGTTGAGCCGGTCGGTCTTGCGGGCGGTCTCGTCGCGCAGCCCGTCGAGCGCGCGCTGGGCCTCGTCGGCCTTCTCCTTCGCCCCGTTGTACCGCTCGGTCGCCGCCTCGGCCTCCTCGTAGAGCCGGTCCACCTCCGCCTTCACCTGGGAGGGCGTCTGCTGGGGGTCGGCCTGCGAGGTGCCTTCGAAGGCGGTGGCGGTGGCAGCGCCCGCGAGGGCGAGCGTGGCGGCGGTCCGTACGGTGCCGCGGGAGAGCGGGTGGAGCGGGCGCTGCCTGGGCTTTCGGTGACTGGCCACGAGGGCCTCACGTCCTTCCTCGCTCGGGAGCTCGGTGCTTGGAGGAGGACGCTAGACCTGAAGGTAACGGTCGGATGACGAGATGATCGCAAGTGCCCTGACGTGACCGGATATGGCGCTTGCGGATCAGCGCCAGAGGACGGCGATGAAGATATTGACCACGGTCAGACCGCCGACCGCGCCGAACAGCGCCTTCTCCACCCGCTCCTCGTCCCGCTTCACGTAGACGAGGACGAGGATCACGAAGAGGACGGCGAGCTTCACGCCGATCTTGATGTTGTTGACGTGGCCGCCGTCCATCTCACGGAAGCCGACCAGCAGGACGCCGGTGACGAGCATCGTCAGCGCGCCGTGCAGCATCGCGGGCACGAAGCGGGCGGTGCCGGCGCTCATCGCCTTCATCTGCGTCAGGAAGCCGCCCAGGAGGGCGGCGATACCGATGATGTGCAGGCCCACGAAGACATTGATGAGTACGTCCATGGCGCCGAGCGTACGGGCGCTCCCGGTCCGCCCGGGAAGCGGGTCGGCTCATCGAAAATGTCCGTACGAGATCTGCGTACAGTGATGGCATGCCTGCCACCGCCGAGCCGACCCACCCCTGCGCCGGGGATCTCGACCTGGCCGAGGTGCTCGCGGCCCTCGGGCACCCGGCCCGCCTCGAGATCGTCCGCAAGCTCGCCTCCGGCGAGGAGACGTTCTGCGGCGAGGTGGTGCCCGACCTGCCCCGGTCGAGCGTCACGCACCACCTCAAGACGCTCCGCGAGGGCGGGGTGATCCGCCAGAGCCCGCAGGGCCGCAGGCTCTGCCTCACGCTGCGCCGGGACGACCTGGAGATGCGTTTCCCCGGTCTGCTGGAACTCGTACTGGCGTGTCGGTCCCGCCCTCTAGACTCGGAAAGCGATGAGCAGCCTCTTTGACGACAGTTTCCTGGCGGACCTCACCCCCTCCGACGAGGTCCCTCCGCCGCCCGAGGACCACGCCGCCCCGGAACCGGGTGCGGACGATCTCTTCGGGGGCCGATTCGACATGGCCGGCGGCAGTGAGGGGCGGGGTGACGCGTACTACCGGGACGGCTCCCCGAAGCCCGTCATCGACCCCGCGACCCTCCTGGACGGGCTGAACGAGCAGCAGGCCGCGGCCGTGGTGCACGCGGGCTCCCCGCTGCTCATCGTGGCCGGCGCCGGCTCCGGCAAGACCCGGGTGCTGACCCACCGCATCGGCCACCTGCTGGCCGCGCGGAACGTCCACCCCGGCCAGATCCTGGCGATCACCTTCACCAACAAGGCCGCCGGCGAGATGAAGGAGCGCGTCGAGGGCCTGGTCGGCCCGCGCGCCAACGCCATGTGGGTGTCCACCTTCCACAGCGCGTGCGTGCGCATCCTGCGCCGCGAGTCGAAGCGGCTCGGCTTCACCTCGTCCTTCTCGATCTACGACGCGGCCGACTCGAAGCGTCTGATGGCGCTCGTCTGCCGCGACCTGGACCTGGACCCGAAGAAGTTCCCGCCCAAGGCCTTCAACGCCAAGATCTCGAACCTCAAGAACGAGCTCATCGACGAGGACGCGTTCGCCGGCCAGGCCGCCGACGGCTTCGAGAAGACGCTCGCCCAGGCGTACGCGATGTACCAGGGGCGGCTGCGCGAGGCCAACGCGCTCGACTTCGACGACATCATCATGACCACGGTGCACCTGCTCCAGGCGTTCCCGGACGTCGCCGAGCACTACCGGCGCCGCTTCCGGCACGTCCTGGTGGACGAGTACCAGGACACCAACCACGCCCAGTACACGCTGGTGCGCGAGCTCGTCGGCACCGGCTACCCGGACCTGCCGCCGGCCGAGCTGTGCGTGGTGGGTGACGCCGACCAGTCGATCTACGCCTTCCGCGGCGCGACCATCCGCAACATCCTCCAGTTCGAGGAGGACTACAAGGACGCGAAGACGATCCTGCTGGAGCAGAACTACCGCTCCACCCAGACGATCCTCTCCGCCGCCAACGCGGTCATCGAGCGCAACGAGAACCGCCGCGCCAAGAACCTGTGGACCCAGGCCGGCACCGGCGCCGTCATCACCGGTTACGTCGCGGACACCGAGCACGACGAGGCGCAGTTCGTCGCCGACGAGATCGACCGGCTGACGGACGCGGGCGACGCCAAGGCGGGCGACGTGGCGATCTTCTACCGGACGAACGCGCAGTCGCGTGTGTTCGAGGAGATCTTCATCCGGGTCGGACTGCCCTACAAGGTCGTCGGCGGCGTCCGCTTCTACGAGCGCAAGGAGGTCCGCGACGTCCTCGCGTACCTGCGCGTCCTCGCGAACCCGGAGGACAACGTCCCGCTGCGCCGGATCCTGAACGTGCCCAAGCGCGGCATCGGCGAGCGCGCCGAAGCGATGATCGACGCCCTCGCGATGCGCGAGAAGATCACCTTCCCGCAGGCGCTGCGGCGCGTGGACGAGGCGTTCGGCATGGCCGCGCGCTCGACCAACGCGGTGAAGCGGTTCAACGTGCTGATGGAGGAGCTCCGCACGATCGTCGACTCGGGCGCGGGCCCGGCGGTGGTCCTGGAAGCGGTGCTGGAGCGTACGGGCTATCTGGCCGAGCTCCAGGCATCGACCGACCCGCAGGACGAGACGCGCATCGAGAACCTCCAGGAACTCGCGGCCGTGGCCCTGGAATTCGAGCAGGCCCGCGGGGAAGACAACCCTGGCACGCTCGCGGAGTTCCTGGAGCAGGTCGCGCTCGTCGCCGACTCCGACCAGATCCCGGACGAGGACGAGGACGGCTCGGGCGTCATCACGCTGATGACCCTGCACACCGCCAAGGGCCTCGAGTTCCCGGTGGTCTTCCTGACCGGCATGGAGGACGGGGTCTTCCCGCACATGCGGGCGCTGGGCCAGACCAAGGAGCTGGAGGAGGAGCGCCGCCTCGCGTACGTGGGCATCACGCGGGCGCGCGAGCGGCTGTACCTGACCCGGTCGAGCATGCGCAGCGCGTGGGGCACCCCCTCGTACAACCCGCCCTCGCGGTTCCTCGAGGAGATCCCGGCGGAGTACATGCAGTGGAAGCGCACGGGCGCCGCGCAGAAGCCGGCGGGCCCGATGCGGAGTTCGGGCTCGGGGTACGGGTCGTCCGGCTCGGGCGGCGGGAAGGCCACGTTCGGCACCTCGCCGGAGGCGTTCCTGTCCTCGTCCCGTACGAAGTCGGGGCCGTCCGGGTTCGCGACGCGCCGGGCCGCCGACAAGCCGGTCATCGCGCTGGCGGTCGGGGACCGGGTGACGCACGACCAGTTCGGGCTGGGCACGGTCATGGAGGTCAGGGGCGCCGGCGCGGACGCGCAGGCCACCGTCGACTTCGGGGACGACAAGCCGAAGCGCCTGCTGCTGCGCTACGCGCCGGTGCAGAAGCTGTAACCGGGGGGGCCGGGGCCGGGGGCCGGGAGGATCGGTTCCCCGGCCGGTCGGGCTTAGGTCGGGTCCAGGCCGTGGCTGCGGAGCCAGGGCAGGGGGTCGATCGCCGAGCCGCCGCCGGGGCGTACCTCGAAGTGGAGGTGCGGGCCGGTGGAGTTGCCGGAGTTGCCCGAGTAGGCGATGACGTCGCCCGCCTTGACCTTGCCGGACCGGATCTTGGTGCTGCTGAGGTGGCAGTACCAGGTCTCGGTGCCGTCGGGCGAGGTCACTATGGCCATGTTGCCGTAGGCGCTGTTCCACTGGGTGCGCACGGTGCCGTCGGTGGCGGCCATGACCGGGGTGCCGTAGGAGACCGGGAAGTCGATGCCGGTGTGCACGGACATCCACATGCCGCCGGCCTGGCCGAAGCTGGCGCTGAGGCCGTGCTGCCCGACCGGGATCGCGAACTTGGGGCGGGCCGCCTCCTTGGCCGCCTCCTCCTCCGCCTTCTTCTTCTTTTCGTCTTCCTGGCGCTGGCGCAGGTCGATGCGCTCCTGCGTGCGGCTCGCGCGGTCCGCGAAGTCACCCGCGTCGGCGCTGAGCGCCGTCAGCTGGGTGTCGAGCTTGCTGTTCGCCGCGACGGGCTTCACCGAGGCCGGGTCGGGCGCGGCCATCGTGGTGGTGTCCTCGGCGGGCTTGTCCACGGTGCTGAGTCCGCCGACGGAGGCGGCCGCGACACCGGCGACGCCCATCACGCAGGCGGAGGGCACGGCCACGGTCAGCAGGGCGGAACGCTTCGCCGGGGTGCGGCGCCGGCTGTTGCCGCCGCTTCCGGACGGGGAAGCGGCCGTGGACGCCGACTTGGTCTTGGCGCCGGCGCGGCGCGAGCCGCGCGGTACGGGCGCGGCGGCCGGGGTGACCGGCATGGCCTGGGTGGGCAGGTCGTGCACCGGGGCGGCCGCGAGGTCGGCATCGAGATCGAGCCCGAAGTCGTGGTCGAGGCCGAGGTCGTGGTCGAGGCCGAGGTCGTGGTGCTGCTCGAGGCCCTGCTCGAGGCCGAGGTCGTGGTCCTGCTCGGGGGCTTCGTTGCCGAGGACCTCGAAGACGGCGGTCTCGCTGTAGACGTCGGCGGCGGGGGCGGCCGGCGCCTCGTAGGCGTAGGCCGTGTCCTGGTGCTGCTGCGGCTGTGCCTCGTGCTGCTGCTGCTGCTGCTGGTACTCGTACTGGTAGTCGTACGAGAAGGTCTGCGTCTGCTGCTCGTGCTGCGGGACGGTGTTCCAGGCGGTGGCGTCGTACGCGCCGGTCTCGGTGCCCGTGGTGCCGTAACCCGGCATCGCCCACTGCCCGGTCTGAGCGGCCTGCCCGGTCTGCTCGTAGCCGAAGGCGGTGGCCTGGTAGTCCGTGCTGCCCGGCTGGTTCCAGGCGCTCGCATCCCACTGTCCGGTGCCGGCGTCCTCGGTGACGCCGCCCTGGGCGGGGATGGTCGACAGATAGCCGCCGTCCTGCGGGTAACTGCCCTGGGCGGACCAGGCGGTGGAGTCGTACGCGCCGGTCTCGTAGGAGGCGTAAGAGGCGTAGTCGTACCCCTGGCCCTGCGTTTCGTAGGAAACGTAGGCCGAGCCACCAGCGAAAGTGGTGTCGGAAAGGCCGTCGTACCCGGAATCGGGGTACAGGCCCGACGAGGGGCGGTCGTTCACCAACTTCTCTTTCGCCTCGGCAGTGGGGGCCTGGGTGGCCAGGGAACTCGAGGTTCCCTGGGGAGAGCAGTGGCGTGACTGTACCCGGCGGTTACTGGCAACGACAATCTTCGAGGGGTTCCGAGCTTTCCGGAACCGGGCATTCGGCCGCCTTTCGGTCGCGGCAAGGCCGAGCCTTGGCCTTGAGTTCGAAATCCGTTCGAGTCCGGGTGGGTTGGAGTTCACGCGACGGAAGCGGCGTCTCCCAGGCTCTCGACCGCGGCCGGGCCGGGTCCGTCGAGCGCGCGCCGGACCGCCGCCGTCACCGCGGGATGGGCGGGCAGGGCGAGGTGTCCGATGCCGGTGACCTGCACGTTCTCCACGCGGAGATCCGGATGCTCGATGCGGGCCGTCTCGGTCGGATCCATCAGCTCGTCGAACTCGCTCCAGAACGCCACGCATCGGGTCCGGCAGCCGGGCGCGGGTGCCCGCAGTTCGGCCATCACCTCGGAATCCGGGCGCATCTGCCGGACCAGCGGGTGGGCGTCCATGAAGGGGGCGACCCGCGTGCCGGAATGCGGGGTGCCGAGCGTGACGAGCGTGCGGACGCGGGCCTCGCCGCCGAGACGCTGGACGTAGTACCGCCCGACCAGCCCGCCCAGGCTGTGCCCGACCAGGTCCACCCGCTCCTGTCCCGTGCGCTCGCACAGCTCCTCGACGCGCCGGGCGAGGTGGCGGGCGGTGACGCGCAGGTCGCGGGTGAAGGGGGAGTAGTTGTACGTCTCCACCTGCCGCCGTCCGCCCGCGGCGAGCGTGCGGCGCAGCAGGACGAAGACGGACCGGTTGTCGGTGAACCCGTGCAGGAGGAGTGCGGGTGTCTGTCCGAGGTGTTTTCTGCTGGTTTCGGCTGGCTTCTCCTGGCGTATCCCGGTCGGGTAGAGGAGCAGATGGCCGCCGAGGACCACCGCCTCGAGCACGCCGGCCCGCAGTGCGGCCCCGGATACGGGTACGGGTATGGACACCCCCATGGACGGCCCCCCTCAGCCTTGTGGGACAGCGCCTCTTGGGGCTGCGGCCGGCCGCGCCACCGTGCCGTGCGGCTGTCGGTACGGTGGCGCGGCGCCCCCGGTGCGGCTCCCCTGGCGGTGAATCAACGCCGTCCCACGTGTGATTTCCCCCTCGTGGTTCACCGTGAAACGGGGGTGTGCGCGATGCTGTACTTAACGTTCGTTCACTCGGGAGGCAGTGCGATGGGTGTGACCGGTCCGATCCGTGTGGTGGTGGCCAAGCCGGGTCTCGACGGCCACGACCGCGGGGCCAAGGTGATCGCGCGTGCGCTGCGGGACGCGGGCATGGAGGTCATCTACACCGGCCTCCACCAGACCCCCGAGCAGATCGTGGACACCGCCATCCAGGAGGACGCCGACGCGATCGGCCTCTCGATCCTCTCCGGCGCCCACAATACGCTGTTCGCGCGCGTCCTCGAGCTCCTCAAGGAGCGCGACGCGGAGGACATCAAGGTCTTCGGCGGCGGCATCATCCCGGACGACGACATCGCCCCCCTGAAGGAAAAGGGCGTTGCCGAAATCTTCACCCCGGGCGCAACGACGACGTCGATCGTGGACTGGGTCCGCGCCAACGTCCGCACCGTGTAGCCGCCGGGCCACCGCTGCGCGGAGTCGATGCTGCGCAGCGGTACCCCGGGCAGGTCAGGGCCTCGGGGCCAGCTCCGCGAGCATCGTGGCGCGTAGGCGCAGCGTGGCGACCAGGCGTTGGAAGGCCTCCGACCAGTACGCCGCCGCGCCCGGGGACGTGTCCGGCGGGCCGCCCGAAGCCGTCGTCAGGGACTCCAGATGGTCGGCCGCCGCGGGATCCAGGCAGCGCTCGGCCAGGCCCATCACCCCGCTGAAGCTCCATGGGTAGCTGCCCGCCTCCCGTGCGGCGTCCAGTGCGTCCACCACCGCCCGCCCCAGCGTCCCCGCCCACGGCACCAGGCACACGCCGAGCAGCTGGAAGGCCTCCGAGAGGCCGTGGGCCCGTATGAACCCCGCGACCCACTCCGCCCGTTCCCCGTCCGGCAGGATCGACAGCAGCTTCGCCCGCTCCGCGAGCGACGCCGTGCCGGGGGCCGTCGCGGGCGGTGCCGAGGCCGCGCCGAGCAGGGCCTTCGACCAGTCCGGATCACGCTGGCGGACCGCCGCCCGGCACCACGCCGCGTGCAGCTCCTCCCGCCAGCTCTCGCCCTCGGCCACCGGCAGCGCCACGATCTCCGCCGGGGCAAGCCCGCCGAACCGCTCCCGCCAGCAGGACAGCGGCGCCGCCTCCACCAGCTGGCCCAGCCACCAGGCCCGCTCCCCGCGCCCGGCCGGCGGGCGCCTGACCACTCCGTCCCGGAGCATCCCCGCATCGCACTCGGCCGGCGGAGTCACCCCCTCCGGCCCCACGCAGGCCAGCGCCCGCTCCGCCATCCGCCCGGCCAGCGCGGACTCGGGCAGCGCGGACAGCAGCTCGGCGGCCGTCGCCCGGACGTTGCGGCTCCGGTCGCCCAGGGCCGCCTCGAGGAACGGCTCGTCGCCCGCAGTCAGCCCCACCCGCAGCGAATCGAGGAACATCAGCCGGTCCTCGGCCCGTTCCGTCGCCCAGGTCGTCGACAGCAGCAGCGTCGCGGCCGCCGCCTCGTGCGCCCGTACGGACCCCAGCAGGGCCACGCGCTCCGCGAACAGCCCCTCCTGCCACAGCCGTTCCACCCCTGGTCGGTTCTCGGGCCGGGGCAGTTCCCCGGCGCCGCCCGCCCCGCCGCGCAGGGCGAACCGCCAGTCCGGGTTCAGCCGGGCCAGCCACAGCCCCCGCGCCCCGGCCAGGGCCAGCGCCTGCGGGCGCAGGTCCGTACGGGCCCGGGCCGCGTCCAGCAGCGCCGGCACCAGCGCGGCCGGCGCCCGGTATCCGTACCGCCCGGCGGCGGCCAGCCACTGCGGCAGCAGCTCCGTCAGATCCGGGGCGGCCCCGCGCCGCCCGCCGCCGCTGCCCGCGCCGGTCCGGCCGGCCAGCAGCTGGGCGAGCCGCCGCCGGGCCGGCTCCGGCGGGGCCGGGCGCGGATCCCGCGGTGCGGGCTCCGGCCGCGGACCCGCCTCGGCGGGCCGCAGCCCGGCCCGGCGCCGTACGGTCTGCACGGCCGCCGCATCGAGCAGCGCCGCCGGACTCCCTTGGCGCCGCCCGGTCCCCAACAGCGCGGCCCCGACCAGCTCCTCCCACTCCCCGTAACCCGCCTCCGCGGTAGCACCCGTAGTCGTGGTCGTGGCTGTCGTCGTGGTTGTCGTCGTGCCCATGGTCGTCGTGGCCGTCACCGCGTCCCTCCCTCTCGTCGTGCAGTGCTCCGGTCCCGCCCCCTCCGCGGGACCGGAGCAGCTTTCGCGCCCCGTCTGCCGACCCTTCAGCTTGCGTGGTTGTCGTTCACAAAAGCCCCCCGGCTTCGTCGTTTGTGCACGCCGGCGCCCCCGCGCCAACGCTCCCTCCCTCAGCGGGTGCCCGGCCCCGTCACCCCAAGGCGACCGGTTCCGGGCAGCCCGGATGCCATGCCGTCAATGGAGTGAATCCGCGGTGTCCGCATTCGCCGAACACCGTGACCGGGCCGCCGCCCGAGAGCGCGGCCAGCTGCCACAGCCCGGACCGCGACCCGCCGCCGACGAGCGCGACCGGCAGCGCAGAGTTGCCCTCCGCGTCCGCCAGCTGCCAGCCCCGTTCCCCCGGTATCGGGATCACCGAGCCCAGCACCACCGGCCACGAGTCGAGCCACGGATCCTCCCGCAGCGCCGCCCCGTACGCCTCCAGTGCCGCCCCCGTACCGACCCCGGCCGGGACCCGGTCGCACGGCGTGGCCGCCGCGGATCTCTCCCCGAGATCCGCCCGCAGCCCCGCCGAACCGGGCCGGAAGCGAGCCTCCGCCTCCAGCACCAGCCCCACGGGCAGTGACAGCCCCGGAGGCCGCCCGGGCGGACCGAAGTCCAGTACCAGGGCCGGGCGCCCGCTCCCCAGCCCGCGCAGCCAAGTCCGCCGGGTGGTGAGCCGGCCGTCCGGTGACACCGAGTCGTACTGGGCCAGCACCAGCCAGCGGTCCCGTACGACCTCCCCCTCCGCGGCGGTACCCGGAAGCCCCACCCTGCTCCGGACCGTCGCGGCGAGCGGCTCCGGCAGGCCTGCCAGCCCGAGCCAACCCCGGTTCAGCAGGTGCAGCAGCGCGCCCTCCTCCAGCATCCGGGCGGGCCATCCGGGACCGCAACTGGGTATCGTCCCCAACTCCCGCACCCGCGCCGCCAGTCCGGGCGCCTGGGCGTCGACCATCCGGGCGGCCGTCTCCTCCCAGGGCGCGTACCCCGCCTGCTGCTGGCCGGCCAGGCCCGCGCGCAGCAGGTCCTCGAGCCGCTGCTCCAGTTCGCCGACGCCCGCACTGATCCGGGCCGCCCTCCGTTCGGCCCGGCGCTTCGCCGCCTCCTCGTCCACCGGTCTGTCTGCCGCGGCCGCCGGGCGCTCGGCCTTCGCCACCCGCTCCGCCAGCCACCCGGCGGCCCAGTCCGGCGCCTCGCCGGGCTCGCCGAACCCCTCCGCCGTCCAGAGCAGCAGCAGCCCGAGTGCGTGCTTGCACGGGAACTTCCGGCTCGGGCAGGAGCACTTGTACGCCGGGCCCCTCAGGTCCACGACCGTCCGGTACGGCGTACTGCCGCTGCCCTTGCACAACCCCCACACCGAACCGGAAGCGGAATCTCCGGTCTGTGACCACGGACCCGCCCCGCCCAGCTTGGCCCCCGCCTTGCGTGATGCATCGTCAGGAGCCAGAGCCAGTACCTGTTCCGCCGTCCAGCGGACCCCCTGCTCAGTCATGTGTCCCACCGTAGAGACCCCCACTGACAATCGCTCTGACCTGCAACAACCGTGCGAGCGAGGGGCGTTGTCAGTGGCGTGGTGCACGGTTGTTCCAGCAGTCGGGAGCGGCTGCCGAGCATTGGAGGGGGACCATGACCATGCCCGAGAACGGCAAGGGCGCCGAGGTGCTGCGACCGCACGCCGAAGACGCCTTCGGCGACGAACTGAAAGCCCTCGCGGCCGCCGACGACCGGCCCCGCCCGACGCGCTGGAAGCTCTCCCCGTGGGCCGTCGCGACCTACCTCCTGGGCGGCACCCTCGACGACGGCACGGTCATCACGCCCAAGTACGTCGGCCCGCGCCGCATCGTCGAGGTCGCCGTCACCACCCTCGCCACCGACCGCGCCCTGCTCCTGCTCGGCGTCCCCGGCACCGCCAAGACGTGGGTGTCCGAGCATCTGGCCGCTGCCGTCAGCGGAGACTCCACCCTCCTCGTCCAGGGCACCGCCGGCACCCCCGAGGAGGCGATCCGGTACGGCTGGAACTACGCCCGCCTGCTCGCCCAGGGGCCCAGCCGAGAAGCCCTCGTACCGAGTCCCGTCATGCGGGCCATGGCCGAGGGCATGACCGCCCGCGTCGAGGAGCTCACCCGCATCCCGGCCGACGTCCAGGACACCCTCATCACCGTCCTGTCCGAGAAGACGCTCCCCATACCGGAGCTCGGCCAGGAGGTGCAGGCCGTGCGCGGCTTCAACCTCATCGCCACCGCCAACGACCGAGACCGCGGGGTCAACGAGCTCTCCAGCGCGCTGCGCCGCCGCTTCAACACCGTCGTGCTGCCGCTGCCCGCCACCGCCGACGCCGAGGTCGACATCGTCGCCCGCCGCGTCGACCAGATGGGCCGCGCCCTCGACCTGCCGGCCGTGCCCGAGGGCCTGGAGGAGATCCGCCGCGTCGTCACCGTCTTCCGCGAGCTGCGCGACGGGGTCACCGGCGACGGCCGTACGAAGGTGAAGTCGCCGAGCGGCACCCTGTCCACCGCCGAGGCCATATCGGTCGTCACCGGCGGTCTCGCCCTGGCGGCCCACTTCGGGGACGGCGTACTGCGCCCGTCCGACGTGGCCGCCGGGATCCTCGGCGCCGTGGTCCGGGACCCGGCCGCCGACAAGATCGTCTGGCAGGAGTACCTCGAGGCCGTGGTGCGCGAGCGGGACGGCTGGAAGGACTTCTACCGCGCCTGCCGGGAGGTGACGGCATGAACGGTATGGGCAGTCCGGCCGCCGAGTGGCGGGGGCCGCTGCTGCTGGGTGTACGGCACCACGGGCCCGGCTCGGCCCGCGCGGTGCGGGCCGCCCTCGACGCGGCCCGCCCGGCGGCCGTGCTGATCGAGGGCCCGCCGGAGGGGGACGCGCTGCTGCCGCTGGCCGCCGACCCGGGGATGCGGCCGCCCGTCGCCCTGCTCGCGCACGCCGCCGACGATCCGGGCAGGGCCGCGTTCTGGCCGCTGGCCGCGTTCTCGCCGGAGTGGGTCGCCATCCGCTGGGCGCAGGAGCAGGAAGTACCCGTTCCGGTGCGGTTCATCGACCTCCCGGCGGCGCACACGCTGGCCGCGCGGGCCGACACCGACACCGACCCGGATGCGGCCGAGTCCGTACGGCCGGACCCTCTTGCGGTGCTGGCCGAGACGGCCGGGTACGACGACCCCGAGCGCTGGTGGGAGGACGTGGTCGAGCACCGCGGCGCCGTCCGGGAGGACCCTCTCGCCGCGTTCGAGGCCCTCGGGGAGGCGATGGGGGCGCTGCGCGAGGCGTACGGGGACGGCGGCCACGCCCGGGACCTGGTGCGCGAGGCGTACATGCGGCAGCGGATGCGGGCCGCCCGCCGGGAGTTCGGGGACGCGTACGCCGTCGTGTGCGGGGCCTGGCACGTGCCGGCGCTGCGCGTGAAGACCACGGCCGCCGCGGACAAGGCGCTGCTCGCCGGGCTCCCCAAGGTCAAGGTGGAGACCACCTGGGTGCCCTGGACCCACCGGCGGCTCGCCCGGGCCGGCGGGTACGGCGCGGGCATCACCTCGCCCGGCTGGTACGCGCACCTCTTCGCGGCCCGGGACCGGCCGGTGGAGCGCTGGCTGACCAAGGTCGCCGGGCTGCTGCGGGAGGAGGACCGGCAGGTCTCCTCGGCGCACGTCATCGAGGCGGTCCGGCTGGCGGGGACGCTGGCGGCGGTGCGGGGGCGGCCGGTGGCCGGGCTGACGGAGACCCTCGAGGCGGTGCGGGCCGTGATGTGCGACGGCTCCGACATACCGCTCGCGCTCGTCGAGGACCGCCTGGTCGTCGGCGACGTGCTCGGCGAGGTCCCCGACGGGGCGCCCGTCGTGCCGCTGCAGCGGGACCTGACCCGGCAGCAGCGCTCGCTGCGGCTCAAGGCTGAGGCGCAGGAGCGCGAGCTGGAGCTCGACCTGCGCAAGGACACCGACGCGGCCAAGTCCCTGCTGCTGCACCGGCTGCGGCTGCTCGGCATCGACTGGGGCACGCCGGCCGCCTCGCGGGGGAGCACGGGGACGTTCCGCGAGACGTGGCGGCTGCGCTGGGAGCCGGAGCTGTCGGTGCGGGTCGCCGAGGCCGGGATCTGGGGCACCACCGTCGTGGCGGCCGCCACCGCCAAGGCCGAGGCGGATGCGGCCGGGGCGGCGGAGCTCGGCGAGGTGACGGCGCTGGCCGAGCGGTGCCTGCTGGCCGGGCTGTCCGAAGCCCTGCCCGCCGTATTGCGGGCCCTCGCGGACCGGGCGGCGCTGGACACCGACGTGGCACGGCTCGCCAAGGCCCTGCCGGCGCTGGCCCGTTCGCTGCGGTACGGAGACGTACGGGGGACGGACGCGTCGGCCCTGGGCACGGTCGCGGGCGGGCTCGCGGAGCGGATATGCGTGGCGCTGCCACCCGCGTGCGCGGCGGGTCTGGACGGGGACGCGGCGGCGGAACTGCGGGGCCATGTGGACGGGGTCCACGGCGCGATCGGACTGCTGGAGGCGGACGGCCTGCGGGAGCGCTGGGCGGCGGTGCTGCGGGCGCTGGCCGGGCGGGACACGGTGCCGGGGGTGATCCGCGGGCGGGCGGCCCGGCTGCTCCTGGACGACGGGCAGCTGCCGGCGGAGGAGACGGCGCGGCTGATGGGGCTCGCGCTGTCCCCGGCGGCGTCGCCGGCGGACGCGGCGGGCTGGATCGACGGATTCGCGGGGGGCGGGGGCACGTTGCTGGTCCACGACGAGCGGCTGCTGGGGCTGATCGACGCGTGGCTGGTGGGGGTGCCGGAGCAGGCCTTCACCGACGTACTGCCGCTGCTGCGGAGGACGTTCGGGGCGTACGAGGCGGGCGTGAAGCGGAGCCTGGGCGAGCTGATCCGCCGCGGCCCGTCGGCGAAGCACGCGCCGTCCCAGGCCCCCGAGGGCTTCGCCCCCACCCTGGACCCCACCCGCGCGGACGCAGTCCTCCCCGTCCTCCGCCTCCTCCTCCCCACCCCGTGATGACCACAGACGCCCCGCCAGTCCGGGCGGAGCCCGGGGAACGGGGGAAGGGCGGGGCGGGGCGGGGCGAGGCTCCGCGCAGCGGTGGGGCGGGGCGGGACGCACGGCATCCGGTGGGTACGGGGGCTCGGTGCACCGGAGACGGAATGGACACGCGCCGTCGGCACGGGCCGGTGGCCGGGATGAGCAGGGGGACGGGTAGATGAGCAGTACGGGGATCTCGGCAGTGGGCGACGCCGCCGCGGAGGCGCGGTTGCGGCGGTGGCGGATGGTGCTCGGGGGGGACGGGGACGGGACCGGGTGCGTGCTGAGCGGGCGGGATGTCGGCATGGACGCCGCGCTCTCGGCGCTGTACGGCGCAGGCGCGGCCCCGAAGCGCGGCGGGGAGCGGAGCGGGGGGCTCGGGGGGTCCGCGCCCAACGTGGCCCGCTGGCTCGGGGACATCCGTACGTACTTCCCGAGCTCCGTCGTCCAGGTCATGCAGCGGGACGCCATCGAGCGGCTCGGTCTGTCGACCCTCCTCCTGGAGCCCGAGATGCTGGAGGCCGTCGAGCCCGACGTCCATCTCGTGGGAACGCTGCTTTCCCTCAACAAGGTCATGCCCGAGACGACCCGGGAGACGGCCCGCGCCGTCGTCCGCAAGGTGGTCGAGCAGTTGGAGAAGCGGCTCGCGTCCCGCACCCGCGCCACCCTCACCGGCGCCCTCGACCGCTCCGCCCGGACCGGCCGCCCCCGGCACGCCGACATCGACTGGGACCGGACCATCCGGGCGAATCTGAAGAACTACCTGCCGGAGTACAAGACCGTCGTCCCCGAGCGTCTCGTCGGGTACGGGCGCGCCGCCCAGGCGGTGAAGAAGGAGGTGGTGCTCTGCATCGACCAGTCCGGATCGATGGCGGCCTCCGTCGTCTACGCCTCCGTCTTCGGCGCGGTGCTCGCCTCGATGCGTTCGATCGCGACCCGGCTCGTCGTCTTCGACACCGCCGTCGTGGACTTGACGGATCAGCTCGATGATCCGGTCGACGTCCTGTTCGGCACGCAGCTCGGCGGCGGCACCGACATCAACCGCGCCCTCGCCTACTGCCAGTCGAAGATCACCCGCCCTGCCGACACCGTCGTGGTCCTGATCAGCGATCTCTACGAGGGCGGCATACGCAACGAGATGCTGGGCCGCGTCGCGGCGATGAAGGCGTCGGGAGTCGAGTTCGTGACCCTCCTGGCCCTCTCCGACGAGGGCGCTCCCGCCTACGACCGCGAGCACGCCGCGGCCCTTGCGGCACTGGGCGCCCCGGCCTTCGCCTGCACCCCCGACCTGTTCCCGGAAGTCATGGCCGCGGCCCTGGAGAAGCGCCCCCTGCCCGCCCCCTGACGCGTCCCCGATCGGCGCCGCCGGGCATGGCAGATCACACGAACTTCCAGTTCAACCGTGAGGCGATCTGTGACAGGTATCACCGCTCAGGTGTGATCTGCGATTTAGGGACCCACGTCCCACGGGGATAACCTGCGGGACGGACATGCCGCGTCCACGGTCACCGTGTGCGCCTCCCTAGTGACAGCGCCGTCACGTTGCCCTCCGCGGCACGCCCACGCAGACAACCGCGAATCACTGCGAATCTTTGAAGACAAGGGACGGACGCGCGTGGACCTGTTCGAGTACCAGGCGAGGGACCTCTTCGCCAAGCACGGTGTACCGGTGCTGGCCGGTGAAGTCATCGACACGCCTGAGGCGGCTCGCGAGGCCACCGAGCGGCTGGGCGGCAAGTCGGTCGTCAAGGCGCAGGTGAAGGTCGGCGGCCGCGGCAAGGCCGGCGGCGTCAAGCTCGCCGCCACCCCGGACGAGGCCGTCGCCCGCGCGACGGACATCCTGGGCATGGACATCAAGGGCCACACGGTCCACAAGGTGATGATCGCCGAGACCGCTCCCGAGATCCTCGAGGAGTACTACGTCTCGTACCTGCTGGACCGCACCAACCGCACCTTCCTGGCCATGGCCTCGGTCGCGGGTGGCATGGACATCGAGCAGGTCGCCGAGGAGACCCCGGAGAAGCTCGCCAAGGTCCCGGTGAACGCCAACGAGGGCGTGACCATCGAGAAGGCCCGCGAGATCGTCGCGCTGGCGCAGTTCCCGGCCGAGGTCGCCGAGAAGGTCGCCGAGGTCCTCGTGACTCTGTGGGCGACCTTCATCGCCGAGGACGCGCTCCTCGTCGAGGTCAACCCGCTCGCGAAGGTCGCCAACGGCGACGTCATCGCGCTCGACGGCAAGGTCTCGCTCGACGAGAACGCCGAGTTCCGCCAGCCGGGCCACGAGGAGTTCGTGGACCACGCGGCCGCGAACCCGCTCGAGGCCGCCGCCAAGGCGAAGAACCTCAACTACGTCAAGCTCGACGGTGAGGTCGGCATCATCGGCAACGGCGCGGGTCTCGTCATGAGCACCCTCGACGTCGTCGCCTACGCCGGCGAGAACCACGGTGGCGTCAAGCCCGCCAACTTCCTGGACATCGGCGGTGGCGCCTCCGCCGCCGTCATGGCCAACGGTCTCGAGATCATCCTCGGTGACCCGGACGTCAAGTCCGTCTTCGTCAACGTCTTCGGTGGCATCACCGCTTGTGACGAGGTCGCCAACGGCATCGTCCAGGCGCTGGCCCTGCTGGAGGAGAAGGGCGAGGCGGTCACCAAGCCGCTCGTCGTCCGTCTCGACGGCAACAACGCCGAGCTGGGTCGCAAGATCCTCTCGGACGCCAACCACCCGCTGGTGCAGCGCGTGGACACCATGGACGGCGCGGCCGACAAGGCCGCCGAGCTCGCGGCTGCGAAGTAAGGGCAGAGGTCACAGACTCACATGGCTATCTTCCTCAACAAGGACAGCAAGGTCATCGTCCAGGGCATGACCGGTGCCACGGGCATGAAGCACACCAAGCTGATGCTGGCTGACGGCACCAACATCGTCGGTGGCGTGAACCCGCGCAAGGCCGGCACGACCGTCGACTTCGACGGCACCGAGGTCCCGGTCTTCGGCTCCGTCGAAGAGGCGATGAAGGCGACGGGCGCCAACGTCTCCGTCCTCTTCGTCCCGCCGGCCTTCGCCAAGGCCGCCGTCGTCGAGGCCATCGACGCCGAGATCCCGCTGGCCGTCGTCATCACCGAGGGCATCGCGGTCCACGACTCCGCCGCCTTCTGGGCGTACGCGACCGCCAAGGGCAACAAGACCCGGATCATCGGCCCGAACTGCCCGGGTCTGATCACCCCCGGCCAGTCCAACGCCGGCATCATCCCGGGCGACATCACCAAGCCCGGCAAGATCGGTCTCGTGTCCAAGTCCGGCACGCTGACCTACCAGATGATGTACGAGCTCCGTGACATCGGCTTCACCTCCGCCGTCGGCATCGGTGGCGACCCGATCATCGGCACCACGCACATCGACGCCCTGGAGGCCTTCGAGGCCGACCCGGACACCGAGCTGATCGTCATGATCGGCGAGATCGGCGGCGACGCCGAGGAGCGTGCGGCGGACTTCATCGCGAAGAACGTCACCAAGCCGGTCGTCGGCTACGTCGCGGGCTTCACCGCCCCCGAGGGCAAGACCATGGGCCACGCCGGCGCCATCGTCTCCGGCTCCTCCGGCACCGCGCAGGCCAAGAAGGAGGCCCTCGAGGCCGCCGGCGTCAAGGTCGGCAAGACGCCGACCGAGACGGCGAAGCTCGCGCGCGAGATCCTGAACGCCGCGAAGTAACGCTTGCCGCTGCTGTACGTGTGTACGGCTGTACGGGCGTGGCCCGCATCCCGAACGGGGTGCGGGCCACGCCCGTTTCCGCTCCGGTTCTACTCCAGGCCGGGGGCGAGCCGCTCGGGCCTGTGCGCCGGATGCGCGCGCAGCTTCTCGCGCAGCTGCCGGGTCTCGTCGGTGAGCCGCTGGGGGCCGCTGAGCGGGGGGACCCCGGAGACGCTCGCGCCGGGCGCGATGGGGGGCTCGTACTGCCGGGGCGCGGTCGCGGCGGTGTACGCGGTCGCGACGGCGATCACGGCGCTGAGGCCGAGGACCGCGCGGGTCCACCGCGTGGCGCGGTGCTCGGCGGCGACGCGTACGGCGGCTGCGGCGCGGGGTTCCAGCCGGACGGCCGGCTTGACCGCGCCGAGCCGCTCGCGCAGCAGCGCGGACCGCTTCTCGGGCGGCGCGGCGGCCAGTTCCGGGATCCGGTCGGCGAGGGCGGCGTGCGCGTACAGGAGGCGGCTGCCGGCGGTGGGGGTGCTGGCCTCGGTCTCGGCGGCGGTGTCGGGGAGGTCGAGGCCGACGCCGTCGTAGAGCAGGACCGTACGGCGGTGGGTCGGCGGGAGCGCCAGCATGGCGTCCATCAGGATCCGGTCGGCAGGGGCGGCCGGGGCCTTGTCGGGGTGCTTGTGGGCGCGGCGGAACCGGTGCCAGGGGGAGAGGGCGTACTCGTACGCGGCTGCGCGCACCCAGCCGACGGGGTCGGGATCGGTGGCCACCTCGGGCCACCGCGCCCAGGCGAGCTGGAACGCCCGCTCGACGGCCTCCTGGGAGAGGCGGCGGCGGCCGGTGAGCAGGTACACCTGCCGCGTGAGGGCGGGGGCGGCGTACCCGTACAGCGCATCGAACACCTCTCTGGGACCCAACGGACCCAACGGACCCAACGGCCCCTCCGCAGCCCCGTCATCCGGAACCTCCGGCGCCCCCTCCGCCCCGCCCGGCGCCTGCCCCTCCCCTTCGGGCCGGGCCGCGTCGGGCGACGACGCCCCGGGCTGCTCGGTGGCGCCGTCCGGTGCCTGCGCGTGCCCCTCCGGCCCGGCCGGCACCGGTGCCGGCCCTCCGGGGTGGGGTGCAGCGGCCCCTTCGGGTGGGGGCCCGTGCTCCTCCGGGGTTGCGGGCGGGGTGTCAGCGGGGGTCTGTCCCGGACCCTCCGGGTGGGGTGCGGCCTCACCGGCGGGCGCGTGCTCATGCCCCTCCGGGGTGGTTTCCGGCGGGGCGTGGGGCGGTTCCTGCTCGGACGTGGGTGCGTGGCCGTCGTGATGCGGGGGCTCCGGGGGGCGGTCGGCCGGGCCGGAGGTTGCGCTGCCGGGCGTGCCGATGCCGCGGGCGGTGGCCTTGACGTTGATCTCGGCCACGTGGCGGGGCATGGCCGCGGGGGGCCTCGTAGCCCGCTTGGCCGCGACCGGCGGCCGGGTCCGCGGCCCGTGCCCGCCCATGCCGAAGGGCCGGATGCCGCCTGCCATCCGCGCCGGGGTCGCTTCGATTTCGGCCGCGCCGGTGCTCTGCGCGTCCGCGTCGGTGTCTCCCGGCGCAGGCCCGGCGGCCTGGGCGGGGTCCGTGCCCGGGTCCGGCTCCGCAGAGGCGGACTTCTGCGCCTCCGGGGGGTGGAGGGCCGTCAGGAAGCCCGCGTACGCCTCGCGTTTACGGCCCCGGGGGTCCGTGCGGCCCGTCTCCCAGGAGCGGACCGTGCTGACCGTGACCCCCACCGCCGTCGCGACGTCCTCGTACGCCAGGCCCGCCGCCTCGCGCAGTCTGCGGCGTTCCTTGGGCGAGGGGAGCCTCGGCTCCTCGACGCTCTCTGTCATGCCACACTCCCCGTGACCTGGCGGCAGCCCTGGGCGAAAAAGTACATAAACGTATATTGAGCGACACCACGGACATTCGCCTGTTACCCGCCCATAGCGCGTGTCGTTGGCACCATGGCGGGGTGACCCAAGTGACCGAACGCAGCACCTCGTTGCCGACTGCGTTGCCGCCCGCCCCGCGGGCCGCCGCCGGGCGGCGGCGCTCGCCGGCCGCCGCGGCCTGTGTGCTGGGCGGGGCCGTGGCCGCCGGGCTGGGGCTCGGCTTCCTCGCCGTGCTCGTCATCGTGCTGTGGATCAGCTCCCCCTACCCCGACAGCGGCCCCGGCGGCGCCCTGCACCTGGCCGCCGGGCTCTGGCTCCTCGCCCACGGGACCGAGCTCGTCCGGTACGAGACCCTCTCCGGGGTCCCGGCCCCCGTCGGGGTGACCCCGCTGCTGCTCGTCGCGCTGCCCGCCCTGCTCATGCGCCGAGCCGCCCGCCTGGGCAGCGCCTCGGGCGACGGCAGCGACGGGGACGAGGTCCTGCCCGCCGGCGCCGTCTTCTCCGCCGTGACCTGCGGATACCTCTCCGTCGGATCGCTGGCCACCGTCTACGCGGCCGGCGGCCCCATGCCCGCCGACCCGCTCAGCGCCGCCTGGCACGTCCCGCTGGTCGCCGTGCTCGCCGCCGCCGGCGGGGTGTGGGCGGCCAAGGGGCGTCCGGTCGGGCCGCTGCCGGAGTGGGTGCCGGGGGGCGTACGGAGGGCCGTCGCACGCCCCCGCTACGCCCTCGCGCTGCGGGCCGGAGCCGCCGGGGCCCTCGTCCTCCTGGGCGGCGGCGCGCTGCTCGTCGGGGCCTCGCTCGCCTGGCACGCCGCGGAGGTCCAGGAGTCCTTCCTGACGCTGACCGGGGTCTGGTCCGGCCGCTTCGCCGTCCTGCTCCTCGCCCTCGCGCTGCTCCCGAACGCCGTGGTGTGGGGCGCGGCCTACGCCCTGGGGCCCGGCTTCGCCCTCGGCGCCGGCGCGACCGCGACCCCGCTCGGCTTCGCCGGAGCACCCGCGCTGCCGAGGTTCCCGCTGCTGGCGGCGCTGCCGCCGGAGGGGCCCGGGACGCTGCTGACCTGTGCGACCGCCGGGGTGCCGCTGCTGGCCGGGCTGGCAGTCGGGTGGTTCGCAGTACGCCGGGCGCGTGAAGTCTCCTACAAGGAAACCGCTCTGACGGCTGCTCTGGGCGCCCTCGTGTGCGCGCTGGTGCTGGCCGGGCTCGCGGCGGCCTCGTCTGGGCCGCTCGGCTCGCGGGGGCTGGCGAGCTTCGGCCCGGTGTGGTGGGCGACCGGCGTGGCGGCCTTCGCGTGGACGCTGCTCCCGGCGGTGCCGGTGGCGGTGGCCGTGCACTCCTGGCGGATCCGGCCCGCCCGGCAGGCGGACGCGATCGCCATGGAGGGGGAGGACGACTGGCACGACAACGGTGGACGGGAGCTGCGCTGGGAGGCCCTGCGGCGTGCCGCGGGCGCCCTGATCCCCGACCTGACCCAGGACGCGCCGCCGGCCCCCGCCGAGCCCGTGCCCACCGCCCCGGCACCCGCCGCACCCGTCAAACCGTCGCGCCGGTTCACCGTCGTGACGGGACTTCAGCTGGACCTGACGCCGGCTCCGGTCCCGGCGGAGCAGGCCCCGCCACAGGAACCCGAGCCGTCCGGGTCACTCGTACCGCCCGTGACCGGCGCCCGCGTACTGGCCCGCCGCAAGCCCCCGGCCTGAGCCGGCGGAATCGCAACGGGTGGCCGCTACTGCCGGCCGCTACTGCTGGACCTTGAGGATCTTGCCGAGCATGTTGTCCGGCAGCAGCGTGTTGCACTGCAGCTCCGCCGACTTCGTGAGGGCGTCCTCGCGGCAGATGTAGAAGTCCTTGTACGCCAGCTGCAAGCCGTACGAGCTCAGGGCCAGCAGGATCGCCAGCGAGGCCGTGACCAGCCCGCCGATCGCCGCCGTCCGCTGGGGGCGGGCGGCCGGCCCGAGGGCCGCCAGGCCCCCCTGGGCGGCAGCGCCCGTCACGGCGTCGGCCCTCGCGTCCGACGCGGATCCGGCCGCCGGCTTCCCGCGCAGCCCGCTGATCCCCCAGTACAGGGCGAGCGCACCCAGCAGCAGACCCACCGACGGGATCCCGAAGATCCCGAAGAAGAAGCCCCACATGCCGGCCAGCAGCGCGTACCGGGCGCGCCGCTGGACCGGGTCCGTCGGGTCCCAGCGCACGGGACCGCTCGGGCCCGTCCCGGGGTCCTCACCGGGGCGGCCGCCATCGCCGTCGCCACCGCTGCGCGGCTGCCACGGCTGGTCGGGCCGGCCTTCCGGGGGAGCCGCGAAGGGGTTGTCGTCGGTGGAGGAGTCGGGCTGGCGGCGATCCGGCATCGAGTGCGTTTCTTCCCCTGTGTCGTGGCCGTATGCGGCTTGTACGCCAGACGCTACCGCCCGCCCGTCCCCCCGTCCCTCGGGGGCTGTCCGGTGTGCCGGTATCGTTGCAGGCGGTCGGCGGCTTCGTAGGGTCCCCCGTATTTCGGGATACCGAAGTTTTGTCTGATCACACGAGATGTATGGAAGCATTCCCGCAGAAAGGGCCTCCCATGGCCGCCTCCCGCCTGGTCGTGCTGGTCTCCGGTTCCGGCACCAACCTCCAGGCCCTGCTCGACGCCATCGACGCCCACCCGGGCGGATCCGAGGGCTTCGGCGCCGAAGTCGTCGCCGTGGGGGCCGACCGCGAGAACATCGTCGGCCTGGAGCGGGCCGAGAAGGCGGGGATCCCCACCTTCGTGTGCCCGGTCAAGGCGTACGGGACCCGTGAGGAGTGGGACGCCGCCCTCACCGGGGCGACCGCCGCCCACGCGCCGGACCTCGTCGTGTCCGCCGGGTTCATGAAGATCGTGGGCGCGTCGTTCATCGGCCGCTTCGGCGGCCGCTTCATCAACACGCACCCCGCCCTCCTCCCGGCCTTCCCGGGCGCCCACGGCGTACGGGACGCCCTCGCCTACGGCGCGAAGGTCACCGGCTGCACGGTCCACTTCGTGGACGCCGGCGTGGACACCGGTCCGATCATCGCCCAGGGTGTCGTCGAGGTCCGGGACGAGGACGACGAAGCCGCTCTGCACGAGCGCATCAAGGAAGTCGAGCGCCAGCTGCTCGTCGACGTCGTGGGGCGCCTGGCCCGGCACGGCTACCGCATTGAGGGACGAAAGGTAACAATCCAGTGACCGCCGTAGAGAGCAGCACCACCTCGTCGAGCTCGTCGAAGCGACCGATCCGGCGCGCGCTCGTCAGTGTCTACGACAAGACGGGACTGGAGGAGCTGGCCCGCGGCCTGCACGAGGCGGGCGTCGCGCTCGTCTCCACCGGCTCCACCGCCTCCAAGATCGCCGCCGCCGGCGTGCCCGTCACCAAGGTCGAGGAGCTCACCGGCTTCCCCGAGTGCCTGGACGGCCGGGTCAAGACCCTGCACCCGCGCGTGCACGCCGGCATCCTCGCCGACCTGCGCCTGGAGGACCACCGGAGCCAGCTCGCCGAGCTCGGCATCGAGCCGTTCGACCTGGTGATCGTCAACCTCTACCCGTTCCGGGAGACCGTCGCCTCGGGCGCCACCCCCGACGAGTGCGTCGAGCAGATCGACATCGGCGGCCCGTCGATGGTCCGCGCCGCCGCCAAGAACCACCCCTCGGTCGCCGTCGTCACCAGCCCCGCCCGGTACGCCGACGTCCTCGCCGCGGCCCAGGGCGGCGGCTTCGACCTCACCGCGCGCAAGCGGCTGGCGGCCGAGGCCTTCCAGCACACCGCCGCGTACGACGTCGCCGTGGCCTCCTGGTTCACGAATGCGTACGCCCCGGAGCCGGAGGCCGTGCTGCCCGAGTTCCTGGCCGGCGCGTGGGACCGCAAGTCCACCCTCCGCTACGGCGAGAACCCGCACCAGGCCGCCGCGCTGTACACGGACGGGCAGCCGGGCGGGCTCGCCAACGCCGAGCAGCTGCACGGCAAGGAGATGTCCTTCAACAACTACGTGGACACCGAGGCCGCCCGCCGCGCCGCGTACGACCACGACGAGCCCTGCGTCGCGATCATCAAGCACGCCAACCCGTGCGGCATCGCCGTCGGCGCGGACGTCGCCGGCGCGCACCGCAAGGCCCACGCCTGCGACCCGCTCTCGGCCTTCGGCGGCGTCATCGCGGTCAACCGCCCGGTGACCGTCGAGCTCGCCGAGCAGGTCGCGGAGATCTTCACCGAGGTCATCGCCGCCCCGGCGTACGAGGACGGCGCGGTCGAGATCCTGGCCAAGAAGAAGAACATCCGCGTCCTGAAGGTCGACGGCACCCCGCACCAGCCCGGTGACCTCAAGCCGATCTCGGGCGGCACGCTGCTCCAGCAGTCGGACGTCTTCCAGGCCGAGGGCGACGACCCGAAGAACTGGACCCTCGCCACCGGCGACGCCCTCTCCCCGGAGGAGCTCGCCGAGCTCGCCTTCGCGTGGAAGGCCTGCCGGGCCGTCAAGTCCAACGCGATCCTGCTCGCCAAGGACGGCGCCTCGGTCGGCGTCGGCATGGGCCAGGTCAACCGCGTCGACTCGGCGAAGCTGGCCGTCGAGCGGGCGGGCGCCGAGCGCGCGCAGGGCTCGTACGCCGCCTCCGACGCCTTCTTCCCCTTCCCGGACGGGCTGGAGATCCTGACCGCCGCGGGCATCAAGGCCGTGGTCCAGCCGGGCGGTTCGGTCCGTGACGAGCAGGTCGTCGAGGCCGCGAAGGCGGCCGGAGTGACCATGTACTTCACCGGCACCCGGCACTTCTTCCACTGAGCACCGGGCGCCGGGCCGGCGCCCCGAGTACGGCGAAGGCCGCCACCCGCAGCACTGCGGGTGGCGGCCTTCGCCGCACTGACGGGTCTTGTACTGCGTCCTAGTACTGCGGGCGCCGGAAGTACGCGCCGGCGGCCGAGTTGGCCAGGCCGACGAGGACCCAGAGGGCCAGTCCGAACTCGACCAAGCCCAGGATCAGCGAGAACACGACGGCGCCTGCGGCCGTGTCGCTGCTGAGCGCCACGAAGTTGGCCAGCACGCCGATCCCGGAGAAGAGGGTCATCAGCGAGCCGTAGATGATGCCGGAGACCCGGACACCGCCGCGGCCCTTGCCCAGCTTGGCGGCGGTCAGGATCGGCCACAGCGACAGGGCCAGGGCGAAGATGCCGGCGACGACGATCACGCCGCCGGCCAGCGCGCCCGCGTCGCTCGCCGAGGAGCCGTAGTCCGAGGAGCTGGAGCCCGAGAACACCGAGGCGAACAGCGCCCCGCCGATGAGGACGACGATCCCGCCCAGGACCTGGAGGCCACCGACGATGAACAGGATGACGCGAGCGGCCTTCACCCCGCCGGGCATGGGCATCTGGGCGCCCGGGTATCCGCCGGGACCGGCCGGGTAAGCCTGGTTCGGGTAGCCCATCGGTGCCTGCTGCGGGTAGGCGTAGCCACCCTGCGGCGGGACGCTGGGCGGTGCCTGCTGGGGGTAGCCGTAGCCGGGCTGCCCCTGCGGGGCCGGCTGCTGCTGCCCGTACGGGTTGTTCGGGTCGCCGAAGCTCATCTTGGGGTGTTCCTCCGTGGAAGTGCGGGGACGCACGGCACGCACGGAGGAAAATACTGGGATTTGCGGTCCGCCCCCCGGCACTGCCCGCGGCACTCTTTCGGTCATCGTCGTCCGATCGGGCCGGAGTTGTCCAGCCGCGGAGCGACCGGCCCGTCACTTGTTGTGCAAGTGCAATGAATGGTTCAAGCCTGTGACGAAACCCGCGGCGGCCCCCACGACTGGAACCGGGGGCGTCCCATCCGGGAGGATGGGACCATGACCGCCCAGATTCTCGATGGCAAGGCCACCGCCGCCGCGATCAAGTCCGAACTGACCGCCCGCGTGGCGGAGCTCAAGGCCCGGGGCATCACCCCCGGCCTCGGCACCCTGCTGGTCGGCGACGACCCGGGCAGCCGCTGGTACGTCAACGGCAAGCACAAGGACTGCGCCGAGGTCGGCATCGCGTCCATCCAGCGCGAACTGCCCGCGACGGCCTCCCAGGAGGACATCGAGGCGGTCGTACGGGAACTCAACGCGAACCCGGACTGCACCGGCTACATCGTCCAACTCCCGCTCCCCAAGGGCATCGACACCAACCGGGTCCTGGAGCTGATGGACCCGGCCAAGGACGCCGACGGCCTGCACCCGATGTCGCTCGGCCGGCTGGTGCTGAACGAGCCGGGTCCGCTGCCCTGCACCCCGTACGGAATCGTCCGGCTGCTGCGCCACCACGGCATCGAGATCAACGGCGCGCACGTGGTGCTCCTCGGCCGCGGCATCACCGTCGGGCGCTCCATGGGCCTGCTGCTGACCCGCAAGTCGGAGAACGCCACCGTGACCCTGTGCCACACCGGCACCCTCGACCTGCCCGCCCAGCTGCGCCAGGCGGACATCATCGTCGCGGCCGCCGGCGTCCCGCACCTGGTCAAGCCGGAGGACGTGAAGCCCGGCGCGGCCGTCCTGGACGTGGGCGTCAGCCGCGACGAGCACGGCAAGATCGTCGGCGACGTGCACCCGGGCGTCGCCGAGGTGGCCGGCTGGATCTCCCCCAACCCGGGCGGAGTCGGCCCGATGACCCGCGCGCAGCTGCTCGTGAACGTCGTCGAGGCGGCGGAACGGACGTCGACCAGTGCAGGCTGAGCACGAAGCGGAAGCCGGGACCGGCGCCGACTCGGGGACCGGCGCCGCCGCCGTCCCCGGGGCCGACAGCGGCGCCGGCACCGGCGCTGACACCACGTCCGAAGCCGGGCGCGGCGCCGAAGCCGCCGCGGCCGGGGCCGCGGGCACGGAGGCCGCGAAGTCGCGCCGCTTCCCCTCCGTCACCCAGGACACGGCCCGCCCCGAGGGCCACGGCCGCGCCGCGCCCGGGGACGCCCTCGCGGCGCGCCAGTGGCCGATGCTCAGCGTGCTCGCCGCGACCGCGGTCGGACTGCTCCTGACCGCGCTGGGACACCCCCGCGTGGGCTGCCTGGTGATCGGCGTGGCCCTGATCACGGCCTCCGTACTGCGGCGCGTGCTGCCGTCGGTGGGGATGCTCGCGGTGCGCTCCCGCTTCACGGACATGGTCACGTACGGGCTGCTGGGGGTGGCGATCACGCTGCTCGCGCTGGTGATGGAGCCCAAGCCGTTGCTGGAGATCCCGTTCCTGGAGAGCGCGGTCCGCTTCACGGTCCGCTGAGGCGCCCACGGAGGCCCGCCGAGCCTTTCGTGCGCCTGCGCGACACCCGTCCGGCGGTACTGGATGGCTGAAAAGCGGGGGGAAATCCCGCTCCGTGCCTTCGAACTCCCGGTCTGTGTGCCGTGCACCACACAGACCGGGGGATTGGGCCGCCGGAAGGTCGGATAGCCTGACGCCGGATGTCTCTTCACGTCAAGATTCGCAGGGGAGCGGCGTCCGCCAGCACATGGGGCGGGGACGCCCCACCGCCAGCTGTCTAACGGAGAAGGCCATGACCCGCACTCCCGTGAATGTCACCGTCACCGGCGCCGCCGGCCAGATCGGCTACGCGCTGCTCTTCCGCATCGCTTCCGGTCACCTGCTCGGCGCGGACGTGCCGGTCAAGCTCCGTCTTCTGGAGATCCCCCAGGGCATGAAGGCCGCCGAGGGCACCGCCATGGAGCTCGACGACTGCGCCTTCCCGCTGCTCAAGGGCATCGACATCTTCGACGACCCGAACGCGGGCTTCGAGGGTGCGAACGTCGCCCTGCTCGTGGGCGCCCGCCCGCGCACCAAGGGCATGGAGCGCGGTGACCTGCTCGCCGCCAACGGCGGCATCTTCAAGCCGCAGGGCGCTGCGATCAACGCGCACGCCGCGGACGACATCAAGGTCCTGGTCGTGGGCAACCCGGCCAACACCAACGCGCTCATCGCGCAGGCCGCCGCCCCGGACGTACCGGCCGAGCGCTTCACCGCGATGACCCGCCTGGACCACAACCGCGCGATCTCGCAGCTCGCGGCGAAGACCGGCACCGCCGTCTCCGACATCAAGCGCCTCACCATCTGGGGCAACCACTCGGCGACCCAGTACCCGGACATCTTCCACGCGGAGATCGCCGGCAAGAACGCCGCCGAGGTCGTCAGCGACGAGCTGTGGCTCGCCGACACCTTCATCCCGACCGTCGCCAAGCGCGGCGCCGCGATCATCGAGGCCCGTGGCGCGTCCTCGGCCGCCTCGGCCGCCAACGCCGCCATCGACCACGTCCACACGTGGGTCAACGGCACCGCCGCGGGCGACTGGACCTCCATGGGCATCCCGTCGGACGGCTCCTACGGCGTCCCGGAGGGCATCATCTCCTCCTTCCCCGTCACCACCAAGGACGGCAAGTACGAGATCGTCCAGGGCCTGGACATCAACGAGTTCTCCCGCACCCGCATCGACGCCTCGGTCGCCGAGCTCGTCGAGGAGCGCGACGCGGTCCGCGAGCTCGGCCTGATCTGATCCGATCCGGCCGGTCCGATCCGGCCGGTCCGATCCGAAACGCCTGAAAGGGCCCCGGCGCACTGCGCGCCGGGGCCCTTTGGCGTGAACCGCCCTGTCCCTCACTCCACCCGCCCCGTACGGTTTCCCTCCTCCCGACCGAGGGGAACTCGTGAGCGGCACACCGGACGGCAGGACTCCCGTGGACCCGGCGGTATCGGAGGCGGGACGCCTCCTGTGCGCCGGCACCTACCTCGACGCCGCCTACCGCGACCGGGTGATCGAGGAGCTGTACGTCCACGAGGAACGGTTCCCCGCCCCCTCGTACGGGTTCGACGCAGCCCGCGTCCTCGCCCACGCCCTGCGTGCCCTGCGCACCGAAGTGGCCTGGTCGGCAGCGATCGTCGCGGCGTGGGGCCTCGGCCTGTTCCTCACCCGTGCGTTCTTCGTCTTCCTGCTCGTCCCGGCGCTGCTCCTGAGCGGGGCCGGGCGGATCAAGAAGCGCCGCGAGCGGAACGGCCGTGGCGGCGGCCGGGTCTTCGAATGGATCCTGCGCGGCTGCGCCTGCTTCCTCCTCGGCCGCATCCTGTGGGGGGTGCTCCGCGGGTTCTTCGCGGACGACGCGAGCAACGGGGACGACCTGGACCTCAGCGACCTCGGCAGGTACCTGACCCAGCTCCTGCAGACCGACCCGTTGGCCGTCCTCCTGGAGATCCCGAGGATCGGCCAGGTCTACGGGGAGGCCTACTCGTGGACGGTCGTCCTGATCGCCGTGCTGGTCACGGTCCTCGTCGGCCTGCAGCGCGGGCACTTCGCGCAGATCATCCACTCCTCGCTCAGCCGGGCACAGTACGAGGACCGGTCCGGCGACCCCGCAGCCGGCCGGCGCTTCGAGCGGGCCCGGGAGGACATCGAACGCGCCCAGCACGCACCGCTGGTCCTTTACGACGTCGGCAATCCGTTCTGCGGCGCCGGCAAGGCCCATCTGCCGTGGCAGCTCGCCGTGGAGCTGCGCCCGCGCACCGGGGCGGGAGCCCGGCGCCTCGACAACGAACGGATCATCGAACAGATCCGGCCCAGGCTGGAGGCCCTGCGGACCCCCTCGCCGCGCGGTTCCGAGGCGGCGGACGACGCCGTACTGGACCGGCTGCGCGAGCTGGTCGTCGACGAGTGCGTGTTCCTGCCCGCCGCCGGAGTGCCCGACGTGGACGCGGTGGACCTGTCCGCTGAGGCCTTCGCCGAGCACCGCGCCGCCGCGGTCGAGGAGGCCGGCGAGCGGCGCCGGCACTTCCTGCGCGTCCGGATCGGCGGCTGGGACGAGAACCTCGTCATCACCGTCTTCATCCGGGTCCACACGCAGGGCGGCATGCTCATGCTGGAGGTCGCGCCGCACGTGCTGCTGCCGGTGCGGCCCGATTTCCAGCGGGCCGACGACATCGCCCGCCGGTACCGCCGCAACACCCCCGTGGCCAAGGTGCTCCTGGCCCTCATCCATGCGCCCGGCTCCCTCGGCGTGGCCGTAGCGACGCTGGGCGGGGCCTGCCGGGTCCCGTGGCGGCTGGCGACCGCCGGGCACGGCGTCGCGTACGCGGCGGGGCCGGCGGCCTCCGTACGCGAACTGGCGTCGCAGGAGGACGGGTCGCTGTTCCAGCTGATGGACCTGGACCGGTACCTGAAGACCATCCAGGAGCGGATCGTCGGCGGCGTGACGCTGGCGCTGCACGATGCGGGCTGGCACACCGAGGAGTTCGCGGAGCGCGCCGTCAACGTCGCGGAAGGCGGGGTGTTCATCCAGTCCGTGAGTAACAGCGCCTTCGGGATCCACGGCGTGAGCCACAACAGCACGGTGAACAACAGGGCGACGGACAAGGCGGAACGTAGCGACGGGCGCGTGCGCGCGGGCAAGGAGAGCAGAAGTGGCAAGTAGCGCAGACGCCGGGCAGCCGCTGCCCTCGGTGCGGATCGGCGACGTGCAGGGCAGCGCCTTCAGCATCGGCGGCACGGACGTCGGCAACAGCACGGTCAACCACGCCGGTACGGACCCGGGCACAGGTGCGGCCGGCCCGACCGCGCAGGAGCTGCTGGAGGCCGTACGCGACCTCCGCGCCGCCCTCGTACGGCTGCCCCGCAGCGACGGGCGGACCGCCCTCGATGCCGAACTGGACGCGGCGGCAGAGGAGTTGGAGGGTCCCGGCGAGGAGGTCCGGCCGGGCCTGGCCGCCCGGCTGCGCGGGGCGCTGGAGCGGTGGGCCCCGCTGGTGGACTCGGTGAGCGCGGCCACGGCGCTGGCCGCCCTGCTGACCTCGTTCGGGGGGTGATCCGTGGCCCCGGAGAGCGGCCCCGTCCGCTGGAACCCGCAGTCGCAGCAGTGGGAGGAGGCGGAGCCGGAGGGGCGGGAGGGTCCGGAGCCGGGGTCCGAGGGGCCGCCGCAACCGTCGGGCCCGCAGCCGCCGCCGAAGCCCGCCTACCTGCCGGACGCCGTACCGCCCGTGCAGCGCACGGCGCGCAGGTGGTGGCCGCGGGCGGCCGTCGTCGGCGGCCTGGTGGTGGTCCTCGGCGGGGCCGCGCTGGCGGCCGTGTTCGTACTGAGGGAACCTCCGGGGCTGCCGGCCGGCTACAAGGTGCTGCGCAGCGCCGGGTCGGGCTTCCAGGTCGCGGTCCCCGACGACTGGGAGCTCAGCACGTCCGAGTCCGGGACCGGAGCCGGCACGGTGTTCCGCCCCGCACAGGGCCGGGGCAGCCTGCTCCAGGTCTTCCCGGTCACCGGCGGCCCCGACGACCCGTGCGAGGTCCTGCACGAGGGAACCAGGGAGCTGAGCACCCGGGACGGCTACCGGCGGCTGTCCCTCGACCCGAAGGACGGCCGCGGCTGCGAGCTCGTCTACGAGGTGCCCGACCCGGACGGCAACGGAACCGCGCGCGGCATCGGGCGGCTGACCGTCGCCTCCGACGGCAGCCGGTGGGTGCTCATGACCTTCGGACCGGCCGACCGGGCCAAGGCCGTCCGCGCACACATGGCGGCGGCCCTGGGCTCGTTCCGGCCGGGCTGACGGCCGGACTGACCGCCGGTCCTGCCCGGCCGGTCCCGCTGGGCCGTTTCCTACTTGAACATGCCCGGCGTGTAGTGGCCCGGGACCATGCGGGTGGTCACCGCGAAGCGGTTCCAGACGTTGATCGTCGCGATCACGGCGATCAGCTGGGCGAGCTCCTTCTCCTCGAAGTGCTTCGCGGCCCTCTCGTACACCTCGTCGGGAACGAACCCGTCGGTCAGGACGGTCACGGCCTCGGTCAGCTCGAGCGCCGCGGCCTCCTTCTCGGTGTAGAAGTGGCGCGACTCCTCCCAGGCGGCGAGCTGGACGATCCGTTCGACGCTCTCGCCCGCGGCGAGCGCGTCCTTCGAGTGCATGTCCAGGCAGAACGCGCAGTGGTTGAGCTGCGAGGCGCGGATCTTGACCAGCTCGACCAGGACCGGGTCCAGGCCCTTCTTCGAGGCGATCTCCAGGCCCACGACGGCCTTGTAGACATCGGGCACGTGCTGGGCCCAGCCCATGCGCGGGGTGTGCTCGGGTGCGTGTGCGGCGGTGTGTTCGTGCGTGGTGGTCATGTCTCCACCCTAGGCAGCAGGCGGCCCGCCGATATGGTCCATATCCATGACGGAATCATGGGCCACTTTCGGCGCCGACCTGCATCTGGACCTCTCCGCCGGGCGAGGTCTGCGGGCCGGTCTCGCCGACGCGCTGCGCGAGGCCGCGCGCAGCGGGCGGCTCGCGCCCGGGACCCGGCTGCCGTCCTCACGGTCGTTCGCCGCCGACCTCGGGATCGCGCGCAACACGGTCGCGGAGGCGTACGCCGAGCTCGTCGCCGAGGGCTGGCTGACGGCCCGGCAGGGCTCGGGCACCCGGGTCGCCGAACGGGCCCGGCCGCGGCGGCCCGCGGGCGCCGCCCGGGTCCGGCATCCCGAGCGGCGGCGGCCCTCGTACAACCTGCAGCCGGGCACCCCGGACCTGGGCGGCTTCCCGCGCGCCGCCTGGCTGACGGCCGCCCGGCGGGCGTTGACGGACGCGCCGAACGACGCCTTCGGGTACGCGGTCGACGCGCGCGGCCGGGTGGAGCTGCGGGAGGCGCTCGCCGGGTACCTGGCGCGGGCGCGCGGGGTGTACGCGGACCCGGAGCGGATCGTGCTGTGCGCGGGGTTCGTGCATGCCCTGACGCTGCTGGCGGGGGTGCTGCGGGCGCGGCGGGTACGGGAGGTGGCGGTGGAGGGGTACAGCCTCGACCTGCACCGGGACCTGCTGACGGGAGCGGGGCTGCGGACCCGGCCGCTGACGGTGGACGCCTCGGGGGCGCGGACGCCGGACCTGTCCGCCGAGTCGGGGGCGGTGCTGCTGACCCCCGCCCACCAGTTCCCCACCGGGGCGGCACTGACCCCGGCCCGGCGGGCGGCGGCGGTCGACTGGGCCCGGACCACGGGCGGGCTGATCCTGGAGGACGACTACGACGGGGAGTTCCGCTACGACCGCCAGTCGGTGGGGGCGTTGCAGGGACTGGACCCGGACCGGGTGGTGTACCTCGGCACGGCGAGCAAGTCGCTCGCGCCGGGGCTGCGGATGGGGTGGATGGTGGTGCCGCCGGGGCTGCTGGACGAGGTCGTCGCGGCGAAGGGGCGGACCGACTGGACGTCGAGTGCGCTGGACCAGCTGACGCTCGCGGAGTTCATCCGGTCCGGGGCGTACGACCGGCACGTGCGCGGGATGCGGCTGCGGTACCGCAGGCGCCGGGACGAGCTGGTCGCGGCCGTCTCCGGCCGGGTGGCGGTGTCGGGCATCGCGGCGGGCCTGCACGCGGTGCTGGACCTCCCGGCGGGGACGCAGGCCTCGGTGCTCCGGGCCGCGGCCTGGCAGGACCTGGCCCTGGAGACCCTGTCCCGCTACACCCACCCGGAGGCGGGGTTTCTGCCCCGCGAGGCGCTGGTGGTGGGCTACGGGACCCCGTCGACGAGCGCATGGTCCCCGACGCTGGCGGCCCTGCTTTCCGCTCTGCCGTGACGCGTGCGCCGGCGGGTGCGGGTGCGGGTGCCGGTCCCGGTGCGGCGCCGTTGCGGGGGCTCCGCCCGCGAGCCCCGCGCCTCAAACGCCGGCGGGGCCGGGTTCTGTCGGGGGCTCGCCGAAGCGGGTCAGGAGGAGGGCTCCGGCGACCGATACCGCGAAGCCGAGGACGGCCAGCCAGGTCAGGCCCTCGCGGGTGCGGTCGCCGAGCCAGACCACCCCGACCACCGCCGGGCCGATCGTTTCGCCGATCACCATCCCCGCCGTGGCCGTCGTCACCGAGCCCCGCTGCAGCGCCGAGGTGAGCAGCAGGAACGCCGCGCCCCCGCCCAGCAGCAGTGCGTACAGCGCCGGGTTCGCGAGCGACGCGAACGAGATGTCGTCGATGAGGCGGACCGCCACCTCCACCACCCCGAAGCCCGTCCCCGCCGCCAGGCCGAGGACCAGCGCCCGGGAGCGGTCCGGGAGTCCGCCGGCCGCGGCCCCCACCAGCAGCACCAGCCCGGCCACCACCAGCAGCCCCAGCTGCAGCGCGAACGACCCCGTCCCCGAGCCCTCCTCGCCCGACGCCAGCCCCAGCATCGCCAGCCCCGCGCACACCACGCCCACCGCGCCCCACTCGGCCCCGCGCAGCCGTACGTGCAGCAGCCACGCCGAGACCACCGCCGTCACCGCGAGGCTCGCCGCCAGCGCCGCCCCGACCGTGTAGATCGGGACGTTCTTCAGCGCCACGATCTGGAGGACGAACCCGGCCGCGTCCAGCCCCAGGCCCAGCACGTACCGCCACTGCCGTGCCGCCCGCAGCAGCAGTGCCGTGTCCACCCCCGACCCGGTTCCCGGCTCCACCGCCCGGGCGGCCATCGCCTGAAGGACCGACGCCGTGCCGAAGCAGACCGCCGCACCGAGCGCGCAAACCATCCCAAGAAGCACGAATTGACTCTAGGTCATGGAGGTGATGAGAGGGTTTCGACGGCCGGATTCCATCGCTTCGCCGCCCCGTTCTAGTCTGTCCGCCATGGATGGCATGGACGACAGCAGTAGTAGAAGCAGCAGCACCACCCGACGCCGCATGCGCTCCGGCAGCGTCGCCCTCGGCGGCATGGGCCTGCTCGCCGCCGCCCTCGTGGCCTGCGGCAGCAGCAGCGAGCCCGACAAGCGCTGCGTGGACCGCGCCACCATGGAGAAGCTGAACAGCAAGGAGTGCAAGAGCGGCAGCGGCAGCAGCAGCAGCCGCGGCGTGTACTACTACGGCGGCAGCGTCTCCAACAACCGGGTCAGCGGCGGCAGCTTCGACAAGTCCGCCGTCACCCGCGGTGGCATCGGCGGCCACTCCAGCTCCAGCGGCGGCTGAACCGCGTGCGCCGTCACACCATCGAGCCGCGCCCCGACTGGCAGAAGACCGTCGAGGAGCAGGGGCTGATCTACCCGCTCACCCGCTACCCCGACGACTCCCTGCGCCCCTACTGGGACGAGAGCGCGTACTACTCCTTCTCGCTCCCCGAGGTCGAGGCGCTGGAGAACGTCGTCGAGGAGCTGCACGCCATGTGCCTGGCCGCGGCCGCGCACATCGTCGAGCACGACCGCTTCGCGGACCTCGGCATCACCGACCCGCACCTCGCGGAGCGCATCGCCGAGTCCTGGCGCCGGCGCGCCGAACAGCCGTCCCTGTACGGCCGGTTCGACCTGCGCTACGAGGGTGACGGCAGCCCGGCCAAGATGCTGGAGTACAACGCCGACACCCCCACCTCCCTCGTGGAGGCGGCCAGTCCGCAGTGGTTCTGGATGGAGGAGCGCTTCCCCGGCGCCGACCAGTGGAACTCCCTCCACGAGCGGCTCGTCGAGGCCTGGCGCCGGCAGGCGGAGCTGCTTCCGCCCGGCCCGCTGCACTTCGCGCACTCCGAGACCGACGAGCTCGGCGAGGACCTGATGACGGTCGCCTACCTCCAGGAGACCGCCGAGCAGGCGGGCCTGGAGACCGAGGCGCTGGCCGTCGAGCAGATCGGCTGGGACAGCCTGTCCGGCCGGTTCGTGGACCAGAAGCTCGGCTTCATCCGCAGCTGCTTCAAGCTCTACCCGTGGGAATGGCTGGCCACCGACGCGTTCGGCCCGCAGGTCCTCGGTACGTACGACCACGGCGGCGGAACCGGGACCACCACCTGGATCGAGCCGCTGTGGAAGATGCTGCTGTCCAACAAGGCGCTGCTGGCGATCCTGTGGGAGCTCTTTCCGGAGCACCCGAACCTGCTGCCGGCCTACCTCGACGGCCCGCGCGAGCTCGCGGAGACCACCGGGTACGCCGCGAAGCCCCTGCTGGGCCGCGAGGGCGCCGGGGTCACCCTGCACCCGGCCGGCGGCGGCGAGCCGTTCGTGCCGGACGAGGACGAGGCGTACGTCTTCCAGGGCCTGGCCCCGCTGCCCGACTTCGACGGCAACCGCGTGGTGCTCGGCGCGTGGGTCGTGGAGGAGGAGGCGGCGGGACTCGGCATCCGCGAGTCGGCGGGCCCGGTCACGGACGAATACGCCCGCTTCCTGCCGCACGTCATCCTTTAAGGGCTGTCCCGTAATCCCCGGCGGGCGCACGGCGTCGGCTACGGCGCCTCGCCGCGTTGTCGCAGCGCCCGCATACGCCCAGTATGAGGACGCTCCTCCGCCTTGCGATGCACCGCATCCGACGCCGCGCGCTGATCCACCAGGGATTACGGGACAGCCCTTAGCCGCAAGCGCGGCCGGGACCTGCCCGGTTCCCGGCCGCGCCCGCGGTGGCGGATCCGGGGTCAGCCGGCTGCGAGCACGGACCGCAGCTGGTCCAGGCCCCAGTCCAGATCCTCCTTGGTGATCACCAGCGGCGGCGCGATCCGGATCGTCGACCCGTGCGTGTCCTTGACCAGCACGCCCAGCTCCATCAGCCTCTCGGAGATCTCCCGGCCCGTGCCGTGCCCCGGGGCGATGTCCACGCCGGCCCAGAGCCCGCGTCCGCGTACGGCGGTCACCGCACCCCCGCCGACCAGCAGGTTCAGCTCCCGGTGCAGGTGGTCGCCGAGCTCGGTGGCGCGCTGCTGGTACTCGCCGGTGCGCAGCATCGCGATCACCTCCAGGGCGACCGCGCAGGCCAGCGGGTTGCCGCCGAAGGTGGAGCCGTGCTCGCCGGGCCGGAACACCCCCAGCACGTCCCGGTCGGCGACGACGGCCGACACCGGGACCACGCCGCCGCCCAGCGCCTTGCCGAGGATGTACACGTCGGGCACGACCTCCTCGTGCTCGCACGCGAACGTCTTCCCGGTCCGGCCCAGCCCCGACTGGATCTCGTCCGCCATGAACAGCACGTTCCGCTCGCGCGTGAGCTCCCGTACGCCCCGCAGGTAACCGGCGGGCGGCACCAGCACCCCCGCCTCGCCCTGGATCGGCTCCAGCAGCACGGCCACGGTGTTCGCCGTGACCGCCGCGGCGAGCGCGGTGAGGTCCCCGTACGGGACGATCTCGAACCCAGGCGTGTAGGGCCCGTAGTGGTCGCGGGCCTCGTGGTCCGTCGAGAAGCTCACGATCGTCGTCGTCCGGCCGTGGAAGTTGCCGGACGCGACCACGATCTTGGCCTGCCCGTCCGGGACGCCCTTGACCTCGTAACCCCACTTGCGCGCGGTCTTCACCGCCGTCTCCACGGCCTCCGCACCCGTGTTCATCGGCAGCACCATCTCCTTGCCGCACAGCGCGGCGAGCTCGGTGCAGAAGTCGGCGAACCGGTCGTGGTGGAAGGCCCGCGAGGTGAGGGTGACCCGCTCCAGCTGCGCCTTGGCGGCGTCGAGCAGACGCCGGTTGCCGTGGCCGAAGTTGAGCGCCGAGTAGCCCGCGAGCATGTCCAGGTACCGGCGGCCCTCCACGTCGGTCATCCACGCGCCTTCCGCGGACGCCACGACGACGGGCAGCGGGTGGTAGTTGTGCGCGCTGTGGGCCTCGGCGGAACGCATGGCTTCAGCAGTTGTCGACACGGGGTCTCCGATCGTCGGTCAGGCGGGCCGGGTGACAGGGGTGACGAGGGTGGTGCCACCGGCGTCACATCACCTTGTATACGGCTATACGTCGCTCGTACACCGGACGGGGAAACCTTTCCTGTGGACCGCCCGCTAAGGTGGGCGGCACGCACGGCGACTGGCGTACGGAGAACCAACTCCGGGGGAGTCGTGCGCGCACGACCGCATTCAGGGCCGCTCGCCTGGGCCTCGCGGGGACGAGAACTGACATCGACCCCGGAGGAGCCGCCATGAGCGCGAGCCGCCACCCCGCCCTTCTTGCCACCGACCCCGAGCTGGCGTCCTACGTCACCGCCGAGGAATCCCTGCAGGCGCAGACCCTGCGCCTGATACCCAGTGAGAACTACGTGTCCGCCGCCGTGCTCGAGGCCTCCGGCACGGTGCTGCAGAACAAGTACAGCGAGGGCTACCCGGGCCGCCGCTACTACGAGGGCCAGCAGAACATCGACCGCGTCGAGGCGCTGGCCGTCGAGCGGGCGAAGGGCCTGTTCGGGGTGGACCACGCCAACGTCCAGCCGTACTCCGGCTCGCCGGCGAACCTCGCGGTGTACCTGGCCTTCGCGAAGCCCGGCGACACGGTGATGGGCATGGCCCTGCCGATGGGCGGGCACCTGACGCACGGCTGGGGCGTCTCGGCGACGGGGTCCTGGTTCCGGGGCGTGCAGTACGGGGTGTCCGCCGAGACGGGCCTGATCGACTACGACGCGGTGCGCGACCTCGCGCTCGCGGAGCGCCCGAAGATCATCTTCTGCGGCGGTACGGCGCTCCCGCGCACGATCGACTTCGAGGCGTTCGCCTCGATCGCGCAGGAGGCGGGCTCGATCCTGGTCGCGGACGTGGCGCACATCGCGGGCCTGATCGCGGGCGGGGCGCACCCGTCGCCCGTCGGGCACGTGGACGTGGTCTCCACGACCACCCACAAGACGCTGCGCGGCCCGCGGGGCGCGATGCTGATGTGCCGGGAGGAGCACGCGAAGGCCATCGACAAGGCGGTGTTCCCGGGCCTCCAGGGCGGTCCGCACAACCAGACGACGGCGGGCATCGCGGTGGCGCTGCACGAGGCGGCGCAGCCGTCGTTCGTGACGTACGCGCATGCGGTGGTGGCGAACGCGAAGGCGCTGGCGGCGGCCCTGCTCTCCCGGGGCTTCGACCTGGTCTCGGGCGGTACGGACAACCACCTGATCCTGATGGACCTGACCTCGCGGGGGGTCCCGGGCAAGGTGGCTGCCAAGGCGCTGGACCGCGCGGGGATCGTAGTGAACTACAACACGGTCCCGTTCGACCCGCGCAAGCCGTTCGACCCGTCGGGCATCCGTATCGGCACGCCGTCGCTGACGTCGCGGGGCCTGGGCGTGGAGCACATGCCGGTGGTGGCGGACTGGATCTCCCGAGCCGTGGACGCCGCCGCCAAGTCGGACGAGCCGGCCCTGTCCGCGATCCGCAGCGAGGTGGCGGACCTCCTCGCGGCCTACCCGGCCCCGGGCCTGCCGGTCTCCTGACCCGGGCCTGGGTGGGGGGCCGCTGCGCGGGGCTGTCCCCCACCCGCCCTTCCACCTCCCCCGGACTCCGTCCGAGGCGCGGGGTCTGGGGGAGGAGCCCCGGGGATCGGCCAGGTGCGGCCCGGCACGGCTCCGGTACCTGAGAGAATGGAGCCATGGCTTCTGATCGTCCTCGCGCGCTCTCCGGTATCCAGCCCACCTCCGGTTCGTTCCACCTCGGGAACTACCTCGGAGCCATCCGCCAGTACGTCGCCCTGCAGGAGACGCACGACGCCTTCTACATGGTGGTCGACCTGCACGCGATCACCATGCCGCAGGATCCGAAGGATCTCCGCGCGAACACCCGGCTCTCCGCCGCGCAGCTGCTCGCCGCCGGTCTCGACCCCGAGCGCTGCACGCTCTTCATCCAGAGCCACGTCCCCGAGCACGCGCAGCTCGGCTGGGTGATGAACTGCATCACCGGCTTCGGCGAGGCCAGCCGGATGACCCAGTTCAAGGACAAGTCCGCCAAGGGCGGCGTCAACAACGCCACCGTCGGCCTGTTCACGTACCCGATCCTCCAGGTCGCCGACATCCTGCTCTACCAGGCGAACGCCGTCCCCGTCGGTGAGGACCAGCGCCAGCACATCGAGCTGACCCGCGACCTGGCCGAGCGCTTCAACCAGCGCTACGGCCAGACCTTCACCCTCCCCGCCGCGCACATCGTCAAGGAGGTCGCGAAGATCTACGACCTCCAGGACCCGACGATCAAGATGTCGAAGTCCGCGTCGTCCCCCAAGGGCCTGATCAACCTCCTCGACGAGCCCAAGGTCACCGAGAAGAAGATCAAGAGCGCGGTCACCGACACCGAGGCCGAGGTCCGCTTCGACGCCGAGCACAAGCCCGGCGTCAGCAACCTGCTCACGATCTACGCCACCCTCACGGGGGAGTCGATCCCCGCCCTCGAGGCCAAGTACGAGGGCAAGGGCTACGGCGCGCTGAAGACGGACCTGGCCGGTGTGATGGTCGATTTCGTCACACCGTTCAAGCAGCGCACCCAGGAATACCTGGACGACCCGGAGACGCTGGACTCCATCCTCGCCAAGGGCGCGGAGAAGGCCCGCGCGGTCGCCGCCGAGACCCTGGCGCAGGCCTACGACCGCCTCGGCCTGGTCCCCGCCAAGCACTGAACCGGGGCTGACAAATCGGTCAGGGAAAGAGGCCCTGGCAATCCGGGGGGTGCTGGCCCCACACTGGGTCGACAGGACCCGTACACAACCTGTACGCACCAGACGACGGACCGGACGACGGAGGAGACATACGTGGGGACCGTAACGCTCGGCGTTTCGATCGCGGTCCCGGAGCCGTACGGCAGCCGGCTCCAGGAGCTGCGCGCCGGCTTCGGGGACGCTGCCGCGCACGGCATCCCCACGCATGTCACCCTCCTCCCGCCCACCGAGGTGGAGGCGGACCGGCTGCCGGAGATCAGGGCCCACCTGACCGAGGTCGCGGCCGCGTTCGGCCCCTTCGCGATGCGGCTCGCCGGCACCGGCACGTTCCGCCCGCTCTCCCCGGTGGTCTTCGTCCAGGTCGTCGAGGGCGGTACGGGCTGCACCCGGCTCCAGGGCCTGGTCCGCGACCCGGACGGGCCGCTCGACCGGGAGCTGGCGTTCCCGTACCACCCGCACGTCACGGTCGCCCACGGGATCTCCGAGGAGGCGATGGACCTGGCGTTCACGACCCTCGCCGAATACGCGGCGCAGTGGACCTGCACGGGCTTCGCGCTCTACGAGCAGGGCTCGGACGGGGTCTGGCGCAAGCTGCGCGAGTACCCCTTCGGCAGTGGCCCGATCACCGGCGTCCCGGCGCAGCTCGGGTCACCGGTCGACGAGGCCGCGGGGGCCGCCGGTGCGGCCGAGACCGCCGTACGGCGCCCCTGACGGCGCGGCCTGAGCGTCTGACGGGCGTGGAACCGGAGCGTGCGCAGGACCAGGGTGTGGAACGGACGGTCGTCCATCGGACGCGCTTCGCGAAAAGTCACAATCGACGACCGTAGTGCCCAAAACCGGCAATCCCGGCTATTTCCGTCAGCTCCTTTACGGTGACCTCATGGACTGGCTGACGAAACTCCCGGTGATCGGGCCACTCGTGGTCCGGCTGATGCGGACGCACGCGTGGCGTGCCTACGAACGCCTCGACCGGGTCCACTGGAGCCGGCTCGCCTCCGCGATCACCTTCATCAGCTTCATCGCGCTCTTCCCGCTGATCACGGTGGCCGCCGCCATCGGCGCGGCGCTGCTCAGCCAGGAGCAGCTCGACCGGCTCCAGAAGAACCTCGCCGAGCAGGTCCCCGGCATCTCCGAGCAGCTCGACATCAACGGTCTGGTCGCCAACGCGGGCACGGTCGGGCTCGTCGCCGCCGCCCTCCTGCTCGTCACCGGCATCGGGTGGGTCGGCTCGATGCGGGACTGCCTGCGCGCCGTGTGGGACAAGGACGACGAGGACCTGGGCAACCCCGTCGTCCGCAAGGGCAAGGACGCGCTCGTGCTCGTCGGCCTCGGCGCCGTGGGCCTGTGCTCGGCCGCGGCCTCGATCCTCGGCTCCAGCGCGGTCGGCAAGTTCGGCGGCTGGCTGGGCGTGCCGCAGCACGGCGCGGGCGGCGCACTCCTGCGGGCCGGCGCCTTCCTCGTCGGTGTCGTGGCGGCCTTCCTGCTCCTGCTCTACGTGCTGACCCTGCTGCCGGGCGTCGAACCGCCGCGCCGCCACCTCATCCAGGCGGCCCTCCTCGGCGCGGCCGGCTTCGAACTGCTGAAACTCCTGCTCAGCGGCTATATGCGCGGGGTCGCCGCGAAGAGCATGTACGGGGCCTTCGGCGTACCGGTCGCCCTGCTGATCTGGATCAACCTGATGGCGAAGCTGCTGCTGTACTGCTCGGCCTGGACGGCCACCCGAGCCGCCGCGGACGGCGACGGCGCGGAAGACCCCGAGGAGCCCGCGAACCAGGAGCAAGAGGCCTAGGCGACCTAGGACGCCTAGGACGCCTGGCCGCCGCCGGTGCGGCGGCCACGCGGGCCGCGCGGCCAGCGGCGGTTGACGGCGTACGCCCCACCGGCGATCACGGCCAGCGCCCCGCCCGCGACGCCGAGCGCGGTGCCGACACCGCCGCTCGCGCCCTCGCCGGCCGCCGAGGGGTTGTGCTCGTGCGACTGGGCGGGGGAGCCGAGCGAGGAGGTGTCCGCGCTCTTCGGTGGGACCAGCTCGCCCACCGGCTTGACCTTCCCGATCGCCGCGAAGCCCCAGTCGAAGAGGCCGGCGGTCTCCTCGTAGACGGAGTTCAGGCCGCCCGCGCTCGGGTTCATCACCGTGACCAGCAGCTTCTTGTTGCCCTGCTGCGCCGCGCCGGTGAAGGTGGAGCCGGCCATGGTCGTGTTGCCGTTCTTCACCCCGGCGATGCCCTTGTACGGGGAGAGGCTGCCCGAGCCCGTCATCAGCCGGTTGGTGTTCTGGATCTCGAAGTACTCGCGTGGCTTCCCGGGCTCCTGCAGGCCGGGGAACTTCGCCTCCGCCGTCCCGCAGTACTCGCGGAAGTCCGGCTTCTGCAGGCCGGAGCGGGCGATGAGGGTGAGGTCGTACGCGCTCGACACCTGCTCCGGGGCGTCGTACCCGTCGGGGGACACGACGTGGGTGTCGAGGGCCTGGAGCTCCTCGGCGTGCGCCTGCATGTCCTTGACGGTCTTCTCGATGCCGCCGTTCATGGCGGCGAGCACGTGCACGGCGTCGTTCCCGGACCGCAGGAACACCCCGAGCCACAGGTCGTGCACGGAGTACTCGTGGTCCTCCTTGACCCCGACCAGGCTGGAGCCGGCCCCGATGCCCTCCATGTCGTGTTCGGTGACCTTGTGGACCTTGTCCTTCGGGAGGCTGGGCAGCACCGTGTCCGCGAAGAGCATCTTCAGGGTGGAGGCCGGGGGCAGTCGCCAGTGCGCGTTGTTGGCGGCCAGGACCTCGCCGGTCTCGGCGTCGGCCACGATCCACGAACGCCCCGTCAGGTTCGTCGGCAGGGCGGGGGCGCCGGCCAGCGGGTTCACCTGGACGCCCGGCTTGCCGAGCAGGGCTCCGCCGACGGTGGACATCGACGCCGGCGGCCCGGCCGCGGCCGGGGCCTTGGGCGGCTGCCCCTTCCCGTCCTGCGGCGGGGTGGGCGCGGCGTGCGCGGGCACCACGAGCATCGCGGGGACCAGCAGCCCGGCGGAAAGGACCGTCAGCGCGGTCTTCTTGGCAGACACGCAGGTGAAAGTACATCCCGATCGGCTGTCTGCAGCCCGGGACCGGCCAACTTGTCCGAACCACCGCCGGTACAGCCCACCCCGACGCGTCCGTCCTGGGGACCAAACCGATACTGGGGGCATGAAACTCAGCCGTGCCGTCTCCTGGTTCCTGCTCGCCTTCGGAGTGTGGAGCTGGTTCATCTGGGTGTCTTTCGTCCGGAACCTGTGGAAGGACGCCAGCGGTCTGGCTTTCGACGCGGCGGGCGAGCCGACGGCCTACTTCTGGGTACACCTTCTCCTGGCCATCGCCTCCTTTCTCCTGGGGACGGCCGTTGGTGTGATCGGGTTGCGCGGCGTCCTCGCGCTGCGGCGCGCATCACGCCGGGGTCCGGACGCGGGTTCGGACGCGGGTCCGGACGCGTGAAGATCGCGATGTTCGCGATGTTCGCGGTGATCGCGGTGCTGGTCTTGGCCCTGCTGGTCCTGGTCCACCGCTGGCTGTGGATCCGTCTGGTCCGCGATACGACGGTCCCGCGCGGCACGGCGCGCCGGATCGGCACCACCCTCGCGTTCACCCTGCCGCTCCTCTCGCTGGCCGCCCTCACCACGGGCCGCGCCGGCGCCCCCTTCTGGCTCCAACAGTCCGTGGCCTGGCCGGGTTACATGTGGCTTGCGGTCCTCCTGTACCTGACACTGGCGATGCTGCTCGCCGAACCGGTCCGAGCCCTTCTCCTCCGCCGGGCGCCTGCGCATGTCCAGCCCCTCGGGCCACCCCGGCCCCTCCGGCGTTCGAGGCGCGGGGTCCGCGGCGGAGCCCCGGGAAACGGCGCAAGGGTGGGTAGGGGAGAAGCCCCGCAGGGCCCTGCGACCGCCCTGGAAGACCCGCTCCCGCCCGAGCAGACCCAGAGCCCGGCGGCCCAGGCCCCCGCGGGGGCGACCCGACGCCAATTCGTCGCACGAGCGATCGGCGGAGCCGCCGCCGCAGCAGCAGCCGGCACGGTCGGCTACGGCACGTACGGCGTCCTCCGCGGCCCCCGCGTCAAGCGCGTCCAGGTCCCCCTCGCCAAACTCCCCCGCGCCGCGCACGGCTTCCGGATCGCCGTCGTCAGCGACATCCACCTCGGCCCGGTCCTCGGCCGCGCCCACACCACCCGCATCGTCGAGACGATCAACCGCACGCAGCCCGACCTCATCGCCATCGTCGGCGACCTCGTGGACGGCAACGTCCACGACCTCGGCAGTGCCGCCGAACCGCTGCGCCGGCTCCGCGCGCGGCACGGCTCGTACTTCGTCACCGGCAACCACGAGTACTTCTCGGGCGCCCAGCAGTGGATCGACCACGTCCGCGAGCTCGGCCTCACGCCCCTGGAGAACGCCCGCCGGGCGCTCCCGTACTTCGACCTCGCCGGGGTCAACGACGTGCAGGGGGAGACCGAGGGCCACGGCCCGGACTTCGTCGCCGCCCTCGGCGACCGCGACCGGGCGCGCGCCGCCGTGCTCATGGCCCACCAGCCCGTCGTCATCCACGACGCCGTCCGCCACGGCGTCGACCTCCAGCTCTCCGGGCACACCCACGGCGGCCAGCTCTGGCCGGGCAACTACCTCGCCGAGCTCGCCAACCCCACCGTCGCCGGCCTCGAGCGCTACGGCGACACGCAGCTCTACGTCTCCCGTGGCGCCGGCGCCTGGGGACCCCCGGTCCGGGTCGGCGCTCCGTCCGACATCACGGTCGTCGAACTCGCCTCACACCAGGCCTGACCGGTCGCAGCACTAGCGGGTGCGCAAGCGGCGCCGCCCCGGGCGCTACGCGGGCCCGGGGTCCGGGTCGGAGGCCCGCTTCTTCTTCGACACCACCGTCTGCGCCATGCCCGGCAGGAAGTCCGCGAACAGCTCGTGGACTTCGCGCACCAGCGGCCGGAGCACCCGGAACCGGGCCAGGACGATGCCCCGCGTCGTCAGCTGCGCGCCGCGCTCCGCGAGCCGCCGCGTCTTCTCGCTGTTCGGGGACCGGTCGAAGACCCAGTACAGGACGAGCCCCATCTGCGAGAGCCACATCAGCTCCGGCAGTACGTCGGCCAGCTCGTCCGGGACCTTCGTCTTCGCGCCCGCCAGCACCTCGCGGTGCATGTCGATCGCGGCCTTGCGCGCGGGTTCCGATTCCGGGGAGAACGGGCTGAGCGGGCTCTCCGGGTCCGCCGCGTTCTTGAAGAACTGCGAGGCGAACTCGTGGTACGGCGCCGCGATGTCCAGCCAGCTCGTCAGCACGCCCGCGAGCCGCTTCTGCAGATCGGTCTCGCTGTCCAGGATGGGCCGGACCGCCGCCTGGTGTGCAGCGCCGATCCGGTCGTAGAACCCCTGGACGAGGTGTTCCTTCGAGGCGAAGTAGTAGTAGGCGTTGCCGACCGAGACCCCGGCCTCCTTGGCGATGGCCCGCATGGTCGTCTTGTCGAAGCCGCGCTCCTGGAAGAGACGGAGCGCGGTTTCGAGGATGAGCGTGCGGGTCTGCTCGCTCTTGGGAGCCTTCTGATCAGTCACGGTGTACGAGCCTATCCGGGTACGGCGCAGTGGTCGTCACAGGCCGGTGCCTCGGGCTCCACTTCACCCTCCGACCCGGGCTCGGTCCGTACGGCCTGCCGCCATGCCGAGGCCGTGTACATGGCGGCGCGGGCGAAGGGCCGGCCCGCCGGGGTGGCGAGCCAGTTCGCCTTCGGCCGGTGCTCCGCCAGCGCCCACAGGCACACGATGAAGGCGTCGGTCCCGGTCCATACCTGCCCGCCGTCCCCGATGACGGTGATCTCGCGGAGCGTCGCCGCATGGTCGAGCTGCGGGTAGCGCCGCTGCGCCTCGTAGGACCCGGCCGGGATCAGCCGGAGCGGTACCAGCCGGCGCTGCCCGAGGAGCCAGTGCCGGATGTGGACGCAGAGCGGGCAGTTGGCGTCGTACAGCACCGTCAGGTGGTGCGTGGCGGCCGTTGTTGCCGTGGCCATCGGTCAGGCCCCGGCCGGAGCGGTCCACGCGTTCGGGGCGACCGGCGGGGTCTGCTGACGCTCCATGATCCCGCGGCGGCGCATCTTGTTCAGCACCCAGACGTTGCCGAGGTGCATGACGCCGAGGACGAGCAGGACGACACCGATCTTGACCGACAGCGCCTCGAAGAGCTGGCGGGCGGTGTCGATGCCGACGTCCGAGCGCAGGTAGAGCGTCACGAAGCCGATGTTGACGAGGTAGAAGCCGACCACCAGGAGGTGGTTCACGGCGTCCGCGAGCTTCTCGTTCCCGTGCAGGACGTCGGCGATGAAGATGCGCCCGTTGCGGCTGAGCGTGCGGGCCACCCAGACGGTCAGCGCGATGCTGATGAGCAGGTAGATGACGTATGCGACGACGGTGAGGTCCATGCCCTCGCCCCCCTTGAACGTGTTCAACTTGTTGGCAGGACTGACTGTAGACCTCTTTTTGAACAGGTTCAAGCTCTCTGGGGGAGGGTTACCGAGAAGCCTCCGCGACCTCCGCCGCCGGGAACGGCGTCCGCTTGCTCTCCGTCACCAGCCGCCGGTGGAAGCCCGCCATCAAGAGCCCCGTCGCGGCGTGCCGGTCGAGCAGCGCGGCGGCTTCGGCGGGCACCCCGCCGCGCCCGCGCCCCGCGATCCACTCCCGCAGGAAGGCCTCGTGCGCCAGGTCGTCGCGCTCGTCGGCGCCGGGCAGGTGGTACCGCAGGAGATGGCTCGCGGTGTACGCGCGGTCGTATCCCAGGTGCTCCGACAGGAACCGGGCCTCGTCGGGCGCCAGCTCGAAGCGGGTGCTGAGCGCGAGCCCGAAGTCGGCGAAGTGGATGAGCTCGCCGTCGGTCAGCACGTTGTGGAAGTGGGCGTCGAAGTGGACCAGCCCGCGCGAGCTCATGAACTCCGCCCCGCGGAGCAGGGCCCGGTCCGCCCGGTCGTACGCGGGGTGCCCGGCCAGCCAGGCGCCGAGCCGGTGCGGCACGTGCTCCAGGAAGAGCACCAGGCTGTACGAGGCCCGCCCGATGGCCTCCAGCCGCCGGCGCACGGCGTCCGACCCCTCCCACCGGGCGACGGCCGCGTCGATGCCGTCGCCTCCGGGCGGGGAGTCGGGCAGTACCCGCCAGTGGTACATCAGCGGAAAGCCGTCGTACGCGCCCTCGATCACCCAGCCGGTGGTCATGGCGTGCGCGGCGAGCTCCCGCCAGGCCCCGAACCCGGCCGAGCCGACCCCGTACTGGTAGTGCAGCGGCAGTCCGAAGAGGTTCGCGGTGGACCGTACGTTGCGCGGCAGCAGCTCGATGCCGGTCAGCGGCACGCGCTTGACGAAGACCCGCGTCCCGTCGACGTCCAACTCGGCGGACCGGCCGCCGATACCGGACCCGAGGGGTGTCGCGGCGGCCGTCAGTGCGCGGAGCCGGTGGTCGCTCAGCAGGGACAGGCGGGTGGAGACGGCGGAGTACGCCATGAGTCGCTCTCGGTGCATCCGGCCGACGCTACCGGCGGGAGCGTCAGGCCCCGGTCACCTTTTCCGGCAGGTCCGGATCCACGTACGGCGCCCCGCGGGTCGGCACGCGGAAGGCACCTCACGCCGAGCCGACGTCGAACCGGGCGAGGATGCTCTGGACCACCCACACGCGGTCACTGGTGGGCGAGAGTTCCGGGAGGAGGGCCCGCAGCTGCCGGATGACCCCCACGGGCGTCTGATCCACCCCCTGCGCATCGACCAGCGCGTCGATGGCCTGGAGGCCCCAGTACTGGCTGAAGCTGAGCTGCTCATCGCGCACGGCGGGGACCAGCGCACCCAGCTTGGCCCCGTCGGGCACGGCGTAGAGCCGCGCGTATGCGGACAGCCGGATTCCCGGGTCCTCGACGACGAGCGCGGCGTCGATGTCGAAGTCGGCCACGTGCGGTGTCACAGCAATCAGATCCGCGAAGATCCGTTCCATCCGGTGGGTGCGAGCGGATCCCTGCACCTGGGTTTCGCGGACCCGGACGTACTCGGCGGCCAACCGGTCGACGGCATCGGCGGCCGCCGCCGCGGACGGCTCCTCGGTGTCCGCACCGCCCGCGGCAACGAGCGCAACACGGGCGGTGCGTGACGCGCCGCCGATCGCCCGTCCGATCCGCACGGTACGTTCCTCACCCGCCTCGATGCGGTGTACGAGCTGCGCGTACTGGAACTTCGCTCCGCCCGGCAGCTCGATGCTGTCGAACAGGTCGCCCAGCCACGGCACCGCGGCGACCACCAGCAGCACCACGGTGATCCCGTCGATCTTCAGGTCGGGCTTGATGACGTGCACCGCCGCCGCCCCGATCGCCGAGCACGTCAGGACCGCCGCAACGATGTGACGCCGTAAGCCGTGAGTGCGGCGAGCCTGCCCGCCCGAGTCCCCCTCGTCCATGCGGCCCAGCATTTCAAAGGCCGGCACGCCACCGACGGTGAATCACGGGATCGGTGGCGCAGCGGCCCTCAGGGGAGCGCGGGCGGATCAGCAGGGCGGCCGGAGGCCGTCGCGGTCGGTGTGGGGGCGGTCCGCCGAGACGATTGCGGCCTCGGGGCGGGGCATGAGGGTGCCGTCGGGGAGGAGGAGGGGGGCGGGTTCCAGGACGATGCCGACGTCGGCGCCGCGGCGGGTGGTGTTGGCGGCCGTCACGCGGTTCAGGGGGGCCGGGGTCAGGGTCTGCGTCTCGCGGATGTACGCGACGAAGCTCTCGAAATCGCGCTGGTGGCGGTACGGGGCCTGGAAGCCGCCCAGTGCGTCGTAGCCGTCGTTCGCCAGGAAGGTGTACGAGGGGGACGCGAGGCGGTAGGTGCCGGTGAGGTTGAGCGCGGCGCCGTCGATGAACACGTCGGCCGGGTTCACGCGGTCGCCGACCCTCCCCAGGGTGTTGAAGGTGTAGCGGACGTTCTTGGAGACGGCCAACGGCGCGAACAGCAGCTCCCCGCTCGCCGCGATCGTCCACTGCTGCTCGAGGGCGTCGTGGATCTGCTGCCCGGTCACCGTCGCGCTGACGATCGGATCGCCGAAGCCGACGGCCTTCCAGGCGCGGCCGAACGTGACGGCGCCGCCGGAGGCCGTGTCGCGGACCAGGTCGCCCGCGATGATGGCCTGGCCGACCCGCGGTGCCGCCGCGACCAGGGCGAGCCGGGCCGGGACGTTGGGGTGGATGTTGGCGTCGTTCTCGGGGTCGGCCGGCCGGCGCCCCGCCCACAGCGCCCAGTCGGCGACCAGGTCGCCCATGGTGCTCTCGCCCGCGGTGTTGCGCGTACGTACGAACGATCCGGTCTGCTTCCCGATGCGGGTGGTGTTACGCGCCGCGGCCTGGCCGGTCCAGTAGTCGACGACCTCCTTGAGGGCCGGATCGGGGGTGACGTCACGGGTGTTGGGGTGGTTCGTCGAGACGGTCAGCTCGCGGATCACCCTGCCGGTGGCCGGGTCGAGGCGGAGGTTGATCTCGTTGATGAGCTGGCCGTAGCAGCCGGCCTCGACGAAGGGGCGGGGGACGCCGTTGGGGTCCGGGACCATCATGTTGAACCGGGTGTGCCAGTGGCCCGTGACGATGGCGTCGATGTCGGGGGAGACCCGCAGCGCCAGGTCGAGGGCCGGACCGGAGGGGTCGGTGCCGCTGTTGAAGTCCGCGCCCGCGACCGCTCCGTCGTGCATGCTCAGCACGATCGCGTTGACGCCCTGGGCCTTGAGCAGCGCCGCGTACCGGTCGGCGGTGGCGACCTCGTCGAGGGTGGCGAGGCCCGGCTGGTAGGAGCCGGGGAAGAGCTCGGTGCCGAGGGCGGTGAGGTGGATGAAGCCGATCTGCAGCTCCTGGCCGGCGGCCGTGCGGACCTTCTCGATGTTGTACGCGGGCAGGACGGTGCGCTGGTCGGCGTCCCAGACGACGTTGGCGCTGTAGTAGCGGAAGCCGGAGCCGTGGAAGCGGGCGCCGGATGAGTCGGTGAAGGTGGCGTCGCGGCCCTCGACGGGGAACGGGACGCCCTGCTCCATGTGCCGCTGGAGGAAAGCCGGGGACTTGTCGAACTCGTGGTTCCCGGCGGTCGCGAAGTCGAGGCCCATGCGACCCAGGGCCTCGACGGTGGGCTCGTCGGCGAAGGCGGCGGCGCCGAACTCCCAGCCGGAGAACGAGTCTCCGGCGGTGAAGAAGAGCGAGTTGAGCCGGCCGGCGCGGAGGCGGGCGAGGTGGGCGCCCATGTACGCGACACCGCCGACGGTGTAGGTGCGGCCCCCGTTCCCGCTGATGGTGGCGTTGCTGCCGGGGGCGGCCTGGAGGTAGCCGTGGAGGTCGGTGATGCTGAGGAGCTGGACGTCGACGTACTCGACGGCGGAGGCGGCGTCGCGCGCATGATCGGTGGCGTGGGCGGGGATGCCGGTGGCGAAGGTGGCTGCGGCGGTTCCCATGGCGGTGAGGAACGTCCGCCGCCCGACGTGGTGAGAACTGAGGTCCGGATACGTGCTCTTGGAGTGCGAGTGCCTCGTCACGGGGGAATGGTCCCGCCGGGCGGGGCAGGTGTCGACGCGCCGGGCCGTACGCCTGCGGCGGGGCCCGGATGGCGGGGCGGCGGGGCCGGTGGCAGCCTGGAGGGGCGGGGGCGTGAAAGGGGAGGTGGATCTCCTTGAGCAGGCACGTTTCACTCATCCGAACAGCACGGACCCTGGCCGTGGCCGGAATCCTGTCGGCGGCACTCGTACCGGTCTCGGCGGCGCCGGCGACGGCCGTCACATGCGATGCTGCGGCCGCTGCCCGGGCGCCGACCAGCAGCAACGACAGCGCCGCGCGGAACGCGGTGATCTGCCTCATCAACGCCCAGCGCACGCAGCGGGGGCTGCCGGCCCTCACCGTGAACCAGGCCCTGACGAATGCGGCGCAGCAGCACTCGGCGGCGGCCGTGCAGCTGAAGTGGTGGGGCCCGGACAAGGATTCGCACACCAACCCCCAGACCGGTTCGACACCGGGGACCCGGATCAAGGCCGCGGGCTACTGCCCGAACCCCAGGTCGTGGGGCTACGCCGAGATCACGTACACGGGCTGGGGCGGCTCGGGGACCCCGAACGCCGCGGTCAACTGGTGGGTGAACGTCAGCACGTACGGCCACCGGCAGATCGTCCTCGACCCGTCGATGCGGGAGATCGGCGCCTGGGCCCAGCCGGGCGCGGCGGACCGCGCCGGAGCCGGCGCGAGCCAGGCCGGCACCTACGTCGTGACGTTCGGCCGCTGCCAGCAGTGACCGGTCACTCGGATGCGGTGCCGCGGCGCGCGGTCATGGGCGCGGGCCCAGGTCGCGGGCCCAGACGAGGAGGGGTGGTTCGAGGGGATCCGGGGTTTCGTCCGACTCCGGCGACTCCGGCTCTTGGAGTTCGGTCCACGGGACGAAGCCCGGAGTCGTGTCGGACAGGTAGGCCTCGACGATCGGGGTGAGGGCGTCGGTCACTGCGTACGCGCCGCCGAACGGGAGCGCGTGCGCGGGCAGGGACGCCGTGGAGCAGCGCAGCTGCCCGGCCTGCTCGTCGTGCCAGACGTAGAAGGTGGCCGGCCCGCGGTGGCCGAGGTCGCGGACCCGGGTGCCGAGCGCGGCGGCGGTGCGCTCGAAGGCGGCCGTCACCTCCCCTGCGGAGAGGGACCCGTCATCGGGCCCGCGGCCCAGCCACCAGGTGTTGGTCTCCCGCTCCGCCGCCCGGTCCGCGGGGTCCAGCACGAGCGGCTCGGTGGCCACTTCGGCGATCCAGGCCACCATCACCGCAGGAAGTCCAGCAGCAGGGCCGTCGTGTCCTGCGGGCGTTCCAGGGACGGGAGGTGGCCCGCCCAGGGGAGTTCCAGGTGGCGGGCGCCGGGGATGCGGTGCGCGAGGTCGGCGGCGATGTCGCGGAAGTCCTCGACGTCGTGGGCGCCGCCGATCGCAAGGGTCGGGGCGGCGACGGCCCCGAGGTCGATCTCGTGCTCCGGGAGCTCGTGGTGCTCCTCCACGGTCAGCGCCACGTCGAAGATGCGGCGCTGCATGGTCCGTACGAGAGCCCGGGCCTCGTCGTCCGCCGACGGGCCGAGCCAGGTGTCCACCATCAGCTCCACCGCCCCCGCGACGTCCCCCGCCTCCAGCAGCGCGTCCTCCGCGTCGGCGACCTTCTGGAGGGCCGGGCCGCGCTGCTGCGCGGGGACGGCGGAGCAGAGCAGGGCCAGTGCTGACACCCGCTCCGGGTGCAGGGACGCGATCCCCAGGGCGACGCGGCCGCCGTACGAGGACCCGGCGAAGGCGGCCCGTTCGATGCCGAGGGAGTCCAGCAGGTCCAGTACGTCGTCCGCATCGCGGTAGGGCGCGACCGCCGGCGGCGAGTCCCCGCAGGTACGGAAGTCGGCCCGGACGACCCGGAATCCGGCCTCGGCGAGCGGGCCCCACTGCGGCTCCCACATCCGGCGGTCGCAGACGGAGGAGTGGAGCAGGACCAGCGCCGGGCCGTCCGCCGGGCCGGCGACGTCATGCGCAAGGAGGGGGTTCACGGGGTTTACGGGGTTCACAGGGTTCATGGGGTTCACGGGAGTCATGGGGGCATCCTGTCCGAGACGCGGGCCAACCGCCCCTGGATATCAGGCAGCCGATCCGCTGTCAGAGGCCCCCCTTACGCTCCTGGTCATGGGAATGGTGACCTTCGTCGACGAGACGACAGCGGGCGGCCGGGGCGACGGCTGGGAGTTCGAGGTGGCCGAGGAGCGGCTCGCGCTGCGCGAGCTGATCCGGCGGCGGGTGTTCCAGGAAGTCGCCGAGCGGCGCGCCGCCACCCTCGTGCCGCAGAGGAACCAGCCCGATGCCCACGAACAGGCCGAACTCGCGCTCACCGCCTTCGGGCGCAACGGGTTCCTCGTGCTCGTCGGGGACCGCCAGGTCACCGATCTCGACGAGGTCGTCGACCTGCCGCTCGGCACCGAGGTCACGTTCCTGAAGCTCGTCGCCCTGGTGGGCGGCTGACATGGCCGGGAACAGGAAGACGAACAACGGCTACGCCGACGCCGTCCACCGCGCCCTGGAGGAGGAGAACGCCGCGGAGCTCGCCACCGCGCTGCTGAAGGCCGCCATCCACTACAGCGGCCACTGGGGCAACGGGGAGGCGGCCGAGGTGATCGGCGCCGTCCGCGCCCGGCCGGTGGAGTTCCGCGTGCGGCTCGTGGACCGGCTGGCCGACACCTTCCGGTCCCTCGCGGAGGACTCCCCGGCCCGGGTGAACGCGCTGGCCCTCATCGCCGCCGCCGGACGGGACCTGCCCGGGGGCGACCCGCTCCCCGCCGAACGGCTGGGCAAATTCGAGGAGCTCGGCCGGATGGGGCAGGTCCACTACTACGGATGGGCCCCGGAGCTGGTCCTCGCCGAGCTGGACGCGGGCCGCACGATCCCGCCGGCCGCCGTCGCCACCCTGCGCCGCAGCGCCCAGGTCGCGTACGGCTACAAGCCGGTCATCGCGCTCGCCGCGCGGCTGACGGAGCCCGTGCTCAACGTCGGCGAAGCCTGGTCGGACCGGGCGATGGCGGACGGGGAGAGCCGGCACGCCCTCCTCGCGCACGCGGCGACCGCGACGGCCACCAAGCCCAGCGCCACATGGGAGAAGACCGGCCGGGCGCTGATCGAGGAAGCCGGGGAGGACGCCGTACGCGAGCAGCTGCTCGGCTGGCTCCGGCTCGTCGGCGCGCCCCGCACCCTCGCCCTCGACGAGGAGCGGTACGGGCCGAACCCGAACGACATGTGGGACGCGTACAACGCCAACGCGCTGCGCGGACTGGCCTGGCTGCTGTCCTTCCTGCCCCCGCACCCGGACATCGCGCGGGCGCTCGGCGCGCTCGTCGAGAGCTCGCTGCGCAAGGTCGCGGGACTGGGCCCGCGCAGCCCCAAGGTGGCCAACGCCGGAGTCACCGCCCTGTCCCGCATCGACAGCGAGGCCGCCCTCGCCGAACTGGCCCGGCTCGCCACCCGCGTGACGTTCAAGGGCACCCTCAAGATGCTGGACTCCGCCCTCGAGGCGCGGGCCACCGCGCTCGGGCTGGGCCGGGAGGAGATCGAGGAGCTCGCCGTGCCCGCGTACGGGCTGACGTCCGTCGGGCAGGCCGAGTACGCCCTGGGCGCCACCACCGCCCTCGTGGAAGTCCGCGGCCCCAAGGCGGCGCTCTTCTGGCGCAGCGCCACGGGCAAGGCGGTCAAGGGCGTGCCGGCGGCCGTGCGCCGCGACCACGCCGAGGAGCTCAAGGAGCTCAAGGCAGCCGTCAAGGACATCGACAAGATGCTCGGCGCGCAGGCCGAGCGGCTGGACCGGCAGTTCCTCGCCCGGCGCACCTGGACGTATGCGCAGTGGCGCGAGCGGTACGTCGACCACCCCCTGGTCGGGACCCTCGCCCGCCGCCTGCTGTGGGTGGTGGACGGCACCCCCGTCGGCTTCGCCGACGGCGAGCTGCGCACCCTCGCCGACACGCCGGTCACCGCGGGCGCCGAGGTGACCCTCTGGCATCCCATCGACCGCGAGCCGGCCGAGGTCGCGGCCTGGCAGGACTGGCTCGAACGGCACGGCATCACCCAGCCGTTCAAGCAGGCCCACCGCGAGGTGTACCCGCTCACCGACGCCGAGCTCCGCACCGGCACGTACTCCAACCGGTTCGCCGCGCACTACCTGCGCCAGCACCAGTTCCACTCGCTGGCCGCCGTCCGAGGCTGGCGCAACAAGCTGCGCCTCGCCGTCGACGACAGCGCGCCGCCCGCCGTGCGCGAGCTGCCCCGGTGGGGGCTGCGGGCCGAGTACTGGATCGAGGGCGACAGCGGGGACGGCAGCTACGAGGACATCACCGACTCGGGCAGCTTCCTGCGGCTGTGCACCGACCAGGTGCGCTTCTACCCGATCGGCGCCCCGCAGAACCTGGCACACGCCTGCGGCGGCGACTACACGATGTGGCTCCGCAGCGGCGAGGACCCGGTCGACCCGGTGCCGCTGGCCGAGGTCCCCGCGCTCGTGCTCAGCGAAGTCCTGCGCGACGTCGACCTGTTCGTCGGCGTGGCCAGCGTCGGCAACGACCCGGCCTGGCAGGACGGCGGCCCCGCGGGCCGCTTCCGCGACTACTGGACCTCGTACGGCTTCGGCGAGCTGAACCAGAGCGCCGAGACCCGCCGGCTCCTGCTGGAGCGGCTGGTCCCGAGGCTGGCCATCGCCGACCGGTGCCGGATCGAGGGGCGGTTCCTGCACGTGCGGGGCGAGCTGCGCACGTACCGGATCCACCTCGGGTCGGGGAACATCCTCATGGACCCGGGCGACCAGTACCTGTGCATCGTCCCGGCGGGGCGCGCGGCCCCCGGGACGGAGACCGGCTACCTGCCCTTCGAGGGGGACCGGACGCTCGCCCTGATCCTCAGCAAGGCGATGATGCTGGCGGACGACACCGGCATCACCGACCCTACGATCACCCGTCAGATACTGAGGGAACGGGCGTAGTTGATCTGCTGCATCACCCACGGGTACGTGCTCGCGTCGACCGCCGGGATCATCGTGGAGTGGTGGCGGCCACCGCTGGTGACGGTGACCTGGATGTAGCCGGTGGTGGTCTTCTCCTTCATGAGGAGGAAGAGCAGGCCGAGCAGGCAGAACAGGAAGAAGATGACCGCGAGCACGATCGCGTGCGCCGGGATCTTCGTCTCGGTGCGCGAGAGGTCCGAGGCGTTCCACATGGCGCCCCTGAGCGGCATCGGGCCCGAGGGGGTCATGATCTGGTCCCCGGCGATGGTGATGTCGCCGAGGGCGAACCCGGACCCTCCGGCGCCCTGCGGGGCGGCCGGGTAGGCCATGGGCTGCGCCGGCGGCATCACGGGAGGCTGCGCCTGCGCCGGAATGCCCGCGCCACCGACGGTCGGCTGGTACCCCGGGGCGGGCGGAGTGGCCGGGTACCCGTATCCGGCACCCCCGGGGGCCGCCGGATACGGCGGCGGATAGCCATAACCGGGGCTCCCCGGAGCCCCGTTGTCACTCGCGTACGGATTCGGCTGCTGGTCGCTCATGCGCTCGATCTTTCCACAGCCACCCCCAACCGAGTACCCCGGTCAGGAGAGGCCGTTCTCTTCGCTCCGGGGCTTGCGCCGCGCCGCCGTGAGAACGGCCTCGACGTCCAAGGTGACCTTGGCGCCGATCGACTCGGGCAGGGTGACGAGCTCGCCGGGGGCGTGGACGCGGTGGGTGGCGTACTCGTCCTGGGCCGGATCGGTGAGGACGTGCAGGCGGTTGTGCCTGCGGTCGACGATCACGTAGACCGGGACTTTGGCGTTGGCGTAGGCGGTGACCTTGGTGCGCAGGTCGGCCTGGTAGTTGCTGGAGGTGACCTCCAGAACGAGGCGGAAGGCGACGGGGTCGTAGCAGTTGTTCTCGACGTACCGGCCTTCGAAATCGGCGTCGACCAAGGAAAGATCCGGGATGGCGTAGTCCTCGCGGCCGGTAGGCAGCCAGAGACCGATGCCCTGGAGCACGTTCGACTGTTCACCGTGCAGCCCTGCCGCCAAGAACGGCAGCATCAGGTCGGTGAGGCCGACCGCATGAGACCCGTCTGCCGGTGGTGACATGAGGATCTGCCCTCCGATGATCTCGACGCGGTAGCCGGGGTACTGCTCCATGAGCCGGTTGGCCACGTCGATGAGCGGCCATTCGCTCTGGGGCTGCTCAGCGGGTGCTGCGGACATCACGTGCCTCCCGTGGGCTGTGGTCGAGAGCATCATCGTAGGACGGGGACCGGCTCAGCCGCCGGATGCCGCCCGCTCACCCGAACGGGCGAGGGCCCCGCCCCCGGAACGGAATCCGGGGGCGGGGCCCTCGTACAGGCGACCGCCAAGCGGTCAGAAGCGGCGCGTGATCAGCGCACGCTTCACTTCCTGGATCGCCTTCGTGACCTCGATGCCGCGCGGGCAGGCATCGGTGCAGTTGAAGGTCGTGCGGCAGCGCCACACGCCGTCCTTGTCGTTCAGGATCTCCAGCCGCTGCTCGCCGGCCTCGTCACGCGAGTCGAAGATGAAGCGGTGGGCGTTGACGATCGCCGCCGGGCCGAAGTACTGGCCGTCGTTCCAGAACACCGGGCACGACGAGGTGCACGCCGCACACAGGATGCACTTCGTCGTGTCGTCGAAGCGCTCGCGGTCCTCGGCCGACTGCAGACGCTCACGCGTCGGCTCGTTGCCCTTGGTGACCAGGAACGGCATGACGTCGCGGTACGCCTGGAAGAAGGGGTCCATGTCGACGACGAGGTCCTTCATCACCGTGAGGCCCTTGATGGCCTCGACGGTGATCGGCTTCTCCGGGTTGATGTCCTTGATCAGCGTCTTGCAGGCGAGCCTGTTCTTGCCGTTGATCCGCATCGCGTCGGAGCCGCAGATGCCGTGCGCGCACGAGCGGCGGAAGGTCAGCGTGCCGTCGAGGTCCCACTTGATCTTGTGGAGACCGTCGAGCACGCGCTCCTTCGGGTCGATCTCGACCTGGAAGTCCTGCCAGGTCGACTCGTCCGAGATCTCCGGGTTGAAGCGGCGGATCCGGAACGTGACCGTGATGAAGGGGGAGGCGGCGGCCGCCTCTTCCATCTTGTCCGTCTTGGACAGGGTCGGGGTGGCCATCAGTACTTACGCTCCATCGGCTGGTAGCGGGTGACGACGACGGGCTTGTAGTCCAGCCGGACGGTGTCCTGACCGTTGTCGTCGACCTCGCGGTACGCCATGGTGTGGCGCATGAAGTTGACGTCGTCGCGGTTCGGGTAGTCCTCGCGGTAGTGACCGCCGCGGGACTCCTTGCGCGCCAGTGCGGACACGGCCATGACCTCGGCCAGGTCGAGCAGGTTGCCCAGCTCGACGGCCTCCAGCAGGTCCGTGTTGAAGCGCTTGCCCTTGTCCTGGACGGACACGTTCTTGTAGCGCTCGCGCAGCTCCGCGATCTTCTCGACCGCGGTCTTGATGGTCTGCTCCGTACGGAACACCATCACGCAGGCGTCCATCGTCTCCTGGAGCTCCAGGCGCAGCTCGGCGACCCGCTCCTTGCCCGTGGAGTTGCGCAGCTGCTCGACCAGGTCGATGACCTGCTGTGCCGGGTTCTCGGGGAGCTCGACGTAGTCGTTCTCCTGCGAGTACTTCGCCGCGGCGATACCGGAGCGCTTGCCGAACACGTTGATGTCCAGCAGCGAGTTGGTGCCGAGGCGGTTGGCGCCGTGCACGGAGACACAGGCGACCTCGCCGGCCGCGTACAGGCCCGGGACGACGGTGGTGTTGTCGCTGAGGACCTCACCCTCGACGTTCGTCGGGATGCCGCCCATGGCGTAGTGCGCGGTGGGCTGGATCGGGATCGGGTCCGTGTACGGCTCGATGCCCAGGTACGTACGGGCGAACTCGGTGATGTCCGGGAGCTTCGCGTCGAGCTGCTCCGGCGGCAGGTGCGTCAGGTCCAGGTACACGTGGTCGCCGGCCGGACCGCAGCCGCGGCCCTCGCGGATCTCCGTGTAGATGGAGCGCGAGACGACGTCACGGGACGCGAGGTCCTTCATGACCGGCGCGTACTTCTCCATGAAGCGCTCGCCGTCCTTGTTGCGGAGGATGCCGCCCTCACCGCGGGCGCCCTCCGTCAGCAGGATGCCCATGCGCCAGATGCCCGTCGGGTGGAACTGGAAGAACTCCATGTCCTCGAGCGGCAGGCCGCGGCGGTAGCAGGCCGCCTGGCCGTCACCCGTGAGGGTGTGCGCGTTGGAGGTCACCTTGAAGAACTTGCCGGTGCCGCCGGAGGCGTAGATGACGGCCTTCGCCTGGAACACGTGGATCTCGCCGGTGGCGAGCTCGTACGCGACCACACCGGCCGACTTCTTGACGCCGTCCTCCTCGACCAGGAGCTGGTCCAGGACGTAGAACTCGTTGAAGAACTCCACGCCCTCCTTGACGCAGTTCTGGTAAAGCGTCTGGAGGATCATGTGGCCGGTGCGGTCCGCGGCGTAGCAGGACCGGCGGACCGGGGCCTCGCCGTGGTTGCGCGAGTGGCCGCCGAAGCGGCGCTGGTCGATGGTGCCGTCCGGGGTGCGGTTGAACGGCAGGCCCATCTTCTCCAGGTCGAGGACCGCGTCGATGGCCTCCTTCGCCAGGATCTCGGCGGCGTCCTGGTCGACCAGGTAGTCACCGCCCTTGACCGTGTCGAAGGTGTGCCACTCCCAGTTGTCCTCTTCCACGTTCGCCAGCGCGGCGGCCATGCCGCCCTGCGCGGCACCCGTGTGGGAGCGGGTGGGGTAGAGCTTCGTCAGCACCGCGGTGCGGCTGCGCTTCGTCGACTCGATGGCGGCGCGCATGCCGGCGCCACCTGCGCCGACGATGACGGTGTCGTACTTGTGGATCTTCATTGGATTCGCCTCAGCCCCGTTGCCTAGCGGATGTTCGGGTCGAAGGTGAAGATCACCAGCGTGCCCAGAAGGATGGTGAACACGGTGGCGGTGTAGAGCAGGCCCTTCAGCCACAGCCGCGTGTTGGCGCGCTCCGCGTAGTCGTTGATGACGGTACGCAGGCCGTTGGCGCCGTGCAGCATGGCCAGCCACAGCATCAGCAGGTCCCAGACCTGCCAGAACGGGGACGCCCAGCGGCCGGCCACGAAGGCGAAGCCGACCTTGGAGACGCCGCCGTCCAGCACCAGCTGGATGAGGAGGTGGCCGATGACCAGGACGACGAGGACGATGCCCGAGAGGCGCATGAAGAGCCACGCGGCCATCTCGAAGTTGCCGCGGGTCGAGCGCGGAGTCTTGCCCGTGCGCTTGCGCGGGGCCTCGATGTACGGCGCCGGGTTGTCGACGTCGTAGAGGCTCACGCCCTCCACGTCGCCGATGGCCTGGGCGGAAGAAGCGTCAGAAACCGTGTTGTTCGAAGACATGGCGCGTGTCACTTCCCGAACAGTTCAGCAGCTGCGTGACCGAGGACGGGGTACAGGGCCCCGGCCATCAGGATGATCCAGACGATCATCACGCCCCAGAGCATCTGCTTCTGGAGGCGGGGGCCCTTGGACCAGAAGTCCACGGCGATCACACGGAGACCGTTGAGCGCGTGGAAGAGGATGGCGGCCACGAGGCCGTACTCCATCAGCGCAACGATCGGAGTCTTGTAGGTAGCCACGACATCGTCGTACGCCTCGGGGGAGACGCGGACGAGAGCGGTGTCGAGGACGTGTACGAACAGGAAGAAGAAGATGAGGACGCCGGTGACTCGATGAGCCACCCAGGACCACATTCCTTCCCGGCCGCGGTACAACGTTCCAGCCGGCACGGAAAACCCTCCGGAAGCGGGGCGGGGGCCAGCCGGCTTCTTTGTCGGTCGGGCCCGGCCGGGTACGGTCCTCCGGCCCCGGACATCGTAGCGACGCTTTGTCGGTTCCCTCGCGCCGGGTCCATCGGTGTGATCAAACAGGCACGGACGGACTATCCCACAGGGGCGAATAGCCCTGAATCCGCGGCGGAAACCCCGTCCGGCGAGGTCAGCCAATGTGTCAGGTCGGCGAGCCGGACCTGGGCGAGGCGGCGCAGCTCGTCCGCCGAGATCGACCGCTCCTCGTCCGTCTCGAGCTCCATGCGCCGCCGGATCGCGGTCAGCAGCTGGTCCGCCTGCTCCTCCGGCGGATGCCCGTCCAGGCAGACCACGAAGGCGTGGCCGAACTTGCGCTCGTACTCCGCATGGGCCGCGTCGAGTGCCAGGAGCGCGGCGTACGAGGCCCCGTGGTCCAGCTCCACCGGGACCTCCGAGGCCAGCGCCTCGCTCAGATCCCCCTGGGAGAGGTCGTACGAGGCCTCGTCGGCGGCGGCCAGCAGCGCACCGGGATCCGGGTAGGGACGGTGGGTCGCCACCCGCAGGGCCCAGCGCCGGCTCCCGCAGCAGTGCAGCAGGACGGCCTCGGCGGCTTCGGGGGAGAGGGCGTTGAACCGCGCCAGCCCGGAGCCGTGAGAAGGATCGGAGGAGCCGCGGGCCTGTGCCGGAAGGTGGCTGGACAGCGGGGGGCTCCTCGGGGCGTGACGCGGGTGTACCGCCACGCTAGCGACGCCGGGCCGGGTGTGTCGTACCCATCCGAGGTTTTCACCCGGAAGTGAGCCGAAAGGATGACGTCATGACGGGCGGCGCGCCGGAAAGCCGGGAGCAGCGGCGGTGCAGGGAGGGGCGGAGGGAGATGAGGAAGACGACCGAGGCCGCCACCCCCCACAGGAGAGGCCCCGGTCGCCGTCCGTACGGGCTCGTGCGACAAGCCCGTACCCCTGTCAGCGCCGCGAGTGCGTTTTGTGTCACACCCCGCTTCGCGCACGATTGGTTGCTCCCCGTACACCACGTGGACGAAGGTACTTGAAAGCCGTAACGTGCTGATTTGCGCCACACGTACAGGACAGTGAACGGGTTGGGGACTTTGCTGGGGGACGACGCGGAGCTGACCGCCGCGGTGCTCGCGGCACAGGGCGGCGACGAGACCGGATTCCGTACTGTGTACCGCGCCGTGCACCCACGCCTGCTCGGTTACGTACGCACGCTCGTCGGGGACGCCGACGCCGAGGACGTGACCTCCGAGGCCTGGCTGCAGATCGCCCGCGACCTCGACTCCTTCACCGGCGACGCCGACCGCTTCCGCGGCTGGGCCGCCCGGATCGGCCGCAACCGGGCCCTCGACCACATCCGCATGCGCGGGCGCCGCCCCGCCATCGGCGGCGACGAGACCGAACTGACGGGCCGCGCCGCCGACAGCGACACCGCCGGCGAGGCGATGGAGGCCCTGTCGACCGGCCGGACCATGGCGCTGATCGCACAGCTTCCGCAGGACCAGGCCGAGGCCGTGGTGCTCCGCGTCGTGGTCGGCCTGGACGCCAAGAGCGCGGCCGAGACCCTGGGCAAGCGCCCCGGCGCGGTACGCACCGCAGCCCACCGGGGCCTGAAGAAACTGGCCGAGCTGCTCGGCCAGGAGGGCGGCTTCGCGCCGGACCTGGATCCGGGGTCGGATGCGGCGGGGCCGGTCGGCCATAATGCCGGTGGCCAGGCGCGGGACGGCAGGGGCGGGAGCGATCTCGACGCCGTACCCGCTCAGCGCGGCCGGGGCAGTGGCCTCGTAGAGCAAACCGGTGTGACGCATTCACGTTGGCGGACGCAGAAGGACATGTGATGGCCGACGAGCGCAACAGGTGGCTGGACAAGGCCGCGGCGGAACGAGTGCTGCGCGGCGGCCCGGCCGCACCTGGCGCCGACCGGCGCGCCCACGAAGCGGAGGCCCGGCTGCGGGCCGCTCTCGACATGCTGGCCGCGCCGCAGCCGCCCGCCGGGGTGGAACTGCCCGGCGAGGCCGCCGCAGTGGCAGCCTTCCGTGCGGCGCGCGGCGGAACCGTCGCGGGCGGGGCGTCCGGGGTTGCTTCGGCGGCCGGGGTATCCGCGATATCCGCAGTGCCCGGGATGTACGCACCGGCCGGCGCCGACACCACCCCCCTCGTGGAACTCGGCACGGCCGCCGTCCCCCTCACCGTCGCCGCGTCCCGGCGCAGCCGACCGGCGCGCTTCGCCCTGGTCGCCGCACTGGCCGGCGTCGCCGTCGGCAGCCTGGCGGTCGCCGCCGGGGCCGGCCTGCTGGACCGGGTCACGAACGACACGGCGGGACCCGCACCCGCGGTCTCCCTCAGCGCCGACGAGGACCAGACGACGGCCGGCGACACCGCGGGCCCGACCCTCGCACCGCAGCTGCGCCCCACCCCGCTCCGCGGCACCGACGGCTCGGCGCCCAGCCCGGGCACGGCTCAGACGCCGGGCGCGGACGCGGGCGCGGTCCCTGGATTCGGAACCGGAACGGGAACCGGACCCGGCACCTCGTCCGGCGGCAGCGCCGGCCAGGCCGATGCGGGCGGCACGGGCACGAAGGACGGCAAGGACACCTTCGCCGGCGGGACCACCTCGCTGAAGGACACGGACAAGCAGAGCCGCCTCAAGGCGGTGGACCTGTGCGAGGCCTACCGGTCGGGGCACATGACCTCCGACCGCCGCGAGCGGCTCTCGAAGCTGGCGCAAGGACTCGCGCGCATCCCGCACTTCTGCGAGGCGCTGCTCGACGGGCCCACCCGGAGCGGCGCGCCGACCGTTCCGCGCACGGCCGACGACGGGAGCCCCGTACTCAAGGCCCCGACGTTCGTCCCGGCGAGCCCGATCGCATCCTCCCCGGTGGCCCGCACGCCGCGCTGACGGCTGCCGCTACCGCTGCCAGGCGTTCCATCAGGAGCTCCGCCAGGCGTTCCTTCGGGTGGTCCGCGAGCATTCCTCGAGCGGGTTCCGAGCGGCGGGGTGAACGGGCTGTAACACTTTTCGAACCTGCGGCGCAGTACATAACGAGCCGACTGGTCATCGGCCGCGCATGAGCCGGGGTTCCCCCCGTACCCCTGGGCTCTGCGCACCTGGCGCGGGCGGGGTTCGTTCCCCCGGCCCTGCCCGCGCCCTCTACTTCTTCGACCGGATCACCGGGATCCCAGGGATCACCCGGGGAACGTCGCAGTCGCGCGGATCACGCGGATCACGCGGATCACACGCGGATCACCCGGTTCCCCCGGGATCACCAGTAGACGACAACCTTGTCGCCGACGTGCACCTGGTCGAACAGCGAAGCGAGCTTGCCCTTGTCCCGGACGTTCACGCAGCCGTGCGAGGCGCCGGCGTAGCCGCGGGCCGCGAAGTCGGCGGAGTAGTGCACCGCCTGGCCCTGGCTGAAGAACATGGAGTACGGCATCGGCGTGTGGTAGATGGTCGACGTCCAGTCCTTGGCCTTCCACTCCACCTTGAACTCGCCCTCACGGGTCGGAGTGTTCTCGGAGCCGAAGCGGACGTCCAGGGTGGAGACGATCTTGCCGTCGATCATCCAGGCGAGCGTGCGGCTCTCCTTGCTGATGCACATGACGCGGCCCGTCATACAGCGCGGGTCCGGCGCGTCGACCTCGTTGACGGTCGGCGGGCGCAGCTCGTCGGCGGTGGGCTTCTTGCTGAGGCTCTGGATCTTCTTCCAGGTGGCCTCGTCGACCGCACCGGACGCCGTCAGGCCGTTCTTGGTCTGGAAGGCCTTGACCGCGGCGGTCGTCTTCGAACCGTAGAAGCCGGTGGGCGCGACCGTCATGTACTTGAGCTGCTTCAGGCGGGCCTGGAGCTCGCGCACCTGCTCGCTCTCGTCGCCGTTCGCCATGATGGCCTTGACCGTCGGCGAGGGAGACGCGGACGGCGAGGCCGACTGCGAGGCGGACGGCGAGGGCGAGGCGTCGGCGGGCTTGTTGTCCGTCGACGGGGAGCTCTCGGGGGTGGAACCCGCCGCGGACGCGGACGGAACCGAAGAGGCGGAGCCGGCCGGCTCCGCCTTCTGGGGCCCGCAGGCGGTCGCGGCGAGCGCGACGGCGGTGGCCACCCCAAGCGTGCGGACTATGACTCTCTGGCGGTGCATTGCAGTCCCCCGATTTCTACGTCGTGTATCTAGGTGATGCCTGGCGGGCGCGGAGAGTTGCAGACGATCCAGGGATGTTGCGCCATTGTGACCAGCGGCCGTCAGGGGACGGCCGCAGCCGTCGCGGGGAGGTTTTATCAGCCCCGGGGCCGTTTGCTCTACATCCCCTCTCGGACAGCGTTCCGTCAGCCAGGATGGATATGGCACACATCTATGGACATGGTCTTGTTTGCCATGGAATGACGGCATGAGTGCGGAACTTGCATATGAGAAACGCCAGTTCGGGCATCGTGCGCGTCTTGCGCTCTCCTGAACTCGCGCTGAAGGTCGATGACCAAGCTCACACCGCGCGCACGATGTGGAACCTGCTGCACGGCAACGCGGACCACAACGCTGCGCGGAACGTCTTGCACCTGTATCGGATGGGCCTCGCGCTCGTCCCGGCTGGCGGGAAGGCAGTCGTCAGGCGCGTCCAGCGCGCCAAGCCCGCCGCCGCAAGGTAGGCAGGAATCTCCCGATTCGGACTGGGAGAGCACTTCAAGGAGGGCTTCGTCACATGGCGAGTACTGAGAGCGGATTTCCGATCGAACCCGTTTACGGGCCCGGTGATCTGACGGGGTGGGATCCCGAGGGCAAACTGGGTGAACCAGGGGCGTATCCGTACACACGGGGGGTCTACCCGACGATGTACACCGGCAAGCCGTGGACCATGCGGCAGTACGCCGGGTTCGGGACGGCGGCCGAATCCAACGCCCGCTACCGGCAGCTCATCGCCGGCGGCGGCACCGGGCTGTCCGTCGCCTTCGACCTGCCGACCCAGATGGGGCACGACTCCGACGCGCCGCTCGCGCACGGGGAGGTCGGCAAGGTCGGCGTCGCGATCGACTCGGTCGAGGACATGCGGGTGCTGTTCGACGGGATCCCGCTCGACCGGGTCTCCACGTCCATGACGATCAACGCCCCCGCGGCTCTCCTGCTGCTGATGTACCAGCTGGTCGCCGAGGAACACGGGATCGACGGCGGGCAGCTGACCGGGACCGTCCAGAACGACGTGCTCAAGGAGTACATCGCGCGCGGCACGTACATCTTCCCGCCCGAGCCCTCGCTTCGGCTGACGGCCGACACGTTCCGCTACTGCAAGGCCGAGATCCCCCGCTGGAACACCATCTCCATCTCCGGCTACCACATGGCCGAGGCCGGGGCCTCGCCCGCGCAGGAGATCGGCTTCACGCTGGCGGACGGGATCGCGTACGTACGGACGGCGCTGGCCGCCGGGATGGAGGTCGACGAGTTCGCCCCGCGCCTCTCCTTCTTCTTCGTCGCCCGCACCACGCTGCTGGAGGAGGTCGCGAAGTTCCGGGCCGCACGGCGGATCTGGGCCCGGGTCATGCGCGAGGAGTTCGGGGCCCGGAACCCGAAGTCGCTGATGCTGCGCTTCCACACCCAGACGGCCGGGGTCCAGCTGACGGCGCAGCAGCCGGAGCTGAATCTCGTACGGGTGGCCGTGCAGGCGCTCGGGGCGGTGCTGGGCGGCACACAGTCGCTGCACACGAACTCCTTCGACGAGGCGATCGCCCTGCCCACGGAGAAATCGGCGCGGCTGGCGCTGCGGACGCAGCAGGTGCTGGCGTACGAGACGGACGTACCGCACACCGTCGACCCCTTCGCCGGGTCGTACGCGGTGGAGCGGATGACGGACGAGGTCGAGGCGGCGGCGCTCGCGCTGATGCGACGCGTCGAGGACCTGGGCGGGGCGGTCGCAGCGATCGAGGCGGGCTTCCAGAAGGGGGAGATCGAGCGGAACGCGTACCGCATCGCACGGGAGACGGACGACGGCGAGCGCGTGGTGGTCGGGGTCAACCGGTTCGCGCTGGAGCAGGAGGAGCGGTACGAGCCGCTCCGCGTCGACCCGGAGATCGAGAACCGGCAGCGGGAGGCGCTGGCCGCCTTGCGCGCGAGCCGCGATGCCGAGGCGGTGTCGACGGCGCTGGCCGCGCTCCGCGAGGCGGCGGCCGGCACGGCGAACGTGCTCCATCCGATGAAGGAGGCCCTGCGCGCCCGCGCCACGGTGGGCGAGGTCTGCAACGCCCTTCGGGAGGTGTGGGGTACGTACGAACCGACGGATTCCACATGGTGATATCCACATGGTGAAATCAAGCCACGACAGGTGCATCCCTATGGGACACTCCTGCTCATGCTGGGTGTCACCGATCTGCCGACCTACCTCGTCGGGCTCATACTGATCATTTTGCTGCCGGGGCCGAACTCGCTGTACGTGCTGTCCGTCGCGGCGCGCCGCGGCGTGCGCACCGGGTACAAGGCCGCCGCCGGGGTGTTCACCGGCGACGCCGTGCTGATGGTGCTCGCCGCCGCCGGGGCGGGGGCGCTGCTCCAGGCCAGTCCGGTGGCCTTCGGCATCGTCAAGGTGCTCGGCGCCGGGTACCTGACCTGGCTCGCCGTCGGGATGATGCGCGGTGCGTGGGCGCTGTGGCGCTCGCGGGCCGAGCGGGACGAGCGGGACGAACAGGCCGAGGCGTCGGCCGCGGCCGAGGGCGCCGAGGGGGAGCGGCCTTACCGGCGGGCGCTGCTGATCAGCCTGTTCAACCCCAAGGCGATCCTGTTCCTCGTCTCCTTCTTCGTGCAGTTCGTGGATCCCTCGTACGCCTACCCGGCGCTCTCGTTCCTCCTGCTGGGCGTGCTGCTCCAGCTCGGCAGCTTCCTGTACCTGACCCTGCTGATCTTCGGCGGCACCCGGCTGTCCGCCGCCTTCCGGCGTCGCAAGCGGCTCTCGGCCGGGGCCACCTCGGCGGCGGGCGTGCTGTTCCTCGGCTTCGCCGCCAAGCTCGCCGTCAGCTGAGCCGACTGCTTCGACGACTGCTTCGACGACTGCTCAGCTGAGGGCTCGGCGCAGCCGCGGGCCCAGCGGGCGTTCCACCCCGCGGTGGACGGCCCAGGCCAGCGCCGGCATGGCCGCCACCGTCAGCGCGAACACCATCCCGGGCGGCAGGCCCGCCCGCCGGTGCAGGGCTGCGATGAGCACCCAGCCGAGGTGCTCGTGGACCAGGTAGAAGGGGTACGTCAGGGCCCCGGCCGGCGGCAGCCACCGCCACCCGGCCCACCCGCCACCCGGCCCACCCGCCGGCGGCCCACCCGCCGGCGGCCCGCCCGCCTGCCCGGCCGAGCGCCACCAGGGCCACCGCCGCGAAGCCGGCCGTGACCACCGCGATGATCACCACCGCGCTGCGGTACGAGAAGAAGCGCGGGTCCGGCGCGTGCCACAGCCCCGCCACCGCGTAGTGCTGTCCGAGCAGCCAGCCGGCCACGGCCACCGCCCAGGCGAGCCGGTCCCGCGGGTCCCGGTGCACCAGGTACAGGCCGATGCCGCCGATGAAGAACGGCGCGTACTCCGGCATCAGGGCCTGGGCCAGGAAGCCCATTCCGGCGGGGTCGGCCGCGTCCGCGAGGGCCGCCGCCACCGTCCAGCCGGCGCAGAACAGCAGGGCCCGGCGGCGGCCCCCGCCCGGCAGGACGACACAGAGCGCGAAGAGCACGTAGAACCGCAGCTCCGCCCAGAGCGTCCAGCACACCCCGAGGATCCGCTCGGCCCCCAGCGGCTGCTGGAGCATCGTCAGGTTGACCAGGAAGTCCGACGGCGCCGCGCCCCGGGCCGCCACCGTGACCAGGACCAGCGCCACCCAGTACGCGGGGTAGAGCCGGGCCGCACGGGAGGCGGCGAAGGCGCGCACCGAACGTCCCTCGGCGCTCAGGCAGATCACGAAGCCGCTGATCACGAAGAAGATCTGCACCCCGAGGCAGCCGTACGCCAGCCAGGGCGCGGCGGTGGGGAACAGCTGCCGCGGCGATGCGCCCCAGGCGGCGCTGATCTCCCCGCCGCGGCCGCCGTAGTGGTACCCGGCGACCATCAGCGCGGCGAGCAGCCGCAACCCGTCCAGGGCCCGTAACCGCCCGGCCGCGCCCTCGGTACGAGGAGCCGGAACGGTGGTCTCCGTGGTGGCGGTCGCCGTCACCGCGGGCGGGCCGCGCGCAGCCGCTTCAGCCGGCGGACCACGCGGCGCACGGCCGGGCTGTGCGGCAGGAAGGACAGCTGGGCCGGGATGCCGCCGGGCAGCCCGAGGGTGGTCAGCCGGCGGCGTTTGAAGTAGCGCCGGGTGCGGTCGTCCAGATGGGCGGCGAGATAGCGTTCGGCGTCCGTGCGGCGCGGCGCCAGGATCTGCGGCTGCATGGTGAACCCGACCGCGGTGAGCAGCCCGGCCAGCCCGTCCCGGACCTCGTCGGGGCCGGGTGCGCTCCAGCCGGCGACGGCCTCGGCGTCCGCGAGGGCGGGGAGCAGCGCGTCGACCGCCGTGAGCGGGATCCGGTTGCTGTTCTGGTACGGGGCGAGGCGGGCCAGTATGGCCTCGGTCCCGGTGCGCGCGACGGGCAGCCCGTACAGGGTGGCGGCGGTCAGCAGCCCGGTGGAGAAGCAGCCGACGACCAGGGCGGGGCGCAGCCGCTGGTAGAGGGTCTCGGCCAGGACCGGGGTGGCCATGACGGTGAGGCGGGCGCCGAGCCGCTCGGCCTCGGCCTCGGCGCGGCGGGAGTACTCGGCGGGGGCGCTGGGGTGGGGCTTGAAGACGAGCTCCCGGTGGCCGAGGGCGTACGCACCCCGGACCATCTCCACGTGGAGGTCCTCCTCCTCCTGCGGGGAGAGGAGTTCGAGGGCGGAGAGGTACTGGCCCAGCAGCAGCGCCGGTGCCTCGCCGATCCCGTCCAACTCTGGCCCGTGCGAGGGGAGTTCGCCGAGCACCTTGAGGAACTCCGCCGTCGGGACCAGCTCCGGCGGTACGTCGAACTCGGTGAGCAGCAGCGGCTCCAGACCTGGCACCAGGTCCAGGTGCAGGACGCGGCGCACGCGCATGCCGAGCTGCGGGTCGAGGCGGAAGCGGGTGGGTCCGTAGCTCATCAGCCCGTCGGCGTAGACGTCGACGGCGGCGCCGGGGAACAGCGTGCACAGGGTCCGGGCGGGCGGGACCTGGATCGACTCCACGATGATCTCGACGCGGTCCTCGCCCAGTCCCCAGGCCGTCCGGAGCTGGCGTTCCCACAGGGGGACGTCCTCGGGGCGCGGGGCCCAGGCGCTGGGGTGCTGCGGGGCGATGGCGGCGTTCCAGTCGAGCACCTCGTCGAAGCGGGTGCGCAGCGCGTCGAAGCCCGGCATGTCGGCGAGGCCGGGGGAGACCTCGGCGGTGAGGGCGTGGTTGCTGGTGAGCAGGATGCGGCGGCCGGCCGGCGGGAAGCTGCCCGCGTCGATGCCGGCGGCGAGCGTGGCCGTCCCGTAGAGCGTGGAGGCGAGGAAGATCTGCGTGCAGGGGACGGTGTCCTGAGCGGCCATCAGAGCGTGGCTCCCGCTCGTGCGGGTCGGCGGCGCAGGCGGCGCAGCACTCCGGCGCGGTCGGCGTCCATCGTGTTCAGGGCCTGGTCCAGTACGTCCTGGGGCATGCGTCCGAGCGCGGCCGTGCTCATCGAACGGAGTTTCTTGGCCACGGCCGGTTCATACCTTTCGATGGTGCCGATATGGTGCGCGATAATTGCACAATATGTTCGGACGGCTTTCGGAAGCAGAAGATCACTTTCTCGGTCTTCCGTCGTATCGGCCAGAACCTGGTCGAATGCCTTGATGAAATCGAGCTGGCGCTCGTCCTTGATCTGCGTGAGCGAGGTCGCGACCCCGCGCCGGTAGAAGATCCCCGGCAGCCCGACCGCCGCGAACGACTCGGCCCCCCGGTGCAGCCGCCAGATCCACGGCCGGTCCTCCGCCGTCCGCAGCCCGTCGGTGAAGTGCAGCAGCCCGCGGTCCAGCAGCCGCCGGTGGTACATGCCCGCCCAGGCGTACGGGTAGTCGACCGAGGTGGCCCGGGAGGCGGGCAGGATCCCGCTCCGCGGATCGCCGACGACCAGCTGGGGGCCGTACGGGACGCGCTGCACCGAGCGGGTGCGGCCGGTCACCTGGACATGGTCGTTGCGGACGAAATCGCAGCTCAGGGCCTCTATGGCGGCCAGTGTGCGGGCCAGGTGGCCGGGCGCCAGCCAGTCGTCGCCGTCCAGGAACGTCACGTACTGGCCGCGGGCCGCGTCCAGGCCGGTGTTCCGGGCGGTGGCCAGGCCGCCGTTCCGTTCGTGTCTGAGGAGCACCGCCCCCGGCAGCTCGCGCGCCGCCCGCTCCAGGAGTTCGGGCGTCCCGTCCGTCGAACAGTCGTCGACGAGCAGGAACTCGAAATCGTCCCGGGCGTTGAGTTCGAGGCTTTTCAGGGCATCCGGTGCGTATGTCTGCACGTTGTAGAACGGCACGACAACAGAGAGCTTGAGCACCCGCGAGACATTAAAGCGTCGTCCGGCATTCACCATGGCCCGTGTGCGGATTCCATGTGAACGACGCACGGCGGGCGCGTTAACCCGTGCGGTTTCGCATGACGTAGACGGGTTGTTAACCCGCTGTTGTACGTTCGTTGGGCCGATCACCGAAATTGCGGAATAGCTTCTGCCGGGTGCCAGCCAGTAATCGCGCAGCATCTCGTAGTCATCCCCGGACTGCCCTCCGCGTCGCCGTACTCGCCGATTCCGATACGCGATGGAAATGGGGCGCACTCACCGCCCGCCGCCTCGCGGCGGGGGCACCCCCGGCGGTAGCCGGGGGCGAACCGCACCTCACCGGATTCCTGCTCCGAGGCCGGGCCACCCCGACCGCGCGCCAGCTCGGCGAAGTGGGCGTCCAGGCGGACCGGCTCTCCGAGGTGACCTGCGCACAGTTCCTCGCGGAGATCGAGCGCGAGAAGTACGACGTCATCGTCCTCGCCCTCGTCGGCGGGGCCGTCCAGGCCGTCCTGCACGGGGTCCGCGCCCTGTGGCCCGAGCCCGCCGCCCGCCCCGTCCTCGTCACCGGGTACGTGGGCGTCGTATACGAGAAGCTCGCCGACGGGCTGCTGCTGCGGCACGGGGCCGACCTCGTCCTCGCCAACTCCCGGTACGACGCGGGACGCTTCCGCGCGGTCTACGAGGGCGTCGGCGCGGACGCCGGCGCCGTCACGGAGACGGCACTGCCGTTCCTTGACGGAGCGGCGTACGAGAAGGCCGGCGGCCGCGCGCACACGGTCGTCTTCGCCGTGCAGCCCTCCGTCCCCGAAAGCCGCGCCGACCGCGCGTACCTGCTGGAGCGGGCCGCCCGGCACGCCCGTCTGCATCCGGAGCGCGAGGTGCTGATCAAGCTGCGCAGCCGGCCCGGGGAGCACACCACGCACCTGGAGGAGCAGCCCTACCAGCGGCTCGCCGAGCGGATCCCTGGCGGACTGCCCGCCAACTGCCGGCTGGTGTACGGGAACATGGGCGAGGTCCTGGACGGCACGGACCTGCTGGTCACCGTCTCCTCCACGGCCGCCCTGGAGTCCCTGCACCGCGGGATCCCGACGGCCGTCCTCACCGACCTCGGCATCCGCGAGGTGCTCGGCAACCACCACTTCCTCGGCTCGGGCTGCCTGGCGTCCTGGGACCAGCTCGACGCAGGCCTGCTGCCGCAGGGCGACGCGGACTGGCTGGCCGACCAGGGTGTGACGGGTGCGTCCGGCGCCGAGGACCCCTTCGCCGCCGCCCGCGCCCGGCTCGGCGAACTGCTGGACCTCCCGGTCCTCCCCGCCGTCGCCCCCTACTACACGCAGGTCACCGCACCCGGTTACCTGCCCGGGATCCTGGCCCGGCACCATCTCGCCCCCGACGGGACCCCGCTGCCCGGCGCCGTCCGGGAGAGCGGCGGCGAGTCCCGGCTGCGCCGCCGGCTCCGCTCGTGCCTGCGTGAGGCTGCCCGCGGGGCGTACCGGCACGGCGTCCAGCGCGTGGCCCCGATGATCCGCCGGATGGGGGAGCTGTGAGCCCCCACTCGAACCCGGCCGCGAACCCCGCCGCCGCCCGCCCCCGCGTCCTGGCCGTGATCCCGGCCCGGGGCGGCTCCAAGGGCGTCCCGGGGAAGAACCTCGCCGAGGTGGCCGGAGTCCCGCTCGTCGTCCGGGCCGTCCAGGCCTGCCGGGGCGCCGCCACCGTCACCGACGTCGTGGTCTCCACCGACGCCGGGCCCATCGCCGACGCCGCCCGCACCGCCGGGGCCGACGCGATCCGCCGGCCCGCGACGATCTCCGGGGACACCGCGAGCAGCGAAGCCGCCGTGCTGCACGCGCTCGACGCCTTCGAGGAACTGCACTCCCTCGCCGTGGACGTCGTCCTCCTCGTCCAGTGCACCAGCCCCTTCCTGACCTCCTCCGACGTCGAGTCGGTCGCCGCCGCCGTCGCATCCGGCGCGGCCGACTCGGCCCTGACCGTCGCCCCCTTCCACGGCTTCCTCTGGCGGGAGGCGGCCGACGGCGCCGGCAGCGGCGTCAACCACGACAAGGCCGTACGCCCCCGCCGGCAGGACCGGCCCCAGGACCTGCTGGAGACCGGCGCCGCCTACGCCATGGACGCCGCCGGCTTCCGTACCGCCCGGCACCGCTTCTTCGGGCGCACCCTCCCCGTCGCCACCGACCCCGCACGGGTCCTGGAGATCGACGACCCGCACGACCTGGCCCGCGCCCGCCTCCTCGCCCCCCTGTTCACACCCCCTCTGCACCCCCACGCACCGAACGAAGGACCTGAGCTGCCATGACCGTCGCCACCCCCAACTCCCGCCTGCGCACCTTCGGCTCGCGCACCGCCGGCCCCGGCCGCCCCGTCTACGTCGTCGGCGAGATCGGCATCAACCACAACGGCGACCTCGGCAACGCGTTCGCCCTCATCGACGCCGCCGCCGAAGCGGGCTGCGACGCCGTGAAGTTCCAGAAGCGCACCCCGGAGATCTGCACCCCGCGCGACCAGTGGGACATCGAGCGGGACACCCCCTGGGGCCGGATGACGTACATCGACTACCGCCACCGCGTGGAGTTCGGCGAGGCCGAGTACCGCTCCATCGACGAGCACTGCGCCAAGCGCGGCATCGACTGGTTCGCCTCCCCGTGGGACACCGAGGCCGTCGCCTTCCTGGAGAAGTTCGACGTCCCCGCCCACAAGGTGGCCTCCGCCTCCCTCACCGACGACGAGCTGCTGCGCGCCCTGCGCGCCACCGGCCGTACCGTCGTCCTCTCCACCGGCATGTCCACCCCGAAGCAGATCCGCCACGCGGTGGAGGTGCTCGGCAGCGACAACATCCTGCTCTGCCACGCCACTTCGACGTACCCGGCCAAGGCGGAGGAGCTCAACCTGCGGGTCATCAACACCCTGCAGGAGGAGTACCCCAACGTCCCGATCGGCTACTCCGGCCACGAGACGGGCCTGCAGACCACCCTCGCGGCCGTCGCCCTCGGCGCCACCTTCGTCGAGCGGCACATCACCCTCGACCGCGCCATGTGGGGCTCCGACCAGGCCGCCTCCGTGGAGCCGGGCGGCCTCGCCCGCCTGGTCCGCGACATCCGCACCATCGAGACCGCCCTCGGCGACGGCATCAAGCGCGTCTACGACTCCGAGCTCGGCCCCATGAAGAAGCTCCGCCGGGTCCGGGGCGAACTCGCCTCGGTCTGAGCTGCGGTCTCCCGGCCCCTCGGCCCTTCCGCCGCCCCGCCCGGTGTCCGTCCGGTACGACGCTCCGCCCCCGCCCCTGACGAGGAGTACGTGGTGACCCCCTCAGCCTCCACCCTGGCTTTCGTCGAGAGTCCGGTCCAGCTCCTGAACGTGCTGGAGTGGGCGTACGCCGAAGCCGTGTCCACACCGGGCGGTGCCGTCCGGCTGGCCGGCGTCCCCCGCCAGCCGGGCCCGATCGCCTCCCGCGGACCTGAACCTGAAGAGGGCGGCTCTCCCCGCCCCGCCCTTGGCCGGCCGGGCGGGTTCACCGCCCCGAGCCCGGCCTCGGAAACCGGACGGCCTGCGGTCGGCCTCGGCGTCGGGCCCGGTTCGGCGAGCGCAGCGTCCTGGCTGCGGATCGTCGTACTGCCCCCCACCGACCCCATGTCCCGCGGCCAGCTCCGCCGGATGGCGGGCCTCGCGCGGGACGAGGGGTACGAGGTCGCCTGGCAGGAGGCCCGCGGCGGCCGGCTCGCGCCCTTCAAGGCGCTCGCCGCGCTCGCCCGGGACGTGCGCGCGGCCCGCCGGGTCGTCGTCGGCGACCCCTTCTCCCGGTACGTGCAGCTCCTGCTCACCCTCGTACGGGCCGAGGAGCTCGTGGTGGTCGACGACGGGACCGCCACCATGGAGTTCGTCGCCCAGACCGGCCGCGGCGAGCGCCTCGTACGCTGGCACCGGGTCGGCGGCGGAGGCGTGCCCGGCCGCGTCCGCGAGCTCGCGTACGCACCGGTCTCGGCCACCGCCCGGCGCCGCTTCACCCCGGCCGCGGGCAAGGGGCGCCGCGTAGAGGTGTTCAGCTCGATGCCCGTCACCGTCCACGGCGCGATGACCCTGCGGGTCAACGAGTTCGCCTGGACCCGCTCCCGGTTCGGCCCGCCGCGCCTGACCAAGGGCACCGACCTCGTCGGCACCTCCCTCGTGGAAACCGGCGTGGTCGACCCGGCCCGCTACCTGGACGCCGTACGCGCCCTGGCCCTGGAGCACGGGGCCACCCGCTACTTCGCGCACCGCCGGGAGTCCGCGGAGAAGCTGCGCACGCTCAGCGAGGCGACCGGGCTCGAGATCGTCCGCCCGGACCTGCCGCTGGAGCTGATCGCCCGGCGCGGACCCGTCGGCCGGACGATCGTCAGCTTTCCGTCCACCGTCGTCCACACCCTGCCGTACGCGCTGACCGGTACCGGTGTGACCGTCGCCGTATGCGATGTCGACCCGGCCTGGCTCGCCGGCTCCGCCTCGCCGCGGGCCCGCAGCTTCCTCGCCGGGGTCACCGAGACCGCCCGTGATGTGCACAGACTCCCTGCCCAGACGGCCTCTGCGGCCGGATGAGCGCGCGAGTGTACCCCCAGGTGCATCCGGTCATGCGTCCAGAGGTCTGGTTTTTTTCCCCTAACGGCATGAACTTTTGGTGATCTCCAGCCAGTTGGCCCATAGGTGGGCCTACCCTTCAACGGGTGAACCAGTTGATGTCCCGCGAGTCCCAGACCGCCCTGCCCGGCACGCCCGACCGGCCCGAGCTGCCCGGCAAGCTTCCGGACCACCTGCGTGCCGAACTGATCGCCTTCCGCCGGGACTTGCACATGCACCCCGAGCTAGGACACCAGGAGTTCCGCACCACGGCGGCGATCAAGGCCCGGCTGGAGAAAGCCGGCCTGCGCCCCCGCGTGCTGAAGTCCGGAACCGGCCTGATCTGTGACGTGGGCACCTGGGACGGGGGCCGGCCGATGCTGGCCCTGCGCGCAGACATCGACGCCCTGCCCATTCCGGACACCAAGACCCACGTCGCGTACCGCTCGACCTTCCCCGACCGCGCCCACGCCTGCGGCCACGACGTGCACACCGCGGTCGTCCTCGGCGCGGGCCTGGTCCTCGCCGACCTCGACCGGCAGGGCCTGCTGCCCCGCCCCGTGCGGCTGCTGTTCCAGCCCGCCGAGGAGGTGCTGCCCGGCGGAGCCACCGACGCCATCGAATCCGGTGTCCTGGACGGTGTGGGCCGGATCGTCGCGGTGCACTGCGACCCGCGGGTCGACGCCGGGAAGATCGGACTGCGGACCGGGCCCATCACCTCGGCCTGCGACCGGCTGGAGATCACGCTGGCCGGCCCGGGCGGGCACACCGCCCGCCCGCACCTGACCACCGACCTGGTCACGGCCGCCGCCCGGGTCGCCGTCGACCTGCCGGCCGTGCTGTCCCGCCGGATGGACGCCCGCTCGGGCATGTCCATCACCTGGGGCCGGATCGAGGCCGGGCACGCCTGCAACGTGATCCCGATGCACGCCGAGCTGTCCGGAACCATCCGCTGCCTGGACATCAACGCCTGGCACGGGGCGCCCGACCAGATCCACGCCGCGATCGACGAGATCGCCGCGATGCACCGCGCCAAGTCGGAGATCACCTACGTGCGCGGGGTGCCGCCGGTCGTCAACGACCCGGTGGTCACCGAGCTGCTGCGCGAGTCGATGGAGGCCCGGCTCGGCAAGGAGTCCGTCGAGGACACCGAGCAGAGCCTCGGCGGCGAGGACTTCTCCTGGTACCTCGAGCACGTGCCCGGAGCCATGGCCCGGCTCGGCGTGCACACCCCCGGCGCGAGCGCCAAGAGGGACCTGCACCGGGGCGACTTCGACGTGGACGAGTCCGCGATCGGGGTCGGCGTGGAGTTCTTCACGGCCGCCGCACTGCTCGACGGGCGGCGTTCGAGGCCGATCGGGTAAAAATTCCTACAACATCTGAGCGCCTGCCGTCACAGCTGTCCAGCCCTTGGTACACAAGGGCTGGACGTCCGGGCAGTCACCAATTGGTCACTGTCCGATTCGCGACGATCCGATAACGACTCATGAACGGCTCTTTAACTGACATCTACGCGCGTTACGATCGCCGCGAAACCAGCGCCGGTCGTGGCGCTTCGGTCAGGTTTTGAAGGAGCCTCCCCTTGCGCCGGATCACCAGGATCGCCACTGTGGGCCTCGCGTCCGCGGCGCTGGCCCTCTCGGCCACCGCCTGTGGTGGAAAGAAGTCGTCCGACACCTCCGCCTCCCCCTCGGAGTCGGGTGGTGCCAAGTCCGCCGCCATCGCCTACGACATCGGCGGCCGCGGTGACCAGTCGTTCAACGACGCTGCGTTCGCGGGTCTGGACAAGGCTGAGAAGGAACTGAAGATCAAGGGCGCCGAGGCGGAGCCCACCGAAGGCGAGAGCGAGGCCGACAAGGTCCAGCGCCTCACCGAGCTGGCCCGCAAGGGCAACAACCCGGTCATCGGTGTTGGCTTCTCGTACGCCCCGGCCATCAAGAAGGTCGCCTCGAAGTTCCCGAACACCACGTTCGCGATCATCGACGACACCTCGGTGACCGACAAGAACATCGCGAACCTGGTCTTCAACGAGGAGCAGGGCTCCTACCTGGCCGGCGTCGCCGCCGCCAAGGCCTCCAAGACCGGCACGGTCGGCTTCATCGGCGGTGTCGAGGTTCCGCTGATCAAGAAGTTCGAGGCGGGCTTCACCCAGGGCGTCAAGGACACCAACCCGAACGCCAAGGTGCTGTCGACCTACCTGACCCAGCCGCCGGACTTCTCCGGTTTCGCCAAGCCCGACCTGGGCAAGGCCGCCGCCAAGGGCCAGCTCGACAACGGCGCCGACGTGATCTACTCCGCCGCCGGTCTCGCCGGCTCCGGTGCGATCGAGGCCACCGCCACCGCCGGCAAGTGGGCCATCGGCGTCGACTCGGACCAGTACAACCAGGCCGGTCTGGCCAAGTACAAGGACCACATCCTGACTTCGGTCACCAAGGACGTGTCCGGTGCGGTCTACAACGTGATCAAGTCCGTTGAGGACGGCAAGCCGGAGAACGGCGAGGTCCGCTACGGCCTCGACAAGAACGGCGTGGGCCTGGCCGACTCCAACCCGGAGTACAAGAAGATGGCCGACGTGACCGCCGCCGTCGAGAAGGCCAAGGCCGACATCATCGCCAAGAAGATCAACGTCAAGACCGCCCCGTAAGGCCGTCCCAGACGTGAAGTAGATGGTCCCGGGGCCCGGGAAGCGGTCTCCACCGCTCCCGGGCCCCGAACCGCATTCCGTGATCCTTGTGGCCAGTTGGCCGCAAGTTTTCACTTTCGACAGTGCTACGCGCGTAGAGGCATCGTGGACGCGATACCTTCTCTCCCCGCCCTGTCCCCCCTGCCTCCAGGCTTTCCAGCTCCTTCCGCGCCAAGGAGAGTGCGTCATCAACGCGTCCAGCCCCCCTGCCGTAGAACTGCACGGCATCACCAAGCGTTTCCCCGGCGTCGTCGCCAACAAGGACATCGCCATCACCGTCCGCAAGGGCACGGTCCACGCCCTGATCGGTGAGAACGGTGCCGGCAAGTCGACCCTGATGAAGATCCTCTACGGTATGCAGAAGCCGGACGAGGGCACCATCGCCATCGACGGGGAGCAGGTCTCCTTCAACAACCCGGGCGAGGCCATCGCCCGCGGCATCGGCATGGTGCACCAGCACTTCATGCTCGCCGACAACCTCACCGTCCTGGAGAACGTCGTTCTCGGCGGCGAGAAGCTGTACGGCATCGGCGGCAAGGCCCGCAAGAAGATCCTGGAGATCTCGGACGCGTACGGCCTCGGCGTGCGACCCGACGCCCTGGTCGAGGACCTCGGCGTCGCCGACCGGCAGCGCGTGGAGATCCTCAAGGTCCTCTACCGCGGCGCCCGCACCCTCATCCTCGACGAGCCGACCGCCGTGCTCGTGCCGCAGGAAGTCGACGCACTCTTCGACAACCTGCGCGAGCTCAAGGCCGAGGGCCTGACCGTCATCTTCATCTCGCACAAGCTGGGCGAGGTGCTCAAGGTCGCCGACGACATCACCGTCATCCGCCGCGGCACCACCGTCGGCACCGCCGACCCGAAGACCGCGACGACCAAGCAGCTCGCCGAGCTCATGGTCGGCAGCGAGCTGCCCTCGCCGGAGACCCGCGAGTCGACGGTCACGGACGTCCCGATGCTGACCGTCCAGAGCCTGACCCTCGCCGCGTCCGACGCCGTTGTCGTCGAGCCCGAGACCATGGCCCCGACGGACCCGGAGGACTCCACCCTCCACGAGCACGTCGAAACCGGCCGGCTCCTGCTCGACGACATCAACTTCACCATCCACAAGGGCGAGATCCTCGGCATCGCGGGTGTCGAGGGCAACGGCCAGACGGAGCTCATCGAAGCCCTGATGGGCATGAACTCCGCCGACTCGGGCGTGATCACCCTTGACGGCCGCGACATCACGAAGACGCCGGTGCGCAAGCGCCGAGAGGGCGGCATCGGGTACATCCCCGAGGACCGCCACCGCCACGGCCTGCTGCTGGAGTCCTCGCTCTGGGAGAACCGCATCCTCGGCCACGTGACCGAGGCGCCCAACTCCAAGCGCGGCATCCTCGACCCGAAGGCCGCCCGCAAGGACACCGAGCGGATCGTGCGCGAGTACGACGTGCGCACGCCCGGCATCGACGTGACCGCGGCCTCCCTCTCCGGCGGCAACCAGCAGAAGCTGATCGTCGGCCGCGAGATGAGCCACAACCCGAAGTTCCTCATCGCCGCCCACCCCACCCGCGGTGTGGACGTCGGTGCGCAGGCGCAGATCTGGGACGCGATCCGCGAGGCCCGCCGCGAGGGCCTGGCCGTGCTCCTGATCTCCGCCGACCTCGACGAGCTCATCGGCCTGTCCGACACCCTGCGCGTCATCTACCGCGGCCGCCTGGTCGCGGACGCCGACCCGGCGACCATCACGCCGGAGGAGCTCGGCACCGCCATGACGGGTGCCGCGCGCGGCCACCTGGACGAATCCGACAACCACTCCGCCGATGCCGACGGTGACACGACGGAGGACGAGGCACGATGAAGAAATTCGACAAGGACCGGCTGCTCCTCGCTGCCGCCGGCCCGGTGCTCGCGCTGGTCAGCGCCTTCCTGCTGACCATGATCGTGCTGGCCGCCTCGGGCGTGGACCCGATCGAGCCGCTGCGCATCATGATCGAGCAGGCCAGTTACGAGGACGTCCAGGTCCTGATCATCAATCAGGCCGGCATCTACTACCTGGCAGCCCTGGCCGTGGCCATCGGCTTCCGGATGAACCTCTTCAACATCGGTGTGGACGGCCAGTACCGCCTCGCCGCGATGATCTCGGCCGTCGTCGGTACCGCGGTCACGCTGCCGGGTCCGCTGCACATCCTGCTGATCGTGGCCGTGGCCATGCTCACCGGTGCCTTCTGGGCCGGCATCGCGGGCATCCTCAAGGCCAAGCGCGGTGTGAGCGAGGTCGTCTCCACGATCATGCTCAACGCCATCGCGACCGCCGTGATCGCCTGGCTGATCCTGCCCAAGAACCTGGGCGTGCAGCCGGCCGGCTCCAACGACCTGACCACCGGCGAGATCGCCGAGTCGGGCTGGTTCCCGTCCCTGACCATGGGTGACGGCCTGGAGGTCTACGGATTCACCTTCGTGGCCTTCGCCCTCGGCATCGTCTACTGGTTCGTCCTCAACCGGACCCGGTTCGGCTTCGACCTGCGCGCCACCGGCGCCAGCGAGTCCGCCGCCCAGGCCTCCGGCGTCGACGCCAAGAAGATGATCATGACGTCGATGCTCATCTCGGGCGCGGTCGCCGGCCTCACCGGCATGCCGCTGCTGCTCGGCGAGTCCCACACGTACAACCTGTCCTTCCCGCTGGGCGTCGGCTTCACCGGCATCACCATCGCGCTGCTGGGCCGCAACAACCCGCTCGGCATCTTCTTCTCCGCCCTCCTGATCGCCTTCATCGACAAGGCGTCCGCCGGTCTCGACCAGAACGGCTACGCCAAGGAGATCGGCACGATCATGCAGGGCCTGATCGTGATCGCGGTCGTCGTCAGCTACGAGCTCGTCCGCCGCTACGGCATCCGCCGCCAGCAGCAGAAGGTCGGCGAGGAGCTGGCCGCCGGCCACGCCATCAAGACCGACAAGGAGGTTGCGGCGTGAGCACCAGCACCGTTTCCGCGACGAGCGCCGCGCCCAAGAAGAACGGCGGCCGCCGCAAGCTCACCCTGCCCTGGATCCTGCTGATCATCGCGGGCGGTCTCGCCCTGATCTCGCTGGTCCGGGTCGTCTCCGGCGCCAATGACCTGACCTCTATCGGCCAGGTCTCCGGTGCCCTCCAGCTCGCCGTGCCGATCGCCATGGCCGGCCTCGGCGGCCTGTGGGCCGAGCGCGCAGGCGTCGTCAACATCGGCCTCGAAGGCATGATGATCCTCGGCACCTGGTTCGGCGCCTGGGCCGGCTACCAGTGGGGCCCGTGGACCGGCGTTGCGATGGGCATCGTCGGCGGCGCCATCGGCGGCCTGCTGCACGCGATCATCACGGTCACGTTCAACGTCAACCACATCGTCTCCGGTGTGGCGGTCAACATCCTGGCCATCGGCTTCACCCAGTACCTGTCGAACTTCACCTTCGACAAGGCCCCGGGCGGCTCCTCCAAGCAGTCCCCGCGCATCGACCCGATCACCGAGATCACCATCCCAGGACTGTCGGACGGGTTGGCCACGCTCCAGGGCAAGCACTGGTTCCTGATCTCGGACCTCGCCGGCATCCTCGGCGGTCTCGTCACCAACCTGTCGCTGCTGACCGTCGTGGCGATCCTGCTGATCCCCGCCACCTGGTGGGTGCTGTGGCGCACGGCCTTCGGCCTGCGGCTGCGCTCCTGCGGTGAGAACCCGATCGCCGCCGAGTCCCTCGGCGTCAACGTCTACAAGTACAAGTACATCGCCGTGGTCGTCTCCGGTGCGATGGCCGGCCTCGGCGGCGCGTTCCTCGCGATCGTCTCCACCGGCATCTACCAGGAGGGCCAGACCGGCGGCCGCGGCTACATCGGTCTCGCCGCGATGATCTTCGGTAACTGGATGCCGGGCGGCATGGCCCTCGGCTCGGGCCTGTTCGGCTTCACCTACAGCCTGAAGCTGCGCGGCGGCGCCGAGAACGTCCACGCGATGCTGCTGCTCATCGCGATCCTGCTCGTGGTGGCCTGCGCCTGGCAGCTGTACAAGAAGAAGCACGTCCAGGCCGCCATCGCGGCCGCGTGCGCGGCCGGCCTGTTCCTCTGGTACGCGCTGACCGACGCGGTGCCGAGCCAGTTCGTGGACGCGGCCCCGTACGTCACCACGCTCCTGGTGCTCGCGCTCTCCGCGCAGCGGCTGCGGATGCCGAAGGCGGACGGCATGCCGTACCGCAAGGGCCAGGGCAAGTGACGACGGCGCCCACCCCCGACTGGGAGGCCCTGCGGGAGGCCGCCCGGGAGGCCATGTCCCGGGCGTACGCCCCGTACTCCGGCTTCCGGGTCGGTGCCGCCGCCCTCGTCGACGACGGCCGCACCGTGGCCGGCTGCAACGTGGAGAACGCCAGCTACGGCCTCAGCCTGTGCGCCGAGTGCGGGATGGTCTCCGCGCTCCACGCCACGGGCGGCGGCCGCCTGACGCACTTCACGTGCGTGGACGGCAAGGGCGAGAACCTCGTCCCGTGCGGGCGCTGCCGCCAGCTGCTCTTCGAGTTCGGCGGGCCGGAACTGCTGGTGGAGACCCCGAAGGGGATCCTTCCGCTGGCCGAGATGCTGCCGCAGGCCTTCGGGCCGGACCACCTGAGATAGCCGTACCGACGGCCCTTCGCCCCCCGGGTGAGGGGCCGTCTCCCTTCCGTCTTTCTTTCCCCTCATCTCTATGCGCGTAGAAGGAAGCACCACATGGACGTCATCTCCGTCATCCGCACCAAGCGGGATCGCGGCGAGCTGAGCCCCGAGCAGATCGACTGGGTCATCGACGCGTACACGCGCGGTGTCGTCGCCGACGAGCAGATGTCGGCGCTGGCGATGGCCATCCTGCTGAACGGCATGAACCGGTCCGAGATCAAGCGCTGGACCGCCGCGATGATCGCGTCGGGCGAGCGGATGAACTTCGACTCGCTGTCCCGCCCGACCGCCGACAAGCACTCCACGGGCGGCGTCGGCGACAAGATCACCCTCCCGCTGGCCCCGCTCGTCGCCGCGTGCGGCGCGGCCGTTCCGCAGCTGTCGGGCCGCGGCCTCGGCCACACCGGCGGCACCCTGGACAAGCTGGAGTCGATCCCCGGCTGGCGCGCGCTGCTCTCCAACGAGGAGATGCTGCACGTCCTCGACACCACCGGCGCGGTCATCTGCGCGGCGGGCGACGGCCTGGCCCCCGCCGACAAGAAGCTGTACGCGCTGCGCGACGTGACGGGCACCGTCGAGGCCATCCCGCTGATCGCCTCCTCGATCATGTCGAAGAAGATCGCCGAGGGCACCGGCTCGCTCGTCCTCGACGTGAAGGTCGGCACCGGCGCGTTCATGAAGAACATCGAGGACGCGCGCGAGCTGGCCTCGACGATGGTCGCCCTCGGTACGGACAGCGGCGTCAAGACGATCGCCCTGCTCACCGACATGTCCACCCCGCTCGGCCTGACCGCCGGCAACGCGCTGGAGATCCGCGAGTCGGTCGAGGTCCTGGCCGGCGGCGGCCCCTCCGACGTCGTCGAGCTGACCCTGGCGCTGGCCCGCGAGATGCTGGACGCGGCGGGCATCAAGGACGCCGACCCGGCCAAGGCGCTGGCCGACGGCTCCGCGATGGACGTCTGGCGCCGGATGATCGCGGCCCAGGGCGGCGACCCGGACGCGGCCCTCCCGGTGGCCCGCGAGCAGCACGTCGTCACCGCCCCCGAGTCCGGCGTGCTGACCCGCCTGGACGCGTACGGCGTCGGCGTCGGCGCCTGGCGCCTGGGCGCCGGCCGCGCGCGCAAGGAGGACCCGGTGCAGGCGGGCGCCGGCATCGAGCTGCACGCCAAGCCGGGCGACACCGTGGTGGCCGGCCAGCCGCTGATGACGCTGCACACGGACACCCCGGAGAAGTTCGACTACGCCCTGGCCTCCCTGGAGGGCACGTACGACATCGCCCCGGCCGGCACGGCGTTCTCCGCCACGCCGATCGTGCTGGACCGCATCGCCTGACCTGCGGCTTTCCTTTCGGGTGAACGGGACCGGTGGACCTGCGCCGGTCCCGTTCGGCATGCTGGGATCGGTGCCAACAGCTTGAGGAGCACACCATGAGCGCACTCACCGTCCAGCACGAGTCACGAGGTGGCGACGGCTGGGAGGACCTGGTCCGGCTCTGGGAGGAGTCGGACTGGCCGGAGGGCTGCAAGGTGGAGATCATCGAGGGGATCATCACCGTGGCACCGACGCCCGCAAACATGCACAACCTGATCACTGCCAAGGTGCAGCGGCAGCTATACACAGTCCTTCCCGACGACTGGGACATCCATCAGACGCAGAGCGTCGTCGTTCCGTCGCGCAGGGGACTGTTCATCCCGGACCTCCTGGTCCTGCCTTCCGCCGTCTTGTCGGAGTCCGGATCCGACTCCGAACACCACGTGCCCGCCGCCGTGGCGGAACTCGTCGTCGAGGTCACCTCCCCCTCGAATGCCTCGCACGACCGCATCGCGAAAGCTGCCGGATACGCGCAGGCGGGTGTTCCGTTCTACCTCCTCATCGACGCGTTCGCCACGGGCGGGCCCACCGTCACGCTGTACGGCGAGCCGGGCGGCGGCGTCTATCGGCTCCTCCGGGCCGGCAAGTTCGGGGAGACCTTCCACCTGCCCGAGCCGTTCGACCTCAAACTGGACACGTCCGCCTTCCCCACCCCGTGAGCGGGACCGCCCAGCGCCGATGAGTTCCGGCTGCCCGGGCAGTCACCCCCTCGTGGAGATCACCCGACTCGTCCTGCCCGGACCCAGCCCGACCGCGCGTGATGCCGTACTGCTGTGCGCCCGCCTGGCCCGGCTCTGCGACGCCGGGGCGACGGAGGTGGTGTGCGATGCCGCCGCCGTCACCGACCCGGACCTGGGCGCCGTCGAAGCACTGGCCCGGCTGCGGCTCGCCGCGCGGGGCCGGCCGCTCCGGGTGGCCGGCGCCCCGCCCGCCCTACGCGCCCTGCTGGAGCTCGTCGGACTCCTCCAGCTGCTCGGGGAGGCCGAAGAGCGGGAACCACCGGTCGGTGTCCAGGAAGGCGTTGAGCCCGGTGATCCGCCCGTCTGAAATCTCCAGCACCTGGAGTGCCCACGGCACGTGACCCGGCTTCCCGTCCTCCCGCGGCCGGTACTGGCCGAAGGCCGGCAGGCCGTTCGCCGTGGTCGGGACGAGGCGGGAGCCCTTGCAGCCGATGCCCTGGTTCAGATGCCACGCCGCGATGTCCGCATGCCCCTGGAGCCACAGGTCGAACGGCGGCATCGACAGCACCGCGTCCTCGTGCAGCAGGGTGGTCAGCCGCGAGATGTCGTACGCCTCGAAGGCCGAGAGGTACTGCTCCAGCAGCTTCACCTGCTCCGCGTCCAGCGGGTCCGCCGCGTCGCTCTCGCGCATGCGGGTGGCGGACATCGTGGCCCGGGCCCGCTGCAGGGCGCTGTTCACCGAGGCCACCGTCGTGTCGAGCAGCGTCGCGACCTCGTCCGCCTTCCACGCCAGCACCTCGCGCAGGATCAGCACCGCCCGCTGCTTCGCCGGAAGGTGCTGCAGCGCCGCCACGAACGCGAGGCGTACGGATTCCTTCGCCAGCGCCATCTCGGCCGGATCGGCGGTCTGCGGCAGCACCCGCCCGTCCGGCACCGGCTCCAGCCACGTGACCTCCGGCCGCTCGTTGAGCACCGCCGAGGCCTGGTGCTGCGGGGCGCTGAGGTCCATCGGGCGGGCCCGCTTGTTCCCCGCGCTCAGCAGGTCCAGGCAGACGTTGGTGGCGATGCGGTACAGCCACGAGCGCAGCGAGGACCGGCCCTCGAACTTCTCGAAGCTGCGCCAGGCGCGGACGTACGTGTCCTGCACCGCGTCCTCGGCGTCGAAGGAGGAGCCGAGCATGCGGTAGCAGTAGCCGGTGAGCTCGACCCGGTAGCGGTCCATCGCCGCATCCAGGTCGGACTCGATGCCCGTGGCGAGGTCACTCATGGCTGTCTTCCCCCAGTCGGTCCGATATATCGAAAACTACCGGAGGGGTCTGACAACGGCAGCCGGAAAGCCCTGCCTAGGTACCGGGCTTGCGGCCGTACACGTACACGTCGTCGCCCTTGACCAGCAGGTTCCAGTACGCCTTCGCGTCCGCGGCCCGCATGTTCACGCAGCCGCCGGACCCCGGCGGGTTCCACATGCTCTTGTCGACGGAGTGGAAGGCGATCCCGTTGTCGAAGAACTGCGCGTACGGCATCGCCACGTCGTAGATCGTCGACCAGTGGTCGATGCTGCGGTAGTAGATCCGCTTCAGCCCGGTCCGGGTCTCGGTGCCGTCCTTCCCGGTGCGGACCGGCACCGGCCCGTACTTCAGCATGGCGCCGTCCTGGACCCAGCTGAGCTGGCGGGTGAGGTCGACGCAGGCGATCCGGCCCAGATTCACCGGGCACTTCCCGTCCTTGTTCGGCGTCGTGCCCGCCGCCCGCTGCGCCAGCATCGTGCTCATCGTCTGCCAGGTCAGCGGCCCCGCGTACCCCGCGGTCGGGGTGATCCCGTGCTTCGCCTGGAACGCCTTGACCGCCTGGCAGTCGGCCGCGGACTGCCACCCGTCGACCGGCCGACCCAGGAACTGCTCCGCCTCCCGCTGGTACGGCCCCGTGGTCACGTTGCACGAGCCGGCGGCCTGCGCCGCCCCGCCCCCGCCGACCACCAGCGGGGCCGCGAGCGCCACCACCCCGCAGACCACCGCCGCCGCACGTCGCCCCGTACGCATCCGCCCCGTACGCATCCGCATGGATTTCACGCCGGACTCCCTCCCACCTCCTCATGCCTTCCCGGCGAGGAGGGGCAACGCGCCGGAGCCCGGGGCGGCTTGCGCTTCCGGGCTCCGTAATTCCGCTCGTACCGATGCCGTACGGGCGATCCGCGCGCGGCCGTATCAGCGTGCGGCCGCCAGCGAGGTGAGGCGGCGCTCCGCGCGGGCCGCGTGCGAGCCGTACAGGGTGATCGAGACGACGCCGAGCACGGCCAGCAGCGCAATGCCCACCGTGGCCGCCCAGCCCGCCGAGTGGTAGGCGAGCGCGCCGAGCGTGCCGCCCGCGCTGGAGCCCAGGTAGTACGCCGACTGGTACAGCGCCGAGGCCTGCGCGCGGCCCGACGTCGCGGTCCGGCTCACCGCGGCGGACGCCACCGCGTGGCCCGCGAAGAAGCCCGCGGTGATCAGGACCAGGCCGAGCAGGATCGCGGCGAGCGAGTCCGCCAGGGACAGCAGCAGGCCCAGCGCGGTCGTGGTCACCGCCAGGTACAGCGCGCCGCGCCGCCCCGTCCGGGCCACCAGCTGCCCGGCGGCGGCCGAGGAGACCGTACCGACCAGGTAGATCAGGAAGATCGAGCCGATCACGCCCTGCCCGAGGGAGAACGGCTCGTCGACCAGCCGGTAGCCGATGACGGTGTACACGGCCCCGAAGACGGTCATGAACAGCGCGCCGATCCCGTACAGGCGCAGCAGCAGCGGATCCCGCAGGTGCCCGGCGACCGTACGGCCGACCGCGCGCGGGTTCAGCGAGGCCGGGCGGAAGAACCGGGCCCGGGGGAGCAGCACCAGGAAGGCCGCCGCGCACGCCAGGGACATCAGGCCGACGGCCAGCAGCCCGCCCCGCCAGCCCCACACCTGGGCCGCCCAGCCGGTGACGAGGCGGCCGCTCATGCCGCCGATGGAATTGCCCGCCACGAACAGGCCGATCGCGCCCACCAGCGCCTTCGGCTTGACCTCCTCCGCCAGGTACGCCATCGCGGAGGCCGGGATGCCGGCGATCGCCGCACCCTGGACGGCGCGCAGCGCCACCAGCCACTCCAGGTTCGGCGCGAACGGCACCAGGAGCCCGACGCCGACGGCGACCAGCATGGAGACCGTCATCATCCGGGTCCGCCCGAAGCGCTCGGAGAGCGCGCTGAGGGGCAGGACGAACAGGGCGAGTGCGCCGGTGGCCGCGGACACGGTCCAGCTGGCCTGACCCGCCGTCACCCCGAACCCGTCGGAGATCGCGGGCAGCAGCGCCTGGGTGGAGTAGAGGAGGGCGAACGTCGCGAGTCCGGCGGCGAAGAGCGCGAGGCTCATGCGGCGGTAGCCGGGGCGGCCGGGGGAGCGGGGTTCCGGTGCGGCAGGGGACGACGGGGTGGAGGCACCCGTGGTGACGGGCGCCCCGGTATGAACGGGAGGCATGCAACGACCGTAGACCCGTCCCGTTTCATGCGTCCAATGCACAGAATCGCGATAATCAATCCACTGATGCATGACCGCAGCTCAGAGGGGTGCCTGTAAATGAACCGTTACGAAGAAGACATCGCTGTGACAGGTTTGCTGGCCCCGCGCCTGGCGTACTTCGCCGCCGTCGCCCGCCACGAGCACGTCACCCGCGCCGCGCACGAGCTGGGCGTCCCGCAGTCCACCCTGTCCCGGGCCATGGTCCGGCTCGAACAGGACCTCGGCGTCGCGCTGTTCGCCCGCAAGGGCCGCACCGTCGCGCTCACCACGGCCGGCCGGACCTTCCTCGCGTCGGCCGAGCGGGCCCTCGCCGAAATCGCCCGCGCCGCCGAGTCGGTGCAGCAGGACGCCGACCCGGCCTTCGGCAAGGTGGCGTTCGGCTTCCTCCACACCCTCGGCCCCGAGACCGTACCCGGCCTGATCCGCGCCTTCCGCGCCGACCACCCGCGCGTGCGCTTCTCCCTGGTGCAGAACTACGGCGAGGCCATGCTCGAGAAGCTGCGGGCCGGCGAGCTCGACCTCTGCCTGACCTCACCGCTCCCCGATGCCCCCGACCTGGTCGCCCGCCGCCTGGACGTGCAGCGGCTGCGCCTGGTGGTCCCCGACGACCACCGCCTGGCCACCCGCAAGCGCATCCGCCTCGCCGAGGCCGCCGAGGAAACCTTCGTCACCCTGGAGCCGGGCTACGGCATGCGCCGCATCACCGACGACCTGTGCGCGGAGGCCGGGTTCACCCCGCGCGTGGCCTTCGAGGGCGAGGAGGCCGAGACCCTGCGCGGCCTGGTCGCGGCAGGCCTCGGCGTGGCCCTGCTGCCGCCGCCGGCCGTGGCCCGCCCCGGCGTGGTCGAGCTGACGGTGACGGCTCCGCGCGCGGTCCGCGAGATCGGCGTCGCCTGGCTCGACGGCCACCCCGACACCCCGCCGGTCGCCGAGTTCAAGCGCTTCCTGCTGTCCCGTCGCGGCCGGCTGATCCCGGAGCTGCACGGCTGGCACCCCGGTCAGGATCCGGCTTCGTCCCCGGAGGCGGCGGCGGGAGGCGCCGCCGAGGAGAGCAAATAGCCCGCCTGGAAACGCGACTTGGCGCCCACTGCCCGCATGATCTCCGCGATGTGGCGCTGGCAGGTCCGCTCCGACATGCCCAGCCGGCGCGCGATCACCTTGTCCTCCAGACCCTCCGACAGCAGCCGCACGATCGTCTGCCGCAGCTCGTCCGAGAGCGAGCGGGCCGCGTCCGGGCTCACCGTCGTGGGGAACGGCTCCGCTTCCACCCAGCACCGCTCGAACGCCGACGTCATGAAGTGCACGACCGCCGGCTCGCGCACCACCAGCGCCGCCCCGCTGCGGTCCGGTACCGCCATCAGCCCCGTGTGCCCGTCGAAGACCAGCATCCGCATCAGGGCGTCGCCCAGCGTCCGCACCTGCGCGCCCAGCGCCGTCACCCGCTCCACGTACGCCGCCGTGGGCCGCGAGTAGCGGGCCGTGTGCTGGTAGATCGTGCGCATCCGCACCCCGCGTGCCAGCAGCGACTCGTCCCGCCCGATCGCCTCCTCCAGCGTCTCCACCGGCCGGCCCCCGCCCGGCTGCGAGGTCAGCAGCTCCCGCTCGCACCCCGCGACCAGCTCCGCGATCAGCCCGCGCACCGCTCCCAGGTCCGTGATCAGCTCCAGCTTCGCCCGCCCCGACCCGTTGCGTTCGAGGTGAGCCGCCCCCGCCTCGTACGCCGGGACCAGCGTCTCCAGCCGCCCGCGCAGCCGGTCCATCTCGTCGTGGGTCTCCCGTACGAGCAGGGCCAGCGGGGCCAGCGCCCGGGCCGCCGCCGCCCGCGGCGCCACGGCGCTCCACCGCTCCGGACCGTCGCCGGAGGCCCGCTGGAGCAGGTGCGCGGCGGCCAGCTCGGTGATCGCCGCGGCCGCCCGCGCCCCGAGGGCCTCGGTGGCCTCGGCCGCGGCGAACGAATGCCGCTCCACGGCGTACGCGTACAGCCGCCGGGCGGCGCGGCTCAGGTCGCCCCCGCGTGGCTGGTCGGCTTCGTCGGCTGGCATATGCGTATTCGTCCCGGCTTGCGGATGTTTGTAAACCCCTCGTGTTCCCGCAAGGCGGCAAGACGACCCCCGATCGGGCGTCTTCCGGATATACCGAACCGGCACAGTGTTCACACCGGGTGAAGGGGGAAACGCGGTGACGGGGGAGCGGGAGCTGGTTCGCAGGACCGGGCGGGGGCCCATGGCGGTCCTGCCGAGCCGGCGCCCCGCCGTGGTGGTCGCGCCGGGCGCACCTCCCAGCGGTAGCTGGGGGAGGTCCGCCGGTGCCCTCCGACCGTGAGGGGACGGAGCGGCGGGTACGGACGGACCGGCGCGACCACCGCCGCCCGGCGTGCACCGGGCTGTGACCCTGCTCGGACAGCCGGTACCCCTCACCCCGGATTCACACGGGATTCACGTACCGCCGCCACCGTGGAGGGATGGCCCTCACGAGACGTGAAGTTCTGGCGACCGGTGCGTCCGGTGCCGCCGCAGCCGCCGCCCCGCACCTGTCCGCCCCCTCGCCGGACACCCGGATCCTGACCGGCACGATCCCCCCGGGCGCCCCGGACTTCGTCGAGATACCCCTCGATGTGCCGCGCGGCGTACGCGAGTTAAGAGTGGCGTACACGTACGGGAAGCCGCCCGTACCGCCCGGCACCCCCGGAAATGCCCTCGACATCGGCATCTTCGACCAGCACGGCACCGCCCTCGGCGGCCGCGGCTTCCGCGGCTGGTCGGGCGGCGCCCGCAGCGAGTTCTTCCTGCGCGCCGACGACGCGACCCCCGGCTACGTGCCCGGCCCGATCGAAGCCGGCCGCTGGCACATACTGCTCGGCCCGTACACCGTGGCCCCGCAGGGGCTCCCGTACGAGATCACCGCACGCTTCACCTTCGGGGACCCGGGCCGCACCCCCCGCCCCGTCTACCCGCCCCAGCGGGCCCGCGGCCGCGGCCGGGCCTGGTACCGGGGCGACTGCCACATCCACTCGGTGCACTCCGACGGGCGCCGCACCCCGGCCGAGATCGCCGGCCTCGCCCGGGCCGCCGGCCTGGACTTCATCAACTCCTCGGAGCACAACACCCACTCCGCGCACGCCGCCTGGGCCGACGCGCTCTCCCCGGACCTGCTGATCCTGACCGGCGAGGAGATCACCACCCGCACCGGCCACGTCCTGGCGGTCGGCACCGACCCCGGGACCTTCGTCGACTGGCGCTACCGGGCCCGCGAGGGCCGCTTCGGCCGGTTCGCCCGTGCCATACGGGGCGCAGGCGGGCTGGTCGTGCCCGCCCACCCGCACGCCACCTGCATCGGCTGCGCCTGGAAGTTCGGCTTCGGCGAGGCCGACGCGGTCGAGGTCTGGAACGGCCCGTGGACCCCGGACGACGAGGTCTCCCTGGCCTCCTGGGACGCCACCCTGCGCGGCGCCGACGGCGAGCGTTGGCTGCCGGCCATGGCCAACAGCGACCACCACCGCGATCCGGACCGCATCGGCGGCCCGCAGACCGTGGTCCTCGCCGAGGACCTGACCCGGGAGGCCGTCCTCGCCGGGATACGGGCCGGCCGGTCCTACGCCGCGGAATCCGCGCAGGTCACGGTCGGCTTCGAGGCCGTCGCAGGGCGCGGGGAGCATGCCGGCATCGGGGAGCGCCTGCGGGTGGCCCCGGACGCGGACGTGCTGATCCGGCTCACGGTCACGGGCGCCCCGGGCTGCGAACTACGGCTGATCACCGATCAGGGCCTGGCCGTCACGGCCCCCGACGCCACCACCCTGGAATGGCACACCACCCCGGCCCGCTCCGCCTACGTCCGGGCCGAGGTCCGCCACCCCGCCGCGGCCCCGCCCCTGCCGGGCGCCCCGGCGGCGTTCACGAACCCGGTGTGGCTGCCCGCGGGGTGAGGTGACCGGCTGACGTGACCGGTGATGTGACCAGCGATGTGACCGGTGACGTGACGGGGATGTCAGGCCGGCTTCGCGTACTGGCCGAAGCCGGTCCAGTCCACCGCGACGCACCGCTCGTCGCCGACGACCCAGGCGTCGTGTCCGGGCGCGATCTCCATGAGGTCGCCGGGGCCGTACTCCTCACTGCTCCCGTCGTCCATGACGACCTTCATCCGGCCGCTCACCACGTAACCCGTGTGCGCGGCCTCGCAGCTGTCCGTGCCCACCAGCGGCTTGATGTGTTCCGACCAGCGCCAGCCCGGCTCGAAGACCGCGCGGCCCACGGCGCCGCCGTCCGTCTGGATCACGTCGAGCCTGCCCTTGCCGTCTTCGAACGGACGGGTCTCGTCCGCCTGGTCGAAGCTCTTGCGCACGATCCCGGCCATGCCGAACCGCCTCCCGCAGAGAAGGACCCCGAGTTCACTCCTCACCATACGTCCGGCGGCCGGGCGCCTCATCCGCTCGCGGCCCGGCCCCCGCAGGTCAGCCCCGCAGCGACCGTCCGAACCCGGAGGCGAGCGGCATCCGCAGCCCCAGCGGAGGCGGCGCCGCCAGCGCGTCCGTCACAGGCCGCGAGTACCGCCCCGAGAACATCGCCCCCAGGACGAAATCCACGGACAGCGCCACGACTTCCGCCTGGTGCTCCCGCAGCCGGTGCCCGTCCGAGTGGACCTCGAACCGGCACGTCGCCCGGTTCGCCTTCTTCGCCTGCGCCGCCAGCCGAAACGATGCTTCAGGATCGCTGTGCGCATCGTTCGTCCCGTGCACGATCAGCACCTGCCGCCCCGACAGCTGCTTCACCGGTTCCGGGGAATCCGCCGAGACCACCTCGCCTAAGGAAGGGGCAAGCGCCAGCACCGAGTTGACGGCATCGTGGCCCGCCGCCCGCAGCGCCGCCCGGCCGCCCGCGTCGTAGCCGACGAGGCACACCGGCACGTCCCCGTACCGGCGCACCACCTCGTCGGCCGCCCACCGGGCGTCGTCCTCCCGGCAGGCCCCCCGGCCGTGCAGGACCGTGTGCGCGACCAGCCCGTCCGCTCCGCCCGCCCGGGCCAGTGCCCGCGCGAGCGGGCGCACCGGACCGGGGAACAATCTGGACGTTCCGGGGAGCAGGAGGACCGCTCCGTTGACTGTGCTTCCCGTCGAGACCGAGCCGTTCGCGCCGGCCGCCCGCCCCAGGCGGGCCCCGCGCGCCGGCGGCGCATGCTGTGCCATGGCGGAACATTCTCAGACTGACAGGTGTACGCGACCCGTCCGTACGGTCTCTGTTGCGTATCGACCCCTGTCGCCGACGCGCTGCTCTACGCGCGTAGGAGTAGAGTGCCCGGATGACGAGCGAGACCCCCAACCTGCCGACCCCGGATCAGATCCGCCGCTCCCCGAAGGTGCTGCTCCACGACCACCTCGACGGTGGCCTGCGCCCCGGGACCATCATCGAGCTGGCCCGCGAGGCCGGCTACGAGAGCCTTCCCGAGACGGACGCCGACAAGCTCGGCATCTGGTTCCGCGAAGCCGCCGACTCCGGCTCCCTGCCCCGCTATCTGGAGACGTTCGCGCACACGTGCGCCGTCATGCAGACGAAGGCGGCGCTGTTCCGTGTCGCCGCCGAGTGCGCCGAGGACCTGGCCGAGGACGGCGTCGTGTACGCCGAGATCCGCTACGCCCCCGAGCAGCACCTGGAAGCCGGCCTGACCCTCGAAGAGGTCGTCGAGGCAGTGAACGACGGCTTCCGCGAGGGCGAGCGCCGCGCGAAGGCGAGCGGCCGCCGCATCCGCGTCGGCGCGCTGCTCACCGCGATGCGCCACGCCGCCCGCGCCCTGGAGATCGCCGAATTGGCGAACCGCTACCGCGACAACGGCGTGGTCGGCTTCGACATCGCCGGCGCCGAGGCCGGGTTCCCTCCCACCCGCCACCTCGATGCGTTCGAGTACCTCAAGCGCGAGAACAACCACTTCACCATTCACGCGGGCGAGGCCTTCGGTCTGCCGTCGATCTGGCAGGCCCTGCAGTGGTGCGGCGCCGACCGCCTGGGCCACGGCGTGAAGATCATCGATGACATCGAGGTCGCCGCCGACGGCTCGGTGAAGCTGGGCCGGCTGGCCTCGTACGTCCGGGACAAGCGCATCCCCCTGGAGATGTGCCCCACCTCGAACCTGCAGACCGCCGCGGCCGCCTCGTACGCCGAGCACCCGATCGGCCTGCTGCGCAAGCTGCACTTCCGCCTGACGGTCAACACCGACAACCGGCTGATGAGCGGCACCAGCATGAGCCGCGAGTTCGAGCACCTGGTCGACACCTTCGGCTACACGCTCGACGACATGCAGTGGTTCACCGTCAATGCGATGAAGTCCGCGTTCATTCCTTTCGATGAACGACTGGCCATGATCAACGAGGTCATCAAGCCCGGTTACGCGGAGCTGAAGTCGGAATGGCTGTTCCAGCAGACTGCTTCGACCAGCGGTTCTGTCTCGCTCTAGGCCACGGCATGACGTGAGGAAAGCGCCCGGGGACGGCAATCCCCGGGCGCTTTCTCGTATTTACGTATGTTTGCGGCCGGGGGTTTGAAGTGACTAGTTTGCGGAGCCGCTCAATTCCCCGTCGCAAGGACTAAATCTTCATGAAGAAGTCAGCTGCCAAGACTCTCGGTGCCGCCGCCCTCGGTGCCGCCTTCGTCGCCGCCGCCGCGGGTTCCGCGTCGGCCGCCGTGCCCGCCATCGGCCTGTCCGACGCCCTGGGCACCGTCACCGGCGCCACCGCTGGGCTCACGAGCCAGCAGCAGGTGAGCCCCGAGGGTGGCCAGCAGTCCAGCGACCCGGCTGCCCCCCTCAACCAGCTCACCGACGCGGTCGGCCCCACGCTCGGCGGCCTGCCCATCGGTGGCGCGCTCGGCGGCTGATCCCCGCCGGATCCGCACGCGGATCCGTCCGCGACTCGTCCGCGATTCGTCCGCGGATTCTTCGCACACGCACGCACGTGGCGCACGCCGGTTCGATCGGGTGTGTGCCGCGTCGTGCCGTGTGCCACGATCACCACCAACTGCCCGCCGACGCACTGGGTATGAGGTCATCGGTCATGCGCTTGAACGCACGAGTCACGGTCGCAGCGGCCACCGCCGCCCTGCTCCCCGCCCTCCTCCTGGGAGCCGTGGGATGCAGCAGCAAGGACGCCCCCGCGGCCGGCAAGGCGCCCGACCCGAAGGGCTCCGCCCCCGCCGGCTCTCCCGCCGCGTCCCCGGGCGGCGCCCCGAGCGGCTCGGCCGCACCGAAGGCCGGGGCGACCAAGCTGGAGCGCTCCGCGCTCGAACAGGGCGATCTGCCCGGCTACCAGGTCTCCGCCCAGGGCAAGAACCCGAACGCCCCCGACGGCCAGCCGCAGGCCGACCGCAAGGCCTGCCAGCCCCTGGCCGACATCATGGGCGACAAGCCCGACCCGGCCGCCCGCGAGACCGTCAACCGCGGTGTCGGCTCCCAGAAACAGGTCGGACTGGCCGTCTCCGCCTCCGTCAGCTCCTACGCCGAGAGCGACGCCAAGGCCCTGATCGCCCGGCTGAAGGACGCCGTCGCCGCCTGCGGTACGGGCTTCTCCGCCACCGTCGAGAAGCAGAGCGGCAGCTACCGCGACGTACGGCCGGCCGAGTACAAGACGGCCGGCGACGAGAGCGTCAGCTGGACCACGACCGCGGCCGCCCAGGGCGTCTCCGCGCAGGTCCACGTGGTCGTCGTACGCCAGGGCGCCACCGTCGTGCGGCTGATGGCCCTCAACGTGGCGACGGCCGCGGCCCAGCAGAAGCCGCAGGTCCCGCACGAGGTGGCGGACAAGCAGCTCGAGAAGGTCCGCAGCGCGGGCTGAGCAGCCACGGAGGTGCTACCAGGCGTTGGAGGCGGACTTCTCGTTCGGCAGGAGCACCCACAGCGCCAGGTAGATCAGGAACTGCGGGCCGGGCAGCAGGCACGAGACGACGAATATCAGGCGCATCGTATTCGCGGAAATTCCGAAGCGGCGCGCCAGTCCGGCGCAGACGCCGCCGATCCAGCGGCCGTCACGGGGGCGGGCAATGGCGCTCATGGGTTTCTCCTCTGTGGGCTCGGCGGGCCACCAGAACCGTCGGTGATGGCGGGCTCCCGCGATACCTCAATACTCCCGCGGCACTGCGGACAGAACGTCGGTCCACGGACCGAGGCCGACCCTGGGAATTCTCGGGGTAGAGCCCTGAGAGGAGCGCTGCGAGCGCTGCGAGCGCTGCGAGCGCCGCAGCCGCGCACGCAGCGCCGGTACGACGGCCGCGTGCGCGAGCACCACGCCGAGGCCGTTCAGCAGGACCGAGTCCACGTCGACCACCTGTCCGGGCACGGCGCTCTGGAGCATCTCGATGCTGAGCGAGACCAGCGCGCCCGCGGCGGCGGTCCGGCCCAGCGAGGACCACGCGGCCAGCGGCGAGGGCGCCAGGTTCCCGTTGACGAGGGGCAGCAGCACCCCGAGCGGGGCGAGCAGCGCCAGCCCCTCCCCGATCCGCCGGACCGCCTCGAGCGGTCCGTACGAGAGGTCCGCCCGGATCCCCTCCAGCGGGGTCAGATTGGCGGCGGCCGCCCAGGGCACGTCCAGGGGCCGCAGGGTCAGCCAGGCGACGAGGAGGAGATGAGCGACCAGCAGCCCCCCGCCCAGAAGTCGGAGCCGGAGGTGAATGGCGGTGGCGGCACTGCGGCCGACCTCATTGCGCTGCACACCTGCGAGGACGCAGCGCCCGGTGGCTGCGGTTCCGGTCGGATCCGGCGAGCAGGCGGCATATGACGATCCGATCGGATGAAACCCCGGCGGGTCGGTGACGCACCCGCCTCCGGTACCGCTGCGGACCCGCACAGTGGGCGCGGCCCACCGGTGGCAGCCGAAGGAGAACAGCCATGCCCGCACGACGCAGCCCCGTACGACGCACAGCGGCGAACGGCGGCGTACGACGGCCGCTGCACACGATCGTGGCCGGGTTCTGCGGCCGCGCACTGGCCGCGGCCCTCGCCGGCCTCGGCGTCCCCCGCGCTTAACCCGGGGCCGCCGGGGCCGCCGGGGCCCGCCGTCAGCGGGTGGCGAGGAGGACGATCAGGAATACCGCACCCGCGACGGCGGGCGCGATGACCTCGTACGACCACCGCACGCGCACGCTGCCCTGGGCGCCCGCCCGCGAGGCGCCGCGCTCGGCCAGCTCCCGCAGCTCGTCCACCACCTGGTCCGCGTGGGCCCGCTGCGGTTCGACGGCGGCGGCAGCGGCCGTGTCGCCGCCCTCGGGCGAGCCGAGTCCCTTGCCGGTGAGCCCGCCGCGGCGGGAGAACTGCTGCCGGTTCGCCTTCTTCCGCTCGCGCAGCGAGACCGGGACGGACCACAGCTGGTACTTCGACCCCTCGGCCAGCACCTCCGCCGAGTACCCGGCACGCACCGCGTCCACGGCGGCCCAGGGCAGCTCGATGATCCGGAACGGGTTCCGTACGCGCATCCGGTTGTCGTTGGCGAAGACCGCGGGGCGGATGGTGAAGGCCACGGTCAGCGGTACGGCCAGCAGGGCGATCGCCGCGGCGAACCACGGGGCGTTCCCCGAACCCCGCACGATCGCGTCCCCGCACAGCCACGCGATGAGCGCGAGCAGCAGAACGCCGGTGACGACGGCCATGGGGGAGCGGTAGACCCGGTCGTCGTACACCGGTTCGTCAGTGGGCTGCTGGCTGCTCATGCGCCCGATTCTGCCTCAAGCCGTCTCAGCCCACGAGATCGGCGTACACGATGATGTTGTCGGGGCGGTGGCCGTCGGTGATCTCGCCGCCGCAGGTGATCAGCCGAAGCTCGGGGCGCGCGGTGTTCCCGTACACCTTGGCGGTCGGGAAGCTCTTCTTGTCGACCTGTTCCAGCTCGCGCACCCGGAAGGCGGCGGTCGTGCCGTCCGCCCGGGAGACGGTGATCCCGTCGCCGGTGCGGATCTTCGAGACGTTGCGCAGGACGGCCGGGCCGCGCGCGGTGTCGAAGTGCCCGATCAGTACGGCAGGGCCGGTCTCGCCCGGGGTGACGGCCTTGGTGTACCAGCCGATCCGGTCCCCGTCCGCTACGGAGGGCACCTCGACGCTGCCGTCGGCGGCCAGGCCCAGTTCCAGCAGCGGGCCCCTGTCCACCCCGGCGGCGGGGATCCGCACCCGTACGGGCTCAGAGGCGGGCAGCGGGGCGACGGGCGCGGCCGCCGTCGGGGCGGACGACGCCGCGGCGGCCGGCGCGGGCGCGGTGGCCGCGGCGATGTGCGGCGCAGGCGTGGGGGCGGCCGGTGCACCGCCGCAGCCGGTCAGGGCGGCGAGGGCGAGCGGACCGAGCAGGGCGGCGGCGAGCAGGGGGCGGACGCGGTGGGCCATGGGGTGCTCCGGGAAACGGGCCCGGCGGGCCACCGTGGAGGTGGCCCGCCGGAGGCAGGAACGGGAGGGAACGGGCCGGAAAGGGAAGATCAGCCCCGGCTGCGGGCGGCGCGGCGGCCGCGGGCCAGCAGGGCCACACCCAGCCCGGCGAGGATCGCGACGAGACCCGCGCCGGCGGCCACGGTGGTGCTGTTGTCGGTGTCCTCGGCGGCGAACTCGGCCCCGGCGGCCACCCCGCCCTTGGGCACGACCACGGTCTGCGCCCCGGTCTGCGCCTTCACGTCGGCGACCGGCTTGACGGAGGTCGTGGCCGGGGTCTTGGCGGTCGGCTGCGCGGAGGGCTTGGCGGAGGGCCCGGTCGACGGCTTGGTGGTCGGCGCGCCCTTCGGCAGCAGGTAGAAGTCCGAAGCCCCCTCGCCCTTCCGGTGGACGTTGAGCCCGTAGCCGCCCGCGTCGGTGAGCGTGTACTCGGTGTCCTCGATCACCGCGCGGCGGTTGGAGAGGTCCAGCTTCGCCAGCACGCGGCCCGCCCAGCCGTCGGCCGGCTTCCAGTTGTCGCCCACGGCGCGGATCCAGACCTCGGGGCCCTCGGACTCGTTGCGCAGCACCGCGATCCGGTTCTTGCCGACGAGAACGAGTTCGCCGTCGTAGCGGTCCTTGTCCGACGAGGCCGCGGAGACCGTGTTCACGGCCGAGACCGAGGTGCCGGCCTGCGGGGCGGGCGCGGCGAGTGCGGTCGCGGCCGGCGCGAGCAGGGCCCCGGCGAGGGCGGCGGTGACGATCGAGGTGCGGAGGGCGGTACGCATAACGACTCCTGGAAGCTGTCTCGCGGGAAGGTGGGAGAGTCGCATGCCCCTTTTCTCTACGGGTTCTCTGCCGAAGCTTTCATCCGGTGAGGTCTGGCGGGCTGCTGAAGAGAAATTTACGGATCTTGTTCGACCGGACGATGGGGTTCCCGTCTTCGCCGTGTAACAGGAAAAGCGGAGGTCAGCGGTCCGCAGACGCGGACCCGGGCCGACCCCTGCCGTGCCCGGATGTGGCCAAGCCCGCACAGATGTGCGGCCGCGGGGGGTGACAGGCCGCTACGCGCGTAGATATGCTCATCTTGTGACCATGCCCACCACCCTCACCGCATTCGCTGACGTGACGACGTCCGACAGCGCGCTGCGCCGCTTCCTGTACGGGCTGCCCGGCGTAGACGCCGTCGGCCTGGAGGCCCGCGCGGCCGCGCTCGGTACCCGTTCGATCAAGACCACGGCCAAGGCGTACGCCATTGACCTGGCCATTTCGATGATCGACCTGACCACGCTTGAGGGTGCGGACACCCCGGGCAAGGTCCGAGCGCTCTCCGCCAAGGCCGCCAATCCCGACCCGACCGACCGTACGACTCCCATGACCGCCGCGGTCTGCGTCTACCCCGACATGGTGGCCACCGCCAAGGCCGCCCTGAACGGCGCCGACGTCAAGGTGGCCTCCGTCGCGACGGCCTTCCCGGCCGGCCGCGCCGCGCTGCCCGTCAAGCTCGCGGACACCCGTGACGCCGTCGCCGCCGGCGCCGACGAGATCGACATGGTCATCGACCGTGGCGCCTTCCTCGCCGGCCGCTACCTGGAGACGTACGAGCTGATCAAGGCCGTCAAGGAGGCATGCGTACGCCCCGACGGCACCGTCGCCCGCCTCAAGGTCATCTTCGAGACCGGCGAGCTGTCGACGTACGACAACATCCGCCGGGCCTCCTGGATCGGCATGCTCGCGGGCGCCGACTTCATCAAGACCTCCACCGGCAAGGTCGGCGTCAACGCCACCCCCGCCAACACGCTGCTGATGCTCGAGGCCGTCCGCGACTTCAGGGCGCAGACTGGAATCCAGATCGGCGTGAAGCCGGCCGGCGGCATCCGGACCACCAAGGACGCCATCAAGTTCCTGGTCCTGGTCAACGAGACCGTGGGCGAGGACTGGCTGACCAACCACTGGTTCCGCTTCGGCGCCTCCAGCCTGCTCAACGACCTGTTGATGCAGCGCCAGAAGCTGAGCACCGGCCGTTACTCCGGTCCCGACTACGTGACGGTGGACTGATCACCATGGCATCTGTATTCGAGTACGCACCGGCTCCCGAGTCCCGCTCGGTCGTCGACATCGCCCCCTCGTACGGGCTCTTCATCGACGGTGAGTTCACCGACGCCGCCGACGGCAAGGTCTTCAAGACCGTCTCGCCGTCGTCCGAGGAGGTCCTCGCCGAGGTCGCCCAGGCCGGCGCCGCCGACGTCGACCGCGCGGTCAAGGCCGCCCGCAAGGCGTTCGCGGCCTGGTCCGCGCTGCCCGGCTCCGAGCGCGCCAAGTACCTCTTCCGCATCGCCCGGATCATCCAGGAGCGCAGCCGCGAGCTGGCCGTCCTGGAGACCCTGGACAACGGCAAGCCGATCAAGGAGACCCGCGACGCGGACCTCCCGCTGGTCGCCGCGCACTTCTTCTACTACGCGGGCTGGGCCGACAAGCTCGACCACGCCGGCTACGGGCCGAACCCGCGCCCGCTGGGCGTGGCCGGCCAGGTCATCCCGTGGAACTTCCCGCTGCTGATGCTGGCGTGGAAGATCGCCCCGGCGCTCGCCGCCGGCAACACGGTCGTCCTCAAGCCCGCCGAGACCACCCCGCTCTCCGCCCTGTTCTTCGCGGACATCTGCCGCCAGGCGGGCCTGCCCAAGGGCGTCGTCAACATCCTCACCGGATACGGCGACGCGGGCGCGGCCCTCGTCGAGCACCCGGACGTCAACAAGGTCGCCTTCACCGGCTCGACCGCGGTCGGCAAGGCCATCGCCCGCTCGATCGCCGGCACCGACAAGAAGGTCACCCTGGAGCTGGGCGGCAAGGGTGCCAACATCGTCTTCGACGACGCCCCCATCGACCAGGCCGTCGAGGGCATCGTCAACGGCATCTTCTTCAACCAGGGCCAGGTCTGCTGCGCGGGCTCGCGCCTGCTGGTCCAGGAGTCGATTCACGACGAGCTGCTGGACTCCCTCAAGCGCCGCCTGAGCACCCTGCGCCTGGGCGACCCGCTCGACAAGAACACCGACATCGGTGCGATCAACTCTGCCGAGCAGCTGGCCCGGATCACCGCGCTCGCGGAGACCGGCGAGGCCGAGGGCGCCGAGCGCTGGTCCCCGGCGTGCGAGCTGCCGTCCTCCGGCTACTGGTTCGCCCCGACGCTCTTCACGAACGTCACCCAGGCGCACACCGTCGCCCGCGACGAGATCTTCGGCCCGGTGCTGTCCGTGCTGACCTTCCGTACGCCGGACGAGGCCGTCGCCAAGGCCAACAACAGCCAGTACGGCCTGTCCGCCGGCATCTGGACGGAGAAGGGCTCGCGCATCCTCGCGGTCGCGAACAAGCTCCGCGCCGGTGTCGTCTGGGCCAACACGTTCAACAAGTTCGACCCGACCTCGCCCTTCGGCGGCTACAAGGAGTCGGGCTTCGGGCGCGAAGGCGGCCGTCACGGCCTGGAGGGCTACCTCGATGTCTGAGTCTTCGGCGCGACTGAGCGTCTTCAAGACCTACAAGCTGTACGTGGGCGGGAAGTTCCCGCGTTCCGAGAGCGGCCGGGTGTACGAGGTGTCGGACTCCAAGGGCAAGTGGCTGGCCAACGCCCCCCTGTCCTCCCGCAAGGACGCGCGTGACGCGGTCGTCGCGGCCCGCAAGGCCTTCGGCGGCTGGTCGGGCGCGACCGCGTACAACCGCGGGCAGATCCTCTACCGCATCGCCGAGATGCTGGAGGGCCGCCGCGAGCAGTTCGTCCGCGAGGTCGGCGAGGCCGAGGGCCTGTCCAAGTCGAAGGCGGCCGCGGTCGTCGACGCGGCCATCGACCGCTGGGTCTGGTACGCGGGCTGGACCGACAAGATCGCCCAGATCGTGGGCGGGGCCAACCCGGTCGCAGGCCCGTTCTTCAACCTCTCCACCCCGGAGCCGACCGGTGTCGTCACGGTCGTGGCCCCTCAGGACTCGTCCTTCCTGGGCCTGGTCTCCGTGATCGCCCCGGTGATCGCGACGGGCAACACCGCCGTGGTCATCGCCAGCGAGAACGCGCCGCTTCCGGCCCTTTCCCTGGGCGAGGTGCTGGCCACCTCCGACCTGCCGGGCGGCGTCGTCAACATCCTGTCCGGCAAGGCCGGCGAGATGGGCCCGCACCTGGCGTCCCACCAGGACGTCAACGCGATCGACCTGGCGGGTGCCGACGCGGCGCTGGCCAAGGAGCTGGAGATCGCGGCGGCCGACAACCTCAAGCGCGTCCTGCGTCCACAGCCTGTGGACGACTGGAGCGCCGACCCGGGCACGTCGCGCATGACGGCGTTCCTGGAGACGAAGACGGTCTGGCACCCCACGGGTTCGCTGGGCTCGGGCGGATCCTCGTACTGAGAGATCCCCTCTGAAACCGGCCCCGGCAGCGTCCCTCCCCCAGCTACCGCTGGGAGGTGCCCCCAGTGCTGCCGGGGCCTTTTCGTGCCCTGGTGCCTCCGGCTACTTCGGCAGCAGCGGGCCGAGCAGCGAGGACGCGGTCGCCTCGGGCAGCTCGCCGAGGGACGGCCCCTGCGTCAGGATCCCCGTGACCATGGTGGTGCCGACCGCCGGGAAGTCGGCGACCTTGGTGGCCACGCCGTTGTCGAGCGGGTCCACGCCGGTGTGTGCGAGGGGGTTCACCTTGAGGTTCGCGATGGGGTCGGCGACCCCGGCGAGGGCGGCCGGGACCGAGAGCTCACCGGCCTGGGCGCCGCCGGCGGCCATGGCCAGGGCCGCACCGGCCATGGAGAGCGTGAGGCCTGCGGAGCGCAGCGTGGAGCTGCCGGGGGCTGCGTGACGTGCCATGGGGATCCCGCCTGAGGTCGTAGTCGCGTGCGCACGCAGCGTAGTCGAGGTGTGATCCTGGATACCAACCGGCCACCGGAGGCATCCCCTGCGCGGGGGAATGGTTCAGACTGGTGTCCCGTGAGCTCTTCCTCTCCTCTGCCTACGCGTGTCGTCCTGTTGACCGGGCCTTCGGGCTCCGGCAAGTCCAGGTTGGCTGCCCGTTCCGGGCTGCCGGTGCTGCGCCTGGACGACTTCTACAAGGAGGCCGACGACCCGACCCTCCCGCTGGTCGAGGGCAGCTCCGACATCGACTGGGACTCCCCGCTGTCCTGGGACGCGGACGTGGCGGTCGCCGCGATCGTGGAACTCTGCGCGGCAGGCCGTACCGAGGTGCCGGTGTACTCCATCGCCACGTCCTCCCGTACGGGTACCGAGACGCTGGACATCTCCCGCACCCCGCTCTTCATCGCGGAGGGGATCTTCGCGGCGGACATCGTGGCCCGGTGCCAGGAACTGGGGCTGCTGGCGGACGCCATCTGCCTGCGCGGGCGGCCGTCGACGACGTTCCGGCGCAGGCTGATGCGGGACCTGCGCGAGGGCCGCAAGTCGCTGCCGTTCCTGCTGCGCAGGGGCTGGCGGCTGATGCGGGCGGAGCGGGGCATCGTGGCCCGGCACACCGCCCTCGGCGCGCACGCCTGCGGCCGCGACGAGGCCCTGGGCCGCCTGGCCGCCTGCGCAGCAGGCCGCCACCGTGCGGCCGCCCCGGCGTAGCCGCCGGTTCTGCGGTGCCGGCGGAGCCGCCGGTTCTGCGGTGCCGGCGGAGCCGGACATACGAGAAGGCGGGATCATGCGGCCCCCCGGCCGCCTGATCCCGCCCTCTCCCCCCGCAGGCCCCCGTCCCACCCCCGTAGGACGGGCCCCCTGGCCCATGGTCTGTGGTGTGCCGCGTTACGCGACGAGCTCCTCGAAGGACTCCGCCTCGTCGCGGCCGAAGCTCAGCACCTCGTCGTCCCGCAGGCGCCGCAGCGACCGCCAGATGCTCGACTTCACGGTGCCGACGCTGATGCCCAGGATCTCCGCGATCTCCGGGTCCGTACGGCCCTCGTAGTACCGCAGCACCAGCATCGTGCGCTGCGGCTCCGGGATGCGGGCCAGCGCCTGCCACAGCACCGCGCGCAGCTCCGTACCCCGCATCGCGTCCGTGTCCGAGGCCGTCTCCGGGAGCTCCTCGGTCGGGTACTCGTTCAGCTTCCGCCGGCGCCACGCGCTGATGTGCAGGTTCGTCATCGTGCGCCGCAGGTACCCGCCGACGGCCGCCTTGTCGCTGATCCGGTCCCAGGCGCGGTACGTGGAGAACAGCGCGCTCTGCAGCAGGTCCTCGGCCTCGTAACGGTCACCGGTCAGGTGGAAGGCCGTCGCGTACAGGGCGGCCCGCCGCTCCTGGACGTACGCCGTGAACTCGGCCTCCGAGGTGGAGGAGAGCTCGGGCGTGTGCTGCTCCGGGACGGAAGGGCGGTACGTGTTCGCGTCGATGGCCACCGTGTGCGCCGGCCGCGGACGGGCGACCGTCACCGAACGGACACCTGCCCGGCGGTTCACATCGTGCAGCCGCGTGACAACCGCGCTGGTGGTGGTGCTGTGCAGCGTGTTCATCTCGCGCCCCCCGTCGTGGAGTCTGCTTCGGATCCTGCTCGGTTTCGTTGGTAGAAGACTGCCCGGCGGACTTAACCGGGGTGTCCGCCGACTGTCACAGGCCTGTCACAGCGACCTCTGTGCGATCCCGTGCACCCGACGGTCGAACTCCGAACGGTCCATGGGACAGAATGAGCCCGTGCCTTTCCTGTTGCTGATCGAGGACGACGACGCCATCCGCACGGCCCTCGAACTCTCCCTGTCTCGCCAGGGCCACCGTGTGGCCACCGCGGCGACGGGCGAGGACGGCCTGAAACTGCTGCGCGAGCAGCGGCCGGACCTGATCGTGCTGGACGTGATGCTGCCCGGGATCGACGGTTTCGAGGTGTGCCGGCGGATCCGCCGCACCGACCAGCTGCCGATCATCCTGCTCACCGCGCGCAGTGACGACATCGACGTGGTGGTGGGCCTGGAGTCCGGCGCCGACGACTACGTCGTCAAGCCGGTCCAGGGCCGGGTGCTCGACGCCCGGATCCGGGCCGTGCTGCGCCGCGGGGAACGGGAGTCCACCGATTCCGCGGTCTTCGGGTCCCTGGTCATCGACCGGTCCGCGATGACGGTCACGAAGAACGGCGAGGACCTCCAGCTGACGCCGACCGAGCTGCGGCTGCTCCTGGAGCTCAGCCGCCGGCCCGGGCAGGCGCTCTCCCGGCAGCAGCTGCTGCGGCTGGTCTGGGAGCACGACTACCTCGGCGACTCCCGGCTGGTGGACGCCTGCGTCCAGCGGCTGCGCGCCAAGGTCGAGGAAGTGCCGTCCTCGCCCACCCTCATCCGGACCGTCCGTGGCGTCGGCTACCGGCTGGACTCGCCGCAGTGATCAAAGCTCTGTTCGCGGGCCGGCGCTGGACCAGCCTGCGGCTGCGGCTCCTGATGGTGTTCTGCCTGGTCGCGCTGGTGGCCGCGGTCTCCGCGTCCGGGATCGCGTACTGGCTCAACCGCGAGGCGGTGCTCACCCGTACCCAGGACGCGGCCCTCGGCGACTTCCGCCAGGAGATGCAGAACCGGGCCGCGGCACTGCCCGCCGACCCGACGCCCGAGGAGATGCAGCGCACCGCCGAGCTGATGGCGGGCAGCAGTCCCGGCTACAGCGTGCTGCTGGTCGACGAGCGGGGCGGCCGCAAGGTGTTCGGCGCGGCCGGTCCCGACTCCTTCGGGCTGGACGACGTACCGGCCTCGCTGCAGCGTGCGGTGAACGACCAGCAGAAGGCGACGGCGGCCAACGACTCCGAGTACCACATGTACTGGCAGCGGACGAAGCCGCGCGGCAATCCGTACCTGGTCGGCGGGACGCGGATCGTGGGCGGCGGGCCGACCGGCTACATGTACAAGTCCCTGGCGCAGGAGCGGGACGACCTGAACGCGCTGGGCTGGTCGCTGACCATCGCCACGGGTCTCGCGCTGCTCGGGTCGGCGCTGCTGGCGCAGGCCGCGGCCCGGACCGTCCTCAAGCCCGTACAGCGGCTGGGGGACGCGGCGCGGCGCCTCGGCGAGGGCGAGCTGGACCACCGGCTCGACGTGTCGGGGACCGACGAACTCGCCGATCTGTCGCACACGTTCAACAAGACGGCCGAGGCGCTGGAGAAGAAGGTCGCCGACATGAGCGCCCGGGAGGAGGCCAGCCGGCGATTCGTCGCGGACATGTCGCACGAACTGCGCACTCCGCTGACGGCGTTGACGGCGGTCGCCGAGGTGCTGGAGGAGGAGGTCGAAGACCTCGATCCGATGATCGCACCGGCGGTGGCGCTGGTGGTCAGCGAGACCCGGCGGCTGAACATCCTGGTGGAGAACCTGATGGAGGTCACCCGCTTCGACGCGGGGACGGCACGGCTCGTGCTGGACGACGTGGACGTCGCCGACCAGGTGACGGCGTGCATCGACGCGCGGGCGTGGCTCGACGCGGTCGAACTCGACGCCGAGCGCGGCATCGTGGCACGGCTCGACCCGCGCCGGCTCGACGTCATCCTCGCCAACCTGATCGGCAACGCGCTCAAGCACGGCGGCTCGCCGGTGCGGGTGTCGGTGGTCGTCGAGGGCGAGTGGCTGGTGATCGCGGTCCAGGACAACGGGCCGGGCATCCCCGAGGAGGTGCTGCCGCACGTCTTCGACCGGTTCTACAAGGCGAGCGCCTCGCGGCCGAAGTCGGACGGGAGCGGGCTGGGCCTGTCGATCGCCGTGGAGAACGCGCACATCCACGGCGGCGACATCACCGCCGCCAACGGGCCGGGGGGCGGCGCGCTGTTCACGCTGCGGCTGCCGGTGGACGTGGGGAAGGTGATCGCCGGTGACGCGGACGCGTAGGGCGGCAGCGCTGTTGGCCCTGGTGGGGCTGGTCTCCGGATGCGGGATCAGGGCGACGACGGTGCCGGTGGACGTCGGTCCGGCGCCTTCGCGGGTGTCGTGTGACACCCCGGAGCTGCAGACCGGCGTACAGGGCTTCCGGGCCACGGTGGAGCTCGTGTGCGGATCGCAGCTGGTCGGCGTGGAGCGGGTGGTGCCGGTGCCGGAGAAGAAGCCGGTACGCGACCCCGTGGTGCTGGTCGCCGAAGCGCTGCTGGAGGCGCTGGAGCGGGAGCCGTCGGCGGAGGAGCGGGACGCGGGCTTCACGACGGCGGTCCCCGACGGGCTGACCGTCGCGCCGGCGCGCCCGGGCGACCCGGCGGGCACGATCCGGCTCAGCCGCAAGCCCGAGGACCTGCCGCCCGTGGCGCTGTCGCAGGTGGTGTGCACGCTGGCGGGCAGCGAGGCGGTGTCGGCGGGGCCGGGGCCGGTGGTGCTGGGCGGGCCGGACGCGGATCCGCCGCGGGCGTGGGAATGCACGGAAGCGGTCCGCTCCCGCCCGGAATCGGTCCCCACCCTGGGCGAACTGGTCCGCCCGACGGCCAGCCCTGCACCTTCTTGACGCACCGCTTGCACCGCTCGGCCCTGGCGGGCCTCCCCGGCTTCGCGCCGCTGCGCCGGCCTCCGACCGGCGGGTGGGGGCCGGGGCGTTGGCCCCTGCCCGGCTCGGTCCCATCCGCTGGGACCGGGCCCTCTCGGCCCCTGAGCTCAGGCTCGGGGGCCTGGCCCCGCGCAGCGGGAAGCTCCGGCCCGGCAACGCCAACGGCCCCCCGAGCCGGAGCTCAGGGGGCCGTTGGCCGGGCCCCGGTGGACGGTACCGGGGTCCGGCAGGGGCCGAAGCCCCTGGACTGCACCCGACGGACGGAGTCCGGCGCAGCGGCGCGAAGCCGGGGAGGCCCCTCGGGGCCGAGCCGCGCGAGAGGCGCGGGAGGAACTCAGATGCCGGCGGCTGCCGACAGGTCCTTCTTGATCGCGTCCAGGATCTCCTGGCCGCGGGTGCGGGCCGGCGCGAGGTCCGCGGCGTCCGCCACCGGGACCACGACCTCCAGGTAGCACTTCAGCTTCGGCTCCGTGCCGGACGGGCGCACGATCACCCGGGCCTTGTAGTCGCCCTCCAGGTGGTAGCGCAGGCCGTCCGTGGGCGGCAGCGTCGCCGTGCCCTGCGTCAGGTCCTCCGCCGAGGAGACCCGCAGGCCGGCCAGGGAGGTCGGGGGCTCCGCGCGCAGCCGTGCCATCGCGTTGGCGATGATCGACAGGTCCTCCACGCGGACCGACAGCTGGTCGGTGTGGTGCAGGCCGTGCTCCATCGCCAGGTCGTCCAGCAGGTCGGTCAGCGTGCGGCCCTGCTCCTTGAGCTCCGAGGCCAGCTCCGCCACCAGCAGGGCGGCGGTGATGCCGTCCTTGTCGCGGACGCCCTCGGGGTCCACGCAGTAGCCGAGCGCTTCCTCGTAGCCGTAGCGCAGGCCCTCGACGCGGGCGATCCACTTGAAGCCGGTGAGGGTCTCCTCGTAGCCGACGCCCGCAGCCTCCGCGATCCGGCCCAGGAGCGAGGACGACACGATCGACTCCGCGAAGACGCCCTGCGCACCCTTGTGGACCAGGTGGGCCGCCAGCAGCGCGCCGACCTCGTCGCCGCGGAGCATGCGCCAGCCGTCCACGGTGGGGACGGCCACCGCGCAGCGGTCCGCGTCCGGGTCGTTCGCGATCACGATGTCCGGGCCCGCCTCGGCGGCCTTGGCGAAGGCCAGGTCCATGGCGCCCGGCTCCTCCGGGTTCGGGAAGGCCACCGTCGGGAAGGCCGGGTCCGGCTCCGCCTGCTCGGCCACGAGGACCGGGGCCGGGAAGCCGGCGCGGGCGAAGGCGGCCAGGACGACGTCCTTGCCGACGCCGTGCATGGCCGTGTAGACGGTCCGGACGCCCCGGGGGGAGCCGGGGGTCAGGACGGCGTCCGTACGGGCCAGGTAGGCCTCCAGGACCTCGTCGCCGAGGTCCTCCCAGCCGGACTCCGGACGGGGGACCGAGGCGAGGGTCTCCACGCGCCCGATCTCCGCGGCGATCTCCGTGTCCGCGGGGGACACGATCTGCGAGCCGTCGCCGAGGTAGACCTTGTAGCCGTTGTCCCGGGGCGGGTTGTGGCTCGCGGTCACCTCGACGCCGGCGACGGCACCCAGGTGCCGTATGGCGTACGCGAGGACGGGCGTCGGCAGCGGGCGGGGCAGGACGGCCGCGCGCAGGCCCGCGCCGGTCATCACGGCGGCGGTGTCGCGGGCGAAGTCGGCGGACTTGTACCGCGCGTCGTAGCCGACGACGACCAGGCCGCCGGCGTGGCCCTGGGCCTTCAGGTAGGCCGCGAGGCCCGCGGCGGCCCGGATGACCACTGAGCGGTTCATCCGCATCGGGCCCGCGCCGATCTCGCCGCGCAGTCCGGCCGTGCCGAACTGGAGGGTGCCGGAGAACCGGTCCGCCAGCTCGGTGACGTCCCCGGCCTCGATGATCTTCGCGAGCTCCCCGGCCGTCTCCGGGTCCGGGTCCTCCGCCAGCCAGGCCTGGGCCCGGGTGATCAGGTCGTCCTGTTCCTGCACTACTTCCGCCTTGTCTCTCGTACGGTCTTTTCTCGTACGGTGCCGATGCCTCAGATGCGGGCGAGGACCTGGGTCAGCAGCTTGCCCATGCGCGCGGCCGAATCACGGCCGGCCTGGAGCACCTCTTCGTGGTTCAGCGGCTCGCCGGAGAGGCCCGCCGCCAGGTTGGTGACCAGGGAGATGCCGAGCACCTCGGCGCCGGCCTCGCGGGCTGCGATCGCCTCGAGGACCGTGGACATGCCGACCAGGTCGGCGCCCATGACGCGGATCATGTTGATCTCGGCCGGGGTCTCGTAGTGCGGGCCGGGGAACTGGACGTAGACGCCCTCTTCGAGGGTCTCGTCGATGTCCTTGCACATCGCGCGCAGGCGCGGCGAGTACAGGTCGGTCAGGTCCACGAAGTTCGCGCCGACGATCGGCGAGGCGGCCGTCAGGTTGAGGTGGTCGCTGATCAGGACGGGCTGGCCGGGCTTCATGCCCTCGCGCAGACCGCCGCAGCCGTTGGTCAGGACGATGGTCTTGCAGCCGGCGGCGACGGCGGTGCGCACGCCGTGGGCGACGGCGGCGACGCCGCGGCCCTCGTAGTAGTGGGTCCGGCCGAGGAAGAGCAGCGCACGCTTGTCGCCGATCTTGTACGAGCGGATCTTGCCGCCGTGGCCCTCGACCGCGGGCGGCGGGAAGCCGGGCAGCTCGGTGACGGGGAACTCGGCCTCGGGCGCACCCAGCGCCTCTGCGGCGGGGGCCCAGCCGGAGCCCATGACGAGGGCGACATCGTGGGTTTCGGCGCCGGTCAGCTCACGCAGGCGGGCGGCTGCGGCGGAGGCGTCGGCGAAGGGGTCGGTAACAGATGCGTTCACGCAGACGAGCGTAACCGAGCATTGCCTACGCGCGTAGATGGCGCAGCTCACGGTGTTCGGATCGTTGTCTTGTCGTTTCCACCGAATCGACCACCGTCCGACGCATCGCCGGCGCAGCCCGGGAGCCCGCGCCGATGGGCCTCAGCAGGGGCGCTTGCGCAGTTCCATCACGTAGTCGTGCGGCGCGCCCGCCGATTCGGCCGCATCCGCGATCTCACCGAGGTACCGCGCCGAGGGCAGGCCGCCCTCGTAGCCGTTCAGTACGTAGCACCACGCCGCCTCCTCGCCGTCCAGCGTGTGGACGCGGATCCGCATCCGGCGGTAGATGTCGAGCCCGACGCCCTCCCACCGGTCCATGGAGTCCTCGTCCAGCGGCGCGATGTCGTACAGGGCGACGAACACCTGGTGGCGCGGGGCCTCGACGATCGTGGCGAGGGCGCCCTCCCACCCCATCTGCTCACCGCCGAAGGTCAGCCGCCAGTCGTTGATCCAGCCCGTGCCGCGCAGCGGCGAATGCGGAGCGCGGCGCGTCATCAGCCGCGGGTCGAGGTTGCCGGCGTACGCGGCGTAGAGCGACATGAGGTCGAGGGTACGGGAGGGGCGGGGATGGCCGCGTGCCCGGATGGTGCCCGGATGGCCGGACCGGGGGAGAAGCACCTTGAAGCGTGCGGGACAATGGGGCACGGAATGCATCCCCCGGGGAGACCCCCCGGAAGCCCCGGCCGGGGCGGCAGCCGGCCGGGTAGACGTGAGGCGGAGTTTTCGTGACCCGGATCGTGATCATCGGCGGCGGACCCGGCGGGTATGAGGCGGCCCTCGTGGGGGCCCAGCTCGGCGCGGAGGTGACCGTCGTCGACTGCGACGGTCTGGGTGGCGCGTCGGTGCTGACCGACTGCGTGCCCTCCAAGACTCTCATCGCGACCGCCGAGGTCATGACGACCTTCGACTCGTCGTACGAGGAGCTGGGCATCGTCGTCGCCGACGACACCCCGCACATCGAGCAGGCCGCGCGCGTCGTCGGCGTCGACCTCGGCAAGGTGAACCGGCGCGTCAAGCGCCTCGCGCTCGCCCAGTCGCACGACATCACCGCCTCCGTCACCCGGGCCGGCGCCCGCGTCGTACGGGGCCGCGGCAAGCTGGGCGGCCCGCAGGGCATCGACGGCACGCGCGACGTCATCGTCACCGCCGCCGACGGCACCGAGACGATCCTGACGGCCGACGCCGTGCTGATCGCGACCGGCGGCCACCCCCGCGAGATCCCGGACGCGATGCCCGACGGCGAGCGGATCCTGAACTGGACCCAGGTCTACGACCTGGACGAGCTCCCCGAGGAGCTCATCGTGGTCGGCTCGGGTGTCACCGGCGCCGAGTTCGCCGGCGCGTACCAGGCCCTCGGCTCCCGGGTGACCCTGGTCTCCTCCCGCGACCGCGTGCTGCCCGGCGAGGACCCGGACGCGGCCGCCGTCCTCGAGGACGTCTTCCGCCGCCGCGGCATGAACGTCATCGGCCGCTCCCGCGCCGAGTCCGCCAAGCGCGTCGGCGACCGGGTCGAGGTCACCCTCGCCGACGGCCGGGTCATCACCGGCACGCACTGCCTGATGGCGGTCGGCGCCGTCCCGAACACGGCGAACATGAACCTGGAGGAGTCCGGGGTCCGGCTCAAGGACTCCGGCCACATCTGGACCGACAAGGTCTCCCGCACGTCCGCGCCCGGCGTGTACGCGGCCGGCGACGTGACCGGCATCTTCGCGCTGGCCTCCGTCGCCGCCATGCAGGGCCGCATCGCGATGTACCACTTCCTCGGCGACGCCGTGGCCCCGCTGAACCTCAAGACGGTCTCCTCGAACGTCTTCACCGACCCTGAGATCGCCACCGTCGGCTACACCCAGGCCGACGTGGACGCCGGCAAGATCGACGCCCGCGTGGTGAAGCTCCCGCTGCTGCGCAACCCGCGCGCCAAGATGCAGGGCATCCGGGACGGCTTCGTGAAGCTGTTCTGCCGCCCCGGCACCGGGATCGTCGTGGGCGGCGTGGTCGTGTCGCCGCGCGCGAGCGAGCTCATTCACCCGATCTCGATCGCCGTCGACAACAACCTGACCGTCGAGCAGATCGCAAACGCGTTCACGGTGTACCCCTCGCTGTCGGGATCGATCGCCGAGGTGGCGCGCCAGCTGCACACGCGGAAGGCCGCCGGCGAGGCGTGAGAAAGGCAACCGCCCCACGTCGCAAGGGGACTTGGGGCGGGCCGCCAGGGAGCGAAGAGACGTTCACTCAGCCGACCGGACGCGTATACCACTAGTCGCCCTGTTTTATGGACAACTTCGGTATTCCGGCGCAAGGAGCTGAAACAAGACGGTCGTTGGGGTTACTGTCAGTTTCGTGTTCGCTGCAGAACGTCGCCAATTGATTCTCGAAATGGTGCGGGCCAACGGAGCGGTATCGCTCCGGGAGCTCGCCCGCGTCGTCCAGACCTCCGAAGTGACCGTACGGCGGGACGTGCGGGCGCTGGAGGCAGAAGGACTCCTCGACCGCCGACACGGCGGTGCGGTTTTGCCGGGCGGTTTCACGCGGGAGTCCGGGTTTCCGCAAAAGTCACATCTCGCGACGGCGGAAAAGACCGCCATTGCCGACGTAGCGGCCGGCCTTGTCGAAGAAGGCGAGGCCGTCGTCGTCGGCGCGGGTACCACGACCCAGGAGCTGGCCCGCCGGCTCGCCCGGGTGCCCGGACTGACCGTCGTCACCAACTCGCTGCTGGTCGCGCAGGCTCTGGCCCACGCGAACCGGGTGGAGGTGGTCATGACCGGCGGGACCCTGCGGGGCTCGAACTACGCGCTGGTCGGCAGCGGTGCCGAGCAGTCCCTCCAGGGGCTGCGGGTGTCGCGGGCCTTCCTCTCCGGGAGCGGCCTGACCGCCGAGCGCGGGCTGTCCACGTCCAACATGCTCAGCGCGAGCGTGGACCGGGCGCTGGTGCAGGCCGCGGCGGAAGTGGTGGTGCTGGCCGACCACACGAAGCTCGGGACCGACACCATGTTCCAGACCGTGCCGACGGACGTGATGACCCGTCTGGTCACGGACGAGCCGCCGCCGCACGACGACCGGGCGGCGACGGAGCTGCAGGCGCTCGCCGACCAGGGAGTGCAGATCACCGTGGCCGGGGCCGTTGCCTCCGGCGGTGAGGGGATGGTGGGCCGGCGCCCGCGCAGGGAGTCCCCGCTGCCGGTGCAGAGGCGTGGCGGGCCGTCGGCCCAGCTGCGCAGCGCGCCCGCCTCGCTGCTCGAGCAGCAGGCCGCCGGGGACCGCCCCCGCGTCGCGGACATGCGGCGCCGCTAGCGGCGGTCCGGCTGGTTGGTGAGGCGCCGCTAGCGGCGGTCCGGGCTGGTTGGTGCGGCGCCGCTGCTGAGGTTCCGCCCCGGACCCGGCGGCGGCGCCGCACACGAAAAAGGGGTCCCCGGGGCCGGAGCCCCGGGAACCCCGGTCAAGGACGTCAGTCCTTGATCTCGCAGATGGTGGCGCCGGAGGTGAGGCTGGCGCCGACCTCGGCCGTCAGGCCGACGATCGTCCCGGAGCGGTGCGCATTCAGCGGCTGCTCCATCTTCATCGCCTCGAGCACGACGACCAGGTCGCCCTCGTTGACCTGCTGGCCCTCCTCGACCGCGACCTTGACGATCGTGCCCTGCATCGGGGACGCGAGGGTGTCGCCGGAGGCCGCCGGGCCGGACTTCTTGGCCGCGCGGCGCTTCGGCTTGGCACCGCCGGCAGCGGCCGTGCGCGCCAGGGTCATGCCCAGCGAGGACGGCAGCGAGACCTCGAGGCGCTTGCCGCCGACCTCGACGACCACCGTCTCGCGGCCCGGCTCGTCCTCGGCGTCGTCCGCAGCCGGAGCCACGAACGCCGGGATCTCGTTGACGAACTCGGTCTCGATCCAGCGGGTGTGCACCCGGAAGGGGTCCGAGGTGAACGCCGGGTCGGCGACGACCGCGCGGTGGAACGGGATGGCCGTGGCCATGCCCTCGACCTCGAACTCGGCCAGCGCGCGGGCGGCACGCTGGAGCGCCTGCTCGCGGGTGGCGCCGGTGACGATCAGCTTGGCCAGCAGGGAGTCCCAGGCCGGGCCGATGACCGAGCCGGACTCGACGCCCGCGTCCAGGCGGACACCGGGGCCCGACGGGGCGGCGAACTTCGTGACCGTGCCCGGGGCCGGCAGGAAGCCGCGGCCCGGGTCCTCGCCGTTGATGCGGAACTCGAACGAGTGGCCGCGCAGCACCGGGTCGCCGTAGCCGAGCTCCTCGCCGTCGGCGATGCGGAACATCTCGCGCACCAGGTCGATGCCGGTGACCTCTTCGGTGACCGGGTGCTCGACCTGGAGGCGGGTGTTGACCTCGAGGAAGGAGATCGTGCCGTCGGTGCCGACGAGGAACTCGACGGTGCCGGCGCCGACGTAGCCGGCTTCCTTCAGGATCGCCTTGGACGCGGCGTACAGCTCCGCGTTCTGGGCCTCGGAGAGGAACGGCGCGGGAGCCTCCTCCACCAGCTTCTGGTGGCGGCGCTGCAGCGAGCAGTCACGCGTGGAGACGACGACCACGTTGCCGTGGCTGTCGGCCAGGCACTGGGTCTCGACGTGCCGCGGCTTGTCGAGGTAGCGCTCGACGAAGCACTCGCCGCGGCCGAAGGCGGCGACGGCCTCGCGGACGGCGGAGTCGTAGAGCTCCGGCACCTCTTCGAGGTTGCGGGCGACCTTCAGACCGCGACCGCCGCCGCCGAAGGCGGCCTTGATCGCGATCGGCAGGCCGTGCTCCTTGGCGAACTCCACGACCTCGTCGGCACCCGAGACCGGGTCCGGCGTACCGGCGACCAGCGGGGCGCCGGCGCGCTGCGCGATGTGCCGGGCGGCGACCTTGTCGCCGAGGTCGCGGATGGCCTGCGGCGGCGGGCCGATCCAGGTCAGGCCGGCGTCGAGCACGGCCTGCGCGAAGTCGGCGTTCTCGGAGAGGAAGCCGTATCCGGGATGGATGGCGTCCGCGCCGGAATCGGCTGCGGCCTGCAGGACCTTGGAGATGTCCAAGTAGCTGGCGGCCGGGGTGTCACCGCCCAACGCGAAAGCTTCGTCGGCCGCGCGGACATGCAGAGCGTCCCGGTCCGGATCGGCGTAGACGGCTACGCTTGCGATTCCGGCATCCCGGCAGGCCCGAGCAACGCGGACAGCGATTTCGCCACGGTTGGCGATGAGCACCTTGCGCACGATGGCTCCCTCCTTGAAACAAGCTGAGTTTAGGGACAGCCCACACGGCGTTTCGACCCTTCCCCGGTGGTGACCTTGCCCACACGCAGTGTGATTCGAGTCCACCTCCAAGGAGGAAAGCCCTTGTGGCGCCCCAGGTCAGGGGGATCCCCGACTGCACAGTAACCCCGTCATGTATCCAAGGTCTCTGTCCGCCGGGTCAGCGGCCCCATGTGATTCTTTGTCGAGTCCCTACGAACGGCCCACACATTCTTTGCGTGTCCCCGGCCCGGAGGCCCTTCACGTAACGAAGCTGCCCGGACCCCTTGTCCGTACGTTTACCCGTTAGTAGCCTCCAGGCGTCGAACAGGCTTGTGGCCGGGGACGTGTGGGAGGGGTGGGTCGTCGTGGGCGTCGTGCTGCGCAGACTCGTGGCCGGGCTGGCCGCGATCGTGCTCGTCGCCGAGGCGGCGGTGCTCGTTCTCGTCCACTTCGTGCTCGGCCGGACCACCCACAACCAGTCGATGTCCATCGCGGGCATGGATCCGGATGTCATGTCCCTGGCGACGTACGGGATGGGCGCCGGCATCGGCGCGTTCCTGCTCCTGTGCGCCGTACTGCTCGTCGTGGCGGCCGTACGCGACCGGGCCCCCGGCACCTTCGCCCGCATCGTGCTCGTCACCGCCGCCGTCACCCACGGGCTGCTCGGCGCCCTCGCCGTCGGCCTGGTCGGCTGGGGCGCCTTCGCGGTGATGATGCTGATCCTCTGCCTGCTCGTCCTGACCCTGGTGCTCTACGCGGCCCCGGGCGGGGCCGGGACGCCCGCAGGAGACACCCCGGGCGGTCCGGACGGCCAGGACGGGCGGGACGTCCAGGACACCCCGCCTCCGCCCTTCGGGGAGCTCAGGCCCACAAATCCGTGATGGACACGTCCAGTTCGGCCAGCAGGGAGCGCAGCAGCGGCATCGACAGCCCGATGACGTTCCCGGGGTCGCCGTCGATGCCCTCGATGAACGGCGCCGACAGCCCGTCCAGGGTGAACGCCCCGGCCACGTGCAGCGGCTCGCCGCTCGCCACGTACGCCGCCACCTCCGCGTCCGTCGGCTCGCCGAACCGGACCGTCGTGGACGCCGTCGCCGAGACCTGACGCCCGGTCGCCGTGTCGATCACGCAGTGCCCGGTGCGCAGTACGCCGGCCCGCCCGCGCATCGACTTCCAGCGGGCGGTGGCCTCCTCGGCGTCCGCCGGCTTGCCGAGCGCCTCGCCGTCCAGCTCCAGCACCGAGTCGCAGCCGATCACCAGGGCGCCCGCGGCCTCGTCCAGGGCCGCCACGACGCCCGCCTTGGCCTCGGCCAGCGCCAGCGCCAGCTCGGCCGGGGTCTCCGCGCTGAGCGCGTCCTCGTCGAAGTTGCTGACGATCACGTGCGGGGCCAGCCCGGCCTGCCGCAGCAGGTTGAGCCGGGCGGGTGAGGCGGAGGCGAGGACGAGGGCGTGGGCCTTGGCCTGGGCAGCAGTCATGCCGCCATCGTAGGGGCGGCAATCCGGCGCCCGGCACGCACCGGGACCCCCTGGAAGCCCACTCCTAGAAGCCCACGCCCAGCACGTACACGACCACCACCATCGCGAGGACGACCACCAGGGTCATCCGCCGGACCATCGCCTGCGCGTCGCGCATGTCCTTCGGCGGCTCGTTCTTCGGGTCTGACCAGAGCATGCCTCGATCCTGGCCCTGGAGACCGGAGCGGCGCCTGAGTACGCGTACTCAGGCGCCACGGTCCGTTCACGCCATCTTCACGAGCGGACGGCGGCCTAACCGGGCCAGTACGTACGGGCCCACGCGCGCGGCCCGGGCTGCGGCAGCGTCCGCCGCGCCACCCGGGCCGGCGCCGACCACTCGTCCGCCACCCGCGGCGCGCCCGACGGTGCCGAGGCCAGCACCGCCGCGCGCGCTTGGACCACCGCCAGTGCGGCGGCCAGCTCCTCGGGCGTCGGATTCCCCTTGACGACCTTGATCACCACAGGACTGCCTCCTTGCGTCCTAGAGGGGGATGTTGCCGTGCTTCTTCGGGGGCAGGGACTCGCGCTTGGTGCGCAGCTGGCGCAGCCCCTTGACCACGTGGGCCCGCGTCTCGGACGGCATGGTCACCGCGTCGATGTAACCGCGCTCGGCGGCCGTGTACGGGTTCAGCAGCGCGTCCTCGTACTCGGTGATGAGCCGCGCCCGGGTCTCCTCGGCGTTGCCCGCCTCCTCCGCCTCGGCGATGGCACGGCGGTGCAGGATGTTGACCGCGCCCTGCGCGCCCATGACGGCGATCTGGGCGGTCGGCCAGGCCAGGTTCAGGTCCGCGCCGAGGTGCTTGGAGCCCATGACGTCGTACGCGCCGCCGAACGCCTTGCGGGTGATGACGGTGATCAGGGGGACGGTGGCCTCGGCGTACGCGTAGATCAGCTTCGCGCCGCGCCGGATGATTCCGTTGTACTCCTGGTCCGTGCCCGGCAGGAAGCCCGGCACGTCCACGAACGTCAGCACCGGGATGTTGAAGGCGTCGCAGGTCCGTACGAAGCGGGCGGCCTTCTCGGAGGCGTTGATGTCCAGGCAGCCGGCGAACTGCATCGGCTGGTTGGCGACGATGCCCACCGGGTGTCCCTCGACCCGGCCGAAGCCGGTGAGGATGTTCGGCGCGAAGAGCGACTGGGTCTCCAGGAACTCCGCGTCGTCGAGCACGTGCTCGATCACGGTGTGCATGTCGTACGGCTGGTTCGCGCTGTCCGGGATGAGGACGTCGAGCTCGCGGTCGGCCTCGGTGACCTCGGTGTCCGCCTCCTCCGGGAAGGCGGGCGGCTCGGAGAGGTTGTTCGACGGCAGGTACGCCAGCAGGTTCTTGACGTACTCGATGGCGTCCTTCTCGTCCCCGGCCATGTGGTGCGCCACGCCCGAGGTGGAGTTGTGGGTGCGGGCGCCGCCCAGCTCCTCGAAGCCCACGTCCTCGCCGGTGACCGTCTTGATGACGTCCGGGCCGGTGATGAACATGTGCGAGGTCTGGTCGACCATCACGGTGAAGTCGGTGATGGCGGGGGAGTACACGGCGCCGCCGGCGCAGGGCCCGACGATCAGGCTGATCTGCGGGATGACGCCGGAGGCGTGGACGTTGCGGCGGAAGATCTCGCCGTACATGCCCAGCGCGCTGACACCCTCCTGGATACGGGCGCCGCCGGAGTCGTTGATGCCGACGAGCGGGCAGCCGGTCTTCAGCGCGAAGTCCATGACCTTCATGATCTTCTGGCCGTAGACCTCGCCGAGGGCCCCGCCGAAGACGGTGAAGTCCTGCGAGAACACGGCCACCGGGCGGCCGTCCACCGTGCCGTAGCCGGTGACGACGCCGTCGCCGTAGGGGCGGGTCTTCTCCAGCCCGAAGTTGGTCGACCGGTGCCGGGCGAACTCGTCGAGCTCGACGAAGGACCCCTCGTCCAGCAGCAGGGCGACCCGCTCACGTGCCGTCAGCTTCCCCTTGGCGTGCTGCTTCTCCACCGCGCGCGCTGACCCGGCGTGAGTGGCTTCGTCGATGCGGCGCTGCAGGTCCGCGATCTTGCCCGCGGTCGTGTGCATGTCGATCGGCTCTGAGGGTTGTGACATCGGGGTCGCGGCTCCCTGTGTGGTGTCAACTGCCTGGTCAATTGATTGACTACTGCTGGCTACTGGTGCGTAGCGTATCGGCGGGCATGGCGCTCGGCAGTGCGGCGTTTGACACACCTACTGTGGGTTGCATGACGCCATCAGATGCATCAGGAGGGGCTCCGTCCGGAGCCGCCTCCGGCCGCTGGTCGAGCCTCGACCGGCCGCCGCTGAACGCCGCCGTGCTGGAGCGGGCCCTCGTCGGGGACGGGGGGCTGTGGTCCTCGGTCGAGGTGGTCGCCGCCACCGGGTCCACCAACACCGATCTCGCGGCCCGGGCCGGCCGGCTGCCCGAAGGGGCCGTGCTCGTCGCCGAGGAGCAGACCGCCGGGCGCGGGCGGCTCGACCGGAGCTGGGTCGCGCCGGCCCGGTCCGGGCTGTTCTTCTCCGTCCTGCTCAAGCCGGGCGACTCCGTACCGCAGGAGCGGTGGGGGTGGCTGACCCTGCTGGCCGGGGTGGCCGCCGCGACCGGGGTGTCCCGGGCCGCCGGCGTGGACACGGCCCTCAAATGGCCCAACGACCTGCTGGTCACCGTGGAGGGGGAGGAGCGCAAGACCGGCGGCATCCTCGCCGAGCGGGTCAGCGACGGTGTCGTTCTCGGGATCGGGCTCAACGTCACCCTGACCGAGGACGAGCTGCCCGTACCGGAAGCCGGGTCGCTGATCCTCGCCAAGGCCGCCGTGACGGACCGGGAGCCCCTGCTGAAGGCCGTACTGCGGTCCCTGGAGCACTGGTACGGGGAGTGGCGGGCGGCGGGCGGCGACCCGGCCGCCAGCGGGCTCCAGGAGGCGTACGCGGCGGACTGCGTCACGCTCGGCCGGCACGTACGGGCGGACCTGCCCGGCGGCCGCACGCTCACCGGGACGGCCGAAGCGGTGGACGCGGACGGGCGGCTCGTCGTACGGACCGCCGAGGACCGGCACGAGACCGTGGGGGCCGGGGACGTGGTGCATCTGCGGTCGGTGCGGTAGCCCGCCGCAGCTGCAGGGAGTGGGGAGTGAGCTACGGCACACCTGCCGTATGGTTTAGGCGATCCCGGTCCTCCCGGCGATCACCCGGTTCGGCAGGGCAGTGCGCACGGAATGGACAGGAGGCGGCCCTTGACCGTCGACGACTCTACGTCCGGCGCGTCCGCCCCCCGGCCCGGCGGCCCGGGGCCCACCGGCTCGGGGCCCACCAGTCCGGGCACGCCGATCGGGCGCGACCAGCACACTCCCCACCACGAGGTCGACCACACCGCACAGCCGACGGCGGACCCGCTCGCCATCCGGCTGGAGCAGCTGATCCTGGGCGCGGAGCGCCGCTACACCCCCTTCCAGGCGGCCCGCAGCGCCGGCGTGTCGATGGAGCTCGCCTCCCGCTTCTGGCGGGCCATGGGCTTCGCGGACATCGGTCAGGCCAAGGCCCTGACGGAGGCGGACGTACTGGCGCTGCGCCGGCTCGCCGGCCTCGTCGAGGCCGGGCTGCTGAGCGAGCCGATGGCCGTGCAGGTGGCGCGGTCCACCGGGCAGACCACCGCCCGGCTGGCGGAATGGCAGATCGATTCCTTCCTGGAGGGGCTCACGGAGCCGCCGGAGCCGGGAATGACCCGTACGGAGGTCACGTACCCGCTGGTCGAGCTGCTGCTGCCGGAGCTCGAGGAGTTCCTCGTCTACGTGTGGCGCCGCCAGCTGGCGGCGGCCACCGGGCGGGTCGTGCAGGTGGCGGACGACGAGGAGATGGTCGACCGGCGGCTCGCGGTGGGCTTCGCGGACCTGGTGGGCTTCACCCGGCTGACGCGGCGCCTGGAGGAGGAGGAGCTCGGCGAGCTCGTCGAGTCCTTCGAGACGACCTCGGCGGACCTGGTGGCCGCGCACGGCGGCCGGCTGATCAAGACGCTCGGTGACGAGGTGCTGTACTGCGCCGACGACGCGGCGACGGCGGCGGAGATCGCGCTGCGGCTGATCGAGACGATGGAAGCCGATGCCCAGATGCCGGAGCTGCGTGTCGGCATAGCGTTCGGGACGGTGACGACCCGGATGGGCGACGTCTTCGGGACCACCGTGAACCTGGCCTCGCGGCTGACGTCGATAGCGCCGAAGGACGCGGTGCTGGTCGACGGGGCGATGGCGGAGGAGCTGGGGCGGACCGGCGCTGCGCCGGTCTCGGAGAAGGAGGCCGAGGCCGAGGAGGGCGGCGGGGCGTACCGCTTCGCACTCCAGCCGATGTGGCAGCGGCCGGTGCGCGGGCTCGGGGTCGTGGAGCCCTGGTCGCTGACGCGGCGGAAGCCTAAGATCCCCGGGTAACGTTCGTTAACCGGGAGGGCCCTGTGGTGTCGGAGTCGCAGTCGGAGTTCGTATCGGTACGTCGGCATGGCGACGACGGGGTCGCGGAGCTGGTCCTGGACCGGCCGAAGGCGATGAACGCGGTGTCGACGGACATGGCGCGGGCCATCGGCGACGCCTGCGCGGCGCTCGCGGCGGACGCGTCGGTACGGGTGGTCGTGCTCTCGTCGGCGGCGGAGCGGGCGTTCTGCGTCGGGGCCGACCTCAAGGAGCGCAACTCCCTGTCGGACGCCGAGCTGGTGCAGCAGCGGCCGACCACGCGGGGCGCGTACGGGGGCGTACTGGAGCTGCCGATGCCGACGATCGCGGCGGTGCACGGCTTCGCGCTGGGCGGCGGCTTCGAGCTGGCGCTGGCGTGTGACGTGATCGTGGCCGACGAGACGGCGGTGGTCGGCCTGCCGGAGGTCTCCGTGGGCGTGATCCCGGGCGGCGGCGGCACGCAGCTGCTGCCGCGGCGCGTGGGTGCGGCGCGCGCGGCGGAGCTGATCTTCACGGCGCGGCGGGTGGAGGCGGCGGAGGCGCTGTCGCTGGGCCTGGTGGACTCGGTGGTCCCGGCGGGCACGGACCGGGACGAAGCCCTTGCCCTCGCGGCCCGGATGGCGGCGAACTCCCCGGTGGGCCTGCGGGCGGCGAAGCGGGCCCTGCGGCTGGGGCACGGGATGGACCTGACGGCCGGCCTGGAGATCGAGGACGCGGCCTGGCGGACGGTGGCCTTCTCGGGAGACCGCGCAGAGGGCGTGGCGGCGTTCAACGAAAAGCGCAAGCCGCAGTGGCCGGGGAAGTAGGGGCAGGGACCGGGACCGGGGCAGGGACCGGCGGGCGGGTGCCGCTCACAGGCACTTGAGGGTGACCGGCAGCACCTCCGACGAGATGGCCGCCTGCCCGCCCTGCTTCGGAACCGTGAGCTGGACGGTCACTGTGGGGGCGGGGTCCTGGGGCCTCGTGCGCGCCGGGGCGGTCACGCTGAATTCGTCGACGCGCGTGGAGAAGCCGGGGAAGCGCATGGTCTTCTCGGTCCGCTTGCCCGTGCCGCTCGTCCACACGTACTTGACCCTCCCGCTGCCGCCGCCCTCGAGGGTGCCGTCGACGCGCACCTCGTGCGGCACGTTGCAGTTGACGCCGAACGCGGGGGAGTCCAGCTCCACCGTCGCTTCCGTGATGCCGGTGGGCGGGGTGACCGGTGGCCTGGGCGGCTTCTCGCAGCCGGTCTTCTGCTGGGGCGCCCCGCCCTGGCCCGTCGTGACGGTGTAATTGCCGCGGGGGACGTTTTCCTCGTCGAAGGCCCCCTGGGGGCTGGTGACGCCGTTGTACTCCTTCGGGCCGGTGATCTTCACGGGGTCCCCCGGCTTGAAGCCGGTGAGCACCAGGTCGAACTCGACCGGGTCGGTGCCGGGCGCCGCCTTCAGCGAGCAGACCGGAGCGAGGGGCGCGGTGTGGGACACGGGCATCCGGTCCGGGGGCCCCTGCGCGGTGGCGACGGCCGGCGGGAGGGCGATCGAGGAGGCGAGGAGCGGGGCGACGAGGGCGAGACGACGGTGCCGGTTCATGCTGTTTCCCTCCTGGGGCGGGACAGCGCGACGGGGCGTACGGAATGCAGAGCCGGACTCGGCATGGCGGGCGGCACGGCGGAAAGGTGCGGCGGCCGGGCATCGTCGAGGGACTGCCCCGGGGTGGCCCGTCGGGGCGTTCGTGCGTTCGTGGCCCCGTGCCCGGATGTCCGGTTCGATTTTATGCGCGGGGGTGTGTTCCGGCAGGTCGGGCGGCTTCCCCCTGAGGTCCTGCCCTGTGCTCTGATGCTGCAGCAAGCAGCACGAAATCGGATAAAACTCCCTAACCTGGGGTGATGGGAGTCGACGGGCGGCTACGAGCCGTCGTGGGCCTGGCGCAGGCCATGGCCGCCGCATGCGCGCCGCGGGACAGTGTCCGGGCGGCCGCCCGCGGGGCCCGCCTCGCGATGGACGGCTCGTTCGCCGCGATCTCCGCGTGGGAGCGCGAGCGGGGCCGGCTGCGGGTCCTCGTGAACGAGGGGGAGCTGCGGGCCGGGGAGGAGACGTTCCCCGAGGACGAGTCGTACCCCGTCCACGACTTCCCCGAGATCACCGAGTTCCTGCACGAGCGCTGGGTCGGCGGCAGCGGCCCGCACGCCTGGGTGGAGAGCGCCGGCGGCGGCCGCCCGGGGCGGCGCGGCGAGGCCCTGCGCCGGCGCGGCCGCGGCACCTGCGTCGTCGCGCCCATCGTGCTCAGCGGGCGCGCCTGGGGTGAGCTGTACGTCGCCCGCGACGACGGCCTGCCCGACTTCGACGAGGACGACGCCGAGTTCGCGGCCGTCCTGGCCGCCGTGGTCGCGGCCGGGCTGGCGCAGAACGAGCGGCTCGAGGAGGCCCGGCGGCTCGCCTTCACCGATCCGCTGACCGGCCTGGCCAACCGCCGCGCCGTCGACATGCGGCTCGACGAGGCCCTGGAGGAGCACCGGCGCAGCGCCGCCGTGGTCAGCCTGGTGGTGTGCGACCTGAACGGGCTCAAGAAGGTCAACGACAGCCTGGGGCATGCCATGGGCGACCGGCTGCTGGAGCGGTTCGGGTCCGTGCTCAGCCTCTGCGGGGCCATGCTGCCCGGCGCGCTCGTCGCCCGGCTCGGCGGCGACGAGTTCTGCCTGGTGAGCGTCGGGCCCCCCGCCGACGAGGTGGTGCGGGTGACCGAGGAGCTGTGCCTGCGCGCCGCCGAGCTGGAGCTCGGGGAGGGTGTCGCGTGCGGGGTCGCGTCCACCGGGGACCCGATCGGGCCCGTGACGTCCTCCCGGCGGCTGTTCCGGCTGGCCGACGCCGCCCAGTACAAGGCCAAGGCCGCCCGCTCGCCGAAGCCCGTCGTCGCAGGCCGGGACACCGCCGTGGTCCGGCTGGCCGATGCCGCCCAGGACGGGGCGGCCGGCGAGCGCCGCCGCTTCCGCGGCCGGGCGTAGGCCGCGCGCAGGCCGGGCGTAGGCCTTGTGGCGGAGGCGTAAGGGGCCCTCGTGAAACTTGCTAGTGACATGAAGCGATTCAGTCCGTAGGCTGCTGAATATGGATATGCACACTGTCGTGGTGGGGACGTCCGGGACCACCGCCGAGGACGTCATCGCCGTCGCCCGCGGCAACGCGCGGATCGAGCTGTCCGGCGAGGCGCTCGACGCCCTCGCCCGCGCCCGCGAGATCGTCGACGCCCTCGCCGCCAAGCCCGAACCCGTCTACGGGGTGTCCACCGGCTTCGGCGCCCTCGCCTCCCGGCACATCAGCCCCGAGCTGCGCGCCCAGCTCCAGCGCAACATCGTCCGCTCGCACGCCGCCGGCATGGGCCCGCGCGTCGAGCGTGAGGTCGTGCGCGCCCTGATGTTCCTGCGCCTGAAGACCGTCGCCTCCGGGCACACCGGCGTCCGGCCGTCCGTCGCGCAGACGATGGCCGACGTACTCAACGCCGGCATCACGCCCGTCGTCCACGAGTACGGCTCGCTCGGCTGCTCCGGCGACCTCGCGCCGCTCTCGCACTGCGCGCTCACCCTGATGGGCGAAGGTGACGCCGAGGGTCCGGACGGGGTCGTGCGCCCCGCCGGGGAGCTGCTCGCCGCGGCCGGGATCCAGCCGGTCGTGCTGAAGGAGAAGGAGGGCCTCGCCCTCCTCAACGGCACCGACGGCATGCTCGGCATGCTGGTCATGGCCCTCGCAGACCTCGACAAGCTGTACAAGTCCGCCGACATCACCGCCGCGCTGACCCTCGAGGCGCTCCTCGGCACCGAGAAGGTGCTGGCGCCGGAGCTGCACGCCATCCGCCCGCACCCGGGCCAGGGCGCCTCCGCCGCGAACATGGCCGCCGTCCTGAACGGCTCCGGGCTCACCGGGCACTTCCAGGAGGAGTCCGCCCCGCGCGTGCAGGACGCGTACTCGGTGCGCTGCGCCCCGCAGGTCGCCGGCGCGGGCCGTGACACCATGGCGCACGCCGCCCTGGTCGCCTCGCGCGAGCTGGCCTCCTCGGTCGACAACCCGGTGGTGCTGCCCGACGGGCGTGTGGAGTCCAACGGCAACTTCCACGGCGCGCCGGTCGCGTACGTCCTGGACTTCCTGGCCATCGCGGCGGCCGACCTCGGCTCCATCGCCGAGCGCCGCACCGACCGGCTGCTCGACAAGAACCGCTCGCACGGCCTGCCGCCGTTCCTGGCGGACGACGCCGGTGTCGACTCCGGTCTGATGATCGCCCAGTACACGCAGGCCGCGCTGGTCAGCGAGATGAAGCGGCTGGCCGTGCCGGCCTCCGCCGACTCGATCCCGTCCTCCGCCATGCAGGAGGACCACGTCTCGATGGGCTGGTCGGCCGCACGCAAGCTCCGTACCGCCGTCGACAACCTGACCCGCATCATCGCGATCGAGATGTACGCGGCCACCCGGGCCATCGAGCTGCGCCACGGGCTCACCCCGGCCCCGGCCAGCCGGGCGGCCATCGCGGCGGCCCGGGCGGCCGGTGTGGAGGGTCCCGGGCCGGATCGTTTCCTCGCCCCCGACCTGGCGGCTGCCGACGCGTTCGTCCGTACGGGCGGCCTCGTGGCCGCGGTGGAGCCGGTGACGGGTCCGCTCGCCTAGTCGTACCTAGTCGTACCGCTGCCGCGAAGGGCCGGCCCCGGGAACCGTCTCCCGGGGCCGGCTCTTCGGTGTGTGCCCGTACGGGTCCTACGCGCGCGAGCGGTGCACGGAGAAGGTGACGAACCCGGCCCCGAGGCCCAGGCAGAGCGTGCCGCCCAGCAGGTAGGGGGTGGTGTCGATCCCGCCGGTGTCGGCGAGCCCGAGGGACACCTGGCCGGCGGTCTGCGGTGAGGCGCCCGCGGGATCGGCCACGAGCGTCGTCACCGATCCGGGCCCGGGCGCGTTCGCGGACTCCGGCGCGGCGGAACCGGAATCGGACGCCGTGGAACCGGGCGCCGTGGACCCCGGTGCGGTGGCGTTGGCCGAGGGCACGAACCACAGGGCGGCGAGGAGGGTGGTCGCTCCGAGAGCGGTGAGCAGCGGTCGACGTGCGGACACGGTGCGATCCCCCTTGCGGAAGCAGCGAATTGGCCGTGTGCGGTGATGCTACGGACAAGGGCGGGTCGTGGGAAAGTCGGGGCTTCCCCGGGCTTAGTCTCCGTCGTATGAACCCTTCTGACACATCACGATACGTACGGCTTCGGGTGGATTTGGTGCTGGAGGTGCCCGACCCCGAAGCGCTGACCGGAGCCGCGCTCGAGCACATCGAGGCCGACGAGTTCATGCCGGACGAGGAGCGCGGCCACGCCGAGTCGGCCGTACGGGAGGACGAGTCGGAGGCGCTCGCGTACCTCGTCGACCCCACTGACCTGGTCGCGGACATCCCCGGCGTGGAGCTGGCGCAGGCCTCCTGGAGCAGCGAGCCCGTCGAATACGACCCCGAGTCCATGGAGTGGGACCTGGGCGAGGAAGATGGGGACTTCGACGAAGAGACGACCGACAACGCCTGACCGTGTGGTTGCACACATTCAAACGGAATGTGGAACCGATCCGGGCCTTCAACGCGTTGACTGGTGCGAGGCAGGGGGCGTGTCTCCCTGCCTTGATCGGGGCACCACCCGGCGGCTGCCGGGGGAAGCTCGGGGGTTCAGGCAACGATGGAGTGGCGTGTGAGGACGGACAAGAAGCGGCGGAGAAGGTCCCTCGTGGCCATATCCGCCGTACTCGGTGGCGTGCTGGTGCTCTCGGCGTGCGGCGGTGGCGACGACAAGCCCAAGGGCGGCGGGGACGGGAGCAGCAAGTCCCAGTCGGACGTGGACGCGGCCGCGGCCAAGGACGCCTCCAAGGCCAAGATAACGATCACGCCCAAGGACGGCGCGACCAACGTCGGCCTGAACGACGCGACCAACGTCGCCGTCGGTGACGGCACCCTCACGGCGGTCGAGCTCAAGACCTCCGAGGGCGCGGCCGTGCCCGGCAAGATAGCCGCCGACGGCAAGAGCTGGAAGCCGGACGCCGCGCTGAAGCGCTCCACGAAGTACGCCCTGTCGGCGACCGCCAAGGACGCCTCCGGCAAGGAGGCGCACGAGAACGCCTCCTTCACCACCGTCTCCCCGGAGAACAGCTTCGTCGGCTCGTTCATACCGGACGACGGCCAGACCGTCGGCGTGGGAATGCCGGTCTCGATCACCTTCAACAAGGCGATCAAGGACCAGAAGGCGGTCCAGGCGGCGATCACCGTCACCTCCAGCAGCGGCCAGGAGGTCGTCGGGCACTGGTTCAGCGCGCAGCGCCTGGACTTCCGCCCCGAGCAGTACTGGCAGGCCGGCTCCACCGTCACGCTGAAGCTGGCGCTGGAGGGGGTGCAGGGCGCCCCCGGCGTCCAGGGCGTGCAGAACCGCACCGCCACCTTCAAGATCGGCCGCAGCCAGGTCGCCACGGTCGACGCGAAGACGAAGAAGATGACCGTCACCCGGGACGGCGCGGTCCTCAAGACCATCCCGATCTCGGCGGGCTCTCCGGAGAACCCGACGTACAACGGCCAGATGGTGATCTCCGAGAAGTTCAAGGAGACCCGGATGGACGGCTCGACCGTCGGCTTCAAGAACAGCGAGGGCAAGGGCGAGTACGACATCAAGGACGTCCCGCACGCGATGCGGCTGTCCCAGTCCGGCACGTTCATCCACGGCAACTACTGGGGATCGGACTCGATCTTCGGCAGCGTGAACACGAGCCACGGCTGCGTCGGTCTGAACGACGCCCAGGGTGCCAACGACCCGAACCAGCCCGCGGCCTGGTTCTACGACAACTCGCTGATCGGTGACGTCGTCACGGTGGTCAACTCCCCGGACAAGACCATCAAGCCGGACAACGGCCTCAACGGCTGGAACATGAGCTGGGCGGACTGGAAGGCCGGCGCGGCCTCCTGACCTCCTGACCTGCGGACCTCTGGTCCCGACCGAACCCCGCGGATGGCGGGGAGCCCCTGACGGAGGCTCCCCGCCATCGGCTGTTTTTCCAGGGGCCACGGGCCCGTTTCAGGGGCTAAGGTCCGGATCATGCCCCAGCCCCCTGCTCCCACCCAGCTGTCCGTGCCGCCGACCGACGCCGAGGTGGACGCCTGGGCGGCGGTCCTGACCGCTGCCCACGCCGCCGACCTGCCCGGCGTACCCGTACCGGCCCGGGTGGAGATCGCGGGGCGGCTGCGCGTGGCGCCGACCACCGGCCGCTTCGCGCACTTCGCGGCGGACGAGGGCGTGGCGAGCCTGCTCCTGTTCACGGACGCAGGCAATGCGCACACCGCCTCGCTGGACGTGCTGACGGTACGCCCGGACGCGCGGCGGCGGGGGACCGGCACGGCCCTGTGGCACCGGGTCCGCGAGGAACTGCTGGCCCAGGGCCGCACCTCGGTCTCCACGATGGCCGACCTGGGCGGGGCGGGACAGGCGTTCGCCGAGTCGCTGGGCTTCGAGAACGTGCTGCCGCTCGGCTGGTACGTGCAAGACGTTCAGGGCGGGAAGGACGGGCACGACGTGGCGGCGGGGCCGGCGACTGCGGAGCCCGAACCCCCCGCGGGCTACGAGCTGGTGTGCTGGGAGGGCCTGGTCCCGGACGCGTGGGTGGCCGCGGCCGCCGTCGCCCACGGGTCGATGGAGGACGCGCCGACCGGGGACATGGACGAGCAGCCCCCGGCCTGGACCCCGGAGCGCCTGCACACGGTGCAGCGGCTGGTCCTGGACCGCGGCGGCCGGATGCTCATGGCCGCGGCGGTGACCCCCGCCGGCGAGGTGGCCGCGTACACGTCCCTGGTGCTCCCGGACCCGGCCGCCCTGCGCGCCCTCCAGTACGACACGGTGGTCGTCCCCGCCCACCGCGGCCGCGGCCTCGGACGCACGGTCAAACTCCGCATGCTGAGGGAGGCCACCGCCCGCTTCCCCGCCCTCCGCGAGATCGCCACCTCGGTGGCGGACGAGAACACCCCGATGCGCGCGGTGAACGCCGCCCTGGGCTACCGCCGCGAACGCGCGGCCGGCATCTTCCAGATCAAGCTGTAGCCCCGTCCGCGTCCGCCGAGGCCGGGGCCGGGGCGGAGGAGGCCGAAGGGATCGCAGGGGCGGAAGAGGTGGACGGGGCGGACGGGGCCGACCACGAGGCCAGCAGCCGCAGGGCGTCCGCCGAGGGGGAGCCCGCCGCGGCGTGGAAGGTCACCAGGAACTGCGCCGAGTCGTCCGGCAGCGCCAGGGTCTCGAAGGCCAGGTCCAGCTCACCCACCAGCGGGTGCCGCAGCCGCTTCACCCCGTGCGTCTTGTTGTCGGCCACCGTGTGCGCGGCCCACAGCCGCCGGAACTCCTCGTTCTTCACCGACAGTTCCCCGACCAGCGCGGACAGCTGCTCGTCCTCCGGGTGCTGGCCCGCGTACATGCGCAGGTTGCTCACCACCTCGCAGGCCCGGCACTCCCACTCCACGTACAGCTCGGCCGTCGCCGGGTCCAGGAACACCTGCCGTACGAGGTTCCGCTCCTGCGGCGGCAGCGCCCCGAAATCGCCGAACACCGCGGCCGCCAGCCGGTTCCAGCCGATCACGTCCTGACGCCGCCCCACCAGGTAGGCCGGCACCCCCTCCATCGCGTCCAACAGCGTCCGCAGCTCCGGGCGGACGTGCTGCGCCCGGTGCTGCTTGCCGCGGTGCCTGCGGGGCCGGGGGCTGGCCAGGTGGTTCAAGTGGGCCGTCTCCGTGCCGTCCAGGCGCAGGGCGCGGGCGATCGCGTCCAGCACCTCCGCCGACACGTTCTGCCCGTGCCCCTGCTCGAGCCGTGTGTAGTACGCCACCGAGACGCCCGCCAGCTGCGCCAACTCCTCACGGCGCAGCCCGGGCACGCGGCGGTGGCGCCCGTAGTCCGGCAGGCCCACGTCCGCGGGGCGCAGCCGCGCACGGCGGGAACGGAGGAACTCGCCCAGTTCGGCACGCTGATCAAGCTGGTCCATGACGCCAGTATCGCCGGGCGGCCCGCGCGGCGTGGTCCTGTTCCTGACCCCGCCAGGGGTAGGACCGCCAGTCCTAGGCAGGACAGGGGTCTGGGTGGCGGCGGCCCGGTCCGCAATCGTTGCTTGCACCGCACACCGTCCGCAGCAGCGTTCGAGGAGTCTCCACCCATGTCCGTCACCCAGGTCGCCGCCTACGCCGCTCCCGCCGCGAAGGCCCCGCTGGAGCGCACCACCGTCCCGCGCCGCCCCGTCGGCGAGCACGACGTGCTCATCGAGATCAAGTACGCCGGCATCTGCCACTCCGACATACACCAGGTCCGCGACGGGTGGGGCGAGGGCATCTACCCCATGGTCCCGGGCCACGAGATCGCCGGTGTCGTCACCGAAGCCGGCCCGGGCGTCACGAAGTTCGCGGTCGGCGACCACGTCGGCGTCGGCTGCTTCGTCGACTCCTGCCGTGAGTGCGAGTACTGCCTGCGCGGGCAGGAGCAGTACTGCGCGCAGGGCATAACCGGCACGTACAACGCCCGCGACAAGCAGGGCGACCCGACGTACGGCGGCTACTCCACGCACGTCGTCGTCGACGAGAACTACACCGTCCGCATCCCCGACGGCCTCGCCCTCGACGTCGCCGCCCCGCTGCTGTGCGCCGGGATCACCCTCTACTCCCCGCTCAAGCACTGGCAGGCGGGCCCGGGCAAGAAGGTCGCGATCGTCGGTCTCGGCGGCCTCGGCCACATGGGCGTGAAGATCGCCGCCGCGCTCGGCGCGGAGGTCACCGTCCTCTCCCAGTCCCTGCGCAAGCAGGACGACGGCCTGCGGCTCGGCGCCTCGCACTACTACGCCACGAGCGACGAGAACACCTTCGAGAAGCTGGCCGGCAGCTTCGACCTGGTCATCTCGACGGTCTCGGCGCCGCTCGGCCTCGACGCGTACCTCGACCTGCTGAAGGTCGACGGGGCACTGGTCAACGTCGGCGCCCCGGAGGAGGCGGTCGAGCTGAACCTGTTCTCCGTCATCACCGGCCGCAAGACCCTCGCCGGCTCGATGATCGGCGGCATCGCCGAGACGCAGGAGATGCTGGACTTCTGCGCCGAGCACGGCCTCGGCTCGGAGATCGAACTGATCCGCGCCGAGCAGATCAACGAGGCGTACGAGCGCGTCCTGGCCAGCGACGTCCGCTACCGCTTCGTCATCGACGCGTCGACGATCTGACCGGCCCGCTCCAGCGCGGCGGCGAGCCGGTCCCGGGCCGCCGTCTGCACGGCGATCCGCGCCTCCAGGACCGCGAGCCGCTCCCGGGCCACGGCCAGTCCCTTCGGGGACGGCGGCCCGGCGGCCACGTCACCGTCCAGGCAGTTCAGGAAGACCCGTACGTCGTCCAGCGTCAGCCCCGCGTCCAGCAGGGTCCGGATGTTGCGGACCCGTACGGCGGCCCCGGCGTCGTAGACGCGGTAGCCGTTGGGGGTCCGCCCGCAGGAGATCAGCCCGGCCTGCTCGTAGTGGCGCAGGGCGCGCGGGGTGGTCCCGGTCGCCTCCGCGAGTTCCCCGATCAGCATGCGTCCATGGTCGCCGAGGAGCACCGCCGCGGGGCCGCCGGGGTCGGGCCGCGCAGGTCAGGCCGGCAGCGCCCCGCCGTCCACCGGGAGCACGACGCCGGTCACGAACGACGCTGCCGGGTCGGCGAGCCGGGTGACCGCCCACGCGACCTCCTCGGGCCGGCCCACCCGCCCCAGCGGGGTCCGGGCCACCTGCCAGGCCCGCACCTCGGCGGCCCGTTCGGGGCTCAGCCCCTGGTGTGCGGCGATCGGCGTGTCCACCGCCCCGGGCGCGACCGCCGCGACCCGGATGCCGCGCGGGGCGAGCTCCACGGCCCAGCTGCGGGTCAGAGTGTCCAGAGCGGCCTTGGTGGCGGCGTAGAAGGAGTTCCCGGGCCAGCCGCGCTGCCCGACGGCGGTGGTGATGTTCACGACCACCCCGGCCGGGGCGGCCTCCAGGGCGGGGAGTGCGGCCTGGGTGAGGAGCACCGGGGCCAGCAGGTTGGTGGCCAGCTGCGCGGAGAGGTCCGGCTCGGCGAGGTCCCCGAGGGGGCCGCTGCGCACGATCCCGGCGTTGTTGACGAGCACGTCGATGCGGCCGTGGGCGGCAAGGACGGCCCGGACGATCCCCTCGGGCCCGCCGGGGGCGGTCACGTCGGCGGCCAGCGGGTGGATGCCCGGACGGCCCTCGGCCGTACCGGCGAGCGCCTCGGGGCGCCGGCCGACGACGACCACGCGGTCGCCGCCGTCGGCGAAGGCGCGTGCGGTGGCGCGGCCGATGCCGGTGCCTGCGCCGGTGACGAGGATGAGCCGCTGCGGGGTCTTGCTGCTGATGTCCATGACGAGAGGGAACAACCCTCCCCCCAACGGCAAGGTCAAGCCCCTCACCGCCCCGCCGCCCCGCACCCGACGGTCTGCCGGGCCCGGGGGCGGCGAGAGCCGCGCGGGCGGAGGGTCAGCCTTGGGCCCTGGCCACGCCGATCGGGCAGCTGACGCCCGTGCCGCCTATGCCGCAGTAGCCGTCGGGGTTCTTGTCGAGGTACTGCTGGTGGTAGGGCTCTGCCGGCCAGAAGGGGCGGTCCGTCGCCGGGAGGACCGCCGTCGTGATGTCGCCGTAGCCCGAGGACGCCAGGACCTGCTGGTACGCGGCGCGGGAGGACTCGGCCTCGGCCTGCTGGGCCTCGGAGTGGGTGTAGATCGCCGAGCGGTACTGGGTGCCGACGTCGTTGCCCTGGCGGAAGCCCTGGGTCGGGTTGTGGGACTCCCAGAACAGCTTCAGGAGGGTGGCGTACGAGACCTGCGCCGGGTCGAAGACCACGCGGACGACCTCGGTGTGGCCGGTCTGCCCCGAGCACACCTCCTCGTACGTCGGGTTCTCGGTGAAGCCGCCCTGGTAGCCGGCCAGCGTGGTCCACACCCCCGGGGTCTGCCAGAACTTGCGCTCCGCGCCCCAGAAGCAGCCCAGGCCGAAGTCGGCCACCTGGAGGTGGGCGGGGTAGGGCCCCGCGAGGGGGTTGCCGAGCACGGTGTGCCGGTCCGGGAGTGAGAACTGCGGGGTCGCGCGGCCTTGGAGGGCCTCCTCGCGGGTGGGGAGCTCGGGCGTGCGGCGGTACGAGAACATGATTCCCTCCTAGTGGTTCTCCCTTAACGGGCGGGGGCGGGCCGGGATTCCCCCCGGCCCGCCCCCGGCCGCCGCGTCAGACTTTCGTCATTTCTGCGTGACCGCCCGGCGCACGCTGAAGTCCCTCGCCTGCACGTACCGCGCCTTGGCGTCCGCCGAGTACGTCCACGGCGTCGCCCCGATGTACCCGTCGACGGCACGGAACTGCTCCACGGCCTCCGGGTACCGGTCCTGCCAGTACAGGTTCCACGCCAGCATGTGCCGTACCCGGGTCACCCGCCGGTCCGCCGGGTCCGCCGCCGCCACGTCCGCGAGCGCCGCGTCCGTGGCCGCCACGATCTCCGGCCGCTTGTAGTAGACGCTCGGGTCGAGCTCCGACTCCGACATCTCGTACTCCAGGTACGCGTACAGCGGCAGCAGCGACAGCAGCTCACCCGGCTCGCCCGCCGCCGCCGACCGCTGCGCGAACGCCTCGGCCTCCTCGTGCGAGCCGCGCCACTTGCGGCACCAGTACTGCAGGGCGCCGGTGTGCGCCGCCAGCACCTTTGGGCCGCGCCCCACGATCTCCGCCCACAGCTGCCCGTACCGCTCGTGGGAGTACCCCAGCGCCATGGCGACCGGCTGCTCCAGCATGTACGGCACCGGGTCCGCCGGGTCGGCGAGCCGCTGGGCCTCGTGCATCGCCTCCTGCGAGGCGGCGATCAGCCGGTGGAAGTTCCGGAACTGCTCCTGCGTCGTGTGCTTCGCGGTCAGCGAGCCGCGCACGTTCCACGCCACCAGCACCGACGCGTCCGCGTGCACCGCCGCCGCCGTCGGGTCCTGCGGCCGCGCCGCGCGCCAGGCCAGCAGCCAGGCGTCGTCCTCGGCGGCCCGCTCGGCCAGTTCCCGTACGCGCCGGATGCGCTCGTCCCAGTTCTGCCCGGCCGCGTCCGCCCAGGCCGCGCCGGCCTGCCAGTCGCCCGCCCGTACGGCGTCCAGGGCGGCCGTGTCGGCCGGCGCGAGCGGGGACCCGTTGTCGGTGTCGAGCCGCTCGGCCGGGGCGAAGCCCAGCGCGACCGCCGCCAGGCCGTCGGCCCGGCTCGCCCAGCGGCGCTTCCCGGCACCGCCGCCCTTGCGGGCCCGCAGCATCTTGTAGGCGCCGCTGATCAGCAGGATTCCGAGGATGATCAGGCCGAGCATCAGACAAGCACCAGCTTTCGCAGGGGTTCGGTGTCGGGCAGGTCCGCGACGAGCGCGTCCAGGGCGAGCTCCAGCTGCTCCTCGAACCCGTCGGCCGCGTACTGCAGGGCGGCCGAGTCGGACCAGGACAGCTGCCAGCGGGCGCCGCCGCGGGCCGTCAGCTCGGCGGTGACCAGCTGCTTCAGCGCGCGCCGCAGCAGGGGGCGGGTGAACTCGCGGGCGGCGCGGCCGGTGGCGGCCGCGGCCTCCTCGGACTTCGGGAAGCGGTCGGCGATCCGCCAGCGCAGCGCCGGGTCGGCGTCGACGGCGTCCAGCAGGGCCGCAAGCTCCGGGGCCGTGCCCTCGGCGGCGACGGCCTCGCGGATCTCCTGCGCGCTCCGGCCGACGTACCGGGTCATGCTCTCGTGGACGAGGTCCGCCCAGTCCACGCGGGTGAGCGCGAGCGCCTCCGGGGTCAGGACCGCGTGCTCCAGCGCCGCCAGCGCGGCCTGCGGGGAGGCGAGCAGCTCCAGCGCCGGGCGGGCCGCGTGCGCGCCGCGGCCGTCGTCGGGCAGGGCCTCGATGCGGGCCACGCGCTCGGCGAGCGCGGGGTGCGAGTCGTAGGGGGAGGTGGGCTCGGTGGACAGCTCGCGGCGCAGGCCGTCCAGTTCGTCCGAGCGGGCGTCGAGCAGCTGCCGCAGGCCGCCGAAGACCTGGCCGGAGGGCGGCAGCAGGCCGGCGCCGACGCCGAGGGTGGCGTACGAGTCCATGTAGAACTCGTGCGCGGGGCCGAGGGCGTTGAGCTCGCGCAGCGCGGAGGCGGCGGAGTCGCGGCCGGCGACGCGGACCGAGGCCAGGTCGGCGGCGAGCTCCTGGCGGCGGCTGCCGGAGAGGGTGGCGCGCATGTAGAAGCGCGCGTACGCCGTGTAGATCTTCGCCATGGCCCGGTACATCGCACCCTGGCCGGCGGTGTCGACCTCCTTGGCCTTCTTGCCCTTGGCGAGCCGCTTCTCGGCGGCCTTCTCCTGCCGGGCCCGCTCCTTGGCGACCTTGGTGTCGGCGCGGTCGTGGAAGTGCCCGATGGTGCGGATCAGCTGGGCGCGGCCGCGGGCGATCAGCGGGGTGAGACGGGTGTCGAGGTTGGCGTAGTGGCCCATCTCGTGGGCGAGTACGGCGCGCAGCTGCATCTCGTCCAGGCCGGTCATCAGGGGCAGGCCCACGTAGAGGCGGCGGGTGCCGGACTTCAGGCCCAGCAGCCGGGCGTCCTCGCTGACGGCCGCGTTGACCTCGTCGATCAGCAGGATCTCGTCCGGGGCGCGGGTGCCGACCTGGGCCGCGATGTCGCGGACGGTCTGCCACAGGACGGGTTCCTGCTGCTCGGTGACGGGCACGCCGGGCTGCGGGTCGCCCTTGGGGGTGCGGAGCATGAACATGCCGCGCACGATCGGGACCGCGAGGACCACCGAGACGATGAGGATCTTGAAGGCGATGCCGCCGTGCAGCCAGGTGACGGTCGCCCAGTCGGCGGCCGCGAGCACACCGAGCAGGATGAAGCCGAGCAGGTAAAAGCCTGCGAGCAGGACGAGGGCGCGCAGCGCGCGCAGTGAAGCGCCCATATGGACGGATCCCCCCACGGGATGAAGTGGTGCAGGTGCATGTGCAGATGCTGCGGGTGTGCCGCGGGCGCTCGGTGGTCGGCCGGGCCCGGCGGTCACGCCGGGTCATCATGCGGCCCGCAGATCTTTACGGCAACCTTATTCGCCGGGATTCCGCAGGTGGGAGCCAGGGGGGCGGGGCGGGGGTGGGGTGCGGGGTGCGGGGGCCAGGACGGCCGCCGCGTCAGTGCGGCAGCGTCGCCGGCGAGCCGCCGTTGGCCTCGTAGCCCGCCACCGCCAGGGCGCGGTACACCGCGTACTGCGCCGCCGGGTCCGGGGAGACCGACCACGGCAGGGCGCCGACGTAGCCGTCGATGTGGCGGACCTGCTCCATCGCCTCCGCCCAGCGCTCCATCGGCACCAGGAACGACAGCAGCATGTGCCGTACGTGCGCCAGCATCGGGTCGTCCTGGCGGGCGGTGTGCACCGCGTACAGCGCGCCCTCCACCGCCCGGGTCACGACCGCGCCCTGCCAGAAGTTCGTCAGGACGACCTCCGGGACGTGCTCGTACACCGCGAACAGCGGAAGCGCCGCCAGCAGCGAGCCCTGCGGGGCGCGGGCCGCCGCCGCGTGCGCGAAGGCGTCCGCCTGCTCCCGCGAGCCGTGCCACTTCTCGCACCAGTAGTGCAGGGCCGCCAGGTGCGCGCCCATGTGTGCCGGCGCGACGTCGATGACCTTCGCCCAGAGGGAGTCGAACTCCGCCCCCGAGTACCCGAGCGCCCGAGCGACCGCCAGCTCCGTGATGTACGGGACGGGGTCGCCCGGGGCCAGCAGCGCCGCCTTGCGGCACGCCTCCCGGGCCTCCTCCAGGATGATCCGGTGGTCCGTGGAGCCCACGCCGCCCGAGTGCCGCCACGCCTGCTGCACCAGCAGCTCCGCGTGCACCTGCGCGCCGCCCGCGTCCTTCTCCGCCTCCAGCCGCCAGGCCTTCAGCCACTGCGCGCCCACCCCGGGCCGCTCCACCAGCTCCAGCGCAGCCGCCCCGCCGAAGGCCTGGACCCGCTGCCAGCGCAGCTCGCCCTGCTTCGGGGTCCCGGCCAGCAGCTGGGAAGCGGCCTGCCAGCGGCCGCTGCTCTGCACGGCTCCGAGGGCGTCCATCAGGTCCTCGTCGGGCCCCGGGACGCGGATGTCCAGGTGCTCCTGGCGGGCGAAACCGTAGTTCTCGGGGTCGGCCGCGTCAGGGCTGCCCGGCGCGACCAGGCGTACGCCGCCGCCCCGCCGGCGCCGTATGTACGGGCTGAAGGCGGCCACGAGCAGGCCGAGCGCGATCAGGAACCACAGAATCTCCATGCCCCCAAGCGAACCAGACGCACCCGCGCAAAGGCCAATGCCGCACCAGCGCTCCGCTTTCGGCCGTGCACTGCCGCACCACCGGGTGCGCAGTGGGCTCGTCGGCGGCCGGGGCATAGCATCGGCCCATGAGCGACGACAGCCACGAGCACCAGAGCTTCGAGACCCGCGCGATCCACGCGGGCAACACGGCGGACCCGCTGACCGGCGCGGTCGTGCCCCCGATCTACCAGGTGTCCACGTACAAGCAGGACGGCGTCGGCGGACTGCGCGGCGGCTACGAGTACAGCCGCAGCGCGAACCCGACCCGGACCGCGCTGGAGGAGAACCTCGCGGCGCTGGAGGGCGGCCGGCGCGGTCTCGCCTTCGCGTCCGGGCTCGCCGCCGAGGACTGCCTGCTGCGTACGCTGCTCTCCCCGGGCGACCACGTGGTCATCCCGAACGACGCGTACGGCGGCACCTTCCGCCTCTTTGCGAAGGTCGTCTCCCGCTGGGGCGTGGAGTGGTCGGTGGCCGACACCTCCGACGCGGCGTCCGTACGGGCCGCCCTGACCCCGAAGACGAAGGTCATCTGGGTCGAGACCCCCTCCAACCCGCTGCTCGGCATCACCGACATCGCCGTCGTCGCCGACATCGCGCGCTCGGCCGGCGCCAAGCTGGTCGTGGACAACACCTTCGCCTCGCCCTACCTCCAGCAGCCCCTGGCGCTGGGCGCGGACGTGGTCGTGCACTCGCTGACCAAGTACATGGGCGGCCACTCCGACGTGGTCGGCGGCGCGCTGGTCACCGCCGACGCGGCGCTCGGCGAGGAACTGGCCTACCACCAGAACGCGATGGGCGCCGTGGCCGGCCCCTTCGACTCCTGGATCGTGCTGCGCGGCATCAAGACGCTGGCCGTCCGCATGGACCGGCACGCGGAGAACGCCGCGAAGATCGCCGAGATGCTGACCCGGCACCCCAAGGTGCACAAGGTCCTCTACCCGGGCCTGGCCGAGCACCCGGGCCACGAGATCGCCGCCAAGCAGATGCGCAACTTCGGCGGCATGATCTCCTTCTGCGTCGTCGGCGGCGAGCAGGCGGCGGTCGACGTCTGCGCCCGCACCAAGATCTTCACCCTGGCCGAGTCCCTCGGCGGCGTCGAGTCCCTCATCGAGCACCCGGGCCGTATGACCCACGCCTCGGTGGCCGGCTCGGCCCTGGAGGTCCCGGCGGACCTGGTCCGCGTCTCCGTCGGCATCGAGAACGCCGACGACCTGCTGGCGGACCTGACCCAGGCCCTCGGCTAGCCGCACCTCCGCGGCGTTCCCTTCAGCCCTTCAGCCCTTCAGCCCTTCAAGTCTTCACGGCAACAACCGCCGAGCGGTGGTCACCAGCCCTCCAGGGGCGGGGAGACACCGCTCGGCGGGATCTCCCACGGGCGGGCCAGCGAGGCCCACACCGCGAAGGCCACCGCCGCCGCGAACAGCAGGGCCCAGCCGGCCCGGCGCAGGGCCCGGCGGCGGCGCAGCAGCCGGTCCCCGCGGGCCGCGGCACTGGCCGCCAGCCCGGCCGGGACCACCGGGTGGGGGCCCTCCAGCAGCCGCCTGACCTGGTCCTCCTTGCGGTCGGGGACGCTCATGCGGCATCCCGCGAGCGCATCGCGGCCACGGCCCGGTTGCACAGCACCCGTACCCGCTCGACCGGCAGCCCCAGCTGCGCGGCGGTGACCTCCTCCGCGACGCCCTCGTACACGCGCAGCACCAGCACGAGCCGTTCCAGCGGGCCGAGCCGGGCGAGCAAGCCCCTGCCGCCGTGGTGGCGCCAGCCGGTGCGGGCGAAGGCGTCGCACAGCTCCCGGCGGGTGTGGTCGTACGGGTCGTCGCCGCGCACCCGGCGCCAGTTCGCGTACGTACGGGCCAGTGCGTCCGCGAGCAGCCGGCGGGCGGCGGCGGGTTCGGTCTCCGGCTCGGCCGTCAGCAGGACGGCGACATGCAGGAGCCGCCCCGCCGCACCCGCGACGAAGGCTTCGAACTCCGCGTAGGTGCCCGGCCCGTGGTCGTCCACAGGCCACATAGTGCGGGCAGCGGGACCGCCCGGGTCAAGAGGTCGGACGGCCCCGGCTCACGCCCGTCCTCAGGAAGCGGGGCCCGCCTCCGAGACGGCGCCCATCAGCTCCGACAGCGAGCCGTTGAAACGGGTCAGCAGCCCGGTGAAGGACTCGCGCTCGTCCTCGCTCCAGTCCTCGGTCACCCGGGCCATCAGCTCGCGCCGTGAGGAGCGGACCTCCTCGAGCCGGGCGAGGCCGCGCGGGGAGAGCGCGAGGACCACGGCCCGCCCGTCCTCCGGGTGCGAGGTGCGCTTGACCAGGCCGCTGTCGACGAGCGGCGCGACCTGGCGGGTGACGGTGGAGGAGTCGATGCCCATGCCGCCGGCGAGCGCCTTGACGCCCATCGGGCCTTCCAGGTCGAGCCGGTTCAACAGCAGGTACGCGGCGCGGTCCATCGAGTTGCGGGCCTGGCCGACCCCGCCCAGGCGGGTCTGCTCGGCGCGGCGGGCGAAGACGGCCACCTGGTGCTGGAGCGCGTCGAGGAGACCGGCTTCGGCGGACGCCTCGGCCGCCGTGGGCAGGTCGGAATTGGCCGGGGTGGAAGGCATGGCCGTGAGCTCTCTTCACGTGGGGCCGACAAGGATGGGGGACAGAGTACGCGGCCGTGGGGCGGCTCGTACGCCTCGTACGAGAACTGGTGCGGGCGGTTGGGACCAGGGCCCCGGACCCGTCCCGGATGGCCGGATTTCGCCCTCTGTGGGCTTTCCTCGCCGGGCCGTTGGCCGGGTTCGTGGCCGCGCTGCAGGCCCGGCTGTGGCCGGGCGCCGTGATCTGCGCGGGCTGCGAGACTGACGGCATGAACTACCGCGTGCCCGTGCCCGTCCCGCAGGTCATTCTCGACGACATCCGGGGGGCCCAGAAGATGCTCTCGGGCGTCGCCCGGGTCACGCCGATGGAAGGCAGCCGGCACCTGACCGCCCTCACCGGCTCCCCGGTCCACTTCAAGTGCGAGAACCTCCAGCGGACCGGCTCCTTCAAGCTGCGCGGTGCGTACGTGCGCATCTCGGGCCTGCGCCCCGAGCAGCGGGCCGCCGGCGTCGTCGCGGCCAGCGCCGGCAACCACGCGCAGGGCGTGGCCCTGGCCTCCTCCCTCCTCGGCGTCCGCTCGACGGTGTTCATGCCGGTCGGGGCGCCGCTGCCGAAGGTGGCGGCCACGCAGGAGTACGGCGCCGAGGTGCGGATGTCCGGACAGGTCGTCGACGAGACCCTGGCGGCGGCCCAGGAGTACGCGGACCGCACCGGGGCGGTGTTCATCCACCCGTTCGACCACCGCGACATCATCGCGGGCCAGGGCACGGTCGGCCTGGAGATCCTCGAGCAGTGCCCGGAGGTGCGGACGATCCTCGTCGGCATCGGCGGCGGCGGCCTCGCGGCGGGCATCGCGGTCGCGGTGAAGGCGCTGCGGCCGGACGTCAAGGTGATCGGGGTCCAGGCGGAGGGCGCCGCCGCCTACCCGCCCTCGCTGCGGGTCGGGCACCCGGTCTCGATCGACAACCCGGTCACGATGGCGGACGGCATCAAGGTCGGCCGCCCCGGCGACATCCCCTTCAACATCATCGGGGACCTCCTCGACGGCGTCCGCACGGTCTCCGAGGACGCCCTCTCCAGTGCCCTGCTGCTCTGCCTGGAGCGCGCCAAGCTCGTCGTCGAGCCCGCCGGGTGCAGCCCGGTGGCCGCCCTGCTGAGCAGGCCCGAGCTGTACGGCGGCGGCCCGGTGGTCGCGGTCCTGTCCGGCGGGAACGTCGACCCGCTGCTGCTCCAGCGGATCCTGCGGCACGGCATGGCGGCGGCGGGCCGCTACCTCTCGCTGCGGCTGCGCGTGGCCGACCGGCCGGGGGCTCTGGCCGGTCTCCTGGGGGTGTTGTCAGTGGTGGATGCGAACGTGTTGGACGTGAGCCACGTACGGACCGACCCGCGGCTGGGGCTCACCGAGGTGGAGGTGGAACTGCACCTGGAGACGAAGGGCCCGGAGCACTGCACCGAGGTCGCGCGTTCGCTGCACGCGGCCGGGTACACGGTCATGGGCTGAGCCAGGCCGACCTGAGCTGAGCCGACCTGAGCCGGGCCGACCGGTTCCCGCGGAACGGCCCGCAGCCCCATAGCGGCACGCGATATGACGCGATAGCGTAAGTCCCCCGAACGGCCGGGCGAGGGCGGCCCGGCGCCCCTAGGATTGCGTAGGAATGTAACGATTCTGCTGGCCCGATGCACACTGGGAGAACCCAAATGCCAGGCGCCATCTATGCCGAAGGCCTGGTCAAGACCTTCGGTGAGGTACGGGCACTGGACGGCGTGGACCTCGATGTCCCCGAAGGCACCGTGCTGGGCCTGCTCGGCCCCAACGGCGCCGGCAAGACCACGGCCGTGCGCGTCCTGACCACCCTCCTCCAGCCCGACAGCGGCAAGGCCGTCGTCGCCGGGATCGACGTCCTCAAGCACCCCAACGAAGTCCGCCGCGCCATCGGCCTGTCCGGCCAGTTCGCCGCCGTCGACGAGTACCTGACCGGCCGGGAGAACCTCCAGATGGTCGGCCGGCTCTACCAGATGAGCGGCAAGGCGGCGAAGGCCCGGGCCGCCGAACTCCTCGAACGCTTCAACCTCGTCGACGCCGCCGACCGCACGGCCAAGACGTACTCCGGCGGCATGCGCAGGCGCCTCGACCTCGCGGCCGCCCTCGTCGTCAGCCCGCCCGTCATGTTCATGGACGAGCCGACCACCGGACTCGACCCCCGCAACCGCCAGCAACTGTGGGGGATCATCCAGGAACTGGTCGCCGGCGGCACCACCCTGCTGCTCACCACCCAGTACCTGGAGGAGGCCGACCACCTCGCGCACGACATCTGCGTGGTCGACCAGGGCAAGGTCATCGCCCGCGGCACCTCCGACCAGCTCAAGGCCCGGACCGGCGGCGAACGGGTCGAGGTCGTCGTCCACGAGCGCGACCACATCCCCGACGCCCGTACGGTGCTCGCCGGCTTCGGCAAGGGCGAGACCACCGTCGAGGAGCACACCCGCAAGCTGACCGTCCCGGTCACCGGCGGCGCCAAGCTGCTCGCCGAGGTCATCCGCGAGCTGGACTCCCGCGACATCGAGATCGACGACATCGGCCTGCGCCGGCCCACGCTCGACGACGTGTTCATATCCCTCACCGGCCACGCGGCCGCCCTGGCCGACGAGGAGAACGGCGAGGGCGCCCCGGCGGACGCCAAGGGACGCCGCGGCCACAAGGCATCGGCATCGGCGTCGGTGCCGGCCTCGGCACCGGCACCGGAGTCGGCCTCGGCACCGGCACCGGCATCGAAGGAGGCGGCGAAGTGACCACCACCTCCCCGACCCGGCAGCTCGCGGCACCGCGCCCGCGCGGCGGCATCGTCCAGGGCGTCAACGACTCCCTGGTCATCGCCAAGCGGAATCTGATCCGTATGTCCAGGATTCCCGAAATGATAATTTTCGGGGTCATCCAGCCGGTCATGTTCGTCGTGCTGTTCAGCTACGTCTTCGGCGGCTCGATCAGCGTCGACGGCAACACCTCGCCCGCTGCCTACCGCGAGTTCCTGATGGCCGGCATCTTCGCCCAGACCGTCACCTTCGCCACGGCCGGCGCGGGCGCGGGCATCGCGGACGACATGCACAAGGGCCTGATCGACCGCTTCCGCTCGCTGCCCATGGCCCGCGGCGCGGTCCTGACCGGCCGCACCCTCGCCGACCTCGTCCAGACCACCCTCACCCTGGTCGTCCTGGCCGTGGTCGCCCTGCTCGTCGGCTGGCGCACCCACACCAGCGCCGGCGAGGTCCTGGGCGGCTTCGCCCTGCTGCTCCTGCTCGGGTACGCGTTCTCCTGGATCGGCGCGCTGATCGGCCTGTCGGTGCGCACCCCGGAGGCGGCCACCTCGGGCGGGCTGATCTGGCTCTTCCCGCTGACGTTCATCTCGAACGCCTTCGTCCCCTCCGACAACATGCCGACCTTCCTGCGGACCATCGCCGAGTGGAACCCCTTCAGCGCGACCGTCCAGGCGGCCCGCGGGCTGTTCGGCAACTTCCCGCCGGGGTACGAGGCACCGGCGGCCTGGCCGATGCAGCACCCGGAGCTCGCGTCGATCCTGTGGTCCGTACTGATCATCGCGGTCTTCCGGACCCTCTCGGTCCGCAAGTACCGCTCGGCGGCCGTGTAGGTCCCACGACACGGGAAAGCCCCCGCCGGATCGCTCCGGCGGGGGCTTTCCCGTGTCGTGGGGTGATCAGCCGGTGAAGGGCTTGACGTCGAGGATCTTGACGGCGGCCTTCTTGCCGTTCGGCAGCTCGTACTCGGCTTCCTCGCCGATCTTCTTGCCCATCACACCGGTGCCCAGCGGGGACTGCGGGGAGTAGGTCTCGAAGTCCCCGGACGCGTACTCGCGCGAGGCGAGCAGGAAGGACATCGTGTCGTCCTCGTCGCCGTCGAAGGCGATGGTGACGACCGTGCCGGGCGCGACCTCGCCGTCGGAGGCGGGCGCGGTGCCGACCTTGGCGTTCTCGAGGAGCTGCGTCAGCTGGCGGACGCGGAGCTCCTGCTTGCCCTGCTCCTCCTTGGCCGCGTGGTAACCGCCGTTCTCGCGCAGGTCGCCCTCCTCGCGGGCGGCTGCGATCTTGGTGGCGATCTCCGTGCGTGCGGGACCAGAGAGGTAGTCCAGCTCGGCCTTCAGCTGGTCGTACGCCGCCTGGGTCAGCCAGGTGACGCTCTCGCTCGTCTGGGTCACGGGTGCTCCTCGTCGGTACAGGGGACTTCAAAGCCGCCAGCGGCGGGCGAAACCACGAGCCTAACAATTCGGGAAGAAAAGGGGGAGGACACCATGTGTATGAAGTGTGTCATCGGGCCCGTGAGCAGGAAAGAGCTCAGTCTGCCGCGGGCGTGGTGCCCGCCGCTGCCTGGCAGCCCACCAGTTCGATCATCGTCGCGCGGCCGGTGGTCTTCAGAGAGAGCATCTCGTCCACGCGCGTGTCCTTCTGCGCGAAGGTGAAGTCGGCGCGGCCGACCTCGGCGTGCTCCTTGTTCTGGGAGCTCAGCGTGCACACCCCGGTGACCGAGGCATCCTTGCGCACCTCCAGGTGCACCTTCACCTCGGTGTCCGAGACCACCTGGAACTTGATCACCTCGGCGCTGACGCTCTGGCCGGCGACGTAGTCCCAGCCGATCCAGCCCACCAGGGCCAGCAGGCCGACGCCCAGCACCGACCCGACGATCTTGAGCTTCCGGTCCGCACGCTCGTCCGCCGACCGCCCGTAGCGACCCTCGGGCAGCCCCTCGCGCACCGCACTCATCGATCGTTCCTTTCGGGAGGGCCGGACTCCAGCATCCCAGGGGCAGCCCCGGAATTTTTCCACCCCTCGATTCGGTCACTATAAGAGGCGATGCCCCTGACGACTTAAAGAGGATCCTGTCTTGACCGAGCAGCTTCGACTGATGGCCGTCCACGCCCACCCCGACGATGAGTCGAGCAAGGGCGCGGCCACCATGGCCAAGTACGTGTCCGAGGGGGTTCCCGTGCTGGTGGTGACCTGCACGGGGGGCGAGCGCGGCTCGATCCTCAACCCCAAGCTCCAGGGTGACAAATACATCGAGGAGAACATCCACGAGGTCCGCGCCAAGGAGATGGACGAGGCGCGCCAGATCCTCGGCATCGAGCAGGAGTGGCTGGGCTACGTCGACTCCGGCCTCCCGGAGGGCGACCCGCTGCCCCCGCTGCCCGAGGGCTGCTTCGCCCTGGAGGACGTGGACGAGGCGGCCGGCCGCCTCGTGAAGAAGATCCGCGAGTTCCGGCCGCAGGTCATCACCACGTACGACGAGAACGGCGGCTACCCGCACCCCGACCACATCATGACCCACAAGATCTCGATGGTGGCCTTCGAGGGCGCGGCCGACACCGAGAAGTACCCGGAGGCCGAGTTCGGCCCGGCGTACCAGCCGCAGAAGCTCTACTACAACCAGGGCTTCAACAAGCCGCGCACCATCGCCCTGCACGAGGCGCTGCTCTCGCGCGGCATGGAGTCCCCCTACGGGGAGTGGCTGGAGCGCTGGAAGGAGTTCGAGCGCACCGAGCGGACGCTGACCACGCACGTGCCGTGCGCCGAGTTCTTCGAGATCCGCGACAAGGCGCTCATCGCGCACGCCACGCAGATCGACCCGGACGGCGGCTGGTTCCGCGTGCCGATGGAGATCCAGAAGGAGGTCTGGCCCACGGAGGAGTACGAGCTCGCGAAGTCGCTCGTCGACACTTCCCTCCCCGAGTCCGACCTCTTCGCGGGCATCCGGGAGAATGCGTTGCTATGAGCGCTACGCAGGCAGCACTGACCGAGCTCCTTCCGCTGGCGGGTGACACCTTCGACAAGAACAAGGTGACCCCCGGAGTCCTGGGCTTCATCGTGTTCGCGGCCCTCGCCCTCGCGGTGTGGGGCCTGATGAAGTCGATGAGCCGCCACATGGGCAAGGTCGACTTCGAGGAGGCCCCGGAGGCGGGCGCGGCAGCCGCCGCCCCCGCCGCGGACCGGGCTCCGTAGGGAGCCGTCCTCCGGGCTGTGCGCCGCCGCCCTCCCGCTGCGCGGGCGGGGCGGCGACTGCGCGTGCCTGCGGCCGGGCCGTACGGCCGCCAGGCGGTCCTGCGACGGGCGGAGCCCCCTACCGCGGTCGGCGGTCTTCGGCCCACCGGGCCGTACGGCTCCTGCGGTACGCGGTCATACGGCCGGCCGGGCCGGTGGCATCGGGACGCCCATGATCTCCCGCGAGTGCAGGTTCGGGACCAGCGCGAGACGCCACGCCTGCCAGCCCTCCGCCGGGTCCACACCCCGCCCCAGCACCACCGCATAGGTGTCCAGGCTGTCCTCCAGACGCCCGTCCCGCATCGGATGCGGCGACGCGGCCAGCCGCGCCAGCTCCGCCCGGGCCTCGTCCACGCCCGCACCCGCAAGCGCGTACGGCAGCAGCGTGCAGCGCAGGAACCGGGCCCAGTCCTCCCCGCGCCGGTCCCCGTACGAGATGAACAGCCGGGCCGCCTCCTCGCACAGGCCCAGCGCCTGCGACGCCCGGCCGTTGCCCGCGTCCACCACCGCCAGCTCCAGGCAGGTCCACGCCTCCCCGTGCGCCAGCCCGATCCGCCGGAAGTCCGCCCGCGCATCCACCAGCAGCTGCCGCGCGAACCCGGAGTTCTTCAGGTTCCCCGTCTGCGCCGCCCGCTGGTCGCGCGTCACCCGGCCCGAGTGGTGCCGGGCGTGGGCCAGCCCGTACACGTCGCGCATCCGCGAGAACATCGTCCGGGCCCGCTCCAGCTCCCGTACCGACTGGTCGCGCTCTCCGCCCTCCTCCAGCGCCTGGCCGAGGTAGTACAGCGTCCACGCCTCCCCGCGCGCGTCCTCCTGCTCCCGGTGCCGGGCCAGCGCCTCGCGCAGCCGCTCCACCGCCGGCCCCGGATCCCCGTCCACCACCCGGGCCCGGCCCAGCTGGGTCAGCGCCCAGGCCTGACCACGCTCGTCGCGCGTACGCCCGTACAGCTCGAGGGCGAGCTTCAGCTCCGCCTCCGCCCGCGGAACGTCCCCGAGCCGCAGGTACACCTGCCCCAGCTGGAAGTGCGCCCAGGCCTCGCCGTGCACGCTCTCGCTCTCCCGGTGCAGGGCCAGCGACTGCTCCAGCAGCGCCATCGCCTCCGCCAGATGCGCCCGGTCCCGCTCCACCGCCGCCAGCGCGTGCAACCCCCACGCCCGGTCGCCGGCCAGCTTGTCCGGCTCCTGCAGCACCAGCGCCTCGCGGATACGGGCCGCGGCCTCCGGCAGCTGCCCCTGGTGGTGCAGCGTGATGCCGAGCGAGATCAGCGCCATGCCCGCGCCCGCGTCCTGCTGCGCCTCGATGTACTGGTCGACCACCGAGGTCAGCGTGGTGCGGGCCTTGTCCAGCTCGCCGAGCTGGCGCGCCGCGATACCCGTACGCCACTGCACCGAGCGGACCATCCGCCCCTGGCCGGGCTCGCCCTGGCGGGCGGCCTCCACCGCCTGCGTCAGCTCGTTGATCTCGCCGAGCCGGTACAGGTCCCCGCGCAGCAGGCAGAAGTCGCACAGCGCACCCAGCAGGTCCAGCACCGCCTGCTGGTCCACGTCCTCCGAGTGCCGCAGCGCGGCCGTGATGAAGCTGGACTCGTCGTCCAGCCAGCGCAGCGCCGCGTCCAGCGAGGCGAAGCCGTGCCCGCCGAAGTGGTTCGCCCGGGTCGACATCTTCCCGTCGACCATCCGGATCACCGAGTCCGCGAGCTGCGCGTAGTTCCGGATCAGCCGGCCGTGCGCCGCCGAGGCCTCGGCCCGGTCCTCGTCCGCCGCGAGCCGCGCCGCCGCGTACGAGCGCACCGCGTCGTGCATCCGGAACCGCTCCCCGCGTACGGAGTCCAGCAGGCCCGCCTGCGCCAGCTCGCGCAGCAGCCGCCCGGCCGCCGCCTGGTCCGCGTCGATCAGCGCCGCCGCGGCCGACGGGCCGAGCGAGGCCCGCCCGGCCAGCGTGAGCCGCCGCAGCAGCCGACGCCGCTCCTCGGGCAGCCGTACGTAGGCCAGCCCGAGGGCGCCCTCGAGCGCATCGGCGCCCGCGGGGCCGTCCGTACCGGCGGGGCCGTCCGTACCGGGCGGACCTTCCTCCGGCGCCGCCCCCAGCGGGGCCAGGACGCGCAGGGCCAGCGGGAGCCCGCCGCCGAGCGCGAACAGCCCCCGCACGGCCTCCTCCTCGTACGCGGCCCCGCCGGCCGCCTCCGCACCGGCGCGCACCAGCTCCGCGCCCTCCGGCTCCGCCAGCCGCTCCACCGGCAGCTGATGCACCCACGCCGCCAGGTCCGGCAGTTCCAGCGGCTCCCCCGCCGTCACCAGCACCAGGCTCTCCGACCGCTCCGGCACCAGCATCCGCACCTGCGCCGCATCCACGGCGTCGTCCAGCAGCACCGTCACCGGCAGCCCCTGGAGGTGCTGGTGGTACAGCTCACCCAGGCGCCGTACCTGCTGCTCCGCCGAAGACCCCTCGCGGAACAGCAGCTGCTCGCGCGGTGCGCCCAGCCGGTTCAGCAGGTGCAGCAGCGCCTCCCGGATCGACAGCGGCGCCTCCCCGCTGAGCGAGCCGCCCCGCAGGTCCACCACGCAGGCGCCGCGGAACTGGTCCCGCAGCGCGTCCGCCGCCCGCAGCGCCAAGGCCGTACGGCCCACGCCCGGCTCCCCGTGCAGCACCACGACCACCGGGCGGGTCTCCGTACTGGCCCGGGCCGCCTGCACCCACTGCGCGATCCGCGTCAGCTCCGCCCGCCGGCCCGAGAACAGGGTTCCGGACTGCGGGAGTTGACCGAAGGACTGCTCCAGCACGCTGCGCCGCCGGGCCTCCGCACTGCGGTCGGTCCCGCGCAGCGACGCAGCCGCGGGCCGGGAGGGCTGCCGGGGCACCCGCGCCGCGGCGGCCACCGCGCGCTGCTGCTCCAGGAACGGCCGGATCCCGCGCACCTCCAGCGCCGTCAGCCACTGGAGCCTCAGCTGCTCCGGCCCGCCGGGGCGGCCGCGCACCCCGGCCCGGCGGTTCGCGGCGGGCAGGTGCAGGGCGGTCACCTTGGCGACCGTGGCCGCCGCCCCCGCGATGCCGGTGACGGCCCCGGCGGTCAGCGCGGTGCCCGCCGCCACGCCGAGCGACAGGTCGGCCCCGACGGCCGCGGCCGCCGCAACCGCCGTCACGAGCAGGGCCGTCGAGGTGTTCCCGCGCCGGAAGGCCTCGCCGAGGGACTCGTCCCCGGCCGCCGCCTCGTCCAGGGCCCGTACGTACGCCTCGTACTCCTCGACGGCGCTCGCCGCGAGCGCGTCCAGCGCCTCCAGGCCGCGCGCCAGCAGCGCCGCCCTGTCGACCGGTTGCCCCGTCCCGGCAGCCCGCTGGGCCTCCTCGTCCACGGCCCGCTCCAACAGCCGCTCGGCCTCACCGCGATGGCTGTCCCGCATCGGCAATCCCCCTCAAGAGAGCTCCGGCAACGTGCCCCAAGTGTCCGCCGGGACTGCCGCGAGCGCGAGGGAACTTGAGCTAGATCAGAGGGAGTTGGTCCAAGTTCGGTCGCTCGCACGCATATATGTACGTTCTAGGCTGGGTGGATGAGCCGACGGTGGAAGACCCTCGTAGCGTGCGTGTCCGTACTCCTCGCCTCCGCCGGCTGCGACGCACGGCCCGAGGCCGCGCCGCGCGGATTCGTACCGCGCTACGAGGAGCCGGCGGCGGCCGATGCCGCCCACGCCCGCTTCCTGCGCGAGCGGCGACTGCCGGAGCGGACGGCCGATGCCCTCAACGCCTACCTCGACCTCCCGTACGAGGTCACGGTCCTGGCCCGCTCCTGCGCCGGGGAGGGCTCCGGCTACGACCCCGACACCCGGCGGATCGAGCTCTGCTACGACGACCTGACGGAGGAACGGGAGCTCGTCACGACGGACGAGGAAGTGGCCGACGTGATGACCGAGACGCTGTACCACGAGGCCGGCCACGCCCTCGTCGACGCGCTCGACCTGCCGGCCGGCGGGGACCGCGCCGAGGAGGACGCCGCCGACCGCTTCGCCGCGCTCATGCTGATCCGCGAGGGCCCGGACGGCGAGCGCAAGCTCCGCACCGCCGCCGAGGCCTACGCCCGCACACCCCCGGACCCCGGCGCCGGCCGCGACGAACACGCACCGCCCGCCGCCCGGGCCGCCGCCCACCTCTGCCTGCTCCACGGCGCGGCCCCCGAGCGCCACCCCGACCTGGCCGACCGCACCCGCGGCTGCACCCCCACCTGGCCCCAGGCCCGCGACGCCTGGACCCACGACCTGGCACCGCTGCTCAGGTGAGGGTGATCGCGTAACCCGATCAGCGGTTCGTGCGTTGAAGCGAGCATCAGACGAACTCTCGAAGGGGGAGTGCGCCATGGACCTCATTCCGGTCGCCTCCTATGCGCGGACCTCTCAGGACTCATCGCAAGGCGACGAGTGCGGCGTGCGCAACCAGCACCGCATCAACGAACGCACTGCCGCAGAACATGGCTGCATCGTTGTCGCCACCTACACCGACAACGCGCGCAATGCCACGAAGGACGACCGGGAGCGCCCGGCGTTCGACCACTTGCTCGCAGACCTCCACCGGGGCCATGCCTTCACCGCCGGACCCCTGATGGGCGTCGTCGCCGTCGCCGACGACCGGCTCTACCGCAGGCCGGAGGACCTCGTCCGGTTCATGGCGGCGCTGACGGCCAACCCCGGCCGGGTGTACGTCGACCGGGATGGGCTGCGTGATCCGTACAGCAAGGAAGGGATCCTGGACGCGGCCGGATCCCTCCAGGGAGCGGTCGCCGAGGGGCAGCTGCGCAGCCGCCGAGTCCGGGACTGGCATTGGTCGCGCGCCATGGACGGGCTGCCGCACAGCGGGCCCAGGCCGTTCGGCTGGCTCGAGGACCGGCAGACTCTGCACCCGGTGGAGTCCGCGCTCGTGCGCCAGGCGATCGAGGACCGCATCGCAGGCAAGGCGGTTGCCGAGGTGGCGAGGGAGTGGACCGCGCTCGGCATCACAGGAACGCGCGGGGGCCGCCCCAACCAACAGACGATCACACAGATCATCACCAGCCCGCGGGTGTGCGGTTTCCGCGCCAATCACGGGGAGCTGATGATCGATCCGACTACGGAGAAGCCCTTGGCCGGGTCATGGCAGGTCATTGTCACACCCGAGCAGTGGTCCAAGGTGTGCGCGACCTTCTCGGCCGGCAGCCTCTACATGCACCGGGGCCCGCTCAGCCCACGATTGACCCGCCGCAAGGCCGGTCCGAAGTATCTCGCCAGCGGGTTTCTGCGGTGTGGGGCGGAGCTTTCCGGCGGCGACCCGTGCGGTCAGCCGATGGGCGGCACCAAGACCGCGCACAGCCGGAGGAGTCCGTACAACTACTTTTGCAACGGGGCTGCGGGGCGCGGCTGCGGGCGCTGTGCCATCAGTGGCCCCCTCGTTGAGGACGCCATCGAGCGGCTGCTCTTCCCCGGTGACGGGCGCGGACGGGTCCGGCTGCCGGAGCCGATGAGGCTGCGGTGGCAGTCGGGTGAGATGGGGTTCGAGGAGAAGCGGAAGGTGATCGCCTCGGTCTTCAGCGGCTTGGAGATCAGGCCCGGGCGAAAGGGGAACTCGACTTGGGACTACTCGCGTGTGGTCCCGGTATGGAAATGGGCCGATCGGGTGCCTGCCCCTGACGCGGCGGCCTGATGGCCCCGTTGCGGGCCGCGTTGCGTGGCGTGCGGCAGGATTGGTTTCATGCCGAACCGCCTCGCGAACGAGACCTCCCCCTACCTCCTCCAGCACGCCGACAACCCCGTCGACTGGTGGCCCTGGTGCCCGGAGGCGTTCGCGGAGGCGCGGGAACGGGGAATGCCTGTTCTGCTCAGCGTCGGTTACAGCTCGTGTCACTGGTGCCATCAGTTCAGCTTCGAAAGCTTCGAAGATGAACTGACCGCCGCCTACATGAACGAGCACTTCGTCAACATCAAGGTGGACCGCGAGGAGCGGCCCGACGTCGATGCCGTCTACATGGAGGCCGTGCAGGCTGCCACCGGGCAGGGTGGGTGGCCCATGACCGTGTTCCTCACCCCCGATGCCGAGCCCTTCTACTTCGGGACCTACTTCCCGCCCGAGCCCCGGCACGGGATGCCCTCCTTCATGCAGGTGCTCGAGGGCGTGCGGACCGCGTGGGTCGGGCGGCCCGAGGAGGTGACGGAGGTCGCGCAGCGGATCGTACGGGACCTTGCCGGGCGGCAGTTGGACTACGGCAAGGCCGGCGCCCCCGGCCCCGAGGAGCTGGCGCAGGCGCTGCTCGGGCTGACGCGGGAGTACGACGCCGTGCGCGGCGGATTCGGCGGGGCGCCGAAGTTCCCGCCGTCCATGGTGCTGGAGTTCCTGCTCCGCCACCATGCCCGCACCGGGGCCGAGGGGGCCCTGCAGATGGCCGCCGACACGTGCGAGGCCATGGCCCGCGGCGGGATCTACGACCAGCTCGGGGGCGGGTTCGCGCGGTACTCCGTGGACCGGGAGTGGGTCGTGCCGCACTTCGAGAAGATGCTCTATGACAATGCGCTGCTGTGCCGGGTCTACGCGCATCTGTGGCGGGCCACCGGGTCCGACCTCGCGCGGCGCGTCGCGCTCGAGACCGCCGACTTCATGGTGCGCGAGCTGCGCACCGCCGAGGGCGGCTTCGCCTCCGCGCTCGACGCGGACAGCGAGGATCCGCTGACCGGCAAGCACGTGGAGGGTGCGTACTACGCCTGGACGCCCGCCCAGTTGGCCGAGGTGCTCGGCGAGGGCGACGGGGCGCTGGCCGCCGCGTACTTCGGGGTGACGGACGAGGGCACGTTCGAGCACGGCGCGTCCGTGCTCCAGCTGCCGCAGGACGGGCCCGTCGTGGACGCCCGGGTGATCGCCGGGATCCGGGAGCGGCTGCTCGCGGCGCGCGCCGGGCGGCCCGCTCCCGGGCGGGACGACAAGGTCGTGGCCGCCTGGAACGGCCTGGCGATCGCGGCGCTCGCCGAGTGCGGGGCGTACTTCGACCGGCCGGATCTGGTCGAGCGGGCGACCGAGGCCGCGGACCTGCTGGTCCGGGTGCACATGGACGGCCGGGCGCGGCTGGCCCGGACCAGCAAGGACGGGCGGGTGGGCGCCAACGCCGGGGTGCTGGAGGACTACGGCGATGTCGCCGAGGGTTTCCTCGCGCTGGCGTCCGTGACCGGTGAGGGGGTCTGGCTGGAGTTCGCCGGGTTCCTCGTCGACCTGGTCCTGGACCGGTTCACGGCCGAGGACGGCTCCCTCTACGACACCGCGCACGACGCCGAGCAGCTCATCCGCCGGCCCCAGGACCCGACGGACACCGCGGCCCCGTCCGGCTGGACGGCGGCGGCGGGCGCGCTTCTCTCGTATGCGGCGCACACGGGCTCGCAGGCGCACCGCACGGCGGCCGAGCGGGCGCTGGGGGTGGTGCACGCGCTGGGTCCGCGCGTGCCGCGCTTCATCGGGCACGGACTCGCGGTGGCGGAGGCGTTGCTCGACGGTCCGCGCGAGGTGGCCGTGGTGGGGCATCCGGAGGATCCGGCTCTGGCCGGGCTGCACCGGGCGGCGTTGCTGGGGACGGCTCCGGGGGCAGTGGTGGCGGTCGGTCTGCCGCGGGCGGCCGACGGCAGCGGGGGCGAGTTCCCCCTGCTGGCCGAGCGCACACTCGTACACGACCTTCCCACGGCGTATGTGTGTCGACATTTCGTCTGCGCGCGGCCTACGACAGATCCGGTCGAGCTTGCCGATCAGTTGGGTGCGGTTCATCCCTGAATCTGCTGGAGTGCCGTCAATTCCGGTTACCTGTAGGCACGTTCGGAAACACGTTTTTTATCTCTGCAGCGCCTGAGTTTCATTTTTGCTGCCTAGTCTCGTGTCTTCGGGAGTCGCTGGGGAGTCGCCGGAACAGCGCACTGGGGGGTGCGCCCGAGGGGGAAGCAGGGGCGGGCGGGCCGGGGGCCCGCCTTGATCCCCTGGGGGGTTTGCCGATCGCCGCCGGGTGTCGCGGCATGTCTGTGGGGGACGTTTTGTACACCTCTGTTGTCATATCCGTGATTTCGTTTGCGCTCTTCTGGATGGCCGCTTTCACGCTGTGGTGGCAGATGCACGCGTGGCGCACGCCCGAGACGCTCGCCTCCACGCGGTTCGACCGCCCCGACGGCGAGGGCCGGCTGGCCTTCTCGCTGCTCCTGCCGGCCCGGCACGAGCAGGCCGTCCTGCAGCACACGATCGAGCGGCTGCTCGAATCGAGCCACACCGACTACGAGATCATCGTCATCGTCGGGCACGACGACCCGGAGACCGCTGCCGTCGCCGAGGCCGCCGCCGCCCATGCGCCCGAGCGGGTACGGGTCGTCGTCGACCACCACGAGACCAAGAACAAGCCGAAGGCCCTCAACACCGCCCTCCCGCACTGCCGGGGCGACATCGTCGGGGTCTTCGACGCCGAGGACCAGGTCCACCCCGAGCTGCTCGCCCACGTCGACCACGCCTTCCGCTCCACCGAGGCCGACGTCGTCCAGGGCGGGGTCCAGCTCATCAACTTCCACTCGAGCTGGTACAGCCTGCGCAACTGCCTGGAGTACTTCTTCTGGTTCCGCTCCCGGCTGCACCTGCACGCCGAGAAGGGGTTCATCCCGCTCGGCGGCAACACCGTGTTCGTGCGCACCGAGGTGCTGCGCGAGGCCGGCGGCTGGGACCAGAACTGCCTGGCCGAGGACTGCGACCTGGGCGTACGGCTCTCCTCGGTCGGCAAGAAGGTGGTCGTCGCGTACGACTCCGACATGGTCACCCGCGAGGAGACGCCCGGCTCGCTGATGAGCCTGCTCAAACAGCGCACCCGCTGGAACCAGGGCTTCCTCCAGGTCTACCGGAAGAAGGACTGGCAGCAGCTGCCCGGCCGCGGCCAGCGCTGGCTGGCCCGCTACACGCTGATGACGCCGTTCATGCAGGCCGCGTCCGGGGTGATCATCCCGGTGAACTTCGCCGTCGCGGTCTTCCTCGATGTGCCGGTCGGCGTTGCGATCATCACCTTCCTGCCGATGATCACGGCGATGGTGACGTTCGTCTTCGAGATCGTCGGCCTGCACGACTTCGGCCGGCAGTACGGCCTGCGCGTCCGCTTCGTGCACTACCTCAAGCTCGTCGTCGGCGGCCCGTTCTACCAGGTGATGCTGGCGGGCGCCGCGATCCGTGCGGTCTGGCGCGAACAGCGCGGCCGCAACGAGTGGGAGCTGACCAGCCACACCGGCGCCCACCTGACGGGGGCGACGGTGCCGACTGTGTTCTCTGTGCCCTCCGCGATGCGAGAGGACAGCCGCCATTGAATCCTCCCCCTCCGGGGAGGGGGATTCCTGGCTCACGCTGCCTGTTGGACCGGCGGCCCGTCAGGTCTTCCGCGATCAGCGCCAGCCGGGTTGAGACCAGCCCGGAAACACGCAGCAATGCGAAAGGCGACGCACGTGCTTGGTTCTCGCTACGCGCTGTCATTGACAGGTTACCCGATTTGGAGGTCCAGGTGACGGCCACTCTGCCGACGGTCACTGATCCCCAGCCCGCGACGGCCGCCATCCTCGCTCAGCGCACAGCCGCGGGCGGCCTCGGGGTCCGGCCGCCCGCCCCGGCCCACCCCCTCGTCCGCTTCCGCTCCTCCCGCCCCGACCTGCTGCTCTGTGGGACCGTCCTGCTCGCGATCGTCCTCGTCCAGGGCTGGAACATCACGCAGTTCCCGACCCTGAGCGACGACGAGGGCACCTACCTCGCCCAGGCGTGGGCCGTCCAACAGGGCGACGGCCTCGCGCACTACACGTACTGGTACGACCATCCGCCGCTGGGCTGGATACAGATAGCCGGCCTGACGTACCTGCCCTCCCTCTTCGTGCCCGACTGGATGACCGTCGCGCCGATGCGCTTCTCGATGGTCGCAGTCTCCGCCGTCAGCTCCGTGCTGATCTACGTCCTCGCGCGCCGGCTGTGGCTGCCGCGCTGGGCGGCCGGACTGGCGATGGCCCTCTTCGGGCTCTCCCCGCTCTCCGTCGTGCTCCAGCGGGAGATCTTCCTCGACAACCTCGCCGTGATGTGGATGCTGCTGGCCTTCTGCCTGGCCGCGTCCCCCAGCCGCCACCTGTGGCACCACTTCGGGTCCGGACTCGCGGCCGCCACCGCCGTCCTGACCAAGGAGACGATGCTGGTGGTGCTGCCCGCGCTGCTGGTGACGATGTGGCGCCACAGCCACCGGGACACCCGCAAGTTCGCCGTCACCGGGGCCATCACGGCCTGCGTGCTCATCGGGCTCTCGTACCCCCTGTACGCGCTGCTCAACAGCGAACTGCTGCCCGGCGCCGGGCACGTCTCGCTGATCGACGGCATCACGTACCAGATGAGCCGCCCGGGCTCGGGCTTCATCCTCACCCCCGGCTCCGGTTCGAACGGCGTGTTCCGTTCCTGGCTGTACTACGACACCGTCCTGCCGCTCGGCGGACTGGCGGGCGCGCTCCTGCTGATCGTCACCATCCGCTGGTCGGTCACCGCCCGAGCCCTCGCGGGCCCCGCACTCGCCGCCGTCATCCTCGCGGCCGTCGCGCTGCGGCCCTCCGGCTACCTGCCGGCGATGTACGTGATCCAGGCGCTGCCGTTCCTCGCACTGGTCCTCGCCGGGGGCGCGGCCAGCGTCACGCACGCCGTGCTGCGCCGCCGCCGTACGCCGGGGGAGCGCCGGTCCCTGACCTACGGGCGCCGGGCGCTGATCGGCGTACTCGCCGCGGCCGCCGCCGTGTACGTCCTGCCGCGCTGGTACGACGGCAACCGGACCGCACTCACGGCCGACGCGAATGCCCCGTACCGGCAGGCCGCCGCCTGGCTCGGCCGGGAGGTCCCCGACCCGGGGCGCACCCGGATCCTGGTCGACGACGCCCTATGGCTGGACGCCGTCCACCACGGCTTCGAGCCCGGGCTCGGCGCGATCTGGTTCTACAAGGCCGATCTCGACCCGGCCGTCACCGAGACGCTGCCGCGCGGCTGGCGGGACATCGACTACGTGGTCTCCTCGCCCACCGTCCGCCGGGATGCGGTGGACCTGCCCAACGTGAAGGCGGCGCTGGAGCATTCGACCGCGGTGGCCGTCTTCGGCTCCGGCGAGGACCGCATCGAGATCCGCAGGACCGACCGAGTCGACGGGAGCTGATCCGCCATGAGCGAGGACCTGTGGACCCCGCATGCCCTGAGCAATGCGGAACTTTCCATTCCGGAGCTGTCGATTCCGGCGCTGTCCGATTCGGACGGGGTGGTGGCGGGCAGCGTCACCCTCATCATCCCGACCTTCAACGAGGCGGGGAACATCGGCGAGTTGCTGAGCCGGCTCGCCGACTCGCTCCCCGCCCACCTGCCCTGCGAGGTCCTGTTCGTGGACGACTCCACGGACGACACCCCGGCCGTCATCGAGAAGGCCGCCCTCGACCTGCCCTTCCCGGTCTCCGTCCTGCACCGGGAGCGGGCGGTCGGCGGCCTCGGCGGCGCCGTCGTCGAAGGCCTGAAGCGGGCGGACACCGACTGGATCGTCGTCATGGACGCCGACCTCCAGCACCCGCCGCACCTGGTGCCCGAGCTCGTCGGCGAGGGCGAACGCACCGGCGCCGACCTCGTGGTCGCCTCCCGCTACATCCCCGGCGGCAGCCGGGCCGGGCTCGCCGGGAGCTACCGCATCGCCGTCTCGCGCGGCGCCACCTGGCTCACCAAGGGGCTCTTCCCGCGCGCCCTGCGCGGGATCAGCGACCCGATGAGCGGGTTCTTCGCCATGCGCCGCGCGGTCGTCACCGCGGACGCCCTCAAACCCCTCGGCTACAAGATCCTGCTGGAACTGGCGGTGCGCTGCCGCCCCGCCAAGGTCGCCGAGGTGCCGTTCGTCTTCCAGGACCGCTACTCCGGCGAGTCCAAGTCGAGCCCCCGCGAGGGGATGCGGTTTCTGGCCCACCTGGCCGCACTGCGTTCGGCGACCCCGCTGGCCCGGATGATCGGCTTCGGGCTGATCGGGCTCTCCGGCTTCGTCCCGAACCTGTTCGCGCTGTGGCTCCTCACGCACGCCGGGATGCACTACCTGTCGGCCGAGATCGCCGCCAACCAGGCCGGGGTGCTCTGGAACTTCGTCCTCATCGAGACGCTGCTCTTCCGCGACCGGCGCCGCCACCGCCACTGGGCGGACCGCATCGGCCGCTTCGCCGTGCTGGCCAATGCCGACCTGCTGCTGCGCATCCCGCTGATCGCCCTGTTCGTCGGCAGGTTCGGCATGGAGGTGCTGTCCGCCACCGCCCTCGCCCTGGTGACCACCTTCGTCCTGCGGTTCGCGGCCACCGAGGCCCTCGTCTACCTGCCGCGCAAGACGCGCAGCCGTACGCGTACCGCACGTCCCACCAGGAGTTGAGCCGCAAGCACAGAACAAGAACAGAAGGGAACTCGTCCATGCCAGCGAACATCCGGCGGAAGGCCGGGCGGCGCGCCGCCCTGGCCGCCGTCGGGGCGATGACCGCGGGCCTGCTGCTCACCGCACCGCAGCAGGCCACGGCCGGACCGCCCAATCTGCTCACCAATTCCGGTTTCGAGACCGCCGGCGCACCCGGCGACGACATGCCCTCCTGCTGGGAGAAGTCCGGCTGGGGGGACAACGACTTCACCTACGCCACCGTCGCCGACGCGCACAGCGGCACCAAGGCCATGAAGGTCTCGCTGACCCGCCGCCTCAGCGGTGACCGCAAGGCGCTGGTCACCGAGAACACCACCTGCGCCCCGACCGTCGTGCCGGGCAGGCAGTACGACCTGTCCGCCTGGTACAAGTCGAACACCCCGGACGTGTCGGTGACCGTGTTCCGCCACGACACCACCGCGGGCTGGCAGTACTGGACCGACCTGCAGAATCCGCCGGTCAGCGCCGGATGGGCGCGTACGGAGGTCCGTACGCCCGCCGTCCCGCCCGGCACCGACAAGATCACGTGGGGGCTCTCGGCCTACGGGGTGGGCACCCTCACCACCGACGACTACGCGTTGGAGGAGGTCGGCGCGGCCCCGCCGCAGCCGGGGTGCACGGGCACGGCCGAGCAGTGCGCCAAGGGCAAGTGGGAGGTGATCCCCGCCAAGAACCCGGTGCGTTCCATGCACGCCGTCGTGCTGAAGAACGGCAAGGTGCTGCTGATCGCGGGCTCGGGCAACGACATCGCCCAGTTCAACGCGGGTACGTTCACCTCGGCCGTGTACGACCCGGCGAACGGGTCCTTCAAGACGATCCCGACGCCGGTGGACATGTTCTGCTCGGGGCACGTGCAGCTGTCGGACGGCCGCGTGCTCGTGATGAGCGGCAACAAGGGGTACCCGTCCGCCGACGGCAAGATCGGCTACCAGGGGCTGAAGGACAGTTACGTCTTCGACCCGGCGACCGAGGCGTACACGAAGACCAACGACATGAACGGCGGTCACTGGTACCCGTCCGCGACGGTCCTCGGCAACGGCGACGTGATCTCCTTCGGCGGCCTGAAGGAGGACTCGACGGGCAATGTGACCGCGGAGAAGTTCTCGGCGGCGCAGGGCAAGTGGCTCCCGATGAACGAGGTCAACCAGACCTGGTCGTACTGGGGCCTGTACCCGTCGATGATCCTGATGCAGGACGGACGGCTCTTCTACTCGGGCAGCCACACCTTCGGCAACGGCACGCAGGGCAGCGGCGCGTCGATCTACGACTACAACGCCAACACGATCACGGACGTGCCCGGGCTGCGCAAGAAGGACGAGCGCGACGAGTCGGCGAGCGTGCTGCTGCCGCCCGCACAGGACCAGCGGGTCCTGACCGTCGGAGGCGGCAACAACGAGTCGAACCCGGCGGCGAACCGGCTCACCGAGCTGATCGACCTGAAGGCGGCGAGCCCCGCGTACACCGCCGGGCCGGACCTGCCGCAGGGCCTGGTCGACGTGGGCGGGGTCAAGCGGGCGCAGACCGGGGCCGAGGGCAAGATGTACGTGTCCGCCGTCCTGCTCCCGGACGGCAAGGTGCTGGAGACCGGCGGCGGGCTGCACGACCGGGCCGACCCGGTGTACGAGGCCTCGTTCTTCGACCCGGTGACCAACACCTACAAGGCCGGGCTGCCGGCCGACCCGATCCCGCGGACGTACCACTCGGGCGCCTTCCTGCTGCCCGACGGGCGGGTCATGACGGTCGGCGACAACCCGGGCAACGGCACGTACAACAACAACGTGTCGATCTACACCCCGCCGTACCTGTTCAAGGGCGCACGCCCGAAGCTCACCTCGGTGATCGACACGCAGTGGGTGTACGGGGACACGCAGCGGATCACCGTCGACCGGCCGATCGCCAAGGCGGAGCTGATCCGTCCGGCGGCGGTCACGCACTCCTCGGACCCGAACCAGCGGTTCGTGGACCTGCCGATGACGGTGGTCAACAACACGACCGTCGACCTCAACGTCACCAGCAACCCGAACCTGGCACCGCCGGGCTGGTACATGCTCTTCGGGGTCGACGCGAACGGCATCCCGTCGGTGGCGACCTGGGTGCACCTGGGCGGGCCGTCGGCGCTCGCGGCCACGGCGGAGGCCCCGTCGCCGCACGTCCACGAGTTCGCGGACGCGCCGCAGGCGGCCCCGAAGCAGAACCCGGGCAAGCGGGACTCGGTGCCCGTCGCCCCGAGCGTGGCCGGCTGCGACCGGCACTACGGCACGGTCAGCCAGTGCGTCCCGACGAACTTCCCGGCGGAGGTGAAGGAGACGGCCAAGGCCCGCTGCGACTGGCTGGCCTCCCACCAGTACCCGAAGCGCATGAAGGTCAACGGCAGCGACCCGCTGCGCCTGGACCCGGACGGCGACGGCTACGCCTGTACGTAGCCGCACCGGCAGAACGGAGCCCCGCCGCATACCGCGACGGGGCTCCGCCCGTGCTGGAAAGCCGCGGGGTCAGTGCGAGTACGCGGCGAGCGAGATGCCGACGTAGTGCGCGACGAAGGCCGCGAGGGTCAGCGAGTGGAAGACCTCGTGGAAGCCGAAGAAGCGCGGGGAGGGGTTGGGTCGCTTCATTCCGTAGATGACCCCTCCCGCGCTGTAGAGGAGCCCGCCGGCGATCACCAGGACCAGGACGGCGATGCCGCCGGTGCGCATGAAGTCGGGGAGGAAGAAGACCGCCGCCCAGCCCATCGCTATGTAGCAGGGGGTGTAGAGCCAGCGCGGGGCGCCGACCCAGAAGACGCGGAAGGCGATGCCGGCCGCGGCCGCGATCCAGACCGCCCACAGGAGCGTCCGTCCGGTGGAGGGCGGGAGCAGGAGCACCGTCAGCGGGGTATAGGTCCCTGCGATGATCAGAAAAATGTTGGCGTGGTCGAGACGCCGCAGGATGGCCTCACCCCGGGGGCCCCAGGTGCCGCGGTGGTACACCGCGCTGACGCCGAACAGCAGGCAGGCCGTGAGGATGTACACCCCGCACGCCACCCTGGCCCGGGTCGACTCGGTGAAGGCCATCAGGGCGAGGCCCGCGACGACGACGGCAGGGAACATCCCGGTGTGCAGCCAGCCGCGCATCAGCGGCTTGGCTTCCTCCGGTGCGTCGGAGGCGTCGGAGGCGTCGGGTGCGACGGGTACGGCGTCGACCGGCACGGCGGCGGCGTCAGAACTCATGGCCGCCATGCTACCTACGGGTCCGTAGGTTTCCGTTAGTGCGCTTTACGGAAGATTGACGGGAGTGGCGATGCTCACGTGAGAGGCCCCCTGGACATATGCGCACATGCACCGGATGATCAGATGAGTGCGGTCGGCACCGGATGAGCGGAGCGCGAAGCATCCGGGTCGCAGCCCCCACGGGGCAAACACCAAACACACCCCTCAACAAGGAGCAATCGTGGCGCGCGACAACGCGGCTCCCACCACCGTCCCGACGACTCACCAGGAGCTGATCTCCTGGGTGGACGAGATCGCAGCGATCACCCAGCCCGACCGGGTCGTCTGGTGTGACGGCTCCGAGGCCGAGTACGAGCGCCTGTGCGCGGAGCTCGTCGCCAAGGGCACGTTCAAGAAGCTCGACGAGGGCAAGCGCCCCAACTCGTACTACGCCGCCTCCGACCCGTCCGACGTCGCGCGCGTCGAGGACCGGACCTTCATCTGCTCCGAGAAGGAGGAGGACGCGGGCCCGACCAACCACTGGAAGGCCCCGGCCGAGATGAAGGCCCTTTTTACTGGTGAGGGGGGCTTCGCGGGGCAGGAAGGTATCTTCCGCGGCTCCATGAAGGGCCGGACGATGTACGTCGTCCCCTTCTGCATGGGCCCCCTCGGCTCCGAGCTCTCCGCGATCGGCGTCGAGATCACCGACTCCGCCTACGTCGCCGTCGCCATGCGCACCATGACCCGCATGGGCAAGCCCGTCCTCGACGAGCTGGGCACCGACGGGTTCTTCGTCAAGGCCGTCCACACCCTCGGTGCTCCGCTCGCCGAGGGGCAGGCCGACGTGCCGTGGCCCTGCAACACCACCAAGTACATCTCGCACTTCCCGGAGACCCGCGAGATCTGGTCGTACGGCTCGGGCTACGGCGGCAACGCCCTGCTCGGCAAGAAGTGCTACGCGCTGCGCATCGCCTCCGTCATGGCCCGCGACGAGGGCTGGCTCGCCGAGCACATGCTGATCCTCAAGCTCACCCCGCCGCAGGGTGAGGCGAAGTACGTCGCCGCCGCGTTCCCGAGCGCCTGCGGCAAGACGAACCTGGCCATGCTGGAGCCCACGATCCCCGGCTGGACGGTCGAGACCATCGGCGACGACATCGCCTGGATGCGCTTCGGCGAGGACGGTCGCCTGTACGCGATCAACCCCGAGGCCGGCTTCTTCGGCGTCGCGCCCGGCACCGGCGAGCACACCAACGCCAACGCCATGAAGACGATGTACGCGAACACCGTCTTCACCAACGTCGCGCTCACCCCGGACGGCTCCGACGTCTGGTGGGAGGGCATGACCGAGGAGCCCCCGGCCGAGCTGATCGACTGGAAGGGCAACCGCTGGACCCCGGAGTCCGAGACCCCGGCGGCCCACCCCAACGCCCGCTTCGCCGTCCCGGCCTCGCAGTGCCCGACGATCGCCCCCGAGTGGGAGGACCCCAAGGGCGTCCCGATCTCGGCGATCCTCTTCGGCGGCCGCCGCGCCTCCGCCGTGCCGCTGGTCACCGAGTCCTTCGACTGGAACCACGGCGTCTTCATCGGCTCGAACATCGCCTCCGAGAAGACCGCCGCCGCCGAGGGCAAGGTCGGCGAGCTGCGCCGCGACCCGTTCGCCATGCTGCCGTTCTGCGGCTACAACATGGGCGACTACATGGGTCACTGGGTCGACGTCGCCAAGGACAAGGACCAGTCCAAGCTCCCGAAGATCTACTACGTGAACTGGTTCCGCAAGAACGACGCGGGCAAGTTCGTGTGGCCGGGCTTCGGCGAGAACAGCCGCGTCCTGAAGTGGATCGTCGAGCGCCTCGAAGGCAAGGCCGAGGGCGTCGAGACCCCCATCGGCATCCTGCCGACCGTGGCGTCCCTCGACACCGACGGCCTCGACATCCCGGCCGAGGACCTCGACTTCCTCCTCACCGTCGACAAGGAGGTGTGGCGGGACGAGGCCTCTCTGGTCCCCGAGCACCTGAACACCTACGGCGACCACACTCCCAAGGAGCTGTGGGACCAGTACCACGCGCTCGTGGAGCGCCTGGGCTGAGCCAGGCCGCGCCCTGAAGAAGGGCCAATGAACGTGGGAGCCCCCGACCAAGCGGCGCCCACCGCTGTGGGAGCCCCCGACCAAGCGGTTCCCACCGCAGCACCGGCCAAAAGTCATACCTGTCAGGAGTGTTGTCCGCGCTCCTCCAGGTAGGTCGTGTGCGTCTGCTGACGGCGGGCCTCTGCTTCGCGGAGGTCCGCCGTCACGCGTTCCGCCTCCTCGTGCAACAGCGACAGCTGCCGCTCCAGGTGGCGTTCCGGCGATTCCCCGCCCGGAGTGAGCCGGGTCCACCAGCGCGTCCGGTTGTACGTGTCCACGCACTCCGGCACGTCCAGCTCGATCGCCCGCGACAGCGCGTGCACCGACTCCGGATCGGTGGCCAGGACGTCGGCCACCCACCCCGGCTCCAGCAGTGCCGCGTACAGCTCCATCAGCTCCGCGAGCCGCCCCTCGGCCGGAGCCGGCAGCTCCACCTCGGCCACGTACTCCCGCAGCCGGCCGAACTGCTCCCGTACGCCGTTCAGCTGCTCGGTGGGCCCCTCGGGCTCCGGTGGCGCCGGCCGCTGCGGCGGGGCGATCAGCGCGCCCGCGCCGTACAGCCCGGCCACGACCACCGGCCAGTACGTGCCCGCGACCCCGGTGAGGGTCAGGCCCAGCCCGGCGATCCCGCAGGCGCTCCCGGCCAGGTTCTTCTTCGACTCGAGGTAACCGAGAAGACGCGTGCCGAGGGCTCTCCCGGCAGCTCCGGATCTATTGGTAGCCACGGATCTCCTCGAAGGCTCCGTCCAGCGAACCGTTGCCGTCGGTGGCGTCGAAGAGCCGCCCGCCGGTCAGTTCGGTGATGTGGGTCAGCTCCTTGCGGTCCGAGTCCCCGAACAGCACCGCGAAGACCGGCGTGTGCTTCTGCGCGTCCGGCAGCCCGGCGTAGAAGGAGTCGAAGTCCTTCGCCTTGTCGCCGCTCTGCCCGTCCGTCATCAGCACGATCGAGGTGAACGCGTCCGCGTTGCCCTTCCCCAGGTGCTCGTACGCCGCCTTCAGACTGCCGTACACGGCCGTACCCCCCTCCGGCCGGAGCGATTTCACATCGCCTCGGATCGCATCCAGCGCGGGCCCGGGATTGCCCGGCTCGACGACGTGCGTCAGCACCTTCTTCACCTTGTCGCCGAACGGCAGGAGTGTCACCTCCTCGCGGTCCCGGAACCGCTGCCCGGGCCCCGAACCGCCCGTGCCCGTCAGCTCGGTGAGCGCCGACCGCAGCCGCCCGATGCGGTCCTCCTCCTCCATCGAGCCCGAGGTGTCCAGTACGTACACCGTGCGCGAGGGCCGGCGCAGCTCGTTCTCGTACGAGGCCAGCAGCCCGTCGGCGACCGACCGGGTGCCCGGGAACGGCAGCTCGCGCCGCTTGTCCGCGTTCAGCCCGGCCGCGGGCGCCACCCCGGCCGCGACCGGCCGGCGGAGGGTCTTCTCGGTGATCGCCTTCTGCGCCTCGGCGCCGCTCAGATAGTCGGTCAGGGCCCGCCCCGACTCGCGGGCCCCGGCCGGGGCCGAGGTCAGCAGGGTCAGCGGGTAGTGGGCGGTGACCACCCCGTCGCGCGGCCGGATCACCGTCAGGTCCGTCTTCGCGTCCCGGTTCATGGACAGCAGCACGGACTCGTAGTTCACCAGCGCGTCCACGTCCCCGCGCTTGGTGTACGCGGTGGCCAGCCAGCCGGAGGAACCCGAGGTCAGCTTCTGCCCGGCGAAGAACTCCTTCAGCTTGGGCTGGGCCGTCTTCACGTCCGCGTCGGTCAGCGCCGCCTGCGCGCCCGACAGCCCGGAGGCCACCGAGATCAGCGCGGAGAACCCGGAGTTGGAGCGCACCGGGTCGGTCATCCCGTACGACAGCTTCCCGGCGGCGACGGCCTCGTGCACCGCCGACCAGGTGACCTCCTCCGGCTTCCAGCCGAGCCGGGCCAGCGCGTCCGCCCGTACGCCGAGCGCGACCGGCGAGGACATCACAGGAGTCTCGCTGCTGAGCTTCCCGGCGGCCTCGGGGCGCAGCCGCAGATAGTCGTTGGAGGACAGCCAGATCGCGTCGTACTTGCCGTCGGCCTTGCCGGAGGCGACCTGCTCGACCGCGTCCAGGGTGCCGGACCAGGTGAGCTCGACGGTGACCCCGGTCGCCGCCTTCGCGGCCTTCAGCACCGGCTCCATGTCGGCCAGTTCACTGGAGGCCAGCACCCGCAGCTTGCCCTCCTGATACTTCGACTCGGCGGGCTTCGCGGGCCCGTCGGAGGTGCAGGCCGAGGCCCCCAGCAGGGTCGCGGCCAGCGCGACCGCCGCCGCGAGCCGTCTGCGCGCCGAAGCGGTACGGACGCCACGGATACTCATCGGTCCCCGCCTTCCAGCGCACCGGACGTGCGCGTACGGGCCAGGTAGGCCGAGGCGGTCTGCAGTTCCCCGGTCAGGGACTCGACGGTGGCGGCCATGTTCTCGGTGGCCTGCACCTTGAACGTGTCGATCGCGTCCAGCGTCCGGTAGATCTGCGCGAAGGCGGTACGCAGCGTCTCCGCGCCGACCGCCGGGTCGGCGGCGATCCGCTGGATCTCCCCGCTCTGCGTGGACAGCATCTCCGCGTTGCCGCGGATCAGGTCCTCGGTGGTCGTACGCAACGTGTTGACCTGCTCGATCACCTTGCGCTGGCTGTCGAGGGCCGAAGCCAGCATCACGGCGATCCGCAGCGCCGACACGGTGGTGGTGGCGGCCCGGTCGACGCCCTTGATCAGCTCGTCGTTGTTGCGCCGGACCACGTCCATCGCCAGGTAGCCCTGCGCGCACACCGCGAGCTGGGTCAGCAGGTCCTGGTGCTTCTGCCGGACCGGGAAGAGGAGGTCGGCGCGCATCGCGTCGGCCGCCGGCGGGTCGCTGTGCTCGGCCTCGGTGATCCGCTGCTCGACGGCCGTGTCGAGGGCCTCGGTGAGGACGGCGTACTCCTGGAGCTTGCCCATGGTCTCCCACAGGCGAGCCCGCTCGGTGTGCAGGGCCGCGTTGTCGCGGCGCAGCTCGTCCTGGCCGCCGCGCAGCGCGCCCACGATCTTGTTGAGGGTGGCCTGCGAGGAGGCGTACTTGGCCACGTGGTCGCGGAACTTGTTGCCGCCGGGCAGCTTCGCGAGGAGCGCCTTGACGCCCTTGGCGGGCGTGTCCCGCGGGTCGAGGTCCTCCACGGTGCGGCGCAGCTCGACCAGGGAGCCCGCGACGCGGGCCTGGGCGTCGCCTCCCCCGTCGGAGCCGAGGGACCGTACGGCCCGCTCGAGCATCCGGTTGGACTGCTGGGCGGCGCTGCGGATGTCGCCGGCGCCGAGCCCGGCGATCTCGCCGATGCGGCTCGCGAACTCGGGGGAGCGGGCGTCGATCCCGGCGAGCGAGCCGACGTACTCCCCGGCCCGGCGGGCCATCTCCTCGCGCACCCCGTCCTGGAGCGGTACGAGGCCCGAGGCCTGCTCCCGCTTGACGGGGGCGACGGGCTCGGGGGCGGTGAGGACGAGCGGGCTCTCTGTGCTGTCATCGGGTCGTGTCAACGACATGTACGTGGTCCCCCTAGCCCTTGGCGCGCGCGGCCAGCGCCATGAGGATCTTGACGGTCGGTGCGCTGACCTGGTGGATGCCGGTCAGCTCCGGGTTGAGGTACGCGGCGTGTGCGGCGGTTGCCGCGGTGAACTCGGGCACGCCGTTCTGCGGCCGGAACCCGTGCCGGAGGGCCAGCTCGCGCAGCTTCGGGTCGTTGGCGAGGAGGGAGCCGAGCTCCTTGGCGTTCTCGCTGATCGGCACGAAGGTGTGCGGGGAGTTGACCGTGGTGTCCGGGTAGAGCACCACCATGTTGTCGGCGGCACCCGTTTCCGGCTTCTGCTGGAGCAGGGAGGCCACCTGGGACTCGTACGCCAGGATGAGCGGTTCGCCGCTGCCGGAGATGAAGGCCCGGAAGGGGTCGTCGGTGCTCGGCTCCAGTGCCCCCTGGACGGAGATCAGCTTCTGCATCAGGGGCGCGGTGCGGTCGATCGCGGCCTGGTCGGAGACCACGCTGTTGCCGTTGGCGACGTTCGAGGTGGCGGCCAGGAAGAGCGCACCGGAGTTGGAGGTGGCGGGATCGGTGGTCTTGATGAACACGGTGCCGGTCAGCTCGGCGTACGCGGCGGAGCCGGACAGCTGCTGCCACTTGCGGTCCTCACCGGCAGCCTTGAGGTAGGGGCCCATGAGGAGGGTCCCGGAGTTCTTGCCGGTCATCTTGGCGAGGTTGTTGTCGGCGAGCACCTTGGCGGCGTTGGAGCGGGCGATGACCACGAGCGGGGAGAAGAAGGGCTTGGTGGTCTGTGCGCCCTTGACTCCGGCCGCGGCCTCGATCTCGGGGGCGGGCTCACTGCTGCCGGGGAAGGCGAAGTCGAACTCCTTGAGGGCGAGTTGGTCCATCGCCCAGGAGCCGGAGGTTTCGGTCTTCACGATGTAGCCCTTGTCGGCCAGGGCTTTGACGACGTCAGGGTCGCGGAAGTATTCGGACTTCTCGGATCCGATGACGCCTTTGACTTTCACGGTCTTCGTTGCCGTGGGTGGGGTCTTGTCTCCTCCGGCGAGCGCGACGGCGACCACGCCGCCGAGGAGGAGGACCGCCAGGGCGATTCCTAGGATGCGTCTCACGGGTGCAGAGTGCTCGCGGAAACCCACATTCCGCGTGAAGTTGAATGAACGTCAGGTGTCCAGGCGGTCCCACTTCGAAATGCTGTGTGGATCGGCCGGTGCTGGCAGGCGGGGCGGCAGGCCGGGAGGATCGTCCCATGGGCGTGAGCGCGTTGAAGTGGCAGGGCTGGGCGGTCGGCCTGACGGCCGTGGCCGGCCTGCTGGTGTTCGCCCCGCTGGGCCTGTACGTCTGGGCCAGCGGCGAGCCGGGCGCGGCGCCGCCGCGACCGGCGGTGGAGGACGTACGGGTCACCGGCTGCCGGATCGACCCCGGCAGCCGCCGCGTGGTGGCGACGGTGGAGGTGACGGGCCGCCCCGAGGGCACCGGCGCGTACGTGGTCACGGTCGAGTTCCGCGAAACGGCGGATCCGGACCCGGCCGTCCGCCCGGCCCAGGCCCTGGTGAAACTCCCGGGCGTAGCCCCGTCCGCCACGGAACACGCCGAGGCCCTGGGCCCTCTCTGGCCCCCGGCAACAACCCCCTGGTGCGGCATCGCGGCCGCAGACTTCACGCCGACCCGCTAGCCTCCCGGCCCTGCCGGCCCCATTCAGCCCGCCGGGCCGAGCCAGGACACGGCTCGGCCCGGCCAGGGCGGTGGCGCCCGGTCCGGAGCCTCCGCGGCCCCGGACCGGGGCCGATCAGAGGCTGCCGGCCAGGTTCTGCGAGGCCAGGGCGGCGGCGTGCGCATCCATCCGCTCGGCGGCGAGGATCGCGACGGTGGTGTCGGCGCGGGACGCGGCGACGACCAGCGCGCGGCCGGCGAGGTCATGGGCCCGCTGGTGCAGGGCGGTGAGCTCGGCGGCCCCGGCGATGTCGGTGCGCGGCGCCCGGGTGGGCTCGGCGCCGCGCAGCCGGGTCACCTGGGCGGCGATACGGGCGGCGGCGCCGTCGAGCCCGAGCTCGTCGGTGACGGTCAGCAGGGCCGCCAGGTGCCCGGCGAGCTGGGTGTCCAGGGCTTCGGCGCGGCTGCTGTGCGGATAGCCGGCGTGGCCGTCGGAGTGGCGGCCGCCCAGACGGTGGACGACCGGCTTCGTGCGGATCGGCTCGTACATGAGGGGGCCTCCTGCGTGGTCAGGAGGCCATCCTACATTGGATCCGTTCTAAAGTTGTGCTCGATCCGGCATCGAGTGCCCCGTGCTTGCTAGGGAGTGTCGTCAAAGTGGCTCCGCCAGCCAGACGGGACTTTGACGACACTCCCTAGGGCTGGCCGTATCCGTCGAGGAACTTGCCGATCCGGGTCACCGCGTCCGCCAGATCCTTGGGGTTCGGCAGCGTCACGATCCGGAAGTGGTCGGGCTCGGGCCAGTTGAAGCCCGTGCCGTGCACCACCATGATCTTCTCGGCCCGCAGCAGGTCGAGGACCAGCTGGCGGTCGTCCTTGATCTTGTAGACGGCCGGGTCGAGCTTCGGGAAGAGGTACAGCGCGCCCTTGGGCTTCACGCAGGTGATGCCGGGGATCTGCGTCAGCAGCTCGTACGCCGTGTCGCGCTGCTCCAGCAGCCGCCCGCCCGGGAGGACGAGGTCCGTGATCGACTGCCGGCCGCCGAGGGCGGTCGCGACGGCGTGCTGCGAGGGCATGTTCGCGCACAGCCGCATGTTGGCGAGGATCGTCAGGCCCTCGATGTACGACGCGGCGTGCTTCTTGGGGCCGCAGACCGCCATCCAGCCGGACCGGAAGCCGGCGACGCGGTAGTTCTTGGAGAGCCCGTTGAACGTGAGGGTCAGCAGGTCCGGGGCGATCGCGGCGGTGTTCGTGTGCGTGGCGCCGTCGTAGAGGATCCGGTCGTAGATCTCGTCGGAGCAGACGATCAGGTTGTGGCGGCGCGCGATGTCCGTGAGGCCGCGCAGCATCTCGTCGTCGTAGACGGCGCCGGTCGGGTTGTTCGGGTTGATGATCACCATCGCACGGGTGCGGTCGGTGATCTTGCGCTCGATGTCGGCGAGGTCCGGCATCCAGTCGGACTGCTCGTCGCAGCGGTAGTGCACGGCGGTGCCGCCGGCCAGCGACACGGAGGCGGTCCACAGCGGGTAGTCCGGCGCGGGGACGAGCACCTCGTCGCCGTCGTCGAGCAGCGCCTGCATCGACATCTGGATCAGCTCGGAGACGCCGTTGCCGAGGTAGATGTCCTCGACGTCCAGCTCGATGCCCTTGGTCTGGTAGTGCTGCATGACCGCGCGGCGCGCGGAGAGCAGCCCCTTCGCGTCCCCGTACCCGTGGGCGTTGCCCAGGTTGCGGAGCATGTCCTCAAGGATCTCCGGCGGGCACTCGAAGCCGAAGGCCGCGGGGTTGCCGGTGTTGAGCTTGAGGATGCGATGACCTGCTGCTTCGAGCCGCATCGCCTCTTCGAGGACGGGGCCGCGGATCTCGTAGCAGACATTGGCGAGTTTCGTTGACTGGATCACCTGCATGACGGGAGCTTACGGGCCGTACGGGCGGTCCGCCGAGGTATTCGGGACAGGAACAGGGGAGGGATATGTCCCGTTTCGCATGATGGGACGGTGATGGCGCGATCCCCCCTTGGAAACGGCGGCGCCGCGGCGTCCCGGCCTGCGGAATCGGTGGGGGCCGGGGACGGGGGAGCCGCGGTGTTGCGCTCGTCACGCTCGTCGATTCGAGGCGCGCGGACGGGGCTCGAGCAGGCGGTCCGTGCCCTGCACGAGCAGGCCGCCGCATTGTCAGTGGTCGCCCGTACCGTCGTGGGTGGGGGAAAGGGGCGGAACATGGAACATCTGCGCATCATCGCGGGGGACGCGACCAGCCCGCAGGCCAAGGGGCCGAAGATCATCGCGCACGTCTGCAACGACATCGGCGGCTGGGGCAAGGGCTTCGTGGTGGCGCTCTCGAAACGCTGGCCCGAGCCCGAGAAGGCGTACCGGGCCTGGCACCGGGGCCGCAGCGGGAACGACTTCGGGCTGGGCGCGGTCCAGCTGGTCCAGGTGGCGCCGGACGTCTGGGTGGCCAACATGGTCGGCCAGCGCGGCATACGCACGGGCAGCGGCGGCCCGCCGATCCGCTACGACGCCGTGGAACGCTGCCTGGCGGCGCTCGCCGACCACGCGCTCGAACGGGGCGCCTCGGTCCACATGCCCCGCATAGGCTGCGGCCTGGCCGGCGGCAAGTGGCCCCGCATCGAACCGCTGATCACCCAGGCCCTGTCCGCCCGGGACGTGCCCGTGACGGTCTACGACCACGGGTGAGCGCCGGACCGGCCGGCTGCCGGGCTTCCGGGCCGGTCCGACGCGGGGCGTGATCCGGAGGGCCGGCGTCAGGCGGAGCGGCCGGGGGCCGGCTCCAGGATGACCAGGGGGATCTCGCGGGGCGCCGCCGCCGTCCGGTAGTCGTCGAAGAGGGGCCACAGGGCCGTCATGGCGGGCCAGTAGACCTCCCGCTCGATCGGGCAGGCCGTACGGGCCGCGGCCTGGAAGACGGCCGGGCCGACCTGGAGGCGGACCTCCGGGTGGGCGGCCAGGTTCCGGTACCAGGCCGGGTGCTCCGGGGCGCCCCAGTCGGCCGCGAGCACGATGTGGCGGCCCGCGTCCTCGACGTAGATCAGCGGGGTCCGGGCGGTCCGGCCCGTGGTGCGGTCGACCGTGGTGAGCAGGAGCGTGGGGACCCCGTGCCAGAGATGGCCGTCGAGTCCGCCGGTCGTCACGTAATCCCGTACGTGGTCCCGTTCGCGGCCGGGCTTCGGGTCGGTGGGGTGGTTCCAGTCGATGGTGAGCGTCTGCATGGCGGTGCCTCCGAGTCAGGGCCCCCGCGAGGCTTAACGATCCTTCACCGATTCTGGATGCGGTCGGCCTCGGCCGGCGCAGCCGACGTGTGGCCCCGGTCCGGGGGCGCGGCCCCCGGACCGGGGCCACCAGCAGCTTTCGTGCCGCGCGACCGCCCGCGCTACGGGAGGTAGCGCTCGATGACCGACGGGCCCTCCTTCTCGATCAGCTGGCGCGCCTTCTCGAGCCGCTCCGGAGTCGGCTCCATGCCTTGCACCATCACGAGGTCCTCGGGGTCGTACGGCCGTTCCCCGCCGCTGAAGAGCTTGGCCGGCTGCTTGGGCTGCTGGTCCGATTCACTGTCCATCGGTTACCTCCTCGGAATGCCCCCCGATCCCCTCATAGTCCGGCGACATCGCCAAGAACGCACCTGCAGGGCCCCGGGCCCGCGCCGTCACGCCGAGGCGACCGCCGCAAAGGCCGTCAGGGCGACTATCGAGGCACAGATGCTCAGGTTGACCGCCCGGTGCTCCCAGAACACCGCGACGAACTCGCGGAGGGTGGCGCTCGGCCAGAAGTACGTGGCCGTCGGGGAACCCAGCACCTGCCCGTTGACCCCGGCCCTGCGGGCCGTCATCGCGGCCCGGAAGGCGTGGAAGTTGTTGGTGACGACCACGCAGCGGTAGCCGGGGTCCGCATCGACCATGATCGTGCGGCTGAAGGCGAGGTTCTCCCTCGTCGTACGGGAGCGGTCCTCGAGCCGTATCTGCTCCTCCGGGACGCCCTGCGCGATCAGCCAGTCGGCCATCGCCCGCGCCTCCGACAGCCTCTCGTCCGTCCCCTGCCCGCCCGAGACCAGCAGCAGCGGCACCCGGCCGCCGCGGGCCACCTGGGCGGCGTGGATCTGCCGGCCCTTCTCCAGCCGGGACGCCAGCAGCGGCGGCACCCGCTCGCCGCAGATGAGACCGGAGCCCAGCATCACCACGTAGTCGACGTCGCCGCGCACCGTGATCCGCCCGTAGAGGAAGGCGTACGCGAGGAAGCAGAGGAAGAGGAAGGAGACGTAGCCGACGAGCATGACCAGGCCCGCCACCATCGTGTCCACGACGCGCGAGCCCTGGCCGGCCACCCCGAGGACCAGCGCGATCAGCGCGAAGATCCCGATGCCCGCCGCCATGGACAGCATGTTGGTCGGGCTGCGGCCCTCCTTGCGGATCATCGTCAGGCCGTTGCGGATCAGATAGCCGCCGAGTACGAGCGTGCCGACCGTCGGCACGAGCAGCACCAGCAGGACCGCGATCCCGTCCAGAGGTGACGGCAGTTCAGGTATCTGGAACAGCAGGCCCGTCGACCCGGACATCAGGGTGAGGCCCAGCAGGACCGCGTTCCGGAAGCGCCGGCGGTCCTCCCGCACGCTCACGCAGAAGAGGACGAAGAACAGCGCGGCGGGGACGAAGGCGAGCATGCCGCCCATCGTAGGCGGACGGCCCGAACCCCCGGCGGGCTCAACGGCCTCGAGGTCTCAGCGCCCGTGGTACGGCGTCCTGCGGACCGACCGGCCGGCCAGGACGTCCGTCCTGCGCCCGTCCCGCATCACGAACCGGCCGTCGATCAGCACGTGCGGGATGCCGGCCGGCAGCGCGCGCGGGTTCTCGTACGTCGACCCGGCCGCGACCGTGTCCGGGTCGAACAGGACGAGATCGGCGCGGTAGCCGGTGCGCACCAGGCCCCGGTCGGGCAGCCGCAGTCGGGCCGCCGGGCGGCCGGACAAGTGGGCCACGCACTCCTCCAGCGAGAGCACGCGGAGCTCGCGCACATAGCGCCCGAGGTAGTGCGGGAAGGTGCCGTATGCCCGCGGATGCGGTTTCGCGCCCTGGAGGATGCCGTCGGAGCCGCCGGTGTGGACCCGGTGGCGCATGATCGCCCGGACGTTCGCCTCGTGGCCGACGTGCTGGAGGATCGTCGGCCCCAGCCGGTCCTCCACCAGCAGCTTCCGGGCGGCGTCCCAGTCCCGCAGGCGCGTGCCGACGTACGCCCCGTGGGCGGGGTCCGCCGTCCCCGAGATCTCGATCGTCGCCCAGTCGACCGGGACGCCGTGGCAGCCGTCGGCCCCGGTCACCTCCAGCGCGTACCGGATCCGCTCGGCCTCGGCGTCGTCGCGCAGCCGGGCGAGGACCGCGTCCGGCCCGCCCTCGCCCGCCCAGCTGGGCAGGAGCGCGACGAGCGTGGTGCAGCCCGGGGTGTAGGGGTACGAGTCGAGGGTGATGTCGGCCCCGGCGGCGAGGGCGTCGTCGAGGAGGGCGAGGAGTGCGCCCGCCCGGCCCTCGTTCTCCGCGAAGTTCATGGTGGCGTGCGCGAGATGGAGCGCGCAGCCGGCCTCCCGGCTCAGCTCGACCATCTCTGCGTACGCGCCGAGCGCGCCGCGCCCGTACGAGCGGTGGTGCGGGCAGTAGTAGCCGCCGTACGCGGCCACCACCCGGCACAGCTCGGTCAGTTCGGCGCCGGACGCGTACATGCCGGGGGTGTAGGTGAGCCCGGAGGACAGGCCGACCGCGCCCTGCGCGAGGCTCTCGGCGACGAGCGTACGCATCCGGTCGAGCTCGGCGGGGGTGGCCGGGCGGTCGTCCCAGCCCAGGGCGTACGCGCGGACGGTGCCCTGCGGGACGAGGTACGCGGCGTTGACGGCGATGCCGGTGCGGTCGAGCCGGTCCAGGTACCCGCCCACGTCCCGCCAGCCGAACTCGATGTCCTCGCCCGCGCCGTTCCAGCCGGTGATGGCGGCCCGCACCTCCGCCAGGGTGCGGTCGTCGACGGGCGCGTACGAGAGCCCGTCCTGGCCGAGGACCTCGAGGGTCACGCCCTGGGCGGCCTTGGCGCTGTGGTCCGGGTCGCGGAGCAGGGCGAGGTCGCTGTGGGCGTGCATGTCGACGAACCCGGGGGCCAGCGCGAGGCCGTGCGCGTCGACGGTGTGCCGGCCGCCGGAGCGGATCCGGCCGATCTCGGCGATCCGGCCCTCGTGCACGCCCACGTCGGCGGTGTACGAGGGCCCGCCCGTGCCGTCGACGACGCGGGCCCCGCGGATGACCAGGTCCACCGGCGCGGCTAGAAGAAGGTGCGGACGTAGTCGGTGACCGTGCCGTCGGCCGCGACGACCGGGATCAGCGGCCACTTCTCGAAGATCGTGCAGGGGTGGGACATGCCGAGCGCCACCCAGTCGCCGACGTTCACGTCGTCGGCGGAGTCGGTCTCCAGCCAGGCGTGCTGGTCGGACAGTTTGACCACGCGGACGCCGGTGGCCGGGCGCTCCTCGCCGGTCAGGGCGTCGCGCACCAGCTCGGCCTCGGGCAGGCCGAGGTCGTACGCGATGTCGCGCTTGCCGGCGTTGACGAAGGCCTGGGTGGGGGAGGGGCGGGAGACGACCTGCGTCCAGAGCCGGAAGGCGGGGCGCAGGCCGCCCTCCTCCGGGACCCGGTTGAAGGGGGTGAGGCGGGTGTACCAGCCGTGGTCGTGGGAGACGTACGCGCCGGAGCGCAGCAGCCGCAGCACGGGCCGGGACAGCTCCGGGAGCTCGGCGAACACGTCGGCGACGGCGTCGAACCAGGCGGAGCCGCCGGCGCTGACGACGATCTCGCCGAGGTCGGCGGCGAACCGCCCGGCCCGGTCGAACTCGACGGCGAGCGCGGTGAGCCGGCGCAGGTACGCGTGGACGGAGTCCGGGTCGGCGCCGGGGACCTCGGCCTCGTACCCGGCGATGCCGACGAGGCGCAGGGTGGCGGCCTCGGCCACGGCGTCGGCGACGGCCCGGCAGTCCTCGTCGGTCCGCGCGCCGGTGCGGGCGCCCTCGCCGGCGCCGAGTTCGACGACGACGTCGACGACCTGGTCCTGGCCCTGGAGCGCCCGGTCCATGAGCTGGACCCCGCGCACGGAGTCGACGTAGCAGACGAAGCGGAAGCCGGGGTCGGCGGCGAGCTCGGCGGCCACCCACTGCAGGGCGGCCGGGTCGACGAGCTCGTTGGCCAGGAAGATCCGCTGGATGCCGAAGGCACGGTAGACGCGGGCCTGGTGGGGGACGGCGGCGGTGATGCCCCAGGCGCCGTGGTCGAGCTGGCGCTGGAAGAGCTGCGGTGCCATGCAGGTCTTGCCGTGCGGGGCGAAGGCGAGGCCGTGGCGGGCGGCGTACGTGCCGAGGGCGGTGAGGTTGTGCTCCAGCGCGTCGGCGTCGAGCGTGAGGACGGGGGTGGTGAAGCCGCCGGTGTAGAGGTCCCGCTTCTCGGCGGCCAGCCGGCCCACGGTGAGCTTCGCCCGCTCCGCGTCGGGCGGCAGCCCCTTGAACCGGTGGTCGACCGGTTCGTCGGCGAGCCGGCGGACTGCTTCGGTGCCCATGCGGATTCCTCCTCGCGTTGCATGAGATGCAACGCTCGTTGCGTGCTGTGCCTATGGGTGTCTAACATCCCAGGTGGTGAAGGGTCAACGTCCCGCCATGTGTCTCGGGTTCCGTAGCGGACGGACGAACGGACGGACGGAAGGAAGGGCATGGCGTGAGTCAGTCGGTGGAGCGGGCGCTGCGGATCCTGCCGCTGCTCGCGAAGGGGGCGGCGGGGCTCGGCGCGGTGGCCGAGGAGCTCGGCGTGCACAAGAGCACGGCCCTGCGCCTGCTGCGCACCCTGCACGAGCACGGCTTCGTCTACCGCCAGCCCGACGGCCGCTACCGCCTCGGCGCGCAGCTCTTCGCGCTGGCCGGGCAGGCCCTGGAGAACCTGGACGTCCGCGCCGTCGCCCACCCCCACCTCGTCGAGCTGAACCGGCTGACCGGGCACACCGTGCACCTCGCCCTCCACCAGGACGACGAGGTGGTCTACGTCGACAAGGTGGACAGCCGCTACCCCGTCCGGATGTACTCCCGCATCGGCAAGCCCGTCCCGCTCACCGTCGCCGCCGTCGCGAAGCTGCTGCTCGCCGACCTTCCCGAGGCCGAGCGGCGCAGCCTCGCCGAGCGCATCGACTACCCCCGCTACACCGCCCGCTCCACCCCCGACGCGCAGGCCTTCCTGCGCGAGCTGGACCTCGTACGGGAACAGGGCTGGGCCACCGACCTGGGCGGGCACGAGGAGTCGATCAACTGCGTCGGCGCGCCCGTGTACGGCCCGGACGGGCGGGTCGTCGCCGCGCTGTCCGTCTCGGCTCCCGGCGTGGTCGTCCCTGCCGAGGGGCTGCTCGAACTGCTGCCCCTGGTCCTGCGTACCGCCGACACCGTCAGCCGGGAGTACTCCGGCTCCCCGCAGAACCCCGGCTCCCCAGAGAACAGCGAGGACACTCCGTGACCGAGAAGACCGCCATCACGCCGGACACCCACACCACCCCGCCCGCGAAGTTCTCGCACGGCGTGCGCAAGGGGAACATCCTCCAGGTCGCCGGCCAGGTCGGCTTCCTCCCGCACGTGGACGGCCGGGCGCCCACCCCGGCCGGGCCGACGCTGCGCGAGCAGACCCTCCAGACGCTGGAGAACGTCCGCTCCGTACTGGAGGCCGGCGGCGCGGGCTGGGACGACGTGATGATGATCCGGGTGTACCTCACCGACACCGGGCACTTCGCCGAGATGAACGCCCTCTACAACGCCTACTTCGAGGAGCAGGACCTCAAGGAGGCCCCGGCCGCCCGCACCACCGTGTACGTCGGCCTGCCCGCGGGCCTCCTCATCGAGATCGACGCCCTCGCCGTCCTCGGCTGACCGGGCCTCAGAAAGGCCAGTTGACGCCCACCCACACCCCGCCCGCAGAGACGAGCGCGGACCCCACCCAACCGATCAGCCGGGCCGGCCGCCGTTCCAGGCTCATCTCGAAGTCGCCGACGCGCAGCTCGAAGTAGGGGCGGCGCGGGCGTGTGGCAGCACCCGGCCTGGACTTGGACTTGGACCCAGACGGGTTCGGGGAAACGGGCATGGCCGGGCTCCTTCACGTCACGGCCGTGGCTCGTCCCCGGCCGTGGAACCCCAGGTCAACACGTGCGGGCTCGGCCCTGCGGATTCCGGGAAGGTCCGGCTGCGTCCCGGACGCCGCCGTGAGCGTCCCGGAAACGGCCCGTACCGTCCGGACGTCCGGGAAAATCGGCCCATGAACGACTCGTGGAGCCAATTCCGTTCGGATCTGCGGTCCTTGAAGGAAGCCGCCGGGATGAGCTACAAGCAGATCGCGGACGCGGCCGAGGCGCTGGGTGCCTGCCTGCCCAAGTCGACCGTGTCCGACCTGCTGAGCAAGGCGGAGACGAGGGCCGGGAGGGAATGCAGCGGGCAGCTCGCGGTCCTGGTCGCGATCCTGCTCGCGCACACCGCGGACGACCATCCGTCCGCCGCCCCCTGGCTTGATCGGGCGGGCTGGCAGGGCCGCTGGTGGGCGCTCGACGACAAGCACCGCGGCGCCGCCTCGCCGCCGCCGGTCACGGGAACCGAGGGGGCCTTCGGCTGGGACGGTGCCCTGGAGAAACTCGGTCTGGGCGCCGGGACCGAGACCGCCTGGCTGAAGGACCGGCGCCCGTCCCGGATGGCCGCCGTCATCAGTGAACTCGCGGCCCTGGGCATGTACCGCCAGGCCCACGACGTCGCGTGTGAACTCCTGCGCTGCACCGAAGGGACGCGCGGGCCGCAGGATCCGGGAGTGCTCGCCGCCCGGCACGTGGCCGCGTACTGGACCGGGGAGGCGGGGAATCCGCGCACGGCGAGGGACCTGACCGCCGCCCTGCTGGCCGACTGCCGCGAGGTCCTCGGCGAGGAGCACGCCCTCAGCCGGCTCGCCGCCCTCCGGCTGGCCGCCTGGACGACGGCCGGGGGCGACCCGGCGCAGGGGCGCAGGCTCTTCCGCGAGCTCGCCCGCGACGGCTCGGACGACCGGATCACCCTGCTCGCCCGGCTCGGCGGGGTCCGCACGGCCCTGTTGGCCGGCGAGGCAGACGAGGCCGGGGACCGGCTCCTGCGCCTGCTGCCCGACCTCGTGGCGGAGTATGCGGAGCACCACCCCGTGGTGATGGCCGCCCGGCTCTACGAGGCTCAGTCGCTCTGGGCAGGCGCACGGCGCGCGCACAGCCGCAGGCTGCTGGACGGTCTCGTCGCCGACGCGACCGAGCACCTCGGCCGGGCGCACCCGCTGACCCTGTACGCGCAGGGTCTGCACGCCCGGCTCGTCCTGGCCGACCGAGACGCGAACCGCGCGCTCGAACTGGCCGAGGACGCGTACGCCGAAGCCGTGCGCGTCCTCGGCGCGGACCATCCCGACAGCCTCTCCGTCGGCAATATGCTGGCCATCGTCCGGGCGAGCAGCGACGCGCTCGCCGCCGAGGAGATGTTCGGCGAGGTGTACCGGCGCGCCAGGCAAGCCCTGGGCCCCGAGCACCACCTCACTCTGGACATCAGCCACAACCTCGCCGTCGTGACCACGCGCTGGGACCTGCCGGCGGCCAGAGCGCTGTTCGAGGACGTGCGGGCGGCGCGGACCCGGGTGCTGGGGGCCGAACACCCCCACACGCTGCTGACCCGGATGGCTGTCGCCGTCGCGGTGCTGGAACTCGACGGCAAGGATGCGGCCCGGCCGCTCCTCGAAGAGGTCCACCACGCGCGCGTCCGGGTGCTCGGCTCCGCGCACCCGGACGTCGAGTTCACGCGCAAGTTCCTCCGGGCCGCGGCGCAGCCTGCGCCCGCCCTCCCGAGCGGACCGTCCGAGCACTGAGAGGGGCGCCCCCCTGGCGGTAGGGCGCCCCGGGATCACCTGTCCGTCACGTGCAGTACTGCGACTGCTTGCCGATCGAGCGGTACATGCAGTCCGCGTTCTCCAGCAGTTGCAGGACGGCGTCGCGGTTGCGTGCCGTCTCGCGGTCGATCACCTCGTCCGGCGGGTAGAAGCCGCCCCCGCCACCCGTGTCGGACGGGTACATCTCGAAGGTGTAGGCGAAGATCTTCTGGTTGCCCCACAGCCAGTCGTCGATCGTCCCGTCCGTGATGTACAGGTCGCTCGACTGCTCCGGCGTGTAGCCGTTGCTGTTGGCCATGCTCGTGCCGATGGTCTTGTACACGGCGAGGTCGTCGGCCGTCAGGCCCGGCGCCGTGTCGTTGTACGTCCACCCGAACGGCCAGAGCACCAGCTCGCTGTACGTGTGGAAGTCGATGGCGGCGGTGATCTGCTGCTTGCCGCCGACCACCCGGCTGCGGACGAAGTCCGAGACCACCTTCACCTCGGGACCCGACTCGGCGGCCGCACCGCGGTAGGTCTCGGAGCTCTTGCTGCCGCTGGAGCCGCCGCAGCAGCCCCACTTGTAGTTCCAGTTCCGGTTCAGGTCGGTGCCGACGTACGAGGAGCCCGAGTTCGGCTGCCGGTTCTTGCGCCAGGAGCGGTAGGAGCCGGTCGCGATGTCGTACTCGCCGCCGTCCGGGTTGAGGTCCGGCACGATCCAGATCTCGCGGCCGTTGACCATGTTGGTGATCCGTGTGTCGGTGCCGTACTTGGAGCCGAACTCCTTGAGCAGGTAGAGCGCCATCTCGACGGTCAGGTGCTCGCGGGCGTGCTGGTGGTGCGTGAAGAGCACCTCGGGCTCGTTCTCGTCGGTCGCGACGTTGTCGCTGATCTTGATGGCGACGATGTCCCGGCCCTGGTACGACTTCCCGATCACCTTCTTGCTCATGATCGAGGGGTACTGCGCGATGCGCTGGTCGATCTCCGTGTTCGCCTCGGCGTAGTTGTGGTACATCGAGTCCTTGGACGGGAAGTCCATCGGGCTCGCCGCGACCCCCCGTTCGGAGCGGTCCGGCGGCCCGGGGAGCGCGGTCAGCTTGTAACCGAGCGCCCGCAGCTCCTTGGCCTGCACGGGGTCGGCGCTGACGACGACCGAGCGGGCGTCGACCTCGTCGATCGAGACGCCCGTACGGAGCAGGGCAGTTCGCTCGGCGGCCGTGGACGGGCCCTTGACCTCGTACTGGACGATCGCGTCGTCTTCGGTGGACTGGGTTGCGTTCGACGGTGTGGGCGGTGGGGCCGCCGTCGCGCTCATGCCGTAGGCGGGTGCGCCGAGCGCGAGAGCGAGCAGGGCCGCCGTGACGGCGGCCCTGCGTCGGGTGTGGAGCCGCATGCGTTCTCCTGGGTGGGAGTGTGGGGGTAGCCGTGCGGACGCGCACAGCGTGCTCTTGTGGCATGTCCTGGTCAAGAACTGCATTCCGGCCAAATCTGCCGGGACGGCCACCCCACACGTACCGCCTAGGGCAGGCTGTGAACCTTCGGACCCACCGAGTTGGACCAAGCGCTACCCGCCTTGGCGTCCCAGTTGGTCGACCAGGTCATCGCGCCGCGCAGCCCCGGGTACGTCTTCGAGGGCTTGAAGGATCCGCAGTTCGTGCCCCTGGCCAGGCAGTCCAGGGCGTTGTTCACGATGGTCGGGGAGACGTACCCGCTGCCCGCGCCGCTCGGCGAGGCCGGTACGCCGATGCCCACCTGCGAGGGGTCGAGGCCGCCCTCGAGCTGGATGCAGGCCAGCGCGGTCAGGAAGTCCACCGAGCCCTGCGCGTAGACCTTGCCGTCGCAGCCGTTCATCGAGCCGCTGTTGTAGTACTGCATGTTGACGACGGTGAGGATGTCCTTGATGTTCAGCGCCGTCTTGAAGTAGCCGCCCGCCGTCGACTGCATGTCGATGGTCTGCGGGGCCATCGTGATGACGAGCGAGGAGCCGGCCTTGGCGGACAGCGAGCGCAGCGCCTGCGTCATGTAGGTCGGGTTGAGGCCGTTCTCCAGGTCGATGTCGATCCCGCTGAAGCCGTACTCCTGCATCAGCGCGTAGGCCGAGTTCGCCAGGTTGTTCGCGGAGGCCGAGTCGCCCACCGAGATGGTGCCCCGCTCGCCGCCGATGGAGAGGATGACCGACTTGCCGGCCGCCTTCTTCGCGGCGACGTCCGCCTTGAACTGCGCGACCGTGTAGCCGCCGAGACCGGCCGAGTCGAGGTTGAAGGTGATGGCCCCGGGCGTGGTCGTGGCGTCGGCGAAGGAGACGGCGATGATGTCGTACTGGGACGAGACGTCCGAGATCTTCTGGACGGTCGCGCCGTTGTTGAAGTTCTGCCAGTAGCCGGTCAGTGCGTGCTTGGGGACCGAGGGGTTCGGGTTCGGGTTCCCGCCACCGGTCGTCGTGCCGGTCACCGCCGCCGACTTCGGGCCCTCGCCGGCCGCGTTGTACGCGCTCACCTGGAACGAGTACGAGGTGGCGGCGGCGAGCCCGGTGATCTGGGCGGGGGAGCCGGACACGGTCTTGACCCGGGCACCGTCCTGATGGACGTAGTAGCCGGTCGCCCCGCTGACCGCGTTCCACGAAAGGGTGAGCCCGTTCGCGCTCTGGCCGGAAACGGCGGTCCCGGCCGGGGCGCCGGGCACGGACGGGCCGGGGTCGGTGCCGCCGCCCCCGTCCGGGCCGAAGACGCTGAAGTCGTCGACGACATAGGCGGCCTGCCCGTACCAGCCGTGCGTCCACACGGTGACCTGGGTGGTGTTCGGGCCGGTGGTGAAGGTGGTCGACAGCTTCTGCCAGCCGCCGCCCGAGCCGGGGGTCCAGGTGGACACGTCCTGCGTGCCCGTCCCGGTCGCGCCGAGGTACACGTAGGAGCCCTGCACCTGCTCGCTCAGCGTGTACGTCGAGTTCGGCTTGACCGTGACGGTCTGACTGCACTGTGCGTTGTCCTGGCCCGCGGGGGTGCCCTTGAGGGCGCCGGCCCCGGCGTACACGGGCGAGGACACGGCGGCGCCGCTCCCGGAGCTGCAGCTCCAGTTGGCGAGCCCGGACTCGAAGCCTCCGTTGCGGGCGACGTTGACGTCCGCGGCCTGCGCGGTGCCCGTGGCGAGGGCGGTCAGGCCGCCGGCGGTGAGGGTGGCGGCGCCCAGGAGGGCGAGCGAGCGTATGCGGTTCACGTGGTCTCCGTGGGGGGAGAAGGGGATGTGAAGGGGGTGGTGGAACAGGCGGAGGGCAAGCGGAGGAACGCCTTCGGGCGTAAGTGGGGGAACCCGTCAACGTGTTGGCCCCAAGTTGGTCCAGACCAATCTCCGTGTCAAGACTCTTTGCAATGTGGCTTGAATTGATCGGGCGTCCGATCCCGGTTGTCCGGGTTTCCCGCCACCTGTGACAGGTGCCTGCAGCACGGGAATTCCCAAGGCCCTGCCCTGCCAGGGACGACGCGGATATGGTGCTGGGGCAAGGGGGAAGGGCGCCGATCGTTTGCGGTCGCGCAGGGGTGCGCGTACGCGACGGCGGCGCCGACGTATGGGGCGTACGGGGTGAACAGGGGGATTCGCGTGCCGACCGCCATTGCCGTCACCAGCGCCGATCTGGTGCTGCCGGCCCCTGACCGGCACACACCGCCGGCCGTCGTACTGCACCCGCCGGGACAGCTCGACCTGGCGGGCGCGCTCGCCGAGACGAGCGCCCTGCTGGAGCGCCACGGCCACCTCGTGGTCTTCGTACCGCCCTGGCTGCCGACGGCGACGATCCAGCGGCTGCACACGGTGCGGGCCATCCTGGAGACCGACCGGATCGCGCTCCTCGACCTCGATCTGCCCCCGCTGGCCACGGCCCTGCTGGTACGTCAGCTGCGCCAGCTCAGCGTCTGTGACTTCAGCCCCGGGGTCATCGCCTCCGCGGCCCGGCTGCTGTCCCACTACATCCACGCGGGGGCCCTGCTGGGCTCGGTCGCCAAACTGGACCGGGTCGCGGTCGGCCTCAAGGCCCACGCGCGGTCGTGGTCGCCGAACGCGCAGTTCGCCGTACTGGCCCACCCGACCCCGCACCTGGTCAGGCTGAGCGGCTCCGGCGGCAAGGCCAATGGCGGGCGTGGCGGACACGGCGGGCGCGGCGGACACGGCGGGGGCGGGCGCTCCGGGGGCGCAGCGGGCGCCGGGCTGCCGCCCGGTCCCGGTTTCACCACCCACCTCACCTTCGCCCGCGGCCAGCTCGCCTCCGACTGGGTGGCGGCCGAACTCGCCCCCGCCTGGCAGGTCCAGGGCGTGATGGAGAACCCGCTCCCGGCCGACTCGCCGATCTGGTGGGCCACGACGAAGCTCGTGGAGTTCGCGGCCGCCATCCCGGACCCGTCCGTGCTGTACCAGCTCGTCGCCTCCGTCCGGCGCGAGCAGTGCCACTGGTGCGGCCTCGAGCTCATCGGCGACCGCTGCGGTTTCTGCGCCGCGCCGCTGGCCGCACCGCCGCCGGCCGAGGACGGGCGCCGGACGGCACCCCCGGCGTTCTCCGGCTCTCCCGGCTCCTTCAGACCAAGACACTGACCGGCCCGAACGAACGAAGAACGGCGAGGTAGTACGGCCCATGAACTCACGCCAGCGCCGCGGCGTCATCCTGCTGCTCCTGTCGGTCCTGTGCGCCCTCGCGGCGTTCGGCGGGGTCCTCGTGGTGATCGGCGACGTCAATTCCAAGGTCGGGGCCGAGGTCGTCGCGTACCGCGCCAAGGGCGACATCGCGCCGTACAGCCCGCTGTCGGCGGGGCAGTTCGAGGAAGTCTCGATCCCCGAGCGCTGGCTGTCCGACACCGCCGTCACCGACCTCGGGCAGCTCAAGGACAAGATCACGCTCACCACCCTGCGCAAGGGCTCACTGCTCCAGGCGGGCATGTTCGTCGACAAGCCGCAGCTCCAGCCCGGGGAGCAGGAGATCGCCATCATGATCGACGCGTCGACCGGCGTGGCCGGCAAGATCTACTCCGGGGCCAAGGTCAACATCATCGCCACCTTCAAGGGCGCCAAGGACACCGAGCCCTCCCGCTCGGTGATCATCGTGGCCAACGCGCGCGTCCTGAACGTCGGCAAGCTCACCGCCCTCGACAAGGACAGCGACAAGAAGGGCCCCGCCGAGGCGGTCCCGATCACCTTCGCCCTGAACACCAAGGACACCCAGCGCGTCGCGTACGCCGAGTCCTTCGCGGAGCACGTACGCCTGGCCCTGGTGGCCCCCGGCACCGACTCCGCGCCCGGCGCGGGCGACCGTACGTACACCCTCGACGGGGACAAGTGAGGCCCGGATGACCACCCGAATCCTCCCCGCGGCCGGCGACCCGGACGCCGCCCGCGCCATCTCCACCCTCCTCAGCCAGCTCCCGGCCGCCGAGCCGGGCGCCCCGGTCCCCGACTCCACCTCGCTGCTGGACACCCTGGGGCGGCTGGCCGCCGAGTCCATCGACGAACTGCCCGAAGTGGTCGTCGTCCACGAGCGGATCGGCCCGGTGCCCGCGCTCGACCTCATCCGTGAGGTCGCACTCCGCTTCCCGGCGGTGGGCGTGGTGCTGGTGTCCTCGGACGCGGGCCCGGCGCTGTTCTCCGCCGCCATGGACTCCGGCGCCCGGGGTCTGATCGGGCTGCCGCTCGCATACGAGGAACTCGCCGCCCGTGTCCAGGCCGCCGCCCAGTGGTCCGTGGGCGTACGCCGCCACCTGGGCCGGGGGGCCGACGTGTTCACCGGCCCCGGCGGCAAGGTGGTCACCGTCACCGGGGCCAAGGGCGGCGTCGGCACCACCTTCACCGCCGTGCAGTTCGCGCTGGCCGCGGCCGCCTCGGGGCGGCGTACCGCCCTGGTCGACATGGACCTCCAGGCCGGCGACGTCGGCTCGTACCTCGACGTGCAGTTCCGGCGCTCCATCGCCGACCTCGCCGGGATCCAGGACATCTCGCCGCGGGTGCTCCAGGACGCGGTGTACGACGACCGGACCGGGCTGGCACTGCTGCTGGCCCCGGCGGACGGCGAGCGCGGCGAGGAGGTCGACGAACGCGCCGCCCGGCACATCGTCGGAGCCCTGCGCAGCCGGTACGAGCTGGTCGTCATCGACTGCGGCACCCAGGTGACGGGCGCGAACGCGGCGGCGGTGGAGATGGCGGACGTGGCGGTCCTGGTCACCACCCCGGACGTGGTCTCCGTACGGGCGGCCAAGCGGCTGGTCCGGATGTGGGAGCGGCTCCAGGTCCGCAAGGCGGAGGACACCGCGATGGTGGTCAACCGCTGGAGCAAGCACACGGAGATCCAGCCCGCGCTCATCGAGAAGATCACGAAGACCCGGGCCACCCGGACCCCGGTGCCGGCGGCCTTCAAGGAGCTCCAGGCGGTCGTGGACGCGGGACGGGTGCAGGACCTCGACAACCGCTCCAGCGTGAAGCAGGCGCTGTGGACGCTGGCGGGCGAACTCGGCCTGCTTTCGCCCCCGTCCACGGCAGAGCCCGCAGCCGCCGCCTCGGGAACCCCGGGCGCGGCCCTGGCCGTACGGGCCCCCGGCCCGGTGGCGCGCCTGCGGGGCGGCGACCGGGGCGCGGCGGGCCCCTGGCTGCGCCGCGGCCGGGAGGGCTGACGCATGCCCGCGCGCAGACCCGTCCGCGCCGCCCGCGCCGCCCGGGGAGACCGCGGCCAGGTGGCGGTCGAGTTCGTCGGCATGGTGCCGCTGATCCTGCTGCTCGTGGCGGCGGTGTGGGAGTGCGTACTGATCGGGTACGCCTTCTCCCTGGCGGGCAACGCGGCGGACGAGGCGGCGCGGGTGGGGGCGGTGCACGGGGGCGGGGCCTGCGATGCCGCGGCGCGGCGGCATGTCGGGGGCGCCTGGAACATGAGCGTGGACTGCCGCGAGTCGGGCGACGTCTACAAGGCGACCGTGAAGCTCAACCTCCCGGTCTTCTTCCCGGGCCTCGACATCGGCACCCCGATCACGGGCGAGGGCGGCTCCGCGAAGGAAGAGGAGGACTGAGGTGGAACGAGACCGGGACCGGGGCCAAGTGGCCCTGGAGTACATCGGCTTCATCCCGATCCTGCTGTTCGTCGCGCTCTGCGGGATCCAGCTCGGCTGGGTCGGCTACGTCCACCAGCAGGCCGAGACCGCTGCCCGGACGGCCGCACGCGTGGAGGCCCGCAACCCGGGCGCCGGGTCGGCGGCGGGCATGGCGGCCATCAGCTCCGGCCTCGACGCGACGATCGACGTGTCCTCGGTCCCCGACGCGGTCACCGCGAAGGTCAGCATCCCGATCAAGTCCATCGTGCCGGGCCTGTCCATCGACCCGGCCAGGGCAACTGCCATCATGCCCAACGACGACCCGAAGGTGACCGGACCATGAGCCTGCGTTCCCGGGTCAACACCCCCGACGACCGGCACAGTCCCCGCGAGGACGGCCGGCTGGTCTCCGCGTACCGGGCGAAGCTGCTGGAGGAGATCGACCTCGCCGAGATGTCCGCGCTCGCGCCCGCCGAGCGCCGGGCCCGGCTGGAGCGCGTACTCGGGCACATCATCAGCCGCGAGGGGCCCGTCCTCTCCACCGTCGAGCGGGCGCAGCTGATCCGCCGGGTCGTGGACGAGGCGCTCGGTCTCGGTGTGCTCGAACCGCTCCTCGAGGACGCGTCGATCTCCGAGATCATGGTCAACGGCCCGGACCAGATCTTCGTCGAGCGCGCCGGCCGGGTCGAGCAGCTGCCGCTGCGCTTCGCCTCGCACGAGCAGCTGATGCAGACCATCGAGCGCATCGTCTCCACCGTCAACCGGCGCGTGGACGAGGCCAACCCGATGGTCGACGCCCGCCTGCCCAGCGGCGAGCGCGTCAACGTGATCATCCCGCCGCTGTCCCTGACCGGGGCCACCCTCACGATCCGCCGCTTCCCGCGCGCGTTCACCCTGCACGAGATGATCGGCCTCGGCTCGCTGGACGAGCAGATGCTCCTGCTCCTGTCCGGCCTGGTCCAGGCGAAGATGAACGTCATCGTGTCGGGGGCCACCGGCACCGGCAAGACCACGCTCCTCAACGCCCTCTCCGGCCTGATCCCCGAGGGCGAGCGGATCATCACCATCGAGGACTCCGCGGAGCTCCAGCTCCAGCAGGCGCACGTGATCCGCCTCGAATCCCGCCCGGCGAACGTGGAGGGCAAGGGCCGGATCACCATCCGCGACCTCGTACGCAACTCCCTGCGCATGCGCCCCGACCGCATCATCGTCGGCGAGGTCCGCGGCGGCGAGACGCTCGACATGCTCCAGGCGATGTCGACCGGCCACGACGGCTCCCTGGCCACCGTCCACGCGAACAGCGCCGAGGACGCCCTGATGCGCCTGCAGACCCTCGCCTCCATGTCCGAGGTGGAGGTCCCCTTCGAGGCCCTGCAGGACCAGATCAACAGCGCGGTGAACGTGGTCGTCCAGCTGACCCGCTTCGGCGACGGCTCGCGCCGCGTCACGGAGATCGCCATCCTCGACTCGCACGGCCGCGAGCCCTTCCGCATCACCACCGTCTGCCGGTTCGCCGCCCAGCCGATGGGCGCCGACGGCCGCGTCCACGGCTACTTCGAGTACTACCCGCTGCCGCGCCGGATCGCGGACCGCCTCTACATGAACAACCAGCCGATCCCGCAGGCCTTCGGGGTCGCCATGTCCGACGACCAGCTCGCGACCCGCATCACCCGGACACTCCTGTGAACCCACTCATCCTCCTCACCCTCGGCGCCACGCTGCTGGCCTGCGTCCTCGTGGTCGTCGGCGTCCACGCCTACGCCGCCGGCCGCGCCCAGCGCGCCGCCCTCATCGAACGCCTCGCCACGGACGGCGCACCGGAGCCGGCGGGCCGCAGACGCCGCTTCCCCGGCGTGGACCGGCGCCTGCGCAGGACCGCGCTGGGCAAGCGGATCGAGGTGAAGCTGGCCGTGACCGGCCTGGACCTCACCCCCGGCGAGTTCTTCGTCTACATGCTGATGTCCGTCGCCGGTGTGTGGCTCGTCGCGGCGAGCTTCCTGGCCCCGTTCTTCGGCCCGGTGGCCGGCCTGATCGGCCTGTGGGCCGCGGACGCCTTCCTCAACTGGCAGCGGGCGCGCCGTACCGAGCGGTTCATCAACCAGCTCCCCGAGCTCGCCCGCATCCTCGCCAATGCCACCCAGGCCGGGCTGGCCCTGCGTACGGCCATCGCCATAGCTGCGGAGGAGCTGGAGGCCCCGGCGGGCGAGGAGCTCGCGCGCGTCGCCGACCGGCTCGCCGTGGGGCACTCCATCGAGGAGTCCCTCGGCGAGATCGCGCAGCGGCTTCCCTCCCGGGAACTGGTCGTCCTCGTCTCCACGCTCGTCCTGTCCGCGCGCGCGGGCGGCGCCATCGTCGGCAGCCTGCGCAACCTCACGGTGACGCTGGAGCAGCGCAAGGAGACGCGGCGCGAGATCCGCACCCAGCTCTCCCAGGTGACGGTGACGGCCTACCTGGTACCGGCGATCGGACTCGGCTCGCTGCTGCTGGTGAACGTGATGATGCCGGGCGCGCTCGACCGGATGACCGGCGCGTTCATCGGCCAGACGGCGGTGCTGGTGGCGATCGGGCTCTTCACGCTCGGCTTCGTCCTGATCCGCCGACTCTCGAAGATCGACGTGTGAGGGGGCGACGGACATGACGGCTCTGCTGCTGGCCCTGCTGCTGGGGGTGTCGGTCTTCGGCGTCTTCCACGGCATCCGCCTCTACCGCGCCGAGACGAAACTGCCGAGCGACCTCGCGCTCGCCCTGGAGGTCGGCGCCACCCGTACGACGGCCGTCGGCTCGGCCGTGGACCGCCTCGGCATCCGCTGGGCGCCGCTCGTCCTGCGCCTGATGGGCCCGAACCGGGTCGCCCGCAAGCGCCGCCAGATCGACCTGGCGGGCAACCCGGCCGGCCTGACGATCGACCGGTACGCGGCGCGCCGTGCCGTGTACGGGTTCCTGGGCGCGCTCGGCGCGTTCTCGATGCTGATCAACGGCCAGCTCGTACCGGCCCTGCTGATGGTCGCCTTCGGCCTGTTCTGGATCGAGGTCGGCCTCTGGTCGGCGATCCGGGTCCGCCGCGACCACATCGAGCGGACGCTGCCGGACTTCCTGGACGTGCTGGCGGTCGTCGTGAGCGCGGGGCTCGGCTTCCGGCAGGCGCTGGAGCGGGTGGCCGCCAAGTACGACGGCCCCTGGTCGGACGAGATCCGGATCACCCTGCAGCAGATGGACATGGGCGTCAGCCGCCGCCAGGCCTTCGACGAGCTGCGCGCGCGCAACGACTCCGAGCAGGTGGCGCAGTTCGTGACCGCGCTCCAGCAGGGCGAGGAGCTGGGCTCGCCGATCGTCGAGACGCTGATCGCGATCGCCGAGGACATGCGCCGTACGGATGCCCAGAACGCCCGGCGGCGGGCCGCCCGGGCCGTCCCGAAGGCCACGTTCGCGGTGACGATGTTCATGCTGCCGGGCACGCTGATCCTGCTGGTCTGCGGCTTCGTGTACGGCGCGGACGTCGACTTCGGCGCGATGCTCGGGGGCGGGTGAGCCATGGCGGTCCTCCACATCCCCCTGGCCGCGCGCGCAGGGGCCCGGAGCCACGGCGGTGCGCCCCTCACCCTCCAGGCCAACGCCCTCCAGGCCCTGTGCCGCCGGGTGTTCGCGTTCCGGATGGTGGTGATCGGCCTGGGCGCGCCGCTGGCACTGGGGCGCACGGCCCGAGGCGGTCCGACGTACCTCGTGGGCGGCGCGATCCTGCTCACCTTCATGCTTTCGTACGCGCTCTTCCGCGACTGGGAGCGCTTCGGGCCGCTGCTGCTGCGCCACCGCTGGCTGCTGGCCCCGGACATGGCGTTCTGCGGGCTGCTGCTGGTCACGGCGACGCCGGAGTCGCCCCTCGGCTTCGCCGTGGTCTGCACGCCGCTGCTGGCCGGGCTGGTCCACGGGTGGCGCGGCTCGGCGGTCTATGCGGCGCTGGCGGCCGTCCTCGTGGTGGCCGTGGGCGGCGGCGGCCTGACCCTGCCGGTGCTCTGCCTCCTGGCGGGCGCGGCCGGCGCCTCGCTGCGGGACCTGCTGTTCCGCTTCGGCTCGGCGAGCCAGGCCCTGACGGAGACGCGGGCCCGGCTGGCGGTGGCCGAGGCGGTGCGCGCCGAACGGGACCACCTGGCCCGCGAGATGCACGACTCGGTGTCGAAGACCCTGCACGGCCTGGCCCTGGCGGCGGACGCCCTCGCCCGCACCACGGACCCGGCGGCCCTGCGCCGCCAGGCCTGTTTCCTCTCCGGCGCGGCCCGCGCGGCGGCGGCGGAATCCCGGGCACTGCTGACGGACCTGCGGCGCGAGGCGGACGCGCCGGGGGTCTCGCTGTCAGGGGAACTCCGCCGCCTGGTCGGCGCGGACGCGGAGCTCCGTACGGAGGGAGTCCTCCCCGTGCTCCCCTCCGCAGTGGCGCACCACCTCCTGGCGGTCACCTCGGAGGCCCTGGAGAACGCCCGCCGCCACGCGGGAGCCTCGCGCGTGACGGTCAAGGCGGCGGTGGACGCGGGGGACCTCACCCTGACCATCGAGGACGACGGCTGCGGCCTCCCGCCCGATGCCCTGCACCGCAGGGGCCGCTTCGGGCTGCTCGGCATGACGGAACGCGCGGCGTCGATCGGCGCCCGCCTCCACATCGGAGCCCGGCCGTCCGGCCCCGGCACCCTCGTCCGCCTGGACCTCCCGCTCGCGGCCCTGACCCCGGAGGGGAGCCCGTGATGCCGCTCCGCGTCCTGATCGCCGACGACAACCCGGTGGTACGGGCGGGCCTGGCGTCCCTCCTGGCGACGGCCGGGGACATGGAGGTGGTGGCCCAGGCGGCAGACGGCCGCGAGGCCCTGAGCCTGACCCGCCGGCACGCCCCGGACGTGATCCTGCTGGACGTCCGCATGCCGGGCGTCGACGGCATCTCGGCGCTGCCGCACCTCGTACAGCTGGCGCCCGTACTGATGCTGACGTACAGCCAGGAATCCGAGATTGTCCGAGAAGCCCTCCTCCTGGGTGCAGGCGGCTACCTCGTCCACGGCGAATTCACGCCCGAAGACCTGGTCCGAGCGGTCCGTGACGTCCGCGAGGGCCGGGCCCACTTCACGACGACGGCGGCGAGCGCGCTGCTCGCGGATCTCCGGACCTCTTCGCAACCGCAACGATCTGTGGCACGCTCTCCTGAGCGACTGCACAACACGGTTCTCTTCGGCCTGAGTTCGAGGGAGGTGGAGATCATGGATCTGATCGCGTCCGGGATGAGCAACCAGCAGATCGCGGCCACCTGCTTCATCAGCGAGAAGACGGTCAAGAACCACATCAACCGCATCTTCGCGAAGCTCCAGAGCACGAGCCGCAGCGAGGCGATAGCGCGCTGGCTGGGAACGGCCCGTCCAGGGGTGACCGGCCATGGGTAGACGGAGTGCGCAGTGGGTCCGTAATTGGGCCCCGGGACCCTTGGTTATCACCGGTGACTCCCCGTACGGTCCGCAAACCAACAGCGGCACCGGCCCGGGAGGGAACCCCCATGTTGCAGAACACCCTGGCGAGGATGCGGAAGCGGTACGAGGGCAAGGGCGCGAGCGATCGAGGCCAGACGGCCTTCGAATACCTGGGCATCATCCTGGTGGTCGTGGTGATCATCGGCGCGATCGTCGGCACGGGCATCGGCCAAGCCATCACCAACCGGATCTCCACGGCGGTCGCCTCGGTCACTGCCGGGAAGTGATCTCGGCGAGGTTCGACGAACGAGGGCAGGCGTTCCCCATCTACATCGCGGTGGTGGCAGGCATGCTCTTCGCTGCGTTCGCCTTTTTTGTCATAGGCCAGGCGGCACTTACGCGTAGCAATGCGCAGGGTGCCGCCGACGCGGCTGCCCTAGCGGCTGCGCGTGACGCGCGAGATCACCTGGTCCCAGGCCTGGACTTCGCGAAGTTCGAACCCGAGGACTGGGAGAGGATCCTTCGCGGGGAAATGCTGGACGCGACCGGAGCTTGCCGAGAAGCGCGTAACTTCGCGGAGCAGAACGATGCGTCGGCGACCTGTACACCGGCGCCTCGTAAGTTCGCCGTTGAGGTGACGACCAAGGGCACGGTCGGGAAGTCGGTCATCCCGGGCACCGACAGTGTGCACGGGAAAGCCAGCGCAACCGCGGCGATCGAGCCGCGCTGCTCTTTGGGCGCCACCCCGGCCCCTGCTCCCACCCCAGCCCCTACGGCTACCCCTGCCCCCACTCCCGCGCCGACTCCGGCGCCGCCCGTGACGTTCAAGTGCAAGGGCGGAAAGGCCTTGGTGCTGGATCCGTTGAAGCCCGATCCCTGGCGCAAGTTGGCCAGGATCCTGTTTGACGTGCGCTTGGTCGATTGACAGTGAATGAGAGAAGGAAGCGGCATAGATGAGCACTCGGCACTCGGTGAAGGTCCGCGGGGGAGCGGCTGCCGTAGCTGCGGCGGTTTTGGCGATCACGATGGCCGGTTGCGGTGGAGGTGACGACAACAAGCGCAAGGCGGGCCAGGCTCCGTCGTCGAACTCCCAGGGCGCCGCGCCCCAGTCGCAGGCTCCCAGTGGCAGCCCCAAGCCCACACCGACCGAAGTGCTCGCCACCGTCAACGGTGAGAGTGGCATGACCCTCACCATCAACTCGGCGGTGCGTGATGCGGGCGGGTTCCTCACGGTCAGTGGCCAGCTAAAGAACACCGGCAGTCAGGCCTTCGCCAGTACCGCGGCTTGGCGGGGCAATGAACTCAACGGCAGCGGAGCCTCAGTCGCAGGTGTCACTTTGGTCGACAAGGCTGGCAAGAAGAGGTATTACGTGCTTCGCGACACCGACGGCAGGTGTCTGTGCACCACTGGGCTGACCATCATTGAGGCCGGTCAGACGGTGCCCTTCTTCGCACAGTTCCCGGTGCCTCCGAACAGCACCACTCAGGTGGACTTCAACCTGCCCACCTTCGCCACGGCCACCATCAAAATCTCCGGGTGACCCCATGAATAAACGCCATCGTGTCTCCGCTGCGACAGCTGTCGTCGGTCTCGTCATTGCCGGCGCCCATCTGATCGGCGCGTCCAGCGCCTACGCTGACGACGTCAAGCCGTCGGCACCTCCCGGCACGGAGCCCTCCGCCGCCGCGCCCGTGCCCATCGACTCCAACGCTCCCGGGCTGAAGATCCCCCAGGGCGGAACCCTGGCTCCGATCAAGGTCCTGGACATCGCCGAGGTCGTCGAAGACCTCGGCGGTGAGCAGCGGCGGCAGGAGACCAACCAGTCCGTGATGATGGCCCTGCAGTCCGAGGTGCTCTTCCCCGAGAACAGCGCCGTCTTCAACGCCCAGGCCACCGCCCGGATACAGGCCATCGCCGGCGAGATCAACACGCAGAAGGCGACCCGCGTCCGGGTCTTCGGCTTCACCGACGACCAGGGCAGCTACGAGCACGGCAAGGAACTCTCCAAGCAGCGCGCCGACGCCGTTCAGGCGGAGCTCGCCAAGACCGTCACCAGCCCCGGCGTCATCTACGACGTCCGGGGCTACAGCGAGGACTACCCGATCGCCGACAACGGCACCGAGGAAGGCCGTAAGAAGAACCGCCGCGTCGAGATCACCTTCCCCCGCACCACCGCCGCCGGCGGCAACTAGCGGCGCCGGCTCCGCAGGAGGGTGGCCGCGAGGGCGAAGGCGGTCAGCAGCAGGCCGGCGCCGCCCGCGAAGGCCAGGTGGTAGCCGCCTGTCAGCGATGCGGCCGCGGTGTGGCCGGCGGATTCCAGGCTTTCGGTGCGCGAGGCCGCCAGGGTGGAGAGGACGGCGACTCCCAGGGCCATCCCGATCTGCTGGGTGGTGTTGAACAGGCCGGAGGCGAGTCCCGCGTCCCCTTCGCCGGCGCCGGACATGCCCAGCGTGGTGAGGGCCGGCAGGGCCAGGCCGAAGCCGGCGGCCAGCAGCATCACCGGCAGCAGGTCGGTGACGTAATCGGCGTGCACCGGCAGCCGGGTCAGCAGGCCGAGCGCCAGGATCAGCAGGGCGAGGCCGGCCAGCAGGACGCCGCGCTCGCCGAACCGGGTGTTCAGCCGGGCCGAGGCGCCGAGCGAGACGGCACCGATCACAGCGGCGGCCGGGAGCATGGCCAGGCCCGTCGCGGCGGCGCCGTAGCCCTGGACCTTCTGGAGGTAGAGGGCGACCAGAATCTGGAAGGAGAACAGCGCGGCCACCATCAGCATCTGGACGAGGTTCGCGCCGACCACGGTGCGTGAGCGGAAGATCCGCAGCGGCATCAGCGGCGTGCGGGCCCCGGCCTGGCGCAGGGTGAACGCGGCCAGCAGGGCGACGGAGAGCGTCCCCAGGCCGAGGGTGTGCGCAGAGGCCCAGCCGTACTGCTCCACCTCGACCACGGTGTAGATGCCCAGCATGAGTCCGGCGGTGACCAGCGCAGCGCCGAGCACGTCGGCCCCGGCGCGCAGGCCCGGAGTTGCGTGGGCGCTGTCGGCGGGGAGCGCGGGCGCGGCCATCAGTAGCGCGGCGAGGCCGATGGGCAGGTTGATGAAGAAGATCCAGTGCCAGTCGAGCGCGTCGGTGAGGATGCCGCCGAGCACCTGGCCCAGGGAGGCTCCGGCCGCGCCGGTGAAGGAGAAGACGGCAATCGCCCTGGCGCGCTCGCGGGACTCGGTGAACAGGGTGATCAGGATGCCGAGGCTGACGGCCGAGGCCATCGCACTGCCGAGCCCCTGGAGGAAGCGAGCGGCTACGAGCACTTCGGGGGAGGCGGCGAAGCCGGCGAGCACCGAGGCGGCGGTGAAGACGGCGGTCCCGGCCAGGAACATCCGCTTGCGGCCGATCAGGTCGCCCAGGCGACCGGCAAGCAGCAGCAGGCTGCCGAAGGCGATCAGGTAGGCGTTGACCACCCAGCTGAGGCTGCTGGGGGTGAAGCCCAGGTCGTTCTGGATGGCGGGCATCGCAACGGTGACGATGCTGCCGTCGAGGACCGTCATCAGCATGCCGGTGGAGAGCACGGCGAGGGCGCTCCAGCGGGAGCGCAGCCCCTGAGCGGCAGCCGGCGCGGAGGCGGGGGCAGTGAGAGGGGGAGCGGGGGCATCCGTAGCGACGGGCATCGGTTTCTCCAGTCAGGTGAGGGCGACTGGTGTGACCGTAGCAGATGGTTTCGTTGCAGACGATTTATTTCGGATCGAATTGCTAGACTGGGGGCATGACTGCGATGGCACCCACCCGGACCGAGCCCGACCTCTCCTTCCTCCTGGACCACACCAGCCATGTCCTGCGCACCCGCATGGCCGCCGCCCTCGCCGAGATCGGCCTCACCGCCCGCATGCACTGCGTCCTCGTGCACGCCCTGGAGGAGGAGCGGACCCAGATCCAGCTCGCCGAGATCGGTGACATGGACAAGACGACGATGGTCGTCACCGTCGATGCCCTGGAGAAGGCCGGGCTGGCCGAGCGGCGGCAGTCGAGCAAGGATCGCCGGGCCCGCATCATCGCTGTCACCGAGCAGGGCGCCGCCGTCGCCGCCCAGAGCCGGCGCATCGTCGACAAGGTCCACGCCGACGCCCTCAGCTCCCTTGCGGCCGCCGACCGCAAAGACCTGCTGCGCGTCCTGACGCAACTCGTCGAAGGCGACCTGGAGTCCCCCTCCGAGAGCCTCCGCCCGGCCCGCCGCGCCCGGATGTGACGCGCCGCCAAGGCCCTTTGCCGGATGGGCACATGGCTGTATGGCGGGCGGCGGTCACGGTGCGCGGGTGGCAGAACCCGGGTACGTGAGCGAGATCGGCGCCATCCGGGGAAGCCGCATGCCGACGACCGGCAACCGACGACCGGCAACCGACGACCGGCAACCGACGACCGGCAACCGACGACCGGCGCCTACGCGCCGTCGTGCCGGCGTGCCGACGTGCCGAACGTTGCCTGACCGGCAGTTAGCGACCGGCTCCGCCGGAACCCCGGAGCAGGGTCGACGCCGCCTCGCGCGCGCGCTGGGCCGGCTCCGGGCCGGGGGTCAGGGCCGCCACCACCGTCGCGCCCTCCACCAGGATCAGCAGCTGGTCCGCGAGGTCCTCGCGGCCGGGGCCGGCCAGTTCCGCCAGCAGCTCTCGCAGGTCCGTCTTGTGGCGGCGTACGACGTCCAGCACTCCGGCGGGGCCCGTGCCCAGCTCCCCGTACGCGTTCAGGAACGCGCAGCCCCGGAAGTCCGGCTCCGAGAACCACTGCGCCAGCCAGTCGAAGACGGCCTCGACCGGATCCGCGGAATCCGCCACCGCGCCCCGCAGGCTCGCCGTCCAGCGGCGGTCGCGGCGTTCGAGGTAGGCCGTGACCAGGGCCTCCTTGGCCGGGAAGACCTTGTAGAGCCGCTTGAGCGGCACCCCCGACTCCGTGCGGATGCGGTCCATGCCGACGGCCTGGATGCCCTCGGCGTAGAACAGCGCCTCCGCCGCGTCCAGCAGCCGGGTGCGGGCCTCTTCGTCGTCCATGAAGGCAGCGTAGCCCAGAATCGCTTGCGCGGAGAACGGTCGTTCTCTATCGTCCTTCCTGTCGAGAACGACCGTTCTCCGTCCCTTCGTCCGACCGAGGTGCGCCCATGACCGACCCCGCCGTACGCCCGCCCGTGCCGCCCTTCACCGAGGAATCCGCCCGGGCCAAGGTCCAGGCCGCCGAGGACGCCTGGAACAGCCGCGACCCCGAGCGCGTCGCCCTCGCCTACACCGAGAACTCGTTCTGGCGTAACCGTGACCGCTTCCTCAGCGGCCGCGACGAGATCCGGGAGTTCCTCGCCGAGAAGTGGGAGCGCGAGCTCGACTACCGGCTCCGCAAGGAGCTGTGGGCGTACACCGGCAACCGGATCTCCGTCCGCTTCGAGTACGAGTGGCACGACGCCGCCGGCCAGTGGTGGCGCAGCCACGGCAACGAGCAGTGGGAGTTCGACGGCAACGGGCTGATGCGCCGCCGCGAGGCCAGCATCAACGACATCCCGATCACCCCCGAGGACCGCCGCCTCACCTGCTGACCCGCAGGGAGGTGTGCCGTTCGCCGGCCCGCGGTATGTCTCTGCGCGGGTGCTCGGGCCCCCTCCGGTATCCCAGGTGAGGAGACTCGGCATGGCACGGGCTCGTGTGAACGGCGTGGACCTCTATTACGAGGTCGTGGGCGAGGGCGAACCCCTGGTCCTGGTCCACGGCTCGTGGGTCGACCACGAGAACTGGCAGCTCGTCGTCCCCCGCCTCGCGCAGTCGTTCCGCGTACTGGTCTACGACCGGCGCGGCCACAGCCGCAGCGAGCGCCCGCCGGGCCAGGGCAGCCGGCGGCAGGACGAGGACGACCTCGCGTCGCTCATCGAGACCCTCGGCGCTCCGGTCCACGTGGCCGGGAACTCCTTCGGGGCCTCGACCGCGCTCGGCCTCGCCTGCCGCCGCCCCGAGCTGCTGCGCAGCGTGGCCGCGCACGAACCTCCGCTCATGGGCATCGTGGGCGAGGAAGACCGGGAACTCCGCCCGGTGCTCCAGGCCATGGAGGCCGCCATCGACGGCGTCCTCGAGGCCCTTCGCGCGGGCGAGGACCGGGCCGGCGCCCAGCGGTTCGTGGACGACGTCGCCATCGGACCGGGCGGCTGGGAGCAGCTGCCGGAACAGTTCCGCGAGACGTTCACCGCGAACGCCCCCACGTTCCTGGACGAACACGGCGACCCGCACTGGGCGAGCCTCGACCTCGCCCGCCTCTCCGGCTACACCGGCCCCGCGATGCTGACCTTCGGCAGCGAGAGCCCGCCGTGGTTCCCGGTGATCGTCGGCAAGCTCGCCACCGCGCTCGGCGGCCGTGCGCAGATGCGCACGCTGGTGGGGGACGGGCACGTCCCCCATCTCACCCACCCGGACCGCTACGCCGACGACCTGATCGCCTTCATCGCCGCCTCGGCCTCCTGAGCGGCGTCGGAGCGTGGGGCTGCTCGTCCTGTCTCGGGTCGTGTTGCCCGCGTTCGCTTCATCGGGCGGGTGCCCCCGGACACCCCCTAGGGCTTGGGTAAGACCTGATAGGCCGTCTGTGCAGTTCGGAAATGTCCACCGGCCGAGCCTGCCAGGCAGGACTCCACGCCCGACTCAATGATGTGGGCGGCAGTCGCCGCTGGGCGCACAGCTCGGCGGTTGATTTGGGCCCAGGGCCCGGGAAGCGCGAGACGCAACAGGCAGGAGATGCAGATGAACACCACCTCAGCTGAGTGTGCCGAGAACGCCGCACAGTATTCGGTCAAGAGATCGAGACGGGCGCGACGGCAACACCGTGCCTGGGTGGTGGGCGCCGCGGCTGCGTTGTGCACGGCGCTGCTGCCCGGCATCACCCCGCACGCCTCTGCGGACTCGCACGCCGATCGCGCTTACGTGGCCAACGCCGACGGCGACACGGTGTCGGTGATCGATCTCAAGACCAAGAAGGTCACCGACACCATCGCCGTTGGCGACGTCCCTGTCGATGTCGCGGTGGACCCGACCCGGAGCCGCGCCTACGTGACCAACGCCGGCGGCGACAACGTGTCGGTGATCGACACCAAGACCAACAAGGTCATCGCCGGCATCCCCGTCGGCGACAGGCCGCGCGACGTGGCGGTTGACCCGGCCCGGGGCCGCGCCTACGTGACCAACAACGGTGATGACAACGTGTCGGTGATCGACACCAAGACCAACAAGGTCATCGCCACCATTGCCGTCGGCGACGTTCCCTGGGGTGTGGCACTGGACGTAGCCCGGAATCGCGCTTTCGTGACCAACCAGGAGAGCGGGACGGTATCGGTGATCGACACCAATACCAACACGGTGATCACCGACATTCCCGTAGGCCTCGCCCCACGCGGTGTGGCGGTGGACTCGAAGCGTGCCCGCGTCGACGTGGCCAACCAGTCGAGTGACACCGTGTCGGTGATCAATTCCAACAGCAACTTCGTCACCGCCACCATTCCCGTCGGCGACGGACCGTACGCGGTGGCGGAAGACCCCACCCGTGCTCGCGCCTACGTGGCCAACGTCTTCATCAGCACGGTGTCGGTGATCAACACCACGTCCAACGCCGTGATCGCCACGATCCACGTCGGCAACGGCCCGAGCGGGATCGCCTTGGACCGGACAGGTGACCGTGTCTACGTGACCAACTACGACGACGACAACGTGTCGGTGATCAACGCCAAGACCGACACGGTCGTCGCCACCATTCCCGTCGGCGACGGACCGATTGGAATCGACATCCTTCCCGGTGCTTCGCAGGCGAAGCACTCGTAGGACCGGACGTAGCGGCGCCCGGCTTCTTACGGGGCCTGCCCGGCCCGACCTCCGGAACCCGGATCTTCTCCAGGACCGGCTTGAACTGCGTGCAGTCCGCCCGCTGACCCGGTGTGACGGCCGGGACAGCGGGCGGCGGCAGGTCGGTGCGGGCACCCGCCGCATCCGCCGCGGCCTGCCATACGCGTCCTAGTCCGCCAGCAGGTGGTCGGCCTTGCCGGCCTTGATGTCCCGGATCAGCTGCCGCAGCGCGTCCGCCGTGTCGCTGACGTACACCGCCTCCTGCCCCGCCACCGCGATGTAGCTCCCGCCCTCTCCGTCCACCCCGATCCGGTAGCAGGAGTTGCCTTCTCCGCAGAACGGGTCTTCCCAGGTCACGGTGGTCATGGTGTCCCCTCTCACAGCTGGCTTGCGATAGTTCGGATGAAGTCCCGGGAGGCTTCGGCGGACAGGGCCAGACTTTCCAGCAGGGCGAAGTGGGCGCGGTACTTCGAGAGTTGCGTCTCCGCGTGGATGAAGTCGGGGCCATGCGAGTTGTCGACCTGCACGGTGTCGAGCTGTGCTGTCGGGCCCTCCGCGTAGATCACGGTCTGCCCCGCACCCGGGAACCCTCCCGCGTCGAACGGGAGAACGAGCACAGTCACATTGTCCTGCTCGGACCGGTTGAGCAAGTGGTCGAGCTGTGCGCGCAAGACGGCGCGTCCGCCGAACTGCATGCGCAGGGCGGCTTCGTGTACGACGGCCACGAACTCGGGTGCGTTCTCGCCGTCCAGGATGCGCTGGCGCTCGACGCGTAGCGCCAGCCGCAATGCGACCTCGCGCTCCGGCAGGGGAGGGATCACCATCCGGAAAAGGGCGAGCGCGTGGTCGGAGGTCTGCAGGAGTCCCGGCATGTGAATGGAGTAGGCGCCCCGCATGCGGACGCAGCGAGCTTCCATTTCCGCAATGTCCAGGAGGCCCTGGGGGAGTTGGCCCCGATAGCGATCCCACCACTGGCGTCCGGCTGGCTGCGCCATCTCCATCAGTCCGGAGATGTACAGCTCATCGGTGACTTCACAGTTGCAGGCCAGCGTGCGCAGCCGCTCGGTCGAGATGGCGCGCGTCCCGGACTCCATCGCGGAGATGGCGCCCCGGTCCACCCCCAGAAGTCCGGCTGCGAACTCGGCCGAAACCCCGGCTGCCGTACGCATCCTGCGTAGCTCGTACCCCAACCTCTTCTGGCGCTCTGTCGTGGCTGTCCTCGCGGTCATGGCGTGAAGTCTTGCGCGTCCCGACGCCCTCTGGGCACGAGCGGCTGACTTCTCCCGTCGAGCGGGCCAAATTTGGCCCGCTCGACGCTACATTGGGTAACGCACCGCTCACGCAACGGGAGTGGAAGTGCATCGCTGCGGCATGCGCATGCCGCAGCGACAGGCCACCACGCCCACGACGGAGCCACTCGCAACCACAGGGAGTTCGCGATGCTCAACCCCTTCATGCAGTCGGCCCAGGGCCGGTTCACCGTCTGTCCGGCTTCGCCGCCCGCTCCCGACGGGGACGAGCCGCCCTCGCCGGAGGCGCTGACCTGCAGCCTGACCGTGCCCGGCGAGGCGTACAGCGCGCAGATCGCGCGTCGGACCGTACGGTCCGTCCTTCATGCGCACCGGCTCGATGCGATCGCCGTCTCCGCCGAGCAGGTGACCGGCGAACTGCTCGCCGCCTCCTGGCATTTGGATCCTGGGCGGAGCCTCTACCTCTCCGTCCGCTACCGCGACGACGCGCTGCGGCTCACCGTCTACGACGGTCACGCACCCCACTCCCACCCCCGGCTGGCCGCTCACTGCGAGGCCCGGCGGCGGGCCGCGCTGCGGCTCATGGCCGTCGTGGTCCGGGAGTGCGGCGGGGCCTGGGGTTTCGGGGAGTCCCGGGAGCCGGGTGGCGGGACCCGGACCTGGGCGACCCTTCCCCGCGCGGGCGCCCTCGGCTACGGGGAAGGGGAGGGGCTCTCCGTGGGCTTCGGGTAGCAGGGCGATCGGACGGTGATGTAGGCGATGCCGTCACCGGTGCTTCTGTCCGTGATGCTGTTCTGGGCGCTCAGCGAGAAGTCGTCGGGCCTGGTGTGCATGAAGACGGCTGCTGCGGGATCCGACCAGTCGCCGTCCGAGCCTTTGCCCTGGAACTTGTAACCCAGCGCCACCCACGCGTCCCGGGTCTGACGGACGAGATCCCTCGCGGCAGAAGGGGGCACGCCCTCGAGCCGGTAGTCGACGGAGACCTGGTCCAGTTCGGCGGTGCCGAACTCGGTCGTGCACCCACTGCTGGAGTAGTGATCTTGCCGCAGTGTCGGCTTCGGAGACATCCCGGCAACGGCCTGCTGCACGATCTCCTCGGCGCGCAACCGGGCCTGCTGCTCGGTCAAGTCGGCCGTCTTCCTCGCGCACGCCGCTGTCGTGGCGGTCAGTGCCAACAGGGTCGCCCATGCCACCGCGCTCCGCAGCAGGGGTCGGCCCGAGTCCTCGAAGTGCGCCTGCGCCCGGGCCATGGCCCGACCGTGTCCCATCCGTCCACCTCCACAGCATGCTCCACACCGACCCGCCCACCGTATGGGCGGGCGAACGATCGGACGTGAGTGCGGATACTCATCTTCGGGTGGCCCCCGGTCCGGCCTTGGCCCGGCCCCCAGCCCCGCCTCAGGTCGCCTCGTGGGCCTGCGTGATGAGGTCCGTGGCGACCTCCAGGGCCGCCAGGCGGGTCTCCTCCGGGTCGCCCTCCACGTGCTGGAGGAACATCATCCCCGCATGCAGCGTGAACAGGGCGCTCACGCACCGCACCTGGTTCGTCAGGGGCCCGTCCTCCGTGCGGAGCAGCTCGACCAGCGTGAACAGCCGGCGCTTCACCGTCTCGCCGATGCTCAGCTCCCGCATCGTCGCCTGGTTCTCCTGCATGAACCGGTACAGCGGCGCGCCCGCCACCATCGCCTCGCTGTAGCGCCGGAGCACCTCGCGCTTCATGTCCAGCGTCGGCGGCTGCTGCTTCGCCCAGTCGATCAGCTCGTCGATCGGCCTCGTCAGGTCCTCGAAGACGCTGATGATGATGTCTTCCTTGGTCTTGAAGTGGTAGTACAGCGCCGCCTTCGTGACCTCCAGCCGCTCTGCGATCTCGCGCAGCGAGGTCTTCTCGTACCCCTGCTCGGCGAAGAGCTCCAGTGCGACGTCCTGGATGCGCTGGCGCGTGTTGCCACGGCGCGCCTGCGGACTGCTGCTGGACATGACTCTCCCCAAACTACTTACTTGACGCCCGGCTAGTAGCGGGTCTACCTTCCCCAGTGTAGTCAACTAGCCGGGCGGCAAGTAAGGGTCCGGAGTACGTGGGTGAACCGGGGAGTGGACATGGCTCAAAACACAAAGGCGGCGGAGATCTCCGAGGAGGTGAAGCCGCGCAGCGTCCGAGTCGTCCTCATGGCCCTCATGATCGCAATGCTCCTGGCCATGCTCGACAACATGATCATCGGTACCGCGATGCCGACGATCGTCGGTGAGCTCGGCGGTCTGGAGCACCTCTCCTGGGTGGTCACCGCGTACACGCTGGCCACCGCGGCCTCGACCCCCATCTGGGGCAAGCTCGGCGACATGTACGGCCGGAAGGGCTCCTTCCTCACCTCCATCGTCATCTTCCTGATCGGCTCCGCGCTCAGCGGCATGGCCCAGGACATGGGCCAGCTGATCGGCTTCCGCGCCATCCAGGGCCTCGGCGCCGGCGGTCTGATCGTCGGCGTCATGGCGATCATCGGCGACCTGATCCCGCCCCGTGAGCGCGGCAAGTACCAGGGCATGATGGCCGGCGTGATGGCCCTCGCCATGATCGGCGGACCGCTCGTCGGCGGCACCATCACCGACCACATGGGCTGGCGCTGGTCCTTCTACATCAACCTGCCGCTCGGCGCCGTCGCGCTGGCGATGGTCACCGCCGTCCTGCACCTGCCGAAGAAGAAGGCAAAGGGCAAGATCGACTACCTGGGCGCCGCGCTGCTGACCGTCGCCATCACCTCGACCGTGCTGGTCACGACCTGGGGCGGCACCGAGTACGCCTGGGGCTCCGGGGAGATCATCGGCCTGATCGTCGTCGCCATCGTGTCGATCGCCGCCTTCCTCTTCGCCGAGACCAAGGCCGCCGAGCCCGTCATGCCGCTGCACATCTTCCGCAGCCGCAACTTCACGCTCATGTCGGTCATCGGCTTCCTCGTCGGCTTCGCGATGTTCGGCGGCGTGGTCTACCTCCCCCTCTTCCAGCAGTCGGTCCAGGGCGCCTCCGCCACCAACTCCGGCCTGCTGCTCCTCCCGATGCTGCTCTCGATGATGGTCGTCTCGCTGATCGCGGGCCGGATCACCACCAGCAGCGGCAAGTACAAGATCTTCCCGATCGTGGGCGGCGCGCTCATGGTCGTGGGGCTCTTCCTGCTCGCGCAGATGGACACCGAGACCAGCCGCCTGATGTCCGGCGTCTACATGGCGATCCTCGGAGCCGGCCTCGGCTTCCTGATGCAGATCACCATGCTGGTCGCGCAGAACAGCGTGGAGATGAAGGACATGGGCGTGGCGTCCTCCTCGGCCACCCTCTTCCGTACGCTCGGCGGCTCGTTCGGCGTGGCCCTGATGGGCTCGCTGTTCACCAGCCGGGTCACGGACACCATGAGCGAGCGCCTCGGCCCGCAGGCCGCGCAGGCCGCCGGCTCAGCCCAGCTCGACGCGGCCAGCCTGGCGAAGCTGCCGGAAGCGGTGCGCGACGCCTACCAGCACGCGGTCGCCGCCGGTACGCACTCCGCGTTCCTGCTCGGCGCGGTCATCGCCGTACTGGGCTTCGCAGCCGCCTGGTTCGTCAAGGAGGTCCCGCTGCGGGGCGCGGGCCCGGCCCAGGGCGGCGACGCGGACGGCGACAAGGCGGCGCAGGCTCCGCAGGCGTCCCTCTCGCACTGACGAAGCCGTACGTTCCCCCAGCCCGGCCCCGGCGGATTTCCGCCGAGGCCGGGCTTTTTCCTGCCCTGAAGCCGGGTACTCATGGGTTCGGTGAATGCGGCTGATGCGGGGGAGGTTGATGTGGTTCCGTCCTGTTTCAGGTGGGGTCCAAATCGGGGCGATCAAGGACCAAGGTCCTATTAGCTGGATTTTACGGGGGAATTGGCGGGAACCCCGCCGCTTCAAGGGTCGTCCTGGAGGGCAGAGCGCACACAGGAACGGACGGGGAGGGGACGGTTCATGGGCTTCATGGCGCGCGCGAACAGGCAGGGCATCCGGGCCGGGGCAGTCGTCGTGGCCGCGGCCGCCGCAGTGGCCGGGACGGTGTGGGGGGTGACGGCCCTCGTGGAACCGGGGCCCGGCCGACAGGAGAACGCGGCACGCCAGACCGACACCGGTGGCACGGGCGCCGGTTCGGACGACGGTGCGAAGGGCGGCGGCGCGAAGGACGGCGGGGGGAAGAATGGTGGTGCCCAAGGCGCCGGAGGTGCCGACGCCGGAGCACCGCAGTCGCAGATACCCGACGGCATAGCGCACGCCTCCGAGAGCGGCGGCAACGCCGTCAACATCACCATCGACGACGGCCCCGACCCCCAGTGGACCCCCAAGGTCCTCGAGGTGCTGAAGAAGTACGACGTGAAGGCGACCTTCTGCATGATCGGGCCGCAGGCCAAGGCCCGCCCCGACCTGGTCAAGCGGGTCGTCGCGGGCGGCCACCGGCTCTGCGACCACACCATGAACCACGACACGGCCATGGACAAGAAGCCCGTCGACTACCAGGAGAAGCAGATCCTGGACGCGAAGAAGATGATCGAGGACGCCGCGGGCGGCGGCGCCGAGGTGGAGTACTACCGCGCCCCCGGCGGCGCGTTCACCCCCGACAGCCGCCGCATCGCCGCCGCGCACGGGATGCGCCCGCTCGGGTGGAACGTCGACACCAAGGACTTCGGGAAGCCCGGCGTCGCCGCCATCGTCAACGCGGTCAAGTCCGAGATAGGCAACGGCCCGACCGTCCTCTTCCACGACGGCGGCGGCAACCGTACCCAGACCGTCGCCGCCCTCGACCAGGTACTGGCCTGGCTGAAGGACCAGGGCCGCCCCACCGGCTTCCCCGTCCGCACCGCCCCCGACGCCTCCTGACACGCCGTCCGGCGGCGAACGGGTGAAGGTCGCCGCCCCGGCGCCGCCCGCGGTGTTCCCTGGTCGCGCACACAACCCGTACGACCGCCCAGGAGGCCCCCGTGATCCCGTCGAGCCAGCTGTCCGACCCCGCCGTCCGCGCCTTCGTCGCCGCCGTGAACGCGGGCGACCAGAACGCCTTCCGCGCCGTCCTCACCGAGGGCGCGACCATGTCCGACGACGGCTCCGACCGCGACGTCGCCCAGTGGGCCGAGAAGGAGATCTTCGCCTCCGACGGCCACATGGACATCGAGACCGAGGCCGACGGCGGCCGCGCCCTCGTCGTCAACTACCGCAACGACACGTGGGGCGAGATGCGCACCAAGTGGCGGTTCACCGTCACCGGCGACGGCCGCATCAGCCGCTTCGAGACCGGTCAGGCCTGAGCCGTCGTCCCCTGAGCCGTCGTCCCCTGTGCGGCGGCCGCCCGCAGCACCGCCGCAGTCAGGCGCTCGTTCTCCGGCGCGGCCCCGCCCGGGAAGGCGAACCGGCGGCGCGTGTACCCGTACGCGAGCCCCGTCGCCGGGTCCGCCCAGCCCAGCCCGCCCGACGCGCCGCAGTGCCCGAAGGCCTGAGGGCCCACGGCCTGCTGCCGCTCGAAGCCCAGCCCGAAGTGGTCCACCTCGGCGGTCACCCGGTCCTCGCCCGGGGTGTGGGGCCGCGCGAACTCGGCCGCCGTCTCCGGCTTCAGCAGCGCAGGCCGGCCGTCCAGTTCGCTGATCGCGGCCGCGTACATCCCCGCGACGCCGCGCGCCGTGCCGGTGCCGCCTGCCGACGCCGGGCCCAGTGCCTTCACCTTCGGGTGGTTCCCGTACTCCACCAGGTCCATCGCCGGATCCCGGTGCGCGTTGAAGGCGACCGGCAGCAGCTCCGGCACGGCCGCCCCGGCCATCGCGGTCAGCTGTTCGGGCGTGGGGAGCATCTCCAGGACCGGCTTCCAGCGGCCCTCGAGCTCCTGCGGCAGGCCCATGTACAGGTCGAGCCCGTAGGGTGCGCGGATCCGCTCCTCGAACACCTCCTGGAGGGACTTTCCGGTGGCCCGCCGCACCACCTCGCCGATCAGCGCGCCGATCACGAAGGCGTGGTACCCGTACGCCGTCCCGGGCTCCCAGTACGGCTCCTGCGCGGCCAGCCGTGCCGCGATCAGCGCGTCGTCCGCGATCTCCGCGTAGTCGAAGCCCTCGGCGGTGTTGACCAGTCCGGCCTGGTGCGAGACCAGCTGCCGCACCGTCAGCCGCTCCTTGCCGCCGCCCGTGAACTCCGGCCAGTACTCCGAGACACGGCGCTCCAGCTCCAGTACGCCGTCCTGTACGAGCAGCGCCACCACCAGGTGCGCGCCGCCCTTGGTGATCGAGTAGACCCCGGTCAGGGTGTCGGCACCGGTGTCCTCGCCGGCCCACAGGTCGACCATGCGGCGGCCGTCCCGGTACACCGCCAGCTGCGCCTCGGGGGAGTGCGCTTCGGCCGCGACGAAGGCCTCGAACTCCTCCCGGACGGGCTCCCAGCCCGCTGCCACCGTGCCGTACACGTTCGTACCCACACCCGCACTCGCGCTCATCGGGACTCCCTGTCGCTCGGTGTCGTCGCTTCACCCGGTAGAACGGAAGATGATCATGCGATATTCCGGTGCGCTGATCCCGTACGGGTGAAAGCCCGAGCGGCCTCGTTGCAGCCCTCCGCGGGGCCCCGTTGGACCGGGCATGAAGCGCACCCGCATCGCCGCTCTCGCCCTCGCCACCGCCGCAGCGGCCCTCGCCCCCGCCCTCGGCCAGCCCGCCACCGCCGCGGAGGGTACGTACCTGCAGGACCCGGCCGGCGGCGAGAAGACGATGAAGTCGCAGTGGACCAAGGACGAGATGCACAAGCTGGAAGGGCAGCTCCGCTTCTACCCCGGGATCCGGTACGAGACGGTGACCCGCCCCGGCCCCTCGGGCGCCCCCGACTACGAGCGGCAGGTCGCCGACCCCAAGACCCTGGCCTGGCAGCCCTCGTTCGACTTCGGCTGGGCGGTGTCGGACTCGAAGCTGGTGAAGAAGGCCGTGACGACCAAGGACGGCAGGCACCCGATCGTCCTGCACGCCGTACTGCGCTCCGCGGACCACGCCAAGGCGGTCGAGGTGCGCCAGGAGCTGGCGGACCGGCCGGCGACGGGGCGCGCCAAGGTGCCGGGCGGCAAGCGGATCGCCTGTGACACCGGTGAGTACACGGTGGAGTGGTCGCTCACGCGCTCGGGCTACGGGACGCTCACGGGGACCCTGAGCTGGGACTCCAGCTGTGAGCAGCACCGGACAGCGTTCTCGTCGGAGAACGGCAAGGTCTGACCCGGAGGCGGGGGAGAGGGGGAGGGAGAGGGCCGGCCGCCCCGTGCACCTTGTGGGTACTCGGCGGGCGACTGGTCCGCGGCCTTGGATCAAGAGCCGTAGCAGCCATTCTGCCGCACGGGGTGGGATGCGGCAGGGACGAAAGTCCCGTGTCGGGCTGGAAGTTCAGTACTTTCAGTGCTTCCTGCGGGCCTCGTTCGCCTTGGCGGCGATCTCCTCGAGGACGGACTTCGCGTCACCGTTCGGTTCCACGGCGCGGCCGATGTTGCGCTTGATGGTGTCGCTGACCGTCACCCAGGACGGGTCGTTCACCGGGTACAGCTGGGCACCGCGCAGGGCGGTCAGGAAGAACTGGTCGTTGCTGTCGAGGCCGGCGCCGGAGGGGTTGCGGGAGGCCGAGACGGTCGAGGGCAGCAAGTGGTAGCGGCCCGAGAAGTCCGACAGGTTCTTGTCCTGGTAGATGAACTCCAGGAACTTGCCGATCTCCGTGCGCTTTCCGTTCTGCTTGAACGCCATCATCCAGTCGGCGACACCCACGGTCGGCGGAGTCTCCCCGGAGCCGAGCGTGTCCGCGACCGGCATGGTCGCGGTGCGGACGTCGACGCCCTTGGCGCGCGCCTCGTGGAGGAGCTGCGGGTAGCCGTTCAGCATGCCGACCTCGCCGCGCACGAAGGCGGCGAAGGCGTCGGCGCGGTTGAGCTGGGACGGCGGGACGGGCCCGGTCAGGCCGGGGCCGACCAGGTGGTCCTTCAGCCAGCGGAAGGTCTGGATGTTCTGGTCGGAGGCCAGGTTGTAGTTGCCGGCGCTGTCGGCGTAGCCGCCGCCGTTGCTCAGCTCCCAGATCATCGCCTCGGCGTGCGCCTCCTCCGGGCCCAGGGGCAGCGCGTACGGGTACTTCACGCCCTTGCTCTTGAGCGCCTTGGCGGCGGTCTCCAGGTCGGACCAGTTCTTGGGCTCGCTGACGCCGGCCTGCTTGAAGAGGCCCTGGTTGTAGAAGAGGAGCCGGCTGCTCGCCACCCAGGGCAGGCCGTAGAAGGTGCTGCCGACCGAGCCGGCCTCGGCGAGCGGCTGCAGGAAGTTCGCCTCGGCGGTCACCGAGAGGAGTTCGTCCGCGGAATAGAGCTTGTCCTGCGCCGCGAAGTCCGAGTACGAGCCCATGAGGGCCATGTCCGGCGCATTGCCGGACTTGACCATACGGGTGACCTCACGGTCGATGTCCGCCCACGGCAGGAGCTGGACCTCGACCTTGATGCCGGGGTTGGCGTTGGTGAAATCGGCCGTGACCTTGTCCCAGAAGGCCTTGGAACTGGTGGCCTGGTTGTCGCCGTATTCCGCGGCGACCAGGCGCAGCGTGCCGCTGTCACCAGCGCCGTTGTCTGAACCGCCGCATCCGGCCAGCGGGATGAGCAGACCGAGCACGACCGCGGTCGCGCCCGTGCCGAAGATTCTTCGTCGCACGGGTGTATTCCCCTGAATTTCTTTGAGTCCCGTTACTGCTTATGAGTTGCTCCGGGCCGGGGTGTCCGTCCGTGGCCCGTTGGCCGGAATTCTCTCCTGCGGAAGGGCGGTTGATTCCATTGGGTCGGAACTTGTGGTCAATGCTCCAAGTGCGGCTTTTCCGGCTGGTGTTTTCCGATATGTGATCAACAATTCGGACGCGCGTAGACATGCCGAAAGGCCCGATTCCGGCCCATTGGGGCTGCGGAACGGGTCGGGGGTCCGGATCAGGTCAGTGGGCCGGTGCGCCCGGAGCTCAGTCGGCGAACTCGCCCGCGTACGGGTCGGGCTCGCCCGTCTCCGGGTTGCGGCCCTCCTGCCAGCGGCGCTGGGCCTTGCGCCAGTGCACGAAGCTGAGGTGCCCGCCGTCCCAGAAGGTGATGCTGACCGGGCTCACGTCGAACTCGTCGGCGCAGAGCCGGTACAGGAACTCGGCCATGCCGTACGGATAGACCGCGAACGCGTCGGCGGTGTGGCGGCCGACCACCAGGACGGGCCAGCGGTCCGGATCGGGGTCGGTGGTGAGCCAGCAGAGGATGTCGGAGCCGCCGGTGACGCCCCACGCGATGATCGACTCGGGGTCCACGCCGAAGGCGGCCCGGCCGCCCTCCGCCTCCCAGAGCTGGCGGGCGTTGCCGGTCTCCTCGGCCATCTCGGCCGGATCCCATTGCAGCCCGGGCTTGGGGAGGGGCAGCAGGATGCTGGCCTCGCCGTTGATGGATCCGGCGCCGAAGCGGCCCATGAAGGCGACGAAATCGGCCGGGAACCGGGTGTGCCAGGTGGCCTCCGCAGCCGGCCAGTCGATGTCCTCGTCGGCGCCGTGCGTCGCCGGCATGATCTGCTCCAGCGCCTTGATTCGCGCGTTCTCCGTCATGCCGCTCCCCTGAGACCCCAGCTCAACCGCCCCAACCTACCGCCGGGGCCGCGTGGGGCCTAGCGGCAGTTGAGACGGGTCCGGTCCGTCCGGTCCGTCGATGTGGAGTTGGGAGCCGACGTGCAGGCCCCAGGAGGCCATCGCCCCGGCCTCGGCCTCCAGTACGTGCCGGGAGCGGAGCCGGGGGAGCCCGAGCCGGCCGGGGGGCATGGTGGTCAGGGCGATGACGCGCAGGCGGCGGTCGAGGTACGCCACGTCGATCGCGAACCGCATCCGGAACGTGTGCACGCTCCCGGCCGGGGTGAGGAGCAGGGCGGCGCCGGGTATGCCGTCGCGGCCGAGGAGGCCGCGGGTGCGGGCCCGGTAGGAGGCCGCGATCTCCAGGGGCACCGGTTCCCGGTCCGGCCCGAGGCGGAGCAGGCCGTTGCTGGTGGTCATGGCGGCCAGGGTAGGGGCGGTTGGGCCCCCGGGCCCATGCAGGTGCCGGTGTCTGCGCCTACCGTCGGCGGATGGGCGTGTTAGTGATCACCGTCGCCGCACTGGCTTACGGCGTGGCTGTGGGGCTGCTGCTGCCGCGGGCGGCATACCGCCTGGCGGTCGAGCCGGATGAGCCCTGGCGGGACCGCTGCCCCGAGGGCCACCGGATCCGGGGCTGGCTGGGCCTGCCTTACTGCCGGGGGCGCTGCTCCCAGGCCCCCGCGCCTCGAGCGCCGGCGGGGCGGGCCGGTGCCGGCGCTACGGAGCCCGGCAGCGCGCAGCGGGAGTCGCAGCCGGCAGGGCCGTCGCATCGGTACGGGGTTTGCGTCGCGTGGAGCGGCGGCCTGGCCGGGGCGCTGTGCGGGGTGGTGGGCGGAGCCGTCGGGGAGCGGCCCGAGGGGGTGGTGTTCGTCGGGGTGGTGCCCCTGCTGCTCCTGCTGGCCCTCGTGGATCTGGCCGTGCAGCGGCTGCCCGATGTGCTCACCCTGCCCCTCGCGGGAGCGGTTGCCGCCGGGCTCGGCGCCGCCGCCCTCGTACCCGGCGCCGGGGGGTCCTGGACGGGGGCGCTGCTCGGCGGGGGCGCGCTCGGAGGGGCGTACCTCCTGCTGTTCCTGATCAACCCGGCCGGCATGGGCTTCGGCGACGTCAAGCTGGCGCTCGCGCTCGGGGTCATCCTTGGGTGGTACGGCTGGGGGGTATGGGCCGTCGGAGCCTTCCTCGGGTTCCTCTACGGCGCCCTGTACGGGCTGGCCCTTGTGCTGAGAGGCCTCGGAAGCCGCCGGACGGCGTTTCCGTTCGGCCCCTTCATGGCGGCCGGAGCCCTCACCGGAGTGCTGCTGGGTGGTTTCGGAGCGTAATCATCTTGCGCCGATGCACGCATAACGCTTTACGAAGGGTTATGGTGGAACCCCCCCCTCGGGCCGGTCCGTATCCCCCCCACGGACCGGCCCGTTTTTTATTTCCAGCACCCCCCGGGCAAAACCGCAGGTCAGCTGCGCTGGGCCCAGATGTTGGTGCCGGGGGTGGACACGGCGAAGGAGTCGATCTCCTTCAGCTCCTGATCCGAGAGCGGCGCACCGCCCAGAGCCGCCAGGTTTTCCTCCAGCTGCGACACGCTCGAAGCACCGATCAGCGCCGAGGTCATCCGCTCGTCCCGGAGCACCCAGGTCAGCGCCAGCTGCGCCAGCGACTGCCCGCGCCGCGCCGCGATCTCGTTCAGGCCCGCCAGGCGGCGCACCACGTCCTGCGACAGCAGGTCCGGGCTCAGGGACTTGCCCGCGGCGGCACGCGAGTCCTCCGGGATGCCCTTCAGGTACTTGCCGGTCAGCAGCCCCTGCGCGAGCGGCGCGAAGGAGATGCAGCCCATGCCGGCCTCCTCCAGGGTGTCCAGCAGGCCGTCCTCCTCCGTCCAGCGGTTGATCATGGAGTACGAGGGCTGGTGGATGAGGGGGCGGATGCCCATCTCGCGGAGGAGCCGCGCAGCCTCGGCCGTCTGCTCGGCGGTGTACGAGGACACGCCCACGTACAGCGCCTTGCCCTGCCGGACCGCGGACGCGAGCGCGCCCATGGTCTCCTCCAGCGGGGTCTCCGGGTCGAAGCGGTGCGAGTAGAAGATGTCGACGTAGTCCACGCCCATCCGCTTCAACGAGGCGTCGAGCGAGCTCATCAGGTACTTCCGGCTGCCCCACTCCCCGTACGGGCCCTCGTGCATGAAGTAGCCGGCCTTGGTGGAAAGGATCAGCTGGTCGCGGTAGGAGGCGAAGTCCTGCGCGAAGATCTTGCCGAAGTTGAGCTCGGACGAGCCGGGGGGCGGACCGTAATTGTTCGCCAGGTCGAAGTGGGTGACGCCGAGGTCGAAGGCCCGGCGCAGGATCGCCCGCTGGGACTCGAGGGACTTGTCGTCGCCGAAGTTGTGCCAGAGGCCGAGGGAGATGGCGGGGAGCTTGAGGCCGCTGTGGCCGGTGCGCCGGTACTCCATGGAGTCGTAGCGCGAGGGCTCTGCCCGATAGGGATTGTTATCAGTCACGTTGTCCTCCCTATCACGGACTTGTGACAGACCGAGTTGGGTACCCGATCCCACCGCGCAGTAATGTGGCGGCCTCGGGGGAAGGACCGCATTTCGCACGGGGGCATTGCACGGAGGGGCTGGAAGATCGTGAAGCTGCGCGACCTGGTGTACAGGCTCTACGCACGCCGGGTGGAAGGCCGCCTCGACCATGACGCGTCGCCCAAGCACATCGGCGTGATCCTGGACGGGAACCGGCGCTGGGCGAAGGCGTCCGGAGGCACGACGGAACAGGGCCACCAGGCGGGGGCCGACAAGATCTCCGAGATGCTGGGCTGGTGCACCGAGACCGACGTCGAGGTCGTCACCCTGTGGATGCTGTCCACGGACAACCTGGACCGGCCGGAGGTCGAGCTCCGCCCACTGCTCAACATCATCGAGAACACCGTGCGGGGCCTCGCCGCGGACGGCCGCTGGCGCGTCCACCACGTCGGCAACCTCGACATCCTGCCCGCACAGACGCAGTCCGTGCTCAAGGAGGCCGAGCAGGCCACCCACGACATCGACGGGATACTCGTCAACGTCGCCGTCGGCTACGGCGGCCGCCAGGAGATCGCCGACGCGGTCCGCTCCCTGCTGCTCGAGCACGCGGAGAAGGGGACCTCCTTCGAGGAACTCGCCGAGATCCTCGACATCGACCACATCGCCGAGCACCTCTACACGCGCGGCCAGCCCGACCCGGACCTGGTCATCCGTACCAGCGGCGAGCAGCGGCTGTCCGGATTCATGCTGTGGCAGAGCGCGCACTCCGAGTACTACTTCTGCGAGGTGTTCTGGCCGGCCTTCCGCAAGGTCGACTTCCTGCGGGCGCTGCGCGACTACGCCGCCCGCCACCGCCGCTACGGCTCCTGACGGCCCCTCGGTACGGCACTTTTCGGCACCTCTCGCGGCGCGCCCCGGACCTCCGGTGGCGCGCCGTCGCCGTACTCCCGGGGGTCCCCCCGGCCCCGGCCGTCCTCCCTGCAAGGCCTTCACCAGGGATTCACCGAGCGTCCGTCATATGCCATGGCATGGCCGGGCCTGATCGGGGAATATCCCTTTCAGGTCGATGCCCGATCCACGGGTGTCGAGTCTCAGCGGACGGCATGGGGTCGTCCGCCCGGGAGGCCCTTTGCACCAGGACGCACGTGCGGTTCGCACGGACGAATGGGAGGGCCGGAAATCGGCCCCGGCATGGGTGCCGATGACCGGTCCGGTCTTCATGGCCCGACCTCTTCCGAGGGGGTACGTCCTTCCGTGGTGACCAGCACAAAGCGCCGCCTGCCCGACAGGCGGACCTACGTCCTCGACACCAGCGTCCTGCTGGCAGACCCCAACGCGATCACCCGCTTCGACGAGCACGAGGTCGTGCTCCCGATCGTGGTGATCACCGAGCTGGAGGCAAAGAGGCACCATCCCGAACTCGGCTATTTCGCCCGTCAGGCCCTGCGCCTGCTCGACGACTTCCGGGTTCGCTACGGTCGCCTCGACGCCCCCATCCCGCTGGGCGATCTGGGCGGCACCCTGCGTGTCGAGCTCAACCACTCCGACCCCGGTGTCCTGCCGGCCGGCTTCCGGTTGGGGGACAACGACTCGCGGATCCTCGCGGTCGCCCGCAATCTCCAGGCCGAGGGCTACGACGTCACGGTCGTCTCGAAGGATCTCCCGCTGCGCATCAAAGCCTCCTCCGTGGGGCTGCTCGCCGAGGAGTACCGGGCGGAGCTCGCGATCACCGACGCCGGCTGGACCGGCATGAGTGAGCTCGCGCTGTCCGGGGAGCAGGTCGACCTGCTCTACTCCGAGGAGCGGCTGTACGTACCGGAGGCCGCCGAACTGCCCGTGCACACCGGGCTGGTCCTCCAGTCCGAGCGCGGCAAGGCCCTGGGCCGGGTCACCGCGGACGGCAACGTACGGCTCGTACGGGGCGACCGCGAGGCCTTCGGGCTGCACGGCCGCAGCGCCGAGCAGCGCATCGCCCTGGACCTGCTGCTCGACCCGGAGATCGGGATCATCTCCATGGGCGGCCGGGCCGGCACCGGAAAGTCGGCGCTGGCGCTGTGCGCGGGCCTGGAGGCCGTGCTGGAGCGGAGGCAGCATCAGAAGGTGATGGTCTTCCGGCCGCTGTACGCGGTGGGCGGCCAGGACCTCGGCTACCTGCCCGGGGACGCGTCCGAGAAGATGAGCCCCTGGGCGCAGGCGGTCTTCGACACCCTCTCGGCGGTGGCCGGGCGCGAGGTCATCGAGGAGGTGCTGAACCGCGGGATGCTGGAGGTCCTGCCGCTCACGCACATCCGCGGGCGCTCGCTGCACGACGCCTTCGTGATCGTGGACGAGGCGCAGTCACTGGAGCGGAATGTCCTGCTGACCGTTCTGTCCCGAATCGGAGCAAATTCGCGGGTTGTTCTGACCCACGACGTCGCCCAGCGGGACAATCTGCGGGTCGGCCGGTACGACGGGGTGGTGGCGGTCGTTGAGAAGCTGAAGGGGCATCCCCTCTTCGCGCACGTCACGCTCACCCGCTCCGAGCGCTCCCCGATCGCCGCGCTGGTCACCGAGATGCTCGAGTCCCTGTAGGGGCGAAGGGGGTAAAACCCCCATAGCGGGAAAGTGAGTTGGCGCCGCCCGGCAAAGGCACGAGAGCCTAGCCGGGCGGCGTCGTGCTGCACAGGTCTTTGGTGAAACCAACGGCAACATGCCAGGTGTGACCTTTCACACGCAACGGAGAATTGCCTTGCGGTGTCGGGGTCCGGCAGAGTCTGTTTTCCGTCAGGCCCCGCATACGGCACATCTGTATCTCCCGTTGTCCCAACGTGAGGTACAGGCAGCATCACAACTCCACAGTCGTTCGCCGTATGCCGCCCGAGCACCACGCGGCAGCCCCCGTAAGGGAGTTGCCCACGGGCCCGCGCCTCCAGTGATCGCAGCACCACGGAGGCCAGTGTCGAGGGGCACTATTGCGCCCGCCCGGTCACTGCGGACGCTGCTGGAAGGACACCGTGTGAGCCGGATCTCGGTCCGGGGATTCGCCGTGGCTTCGGCCACCGCAGTCACCACCGTCGGCGCAGTCGTGGGCGTTGCCGCTGGCGACCCCGCCTCGAACGATCTCGAGACCACCGCGTCCGGGGCGACCCTCCTCGCCGACATCCCGGTCGGCGACCAGGCGCAGGTCCAGAACGCGTCCCTGACGCAGCAGGCCGACGCCATCGCCCAGGGCGCCGACACCGACGCCAAGCGCGTCGCCGAGGAAGCCGCCCGCATCCAGGCCGCCGAGGACGCCAAGTCCAAGAAGGTCGAGGCGCAGAAGGCTGCCGACGAGAAGGCGAAGAAGGACCGCGACGAGAAGGAGCAGGTCGCCAGCCGCTCCGCGAGCCGCAGCGCCGGAGACTTCGCCGTCCAGAGCTCCTACACGGTCGCCCAGGTCAAGGAAATCGCCCGGCAGATCGTCCCGGCCGGGCAGTTCCAGTGCTTCTCGAACATCATCAACGAGGAGTCCACCTGGAACTACAAGGCCGTGAACTCGTCCTCGGGCGCGTACGGTCTGGTCCAGGCACTTCCGGGTTCGAAGATGTCCTCGGTCGCCGACGACTGGCGCACCAACCCGGCCACCCAGATCCAGTGGGGCCTCAACTACATGAACGAGCGCTACCACAGCCCGTGCAGCGCCTGGAGCTTCCACCAGGCCAACGGCTGGTACTAGTACCGGCCACCCGCTCAACCTCCGGGAGCCCCGCACCGTCCTACGGTGCGGGGCTCCTCGCGTGTACGGTCTTTCGAGGTGTGTCCACGGGCGGGGGAAGGGAAAGACATGGCGAAGAGGGCAGGCTGGCTCGGCCGGCTCGGGAACAGGCTGAGCCGCATGGAGGCGCGGCTCCAGGAGCGGCGTGCCGAGGTCGAGGCGGAGAGCATCCTCGCCGCTCCGGTCCCGGTCGCCGCCGGGGGCGCCGCCCGTACGAGCGTGGGCATGCGGGCCGGTGCGGGGGCTCCGGCAGCCCCGGCGGCCACCCCGGTGCCCAGCACCCCCGCCGAGCAGCCCGGCCACCCGCACCCGCACCCCCACCCGCCCGCCCTGCGCGGGCGTCCCGACCCCGTGAGCGTCGTCCCGTGGGGCATGCGCGTCGCCGCCGAGGTCAGCTGGCGGCTGCTGTTGCTCGCCGGGATGCTCTGGGTCGTGATGAAGGTGATCAGCGAAGTCCGCCTGGTCGTCCTCGCCTTCGCCGCCGCCCTGCTCGTCACCGCGCTGCTCCAGCCCTTCGTGGTCCGGCTGCGCCGCCTCGGACTGCCGCGCGGTCTCGCCACCGCCGTGACCGCGATCCTCGGGTTCGTGGTCATCGGGCTGGTCGGCTGGTTCGTGGTCTGGCAGGTCATGGAGAACCTCGACGACCTCTCCGCCCGCGTCCGCGACGGCATCAACGAGCTCAAACTCTGGGCACTGGACAGTCCGTTCCACGTGACCGAGAAGCAGATCAACGACATCGCGAAGAACCTCAGCGAGACCATCGGCACCAACACCGAGCAGATCACCTCCGCCGGCCTCCAGGGCGTGACGGTCCTCGTCGAGGTGCTCACGGGCATCCTGCTCGCGATGTTCTCGACGCTGTTCCTGCTCTACGACGGCAAGCGCATCTGGACCTGGGTGCAGGGCCTGGTCCCGGCCGCCGCCCGCCCCGGTGTTGCGGGCGCCGGTCCGCGCGCCTGGCGCACGCTGACGGCGTACGTCCGCGGCACGGTGCTCGTCGCGCTCATCGACGCCATCTTCATCGGCCTCGGGATCTACTTCCTCAAGGTGCCGATGGCGGTGCCGCTGGCCGTCTTCATCTTCCTGTTCGCCTTCATCCCGCTCGTCGGCGCGGTGGTCTCGGGCGCCCTCGCGGTGGTCGTCGCCCTGGTGACCCAGGGGCCGTGGACCGCGCTGATGGTGCTTCTCGTGGTGCTGGCCGTGCAGCAGATCGAGGGGCACGTGCTCCAGCCCTTCATCCTGGGCCGGGCGGTACGGGTGCACCCGCTCGCGGTGGTCCTGTCGGTGGCCGCGGGCGGCATGGTCGCGGGCATCGGCGGAGCGGTGGTCGCCGTTCCACTGGTCGCCGTCACCAACACGGTGGTCGTCTACCTGCGGGCCTACTCCCGCGACCAGCTCCTGCACGGCGCAGCGGCGATCGGCCCCGGTCCGCACGGCTCGACGGCGTTCGAGCAGGCAGCGCGGGAGGCCGGGCGTGATCAGCGAGCCTGAGCTCGAGGGGGAGTGGGACCCCGGCCGGCCGCCGACGGCTGCCGAGGAGCCCGAGTCCCCGCGCGAGCGCGTACGGGGGCCGCGTAGGGCCTGGTTATGGGCCCTCGGCGGGGCCGCACTGGCCTCGGCCGTCTGGGCCGGCGTTCTGACGGCGCAGGATCGTTTCGGCGATGCCGCGCCGCGGATCGCGTACCGGCATGTCGAGGACCTGTGCAAGGTGAAGCTGACCGCGGTGTCCGGGTCCACCGAGCAGCTCACCGGGCACTACGGGCGCCACGAAGAGCACCCCGCGCTCGACTGGGCGTACTGCGCGCACGGCGCGCCGTACGTCGACGGCCGCCTGTCGTACGAGGCCGAGGTGCTGGTCCGGCTGCACAAGAAGACCGATCCCCGCACGGAGTTCGGCGCGGGCCCCACCGGCCTCGGGGGCATCGGGGCCATGGCGAGTTCGGGCGGCGAGGTGGAGCAGGTCCCCGGGCTCGGCGAGCGGGCGCTGCTCACCCACCGGGTCGGCGGTTCACGGCTCGAAGTGCTCGACGGGGGCGCCGTCTTCAGCCTCACCGTTCAGTGGTACGGGGAGCCGGACGCCGCGGACCCGGACGAGGCCGCCGTCCAAGCGGCGATGGTCGAGGACATGCGCGCCCTGATGACGAGCCTGCGCAAGTGAACGACAGGGCCCCCGCGGCCGGGAACGGCTGCGGGGGCCCTGTCGTTGTACGGCCATCCGTACGAAGGGGTACTACTCGGCGGCGAGGGCGGCCTCGGCGTCGAGGGTGACCGCGACGGCCTGGATCACCGAGGCGATCTTGAAGGCCTCCTGGATCGTCTCGCGGTCGACGCCGGCCTTGCGCAGGACCTGCTCGTGCGAGTCCAGGCACTGGCCGCAGCCGTTGATCGCGGAGACGGCGAGCGACCACAGCTCGAAGTCGACCTTCTCCACGCCCGGGTTGCCGATGACGTTCATCCGCAGACCCGCGCGCAGGGTGCCGTACTCCGGGTCGGAGAGCAGGTGCCGCGTGCGGTAGAAGACGTTGTTCATCGCCATGACCGCGGCGGCGGACTTGGCGGCGGTGTACGCCTCCGGCGACAGCGCCGCCTTCGCCTCCGGCTCCAGCTCACGCAGGACGCGCGGGGAGCGGGCGGCGATCGCGCAGGACAGGACCGTGCCCCACAGCTGCTGCTGCGGGAGGTCGCTGTTGCCGATGACCGAACCGAGGTTCAGCTTCAGGTCCTTGGCGAAGTCCGGTATGGCGGACTTGAGGGAGTCGAGGGACATCCGTCACTCACCGGCCAGCAGCGCGCCGGCGTCCAGGGTGCCCTCGCCCTTGTTCCAGTTGCAGGGGCACAGCTCGTCGGTCTGCAGGGCGTCGAGGACCCGCAGGACCTCCTTGGGGTTACGGCCCACGGAACCGGCGGTCACCATCGTGAACTGGATCTCGTTGTTCTGGTCGACGATGAACACGGCGCGCTGCGCGAAGCCGTCCTCGCCCTGCACGCCACAGGCCTGCATGAGCTCGTGCTTGGAGTCGGCCAGCATCGGGAAGGGCAGGTCACGCAGGTCGGCGTGGTCCTTGCGCCAGGCGTGGTGGACGAACTCGGAGTCGCCGGAGACGCCGAGGACCTGGGTGTCGCGGTCCAGGAACTCGTCGTTCAGCTTGCCGAAGGCGGCGATCTCGGTCGGGCAGACGAAGGTGAAGTCCTTCGGCCAGAAGAACACCACGCGCCACTTGCCCTCATAGGTCTTGTGGTCGATCTGGGCGAACTCGCTGCCGGCCTCGAGCGAGACGCAAGCGGTCAGATCGTAGGTGGGGAACTTGTCACCGACAGTGAGCACGTGCTCTCCTTGCGGAAATGGAAAAGAGCCCTTTTGGGGGTTTTCCGAGGGGGTTGGACGGATCTCACATGCTGGCACAGCAGGATTGATTACGGAAATAGCTAGACTCGAGGCGGGTGATCGGAGGTACCTATCAGTGGCTGTCGGTAATAGAGGAGCGAAGCAGGCGACGCTCGCGCAGCTGCGCGCGTTCGCGGCCGTCGCCGAGCATCTGCACTTCCGGGACGCCGCCGCGGCCATCGGAATGAGCCAGCCGGCGCTCTCCGGCGCGGTCTCCGCGCTGGAGGAGGCCCTCGGCGTGCAGCTGCTGGAGCGCACCACCCGCAAGGTGCTGCTCTCCCCGGCGGGTGAGCGGATCGCGGCCCGGGCCCGAGCGGTCCTCGACGCGATGGGCGGGCTGCTGGAGGAGGCCGAGGCGGTACGCGCCCCCTTCACCGGGATCCTGCGGCTCGGAGTGATCCCCACGGTCGCCCCGTACCTGCTGCCGACCGTGCTCGGGCTCTTCCACCGGCGCTACCCGCGGATGGACCTCCAGGTGCACGAGGAGCAGACCTCCTCGCTGCTGGACGGGCTGGCCGGCGGACGGCTCGACCTGCTGCTGCTCGCGGTCCCCCTCGGCGTCCCCGGGGTGACCGAACTGCCCGTCTTCGACGAGGACTTCGTCCTCCTCGCGCCCAGGGAGCACCCGCTCGCCGGGCGCAGGGACATCCCGAGCGAGGAACTGCGGGGCCTTCAACTGCTGTTGCTCGACGAGGGGCACTGCCTGCGCGACCAGGCCCTGGACATCTGCCGCGAAGCCGGCCGGACCGACGGGGCGGACGTCACCACGACCGCCGCCGGGCTGTCCACCCTCGTACAACTGGTCGCCGGGGGACTGGGGGTGACACTGTTGCCGCGCACCGCGCTGCGGCTGGAGACCGCCCGCAACGAGTACCTGGCCACCGGGTACTTCGCCGAGCCCGCGCCGTCGCGGCGGATCGCGCTGGCGATGCGCACGGGGACGGCCCGCCAGGAGGAGTTCCGGGCCATCGCGGGCGCCCTGCGCGAAGCCGTGCGCCCGCTCCCGGTGTGGCCCGCCGAGTAGGGCGGGCCGGGCCGGGGAGCGGGCGTACGGGCCTGCGCGCGCCCGGCGTCACTCCGTACGCAGGCCGTCCGGGCGCATGAGCCGCAGCAGCGGCGGCAGGCTGAGCAGGGTGACCACCAGGGTCACCCACGCGCCGCTGCCGGCCATCATCGCGACCGAGGACCAGTCGATCCGGACCGGCACGTTGGTCATCCGCATCAGCACCGCGCCGAGCGAAAGGCCGACAGCGGTGGCCAGGGCCAGGCCGAGGGCGATCGGCAGAGCCGTCTGCCACAGCACCGACAGGCTCAGCGTGGAGCGCTTGGTGCCGAACGCGACCAGGGCGGACAGCAGCTTCTTGCGCTCGCGCAGCTGCTCCAGCTGGGAGACCAGCAGGCTGGCGCCGATCAGCACCAGCACCAGGGTGGCGCCGATGAACAGGCCGGTCCGGATCGAGCCGAACTCGGTGGTCGTGCGGGCCGACTGAAGGGTCATGGCGGTGGCCAGCGGGTCGGCCTTGTAGGCCGCGGTCCGGGCCAGCTCCAGCGCGTCCGGCACCTTCGGGTCCAGCTGGACGAACACCTGGGCCACTCCGCGGCCGCTCAGGTTCTTGGGAGCGGCCGCCGGGGTGACCAGCAGGCCGGCGCGCAGGCTGCCGTTCGGGTCCTTGCGGGCCTGCGCCGTCCGCGCGTCGGCGGGCACGGTCCACACGCTCGGCTCGGGGCCCTCGCGGTCGTAGAGGTTCCCGGTGAACAGCTTGTCGCCGGGCCCGGCGGTTGCGGTGGGCCCGTCCGGCTCGCCGGGGGCGCCGGTCAGGACGAACGCGTCGCCGTCCTTGCAGGAGGGCAGCTGCCCGACCTCGCGCAGGGCCTCGCACGTCCCGACGGTGAGAGCGATCGAACCGCCCTGTGCCTTCGGGGTGCGGGAGGCCGAAACGGATGTCAGCGGAACGGCCTTGAGGATGCCCTTGGTGCCGGCCACCGCCTTGCCGAGGGCGTCGACGTGGTCCTCGGTCCCGGAACGGGTGAGGATCGACATCGAGGCCCGGGAGGGGTCCTGGCCGGTGTCGTGGGTGTAGTCGCCCGCGACGCCCGCGAAGAGCATCTGCAGGGCGATGGCCCCGGCCACCGCGACCGCGATCCCGTTGACGAGCCGGGCGGCGCTCCCGCTGGTGAGCTGGAGCCGGCGCACGGCCAGCTGCCAGGAGACCCCGCCGGCGCCGCCGAGCCGGCCCACGACCCACTCCAGCAGCCAGGGCAGCAGGGCGGTGATGCCGACCAGAAGCAGCACCACACCGCCCGAGACCTGCCATTGGTTGAACTGCCCGTGGGTCTTGCCGCGGCCCATCATCGGGGCCAGCAGGCCGAGACCGGCCAGCGGCAGCAGCAGCCGCCACCAGATCCGGCGCCGGCGCGGGGTGGCCGTGCGGACCACGCCGAGCGGCTCGATGACCACGCCGCGCAGGGCGAACAGGGTCACGGCGACGGCGGCGGCCGGGACGGAAACCGCGACGAGCGCGGCCAGCGCCGGGCGCGGGTCGAGGTCGGCGGGGAAGACGCTGCGGCCCTGGAGGCTCAGGTTCGGTGCGAGCTGCCGGGCGATCAGGAAGAAGCCGGTACCGAGCACCAGGCCGATCAGCGCACCGGCGAGCGCCTCGCCCGCAGCGATCCGGCGTACCGTCCGGCCGTCGGCGCCGACCAGGCGCAGGGCCGCGAGCCTGCGGTCGCGGCGGTCCCCGCCGAAGCGGACGGCGGCCGCGATGAACACGGCGACCGGCGTCAGCAGGGCGGCGAACACCAGCACCACGAGGAGGGCGAGGACGGGGTCGAGCGGCTGGGCCTCGACGGTGTTCTCGAAGGCGGTGATCCGCTGGACGTACGCGCCGTCCGCCCGTGCTGCGAGCCGGTCGGTGCCGGCGTAGTAGTACAGGTCGCCGGGGCCGACCAGGCCCGCGTCGCCGATGAGCGACACGATCTTTCCGTCGAGGCGCTCGCGGAGCAGCTTGCCCTCATCGGTCTTCATCAGCCGGTCGAGGGCCGGGGAGAGCGCCAGTTCGCCCGGGCCGGGGTACTTCTTCAGGCCGGGCGGCAGCGGGGCGTCCGGGCCCTCGGGCTGGACGAGGCGCCCCTCGATGTCGTCCGAGTGGTACGACATGTTCCCGCGGGCGATCAGCAGGGTATCGCGCCCCGGCTGCTCGGCCGTCCGAGAGCTGATCGTCTCGCGCGCGGCGCCGCGCTGGTCGCGAGCGGCCAGGGCACTGGGCACGGCGGTGGTGACCAGCAGCAGCGCGACGCCGAGGCCCACGCCCATGCCGGTGAGGAGGGTGCGGGTCCAGCCCTCGCGGCCGCCGGCGAAGGCGAACCGGGCGCCCATGGCAAGGTCCTTGACCCAGGAGCTGCGGGTGCCGGGCGCCCTCATACGATCCGCTCCATGTCGCGCGACCTGCCGTCGCGCACGACGATCTCGCGGTCGGAATACGCGGCCACCCGGGCCTCGTGGGTGACGAGGACGACAGCGGTGTTCGCGGACCGGGCGGCCTCGGTCAGCAGCTGCATGACGAGCTCGCCGTTGAGGGAGTCGAGGGCGCCGGTGGGCTCGTCGGCGAAGATCACCCGGGGAGTGGTGACCAGGGCGCGGGCCACGGCGATGCGCTGGCCCTGACCGCCGCTGACCTCGCCGGGGCGCTTGTGGCCGAGGTCCTCGACCTGGAGGCGCTCCATCCACTGCAGGGCGGTCCGCTCGGCCTCCTTCCGCTTGGCGCCGGCGAGGCGGAGCGGGAGGGCGACGTTCTCCACGCAGCTCAGCTCGGGGACGAGCTGGCCGAACTGGAACACGAAGCCGAACTCGCTGCGGCGCAGGGCGCTGCGCTCGGCGTCGTTCATGGCGGACAGCTCGCGGCCGGCGTACGTGATGGTGCCGGAGTCGGGCGTGACGATCCCGGCGAGGCAGTGCAGCAGGGTCGACTTGCCGGAGCCGGAGGGCCCCATGACGGCGACGACCTCGCCGGGGTGGATGGAGAACTCCGCGCCGTCGAGGGCCTTGGTGGGCCCGTACGCCTTGCGGAGGTCCGTGGCGCAGAGCAGGGTGCCGGCCGGGGTCATCGGCGTACCTCCCGGGAGAGCTGGTCGAGGCGGGCAGCGGCGAGTTCCAGCCACCGCAGGTCCGCTTCCAGGTGGAACAGGGCGTGGTCACAGACGAGTTGGTCGGCGAAATCGCCCTTGCGCTTGCGCTGGGTCAGGATGCGCATGAGCCGCAGGTGCTCGGCCCGCTGCGTGTCCAGCAGGTCGGCGGCGCTGCGGCCGGTGAGCAGGGCGAGGACGACCTTGGTGTAGAGCGTCGACTGCAGGTAGGGCTCGGGCTTCTCGGGCTGGGCGAGCCAGCTGTCGACGTCGGTGATGCCGGCGTCGGTGATGGCGTACCGCTTGCGGTCGGGCCCGCCGCCGCTCTCTATCCCCTCGACCTCGACGAGGCCGTTCTTCAGGAGGCGGGACATGGTCGAGTAGACCTGCCCGTAGGCGAGGGGGCGGTCGTGGCCGAATCTCTCGTCGAAGGCGCGCTTGAGGTCGTAACCATGGCGTGGACCGGCCTCGAGGAGGCCGAGGAGCGTGTGACCGATGGACATGCCGAGGACTATACACGCGGTGTATACGCTCGATGTATACGCGCGGTGTAGAGGTGACTTTCGGCCTGCCTCGCGGCCGTGGGAAGGGGACCGAAAAGGCCTAGCCGGTGGGGAGGGCGAGCCCGGCGTAGATCTGGTTGAGGACGGTGGGCAGCAGGGCCTGGGCCGTGGTGCGGCCGTCGGGGGACAGGGTCAGGTTCGTCCAGATCACGAGCGTGACGTCGTTGTCCGGGTCGTGGCCCATGAAGGAGTTGAAGCCCGGGAGTTCACCGCCGTGGTAGTACATCGCGGCGTTCGGGGCGAAGCGCTGGTAGGCGATGCCGTAGCCGTACTTCTGGCCGTCGGGGGCCGCCGGGTCCTCGGCCTGCGGGCTGCGCAGCCACTGCTGCTGGGCTGCGGAGTCCAGGACCTTGCCCGTCACCAGCGCCTTGATCCATGCGGCCAGGTCGTCCGCGGTGGAGACGGCTCCTCCGGCAGCGGTGGCGTAGGAGGGGTTCTGGTGGGTGTAGTCGAGGGGCGCGAGCTTCCCCGCCTCTGCCGCCTCGCGCATCGCGGCGGGGTAGGGCTTGTCCTCCACCGCGTACGACGTCCCGCCGTACATGTAGCCGTGCGCGTAGGGCTCGGGGAGCGACAGATCGTGGATGCCGGGGAGGGACGTCCCCTTCAGTCCGAGCGGGGTGAACAGCCGGTCCTGGAACTGCCGGGCCAGGGGGCGGCCGCCGGCCTTTTCGGCGACGAGGCCCAGCAGGGCGTAGTTGGTGTTGGAGTACTCGTAGGACGCGTCGGGCGCGAAGTTCGGCGGGCGGCGGAACGCGATGGCCAGGACGTCCTCGGGGGTGTAGGCCTTCGCCGGGTCGGCGTCCAGGGCGGCCGCGAGTTCGGGGGCCATGGTGTAGTTGTAGAGCCCGCTGCGCATCTTCAGCAGCTCGGCGATGGTGATCTTCCCGCCGCCCGGCACCCCCGCGACGTAGGCCGAGACCGGATCGCTCAGCCGGAGCTTGCCGTCCTGGGCGAGGAGCGCGATCAGCGCCGCCGTCATGGTCTTGGTGTTGGAGGCGATCCGGAAGCTGGTGCCGCTGTCCGGCGGCTTGGCCGTGCCCCGTTCCGTGGTGCCGACGGCCGCGTGGAAGGTCCCCTGCGGGGTGCGGAGCAGGACCATCGCGCCGGGCACCATGAGCTTCTTCGCCGCGCGGTCCACGGTGGCCTGGAAGGCGGCCGGATCGATCGGCTTCAGGGCCGACGGAGCGGGGCTGGGGGCGGCGCCGGCCGTAGCGGCGGGTGTGGCCGACGGGTCCTCGAGCGCACCGGCGGCCGTCGCACCGGCGGGGAGGGCGCCGCCCGCGATCAGCAGGGCCACGCACGGTGCCAGCAGGGCCGTACGGCGTGCAGGGCGCGAGGTTCCGGCTCGGGAGGTCCTCATGCGTCCATTGTGGGCAGGGTCGCCCGCTCCGGCAGGTCGGGGCAGACCCCTGCGGGTGGCCGGCGGGTCTGCGGCCCGGTCGGCCGGAGATGCGCCGGAGATACCCGACAGGGGTCTGCCCGGGAAGCTGCCGTCAGGAATCGGGCGAGCTGCGGGGGCGGCCGCGAGGCCGGATCGGGCCGGCCCCGCCCGGCAGGCGGCCCGTCTCGGACAGGGCCCGCCGCAGCAGGAACTCGATCTGCGCGTTGGCGCTGCGCAGTTCCTCGCCCGCCCAGCGCGCGAGGGCGTCGTACACCTGCGGGTCGAGCCGCAGCAGCACCTGCTTGCGCGCCTGCCGCCCCGCGCGCGCGGCTCGCTCCTGGCCCTCGCCGGGGCCCCGTCCCGGTTGCGGGTCCTGCGGCTCGCCGGCGGGGCTCACTGGTAGAGCGTGCCCGCGTTGACCACCGGCTGGGCCGCCCGGTCGCCGCAGAGGACCACCATCAGGTTCGACACCATGGCGGCCTTGCGCTCCGGGTCCAGATCCACGATCTCCTCCTCCGCCAGGCGGGTCAGGGCCAGTTCGACCATGCCGACCGCCCCTTCTACGATCTGCTTGCGGGCCGCCACGACCGCGCCCGCCTGCTGGCGCTGGAGCATCGCGGAGGCGATCTCCGGAGCGTACGCGAGATGCGTGAACCGGGACTCGATGATGCGGACGCCCGCCGCCTCCACCCGCGCGTGCAGTTCGAGCGCCAGCTTCTCGGTGATCTCCTCGGCGTTGCCGCGCAGCGAGAGTCCGCCCTCCTCGTGCGAGTCGTACGGGTACTCGATCGCGATGTGCCGGACCGCGGCCTCGGTCTGGGTCTCGACGAACTGCGTGAAGTCCTCCACCTCGAACTTCGCCCGCGCGGTGTCCTCCACCCGCCACACCACGACGGCAGCCAGCTCGATCGGGTTGCCGTACGCGTCGTTGACCTTCAGGACGGCCGTCTCGTGGTTGCGGACCCGGGTGGAGAGCGTCTCCCGCGAGGTCAGCGGATTGACCCAGCGGAGGCCGTCCGCACGGATCGTCCCCCGGTACCGGCCGAACAGCTGGACCACGCGGGCCTCGCCCGGAGCCACCGTGTTCAGCCCGCTCATCGAGATGACCGCGGCGAGGATCAGCAGGACGCCCGCCGGTATCAGGGACGCGTGCATCACCGTGCCGTCGGCGGTCACGCCGAGGGCGATCAGGCCCGCGCCGGCCACCGCTGCCAACAGCCCCAGTATCAGGGCCAGTCCGCCGCCCATGCTGCGCGCCGTGAACTCCCGTACGTCTCCAGCGGTTGCCGCCGAGTTCGTCATCATCTGCCCCGTTTCGCTTGGTCGCGGCCGGTCGAGCCGCTTAGCAAAGTGATATCACTTTTTCGGGCTGCCGCAACCCTATGGGCTTGCTGCGCGTCGGTTCCCTTGATGTGGGTGCTGATTCTCACGTCCGAATTGACCGGTATTGGCCACGGTTGGCCAACCTTTGTCACAACCTGCGGTGTTAGCTTTCTGAGCTGACATCGGGGGGGAAATCGAGCGGAGCGGGAGCGATGGGCCGAGCAGAAGCGCGTAAGGCGCAGCAGCGCAGTGCGCGGCGGGCGCCGCGCGGGAGCGGCACCGGGAAAAAGGGGCGTGCCGGCAAACGGACCGGCATACGCCGCTTCTTCACGTGGAAGAAGATCCTGGGGACGCTCTTCGGGCTGATCCTGCTCGGCATGGGCGCGCTCGTCGCTCTCTACTTCTACGTGGACGAGCCCGACCCCAACGCCGACGCCCTCAAGCAGAGCAACGTCTACAAGTACGCGGACGGCTCGATCATGGCGCGCGACGGCGCGATGAACCGCGAGATCGTGCCGATCAGCCGGGTCCCCAAGGACGTCAAGACCGGCTTCATCGCCATCGAGAACAAATCCTTCTACGAGGACAAGGGCGTCGACTTCCTCGGCATCGGCCGCGGCCTGTTCAACACGGTCACCGGCAAGGGCAAGGCCGGCGGTTCGACGATCACCCAGCAGTACGTCAAGAACTTCTACCTGAACCAGGACCAGACGGCGACCCGCAAGCTCAAGGAGCTGGTGATCTCCCTCAAGGTCGACCGGCGCATGGAGAAGGACGACATCCTCGAGGGGTACCTGAACACCAGTTACTTCGGGCGCGGCGCGTACGGCATCCAGGCCGCCGCCCAGGCGTACTACGGCGTCGACGTCGACAAGCTGACCCTGGAGCAGGGCGCGTACCTCGCGGCCGTCCTCCAGGCGCCCAGCGACTACGACCTGGCGACCGCGGGCCCGAACGGCACGCGGCTGGTCAAGATCCGCTTCAACGGTGTGCTCGACAACATGGTCGAGATGAAGGCGCTCGACCCGGAGAAGCGCAAGCAGCTCCAGCTCCAGATGCCGATCAAGCCCAAGGCCGCCCCCGGCATGGAGGGCCAGAAGGGCTACCTGAAGCAGGCCGTGGACGCGGAACTGCGGCGCCAGACCAAGATGACCACCCAGGAGCTGCAGGCCGGCGGCTGGGAGATCACCCTCAACATCGACCCCAAGAAGCAGGCCGCGCTGGAGAAGGCCGTCCAGGACGAGCTGGAGGCCAAGCTCGACCGCAAGGACCGCGCCGTCGACGCGAGCGTGCAGGCCGGCGCCACCTCCGTGGACCCGAAGACCGGCGCGGTCGTCGCGATGTACGGCGGCACCGGGCTCTCCGACCACTGGGCGAGCAATGCCCTGCGCCAGGACTTCCAGCCCGGCTCGACCTTCAAGCCGGTCGTGCTGGCCTCCGCCCTGGAGAACAAGTCCAAGACGCACGACAAGAAGCCGATCACCCCGAACGCGCTCTACGACGGCACCAGCAAGCGCCCGGTCGTCGGCAGCGACACCCCGTTCGCCCCGCAGAACCAGGACAACACGAACTACGGCGACCCCTTCCTCACCGTCCAGGCGGCCACCAACTCCTCCGTGAACTCGGTGTACGCCCAGATGATCGTGGACGTGGGCCCCTCGAAGGTGAAGACGACGGCGCTGGAACTCGGCATGAAGGACCGCGACGGCTGGCCCGCCGACAAGCCGGCCATGTCGCTCGGCACCATGAGCGCCAACACCCTGGAGATGGCCGGCGTCTACGCCACCTTCGACAACCACGGCAAGAAGGTCACCCCGACGCTCATCAAGAGCGCCAAGCACGCCGCCCGGGAGTTCAAGCCGGTCGAGTCCGTGGGCGGCCAGGCCATCAGCCGCCCGACCGCCGACACCGTGACCAAGGTGCTCACCGGCGTCGTCCAGGACGGTTCCGGCAAGGCCGTGAAGAGCTCCGCCTACGAGGCCGCCGGCAAGACCGGTACCACCGAGTCCAACGTGGCCGCCTGGTTCACCGCGTACACGCCGGAGCTCGTCACCGTCGTCGCGATGTTCGGCGAAGAGCCCGGAACGGCCAAGCAGGTCACCCTGACCGGTACCGCGGGCGGTGGCCGAGCGGGTGGTTCCAGCTTCCCCGCCGAGATCTGGAAGGCGTACACGCTGGCCGCGCTCAAGGGTGTGGACACCGCGGAGTTCGACCTCTCCGAGGCGGACATGGGTCCCTCGCAGGCGCCGACCCGCAGCACCTCCCCGTCGTCGAGTCCCTCGGCCTCCACCTCGCCGTCGACGCCCGTCTCGCCTTCGCAGAGCTCCCCGGACCCCGGCAAGAGCTCGCCGAACCCGACCAAGAGCACGACGAAGAGCCCGGACCCGACCAAGAGTCCGGACCCGACGAAGAGCCCGGACCCGACCAAGAGCCCGCCGATCACGCTCCCGTAGCGCGCTCGTACGGCCCCTGACACACCGCCGCCCCGCAGCATCCATGCTGCGGGGCGGCGGTGTTCTCGCGTTCGGCCTCACGCCTGCCCGGTCAACGCCGGTCATTCGCCCCGGGCAACTGGAGCTCGAACCAGACCACCTTTCCGCTGCTCAGCCGGGTGGCGCCCCAGCGGCGGGCCATCCGGTTGACCAGGAACAGCCCGCGGCCGCCCTCGTCGGTGTCCCGGGCCCGGCGCTGGCGCGGCAGCTGCGGGGAGTCGTCGCCGACCTCGCAGCGCAGTACGTCCGTCCGCAGCAGGCGCAGCGTCACGGGCCGCTCGGCGTACCGTACGGCGTTCGTGACCACCTCGCTGACCAGCAGCTCCAGGGAGTCCTGGAGCTCCTCCAGGCCCCACCGGGTCAGCGCGCGGCGGGCGAACCGGCGGGCCCGGCCCGGAGCGGTCTCCTCCGGGTCCAGGAACCAGTACGCCACGTCACTGGGCGCGATGCCGTCGAAGCGGGCCGCGAGGAGCGCGATGTCGTCGTCCCGGTCGCCCGGGCCGAGCATGTCCAGGACGTCGTCGCAGAGCGCCTCCAGCGGCGGCGGATGGTCCAGGCCGGTCAGCTGGGCGGTGGTGGCGAGCCGCTCGCGGAGCTGCTCGATGCCGGTCCAGACATCGCGCAGCCGGGACTCCACCAGGCCGTCGGTGTAGAGCAGCAGCGTGGCCCCGGCGGGGGCGTCCAGCTCCACGGCCTCGAAGTCCACGCCGCCGACGCCGATGGGGGCGCCGGGGGGCACGCGGAGCACTTCGGCGCGGCCGCCGAGGTGCAGGAGCACCGGCGGCGGGTGGCCGGCGTTGGCGATGGTGATCCGGTGCGAGACCGGGTCGTAGACCGCGTACAGGCAGGTGGCCATCCGGTCGGAGCCGAGGCGCTGCGCCTGCTCGTCGAGGTGGTGCAGGACCTCGGCGGGCGGAAGGTCCAGCTGGGCCAGGGTCTGTGCGGTGGTGCGGAGCTGGCCCATGATCGCGGCGGAGGTCATGGAGTGGCCCATGACGTCGCCGACGACGAGTGCGACCCGGCTGCCGGGCAGCGGTATGGCGTCGTACCAGTCGCCGCCGACCCGGGCCGTCTCGGCAGCGGGCAGGTAGCGCGAGGCGAGCCGGACCCCGGTGGGCTGCGGGAGGCTGTCGGGGAGCATGGTGCGCTGGAGCTCGTCGGCGATGTACGCCTCGCGGCCGTACAGGACCGCCTTGTCGATGCCGAGCGCGGTGTGCGTGGCCAGCTGGGCGGCGACCAGGAGGTCGTTCTGCTCGAACGCGGGCCGCTCGGGGCTGCGCAGGAACACCGCGGCGCCGATGACGCGGCGGCGGCCGCGCAGCGGCGCGAGGATGGCCCGCTGGCCGCGCGGTACGGGGTGCTCCGAGCCGAGCAGCTCCGCCAGCGCGTCCTTGGCCCCGGCGGCGGACCCGAAGACGGGCCGTACGCCGCGCAGCACCTCGGCGAGCGCACCGCCGGTGCGGATCTCGCACAGCTCGGCCGCGGGCAGGTCACCCTGCGGGCCGACCAGCGGCAGCTGGCTGAAGTCGAGCTCGCCGGCGGCCCCCGCGGCCCCGGGAGCCCCCGTGCCGTCGGTTCCCGTCAGATCGTCGATCGGCCGGAGCCGGTCGGTGCGGCGCAGCCTTAAAACGACCGGGCCGACGGGACGCTCGTCGCCCACCGGCAGGGGATCCCGCAGGTAGACGAGGATGGCGTCCGAGAAGGTCGGCACGGTGGCCCGGCACAGTCCGAGCACGATCTCGTCGAGGTCGATGCCACGGGCGATCCGCCGGGTGGCGGCCCCGACGAAGCGCAGCCGGTCCCCCTCGCGCCGCGCCATTCCGCCGTCCGGCACCGGCGCGCCACCGCCGAGGACATCGGCCACTGCGGAGCCCTGCCCCTCGTACGCCGGCCCGGCGGCGCCGGTCCCGGCCGTGCGGGCGGGGTCCGTGTCCGCCGGGGTGCGGCCTTCACGTGCCTGCCCGGCGGCTGCGCCCTCGCCGCCTGCGGCGGCCGGGCCTTCGCGGCCCGTGGTGAGTGCGTCCGCGTCCGGTCCGGTTTCGCGGGGGCGGGAGGCGTCCGGTATCGCGGGTGCCCGACGGTCCTGGCCCGTGTCGGGGGCCTCGTGGGCCCGCCCGACGGGCAGGGCCGCGGAGGCCGGGTCCTCGTCGTGGGCGGCCGCCGCGTGCGCGGCGTTCCGTGCGGCTTCGCCGTCGCGCCGCCGGGATCCGCCCGCTGCGGTCTCGCGCGCGGCATTGCGGGCCGCCTCGCCGTCGCGGCCGCGGCGGCCGGCCGCGCCCTGCGCCGAGGTGGCGCGCGAGCGGCCTCGGCCCGGGCGGGGTGTGCCGTCCTGCGGGGCGGGCACGCCCTCGCCGCGCGGGTGCGGGACGTCCGAGCCCCGGCCGGCGGCCTCCGCGTGCGCGCGGACCGGGTCGTCGCCTGTCGCCGCCGAACCGCGTACGGCCTCGGCGGCGGGGACGGGGGCCTTGCCGTGGCCCAGTTCGTCCGCCGGGCCTCCGGAGGAGGCAGGCATGGCGGAGCCGCCCGGGGCCGGTGTCGCGGCGGCCGCGGCAGGCTGCGGGCCCTCCTGCGAGGTGGGGTACTCCGTCACGCGTGGAATTCCGTCCGTTTGCGCTCGATGTGCGCTGCACTCAACTCGGTCAGTCGCGGTATACCCGCTCAGCGGCGGGGACACCATCACCCCGCGGTACCGCGTCCCGCTCGTTACCTCCCGCTCTGCGTTGACCTCCGGTCAAGTCCCGCATACGGCACGACAATTACGGTTGTGCGGACGAGCGCGCCTCCCGCGCGCGACCCGCGGAGGGAGATCTTACGTTTGAACCCCGGGGGCGCATCAAGGGTCTCATGAGGTCATATGCGCCGGAGTGCGGTCCCAGTCCTCGGGAAGGGCCGGAACTCCCCAGGCGGGATCCGGCCGCCAGTCCTGCCAGCCATCGGAGAACGGAGCCCCCCACGCCTTGATCACGTCCACCGCGGACCGCCCCGCGACCTGCACCCGGCGGGCCTGTTCCGCGTCCATCAGACCGGACCGCTGAGCCTGCGCGAACTCGTCCTCGTCCCGCCACTTCCACGTGCGGTCCGGGTAGACGGAGATGTCCAGGAAGTGGTCCACGGAGTCGATCCCGCCGGACCAACGGGTCCGCGGTTCCTCGAGGTTCACGTACCAGCTCTTGAACCGCCAGCCGTGCTCCCAGAACAGCCATACCGACCAGGGGTCCCCGGGCCGGGCCAGCTTGAGCACGCCGGCGCCGAACCAGCGCGACCGTACGGTGGTGCGCGGCGCGGTGTAACGGGTGGCGAGCGGCTCCTCGTGGACGGGGGTGCCGTCGGACAGCACCGGCTTGACGCACTCGGTGCCGGGGGCCATCCACACCGCCAGCAGCTCGTCGGTGTCCTGCACCACGGTCACCGGGCGGCAGATGTGGACCGCGCCCTTCAGGCCCGGGGCGTGGTCGCGGTAGCGCCAGAGGATCTGCTCCCCGGGCCGCCAGCGGGTGCCCTGCGCGTCGCCGCCCCCGCGGCCTCCGGTACCTGTCATGCGCAGATCTTAGGGCTGGGGCCCCTGCGCCCGCTGCGGTGCAGGTCACGGAGGTGAGCGGGGACGGGAAACGACCGAATCCGGCCCCAGCCCGGAAACGTTTTCAGGGCCGGGTCATCCGCAGGACGTCGAGTGCCTCGTCCAGCTGTTCCAGTGTCAGGTCGCCGCGGTCGACGTACCCGGACTCCAGCACGACCTCCCTGATCGTCTTCCGTTCGGCGAGGGCCCTCTTGGCGACCTTGGCCGCCTCCTCGTAGCCGATGTACCGGTTCAGCGGGGTCACCACGGAGGGGGAGGACTCGGCGAACTCCCTGGCCCGCGCCTCGTTGGCGGTGATCCCGTCGACCGTGCGGTCGGCCAGCAGGCGGCTCGCGTTGCCCAGCAGCCGGATCGATTCCAGGAGGTTCTTGGCCATCACCGGGAGCATCACATTGAGCTCGAAATTGCCGGCCGCGCCCGCCACGGCGACGGTCGTGTCGTTCCCGGTCACCTGTGCGGCGACCATCAGTACGGCCTCCGGGACCACCGGATTGACCTTCCCGGGCATGATCGACGAGCCCGGCTGGAGATCGGGCAGATTGATTTCGGCCAATCCTGTCCGCGGCCCCGAGGCCATCCAGCGCAGATCGTTGGAGATCTTGGTCAGCGAGACGGCGATCGTACGGAGCATCCCCGAGGTCTCCACCAGCGCGTCCCGCGCCCCCTGGGCCTCGAAGTGGTTGCGGGCCTCGGTCAGCGCCAGCCCGGTCGCGGCGGCCACCTCGGCGATCACGGCCGCGGAGAACCCGGGCGGCGTGTTGATCCCGGTGCCCACCGCGGTCCCGCCCAGCGGCAGCTCGGCCAGCCGGGGCAGCGCCGCCCGCAGCCGCTCGACGCCGTAGCGCACCTGGGCGGCGTACCCGCCGAACTCCTGGCCCAGCGTCACCGGGGTGGCGTCCATCAGGTGCGTGCGGCCCGCCTTGACCACCTCGGCGAACTCGGCGGCCTTGCGCTCCAGGGCGGCGGCGAGGTGCTCCAGGGCCGGGATCAGCTCGCGGGTGACGGCGGCGGTCGCGGCGATGTGGATGGACGACGGGAACACGTCGTTGGAGCTCTGCGAGGCATTGACGTGGTCGTTGGGGTGGACCTCGCGGCCGAGCCGCTCGCCGGCCAGGGTGGCGATGACCTCGTTGGTGTTCATGTTGGAGGAGGTCCCGGACCCGGTCTGGAACACGTCGACCGGGAAGTGCTCGTCCCAGCGCCCCTCGGCCACCTCGGCGGCGGCGGACCGGATCGCGCCGGCGATGCCCTCGTCCACCACCCCCAGCTTCGCGTTCACCGCGGCGGCCGCGGCCTTGATCAGGGCGAGCGCCTCGATGTGGGCGCGCTCCAGGCGCTGCCCGGAGACGGGGAAGTTCTCCACCGCGCGCTGGGTCTGAGCTCGCCATTTCGCGTGCGCGGGCACCCGTACCTCGCCCATCGAGTCGTGCTCGATCCGGTACTCGCCTGTTGATCCCTGGGCCTGCTGAACGTTCGTCATCTTCGTGGCCTCCTCAAAAAGTTGAGCAATTGTCTTGTTCGAAGTGTTCCCAACTCCCCTACCGGCCAGTAAATACCGTGGGTAACACCGACAGGGGAGACGTTCATGACACGTGTGCGTACGAGACCCAGGCTCAGATCTACCTTCGCCGCCGTCGCGGCGATCGCGGCCGCCCTCGGGGGCGTCACCGCCATCACCCCCATGGCCCAGGCGGCGACCACCCCCGCCGCGGCCGCCACCCCGCTCTCGCCCGAACTGGAGGCCATCCGCGCGGCGGAGGCCGTCAAGATCTACGGTGACGCGGCGATCCGCCCGCTGAACGAGCGCAAGACCGGCCTGATCTCGCTCGGCGACAGCGAGATTTCGGGCGAGGGCGTGGGCAACTACGACCCGGCGACCAACACCCCGAACAACCAGTGCCACCGCTCGCCGGACTCCGCCATCCACCGCACCGGCATCCCGGCCGACCTGACCTTCAACGTCGCCTGCTCCGGCGGCTACACCGGCAACATACGGATCGGCGGCAGCAAGCAGTACGCCGACGAACTGGTGCAGAGCGACAGCCTGGCCGTCAAGGCGCGCAACACGAAGATCAAAATGGTGCTGCTCGTCGCCGGAGCCAACGACGACCTGCAGTTCGGCCCGGTCATGACCGACTGCGTGACCCGCTGGGTGCTCAGCCAGGGCACCTGCGAGCCCAAGTACGGCCCCGGCTGGCAGGCGCGCGTCGACGGCCTGAAGCCCAAGGTCGAGTCCACCGTCGCCGACCTCAAGACGGTCATGCGTGACGCGGGCTACGCCGACTCCGACTACAAGCTCGTCGTGATGGGCTACCCCAGCCCCATCGGCCCCGACTTCTACGACAACCCGAACTTCCCCGGCAAGCTCCCCGGAGGCTGCGCCGGCTACGACTCCGACGCCGCCTGGGGCCGCAACTACGCGGTGCCCACCTTCGAGAAGGGCATGCGCGCGGCGGCCCTGGCCTCGGGCGCCACGTACCTGGACAACTCGCGGCTCTTCCAGGGCCACGAGGTGTGCATGGAGGACACCTGGGCCCGCGGCCTCTACCTGGACCTCGGAGACCACTTCCCGTGGGACGAGAACACCGCCCGCCAGTCCTTCCACCCCAACTACCGCGGCCACGGCGCCTTCGCGGCCTGCCTGACCCAGCTCTACAACTCCGGCCTGCGCGAGGCCTCCTGCGCCGACCCGGCGAGCACCGGCACCCCCGTCCTGCAGACCGGCGCCTGGGACGACCTGTACAGCCCGCTGAAGAACGAGGCGACCGGCAACTGCCTCGACTCCAACGGCGGCGCCAGCGCCAATGACACCAAGGTCCTCGGCTGGGACTGCCACGGCGGCCGCAACCAGGGCTGGTGGTACGACTCCGCGAAGAAGTCCGTCCACATCGAGCTCACCCACGACCGCTGCCTGGACGCCCCGGGCGCCAACTACGGGGCCGGCACGGGCCTGATCATCTGGAACTGCCACGGCGGCGCGAACCAGCAGTGGGTCCGCGACGGCGCCACCCTGCACCCCGCGGCCGCCCCGGGCATGTGCCTCACCGTGGCCGCCGCCCACGACCAGCTGCGCCTGCAGACCTGCAACGGCTCGGCGAACCAGCGCTTCGTGTAGAGGACACGGCGTGTAACCCGCCCCGTACGACCCGAACCCCCCACACCCGGCCGGCGCACCCCGGCCGGGTGGCTGCACGTCGGTCACAGGCCGTTCAAGTACTCCCGTACTTCGCGGGGCCGGTTGGTGATCAGCGTGTCCACGCCGAGGCGCAGGCACAGCTCCACGTCCTCGGGCTCGTCGACCGTCCAGACCCGCACCCGCAGCCCCTCGGCCTTCAGCCGCGCCACCAGCCCCGGATCCTTGCGCAGCAGGTCGATACCCGGCCCGGCGTGCCCCGCGAACGGCGGCCTGGCAGGCCGCAGCCGCCGCTCGATCAGGTAGACGGCGGGCAGGCCGGGAGCCAGCCGGTTCAGCCGGATCAGGGCGTTGCGGGAGAAGCTCATCACCTCGATGCGGCCGTCGGATCCGTCGGCCAGCCCGTGGTCCTTAAGGACCCGTACGAGCTCGGCCTCCAGGCGTCCGCCTGCGCGGGTGGGGTGCTTGGTCTCGACGGCCAGCCCGACGGGCCGGTCGGCGGCCAGCGCCTCCTTGAGCAGGTCCTCGAAGAGCAGCACCTGCGCCCCGCGGTGCTCCTCCCCCTTCCAGCCGCCGAAGTCGAGCGCGGCCAGCTCCTCGTACGTCATGGCGGAGACGACCCCGCGCCCGTCGGAGGTCCGCTCCACCCGCCGGTCGTGCACGCACACGAGCCGCCCGTCGGCGCTCAGCCGTACGTCGCACTCCAGCGCGTCGGCGCCGTCGGCGATGGCCTGCCGGTAGGCGGCGAGGGTGTGCTCGGGGTGCTCGTGGGAGGCCCCCCGATGGGCGATGACCCGCACGTCGCGGGCGGTGACGGACTGCGCGTACTGCCGATTCATGGATCAGACGTTATCCGGATGCGTGGTGCTGCGCGGAGCCGGCGGCGACCGGGTGACCGAACAGTTCGTTACATCGGGGTGCGGGGAGACGGCTCCGCGGAGCGGGAGCCCTGACAGGACTGCTCAGTGGGGCCGGGGGGCCAGCGGCGCCGGGGTGACCTTGAAGCCGCCCTTCGTGACCTCCGTGAAGGGGGCCGGGGCCATGCACGTGCCCACGCGCGGCTCGGACACCGAGCCGTCGGGCTTCACGTCGACGTTGGCGATGCCCCACGAGAAGCCCACCCGGTCGGGCCCGCCGCGTTCGCCGTCCTGGACGCTGATCCCGATCCGCTTGCCCTCCCATCCGACGTTCGAGGACGTGACCACCGCGGTGATCGTGGCCGTCCTGCCGCCGGTCACCATGCAGTCCACCTCCGCCTCGGCGACGCCGGTGAAGCCCGCTTCGGGCATGGCGTGGTAGACGGTCACCTTGCCGCGCGCGTCGACCGGCATGCCCTGCTCCCCGCCCGGCGCCGGGAAGGGCCTGCTCCACGGGGCGGCGTCGGCGTCGACCGTGAAGCGGATGTCGTGCTCCTTCGGGACGTAGGGGTAGGACACCGTCCCGCCCCCGTGCACCGAGGCGAGCTTCGGCGTTCCCGGCTCCGCCGGCGCCGCGGGGGCCGGAGCCGCACCGATCAGCGACGCCACCAGGGCGGCGGCGCATCCGGCCAGGAGGAGGGCGCGCTTGCGGTTCTTCATCGTGAACTCCCGTTGACGGTGTGCCGTTCGTCTACGGGAACAGCCTCGCCGGGAGCCCGCCGGCCTGCCATCTGCCGATGGGCGGATATGCCTGAGGGCCTCTCCCCCGAACGGGGGAGAGGCCCTCAGGCTGTCGCGCTACAGACCCGGATCTACAGGCCGTTCAGCTTCGACTGGGCGCCGAGCGGCCGGAACTGGCCACCGAGGCCGACGTCATTGCTTACGAAGAGACCCGAGGCGCCCCGCAGGGCGCTCTTCTCGGACGAGAGCCGGCCCATCAGATTCTTGACCTGCGTGTCCCAGGTGTCCGCAACCTTCTTCAGGCCTGCAGCGGTGGCCCACCCGTCGAATCCCGTGACCGCGCTGTTCGTCGCCTCGTCCGCGTGCTCCGCGGCCTTCTTGGTGTTCGGCTCCAGCTCGGTCTCGATCGTGTTCGCCGCGGCCTTCTTCTCGGCCGGAGTGGAACCGAAGCTCCCCGACCCGCCGGGCGCCACCGGCCCCGCGGCACCGTCAGTGCTGTTCAACCGCATGTCCACGTGCTGATCGGCCGCGTCGACGCGCGACCGGCCCGACTCCTGATCGAAACCCACCGACATGTTTCAGCCTCCCCCTCAGTCTGTCTTCGATCGTACGTCTGACCATCGCGCGAGCCCTGTGCACCGGGCTCAGACGTGCCGCAGCTCGGCTTCCTCGGGCAGGAGTTCCGAGATCAGATCCCAGACCCTCTTCGGTGCCACGCGGACCAGCCGAACGGCGCTGTCCTGGCCCACCTGACCCGCGGCTATCGGCTCGGCCGGCAGTTCCCGGTGCCAGTACCCGAGCGGACCGCAGTCCCACACCGCGAAACCGCGTGCTTCCACCCCGTCCTGGCCCTCCTGGCGGCCCCGCCACGCGGCGGTCATCCGCCAGCTCGACCGCAGTTCGGCGATGAGAGCGGCGAGCAGCGTCGCCTGCGCCTCGCCGAGGGCCGCGTCCTGCGCCAGCGCCTCGTGGATGTAGGCACGTTCGGAACCCGGGGCCTCGGCCGCGGAGACGCCCTCCAGGGCGCTGAGACCCGCTTCGACCATCCCGAGCCGGGTCTCGACCACCTCGTCCGCGTGCACCGCGCCCCCGCCGGGACCGGACTGCTGCAGATTGACCATGTTCGCCAGCGCCCACACCAGCATCTTCGGCTCGACGGACGCGTACTCCGACTCGCTCGCGCCCGGCCAGGCCTGGTGGGCGATGACGTGATCCGGACCGATGAGCAGTCCGTGGTTCAACTGGCCTTGTCGGCCGACCGCTTCCAGCGAGATGACCACGGACGGGGCGATCAGGGTGTCGAGCAGGGGCAGGAGCACATGGGCCAGTTGCCCGTTCCCGTCGATCAGTCCGCACGTTCGCAGCTCCTCCTGCGCCGCGTGGAATTCGTCCGGTACGGGCTCTCCGGTTGCCACCGTGATGAGGACGAAGACGTGGTCGTCGCTCAGGCGGAAGCGGGCTCGGGAAAGGTCATAGGAAGGCATACGCTCACTCGCTCCATCAGTGGGTTCGTCGGGTCGGTCGGTGGTCACCCCAGGGCGGAGTCCGCCGCCACGTGGAAGACCCGCGAGAGGCCCGCACGCATGGCACCCCGCCTGGTCAGTACGGACCGGTCGACCCCTGCGAAGACGAGGGCGAGCGCGATGTCGGCCCCGAGGGCCCGGCCGGTCACGCTCACGTCGACGCGCTTCCACTTGGCCATGCCGGATTCCTTGACCTTGACGGTGACACCGCGGTCCTGGTTGTCCGCCTCGCGCATGAGGACGTACTCCCGGCGATTGACCGCCCAGAGCCGATACCGGTCGCCGGCGTGCTTCATGTGCAGAGCGCGGCCCCGGCGCGTGGCTCCCCACCGGTTCCGCTTCAGGTACACCAGAGCGTCCCCGATGCGCAGCGTCGCTCCGTTCAGCGTCGGCCGTTCGGCGGCCATCACGTGGATGCCGCGCGATTCGAAGACGCCCCGAGGGATCTGGCCGCCGGTGACCTCGGTGGCGCGGACGTTGTCGAGTGCGTGCGGCAGCGAGGCCACCGTGATCTCGCCCCACTCCGCGGACTTCCCCTGCCAACCGGTCCGGCGGAGCTGACCCTTCTCGCCGCCCTGCCACGTGCTCAGTGCGAACGGGGTGCTCTGGGTGTGCATGTCTCTGCCCTTCTAGTCGAACGGGTTCAGCGCGCTGCCGAGCTTCTTGGCGCCGTCGGCGATGCCGTCTCCGACCTTCTCCAGGCCCTTGCCTATGGCCTCGTGGTTGTCCCAGATCAGCGCGGCGCCGTAGGCGACGCCGGTTCCCACGGCGAATCCCGCGGTGATCGGGTTGGGGCACACGGTCATCGCGGTCATCGAGGCGCTGAAGGCCGTACCCGTGAGGTCGGTGGCGAACTTGGACGGATCCTTCTTGATCATGTCGGTGTCGTAGGTGCACAGGTTCGCCACGCCGTAGGCGGTGGCCGCGACGCCTCCCACCACACCCAGCCCGCGCATCGCACCGGCCGCCTTCATGGCGTTCGCCATACCGCCCTGCCGGGCGACCGTTATCAGGTTGGCCTCGGAGGCCGCCGGTATGAAGAACCGGCCGTTCTTCATCTTGGCGCCCCACATGGCCGCTTCGTCGGAACCCGTGAGCGCGCCGACGACGTTGGGGGGCAGTTTGCTCAACAGGCCGCCCGGAGCCCCACCCGCAATCCGCGCGTTGACGTTTCGTTCCATCAGGGTGCCGGGCGAGTTGAAGGCCTTCGGGAAGTTGCCGGCCTTCACGTCCTTGAAGTAGTTGGCCAGTTTGAAGGAGTTCATGCCGACGGCCGTGAGCGCGGTGGCGAAGGCACCGGCCGTCACGGTGCCCTTGTTGACGTTGGTGACCAATTCCGCCAGCTTCGGATTGCCCGTGAGGCGGGTCAGGCCCTCCTTCTGGAGCCGCTCAAGGTAGTCGTCGAGGGTCTCGTTGTCCCGCTTCTTCAACCAGGCGAGGTCCATGCGCTCCTGCTTCTGGGCGTCGTCGGCCTTCGCGACCTCCCCTGCCTGCCCGTTGAAGCCGGTGTCCAGCGTGCCGTCGCCCTTGCCGCCCTGGCCGTCCTTGACGACCGCCTCCAGGTCCTTGCGCAGGTCCTGGTCGGCCTCGTCGACCGCCTTGACGCACTCCTTGATGTAGTCGCGCCACGACTGCTCGGCGGTCCGCACGCTCGTCATGTAGTCCGGGTCGTGATGCATGGCGTTCTTCTCGGCGGCGCTGAGCTTCTCGGTGTCGAAGGCCACGTCCCCCGTCCCCGAGACGCTCATCCCCGCCTTGATCGCGTCGGCGCGCGCGTTCTCAAGGGTCTTCTTGAGCTCGGTCAGCTCCTGGTGCGCGTTGCGCAGCAGCGTGGCGGTCGCCTTCGCCTGGGTCTGGGCGGCCTGGTACTCGTACTGGGTCGCGGCGAAGTTCGTGTACGAGACGCTCGCACTGACTCCCAGTCAGTTGCCGCTCATGTGGACCTTCTGGACGCTGTCCCGATAGCGTCCTTCGACCTTGCGGAAATCCTCGGCCATCGACTGCCACTTGTCGGCGACCGTGAGGAGGCGTCCGTAGTCGGTGGTCATCACTTCCTGGTACGTCAACATGCCGTTCCCCCGCCGTGCGTCGATCACGTCCTGCACAGCAGCCTATACATTCGAATTCCCCCGGCTGCCGCACGGCTTGGGATTGCGGCCGGTCCTCGGGGCAGCCGGGGGCCCGGTGACGTCGCAACGCCCCGGGCCCCCGGCCGTCGCACTACAGACCCGGGCCGCGCACCGGGATGTGGGTGAACGTCGGCTCCGGAGCCGGGTTCTGGAAGAAGTCGTTGCCCTTGTCGTCCACGACGATGAACGCCGGGAAGTCCTCGACCTCGATCTTCCAGACCGCCTCCATGCCGAGCTCCTCGTACTCCAGGACCTCGACCTTCTTGATGCAGTCCTGGGCCAGGCGCGCCGCCGGGCCGCCGATCGAGCCGAGGTAGAAGCCGCCGTGCGTGCCGCACGCGTCCGTCACCTGCTGGGAGCGGTTGCCCTTGGCCAGCATGACCTTCGAGCCGCCCGCCGCCTGGAACTGCTCGACGTACGAGTCCATGCGGCCGGCCGTGGTCGGGCCGAAGGAGCCCGAGGCGTAGCCCTCGGGGGTCTTCGCCGGGCCTGCGTAGTAGACCGGGTGGTCCTTCAGGTACTGCGGCATCTCCGCGCCCGAGTCCAGCAGCTCCTTGATCTTGGCGTGCGCGATGTCGCGCGCCACGACCAGTGGGCCGGTCAGGGAGAGACGGGTCTTCACCGGGTGCTCGGTCAGCGTCGCGAGGATCTCGTCCATCGGCCGGTTCAGGTCGATGGAGACGACGTCCGAGGAGTCGCTGAGGTGCTCGTCCGTGGTGTCCGGCAGGAACCGGGCCGGGTCGCGCTCGAGCTGCTCCAGGAAGACGCCCTCGGCGGTGATCTTCGCGGTGGCCTGGCGGTCCGCCGAGCAGGACACGGCGATCGCGACCGGGAGGGACGCGCCGTGGCGGGGGAGGCGGACGACGCGGACGTCGTGGCAGAAGTACTTGCCGCCGAACTGCGCGCCGATGCCGATCTTCTGGGTCAGCTCGAAGACCTGCTGCTCGAGGTCGACATCGCGGAAGCCGTGTCCCAGGGGGGAGCCTTCCGTGGGGAGCTCGTCCAGGTAGTGCGCGGAGGCGTACTTCGCGGTCTTCAGCGCGTGCTCGGCGGAGGTGCCGCCGACCACGATCGCCAGGTGGTACGGCGGGCAGGCCGCGGTACCGAGCGAGCGGATCTTCTCCTCCAGGAACTTCATCATGGAGGCCTCGTTGAGGACCGCCTTGGTCTCCTGGTAGAGGAAGGACTTGTTGGCCGAGCCGCCGCCCTTGGCCATGAAGAGGAACTTGTACGCGCCGCCGTCGGTCGCGTACAGCTCGATCTGCGCGGGCAGGTTCGAGCCGGTGTTCTTCTCCTCCCACATGGTGATGGGGGCCATCTGCGAGTAGCGCAGGTTCAGGCGCGTGTACGCGTCGTAGATGCCGCGCGAGAGGGCCGCCTCGTCCCCGCCCTCGGTGAGGACGTTCTGGCCGCGCTTGCCCATCACGATCGCGGTGCCCGTGTCCTGGCACATCGGCAGGACGCCGGCCGCCGCGATGTTCGCGTTCTTGAGGAGGTCGAGCGCGACGAACTTGTCGTTCGACGAGGCCTCGGGGTCGTCGATGATCCGGCGCAGCTGCGCGAGGTGCGCGGGGCGCAGGAAGTGCTGGATGTCGTGGATGGCCTCTTCGGCGAGCTTGCGCAGCGCCTCCGGCTCGACCTTGAGGAACGTACGGCCGTCGGCCTCGAAGGCCGAGACGCCCTCCGAGGTCACCAGCCGGTAGGGGGTGGTGTCCTCGCCCAGGGGCAGCAGGTCGGTGTACGCAAACTCTGGCATGACGGCAGTCATTCCTCACTCGGCAGACGGCGCTGGCGACCAATTGGCAGCGCGGCTATCCAGCGTAGGACCTCCGTCCCGGGCTGTGTCTGTGAGGTAAGGCTCACTGGCGACTATCGCGATCTATCGCGTATCGCTATGCTGGCCGACGTGGACCTGGAAAAGAAGCCTGCCGCGCCCGCCGAACTGCGAGCCTCCGACGCCGACCGCGACCGGATCGCGCACATCCTGGCCGACGCCCTCGCCGAGGGCCGGCTGACCGCCGACGAGCACTCCGAGCGCCTGGATTCGCTGTACGCCGTGAAGACGGTCGGGGAGCTCGAGGTGCTCGTACGGGATCTGCCCGCGCCCGGCGCCGGGCCTGCGGCGCCCTCGTACGCACAGGCTCCGGCGGCTCCTGCGCAGGCCGGCCAGGCCGAGGTCTCGGAGACCGTGGTCGCCGTGTGCAGCAGCGTCACCCGCAAGGGCCACTGGCGGCCGGGCGCACACACCCGCGTGGTCTCCGTCCTGGGCGACGTCACCGTCGACCTCACCGAGGCGGTCTTCGAGCAGCAGGTCACCGAGATCAACGTGACGAGCGTGCTGGGGAACGTCGAGATCGTGGTCCCGGAGAACGTGACGCTCCGCGGCTACGGCAGCGGGGTCCTCGGCAACTTCGAGGTGCACGGCGAGGGCCGCGCCGGGACCACCGATCCGAACGCACCGGTGGTGATCGTCCGGGGCTTCGCGCTGCTGGGCAACATCGAGGCCCGGCCCAAGCTCGGCGCCCGCCTGGTCGACCTGGCCCTCAAGCTCCGCAAGCGCCTGGAGAGGTAGCGCCGGCCACTCCGTAGGCCCCGGGCCCCGGGCCGCGGGGCCCGGGGCCTACGGCCGGTCGGCAGGGCCGGTCAGAGGGACCAGACGTCCGTGCCGCCGGCGCAGGCGCCGACGTAGATGCCGCCGTTGCTCGCGCGGAACAGCTGGCACTCCTTGAGCTGGATGCGGCGCACGCTCGACGCGAAGCTGTACGCGCCGATGTTGACCTCTGCCCCGGCGCCGTTGGTGTTCCACACCTCCTCGTCGCGGGTGCCGCCGTCCGCGTACACGGCGTGGATCCGCAGGGCCGCACCCTTCTTGTCCGCCGAGGACGTGTCCTTCAGCTTGCCGTCCAGGTGCACTCGGCCGTCGGACGTCGTCCAGATGTTGCCGCGGGCCCAGGCCCCGGCGATGTCGCCGCCGGTGTGGGTGACGTCGTAGCCGGCGCCGGCGGCGGCCGGGCCGGCCGTCAGCAGCAGGGCCGCCGGGATCGCGGCCAAGGTCAGGGCTGCCTTCGTCTTCAGGTTCATCGTTCCTCCGTCGTGTCGGGCACGTCGTTCGGGACGGGGGAAACGTAGTCGCAGGAGTCCTTCGTTCTCGGCCCACCACGGGGTGATCCTCAGGGCCCACCCAGGGGGTAGCCGGCGTGCAACCAGAGGGGTAGGGGCCGGGCGGTGCGTCGGGTTTCGGTCGAAGTTCCTCACCGCGGCGCGCTTGCTCCACGCAGTGCATAGGGGCGCGTACAGCGGGTAGGGACAGGTGCATCGTCTCTCGCTTGCGTATACGTCGTCAGGAGTAGACCGTGCAGCATCCGCCGCATCAGTCCCTGCAGGTAGTCGCCGTACAGAGCCTCCAGGCGCGTCCGGCCGCCGTACCGAAGCCGCGGGTGCCGGCGAGGGAAGAGGACGGCCCATGGCACGCGGAGGCGGTGTGCCGCCGGGACGAGGCGGGGCTGTTCTTCGCGCCCTCCAAGGAGCCGACCGCGGCCAGGCTCTCCCGCGAGGAGGCCGCCAAGCGCGTCTGCGCGCGCTGCCCGGTGATGGTCGCCTGCCGCGAGCACGCACTGCTCCAGCCCGAGCCGTACGGGGTCTGGGGCGGGCTCACCGCCGCCGAACGGCGGGTGGTGCTGGCCCGGCGCCGGCGCCGGGCGGCGGAGCTGCGCCAGGCCCCGGGGGCCGGCCCGATAGCCGCCGCGGGCTGAGGGCCCGTACGCACGCGAGCGAGAGGGGCGCTACCGCCGCACGCGGTAACGCCCCTCTCGCTGTGCCGGCCGCCGGCCGGCCCCTCCGGGTGCTACTTCGCGCGGTCGAAGTCGACCGCGCTGTAGGCGCGCAGCTTCGACAGGCGGTGGGTCGAGTCGATCTGCCGGATCGTGCCCGACTTCGAGCGCATGACCAGCGAGGACGTGGTCGCGGTCTCCGAGCGGTAGTGGACGCCGCGCAGCAGCTCGCCGTCCGTGATGCCGGTGGCGACGAAGAAGACGTTCTCGCCGGACACCAGGTCGTCGGTGTGCAGGACCCGGTCCAGGTCGTGGCCCGCGTCGATGGCCTTCTGGCGCTCGGCCTCGTCCTTCGGCCACAGCTTGCCCTGGATCGTGCCGCCGAGGCACTTGATGGCGCAGGCCGAGATGATGCCCTCGGGGGTGCCGCCGATGCCCAGGAGCAGGTCCACACCGGTGCCCTCGCGCACCGCCATGACCGAGCCCGCGACGTCGCCGTCCGAGATGAACTTGATCCGGGCGCCGGTCTCGCGGATCTCCTTGACGATGCCCTCGTGGCGGGGGCGGTCCAGGATGATCACCGTGACGTCCTCGACGGCCATGTTCTTGGCCTTGGCGACGCGGCGGATGTTCACCGAGACGGGTGCGTTGATGTCGACGAAGTCGGCGGCCTCGGGGCCGGTGACCAGCTTCTCCATGTAGAAGACCGCGGACGGGTCGAACATGGTGCCGCGGTCGGCGGCGGCGAGCACGGCGATGGCGTTCGGCATGCCCTTGGCGTTCAGGGTGGTGCCGTCGATCGGGTCGACGGCGATGTCGACCTCGGCACCGGTGCCGTCGCCGACCCGCTCGCCGTTGAACAGCATCGGGGCTTCGTCCTTCTCGCCCTCGCCGATGACGACGACGCCGTTCATCGAGACGGTGGAGATCAGGGTCCGCATCGCGTTGACCGCGGCGCCGTCGGCGCCGAGCTTGTCGCCGCGCCCGACCCACCGGCCGGCGGCCATCGCGGCGGCCTCGGTCACCCGGACCAGTTCCAGGGCGAGGTTGCGGTCGGGGGCCTCCGGAGAGACTTCGAGCTGGGGCGGCAGGTTGTGCTCGGTCATCGGAGCGCACCTTTCTGTACGGCGACGGCCGGGAAGTGAGGGTGCTGGAACTCTATCGGTACGTCGACAAATTGAGCAGACCGGGTCACGTATGAGCGGAATATCGGTCAGGCGATTGGCCTGAGCGGACATCTTGCGAACGGGGGCGGGCGCCGCGGCCACCCCGGCGGAGATCGCTCCCGGCCATGGGGGACGATGGTGGCGTGGCAGGTATGAAGGGCAAGCAGACGGTCTGGGACATGGTCCGGTCGCTGGCGGTGATCGGTGTCGTCGTCGCGGTGATCTACATCTTCGTCCCACATGACGAGAAGGCCGATCCGACACACGTGGTCGACTACCGGGTGGAGACGATCACCGCCCGGCGCGCGGCGCCGTACCCGGTGGCGGCGCCCGTGGGGCTGCCGGCGGAGTGGCGGGCGACCTCGGTGAGGTTCGACCGCAGGGCCGCGAACGCCTGGCATCTGGGATTCCTGGACCCGCAGGGGCAGTACGTCGCGATCGAGCAGTCCGGCGACGCCTCGGCCAAGCGCGTGGCCGCCCTCACCCAGCAGGCGAAGGCCACCGGGCAGACGCAGCAGGTGGGCGACCTGACCTGGGAGCGCTGGGAGGGCGAGAAGTACGACGCGCTCGTCCGCCAGGAGCAGGGCTACGTCACGGTGGTGGCCGGAACGGCCTCCTTCGAGGGCCTCGGCACGATGGCGGCGGCGCTGGAGTTCAAGCAGGGCGCCGCCCAGTAGTCCGCCGTACGGCCGACAGCCCGCCGTACGGCCGGCAGCCCGCCGTACGGCTAGCAGCCCGCCGTACGGGCGCCGACATGCGGAAAAGGCCGCGCCCCCGGAATCCCGGGGGCGCGGCCTTCTGCGTACCTGCGTGCGGACTCAGACGGTGGTGATGACCTCGTCGAAGCTCAGGCGCGGGCCGCGCGGGTGCCACGCGTCCTCGCCCGGCTTGCCGATGTTGACGACCATCAGGGGGGTGTGGTCGCCGTCCAGGAACTCCTTCTGGACACCGGCGAAGTCCAGGCCGCCCATCGGGCCCGCGGCGAGGCCGGCGGCGCGGATGCCGACGATGAAGTACGCGGCCTGCAGGGCGGCGTTCATCACGGCGGCCTGCTCGCGGACCGGGCGCTCGCTGAAGAAGGCGTCCTTGGCCTGCGGGAAGTGCGGGAGCAGCTGCGGCAGCTCCTCGTGGAACTCGTTGTCCGCGGAGAGGATCGCGACGAGCGGCGCGGCGGCGGTCTTCGCCTGGTTGCCCTCCATCATCAGGTTCACCAGGCGCTCGCGGGCCTCGGGGGAGCGGACCAGCGTGATGCGCAGCGGGGTCGAGTTGAAGGCGGTGGGGCCGTACTTGACCAGGTCGTAGATCGCCTGGACCTGCTCCTCGGTCACCGGCTCGTCGGAGAACGAGTTGGCGGTGCGGGCCTCGCGGAACAGCAGGTCCTGAGCGGCGGAGTCAAGAACGAGAGACATCGGAAAGCCTTCTTCCATACGGAGGTGAAGCGATGTCCCGACATTAAGCCAAAAGTTGTATAACTTTCAACTAAATCGGCGTCGAGGTGACTCGGATCACGTTTGGCCTCGCGTTCGGCCCGGCCTCAGGCGCCCCGCTCGTCACTCCCGCCACCCCCGTCGGCCCCCGCTTCGCGGGCTGCCAGTGCCGAGTCGAGCCGGGCGCGGGCCCCTTCCAGCCAGTGCCGGCAGACCTTCGCGAGCTCTTCGCCGCGCTCCCAGAGCGCGAGGGAGTCCTCGAGGGAGGTGCCGCCGGCCTCCAGCTTGCGGACGACCTCGATGAGCTCGTCCCGGGCCTGCTCGTACCCCAACGAGGTATCGGTTTCAGTCATTCCCGTCCCACCTTGTGTGTGTGCAGTGCATCGAATATTCGGTGCGGGGCGCGCGGCTCACTCGCCGGGCTGCCCGGCGTCCGGTGCGACCCGTACGGAGAACTCGCCCTCCGCCACCCGCGCGCGCAGCACCTCGTCCGCCGAGACGTCCTGCGGCGAGCGCACCACGTGCCCGTCCGCCCGCTGCAGTACGGCGTACCCGCGCTCCAGCGTCGCCGCCGGGGACAGCGCCACCACCCGGGCCAGTGTGTGCGCGAGCTCCGAATCCGCCCGGTCCAGCAGGTGCCCGAGGGTGCGCCGGGTGCGGCCCAGCAGGGCCTCCAGCTCGGCCTCGCGGGTCTCCACCATCCGCTGCGGATGGACGAAGACCGGCCGGGCGAGCGCGTGAGCGAGGCCCCGCTCCTCCCGGTCGAGCAGCCCGCGCACCGCCCGGAGCCCCCGGCCCTGCAGCTGGCGTACCCGCTCCAGCTCCTCGCCGACGTCCGGGACCACCTTCTTCGCGGCGTCCGTGGGTGTGGAGGCCCGCAGGTCCGCGACCAGGTCCAGGAGCGGGGAGTCCGGCTCGTGCCCGATCGCCGAGACCACCGGGGTACGGGCCGCCGCGACCGTCCTTACGACCTCCTCGTCGGAGAACGGCAGCAGGTCCTCCACGCTGCCGCCGCCGCGCGCCACGATGATCACGTCGACCTCGTCCAGGGCGTCGAGCTCCTTGACCGCCCGGATCACCTGCGGCACCGCGTTCACCCCCTGGACGGCGACGTTCCGCACCTCGAAGCGGACCGCCGGCCAGCGCCGCCGGGCGTTCTCCAGTACGTCGCGCTCGGCCGCCGAGGCCCGCCCGACCACCAGCCCGATCAGCTGCGGCAGGAAGGGCAGCGGCTTCTTGCGGTCCAGCGCGAACAGGCCCTCGGAGGCGAGCGACCGCTTGAGCTTCTCCAGCCGGGCGAGCAGCTCGCCGATTCCGACGGGCCGTATCTCGGTGGCCCGCAGCGACAGCTGCCCGCGCGGGGCGTACCACTCCGGCTTGGCCAGGACGACGACCCGCGCGCCCTCCGTCACCGCGTCCGCGACCTCGTCGAAGACCTGGCGGTAGCAGGTCACGCTGAGCGAGATGTCGTGCGAGGGGTCGCGCAGCGTCAGGAAGACCACCCCCGCCCCCGGCCGCCGCGAGAGCTGCGTGATCTGCCCTTCCACCCACACCTGGCCGAGCCGGTCGATCCAGCCCCCGATGAGCCGGGACACCTGGCCGACCGGCAGCGGCGCGTCAGCCGACGTATTCAGACCCATGCACGAAGGCTAGCCGCCCGGGCTGACAGCGTCTCAGGGACCGGTGATGGTGTCGTGTCCCGGGTCCGGTGACGGTGTTGTGTCCGGGTCCGGTGAGGGTGTCGTGTCTCAGCGTCCGGTGTCGGCGTCCGGCCGCCGGCCGCGCTGGACGAAGAGCACCCCCAGGCCCACCGCCAGCCACACCGCCCCCACCACCTGAGCCGTCCAGGACGCCTCGACGATCACCGTCACGGTCACCGCCGCGCCGAGCACCGGGACCACCAGGTGCTTCCACCAGTTCGGGCTCCCCGCCCCGCGCCGCACCACGAACCAGCCCACCACCGAGGCGTGCAGCAGCGTGAACGCCACCAGCGCGCCGACGTCCACCACCGAGACCAGCTGGTCGAGCCCGTCGTCGCGGCGGGCCGCCCACACCGCCGCGACCAGCGTGATCGTCGCCGCCACCAGCAGGGCCGGCCGAGGCGTCCCGTCCGAGGTCCGCGCGAGCGCCCCCGGCAGCCGCCGCTCCCGGGCCATCGCGAACACCAGCCGGCCCGCCGCCGCCTGCCCGGCCAGTGCCGCGAACGCCGCCCCGATCGCCTTGCTGACCGCGACCAGGTCGTGCAGCCAGGGGCCGACCGAGGAGTCCACCGCGTTGTAGAAGGCCGGCCCCTGCTGCGCCGGCTCGGCCGCCAGCTCCGCCGAGGACACCGGCATCAGCAGCGCCGCCAGGTAGCTCTGTCCGATGAACAGCACCCCGGCCAGCGCCAGGCAGAACAGCACCGCGTGCGCCACCCGCGCCGAGCCTCCCGTCACCTCCTCCGCGAACGAGACGATCGCGTCGAAGCCGAGGTAGGAGAGCACCGCCACCGACACCGCGCCCAGGACGGCCGTCAGGGAGAAGGCCGGCGTGCCGTCCCCGGTCAGCGGCGAGAGCCAGCCGCGCTGCGCCCCGTCCCGGACCAGCACCGTCACCGCGGCCACCACGAACACCAGCAGCACCGCGATCTCCATGGCCAGCACGGCGAAGCCCACGCGCGCGGCCGCCCGTACGCCCCACAGGTTCAGCCCGGTGGTCACCAGCACGGCCAGCGCCGTCCACACCCACCGGGAGACCTCCGGGACCAGCGCGTTCATCGCGATCCCGGAGAAGAGGTACGCGACCGCCGGGATCAGCAGGTAGTCGAGCATCGCCATCCAGCCGGCGATCAGCCCGGGCCCCTCGCCGAGCCCCTTGCGCGCGTACGTGAACACCGAGCCGGCCTGCGGGGCCACCCGGACCATCTGCGCGTACGAGAACGCCGTGAAGGCCATCGCGATCGTCGCGAAGACGTAGACGAGGGCGACGGCGCCGTGCGATTTCGCGTCCAGGGCGCCGAAGACCCCGACCGGGGCCATGGGGGCGATGAAGAGGAGCCCGTACACGACCAGGTCCCGGAATCCGAGGCTCCGCCGGAGGGCCGGCTTCGGGGCCGTACCGGGCTCCGTGACGGACGCCATCATTCCTCCGGGGGGCGGTCGGTTCTCACGTTCGACCCAGTCTGTGCCGAATGGGCGACGCCGGGCCTCTTGGAGACCCCCGTACGATGGACCGCATGACTGCTGCCGCACCTGCTCCCGCTTCCCGACGCGTCCTGCTCGCCGCCCCGCGCGGCTACTGCGCGGGCGTGGACCGAGCCGTGATCGCCGTCGAGAAGGCCCTCGAGCAGTACGGTGCGCCGGTCTACGTCCGGCACGAGATCGTGCACAACAAGTACGTCGTCCAGACGCTGGAGAAGAAGGGCGCCATCTTCGTCGAGCGGACGGAAGAGGTGCCCGAGGGCTCCATCGTGATGTTCTCCGCGCACGGTGTGGCGCCGGTGGTGCACGAGGAGGCGGCGGCCGGCAAGCTCGCGACGATCGACGCGACCTGCCCGCTGGTCACCAAGGTGCACAAGGAAGCCATCCGGTACGCGAACGAGGACTTCGACATCCTCCTCATCGGCCACGAAGGCCACGAAGAGGTCATCGGGACCTCCGGCGAGGCCCCGGACCACATCACGATCGTGGACGGCCCGGACGACGTGGACAAGGTCGTCGTGCGCGACGAGTCGAAGGTCGTCTGGCTCTCGCAGACCACCCTCTCGGTCGACGAGACCATGGAGACGGTCGACGCGCTGAAGACCAAGTTCCCGCTGCTGGTCTCGCCGCCGAGCGACGACATCTGCTACGCCACCTCGAACCGCCAGGCCGCGGTCAAGGTGATGGGCGCCGACTCCGACCTCGTCATCGTCGTCGGCTCCAAGAACTCCTCGAACTCGATCCGGCTGGTCGAGGTCGCCCTCGACGCGGGCGCTCGCGCCGCGTACCTCGTCGACTTCGCGAGCGAGATCGACGAGGCCTGGCTGGAGGGCGTCACCACGGTCGGCCTGACCTCGGGCGCCTCGGTGCCGGAGGTGCTGGTCGAGGAGGTCCTGGAGTGGCTGGCCGCGCGCGGCTTCGAAGACGTGGAGATCGTCAAGACCGCCGAGGAGTCGATCGTCTTCTCGCTGCCGAAGGAGCTGCGCCGCGACCTGCGCGCGGAAGCGGCCGCGCTGGTCGCCGAGAAGTAGGCCCCTGCCCGCGAAGTTCCCTACGGTGTTTCCATGCAGATCTTCGGCGTGGACATCGGTGGTTCCGGGATCAAGGGCGCTCCCGCGGACCTGGACCGTGGCGAGCTGGCGCAGGAGCGTCACAAGGTACTGACACCGCAGCCGGCCACCCCCGACGGGGTGGCCGGCTGTGTCGTCGAGGTGGTGCGCCACTTCGACTGGGACGGCCCGGTGGGAGTGACGTTCCCGGGCGTCGTCACGGGGGGCGTCACCCGCACGGCGGCCAACATGGACAGCGCGTGGATCGGCGTCGACACGGCGACCCTGCTGTCGCAGCGGCTCGGCGGCCAGCCCGTCACCGTCCTCAACGACGCGGACGCCGCCGGGATCGCGGAGATGACGTACGGCGCGGGCCGGGGCCGCGACGGCACGGTGATCATGCTGACGCTGGGCACCGGCATCGGCAGCGCGCTGTTCACGGACGGCCGGCTGGTTCCGAACTCGGAGCTCGGCCACCTGGAGCTGAAGGGCCACGACGCGGAGAAGCGGGCGTCGGTCAAGGCCAAGGAGGACGGGGAGCTCACCTGGGAGCGCTGGGCGCACCGGGTGCAGAGGTATCTGGAGCACGTGGAGATGCTCTTCTCCCCGGACCTGTTCATCATCGGCGGCGGCGTCAGCCGCAAGCCGGAGAAGTTCCTTCCGCTGATCCAGGACGTCCGGGCCGAGATCGTCCCGGCCAAGCTCCAGAACAACGCGGGCATCGTGGGGGCGGCGATGGCGGCGAGGGGATCGAGCAGTTAGGCGGCTGCGCTAGGCCGTACGGCGGGGGAGTCTACGCCGGGAGATGAGCACGGCCTTCCGTACGACGACGATCAGCGCGGAGATCAGGGTCCCCCCGTACAGCCAGCCGGCGTGCAGCGACAGGGCGGACACGATGCCCATGAGCTCTGCGCCGAAGCCGCCCGAGCCGCCGGTGATGGGCCAGACCCCGACGGCGAAGGCGATCGGCGCGGAGATCGGCGCGGTGATCAGGTCGGCGGGGCGCACCCAGAGGGCGGTGGCGGCCGCGACGGGCAGGAAGAGCAGTCCGTACGCGAGCAGCGAGCCGCCGAAGAGCAGCCAGGCGATCCCGGCGACCAGGGTCATCGCGACGCACGCGAACAGCCCGCCGCCGAGCCCGGTCAGCCGGGCCCGCGGCAGCCGCCGGGCGGGCGCGGGCTGCGGGCGGCCGCCCTGGGCGGGCACCCCGCCGATGGGCGGGGCGGCCGGGCGCCGCGGCTGCTGCCGCTCCGGCTGCTGTCGCTGCGGGTGATCCGCCGAACGCGTCCTGTATTGCTCCACCCCACCAAGCTAGGCGGGCCGAGCGCGGTATCGGGGTGGGGACACGCGTACAACGACTGCCACTCATCGGAAAGTAAACTGTCCGGTGGCCCACTCCCGGGCCGCCGCCCCCTCCAGCTACGGGAAGTCGCCAACGTGTCGCTCACGATCGGAATCGTCGGCCTGCCGAATGTCGGCAAGTCGACCCTGTTCAACGCCCTGACCAAGAACGACGTGCTGGCGGCCAACTACCCGTTCGCCACCATCGAGCCGAACGTCGGCGTCGTCGGCGTCCCGGACCCGCGCCTGGCCGTCCTCGCCGGGATCTTCGGCTCGCAGCGCATCCTCCCGGCGACGGTCGACTTCGTCGACATCGCGGGCATCGTCCGCGGCGCCTCGGAGGGTGAGGGCCTGGGCAACAAGTTCCTCGCGAACATCCGTGAGTCGGACGCGATCTGCCAGGTCATCCGTGCCTTCAAGGACGAGAACGTCGTGCACGTCGACGGCAAGGTCTCGCCGAAGGACGACATCGAGACGATCAACACCGAGCTGATCCTCGCCGACCTCCAGTCCATCGAGAAGGCCGAGCCCCGCCTGACGAAGGAGTCCCGCCTCCAGAAGGAGAAGGTCGCGGTCCTCGCGGCCGTCGTCGAAGCCAAGAAGATCCTCGAGGCCGGCGACACCCTGTTCTCCAAGGGCATCACCAAGGGCACGGAGCAGGGCGACCTCCTCCACGAGCTGCACCTGCTGACCACGAAGCCGTTCCTCTACGTCTTCAACGTGGACGAGGACGAGCTGGTGGACGACGCCTTCAAGGCGGAGCAGAGCGCGCTGGTCGCCCCGGCGGAGGCGATCTTCCTGAACGCCAAGCTGGAGCAGGACCTCTCCGAGCTGGACGACGAGGAGGCCCTCGAGCTCCTCCAGTCGGTCGGCCAGGAGGAGCCCGGCCTGGCCACCCTCGGCCGCGTCGGCTTCGCCACCCTGGGCCTCCAGACGTACCTGACGGCCGGCCCGAAGGAAACCCGCGCCTGGACCATCAAGCAGGGCGCCACGGCCCCCGAGGCGGCCGGCGTGATCCACACCGACTTCCAGCGCGGCTTCATCAAGGCCGAGGTCATCTCCTTCGCGGACCTGGTCGCCTGCGGCTCGGTGGCCGAGGCCCGCGCCAAGGGCAAGGCCCGCATGGAGGGCAAGGACTACGTCATGCAGGACGGCGACGTGGTCGAGTTCCGCTTCAACGTGTAGTCGTGTCGTTACTGCATGTGAGATGACTTCGTCAAATGTGCAGGTCAGAAGGGGTCGGACTCTGGTGAGTCCGACCCCTTCTGCATTCCCGTGCTGACTTGGTGCTGACTTTCAGCTGCTTCGGGGCGGCGTGAGCTTGTCGAGGTCCAGGCTGACTTCGAAGGGCACCGGGCGCTGGAGGGTGCCCCGGAAGATCCCGGCGGGCGCGTATGCGCCGGTGGGTTCGTCGAGCTCGTAGACGTGGACGACGGGTGCCCCGTCTTCGTCCTCGATGCACCAGTAGTGCGGGATGCCGGCCTCCGCGTACTTGCGGAGCTTTACTGTGCGATCGCGATGGGCGGACTCGGGGGAGACGACCTCGATGACGAGCTGGACGTCCTCTGGTGCGAACCAGGTGCGGTCACCGTCGAAGTCGGCCGTCGTCACCAGCAGGTCCGGTTCGGGACGGTTGCGCGGGTCGAGCTTGATGGTCATCTCGCGGCCGACTCTGGCGTCGGCGGGCGCCTGTTCCATGAGTGCGACCGTGAGCATGGTGACGAGGTGGCCATGCCACCACCTCTGGGGCGACATCATGAAGACGAGGGCTCCGTCGATCAGCTCGGTGTGGCGGGGCGCCTCGGGGAGGCGGTCGAGGTCCTCCGCGAACCAGCCTTCCGCGCGCGGCGGGCGCATCCAGTCGGGCAGTGCGGTCATGGCTTCACGGTAGCGGCCTGAAGCTCAGGCTGGAGAGCCAACGATCTCGGCCGGATGATTTTCGGGACCTTTCCACGCTGTAACCACCCACCTGCCTAGCATCCGGTCATGAGCGACTCAGCGGTTCAGATCGCCACGGTGGTCATTTCCGTGGCGGCTCTCGTCTTCTCCACTACGGCCGCGTTTTGGGCTCTCGTCTACAACCGGCGTCAGGCGAGGGCGGTTGCCCAGGCCAACGCCCTCACGGAGAAGGCTCAACAGGGGCAGGCGGAACCGTACGTCATCGTCGACATCAGGCCCCGCATCCCTGGTTCGTCATTGCTTGTGCTGGTGATCGAGAACATCGGCCAGACGTTGGCCCGCAACGTACGCATCTCGGTGAGTCCTCCGCTCCAGACCACTCTGGGGGCCGAGCGGGCCGAAACCCTCAACCGTGCTGTTGGTCGGCGCATCGCGACCCTTCCTCCCAAGCGCCGCATCCCCTTCGTCATGGATGTGGGCCATCAACTCTTCTCCTCGGAGCTGCCCAAGGTCTACGAGTTCCGGGTGGAGTCGGACGGACCCTTCGGTCGCGTGGACCCGCTCACCTACACGGTGGATCTCGAAGCTCTCAGGGACAGTGCCCTTGAGACTGATTCGACGGAGTGGAGTGCGCACCAGATCGCCAAGCACCTCAAGAGAAGTGCCGATGCGCAGGAGGGGCAGTCGCGCTCCGTCGAAGCACTGAGCCGTCAGATCCAGAGGGCACTGGAACGTCCGAACCCGGAACACGGGGCGGACATTGAGGGCGCTGGCTCGTTGGAGTCCGCCGTCCAGCAGATCCCCATGGAGCCGCTGGGTGATGGCGGTGCTCTCACGTGATGGATGACGTAATCCCGTGCTGACTTGGCCCGCTCAGAACCATGTTTTCGCAGGTGAGAGCCCTGTAATGCACGTTCCGCTTCAACGTCTGAGTGGATGAAATAACGCCACGTCGCTGACGTGGCAAACATGCAGGTCAGAAGGGGTCGACTCCGCCGAGAGTCGGCCCCTTGTTGTTTCCCGTGCCGGGATATGCGCCCGCCGCGCTTGTGGGTGCTTGCCCGCAAATGGGGACGGGGGTGGGGGCGGGCGGAGAGCCTCGTTGACGGGTGGATCTTGGTGAGTAGGGTCACGGAGCGCGCGCGGTCTCGACAGCAGACCCGGGGGAGCGTCGGCGCTCGGGAGGCTCAGGCCGTGACCAGATGGCGATTCCGCACGAGGCTGTGGACCGCAGTGACCGCCACGAGCCTGCTCCTGGCTCTGGCGCCGGGCCTGGCCGCCGCCGCGCCGCCGGGTGTCGACGACCCCGCCGATCCGACCGTACGGCGCGACCCCGCGACCGGGCACGCCCGGATGATCTTCAACTCCGGCGGTTATCTGACGCCGCCCTCCAAGCGGGCTCCCGAGCACGTCGCACTTGCCTACGTGCGTGACCATCGGGGGGAGTTCGGGCTCACCGCCGAGCAGGCCGCGCAGCTCGTCGTCGTCTCCACGTACCCCACGAAGCACAACGGGGCCCAGCAGGTGACGATCGGTCAGAGCATCGACGGCATGCGCGTACACGGCGGGCTCCTCACCGCCACCGTCGACAAGCGCGGCCGCCTCGTCATCCTCGGCGGCGCCGTCGTGACCGCCGAGCCGGCCGGCAGCGTAGAGCTGACGGCGAAGCAGGCCCTCGACCACGCGGCCGAGGCGCAGGGCGCCAGGGCGCAGCACGAGCTGACGGGAACGGACAACCGCGACAAGGGCAAGCAGAAGTTCAAGAACGTCTACGCCAAGAGGCTCACGAAGCCCAACGACGTGACCGCCGAGCTGGTGTGGTTCCCCACCGACTCCGGCCGCGAGCTGCGCCCGGCCTGGCTCACCGACATCGAGGTCTCGGGTACGTCCTGGTACCAGACGGTGGTCGACGCCGCCGACGGCCGGCTGCTGAGCCGCGAGAGCCGGTACCACCACGCCGGCCCCGAAGGGACCGTCTTCACGGCGCAGCACCCGGACGCCGCCGGCGCCGCCCGTACGGTCACGCCCTTCACCGGGCGCGACGGCTCCTGGGTGGCGGACCGGCTGACCCAGGGCAACAACGCCAACGCGTACCGGGACGAGGACGGCGACAACACGGTGCCGGACACCGGGAACGACGCGCTGCGCCCGCAGTCCCCGGCCAGTGGCGACCCCGCCTTCCAGCACTTCAACTACACGTTCAGCGCCACCTGGCGCACCAACGCCACCGCGACGCAGGCCAACCTCGACGCGGACGTGAACCCCGTCGTCACGCAGCTCTTCTACTACACCAACGTGATGCACGACTACCTCTACAACCTGGGGTTCGACGAGGCGTCGCGGAACTTCCAGGTCGACAACTTCGGTCGCGGCGGCTCGGGCAACGACCCGGTGCTGGCCGAGGCGCAGGACGGCTGGGACTTCGACTGCCTGGACAGCAGCACGCCGCCGAACGCGATCCGGTGCACGAACAACGCCAACTTCGGCACCCCCGGGGACGGCGCCAGCCCGCGCATGCAGATGTACATGTGGCAGCCGCCGGGCCGGCCGTGGCGTGACGGTTCGCTCGACGGCGACGTCATCGCGCACGAGTACGGGCACGGCGTGTCCAACCGCCTCGTCGGCGGCGGCAACCTCGGCGGCGGTGCCCAGACCGGCGCCCTCGGGGAGGGCTGGAGCGACGCGATCTCCTTCCTCAAGTGGGGCGACGCGACGGTCGGCGAGTACGTCACCGGCAACACCGCCACCGGCATCCGCACGCAGGCGTACGACACGTCCACCGAGAAGTGGGGAACGTTCCGCCCGGCCCGCGGCGTGCACCGCAACGGTGAGATCTGGGCCGCGACGATGTACGACATCCGCGAGGCGAAGGGCGTCGCGTTCACCCAGCAGCTCGTCATCGACGGCATGAAGAACACCGTCACCGCGCCGAGCTACCTCGACGCCCGCGACGGCATCCTGGCCGCCGACATGACCAACAACGCGGGCGCGAACCAGTGCCTGCTGTGGCGGGTCTTCGCCGGCCGCGGCATGGGCACGGGCGCCGCGTCGAGCGCGGACCAGAACACCGTGACGGCCGACGAGACCGTCCCCGCCGCCTGCCTGCCGACCGCGAACGCGGGCGGCCCGTACACGACGGGCGAGGGTACGGACGTCACGCTCAGCGCCGCCGGCTCCGCGAAGGGGAGCGCGCCCTCGGCCGGGAACCTGACGACGTACGCCTGGGACCTCGACAACGACGGGCAGTACGACGATGCCACCGGGGTCGGCACCACCTTCAGTCAGGTGGGCCAGGACCGCGTCTTCACCATCGGACTCCGGGTGACGGACAGCGCCGGGAACACCGACACCGACTCGACGACGGTCACCGTCGAGAACATCGCGCCGGCCGTGTCCCTGCAGCCGGTGCCCCCGGCCGGGGAGAACACCCCGGTCACCCTGACGGGCGGCATCAGCGACCCGGGCTGGCTCGACCCGCTGACCGCCACGGTCGACTGGGGTGACGGAGCGGGCCCGCAGGCGCTGGCCGGCACGCTGGAGAACGTACGTCCCGACGCGACGCTGAGCTTCGCCGTGGCGCACACGTACGGGGACGACGGGACCTTCACGATCGAGGTCTGCGGCAGTGACGACGCCACGAGCACCTGCCGGTCGGCCGACGCGGCGATCACCAACACCGACCCGACCGCGGCCTTCTCGGCCGACGGGCAGACGCCGTACAACGGGCAGAAGGCCTTCATCGCCCACGCCGGCGCGCCGGTCGCCGTGAAGGGCACGTCGAGCGACCCCGGAAGCGACGACCTGAGCCTGACGTGGCTGTGGGGGGACGGGGCCTCGGACAACCTGGTCTCGCTGGTGAACCCGCCGGCCACCGACCCGGACCCGAGCCCCTCGATCCAGCCGCGCAACGTGACGGCGACGAAGTCGCACGCGTACCCGGCCGCCTGCCTGTCCACGCTGACCTTCACCGGCCAGGACGACGGCGCCGCCGCCTCCGACACGGCGGCCGTCATCACCACCGGCAATGCACTGCGGGCGCGCAACCAGGCGTTCTGGATGGGCGAGTACGACGGGCGGGCACCGAACCAGTTCATGCTGGCCCAGCGGGCCTGCCTGCTGAGCGTGGCCTCGTTCATGAGCGCGGTCTACGGGCCGCTGACCGAGGCCCAGGCGTACGCGATCCTGAGCTCGGGCTCCCCGCAGCCGAGGCCGCTGGTGTCCCAGCAGCTGCTCGCGGCGTGGCTCAACTTCGCGAACGGGTCGTACGACCTGGCCACGCCGGTGGACACCAACGGCGACCGGAAGACGGACTCGACCTTCGGGGCGGCGATGGCCCGCGCCGAGGCCGTCTACAACAACCCGGCGTCGACGCGGAACCAGCTGCTGTCCCAGGTCGACGTCCTCCTGCGGTTCAACGTGCGTGACGGTGGCTGACCGACGCCTGGTGTGCCTCGCCGCCCTCGCGCTCTTCACCGGGTGCGGGGGCGGCCGGGTGCGTCCGACGGCGAACGAGTCGCGTGACCCGGGCGGTACGGGCGCCACGGGAGCCGGCGCACCGACGCCGGCGCAGGGCCGCGTACTCACCGGGGCCGACGACGGCTTCACGGGGCGGCTCGAGGTCGGCCAGACGGCCCGGCTCCGGCTCCCCCTCCCGGAGGGCGGCCCGGAACCCACCGCTCAGGGCGAGTCGGTCCTGCTGATCCCCGTCAGCAACGTGACGGCCACGGGCCACCGGGAATGGGAACTGCGCGCGGTCCGCGAGGGCACCACCCACATCTCCGTCCCCCGCCCCGCCACCTCCCCGGCCACGCTGACCTTCGTGGTCCCGTGAGCCGACCGGTGCGGGTGCTCCGCGCTGCGGACGTGGCGAAGGCGCGCCCGGGGGAGTCGGGCGCGCCTTGTGGTGCCGCTAGTGCAGGGACTCGGAGGAGCCTGACGGGCGGGGGCGGTCTTGGGGCATGTCCATGTCCATGTCCATGTCCTCGGACTTGCGGTCCGGGTTCTTCGCCTGGCTCTTGGCTTCCTGCATCTTCTGCTTGGCCTGCTCCTTGAGCTTGTTGGCCTTGTCCTGCGGCGGCTGCTTCTTGACCATGCCGGTTTCGCTCCTCGAAGAGGGTGAGGGGACGTCCACTGGGGACGTCCACCACCCTGGCACCGGGTGGTGACTCCCGCATTTCGAAGCGTTACTCTCCGTGACTAGTCAAGCGAAGTCGGCCTTTGCCAGCACCGTGCCGTCCGGGGTGAGGAGGTTGGCCCCCGCGAGGGTCGTGGGGTTCACATCGGCCGCCGCGACCCAGTAGCCGTAGCCGCCCTGGAGCGAGAACGTGCCGAGGCGGGTCGTCGTGCCGTCCTTGTTGACGAGTACGCAGCTGACCTCCGGCGTCGTCTTCTCCAGGTCCACCGACATGTACACCCAGCCCTGCTGGCCCGGATGGGCGAAGACCCGGCCCACCTGCCCGCCGTCCGCCATCAGCGGCGCCTGCAGCAGCTGCGCGTTCGCTTCGGCCGCCGGGGACGCGGGGCCCGAGGCCTGCTCGATCACCGTGCCCGCCGCCCAGCCGGCGAAGCCGCACGCCACGGCCAGCGCCGCCGCCGCGACCGCGACCCGGGGCCGCAGCAGCCGGCGCCGGGCCGGCACGGGCTGCGGGGGAGGCTGCTGCGGCGCCGGCCGGAGGGCGGTCGTGACGCGGCTCTCGAAGCCGACCGGGGGCTCCGTACCCGGCAGTAGGCCCAGCAGCCCGTCGCCGACCGAGGCCAGCTGCTCGATGTGCACCCGGCAGCCGGGGCACCGGTCCAGGTGGGCGACCGCACGGGCGCGCTCCCGGGCCGGAAGGATGTCCAACGCCAGCTCGGCGTCGAGCTCCCTCAGCTGCTCGCAGGTCATCTCGCTCATCGCCGGCTCTCCTCGGCCCCCAGGGTCCTGCGCAGCTTGTGCATGGCCGTCCGGATCCGCGTCTTGGCCGTCCCCAGCGGGATCCGCTCCATGTCGGCGACCTGCTGCGCGGTCATCCCGTAGATCCCCGCCATCACCAGGGCGCGGGCCTGCTCCCGGGGCAGGGCCGCCACGGCGGTCCGTATCCCGGCCGACGTCTCGGCGGCGAGCGCCTGCTGCTCGGGGGTCTGCGTCACGATGTCGAGGAGGGCGTCCAAGTCCTCGGGGGCGACCGGGTTGGCCCGGCGGGCCCGGACCGCGTCGATCGCCAGATGGTGCGCGATCGCCGTCAGCCAGGTCCGTACCGAACCGCGGCGCGCATCGTAGACCTGGGCGTGCCGCCACGCCCGCTCGAACGTCAGCTGGGCGATGTCCTCGGCGAGCTGCGCATCTCCGACCACGGCGATGGCCACGCCGAACACCGTGCGCTGGAAGCGGCGGACGAACGCGACGGCGATCTCGGGATCACCCGTCGCCAGGCCCGACAGCAGTGCTTCGTCCGGCGCACGCCCGAGCGGGAGGCCCATTCTCTGCACATCAGTGGATACGTTCGGCCTCCCCGAATGGATTGGTTCGGGTTCGCGCGGAAACACCCCTTCATTCTGCTCCTCTCCCGGCCGCCGTTCCCGTTCGCAATCTCCCGGCGGCGGTCAGCCGTATCCCTGCCATGACAAGGACACGCACCACCCGGACCACCCGTGTGGGAACGGGGCTGGCGGCCGGAGCGCTCGCGGGGCTGCTGGCCGCCTGCGGGGGCGGCGGCGACGGAGCCGGAAACGGCCCGGCGGCGCCGCCCGCCCCACCCGCGCCCGCCGCGACGCAGGTCACGGCGGACCTCAGCGACTTCCACATCGCCCTGTCCCAGAAGACGTTCACGGCAGGGGCCTACTCGTTCACCGTCAACAACACCGGCCACCACGACCACGCCCTGGAGGTCGAGGGACCGGGCGGGGAGCAGCGCTCCAAGACCCTGGCACCGGGGGAGAGCGGGAAGTTCGACATCACCCTGAAGGACGGTACGTACGAGCTCTACTGCCCCGTCGACGGGCACAAGGACCTCGGGATGAAGGCGGAGATCACCGTGGGCGGCGCCGTGAACGGCTACTGAGCGTCCCGCCGGCGGCGGTAGGTTGCGTGCATTCGTTACCCGGCGCAGCCGGGAGCAGTCGGCGGGAGCGGTCGAGGGGAGGGGTATGCGGCACAGGGCGGCCGAGGCGATCGACGCGGGCGAGCGGCTGCATGCGGCGGCCGGCGCGCTGCTGGCCGACCACCGGCGGGCCGTCGAAGCCGTACGGGAGGCCTGGGCGCCGGTCCACGCGGAGCTGGCCCGCCTCGAGCTGCGGCGGATCCCCGTCGACCGGCTGGCCCAGGTCACCGAGGGGCGGCTGCGGGTGGCCGCCATCGAGGCGGCCGGGTTCGACACCGTGCAGCAGGTGCTGGACGCCGGACGCCACCGGCTGCGGCAGATCCCCGGGGTCGGGCAGCAGACCGCCGACCAGGCGCTGGGCGCCGCCCGGCAGCTCGCCGAGGCCGTCGGGGAGACCGTCGCCGTGCACCTCGACGTGGACCGCCCCGAACCCCGGACCACCGCACTCGTGACCGCCCTGCAGCTCCTCGTCGAGGCCGGGCCCGAAGCCCGCCGGGCCGTCGCGGCCGCCCGGCAGCTGGACGCCGGGCTCGGGCCGCTGCTCGCCGAAGCCGGGCCCGCCGCAGGCCGGCTGCGGATGTGGTTCGCGGGACGGGAGCGGCGGGATCGCGCCCTGGCCGCCGTCGGGGAGATCGGCCGGCTGACCGCGCAGGCCGCCGGGAGCGGGGTGCCCGTACTGCTCGGACAGGCCTCGGTCGACCTGCTGCGCGGCCCCGCCGACGAGTCGGCCGCCTGGGTCGACTTCGAGCTGCGCTCCGCCGAGTACTACGGGCTGCTCGCGGAGCTCACCGAGCGCCGCGGGAGCGGCCCCGACCCGGCCGCCGCCCAGGGGTTCCTGCCCGAAGCGCTGGCCGAACGGGTCCGCGCCCAGGACCTCGACGAAACGCACCGCCGGGTCTCGCTGCGCGGGTACCAGTCCTTCGGCGCCCGCTTCGCCCTCGCCCAGCGGCGGGTGATCCTCGGCGACGAGATGGGGCTGGGCAAGACGATCCAGGCGCTCGCCGCCCTCGCGCACCTCGCCGCGCAGGGGCAGCGCCACTTCCTCGTGGTCTGCCCGGCCGGCGTCCTGATCAACTGGACCCGCGAGATCGAGGCGCGCAGCACCCTGCGCGCGGTCGCCCTGCACGGCCCCGGCCGGCACGACGCCTTCGCGGACTGGCGGGGGGAGGGCGGGGTGGCCGTGACGACCTTCCAGGCGCTGACCGGATTCCCCGAACTCGCCGCCGAGGAGCTGGGGATGCTCGTCGTGGACGAGGCGCACCACGTCAAGAACCCGCGCGCGCAGCGCTCCCTGGCGGTCGCCGCCTGGGCCGCCCGCTGCACGTACGTCCTCTTCCTCACCGGCACCCCGATGGAGAACCGGGTCTCCGAGTTCCGCAGTCTCGTACGGATCCTGCAGCCCGAGGCGGTCTCCGGGATCGGGGACGTCGACTCGGTCGCCGGGTCCAAGGCGTTCCGCAAGGCGGTGGCGCCCGCGTACCTGCGGCGCAACCAGCGCGACGTACTCGCCGAGCTGCCCGAGCTCCAGTGGACCGACGAGTGGGAGGAGCTGAGCGCCGCGGACCGGGACGCCTACCGGGCGGCGGTGCGGGCCGGCAACTTCATGGCGATGCGCCGGGCCGCGTACGCGAAGCCGGAGAAGTCGGCGAAGCTGCAACGGCTGCGCGAGCTGGTGGCGGACGCCGCCGCCAACGGGCTGAAGGTCGTGGTGTTCTCCTCCTTCCGCGAGGTGCTCGGGGCGGTCGAGGAGGCGCTGGGGCGCCGGCCGCACGCAGGCAGCGGCCTCCTCTTCGGGCCGATCTCCGGAAGCGTGCCGCCGGCGCGGCGCCAGCGGCTCGTCGACGGGTTCGGCGCGGCGGCCGGGCATGCCGTACTGCTCGCGCAGATCGAGGCGGGCGGCATCGGGATCAACCTGCAGGCGGCGTCCGTGGTGATCCTCTGCGAGCCGCAGGTCAAGCCGACCATGGAGCAGCAGGCGGTGGCCCGCGCCCACCGGATGGGCCAGGTGCGCGCCGTACGGGTGCACCGTCTGCTGGCCACGGACGGGGTGGACCAGCGGATGCTGGAGGTGCTGGAGCGCAAGGCCCGGCTGTTCGACGCGTACGCCCGGCGCAGCGTGGTGGCGGAGTCGGCGCCCGAGGCGGTCGACGTCTCGGACACCTCGCTGGCCCGGCGCATCGTCGAGGAGGAACAGGCGCGGCTCGGTGCCGCCCGCTGACGCCGAGGCGCCTGGCGGGACCGCCGGACGGAGTCCGGCGCAGCGGCGCGAAGCCGGTGAGGCCCGCCAGGGCCGAGGCGTGCGAGCGGCGCGTCAAGAATCAAAGACCGCGGACCGAGGCGATCGTGAAGGACGCCGGCGTACCCGGGCCCATGGGACCGCCCTTGTCGAACTGGGAGCGGACCACGAGCGTGCGGCCCGGGGTGTGGCTCAGCGTGGTCGGGATCTGCAGGGACGGGTCGGTGATCGTCCGGGTCAGCCGGGCCCGGGTGCCGTCGGGGCTCAGGTGCCACCGGGTCAGGGTGTTCGTGGTGTTGTGGGCCACCCGCAGGGTGCCGTCGGGGGCGAGGTCGAGGCCGTCGGCGTGGGTGAGGTCGCCGCCCTGGAGGGCGACGCGGGATATCGCGCCGGTGCGCAGGTCGATGCGGTGCAGGTCGCCCGCGGTCATGTCCACGGTCAGCAGGAAGCGGCCCGCCGGGTCCGAGACGATGCCGTTGAGGGCGAAGCTGCCCGCCGGGGACGGGGTCAGGTGCCCGCTCAGGTCGTACGCGGGGAGCAGCGCGCCCGAGCCGGCCGCCAGCTGGGCCGGGGTGATGCGGTAGATCACCGAGCGGACGCTGTCCGTCAGGTAGGCGGTGCCGTCCGGGGTGATGGCCAGGTCGTTGACGAAGAGCCCGCCGCTCCCGGCGACCTCGAAGTGGGCCAGGCGCCTGCGGGACGCGGTGTCGTAGACGGAGACCCCGGAGGTGGAGTCGGTCACCCACAGGCGGCCGCGGGCGTCGACGCGCAGGCCGTTCGCCGTGTGGCGGCCGTCGGTGCCGGCGGGCAGGAACACCTCGGCGGTGCGCTGTCCGGGGCGGGCCCGGTAGACGGTGCCGTCCGCGTACGAGCCGACGTAGACGGTGTGGTTGCGGGGGTCGGTGGCTATGCCTTCGGGGTAGACCTTCTCGCCGGGGAGGGTGAAGGCCGTCGAGATCCGGTTGTCGTAGGCCGGGGCGGGGGCCGACGCAGCCGGGGCAGCCTGCGCGGCCGGGATCGCGCCCAGGGTGAGCGCCGTGGTCAGGATCAGGAACGTGGCGGGCAGGAACTTCTTCAGCACAGCGAGTGTCCTCTTCCGAGTAGGTGAACACGAAGATAGGTTAGAGCTCTAATGCTTGCAAGGGCCTTAGGATGCGGGGATGACCTCCATGCCTCCCGAGGAGCGCATCGGCTCGCACGTCAAGCGCGCCGAGCAGGCGCTTCTCGCGGCCAAGAACGCTGCGCTCAAGCCCGCCGCAGTAACGGTTCCGCAGTACGCCGCGCTGCTCTGGCTCTCCGAGAAGCCGGGGATCTCCGCGGCCGCGCTCGCCCGGCTGTGCGGGGTGACGCCGCCGACCATGAACACCGTGCTGAAGAACCTCCGGGAGCGCGGGCTCATCGAGCGCACCCCGCACGAATGGCACCGCAACGTGCTCGAGACCCGGCTCACGGAAGAGGGCCGGGCCGCGATGGAGCTCGCCGACGCCGGCGCCGTACGGGTCGAGCGGGCGCTCGCCACCGCGTTCTCGGCCAAGGAGCGGGAGCAGCTGATCAGCCTGCTGGGGCGGTGCGCGGAGGCGCTCGACGCCCAGAGGTGAGTTCTGCTGTCGGGGTTCCGGACGGATGAGATTCCGACCATGTTTTTGACGGGTTCTGGAACTGTCCGTGGGATTCGCACATCAGGGCTGAAGGGATACCCAGCCGTTCTGTCCCGGCCCGGGGCAGTCATGACCGTTCGGAGCGAAGTTCGTGCACCAAGACCCGCCCCGGCGTTCCCGCCGGGCGATATGGATATCCGCCGTCGTGGCCTTCGTGCTGCTGCTCGGCGGCGGAGGCTTCGCCGCCTGGAAGCTCGAGTGGTTCTCCGGCAACGGCGAATCCGTGAGCTTCGGCAAGGCTCCCGCGTCCGCCACCCCCGATGCGGGCAAGCCGTCCCCGGGTGCGCCGTCGGCCTCTCCCACGCCGACCGGCGATCCGGACGTACTCCTGCCGACCGGCCCGAAGTCCGACTTCAAGCAGACCGCCAAGCTCGACGACGGCACGATCATCGCGAAGACCCGCCTCGCGGGCGCGAAGTCCGGCTTCGAGGGCGACGTCTGGGTGTGGACGCCCAAGGAGTACGACGAGGCGAAGTACGAGAAGAGCGCCTTCCCGGTGCTCATCGCCCTCCCCGGCGGCAACGGCTTCCCCAGCAACTACTGGGCCGACCGCAGCCTGGGCCTGCAGAAGGCCATCAGTGAGGGCGTCCAGGCCGGTACCAGCCTGCCGTTCATCGTGGTCATGCCGGTGCTGAACCCGGACAGCAAGTACTACTACGACGGCGCCGACATCCCCGGCCAGCCCAAGATGGGCACCTGGATCGCCGAGGACGTCCCGGCGTTCACCAGGGCCAACTTCCGTACGTACCAGTCCCGCGACGGCTGGGCCTTCATGGGCTCCTCCTCCGGCGCCTTCGTCGGCATGAAGACGGTCCTGCAGTACCCGGACCGGTTCAAGGCCGTGATCGCCAGCGGCGGCGAGATCGTTCCCGACTCCCCGCTCTGGAAGGGCCACCAGGCGGAGATGGACGCGAACAACCCCGAGAAGCTCGCGAAGAAGCTGATCGACGGCAACGGCCCCGAGGTCTACATCAACTTCCAGGTCGGCACCAAGGAGACCGGGAAGGAGCGGATGGCCAAGTTCCAGCAGCAGTACGGCAAGGGCCCCGTCAAGATGACCATCCGCGACATCCAGAACGGCGAGCACAACGGCTGGCACTACGTCCGGGGCATGAAGGAAGGCTCCCTGGAGTGGATCAGCAAGGTGCTCAAGGGCCCGAAGCCCCAGGCCGGCTGACCAGTCGGCTGACCAGGCCGTACGCACGGAGCCCGGGAGCGGGGTGGCGCAGGCCACGTCCCGCCGGTCCCAGGCAACCCATCCGATCGTTGACACCTCTGTAAGGGGTGTAAGGGGGACCGATCGGTCTGACCCGCGCTCTTCGGGAGCGCCGGAGAAGGAACGGGACAAAACCGTGCAGCATGACCAGCTTCAGGGTGACGGCGACCTCATGACCGAGGAAGGCCCGCTGACCACGGGCCGTCGCCGCCCCAAGCGCCTGCGCAGGCTTCTGATCGGCGGTGCGCTGGCGTTCACGCTCGCCGCCGGCGGCGGCGCGGCGGCGTACAAGTACGGGCTCTTCTCGGACATAGGGGATCCGGTCTCCTTCGGGAAGGTGCAGGAGTCGGCCGCCGCGGCCGAGGAGATCCGGCCGGGGGTGAGCATGCCGACCGGGCCGAAGTCCGAGTTCGTCCGGACCTACCGGATGCCCGACGGCACGCAGATCGGCCGGACGACCCTGACCGGCGCGAAGTCGGGGTTCACCGGTGACGTGTGGGTGTGGGTCCCGAAGGAGTACGACGAGCCGAGATACGCCAAGAGCGCCTTCCCGGTGCTGATCTCCCTGCCCGGCGGCCGGGGCTACCCCACGAACTACTGGGGGACGGGCCCCGGCCTCGGCCTCCAGAAGGCCGTCAGCGACGGGGCGAAGGCCGGTACGAGCCTGCCCTTCATTCTGGTCATGCCGGTGCACAACGCGGACACCAAGCACCACTTCGACGCCTCGGACATCCCCGGCGAGCCCAAGATGGGCACCTGGATGGCCGAGGACATCCCGGATTTCACGAAGGCCAATTTCCGGACCTTCACCTCCCGGGACGGGTGGGCCTTCATGGGCTCCTCCGCGGGCGGATTCGGTGCGTTCAAGCACGTCCTGAAGTACCCCGACCGGTTCAAGGCGGCCATCGCGAGCGGGGTCGACATCGTCCCCGATTCCCCGCTGTGGAAGGGGAACACGCAGGCCATGGACGAGAACAACCCCGAGAAGCTCGCCGAGAAGCTGATCAAGGAGGGTGGTCCGGACGTCTACATCAACTTCCAGATCGGCACCAGGGAGACCGGCCGCGAGAGGGCCGAGAAGTTCATGAAGGAGTACGGAAAGGGCCCCGTGCACACCCAGCTCCAGGTGATCCAGGATGGTGAGCACAACGGAAAGTCGTACGTACGCGGTATGAGGGAGGGTGCTCTGGAGTGGATCAGCAAGGTCATGCTCGCACCGACCCCCGACCCCGGCGTGCGGTGAACGTAGTCGTCAAGGGTGCGTCGGCGGCGGCCGCCGCCGGGGTGGCGGCGGCCCTGGCCGTTGGCTTCCTCAAGGCGACGGACGTGGACGCGCACGCGGTGCACGCCTTCCCCGGCGTCGGCGTGCTCATGGCGAACGGGGAGCACTGGTGCACGGCGAGCGTCGTCGACAGCCCCAAGGGCACGGTCGTCGCGACCGCCGCGCACTGTGTGGCCCCGGCGGGCGAGGACGGCGAGCCCGGAGCGGTCGCCCCCGACGGCCGGGCCATCGGCGATCTCTCCTTCGCCCCCGCCTTCACCGGGGAGGGCGTGGGCCGCCAGCCCCTCGGGGTGTGGAAGGTCCGCGCGGTCCACGTGGACGAGCGCTGGACCAGATGGGGCGAGGACACCGCCGACTTCGCCTTCCTCAGCATCGAGCCGGACGAGGACGGCCGCGGCGTGCAGCAGGCGGCCGGCGGCGCCGAGGAGGCCCCGAAGCCCGACTGGACCTCCGGGTACGAGCGCGAGGTGACGGTCGTCGGCTACCCGGAGTCGGACCGCAACCCGCAGAACAAGCCCATCTCCTGCACCACGCAGACCAGCCACGACCAGCAGGACCCCGCGATGCTGTACATCAGCTGCGCGGGCTTCTGGTCGGGCACCAGCGGCAGCCCCTGGATCGCCGACCGGGGCGGTCCGGGCCGTCCCGGGCGGCTGATCGGGGTGCTGAGCGGCGGGGAGACGGACGTGGACTCCACGGCCGCCCTGTTCGACGAGAAGGCCAAGGCGCTGTACGAGCAGGCCGCACGGGACTGAGCCCGGGCCGGGCCCCCGCTACTGCCTGCGCTCGGTGCTGACGATCACGCACACCGCCGCGACGACGACCGCACCGCCGACCAGGATCGGCCAGGTCAGGGCCTCGTCGAGGATCAGCGCACCCAGCGCGACGGCGACGACCGGATTGACGTAGGCGTACGTGGCGACCAGCGACAGCGGCGCCGACTGGAGCAGCCACGCGTACGCCGTGAAGGCGACCAGCGAGCCGAACACGACGAGGTAGCCCAGCGCCAGCCAGGAGGCGGTGGAGTAGCCGGCCCAGTCCAGGTCCTGGTGCTCGCCGCGCAGCAGGCCGACGAAAATGCCGCCGGCCCCGCCCGCGAGCATCTGGTACGCGCTGCCCGTGAACGGGTTGCCCGGCAGCGACAGCTTCGACGCGGAGAACGAGCCCAGCGACCAGAGCACCGACGCCACCAGCACCAGCAGCACCCCGGAGAGCTGCACCGCACCGCCGATGCCCGGACTGGTCAGCACCGCGAGCCCGGCGAAGCCCAGCACTACGCCGCCCAGGGTGTGCAGCGGCGGCCGGTCGCCGGTGGCGGTCCGCAGCACCACCAGCCACATCGGCACCGCCGCGATGAGCAGCGCGGCCAGGCCGGACGGCACCTCGGTCTCGGCGAGCACGACGAGGCCGTTGCCGCCGAGGATCAGCAGCAGGCCGACCACGACCGCCGAACCGACCTGGGCGCGGGTGGCCCGGAGCGCGGCCGGCCCGTACCGCCAGGCGACGAGGCCGAGCAGCAGCAGGCCGGCCGCGATGAAGCGGGCACCGGCGGAGAGGAACGGCGGCATGGTCTGGACGACCACGCGGATGGCGAGGTAGGTGGAGCCCCAGAGGACGTAGACGAGGGCGAGCGCGGTCCAGACGGCGCCCGTGACCCTGCGGGCGGTGGATTCCGGCGGCTTGCTCTCAGCAGTCTCCGAGGTGCGCATGACGGGATCCTAGGGTCGTTGGCGCCTACACGCTTCCTGAGTCTCAGCCCTTGAGCAGGGCGTTCAGCTCGCCGTACGGGAGGGAGGCGTCGAGCGCGGTGTACGTGCCGCCCGCGATCAGCTCCTCGGCGGCGCGGCGGACCACGTCGTACGCGGCCGACGCGACCCAGGAGCCGAGGCTGACGCGGGCGACGCCGAGGGCGCCGAGCTCGGCGACGGACGGGGCGCCGGGGCCGACGAGGATGTTGAGCGGCGCGTCGATGCCCTTGGCCAGCTCGGTGACGGTGGCCGGGTCGGTGACGCCGGGGACGAAGATGCCGGTTGCGCCCGCGCGGAGGTAGGCGGCGGCGCGGGCGAGGGTCTCGTCGAGGCGGTTCGCCTCCTCCCCGAGGCCGAAGAGGAACGTGTCGATGCGGGCGTTGATGTACAGCGGGACCCCGGCGGTGTCGGCGGCGGCCCGGGCCGCGGCCACCCGCTCCGCGTGGTCGGCGGCGGCCCGGGTGCCGTCCTCGATGTTGATGCCGACCGCGCCGGCGGCGAGCACCCCGGTGACCGTCTCCGCGACCCCGGCGGGGTCGGCGCCGAAGCCGCCCTCGATGTCGGCGGACACGGGGACGGAGACGGCCTCGGCCACCCGGGCGACGAGGTCGAGGGCGCGGTCGCGGGTCAGGGCGTCCCCGTCGGGCGCGCCGAGTGACCAGGCGACACCGGCGCTGGTGGTGGCGACGGCGGGGGCGCCGGCGGCCTCGACGAGGCGGGCGCTGACTACGTCCCAGGCGTTGGCCAGGGCCAGCGGCGCGGCGGGGGTGTGGAGCGCGGTGAAGCGGCGGGCGAGATCAACGGTGGTGGTCATGGGCCCAGTTCAGCAGACCGGGCCCGGCCCCGGCTGGCGATTTTCCGACGTGTAGGGGGCGCCGGCCCCCGGGCACCCGCGCCTCGAGCGTCGGCGGGGCCGGATGTGCCGGCGGGGGCTGGACTACGCGAGGCCTCCCTTCAGGCCTGCTCCGCACAGGGGGAGGACCGTCGTGCGGCCCTGCAGGGGGTCGGTGGGCGCGAGCGGGCCCACCGCCGCCCAGCAGGCCGCCGCCGTCGGCTCCACGAAGAGCCCGCGCTGCGCCAGGTCCCGCTGGGCCGCGCGCAGGGCCGGTTCCGGGACCGTCAGGAAGGTGCCGCCGGACTTGCGGACCGCCGCCAGGATCTGGCGGGCCCGCGGAGGGGCCGGGATCGCGATGCCCTCGGCCAGGGTGGGCCGCTGTTCCACCGGGTCGGCGTCCTCCGCGCCCGCCGCGAAGGCGGTGGCGAGCGGGGACACCGCCTCCGCCTGTACCGCGATCAGCGCCGGCGGCTTCACCCCGCGCCGGGCCAGCTCCTCGACCGCCAGCGCCGCCCCCAGCAGCAGGGTGCCGTTGCCGACGGGGACGACGAGGGTCTCCGGGAGCCGGCCGCCGAGCTCCTCCCACACCTCGTACGCGTACGTCTTGGTCCCGTGCAGGAAGTACGGGTTGAAGACGTGGCTCGCGTAGAAGACCCCCGGGAGGCCGGCCGCCTCCCGGGCCGCCACCGCCGTCGCCTCCCGGCCGCCCGGTACGACGCGGACCGCCGCCCCGTGCGCCCGCATCTGCTCCGTCTTCTTCTCCGAGGTGCCCTCGGGCACGAAAACTTCACACTTCAGCCCGGCCCGCGCGCAGTACGCGGCCACGGCCGTCCCCGCGTTCCCGCTGCTGTCCGCGACGACCCGCTCCGGAGCCAGCCGCCGGGCCAGCTCCGCGAGCATCACCGCGCCGCGGTCCTTGAACGACAGCGTCGGCATCAGGAAGTCGAGCTTGGCGTGAATCCGCTCCCCGAGCGGGACCAGCGGGGTGTTCCCCTCCGACAGCGTCACGGAGAACGCCCCCGGCAGCGGCAGCACGGACCCGAACCGCCAGAGCGAGTTGGGTCCGGCGGCCGGTTCGAGCGGACTGGCCGGATCCGGTGTGAAGTCGAGATCCCACGGTCCGCCGCAGAGCGGGCAGCACCAGGGCGCCGTCCGGGCATCCGCGCGCGTGGCGTCTTCGGGGCAGACGTAGCCGGGCAGTGCGTGCGTCATGTGCAGAGCGCCTTTGCTCATTCATGGCCGTTGTATGGCACGGATGTTACGCGTTCGCCGTCCTCTTGTGGTGGGGCGAACGCGTGGGTCAACCTTTTGGAGGCGGCAGCCCGGCAGACCCCGAAGCGGTTGTCATGCCCATGTCTTTCTGCCGCCTCACCCCCCGCAATGCACCACCTATGAGGAGGACCCCTCACATGTCCGTGATGCGTCACACCCGCCGGAAATTCGCCGGCATCAGCGCGACCGCCGTCGTGGCCCTCGCGCTCGGCGCGGCCGCCGCGTTACCCGCCTCCGCGGCCGACAACGGCCCCCAGGGCGTCGTCGAGAACGCCGGCGCCCCCGGCTCGGTCGCCGGCAGCTACATCGTGACCCTGAAGGACTCGGCCGCCCGCTCCACCGCCGACAGCGGCAAGGCCGTCGCCCAGCGCTACGGCGCGACGATCGGCAGGACCTACAGCGCCGCCCTCAACGGCTACTCCGTCAAGGTCTCCGAGGCGCAGGCGAAGAAGCTCGCCGCCGACCCGGCGGTCAAGTCCGTGGTGCAGAACCGGACGTTCACCGTCGACGACGCCCAGGGCACCCAGCCCAGCCCGCCCTCCTGGGGACTGGACCGCATCGACCAGCACCCGCTCCCGCTCGACAACAGCTACACCTACCCGGACAAGGCCGGCGAGGGCGTCACCGCGTACATCATCGACACCGGCGTCCGCATCACCCACGGCGAGTTCGGCGGCCGCGCCTCCTACGGCTACGACGCCATCGACAACGACAACACCGCCCAGGACGGCCACGGCCACGGCACGCACGTCGCCGGCACCGTCGCGGGTACCTCGTACGGCGTGGCCAAGAAGGCCAAGATCGTCGGCGTCCGCGTCCTCGACAACAACGGCTCCGGTACGACGGAGCAGGTCGTCGCCGGCATCGACTGGGTGACGCAGCACGCCGTCAAGCCGGCCGTGGCGAACATGTCGCTCGGCGGCGGAGCCGACTCCGCGCTCGACACCGCCGTACGCAACTCCATAGCCGCCGGCATCACGTACGGCGTCGCCGCGGGCAACGAGTCCACGGACGCGAGCACCAAGTCCCCGGCGCGCGTCGCCGAGGCCATCACGGTCGGCGCCACCACCAACACCGACGCCAAGGCCAGCTACTCCAACTACGGCTCGATCCTGGACATCTTCGCCCCGGGCTCTTCCATCACCTCCTCGTGGGGCACCGGCGACACCGCCACCAACACCATCTCGGGCACCTCGATGGCCACGCCGCACGTCGTGGGCGCGGCCGCCCTGTACCTCTCGCAGAACCCCTCGAGCACCCCGGCCCAGGTCTCAGCGGCCCTGGTGGCCGCGGCCACCCCGAACGTGGTGACCGGCCCCGGTTCCGGCTCCCCGAACCGCCTGCTCTACGTGGGCGGCGGCACCACCCCGCCGAACCCGGGCACCCGCTTCGAGAACACCGCCGACTACGCGATCAACGACAACGCCACGGTCGAGTCGCCGCTCACCGTCAGCGGCGTCTCCGGCAACGCCCCGGCGGCGCTGAGCGTTTCGGTCGACATCAAGCACACGTACACCGGTGACCTGAAGGTCGACCTGGTCGCCCCCGACGGCTCCGTGTACACCCTGCACAACCGCAGCGGCGGCAGTGCGGACAACATCATCAAGGCCTTCACCGTCAACGCCTCCTCGGAGGTTGCCAACGGCGTGTGGAAGCTCCGTGTGAACGACAACGCCAACATCGACACCGGCAAGATCGACTCCTGGGCGCTCCAGTTCTGACCCACCGGGGGTGAACGCGGCCCAAGGCCGCGGTGAACTGCGGGGGCGACCGTCACGGCGGTCGCCCCCGCTGCGTACTATTTCGCGCATTCGTTCGCGCCCCCTGTGATGGAGCACCCCGCCCCGTGAGCACCCCGCCCCCGCCCTACTGGCCCGCTCCGCCCCCGCAGCAGGCGTACCGGGAGCCCGCTCTCAACGGCTTCGCGCTCGCGTCGCTGCTGGTCGGGCTGTTGTGCGTGCCGCCGCTCGGGGTCGTCTTCGGGATCGTGGCGCTCGTCCAGATCGCGCGGAGGGGAGAGCGGGGCAGGGCGCTCGCCATCGCGGGTCTGGCGGTGTCGCTCGCGATGACCGCCGCCGTCGTCTTCGCCGCGGACCGGGTGGCGGAGCGATTGTTCGACCGGCTGGACACGCTCCAGCAGTTCGAGGGCGTCGAGGGCGAGTTGACCCCGGTGGACGACATGCGCGCCGGCGACTGCTTCAACGTCCCCCGCGGAGACCTGCTCGACGAGAGCCCGCTCATCTACCGGATCGCGTGCACGGAGGTGCACGAGGGCGAGGTCACCTCCTCGACCCGGTTCGACGACACGGTGTTCCCGGGCGGGCCCGAGCTGAAGAAGACCGCCACGGACACGTGCTGGAAGGCGCAGGACGCGTACGCGATGGACTCGTGGGCGCTGCCCTCGTATGCGGAGATGTTCTACTTCGCGCCCTCGCGCGAAGCATGGAGCGGCGGCGACCGGCGGCTGCTTTGCGTCATCGGCACGGCGGAGCGGGAGCACCGCGGAAGCCTGCGCAAGGACGCCGGGACGCTGAAGCCGGAGCAGGTGGCCTTCCTGCGCGTGATGAACGAGGCCGACCTGGCGCTGGGGGGCGGGCCGGAGGAGGAGCTCGACGAGGCGCTGCCGCAGTACCGGGAGTGGGCCCGCGAGGTCGACCGGGCGCTGGCCGCGGAGGCGGGGCTGCTGGACGGGGTGAAGGCCCGGCCGGAGCTGGCCGGGCCGGCGCGGGCGCAGCTCAAGGGGGTCGAGGCGGCGCGGGCGGCGTGGCAGCGGGCGGCGAAGGCGACGAAGCCGGCGGAGTTCCAGGACGCGTGGGACGCGGCCTCGGGTGCACTGACCGTGGACACGGAGAAGGCGCTGCGCGGGGCGTACGGGCTGTCGACGAGGGTGCCGGACTGGCTCGCGGGGCAGCCGGGCGACTCGGACGGCGGCTCGAAGGGCGATCCTGACGGCGAGTCGGACGGGTCCTCTTCGGCCTCGGTGTGAGGAGCCGTTGAGGATAGCGCGCGGTAACGCGCGGTAACGGGTTTCAGTGACCTGGCTTCATCACTTCGGGTGAAACTCTGGCCCTTGCTTGCGGTCTACAACCGTCGGTTGCCAGGGTGTAGCTGTCTGTCAACCTGATGGGAGTGGCCAGTGACTTTCGGTGAGCAGCCGGCCTATCTGCGCGTCGCCGGGGATCTGCGACGGAAGATCGTCGATGGGTCCCTGCCCCCGCACGCCCGGCTCCCCTCGCAGGCCCGGATCCGCGAGGAGTACGGGGTCTCCGACACCGTGGCCCTGGAGGCGCGCAAGGTCCTCATGGCGGAGGGGCTGGTCGAGGGCCGGTCCGGGTCGGGTACGTACGTACGGGAGCAGCCCGTGCCGAGACGGGTCGCGCGCTCGGGATACCGCACGGGCGGGACGTCGACGCCGTTCCGGCAGGAGCAGGCCGAGGCGGGCGCTCGGGGCACCTGGGAGTCCGGCAGTGAGCAGACGGCCGCACCGGCGGAGATCGCCGAGCGGCTCGGCATCGAGCCCGGCGAGCGGGTGATGCGGACGCGGTACGTGTTCCGCGACGCGGGGGAGGCGATGATGCTGTCGACCTCCTGGGAGCCGCTCGCGGTCACGGGCCGGACCCCGGTGATGCTGCCGGAGGAGGGGCCGCTCGGGGGCTCGGGGGTCGTCGACCGGATGGCTGCGATCGACGTCGTCGTGGACAACGTGGTGGAGGAGGTCGGGGCGCGGCCCGGCCTGGCCGAGGAGATCATGCTGCTGGGCGGGGTCCCGGGCCATGTGGTGCTGGTGATCGGCCGTACGTACTTCGCGTCCGGGCGGGCGGTCGAGACCGCCGACGTGGTGGTCCCGGCGGACCGCTACCGCCTCTCGTACCACCTGCCGGTCCGGTGAGCGGACAGGGCGCGCCAGGGCGTTGACCGGGCGGCGGGCGGTGACGCGGGGGCGCGGGGCGTAACCCCGGGGCCGTGTCCACGCGTGACGGGGTGTCATGGACTGCCGCAAGGCGCCGCAGGAAGGTGCGGTGGTGCTGTCGATGCCCACGGTGCGCCGGTTCTGAACCGGCGTACACAGCCCTGTCGTACGCATGGCCGGATGCGTACGCCTGCGAGGTACCTCTTCGTGAAAAACCGTATCCGCTCCGTAAAGGTCGGGCGTAAGGTCGGGCATATGCGCAATGCGGTTTCCCGGGCAGGTACATCGGCGGAGGGTGAAACGCGATGAACGACAGCGGTGCCCTGCTCCCATGGCTGGTCATACGTCAGGACGACAACGGCAACCGCTACCGGGTGGGCCGGTACCCCACCCGGGCCGAGGCCCAGAAGGTCGCCGACGGCCTCGAAGACGGAGGCCACAAGCAGCTGTACTGGGTCGAGCGGACCGGTCAGACGGCCACGACGAACTGAGTATCCGCGCGTTGGCATAGGCTCCGCCCCATGACGGTACGAGTGGTCGTGGGCGGAGCCCTTTGTCATGAGGGCCGCCTGCTGGCCGCCCGCCGCAGCGCACCCCCGGAGCTGGCCGGACGCTGGGAACTGCCGGGCGGGAAGGCCGAGCCGGGCGAATCCGTCCCCGAGGCGCTCGTACGCGAACTGCGCGAGGAGCTCGGCGTGGAGGCCGAGCCGCTGGAACGGATCCCGGGGGAGTGGCCGCTCAGGCCCGGGCTCGTCCTGCACGTGTGGACCGCCCGGCTGCTGTCCGGGGACCCCGCGCCGCTGGAGGACCACGACGAGCTGCGCTGGCTCGGGCCCGGGGAGCTGGACTCGGTGGACTGGCTCGACCAGGACCGGCCGGCCGTCGCCGAGGCCGGACGCCGGCTGCGTGCCGAGCGCGCCGAGCGCGACGAGCAGCACAGCAGGTCGCACGGGGGCGCGTGACGCGCGTGCGCTGGGCCGTCTGCGCCACAGTGCGCCGGTGCGTGAAGGATCGGGTGGTACGGCGCCTCGAATATCGGGTATGTCGCTATTAGTCCCTATCGTGTACTGCCCCTCGTGGCTCTGTCCCTGATGAATCGGACTGGGGTCGTTGCCGGCCCGGGAAGTGATCGGCGTGATCGACACAGACGGTGAATGCGCCGAGTGGGCCTTCCCCGCCGAACCCGGCGCCGTCCGCACCGCCCGGCACGCCGTGCGTGGCACGCTCGGTTCCTGGGGTCTCGACTCCGTCGGCGACGTCACCGTCCTGCTGGTCAGCGAGCTGGTCACCAATTCACTGAGGTACGCCTCCGGCCCCATCGGCGTCCGGCTGGTGCGGCGCAATCCGGCCAGTGGAAGTGTGACGGGGGGTGCCGCCTTGCTCGTGGAGGTTTCCGATCCGCTTCCGGATCCGCCCCGCGAACGGGTCGCGAAGCCGGACGACGAGGGTGGCCGGGGACTTCACCTGGTGGCGTCCTCCGCGCAGCGCTGGGGGACGCGGCACGGGAAATCGGGCAAGACCGTGTGGTTCGAGTTGGCACTTCCTGGTGAGTAACAAGGTGAAGGATGGCCGACGATCACAGGGCATGGCTCGAAATAGTCGGGACCTTTTTGTGATCGTGAACGCCGTGCCGTGCGGGGCCGTGGTGCTGAATACTTCGGTCATGGCCGGTCCGGTTGCGGTGAGCTGGAGGGGACGGTCGCGTGAGCGAGATACCTGCGCAGGCACATCAGGCCGGTGTGCCCGGGGAGACATGGCACGACTCCCTGTGGCACAGCAGCCCGCCTGGCTCGATATATGACTACATAAAGGTCGCGTCCTTCTCCATCGGACCCGACGGGCTCATCGATCAGTGGAGCCTGCGCGCCGAGGAGCTGTTCGGGCTGACCGCCGCACAGGCCGTGGGCCGGGACCCGGTGGACGCCTTCATGCCGCCGGAGCTGCGCGCCGGCGGACACCGCAGGGTGGCCGAGATCCTCGACGGCAAGGAATGGACCGGCCTCGTCCCCTTCCGGATCCCCGGCGGGAACGGCGCGCACGGCGTGGCCGAGATCTATGTGATGCCCACCCAGACCGAGACCGCCGAGCGGGCCGCGCTGTGCGTCGTGGTCGACGTACGCGCGCTGCGCCGGATCGAATCCGATCTCGCCGCCTCGCAGGCCATATTCGGCCAATCTCCTTTCGGCTTCCTGCTCTTCGGCACGGACCTCACCGTGCAGCGGGCCAACCGCCGTTTCGCGACCGTCTTCGGCGGCGCCGTCGAGGAGCACCGCGGCCGCACGGTCCACGACTACCTCCCGCCCCAGGAGGCCGACCGGATGGCCGAGGCCCTGCGGCGGGTCCTGGAGACCGGCGACTCCGTCACCGACCTCCAGATCACCGGCGCCGCCCCCGGCAGCCGGGAGCACCGCCACTGGTCCATCAACCTCTACCGCGTCCACGGCGGCACCGGCCGCCCCATCGGCGTCGCAGGCCTGGGCACCGACGTCACCCGCCGCCACCTCGCCGCCCGAGAGGCCGCCGGGGTCCGGCGCAATCTCGCGCTGCTCAACGAGGCCGGGCACCGCATCGGGAACTCCCTCGACCTCGAGACCACCGCCCGCGAACTGCTGGACGTGACCGTCCCGGGCTTCTGCGACCTCGCCGCCGTCGACCTCTACCAGGGGCTGCTGCTCGGCGACGACGACCGGCCCGCCCGGCCGCAGGGCCCCGGCGTGCCCTCGCTGCCGCCCGGGCTCGGCGCCGGCCGGGCGCCCTCCGCGCCCCTGCGGCGCGTCGCCTTCGCCTCGGCCGTGTCGGACGCCCCGCTGTCCGGTCCGGGCGCGCTGGTCTCCGTAGGGGAGATCCACCGCTACCCGGCGGCCTCGCCGGGCGCGCTCGCCCTGCGGACCGCGCGGCCGAGGCTGATCGAGGGCGGCGGATCGGACGACCTCGTGCAGTCGACGCTCGTCGTACCGATGGTCGCGCACGACACCGTCGTCGGGCTCGCCCAGTTCTCCCGTACGAAGGGCAGCGAGCCCTTCGGCGAACGGGACCGGGCGGTGGCCGTGGAACTCGCCGCCCGGGCCGCCGTCTGCATCGACAACGCCCGCCTCTACCGGCGCGAGCACGAGCGGGCGCTGATACTGCAGCGCAGCCTGCTGCCGCCCGGGGACCCCGAGGCGGCCGGCCTGGACATCGCCTGCCGGTACCTGCCGGGGAACGCGGCCACCGAGGTCGGCGGGGACTGGTTCGACGTCATCGAACTGCCCGGGCACCGCACGGCGCTGGTCGTCGGCGATGTCATGGGCCGCGGGCTGCGGGCGGCCGTCGCGATGGGCGAACTGCGCACCGCCGTACGGACCCTGGCGCTGCTGGACCTGGAACCGGCGGAGGTGCTGACCGCGCTGGACGAGATCGCCCGCGGGCTCGGCGCGCCCGGCGGCTCCCAGCAGGCCTCCCGGGCGGCGCTGCACTCGCGGGACGCGGACCGCTCCGAGGTGTACCTCGCAACTTGCGTGTACGCCGTCTACGACCCGGTGACCCGGCGCTGCACCATCGCCAACGCCGGCCACATGCCGCCCGTGCTGGTGGAACCGCCCGAGCCGGGCGCGCCGCCGCGGCCCGCACTGCTGCTGGAGGTGCCGCCCGGGATGCCGCTGGGAGTGGGCGGGGAGCCGTTCGAGGAGGTGGAGGTGGACCTCCCGGAGGGGGCACTGCTGGCCCTGTACACGGACGGGCTGGTGGAATCGCGGGACCACCCGCTGGAGGAAGGGCTGCGGGGGCTGCGCGACGCGCTGTCCGACCCGGTGCGGCCGCTGGAAGACGTGTGCGACCACGTGCTGAACACGCTGGACACGCGGCACGGTGAGGACGACATCGCGCTCCTGATGGCGCGGGTGCAGGGGCTGCCGGTGGAAGCGGTGGGGGACTGGCAGCTGCCGCGCGAGGCGCGGTCGGTCGGCCGGGCGCGGGAGCTGGCACGGGCGAAACTGCCGGGCTGGGGGCTGGAGGGGCTGCTGGACACCACCGAGCTGCTGGTGAGCGAGCTGGTGACGAACGCCCTGCGGTACGGGGAGGGCGAGATCCGGCTGCGGCTGCTGCTGGACCGCACCCTGGTCTGCGAGGTCTGGGACGGCAACCTGGTGCAGCCGCGGCGCCGCCGGGCCCGGGACACGGACGAGGGCGGGCGGGGGCTGCAGCTGGTCGGCATGCTGTCGGCGGGCTGGGGCACGCGCCGCACCCACCGGGGGAAGACGGTCTGGTTCGAGCTCCCGCTCCCGGGCGCGGCGGCGGAGGCGGTCTCGGAACTCTCGGCCGAGCAGCTGCTGAGCATGTACAACGGCTGACCGCGCCGCTGCCGGGGCTCCGCCCCCCGGCAGCGGCCGCGCAGCGCTTTCGTCAGGCGGCCTTGCGGGATTTCAGGGCGGCGAGGCGGGCTTCGACCTCCGAGGTCTTGTCGAGGTCGTCCAGGGCCTCGAACTGGGCGTCCAGGGAGGACGCCGCCAGTTCCTGCCGGCCCAAGGCCCTGGCCTCCTCCCGGCGCACCTTGTCCTCGAAGCGGGCGATGTCGCTCGTCGGGTCCATGACGTCGATGTTCTTCACCGCGTCCAGCATGGTGTTCTGCGCCTGCGCGGTCTTCGCCCGGGCCACCAGCTCGTCCCGCTTGGCCGTCAGCTCGGTCAGCTTCTCCTTCATCGCGTCCAGCCCGGACTTGAGCTCGTCCACGACCTCCGTCTGCGCGGCGATCGTCGGCTCCGCCGTCCTCGCCTCCTTCTCCGACCGGAGCTGGCGGCCGAGGGCGACCTTCGCGAGGTTGTCGAACTTGTCCGCATCCGCAGTGGACCCCCCGGCCCGCAGTCCGTCCGCCTTCCGGCTCGCCGCGAGCGCCTTGGCGCCCCATTCCGCGGCCGCCTCCACGTCCTCCTTGTGGTCCGCCTCCAGCATCCGCAGATTGCCGATCGTGGTGGCGACCGCCTGCTCCGCCTCCGTGATGTTGTCCGAGTAGTCGCGGATCAGCTGGTCCAGCATCTTCTGCGGATCCTCCGCCTGGTCCAGCAGCGCGTTGATGTTCGCCTTCGCGAGCTGGGTGACACGGCCGAGGATGGTCTGCTTGCTCATCGGTGACCTTTCACGGGGTGAGGGAGAGTGGATCAGAAGCGGCCGCCGCCACCCATGCGGCCACGGGTGCCGCCGCCGCCGAAGGAGCCGGGGCCTGGTCCGCCGCCCCCGAAGCCTCCGCCCCCGAACCCGCCGCCGAAGCCCCCGCCTCCGCGGCCGCCGCCCAGGATCTCGCCCAGGATGATCCCGCCGAGGACCGCGCCGCCCATGCCGCCGCCCTGCTGCCGCTGCCCGCCGCCGTACGGGTTCTGGTACGCCCGTACGTCCTGCTCCGCCAGCTGCTGCGCCTGCCGCGCCAGGCCGTCCGCCTGCTGCGCCTGCGCCAGCGCCGCCGCCGGGTCCGAGCCCGCGAGGGCCGCCGACCGCTCCATGCGCCGCTGTGCCTCCGCCAGCCGGGTGCGGGCCTGGCTGCCGACCGCGCCCCGGCTCGTGGTGATGTAGTCCGCCGCCGCGCCGATCGCGCTGCGCGCCGAGAGCACCGCCTGGTCCAGCAGGGCGGCCGCCCGCCGGCCGCCCGCCTCGCGCTCCCGGGCCCCGGCCAGCGCCTCGTCGAGGACGGCGTCGGCCTCCTCGACCCGGCGCAGGGCATCGATCGGGTCGTACCGGCCGGCCTCCTGCGCCCGCCGTACGTCGGCCAGGACCGCCTCCGCCCGGCCGATGCGCCCGCGCAGATCCGCCGTGGAGGCCCCTTCCGCGGTGCCGGTCAGCAGGCCGCGGGCATCGGCGAGGTCGGCGTCCGTCTCCGTGAGCGCCCCGGGCAGCTTCCCGGCCGCCTCCGCCAGTTCCTGCGCCCGCCGCTCCACCGCGTCGACCAGCGTCGCCGCCTGGTCCACCGCGCCCTCGGCGGCCCGTACGTGCACGGCCGCCTTCCCGTTGTCGCCGCCCTCGATCGCCGCCCGGGCCTCGCCGAGGCTGGTCGTCGCGAACAGCAGCCGGTCCTCGGCCTGTTCGGCGTTGGAGGCCACCGGCGCGGACGCCGAGTCCGCGTAGCGCCGGGCCAGCGCGGTCAGGGTGGCCTCGGCCGTCGCCGTACGGCCCGTCAGGGCCCGGAAGTGCGCCTCCACCGTCGCCACGGCCTGCGGGGCGTTCTTCTCCAGGTCCCGCAGCCGGTCGAAGTCCGCCGACTCGGCGTCGAGCCGCCGGTTCGCCTCCGTACAGCGGGCCACGATCTCGTCGAGCATCCGCCGCCGGGTGGGGTCGTCCTCGGGATACGCGTCGTCGAGCTGCTGGCGCAGCCGGAACGCGGCCGTCAGCTCGCTCTGCGCGAAGGCCAAGGCCTCGGTGAACGTGCCGACCGCCGCGTCGCCGAACTGCGCCGAGGCGAAGCCGAGCTCCTCGGTGCTGGTACGGATCGCGTCGTCGGTCTCCACCAGCAGGGCCTTGGCCTTGGCGTCCAGCTCGGGCAGCGGCAGGGCGGTCGTGGTCGCGGGCTGCTCGCCCCAGCCCGTCGTGCTGCCGGCCCAGCCGGCCTTGCGCTTGCGGCGGCTGTACGCGTACGCCCCGAGGGCGCCGGCCGCGCCGACGACGACCACCGGGAGCACGTAGTCCCCGGCTCCGTTGCCCTCGCCCGAGCCGCCGCCGGGGTTCGCCACGCCGGGGGTGACGGCGGGCACGGGTACGGGCTTCCCGGCGAGCACGGCGCCGTACCCGTCGGCGGCGCCGATCGCAGCGCCCGCCCAGTCGTTCTGCTTCAGCGCGGGCTCGATGGCGCTGCGGGCGACGTCCGCGAGCTGCTCCTGGGTGAACCCGGAGTCGACATCGGCCGAATAGGCGTACTGGCGCGCCCCGGTCGCCACCGCCAGCAGCACGTCGTCCTGGCCGAGGCCGTTCTTCTGCGCGGTGGCGTCCGCCCAGCTCTGGGCGGAGCGCCCGGAGAAATCGTGCACGTACGTCACGAAGAGCTGGATGCGATGGTCGGCGTACAGCTTGTCCAATGCGGCGGTGACGGCGGCCTTCCGGTCGCCGAGGGCGCCCACGCGGTCGGTGATCTGTCCCTGCTGGGACAGGGTGACGGGATCGTCGGCCCGAGCGGCCGGCGCCCCGGCTACCCTCCACCCGCCGAGCCCCAGCAGCGCGGCGGCCAGCACGAGCCCGACCCGTACGGACATCCCGGCGGCGGTGCGTCTCTTCGACCTGCCTCTGGGCGCCATCACATTTGGGAGAGTATGGGTGCTTTCGACCCCTCGCATCCGGAGCACCGCACGAGGCACGGGCCCGCACGGGAGGGCGTACGCCCTGCCCTCACGGGAGGGCGTACGCCGACAGTTCCGGGCGGGAGACCACGAGCTGGTCGCCGATCAGCAAGGTGTCGCCCTCGCCGAGCCCCGGCTGCGCCCAGTGGCGGCGCGGTTTGCCCGTTTCCCGGTCCAGGACGGCGATGGACGGGCCCGTCGTCCGGCTCAGCATCCCGCGGCGACCACCGCGGGGGACGCTGACGTAGACGCCCCACGGCCGGAAGCCCAGCAGCTCGACGGCGCACGCCGTGCCCTCGTGCCGGGTCAGCGACCGCTGCCAGTACAGCTCCCCGTTGACCGCGCTGAACGCGAACACCACGTCCCCGCCCTGCTCCGGGCGGTTCGCGGCCGCGTACACGGTGGACCGTTCGACCAGTAGCCGCTCGGCCGGAGCGCCCAGCCTGAACCGCCACATTTCCCGGCCCGTGTCGCGGTCCAGCGCGAGGAGGTGATCCACGTCCAGGATGTGGACGGGCTGCCCGTGGACCGTGCGGCCGGCGGGCCGGTCGCGGCGTCGTGACCACACCTGCCGCCCGCTCGACAGGTCCAGCGCCTGGTACTCCCGGTCGTCCGCGAGGACCAAGCGGTCGGCCGCCGCGGCCGACGACCGGGTGGTGGTGTCCCGCAACGTGCGCTGCCACAGGGTCTCGCCCGTCGCCGCCCGCAGCGCGGTCAGGTCGCCGGGCGCCCCGTGCACCAGCACCGGCCCCGCGCTCCGCAGCGGCCGTTCCTGCGGCAGGTCCCGCCACCACCGCACCCGCCCGTTGCGCGGCTCGCGCGCCAGCAGCCGCACGCCCGGCTCGCCCTCCCGCCGTACCTTCACGTACACCGTGGCCGCGTCCGCCACGCAGGACACCAGCACCCGCCCGGACCCGGGCAGCGGCGGAGCGACCGCGCCCTCGTCGGCGTAGGCCGTCCAGCCGGTCATGCCCGAGTCGGCTCGTACGCAGCCCACCTCGGGCCCCGACCGCCACACGACGTACGCACCGGCCGCGTACAGGGCGTCCGGCCGAGCGCCGGTCTGCCAGACCTGGGACCCGGGGGCTGCCTGCTGGAGCAACGGGGGCGCCTCGGGGCCCCCACCCCGCAGACGGGCGTACGTCGCAGGGGCCACCGCGGGCCCCGTGAACGGGCCGCCCAGGGCCGTCGTGCCGGGCGGCGGAGGGGCCCCCGCGTCGGCCGCTGCCTCCGGCAGCCAGGGCACCCGCCCCGTCGCCAGGCACTCCCGGGCGGTCCCGGCCAGCGCCAGGGCCCGCTGCGCCGGCTCCGGCAGACTCCGGGCCCGGTCCGCGCGGGCCTGGGCCCGCACCCGCTCCAGCGGCTCCCGCGTGCCCTCCGCGACCCGGGCACGGGCGGCTTCGAGCGTGGTGAGCGCGTGGCCGGCCTTCTCGTCGGCGGAGGCCTCCACCCGGCCGCGGAGCAGGCCGGCGGCCCGGTTGCGCAGCCGCTCCGCCTCCACCGGCTGCGACTGCCCGGCGAGCCGGTCGGCCTCCTCCCGCAGCCACGCCGCCCGCTCCTCCAGCACCCGGGGCAGCTCCTCCTCCGCGTGCGCCAGGGCATGGGACGCGCCCACCGGATCTCCGGCCGCGGCGCGGTCCTGGGCCAGCTGGCACAGCACGAGCAGCCGGCCGCCGGCCGAGCCGATGCGCTCGCTCAGCCGCATGGCCGCGGGCAGGTCCCGCGGGGCGAGGGCGACGACCAGGTCGTACGTGGTGGCCGCGCGCTGGCCCGGGTCCTGGATCCGGGTCAGCCGGTGCTCGGCCTCCTCGGGCCGCTCCGCCGCGAGGGCCGCCTCGATGCGGGCGCGGAGCCCGCCGGGCGCCGGACGCCCGCTGAGGTGGTACCCGGCGATCTGGGAGGCCTGCTCGGGGGCCACCTTGATCAGTTCCTCGGCCAGCGCGCGCAGCGGCCCCTCCCGCTTTGAGCCGGGCACCGTGAACAGTGCCTGCTGCGCCTCGGTCAGCAGCCGCCGGGCCCGGGCCGGGGCCTGCCCCGAGGTGGCGCGGGCCAGCGCCGTCAGCAACCGGGCCACCCGGGCCCCGTCGCCCTCGCCGTCGGCCCACGCCGCGCTCTCGGCGTCGGCCAGCAGCCGGGCCGCGAGGTCCGCGTCGAAGCGGGCCGCGGCGTCGGCGGCGACGGCCAGCACCTCGACGCGGGCGTCGCCGCCGCCCGGGAGCTCCCGCAGCGCGTCCTCCGCCTCGACGAGCAGGCCCCGTACGAACTCCCGCACCCCGGAAGCCACACCCTCGGCCGCCACGGGAGCGGCCCCTGCCCCGTCGGCCTGCTCGGCCTCTACCCCGTCGGCCTGCTCGGACACCGCCCCGGCCCCCCGCCCGCCGCCGGAGCCGGACGCAGGCTCCGGAGCCGCCGCGGCCCCCGACCCGGGCACCGGCGCCTGCTCGGCCCCGGCCCCGGGCCCTGATCCGGGCGCCTGTCCGGCCCCGCCCTTCGGGCCTGGTCCGGGCGCCTGTCCGGCTCCGCCCTCCGAACCAGATCCCGGCCCCTGGTCGGCCCCGGCGCTGGGCCCCGTACCCGGCCCCTGGCCGGGCGCCGGCGCAGGGGCCGGGTCCGGCAGGGTGGACCCCGGGACCGGGCCGTCCCCGTTCTCGCCCCCGCGAAGGCCGCGCAGCTCCCGGAGGGCCTTCCCGACCACCTCCGCCGACTCCGGCCGGTCCGCCGGGTTCTTCGCCAGCAGGGCCAGCACCAGCCGGTCCAGCTCCGCCGGAACCGGCGTTCCCGCCTCGCGCAGCGGCAGCGGCGCCTCCGCGACGTGCCGGTGCATCAGGACGTACGGCCCCTCGGTCTGGCCGAACGGCGGGGCCCCGCTCAGCAGGGCGTACAGCACGCACCCCAGCGCGTACAGATCGCACCGCGCGCCCACCCGCTCGCCCCGCCACTGCTCCGGCGCCATGTACGCGGGGGTGCCGATGATCCGCCCCGTGACCGTCCAGCCCGCCGTCGCGTCCGCGGAGTGCGCGATGCCGAAGTCGCAGATCTTGATCCGCCGGCCCGGCAGCAGGAACAGGTTTCCCGGCTTCAAGTCCCGGTGGACCACGGCCTGTCCGTGCGCGACGGCCAGCGCCTCCGCCGTCTGCGCGGCCAGATCCACCGCGAGGTCCACCGCCAGCGCACCGTCCCGCGCCAGCGCCGTGGCCAGGTCCTCGCCCGCCAGCAGCTCCATCACGATGAACAGCCGTCCGTCCTGCTGCCCGACGTCGTGCACCACGGTGATCCCGGGGTGCTGGAGCCGCGCCCCGATCGTGGCCTCGCGTCTGAACCGCGCGACCACCTCGTCGTTCGTGGCCGCCTCCAGCAGCACCTTGACCGCCACGGACCGGTCCAGCATCAGGTCGTGCCCGCGCCACACCTCGCCCATGCCGCCCTGGCCGAGCCGCTGCTCCAGCCGGTACCGGCCGGCCAGTTCATCCCCCACCCGCACCGCAAAGCCCCCTGACATCACGTCATGCGACGTTTTCCCAGGGGGCATTCTGTCTTGCGAAGTGAACGGCCGGGGGTGCTACAGGTCAGCGCGCCTGCGGATCTTGTTGCCCAGCCACACCAGAGGGTCGTACTTGCGGTCCACCGCCCGCTCCTTCAGCGGGATCAGCGCGTTGTCAGTGATCTTGATGCCCTCGGGGCAGACCTCCGTACAGCACTTGGTGATGTTGCAGTAGCCGAGCCCGTGCTCCTCCTGGGCCGTGCGCTTGCGGTCCAGGCCCGCCTCCGCCGCCGCGTCCAGCGGGTGCATGTCCAGCTCCGCGACCCGCATCAGGAAGCGCGGACCGGCGAACGCCTGCTTGTTCTCCTCGTGGTCGCGCACCACGTGGCAGGTGTCCTGGCACAGGAAGCACTCGATGCACTTCCTGAACTCCTGGGACCGGTCCACGTCCACCTGCTGCATCCGGTACGCCCCCGGAGCCACCCCTTCCGGCGGCACGAAGGCCGGGACCTCGCGGGCCTTGCGGTAGTTGAACGACACGTCCGTGACCAGGTCCCGGACGACCGGGAAGGCGCGCAGCGGCGTGACCGTGATCGTTTCGGCCCGGTCGAAGGTCGACATGCGCGTCATGCACATCAGCCGTGGCCGGCCGTTGATCTCCGCACTGCACGAACCGCACTTGCCCGCCTTGCAGTTCCAGCGCACCGCCAGGTCCGAGGCCTGGGTGGCCTGGAGCCGGTGGACGATGTCCAGGACGACCTCGCCGTCGTGCACCTCGACGGTGAAGTCCCGCAGTTCCCCGCCTTCCGCGTCGCCCCGCCAGATCCGGAAGCTCGCGTCGTACGCACTCATGAGTAGAGCTCCTCTTCGGCGAGGTACTTGACCAGCTCTTCCTTCTCGAAGAGCGCGAGCAGGTCGGGGCGGATGGGCTCGGTACGGGTGCGGACGAGGGCGATCCGGTCGGCCGAGGGATCCGCCGGGGGCGGGTCGACCGGACGGCACAGCAGGTTCACCGGGCGCCACCCGCGCTCCATCGTCGGGCAGTCCTCCCGGGTGTGCCCGCCGCGGCTCTCGGTGCGCTCCAGGGCCGCGCGGGCCACGCACTCACTGACCAGCAGCATGTTCCGCAGGTCCAGGGCGAGGTGCCAGCCCGGGTTGAACTGCCGGTGCCCCTCGACCCCGGCCCGGGCCGCCCGTACGCGCAGGCCCGCCAGCTTCTGCAGGGCCTCGGCCATCTCGCCCTCGCGGCGGATGATCCCGACCAGGTCGTTCATGGTCGTCTGGAGCTCCTGGTGGAGCGTGTACGGGTTCTCCGCGCCGTCGGCGGCGTGGAACGGGGCCAGCGCCTCCGCCGCCGCCGCGTCGATCTCCGCCTGGGAGACCGCGGGCAGCGCCGCGGCCTGGCCCGTGGCGTACTCGGCCGCGTGCAGGCCGGCCCGCCGGCCGAACACCAGCAGGTCGGACAGGGAGTTCCCGCCCAGCCGGTTCGAGCCGTGCATGCCGCCGGCGACCTCGCCCGCCGCGAACAGGCCCGGGACCCCGACGGTGGCCGCCGTGTCGGAGTCGACCGCGATCCCGCCCATCACGTAGTGGCAGGTCGGGCCGACCTCCATCGGCTCGGCGGTGATGTCCACGTCCGCCAGCTCCTTGAACTGGTGGTACATGGAGGGCAGCCGCCGTTTGATCCGCTCGGCCGGCATCCGGGTGGACACGTCGAGGAAGACCCCGCCGTGCGGGGAGCCGCGGCCCGCCTTGACCTCGGAGTTGATGGCCCGGGCCACCTCGTCGCGGGGGAGCAGCTCGGGCGGACGCCGGTTGTGGTCCGGGTCCTCGTACCAGCGGTCGCCCTCCTCCTCGGACTCCGCGTACTTCTCCTTGAAGACGTCCGGGACGTAGTCGAACATGAACCGCTTGCCCTCGCTGTTGCGCAGCACCCCGCCGTCGCCGCGCACCGACTCGGTGACGAGGATGCCCTTGACCGAGGGCGGCCAGACCATGCCGGTCGGGTGGAACTGCACGAACTCCATGTTCAGCAGGGGCGCGCCCGCGAGCAGCGCCAGCGCGTGGCCGTCGCCCGTGTACTCCCAGGAGTTGGACGTCGTCTTGAAGGACTTGCCGATCCCGCCCGTGGCCAGGACCACCGCCGGGGCCTCCAGGACGAAGAACCGGCCGGACTCGCGCTCGTAGCAGAAGGCCCCCGAGACCCTCTCCTGATCCTTCGAACCGCGATCCTTCAAAACCCGGGTGACCGTGCACTCCTGGAAGACCTTGAGCCGGGCCTCGTAGTCCCCGAACTCCTTGAAGTCCTCCTGCTGGAGCTGGACGATCTTCTGCTGGAGGGTGCGGATCAGCTCCAGGCCGGTCCGGTCGCCCACGTGCGCGAGGCGCGGGTACTCGTGCCCGCCGAAGTTGCGCTGGGAGATCTTCCCGTCCGGGGTGCGGTCGAAGAGCGCGCCCCAGGTCTCCAGCTCCCAGACCCGGTCCGGGGCCTCCTTCGCGTGCAGTTCCGCCATCCGCCACTGGTTCAGGAACTTCCCGCCGCGCATGGTGTCGCGGAAGTGCACCTGCCAGTTGTCGCCCTCGTTGACGTTGCCCATGGAGGCGGCGATCCCGCCCTCCGCCATCACCGTATGGGCCTTGCCGAACAGGGACTTGCAGATCACGGCCGTACGCTTGCCCCGCTCGCGCGCCTCGATCGCAGCCCGCAGCCCGGCGCCGCCCGCACCGACCACGACCACGTCCCACTGCTGCCGGTCGACTTGAGCCATGTCAGAAGAACCTCGGATCCGTGAAGGCGCCGCCGGCCAGCAGGTACACGTAGAAGTCGCACAGGGCGACGCTGATCAGCGAGGCCCACGCGAGCTGCATGTGACGGGTGTTGAGCCGGCTGATCCAGCCCCACAGCCGGTAGCGCACCGGGTGCTTGGAGAAGTGCCGCAGGCGGCCGCCCATGATGTGCCGACAGGAGTGGCAGGACAGGGTGTAGGCCCAGATCAGCGCGATGTTGACGAGGAACAGCAGCGTCCCGAGGCCCATGTGGCCCCACTCGTAGTGCTCGTCGCGGAAGGTCAGCGCCGTGTCGTACGTGAGGATGCCCGCGACCGGCAGCGCCGCGTAGAAGAAGTACCGGTGGATGTTCTGGAGGATCAGCGGGAAGCGGGTCTCGCCGGTGTACTTCGCGTGCGGCTCGGCGACCGCGCAGGCGGGCGGCGAGGCCCAGAAGCCCCGGTAGTACGCCTTGCGGTAGTAGTAGCAGGTCAGCCGGAAGCCGAGCGGGAAGATCAGGATCAGCAGGGCGGGGGAGAGACCCCACCAGCTGCCGAACAGGTCCAGGTTGGGGCCGCCGCGCATCTCCTGGCAGTTCTCCGCGAGACACGGGGAATAGAACGGCGAGACGTACGGGGCCGCGTAGTAGTCGGCGTTGGCGAAGGCCCGCCACGTCGAGTAGACGATGAAGGCGAGCAGTCCGGCCGCGGTGACGGCGGGGGCCAGCCACCACCGGTCGGTGCGCAGGTGCCGGGCGGCGATCGCGGCCCGGGAGGCGTCGTGGACGCCGGTCAGCTGCCGGGGTGGTTCCGTGCCTGTGGCCAAGGGGGACTCCGGGTGGAGTGATGACGGATGACCCACGAGGCCCAGCCGCGGACGGCTGGGCCTGGTGGGGTGCGGGTGTGCCGGCGTGTGCGGGGTGCGGGGCCGCGTACGCCAGGGTCAGGGTGCCCGGCGGTCGCGGGCGCCGAGACCCTCGTCGTCGACGTCCTTCCACAGCGAGCTGTCGTACGGGGCGTCCGGAACGGAGACCATCCCCTCCTGGCGTGGGGCCCGCGGGGTGTCCGGGGCCTGCCGGGCGATGTCCTTCTCGAGCCGCTCGACCGAGCGGACCAGCTCGTTCAGGTTGCGTCGTACGGCGGTCAAATCGTCTTGCAGGGACATGACTTGCCCTCACTTCCGCTGGTTGCGGTGGCAACGCTCATGTGCGCCTGCGAGTGTCGCGCCTCCCGTCCCCCGTTGTGAAGGGACGTGCAGCGATTGCGGGCGCGCAGGCGCAATCTGTGCGCCCCTCCCTGCCCCCATTTTGATCCCTCTTACGAGGGAACGCCCGTCCGTGACGCAAGTGGGATTGGTCCGCACGGGTGGGGTTCGCGGCGTGGCGAGGGCCGGCTGCGAGAGGTACGGCGGGCTGTGGATTTCAGTGTGTTGCGGCACCCAGTGTGATCAGCTCCATATACCGCCAAACGTGATCAAGCTGCCCCCTTTCACGCCCCGCCCCGGAGGTACCACCCATGTCCCAGAGAAGGCGCAGATCCTTGGCGCTCCTGACCTCGGGAGTCCTCGCACTGCCGCTGCTCGCGGGCTGCGGCGCTGGTGACGACGAGGGCGGTCCCGTGGCCGCCGGCCAGGACATCGCGGCCACGACCCGCGACAAGATCGCCGACGGCGGGGTGCTGCGCTGGGCCGTGGACAGCCTCCCGGACACCCTGAACACCTTCCAGGCCGATGCGGACGCCACCACCAACCGGATCGCCGGGGCGGTGCTGCCCCAGCTGTTCACGCTGGACGACAAGGGCCGGCCGGTGGCCAACCCGGACTACCTGGAGAAGGCCGAGGTCGTCGAGCGCGAGCCCAAGCAGGTCGTCCTGTACAAGCTGAACCAGCAGGCGGTGTGGAGCGACGGGCGCGAGATCGGCGCCGCCGACTTCGTGGCGCAGTGGCGGGCCCTGAACGGCAAGGACTCCGCCTACTGGACGGCCCGCAACGCCGGATACGACCGGATCGAGAAGATCGAGCGCGGCAAGACCGACCTCGAGGTCAAGGTCACCTTCGCCAAGCCGTACACCGACTGGCGCTCCCTGTTCTCCCCGCTCTACCCCAAGCAGGTCACCGGCACCCCCGACGCCTTCAACGAGGGCGCCCGCGGCACCCTCAAGGTCACCGCCGGACCCTTCAACCTCGGGGCGATCGACAAGAAGACCGGCACCGCCGCGCTGACCCGCAGCGCACGCTGGTGGGGCCGGCCGGCCAAGCTGGACACGCTGGTCCTGACCGCCGTGCCGCGGGCCCAGCGCCCGGCCGCGCTGGCCGCCGGGAAGGTCGACCTGGCGGAGATCGACCGTGCCGGCGCCGATCGGATCGCGCTGGCCGGCCGGGCCGCGGCGAGTACCCCGGGTTCGGGCGGGGCCCCGGCGCACGGACCGGGCGCCTCGGTGACCCCGGCCGAGGCCACGCTGTCGTGGGCGATCGCGTACGGCGCCGACGAGGGCAAGGCGGCGACGGAGCGGGAGAGCCGGGCGCAGAACGCCGAGGCGGCGAAGAACCACGCCGACGAGCAGTCGGCCCTGCGCACCTTCACGGTCCGCAAGTCCCTGGAGCCGGCCTACACCCAGCTCGCCCTGAACGGGTCCGCCGGCCCGCTGGCCGACGAGCGGGTCCGGCGGGCGGTGGCCCGGGCCCTGGACCGCAAGGAATTGGCCGAGATCGTACTGAAGCCCCTGGGCCTGCCGGCGAAGCCGGTCGGCAGCCACGTGGCGCTGGCCGGGCAGCGGGCGTACGCGGACAACAGCGAGGCGCTCGGCGGCAAGGACATCCACGCGGCCGAGGCCCTGCTCGCGGACGCGGGCTGGCGCCGGGGCGGCAAGCTCGCCGAGCCGGTGGGCGCGAAGGCCGGCTCCGAGAACGCGGAGGACGGCCAGGACGACTCGAAGACCCCGTCGGGTCCGGGCACCGGCAACGACGGCCTCTACATCGTGGGCGAGACCGACGAGCGCAACGGCGACATCCTGGACCGGGGGCTCCCGGCGGTCAGGTCCGCGATCAGGACGGACGCGGAAACGTTCGCGCAGGGCGACCAGGGCGACCAGGGCGACCAGGGCGACCAGGGCGACGAGGGCGCCGGGAACGGCCCCCTCGCCCAAGGCGGGCGCCTCTCCCCGGTCCTGGCCGCGGCCCCGTTCGCGGACGAGCAGCGGGCCGCCCTCCTCGCCCAGGCCGAAGCCCTCGGCGCCGACGCCCCCGACCCGGCGGACGCGGCAGAGGCCGCAGACTCCGCCGGCGACGCCAAGAGCGGCCCGGCCCGCGACGGCGCCGCCCCCGGGCCCGGCAAGGCCGGGAGCAGCCCCAGCCCGGCGCCGGCCCCGGTCAAGCAGACCCGCAACTCCGGAAACATGCTGGCCAAGGACGGCAAGGCGCTCTCCCTGCGCTTCGTCCTCCCGGCCGGCCCCGGCTCCGAGGCCCTGCGCACGGTCGGCGAGCGGATCGCCCAGATGCTCCAGAAGGTCGGCGTGCACACCGAGCTGACGAAGGTGGCCGACGAGAGCTTCTTCAAGGATCACGTCGCCTCGGGCCAGTACGACCTGGCGCTCTACTCCTGGCCGGCGACGGCCTACCCGGCCACCGACGCCCGCCCCATCTTCGCCAAGCCGGAGCCGGCCGCCGACGGCTCGCTCCTCGTCGAACAGAACTACACACGGGTCGGCACCGACCACATCGACCAGCTCTTCGACCAGGCGCTCGGCGAGCTCGACGAGGAGGCCTCGCGCGAGCTGATGCGCAAGGCCGACGCCCGGATCTGGGCCGCCGCCGGCTCCATCCCGCTGTACCAGCGCCCCGAGCTGGTGGCCGCCAAGGCGAACCTGGCCAATGCCGGCGCCTTCGGCCTCGGCACCCCCCGTTTCCAGGACATCGGCTGGAAGAAGGCTCAAGCCGCCAAGGAAAAGCAGGAGAAGAAGAAGTGACAAAACGGGGCCAGACAGATTGAGCTTCGGCTCACAAGCTCAGATGTGACTCAAGTCGCTTGCCCGCCGGATCTCCGGCGGGCAAGGTCGTGTCACACCCATTGACCACGCCTGTTGACCCGCAGCAAACCCGCAGGACCCACGGCCGGGACACCCCACCCCACACCCGGCTCTTCTCAGTCGTCCGGCCTCTTGACAGACCCCCCGGCGAGCGGTTCCCGCCACGCGACGTAGGATGGGGTAAGGCCGTGGCAGGTTTTCCGCCCGGTCGAGGCGCGCGTGCCGGACCGTACGCGACGCCATCCACGATCCCGGGAGAAGCGCCGAAGTGCCCACGCGCCACGACATCCGTAACGTCGCCATCGTCGCCCACGTCGACCATGGCAAGACGACCATCGTCGATGCCATGCTCAAGCAGGCCGGTGCCTTCGCCGCCCACCAGCACCTCGACGACCGCATGATGGACTCGAACGACCTGGAGCGTGAGAAGGGCATCACGATCCTCGCCAAGAACACGGCGGTGAAGTATCACCCCAAGGACGGCGGGGCCCCGATCACGATCAACATCATCGACACCCCCGGCCACGCCGACTTCGGTGGTGAGGTCGAGCGCGGTCTGTCGATGGTGGACGCCGTCGTTCTGCTGGTGGACGCCTCCGAGGGTCCGCTGCCCCAGACCCGCTTCGTCCTGCGCAAGGCCCTGCAGGCGAACATGCCGGTCATCCTCTGCATCAACAAGACGGACCGGCCGGACTCCCGGATCGACGAGGTCGTCAACGACACGTACGACCTCTTCCTGGACCTGGACGCCACCGAGGACCAGATCGAGTTCCCGATCGTCTACGCCTGCGGCCGTGACGGCGTCGCCTCGCTGACCAAGCCGGAGGACGGCACCGTCCCCCCGGACAGCGACAGCCTGGAGCCGTTCTTCTCCACCATCCTGGAGCACGTCCCCGCCCCGGTGTACGACGAGGAGGCCCCCCTCCAGGCCCACGTCACCAACCTGGACGCCGACAACTTCCTCGGCCGTATCGCGCTGCTCCGCGTCGAGCAGGGCGAGCTGCGCAAGGGCCAGACCGTCGCGTGGATCAAGCGTGACGGCACCATGTCGAACGTCCGCATCACCGAGCTGATGATGACCGAGGCGCTCACCCGCAAGCCGGCCGAGGTGGCGGGTCCCGGTGACATCTGCGCCGTCGCCGGTATCCCCGACATCATGATCGGCGAGACCCTGGCCGACCCGGAGAACCCGATCGCGCTTCCGCTGATCTCGGTCGACGAGCCGGCGATCTCCATGACCATCGGTACGAACACCTCCCCGATGGTCGGCCGCGGCGGCAGCGGCAAGGGCGCGGACGCCAAGTCCGCGGTCAAGGACCGCAAGGTCACCGCCCGCCAGGTCAAGGACCGTCTGGACCGCGAGCTGGTCGGCAACGTCTCGCTCCGCGTCCTGGACACCGAGCGTCCGGACGCCTGGGAGGTCCAGGGCCGTGGTGAGCTCGCGCTCGCCATCCTGGTCGAGCAGATGCGCCGCGAGGGCTTCGAGCTGACCATCGGCAAGCCGCAGGTGGTCACGCAGGAGATCGACGGCAAGGTGCACGAGCCGGTCGAGCGCATGACGGTCGACGTCCCCGAGGAGCACATGGGCGCGGTCACGCAGCTCATGGGCGTCCGCAAGGGCCGCATGGACAACATGTCGAACCACGGCTCCGGCTGGGTCCGCATGGAGTTCGTCGTCCCGTCGCGCGGCCTCATCGGCTTCCGTACGGAGTTCCTGACGAACACCCGCGGTACGGGTATCGCCCACTCGATCCACGAGGGCCACGAGCCGTGGTTCGGCACGCTGACCACCCGTAACAACGGTTCGCTGGTCGCGGACCGCTCGGGTTCGGTCACGCCGTTCGCGATGATCAACCTGCAGGAGCGCGGCGTCCTGTTCACCGACCCCGGCACCGAGGTGTACGAGGGCATGATCGTTGGCGAGAACTCGCGCTCCGACGACATGGACGTGAACATCACCAAGGAGAAGAAGCTCACCAACATGCGTGCGGCTTCCGCGGACAACACCGAGAACGTGGTGCCGCCGCGCAAGCTCTCCCTGGAGCAGTCCCTGGAGTTCTGCCGCGACGACGAGTGCGTCGAGGTGACCCCGGAGGCCGTCCGCATCCGCAAGGTCGTCCTGGACCAGAAGGAGCGCTCGCGCACCGCGTCGCGCGCCAAGTCCGGCAAGTAGTGCGGTAGTTCCCCTGCGCCCCTAGGGCACGGCTCCAACGAGCAGCCCCTTCCCCACAGTTGTCTGTGGCGGGAGGGGCTGTTCGCGTTTGTCAACCGGATTGTTGCGTTCTGGTGTCCGCATTCCGACCGTGACACTCCGGAAGATGAGCTAACCGTCCGTTTCGCACGTGTCTGTCTCCTATCCGTTTGTCCGGATTTCGGGTTTTCGCCATGGGGTGATGTTGTGAAAACGAGACCACTTAAGTGTGGTTTACGGTCTGGCGGTCCCTGAGGATGGCTCCATTGAGCTCGGGTCAATGGGTCACACGCTGTGGGGAGCGTCGACTCACGAGCACACACGATGGGGCCGGATTTCGCTGTCAGGGGTGTCAGCGGGGCCGGGTCCTTCACGTATCTATCGTGACTCCTGAGGAGGCAATTACCCATGCGCGGAGCAACGAGCGCCAAGTGGGTCGCGGGTGCCGTCATCGTGGCGATGGCCGCCACCGCATGCAGCACCAGCAAGGACTCGAACGCCGGCAAGTCCGGTGGAAACATCACCGTGGTGCTCGGCGAGCCGCAGCACGGCCTGGTGGGTCAGAACACCGCCGAGTCCGAAGGCGCTGAGGTTCTCAACGCGCTCTTCAAGGGCCTGGTCGACTACGACAACAAGACCAACGAGCCGAAGCTCGCGGTCGCGGAGTCGATCGACACCACGGACTCGAAGACGTGGACCATCAAGATCAAGGACGGCTTCACCTTCCACAACGGCGAGAAGGTCGACGCTGCGTCCTTCGTCCGTGCCTGGAACTGGGGCGCCAACCAGGACAACGCGGCCGAGGGCCTGCCGTTCTTCTCGAAGATCGAGGGCTCCGAGGAGCTCGCGCCGGGCAAGGACAAGAAGCCCACGGCCAAGGAGCTCAAGGGCCTGAAGGTCGTCGACGAGAAGACCTTCACCGTCACCCTGAAGGACCCGTTCTCCCAGTTCAAGACCATGCTGGGCTACAACGCCTTCTACCCGCTGCCCAAGGCGTTCGAGGCCGACCCGAAGAAGTTCGGCGAGGCTCCGATCGGCAACGGCCCGTTCCAGATGGACGGCGCCTGGGAGCACAACAAGCAGATCAAGATCAAGAAGTACGACAAGTACCCGGCCGAGGGCCGCGCCAAGCTCGACGGCGTCACCTTCAAGGTCTACGACAACCTGGACACGGCGTACAACGACCTGCGCGCCGACACCATCCAGATCGTCGACAAGCTCCCGATCTCGGCGATGGCCACCGTCTCCCAGGAGTTCGGCGACCGCTACATCTACAAGCCCGAGTCCGGCGTCGGCTACATCGGTCTCCCGCTGGAGCAGAACCCCGAGGCGTTCGGCAAGGTGGAGATCCGCAAGGCCATCTCCATGGCCATCGACCGGGATGCCATCACGAAGACCATCTTCAACGGCACCCGCAAGCCGGCCGACGACTTCATCAGCCCGATCATCCCGGGCTACCGCAAGGGCGCGCTGGGCGAGGCCGGGACCTACAACCCGACCAAGGCCAAGGAGCTCTACACCCAGGCGGGCGGTGTTCCGGGCAACAAGATCGAGCTCGGCTACAACGCCGACGGCGGCCACAAGGAGTGGATCGAGGCCGTCGCCAACCAGCTGAAGGCGAACCTCGGCATCGAGGTCACCGCCAAGCCGTACGCCAAGTTCGGCGACCTGCTGGACGACCTGGGTGCCTCGAAGTACAAGGGCGCCTTCCGCATGGCCTGGTCGATGGACTACCCGGCCGCGGAGAACTACCTCCGTCCGATCTTCTCGAAGGTCGCGATCGAGAACGGCTCCAACTACGGCCACTACGTGAACGAGGCGTTCGAGGCGAAGCTCGCCGAGGCCGACAAGGCCACCGACGCCGCTGCGGGCCAGAAGCTGTACCAGGAAGCCGATGACATCATCATCAAGGACCTGCCGTACATCCCGGTCTTCACGTACATGTCTTCTTCGGCCTACTCCAAGACCGTGAAGAACGTCGAGGTCGACGCCCAGGGCCGCATGGACCTGGCGAACGTCGAGCTCAACTAACACCCCTCTTCACTAAGGGGATCCCGGGGGCGGGCAGGCGGAATCAGGTTTCCGTCTGCCCGCCCTTTCCCCCTGTTCTTCGTTGGAGGTCTGATGGGCCGCTACCTCATCCGCCGACTCATACAGGCGATCCCTGTACTGATCGGTGCCACGTTCCTGATCTACGCGCTGACGTTCGCCATGCCGGGCGCTGACCCGATCCAGCTGCTCGCCGGCGAGAAGAAGGCAGACCCGCTCGTCACGGCGATGCTGCGTGCCAAGTACCACCTCGACGACCCGTTCCTGCTGCAGTACTGGAACTACATCTCCGGTGTGTTCCAGGGCGACCTCGGTGAGACCCTCACCGGCCGCAAGGTCCTCGACCTGTTCTCCGAGGCGTTCCCGTACACGGTGAACCTGGCAATCGTCGCCTTCGTCATCGAGGCCGTCGTCGGCGTGCTGGCCGGTGTCATGGCCGCCCTGCGCCGCGGCAAGTTCCTCGACCAGCTGGTGCTCATCTCCACGCTGATGGTCATCTCCATCCCCGTCTTCGTCACCGGCTTCGTGCTGCAGCTGACGCTCGGCGTGCAGCTGAAGACCAACTGGGGCATCGACTTCTTCCCCGTCTCCTTCAACGAGAACGACGGGATCCGCGCCTACCTCCTGCCGGCGTTCGTCCTGGCCTCCACGTCCCTCGCGTACGTGGCCCGCCTGACGCGCACCAGCCTGATGGAGACGATGCGCGCCGACTACGTCCGCACCGCGACCGCGAAGGGCCTGCCCCGCCGCCGCGTCGTCGTGAACCACGCGCTGCGCAACGCCCTCATCCCGATCATCACCTTCCTGGGCGCCGACCTCGGCTCCCTCATGGGTGGTGCGGTCATCACCGAGCGGATCTTCAACATCCACGGAGTCGGCGGCCTGCTCGCCCAGTCCGTGTACCTCAAGCAGGGTGCGGTCGTGGTCGGCGGTGTGACGATCCTCGTCCTCGTCTACCTGATCGGCAACCTGCTCGTGGACCTGCTCTACGCCGTGCTCGACCCGAGGATCCGCTATGCGTGACACAACTACGGTGGAGGACTCGATGACCGACACCCAGCTCGCCGGAGCCACCTCCGCCGGCGCCGCGGTCAAGGACGGCGGAAAGAAGAAGAAGGACCGCGAGGCCAGCCTCTGGTCCGACGCCCTGAGCGACCTGCGCCGCAACCCGGTCTTCCTGATCGGCGGGTTCCTCGTCGTCTGCATGCTGGTCATCTCCGCGTTCCCGCAGTGGTTCACCGACGGCAGCCCGTTCGACGCCACCGCCTGCACCCTGCAGAACTCGCTCAAGAAGCCGAGCGGGGACCACTGGTTCGGCTACGACATCCAGGGCTGCGACGTCTACACCCGCACGGTGTGGGCGGCCCGCAACTCGGTGATCGTCGGCATCGTCACCACCACGCTGGTGGTCGTCGTCGGCGGTGCGCTCGGCCTGCTGGCCGGCTGGGCCGGCGGCATGCTGGACAGCTTCCTGTCCCGCTTCACCGAGATCTTCTTCGCGATCCCGCTCCTGCTCGGCGGCATGCTGATCATGTCCGCCCTGCCGGGCAACGCCTGGACGGTCTCCCTGGTGCTCGCGATCCTCGGCTGGCCGCAGATCTTCCGCATCATGCGGTCCTCGGTGCTGCAGAACAAGAACAACGACTACGTGGTCGCCGCCCGCGCCCTCGGCGCCGGCACCCTGCGCATCACCATTCGCCACATCCTGCCGAACGCCATCGCCCCCGTCATCGTGGTCGGCGCGATCAGCCTGGGTGTGTACATCTCCGCCGAGGCGGCCCTGTCGTACCTCGGCATCGGCGTCCAGCCCCCGGAGATCTCCTGGGGCCTCATGGTCAGCGACGCCTCCGTCCGCTGGCTGCAGGCCCCGCACGTGCTCCTCTTCCCGGCCGCTGCGCTGAGCGTCACCGTGCTCGCGTTCATCATGGTCGGCGACGCGGTGCGCGACGCCCTCGACCCGAAGCTGCGCTGAGGAAGGGCGTACGTTGACCATCATCGACAAGACCTCGAACGTCCCCGCGCCGCGCTCGGCGCCGGAGGGGACCCCCCTGCTCGAAGTGCGCGACCTGCACGTCGAGTTCCACACCCGCGACGGTGTCGCCAAGGCCGTCAACGGTGTCTCGTACTCCGTGAACGCCGGCGAGACCCTCGCGGTCCTCGGCGAGTCCGGCTCGGGCAAGTCCGTGACGGCGCAGGCCATCATGGGCATCCTCGACATGCCGCCCGGCAAGATCGCGGGCGGTGAGATCCTCTTCCAGGGCACGGACCTGCTCAAGCTCCCGTCCGAGGAGTACCGCAAGATCCGCGGTTCGAAGATCGCCATGATCTTCCAGGACGCGCTGTCTTCGCTGAACCCGGTGCACACCGTCGGCGCCCAGCTCGGCGAGATGTTCCGCGTCCACCGCGGGATGTCCAAGAAGGACGCCACGGCCAAGGCCGTCGAACTCATGGACCGCGTGAAGATCCCCGCCGCCAAGGAGCGCGTGGGCGACTACCCGCACCAGTTCTCCGGCGGTATGCGCCAGCGCATCATGATCGCCATGGCGATGGCCCTCGAGCCGGACCTGATCATCGCCGACGAGCCGACCACGGCTCTCGACGTGACGGTCCAGGCCCAGGTCATGGACCTGCTCGCGGAGCTCCAGCGCGAGATGAACATGGGCCTGATCCTGATCACCCACGACCTCGGCGTCGTCGCCGACGTCGCGGACAAGATCGCCGTCATGTACGGCGGCCGGATCGTCGAGACCGCCCCGGTCCACGACATCTACAGCCGCCCCGCGCACCCGTACACCCGCGGTCTGCTCGACTCGATCCCGCGCCTGGACCAGAAGGGCCAGGAGCTCTACGCGATCAAGGGCCTGCCGCCCAACCTGCTGAACATCCCGTCGGGCTGCGCCTTCAACCCGCGCTGCCCCAAGGCGCAGGACATCTGCCGCACCGACGTGCCGGTCCTGCACCGGGTGACCGATCAGGACGGCACCGAGCTGCCCGGCCGCGGCAGCGCGTGCCACTTCTGGAAGGAGCAGATCCATGGCTGAGCTCACCAAGAACGCCACCGAGCGAGAGCCGATCCTCCAGGTCCGCAACCTGGTCAAGCACTTCCCTCTGACCCAGGGCATCCTGTTCAAGAAGCAGGTCGGCGCGGTCAAGGCGGTCGACGGGATCTCCTTCGACCTGTACCGGGGCGAGACCCTCGGCATCGTCGGTGAGTCCGGCTGTGGCAAGTCCACCGTCGCCAAGCTGCTGATGAGCCTGGAGAAGGCCACCGCAGGCGAGGTCTTCTACAAGGGCCAGGACATCACCAAGCTGTCGGGCAGGGCCCTCAAGGCCGTCCGCCGCAACATCCAGATGGTGTTCCAGGACCCGTACACCTCGCTGAACCCGCGCATGACGGTCGGCGACATCATCGGGGAGCCCTTCGACATCCACCCCGAGGTGGCTCCGAAGGGTGACCGGCGCCGCAAGGTCCAGGAGCTCCTGGACGTCGTGGGCCTCAACCCGGAGTACATCAACCGGTATCCGCACCAGTTCTCCGGCGGCCAGCGCCAGCGCATCGGCATCGCCCGCGGCCTCGCGCTCAACCCGGAGATCATCATCTGCGACGAGCCGGTCTCCGCGCTCGACGTGTCGGTGCAGGCGCAGGTCATCAACCTGATGGAGAAGCTCCAGGACGAGTTCGACCTGTCCTACGTCTTCATCGCGCACGACCTGTCGATCGTCCGGCACATCTCGGACCGCGTCGGCGTGATGTACCTGGGCAAGATGGCCGAGATCGGCAGTGACGCCCAGATCTACGAGCACCCGACGCACCCCTACACCCAGGCGCTGCTGTCGGCCGTCCCGGTTCCCGACCCGCAGGCCCGCGAGGGCCGCGAGCGGATCATCCTCACCGGTGACGTCCCCTCCCCGGCCAACCCGCCCTCGGGCTGCCGCTTCCGCACCCGCTGCTGGAAGGCCGAGGACCGGTGCGCCACGGAGGAGCCGCTGCTGGCGATCCCGACGCGCTTCCAGGGTGTGAACACCCCGGCCGCGCACGAGTCGGCGTGCCACTTCGCGGAGGAGAAGGCCATCCTGGCCGTCTGATCCCGCACCGCCGTACGCAGTGAAGGGCGCCCGGACCGGATTCTTCCGGCCCGGGCGCCCTTGCGTACGGGTCCCTGCGCCCGCGCCCTTGCGTACGGCAGCGCGCCGAAAGGGAGTTGCGGGCGCGCCGCTGCCGAGGGGACAGTGTCCGGATGGCCGAGACACCGTACGACCGCCGAGGCCGGCGCACGCCGGCCGTACGGCCCGCAGGGCCCGGGGACGCGTCCGACATCTGCGCCCTGCTCAACGCCGTCGACGTCTTCGAGATCGGCAGACCGGAGACCGACATCGGGACCGTCGAGGCCGATCTCCACCGCCCCGACGTCGACCTCGCGAAAGACTCCTGGCTGGCCTTCGAGGGCGGCCGGCTCGTCGCGTACGCCCTGGTGTGGACCGACTCCGGACCCGGCAGGGTCGACTCCGACCACTACGTCCTGCCCGGCCACCGCGAGGCCGCCGTCCGGCTGCTGGAGCTGATGGAGGTCCGGGCCCGCGAGCTCACCGCCGGCGCCGGGGAGGCCGCGCTGCGGCTCCAGCTCAACGTGAAGCCCACCCTCGACGCGGACCTGCTGCCCGGCCGCGGCTACCGCACCGTGCGCCGCTACCAGGTGATGACCCGAGCCCTCGCGCCGGCCGCCGACCTGCCTCCCGCCCCGCCGGAGGGGCTCGTCCTGCGCGACTGCGGCGCCGACGAGGCCGACCGCCGCCGGGCCCACGCCCTGGTGGAGGAGACCTTCGCGGCCCACTTCGGCCATGTGGAGCGCCCGTACGAGGCATGGCTGGACCACCTCGACGCCCGTGAGCTCGACTGGTCGCTGGTCTGGATCGCGAGCCTGCACGGCGAGGGCGACGTGGGCGTCCTGCTGACCCGCGACGACCGCACCGGCATGGGCTGGCTCAGCCGCATCGGCGTGCGCGCGGACCTGCGCGGCCACGGCATCGGCGGCTTCCTGCTCCGCCACGGCTTCGCCGCCTACGCGGCCCGCGGCCGGGACACCGTCGGCCTCGGCGTGGACGTCCACAACGAGACCGGCGCACTCGCGCTCTACGAGGCGCACGGCATGGGCCTGCACTACGCGGTCGACACCTGGGAGCTGCCTTTGCACCCGCAGGGGTGACAGGCGGAAGACGCGAGGGTGCAATCGGCCGAACCGGGAGTGCTCAGGCCCGCACATAGGGTGACATGGGCCCCAAGTGAGTCTTGGGAGCATAGGAGGCACTCCATGCGCGGAGCCACCCACGCCCAGTGGGCCGCATGTGCGGTGGCCGTCGCCCTCGCGGCGACGGCCTGCGGCGGCGGCGACAGCGGCGGCGGAGGCGGTGACGCGGGGATCGTCAGCTCCTCCTGGGGTGACCCGCAGAACCCGCTGGAGCCGGCCAACACCAACGAGGTGCAGGGCGGCAAGGTCCTCGACATGCTCTTCCGGGGCCTCAAGCGGTACGACCCGAAGACCGGCGAGGCCAACAACATGCTCGCGGAGAAGATCGAGACCACCGACAGCCAGCACTTCACCGTCACGCTGAAGGACGGCTGGAAGTTCAGCAACGACGAGCCGGTCACCGCGCAGTCCTTCGTGGACGCCTGGAACTACGGCGCGGACGTGCGCAACAAGCAGAACAACGCGCCGTTCTTCTCCGACATCGTCGGCTACGCGGACGTCCACCCGGCGTCCGGCGAGCCCAAGGCCAAGACGATGTCAGGGCTGGTGGTCAAGGACGCCAAGACCTTCACGGTCGCCCTGAAGAACAAGTTCTCCACGTGGCCCGAGACCCTCGGCTACCAGGCCTTCTCCCCGCTGCCCAAGGCCTTCTTCACCGACCACGCCGGCTGGCTGAACAAGCCGATCGGCAACGGCCCGTACACGGTGGACTCGTACACCAAGGGCACCGGCATGAAGCTGCGCACCTGGGCCGGCTACCCGGGCGATGACAAGGCGCAGAACGGCGGCGTCGACCTCAAGGTCTACACCGACAACAACACCGCCTACACGGACCTGATCTCCGGCAACCTCGACCTCGTCGACGACGTCCCCGCGCAGCAGCTGAAGAACGTCAAGAACGACCTCGGCGACCGGTACATCAACCAGCCGGCCCTCATCATCCAGACCCTCACCTTCCCGCTGTACGACCCGCAGTGGAGCAAGGAGGGCATGGAGAACGTCCGCCGCGGCATCTCCATGGCGATCAACCGCGACGAGATCACCAAGCAGATCTTCCGCGAGACCCGCACCCCGGCCAAGGACTGGACCTCCCCGGCCCTCGGCGAGAAGGGCGGCTTCAGCGCCACGCTCTGCGGCGACGCCTGCAAGTACGACCCGGCCGCGGCCAAGAAGCTCATCCAGGACGCCGGCGGGCTCCCCGGCGGCAAGGTCACGCTGACGTCCAACGTGGACACCGGCTCGCACCGCGACTGGATGGACGCCGTCTGCAACAGCATCAACAACGCGCTCGGCGAGGGCCCGGTCTGCACGGTGAACCCCATCGGCACCTTCGCCGACTTCCGCAACCAGCAGAGCTCCTTCAAGCTGACCGGCCCCTTCCGCTCCGGCTGGCAGGCCGACTACCCGCTGATCCAGAACTTCCTCCAGCCGCTCTACTACACCGGCGCCTCCTCCAACTACGGCAAGTTCAGCAACCCGGACTTCGACAAGCTCGTCGACGAGGCCAACCAGGAGAGCGACGCGGCCAAGGCCATCGTGAAGTTCCAGGACGCCGAGAAGATCCTCGTCGCGCAGATGCCGTCCATCCCGCTCTGGTACCAGAACGGCAGCGCCGGCTACGCCGAGCGGCTCACGGACGTGGCGCTCAACCAGTTCAGCGTCCCCGTCTACAACGAGATCAAGGTCAGCTGACCCTCCGTCGGATCGATCCTGGAGCAGTCCATGGGACGTTATGTGATCCGGCGGCTGCTCCAGATGATCCCGGTGTTCATCGGCAGCACGTTCCTGATCTTCTTCATGGTGTACGCGCTCGGCGACCCGGTCGCGGCCCTCTTCGGCGACAAGGCGCCCGACCCCGCCACCGCCGCGCGCATCCGCAAGGACCTCTACCTCGACCGCCCGCTGTGGGAGCAGTACCTCCACTACATGGGCCAGATCTTCCAGGGCGACTTCGGCACGGCCTTCAACGGCCAGCCCGTCACCGAGCTGATGGCCTCGGCCTTCCCCGTCACCCTGCGCCTGACCATGGTCGCGATCTTCTTCGAGATCGTCATCGGCATCACCCTCGGCGTGATCAGCGGGCTGCGCCGGGGCAAGTCCGTCGACACGAGCGTGCTGGTGCTCACCCTCGTCGTCATCTCCGTACCGACGTTCGTGACGGGCTATGTGCTCCAGTACCTCTTCGGCGTCAAATGGGGCTGGGTGCGGCCCACCGTCTCCCCGGACGCCCCCTTCAACGAGCTGATCCTGCCCGGCATCGTGCTCGCGCTGGTCTCCCTCGCCTACGTCACCCGGCTCTCGCGCACCTCCATCGCCGAGAACGTCAAGGCCGACTACGTGCGCACCGCCGTCGCCAAGGGCCTGCCGCGCCACCGGGTCGTCACCCGCCACCTGCTGCGCAACTCGCTCATCCCCGTCGTCACCTTCATCGGCACCGACATCGGCGCCCTGATGGGCGGCGCCATCGTCACCGAGCGGATCTTCAACATCCACGGCGTCGGGTACCAGCTCTACCAGGGCATCCTGCGCAACAACTCCCCGACGGTCGTCGGCTTCGTGACCATCCTCGTCATCGTCTTCCTGCTGGCGAACCTGCTCGTCGACCTGCTCTACGCGGTCCTGGACCCGAGGATCCGTTATGCCTGAGCGCAACGAGCCCGCCTTCGACCCGCTGCAGCCCGCAGAGGGGGAGGCCATGGCACCCACCGGCCAGGGCGGGCCCATAGACCTCGCGATCGAGGAGGCCGAGAGCCTCGAGAAGAAGCTGGGCGACGCGCCCACCGGCGGCCCCTCGGAGAAGGCCCGCTCCCTGTGGTCCGACGCCTGGCACCAGCTGCGCCGCAACCCCGTCTTCGTCATCTCCTCGCTGATGATCCTCTTCCTCGTGATCATCGCGATCTGGCCGCAGCTCATCGCGAGCGGCGACCCGCTGCAGTGCGACCTGTCCAAGTCCCAGCAGGGCTCCGCCCCCGGCCACCCCTTCGGCTACGACACCCAGGGCTGCGACGTCTACACCCGAACCGTCTACGGGGCCCGCGCCTCCATCACCGTAGGCGTCTGCGCCACCCTCGGCGCCGCCCTGCTCGGCTCGGTGCTCGGCGGGCTCGCCGGGTTCTTCGGCGGCTGGGGCGACTCGCTGCTCTCCCGGGTCGCGGACATCTTCTTCGGCATCCCCGTCGTCCTCGGCGGCCTGGTCTTCCTGTCCGTGGTCACCAGCACCACCGTCTGGCCGGTCGTCGGCTTCATCGTGCTCCTCGGCTGGCCGCAGATCGCCCGCATCGGCCGCGGCTCCGTCATCACCGCCAAGCAGAACGACTACGTCCAGGCCGCCCGGGCCCTCGGCGCCGGCAACGGCCGGATGATGCTCCGGCACGTCGCGCCCAACGCCGTCGCGCCCGTCATCGTCGTCGCCACCATCGCGCTCGGCACGTACATCGCCCTGGAGGCCACCCTGTCCTTCCTCGGCGTCGGCCTGCGACCGCCCACCGTCTCCTGGGGCATCGACATCTCCAACGCGGCCTCGCAGATCCGCAACGCCCCGCACATGCTGCTCTGGCCGGCCGGCGCGCTGAGCCTGACCGTGCTCGCGTTCATCATGCTCGGCGACGCGGTACGCGACGCCCTCGACCCCAAGCTGCGCTGAGGAGTGGGCACATGCTGCTCGAAGTCCGCGACCTCCATGTGGAGTTCCGTACGCGGGACGGAGTCGCCAAGGCCGTCAACGGTGTCAACTACTCGGTGGACGAGGGCGAGACGCTCGCCGTGCTCGGCGAGTCCGGCTCGGGCAAATCGGTGACCGCCCAGGCCGTGATGGGCATCCTGGATGTGCCGCCGGGCCGGATCGCGGGCGGCGAGATCCTCTTCAAGGGCAGGAACCTGCTGAAGATGAAGGAGGAGGAGCGGCGGAAGATCCGCGGCGCCGACATGGCGATGATCTTCCAGGACGCCCTGTCCTCCCTGAACCCGGTGCTCAGCGTGGGCGCCCAGCTGGGCGAGATGTACGAGGTCCACCGCGGGATGTCCCGCAAGGACGCCAGGGCCAAGGCCGTCGAGCTGATGGACCGGGTGAAGATCCCGGCGGCGAAGGAGCGGGTGGGCGACTACCCGCACCAGTTCTCCGGCGGCATGCGCCAGCGCATCATGATCGCCATGGCGATGGCCCTGGAACCCTCGCTGATCATCGCGGACGAGCCGACCACGGCCCTGGACGTCACCGTCCAGGCGCAGGTCATGGACCTCCTCGCGGAGCTCCAGCGCGAGCTCAACATGGGCCTCATCCTGATCACCCACGACCTCGGCGTCGTCGCCGACGTCGCCGACAAGATCGCGGTCATGTACGCGGGCCGGATCGTCGAGGCGGCCCCCGTCCACGAGATCTACGCCGCGCCCGCGCACCCGTACACCCGCGGTCTGCTCGACTCGATCCCGCGCCTGGACCAGAAGGGCCAGGAGCTCTACGCGATCAAGGGCCTGCCGCCCAACCTGCTGAACATCCCGCCCGGCTGCGCCTTCAACCCGCGCTGCCCGATGGCGCAGGCGGTCTGCCGCACCGACGTCCCGCCTCTCGCGCAGGCCGGCCCGGACCGCGCGAGTGCGTGCTTCTTCTGGAAGGAGTGCCTCGGTGGCTGAGTCCATCCTGGAGGTCAGGGACCTCGTCAAGCACTATCCGCTGACCCGGGGCATCCTCTTCAAGAGGCAGGTCGGCGCCGTCAAGGCGGTCGACGGGGTCTCCTTCGGCCTCGCCCGGGGCGAAACCCTCGGCATCGTCGGCGAGTCCGGCTGCGGCAAGTCCACGGTCGCCAAGATGCTGGTCAACCTGGAACGCCCGACGGCCGGCGCGATCTCGTACAAGGGCGAGGACATCACCAAGCTGTCCGGCAAAGCCCTCAAGGCCGTCCGCCGCAACATCCAGATGGTGTTCCAGGACCCGTACACCTCGCTGAACCCCCGGATGACGGTCGGCGACATCATCGGGGAGCCGTACGACATCCACCCCGAGGTGGCTCCGAAGGGCGACCGGCGCCGCAAGGTCCAGGAGCTCCTCGACGTGGTCGGGCTCAACCCGGAGTACATCAACCGGTATCCGCACCAGTTCTCCGGCGGCCAGCGCCAGCGCATCGGCATCGCCCGCGGGCTCGCCCTGCGGCCGGAGGTCATCGTGGCGGACGAGCCGGTCTCCGCGCTCGACGTCTCGGTCCAGGCCCAGGTGATCAACCTCCTGGAACGCCTCCAGAACGAGTTCGACCTGTCGTACGTCTTCATCGCGCACGACCTCTCGATCGTGCGGCACATCTCCGACCGGGTCGGCGTGATGTACCTGGGCCGGGTGGTGGAGATCGGCACCGACACCCAGATCTACGACCACCCCACCCACCCCTACACCCAGGCCCTGCTGTCGGCCGTGCCCGTCCCGGACCCGCAGGCGCGCGCCCGCCGCGAGCGGATCATCCTGACCGGCGACGTGCCCTCCCCGGCCAACCCGCCCTCGGGCTGCCCGTTCCGCACCCGCTGCTGGAAGGCGCAGCAGCGCTGCACGGACGAGGTCCCGCTGCTGGCCGTCCCGGAGGCCTTCCCGTCCGGCCCGGCGGCGCACCCGTCGGCCTGTCACTTCGCGGCGGAGAAACAGGTCGTCCCGGCCCCGGGCGAGCTTCCCCCGCCTCCCGCCGCGCCGGCCCCGCCGGCGAAGGAATGACCGGCGCAGCCCCGAGGGGTGAAATCCGGCCACCCCCCGCGGATTCGCTCCGTCAGGGCCACTTTCCCGCCAACGCGGTTTACACGTAGGCAACTTGACCGTTTCTGTCCCGAGATCTGAGGCGTGCAGCCTGGGTCCCGTGCGGCCGTGCGGGTGCCGACAGTCGGCCGGGGAGGCGTACAGGCTCCCCGGCCGGCCTCCCCCGTGACCCTGCGCATGCGCGGCATGCGCCCCTCGTGCTGCCGGAATTCGATCGATGCGCTGGTACGGATAGTTATGATCCGTAGCGCACGGTGGGTATGACTCCGCCGAGCACTGAGTACGAGTACGCGTACCGATGTCCGCTCGACGTGGAGGTGAAACGCCGTGGCACTCTCGATCTCGGCCGTGGTGCTGCTGGCTATCGTCGTCTTCCTGCTGGTCCGCCGGTCGGGCCTGAAGGCGGGACACGCCGTTGTCTGTGTGCTCCTCGGGTTCTATCTGGCGAGTTCGACCATCGCGCCGACCCTCAGTCAGCTGACCACGAACGTGGCCAGCATGATCAGTGGACTCAAGTTGTAGGCCGGTCCTCGTAGTCTTGGCCCCATGAACGGTCTTCCCGCCCGTCGGCTTCTCCTCGTGCACGCGCACCCGGACGACGAGTCGATCAACAACGGCGTCACCATGGCCAAGTACGCGGCCGAGGGTGCCCACGTCGCACTCGTGACCTGCACCCTCGGCGAGGAGGGCGAGGTCATCCCGCCCGGGCTCGCCCACCTGGCGCCCGACCGCGACGACACCCTGGGGGCCCACCGCATCGGCGAGCTCGCCGCCGCCATGGCGGAACTCGGCGTCACCGACCACCGGTTCCTCGGCGGCCCCGGCCGCTTCCGGGACTCCGGGATGATGGGCGCCGAGCAGAACCGCCGGCCGGGCTCCTTCTGGTCCACCGACGTGGACGAGGCCGCCGCCCACCTGGTCGAGGTCATCCGCGAGGTCCGCCCGCAGGTGCTCGTGACCTACGACCCCGACGGCGGCTACGGGCACCCCGACCACATCCAGGCCCACCGGGTCGCCATGCGCGGCGCGGAGCTGGCCGCGGAGGCCACGTACCGCCGGGACCTCGGCGACCCTTGGGGGATCGGGAAGATCTACTGGAACAGGGTCCCGCGCTCGGTGGTCGAGGAGGGCTTCGCCCGGCTGAGGGCGGCGTGGGGGCACCCCCCGACGGCAGTCGAGGGGGAGGCCAAGGCGCCCTTCCCGGGGCTGGCTTCGCCGGACGACGTGCCCGGTGTCGTCGCCGACGAGCGGATCACCGCCGAGATCGGGGCCGACGAGGCGTTCGTGGCGGCCAAGGCGGCCGCGATGCGCGCCCACGCCACCCAGATCGCCGTGGAGGGGCCCTTCTTCGCCCTCTCCAACGACCTCGCGCAGCCGCTGTTCACCCGCGAGTACTACGAACTGGCCGCGGGCCGTCCGGGCGCCCCGGCGGGCGAGCGCGAGCACGACCTGTTCGCGGGGGTGCAGGCATGACCGGGACCCTGACGCCCGCGCGGATCGCCGTCCTGCTCGGCCTGTTGGTGGCGGGAGTGCTGACCGGCATCGCCGGCTGGCTCGTCGTGGACCTGTGGTTCCCCGGCGGGCTGCTGCTGGGACTGCTGGCGCTCTTCGGGCTGTTCCTCGGCGGCCGGATCGCCGTCGGGACCGGGCTCGGGGTGGGCGCCGGCGTGGTCGGCTGGTTCCTCGCGTACGTGCTGCTCGGTGCCCCGCGCCCCGAGGGGGACTTCCTGCTCAGTTCGTCCGGAATCGGCATGTACGCCTACCTTTTGGGCGGGACGGTGCTGGCTGTGATGTGCGCCACGCTGCGCGGCCCGTTCGAGGGGCCGGTTTCGGCCGCGCAGTCCGGCAAGTGACGTGCCGTTGAACTCCGTCGAGGTGCGGGTTCACGGGGGTTGGGCGGGGGCTCCCGGGCTGCTCGGAGGGGCCCTGGAGGGGCCGAAGGGGAACCCCTGATTCCCCTAGGACAGTTGCGCGAGGGCGACGGCCAGTATGGTGGTCGGGCCGCCGAGCTGCCCGCGCACGGTATGACGGGCGGCGGAGCCAACCGGGAGAACCTGCCTTGAGTCGTGAAACCGACAGTTCGTCCTCCGGGCCCCAGGGGCGCGGTGGAGCCGCTTACCCCTCGGGTACACCGCCGTACGGAACCGGCCAGTACCCGTCCATGCCCGTGCCGTCCGGGCCCGGCGCGGCGACTGCCTCGGAGGAGAACCCTGTGACCTCGAACCCGTCCACGCCCGACACCGGCGGGCCGAAGACCGAGACCACCCTGACGACCCGGATCCGGATCAACATCCCGGGTTCGCGGCCGATCCCGCCGGTGGTCGTACGCAAGCCGGTGGCGGCTGCCGCCGCCGAGCCGGAGCCCGAGGCCGAGCCCGCCGCCGAGCAGGCCGCGGCGGAGCCCGCGCCGGCCGCCGAGCCGGAGGAGCCGACCAGCAACTGGTTCGCCCCCCGCAAGTCGGCACCTGCGGCGCCCGCTCCGGCCCCGGCGCTGCCGACCCGTACCCCGGCCGCGGCGGGCCCTGCGCCCGCGCTGCCCAACCGCACGCAGGCCGGCCCGGCCCCGGTGCTGCCGACCCGTACCCCGGCGCCGCCCGCCGGGGGAGCTCCGGGCGCTCCGGTGTCCGGCTTCGCCCCGGGCGTCCCCGGCCCCGCGGGCCCGCGTACGGGCGGCCCGGCACCCGGCTTCGACGCGCCCGCCCACGGCTTCGCCCCGGCGCCCGCTCCGGCCGGCCCCGGCTACGGCCCCGGCCCCGACGCGCCGCTCGCGGCCCGGCGGCCCGGCGGCCCCGGCGTCGGCACGCCCCCGGGCCTCCCCGGCTACGGCGGCGGCGACGGCGGCCCCGCCACCGAGCCGTTCCCCGCGTACGGCGGCCCGGCAGGCCCCGGAGCCCCCGCGGGCCCCACCGGCGGCCCCGCGCTCGGCACCGTCCCGCTCGGCGCCGAGGCCCCCCGCTGGCCCGGACCGGAGCTGGACGATCCGTTCCCGCCGGTCCCGACGCCGACCCCGGTCCCCGCCCCGGCACCGGCCGCCCCCGCGCGCCCGAAGCCGGCCGCCGCCACGCCGACCAAGATCAAGAAGGGCCGCTCCAAGCTGGTCCTCGTCGGCAGTGGCCTCATCGCCCTGCTCGGCGTGGCCTACGGCGCCGGGCTGCTCCTGAACCACTCCGACGTCCCCAAGGGCACCACCGTCCTCGGCGTCGACATCAGCGGCAGCCGCGACGAGGCCGTCGGCAAGCTCCAGACGGCCTTCGGCAACCGCGCCGCGGCCCCGCTCACGCTCACCGTCGGCGGCAAGCCGGTCGAGCTCAAGCCCGAGAAGGCCGGCCTGAGCCTGGACGCCCAGACCACCGTCCGCAACGCGGCGGGCAGCGACTACAACCCCGTCACGGTCATCGGCTCGCTCCTCGGCAACGAGCGCATCGCGGAACCCGTGATGCCGATCGACGAGGAGAAGCTCCAGGTCGCGCTCCAGGAGCTGGCCGGAACCGCCGGCACCGCCACCGAGGGCACCATCACCTTCGACACGGGCAAGGCCGTCGCCGTCGCCGGCAAGCCGGGTTCCACCCTGGACGCGGACGCCTCCGCCGAGCTGGTCAAGAAGGCCTTCCGCGACATGGTCGCCACCGGGAAGCCGGCCCCCGTCGAACTCCCCGTCGCCACCAAGAACCCCGTCATCGACCAGGCCGAACTGAACCGGGCCATGAAGGAGTTCGCGGAGCCCGCGATGTCCGCCCCCGCCACGGTCAAGGCCGGCGCCAAGTCCATCCCCTTCGGGGCCAAGTCCCTGCCCAAGATCCTCAGCATGCAGGTCGTGGACGGGCACCTGGTCGAGAAGTACGACCTGGAAGCGCTCAAGGCGACGTACGGGAACACCTTCGACGGCGTCCTGATCACGCGCGGTACGGGCGAGAAGACCGCGGTCACCCCGCAGGACGTCGCCGGCGCCCTCGGCACGGCCCTGCGCGGCAAGACCACCGCCGAGCGGACCGCCACCATCAACACCAACCCCAACTAGCGACCAGGCTGCACACGAGCCCCCGTCCGGCCTCCGGGCGGGGGCTCCGCCGTGCCCGCCGCCGTATCCGCCGCAGGTCCCGCCACCTGGCGCGGCCGGCCTGTCATGCCGACCGCATGACATCTGTCATCCACCGGTCACGACCGCAGACACTGCCGCGCGCACCCCGGTACGGGGGAGTCTTCGGTCATGACGACGACCTCGGCGCACACCGCCGCCGCACAGGACACCGGACCCGGCGCCGGCCCCGTGGTGGCCTTCCACGACGTGACCAAGAACTACGGCGCGGTCCGCGCGGTCGACGGCCTCTCCCTCGAACTCCACCCCGGCGAGACCGTCGCACTGCTCGGCCCCAACGGCGCAGGCAAGTCCTCCACCCTCGACCTGCTGCTGGGCCTGCGCCCCGCCGACTCCGGCACCGTCCGCCTCTTCGGCACCACCCCGCGCGAGGCCATCGCGGCGGGCCGGGTCGGCGCGATGCTGCAGAGCGGCGGCTTGATGGAGGACGTGACCGTACGGGAGATCGTCGCCCTCGGCTGCGCCCTGCACCCCCGCCGCCACCCGGTCGAGGAGGTGCTCGGCCGCGCCGGGATCACCGAGATCGCCGACCGTATGGTCAACAAGCTCTCCGGAGGCCAGGAGCAGCGCGTCCGCTTCGCCCTCGCCACCGCGGGACACAACGACCTGATCGTCCTCGACGAGCCGACCACCGGCATGGACGTCACCTCCCGGCAGGCCTTCTGGGCCACGATGCGCGAGCAGGCAGCCCAGGGCCGCACCGTCCTCTTCGCCACCCACTACCTGGAAGAGGCCGACGCGATCGCCGACCGGGTCCTGGTCCTCAACAAGGGCCGGCTGCTCGCCGACGGCACCGCCGCCGAGATCAAGGCCAAGGCCGGCGCCCGCCGGATCGCCTTCGACCTCGCCGGGGACGCCCCGGTGGACGAGGTGGCGCTGCGCGCCCTGCCCCACCTGACGGCCTACGAGCGCCACGGAGACACGGTCAGGCTCCAGTCGCGCGACGCCGACGCCACCGTTCACGCCGTGTACGCGCTGGGGCTCTACCCCCGGAACCTGGAAGTCGCCGGGCTGGGCCTGGAACAGGCCTTCATCGCCCTCACCGAGGCCGAGGAGGCCGACGCATCATGCTGACCACTGGAACGATCAGGCTCATCAAGCTCGAGATAACCCGAGCCCTGCGCAACAAGAAGTACCTGTTCTTCACCGTCCTCTACCCGGCCGCGCTGTTCCTGATGCTGGGCGGCACCCTGAACGGCACGACGAAGGTCATGGGCACCGAACTGACCATGCCCGCCTTCTACATGGTCGCCATGGCCTCCTTCGGCGCCCTGACCGCCGTCCTGATGGGCAACAGCGAGCGCATCGCCAAGGAGCGCGAGAAGGGCTGGGTCCGCCAGCTGCGGCTGACCGCCCTGCCCGGCCGCGGCTACGTCCTGGGCAAGACCGCCAGCGCGGGCGTGCTCTCGCTGCCCGCCATCCTGGTCGTGTTCGCGGTCGCCGCGGGCGTCAAGGGCGTCCGGTTCGACGCCTGGCAGTGGCTCGCCCTCACCGGTTCCATCTGGGCCGGCAGCCTGGTCTTCGCCGCCCTCGGCGTGGCGATCGGCTACCTCGCGAGCGGGGACACCGTCCGCCCGATCACGATGCTGTTCTACTTCGGCCTCTCGATCCTCGGCGGCCTGTGGATGCCGACCGCGAACTTCCCGCAGTGGCTGCAGAACATCTGCGAGTGGCTGCCGACCCGGGCGTACGCGGGCCTCGGCCAGGCCATCGAGCTCGGAGGCGCACCACACCTGAAGGACGTGGCGATCCTGGCGGTGTACTTCGTACTGTTCACCGGTGCCGCCGCCTGGCTGTACCGCAAGGACTCGCTGAAGGCGTGACGGGTGTGACGAGCGTGATGGGTGCGACGGGAGCGACCGGTGGAATCGGCGCGACGGAGCCGATGACCGAGACCGGTCTGTGGGGAACCAAGGGCGGGCCCCGGGTCGGGCTCCGCCCCGAGAACCGCCGGCAGAAGATCGTGAAGTCGCTGTGGATCAGCGTCTGGCTGTTCTACCTCAGCGCCCCCGTCACCGACCTGGTCAGCGGCGGACACAGCCTCGGAGCCCGGCTGCTCGGCGGCCTGGGCCTCGTGGCCTTCGTCGCCTGGTACCTGATCATGGTCTTCCGCACTGCCCGGCAGATCGAGGCGTGGCGGGTACTGCTTTCGGTGGCGGTCCTCTCCGCGCAGGCCACGATCCTGTCGCTGGCCCTGGGCCGCGAATGGCTCGTCCTCTTCGTCTACGTGGCGATAGCCTCCGGCGCCGCGCTGCCGGGGGAGATCTCCCGGTTCACGGTGCCCGGCGCCACCGCCCTGCTCGCGGTGACGGCCTTCGCGGTCCCGGGCGGCGACGCATACCTGGCCGGGCTGCTGCTCCCGGCCCTGATGGGCGGGTTCGCGATGGTCGGCATCCGCGCCATGATCCGCACGACGATGGAACTGCGCGAGGCGCGGGCCACGGTGGCGCAGCTCGCGGCGAACGAGGAACGCCTGCGGATGGCCCGGGACCTGCACGACCTCCTCGGCCACTCGCTGTCCCTGATCACGCTCAAGAGCGAGCTGGCGGGGCGGATGCTGCCCGGCAGTCCCGAGCAGGCGGCCCAGCAGGTGGCCGACATCGAGCAGGTCAGCCGGCAGGCGCTGGTCGACGTACGGGAGGCCGTGAGCGGCTACCGGCGGGCGACCCTGCCGGGCGAACTGGCCGGCGCGCGGACCGCGCTGACCGCGGCGGGCGTACGGGCGGACCTCCCGGCGGAGCCGGTGGAGGACCTCCCCGAGGAAGTGGAGTCGGCGCTGGCCTGGTCGCTCCGGGAAGCGGTGACGAACGTGGTCCGGCACAGCGGGGCGCAGCGGTGCACGGTCCGGCTGGAGACCCTGCAGACCCTCGCCGGACCGGTGGTGGAGCTGTCGGTCGCGGACGACGGCGCGGGCGGCCCCGCGGAGGCGGGCAACGGCCTGACGGGCCTGACGGAACGCCTTGAGGCGGTCGGCGGCACGCTGTCGGCGGGCCAGACCGGCAAGAAGGGCTTCCGCCTGCTGGCCCGCATCCCCCTAGGATCGGGATCATGACCACACGCCCCATCCGGATCCTCCTGGCGGAGGACCAGTCCATGGTCCGGGAAGCCCTCGCGGCCCTCCTCGGACTGGAGCCGGACATCGAGGTGCTGGCCCAGGTCGCCCGCGGCGACGAGGTGGTGACGGCGGCCCGGGCGCACGACGTGAACGTCGCGCTGCTCGACATCGAGATGCCGGGCATGACGGGCATCGAGGCGGCGGCGGCCCTGCGGACCGCGGTCCCGAACCTCAAGATCGTCGTCCTGACGACCTTCGGCCGCCCCGGCTACCTGCGCGGCGCGATGGAGGCGGGGGCCTCGGCGTTCCTGGTCAAGGACGCCCCGGCCGCGCAGCTGGCGGAGGCGGTGCGCAAGGTCCTGGCGGGCGAGCGCGTCATCGACCCCACCCTGGCGGCGGCGGCCCTGGCGGAGGGCGCGAACCCGCTGACCGACCGGGAACGGGAGGTCCTGCGCGCTGCCGAGGACGGCGCGACGAACGCCGAACTGGCGGCCCGCCTCCACCTGTCCCAGGGCACGGTCCGCAACTACCTCTCGACGGCGATCCAGAAGCTTGCCTCCCGCAACCGCACGGAAGCTGTCCGTACAGCCCGCGAAAAGGGCTGGCTCTAGGCCCTGTCGTCAAAGTGGCGCCTGGCCCGCGGCGCGGGGCCCGGGGCGCAGCCCGGGTCAGTTCAACAGGGCCCGCGCGGACAGCGCCTCGGCGCGGATGCGCCCCGCCGCTCCCGAGTCGATCGCGTCGACGACCACCGCGTACGCCTCCAGCTCCGCCGCGCCGGAGGCGAACTCCCCCCGCTCCACCAGAAGCTTGGCCCGCTCGTACCGCAGCGACGCCGGATGCGACGGCAGCAGCAGCGACAGGTCCAGCGCCCACAGCGCCACCCCCGACTGCTCGGGCCGGGCCGAGGCCCACGCCCTGATGTTGTTCAGGATCCGCAGGACGATGTCCAGCGTCCGGGCCGGCGTACGCGGCTCCGCGGCCAGTTCCGCCGGACCGGCGCCCAGCGAGGCGCCCCCGGCGAACGGGTCCACGACCAGCCCCTCGTCCGGGTCCCCGAACCCCACCACGAAGTGCCCCGGCAGCCCCAGTCCGTACACCGGCGCACCCGCCCGCCGTGCGACCTCCAGCCAGACGACGGACAGGAGGATCGGCAGGCCCCGGCGCCGCCGCAGCACCTCGTGCAGCAGGGAGGACGACAGCCGGTCGTAGTCCGCGGGGGTGCCGTGGAAGCCCATCCGGCCGCCCAGCAGCCCGGTGACCGCCGAGGCCCACGCCTTCCCGCCGCGCAGTCCGTACGGCAGCATCCCCGCCAGCCGGTCCAGCTCGATCTGCGCCCAGTCCATGGCCCGTTCGTCCAGCTCCGGGTCCGCCTCCGCGGCGAGCAGCAGGCACAGCAGCGCCAGGTCGGGCCGCTCCGAGCGGGCCTCCTCCGCGAACCGCTCCCGGGACTCCGCGCTCATCGCGCCGCCCGGAAGTGGTGGTACGCGTGGTGCGTCGCGAAGCCCAGGCCGTCGTACAGCGCCCGCGCCCCCGCGTTGTCCGCCTCCACCTGCAGCCACGCCGCCGACGCGCCCTCCTCCAGCGCCTGCCGGGCCAGTACCGCCATCACCGTCGTGCCCAGGCCCGCGCGCCGGTGCGCCGGGTCGACCTCGACCGCCGCGAAGCCGGCCCACCGGCCGTCCACCACCAGCCGCCCGATCGCCCGTCCGGGCAGCGTCGCGAACCACACCGACGGCCCCGCGACCAGCACCCGCCGGGCCACCTCCGGGTCCTTGACCCGCCCGTACCGCCCGAGCCACTCCTCGTCCGGGGCGCGGGTCAGCCATACCTCCGAGCCGGTGGCGGCGGTGTCCACGTCCGCGATCGGCGCCAGCGCCGCGATCCGGACCTCCGCCGACACCTCGTTCACCCAGCCCCGGCGCTCCAGCTCCGCGCCCAGCAGCTCCTGGGTGCCGACCGCCCCCGTCGCCGTCTGCACATACGCCGGAAGCTCACGTTCCGCGTACCAGGACGTCACTCGGGCGAGTGCTTCGTCCAGCGGGACCCCCGGGTCGCCGAGCGGCAGCACGGAATTGGCCCGCCGGGTGAACCCGCCGGCCGCCCGCAGCGTCCACTCGCCCAGCGGCTCGCTCTCCAGCGGCTGCCAGGCCCGCGCCCCGGTCCGCGCCAGCTCCGCGAAAGAGGCTGCGGGACCGCGCCGCCGGGCCGGCGCCGGAGGCACGATCTTGCCCGCGACCAGCATCGATTCCGCGATGTGGACCGACTCGCCGCTCTTTCGTGTGATCGTCAGCACACCCTGGTTCCAGGATGTGAGAACTCCTACCGTGTCGGTGAACGACGGTGACCCGCTCGAGCCACTCTCCACCCGTCGTACAGAGACACGTTTACCCACGTCAGCCGGGGTAATACGGATCTCCAGCAGCCCACCGGCAGTGATTTCCACAGCTCTGTCCGCCCCTCCTGTTCGGATCGTGCCCGGGAACGGAGATACTAGGCGTGGGCATCGACGACGCCGCGCTCCCGCGCGATATGGAAAGCCCTACCGAGGAGGAACGAGAGCGTGACCTACGTCATCGCGGAGCCTTGTGTCGACGTCAAGGACAAGGCATGCATCGAAGAGTGCCCCGTCGACTGCATCTACGAGGGCCAGCGGTCCTTGTACATCCACCCGGACGAGTGCGTCGACTGTGGTGCGTGTGAGCCGGTCTGCCCGGTCGAGGCCATCTTCTACGAGGACGACACTCCGGAAGAGTGGAAGGACTACTACAAGGCGAACGTCGAGTTCTTCGACGAGCTCGGATCGCCCGGTGGTGCCTCCAAGCTGGGCCTGATCGAGCGCGATCACCCCTTCATCGCCGCGCTGCCGCCCATGGGCGAAGGCCACTGACGGCCACTGCCCCACCCGGCAGAACGCGTGCTTCGGTCCCGTACGGCCCCCGTGCCGCGCGGGACCGACTCGTTTGCCCGTACGTCCAGCACGTCCAGCACCAGTAGAGAGCAGAGAACACCGTGGCCGCAGTATCCGCACGTCTTCCCGCCTTCCCCTGGGACAAGCTGGAGCCGTACAAGAAGACGGCGGCGGCCCACCCGGACGGCATCGTCGACCTGTCCGTCGGCACGCCCGTGGACCCGGTCCCGCAGCTGATCCAGGACGCCCTCGTCGCGGCCGCCGACTCCCCGGGCTACCCCACGGTGTGGGGCACCGTCGCGCTGCGCGACGCGATCACCGGCTGGCTGCAGGCCCGCCTCGGCGCGAGCGCCGCCGGGCACCGCAACGTCCTGCCGGTCGTCGGCTCGAAGGAGCTGGTGGCGTGGCTGCCGACCCAGCTGGGCCTGGGCGCCGGAGACAAGGTCGCATACCCCCGGCTCGCCTACCCGACGTACGAGGTCGGCGCGCGGCTGTGCGGCGCCGAGCCGGTGGTCTACGACACTGAGACATTTGCGGGTGACCCCGCGGGGACCGAGCTCGACCCGGCCGGTGTGAAGCTGCTGTGGCTCAACTCCCCGTCCAACCCCACCGGCAAGGTCATCCCCAAGGAAGACCTGATCCGGATCGTGGCCTGGGCGCGCGAGCACGGCATCCTGCTCTTCAGCGACGAGTGCTACCTGGAGCTGGGCTGGGAGGCCGAGCCCGTCTCCGTGCTGCACGACGACGTCTGCGGCGGCTCGTACGAGGGCATCGTCGCCGTCCACTCCCTCTCCAAGCGCTCCAACCTGGCGGGCTACCGGGCCGCGTTCATCGCCGGTGACGCCGACGTGCTCGGCGAACTGCTGGAGATCCGCAAGCACGGCGGCATGATGACCCCGGCCCCGGTGCAGGCGGCCACGGTCGCCGCGCTCGGCGACGACGCGCACGTCGAGGAGCAGCGCGTGCGCTACGCCGCGCGGCGCGAGGCGCTGCGGGCGGCCCTGGAGGCGCACGGCTTCCGGGTCGAGCACAGCGAGGCCAGCCTGTACCTGTGGGTGACCCGGGACGAGGCCTGCTGGGAGACGGTCGGCCACCTCGCCGAGCTGGGCATCCTGGTCGCGCCGGGCGACTTCTACGGCGAGGCGGGCGCGCAGTTCGTCCGCGTCGCCTTCACGGCCACCGACGAGCGCGTCGAGGCGGCGGTCAAGCGCCTCGCCTGATCCGGCGCCGGCGCCGGCGCCGTGTCCGCACCCTGCACACAGGCCGAGGGGCCGGGAGTTCGTGCTCCCGGCCCCTCGGCGTTCCTGCTTGCGGCGGATCAGCCACCCAGGGGGAGGCCGCCCAGCGGCAGCCCCTGGGTGGGAACCGCGCTGGTGAGGTCGCCGGTGGGCACGGCGCCGGTCGGCAGGTTCCCGGTCGGCAGACCCTTGGCCGGCAGCCCGCCGATCAGGCCGGTCGCGGCGTCGGTGACCCCGGCGGGGGCGCCGGGTACGGCCTTGGCGGCGGTGTCCGTGGCGGTGGTGGCAGCGGCCTCACCGGTGCCGACCACGTCGCCCGCGGCGTCCGGGCTGGTGAGGGCGCCCAGCTGCGGCACGGACTCCAGGCCCGCGGCGCTGGCCGCGCCGGCCGCACCGACCACGGGAGCTGCCCCGGCTGCGAGCAGCAGCGCGGTACGGGCGATCCGGCGGGTCAGGGGGAGGGACATGATGCTCCTAAGCGGTAGCGGCTGAGTACGCCGTGTACAACCGCTCAGGGGGCGGGTGGAGTTGCGGAGCCACCGGGTAAAGGATCAGTAACGCATCGTTTAATCGGCTTCCGCGAAAAGCTCATGAATGCGCGCCGACCAGGGCTTCCGTCTCCCGGGGGCGGATCGGGCCGCCCTCCGGGTCACCCCCGTACGGGGGACGTCTCGTACGCGCGACCGTGCCGCGCGGCCGGCGTGTCAGCGGGCCGCGGCTGCGCGCCGGCGCCGGCTCAGCGGGCCACGAAGATCCGTACCTCGTCGTGCTCGGCGCCGTAGGGATCACCGGCGCCCGACTTCCCGCCCTGGCTGCCCTTCTGCTGCCACTTGCCCTTGGCCTCGCCCGCCACCCAGCCGTCCCGGCCGTACGAGACCCGCGCGATGCCCATTCCCCGCGAGTTGGCCACCGCCCAGCCGGCCATCGCCTTGCTGCCGCGCGCCGCGGACGCGCCGCCGTCCTGCTTCTCGACGAAGGTCACCTCGGCCTCCTTGACCTCCTGGCCCGCGGCCGGCGTCCGGCGCGGCTCCGCGGGAGCGGAGTGCAGCTTGTCCTTGGCGAAGATCCGGGTGAGCTCCGTCCGCACCTTCTCCGGGTCGCCCGGCGTGGTGGGCGCGGGCCCGCCGCACGTCAGCTCGCCGTCACCGGCGAAGGCGGCCGTCAGGACGGTCGCGTCCGGCTCGTGCTTCGCGTACGCCTGGGGGAAGCCGCTGAGCTGCACCTGCTGCGCGGCCTCCGTCAGCGGGAGCCGCGAGTACCCCTTGACCGCGACGAGGCGCTCGTAGAAGATCCCGGCCGAGTACACCGGGTCCATGATCTGCTGCTCGGTGCCCCAGCCCATCGAGGGCCGCTGCTGGAACAGGCCCAGCGAATCCCGGTCGCCGTGGGGCAGGTTGCGCAGCCCGGACTCCTGCATCGCGGTCGCCAGCGCGATGGTCAGGGCCCGGTCCGGCAGGCCCTTGGCCACGCCGACCGCGGCTATCGTCGCCGCGTTGCCCGCCTGCTCGGGGGTCATGTCGACGAGGGTCGGATTCGTCCGCATCGAGGCCGTGCAGTGCGGGGCGCCGCCACCGCCGTTCGTCGAGTCGTACTGCACGGCGAAGTAGCCGATCAGCGCGAGCAGCACGAACGCACCGGCGACTTTGAGCAGCGGCCGGCGGCGGCGAGGACGGGGGTGATCGCTCTTGGACACGCCGCCCACCGTACTTGAGCCATGTGACGCGTCCACCGGCCGGACGTGGGACGTTCGTCGCAGCCCGGGGCGTTAGGGTCAGAGCCATGTCCGAATCCGAGCTCGACCTCACCCTGGACGCCGCCGAGCTGACCGCCCGGCTCGTCGACATCCCGTCCGTGAGCGGCGACGAGAAGGTCCTCGCCGACCTGGTGGAACACGCCCTGCGGGCCCTCCCGCACCTCACGGTCGACCGGTACGGCAACAACGTCGTGGCCCGTACGAACCTCGGCAGGGCCGAGCGCGTCGTGCTCGCCGGCCATCTCGACACGGTGCCGATCGCCGACAACGTCCCGTCCCGCCTGGACGAGAACGACGTCCTGTGGGGTTGCGGAACCACCGACATGAAGTCCGGCGTCGCCGTACAGCTGCGCATCGCCGCGACCGTGCCCGAGCCCAACCGCGACCTCACCTTCGTCTTCTACGACCAGGAGGAGGTCGCCGCCGACCTGAACGGCCTGGGCAAGGTCGCCGACGCCCACCCCGACTGGCTGACCGGCGACTTCGCGGTCCTGCTGGAGCCGTCGAACGCAGAGGTCGAGGGCGGCTGCCAGGGCACCCTGCGCGTCCTGCTCCGCACCGCCGGCGAGCGCGCCCACTCCGCGCGCAGCTGGATGGGCTCCAACGCCATCCACGCGGCGAGCCCGATTCTCGCCAAACTCGCGGCGTACGAGCCCCGCAAGCCCGTCATCGACGGCCTGGAGTACCACGAGGGCCTCAACGCGGTCCGCATCGAGGGCGGCGTCGCCAACAACGTCATCCCGGACGCGTGCACGGTGACCGTGAACTTCCGCTTCGCCCCGGACCGCAGCATGGACGACGCGATCGCCCACGTCCGGGAGGTCTTTGCGGACTGCGGCGTCGACGAGTTCGTGATCGACGACTTCTCGGGCGGCGCCCTCCCGGGCCTCTCCCACCCCGCGGCGGCGGCCTTCATGGAGGCGGTCGGCGGCCGCGCCATGCCGAAGTTCGGCTGGACGGACGTGTCCCGCTTCAGCGCCCTCGGCGTCCCGGCCGTGAACTACGGCCCGGGCGACGCCCTGCTGGCGCACAAGGTGGACGAGCGCGTGGAGACGAAGGCGATCCTCCACTGCGAAGAACGACTCCGCGCCTGGCTGACCACCTGAATTCCGCTTCTCGTCACCTTTGTGCGCCTACCCTGATCCAACGATCAGCAGGAGGGAGCACATCATGGGCAACCCCGAAGGCAACGCTCGTCGTCGGCCCGAGGAGCAGCAGCTCGGGCCGGTGCTGCGCAGGCGGAGCCAGGTGCAGGCGGGCAGTACGACGGACCAGCGGCTGCTGGATTCGGCCGGGCCTTCCGAGTGGGTGCACACCGATCCCTGGCGGGTCCTGCGCATCCAGTCGGAGTTCATCGAGGGCTTCGGCACGCTGGCGGAGCTGCCGCCGGCGATCAGCGTGTTCGGCTCGGCCCGTACGCCCGCCGGCTCGCCGGAGTACGAGGCCGGCGTGCAGATCGGCAGCGCGCTCGTCGAGGCGGGCTTCGCGGTGATCACGGGCGGCGGCCCGGGCGCGATGGAGGCGGCCAACAAGGGCGCCCGGGAGGCCAACGGGGTCTCCGTGGGCCTGGGCATCGAGCTGCCCTTCGAGCAGGGGCTCAACCAGCACGTGGACCTCGGGCTGAACTTCCGGTACTTCTTCGTCCGCAAGACGATGTTCGTGAAGTACAGCCAGGGCTTCGTGGTGCTGCCGGGCGGACTCGGCACGCTGGACGAGCTGTTCGAGGCCCTGACCCTGGTCCAGACCCAGAAGATCACCCGGTTCCCGATCGTGCTGTTCGGGTCGGCGTACTGGTCCGGCCTGGTCGACTGGCTCAAGAACACGGTGATCGCGCAGGGCAAGGCCTCGGAGCGCGACCTCTACCTCTTCCACGTCACGGACGACGTGGACGAGGCGATCGCGCTCGTCACCAAGGAAGTCAGCAAGTAACCCCTGCCACTACGCGAGCCCCCGGCGGGCGACCGCCGGGGGTCGGTGGCCCTGGATCGAGCGGACCATGTCCAGGACCTGCCTGGTCTCCGCGACCTCGTGGACGCGGTAGACCTGGGCGCCCAGCCAGGCCGAGACGGCCGTCGTGGCCAGGGTGCCCAACAGGCGCTCCTTGACCGGCTTGTCGAGGGTCTCGCCGACGAAGTCCTTGTTGGACAGCGAGACCAGCACCGGCCAGCCGGTGTCCGTCATCTCGCCCAGGCGACGGGTGGCCTCCAGCGAGTGCCGGGTGTTCTTCCCGAAGTCGTGGCCCGGGTCGATCATGATCGCGTCCCGGCGGACGCCGAGTGCGGCGGCGCGTTCGGCAAGTCCGACCGTGACGCGCAGGATGTCCGCCACCACGTCGTCGTACGTCGTCCGGTGCGGCCGGGTGCGCGGCTCGACCCCGCCCGCGTGGGTGCAGACCAGGCCGACGTCGTGACGGGCGGCGACCTCCGCCAGCTTCGGGTCCACGCCGCCCCAGGCGTCGTTCAGGAGGTCGGCCCCGGCTTCGCAGACCGCCTCGCCGACCTCGTGCCGCCAGGTGTCGACGCTGATCACCACGTCCGGGTGGCGGCGGCGTACCTCCGCCACGAAGCCGACCGTGCGCCGGGCCTCCTCGGCCGCGTCGACGTGCTCGCCCGGGCCCGCCTTGACCCCGCCGATGTCGATGATCGCGGCGCCCTCGGCGACCGCCTGCTCGACCCGGTCCAGCGCGGGCTCGTCGCGGAACGTCGCGCCCTGGTCGTAGAAGGAGTCCGGAGTCCGGTTCACGATGGCCATGATCACCGGCTCGTGGGTGTCGAACTCGCGCCTGCCCAGTCGCAGCATCCCGTTCTTTCCTCCTCCGGCGGCCCTCGCGCCTCGCTGCGACCTTAACCTGGTGGCCGGTGGCCCGATGTCTCTCAGGGAGTTGCTCGTGTTCTGGTTCTTGCTGATCGCGCTGGTCGTGGTCGTCGCCGCGGTCACCCTGGCCGTGGTGGGCGGTGGTTCCGAGGCCGTGCTGCCCGACGCGGAGCCGGACCGGGTGGCCGACGCGCTGCCGGAGAGCCGCCCGGTCGTACGGGCCGACATCGATGCGCTGCGGCTGCCGGTCGCGCCGCGCGGGTACCGGATGGCCGAGGTGGACGACGTACTGGAGCGGCTCGCGGCGGAGATCGCCGAGCGGGACGCGCGCATCGCGGAGCTGACGGCGGCGGCCGCGCACAGCCGCGCGCAGGCGCAGGGCGGCGCGGTCGACCTGCACAAGGAGGAGCAGTGACGGCCGTCGCGGGTCCGGACGGAGGCCTGCGCTGCCCCTGGGCGCTGGCCACCGAGGACTACATCGCGTACCACGACACGGAGTGGGGCCGCGCGGTGCACGGGGACGACGCCCTGTACGAGCGGCTGTGCCTGGAGGCCTTCCAGTCCGGGCTGTCCTGGCTGACGATCCTGCGGCGGCGGGAGGGATTCCGTACGGCCTTCGCGGGGTTCGTGATCGCCGAGGTCGCGGAATTCGGGCCGGCCGACGCGGAGCGGCTGCTCGCGGACGAGGGGATCATCCGCAACCGGGCCAAGATCGACGCCACGCTCGCCAACGCGAAGGTCCTGGCGGGGTGGGAGCCGGGCGAGCTGGACGCCCTGATCTGGTCGCACGCGCCGGAGCCGGACCGCCCGGCCCCCGCGACGATCTCCGAGGTCCCGGCGGTGACGCCCGAGTCCACGGCCCTGTCCAAGGCCCTGAAGAAGGCCGGGATCCGCTTCGTCGGCCCCACGACGGCCTACGCCCTGATGCAGGCCTGCGGGCTGGTCAACGACCACCTGGCCGCCTGCGCCGCCCGTACCCCCGCCTGAGCTGAGCGGCGGGGGCAGGCGGCAACGGGAGTGCCGGGCTCAGCGGCCCAGGTACTTCGGCGGCTGCTTCGCGAGGAAGGCCTCGACGGCGATGGAGTGGTCCTCGGAGGCGCCGGCGCGGGCCTGCAGGGTGTCCTCGTGGGACAGGGCCTCCGCCAGCGAGCGGTCGGCCCCGTAGGCCAGGGACTCCTTCAGGGCCGCGTAGGCCACCGTCGGGCCGGCCGCCAGGGTGCGGGCCACCGCCTCGGCCTCGGCGTGCAGGGAGTCCGAGGGGACCAGGCGGTTCACGATGCCGAGCTCGTACGCCTCCTGCGCCTTCACGGAGCGGGGGAAGAGCAGCAGGTCGGAGGCCCGGGAGGCGCCGATCAGGCGGGGCAGGGTCCAGGAGACGCCCGAGTCCGCGGTGAGCGCCACGCCCGCGAAGGAGGTGTTGAAAGAGGCCGTGTCGGCGACGACCCGGAAGTCCGCCGCGAGCGCGAAGCCGAAGCCCGCTCCGGCCGCGACGCCGTTGACGCCCGCCACCACCGGCTTGGGCATCTCGGTCAGGGCGCGCACGATCGGGTTGTAGTGGTCCGCGACCGTGCTCATGGTCAGCGAGGACCCGTTCTTGCGGTCCGCCGCCAGGTTCCCGATGTGCTCCTTGAGGTCCTGGCCGACGCAGAACGCCCGGTTGCCGGCCGCGGTCAGCAGCACCGCCCGGACGGCCGTGTCCGCGGCCGCCGCCTGGACCGCGTCGCGGAGCGCCACCTTGGCCTCGGTGTTCATCGCGTTCATGGCGTCGGGACGGTTGATCGTGATTTTTGCGAGTCCGTCGGTCACTTCGTAGAGCACGCTGTCGGCCATGGCAGGGGGTCCCCCTTCGTCGCGGGCTTGGCTACCGGCCGGTACCGGCCGGTGCAAGGGCCAGCATGGCGGACCGGACCGTCCCGGGGCATGTGATGTGCGTCAAAGAAAGCGGAGGGCTAACGCCGGGTGCGGCGGCGAAGTATCGCAGGCACGTCCCCGAAATGAGTGGTTTTGGCCGAGCGCGTTGCGCAAGCGTTCCCTGCCGATGTTGGTCATCGGGTCCTGACATGCGGGATAATGGCCAAGAAGCAATGTGTTCGATGCCGGGTTCCAGGCGCCTGAATGGGGCCGTCGGCTGACGATGAGCTGGTTTCAGGAAGGGGAACGAGCATGGCGGCCATGAAGCCGCGGACGGGCGACGGCCCGCTCGAGGTCACCAAGGAGGGGCGGGGCATCGTCATGCGCGTACCGCTCGAGGGCGGCGGTCGGCTTGTCGTCGAGCTGACTCCGGACGAGGCGGACGCCCTGGGTGACGCCCTGAAGAAGGTCGTCGGCTAACCAGTCGGCAGCACCGCGCACCATCTGCATTCCCGTATTCTCTGCGCTGCCCCGTCCGCTCTCCGCGGCCGGGGCAGCGTTGTGTCGTGCCCGGGGACCTCGTCACCGGACTGATCCCCTGCGCCTCGCGGAGCCCGTCGTGACCTTCTCCCCGCCTGCGCCGCCGGCCTTCGCCGAGTGCACTCCCCGCCAGAAGGCCGCCCGCGTCGTCTCCGACGGGCTGGCGCCGGCCAACATGGTCGTCGCCCTTCTCCTGCTCATCGGATGGCACGGCAGTGCGTCGTGGACCGGTCTCGGCTGGGGCCTGCTCGCCGCCCTGTTCTGCGGTGCGGTCCCGGTCGGGATCATCGCCTTCGGCGTCCGCCGGGGGGCGCTGACCGACCAGCACATCCGGGTGCGGAGGCAGCGGATCGTCCCGATGGCCCTGAGCCTGGTCTCCGTGGTCGCCGGGATCACCCTGCTGCGCGTCCTCGGCGCCCCCGGCGAGGTGTTCGCGCTCGTCGTCGCGATGCTCGTGGGTCTGGTGTCGTCCCTGCTGGTGACGGTCGGCTGGCAGATATCGATTCACATGTCGGTGGCCGGCGGCACCGTGATGATCCTGCTGCTCGTCTTCGGACCGCGGGCGCTCCCGGCGGCCCTGATCGCCGCCGCCGTCGCCTGGTCCCGGCTGGTCCTGCGGGCGCACACCCCCGCGCAACTCCTCGCCGGCACGGCGCTGGGCGGTACGTCGGCCCTCACCTTCCTGCTCCTGAGCTGAGCCGGGTCCGACCCGGCCGTACGGGCACTCAGCGCCGGACCGCGCACAGCAGGCCGTCGCCCACCGGGAGCAGGGCCGCCTCCAGTGCCGGGCTCTCCCGGACGCTGCGCAGCAGCTCCCGTACCCGCATCACCTCGATCTGCTGCGCCGCCGAGTCGACGGTGCGGCCGTCGGAGAAGACCCCCTCGAAGCACACCAGCCCGCCGGGGCGCAGCAGGCGCAACGATTCGGCGAGGTAGTCGAGGGACTCGGACGGGTCCCCGTCGCAGAAGACGAGGTCGTACCCGCCGTCGGCGAGCCGGGGGAGTACGTCGAGTGCGCGGCCCGGGATGAACCGGGCGCGGTTGCCCGCGAAGCCGGCGGCCCGGAAGGCCTGGCGGGCGAAGGCCTGCCGGTCGGCCTCGGGATCCACGGTGGTCAGCACCCCGTCGGGGCGCATGCCGTGGAGGAGGTGGATGCCGGAGACGCCGGTGCCGGTGCCGATCTCGGCGACCGCCTTGGCGTCCGCGGTGGCGGCGAGCAGGCGCAGCGCAGCCCCGGTGCCCGGGGAGACGGAGCGCAGGCCCGCTTCCCTGGCCCGGTCGCGGGCCCACCGCAGAGCGTCGTCCTCGGCGACAAACGCGTCGGCGAACGCCCAGCTCGTCTGCCGGTTGCCGGTAATGACCCTCTCCTGTCCCCATAGTTGGCGCAACGGTGACTGTATCCGTTGGCGTCGGGAACCCGCAGATGGGACCGGGCGTTGAAGAAAGCAGCGGCGGAAAGACCCAGCGAGGCAAAAGGGGCGTAAGGGCGGGGCGCAGCCGGGATAGATGGGGACGGCACCGGGCAGATCGTCGGCCCGGCGTGTCGAAGGCACGTGCAAAGTTACTGCAAAAATGCTTATCCGGAGCTGACGGGAGGGGTGGCTATGGTAGGGACTCCACTGGACACCACCAGAGCCGATAGGGGAGGTGCGGCTGCGCCTGTGGATCGTGGAGGTGTATTCAGACGCCTCTTCTGGTCGGTGGGTGAGCCGAAATCCGTGACCAACATTGCTGACCGCTTCCACACCGCTGCCACCGCAACCACCGCGACCTTTGCCGCCGATGCGGGCACCCAGGCGTGGACCCCTCCCTCATGGGAGGAGATCGTCAGCACGCACAGTGCGCGGGTCTACCGCCTTGCCTACCGTCTGACGGGTAACCAGCACGACGCCGAGGACCTGACGCAGGAGGTCTTCGTCCGCGTCTTCCGCTCGCTGTCCACATACACGCCGGGCACGTTCGAGGGCTGGCTGCACCGGATCACCACCAACCTGTTCCTGGACATGGTCCGCCGCAAGCAGCGGATCCGGTTCGACGCGCTCGCCGACGACGCGGCCGAGCGGCTGCCGAGCCGTGAGCCGTCCCCGCAGCAGGTCCTCCACGACACCCACTTCGACGCGGACGTGCAGCAGGCGCTGGACACCCTTGCGCCCGAGTTCCGTGCGGCCGTGGTGCTGTGCGACATCGAGGGCCTCTCGTACGAGGAGATCGCCGCGACGCTGGGCGTGAAGCTCGGCACCGTGCGCAGCCGTATCCACCGGGGCCGTTCGCATCTGCGCAAGGCGCTCAAGCACCGGTCTCCCGAGGCCCGTGCCGAGCAGCGGGCGCTGGCGGGAGCGGCGGTGGGCGCGCCGGGCGCCGGGGGAGAGGGCGGAGCCGAGTGAGCGGAGTCAGTCCGTCTCCTGCCGAACAGCACCTGGGCGACCGTCTCGCCGCGCTGGTCGACGGGGAGCTGAGCCATGACGCGCGCGAGCGGGTCCTGGCGCATCTGGCCACGTGCGCCAAGTGCAAGGCCGAGGCCGATGCGCAGCGCCGTGTGAAGAGCCTTTTCGTGGAGAGCGCACCGCCGCCGCTGTCGGCCGGGCTGCTGGCCCGGTTGCAGGGGCTGCCGGGCGACGGCCTCGACGGGCCGTCCGGTCCGCCGGGTCCGCAGAGCCCGCCGGGGGCGGAGCTCTTCGGGTACGTGCCTCCGGCCGCACCGCAGCAGGGCTTCCGCATCCACGAGGTGGGGCGCCCGCGCCGCCGCTTCGCGTTCGTGGCGGCCGGCGCGGTCTCGCTGGCCGCGATCGCACTGGGCGGTTCGCTTCCGGTCGACACCCTCGAGCCGAACGTACGGGGCGAAGCTCCGGCGACACGGCCCGGTCCCACGGTGTCGGTGTCCGATGCGGTGGTCCGGGACCGGGCGCCGAGCCCCGGGTTCGTGGCCGGCCCGCACCCCACGGGCCCGCTGCCACCGGTCCACCCCTCGATCTCCGCCTCACCCCGCCCGGTCTCCCTGACCCGCTGACACCCGGGGCGGCGGGGGCCCGGGAACCGGGGTGTGGCCCCCAGGGGGTGGGGGACCTGGTTGAATCTGCGGCAGATGCGCCGCCCGGCGGTGCTAACAAGTACCCTCCCCCTGGCTCCGCTGGGGGGACCCCCAGGGGAGCGCCCATGGCCGACCAGCAGCAGTCCGACACGGCTCCGTCCTGGTGGAGCCGCCCCGCCGGCCCGGCGGCAGCGGCCGGGGCGGAGCCCGGGCCGGAGGCCGAGCCGGGTGCAGGCTCCGATCCGGCGGCCGAGCCCGTGCCACACGCGTCGGTGCCGGGGCCGCGGTACGACCCGTGGGGCGAGCGGCCGCTCCAGGTCGCCGATCAGGGGAAGGCCCCGGGCGGGCGCGGCATCCGGCTGCGGCACGCCGTGGCCCTCAGCCTCGGTACGGCCCTCCTCGCCGGCGGCATCGGCGGCTGGCTCGGCGTCCTCGCCGAACGGCAGAGCAGCACCCGTCTCGAACTCCCGCAGGCCGCCGTCGAGAGCAAGGGCCGGGCCCCCGAGAGCGTGGCCGGGATCGCCGCCACCGCGCTGCCGGGCGTGGTGACCTTGCACGTCCGCGGCAGCGGAGGCAGCGGCACCGGAACCGGGTTCGTACTCGACGAGCAGGGCCACATCCTCACCAACAACCACGTCGTCTCCGACGCCAAGGACATAACGGTCACCTTCAGCACGGGCGAGAGCGTCACCGCCGAACTGGTCGGCCGGGACGGCGGCTACGACTTGGCCGTCGTCAAGGTCGAAGGCGTACGGGGCCTGCAGCCGCTCTCCCTCGGGAACTCCGAGAACGTGAAGGTCGGCGACCCGGTGGTGGCCATCGGCGCGCCGTTCGACCTCTCCAACACCGTCACCGCCGGCATCATCAGCGCCACCGGCCGGCCCATCACCGCAGGCGGCGACAAGGGCGACGGCAGCGACATCAGCTACGTCGACGCCCTCCAGACCGACGCCCCCATCAACCCCGGCAACTCGGGCGGCCCCCTCCTCGACGCCAAGGCCCGCGTGATCGGCATCAACAGCGCGATCAGGGGGGCGGACAAAGGGGACCAGGGGGACCCCGAGAAGCAGAGCGGCAGCATCGGGCTCGGCTTCGCCATCCCGGTCAACCAGGGCAAGCGCGTCGCCGAGGAGCTCATCCGCACCGGCCACGCCACGCACCCCGTCATCGGCGTCACCCTCGACATGGAGTACACCGGCGACGGGGCCCGCGTCGCCACCAAGGGCGAGGGCGGCAAGCCGGCCGTCACCGCCGACGGCCCCGGCGCCCGCGCCGGGATCCAGGGCGGCGACGTGATCACCAAGGTGGACGGGGTCCGCGTACACGGCGGCGACGAGCTCGTCATCAAGATCCGGGCCCACCGCCCGGGTGATCCGCTCACCCTGACCGTGCTGCGCGACGGCCGGGAGCGCACCCTGGAGCTGGTCCTCGGTTCGGCGAACGGATCATGACCATACGGAGAATCCGAGGCCGATGGCGCACCGATGTATGGCCCCGTCGGCAACGCCGGGTACCGTGTGTCGTGGCCCGAAGTGAAGAGAGCCGAGGAGCGGCAAGGTGTTCAACGACATAGGCGCACTCGAGCTGGTCACGATCGTGGTGCTGGCCATCCTCGTCTTCGGCCCGGACAAGCTGCCCAAGGTGATCCAGGACGTCACCGGGGTCATCCGGAAGATCCGCGCGTTCTCCGACAGCGCGAAGCAGGACATCCGGTCGGAACTCGGTCCCGAGTTCAAGGACTTCGAGTTCGAGGACCTGAACCCGAAGACGTTCATCCGCAAGCAGCTGACCGAGAACGAGGACCTTCGGGAGATCCGCAGCACCTTCGATCTCCGCAAGGAGCTGAACGACGTCACCGACGCCGTCAACAGCAGGGAGACGGCCCCCGCCCCGGCCGCCGCCGGCACCTCCGCCGCGCCCGCCGCCACCGGCCCTGACCTGCTGAAGAAGCCCGCCGCCCCGGCCGCCGAGCAGCGCACCCCGTACGACGCCGACGCCACCTGAGGGCTGTCCCGTAATTCCCGTCGGGCCGGCGAGGCCTGCGGCCGGTATGACACCCCCTGATTCGAGCCTTACCCGGTGATCCGGGGTCCGGTGGCTATCCTCCATGAGTCCGGACCCAGGACGCCCCAGGGTGGGGGTCCCCCCGACGAGATGTGGGGGAGGGCGCGTTCCGGACCCCACGGAACGAGAGGCCGCATCGATGGAGACGACGAGCAGTAGCCGGGTTGGGGTGCAGCCCGCCGAGGCTCCCGCTGCCGCACCAGCAGAACCAGCCGCACCGGCGGAGCCGGCGGCTGAAGCCGCGCAGCCCGCCCCCGCGCAGCCCCAGGAGGCCGCCGCGCCCGTCCCGACGGCCCGCCGGACGGCCGGGGGGTTCCTGGCCGCGGACTTTCCCTGGTACGGGCTGGACGGGGCCTTCACCGGCCCCCGCTGGCTCATGCAGGTGGGCACCGGCGCCGACGGCACCGTCGAGCACGGTTCCACCGGCCACGGCGACGAGCCCTCCGCGCGCGGAGAGCTCGCCACCGGCGAGAAGGAGCGCTTCGCGGTGGTCGTCACCGTCGCGAGCAACCCGCTGCGCCGCAGCAGCGACGGCACCGGCGTCCTGGAGGCCACCTCGGTCTCCTCGGCGGCCTGGCTGGCCGGCTCCGGGCTGCTGGCGTACAGCTGGCCCGGGCAGATGGACCACACCCTGCGCGACGACTGGCTCGACCAGCAGACCGAGGCCGCGTGGGAGCTCGCCGACGACCTCGACGGCGAGGACTGGTCGACGCTCTCGCTCCCCGTGGACGGGGAGCCGACGCCGTTCCACTACCGCGAGTCCGAGTTCGGGTGGGTGCTGGCCGGCTCGACGCAGGGCGGGGTGCACCTCGGTGCGTACGGGCGGGGAATGAGCGCGTACGGGATCGGCTTCTCGGTGATCGGCGACCTGGCCGCATACGAGTAGCCCCGGGTACGGGAAAGGGCACCGCCGGTCGGCGGTGCCCTTCACGTCGCGACGGTCAGAACTTGTTGCGCGGGGTGATGCCCAGGGACATGCCGGCGAGGCCGCGGGCGCGGCCGCCCAGCTTGCCCGCGATCGAGCGCAGCGCCGCACCGGCCGGGGAGTCCGGGTCCGACAGGACGACCGGCTTGCCCTCGTCGCCGCCCTCGCGCAGCCGTACGTCGATCGGGATGGAGCCGAGCACCGGGACCGTCGCGCCGACCGTCTTGGTGAGGCCGTCGGCGACCTTCTGGCCACCGCCCGAGCCGAACACGTCGACCATCTCGTCGCAGTGCGGGCACGGCAGCCCGGACATGTTCTCGACGACGCCGACGATCTTCTGGTGCGTCTGTACGGCGATCGATCCGGCCCGCTCCGCGACCTCGGCCGCAGCCTGCTGCGGGGTGGTCACGACCAGGATCTCCGCGTTCGGCACCAGCTGGGCCACGGAGATCGCGATGTCGCCGGTGCCCGGCGGCAGGTCCAGCAGCAGCACGTCCAGGTCGCCCCAGAACACGTCCGACAGGAACTGCTGGAGGGCCCGGTGCAGCATCGGACCGCGCCACACCACCGGCGCGTTGCCCGGGGTGAACATGCCGATGGAGATGACCTTCACGCCGTGCGCGGACGGCGGCATGATCATGTTCTCGACCTGGGTCGGGCGGCCGTCCACGCCCAGCATGCGCGGCACGCTGTGGCCGTAGATGTCCGCGTCCACGACGCCGACCTTCAGGCCGTCCGCGGCCATCGCCGCGGCCAGGTTCACGGTCACGGACGACTTGCCGACGCCGCCCTTGCCGGACGCGACCGCGTAGACGCGGGTCAGCGAGCCCGGCTTGGCGAACGGGACCTCGCGCTCGGCGGTGCCGCCGCGCAGCGTGGCCGCCAGCTCCTTGCGCTGCTCGTCGCTCATCACGTCCAGCGTGACGGCGACCGACGTGACGCCGGCGACGCGCTCGACGGCCTCGGTGACGTTCTTGGTGATCGTCTCGCGCATGGGGCAGCCCGACACCGTGAGGTAGACCGTGACGGCGATCTCGCCGCCGTCGCCGATCTCCACCGATTTGACCATGCCGAGCTCGGTGATCGGCCGGTGGATCTCGGGGTCGTTCACCGTCGCCAGCGCGTCGAGGATCGCATCCTGCTCAGGCACGGCGGCGGAGCTTGTGTCGGTAGCCATGCCCCGATGGTACGGCTCGGTAGCCTGCCTCCGGAAAGGCCGCTAGCGGTCGCCTTCGTCACTCTCGAGCGGGAATAGCCGCCGCTCGTCCATCTCCTTGATCAGGTCCTGGAACTCCGACCGGATCCAGTCGCGGGTCGCGACCTCGCCCAGACCCATCCGCAGCGCGGCGATCTCCCGGGTCAGGTACTCGGTGTCGGCGATGGAGCGCTCGTTCTGCTTGCGGTCCTGCTCCAGGTTGACCCGGTCCCGGTCGTCCTGCCGGTTCTGCGCGAGCAGGATCAGCGGGGCGGCGTACGAGGCCTGGAGCGAGAGCATCAGCGTCAGGAAGATGAAGGGGTACGGGTCGAACCGCAGGTGCCCCGGCGCGAAGATGTTCCACAGCACCCAGGCGATGATGACGACCGTCATCCAGACGATGAACCGGCCCGTGCCGAGGAACCGCGCCACCCGCTCCGACAGCCGCCCGAACGCCTCCGGGTCGTACACCGGAAGCAGCCGCCGGCGGTCCGACCGGGGCTGGTCCAGGCGCACCCGCGGCGACCGGGTCAGCGCGGTCGACCCGGTCGAGGAACCGGCCGCCTTGGACCGCAGCCGCTCGGCGACCTCCTCCTCCCGGCCCGTGAGCCCATGCTCGCGCGCGGACTCTCGGGCGTGCTCGCGCGCCAGCTCGCGCCGCACGCGGATCTGCTCACGGCGTCGTTCGCGCGCCGGTTCACCCCGTCGCTCACCGGGCACCGGGGACCTCCTCGGCGTGGTAGTCCGTCTCCCGCCAGTCGTCCGGCAGCAGGTGGTCCAGTACGTCGTCCACGGTCACCGCACCCAGCAGCGAACCGCTCTCGTCGACCACCGGTACCGCGACCATGTTGTAGGCGGCGAGATAGCTCGTCACCTGGGGCAGCGAGGCGTCCGGGCGCAGCGGCGGCAGGCCCGCGTCCACGATCGAGCTCACCAGCGTGAACGGGGGGTCCCGCAGCAGCCGCTGGAAGTGCACCGTGCCCAGGTACTTGCCCGTCGGCGTCTCGTCCGGCGGCCGGCACACGTAGACCTGCGCGGCCAGCGCCGGCGACAGGTCCGCCTGCCGTACGCGGGCCAGCGCGTCCGCGACCGTCGCGTCCGGGCGCAGCACGATCGGCTCGGTGGTCATCAGACCGCCCGCGGTGTTCTCCTCGTACGACAGCAGACGGCGCACGTCGGCCGCGTCGTCCGGCTGCATCAGGGTCAGCAGCCGCTCCTTGTCGTCCTCCGGGAGCTCCGAGAGCAGGTCGGCCGCGTCGTCCGGGTCCATCGCCTCCAGGACGTCGGCGGCGCGCTCCTCCTTCAGCTTGCCGAGGATCTCCACCTGCTCGTCCTCGGGCAGCTCCTCCATGACGTCCGCGAGGCGGTCGTCGTCGAGGGCGTTGGCCACCTCGGCTCGCCGCTTCGGCGACAGGTGGTGCAGGACGTTCGCCACGTCGGCCGGGCGCATCTGCTCGAACGTGGCCACCAGGCTCTCGGCGCCCTGGCCCTCCTCCTCCAGCGAGAAGCCGGTCACCGCCGACCACTCCACGGTCAGCGTCTCGCCGCGCCGGCGCAGCGCGCCGCCCTTGCCCTTGCGTACGAAGATCTTGTCGATCTCCCAGTCGCGCCGGGCCGGCAGCTGCTGGATGGCCACGTCGAGGACGGTGACCTCCTCGCCGGTGGTGCCCAGCGTCACCCGGCGGTCCAGCAGTTCGCCGAGGACCAGCCGCTCGGTGGGCCGCTGCTCGAAGCGCCGCATGTTGACGACGCCGGTGGTGATGACCTGTCCGGACTCCACGCCCGTCACCCGGGTCATCGGGAGGAAGATCCGGCGCCGGCTGACCACCTCGACCACCAGGCCCAGCAGCCGCGGCGGACGGCCGCCGACGCGGAGCATCGCGACGAGGTCGCGGACGCGGCCGACCTGGTCGCCGTTGGGGTCGAAAACGGGCACACCCGACAGATGCGAGACGAAGATCCGCGGGGCGCCACCAGCCATGCGAGCGCCTCCTAGAGCGTCGATCCTCAGTCCTGCCGCCCCTCAGGCTAGCCCGTGCCGCGGGAGACCGTCCTGGTGGGGCGGTCCGCCCGTGCGCAGCCGGGGGAGGCGGTCGGCCGGGCCGGCCGACCACCCGCCCGGCACGGTTGCTACGGGCGGGTACGCTGCCTGCTGCTCGAAGACGCACGACGAGAGGCACCTGCCCGTGACCGCCTACCTCCCCGCCGCACGGCTGCGCCGGGCGGCCTTCGCCGGTGTCCTGTTCGCGGGCCTGGCCGTCACCGGCGCGGGCTGCGGTGCAGACCCCGACGAGGGCACCAACGGGGTCGGCAAGCTCTCCGCCGACCAGATCGAGGACAAGGCGAAGGCCGCGGCCGGCGCCGCCGACTCGGTCCACCTGTCCGGCACGCTCGTCAGCGGCGGCAAGTCCTTCACGCTCGACATGCGGCTCAAGAAGGACGGCGGCTCCGGCGAGGTGAAGTCGCAGGAGGACACCTTCCAGGTGCTGCGGGTCGGGGAGCAGCTCTACCTCAAGGCGAGCGCCGCCTTCTGGGGCAAGTCCGACTCGGCCGGCAAGCTCGGCGACAAATACGTGAAGGTGCCCGAGAGCGACCCCACGTACAAGCAGTTCCGCGGGTTCACCGACATGCACGTGCTCCTCGACGGGCTGCTCGGACTCGACGGCAAGCTCGCCAAGGGCGACTACACCAAGGTCGGGCCCACCCGCGCGGTCCTGGTCACGGCGGACAAGGGCAAGGGCGGCAAGCTGTCGGTCTCCCTGGAGGGGACCCCGTACCCGCTGCGCCTGGAGCGGGCCGGCGGGGCGGGCCGGGTCGATCTCGCGGAGTGGGGCAAGGCCTTCCCGCTGGAGGCGCCCGCGCAGGACCAGACCGTCGACTACGGCTCTCAGATGCCGACGACCAAGGAGCAGAGCGGGTCGCCCGCCCCGGCCCCGAGCAAGGGCTCGGGCCAGGGCTCGAACCCGACGAAGTAGCAGAAGGAAGAGGAAGGGGACCGCCTCAGCGGGCCGCCTTCTTCCGCTTGAGCAGCAGCTTCGGCAGGCCTGCCGGGATGGGCCGGCGGGTGACCGCGGGCGAGCCCAGCGGGGCCGCGGCCAGCGATCCGCCCGGCAGGTCGGTGCTCGCCGTCACCGGCTCCAGCCGCAGCAGCCGGCACTCGCGCGCCCACCGCTCGGTCATCTCCTCCGAGTCGGGCGCGTTCAGCCGCTTCCCCTTGAGCTCGGCGACCGCGGCCTGCCACTCCTCGCTGCGGGGCGCGAGCTCCCGTACGGTCGCGGTCCAGGCCACCAGCCGGCCGCCCTTGTCCTTGCTGCGCACGGTCACCTCGGCGGCCGCGCCGTCCGCGAGACCCGGGAACGGCTGCTCGCCGGGACCGTCGCCCAGCACGTGGGCCGCGCCGTCCACCCAGGCGTGCCACAGGGCCCGGTCGGCCCCGGAGCCGCGGACCCAGATCAGGCCGGACTTCTTCGTGGCCTCCTCGACGAGGGCCAGGTCGAGCGTGCTGAGAGTCATGCGCACCAGAGTAGGGGGTGCCGCTAGAGCCAGCCGTGGCGGCGCAGGGCGCGGTGGATGGTGAAGCAGATGGCGACGATCGTGGCCATCACCATCGGATAGCCGTAGCGCCACCGGAGCTCCGGCATGTGGTCGAAGTTCATCCCGTAGACCCCGCAGATCATGGTCGGGACGGCGATGATCGCCGCCCAGGAGGTGATCTTGCGCATGTCCTCGTTCTGGGCGACCGTGGCCTGGGCCAGGTTGGCCTGGAGGATCGAGTTCAGCAGCTCGTCGAAGCCGACGACCTGCTCGTGCACCCGCGCCAGATGGTCGGCGACGTCGCGGAAGTACTTCTGGATGTCCGGGTCCACCAGCCGCATCGGGCGCTCGCTCAGCAGCTCCATCGGCCGCAGCAGCGGGGCGACGGCCCGCTTGAACTCCAGCACCTCGCGCTTGAGCTGGTAGATGCGGCCCGCGTCGCCGCCGCGCGCACTGCCCTTGGCGGGCGCGGCGAACACCGCGCTCTCCACCTCGTCGATGTCGTCCTGGACGGCCGCCGCGACCGCGATGTACCCGTCGACGACGTGGTCGGCGATGGAGTGCAGGACCGAGGAGGGGCCCTTGGCCAGGAGGCCGGGGTCGTCCTGGAGCCGGTGGCGCAGCCCCTTGAGGGAGCCCTGGCCGCCGTGCCGGACGGTGATGACGAAGTCCGGGCCGGTGAAGCACATCACCTCGCCGGTCTCCACCACCTCGCTGGTGGCGGTCAGTTCGGCGTGCTCCACGTAGTGGATCGTCTTGAAGACGGTGAAGAGCGTGTCGTCGTAGCGCTCCAGCTTCGGCCGCTGGTGCGCGTGCACCGCGTCCTCGACGGCGAGCGGGTGCAGCCCGAAGGTGGCGGCGATCCCCGCGAACTCCGCCTCGGTCGGCTCGTGCAGGCCGATCCATGCGAAGCCGCCGCCCTCGCGGACCCGGGCCATCGCCTCACGCGGCGTCAGGCAGGCCGATCCCAGAGCGCGTCGGCCGTCGCGGTACACGGCGCAGTCGACGACCGCGCTGCTCGCGGACGGGTCGCGGGTGGTGTCGTAGCCGGGCTGGGCCGGGGTGGACCTGCGCAGGGCCGGACGTACGGCGGCACGGAGGTAGGGCAGCATCGACATGGCAGGCTCCTTCGCACGCACGGCTGCGGACCGTACGGGTGGGAGGCCTTCCGCCGCCGCCGGCGGGCAGGGCCGGGCAGACGGAAGGAACAGGACGGGAGGACAAAGTTCTGCCGTCGCTCTTCGACTGATCAGATGATCAAACGGGCTGGAACGTGCCCGTACCGGGAGTGGAAGAGCGGTTGGTACTGCACGATCGACTTCGATCCATTGCAGCCCCACCTCCTCCGGCCGGTCCCCCGTGGAGGACGTCCTGTCGTCGGACGCCCTGAACAACTCTTCAAGAGTGTGGCCCCGACCAGCTGTCAACATTATCAGCCGACGGATGGTCAAGACCCGCGCTTTACCCGCCTCATACGAGTTCTATGCTCGCTTCATGGCAGAAATTCTGGCTCTCGTCGAAGCCCGGCTGCGCACCGCACTCGGCGAACCCGACGCCCGCGCCGCCGTCACCTTCCTCGGCACCGACCGCATCGAAGTGCTCCGCTTCCCCGAGGGCGACCTCGTGCGCTACGCGACCCTCGGCATGTCCGCGCATCCGATGGGCGACCCGACCGTCGTGGTGGCCGACCCGCTGCGCGGACCGCGCGCCGAGCTCGTGCTGACCGTACGGGCGGGCCTGGCGCCCACCGACAAGCTGCTGCGGCCCCTCGCGGTGCTGGGCGCCTCGCCGCAGGTGGAGGGGCTGGTCGTGGCCCCCGGCGCCTCGCTCGACGTCGGCGGCCCGCTGTGGGACGGGGCGCCCTTCACCTCCGTACTCGTCGCGGAGCCGGGCGGGCTGGTCGAGGACCTGGAACTCGACGAGCCCATGGACCCGGTGCACTTCCTCCCCCTCCTGCCGATGACGGCGAACGAGGCCGCGTGGAAGCGGGTGCACGGCGCGGCGGCGCTCCAGGAACGCTGGCTGTCGCACGGCACGGATCTGCGGGATCCTCTTCGTGCCGCCGTGGCGCTGGACTGAGACATCCGGACTGAGACATCCGGACGGGTGATCGTGTCTTGACGGGGCGCCGGGCGGGGAGGAGCGTGGCTTCTTATGAGGGGCGAACCAAGTTGCCCGAAGTGCGGTGGCCGGGTCAGGGCGCCCGGGCTTTTCTCCGACTCGTGGCAGTGTGCGGTGCATGGCACGGTGCACCCCCTGCAGCCCGTCATCCCGCCCAGCGTCGAAGGCCTGGGCGTCGTGGTGAACCGGGCGAAGGTGCCGGTGTGGATGCCGTGGCCGCTGCCGGTGGGGTGGCTCTTCACCGGGGTGGCCTCGGCCGGTGACGACCGCAGCGGGGGCCGCGCGACGGCAGTGGCCTGCACGGGCCCCGGACCGCTCGGCGGGTTGGGGGAGCTGCTGCTGGTCGCCGAGGAGTTGGGGGTCGGCCTCGGCGCGCGGTACGCGGGGATCGACGGTCCCGACCCCGGTACGTACATCGACGTCTCGGCCCCGCCGCACGCCAAGGTCGTCGCGGCGGGCCGCCCGACACCGCTGTGGCACGTGAAGGGAGCCCCGGAGGACCGGGCCGTGTTCGCCGGCGAGGCGCGCGGGCTGTGGCTGTGGGCCGTGGTCTGGCCGGAGCAGTCGGGCCTGCTGATGTACGACGAACTGGTGTTGACGGACCTGCGCGATGCGGGCGCCGAGGTCGAACTCCTCCCGTGCGGCGCGCTGAGCCCGCGCGTGCTGGGGCCGTAGCCGGACACCCCAAGGCCCCCGCCGGGGCCGGGCGTCGGGTGGCGTGGCGCCCGTACGGCAGGCGGGCGGTATCCTGGGGTGTCCCCCCGTACCCGCGAGACCCCTGGAGCCCCGGCCGTGCGCATCGATCTGCACGCCCACTCCACGGCCTCCGACGGGACCGACACCCCCGCCGAGCTGGTCCGCAATGCGGCCGCCGCCGGGCTGGACGTGGTCGCACTGACCGATCACGACACCGTCGGGGGATACGCCGAAGCCCTCGCCGCGGTGCCGCACGGGCTCACCCTCGTCACCGGCATGGAGCTGTCCTGCCGGCTCGACGGCATCGGGATGCACATGCTCGCGTACCTCTTCGACCCCGAGGAGCCCGAGCTCGCCCGTGAGCGGGAGCTCGTCCGCGACGACCGCACCCCGCGCGCCCACGCCATGATCGGCAAGCTCCGGGAGCTCGGCGTCGGCGTCACCTGGGAGCAGGTCTCCCGGATCGCGGGCGAAGGCTCCGTCGGGCGGCCGCACATCGCCACCGCGCTCGTCGAGCTGGGCGTCGTACCCACCGTGTCCGACGCGTTCACGCCGGACTGGCTCGCCGACGGCGGCCGCGCGTACGCCGAGAAGCACGAGCTGGACCCCTTCGAAGCCATCCGCCTCGTCAAGGCGGCCGGCGGGGTCACCGTGTTCGCACACCCCGCCGCCGTCAAGCGCGGCCGGTGCGTACCCGAGTCCGCGATAGCCGAGCTCGCGTCCGCAGGCCTGGACGGGATCGAGGTGGACCACATGGACCACGACTCCGACACGCGCGCGCGGCTGCGCGCCCTGGCCGGCGAGCTCGGACTCCTCGCGACCGGTTCCAGCGACTACCACGGCAGCCGCAAGACCTGCCGCCTCGGGGAGTACACGACCGACCCCGAGATCTACGGCGAGATCACGCGCCGCGCGACGGGGGCCTTCCCCGTTCCGGGCGCCGGCGGAGCGACCGGCGCGTAACCGCGCCTCGCCGCCCCTTCTTCCTTCTTCGTAACACCCCTCTCTCCTGCAAGGCATCACTGTGTTCGACTTCGCCGTCTTCGGATCCCTATTTCTCACGCTTTTTGTGATTATGGACCCCCCGGGGATCACGCCGATCTTCCTCGCCCTGACCTCCGGCCGCCCCGCCAAGGTGCAGCGCCGCATGGCCTGGCAGGCCGTCTGCGTGGCCTTCGGCGTCATCGCCATCTTCGGTATCTGCGGCCAGCAGATCCTGGACTACCTGCACGTCTCCGTCCCCGCGCTGATGATCGCGGGCGGTCTGCTGCTCCTGCTCATCGCGCTCGACCTGCTCACCGGCAAGAACGACGAGCCCAAGCAGACCAAGGACGTGAACGTCGCCCTCGTGCCGCTCGGCATGCCGCTGCTCGCCGGTCCCGGTGCGATCGTGTCCGTCATCCTCGCCGTGCAGAAGGCGGACGGGGTCACCGGCCAGGTCTCGGTCTGGCTGGCGATCATCGCCATGCACGTCGTGCTGTGGCTCACGATGCGCTACTCGCTCGTGATCATCCGGGTCATCAAGGAGGGCGGCGTCGTCCTCGTGACGCGGCTCGCCGGCATGATGCTCTCCGCGATCGCCGTCCAGCAGATCATCAACGGCGTGCTCCAGGTCATTCACACGGCCTGACCCGTTCCCGCGTACGCGAGCGCCCCCGCACCGGATCGGTGCGGGGGCGTCTGCGTCATGTGCGGATCGAGCGGAGGTGTCAGGAGGACGCACTCTCGGCCGGTCGGATCAGAATGCGCTGGCCTACGGCGGCCGCCTGCTGCACGATCCGGTTGACGGAGGCCGCGTCCACGACGGTGCTGTCCACGGCGGATCCGTCGACATCGTCCAGGCGCAGAATCTCGAAGCGCATGGGGCTTCTCCCTTCGTCAGTGTTCTCCTTGCACTGTTCCAACGAAGTGTAAGAGGCAAACATTCCCTACGCTAAGGAAATTTTTTCATTCGCTAATTAAACCTGGGGGTGGGCGTCCCAGAACGCAGCCAGCGCACCGGCCGTGACCTGCGGATTCTCCGCATTGGGGGAGTGCTCGGTACCCGGTACGACGACCCGCTCAGCGCCCAGTCGATGTGTCATGTCGTCCATCAGCGGGACCGGCCACGCGTAGTCGACCTCGCCGGACAGCACCAGCTTCGGCAGGTCCACCCCGCTCAGCCCGTCCACCCGGTCCGGCTCGGAGACCAGGATCCGGCCCGTGGCGATCAGCTGCTCGGGCACCGTGGCCAGCCACCGCACGCGCAGGAACTCCGCGAGCTCGGGAGCGTCGGGCACCGCGTCCTCCGGGTCGAAGGACCGCATCGCCGTCCATACGCCCGGCATGTCTTCGCGCATTGCCTCCAGGGCGGCGACCAGCAGCTTCGTACGCTCCTGCTGGCCCTCGGAGATCGCGGCCGGGCCGCTGCTCATCAGGGTGAGGGAGGCGAAGGGCGCCGCATCGCGCAGTACGGCGGCCCGCGCGATCAGCCCGCCCAGCGAGTGGCCGACCAGGTGGACCGGACCCCCGCCCAGCGCGGCGGCCTGGGCGTGGACGTCCAGCGCCAGCTCGTCCAGCGCGTACGCCGATTCCTCGCGCGGTCCGGGGCTCTCGTGCTGCCCGCGGCCGTCGACCGCGACCACCCGGTACCCGGCGCCGGCCAGCGGCTCGAGGAGGCCGATGAAGTCCTCCTTGCTGCCCGTGAAACCGGGGACCAGCAGGGCGGTGCCGCGGACCGGCTCACCGGCCTCGTGCACGGCGAACCCGCCGCGGGCGGTGGACAGGACGTGCGCACGGGCACCGGACGGCAGCGTGAGGCGGGGCGGCTTGCTCATGGCCAGAGGTTACCGGCCCGTAGGGGCCTGTCCAGCCCGGGTACGCCGATGGCCCCGGCCCCCTCGGAAGGGGACCGGGGCCACCGGACGGCGGAACGGGGGATCAGGCCTCCGTGGTCTCCGCGACGGCCTTGCGGGTCCGCGTGCGCTTCGGCTTCGCCGGGGTCTCCTCGGCGGCCGGCGCGGCCGGAGCCTCGACGACGGCAGCGGCGGCCTTGCGGGTCCGGGTGCGCTTCGGCTTGACCGGAGCCTCCTCGGCCACCGCGGCGGCCTCGGCGACGACCGGAGCGGCCTCCGCGACCTTGCGGGTCCGGGTGGTGGCGGTGCGGCGGGCCTTGACCGGGGGCTCCACGGGCGGGGCCACCTGGAAGTCCGGCTCCGGGGCCGCGTCGACGACCTTGCGGGTCCGGGTCCGGCGGGCCTTGACCACCGTCTCCGCGGCCGGAGCCTCGGCGATCGGGGTCACCTGGGCGAGGACGGGCTTCTGGGTCGGGACCCGGCGGGCCCTGACCGGCTCGGCCTTGACCGGCTCGGCCTTGACCGGCTCGGCCTGCGGGGCCTGCTGGAAGTCCGGCTCCGCCACGACCGGCGCCTCGGCGACCTTGCGGGTCCGGGTCCGGCGGGCCTTGACCGGGGCCTCCTCGGCCGGAGCCTCCGCGACCGCGACCGCGGCGACGGGGGCGGCCTCGACGACCGGAGCGACCGGGGCCGCCTCGGCCACGGCAGCCGCAGCCGCAGCGGCCGTGGTCACCGAACGCGTCCGGCGGCGGCGCGGCTTGCGCGCCTCGTCGCCGGCCGGGGCCTCGGGGGCCTCCGCCTCGACCACGGGGGTGACGGCAGCGCCCTCGGCACCGAGCTCCGACCCGCCCCGCGTCCGGCGGCGCTGGCGCGGGGTGCGCGTACGGGCCTCGCGCTCCTCGACCGGAGCGGCGGCGGCCGGACCGCGGTCACCGCGGCCGCCACGGCCACCGCGGCCGCCGGTCTCGCCCAGGTCCTCGAGGTCCTCGGCCTTCAGGCCGGCCCGCGTGCGCTCGGCGCGCGGCAGGACGCCCTTGGTGCCGGCCGGGATGTTCATCTCCTCGAACAGGTGCGGGGACGTGGAGTACGTCTCGACCGGGTCGTGGAAGTCCAGCTCCAGCGCCTTGTTGATCAGCTGCCAGCGCGGGATGTCGTCCCAGTCGACCAGGGTGACGGCGATGCCCTTGTTGCCCGCGCGGCCGGTACGGCCCACGCGGTGCAGGAAGGTCTTCTCGTCCTCCGGCGTCTGGTAGTTGATGACGTGGGTGACACCCTCGACATCGATACCGCGCGCGGCGACGTCCGTGCACACCAGCACGTCGACCTTGCCGTTGCGGAACGCACGCAGCGCCTGCTCGCGCGCGCCCTGGCCCAGGTCGCCGTGGACGGCGCCGGACGCGAAGCCGCGCTTCTCCAGCTGCTCGGCGATGTCGGCCGCCGTGCGCTTGGTACGGCAGAAGATCATGGCCAGCCCGCGGCCATCGGCCTGCAGGATGCGGGAGACGAGCTCCGGCTTGTCCATGTTGTGCGCACGGAAGACGTGCTGCTTGATGTTGGCGACGGTTACGCCCTCGCCCTCGGGCGAGGTGGCGCGGATGTGCGTCGGCTGCGTCATGTACCGGCGGGCCAGGCCGATGACCGCGCCCGGCATGGTCGCCGAGAACAGCATCGTCTGGCGCTTGGCCGGCAGGTAGTTCATGATCTTCTCGACGTCGGGCAGGAAGCCCAGGTCGAGCATCTCGTCGGCCTCGTCCAGGACGAGGGCCTTGACGTGCGACAGGTCGAGCTTGCGCTGACCGGCCAGGTCGAGCAGGCGGCCCGGGGTGCCGACGATCACGTCGACGCCCTTCTTGAGCGCCTCGACCTGGGGCTCGTACGCGCGGCCGCCGTATATGGCGAGGACGCGGACGTTGCGGACCTTGCCCGCGGTCAGCAGGTCGTTGGTGACCTGGGTGCACAGCTCGCGCGTCGGGACGACGACGAGGGCCTGCGGGGAGTCGGTGAGCTGCGCGGGCGTGGCCCGGCCGGCCTCGACGTCCGCGGGGACGACGACCCGCTCCAGCAGCGGAAGGCCGAAACCGAGCGTCTTGCCGGTTCCGGTCTTCGCCTGGCCGATGACGTCCGTGCCGGAAAGGGCGACGGGGAGGGTCATCTCCTGGATCGGGAAGGGGGACACAATGCCGACGGCCTCAAGGGCTTCGGCCGTCTCGGGAAAGATCCCGAGGTCTCGGAACGTAGTCAGGGTGCTGCCTCTTCTGTGAGACGCGGCGCGAGGCGGCGAGGGGGGTCGTACCGTGCCTGGCTTGCAGTACTGCGCCCACCCAAAATTCGGGAGAGCCATTACGAAGCTGCGCGGGACCACTAGCCTTCGCTCAAGCGCTTGTGCCGCTGAGGGGGCCCCTCGTGGAGAGGCGGTACGCATGGACGTACGCATCACGCCGAGGGCGGTCGGGTGGAGCCGATCGGGCCACCGACCGGGCATCCTCATTCGGATGGCCCGCCGAGTATCCGGCAGGCGCATTACCACTGTACCCCGGAATCGCGCAGCTGTGTCGGGTGAATTCACCTGGTAGCCGCGTTTGGGCGGACCGACAGTGACCGGATGCGGTGCCTTGCAGGGCGTTCCGGCGGGCTATTGTGCGGAGCATGTCGACCGTTGAAAACGCATCGCCCTCCGACGACAGCACCGCCGCCGAGGCGACCGGGATCGCTGCCCAGGACTGGGCGACCGCCTCCGCCTCGCCGCAGTACCGGGCCGCCGTCGTGGACCTGCTGGGCGCACTCGCGTACGGAGAGCTCGCGGCCTTCGAGCGCCTCGCGGAGGACGCGAAGCTCGCACCCACCCTCGACGACAAGGCCGAGCTCGCGAAGATGGCCTCCGCGGAGTTCCACCACTTCGAGCGGCTGCGCGACCGGCTGGCGGCGATCGACGCCGAGCCCACCGCCGCCATGGAGCCCTTCGCCAAGGGAGTCGACGACTTCCACCGCCAGACCGCGCCGTCGGACTGGCTGGAGGGCCTGGTCAAGGCCTACGTCGGTGACTCGATCGCCAGCGACTTCTACCGCGAGGTCGCCAGCCACCTGGACACCGACACGCGCGCCCTGGTCGTGAGCGTGCTGGACGACACCGGCCACGGCGGCTTCGCCGTCGAGAAGGTGCGGGCCGCCATCGAGGCCGACCCGCGCTGCGGCGGCCGGCTCGCGCTGTGGGCCCGCCGGCTGATGGGCGAGGCGCTCTCGCAGGCGCAGCGCGTGGTCGCCGAGCGTGACGCGCTCTCCACCATGCTGGTCGGCGGCGTGGACGGGATGGCGGCCGGCTTCGACCTGGCGGCCGTCGGCGAGATGTTCACCCGGATCACCAAGGCGCACACGAAGCGGATGGCCGCACTGGGCCTCGCCGCCTGATCGCTTCACCCGCTCGCCGCCTCATCTGCACGTAGGTCGGCCCCGGCGCGGAATACCGCGCCGGGGCCGACGTACGTGGTCAGTCAGAGGAGTTGGAGGGGCCGGACGAGCCGGAGGAGTCCGAGGACCGGTCAGCCCTGCGACGGGAGCGAAAACGGAGTCCGGTGGGACGAGCGCCGGGGCCCCGCGCCGGGACGCAGCAGCAGCGACAGCACCACCGCGGAGACCAGCACCGAGCCGACCAGGGTCGCGGTCAGCGTGTTGTGCCCCGGGCCGAGCGCGAACTGCGTGAGATAAGCCCCGAACAGCGCCCCCAGCATCCCGCTGACCAGCACCACCCTCGGGGACGGCAGCCGCTGTGCGAGCACCCGCACGGCCACTCCGGCCAGGGCGAGGCCCAGGAGGGCAGAGCCGAGCGCTTCCAGCAGCAGCATGTGGGCCTCCCGCAGGTCAGGGGCAAACCGGTTCACTGCGGTCCTACCCGAAGCGGAAGAAAGGGAAACGGCCCGGTGGAGTCAACCACCGGGCCGTTCCACCCAGTTCTCGAACGCGGGTCGCGCTGCTTCAGAGCGCGCCGAAACCGACCTTGCGCACGCTCGGCTCGCCCAGGTCGACGTACGACAGGCGGTCGGACGGCACCAGGACCTTGCGGCCCTTGTTGTCGGTGAGGCTCAGCAGCGGCTCCGAACCGGTCAGCGCGGCGGTGACGATGCGCTCCAGCTCCTCGGCGCTCAAGTCGCTCTCCAGCACGATCTCCCGGGGTGCGTGCTGCACGCCGATCTTGACCTCCACGGCTTTGTCCCTCCGATGGTCGGTTGTGCGCGATCAGCCGCGCCGTACCGGTCCACATTAGCCCGGAGAGGGGACGCGGATGCGGCGCTCCGGACACGCTCGCAGCGAACAGCGGCCGGTCAGGCCTGTCCCTGCGCGCCCTCCGTGCCGTGCAGCGGGAAGCCGGCGATACCGCGCCAGGCCAGCGAGGTCAGCAGCCCCACCGCCGTGTCGCGGGCGACCGGGCTCTCGCTGGAGAGCCAGTACCGGGCCACGACCTGCGAGACGCCGCCCAGGCCCACGGCGAGCAGCATCGACTCGTCCTTGGACAGGCCGGTGTCCTCGGCGATCACGTCGGAGATGGCCTCGGCGCACTGCAGCGAGACGCGGTCGACGCGCTCGCGCACCGCCGGCTCGTTGGTCAGGTCGGACTCGAAGACCAGCCGGAACGCGCCGCCCTCGTCCTCCACGTACGCGAAGTAGGCGTCCATGGTCGCGGCCACGCGCAGCTTGTTGTCCGTCGTCGACGCGAGCGCCGTGCGCACGGCGAGCAGCAGGGCCTCGCAATGCTGGTCCAGCAGCGCCAGGTAGAGGTCGAGCTTGCCCGGGAAGTGCTGGTACAGCACCGGCTTGCTGACTCCGGCGCGCTCGGCGATGTCGTCCATCGCCGCCGCGTGGTAGCCCTGCGCGACGAAAACCTCCTGGGCCGCGCCCAGGAGCTGATTGCGTCGGGCTCGGCGCGGCAGTCGCGTGCCCCGGGGACGCGCTGCCTCCGTCTGCTCGATGGCTGTCACGCCGCCTCCCACTTTCTCTAAGAACACAGTGCGCTCTGCGCCGCGCCGCCATCGTACTTTTCGGTAACCGAATCTGGAGGGTCGAAGCCGAGTTTTCTCGCTGTACGGACCGCCCGGAGGCGCTGGTCAGCGGTACTCGGCAGGGGTACCGCGCGGTAGCTTTGAGCTGGGGGTACCTCCCGGGCCGCCAGGCCCAGGGGGAGTCAGCGGTAGTCGTCCTCGTCCAGGGTCACCACCCGCGCCTGCTCGACGGCGTCCCCGTCCGCAGCCTCGTCGCGGTCCACCCCGGTGACCCGGTCGTCGTCGTCGGGCTGCAACTCGGCCAGCTGTTCCGCCGCATCGGCCTCGGGCGCCTCGGCGTCGAGGGTTTCCCGGAATCGGTCCTGGAAGGTATCCGGCTCTGCGGGGTCGACGGTCATGTGGCTCCCCTTCTTCCCTCACTCCCCTGGGCCTGCCCTACCTATGAGCCTAGGAGGATCGCGGATACCCCGCTACGCGGATCCCCATACATCTGTGATGCCGAACACAAGAGTCCGGACGTGATCGTCTCGTAACATTGGCCGCATGTCTTCGACCGAGCTGCCGGGTGTGCGATCCACATCCGAGCCGTCCTCCCAGGTGGGAGCCGTCCACGTCGCCGAGGGGGAGCAGCTGCGCACCGCCGTGCTGCCCGGACTGGAGCTCGCCGTCCGGTCCCGGCCCCCGCGGCGTACGGGTCTGCCCCCCGCGCTGTTCGTCCACGGACTCGGCGGTTCGTCGACGAACTGGTCGGACCTCATGGTGCAGCTGGAGGACACCGTCGACGGCGAGGCCCTCGACCTGCCCGGCTTCGGCTGGTCCCCGCCGCCCGCCGACCGGGACTACTCGGTCACGGCGCTGGCCCGCGCGGTCATCCGGCACCTCGACGCCGCCGACCGCGGCCCCGTGCACCTTTTCGGCAACTCCCTGGGCGGCGCCGTCTCCACCCGGGTCGCGGCCGTCCGCCCCGACCTGGTGCGCACGCTCACGCTGATCTCGCCCGCGCTGCCCGAGCTGCGGGTGCAGAGGTCGGCCGTGCCGACCGCCCTGCTCGCCGTACCCGGGATGGCTTCCCTGTTCGGCCGGCTGACCCGCGGGCTGACCGCCGAGGAACGCACCCGCGGGGTGACCGACCTCTGTTACGGGGACCCCTCCCGGGTGACGCCGGAGGGCTTCGGGCACGCCGTCGCAGAGATGGAGCGGCGGATGGAACTGCCGTACTTCTGGGACGCGATGACCCGCTCCTCGCGCGGCATCGTCGACGCGTACACCCTCGGCGGGCAGCACGGGCTGTGGCGCCAGGCGCAGCGGGTACTCGCCCCGACCCTGCTGGTCTACGGTGGCCGGGACCAGCTGGTCTCGTACCGTATGGCGCAGAAGGCGGCGGCGTCCTTCCGGGGTTCGCGGTTGCTGAGCCTGCCCGAGGCCGGGCACGTGGCGATGATGGAGTACCCCGAGGTGGTGGCGAACGCCTTCCGGGAGCTGCTGCACGACACCGACCGAGATACCGAAGACGGCAGAGGCTGAGGACCGTGGGACGACATAGTCGCAAGGGGCCCGCTCCGGCCCCCGCCCCTGTCCGCCCGACACCGGCGGCGGAACCCGCAGCGGAGTTCCCGTACGGGGAGCAGGTGCCGTACGGGGAGCAGCCGCCGTACGCCGAGCACGCGCCGTATGCGGAGTACCACCCTCCGTACCAGGAGCAGGCTCCGTACCAGGAGCAGGCTCCGTACCAGGAGCAGGCTCCGTACCAGGAGTACCAGGGCCGCCAGGAGCACTTCCCGTACGAGGAGCACTTCCCGTACGAGGAACCGCGCGGCGGCCACCCCGAGCAGCGCGAGCCCGGCGGCGCCTGGGGCGCGGGGCCCGACACGGTCTACGGGGACTGGCGCGGCGTACCGCGGGCGCGGCGTTCGGCCGCCGCCGTCATGGACGGCGACACGCCGGCCTTCGGCACCCCCGCGGTCGGCTTCCCGCAGGTGACCCTCCCGCAGCCCCCGGCCGACCCCTTCACCTCCACCGGCTCGCACGGCCTGGTGCCCGGACCGCGTGCGCCGATGACCGCGGCCGCTGCTGCGCCTCCCGTGGCGCCCGCCGCGCCTGCCGGACCCGTCGCTCCCGCAGCACCAGCCGATCCCGCCGATCCGGCCGAGGAGCAGCCCGGGTCCGGTCGCGGGCGGAAGGTCCGTACGTACACGATGGCCGCCGCAGCCGTCACCACCGTGCTCGCCGTCGTCGTGGCCGTACAGGTGACCTCCGACGGCGACAGCGGCTCCTCGCCCACCGCCCGGGCCGCCGGCGACACCGACAAGCGCGCCGAGCCCGGAAGGTCCCCGGCCTCCCGCTCCGACGGCCGGGCCACCCCGGCCGCTCCCGCCGCGCCGGCCGCACCCGCGGTGGAGCTGTCGTACGAGCAGAAGATGGCCCAGCAGTTCCCCATCGACGAGAAGCTGAAGGGACCCGGGACCTTCGACACCGTCCCCGGGGTGGCTCCGGCGCCCGGCAAGGGCAAGAAGATCCGCTACCGGGTCGACGTCGAGCAGGGGCTCGGCCTGGACGCGCAGCTGTTCGCCGAGGCCGTCCACCGCACCCTCAACGACGACCGCAGCTGGGGCCACGGCGGTACGAAGACCTTCGAGCGGGTGCCGGGCGGCGAGGCCGACTTCGTCATCACGCTGGCCAGCCCCGGCACCACCGGCGTGTGGTGCGCGAAGTCCGATCTGGACACCACCGTCGACAACGTCAGCTGTGACTCCGCGTCCACCGAGCGGGTCATGATCAACGCGTTCCGCTGGGCGCAGGGCTCGTCGACGTACGGCGCGGACCAGATGTTCGCGTACCGGCAGATGCTCATCAACCACGAGGTCGGCCACCGGCTCGGGCACGGGCACGTGAACTGCCAGACCCCGGGCTCGCTCGCGCCGATCATGCAGCAGCAGACGAAGTCGCTCGACATCGGCGGCATCCAGTGCAAGCCCAACCCCTGGGTGTTCCCCGGGAATTGACGCTCCCCTGCGGCGCGCCGCCGCCGCAGCGGGCCCGGGCCGGGGGCTCCCCGCGGAGCGGGAGGGGCCCGAGAGGCCCGAGGGCCGTAGGCCCTTTGTAGCGCGCTCGAACGCGGGCCGCAGGCGAAAGTTACGACTCTTCACCCCTTCCGGTGGCGCGACGGACAACCGTCCGTCGCGTCCTCGGCATATCCGCTTGAGTTTCCCGCGGCGGGTCACCGGACCGACGGCGACCGCCTGAACGGGAGATCGGGGGTGCCACTCGTGCGGATCGGACTGCTCACGGAAGGTGGTTATCCGTATGCGACGGGAGAGGCGAGGCTGTGGTGCGACCGGCTGGTCCGCGGGCTGCCGCAGCACGAGTTCGAGCTCTACGCGCTGAGCCGCAGCGCCGAGCAGGAGGAGCGCGGCCGGGTCGTCCTGCCCGAGCACGTCACCCGCGTCTGGACCGCCCCGCTCTGGGCCCCGGCGGACGACGGCCGCACGTACTCCCGGCGTGAGCGCCGGCGCTTCGCCGAGTGCTTCAAGGACCTCGTCCGCGGGATCTGCGCGGGCGAGCCCGAGCCGTTCGCGGCCGGCCTGTACGGACTCGCCGAACTCGCCCGGGAACAGGGCGGGTTGTACGCGGCCCTGCGCTCCGAGACCGCGGTGCGCGCGGTGGAGTCCGCCTGCCGGGCCCCCGGCGCGCTGCGCTCCGTACAGCGCGCCCAGGTGGCCGACCTGCTGGACTTCGTCGACGAACTGGAGCGGCTGCTGCGGCCGTTGTCCCTCGACTGGTACGAGGACCTGCGCGAGGTCGACGTCTGCCACGCGGCCGCCGGCGGGGTGGCAGCGCTCCCCGGCCTGCTGGCCAAACGCTTCTTCGGAGTCCCGCTGCTGGTCACCGAGTACGGGGTCCAGCTGCGGGCCCACTATCTGGAGCACTCGGCGGACGCCGCCCCCGGGCCCGGCGGCCCGGGAGCGGGCCGAGGTGCCCCCCGGCCCGCCGTCCGGGCCCTGCTCGCCGCCTTCCACATGCGGCTCGCCGCCGAGATCTACGCCCGGGCCGACCTCCTCACCCCCGGCAACGCGCACGCCCGGCGCTGGCAGGAGCGCTGCGGCGCCACCCGCGACCGGCTGCAGACGGTGTACCCCGGGATGGAGGCGGACCGATTCGCCACCGTCGGCGAGGACCCGGACTGCGGGGACCCGGACACCCTGGTCTGGGTCGGCCGGATAGAGCCCGCCAAGGACCTGATCGCGCTGCTCCACGCCTTCGCCGAAGTACGCAGGGCCGCCCCGGGCACCCGGCTGCGGATCTTCGCGACCGCCGTGGTCCCCGGCTACCTCGCCGACTGCCGCTCGCTCGCCGCGCAGCTCTTCCCCGACGAGGCCGCCGACGCCGTCACGGCCGGGGAGAACCCCGTCACCTTCGAGGAGATCGGCGGGCCCGAGGCCCCCTCGCCGGCCGACGCGTACGGCTCCGGAAGAGTGGTCGTGCTGTCCTCGGTGATCGAGGGCTTCCCGATCACCCTCGCCGAAGCGATGCTCTGCGGCCGGGCCACCGTGTCCACCGACGTCGGCGCCGTGTGCGAGGTGATCGGCGGCACCGGCCTCGTCGTCCCGCCGCGCAACCCGCGGGCCCTGGCCGACGCCTGTCTGTCGCTGCTGCGGGACCCCGAGCGGGCCCTGCGGCTGGGAGCGGCCGCCCGGGCCCGGGCGCTGGAGCTGTTCACCGTCGAGCAGAACGTGGCCGCCTTCCGGGAGATCTACCTGCGGCTGCTGGCCCGCGGCCCGGCCCGGCCCGACGGCGGAATCCCCTTCGAGCAGCCCCCCGAGGCCCGGGTCCCCGGCCACTGGACGAGCCCCACCTGGGCGGCACCGGCCGCGGCTGCGGACCGGGCCCCGGCGGCCGGGACGGGCGCGCCGGGTGCGGGTTCGGGTGCGGGTCCGGCTTCGGCGGCCGGCCCGGTTCCGGTTCCGGCCCAGACCCCGACCACCACCACGACCACGGAGGCGCCGGTATGACCCTGGACGAAGCCGCCCCCGTCGCCTCGGCCCCCCGCCGCAGGGCCGGCGGGGATCCCGTCAAGACGCTGCTGCACCGGCACCGGGCGCTGTGCGAGCGGGCCGTGGACCCGCTGGAGATCGCCGCCGGGCTGGAGGTGCAGGGCATCACCGACCGCACCGCCGCGCGCTTCCGGCACCGGGACGTGTTCTCGCTCGCCGAGGAGCTCTACGCCCGCACCCCGCACGGGGACGAGCCGGCCGCGCCCCGTGCCGTCCGCCCGTCCGACGCCCGGGCGTTACGCGGCTTCGGGTACGCCCTGCTCCCCGGGGCCCTCGCGCTCGGGGCGGCCGCCGCCGGGGTGCCGTACGCCGGGCCCGTCGCCGCACTCGCCACCGTCGCCGCCTTGGTGTGGCCCGGCAGGCCCGGGCGGACCGGGAGGGCCGCCCCGGGCCGGTTCCCGTACGCCGCGCTCCTGCTCGCCGCGGCCGTCGTCGGCTGGGCCGTGCTGCGGCACGGCACCCCCCTCGGAGCCGGCCTCGCACTGGCTGCCGCCCCCGGCCACGTGGTCGGCGCCGTGTACGCCGCCCGCGCCCGGAGCCGGCTCGCCGGCAGCCGCGCCCTGGAGGACTTCGCCGACCGGGCACGGCCGCTGCTGGTCGCGGCCGCCCTGGCCTTCGCCGCGACCGCCGCGGGGGCGGCCGCGCTCGCCGGGACACCGGCCGCCGTCGCCGTACCGCTCGCCGTGCTGCTCTTCCTGACCCGGCTGCTGCTCGCGCACGGCGCCCCGCGCGGGCCCGTCACCGCAGCCCTGGCCCTCGCCCTGCTCCCGATTCCCCTGGCGGTGCCCGCCGCCGCGGCAGGGCTCCTCGTACACGCCGTCCTCGTGCTGTCCCGCGCATCCGCGCACGCCCGGCCCTGAGCCGGCTCCCTCCCGTCCCGCCGCCGCTGCGCCGCTCCGCCGCTCTTCGGAGCCGACGCCGAAGCGCCGCACCCCCCACCGGATCCCGAACCCGGGCCCCGACCCCCGACCCCCTGCCCATCGACCAAGGAGACACAGGATGACCGGCCAGCCAACCAACCGAGGGGCCGCGCGATGAGGGTGCTGCTGATCGGAGCCAACGGATACCTCGGCCGCTACGTCGCCGACCGGCTGCTCGCCGACCCCGCCGTCCAGCTCACCGCGCTCGGCCGGGGGGACGACGCGGACGTCCGCTTCGACCTCGCCACCGGCAGCCCCGGCGCCCTCACCCGGTTCCTCGACGCCGTCCACCCGGGCGTCGTCATCAACTGCGCCGGCGCCACCCGCGGCGGGGCCCGGGAGCTGACCCGGCACAACACCGTCGCCGTGGCCACCATCTGCGAATCGCTGCGCCGCAGCGGCTGCGGGGCCCGCCTCGTCCAGCTCGGCTGCGCCGCCGAGTACGGTCCCAGCCAGCCCGGATCGTCCACGGCCGAGGACGCCGTGCCGAGACCGGGCGGACCGTACGGCGTCAGCAAGCTCGCCGCCACCGAGCTCGTGCTCGGCTCGGGGCTGGACGCGGTCGTCCTGCGGATCTTCTCGCCCGTCGGACCCGGCACCCCGGCCGGATCCCCGCTCGGCCGGCTCGCCGAGGCCATGCGCCGCGCGATGCAGAACGGCGACGGCGAGCTCAAGCTCAGCGGGCTCGGCGTACAGCGCGACTTCGTGGACGTACGGGACGTGGCGCGAGCCGTGCACGCCGCCTCGCTCTCCGCCGCCCAGGGCGTCGTCAACATCGGCACCGGGCGTGCGGTCCGGCTGCGCGACGCGGCGGCGGTACTGGCCCGGGTCGCCGGGTACGGCGGCGCCTTGCACGAGCTCGACGTACCGCAGCAGGGGCAGCACGGGCAGGGGCACGGCCACGGACCCGGACACGGGGCCGGGCACGGCGGCGGGCACGGCGGCGGCCACGGGCTCGGGCTCGGGCCTCAGGGCCGCTCGCCCGGGCTCGCCGCCATCGGTGCCCCGCGCTCCGAGGCGACGGCCGAGCAGCTCGCCGCCGGCGGCGGGGGGCCCGCGTACCCGTACCCCGACGGCTGCGGCGCCTGGCAGCAGGCCGACGTGCGCACGGCCCGGGACCGGCTCGGCTGGCGGCCCCGGATCAACCTGGAGGAATCCCTCGCGGACATCTGGATGGAGGCGGCGTGCCGCATCTGACGACGGCAGCCACGGCGGCCGCCGCGACCGAGGCGGGCCGCCTCGGCCTCGGCGTCCCCGGCTACGCCCACCCACTGCTCGCCCCCGTCGAATGGGCCGAGCTGACCCGGCCCGGGACCCCGCTGCACTGGACGGTGCTGAATGTCACGGACGGGCCGGGCGGCAGGCCCGACCCCCACTGCACGGAGGCCGCGGCCAAGCTCAGGGAGGCCGGCGGGACCGTGCTCGGCCATCTCGCGATGCGAGACGGTGCGCGGTCGTTCGGTGAGCTCGTCTCCGACGCCCACCGCTTCCTCGACTGGTACCGGGTGGGCGGCTTCTACCTGGCCGACGCCCCGGCGGACGAGGCCGAACTGGCCGAGGTGCGCCGGGTCGCCGACACCCTGCGCGGCCTCGGCGAGGGCCTGCGTATCGTGCTGGGACACGGCACGCACCCGTACGAGGGCTACGCGGAGGCCGCCGACCAGCTGGTCACCTTCTCCGGGGCCTGGGCCGACTACCGCTGGTCGCAGGTGGCGGAGTGGACCGCCGAATACCCGCCCGAGCGCTTCTGCCACCTGGTCCACGGGGTGCCGCGGACGCACCTGGAGGAGGCCGTCCGGATCGCCCGCTGGCAGGGCGCGGGAACGGTCTGGTTCACCGACCGGCCAGGCGCCGCCGGGCGGGATCCGTGGGCCTCGATGCCCGCGTACTGGGACGAAATCGTCTCGCGGATCGGACCGGGTGTCTCGGAATGAAGAAGGGCGTGGCAGTGTTACGGGGAGAACCACCGTTCAGACTTTCCCATCTACGGAGTCCTTGTGTCGCTGCCACCCCTGGTCGAGCCAGCTGCTGAGCTCACCGTTGACGAGGTCCGTCGGTACTCCCGCCACCTGATCATCCCGGATGTCGGGATGGACGGCCAGAAGCGCCTGAAGAACGCCAAGGTGCTGGCCGTGGGCGCGGGCGGCCTCGGCTCCCCCGCCCTCATGTACCTGGCCGCGGCCGGTGTGGGCACGCTGGGCATCGTGGAGTTCGACGAGGTCGACGAGTCGAACCTGCAGCGCCAGATCATCCACAGCCAGTCGGACATCGGCCGCTCGAAGGCCGAGTCCGCCCGCGACAGCGTGCTGGGCATCAACCCGTACGTCAACGTGGTCCTTCACGAAGAGCGGCTCGAGGCCGAGAACGTGATGGAGATCTTCAGCCAGTACGACCTCATCGTCGACGGCACGGACAACTTCGCCACGCGCTACCTCGTCAACGACGCGTGCGTACTGCTGAACAAGCCGTACGTGTGGGGCTCGATCTACCGCTTCGACGGCCAGGCCTCGGTCTTCTGGTCCGAGCACGGGCCGTGCTACCGCTGCCTGTACCCGGAGCCCCCGCCGCCGGGCATGGTCCCGAGCTGCGCCGAGGGCGGCGTGCTGGGCGTGCTCTGCGCGTCCATCGGGTCCATCCAGGTGACGGAGGCCATCAAGGTCCTCACCGGCGTCGGCGAGCCGCTGGTCGGCCGCCTGATGATCTACGACGCCCTGGAGATGCAGTACCGCCAGGTCAAGGTCCGCAAGGACCCCGACTGCGCGGTGTGCGGTCCGAACGCGACGGTCACCGAGCTCATCGACTACGAGGCCTTCTGCGGCGTCGTGTCGGAGGAGGCGCAGGAGGCGGCGCTCGGCTCCACGATCACTCCGAAGCAGCTCAAGGAGTGGATCGACAACGACGAGCCGATCGAGATCATCGACGTCCGCGAGATCAACGAGTACGAGATCGTCTCGATCCCCGGCGCGAAGCTGATCCCCAAGGGCGAGTTCCTGATGGGCACCGCCCTGCAGGACCTCCCGCAGGACAAGCGCATCGTCTTGCACTGCAAGACGGGTGTCCGCAGTGCGGAAGTCCTCGCGGTCCTGAAGTCCGCGGGCTTCGCGGACGCGGTCCACGTCGGCGGCGGCGTGATCGGCTGGGTCCACCAGATCGAGCCCGAGAAGCCGGTCTACTAGTCACGTCCCGGAGGGGCCGTTCCGCGCAGCTGCGGAACGGCCCCTCCGTGTGTCAGACGCCCCGCGTGCTTCAGGCGCCCTGCGGCGGGGGCTCCGGTGCCACGGGCGTCCCCGAGGGGTTCTGCGAAGGGGTACAGACCGTGTCGGCGGCCGGCACCTTCCCGTCCAGCAGGTAGGAGTTCACCGCCTGCTGCACGCACTTGTCGCCGCTGTTGTACGCGCCGTGCCCCTCACCCTTGTACGTGAGCTCCACGCCGACGCCGGGGCCGAGCCGCTCCACCATCTTGCGGGCGCCCTCGTACGGGGTGGCCGGGTCCCCGGTGTTGCCGATCACCAGGATGGGTGCCGATCCGGGGGCGGAGACGTCCGGGGTCTCCCAGGCGCCGGGGACCGGCCAGTCGGTGCAGCTCATCAGGGCCCAGCCGAGGAAGTCCCCGAAGACGGGGGACGCGGCACGGAAGCCGGGCAGCTTCGCCTTCGTCTGCGCGAGAGTGAACCGGTCCTTGAAATCGGCGCAGTTGATCGCCGTGTTGGCGGCGCCGATGTTGCTGTAGTGCCCCTGCTGGTCGCGGCCGTTGAGCGAGTCGGACAGCGCCATCAGCAGCTGCCCCTGCCCGCCGTCGGCCTCGTCCAGCCCCTGCTCCAGCAGCGGCCACAGCTCCTGGGAGTACAGGGCCTGCGCGATGCCGTTGGTCGCGGCGGAGTCGGTGAGCATCCGGCCGCCGATGCCGGGGATGGGCTTGTCGGCCAGGCTCTTCTGCAGCTTGATGATGTTGTCCTCGATCTCCTTGGCGGTGCTGCCCTGGAGCCGGCACTCGTCGCCGCGGTTCACGCAGTCCTGTGCGAAGTTGCCGAGGGCCAGCTGGAACCCCTTGGCCTGGCCGAGTGCCCCCTCCTCGGAGGTGTTCGTCGGGTCGACGACGGCGTCGAAGACGGCCCGGCCGACGTTCTTCGGGAAGAGGTGGGCGTAGACCCCGCCGAGCTCGGTTCCGTAGGAGATCCCGAAGTAGTTCAGCTTGTCGTCGCCGAGGGCCTGGCGGATCCGGTCGAGGTCGCGGGCGGCGTTCTCGGTGCCGACGTACGGCAGCAGGTGGCCGGAGTTGTCCTTGCAGGCCTGCTGGTACTTGTCGATGTTGCCGACGAAGGCCTTCTCCTCGGCCGGTGTCTCGGGACTCGAGTCCTGGGAGTAGTAGGCATCGAGCTGCTTGTCGTCCTCGCACCGGACGGGGGCGCTGCGGCCGACGCCGCGCGGGTCGAAGCTCACGAGGTCGTACCGCGAGCGGAGGGCCTCGTACTCCTTGGCGGCGCCGGGCAGCGTACTGATCCCGGACCCCCCGGGCCCGCCGAAGTTGAACACGAGCGACCCGAGCCGCTTGTCCTTGTCCCGCGCCTTGGCCCGGATCAGCGCGAGCGGAATGGTCTCGCCCTCGGGCTTGGCGTAGTCGAGGGGCACGTGGAGCGTGGCGCACTCCCAGTCCTTGGGCGGCGCCTGCCCGCCGCCTTGGGCGACGGTGGGCGCCTCGCACTCCCCCCACTTGAGCGGCGCGGCCCCCTTGGTCCCGCCGGCCTCGGGCTTGCCCTCACCACTGTCGGAACACCCACTGACCCCGGCCAGCCCAAGGGCAGCCACCACGGCCACGGCACCCCGCACCACGTTTCGACCCATGCCCCCATCCTGCGACCCCCTCAGCCCCCTCGCCCCCGCGCTGACCCATTCGGGTCGAGCAGCAGCTCAGCGCGGCAGACCGGCACAGAAGGGCACGACACCGGGCCCCAGTCGAAGCGGAACTCTGATGGGCCCAACCGTCCATCGCGAGCGCGGCGACTTCGGCCCGGTAGTCGGGACCGGGGTACAGCAGGGAATCGATGGCGACCACGAGATGGCTGCTGTCCCTGCGGGCAAGCGGACTCGCGTACTTCCGGCGCGCCCGCGCCCCCGCCGACTCGTTCGGGTATGCCGATTCGCGGCCGGAGCGGAGTGCTGGGTACCCACCAAGGACAGGAGGTTGGTTCTCAGCAGAGAAGGGTTCGTTCTGAGATCTCCACGCGGGGGAAAATTTGAATGTCCAACTGTCCGATGGTGTCCTGTGTGCTGAAATCCACAACAATCCTGGAGGCGTCCGGGCGATCGATGATCCGGAGCAGGGTCGCACCTTCCCGGAAATTCCGGACCGCGATTTTCCCTCCAGCGGGATGCCAGGTCAGTGAAACCGACCTGCCGATCGCGTCATAGGAAAAATCGAGTTTCTCGCCGGTAACGTCGAAGAAGCTGAGGGTTCGGACGGTTTCGTCGGTAATGACAGGCTCCACGCCGAATGTGTTGACGAAATCTTGTGGGTCGGGCGTCACGAACTGGCCAGCCATTGATCCAAACTCCTCGTGTGTGACGGCTGAAGGCCTACCTTGCCGGTGGGGGCTCGATGTTGGTCCACCATTTGCCTCCCTTGAAAATAGCGGTGGAGAACCTCAGGGTTCCGTCAGGCATGATCTGCCATGTTGATTCAACCCCCCTTATTCCGTTAGGGCCCATTATGACAGAATGCGTTTCGCCAAACTCCCCCCATTCGTTACTGAAGGTTCGTTCGAAGCCGTTCTGTGCGGCTTTCACCAGGTGATTGTGGACGTACTCGCGCGATGCGGGGGTGTCGCCAAATCCGATGCTCTTCAGTTGCTGTGCGTTCTGATTTGCCCTCGGGGTGTTATGGGCGTCGGTCTTGATGTTGCTGTCGAATAGGTAATCGAGTTTCCGCCCGTCAATTTGCGGGCACGGTGCCAGGCCGAGAGGATCCGACCACGTGTGGGGGTTGGGGATGTACGCGGTGGGGTTCGGGGCCGGGGTGAGGCCCAGGGGGTCGGGTGAGAGGTAGCGGGCCGATTCGGGGTCGTACGTGCGGAAGTAGTTGTGGTGGAGGCCGGACTCCGGGTCGTAGTACTGGCCCGGGAAGCGGAGCGGGGTGTAGGCCGTCGCGTCGCGGTTCCAGGTTGTGGTGCCCCACAGGGTGCTGCGGGTGCGCCACGCCGTCGTGCCGTCCTCGGCCAGGAGCTGGGTCGGGGTGCCGACCAGGTCGGTGACGATCGCGAAGAAGCGGTCGTCCACCTCGTCCTGGTCGAGGCGTTCCGTCTGGGTGAGGGGGTGGAGGCCCTGGTGGGTCCAGGTGACCGTGACACCGCCGGTCGTCTGTTCGCAGAGGGTGGTGCCGTCCCAGGTGAAGAGGACTTCTTCGACCACCGTGCCGCCTTCCGACAGGCGTCGCTTGGCGGTGCGGCGGCCCAGGGGGTCGTACGTGTACCGCCAGCGGGTGCCGTCCGGGGTGGTGACCGCCGTCAGCTGGTCTTCCGCGTTCCATTCGTAGCGCCACGTGTCCGGCTTGCGGGACAGGCGGGTCTTCTGGCGGAGGACGACGCGGCCCAACGCGTCGTGCTCGTACCGGATCGAGCCCGCATGGGTGATGTGGGTGCCCGTGTACGTGCGCTCGCCCTGGGCCTCTGCGCCCGGGTGGCGGGTCGGCCACGAGGCGTGCGTCTGGTTGCCGGCCTCGTCGTAGGCGTACCGCTCCGACCAGGACGCGGCATCCACTGCCGTGACGCGGGCCGCCGTGTCGAGGGTGAAGGTGCGGGGGCCGGTCAGCGAGTCGTCGATGCCGGAGAGGTAGCCGTCCGCCCGGTAGCTGTAGCCGCGGCGCTGGAGGGTCCGCCCGTCCTGGCCGACGACCGACTGCACGGTCCGGCGGCCCATGTCGTCGTACTCGTGGGTGAGGGAGAGCGACGGGTTCAGCGTGCGGGTCAGCCGAGCACGTTGTGCTCGTACGTCGTGGTCTTGCCCACCGCGTTGGTGCGTGCGCTGAGGCGGCCGGCGCCGTCGTAGCCGTACGTGAGGGTGCGGCCGTCGAAGTCCGTCTCGGCGGCCAGGCGGCCGGCCGGGTCGCCCCGCGCACATATTGAGACGGCGTCAGGGAGGGGAGAGCGTTTCGCGGGCCGCCGTGCGGATCAGTTGGCGGTCCGGGCGGTTCCTTCAGCGTTTCCCCGGGCCCTGCCCGGGCCCCGGCCTTCGGGCGCCGGGCAGATTCCGGCCCCGCCGGCGTTCGGGGCGGGCCCCGGAAGCGCGGGCAGCCGGGGGCGCGCAACGGCGCCGCCCGCGCCCCCGCCGCGGCAGCCCCCGCGGCCGCGACCCGGCACCGCAGACCCCCGTGGAGCTAAATGGCTTCCTTGCGGGTCAGGTAGTTGAACGAAATCCACCCCGGCAGCACCGGCAGCCAGAACGTCATCAGGCGGAACAGCAGCACCGCCGAGATGGCGACCTCCTTGTCCAGCCCGGCCGCGATCAGGCCCAGCGTCAGCGTCGTCTCCACGGCGCCGATACCGCCCGGGGTCGGCGCCGCCGAGCCCAGTGCGTTGCCCGCCAGGAAGACCACCGCGATGCTCGCGTAGCTGATGGCCTGGCCGCCCCCGAACGCCCGGATCGACGCGTCCAGGCACATCACGAAGCAGCCGGTCAGCAGCAGCATGCCGCCGATGCCCGTCATGAGCTTCTGCGGCCGCTGGAGCACGTCCAGCATGCGCGGCACGACACCCGCGAACAGCGCCCGCACCCGCGTCGCCACGAACTTCCGCAGGAACGGCACCGCCGTCACCACCAGCACCAGCACCGCCACCGTGAGCAGACCCGCGATGACCGTCCGGGACGGGGTCATCTCCGGGGTCTTCTCGGTGCCCGTCAGGTAGCCGAACGCCAGCAGCAGCAGGATGTGGCTCGCCAGCCCGAACAGCTGCGAGGCACCCACGCTGGCCACCGCCAGCCCCGGCCGGATCCCGGCCCGCTGCAGGAACCGCGTGTTCAGCGCGACACCGCCGACCGCCGCCGGCGCCACCAGCTTCACGAAGGACCCCGCCACCTGCGCGACCACCGTCCGCAGGAACGGCACCCGCTCCGGTACGAAGCCCAGCAGGCTCATCGCCGCCGCGAAGTAGGTCAGCGCCGAGAAGGCCAGCGCGGCCCCCACCCAGCCCCACTGCGCCTCGCCGACGATCGTCGCGAAGTCCACGTGCGCCAGCTGCGTGAGCAGGAAGTACGCACCGAACGCACCCGCGATGAACGACACCAGAGTGCGTGGCCGGATCCGCTCCAGCCGGGCCGGCTCCACCGGCGCCTGCGGGCGGATCAGCAGCACCTGCTGGCGGATCTGGCTCAGCAGGTCCTCCTCGCGGGCCCCGTCGAGCGCGTCGTCCAGCGCCTTCTTCTCGGCCTTCTTCTCCGCGGCCGTGGTCGCCGCCGATTTGCCTCCGGCCTTGCCGCCCGGCTTGCCGGGCTTGTCCGGCTTCGCTTCCTCCGCAGCCGCCTCGCGCGCAGCCTTCGCCGCCCGAGAGGACTCCAGTACGGCCTCCCGCTGCCGGTCGGCCCGCTCCCGGGCCAGCCTGCGCAGCGTCGCCCGGGTGGAGCGGCTCAGCGCGATCGGCTGGAGCAGCGGCAGGCAGTCCGCCACCGCGTCCGGGCCGAGCACCGACACCGCCGAGGCCACCGCGCGCTCCGCGCCGATCCGCAGGCCGAGCGTGGTCAGCAGCTGTGCGATGTCCATCCGGAGCACCAGGTCGCCGGCCGCGATCTCGCCGCCGCGCAGGTCGGTGAGGACGAGATTGCCGGAACGATCCACCACGAGCGCGTCGCCGGTGAGCCGCCGGTGCGCGATCCGCCGCGACTGGAGGGCCCGTACCTGCTTCCACGTGCTGCGGGTCAGTTCGTCGGTGATCTCCTCGTCGGCGAGCGCGTCGAGGGGCCGGCCGTCCAGGTGCTCGTACACGAGCATCACGGCGTCCGGGCCGAGCTCGGAGGTGGCGATCAGCTTCGGAGCGTTGGCCCCGGCCGCGATGGCCGCGTACGCGAGCAGCGCCTCCTGCTCCAGGGCCTGGCGCAGCGACTGGAGGCTGCGCCGCGTCGTGATACCGCGCAGGGTGAGCCGGCGCCAGACCCGGTAGAAGAACCCGTGGGCCTGCTGCTCGCGGTCGACGACGGTGACGTCGAGCGGCGGGCCGTCCTCCAGCGTGACGTGGTACCGGCGGCCCCGGTCGCTGACCTCCGAGGCGTCGGCGCCGTCCGGGAGCTCCGCGCGCATGGCGCTGACCGGCTTGAAGCCGACCCGGCGCAGGCCGGCGAGGAGGGTCTGCCCGGTGGGGCGGACGTTCGGCGAGCCGACGGCGTACAGGGTCCCGTACGCGACGCTCCAGCCGATCAGCACGGTCAGGATGATCGAGAACGGCGTGGTGTACCCGCTCACCAGCATCGCGAAGGCGTCGAGCAGCAGCACCACCCACAGCGCGACCCGCCAGCGCGGCCTGCGGGTCATGCCGACGGCGGTCATGTACGCGATGACGGGCGCGAGGTAGCCGTGCACCGGGTCGGTGATGGGGCCGCCGGCGCTGGTGGGACGGGTGAGGGCGTCCTGAATGGTGTCGGAGGCGGCCTGGGAGACCCACAGGTCGGTGGCCAGGGTCACGCCATGCGCGAGGACGGCGGCGAGCACGCCGTCGGCGATGCGCAGCCCGTCGCGCTTGATCAGCCGCTCGATGGCGAAGGCGACGGGTACCAGCAGCACGGCGATGCTGGACACCAGCCCGGCGACCTTGATCAGCAGATCGGGTGCGGCGCCGGTGCCCTGGGAGATGTCGGCCTCGAGGCCGGCGGTTGTGCGGTGCGCGAAGGCGGCGATGCCGAGGACGACGGCGATGCCGAGGATGCCGACGAGGAGGCGTACGAGGTCGGACGGCCGGTGGACACGGGCGGCGAGCAGCGGCTCGTCGACCTCGACCTGGTCGGCGGACGCGGAGGCGCGCCCGTGCGGCCCCTCGGAGCCCGCCGCGTCGGGCTGGTCCCCGGCTCCGGCTTCGGCCCCGGCTCCGGAGCTGGCCCGGGCCCGGGGACCGGGTTCGGGTGCGGCTCCTGTCCCGGGTTCGGGTGCGGCCCGGCCGGGGAGCTCGTCGGGGAGCTTCCCGGGACGCGGGTCCGGGCGCGTGCCGTCGTCCTCAGCCGCGCCGTCCGGAGGGCTCACACCCTGCTCCTTCGTCGTCACATCCGTCTCTTCTTGATCACGTATCACCAGTCACCGCCCGGAAGATGGTGGCACGGACCGACCGGCGGGCGGGGCATCAGGGTGCGCGCCGGTACGGAAGGAAACCTTCCGGGAACCGGACCGTGATGTACGGCACCATGGGCGCAATGAGCGAAGAGCTGCCCGCGTACGCGGAGCGGGTGCTGGAGGCGGCCGAACGGATTCCGCCCGGCCGGGTGATGACGTACGGGGACGTCGCCGAATGGCTCGGCGAGGGCGGACCGCGCCAAGTCGGGCGCGTGATGGCCCTGTACGGGGGAGCCGTGCCCTGGTGGCGGGTGGTCAGGGCGGACGGACGGCCGCTGCCCGGCAGCGAGCACCGGGCCCTGGAGCACTACCGCGCCGAGGCCACCCCGCTGCGTCTGACCGCCGACGGCGAGGCCCGGCTGAACATGCCGCGGGCGCGCTGGGACGGGCTGGAGGGGCGCGCCGCACGGGACGAGGGTCACATCTGACAGCTTCGTCCATGCGCGGCCAGGGCGGGCGGTCGAGCGCCCGTACGGGCGACGGTACGGGGGACCGGTGAGGGCTGCCGCGGCCTCCCTGCCCGGACCTCGGGGAACTGCGCGGGACCCGCCGGTTGCCGTAGCGTTGCCTCTTCGGCGAGCGCGGCAGCGGCCGCGGAACCCGCAGCGAGCGCAGCAACCGCAGCAACCGCAGACCCACCAGGACCTGGACCGGCACCCCACGTGATCACCTCTCCATCCGACCGCTCCGAGCGGCGGCGTACGCGGACCCCTGACGCGTACCGCCTCGTGCGCACCGGGCCGGAACGGGTGGATCCCCCTGTTCTGGACGCAGCGCAGCAGGCGGTGGTTGATCACACCGGCGGACCGCTTCTCGTCCTGGCCGGACCGGGTACCGGGAAGACGACCACACTGGTCGAGGCGGCCGCGGCCCGTGTCGAAGCCGGGACGGACCCCGCCCGGATCCTGATCCTCACCTTCAGCCGCAAGGCGGCCGTGGAGCTGCGCGACCGGGCCGCCCTGCGGCTCGGCGGGGCGCGGGCTCCGCAAGCCACCACGTTCCACTCCTTCTGCTACGGGCTGGTCCGCGCCCACCAGGACACCGACCTGTTCGCGGATCCGCTGCGCCTGCTGTCCGGACCGGAGCAGGACGTGACGGTCCGCACCCTGCTGGAGGGCCAGCGCCACATCCGGTCCATCCGCTGGCCGGACGACCTGCGGGCCGCGCTGACCACGCGCGGCTTCGCGGACGAGGTCCGCGCCGTGCTCGCCCGTGCCCGCGAGCTGGGCCTCGGTCCGACGGCGCTCGACGCGTTCGCGACCCGGCTGGGCCGCCCGGACTGGAAGGCGGCGGCCGCGTTCCTCTCCGAGTACCTGGACGTCCTCGACATGCAGGGCACGCTGGACTACGCGGAGCTCGTGCACCGAGCGGTCCTGCTGGCGGAGCGCACGCCTTCCCTGGCTCACTCCTACGACGTGATCTACGTGGACGAGTACCAGGACACGGACGCCTCCCAGCTGCGCCTGCTGCGGGCACTGGCCGGGCCGGCGGGCACCCTGGTCGCGTTCGGCGACCCGGACCAGTCGATCTACGCCTTCCGCGGCGCCGACATCAACAACACCCTGGACTTCGAGGGCTCCTTCCCGGGCGCGGCGGTGCACGCCCTGACGGTGGGCCGCCGCTCGGGCGCGAACCTCCTCGCGGCGACCCGCCTGCTGACGTCCCGCATGCCGGTCCCGCGCCTCCCGTCGGCCGCGGTCCGCGCCCACCGTGCCCTGGCCCCGGTCCGGGAGGGCGGCGGGGTGGAGGTGTTCACGTACCCCACGGCCGGGGCCGAGCTGGACAACATCGCCGACATCCTGCGCCGGGCGCACCTGGAGGACGGCGTGCCGTGGCAGGACATGGCCGTCCTGGTCCGCGCGGGCGGCCGCACCCTCCCGGCGATGCGCCGCGCCCTGATCTCGGCGGGCGTCCCGGCGGAAACGGACGGCTCGGACACCCCCCTGCGCCACGAACCGGCAATAGCCCCCCTCCTCACAGCCCTCCGCACAGCCGCCACCCCGGCCACCGCCGACCACGAGCCCTCGGCGGCCCCGGCATCCGCACCCGCGGACACGGCCGACCTCGGCCTGCCCGACCTCGGCCTGCCCGGCCACGGCATCGGCCCGGACTCCGAGCCCGCCGCAGGCGACGGCGCCGAGTCCGAGCCCGCCGCAGGCGAAGGGTGGGTCGGGGTAGAGGCGGCGCTCGCGCTGCTGAGTTCGCCGCTCGGCGGGATGGATGCCGCCGATCTGCGGCGGCTCGGGCGGGCCCTGCGCGACGAGGAGCGGGCCGCCGGCATCAAGGTGCCGGCCCCGTCCGACGTCCTGCTCGCGCGCGCCCTCGCCGAGCCGGAACGGCTCACCGCCCACGACCCCGCTTACGCCCGCGGAGCACAGCGACTCGGCCTGCTCCTGCGCAAGGCCCGCGAGCTCCTCCAGGGAGGCGGCACCGCCGAAGAGGCCCTCTGGACCCTCTGGGAGGGCACCCCTTGGCCCCAGCGGCTGGAGCGGGGCGCCCGCCGCGGCGGCGCGGCCGGCCGCAACGCCGACCGCGACCTCGACGCCGTCTGCGCGCTCTTCGACACCGCCGCCCGCGCCGAGGAGCGCACCGGCGGCCGCGGCGCCCTCAACTTCCTCGAACAGCTCGAGGCCGAGGACATCGCCGCCGACACCCTCACCACCCGCGCCACCCGCTCCGAGGCCGTCCGCCTCATGACCGCCCACCGTTCCAAGGGCCTGGAGTGGCGCCTCGTCGTCGTGGCCGGCGTACAGGAAGGGCTCTGGCCCGACCTGCGCCGCCGCGGCTCCCTCCTCGAAGCCGACCGCATCGGCCACGGCGGCCTCGCCGAGCCCCTCCCCCCCGGCGCGCTCCTCGCCGAGGAGCGCCGCCTCTTCTACGTCGCCGCCACCCGCGCCCGCGACCGCCTCGTCGTCACCGCCGTCAAGGCCCCCGCCGAGGACGGCGACCAGCCCTCCCGCTTCCTCACCGAGCTCGGCGTCACCCCCAAGGACGTCACCGGCCGCCCCCGCCGCCCCCTCGCCGTCCCCGCGCTCGTCGCCGAGCTGCGTGCCACCACCGTCGACCCCGAGGCCTCGCCCGCGCTCCGTGACGCCGCCGCCCGCCGGCTCGCCCGCCTCGCCGCGCTCACCGACGAGGACGACCGCCCGCTGGTCCCCGCCGCGCACCCGCAGCGCTGGTGGGGTCTGTACGAGCCCACCCGCAGCAGCGTCCCGCTGCGCGACCGGGACCGGCCCGTCGCCCTCTCCGGCAGCGCCCTGGACCAGCTCGCCAACACCTGCTCCCTCCAGTGGTTCCTGGGCCGCGAGGTCAAGGCCGACGCCCCCTCCACCGCCGCCCAGGGCTTCGGCAACGTCGTCCACGTCCTCGCCGACGAGGTCGCCTCCGGCCGCACCCCCGCCGACCTCGCCGTCCTGATGGAACGCCTCGACTCCGTCTGGGACGCCCTCGCCTTCGACGCCCCCTGGAAATCCCGCCAGGAGAAGGACAACGCCCGCGCCGCCCTGGAGCGCTTCCTGCGCTGGCACACCACCGACCGCGCGGGCAGGGCGGCCGTGGCCACGGAGCACGCGTTCGACGTCACGCTCGAAGCGGGCGACTACGCCGTCCGGATCCGGGGTTCCATGGACAGGGTCGAATCGGACCCCCAGGGGCGTGCGTACGTCGTCGACTTCAAGACCGGCAAGGCCGCGCCCACGAAGGACGAGGTCGCGCGGCACCCCCAGCTCGCCGTGTACCAGCTCGCCGTCCGCGAAGGCGCCGTCGACGAGGTCTTCGACGGGCTGCGCCCCGACGCGGGCGGCGCCGAGCTGGTGCAGCTGCGCCAGGGCGCCGCCCAGCGCGACGGCGGCGACGCGGTGCCCAGGATCCAGGCGCAGCAGCCGCTGAACGGCGAATGGGTCGGCGACCTGCTCGCCACCGCCGCCGGCCGGGTACTGGACGAGCGCTTCGCGCCCGCCACCGGCAAGCAATGCGACCACTGCTCCTTCCGCAGCTCGTGCAGCGCGCGCCCGGAGGGCCGCCAGACGGTGGAGTGAGTCACACGGCCGGAACCGCTGGGCCTGCGGTCTCCGGCCCGCGACCGACCGGCCGGTGAGACGGCGGCCGGGAGTGTCCGTGGGTCCGGCTAGCCTCTTCACGTGTCCGCGCGTCCGTCCGTCCTCACCGACCCCGAGCAGCTCAAGGAGCTCCTCGGCATCCCTTTCACGCCCGAACAGCTGGCATGCATCACCGCCCCGGCCGCCCCGCAGGTCATCGTGGCCGGCGCCGGCTCGGGCAAGACCACGGTCATGGCCGCCCGCGTGGTCTGGCTGGTCGGCACCGGAGCGGTCGCGCCCGAGCAGGTCCTCGGCCTGACCTTCACCAACAAGGCCGCCGGCGAGCTCGCCGAGCGCGTACGCAAGGCCCTCGCGCGGGCCGGCATCAGCGACCCGGACCCTTCTCCCCCCGGCTTCGCCGGGGGGACCCCCACCGCCGAGGCCGACGCGGCGGGCGGCGAGCCGCGCATCTCCACGTACCACGCCTTCGCCGGCCAGCTCCTGAAGGACCACGGTCTGCGCATCGGCCTGGAGCCCAGCGCCCGGCTGCTCGCCGACGCCACCCGCTTCCAGCTCGCCGCGCGCGTGCTGCGCGAGGCCCCCGGCCCGTACCCGGCGCTCACCAAATCCGTCCCCGACCTGGTCAGCGACCTGCTCGCACTCGACGGCGAGCTCTCCGAGCACCTGGTCACCCCGGCCGAACTGCGCGCGTACGACACGGACCTCCTCGACACCCTCGCCACCACCAGGCTCACCAACGACGACCTGCGCAAGGTCCCCGAGGCCGTGCGCGGCCGCCTCGAGCTGCTGGAGCTGACCGAGCGCTACCGCGCCGCCAAACGCTCCCGCGACCTGCTCGACTTCAGCGACCAGATAGCCCTCTCCGCGCAGCTCGCCACCACCCGGCCCGAGGTCGGGGCGCTGCTGCGCGAGGAGTTCCGGGTGGTCCTGCTCGACGAGTACCAGGACACCTCCGTGGCCCAGCGGCTCCTGCTCTCCGGCCTGTTCGGCGGCGGCAGCGGGCACGCCGTGACCGCCGTCGGCGACCCCTGCCAGGCGATCTACGGCTGGCGCGGTGCGTCCGTGGCCAACCTGGACGACTTCCCCGAGCACTTCCCGCACGCCGACGGCAGCCCCGCCACCCGGTTCTCGCTCAGCGAGAACCGGCGCAGCGGCGGCCGCCTCCTCGACCTGGCCAACGAGCTCGCCGCCCCGCTGCGCTCGATGCACGAGGGTGTCGAAGCGCTGCGCGCGGCGCCGGGGGAGGAGCAGGCCGGCACGGTCCGTTGCGCCCTGCTGGACACGCACGCGCAGGAGCTGGAGTGGCTCGCGGACTCGGTCGCGCACCTGGTCCGTACGGGGACGGAGCCGCGCGAGATCGCGGTGCTGTGCCGGTCCGCGCGGGACTTCGCGCAGATCCAGGCCGTACTGGTGGCCCGGGACGTGCCGGTGGAGGTCGTGGGGCTGTCGGGGCTGCTGCACCTGCCGGAGGTCGCGGACCTGGTCGCGGTGTGCGAGGTGCTCCAGGACCCGGGGGCCAACGCCTCCCTGGTCCGGCTCCTCATCGGCCCGCGCTGGCGGATCGGCGCCCGCGACCTGGCCCTGCTGGGCCGCCGGGCGCGGCAGCTGATCGGCCGCGCGCCGGGAGAGGTGGACCCGGACGAGCGCCTCGCGGCGGCCGTGGAGGGCGTGGACCCGGCGGAGATCGTCTCGCTGGCGGACGCGCTGGAGACGTTCCTGGACGGTTCCGGGCCGGGGTCGTCCGCGGACGACCTGCCGTTCTCCCCGGCGGCCAGGGTCCGCTTCGCGCACCTGGCGCAGGAGCTGCGCGACCTGCGGCGTTCGCTCGCCGACCCGCTGATGGACGTACTGCACCGGGTGCTGGCCGCGACCGGCCTGGACGTGGAGCTGTCGGCGTCGCCGCACGCGCTGGCGGCCCGGCGCCGCGAGTCGCTGTCCGGCTTCCTGGACGTCGCGGCGGGCTTCGCGTCGCTGGACGGCGAGGCGTCCCTGCTGGCCTTCCTCGGCTTCCTCCGCACGGCGGTCCAGTACGAGAAGGGCCTGGACCACGCCCTCCCCGGCGGGGAGAACACGGTGAAGGTGCTCACCGCCCACAAGTCCAAGGGGCTGGAGTGGGACGTGGTGGTCGTCCCCGACCTGTCCGCGGGCTCGTTCCCGAAGGAGAAGGCCCCGGAGCCGTGGACCTCGTACGCCAAGGTCCTGCCGTACGGCCTGCGCGGCGACGCGGCCACCCTCCCGGCCGATCCGGCGTGGACCTCGGCGGGCCTGAAGTCTTTCAAGGCCGCGCTGAAGGAGCACAAGGCGGTGGAGGAACTCCGCCTGGGCTACGTGACGTTCACCCGCCCCCGCTCGCTCCTCCTGGCCTCGGCGCACTGGTGGGGCCCGACGCAGAAGAAGCGCCGCGGCCCGTCGCCCTTCCTGTCCTCGCTCTACGACCACTGCCTGGCGGGCCACGGCGAGATCGAAGCCTGGGCGGAGGAACCGGACCCGGACGCGGAGAACCCCTCCCTCGCCACGGAGTCCACCCCGGACCGGTCCTGGCCCCTGCCCCTGGACCCCGACTCGCTGGCCCTGCGCCGCGCGGCGGCGGCCCTGGTCGAGTCCCACCTGGCCACCCCGGCCCCGGACCCCTACGTCTGGCCCCCGGACTGCGAGGACCCGTCGTACGCGGACGAACCCGCCCCTGCCGACGCCGACCTGTGGGCGGCGGACGAGGCCTGGGCCGCCCCGGCCACCGCCCCGGCCACCGCCCCGGCCGTCCCGCACGCCCGCACCGAGGCGGACCTCCCCGATCGGTATGACGACGACCTGTGGCCCGATGGCGACGACTGGGACTTCGCCGAACCCCCGGAGGGACCGGACGCGCACGCCGCGGGCCCGACCCCGCCCGGGGGCCGGAGCCGGGGCGGGCGCCCGGCCCGTGGAGCCGGAGCCCGGGGCACCGCGGCAGCAGCCGGCCTCACGTCCGAGGAGGCCCGGGCCGTCGCCTCCTGGGATCGGGATCTCGACGCCCTCGAGGGCGAGCTCCGGCGTGCCCGCGCCGCCGTGCGCGACGTCGAGCTCCCGGCCGCCCTCTCCGCCAGCCAGCTCCTGCGCCTCGCCGCGGACGAGCAGGGCTTCGCCCGCGACCTCGCCCGCCCCATGCCCAAGCCCCCGCAGCCCGCGGCACGCCAGGGCACGCGCTTCCACGCCTGGGTCGAATCCCGGTTCGACGAGCTCCCGCTGCCGCTCCTCGACGTCCTCGACCCCGCCACCGAGCTGCCCGGCTCCGATCAGGAGATCGCCGACGAGGCCGACCTCGACTCCCTCAAGGCCGCCTTCGAGCGGAGCGAGTACGCCGAGCGCACCCCCCACCGCATGGAGGTCCCGGTCCAGCTCACCCTGGCAGGCCGCGTCATCCGCGGCCGGATCGACGCCGTGTACCGCAACCACGACGACTCGTACGAGATCGTCGACTGGAAGACCGGCCGCACCACCGAGGCCGACCCCCTCCAGCTCGCCGTCTACCGCCTGGCCTGGGCGGAAGCCACCGGCACGCCCCTCGACCGGGTCTCCGTCGCCTTCCTCCACGTCCGCAGCGGCCGCGTGATCCGGCCCCGCAACCTTCCCGACCGGGCCCGTCTTGAGCGGATCCTCCAAGGCAAACCGGACACGGACAGTGACGGGCAACCCGACAGTTAGGCTCATAGGCATGAGCGAAACCCCGGCGGACAGCGTCGTCCGCACGTACATCGAGACCCACCGCGCCGCCTTCCTCGACGATCTCGCCGAGTGGCTGCGCATTCCGTCCGTCTCGGCCCAGCCCGAGCACGCGGACGACGTACGTCTCAGCGCCGAATGGCTCGCCGCCAAGCTCAAGGAGACCGGCTTCCCGGTCACGGAGATCTGGCCGACCCCCGGCGCGCCCGCCGTCTTCGCCGAGTGGCCGAGCGCCGACCCGGACGCCCCGACCGTCCTCGTCTACGGGCACCACGACGTGCAGCCCGCCGCCGTCGCCGACGGCTGGCACACCGACCCGTTCGAGCCGGTGATCCGCGACGGCCGGATGTACGCGCGCGGCGCCGCCGACGACAAGGGCCAGGTCTTCTTCCACACCCTCGGTGTGCGCGCCCACCTGGCCGCGACCGGCGCCGAGGCCCCGGCCGTGCACCTCAAGCTGATCGTCGAGGGCGAGGAGGAGTCGGGCTCGCCGAACTTCCGCGCCCTGGTCGAGCGCGAGGCCGAGCGCCTCGCCGCCGACGTCGTGATCGTCTCCGACACCGGCATGTGGTCCGAGACCACCCCGACCGTCTGCACCGGCATGCGCGGCGTCGCCGACTGCGAGATCGACCTCCACGGGCCGGACCAGGACATCCACTCCGGCGCCTTCGGCGGGGCCGTGCCCAACCCGGCCACCGTCGCCGCCCGCCTGGTCGCGGCGCTGCACGACGCCGACGAGCGGGTCACCATCCCCGGCTTCTACGACAACATCGCCGAACTCACGGACGAGGAGCGGGCGCTGATCGCCGAGCTGCCGTTCGACGAGTCCGAGTGGCTGCGAACGGCCAAGTCGCACGCGGCCGCGGGCGAGAAGGGCTACTCCACCCTGGAGCGGGTCTGGGCCCGTCCGACCGCAGAGGTCAACGGCATCGGCGGCGGCTACCAGGGCCCCGGCGGCAAGACCATCGTGCCCGCCTCCGCCCACCTGAAGCTGTCGTTCCGCCTGGTGTCCGGGCAGGACCCGTACGAGGTCGAGGCGGCCGTCCGGGACTGGGTCGCGGCGCGGATCCCGGACGGGATCCGGCACTCCATCGTCTTCGGCGCCCCCACCCGGCCGTGCCTGACGCCGCTGGACCACCCGGCGCTGCAGTCCGTCGTACGGGCCATGGGCCGCGCCTTCGGCGAGAAGGTCCGCTTCACCCGCGAGGGCGGCTCCGGACCCGCGGCGGACCTCCAGGACGTACTGGACGCGCCCGTCCTGTTCCTCGGCATCTCCGTGCCGTCCGACGGCTGGCACTCGCCGAACGAGAAGGTCGAGCTGGACCTGCTCCTCAAGGGCGTCGAGACGGCCGCCTACCTGTGGGGCGACCTGGCCGCCGACCACGGGAAGCCCGCCTGACGCAAGCACGCACCACCGCACCGCACGCACCACCGCACGTACCGCACGCACCGCACGTACCGCACGCACCGCACGTACCGAGTCACGAGTCACTGAGCCTGCCTGTCCCACCACCGGGGGAGTTGGAAGTACCTGTGAGCACCCATACCGAGCAGCCGATCTCGCTCACCGCGCCCAGCGGAATCGACCGCGCCGCGCACCACCGCCTCGACGAGGCCTGGCTCGCCGCCGCCTGGAGCCACCCGACGACGCGCGTGTTCGTCGTCTCCGGCGGTCAGGTCCTGATCGACGACACCCCCGACGGGGAGACCGGGATCGTGATGACCCCGGCCTTCGAGGCCCCGGTCACCGAGACGCACCGCTACTTCCTCGGCACCGACGAGGACGGCGTACGGTACTTCGCGCTCCAGAAGGACGCGCTGCCGGGCCGGATGGACCAGTCGGCCCGCGCGGCCGGCCTGCGCGAGGCCGGACTGCTGCTGTCCCCGCGCGACGCCGGGCTGATGGTGCACGCGGTGGCCCTGGAGAACTGGCAGCGGATGCACCGGTTCTGCTCCCGCTGCGGCGAGCGCACGGTGGTCGCGGCCGCCGGGCACATCCGCCGCTGCCCGGGCTGCGGCGCCGAGCACTACCCGCGCACCGACCCGGCGGTGATCATGCTGGTCACCGACGAGCAGGACCGCGCGCTGCTGGGCCGCCAGGTGCACTGGCCGGAGGGGCGCTTCTCGACGCTGGCCGGGTTCGTGGAGCCGGGCGAGTCGATCGAGCAGTCGGTCGTTCGCGAGGTGTGGGAGGAGGCGGGCGTCAGGATCGGCGAGGTCGAGTACGTCGCCAGCCAGCCCTGGCCGTTCCCGTACAGCCTGATGCTGGGCTTCACGGCGCGCGCCACCACCACGGAGATCACGGTCGACGGCGAGGAGATCCAGGAGGCCCGCTGGTTCTCCCGCGATGAGCTGCGCGCGGCGTTCGAGTCGGGCGCGATGGTGCCCCCGTCGGGGATCTCCATCGCGGCCCGCCTGGTCGAGCGCTGGTACGGAGAGCCGCTGCCGCGCCCGCTCGCGTAAGGCGCGTGGGACGGACGGCGCAGGGCCTCCGGACGACGTAAGGCTTCTCACACAGCAGAAGGCCCCCGCCGCGGCGGGGGCCTTTCTGTTCACGCAGCTCTGTTCACGCAGCGCGCCGAGCTGTGGCTCAGACGGCGAGGGCCTGCTTGACCTGGGCCAGGCTCGGGTTCGTCATGACGGCCTCGGTGCCGGCCGCAGACACCACGAGGACGGTCGGAACCGTCTGGTTGCCGCCGTTCGCCTTCTCGACGAACGCCGCGGACTCGGGGTCCAGCTCGATGTTGATCTCGTTGTACGCGATGCCTTCCCGGTCCAGCTGGGTCTTCAGCCGGCGGCAGTAGCCGCACCAGGTCGTGCTGTACATCGTGACGGAACCCGTGTCCTGCATGCTGCGCTCTCCTCTGTGGGGTCTGGGTGGTCCGAGTACTCGAACGTACGGGACCGCGGGGCCATTCCCGCACCCGCGGTACGGCTGGTACGTCAAGTACGTCACGTACGTCAAGGACGCCGGTACGACGAATGCCCGCACCCTGTGGACAAGTTTCCCGTGCGCCCCTGGAGACCTGGCAGCATGGCGGGGTGACATCAGCAACGCACCTCTCATCCTTCCCTGCCGGAGCCGACTCGGCCGACGCGGTGCTCCTGGGCCTGGACCCGGAGCAGCGCGAGGTCGCGACGACCCTGCGCGGGCCGGTGTGTGTGCTGGCGGGCGCGGGCACGGGCAAGACCCGGGCGATCACCCACCGCATCGCCTACGGGGTCCGCTCCGGCCAGCTGATGCCGGCGAGCGTGCTGGCCGTCACGTTCACCAACCGCGCCGCAGGCGAGATGCGCGGCCGCCTGCGCTCCCTCGGCGCGGGCGGGGTGCAGGCGCGGACGTTCCACTCCGCCGCCCTGCGCCAGCTCCACTACTTCTGGCCCAAGGCGATCGGCGGGGAGATGCCCCGGCTCGTCGAGCGCAAGGTCCAGCTGGTCGCCGAGGCGGGCGCGCGCTGCCGCATCCGGCTCGACCGCGGTGAGCTGCGCGATGTCACCGGCGAGATCGAGTGGGCGAAGGTCACCCAGACCGTGCCCTCCGACTATCCGGCGGCCGCCCTCAAGGCGGGCCGCGAAGCCCCCCGGGACATGGCGGAGATCGCCCAGATCTACGGGACGTACGAGCAGCTCAAGCGTGACCGCGGCATGATCGACTTCGAGGACGTGCTGCTGCTCACGGTCGGCATCCTCCAGGACCGGCACGACATCGCGGAACAGATCCGCACCCAGTACCAGCACTTCGTGGTGGACGAGTACCAGGACGTCAGCCCGCTCCAGCAGCGGCTGCTCGACCTGTGGCTCGGCGAGCGCGACAGCCTGTGCGTCGTCGGCGACGCCAGCCAGACGATCTACTCGTTCACCGGGGCCACCCCGGACCACCTGCTGAACTTCCGCACCCGCTACCCGCAGGCCACCCTGGTCAAGCTGGTCCGGGACTACCGCTCCACCCCCCAGGTGGTGCACCTCGCCAACGGGCTCCTCGCCCAGGCCAAGGGCCGCGCCGCCGAACACCGCCTCGAGCTGGTCTCCCAGCGCGAGCCCGGCCCCGACCCGCTCTACGCCGAGTACCCCGACGAGCCCGCCGAGGCCGAGGGCGTCGCCATCCGGATCCGGGACCTGATCGCGGCGGGCGTCCCGGCCGGCGAGATCGCCGTGCTCTACCGCATCAATGCCCAGTCCGAGGTCTACGAGCAGGCCCTCGCCGACGCCGGGGTCCCCTACCAGCTGCGCGGCGCCGAGCGCTTCTTCGAGCGGGGCGAGGTGCAGAAGGCGATCCTCGCCCTGCGCGGCGCCGCCCGCTCCGGCGGGAACGACCCGCTGCTCGACGACGTCGTCGAACTCGGCTCCCAGGTCCGGGCCGTGCTCAGTTCCACCGGCTGGACCAGCGAGCCGCCCTCCGGCTCCGGCGCGGTCCGCGACCAGTGGGAGTCCGTGGCCGCCCTGGTCCGGCTCGCCGAGGACTTCGCCCGGAGCCGGCCCGGAGCCACCCTGGCGGACCTGACGGTCGAGCTGGACGAGCGCCGGGCCGCCCAGCACGCCCCGACCGTCCAGGGCGTCACCCTCGCCTCGCTGCATGCGGCGAAGGGCCTGGAGTGGGACGCGGTGTTCCTCGTCGGCCTGACCGACGGCATGGTGCCGATCACGTACGCCAAGACCGACGAGCAGGTGGAGGAGGAACGCCGGCTGCTCTATGTCGGCGTCACGCGGGCGCGGCTGCACCTGACCTTGTCCTGGGCGCTCTCCCGGGCTCCGGGCGGCCGGGCGTCCCGGCGCCCCAGCCGCTTCCTGAACGGGCTGCGGCCGGGCTCTGCGGCTCCGGGCGGCAGAGCGGGCGCCGCGGGCGCCCCGGCCGAGCGGGGGGTCCGCAAGCGGAGCCGCCGCGGCCCGGCGTTGTGCCGGGTGTGCGGCAAGACGCTGACCGAGGCCGGCGAGCTGAAACTGATGCGCTGCGACGACTGCCCGTCCGACATGGACGAAGGCCTCTACGAGCGGCTGCGGGAGTGGCGCGCGGGCCAGGCGAAGGAGCAGGGACTGCCCGCGTACTGCGTGTTCACGGACCGGACGCTCGTCGCGATCGCCGAGGCCGCACCGTCCGAGGAGGGCGAGCTCTCGATGATCTCTGGAGTGGGTGGCCGTAAGCTCGACCGGTACGGAGCCGACGTCCTGGCCATCTGTGCAGGTCAGGAGCCTGGGGGCGCGGAAGCTGACGGCGCGTAGAAACTCGTCGGAAAAATAGTTTGCACATGCCCAGCGAATCCCCATAGGTTCTTAGCAACGGAAACGGTGGCTTCTCCGAAGCTCCGGATCCGTGCTGTACTTATCCGAATACGTATGGGACAGGCCCCCGGCCCCGTCCCCGAGACGCCGAGAGGAGGCGAGACCAGTGACCAGCTTCATCACCAGCACCAAAATGACCGATCGCTCGGTCGCCGCTTCCTGCACGCTCGGCTCCTCCTCGCTCCTCCCGCTCCTGGGTACCGGTCTGTCTGCGATTTGCGCTGACAGCCGCGCCCTGCTGGCCGCGCCCGCCGCGCGCCTTGTGAGCGAGCGGAATGAGCGACCGACCCAGGCACCGGTGGCAGTACTGGAAGCCCAGGCGCATGGCGCCTATGGGTTTGCGGCCGCAGCCGGTGCCGCCAGTGCCGGATTCAAGACGCAGCAGACGAAGCAGACGAAGCAGCAGCACCACCTGATGTGGGCCTTCCGTGGGCTCGAACCCTGGAGTGATCCAGCCTGATTCCAAGATCAGGCCGGCGCCTTCAGGGCCGCGGAACCCCACCCGGGATCCGCGGCCCTTCTGTTTGTCCCCGAACGGGGACGACGGCACGAAGGAGCCTCGGGACTGGCAAGACCAGGTACCAGCCGCCCCCGGCCGAACCCGGCCGGAACGACTAGCCAACCAAGACGAGGAAGAAAACACCGTGCAACTCGAAGCGCACGCCCCGTCCGTACCGCAGACCCAGACGATCTCCCCGCCCGCAGTCCCGGAGGACTCCACCTTGACTCCCCTCACCGCGCTGACCGCGCTCGACGACGCCATCGAGAACCTCGGCGTACCCGTCGCCTGCCGTACCTACGACCCCGAGGTCTTCTTCGCCGAGTCCCCCGCGGACGTCGAGTACGCCAAGTCCCTCTGCGCCACCTGCCCGCTGGTCGAGGCCTGCCTCGCCGGTGCGCTCGAGCGCCGCGAGCCCTGGGGTGTCTGGGGTGGCGAGCTGTTCGTCCAGGGTGTCGTCGTAGCCCGGAAGCGCCCCCGTGGCCGCCCGCGCAAGAACCCGGTTGTTGCGGCATGACCGCCATCGGAACCATCGACCGCCCCGTGACGCACGACCCCTTGAAGCAGGCCTCCATGACCGCCCACACGACGAGCGAGCAGCCGTACGGCTCCGCCACCGCAGACTTCATCACCGCCGGCGCGATCACCTCGCGTCAGAACAGGACCCGTGAAATGCAACTCATCCCAGAAGCCCTGGCTCGTGCCCATATGGACGACCGCATGCGTGAGGTCGACGCCGAGCGTCAGGCCCTGCGCCTGGTCGCCGCCCGCCGCATGCAGCGGCGAGCCGAGCGCGTCTCGATGCGCGCCCGGCGGGCGCTGGCCATGGCCGTCATGCACTGACAGCTGAAGAAGACAGGACGTCGGCCCTCACCAACCGGTTCACCGGAGGTGGGGGCCGACGTCCGTTTTCGGTGGTGCGCACAGGCCGGCGACCTGTTGGTGCGTCAGGACCCGGTCCCGCGAGTCCCCGCGCCCTGATGACCCGGTGAGCCCGGCGGACCACCGGCCGGCACGACGGACTCCCGCAGGGCCCCTAGGGTGCAGAGCATGCAGCGTGACACGAGGCGCGCGCCGATGGCAGTGAAGCCGGCCGAGCTCGCGCACAACCCGTTCAATCCGCGTATCCGGCTCGGCGACATCGAGGAGATAGCCCAGTCGCTGACCACCAGGGGACAGATCCAGGCCGTCACCGTCGTGCGGCGCGAGGCCTTCCTCGCCGTCCACACCGGGCAGGAGCACGTACTCGGCGAGGCGGACTACGTCGTGGTCGACGGGAACCGCAGCCTGGCCGCAGCCCGGGTGGCCGGGCTCGCCGAGCTGAGGATCGACATCCGTGACGAACTCGCGGCGAGCGCGGAGGAGATGCTCGAGGCGGCGCTGATCACCAGCATCCACCGCGCCGATTTAGGGCCGCTGGAGGAGGCCATGGCGATCCAGCAGCTGGTCCTGGCGTACGGGCGGCCGAAGGACGTCGCGGCGAAGCTCGGCAAGACCGCCGCCTGGGTCTCGCAGCGGCTCGCTCTGCTCAAGCTCACCGACGGCCTGAAGGACAAGGTCCGCAGCGGCGAACTCCCGGTGAAGGACGCCCGTCGCATCGGCGGGCTGGCCGCCGAACGGCAACAGGCGGAGGCTGAGCGGGCGATGAGCCGGGCCAAGTCCGCGCGCAGGACGCCGACTCGGTCCGCGACCCGCTCCGGCGCCGCTGTGGCCGATACCGGTGAACTGGTTAACCCGGTTAATCCGGTACAGGTGTTCGCCGCATACGTCGACCGAGCCGTGGAGTTCGCGTCCAGCATGAAGGGTGTTGCCGCCGCGTACCGGGATGCCGCCACGGCCGACCAGGACGAGGCGGACCGCATGGTGACGCGCCTGCCCGAGCAGCCGGAAATCAGTCCAGAACCGAGCACGGGAGCGACGGCGGCGACCGAACTGCCGCCCAAGCCGGTGCGCTGGCTGCCCGATCCCGTCTCCCGGCTGGGCGCGACCTTCTACGCGTTCGCCGGCGCGGTGCTCTGGGAAACCCTGAGCTACGCCGCGCACCACCTCGACGTGACGATCACCCTGGTGTGAGCCGAGCGGGATGAGCCGAGTGGAGGGGAACCGTCCCCTCCGCCGGTGCGTTGCGCGCGGCTGTCAGCTCCGGACGGGGATATCGTCTGGAGGTGGACCAGCCGAATCCCCACCCCGCCCCGTCGGGACCCGAGGCCCAGCCCGTCGTCTGCGCGCGCTGCGGCAAGAAGGCCCCCGACGGCGCCCCGCCCACCTGGACCTGCTCGGTGGAGAACGGGACCAGACAGTACTTCTGCGTCGACTGCGCGCGGGCCAACCTCAGGGCGATCGAGGGCCGCCTCGACTCGTCCTGGTGGTGACCTCGGGCCCGCAGGCCTCAGGCCCGCCGCTCTGCGCGCTCACTCCTCGGGCAGAAACCCCGGGAGCCAGGACTCCAGTTCGCTCCGCAGCCGTACCGTCGCGCCCAGCTGGCAGAGCACCCCGATGGTGCTCAGCGTCACCCGGTGGATCAGCAGGTACGAGGGCGGCAGATTGATCTGCCGGCCCAACTGGTGTGCGGGGGACCGGGGATCGGCGATCCGGGCCGCCTGACCGCGCAGCCACGGCCGCGTGAAGGTGAACTCCTCTGCCTGGGCGGGCTCGATGATGGGCAACAGGTAGTCCAGCACCGCCTCCGGGTCCAGTTCGATGGACTCCTTCACGAACCCCTCGGCGCACAGGTGCCCGTAGATCCCCTCGGCGTCGCCCTCGAGCGTCATCCGCAGCGACGTGCCGATGGGCTTGGGCCAGCCGCCGGGCAGCCGGTCGACGGTGCCGAAGTCCAGCACGCCGAGGCGCATCCGGCCGTCCGCCCCCGTCAGCAGGCGGAAGTTGCCCGGGTGCGGATCGGCGTGCAGCAGCCCGGTGCGCGCGGGCCCCGAGAAGAGGAACCGGGCCAGCAGCTGCCCGGCGCCGTTGCGCTCCTCCTCGGTGCCGTCCGCTATCACCTCCGACAGCGGGGTCCCCTCCATCCACTCGGTCACCAGCACCTGGTCGCCCTGGTGCACGACGTCCGGTACGACCACGTCCTCGTCGCCCTCGAACGCGTCCGCGTGGATCCGCTGGGCCTCGGCCTCGAGCTCGTAGTCCAGCTCCTCCGCGACCCGGTCCCGCAACTCCTTGATCAGCGGCTTGACGTCCATGCCGGGGATCAGCGGCCCCAGCAGCCCCGCGAACCGGCCCAGTTGCTTCAGGTCCGACAGCAGCGCCTCACCGGCCCCCGGGTACTGGACCTTCACCGCGACCTGCCGGCCGTCGTGCCACACCGCCCGGTGCACCTGCCCGATCGAGGCAGCCGCGGCCGGCTTGTCCTCGAACTCCTCGAACAGGTCGCGCCAGTCGGCGCCCAGCCGGTCCGCCAGCACCTGGTGCACCGTCTCGGCCGGCAGCGGCGGGGCCGCCTCCTGAAGTTTGGTCAGCGCCGCCCGGTACGGCCCGGCGACCTCCTCGGGCAGGGCCGACTCGAAGACCGAGAGCGCCTGCCCGAACTTCATGGCACCGCCCTTCAGCTCCCCGAGCGTGCGGAACAGCTGCTCGGCGGTCCGCTGCTGGAGCTCGCGCGCCACGATCTCCGCAGACTTGCCCCCGATCCGCTTCCCCAGCCCCCAGGTGACCCGGCCCGCGAAGCCGAGCGGCAGCGCGGCCAGCTTGACGGTACGGGTGACCGCCTTCCGGGGAAGATCAGACATATGCCCCTCCAGTTCCCAGACTGCTGTGCCGCAAGCGGCGGTTCAGGATGACCCTCGGCCAACCGCATCCTGTCATGGGGCCCCCGCCCCGCCTCGCCCGAGGCGCCCGCCCCGAACCGGGCACCGATCCGGCCGTCGCCGGACAGCATTCACCCCCAGGGGACGGCTTGACCGGACAGCGGATCGAGCAGTGAGCGGGAAGGGCGGGCGCAGCGGACGAGCGGCTTGCGTCGCCCTCGCAAGAGCCTCATGACCCCACCGCCTGCTCCGCCGGGACCTGGGCCGCTGCGCAGGGGCAGGCGGCGTGGGGGTGCAGAGGGGTCTGTTCCCAGTGGAGGCCCGGGAGGGCGGCCTCCCAGCGGGAGGCCGTGGAGGCGGGGAGTTCGCCGTCGAGGAAGGACAGGGCGTGGGCCGCGGCGAGGCCGGCCACCGCCGTGGCCAGGCCCAGGTCGCAGGCCGCGGTGGTCCGGCGGCGGTGCGCCGAGCGCCACTGGACCAGCATCCGCGGCCAGGCCGGGTCCGCCTCGACCCGGTCGCGTTCCATGCAGCCCGCGCACGCCGTGGCGCCCGGCAGCACCAGCGGCCCCACCAGCCCGGTGCCCTCCAGCACCCCGGCATACAGATGCGGGGTGCCCGTGGCGATCCAGTCGGCCGCGAGGCCCGGATCCGGTGCCCACGCCTGCAGGCCGTCCCTGGGCGCGACCACCACCAGGGACACCCCCGGCTCGGGCCCCTCGTGCTCCGCGGTCCGCGGCGCGCGCCCCGGGGCCGATGCGCGGACCAGCCCGGCAGCGGCCTCCGCCCGCAGCCGGCCGATGCTGCCGGGCCCCAGCCCGCCCGGAGCCACATCCGCCGGCTCCACCCGGCCGCCGTCGAGGACCTCGACCCGGCCCACGCCGGCCCCCGCCAGGACCCCGGCGATCACCCCGCCGACCCGGCCGCTCCCGCGCACCTGGACCCGTATGGCCCTGCGCGCCGCGACACCCCGCAAGTCCCCTCCCGGGTCCCGGTGGACCAGCGAGAGCGAGCCCACATCGGGCCCGAGCCGCTCCAGGGTCTCCGGCCGCTTGCGCACCGCCTGGGCCCGTGGTCCGCCCGCGGTCGCATCGTCCAGCAGCCCGGCCGCCGCCAGCCTCCGCACCAGCGCGTCCACCTGCCCCTCCGGCAGCCCCACGGCCGCCGCCTCGGCGCGCAGCAGCTCCATGCCCCGCGTTCCGTCGATCCGGTCGAGGAGCGATCCCGTCGCCGTGTCCACCGGGCCGAGCACCACCGCATGCGCAGGCGTCACCCCGAACTGCACCGTCTGCAGATCCCGCCACGCCCTCGCCAGCGCCGGCTTCACCTTCGGATACATGGCTTTCCCCCCTCGTACGAACTCCGCCTCTTTCCCTTCCCCCGCAGAGTGCCCGCCCGCCGCATTCCGTGCGCGCATTTGTCCACAGGCAAGGGTTATTAGGCATATGAGATGGAGAAAAAGGGTGTTTCCTGTACCGGCTCGGAATCGATCATGTTCGAACCGTGGAGCAGGGCGACTTCCGCCACGGCGAGCGGGTACGGTCTTGGGCGTGTCCGCCGACCCACAGCAGCGCGCCGTCGAAGTCCGCCGGAGCGCGCGCCGCCGCAGGACCGTATCCGCCTATCGCGAGGGTGACCGTACGGTCGTCCTCATCCCTGCCCGGATGTCCGAGGCCGAGGAGCAGCGCTGGGTGGGGGTCATGCTCGACAAGCTGGCCGCGCAGGAGAGCAAGCGCACCCTCGGGGACGCGGAACTCACCGAGCGCGCCGAGCGTTTGTCCGAGCAGTACTTCAGCGCCCGCGCCCGCCCCCGCTCGGTGCGCTGGGTCACCAACCAGAACACCCGCTGGGGCTCCTGCACCCCGGCCGAAGGCAGCATCAGGCTCTCGCACCGCCTCCAGGGGATGCCGGAGTACGTCGTCGACTACGTACTGCTCCACGAACTCGCCCACCTGCTCGTGCCCGGCCACGGCCCCCGCTTCTGGGAACTGCTCGAGGCCTACCCGCGCACCGAGCGGGCCCGCGGCTACCTCGAGGGAGTGGTCGCCGCCGAGCGCCTCCCCAAGGTCCCGGCGGCCCGCGAGGAATGACCCCGCCCGCGCACCGTCGGGCGCGGACGTCTCGATATGTACCGGGTCGGTACCGGCTTGGCCGGATGTCGGCAGATGCGGCTAGCCTGAGCGGCACGCATTTCACTGTCGGGATGGGGGACGGTCGTTACGTATGGCCAGGGAATTCCAACGCGGTCACAAGGCCAAGATCAGCGATCTGACGGCAGGCACCGATCTGTACGTGGGCGTCCAGATCGCCGGCCCCGGACTCGCCTTCGACATCAGCTGCTTCGGTCTCGACGCCAATGAGCAGTTGTCGGACGACCGTTACTTCGTCTTCTACAACCAGCCGAAGTCGCCTGAGGAGTCCATTCAGCAGCTCGGCACGCAGGCCGGCGACACCGAGTCCTTCCGGGTGACGCTGGACCGCGTTCCGGCGGGCATCCACAAGCTGTCCTTCACCGCCACGATCGACGGCGCCGGGCAGATGTCGCAGATCGGCCCGGGTTACATCCGGATCGTGGCCGGCGGCGAGGAAGTCGTCCGGTACTCGTTCACGGGCGCGGAATTCAGCACCGAGCGCGCGGTGATGCTCGGCGACTTCTACCTCAAGGACGTGTGGCGCTTCGCCGCCGTCGGCCAGGGCTTCGACGGCGGACTCGCCGCACTGCTGAAGAACTTCGGCGGCGAGGTCGCCGAGGAGGACCAGGCGCAGGCCCAGCAGCAGCCGCAGGCCCCCGCCCAGGCCCAGTCCGGCGCCGCGCCGGGATTCGCCCCGCCGCCGCAGGCCGCCGCCCCGGCGCCGTCCTTCGGCGCTCCGGTCCAGGCCCCGCAGGCACCCCAGGCCCCGCAGTCCCCGCACGTCCCGCAGCCGGCCCCGGCCCCCGCGCCCGCCCCGGTGCACTCGGCCCCGACCATGGTCGGCCCGATCGCCACCCCGCAGGCCCCCGCGCCGTACGGCCAGCCGCCCCACGCCCCGCAGCCGCCCGGCCCGCCGTCGTACGGCCAGCAGCCGCAGCCCTCGTACGGCCAGATGCCCGGCCACGGCCAGGTCCCGCCGCCGGCCCCGGCCCCCGCGCCGTACGGGCAGCAGCCTCCCGGCTACGGCCAGGTCCCCGGCCAGCAGCCGCCCCCGTACGGCCAGGCGCCCGGGCAGATGCCCGGCCAGCAGCCCGGCTACGGCCAGGGCGCCCCGCAGGCCGCCGGCGCCGGCCTCGCCGCCGCCCTCCAGCCGTACAAGGAAGTCCCCACCGGCACCCGTTGGACCGCGCAGAACCAGCAGCTCATGCGGGTCGACCTGGCGATGGGCGGCCAGCCCGTCCTCGCCCGCCAGGGCAGCATGGTCCTCTACCAGGGCAAGGTCGACTTCAGCTACAAGGGCGCGGGCTTCGCCGGCCGCATCGTCGGCAACGCCACCGGCCAGGAGATGCAGCTGATGCGCTGCAGCGGCCGCGGCCAGGTCTTCCTCGCCGAGAACGGCGCGCACCTGCACGCCATCGAGCTCCAGGGCGACGGGATCTGCGTCTCCGCCGAGAGCGTCCTCGCCTTCGACGAGTCCCTCCAGCACGAGGTCCGTCGCATCGAGGGCCACGGCATCCCCGGCGGCGCCCTGTTCACCATGCTGTTCCAGGGCTCCGGCACGGTGATCGTCAAGACGCACGGCACGCCGGTCGTGCTGCCCGTCACCCCGACCACCTTCGCCGACAGCAACGCCATCGTCGCGTGGTCCGCGGCCTCCCAGGTGATCGTCTCCAGCCAGGTCCGGCTGCGGCGCAACGCCTACCCCGGCCACAGCGGGGAGACCGTGAACCTCCAGTTCCGCGGCGCTCCCGGCAACTTCATCGTCGTCCAGCCGTACGAGGTCTGAGGGAGCCCGTCATGAACGCAATGAACCAGCAGCTCGCGGGCTACGCCCCCACCCCCGTCACGGCCCGCATGGAGAACCACGGCCGGGCCATGCTCAAGGTCGCCATGCAGAGCGGCCAGGACCTCTTCGCACGCACCGGCTCGATGGTCGCGTACGAGGGCTTCGTCCAGTACGAGCCCAACCCGCCGGCCCTGCGCCAGATGGCCTCGCAGTGGCTCACCGGCGAGGGCGCCCCGCTGATGAAGTGCACCGGCGACGGCCTGCTCTACCTCGCGGACTACGGCGCCGACGTCGTCGTGATCAACCTCAACAACGACGCGCTGTCGGTCAACGGCACCAACCTGCTCGCCTTCGACGCCCACCTCCAGTGGGGCGTCGAACGGGTCAAGGGCATGGCGAAGTTCGCCGGCCAGGGTCTGTTCAACGTGCAGGTCGCCGGCACCGGCTGGGTCGCGATCACCTCCCGCGGCACCCCGATCGTGGTCGACTGCGGCCGCGGCGAGGACGAGACGTACGTCGACCCCGACGCGCTCGTCGCCTGGTCCCCGAACCTCAAGGTGAAGGGCAAGCGCAGCTTCAAGGCCTCGTCGATGATCGGCCGGGGCAGCGGGGAGGCCTACCAGATGGCCTTCTCCGGCCAGGGCATCGTCGTCGTACAGCCCAGCGAGGACAGCACCGACCGGCTCCGGACCCGGGGCTGAGGGGGAGCGGACACATCATGCAGAGCGCACTTTTCGCCCACGCCGAGGCGCAGTCCCAGGAGCGGTACGCCGTCCAGAACCCGCAGCTGCTGCGGGTCACCCTGTCCGGCTCCGACGACGTACTCGCCCGCAAGGGCGCGATGGTCGCCTACCAAGGGATCATCGACTTCGACGGCGAGTACCAGAGCACCACCCAGCGCACCGCCCGCGCCCGCACTGGCGAGGGCCTCGACCTGATGCGCTGTTCCGGGCAGGGCACGGTCTACCTGGCCAACCTCGCCCAGTACGTGCACGTCGTGGACGTGGACCAGGACGGCCTCACCGTCGACAGCAGCTACGTGCTGGCCCTGGACTCCACCCTGCACACCGAGGCCATCGCGGTGGACAGCCAGTACGGGATCTCCGGCTCCGGCAAGTACCAGCTCAACATCTCCGGCCGCGGCAAGGTCGCGCTGATGACCTCCGGGCAGCCGCTGATGATGCAGGTCACGCCCGACAAGTACGTCAACGCCGACGCGGACGCCATCGTCGCCTGGTCCACCTCGCTGCGCGTGCAGATGCAGGCCCAGACGCACTCCACCGGCGTCTGGCGCCGCCGCGGCAACACCGGCGAGGGCTGGGAGCTCAGCTTCCTCGGCACCGGCTTCGCGCTGGTGCAGCCGAGCGAGGTGCTGCCGCCGCAGAACGCCCAGCTCGGGCAGGGCCTCGCCGCGCAGTACGGCATGGGCCAGCACGGCGCCCACGCGCAGAACCAGAACAACGCCTGGAACTAGCGCGCCGTACGGCATACGGAAGGGGCGGCTCCGCGGATGCGGGGCCGCCCCTTTCCGTCGTTCCAGGGCGTCGTTCCGGGGCGTCAGAGCCGCGCCCGGGTCGCCTCCATCAGCCGGACGACCGAGGTGTCGGCCACCGCCGCCACCTCCTCGTACGGGAACCAGCGCAGGTCCAGCGACTCCTCGCTGATCTCCGCCACCGCGTCGGCCGGCGCCAGCGCCGCGTACTGCACGTCCAGGTGCCAGTTGCACGGCGCCGGGATGGGGTGCCGGTCCAGCCGTACGGGGCCGCCCGGCAGCAGGGTCAGCCCGGAGGTGATGCCCGACTCCTCGACGGCCTCGCGCAGCGCGGCCCCGGCGAGGGTGGTGTCCTCGGGCTCGCAGTGCCCGCCCATCTGGAGCCAGATGCCGAGCTTCTTGTGCAGCGTCAGCAGGACGCGCCCGCCCGCCGGGTCGACGACCAGCGCGCTGCCGGTGATGTGCCCGGCCCGGCACGGCTTGTAGACCCCGTCGGGGTGCTCGGCCAGGTGCTCCAGATAGAGGTCTCGCAGCTCGGGCTGGCCCTCGTACCCCTTGAGGACCAGCACCGCGTCGTCGTACAGGCTCACTTCTTCGCTTCACCCTCGTCGTCGGAGTCGCCGTCGCCCTGCTCGGCCTGCTTGCCCTGGTCGCGCTTCTGCGCCGCCTCGCCGAGCATCTTGTCGATCTCGGAGAAGTCCAGCTGCTCGCGGTGCACGAACCCGTCCGGGTCGTCCAGGTCGGAAGCCGTCGGCAGCATGTCCGGGTGCTCCCACAGCCCGTCGCGGCCGTCCACGCCGCGCGCGTCGGTCAGCGAGGCCCACAGCCGCGAGGCGTCCCGCAGCCGGCGCGGGCGCAGCTCCAGCCCGACCAGCGTCGCGAAGGTCTGCTCCGCCGGACCGCCCGAGGCGCGCCGCCGGCGCATGGTCTCGCGCATGGCGTCCGCCGAGGTCAGCCGGGGCTTGGCCGCCTCGTGCACGACCGCGTCCACCCAGCCCTCGACCAGCGCGAGCGCCGTCTCCAGGCGGGCCAGCGCGGCCTTCTGCTCGGGGGTGTCCTGCGGCTGGAACATGCCGCCCTGCAGGGCTTCCTGCAGCTGCTCTGGGTTCGACGGGTCGAGCTGGCCGACCACATCCTCCAGCTTCGAGGTGTCGACCTTGATGCCCCGCGCGTACCCCTCGACCGCGCCGAACAGGTGCGAGCGCAGCCACGGCACGTGCGCGAAGAGCCGGGCGTGGGCCGCCTCGCGCAGAGCCAGGTACAGCCGCACCTCCTCGGGGGGGACGCCCAGGTCCTTGCCGAAGCTCTCGATGTTCAGCGGCAGCAGGGCGGCCTTGCCGGCCGGGCCCAGCGGCAGTCCGATGTCGGTCGAGCCGACGACCTCGCCCGCGAGCACGCCCACGGCCTGGCCGATCTGCTGGCCGAACATGGCCCCGCCCATCGAGCGCATCATGCCGAGCAGCGGGCCCGCCATGGCCTGCATCTCCTCGGGCAGCACGCTGCCCATGGCCGCGCCGACACGCTCGGCGACCGGGTCCACGAGCTCCTTCCACACCGGGAGGGTCGCCTCGACCCACTCGGCGCGGCTCCACGCGACGGCCGTGGTGGCGCCCGAGGGCAGCGAGGTCACCCCGTCCAGCCAGTGGTCGGCGAGGCGCACGGCCTCCTCGACGGCGGACTTCTCCGCGACGCCGACGCTCGTGTCCTTCACGCCGTCCGCCGTGCCCTGGGCGACGGTCTGGCGGGCGATGTCCTTGGCCATGTCCCAGTTCACGGGACCGCCCTCGTAGCTGAGCATCTGGCCGAGCTGCTGGAAGGCCGCACCCAGGTCGTTCGGGTTCATCGAGCCGAACATCGCCGCGAACGGATTGTCCGCGCCGCCGGGGCCGCCGGCGCCGCCCGGCAGGCCCATGCCCGGGAACCCGAACGGATTCGGGCCGCCCTGACCGCCCTGATTGCCCTTCTTGTTGCCCTCGTCGCCGTTCTCCGGCTCCTCCGGCGGAAGGCCGAATCCGAATGGGGTGTCGCTCACGGGTTTCCTCGGCTCGTAGGGCCGCCGGCAGGGCCGACGGGAAATGGTCCGACAACACCACCCAGCGTAGACACCACACCCGCTTCCGGGCTCGGTGCTCCGCCGACTCCTGGGCTGCGGCAGGATGGACATCACCTGGTAGGTACGCGTCACGGCGCGTCCCTACTGAAGACAACCGCTGGAGACGCCTGGTGAGTTCCCCAGATCCGCAGGTTCGCGCGCCGCACGACGCCGAAAACCGCCCTGAGCACGGTGAGAGCGCCCATGGCGTTCGCCAGCCGCGAAACCAGCCGGACCCCCGCAAGAACGGCCCCGTGATCGCCGTGACCGGCGCCGCCTCCGGGGTCGGGGCGGCCCTGGTGGCCCGCCTGGCCGCCTCCGACGAGGTCAAGCTGGTCGTGGCGATCGACGAGCGGCGCGGTGACTGCGCGGCCGCGCAGTGGCACGTCCTGGACGTACGGGACCCCGCGATCGCCGAGAAGCTGCGCGGCGCCGACGTGGTCGTGCACCTGGCGCTGGACCTCGACCTCGAGACGGACCCGGCGGCGCGTACGGCGTACAACGTGCGCGGTACCCAGACCGTTCTGACGGCCGCCGCGGCGGCGGGGGTGCACCGGGTCGTGCTGTGCACGTCCGCGATGGTCTACGGGGCGCTGCCGGACAACGACATCCCGCTGTCGGAGGACTCCGAGCTGCGGGCCACGGCCGAGGCGACCGGCGTCGGCGACCTGCTGGAGATCGAGCGGCTGGGCCGCCGTGCGCCCCGGGCGCACCCCGGACTGAACGTCACGGTGGTCCGCCCCGCAGTCCTGGTCGGCGGCACGGACACCGCCCTGACCCGCTATTTCGAGTCCCCGCGCCTGCTGGTGGTCGCTGGTTCCCGCCCGACCTGGCAGTTCTGCCACGTCGAGGACCTGGTCAGCGCGCTGGAGTACGCCGCCCTGGAGAAGGTCGAGGGCGAGCTCGCGGTGGGCTGCGAGGGCTGGCTGGAGCAGGAGGAGGTCGAGGAGCTGAGCGGCATCCGCCGCATGGAGCTCCCGTCGGCGGTCGCTCTGGGCGCGGCGGCCCGGCTGCACCGGATCGGCCTGACGCCGTCCCCCGCGGGCGATCTCGCGTACACGATGCATCCGTGGGTGGTCAGCGTCAGCGGGCTGCACGCGGCGGGCTGGCGGCCGCGCTGGACCAACGAGGAGGTGCTGGCCGAGCTCCTCCAGGAGGTCGCGGGCCGGCACACGGTCGCGGGCCGCCGCCTGGGCCGCAAGGACGCCACCGCCGCGGGCGCCGCGGGCGCGACGGTCGCCCTGCTGGGCGCCGCCGCAGTGGTCCGCGCCGCCCGCCGCCGCCGAGGCCTCTGACCCCCGGCCCGGGCCCGGCGCCTCGCCCCGGGCCCGGCGGGCGGTGGGTGCCTCGGTCTGCTGCGGTGTGCGGAGCGAGCGGGGGTTCTGTAGGAGGCTCCATATCTGCAGGTCGTACAGCCGGTCGAATTGGCTATTCCGGGATGTGAGAGCGGTGGTGCACGATGGCTGCATGGCACCGCACTTCGACCACCCAGGCGAGCAGGCCGCTTCGGACCCGATCCGGCTGCTCGAGATCCGTGAGACCCCGCTCTCGATCGACGAGGTCTTCACGGCCGTCGGCGACGACGCGACGGGCGGCACGACGCTCTTCGTCGGCACGGTGCGCAACCACGACAGCGGGGCGGACGTCGACGCGCTCGGCTACTCCTGCCACCCGACGGCCGAGGCCGAGATGCGCCGCGTCGCCGAGCGCGTGGTGGCCAAGTACCCGGTCCGCGCCCTGGCCGCCGTCCACCGGGTCGGCGACCTGTCCGTCGGTGATCTCGCGGTGATCGTGGCCGTGTCCTGCCCGCACCGCGGCGAGGCCTTCGAGGCCTGCCGGATGCTGATCGACGACCTGAAGCACGAGGTCCCGATCTGGAAGCACCAGACCTTCTCCGACGGCACGGAGGAGTGGGTCGGCGCCTGCTGATCAGGTCGGGGGACCCGGCCGCGGGGAGGTTTTCGCGAACCGGTACTGTCCCACCCGTTCGGCCGCGCAACACGCCCTCGATTTGCGTAACCCCCTCCCGGGCACGAGCGTTGAAGCCACCAACGACACGTACTTTCGGGGCAGGGAGGCACGTCCATGGCGTCATTGGCGTGGTTGCTGATTCCGCTGTTCGCCGCGATCGGAGCGGCGATATGGGGCAGCTGGGCGGCGCGCGACCGCACTCAAGGTGACATATCCGAACTCGCGGGCTACGCGAGGTTCCGTGAAGCGATGGACAAGGCCGATCAGGCCAGGGCGAAGGCAGCGGCCCATTCCGGTTCCGACGCGGTATGACGCGTCCCGGGCGAGGCCCCCTGAGAATCCGCTGAGAGTTCCGCGTACGGCCCCCGTACGGACCGGCCCCGGCGGCCGCCCGTCAGGGCCGTCACGTACTGTCGATCCATGCCACGCCGCACTGCGACGATGCTCGCTTCCACCCTCATGCTGTTCGCGCTGCTCTGCGCAGGAGTGTTCATCAAGGTCCCGTACTCGGAAATGAGCCCGGGCCCGACGGTGAACACGCTCGGGGACTCGCGCGGCGAGCCCGTCATCAGCATCGCGGACCACAAGACGTACCCGGCCGGCGGGCACCTCAACATGACGACGGTCCGCGTCACGGGTGCCGACTACGACATGAACCTGCTCGAAGCGGTCTACGGCTGGCTGTCCGACGACAACATCGTCGTCCCGCACGAGAACCTCTACCCGGACGGGAAGACGGAGGAGCAGTCCACCCAGGAGAACGCGGAGGAGTTCAGCCAGTCTCAGGAGAGCGCCAAGGTGGCGGCCCTCAAGCAGCTGGGCACGCCGGGGGTCAGCACCCGCGTCGTGGTCTCCACCGTCGTCAAGGGCAGCCCCGCCGAGGGCAAGCTGCACGCTGGTGACGTGATCCGGGCCGTCGACGGCAGCCCGGTGGGCGCCCCCGAGGACGTGGCCAAGCTCGTCACCAAGCACAAGGCCGCCGAGCCGGTCGAGTTCACCATCGTGCCCATGGCCGAGGCGGCCGAGGCCGAGAAGGCGCACCGCGAGCCCACCGGGTCGACCAAGGTCGTGATCACCACCGCCAAGGCGGAGGGCGACGGGCACGCCATCGTCGGCATCCGGGCGGGCACCGACCACACCTTCCCGTTCGCGATCGACATCAAGCTCGCCGACGTCGGCGGCCCGAGCGCGGGCCTGATGTTCGCCCTCGGCATCGTCGACAAGCTCACCCCGGGCGATCTCACCGGCGGCAAGTTCGTCGCGGGCACCGGCACCATCGACGACGCGGGCAAGGTCGGCCCCATCGGCGGCATCCAGATGAAGACGATCGGCGCCCGCCAGGCCGGCGCCGAGTACTTCCTGACGCCCGCCGAGAACTGCTCCTCCGCCGCCCAGCACATCCCCGACGGCCTGACCCTCGTGAAGGTCTCCACCATCGGCGACGCCGCGAAGGCACTGGAGAAGATCAGCAAGGGGGACACGGCCGGGCTGCCGCAGTGCGGCAAGCCCTGACCGGTCCGCCGGGAACGGGTCGGCCGGACCCGCTCAGTCCAGGAACGTCGCGGCCAGCGCGTCGGCCAGGCCCGGGACCAGGCTCGCCCCGGTCAGCACCTCGGTCGACGAGTCCTTCTCGCGCAGGCGTACGGCCGACTCCCGCGACCCGTCGCGCAGCACGCCCACGGTGAGCCGCACCTCCTGCCGGTCCGGGTGTGCGGCGACCCACTTGGCCAGCTGCTTGTCGCCCAGTCCCTCCGGTACGGAGGCCTCCGCGGACGGCGGCAGCATCAGCCGCTCCACCGTCAGCGCGCAGCCGACGATCGACGGGGGCCAGGCGATGGTTCCCAGGAACTTGTCCAGCGGCGTGCCCTTCGGCACCTCGTCCTGCTCGATCGGGGTCAGCTGGCTCTTGCCCGCGTCGTCCTGGTCGAGGCCGAGCTGGCTCGCGAGCCGGGGCTCCGACGTGCGGAGCTTGGCGGTGTCGACGAGCGCGAAGAGCCGGGCGGGCTTGTCCCAGCCGAGGGTGGAGGCGTACTCGTCGATCTCGAGGACGGCACGCGTCAGGGGGGTGGCGGCCATCGGAGTGCCGCCCGGGGAAGGCGAAAGGTTGGACATGGACAACATCCTGCCTCCTCTCCACCCGATAACGGGAACTGACTAAAGCCTCAGTAAGTTGAATGAGTGGGCCCTACCATCGGGGGCCCAGCTTGAGAAATGTCAGTAACGAGACTCAGCGACTTTCGAGGTGCGCACCTTGGCTTTCCAGATGCCGGACCGCGGCGGAGGCCCCTCCGGGCCACGGATGAGAGTCGGCCGCCCCTCCCGGCGTGCCCGAACTCTTCTGATGACCTTGGGCGTACTGGCCGTCCTCGGCATGGCGTTCATCATGTTCGCGGGCTTCTGGACGGACTGGCTCTGGTTCCGCTCCGTGAAGTACTCCACCGTCTTCACCACCACCCTGTGGACCAAGATCGGCCTCTTCGCCGTCTTCGGCCTGCTGATGGCGGGTGCCGTCGGGCTGAACATCTGGCTGGCGTACCGGCTGCGGCCGCCGCTGTCCGCGATGTCGATGGAACAGCAGAGCCTCGACCGCTACCGGATGAGCGTCGCCCCGTACAAGAGGTGGCTGCTCCTCGGGATCGCGGCGCTCGTCGGCATGATCGCGGGCGCCTCGGCGGCGGGCCAGTGGAAGACCTGGCTGATGTACGTGAACGGAGTGCCCTTCGGGCAGAAGGACCCCCAGTTCCACCTGGACGTGTCGTTCTACACCTTCGACCTGCCCTGGTACCGCTTCCTGCTCGGCTTCGGCTTCGCCGCGGTCGTGCTGTCGGTGATCGCCGCGGTCGTCGTCCACTACCTGTACGGCGGGCTGCGCGTGACCAGCCCGGGCGCCCGCGCCACCGCCGCGGCGACCGGGCACCTGTCGGTGCTGCTCGGCCTCTTCGTGACGCTCAAGGCGGTCGCGTACTGGCTCGACCGGTACGGCCTCGCCGTGAAGTCCAGCGACTTCAAGGCCGCGGACAACTGGACCGGCCTGCGCTACGTCGACGCGAACGCCTACCTGCCGGCGAAGACGATCCTCGTCGCCATCGCCGCCATCTGCGCCGTGCTCTTCTTCGCGACGCTGTGGCGCCGCACCTGGCAGCTGCCCGTCATCGGCTTCGGCCTGATGGTGCTCTCGGCGATCCTGATCGGCGGGCTCTACCCGGCGATCGTGCAGAAGTTCCAGGTCCAGCCGAACGAGCAGGCCAAGGAATCGCCGTACGTCGAGAAGAACATCAAGGCGACGCGTGACGCGTACGGGATCGACCAGTCCGACGTGAAGGACTACCCGGGCGTCCCGCAGACCGAGGACAAGACCAAGCTGCGGCAGGCGGCCAACACCACGGCCAGCGTCCGGCTCCTCGACCCGAACATCGTCTCCCCGGCTTTCCAACAGCTCCAGCAGGTCAAGGGCTACTACGCCTTCCCGTCCACGCTCGCCGTGGACCGGTACAGCGGCCAGGACACGGTCATCGGGCTGCGCGAGCTGAACATCGGCGGCATCCCGAAGAACAACTGGATCAACGACCACTTCAAGTACACGCACGGCTACGGCGTGGTCGCGGCCAAGGGCACCACCGTGAAGGACGGCGCCCCCGACTTCACGCAGTCCGACCTGCCCTCCAAGGGGATGTTCGGCACGGACTTCGAGCAGCGCGTCTACTACGGCGAGCAGACGAAGCAGTACTCGATCGTCGGCGGACCGCAGAAGGAGCTCGACTACTCGGACGACAAGGGCGAGAAGGAGACGAGCTACAAGGGCGACTCCGGCGTCAACCTCGACAACCCGGTCAACCGGGCGGCGTACGCGCTCGCGTTCAGTGAGCCGCAGATCCTGTACTCCGGCGCCATCGGCGACGGCTCGCGGATCCTCTACCACCGCACGCCCAAGGAGCGCGTCGAGGCCGTCGCCCCGTGGCTGACCATCGACGGCGCCCCGTACCCGGCGGTCATCGACGGCCGGATCAAGTGGATCGTCGACGCGTACACGACGACGAACGGCTACCCGTACGCCTCGCGCACCACGCTGGGCCAGAGCACCGCGGACTCGCTCACCAACAGCCAGCGCGCGGTGGTGGCGCAGGAGAACCAGGTCAACTACATCCGCAACTCGGTCAAGGCCACCGTCGACGCGTACGACGGCACGGTCAGCCTGTACCAGTGGGACACCGAGGACCCGGTCCTGAAGACCTGGATGAAGGCGTTCCCGGGGACGGTCAAGCCCAAGAGCGACATCTCCAAGCCGCTCATGGACCACCTGCGCTACCCGCAGGACCTCTTCAAGGTCCAGCGCGAGCTGCTCACCCGGTACCACGTCACGGACCCGCAGACCTTCCTCAGCGGCAGTGAGGCCTGGGCCGTCCCGGACGACCCGACGACCAAGGCCGGCACGGCGGTCCCGCCGTACTACCTGTCGATGAAGATGCCGGACCAGAAGGAGAAGGACCAGGTCTTCTCCCTCACGACGACGTTCACGCCGAACGAGCGGGACAACCTGAGCGCCTTCATGGCGGTCAACGCCGATCCGGGCACCCCGGACTACGGCAAGATCAGAATCCTGAAGCTGCCGACCAGCAAGCCGGTCGACGGCCCCAAGCAGGTGCAGAGCAAGTTCCAGTCCGAGCCGAAGATCGCCGAGTCGATCCGGCTGCTGCGCGGCGGCGACTCCGAGGTGGAGTACGGCAACCTGCTCGCGGTGCCGCTGGACGGCGGGATGCTGTACGTGGAGCCGGTGTACGTGCGCAGTTCGGGGCTGAAGTACCCGCTGCTGCGCAAGGTGCTGGTGACGTACGGCGGCCAGACCGCGTTCGAGGACTCCCTGGAGAAGGCGCTGAACGTGGTCTTCGGAGCCGAGGCGCCGACGGTGCCCACGACTCCGGTGACCCCGCCCGGCGAGGGCACCACCACACCGCCGACCGCCACGGACCCGACGGTCAAGACGGCCCTCGACGATGCCAAGAAGGCGATCGAGGCAGCCGAGAAGGCCCGTCAGGCAGGCGATTGGGCGGCCTTCGGCAAGGCCCAGGACGACATCAAGGCGGCGCTGCAGCGGGCGATCGACGCGGAGGCGAAGCTGACGGCCCCGAAGCCGGGCGGCTGACGGTAATGGCTCAGTCCCGCGTCGTGATACTGTGGTTTCACCGACGCGGGGTGGAGCAGCTCGGTAGCTCGCTGGGCTCATAACCCAGAGGTCGCAGGTTCAAATCCTGTCCCCGCTACTGAAGATGAAGGCCCGGATCCATGGGATCCGGGCCTTCGTCATGTCCTGGTTCATCAGGTCATTCGTCATGTCCAGGGGGACACGCGGGGGTCATGAGGTAACTGAGACGGGTGAGTTGGGGTGGGAGCGTGTTTGACTTATCTCTCTGTGGGCATGTCGACAAAACGCTGTAGTGACCTCACAGGCTGCGACATACCAGGTGTACGCGGGTAGCAGGTGATGCGACGATGGGATTTATGGGGGACAGGTCAACTCTGCTGGAGACAGGGCGGTTTGTGAGGGCGGAAGTCGAATCGGGCGCAGAGGCCAACGAGGAGGCTCCGGTCGTTAACGCGCAGACCGCACTGACCGATGCGGATTTCGCGGAGGAAATGTTCGCCGAGACCGACCCGGCGAGCGACACCGAGCTGGAAGCACGGCACCGGGTCGCGGCCGACCGGGGGGACCCGGGCGCGATGAGCGTGCTCGGGGCGCTGCTGCTGCGCCGCGGCGACCTGGCCGGCGCCGAGCCGTACCTGCGCGGCGCCACCGCGGAGGGGGACCGTGCCGCCGCGAACAACCTCGGCGTGCTCCTGCTCCAGCGCGGCTACCCCGAGGAGGCCGCCGGCTGGTGGCGGGTCGCCGCCGTCGCCGGATCCGCCCCGGCCGCACATGCACTGGGCCGCCACTTCCGCGAGCGCGGGGACGAGCCCGCCGCCGAGTACTGGCTGCGCCAGGCGGCCGAATCCGGCCATGCCCTGGGCGCGTACGGGCTCGCCGACCTGCTGGAGCACCGCGGCGACAAGGGCGTCGAGCGCTGGCTGCGCCAGGCTGCCGAGCAGGGGCACCGCGAGGCCGCGTACCGGCTGGCCCGGCACCTGCGCAAGGGCGACCCCGCCGAGGCCGAGCAGTGGTACCGGCAGGCCGCCGCGCGCGGGCACCGGCGGGCCGCACTGCACCTGGGCGCCCTGCTGGAGGCGCGCGGGGAGCTCAAGGAGGCCGGGCGCTGGTACCTGACCTCCGCCAAGCAGGGCGAGGCGCGGGCGGCGTGCGCGCTCGGCTTCCTGCTGCGCGACGCCGGCGACGAGGAGAGCGCCGTCGCGTGGTGGAACCGGGCCGCCCAGGACGGCGACGGGAACGCCGCCAATGCGCTGGGCGCGCTGCACGCCGCGCGGGGGGAGACCCAGACCGCGGAGAAGTGGTACCGCACCGCCATGGACGCAGGCGACCAGAACGGGGCGTACAACCTTGCTTTGCTGTGCGCCGCACAGGAGCGGACCGCGCAGGCCGAGCAGTGGTACCGGCGGGCGGCCTACGCGGGCCACCGCGAGGCGGCCAACGCCCTCGCGATCATGCTGTTGCAGGTCGGTGACGCGGCGGGGGCCGAACCGTGGTTCTCGAAGGCGGCCGAGGCGGGCAGCGTCGACGCCGCGTTCAACCTCGGGATCCTGTTCGCGAGCCGGGACGAGGACCGGACGGCGCTGAAGTGGTACGAGCGGGCCGCATCGGCGGGCCACACCGACGCGGCGCTGCAGGTCGGCATCGCGCTGGTCCGCGACGGGGAGGACCGGGCGGCCGAGCGGCACCTGCGCTGCGCCGCGGGCGGCGGCAGCGCGGAGGCGGCGTTCCGGCTGGCCGCGCTGCTGGAATCGCTGGCTCCGCCGCCGGAGCCGGTGGCGCTGGGCGAGCCGGTCGGCGGGGCCCCGCGCACCGAGAGCGAGGAGTGGTACGAGCGGGCAGCGGAGCTGGGGCACCGGCGTGCGCAGGTCCGGGTCGGGATGCTGGCCGCTGCGCGGGGCGATCTGGCGGTCGCGGCGCGGTGGTACCGGGAGGCGGCCGAGGCCGGCTCCCGGAACGGGGCGTTCAACCTCGGGCTGCTGCTCGCCCGCGAGGGGAACGAGCCGGAGGCCGCGTTGTGGTGGACCCGGGCCGCGGTGGCCGGCCACGGCCGGGCGGCGCTGCGGCTGGGGCTCCTCGCTGCGCGGCACGGGGATCTGGCGGAGGGGCAGAAGTGGTGCGTCCGGGCCATGGAGCTGGGGCCGGCGGAGGTCTCCGAGCGGGCCGCTCGGCTCCGCGAAGCCCTCGCCGAGGAGCTCTCCGCCTGACCCGTGGCCGGGGCCGGATCGGGGCCCCATCGTTAAGCGATTTGCATCTGTCGGGAGGCGTCGCGTAAAGTCGTGTTTACCGACGCGGGGTGGAGCAGCTCGGTAGCTCGCTGGGCTCATAACCCAGAGGTCGCAGGTTCAAATCCTGTCCCCGCTACTGAAGACTGAAGGCCCGGATCCCCTGGATCCGGGCCTTCAGTCGTTTCACGACAAAAAAGACGGGCCCGGGAGCATCGCTCCCGGGCCCGTCTTCGTTCGTCGTTCGTCACGCCCCCGCGCAGGACGGGCACAGGCCCCGGTACGTCACCTCGACCGCGGACACCACGAAGCCGAAGCGCTCCGCGTCCGGGAGGTCGGCCAGCGGGTTGCCCGACGGGTGCACGTCGCGGATCGCGCCGCACTGGGCGCAGACCAGGTGCTGGTGGGGCTTGTGGGCGTTCGGGTCGTACCGCTTGGCACGGCGGTCCGTGGAGACCTCCAGGACCTCGCCGAGGGACACGAGCTCGCCCAGCGTGTTGTAGACGGTGGCGCGCGAGATCTCCGGCAGCTTGTCCACCGCCCGGGCGTGCACCTCGTCGGCCGTCAGGTGAACGTGGTCACCGTCGAGCACCTCGGCCACGACACGCCGCTGTGCGGTCATGCGCCATCCGCGTCCGCGAAGTCGTTCCAGCAGGTCACTCATGGACACCAGCCTAACAGCGAGGGGATTCGGTGTAACTCCCGAACCTGTGCGGAATTAGATCCTTACTTGACTTAGACAAAGTCCATCATAGGATCGAGTACGGCAAAGGCCAAGGACAGGACACGCAAGGAATGACGCAGGAGGCGCACGTGACGCAGGGACCGCTCACCACGGAGGCCGGGGCTCCGGTCGCCGACAACCAGAACAGCGAGACGGCCGGCGTCGGAGGTCCCGTTCTGGTCCAGGACCAGCTGCTCCTCGAGAAGCTGGCGCACTTCAACCGCGAGCGCATCCCGGAGCGCGTGGTGCACGCCCGCGGCGCCGGTGCGTACGGCACCTTCACCCTCACCCGTGACGTCTCGCAGTGGACCCGGGCGAAGTTCCTGTCCGAGGTCGGCAAGCAGACCGAGACCTTCCTGCGCTTCTCCACCGTCGCGGGCAACCTCGGTGCGGCCGACGCGGTGCGCGACCCCCGCGGCTGGGCGCTGAAGTTCTACACCGAAGAGGGCAACTACGACCTCGTCGGCAACAACACCCCGGTGTTCTTCATCAAGGACGCCATCAAGTTCCCCGACTTCATCCACACCCAGAAGCGCGACCCGTACACCGGCTCGCAGGAGGCGGACAACGTCTGGGACTTCTGGGGTCTGTCGCCCGAGTCCACCCACCAGGTGACCTGGCTGTTCGGCGACCGCGGCATCCCGGCGTCCTACCGCCACATGAACGGCTACGGCTCGCACACGTTCCAGTGGAACAACGAGGCCGGCGAGGTCTTCTGGGTCAAGTACCACTTCAAGACCGACCAGGGCATCAAGAACCTCACCCAGGCCGAGGCCAACCGGCTCGCCGGTGAGGACCCCGACTCGCACCAGCGCGACCTGCGCGAGTCCATCGAGCGCGGCGAGTTCCCGACCTGGACCGTGCAGGTCCAGATCATGCCGGCGGCGGACGCGGCCGAGTACCGCTTCAACCCGTTCGACCTCACCAAGGTGTGGCCGCACGAGGACTACCCGCCGGTCGAGATCGGCAAGCTGGAGCTCAACCGCAACCCGGAGAACGTCTTCGCCGAGGTCGAGCAGAGCATATTCAGTCCGGCGCACTTCGTCCCCGGCATAGGCCCGTCCCCGGACAAGATGCTTCAGGGCCGCCTCTTCGCGTACGGCGACGCCCACCGCTACCGCGTCGGCATCAACGCCGACCACCTGCCGGTGAACCGCCCGCACGCCACCGAGGCGCGCACCAACTCCCGTGACGGCTTCCTGTACGACGGCCGCCACAAGGGCGCGAAGAACTACGAGCCGAACAGCTTCGGCGGCCCCTTCCAGACGGACCGTCCGCTGTGGCAGTCCGCCGCGGTCACCGGCGGTACGGGCAACCATGCCGCCCCGGTGCACTCCGAGGACAGCGACTTCGTCCAGGCGGGCAACCTCTACCGCCTGATGTCCGAGGACGAGAAGTCCCGTCTGATCGAGAACCTGTCCGGCTTCATCGCCAAGGTCTCCCGTGACGATCTCGCCGAGCGCGCGATCAACAACTTCCGCCAGGCGGACGGTGACTTCGGCAAGCGGCTGGAGGCTGCGGTCCAGGCCCTCCGCGGCTGATTCCCCGCTCGCCGAGAGCTGAAGGGCCGGACCCCGACGGGGTCCGGCCCTCCGGCTTGCGCCGGTGCGTACGGGTGCTACGCCGGTACGGTGCTGCGCCGCGCCGGTACCCAGCAGCGGATGACGTCGCGCACGGACACGATGCCGACGGGCCCGCCGTGCTCCAGCACGATCAGATGGCGGAAGCCGCCGTGGACCATCGCCTCGGCGGCCTCCTGGACGGTGGCCTGCGGGGTGCAGAACACCACGTTGTTGGTGGTGTGCGCGCCCACGGACTCCCGGTCGGGATCGTGTCCCGCGCCGATGGAGTTGAGGATGTCGCGTTCGGTCAGGATGCCGATTCCGCTGTGGTCGGGATCGAGGACGACGGCTGCGCCGACCCGTCGGCCGGACATCAGGCAGGCCGCCTGCCGGAGGGTGTGGGCGGGTCCGAGGGTGAGGATCACGGTGCTCATGGCGTCACGGACGAGCATGAAGAGAGCCACCTCCTGGGGAGAGTCCCTCCGCTTGGGTGGGTGCACCCGGTGAAGGTCCGCACCGAACGGGCACGGAACTTAGAGAAGGCCTTCACAAGCGCACAAGCGGATGGAGTCTCAGATTCCCATGGACACGGAGGGTCATCAAGAGGGCGCACCCGGTTGTCCGGGTGCAGGGCCCGGACGGCTCAGGCGCGCGGGCGCAGATATCCCAGCATCTCCTCGTGCAACAGCCCGTTCGAGGCCGCCGCGTTCCCGCCGTGCACGCCCTCCGCGCCGTCCAGGTCGGTGAACCGGCCGCCCGCCTCCTGGACCACGACCGCGATGGCCGCCATGTCCCACAGGTTCAGCTCCGGCTCGGCGCACAGGTCCAGCGAGCCCTCCGCGACCATCATGTACGGCCAGAAGTCGCCGTAGCCGCGGGTCCGCCAGCACTGCCGGGTCAGGTCCAGGAACCCGGCGAGCCGGCCCTGCTCCTCCCAGCCGCCCAGCGAGGAGTACGCGAAGGAGGCGTCGCCCAGGGTGCCCACCTTCGAGACCCCGAGCGGTACGGGTGTACCGCCCAGCGCACCGCCGGCGTACGCGCCCCCGCCCTGCGCCGCCCACCAGCGGCGGCCCAGCGCCGGCGCCGAGACCACGCCGACCACCGGCCGGAAGACCCCGTCGGCATCCTCCGCCATCAGCGAGATCAGCGTGGCCCAGACCGGGACGCCGCGCACGTAGTTCTTCGTACCGTCGATCGGGTCCACGACCCAGCGGCGCGGACCGCTGCCCTTGAGGCCGTACTCCTCGCCCAGGATGGCGTCGGCGGGCCGCGCGGCCTCGATCCCGGCCCGGACGATCTCCTCGGCGGCCTTGTCCGCCTCGCTCACCGGGGTCATGTCCGGCTTCGTCTCGACCTTCAGGTCGAGCGCGCGGAAACGCTGCATCGTGGCGGCGTCCGCCGCATCGGCGAGCTCAAGGGCAAGGCGGAGGTCATCGTCATACTCGGGCATGGCCGAACAGTATCGGGACTCCCCCGACCCGGCGAACGGCGTCCACGGAGCGACCGGCAGGCGCCCTTGACAGGATCTGTCGGTCCGTCAACTCTGGCGGGAAAGCCGAGCGGGGAAGTCGAGCGGGGAGGCGCGGATGCCGGCAGCCCGGGAGTCCTTGCTGGAAGCGGCGGGAGCGGCGCTGTTGGCGCGCCCCTGGCCGTCCGTGCGGATGGTCGACGTGGCGGCCACCGCCGGGGTGTCCCGGCAGACCCTCTACAACGAGTTCGGCGGCAAGGCGGGCCTGGGCCGGGCCCTGGTGCGCCGCGAGGCGGACTGGTACCTCGAAGGGGTGGACCGGGTCCTGCGCTCCCCGGCCGGGGCCGCCGAGCGCCTCGCCTCGGTCGCGGAGTGGACCGTACGGGCGGCCCGCGCGCGTCCCCTCGTACGGGCCCTGCTGACGGGGTGCTGGGACGGGAACTTACCGATGCCGCCCGGGCAGGGAGTGCGGCCGGGCGTACCGGTCCCGGGGCCCGGGGAGCTGGCCCGGGCCGTCCGCGACCGGGCGTCGGTGGCGCTCACCCAGGGGGAAGGGGCGCAGCGGTGCGAGCTCGCCGTGCGCCTCGCGCTGTCCTACGTGATAGCCCCCGGCGAGGAGCCGGGGCTCGGTGAGCTGATGCGGCTGCTGCGCCTGCTCAGTGAGCCGAACCGGACAGCTGGAGGCCGATGACGCCCAGGATGACCAGCGAGATCGAGACGAGTTTGAGGGTCGAGACCAGATCGCCGAGGAAGACCATGCCGTAGATGGCCGTCCCCGCGGCCCCGATGCCCGTCCACACCGCATAGGCCGGGCCCACGTCCAGTTTCTTCAGAGCCAGGGTCAGCAGCCCGAAGCTGCCGAGCGCGAACGCGGCGAAGGCGATGGTCGGCCACAGCCGGGTGAACCCGTGGGACAGCTTGAGGCAGACCGCGAAACCGGTCTCCAGGATTCCGGCGACGACCACCAGCAGCCACGCCATGGCGCATGCCTCCCCGCGTCAGGTGACGTCATGTCACGTGGTGCGATTATGCATTTACCAGACGTGGTGCCCGGCAAACCCCGCTGGACGATCAGTCTCCTTCGCGGCGCTCGCGGGTCTGGAGCAGCCGACGCAGCGAGTACAGACGCGCCGGATCCGCGTGGCCGTCCTCCACCCACTTGTCGAGCGCGCAGTCCTGCTCGTCGTGGCTGCAGGCCCGCGGGCAGCCCTCCGTACCGGGAACCAGTTCCGGGAAGGCCAGGATCACCCGGGACGGGTCCACGTGGTGCAGGCCGAACGAGCGCACGCCCGGGGTGTCGATGACCCAGCCGTCGCCGCCCGGCAGCGGCAGTGCGAGCGCCGAGGTGGTGGTGTGCCGGCCGCGGCCGGTCACCGCGTTGACGTGCCCGGTGGCGCGCTGGCGGCCCTCGGCGACCAGCGAGTTCACCAGGGTGGTCTTGCCGACGCCCGAGTGGCCGACGAAGGCGGTGATCCGGCCGTTCAGGCGCTCGCGCACCCGGTCGGCGGCGTCGCCGCTCGCCAGCTCCTCGCGGTTGGTGACCACGTAGTTCAGGCCGAACGTGGAGTAGATCTCCAGGATCTTGTCCGGCGAGGTCAGGTCCGACTTCGTGAGCACCAGCAGCGGCTCCAGCCCGGCGTCGTACGCGGCCACCAGACAGCGGTCGATCATCCGGGGCCGCGGCTCCGGGTCGGCCAGCGCCGTGACGATCGCCAGCTGGTCCGCGTTGGCGACGACCACCCGCTCGTACGGGTCGTCGTCGTCCGCGGTGCGCCGCAGGACGGACTTGCGCTCCTCGATCCGCACGATCCGCGCGAGGGTGTCCTTCTTGCCGGTCAGGTCGCCCACGATCCAGACCCGGTCACCGACGACCGCCGCCTTGCGGCCCAGCTCACGGGCCTTCATCGCGTGGATCGTGCGGCCGTCGACCAGGCAGGTCAGCCGGCCGCGGTCTACGGTCAGGACGAACCCCTCGGCCGCGTCCTCGTGCTTGGGCCGGATGGTGGTCCGGGGCCGGTTGCCCTTGGGGTTGGGCCGCTGGCGGATGTCGTCCTCGTCGGTGTGCTTGCCGTACCTGCGCATGACGGGCCCTACGCTCCCGCTCCCGAGAGCATGTCGGCCCACATCCTGGGGAAGTCCGGCAGGGTCTTCGCGGTCGTCGCCACGTTCTCGATCTCCACGCCCCCCACCGCCAGCCCGATCACCGCGCCCGCGGTGGCCATCCGGTGGTCGTCGTACGTGTGGAACACGCCGCCGTGCAGCGGGCGCGGGCGGATGTGCAGGCCGTCGGCGGTCTCGGTGACCTCGCCGCCGAGCCCGTTGATCTCCGCGGTCAGCGCCGCCAGCCGGTCCGTCTCGTGCAGCCGCAGGTGCGCGACCCCGCGCAGGGTGGACGGGGAGTCGGCCAGTGCCGCCACGGCCGCGATGCCCGGGGTCAGTTCGCCGACCTCGCTCAGGTCCACGTCGATGCCGTGGATCTTGCCGCTGCCGGTGAAGACCAGGCCCGCGTCGGTCAGCTCGCAGGAGCCGCCCATCTCGGTGAAGATCCGGCGCAGCTCGTCGCCCGGCTGGGTGGTGCGGCGCGGCCAGTCCGGGATCGTGACCGTCCCGCCGGTGATCAGGGCCGCCGCCAGGAACGGCTGCGCGTTCGACAGGTCCGGCTCCACGACCATGTCGCGGCCCAGCAGGGCGCTCGGCGAGACCCGCCACACGTTCGGCTCGCCGCCCGCCTCGGGGGTGTCGACCTGGGCGCCCGCCGCGCGCAGCATCTCCACCGTCATCCGGATGTGCGGCATCGACGGCAGGGCGGTGCCCACGTGCCGGACCTCGACGCCCTGGTTGAAGCGCGGCCCGGAGAGCAGCAGCGCCGAGACGAACTGCGAGGAGTTGGAGGCGTCGATCTCGACGACGCCGCCCTCCAGGGCCCCGCCGCCCTGGACCGTCAGGGGGAGCGCGCCCCGGCCGTCGTCGTCGATCCGGGCACCGAGGGTGCGCAGGGCGCTGATGACCTGGCCGAGCGGGCGCTCGTAGGAACGCGGGTCGCCGTCGAAGCGGATGTCGCCGGCGGCCAGGGTGGCGACGGGCGGCAGGAAACGCATGACCGTGCCCGCGTTGCCGACGTCGACCGTGGCCGGGCCGTGCAGGGCGGCCGGGATGATCCGCCAGGCCTCGCCGCCGGAGCCGTCGCCGGAGCTGGAGGAGGCGGTCTCCTCGATGCCGACGCCCAGCGCGCGCAGCGCGTCCGCCATCAGCCGGGAGTCGCGCGAGCGCAGCGGGCGGCGCACCCAGCCCGGCTCTGCGGCGAGCGCGGCGAGGACGAGGGCGCGGTTGGTGACCGACTTCGACCCGGGCACGGTGACGGTGGCGTGGACGGTGCCGTCGGCGAGCGGAGCGGGCCAGAGGGCGTGGAGCGCGGGAGTCTCGGTCATGGCCCCCACTTTAGTGGCTCCTCCCGGCCCCAGATCTTGATCGAGCCGCCGGAGCGGGGCCGGGCGGGGTCCGTCTCAGAGGTTGAGAAGCCAGCGCCCGCCGCCGATGAGCGAGCACAGCGCGACGGCGTGGAACATGAGCAGCCAGGCCACCGGGTGGACGTGGGTGAGCCGCCCCAGCTGGTCCGCGTCGGAATCCGGCGCCCCGCCGTGCCGGCGCTGGGCCCCCAGCTCGAAGACCGGCCGTACGGCGCCCATCAGCAGGAACCACACCACCAGGTACGCGAAGGCCGCCTGGACCTCGGCCGTGGCGAGCCAGGAGACCAGGACGAACGCGGCGCCGACCAGCACCACCATCAGGGCGCCGTACGCGTTCCGGATCATCACCAGCATCGCGAGCAGCAGCGCCGTGGCCGCCCACAGCAGCAGCGTGATCCGGTGCGCCGACAGCAGCGCGGCCCCGCCGAGCCCGAGCAGCGCGGGCGCCGGGTACCCGGCGGCGGCGGTCAGGATCATCCCGGGCCCGGTCGCCTTGCCGACGCTGACGGTGACGCCGCTGGTGTCGGAGTGCAGCCGGATCCCGTCCAGCTTCCGTCCGGTCAGCCGGGCCACCAGCCCATGGCCCCCCTCGTGGGCGATGGTCACGGCGTTGCGGGACAGCCGCCACAGCGGGCGCAGTCCCACGGCGGCCAGCGCGACCACGCCCGTCACGATCACCAGCCACAGGGCCGGCGGGGTCTGTATGCCGGTCAGCCGGTCCCACAGGCCGGCGGTCGTGGTGCTGTCCATAGAGTGGCGGACTCCTTGCGGTGGTGGGCGGGTGGGATGGCAGTGTGGCAGCCATGTGCGGAAGGTATGCAGCGAGTCGTAGGCCCGAGGACCTGGTGGAGGCCTTCGGCATCGAGCGGTGGGAGCCGGAGGAGACCCTGGCACCCGACTGGAACGTGGCGCCGACGAAGGAGGTCCACGTCGTCCTCGACCGTCCTGTGAAGGACGCTCCGGATCCGCGTCCGGTTCGTCAGCTGCGCACCGTGAAGTGGGGGCTCGTCCCCTCCTGGGCCAAGAACCCCGACGGCGCCGCCCGGATGATCAACGCCCGGTCCGAGACGCTGGCCGAGAAGCCGTCCTTCCGCCGGCCCTTCGCGCAGCGCCGCTGCATCGTCCCCGCCGACGGCTACTACGAGTGGGTCACCGCCCACGACGAGCGGCAGCTCGAGGTCGAGGGCAAGAAGAAGCGGGCCCGCAAGCAGCCCTACTTCGTGCTCCCCGCCGACGGCTCGGTCTTCGCCATGGCCGGGATATACGAGTTCTGGCGCGACCCGACCCTACCCGGCGACCACCCGCAGGCCTGGTGGGCGACCTGCTCGGTGATCACCGCCGAGGCCGAGACCGGGCCGCTGGCCGTGGCCCCGGCCGAGGGCCCTGCCTCGCTCGCCGAGATCCACCCCCGGATGCCGCTGATGCTGACCCCGGACCGCTGGGACGCCTGGCTGGACCCGGACCGCACCGACACCGACGGACTCCAGGCCCTGCTCACACCGCCGCCGGGCGGGCTGATGCGCGCGTACCCGGTGTCCACGGCCGTCAGCAACGTCCGCAACAACGGGCCGGAGCTGCTCGACGAGCTGGCCGCGCCGGAGGAGTGCACGCTGTTCTGACCCGTGCAGGATGGGTCCATGACCACCCGTAAGCGTACCGAGAGCGTCGACACTCCGGCGGGCGAGGCCCGCATCACCTGGCATCCCGCACCCGCCCGCACGGCCCGCCTCGTACTGGCCGTCAGCCACGGCGCCGGCGGCGGGACCGAGGCCCGTGACCTCCAGGCGCTGGCCGCCGCCCTGCCCGCGCAGGGGGTCACGGTGGCGCTGGTCGAGCAGCCGTGGCGGGTCGCCGGGAAGAAGGTGGCCGCCGCGCCCAAGGTGCTCGACGAGGGCTGGCGGGGCCTGTGGCCGGCGCTGGCCGAGCCCGGTCTGCCCGTCGTGGCGGGCGGGCGCAGCGCCGGGGCCCGGGTGGCCTGCCGGACCGCCGCCGAGCTGGGGGCGGCCGGGGTGCTGGCGCTGGCGTTCCCGCTGCACCCGCCGGGCCGGCCCGAGAAGTCCCGGGCCGGGGAGCTGACCGGCGCCGGGCGGCCCACCCTGGTCGTCCAGGGCGGCCGGGACCCTTTCGGGCGGCCCGAGGAGTTCCCGCCGCCGACCGCGCAGGCGGTGTACGAACTGGTGGAGGTCCCGCACGCCGATCACGGCTTCGCGGTGCCGAAGAAGGCCGGTCCGACCCAGGAGGAGACCCTCGAGGCGATCACCGGGGCCGTCGCCGCATGGCTCGCCGGACTTCCCCTCTGACGTGATCCCGATCACCTTTCGGAGCCTGCCCGGCAGAGGCCGCAAACCCCGGGAATGCGCGGCCCCGCCCTTCTGTTGTGCCGGATGTCGGAAACGCACGGGAAATCGTCGGAGGAGAGGGAGCGCATGACCCAGGTCATCAGCCAGCACCGTCCGCAGGCGGCAGGCCTGGACTGGACGGTCCTGCCCGGGCCCAAGCGCAGCCTGCTTCAGGCGGCGGAAGGCCGGGATGGTCGACTATTCTCCGATTCGAGCGGGTCCGCTTTCGGAGCCGTCACGCAGTCGGAGGAGGTGGGTCCTGTCGCTGGGACCGACGAAGGCCACGCGGAGGAGACAACCCCGGAGCGCAATGCGCGCTTCGAGAGGGACGCCCTCGGCTACCTCGACCAGATGTACTCGGCCGCACTGCGCATGACGCGCAATCCGGCCGACGCCGAGGACCTGGTCCAGGAGACGTACGCGAAGGCATATGCGTCCTTCCACCAGTTCCGCGAGGGCACCAATCTCAAGGCGTGGCTCTACCGCATTCTGACCAACACGTTCATCAACTCCTACCGCAAGAAGCAGCGTGAACCGCAGCGCAGCGCGGCGGAGGAGATCGAGGACTGGCAGCTGGCGCGCGCCGAGTCGCACATGTCGACGGGACTGCGTTCCGCCGAATCGCAGGCGCTCGACCACCTGCCCGATTCGGATGTGAAGGAAGCGCTTCAGGCCATTCCGGAGGAGTTCCGCATCGCGGTCTATCTTGCCGACGTAGAGGGCTTTGCGTACAAGGAGATCGCGGACATCATGGGTACACCCATCGGTACGGTCATGTCGCGACTGCACCGTGGCCGCCGTCAACTCCGCGGAATGCTGGAGGACTATGCCCGTGAGCGCGGGCTGGTCCCCGCCGGCGCGGGAGAGTCGAACGACCTGAAAGGCTCGGGCTCATGAGCTGCGGAGAGCCGCACGAGACGGAGTGCTCTGAGGTCCTGGACCACCTGTACGAGTTCCTGGACCACGAGATGCCGGACAGCGATTGCACGAAGTTCGAGACACACTTCGGCGAGTGCAATCCCTGTCTGGAGAAGTACGGCCTCGAGCAGGCCGTGAAGAAGCTGGTGAAGCGCTGCTGCGGTTCGGACGACGTGCCGACCGATCTGCGCTCGAAGGTCATGGGCCGGATCGAGCTGATCCGTTCGGGCCAGGCCGTCCCCGATCATGACGTGACCGCGGATCCCGCCACCGGCTGATCGAACAACTGCCCCTGGAAACCCGCTTCGTTCACCCGAAGGTGCTAATCCGGGGGCGCCCGTACAGCGCAATACGAAAATGTGGCCCGCTCTACAAGGGGCCACACCTATTCTCCCCAAGCGGTGCCGGTGCGATCCGGCGGTACCGGGTGCGCACGGCACAGGGGAGGAGAGCGCCATGCGGGTACTTCCCCCGGCGGCGCGCCCCTCTCTCATGCGGGCCGTCATCCTGTGCGCCGTCCTCGCGGCATTCGCCTGCACCGCCCCGGCCTTCGCCGATTCCGGCACCCCCTGGCCCGTCGTCGGGCTGCTCGCCCTCCTCTGCCTGGGCTGCGAACTCGCCAGGCTGTGCCCGCTGCCGGGCAACCGCAGCCGGGTCCCCGAGGGCATCGGATCCTTCTTCCCCGTGGTGCTCGCCGCCGTCTTCCTGCTGCCGCCGGCCGCCGCCGCCCTCGTTGCGCTGCCCGGCGGGTTCGCCCAGGCCGTGGTCCAGCGCCCCGCCCGGGTGCGCCGGGTGTGGCACGCGGCGCAGCAGGCCACGGCCGCCTGGGCCGCGGGATGGACGTTCGCCCTGCTGGGCGGGCCGGCCGCGCTCGGCGGAAGCCCCTTCGAGGGCTCCTTCGGCGCGGCCTTCGGGGGGTCCGGGCCGCCCGGCGCGGCCGGCCGGCTCGCGGACTTCCCGTACGCGATGCTCCCCGCGGCGGCCGCGGCCGCCGCCTTCTGCCTCGTACTGACCGCCCTCGACGCGGGCATCCTGGCCGCCGCCGCGGGACGGCCCGCGCGGACCGCGTGGCGCGGACGGCTCACCGGCTCCCTGGCCCCGCACTGCGTGCACGGCCTCGCCGGGCTGATGATGGCCGTCATGTGGCGCAGCCCGTACGGGCTCCCGGCCGCGCTGCTCGTCCTGCTGCCGATGTACATCTCCTCCTGGGTCTTCGCCCAGTACCACCGCGAACGGGCCGCCCACCAGGCCACGATCCGGGCGCTCGTCCAGGCCGTCGACCTCAAGGACCGCTACACGCGCGGCCACAGCGAGCGCGTCGGCCAGGCCTCGGCGATGATCGCCCGCGAGCTGGGCATGGCCGAGGACCGGCTCGAGGCCGTCCGGATCGCCGGGATCCTGCACGACGTCGGCAAAATCGGCGTCCCGACACGGCTGCTGCGCAAGGACGGGCCGCTGACGCCCGAGGAACGCCGGGTCATCGAGCTGCACCCCGAGTACGGGCACGAGATGGTGCGCGGCATCGGCTTCCTGGGGGAGGCCCGGTCCGCGATCCTGCACCACCACGAGCGGGTCGACGGCACCGGTTATCCGTACGGGCTGGCCGGGGAGAAGATTCCGGTCCTGGCCCGGGTGGTGGCGGTGGCCGACGCCTTCGACGCGATGACCTCGACCCGCTCGTACAGCCGGGCCCGGCCGGTGCCGGTGGCGCTGGCCGAGCTGGAACGGTGTGCGGGGGCGCACTTCGACCCGGCGATGGTGCACGCGCTGGTGGACGCGATCGGCCGGGACGGCTGGCACCCGGTGGTCACCGCCGACGACGACGTGCAGGTGATCCCGGCCGGTTCCGTTTCCGCTTCCGGCCGTGCGCCGGCGGCCGTCGCCGCAGCCGCCGCTCCTGTCGCGGCCGTCCCCGCCCCGGCCGTCCCCGCCCCGGCCGTCCCGGACCCCGGCGGCTCCGGGCTGTCCGGGCTCCCGGCCCAGGGTGCCCGCCTGGGCGTGCGGACCGTGGACCCGCGGGCCGTCCCGGACCCGGACGGCGGGGGCGGGGCATGAGCGGCGCGGTCGTGTGGGCGGTGCGCGGGGCCGCCGGGGTGCTCACCCTGGCCGGGCTCGGGCACACCCTCTGGTACGGCGTCGTCGAGCCCGGCACCGCCCTGGCCTTCGGCGCCCTGATCGCCTGCGGCGAGCTCGCCCGCCGCGACACCCGTGACCGCCGGGCGGACGGCGACCCCCGCGCCGCCCGGGATGCGGCCGAGGGGCGCCAGCCCGCACCGCTGGGCTCCGCCGGCGCCCTCGCGTACGCCCTGCTCGGCCCGAACGCCGCCCAGTCCACCCACCACGGGGTGCTCCAGATCGTCGCGGTGGTCGTCGCCGCGGCACTCGCCGGGATCGTCCCGCACGTCGCCCGGGGCCGCGGTCCCGCCGCCGACCACCTGGCCCGCCGGGTCCTCACCGTCGCCTTCGCCGCCGTCTGTTTCCAGCCGCTCTACAACTCCGGCCGGCTCGAGCACGGCATCGGGCGTGGCCCGTACCTCGTCCTCTTCCTGCTCTTCCTGCTCGGTCTCACCGCCCTCTGCGACGCCGTGCTCGCCGCCGCGCCGGCCGGCGCCCGTACGGGCCGGCCGTACGGGCCGCTGCTGCGCGACGGGCTGCGCGCCCAGCTCGGCATCGGCTCGGCGATCTGCGCCACCGGGGTCGTCATGGCCCTCGGCGTGGCCGTCGCCGGGCTGTGGGCCCTGCCCGTCTTCTGCCTCCCCCTGCTGCTGACCCAGCTGTCCTTCCACCGGATCACCGCGATCCGCACCACCTACCGCCAGACCATCACCTCCCTGGCCCGGGCCACCGAGATCGCCGGCTGTACCCGCCCGGGGCACTCCCGCCGCGTCGCCGCGCTGAGCTGCGCCGTCGGCCGGGAGCTCGGGCTGTCGGAGCGGGAGCTCACCGTGCTGGAATACGCCGCCCTCATGCACGACATCGGCCAGCTCTCCCTCGTCGACCCGGTCCGGGCCGGGGCCACCGCCGGGCTGCCCGCCGCCGAGGCCCGCCGGATCGCCGTGCTCGGCGGGGAGGTCGCCCGGCAGACCGGGGTGCCCGCCGAGGTGGCCGTGGTCGTGGAGCGGCAGGCGGACCCGTACCGGGACCAGCCCGTCGCCGCGCGCATCGTACGGGCGGTCAACGCGTACGACGACCTGCTCGGCGGGACCCGTCACCCGGACGGCTCACTGGCGGCCCTGGAGCAGCTCCGGCTGGGCACCGGGCGCGACTACCAGCCAGAGGTCGTGGAGTGTCTTGCAAGGGTTCTGGCCAGGGGCGGACGTGACAGAGTCGGTCAAGTCCCACTTGGGTAACCCATGGGTAATGAGCGGCCGTCCGAGTGGGCATGGTTGGATGCCAGTAGGAGTGTCCGTGAGGGTGTCCGCAAGGCTGCACCGTTGGACCGGCAGGCGGGAATCGTGAGGATCTTCGGGAAGGTACGGCATCGGCCCTCCGCTTCGTGGCGGCAGGCCACCGACCGCGCGTTCACGCTGATCGGCGACGGGCGGTACGAGGACGCGGGTGCGCTGCTGACCAGAGCCGCGGACCTGGAGCCCTGGCTGTCCGAGTCCTGGTTCAACCTCGCCCTGCTGCACAAGTTCCGGCACGACTGGGAGCAGGCGCGGGCCGCCGGACTGCGCGCCGTGGCCCTGCTGGACCGCGAGACCGGCGCCCCGGACTGGTGGAACGTCGGGATCGCCGCGACCGCGCTGCAGGACTGGCCGCTGGCCCGCCGGGCCTGGCAGGCGTACGGGCTGAAGGTGCCCGGGGACGCCGCCGCCGGCGGGAAGAAGAACAGCGGCGAACCGGTCGGCATGGAGCTCGGCAGCGCCGCCGTACGGCTGTCCCCCGAGGGGGAGGCCGAGGTGGTCTGGGGCCGCCGGCTGGACCCGGCCCGTATGGAGGTCCTGTCGATCCCGCTGCCCTCCTCGGGACGCCGCTGGGGCGAGGTCGTCCTGCACGACGGGGTCCCGCACGGCGAGCGGGTCACCGCGGCCGGGCCCTCGTACCCCGTCTTCGACGAGATCGAGCTGTGGGCGCCCTCGCCGGTGCCGACCTGGGTGGTGCTGCTGGAGGCGGCCACCGAGGCGGACCGTGACGCGCTGGAGCAGCTGGCCTCGGACGCCGGTTTCGCCGCCGAGGACTGGTCGTCGTCGGTGCGGCTGCTGTGCCGGACCTGCTCGGAGAGCGTGATGCCGAGCGGCGAGGGCGACGGCGAGCACCTCGACCCGCACGACCACAGCGAACCGGGGCATCCCGGACCGCTCGGACACCGTACGAACGGTTCCGGCCCGCTGTGGGTGCCGGAGCGCGAATGCGGCATCGCGGCGCCGGCCGGCCTGGTGCGCGGACTGCTCGACGGCTGGGTCGCGGACAGCCCGGAGACCCGGGAGTGGCGGGATCTCGAGGAAGTCTGCTGACCGGGCACCGTAGGCTGTACCGGCATATTGGTGAACGGGTGGACTTACGGAAGGCGTACGGCGGACATGGCGCAGCAGGAGAACGAGGTCGTCGAGCTTGTGAACGACGGGTACGTCGTGGACACCGAGGACTGTGCGGAGCGCGAACTCGCCCACCGCGAGCGCGGCACCGCCCGCCCGATCACGGTCGTCGGCAACCCGGTCCTCCACCACGAGTGCAAGGACGTCACCGAGTTCGGCGACGAACTGGCGCAGCTGATCGACGACATGTTCGCCAGCCAGAAGGCCGCCGAGGGCGTGGGCCTGGCCGCGAACCAGATCGGTGTCGACGCCAAGGTCTTCGTCTACGACTGCCCCGACGACGACGGCAACCGCCACACCGGTGTCGTGGTCAACCCGAAGCTCGTGGATCTGCCGGCCGGCTCCCGCGTGCTCGACGACTCCAACGAGGGCTGCCTGTCGGTCCCGACCGCGTACGCGGCGCTGGCCCGCCCGGACTACGCCGAGGTGACCGGCCAGGACGCGCAGGGCAACCCGATCAAGGTGCGCGGCACGGGCTACTTCGCGCGCTGCCTGCAGCACGAGACGGACCACCTGTACGGGTACCTGTACATCGACCGCCTCTCGAAGCGCGACCGCAAGGACGCCCTGCGCCAGATGGAAGAGGGCACCCCGCGCTACGAGACGGTCCCGAACGCCTGAGCCTTCCTTAGGCCTACGGCCTACGGCCTACGGTCTACGCCTAAGCCACGGCCTGCGGGCCACGGAACGTACGGCGGAAGGCGTTCGGGGTCGTACCGAGGGCGCGCAGGAAGTGGTGGCGCAGGGCCGCCCCGTTGCCGAAGCCGCTGCGGCCCGCGATCGCGTCGACCGTGTCGTCCGTGGCCTCCAGGAGCTCCTGCGCCAGCAGGACCCGCTGCCGCAGCACCCACTGGTACGGGGTCGTCCCGGTCTCCTGGAGGAAGCGGCGGGCGAAGGTGCGCGGTGACATGTGCGCGCGCTCGGCGAGCTGCTCGACGGTGATCTCCTCGTCCAGGTGGCGGGCCATCCACCCGATCACCTCGCCCACCGTGTCGCACGCCGTGCGCGGCAGCGGCCGCTGGATGAACTGCGCCTGGCCGCCGTCCCGGTGCGGCGGGACGACCATCCGCCGGGCGATGGTGTTGGCCACCTCGGCGCCGTGCTCCTGGCGGACGACGTGCAGGCACGCGTCGATGCCCGAAGCCGTGCCCGCGGCGGTGATCACCGGGCCCTCGTCCACGTACAGCACGTCGGGGTCCACCCTCGCCTTCGGGAAGCGCCGGGCCAGGGTGGGCGAGTGCATCCAGTGCGTGGTGCAGCGCCGGCCGTCCAGCAGCCCGGCGGCGCCGAGCACGAAGGCCCCGCTGCACACGCTCAGCACTCGCGCCCCCCGGTCGACGGCCCGGCGCAGCGCCTCCAGCAGCGGCTCGGGGTACTCCCGGGTCGCCGCCGCGCGGTCGGCGGGCACGCAGATCAGGTCCGCGCTCTCCAGCCGCTCCAGCCCGTACGGGACGACGATCTCGAAGTGCCCGTCGCCGGTGGGGGAGCGCCGGTCCTCCGCCGAGCACACGGCGAAGTCGTACACCGGCAGCCCCATCTCGCTGCGGTCGATCCCGAAGACCTCGCAGAAGATCCCCAGTTCGAACGGGGCGACGCCATTGACGAGGGCCACGGCCACGTTGTTCAGCATGACTCCAGTGTGGCAGTAATTCGCCCTTCCGTGACAGTCCTGCCACTGTCCGGTTTTTGCCGCACTGAGGAGAGTGGAGTCATGAACACGTTCCTCGACTACCTCGTCGTCCTCGCCATCGCCGCCTTCCTCCTCGGCCCCGCGCTCTACGGCGCTCTGCGCGACCGCGGCATCGACCGGCAGCTACGCGCGGCCAAGCAGCACGCGCAGGTCATCCGGAATGGGCATGGGAGTGCGCAGCCCCGCCGCCGTACGCCCCGTGTTTCCGTACGGCACGCGCCCGGTCACTGACCCGGCCCCCGCGACCAGGATCCGCACCACCTGCCCCACCGTCTCCGCCCCGTCCCGGCACCGCACCGCGAGCCGGAACATGTGCCAGTGCGCACGGGTGTGGGGCCAGGCCCAGGCCTGGGAGATGATGTGGGCCCGCTCCAGGGCGGTCCACATGGCCCGGGTGTCGGGCGCGGCCTCACGGGCGCGGCGCAACTCGGCCTCGAAGGCCTCGCGCACGGCGGGCGGCATGGCCTTCCCCGTGCAGGCGGCGACGCATTTGCTCATCATCTTTCGCATGCGTCCACGGTGCGGCCGACAGGGCCTTCGGCGCTTGAACGAACCTGCTACATCCACTGGATGGTGCGGGTGAAGTCCGACGGCGCGATCCCGAACATCCGCCGCCACACCCGGCTGAAATGCGCCCCGTCGGCGAAGCCCGCGCCGTGCGCCGCGTCCGTCAGGGAGTGCCCCCGGGAGGCGAGTTCGACCGCGTGCATCAGCCGCAGCCACAGCACGTACGGGCGGAACGGCAGCCCCAGCTCGGACCGGAAGAGGTGCGCGAGGCGGCTCTCCGACAGGCACGCCACCTCGGCCGCCTGGGACAGCCGTACGTGCTGCCGCCCGGGCAGCCAGTCCAGCACCCGCACCAGGCCCGGATGCGGATCCGCGCCCGGCAGCGGCCCCTGGGGCAGTACGGAGTCCAGCGCGCAGGCCGCCTCGAAGGGATCGGCGGGCAGCGCATCCGGTACGAGGTCCCCCGCGTCCCCCGCCAGCGCCGCGAGCCGGCGCCCGGTGACGGAGAGCGGGTCGTAGTGCAGCACCACCCCGCGCGGAACCCCGCCCAGCACGGAATGCCGCACCCCGGCCGGGACCACGTAGGCCCGGCACCGGAACGGCTCCCCGCCCGGCCCGGCCATCAGCAGCTCGTCCCCGCCCAGCGCGGCGATGACCTGCACGGAGTGGTGCGCGTGCGCGGTGGCGGACCCGACGGCGCCCCCGTACAGCACGCCCCCGGGCCGCAGCCGCGCCCGCCCGGCCCACCCGCTCACGGACACGACGAAGCGCCCCCGCCCAGGACCCCGGTGACCGGGATGTTCCTCCCCATGGGCGGGGACGCTATCAAGCGACCGGAGCCGGCGACTTAGAAGTCTTCGTCCAGGTCGACCGTGCCCTCGACCGCCACCTGGTAGGCCGACGGGCGGCGCTCGAAGAAGTTCGTCAGCTCCTGGACGCCCTGCAGCTCCATGAAGGAGAACGGGTTCTGCGAGCCGTACACCGGCGGGAAGCCGAGGCGGACCAGGCGCTGGTCCGCGACGCACTCCAGGTACTCGCGCATCGATTCGGTGTTCATGCCCGGCAGGCCGTCACCGCACAGGTCGCGGCCGAACTGGAGCTCCGCCTCCACGGCCTCCTTCAGCATGTCGGTGACCTGCTGCTGGAGGGCGTCGTCGAAGAGCTCCGGCTCCTCCTTGCGGACCGTGTCCACGACCTCGAACGCGAAGTTCATGTGCATGGTCTCGTCGCGGAACACCCAGTTGGTGCCGGTGGCCAGACCGTGCAGCAGGCCGCGCGAGCGGAACCAGTACACGTACGCGAACGCGCCGTAGAAGAACAGGCCCTCGATGCACGCCGCGAAGCAGATCAGGTTCAGCAGGAAGCGACGGCGGTCGGCCTGCGTCTCCAGCCGGTCCAGCTTCTCGACCTCGTTGATCCACTTGAAGCAGAACTGCGCCTTCTCGCGGATCGACGGGATCTCCTCGACCGCGTCGAAGGCGGCCGCGCGGTCGTCCGGGTTGGGCAGGTAGGTGTCGAGCAGCGTCAGATAGAACTGGACGTGCACGGCCTCCTCGAACAGCTGGCGCGACAGGTAGAGGCGCGCCTCCGGGGAGTTGATGTGCTTGTAGAGCGTCAGCACCAGGTTGTTCGAGACGATCGAGTCGCCCGTCGCGAAGAACGCGACGAGGCGGCCGATCATGTGCTGCTCGGCGGGCGTCAGCTTCGCGAGGTCGGCGACGTCCGAGTGGAGGTCGACCTCCTCGACGGTCCAGGTGTTCTTGATCGCGTCCCGGTAGCGCTCGTAGAAGTCCGGGTAGCGCATGGGGCGGAGCGTGAGCTCGAAGCCCGGGTCCAGGAGGTTCTTGTCGGTGGAGCTCATTACTGGCAGGCCTCGCAGGACTCGGGGTTCTCAAGGGAGCAGGCCAGCGCCTCGGCGTCGGCGACCGCCTGGGGCAGCGCGACGGGGGTGGCCGCCTGCGCGGCGCGGGCGATCTTCGTCGCCGGGCGCGAGCGCAGGTAGTACGTGGTCTTCAGGCCCTGCTTCCAGGCGTACGCGTACATCGAGGACAGCTTCCCGATGGTCGGCGTCTCCAGGAACAGGTTCAGCGACTGCGACTGGTCGAGGTACGGCGTACGGGCCGCCGCCATGTCGATCAGACCGCGCTGCGGGATCTCCCACGCCGTGCGGTACAGCTCGCGCACCTCGGCCGGGATCCAGCCGAAGCCCTGGACGGAGCCGGACGAGTCGCGCAGCGCCTCGCGGGTCTGGGCGTCCCACACGCCGAGCTTCTTCAGCTCGTCCACCAGGTAGCCGTTGACCTGGAGGAACTCACCGCTCAGCGTCTCGCGCTTGAAGAGGTTGGAGACCTGCGGCTCGATGCACTCGTACACACCGGCGATCGAGGCGATCGTCGCCGTCGGCGCGATGGCAAGCAGCAGCGAGTTGCGCATGCCCGACTTCGCGACGCGGGCGCGCAGGGCGTCCCAGCGCTCGGGCCAGTTCAGCTCGACGTCGTAGTGGTCCGGGTGCAGGACGCCGCGGGCGGTGCGGGTCTGCTCCCAGGCCGGGAGCGGGCCGCTGCGCTCGGCGAGGTCGCAGGAGGCCTCGTACGCGGCCAGCATGATGCGCTCGGAGAGCTTGGTGGACAGCGCCTTCGCCTCGGGGGAGTCGAACGGCAGCTTCAGCTTGAAGAAGACGTCCTGGAGGCCCATCGCGCCCAGGCCCACCGGACGCCAGCGGGCGTTGGAGCGGCCGGCCTGCTCGGTCGGGTAGAAGTTGATGTCCACGACGCGGTCGAGGAAGGTGACGGCCGTACGGACGGTCTCGTCCAGCCGCTCCCAGTCGATCTCACCGGTCTCGGTGAGGACGAACGCGCCCAGGTTGACCGAGCCCAGGTTGCAGACGGCGGTCTCGCCGTCGTTGGTGACCTCGATGATCTCGGTGCACAGGTTCGAGGAGTGGACGACGGCGCCCGGCTCGGCGGTCTGGTTCGCCGTGCGGTTGGAGGCGTCCTTGAAGGTCATCCAGCCCTGGCCGGTCTGCGCGAGGGTGCGCATCATCCGGCCGTACAGGTCGCGGGCGGGCATGGACTTGCGGGCCAGGCCGTCCGCCTCGGCCTTGCGGTACGCGGCGTCGAACTCGTCGCCCCACAGGTCGACCAGCTCGGGCACGTCGGCCGGCGAGAACAGCGACCAGTCGGCGTCCGCGTTCACGCGGCGCATGAACTCGTCCGGGACCCAGTGCGCGAGGTTCAGGTTGTGCGTACGGCGCTGGTCCTCGCCGGTGTTGTCGCGGAGCTCCAGGAACTCCTCGATGTCCGCGTGCCAGGTCTCCAGGTAGACGGCGGCGGCACCCTTGCGGCGGCCGCCCTGGTTCACGGCGGCGACGGAGGCGTCGAGGGTCTTCAGGAACGGCACGATGCCGTTGGAGTGGCCGTTCGTACCGCGGATCAGCGAACCGCGGGCGCGGATGCGCGAGTACGAGAGGCCGATGCCGCCGGCGTGCTTCGACAGGCGCGCGACCTGGTGGTAGCGGTCGTAGATCGAGTCGAGCTCGTCCAGCGGGGAGTCCAGCAGGTAGCAGGAGGACATCTGCGGGTGCCGGGTGCCGGAGTTGAAGAGCGTGGGGGAGGACGGCAGGTAGTCGAGGCGGCTCATCAGCCGGTAGAGGGAGGCCACTTCCTCGACGGCCTGGACAGTGTTGTTCTCGGCGAGGCCACAGGCCACGCGCAGCATGAAGTGCTGCGGGGTCTCGACGACCTGGCGGGTGATCGGGTGGCGCAGCAGGTAGCGGCTGTGCAGGGTGCGCAGGCCGAAGAAGCCGAAGCGGTCGTCGGCGCCCTCGGCGAGGGTGTGCTCGACCAGTGCGTCCAGGCGGCTCGCGTGCAGCGCCACGAACTCGGCGGTGCGGTCCGCGATCAGGCCCTCGCGGTGGCCGACCGCGACGGAGGCGGAGAAGGAGGTGGCCCCCTGGCCCGCGGCTTCCTCGGCGACGGCCAGCGTCAGCAGCCGGGCGGCGAGCCGGGAGTACGCCGGGTCCTCGGAGATGAGACCGGCGGCGGCCTCCGTGGCCAGCCCGCGCAGTTCGGCCTCGTCGGCGGCGGCGCTGCGCCCGCGGAGCGCGGCGGCGGCGACCCGGCCCGGGTCGGTGTCGGGGAGGTCGGCGGTCAGCTCGGTGAGGGTACGCAGCAGTGCGGCCCCAGGTCCCCCGGTCTCGATTCCGGTGTCGGACGGGTCGGACTCGGCGCGCGGTGCGGAAGGCGCGATGGTCACGGGGGGAGCTCTCCCTCGCTCGGCTCCGGGACACCTTCGGTGCGGGCGCGAGCGGGCGCGCGCGGGGCAGGGCCTGGCTGGGCACGCTCACACCGCACGGCGTCCACCGGCCCAACCGCGGGGCCCGGACGTGTCGGCACCCGGTTCGGTCGAGCCGGGCGCACTGTCGGCAGGTCCTCGGACTTGCGGTGACACCAATGGGTGTACTTCATACCGTTGCGGGACAGTTCCGGATTCGCACCGGATTCCCCTGCGACGACAGCGAGCATGAGCATACATGTGGGGGCCGCTTCCTGTGCGACCCCCTAGATGTTGTGTCGGCGTGGCTACAGTTCGAGACCGTACGTGAGCAGAGCGAGGCCGGGGACGGGCTCCCAGTCCCGTTCGGGCGAACGGACGAAGCCGAGCCGTTCGTAGATCCGGTGGGCTCCGACCATGTCGTCCGTGGTGGACAGAACGAGGCGCCGTACGCCCTCGATGACCCTCGCCCGCTCCATGCAGGCCCGTACGAGCGCCTCCCCGGCGCCCCGCCCGCGGCCCTCCCGGGCGACGGCCAGCATCCGGAACTCGGCCTCGCCGGCCACGGCGATGTCGCACAGCGGGCTCCCGTGCGCGGCGAACGCCACCCCGCCGAGGAGCCGTCCGTCGCTCGCGGCGGCGACGAGTATCACCCCGTCGCGCGCCCGCCCGGCCACGTCCCGCAGCCGCGCGAGGTACGGGTCGTCCTCGCCGAAGGTGAGCAGCCCGTCCCCGAGGTACGCCTGCGCGGTGATCTCCCCGAGCGTCCCGTACTCCGCCGCCAGCGCTTCCCTGATCACGATGTCCATGCGGTCGAGTGTGCCGGACGGCTGTCGGTGCCCGGCGCTATCGTCGGAGACAGCACCGTCAAGGAAGGCGAGCGAGGCATGACCGTGATGACCGACCGGCCCCACATGCTGACCGAGGAGTTCGAGAATCTCGCGCGCATAGCAGCGCGCGAGACGGAAGGGCTGCGCCTGGAATTCATCGACGGGGTCATGAGGAGCAAGGCTGTGCCGGACAGCGACCACGCGCTGATCATCGAGTGGCTGACGCGTGTCTGTATGCAGCACCGCCCTGAGCTCTGGCTCTACGGCGAGCAGGGGATCAAGATCCAGCAGTACCGTCAGGGGCGGGCGAAGCCCGACGGTGCCCTGGCACGCAGCGGCTCCATCGGAGGCCAGGGCGAGTGGATCGAGCCGGACCCCGTGCTCATGGTCGTCGAGGTGACCTCGTACGACTCGGACACGGATCGCCGGGACCGGCAGGAGAAGCCCCGGGCGTACGCGCAGACGGGTATCCCTGTCTACCTGCTGATCGACCGCGACAACTGCCTGGTGAGCGTTCACAGTGAGCCTGACGGGCAGAGGTACGAGGACGTGCACACAGTCCCCTTCGGCAAGGACATCGACCTCCCCGACCCCGTCGGCATCACTCTCCAGACCGAGCCCCTCAAGGACTGGGTGCGCTGACTCGTACAGCGTGAAGGGCTCCGCCGGTGACCGGCGGGGCCCTTCACCCGCGTCTCAGCAGCAGCGGAAGCCCTCGCGGGGGTCCGCCTCTCGCGAGTCCGTGCGGGCGCGTTCGAAGGCGCGGCGGGTCATGACCTCGGCCGCGGGGTCGTGCGTACGGGCGTGGGCCACGTAGCGGTCGTACGCCGCCTCGCCCGAGAACTCCCGTACGAAGAACCGCGCCTTCGCCAGCGCCGCGCGGACGCCGCTCACGCCACCGGCTCCTTCACGCGGCCGCCGCCCGAGTCCAGGCCGGCGGCGGCGAGCTCCGCCCGCTCCTCGGGCGTCGCGATGAGCCCGGCCGGGGCGATGATCTTCGACTCGGTCCACGGGACCTCGGACAGCCTGACCGTCTCCGGGGCGGCGATCGCCTTGAAGCAGGTCCGTGCCGCGTCCAGCAGCACGATGATGATCAGGATGGCGAACAGCGCCGACAGCGCGCCGTCCACCGTGGCGTTGGTGACCACGGTGTGCATCTCGTCCATGTTCTTGGCGGGCGGCAGCACCTTCCCGGCGTCGATCCCGGTCTGGTACTTGTCGCGCTGCGCGAAGAAGCCGACCTTCACGTCGTCGGAGAAGACCTTCTGGTAGCTCGCGGTGAGCGTGACGGCCACGTCCCAGGCCAGCGGGACGCCGGTGACCCACGCCCACTTGAGCCGCCCGGACTTGACGAGCAGCGTGGTGCAGACGGCCAGGGCCACCGCCGCGAGCAGCTGGTTCGCGATCCCGAACAGCGGGAACAGCTGGTTGATGCCGCCCAGCGGGTCCTTGATGCCGACCCACAGGAAGTAGCCCCAGCCGCCGACGACGAGCGCGCTCGCCAGCCACACGCCCGGCTTCCAGCTGATGTCCTTGAAGGACTTGTGCACATTGCCGAGGGTGTCCTGGAGCATGAACCGGCCGACGCGGGTGCCCGCGTCGAGGGTCGTCAGGATGAACAGCGCCTCGAACATGATCGCGAAGTGGTACCAGAACGCCTTCATCCCGGCGCCGCCGACCACGGACGAGAAGATTTCCGACATTCCGAGTGCGAAGGTCGGCGCGCCGCCCGTACGGGACAGCAGGCTGGCCTCCTCGACGTCCTTCGCGGCCTGCGCGAGGTACTCGGGCGACACGGCGAAGCCGAAGTTGGTCACGGCCTGCGAGGCGGTCTCGACGGTCGCGCCGATGACGCCGGCGGGGGAGTTGACCGCGAAGAATAGGCCGGGCTCGATGATGGTGGCCGCGATGATCGCCATGACGGCGACGAAGGACTCCGTCAGCATGGCGCCGTAGCCGATGACCCGGACCTGGGTCTCCTTCTGGATCATCTTCGGGGTGGTGCCCGAGGAGACCAGTGCGTGGAAGCCGGACAGGGCGCCGCAGGCGATGGTGATGAAGACGAAGGGGAACATCGACCCGGCGAAGACCGGCCCGTCCCCGCGGGCGGCGAAGTCGGTGACCGCGGGCATCTTCAGCGTCGGCATCGCCAGCACCACGCCCACCGCCATCAGCGCGATGGTGCCGACCTTCATGAAGGTGGAGAGGTAGTCGCGGGGCGCGAGCAGCATCCAGACCGGCAGCACCGAGGCGATGAAGCCGTACGCGACCATCCAGAGGACGAGCGTCTCCTTCTCCAGCGTGAAGGTGCTCGCCAGCGAGGACTCGGCGACCCAGCCGCCCGCGACGATGGCGAGCAGCAGCAGCGCGACGCCGATGACGGAGATCTCGGTGACCCGGCCCGGCCGCAGCACGCGCAGGTAGAAGCCCATGAAGAGGGCGATCGGGATGGTCATGCCGATGGAGAAGACGCCCCAGGGGGAGTGCGCCAGGGCGTTGACGATGACCAGTGCGAGCACGGCCAGCAGGATGATCATGATGGCGAACACGGCGACCAGGGCGGCGGCTCCGCCGACCGGGCCGATCTCGTCCCGGGCCATCTGGCCGAGCGAGCGCCCGTCGCGGCGGGTGGAGAAGAAGAGGGTGACCATGTCCTGGACGGCGCCCGCGAAGATGACGCCCGCGACGATCCAGATGGTGCCCGGCAGGTAGCCCATCTGCGCGGCGAGCACGGGGCCCACCAGCGGACCGGCGCCGGCCACGGCGGCGAAGTGGTGGCCGAAGAGCACGCGGCGGTCGGTGGGGTGGAAGTCGACACCGTTGTCAAGGCGTTCGGCCGGGGTGGCCCGCGTCTTGTCGACCTTCAGGACCCGGTGGGAGATGAAGCGCGCGTAGAAGCGGTAGCCGATGGCGTACGAGCCCAGCGCGGCGGCGAGCAGCCAGGCGGCCGAGATCTCCTCGCCGCGCGAGAGCGCCAGGATGCCCCAGCCGAGGGCCCCGATGAGGCCGACGAGCACCCAGACGGCGATCGCCTTCGGGGTCATGCCGCCCGACGTCATGTCCCCTGATGCGGAAGGCGAGTCCGCCGCCGTGCCCGGACTCGCCGCGTTCCGTTCTGTACCTGTTGCTTCCGGTTCCGGCATGATCCTCGTCCCCTCGTTGATCATCTGCTTAAGCGCAGGGAATCTACGGGGGCCGCCCGGTGAACGTAAGCCCCCGTCCGTATAGCGGAACGAGAGTCAACTACGAATCACACGGCGGGGCGCTGGAGTCGGGCGACGAACTTGTAACGATCGCCGCGGTACACCGACCGGACCCACTCCACGGGTTCGCCATCGGCGTCCAGCGAGTGGCGGGAGAGCATCAGCATCGGCAGGCCGACGTCGGTGCCCAGCAGGCCCGCCTCGCGCGGGGTGGCCAGGGAGGTCTCGATGGTCTCCTCGGCCTCCGCGAGCCGTACGTCGTACACCTCGGCGAGGGCGGTGTAGAGGGACGTGTACTTGGCCAGCGAGCGGCGCAGCGCGGGGAAGCGCTTCGCCGAGAGGTGGGTGGTCTCGATGGCCATCGGCTCGCCGCTGGCGAGGCGCAGCCGCTCGATGCGCAGCACCCGGCCGCCCGTGGCGATCTTGAGGAGCCCGGCCAGGGTGTCGTCGGCCGTCACGTAGCCGATGTCGAGGAGTTGGGACGTGGGCTCCAGCCCCTGGGCCCGCATGTCCTCCGTGTACGAGGACAGTTGGAGCGGCTGGGAGACCTTCGGTTTCGCGACAAAGGTGCCTTTGCCCTGAATGCGCTCCAGCCGGCCCTCGACGACGAGCTCCTGGAGCGCCTGGCGCACGGTGGTCCGCGAGGTGTCGAATTCGGCCGCGAGCGTGCGCTCCGGCGGTACCGGCGTGCCGGGGGGCAGCGTCTCGGTCATGTCGAGCAAGTGCCGCTTGAGTCGGTAGTACTTGGGCACACGCGCCGTGCGAGTGGCTGCCCCGCCTTCCGGCTCCGTGGTCGCCCCTTCGGTGGACATCGCCGCCCGCCTTCCCGACTCCAGTTTCGCTGCCGTCACCGGCTCCTCCGATATGTGCGGTCACATCGTGACACGGGTGGGAGGGCAGGCCTCCTCCCTCCCCCAGGTGTCGGTCCGGTAACGGACCGATCACCCGCTCATTAGACCCTTGACACCCCTAAAGGTCTAGGCCAAGCTCCGGTTACTGGTCTAAACCAATATGGATCAGATCCCGGCCCCAGGGCAGTACTTGGTGCATGTCACCGCGGCGGGCGAGGGAAGTTGCAGGCAGCATCCCTGAGGAGGGTGGCGTGAAGCGCAAGCTCATCGCGGCGGTCAGTGTCGCGGGCATGATGGTCGGAGTCGCGGCGTGCGGCAACGGCGGCGACGACAAGGGGAAGACCGACGCGGGCGGCGCCAAGGAGATCACCGTCTGGGTGATGGACGGTTCCGCGCCCAAGGCCTGGATCGACGCGGTCAACGCGGAGTTCTCGGCCAAGCACCCCGGTGTCACCGTCAAGGTCGAAGAGCAGCAGTGGAAGGGCATCCAGGAGAAGGTCACCACGGCCCTCTCCGAGAACACCCCGCCGGACGTCCTCGAGCTCGGCAACACCCAGAGCGCCGGCTACGCGGTCACCGGCGGCCTCGCCGACCTGACCAAGGACAAGTCCAAGCTCGGCGCGGACGCCTGGCAGAAGAGCATGCTCGCCTCGGCCGAGTACGAGGGCAAGCTCTACTCCGCTCCCTGGTACGCGGCCAACCGCGTCGTCGTGTACGACAAGAAGGCCTTCGCGAAGGCCGGCGTCACCCCGCCGACCACCCGCGACGAGTGGATCGCCGGCCTCGAGAAGCTGAAGGCCGCGGACCCCGCCTCGCAGCCGATCTACCTCCCCGGCCAGAGCTGGTACGTCCTCGCCGGCTTCCTCTGGGACGAGGGCGGCGACCTCGCCGTCAAGGACGGCGGCAAGTGGAAGGGCGGTCTCGGCACCCCCCAGGCCGCCTCCGCGATGGAGTTCTACAAGAAGCTCCAGTCCTACTCCACCGCCCCGAAGGACAAGGACGAGGCCACCCCGCAGCAGTCCACCGACGTCGTTCCCAAGGGCGGCGTCGCCTCCTGGATCGGTCTCGGCTGGGAGGCCGGCGGCGCGGAGAAGGCCCTGAAGGAGGCCGGCAAGGAGGCCGACTTCGGCTACTTCCCGATCCCGGGCAAGACCGCCGACAAGCCGGGCACCGTCTTCCTCGGCGGCTCGAACCTCGCCGTGGCCGAGCGCTCCAAGAACAAGGAGCTCGCCAAGGAGTGGCTGGCCCTCGCCGCCGGCAAGGACCAGATGACGAAGTACGCCGCCGAGACCAAGGGCGCGCTGCTCCCGAACCAGGCCGCCGCGAACTTCACCCCCGCCGCGGGCTCCTTCGCCGAGGCCATGGGCAAGGGCGGCGTCAACGGCCGCATCACCCCGGTCACCCCGGGCTGGGCGAACGTCGAGACCGAGCCCAACCCGCTCAAGGAGTTCATGACCAAGGTCCTGAAGGGTGAGGACGCCGCCAAGGCGGGCGCGGACGCGGACAAGGAAATCGCGAACCGCATCAACAAGTAGCACGTAGCACCGGGGGTGCGGCGGCGCCCACGCGCCCGCCGCACCCCCGGTCGCGCATCGACAGACCCGTGCGACGCCCGACCGCAGCCGAGGTAGCCAAGACATGACCGTGCAATCCCAGGGAGCGGCGACCGCTCCACAGGACGCACCACCGAAGTCCGCCGGACGGCAGCAGACGCCGCCCACCACCACCGGGACCACTCCCTCGTCTCCTCGCCGGGTCAGAACGCCGCTCCCCTCGGGCTGGCTGCCGTACCTCCTGATCGGGCCCGCGGTCCTCAGCCTGGCCACGCTGCTGCTGTACCCGCTGGTCAAGAACGTGATCCTGTCGTTCCAGAAGGTCGACAAGATTGAGTTCATCCAGCGCAAGGCGCCCTTCAACGGGGTCGAGAACTACACCCAGCTGCTGGGCGACGCGCACTTCTGGACCGTCGTCGTGCGGACCTTCGCCTTCACCGCGGCCAACGTCGCGCTGATCATGGTGATCGGCAGCCTCCTCGGCATCCTGCTGAACCGGCTCGGCACGTGGATGCGCCTGGTCCTGTCGATGGCCCTGGTGATGGCCTGGGCCATGCCGATCGTCGCGTCCGGCACCGTCTTCCAGTGGCTGTTCGACGAGCAGTTCGGCGTCATGAACTGGGTCATGCGCACCCTCGGCTTCTCCGGCTACGAGCAGCACAACTGGTTCGAGTCCGGCTTCTCCACCCTGGTGATCGTCACCGTCCTGGTGGTCTGGGGTTCCGTCCCCTTCGTCGCCCTCAACATGTACGCCGGCCTGACCACCGTCAGCGGCGAGCTGTACGAGGCCGCGCGGATGGACGGCGCGAACGGCTGGCAGACGTTCTGGCAGGTCGTCTTCCCGAACCTCAAGCCGTTCTTCCTCGTCACCACGTTCCTCGAGGTGATCTGGGTCTTCAAGGCCTTCACCCAGGTCTACGCGATGAACCGCGGCGGCCCCGACCGCGCCTCCGAGACCCTGCCCGTCTTCGCCTTCGTCGAGGGCCAGAGCCAGGGCCACTACGCGCTCGCGGCTGCGATCTCCGTCCTGACGATCGTGATGCTCGTGATCGTCATGTCCTTCTACTTCCGCCTGATCCTGAAGCAGGAGGAGGAGCAGTGAGCACCACCACCGCGCCGAAGCCCGCACCCGCCGCGCCGAAGAACGCGAAGTCCGCACAGCGGCTGCGCACGCGCCGCCCGCTCCGCCCGGGCACGGTGGCGAAGAACCTGGGCGCCCTCGTTCTGGCCGCCGTCTTCGTCTTCCCGGTCTACTGGATGTTCTCCTCGGCGCTCAAGCCGTCCGGGGAGATCCTCTCCAAGGACCCCGTCTTCGTCTTCACCCCGACGCTGGACAACTTCACCAAGGCCACCGGCGTCGAGTTGTTCTGGACGTACGTGCAGAACAGCCTGCTCGTGACCGTCGGCGCCGTCGTCCTCGCCCTGGTCGTCGCCCTCGCCGCGAGCTTCGCCATCGCCCGCATGAAGTTCAAGGGCCGCAAGGGCCTCGTGCTCGGCGTCATGATGGCGCAGATGGCCCCCTGGGAGGTCATGGTCATCGCGATGTACATGATCGCCCGCGACGCCGAGATGCTGAACAGCCTCCCGCTGCTGACCGCGATCTACTTCGTGATGGTCCTGCCCTTCACCATCTGGACCCTGCGCGGCTTCATCGCCGCCGTCCCGGTGACGCTGGAGGAGGCCGCCCAGATCGACGGCTGCACCCGCGGCCAGGCCTTCCGCAAGGTGATCCTGCCGCTGCTGGCCCCCGGCCTGATGTCCACCTCGCTCTTCGGCTTCATCACCGCCTGGAACGAGTTCGCGATGGTCCTGATCCTCAACAAGGACAAGACCGCCCAGACCCTGCCCCTGTGGCTGACCCAGTTCCAGACCGCGTTCGGCAACGACTGGGGCGCCACCATGGCCGCGTCCTCGCTGTTCGCGGTCCCGGTCCTGGTGATCTTCGTCTTCCTCCAGCGCAAGGCCGTCGGCGGCATGACCGCCGGCGCCGTGAAGGGATAACGCCACATGACCCTCCTTGCGCACGGCGTCACTGCATCCGATGCGAACGATGAGTTGACCCGCGACGCCCTCGCGGTCCTCCAGCCCGGCTTCGAGGGCACCACCGCCCCGGCGTGGCTGCTCCGCCAGGTGGGCGAAGGCCTCACCGCCGTCGGCCTGTTCGGCCGCAACATCGCCTCGCCCGAGCAGCTCGCCGCGCTCACCGCGCAGCTGCGCGCCGAGCGCGACGACGTCCTCGTCGCCATCGACGAGGAGGGCGGGGACGTCACCCGCCTCGAGGTCCGCGGCGGCTCGTCCTTCCCCGGCAACCTGGCCCTCGGCGCCGTCGACGACACCGCGCTGACCCGGGACGTCGCCCGCGAGCTCGGCCGCCGACTCGCCCAGTGCGGGGTCAACCTCAACTGGGCCCCGTCCGCCGACGTCAACTCCAACCCGGACAACCCGGTGATCGGCGTACGGTCCTTCGGCGCCGACACCCACCTCGCCGCCCGGCACACCGCCGCCTACGTCGAGGGCCTCCAGGCCGCCGGCGTCGCCGCGTGCACCAAGCACTTCCCGGGCCACGGCGACACCAACGTCGACTCGCACCACGCCCTGCCGCGCATCGACGTGGACCTGGACACGCTGGTGGCGCGCGAACTGGTGCCCTTCCGGGCGGCCATCGAGGCCGGCACCAAGGCCGTGATGAGCGCGCACATCCTGGTGCCCGCCCTCGACCCGACCCGCCCGGCCACGCTCAGCCCGCAGATCCTGACCGGCCTGCTGCGCAAGGAGCTCGGCTACGAGGGCCTGATCGTCACCGACGGCATGGAGATGAACGCCATCGCCGGGACGTACGGCATCGAGCGCGGCTCCGTCCTCGCCATCGCGGCCGGCGCCGACGCGATCTGCGTAGGCGGCGGGCTCGCCGACGAGGCCACCGTGCTCCGGCTGCAGGGCGCCCTGGTCGCGGCCGTACGGGAGGGTGCGCTCCCGGCGGAGCGGCTCGCCGACGCCGCCGCCCGGGTACGGGCGCTGGCCGCATGGACCCGGCAGGCCCGGGCCGCCGCCGCGCCGGGCGCGCCGCTGGAGGGGAGCGCGCCCGGCATCGGCCTGGCGGCGGCCCGCCGCGCGGTGGCCGTCTCCGGCACCGCCGCGCCCGTGTCCGCCCCGTACGTCGCCACGCTCGCGCCCGTGGCGAACATCGCGGTGGGTGACGAGACCCCGTGGGGCGTGGCGGCCGAACTGGCCGCGCTGGTACCGGGAACGGGGTCCGGGGTGTTCCCGGAGGGCGCCACGGCCGCGGACGTCCTGGCGGCGGCGGGCAGCCGCACGGTGGTCGCGGTGGTCCGCGACGCGCACCGCCACCCGTGGATGGCGCAGGCCCTGGACGCGCTGGTCGCCGCGCGGCCGGACACGGTGGTGGTCGAGATGGGCGTCCCCCGGGCCGAGCCGCGCGGCGCGTTCTACATCGCGACGCACGGAGCCTCGCGCGTCTGTGGCCGCGCAGCCGCCGAGGTGATCGTCGGGGTCTGACCACCCCCGGCGCGCGGTTGCGACGGGTCCGGCCGGGCACTCCCCGTGAGCGCCGGGCCGGACCCGTCGGCGTGCGCGCCGCGCGCCCGCTCAGTGCAGGGCGTCGAGGAGGGTGGCCCCCGCGATCAGGACGAGCGAGCAGCCGAGGAGGTCGACCGCCCGCGCGATCAGCCGGTACTTCCGCGTGGCCAGCACCGAGAGGTCGGCGAGCTGGGCGCACCGCTCGACCTCCGGGTGGGGTACGGCGGCCAGCAGGGCGGCCAGGTCGGCGGGGCGGCCGGCGTACTGGGCGTAGTGCGCGAAGTACCCGTTGCCCTGGAGGCGGGCGACGCCGACCGGGCGTACGCAGTACAGCAGCTGGGCGAAGCTGCCCGCCAGGCAGAGGATCCCCGCCCAGGCGGCCCATTCCACGCCGTTCCAGAGCGTGAAGATGCCCTCCCTTCGGACGACGAAGGTGGCCACGATGCCCGCCGCGATCGCCGAGAACAGGGCGAGGAGCGTCGCCGCCTTCTGGTCCGCCCTGGCCAGTTCCGTACGGACCTCCAGGAGGGCCGCCTGGACGTCCTGGAGGCTAGAGGGGGCTGTCATCGGCGGCGCTCCTCACCACCAGCTGGCCGGCGATGCCCTTGGCGTTGCGGCTCACCCGCAGGGTGGCGGGCTCGCCCGTCTGGTGCCCGGCGGCACCGTCGCCGAGGAAGACGAACAGGCTCTGCCGGGTGCCGCGGGTGTCGGTGGCGTCGACGAAGGCGAACCCCTTGTGGGCGAGGACGCGCTGGAAGGTCCCCTCGATCCGCTGGCCCTCCTGGACGCAGGCCCCGGCGACCGGCCGCTGGCCCGGCTTGAGGGGCGGCAGCGGAACGAAGCGGACGTTCTGTCCTTCCGTGAGGTCCTCTTCGCTCACGATGAAGCGGCGGTCCACGTAGTGGTCGCCGTGTTCGGTCGTCCCGATGAAGCCGCGCCCCTGCTCGGAGTCCCAGCGCACGACCACGCCGTCGAGCGTCTCCTCCGGGGGGTGCGGCAGGACCCCGGGGCCGGGCTGCGGGGGCACCATGGCGTGCGTCTGGGCCCGGTTGATGGCCTCGGTGAGCACCGTGTTCTTCACGCCGAAGGCCTTGCGGTGCCAGATGACCTCGCGGTACTTGATCGGCTTGGCGAAGCCCTTGAGGTCGACCTTCTCCTCGTCGGAGAGGTAGTCGTCGGGCGAGTACTCGAGGACCAGTCCCATCTGGGACTCGACGCGGCTCATGTTCGCCGAGGCGACCGTCGCGCTGTCCACCCAGATGGCCTGCGGGGCGCCGGCGCTGCACAGGCGTGCGGCGAGGTCGACCACGGAGCCGCTGTAGTCGAGGCCGCCGCCGGGCGCCTCGTACTCGACGACCCGGCCGGTCGCGATGCCGATGGTGGCCAGGCACTCGTTGAGGACGCCCGCGCTGTTCTCCGAGCGCAGCATCTCCTGGATCCGGATGGCGGCCCGGATCGCTTCGGCTGCGCGCTCCCCGTCGAAGGCCGCGAGCGTGCCGTCGCCGAGGTACTTCACCACCGTGCCGCCGTGCGCCCGGACGGCCTCGGTGGTGATGTCGAGGAACTTGCCGATGGTCGGGAGCCAGCCGACCTCCCCCGACTTGCCCTTCATCTCGGTGGATCCGGAGAGGTCTGCGAAGAGGATGACCCGGTAGGGCCGATCGGGGTTCCGCAGTGCTTCCTGGAAGAGAGTGAAGTGGTCAATCGCCAACGGGTACCCCCTGGATCGCCGTGCCCGTGCCGCGTACGCGAGCTGGATTTCTGCGTGCGGAAGCCGGCGCCGCAGGCGCCCACCCCCGCTTTCGAGTCTAGTGATCCATGTCACGGTTTATGTGAACTTCCCGAACTGAAGCGGTCGTTCACGAGCACGGGGCCCGGCCGGGGGCGCGGCGAAGGGCCGGTCCGCCCCCGGCAGGGGCGGCTTCTCGCGCGTGGCGCGGCGCTGCCTAGAGCCCCTGCCACGCGGGCTTGTTGGCGTACGCGTGCCGGAAGTAGTCCGCCAGCTTCAGCTTGGACGCGGCGGCCTCGTCCACGACCACCGTCGCATGCCGGTGCAGCTGCAGCGCCGACGCCGGGACCAGCGCCGACAACGGCCCCTCGACGGTCTGCGCGACGGCCTCCGCCTTGCCCTCGCCGGTGGCGAGCAGGACCAGGTGGCGGGCGTCGAGGATGGTGCCGATGCCCTGGGTGATGACGTGGTGCGGGACCTGGGCTATGTCGTTGTCGAAGAAGCGCGCGTTGTCGACGCGCGTCTGCTCGGTCAGCGTCTTGATGCGGGTGCGGGAGGCGAGCGAGGAGCAGGGCTCGTTGAAGCCGATGTGCCCGTCGGTGCCGATGCCGAGCAGCTGGAGGTCCACGCCGCCGGCCTCCGCCAGCGCGCGGTCGTACGCCTCGCACGCCGCGACGACGTCCGCGGCGGAGCCGTCGGGGCCCACGAAGGCGGCCTCGGACAGGCCGAGCGGCTCGACGACCTCGCGGAGCACGACGGCGCGGTACGACTCCGGGTGCCCGGCCGGCAGGCCGACGTACTCGTCGAGCTGGCAGATGCGCGCCCGGGAGGCGTCGACCTCGCCGGCCTTCACCTTGGCGGCCAGGGCTTCGTAGATGGGCAGCGGGGTAGAGCCGGTCGCCACGCCGAGCATGGCGTCGGGCTTGCGGCGGACCAGGGCGGCCATGGCCTCCGCGATGAGCTCGCCGCCTGCCTGGGCGTCCGGGACGATGACAACTTCCACGCGGGGCCTGCCGATCTGGAGTGGGACAGTGTGGTATAGACCAATCTAGCAGAGGCGGGGCCGCCCCAGGCCGGCCTGCGCCCACTCCCCTCCCTCTCATGGTGATCCGGTTCCCGGCCCCCGGCCTCCCGGCGCCAGGACGTGCAGCGCAGCCCCGCTCGCGGGATTCTGGTACGCGGAGGTGGGGCAAATGCCCGCTGTGGAGCGGCACGGGAGCATCATGGCCGCCGAGATCGCGCAGCAGCCCGAGGTGTGGCGGCGGATCCTCGCCGACGGGGCCGGGCCCATCGCGCGGACGGCCCGGGCGATCGCCGAGCGGCAGCCGCGGTTCGTCCTCCTCGCCGCCCGGGGGAGTTCCGATCACGCAGCGCTCTACGGGAAGTACCTGCTCGAGGTCGGGCACGGACTGCCCTGCGGGCTCAGCTCCATGTCCACCGTCACGGCGTACGGCGCCAGGCCCCGGCTCGACGACGTCCTCGTCGTCACCGTGAGCCAGTCCGGCGGCTCACCCGACCTGATCGCCTCCACCCTGGCCGCCCGTACCGCCGGGGCGATCACGCTCGCCGTCACCAACAACGCCGACTCCGGGCTGGCCGCCGTCTCCGAGTACCAGATCGACATCCTGGCCGGGCCCGAGAAGGCCCTGCCCGCCACCAAGACGTACACGGCCTCGCTGCTCGCGCTGTTCCTGTTCGCCGAGGGACTGCGGGACGCGGACGGCACCCGGGCCGCGGCGGCGCTGCCGGGGCTCGCGCAGGAGGTGCTCGCGCGCGGCGGTGAGGTACGGGAGCTGGCCGCGCGGTACCGGTTCGCCGAGCGGATGGTGGTCACCTCCCGGGGCTTCGGCTACCCCACGGCCCGGGAGGCCGCCCTCAAGCTGATGGAGACGAGCTACATCCCCGCCCTGGCCTACTCCGGTGCGGACCTGCTGCACGGCCCGCTGGCCATGGTCGACAACGTCTCCCCGGTGATCGCGGTCGTCCCCGACGGCCGCGGCGGCGAGGCGCTGCAGCCCGTGCTCGACCGGCTGCGGGCCAGAGGGGCCGACCTGTTCGCCGTCGGGTCGAAGGAGCAGGTCGAGCAGGCGACCACCGGGTTCGCGCTGCCCGTCGAGGGCGTACCCGAGGAGCTGCAGCCCCTGCTGGAGATCCTCCCGCTCCAGCTCCTCGCGTACGAGGTGACCATCGCCCGGGGCCAGGACCCGGACGCCCCGAGAGCACTGGCCAAGGTCACCGAGACCCGCTGATCCGGTCCCGGCCCGCGGCGCTCAGAGCAGTGACAGCTGGAGGCCGCCCGTCGCGTCCAGGTGCTGGCCCGTCACCCAGCGGGAGTCCGCCGAGGCCAGGAACGCCACCACGTCGGCGACTTCGCCGGTCGTGCCCACCCGCCCGAAGACGGAGCGGGAGGACGCGTGCGCCCGCGCCGCGGGGTCCGCCAGCCAGGCCGCGTTGAGGTCGGTCTCCGTGATCCCGGGGCCCACGGAGTTCACGGTGATCCCGCGCGGGGCCAGTTCGGCGGCCAGGGACCGGGTCAGCGCGTTCACCGCACCCTTGGCCGTGATCGTGGCCAGGATCGCGGGCAGGGCGATCTCCGGGGTGCCGGTCACGTTGACGATCCGGCCCCCGTCCCGCAGCCGCGCCAGCCCGTGCTTGATCACGAAGAACGGCGCCTTCGCGTTGAGCGCGTGCACCCGGTCGTACGTCTCCTCGTCGGTGTCCGCGATGCCGGCGAACGTGGCGGCGCCCGCGTTGTTCACCAGGATGTCGACCGCGTCGGTGTGCAGCGGGTGCGCCTCGTACGCCGCCCACAGGGCCTGCGCGTCACCCGGAACCCCGAGCTCGGCCCCGATCGCGAACGCCCGTCCGCCGGCCGCCCCGATGGCCGCGACCGTTTCCTTCGCCGCTTCCTCGTTCCGCCCGTAGTGCACGGCGACCAGCGCCCCGTCCCGGGCGAGCCGCTCCGCCACCGCCCGCCCGATACCCCGGCTGCCGCCCGTGACCAGTGCCGTCTTCCCCTTGAGCACGCCCATGACGCGCCCCCCTTCAGAATTTGATAGTGGTCGCTACAGAAAGGGACCGTACCAGATTTCGTAACGCCCGCTATAGAATGAGCCCATGGTGACCGGACAGCGCGGCAGGCCCCGCTCCTTCGACCGCGGCGCCGCCCTCGACAAGGCGATGCTCGCTTTCTGGGAGCGCGGCTACGAGGCGACCTCCATCTCCGACCTGACCGCCTCGCTCGGCATCAGCGCGCCCAGCCTGTACGCCGCCTTCGGCGACAAGCGCAAGCTGTTCGACGAGGTCGTGGTGGTCTACGGCGGCCGCTACGCCGACTTCGCGGGAGCGGCCCTGGCCGAGGAGCCCACCGCCGGGGCTGGCCTGCGGCGCGTTCTGCGCGAGGCGGCCGAGATCTACACCGACCCGGCCCACCCGCCGGGATGCCTGGTGATCAGCGCGGCCGTCAACACCACCTCGCAGGAGGTGGCCCAGGCCCTGCGTGAGCGCCGCAACGCCAACCTGGAGATGTTCGAGCAGAGGATCCGGGCGGACGTCGCCTCCGGCGCACTGTCTGCCGGCACGGACACGCAGGCGCTGGCCCGCTACGCGCTGGCGGTGCTCGTGGGGATGTCCCAGCAGTCGCGCGACGGGGCGAGCCGGGAAGAACTGGAAGCGGTGGCGGAACTGGCGATGGGGGCCTGGCCGCAGTAAGCGGCCGCAGGAGGCGGGCGAACGCGCCTTGCGGGTTCCGCCCCGAAAGAATTCCGCCCGGAAATTCCTCTGGGCCACGGTGCCGGGACGGGACCCTCAGCCCGTCCGGCACCGTAGCCCGGAGTACTTACGGCCGGCGGGTGTGCGGTTCCCTCCGGCCGGTGGGAGGTGCCTGCGCAGTCAGGGCAGAGCGCGCGGCTTACCTCGATCCGTCCTCCTGTGCGGGGAGGGCGGAAGCTTACGTCAATTGTGGACTAGACCATTCTGTTCTGTCCATCCAATGACGGGCTCTGCCATCCCGTCACTTCCTCCAACAGTACGCGGACGGAGCCCCTCCTGGATACTCCTGAGTAGTCGCCGTGGGGAAAGTCATGGCCCCTACCCGGGGTACGCTCGCCACGTGCCCTCCATGAACGACCTCGTACGCCAGCACACCGCTCTCAGTGAAACCGACCTGGAGTGGCTCCACCTGCTGGTCTCGGAGTGGCAGCTGCTCTCCGACCTCTCCTTCGCCGACCTCGTGCTGTGGGTTCCGACCCTCGACGGCACCCGGTACGTCTCGGTCGCACAGATGCGCCCCAACACGGGTCCCACCTCGTACCAGGACGACATGGTCGGCCACCTGGTGCCGCGCGGCCGGCGCCCGCTGCTCGACGCCGCGCTCGACGAGGGCCGGATCGTGCGCGAGGGCGACCCGGAGTGGCGCGAGGAGGTGCCCGTCCGCGTCGAGTCCATCCCGGTGCGCCGCGAGGGCCGGGTGCTCGGAGTGATCGCCCGGAACACCAACCTGCTCACTGTGCGTACACCCAGCCGGCTGGAGCTCACCTACCTCCAGTCCGCCTCCGACCTGGCCCAGATGATCGCCGCCGGCACCTTCCCGTACCCCGGCCAGCAGGTGGACATGGACGCCTCCCCGCGGGCGGGCGACGGCCTGATCCGGCTCGACGCCGACGGGGTGGTCACGTACGCGTCCCCGAACGCGCTCTCCGCCTACCACCGGCTCGGCCTCGCCGCCGACCTCGTCGGCCAGCACCTGGGCACCACCACCGCCGAACTCGCCCCCTCCCGCGGCCCGGTGGACGAGGCGATCGTCAAGCTCGCCAGCGGCTGGGCCCCGCGCGAGACCGAGATCGAGGGCAACAGCGGGGTCATCCAGCTGCGCGCCATCCCGCTCAAGCCGAAGGGCACCCGGATCGGCTCCCTCGTCCTGTGCCGGGACGTCACGGAACTGCGCCGTCGCGAACGCGAATTGATCACCAAGGATGCGACCATCCGGGAGATCCACCACCGGGTGAAGAACAACCTGCAGACCGTGGCAGCACTGCTGCGGTTGCAGGCCCGCCGGATGGATTCCGAGGGCGGCCGCGAGGCGCTCAACGAAGCCGTGCGCCGTGTCGGTTCGATCGCGATCGTGCACGAGACGCTCTCTCAGAACCTGGACGAGCGCGTCGAGTTCGACGAGATCGCCGACCGCGTCATCGCGATGGTCGCCGAGATCTCGCCGGGCAAGGTGGAGTGCCGGCGTACCGGCCGGTTCGGGATCCTGGACGCGGAGGTCGCCACTCCGCTGTCGATGGTGCTGACCGAGATCCTCCAGAACGCCCTGGAGCACGCCTTCACCCAGGGGGAGGGCGGCCGGGTGGAGGTGTCCGCGACCCGCACCGGCACCGGCCGCGCCGACGGCCGGCTGCTGATCACGGTGCTCGACGACGGCTCCGGTCTGCCCGAGGGCTTCGACCCGCAGCGCGCCGGAAACCTCGGGCTGCAGATCGTACGGACCCTCGTGGAGGGCGAGCTCGGCGGCACGTTCGACATGCTCCGGGCCGAGCCGCGCGGCACCAAGGTCGTCCTCGACGTCCCGGTCAGCCCGCAGAAGTAGTCACGCCGTGTGACGGAACGCGTCCCGGACAGCACTGAGCCCCGGACCGAAGGTTCTCGGTCCGGGGCTCAAGAGCACGTTGCTGAGCGCTTGTCAGGTGTTGCTACGCGCTGCGGCTCGAGGCTCGAAAGTCGATGTCAGGCGGTGGCGTTGCGCGCCCGATTGCGAGCGGCGCGGCGCTTCATCGCGCGGCGCTCGTCCTCGCTGAGACCGCCCCAGACGCCGGAGTCCTGACCGGACTCGAGCGCCCACTGCAGGCACTGCTCCATGACGGGGCAGCGGCGGCAGACGGCCTTGGCTTCCTCGATCTGCAGCAGCGCAGGACCGGTGTTGCCGATGGGGAAGAAGAGTTCCGGGTCTTCCTCGCGGCAAACGGCGTTGTGACGCCAGTCCATGGCTGCTCCATCTCCTTGTATTGCGGGCAGGTTGCTTGTGAATGTGAACGCTTTCACGAATCCCCCCGTGAGGGAAGGGCGACCAGCCAGTTTCCTGGAAGGTCAGTCAGGGACTCGTGGAGGGGTTCTGGCGGTCTGTGTGGGTGCCGGGTTCTGCGGGCTGTCCCGATCGCCATGAAGAGATTCGCAAACCTCGGACGGGGATACAACCCCTTCCGGAAAGTTTTTTTTGATTCGTCGGTGTCTACTAGGTCACAGCCCTACATCGTGAGGGTGGACCGGCGTGTAAACGTTCGAGTGAAAGGACTTTGGGCCCTTCCACTCACACAATCACACGCAGTGCACGGCGTACGCCTGTGAACCGAACGCTGGTGCGCAGACCGAGGTGGTCTCCGTCCATCTGGAACGGAAGCGGAACCTTCGAATGCAAGGTGAAGTCGGTCAGATCGTGCAGAGACACTGCGTGCTTGCCGTGCGGACCGCGCTCAGGAGTCGAGGTCAGGAGCTGTGTGGCGTAGCGGGCGACGGCCGGAGTTGACAAACGATTGAGTGCCAATACGTCAAGCGCAGTATCGAACGACGCCTCCGGAGAGGCGTAAAGCGGACGATTGCCCAGATACGTCCACGGCGAGGTGTTGCAGACTATCGACAGCACCAGGCCCGTGACGGGATCCACGCCGGGGCGCTCCAGCGTCACCGTGCCGTGGCGCCGGTTCGGGTCGTCCCAGAACTGACGCATCAGCTGTCGTACGTACAGGGCGTGGGTCGAACGCTTGCCGCGCTCCCGCTGCTGCTCGACCCGGCCCACCACCCCCGCGTCGAAACCGAAGCCCGCGCAGAACGTGAACCAGCGCGCCGGAACCGACTCGTCCTCCGTGCCCGGGGTGCCGGCCGCCAGTCCGAGGCCCACCGTCCGCTCGCGCTGCTCCCGCAGTGCGTCAAGCAGGGCGCCCGTCGCCTCGACCGCGTCGTTGGGCAGCCCGAGCGCGCGGGCGAACACATTGGTCGAGCCGCCGGGGACCACCGCCAGCCGGGGCAGCCGCTCCGGATCCGGCCCGTTGTGCAGCAGCCCGTTGACCACCTCGTTGACCGTGCCGTCGCCGCCGAGCGCCACGACGAGGTCGATTCCGGTCTCGGCAGCCGTGCGGCCCAGGTCCCGGGCGTGCCCGCGGTACTCGGTGGTCACCGCCTCCAGCTTCATCTCGCTGGCCAGGGCATGGGTCAGGACATCGCGCGTGCGCGCACTGGTGGTCGTCGCTGCTGGGTTGGCCACGAGAAGTGCACGCATGACCGCCAGCCTACCGACCCGTTCATATGCAGCCCATACTGCCCGTCCCCTCCGGGGGCGCGGGCGCGCGGCTACCCTGCTGTGGTGAGTACGAAGCCCACCCCCGCCACGGCCCAGCCGACCGCCCCGCTGCCCGGACGGCTCACCGCCGCCGCCGCGCTGACCGCCCTGGAGGGCCTGGCGCTGGCCGGCCTCGGCGTCTACATGCTGTTCGTGGGCATCGCCGGCGACCCCGACTCCCCGCAGCAGGCCGAGACCGGCGGGATCACCCTGCTCGCGCTCGCCGTGCTGCCTTTGATCGCGGCCCGGGGGCTGCGCCTGGGCCGCCGCTGGAGCCGCGGGCCCGCGCTGATCACCCAGCTGATGGCGCTGCCGGTGGCGTGGACCCTGTACTCCACGGGCGGTGCGATGATCGCCGCCGCCGCGGCGCTGGCCGTGGCCGCGGTGGCCGTCGTGGCCCTGCTGGTGAACCCGACGGCGACCGAGGCACTGGGAATCGGGCCCGGCGAGCAGATCCGATAGGTCTGACAGGCGGTACGAGCCCTGCGGCTCGTACCCGTACTCCTACTCCTCGACCAGGAGCTTCTCGCGCAGCTGGGCCAGGGTGCGGGCCAGCAGGCGGGAGACGTGCATCTGCGAGATGCCGACCTCCTGTGCGATCTGAGACTGGGTCATGTTGCCGAAGAACCGCAGCAGCAGGATCCGCTTCTCCCGCGGAGGCAGCCCCTCCAGCAGCGGCTTCAGCGACTCGCGGTACTCGACGCCCTCCAGCGCCTCGTCCTCCGCGCCCAGCGTGTCCGCGACGGCCGGCGATTCGTCGTCGGTGTCCGGGACGTCCAGCGAGAGCGTGCTGTAGGCATTGGCCGATTCCAGCCCCTCCAGCACCTCCTCCTCGGAGATCCCGAGCCGTTCGGCGAGCTCGTGGACCGTGGGGGAGCGGCCGTGCTGCTGGGACAGCTCCGCCGTGGCCGTGGTCAGCGAGAGCCGCAGCTCCTGCAGGCGCCGCGGCACGCGCACGGCCCAGCCCTTGTCGCGGAAGTGCCGCTTGATCTCGCCGACCACGGTGGGCGTCGCGTACGTGGAGAACTCGACCCCGCGGTCCGGGTCGAACCGGTCCACCGACTTGATCAGGCCGATCGTGGCGACCTGCGTCAGGTCGTCGAGCGGCTCACCGCGGTTGCGGAACCGCCGGGCGAGGTGCTCGACCAGCGGCAGGTGCATCCGCACGAGCCGGTTGCGCAGCTCCGCCTTCTCCACCGAGCCGTCGGGCAGCGCCCGCAGCTCGATGAACAGGGCCCGTGCCCCGCTGCGGTCGCGCGGATCGGGCAGCGCCGTGGGCACCGGCAGCACCGGTGTGGGTGCCGGTGCCGGTTCCGTGTCCGGGGCCGTGGCAGCGGCCCCGGGTGGCTGTGAGGATTGTGGTTCTTCGTGCTGGTTCTCGCTCATAGGGCCCGCCCGTCGCTCCGCCGAGTCCAAAAAGCCGTCTTCCGCATCCGCGTCAGCCGGGTGCGGCCGGGCGTGCTGCTGCTCCGGGATGCCGCCGTCGACCTCGTGCCGCACCCGGGGCCGATCCCCGCCCCGCACCGGGATCTCCCCGCCGCTCACGCCGGGCCTGGACCCGCGCCGCGCTGTTTGTAGAGGCTGATGCTCACCGTCTTGTCCTCCTCGACGGTGGACTCGACCTTGCCGGCCAGCGCCGACAGGACGGTCCAGGCGAACGTGTCGCGCTCGGGCGCACGTCCGTCCGTGGTCGGCGCCGAGACGGTCACCTCGAGCGAGTCGTCGACCAGCCGGAACACGCAGCTGAGGACGGAGCCCGGCACGGCCTGCTGAAGCAGGATCGCGCAGGCCTCGTCCACCGCGATGCGGAGGTCCTCGATCTCGTCGAGGGTGAAGTCCAAACGTGCCGCGAGGCCGGCCGTGGCCGTTCGCAGCACCGACAGGTAGGCACCCGCAGCGGGCAGCCGGACTTCCACGAAGTCCTGGGTCCCGGGCTCGCCTGCGATCTGGGACACCCTCACCTCCAAGGTGGTACGAGCTCTGTTCGCCGGTGACGCTACCGCGATCCGGGCGATCGTGTCGCGGCACCCCTCATGACGCCCGTTCCAGACATCCATGCCCACGGCCAGTGACTGATGGTAAGCCCATGGGTACGCACAGTGGCTAGGGGTCTGCGGGCCCAAATCAGGGGAACCGGCGGAGGGTTGACCTACCCCGGTTCAGACGATCGAACCGTCGACAAAACACCACCGCCACGTCTCGCCCGGCTCGAAGCTTCGCATGACCGGATGGCCGGTGTTCTGATAGTGCGCCGTGGCGTGCCGGTGCGGGGAGGAGTCGCAGCACGCCACGTACCCGCACCCCAGGCACATCCGCAACTGCACCGGATGGCTGCCGAGCACCTGACATTCGGTGCAGGTCAGGGCAGTCGGGACGGGCTCGGGGCGCGGCAGTTCGGCAACGTGGGTGCACTCGCTCATGATTGCCAGCGTACTGACGTGCGGGCGCCGCAGGACGACACGGCGATCAGCCACGACGAGCGAGGGTGGATCTTCGATGGAGGTATTGCCGCTGGTGGCGCTGGTGGCGGGCAGCGCGATCGTTGCCGGGGCCGCCCGTTGGACGCGGGTGCCCGCGCCCCTGCTGCTGGTCGCCGCCGGGCTGATGGCCGCGTACATCCCGGGCGTGCCTTCGTACGCCCTCGACCCGCACATCGTGCTGCCGCTGCTGCTCCCGCCGCTGCTGTACACGGCTGCCGTGGACAGCTCGTACCTGGACCTGCGCGCGAACATGCGGCCCGTGGCGCTGCTGTCGGTCGGGTACGTGCTCTTCGCGACGATCGCCGTCGGGTACGCGGCGTACCTGGTGGTGCCGGGGCTGTCGCTGCCGGTGGCGCTGGTGCTGGGCGCGGTGATCGCGCCGCCCGACGCGGTGGCCGCGACGGCGATCGCCCGCAAGCTCGGACTGCCGAACCGGATCACGACCATCCTGCAGGGCGAGTCCCTGGTGAACGACGCCACCGCGATCACCGCGTACAAGGTGGCGCTGGCCGCGGCGGTCGGGGTGAGCGCCGGCTGGGCGGGCGGGATCGCGGAGTTCCTGCTGGCCTCGGTGGGGGGCGTCGGGGTGGGCCTGGTGCTGATGGTGCCGATCCACCACATGCGCAAGCGGCTGCGGGAGCCGCTGCTCCAGAACACGCTGTCGCTGCTGATCCCGTTCGTGGCGTACGCGGCGGCCGAGCGGGTGCACGCCTCGGGCGTGCTCGCGGTGGTCGTGGTGGCGCTGTACCTCGGGCACCGCAACTGGCAGGTCGACTTCGCGACCCGGCTCCAGGAGGAGGCGGTGTGGAAGATGGTCGCCTTCATCCTCGAGTCGGTGGTCTTCGCGCTGATCGGTCTCCAGCTGCCGGTGGTCCTGAAGGGGCTCGCGGAGTACGCGGGCTGGGACGCGGCCTGGTACGCGCTGGCGGTGTTCCTGGCGGTGGTGGTGGCCCGCTTCGTGTGGGTCTTCCCGGCCACGTTCGTGCCACGGCTGTCGGAGCGGATCCGGAACCGGGAGCCGGACACCACCTGGAAGGCGCCGGTGATCGTGGGCTGGGCCGGGATGCGGGGGGTGGTCTCGCTGGCGATCGCCTTCTCGGTGCCGATCAGTGTGCCGCACCGGAACCTGATCCTCTTCCTGACCTTCACGACGGTGATCGGCACGCTGGTGGTGCAGGGCCTGACGCTGCCGCCGCTGATCCGGCTGCTGCGGCTGCCGCCGCGTGACCTGCACGCGGAGACGCTGGCGGAGGCGCAGGCCCAGAGCGAGGCCTCGCGGTCGGCGGAGGACCGGCTGGCGGAGCTGCTGGCGGAGCCGGAGAACGCGCTGCCGCCGCCGCTGGCGGAGCGGCTCCGTACGGTCATGGAACGGCGGCGCAACGCGGTGTGGGAGCGCCTGGGGGAGGTCAACCCGGTCACCGGCGAATCGGCGGACGACGTCTACCGGCGCCTCGCGCGGGAGATGATCGCGGCCGAGCGCGAGGTGTTCGTGACCCTGCGGGACCACCGCCGGATCGACGACGAAATGCTCCGGGGCCTGCTCCGCAGACTGGACCTGGAGGAAGCGGCGGCCTACCGCGAGGACGCAGCCTGATCGCCCGTGCAGCGGGCTACGGGCGGCCGGTGACGACGGCGGTCAGGGTCGTCCCCGGGGGGAAGGTGCCCGACTCCGTGAGGGCCGCCAGGGCCCACAGCAGCTTGGCCACGTAGATCCGCTCCACCGGGAACCCGTGCCGCTCCTCGAAGTCCGCGGCGAACTCGTCCAGTACCGCGGGGACGCGTGCGTAGCCGCCGTGGTGGAAGCCCTCCGCCAGGCTCCAGAGCCCGGCCGGGCCCCCGAAGGCCGCCTGCTGGAGGGAACGTATCTCCGCCCCCAGGAACTCACCCGCCAGGACGGGAACGCCCAGCGCCCGCTGGCCCGGGGCCAGCCCCGCCGCCAGCCCGGCAAGCGTGCCGCCCGTACCGCAGGCCACCGCGACCGCGTCGGACATGCCGCGCAGCTCCCGCCCGAGCTCCGCACACCCCTGCAGTGCGAGGGCGTTGCTGCCGCCCTCGGGGACGACGTACGAGCCGGCCGCGCCGGCCCCCGCCAGCAGCCGGGCCAGCACCTCGGGCTCGGCCTTGCGGCGGTACTCCGAGCGCGTGACGAAGTGCAGCCGCATCCCGTCCGCGGCGCACCGGGCCAGGGAGTCGTTGAGCGGCCGGCCGGCGAGCTCGTCCCCGCGGACGATCCCGGCGGTCGGCATCCCGAGCAGCCGCCCGGCCGCCGCGGTGGCCCGCAGATGGTTCGAGTACGCCCCGCCGAAGGTCACCACCCCCGGGAAGCCCCCCTCGACGGCGGCCCGCAGATTCGGCGCGAGCTTGCGCCACTTGTTGCCGGGCAGCTCGGGATGCACGAGGTCGTCCCGCTTCAGCAGCAGGCGGACGCCGTACTGCCCGAACCGCTCGTCACGAACCTCCAGCAGCGGGGAGGGCGGCCGGGGCTGCAGGACGGCGGCGGGGTCGGGGGAGCGATTCACCCACCCATTGTCCGCCGCTCGCAGGCCCACGGCCGGATCGGCGACTTCCTGCCCGCAGGGCGCGGGCAGGGTCGACGGGGTGTCGGTCGGGGGTCGGCTATTTCAGGCGTTCGCCGACCCGGGCGCGGAACGCGTCCATCGTGAAGCCCCTGGGGTCGGGCTTGCCGGGCTGCCATTCGAGGTGGCCGATCACCGAGCGCTCGGTCCAGCCGTGGACCCGGCAGACGGCTGCCGCCGCGCGGGCCATGGCGTCGAGTTGGATCTCCGGCCAGGGGTCGTCGCCGTCGCCGAGGTTCTCGCACTCGAAGCCGTAGAAGTGCGGGTTGCCGTCGGTGTTCGCGCGGCGGTCCGGCGGGAGCCGCTTCTCCGCGATCACCGCCGCCAGGACGTCGGAGTCGCCCTTCCCGGCGTGGTTGGCGCGGCCGTAGCCGACCAGGTGGACCCGGCCGTCCTTGGTGATCACCCCGTGGCAGAGCGGGCCGGGGAGGTCCTCGTCGCCGTCACGGCAGAGCTCGACGGTGAACTTGGTGCCGTGCGTGACGGTGTGGTGGATCATCACTCCGTTCACCGGCCCCCACGGGCCCTTGTGGTTGCGGTTGTGGGTGCGCCAGGCGCCGACCTCGACGACGGTCAGACCCTCGTTCCGCAGCGCGCCGATGAACCGGTCCGCGGACATGGGTGCGGACATGGCCGCCTCCTCTCCGGGTGCGTGGCGGTCACCTTGCGTGTCCACCTCGTTGCACTCCGGTGTAGTGGAGGCCGTCCCTCCGGGCTAGTGCCTTCGTACAGTGAGCGAGCCGATCCGGACACTCGTCCCGGCCGGCCCACCCGTCACGGGAGTTACGCAGAGGCCGAGGCCGACGCCAGCCACAGGTCCGGGCCGAACACCTCGTAGTGGATGTCCGCGGCGGGGACCCCCTTGGCCAGCAGCTGTGCGCGTACGGCCCGCATGAAGGGGAGCGGCCCGCACAGGTACGCCGTGGTGCCCGGGGCCACCAGGACGTCCGAGAGATCGAGGCGGCCCTCGCCGTCGCCCGGCTCGGCGCCGGCCTCGTACCAGAAACGGGCCGAGGCGTCGGACAGCTTGTACGTCAGTGCCCGGTGGTCGCTGCGCAGCGCGTGGTCGGCGGGGGAGCGGTCGGCGTGCAGGACGGTCACCGGGGCCGCGTGCCCGGTGTCGGCGAGGTGCGCCAGCATCGACAGCATCGGGGTGCAGCCGATCCCGGCCGAGGCGAGCAGGACCGGGGCCGCGGAGTCGCGCAGGACCAGGTCGCCGTACGGGGCCGAGACCCGCAGGGTGTCGCCGGCCGCGATCCGGGCGTGGAGGTGGTTCGAGACCTCGCCGTCGGGGCCCGCGGCGGCCGGGCCGTGGACCCGCTTGACGGTGATCGAGCGGACCGGGGCGCCGGGGGCCGCGGAGAGGCTGTACTGGCGTATCTGGCGGGCCCCGTCGGGCAGTTCGACCTGGACCGAGACGTACTGGCCGGGCTTGAAGGAGGGGGCCGGGGAGCCGTCCGCCGGGACCAGGTGGAAGGTGGTGCAGTCGGCGGTCTCCTCGACGCGGGCGGCGACCGTCCAGGTGCGCCAGACGTCGCCGGCGAGGACCTGCTGCTCCGCGTAGAGCCGCTCCTCGATGGCGATCAGGGCGTTGGCCATCAGCCAGTAGACCTCGTCCCAGGCCTCGGCCACCCCGGGGGTGACCGCCTCGCCGAGGATCTCGGCGATCGCCGCGAAGAGGTGGCGGTGGACGACCGGGTACTGCTCGCGGGTGACGCCGAGGGAGGCGTGCTTGTGCGCGATGCGGTGCAGCATCACGTCGGGGCGGGTGTCCGGGTGGGCGACGAGATGGGTCGCGAAGGCCGCGACGGAGCCGGCGAGGGCCTGCTTCTGGAGGCCGGCGTTCTGGTTGCCGCGGTTGAACAGGTCGCGCAGCAGCTCCGGGTGGGCCGCGAACAGCTTCGCGTAGAAGAGTTCCGCGATGTCGCCGATCGCCGCGCCGACGGCGGGCAGGGTGGCACGTACGGTCTCGGTCGACTTCTCGGACAGCATCCGGAGCTCCTCGTCGGTCGTTCTCTGTGAATTGGTATCTGAGATGCGTATTTTTGGGCGTGGGTACACCCGTTCGGCTGTTGGTGCCCCGCAGCGGGAACCGGCCATCCTGCCCCCGGCTCAGCGGCTTTGTGCCGGGCTTCCGGCCGGGCTTTCGGTCCACCCGGGCGGGCCGCCCGCAATGCCCAGCAGCAGCGGGCCGGTGGGTGCCGCCACCAGGTCGTTCACCGTCAGCGGGTCCAGCGCGGCGAAGAAGGCCTCCTGGGCCCGGCGCAGTGCGCCCCGCAGGACGCAGGCCCCGCGCAGCGGGCAGGGGGTGGTGCCGTCGCAGTCCACGACGTCGCCCGCACCCTCCAGCTCGCGGACCACCCCGCCCACCGAGGCGGCCCGCCCGGCAGCGGTCAGGGCGAGCCCGCCGCCGCGGCCGCGCCGCGCCTCGACCAGGCCGAGGTGCTGCAGCCTGGCGACGACTTTCGCCGTGTGCGTGTACGGGACCTCCATGGTCGCCGCCACGTCGCGCGTGGTCGGGAGGTCCGCGTCCGCGACGGCAAGGCGCATCAGGACGCGCAGCGCCAGGTCGGTGAATCGGGTCAGCCGCATGGCCCCACCCTAGAAAACTCGCATCTTGTATGCAAATTAAGCAGCCGTCGGTGGGGCGGATGACTGGAGCCAGTGGGATGGGAGGGGTCTCGAGTGAAGGAGGTGAACTCCAAAGAGTGCCCATGCCCGGACGGAGTAGTCCCACCCTTTTGTGTAATGGTCCCACCACGTTCCGTACTGAAAGGCTGCATCCCGCAGATCCATGGAGTGATCGAAAGGGAAACACATGTCGGTCCAGGCAGGTTCCGAACCCGAGGTCCAGACACCGCAGCGGAGTCTCGGGACATCGGCCGCGCGGAACTTGGCAACCACGACCAAGTCCGCCCCGCAGATGCAGGAGATCACCTCGCGGTGGCTCCTGAAGATGCTCCCGTGGGTGTCCGTCCAGGGCGGCACGTACCGGGTGAACCGGCGGCTGAGCTACTCGGTCGGCGACGGACGCGTGGAGTTCATCAAGACCGGGACCCAGGTCCAGGTCATCCCGGCCGAGCTCGGCGAGCTGCCGCTGCTGCGCACCTACGAGGACCTGGACGTGCTCTCCGAGCTCGCCCAGCGGTGCCGGCAGGTCGACTTCGAGGCCGGCCAGGAGCTGACCTCCTTCGGGAGCGGCTCCGACCAGGTGTTCCTGCTCGCCCATGGACGCATCGACCAGGTCGGCCCCGGCCCCTACGGCGAGGACGCGGTCCTGCGGACCGTCGCGGACGGCGCCTACTTCGGCGAGGACTCCCTCGTCGACGAGGAGGCGATCTGGGAGTACACCGCCCGCGCCGCCACCTCCGGCACCGCGCTCGTCCTGTCCCGCCAGGACTTCCAGCTCCTCGCCGACCGGGTCGACTCGCTGCGCGCGCACGTGGAGGCCCAGCGGGCCCTGCCGGCCCAGCGCACGAACAAGTACGGCGAGGCCGCGATCGACCTCTCCGCCGGCCACCGGGGCGAGGCCGTCCTCCCCGGCACCTTCGTGGACTACGAGGCCAGGCCGCGCGAGTACGAACTCTCCATTGCACAAACGGTCCTGCGGGTTCACACGCGCGTCGCCGACCTCTACAACCAGCCGATGAACCAGACCGAGCAGCAGTTGCGGCTCACGGTCGAGGCGCTGCGCGAGCGCCAGGAGCACGAGATGCTCAACAACCGCGACTTCGGCCTGCTCCACAACGCCGACTACGACCAGCGCATCCAGCCGCACGACGGCGGGCCCAGCCCCGACGACATGGACCAGCTGCTCAGCATGCGGCGCGGCTCCAAGCTGTTCCTCGCCCACCCCAAGGCCATCGCCGCCTTCGGCCGCGAGTGCAACAAGCGCGGCCTGTACCCGGAGACGATCGACGTCGACGGGCACCGGGTGCCGTCCTGGCGCGGGGTGCCGATCTTCCCGTCCAACAAGATCCCGATCAGCGACGCCCGCACCACCTCCATCCTCTGCATGCGCACCGGCGAGGACGAGTCCGGCGTCATCGGCCTGCACCAGCCGGGGATCCCGGACGAGATCGAGCCGAGCATGTCGGTGCGCTTCATGGGCATCAGCGAGCAGGCGATCATCTCGTACCTGGTCACCGCCTACTTCTCCGCCGCGGTGCTCGTGCCGGACGCGCTCGGCATCCTGGAGAACGTCGAGATCGCCCGCTGGCGCTGAGCGGCCGGCCGAGCAGTACGACCGGGGATCGGGGACACGCCATGGGTACCACTGAGGCGATCACGACCGGCGAGGGGCAGGAGGCCGCGGCCCTGCTGGAGCGGACAAGAGAAACGGTCAACCCGGAACTGCGCCGCACCGTCGAGAACCTCCCGGGGTCGATGCGGCGCGTGGCGATGTACCACTTCGGCTGGGAGCACGCGGACGGCACCCCGGCCGCGGGCAACGCCGGCAAGGCCATCCGCCCCGCCCTCGTGCTCGCCGCCGCCCAGGCCCTGCGGGGCCCGGACGCCAAGACGGCCGAAGGCGCGGTACGGGCGGCGGTGGCCGTGGAGCTCGCGCACAACTTCACGCTGCTGCACGACGACGTCATCGACAAGGACACCAAGCGCCGGGGCCGGCCCACTGCCTGGACCGTCTTCGGGATACCGGACGCGATCATCACCGGCGACGCCATGATGGCGCTCGCGCTGCGGCTGCTCGCGGAGGATCCCCACCCCGCCTCGGCGCAGGCCTCGGCGCGGCTAGCGGCCTGCGTCATCGAGCTGTGCGCCGGCCAGCAGGCGGACTGCGCCTTCGAGCAGCGTCCGTACGTCTCGCTCGACGAGTGCCTGACCATGGCGACGGCCAAGACCGGAGCCCTGCTGGGCTGCGCCTGTGCGCTCGGCGCGCTCTACGCCGGCGCCGGGCCGGACGAGGTCGATGCGATGGACGCCTTCGGGCGGGAGGCCGGGCTGGCCTTCCAGCTGATCGACGACCTGATCGGCATCTGGGGGGATCCGGGGCACACCGGCAAACCTGCCGGGGCCGATCTGATCGCCCGCAAGAAGTCCCTCCCGGTCGTGGCCGCGCTCACCTCGGGCACTGCGGCCGGCGAGGAGCTGGCGGCCCTGTACGCGGGTCCCATGGCCGAGGACGACGTACGGAAGGCCGCCGACGCGGTGGACCGGGCCGGCGGGCGCGACTGGGCGCAGGCCCATGCCGCGGACCGGATGGGCCGGGCGGTGCAGCTGCTGTCCCGGGCCGTGCCGGACCTCGGGGCGGCGGGCGGGCTGCTGGCGCTGGCGGAGTTCGTCACCCGGCGGACCCGGTGAGCCCGTAGCGCGGAGAAGGCCGTATCCGAGCCCCGTACGCAAGCTGCCCACGCGAGCCCTCTACGCAGGCCCCCCACGCGAGCCCTCTACGCAGGCCCCCTACGCAGGCCCCCTACGCAGGCCCCCTACGCAAGCCCTGTTCCGGCACTGCATCGTGCCGGAACAGGGCTTTCCGCTGTTCCGGCGCCAACTCTAGGATCGCCCGCGGCAGTTGAAACGTGAGCGAAGGGTGTGACCAGTGGCGCTGGAGATACGTCAGGCGGATCAGTCGGACCGGGACGCGGTGGCGGGGCTGCTCGACGAGGCCTTCCGCACCGACCCGGTCAGCAGCTGGGTCTTCCCGGATCCGGAGCACCGGGCCGCGGTGCACGGCAGGTTCCTGGGCGTCTTCGTGGACGTGGCGCTGGCCGAGGGCCGGATCGACTACGCGGTGGACGGCTCGGCGGCGGCGCTGTGGCTGCGGATCCCGGCCGGGGATCCGGAGGGGGAAGCCGCCGAGGACGACGTCCCGGCGAAGATGCGCGCGGTCGCCGACCCCGACAACGAGCGGTGCGAGCTGGTCGGCAGGCTGACGGGCGCGGTGCACCCGACCGCCGAGGAGCACGAGTACCTGCTGATGATCGCGGTCGCCCCGGGCCGGCAGGGCGAGGGGCTCGGGACCGAGCTGATGCGGCCGGTGCTCGAGCGCTGCGACCGCGAGGGCGTGCCGGCGTACCTGGAGGCGAGCAGCGAGCGCAGCAAGGGGCTGTACGAACGGCTCGGCTGGGAGTTCACGGGTGAGGCGGTGCAGCTGCCGGAGGGGCCGCTGATGTGGCCGATGTGGCGCAAGCCGCAGGGGGCGACGTCATCCCGTTCGCGCTGACCACTGCTCGCGCCGCACTTTCGCAAGCGCTGAAACCGGCCGAACGCGCGGAACCGGCCTACCGTGGAGGTATGGCCGGTGAACAGCACCAACAGCAGGATCGGCGCCACCCGCACCCGCCCGAGCCGGTGGACCCGCAGACCGCGCACGAACAGCTCGCGTGCCCGGTCTGCGGGCGCCCCGTCGTCACCGTCATCCGGCGGCGGAAGGCGCTGGGGATCTTCATTCCGGAGTGGGTACCGGGTCCCTGCCGGAACCCGGACTGCGCGGAATACGTACCCGAGGTGGGAAAGCTGCCCTAGCTCGTCAGCTCTTCGAGCCCAGCCCCGACGCGGCCAGCCCGTTGCGCCACAGCTGGTCCACGCGCGAGCGCTCCGCGCTGTTCGGGTTGGCGTTCTGGCACGAGGTGCCCGGGCCGCCGCCCGACATCAGCTCGGAGCAGGGGCCGGAGTAGTGGTCCGGCAGACCCAGCACGTGGCCGGTCTCGTGCGCGGTCACCCGGGTGGAGTTGTACTGCTGGTTCTGCCGGTAGTCGAGGAAGATGTAGCCCCGGCCGTGGCCGTCCGTGCTCGCGTACGAACCGCGCGAGTCGTTTCCCTCGTTGTACGAGAAGTTCCCGCCGGAGGAGACCTCCTGCAGCTTCACGTTCGAGACCGAGCTGTTCCATATCTGCGTGGAGCGGGATATCTGGCTGCGGAAGCTGGGCGCGTTGCGCGTGTTGTAGGTGACGGTCACCGCGAGGACGGCCGGGTTCGCGGCGCGCTGCTCGGCGACCGAGCGCTGCACGGCCTCGAAGAAGGCGCGGTTGGCGTCCTGGTTCTCCTGCGAGGCCTCGTACGCCGCGTACGTCGCGGCATTGCCGACGGGCGCGGGGGCGGCGCTGGCGTTGGGGACCACGCCGAGGGCGGCCGCGAGGCCGAGGCCGACGGTGGTGGCCAGTACGGCCTTTCGGGACATACGGGAGTGGCGCATGTGGGGGGCTCCTGCTCGATCCGGTGGGGGGTGGGTCGTTCGGTACCGGAGTCTGCGGGAGCGGGAGCGGCCGGCGGATGATGTCAGCCACCGATAGCGCCGGCCTATCGGGGAGATTTCGGAAGGTCAACTTCCGTGAGAATGGCGGGATTCGGTGGGGTATCAGTGGCTGGTGCGGTCCGCTGGGACCGGCCTACTCTCGGTTCATGGAGCTCGAGGTGAGGCACCTGCGCGCACTGTGCGCCATTGCCGACGCCGGCAGTCTGCACAAAGCCGCGCGGCAGCTCGGCGTGAGCCAGCCCTCCCTGACGACCCAGCTGCGCCGCATCGAACGCGCCCTGGACGGCGAGCTGTTCCTGCGCGAGCGCACCGGCTGCCGGCCCACTCCGTTCGGCCGCACGGTCCTGGGCCGGGCCCGCCCGCTGCTGGCCGAGATGGCAGCGCTCGTCGCCGAGGCCCGGGCGCTGGCCCGCGGTCCGCGGCTGAACATCGGCTCCACCGCCAGCCGGGCGATACCGGGGTGGCTGCGCCGGATCCACCGCCGGATGCCGGACTTCGAGACCTCGCTGGTGGTGGACGTGTCCGCCAACGCCCTGCTGCGGATGGTGGCTTCGGGGCAGCTGGACGTGGCGTTCGTCCACGAGGTGGAGGGCAGCCCGCTGTGGGTGCCGGCCGGGCTGGAGCTGCGGGTCCTGATGGAGCGGGAGCCGCAGTTCGTCTCGATGTCCCGGGACCATCCGGCGGCCCGCCGGCCGGTGGTGGAGTTACAGGACCTGGCGGCCGACCGGTGGACGGTCGACCCCTCCGTGGACGGCGAATGGGACGGCCTGCGCCGGGTGTTCGCCGGGGCCGGGCTGGACCCGCCCGTCCTGCACGCCGACTACCACACCGCGACCTCGCTGATCGTCTCCGGCGAGGCGGTGGCCCCCTGCCAGCCGACCTCCGGGCCACGCGACGACATGGCCATACGGCCGCTGTCCGGCGACCCCCTCGCGGTCCGGCTGCTGCTGGCCACGCGGCCCGGTGCGCATGCCGAGGTCTTCGAGGACCTCCGGGCGGCCTACCGCGAAGCCGCCCTCCGCACGCCGCCGTACCGCGCCTGGCTCCACCACCACGCCAGCCCCCTCCTGGCGGCGTAGCCGCCGATGGCGGGCTGACCGGCGCCGATGCGCGTCACGCCGGCCGGTGCTGTCCGTGCTCGGCGGCGACACCCGGCCGCTGTGGGCCGAAGTCGCCGGGTTCCTCCGCTCGAACGTGCCCGACGTCGAGGAGTACGTCGCCGAAGGCGTGGGCCACCTCCTCCGCATCGAGCAGTCCCGGCCGGTCGCCGAAGCCATGGCCCGGTTCCTCGAACGTCACCCCATCGCGTGCTGAGCGCCGGAGGAGACGCTTGACTTCGGGCATCCGCGATATATCGTGTTAGCCAGAAGACGCGATATGTTGCGTGCCGTGTCCGTACGCCGAGGAGGATCAGCACCATGGCAGAGCAGAAGACGTGGTCGGTCGCCGAACCGCAGAAGCTCACCTTCGAGGAGCCGGTGACCGAGCTCCGCGTCCGCCTCGTCGGCGGCACGGTCAACGTCGTCGCCGACGAGGGTCCGGCCCGCCTCGAGGTGGCCGCGGTCGACGGGCCGCCGCTGTACGTCGTCCAGGAGGGCGGCACCCTCACCGTGTCCTACGAGGACCTGCCCTGGAACGGGTCCCAGGACCTCAAGAAGTGGTTCGAGGGCAAGCCCTGGAAGGCCTGGTCCCGCTCCGGTAGCGGCCGCAAGGCCTGGGAGCGCCGGGCCACCGTCACCCTCACGGTCCCCGCCGCCACCCATGTGCAGCTGGCAACGGTCAGCGCCACTTCCGTCGTCTCCGGCATCGGAGCCGACACCGACGTCAGCGGGGTCTCCGGCGACATCACGCTGGTCGGCCTGTCCGGCAAGGTCAACGCGAAGACCGTCTCCGGCGGCGTCGAGGCCCAGTCCCTCACCGGCGGGCTCGGCTTCCACTCCGTCTCCGGCGGCCTGACCGTGGTCGACGGCGCCGGCGGCACCGTACGCGCCGACTCCGTCAGCGGCGACATGCTCATCGACCTGGCCCTCGACGCGGCCGAGCCGCGGCCGGTGGACATCTCCCTCAACTCCGTGTCCGGGCAGGTCGCGATCCGCCTTCCGCACCCGGCCGACGCGCGGGTGGAGGCCAACACGGCCACCGGCGGCGTCTCCAACGCCTTCGAGGACCTGCTCGTCTCCGGCCAGTTCGCGGCCAAGCGGATCACCGGCACGCTCGGCGCCGGGACCGGAACCCTGCGGGCCACCACCGTCTCGGGCTCCATCGCGCTGCTGCGCCGCCCGGCCGCCGACGCCCCGGCCGCCCCCCTCGTGCTCGACAAGAAGGTGCTCTGACATGCCGCCCGTCTTCGCCCACGGCCGCCTCCGCCTCTACCTGCTCAAGCTGCTGGACGAGGCACCGCGTCACGGCTACGAGGTGATCCGGCTGCTGGAGGAGCGTTTCCAGGGCCTGTACGCGCCCTCCGCGGGCACGGTGTACCCCCGGCTGGCCAAGCTGGAGGCCGAGGGCCTGGTCACGCACGCCACCGAAGGCGGGCGCAAGGTGTACTCCATCACCGAGGCGGGCCGCGCCGAACTGGCCGACCGCGGCGGTGAACTCGCCGACCTGGAGCTGGAGATCCGAGACTCGGTCTCCGAGCTGGCCGCCGAGATCCGTGACGACGTACGGGGCGCGGCGGGCGCCCTGCGGCGCGAGATGCGGGCCGCGGCCTCCGCGACGGCGACCCCGGTCGAGGACGCGTCCTGGGCGGCGGCCAAGGAGGAGCTGCGCAAGGCCAAGCAGGAGTGGAAGGAGCAGGCGCGCCGGGCGAAGGACGAGAGCCGCAGGGCCCGCGAGGAGGCCCAGCAGGCCCGCCGTCAGGCCAAGGAGGCGCAGGAGCGGGCGCGCGAGGAGGTCATGCGGATCGCGGGCCAGCTGCAGGAGCAGTTCGCGAAGTCGGGCGGGGTGCTGGGCAATCTGGCCGGCACCTGGCTCGGCGGCAGCATCGGCGGCGCGAGCGGCGCGAGCGGCACGAGCAGTACGGGCGCCGGTACGGGTACCGCCGGCGCCGCGGCGGCGGACTCGCACTGGGCCGAGGACCTCGCCCCCACCGGTGACCCGGCCCGCGACCTGGACCGCCTGCTGGACCGCTTCCGCGACGACGTCCGCGATGCGGCCCGCGACCACGGCGTCACCCCGGCCAAGCTGGCCGAGGCCCGGGCCCACCTCGCGGCGGCGGCGGACCGCCTCGCGGAGGCGCTCCGGCCGCCGCGGTAGGTCGCGGGTCCGGCCGCGGATCAGCCTGGGGTCCGGCCGCGGATCAGCCTGGGGATCCGGCCGCGGATCAGGCCGCCAGGCCCGCCTCGGCCGCCGCGTACGTGACGCCGTGGTCTGCCAGGACCTCGGCGGCCGCGCCCGGGCGGGAGAGCAGCGCGAGCAGCAGGTGCAGGGTGGCGATGTGGCGGTCGTGGCGGCCCAGCGCGATGCGCAGGGACTGCTCCAGGGTCTTCTTCGCGCCCTGGGCGAAGGGGACGTGGCGGCTCTCCGGCTCCGGGCGGCCCAGCGCCGAGCGGAGCGAGGAGCCCAGGGTCCGCCGGCGCGGGGCCGCCGAGGCCAGTGCGCCCTCGCCGTGGGTCTCCTCGACCCGGGAGACGATCTCGGTGAGGTCGATGCCGAGGCCCGCGAGAGCCTCCTCGTCCGCCCGGGACATGCCGCCCCGGCGGCGGGCCGCGGCGAGGTCGGCCGTCACCGCGGCGCGGTCCACGCCCAGCGGATCCAGTGCGCCCCGGTCCAGCAGGGCCAGGAGCAGGTGCTCCTCGGTGACGGTGGCGGCGCCGGCCCGGCGGGCCTCGGCCACGGCGCCCGTCACGGTGTCCCGGGCGTCCTGCGTGAAGCGTTCGAACATCAGACCCTCCCGTGCTTCTTGTGTACGGCCTGCCGGCTGACGCCGAGTTCGGCCGCGATCTCCTGCCAGGACCACCCCTGTGCACGGGCGCTGCGTACCTGTACGGCCTCCAGCTGCTCCAGCAGCCTGCGGAGCGCGGCCACGGCACGCAGGCCCACGCGGGGGTCTCGGTCCCCGGCCCGCTCGGCGAGATCGGTCGCTTCTGTCATGCCTGTCAATTTAGGTTGACGGGCACGCCGGTGTCAACCACCGTTGACGCGACGGGAGGGTCTCCGCCTACACCGTCAGGACGATCTTCCCGAACAGGTCGCCGGCCTCCAGCTTCTCGAAGCCCTCCCGCGCCCGGTCGAGCGGCAGGACCTCGTCGATCACCGGCCGGACCCCGGTCGCCGCACAGAAGGCGAGGAGGTCCTCCAGCTCGTCCTTGGACCCCATCGTCGAGCCGACCACCTTGAGCTCCAGGAAGAAGATCCGGGTCAGCTCGGCGTGCGCGGGGCGGTCCCCGCTCGTGGCGCCCGAGATGACCAGGGTGCCGCCCGGACGCAGCGACTTGACCGAGTGCGACCAGGTGGCCGCGCCGACCGTCTCGATCACCGCGTCCACCCGCTGCGGCAGCCGCGCGCCCGGCTCGTACGCCTCCACCGCGCCCAGCTCCACCGCCCGCTTGCGCTTGGCCTCGTCCCGGCTGGTGGCGAAGACGCGCAGGCCCGCCGCCTTGCCGAGGACGATCGCGGCCGTCGCGACCCCGCCGCCGGCGCCCTGCACCAGCACCGAGTCGCCGGGGCGCACGCCCGCGTTCGTGAACAGCATCCGGTACGCCGTCAGCCACGCCGTCGGCAGGCACGCGGCCTCCTCGAACGACAGCTCGGCGGGCTTGCGGAGCACGTTCCAGGCGGGGACGGTCACCTGCTCCGCGAACGTGCCCTGGTAGCGCTCGGTCAGGATCGAGCGAGGCTCGTCGGGGCCGACCCCGTGGCCGGTCTGGCCGATCACGGAGTGCAGGACGACCTCGTTGCCGTCCTGGTCGATGCCGGCGGCGTCGCAGCCGAGGATCATCGGGAGTTTGTCCTCGCCGAGGCCGACCCCGCGCAGCGACCACAGGTCGTGGTGGTTGAGGGAGGCGGCCTTGACGTTCACGGTCACCCAGCCGGGGCGGGCCTCGGGGGCCGGGCGCTCGCCCAGCACAAGGCCGCTCAGCGGCTGGTCACGGTCGATTCGGGCGGCGTAGGCAGCGAACATGCCGCGACGCTACCGCCCGGTAGCGCGGCGGGCCAGCCCTGCCGGGGCTCTGTGGGTGAGGCCTTCGTCGCACGGCCGCCCGTACGGATCGGTGGCCGTCGGCGGGAACCGGACGGGGGTGTTCCTGCGTCCGTACTGGGCCGTCCGGGGGGCGAGCGGAACCATTCGTTGCGTGCTCAACTAAGCGTGCCACGTGCGGTCTTGTGTGACCTGGAGGGGGAAGTGGAACGTCGGGATCAAGCCTCGAGTGGCGGTAATATTCACGCCATGCCGCCCGGCTCGTCATGAGCCTGCCACCTTGTGGCCGCATTCTCATTGACGAAGCGTCAGCTTCGTCGAGGCGCTGAGGCGGAGCATCCCCTCCCGGTTCGGGGGCGGGGAGGGTGTGCCCAACAGAAGAGGGGCCCGGCCGGATGAAACATCCGGCCGGGCCCCTCTTCTGTGCTGCTGCCGGGTCAGACCAGGCGGGCCACGCCGTCGGCCTTGGCCGCCGCGGCGACCGCGGCCGCAACGGCCTCGGCGACGCGCTCGTCGAACGGCGACGGGATCACGTAGTCGGCGGCGAGCTCGTCACCCACGACACCGGCGATGGCGTCGGCGGCGGCGATCTTCATGCCCTCGGTGATCCGGCTGGCGCGGACCTTCAGGGCGCCCGCGAAGATGCCCGGGAACGCCAGCACGTTGTTGATCTGGTTCGGGAAGTCCGAGCGGCCCGTGGCCACGACCGCCGCGTACTTGTGCGCGACGTCCGGGTGGACCTCCGGGTTCGGGTTGGCCATGGCGAAGACGAAGGCGTCCTTCGCCATCGAGGCCACCGCCTCCTCGGGAACCGTGCCGCCGGAGACGCCGATGAACACGTCCGCGCCGTTCAGGGCCGCTTCCAGGGAGCCGGTCTGGCCGGTCTTGTTCGTCAGGCCCGCGATCTCCGCCTTGACGTCCGTCAGGTCGGAGCGGTCCGCGGAGACGACGCCCTTGCGGTCGGTGACGCAGACGTCGCCGATGCCCGCGTCCACGAGGATCTTGGCGATGGCGATGCCCGCCGCGCCCGCACCCGAGATCACGGCGCGCAGGTCGCCGAGCGTGCGCCCGGTCAGCTTCGCGGCGTTGCGCAGGGCGGCCAGGGTCACGATCGCCGTGCCGTGCTGGTCGTCGTGGAAGATCGGGATGTCCAGGGCTTCCTGGAGCCGGCGCTCGATCTCGAAGCAGCGGGGGGCGGAGATGTCCTCCAGGTTGACCCCGCCGAAGGACGGAGCGAGGCGGATGACCGTCTCGATGATCTCGTCCGTGTCCTTGGTCGCGAGCGCGATCGGCACCGCGTCCACACCACCGAACTGCTTGAACAGGATGGCCTTGCCCTCCATCACGGGGAGGGAGGCCTCGGGACCGATGTCACCGAGTCCGAGCACGGCCGTACCGTCGGTGACGACGGCGACCACGTTGGACTTCCAGGTGTACTCGTTCACCAGCTCGGGCTGCTCCGCGATGGCGCTGCAGACCTTCGCCACGCCGGGCGTGTACGCGAGGGACAGGTCATCCTTGTTCTGGACCGGCACCGTGGCCTGGATGGCCATCTTGCCGCCCCGGTGCAGCGCGAACACCGCGTCCGGGTTGTTGTCCGTCGCGCTGTCGCTGCGAGGATTGACGATCTCCGCTGCCACTTTCTTGGCCCCTTAGGTCTTTGAATCGTTGAGGGTGACCACACCTGGTTAAGGGGTGGGCGGGCACCGCGTCCGTACTCCGCATCGACGGTTGGCCCGTCTCCGCGAAGGGGAGGTTCGTACGCGCGGGCGCGCCGCACGCGCGCCCTGAGCCCCGGATGAGGGGTGTAAGGATCCGTTGTACCCGAAGAACGCTCACCCAGACGAGTCGATTCCGACTCGACAGTAGACCTCTTGTCCTGTTTTTGGCGAAAGGTCCAAACACCTCTGTCCAACGGGCGAGACGGACCGCAAATAGTCCGTCAAAAGGGCCAGGTCACAGCGGTTCCTGCGGCGCTGAAGGCCACATTCCGCAGTCCTGTTGGGTACCCCCACCCACCCGTTATCCGATTTTGACCTGACGAACTGCCTGAATGCGTCAGTCCGAATGGCAAGATGCCGTAATCACACGAGGTCGCGACACTCGAAGGTGCGTGCCGACCGCTCTCGGATGCTTTCCCCAGCCACCCGGAGGAACCAGCTCATGACCGCAAGCACCACCCGTCGTACGACCGCCGCCCGGTCCCGGATCGCCGCGGTCGGCGCGATCGCGGTCGCCGGCGCCCTGATTCTCACCGGCTGTGGCGACCAGACGGAGGGCGGCTCCGCGTCGACCCCCTCCGGTGGCACGGCGAAGGACAACAGCGCCCCGCTCTTCTCGGCCCTGCCGAAGAAGATCCAGGACGCCGGTGTCATCAAGATCGGTACCGACTCCGCCTACGCTCCGATGGAATTCGTCGAGGGCGGCAAGATCGTCGGTGTCGACCCCGACATCGCCGAGGCGCTCGGCAAGCAGCTCGGCGTGAAGATGCAGTTCACCGCCGGCACCTTCGACGGCCTGATCACCTCGATCTACACCGGCCGTGAAGACGCGATCATGTCGTCGATCACCGACAACAAGAAGCGCCAGGAGGGCCTGGACGACAAGGGCCAGAAGATCGGCAAGGGGATCGACTTCGTCGACTACTTCTCCTCCGGCCTCTCGCTCCTCGTCAAGAAGGGCAACCCCGAGGGCATCAAGTCGATGGACGACCTCTGCGGCAAGACCGTGGCCGTCCAGCGCGGCACGATCTACGAGGACACCTTCAAGGCCCAGGCCGAGAAGTGCGGTGACAAGAAGCTCACCATCCAGGCCTTCGACACCGACGCCGAGGCGCAGACCCGCGTCAAGGCCGGCGGCGCCGTCGCCGACCTGAACGACTACCCGGTCGCCGCCTACACGGTGAAGACCTCCGGTGGCGGCAACGACTTCGAGGTCGCCGGCCAGCAGAGCGACGTCGGCCTCTTCGGCATCGGCGTGAGCAAGGAGAACACCCAGCTCCGCGACGCCCTCAAGCAGGCCCTCGACGCCATCATCAAGGACGGCTCCTACGCCAAGGCGCTGGAGAAGTGGAACGTGCAGGACAGCGCCGTCAAGTCCGCGACGGTCAACGCAGGTCAGTAAGTCCCGCGCTCCACGCTCCACTGAAGGGCAGTCATTGTGACTGACAAGATCGAAAAGGGTCCGGCCGAGAACCCGCCGGCCGGACCCGGCGCCTCGGGCACCCCGTACGAGGCCATCAAGGCCATCCCGGTGCGGCACTACGGCCGCTGGGTCAGCGGCGTCGTGGTCGTCGCGCTGCTCGCCTGGCTCGTCTACGCGTTCGCCAACGGCAACGTCATCTGGGCGACGGTCGGCGACAAGCTGTTCGACCCGGCGGTCCTCAGCGGTCTCGGCAACACCGTGATCATCAGCGTCTCGGCCATGGCGCTGGGCCTCGTGCTCGGCATCGTGTTCGCGGTGATGCGGCTTTCGAACAACCCGGTGACGGGTGCCGTCTCCTGGCTCTACATCTGGTTCTTCCGCGGTACCCCGGTGTACGTGCAGCTGCTGGTGTGGTTCAACCTGTCGCTGATCTTCCAGTACATCAACCTCGGTCCGATCTACAAGAACGAGACCGTCGACGTCATGACCCCGTTCATGGTCGCCCTCCTGGGCCTCGGCCTGAACGAGGGCGCGTACATGGCGGAGATCGTCCGGGCCGGCATCCAGTCGGTCGACGAGGGCCAGACCGAGGCCGCGCACGCGCTCGGCATGCCGCAGACGAAGACCATGCGCCGGATCGTGCTGCCGCAGGCGATGCGCGTGATCATCCCGCCGACCGGCAACGAGTTCATCAACATGCTGAAGACCTCGTCACTGGTCTCGGCGGTGCAGTACACGGAACTCCTGCGGGCCTCGTCGAACATCGGCAACACGGCCGGTGCCATCATGGAGATGCTGTTCGTGGCCTCCTTCTGGTACCTGGCTCTGACCAGTGTGTTCAGCGTCGGCCAGTACTACCTGGAGCGCCGCTTCGCCCGTGGTTCCACGCGGAACCTGCCGCCGACGCCGTTCCAGCGCCTGCGTGCCAACCTGAACATGTTCCGCCGTACGGAGGTCGCGCGATGACCACTCAGCCGATGGTCAAGGCCGAGGGCGTCCACAAGTCGTACGGCGCCGCCCACATCCTCCGGGGCATCGACCTCGAGGTCGCCCCGCGCGAGGTCTTCTGCCTGGTCGGCCCGTCCGGCTCCGGCAAGTCGACCTTCCTGCGGTGCATCAACCACCTCGAGCGCATCAACTCCGGGCGGCTCTCGGTGGACGGCCAGCTGGTGGGCTACCGCCAGAAGGGCGACAAGCTGTACGAGCTGAAGGACAGCGAGGTCGCGGCCCAGCGCCGCGAGATCGGCATGGTCTTCCAGCGCTTCAACCTGTTCCCGCACATGACGGCCATCGAGAACGTCATGGAAGCCCCGGTCATGGTCAAGGGCGAGTCCAAGGCGGTGGCGCGCGAGCGCGCCGTACGCCTCCTGGACCGCGTGGGCCTCGGCGACAAGGGCGGGAACTACCCCACCCAGCTCTCCGGCGGCCAGCAGCAGCGTGTGGCGATCGCCCGCGCGCTGGCCATGGAGCCGAAGCTGATGCTCTTCGACGAGCCCACCTCGGCGCTCGACCCGGAGCTCGTCGGCGACGTCCTCGACGTCATGCGGGACCTGGCCGAGTCGGGCATGACCATGATCGTGGTGACCCACGAGATGGGCTTCGCCCGCGAGGTCGGCGACAACCTCGTCTTCATGGACGGCGGCGTCGTGGTCGAGTCCGGCCACCCGCGCGAGGTGCTGGGCAACCCGCAGCACGACCGGACGAAGGCGTTCCTGTCCAAGGTGCTGTAACCGCGGTGCCGTAACCGCGCAGAACGGCCGAGAGGGGCGGTACGGGATTCCCGTACCGCCCCTCTCGCGCGCCGCTCGTATGCCGCGGAGGTTCTCACTTTCCTACAAGGGCACTACTTCAGTCCCAGGACCAGCGCGTCCGAGGGGGAGCGCCAGATCGTCCGGGCCTCCGCGAAGCCCGCCTCGCGCAGGGTCCGGGCGTGCCAGGCGTCGTCGGGGGTGTCCCCGTCGGCGTGCTCGCCGTAGATCTCGAACCGGCGCTTCGTCGGCTCGGCGAGCACCGGGTCGGCGGCCGCGAGGGCCCACCAGTCGGCCCAGTCCAGCGCGCCGGCCGCCCGGGCCCGGTCCATCCCGGCATGCCGGTGGGCGCGCTCGGCGGCGTTGATCCGCGGGGTCGCCGGGTCGGGCATGTGGTCGGCGTTCATGAAGACCCCGCCCGGCCGCACCAGCGGGGCGAGCTGCCCGTAGAGCACCGCGAGGTCCGGGCTGTGCAGCCAGTGCAGCGCGGTGGCCGTGAGGACGGCGTCGTACGTGTCGTACGGGAGCGTCGAGGTCCAGCCGGGGTCCTTGAGGTCGGCGGTCACGAACGTGACGCGCCGGTCGCCGTCGAAGTGGCCCCGGGCGATGGTCAACAGCGCCGGGTCGAGATCGACGCCCGTACTGGTGGATTCCGGGAACCGCTCGAGGACGCGGTCCGTAATACTTCCCGTACCGCACGCCAGATCGAGCACCCGGGGGGTGGGGCCCACGAGTGCCTCGACCATGTCCAGCATCACCCGGAAGCGCTCCTCGCGGTCGGGCATGTACCACTCCTGCTGCCGGTCCCAGCTCTTCTGCCAGGCCTGCCAGTCGGTCGTGGTCTCCGCCATCACTGACCCCTCCAGTCGTAATACCCTCGAATAAGTCTCACCCGTTACCCGAGACACTAATCCGCAGCCGTAAGGACTACAAGTGGAACTGGCCCATTACTCGGACTATGCCGTGCGCCTGGTCAACACCGAGGAGCCGGCCCGCAACAAGGATTCGCTCACCTCGGTGGACGCCGTCCGGGGCCTCTTCGGCACCGGGGTCCAGGCCGCCCGCCGGGTCACCGACGCCGACGTCACCCGCTTCCGCAACGTCCGCGGCCGGCTGCGCGCCGTCTTCGAGGCCGCCGACGGCGGCGACCACGTCCTCGCGGTCGACCTGCTGAACTCGCTGCTCATGGAGTTCCCGGTCAGCCCGCAGGTCTCCGGCCACGAGTACCTCGACGACGAGGGCCGCCCGAACTGGCACATCCACCTCGCCGACCACCCCTCGAACGCCTCCGCCGGCTACGCCGCGCTCGCGTCCTTCGGCCTGGCCTTCCACCTCACCGAGCACGGCCCCGACCGCCTCGGCCTGTGCCAGGCCGCGCCCTGCCGCAACGCCTACCTCGACACCTCCACCAACCGCTCCCGGCGCTACTGCTCCGACCGCTGCGCCACCCGGGCCAACGTCGCCGCCTACCGGGCCCGCAAACGGCTGGAAGCCGAGGCGTCCGGCCAGAGCGGCCGCAGCGCCGAAGCGGCCCAGGACAGCCGCGCCCTCAGCGAACTCTGATCGGCCGCGCGCGGCCGGAAGCGCAGCACCGCCGTCGCCAGCACCAGCTCCTCGGGCACCGTCCCGTAGTCGGTGCTGTCGCCGGTCTCGTTGTACGGGTTGTCCCCGAGTACCCACCAGCCGCCCGGCCGCCGCTCCACCGCCCGCTTGACCACCAGCAGGTCCTGCTGGAACGGGTGCCGCAGCACCACCACGTCACCCGGGCGCACGGCGGCCCCGTACCGGACCACCAGCCGGTCGCCGTGCAGCAGCGTCGGCACCATCGAGGGCCCCGCCACCTCCAGCACCTCGAACGCCGCCCGCGAGCGCCTTCTCTCCACCGTGCCCGACCTCCTCGCCCGCTCTCGACTCACTGCGCATGCTGCCGCACACTCCCGTACGTTCGCTCACCGGTCCGCACGCCACCCTGGACTTTTGTCCTAAGCCCACGGGGCCGCTCGCGAAATCCCCTTTCCCACGGAGTAATCTCCCCTCTTGAGAAGACGATCACGAGGAGGACAAACTCCATGCTTTCCCGCCTCTTCGCCCCCAAGGCGAAGGTCTCCGCCCACTGCGATCTTCCGTGCGGCGTGTACGACCCTGCCCAGGCCCGCATCGAGGCCGAGTCCGTCAAGGCCGTACAGGAGAAGTACCAGGCCAACACGGACGCTGACTTCCGCGCGCGCGCCATCACCATCAAGGAGCAGCGCGCCGAGCTCGCCAAGCACCACGTTTCGGTGCTGTGGAGCGACTACTTCAAGCCCCCGCACTTCGAGAAGTACCCGCAGCTGCACACCCTGGTCAACGACACCCTGAAGGCCCTCTCGGCCGCCAAGGCGTCGAACGACCCGGCGACCGGCCAGAAGGCCCTCGAGCTCATCGCCGAGATCGACCGCATCTTCTGGGAGACCAAGGCCGCCTGATCCAGGCCTGTTCTCCTGCACGAAGGGGCCCGACCGTCACACCGGTCGGGCCCCTTCGCCGTGCAGGTACTGCGCGTGGACCACTCGTCCCCCCGTGGGACCACTCGTCCCCCCGTGGGACCACTCGTCCGCTGGTGGGACTACTCGTCCTCGTCGTCCTCGTCGTCCAGACGGGCGAGCCAGGTGGCCAGGCGTTCCACCGGGACCTCGAAGTCCGGGTTCAGGTCGACGAAGGTGCGCAGCTGCTCGGCGAGCCACTCGAAGGTGACCTCCTCCTCGCCGCGCCGCTTCTCCAGCTCCTCGATGCCGCGATCGGTGAAGTACAAGTCGGGCTCCGTGCCGTGATGAAGGTGTGCAGGGGATGTTTCCCGCCAGGATAATCCGCATGCCCGGCGAGACCTCCCGCCCTACCGGCCCCGGCGCTAGCCTGGACTGCCAGACACCTGAGGGGGCAGGGGATGCAGGACGGGCGCACGGGCGGCGCCGCGCGCGCCTACGAGCTCCTCGAACCCCTCGTCCAGGCGGCCACCGTGCGCGTCCACGCGGCCCCGGACGGGTATGCACCCCATGGGACCGGTCCCACCTGGGGGAGTGGCTTCTTCATCGCCCCGGGCTGGGTCCTGACGTGCGCGCACGTCGTCGGTGAAGGGGGTGCAGCGGTGCGTCTCGTGGGGCGTGAGCTCGGCATCACCTTCTCCTCCGGCGCCGGCGGCGCCACCGGGACCGTCACCGGCCGCGTCGAGTGCGTCCTGCCCGAGCGGCTCGAAGAGCGCCGCCCCGCCCGGCACGCCCTGTGGGATCTGCCCGACCTGGCGCTGGTCCGGATCCTCGCACCGATCACGCACGCCTGCGTACGGCTCACCGACCGCGCCAGACCCCGCCTCGACGAGGTCGCCTACTTCGGCTGCACCGAGGACCTCGGCACCCCCGAGATCACCGGCCGCACCACCCGCCTGCGGGGTACCGCCGGCGCCGGCGCCGCCCTGCGCCTCGGCGGCGACGACGAGATCGAGCCCGGCATGTCCGGCGGCCCGGTCGTGGACCTGGCCCGCGGCGAGGTCGTCGGCGTGGTCAAGGCCCGCCGGCACACCGGCGGCGGCGGACTCGCCGTGTCCGTCGTCCAGTTACGCACCCTGCCGCTGGCCGCCACCGGCCAGGTCGGGCTCTACCGCCGCGTCATGCAGGCCCACGACCTCTACCACTACGACCAGCACCTGAGCGATCTGGGCAGCCGCCGCACCTGGACCGACGTCCACGACGAGCTCCCGGCCGGCGGCGACCCGTACGAAGGCCGCAGACGGCTCACCGCCGCCGAACGCACCACCCTGTGCGGGCTGCTCGCCGAACTGCCCCCGCCGCGTTCCTCGGAGGCCGTCCGCGCCCTGGTCGAGGCAGCCCGCGGCGAGGAGCCGGACCCGGGCCTGCCGGCCCCGCTCAGCTGGCGCGACGGGCTCGGCATGCTCCACGACCCGCCGGCCGGCGCCGGCGAGGCCGCCGCGATGCTCCGGTACGCGACCGACGTGAGCGTGGCCGACCACCGCGAGCCGCCCTCCCCGGGCTCCGACGAAGAGCTGTGGGACTGGGTACGGGCGACGGCCGAGCGGCTGTGGCGGCCCCTGCGGCGGGAGTTGGGCGAGCGCCACGAACAGGGCCTGGTGCAGCGGGACCGGCGCCGCCGCGCCCGGGCCGCCGGTCACACGAACGGGCACGCCCGCCCCGCCGACGGGCTGACCCGCGGGCCGTCGGTGCTGCTGGAGGCGTGGGCGCACGGCTGGGAGGACGTCTACGACTGGCGCGTCTCGGTGCTGGCCGGGCCCGCCCACCCGGGGCGGCTGACCCCGGTGGACTCCGGCGTACGGGTCACCCGCGCGGGCCTCGCGGAGGCGCTGCGGGTCCCGCTCGCCGAGGCCTTCCGACGCTGCGACACCCACGAGGCGGCAGCCCTCCTCGAAGTCGCCGTGGCGCCCGAGCTGTTCGGCCTGCCCGTGGACACCTGGACCGTGGCGGGCCGGGTGCCGCTGGGCGTCCAGCGGCCGGTGGTGTTCCGCCACCAGGCCGGCAACGGCGACACCCCGCCCGACGACGAGTCCGTCCACCGCCGGGCCGACCGCTGGGCGCGCGTCCAGGCCGGGCCGCTGGCCGACGAGCGGGCCGACTGCGCGCGCGGGCGTCCCCGGACCCCGGCGCCCGAATGGCTCGACGCCCTGCCGGACAACACCGTGCCCGTGCACTGCCGGGCCGCCGACGCGGAGCCCACCCGCGGCTCCCTCCACGCGGTCCACGACGCCGGATACGGGGTGGCCGTCACCCGCCGGCCCCCGGCCGATCCGGCGGCCGACTGCGCGCCGTTCCACCGCGGACTGCGCGAGGAGCTGACCGAGGCGGGGCGGGGAGCGCCGCTGCCGGTCCGGCTCCAGGCACTGCGGGCCCGCGCGCACGGGGCCGACCCCGACGCGTACTGGGCGGACGGGATGGCCCTCGTGTGGGACGACCCGGCCCGCGCGCTGCCCGAAGACGAGCCGCTGCAGGGCGACCTGTGACGGGCGGGAGGGGGAGGGAGCAGCCGTGAACGAGGAATGGCTCATCTACCGGGGGGTCGGCGCACCCCACGACGGGATCGAGGCCCTGCCCGATCCGCCGCCGTGGCGGGACTTCGACGGCGGCCCCGTCGGCGAGCCCGGCGGACTCGCGGACACGGCCGACGGGAACGTGGCGCGCCGCCTCGGGGCGCACCGGCAGGCCGCCGAGCTGCACCGGCCCGAGCCCGAGGAGCTCGAGGCCATCAACGCGGCCCTGTATTTGCGGCGGCCGCTGCTCGTGACCGGCTACCCCGGAACCGGGAAGTCCACCCTCGCCCACGCCGTCGCCCACGAGCTGAAACTCGGCCGGGTGCTGCGCTGGCCCGTGGTCTCGCGGACCGTGCTCCAGGAGGGCCTGTACCGCTACGACGCCATCGCCCGGCTCCAGGACGTCCAGATCGCCGCGAGCGGCGGCTTCCCCGGCGCGGCCCCCGCAGCCGGCGCCGGCACGCCGCCCGGCATGGGCAAGGCCCCGGGCATCGGAAAATACATCCGGCTCGGACCGCTGGGGACGGCCCTGCTGCCCACCGAACGGCCCCGCGTGCTGCTCATCGACGAGCTCGACAAGAGCGACATCGACCTGCCGAACGACCTCCTGAACGTCCTGGAGGAGGGCGAGTTCGCCCTGCCCGAGCTGGAACGGGTCGCCGACACCGAGCCCGAGGTGCAGGTGCTCACCGACGACGGGGCGAAGGTCACCGTCCAGGGCGGCCGGGTGCGCTGCCGGGCCTTCCCCTTCATCATCCTGACCAGCAACGGCGAACGGGACTTCCCGGCCGCCCTGCTGCGCCGCTGCATCCAGCTCAAGCTCGGGCAGCCCGGCGAGAAACGGCTCGCCACCATGGTCCGCGCGCACCTCGGCGAGGAGGCCGCCCAGCTCGGCGCCGACCTGATCCGGGAGTTCCTCAGCCGCTCCCAGTCCGAACTCGTCGCCGCCGACCAGCTGCTGAACGCCATCTACCTCACCCACTACGCCGCCCCGCCCACCCGGGAGGACCTCGCCGACCTGCTCATCCAGCGCCTCGACCGCCCGAGGTGAGGGCCCGTGTCCCCCGACCGGCCAACCGTCCCCGAGCAGCCTCCGGTCCCCGACCGGCCTCCCGTCCCCGAGCAGCCTCCCGTTCCCGTTTCCCCCGACCCGTCACCCGTCCCCGCCGCCCTCCGCGACCTCGCCGGGCTGCTGCGCGCCGCCGGGCTCGACCCCACCGCCGAGGAGCTCGCCGACGCGCTGTGGCTGGCCGGGCGGATCGGCCCGCCCGGCCCCCCCGCCCCGGACCGGGACCGGACGGCCCCGCCCCGGCGGCCGCGGACCGCGGGCGGTGCGCCGCCGCCCGAGGAGGAGCCCGTACGGCCCGAGCCCGAGCCCGAGGACCCGGTCAGGCTTTACGCCTCCCGGGTCCTCGGGACCGTCGCGGAGGAGGCCGCCGAGTTCCCCGCCGGCGCCGGAGTGCCCGTACGGGTCCCCGGAGCGGCCGCGCTGCCCCGGATCCTGGAGATCCAGCGGGCCCTGCGCGCCCTCCAGCGGCACCGCCCGCCCGGCCCGCCCACCCGCCTCGTCCTCGACGAGCCGGCCACCGCCGAGGCCAGCGCCCGTGCCCTCGGGCTGGTCATCCCGGTGCTGCGGCCCGAGAGCCGGCGCGAGGCGACCGTACGGCTGGTCATGGACGCCTCGCCGTCGATGGCCGTGTGGCACGAAATGTTCGAGGAACTGCGGTCCGTGTGCGAGCGCCTCGGCGCCTTCCGGGACGTACAGGTGCACTACCTGCACCGGCTCGGCGACGGCCGGGCCGCCGTCGGACGCGGACCCGGCCCCGGCACCCGGCTGCGCTCCGGGGACCAGCTGCGCGACCCCACCGGGCGGGCGCTGACCATGGTCGTCTCCGACTGCGCCGGTCCGCTCTGGCGCGAGGGCGAGGCCCAGCGGCTGCTGCACCGCTGGGCCGAGTGCACCCCCTGCGTCGTCGTCCAGCCGCTGCCGCAGCGGCTGTGGAGCCGCAGCTGGCTGCCGACCGAGCGGGGCGCCCTGACCCGCGCCGAGGGCAGCGCCGGAAAGCTGCGGTTCCGGCCCGACCGACCGGCCCGCCACGGGCGGCCCACCGGCGGGCTGGCCGTCCCCGTCCTGCCGCCCAGCGCCACCGCGCTCGGCGTCTGGGCCCGCCTCGTCGCCGGGCTCGGCACCGGGCCCGTCCCCGCCGAGGTGGGCCGGGTGCTCGCCGACCACCCCGCGGCGCCCGTCCCGCCGCCGCGCGCCGTCCGCCCGCCGCGCGAGCTGGTGCGCCGCTTCCGCGCCTCCGCCTCGCCCCGCGCCGTACAGCTCGCCGTGTACCTGTCGGCGGCGCCGCTGACCCTGCCCGTGATGCGGCTCGTGCAGCGCACGATGCTGCCGGACTCCGAGCCCTCCGACCTGGCGGAGGTGCTGCTGAGCGGGCTGTTGCGGCGCGGCCGGTCCGCCGGGCAGTGGTACGAGTTCGTGCCCGGCGTCCAGGACGTCCTGCTCGGGCCGCTCGGCCGGGACGAGGCCGCGCTGGTGCTCAAGCACTGCTCCGAGTACGTGCTCGCGCACTTCGGGCGGGGCGTACGCAACTTCCCCGCCCTGGCCGTCTCCCAGCTCACCGGGGCGCCCGTGGTCGAGGAGGGCGGCGAGGAGCGGGTCCCCGCCGGGCGGCTCCCGCAGGCCTTCGCCGAGGTCTCGGCACGCGTCGTACGGCGCTACCTGCCCGGGCCGCCCGCCGAGGACCCGGCCGTCGCCGCACCCGTCGCACCCCCGCCCGGCCGGGCCTGGGCGGTGCGCACGGCCCGCGACCGGCTCGCCGCGCAGGACCGTCAGGGGGGCGACGGCGGGCAGCGCGGACTGTACGAGGCCGTCGCCGTACTGCGCCGGGCCGTCGCCGCACCCGCCGGGCCCGAGGACCCGCCGGGCGAGGCGGAGTGCGAGCTGGCCGGGGTACTGCTGCGGCTGTGGGCCGGGCAGCGGGACCCGGAACTGCTCGCGGAGGCCGAGCGGGCGGTGGCCGGCCTCGGGACGCCGCCGGCCCGGGCCGTGCTCGGCCGGGTGCTGTACGAGCAGGCCCTGGCGGCCGAGCCGAACGCGGAGCTGCTAGCCGCGGCGGAACGGGAGTTCGCGGCCGTCGGCGCCGCCGCCGACCCGGACCTGGACCCGCGGCTGCGCGTCGACTGCGTGGTGCGGCGGGCGCAGACCCTGGTCCGCCTCGGCGAGCTCCGCGAGGACACGGGCGCGCTGCGCGAGGCGCGGTCCGCGCTGGAGGCGGTGACCGGCGGCCCTGCCTCCGACCCGGCGGTACGGCCGGCCCTCGGCCGGGTCCTGCTGGCCCTGCTGCCCCGCACCCCCGACCCGCAGGAGCGCACCGCCCTGGCCGGGCAGGCCGCCGAGCACCTGGCGGCCGGCCTGGCCGCCGAGCCGTCGGGAGCGGCGGCCGCCCGCGTACGGGTGGAGCTGGCCACGGCCCTGCGGCACCTGCCCGGGCGGCTGGAGGAGGCGGCCGGGCAGCTGGACCTGGCCCTGGCCGAGGCCACCGGGGACCCGGAGCTGCGGCTGGCCGGCCTGGTCTGCCTGGCGCGGGTGCACCGGGCCCGGTACGCGCGGGACGCGGACCCTGCGGCGCTGGAGGACGCGGCCGAGGCGTACGGCAGGGCCCGCCGGCTGATCCCCCGCGACGGGGAGGCCTACGGGGAGCTGCTGCCCGAGTGGGGCGAGGTACTCCTGGACCGGGCGCGGGCCGCCGGCGGGCGGCGGTTCACCTCGACGGCCGTACGGGTGCTGCGCGACAGCCGGGCGGCGGTCCCGCAGTCCGACCCCCGCTCCGCGCAGCGGCTGATGCGGCTCGCGGCGGGGCTGCGGCTGCGGCACGGCTACGAGGGCGACGTGGTCGACCTGAGGGAGGCCGAGTACCTGCTGGAGCTGGCCGTCCGGCAGAGCCGCAGCCCGCTGGAGCAGGCCCGCGCCTGGCGCGAGCACGGCGACGTCCAGCAGGAGATCCATGCGCACACCCGGGCGCTGGACCGGCTCGACCGGGCCGCGGACTCCTACCGCCGGGCCTGGCGGTCCGCGCTGGCCGCCGACCGGGAGGAGCGGCGGGACGTGGCGGTGGAACTGGGGGCGCGGGTGCAGGAGTTGCGGGGGGAGGTGCTCGAGCGCCTGGCGCGGCCCCGGGCGGCCCTCGACGCGTACCGCTCGGCGCTGGAGCTGTGGACCCGGCTCGGTCCGGCGGCCGCGGACCGGCGGGACGCCCTGGGATCCAGGGTCCGGACCCTGGAGGCGGGGCTGTGACTCCTGGATTTGGGTAGTGGACCATCAGACATGCGACTCAACAGGGGGACGGGCAGCCCATGGTGACTCGGCAGCAGGAAGCGGAAACGGCGGGCTCCGCCTGTTCCGGGCAGTTACCGGACCTCTCCGGCTTCGACCTGGCCGCACTGCGCGGGATCGACCATCCCGTGTTCGCCCGGGTCATCGAAGGCATGGTGGAGCGGGTCACCCACCCCGCCGAGATCCTCAATGCGTTCGACTCCGGAGTGACCTGACGCGGCCCCCTCACGCAGCGCATTCCCAAAGATACGCAGAGCAGCCACAGTTGACCCGTTTCCGCCGTTAGCCGGTGCCGTCCGCCGGGCAGGGATGCACCGTCCGCGGCGCGGGAGGTACGAACGATGAGGCAGACCAACACGAGCGATGTCGTGCTGCCCTCCCATCGGATCCACGCGCCGTGGCCGTACGCCCGGCTCGACGTGCCCGCGCTGCGCGCCCAAGGCCACCGCCCGCACCCGATAAGGCAGTTCGTGCTCAAGACCCGCAGCCGTTGCAACCTCGCCTGCACCTACTGCTACGTGTACGAGATGGCCGACCAGGGCTGGCGCGGCCAGCCGGCCGCGATGTCCCCGGCCACCACCACCCGCGCCGCCGACCGCATCGCCGAGCACGCCGCCGCCCACGACCTGGCCCGCGTCGACCTCGTCCTGCACGGCGGCGAACCCCTGCTCACCGCCCCCGCCGAACTGGCCGCCCCCGTCGACGCCGTACGGGCCGCCGTCGCCCGGACCTCGCCGCGGACCCGGGTCACCGCCACCGTCCAGACCAACGGGACCCTGCTCACCCGCAGCCGGCTCGCGGCGCTCGCCGCCGCCGGCATACGCATCGGCGTCAGCCTCGACGGCGGTCTGCCCGCACACAACACGCGCCGCGTGGACCACACCGGGCGCCCCGGGTTCGGCGCCGCCGCCCGGGGCCTGCGCCTCCTGGCCCGGCATCCCGAGAGCTACGCCGGGGTGCTCTGCGTCGTCGACCTCGACCAGGACCCGGTGGAGACGTACGAGTCCCTGCTCGCCTTCACCCCGCCGGTCATCGGACTGCTGCTGCCGCTGGCCAACTGGAGCACCCCGCCGCCCGGCCACCACCCGCCCGGCACCCCGTACGCCGACTGGCTCGTCGCCGTCTTCGAACGCTGGTGGCACGACGCGGTGCTGCGGACCCGGATCCGGATCTTCGAGGAGATCATCGCCCTGCTGCTCGGGCTGCCCGCCGCCACCGAGACCCTCGGTCTCGCCCCCGCCAGCACCGCCGTGATCGAGACCGACGGTGCCATCGAGCAGGCCGACTCGCTGAAATCCGCCTACGAGGGCGCCGCCGCCACCGGGATGACCCTGGAGCACCACAGCTTCGACGCGTTCCTCGACCACCCCGGGCTCGCCGCCCGCCAGCTCGGCCGGGAGGCGCTCGCCGACGGCTGCCGCCCGTGCGAGCTCGTCGAGGTCTGCGGCGGCGGCCACTACCCGCACCGCTACCGCGCCGGCGAGGGCTTCCGCCAGCCCTCCGTGTACTGCGCCGACCTCCAGGTCGTCATCCGCCACATCGCCGCCGCCCTCCACCGGGCCACGGCGGCCCCCCGGGCGGCCGCCTCATGAGCGCCCCCCTGACCGGGTTCGCCGTCACCTCGGCCACCCTGAGCGCCCTCGCCTCCACCGAGCCCTCCCCGGGCGGCACCCGCCTGGTCCGCGACATCCGCTGCTCCAAGCGGCTCGTCCTGCTGCGCGGGGTGCTCGACGCCGCCCCCGGCGGGCGGGCCGGGGAGGCCGCCGAGCACTGGGCCCTGCTGGAGGAGGCCGAACGGCACGCCCCCGACGCCGTCCGCGACGTACTGCACTACCCGGCCACCGGGGTGTGGGCCGAGGAGACCCTGCGCCGGCTGCACGCCCCGTACGGGCCCCCGGCCGACCTCGGGCACCTCGGCGCCCTCGCCGTCGCCGCAGCCCTGCGCGCCGGGATCGCCTTCAAGGCCACCCTGCGGCCCGTCCACGGCCGGCTCGTCCTGCCCACCCTCGGGCTGCTGCGCCCGGCCCGGCCCGGCCCGCTCGCCCTCACCGAGTGCTCCTGGGACCCCGACGACCCCGCCACCCTCGCCCTGCACACCCTGCCCGGCGGCCGCACCGCCCTCGACGACCTCGACCCCTACCGGGCCCCCGGCCCCGCCCACCCGGCGCCCGTGCGCCCCGCCCGCCGGCTCACCCCCAAGGGCCACAAGCGCTGGGACACCCAGTGGTCCGGCGCGCTCACCCTGCTCGACCGGTACGACACCGCCCGCGCCGAGGAGATCGGTCTGCTGCTGCGCTCCGTCGTCCCGCTGGGCGGCGGCTCCCGCTCCAGCGGCGCCACCCTGCCCGCTGCCGCCGGATCCGTGCTCGCCCGCACCCAGGCCCCGCCCGCGCTCGCCGCGACCCTCGTCCACGAGGTCCAGCACGGCAAGCTCACCGCCCTCGCCGACGTCCTGACCCTGCACACCGCCGACCGCACGCCCCGGCACTGGGCCCCCTGGCGCAGCGACCCCCGCCCGCTCGAGGGACTCCTGCACGGCGCGTACGCCCACCTGGCCCTGGCCGGGTACTGGCAGCGCGCCGCCCTCTACGGCGCCCGCGGCGCCTGGGCCCAGCACGCCCGGATCCGCGCCCAGGTCGCCACCGTCCTCCCCGTACTCCACCGGCACCCGCAACTCACCACCGCCGGACGGGAGTTCACCGCCGCCATGGCCGCAGCAGAACGGGCCATGGACGACCTGCCGCCGCCGGGGGACCAGCAAGCCGTCGCCCGCCGCGCCGTCGACCGGGAACGCCGCGCCTGGTGCGTGCAGCACCCCGAACTCGCCCCGTTCGCACAGGGGTGACGGACCGTCCGCTGCGCTACCGTTTCAACCCCGTCCACCGCCCGGATTCCAGGGAGACGGCCGCATGACCACCGGACTTCGGCAGGACCGAGACCGCGACGGAGCCGCGCAGCCGCAGCGCTTCGTCATCAGCTTCGCGGGGTTCAACCGGCCCTGGGCCGTGTGGATCGCCCACCGCCTCGAGGAGCACGGCCACCGGGTCGCCCTCGCGCGCTGGGACCCGCAATCCAGCCCCGGCCTCGCCCCCGCCCTCGACGACCTGGCCCGCAGCGGCAGCCGGGTCCTGCTCATCCTCAGCGAGCGCTACTTCTCCGCAGGCACCCACACCGACGAGGAGTGGAACACCGCCCTGCGCACCGTCACCGACCACCACCCCGACCGGTTCGCTGCCGTCTGCCTCACCGACGCGCCGCTGCCCAGCGCCGCCGCCGTGCTGGAGAAGACCGACCTGTGGGGGCTGGACGCGTACGAGGCGGAGTACCGGGTGCTGCGCCGGCTCGAGCTGCCCACCGACCGGATCGGCACCGAGACCGGCCGCCGCGGCCCCCGCTTCCCGAACGACCCGCCCGAGATCTGGGGCCGGGTCCCGCGCCGCAACCCGCGCTTCACCGGCCGCAACGACGTCATCGGCAGGCTGCGCGCCGCCCTCGCCGACGCCCCGCCCGGCGCCTCGACCGTCACCCTGCTCGGGCTGTCCGGGGTGGGCAAGACGCAGGTCGCCACCGAGTACGCGTACCGCTTCGCCTCCGAGTACGACGTCGTGTGGTGGGTCCCCGCCGAGGACCGGCCCACCCTGCGCGAGCGGCTCGCCGACCTGGCCCCCGCGATGGGCCTGCCGCGCGGTGCCGGCAGCTACGGCGAGCAGATCCGGGCCGTCCTGGAGGCGCTGCGCCGCGGATCCCCGTACAGCCGCTGGCTGGTGGTCTTCGACGGCTGCGACAACCCCGACGACCTCACCGACCTGCTGCCGTCGGGCGCGGGCGACGTCATCATCACCTCCCGCAACCGCGAATGGGCCTCCCGGCACACCAGCCTCATCGAAGTCCCGCTGTACGCCCGGCCCGAGTCCATCACCTTCATCCGCCGCCGGGCCCGCCGGCTCACCGGCGACGAGGCCGACCAGCTCGCCGAGGCCCTGGAGGACTACCCCCTCGCCCTCGACCAGACCGCCGGCTGGCTCGCCGATTCCCCGCTGACGGTCGGCGACTACCTGGCCCTGCTCCAGCGCAGACTGGACTCCCGGGAGGCCGTCACCGTCTCCGACGACTACCCGCTGCCCTTCCCGACCGCCCTCGCGATACTGCTGAACAACGTCCGGGAGAACTTCCCCGACGCGCTCTCCCTGCTGAGGCTGTTCGTGTTCTTCGCCCCCGGCCCGGTGCCGCTGCGGCTGCTGCGCGAGTTCCCCGCCGCCGACGTGCCCGAGCAGCTCGCCGGGCTGATCAACGACCAGATCCGGTGGAACGCCGCCCTCAACAAGCTCGTCCAGTTCTCCGTCGTCCGCCTCGAGTACTCCGACCTGTCCGTGGAGGAGGGCGGCGGCGGGCTGGAGACCGTACAGCTGCACCGCATGGTGCACGGCATCGTCCGCGAGAACCTCTCCGAGGACGAGGCCGAACCGCTCTCCCGCGCCGTCCGGCAGGTCCTCGCCGCCGCCGACCCGGGCCGGCCCTCCGACTCCCGGCTGTGGCCCCGCTACGCCGAGCTGATCCCGCACCTGGAGACCGCCGGTGTGCTGACCAGCAGCAACCCGCGGATCCAGACCTTCCTGCTGCACTGCCTGCGCTACCTGATCCTCGCCGGGGAGTACCGCACCTGCCTGCGGCTCGCCGAGCAGACCGACGCCGTGTGGCGCACGATGCTCGGCGACGACCACGACCAGGTCCGCGAGCTCAGCTACCACTTCGGCGGCGCTCTGCGGATGCTCGGCCACTTCAAGCGCGCCGAGACCCTCGCCAAATCGGTCGCCGACCGGCTGCTGGCCGAGCGGGGCGACCGTGACCTGGAGACGCTGCGCGCCACCAGCACGTACGCCGGGGTGCTGCTCAGCACGGCCAAGTTCGGCCACGCCCGGGAGCTCTTGGAACACGCCTTCGCGCGCTACCGCGAGCTGCTCGGCGAGGACGACTCCACGACGTTGAACGCCGAGAACAACGTCGCCGTCGCGCTGCGGCTGCTGGGCCGCTACCAGGAGGCGTACGAAGCCGACCTCGACACCCTGCGGCGGCGCGAGCGGGTCCTGCGCGTGCGGCACATCGCGACGCTCTCCTCCGGCATCGGCTGCGCGATGGGGCTGCGGCTGATGGGCCGCTACCGGGAGGCCCTCGCCCGGCAGGAACAGGGCCTCAAGCTCAACTCCCAGGTGCTGGGCCCCAACCACCCCCAGACCCTGCGCGCCGAGCACAACCTCGGCATGTGCCTGCGCCGCTCCGGGGACATCCCCGGCGCCGGGGCCCGGCTGCGCAGCGTCCTGGAGCGCTCCACGCGGGTGTTCGGCGCGGAGTTCCCGTGGACCCTGATGGTGGCCTCGGACTACGCGACGTACCTGCGGGAGTACGGGGACATCGGCGAGGCCCGCCGGATCTCGGAGGAGGTCGTACGGGGCTACCAGACGCAGCTGGGGCTGGCCCACCCGTACAGCATCGGCACGGTCGGCAACCTCGGCCTGGTCCTGCGCGCGCAGGGCGAACGGGTCGAGGCCCTCAACCTGGCGGAACAGGCCCTGGTCGGCATGCGCGGCGCGGTCGGGGACCGTCACCCGTGGACCCTCGGCTGCGCACTCAACGCCACCGGGCACCGCAACATCACGGGCCGCCTAGCGGACGCCCTGGACCTGAGCCGGGAGACCCTCCGCGGCTGCGAGCAGGTCCTGGGCCCGGACCACCCGATGACCCTGAGCGCCCAGATCGCCCTGGCGGCGGACCTCCGCTCGGTCCGCGAGGACGCGGAGGCCCAGAAGCACGAGGACGCCGGCCTCAAGGCCCTGACCCGCACCCTGGGCCCCCAACACGTCCACACGGTCTCGGCCCGCCAGCAGAACCGCCCGTACTGGGACTTCGAGCCGCAGCCGTAGGGGCTGGTTCAGCCGAGGGTGACGACCATCTTCCCGAGGGCTTCGCCGGCTTCCATGGTCCGGTGGGCTTCGACGATCTCGTCGAACCGGAAGACCCGGGTGGGACGGGCCCGCAGCACGCCGGCGTGGACCTTGGCGTAGATCTCGTCCAACGGCACGTCGGTGAGCGGGAACGCGGGGGTGCCCAGGACGAAGGCGCTGCCGAAGAAGCTGAGCCGGACCCCGCTGGGGAGGTCGGCGATCGGGTCGAAGTCCCGCACCGGCTCGAATCCGCCGAGGAAGCCGACCTGGCACACGCGGCCGCGCGGCCGGACCAGGGCCAGCGAGTCGCGCAGGACGCTGTTGCCGACGACGTCGAACACCGCGTCGACGCCGGCCTCCCGCACCGAGACCTGGGCGGCGAGCGCGCCGTCGTCGATGAGCACGTCGGCGGCCCCGAGCTCCTTCAGCAGCGGCGCCCGCCGCGGATCCCGGGTCGTGGCGAGCACGGTCGCGCCGTGGTCGACCGCCAGGTTGACGGCGGCCTGGCCGAGCGAGGAGGTCGCCCCCCTCACCACCACGGTCTCGCCCGGCCGCAGGTCCAGATTCCCGAACAGGCCGCTCCACGCGGTCGCGTACACCTCGGGCACCGCCGCCAGACCGGCCCAGTCCAGCGCCGAGCGCACGGCCACCACGTTGGTCGCCGGAACGGTCACCAGCTCCGCGTAGCTTCCGTTGCGGGTCCTGCCCATGCCGCCGAGGATCGCCACCACTCTCGTCCCGGCGGGGAGCCCACCGGACGGGTCTGCCTCCACCACCCCGGCGCACTCGATCCCGGGGACGGCGGCGACCTTCCCCCAGGCGCCGCTGCGCATGTACGCCTCGGCGTGGTTGAGGCCGAACGCCTTGACCCGGATCAGCACTTCGCCGTCGGCGGGTGCCGGGTCGGGCAGTTCGGTGTGGGTGAGAACCTCGGGGCCGCCGTGGGCGGAGATGACGATGGCTTTCATGTCCCGGCTCCATTCTTGAACATGTATTCAACTATCGATGCGAAGGAAGGGCCACCGCGAACGGTGGCCCGTACGGCTCTCTGTCAGACGAGAGCGGTGAAGGCGTTGTCGACGATCGCCCGCAGGAGCGTCTCGTCGGGATTCGCCTTCCCGACGACCATCAGCCCCTGGCAGGTGGCGACCAGCAGCTTGGCGCTGCCGGCGCAGTCCAGGCCGGCGCGCACCTGGCCCCTGCGGGCCGCGTTCTCCAGCGCGTGGGTCATGCACCGTTCGAGCCGGGCCAGGTGGCCGCGGACGACGGCCGCCGCCTCGTCGTCCTCGGCGGCGTTCTCGATCGCTGTGTTGACGAGCAGGCAGCCCTGCCGCCCCTCGGGGCTGAGCAGGTCGCTCACCAGCCCGTCGAAGTAGCCGCGGATCTCGGCCGCCGACGCCCCCGAAGCCTCCAGCTCGCCCAGCTTCTCGGGGACGACCAGCTTCGAGTAGCGCTCCAGCGACTTCAGGAACAGCGCGTGCTTACCGCCCGGAAAGACGCCGTACAGACTGCCGGGCTTCACCCCGGTCGCCTTCACCAGATCCTCGATGGACGTCGCCCGGTACCCGCGCTCCCAGAACCGCAGCATGGCCGCGTTCAGGACGGTGTCGGGCTCGAACTCGCGAGGTCTGGGCATGGGAAAAACATACATGAACGACCATTCAAGAACAACGGCCGAAGCCGTCGGCGGCTGACCCGCGCAACCGGTCAGGGCTTTTCGCCGATGGCCACCCGCAGTCAGTCCAACGGTCCCTGTCCGAGCAGCTCGCCGGCCAGCCGCCGCCCCGCCTCGGTCGTGAGCCGAGCCCGGCTGTTGTCGATCCACCGCTGCGCGGCCTCGTACCCCTGGGCCTTGTACTCGATGCCCTGGAGCATGCACTCCAGCTTGTCCGCGTCGCGCGCGCAGACCGCCTCCGGCGAGTCCTGCGCCTCGTACTCGGCGACCAGCTCCCGAATCGCCGAGGCGAGCACGTCGGGCATGCCAGCGGTCTGGTCGGCCGTCACGGCCTGCGGTCGGCACCTGATCCCGTTCCGGCCTCTGCCAACGTGATCCCGTTCCGCGCACCCACCAGCTGATACCACCGGCTATGCGGGGCCATCTCGGTTCGAACAGGCGGGTGAGCATATAGATGCGTATGGGGTGGTGCATGCCGGTGTCGTACGCGACTGGGCACGTGCTCAGGCCGCGGACTCCAGCTCGGCCTGAGCGCCGGAGAGGGCCCCGAGCCGGTCGGCCAGGGCGGCGGGGCCGAGCGTCGCCAGAGTCCACAGGGCGCTGACCTGGCCGCCGGAGGACCAGATTCTGGTCGTCGGCGCCCGGAACGGGACGACCGTGATCGCCTGGGCCGTGAAGGGGTCCTCGTCGAGGTACTTCATGCCGCCGGTCCCACACAGATACGTGTGGGTGCCTGCCGCCGCGGCGAGGTCGGCGAGCTTCTGGGACCGTCCGGGCCGGGCCGGTAGTTCGCTGCTGCGGAGGATCCGGCCCTTCCAGCCGAGGAGGTTCAGCAGGCTACGTGCGGAGGCCTCGGCGACGGCCGCGGTCCTGCCGCTGCCGAACGCCGCCGCCACCGGCTCCAGGGCCTGAGCGATGGCGGGCCAGTGAGGGCTGGCTCCGTAGTACTGCCGCAGCATCGCTGTGGTCCGCCGCCGGGCAAGACCCGGGTCGGCGATCAAGGTTTCGCGGATGGAGGTCTGGCGGCCTTGAGGCAAATGGGTGGGGATCGACAGCCACTTAGTCCGGTCCGGAGCCCCCAGGGTGGCCAGGCGGGTGCGGTGCTGGTAGTCGCGGCGGGCGAACTGGACGTCGTCGAGGACGATCCAGGTGTCCGCCGCGAACAGCTTGGCCAGCGTCGTCAGCCGGGGAAACAGGTTCGGCTGGTGGATGGCACACAGTCCGCCGGAGGCGGGCAGGTCAGGAGATGAGGCGGCTGGTGAAGCCGTCGCGGATGAGGGATTCGTACGCGTCATGCACGTCCTCCGGGACATCCTGGGCGATGGCGAACCCGTTCTTCGGATACTCGATCACCCGCTGGAGATCACCGACGAGCATGTCAAGGACGAGCTTCTCGTCGCCGATGCTTTTGAGGTAGTCGTCCAGTTCGAGCGGCTCCGAGGCACAGATGATGTCGACCTCGGGCCACAGCTTGCGGGCGGTGGCGAAGGACCGTCGCTCCATGTACGGCTTGGAGACCAGCAGCACGGTCTTCGGGGTGATTCCGTTCTGGGCCAGCAGTTCCCGGCTGAGGGTGATGTTCTGGCCGGTGTTGGCGGCGTTGGGTTCGACGAGGATGGCTTCGTCGGGGACGCCGAGTTCGAGGGCGTGCTTGCGGAAGTGGACGGCTTCACCGCGCGGGAACACGTTGGCGGTGGTGGGGCTGTTGCCGCCGGTGAACACGAGGATGGGGAAGAGACCGGCGCGATAGAGGTCGGCGGTGGCCGCGGCGACTCCGAGGTCGTGGCTGCCCAGTCCGATCGCAACCTCCACCGGGGCCAGGTCGTGGCCCATCTGGTGGTAGTCCCAGATCAGCTTGGCTTTGCGCCACTGGTCCTCGGTGATCGTCTGCTGGATGTCCGTCACGCGATCTTCTCCCTGGTCACCGTCGTCGGGGGCCGGCGGCCCCGTCGCTCATGGCCCTGATGCCCTCGATGCTGGTCAGCTGGTGGCTGAGGCCGAACTGGCCGGCCAGCCGGGCCGCTTCGTCGAGGACGTGAAGGCCATCATCGCGGGTGGCGGGATCGGACAGCAGGATGTGGCCGTGGGCGGTTTCCAGGCGAACCCGCTGCATCGGCGCGTCGGTGGCGGCCGTGCTGCGGGCGATTCCGATGAAGTGCAGGGCCGATGAGAGATCACCGGCGCCGCGGTGGGCCAGGGCGAGTTTCTGGTGGGCGACCGACCAGTCTTCCGGCTCGGCGAGATCCTCGAACTCCCGGGTCGCGGCGAGCATGACGCGGGAGGCATAGCTGTGGTTGCCGTCCTTGCTCAGGGCTGTTCCCACCCACAGCCGGGCCCTGGCCCGGTCCCGGCGGGAAAGCCGGTCGTCCACGGCGAGGGACTCGTACTGATGGGCAGCGACCTCCAGCTTTCCCGACATCTCGGCGACGACCGCGAGGGACAGGTCGAGCTGGGCGACACGGCGGGGGATGTCTAACTGGCCGAACAGTGATTTCGCTGAGGCATAGGAGTACTGGGCCGACAGCGGGCCGATCACCGCACCCCGGTCGCGCTGGAGATCGCCCAGCAGGGCGGTTGAGCGGGCGAACAGATATAGACCCTTGTCATCGAGGGGGGTCGGCTTGAACCGCCCGAGCCAGCGGCGGATCAGGCTGTCGGCGAAGGTGAAGTCCTGCCGGGAGAGAGCGGCCACGGCCCGGTCGAGGTCGTCGGTCCACGATTCGTACTCCCATGCCAGCGGCCCGCTGGCGGTCACCCTGCGGACACCGGCTGCGGAGGTGGTCCGGCCGGCTTCGGACAGGAACGTCTCGAAGCGGAGATGGGCAGCGGCATCCGCGCGGGCCAGAGCGGTATCCAAGATCGCCTGGGTGTCCTGGCGGGGCTCGGTTGCGGCCAGGAGTTTCTCCCACTTGGAGATCGTCCGGATGCCGACGCCGAGGTGGCCGGCGAATGCTCGGACGCTCAGCCGCAGCGCGAGACGAAGGGCCTTGGCCTCCAGGCCGGTCCAGTGGTGCACGGTCGCCACATGTCGCTCCCTTCCTGCCGTCATCGAAGCACGGCCCGCACGAGCGGGGGGACAGAAGTGCAACGGAAGTGCAACAGGCGGTCATTTGCACAGCGTTGGTGCAGGTTCAGGCTGAGCGGTGACACCAGCTGCCGGACCCTTGGATGGACATCGAAGTGGAACCCCTCGTCGAGCATCGCGGCGTTCACCGGCCTCATCGACGTCCTGGAACCGCCCGGCACCTTCGGCGTCGTCCTGCCCGCCGTCTCCCACCTGGGACCCAAGGGCATAGCGCCCCGAGGAACGCCCGGATCACCGCAGCCGGAGCCCGGCTGTTGCTGGCCCGAGGGCCTGGCAGGCACCCGGCAGGCCACGGCGCGGCCGGACCGGGCCCGGCGCCGGTCCGCCGCCGCTTCCGCCCTGCCCCCACCCCAGCCCTGGACACGAGAGGTGCGCACTGATGCCTGATCCGAAGCAGAGTTCCTTCGACCCGCAGCCCGAGTCGACCGGCCTCGCCCGAGCCTTCGCCGTCACGACCTTGACCTCCTGGGGCCTGCCCAGCTCTGCCGAGGACATCCGGCTCTGCGTCTCCGAGCTGGCGGCGAACGCCCTGATCCACGGAAGCGACACCCCATGATGCATGAAGCAGTACTCCGTCCCTTCGAGGAAGTCCCTCACGCTCTGCTCCGCAAGCGGGTGCGTGACATTGCGTCCGGCGTCGAGGGCGAGCTGATGGCGGTGGTCCGTCAGGACGTCTCAGACACCCCGGTCCGTGAGCACTGGGTGAAGCTGGCGTACGTCCGGGGCCCGTCGGGCCGGGAGATCTCCACGGCCGTGGCCAACATCGAGGCCGTGTGATGGAGGCCGCCGACTTGTTCCCGCGGCTGCCGGTCCCTCCGGATTCCTGCGCCGAGTGCGCCGCTCACGTCTCCGCCCGCTTCCAGGCCCACGTGGAGCGTGACCGCTCGCGCGTCAGCGACATGAACGTCCTGATCATGAGACACCACGCCGAGCTACGCGCCCGCCGCTGAGCGCCCGGCCATCGCCGCGGCACGACCAGCCCAGGACCGGCTGATCGCCGCCAGCTCACCTCAGCCGCGTAGCGATCCGTGGCGGTCTATGTCCAGCCCCGGACGGCCCCCGGACGCCGTCGGCGAGGAGCGCGTAGCGATCAGACGCGACCGGCGGCTCCCGATGGGTTGCTGGTCGCTGTTTCGTGCAGGTAGAGCCGCTACCGACCCGGAACAGGCCTGCTTATGGGCCCCGGGCGGAAGCCTGCCTGATGCCCGCGTCCCCGACGCTGCCCGACCGGGGTGATGGCCTTGGCAGGGCCAAGGGAACACGGCAGCCGCTCCCTGATCTCCCCGCTCATTGCTCTCCGACCCGTGCCGTTCTTTTGGGGGCTTCCCGGCAGTCTTCGTATGTCCGGGCCGGGACGGCCTGTCCAGGGTGGCCGAAGGCCATCGCGGAGCGACGCGACCGCAGGGAGCGCCCTTGACAGGGCGGCTCGGACCGGAGAGACGATGAGACTGACGGGAAACCCCCAAACCCTCTCTGATCCCGGCTGATTGGGTGCCGAACCCCGAAGCCACCGGCCCCGTCGGCCGACTTGGCTCATCCAAATGCCGCTGTCCGCGACCCCGTCCGGCGATCCACCGCGCCCCACCGCGCCGCCGGTGGGGGCGGGTGGGCAGCCACCGCTCGGCGGTGGTGGGGAGCGGGGGGTGAAGGCCCCGAGCAAGCGAAGCCTGGCAGACAGCCGGAACGGGTGTGGGGGAGGAGGCGCAAGCCCCCGTCCCGCCACAGCCGGAAGGCCCGGCCCCCGTGAGGGGCCGGGCCTTCCGGTCGTACGGGCGAGGCGAGGCTTACGCCTCGAAGACCTCGTTCAGCAGCAGCTGCTGCTCCGCCTGGTGGCGCTTCGCCGAGCCCACCGCGGGGGAGGAGCCGTGCGGGCGCGAGATGCGGCGCAGGCGCTCGCCGGCCGGGACCTCCGCGCCGACGGCCAGGTCGAGGTGGTCGATCAGGTTCAGCGCGATGAACGGCCACGCACCCTGGTTCGCCGGCTCTTCCTGGGCCCAGATGTACTTCGCCGCGTTCGGGAACTTGGCGATCTCCGCCTGGAGCTCGGCGCCGGCCAGCGGGTACAGCCGCTCGATGCGGATGATCGCCGTGTCGGTGATGCCGCGCTTCTCCCGCTCGGCCTCCAGGTCGTAGTAGACCTTGCCCGCGCAGAAGACGACCTTGCGGACCGCGGACGGGTCCACGGTCGCGTCACCGATGACCGGACGGAACGAGCCGTTCGTGAACTCCTCCGCCTTCGACGCCGCCGCCTTCAGACGCAGCATCGACTTCGGGGTGAAGACGATGAGCGGCTTGTGGTGCGGGTTGTGGACCTGCCAGCGCAGCAGGTGGAAGTAGTTCGACGGCAGGGTCGGCATCGCGACCGTCATGTTGTCCTGCGCGCACATCTGGAGGAAGCGCTCGGGACGCGCGGACGAGTGGTCCGGGCCCTGGCCCTCGTAGCCGTGCGGCAGCAGCAGCGTGACGCCGGAGGTCTGGCCCCACTTCTGCTCGGCCGAGGAGATGAACTCGTCGACGACGGTCTGCGCGCCGTTGACGAAGTCACCGAACTGGGCCTCCCAGAGGACCAGCGCGTCCGGACGGGCCAGCGAGTAGCCGTACTCGAAGCCCATGGCCGCGTACTCGGAGAGCAGCGAGTCGTAGACGTTGTAGCGGGCCTGGTCGTCCGAGAGGTACTGGAGCGGGGTGTAGTCCTCGCCCGTCTCCCGGTCGATGAGGACCGCGTGGCGCTGGCCGAAGGTGCCGCGGCGGGAGTCCTGGCCCGACAGGCGGACCGGGGTGCCCTCCATCAGCAGCGAACCGAAGGCCAGGGTCTCGCCCATGCCCCAGTCGATCGTGCCCTCGTCGATCATCGCCGCGCGGCGCTGCAGCTGCGGCAGCAGACGCGGGTGCACGGTGACGTGGTCCGGGACGTTGACCTGGGACTCGGCGATCCGCTTCACCACGTCCTGCGAGATCGCGGTGTTCACCGGGACCGGGAACTCCTGCGCGGTCTGCGCGGGCGTCACCGGGGCGCCGGCGGCGGGAGACGTGGCGGCCTCGCGGACCTCCGCGAAGACCTTCTCCAGCTGGCCCTGGAAGTCCTGGAGCGCCTGCTCCGCCTCTTCCAGCGTGATGTCGCCGCGACCGATGAGGGACTCGGTGTACAGCTTGCGCACCGAGCGCTTCTTGTCGATCAGGTCGTACATCAGCGGCTGCGTGAACGCCGGGTTGTCCGACTCGTTGTGACCGCGGCGGCGGTAGCAGATGAGGTCGATGACGACGTCCTTGTTGAACGCCTGGCGGAACTCGAAGGCGAGCCGCGCGATGCGGACCACGGCCTCCGGGTCGTCACCGTTCACGTGGAAGATCGGCGCCTCGATCATGCGGGCCACGTCGGTCGCGTACATCGAGGAACGCGAGGACTCCGGGGCGGCGGTGAAGCCGACCTGGTTGTTGATCACGACGTGGACGGTGCCGCCGGTGCGGTAGCCGCGCAGCTGCGACATGTTCAGGGTCTCGGCGACGACACCCTGGCCGGCGAAGGCCGCGTCACCGTGCAGGGCGACGGGCAGGACGGTGAAGTCCGTGCCGCCCTTGTTGATGACGTCCTGCTTGGCGCGGACGACGCCCTCCAGGACCGGGTCCACCGCCTCCAGGTGCGAGGGGTTGGCGACGAGCGAGACCTTGATCTGCTCCCCGTCCAGGCCCGTGAAGGTGCCCTCGGCGCCCAGGTGGTACTTGACGTCGCCGGAGCCGTGCATGGACTTCGGGTCGAGGTTGCCCTCGAACTCGCGGAAGATCTGCGCGTACGACTTGCCGACGATGTTGGCGAGCACGTTCAGGCGGCCGCGGTGGGCCATGCCGATCGCGACCTCGTCGAGGCGGGCCTCGGCGGCCGAGTCGATGACGGCGTCGAGCAGCGGGATGACGGACTCGCCGCCCTCCAGGGAGAAGCGCTTCTGGCCGACGTACTTCGTCTGCAGGAAGGTCTCGAAAGCCTCCGCCGCGTTCAGGCGGCGCAGGATGCGCAGCTGCTCCTCGCGCTCCGGCTTGGAGTGCGGGCGCTCGATGCGGTCCTGGATCCAGCGGCGCTGCTTCGGGTCCTGGATGTGCATGAACTCGACGCCGGTGGTGCGGCAGTACGAGTCGCGCAGCACGCCGAGGATGTCGCGGAGCTTCATCATCGACTTGCCGGAGAAGCCGCCGACCGCGAACTCGCGCTCCAGGTCCCACAGGGTGAGGCCGTGCTCGGTGATGTCGAGGTCGGGGTGCTTGCGCTGCTTGTACTCCAGCGGGTCGGTGTCGGCCATGACGTGGCCGCGGACCCGGTAGGAGTGGATCAGCTCGAAGACGCGGGCGGCCTTCGTGACGTCGTCGTCGTGCGAGGCGTCGATGTCGCGGTTCCAGCGGACCGGCTCGTACGGGATGCGCAGCGCCTCGAAGACGTCGTCGTAGAAGCCGCTCTCGCCGAGCAGCAGGTTCGCGACGATGCGCAGGAACTCGCCGGAGGCCGCGCCCTGGATGACCCGGTGGTCGTAGGTCGAGGTCAGGGTCATGACCTTGGAGATGCCCAGCTTGTTCAGGGTGTCCTGCGAGGTGCCCTGGAACTCGGCGGGGTAGTCCATGGAGCCGACGCCCATGATGACCGACTGTCCGGGCATCAGGCGGGGCACGGAGTGGACGGTGCCCAGGCCGCCGGGGTTGGTCAGCGAGACGGTGACGCCGGTGAAGTCGTCCATCGTCAGCTTGCCGACACGGGCGCGGCGGACGATGTCCTCGTAGGCCATCCAGAACTCGAAGAAGTTGAGGGTCTCGGCCTTCTTGATGCCGGCGACGACGAGCTGGCGGTCGCCGTTCGGCTTCACCAGGTCGATCGCGAGGCCGAAGTTCACGTGCTCCGGCTTGACCAGGGTGGGCTTGCCGTCCTTCTCCGCGAAGGAGTTGTTCATCGTCGGCATGGCCTTGATGGCCTGCACCATCGCGTAGCCGATGAGGTGGGTGAAGGAGATCTTCCCGCCCCGGGCGCGCTTCAGGTGGTTGTTGATGACGATGCGGTTGTCGAACAGCAGCTTCACCGGGACGGCGCGGACGGACGTGGCCGTCGGGACGTCGAGGGAGGCGTTCATGTTCTTGGCGACCGCGGCGGCCGGGCCGCGGAGCGTCACCAGCTCGGGGCCGGCAGGGGCCCCAGCGGTGGGCGCGGCAGCGGGCGCGGGCTTCTGGGCGGCGACGGGGGCGGCGGAGGCCGGAGCCGGGGCCTGAGGGGCTGCGGCGGCCGGTGCGGCGGCCTGGGCCTGGGAGGTGACAGTCACAGCAGGGGCACCAGAGGGGGTGGCAGGAGCAGGGGCAGGAGCTGACACAGGCGTGGGCGCGGCGGCAGGAGAGGGCGCGGCGGCGCTCGCCGCCCCCGTGGCGGCGGCGTCGGAGACCTGCGGGGCGACGGCAGGGGCGGCCTGTGCGGAGGCGCCGTCCGTCGTCGGGGACTTCTTGGGCTCGTCCGGCTTCACCGGAGACGCAGTGCCCCCCGGCTTGTAGTCGGCGAAGAAGTCCCACCAGGCCCGGTCGACCGAATTCGGGTCCTGGAGGTACTGCTGATAGATCTCGTCGACGAGCCACTCATTGGCGCCGAAGCCTGAGGCAGGGGTCTTCCCGCCCTCTGCTTCGGTCGTGGTGCTCGAGTTACTGGGGGACTGTGGCGACACGGCGGCAACCGCCCTCTTCCGCTTCACAAGGTATGGACAGCGGGAATAAAGGCTACGCCTCCCTGGCCGCTGGATGCAGACCGGGCGGGACTTACGTCATGTAGGTCACACCGAACGGCGGGTTTCGCCGCTCTGAATGGCGGGAAACCAGCCTGGTTCGGGTAGGGGGCACCGTGGTTGCGGCCCCCATGGCTTCGCACCCCTGACGGACCCCGGGCACGTGTGGCCGAGATCATGTCCTACCCACTCGAACCCTACGTCAATGCGACGCCTGGGAGCTGCCCGGAAGCGTGACGAGGATCCGGCAGCCGCGTGACGATTCGGCCACCCCGATGTGCCCTCCGTGCAGGCCGACGGCCCAGCGGGCGATGGCCAGGCCCAGTCCGGTACCGCCGTCGCCGCCGTTCGCGCTGCCCCGGTTGAACCGCTCGAAGACCCGGTGCCGCTCCGCCTCCGGTATGCCGGGGCCTTCGTCCCGTACCTCCAGCGCGAGACTGCCGGGTGCGTCGCCGGCCCGGGCACGGACGGTGACCCGGCCGTGCGGCGGGCTGTGCTTGACCGCGTTGTCGATCAGGTTCGCCACCACCTGGTGCAGGCGCTCGGCGTCCGCGTACGCCGTGAGCTCGGGCGGGAACACGTCCAGGTGCAGGTGCACGTCGTTGCGGGTGTGCCCGCCGGAGCCGGAGAGCAGGCCCGGCCGGCCGGCGGCCGCGAGGCCCGATTCCTTCAGGACCCCCGACAGGTACGGCCACACCTCGAAGCGGCGGGCCTTCAGCGGGACCACCCCGTTGTCCACCCGGGACAGGTCCAGCAGGGTCTCCACGAGCCGGCCGAGGCGCTCGGTCTGCTTCAGCATCGTCCGCATGGTCTCCGGATCGGCCTCGGAGACCCCGTCCACCACGTTCTCCAGCACCGCCCGCAGCGCCGCGATCGGCGTGCGCAGCTCGTGCGAGACGTTGGCGACCAGCTCCTTGCGGTGCCGGTCCACGGCCTCCAGGTCGTCCGCCATCAGGTTGATCGTGGAGGCCAGGTCGCCCAGCTCGTCGCGGCGCCCGGCCCCGCGCACCCGGCGCGTGTAGTCCCCGTGGGATATCGCACGGGCCACCCGGGTCATGTCGTCCAGCGGCGCCGTCAGGCTGTGCGCCACGAACTGGGTGATCAGCATCGAGGCGATCACCGAGAACACCGTGATGAACCGCAGCTCGGTGTCCGTGCGCAGGGCCACCATCAGCAGCCCCGTCGTGATGAAGACCGAGACCACGACGAGCGTGCCCAGCTTGGTCTTGATCGAGAACGGGGAGAACGGCCTCAGCCCTCCCGGCGGGCGCCCCCCGCTCATGCCTGGGCCGGGGTCTCCAGGGCGTACCCGACGCCGTGGACCGTACGGATCCGCTCCGCCCCGATCTTCCGGCGCAGGGCCTTGATGTGGCTGTCGACCGTACGGGTCCCGGACGCGTCGGCCCAGTCCCACACCTCGGCGAGCAGCTGCTCCCGGGAGAGCACCGCCCGCGGGGTGCCGGCCAGGCACACCAGCAGGTCGAACTCGGTCGGCGTCAGGTGTACGTCCTCGGCCTGCACCCGGACCCGGCGCTGCGCGTGGTCGATCTCCAGATCGCCCAGCCGCAGCGTGGCCCCGCGCGGGGCGGTGGCGGCCAGGGTGGCCCGCTCCACGCGCCGCAGCAGGACGTGGACCCGCGCCGCGAGCTCGCGCATCGAGAACGGCTTCGTCATGTAGTCGTCCGCGCCGACCCCGAGCCCGACGAGCATGTCGGTCTCGTCGTCCCGCGCGGTGAGCATCAGCACCGGCACCGGCCGCTGGGCCTGGACCCGGCGGCAGACCTCGAGGCCGTCGAAGCCGGGCAGCATCACGTCGAGGACCAGCAGCTCGGGCTGCCAGCTCTCGGCCGCGGCGACGGCGGCCGGGCCGTCGAAGGCGGCCTGCACCTGGAAGCCCTCGGCGCGCAGCCGGGCAGCGATGGCGTCGGCGATCGTGCGGTCGTCCTCGACCACGAGCACGCGCCGCTGAGCGCCGGGGGTGGCCGCGGCGCCGCTGTGGGTGGTGTGTGTCTGTTCCATTTCCCGCCCCTGAAGATCCGCGTAGTAGGGGTGCAGCGTAGAGGAGCCACCGGCCTGCGGCTATGCGGGGTTCGGACAGGGAAAACAGCGGAAGCAGCGGTTCCGATTATGGCGGGAATGGGGATATGGGCGGTGATGCCGGGTGGCCGTCCCCCCACAGCACGGCCACCCGGTGCGCGGTGATCGTCGGCCACCGCGCGCTTTTGTCGACCCCCTACAGGGCCAGCCCGTGTCCGTGCTCGAACACGGGGTCGAGGGTGTCGTTCGGCACATCGGGCCGAGAGGCCTCCACCGCCGCCATCGACCGCGGCAGCTCGAAGGGGAGCCGCCCCTCGGGCACGGCCCGGCCGAACGCCACGTCCAGCAGCGCGGCGTCCTCGGCGCCGTAGTCCGCGATCAGCGCCGCCGCCCGCTCGGCGATCTCCGGGATGACCGCCGCCCGCTCCAGATTGATGCAGACCAGCGTCGGTACGGAGTCCAGGAGGGCCAGGATCCGGGACAGCTCCGGCTCCGCGAAGGCCAGCGAGCCCGAGTGGAAGTACGACTCGAAGATGTTCTCCCGCGGCTCGTACGGGGTGCGCAGCCGCAGCACCGCCAGATCCGCCGCCTCCGGCTCGGACACCACCTCGCCGTACCCCGCCGCGACGGCCTCGTCCACGCCCTGCACGTACAGCTTCGGGCGCCCGGCGACCGGCAGCAGCCCGCCGCGGTTGGTCAGCACCGTGAGCGAGCGGCGCTGGGCCGCCGCCCCCGCCGCCGCGAAATCGGCCCGGCCCACCGTCTCCGCCGCCGCGTCCGGGTCCACGTACGGGTTCTCGAACAGGCCCAGCACGAACTTCTCCCGCAGCAGCCGGGCCACCGACGCGTCGATCCGGGACTCCGTGATCCGGCCCGAGCGGACCAGGTCCACGATCACCTCCGGGCACTGCTCCCCGCCGAACTGGTCGGCCCCGGCGTCCAGCGCACGGGCCGCCCGCTCGGCGACCGTCAGGTGCTCCAGGCCCCAGGCCCGCGCCGGGTGGACCTCGCCGAAGATCGAGGCGTCGTTGAGCAGCCCCCAGTCGGTGCAGACGATCCCCTCGAAGCCCAGCTCCTCGCGGAGCAGGCCCGTGACCACGCCCTTGTTGAAGCCGAAGCCGACCTCCTCCCAGTCCGTGCCGATCGGCTGGCCGTAGTACGGCATCATCTGCGCGCAGCCGGCCGCGACGGCCGCCCGGAACGGCTCCAGGTGGTGCTCGCGCATCCCGCCCGGATAGACCTGCTCCTTGCCGTGCGCGAAGTGGGGGTCCTCGCCGTCCTTCTGGGGGCCGCCGCCCGGGAAGTGCTTGACCATCGCCGAGACGGACTCGGGACCGAGCTCCGGGCCCTGGAGCCCGCGGACGTACGCCTGCACCAGCTCGCCCGTCAGCCGCGCGTCCGAGCCGAACGTGCCCGTCTGGCGGGCCCAGCGCGGCTCGCTCGCCAGGTCGATCTGCGGGTGCAGGGCGACCCGGAAGCCGACGGCCAGGTACTCGCGGCGGACGGTGTCCGCGAAGCGGAAGACCAGCTCCGGGTCGCCGATCGCGGCCAGGCCCAGCGCCTCCGGCCAGGCAGAGAAGGCGCCGGCGTTGAACGAGGCGCCGATGTTGTCGGTGAAGGCGTGCCGCGGGTCGGTCGAGAGCGTGACCGGGATGCCGAGCCGGGTGGCCGCGGCCATCTCCTGCACCGCGTTCTGCCACTGCGCCATCTCGCGGGCGCCGTACGTGCCGAGCAGGTTGAAGTGGCTGACGAAGCGGTCCCCGACCAGCTCGGGCGTGGCGAACGGGAGCATCGAGCCGTCGGTCTCGGTGACCGGGGTGCCGTCCGGATTCATCATCAGCATGGAGTGGAAGAGCTGGCCGGCCTTCTCCTCCAGCGTCATCCGGGAGAGCAGGTCCGCCACGCGCAGGTCCACCGGGAGAGCGGCGTCCTTGTACGCGGGGCCGGCGTCGGGCGTGGCGTTCATCGGCGTACGGCTCCTGGGTGCGGTCCGGCGGAGGGTGCTCACCGTAAGCGCGAAAACCATGCACCCACTAGGTTTTGGAAAAGTGACCTGAATCACGCCCCCGCGAGGCCGGAAACGACACGACCTAGGGTGGGTCGCATGGCACAGGACAAGGAGCGGACCGCCCCGAAGGCCACCGGCCGAGGGACCTACGCGGTGGGCGACGCCCGCCGCGCGAAGATCCTCGACACCGCGGTGGAGCACTTCGCACAGTGGGGCTTCCACGCCTCCTCGCTCGCCCGCATCGCCAACGACTGCGGGATCACCCAGGGCGGGCTGCTGCACCACTTCCGCAGCAAGGAGGACCTGCTCCTGTCGGTGCTGGCGCAGAGCGAGCAGCACGACGTGGAGCGCCTGTTCAGCGGGCCGGAGGAGTCCGTCGCCGCGTACTACGCCACCGTCGTCGCCCTGGCCGCGGACAACGCCCGCCGGCCAGGCCTCGTACGGATGTACAACACGCTGGTCGGCGAGTCCGGCAACGCCGGCCACCCCGCGCACGAGTACTTCACGCAGCGCTACGCCCGGGTGCTCGCCCACAACGTCCGGCTGCTGGAGGCGGGCGTCGCCCGCGGCGAGCTCCGGCCCGGCACCGACTGCGAGGCCGTGGCCCGCGAGACCCTCGCCGTCATGGACGGCCTGCAGATCCAGTGGGTCCTGGCCCCCGAGGCCGTGGACATGCCGCACCGGCTGCACGGATACCTCGACCGCCAGCTGCGCGGGATCTCGACGTCGGGAACGGGCCTGCCGGCCGCGGCCTGGTCGTCCTAGGTCGGCTGCTGTGTCATCGGGTGTGCTGGTGCGCTCGTGTGCCGGGCGGCATCTGCGGTGCGGGCGGCACCTGCGGTGCGGGCGGGGCATCGGGGATCGGTCGGAGCGGAGGGCAACCCTCGCGGTGTTCCTTGCGGCAGCCCGGCCCATGGGGGCCGTCACCGATGGGGCAGGTGAAATCCGGAGCAGCCGCCACCGCGGCCTCGGCCGGAGGCGGTGAGGCCTGGGCGGCGAATCCCCCCACGGCGAGAACCTGGGACAACGCAGCCGCGGCGAGGACGGGGAGCATGCGCGCAACCACGTGCGAACGCTTGCGATACATGGGCCGCGACCTTTCTCGCGGGGCGTCCCGGCATACCTCTGTTGCCGTGGTCGCTCTCCCTTCAGTCAATGCCGTGACCTGGGGAAAGTCAAAGCAGCCCTGCCGGGCCGGACCGCCCCGGGCCGGACCGCCCCGAGCCTGCCTACCCCGCCTCGAACGGGGGCAGTTCGTCCAGCACGCTCTGCAGGCCCGGCGTCAGCGACCCCTGCTCGGCGGCCACCTCGTAGCCGCCGTGCACGAAGGCGTAGTAGAACCCGTCGAAGATCGTCGCCCCGCCCTTCGGGACCCGGGGCAGGTGCGCGAAGTCCGCCTGCCGGAGCGCGGCGCGCAGCCTCTCGACCCGGTCCGCCGGCAGCTTCCCGGTGCCGGCCGGGCGCGCCTGCCCGTCCAGCCGGGTCCACGAGCCGTCGCCCTTGACCAGCAGAGTGCTCGTCCTCCCGGCCAGCCCCCCGGTCCGGGTGACCGTGACCAGGCGCTCCAGCGCCGAGGAGGGCCCCGGGGGAACGGGCACGGACGAGGCCGTCGGCGTACTTGTCGGCTGCCCCGGCGGCTCGGCGGTCGCGCTCGACCCGGGGCCGGGGGACGGCTGTGCCGAAGCGGACGCAGTATTGCTGCTGCTCCCGCCGCCGGAGGAGGGACTCGCGGTCGCCTTGTCGTCCGACCCGCCGTCCCCCGACCCGCACCCGCTCAGGACCACCGCACCCAGCAGCACCGCAGCCACCGCTCGTAACGCGCGCACACCCCACCTCCGCAGGTCTTCGGACCGACCCCGAGTATGGAGTCGGCACCACCCGTACGGATAGCACCAGGAGGACGACATCCGCCGCATCGCCGCCTGGCGCCGGCTGCCGCCGCTGCTCGCCTTCCTCCTCGGCCTCTGGGGCCTGGAGCGCGGCGGCGCGGGCGGCCGCGCCGGCATGTGGCGCGACGAGTCCGTCACCTGGCAGGTCGCGCACCGGCCGCTCGGCGGGATCTGGGAACTGCTCGGGCAGGTCGACGCCGTGCACGGGCTGTACTACCTGCTGATGCACGCGGTCTTCCAGGTCTGGGACGGCGGAGGGCCGGAGGCCGGCGGCCTGTGGGCGCTGCGCCTGCCCTCCGTCGCCGCCACCGCCCTCGCGGCCGCCGGGGTGGCCGCCGTCGCCCACCGGCTCGCGGGGGAGCGGGCCGCACTGTGCTCCGGCGTGGCCTACGCCGTGCTGCCGCCCGTGCAGATGTACGCCCAGGAGGGACGCTCGTACGCCCTCGTCGCGGCGGCCGTGGTGTGGGCGACGTACCTGATGCTGCGCGAGCGGTGGGTCGCGTACGCCGTGGTCCTGCTGATCGGCTGCTGGCTGCACGAGTTCGCCGTACTGGCCCTGCTCGCGCACGGGGTCGGCGCCTGGCGTTCGCGCGGCTGGCGGTGGAGCGCCGCGGCGGTGGCGGCCCTGCTGCTGCCGCTGGGCGTGGTGAGCGCCCGCCAGGCGGAGCAGCAGCTGGGCTGGCTCGGGCGGCCGGGCTGGCAGGACTGGGCGGCGTACGGGGTGGTCGCGGCCGCGGTGCTGCTGCTCGCGCGGGGCGCCTCGGTACCGCGGGAGCTCGTACGTGTGGCGGTGCCGCTGGCCCTGTTGCCGCCCGGGCTGCTGATGGCGGTCTCCCTCGTCCACCCCTGGTACGTCGACCGGTACGTGCTCTACGCGCTGGCCGGGCTCGCCCTGCTCGCGGGGACCCGGCTGGCGGCGGCGCGGGGGTGGTGGCCGTGGCTGCTGGTGGCCGCCCTGCTGGTGCCGTTCGGGTGGTGGTCGGTGTGGCTGCGGACCCCGGAGAGCCGCAAGGACGACGTCCTCGCGGTGGCCGCCGCGGTCCGGGAACGGGCCCGGCCGGGGGACGCGGTGCTGTTCATGCCGTCGCGGCGGCGCGAGTGGCTGCTGTCCTCGCCGCAGCTGTACGGGAGCCTGCGCGACCTGGCCCTGGCCCGCACCCCGGCGGCTTCGCACAGCCTCCAGGGCGCCGAGCTGCCGACCGCGGAGATCTGGACCCGCCTGGTGGACGCCCCGCGGGTGGTGGCCCTGCTGGACCCGGCGGGCCAGCCGCTGGACCCGTACCCCCGCGAGGCGGTCAAACGCCAGACGCTGGCCTCGCACTTCGACCTCTGCTCGGTGGACGAGGTCCGGGGCGCCCGGATCGCGGTCTACGCGCAGCCGGGGCGCTGCCCGTAAGGGGCCGCTTTTCCGTATGCGCCGAACCGCCGTGCCCGCACGGGCCGCGCGCTAGCCGCGCAAGTCCTGCATGTAGAACACCTTGTCGTAGCGGCGGTCCCCCACGGCGACGAAGTCGCGCAGGCGGCCGTACTCGGTGAAGCCCAGTGAGCGGTAGAGCCCCAGGGCGTGGGTGTTGTCGCCCCGGGCGTCCAGCGTGAGGACCTCGATGCCCGCGGACCGGGCATCTTCGATCAACGCGGCGGTCAGAGCCCGGCCGATGCCGCGCCCGTGGGCGGCGGCGTCCACCGCGACCTTCTCCAGATCGGCGTGCGGCCGGTGCGTGGGCCGGGCGTAGCGCAGCCAGTAGCCCAGTCCGGCGAGGCGGCCGCCCAGGTAGGCGACGCGCAGGGCCGCATCACCGGACCGGGCCGCCTCCAGCACGTGGTCGAGCAGCTGCGCGACCTCGTCCGGGGAGGGCGGGTCGACCCAGCCGAGCGCCGCGCCGCCGGCGACCAGGTCCGCCAGGATCCGGTGGACCGGCTCCGGATCGGGGGTCCACTCGCGGCCGTCCAGGACAGTGATCGTTTCCGGATCCATGGCCGCACCCTAGCGATCCGACAGCGGCCGGCCCCGGCTTGCAGCCGATAGTACGAAATCGTATAGTCCGAAATCGTGAACTCCGAAACCGTGCCATCCGGGTGGTCGGCCCTGCTGGCCCTCCAGCGGGCCACCCACGCCACCCTTCAGGTGCTCGCCGCGGAGCTGGTCGACCTGGACCTGACCGCCTCCGAGATCAACGCGCTGGCCAACCTGGCCGACGGCCGCGGGCGCACCGTGTCCGAACTGGGAGCGGCCGTGGGCACCCGTCCCACCACGCTGACCAGCGTGCTGGACCGGCTGGAACGGCGCGGCCACATCACCCGGGGCACCCGCCCGGGGGACCGTCGGGCGGTGCTCATCGAGCTCACGTCCTCCGGACGGCCGGCCGCCGCCACGATCCGGCAGGCCATCACCGACCTGGAGCAGCGCGCACTCGGCCGACTGCCCGCCGACGCGATCGCCGGCCTGCGCGCCGCCCTGCAGGCAATGACAGAGGTTTCCGCATGACCCCGCACCAGACCGGGACGCCGACCGGTGACACCACGCCCGCCTTCGACACGCTGATGGCCGAAGTGATGGCGAGCGTCGAGAGGTTCGGCCACCGGGAGCACGTCCATCTGACGTGGCTGGCCGTGCGGCGGTGTGGCGCACTTCGCCAGGATGACGCCGCCCAGTTGCACCACGAGGAGGCCGAGCAGCACGAGCGCGCCGAGACACTCTTGGCCATACGGCTCCCCCCAAGCCTTGGTGTAGGGCGCAGGATCCTCGCCAACTCCCTTACCGGCAAGCCGCTTTGCAGGGGCGCGCGGCCCTCGTAGGAGGATGTGTGCGACGGCCCGCTTCGTCTTCGGGCCCGCCGACGCACCCGGAGGTGCCGTATGACCCCGTCCCGCTCTGCCGACGCCGCTGACGCCGCCGCCCTGCCCGGACCGCTGGTCGGAGCCGACTGGCTGGCCGCCCGGCTCGGCCAGCCGGGGCTCGTCGTGTTCGACGCCTCCGTCGGCGCCCACCGCGGCGCCGACCGGCGGATCCCGGGCTCGCGGCCCTTCGACCTCGACGGCGTCCTGTCCGACCACGACGCCCCCGCCCCGCACACCATGCCCCGGGCCGCCGCGTTCGAGGAGGCGATACGCGCGCTCGGCGTAGACGACACCAGCACCGTCGTCGTCTACGACGGCGCCGGCATCTACTCCAGCGCGCGGGCCTGGTGGATGCTGCGCGCCATGGGCTTCGACCGGGCCGCCGTCCTCGACGGCGGGCTGCCTGCGTGGACCGCCGCCGGCCTGCCCGTCGAGGCGTGCGGTCCTGCGTACGAGGGCCCGCGCGGATCCTTCACGGCCCACCCGCGGACGGGGCTGCTGGTGGACGCGGATGCGGTCGGTGCGGCCCTCGCCGATCCGGCGGCGGTCGTACTGGACGCCCGTACGCGCGAACGCTTCACCGCCGCCGCCCCGGAACCGCGGGCGGGGCTGCGCGGGGGCCACATGCCGGGCGCGGTGAACCTGCCGTTCGGGGACCTCCAGCGGGACGGCGGCCTGATGCGGCCCGCCGGGGAACTCCGCGAGGCCTTCGCCGCGTTGACCGGAGACCGGGAGCGGCTGTACTTCAGCTGCGGCTCGGGAGTGACGGCGTGCGTCCTGGCCCTGGGCGCCACGCTGGCCGGCTACTCCTCCCTGGCGGTGTACGACGGCTCGTGGACGGACTGGGCCATGCGCCCGGAGCGGCCCGCGGTCACGGGCCGACGGGGGCAGTTCTTCGGAGCGTCCGAGGACCGTTTCACCGGGCCCACGACGGGCGACGAGCGGGCCATGCTCACCGACGTCCTGGGAGCGCAGCGCGCGACGCTGGAGCTGAAGTGCGCCGGCCTGGAGCCGGGGCCCCTGTCCCTGCGGGCGGTGGAGCCGTCCACGCTCTCGCTGCTCGGCCTGGTCCGGCACCTTGCCGAGGTGGAGCGCCGCTGGTTCCGCCAGGTCCTGGCCGGGCAGGAGGCGCCGGCCCTGTTCTCGTCGGCGGCGGACCCGGACGGCGACTTCGACGGGGCCGGCTCCGGCCCGGCCGCCGTCGCGGCGGCTTGGGAGGCCTGGCGGGACGAGGTGGCGTTCGCGGAGTCGTTCACGGCCGCCGCGCCCGACCTGGACGTGGAGGGCGAGGACGAGGCGTGGCGGGGAAAGGTGTCGCTGCGCTGGGTGCTGATCCACATGATCGAGGAGTACGCCCGCCACAACGGCCACGCGGACCTGCTGCGCGAGCGGATCGACGGAGCGATCGGCATCTGAGCCCGGCCGGCGGGGGATAACCCCACCCCGAGGCCGGGTACGGCCCCCATCGGCAGACGCCCGGCGGCGCACCAGAGTAATGCGCATGCCTTCCCACATCACGTCATTCCGCTTCAGCCAGGCGGTGGTTGTCGCCCTCGCCGCCGGACTGCTGCTCTCCGGCTGCACCTTCGAGGACACCGAGCAGAAGACGGCGAACGCCGACGCGACGGTCGCCGAGGCCGTCACGGCGGTCGAGGTGAAGGACGCACGGCGCGGCTCCATCGAGGTGACCCCCGCCGCCGGCCCGGGGGTCGCGATCCACCGGACGGTCCACTACCGGGGCGACGCGGCACCGAAGCCGGCCCAGCGGGTCTCGGGAGGCGTCCTCACGTTCACGGACGGCTGCTCCGACACCTGCTACATCGACTACCGCCTGGAGGTCCCCGCCTCGGCCACGGTCAAGCTGGAGAGCAGCAGCGGCAACGTCACGGTGGCCGGTGTGGCGGCGGCCGACCTCGTCTCTTCCTCCGGCGACGTGAAGGCCGAGGGCATCGCCGGTCCGCTGAAGGTCCGTACGTCGTCGGGGTCGGTCACCGCCACCGGCCTGGCCGGCCCGACTGCGGATGTCCGCGCCTCCTCGGGCGACGCCCGGCTCGTGTTCACGAAGCCGCCGACCTCGGCGACGGCGGAAACCAGCTCGGGCGACGTCACGCTGACGGTCCCGCAGGCCCCGTACGAGATCACGACGGCCACCACGTCGGGCAACCAGGACACCCTCCCCACCACTCCGAAGGCCCCGTCCCACCTCTCGGTCCACACCACCTCGGGCGACATCCTCATCGCCCCGGCGGGCTGACCGCCGCTACGGGTCTTCCAGGCGCAGCCGCCGGCGGAATCCGTGTTCGCCCGGGGCGAACGGGGGTTGGGGAACATTGGGGGGCGCACATGCATTGAGTCGGCATAGCTCAACTTCACTGCCGGAGGGAAGATCATGGCTTCGACGTCCGTAACGCTCACCCTGCCCGTGCTGCCGCTTGACGACGAGGTCGTGCTGCCTGGGATGGTCGTTCCGCTGGACCTGTCCGATGCCGAGGTACGGGGGGCCGTCGAGGCTGCCCAGGCGGCGGTCCGGAGCGGGAAGCCCCGGGTGCTGCTCGTGCCGCGGGTCGACGGGAAGTACGCCGGCACCGGTGTGCTCGGGACCGTCGAGCAGGTGGGACGGCTCTCCGACGGGGATCCCGGGGCGCTCATCCGCGGTGTCGGCCGCGTCAGGATCGGGGCCGGGACCACCGGGCCCGGGGCGGCGCTCTGGGTCGAGGGGGAGAGCGTCGACGAGAGACTGGCCGATCCGCTGCCGGGGTCGGTGACCGAGCTCGTCAAGGAGTACAAGGCGCTCGCCACCAGCTGGCTCAAGAAGCGCGGGGCCTGGCAGGTCGTGGACCGGGTCCAGCAGATCGAAGGGGTGTCCGCGCTCGCCGACAACTCCGGGTACTCGCCGTTCCTGACCGTGGCCCAGAAGGTCGAGCTGCTCGAGACCGCCGACCCCGTGGCACGCCTCAAGCTGGCCATCTCCTGGCTCCGCGACCACCTCGCCGAGCAGGACGTCGCCGAGTCCATCGCCAAGGACGTCCAGGACGGCGTCGAGAAGCAGCAGCGCGAGTTCCTGCTGCGCCGCCAGCTGGAAGCCGTACGCAAGGAACTGCGCGAGATCAACGGGGAGAAGGACGGCGAGGAGTCCGACGACTACCGGGCCCGCGTCGAGGGCGCCGACCTCCCCGAGAACGTACGGGAGGCCGCGCTCAAGGAGGTCGACAAGCTGGAGCGGTCCAGCGACCAGTCCCCGGAGGGCTCCTGGATCCGCACCTGGCTGGACACCGTGCTGGAACTGCCCTGGAACGAGCGCACCGAGGACGAGTACGACATCCGCGGGGCCCGGGCCGTCCTCGACGCCGAGCACGCCGGGCTGAGCGATGTGAAGGACCGCATCACCGAGTACCTCGCCGTGCGCAAGCGGCGTTCCGAGCGCGGCATGGGCGTCATCGGCGGTCGGCGGGGCGGCGCCGTACTGGCGCTCGTCGGGCCGCCCGGCGTCGGCAAGACCTCCCTCGGGGAGTCCGTCGCGCACGCCATGGGGCGCAAGTTCGTGCGTGTCGCCCTCGGCGGTGTCCGCGACGAGGCCGAGATCCGCGGCCACCGGCGTACGTACGTCGGCGCGCTGCCCGGCCGGATCGTACGGGCCATCAAGGAAGCCGGGTCCATGAACCCGGTCGTCCTGCTCGACGAGATCGACAAGGTTGGGTCGGACTTCCGCGGGGACCCGGCGGCCGCACTGCTGGAGGTGCTCGACCCCGCCCAGAACCACACCTTCCGGGACCACTACCTGGAGGTCGAGCTGGACCTGAGCGACGTCGTCTTCCTGGCCACCGCCAACGTCCTGGAAGCCATCCCCGAGGCGCTCGCCGACCGCATGGAGCTCGTCCGGCTCGACGGCTACACCGAGGACGAGAAGGTCGTCATCGCCCGCGACCACCTGCTGCCGCGCCAGCTGGAGCGGGCCGGTCTCGGCGCCGAGGAAGTCGTCCTGGAGGAGGACGCGCTGCGCAGGCTGGCCGGCGAGTACACCCGCGAGGCCGGCGTGCGCACCCTGGAGCGGTCCATCGCTCGGCTGCTGCGCAAGGTGGCCTCCCAGCACGAGCTGGGGGAGCGGGAGTTGCCGCTGCGCGTCGGCGCCGACGACCTGCGGGGGCTCATCGGGCGCCCGCACCACGTCCCGGAGTCCGCTCAGGACCCCGCCGAGCGGCGCACCGCCGTCCCCGGCGTGGCCACCGGGCTCGCGGTGACCGGCGCGGGCGGCGACGTCCTGTTCGTCGAGGCATCGCTGGCCGATCCCGAGACGGGGGCGGCCGGGCTCACCCTGACCGGGCAGCTCGGCGACGTGATGAAGGAGTCCGCGCAGATCGCGCTCAGCTTCCTGCGCTCGCACGGCGCGGAGCTCGAGCTCCCGGTCGCCGACCTGAAGGACCGGGGCGTGCACATCCACTTCCCGGCCGGCGCGGTCCCGAAGGACGGGCCGAGCGCGGGCATCACGATGACGACGGCGCTGGCCTCGCTGCTGTCGGGCCGGCAGGTCCGGACCGACGTGGCCATGACCGGCGAGGTCTCGCTGACCGGGCGCGTCCTGCCGATCGGCGGGGTCAAGCAGAAGCTGCTCGCCGCGCACCGGGCGGGCCTGACCACCGTGATCATCCCGAAGCGGAACGAGGCAGACCTGGACGACGTCCCGTCCGAGGTGCTGGAGGGGCTGGAGGTGCACCCGGTGACGGACGTACGCCAGGTCCTGGAACTGGCGCTCAGTCAGGCGGAGGCCGTGGTCACCGCGGCCGCCTGATCCCGGCCCGGTACCGCCTGGTGCGCGTGTGTACGGCCCGGGCCCCCTCTACGGCGGGGTCCCGGGCCGTCGCCGTACCCGCTGCGAAATACTGGTGCCTCAGGACACCACCGATGGGAGCGGACGTGCACGGTAGTGAAGACCAGGAGTTCCTTGCGCTGGAGCGGGAGCTGTCCGTCTTCCTCCGGCGCGCCAGGGCCTCCTCCGGGGAGATGGCGCGCGCCCTGCACCCCGAGCTGGAGCCCGCCGCGTACGGGCTGCTCGTCCGGCTGGAGGCCGCGGGCCGCCAGCGGGCCACCGAGCTCGCCGCGTACTTCGGGGTCGGCAAGGCCACCATGAGCCGGCAGCTGCGAGCGCTGGAGGTGCTGGGGCTGGTGGCGCGGGAACCGGACCCGGCGGATGGCCGGGCGTTCCTGGTCGGGCTCACGGACGAGGGGCGGGAGCGGTTCCTGCGGGTGCGGGGGGCCCGGCGCGAGCAGTACATGCGCAAGCTTGCCGACTGGGACCGGGGGGAGGTCGCGGAACTGGCGCGGCTTCTCAACCAGTTGAACCAGGGCGCGGAGTAGCCTCCCGCGGGCTGAAGCAGCAGCAGCTACAGCTCCGCGTACGCAGCCGAGGCGTCGTCGTGGCGTTTGCCGCGGGCGAGGGGGCGGGACGGGTCGGATTCCAGGGTGCGAACCCGGCCGATCAGGCCCTCCGCGCCCTCCTTCCGGAGCACCTCCAGGCACTGCGCCCAGTCGCCCTCCCGGAACGTGTCCGTCCAGCGGCTCGCCCCGTCCGTGAGCGCCGCCAGCGCCCGCACCCGCTCGCGCGGGGTCCGGCCCGTCACCGCGCGGGCGGCCACCGCCGGGTCCGCGGCCGCCGTGAAGAAGCCGCCCTCCGCATTGCGCAGCGCGTCCGCCGAGGTCTGCGTGCGCAGCAGCTCGCGCGGGATCCGGTCCAGCCGGTCGTCGAGCACCGGCGTCACCTCGCCCCCGGGCGCCTCGAGGAGCAGTACGGAATCCGAGAGCACGAGGTGCTCCACGGACGCCTCGTCCCAGCGCGCCATCACCACGGTCGCCTGCGGGGTCCGTACGTGAGAAAGGTCACAGGTGTCGCGGTGTGCGTCGGCGGTGTCGCGGATCGCCTGCGCCAGGATCCCGTCCAGCGGCATGTCACGCCGCGATCCGGACAGTTCGGTCAATCGGCCCCCGAGCCGGGCCGCGAACCAGGGCACGCCGTGCGTACACCCCACCTCGCCGCTCGGCGGGGTGACCCCGTCCAGGGCGACCAGGACTCCGCCGCCCGCGGCGGGTATCGCCGCCGATAGCCAGTCCTCATTGGGGCGTTCCGGGTTGCCGGGGGCCGAGGCGAGGTCGATGCGCATGCGGACATTCTGCCCGCCCCGTATGGGCCCGGTGGCCGCGATGCGCCGAAAAGTCCGTACCAATGCAGAGCCGGCGGGACTGCCGCCACCCGCCCGTCGTCCCAGGCGCTCCACGGCCCCCCGGCGGGATGTGGGCGGGCATATTGCCAAAGCCCCCATCGATCTTTCAACCACCAGCCCATGACGGCCCTCTGGCGGCGCCCCGCCGAGTTGGTTGCCAACTCATCCGTGATGTTCACTCGTTCGAGTGGCCGGGTGGTCGATGTCAGGCTCTCTCGCCAACACGCTGCAAAGGTCTGAGGCGGTACGAGGAGGCAGGGGGCGTTTACTTGTTGACCGGCCGTTACCTCGGCCACACGAGTAGACGAGCACGAGCACACGTACAGGATTGCGAGCACCGGTGCAGAAGAAGCGGTCTCGGAAGAACGGCACCGCCATCGACGGACCCGCCCCCGCCGGACGCCGCGTCCGCGTGCGCAGCAGGCTCGTCCTCGGCGTCGCCGTCGCCGGCCTCACCGTCCTCGCGGCCGGCACCCCAGCCGTGGTCTCCGCGACACGGGAGCTGAACGACTCCCAGCAGCTGGTCACGCTCGCCGAGCAGACCCAGCAGACCCTCACCCTCGCGCACCTCCTCGCCGACGAGCGCGACGCCGTCGTCGAGTACGTGGCCAAGAGCCGCCCCGGCGCACAGGCGAAGGGCCCCGTCCAGGAGCGCACCGCGCTCACCGACCGCCAGCTCGCCGAGGTCCGGAACGAGGCCGACGAGCCGCTCGCCCTCGCCCTCGGCCGCGTCCAGGCAGTCCGCAGCGAGGCCGTCGACGGCAAGGGCAGCGCCCTCGCCGCCCACCAGGCCTACGCGGGCGTCATCGCGGAACTGCTCGCCCCGGGCGACCGGCTCGCCGAGCTGACCCCGCCGCGGGCCGGCGCCGCCCTCGCCACCAACCGCCCGCTGGCCCCCCTCGACCAGGCCGTGGAACAGGCCTCGGCCACCCGTGGACTGCTGCTCGCCGCGCTGGCCGTCCCCCGCGGCGAGCAGCCCCCGAACTCCGCGGTCGTGGACGAACTGACCACCGCCGCCCAGCGGGCCCGCGTACGGGAGCAGGCCGCCCTCGACGACTTCAACCGGGTCGCGCGGCCCGACGTACGCCAGACCCTCGCCGCCACCGTCACCGGCCCCGAGGTCAAGACGGCCGACGACCACCTCAAGCGGCTCACCGAGCGGCCCACGCTGTCCTCCGCCGACCGCAAGCTCGACGGCGCCACCGTCGCCCCCGCGCTCACCGCCCGCATCGACCGCATGCGGTCCGTGGAGTCCACACTCGCCGGGCAGCGGGCCACCGCGCTCGCCACCCTGCGCGACGACGACGTGACCCGGCTCGAGATGCTGGTCGCGGTCCTCGGCCTGCTGTTCCTGGTCGCCGTCGGCTTCTCGACGGCCGTGGCGCGCTCGCTGACCCGGCCGCTGTCCGTACTGCGCCGCGGCGCGGCCCGGCTGGCGACCCCGGAGGGCTCGGTGGAGCCGGTCCGCTTCACCGGCCGCAACGACGAGTTCGCCGAAGTCGTACGCCACCTCAACGCGGTCCGCGACCAGACGGTCTCCCTGCACACCCGGATCGCCGGCCTCGACGCCGACGCGCGCCGGCTCATCGGACGCAACGAGGCCCTGAGCTCGGGCCGGGAGGCGCTGGAGCAGGAGCTGACGCAGCTGCGGGCGGGCCTCGAAGAGCACCGCCGCATCATGTCGACGACGTCGGTCTCGCTGTCGCTGCGCACGCTGGGCCTGGTCGAGCGCCAGCTCGCGGTCATCGAGGAGCTGGAGTCCAGGGAACAGGACCCGGACCGGCTGGCGACCCTGTTCAAGATGGACCACCTGGCGACGGTCATGCGCCGCCACAACGAGAACCTGCTGGTCCTGGCCGGACAGGAGCACGGCCACGGCGCCGGTGCCCCGGTCCCGCTGGTGGACGTCATGCGGGCCGCGGTCAGCGAGATCGAGCGCTACGAGCGCGTCGAGCTGGCGGCGCTGCCCCCGTTCACCCAGGTCGTGGGGCACGCGGCCGACGACATCTCGCACGTGCTCGCCGAGCTGCTGGAGAACGCGACGACGTTCTCGCCGCCCGAGGCCAAGGTGAGGGTCTCCGGGTGGCTGCTCGACTCGGGTGACGTGGTGCTGTCCGTCGTGGACGTGGGCATCGGCGTCACCGGCGACCGGCTGGAGGCGCTGAACGCCCGGCTGGCCACGCCCGAGGCGTACGACGAGGAGCCGGAAGCGGAACACGGCCTGGGCCTCGGCCTGTACGTGGCGGGGCGCCTCGCGGCCCGCCACGGGGTCACCGCGGAGCTGCGCGCCGGGCGGCACGGTGGCACGGAGGCCCTGGTGGTCGTCCCGGCGTCGCTCCTCCCGGCCACCCCGCCGAGCTCGCCGGTGCACACCTTCGCCACGCCGGGCGTGCCGGAGCTCCGGCTGCCGGGCGTGATCGCCGAGGCGAACGAGAACACCATCCCGCCCCGCAGGATGCCGCCGGCGGTGGAACGGGACGCGGAGCCCCAGGCCGCGGCCGCCCCCGCCCCCGAGCTCACGCCCGACCCCTTCCAGGACCCGGGCCCGGAGGCGGACGCCGAGCTCCTGCGGAGCATGGAGTGGGACACCGCCGGGGGGCTGGAGCCCGACGCGGATGCAGATGCGGATGCAGATGCAGATGCGCAGCTCGGCGCGGCCACGGCCGCCGACGAGGCGTCGCTGCCCGCCGCGGAGCCGGTCCCGGACCCGGGTCCGGGCGTGGCTGCCGACGCGGATGCGGGTCCGGGCGGGGCCACCGGCGCCACCGCCGAGGTTTCGGGTGCGGACCTGGCCCCGGACTTCGGGCCGGATCTGGCCGGGGGGCTGGAGCCCGATGCGGAGGTGCACGCCCTGGCGGTGGACGGTGGGCTGCCGCCCGCCGATCAGGTGTTCACCGCGGCGAGCGGACCGGCTCCTGCCGAGGAGCTGCTGGCCCGGGTCGTGCCCGCGGAGGCGGAGCCCGAGCTGCCGCCCGCCGATCAGGTGTTCACCGTGGCGGGCCCGGCTGCAGAGGTCCCGGTCGAGCGGGATCCCGGCGACGAGCTCCTCGCGCGGGTCGTCCCCGACGCGGGACCGGAGGCCCTCGCAGGGTCCGACCCCGACCCGGTGACCGCCGACCGGCTGCCCGATGCCGGCCCGCGGGCCGACGTACCGGAACAAGGACTGCCGCTCCCCGGGCAGACCGCCACCGCCGTCGCCCCCGACGGCCCGGCGGAGCCCCACCGGCGCGCACCCGACGAGGCCGACTGGGTCCCCCGCCAGGGGAGCCACCCCGACGCGGGACCCGAGGCCGTCACCGACAAGGGGCTGCCCAAGCGGACCCCGCGCACGGTGGCCGCGCGTCGCCCCGAGGCCGTACGGCCGCCCGAGTCGGCGCGCCGCGTCGACGCCGACGAGCTGCGCCGCCGGCTCGGCGGCTTCTACCAGGGGACGCGGGACGGACGGCGCGTCGTGGCCGCCGAGCTCGCACAGGACACCGACCAGGGGGACACCGCACAGGAGGCACGCACATGACCGCGCCCAGTACGTACGGACTGAGCACCCAGGCCCGCAACCTGCAGTGGCTGCTGACCGACCTGGTCGAGGAGGTGCCCGGCGTCAACTCCGTCGCCGTCGTGTCCTCGGACGGGCTCCTGCTGCTGTCCTCCGACCCCGGAGGAGCCGCCGGCGAGAGCCCCGCGCGCACCAAGGGCCCGCGCGGCGCCTCTGCCGACCTGGCCACCATCGTCTCCGGCCTCGGCAGCCTCACCACCGGCGCGGCCGAGCTCATGGACGGCGGCGCGGTCAAGCAGACGATGGTCGCGATGGAGTACGGCTCCGTCTTCGTCATGGCCATCAGCGACGGCTCGCTCCTCGGCGTGCACGCCACCCCCGACTGCGACATGAGCGTGGTGGCGTACCACATGGCCCTGTTCGTCGGCCGCGCCGGCCATGTCCTGACCCCCGAAGTCCGCAGCGAGCTGCGCCAGTCGATGGAGAAGACCCCGTGAGGAGTACGGCCTCGGCGTCGGCGTCCGCGTCCGACCGGCTGCCGATACGCGGAGCCGACCGCCGGCCCGCCCGCGTCCGCCCGTACTCCCTCACGGGCGGCCGCACCCGCTTCACGCAGGTCCTGCACGTGGAGACGTTCGTCGCCGCGCTCGACACCCGGGCGTCGCAGCCGCAGATACCCGGTGACGGCGTGCCCGACGACCACATACCCGACGACCGCATGCCCGAGATGCCGGCCATCGTCGAGGTCTGCCGCCGCATGCGCACCATCGCCGAGATATCCGCGCTGCTGAAGCTGCCGCTCGGGGTGGTCCGCGTCCTGGTCAGCGACCTCGCCGACCAGGGACGGATACGCGTCTACGGAACGGGGCACGGCCCCGGGCGCCCCGAACGCGCGCTGCTGGAAAGGGTGCTCAGTGGTCTTCGCCGTCTCTGACCCGGTCACCTCGGTGGACGACGAGCCCGTCCAGCCCTGGCAGTACGACCGCTCGCGCGCACCCGTCGCCGTCAAGGTGCTGGTCGCGGGCGGCTTCGGCGTCGGCAAGACCACCTTCGTGTCGTCCGTCTCCGAGATCACCCCGCTGCGCACCGAGGCGGTGATGACCCAGGCCAGCCTCCCGACGGACGATCTGTCGGCCACGCCGGACAAGAGCACCACCACCGTCGCGATGGACTTCGGCCGCATCACCCTCGACGACGACCTCGTGCTGTACGTGTACGGGACCCCGGGCCAGGAGCGGTTCTGGTTCATGTGGGACGACCTGGTGCGCGGCGCCATCGGCGGGATCGTGCTGGCCGACACGCGGCGGCTCCGCGACTGCTTCCCGGCCCTCGACTACTTCGAGAGCTGCGGGCTGCCGTACTCCGTCGCCGTCAACCACTTCGACGGCTCGCAGGCGTACGAGCCGGAGGACGTGCGCGAGGCGCTGACCATCCCGCCGCACGTGCCGGTGGTGATCATGGATGCGCGGCGCCGGGACACGGTCGTCGCCTCCCTGCTGACGCTGGTGGGCCACGCGCTGGACGCGACCCCCGAATAGCTCCCTAGCTCCGTACTCCGTAGAACCGCCGAACCGCTCACCCGAATCGAGAACGTGAGATGCGCAAGATACTCGTCGTGGGGGCCGGCCAGTCCGGTCTCCAGCTCGCCCTCGGTCTCCAGGCCAAGGGGTACGAGATCACCCTCATGTCCAACCGGACGGCGGACGAGATCCGCACCGGGCGGATCATGTCCACGCAGGTCATGTTCGACGCGGCGCTCCAGCACGAGCGCGACCTCGGGCTGAACTTCTGGGAGCGGCAGGCGCCGCGGATCGAGGGCATCGGCGTCTCGGTGGCCGGCCCGGACGGTTCCCGCCCCATCGACTGGCTCGGCCGCCTCAAGGGGTACGCGCAGTCCGTCGACCAGCGCCTGAAGATGGCCGGCTGGCTCGACGTCTTCGTGCAGCGCGGCGGACAGCTGGTGATCCACGGCGCGTCCGTCGCCGACCTGGACTACTTCTCCCGTACGTACGACCTGGTGCTGGTCGCCGCGGGCAAGGGCGAGCTGGTGTCGATGTTCGGGCGGGACGCGGCGCGCTCCCCGTACGACGCGCCGCAGCGCGCGCTGGCCGTCTCGTACGTGCACGGGCTCGAGCCGCGCCCCGAGCACCCGGAGACGGAGGCGGTGCGCTGCAACCTGGTCCCGGGGGTGGGCGAGCTGTTCGTGATGCCCGCGCTGACCACGTCGGGGCGGGCGGACATCCTGTTCTGGGAGGGGCTCCCGGGCGGTCCGCTGGACGTGTTCCGCGGGGTGAACGACCCGGCGGAGCACCTCGCGCTCACGCTGGAGCTGATGGAGAAGTTCACGCCCTGGGAGTACGAGCGCGCGAAGAAGGCGGAGCTGACGGACGCGGGCGGCACGCTGGCCGGCCGGTACGCACCGGTCGTCCGCAACCCGATCGGGCGGCTGCCGGGCGGCGGGGTGGTGCTGGGCGTCGCGGACGTGGTCGTCGCGAACGACCCGATCACCGGCCAGGGTTCGAACTCGGCGTCCAAGTGCGCGGCCTCGTACCTGTCGTCGATCCTGATGCACGGGGACAAGCCCTTCGACGAGGCGTGGATGAAGGCGACCTTCGACAAGTTCTGGTTCACGACGGGCAAGCCGGTCACCCAGTGGACGAACGCGATGCTGGGCGTCCCGCCGGAGCACGTACTGAACCTGATCGGCGCGGCCGGGCAGCTGCAGCCGGTGGCGGACCGTTTCGCCAACGGCTTCGACAACCCGGCCGACTTCGACGCGTACTTCTACGACCCGCAGGACGCGGCGGACTACGTGGCGGAGGTCGCGTCGTCGGTGGGCGCGGCTTCGGCGGAGTAACCGCTGTCGTCGCCTGAGGTCTCGGGGATCGGCGGCGCGGTGAACTCGGCGAGCGGGGCCCCGTCGGGATCGGGCCGTACGGCTCCGAGCAGCGGATTGGCCGCGATGGGGGAGACCTTGACCTTCGCGCCGGGCCGCGGGGCCTGGATCACCTTTCCGTCGCCGACGTACAGGGCCACATGGGTGGCGGTGGGGAAGTAGACCACCAGATCGCCGGGGCGCAGCTCGTCCAGGGGCACCTTGGGGAGCTGCGCCCACTGCTCCTGGCTGGTCCGGGGAATGGACCGGCCGGCGTGCGCCCAGGCCTGTGAGGTGAGCCCGGAGCAGTCGAAGGACCCCGGCCCCTCGGCGCCCCACACGTACGGTTTGCCGATCTGCTCGGCGGCGTAGGTCAGGGCGGCGCCGCCGGCGGCCGTGGGCGTACGGGGGGTGGTGGCGAGCCGGCCGGAGTCCAGCAGCTTCCGCTGGGCGGTGGCGGTGTCGGCGGCCTCGCGGGTGTCGAGCTGGGTGAGCTGCTCGGGGCTGAGCGAGGCGAGCATCCGCTCGACCTGCTTGAGCTTGAGGTCGACCTGCTGCTTGTGCTGCTTGCGCTGCGCGGTCAGGGACTGCTGGGCGTCGAGGGACTTGCGGGCGGCGGTGGCGAGCACGTCGGCCCGGCGCTCGCCGCGGGTGAGGCGGGCCAGCACCCCCGCCCGGCGGGCGCCCTCACGGGCGGTGAGCCGGCGCTGGTCCTGGGCGGCCTGAGGGTCGCCGGTGAGCAGCATCCGGGCGTACGGGGAGAAGCCGCGGGCCCCCTGGTACTGCTCCCGGGCCATCCGCCCGGCGGCGGCCTTCTCCGCCCCGAGGGCGGTACGGGCCTTCCCGAGGGCGGCACTGAGCCGCCGCTCCTCGTCCTGGCCGGCCTCGAGCGCGGCTTCGGTGCCGTTGTAGGCCTCGGCGGCCTCTTCGGCCTGCCGGTAAAGCCCTCGCAGCTGCGCCAGCAACCCCACGATCCCCGCCGCCGCGGGCGCGCCCGCTGCCCCGGGGCTCGCCGGTTCGCCGGCAGCTGCCGAGCCGGTGGCCCGGGGGGCGGTGGCCTCTGCGGCGCCGGTGGTCTCCGGAGCGGTGGCGTCTGCGACGCCGGGGCTCGGCGGGGCGGCGGCGCCCGCCGAGCCGAGGCCGCGCCGGGCGGTGGTGCCGGAGGCGTCGGGGCCTTGGCGCTCGGCCGACGCTCCGGCGCCGGCGGCCCGGGGCCCGGTGGTGCCTCCGGCGCCTCCGACGCCTGGCGTCCGCCGGTCGGTGGCGCCTCCGGCGCCGGGGGATTGCCGTGGGGTGGCGCTTGTGGCGGCGGCACCCTGGCGGGCGGCGGCATCCGCCGGATCGGCGGCCTGCGGGGTGACCGCGTCACGCGCGCCGAGTCCCTGCGGGGCAGCGGTGCGACTCCTTAAGCCTGGGTTCTGCCGGGCGGCGGTGCCGGGGCCTTGGCGCTCGGCCGAGCCTCCGGCGCCGGCGGCGGTCGACCTCTGCGGGGGGTTGGCGTTCGCCCCGCGGGCGGTGTGGCGGGTGGTGGCGTCCGCCGCACCGGGGGACTGCCGGGCGGTGGCACGGGCCGACGGGGTGTCGGGGGCGGGCTTGGCATGGGTGGCGGGGAACGGCCCAGCCGTGACGACCACGGCGGCGATGCAGGCGGCTCGGAGCAGGCGGCGTGACATGTGATCACCTCCAGGCGGCCGATGCTGCCACGCCCGGTATGACAAATCCCCCACCGGGGACGGCCAGTTCCCCACTCTCACCCCTCCGGCCCAGCACTCGCCGGCCCGCCGCTGTCCCGTGCCGCAATCGCCGGTGGGCTGGACACGGCCCCCGTTGCCGCTGCGCGGCATCCAGCTGCCGGGGGCCACCGGCACGGTTCGCCGCCGCCCGGCGAAATCCAGCCCCGCCGGCGTTTGAGGCGCGGGGGTTCGGGGGCCGGCCCCCGACAACGGCGCGGCACGGGCGGGGGTCCGGGCGGAGCCCGGGTGGCCCCCGGCGCAGCCGCCGGCACCAGACGGCCCCGCCGGCGTTTGAGGCGCGCGGGTTCGGGGGCTGGCCCCGACACGGCGCGGCACGGGGGCGGGGTCCGGGCGGAGCCCGGGGAACGGGGGAAGGGCGGGGCGGGGAGCGGCTCCGCGCAGCGGGCCCGCACCGGCCGGAGCGTCGAGTCAGGGGCGGCCGGCCGGGGCGCGGCCTTGCACCCGGTCAGGGGTGGAGGAGGCGGGTCTTGGCCTCCTTGAACTCCTGCGGGGTCAGGAGGCCCTCCCGGGCCAGCCTCGCCAGCTCCGCCAGCTCGGCGGCCAGCCCGCCGGGTGGCGCCCCCGGCTCCGTGGTCGGGCCGCCGGCCAAGGCCCCCGCCCCCGGCTCGCCGCCGGCCAAGGCGCCCGGCTCGGCCCCCGGTTCCATCCCCGGCTCCGCCGGCTCGGCTCCCGCCTCCGGGGGCCGGGCCTGCCGAGACGCGGGCTGGGGCAGGCCCGCAGCTCGGGAGAGGAGGCCGCGGAGCAGGGGGCGGCCCGAGGGGCGGCGGGCCGCTTCCACTCTCACCCCGATCGGGCGGATGAACATCAGGCCGCCCCCGTCCGCTCCGGCGGGATCCGGACCGAGCCCACGATGCGCCCGCCCGCCGCCCGTACGGCGATCGCCGCGTCCTCGGCCCACACGTGCTCCACCACCAGCAGCAGCGCGCAGCTGCCCCGCTCCAGCAGCTCCGCCGCCTCCTGGACGTCCTCCGCCCCGATCAGCTGCGCGGCCTCACGGTGCCTCAGCAGCCCCTGGAGCTCCATGAACTCGTCGAACTCCGCCGCCAGCACCTCGCCCCCCGCCGTCTTCGAGACCACGAGCCCGTCGATGAGCCGGACCACCCCCGCCTTGCGCAGCCCCATCACGGCCTCGACCGCCGGCACGCGCAGCTGCTCCTCCGGGAAGGCGAGGACGATGAATTCCACTGGTCCCATGTGCCGCGGCTCCCATTCGTACCCTCGTGACCGTTTCTGACGACTGTTCTGACGACTCTTCGGCACTCTATGACATAAGCGGACATACCATCCGTCTGCTTGCTACGTTTCCCGCATGACCGCTCTGACGGCAGAGGTGGCGGAGCCCGCCCCGCCCCCACCCCCCGACGGCTCCGCGTCCAAACGCAGAGGCGTCGAGCTGACGCTCCTCGCCGGGGCCGTCCTCATCTCCGTCCTCGGCCACCACTACGTCGCTCTCGCCACCACCGGCCACACCCCCCGGCCCGCCGGCCACTACGCCGCCGGCCTCGCCGGCGCCGCCCTGATCGCGCACCTCGCCGTCCGCTTCCGGGCCCCGTACGCCGACCCGCTCGTCCTTCCCATCGCCGTCCTGCTCAACGGCCTCGGCCTCGTCCTCATCCAGCGCCTCGACGTCACCACCCCCGCCCATCTCGCCGCCGGGGACCAACTGTGCTGGTCCGCCCTGGGCGTGGCCCTCTTCGTCCTCGTCGTCGTCCTGCTGCGCGACCACCGCGTGCTCCAGAAGTACGCCTACCTCTCCGTGGCCGCCGCCCTCGCGCTGATGCTCGTCCCCGTGTTCTTCCCGGCCGTCAACGGGGCCCACATCTGGATCCGGTTCGCCGGACTCTCCTTCCAGCCGGGCGAGTTCGCCAAGATCCTGCTCGCCGTCTTCTTCGCCGCCTACCTCGCCGCGAACCGCACCGCGCTCGCCCTCACCGGCCGCCGGCTCTTCTGGAAGCTGCGCCTCCTGCCCGGCCGGGTCCTCGGCCCGATCCTCGCGATCTGGCTGCTCAGCGTCGGCGTGCTCGTCCTGGAGCGGGACCTCGGGACCTCGCTGCTCTTCTTCGGCCTCTTCGTCGTCATGCTGTTCACCGCCACCGGCCGGATCGGCTGGATCGCGATCGGGCTGCTGCTGGCCGCCCTGGGCGCGTACGCCGTCGGCACCTTGGAGCCGCACGTGCACAGCCGGGTCGGGGACTGGCTGAACCCCTTCGCCTCCATCGAACGCGGCGAGGGCCCCGGCCAGCTCGCCCAGTCCCTCTTCGCCTTCGGAGCCGGCGGGCTCCTCGGCTCCGGACTCGGCCACGGCCAGTCCTTCCTCATCGGCTTCGCCGCCAAGTCCGACTTCATCCTCGCCACCGCCGGCGAGGAGCTCGGCCTCGTCGGCCTCACCGCGATCCTGCTCCTCTACGGGCTCCTCGTGGACCGCGGATTCCGTGCAGGGCTCGCCCTGCGCGACCCCTTCGGGCGCCTCCTCGCCACAGGGCTCGCCTCGATCGTCGCGCTCCAGGTCTTCGTCATCGCCGGGGGAGTCACCGGGCTGATCCCGCTCACCGGTATGGCCATGCCCTTCCTCGCCCAGGGCGGCTCCTCCGTCGTCACCAACTGGATCATCGTCGCGCTGCTCGTCCGGCTCGGCGACAGCGCCCGCCGGCCCGGCCCCGCCGGAGCGGGGGACGCGGCGTGATCCGGTACATCCGCTGGTGCGCGTACTTCTGCGCGCTGCTGCTCGTCGCCCTGCTCGTCAACGTGGCCCGGGTGCAGGTCTGGGAGGCCGCCGCGTACGGGGCTAACCCGGCCAACAAGCGCCCCGCCATCGAACGCTACGCCCAGCCCCGCGGGGACGTCCTGGTCGACGGCCGGCCCGTCACCGGCTCCCGGGACAGCGGCCAGATGCTGCGCTACGAGCGGACGTACGCGAACGGGCCGCTGTACGCGCCGGTCACCGGGTACTCCTCGCAGACGTACGGGACCAGCCTCCTCGAGCGCGCCGAGGACGCGATCCTCTCGGGCACCGACCCGGGGCTCTCGGCCTTCCCGCTCTGGTACGACCTCGCCCGCGGCCGCCCGGCCGGCGGGAACGCGGCGACCACCGTCCGGGCCGGCCTGCAGCAGGCCGCGTACACCGGGCTGGCGGGCCGGCGCGGCGCGGTGGCCGCGCTCGACCCCGCCACCGGGAAGATCCTCGCGCTGGTCAGCAGCCCCTCGTACGACCCGGCGGCGCTCTCCGGTACCGGCGCGGCGGTCAAGGCGGCCTGGGAGCGGCTGAACGCGGACCCCGCCAGGCCGATGCTGAACCGGGCGCTGCGCGAGACGTACCCGCCGGGCTCCACCTTCAAGATCGTGACGGCGGCCGCGGCCCTGGACGCGGGAGTGGTCACCGATGTGGACGCGCCCACGCAGACCCCCGACCCCTACCCGCTGCCGGGCACCAGCACCCTGCTGCCGAACGCGGGTACCGGCTGCCGCGACGCCTCGATGGCGGAGGCGGTGCAGTGGTCCTGCAACACGGTGATGGCGAAGATCGGGGTCCAGGTCGGGCTGCGCGGGATGGTGGACGCGGCCCGCCGGTTCGGGTTCGACGACGACCGGCTGCGGGTGCCGGCCTGGGTGTCGCGGTCGAACTTCGACACCGACATGAGCCCGGACCAGCTGGCGCTGTCCTCCATCGGGCAGTTCAACACGACGGCGACGCCGCTGCAGATGGCGATGGTCGCCGCGGCCGTCGCGAACGGCGGCGAGCTCAAGTCCCCCTACCTCGTGGACCGGACCACCCAGGACGACGGGGACCAGGTCCGGCGCGGGCAGCAGCGCAGCCTGGGCCGGGCGATGAACCCGGCGACTGCGCTGCGCCTGCAGGAGCTGATGGTGCAGGTGGTGGAGAACGGCACCGGGCCGGGCGCCGCGATCCCGGGCGCGGTGGTCGGCGGCAAGACCGGCACCGCCCAGCACGGCGTCGGCAACGCGGGGACCCCGTACGCCTGGTTCATCGGCTGGGCCAAGGCCGAGGACGCGCCGCTGCCGGGGGTCGCCGTCGCCGTGGTGGTCGAGGACGCGGAGGCGCACCGCGGGGACATCAGCGGCAACGGCGCGGCGGCGCCGATCGCCCGGGCGGTGATGGAGGCCGCGCTGTACGGGCCGCCGCCCCCGTCCGCCCAGTGAAACGCCCTGCGGGGGAGCCGGCGCGTTCCCGCCGGAGCCGTCGGCGTAGCGCCGGCCCTACCGGGCTTCGTTCCCGGTCCCGGTCCCGGTCGCGGCCTCGGTCTCGGCCTCCGCGCCGTCCGCGATGGCCGCCTCGACCTCCGCCACCCGGTCCGCCTCCTGCGCCGCGAACCGTTCGCGGTCCAGGGCCTCGGCGATCTCCTCGTCCTGCGTCATCAGCAGGTCCAGGTTGGAGTTGCCCATCTCGAAGACGCCCATGTCCAGGTAGGCCTTCTGCAGCCGCTCGCCCCACAGCCCGATGTCCTTCACGCACGGCACGATCCGGCTGAACAGCAGCTTCCGGAAGAGGTGCAGGAACTCCGACTGCTCGCTGAACTGCTCGGCCTCCTTGCGCGGGATGCCGAAGTTCTCCAGCACCTCCACCCCGCGCAGCCGGTCCCGCATCAGGTAGCAGCCCTCGATCACGAACTCCTCGCGCTCACGCAGCTCGGCGTCCGTCAACTGCTTGTAGTAGTCGCGCAGCGCCATCCGCCCGAACGCCACGTGCCGGGCCTCGTCCTGCATGACGTACGCCAGGATCTGCTTCGGCAGCGGCTTGTCGGTCGTGTCGCGGATCATCCCGAAGGCGGCCAGCGCCAGCCCCTCGATGAGCACCTGCATGCCCAGGTACGGCATGTCCCAGCGGGAGTCGCGCAGGGTGTCGCCGAGCAGCCCCTGCAGGCTGTCGTTGATCGGGTAGAGCATCCCGACCTTCTCGTGCAGGAAGCGGCCGAAGATCTCGGCGTGCCGGGCCTCGTCCATCGTCTGGGTGGCGGAGTAGAACTTCGCGTCCAGGTCCGGCACCGACTCCACTATCCGCGCCGCGCACACCATCGCACCCTGCTCGCCGTGCAGGAACTGGCTGAAGTTCCAGGCGGTGTAGTGCCGGCGCAGCTCGCCCTTGTCCTTCTCGGTGAGTCTCGACCAGTGCCGGGTGCCGTAGAGGGTCAGCGCCTCGTCCGGGGTGCCGAGCGGGTTGTACGGGTCCACCTCCAGCTCCCAGTCGATGCGCTTGGCGCCGTCCCACTGCTTGTCCTTGCCCTTCTGGTACAGGGCGAGGAGCCGCTCGCGGCCGGCCCCGTTCTTTTGGCCGACGAACATGGCTTCCCAGCTGAAGCGGGCTGCGCCGGAGGCCGGAACCTGCCAGACGTCCGCGCCCGGGTCCTTGGTGTAGAGCTCGTGCGTCGACACTGACGCCCCCTCGGCTCGTGTACTTCCGTACAGGACTGGATGGTTGGCAGCGTCACACGTTGGTAGACGCGGGGTCAACAAGTCGTGCGCAGGGGATTGACGGTCTTGCTGACAAGCAGTCTCATAAGTGATGACCGCCGGTAACCCGATGAGCGAGGTATCCGAAGCCATGACGACCGTGACCGATCGAGGCGCGCTGCAGGACGCGCTCGGCCTCCTCAAGGACCGCGAAGAGATCGCCGCACGACTGCTCGAATCCTCGGCCAAGCACTCCTTCGACCCCGACAAGGAACTCGACTGGGACGCCCCGCCCATCGACGGCACGTACTACTGGCCGCCCGAGCTGCTCTCCCTCTACGACACCCCGCTGTGGAAGAAGATGGGCGAGGAGCAGCGCATCGACCTCTCCCGCCACGAGGCGGCGGCGCTCGGCTCGCTCGGCATCTGGTTCGAGATCATCCTGATGCAGCTGATGGTCCGGCACATCTACGACAAGTCCCTGACCAGCAACCACGTCCGCTACGCACTCACCGAGATAGCCGACGAGTGCCGCCACTCGATGATGTTCGCCCGCATGATCCAGAAGGCCGGCGCCCCCGCCTACCCGGTCTCCCGCCTCAACCACAACCTCGCCCGCATCCTCAAGACCGTCTCCACGACCCCGGGTTCCTTCGCCTGCACCCTGCTCGGCGAGGAGATCCTCGACTGGATGCAGCGCCTCACCTTCCCCGACGAGCGCATCCAGCCCCTCGTACGCGGCGTCACCCGCATCCACGTCATCGAGGAGGCCCGGCACGTCCGCTACGCACGCGAGGAACTGCGCCGCCAGATGCTGACCGCCCCGCGCTGGGAACAGGAGCTCACGCGCATCAGCTGCGGCGAGGCCGCCCGCGTCTTCTCCCTCGCCTTCGTCAACCCCCAGGTCTACGAGAACATCGGTCTCGACCGGCGCGAAGCCGTCGCCCAGGTCCGGGCGAGCGGCCACCGCCGCGAGGTCATGCAGACGGGCGCCAAGCGGCTCACGGACTTCCTCGACGACATCGGCGTGCTGCGCGGGGTCGGCCGCAGGCTCTGGAAGAGCTCGGGACTCCTCGCCTGAACCGGCTGTTTCGGGGCTACCCTGCGGGCATGACGACCGTACGCGCGTACCGCAGGCTGAGCGTCGAGGAGCGGCGGGCCCAGCTCCTCGACGCCGCCTTGTCGCTGTTCGCGCACCGGGCCCCGGAGGAGGTCTCGCTCGACGACGTCGCCGAGGCGGCGGGCGTCTCGCGGCCCCTGGTCTACCGCTACTTCCCGGGCGGCAAGCAGCAGCTGTACGAGGCGGCCCTGCGCTCCGCGGCGGACCTCCTCGAGCAGTGCTTCGCCGAACCGCAGGCCGGCCCCCTGACCCAGCGCCTCTCCCGGGCGCTGGACCGCTACCTGGCCTTCGTGGACGAGCACGACGCAGGCTTCTCGGCGCTCCTCCAGGGCGGCAGCGTCGTCGAGACCTCCCGTACGACGGCGACGGTGGACGGCATCCGCCGGGCGGCGGCGCAGCAGATCCTCTACCACCTGGCGGTCCCGGCCCCCGGCCCGCGGCTGCGGATGATGGTCCGCACCTGGATCACGGCCGTCGAGGCGGCCTCCCTCATCTGGATCGACGAGGGCAAGCAGCCGGACGTCTCGTCCCTGCGCGACTGGCTGGTCGACCAGTTCATAGCCCTGCTGACGGCGACGGCCGCCACCGACCCGGAGACCGCTGCCGCGGCGCGGGCCGCGCTGGCCCTCGAATCGGCGGACGGCCCGGTCGGGGTCCTGGCCCGACGCGTGATCCCCGTGGTCTCCGAGGCCGCCCACCTGCTGTGACACTGGTGGGGTGAGAAGCGAACCCACCCCCTTCGAGGGCGGCCCGATGGACGGCCGGGTCCTCCCGGTCCTCGTCGGCCCCACCGGCCACCCGCCGAAGTGGTACGAGATCCCGGTCCCGTCGGCCGACGGCGGCCCTGCGACGGTCCTGCTGTACGAGCGGGTCCCGTCGGGCTATTCGAAACGGCTGCACCTCCAGAAGGGCTGGAAGTACACGTACGCCCCGTCGGGCCAGAAGCCCAGGGTCCGCTGGCCCTGGACCAAGCAGACCCCGCCGCCGGCCTGACCGGTCAGCCCTCGGTGCGCCCGCGGCGCAGCATGGCGAAGCCGAGCCCGGCGGCGCCCACGGCCGCGATACCGCCGCCCGCGGCGAGCAGCAGCACGCCGTCACCCGGCCCGTCGGCCAGCGTGTCCAGGGTCCCGGAGGCGACCGAGCGGGCGTGCGAAGCCGAGGCCTGGACGACCCGCCCGTCCCGGGTCCCGGTCTTGTACCCGTCGGCGACGGGCGTACCGCCGTCGGCGCCGGTGCCGCCCGTGTCGCCGACCCAGGAGGACAGCCGGCCGTCGGGCCGGAGCGCCACGTGCAGCGGGCCGGAGCCACCGAAGCCGCCGGCGCCGTCACGGCTGGTCAGGGTGGCCGCCCTGGCGCCGTCGGCGGCCAGGATGTCGGCCTGGAAGCCGCCCTTGGCGATGCGGTAGACGTTCGCCTTGGACACGCCGTCCGCGAGGGCGAGGCTCTTGACCAGGGTCCGGGGCGCACCCGCGGAGTGCGCGGCCGAAGCGGCGGGCACCCCTTCGGCGAGGGCGGCCGCGGCGGGCAGCCCGAGGAGGGTCCCGGCGCAGACGGTCACTGCGGCGGCTCGTACGAGAGTGCGGCGGTTGACGGTGCTCACGGGAAATCCTTAAGGTCCGGTCCAGGTCCGACAAACCTAGGAGCCCGCTGTGTCAGTACAGCGATGAGCATGTAACAGGTACCCGGCGGAGTCCCGTAGAAGCTGTTACGTGACCGAGAACTCCACCGGGGGATTGCCGCGAGGCGCCCGGGCTGCTCCCATGTACGGCGGGGGGTGAGGTCCATGCGGGGACTCAAGGTGCTGCCGAGCGGCCGCCCCGGCCGCGGCCGGCTCTACGTCAACCTGCCCGACGGCCAGGCGGTGGCCTGGTACGACCGGCAGACCAACCGGATCAGCGTGCTCGCCGACCAGCACCGCGAGGCGGTCCTGGCGGCCTTGCGCCCGTACCTGGCCGGCCCGTACACGGTCGGCCCGCCGCCGGTGCCCACGCCCGCGGACCTGCGCAGACTCGCCCTCCCGCCGGACGAGGACCTGGCCCCGAACCGCCCCGGCGAAGCCCTGCTGGGCGAGCTGGAACACGGCTCGGCCGGCAGCCGGGCCCGGCACCGGCTCCGCCAGGACCTGGCGGCCCAGCAGCGCATGGGCGACCTGCTGGACTCCCTCGAGCCGGACGGCTGGCGGGTCCTGCACTCCGTGCCGCTCCCGGGCCTGGGCCGCATCGACCACCTGCTCATGGGCCCGGCGGGGATCTTCTGCATCCGTACGCTCCCGGGGCGCAGGCAGCGGGCGGCCGTCGGCGACCTGCTGCTGACGGTGGGCCGCACCGAGCCGCGCCCGGACCCGCGCTGGATCCGCCGTGCCGCCGCCGCGGCCACCCGGGCCCTGGCGGCCCCGGTGCTCCCGGCGCTGGCGCTGGTCGATGCCTCGCGCATCGAGGTGGCCCCGACGGTCCGCGACATCCGCATCCTCGAACCGGCGACGGCCCCGGCGCATCTCGCCGCGGCACCCACCACTCTCAAACCCCCGGACATCGAAGCCCTCTTCACCCAGGCCCGCGCCACCCAGACCTGGCTCCCCCCACACCTCTACGGCCCTTACCGAACCCGCCGCCGCACCGCACCGACGGGCCTGCGCTCCGACCCGAGGCCCCGCAGAAACGGCGCGTAGCGGGGCTCCTCCCAACGGTAGCCCGCGGAGAAACGGCGAAGGGGCGGGGTGGGGAGCAGCGCCGCAGGCTCCCACCCCACCCCACCCCGCTCAGGCCGACGTCCGCTTCCGTGGAGCCGCCTTCTTCGCCGACGCCCCCGCCGCGGTCGACTTCTTCGCCGAAGTCCCGCCCGCGGTCGCCTTCTTTGCCGCAGCCGTCTTCGAAGTGGACTTGGTCGCAGCCGACTTGCGCGCCGCCGTCTTCTTCGTACCCGACGCCGCCTTCTTCGCCGCCGCCGTCGACGCAGTCGACTTCTTCCCGCCCACCGTCTTCGGCGCAGCCGCGGCCGCCGTCTTCCGGCCCCCGCCGCTTCGCCGGATCGGCGTGACCTCCGCCTCCGCGTCCTCGGCTGCTCCCGCCGCCCCTGCCTCCCCCCGGGACGCCTTCGCCGCCCGCACGCTCTTCTCCAGCGCCGCCATCAGGTCGATCACCTTCCCGCCGGCCGGCTCCACCTCCGCCTCCGCCGGAGGCTCGAACGCCCCCTCCGACTTCGCCGAGATCATCGCCTCCACGGCCTCCCGGTACTCGTCCGTCAGCGAGTCCATCTCCACCTCCCCCAATGTCGCCATCAGGGCGTCCGCCAGGTCCAGCTCGGCCTCCCGTACCGACACCTTCCCCTCCGGAGCCACCCCCTCCGGCACCCGGATCTCGTCCGGCCAGAGCAGCCCGTGCATCGCGATCACATCGTCGACGACCCGCAGCATGCCCAGCCGCTCCCGCCCCCGCAGCGCGTACTTGGCGACCGCGACGCGCCGGCTCCGCTTCAGCGCCTCCCGCAGCAGCGTGTACGGCTTCGCCGCCGTCGGCCCGTTCGCCGCGAGGTAGTACGCCGCGTCCATCTGCAGCGGATCGATCTCGTCCGCCGGCACGAACGACACGATCTCGATCGTCTTCGCCGTCGCGATCGGCAGCTGCGCCAGGTCCTCGTCCGTGATCGGGATGAGCGACCCGTCCGCCTCCTCGTACCCCTTGCCGATCTCGGCGGTCGACACCTCCTCCCCGTCCAGCTCGCACACCTTGCGGTAGCGGATCCGCCCGCCGTCGCTCAGGTGGATCTGGCGAAAGGAGATCGAGTGGCTCTCGGTGGCGTTCACGAGCTTGATCGGAATGCTGACCAAGCCGAAGGAGATTGCCCCGTTCCAGATGGATCGCACGGTTCCTCCCGTTTCATGGCAATCTCATCGTATGACGCCGATCACCATGGTGGAGGGGCGTCGCGTCCCGCTCTCCAATCTCCACAAGGTCCTGTACCCCGAGACCGGCTTCACCAAGGGCGAGGTGCTGCACTACTACGCCACCGTCGCGGGTTCGCTGCTGGCCCACATCCACAACCGGCCGGTGTCGTTCCTGCGCTATCCCGACGGACCGGACGGCCAGCTCTTCTTCACCAAGAACCCGCCGCCCGGCACACCCGCCTGGGTGAAAACCACCCCGGTGCCCCGCTCCGAGGACCTCTCCGCCGCACAGGTGGTCATCGCGGACCTGCCCTCCCTCATGTGGGCCGCCAACCTCGTCGTCGAGTTCCACACACCCCAGTGGCCGGCGGGAAGCCCGGCCGTCGCCGACCGGCTGATCATCGACCTCGACCCCGGCGCGCCCGCCACCGTCGTCGAGTGCTGCACCGTCGCGCTGTGGCTGCGCGAACGCCTCGCCGCCGACGGCCTGTCCGCGTACGCCAAGACCTCCGGCTCCAAGGGCATGCACCTGGCCGTGCCCCTGGAGCCGACCCCGTCCGACCGGGTGTCGGCGTACGCGAAGGGCCTCGCCCAGGAGGCCGAGCGCGAGCTCCCCGACCTCGTCCTGCACCGCATGGCCAAGGCCCTGCGCCCCGGCAAGGTCTTCGTCGACCACAGCCAGAACGCCGCCGCCAAGACCACCGCCGCCCCCTACACCCTGCGGGCGCGGGCCCGGCCGACGGTCTCCGCACCCGTGTCCTGGGAGGAGGTCGCGGCCTGCCGCACCCCCTCCGACCTGGTGTTCCTCGCAGACGACATCCCGCCCCGGCTCGAGCGCGACGGGGACCTCTTCGGCCCGCTGACCGACCCCGACCGGGCCCACCGGCTGCCGAGGACGGCCGGGCCGTGATCCGCGTCGCCCTCGCCGCCACCGTCCGCACCCTGCCGCGTGCGGCGGGCCTGGCGTACGAGCCGAAGTTCGACGGCCACCGCCTCGTGGTGGTGCGCACCGCCGAGGACGTCGTACTGCAGGCGCGCTCCGGCCGCATCGTGACCGCCGCCTTCCCCGATCTGGCCGCCGCGGCCCGGCAGTTGCCCGCCGAGACCGTCCTCGACGGAGAGGTGGTGGTCTGGCACGGGGGCCGTACGGACTTCGCGCTCGTCCAGCGGCGGGCGGCGGCCACGGCCGCGCGGGCCGCCGTGCTCGCCCAGAGCCTGCCGGCCTCGTACGCGGCGTTCGACGTGCTGGAACTGGCCGGGCTGGACCTGCGCGGGCGCACGTACGAGCGACGCCGGGCGCTCCTGGTCGACCTGCTGCTCCCGCTGGGCCCGCCGCTGCAGCCGGTCCCGATGACGACCGATCCGGAACTGGCCGCCACCTGGTACGAGACGCTGCCCGCCAGCGGGATCGAGGGCCTGGTCGTCAAACGGCTGGACCAGACGTACCCGGCGGGCCGGCGCGGCTGGCAGAAGCTCCGGCACACGGAGGTGCGGGACGCGGCGGTGGTCGGCTACACCGGTACCCCGCGCCGCCCCCTCGCGCTGGTCCTGGTGCTGCCGGTCGGGGACGAGACCCCGCTGGTGTCGAGCCCGCTGACGGCCGCGCTGCGCGCGGACGTGGCGGCGGCGCTGGCCTCGCGCGAAGCCCCGGCCGCCGGGGCCGGCCGGGCCGGGGCGCCGGCGGGCGGGGCCACGGTGACCGCGATCGGACTCGGCGAGGTCCCGTTCCGCCCGCTCGACCCGCCGCTCACTGCGGAGGTCCGGCACCCGTCGACCGCCCGTCACCCGCCGCCGGAGGTGCTCAGGCTGCGGACGGACCTCTGACGCCTCTGACGCCTCTGACGCCTCGGACACGTCGGACCAGGTCAGGCGTTTCCGCTCGGCTTGTACACCGGAGGCTCACCGTGTGGGGGCTGCTGCGGCCCCGGGTACTGCGGCGGGTTCCGGTACCCGGACTCCCGCTCGGCCCTGACGTCCTCGGGATGGATGGAAGTGGTCGAGCCGAAGTTCCCGTATCCCTGCATCTCGTGCGGGCGCAGCCCGCCCTCGGGGATCTCCACCTGATCGCGTTCCTCGCGCACCTCGTAGACCGCGCCTCCGTCCGGCAGGTGGGGCTGGCTCTCGGCGGTCGGCGGCGGGGGCTCCTTGGCCCGGACCCGCTGGCCCAGCTTGAAGGCGCCGAGCAGGAAGCCGACCACGGCAATCCCGACGACCAGGAACCACGCGATGTGGGCCAGCGTCTGGTCCAGACTCAAGGTCATGTCCATACGTGCTATTTTCCCGCACTGGTTCCGGTTTCACCCGAAAGCCGGGTAGATCCTCCGATTTGCGTACCAGGCGACTACCGTGCCGAATCAGGGGCAGGTGCAGGGGCGACCGCCCCGAGAGGCGCCCCGGAAGGAGCCCGAAAATGCCCCGCGGATCTTCACCCGAACGAGAACGCCAGTACGAGCACATCAAGGAGAGCGCCGAGGAGCGCGGCGAGTCCGAGCAGCGGGCCAAGGAGATCGCCGCCCGGACCGTCAACAAGGAACGGGCCCGGGCCGGCGAGTCCGAGACCGCGAGCAAGCTGTCGCTGGAGGACATGTCCTCCAGTCGGCGCGGCGGACTGCACTCCCACTCCGGCGCGCAGGGGCCGACGTACGAACAGCTCTACGCGGAGGCCAGGCGCCGCAACATCCGCGGCCGCTCCGACATGAACAAGACGCAGCTCAAGCGCGCACTCGGCACCTGAGACCCGGCCGTGCCCCGGGCGGTACGGCCAGGGTTCTAGCGCAGCGGCCCGTCGGAATCCCGCAGCGCCCGGACCTCGTAGCCCCCGAGCACGGCCAGGATCTCCGCACAGATGGCCAGCGCCGTCTCGGCGGGGGTCCGGGCCCCCAGGTCCAGCCCGATCGGCCCGTGCACCCGCGCCAGATCCGCCTCGGACACCCCGGAGGCGATCAGCCCCTCGCGCCGCCGCGCGGTGGTCTTGCGGGACCCGAGGGCGCCGACGTACGGAATCCCGAGCGCGAGCGCGCTGCGTACGGTCGGCACGTCGAACTCCGGGTCGTGGCTCAGCATCACCAGGCAGGCGGCGTCCCGGCGCGCGCCCAGCAGCTTCTCGGCCTCCGCGACCGAGCCGACGAGCCCGGCGCCCCACCCGAGCAGCAGGGCCTGCGCCTCGATGATCTCGGCGAGCTCGCCGCCCCCGCCGATGACGACGTACGGCGCGGAGGGGTACGCCTCCACGAACACCAGCCCGTGCTCCCCGTACAGCGCGTCCCGCCCCGGCCGGCGCGTGGCCAGCAGCTCACCGGCCCGCCGCTCGGCGTCGTTGGAGGGCACGTCCACGGCCCGTACGACCTCGCTCACGGCCTGCTCCGCCTGCTCGTCGAGCCGGGTCACGAGCGCCACCCCGACGCCCTCCCCGAGCAGGTCCCACCACTCGGCGGGCACGGCCGTCAGCGGCTGCAGCAGGATCTCGGCCCGCCCGCCGCAGGTCAGTTTCGCGTCGACCGCCTCGTCGGCCCCCACCGAGACGTCGCACACCCGGGCGGTGGCCCCGGCGGTCATGGCTCCGGCCTCCGCCACCAGCTCGGCGTCGAAGACCCCGCGGTACAGGGCCCCGACGCACTCCCCCCGCGCATCGACGAGCAGGGCCCCGGCGGGATCCCGCGGCCCGAACCCCTGCTCGGCCACCGGCCGGGCCAGGAACCCGGCCCGCCCCTCGGCCACCCACTGCCGCGCCGTCTCCACCAGCTCACGCATCGCGCCGCCCCATCCTCGTCGTCAGAGCCCGCCCCAAAGCACCAGGTCAGCGGCGCAACGCGGCCTCACGGCCAACCTACGCACGCACCCCACCCCTACCCATCCCCCAAAACCCACAGACCCGGACCCACCTCCCTCGTACAGACCACCGGACCGGACCGCCCGTCGCCCGACTTGCACGCGGGCGCCGGGAGGCGTTGTTTCGAAGTACGGCAGAGAACGTTGGGGATGACCCGGAATGCTCTTCACGGACCGCGACGACGCAGGACGACGACTCGGCACGGCGCTGCAGATGTACGCGGCGGACGGGCCCGTCGTCCTGGGGCTGCCCCGGGGCGGGGTCCCGGTGGCCTTCCACGTGGCGCACGCCCTCGGAGCCCCGCTCGACGTGATCGTCGTCCGCAAGCTCGGGGTCCCGTACCAGCCCGAGCTGGCGTTCGGCGCCATCGGCGAAGGCGGCGTACGCGTGATCAGCGACGACATCGTCCGCCGCGGCCGGCTCAGCCCGCAGGACATCGCCTCCGTCGAGCAGGCGGAGCAGGCGGAGCTCACCCGCCGCGCCGCCCGCTACCGTGCGGGACGGCCGCAGCAGGACCTCCACGGCCGGACGGTGATCGTGGTGGACGACGGCATCGCGACCGGCGCCACCGCTGCGGCCGCCTGCCAGGTCGTACGGGCGCAGGGCGCGACCCGGGTCGTCATGGCGGCCCCGGTGGCCCCGCCGGACGCGCTGGCCCGGGTGGCCGCGGTGGCCGACGAGGTGGTCTGCCTCTCCACACCGCCGGGCTTCTCCTCGGTCGGCCAGTGGTACCGGGACTTCTCCCAGACCCCGGACGAGGAGGTCGTCTCCCTCCTCACCCAGGCCGTCCGGCAGCCACCCGCCACGACGGAGGACGTCTCGGTCTCCGCGGCAGGCCTGCACCTCCCCGGCGACCTCACCCTCCCCCCGGCGGCGAGGGCGGTGGTCGTCTTCGCGCACGGCTCGGGCAGCAGCCGCCACAGCCCCCGCAACCGCCAGGTGGCCACGACCCTGAACCGGGCCGGCCTGGGCACCCTGCTGTTCGATCTGCTCACCCCGGCCGAGGAGGCGGACCGCGCCAACGTCTTCGACATCGGGACCCTGGCGACCCGCCTCTCCGAGGCCACCGCCTGGCTCGCAACCCGCACCTCGGCCCCGGTCGCCTACTTCGGCGCGAGCACGGGCGCAGCCGCCGCCCTTGCCGCGGCGGCGTCCCCGGATTCACCCGTCTACGCGGTGGTCTCCCGCGGCGGCCGCCCGGACCTGGCGGGTCATCACCTCGCCGCGGTGCGGGCCCCCACCCTGCTCGTGGTCGGCTCGGAGGACTCCCTCGTCCTCACCCTCAACCGCGAGGCGCAGGCCAGGCTCCGCTGCGAAAACCGCCTGGAAATCGTCCAGGGCGCCACCCACCTCTTCGAGGAACCGGGAGCCCTTCACACGGTGTCCGTCCTCGCCGAGCGGTGGTTCACAACCCACCGGCCGACGGCCCCCATGCGCTGAAAAGCGGCTCGGTGCATTTCCTGCGGCCAAGTGGAATTCACCGGCGGGAATCCGTCTCTTTTACCGGGGGCTTCTTCGAAGTGCAGGCCTCCACGAATGCCGTGCATTGAGGCCGCACGAGTGATCCTCGCCGGGACATGCGCCATCGCGTGATGATTCGATCGCCGAGCGTCAACAATGGCTTCGTTCGTAGCCAGAGGCGAGGTGCCCGCGCATTCACATGAGGCGCACAGACTGAGCGCGCTTGCGGCGGTGACCCCTCCAAGTCCGTGAGGAAGATTCTCTTGAGTCATCGAACGACCCGAACCACGCGCCTGAAGACCGCCACGATGGTCGGTGCCGGCGTGCTCGCCGTCGCGCTCAACGTCGTCCCGACGACGACGGCCATCGCCGACGCGATCCACCGGTCCGGCACCGACACCGCCGTCGCGCTGCCCGGCCCGTCCGGCGTCATGGGCGACGGCGACCACGGCGGCAAGCGCGGTCCGCAGGGCCCCCAGGGCAAGCCGGGCAAGCCGGGCCGGCCGGGGCACGAGGGCCGCGAGGGCCGCGAGGGCCGTCAGGGCCCTCAGGGCTTCCAGGGCACCCAGGGCTTCCAGGGCGACCCGGGCACCCCGGGCACCCCGGGCACCCAGGGCTTCCAGGGCTTCCAGGGCTTCCAGGGCACCCAGGGCTTCCAGGGACAGCAGGGTGAGACGGGCGCGGTGACCACCTACGTCCGCTTCGCCATCGGTGCCCAAGGCACGGCGACCGCCACGTGCGACCCCGGCGACCTCGCCACTGGCGGCGGATTCCAGTCCGACAGCGGCAACGTGCGCTTCAACGGCCCCGTCGGCAGCCCTCCCAACGCGTGGCAGGCCGCAATCACGGCCAACCAGCCGGTCACCGCTTTCGTGGTGTGCGTCGACCAGCCGTAGTTCCCTGTGAGCGGCGGTCAACACCGACTGTCCGCTTCTCCGGAGACGGAACGGCGGCGCCCCGGGGCCTCGGCCCCGGGGCGCCGCCGTTCGTGGTGCGCGCTAGACCAGCAATGGTCCGCCGCACCGCGCGGCGCCTTCCTTCATCGCGATGAGGTTGGCGACCACGTACGAGATGTCGTTCTTGGAGTGCCAGTCGGACGGGAAGTACGTGACCAGCCGCGACGACTGGAACCGGGCCTCGATGCTGGGCACGAAGGCCCGGTACTGCTCGTCCGTGTAGTACCAGAACGAGTTCTCGTTGTAGTACGCCACGTGGGTCGGGTCCTGGTAGGCACCGCGGCCGTCGGAGCTGGGCGTCATGGTGATCAGCATGCCGCCGGGTGCCAGCAGCCGGTACAGCTCGTTGATCAGCGGTACCTTCGAGGGCACGTGCTCGAGAAAGTCCACCGCCCGCATCAGGCCGACGGAACCGTCGGGCAGATCCAGCTTCCCGGGCAGCGTCGCGACGATGTCGACGCCCTTCCCCGGGTACTGATCGACGCCGAGGTAGCCGGGGGGCTTGCGGTGGGCCGCGCCGAGGTCCAGCGCGAGCAGGCCGCGCCGGTGGGTCCAGGCGAGGGCGTTCGCCTCGATGTACTTGTCGTACAGGACGACCGTCTCGCGCTGGATGTGGGCGTTGATCTCCGGGTCGCTCTGGGTGTTCGCGGGGTGCACCCGCTGGAGGTACAGGCAGCGGTTGAGGTGGTGGAAGTCGCCGATGTGGAACAGGCGGCACATCAGGTCCTGGTCGTCCAGGACCGTACGCGCGGCGTCGTACCCGCCGGCCTGCTCGTAGGCCTCCTTGCGGAAGGCCCGCACGTGGTTGGGCGCGTACCAGATGTAGGCGACGTTGTGCGGGGTCGGCGCCATGGAGATGATCTGCTGCAGCTTGCGGCCGTCGACGTCCACCTCCTCGTACTGCCAGCCGCACGCCTCGTCCCACCGCGAGTCGTCCCGGCCCCCGTCCTCGGTGATCTGCGCGGTGTTGCTGTAGACGAAGACGGCCTCGGGGTTCTCGTCGAACGCCGTGCCGAGTTCCGCCAGACACGTCTTCGCCAGCAGGTCGTCGTGGTCGAGTTCCACGAGGATCTCGCCGCGTGCCAGTTCGCAGGCCCTGCGCTTCGCGGCCCCGACGCCCCGGAGGTCGTCCGCGATCTCCACGCGGACCCTGTCGTCGGGTTGCTCCGGCCGCCACCGGGCGCCGTTGTTGAGCAGGACGACCCACTCCCAGTCCGGACAGGTCTGCGCCTGCAGGGTAGCCAGGCACTCGTCGAGGAAGCGGGGCCGGTGGCTGGGGGTGAAAACGGAGAACCTCGGGGTCGCGGTCGACGTCATCTGGTGCTCCCTGCTGGGGTCGATGTCGGTGAGGGGCTTGCGAATTCCCGGAACTGCTCCGGTACTTGGGAACGGAGCGAGGGATCGACCGCGACGGCACGACGGAACGCGCCGCCGGCCTCATCGGTACGCCCCTGGTCCGCCAGGATGTGTCCGAGGTGCAGATGGGCCGTGGCTGCCTTCGGATCGGCGGCGACGGCGCGCTTCAGGAGTCCGGCGGCCCGGTCGGGCTCGGCCGGCTTCAGCAGGATCGCCTCGTTGAAGAGGGCCGACGTGAACGACGGGTCGATCTTCAGGGCCTTGTCGTAGGACGCGAGGGCGTCGGCCGCCTTGCCGTCCTGCTGCGCGATGACGCCCAGGTTGTACCAGGCGAGCTTGTTGTGGGGATCCAGCTCCACCACGCGCCGGAAGGTGCGGGCCGCCCCTTTGGAGTCCTGCTGATTCTCCTGCATAAGGGCGGCCTGTAGCAGCGCATTTGCCTCTTGGGCCTTCAGGTTCACCGACGGGCCCTTGGATTCCGGGGCGGCTGCCGAATGGGACTGAACCGCCCAGACGGCCACCCCGGCACAAGCCGCAGCCACGCCGGCGATTCCGGCCCACCATCGCCTTCGTTTCACTCTGTCACATCTCGTGGAATCGGGGGGCGGGGATGCGGGAAGCAACCCCCGACAGCGCCGGAGGCCGAACCCCCATCATTTCCGCCGACGTTACGAGTCCGCCCGGGTGATGCCGCCGTATGGCAGGCAATTGAGGGGCAAGACCACTCGAATGTACGCATGAAAGAACGGGTCCACCGAAGGGGATTTCATGAATTCCCTTCCGGAATGCGGTGGTTGGGTGCACCCGGAATGCCCCCGTGCTGACGAAGGGTCCCCGCCTCCCCAAGGGTCCCCCGCGCCTCCCCAAGGGCCCGCGCGGCCCCCTCGCACACGCACGCCTCCGAGAACCTCGGCATCAGACGTACGAGGCCGTCCGGCGCGCCCGTCGACGCCCGCAGCGGCGACGAGCGGCCGGGCGTCCCGATTCCGCCGACGAGGGTGGGGCGGGCCGTGCGCGCCGCTAGGCTGCCGGGGTGAACGCCGCCGCACCGCTTCTCCTCGATCTGGACTCGTTTCTCGCCCGGGCCGAAGAGCGCGGCACCCCGCTGGACGCGCGGGCGGCCGATGCCGTCCTCGGCCTGCTCGCGTTGAGCCGGGCCCGCCGCCGGACCGGCCTGCCCGAACCCACGGAGGAGCTGGCCGAGGAACTGCTGCACACCCTGCTTCCGCTGTACGTGAGCGCAGCCGCGGACGAGTTGCCGGGCTTCGTGGCCGTGCTGATCGCGCTGGCCGACCACACCCACGAGGCCGGCCGCCTCAACGCCAAGCGGCGCGCGAAACTGGTGGCCCGGGTGCACGAGCTGGCCGAGGGGTTCGTCCAGGCGATGACCAGCCCCCGGCGCGTCACCTGGCCGCGGCTGTACGGGAACCTGCTGCGAGCCGACGGCGTGGATGCCGCCGACGCCCGGGCGGTGCGCGATTGGGTCGCGGCGTTCGCCGCGCGCCCGTACGCCGACCGGCACACCGCGCACGGCTTCGCCCTGCACCGGGGAGACGGGCCGCTCGGTGAAGCGGCGTACGTGGAGGCGCTGTGCGCGGAACGCTCCCGGCAGGCCCGCCTGTTGCTCGCCGGACGGCTTGAGGCCGAGGCACTGGCTGAGCAGGTACGGCCTCGGCCCGGCGAGAGCCCGCTGATCCGCGATGCCCCGGCCGGCGAGCCGGACGACGAGCTGGAAGCCTGGTACGACGAGCAGGCGGGCATCCTCGCCGATCGCTGGACGGCGGCCGGGCTCGACGCCCTGCTGCGCGGACCTTACGCGCACCTGGCGCCCGGCGGCGGTGTTCCCGCGCCCCTCCTCACCCTCGCCGGGGCCATGGCCGAGCAGCACCTGGAGATGTACGGCGACGACTTCGCGCCCATGCCCCCGGCTCCGCTGCCCGCCACCCCTGAGGAACAGGCCGCCCGGCTGCGCGCCGTCCCGCTGCCCCGACTCCTGGAGCAAGCCGCGGTCGAGCCGGAGGGCGCGGACGAGCGGACACGTGAACTGGCTCTGGCCGCCGGGTTTCTGGTTCCGGCGCACGATGGCGCGCTGAGTGCGGGGCCGTCGGCCGAGACGTGGCGCGAGGGTGGTCCGGCCGAGCTGACCGGACTCGCCCTGAATGTGCTCGGAGCCCTGCTCGCGCAGCTGGCCGAGGAGGAGGAGACCGCCGAGGACTTCGCCGGCGAGCACCTGCTCACGCTCTACCTCCTGTGTGAGCGATCGGGGATGACGCAGTCCGTGGCCCGCCTGGCCGCGCAGGAGGACATGTGGTTCGTCCCGCCGGAGCGCGAGAACACCCCCGACGGGACCGTCCCGGCCACCGGAGACTACGAACTGCCAGACCTGCGGGCCCTGTCCGAGATCCTGGGCATTCCGGGGCTCACCGAGGCCGACCGCGAAGGCCTGCGCTCGCCCGCCGCCCGCCTGGTGTGCCTGATGGACCGCCTGGCCGCGCTGGGTGTGACCGAGCGCACCGGCGACGCCCTCAGCCTCACGCCCCTCGGCTCCTCGCTGCTGCGCGACGCTCTTCTCCTGGGCCTCGGAGGCGAAGCCGCCGACGTCTTCCCCTCCTGGGCACAGATGCTCGCCTGGGATGCCGAGCGGCTGGTGACGGCCGCCCGGTACTGGCCGAAGCCGGTAGCCCGGCGGACCCTCGGGGGCTGGCTGGCCTTGCAGGGCCCCGGCGGATGGACCGCGCTGTTCGGTGCCCTCGCCGCCGGTGGCCCCCTGGAGGAGGGGGCCAGGCGGCGAGCGCTGCTCGGCGTACTCGACGGGATGGCCGTGCCCGGTGAGGCCCTGCACGCGCTGCTGGCCGACCGGGTCCTGGGCGGCTGGGCCGAACACACCCTCCACGCCCTCGGCCACCCACCCGTCACCTCCGCCGTGCCGCTGTCCGCCCGGGCGGTGTACCTGGTGGACGAGCTCGAAGCCATTCGGCTGGCGGCATCCCTCGACCACCGCATGACCGCGGGTCCGGACCAGGAAGAGCCGGAGCTGTTCGCCGATCTGCACGCCGGCTTCGACAAGGCCGCGGCAGACTGGCCCGGCGGCGGCCCGGCCCTGCTCACCGCCCTCGCAAGGGCGGACCCGTACACATCCGCCTTCCTGGCGCAGCAGCTCTCTCAGCACCCCGACCGCACCACTGCCGAACAGGCCCGGCGAGCCTGGCGGACCTTCCGCACCAGCAGTACGGCTCGCTCCCCGCATACGACGAAGCCGGCCAAGCGCGCCGGCGGGAAACGCAAACGGCGCTGACCAGCGCCGGCCACCCGGGCTCGTACCTCCTCGCGCCGGTCGGGTGAACTCATGCACCGCCCTGGCGAAACGGCTGAGCCGGCCTGCCCGAGGAACAGCGGATCTCACCGAACTTCCGTACGAGGAAGCGTGGAAGCGCGAACAGGCTCGGGCGTTCGAGGCGTACCAGGAGGACGGTCCTCGCCCCTGAGCCGTCCTGCGTCCCGTTCCGGTCGCCCCAGTGGTGAGAACAGCGGAGAGGCCTTCCGCGCCGAGCGAGAGAACGGGCGACGCTGCCGAGGTCCGCACGGCCGCCCCGCGAAGTGCCTTGAACGTCCCGCCCCCGGACGAGACAACAGCCGTAGCGAGCGCGGTCAGTCCACAGGTGTTGATAAGGGCCGCTGACAGAGGCCTCTGGCCCCACATACGCGAAGACCCCGTCTCAGCGAACTCGCTGATGGCGGGGTCTTTGGGCACTTCCTGCGAAGTGCCCCCGGCAGGATTCGAACCTGCGCACACGGCTCCGGAGGCCCCGTGTGTCCCACGCGTTTCGCCTGATCAGGGGCTCAGACCGGGCTAGCTCCGGCGCGGCTGTCCACAAATGGGCCGCGGCTCGCAGGCTCAGCTACTCAAGCAAGATCTCTTCAGGGCGGCGGTTCGTGACCGCGGTCTCCCGGCCGGTCAGTATGTGCTCGATGCAGGCTTCGAGGTCTCCGCCGTGGTCGTCCCGGGCCATGCTCCGGAGCTCTCGGGTCAGTTCCATGCCGTTGACCAGGACGATCGGGTACTGATCTTCGACCATCTCGGTCTGTGCGGGCACGGAGTAGGCCCCGGTCGTGACGTACACGCCGATCCAGCCGCGCCGCAGCCGGGCCACGACACGAGCGATCTGCTCGGCAGTGACCAGATTGTCGAGCTTGACGCATTTGGCCTGGCCGAGGACGACGAGACTGGTGCCGGCGAGCCCGCTACCGATGTCGAGCCGGCCCACGAAGTCCGCCCCGCCATCGCCGGACCTACGGGTCAGCCACCCCTCGACGTAGCTGTTCCCGGCGCCGCGCAACACACGGGCCGCGACCGCGGAGGCGACGGCCTCGAAGTCGTGCTTACGGCCGTCGAAGTACTTGTAGATCAGCTCCAGGTCCTTGGCTTCGTTGGTTCCCGGCTTGGGGCGCTGCTCGGCCACCTTGGTCACCTTGGCCCGGGCAACCCGTCGCCGGATCCTGGGGAGGGCCGAGTTCCCGTGCTTGACCCACTCACGCCATGCCCGCGGGGCGAGTTCGAGGGTCTCCGCGTCGGGCACGGTCTTGTCCCTGCGGGAGTCGATCCACGCCCAGGAGACCTTGTCGTCCTCGTCTGTGAGGTCGATGAGGGCGATGTCGTAGACGTAGTTCGTGAACGTCGTGTGGTCGCTGCCGCCCCACTGAACCAGCCGCTCGGCCCGCTCGATGATCCCCAGCCCGCAGAACTCGATGTGCCCCTTGACCTTGCCGCTGCGCGAGACCGCCCGGAACAGCAGCAACGGGATGGCGACGGCCCGCTCCTCGGGCGTGTGCCCCTGGTGCCCGGTGAAGGCATCAAGGAGAGCCGCATTGCCGTTGGTCTTCCCGGGCACGACGGTGGTGGTGGCCTTGTGGTCGCCGAAGTAGCGGACGTGCCCGTTGTCCATGTCGAACACGTCATGCCACGGCGTCTGCTCGGTGCCGGCCTTCCAAGGACTCGACCGGATGAGAATCACCGGCCGCCGCTCCCCGTCCGGCGTCCGAACCTTCGCCATGCCGTTGATCCCGGCCTCCAACAAGGCCCGAGCGAGCTCCGGAGAGTGAGTCACATGGTGGAAGTTCGGGTACCCCTCCAGTACCGCGGGCACCGGATCTTTACCGGACGCGTAGCGATAGACCTGCCCTACCCGCAACTTACCGCCCACTGCTGCCCCCGGCGACGATGTAATGATCTCCACTGAGGGTACGGCCAGGTACCGACAGCATGCGCTTTCAGGGTGGTCAGGCCCCGGGGGTGGGCAGCGACTGAGGGAAGCTCAGCCTGCCCAGACGTCGCGTCGAATCCGGGTCACCCTTACGCGCTGCGTTATTAGATAGGCAGTTGTAAATCATACTTGCTCCAAGCGTTTCGAATCTGGTGGTGAATTCCAGGAGCCAGGTGGGCGTAGCGCTGAGTAGTGTGAGGATTTTCGTGACCGAGTAGGTGTTGCACCTCGTACAAGGAGACGCCCATTTGAACCAGCCATGAGGCGCATGTGTGACGCATCGCGTGCGGAGGATAGTGAGGGACTGTAATCAGTCGACCTTGTGGGTCTTCGTACCGCGCCTTCTCGACAGCAGGCCACCACGTCTGTTGGCGCCAGTTTCCGCCATCCAGGCGGCGACCCTCGCGGCCTTTGGTGACGGTGGTGAATACCAAGCCTCTAGGATCTTTAGTGCGTAAGTGTTCGCGCAGAAGTTCAAGGACCTGTTCGGGTACGGGTACCTCGCGGCGGCTTTTTGATGTTTTGGGATACTCTCTGATTCCTCCCCGCGTGTTGACATCCGTCACATAGATAGCGGACCGCTCCCAATCGATTCGATTAGCGTGAAGGCCTGATAGTTCGCCCCATCTCAGGCCAGTGTAGAAGCCCAGTAGAGCCATCTCCTTCCATGGAGAGGCGAGTTCGCCAAGGATCGCTTGGGCTTGACCCAAGGTGAACCACCTCGGCGGCTGCGGCGGCTGCGGGGGTAGAGTTATGCGCCGACACGGACTGACCTCAATTAGGCTTTCGTCAACTGCCGCCCGCATGAGTGCAGAGAATAGATTGTACGCTCGACGGATAGCCGAACTGCCTACGCCGTGCATGAGTAATTTGCTAACCCATGTTTGGACCTCAATTCGAGAAATGTGCTGGACCTTCGAGTTCTCCCAGTATGGGATTATGTGGATCCGTATGGATGATGCATCACCTCGCAGGGTTTCAGGCTGGACCACTCGAGATTCTCGCCAACGATCGCACCAAGTCTGAAACGTGGTTTCGTGTGCACCATGCACTGGTGCCGTAATAAAGGCCGCCTCCCTCTCGCTGCCCCAGGATCGAGCCTCGAATTTTCGGGGGAATGTTTCGCTATGACGCTTCCCTGTACCGTCCCTGACGGTCGCCTGCCAGTTACCAGAATTAAGCTTCCGCAGGTACATGAGTTCTCCCGGTCTCGGTTGTTTGACTGGGTGCCGTCTTGGTCAGCTGCGAACCGGCTAGCGCGCCGGAGTGGCGGTGGTGTGGCCTGGAACGGCCTCGCGCGTGTCGCGTTAGCCCTCTGCGCCATGGTGTCCGACCGGCGGCTGGTGCGAGGCATTTTCGTGGCGCCGGAGCGCTCACGGGGCAGCTTGGCCGGTGTCGCCTGGGTTCGCGGCGTGTCCAGAGACCCTGCAGCGGCCCCTCGAGGGCATCCGGAAGAGTCCTGCGAACTGTCAGCAGCAACCGTTAGAGTGATCAACGTTGTTGCGGCCCGCCGGGCTTCTGCACGCGCACGCAGACATGCCCCCACCCGCACGGTTTCTTCGTGCTGCCTGGGGGATGGCTCGTGTCGTTGCTGCGCATGTCCGCTCGCACTCTTGTTCAAGAGGCTGCTGCCAACAAACTCGTAGAGGACCTGGGGGCGCAGTTTCGCTTCGCCTACGGCTACGACGCTGGTGAAAGCGAGAGGCGGTCTTGGGGCAGCAGCCTTCCGGCTCTCGCCAGCACCCTTCTTGATGCCGGGCTAGGGGACGTCGAAGTCCTCATCGAGTACCCAGTTCCGCTGTCCAGCTATCGCGTGGACGCTCTACTTGCCGGCGCCAACCCAACTACGGGTGAGCCAGCCTATGTTGTAGTGGAGCTCAAGCAGTGGACCGAAGTCAGTCCGGTGCCCGATTCTGAAGATCTGGTGACGGTCAATGGCATGGGCAACAGGGCGCTCCTGCATCCGGTCGCGCAGGTCCGTCGATACTGCGACCACATTGCTGATTTCACCAAATCACTCCACGGTCGCGAACATCGCATCAGTGGTGTCGCCTATCTGCATAATGCCACGGATTTCGGTGTGGATCAGCTATTCGACTTGGCGTCAGACGAGCAGGGGCAGCTATTTACCGGATCCAGCAAGGGAAAATTTCAGAAGTATCTCGGGGAGCGTCTAGCTCCGGCATCAGGGGCAAGCGCGGCCGATTCGCTGCACCCTGAGGCGATCGCCCCAAGTAAGAAACTAATGGCTGTAGCTGCGGAAGAAATCGCAGATCGCAGTCAATTTAATCTGCTTAATGAACAGCAGGTTGCCTATTCACTAGTGATGCGGGCGGTTCAGAAAGCAAAGCAGTCCGACTTCAAGGAAGTCATCGTTGTCACGGGTGGACCCGGTTCTGGCAAGAGTGTCATCGCTCTGGAGCTGCTTGGGGAGCTATACCGGAACAATTTTACAGCGCTCCACGCTACAGGGTCGAAGTCCTTTACGACCACCCTGCAGAAAGTCGCTGGCCGGGGCACGCTGCGCGTGCAGAAGTTGTTCAAATATTTCAACAACTTCACACACGTCGAAAGGAATGGCCTCGATGTTCTTCTTTGTGATGAGGCCCATCGAATTCGAGAATCTTCGAATCATCGCTTCACTCGAAAAGACAAGCGTAGCGACCGTCGCCAGATCGAGGAGCTGCTTGACGCCGCTCGAGTACCCGTTTTCCTCCTGGACGAGCATCAGGTTGTGCGTCCGGGCGAGATGGGCGCAGTTAGAGAGATCGACGCAGCGGCCAAGGCGAAGGGCCTCACCGTTCGGCATGTAGACCTAGATGGCCAGTTCCGCTGTGGAGGCAGTCGTGCCTACGAGGAATGGGTATTGCGATTGCTGGGTCTCACCTCGGGGGGGCCTGTTCGCTGGGAAGGTGACGGCCTGTTCAAAGTTCTCGTTGCGGAAACGCCTCAAGAGTTTGAATCAACACTTCGATCTCGTCAGGGAGAAGGGCTCAACGCTCGCATGACTGCTGGTTTCTGCTGGCCCTGGAGTGAGCCCGTAGTCGACGACGAAAAGCGCTTCAATGGGCTCGTCGATGATGTATCCCTACCGGAATGGGATTGGCGGCGTCCCTGGAATGTGCAGGGGGATCGTTCCGTTGGCGGATATCCGTCGAAGAATATGTGGGCCACAGATGAGGCGGGGTTTTCGCAGGTGGGCTGCATCTACACAGCCCAGGGGTTCGAGTACGACTGGGGCGGTGTAATCATCGGGCCAGACCTCGTGTGGCGCAGCGGGGCCTGGGTCGCAGACAAGAAATCCAGTAAGGATACCGTTGTGGCTCGTGCCGCCCAGGACGAATTCGCCCACCTTATCCGCAATACCTACAAGGTCCTTCTTACCAGAGGAATGCAGGGGACCGTCATCTTCTCCACCGACAGGGAGACTCGAGAGATGCTCAGGGGTCTTGTGAGTTCCGGTTGATCATCTTGGCTGCCCGCTAATCGGCTCCTTGTGACGGCCGACGAACAGTTACCCCCCCAACTCCCATCCCGTCTGCCGTCGACCCACACGAATGTGGAGCGGGCGCGGGCTCTGGCGTCCAGGTGGAGCGCGCCACTGTACGAACGACCTGGACGCCAGAGCCCGTGTCTGCTCGGCTTGCCTGGGTCGATGGCAGACGGGATGGGAGTTCCCCGCCCCTGGCCACCCACGGTCTGCACCCGCCCGCGGCGCCCCCGCCATCCCGGAGTCGGAGCGCCCCCGCCGGAGGCATGTCGGTGAGCGACGAATCGCCGGCCCGTGGGGTTCGACTCATGCCCTTGGGCCTATCCCACTCGCAGGGGCGGGCGTCGGCGCAGCGCGCGCGGAGCGGGCCGAAGGCAGGAGCGTCGCGCGGAGCGGAGCCGGGAAGCCCGCCCGGCGGAGCGGAGCGCAGCCGGGTGCTTGATGAGGTAGAGAAACCTGTAACAGCTCCGCGCTGCTCCTCCGGCTACGCCGTGGTGAGTGCGTCCGCGATGGCCTTCATGTCATCGGTAATCGCGTCGGCCTCCGCTTCAGCGAACAGGGCCGCCTTGTGCGGCTTGTTGGCGTAGCCAATGACCGTCGTACCGGCCGCATGAGCGGCTTGGATGTCCGTGAGCGAGTCACCGATCAGGGTGCAGTGCGTGACGTCCATGTGCGCCTGTGCTGCTGCCGTGATGAGAGGGAACGGGTTGGGCTTCATCAGGTGGGGCTGCCCGGAGGGTCGACCGACGATCCCCGTGACGTATTCCCCCAGACCATGCGCCTCAACGAAGCGCTGGACGCAGTCGGCGGAGTTGTTGCTCACCACCATCACGACTCGTCCGGACGACCGCGCGGCCTGAAGGGCTTCGGCCGCCCCAGGAGTCGGCGGGCCGGCCACCTCGACTGCTTCGACCTCTGCCGCTGTGAGCGCACGCTCTACGTCCTGGCCGATGGCAGCGTCGGCTTCGTGGGCAATGCGCAGGACCTCGATCGGATCGTCAGTCTCGGCGGCCTTGGCGCCCGCGGCTTCGTCCTGGGAAGAGAGCAGGGCGCTGAGCTGCGCGGCGACCTTGGGAGCAGGCAAACCGGCGAACACGTCGCACACGGGCCCGTCGAAGTCGAAGAAGACAACGCGCGCGCTCCCCAAGACTCCCAGGAGCCGGTCATCGTGCGTCAAGGTCGAAGTCCCTTCCGATGGTCTCCCAAACGCTGTCGAACCACATGAGGGCCTGCTGGACCTGCTGCGCTCCGCTGGAAGACTCGCCGTCGTTGATCGAGTGGTGGAAGAGCGTGGCGTCCTTGCCCACGAGGTCGTAGATCTCAATCGTCTCGCCCTGGGCGACGACCTTGTTGGGGCGGATCGGGTAGTACCCGAAGAACGCGTCTTCGTTGTTAATCACGTAGAGCTTGAAGAACTGCGTACCGCTGTGGACGCGGACGCTGATCTGCGTCTCGGCGACGAGGTCAAGGTGCTCCAGCTCGGCGATGGCGTCACGGATGCTCCGGGTGTAGCTGAGCATGATGTCGTGCATGCGGTCGCGGAGCCGCTTGTCGTCCGCGCCGTCTTCCTTCCGCACCGGCGCCGCCTGGGGCACCGACATGTCCGGGACGAGTATCCGCATGGTGATGCTCGACGGCGTGAGCCGGCCAACCCGGATCTTGTCGAGCGGCTCCTGAAGCGCCCCGTGCAGGGTCTCGCTGGAGAACCCGGCAAAGTCGATCGTCACGCGGTCCTTGGAGAACGCCTGCTCGACGTACGGGCGTAGGCCCGCCGGCCGTTCGGTCCGGTTGCGTACGTAGACCCCGCTGCCCTTGCGAGAGACCACCAGGCCCTCGTCCTCGAGGTCGCGCAGCGCGCGCTGGATCGTCGCCCGAGCGAACCCGTAGTACTCCGTCAGCTTCGCGTGGGACGGGAGCTTCTCGCCTGGACTCATCTTCCGAGTGCGGATGGCCGCGCTGAGGCTGCTAGCGACCTGCTCGTAGGGGGCTCGGTCGTCGTCTGGGTCGAGGGGCTCGGGGACAAAGGTCATGGGGTCGATGGTAGGCGACACCCCTCAGGCAGGACAGTCATGCCAGTCATGTTGTTGACATGGCTAGCCATGTCTCCTACCTTCGAGATGTGGCCAACCGGGATAGCCAAGTTGGTCATCTAGCTTCCTGCTGGCATCTCTGAAGGAGAAACCATGCCGTCGTTCAAGGTGGACACGTCGACCGCCGTGGTGTTCGTCGCCACGGCTCCCGCCCCGAAGCTCGTGAGCAAGCAGACCGGTGAGCGCGCCATGGACCGGGATACCGGTGCCGCGCTGTGCACGGTGGGTCTGCTGATCTCGGACGAGGGGGAGGGCAACCTCTACCAGGTGACCGTCCCGGAGACCGGTCTCCCTGAGGGGCTGGCGCCGGGCATGCCGGTGTCGGTGATCGGCCTGAAGGCTCGGGACTGGGAGAACACGTTCAACGGCCAGACCCGGCACGGTATCTCGTTCCGCGCCGTCGCCCTCACGGTCGGGGTCTGACCGTGGCCGACCTGACGACCTTATGGGAGGTCGGCCTTCCCCTGGCCGGTGCGGGCGGTGGTCTCGGATACGCGAAGGTTCGCGCGCCACGCGTGTACTGGGCAGTGGCCGGTCTGCCCGTGGCACGCGTGCGGTTCGCAGTGACGTACCGCGCCACGATGGACGTGTGCGGGCTCACGGTGCAGCCGTCCCGTCTGCGGGCGTTCCTGGTACGCAACGTCGCCCGCCGCAGTGACGTGCAGCCCGTACCGCCGAAGATCCGCCGCGTCCGGGGTTCCTCGACCGGCATGCGGGTCACCCTCCGCCTGCCGGCCGGACTGGAGCCCGCCGACGTGGTCGCGGCCTCCGAACGACTGCGCCACGCCTGGGGCGTCCACTCCGTCAACGTCTTCGAGACCAAGCCGGGGTTCGTCGAGCTCCGGATGACCGGCTACGACGTACTGCGCCGGGTGAAGATGCCACGGAAACTCCCCTCCGGGCCCATGACCGTTCCCGTCGCGCTCCGGGAGGACGGCACCGCGTTCGTCCGGGACTACCTGAAGGTTCCTCACGCGCTCACGCTCGGCGCCAACCAGTCGGGCAAGTCCATGTACCAGCGCAACCTGATCGCGGGGCTCGCCCGCCTGCGGGTCGCCCTCGTCGGGATCGACTGCAAGCGCGGTGTCGAGCAGCGGGGATACGCGCGCCGGCTGTCGGCGCTGGCCATGACACCCGAGAAGGCGTCGGGGCTGCTGGATGCGCTGGTGGACGAGATGGAAGACCGTTTCGATCTGCTGAGCAACCACGGCGCCGCCGACCTGTGGGCGCTGCCCGAGGGCATTCGTCCGGTGCCGATCGTGGTGCTCGTGGACGAGGTCGCGGAGCTGTTCCTCGTGGCCAGCAAGAAGGACGAAGACCGCCGGGACCGGATGGTCATGCAGATGATCCGCCTCGGGCAGATGGCACGCGCAGCCAGCATCTACCTGGAGATCTGCGGCCAGCGGTTCGGCTCCGACCTCGGCAAGGGCGCCACCACGCTCCGCGCCCAGCTCACCGGCCGCGTCGTCCACCGCGTCAACGACAAACAGACCGCCGACATGGGCTTGGGAGACATCGCCCCCGACGCGGTCATGGCCGTCACGGCAATCCCGCCCGACCGGCCCGGCGTCGCGGTGGCCGGTGACTCTTCCGGGGGCTGGTCCCGGATCCGCACTCCCGAGATGAGTGCGGACGAGGCCGCCGCGATCTGCGCCCAGTTCGCGCACCGGACCCCGGACCTCCCGGCCCTCGCCCCGTACCGGCCGGTGGTCTCCGCCTACCCCACCGGTTCCGCCGGGCCCATGCCGCTCGCGAAGACGACCCCGGCGACGAACTAGCGGCTCGCTTCTCCACGGTCGGCGCACCGTCTCGCGCCGGGTCCCTACCCCGCCCATGCCTGAACCGAAAGGGAACCGCCATGACCACCACGAAGAAGCCGCCCGCCTGGCGTCGCCGTTCGCCCGATCCCGTCCCCGTGGCGCCGCCGTGCGACACCTGCGACGGCACCGGGGAGACCACGACGACCGTCCGTGTCGGACGCAAGCGCCGCGAGATCGGCGCCATCCAGACCGGCCTGTGCCCGGACTGCTTCGGCACCGGCACCGCGTGACCGGTCTCCCCGGAAAGGAGGTGGCCTGTGTTCCGGACTCTGCGCCTTGACGCTGTGCTCATCCAGGCCGTCATCGCCGGCGCACTGTCCTTCGCCCACCTGCACGATCTCGCTGCTGCGGCCGGGCAGGACGGATGGAAGGCGTGGGCCTACCCGGTGAGCGTGGACCTGCTGTTGGTCGCCGCCTGGCGCCGGATGCGCACGGACGCGGGCAACCGTGACCCATGGCTCTGGTTCGCCATCGCCCTCATCGCGTCGCTCGGCGCCAACGTCGCCACCGCGGGACTGCTCGACCTGCAAAACGTCCCGGCCTGGCTGCGCATCCTCGTCGCCGGATGGCCCGCGCTCGCCTTCCTGGGCGGCACGCTCCTGGCCCACGCACCCGCCCCGGTGCAGGAGCCGGAGCGCACGGAGCAGCCCCGCGTCGAGCCCGCCCCGCACGTGATCGTGGAGCGCACGCCGGAACCGGCTCCCGAGCTGCCGCCAGCCGATCCCGCTCCGCAGTCCGCACCCCTGGAGTCCGCTCCGGCCCCGCCTGCTGTGCCTGTCCCGCCCGCCCTGCTCGATCACGCCCAGAAGATCGCGGACGCCCACCAGGCACAGACCGGGGCCCCGATTGACACGGCGACTCTCCGATCCCGCCTCGGTGTCCCGCCCGCCCTGGCGGACGCCATCGCAGGCCAACTCGCCTGACATGAAGGGAGACAGACCCGTGCGCCCGAACCGCTTCTACAAGGTCATCCGCTTCGGCCCTGTGAGGGTCGGCAGCTACAGCGATGGCCGTGGCCGCACCCTGCACACCGCCGTGTGCACCGCCCCCGGCTGCGACTTCTCGGCCGACTACCGCAGTCGCGCCGCCGCCGAACTCGCCGCCCAGACCCACCGCTGCAACCCGCGCTGATCGCAAAGGAGACCCGCGTCATGGACGTACCGCTCTGGCTCGCCCTGATCGTCGTCGGCGCCCTCGGCTACAAGCTCATCCGCCCGCCGCTGTGGCTCGTGGCCGTGATCCTCCTCGGCGGATTCCTGCTCGCCGACAGCTTTCTCGCCCCGCTCCTCGCCCCGATCACCAAGTAGGGAGAACCCGCCATGCTTCGACCGCGCATCCCGGTCAACCCGCTCCCGACCGGCATCGTCACTCCGCTCGCACAGCCCGCGGCTCTCTCCGGCGTCGAGCCCAACCGTGAGTCCTCGCCGATGACCCGCGACCACCACGACTCGACTACGGCACCGACCACCCCGGCCCGCACCACGGTCCAGCTCACCCCCGGCAGCGTGGTCGCCCTTGCCGCCGGCGGTGGTGCCGTCGTCCTGGTCGTCGGGGCTGTCCTTGTCTCTATGCTCTTGGCGGTCGCCATCACCGGCGTCTCCGTCGCCGTGATCGCGGTAGTTCTGCGCCTGCTCGTCAAGGACCTCCAGAAGGGGCGGTGACCTGCATGGACACGCACGTCATCGCCGCTGGCTTACCGGCCCTGGGCTGGGCTCTGCACGGCGGAATGCTCTGGCGCCGCCTGGCCACCGCCCGCCGAGACCCCCTGACTGGTCTGCACACCCGCGACGGATGGACCGCCCGCGCCGAGCACATGATGGCCAAGCACCCCGGCGCCCTCGTGATCCTGGTTGACCTGGACGACTTCAAGGACATCAACGACACCCACGGCCACGCCACCGGCGACGCATTACTCACCGCGACCGCCCACCGCCTGTCTATCTGGTGCGGACGCCATGGGATCGCCGCCCGACTCGGCGGAGACGAATTCGCCGCCATCGTCACGGACCTCGATAGCACGCCCGGACTGCGCGCTCTCCAGGCCGTACTGGACCGCCCGGTCACGCACAACCGCTGCACCCTGCCGGTCTCTATCTCGGGCGGCCACTGCCACCGCGAAGACCTGCCGGTGCCAACCCTCACCGACGCGCTCTCTGCTGCCGACTCCTCGATGTACGCGGCCAAGGGCCACGGGAGGCGCAACACACGCTAAGCGGCCCCGGGGCGGCCTCGGTCGCCAAACTTCCGCCGCCCCGGGCGCCTGAACCCTCTCCAGATCCAACGGACCCGAAAGGGAAGCCTCATCATGCCCCAGCACGCCCAGATCAAGCCTGTCTGCCGCGAGTGCGACGGCTTCGCCACCGCCGTGATCACCACCGGCACCCGGACCGACGACGGCACCCGGACCACCGTCCGCGTCCATTGCACGGCCTGCCGGGGCCTCGGTCGCCTCGTCCCCGCCGTGCTCGTCCGGATCGGGAGGTGATCGTTATGACTGGCCTCGCCCCCACGGCCAACACGCCCGGTCTGCACATCAGCAAGCCCTGCCCGTCCGAGCCCGCCACTGCTTCTGCCGTCTGCCACTGCGGCGCCTCCGCCTCCGCCAAGGGAGACGGACAGGTCGGTGTCCTGGTCGCCGGTTGGAACGCCAACCACGGCGCCGCACACGCCGGGGGAGGCGCAGCATGAGCAGCGCGCCCCGCGTCCTGGACCTCTTCTCGTGTGCTGGCGGAGCCGCTATGGGCTATCACCGGGCGGGCTTCGCGGTTGACGGCTGCGACATCGCCGAACGTCCTCGCTACCCCTTCGCCTACCACCAGGGCGACGCCCTCGAATACCTCGCCCATCTGATCGCCACGGGCGCGATCGAGCAGTACGCCCTCGCGCATGCCTCCCCTCCTTGCCAAGCCGGCTGCGGCCTGACCGTGGGCACCAATCAGTCCCAGGGGTGGGGCCGCATGCACACCGACCTCGTGGCACCGACCCGGGAACTCCTCGACGCCTCCGGCCTGCCTTACGTCATCGAGCAGCCCAACGGTCGTGCCGCCATCCGCAAAGACCTCACGCTGTGCGGCGAGATGTTCGGCCTTGGGGTCCTACGGCATCGCAATTTCGAACTCGGCGGCTGGGCTACCGCCAAGCCGTCCCACCCCCGTCACCGGGGCTACGTCCGAGGCCACCGCCACGGCGTCCGCCGCGAAGGCCCCTACGTGGCCGCCTACGGCAAGGGCGGCGGCAAGGCCACCATCCCGGAAATGCAGCACGCGATGGGCATCACCTGGACCGACGTCCACACGGAACTGACCGAGGCCATCCCGCCCGCCTACACCCAGTGGATCGGCACCGCCTTCCTGACCGCCCGGCAGGAGGTACTTGCGTGAACGACACCGCCACTGCGGCGGGCCTGGACCCGGCCACCCTGAGCGACCTGCTCCGGGCGGCCGGGGACCCCGGCTTCGACCGCCTCCACGAACAGATCCGCCGCACCGGAGGATGCGCCGCACCCATCCGGCTCAGCGGCGGCACCAAGCTCCTCGACCCGGCCACCCGGACCGTGCTCCACTCCTACAACACCGACACCGAGCCCGGCGGCGTGCTGCGCGTCGCCTGCGGCAACCGCCGGGCTTCCCGGTGCCCCGCCTGCGCCTGGACGTACGCCGGTGACACCTACCACCTGATCCGCGCTGGTCTCGTCGGTGATCCCGCCAAGGGCACTCCCGAGACGATCCGCGATCACCCCCGTGTCTTCGCCACCCTGACCGCCCCGTCCTTCGGGCCGGTGCACAACCGCCCGGGTACCCGCTCCTGTCGCTGCGGCCTCCGGCACCCCGAGGGCGCCGAGGAACTGGGCACCCCGCTCGACCCGGACACGTACGACTACGCGGGCGCCGTGCTGTGGAACAACCACGCTTCCGAGCTGTGGCGCTACTTCACGATCTATCTCCGCAGAGAGATCGCCGCCCGCGCTGGCCTCACTCAGAAGGCCGCCCGGGAGCAATCCCGCGTCTCCTTCGGCAAGGTCGCGGAGTACCAGAAGCGGGGGGCCGTGCACTTCCACGCCGTGATCCGCTTCGACGGACCGGACGGGCCCGACAGCCCGCCGCCCATGTGGGCCACCCTCGGCCTGCTCACCGACGCCATCCGGGCTGCCGCCGCCCGCGTCCGCGTCGTCGTGCCAGCCAGCCCTGAGCACGGCTTCGAGAACGACTGGGTGCTGCTGTGGGGAGAGCAGATCGACGTGCAGCCCATCGGCGCCTTCGGGAACGGGGATGACCTGACGGAGCAGGCGGTCGCCTCGTACGTCGCCAAGTACGCCACCAAAGCCGCCGAGACGACCGGCACCGTGGATCACCCCGTGGGCAACAAGGAGGCGCTCGTCCTCCTCGGCGTGCCCGAGCACCCCAGGCGGCTCATGCAGGCCTGCATGAATCTCGACGCGGCCTACCCGGACCGGCGTCTGCGGGCCTGGGCTCACATGCTCGGCTTCCGCGGGCACTTCTCCACCAAGTCCCGCCGCTACTCGACCACCCTCGGCGCCTTACGTCAGGTCCGCGCCGACTATCGCGCCGCACAACAGCGCGCCTCGCTCGGACTGCCCGACCCTGATGAGCACCCGGAGGCAACCCTCCTCGTCGTCACGCACTGGTCCTACGCCGGCCATGGTTCCACTCCCGGCGAATCCTGGCTCGCGGCCAACATCCGTCGCGACATTCAGCTCAACCGCGAAACAGCACGGGAAGCGCTACTCGACTTGGAAGGAGATGTTGCGTGAAGGACGAGCTGATGACCACCGCGGAGGTGCTTTCCGAGCTGAAGGGGATCTCGCGGCGAACCTTCTACCGGTGGCGTGAGCTGGGCAAGGCTCCGAAGGCATTCACCCTGCCGAATGGTGAGCTGAGGGTCTGGCGGAGTGACTTTCTCGCGTGGCTGCGGAGCCAGGAAGGGGCCGCCGCGTGAAGTCGCTCGACGTCAAGATCTGGAGTGTCCGGAAGCGGGATACGAAGCGCCCTTCCTACGACGTCCGCTGGTCTGTGGCTGGGCAGGTCTTTTCCGACTCGTTCAGGACGAAGGGGCTCGCCGACAACTACCGATCCAAGCTGATGCGGTCGGCCCGTGACGGCGAGGAGTTCGACACGGGATTGGGTCTGCCCGGGTCGATGGTGGAACAGGCGACGCTGAGCTGGTACGCCTTCGCGCTCAAGTACCTCGCGATGAAGTGGCCCCATGCCGCGCCGAACACGAGGGACGGGATCAATGAATCCCTGACCTCGGTGACGCTGGCGTTGCTGGACGATAGGGCGGGTCGGCCGGCAGACGCCGAACTGAGGAAAGCCCTTCGGAACTGGGCTTTTGTTCTGCCCAGCCCGGATGACAGGGAACTACCTTCGGAGATCGGAAACGTCCTGCACTGGGTTTCCAACGCTTCCCGGCCGTTGTCCGATCTGACTGATCCGGCCCTGGGCCGATCGGTCCTCGATTCGCTGAAGATCAAACTGGATGGGACTTCGGCGGCAGCCGAGACGGTTCGGCGAAAGCGCCGCACTCTCGTCAACGCCCTCCACTACGCCGTGGATCTCGGCGAATTCAGAGAGAACCCTCTCGCCGCGGTTCGCTGGCAGAAGCCAAAGGTGTCGAACGAGGTCGATCCCCGGGTCGTGGCCAACCCCGAGCAAGCCCGGTCTCTCCTGCACGCGGTCTCCTACGTCGGGGGCTACCGCCGAGCCCGGGGCCGCCGCTTGGTGGGGTTCTTCGCCGGGATGTACTTCGGGGGCTTTCGGCCAGCCGAGGTCGTGGGGCTGGCTGAGTCGGATCTGACGCTGCCGGGCTCCGGGTGGGGTACGGCTCTGCTCCACCGGACCCGGCCGAGCGTGGGCAAGCAGTGGACCGATTCGGGGGAGAGTCACGACGACCGCGGGCTGAAGAACAGGCCCACGGAGGACGTGCGCCGGGTGCCGATCCCTCCGCAGCTCGTCGTCATCCTCAAAGAGCACCTCGACACCTTCGGGACGGCCGAGGACGGCAGGCTGTTCTTCAGTGAGGCCGGGGGAGTGGTGTCCTCCTCCACCTACTACCGGGCGTGGCAGGAGGCTCGGCTCCTGGCCTTGCCGCCGGCCGCCGCCGCCTCACCGCTGGCGAGCCGGCCCTACGACCTTCGGCACTCGGCGCTCTCCACGTGGCTCAACGCCGGAGTCGACCCGACCGAGGTCGCTGAGCGCGCGGGCAACAGCGTGGAGGTGTTGCTCAGCCGGTACGCGAAGTGCCTCGACGGCCGGCAGGAGGTGGCCAACCGTCGGATCGAAGATCTGCTGCGCGAGTACGAGTAGGTAGCGCAGCATTGATTGTGGGCCCAGGTCGTTTACACGACCCGGGCCCTTGTCGTTCCACAGGCCTTCTTGTTGATCCCCGGGCAGCGCGACAGCATGACGCATGAGTCTCGGCACCCATCTCACGGAGGATCATGATTCCGCGCACTGAGTACCCGGTATCCGCCCAGATTCCCGAGGATGCTGAGTTCTGGATGCCTGCAGAGGAGGACATCCCGGAGGAGGAAGGCATCGGATACTTCCGCGGCGTTTGGATGATCTTGGGGGTGGCTGCCGAGGAAGCTCAAACCATGGTCTCCGTCGAAGCCGCACAGATCGCAGTGATCGACGATCTAGCGCGGTCCGGGGCCATGTTCGAGGAGATCGCCCACGCCTGCGACACGGGATTGGTGGACGGAGTCGGGGACGCGTCGATCCGTAGGCAGTTGCTCGAGCGGATTCCGAGTCTCTCGGCCGAGGAGCCAGACGACTTCTACGGGGACCTGGGAGACCTGGAAGTTGGGGTCGCTGCCCTGTCTCACGCCCTGTCCTACATAGGTGGCGTTCCGGTGGCCAGCTGTCGAGGACATGTCACGGAGCATCGATGGTCGGACAACCCGGCCGTGTACGCCGCCCTCGATCAACAGCGGGCTGAGTGGTTGGCTCCTCTCCTCCGTGAAGCGGGCTGTGGATTTCACATCGGTCCTGGGCGCACGGAGTTCCTCGCGATTGACGCCCCGTCGATCATGGAGTCGAACGCCCTGGCCAGACTGATCGTTGACCGCTTTGACGGCGTGGATCGCTTCGACCGGTGGCTTGACCTGTCCGCCCTCTGACCTGGGCCGCTTCGCCAAGATCCTGTCCACGAATAGTCCACAGGCCCTGACATGGGGCTGCGTACGGCGGCAGTTGGCTGCACATACGCGAAGACCCCGTCTCAGCTAAGGCGCTGATGGCGGGGTCTTTGGGCACTTCCTGCGAAGTGCCCCCGGCAGGATTCGAACCTGCGCACACGGCTCCGGAGGCCGTTGCTCTATCCCCTGAGCTACGGGGGCGCGTCGTTCGCGTTGCGGCGACGGGTTGAACACTACCAGCTTCCACCGGGTGATCAGAAACGAGTTCCGGGGGAGGAGGAGGCGGGTCGCTCGGAGGGGGTGGAAGTGGCAAAAACCCGGACGCGGGGGCTTAGGCGGACCTACTCTCGAGTTGTGTCAGGCGCCTCGGGCCGGGTGCTTGTTGTCGACGACAACAAGGTCATCCGGCAGCTGATCAAGGTCAATCTCGAGCTGGAGGGCTTCGAGGTAGTGACCGCGAACGATGGTGCCGAGTGTCTGGACGTCGTGCACCACGTGTGCCCCGATGTGATCACCCTTGATGTGGTCATGCCCCGGCTGGACGGGTTCGGGACGGCCGCGCAGCTGCGCGCCGATCCGCGGACGCGGCACGTGCCCGTCGCCATCGTGAGCGCCTGCACGCAGCACGAGGTGGAGGCCGGGATCGAGGCCGGGGTGGATGCGTTCCTCGCCAAGCCCTTCGAGCCCGCCGAGCTCGTGCGGGTCGTACGCCGGCTCATCGAACGCAAGGACCGGCGGGAGCGGAAGGGAGCCCCCGCGGGGCGGGGGAGAGGGTAGCGGCCGTCGGCTGTTCACATGGCGAAACCGTTCGCGGGATGGGTGGGCTTCTCGCCTAGGCTGGTCCCGTGACCCCCGCCGACCTCTCCCGTACCGTCGTACGCGCCGTGCGCTGCGCCGTCGAGGAGGGGGAGCTGCCCGCCGAGGCGGGTGTGCCCGAGCGGGTCGTCGTCGAGCGGACCCGGCCCGGTGGGGTGGGGGACTACGCCACCCCCGTGGCCTTTCAGGTCGCCAAGACCGCCGGATGCCCGCCCCGGGGCGTGGCGGACGTACTGGCCCGCCGGCTCGGCGCGGAGCCCGGCATCGAGCATGTCGAGGTCACCGGAGCCGGGTTCCTCAACTTCGTGCTGCCGCCCCCCTCCGCCCCCTCCGCCGTCCGGGACGCCATCGTCCGCGACATCGTGATCCGGGACGTACGGGGCGGGGCCATGTTCGCCGCCCCCGCCCCCGCCGACGAGAGCGGGACCGGGCTGCGCGAGGGCGTCGTGCGGCGCAGTGTCGTGCGGCTCGTGTGCGCCCAGCGCGGCACCGGGTACGACCTGCCAGAGGACCTGCCAGAGGACCTGCCCGTCGCGCCCCTTGCCAAGCGGGACGGCGACGTCGTCGCCCGTTACGGCCGCGACGCCGCCCACTGGGCGATGCTCGCCGTGCCCGCCCGGGAGACCCCGGCCGTCTCCGACGCTTTGCTCGTTCAGGGCGAGGCCAGCGAGTTCTTCCGCGTGCGGTACGCCCACGCGCGCAGCCGGGCCCTCGTACGGAACGCCGGTCAGCTGGGCTTCCACCCGGAACCGGGCGACGTCGACGTGCCCGCCCTGCTGCGCCTCCTCGCCGACCACGACCTCGTCCTGGAGGCCGCCGCGCACCACCGCGCGCCCGAGCGGCTCACCCGGCACCTCGTGGAGCTGGCCGACGAGCTGCTCGATTTCCAGCACTGCGTCCTGCCCAAGGGGGACGAGAAACCCTCGGCCGCCCACCGTGCCCGGCTGGCTCTTGCCGAAGCTGCCGGGACGGTGCTGGCCGGTGGCCTGGCCCTGCTCGGCATAGACGCACCTGACTGCCTGTGATCTGCGAAGAGAGATACCGATGAGCCGTTCCGCGCACCCCGCCGGGCCCCGCCACGCCGACGTCCTGCCCGAGGGGCACTACGCCCCGCCGCCCGCCGACCTCAACGCGCTCGACGAGAAGGTCTGGGCCCGGACCGTACGACGGAACCCCGACGGTGTCGTGACGGTGGGCGGCATCCCCGTCACCACCCTCGCCCAGGAGTTCGGGACGCCGGCCTACTTCCTCGACGAGGAGGACTTCCGGGCCCGGTGCCGGGCCTGGGCGCACGCCTTCGGGCCGGACGCCGACGTCTTCTACGCAGGGAAGGCGTTCCTCTCCAAGGCCGTCGTGAAGTGGCTTCAGGAAGAGGGCCTGAACCTCGACGTGTGTTCCGGCGGGGAGCTGGCCACCGCGCTGGCCGCCGGGATGCCCGCCGAGCGGATCGCCTTCCACGGCAACAACAAGTCCGCCCGGGAGATCACCCGGGCCGTCGAGGCCGGGGTCGGTCGCATCGTGCTCGACTCCTTCCAGGAGATCGCTCGAGTCGCGCACATCGCCCGTGAGCTCGGCGTACGCCAGCCCGTCCAGATCCGCGTGACCGTCGGCGTCGAGGCGCACACGCACGAGTTCATCGCGACCGCGCACGAGGACCAGAAGTTCGGCATCGCCGTCGCCGACGGCTGCGCGGCGGAGGCCGTCCGGCGCGTGCTCGGGCACGACAGCCTCGAGCTGCTCGGCGTCCACTCCCACATCGGCTCGCAGATCTTCGACATGGCCGGCTTCGAGGTCTCGGCCAAGCGGGTGGTCCGGCTGCTGGCCGCCGTGCGCGACGAGCACGGCGTCGAGCTGCCCGAGATCGACCTCGGCGGCGGCCTCGGCATCGCGTACACGTCCTCCGACGACCCGCGCGAGCCCCACGAGATCGCCAAGGCCCTGCACGAGATCGTCGCCCGCGAATGCGAGTCCGCCGGGCTGCGCGCGCCCCGCATCTCCGTCGAGCCCGGCCGGGCCATCGTCGGGCCCACCGCGTTCACGCTGTACGAGGTCGGCACGATCAAGCCGCTCGAGGGGCTGCGTACGTACGTCTCCGTCGACGGCGGCATGTCCGACAACATCCGCACCGCCCTCTACGACGCCGAGTACGCGGTCACCCTCGTCTCCCGTGTCTCGGACGCCGAGCCGATGCTCGTCCGCGTCGTCGGCAAGCACTGCGAGAGCGGTGACATCGTGGTGAAGGACGCCTTCCTGCCGGCCGACCTGGCCCCCGGGGACCTCCTCGCCGTACCCGCCACCGGGGCGTACTGCCGCTCCATGGCCAGCAACTACAACCACGCGCTGCGGCCGCCCGTCGTGGCCGTGCGCGACGGGGAGGCCCGAGTGATCGTCCGGCGCGAGACGGAGGAAGATCTCCTGCGTCTCGACCTCGGATGAACCGCATATTTCTGGGAGAAGCCCCCAGACCCCCAAAATAGGTGCCGATAGGTGTCTCACTCAATGGACCGAGGATGGAAAGTGCTGTCCATTGAGTGAGACTGGATGAGACCTGGCGCGCAACCCGCGCGCCGGGTGGTGATGGAAGATCGAAAGGCGTAGGTCGAATGATGCGTACGCGTCCGCTGAAGGTGGCGCTGCTGGGCTGTGGAGTGGTCGGCTCAGAGGTGGCGCGCATCATGACGACGCACGCCGACGATCTGACGGCCAGGATCGGCGCGCCCGTCGAGCTCGCCGGCGTGGCCGTGCGCCGTCCCTCCAAGGTGCGCGAGGGCATCGACCCGGCGCTGGTCACCACCGATGCGACCGCCCTCCTCAAACGCGGCGACATCGACGTCGCCATCGAGGTCATCGGCGGCATCGAGCCCGCCCGCACCCTCATCACCACGGCCTTCGAGCACGGCATCTCCGTCGTCTCGGCGAACAAGGCGCTGCTCGCCCAGGACGGCGCCGCGCTGCACGCTGCGGCCGAGCAGCACGGGCTGGACCTGTACTACGAGGCCGCCGTCGCCGGCGCCATCCCGCTGGTCCGCCCGATGCGCGAGTCCCTCGCCGGCGACAAGATCAACCGGGTGATGGGCATCGTCAACGGCACGACGAACTTCATCCTCGACAAGATGGACTCCACCGGCGCCGGGTACCAGGAGGCGCTCGACGAGGCCACGGCCCTCGGGTACGCCGAGGCCGACCCGACCGCCGACGTCGAGGGCTACGACGCCGCCGCCAAGGCCGCGATCCTGGCCGGCATCGCCTTCCACACCCGGGTCCGCCTCGACGACGTGTACCGCGAGGGCATGACCGAGGTCAGCGCCGCGGACTTCGCCTCCGCCAAGCGCATGGGCTGCACCATCAAGCTCCTCGCGATCCTGGAGCGCGCCGCGGACGGGCAGTCCGTCACCGCTCGAGTGCACCCGGCGATGATCCCGCTCAGCCACCCGCTGGCGTCCGTGCGCGAGGCGTACAACGCCGTCTTCGTCGAGGCGGAGGCCGCCGGGCGGCTCATGTTCTACGGGCCCGGCGCCGGCGGTTCTCCGACCGCCTCGGCGGTCCTGGGTGATCTCGTCGCCGTCTGCCGCAACAAGCTCGCCGAGGCAAAGGGGCCCGGCGAGTCGGCGTACACCCAGCTGCCGGTCAGCCCCATGGGCGACGTCGTCACGCGGTACCACATCAGCCTCGATGTGGCCGACAAGCCGGGCGTCCTCGCCCAGGTGGCGACGACGTTCGCGGAGCACGGTGTGTCCATCGATACCGTACGACAGCAAGGACGTCCGGACGGGGTCGGCAACGAGGCCTCCCTCGTCGTCGTCACCCACCGCGCACCCGACGCCGCCCTCTCCGGGACCGTCGAGGCGCTGCGGAAGCTGGACACCGTGCGCGGTGTCGCCAGCATCATGCGTGTTGAAGGGGAGTAAGGACCCATGAGCAGCAATCGCACCCACCAGTGGCGCGGCATCATCGAGGAGTACCGGGACCGCCTGCCGGTGACGGACGCCACTCCCGTGGTCACGCTCCGCGAGGGCGGCACTCCCCTCGTCCCCGCACAGGTGCTCTCCGAGCGCACCGGCTGCGAGGTGCACCTGAAGGTCGAGGGCGCGAACCCCACCGGGTCCTTCAAGGACCGCGGCATGACCATGGCCATCACCAAGGCCAAGGAGGACGGCGCCAAGGCCGTCATCTGCGCCTCCACGGGCAACACCTCGGCCTCCGCCGCCGCGTACGCGGTGCGCGCCGGGATGGTCTGCGCCGTCCTCGTGCCCCGCGGCAAGATCGCGCTCGGCAAGATGGGCCAGGCCCTCGTGCACGGCGCCAAGATCCTCCAGGTGGACGGCAACTTCGACGACTGCCTGGACCTGGCCCGCGCGCTGTCCGACAACTACCCGGTCGCGCTGGTCAATTCCGTCAACCCGGTGCGCATCGAGGGCCAGAAGACCGCCGCGTTCGAGATCGTCGACGCGCTCGGCGATGCCCCCGACATCCACGTACTGCCCGTCGGCAACGCCGGCAACATCACCGCGTACTGGAAGGGCTTCAAGGAGTACAAGGCCGACGGCCTGGCCTCCCGTACGCCCCGCGTGTGGGGTTTCCAGGCCTCCGGTTCCGCGCCCATCGTGCGCGGCGAGGTCGTCAAGGAGCCGCACACCATCGCGACCGCGATCCGCATCGGCAACCCGGCCTCGTGGGACTACGCGCTCGCCGCGCGCGACGAGTCGGGCGGCTTCATCGACGAGGTGACGGACCGCCAGATCCTGGCCGCCTACCGCCTGTTGGCTGCGCAGGAGGGCGTCTTCGTCGAGCCCGCCTCGGCCGCGTCCGTCGCCGGCCTGCTCAAGGCCGCCGAGCTGGGCCTGGTCGACCCCGGCCAGAGGATCGTATGCACCGTCACCGGAAACGGACTCAAGGACCCCGACTGGGCGGTCGCCGGCGCCCCGCAGCCGGTCACCATCCCGGTCGACGCGGAGGCCGCGGCCGTCCGCCTCGGCCTGGTCTGACCCGGTCCGACCCCGTGGCAGCACCCTGAGTTGCCGGGTTCCGGAAAGCCTCCGGAGCCCGGCAACTCGGGTCGTACGGCACAAAAGTCAACGGCATTCAGCGGAATCCACCGGAATCCACCGGAAGGAATCGACACGCATCGTGCGCCTCCTGTGCGCCCTATGTCGCGAGAGAACCTTCCTTCGATACGCTGTACTTACATCCGCCACCGCGCATATGACCGTGGTGCTGCCCAGAGGGCCTTCGGGTGTCGTACGTTCTCCAGTACATTCGCAGCGAGCCAGCGAAGATCTCGTCTCGCACAGTCACAAGGAGTGTCATCGGACGATGGCCGGTCCAGCGTTCCGCGCCGCCGCCGTACGGGTGCGCGTCCCCGCCAGCAGTGCCAACCTCGGCCCGGGCTTCGACGCCCTCGGCCTGGCCCTGGGGCTCTACGACGACGTAGTCGTCCGGGTGGCCGACTCCGGCCTGAACATCGACATCGCGGGCGAGGGCGCCGACAACCTCCCGCGGGACGAGAGCCACCTGCTCGTACGCTCCATGCGCACCGCCTTCGACCTGCTGGGCGGGCAGCCGCGCGGCCTCGAGGTCGTCTGCGCCAACCGCATCCCGCACGGCCGCGGCCTCGGGTCCTCCTCGGCCGCCATCTGCGCCGGCATCGTCGCCGCCCGAGCCGTGACCATAGGCGGAGAGGCCAAGCTCGACGACGCGGCCCTGCTCGAACTCGCCACCGAGATCGAGGGTCACCCCGACAACGTCGCCGCCTGTCTCCTCGGCGGCTTCACCCTCGCCTGGATGGACGGCGGCAGCGCCAAGGCGATCCGTATGGAGCCCGCCGGTTCCATCGTTCCGGTGGTCTTCGTCCCCTCCAAGCCGGTCCTGACGGAGACCGCGCGCGGCCTGCTGCCGCGCAACGTCCCGCACGTGGACGCGGCCGTGAACGCAGGTCGTGCAGCCCTGCTCGTCGAAGCCCTGACCAGGCGTCCCGAGTTGCTGCTGCCGGCCACCGAAGACCGGCTCCACCAGGAGTACCGGTCCCCGGCGATGCCCGAGAGCGTGGCACTCGTCAACCGGCTGCGGGCGGACGGCATCCCCGCAGTCATCTCCGGCGCGGGCCCCACGGTCCTCGCGCTGGTCGACAACGGCGCGGCCGACAAGGTCGCGCAGCTCGCGGGCGAGGGATGGGCGGCGAACCGGCTCGCCCTCGACGCCGCGGGCGCGAGCGTACTTCCGCTGGGCACCCAGGGCGGCTAGGCCGTATGGGCATACCCGCCAGGGGCGGGCGGTCAGGGCAGGCCGCCCGCGCGGAAGGCGCGATTGCCGGTGATTGAGAGGGGGAATATCTGTTGGATCCGGTAGTGTTACTCTCAAGTGTGCAGCCGAAGCCGCCATGGCTCGGTGCTCAGTGTCCCCATTCGGGACCACCTTTCTTCCGGGAGCCTCCCCGACTGCTTTGATCACTTCCAGCAGTTTCGAGCACGCTCCGGAATCGGCGTGACATTCCCACGCTTCCAGCTCGGGGGCTTCTCGCCGGAACCACCCATGCACGTTTCTCTCCGCCGTATCTCTATCGGCGGACCACCGCCCCGGCCGCGGTCCATGACCCATCAGGTAATGGTCCGTTGTCGGACAGCACAACCGGTCGCCGAGCCAGACAGGCCGACGTCCGCTCCAGGGAAGGACCCTTCGTGAGCGACACCACCGATCTGATGGGCGCTGCCGACACCAATGTCGACACCAGTGCCCCCGCCGCGGGCGCCGCGGCGACCACTGCCGGACGGCGGCGCCGCTCCGGCACCGGCCTCGAGGGCATGGTCCTGGCCGAGCTGCAGCAGGTCGCGTCGGGCCTCGGTATCAGGGGCACCGCGCGGATGCGCAAGAGCCAGCTGATCGAGGTCATCAAGGAGGCGCAGGCGGGCAGTGGTGCCCCCAAGGCCGCGGCTCCCGCCGCAGACGCCGCCGAGGCCAAGCCGAAGCGCCGCGCCACCAGCAAGGCCCGTACGGGTGAGGCCGCCGCCGAGGCGCCCGCCGAGAAGCCTGCCGCGCAGGCGCAGATCGAGATCCCGGGCCAGCCGGCCAGCGACGACGCCCCGGCCGGCGAGCGTCGCCGCCGTCGGGCCACGGCCCCCTCCGGCAGCCCGGAGACCGCGGCCCCCGCCGCCGTGCAGGTCGAGGCGAAGACCGAGACCGCCACCACCACCGCGACCGCGCCGGCCGAGGTCAAGGCCGAGGCCGCGACCGCCGTCTCCGCGCCCGCCCAGGAGGGCGAGGGCCGCGGCAGGCGTGACCGCCGCGACCGCGGGGACCGTGCCGAGCGCGGCGACCGCCAGCGTGACCGCCGCGACCGCGGTGCCAAGACCGACGAGCCGGGCCAGGGCGCCCCGGGCCAGGGCCAGGCCGGCCAGGGTCAGGGTGGCGGCCAGGGTGGCCAGGGCGGCGGCCGTGCCGACCGGCAGGACCGCCAGCAGCAGGGCGACCGTCAGGACCGCCAGCAGCAGGGCGGCCGTCAGGACCGTCAGCAGCAGGGCCGTCAGGACCGTCAGGGCCCCCAGGACAACGGCCCGCAGGACGACTTCGACGGCGAGGACGGTCGTCGCGGTCGTCGTGGCCGCTACCGCGACCGCCGTGGCCGTCGTGGCCGCGACGAGTTCGCGCCGAGCGAGCCGCAGGTCGCCGACGACGACGTCCTGATCCCCGTCGCGGGCATCCTGGACATCCTCGACAACTACGCGTTCATCCGGACCTCGGGCTACCTGCCCGGCCCCAACGACGTGTACGTCTCCCTCGCCCAGGTCCGCAAGGCGGGTCTGCGCAAGGGCGACCACACCACCGGTGCCGTGCGCCAGCCCAAGGACGGCGAGCGCCGCGAGAAGTTCAACGCCCTCGTGCGTCTGGACTCGGTGAACGGAATGGCGCCCGAATCCGGCCGCGGCCGACCGGAGTTCCAGAAGCTGACCCCGCTGTACCCCCAGGACCGGCTCCGTCTGGAGACCGACCCGGGCGTGCTGACGACCCGCATCATCGACCTCGTGTCGCCGATCGGCAAGGGCCAGCGCGGCCTGATCGTGGCCCCGCCGAAGACCGGCAAGACCATGATCATGCAGGCGATCGCCAACGCGATCACCGTCAACAACCCCGAGTGCCACCTGATGGTCGTCCTGGTCGACGAGCGTCCGGAAGAGGTCACCGACATGCAGCGGTCGGTCAAGGGCGAGGTCATCTCCTCGACCTTCGACCGCCCGGCCGAGGACCACACCACCGTCGCCGAGCTGGCCATCGAGCGCGCCAAGCGCCTCGTCGAGCTGGGTCACGACGTGGTCGTCCTGCTGGACTCCATCACCCGTCTGGGCCGCGCGTACAACCTCTCGGCTCCCGCCTCCGGCCGCATCCTGTCCGGTGGTGTCGACTCGACCGCGCTGTACCCGCCGAAGCGCTTCTTCGGTGCCGCGCGCAACATCGAGGACGGCGGCTCGCTGACCATCCTGGCCACCGCGCTGGTCGACACCGGCTCGCGCATGGACGAGGTGATCTTCGAGGAGTTCAAGGGCACCGGCAACATGGAGCTCAAGCTCGACCGCAAGCTCGCCGACAAGCGCATCTTCCCGGCCGTCGACGTCGACCCGTCGGGCACCCGCAAGGAGGAGATCCTCCTCAACAGCGAGGAGCTCGCCATCGTCTGGAAGCTGCGCCGGGTGCTGCACGCGCTCGATTCGCAGCAGGCCATCGAGCTCCTGCTCGACAAGATGAAGCAGACGAAGTCGAACGCCGAGTTCCTGATGCAGATCGCCAAGACGACCCCGTCGGGCAAGAACGACGACTGACCGTCGCCGCACCGCATCACCGAGGCCGCCCCCACCGCACACGCGGTGGGGGCGGTTCCGTGTTTTCGGCGTGTTTTCGGGCGTTTTTGCGCGTTTTTGCAGGTGCGAGCTTCGCCACACTCGCGGTTTTCGTGAACCTCGCAGCCGCGGCGTGCGTCCCCCCGGGAAACCGCAGGTGGGCGCGGTGCCACGCCGCGCACCTCCCGCCCCGGCCGCCGCGGTGCACGTGGCAGGGGGCCCGCGTCGGCCGTGGAACCCTGGGGGGCGTTCGGCCGTCTGTGTCAGAGGGCAGTGCGGGGAAGGCCACTGGGCCGGGCATCCGGCCGGGAACGCATTCAGGACTGAGGAGAGCATGAGCGAGGACAGCAGTGGCAGCGGCCGGCGTGCCGCGGGCCGGCGCCGACGGAAACCCTCGAAGGGGCGCAAGGCCCTCGTCATCGCCGCGTGGAGCGCCGCCGGCGTGGTCCTCCTGGGCGGGGCGGGTCTCGGCTGGTTCTACTTCCACCTGAACGGGAACCTGAAGACGGTCGACATCGACCAGGCGCTCGGCACGGACCGTCCGCAGAACGTGGACAACGGCTCGATGGACATCCTCGTCCTCGGCTCCGACTCCCGCGGCGGCGCCAATTCCGAGTACGGCCGGGACGACGGCGGCTCGGCCCGCTCCGACACGGCGATGATCGTCCACCTCTACGAGGGCCACAAGCAGGCCACCGTCGTCTCGATCCCGCGCGACACGATGGTCAACCGGCCGCCGTGCACGCTGGGCAACGGCAAGACCGACCGCGGCAGCTCGCGCTCGCAGTTCAACGAGTCGTTCACCATCGGCGGGGCCGCCTGCGCGGTCAAGACCGTCGAGAAGATGTCGGGGATCCGCATGGACCACTACATCGAGGTCGACTTCACGGGCTTCAAGAAGATCATCGACAACCTCGGCGGCGTCCAGCTCACCACCACCAAGCCCATCAAGGACGACGGGAGCCACCTCGACCTCCCGGCCGGCCCCAACAAGCTGAACGGTGAGCAGGCCCTGGGCCTCGTACGGACCCGCAAGAGCGTCGGCGACGGCAGCGACCTGGGCCGAATACAACTCCAGCAGGCGTTCATGAAGGCCCTGATCAAGCAGGTCAGGGGCATCGGCATCTTCGACAACCCGAAGCGGCTGCTCGACCTCGCCGACACCGGCACCAAGGCGCTCACCACCGACAAGTCGCTCGGCGACGTGAAGTCCCTCATGGGCTTCGCCCAGAGCCTCCAGGGCATCGACGCCCAGAACATGAAGATGATCACGCTGCCTGTGACGGTGGACGCGCGCGACACCGACCGCGTCGCCCCGCTCACCAAGGAGTCCCAGATGGTCTGGAGCGCCCTCCTGGCCGACCAGCCGGTCCCCGCCGAGGCCACTGCCAACTCGATGGGCGACAAGGGAACGGCCGGCGGGATCGTCCAGCAGCCGTAAAAGGCCTGCTCAGGGGCGTCCTGCAACAAGCCGGAATAGATGCCGCTCCCGCCCCGTTGAGGGAGGCGTCCTCAGAATTTTGACAGGCAGCCCGGTCCTGGCAGACTGGTCTGTCGGCCCCGGTTCACGCAGTGCGCAATTCGGCTCCTGCGACCCGGCGCCCTCCCGAATCTAGGAGACACCTTGAAGCGCGATGTTCACCCCGAGTACGTCGAGACCCAGGTCAGCTGCACCTGTGGCGCGTCGTTCACCACCCGTAGCACCCTGACCGAGGGCACCATCCGTGCCGAGGTCTGCTCCGAGTGCCACCCGTTCTACACGGGCAAGCAGAAGATCCTCGACACCGGTGGCCGTGTCGCCCGCTTCGAGGCCCGCTTCGGCAAGGCTGCCGGCTCGAAGTAGCGAGCCCCCGGCGCCGGACCCCGGCTGCACCCTGTCCACACGGGGGCAGCCGGACCGGCGCCTTTGTCGTCCCGCAGCCCTTTTTCGTACTTTTCACCCCAGGAGCCCCCGATGTTCGAGGCGGTCGAGGAACTGGTCGGCGAGCACGCCGACCTTGAGAAGAAGCTCGCCGACCCTTCGGTCCACTCGGATCAGGCCAACGCGCGCAAGCTCAACAAGCGCTATGCGGAACTGACCCCGATCGTCGCGACCTTCCGTGCCTGGAAGCAGTCCGCCGAGGACATCGAGACGGCGAAGGAGTTCGCGGCCGACGACCCCGACTTCGTGGCCGAGGTGAAGGAACTGAGCGCGCAGCGCGAGGAGCTCACCGAGAAGCTCCGCCTGCTGCTCGTCCCGCGCGACCCCAGCGACGACAAGGACGTGCTCCTGGAGATCAAGGCGGGCGCGGGCGGCGACGAGTCCGCCCTGTTCGCCGGCGACCTGCTGCGCATGTACCTGCGCTACGCAGAGCGCGTGGGCTGGAAGACCGAGATCATCGACTCCACCGAGTCCGAGCTCGGCGGCTACAAGGACGTCCAGGTCTCCGTCCGCACCAAGGGCGGCAACGGTGCCACCGAGCCCGGCCAGGGCGTCTGGGCCCGTATGAAGTACGAGGGCGGCGTGCACCGCGTCCAGCGTGTTCCGGCCACCGAGTCCCAGGGCCGCATCCACACCTCCGCCGCCGGCGTGCTCGTCACCCCGGAGGCCGAGGAGGTCGAGGTCGAGATCAACATGAACGACCTCCGCATCGACGTGTACCGCTCGTCGGGCCCCGGCGGCCAGTCCGTCAACACCACCGACTCGGCCGTGCGCATCACGCACGTCCCGACCGGTGTGGTCGCCTCCTGCCAGAACGAGAAGAGCCAGCTCCAGAACAAGGAGCAGGCGATGCGCATCCTCCGGTCGCGCCTGCTGGCCGCGGCCCAGGAGGCCGCCGAGCAGGAGGCCTCCGACGTGCGCCGCAGCCAGGTGCGCTCGGTCGACCGCTCCGAGAAGATCCGTACGTACAACTACCCGGAAAACCGGATCTCGGACCACCGGACCGGATTCAAGGCGTACAACTTGGACCAGGTGCTCGACGGCGACCTCGATTCGATGATCCAGGCCTGCGTCGACGCGGACTCGGCCGCCAAGCTGGCGTCCGCGCACTGATCCCCGCCTGACCAGCTCCACCCCCGCACCACCCCCGTACGACAGCAGCCCGGAGGACCAGCGTGAACTTGCTGCTTGCCGAGGTGGCCCAGGCCACCCAGCGGCTGGCCGCCGCCGGCGTGCCCTCACCGCGCTTCGATGCGGAGGAGCTCGCGGCCTTCGTGCACGGCGTCAAGCGGGGGGAACTGCACCACGTCAAGGACGCGGACTTCGACGCCCGCTACTGGGAGGCCGTCGCCCGCCGCGAGGCGCGCGAGCCGCTCCAGCACATCACCGGCCGCGCCTTCTTCCGGTACCTGGAGCTCCAGGTCGGGCCCGGGGTCTTCGTGCCCCGGCCCGAGACCGAGTCGGTGGTGGACTGGGCCATACACGCCGTCCGGGCGATGGACGTCGTCGAACCGCTGATCGTGGACCTGTGCACCGGGTCCGGCGCCATCGCGCTGGCCATGGCGCAGGAGGTGCCGCGCTCGCGCGTGCACGCGGTCGAGCTGTCCGAGGAAGCCCTGCGGTGGACCCGCAAGAACGCCGAGGGCTCCCGGGTCACCGTCCACCAGGGCGACGCGCTGAGCGCGCTGCCCGAGCTGGACGGGCAGGTCGACCTGGTGATCTCGAACCCGCCGTACATCCCGCTCACCGAGTGGGAGTACGTGGCCCCCGAGGCCCGCGACCACGACCCGGAGATGGCCCTCTTCTCCGGTGAGGACGGCCTCGACACCATCCGCGGCATCGAGCGCACCGCGCACCGGCTGCTGCGGCCGGGCGGCATCGTCGTCATCGAGCACGCCGACACGCAGGGCGGGCAGGTCCCGTGGATCTTCGCGGAGGAGCGCGGCTGGGCCGACGCCGCCGACCATCCCGACCTGAACAACCGCCCGCGCTTCGCCACCGCCCGCAAGGCCCTGCCGTGACGGGCGCGACCCACCCCTCCACCCCCCTGCTGCACGAGGAGTCCCGCTGATGGCCCGGCGATACGACTGCAACGACGCGACGGACCGCAAGACGGGCCTGCGTGAAGCCGCATCCGCCGTGCGCCGCGGCGAGCTTGTCGTGCTGCCCACCGACACCCTCTACGGGATCGGCGCGGACGCCTTCAGCGCAGAGGCCGTCGGTGACCTGCTCGCCGCCAAGGGGCGCGGCCGCAACATGCCGACCCCGGTGCTCATCGGCTCCCCGAACACCCTGCACGGCCTCGTCACGGACTTCTCCGAGCAGGCCTGGGAGCTCGTCGACGCCTTCTGGCCGGGCGCGCTGACGCTGGTTGCCAAGCACCAGCCCTCGCTCGCCTGGGACCTGGGGGAGACCCGCGGCACCGTGGCCGTCCGCATGCCGCTGCACCCCGTCGCCATCGAGCTGCTCACCGAGGTCGGCCCGATGGCCGTGTCCTCGGCGAACCTGTCCGGGCACCCGGCGCCGGAGGACTGCGACGCGGCGCGCGAGATGCTGGGCGACTCCGTGTCCGTGTACCTGGACGGCGGTCCGACGCCCGGGATCCAGCCGTCGTCGATCGTCGACGTCACCGGGAAGGTTCCCGTCCTGCTGCGCGAGGGGGCGCTGACCGCCGAGCAGCTGCGGGAGGTCGTACCCGACCTCGAGGTGGCCCCGTGAGCCCTCAGGGGCGTGGCATAGCAAGCGGGCACACCTCCGGCGGCAGCCACGGCTGGGGGGACTCCCACCCGGCGGCGGCCGGAGGGGGCACCTTCCGCATCCTCCACGTCAGCACCGGCAACGTGTGCCGCTCGCCCATCACCGAGCGGCTGACCCGGCATGCGCTGGCGCACCGGCTGGGGGGCATCCCGGCGAGCGACCTGATCGTGGAGAGCGCGGGGACCTGGGGCCACGAGGGAGCCCCGATGGAGGCGAACGCGGCGGCCGTGCTCGCGGACTTCGGTGCGGACGCCTCCGGTTTCACCGGGCGGGAGCTCCTCGACGAGCACGTCATACGCGCCGACCTGGTGCTGACCGCTACGCGCGACCACCGTGCGCAGGTCATCTCGATGGGGCACTCGGCGGGGCTGCGGACGTTCACGCTGAAGGAGTTCACGCGGCTGGTGCGGGCCATAGATCCGGCCACGCTGCCGCCGCTGGACGACGGTGTCGCCGAGCGGGCCCGTGCCCTGGTGCGGGCTGCGGCCGCGCTTCGCGGGTGGCTGCTGGCACCTTCGCCGGACGCGGACGAGGTGTACGACCCGTACGGGGCGCCGATCACCTTCTTCCGCTCGATCGGCGACGAGATCAACCAGGCGCTCGACCCGGTGGTCACGGCCCTGACGGGCGTCACGACCCGGCGCTGACGGGCTTCTCCGCAGGGCGGGATCAGGGCCCCGGGCCTAGAGTGGGCCTATCCGGGACCGGCCACTGGGAGTCGCCATGAGCGTCATCACCCCGCCCACGGACCTGCTGCGGCAGCAGGATCCGCAGATGGCCGACGTGCTCGCAGGGGAGGCGCAGCGCCAGGCCACCACCCTGCAGCTGAGCGCCGCCGAGAACTTCACCTCGCCCGCCGTGCTGGCAGCGCTCGGCTCGGCGCTCGCCAACAAGTACGCCGAGGGTTATCCCGGCCATCGGTACCACGGCGGCTGCGAGTACGCGGACCTCGCCGAAGGGCTGGCCGTCGAGCGGGCCCGCGCGCTGTTCGGGGTCGAGCACGCCAACGTGCAGCCGCATTCCGGTTCCGCCGCCGTGCTGGCCGCGTACGCCGCTCTGCTGCGGCCCGGGGACACGGTGCTGGCGATGGGGCTCCCGTACGGCGGGCACCTCACCCACGGTTCGCCGGCCAACTTCTCCGGACGCTGGTTCGACTTCGTCGGGTACGGGGTCGATGCCGAGAGCGGCCTCATCGACTACCGGCAGGTGCAGGAGCTGGCGCGGGCGCACCGGCCCAAGGCGATCGTCTGCGGGTCGATCTCCTACTCGCGGCACCCGGAGTACTCGGTGTTCCGGGAGATCGCCGACGAGGTCGGGGCCTACCTCATTGCGGACGCCGCCCATCCGATCGGGCTCGTCGCGGGCGGGGCCGCGCCCAGCCCCGTCCCGTACGCCGACATCGTCTGCGCGACGACCCACAAGGTGCTGCGCGGCCCGCGCGGCGGGATGGTCCTGTGCGGCGCCGAGTTCGCCGAGCGGATCGACCGGGCGGTGTTCCCCTTCACACAGGGGGGCGCCCAGATGCACACCATCGCCGCCAAGGCGGTGGCCTTCGGCGAGGCCGCGGCGCCCGCGTTCACCACGTACGCCCATCGGGTGGTGGCCAACGCCCGGGTGCTGGCCGATGCGCTCGCGGCCAACGGCTTCGCGGTGACGACGGGCGGCACCGACACCCATCTGATCACCGCCGACCCGGCCCCGCTCGGCATCGACGGTGCGACCGCCCGCGGCCGGCTCGCCGCCGCAGGCATCGTGCTGGACACCTGCGCCCTCCCGTACGGGGACCAGCGCGGCATCCGGCTCGGTACGGCGGCCGTCACCACCCAGGGCATGCGGGAGCCCGAGATGGCCCGGATCGCCGCCCTGTTCACCGCCGCACTGCGCGGGGAACCGGCGAACCCCCGCGCGGAAGTGGCCGAGCTGACGCGCGGATTTCCCCCGTACGGGGCGTAAGGCGGACAAGCGGGGCGTACCGCAACCGGGATACCGCCCCCTCGCGTCCTCGGTGAGGGGTACATCGCAGCTAATGTGTGGGGCTGAGATGGCCGGCGATACATCTGGGGCAGCCCGTGCGTGAATATCTGCTGACGCTTTGCGTCACGGTCGCGGTGACCTACCTGCTCACCGGGCCCGTGCGGAAGTTCGCGATCGCGGCCGGTGCAATGCCGGAGATCCGCGCCCGCGACGTGCACCGCGAGCCCACTCCGCGGCTCGGCGGCATCGCCATGTTCGGCGGACTGTGCGCGGGGCTGCTGGTCGCCGACCACCTGCGCAGCCTCAACGGCGTCTTCGAGCTGTCGAACGAACCGCGGGCGCTGCTCTCCGGAGCGGCCCTGATCTGGCTGATCGGCGTGCTCGACGACAAGTTCGAGATCGACGCCCTGATCAAGCTCGGCGCGCAGATGATCGCCGCCGGTGTGATGGTCATGCAGGGTCTGACGATGCTGTGGATCCCCGTCCCGGGCATCGGGACGGTCGCGCTGACCCAGTGGCAGGGCAACCTGCTCACCGTGGCCCTCGTGGTGATCACCATCAACGCGGTGAACTTCGTGGACGGCCTCGACGGCCTGGCCGCCGGCATGGTCTGCATCGCAGCCGCGGCGTTCTTCCTGTACTCGTACCGGATCTGGTTCGGCTACGGGATCGAGGCGGCCGCGCCCGCGACGCTGTTCGCCGCGATCCTGATGGGCATGTGCCTGGGCTTCCTGCCGCACAACATGCATCCGGCCCGGATCTTCATGGGCGACTCCGGATCGATGCTGATCGGGCTGGTGCTCGCCGCCTCCGCGATCTCGATCACCGGGCAGGTGGACCCGGACACCATGGCCCTGTTCGCCGGCGGCGAGCGCAACGCCACGCACGCGATGCTCCCGGTCTTCATTCCGCTTCTGCTCCCGCTGACGATCATTGCGATCCCGATGGCGGACCTGATCCTGGCCATCGTGCGGCGTACGTGGAAGGGCCAGTCGCCCTTCGCGGCCGACCGCGGGCACCTGCACCACCGGCTGCTGGAACTCGGGCATTCGCACAGCCGTGCGGTGATGATCATGTACTTCTGGTCGGGGCTGATCGCCTTCGGCGCGGTGGCCTATTCGGTGCACTCCGCCTCGATGTGGATCGTGCTCGCCATCGTCGCGCTGAGCGCGGTGGGCCTGATCCTGCTGCTCCTGCCGCGCTTCACCCCGCGCGCCCCGCGGTGGGCCGAGGGTCTGGTCCCGCCCCGCTACCGGCACGCGGAGCGCGCCGCCGAGGCGGCCGCGCAGGATGCCTCGGGTCGCGAGCCGGAGCCCGCCAGGCCGGTCAGGGTCGGCGTCTCGGGCGTCAACGGAGCGACCGCGGTAGGCCCCCGTTCGCGCTTCCCCGACCGGCGTAAGGCGGAGTCGACGCGCTGACGGCCGCAGCGCATGTCCGACATGGGCGTCCTTTAGCACACACAACGGCGGCTTGTCGCGCACACACGGGCGGGTTAGCTCTCATGTGTGACAGTCAGCACACTTCGCAGGTAAAGCTCTCATCAAATAGTTTGTGATACCGTTCACTAAACCCGGCGACAGAGCCGAAGGACCGTAGTGCGACGGTCCATTGGCCCGAGGCTCGATCTCGGCCCGGGCTTACGCTCGTCCCGTACGAGTCCCGTATACCCCCACCACCACGCGGAGCCATGCGCCATGCTGTCCGATGACGCCCGATCCCTTCTGCACACCGCTGTACCCACTGCCGTCGCCGGCGCCATCGCCGCAATCGTCAGCGGTGTCGTCGCGGGCAGCAAGGGGGCGATCGGGGCTGTCATTGCGACTCTGGTCGTGATTCTTTTCATGGGGATCGGCTTCGTCGTCCTGCAACGCACGGCACGATCGCTGCCGCATCTGTTTCAGATGATGGGTCTCGTCCTGTACACGACCCAGATTCTGCTGCTCTTCGTCTTCGTCGCCGTCTTCCGAGACACGACGTTGTTCAACCCCAAGGCATTCGCGATCACACTCGTCGCAGCGACGCTTGTCTGGATCGCTGCGCAAGCGCGCGCGCACATGAAGGCCAAGATCCTTTACGTCGAGCCCGAAGCCGCCAAGGGTGACAAGGGTGACAAGCCCGAAAACACGGGGTCCTCGTCGTGAACGGTAGGGGCGGAATAAGTGCTCGTTCGAGATCCTGCTATCGTCCGGTGCCAACTGCGGCATCGCGGGCGCGGGCATCTGAGCTGACGCCTGCTCAATCGCGAGGCTCTATGCCTGCAAGCCGCCCCCACATCCGTAAGACCAGTCCCGTGCCGAACCGCGGCTGCGCGCCGCGCCGACACAACGAGGTTGCCGTACCTATGCGCCACGCTGAAGGAGCCCGCGGTGAGTGCTGACCCGACGCAGGTGCTCGCCTTCGAGACCGATTGCCACATCTTCGACGGCTGTGGCTTCCCGGCTCCTGGCCTGCACTCGTTCATGTTCGAGCCGATCTTCGGCGACGCGAACAGCAACGTCTACTTCAACAAGACGATGCTGCTCGCCCTGCTCGGGACCGTCGTCATCGTCGGATTCTTCTGGGCGGCATTCCGCAAGCCGAAGCTGGTTCCCGGAAAGCTCCAGATGGTCGGCGAGGCCGGCTACGACTTCGTGCGCCGCGGCATCGTCTACGAGACGCTGGGCAGGAAGGAAGGCGAGAAGTACGTCCCCTTCATGGTGGCGACCTTCTTCTTCGTCTGGATGATGAACCTCTGGTCGATCATCCCGCTCGCCCAGTTCCCGGTGACCTCGGTCATCGCGTACCCGGCCGCCCTGGCTCTCGTCATCTACTTCATGTGGATGTCGGTCACGTTCAAGCGTCACGGGTTCGTCGGCGGTCTCAAGAACCTCACGGGCTACGACAAGTCGCTCGGCGGGATCCTGCCGCTGGTCATGCTCATCGAGTTCTTCTCGAACGTGATCGTCCGCCCGTTCACGCACGCGGTCCGTCTGTTCGCGAACATGTTCGCCGGTCACACCCTGCTGCTGCTCTTCACGATCGCCAGCTGGTACCTGCTGAACGGCATCGGCATTGCCTACGCGAGTGTGTCGTTCGTGATGGTCATCGTCATGACCGCGTTCGAGCTCTTCATCCAGGCTGTCCAGGCCTACGTCTTCGTGCTGCTGGCCTGCAGCTTCATCCAGGGCGCCGTCGCCGAGCACCACTGACCGCCCACCCCCAAACCATCAGACGTCCGGTGGCCAACCCCCACCGGTCCATGAAAGAGAAGGAAGAACCGGCATGTCCGCTCTCGCGCAGACCCTCGCCGCTGGCGTCGAAATCAAGGGCAACCTCGGCTCGATCGGCTACGGCCTCGCCGCCATCGGCCCCGGCGTCGGCGTCGGCATCATCTTCGGTAACGGCACCTCGGCCCTGGCCCGCCAGCCCGAGGCCGCCGGCCTGATCCGCGCCAACCAGATCCTCGGTTTCGCCTTCTGTGAGGCGCTCGCCCTCATCGGTCTGGTCATGCCGTTCGTCTACCCGACCAGCTGATCCGGTAGCGAACAGACCCTTTAGACGGAAGGCACTGATGTGAACCCTCTGGTTCAGCTCGCGGCGGAAGAGGCGGAAAACCCCCTCATCCCGCCGATCCCCGAGCTGGTCATCGGTCTGATCGCCTTCGTCATCGTCTTCGGTTTCCTCGCGAAGAAGCTCCTCCCGAACATCAACAAGGTTCTGGAAGAGCGTCGCGAGACCATCGAGGGCGGTATCGAAAAGGCGGAAGCCGCTCAGACCGAGGCCCAGAGCGTGCTGGAGCAGTACAAGGCCCAGCTCGCCGAAGCCCGGCACGAGGCCGCGCGCCTGCGCCAGGAAGCGCTGGAGCAGGGCACTGCGCTCAAGGAAGAACTGCGCGCAGAGGGCCAGCGGCAGCGTGAGGAGATCATCGCTGCCGGCCACGCCCAGATCGCGGCCGACCGCAAGGCTGCCTCGCAGGCACTGCGTCAGGACGTGGGCAAGCTCGCCACCGACCTGGCCGGAAAGCTCGTCGGCGAGTCCCTCGAGGACCACGCCCGGCAGAGCCGCACGATCGACCGCTTCCTCGGCGAGCTCGAGGAGAAGGCCGAGGCGGCCCGATGAACGGAGCGAGCCGCGAGGCGCTGGCCTCCGCGCGCGAGCGTCTCGACGCGCTGACGGACAACACGTCCGTCGACGCGGCGAAGCTCGCCGGTGAGCTGGCTGCCGTCACCGCGCTGCTCGACCGTGAGGTCTCGCTGCGTCGGGTCATCACGGACCCGGCGCAGTCCGGCGAGGCCAAGGCCGAGCTGGTGCGTCGACTGCTGGGTACCCAGGTCGACGGGGAAACCCTCGACCTGGTGTCGGGCATGGCCCGGTCCCGCTGGTCGCAGTCCCGCGACCTGGTGGACTCGCTCGAGGAGCTGGCGGCCACCGCCGACCTCACGGCGGCCCAGCAGGCGGGCGCGCTCGACAACGTCGAGGACGAGCTGTTCCGCTTCGGCCGGATCGTCGCCTCGAACACCGAGCTGCGTGCCGCGCTGACCGATCGGGCGGCCACCGTCGCCGCCAAGAGCACGCTGCTGGACAGCCTGCTCGGCGGCAAGGCGAACGCCGTCACCGCGCGTCTCGTCACGCGTCTCGTCACGCACCCGCGTGGACGTAGCCTGGAAGCGGGACTCGAGTCCCTTTCCAAGCTCGCCGCCGAGCGTCGTGACCGCATGGTCGCCACCGTGACCAGCGCGGTTCCGCTCAGCGACGTGCAGAAGGCGCGTCTCGGCGCGGTGCTGGCCAAGCTGTACGGCCGCCAGATGCACCTGAACCTCGACGTGGACCCCGAGGTCCTCGGCGGGATCTCGGTGCGAGTCGGCGACGAGGTCATCGACGGCACCATCGCGGACCGCCTCGCCGAGGCGTCGCGCCGCATGGCCGGCTGACCAGCCACCAATAGAACAACGCATTTCCAGCGGCCCGGTTGGGCCGTGCAGAACTTGCAGAAGATTCCTGGGGGTCGCCCCCAGACCCCTAAGAAGCTTCAGGCCCAACAAGGAGAGCAGGGAACCCAGATGGCGGAGCTCACGATCCGGCCGGAGGAGATCCGGGACGCACTGGAGAACTTTGTCCAGTCGTACCAGCCGGACGCGGCCTCGCGCGAGGAGGTCGGAACGGTCAGCGTTGCCGGCGACGGCATCGCGAAGGTGGAGGGCCTGCCCTCCGCCATGGCGAACGAGCTGCTGAAGTTCGAGGACGGCACCCTCGGTCTCGCCCTCAACCTCGAGGAGCGCGAGATCGGTGCGGTCGTCCTCGGCGAGTTCAGCGGTATCGAGGAGGGCCAGCCGGTGCAGCGCACCGGTGAGGTGCTCTCCGTCGGCGTCGGCGAGGGCTACCTCGGCCGCGTCGTCGACCCGCTCGGCAACCCGATCGACGGTCTCGGCGAGATCGCGACCGAAGGCCGTCGCGCCCTGGAGCTGCAGGCTCCGGGCGTCATGGTCCGTAAGTCGGTGCACGAGCCCATGCAGACCGGCTACAAGGCCATCGACGCCATGGTGCCCGTCGGCCGTGGTCAGCGTCAGCTGATCATCGGCGACCGTCAGACGGGTAAGACCGCTCTGGCCGTCGACACGATCATCAACCAGCGCGACAACTGGCGCTCGGGCGACGTGAACAAGCAGGTTCGCTGCATCTACGTCGCCATCGGCCAGAAGGGCTCGACCATCGCGTCGGTCCGCGGCGCCCTGGAAGACGCCGGCGCGCTCGAGTACACGACGATCGTCGCCGCCCCGGCGTCCGACCCGGCCGGCTTCAAGTACCTGGCGCCGTACACCGGTTCCGCCATCGGCCAGCACTGGATGTACGCCGGCAAGCACGTCCTGATCATCTTCGACGACCTGTCGAAGCAGGCCGACGCCTACCGCGCCGTGTCGCTGCTGCTGCGCCGCCCGCCGGGCCGCGAGGCCTACCCGGGTGACGTCTTCTACCTGCACTCCCGTCTGCTGGAGCGCTGCGCGAAGCTGTCCGACGACATGGGTGCCGGTTCGATGACCGGTCTGCCGATCGTCGAGACCAAGGCGAACGACGTGTCGGCGTTCATCCCGACCAACGTCATCTCCATCACCGACGGCCAGTGCTTCCTGGAGTCCGACCTGTTCAACGCGGGCCAGCGCCCGGCGCTGAACGTCGGTATCTCGGTCTCCCGCGTCGGTGGCTCCGCCCAGCACAAGGCCATGAAGCAGGTTTCCGGCCGTCTGCGTCTGGACCTCGCCCAGTACCGTGAGCTGGAGGCGTTCGCCGCCTTCGGTTCCGACCTGGACGCCGCCTCGAAGTCCTCGCTGGAGCGCGGCAAGCGCCTGGTCGAGCTGCTGAAGCAGGGCCAGTACCAGCCGATGCCCGTCGAGGAGCAGGTCGTCTCCGTCTGGGCCGGCACCACCGGCAAGATGGATGACGTCCCGGTCAACGACATCCGCCGCTTCGAGTCGGAGCTGCTGGAGCACCTGCGCCGCGAGCGCAAGGACCTCCTGACCTCCATCGCGGACGGCGGCAAGATGTCGGACGACACCCTGTCCTCCATCGCGGACGCCATCGCCGGCTTCAAGCGCCAGTTCGAGACCTCGGACGGCAAGCTCCTGGGCGAGGACGCACCGGCCGTCAACGTCTCCAAGTGACGACGGAAGGGACCTGACTCATGGGAGCGCAGCTCCGGGTCTACAAGCGTCGCATCCGTGCCATCACGGCGACCAAGAAGATCACCAAGGCGATGGAGATGATCGCCGCCTCGCGCATCGTCAAGGCGCAGCGCAAGGTGGCGGCGTCGATGCCGTACGCGACCGAGCTCACCCGTGCGGTGACCGCGGTGGCGACCGGTTCGAACACCAAGCACGCCCTGACGACCGAGGTCGAGCAGCCGAGCCGTGCCGCGATCGTGCTCATCACGAGCGACCGCGGTCTGGCCGGCGGCTACTCCTCCAACGCCATCAAGCAGGCGGAGCGGCTCACCGAGCGGCTGCGCGGCGAGGGCAAGGAGGTCGACACCTACATCGTCGGCCGTAAGGGTCTGGCCTACTACGGCTTCCGCGAGCGCAAGGTCGCGGATTCGTGGACCGGCTTCACCGACAGCCCGGCCTACGCCGACGCCAAGCGCGTCGCCGGGCCGCTGATCGAAGCCATCCAGACGGAGACGGCCGAGGGTGGCGTCGACGAGCTGCACATCGTCTACACGGAATTCGTGTCGATGATGACGCAGAACCCGGTCGACGGCCGGATGCTGCCGCTCAGCCTCGACAAGGCTGCGGAGGAGAGCGGTACGAAGGGCGAGATCCTTCCGCTGTTCGACTTCGAGCCGTCGGCGGAGGACGTCCTCGACGCCCTGCTGCCGCGATACGTCGAAAGCCGCATCTACAACGCACTGCTGCAGTCGGCCGCTTCCGAGCACGCCGCCCGCCGCCGCGCGATGAAGTCGGCCACCGACAACGCCGGGGATCTCATCAAGAGCCTCTCCCGGCTTGCCAACGCGGCCCGCCAGGCCGAAATCACCCAGGAAATCAGCGAGATCGTCGGTGGCGCGAGCGCCATGGCTGACGCGACCGCGGGGAGTGACAAGTAATGACGACCACTGTTGAGACGGCCGCCGCCACGGGCCGCGTCGCCCGGGTCATCGGCCCGGTCGTCGACGTGGAGTTCCCCGTCGACGCCATGCCCGAGATCTACAACGCCCTCAAGGTCCAGGTCGCAGACCCGGCCGAGGACGGCAAGCTCAAGACCCTGACCCTCGAGGTCGCGCAGCACCTGGGTGACGGCCTCGTCCGTACCATCTCGATGCAGCCGACCGACGGTCTGGTCCGCCAGGCCCCGGTGACCGACACGGGCGAGGGCATCACCGTCCCCGTCGGTGACTTCACCAAGGGCAAGGTGTTCAACACCCTCGGTGAGGTGCTGAACTACCCCGAGGCGAACGCCGAGGTCACCGAGCGCTGGCCGATCCACCGCAAGGCCCCTCGCTTCGACGAGCTCGAGTCGAAGACCGAGATGTTCGAGACCGGCGTCAAGGTCATCGACCTTCTCACCCCGTACGTCAAGGGTGGAAAGATCGGTCTGTTCGGTGGTGCCGGTGTCGGCAAGACCGTTCTGATCCAGGAAATGATCTACCGCGTCGCCAACAACCACGACGGTGTGTCGGTCTTCGCGGGCGTCGGTGAGCGTACCCGTGAGGGCAACGACCTCATCGAGGAGATGGCCGACTCCGGCGTCATCGACAAGACGGCGCTCGTCTTCGGCCAGATGGACGAGCCGCCGGGCACGCGTCTTCGCGTCGCGCTTGCCGGTCTGACCATGGCGGAGTACTTCCGCGATGTGCAGAAGCAGGACGTGCTGTTCTTCATCGACAACATCTTCCGGTACACCCAGGCGGGTTCCGAGGTGTCGACCCTGCTCGGCCGTATGCCCTCCGCGGTGGGTTACCAGCCGAACCTGGCCGACGAGATGGGTCTCCTCCAGGAGCGCATCACCTCGACCCGTGGTCACTCGATCACCTCGATGCAGGCGATCTACGTCCCCGCGGACGACCTGACCGACCCGGCGCCGGCGACCACCTTCGCCCACCTCGACGCGACGACGGTTCTTTCCCGTCCGATCTCCGAGAAGGGCATCTACCCGGCCGTGGACCCGCTGGACTCGACGTCCCGCATCCTCGACCCGCGGTACATCGCGGCGGACCACTACGCCACGGCGATGCGCGTCAAGGGGATCCTCCAGAAGTACAAGGACCTCCAGGACATCATCGCGATCCTCGGTATCGACGAGCTGGGCGAGGAGGACAAGCTCGTTGTCCACCGTGCCCGTCGCGTCGAGCGCTTCCTGTCGCAGAACACCCACGTCGCCAAGCAGTTCACCGGCGTCGACGGTTCGGACGTTCCGCTCGAGGAGTCGATCGTGGCGTTCAACGCGATCTGCGACGGCGACTACGACCACTTCCCCGAGCAGGCGTTCTTCCTGTGCGGTGGCATCGAGGACCTGAAGGCCAACGCCAAGGAGCTGGGCGTCTCCTGAAGCCGCGCTCCTCGCGAGCACAGCTGACTGACGGAGAGGGGCGGGTGTGTCCCGTCCCTCTCCCCACGCCCATTAGAATTTGACCCAACACCCGGCTGACCCGCCGGGTGGTGACCCGAGGAGCCACCTTGGCTGCTGAGCTGCACGTCGAGCTGGTCGCGGCGGACCGCAATGTCTGGTCCGGCGAGGCCACCCTTGTTGTCGCCCGCACCACGTCCGGCGACATCGGCGTCATGCCCGGTCACCAGCCGCTTCTCGGTGTGCTGGAATCGGGCCCGGTGACCATCCGCACCAGCGACGGCAACACTGTCGTCGCCGCGGTGCACGGCGGTTTCATCTCGTTCGCGGACGACAAGCTGTCCCTGCTGGCCGAGATCGCCGAGCTTGCTGACGAGATTGACGTCCAGCGGGCGGAGCGGGCACTGGAGCGCGCGAAGTCGGAGGCCGATGCGGCCGCCGAGCGTCGCGCCGATGTCCGGCTGCGCGCGGTAACGGGGCACTGAGCCCCGTACCGAAGAGTGTGCGACCTCAGCCGCGGTCCGTGCTGGAATTTTCCAGACCGGGTCGCGGCTGAGGCGATGTACGTCCGTTTTTCGTTGGTGCGTATTCGATGAGCGAGGAGGTCGGTGAAGATGCTCCTCGCTCTGCTTGTGAGCGGCCTGGTCGTAGCCCTGGTGGTGATCGGGCTGTTTGTCTTCGGACTGCGCCGCAGACTCATCCAGCGTTCCGGCGGCACCTTCGACTGCAGCCTGCGCTGGGGCGTGTCCGAGGAACCCGACATCTCCGGCAAGGGCTGGGTGTACGGGGTCGCCCGCTACAGCGGTGACCGCATCGAGTGGTTCCGCGTCTTCTCGTACTCCCCGCGGCCGCGCCGGCTGCTGGAGCGCTCCTCCATCGAGGTGGTCGCCCGCCGCGCCCCCGAGGGCGAGGAGGAGCTGGCGCTGCTGTCCGACGCCGTCGTGCTCGGCTGTGTCCACCGCGGGACCCGCCTGGAACTGGCGATGAGCGAGGACGCACTGACCGGTTTCCTGGCCTGGCTGGAGGCGGCGCCTCCAGGCCAGCGGGTGAACGTGGCCTGACGCAGGCCGTATGACGTGAAGAAGCCGGGGAGACGGGGGGCGGACCCTGTCTCCCCGGCTTCGTCGTTCACCGGTCCGGTGCGTGGCCGAACTGGTTATGACCTCACTGGAGACCGGTGTGAACCGCGTTGGCGAGCTCGCCGTTCGCCGTGTCGCCGCTGAACTCCCAGTAGAAGGCGCCCCTGAGGCCCTGCTGCTTGGTCCAGCTCATCTTCCCGGCGATGGTGGCGGGGGTGTCGTAGCTCCACCAGTTGCTGCCGCACTTGGCGTAGGCCGTGCCGGCGACGGTCCCGGTGGCCGGGCAGCTGCCCTTCAGCACCTTGTAGTCCTCGATGCCCTGCTCGTAGGTGCCCTGTGCGGGCCCGGTGGCGGCGCCGCCGGGGGCGGCCTGCGTGACGCCGGTCCAGCCGCGGCCGTAGAAGCCGATGCCGAGGTTGAGCTTGGAGCCGGCGATGCCCTTGCCCTTGAGCTTGGTGATGGCGGCCTCGGAGTTGAAGCCGGCGATCGGGATGCCGGCGTACGAGGTGAGCGGGGAGTGCGGGGCGGTCGGGCCCTGGGCGTCCCACGCGCCGAAGAAGTCGTAGGTCATGACGTTGTAGAAGTCGACGTACTGGGAGGCGCCCGCGTAATCGGCGAGGTCGAGCTTGCCGCCGTTGGAGCCGTCGGCGGAGATCGCGGCGGTCACCAGGTTGCTGCTGCCGAACTTGGTGCGCAGCGCGGACAGTACGTTCTTCAGGGAGGCGGCGCCGCTGGTGTCGCAGGACAGGCCGCAGGCGTTCGGGTACTCCCAGTCGATGTCGATGCCGTCGAAGACGTCCGCCCAGCGCGGGTCCTCGACCAGGCTGTAGCAGGAGTCGGCGAAGGCGGCCGGGTTCGCCGCGGCCTGGCCGAAGCCGCCGGACCAGGTCCAGCCGCCGAAGGACCACAGCACCTTGATGTTCGGGTACTTCGCCTTGAGCTTGCGCAGCTGGTTGAAGTTGCCGCGCAGCGGCTGGTCCCAGTTGTCGGCGACGCCGTCGACGCTCTGGTCGGCGGTGTAGGCCTTGTCGTAGTCGGCGTAGGCGTCACCGATGGTGCACTTGCCGCCCTGGACGTTGCCGAACGCGTAGTTGATGTGGGTGATCTTCGCGGCGGAGCCGGAGGTGTCCAGGTTCTTCACGTGGTAGTTGCGCCCGTAGACGCCCCACTCGGTGAAGTAACCGAGCTTGACCTTGCCGCCCGGGTCCGGGGGATTGGTGCCGCCGGTCGTGGTGACCGAGACGGAGCCGGAGGCAGGGCCCGTCTGGTCGGCGGTGTCGCGGGCGACGACGCTGTAGGTGTACGTCGTGCCCTTGGTCAGGCCGGAGTCGGTGTAGCTCGTGCCCGTGACCGTCGCGACCTTGGCGCCGCCGCGGTAGACGTCGTAGTTCTTGACGCCTTTGTCGTCGGTGGCCACGGCCCAGCCGATGGTCAGCGAGGTGTTGGTGACCCCGCTGGCGGTGGGGGTGCCGGGGGCCGAGGGCGGGCTGTCGGTGGGGGTCGAGCCGCCGTCGCAGGAGCCGCCGTTGACCTTGCAGCCGCTGGGGGCGCCGGAGCCGGCGCCGTTGAAGCCGAAGCTGATCGTGGCACCGGGGGCGAGGGTGCCGTTCCAGCCGACGTTCTTGCCGGTCCAGTGGGTGCCGGAGCTGGTGACGGTGGCGTCCCAAGCGGAGGTGACCGTCGTGCCGGAGGGGTAGTCCCACTCCACGGTCCAGCTGGTGAGGGTGGTGGTGCCGGTGTTCTTCACCGTCCACTTGCCCTCGAAGCCGGTGCCCCAGTCGGAGACCTTCTGGTACGTGGCCGTCGCGGAGGCGGCGGCCTGGGCGGGGCCGGCCAGGGCCACGAGTCCGGCGATCGGCAGGGCGAAGGCGGCCACGGTCGCGGCGAGCCTTCTGAACAGACGGATGCGGGGTGGGGGTGCTGTGCTCAAGGGTGCTCCTCCGTAGGTCCGTCGTGGCCGTGGGGCCGATCACGACATGGGGGTGGGACCTGCGCCGCCCGTGAGCACGCTTGTCATGGCACGCTCACCACAGTTGCCGCGAGCGTAGAAAGGTCTGGACCAACCGTCAAGAGGTCCAGACCTTCACTCCAGGAGTCCGCTAGAGGCCCAACTCCTGGGCCAGTACGGCCGCCTGGACCCGGCTGCGCAGCTCGAGCTTCCCCAGCAGCCTGCTGACGTGTGTCTTCACCGTCGCCTCCGCCATCTGCAGCCGTACCGCGATCTCCGCGTTCGACAGCCCCTCGCCCAGGCAGCCGAGCACCTCCCGCTCCCGCCGCGTCAGCGAGGCCACCGCCGCGGCCGTCTCCGGCGCCACGGAGGCCTTCACGGGCCGCGGAGTCGCGAACTCGGCGATCAGCCGCCGGGTCACGGCCGGGGCGATCAGACCCTCCCCGCGCGCGACGGTCCGTACGGCCTCGATCAGCTCCGCCGCTTCCGCGTTCTTCAGCAGGAAGCCCGCGGCCCCCGCCCGCAGGGCGCCGAACACGTACTCGTCCAGATCGAAGGTGGTCAGCACCAGGACGTCGGCCAGCCCCTCCGCGACCACCTGGCGGGTCGCCGACACCCCGTCGAGCCGCGGCATCTGCACGTCCATGAGGACGAGATCCGGCCGCAGCTCCCGCGCCAGGCGCACCGCCTCCTCCCCGTCCGCCGCCTCGCCCGCGACCTCGATGTCGCCCGCGCTGCGCAGGATCAGCACCAGGCCCGCCCGTACCGCGCTCTGGTCCTCGGCCACCACGACCCGGATGCTCATTCCGCCACCGCCTTCTCGTCCGCGGGCAGATCCGCCCGCACCAGCCACACCGATCCGTCCCGTCCCGCCGTGAACTCCCCGCCCAGCAGTTCCGTCCGCTCGCGCATGCCGATCAGCCCGGCTCCCGAGCCCGGGGCGCGGGGGCCCGGGCGGTTCCCGTACGGGGAGTCCACCCGTACGGTCAGCAGCCCCCCGGCCGCGCCGTCGCGGCTCACGCGGACCCGGACCGTGCCCGGGGCGGCGTGCTTGAGGGCGTTCGTCAGCGACTCCTGGACGATCCGGTACGCCGCCAGCTCCACGGGGGCCGGCAGCGGATCCCCGGGCGGCCGGTCGTCGAGGAGTACGAAGTCCAGCCCGCTCGCGGCGCCGTTGACACGGGCCTGCCCCAGCAGGGCGTCGAGCCCGCCGAGGGAGGGTGTGGCGGCCGCCTCCTGCTCCGCACCCGCGTCCCGCAGCAGCCCGATCAGCCGGCGCATTTCGGCCAGCCCCTGCACGCTGTTCTCCCGGATCACCCCGAGGGCCTCCCGGCTCGTCGCGGGGGAGTCGATGGAGAGCGCGGCGGTGGAGTGGATGGCGATGGCGGACAGGTGGTTGGCCACCATGTCGTGCAGCTCGCGGGCCATCCGGGCGCGCTCGGCGACGACGGCCTGGCTGCGGTCCATCTCGGCCAGCAGCGCGGTCTGCTCGGCGCGCAGCCGGGCGGCCTCGGCGGCCTCGCGGTGGTTGCGCAGGGTGGCGCCGGTCAGGGCCGGGCCGAAGCACACGATGCCGGTGACCACGCCGATCATCAGGGCCTGCGGGGTGCGCAGCCAGGCCACGGAGGCGACGGTGACGGCGATGGTGATCAGGCCGGTTTGTACCGGGAGCCGCCGGGCCATGACGGGCTTGCCGTAGACGACGGCCGCGTACATCAGGTCCGTGAAGATCAGGACGGTGGCGAGGTTGCCCACGGTGAACTGGTCGGCGACCACCCCGAGGGTGCCGACGGCCAGGGTGACACGTGGCGCGGTGCGACGCAGCAGCTCCATCGGGCCGAGCACGAGGAGCGGGACCAGGGCCGCCCAGGCGGGGAAGAAGTGCCGGTTGCTCGTGCTGTAGACGCCGAGCGACCAGAGCAGCAGGCCCGCGAGCACGCTGAGCACCGCGAGGAGGACGTCGTCGCGGTGGGGGCGGAAGGTCCTGGCGGGCGCCGTGGCGGTGATGGTCGGGGTCACGGTCCCATCCAACAGGGTGGGGGGAGCACCGGGCGTCGCCGCGGGGGCGGAGGCGGGGCGGCGTGGCACTACACCGAAGGATGCAGTCACGGTTCGTCACCGGCGACGACGAAGGGGCTCGGATCGGACGGGAGCCTGGATGCAGTGGTCGTCGCCTCGGACGTGCCGACCGGAACGGAAGGGAGATTCCCGTGCTCGTCGCCCTGATCATCGCCTGCGAGGTGGCCTTCTGGGTGCTGCTGGCCGGCGGACTGGCGCTGCGCTACCTCGCGAAGATGCCCCGGCTCGGGGCGGCTGTGCTGCTGTGCGAGCCGCTGCTGGAGCTGGTCCTGCTGGTGGTCACCACCCTGGACCTCAAGAACGGCGGCGAGCCGAGCTGGACGCACGGCCTGGCCGCGCTGTACATCGGCTACACCGTCGGCTACGGCCACTACACGGTGAAGTGGCTCGACCGGCACGCGGCGTACCGCTTCGGCGGGGGCCCGAAGCCGCCCGGCCCGAAGTACGGCAAGGCCAGGGCGGTCCACGAGTGGAAGCTGTGGACCCGCACCCTGGCCGGCGCGGCCGTCGCGCTCGGGCTGCTGCAGGCGGCGATCTGGTACGTGGGCGACGCGGCCGACACCGGCAGCCTGCAGACCTGGCAGTTCGCCGCCCTGCGGGTGCTCGGCATCCAGGCCGTGATCGCCACCACTTACACGCTGTGGCCGCGCAAGGCCCCGGTGGCGGAACCGCAGGAGGGCCCGGCCGGGGTCAAGCGCTAGCGCCTGGCGCTGGCGCTCGCCGCCGGGAACCCAGAGGACGTCGCCGACCTCCTTGTTGGCCGTACGGGCCAGGATGCTGTGCCGGCCCGGGGGGCGACCCCCGGACCCCCGGTGGGGGCGGTGGCGGTCAGCGCTCGCCGCCCGGCACCCAGAGGACGTCGCCGAGCTCCTTGTTGGCCGTACGGGCCAGAATGAACAGGAGGTCGGAGAGGCGGTTCAGGTAGGTCGCGGTCAGCGGGTTCATCACCTCGCCGTGCACCTCCAGCGCCGACCAGGTGGAGCGCTCGGCGCGCCGGACCACCGTGCAGGCCTGGTGCAGGAGGGCCGCGCCGGGGGTGCCGCCGGGGAGGATGAAGCTGCGGAGCTTCTCCAGCTGCTCGTTGAAGAGGTCGCAGTCCGCCTCGAGCTTGTCGATGTAGAACTGCTCGACGCGCAGCGGCGGGTACTCGGGGTTCTCGACGACCGGGGTGCACAGGTCGGCGCCGACGTCGAACAGGTCGTTCTGCACCCGTACCAGGACCTTCACGACATCCGCCGGCAGGCCGCCGAGGGCGATCGCCGTGCCGATGGCCGCGTTGGCCTCGTTGGCGTCGGCGTAGGCGGAGATCCGCAGGTCGGTCTTGGCCGTACGGCTCATGTCGCCGAGGGCGGTCGTGCCCTTGTCGCCGGTACGGGTGTAGATACGCGTGAGGTTCACCATGCGGCCAGCGTAGACGGGCCCGCCGGGGAAATTCCGGGCGAGGCCGCCGCTGCCCGGCGTACTGTCCTGCGGAGACGCGGCGCAGGGGAGCAGTGGAGGTCTGCGCGCTGCCGGGCGTGGACGCGTCTGCCCGGGCGGATGCCCACTACCTCGCGGGCCGTGGCGCCATGGCGGTTGAGCTGGGCCATCTGCCCGCCGCGCGACAGGAACTGGAACGGCTGCGCGGGCTGGCCCGCCGCTTCGCCGCCGCCGGGGCGTGAACTGTGGGGCCGTGCACGGGTTCTCGGCCGGACGGTGTGATGTCCGTCAGTTGAGACGTGACGCGTGTTACTTCGCGGTCACACGACCCCGCGCGAGCGCTAGTCTCCGCCGGAGAGGCTACGAAGCTGGGCCGAATTTGAAGAACGTGGGGTGTGCAGTGGCTGGGAAGCTCGCCGTCATCGGTGCCGGACTGATGGGTTCCGGAATTGCTCAGGTCTCCGCTCAGGCGGGGTGGGACGTCGTACTGCGTGATGTCACCGATGCCGCGCTGACCCGCGGTACCGACGGGATCAAGGCCTCGTACGACAAGTTCGTCTCCAAGGGCAAGATGACGGCCGAGGACGCCGAGGCCGCGCTCGCCCGCATCACGACGACCACCGACCTCGACGCCGTCGCCGACGTCGACATCGTCGTCGAGGCCGTCTTCGAGAAGCTCGAGGTCAAGCACGAGATCTTCCGCACGCTCGACAAGCTCGTACGGGACGACGCGATCCTCGCGTCCAACACCTCCGCCATCCCGATCACCAAGATCGCGGCCGTGACGGAGCGTCCGGAGCGGGTCGTCGGCGCGCACTTCTTCTCGCCCGTCCCGATGATGCAGCTCTGCGAGCTCGTCCGCGGCTACAAGACGAGCGACGAGACCCTCGCGGCCACGCGGGCGTTCGCCGAGTCCGTCGGCAAGACCTGCATCGTCGTAAACCGCGACGTCGCCGGTTTCGTGACGACCCGTCTGATCTCCGCCCTGGTCGTGGAAGCCGCGAAGCTGTACGAATCGGGCGTGGCCTCCGCCGAGGACATCGACATCGCCTGCAAGCTGGGCTTCGGCCACGCCATGGGGCCGCTCGCCACCGCCGACCTCACCGGCGTCGACATCCTGCTGCACGCCACCAGCAACATCTACACCGAGTCCCAGGACGAGAAGTTCGCACCGCCGGAGCTCATGCGCCGGATGGTGGACGCCGGTGACATCGGCCGCAAGAGCGGGCAGGGCTTCTACAAGCACTGAGCCGCCGAGCCGTCCGGGCGCCGAGCGTTTGGGCGCCAGTTCGAATATCTGCACCCGCACGGGTGAATTAGGTATCGGTTCGCTCACGGTCGGCAACTTCCCTGCCCGCACGGCAGTCAGTTGCAGTGAGAGTTGCCGACCACGGACCAGTCGGATCCTACGTACCCAGGACTGCCGGGAGCGCATATGCACATCAGGGGCGACCACGCCGAACTCGCTGTCGGGGGCCGCCTCGACGTGCGCAGCGCGGCGGACGCCCGTACGGCCCTGCACACCGCCCTCGACGACGGCCACGGCGATCTCGTGCTCGACCTCACCGGGCTCGACTCCTGGGACGCGACCGGGCTCGGCGTGATCATGGGAGCCCACCGGCGGGCCGGCCGGACCGGACGCCGCCTCGTCCTGCGCGGAGTGCCGCCGCAGATGCAGCGGCTCCTCGTCGCCACCCGGCTGCACCGCATCCTCGCGATCGAGGGCGGCCTGGAAGCGGAATCCCTCCCGCGGGTCTGATGCGGTCCGCCGCCCACGTTTCCTGCGGAAACGTAACGGTCCGGTGGTGAAGGCACCCCTGCGGTTCCCCGTACGACCGGGCACCGTCTAGGGTTCGGGCGGAAACCGGACCCGTAGCGACAGCGGAATGTGCGAAGGCCGGACGGTACGACACGACGGCGACGGCGCAGGGCGCGATCGGGGGACCAGGTCATGGACCGCACACAGGGGCAGGCCGAACCGGTGGAGCAGCCCGCGACGGCGCCCGCGTCCGCCGCGACGGCTTCCGCGGCAGCCGGACCGGCCGCCGCCTCCACTCCCGCCCCCGTCGCGCGGATCGTCACGCTCACCGCCGGGGACTTCACGCTGACCGTGAACCCCGTCGACGGCAGCGAGATCGAGCCGCGCCGCCCCGGCACCGGCGGCACTGCCCCCACCAAGCGCGACGCCGCCGACCGCAGCGCCCGGGACGCCGCCGCACGGCCGCCCGCCCTGCCCGGACCCGCCGCCCCGGCCCCGCCGTTCCTCGCGCGCGAGGAGGAACGGGAGCGGCTCGTACGGCTGCTGGGCCGCGGCCGTTCCGTACGGCTGACCGGACCCGCCGGATCCGGCCGCAGCGCCCTGCTCGACGCGGTCGCCGCCGACTGCACGGGCCTGGCGCCCGACGGCGTCATACGGCTCAGCGGGTACGGACACCAGCAGGCCGGTGAACTGCTGCACGCGCTGTACGCCGCCGTGTACGAGGCCTCGGCCGAGCGGCCCGAGCGGACCCAGCTCCTGGCCCGCGTACGGGACATCGGCGCCATCGTGCTTCTCGACGACCTGGAGATGGGCGGCAGCGCCCTCGACGAGCTGCTGCGTGCCACGCCCGAGTGCGCGTACCTGCTGGCCGCCACCCCGGACACCCGCGCCCCCTCCGACGACTCGCACCTCGAGGAGGTCTTCCTCGGCGGCCTCGGCCGGGCCGACTGCGTGGAGCTGCTCGAGGCGGGCACAGGACGGCCGCTGACCGAGGAGGAGACCGCCTGGGCGGGAGACCTGCGGTTCGCGTCCGAGGGGCTGCCGCTGCGCTTCGTACAGGCCGCGGCACTGCTGCGCCAGCGCGACGAGCGCAACCAGTCCTCCGCCGAGGACGACGACGATGAGCCCGGCGTCTTCGAGGAGCGGCCGCGCGACGCCGCGTTCGTGGCGCTGCCGACGCTGTCCGAGGGCGCGGCCCCCGCCGAGCTGCTGGCCTCCCGGGTCAGCGAGTCGGCGCGGGCGGCGCTGCGGATCGCCTGCGCGCTGGGCGGGGAGATGCCGCACCACGCCCACCTGCCGGCGCTCGTGGGGGACACCCACGCCGACGCGGCGGTCGCGGAACTCCTGGGCTGTGGACTGCTCACCCCGGTCGGCACGCGCTACCGGCTGGCCGCCGGGGTCGCACGGCAGCTGGAGGAGGCCGGGTTCGCGGACACCGCGGCGGAGGAGGCCCGTACGGCCGCCCGCCACTACGCCTGGTGGACCGGACACGCCTCGGTGACCCCGGAGCGGGTCGCCTTGGAGGCCGACGCGGTGCTGGCCGCGCTGGCCGGCGCCGATGTGGTGGCCGCCGTACTGCTGGCCCGGACCGCGGCCCCGGCGTTCGCGGCCTCGCGGCACTGGGAGGCGTGGGAGCGGGTGCTGCGCTCCGGGGCCGAGGCCGCGCGCAAGGCGGGAGAGGTCGCGGAGCAGGCGTACTTCCACCACGAGCTCGGCGTGCTCGCGCTGTGCGAGGGGCGGTTGGACCGGGCGCGGGCCGAGCTGGAGGCGTCGATAGGCCTGAAGGGTGCTCTCGCCGACAAGCGGGGCACGGTGGCCGGGCGGCGGGCGCTCGCGCTGGTCACGGACCGCGAGAAGGCGGGCGTGGAGGTGTCGCCGCCGCTGCGGCTGGAGCCGCCGGTGGCTGCGGCGTCGGGGACGGCGTCCGAAGCGGTGACGACGGCGGTGCCGGCGGTGTCGAAGACGGCGCCGACGACTCCGGTGGCGAGGGTGACTCCGGTGGCTGCGGTGGCACCCGTCGTGCCGGTGATCGGGCGGGCGGAGGCGCCGACGACGCTGTCGGAGGTGTTCGAGGAGGCCTTCCCCCTCGACCCGAAGCCGGCGGTGGCCGCGCCGGTCGTGCCCGCGCCGGTGCGGGCTGCGCAGCCGCGCCGCAAGCCGGTGCTGCTGGCGGCGGCGGGAGCGCTGACGGTGGTGGTGCTGGGCACGGTGGTGAGCCTGGCGATGACGGGCTCGGACCCCGAGACCCCGGCGGGCGGGGTCGGCCCGGCCGTGTCCTCGACGCCGACGGCGGGGACTTCGGGCGGTGCGGGCAGCGTGCCGGGGACGGGCGGGAACGATCCTGCACCGGATCCCGGGACGACGGCTCCGGACGCTTCGGAGCCGGCCGCCCCGGAGCCCGGCCTCAGCCCGGACCCGAACCAGTCGCCGCGCACCCCGTCGCGCAAGCCGTCGTCGACGCAGCCCTCGCGCACGCCGTCTTCGACGGGGCCGACGGGCACGTCCTCGAACCCGGTGCCGACGCCGACCGTGACGCAGCCGACGACACCTCCGGTGCCGACCCCGACACCGACCCCGACGAGCACGACCCCGGCCAACCCGTCCGCGACGGCCTGACCCGGAGCAACGCCTCCCCGCGCCGCCCCTTTCACCGTTTCCGCCTCAATCGCCGGCGCGGACCGAGCCGGTGCTCGAACCGCTGGGGTCGGCCACGAAGCAGGTGACCTTGTGGTGGCCGAGGTCCCAGCTGCCGGCCCGGGGGGCGGAGTAGTAGGGCTCCAGCGATTCCGGGAGCGCCGCGCCCGCGCCCATGTAATCGGCGAGCGCCGTGCTGTCGCACTTCTCCTCGGCGGTCGAGTGGACCTCGTCCTTGCCCGGGAACGGCCCGTCCTCCAACTCGAAGACGGCGTACGCCTCCCCCTTGTGAGGCTGGTCGCAGGGCACGATCGTCACCGAGAGGGAGGCCTCGGCGTCCTTCTGGCCCTCCGGCATCTTGTCGTCCGTGTTGAAGCAGTCCCCCATGCGGATGTCCTGAAGCTCGCCGGAGCCCGGGGCCGTCACCTGGCCGGTGGTGTCGCGCTCCGGCCCGTCGTCCAGCACTCCGGTGAACCCGAACGCCAGCACGGCCGCATAGAACACGAGGGTCAGGCTGTGGATGACGATGGCGGCGATGGCGAAGCCCCTGCCCTTCTCGCCGCGGTCCCGGATCTGGGTGAGGGCGACGATGCCGAGGATCAGCGGGACCAGCGGTATCGCGCAGAGGAGCGACATGACGAATGCCACGACGGCCAACGTGTTGGTCTTCTGGGACGTCGGCGGCGCGTACCAGCCCTGCTGTCCGCCGTGGGGTCCGGGCTGCCGGGTTGGCCGGGCTGCCCCTCCTGTCCCCACTGCGGGTAGGGCTCGGGCGATGACGGGGGTTGCGGTGGTGTGGACATGCGTGTGCCCTCCTTGTGCAGAAGGTGAGACGCAGCCGACAGCAGCAACCTCGGCGGAGCGGACCGCATGCGCCGTACCACGCCGACGCATGCCCGCCGATGGAGGGTTGTGCCCCTCCCACGCTACTGCCGCGCCCTCCGCCCGGCGAGCCGAGGAATCGGAAGAGGGCCCGGAAGAGGGATCAGAAGAGGCGGAGCTTGTCGTCCTCGATGCCGCGGAGGGCGTTGTAGTCCAGGATCACGCAGTCCATGCCGCGGTCCGTGGCCAGGACGCGGGCCTGCGGCTTGATCTCCTGGGCCGCGAAGACGCCCCGCACCGGCGCCAGGTGCGGATCCCGGTTCAGGAGTTCCAGGTACCGGGTCAGCTGCTCGACGCCGTCGATCTCGCCGCGGCGCTTGATCTCCACCGCCACCGTCCCGCCGGAGGCGTCCCGGCACAGGATGTCCACCGGGCCGATCGCCGTCATGTACTCGCGCCGGATCAGCGTGTAGCCGTCGCCCAGCGTTTCGATCCGGTCCGCCAGGAGCTCCTGGAGGTGTGCTTCCACGCCGTCCTTGATCAGGCCCGGGTCGACGCCCAGCTCGTGGGAGGAGTCGTGGAGGACTTCCTCCATGGTGATGATGAGCTTCTCACCCGCCTTGTTGACGACGGTCCAGACGCCGGCTTCGTCCCCGCTCCCCTCCTTGAGGGTGCAGGGGGGCGACATCCAGTTGAGCGGTTTGTACGCCCGGTCGTCCGCGTGGATCGAGACACTGCCGTCGGCCTTCACGAGGATCAGACGGGGTGCCGAGGGCAGATGGGCGGTGAGCCGGCCCGCGTAGTCGACGGAGCAGCGGGCAATGACGAGACGCATGGTCGGCAACGCTACTCGACCGACGGGCCTCCACGCGATTCGCCCCTGAAAGCCCCGTTCGCCGATGGCGCGTTGTATGCGCATTCTCCTGGTGCGCCACCCATGGGGCGCCTACCGTGGTGAGCAGGAGGTTGCGGAGCGTGCACGCTGCGTCGCCGCCTCCGTCCCTGCCCGTAAGACTCCGGCAACCCAAACCGCCGGGGTCGCGAGAGGAGAACCCATGTCGCTCGACGTCTCACCGGCCCTACTCGAACAGGCCGAGCGAGGCGAGGTCGACGAAGCCGCTTTCGTCGACTGCGTCCGGACCTCCCTGCCCTTCGCGTGGGAGATGATCAGCTCGCTGGTGGCACAGCTGAAGGTGGACGGCGGAGAGTTCGCCGACAACCAGACGCCGCCGCCCGACGAGCAGGCGCGTGGCCAGCTGCTGCGCGCTCTCGCGAGTGACGCGATACGTGGTGCGCTGCAGCGGCACTTCGGGGTGCGCCTGGCATTCCAGAACTGCCACCGTGTGGCCGTGTTCCCGCTGGATCCTTCCTCGGACGACCGGCTGGCCAAGTTCACTTCGATCCGCGGCCAGCTGCTCAACCAGTCGCCCGAGCTCCGGGACTGCTGACCAACCGTACGAACCGCATGACATGCAGGACCCGCACGACCGTACTTCGCTGCCGCTCCGTATCGCGGGAGGTGCCATTGATACCGGAGCGGCAGCCTCAGCCGAGACGGGGCAGGACCTCGGCGCCGAGGCGCCGTACGTTCTCCTCCGTCGCGGCGAGATCCCCGGACCCTTCCGTCAGCAGGGCGAACCGCGTGATCCCCGTCCGCTCGGCCGTGGCCGCGAGCCGGTTCGCCGCCCGCCGCGGGGTGCCCACGGGGTGCAGATCGCAGAGCAGCTCGGTGTAGGCGACGGGGTCCCGCATCGCGCGCTCCCGGCCGTCGACCGTCACGTGCGCGTCCAGCCCCTGCTTCAGCCAGCCCGGCATCGCCTTCAGCAGGGCCTCGCGGGCGTCGGCCGTCCGGTCCGCCAGCTGGCACACGCCCGCCGACACGTGCGGGGCGTCCGGGCAGTGGCCCGCCGCCGCGGCCGTACGCCGGTACAGCGCGACCATGGCCGCCTTGTCCTCGTCCCCGCAGTGCATGCCCAGCAGCATCGGCAGCCCCCGCTCCGCGGCCAGCCGTACCGACGCGGGGGAGGTGCAGGCGACGATCACTTCCGGCCCTGATCCGTCCCCGTCCAGCGCCTCCGACGGGCGTGGTACGACGGCCACTTCGCGGAACCCGTACCGCTCGCCGGCAGCCGCCACCCGCGGCTCGGTGAGCCAGCGCCGCAGCAGGTCCAGGCCCTCCGGGAACTCCTTCTCGTAGGCCTCCAGGCCGCCGCCGAACACCTCCAGGTCCACCCAGGGCCCGCCCCGGCCCACCCCCAGGGTGAAACGGCCGCCCGAGGTCAGGTGCAGCAGCGCCGCCTGCTCCCCGAGGGCCACCGGGTGCGTGCTGGGCAGCACGCTCACCGCCGTGCCCACCCGCAGCCGCCGCGTCCGCCCCAGCAGCAGCGCCGCCAGGGTCACCGCCGACGGGCAGACCCCGTACGGGACGAAATGGTGCTCGGCGAGCCAGACCGAGTCGAGCCCGGCCTCCTCGGCCACCTCGGCGGTCCGCACCGCCCGGTGCAGCGCCTCCCCCTGCCCCTGGCCCGGGAACTGGGCCGCCAGTACAAACGCTCCTACGCGCATCGCCTTTACCTCCTCGTGGCTGACGCGGCCTCCCCCAGGTGGACCGGTTCATCCGATGGCAACAACGTCTGACACGTGCCAAAGGCACGGCCTGAAAGGAAAGTTATTGGGATAGTCAGGCCAGTCGACGTCATCGCGTTGACTCTGTGAGCCACCCTGCGGGTACCCGGCCTCGCTGCGCGTAGTCTGGGAGAAAGTCACTGCCGTCCGCCCATCCGTGAGGTATACGTGTCACCGCGCCACAACCGCCCCAGGGGCGGCGAGACTCCGGACGAACGCCCTGGCACCGGCCTCGACCGGTACGGGCTGGAGCGCACCGAGGAGTACCAGGGCGAGGAGTGGAAGGTCCGGCACGTCGCGGGCGCGAGCGCGGCGGGCAAGCGCTACCGCTGCCCGGGCTGCGACCAGGAGATCCCCTCCGGGACCCCGCACCTGGTGGCCTGGCCGGAGTACGGCGGCGTGGACGACCGCAGGCACTGGCACAAGGCCTGCTGGAACGCGAAGGACCGCCGCACCTCGCGGGTGCAGCGGTCCAGGAACGCTCCCAAGTACTAGAAGCCGCAGTACCAGCGGCCGCGGCGGCTCAGACGTCGCGGCGGCCGACCACCACGTACGAGCCCGCCACCGCGGCCCCCGTCACCAGCAGGATCATCAGCAGCTGCGCCGCGTTGCCCGGCAGGTTGGCGGTGTCGTTGTTCGGCAGGCCGTACAGCTGCATGAGGGCGACCGGGGCGTTGTACTGGAGCACGGCCCGGCCGAGCGGGGCCATGGTCTCCCACATGCTGAGCATCCCCCCTATCACCGGCGGCAGCGTGACCAGCCCCAGCATCACGGCGATCGCTCCGGCGGAGTGCCGCAGCATCGCCCCGATCGCCAGGCCCAGCACGCCGAGCAGGGTGACGTACAGGCAGCCGACCAGGGCGGCGACCCATTCGTGGCCGCCGTGCGACCCGGCGGCCGTGCCGCCCCGCAGGATCGCGGAGGCCAGCCCGACCACCGCCACCGATCCGGTGACGGTCAGGAAGGCGACGGTGGAGAAGACGAGGTACTTCGCGGTCAGCACCCGGGCCCGGTCGGGGGCGGCGGTGAAGGTCGTACGGATCAGCCCCGTGCCGTACTCGGAGGTGATCGTCAGGATGCCGAGCACCATCACGGAGACCTGGCCCACCAGCAGTCCGAACAGCGCGGGCGCCGTGAGCGGCACGTCCTGGTAGTCGGCGGAACGGGTCTCGGAGACGGCGAACAGTCCGACGCCGACGACGAGCAGCACCAGCGAGCCGAGTGTCCACACCGTCGAGCGCACCGAGATCATCTTCGTCCACTCCGAGGCCACGGCGTGGCCGAGGTGCGGCCGGGGCGTCGGGAGCGGCGAGGTGTAGCTCTTCGGCCCGTCCGCGGTGCTTGTGGAGCCGGTGCTCGTGGGGCCGGTCATCGGGTGTCCTTGCGGGTGTCCGTCGGGGTGTTCTGCGGGGTGCCGGCGAGCTCGCCGGGGCTGCTGGGCATCAGGAAGGGCTGCCCGCCCGCCCCGGGCGGCGGGGGAGCGAAGAAGCCGGTCTGCGGCACCTCCGGGGCCGGGAGCTCGTCCTCCCAGGCGGGGACGCTCAGAGGCTCCGGTTCCCACAGCTCGGCGCGCGGGTCGTCGGTGGAGGTGTACTCCACGGCGGGCTGTGTCATCCGCATGTAGGCCTCCTCGAGCGAGGCCCGGTGCGGGGACAGCTCCCACAGCCGTACGCCGGCCTCGTGCGCGAGGTCGGAGATGCGGGGCAGCTCCAGGCCGGTCACGCGCAGTGCCCCGTCGGGCTCCTGGAGGACCCGGCCGCCCGCCTTGGTCAGGGCCGAACCCAGTGCATCCCGGCCATCGTGATCATTGTCGGCCGCGCGCACCCGCGCGAATCCGGCCGAGTTGTGCGCGATGAACTCCTGGGTGCCCATGTCGGCCAGCAGCCGCCCCCGGCCGATCACGATGAGGTGGTCGGCGGTGAGCGCCATCTCGCTCATCAGGTGTGAGGAAACGAACACCGTGCGGCCCTCGGCGGCGAGCCGGCGCATGAGGGTGCGGACCCAGAGGATGCCCTCGGGGTCGAGCCCGTTGACCGGCTCGTCGAACAGCAGCACCTGGGGGTCGCCGAGGAGGGCGGCGGCGATGCCGAGCCGCTGGCCCATGCCGAGCGAGAAGCCCTTCGTACGCTGGCCGGCGACGTCCTGGAGGCCGACCACGGCGAGCACCTCGTCCACCCGCTTCTCCGGGATGCCGGAGAGCTGGGCGACGGAGAGCAGGTGCCTACGGGCCCGGCGGCCGCCGTGCATGGCCTTGGCGTCGAGCAGGGCCCCGACGTGCCGCTGGGCGTTCGGCAGCTGCCGGAAGGGCACGCCGTTGATCGTCACGCGGCCTGCCGTGGGCCGGTCCAGGCCGAGGATCATGCGCATGGTGGTGGACTTCCCGGAGCCGTTCGGCCCCAGGAATCCCGTCACGTGACCCGGCCTGACCTGGAAGGACAGCTGGTCGACGGCGGTCTTGGCGCCATAGCGCTTGGTCAGGCCGACAGCCTCGATCATTGCTCTGCCTCTGCTCTGCCCCTTGCCAGGACCGGACGGCTTTCGTCCGCGTAAGGGTTAAGAGGATATCGAGTCGCCTACGGTTCCACCCCGGACCGGATCCCTGAGCTGACCCTGACTCCGACCCGGGGATGACCCGTAGTACGACGGACGTCCGTCACAGGACGGACGTCCGTTCGCTCCGATCCGTCAGGCGTCGCGCTTCTTCAGCACCAGGTAGCCACCGAGTACGGCGGCCAGCACCCACAGCGCCATGATCCCGAGACCGCCCCACGGCCCGTAGGGCGCGTCAGAGCTGCCCGCGGGCACGGTCTGCATGATCGCGGCGCCGGACTGGCTGGGCAGGTAGTAGGCGATCTTGCGGGTGGCGTCGACCACGCTCAGGACGATGGGAAGGATCAGGACGAAGGTGATCAGGATCGCGATCGAGGCAGCCGTGTTCCGCAGCATCATCGACGCGCCGATGGCGAACAGGGCGAGCAGCGCCATGTAGAGGCCGACGCCGATCACCGCGCGCAGGACGTTCTCCCCGCCCAGCCCGATGCTGTGGTCGCCGAGGATCGCCTGCCCGAGGAAGAAGGACACGAAGCCGGTGGCCAGGCCCACGACCAATGCCAGGGCGGCCGCGGCGGTGACCTTTCCGAGCATCAGGCTGCTGCGCCGGGGTACGGCGGCGAGGGAGGTGCGGATCATGCCCGTGCTGTACTCGCTGCCGACCACCATCGCCCCGAAGACGAGGATCGCCAGCTGACCCAGGAGCATCCCGGAGAAGCTCATCTGGGTGGCGTCGAAGGTGACCTGCTGGTCCTTGGGCAAGTCCTCGAAGGTCGCGTTGACCGCGGCGCACAGCCCGGCACCGATGGCGACGGTGATCAGGAACGCGGTGGCCAGGGTCCAGCTGGTGGAGGCGACCGTACGGATCTTGGTCCATTCGGACCGGAGAACGGCGGGGAAGGAGGACATGGTCACTCGCCGCCCTTGCGCGTCGCCTCGTAACCGGCGCCCCACGCGGGGACGTCGGCCGGCCGGGCCGGGTTGTCGGCCGCCGAGCCGGGCCCGGGCAGCATGCCCGGGGTGCCCGGCGCGTGGGCGTGGTACTCGACGGAGTCCGCCGTCATGCGCATGAACGCTTCCTCCAGTGAAGCCCGTTGCGGGCTGAGTTCGTGCAGCACGATCTGGTGCTGGGCGGCCAGCTCGCCGAGCTGTTCCGCGGCCACCCCGTCGATCTCCAGCGTGCCGGTGGCCGGGACGCTGATCGCGTCGATCCCGGCCTCGTGCAGGAGGTCCTTGAGCCGCTCCTGCTGCGGCGAGCGCAGCCGGACGTAGCTGCGCGAGTTCTTGTGAATGAAATCAGCCATAGACATATCGGCCAGCAGCTTTCCCTGGCCGATGACGATCAAATGGTCTGCGGTCAGCGCCATTTCGCTCATCAGGTGGGAGGAGACGAAGATCGTCCTTCCCTCTGCCGCCAACCCCTTCATCAGATTCCTGATCCAGAGAATTCCCTCCGGGTCCAGACCATTGACGGGCTCGTCGAACATGAGGATCTCCGGGTCGCCCAGCAGAGCAGAGGCGATTCCCAGCCGCTGGCCCATGCCAAGCGAAAATCCTTTCGACTTCTTCTTGGCGACGGGCGTCAGCCCGACAAGATCCAGTACCTCGGCCACCCGGCTCTCCGGGATCCGGTTCGACTGGGCAAGGCAGAGAAGGTTGTTGTATGCACTGCGGCCGCCGTTCATGGCTTTCGCGTCCAGCAGCGCCCCGATGTGCTTCAGCGGTTCCGGCAGGTCCCGGTAGTGCTTCCCGTCGATCCGGACCGTACCGCTGGTCGGGTTGTCGAGGTCGAGCATCATGCGCATGGTCGTGGACTTCCCGGCCCCGTTGGGGCCGAGGAAGCCGGTCACCACCCCCGGTCTGACCTGGAAGCTGAGGTGGTCCACGGCGGTCTTCGCGCCGAATCGTTTGGTAAGGCCCTCAAGCTCGATCATGCGGCTCACGCTAGAACGCCCGAGGGCCCCACGCCACCTCAAACAGGTGACACAGGGCCCTCGGGCAGGGCATTTCGCTACCGGCGAGTAGCGGGTGAGTGGCCGACAGGTCGACCGCCGGCGAACTGCCCGGCGTACTAGCGGCTCTGCTGCGCCGGAACGCCGCGGGTGACGGGCTCGTCGTCGACGATCGGGTTGGCCGCCGCGACGGCCGCACCGGTCAGCGTCGCCAGCATCTCGCGGACGTTGGTCAGCTGGGCGTTGATGGAGTCGCGGCGGTTGGTGAGCGCCGCCAGCTCGCGCTCGGACTCGCTGCGGATGCGGTCGGCCTTCGCGTTGGCGTCGGCGACGATGTCCTCGGCCTGGCGCTGCGCGGTCTCCACGGTCTGGCGGGCGCGGCGCTCGGCGTCCGTACGCAGCTTCTCGGCCTCCAGGCGCAGCTGCTCGGCGCGGTGCTCGATCTCCGCGAGGCGCTTCTCGGCCTTGGCCTGACGCGAGGCCAGGTCGCGCTCGGACTGCTCGCGGCGCTTGGCCAGGTTGGTCTCGAAGTCCGCGGCGGCCTGCGCGGCCTTGGCGCGGGTCTCCTCGAACAGGGCGTCGGCCTCCTCGCGCTTGGAGGCGGCGTCCTTCTGGGCCTCGGCGCGCAGGGTGGAAGCGTCGCCCTTGGCCTTCTCGACGATGCGGACGCCCTCGTCCTCCGCCTTCGACTTGCGGTCGGCGGCGAACGACTCGGCGTCGTTGCGGACCTGCTGGGCAGCCGACTCGGCGAGCTCGCGGTGCTGCTCCGCCGCGCGACGGGCCTCCTCGCGCAGGTCCTTCGCCTCCTCCTCGGCCAGGCGCAGGATCTTCTCGACCCGGGCGCCTAGACCGGCGTACGACGGCTCGGCGTCGCTCACCTGCGCCTGGGCGTTCTGCGTCTCGAGGTGCAGCTCCTCGATCCGCTTTTCCAGAGAGTTGATACGTCCAAGGGCGCTGTCGCGGTCGGAGACCAGCTTGGTAATGCGGTCGTCCACCTGACCGCGGTCGTAACCACGCCGCACGAGCTCGAAGCCGAAGGGGGAGGAAGTGTCGCTCATGGGGTTCCTGTCGAATGAGACCGATGAGGTGCTACGTGAGGTGTTAGGGGAATCCTAGGCGCCGAAGCGGCGTGTCTTCGAGTCAATCCACGATTGATCTGGACAATGAGACCCCTTTTGAGTGGCAAGGCGGCAGAATGCTTGTCACTCGTTCGCCTGAACCTTCATCAGGAACACACATCTCGCTCGCTGACTAGCCCTCCGACGACTTGCCACCCGTACGAGTGGAACCCGCAGCAGCCCCCGCCTTCACGCCCCCCGCGCCCTGGCCGCCGACCGCGGGCTTTCCGCCACCCGAAGGCGCCTCGAATGATTCCAACGCCTCAAGAACGTCCTGGACACGGGAGATCTCCGCCTGAATGTCCTCGCGCCTGCGCACCAGGACCTCCAGCTCACGGCGCCCCTCGTCGACCAGCCGCTCCGCCTCCGCCTTCGCCTGCGTGAGGGCCTTCTCGGCCTCCCGGGTCACCTCGGCCTTCTTCTGCTCGGCCTCCTTGAGCAGCGCCTCGGCCTTGCGCACCGCCGCGATCCGGACCTTGCTCGCCTCGCTGCTCGCGTCCGACACCAGCGCCTTGGCCTTCGCCTCGGCCTCGACGCTCTGCTCGGTCGCCGCCCGGACCAGCTTGTCCACGCGCTCGCCGGCCGACTTCATCTGCTCGGCCGACTCCCGGCGGGCCCGCTCGTGCAGCTCCTCGACCTCGCCCTCGACGCGGGAGCGCAGCTCCTCCGCCCGCTCCCTTATGGCAGCGGCGTCCGTACGCGCCCCGACGAGCAGCTCGTCCGCGTCCGTACGGGCCTTCTCCACCAGGGAGTTGCCCTCGACCGTCGCCTCCGAGGAGATCCGCGCGGCCTCCTTGCGGGACGCGTCGACCATCGCGTCGGCCTGCTCCTCGGCCGCCGTAGTGGCGGCCAGGGCCTGCGCCCGGGCATCGGAGGCGAGCTTGTCCGCCTCGGACGCGGCCTCGGTGATGAGCCGGTCCACCTGCTCCGCAGCCTCGCTGCGCCGCTTGTTGGCCTCCTCGCGGGCCTCGTCGAGCAGCCGCTCGGACTCCGCGCGGGCTTCCGTACGGGTGCGCTCCGCCGCGGTCGCCGCCTCGGCCTTGACGCGCTCGGCCTCCGACCGGGTACGGGTCGCGTGCTCCTGCGCCGAGGCCAGGGCCTCCGACGCCTCCGCACGCAGCCGTTCGGCCTCGGCCTGGGCCTCGCCGACCGTGCGCTCGTTGTCCTTGCGGGTCTGCTCGGTGAGCTTGTCCGCCTCGGACGCCGCCTCGGTGATGAGCCGGTCCGCCTGCTCGGCGGCCTCGCTGCGCTGCCGGCCCGCCTCCGCGCGCGCCTCGTCGAGGGTCCGCTCGGACTCCCGCTCGGCGCTCGCCAGGGTCTCGTTCGCCGCGACCGTGACCCGGTCCGCCTCCGCGGTGGCCTCGCCGATGATCCGGCCGCCCTCCGCGCGGGCGTCGTCCAGGGTCTGCGCCGCCTCCGTGCGCAGCCGCTCGGCCTCCGACGCTGCCTCGCCGACGGTGGCCTCGTTGGCCGCACGCGTCTCGTCGACCAGCCGGTCGCCCTCGTTGCGGGCGTCGACCAGGATCCGCGTCGCATCCCGCTCGGCCGCGGCCAGCATGTCGGTGGCCTGCCGGGTGAGCCGCTCGGCCTTCGCCGTCGCCTCGCCGACCGTCGCCTCGTTCGCGGAACGCGTCTCGTCCGTGAGCCGCTCCGCCTCGGACGCGGCCTCGGTGATGAGCCGGTCCGCCTGCTCCGCGGCCTCGGTACGCAGCCGGTTGGCCTCCGAGCGCGCCTCGTCCAGGGTGCCCGCCGCCTCGGTGCGGGTGGCGTCGGCCGCCTCGGCCGCCTCGGCGGTGATCCGCTCCGCCTCCGCGGTGGCCTCGCCGACGGTGGCCGCGTTGGCCGCCAGGGTCTCCTCGGTGAGCCGCTCGGCCTCCGCCGTCGCCTCGGCGACGATCCGGCCGCCCTCGGTGCGCGAGGACTCCAGGGACTCCGCCGCCTCGCCGCGGATCCGGTTCGCGTCGTCACGTGCATCGGCCCGGGTACGGGTCGCGTCGCGCTCGGCCGCGGCCAGCGCGTCCGTCGCCTCCGTACGCACCCGCTGTGCGTACTCGGCGGTGTCGCTGCGCAGCTGCTCCGCCTCGGCGATCGCGTCGCCGACCGTGCGCTCGGCCAGCGCCTTCGCCGCGTCCGTCTCGGAACGCGCCTCGCTGCGGATCCGGTTGGCGTCCTGGGTGGCCCGCTCGCGCTCGTCGTAGGCGTCCGCGCGGACGCGCGCAGCCTCCTCCTCGGCCTCCGTCTTCGTACGCTCCGCCGCGTGCTCGGCGGCGCTGCGCAGCCCGGTGATCTCCTCCTCGGCCTGCTCGTGCAGACCGGCCACGGAGTCGCGTACCTGCTGGGCGGTGGTCTCCGCCGCCGACACCAGCTCCGCGGCGCGCCGCTCCGCCTCCTCGGTCAGGCGGGCCGCCTCGGCCTGCGCCTCCTCGGAGCGCTTGCGGGCCGCGGCCAGCAGCTCCTCGCTCTGCTCGCGGGCCTGGGCCCGCTCGCTGTCCGCGTCGGTCCGGGCCGACGCGAGGGTCTCCTCGGCCTCCCGGCGGCGCCGGGCGGCCTCTTCCTGTGCGGCGGCCAGCGCCTCGGCGGCCTCCGCGGCGACCCGCTCGGCGGCGGCCTTGGCCTCCGCACGCAGCCGGTCCGCGGTCTCCTGCGCCTCGATGCGCACCCGCTCCGCCTCGGACTCCGCCTCGCTGCGCAGCCGTACGGCGACCTGCTCGGCCTCCGCCCGTGCCCGCCCGGCGTCGTCCGCCGCGTCCGTGCGCAGCTGGTCGGCCTCCGCCTCCGCCTGCGCCTGGAGGTTGCGGATCCGCTCCGCCGACCCGGCGCGCAGGCGGTCGATCTCCTCGGTGGTCTCCCGGCGGATGTTCTCCGCCGCCCCGCGGGCGTCGCGCAGCGTCTGCTCGGCCGTGCCCAGCCGGCTCTCGGCCTCCGAGTGCAGGCGTACGAGCTCCTCGTCGGCCTCCGCCCGCTTCGCGGCGACGGCCTGCTCGGCCTCCTCGCGCCGTGCACGCGCCGCCGCGTCGGCCTCGGCCCGCACGGCCTCCGCCTGCTCCTCGGCCTCGCCGCGCAGCCGCTCCGCCTCGGTGCGGGTCCGCTCGAGGGTCTCCTCGGCCTGCTTGCGCAGCGTGGTGGCCCGCTCGACCGCTTCGGCCCGGACCCGCTCGCTCTCGGCGCTCGCCCCGCCGCGCAGCTCGTCCGCGTCCGACTTGGCCTTGCCCAGCAGCTCCTCGGCGGTCCGGGCCGCCTCCTCGATCTGCTGGACCGCCTCGCGGCGGGCCTCGCCGCGGATCCGCTCGCCCTCGGCGACGGCCTCGGCGCGCAGCTGCTCGGCCTCGCCGCGCAGCCGCCGGGCCTCCTCCTGGAGTTCGACGGTCCGGGCCCGGTACTCCTCGGTGTCGTCCTTCGCGGCGCCCTTGAGCTCGTCGGCCGTGGTGGCCGCCTGCAGGCGCAGCCGGTCGGCCTCGGACTCGGCCTCGCGGCGGATCCGCTCCGCCTCCTCGGACGCGGCGCGGGTGGTGGCCCGCGCGTCCTCCGAGGCCTTGTTCAGTACGTCCTCGGCCGTGCGGGCCGCCTTCGCCAGCTGGGCGGCCGTGTCCTCGGCCGCCGCCGCGCGGGCCTGCTCCGCGGCCTCGGCGCGCAGCCGCTCGACGCCGGCGCGGGCGTCGGCGAGGGTCTGCTCCGCCTCGGCCTTGAGGGCCTCGGCCTCCTTGGTGGCCTCGCCGACCAGCCGGGCGACCTGCTCCTTGGCGGTGCGGGTGCGCTGCTCGTTGACGGACTCCGCCGACGCGAGCTGCCGGGCGGAGCTCTCCTTGGCGTCCGCGAGGAGCTTCTCGGCCTCGGCGCGCGCGGAGCGCAGGGCGCCGTCGGCCTCCTGGGCCCGCTGCTCGGCGACCCGACCGAGGTCGAGGGTCTGCTGCCGGGTCTGCTCGGCCTCGGCGGAGGTGCTCGTACGCAGCCGCTCCGCGTGCTCGGTGGCCTCCTGGGCCTGCGAGGAGGCGGCGGTCAGCAGCCGCTCGGCCTCCTTGCGGGCGCGCAGCAGGGTGGCTTCGGTCTCCGCACGGGCGGCCTCGGCGTCGGCGGCCAGCCGGCGCCGGGTCTCCTCGGCGACGCGTGCGGCCTCGGCGCGGGCGGCGTTCAGGGACTGCTCGGCCTCGGCGCGGGACTCGTCCATGAGCCGGCGGGCCTGGGACTCCGTACGGGCGCGCAGCTGCTCGGCCCAGGCGACGTTCTCGTTGACGTGCGCCTCGACGGTCTGGCGGCGCTCGTTGAGCTCCTGGTCCAGGCGCTGGCGGCGGTTGACGGCCTCGGCGTGCAGCTCGGCCTGCAGGCGCGACTGGTGCTCGGCGTGCTCCTGCAGGATGCGCTGGGTCTGCGCCCGGGCATCGCGCAGCTCGCGCTCGGCGTCCGAGCGCATCTGGTCGGCCTGGATCTGGGCATTACGGAGCAGCTGCTCCGCCTGGTAGCCCATGTCCGCGCCGTCGTAGGCGGGGCGGGACGCCAGATTGCGGCGTACCTCGTGGAGCTTGGCGCGCAGCACCTCGACCTGGTACCCGAGGTCTTCGGCGTGCTGGACGGCCTTCCCGCGCTCCTTCTTCAGCCGCTCCATCTCGGCTTCGAAGCGCGAGAGATGGTCGGCTTCAGCCTGATGGCTCTCCTGGCTTTCGTAGCCCCGCACAGCGCGGTCCCATCCGTCCCCTGGTCGCAAGCTCACTCCCAATTGAGCATCGCTCGCCCGCTGAACGACGCCCCCGGGGAATGGTGTCAGATACCGGGGCAGGGATCACAGGCCCCGACCCCGTCTCCGCACCGAACCCCGGCCGAGCCATGGCCACTCTACCGGCCGGGGAATCGGGCCATCAGTGGTCCATCAATGGTCGGGGTTGGAGGTGACCAGTTCGGTGAGGACTCCGTGGCAGTCCTTGGGGTGGAGGAAGGTGATCGAGGAGCCCATCGAGCCCGTGCGGGGCTGGTCGTAGAGGACCCGGACACCCTTGCCGCGGATGGCCTCCGAGTCGCCCAGGACGTCCTCGGTGCCGAAGGCGATGTGGTGCACACCCTCGCCGTTCTTGGCCAGCCACTTGCCCACCGCGGAGTCCTCGCGGGTCGGCTCGAGGAGCTGGAGGTAGGAGGCGCCGCCGTCGGAGGTCCCGTTGATCTTGAGCATGGCCTCGCGCACGCCCTGCTCCTCGTTGACCTCGGAGTGGAACACCTCGAAGCCGTACGTGGCACGGTAGAACTCGACGGTCTTGTCCAGGTCGAAGCAGGCGATCCCGATGTGGTCGATTCTTGTCAGCATGGGACCAGTGCACCGCCGAGGAGGGTGGTCACGCAACGTGCCAGCGATCACACCGACTGCCCGGTGACGGCGCGGGTACTGCTCAGTACATTCAGGTAAACCCTCGTTCACTCCTCATCTTCAAGGGGCTGTGCTCCATGTCCGGAACGAACAACACCACGTCAGTGATCGTCGCCGGGGCCCGCACGCCCATGGGGCGGCTGCTCGGCTCGCTGAAGTCCTTCTCGGGCGCCGACCTCGGCGGGTTCGCCATCAAGTCCGCGCTGGACCGGGCCGGCATCGCCGGTGACCAGGTGCAATACGTGATCATGGGCCAGGTGCTGCAGGCCGGCGCGGGCCAGATCCCCGCCCGCCAGGCCGCCGTCAAGGCCGGCATCCCCATGAACGTGCCGGCGCTCACCATCAACAAGGTGTGCCTCTCCGGCCTCGACGCGATCGCGCTGGCCGACCAGCTGATCCGCGCCGGCGAGTTCGACATCGTGGTCGCGGGCGGCCAGGAGTCCATGACCAACGCCCCGCACCTGCTGCCGAAGTCTCGAGAAGGCTTCAAGTACGGTGCGATCGAGATGCTGGACGCGATGGCCTACGACGGCCTCACCGACGCCTTCGAGAACATCGCGATGGGCGAGTCCACCGAGAAGCACAACACCCGCCTGGGCATCGAGCGCGCCCCGCAGGACGAGTTCGCCGCCGCCTCGCACCAGCGGGCCGCCGCCGCGCAGAAGAACGGCGTCTTCGAGGCCGAGATCACCCCGGTCGAGATCCCGCAGCGCAAGGGCGACCCGGTCGTCTTCTCCCAGGACGAGGGCATCCGCCCGGAGACCACGGTGGAGTCCCTCGGCAAGCTGCGCCCGGCCTTCGCGAAGGACGGCACGATCACCGCCGGCACCTCCTCCCAGATCAGCGACGGCGCGGCCGCCGTGGTCGTGATGAGCAAGGCGAAGGCCGAGGAGCTGGGCCTGGAGTGGATCGCCGAGATCGGCGCCCACGGCAACGTGGCGGGTCCGGACAACTCGCTGCAGTCGCAGCCGTCGAACGCGATCCTGCACGCCCTGAAGAAGGAGGGCCTCGAGGTCTCCGACCTGGACCTCATCGAGATCAACGAGGCCTTCGCGGCGGTCGCCGTGCAGTCAATGAAGGACCTCGGCGTGACCCCGGAAAGGGTGAACGTCAACGGTGGCGCCATTGCCCTGGGCCACCCGATCGGCATGTCCGGCGCCCGCGTGGTGCTGCACCTCGCGCTGGAGCTGAAGCGCCGGGGCGGCGGGGTCGGCGCGGCCGCACTGTGCGGCGGCGGCGGCCAGGGCGATGCCCTGATCATCCGGGTTCCTTAACCGGCACAGCCCGCAGAAGCAGCCGTAGCGGTAAACCGCAGCGAGAACCGAGGAGCGCAGCACGTATGACGGTGGACGTCCCCCAGCTGGTGGCCCAGGCGCGTGAGGGCAGGCCGAGGGCGGTGGCCCGGCTGATCTCGCTGGTCGAGGGGGCGTCCCCGCAGCTGCGCGAGGTGATGGCAGCGCTGGCCCCGCTGACGGGCGGGGCGTACGTGGTGGGCCTGACCGGATCCCCGGGCGTCGGCAAGTCCACGTCGACCTCGGCGCTGGTCTCCGCGTACCGCAAGGCCGGCAAGCGGGTCGGCGTCCTCGCCGTCGACCCGTCCTCGCCGTTCTCCGGCGGTGCGCTGCTCGGCGACCGGGTCCGGATGTCGGACCACGCCTCCGACCCGGGGGTCTACATCCGCTCCATGGCCACCCGCGGCCACCTGGGCGGCCTCGCCTGGGCCGCCCCGCAGGCGATCCGGGTGCTGGACGCGGCCGGCTGCGAGGTGATCCTGGTCGAGACGGTCGGGGTCGGGCAGTCGGAGGTGGAGATCGCCTCGCAGGCCGACACCTCGGTGGTGCTGCTGGCCCCCGGGATGGGCGACGGGATCCAGGCCGCGAAGGCGGGCATCCTGGAGATCGGCGACGTGTACGTGGTGAACAAGGCGGACCGGGACGGCGCGGACGCGACCGCCCGGGAGCTGAACCACATGCTGGGGCTGGGCGAGGCACGGGGCCGGGAGGACTGGCGGCCGCCGATCGTGAAGACGGTCGCGGCCCGCGGCCAGGGCATCGACGAGCTGGTCGAGGCCCTGGAGAAGCACCGGGCGTGGATGGACGAGCGCGGGGTGCTGGCCGACCGCCGTACGGCCCGGGCCGCGCGCGAGGTGGAGACCATCGCGGTGACGTCCCTGCGGGCCCGGATGGCGGACGTACACGGGGACGCCCACCTCGACGCCCTGGCGGCCCGGGTCGCGGCCGGCGAGCTGGACCCGTACGCGGCCGCGGACACGCTCCTGGCGACGCTCACGGAGGCCTGAGCGGGCCGCAGGCCCGCGTAGGGCCCGCGGCCGCCTCCGTAACGGCGTACGCACGCGAGAGCCGCGCCCCGGTTCTTCCGGGGCGCGGCTCTCGTACGTCTGCGGGGCGACCGGTCAGGCGTTGGGACGCTTGCCGTGGTTCGCCTTCTTCTTCTTGCGTGCTCGCTTCTTGTTGCCGCGCTTGGCCATGACGCCACTCCCTCGAAGATCGGGGTAATCCGGGCGTTCGCCAGTCTAGGGGCGCCCGATCCGGTCCGCATCGGAACCCGCGGACCGGCGCGCGTCAGTCGTCGTCGTTGTCGTCGCCGTCCGAGTCCGAGCCGGACACCGTCGCCTTGCCCGTCGTGGCGTCGACGTGGACGTTCGTGGTCTTGCCGCCGGACTTGACCTCGACGTTCCAGTAGCGGGAGCCGTTGTCGTCATCGTCGTCCCATTCCACCGACCAGACCTGGCCGGGGTGGGCGGCGACGGCCGCCTTCATCGCCTGCTGGGCGGTGACTTTCGCGGCGAGCAGCTCCTTGTTCCCGCCGCTGTCGCCGTCGCTGTCGTCGTCCGCGTTGTCGGTGAACACCTTGCCGCTGCGGGAGTCGACCGTCACTTCCGCGTGCTTGCCGTCCTTGCCGATGATGTCGACGTGCCAGACGGCGTCGTCCTTGTCGAGGGACTCCACGACACCGGGGTACTTCTTCAGCGCGGCGGCCGCGGCCCCCTCTGCGTCCACGTCGGCGCGCGCCGAAGCGGCCGCCGAGGCGGTTCTCGCCGCGTCGGCCGTGTGTGCGGCGGCGGCCGCCACCGGGCCCCCGAACGCCAGGACCACGGCCGCGGCCGACGCGACGTACGTCTTGTGCTTGCTGTGCATGGCTGACCTCCTCGGGCCGGCCATGCGCTTACGGTTGCCCGGCGGGCGGCCGGCGAGCGAGCGTTACCACCCATTCTCCGGGCTGCCGCCGGGGACGGCACCCGGGATGGGCGCCGTCCGGGGTGGTGTCAGGCCTTGCCGCGCTGGTCGCGCAGGTGGCTCGCGACCGGCTCCAGCGAGGCGCGCAGCGCCGCCAGGGCCTCCGGCGGCAGCAGGTCGATGAAGTGCCGGCGGACGGACGCCACGTGGTGCGGGGCGACCTTCCGCATGAGCTCCATGCCCTCGTCCGTCAGCACGGCGTACAGCCCCCGGCGGTCGGACTCGCAGTTCACGCGGACGACCAGGCCGGCCGTCTCCATGCGGGTGATCTGGTGGGACAGCCGGCTCTTGGACTGCAGCGTCGACGTGGCGAGATCGCTCATCCGCATCCGGTGGTCCTCGGACTCCGAGAGGTTCACGAGGATCTCGTAGTCGTTGTTGGTGAGTCCGAAGGGCTGGAGATCCTTTTCCAGCTGGTGCATCAGCAGTCTGCTGACGTCCAGATGGGTGCGCCAGGTGCACTGCTCGGATTCGGTCAGCCAGCGCGTGGCCGTCTCGGTCTCCATGGTCTCCATGAATGAACTCTACCTAAGAAGTTGAATTACGTACAAAAAATGGAAAGCTGAAGATCACAGTCCGAGGCGCCGCTGGATGTCACCCAGCTGCCCCGGCATCCGCGGTACGCCCAGCTGCCCCAGCGGGCCCTGCTGGCCGTGGCCGCCGCCGTACCCGGCCCCGGGCACGCCCGCCGATTCCGCGCCGGCGCCGACCGCTCCGACGGCCTTCTCCGCCATCAGCATCTCCGACGACTGCAGCAGCACCGTCCCGGCCCCGACGAACTCGAACTGGTGCTCCTCGCCGGAGCTGCCGCCGATGCCGGTCAGCGAGCGCAGCCCGCCGATGACACCCGACATGTAGCCGTGGTCGTAGTGGTGGCAGGGGGACGGGCAGTCCGCCCAGCCCACCAGCGCCTGCGGGTCCACGCGCATCGGCGGCTCCATGAACACCACCGGCCCGTTGGACGCCGCCACGAACTTCCCCGTTCCGATCAAGGTCAGGAACCCCGGCACGATCGACTGCTTGAGGGCGAGCGTGGGCTGGTAGGCCAGCAGGTTGCCCGACCGGATCGTCAGGTTCCCATTGTCCAGGTCGTACGAGTTCACGTCGAAGGCACGGTCGGCCAGCAGCATCTTGCCCTGGCCCTCGGCCACCACCCAGTCGGCCGCGTGCATCGGCGAGTGGAAGCTGGTGCGCAGCAGCCGGTCGAAGCGGCCGTTGCCGACGCCGTTGAACTCCATGCGCCCGTAGTAGGCGATCATCTTGCCCTTCTGCAGGAACCACTGGCTCCCCTTGAGCTCCACGCAGAAGGTGTACGCGTTCACGTTGTCGTCGGAGGGCAGGGTGTGCGGGTCGAAGACCGTCGGGCCTCCGGGCCCGCCGATGACAGGGCCAAAGTTCACAGCTTCTCCTCCGAGGCCTGCACGTACACCGCTCCCTGGCCCGACAGCTCCAGCTGGAACGCCTCGCCCGAGCCGCGCCCCACCATGTCGCGCCAGCCGAGCGCGGTGGAGAGTTTGTTCCTGACGTCCCCGTGGTGTGCCACGTACGCCTGCGGGTCGACGTGGACCGGCCGGTTCGGGGTGATGGGGAGCTCGATGACCCCGCCGTGGGCCATCACGGCCACCGAGCCGTGCCCCTTGAGGGTGGTGGTGAACAGGCCCTGGCCGGTCACCTGACCGCGGACCATGCCCATGACGCCGCCCTGCGAGCCCATGAACATCGTGCCCTGCTGCAGGGTGCCGTCGAAGGCGAGCAGCCGGTCGGCCTCGACGTACAGGGTCTCCCCGGTCAGGCCGATCACCTGGATGTGGTGGCCGCCGTGGCCGAACATCACGGTGCCGCTGCCCTCGACCGTCATCAGCGGAGTCTGCTCGTTCGCCACGCGGCGCCCGATCATGCCCATCACCCCGCCCTGACCGCCGGTCAGGCTCGGGGTGAAGGAGACCTCGCCGCGGTACGCGAGCATCGCGCCGCGCTGGCTGTACATCCGCTGCCCCGGGATCACCTGGGCCTCGACCATCTTCGAGTTGATCTCGCGGAACGGCATCAGATGTCGCCCCCGATGGTGTTGCGCTCGCTGGGCTGCACGTAGACCAGGCCCTCGCCCTCGAAGCGGATCTGGAACGACTCGCCGGAGCCCTCGCCGATCAGCGTCCGGAAGTTCACCCCGGACTGGAAGGACTGCTGGAGGTTGCCGGTGTGCGCGATGTACGCCCCCGGGTCGACGGCGAGCGGGTACTGGCCGCTGACGCGCAGCACGACGGCCGGGCCGTCGGACATGATCGCCGCCTGGCCGGAGCCCTCGACGGTCGTCGTGAACAGGCCGTTGCCCGTCGTCGCGCCGCGCAGCCCGGTGAAGGTCGTGCCGGTGCGCAGCCCCGCGTCGGTGCACAGCAGGTTGCTGGACTCGACGTAGAGCTTCTCACCGCGCAGGTTCACCAGGTTGATCTCGCTCGCGCGGTCGGCGAAGAAGCAGGTGCCGTGCCCCTGCACTTCCATCACGGTCATCTGCTCACCCGTCAGTCGACGGGTCACCATGCCCCGGAGGCCTTCGCCGCCGCCGGTCATCTTCTTGAAGGCCATCTGGCCGTCGTACGCAACCATGGAGCCGTTTTTCGCTTTCACGGCATCCCCGGTCAGGTCGACGGCGAGCACCTTGCTGCCTTGGAGTCGGAACTGAGCCACGGGATGACGTTATCGGCAGCGGGCGAAGGCGAACAGGGCCCCGTGGCCTATATCCGGCGACTGCGGCATCTCGCACACCCGCGGCGCTCCTGGGGCACACCCGCGGCGGGCCCGTCGGACCCCCGCGGACCCCCGGTCAAGATCCCGCAATGCGGCTGAGACACTGGGACGGACCCCCGGCCACCACCCCGAAGGCTCACCGTGGACATCAAGACCGCTTCCGCCCTGCACCGGCTGCGCCTCGTCTCCGTACCGGAGGCGCTGTCGTTCCCGGCCCTGCTGATCTTCGGCTCGCTGCTGAGCCGGATCTCCGACATCGACTACCTGATGATGCCTCTCGGTGGCCTGCACGGGATCCTGTTCCTCATCTACCTGGTCTTCCTGGCCGATGTCTGGAACAAGGCGAAGTGGCCGGCCAAGAAGGCCGCCCTGTTCTTCGTGCTCGCGCTGGTGCCCTTCGGCGGCCTGTACGGCGACAAGCTGCTCAAGCGCGAGGAGGCCGACAGCGTGCTGGCGGCCCGGGCCCGGCGCGAGGCGGCGAACGCCGCATGATCGTCGCGTTCTCGGTGACTCCGCTGGGGGTCGGCGAAGAGGTCGGCGAGTACGTGGCCGATGCGGTGCGCGTCGTACGGGAGTCGGGTCTGCCGAACCGCACCGACGCGATGTTCACCTCGGTCGAAGGTGAGTGGGACGAGGTGATGGACGTGGTCAAGCGTGCGGTGGCGGCCGTGGAGGAGCGGGCGCCGCGGGTGTCGCTCGTCCTGAAGGCCGACATCCGTCACGGGGTGGTGGACGGGCTGACGTCGAAGGTGGAGACGGTGGAACGCCACCTGGCCTGACCCGGCCCACCCCACCCCTCACCCGGACCACTCGTACGGCCCTGTCCGGGGGCGGCTGCGCGGAACCCCCCTTTCGGCCGAGTCCAGTTCGACATGCTCATGGTTTGTCACCTTTTGTGGTGAGAGAGACCCTGGGCTTCGAGCACTGGAGGGGCCGTGCGGCCGGAAGGCTTCGACTACGAGACCCACAGCCGTCTCGCCGGCCCGTTCGCGGACCCGGACCGCACCGCCTACCGGGTGGGCTACCGCTCCCTGCTCTCGCGCGAGGAGCTCCGCACCCGAATACGCGCCGTCCTCCTCATGGCGCTGGCCCCCCTCGCCGCGGCCGGACTGCTGCTCTACCTCGTCTGGCCCACGCACTGGACCGTCCGGGAGGGCGGCGACCGCTGGCTCGTCCGGTGTGACGCCGCGATGCTCGTGTGCATCGCCTTGATCATGCTGTTCATGCTGGTCAACGTCGTGTCCGTGGCCCACGCCACGCTGGTCGCCCGCGACCCGGTCCCCGTACCGCCCGAACCCGGCACCAAGGTCGCGTTCCTGACGACGTTCGTCCCCGGCAAAGAGCCGCTCACCATGGTGCAGGGCACCCTCCTGGGGGCGGTCGCCCTCCGGCACGACGGTCCGCTCGACGTGTGGCTGCTGGACGAGGGGGACGACCCCGAGGCCCGGGCCCTGTGCGCGGAGCTCGGCGTACGGCACTTCACCCGCAAGGGCATAGCCGGCTGGAACACCCGCAAGGGCGCCCACCGGGAACGGACCAAGCACGGCAACTACAACGCCTGGCTCGTCGCACACGGCGACGACTACGAGTTCTTCGCCTCCGTCGACACCGACCACGTTCCGCTGCCGAACTTCCTGGAGCGGATGCTCGGCTACTTCCGCGACCCGGACACCGCCTTCGTCGTCGGCCCGCAGGTGTACGGCAACTACACCTCCGCCGTCACCAAGGCCGCCGAGTCCCAGCAGTACCTCTTCCACGCCCTGATCCAGCGCGCGGGCAACCGCTACGGCGCCCCCATGTTCGTCGGCACCAACAACGCCGTGCGGATCAGCGCCCTCCGGCAGGTCGGCGGGCTCTACGACTCCCTCACGGAGGACATGGCCACCGGCTTCGAGCTGCACCGGCGGCGCAATCCCGACACCGGGCGGTTCTGGAGGTCCGTCTACACCCCCGACGTACTCGCCGTCGGCGAGGGGCCGGCCTCGTGGACCGACTTCTTCACGCAGCAGCTGCGCTGGTCGCGGGGCACGTACGAGACCCTCTTCCGGCAGTACTGGAAAGGGTTCTTCCGGATGCCCCCGGGGCGCCGCCTCAACTACACCCTGATGCTCGTCTACTACCCGATGACGGCCGTCAACTGGCTGCTCGGGATCCTCAGCTGCGTCCTGTTCCTGTGGCTGGGCGCCTCCGGCACCCAGGTCTCGTCCGAGGTGTGGCTCATGCTCTACACCGACGCGGCCGCGCTCCAGGTGGGCCTGTACCTGTGGAACCGCCGGCACAACATCTCCCCCCACGAGCCCGCGGGCTCCGGCGGCCTGGCCGGCATGGCGATGTCCGCGATCTGCGCACCCGTCTACCTCATGTCCCTCGGCGCGGCCCTGCTGCGCACCCGGGGCCGGTTCGTCGTCACCCCCAAGGGCGGTGACGCCAGCGCCGACCGGCTCATGACCTTCCGGATCCACCTCTTCTGGGCCGCCGTCCTGGCCCTCTCCCTCGCGGCCTCGGTCCGCCTCGGCCACACGCACGCGGCGATGCGCACCTGGGCGGTGCTCGCCCTGCTGATCACCCTCGCCCCGGTCGCCGTGTGGGGCTGGACCCTGCTGCGCGAGCGCCGGGCCCCGGCCCGGGCGGCAGCCCTCGACATCGGGCTCGGCCACGGGCCGGGTGAGGAGCCGGAGCCGGCGTTCGCCACACCGACGGGAGGGGGCTGAGCCATGGCGTACCGGCCCTCGAAGCAGTTCAAGAACACCGTTCTGGGCACCGGGGCCGTGGTGGTGCTGGCCGCGCTCAACGCGCCCGCCGCGCTCTCCTTCGCGCAGGAGCGCTACCACGCGTACAAGATCGGCCAGTCCGGCTACAAGATCCAGTACGGCTCGTGGGGGCAGGTCCGGCTCCCCGAGGAGTACCGGATCAACGCCATGCACGCGGCCCTGCTGCACACGGGCAAGGTGCTGCTGATCGCCGGCTCCGGCAACAGCCAGAAGAAGTTCGACAAGGGCACCTTCGACACCGTCCTGTGGGACCCGGGGGACGACAGCTTCAAGAAGATCCCCACGCCGGAGGACTTCTTCTGCTCGGGCCACAGCCAATTGCCCGACGGACGGCTGCTGGTGGCGGGCGGCACCGCCCGGTACGAGGTCCTCGACGGCAAGGTCACCCGCGCGGGCGGCGGCATGCGGGTCAAGAACGAGAGCCCCGACAAGGCGGCCAGTCTGAAGAAGGGCACCCGGTTCCGGTCCCCGTCCGGGGTCGAGTACGTGTCGAAGTTCGACGTCACCGTTCCGAAGGCCAAGCGCGAGTTCGAGATCACGTACGGGCGCGCCGGGCACGTGAAGCCCTGGCAGACCAAGGTGGTCGCCGCGGAGGCGCGGGTCTTCGTCGAGGCGGTGAAGGCGGGCGCCGAGGGGCTGACGACCGAGGCCGCGCAGTACCGGGTCGTCGGGCTCAAGGGGAAGGACGCCGACAACGTCTACGGGCTCGCCGAGCGGCTGAGCGTCGACAAGCAGGACTTCCAGGGGATCAGATCGGCGTACGAGTTCGACCCGAAGGCGGAGAAGTACGTCCCGGTCGACCCGATGAAGGACGCCCGCTGGTACCCGACGCTCGTGGCGCTGCAGGACGGGCGGGTGCTCGCGGTCTCCGGACTCAACGACGTGGGCGACATCGTCCCCGGCGACAACGAGTACTACGACCCGAGGACGAAGCAGTGGACCCGGGGCCCCTTCCGCTACTTCCCGACCTACCCCGCGCTCTTCCTCATACAGGGCGGCAAGCTGCTCTACACCGGGTCCAACGCGGGCTACGGCCCGAAGGACAAGGGGCGCGAGCCCGGTGTGTGGGACCTCAAGACCAACAAGTTCACCGAGGTGGCGGGGCTGGCGGACCCGGACCGGCTGGAGACCTCGTCCTCGGTGCTGCTGGCGCCCGCCCAGGACCAGAAGGTGATGGTGCTGGGCGGCGGCGGGGTCGGCGAGTCGAAGCTGTCCTCGAGCCGGACGGCGATCGTGGACCTCAAGGAGGACAGCCCGGTCTTCCGCTCCTCCGCGCGGCTGCCGCAGGGCACCCGGTACCTGAGCAGCGTGCTGCTGCCGGACGACTCCGTGTTCACCACCGGCGGTTCCCGCGACTACCGGGGCCGGGGCGCCAGCGACATCCACAAGGCGCAGTTCTACTACCGGCGCACCGACTCCTTCGTGGCCGCCGCCGATCCGTCGGTGGGCCGCAACTACCACTCCGAGGCGCTGCTGCTGCCCGACGGGCGGGTCGCGACCTTCGGCTCCGATCCGCTCTTCGCGGACAAGGACAACACCCGGCTCGGCAAGTTCGAGCACCGGCTGGAGGTCTACTCGCCGCCGTACCTGTACCGGGACCCGGCGCGGCGGCCCGTCCTGGGGGCCGGGCCGTCCGAGGTCGGCCGGGACGGGCGGGCCACGTTCGCGGCGGCCCACCCGGAGCGGATCCGGCGGGCCCGGCTGATGCGGCCGAGCGCGGTCACGCACACCACGGACGTCGAGCAGCGGTCGATCGAGCTCGGGCTGACCAAGGCGGCCGGCTCGGTGACGGTCGAGGTGCCGAAGGACCCGACGCTGGTGCCGCCGGGCTGGTACATGCTGTTCGTGACGGACGCGGACGGGACGCCTTCGGTGGCGAAGTGGCTCCAGGTGCGGGCTCCGAAGCCGGTGCCGGAGCCGGTGCCGGTGCCGGGGGAGTAGCCCCTGGCGGGGGTGGCCGCTCCTTGCTCCGCACTCCTTGCCTCTTGCTCCTTACTCCTTGCTGCGGGCGGCCAGGCCGAGTGCGTAGTCCGCCCACCACTTGCCCGCCCCCGGGCCGCCGCGGCAGGGACCGTCGGATTCGCCGGGCCGCTTGATCCAGAGGTACGCGTCGACGAGCGGGTCGCCCGTCCTGTCGGTCGGCGGGACGCCGAGGGCGCGGCCCGGCGGATTGCACCAGGCCTCCTGACCGTCGCCGGGGAGCGGGCCCGCGCCGTTGCGGCTGGTGTCGATGACGAAGTGCTTGCCGTGGGCCGCGCGGGAGATGCGGGCGCCGTACTCCCGGCCGGCCGCGTCCGGCTGGAAGTTGGAGACGTTGAGGGAGAAGCCGTCGGCCTGGTCGAGCCCGGCCTTGTAGAGGGGTGCGACCAGTTTCATCGGGTCCGGGATCCAGGCCGGATTGCCGGCGTCCAGGTAGACCTTGGTGTTCCGGTTCTTCTTCAGCCGGGTGACGGCCTCGGCGAGGAGCCGCAGGCGCTCGTCGTGGTGGTCGGCCTGGGTGCAGCCGTCCACGATGTGCGGGACGGCGTCCGGTTCCAGGACGACCACGGCCTTGGCGTCGCCGATGCCGTCGGCGAAGGCGCCGATCCAGTTGCGGTACGCGGTGGCGTTCTTCGCCCCGCCGGCCGAGTGCCGGCCGCAGTCGCGGTACGGGATGTTGTACGCGGTGAGCACCAGGACCCGGCCCGCCGGCCTGGCGCCCTTCGCGGCCCGGCGGATCTCGGGACCGGGGTCGTCGCCGGGCCCCCACAGGGCCATGGGCCGTTCCGAGATCCGGCGCAGGACCTGGGCATCGCTGTTGCGGCCCTGGGCCTCCCAGGCGGCGACCTGCCGGGCGGCGTCGCTCTGGGGGTCCACCCAGAACGGGGATGCGGCGGGCGCGGCCTGGCCCGGTGCCTCCGGCGGAGCCTCCGCGGGGGCGTGCGAGGGGGCGGACTCCCGGGCGGCTTCCGGACTGCCGCAGGCGGAGGCCGCGGCGAGCAGCAGCGCGAGGCCGAGTGCGGCGGTGAGGGGTCTGGGGCGTGGGCTGGGTCGGCCTGGCATCCGGGTTCCTCGGGACGAAGGGTCGGTACGCGGAATCAAGGACCGGCATATCGTGACATGACGGTCAGTGAGCCCTGCTCCGCGACACCGCAGGTGCCGCCGCCTGGAGGCACCGGAACCCGGCTACACCGACCGGGAGCCCGTGGTCAGGGCGATGGCGAGCGGGGTGCGCTCGTAGAGGATCCGGTGGCCGTGACGGGCCGAGATCAGCAGGCCCGCCCCGTGCAGGGCTTTCAGGTGCGCCGAGACCGTGGCCGGTGCCAGGCCGAGCCGGCGGGCCAGCGCCGTCGTGGAGGCGGGCTCGTCCAGCGCGCACAGCACGTCCGCCCGGCCCCGGCCCAGCAGCCGTGCCAGCGCCTGCGGGGTCGGGCCCGGCGAAGCCGTCCACAGGGCACCGATACCGCGCGCCGGGTAGACCAGCGTCGGCTGCCAGGGCGGGTCGTACCCCCCGACCACCTCCGGCCACACGAACGCGCTCGGCATCAGGAGCAGGCCCTGCCCGTCCAGGGAGCGGTCGTGGTGGGTCGGGCGGTCGATGGTGAGCGTGTCGTCCGACCACCTGAGGTCCGGGTGGAGGCCGTCGAAGAGCGCCTCCAGCCCGCCCGCCGCCAGCCGCCGCGAGTGGAACAGGATGTCCGCCTCCAGCAGCTCCCGCAGCCGCGGCCAGTGCGGGACGATCAGCGCGGCCCACGCCTGCTCGTACAGATCGGCCAACTCCTGTACGGCCCGGGCCGGATCCGCGAGCATCCGCCGCCCGAGGCCGCTCTCGGCGGCTCCCGGTGTGCAGACGAGGGCGCGCCGCAGGTCCTCGCGCAGCGCCTCCGGATCGGCGGCCGAGGACCGTACCCGGGCCAGCTCCTCCTCGAAGGTGACGGAGGGGCCGACCGGCGGCGGGCTCAGGAAGTCGGGGTTGTGGCCGGTGCGCGGCATCAGCAGCCACAGCGGCCGCAGGTCCAGCCCGTCGGCGGCCGCGCGGATCTGCCGCAGCCAGGGCAGGTGGTACGCCTGCCGGGCGGGCATCATCAGGGTCCGGACCGCCTCCTGGGTCTCCCAGCGGGGCGAGATCGAGAACCGGCAGCGCAACAGGTCCCCCGGCCCGAACCGGAAATGGAACACCATGCCGCTCCCTCCGGGGTGGTCTGCGGTTTCCGCTGCGCGGAGCCTCTCCCCGCCCCGCCCTTTCGCCGTTTCCCGGGGCACGGCCCCGGGCCCCGCGCCCGGCCGCGGCGCCGCTGTCGGGGGTGCCGGCCCCGAACCCCCGCGCCTCAAACGCCGGCGGGGCTGGTCGGTGGCGGGCGAGGCTGGGCCCAGTGATTCGGCAGAGGACGAATCACTGTTGCACCCCCACTGTAGCCCCGCAGGGTCAGCGCATGTCCACCGCCAACGAGGCCTCGTCCGGACCGTCCGCCGGACCGTCTGCCCAGCCCGCCCCGACCGGCCCCACCGCCGGCTACCGGTCCGTCTTCCGGGTCCGGGAGTTCCGGCCCGTCTTCGCCGCGCACCTCATGTCCGTCCTCGGCATCGTCGTCGCCGAGATCGCCCTCACCGTCCTCGTCTTCCGCACCACCGGCTCGCCCCTGATGAGCGCGCTCACCTTCGCCCTGGGCTTCCTCCCGTACGCCCTCGGCGGCACGCTCCTCGCCGGGATCGCCGACCGACGGCCCGCCCGCCGGGTCCTCGTCGGGTGCGACCTCGTCTGCGCAGCCTGCGCGGCGGCCATGGTCCTGCCCGGCACCCCCGTCGCGGGGCTCCTCGTCCTGCGCTGCGCCATGGCCTTCGTCGCACCGCTGTTCCAGGGCACGCGCAACGCCTCCCTCGCCGACATCCTCGGCCCCGGCGACGCCTTCGTCCTCGGCCGCTCGCTGATGCGCATGGTGGCCCAGAGCGCCCAGCTCATCGGCTTCGGCCTCGGCGGGCTGCTGCTCACCGTCCTCGCCCCGCGCGCGGCCATCGCGCTGACCGCCGCCGGGTTCCTGTGCTCGGCCCTGCTGCTGCGCTTCGGCACCCGGGCCCGGCCGGCCCGCGCCGCCGCCGACCGCACGTCCCCGCTCGCCGGGCTGCGCGCCGTCCTCGGCGACCGCCGGCTGCGGGCGCTCACCCTGCTGTTCTGGCTGCCGCCCGTCTTCGTCATCGCCCCCGAGGCGCTGCTCGTCCCGTACGCCGACGGCATAGGCGCCGGCACCGTCGCGCTGGGAGTGATGATGTGCGCCCTGCCCGTCGGCACCATCGCGGGTGAACTGTGGGCCGGCTCGGCGCTCGGCCCCCGTGCCCGCTCCCGGCTCGTGGCCCCGCTCGCCGCCGCCGGCCTGCTGCCGCTGCTCGTGTACGCCGTCCGGCCCGGGGTGGTGACCGTACTGGCCGCCCTGCTGCTCGCCGGTCTGGCGCACGCGTACACCCTCGGCCTCGACCAGTGGTACGTCGACGCCGTCCCGGACGAGCTGCGCGGCCGGGCGATGACCCTGCTGAGCACCGGTCTGATGACCCTCCAGGGCGTCGGCATGGCCCTGGCCGGGCTGGCCGCCGAGTTGCTGCCGGTGCACGTGGTCGTCGCCGGCGCCGCGGTGCTTGGCACGGCGGTGGTCCTGCTCCTCCTCGCCGAACTGCGGTCCGCGAACCGGCGGGAGGGCGGACCGAAGAATGAGACGGGGCCCACGGCCAAATGACCGCCCGGTAGGGTCGGGTACGTGTCCAAGCCGCTCAGCCTCCCCTTCGACCCCATCGCCCGCGCCGACGAACTGTGGCAGCGCCGCTGGGGGCCGGTGCCCTCGATGGCCGCCATCACCTCGATCATGCGCGCGCACCAGATCCTGCTCGGCGAGGTCGACTCGGTGGTCAAGCCGTACGGGCTGACCTTCGCGCGCTACGAGGCGCTGGTCCTGCTCACCTTCTCCAAGGCCGGCGAGCTGCCGATGTCGAAGATCGGCGAGCGGCTGATGGTCCACCCGACGTCGGTGACGAACACGGTGGACCGGCTGGTGCGGTCCGGGCTGGTGGCCAAGCGGCCGAACCCGAACGACGGCCGCGGCACGCTCGCCTCCATCACGGACAAGGGCCGCGAGGTCGTCGAGGCGGCGACGAAGGACCTCATGGCGGTCGACTTCGGGCTGCGCGCGTACGACGCCGAGGAGTGCCAGGAGATCTTCGCGCTCCTGCGCCCCCTGCGGATCGCCGCCGCGGACTTCGACGAGCAGTAGCAGCCGGGCAGTAGCGGCCGCCGTCACCGGGCCCCCGTCAAGATCGCGCAAAACGGATCGTTACGCTCGTATCCATGAAACGAAGCGTGCTGACCCGCTACCGCGTCATGGCCTACCTGACCGCGGTCATGCTGTTGATCCTCTGCACCTGCATGGTTTTCAAGTACGGCTTCGACACCGGCGCCGACCTGACCCTGGCGGTCTCCCAGGTGCACGGTGTGCTGTTCATGATCTACCTGGTGTTCGCCTTCGACCTGGGCTCCAAGGCCAGGTGGCCGTTCCCGAAGCTGCTCTGGGTGCTCGTCTCCGGCACGATCCCGCTGGCCGCCTTCTTCGTCGAGCGCAAGGTCCGCGCCGAGGTCGAGCCGCTGGTCGTGGACGCCGTGGCCACCGTCGACGCCTAGAGCGCCGCTCGCCCATCGGGTACCCCGGGGATACTCCCCGGGGTTTCCCATCGACATTTACTAGGACGTCCTAGTAAATTCGTGGGTATGGACGCTGACGCCATCGAGGAGGGCCGCCGCCGCTGGCAGGCCCGTTACGACAATGCCCGCAAGCGCGAGGCCGATTTCACCACGCTCTCCGGGGATGACGTCGATCCCGTCTACGGGCCCCGGCCCGGTGACTCGTACGAGGGATTCGAGCGCATCGGCTGGCCGGGGGAGTACCCCTACACCCGCGGCCTGCACGCCACCGGATACCGCGGCCGGACCTGGACCATCCGCCAGTTCGCCGGGTTCGGCAACGCCGAGCAGACCAACGAGCGCTACAAGATGATCCTGGCCGCCGGCGGCGGCGGGCTCTCCGTGGCCTTCGACATGCCGACCCTCATGGGGCGCGACTCCGACGACCCCCGCGCCCTCGGCGAGGTCGGCCATTGCGGGGTCGCCATAGACTCCGCCGCCGACATGGAGGTCCTGTTCAAGGACATCCCGCTCGGCGACGTGACCACGTCGATGACGATCTCCGGCCCGGCCGTGCCCGCCTTCTGCATGTACCTGGTCGCCGCCGAACGGCAGGGGGTGGACCCGGCCCAGCTCAACGGCACCCTCCAGACGGACATCTTCAAGGAGTACATCGCCCAGAAGGAGTGGCTCTTCGAACCCGAGCCGCACCTGCGCCTCATCGGCGACCTCATGGAGTACTGCGCGAAGGGCATCCCGGCGTACAAGCCGCTGTCCGTCTCCGGCTACCACATCCGCGAGGCCGGGGCCACGGCCGCGCAGGAGCTCGCGTACACCCTGGCCGACGGCTTCGGCTACGTGGAACTGGGCCTCTCCCGGGGCCTGGACGTGGACCACTTCGCCTCCGGCCTCTCCTTCTTCTTCGACGCGCACCTCGACTTCTTCGAGGAGATCGCCAAGTTCCGCGCCGCCCGCCGGATCTGGGCGCGCTGGATGAAGGAGGTGTACGGGGCGCAGAGCGAGAAGTCGATGTGGCTGCGCTTCCACACCCAGACGGCCGGCGTCTCGCTGACCGCGCAGCAGCCGTACAACAACGTCGTACGCACCGCGGTCGAGGCCCTCGCGGCCGTCCTCGGCGGCACCAACTCCCTGCACACCAACGCCCTCGACGAGACCCTCGCGCTGCCCAGCGAGCAGGCGGCCGAGATCGCCCTGCGCACGCAGCAGGTGCTGATGGAGGAGACCGGGGTGGCCAACGTGGCCGACCCGCTGGGCGGTTCCTGGTACGTGGAGCAGCTCACCGACCGCATCGAGGCCGACGCCGAGAAGATCTTCGAGCAGATCAGGGAGCGCGGCCTGCGCGCCCACCCGGACGGGCAGCACCCGATCGGACCGATCACCTCGGGCATCCTGCGCGGCATCGAGGACGGCTGGTTCACCGGGGAGATCGCCGAGTCGGCCTTCCAGTACCAGCGGTCCCTGGAGAAGGGCGACAAGCGGGTCGTCGGCGTCAACGTGCACCACGGGTCGGTGACCGGGGACCTGGAGATCCTGCGCGTCAGCCACGAGGTGGAGCGCGTGCAGGTCCAGGAGCTGGCCGCGCGCAAGGAGCGGCGCGACGACGCCAAGGTGAAGTCCTCGCTGGACGCCATGCTGGCCGCCGCCCGCGACGGGTCGAACATGATCCCGGCGATGCTGGACGCGGTGCGCGCCGAGGCCACGCTCGGCGAGATCTGCAACGTGCTGCGCGACGAGTGGGGTACGTACACGGAGCCGCCGGGCTTCTAGCCCGCCCCCGTTCGGCGGAAGGCCGGTCGTGGCGGCCCCTGCGGGGGCGGCCGGGACCGGCCTTTCCGTTCGCCCGGGCCGATCCGGGGCTCAGGCGTGGGCCGGGCCCTGGAGGCCGTGCATCAGGAGGGCCGTGAAGGTGGACACCCAGGCCTCGTCCACCGGCTCGCAGCTGACCAGCGCGCGGTGGACCACCGTGCCCGCGATCACGTCGAAGATCAGATCCGTGGTGCGGCCGGTGAGGCTCTCGTCCTCCTCGTACGGGAGTTCGCCGCGGGCCTGGGCCCGTTCGCGGCCCAGTACGACGAGACGTTTCTGCCGGTCCACGATCGCCGACCGGATCCGGTCGCGCAGGGCCTCGTCCCGGGTGGACTCGGCGACGACGGCCATCAGGGCCGTACGGGCCTCCGGCCGCCGCAGCAGCGCCGCGAACTGGAGGACCACGTTCTCTATGTCGGCTTCGAGGGAGCCCCGGTCGGGGAGCTCGAGGGAGTCGAAGAGCTCCGCGACCGCGTCCACGACCAGCTCGTTCTTGCCCGCCCAGCGGCGGTAGAGGGTGGTCTTGGCGACCCCGGCCCGGGCCGAGACGTCGCCCATCGTCAGCTTCGACCAGCCCAGCTCGACCAGCGCGTCCCGCGTCGCGGCGAGGATCGCCGCGTCCGCAGCGGCGCTGCGGGGGCGGCCGGTGCGTCCTGTCGGGGGGCTGGGCTTGCGCATGGCGCAGACCATACCCGTCGGTAGCGCAACCGGAGGTCCGCGAAATGCTGTGCTTGAGATCACGGGGCGCGAAGGGCCGCGAGGAGTTACGCTACGGCTCGTAGCGTAAGAGCGACGACCACGCGAAGAGCTACCGGCGCCAGGTGGGGACCCGGCGCCACACCACATGACTACCGCACAACCGATCGGTCCGACGAGGGCAAGAAGGCATTTCGGCCGATCTTTTTCGTCGGTGCGCACACACGGGGGAGGATGTACGCATGCAGCCCAGAAACATGTCCATGAGCGGCGTCGTCGACCTTGCCGCGGTGAAGGCGGCCGGCGAGGCCAAGGCGAAGGCCGAACAGGCCCGTGCCGAAGCGGCCCGGCAGTCCGCCCAGGGTGGCGCACCCGCGTCCGCGGGCGCCGTGCCGCCGTCCGCGCTCGTGATCGACGTCGACGAGGCCGGCTTCGAACGCGACGTCCTCCAGCTCTCCGCCGAGGTCCCGGTCGTCCTGGACTTCTGGGCCGAGTGGTGCGAGCCGTGCAAGCAGCTCAGCCCGCTGCTGGAGCGCCTGACGATCGAGGCGAACGGCCGCCTCCTGCTCGCCAAGGTCGACGTCGACTCCAACCAGATGCTGATGCAGCAGTTCGGCATCCAGGGCATTCCGGCCGTGTTCGCCGTGGTCGCGGGCCAGGTGCTGCCGCTGTTCCAGGGCGTGGCGCCCGAGCAGGAGATCCGCGCGACCCTGGCGCAGCTGGTCCAGGTCGCCGAGGAGCGCTTCGGGATCATCGGCATCGAGGTGGACCCGAACGCCGAGGGCGCTCCTGCGGGCGCCCCGGCCGCCGAGGCCGAGGCCCCGGCGGGCCCGTACGACGCGCTGCTCGAGGCGGCGGTCGTCGCGCTGGACGCCGGTGACCTGGGCGGCGCGGTGCAGGCGTACAAGAACGTACTGGCGGACGACCCGGCCAACAGCGAGGCCAGGCTCGGCCTGGCCCAGGCCGAGCTGCTCGCCCGGGTCAAGGACATGAACCCGCAGGCGGTGCGCGCCGCGGCGGCCGAGGACCCGAAGGACCCGGCGGCCCAGATCGCCGCCGCGGACCTGGATCTGGTCGGCGGCCACGTGGAGGACGCCTTCGGGCGCCTGGTGGACACGGTCCGGGTGACGGCCGGCGCCGACCGCGACGCGGTACGGGTGCGGCTGCTGGAGCTGTTCGAGGTCATCGGGGCGGACGATCCCCGGGTGGCGGCGGCGCGTACGGCGCTCGCGCGGGTGCTGTTCTAGAGCCCGCTCCGTGTCCCTTCCGGAAGCATCCGGGAGACCGCCGGACCACCGGCGATTTGTTGACACGGAGATAAACAGCGGCCGCACTTTGCCAAAACTTGGCAATTGCGGCCGCTGTTACTCGCAGTAAGAGGAACCCCGCGATCTGTCCGGTGTGTTCATAAATCCGACGCTCTGTCGTGGCCCTTGGTGACACCCTGCGTCGTCACCCGATGGCGCCGGGTCGATCCCCGGTTATCTTGCCGTTACCCGCCAGTAACGAACCCCCTTGTGTCCCGGCCTGGAATGGACCACGATCGGCGACGCTCGGTCCTTCCCGCAGAGCCGCTCATCCGGAGCCGCGTGGAGGGTCCCCACCGGGCCGGCCGGTGCCAGTGGCGCCGGCTGCGGGACAGGGGGGTCTTCGCCACACCGGCGGAGCCTGTCCTCCTGGTTGCGCGAACGCGTGACCCAGTGGTTGTCGCTCGGGGGTGAACGCCGGTGTACCGGACGCGGCTCTGTCGCGGCTCGGCCGCCTGCGCTTCTTCCCGAGGACGTAGCACTTCTCCCATCCCAGGACGGGTACGGCCCGGACCGGAGATGTACGTCCGAGAAGGAGGAACGAATAATGAGTTCTCAGGTTCGTGGCGGGACCAGATGGAAGCGCTTCGCGCTCGTCATGGTGCCGAGCATCGCGGCAACCGCCGCGGTCGGTGTGGGTCTGGCGCAGGGTGCCCTCGCGGCGTCCTTCGCCGTGTCCGGCCAGGACTTCAAGGTCTCGGCCGACAAGCTCGACGGTGACAACCTCATTCAGTACGGCGGTATCGCCGAGGGTCACGACCTCAAGGGCAACGCTGCGCACCACCCGGTGACCATCTCCGGGTTCAGCCACGCCGAGATCACCAACATGTGCCAGTCGCTGGTGACCCCGACCCCGCTGGGCAACATCACGCTGCAGCTGCGGACGGGCCACAAGGGCAAGCCGGCCGTCGCCGACAACATCTACCTGGATGTTGCGGAGCTCGACACCGACGCCGAGTTCAAGAACCTGGACATCGGTGTCGCCGTGGGCGACGCGAGCCACAAGACCAAGCCGCAGGCCGGTACGGTCGCGAGCCCCTACGCGTTCTCCCAGCGCGCCGACAAGGCGATTCTGTCGAACGTGCGCCAGAAGGCGTGGGCGACGACGGCGGGTACGTTCAAGCTGCCCGACCTCAAGCTGCGCCTGCTCGGCGGCGACCAGCCGTGCTACCAGGACGAGAAGTAATTCGTCCCGGAGCGTGACCGGAGGGGCGGTCGGTGCCGGCTGCAGCCGATTCCGCCCGCCCGTCCGGGGCTCCACCTAGTTCTCCGTACCACCGTTTCCAGGGAGCTGTAGTCCATGAACCACCAGGCCCCGGTCTACGTTCGCCGCTCTGATGATGCTTGGCTCACCGTGGTGTATTACCACTTCTTCGCCTGGCGCGGCCGCCGTCCCTTCTGGGCAGGCCTGTTCACGCTCCTCGGTGGTGTCCCGATCGTGTACTTCCCGTACGCGGACATGCGATTGGGCAACGTCACTCTCGCGATGGCGACGACGACCGGATCCGGCTCGCTGATCATCGGCATCCTGCTGATGACGCTGGGCCTGGCCCTCTGGTTCCAGCAGAGCATCCGCGTCTTCGCCGGGGTCGCCTCGATCCTGCTGGCCCTGGTGTCCCTGCCGGTGTCCAACCTCGGCGGGTTCTTCGTGGGCTTCATCCTCTCCATGGTCGGCGGCGCCCTCGCACTGTCGTGGGTCCCCGGCAGCCCCGTGGAAGAGACCGCCGTCCCGGACGGCGGAGCGGGCAAGGCGGCGGCCATGGCGGGCAACCCCCAGGGCATCCCGGGCGTCCCGGCGCCCCGCGAGACGGAAACGGCATACGCGAGCGAGACGACTGCCCACGCCGATGGCGGGAGGAACAGTGCGGGGTGACGAGACGCAGCGGGGCGTGGCCCCGAGCGCAGAGTCCCGTGAAAGAAGGGGACCGCGGCACGCCGCGCCCCGGAAGTCGCTGCTGAACAAGATCCAGATACCCGTCGGCAAGACGATGGCGCTGGCGGCCATGCCGACCGCGGTCTTCGTCGGGATGGGCGTGGCCCCGAAGCTGGCCCTGGCCGACGACCACGAGATCCCCTTCGCGCCCGGCCCGTGCGTGACGCGGTCCGACGCACCCGCGGAGTCGGCCTCGCCGAGCCCCTCCACGTCGCCCTCGCCGAGTTCGTCGCCCAGCGCGACGCCCTCGCCCGGTGCGTCCAAGGCCCCGAAGCCCGGCGTCACCCCGCCGGCCCCGAAGCCTTCCGCCAGCAACCCGGCCGGTCCCACCACCGCGTCGAAGCAGACGGAGCCGTCGGCCCCGGCCGCCGCGCCGTCCGCGTCCAAGACCCCGAACCCGCTGGACCCGCTGGGCGTCGGAGACGCGCTCAAGGGCATCGTCGACGGGATCACCAAGCCGCTCGAGACCGCGAAGCCGTCGGTGACCCCGACGCCCACGCCGTCCAAGCCGGCCACGGCGACGCCGACCCCGACGAAGCCCGCCCCGGATCCGGCTGCGGACGCGATCCGCGACGCGGCGAAGAAGGCCGGCGTCGACGTCAAGGAGCTGTCGCAGGACGTCAAGGACACCGCGGCGAAGCCGAAGGACGAGACGGGCAAGACGGCGGACGAGGACGCGGACAAGCCGAAGGCCGAGGAGACGAAGGACGCGGACGGGAAGCAACCCTTCCCCTGCCCGACGTACGACGCCAAGGCGCTGGCCGACGCCGAGCTGGAGCCGGGCATCCCGCTCCTGCCGGACGAGCCCTGGTACCTCGACAGCTCGCTGCTGACCCTCTACGGCCTGGACTACCACGGCATCGTCGAGGTGAAGACGGCAGGCGGCAAGACGAAGAAGGTCCTGAAGTTCACGGCGGACTCGCTGGACATCAAGGACCTCTACCAGACGGTCGGCAAGAGCGGGAACGTCGCCCACCTGAAGTCCCGCTCCGGCTCCACTTCCAAGATCCGCGGCGGCACGGTGACGATGTACACCGAGAGCCTCAAGGGGAACCTCTTCGGCCTGATCCCGATCGAGTTCACCCCGAACAGCCCGCCGCCCCTGAACGTCCCGTTCGCGTTCTTCACGAACGTCAAGGTCGTCCAGGCCGGCCAGTTCGGCGGCACGCTCACCGTCCCGGGCCTCAAGAACTACATCGGCCCGCCGGAGTAGTCCCGTAGTCCCGTACGGGGCCGTCCCGTACGGCCCCGCGCAGGGCGTTCGCGCCCCGCGCACCGCGTCCGATGCACCGAGGGCGGCACCCCGGATCCTTGTCAGGATCGGGGTGCCGCCCTCGGTCTCTGTGCGGCAGAGTCACACCGTGCGGTGTCAGCCCTGGGACTGGCCGCCCAGGTGGTGGACGCGGACCATGTTGGTCGTGCCCGGGACGCCGGGGGGCGAGCCGGCGGTGATGACCATCGTGTCGCCCTCGTTGTAGCGGCCCAGCTTCAGCAGCTCGCCGTCCACCAGGTCGACCATCGCGTCGGTGGTGTCCACGTGCGGGACGATGTAGGAGTCGACGCCCCAGCTCAGCGTGAGCTGGTTGCGGGTGTTGACATCGGTGGTGAAGGCCAGGATCGGCTGGGTCACGCGGTAGCGCGACAGCCGGCGGGCGGTGTCACCGGACTGCGTGAAGGCGATGAGCGCCTTGCCGTCGAGGAAGTCCGCGATCTCGCAGGCCGCGCGGGCGACGGAGCCGCCCTGGGTACGGGGCTTCTTGCCGGGGACCAGCGGCTGGAGGCCCTTGGAGAGGAGCTCCTCCTCGGCCGCCGTGACGATCTTCGACATCGTCTTGACCGTCTCGATCGGGTACGCGCCGACCGAGGACTCGGCCGACAGCATGACCGCGTCCGCGCCGTCGAGGATCGCGTTGGCGACGTCGGACGCCTCCGCGCGCGTCGGACGCGAGTTGGTGATCATCGACTCCATCATCTGGGTCGCGACGATCACCGGCTTGGCGTTGCGGCGGCACATCTCGATGAGCCGCTTCTGGACCATCGGGACCTTCTCGAGCGGGTACTCGACGGCCAGGTCGCCACGGGCCACCATGACCGCGTCGAAGGCGTCGACCACGGCCGCCATGTTCTCGACGGCCTGCGGCTTCTCGACCTTGGCGATGACGGGGACCCGGCGGCCCTCCTCGTCCATGACCTTGTGGACGTCCTTGACGTCGTTGGCGTCGCGGACGAAGGACAGGGCGACCATGTCGCAGCCCATCCGCAGGGCGAAGCGGAGGTCGTCGACGTCCTTCTCCGACAGGGCGGGGACGTTCACGGCGGCACCCGGCAGGTTGATGCCCTTGTGGTCCGAGATGACACCGCCCTCGATGACGATGGTCCTGACCCGCGGGCCCTCGACCTCGGTGACCCGCAGCTCGACGTTGCCGTCGTTGATCAGGACCTGGTCGCCCTTGGTCACGTCGCCGGGCAGGCCCTTGTAGGTGGTGCCGCAGATGGACTTGTCACCCGGGACGTCCTCGGTGGTGATGGTGAACTCGTCACCGCGCACCAGCTCGACGGGGCCCTCGGCGAAGGTCTCCAGACGGATCTTGGGACCCTGGAGGTCGGCGAGGACGCCGACCGCACGCCCGGTGTCCTCGGAGACCTTCCGGACGCGGTCGTACCGCTCCTGGTGTTCTGCCTGGGACCCGTGGCTGAAGTTGAATCGGGCCACGTTCATACCTGCCTCGATGAGCGCTTTCAGCTGCTCATACGAGTCGACGGCGGGGCCCAGCGTGCAGACGATTTTGGAACGGCGCATGACTGGATCCTATCGGTTTGTTTCGTAGCGGAATATTCCGTCTGGTGGAAAGTCCAAGTGACTACTGAGTAACGAGGGCGTACGCCTGGGTGGCGATCTCCAGTTCCTCATCCGTCGGGACCACGGCCACCGCCACCCGCGCGTACTCCGGCGACACCAGCCGCGGCTCCGGGGAGCGCACCGCATTGGCCTCCGGGTCCAGGACGAGTCCCAGCTCCGCGAGGCCGTCCACGGCAGCTTCCCGGACCTGGTGCGCGTTCTCGCCGACCCCGGCCGTGAACGCCACCGCGTCCACCCGGCCGAGCACCGCCGAGTAGGCGCCGATGTACTTCTTCAGGCGGTGGACGTACGCCGCGAAGGCGAGCCGCGCCGACTCGTCGCCCTCGCCCGCCCGCCGCAGCACCTCGCGCATGTCGTTGTCGCCGCACAGGCCCAGCAGACCGCTCTTCTTGTTCAGGAGCGAATCGATCTCATCCACCGAGAAGCCGCCCACCCGCGCCAGGTGGAAGACGACCGCCGGATCCAGGTCGCCCGAACGGGTGCCCATGACCAGACCCTCCAGCGGGGTCAGGCCCATGGACGTGTCCACGCACACCCCGCCCCGGACCGCCGAGACCGAGGCCCCGTTGCCCAGGTGCAGCACGATCACGTTCACCTCCTCCACCGGCCGGCCGAGCAGCCCCGCCGTCGCCCGCGAGACGTACGCGTGGGAGGTGCCGTGGAACCCGTACCGCCGGATGGCGTACTTGTCCGCCGTCGCGGCGTCGATCGCGTACCGCGCCACGTACTCCGGCATCGTCGAGTGGAAGGCCGTGTCGAAGACCGCCACCTGCGGGAGGTCCGCGCGCAGCGCGCGGGCCACCTCGATACCGGTCACGTTCGCCGGGTTGTGCAGCGGGGCGAGGGGGATCAGGCTCCGGATCTCCGCCAGCACCTCGTCGTCGATCACCGTCGGCTGCGTGAACCGGGTCCCGCCGTGCACCACCCGGTGCCCGACGGCGGCCAGTTCGGGCGAGTCCAGGCCCAGCCCGTCGGCGGCGAGCTCCGCCGCAACGGCCCGGAGCGCGGCCTCGTGGTCCGCGATCGCGCCGAGCCGCTCGCGCTTGCCGCCCTCGGCGCCCGGACCGGTGAGCGGCTCGTGCACGAGCCGCGAGGTCTCTTCGCCGATCCGCTCCACCAGGCCGACGGCGAGGCGGGCGGAGTCCGCCATGTCGAGCAGCTGGTACTTCACCGACGAGGAGCCGGAGTTGAGGACGAGTACGCGCGATGCGGTGGTCACGATGAGGGTCTTTCCTTCGGGGTGAGGGCCCGGTGGCGGGGGCCGGGCGGGCTGTGCGGGCCGTGCGGGGGTCAGGCGGTGGGGGCCGGGGCGCCCTGCGCCTGGATCGCGGTGATCGCCACGGTGGTGACGATGTCCTGCACCAGCGCGCCGCGCGAGAGGTCGTTGACCGGCTTGCGCAGACCCTGGAGCACCGGGCCGACCGCGACGGCGCCCGCCGAGCGCTGCACGGCCTTGTACGTGTTGTTGCCCGTGTTGAGGTCGGGGAAGATCAGCACGCTCGCCCGGCCGGCCACGTCGGAGCCGGGCAGCTTCGTCGCGGCGACCGAGGGCTCGACGGCGGCGTCGTACTGGATCGGGCCCTCGATCAGCAGGTCCGGGCGCTGCGCGCGGACGATCTCGGTGGCCTTGCGGACCTTGTCCACGTCGGCGCCGGAGCCCGAGGTGCCGGTCGAGTACGAGAGCATCGCGATCCGCGGCTCCACGCCGAAGGCGGCCGCGGTCGCCGCCGACTGGATGGCGATGTCGGCGAGTTGATCGGCGCCCGGGTCCGGATTGACCGCGCAGTCGCCGTAGACGAGGACCTGGTCGGCGAGGCACATGAAGAAGACCGAGGAGACGATGGAGGCGTCGGGCTTCGTCTTGATGATCTCGAAGGCGGGGCGGATGGTCGCGGCGGTGGAGTGCACCGAGCCCGAGACCATGCCGTCGGCGAGGCCCTCCTGGACCATCAGCGTGCCGAAGTAGTTGACGTCGGTGACCACGTCGAGGGCCAGCTCGAAGGTCATGCCCTTGTGGGCGCGAGCCTGGGCGTAGAACTCGGCGAAACGTTCCCGCAGCGGGGAGGTCGCCGGGTCGATCAGCTGGGCGCCGGAGATGTCGACGCCCAGGTCGCCGGCCTTCTTCAGGATCGCCTGCTCCTCGCCCAGCAGGGTCAGGTCGCAGACCCCGCGGCGCAGCACCACGTCCGCGGCGCGCAGCACGCGCTCCTCGCCGCCCTCGGGCAGCACCACGCGGCGCCGCTCGGAGCGGGCCCGCTCCAGCAGCTCGTGCTCGAACATCATCGGCGTGACGCGCTCGGAGCGGGCCACCGACAGCAGTCCGCGCAGCTCGGCGGTGTCCACGTGCCGCTCGAACAGGCCGAGCGCGGTCTCCAGCTTGCGCGGGGTCGCGGAGTTCAACCGGCTCTGCAGCGAGAACAGTTCGGTGGCCGTCGGGAAGCTGTTGCCGGCCACGGAGACCACCGGGGTGCCCGGCGCCAGCTTCGAGGCCAGCGTCAGGATGTCGGGGCCCGGACGCTCGTTCAGGGTCAGCAGCACACCGGCGATCGGCGGAGTGCCCGAGGCGTGTGCGGCCAGCGCCCCGATGACCAGGTCGGCCCGGTCCCCGGGGGTGACGACCAGGCAGCCGGGGGTCAGGGCGTTCAGGAAGTTCGGCAGCATGGCGCCGCCGAAGACGAAGTCCACGGCGTCGCGGGCCAGCCCGGCGTCGTCGCCGAGGAGCACCTCGCCGCCGAGCGCCCGGGTGATCTCGGCGACGGTCGGGGCGGCGAGCGACTTGTCGTCCGGCAGCACGTAGCAGGGGACGGGCAGGCGGGCGGCCAGCCGCTCGGCTATGGCGTCCCGGTCCTCGGCGGCCACCCGGTTGACCACCATCGCGACGACGTGGCAGCCCAGGCTCTCGTACGCGCGGAAGGCGCTCTGGGCCTCGGCGCGCACGGCCTCGGCGGGGTGCTTGGTGCCGCCGACGACGGGCACCACCACGGCCCCCAGCTCGTTGGCGAGGCGGGCGTTCAGCGCAAGCTCGTCGGGAAGGTTCGTATCGGCGTAGTCGGTGCCGAGGACGAGCATGACCTCGTAGTCGCGGGCCACCCGGTGGTAGCGGTCCACCAGCCGGGAGACGAGCTCGTCGGTGCCCTTCTCGGCCAGGATGGCGGAGGCCTCGCGGTACTCCATGCCGTACGCCGCGTGGGCGTCCTGGTCGATCCGGTACCGGGCCTTGAGCAGGTCGAAGAGCCGGTCCGGTCCGTCGTGCAGCAACGGACGGTAGACGCCGACCCGTGCCGTCTGGCGGGTCAGCAGCTCCATGATCCCCAGCTCGACGACCTGTCGGCCGTCCCCCCGCTCGATACCGGTCACGTACACGCTGCGCGTCACGCGTGCTCTCCGTCCCATGGTCTGGATGTGGGTGCCGCCCGCCGGGCCGGCGGGCGGATCCGAGTCGATTTTCCCCGATAGGGTGGGCTTGACCTCTTGACAATACCCCGGCGGGCAGATAGGGCGCCCGCCGGAAGAATGAAGGTCGGAGGGGCCGAAAGGCCTGGTGGGCGGAGCACCACAGAACGCGCCGCATCCCCGGCCCGTGGAACAATCGGACAGGGCTTCACCAATACGCCCTTCAGATGTACGGCCGTCCGCCCGCACGCGTACGGCCCGGTACGACCAGGAGCAGGAGACACAGCACGATGCGTATCGGAGTTCTCACCGCAGGCGGCGACTGCCCGGGCCTGAACGCTGTCATCCGTTCGGTCGTGCACCGCGCCGTGGTCGGCCACGGCGACGAAGTCATCGGCTTCGAGGACGGCTTCAAGGGCCTCCTGGACGGCCACCACCGGCCCCTCGACATCAACGCCGTCAGCGGCATCCTCGCCCGCGGCGGCACGATCCTCGGCTCGGCCCGCATGGAGCGCGCACGGCTGCACGAAGCCGCCGAGAACGCGCAGGAATTGGCGACGCGCTACGGCATCGACGCTCTCATCCCGATCGGCGGCGAGGGCACGCTGACCGCCGCCCGGATGCTGTCGGACGCCGGGATGCCGGTCGTCGGCGTGCCGAAGACCATCGACAACGACATCTCCACCACCGACCGCACCTTCGGTTTCGACACCGCCGTCATGGTCGCCACCGAGGCCATCGACCGTCTCAAGACCACCGCCGAATCGCACCAGCGCGTGATGGTCGTCGAGGTCATGGGCCGGCACGCGGGCTGGATCGCCCTGGAGTCCGGCATGGCCGGCGGCGCCCACGGGATCTGCCTGCCGGAGCGCCCCTTCGAGGTGGACGACCTGGTGAAGATGGTGGAGGAACGCTTCTCCCGTGGTAAGAAGTTCGCCGTCATCTGCGTCGCCGAGGGCGCGCACCCCGCCGAGGGCTCGATGCCGTACGAGCGGGGCGCGATCGACGCCTACGGCCACGAGCGTTTCGCCGGCATCGGCAACCGCCTCGCCACCGAGCTGGAGCACCGCCTCGGCAAGGAGGCCCGCCCGGTCATCCTCGGCCACGTCCAGCGCGGCGGCGTCCCCACCGCGTACGACCGGGTCCTGGCCACCCGCTTCGGCTGGCACGCGGTGGAGGCCGTCCACCGCGGCGACTTCGGCAACATGACCGCCCTGCGCGGCACCGACATCGTGATGGCCCCGCTGGCCCAGGCGGTCACCGAACTGAAGACGGTCCCGGAGGGCCGCATCTACGAGGCCGAGTCCGTCTTCTAGCGGGCGCCGCCCGCGAAGGCCCAGAAGTGGGCCACGATGTTCGCGAGGAACTCCCGGCCCGCGTCGCCCGCGCCGGCCGTGCCCGAGGCGCCGCCCCAGCTCAGGGTGGCCACCATCTTCGACTGGTAGTCCGCGTGCAGCTGCTCCAGCACCGGCTCCAGGTGCTGCTTGGGCACCGGGAGCAGCTTGGCCAGCGGCTTCACGTACGCCTGCCAGCGCGTGGTCACCGCATTGCGCAGCAGCTCGGCGAGCTCGTCCTGCTTGCCGGTCGCTGCCACGAACTGGGCCAGTGTCAGCCCGAGCACCTGCGCCAGGGCCACGGACTGCCGTTCGTTGCCCTTCCAGCGCCCCGTGTCCTCCATCTTCTGGTACGCGCTCGTCTCCAGCCCGATCCGCCGGGCCAGCTCGTCCGCCGCCATGCCGCGGGCCATCCGGTGCTCCCGCAAGGTCACGGGCTCGGCGAGCAGCTCGCCGGGGGCGCACCAGAGCACGCCCGCGAGCGCCGTGAGCTCTGCGGAGCTGGGCGATATCTCGCCACGCTCCCAGGCCATCACGGTCTCGGGCTCGACGATCAGTCCGTACTGGGCGCGCAGGCCATAGACGACATGACCGGGAGCCATGCCCAGGGCTGCGCGGAGGCGACGCGCGGCGGGGGCATTGAAGGGAGGGCTGGAGTGCACAGGGCACACCGTAGGAGTGCCCAAGGCGTGGCGACTACAGACCGTTCAAACAAGCCCAGAACTCGTAGGAAAGTCCTATGGAGTTCGACGCTTTGGCCGGGTTTCCCTGCGACCGTCCGGTAATCGGATCATTTCTAGATCCATTGGCAAGCGTACGGTTCCGGCCGGCCGTTGCGATACCCCTGCGCACGATCTCCACGGATCTCCACCGATCTCCCCCACCGTTCCTGAACCGGCCGCCCTCCCCGCCCGTGATCCGTATCGGGGGCCCTCGCATACGGGGGTGGCGAGGGCCCCACCCCTCACCCCGGAGCCGCTCCTTGCCTTGACCTCGGCGTCAAGGATTACCGTCGGGGCATGCGCATCGGCGAACTGGCGGAGCAGGCGGGGACCACCACGCGGACCCTGCGGTACTACGAGTCGCGCGGACTGCTGCCCGCGCGCCGCACCGGCAACGGCTACCGCACCTACGACGAGGACGACCTGCGGCTGCTGCGCCAGATCCGCATGCTCCAGGACTTCGGCTTCGAGCTGGAGGAGACCCGCCCGTTCGTCGACTGCCTGCGCGCCGGCCATCCCGCCGGGGACTCCTGCCCCGCGTCCCTGGCCGTGTACCGGCGCAAGCTCGCCGAGCTCGACGGGCTGATCGGCCAGCTGGCCGACGTACGGGAGCAGGTCGCGAGGCAGCTCACCGCCGCCGAGGAGGCCGCCGGCGAGGCGGCGTCGCCGCGCTGCGAAATGACCGGACCGTGAGAAGGGAAAGGGAAGAGATGATCCACGCCAAGGGTGTCGCCGAAGTGACCGACCTGGACTTCGAGGCGGAGGTGCTCGCCGAGCGGGGCCGGCCCGTCCTCGTGGAGTTCACCGCGGACTGGTGCGGGCCCTGCCGGCAGCTCGCGCCCGTGCTGTCCGCCGTCGCCGCCGAGGAGGCCGGCCGGCTCAAGGTCGTGCAGATCGACGCGGACAGCAACCCCGCCACCGTCGTCCGGTACGGGGTGCTGTCCATGCCGACCCTGCTCGTCTTCCGCGACGGCGAGCCCGTCAAGCAGATGGTCGGCGCCCGCGCCAAGCGCAAACTGCTTCAGGAGCTCGAGGAGGTCACCGGGGTCACCGGCGTCACGGCCTGAGCCAGACCGTCGCCAGGGGCGGGAGGGTCATGCGCAGGCTCGCCGGACGGCCCTGCGAGGGCACCGGCTCGGGCCGCACGGGCTGCAGATGGCGTACGCCGCTGCCGCCGTACTGCTCCAGGTCCGTGTTCAGGACCTCCCGCCACCACGGCACCTCCTCCGGGACGCCGATCCGGTAGCCGTGCCGGACCACCGGCGAGAAGTTCGACACGCACAGCAGCGGCGAACCGTCCTGCGCGTACCGCAGGAACGCGAAGACGTTGTCCTCCGCCGCGTCCGCCTCCACCCAGGCGAAGCCCTCCGGCACGGTGTCCCGCTCCCACAGCGCGGGCGCCGCCGCGTACGTGAGGTTCAGGTCGCGCACGAGGTCGCGTACGCCCCGGTGGTCGGCGGCCGCCCCGTACGAGGAGTCCAGCAGCCACCAGTCCGGCCCGTACCGCTCCTGCCACTCCGAGCCCTGTGCGAACTCCTGGCCCATGAACAGCAGTTGCTTGCCTGGATGGGCCCACATGAAGCCCAGGTACGCGCGGTGTATGGCCCGCTGCTGCCACCAGTCCCCGGGCATCTTCGACACCAGCGAGCCCTTGCCGTGCACCACTTCGTCGTGCGAGATCGGCAGCACGTAGTTCTCGCTGTACGCGTAGATCATCCCGAACGTCATGTCGTGGTGGTGGTACTTGCGGTGCACCGGATCCTTCGATGCGTACCGCAGGGTGTCGTGCATCCAGCCCATGTTCCACTTCAGCCCGAAGCCGAGCCCGCCGCCGTCCGTCGGCCGGGTCACGCCCTCCCAGGCCGTGGACTCCTCCGCGATCGTCACCACGCCCGGACAGCGCCGGTACACCGTCGCGTTCATCTCCTGGAGCAGCGCCACCGCGTCCCAGTTCTCCCGCCCGCCGTGCTCGTTCGGCGCCCACTCGCCCTCGCCCCGCGAGTAGTCCAGGTAGAGCATCGAGGCCACCGCGTCCACCCGCAGCCCGTCCACGTGGAACTCCTGGCACCAGTACACGGCGTTGGCGACGAGGAAGTTGCGGACCTCCTTGCGGCCGTAGTCGAACTCCAGCGTCCCCCAGTCCGGGTGGGCGGCCCGCCGCGGGTCGTGGTGCTCGTACAGCGGCCGCCCGTCGAACTCCGCCAGCGCCCACTCGTCGCGCGGGAAGTGCGCGGGCACCCAGTCGACGATCACCCCGATCCCCGCCCGGTGCAGCGCATCCACCAGCATCCGGAAATCGTCCGGGCCGCCCATCCGCGAGGTCGGCGCGTAGAACCCCGTCACCTGGTAGCCCCACGAGCCGCCGAAGGGGTGCTCGGCGACCGGCATCAGCTCCACGTGCGTGAAGCCCAACTCCTGGACGTACGGGGGGAGCTGCTCGGCCAGCTGCCGGTACGAGAGCCCCGGCCGCCAGGACGCCAGGTGCACCTCGTACACCGAGAAGGGGGCCCGGTGCGCGGGGAGTCTCCCGCGCTGCGCCATCCACTCCGCGTCCTGCCACTCGTACCGGGACGCGGTGACCACCGAGGCGGTGGCCGGCGGGACCTCCGTGTGCCGGGCCATCGGGTCGGCGCGCAGGGTGTGGCTGCCGTCCGGGCGGGTGATGTCGTACTTGTAGAGCGTGCCCTCGCCCACGCCCGGCAGGAACAGCTCCCACACCCCGGAGGCGCCCAGCGAGCGCATCGGGTACGCGACCGAGTCCCAGTACGAGAAGTCCCCGGTGACCCGCACCCCTTGGGCGTTCGGCGCCCACACCGTGAACCGGGTGCCGGCCACGCCCTGGTGCTCCATCGGGCGGGCCCCGAGCGCCGTCCACAGCTCCTCGTGCCGGCCCTCGCCGATCAGGTGCAGGTCCAGCTCACCGAGCGCGGGCAGGAACCGGTACGGGTCGTGCACCTCGAGCTCGTCGCCGTCGTACGCGACCAGCAGCCGGTAGTCCGGCACGCCGGTCAGCGGCAGCAGCCCCGAGAACAGCCCGTCGCCGTCGTCGAAGAGCTCGGCCCGCAGCCCCTTGGCGACGATCGTGACCGCCTTGGCGTACGGGCGCAGCACGCGGAAGGCCACGCCGTCCCGCCGGGTCCGGGCGCCCAGCACCCCGTGGGGGTCGTGGTGGCGGCCCTCCAGCAGCCGGGCCCGTTCCTCGGCCCCGAGCGCGGGCGCCGGCCGTACCCCGTGCGAGGGCGCCCGCCGGGCGCGCGGTGCCTGGGCCTTGCGAGGCGCCGCCGCGGCCGGCGCTCCGCGGCCCGAAGCGGCGGCCGGGGCCGGAGCCGTGGCCGGAGCCGCGGACGGCGGGGTGGTGGAGGGTGACTGACGGGCGGGGCTCACGTGTGCGGCCTCCTAGGCGGCTGCGGGCGGGGGTGCGGGGAGAGGGAGGAGAAGCCTTCGCCGGGGCCGGCCCCGGGGCCCGGGCCGGGTCCCGCGGCGGCGCCGGGGCCGGGCCGGTGGGACTGCCCCGGGCGGGCTGCGGACCCGGGGCCCGGCAGTGCCCGGCCGAATCCCCGGTCCGCGCCGGAGGCGAGGCGCCGGATCGCCGCCATGGGGACGTGCAGCCAGTCGGGGCGGTGCCGGGACTCGTAACGCGCCTCGTACACCGCCTTGTCGGTCTCGTACGCGCGCAGCAGGACGGGATCCTCCCGCGGGTCGCGGCCGGTGGTGCGGGCGTAGCCCTCGCAGAAGGCGGCCCGGCAGGCGTCCGCCCAGGCGGGCGCGAACGGGCGGTGCGAGCGGGCCGCGTAGTCGAACGAGCGCAGTATCCCGGCGATGTCGCGGACGGCGGGTTCGGGGCGGCGGCGGTCGGCCAGCGGCCGGGCCGGCTCGCCCTCGAAGTCGATCAGCGCCCAGCTGCCGTCGGCGGTCCGCAGCGTCTGGCCCAGGTGCAGGTCCCCGTGGATCCGCTGTGCGGGCACCCCGGCCCCGCGGGAGGCGGCCAGCGCGTCGAACGCCCCGCGCAGCCCCGCCTCGTAGGGCCGCAGCGCGGGCACCTCGCGGGCGGTGGCCGCCAGCCGGGCCGTCATCCCGGAGGCGAGCCGGGCGGTCTGCTCCGGGCCCAGCGCGACCGTGGGCAGGGCGGCGGCGAGCGCACTGTGCACCTCGGCGGTGGCCCGGCCCAGCGCATGTGCCTCGGCGGTGAAGTCGGCCCCGGCGCCGAGCCGGCGCAGCGCGAGCTGCCAGCCGTCGTCGGAGCCCCGCAGATAGGGCTGGAGCACGCCCAGCGTCAGCGGCTCCGCGCCGGGCAGCTCGGCCTCGTACCAGGCGACCGGCGCGGGCACGCGGGCGCATCCGGCGGCGGCCAGCGCCCTGGGCAGCTCCAGGTCCGGATTGACCCCGGGGCCGACCCGGCGGAACACCTTCAGGATGTGCGAATCCCCGTAGATCAGCGAGGAGTTGGTCTGTTCGCCGGACAGCGGCCGGGGGGTGAGCGCCGCCGGGATCAGCGCCATCGGGTCGCGGTCGAACCGCAACGGGCCGAGGGTGCCGGGCGCGCGCAATCGTTCCAGCAGCAGGGCCGCCAGCCGTGGGTCGCCCAGCCCCTCGTACACGTACTGGCCGGCGTACGGGCCCTGCTCGGCGCGCCCGATGAGGGCGGGCGCCAGGGCCGGCGGAAGCGCGGCGCGGACGCCGAGCAGCAGTTGGTAGCAGTCGCCGTCGACGTCGAGGAGCAGGTGGACCAGCCCGGGGGAGGATCCCGGCGGCAGCAGATCGGCCGCCGAGATCATCCGGAGCCGGCCGATGCGCCGGCCCTTGCCGGCGAACCAGCGCTGGACCGGAAGCCAGTCCCGCAGCATCGGCTCCAGCGGACTGAGTCCGGTCGTGCTCGTCGTCCCGGCGGATGCAGCCTCCGACATGGCGTCGCGTCCTTTCCCCGGGCCGTCACAGAATGCGGAGAGTGTCCCGGATCGCGTCAGTGCTTCTCCGGTGGTATACGAGTGTCGGGTCAGGATGATCCGTACAGGGGCGGGCGATTGACCCATTCGCGCCGCCCACCCCGTACCCGGCGGCTACTCGTTGCGCAGACGGAACCAGTAGAAGCCGTGTCCTGCGATGGTGAGCAGGTACGGCCACTCGCCGATCGGCGGGAAGCGCACGTCACCCGTGAGCTCCACCGGGACCCGCCCGTTGAACGACCGCAGATCCAGCTCGGTGGGCTGCGCGAAGCGGGAGAAGTTGTGCACGCACAGCACCAGGTCGTCCCCGTACTCGCGCAGGAAGGCGAGCACCGCCGGGTTGGACGAGGGCAGTTCGGTGTACGAGCCGAGTCCGAAGGCGGGGTTGGCCTTGCGGATCTCGATCAGCCTGCGGGTCCAGTGCAGCAGTGAGGAGGGCGATGCCATCGTGGCCTCGACATTGGTGACCTGGTACCCGTAGACCGGGTCCATGATGACCGGCAGGTTCAGCCTGCCCGGATCGCAGGAGGAGAAACCGGCGTTGCGGTCCGGGGTCCACTGCATCGGCGTGCGGACGCCGTCGCGGTCGCCGAGCCAGATGTTGTCGCCCATGCCGATCTCGTCGCCGTAGTAGAGCACCGGCGAACCGGGCAGCGACAGCAGCAGGGCGGTGAACAGCTCCATCTGGTTGCGGTCGTTGTCGAGGAGCGGGGCGAGCCGGCGCCGGATGCCGATGTTGGCCCGCATCCGCGGATCCTTGGCGTACTCGGCGTACATGTAGTCGCGCTCTTCGTCCGTGACCATCTCGAGGGTGAGCTCGTCGTGGTTGCGCAGGAAGATGCCCCACTGGCAGCGGTCCGGGATCGCCGGGGTCTTGGCCAGGATTTCGGAGACGGGGTAGCGCGACTCTCTTCGTACGGCCATGAAGATGCGCGGCATGACGGGGAAGTGGAAGGCCATGTGGCACTCGTCCCCGCCCTTCGCGAAGTCGCCGAAGTAGTCGACGACGTCCTCGGGCCACTGGTTGGCCTCGGCGAGCAGCACGGTGTCGGGGTAGTGCGTGTCGATTTCGGCGCGGACCCGCTTGAGCAGCTGGTGGGTGCGCGGCAGGTTCTCGCAGTTGGTGCCCTCCTCCGCGTACAGGTAGGGCACCGCGTCGAGTCTGAACCCGTCGATCCCGAGGTCCAGCCAGAACCGGAGGGCGGAGACGATCTCCTCCACCACGGCCGGGTTCTCGTAGTTGAGGTCGGGCTGGTGCGAGAAGAACCGGTGCCAGTAGTACTGCTTGCGGACCGGGTCGTACGTCCAGTTCGAGGTCTCGGTGTCGATGAAGATGATGCGGGCGTCCTGGTACTGCTTGTCGTTGTCGGCCCACATGTAGTAGTCGCCGTACGGCCCGTCCGGGTCCTTGCGGGACTGCTGGAACCACTCGTGCTGGTCGCTCGTGTGGTTCATGACGAAGTCGATGATCACCCGCATGCCGCGCTGGTGCGCGGCGTCCACGAACTCCACGAAGTCGGCGAGGTCGCCGAACTCGGGGAGGACCGAGGTGTAGTCGGCCACGTCGTAGCCACCGTCGCGGAGCGGCGAGGCGAAGAACGGCGGCAGCCAGAGGCAGTCGACGCCCAGCCACTGGAGGTAGTCGAGCTTGGCGGTGAGTCCCTTCAGGTCCCCTACGCCGTCTCCGTTGCTGTCGTGGAAGGACCGTACGAGCACCTCGTAGAAGACCGCCCGTTTGAACCAGTCGGGGTCGCGGTCCTTCGCGGGGGTGTCCTCGAACGTGTCGTGGACGGGATCGTTGATCATCATGTGGTGGGTGACCCTCCGGTGGGCGGGGACGGTCGCAGGGCCGCCAGTACGTGCGCGGGCGTGCGGCCCGGTTCCAGGCGCACGTAGTTGGCCCTGCCCCAGTGGTAGGTCTCGCCGGTGAGCTCGTCGCGCACCGCGAGGGACCCGTGCCAGTCGAGGCCGAGTACCGGCATGTCCAACGAGACCGTCGCCTCCTGGGTGTGGTGCGGATCGAGGTTGACGACCACCAGTACGGAATTGGCGCCGGCATGCTTCGAATAGGCGATCACCTGGTCGTTGTCGGTCGTGTGGAAATGGATGTCGCGCAGCTGCTGCAGCGCCGGGTTGCGGCGGCGCATCCGGTTCAGGGCGGTGATCAGCGGGGCGATGGTGCGGCCCTCGCGGTCCGCGGCCGCCCAGTCGCGCGGCCGGAACTCGTACTTCTCGGAGTTCAGGTACTCCTCGCTGCCCTCCCGGACCGCGGCGTTCTCGCACAGCTCGTAGCCGGCGTAGACACCCCAGGTGGGGGAGAGGGTGGCGGCCAGGACGGCGCGCACCTCGAAGGCCGGACGGCCGCCGTGCTGGAGGTACTCGTGGAGGATGTCGGGCGTGTTGACGAAGAAATTCGGCCGCATGACGGCGGCGGAGCGGGTGTCCGCGAGCTCGGTCAGGTACTCGGTCAGCTCGGCCTTGGTGTTGCGCCAGGTGAAGTACGTGTACGACTGCTGGAAGCCGATGGCGGCGAGCGTGCGCATCATGGCGGGCCGGGTGAAGGCCTCCGCCAGGAAGATCACGTCGGGGTCGGACTTGTTGATGTCCGCGATCACCTTCTGCCAGAAGACGACCGGCTTCGTGTGCGGATTGTCCACCCGGAAGATGCGGACGCCGTGGTCCATCCAGTACCGCAGGATCCGGGCCGTCTCCTCGACGAGGCCGGCCATGTCGGTGTCGAAGTGGATCGGGTAGATGTCCTGGTACTTCTTCGGCGGGTTCTCCGCGTAGGCGATCGTCCCGTCGGCCCGATGGCGGAACCACTCGGGGTGCTTCTCCACCCAGGGGTGGTCCGGGGAGCACTGGAGTGCGAAGTCGAGCGCGATCTCCATGCGCAGCTCGCGGGCGCGGGCGACGAAGGCGTCGAAGTCCTCGATCGTGCCGAGGTCGGGGTGGACCGCGTCGTGGCCGCCCTCGGTGGAACCGATGGCCCACGGCACCCCGGGGTCCCAACTTCCAGCCGAAAGAGTGTTGTTCGGGCCCTTGCGGTACGTACTCCCAATGGGGTGGATCGGTGGCAGGTACACCACGTCGAAGCCCATCGCGGCGATGGCCGGCAGCCGGTCGGCGGCGCTGCGGAACGTGCCGCTCACGGGCTGCTCGCCGGGCTCGACGACGGCTCCCTCGGAGCGCGGGAACATCTCGTACCAGGAGCCGAAGAGGGCCCGCTTGCGCTCCACGACCAGCGGCAGGGCCTTGGACGCGGTGACCAGCTCCCGGTACGGGCGCCGGGCGAGCGCGGCCTGCACCGGGACGGCGAGGGCGGCGGAGTACCGAAGCGACACCGGGCGGTCCTCGTCGCGCATCGCCTCGGCGGCGGCCAGTACGTGCTCGCGCCCGTCCTTCTTGGGGATCCTGGAGCCCGCCCGCTCGTAGAGCTCGGCGCCCTCGAGCAGGGTGAGCCCGGGGTCGATGCCCGCGGGGATCTTGATGGCGGCGTGGGCCTGCCAGGTGGCGACGGGGTCGCTCCACGCCTCGACGGTGTACGTCCACCTCCCCTCGACCTCGGTGGAGACACGCGCCCCCCACCGGTCGGTGCCGGGCGCCAGCTCGCGCATCGGCACGGGGGGCCGCAGCCGCCCGCTCGGATCGCGGAGTACGACATGGGCGGCGACGGCGTCGTGGCCCTCGCGGAACACGGTGGCGGAGATCTCGAAGACCTCGTCCACGACCGCCTTGGCGGGTCTGGCCCCGCAGTCGACGGCGGGGTGGACGTCCAGCACGGGAATACGACCGATCATGATGGGATCACCTGGAGGCAGTTCGCAGGGCTCGGTGACATCAGCCCAGCCGGAGCACCGGCTGGTCGTGCACGCTCTGTTCGCTCTGTTTCTAGCCGCTCAGAAGACGGCTGGGCTGCGGGCATGGCCGCTCCTGTCCGCGTTCACTCGGGTGGCGGGAGAGGTGGTGGGGCGGGGGTGCCGTGCGTGTACGCGGGGAGCCCTGCCCACTCTCACCCCGCCCAATCCGTGCGCTTGGTTAACTACTCGTACGTAGTCGCGCGGCCCAGACCAAGCCCCTGGCCGACATCCGCCGAGGCTCAGTCAAGTCGGTTGGGACTACCGGATGTACGTCGTGACACCCCCGCCCCACGAGCACCACAGGCATCATCTGTGACTGGCGGTTTGGGGCGGTGAGGGCGGAATATCCGGAGTGGCAGCGCCCTCCGCGGAAGGGATCACGGGGCCCATCTCTGCGGATTTCATGTGTGCTTCCGGCCGCCGGAATGTCCTGAATTCACATCACCTTTTTCGAAGGAACGCTCCTGTTGCGTCCCGCTCGTACGGTGGTCCTGCTCGCCGCGGGCCTCGTCACCCTGCTCGGTGTCCCGGGCGCTGCGCCCGCCGATACACCACCCTCGCTGTACGTCGACGACGTTGACGCCAACTGCTCCGACGCCGGATCCGGTAGACAGGCCGCCCCGGCCGTCGCCCACCGTCGGCATCGTCAACAGCTACGGTGGCAGCACCCGCGTGATCACCGACCTGCCCGGCCGCTTCACCCAGCCCCGACCCGACCGGCCCGTCAGACACAGCCGCCCCGGCCACCCGTGCAGCGCACGCGGCGCCGTTGCGGCGCCGTTCGGCGCGCGAGGCACCGTGGCAGGGCGGGGCGCAGTGAAGCTAGCCTTCCCGGGGTGATGCGCGGACGCACAGCGTGGTGCGGCCGCTTCGATCCGTAATCGCCTGCGAAGGTAGAACGTGTGAAGGCTATCCGTCGATTCACCGTGCGCCCCGTTCTCCCGGAACCATTGCTGCCGCTCGCCGACCTCGCGCGCAATCTGCGCTGGTCGTGGCATGCCGAGACCCGTGAACTCTTCCAATCCGTCGACCCCGAGGGCTGGCAGGCCGCCAGCGGCGATCCCGTCCGGCTGCTCGGCGCAGTCTCCGCCCCCCGGCTCGAGGAACTGTCCGGCGACCGGCGGTTCCTGCGCCGGCTCGCCGTCGTCGCCGCCGACCTCGACGACTACGTCCGCGGCGGGAGGTGGTACCAGAGCCATGAAAACGGCGCCGAGCTGCCCGCCGGGATCGCCTATTTCTCCCCCGAGTTCGGGATCACCGCCGCCCTGCCGCAGTACTCCGGCGGGCTCGGGATCCTCGCCGGGGACCACCTCAAGGCCGCCAGCGACCTCGGCGTCCCGCTGATCGGCGTGGGACTGCTGTACCGGCACGGGTACTTCCGCCAGTCCCTCTCCCGTGACGGCTGGCAGCAGGAGCACTATCCCGTCCTCGACCCCAACGAGCTCCCCGTTTCCCTGCTGCGGGACACCGACGGGGCACCGGCCCGGGTGTCCCTGAGCCTGCCGGGCGGCCGGGCCCTGCACGCGCACATCTGGCAGGCCCGCGTCGGCCGGGTGCCGCTGCTGCTCCTGGACTCCGACGTCGAGGACAACGACGCCGGCGCCCGGGAGGTGACCGACCGGCTCTACGGCGGCGGCAGCGACCACCGCCTCCTCCAGGAGATGCTGCTCGGCATCGGAGGCGTGCGCGCGGTGCGCACGTACTGCCGGATCGCCGGGCATCCCGACCCCGAGGTGTTCCACACGAACGAGGGACACGCAGGATTCCTCGGGCTCGAACGCATAAGGGAACTGGAAGGGGAGCAGGGGCTCGGCTTCGACGCCGCCGTCGAGGCGGTGCGCGCCGGGACCGTGTTCACCACGCACACGCCGGTGCCCGCCGGCATCGACCGCTTCGAGCGGGCCCTGGTCGCCCGGCACTTCGGGCCCGGGGCGGAGCTGGCCGCCCTCCCGGTCGACCGGATCCTCGAACTGGGCGCCGAGTCCTATCCCGGCGGCGACCCCGGCGTGTTCAACATGGCGGTGATGGGGCTGCGCCTGGCCCAGCGCGCCAACGGCGTCTCGACCCTGCACGGGGCGGTCAGCCGGGGCATGTTCGCCGGGCTGTGGCCGGGCTTCGACCCGGCCGACGTGCCCATCACCTCCGTGACCAACGGGGTGCACGCCCCGACCTGGGTGGCTCCCGAGGTCGTCCGCCTCGGAGCCCGCCAGATCGGCGCCGGGCGGACCGAGGACGCGCTGTCGGTGGGCGGCTCCCAGCGCTGGGACGCGGTCGCCGACATCGCCGACCAGGACATCTGGGACCTGCGGCGCGGGCTGCGCGAGCAGCTGGTGCAGGAGGTGCGCGACCGGCTGCGGGCCTCGTGGCTCCAGCGCGGGGCCGCCGAAGCCGAACTCGGCTGGGTGGACTCCGTACTCGACCCGGACGTGCTCACCATCGGGTTCGCCCGGCGCGTGCCCTCGTACAAGCGGCTCACGCTGATGCTCCGCGACCCCGACCGGCTGCGCAGGCTGCTGCTCGACCCGGAGCGGCCCGTGCAGATCGTCGTCGCGGGCAAGGCGCACCCGGCCGACGACGGGGGCAAGCGGCTCGTGCAGGAGCTGGTGCGGTTCGCGGACGACCCGCGGGTGCGGCACCGGATCGTGTTCCTGCCCGACTACGGCATGGCCATGGCGCAGAAGCTCTACCCGGGCTGCGACGTCTGGCTGAACAACCCGCTGCGGCCGCTGGAGGCCTGCGGGACGAGCGGGATGAAGGCGGCGCTCAACGGCTGTCTCAACCTGTCCGTGCTGGACGGCTGGTGGGACGAGTGGTTCGAGCCGGACTTCGGCTGGGCCATCCCGACGGCCGACGGGCTCGGGACGGACGAGGACCGGCGCGACGACCTGGAGGCCAATGCCCTCTACGAGTTGATCGAGAGCCGGGTCGCGCCGCGGTTCTACGACCGGGCGGGCCGCAGCGGACTGCCGGTGCGGTGGATCGAGATGGTCCGGCGCACCCTCGTCTCGCTGGGTCCCAAGGTGCTCGCGGGGCGCATGGTGCGGGAGTACGTGGAGCGGCTGTATGCGCCGGCCGCGCGCGCACACCGGGCCCTGAACCCCGATGCGGCACGGGACCTGGCCTGGTGGAAGGGCCGGGTCCGGGCGGCCTGGCCGCGGGTCGGCGTCGAGCACGTGGAGGCGCTGGCCGCGGCTCCCGTGAACGGCACCGCCGAGCTCGGGGCCACCCTCACGCTGCGGGTGCGGGTGGCGCTCGACGCACTCACCCCCGAGGACGTGGAGGTGCAGGCCGTCGCCGGCCGGGTGGATCCGCAGGACGTGATCCGCGACGGGCGGACCTTCCCGCTGAAGCCGGCCGCCGGGCCCGACCTGGAGGGGCGCTGGATGTACGAGGGCCCGCTCGCCCTCGACCGCACGGGGCCCTACGGCTACACCGTGCGCATCCTGCCCGCGCACCCGCTGCTGGCGACGCCGGCCGAACTGGGGCTGGTCGCAGCCCCTGTGGAGGCCGACGCGGCCGGTGACACGGGCGCGGGGGGCGGCGTACTGCTGCGCTGAGCGGTCCCCGAGGCCGCTTCATCAGGGGGCGGGCGGCGGGTCCACCAGCCGCCCGCCCTCCACCAGCATCCCGGCCCGCTTGATGTTGCGCAGGGTCGGGATCACCTCCACGTGCCGGATGCCGGGCACCGAGCCGATCCGCTCGGTCAGGTACGTGTACAGCGCGTCGGTGTCCCGGCACACCACCGCGGCCATCAGGTTGGCCGTGCCGGTCACCGCGGCCGCGAACGGCACCTCCGGGTGGCCGGCGAGCGCGGCGCCCGCCTCCGCCAGCCGGGCCGGCTCCGCGGTCAGCATCAGCGTCGCCTCCGCCTCGAAGCCCAGGGTCGACGGGACGAGCTCCAGGTCGAAGTACAGCGCTCGCAGCTCCCGCAGCCGGTCCAGCCGGCGGCGCGCGGTGGACTCCGACAGGCCGGAGGCGCGGGCCAGCTCGGGATAGCCGGCCCGGCCGTCCTGGGCGAGCACCGCCAGCAGCGCGAGCTCGGCCTCGTCCAGGGCGTACCGCTCCTGCCCGGGCGCCCCGGGCGTCTGCGTCAGCGCCGCGACCTGCCCGGGCCGTAGGGTGTCCAGGCCGCACCACACCGTCGGGCGGCCGATGTACACCCGCAGGATGGTGTGGGCGCTGACCCCGGTCACCCGGCGCGTGCGCGGGAGCTTGTCCAGCAGCAGGCCGTCGCGGTCCTGCCGGGTCCGGGCCTTGGTCAGACAGTTGATCTCGGTGCCGCCGGAGCCGAGTTTCACCCAGGAGATGTCCGGCCGCCGGGCCAGCGCCCCGGCCACCGCGAGCGCGGCGTCGGGCGTGCACTGCACCCGCAGCCAGGACTCGAACAGCCCTACGCGGCTGCCGAGCGGCAGCCCGACCACCCGGATCAGGCCCGAGGTCCGCAGCCGGCGGTAGCGGCGCACCACCGTCTGGTCGGAGACCTCGAGCACCTCGGCGATCCGGCTGAAGGGGGCCCGGCCGTCGATCATCAGGGCCTGCATCAGCCCCTGGTCGAGGGCGTCCAGCTGTACGGGTGCGGTCATGGAATCCATCATGGCAGGGGCTGCCATGGGTGAAATCCAGCAGTCGGGGGTGTGTGGATGGGGGATCGGCCGTGCGGCTGAGAGTTTGGAGCCACCGCCAACCCCCTGCCGGCCCTGCCCGGCCCCTGCCGGGCCTTCGGGTCCCCGAGGAGAACCCACATGCGTAAATGGCTCCCGCTGACCGCGGTGTGCCTCGGGGCGTTCATGCTCCTGGTCGACGTCACGATCGTGATGGTCGCCCTGCCCGACATGACCGCCGACATGCACACTTCCTTCTCCGCACTCCAGTGGGTCATGGACGTCTACGCCCTGGCCCTCGCCGCCCTGCTGCTCGGCGCCGGCTCCCTCGCCGACCGGATCGGCCGCCGCCGCGTCTACCTCGGCGGGCTCGGGCTCTTCGCCGCCGCCTCCCTCGCCTGCGGGCTGGCCACCGGACCGGCGACGTTGATCGCTTTCCGCGCCGTCCAGGGCATCGGCGGCGCCGCGATGTTCGCCACCACCATGGCCCTGCTCAGCAGTGCCTACCAGGGGCGCGACCGCGGGATCGCCTTCGGCGTCTGGGGCGCGGTCAACGGCGCCGCCGCCGCGGCCGGCCCGATCATCGGCGGGCTGCTGACCGAGCACTTCGGCTGGCGCTGGATCTTCTTCATCAACCTCCCGGTCTGCGCCCTGGCCGTGTACGTGACCCTCCGGTCGGTCGCCGAGTCCCGGGACCCGCGCGCCAAGGGCCTCGATCTGCCCGGCATGGCCGCCTTCACCACCGGCGCGGCGGCCGTCACGTACGCCCTGATCCGGGTCGGCGAGAACGGCTGGACCGGTGCCGCCACCCTCGGCCTGCTCGGCCTCGGCGCGGCCGCCTTCGCCGCCTTCGTCCTCGTCGAACTGCGCAGCTCCCACCCGATGCTGGACCTCTCGCTGTTCCGCAGCCGCTCCTTCGTCGGCGTGATGGCCGGGGCGCTGCTGCTGTCCGGCGCCGCGTTCTCGTACCTGATGTACGTCTCCCTCTGGCTGCAGTCCGCCGAGGGGATGGGCCCGGTCTCCGCCGGCCTGGTGCTGGTGCCGCTGAGCCTCGCCGCGTTCGCGGTCTCGGCGGTGGCCGGCCGGCTGCTGCACGGGGCCCCGGCGCGGCTGACCATCGGCGGCGGGCTGCTGCTGATCGGGGCGGGCGCACTGCTCCAGGCCTGGATGACGGATGCCGGGGACGGCTGGCAGGCCCTGGTCCCGGGTCTGGTGGTGACCGGCCTCGGCGCGGGCACGGCCACCCCGGCGCTGGCGGCCGCCGCGATGGGGGCCGTGGCCCCGGCCCGGGCGGGCATGGCCGGCGGGGCCCTCAACACCGCCCGGCAGCTGGGCATGGCGCTGGGCATCGCGGTGCTCGGCGCGGTCTTCCAGGCCGGGCTGAAGGACGGGCTCGGCGGCTCGGGCCAAGGGCCCGGCACGGCCGAGGCGCTGGCCTCCGGCCGGGCCGGGGAACTGCTGGCCGCGGGGCCGGCCGCCCGGGTCTGGGTGGAGGAGGCCTTCGCGAGCGGGCTGCGGGGGACGTTCCTGGTCTCGGGGCTGATGGGGCTGGCCGGCGCGCTGGTGGTGCTCGTCCTGGTCCGAACGGCGGCGCAGGCTCCGGCTGCCGTCCCGGTTTCGGCTCCGGTACCGGCTCCGGCGGGCCCGGACGGTGCGGCCGATCAGGCGTCCGAACGCGCGTCCGCGTAAGGGGTGCTGGGCGGGACCGTACGGGCGCAGGCCGCCGATCCGGGCGGGTGAACCTTCGAACGCGCTGCGCATGCCGAATCGTTTCGGCATGGGGGATCGCTCCTACGCTGCCCGCTGGATGCCACCGGACCGGCATTCATTGCCCACAGAACGGACTTCCTCCCCATGCGTCTTCGCCCCTCCGCCGCAGCGCTCCTCGGCGCCCTCGCCCTCGTCCTGCCCACCGCCGGCCCGTCGATGGCCGGCGGCAACGACGACCTCGGCCGGCTGGAGTACATCATCGACAACGACGGGCGCGCGCAGATCCGCCCGTCGGACAACGACACCTGCTACGAGCTGACGGACACCTCGAGCAACCGCCCCGCGACGGCGGTGCACAACGACACCGAGTCGCGAGCCGTGCTCTACCCGAACCACGGCTGCAACGGCCGGGTGGAGCGGGAGCTGCAGCCGGGCGACACGGTGCACAACGTTGCGGTCCTCTCGGCGACCTTCGTGCCGGTCCACGGCCGCCGTGACGACTTCCGTGACGACCGCGACGACTTCCGCGACGACTTCCGCAACAACGATGACGACTTCCGCTCCCACCGCACGCCGATGGACGACCCGGAGCAGAAGCAGGGTCAGGAGCAGGAGCAGGGTCAGGACCAGCCGCAGGACCAGCCGCAGGGCCAGGACCAGCCGCAGGACCAGCCGCAGGGCCAGGACCAGCCGCAGGGCCAGGACCAGCCGCAGGGCCAGGACCAGCCGCAGGACCAGCCGCAGGGCCAGGAGCAGGGTCAGGACGAGGGGAAGCAGCAGGGTCAGGACGAGGGCAAGGAGCACGGTCAGGACGAGGGGAAGGAGCACGGCCAGGACGAAGGGAAGGAACACGGCCAGGAGCAGGGCCGGCACGAGGGCGGCCACAAGCAGCACGGGAAGCACGACCTGTTCGACTTCATCTTCAAGGGCATCGGCTGACCTTCGGACCCGATGAGCACATGGAACAGGGCCGCCCGGGAGGGTCTCTCCCGGGCGGCCCCGCGTTTTCATGGGGTCAGCCGCTTCGCTTCACCTGCCCCGGTGGGGTCAGAAGGTGAGCTTCCAGCTGTTGATGTAGCCGGTGTCCAGGCTGGCGAGGTCCGCCACGCGGAGCTTCCAGGTGCCCTGGGCCACCTCGGACGAGGCGTTCACGGTGAAGCTCTGGACGATGTTGTCCGCGCTGCCGCCGGTGCGGTTGCGCAGGTTGTAGACGGTGCCGTCGGGGGCGACCAGGTCGACCCGGAGGTCACCGACGTAGGTGTGGACGATGTTCACGTCCACCTTGAGGGTGCTCGGGGCGTTGCCCGTGCGGGTCACGGCGAGCGGCGACTCGACGGTCGCGTTGTCCGCGATCTGGTAGTCGTTCGTGTTCTCGAACACGTTCTGCTGGGACGTGCCGACGGTCCAGGTGAAGGACGCCGTGCCCGTCTTGCTCGCCGAGTCGGTCACCGTCACGGTCACGTTGGACGTGCCCGCGGTGGTCGCCGTGCCCGAGATCAGACCGGTCGAGGAGTTGATCGACAGGCCGGCCGGCAGGCCGGTCGCCGCGTAGCTCAGCGCACCCGGGTTGGTGCTGGTCGCCTGGACCTGAAGGCTCACAGCGGTGTTGATCTGGGTGGTCTGGTTGGCGATCGGGGTGACCGAGACGCCGGAGACGATGCGCGCACCGACGTTGATGCCCGCCCAGGCGTTGGCCACGTTGTTGTACGTGGTCGAGCCGGCGCCGTACAGGTCGGCAGCGGCCTGCAGGGTCGCGGTACGGGCGGCCGCGTAGTTGGTGTTCGACTTGAAGTAGCCCACCGTCAGCGCGCGGAACCAGATCTTCGAGGCGGCGTCACGGCCGATCGCGGTGACCGGGAGGCCGTCGGAGGTCGGCGAGTTGTAGCTCACACCGTTGATGACCTTGGCGCCGGAGCCCTCGGAGGCCAGGTAGTACCAGTGGTTGGCCGGGCCCGAGGAGTAGTGGACGTCGATGCCGCCGATGCCCGAGTACCACGCGTCCTTGGAGCCGCCGTCCTTGCTCGGCTTGTCCATGTAGCGCAGCGGGGTGCCGTCGCCGTTGATGTCGATCTTCTCGCCGACCAGGTAGTCGCCGACGTCCTGCGGGTTGTTGGCGTAGAACTCGACGGCCGCCGCCATGATGTCGGAGGTCGCCTCGTTCAGACCGCCGGGCTCACCGCTGTAGGTCATGTTGCCGGTGACCGAGGTGAGGCCGTGGGTCATCTCGTGGGCGGCCACGTCGATGGACGTCAGCGGGTGCGTGTTGCTCGTACCGTCGCCGTACGTCATGCAGAAGCAGGAGTCGTCCCAGAACGCGTTCACGTACGCGTTGCCGTAGTGGACCCGGCTGTACGGGGCCACGCCGTCGTTGCGCAGACCGTTGCGGCCGTGCACGTTCTTGTAGTAGTCCCAGGTCAGCTGTGCGCCGTAGTGCGCGTCCGCGCCGGCGGTGGCCCGGTTGGACGCGGCGCCGTTGCCCCACACGTCGGTCGTGTTGGTGAAGAGGCTGCCGGTGCCGGAGCTGCCGCCGTTGAGGTCGTACGTCTTGTGGCTGCCGCGCCCGGCGTCGGTCAGCGTGTAGTTGCTGCCCGACTGCGAGGTGCCCATCGTGACCTGGCCGCTGTACATGGTGTTGCCGGTGCCGGTCTCGATGGCCTGCCACTGGGTGATCTTCGCGCCGGTCTTGGCGTTGGTGATCACGTGCAGCGCGCTCGGGGTGCCGTCGTCCTGGAGGCCGCCCACGACGGTCTCGTAGGCGAGGACGGGGGCGCCTTCGGCGGCCCAGATCACCTTGCGGGCGGTCTTGGAGGCCTTGGCGTCCTTGGAGCCCTCGGAGTTCGCGGCGGAGACGGCCTGGCCCTCGGCGGCGGCCGGGGTGACCGTGGCCGTGGTGTCCGCGACCTTGATCTCGTGGTTGGTGGCCTTGGTGATGCTCTTGGTGACGCCGGCCTTGGCATGGACCGTCAGGTCGCCGCCGAGCACGGGGAGTCCGCCGTAGGTGCGCTCGTATGTGGTGTGCGTGGTGCCGTCGGCGTCCTTGACGACGTCCCGGACGACCAGCTTCTCCTGCTCGCCGAGGCCGAGGGCCTTGGCCGCCTGGACAGTGGTCGAGTTGGCGTCGGCGATGAGCGTCGCACGCTCGGAGGGGCTGAGATTGACGGCGGCCGCGCCCGGGTTGGGCTGAGCGGCGTTGCGGGCCTGCGACGCGGTGGCGTCGGCGGATGCGGTGCCGGCCTGTATGCCGACGGCGAGCAGCGCTGCGGCGGCAACGAGCGCGCCGGCCGCGGTGGCACGCCTGTGGGGGGTGGGACTCAACGCAGACTCCTTCTGCAAGGGGGGTTCCGGACGGCTGGGTGGGCCTCCGGGCAGAGCAGGCTGGTGCGAAGAACGGATCGAAGAGTGCCAGCTGTCGGCTCCAATGTCAGGGCCGCGTCAAAAGGTTGGCTGGAAACGGTTCGTTGACCGATGAGACGTATCCGGTATCCGAACCATTCACCTTCGCGTGCGAAAGAGGGCTCCGATATCTGGAACGGTTGGTACCGGTTGCTAACACTTGCGCAACAAGAGGCCCCGTTCGGGCAATCGGCATTTGTCGTACGGGTGTTTGTCGTACTGTTTCCCGGTGCGCCAGTTGTCCGTCGCCAGGGGAAGCCATGGGCACGCGCCACTGTCATAGACCACGTGCCAGGGGGGCCCATGAGGCATGTCCATTTTCCTGCGCAAAGACTGGCCGCAGCCGTCGCCGATCCGGCGCGGCTCGCGGCCGCCCCGGCGAGGCGGCTCGGCGACAAGGCCCGCTGGTACCTGCCCGCCGCCCTCACGGCCGACTTCCTCGGCGCCGCAGTCCCCGTAGGACTGGTCTTCCACGCGGCGCAGCAGGTCCGGCCGGTGTCCTGCGCCCTCGGCGCGGCCCTGGCATGGACCGGCGTGCAGGCGGTGCGCCGGCGGTACGCGGCCCGCGTGCTCGGAGAATCACGCGGTGTGCTGCCCGTCGTACATGACTGGCTGATTCTTATCGGTGTCCTGGCCGTGGCCCGCGTGGTGACCGGTGAGAGCACTCCCCGGCTGTCCGCGCTCGGCGCCCTGCTGCCCGCTCTCCTCATCACCGTGGCCTGCCACAAGCTGACCTACCGCCACCTCTCGGCGGCCCGCCGCGAGGCGCACGCCGTCAGCCGGGTCCTGGTGGTCGGCGAACCCGGTGCGGCCGAGTCCGTCATCGAGCACCTGGCCGCGCGCACCGACCATCCGTACGTCGTCGTCGGCGTGGTGCCGGTCGGCGCCGGCCCGATCGAGGGCGGGGTGCCCGTCGCGGCCCGGCTCGACGCGGCCGCGCCCGAGGCCCCGAACGCGGACTCCGCCGCCGTGCTCGGCGCCGTCCGCAGCCACCACGCCGACCTCGTGCTGGTCGCCCCCGGCGCGCGGATCGCGGGGGAGCGGCTGCGCAGGGTCGCGTGGGCGCTGCACGACGCGGGCCTGGAACTCGCCGTCTTCCCGGGCCTCGTGGAGGTCTCCGTCAAGCGGCTGGAGACCCTGTCGGCAGGCGGGCTCGCCGTGCTGCGGGTGGTGCCGCCGCTGAGCCGCGGCATCCAGACCCTGCTCAAGTCGGCCCTCGACCGCACGGGGGCCGCGCTCGGGCTGCTGCTGCTCTCCCCGGTCTTCCTCGGCATCGTCCTGGCGATCCGCCTCGGCTCCCGCGGCCCGGCGTTCTACTGCCAGCGCCGGATAGGGCGCGACGGGGTCCCGTTCGTCATGTGGAAGTTCCGCACCATGGTCGTGGACGCGGACCGGCTCAAGAACGAGCTGTCCGGGGCCAACGAGAACGACGGGCTGATGTTCAAGATCCGCCGCGACCCCCGGGTGACCCGGGTGGGCCGGCTGCTGCGCCGCACCTCCATGGACGAACTGCCCCAGCTGTTCAACGTGCTGAGCGGGCACATGTCGCTCGTCGGGCCGCGCCCGCCGCTGCCGGAGGAGGTGGACCGGTACGACGAGGTCGAACTGCGCCGGCTCACCGTGCGGCCGGGCATGACCGGGCTGTGGCAGATCAGCGGCCGGTCCGACCTGTCCTGGGACGAGACGATCCAGCTCGACCTGCAGTACGTCGACAACTGGTCCTTCACCAGCGACGTCGACGTCATGGGCCGTACCCTCCGCGCCGTCGTCGACGGTCGCGGAGCGTACTGAGGGGCCGCGCCACGTGCCGTCGCGTTCAGCCCTGTTCGCGCCACCACCGGTAGGTGGCGGCGATGCCGTCCCGCAGCCCGATCTCCGGCTTCCAGCCGAGCGAGGTCAGGCGGGTGACGTCCAGGAGCTTGCGCGGCGTGCCGTCCGGCTTGGACGTGTCCCAGACGAGCCGGCCGCGGAAGCCGGTCACCTCGGCGACGGTCTCGGCGAGGGCCTTGATGGTGAGGTCCTCGCCGCAGCCGATGTTGACCGGCTCGTCGCCGTCGTAGCTGCCCAGCAGCACCGCGCAGGCGGCCGCCAGGTCGTCCACGTGCAGGAACTCCCGGCGCGGGGTGCCGCTGCCCCACAGGGTGACCTCGTCGCGCCCCTCGGCGGCGGCCTCGTGGAAGCGCCGGATCAGGGCGGGCAGCACGTGCGAGGTCTCGAGGTCGAAGTTGTCGCCCGGCCCGTAGAGGTTCGTGGGCATCGCCGAGATGTACGAGGCCCCGTACTGCTTGCGGTACGACTGGACCTGGACGATGCCGGCGATCTTCGCCAGGGCGTACGCCTCGTTGGTCGGCTCGAGCGGGCCCGTCAGCAGGGCGTCCTCGCTGATGGGCTGCGGGGCGAGCTTCGGGTAGATGCACGAGGAGCCCAGGAACAGCAGGCGGCCGATCCCGGCGGCGTGCGCGCCGCCGATGACGCTGAGCTGGATCTTGAGGTTGTCCTCGAGGAACTGCACCGGGTAGGTGCTGTTGGCCATGATCCCGCCGACCTTGGCGGCGGCCAGTACGACGGCGTCGGGGCGGACGTCCTTCAGGTACGCCTCCGTCGCGGCGGCATCGCGCAGGTCGAGGTCGGCGCGGCCCCGGGTGAGCACCTCGTGGCCGTCGGCGGCGAGCCGGCGGGCGACCGCGGACCCCACGAGGCCGCGGTGGCCCGCGACGAAGACCCGGGCGTTCGGGGGCAGGAGCGGCAGCGAACTTGTCATACCGCCGATGATGCCAGTCCGCTGCCGCGGCCAGCAGACGAGGTCCGGCCCCGCCGCCGGCGGCGGCCGGCTCCGCGGGCCCGGGCCCGGCCCCGCGCCGGCTCGGCCCGGCACGGTGCAATCCGCCCGAAGGGGGCGGGGGAACGCCGTGTACGGTACGCATCCAGCCCCTTGGGCCCCGCGGCCGTACGCGCGCCGGCAGGTCCGGCGCGAAAACCGGGGCGCAGCCCGGCCGGGCGGGCGGGACCCCGTCACCCGCGAGGTACGGCCCCACCGGCGGGCCGCACCGCCGCCCCCGAGGCCCTGCCTCACCAGAACAGACCGATACGACCCCCAGGGGGACCCACATGGGCAAGACCGCACTGATAACCGGCGTCACCGGGCAGGACGGCTCCTACCTCTCCGAGCTGCTGCTCTCCAAGGGCTACACGGTGCACGGCCTCGTGCGGAGGTCCTCCAGCTTCAACACCGAGCGCATCGACCACATCTACCAGGACCCGCAGACCGCCAACCGGTCCTTCGTCCTGCACCACGCCGACCTCTCCGACGGCGTGGCGCTCGTGAACCTGCTCCGCGAGATCAAGCCCGACGAGGTCTACAACCTCGGCGCCCAGTCGCATGTGCGGGTGTCCTTCGACGCCCCCCTCTACACCGGCGACGTGACCGGCCTCGGCGCCCTGCGGCTGCTCGAGGCGATCCGGGCCAGCGGTGTCGACACCCGGATCTACCAGGCCTCGTCCTCGGAGATGTTCGGGGCCACCCCGCCCCCGCAGAACGAGCAGACCCCGTTCCACCCGCGCAGCCCGTACGGCGCCGCCAAGGTCTTCGCGTACTGGACCACGGTGAACTACCGCGAGGCGTACGACATGTTCGCCGTCAACGGGATCCTCTTCAACCACGAGTCCCCGCGCCGCGGCGAGACCTTCGTGACCCGCAAGATCACCCGCGCGGTCGCCCGTATCAAGGCCGGTCTGCAGGAACACCTCTACCTCGGCAACCTCGATGCGGTCCGCGACTGGGGCTACGCCCCCGAGTACGTGGACGCCATGTGGCGGATGCTCCAGCAGGACGAGCCGACCGACTACGTCGTCGCCACGGGTGTGGCCGCCACGGTCCGCGAGTTCGTCGAGTCGTCCTTCGCCCACGCGGGCCTCGACTGGGCCGAGCACGTGCGCTACGACCCCAAGTACGAGCGCCCGAGCGAGGTCGACGCCCTCATCGGCGACGCCTCCAAGGCCAATGAGCTGCTTGGCTGGAAGCCGACGGTGCTGGTGGCCGAGCTGGCGCAGATCATGGTCGATGCCGACATCCGGCATGTCGAGGACCAGCTGGCGGGCGTGACGGTCCGCATCGACCGCTAAAGGCCTTATATTTCCCCTACGATTTGCCGTGTCCCGGTCATCTCCACTGGTATCGGTGGGTGTGGCCGGGGCAAACCTGCCGTATGTCCGCCGTGCGCCCTCCAACCTGAACCGTTCATTCCAAGTTGGTATGCAATGGGTCAAGGGAGGTGACCGGGTCCTCGCACGAGCCCTAGTCTGCGCCAAGTACATATGGCTGTTCGGATAGTTCAAGCCATCAAACCGGGCGATTGCCCTGGGGGGCTCATGCGTAGATCCAGAGGGCTGACTGCTGCCCTCGTCCTGTCACTGGCCGGCGCCGGCACCGGCATAGGGCTGGTGCTGATGCCCGAGGCGTCCGCCATCACGCCTCCCGTGGCATTCACCGCCGACGAGCTGCCCACCTGGCAGCCGAACGGCATCGTCTTTGCGATGGCCCAGGCGAACGGCACCGTCTTCGCGGGCGGCACCTTCTCGGCCGTCCGTCCGCCCGACGGCACCAGCGGCGCCGAGCAGGAAGCCGTGAACTTCGTGGCGCTCGACGCCGCGACGGGCAAGCCGACCTCGTGCAAGCTCGCCTTCACCATCGGCGACGGCAGCGCGACCGTGCGCGCGCTGGCCGTCTCGAAGGACAAGAAGACCCTGTACGCGGGCGGCTACTTCGGCGCCGTCAACGGCACCCCGGTCTCCAGCGTCGCGGCGATCGACATCGAGAGCTGTACCCCCAAGGCCGCCTTCCACCCGGGCTTCCCCGCCACCGTGCGCGACCTCGCCGTCACGGACGACACCCTGTACGCGGCCGGCGACTTCGGCGCCGTCGAGGGCCAGACCCGCGAGCGGTTCGCCGCGGTCGACGCCGGCTCCGGTGCGCTCAAGCCCTTCGTCGCCAACGCCGACGAGCCCGGCCGCGCGGTCGAGGTCACCCCGGACGGCAAGAACGTGCTCCTGGGCGGTGACTTCTTCTCGGTCAACGGCTCCAACACGCACGCCCTGGCCGTCGTGAACGCCACCACGGGCGCGGTCGCCAAGACGTACAGCAACATCCCGTCGAACTCCGTGGTCAAGGACATCGCCACCGACTCGACCGGCTTCTACACCGGCAACGAGGGCTCCGGCGGCGGCGTCTTCGACGGCCGCATCGGCCTCAAGCTGAGCGACTTCAGCGAGAAGTGGCGCGACCGCTGCCTCGGCGCGACCCAGGCCGTGCTCCCGTACGACGGTGTGCTCTACAGCTCCTCGCACGCGCACGACTGCTCGCTCGAGGGACAGTTCCCCGACGGCAAGCGCAACTTCTTCAACGCGCAGCTGACCAACTACGACGGCGCCGCCCCCGCGCCCGTGGACGGCTTCGTGCGCAGCCCGCGCAAGCTCGGCTGGCACCCCACCGCCAACGACGGCCTCGGCGAGGGCATCGGCCCGCGCGCCATGACGATCGCCGAGAAGGGCGACGTCAAGTACATGTGGGCCGGTGGCGAGTTCACCGCCATCAACGGCAAGCCCCAGCAGGCGCTCACCCGATTCGCCTCCACCGGCGACGTCGGCGCCCCGACCACCCCGGTCGCGAGCGCCGGCAGCGTCAAGCCCGGTGAGGCGCAGGTCCGCTGGCGCACCAGCTACGACGCGGACGACAGCAAGCTGACGTACCGGATCTACCGCAACGGCTCCGCCAGCCCGATCGCCACGGTCGCCGCCGAGTCCCTGGAGTGGGAGCGTCCGCAGGCCTCCTGGAACGACACCACGGTCAAGGCCGGCCAGTCGTACACCTACCGCGTGACGGCCACCGACGCGGCGGGCAACACCAGCGCCCTGTCGGCCACGGCCTCGGTCACGGTCCCGAGCTCGGTGCAGTCGTACCCGAACCAGGTCCGCGCCGACGGCGCCAACCTGTACTGGCGCTACGACGACACCGTCAGCCCGTACGTCGCCGACTCCTCCGAGAGCGGCAACACCAGCGGCATCCAGCTCAACGCCCCGGCCCTGCGCCAGACGCCCGGCGCGATCAGCGGCGCCAGCACGGCGATGGGCTTCAACGGCACCAGCCAGCAGGTGTACAGCGACCACCGCCAGACGGTGGGCAGCGCCTTCTCGGTCGAGACCTGGTTCAAGACGAACACCACGCGCGGCGGCAAGCTGATCGGCTTCGGCAACAACACCACGCGCAACAGCGGCACGTACGACAAGCAGATCTACATGACCAACACCGGTCGTCTGGTCTTCGGCGTCTACAACGGCTCGACGCGCACGGTCTCCACCGGTCTGTTCGACACGTACAACGACAACAAGTGGCACCACGTCGTCGGAACCCTGGGCGCGGGCGGCATGGAGCTGATCGTCGACGGCCAGAGCAAGAGCACGCTGAACAACGTCACCAGCGCCATCTCGTACGAGGGCTTCTGGCACGTCGGCGGCGACAACCTCGGCAGCTGGCCGACGAAGCCGACGAGCAACTTCTTCGCCGGCCAGATCGACGAGACGGCCGTCTACCCGAAGGCGCTCACCGCGGCCCAGGCCAAGAACCACTACGACCTGGCCAAGGCGCCCTCCGACACGGTCTCCAAGGTCTCCGCGACCGAGGACACCTACATCAACCAGGGCGCTCCGAGCGCGGCCAACGGCGCGAGCACCTCGCTGGCCGTCCGCGGCACCTCGGCGTACGAGACGTACCTGCGCTTCAACCTGCCGGCCGCGCCGGCCGGGCAGGTCCTGAAGTCCGCCGCGCTCCAGATCAAGACGTCGACCCAGGCGAACGCCGGTACGGCCGACAAGGTGTCCGTGGTTCCGGTCACCGGCACCTGGAGCGGTGCGAGCACGACGTTCAACAACAAGCCGACCCTGGGCACCACGGCGCTCGGCTCGTTCGCGAGCGTGCCGGACGGTTCGGCGGTCCAGAGCACCCCGCTGGACACCGCCGCCCTCTCCTCGGTGCTCGGCAGCAGCTACAGCCTGGCCCTGACGAGCACGGGCACCGACCCGCTGTGGATCTGGTCCATGGAGTCGACGGCAGCGGACGCCGCTCCGCAGCTCGTCCTCACCTTCGGCCCGAAGTAACCGTCTGACGGATGCGGGGCCCGGCGCGAAACTCGGCCGGGCCCCGCACCCCTATCCCACTCGATCAACCGGCACGTAATACAGGAGCCCTAGAGATGTACCGACGCTCCGCCGCGGCTGCTGTTCTGCTGGCCGCAGCTCTGACCCTGACCGCCTGCAGCTCGGGCGGCGACGGCAAGTCCGACGCCGCGGCGGCGAAGCCGAAGCCGCCGGCCTCGTCGGCGGCCCCGGACCCGGCGGACGCCACGGCTCCGCCGGCCTCGCCCGACGCGAAGCCGACGGGCCCGGTCCTGCCGGACGCGAAGCTCACCCCGAAGACGGGCAGCTTCAAGCCCAACGAGAAGCAGTACCTGAGCGGGCGCGTCCCGGAGAAGATGGACCCGGCGGCGGTCCTGCAGAGCGGCCAGGAGGCCTGCCAGCGGGTGGAGCGCACCGCGAAGCGCGACAAGGACGCGGCGATCGGGTCCATCGTCGCGGGGGAGATCCCGGGGGCGAAGGACGCGATCACACACCTGTGCCCGGAGCAGAAGCCGGTCCTGGACGCGGCGTCCAAGGGCTTCGCCGACGGCACCCGCGAGTCGCCTGCGGCGGGCACGTACCGGGCGCTGACGCAGAGCACGACGTGCACCTGGGACGCCAAGGGCAAGGACGGCGCCGTCCTGGCCTCGGGCCCGGAAACCACCCCGAAGGCCGGCGACAAGATCACGGCCACGATCCCGGCGGGCACGGCGACGTTCACGTCGACGGGCTGCTACGCCTGGATCCCGGCGTAGCCTCCCCGCACGTACGAGGACGCCGCCCCCGACCCGGACTCCGGGCCGGGGGCGGCGTTTTCGTATGCGCTTCCCGGGTAGCCGCGGGGTCAGACGACCACGACTGTGGAGGCGAATCACATGGGAGGCATCGGCGGCTGCATCGCGCTGATCGTGGTGGGAGCCATCCTCACCTTCGCTACGGACTGGAAGATGGAGAGCGTCAACCTTGACGTCGTCGGCCTGATCATGATGGCCGCAGGCGCCATCGGACTCGCCGTCTACGCGAGCGTCTTCAAACGCCGCCGCACGGCGGCCCTCCCGGTGGTGGACGAAACCCACCGCGAGCTCTAGGCCGGGCGGCCGGCAGGGGACGGCAAGTGCCGGATCCGCGGTAGCCGTTCCGCTGTTGCCGGGTTCCGGTACCAGGGACTGCCGCAGCAGTTCCGCATCCGGGTATCGCCCACCGGATCGATGTGGACCCGTGCCGCCTATCGCCGGATGGCCTCGTAGACCGGGAGCAGGGTGTCCAGAACTGCGTTCATCGAGAAGGACTCCGTGGCCAGTTTGCGGGCCGACAGGGAGGCCTCCGCGTTGGACTGCGGGTCCAGGAGGGCCAGGACGGCCTCCGCGACACCCGCCGGGCCCGGGGTGACCGCCCGGCCGGCGCCGGCGGACGCGATGTCCCGGGCCAGGCCGTTCGAGTGCGTGACCACCGAGGGGACGCCCACCGAGAGGGCCTCGAGCACCGACATCGGGAACGGCTCGTCCACCGAGGGGAGGACGTAGACACGGGCCCGGCGCAGCTCCGCCAGGACCTCGGCGCTGGAGAGCGCGCCCGGGACCGTGAAGCGGGACGTGAGCCCCAGCTCCGCGATGCGCGCGCGGACCGCCGGCAGCTCGCCCTCGTCCGGGCCGGCCACCACGAACTCCGCGTCCGGGTGCGCCGCCAGGATCGCCGGGGCCGCGTCCACGAAGTCCACCGGGCGCTTACGGGCCTGCAGGCGCGCCGAGTACAGGATGCGCGGGGGACCGGCGAGCGCCGGCCGCTCCTCCTGCGCCGGGGTGCCGTTCACCAGCCGGACCGCCCCCGGCAGCGGGGCGCCCACCACCGCGTCGAGGCCCTCCCGTTCGTGCGGGGTCAGGTACAGCACCGCGTCCGCGCCGCGCAGCAGCCGGCGTACGGCCACCGCGTCCAGCACCTTGGCCAGCAGCTTCTCGCTCGGGTCCACCATCCCGTGGGTCTGCAGCACCAGCGGCTTGCCGGCCCGCAGCGCCGCCAGGGCCACCGGCAGCGTCACCAGGTCCCGCGCCAGGTGGACGTGGACCACGTCCGCGTCCCGGACCAGCCGGCCCGCCGAGGCCAGCAGGGCCGGCGAGGTCATCCCGCTGAAGCCCAGGGGCAGGATGCGCCGGGCCGGGAACAGCTTCGCCGGCACCTCCTCCACGGAGGTCGGCCACGGATCCGGGAAGCCTTCGCCGAGCGCCAGCAGGCCGGCCTCGTGGCCGCGTGCCCGCAGCCCCTTGGCCAGGTTCAGCGCGACCCGCACCGGCCCGCCGAAGGCGTGCGAGGGCGAGTGGAGCGTGACGGCGTGCAGGACTCTCACTTCGGCTCCTCGACCGGGCGGCGCTGCCCGTCCATCGTCTGCAGGGTCAGTGCAGGAAGGTTTCTGTGGACCACGGAACCGGCGCCCGCCACCGCGCAGCGGCCCATCGTGACCCCGGCCAGCACGGTCGCCCGTACGGCCACCCACGCGCCGTCCTCGACCACGATCGGAGCGTTGCGGTACCGGAAGTCGGCGGCCCGGTGGTCGTGCGAACCGGTGCACAGCATGGCTTCCTGCGAGATGCACACGTTCGCCCCGATGGTCACCGGCTCCAGGTTCAGCAGCCAGGCGCCCTCGCCGATCCACGTGTGGTCCCCGACGGTGAGCTTCCAGGGCCACAACACCCGCACCCGGTGCCGGATCAGCACGCCCTCGCCGATCTGCGCGCCGAACGCCCGCAGCAGCGCCACCCGCAGCCGGGCCGGACAGAACCACGCCATGAACAGCGTGTTCATCACGGCGAACCAGAGCGCCTGCGTCAGCAGCCCGCGCCCTTTGTCGTACCCGGCCAGCGTGAAGGCAGGAAGATCACGCAACTGTCGCCCCTCATCGTGCTCCGCAGGCGTGCCTCCCCGGGCGCCGCCCGCTCAGACTAGACTGCGCGCGGACCAGGCACATGGGGTGGGGGCAGCAGTGGCAACGGACATACGCAAGCCCTCCGTGACCCCGCCGGTTCCCGAGCTCGAGGACGAGCACAAGTGGGGCCGGGTCACCACCCCGCGCACCCTGCTCTCGCGCGCCCTGTCCGTCCCGCTCATCCTCGGCTTCACCGTCTTCCTGCCGCTCTTCGTCGCCGTCCAGTCCGGCGACGGCCAGCGTGACGCTGCCTTCTGGCTCCAGCTCCTGCTCACGATGTACGCGGGCGCCCGGCTCTCAGCGATGGTCCTGACCAGCCGACGCAAGCTGCTCCAGGGCTCCTTCTGGCTGTTCGTCTACATGGCGATGGGCGTCGCCCCGCTCGCGCAGGCCGTCCTCGGCCGGGTACCGACCCCGGTGGTCGGCCCCCGCTCCGACCTCACCATCGCCATCGGCCTGGTCCTGCTCGGCTGCACGGCGTTCGACGTCGGCGTCCTGCTCGCCCGCCACCGGCCGGCCGGCCGGGCCGGCGGCTCCCAGAAGGAGCCGCGCCCGGTCATGGCCCACCGGCGCCGCCTCCAACTGCTCACCGGGCTCTCCTTCCTGTGCAGCGCGGCCTTCATCATGAAGCTCGGCGGCCCGGCGGTCTTCTTCTCCAGCCGCCAGGAGATCATCGCGGGCATCGAGGAGGCGGGCGTCTCCAACGGCGACGGCCAGGCCGGCCAGGCCCTGCTGCGCGGCTTCGGCACCGTCCCGGCGCTGCTCGCCCTGCTGCTGTACACGCGCTGGCTGATCACCTCGACGTACGCCCGCCGCAAGGTCTCGATCATCGTCACCTGGGGGGCGCTCGCCCTGCTGAACCTGGTGGTCAACAACCCGATCTCGAACCCGCGGTACTGGTTCCTCACGGTCATGTTCGCGCTGCTCTTCACCGTCTTCCCGGTGAGCGCCGCGATGTACCGGGTCGCGCTGTCGATGGCCGTCGTGATCGCCCTGCTCGTGTTCCCCTTCGCGGACCGCTTCCGGTACGACGAGAAGAACTACAAGCCGGTCGAGACGACGTCGTTCCTGGAGCCGATGGCGCTGAAGGACTACGACCAGATCGGCATGTTCGCGAACACGATCACCTTCTCGAACTCCGGGCCCGGGCACTACTACGGGCGCCAGCTCGCGGGATCGGTCTTCTTCGCGGTGCCGCGCTCGGTGTGGCCGGGGAAGCCGCGGGACACGGGCGTGATGGTCGGCCAGTGGATGGGGACGGTCAACACCAACCTGTCGTCGCCGATCTGGGCCGAGCTGTGGCTCGACTTCGGGCCGCTGGGGATGGGCGCCGGGCTGCTCGGCATGGGCTACGCGTCCGCGCGCGTGGACCGCCGGTACGCGAAGCGCGCCACGCGCAGGTCCCCGCCGGGGAGCCTGATCTCGGTGGTGGTCCCGCTGGTGGCGGGCTACTCGTTCATCCTGCTGCGGGGGCCGCTGCTCCAGGCCTCCGGCCGCGTGGCGATAGCCGCCCTCTGCCTTGCGCTCGTCGCGACGTACCGCCGGGACAAGTCCACCAACCTCCGCTGACCCCGCTCCGCGGGCCCAGGGTCAGGCTGCGGTCGTGACCGGGGCCGGCGTCGGGGCCGGGGCCGGGACGCGGGAGACGCGGAGCCAGGCCGCCGCGGCCTTGAGGGCCGAGCCCGCCGCCAGGCCCCAGGCGGCGCCGGCCACGCCCCAGAGCACGTACCCGCCCAGGAGCAGCGCCACCGAGAGGAGGGAGAAGGCGACCTGGAGCGACAGCGTCGCCTTCGGGTTCAGCACCCGCAGGGTCAGCAGGGCGCACGTGCCCAGGCCCATCACCGCGTACTGGGCACCCGTGGCCGGGAGCAGCGCAGCAGCCGCCCCCCACGTGTCGCCCAGCAGCTGGCGGCCAACCCCCTCCGGCAGCGCGTACAGAACGGCACCCCATCCGGCACCGAGCACCGCCAGCACACCGCCCGTCAGCAGCGTCAGCCGGACCACGCCCCGCTTGCCCGAAGCCCGCCCCACCACCGGCGGCCCGAACGCGTTCGCCGAGTTGAACAGCACGTTCAGCGGCCCGAAGAGCGTGGTCGCCCCGCGCAGCGCGCCCACCGCCAGCGGGGTGGCGAACAGCCCGAGGCCGAGCACCGCGAGCTGGCTGGAGCCGTTGCCCACCGCGAACTCGACCACGAACCGCTGCCCCAGGTGCCCGCGCCGCAGGTACGGCCGAAGGTCCGCGGCAGCGCCCCGTACGTACGGGCGCAGCAGGAACAGCCCCAGCGCCAGCGCCGGCAGCGCCGAGACACCCCACACCAGCACCAGCCGCCCCGCCGAGGCCCCTTCGGGCTGCAGCAGCAGCGCAGCGACCACGCACGCCAGCCGCAGCGCGTCCGCGGCCAGCGCCCGCTCGGGGGTGCGCAGCGCGGAGAAGCAGTACCGCAGCCCGTCCTGGACGAGCACCAACGGCAGTACGAGGCCCAGCGCGAGGAAGGCCCGGCCGCCGGCCCCGGGCAGGGCGAGGCCTACGACGACCAGCACTGCGCCCACCGCCGCCGAGGCGGCCGCGGTGAACGCGAGGCCCGAGCGGCACACCGAGCCCAGCCGGTCCTCGGCCTTCTCCAGCACCACCGTCTGCCCGACGTACGCCATGTTCAGCCCGAGGAGCACGCTGAAGGTCACGTACACCATCGAGAAGTCCGCGAAGCCGGACGCCGAGGACAGCCGGGCGGCCAGCACGAGCACCAGGATGTTGGTGGCGCTGGACGCGGCCTGGTCCAGGACCGAGGAGACGGCGGCGAGGCCGCGCCGGCTCATCTGCGGCCCATGCGCACCGTGCGCAGGGCCACCGTGTCCGTGCCGTCGCCCGGGATGTGCTGCTCCGGCTCGGCCTGCCGGTTCGCCTCGTGGGCCTGGTTCGGCTGCCGCGTGAGCGGCTGCGGCTGCGGCGCGGACGGCCGGGCCGCCTGGGCCGGGGCGGCTGCGGCATTCGACTTGCCGCCGCGGCCCCCGCGGCCGCGCTTCTCGCCCGGCAGCGGGGCGTGCAGCACCGCGCCGAGCACCGTGCCGCCGGCGCCGCTGATCAGCTCGCGGATCCGGGACAGGTCGCTGCGGTGGACGGCGCGCGGGTTGCAGACGACCAGGACCCCGTCGACGCGGTCGACCAGCGCGAGGGCGTCGGCGTACGAGAGCACGGGCGGCGCGAGCACGACGACGGTGGAGTTGGGGGAGTCGGCCTCGGAGATCAGCCGGGTGGCGCGCGGAGAGGTCAGCGCACGCGCCACGTTGCGGACCGGCTCGCCCGGGATCAGGTCGAAGGCGCCCGACTCCCCGGCGTCGACGACGAGCTGGCGTCCGTCGGGCCAGTCGGAGTCGCCCTGCGCCGCGGCGTGCCCGCCGGCGGCCGGGCCGCCGGGCGTCTGGCTCCAGCGCGGCCGCCCGCCCGCGCCGGTCGGCAGCTGGCTTGCCAGCACCGGGGTGCGCAGGTCGGCCTCGATGAGCAGGACGTCCTTGCCGGTCTCCGCGAAGGAGGCGGCCAGGTTCACGGCCGCCGCGGCGGCGGTCTCGCTGCTGCCGCGCGGCGCGACGACGAGCAGCCGGCGCCGGTCGGCGAAGCGGGAGTCGTAGGCGAGCCGGAAGGCCACCGAGCGGAACTCCTCGGCGAGCCGGGGGTCCTCCTCGCCGGCCGCGAGCAGCGGTCCGCCGATGGTCTTGGCCCGCGGCAGGTAGCCGAGCACGGGGGCGCGCAGGGCCCGCGCGACATCGCCCTCGGAGCGCGGCGCTGGGTCGAAGACGAGCCTGACCCACGCGGCGAGCAGGCCGAGCGCGAGGCCCACGGCCGCGCCGAGCGCGAGCGACATCGGGATGCCCGGGCCGTCGGTGTCGGACGGCGGGGTCGCGGCGCTGGTGACCCGGCCCGGGGTCATGTCCAGGGCCTGGAGCTTGGCGATGTTGCTGTTGAGCGTGTTGACCTTGCTCTGGAGGTCCGTCTTCGAGGAGTACGCGGCGTCGCGCCCCGGACCGGCCGGCATGGCGTTGATCTGCTTGACGAGCTCGTCGAGGTTCTTGGCGACCGGATCGCGCTGCTCCTGGTAGCCCTTGACCATCTTGTCGCGGGTGACGTCGAGGGATTCCTGCCGCTTGAGCAGGTAGGCCTCGGTCATCGCGTTGGCGCGGGTCGAGGCCTCCTTGGGGGAGGACGCGGTGTACGTGAAGCGCAGCACCATCGTCTGCGGCGGGTTGGTCACCTGGAGGCCGCTGCGCAGGCCGGCGAAGTCCTTCGCGGACACGCCGAGCTTCTTCGCGGCCTCGTTGGCTATGGAGGAGCTGAGCGCGACCTGCCGCTCCGAGCCGATGTTGATCGCCTTGTCGGGCGCGAGGCTCGGGTTGAACGGGTCGTCGGTGGGTGCGCGCAGCACGATGTCCGCGGTCGCGACGTAGGTGTCGGCCGTGGAGATGCCGAGGTAGACGCCGCCCAGCAGGCCGATGCCGACGCCCGCGCCGAGGAGGCGCCGGTAGCGCAGGAGCTGCTTGAACTGGTCCCTGAGGAGATCCGGTTCGTCCTCCGCCGGGACCGCTGCAGGGCGATTCGTCTCGATCACGGCTGCGGACCCCCAAGTGCTTCGTCTATCAGTGCGTCGATGCGGGCCAGGCCCGCGTCACGGCTCAGGTGGGCCGCCACGTGGCGGGGCCCGGCCGCCCCCAGTGCATCCGCGCCCTCGGGGTCCTCGGCGAGGGCCCGTACGGCCTTCAGCAGGGCGTGGGGGTCCTCCGGTGGTACGAGCACCCCTGCGCCCGAGCGTTCCACTTCCTGGGCGGTACCGCCTTCCGCCGCGACGGAGGCGACGACGGGCCGGCCGGCCTGGAAGTAGGAGGTCAGTTTGGACGGCACGCTCATGTCGAGCACGGCCGCGTGCTGCGTCACGGCGAGCACATCCGCCGCCGCGAGGATATCCGGGAACTCTCCGTCGGCGGCAGGGGGGATGATGTCCAGATTCGGTACGTCGGCCGCGAGGTCGGCGAGGGCCGAGCGCTGGCTGCCGTCTCCCATGAGGACGAAACGGACGCCCGGATCGAGGCGGGCGGCGCCGACGAGTACCTCGAGGCCCTGCTTGAGGCCCATGTTCCCGGAGTGCAGGACGACCGGCTGGCCGGGTGCCCAGCCCAGGTGGCGGCGGGTCTGGCCGCGCGGCCTGGTGGGCTGCGGGACGTGGGACCAGTTGGGGACGAGGCGGATCTTCTTCGGGTCCACGCCCATGCCCACGACCCGGTCCACGAAGGTCTCGTGGATGACGCCGACCAGGGTGGCCCGCTTCAGGGCGTACGCCTCCGCGCGCCCGGCGATCGCGGCCGCCTTGTCGCCGCCGCTGATCCCGCTCTGCGCGGCGGCCGCGCCCATCAGGTCCTGGACGACGGGGATGTACGGGACCTTCCAGCGCGCGGCGAGGCGGGCGGCGACGACGCCGCCGGCCAGGCTGGGCATCTGGGCCATGACCGCGTCCGGGCGCGGCATCCGGGGCGGAGCCACGGTGCCGTGCAGCAGAATCGATCCTTCAAACAGGGCCCGCTTGACGGCGGTCTGACGGGGCGGCACGGTGTGTGCACGCCGGTGCACAGTGACCCCCGCGCGCCGTTCCGTGCGCCGGAGCGCCCCCTTGTACTCCGGCTCCAACGACCATGACGGATAGTGCGGCATGCCGGCGAGGACGTGGGTGTCGTGGCCGAGATCCGCCCAGTGCTCCGCGATCTGGGTGGCGTACGGCCCAATCCCCGCGTGCTCGGGAGCGTAATTGGTGGAAACCAGCAGTAGGCGCCGGTGACCGGATCTCGACACTGAACGTCCCCTTCTCCCCTGGATGATGCGCTCGTCACCCTATTCGTTCACCGACAGGGTGCGGAACGTGCACGCTATTGTCTGCTAATCCGCCACACCGGGGGGTGTGGCCGCTGGGGGGTAACTCATGACGGAGCACGACATGTCCGAACTTGGCGCACCTGCGCGCAGACCGTACCGAGTCGGGTATGCCCCGGGTGCTTACGATCTGTTCCATATCGGACATCTCAATATCCTTCGGCACGCCCGGAGTCAGTGCGACTACCTGGTGGCCGGGGTGGTCTCCGACGAGATGGCGGAACTGGCCAAGGGCCGGCGCCCGATGATCCCGCTCGTGGAGCGCCTCGAAATCGTCCGCAGCGTGAAATATGTGGACGCCGCGTTCGTCGAAACGGTCCCGGACAAGGTGGAGACCTGGAAGCAGGTCCGCTTCGACGTGATCTTCAAGGGCGACGACTGGCGGGGCACGCCCAAGGGCGGCAAGCTGGAGAAGGACTTCGCCGCCGTCGGCGTCGACGTCGTCTACTTCCCCTACACGGTGCACACCTCCAGCACCCAGCTGCGCCGGGCGCTGGACGCGCTGTCCGAACCGCTCAGCGCCGAGCGCCGCTGAGCGGGTACGGAAACGCTCAGCGCGGTACGGCGCTGAGCTCCCGGAACCACTTCGCGAGGAACGCCAGCAGGAACAGCGCGGCGACGGCGCCGAGCCCCGCGTACGCCCAGCGGAACAGCCCCCCGCCCCCGAGCGCCAGGAACACCAGGCAGAACACCCCGTAGTCCACGGGCAGCAGCGCCACCGCACGCACGGTCGACGGTGCGGCGGCGGGGCTCCCCGGCGCCGGCTTGGGCTTGAGCTTCTCGGTCAGCAGCCCGCCGAAGAAGGTGACGACCGAGGCGAACTGGAAGCCCAGCGGCACCAGCAGCCAGCCGTCCCCGCCCGTCCCGTACGCCTCCGGGAAGCGGTAGAACGCGATCAGCACGCAGGTGTGCAGGGCGGTCAGCTTGGCGCAGTCCACGACGTGGTCGAGCCATTCGCCCGCCGCGCTGCCGCCCCCGCGCAGCCGGGCCAGCTGTCCGTCGGCGGAGTCGAACGCGAAGCCGACGGCGAGCGCGGCCCATACGGCGATGCCCAGCCCCCACGAGGGCGCGGCGAGCGCGACGGCGGCCACGGCGGCGAAGCTGAAGGCGGCGCTGACCAGCGTCACCTGGTTCGGGGTCAGCCCGAGCGCGTACGACACGGCGGCCAGATACCGCCCCGCGGGCCGGTTGACGAACCGCGAATAGAGCGACACCCCCTTCGCGGACTTCTGCGCCCCGCGCAACTCCCGCAGCGCGGTCCCGACTTTCGCCATGCGTACCCCTGATTTCCTGCGGCGGCACACGTGTACGGGTGCACGTGTGTACGAGAGCACATCATCGCAGGGCGAGTGAGGGTTCCCGCTCCGGTTCCCTGCGGACGTCCGGGAGCAGCAGTACGGACAGGTTCGCGGCGGCGCTCAGGGCGGCCGCCACCAGCAGCGGCGCCGCGGTCCCGGTGACCCCCGCCAGCGGCGCCGCCACCGCCAGCCCCAGCGGCCGGGCGGCGAAGGAGATCAGGGTGTCGAAGGAGCCGACCCGGCCCAGTGTCTCCAGCGGGATCCGGCGCTGCATCTCCGTCTCCCACAGGGGACTCAGCACGCCCAGGCCGAACATCGCCACGAAGAAGGCCGTCGCCGTCACCGCCACGGGCAGCCGCAGCGCGAGGGCCGTGAGCGGCAGGGCCTGCGCCGAGGCCCCGACGGCCACCCCGTACAGCGGCCGCCGCACGGGCAGCCGGCCGGCGGCCCAGACCCCGACGAGCATGCCGGCGGTGCCGACCTGGGCGATGACCACCCAGGTCGCCGCACCGCCCAGGCTCTGTACGGCGATCAGCGGTCCCAGGGTGAGCAGCAGGCCGGCCGCGAGATGCCAGACGCCGTGGGCGAGCACATTGGCCAGGAACCAGGGGTGGCGCCGGGTCTCGGACCAGCCGGCCCGCAGCTCGGCGGTGAACCCGGCACGGGTGCGCACGAGCGGCGCCGGGGCGGTCCGCAGCCCGCCGAGGGTGAGCGCGGAGGCGGCGAACAGCGCGCCGGTCAGCAGGGAGGACCAGCCGGCCCCGAGGGCCAGCATCATCGTGCCCGCGGCGGCGGGCCCCGCCATCTGTGCGAGCCCGGTCGCCACCCCGAGCCGGGAGTTGACCCGCAGCCGGGCCTCGGCGGGGACGACCGCGGCGACGAGCGTGCGGGCCGAGGGGTTGCCGAAGGCGACGCCGGCGCCGGTGACCGCCGCCAGGGCCGCGAGCTCGGGGATCCGCACCGGACCGGCCAGCAGCAGCACCCCCGTTGCGCCCTGCGCGGCGGCGCGCACCAGATCGGCGGCCAGGACGACCCGCCGGGCGGGGAAGCGGTCGGCGGCCACGCCCGCGACGGGCAGCAGGAGCAGCATCGGGAGCAGTTCGCTCGCGAGCACGATGCCGAGGTCTCCGGCCGAACCGGTGCGCACGACGGCCAGGGTGAGGGTGGTGGGGATCAGGGCGCTGGCGAAGGCCGCGAAGGTGCGCCCGGCGAGAAGCCGCCAGATCGACGAGGTCATGACAGCAGACAATATTTCGCCAGCGAATGATTCGTCAACGAACTATTGAGCCCGGGGTGAGATACTTCCGACCATGGACACGGAGTACGCCGAGGATTCGGTCGACCGGCACATCGCCCGCTGGAGCGGCAAGGTCCCCTTCGACGTGCCCACCGAGGCGGTCATCACGCGGATCCAGCTCCTGGCCAAGCACGTGAAGTACGGCAAGGAACGGGCCCTGGCCGAGACCGGACTGCAGGAGTTCGAGTTCGAGACCATGCACCGGCTCGCCTCCCGCGGCACGCCCTGGCGGGCCCCCTCCGCCGAACTCGCCGCCGAACTGCTGCTCTCCCCGGCCGGGATGACCGGCCGCCTCGACACCCTGGAGAAGTCCGGGCTGGTCCGCCGGGTGCGCGCCTCCGGGGACCGGCGCCGGGTCGACGTGGAGCTGACCGACGACGGCCACCGGCGCTGGACCGAGGCCATGCGCTGGCGCGGGATCGCCGAAGCCGAGATGGTCGACCCCCTCGACGACGGGGAGCGGGCCGCGCTCTCCGCCCTCCTCAAGCGGATGCTGCGGCACGTCGAGGAGAAGCAGGAGAAGTAGCGGCCGCCACCTCCGCCCCCTCGGCCCGCGCCCCTCGGCCCGCACCCCTCAGCCCGCCACTCGCAGCAGCAGTACCGACCGGGCCGGCACCGTCAGCGTCTCACCGCCCCGGAACCGGGTGCCGGGAGGCGCCGCCTGGTCCTCCCGCGCGGTGTCCAGCACCAGTTCGTACCCCGCCGCCCACGGCGCGCCCGGCAGCACCCACGCCACCGGCCGGTCCCCGGCGTGCAGCAGCGCCAGGAAGCTGTCGTCGCTCACCTGGCGCCCCCGCTCGTCGCGCCCCGGGATGTCCCGCCCCGACAGGTACATCCCGAGCGCGGCTGCCGGCGCGTACCAGTCCCGCTCGGTCATCTCCACGCCCGCCGGGGTGAACCAGGCCAGGTCCCGCAGCCCGTCCGCGCCCTGCGGCCGTCCCGAGAAGAACGCCCGCCGGCGCAGGACCGGATGCTCCTGGCGCAGCGCCACCAGCCGCGCGGCCAGCGCGCACAGGTCCCGCCAGGCCGGGTCCTCCAGCAGCGACCAGTCCACCCATCCCGTCTCGTTGTCCTGGCAGTACGCGTTGTTGTTGCCGCCCTGCGTCCGGCCGAACTCGTCCCCGGCGACCAGCATCGGCACCCCGGTGGACAGCAGCAGCGTGGTCAGCAGGTTGCGCAGCTGCCGCCGCCGCAGCACCCCGATGCGGGCGTCGTCCGTCTCTCCCTCCACCCCGCAGTTCCACGAGCGGTTGTCGTTGGTCCCGTCGCGGCCCGCCTCCCCGTTGGCCTCGTTGTGCTTGCGCTCGTACGACACCAGGTCGCGCAGGGTGAAACCGTCGTGCGCCGTCACGAAGTTCACCGAGGCGTACGGCCGCCGCCCGCCCCACGCGTACAGGTCGCTCGAGCCCGACAGCCGGTACCCGAGATCCCGTACGTCGGGCAGCGCGCCCCGCCAGAAGTCCCGTACGGCATCCCGGTACCGGTCGTTCCACTCCGTCCACAGCGGCGGGAACGCCCCCACCTGGTAGCCGCCCGAGCCCACGTCCCACGGCTCGGCGATCAGCTTGACCCGGCGCAGCACCGGGTCCTGGGCGATGACCGCGAGGAACGGCGAGAGCATGTCCACGTCGTGCATCGAGCGGGCCAGCGCCGCCGCCAGGTCGAAGCGGAAGCCGTCCACCCCCATCTCCGTCACCCAGTACCGCAGGGAGTCCGTGATGAGGCGCAGCACGTGCGGCCGCCCGGCGTGCAGGGTGTTCCCGCAGCCCGTGTAGTCGGCATACCGGCGCTGGTCGGACTGGAGCCGGTAGTAGCCCCGGTTGTCGATGCCGCGCAGCGAGAGCGTCGGGCCGAGCTCGCCCGCCTCCGCCGTGTGGTTGTAGACCACGTCGAGGATGACCTCGATCCCGGCCGCGTGCAGGGCCTTCACCATCCGCTTGAACTCGCCGACCTGCTGCCCTGCCGTACCGGACGAGGAGTAGCCGGCGTGCGGGGCGAAGTAGCCGATCGAGTTGTAGCCCCAGTGGTTGCGCAAGCCCCGGCGCAGCAGGTGGTCCTCGTGCGCGAACTGGTGCACCGGCAGCAATTCGACCGCCGTCACCCCGAGCCGGGTCAGGTGCTCGACCGCAGCCGGATGGGCGAGGCCCGCGTACGTGCCGCGCAGCTCCTCGGGAACACCCGGATGGCGCATCGTGAACCCGCGCACGTGCAGCTCGTAGATCACCGAATCGGCCCACGGGGTCTTCGGCCGGACGTCGTCCGCCCAGTCGTCGTCATCGTGGACCACGACCCCCTTGGGGACGAACGGCGCCGAGTCGCGGTCGTCGCGCACGGTGTCCGCGATGTACTGCTGCGGCCAGTCGCGGACGTGCCCGTACACCTCCGGCGGCAGCGTGAAGTCCCCGTCGACGGCCCGCGCGTACGGGTCCAGCAGCAGCTTCGCCGGATTGAACCGGGCCCCCGTCCACGGGTCCCAGCGGCCGTGCACCCGGAACCCGTACCGCTGCCCGGGGCGCACGCCGGGCAGGAAGCCGTGCCAGATCTCGTGCGTCAGCTCGGTCAGCGCGCACCGGGTCTCGGCGCCCTCCGCGTCGAAGAGGCACAGCTCCACCGCCTCCGCGCCCTGGGCCCACAGCGCGAAGTTCGTGCCCGCCGTCCCGTCCGGGCCGGTGCGATAACGCGCCCCGAGCGGGTGCGAGGACCCCGGCCACACCGGTGGCCCCGGGCGCGTGACGGCCCGTAAGGCCGGCTCGAGGTCCCGTGCCACCTTGCCGTTCACCCGGCCGTTGACGTGCGGGACGGGCGGCGCGGCCCCGCCGCTGCGGACCGCGTCCACGGCCTCCACCGAATCCAGGGCCTCCACGGCCTCCACGACCTCCACCGAATCCAACGACTCCACTGACTCCATGGCGGCGGCATCCACCGCCTCGTACTCGGCTGCGCTCGACACTGCCCGCCTCCACGGCTCCTGGGTACCGGCGGGGGGAGGGGAGAGTGCGGCCCCGGCGTCCCGGCCTGGGCCCGCCCCCGTCTGGTCCTTCCCACTGTTCTGCCCGGAGAGATCTGCCCGGAACGTGGCCCGCGCTCACGTTTCCCCCGGAGGGGGCCGGTCGTTGGAGGGACCGTGACACTTCTGACGAGGCGGGCAGGGGCGGGCTTGGCCGCCGTGGCGGCATGGGCGGCCCTGCTGGGCGGCCTGGCCGGATGCACCGAGAGCGGCGGTTCCCCGGTCGAGATCCAGCTCCCCGGCAAACCCCGGTCGCCCGACGAGGCCATCCGGATCACCCCCGAGGACAACGCCAAGGGGGTCCCGGCCGAAGGCCCGCTGACGGTCAGAGTGCCCGAGGGCCGCCTCGAGCGGGTCGTGGTCACCAAGGTCGAGGACGCCCAGGAGGAGCGCGTACCCGGCTCCATCGCCCCCGACGGCCTCAGCTGGAGCCCCGACCCCGCGGGCGGCAAGCTCGCGCTCGCCGCCAAGTACACCGTGGACGCGGTCGCCCTCGACGGGCACGAGCGCCGCCAGGCCCGGCACACCACCTTCACCACCTACGTCCCCGAGGAGCGGTTCATCGGCTACTTCAAGCCCGAGAACCGCTCCACCGTCGGCACCGGCATGATCGTCTCCTTCAACTTCAACCGGTCGATCGAGAACCGCGCCGACGTCGAGCGGGCCATCACCGTCACCTCCAAGCCGCCGGTGGAGGTCGCGGGCCACTGGTTCGGCAACGAGCGCCTCGACTTCCGGCCCAAGCAGTACTGGAAGCCCGGCACCGAGGTCACCGTCACGATGAACCTGCGGGACGTGCAGGGCGCGCCCGGCTCGTACGGCATCCAGGACAAGGCCGTCACCTTCACCGTCGGCCGCTCCCAGGTCTCCACCGTGGACGCGGAGGCGCACACGATGGAGGTCCGCCGCGACGGGAAGCTGGTCTCCACCCTCCCGATCAGCGCCGGAGCGCCCAAGAACACCACCTACAACGGGAAGATGGTGGTGCTGGAGATGTTCGACGTGACCCGGATGAACGGCCAGACCGTCGGCTTCGGCGGCGAGTACGACATCCCCGACGTCCCGCACGCCCTGCGGCTCACCACCTCCGGGACCTTCCTGCACGGGAACTACTGGGCCAGCCCCGACACCTTCGGCTCCACCAACACCAGCCACGGCTGCGTGGGGCTGCGCGACGACAAGGGCGGCGGTTCGGACACCCCGGCCGGCTGGTTCTTCGACCGGACCCTGGTCGGGGACGTGGTGGAGGTCGTCAACTCGCAGGACAAGACGGTGGCCCCGAACAACGGGCTGGGCGGCTGGAACATGGACTGGACGCACTGGGTCGCGGGCTCCGCCCTCGGCTGACGCACCGGGGACCGGCGGCTCCGCGCGACGCGCCGGTCCTTCCCCGTTCTTGGGACGGAACGGTGACAAGACCGTTTCTCTTCGTGATCCCCCCATGTGATTTCCTGTCGACAAGCGCGCGACTGTCCGCGCGCGGGGGACATGGGGAGAAGAAGAGTGAACGTGCAGCCGATACGCGGCCGCGCCCGCCGCACCGGCCTGCCGGCCCTCCTGCTCGGAGCGGCACTGCTGCTCACGAGCGCGTGCAGCGGAGGCGGCAACACCGGCGGCGGAGGCGGCGACAACGCTGGGGGCGGCGGGGGCGGCAAGACCGGTACCGAGGCATCCAAGGCCGTTGTCAGCGTCAAGCCGGACGACGGCGCCAAGGAGGTCGCCACCAGCGGCATCCTGAAGATAACCAGCACCGGCGGCAAGCTGACCACTGTGACCGTCGCCGACACCAAGGGCAACGCCGTCGACGGCAAGCTCGCCCAGGACGGCGCGAGCTGGGAGCCCGCCCGCAACCTGGCCGCCGCCACCGAGTACAAGGTGCACGCCGTCGCCAAGGACGAGGCCGGCCGGGAGTCCGCCAAGGACACCACGTTCACCACTCTGACCCCGACCAACACGTTCGTCGGCCACTACACGCCCGAGGACGGCGAGACCGTCGGCGTGGGCATGCCGGTGTCGTTCAACTTCACCCGCGGCATCACCAACACCGAGGCCGTCGAGAAGGCCATCACGGTGACGGCCGAGCCGTCCGTGCCGGTCGAGGGCCACTGGTTCGGCAACGACCGCCTCGACTTCCGCCCCGAGAAGTACTGGGCCGCGGGCACCAAGGTCACCGTGAAGATCGCCCTGGACGGGGTCGAGGGCCGTCCCGGCGTCTACGGCAAGCAGACCCGTACGGTCACGTTCACCATCGGCCGCTCGCAGGTCTCCACGGTCGACGCGAGCGAGCACACGATGCAGGTCGTCCGCGACGGCCAGGTGTTCAAGAACATCCCGATCACCGCGGGCGCCCCGTCGACGACCACGTACAACGGGCAGATGGTCATCAGCGAGAAGTACAAGGTGACCCGGATGAACGGCGCGACCGTCGGCTTCGGCGGCGAGTACGACATCTCGGACGTCCCGCACGCGATGCGCCTGTCGAACTCGGGCACCTTCGTCCACGGCAACTACTGGGCCTCCTCCGGCACGTTCGGCTCCGAGAACGTCAGCCACGGCTGCGTGGGCCTCAAGGACGTCCGCGGTGCGGGCGACGGCAACCAGCCCGCGGCGTGGTTCTTCAACGAGTCGCTGATCGGTGACGTCGTCGTCGTGAAGAACTCCAAGGACAAGCAGATCGCCCCGGACAACGGCCTCAACGGCTGGAACATGGACTGGGCGGAGTGGATCAAGTAGTCCTCCCCCGTACGTAGTCGAGTGGCCCGGTGCTGTGACCCACAGCACCGGGCCATTCCCTGTTAACCGCGGCTAACCTTCCGCCTATGACCCTCTCTCTCGAAGTCTCCGAAGGCGTCGGCACCCTCCGCCTGGACCGGCCGCCCATGAACGCCCTGGACATCGCCACCCAGGACCGGCTGCGCGAGCTCGCGGTGGAGGCCACCGACCGGGCCGACGTCCGCGCGGTGATCATCTACGGCGGCGAGAAGGTGTTCGCGGCAGGCGCGGACATCAAGGAGATGCAGACGATGGACCACGCGGCGATGGTCGCCCGGTCCCGCGCGCTCCAGGACGCCTTCACGGCCGTGGCGCGGATCCCCAAGCCCGTCGTCGCCGCCGTCACCGGCTACGCCCTGGGCGGTGGCTGCGAGCTCGCCCTGTGCGCCGACTACCGGATCGCCGCCGACAACGCGAAGCTCGGCCAGCCCGAGATCCTGCTCGGCCTGATCCCCGGGGCCGGCGGCACCCAGCGGCTGTCCCGGCTGATCGGGCCGTCCAAGGCCAAGGACCTGATCTTCACCGGCCGCATGGTCAAGGCCGACGAGGCGCTCACGCTCGGGCTCGTGGACCGGGTCGTGCCCGCCGCCGAGGTGTACGAGCAGGCGCACGCCTGGGCCGCCAAGCTCGCCCAGGGCCCGGCGATCGCGCTGCGCGCCGCCAAGGAGTGCGTGGACGCGGGCCTCGAGGCGGACATCGACACCGGCCTGACCATCGAACGCAACTGGTTCGCGGGCCTGTTCGCCACCGAGGACCGCGAGCGCGGCATGCGCAGCTTCGTCGAGGAGGGCCCCGGCAAGGCGAAGTTCCTCTAGTCCTCCCTGGGGGTGGATTAGCCAGGCCTTAAAGAAACCTTAAGGAGCTGTGGAGATCCACTCGGGGTGATCGTCCGGGGGCGGTGTGTCACCGCAGATCAGGATGGTTTCGCAGGCTTCCGGTTGCCCAACGCATATGACGGGACGCCCCCTTGGAGTCGACCATTCCGGGGGGTGTTTTCCTGCGGAACGGCCCGGACGGGCGTATCGGCCGTCCATGATGGGTTCATGGCGGGCCTGGAGGGTGTGGAACAGCCGCGGCAGCGCAGCAGCGCTTCCGCCGTACGGCTGACGGCGGCTCTTGAGGACGAACAGGGTCTCAAGGCGCTGGAGTTGTACGGGAACCCGGCCGAGGCGGAAGTGACGCTCCCGTCCATGCCCGAGTCGGCGAGCACGGCCCGCCGGCTCACCCAGTACGTGGTGATCCGCTTCTGGGGCTTCTCCCCGCAGGTGTCCGAGCACACCGTCCTGCTGGTCTCGGAACTCGTCGGCAACGCGGTGCGCCACACCGGCGCCCGCTCCTTCGGCTTACGGATGCTGCGGCGGCGCGGCTGGATCCGGGTCGAGGTGCGCGACCCCTCGCGCGGACTGCCCTGCCTGATGCCGGTCCACGAGCTGGACATCACCGGCCGGGGGCTCTTCCTCGTCGACAAGCTCTCCGACCGCTGGGGCGCCGACCTGCTGCCGCGCGGCAAGTTCACCTGGTTCGAGATGCGGGTGGCCGACCGCTGACTCCGGCGCCCCCGTGCCCCTTGGTCGCCAACGGCCCCTCGACCGGCATCGGCCCCTGAAATACCTGAAGCCCCCGGTCGCCGTAGTGGGGCGTCGTGGGGGCTTCATGGATCCGCCGAGGATCGAAGGGGGTGTGATCCTCGGCGTGGCGACTTCGCTCGGGTCAATGGGGAAGCCGTGATTCCGACTATGGCAGACGGGCGACCAAACGCCAAAAGTCCCAACTTGGACATAAGTGTGCAAATACTAAGAGTTTCCATCTAAATCCTAGGTGAGGTCGGCCACTCACCTCGCAATCAATGAATAACTATCCACCGTTGTGTGTGATTCGTTGATCGCATACCGGACACTCCCTCGTGTGGGTGCACTCCGGTGAAGGTCCCGAAATGGGTCAATCGTTACCTTCGGGGTCATCCACCACTTAAATGGGCGGGTGCTCTGCTACCCGGACCGCCGATCCGCCCTCCGCGCCGGCGCGGCGGCCGCCGCCGGCGCCCTCACCGCCGCCTGCGGCGCCGGAGGCCCGGCCCCCTCCGCGCCCCCGGCCGAGGCGGCCCCGGCCACCGGGCCGGCCGCACGGGTCGGCCGGGCGGCCGCGCCCGCCCCGCGCCGGATCCCCGGACAGCCCGACGAGATCGGGCACGGTCCGCGCGACCGCCCCCGGGTCGCCCTCACCTTCCACGGCAACGGGGACCCCGCCATCGCCCGGGCCGTACTGGCCGAGGCCGAAAGAGCGGGCGCGCGGGTCACCGTACTGGCGATCGGCAGCTGGCTCGACGCCCACCCGGACATGGCCCGCCGGGTCCTGGACGGCGGCCACGAGCTCGGCAACCACACCCAGCGCCACCTCGCGATCAACGAGATGCCCGAGGCGGAGGCCTACGCCGAGATCACCGGCTGCGCCCAGCGGCTCAAGCGGCTCACCGGCTCGATCGGCACCTGGTTCCGGCCCTCCCAGACCCAGTACGCCACCCCCCTCGTCACGAAGCTGGCCCGGCGGGCCGGCTACCCGCACGTCCTCTCGTACGACGTGGACTCCCTCGACTTCACCTCGCCCGGCGCCGCGGCCGTCATCCGCACCGTCACCGGGACGATCCGCAGCGGATCGGTGGTGAGCCTGCACTTCGGCTACGCGGACACGGTCGACGCGATGCCACCCCTCCTCGAAGAACTCGCGCGCCGCAATCTGCGCGCGGTGACCACCACGGAGCTGCTGACCTCATGACGACCACCCGCCTTCCCCGGAGGGCCACCGTGCTGCTGGCCGGTCTGGTCCTCGCCGCCCTGGCCGGCTGCGGATCGGCCGACAAGGAGCCCGCCGAGGCGCTCGGCTCCGCGGCCCCGGCCCGGCAGCCCGTCAAGGCCGTCCCGGCCGCGCCGCAGGGCCTGGCCGGGATGCCGCCGCTCCTCGACCCGAACGACGTGTACGCGGCCGACCGGCCGAACAACCTCGCCCCGGTGGTCAAGGACTTCCCGTCCCGCGTCTACGTACCGAACACCACCTCCAACACGGTGTCCGTCATCGACCCGAAGACGTACAAGGTCATCGCCACCATCCCGGTCGGCGTCCAGCCCCAGCACGTGGTCCCGTCCTGGGACATGAAGACCCTGTGGGTCAACAACAACCGCGGCCACACGCTCACGCCGATCAACCCGGCCACGGGCGAGGCCGGCGAGCCCGTCGAGGTGCACGACCCGTACAACCTGTACTTCACGCCGAACGGCAAGTACGCGGTCGTGATGGCCTCCATGGACCGCGAGCTGGTCTTCCGTGATCCGCACACGATGAACCGCGTGAAGACCGTCCCGGTGAGCTGTTTCGGCGTCAATCACGCGGACTTCTCCGCCGACGGCCGCTACTTCATCGTGAGCTGCGAGTTCTCCGGCGAGCTCCTCAAGGTCGACACCGAGAAGATGGAGGTCGTCGCCCAGCAGAAGCTGCCCTTCGAGGGCGCGATGCCGCAGGACGTGAAGGTCTCACCGGACGGAAAGACCTTCTACGTCGCGGACATGATGGCGCACGGCATGTGGGTGTTCAGCGGCGACAAGTTCGACATCCCCAAACTGCTGCCCACCGGCAAGGGCACCCACGGCCTGTACGTCAGCCGCGACTCCAAGGAGATGTACATCTCCAACCGCGGCGAGGGCAGCATCTCCGTCTTCGACTTCAAGCAGAACAAGCTCACCAAGAAGTGGGAGCTGCCCGACGGGGGCAGCCCCGACATGGGCGGCGTCTCCGCCGACGGCAAGGTGCTGTGGCTGTCGGGCCGCTACAACTCCGAGGTCTACGCGATCGACACGGCGACCGGTGAGCAGCTCGCCAAGATCCCGGTGGGCGGCGGCCCGCACGGCCTGGCCGTCTACCCGCAGCCGGGGCGCTACTCGCTCGGCCACACCGGCATCTTCCGCTAGGCGGCGGGGAGTACGGGGAGTACGGGACACGGCGACACGGCGGCGCCCCGGGAGCTCGCACAGCTCCCGGGACACCCCCGTACCCTCACCAGGCGACGGGAAGCCACCGGTGAGGGTGCGGGGCCTGCGCGGCCTCGGGCCGTACGACGGCGTACGCCTGGTAGCGGGTCGCTCGCAGGCCACCGCCGCGGGCGAAGAGGACATCCGTGAGCGGCATCCAACTTGGAGCCGACAAAATGCAAGGCCATCTCTTCGCAGCCCTTGCGGAATTCTTCGTCGGTCTCCATGAAATGCCGGACGCGGCGGTGCAGGAGTTGATAGACGGGGTTCGACTGGAACTCGGAAAGTGCTCTCACGCGGATTTCTGTAATAGTTGTTTCCGGGGCTGACTCCGATGAGCGCATGGTCGCCGTCTTCCCAGACGTGGCGGCAATTCCGGTACGTTATGCCGCGGCCCCGGAACGTGACAAGCCCGGGTCGGATTTCTTGGCTGGAATTTTCGGTTCCACATCGCGGAGGGGTAATTGAATTCATAGCTGCCGCCCGAACGGGACCCGCGGGAGGGGGCGGTGCCCGGCTGCCGCTACCCTTGGCCGGTCAACAAGCACCTAGAAGGGGTGGATCCCAGTGGCTGACATCGAGAGCGCGCGGGCGACGTTCGGCAAGTTCGACGCGGACGGTGACGGCTTCGTCACGGCCGACGAGTACAGCGCGGCCATGAAGGCGATGGGCGACGCGTACGTGACCGGCGCCGTCGCGGACGCCGTGGTCGCGGCCAAGGACAGCAACGGCGACGGCCTGCTGAGCTTCGACGAGTTCTGGGCCTCCCTGAACAAGTAAGCCCTGCACAGCCCCCGCCCTGCCCTTCTGCCGGGCGGGCGGGGGCATTGCGCTGCCCCGGCGCGTCTCCCGGGGTCAGGAGACGGCTCCGCCGGGCGGCGGCGTCATGTCCTCGACCTCGCCCAGGGCCTCCTCCAGCCAGCGCAGCCAGAACGTCTCCAGGCCGATGCCGCCGTGCAGCACCAGCCGGCGCAGCCGGTCCTCGTCGGAGTCCCGCTCCGGCGGGAAGTCCTTCTCCTCGATCGCCTCGTAGACGGCCAGCTGCCGCCGGTGCAGATCGAGATGGCGCCGCAGCTCCCCGGCCAGCCCGTGCGGGCCCACCACGGCGGCCGCGCGGATCCGCAGCAGCAGCGGATCCCGGATGGCCTTCGGGTCCTGGCTCTCGCCGACCCACCGCGCGAGCTCCGCGCTCCCGCCGGCCAGCACCTCGTACTGCTTCTTCTGCCCCCGTACGGGCACCTCGCTCGGCAGCGCCCGGATCAGCCCGGCCTCCTCCAGCCGGCCGAGCTCGCGGTAGATCTGCTGGTGCGTCGCGGACCAGAAGTACCCGATCGACCTGTCGAACCGCCGGGTCAGCTCCAGCCCCGACGAGGGCTTCTCCAGCAGGGCGGTCAGGATGGCGTGCGGCAGCGACATGCGGCCATCCTAGGGATGCGGGAGGTCGAGGACCGCGACCCCGTTCCCGACGGCGACCGCGAGACGACTCCCGTCGGGGTGCAGGGCCGTGACCGGCGAGGGGATGTGCTCCACACCGAAGGCCCGTCCCGGTGCGGCACCGACACCTCGGGCCACGCGGCCGGTGGGGGAGTGGGCGGCGCGGTCGAAGCGGTACGCGGTGTTCCAGGTGCCGGCCAGCTCCTTGCCGTCGGCCGTCCAGCGGCGGAACCCGCCTGCGGCGTCCACCAGTTCGTCGCCGTCCCACCGCAAGGACCTGGGGTCGATCGTCGCCTCGAATATCCGCATGGCCACGAACCCTGGGCCCAAGTGGCCAGGGCCTCCGGGGATTCGGGGCCCGGGGTGTGCGGGGGGAGCCACCGCGCCCGCGATCGCCGCGCGCTTGCGCTGCCCGTACGAGAGCAGGTGCGTCGGGCGGTCCCGCAGCGCCGTGACGTCCAGCGCGGCGAGTGCGGACTCCGCCCGGGACCGGACCTCGTCCACCGTCAGCCCTGGGTTTCCCCTACACCAAGGCCCTCCGGCCCTGGTCGGACTGACGGACCGGCACCCACCCGGCCGAAGGGGCGTGGCCCGAGCAGGCGCCCCGAACGGCTGCGGCCCGGTGGCGGCGGCGCCCGCAGGCCCCCAGGCTGGCGGTGTGGCCGCCGACTACGACTACTCCGACCTGACCGCCGTCTACGTCAACTGCACCCTCAAGCGCTCGCCCGAGACCAGCAACACCGAGGGCCTGATCGCCAAGAGCCGCGCCGTCATGGAGGCGGCCGGCGCCCGAACCTCGCTGATCCGCGCCGTCGACCACGACATCGCCACCGGTGTCTGGCCCGACATGACCGAGCACGGCTGGGAAACCGACCAGTGGCCCGTCCTGTACAGCCAGATCATGGACGCCGACATCCTCGTGCTGTGCGGCCCGATCTGGCTCGGCGACAACAGCTCCGTCATGAAGCAGGTCATCGAGCGGCTCTACGCCTGCTCCTCGATCCTGAACGCGCAGGGCCAGTACGCCTATTACGGGCGCGTCGGCGGCGCGCTCGTCACCGGCAACGAGGACGGCGTGAAGCACTGCGCCATGAACATCCTCTACAGCCTCCAGCACCTCGGCTACGCCGTCCCGCCGCAGGCCGACGCGGGCTGGATCGGCGAGGCCGGGCCCGGGCCCTCGTACCTCGACCCCGGCTCGGGCGGCCCCGAGAACGACTTCACCAACCGGAACACGACCTTCATGTCGTGGAACCTCATGCACCTGGCCGCCCTGCTGAAGCGCTCGGGCGGGATCCCGGCGCACGGGAACCAGCGCTCGGAGTGGGACGCCGGCTGCCGCTTCGACTTCCCGAACCCCGAGCACCGGTAGTCCCTCACCTTCACCGGCACACGTTGCGGTGCGCGACGTCCAGCACGAACCGCTCGGGCCCGTGCAGCTTGAAGGAGGTGAACGAGGGCTTGCTGTGGAAGGCGGCGCCGAAGGTGACGTACCCCTCGAAGTCGCCCGTCATGGCAAGGCCCTTGAGCTGGGGCAGGTAGATCTTGACGAGCTTCGGCCCGCGGTACGTGCTGTCGCCCGTGCGGTTGTGCGCGGCGGCGGGATGCAGGCTGATCTGCAGGAAGTGCTTCCCGGCCAGCGGGACGGGCTTGCCGGATCCGTCCTGGACCAGCCTCGGCACCCGGGTGACGGTGACCCCGGGGACGTGTCCCCGCAGGTCGATGACGATGCGGTCGTACGTGCAGTGCCCGCCCCAGCGGGCATTGACGACGAGCGGCGTGGGCCGGACGACGGCCGAGGCCGGCGCGGCGAGGGTGATCCCGGCGGTGAGCAGCGCACCTGTGGCAAGGGCCACGAGCTGCCGGCGGCGGAGGTGGTTCATGACGTCCCCCTGATTCTTCGGAGGCGGGGACCGGTGTCACTGCTGAGGACACTCCCGGCAGGCTCATGGTTGCACCCAAACCACCCGAAACAAAAAGAAACGGAACAAATGCTCCCTACCGGGGCAGGAGGGTGCTCAGCTCGGCGTCGAGGTCGTAGTGCCGCTGCTCCTCGCCGCGCGGCACCAGCCCGACCAGCCGCCGGCACAGCGCGCGCACGTCCTTCGCCCGGGCGGACACCACGCAGCTCCGCTCGCCGTTGGTGAAGGCGAGGAACACCCGTGGTTCCCTGCCCTGCCACCGCGGCCACACCTGCACGTCCCCCTCGCCCGTCGCGCAGGTCTCCCCGTCGAGCAGCAGGTCCCGGGAGAACACCCAGCGCGCCACGTGCATCCCGGCGCCCCGGAAGTCGAGGGCCAGCTCGTAGGGCCGGTCGCAGCGGTACGTGAAGGCCCCGAGCAGCGGCAGGGGCGCGGGCGAGACCTCCAGCCGGAGCGGGAGGACGTGGTGCTCGATACCGTCCGTGCCGTCCATGCGCTCCACCTCTCTGCCGGCTCACGGGGGGAATCCGCCCACTCGGGCAAGCTAACCCACCTCCCGGCCGCCCCCGTGGGGCCGAAGGTCCCGAGCCGGAGGGCCGCTGGACCCGTCCTGTCACAGGAACGCGGAGAGGCCCGCCCTCCGGGGGAAGGGCGGGCCGCTGCGTCACCCGTCCGTTACGGGACGGGGTTGAGGACGAACGAGTCGTTGGACTGCCCGATGGCGGTGAAGCCGGCGCCGTTGGCCTGGGCGCCGTTGCTCTGGTTGGACCCCCCGGAGCCGGTGGCGACCTGCTGGGTGGTGGAGGCGTTGCCGAGGTTGCTGCCGGCGACCCCGCTCCCGATGATCTCGGCGACGGCGGCGTCGGACGAGACGCCCGCACCGGCCCCGTTGTCGGCCTGGGCGACGCCGGCGAAGAGCGCGACGGCGAAGGGGAGCGAGACGACGGCGGAGATCACGCGGATGCTGCGGTTGCTTGCCATGATGAAGTCCTCCAGTACACAAAAAGGCTGCGGTCCAAGGCGGTTGGCCGACCGCCGGGGGTGTGGCCGCGACGTCACGTGATCACCATGGCGCACGTGATCATCGAGAAACCAGCCCGCAGTCGAGGGTTCGCCCTCACGCGTGATCAACTCCCCGCAAACCTCAAATCACCTGCGAATTCCGCCTGTTGTGGCGGGCAACGCGGAGGGGCCCGACGCGTTCTGCGCCGGGCCCCTCACTCGTCATGCGTGCCGGATCAGCACTCGATGACGTTGACCGCCAGGCCGCCGCGGGCGGTTTCCTTGTACTTGACCTTCATGTCGGCGCCCGTCTCCTTCATGGTCTTGATGACCTTGTCGAGGGAGACCTTGTGGGTGCCGTCGCCGCGCATCGCCATCTTGGCCGCCGTGACCGCCTTGACCGCCGCCATGCCGTTGCGCTCGATGCACGGGATCTGGACGAGGCCGCCGACCGGGTCGCAGGTCAGGCCCAGGTTGTGCTCCATGCCGATCTCGGCCGCGTTCTCGACCTGCTCCGGGGTGCAGCCCAGGACCTCGGCGAGGGCGCCGGCCGCCATCGAGCAGGCCGAGCCGACCTCGCCCTGGCAGCCGACCTCGGCGCCGGAGATCGAGGCGTTCTCCTTGAAGAGCAGGCCTATCGCACCGGCCGCGAGCAGGAAGCGGACCACGCCCTCCTCGTCGGCGCCGGGCACGAAGTTCATGTAGTAGTGCAGGACCGCCGGGATGATGCCCGCGGCGCCGTTCGTCGGAGCGGTGACCACCCGGCCGCCCGCGGCGTTCTCCTCGTTCACGGCCATGGCGTAGAGGGTGATCCACTCCATCGACAGCGCCAGCGGGTCGCCCTCGGAGCGGAGCTTGCGGGCGGTGTTCGCCGCCCGGCGGCGGACCTTCAGGCCGCCCGGCAGGATGCCCTCGCGCGACATGCCGCGCGAGACACACGCCTGCATGACGCGCCAGATCTCGAGCAGGCCCTCGCGGATCTCCTCCTCCGTGCGCCAGGCCTTTTCGTTCTCCAGCATCATCGCGGAGATCGACAGGCCGCTCTCCCGGGCCATGCGCAGCATCTCGTCGCCGCTGCGGAAGGGGTACTTCAGCACGGTGTCGTCGAGCTTGATCCGGTCCTCGCCGACCGCGTCCTCGTCCACCACGAAGCCGCCGCCGACCGAGTAGTACGTCTTCTCCAGCAGCGGCGCGCCCGAGGCGTCGTACGCGAAGAGCGTCATGCCGTTCGCGTGGTACGGCAGGGACCGGCGGCGGTGCAGGATCAGCTGGCTCGGCTCGTCGAAGGCGATCTCGTGCGCGCTCCCGATCTCGGTGCCGAGCAGGCGCAGGCGGCCGCTCCGGCGGATGCGCTCCACCTCGTCGTCGGCCGTCTCCACGTTCACCGAGCGGGGGGAGTGGCCCTCCAGGCCCAGCAGCACCGCCTTGGGCGTGCCGTGGCCGTGGCCGGTCGCGCCGAGGGAGCCGTACAGCTCGGCCCGGACCGATGCGGTCTGGGCGAGCACGCCGTCCTTCTTCAGCCGGGTCACGAACATGCGGGCGGCCCGCATCGGACCGACCGTGTGGGAGGAGGAGGGGCCGATGCCGATGGAGAAGAGATCGAAGACGGAGATGGCCACGGTGGCGGACTCCCTTGTCTGCTCGTGGGTGGAGGGGCAGGCGGGGTGGATCGTACGAGGGGGGATTGTTCGGATTTTGTCCGACAGTCGAGCTTAACGTGGCGAGGTGAACGTTTCGTCTGCCCGAGATGGTGGCCGGACGGCGCTCGGGTATGGCTCGTGTCACACAGGAAGGGCCCGGCCCTGTGTGACACAAGGCCGGGCCCCCAAGCCGATGCCTAGAGCGTCGGGTACAGCGGGAACTTCGCCGCGAGCGCGGATACGCGCGCCTTGAGGGCCTCGCTGTCGTAGGCCGGCTTCAGCGCCTGCGCGATGATCTCGGCGACCTCGGTGAAGGCCTCGGCGTCGAAGCCGCGGGTGGCGAGGGCCGGCGTACCGATCCGCAGACCCGAGGTGACCATCGGGGGCCGCGGGTCGTTCGGGATGGCGTTGCGGTTGACCGTGATGCCGACCTCGTGGAGGCGGTCCTCGGCCTGCTGCCCGTCCAGCTCGGAGTTGCGCAGGTCGACCAGGACCAGGTGCACGTCGGTGCCGCCGGTGAGGACGTCCACGCCCACGGCCTTGACGTCGTCCTGGACCAGGCGGGCGGCGAGGATCTTCGCGCCCTCCAGGGTGCGCTCCTGGCGCTCCTTGAACTCGGGCGAGGCCGCGACCAGGAAGGAGACGGCCTTGGCAGCGATCACGTGCTCCAGCGGGCCGCCCTGCTGACCCGGGAAGACCGCGGAGTTGATCTTCTTGGCCAGCTCCTGCGTCGACAGGATGACCCCGCCGCGCGGACCGCCGAGGGTCTTGTGCGTGGTGGTGGTGACGACGTGGGCGTGCGGCACCGGGTTCGGGTGCAGGCCCGCGGCGACCAAACCGGCGAAGTGCGCCATGTCGACCATCAGGTACGCGCCGACCTCGTCCGCGATGCGGCGGAAGGCGGCGAAGTCCAGCTGGCGCGGGTAGGCGGACCAGCCGGCGACGATCAGCTGCGGCTTGGACTCCTTGGCGAGGCGCTCGACCTCGGCCATGTCGACCTCGCCGGTCTCGTCGACGTGGTACGGGACCACGTTGTAGAGCTTGCCGGAGAAGTTGATCTTCATGCCGTGGGTCAGGTGACCGCCGTGGGCCAGGTTCAGGCCCATGATCGTGTCGCCCGGCTTCAGCAGCGCGAACATCGCGGCGGCGTTCGCCTGCGCACCCGAGTGCGGCTGGACGTTCGCGTGCTCGGCGCCGAAGAGCGCCTTGATGCGGTCGATCGCGATCTGCTCGACCACGTCGACGTGCTCGCAGCCGCCGTAGTAACGACGGCCGGGGTAGCCCTCGGCGTACTTGTTGGTCAGGACCGAGCCCTGGGCCTCCATGACGGCGACCGGAGCGAAGTTCTCCGACGCGATCATTTCCAGGGTGGACTGCTGGCGTGCGAGCTCGGCGTCGACGGCGGCGGCGACGTCCGGGTCGAGCTCGTGGAGAGGGGTGTTCAGAACAGACATCAGGATCCCCTGTGGTCAGTTACCGGCGGTGAGCTTGGCGTACTCGTCGGCGGAGAGCAGGTCGGCCGGCTCCTCCGCGATGCGCACCTTGAACAGCCAGCCGCCCTCGAACGGGGCGGTGTTCACGAGCGCCGGGTCGTCCACGACGTCCTGGTTGGACTCGACGACCTCACCGGTGACGGGGGAGTACAGGTCGCTGACCGACTTGGTCGACTCCAGCTCGCCGCAGGTCTCGCCCGCGGTCACCGTGTCGCCGACCTCGGGGAGCTGGGCGTAGACGACGTCACCGAGCGCGTTGGCCGCGAACTCCGTGATGCCGACCGTCGCGACGCCGTCCTCGGCGGTCGACAGCCACTCGTGCTCCTTGCTGTAACGCAGCTGCTGGGGGTTGCTCATGACCTGATTCTCCTGGATGCGGGGGAGTGGATACGAACAGTGGTCTTGCGTACTGAGACGGCCGGCACGGCGCCCGTACGGCGTCGGTAGGGAGCCGGTACGGGGTACGGGTGTTACTTCTGCCGCTTGTAGAACGGCAGGGCCACGACCTCGTACGGCTCATGCGTACCGCGAATGTCCACGCCGACGCCGGAGGTGCCGGGCGCGGCGTGCGCCGCGTCCACGTACGCCATCGCGATCGGCTTGCCCAGCGTCGGGGACGGGGCACCCGAGGTGACCTCGCCGATGACCTGCCCGTCGGCCACGACGGGGAAGCCGGCGCGCGGGACGCGGCGGCCCTCGGCGATCAGGCCGACCAGCTTGCGCGGCGGGTTCGAGGCGGCGCGCTCGGCGGCGGCCTCCAGGGCGGCGCGGCCCACGAACTCGCCCTCCTTCTCGAACTTCACGACCCGGCCCAGCCCCGCGTCGAACGGGGTGAGGGAGGTGGTCAGCTCGTGCCCGTACAGCGGCATGCCCGCCTCCAGGCGCAGGGTGTCGCGGCAGGACAGGCCCGCCGGGACCAGGCCGACGCCCTCGCCGGCCTTGGTCAGCGCCTGCCACAGCTCGACGGCGTGCTCGGGGGCGACGAACAGCTCGAAGCCGTCCTCGCCCGTGTAGCCCGTACGCGCGATCAGCGCGGGCACGCCCGCGACGGTGCCCGGCAGGCCGGCGTAGTACTTCAGGCCGTCCAGGTCGGCGTCCGTGAGGGAGGCGAGGATGCCGGGGGACTCCGGGCCCTGCACGGCGATCAGTGCGTACGCGTCGCGGTCGTCGCGGACCACGGTGTCGAAGCCGGCGGCGCGCTCGGTCAGGGCGTCCAGGACGACCTGGGCGTTGGAGGCGTTCGCGACGACCATGTACTCGGTCTCGCCCAGGCGGTAGACGATCAGGTCGTCGACGATCCCGCCGTCCTCCCGGCAGATGTGCGTGTAGCGGGCGCGGCCGACGCCGACGGTAGAGATGTTGCCGACCAGCGCGTAGTCCAGGGCCTTGACGGCCTCCGGGCCGGTCAGCGTGATCTCGCCCATGTGGGACAGGTCGAAGAGACCGGCCTTGGTGCGGACGGCGTTGTGCTCGTCGCGCTCACTGGCGTACCGCAGGGGCATGTCCCAGCCCGCGAAATCGGTCATGGTCGCACCGAGCGATCGGTGCAGCGCATCGAGGGCGGTCAGGCGGGGGGCAGTGCTCATGGGTGTGGCTCCCGGGTCCCAGGGCATGACATGACGAGGACGATCCTCCCCATCTGTCATCGGAACCTGAGAGGTTCGCCGAGAGTTCCCGGTCGGACCCGGGGAACCTCGACTTGCACCTTGGGTGGAGCGCACGCGGATGCCGTCGTGAGGGACGGCGGCGCGGCTCGCTTTTCAGATCTGCCTCATCCACGCGGTACGGGGCCTGAGAGATTCAAGGGAGGAACTTGCTCCTTCGGCGCCCGGGCACGGCCTCACGGCCTGCCGGGACTCTCCCGCGCGGATTCAAGCGGCCGGTATGCAGTTGGTCCAGATGGCGCACATCATTGCATGCCGTCCGGGTGATCGGGCGGTCGGGCCCGAAAGAACGTACGGACCGGTGAGACGGCCGGGAAGCGCAGGCCGGAACCGGGCGCAGCCGGATTACCGTCTCTTTACACTCAGTGGGCATGAGGGGCCCTGCGGCCCGATGGGGGAAGGCGATCACTGTGCGGAGATTCGGAGTGCTGGCGGCGACCGGGACGGGAGCCGTGGACGGAGTGCCGGCGGCGCGGCGGGCGCGCTCCATCGGCGGTCCCGTGCGCGACCTGCGCGGCCGGGGGCCGCACGGACCGCAGTGGCTCGGCTTCGCCGAAGGGGACATCGTCGTGGTGTCCGGCCTGCCGGGCGGCGGCAAGAGCACGCTGATCAAGCGGGCCGCGCAGGACGGCGGCATCGACTCCCAGGACGTGCGCGAGCGCTGGGAGCGGCGGATGCCGCGGGCGCTGCCGTACGCGGTGTACCGGCCGCTGGTCCGCTGCGCGCACTACTGGGGGCTGTGGCGGACGCTGCGTTCCGGGGCCTCGGCGGTGGTCCACGACTGCGGGACGCAGAGCTGGGTGCGCAGCCTGCTGGCCACGGCCGCGCGGCGGCGGGGCCGGGGGCTGCACCTGCTGCTGCTGGACACCACCCCCGAGGAGGCCCTGTCCGGGCAGGCGGCGCGGGGGCGCGGGGTGTCGGCGTACGCCTTCGCCCGTCATCGCGGCGCGGTGGCCCGCCTGCTGCGCGAAGCGGAATCGGGCCGCCTCCCCGCGGGCTGCACGTCGGCGGTCCTCCTGGACCGCGGCGCGGCCGCCTGCGTGACCCGCATAGCGTTCCGGCAGGACCCTTCCTAGCTCCGCCGGCGTTCGAGGCGCCGGGGTCCGGGGTCCGGGGGCGGAGCCCGCGGCAGCGAGGTCGGCCCGAGCCGTTAACCTCGGGCCGACAGCGTGGGGCGGAAAACACAGCGGAGGCGTACATGCAGGGCGGCGGCTGGCCGGACAACGAGCTGGAGCAGGTGCTCGGGGCGGCGCTCGGGCAGGCGGACGCCGGGGCCCGGATCGTCGAGGTGCTCGGCCGGAGCCGGCTCTGGGTGCCCCTGCCCGGCGGTGGCGGCCCGGACGGGGCCGGCCTCATGCTGCCCACCATGGAGATCGACGGGGCGGCGTACGTCCCCGTCTACAGCTCCGAGGCCCAGTTCCGCGCCTGCGCCGGCCCCGCCATGGACTTCGCCGTCGCCCCTGCCGTCGAGTTCGCCCGCGGCCTGCCCCCGCAGCTCGGCATCGCCGTCAACCCGGAGGGCGCCGTCGGCGTCCCGCTGCCCCCGCCCGCCGTCGCGGAGCTCTGCCGCATCGGCCGGACCCCGCTCGACGGCCCCGCCACCGGTGGCCGCGTCCGGCTCTACGAGCCCGACTGGCAGGAAGACCCGGTGGACTTCCTGACCGCCGCCGCCGAGGAGTTCCGCGCCACCGGCGTGGTCGCCGCCGCCCACCGCTGTCTCGCCAGCGTCGAGGGCGGGGCCCCGGAGCTCTACATCGGTGTCCGGCTGCTGGGATGGGAGCCCGGCATGCGGAATGCCCCGATGGACGCCCTCGGCCGGGCCCTGACCCGGGTACCGCCGCGCTGGCCCGTGCAGTTGATCCTCTTGGACTCCGTGCAGGACCCGGTGGTCGACTTCATGGTTACGCGCGTACGCCCCTTCTACCTCCCGTAGGGCCGCTTAAGCTGGGTGCGGATACGGGTGGGACGACGGGCAGACGAAGAAGGAGTACCGGGTGAGTGCGTCAGGCACGGCCGCGGCCGGGCAGCTCGAGCACATGATGCGCCAGGTGACTCCCGGGCGCTACGAGAGCTATGAGTCGCTTCTGCACGCCCTCGCCGAGGGCCGCCTGTGGATGCTGCTCTGGCAGGGCCAGCCGGGCTCCCCGGACGCCCAGTACGGCGGCATGGAGGTCGAGGGCCTCGGGTACGCGCCGTGCGTGACCTCCCCCCAGGAGCTGGCCGCCAGCGGCTGGAACCGGGGCTACGAGGTGGTCACCGGCCGGGACATCGCCCGCGCCCTCTACCCGGACCGCTGGGGCCTGTGGCTCAACCCGCACGCCCAGGGCGGCGGCCTCGGCATCCCCTGGGCCGACCTGCGCCGGATCGCCACCGGTCTCGACCGGATGCCGGCCGGCCCGCTGCGGCTGTCCGAGCCTGCCCTGGAGCTCCCGCAGTTCTACGGGCTGCTGACCCAGCACGCGCACCGCACCCCCGCCGTCCGCTCGCTGCGCCGCGCCTGGGTGCAGCCTTCGCTGGGCTCGCCGTACCTCGCGGTCGGGCTCGACCTGTACGACGCCTCCGCGCCCGCGCTGGAATCCGTACGGGAGATGATGCGCCAGTCGGTCGGCGCGGTCCCCGAGGGCGTGCCGGTGTGCACGGTGGCGCTCGCGGACGAGCACGACCCCGTCGCGATGTGGCTGCGCGCCCAGAGCCGCCCCTTCTACGACCGCGAGGGCCAGGCCCCCGCGTACTGACCCCGGAAGCACCGACCTCGTCCGGGTCTGCCCGGCCTCTGAGACAGCCGTATCGAACCGACCGAAGGCCGCAGGGAACCACCGTTCCCTGCGGCCTTCGGCTTGTCCGGATTTCAGCCGTGTTGTGGGGCCAAAAGGCATGGTCCTACCGCGAGTTGGGCGCCATGTCCGATTGCGTACCGAACGGACGGTCTTGATCCGCTCAGGTGAGAGCGAAGTCCGGATAACGGGAACTCGACCCTCACATCACGGTTGCGCATCCATTCATCTGCGGGTCTGGCGGCTGCTCGCAGCGCCGATGAAGACTCCCCACCCAAGAGCCGGTCAGTCCTGCGAAGTCAGGTTCGGCATATGCATTTCGCTTGTGGCTCTGTCCCGCACTTCCCGCAGTTCTTGCACCTCAGCACGCGTCCTGCGTGTCACCACGCACTCCGAGCGCCACTCCGCACCAACGCCGCCACAGCGGCGGGCATGGGCCGGCAACCCGTCGGCCGAGAGGGGTCCCCACCACGATGACGGCACCACTGCATGACACGAGCGCGGAAACACCCGCAACCGTGTCCGTAGCCGACGTCCCTGCCAAGGCCATCGAAGGCCGCTCGCCCGGCCGCATCGCCTGGATGCGGCTCAAGCGCGACAAGGTCGCGCTGACCGGCGGCGTGGTCGTGATCCTCCTGATCCTGGTGGCGGTCTTCGCACCGCAGATCGTGAGCCTGCTGGGCCACCCGCCCAACGAGTTCCACGAGGACCTGATCGACCCGGACCTGGGCACACCGCTCGGCTCCTTCGGCGGGATGAGCTCCGACTTCCTGCTGGGCGTCGAACCCACCAACGGCCGGGACGTGTTCAGCCGGATCGTCTACGGCGCCCGCATCTCCCTGATCGTCGCCTTCCTGTCAGCCTTCGTGTCGGTCACGATAGGCAGCCTGCTCGGTGCGCTCGCCGGGTTCCTCGGCGGCTGGGTCGACGGCCTCATCAGCCGCCTGATGGACCTGCTGCTGGCCTTCCCGCAGCTGCTGTTCACCATCGCCCTGGTCTCCGTCGTCCCCAACTCCCTCTGGGGATTCGAGGGTTCCGGCGTCCGGATGGGCGTACTGATCGTCGTCATCGGCTTCTTCGGCTGGCCGTACATCGGCCGTATCGTCCGGGGCCAGACGATCTCCCTGCGGGAGCGCGAGTACGTCGAGGCCGCGCGCAGCCTCGGCGCGGGCCGCGGCTACATCCTGATCAAGGAGCTGCTGCCCAACCTGGTCGCGCCGATCCTCGTCTACTCGACGCTGCTCATCCCGACCAACATCCTGACGGAGGCGGCCCTCAGCTTCCTCGGTGCCGGCGTCAAGCCGCCCACCGCGTCCTGGGGAAAGATGCTCTCCGACGCCATCCCCATCTACCAGGACGACCCCGCGTACATGGTCGTCCCGGGTATCACGATCTTCATCACCGTCCTGGCGTTCAACCTCTTCGGGGACGGGCTGCGTGACGCACTCGACCCCAAGGGCAGCTGAACCGCTTCATCGATTCACCCACCTATGGAGGTTGGACCAACGTGATCCGCAGAAAGCAGGCATTCGCGATCACCGCCGTGATCGCCGCCCTGTCCCTGACCGCCGCGTGCGGTGGCAGCGACGGCAAGAAGTCCGAGGGCAAGGGTGGCGGTGGCGCCGCGTTCAACGCTGCCACCACCGCCATGGTGAACCCCTCGGACGCCAAGGGCGGTGAGCTCAAGCTCTGGTCGCCGCAGGACGTCGACTACCTCGACCCGGCGCGTGCCTACTACGGCTTCGTGTGGGACATCCAGCGCCTCTACGTGCGCCAGCTGCTCGCGTACGACAGCAAGCCGGGCAAGGACGGCAGCAAGCTCGTCCCGGACCTCGCCGAGGGCCTGCCGGTCCTGAGCAACGAGGGCAAGACGTACACCCTCAAGATCAAGGACGGCGTGAAGTTCGAGGACGGTACGCCGATCACCTCGAAGGACTTCAAGTACGGCATCGAGCGCGTCTTCGCGCAGGACGTGCTGTCCGGCGGTCCCACGTACCTGATCGACATCCTCGACCAGGGTCAGAAGTACCCCGGCCCCTACAAGGACACCGACCCCAACAAGATGGGTCTGAAGTCCGTCGAGACGCCGGACGACAAGACGATCGTCTTCAACCTGGCGAGCGCCAACTCCGACTTCAGCTACCTGCTGGCCATGCCGTCCTCCTCGCCGGTTCCGGCGGCCAAGGACACGGGCGCCACGTACACCAACAAGCCGGTCTCCACCGGCCCGTACAAGGTCGAGAGCTTCACCGCGAGCAAGGGCGCGACCTTCGTCCGCAACGAGAACTGGGACCCGAAGACCGATACGATCCGCAAGGGTCTGCCGGACAAGGTCTCGTTCACGGTGACCACCAACCCGGACGACATGGACGCGCGTCTGCTGTCGGGCGACATCGACCTCGCCATCGACGGCACGGGCATGCAGCAGGCCGGCAAGAACAAGGTCCTCAAGGACGAGAACCTGAAGAAGAACGCGGACAACCCGTTCACGGGCTACATCCGCTACTTCGCCTTCCCGACCACGGTCGCGCCGTTCGACAACGTCGAGTGCCGCAAGGCCGTCATCTACGCGGCCGACCCGAAGTCCCTGCAGACCGCCCGCGGCGGCCCGACCAGCGGTGACCTCGGCGCGAACATGCTGCCGCCCGGCATCCCCGGTGCCGACAAGAGCTACGACCCGTGGAACCTGACCAAGGGCGAGCCGCAGGAGGCCAAGGCCAAGGAGGCCCTCAAGGCCTGTGGCAAGCCGGACGGGTTCGAGACCACCATCGCGGTGCGCAACAACCGCGCCCCCGAGGTGAAGACCGCCGAGTCGCTGCAGGCGTCGCTCGCCAAGGTCGGCATCAAGGTCACCATCGACCAGTACGACGGCAAGCTCTCCTCCTCCGTGATCGGTTCGCCCGAGAACGTGAAGAAGAAGAACTACGGCATCATCGTGATGGGCTGGGGCGCCGACTACAACTCCGGCTCGGGCTTCCTGCAGCCGCTCGTCGACGGATCGTTCATCCAGCCCAACGGCAACAACAACTTCACGATGATCAACGACCCGGAGATCAACCAGCTGTTCAAGACGGCCGCGGCCGCCGCGACTCCGGAAGCTGCTGCTCCGTTCTACACGGACATCAACAAGAAGATCATGGAGAAGGCTCTCTACCTCCCGATCAACTTCGACAAGGCCTTCGTCTACCACAACCCGCGTCTGACGAACGTCTACTTCAACGACTCCATGGGCAAGATCGACCTGGCCACGGTCGGCATCGCCGCCAAGTAGCCGAGTGGTCGAGTCGTCACGTAACAACAGGCAAGTGCCTTCACCGCACATGCGCTAGTCCGAAGGGCAGGTGAAGGCCGCAGGCGGCGGCTGCCGTCCCCAAAAGGGACGGCAGCCGCCCGCCCCGGGCGGCCGACTGCAGTGCTCGTCTACCTCATACGGCGAATGTTCAACGTCGTCGCCACGCTGCTGGTGGTCTCCGTGGTCACCTTCGGCATCTTCTTCGCGGTCCCCAAGATCACAGGCAGCGATCCGGCCCTGATGTACGCCGGACGCGAGACCAACGAGACCGCCCTGGCGGGCATCCGCGTGAAGATGGGCTTCGACAAGCCCATCTCCGAGCAGTACCTGACCTTCGTCAAGGGCATCTTCGCCGGCCGTGACTACGACGGCGGCACGGATGTCACCCACTGCGCCGCCCCCTGCTTCGGCTACTCCTTCAAGACCGAGGCACCCGTCTGGGAGACCATGGTCGACCGCATGCCGGTCACCCTCTCGCTCGCCCTCGGCGCAGCGGTCATCTGGGTGATCGCCGGTGTGGCGACCGGTGTCATCTCGGCGCTCAAACGCCGGACGGCCATCGACCGCACCGTGATGGTCGGCGCCCTCGCCGGCGTCTCCCTGCCGATCTTCTTCACCGGCATGGTGGCCCCCGCGATCTTCGTCTACAGCCTCGGCTGGCTGGACGTGTCCAACTACAAACCGTTCACCGAGGATCCGGTGGCCTGGCTCAACTCCCTGATCCTGCCCTGGATCACCCTGGCCTTCCTCTTCGCCGCCACCTACGCCCGCATCACCCGCGCCACGATGCTCGAGGTCCTCGGCGAGGACTACATCCGCACCGCCCGCGCCAAGGGGCTCAAGGAGGGCGTGGTCATCCGCAAGCACGCCCTGCGCTCCACGCTCACCCCGATCGTCACGATGTTCGGCCTGGACCTCGGCGGACTCCTCGGCGGCGCGGTGCTCACCGAGACGACCTTCAACTTCCAGGGTCTGGGGACGGCGGCCGTGGCCGCCATCGGCCAGGGCGACCTGCCCGTGATCATGGGCGTCACCCTGCTCGCCGCGCTCTTCGTGGTGATGGCCAACCTGATCGTGGACCTGCTGTACGCCGTCATCGACCCGCGCGTGAGGCTGACGTGACCGAGAACCCCACCACCGCCTCCGGCGAGAGCACCTCCGGCGGGCCCGCGTTCGTCCCCGAGCAGGCCGGCCCGCCGAAGGACGCCGCGTTCCTCTCCGTACGCGACCTCAAAGTGCACTTCCCGACCGACGACGGCCTGGTCAAGTCCGTCGACGGGCTCTCCTTCGACCTCGAGCGCGGCAAGACGCTCGGCATCGTCGGCGAGTCCGGCTCCGGCAAGTCGGTGACCTCGCTGGCCATCATGGGCCTGCACCGCACCGGCAACGCCCGCAGCCGCCCGGACATCTCGGGCCAGGTCGTGCTCGACGGCGAGGACCTCGTACGCGCCGACGCGGACCACGTGCGCAAGCTGCGCGGCCGCAAGATGGCGATGGTCTTCCAGGACCCGCTGTCCGCGATGCACCCGTACTACTCGGTCGGCAAGCAGATCATCGAGGCGTACCGGACCCACCAGAACGTCGACAAGAAGACCGCCCGCACCCGTGCGGTCGAGATGCTCGACCGGGTCGGCATCCCCGAGCCCCACCGGCGCGTGGACGCGTACCCGCACGAGTTCTCCGGCGGTATGCGCCAGCGCGCGATGATCGCGATGGCGCTCGTCAACAACCCCGAACTGCTCATCGCGGACGAGCCGACCACCGCCCTCGACGTCACCGTCCAGGCGCAGATCCTCGACCTGATCCGCGACCTGCAGAAGGAGTTCGGCTCCGCGGTCATCATGATCACGCACGACCTCGGCGTGGTCGCCGAGATGGCCGACGAGATCCTCGTGATGTACGGCGGCCGGTGCGTCGAGCGCGGCACCGCCGAGAAGGTCTTCTACGAACCCCGCCACCCCTACACCTGGGGCCTGCTCGGCTCCATGCCGCGCATCGACCGCGAGCAGACCGAGCGCCTGATCCCGGTCAAGGGCTCGCCGCCCAGCCTGATCAACATCCCGAGCGGCTGCGCCTTCAACCCGCGCTGCCCGTACGCCGACATCCCCAAGGGCGGCATCACCCGCACCCAGCGGCCCGAGCTCACCGAGGACGACAGCCGGCACTGGTCCGCCTGCCACATGTCGCAGGAGGAGCGGACCCGGATCTGGACCGAAGAGATTGCGCCGAAGCTGTGACCGACATGAAGAAGGACTCCGCGGCTGCGGCCGAGGAGCAGCCGCTGCTGAAGGTGACCGGCCTGGTCAAGCACTTCCCCATCAACAAGGGGCTGCTGCGCCGGCAGGTCGGGGCCGTCAAGGCCGTGGACGGCATCGACTTCGACGTCCGGCGCGGTGAGACGCTCGGCGTCGTCGGCGAGTCCGGCTGCGGCAAGTCGACGATGGGCCGCCTGATCACGCGCCTGCTGGAGCCCACGGGCGGCACGGTCGAGTTCCAGGGGCGCGACATCACGCACCTCGGGGTCTCCGGAATGCGTCCGCTGCGCCGCGACGTGCAGATGATCTTCCAGGACCCGTACGGCTCGCTGAACCCGCGGCACACGGTCGGCACGATCGTCAGCGCCCCGTTCAAGCTGCAGGGCGTGCAGCCGGAGGGCGGCCTGAAGGCGGAGGTGCAGCGACTGCTGTCCCTGGTGGGCCTCAACCCGGAGCACTACAACCGCTACCCGCACGAGTTCTCGGGCGGCCAGCGCCAGCGCATCGGCATCGCCCGCGCGCTGGCCCTGAAGCCGAAGCTGGTCGTCGCCGACGAGCCGGTCTCGGCGCTGGACGTGTCGATCCAGGCCCAGGTGGTCAACCTGCTGGACGACCTCCAGGAGGAGCTCGGCCTCACGTACGTGATCATCGCGCACGACCTGTCGGTCATCCGGCACGTGTCGGACCGCATCGCGGTGATGTACCTCGGCAAGATCGTGGAGCTGACCGACCGCAAGTCGCTGTACGAGAACCCGATGCACCCGTACACCAAGGCGCTGCTGTCGGCCGTGCCGGTGCCGGACCCGCGCCGGCGCGGCGCGAAGAGCGGGCGCATCCTGCTCAAGGGCGACGTGCCCTCGCCGATCTCGCCCCCTACCGGCTGCCGCTTCCACACGCGGTGCTGGAAGGCCACGCAGATCTGCACGACGCAGGAACCGCCGATGCTGGCCCTGGCCACGGGCCACCAGGTGGCCTGCCACCACCCGGAGAACGCCGCCGACCAGGCTCCGGGCGACCCGGCCCTGCCGGGCGCGGCGGAGGCGGTGGTGACGGTCTCGGAGTAACCGGGCCCACTTCGTCCGGTGTCCCGGTCTCCGCGTAGCGGTCGGAGCCCGGGACACCGGCTTGTCCGCGCCCGGCCGAGGGGCTCCCGGCCGGTTGGCCGGCCTCCGGCCGGGGTGGCGGGCCCGGCCCGTCGAACAGACGGCCTGGCGAACGGCACAATGGGGCGGTGCTCCACGATCTCTTCCCGCCCGGGATCCAGCATGCCCTGGACCTCGCCGGCATCTTCGTCTTCGCCACCTCAGGCGCCCTGCTCGCCGTACGCAAGAACTTCGACGTGTTCGGCATCTGCGTCCTCGCGCTGGTCACCGCCCTCGGCGGCGGCCTCTTCCGCGATCTCGTCATCGGCGCCGTCCCGCCGGCCGCCTTCGGCGAGCTCAGCTTCTTCGTCACGCCGCTGATCGCGGCCGGCCTCGTCTTCTTCCTGCACCCCGAGGTGCAGCGGATCAACCGCGCCATCAACGTCTTCGATGCCGCCGGCCTCGCCCTGTTCTGCGTGACGGGCACGACCAAGGCGTACGAGTTCGGCCTCGGACTCACCGCGTCCGCCGCGCTGGGCCTGGCCACCGCCGTCGGCGGGGGCGTGCTGCGCGACGTGCTCGTCAACGAGGTGCCGTCGCTGCTGCGCGACCGCGAGATGTACGCCGTCCCCGCCATGGTCGGCGCCTCGATGGTGGCCGTGTTCATCGGTTTCGGCGTGCTCAACGCGATGACCACCGCCCTCGCGATCGTCACCACGTTCGTGCTCCGGCTCCTCGCCATGACCTACCACTGGCGGGCCCCGCTGGCCTGGAACCGCCGCTCCTCGGTGGCCGAAGAGCCGTAACCAGCATGTAGCAAAGGAAAGCTACCGCTTAGTAGCTTCGCGTTGTAGTGTCGAATTCATGGCATACGCAGCGGCCCAGGCAACCATCGGCGACAGCGAGTTCGACCGCGACACCACCGTCACCGCCCGCGCGGGCGAGCCCGGTGTGTACGACGCGGAACTCTCCGCCGGATGGACGATCATCACCGCCGTCAACGGCGGCTATCTGCTGGCCCTGGTCGGCCGGGCGCTGTCGGCGGCCCTGCCGCACCCGGACCCCTTCACCGTCTCCGCGCACTACCTGACCTCGTCGGTACCCGGCCCCGCGGTGATCCGCACCGAGGTCGTCCGGGTGGGACGCACCCTCTCCACCGGCCAGGCCTCCCTCTTCCAGTACGACGAGAACGGCGCCGAGATCGAGCGGATCCGGGTCGTCGCCTCGTACGGCGACCTCGCCTCCCTCCCGGACGACGTCCGCACCACGGCCGTCCCGCCGGTGATCCCGCCCTACGCCGACTGCCTCGGCCCGGAGGCCGGCCCGGCCCCGATCCCCGGCAGCAACGCGATCGTGGACCGGCTCCGGCTGCGGCTGGACCCGGCGACGGCGGGCTGGGCGCTCGGCGCGCCGTCGGGGAAGGGCGAGATGCGGGCCTGGTTCGAGCTGGCCGACGGCCGTGACGCGGACCCGCTCTCGATGCTGCTCGCGGTGGACGCGCTGCCGCCGACCTGCTTCGACCTGGGCCTGATGGGCTGGAGCCCGACCATCGAGCTCACCACCCACATCCGCCATCGCCCGGCCCCGGGCCCGCTGCGGATCTCCATCACGACCCGGAACCTGGCCGGGGGCTTCCTGGAGGAGGACGCCGAGGTCTGGGACTCCGCGGACCGCCTGGTGGCCCAGTCCCGCCAACTGGCCCGCGCCCCCCGCTGACCCGTCGGGGAGCGGGGAGTTCCGGCCGGGCCGGGTCGGATACGGCTCCGGCGGGGTTTGGGCAGTGGCCGTTCGGGGGCAGAGGCCCGAGCGGGGTCCCGGCAAGGCCCGCCGGGCGAGCCCGCCAGGGCGGGGTCGGCGGCTGCCGGGTGCGGCCCGGCGGGAGGCTGGACCCCGCGGGGTCCGGCCCCGTGGAGCGGACTCGTAGAATCGGGGGATCATGGCCTACCTCGACCACGCCGCCACCACTCCGATGCTCCCGGAGGCCGCTGCGGCGATGACCGCGCAGTTCGCCGCCACGGGTAACGCGTCCTCCCTCCATGCCGCCGGCCGCCGTGCCCGCCGTACCGTCGAGGAGGCCCGCGAGGCCCTCGCCGAGGCACTCGGCGCCCGCCCGAGCGAGGTGGTCTTCACCGCGGGCGGCACGGAGGCCGACAACCTCGCCGTCAAGGGCCTCTACTGGGCCCGGCGCGACCAGGACCCCGCCCGGACCCGGGTGCTCGCCAGCCCCGTCGAGCACCACGCCGTCCTCGACGCCGTCCACTGGCTCGGCGAGCACGAGGGCGCCCGGGTCGAGTACCTCCCCGTCGACCGGTACGGCCGCGTGCACCCCGAGGCCCTGCGGGAAGCCATCGCGCGCAACCCCGACGACGTGGCCCTGGCCACCGTCATGTGGGCCAACAACGAGATCGGCACCGTCATGCCGGTCCATGAACTGGCCGCCGTGGCCCGCGAGTTCGCCATCCCCCTGCACTCCGACGCCGTCCAGGCCTTCGGTCAGCTCGACGTCCGCTTCGGCCACAGCGGCCTCGCCGCGATGACCGTCAGCGGCCACAAGGTCGGCGGCCCGTACGGCATCGGCGCGCTGCTGCTCGGCCGCGACCAGAGCCCCGTACCCGTCCTGCACGGCGGCGGCCAGGAGCGGCACGTGCGCTCCGGGACCCTCGACGTGCCCGCCGTCGCCGCCTTCGCGGTGGCCGCCGTGATCGCCGCCGAGCGGCGCGAGCGGTTCGCCGCCGAGATCGGCGCGCTGCGCGACGAGCTGGTCGCCGCCGTGCTCCGGGAGGTGCCCGACGCCGTCCTCGGCGGGGACCCGGACGGCCGGCTCCCGGCCAACGCGCACTTCAGCTTCCCCGGCTGCGAGGGCGACTCCCTGCTGCTCCTGCTCGACGCCCAGGGCATCGAGTGCTCCACCGGCTCCGCCTGCACCGCCGGCGTGGCCCAGCCCAGCCACGTCCTGCTTGCCACCGGTACGGATCCGCAGCTGGCCCGCGGCACCCTGCGCTTCTCCCTCGGCCACACCTCCACCAAGGAGGACGTCGCGGCCGTCGCCGCCGCCATCGGCCCGGCCGTCGAGCGCGCCCGTACGGCAGGCCTCAGCTAAGGGCTGTCAGCCCGAGGCCTTGGCGGGGGAGGCCGCGAGCTCCGAGCGGACCAGGCCCAGGTACCGGTCCCAGTCCCAGTGGCGGCCCGGGTCCGTGTGGTCGGTGCCCGGGACCTCGGAGTGGGCCACTATGTGCGTACGGTCCACCGGTATGCCGTATCTGCGGCATATGTCGGCGGCCAGCCGGGCCGAGGCCGCGTACATCGCCTCCGTGAAGTCCTGCGGCCGGTCCACGAACCCCTCGTGCTCGATGCCCAGGCTGCGCTCGTTCATGGAGCGGTTGCCCGAGTGGAAGGCGACATCCATCTCGCGCACCATCTGCTCGATGCGGCCGTCCTGGCCGACTATGTAGTGCGCCGACGCCTGGTGGAACGGGTTCTTGAAGGCGTCCACCGAGGACGCGAAGCTGCCCTGCGTGACATGCACGACGATCCGGTCCACCCGGTAGTCCTCGGGCCGGTCCGCCATCCGCCAGTTCGCCGGCGAGGCCGACGTCCAGCCCGCGCCCATGTGGTCGACCTCACCCTCCTTGCGGGGCTTGCCCACGCCGGGCAGCAGCCACCAGGCACGCCGCAGCTCGTCCTGCCCGGCGATCGCCGCCACCGTGAAGACCCCGAGCCCCCCGAACAGCACCGCCCGGCGGGTCCTGCGCGGCGCAGCCTTCGGCGCAGCTTCGACCTTGCTCCCCATGTGATCCACCCCCTGTACCCGATAACGCGCTGTGACCCCGGGCGGTTCCCCCGTACTCTGGACGGTGCTATGACTCAGAACCTGCCGCGCACCGTCCGCCCCCTCCGCGTCCTGGCCGCCATGTCCGGCGGCGTGGACTCCGCCGTCGCAGCCGCCCGCGCGGTCGAAGCCGGGCACGACGTGACCGGCGTCCACCTCGCGCTCTCCGCGAACCCGCAGTCCTTCCGGACGGGCGCCCGCGGCTGCTGCACCATCGAGGACTCCCGCGACGCCCGCCGCGCCGCCGACGTCATCGGTATCCCGTTCTACGTCTGGGACCTCGCCGAGCGCTTCCGCGAGGACGTCGTCGAGGACTTCATCTCCGAGTACGAGGCCGGGCGCACCCCGAACCCCTGCCTGCGCTGCAACGAGAAGATCAAGTTCGCGGCCCTGCTCGACAAGGCCCTCGCGCTCGGCTTCGACGCCGTCTGCACCGGCCACTACGCCACCGTCGTGGTGCACGAGGACGGCTCCCGCGAGCTGCACCGCGCCTCCGACATGGCCAAGGACCAGTCGTACGTCCTCGGCGTCCTCGACGAAAAGCAGCTCGCCCACGCGCTCTTCCCGCTCGGCGACACCCTCACGACGAAGGACGAGATCCGGGCGGAGGCGGAGGAGCGCGGTCTGGCCGTCGCGAAGAAGCCCGACAGCCACGACATCTGCTTCATCGCCGACGGCGACACCCAGGGCTTCCTCGCGAACCGCCTCGGCAAGGCCGAGGGCGACATCGTCGACGAGGCGACCGGCCAGAAGGTCGGCACCCACGACGGCGCCTTCGGTTTCACCATCGGCCAGCGCAAGGGCTTGCGCATCGGCCACCCCGCTCCCGACGGCAAGCCGCGCTACGTCCTCGACATCTCGCCGGTGAACAACACCGTCACCGTCGGCCCCGCCGAGGCCCTCGACGTCAGCGCCCTGACCGCGATCCGCCCCCGCTGGTGCGGCTCCACGGCCGCGGCCCCGGGCACGTACACCGCGCAGCTGCGCGCCCACGGCGGCGAGACCGAGGTCTTCGCCGAGCTCGTGGACGGCGAGCTGAGGGTGCGCTTCGAGGAGCCGGTCCGCGGTGTCGCCCCCGGCCAGGCGATCGTGCTCTACGACGGCACCCGCGTGGTCGGCTCCGCCACCATCGCGACGACCACCCGGGCCACGGCCGCGTCCGTGTGACCGGGTCGTGGAAGTGTTCGCGAAGCCCCTGTGGCCGCCCTTGAGTCCCAGGCCGTCTAGGCGACCGTCAGGACGATCTTCCCGGTGGTCCGGCCCTGCTCGCCGATCTCGTGGGCCTTCGCGGCCTGCTCCAGCGGCAGCACCGTGTCGACCAGCGGCTTGAGCAGGCCGCGGTCGGCGAGGGACGCGATCTCCTCCAGGCCCTTGAGGTCCGGCTCGACGAGGACCCACGCGGCGTGCACGCCCTGCGTGTCGGCCGGGATGCCGTCCGGGCCCGGCAGGGTCACGAGGTGCCCGCCCGGCTTCAGCACCTTCAGCGAGCGCTGCCCGTAGTCCCCGCCGACCGCGTCGATCACGACGTCCACGTCCGAGACGGCGTCCTCGAAGTCCGTGGTGCGGTAGTCGAGCACCTCGTCGGCGCCCAGCTCGCGCAGCAGCTCGTGCTTGGCCGCGCTGGCCGTGCCGATCACGTACGCGCCGCGGGCCTTGGCGATCTGCACCGCAAGGTGGCCGACTCCGCCCGCCGCCGCGTGGACCAGCACCCGCTGCCCGGCCGTGACCCCGGCCGTGTCCACCAGGGCCTGCCAGGCGGTCAGCGCCGCCAGCGGCAGGGCCGCCGCCTGCACGTGGTCCAGGGAGGCCGGCTTGCGGGCGAAGTGCCGGGCCGGGGCGACCACGTACTCGGCGTAGCCGCCCGCCTGGCGCGGGAAGTTCGGCATGCCGTACACCTCGTCGCCCTCGCGGTACAGCGTCACGCCCGGACCGACCGCCTCGACGGTGCCCGAGACGTCCCAGCCGACCATCGGGACCTCGCCCCAGCTGATGAGGGCGCCGCTGGCCCGGGTCTTCCAGTCCGCCGGGTTCACGCCGGCCGCGTGGACCCGTACGAGGATCTCGTTCAGGCCCGGCTCGGGCCGCTCCATCTCGACCTCGGTGAGAACCTCGGGTCCGCCCCACTGGCTGACGACGATCGCACGCATGACTGTCTCCCTGGTGATCTTCGGTGTTGCTCGGGGTGCTCCGTGCCGGTTCTCCCGGCCGGTGACATCAGCTTGGCCATACCCGGCCCCGCGTGGTGTTGGCCGTACGGCCACCATGTGACAGGATCTGGCCATGCCCGGTTTGCATCGAATCGCCGTACTCGCCCTCGAGGGCGTCGCCCCGTTCGAGCTCGGAATGCCGTCGCGCGTGTTCGGCAACGCCCACGCGGAGGACGGCAGCGCGCTGTACGAGGTCACCGTCTGCACCGCCGACGGCCTGCCCGTGGCCAGTGACGCAGGCTTCACCATCGGCGTCACGGCCGGCCCCGAGGCCCTCGCCGCGGCCGACACCGTGATCGTCCCGCCCACCCACGCCATGCCCGGGCTCCTGCGCGGCGAGCCCCTGCCGCCGGCCCTCGTCGGCGCACTCGCCGCCATCCGGCCCGGCACCCGGACCGTGTCCATCTGCTCCGGCTCCGAGGTGCTCGCCGCCGCCGGGCTGCTCGACGGGCGGCGCGCCACCACGCACTGGGCGCACGCGCCGGAGTTCCAGCGGGCCTTCCCGCGCGTCCTCCTCGACGAGGACGTGCTCTTCGTCGACGACGGCGACATCCTCACCTCGGCGGGCGTCGCGGCCGGCATCGACCTGTGCCTCTACCTGATCCGCGCCGACCACGGCACCGCCGCCGCCAACCGCGCCGCGCGGCTGTGCGTCGTACCGCCGTGGCGGGACGGCGGGCAGGCCCAGTACATCGACCGGCCCGTCCCCGAACCCACCGTCGCCACCACCACCGCCACCCGCGCCTGGGCCCTGGAGCGGCTCGCCGAGCCGGTCACGCTGGCCGAGCTGGCCGCCCACGCCCGGATGAGCCTGCGGACCTTCACCCGGCGGTTCCGTGACGAGGTCGGCATGACCCCTGTGCAGTGGCTCACCGTCCAACGCCTCGAAGTCGCCCGCCAGTTGCTGGAATCCAGCGATCTCCCGGTCGACCTGGTCGCGTACCGGGCCGGCTTCGGCTCCGCCAACTCGCTGCGCCAGCACATGCGGACCGCCCTCGGCATCTCGCCGATCGCCTACCGCCGGACCTTCCGGCCCGGCACCCCGGCGGCCGCGGCGGCATGACCCCGGAGGTCATGGCCTTCGGCTCCCCGGCTTGGCAGGATCGGATCAACAGCCCGATCCGGAAAGCCACTTGAGAGCACGGAGGCCACGACCATGACCGCTTATGCCATCGCCCACATCCGGCCCGGGACCCTGAACGAGGAGATCCTCCACTACATCGAGGAGATCCAGCCGACGATGGACCCCTTCGAGGGCCGCTTCCTCGTCCACGGCGCGCAGGTCGAGGTCATGGAAGGCCCCTTCCCCGGGACCGTGGTGCTCCTCGCCTTCCCGGACATCGAGCGGGCCCGCGCCTGGTACGCCTCCCCCGCCTACCAGGCCCTGATCCCACTCCGCACCCGCCACATCCCGGGCGAGGTCATCCTGGTGGACGGTGTCCCACCCGGCTACGACGCCACGAAGACGGCGGCCCGCCTGCGCGCCGAAGCCGGTCTCTGACGCCCCTGCCGGGCGGGTCGGCCGGTGGCCGACCGGGGCCCGGATCAGCGTGCCGGGGGTGCGAGCATGGGGCGTATGGCTACTCACCTGATCACCGGTGCCGGGGCAGGCATCGGCGCCGCCGTCGCCGCACGGCTGCACGCCCGCGGCGACGACCTCGTCCTGCTCGCCCGCGACGCCGCCCGCGGCAAGCAGCTCGTCGAGCGCTACCCCGGCTCCCGCGCCCTCGTCGGGGACCTCGCCGACCCCGAACGGCTGTCGTGGGCCTTCTCCAAGCAGGCGATCCCGGAGCGGATCGACTCCCTCCTGCACATCGCCGGGATCGTCGACCTCGGCCCCGTCGGCGAGCTGCGCCCCAAGACCTGGCAGCAGCAGCTCAACGTGAACCTGATCGCCCCCGCCGAAGTCACCCGGCTGCTGCTGCCCACCCTGCGCGCCTCCCGCGCCACCGTGGTCTTCGTGAACTCCGGCGCCGGTCTCGCCGCCCACGCCGACTGGAGCGCGTACGCCGCCTCCAAGCACGGGCTCAAGGCGCTCGCCGACTCGCTGCGCGCCGAGGAGAAGCAGAACGGCATCCGCGTCACCTCCGTCTACCCCGGCCGGACCGCCACCGCGATGCAGGCCAAGGTCCACTCCCAGGAGGGCAAGGAGTACGACCCCTCCGCCTGGATCGACCCCGAGTCCGTGGCCACCACGATCCTGATGGCCGTCGACCTGCCGCGCGACGCCGAGGTCAACGACCTGAGCGTCAGGCCCGGCCGATGACCGCGAGCGCCACCGGCGTCGGCTCCCTCCCCGGCGGCGACGCCCGCGAGGCCGCCAAGACCGTCACCGGGTCCTTCGAGGAGTTCCCGTACCTGGCCGAGCTGCCCGCCCGCGGGCCCGGCGCGGACATGATCGGCCGCTCCCTCGGGCTGCTCGTCGACATGTACGCCCACGTCGAGCCCAGCGGCTGGCGGATCAGCGACCGCCCGGGACGGGACTCGAAGCGGGCCCGCTCCTGGCTGGGCGAGGACCTGGACGCGCTCGAGGAGTTCACCCAGAGGTACACGGGCAGGCTCAAGGTCCAGGCCGTCGGGCCGTGGACCCTCGCCACCGCCCTCGAACTGCACGGCGGCGAGGCCGTGCTCCAGGACGCCGGCGCCTGCCGCGACCTGGCCGGATCCCTCGCGGAGGGCCTGCGCGACCACCTGGCCGACGTACGGAGGCGCATCCCCGGCGCCGACATCGTGCTCCAGCTCGACGAGCCGTCCCTGACCGGGGTGCTGCTGGGGCGCGTACGGTCCGCGAGCAAGTACCGCACGTACCGGGCCGTGGACCGGCAGGTCGTCGAGGGCACCCTGCGCGAGCTGTTCGCCGTCCACGACGGGGAGGTCGTCGTCCACTCCTGCGCCCCCGAGGTGCCCTTCGGGCTGCTCCGGCGGGCCGGCGCCACGGGCGTGTCGTTCGATTTCTCCTTGCTCACCGAGCGCGAGGACGACGCCATCGGGGAGGCCGTCGAAGGCGGTACGAAACTCTTCGCCGGAGTGGTGCCGGGCACCGACGCCCCGTTGTCGGACCCTGCCGGTAGCGTCATGGGTGTCAGGAAGCTTTGGCGCAGGCTGGGGCTGGCCCCGGGGACTCTGGCGGAGTCCGTCGTGGTCACCCCGTCATGCGGTCTGGCGGGCGCCTCGCCCGCCTACGCCCGCGCGGTGCAGGCGCACTGCGTCAGGGCGGCGAGGTCGCTCGCCGACAACCCTGAGTGACGTAAGCAGACGGGCCACGGGAGGACACGGCATGGCAGCCGAACAGAAGCAGGCCGGCGACGGCACGGCCGCACCGGCGGCGGTGCGTGAGCAGCACGCGCTGCTGGCCGAGCAGGTCGAGGAGCACCGCTTCCGGTACTACGTGAACGACCAGCCGGTCGTCAGCGACGCCGAGTTCGACAAGCTGCTGCGCTCGCTGGAGGCGCTGGAGGAGCAGTACCCGGAGCTGCGCACGCCCGATTCGCCCACCCAGAAGGTGGCCGGGGCGTACGAGACGGACTTCGCGTCCGTCGAGCACCGGGAGCGCATGCTCTCCCTCGACAATGCCTTCGACGACGAGGAGTTGGCGGCCTGGGCCGAGCGGGTGGCCCGGGACGTCAACACCCCCGATTTCCACTACCTGTGCGAGCTCAAGGTGGACGGCCTCGCCGTCAACCTCACCTACGAGAAGGGCCGCCTGACCCGGGCCGCCACCCGCGGCGACGGCCGCTCCGGCGAGGACATCACGCCCAACGTCCGCACGATCGCGGACATCCCGGACCGCCTCAAGGGCGACCGGGTCCCGGAGCTGGTCGAGATCCGCGGCGAGGTCTTCTTCCCGATGGAGAAGTTCGAGGAGCTCAACGCCCGGCTCGTCGAGGCCGGCGACAAGCCCTTCGCCAACCCGCGCAACGCTGCGGCCGGTTCGCTGCGCCAGAAGGACCCGAAGGTCACCGCCACCCGCCCGCTGCACATGGTGGTGCACGGCATCGGCGCGCGCGCCGGCTTCGACATCGACAAGCTCAGCCACGCGTACGAGCTGCTCAGCGAGTGGGGCCTGCCCACGGCCCGGCACAACAAGGCGGTGTCCTCGCTCGCGGAGGTCCGCGAGTTCATCGCGTACTTCGGCGAGAACCGGCACTCGGTGGAGCACGAGATCGACGGCGTCGTCGTCAAGCTCGACGAGATCCCGCTCCAGGGCCGCCTCGGCTCCACGGCCCGCGCCCCGCGCTGGGCGATCGCCTGGAAGTACGCCCCCGAAGAGGTCAACACCAAGCTGGTGGACATCAAGGTCGGCGTGGGCCGCACCGGCCGGGTGACCCCGTACGCGCAGGTGGAGCCGGTGACGGTGGCCGGCTCGGAGGTCGAGTTCGCGACCCTGCACAACCAGGAGGTCGTCAAGGCCAAGGGCGTGCTCATCGGGGACACCGTGGTGCTGCGCAAGGCCGGCGACGTCATCCCCGAGATCCTCGGCCCCGTGGTGGACCTGCGCGACGGCACCGAGCGCAAGTTCGTCATGCCGGCCGAGTGCCCCGAGTGCGGGACGGCGCTGCGGCCGATGAAGGAGGGCGACATCGACCTCCGCTGCCCCAACGCCCGTACCTGTCCGGCGCAGTTGCGCGAGCGGCTCTTCTATCTGGTCGGCCGCGCCTGCCTGGACGTCAAGAACTTCGGGTATGTCGCCTCGGCCGCGCTCACCCAGCCCCTGGAGCCGTCGGTCCCTCCGATGGCGAACGAGGGCGACCTCTTCAGCCTCACCCTGGAGCAGCTGCTCCCCATCACGTCCTACGTGCGGGATCAGGACTCGGGTCAGCCCAAGATCGATCCGAAGACCGGCGAGCCGAAGGTCGTCACCTTCTTCGCCAACAAGGAGGGCGAGCCCAAGGCCAACACGCTGGCCATGCTGGCGAACATCGAGGCAGCCAAGAGCCAGCCGCTGGCCCGCGTGATCAACGGTCTGTCGATCCGTCACGTCGGCCCGGTCGCGGCGGCGGCGCTCGCCCGCGAGTTCCGCTCGATCGAGCGGATCGAGCAGGCGACCGAGGAGGAGCTGGCCGCGACCGACGGCGTTGGCGCGATCATCGCGGCCTCGGTGAAGGAGTGGTTCGCCGAGGACTGGCACCAGGAGATCCTGCGCAAGTGGCGGGAGGCCGGTGTCCGGATGGAGGAGGAAGGTTCCGGCGAGGAGGAGGGCCCGCGCCCGCTGGAGGGCCTGACCGTCGTCGTCACCGGCACTCTGCAGAGCCACACGCGGGACGGCGCGAAGGAGGCCCTGCAGAGCCGCGGCGCCAAGGTGACCGGCTCCGTCTCGAAGAAGACCTCCTTCGTCGTGGTCGGTGAGAACCCGGGCTCCAAGTACGACAAGGCGATGCAGCTGAAGCTGGCCGTCCTCGACGACGCGGGCTTCGCGGTGCTCCTCGAACAGGGCCCCGACGCGGCACGCGAGGCGGCGCTCCCGGTGGACGGCGCCGCCGAAGCGGAGTAACAACCCCTGAACGACACGGCGGGACGCGTACGGGAAAAGCGGCACAGGCGAACGGATGCGTGGTGTGCGGCCGTACGGGCGGGCGCACGCCCGGCGCAACGCCCGGTGGTAAAAGGCTGGTACAGGGCTGTTCGCAGGGCGGTGACCTGTCGGATCATCGGATGGGTGACCCGAGGATCCTGGTCCAAACTCACCCGTTCGGCGGATACCGTACTGATGAGGATGGCTGGGTCGCATTCGGGCAACCGCCGCCGACCGCTGCCCCTGGGAGCCTCTCGCGTCCTACTGTTGAGGGGTGCGCCTGTCGTGCACGGCTGCGTGATGCGATTCCAGCCGTGATGGCATGACATCGGGGCCATCGCGTGGCATCGGCATTGCCGGCTGTGAGAGGGACGGGCATGAAACCCACCGAAAGCGCCGACCCGTCACCTGATGTCGGCGGGGAGATCCCGTCCATGCGGGCGGGCCGACTCGGTGTCCTGCGTTCCAGGACGCCGGACACCCACCCGCTCGACACCGGCGCGGGATCGGGCGGAGCGGCGCAGCGCACCGTGCTGCCCTTCATCGTCGTGGGCCTGTCCGCCGTGGTCCTCGCGGCCGGCATCGTCTCCGGGCTGAGTGACCGTCATGCCCTGTTCCCCGGCGGCCCGGTCGGCTGGGCGCTCGCCCTGCTGACCGGCATCATCGTCGGCCACCTGGTCGCGCTGGGCCGGGACCGCTGGTGGGGTGGCACCGGGTCGGGCGCGGCCCTCACCCTCGGCGTGCTCATCCTGTACGGGTGGGTGCCCGCGGGACTCGTCTCGCTCGCGGTGGTCTCCCTGGTCGGGGCCGCGCGCCGGCACCGCTGGCGCCAAGGGCTGCTGCACGGCGCCACCGACATCCTCGGCATCGGCGCGGGGGCCCTCGTACTCGCCGCGTTCGGCGACGCGCCGAGCGTCGAGACGCCGTGGCGGCCCACCACCTGGGGGCCGGAGGCGGTCCCCGAGATCGTCCTGGTGGCCCTGGCCTACCTGCTGGTCACCAAGGTGCTGCTGTGGCTCGCGCTGACCCCGCGCGGCGGCGCCCTGCCCACCGTCGCCCGCACGGCCCTGCTCCGGCAGGCCTTAGTAGCCGTCGCCCTGCTCGGCATCGCCCCGCTGATCTGCGTGGTCGCCGTGACGCAGCCGGTGCTGCTGCCGCTGTTCGCCGTACCGCTGATCGCCCTCGACTCCACCCTGTGGATCGCCCGGGCGCGCGCCGAGGAACAGCTGCGCGATCCGCTGACCGGGCTGCCGAACCGGCAGTGGCTCCTGGAGCGGGCGTGGTCCGCTCTGGACGAGGCTGAACGTTTGGGCACCCGGTCAGCTCTTGTGCTGATCGACCTGGACCGGTTCCGCGCGGTCAACGACACGCTGGGCCACCTCGCCGGCGACCGGCTGCTCCTCCAGATCGCCGACCGGCTCCGCCAGGCCCTTCCCGAGGACGCCGAGGCCGCCCGCCTCGGCGGTGACGAGTTCGCCGTGCTCCTGCCCGTCGCCGACTCCACCACCAGCGCCCAGCGGGTCGCCCGCCACCTGGTCGCCGAGCTCAGCTCGCCCCTCGACCTGGACGGCCTGACCCTCGTCCTGGAGGCCAGCGCCGGCCTCGCCGTCTTCCCCGACCACGCGCTGGACGCGGAGGGGCTGCTGCGCCGCGCCGACGTCGCGATGTACCAGGCGAAGCGGGACCGTACGGGCGTGGAGGTGTACGAGTCCAAGCGGGACAGCAACACCCCCGACCGCCTCGGCCTCCTCGGCGATCTGCGGCGGGCCCTCGACGCCGGTGAAGTGGAACTCCACTACCAGCCCAAGGTCCGCTTCGACGGCCAGGTGGCCGGGCTCGAAGCCCTGGTGCGCTGGGTGCATCCGGAGCGGGGCCGGGTCTCGCCGGACGAGTTCATCGCGATCGCCGAGACCTCGGGGCTCATGCCGCACCTCACCGAGTACGTCCTCGAGACGGCCCTCGCCCAGGTGGCGCGGTGGCGGGCGCAGGGCCTGAAGGTCCCCGTCGCCGTCAACGTCTCGCCGCGCGACGTCCACACGCCCGGCTTCGCGGGCGCGGTCGCGGCCCGGCTGGCCCGGCACGGGGTCCCGGCGAGCGGGCTCCAGCTGGAGATAACGGAACACGTCCTGCTGGAGGACCCGCAGCGCGCGGCCGACACCATGGCGGGCCTGACGGGCCACGGCGTCAAGATGTCGCTCGACGACTTCGGCACGGGCTACTCCTCCCTGGTGCACCTGCGGCGGCTGCCGGTCAGCGAGCTGAAGATCGACCGCTCGTTCGTGGCGCGGCTCGCGGTGGACGCGCAGGACGCGGAGATCGTGCGCTGCACGGTGGACCTGGCGCACTCGCTGGGACTGCTCGTCGTCGCCGAGGGCGTGGAGGACGACGAGACCTGGGAGCGCCTGCGCGACCTGGGCTGCGACGCCGTCCAGGGCTGGCTGGTCGCGGCCGCGATGCCCCCGCAGGAGGCCACGGCCTGGCTCCTGGCCCGCGGCGAACGCGGCTGGCGCCGCCCGGCGGACATCACGGCGGAACTCTCGGCCTCCCCGACCCGCACGGAAACCCCGGCCCAGTAGCCGACGCGGCGGCCGGCGCCAGGGCCCGCAGGGACTCCCGGTGGGAAACGGTTTCGTGGGTCCGGGGCCCGGCCCCATAGGATTGGGCACGAAACTACACACTCACCACCCCCAGAGGATCGCTGCATGCCTGGCATCACGCGCGAGGAGGTTGCCCACCTCGCTCGGCTGGCACGTCTGGAGCTGAAGAGCGAAGAGCTCGACCACTTCGCTGGACAGCTCGACGACATCATCGGCGCGGTCGCCCGCGTTTCCGAGGTCGCCGACCAAGACGTCCCGCCGACCTCCCACCCGCTGCCGCTGACGAACGTCATGCGCGCGGACGAGGTCCGACCGTCGCTCACCCCCGAGCAGGCGCTTTCCGGCGCTCCCGCCCAGGAGCAGCAGCGTTTCAAGGTGCCGCAGATCCTGGGGGAGGACTAACAACCATGACTGACCAGATCATCAAGCTCACGGCAGCCCGGACCGCCGAGAAGATCGCCTCCGGCGAGCTCACGGCCGTCGAGGTCACCGAGGCCCACCTGGCCCGCATCGACGCGACCGACGAGAAGGTCCACGCCTTCCTGCACGTCGACCGCGAGGGCGCCCTCGCCCAGGCGCGCGCCGTCGACGCCAAGCGCGAGCGCGGCGAGAAGCTCGGCCCGCTGGCCGGCGTCCCGCTCGCCCTCAAGGACATCTTCACCACCGTCGGGGTCCCGACCACCGTCGGTTCGAAGATCCTCGAAGGCTGGATCCCGCCGTACGACGCCACCCTGACGCGCAAGCTCAAGGAAGCCGACGTCGTCATCCTCGGCAAGACCAACATGGACGAGTTCGCCATGGGGTCCTCCACCGAGAACAGCGCGTACGGGCCCACCGGCAACCCCTGGGACCTCACCCGGATCCCCGGCGGCTCCGGCGGCGGCTCCGCGGCCGCGCTGGCCGCCTTCCAGGCCCCCCTCGCGATCGGCACGGACACCGGTGGCTCCATCCGCCAGCCCGCCTCCGTCACGGGCACGGTCGGTGTGAAGCCCACGTACGGCGGTGTCTCCCGCTACGGCATGGTCGCCTTCTCCTCCTCCCTCGACCAGGGCGGCCCCTGCGCCCGTACGGTCCTGGACGCGGCGCTCCTCCACGAGGTCATCGCCGGCCACGACCCGCTGGACTCCACCTCCATCGACGCCCCGGTCCCGCCGGTCGTCGAGGCGGCCCGCAACGGCTCCGTCGCCGGCATGCGTGTCGGTGTCGTCAAGCAGTTCGCCGGCGAGGGCTACCAGGCCGGCGTCGTCCAGCGCTTCAACGAGTCCGTCGAGCTCCTCAAGGAGCTGGGCGCCGAGATCGTCGAGCTGGACTGCCCCTCCTTCGACCTCGCGATGGCCGCGTACTACCTCATCGCGCCGTCCGAGTGCTCCTCGAACCTCGCCCGCTTCGACGCCATGCGCTACGGCCTGCGCGTCGGCGACGACGGCACCAGGTCCGCCGAGGACGTCACCGCGCTCACCCGCGAAGCCGGCTTCGGCGACGAGGTCAAGCGCCGCATCATCCTCGGTACGTACGCGCTGAGCTCCGGCTACTACGACGCGTACTACGGCTCCGCCCAGAAGGTCCGCACGCTCATCACCAAGGACTTCGAGAAGTCCTTCGAGCAGGTCGACGTGATCGTCTCCCCGACGACCCCGACCACCGCCTTCGCCATCGGCGAGCGCACCGACGACCCCCTCGCCATGTACCTCGCGGACCTGTGCACCATCCCGACCAACCTGGCCGGCAACTCCGCCATGTCGCTCCCCTGCGGCCTGGCACCGGAGGACGGCCTGCCGGTCGGGCTCCAGATCATCGCCCCGGCGATGAAGGACGACCGGCTGTACAAGGTCGGCGCCGCCGTGGAGGCAGCCTTCGTCGAGCGCTGGGGTCACCCGCTGCTTGAGGAGGCACCGTCCCTGTGAGCACCAGTGCACTGACCAAGGCCAAGGGCTTCAAGAAGTCCAAGACCGGCACCTACCTGTCGATCGGCACCACCGCCTTCGGCGCGATCAGCGTGATCAAGCAGGTCAAGAAGGCCCGCAGCGAGCACGACGTGCTGAAGCTGGTCGACGCCGCCGTGTCCGCCGCCGCCATCGTCACCGGCCTCGCGATCCTGTACCGCGAGCTGAAGCGCCTGGGCGACGACGACGTCCTGCTGGGCTGAGAGGGAAAGTTTCACCGTGAGCACCTACACCGAACTGATGTCGTACGAGGACGCTCTCGCCTCGTTCGACCCCGTCATGGGCCTCGAGGTCCATGTCGAGCTCGGCACCAAGACCAAGATGTTCTGCGGCTGCTCGACCGAGCTGGGCGCCGAGCCCAACTCGCAGACCTGCCCCACCTGCCTCGGTCTGCCCGGCTCGCTGCCCGTCGTCAACGCGATCGGCGTCGAGTCGGCCATCAAGATCGGCCTCGCGCTGAACTGCGAGATCGCCGAATGGTGCCGCTTCGCCCGGAAGAACTACTTCTATCCGGACATGCCGAAGAACTTCCAGACCTCCCAGTACGACGAGCCGATCGCCTTCAACGGCTACCTCGACGTACAGCTGGAGGACGGCGAGATCTTCCGCGTGGAGATCGAGCGCGCCCACATGGAGGAGGACACCGGCAAGTCGCTGCACGTCGGCGGCGCCACCGGCCGTATCCACGGCGCGTCCCACTCCCTGCTGGACTACAACCGCGCCGGCATCCCGCTCATCGAGATCGTCACCAAGCCGATCGAGGGCGCGGGCGAGCGGGCCCCCGAGGTCGCCAAGGCGTACGTCGCCGAGCTGCGCGAGGTCATCAAGGCGCTCGGCGTGTCCGAGGCCCGGATGGACAAGGGCCAGATGCGCTGCGACGTGAACCTGTCGCTGCGCCCGACCCCCGAGTCCGAGTTCGGCACCCGCAGCGAGACGAAGAACGTCAACTCGCTGCGCTCCGTCGAGCGCGCGGCCCGCTTCGAGATCCAGCGCCACGCGGCGGTGCTCTCGTCCGGCGGCACGATCGTGCAGGAGACCCGGCACTTCCACGAGGAGGACGGCTCCACCACCGCCGGCCGCATCAAGGACAACGCCGAGGACTACCGGTACTTCCCGGAGCCCGACCTGGTCCCCGTCGCCCCGGCCCGCGACTGGGTCGAGGAGCTGCGCGGCGGCCTGCCCGAGATGCCGCGCGTGCGCCGCAACCGGCTCCGCGAGGACTGGGGCGTGAACGAGCACGACATGCAGTCGATCCTCAACGCGGGCGCGGTGGACTCCATCGTCGCCACCATCGAGGCCGGCGCCGACTCGACGGCCGCCCGCAAGTGGTGGATGGGCGAGCTGGCCCGCAACGCCAACGAGCAGGGCGTCGTCGTCGACGAGCTGCCGATCACCCCGGCCCAGGTCGCGCGCGTCGCGGCCCTGGTCGCGGCCGGTGAGCTCAACGACAAGCTGGCCCGCCAGGTCCTCGAGGGCGTCCTCGCCGGCGAGGGCACCCCGGACGAGGTCGTCGAGAAGCGCGGCCTGAAGGTCGTCTCGGACGAGGGCGCGCTCGGCGCGGCCGTGGACGAGGCCATCGCGGGCAACGCGGCCATCGCCGACAAGATCCGTGGCGGCAAGGTCGCCGCCGTCGGCGCCCTGGTCGGCGCGGTCATGAAGACCACCCGCGGCCAGGCCGACGCTGCCCGCGTCAAGGAGCTCATCCTGGAGCGCCTGGGCGTGACCGAGGGCTGACCCCCTCCTGCCTGAACGCCCGGAGGCCCCGCACCTGTCGGTGCGGGGCCTCCGTCGTCTCCGTGGGCGTGACGCCCGGTCAGCGGGCCCGCGGGGCGCTGAGGAAGGCGAGGCGGGCCTGCTTGGCCGGCAGGTAGACCTCGGGCAGGTCGATCTCGGGGAGCTCGATCTCCGGGCCGAGCACGAAGCCGGTGCGCTCGAGGCGGGCGATGGCCTTCTCGTTGCGGGCGTCCGGCTCGGCGACCACGCGGCGGGTGCGGCCGTCGGACCAGACGAACCCCATGAAGGCGCTCATCAGGGCGGCGCTGAAGCCGTGCTGGGGCGACCCATGGGCGGGGCTGATCAGCAGGTGCACGCCGGTGTCGCCCGGCTGGACCTCGTAGCACTCGCCGACGCGGTCCTCGGCGCAGTCGTACGTCTGGAAGAGCCCGACCGGCTCGCCGTCGCGGCTGACGATGAACGCGTGGTGCGTGGTGCGTCTGTCGACGTCCTCGTAGATCTCCTGGACCAGCTCGCGGCCGGCCTCCCTCATGCCCCAGAAGGCGGCGCGCTCCTGGGTGACCCAGCTGTGGATCAGGGCCGCGTCCCCGGCGGGGTCGACGGGGGTGATGGTGACCGTGCCGAAGCCCTCGACGAGCTGGGTGTGCACGGGGCGGCGGGTGGACGTGGTCATCTGGAGGTTTCCTTCGTGAGGCGGGTCCAGTCGGTGACGACGGGGACGAGTTCGCACTGCGCCCAGAACGGCAGCTGGTCGCGGTGGTGGGGCGAGCCGGTGACGCCGTCCGCGCCGAGCGGGACCGCCCAGAGGCTGTCCTCGCGGCGGGCCAGGTCCCAGACGTAACGGGCCGACGATGCACGGGCGGTGAGATCGGTGAACCCGGGGACGGTGGACGTGGCGTTGACGCAGTCGTGGTCGCCGCCGAGGCCGGGCCACTCGGCCTCCGGGTCGGGGAGCGCCGACCAGGGGGCCAGCCGGTGGACCTCCGACCAGGGGGCGTCGGGGCGGGCGGCGGCGGCCGTCTCCTCCAGGGCGGCGCGGACGTGGGCCGCGCGGTCGAGGCCGGGGAGGAGGGTGGTGGTCAGCAGGCCTTCGAGGGCGTAGCCGATCTTCGGGACCAGGTACAGCCAGGGGTGGAACACCTCCGGGCCGCAGGGGGCGTCGGCGAGTCCGGCGAAGACGGGGTCGGCGGCGAAGCGGCGTACGGTCGCGGTCCGGAAAGCCGAGAAGACGGTCGCGTCGGTGCTCTCGGCCGCCATGTGGCGGTCCCAGGCGAGCAGCCGGGTGCGCAGCGCGGCGGCCTCGGGGGAGAGGTCGTCGAGTCCGGGCAGCAGGGCCAGCAGCGGCTCGGCGGAGGCCAGGTAGGTGTCCCGGTGTACGTCGGCCATCGCCTTCGGGGTCCAGTCCGCGGAGCCGGAGAGCAGCTCGCGGATGCGGTTGGCGCGGTGCGGGGGCGCGAACTCCACGCCGAGTGGCGAGGCGATGCCGCGCGCGTTGGCCATGACGGCGAACGCCTGCACGGGCTCGGCGGGGGTCTCGGCCCAGCCCTGCCAGGCGTACTGCGGATCCCAGGCGGGCACCGGGCGCAGCCGGTTGGCCCGGTGGCGCAGCGGGACCGCGCCGGCGACGCGGTGCAGCAGGCCGCCCTCGGCGTCGGCGGCGTGGACGACGTTGACGGGCTCGGCCCAGCCGTCGAAGGCGCGGTCGATGTCGGCGACGGTACGGGCGCGCAGCAGGGCGGGCAGGACGGCGAAGCCGAGGTCGCGGCGGACGCGGGGCGGGTAGCGGAGGGCGAGGGTCTGGCCGCCGCCGTCCGTCTCGTCCCGGATGATGACGGGGCCGCGCGCGGTCTCCAGGACCTCGACCTCGACCGGGTCGGCGCCGGCGACGGCGACGGTCTCGGTGTGCCGGGCGACGGGCTCCCATGCGCCGTCGGGGCCGAGGGCCTCGATCACGCCGGGGGCGGCGGGGGCGGTGCGGAGCTGTTCGGCGTACAGGTCCTGGTAGTCGGACATGGCGTTGGTGATCGCCCAGGCGGCGCTGCCGGTGTGCCCGAAGTGGCCGAGGCCGGGGATGCCGGGGACGGCCAGGCCGAGGACGTCGTACTCGGGGCAGGAGAGCCGTATCTGCTGGTACACGCCCGGGTCCTCGATGAACCGGTGCGGGTCGCCCGCGATGATCGCCGAGCCGGTGGCGGTCCGGTCGCCGGGGACCAGCCAGCCGTTGCTGCCGGCGGTGCCGGGGCCGTCGGTGGCGAAGAGGGTGACGGCCTCGTCGCCGAGGGCGCGGGCCACGCGCTCGCGCCACAGCTTGGTGGCGAAGCCGGCGAAGAGGATGTGGGTGGCGATCCAGATGGCGAGGGGGACCCAAGGCTCCCACGGGGTGGGGGTGTGGCCGGTGCGGGCGAACCGCTCGTCGCGGGCGGCGCCCTCGGCCAGCCCGTCGTTGACGCCGTCCACGTAGGCCCGCACCCAGGCGGCGGTGTCGGGGTCGAGTGCCTCGTGGCAGCGGCGGGCGGTGTCGGCGAGCCGGGACAGGCGGGCGAACCGGTCCCAGGCGACGGACTCCGGGCCGAGGAAGGCGGCGCTGGAGCCCTGGGCGCGGTGGCGCTCGACCTCCAGCTGCCAGGCGCGGTCGAGGGCGGTGGTATGGCCCTGGGCGTAGGCGAGGCGGTCGGCGTCGGCGGCGCGGAGGTGGGGGATGCCCCAGTCGTCGCGGTAGAGCTCGAAGGCTTCGGCTCCGGTGGCTTCGGCTCCGGTGGCGCCCGCTCCGGTGGTGTTCGCGTCGGCGTCGTCCGCGTTGATCACAAGGCTCACACTCATCCCCCAGTGTATTAGGTTAGGCTGCCCTAACTATAGGGGCTCAAGGGAGGGGTGGTCACACATGGGAGGCGTCGGCAAGGGCTGGGAGGGCGTGGTCCTTCGGCTTCTGCGGGGCAAGGACTTCACGTTCACGGTCACGGGCGCGGAGGACGTCACGGAGCACTACCGTCGCGTGCACGTGACGGACGGCGGACTGCTCGCGGCGGCCGGCGAGTCGCTCCACCCGACGATGTGGGTGCGGCTGTGGTTCGAGAGCGCCGGCAAGCCGCACACGCGGGCGTACACCCTGGTCGACCCGGATCCGGCGGCGGGCACGTTCAGCCTGGAGTTCGCGCTCCACGACGGTGCCGCGAGTGCATGGGCGCGGGCCGCGAAGCCGGGCGACACCATCGAGGCCACCGTCCAGGGGACCGGTTTCACCGCCCCGGCGCCCGAGCCCGAGCGGCTGCTGGTGATCGGCGACCCGGCCTCGGTCCCGGCGATCAACTCCCTGCTGGACGCCTACCCGCAGACCCCGGCGACGATCTGGCTGGAGACGCAGCACGCGTCGGACGCCGACCTGCCGGTACGGCTGGACCCGGCCCGGCACGAGATCAGGCGGGTCGAGCGCACGGGCTCGGCACTGGTGGAGCAGGTGAAGACGGAGCTCCCGGAGCTCGTTGCGGACCCGGCGTCGGCGTACGTCTGGCTCGCCTGCGACACGGCGACGACACGGACGCTGACGGCGTACCTGCGCAAGGAACTGGCCCTGCCGAAGCAGCGCGTGAACGGTCTGGGCTACTGGCGGGCCGCCTGACGGGCCTTCGGGCCCTGCGGGCCTGCGGGCTTGCGAGCCTGAGGGCTTGCGGGGCTGAGGGCCCGACGGGGCCAGGCGGCCCCGCCGGGTGCGTCAGGCTCCGGTGGCGCCGTCGACGGCCTCGCGCAGGAAGTCGGCGTGGCCGTTGTGGCGGGCGTACTCGTGGATCAGGTGCAGCATGACGAGGCGCAGTGAGGCCTCCTCCTTCCAACTGGCCACGTACGCCGTCACGTCGAGGGACTCGGCGGCCGCCTCGATGCGGCGGGCGTGCGCGACCTCCGCCTCCCAGGCGGTGAACGCCTCCTCGCGGGTGGCGCCGGCGGCGTCGTAGGCGGCCTGGAAGTCGTGGGTGTCGGACCAGAGGTGGGGAAGCTCCTCGCCGTTCAGGGTGCGGCGGAACCAGTGCCGCTCGACCTCACCCATGTGCCGGACCAGGCCCAGCAGGGAGAGGGCGGAGGGCGGCGACGAGGGGCGCCGCAGTTCCTCGTCGGTGAGGCCCTCGCACTTCCAGGCGAGGGTGGCCCGGTGGTAGTCGAGGTACGCGCGCAGGGTCTCGCGCTCTTCGCCGGTCAGCGGCGGTCCAATGCGTTCCATGGCTCGATCTTGCCCGGGAGACGCCGGGGCCGGAAGGCCCGCGGGCCAAGTGGGCCGTGCCCTGCGGGGGCGGCTACGCGGTCCCGGTCCAGACGTACGGCACCGTCGTGCCCAGGCGTGTGAAGCCCAGGCGTTCCAGGATCGGTCGGCTGTCGTCCGACGCGTCCACCTGGAGGTAGCGGATGCCGCGCTCCGCTGCGATGCGGGCCCGGTGGGCGACCAGGAGGCGGTAGATGCCGCGGCCCCGCCACTCCGGGAGGGTGCCGCCGCCCCAGAGGCCCGCGAAGGAGGAGCCCGGGCGCATCTCCATGCGGGCCGCGCTGACCGGGGTGTCCCCGGCCATCGCCACCACCGCCGCGACGGTCTCCGGCTCTTCCTTGAGCAGGGTGAGCAGCAGGTGCCGGATCCGGGGGCGCTCCGTTCCGAAGGCCTTCGCGTGCACGTCCATCATCAGGTCGACGCCCGCCTCGTCCGTCACCACCCGCAGGGTGACCCCCTCCGGCGGCTCCACCGGCAGTGCGGCGAGTTCGTCCACCCGCCCCACCAGCAGGGTCTCGGCCGGCTCCGGGACGAAGCCCGCCGCGCGCAGCCGGTCCCCGAGATCCGCCGGCCGGTCGTGGTCGTACAGCTTCCACTCGAAGTCGCCGGCCCCGCGCCCCGCGAAGTACGCCACCTGCGCCGCGATCTCCGCGTCCGCCGTCTCCTCGTCGAGGTCGGACCAGAGCACGCCGTTCCACCCCGGTCCGGGCACGGTCTGCCGTACCACCGCCCCCGCCCGTTCCACCCTGGCCTCCGCGGCGTCCGGCAGTGCGTCGCGGCGCATCTCCCGGTCGTACCGGTCCCGTACCTTCAGTAGTTCGTCAGGACTCATCGTCATCGGCCCAGCTCACCAGCCGCCAGCCCGCCCGCACAACTGCATTAGCCTCACCCCGTGAACGACGACTCCATCTACACCGGCAAGGCCACCCCGGACGCCGCCACCGACCGCGGCTGGCTCCTCGGCCACTTCAAGGACCCCGCCGATCCGCGCCACAGCAAGGACGTGGAGATCAAGTGGGGAGTCCACCCGAAGGGCGACGAGCGGGCCCAGTGGGTGCGGGGCGAGGAGCGCACCGCGCTGCAGGTGCTGATCAGCGGGCGCTTCCGGCTGGAGTTCCCCGGCCGGACCGTCGTCCTCGCCGAGCAGGGGGACTACGTCGTCTGGGGCCGCGGAGTCGACCACTCCTGGTACGCGGAGGAGGACGCGGTGGTCCTCACCGTCAGGTGGCCCTCCGTCCCGGGCTACCGGGCCGACGAGCCGGACGGCCCGTCGAGCGGATGACCTTGGTCCCGTGCGGCTCCGCGCCCCTGTGACGATGCACACGAAAGGGGCCAACGATCACGAAACGCTGGGATCGTGGCGGTGTATACCATCTTGGCCGATACCCGGGGCGATCCCCCGGGCTTCCGGCCTTCACGAGTTCCAGTGTCTTTGCGTCGGGCAGCTCCCGGTGAAGATCCGAACCACCAGGGAGCACGTCCGTTGGCAGCGATCGCACGGTGGTGCCTGCGGCACCGGTTGATAGCCGTTCTCCTGTGGCTGCTGGCGCTCGGGACCGCCGCCGCGGCAGCAGGGACCGCCGGATCGGCGTTCTCCAACGACTACGAGGTTCCGGGCACCGAGTCCAGCCGTGCCCATGCCCTCCTGCGGGCGGGCTTCCACGGCCACGGCGGTGACACCGACACCATCGTGTGGCGGGCCCCGGAGCATCAGAGCGTCCGGACTCCCGACGTCGAGCAGCGCATGACCGAGGCCCTCGACGCCATCGCCGCGCTCCCCGGCGTCGGTTCGGTCGCCGGCCCCTACGGCGCGGGGCCCGAGAGCGTCGCGCAGATCAGCCCCGACGGGCGCACCGCCTATGCCGTGGTGACGTTCGACCAGCAGGCCGACTCCGTACCCAAGGCGCAGGCCGAGGCCGTCGTCGACGCCGCGAAGAACCCCGCCACCGAGGCGGACGGCCTCCAGGTCGAGCTCGGCGGCCGGGCGATCGCCCTGACCGAGGCGCCCACCGCGCACGTCGCCGAGGTCATCGGCGTGGCCGTCGCGGCCCTCGTCCTCTTCCTCGCCTTCGGCTCGCTCGCCGCGAGCCTGCTGCCCATCGCGACCGCCCTGGTCAGCGTCGGCACCGCCTACTTCGGCATCACGCTCCTCGGGCACGCCATGCCCGTCGCCGACTTCGCCCCGATGCTCGGCACCCTCGTCGGGCTCGGCGTAGGCATCGACTATGCGCTGTTCATCGTGACCCGGCACCGCAAGGGCCTCATGCGCGGCCTGCCCGTCGAGGAGGCGGCCGAGCGGGCCGTCGCCACCACCGGCCGGGCCGTCGTCTTCGCCGGGGCCACCGTCTGCATCGCGCTGCTCGGCATGCTGGTGCTGCGGCTGAACTTCCTGAACGGCGTCGCGATAGCCGCCTCCCTCACGGTGGTGCTGACCGTCGCCGCCTCGGTCACGCTGCTGCCCGCCCTCCTCTCGTACATCGGCATGCGCGCCCTCTCGCGCCGTGAGCGCCGCAGGCTCGCGGCCGAGGGTCCGCGGCCCGAGACGCCCACCGGGTTCGCCGCCCGCTGGTCGGCCTTCGTGGAGCGGCACCCCAAACTGCTCGGCGCCGTCGCCGCGCTGGTCATGGTGGTGCTGGCGCTGCCCACCTTCTCGCTTCACCTGGGCACCTCCGACCAGGGCAACAACCCGGCCGGCTCCACCACACGGAAGGCCTACGACCTGCTCGCCGACGGTTTCGGACCCGGCATGAACGGTCCGCTCACCGTCGTCTCCCGCCTCGACGGCGCCGGGGACCGGATAGCCGTCGATCACCTGGCCGAGGCGCTCCGTGCGACCGAAGGCGTCGCCGCCGCCGGCCCGGCCGTCTTCAACCGGAGCGGGGACACCGCCGTCCTGACCGTCATACCGGACTCCGCCCCGCAGTCGCGGGCCACGAGCGAGCTGGTCACGACGCTGCGCGAGGACGTCATTCCGGGCGCCGGGCACGGCAACACCATGGACGTCCACGTCGGCGGTGTGACCGCGGGCTACGACGACTTCGCCGACGTCATCGTCGGGAAACTGCCGCTGTTCGTCGGGGTGGTGATCACCCTCGGCTGCGTCCTGCTGCTGCTGGCCTTCCGGTCCCTCGGCATTCCGCTCAAGGCCGCCGCCATGAACGTCGCGGCCGTCGCCTCCTCCTTCGGCGTCGTCGTCGCCATCTTCCAGTGGGGCTGGGGCAGTGAGCTGCTGGGCCTGGGCAGCGCCGGTCCGATCGAGCCCTTCCTGCCGGTGATCATGGTGTCGGTCCTCTTCGGACTGTCCATGGACTACCAGGTGTTCCTGGTCAGCCGGATGTACGAGGAGTGGCTGGAGACGGGCGACAACCGGCGGGCCGTCCGCGTCGGTCTCGCCGAGACCAGCCGGGTGATCAACTCCGCGGCGGTCATCATGATCTCCGTCTTCCTGGCCTTCGTGCTCAGCGGCGACCGGATCATCGCGATGTTCGGCATCGCTCTCGCCGCAGCCGTCGCCCTCGACGCCTTCGTGCTGCGCACCCTCCTCGTCCCGGCGCTGATGCACATGCTCGGCGGCGCCAACTGGTGGCTGCCCGCCTGGCTGGACCGCAGGCTGCCCAAGATCAGCATCGAGCCCCCCGAGTGCCGTTCGCGTGCGACACTTCCGGCGCAGCGACCCGGTGCCGGCTCCGCCACGAGCGAGGACGGCGCCGAGCCCGCCACCGCATCCCGGTGATCCGGCAACCCGCCGTATGAGACCCAAGGAAGAAGCCGCATGTTCTCGATAGACCTCGCCGACGACGCCCAGCTGTTTCCGCTGGAGGTCTGGCACGCCGAGGAGTTCCTGGCACACATGGACCGCGGCCGGGAGTTCATCGGCGAGCACATCGTCCTGGCCGACTACGTCACCGACCTCGACTCGGCGCGCGGCTTCCTCGCCACATACGCACAGAAGACGGCCGCCGACGGCGGGCGGATCTACGGCATCCGGGTCGGCGGCACCCTCGTCGGCGGGGTCCTCTTCCGGACTTTCGACGCCGAGTCGGGCAACTGCGAGGTCGGCTGCTGGCTGGAGCCGACGGCGGCTGGCCGGGGCCTGGTGTCCAAGGCCTGCCGCGTCCTGATCGACTGGGCCTTCCACGAGCGCGGCATGCACCGCGCCGAGTGGCACGCCTCCTCCGCCAACAAGAAGAGCCTCGCCGTCGCGGAGCGCCTCGGGATGACCCGCGAGGGCGTCCTGCGCGAGGCCTACCCGTACCGCGGCGTCCGCCAGAACACCGAGATCTGGGCCGTCCTCGCCCACGAGTGGCCGCCTGCTCCCACCGCCTGACACCACCCGCCGCGGCCCCGGTCCGGGGCCCGCGGCCGGCCCGGCCCGACCGCGTCGGCGCATTCTCAGAAACCTCTCAGACAAGCCGCCTACGGTGCCCCGCATGGACACCACGAAGACCGCCGACCCGACCGCTCCCGAGGCGGACACCGCCGAGCCCCAGGCCGCAGAGGCCGCCGAGGCCAAGGCCGACCTCAAGGACGCCCCCGCCGCGGAGACCGCCGAGGCCACCGAGCCCGCCCTCTCCGACGAGGAGCTCGAGGACGCGCTCCACGACGACCTCGACGACACCGAGAAGGTGTCCGACGGCGTCGGCGCCGCGGCCTCCGCCGTCGTCGCGGCCGGGCTCGGGCTCGTCGCCCTCAGCGGCAGCTGGGTCTCGCGCGTCATAGCCGAGCGCCAGACCCTCGTGGGCCAGATCGAGTCGGTCAACGCCGCCACCACCGAGGCGAAGATCGAGGCCCTGTACGGCGACGCCTGGCACATGACCGCCCTCGTCAACGGCGTCCTGTCCACCCTCGCCCTCCTCCTCGCCGTCTTCGTGCTGGCCCGCCCCGCCTTCGGCGCCCCCGGCCGCACCCTCCCGACCTGGGTCCGCGCCGTCTCCTGGGCCGCCGTCGCGCTCGGCGCCCTGGGCGTCCTGCTCTTCGGCCTCATGTACTTCGACATCCTGGCTCCCCTCCCGAAGGCCGCCTAGGACACCCCTAAGCCCCCCTCCTAGGCACTCCCGGTCCGACCCGGGGTCCTTCGGCCGCGGCCTAAGGACCCCTGCCCCGTACAGATGCGGCATGCGCCCGATGTGCCGGCACCCCCTGGGACGCGAATCTTGGATCACACCGAACGAGGTGCCGAGAAACGCAGACCAGGGAGTACGAGATGTTCGAGTACGAGATCGCCACCGCCCGCCGCGCCGACCTCATCCGCGAGGCAGACGCATACCGCCGGGTCCAGGAGGCCAAGAAGGCGCGCCGCGCCTCCTCTCGCAGCCAGGAACCCGAAGGGCCGGTGAGCGGGCAGCGCAGCCGCTTCACCCGCGCCGCGTAGCCCGCGCCGCGAAACGCGTGGACCGGCACGTGATGAGAAGCGCACCGATAACGAGTGCCGTCGGCCCGGGATCCTGTGCGATGCTCGGCGACGTGGAGACCAGATCTGTCAGCCCGGTGTTCGTCGGCCGAGCCGACGAACTGGCGGTACTCACCGACGCATTGGCCCGCGCCGCGGGCCAGGAGCCGCAGGCGATGCTCATCGGGGGCGAGGCCGGGGTCGGAAAGACCCGCCTCACCGAGGAGTTCCTCGGCGAAGCGGCCCGCCGCGGTGCGGTCGTGGCCGTCGGAGGCTGTGTGGAGATCGGGGCGGAGGGACTTCCCTTCGCCCCGTTCTCGACGGCTCTGCGCACCCTGCACCGGCAGCTCCCGGGGGAGTTGGCGGCCGCGGCCGCCGGCCAGGAGGACGAACTCGCCCGGATCCTTCCCGAACTCGGCGACACCCCCCGCGGCCCGCACGACGAGGAGAGCACCGCCCGGCTCTTCGAACTGACGGCCCGGATGCTGGAGCGGCTCGCTGCCGACCGCACCGTCGTCCTCGTCCTGGAGGACCTGCACTGGGCGGACACCTCCACCCGGCACCTGCTCTCCTACCTCTTCCGCACCCTCGCCGGCGGCCGGCTCGTCGTCGTCGCCACCTACCGGGCCGACGACGTCCACCGCCGCCACCCGCTGCGCCCGCTGCTCGCCGAACTGGACCGGCTCCGCACCGTCCAGCGCATCGAACTGCCCCGCTTCAACCGGGCCGAGGTGCGCCGCCAGCTCGCCGGCATCCTCGCCGCGCAGCCCGACGAGGCCTTCGTGGACTCCGTCTTCGACCGCTCCGACGGCAACGCCTTCTTCGTCGAGGAACTCGTCGCCTGCCGGGAGAGCGGCTGCCGCGCCGGACTCACCGAGTCCCTGCGCGACCTGCTGCTCGTGCGCGTCGAGGTGCTGCCGGACGCCGCCCAGCGCGTGGTGCGCATCGTCGCCGAGGGCGGCTCCACCGTCGAGTATCCGCTCCTGCGCGCCGTCGCCGGGCTGACGGAGGACGAGCTGATCGAGGCCCTGCGGGCCGCCGTCGGCGCCAACATCCTCCTCGCCACCACCGACGGCGACGGCTACCGCTTCCGCCACTCGCTGGTCCGCGAGGCCGTCAGCGACGACCTGCTGCCCGGCGAACGGGCCCGCGTCAACCGCCGCTACGCCGAGGCCATGGAGGCCGACGGCTCGCTGATCCGAGCCGAGGAGGGGGTCATCCGGCTGGCCAGCTACTGGTACCACGCCAACGACGCCGCCAAGGCGCTGCCCGCCGTCCTCGCCGCCTCGGTCGCCGCCCGCCGCCGGCACGCCTACTCCGAACAGCTGCGGCTGCTGGAGCGGGCGCTGGACCTGTGGGAGAGCGCGCCGGAGGAGGTCCGCGAGGCGCTGCGCCCGGTGGACTACACCGATGTGTACCCTCCGTGCGGCTGCGACCCGGCCACCACCCCGCTGCAGCGGCTCGACCTGCTGGCCGAGGCGACCGTCGCCGCCCGCTTCGGCGGCGAACGCGAACGCGCCCTGAAGATCACCAAGACGGCGCTGCGCCTGCTGGAGGAGGACCAGGACCCGCTGCGGGCCGCCTGGTTCTGGACCGAGCGCTCCCGGCTCGTCTCCAGCCTGGCCCGTGGCGACGGCTGGGAGGAGCTCGCCAAGGCACAGGAGCTCGTCAAGGGGCTGCCCCCGTCCCAGGTGCACGCCGAGGTCCTGGTCCGGGCCGCGGGCTGGGGCATGCTCCACAACCCCGGCCCCGGCAACCTCGACGCCGCGGAACGCGCCGTCGACTACGCCCGCATGGTCGGGGCCGAGGAGATCGAGCTCAACGCCCGCATCACGGTGGGCTGCCTGCTCACCGACTCCGGCGACGCCGAGCGCGGCCTCGCCGAGATGCACGCGGTCCGGGAGCGGGCCACGGAGCTGGGGTTCGTCATGCTGGCGGGACGTGCACATATCAACCTCACCTCTCAGCTGGAAAGTACGGGCCGGTCCCGCGAAGCCGTGGAACTGGCCGAACAAGGGGTCGAACTCGTCAAGAAGGCCCGGTTGCTGGACACCGAGGCCTGGCTCAGCGGGAACATGGCGGAGAGCCTGTACAACCTCGGCCGCTGGGACGAGGCAGCCGAAGCCGCCCGGCGCGCCCTGAGCGTCGGCCAGAGCGCGGCCCCGCGCGGCTCCGCCTCCGCACGGCTGTCCTACCTGGCCCTGGCGCGCGGCGAAACGACCGAGGCGACCGGCCGGCTCGCCGCCGCCCACACCCACTTCGGCACCCACGACAGCCAGCCCCAGCACCGCATTCCGCTCTACCGCCTCGCGGTCGGCGTGGCCGCGGGGGAGGGCCGGATAGCCGACGTCCGCGCGGAGATCGCAGATGCGGTTGCCCACGGCTTCCCGCTCGGCCACCACCGCTACGCCTGGCCGCTGCTGCTCGCCGCCGCCTCCGCCGAGGCGGACGCCCGGGGACTCCCCGTTGCCGACGCCGGCCGCGAAGCCGCCCTGGACGTGCTCCGCGGCGCCGCCCGCGCCCTGGCCACCCCGGTGCCCGTGTGGACCGCCCACGCCGAGTTCTTCCGCGCGGAGCTGCTGCGCGCCGAGGACCGGGACACCGCCGCCGACTGGGCCGCCGTCGAGCAGGCCGTCCGCCCGCTGGAGCGCCCGTACCTGCTGGCCCGCGCCCGCCACCGGCTCGCCGAGGCCCTGCTGGCCTCCGGCGGCTGCCGCGAGACCGCCGCCGTCCTGCTCCGCGAGGCCTACGCCACCGCGGACCGGCTCGGCTCCCGCAGGCTCCGCGAGGACCTGGCCCTGCTCGCCCAGCGCGCCCGGCTCCCGCTCACCGAGGCCGACACACCCCCGGCCCTGCCCGCACGGGACACCGACCCCGTCGAGGCCCTGGGCCTGACCAGCCGCGAGCGCGACGTACTGCGCCTGGTCGCGGCGGGCAACAGCAACCGCCAGATCGCCGAGGAGCTCTTCATCTCCCCGAAGACAGCCAGCGTGCACGTCTCGAACATCCTGGCCAAGCTGGGCGTCGCCGGCCGCGGCGAAGCAGCGGCCCTCGCCCACCGGCTGCGGCTGTTCGCGCCCCTCACTCCTGCGGGGGCTGCTCGGCCGGGCGTATGAGCACCTTGCCGGAGTCGAGGTCTATCGGACCGCGCCCCGGATCGCCGTCGTTCACGTCGGTCCGGGACAGCTCCAGCCGCTTCTTCTCCTCGTCCGTGTGCTTGCGCCCCGGGTTGAACAGCTCCTCGATCATGTTGAACACCGTGCCCACCGTGCCTTTCGCCCCCCACCGGGGACCCGTCGGTTACCGCACCGTCAGTGTCAGGATCCTGTCGTCGCCCGCCTCCGGCGATCCGCGCCCGTCCGTCTCGCTCGTGACCAGCAGCAATCTGTCCCCGCCGAGGGCTATCACCGTGCGCAGCCGGCCGTACTTCCCCGTCAGGAAGGCCTCCGGCTCGGCCACCGGAGCGGCCCCGGCCAGCGGGATCCGCCACAGCCGCTCGCCCTTCAGCCCGGCCATCCACACCGAGCCCTGCGCCCAGGCGATCCCGCTCGGCGAGGCCTCGTCGGTCTTCCACACGGCCACCGGATCACGCAGGCCGGGCCTGCCCGCCTTCCCCTCGGCCTCCGGCCAGCCGTAGTTCGCTCCGGGCTCGATCAGATTCAGCTCGTCCCAGGTGTTCTGGCCGAACTCGGCCGCCCACAGCCGTTTGTCCTTGTCCCAGGCCAGGCCCTGCACATTGCGGTGCCCGTAGGAATAGACGACGGAGTCGGCCTCCGGATTCCCGTGCACCGGCTGCCCGTCCGGGGTCATCCGCAGGATCTTGCCGCCCAGCGACTTCTTGTCCTGCGCGAGCCCGGTGTCGCCGGTCTCGCCCGTCCCCGCGTAGAGCATCTTGTCCGGGCCGAAGGCGATCCGGCCGCCGTTGTGGACCAGGCCCTTGGGGATGCCCCGGAACACCGTGTCCGGCGCGCCCAGTTGCTGACCGGGGTCCCTCTGCTCGTCGTAGCGCATCCGGGCGACGCGGTTGTCGGACTCCGTCGTGAAGTACGCGTACACCATGCGGTCCGAGGCGTACGAGGGCGACAGCGCGAGCCCCAGCAGCCCGCCCTCCCCGCCCGGGGCCACCCCGGGCACTTTGCCGATCGGCGTCACCTTGCCCGTGGCTGCCGCGACCCTGCTGATCGTCCCCTTGTCCCGCGAGGCGACCAGCAGGTCCCCGCCGGGCAGCGGGGCCACGCCCCACGGAGACTCCAGGTCCTTGGCGATCTCGCCCGCCACCGTCACGGAGCCCTTGGCCGGCGGCGGGGCGGCCTCCGACGAGCCGGACGGGGAGCCTGCGGGGCCGGCCGCCGATGGTGTGGGTGCCGCGCGGGGTGGTGAGCTGCCCGCCTTGCTGCCGGGGGCACCCGCCGGTGCGCAGCCCGCCGCCAGCAGAGCCCCGCATCCGGCCAGGGCGAATGCCGCCAGCACTCCACGGGTCCGGGTGCGCGGGCCCTCGTACAGCTTGTGCGCCTGTCCGTATCGCATCGTCCTGCTCCCCTTCGGTCCTGCGATCGTGCCTTTCATCTGCCTCAACAGCTGCGGCAGTTCCCGAAGTTCCACCACTCGTACACCCGATCGAGTGGTTGTGTCGGCGCCGGACCCGGCCACGACCCGGACCCGGGCCCCGCTCAGTCCCAGGCTCCCACCGCCGCCGGCAGGGCCGCGATCTCGGCCAGGTCCCCCGCCGTCAGCCTGACCTCCGCCGCCCCCGCGTTCTCCGCCGCCCAGTGCGCCCGGTCGGCCCCCGGCACCGGCACCACATGCGGCCCCTGCGCCAGCACCCACGCCAGCGCCACCTGCGCCGCCGTCACCTGCGGCCCGTGCCGCCGGGCCACCCGCCGCAGCCCCGCCACCAGCACCTGGTTCGCCGCCATCGACTCCGCCGTGAACCGCGGATGCCGCGCCCGTACGTCCTCCCACTCGAAGCCCTCGCCCGGCCTGAGCGTCCCCGTCAGGAACCCGCTGCCCAGCGGCATAGCCGCCAGGAACCCCACCCCGCGCGCCGCACACCACGGCAGCAGCTGCCGCGCAGCCTCCGGGGACCACACCGACAGTTCGGCCTGCACCGCGCTCACCGGGAACACCTGCTGGACCCGTTCCAGGTGCCCCAAGGTCACCCGGTACGCCCGGTCCCCGCGCCGCCCCGCACCCGGCCCGGCACCCGCGCCCAGCGCGCAGAACCCGAGCGACCGCACCTTCCCGGCACCCACCAGCTCCGCCATTGCCCCCCAGGTCTCCTCCACCGGGACGTCCGGATCGACCCGGTGCAGCTGGTAGAGGTCTATGACGTCCGTCCGCAGCCGCCGCAGCGAGGCGTCGCAGGCCCGCCGCATGTAACCGGGCCGACCGTCAGCCACCACGTGCTGCTCGCCCGCCCGCAGCCCCACCTTGGCGGACACGAACGCCTCCGCCCGCCGCTCGCGCAGCACCCGCCCCAGCAGCAGCTCATTGGTGAACGGCCCGTACAGGTCGGCGGTGTCCAGCAGGTTCGCCCCCAGGTCCAGCGCCGTGTGCACCGTGGCCAGCGATTCCTCGCCGCGGCGCCGCGAGGGCGCGTACGCCCAGCTCATCGGCATGCACCCGAGCCCGACGGCGCCCACCGTCAGCGCCCCCGCCCCGATCGACCTGCGCTCCACCCGTGCGTCCTCCTCCCGGTCCGGCAAACAAACTAACGGCTTGATCAGGATCCTTTGGCCTTGGCATAGCCTCGTGATCATGACTGCAAAGACAGCGGACGTCTGGCTCCCGTTCCCCGCCGAAGAGATCGAGGGCCTCCCCGACGCCTTCCGCTACCGCCACTGGGACGGCGAGGACACCTTCCCGGCCGATCCGGCCGCCTGCGTCTTCTACGTCACCCCGTACATGAAGTCCGCCGAGGTCACCCTGCGCCCGCTGGCCGGCATGCCGGATCTGAAGGTCGTACAGACGCTGACCGCGGGCATCGACCACGTCCTGGACGGCCTCGACCTCCTGCACCCCGGCGTACGGCTGTGCAACGCGCGCGGCGTCCACGAGGCGAGCACCGCCGAGCTGGCGCTCACCCTCACCCTCGCCTCGCTGCGCGGCATCCCCGGCATGGTGCGCGGCCAGGACCGCGAGGAGTGGCGCGGCGGCTTCTACGACGCCCTCGCCGACAAGTCCGTACTGATCGTCGGGTACGGATCGATCGGCGCGGCCATCGAGGACCGGCTCGCGCCCTTCGAGTGCGCGCGGGTCGCACGGGTCGCACGCTCGGCGCGCACCACCACGCGCGGGCCGGTGCACGCGCACGCCGACCTGCCCCGGCTCCTCCCGCAGGCCGACGTGGTGATCCTCTCCACTCCGCTGACCGATGCGACGCGGGGCCTGGCCGACGCCGCGTTCCTCGCCGGCATGAAGGACGGCGCCCTGCTGGTGAACGTGGCGCGTGGCCCCGTCGTCGACACCGCCGCGCTGCTGGCGGAACTGGAGTCGGGCCGGCTGCGCGCGGCACTCGACGTCACCGACCCGGAACCGCTGCCCGCCGGCCATCCGCTCTGGCATGCTCCGAATGTCCTGATCACGCCTCACGTCGGCGGCAGCAGCACCGCGTTCGAGCCACGGGCGAAGCGCCTGGTGGCCCGCCAGCTGCACCGGTTCGCCGACGGGGAGCCCGTCGAGAACACGGTCCTGATCACCGGGTGACGCGCTGTGCGCACGCTCCGCATCCGTCCGGACGCGCACAGTGGCCACAACTCCCCGCGTGGTAACGGAGCGTAGACCACCTATGTCCCTGAGTGACGAAAGTGGTGTATCGTCCGGACCAAGGGGCTGCAGCGCGTTCGTCTGGCGCTGGTGAGTGATCGGACACTTTGGGGGGCGACGGGCGATGTACGGCCAATGGACGAAGGATCCGATGCGGCACAGCCGCCGGAGGCGACGCTGCCGAGACTGGACCGCACCGGAACCAGCCGGCGAGGGGGACCGGTGAGTACCCCGGGGGCGGCGCTGCTGACCAGGCAGCCCGTCCCGGGCGGCGGTGGCAGGAGCCTGGCGATGCAGCTCCTCCTCGCCCTGATCAGCGGCGGTTACGCCGTCGGCGCCGCCCTCGGCTGGGGCTCCGAGGAACTCGCCGAGATCATGGGCGACTTCGGGCTCAGCGCCGCCGCCTTGCTCGCCGCCGTCTCCTGCTACACCTACGCACGGGCCATCGACAGCCGCGAGCGTCCGGCCTGGCTGCTCTTCGCGTTCTCCTCCCTCATGGGAGCCTGCGGCAACGCCATCTGGGGCTGGTACGAGGTGATCCTCGGCGAGGCCGTGCCGAAGCCCTCGGTCGCCGACTTCGCGTTCCTCTGCTTCGCGCCGCCCGCCATCGTGGGCCTGCTCGTCCTCGCCAAACGCCCGGTCACCCGCGCCGGCTGGGTCTGCCTCGGGCTCGACTCCTGGCTCATCGGCGGCTCCCTGCTCACCCTGTCCTGGAGCCTGGCCCTCGCGCACGCGGCGCGCACCGCCCAGTCCGGGGCCCCCGGCAGCGTCCCGCGCGCCGCACTCTCCCTCGCCTACCCGCTGCTGGACATCGCGCTCGTCTCCATGGTGCTGGTCCTGCACTTCCGGCGCTCCGAGGCCAACCGCTCGGCCGTCAACACCGCCATCGCGGCCCTGGCCCTGACCGTGCTCAGCGACGCCCTGTTCACCTCGCCGCTGCTGAGCGCCGAATACCAGTCCGGGCAGCTGCTCGACGCCGGCTGGTTCGCCGGCTCGCTGCTGCTCGCGTACGCCCCCTGGGGCGCCCGGCGCATCCACCCGGACCCGGGGACGCCGGGGCTTCCACGCGCCGACCGCCCCGTCAGCCGCCCCATCACCGGCTCGCTGCCCGCCCTCACGCCGTACCTCGCGGCGGCCGTCTGCACCCTGGGCATCCTGTACAACGTCGTCGACGGCAGGAAGGTCGACCGGGTGGTCGTCTTCACCGGCTGCACGGTCGTGCTCGCCCTCGTCGTCCGGCAGGGCATCATGCTCATCGACAACATCGCGCTGACGCAGGAACTGGCCCAGAAGGAGAACCACTTCCGCTCCCTCGTCCAGGGCTCCAGCGACGTCATCATGATCGCCGCACCCACCGGGACCCTGCGGTACGTCAGCCCCGCCGCGGCCGGGGTCTACGGGCGCGAGGCCGAGGAGCTCGTCGGCACCGAGCTCGCCACCCTGATCCACCCGCACGACCTGGGCCGGGTGGTCCACGAGGTACGCCGCTTCCTCGCCGCACAGCCCGCCGAGGAGCCGACCACCCGCATTGAATGCCGCTTCAAGTCGGGCAGCGGCGAATGGCTCAACGTGGAGTCCACCGTCAACCGCCACCAGGGCGGCCTCATCCTCAACAGCCGGGACGTCACCGAGCGGGTCCGCCTCCAGGCGCAGCTCCAGCACAGCGCCGAGCACGATCCGCTGACCGACCTGCCCAACCGGGCGCTGTTCACCCGCCGGGTCCGCCAGGCCCTGACCGGTCGGCGCGCGGGGGACCACAGCACCGCCGTGCTCTTCATCGACCTCGACGGATTCAAGGCGGTCAACGACACCATCGGCCACCAGGCCGGCGACGAGCTGCTCGTCCAGGCCGCGCACCGGCTCCAGGACTCGGTGCGTGCCGGGGACACCGCGGCCCGCCTCGGCGGCGACGAGTTCGCGGCGCTGATCCTGGGCGACGGCAGCCGCGACCGCAGTGCCCGCGAGTACCAGGTGCACGAGATCGCGGACCGGCTGCGCACCACCCTGTCCCAGCCGTACCGGATCGCCGGCAGCGAGGTCCGGGTCGCCGCCAGCATCGGCGTGGCCTTCGCCGACCCCGGCATCACCCCTTCGGACCTGATGCGCAACGCGGATCTGGCGATGTACCGCGCCAAGGCGGGCGGCAAGGACCGGGTCGAGCTGTACGCGCCCCAGATGCAGGCCGAGGTCGTACGGAAGGCGGAACTCGCCGGGCGGCTGCGCACCGCGCTGCACGACGGGGAGTTCGCCCTGCTGCACCAGCCCGTGGTCTCGCTGGCGACCGGCGAGGTCACGGCCGTGGCGGCGCAGGCCCGCTGGCGCTCCGCCCAGGGGATCCTGTTCACCCCCGCGGAATTCCTCCGGGTGGCCGAGTACAGCGAGGGCGCGGCGGCAGGGCCGGACGGTCGCGGCGGGCTCCCCGGGGGCACGCCCACCCGGGCCGCCGAGCTGGGGCGCTGGCTGCTGGAGGAGGCCGTGGGGCAGGCCGCCGAGCGGCACCGGATCGGGCACGACGTACCGGTGGCCGTCCGGATGAGCGCGCAGCGGCTGCTGGACCTGGGGCCGGCGGCAGCCGGGGGAGCCGTGCCGCTCGGCTCCGTGGAGGCCCTGCTGAACCGCCACGGGCTGCCGTCCGGCGCCCTGGTGATCGAACTGGCCGACAGCGACCCCAGAGTCCCCTTCGACGAGCTGGAGCGGCGCCTGGCGGCCCTGCGCCGCCTGGGGGTCCTGATCGCCCTGGACGGCTTCGGCAGCGGCTACGCGGCCATCAGCGCCCTGCGCCGGCTCCCCGTGGACTTCCTGAAGCTGGACAGAGGCCTGGTCGAGGGTGTGGTCGAGTCCGCCCGACTCCACAAGATCACCGCTGGCTTGTTGCGCATTGCAAATGATTTGGGCATGCAGTCGGTGGCCGACGGGGTCGACCTCCCCGAGCAGGTCATGGCGCTGCGCGCAATGGGCTGCACACACGGCCAGGGAGCGGCCTTTTCCGGCCCGCTCGACGAGTACAGGCTGCGCCGCGCGCTCGTGCGCGGTACGTTCCCAGTACCGGGCGGGGCGGCCCAGCCCGCCTTGGCCGGTGGTTCGCCCGGGGGCTCGATGGCCATCCACAGAGGCTCACATAATGAGACGCCCGTCCCACCCGCTTGACATCCCCCTCCCGCCGGAGGGAGGGTCAATGCCATGCGCACCCGAATTCTCGTACTTGGAAAGCGCGTCGGCTGAAACTGGGACCAGCATGTCCCCGCTTCGCACACCCGACGCGCTCCCCTCGCTTGCCTCCTGGCACGAGGGGTTTTTTGTTGCACTGGCACACCTTCGAATCCTCGTAAAACCCTCAGCCTCGAGAAGAGAATGCCGATGACCGAGCAGGCCACCGGGGCCCACCATCCGCAGCCGCGGCCCCGTTCCGGCGGACACCAGCCCGCCGCAGTTGAGCACGTCACGGGTGCGCAGTCCCTCATCCGCTCTCTCGAAGAGGTGGGGTGCGACACCGTCTTCGGTATCCCGGGCGGGGCCATCCTCCCGGCGTACGACCCGATGATGGACAGCACCAAGGTGCGCCACATCCTGGTCCGCCACGAGCAGGGCGCCGGCCACGCTGCGACCGGCTATGCGCAGGCCACCGGCAAGGTGGGTGTCTGCATGGCCACCTCCGGCCCGGGCGCCACCAACCTGGTCACCCCGATCGCCGACGCGCACATGGACTCCGTGCCGCTCGTCGCGATCACCGGCCAGGTGTCCTCCAAGGCGATCGGCACCGACGCCTTCCAGGAGGCGGACATCGTCGGCATCACGATGCCGATCACCAAGCACAACTTCCTGGTCACCAAGGCCGAGGACATCCCGAGGACGATCGCCGAGGCCTTCCACATCGCCTCCACCGGCCGTCCCGGCCCGGTCCTGGTCGACATCGCCAAGGACGCCCTGCAGGCGAAGACCACCTTCTCGTGGCCGCCCTCGCAGGACCTCCCGGGCTACCGGCCGGTCACCAAGCCGCACGCCAAGCAGATCCGCGAAGCCGCCAAGCTCATCTGCCAGGCCAAGCGCCCGGTCCTGTACGTCGGCGGCGGCGTCATGAAGTCCGGCGCGACCGCCGAACTGAAGGTCCTCGCCGAGCTGACCGGCGTCCCGGTCACCACCACGCTGATGGCGCTGGGCTCCTTCCCCGACAGCCACCCGCTGCACGTGGGCATGCCGGGCATGCACGGTGCGGTCACCGCCGTCACCGCCCTGCAGAAGTCGGACCTGCTGATCGCGCTCGGCACCCGCTTCGACGACCGCGTCACCGGCAAGCTGGACAGCTTCGCCCCGTTCGCCAAGGTCATCCACGCGGACATCGACCCGGCCGAGATCGGCAAGAACCGCGAGGTCGACGTCCCGATCGTCGGTGACGCCCGCGAGGTCATCGCCGACCTGATCCAGGCGGTCCAGGCCGAGCACACCGAGGGCAACGCCGGGGACTACTCCGCCTGGTGGAAGGACCTCAGCCGCTGGCGCGAGACCTACCCGCTGGGCTACGAGACCCCCGCGGACGGCATGCTCTCGCCGCAGCAGGTCATCCAGCGCATCGGCGAACTCGCGCCCGAGCACACCATCTACGCGGCCGGCGTCGGCCAGCACCAGATGTGGGCCTCGCACTTCGTCAACTACGAGGAGCCCCGCACCTGGCTGAACTCCGGCGGCGCCGGAACCATGGGCTACGCGGTCCCGGCCGCGATGGGCGCCAAGGTCGGCATGCCGGACCGCACGGTCTGGGCGATCGACGGCGACGGCTGCTTCCAGATGACCAATCAGGAACTGGTCACCTGCGCGCTGAACAACATCCCGATCAAGGTCGCGATCATCAACAACGGTGCGCTGGGCATGGTCCGCCAGTGGCAGACCCTGTTCTACAACCAGCGGTACTCCAACACCGTTCTGCACGCGGACGAGACGGGCCACGGCACCGTCGGCTCCCAGCTCGGCGAGTCCACCGCCCCCCGCAAGGGCACCCGCGTCCCGGACTTCGTCAAGCTGTCCGAGGCCATGGGCTGCGTGGCGCTGCGCTGCGAGGACCCGGCCGACCTGGACAAGGTCATCGCCGAGGCCAACGCGATCAACGACCGTACCGTCGTGGTCGACTTCATCGTCCACGAGGACGCCATGGTGTGGCCGATGGTCGCCGCCGGCACCTCCAACGACGAGGTCATGGCAGCCCGGGGCGTCCGTCCCGACTTCGGCGACAACGAAGACGACTGAGCCGAGAGAGCCTGAGAGAGAGAACGACTCACATGTCCAAGCACACGCTCTCCGTCCTGGTCGAGAACACGCCCGGCATCCTCGCCCGGATCGCCGCGCTGTTCTCCCGCCGCGGGTTCAACATCGACTCCCTCGCGGTCGGCGTCACCGAGCACCCCGACATCTCGCGCATCACCATCGTCGTGAACGTCGAGGACCTCCCGCTGGAGCAGGTGACCAAGCAGCTGAACAAGCTGGTCAACGTGCTCAAGATCGTCGAGCTGGAGCCGCACAACGCCATCGAACGCGAACTCGTTCTGGTGAAGGTCCGGGCCGACAACGAGACCCGGTCCCAGATCATCGAGATCGTCCAGCTGTTCCGCGCCAAAACGGTCGACGTCTCCCCCGAGGCCGTCACCATCGAGGCCACCGGCGGTGCCGACAAGCTCGGCGCGATGCTCAAGATGCTGGAGCCGTTCGGCATCAAGGAGCTCGTGCAGTCCGGCACGATCGCCATAGGGCGCGGCGGCCGGTCCATCACGGACCGCAGCCTGCGCGCGCTCGACCGCAGCGCCTGATCACCACCCTGACGTCGCGTTGCCTCTCGCATCGCGAGACCAGGAAACTTCCTCCCCGTTCCCCGCCGTACGGTGGGAGCAACACCAGCGCACCAAGGAGATATCCCAGTGGCCGAGCTGTTCTACGAGAACGACGCCGACCTGTCCATCATCCAGGGCCGCAAGGTCGCTGTCATCGGCTACGGCAGCCAGGGCCACGCCCACGCGCTGTCGCTGCGTGACTCCGGCGTCGACGTCGTCGTCGGCCTGAAGGAGGGCTCGAAGTCCAAGGCCAAGGCCGAGGAGCAGGGTCTGAAGGTCGTCTCCGTGTCGGAGGCCGCCGCGTGGGCGAACGTCATCATGATCCTCACCCCGGACCCGCTCCAGGCCGAGATCTACGAGGAGTCCATCAAGGAGCACCTCGAGGAGGGCGACGCGCTCTTCTTCGGCCACGGCTTCAACGTCCGCTACGGCTTCATCAAGCCCCCGGCCAACGTGGACGTCGCCCTGGTCGCCCCGAAGGGCCCGGGCCACCTGGTCCGCCGCCAGTACGAGGAAGGCCGCGGCGTGCCCTGCATCGCCGCTGTCGAGCAGGACTTCTCGGGCAGCGCCTTCGCCCTCGCGCTCTCGTACGCGGCCGGCATCGGCGGCACCCGCGCCGGCGTCATCAAGACCACCTTCACCGAGGAGACCGAGACCGACCTGTTCGGTGAGCAGGCCGTCCTCTGCGGTGGCGCCTCCGCCCTGGTCAAGGCCGGTTTCGAGACCCTGACCGAGGCCGGCTACCAGCCGGAGATCGCGTACTTCGAGTGCCTGCACGAGCTCAAGCTCATCGTGGACCTCATGTACGAGGGCGGCCTGGAGAAGATGCGCTGGTCGGTCTCCGAGACCGCCGAGTGGGGCGACTACATCACCGGCCCCCGCATCATCACGGACGCCACCAAGGCCGAGATGAAGCAGATCCTCGCCGAGATCCAGAGCGGCGAGTTCGCCAACACCTGGATGGCCGAGTACAAGGCCGGTCTGCCGAAGTACAACGAGTACAAGAAGGCCGACGAGGCACACCTGCTCGAGACGACCGGCAAGAAGCTGCGCAAGCTGATGAGCTGGGTCGACAGCGACGAGAGCTGATCTCGCAGCCGTGGGGGCCGGGGCGGCGTAGCGTCCCGGCCCCACGGCGCACCACCGGTTCGGCGGAATGCAGGCCCTCTTCGGCGCGGCTTGTCCACCCCGGCCAACCCCGGACGGGTGATCCTTCCGTACAGGCGGAATTCCGGCCGGGATCCGCCACTACACTGCTCAACACAACGCGTCAGGCCCACAGTGTCGTGCGTCTTCCACGCGGCTACCCCCTCCACCGCCTGCGGCCGTCGGGACGGCCGTCCGCACTGGACTTGTGAGGACCCACGTGAGCTCGAAACCTGTCGTACTCATCGCCGAAGAGCTGTCGCCCGCCACGGTGGACGCGCTCGGCCCGGACTTCGAGATCCGGCACGTCAACGGAGCCGACCGCGCGGAGCTGCTCCCCGCGATCGTGGACGTCGACGCCATCCTCGTGCGCTCCGCGACCAAGGTCGACGCGGAGGCCATCGCCGCCGCCAAGAAGCTGAAGGTCGTCGCCCGCGCCGGTGTCGGCCTCGACAACGTCGACGTCTCCTCGGCCACCAAGGCCGGCGTGATGGTCGTGAACGCCCCGACCTCCAACATCGTGACCGCCGCCGAGCTCGCCTGCGGCCTGCTCGTCGCCTCGGCCCGCAACATCCCGCAGGCCAACACCGCCCTGAAGAACGGCGAGTGGAAGCGGAACAAGTACACGGGCGTCGAGCTCAGCGAGAAGACCCTCGGTGTCGTCGGCCTCGGCCGCATCGGCGTCCTGGTCGCCCAGCGCATGTCGGCCTTCGGCATGAAGATCGTCGCGTACGACCCCTACGTACAGCCCGCGCGCGCCGCCCAGATGGGCGTCAAGATGCTGACGCTGGACGAGCTCCTCGAGGTCGCCGACTTCATCACCGTGCACCTGCCCAAGACCCCCGAGACCCTCGGTCTCATCGGGGACGAGGCCCTGCACAAGGTGAAGCCGTCCGTGCGCATCGTCAACGCCGCGCGCGGCGGGATCGTGGACGAGGCCGCGCTGTACTCCGCCATCAAGGAGGGCCGCGTCGCCGGCGCCGGCCTCGACGTGTACGCGAAGGAGCCCTGCACGGACTCCCCGCTCTTCGAGCTCGACCAGGTCGTCTGCACCCCGCACCTCGGCGCGTCCACGGACGAGGCCCAGGAGAAGGCCGGCATCTCGGTCGCCAAGTCGGTGCGCCTCGCGCTCGCCGGCGAGCTCGTACCGGACGCGGTCAACGTCCAGGGCGGTGTCATCGCCGAGGACGTCCGTCCGGGCCTGCCGCTTGCCGAGAAGCTCGGCCGCATCTTCACCGCCCTCGCGGGCGAGGTCGCGGTCCGCCTCGACGTCGAGGTCTGCGGCGAGATCACCCAGCACGACGTCAAGGTGCTGGAACTCTCCGCCCTCAAGGGTGTTTTCGAGGACGTCGTCGACGAGACGGTCTCCTACGTCAACGCCCCGCTGTTCGCGCAGGAGCGCGGCGTCGAAGTGCGCCTGACCACCAGCTCGGAGTCCCCGGACCACCGCAACGTGGTGACCGTGCGCGGCACCCTGTCGGACGGTCAGGAGGTCTCGGTCTCCGGCACCCTCGCCGGCCCGAAGCACCTGCAGAAGATCGTCGGCATCGGCGAGTACGACGTGGACCTGGCGCTCGCCGAGCAGATGCTCGTGCTGCGCTACACCGACCGCCCGGGCGTGGTCGGCACCGTCGGCCGCATCCTCGGCGAGGCCGGCCTGAACATCGCGGGCATGCAGGTCGCCCGCGCCGAAGAGGGCGGCGAGGCGCTCGGCGTCCTCACGGTCGACGCCGAGGTCCCGGTGAACGTCCTCGCGGAGATCGCCGCCGAGATCGGCGCCGTCTCGGCGCGTACGGTCAGCCTCGACTGACCCCGTAGCGGGCGGCAGCCGCCGGCAGCCGCGCAGCAACAGACGAAGGGCCCGGGGAGTTCCCCGGGCCCTTCGCCGTGTTCCGCCGCTGCTCCATCCGGCCGTACGGGGCTCAGCCCGCGAGCGGCGCGCCCTGCTCGGCGGTCTGCGCGGAGGGCTGCGCGGGCGCGGCCTCGGCCTCGGCCCCGGCCGCGGCCGGGGCACCGAGCCCCCGTGTCAGGGCCACCGCGAGGACGCCGCCCGCGAGCAGCAGGGCCGCACCGCCCCAGGCCGCGTACTGCATGCCGTGGACGAAGGCCTCGCGGGCCAGGGCCAGCACCTGCTCGCCGGCCGCACCGCCGAGCTGGTGGGCGGTGGCGACGGCGCCGCCCAGGGTCTCCCGCACGGCAGGCTCCGCACCCGGCAGATCGGAGCGGTACACGGCGGTGCCGAGGCTGCCCAGGACCGCCATGCCCAGCGCCCCGCCGAACTCCGACCCGGTCTCCAGCAGGGAGGCGGCGGAACCGGCCTTCTCGGCGGGGGCCGAGGCGAGAGCCATGTCGGAGACCAGGGACATCACGGTGACGAGGCCGGAGGCCAGCACGCCGGCGCCGGTCAGCAGCAGCCACAGCGAGTCACTGCCGACCAGGCTGATCAGGGTGAACCCGAAGGCAGCGAGGATGAAGCCGCCGGCGATGACGTACGCCCGGTCGGTCTTCTGGGCCAGGGCGGCGCTGACCGGGGCGGCGGCGCCGATGAGGAGCGAGGGCGCGAGGCTCCACAGGGCGGCTTCCAGCGTGCCCATGCCGAGCACCGACTGCAGGTACTGGGTGGTGAAGTAGGCCGAGCCCATCATGGCGAAGGCGGCGATGGTGTTGAGCGCGATCCCCGCGCCGAATCCGCGGCCCCGGAAGAGGGCCCGGGCGACCATGGCGTCGTCACGGCTGCGCTGGCGGCGGACGAAGACGAACCCGAAGGCCAGGCCCACGGCCACGGAGAGCGCATAGAGCGGTTCGAGGCCCTCGGCGGCGATCTCCTTGAGGCCGTACACGACCGGGAGCACGGCCGTCGTCGACAGCGGGACGCTCAGCAGGTCGAAGCGGCCGGGGGCCGGGTCCTTGAACTCGGGGACCAGCACCGGGACGAGGACCAGCAGGAGCAGCATCGCGGGCACGTTGATCAGGAAGACCGAACCCCACCAGAAGTGGTTCAGCATCACGCCGCTCAGCACGGAGCCGAGGGCGATCCCGCCGGTCATGGCCCCGGACCAGATCGCGATGGCCTGGCCGCGCTGCCTGGCGTCCTCGAAGAGGTTGCGTACGAGCGCCAGGGTGGAGGGCATCAGGGTCGCGCCGCCGATGCCGAGCAGGACGCGGGCTGCGATCAGCATCTCGGCGCTGGTGGCGTAGGCGGCGCCGACGGAGGCGAGCCCGAAGGCGGTCGCCCCCATCAGCAGCAGCTTGCGGCGGCCGATCCGGTCACCGAGCGAACCCATGGTGATGAGCAGCCCCGCGAGGGCGAAGGCGTAGCTGTCGAAGATCCAGAGCTGCTGGGTGGCGCTCGGGTCGAGCTCCTGGGTGATGGCCGGGATGGCGAAGTAGAGGACGGAGACGTCCATGGAGACCAGGAGCAGGGGCAGCAGGAGAACGGTGAAGGCGGTCCATTCCCGGCGGCCGGCGAGACGTGCTGCGGAGTTCGTCATGAGCAGCAATGTACAAGCGTCATAAACGCTTGTCTAGTACGAGCGTATAGAACTGTTGTCTATGACGGTTGTCTTGATACGGTGAAGGCATGGGACACCGTGAAGATCTGCTCGAAGGCGCCAAGAAGTGCCTGGTCGAGAAGGGTTTCGTGCGGACGACCGCGCGCGACATCGTCAACGCCTCCGGGGCGAACCTGGCGTCGATCGGCTACCACTACGGCTCGAAGGACGCCCTGCTGACGCAGGCTTACGTCGAACTCGCGCAGGAGTGGGGCGACTCCTTCTCGCCGGAGGTGACCGGCGAGGGAGGCTCGCTGGAGCGCTTCCGCTCCGTATGGGACGGCGTGATCGGCCGTCAGGAGGAGTCGGCTCCGATGTGGGCGGCCAGTATGGAGGTCGCACTCAGCCGTGACCGGCTGCCTGAGCTGCGGGCGATGCTGGCGGCCTCGCAGGGCGAGGGCCGCCGGGGGCTCATCGCGCTGATCACCGGCATCCCCGAGGAGGACCTGGACGAGCGGGACGAGCGGACGCTCGGCGGGCTGTACGAGGCCCTGCTGACCGGAGTGATGGCGCAGTGGCTGTTCAACCCGGAAGGCGCGGTCACCGCGGAGGAGTTGACGGAGGGCATGCGGCGCACCGCAGAGATGATCACGAAGGGCAAGGGCGGCGACCCGGCCTGAGCCACGGTCGGGCCACCGGGCTGTCGGGCCACCGGGCCATCGGGCTGTCGGCCGGTCGGGAATCCCTCAGGAGAGCGTGCCGGCCGGGCCCGGCGGCGCGGCGAGGGCGTCATCTGCGATCAGCCGTGCAGGCGGGCCGCCTTGAGGGCCATGTGGAGCAGCAGGCGGTCCTCGCCCTCGTCCAGGTCCAGGCCGGTCAGCTGTTCCACCCGGCCGAGCCGGTAGTAGAGGGTCTGGCGGTGGATGCCCAGGGCCGCCGCCGCGCGGCCCGCCTGGCCCGCGCAGTCCAGGAACAGCTCGGCGGTCCGGGCGAGTTCGCGGTGCGCGGGGCCGAGCAGGACCCGGGTCGCCGGGTCGCCCTCCCGGTCGGCGGCCGCGAGCGCCGCCAGCATCCGGTACGGGCCGATCGCCGACCACTGGGCCACCGGGCCGAACCGGGGCTGGGCCGCGGCCGCGTGCGCCGCCGCCGAGGCCTCCGCCCAGGCGTCGGCCAGCGCGGTCAGCTCCCGGCGGGGCTCCGCGATTCCGGCAGTGGGGCCTTTGGGCAGCCGGGCGGCTGACGTGTCGGCGTGGGGCAGCAGCCGCGTCGCGATCCCCACGGCGGGTACGAGCACCTCGGCCGAGCGGAGCCTGACCAGTACGGCGAGGGCCTGGCGCCCCGGCCAGGGCACGGTGCAGACCGCCGCCGTGCCCGGTACCGACGCCGGGGCCTCGCCGGCCCAAGGCGTCACGCACACCACCGCGTGCAGCCCGTCCGCCCCCGGACCCAGCGCCACCCGGAGTGCGGCCACCGCCGTGTCCTGCTGCGCGCCCCGGCCGGCCGTGAGCACCGCCCGGAACTCCCGGGACAGGTCGGCCCCCGCCTTCGCCTCCTCGGCGAGCAGGATCCCGATCCGCTCGGCCACCTCCATGGCCGCCGCCAGGACGTCCGGCCCGGGACCCGGCTCCTGGTCGAGGAGCCATACGTAGCCCTGCACGATCCCGCGGTACCGCACCGGCAGGCAGATCCGCCCCCGGAAGACCCCCGCTTCCGGCGCCGCCGGGATGCGTACCGGCCCGGTGGCCCGCGCGATGCCGAAGCCCTCGAACCAGGCCCGTACGGCCGCCGTCGACTGGCGGGTCAGGATCGAGCGGGTGCGTACGGGGTCCATCGCGAGATCGTCGTCGCTGTCGTGCGCGCCGAAGGCGATGAGGCGGAAGTCCCGGTTCTCCAGCGTCGCCGGGGCGCCGAGAAGCGCCGAGATCTCATCCACCAGGTCCTGGTAATCGCCCTTCACCCGGACATTCTCCCACCCGGAAACCCCGTCTTCAGACAGATGTATGAGATCGGGGACACGGATGCGTGACAGCTGTCGATGGCAGAGGATCAAAGCGATCCTTAGGTTTCACGGTGGTTTTACTTGAGTTTTCCTTATGGCCCCCGCTCACCCCCGCGCGGACCGTATGCCTGCTTCTGCCACCTGTTGGAGGTGCCCCGTGCTGGGTCCCGCGATCCTCGCCGCTTCGCGCAGCGACAAGATGCGCCGAATCGTCTCTGCCGCCCCGGTGACCAAGCCCGTGGTGAACCGGTTCATCCCCGGCGAGACGGTCGACCAGGTCATCCCGATCGTCGTGGACCTCACGGAGAAGGGCCTGGAACTCACGCTCGACGTGGTGGGCGAGGACATCACCACCGTGGAGCAGTCCTACGCCGCGCGTGACGCCTACCTCGAACTCATCGAGCACCTGGCGGGCCTGGGACTCGGCGAGAAGGCCGAGATGTCGGTCAAGCTGTCGATGTTCGGCCAGGCGTTGGAGGGCGGCCACGAGCTCGCGCTCGCCAACGTCCGCCCGGTCGTCGAGGCCGCCGCGGCGATCGGCACCACCGTCACGCTGGACGCCGAGGACCACACCACCCTCGACTCGATGTTCGCCATCCACGAGGAGCTGCGCCGGGACTTCCCGCAGACCGGCTGCGTGATCCAGGCGTACCTCTTCCGCACCGAGGCCGACGCCCGCCGCCTGGCCGCCGCCGGCAGCCGCGTCCGGATCGTGAAGGGCGCGTACAAGGAGCCCGCCGAGGTCGCGTACCAGGACAAGGCCGAGATCGACAAGGCGTACGTCCGCATCCTGAAGACGCTGATGGAGGGCGAGGGCTACCCGATGATCGGGTCGCACGACCCGCGCCTCATCGCCATCGCCCAGGAGCTCGCCCGCACGGCGGGGCGCAAGCTGGACGAGTACGAGTTCCAGATGCTGTACGGCATCCGCAGCGAGGAGCACCTGCGGCTCGCCGCCGAGGGCCACCGCATGCGCGTCTACACCGCGTACGGGACGGACTGGTACGGCTACTTCATGCGGCGCCTCGCCGAGAAGCCGGCCAACCTCCTGTTCTTCCTCCGCTCGATGATCACCAAGAACTAGCCAAGAACCAGGTCAAGGAGTTACCAGTCCCATGGATGCTGTGACCCAGGTCCCCGCGCCGGTCAACGAGCCGGTCCACTCGTACGCCCCCGGCACCCCGGAGCGCGTGCGTCTCGAAACGCAGCTCAAGCAGCTGTCCGAGAACCCGATCGACCTGCCGATGACGATCAACGGCGTCCGGCGCATGGGCGGGGGCGAGCGCTTCGACGTGGTCCAGCCGCACGACCACAAGTCCGTGCTCGGCACCTACGCCAACGCCACCCCGGCCGACGCCCAGGAGGCCGTCGACGCCGCCCTGGCCGCCGCCCCGGCCTGGCGCTCGATGTCCTTCGACGACCGCGCCGCGATCATCCTGCGCGCCGCCGAGCTGCTGTCCGGCCCGTGGCGCGAGAAGCTGGCCGCCTCCACCATGCTGGGCCAGTCGAAGACCGCGCAGCAGGCCGAGATCGACACCCCGTGCGAGCTCGTCGACTTCTGGCGCTTCAACGTCCACTTCGCCCGCCAGATCCTGGCCGAGCAGCCGGTCGCGAACTCCGCCGGCGTGTGGAACCGCAGCGACCACCGCCCGCTCGAGGGCTTCGTCTACGCGATCACCCCGTTCAACTTCACGGCCATCGCCGGCAACCTGCCGACCGCCCCCGCCCTGATGGGCAACGTGGTCGTCTGGAAGCCGTCCCCGACGCAGACCCACTCCGCGGTCCTCCTGATGGAGCTCCTGGAGGAGGCCGGCCTGCCGAAGGGCGTCATCAACCTGGTGACGGGCGACGGCATCGCCGTGTCCGAGGTGGCCCTGAACCACCCCGAGCTGGCCGGCATCCACTTCACCGGTTCGACCAAGACCTTCCAGTACCTGTGGAAGACGGTCGGCAACAACATCGAGAAGTACAAGTCCTACCCGCGCCTGGTCGGTGAGACCGGCGGCAAGGACTTCGTCGTCGCGCACCCGTCCGCGGACCGCGCCGTCCTGAAGACCGCCCTGACCCGCGGCTCCTTCGAGTTCCAGGGCCAGAAGTGTTCGGCGTCCTCGCGCGCCTACGTTCCGGCCTCGATCTGGAACGACGGCTTCAAGGAGGCCTTCGCGGCCGAGGTCGACGGCATCACCATGGGTGACGTCCGCGACCTGACCAATTTCATCGGCGCCGTCATCGACGAGCGCTCGTTCGCGAAGAACAAGGCCGCGATCGACCGCGCGATCGCCGACCCGACCTGCGAGATCATCGCCGGTGGCACGTACGACGACTCGGAGGGCTACTTCGTCCGCCCGACCGTCATCGCGTGCACCGACCCGGAGAACGAGGTCTTCACGACCGAGTACTTCGGCCCGATCCTGGCGATCCACGTGTACGAGGACGCCGAGTTCGACGCGATGCTGGCCCAGATGGAGTCCGTCTCGGCGTATGCGCTGACCGGCTCGATCATCGCCGCCGACCGCTACGCGGCCGCGGACGCGATGGAGAAGCTCCGCTTCGCGGCGGGCAACTTCTACATCAACGACAAGTCGACCGGCGCCGTCGTCGGCCAGCAGCCCTTCGGCGGCGGCCGTGCCTCGGGTACGAACGACAAGGCCGGTGCCGCGTCGAACCTGATGCGCTGGACCTCGACGCGCTCCATCAAGGAGACCCTGGTCGCGCCGACGGACTACGCGTACCCGCACATGGGCTGATCCTGCCCCGCTGAACCCCGCCCCCGTTCCGGTACCCCCAAGTCCGGTTCGGGGGCGGTTCCAGATGTGCCCTGGTCCGGTCGGGGGATCAGGATCAGGGGATCAGGACCACCTTGCCGAGGTTGCGCCGCTCCTCGATCAGCCGGTGCGCGCGGGCCGCCTCGGCGAGCGGGATCTCCCCGTCCACGGCGGGGCGCAGCGAGCCGTCCGCGTACGCCTCCCACAGCTCGCGCCGCCAGCCCTCGTAGACCTCGGGCCTGCCCTGGGCGACGGCCCGGATCTGGAAGCCGATCACCGAGGCGCCGCGCACGAGCAGTTCGTACGCCTCCACCGTGCCGCCGCCGGAGCTGTACGCCACCAGCCGCCCGCCGGTGGCCAGGGCCCGCACGGCGGGGCCGAGCAGCTCGCCGCCGACCCCGTCGAGGACCACGTCGTACGGCTCGCCCCAGGCGGCGGGGTCCTCGTACAGCACGACCTCGTCGGCGCCGAGGCCGCGCACGAACTCGGCCTTGTCCGGGCTGGAGACGGCGGCGACCAGCCGGCCCGCCCCGCCGGCCCGGGCCAGTTGGATCGCGAGGCTGCCGACCCCGCTGGCGGCGGCCGTGACCAGTACGGACTCCCCGGGCCGGATCTGCCCGGCCGCCACGGCGCCGCGGGCGACGAGCCCGCTGCGCACGAGGGCGACGGCGTCCACGGAGCCGGCCCCGTCGGGGACGGCGGAGGCGAAGGGCGCCGCGAGGAGCGCGTACTCGGCGTATCCGTGGCCGAAGCACAGCCCGGTGACCCGGTCCCCGACGGCGAAGCCCGTCACCCCCTCGCCGAGCGCGGCGACGGTCCCCGCGACCTCCCCGCCGAGCGGTATGGCCTCCCCGCCCTCCCGCACCTTGCGCACGACGGGCAGCGTGACCCCGACGGCCTCGACGGCGACGAGCAACTCCCCGGGGGCGGGGACGGGCACGTCCGCCTCCTCGGCGAACAACACTTCGGGGCCGCCGTTGACCTCGTGGCGGATGCGCAGCACAGGACCTCCCGGACCGTGTCGAATTCATTGGGGATCCCAACGATATGCGAGATCGTGGGGAATCCCAATGAATTGCTACGCTGGGCTCATGACCTCGGCCCTCGCACACATCCAGGCCCTCCCGAGCTGGCTCGTCGGGCGGGTCGCGGCGCGCGGCCGCAGCCTGGTCGCCGAGGCGCTGGCCGCGGAGGGGCTGAAGCTTGCGCACCACGCGGTGCTGGCGGCGACCGCCGAGTACGGCCCGGTGGCCCAGGCCGACCTCGGCCGCCGGCTCGGCATCGACCCCAAGGACCTGGTCGGCCTCCTCAACCACCTGGAAGGCGCCGGCCTCGTCCTGCGCGCCCCGAACCCGGCGGACCGCCGCAAGAACGCGATCACCCTCACCCCGGCGGGCACGGCCACCCTCACCCGCTGCGCATCCCTGGCCGAGACGGCGAACGCGGAATTCCTGTCCCCGCTGACCCCGGCGGAGCGCAGCACGCTGATGGCCTTGCTGACCCGGGTCCACGAGGCCTCGTAGATCCGTCGGGCAAGTCCTGTCGGCCTGGCGTCAGTTGTCGTGCGGGCGTTCGGCAGTGCTCGGCGCCGGGGCTGCCCGCCGACGGGACAGCCCTTAGACCTCGACCAGGACCTGGTCCAGGGATTTGCGGATCAGGTCCGGGACCTCGCAGTCGTGCGCGGGGTAGCCGACCGGGATGACCGCGAAGGCCTTCTCGTTCTCCGGGCGGTGCAGGACGTGGGAGAGGAAGCGCATCGGGCTCGGGGTGTGGATCAGGGCCGCGAGGCCGCCGACGTGGAGGGCGGTCAGGAGCATGCCGACCGCGATGCCGACCGACTCGTCGACGTAGTAGTGCTTGCGCTTCGTGCCGTCCGGGCCGAGCCAGTAGCGCTGCTGGAAGACGACGATCAGGGCGGGGGCATCGGTGAGGTGGGTCTTGACCGCGTCCGTGCCGAGGGGGCGCAGGGCGGCGAGCCATTCGTCGCCGAGGCGGCCGTCGTAGGAGATCAGCTCCTCCTGCTCGGCGGCGTCGCGGATCTGCCGCCGTACGGCCGGGTCCTTGACCAGGACGAAGGTCCACGGCTGCTGGTGGGCCCCCGACGGCGCGGTCGCGGCGCACGCGATGGCATCGCGGACGACCTGCTCCGGGACGGGGTCGGGGGAGAACCGGCGGACCGTCCGCCGCTCGTCCATGCGCGCCCGCAATTGCGCGGCACGCGCGAGCGATTCCCCGCCCGGCATCCGCTCGGGCCGGTAGGCGACGGGGCGATACGGCTCGCCGTGGGTCGGGGTCCAATGCTGGGTCTCGGGCGACATGGACAGATCTTCACGCGGGGAACCGCGCGCGGCCAGGGTCGCGTCATGAGCCTCTGTCCGTTGTGTACTGACAGGGGGGGCTATGGGAATGGCGACCACCGGTCGATTCCTGGCGTGGGACGGCTGTTTCAACGTGCGGGACCTGGGGGGCCTCGGGCGGGTCGTGCCGAGGTCCGCGGTCCGCGCCGACCGGCTCGACGCGCTCAGCGCGCGCGGCTGGACCACCCTGTCCGCGCACGGCATACGGACCGTCGTCGACCTGCGCAACGACGACGAGCTCGCAGTGGACCGGTCCGCCCGCCCGGCCGGACTGACCACGCTGCGGATCCCCCTCGACGGCATCGAGCACCGGGACTTCTGGGACACCTGGTGGGGCACTCCGGGTTTCGGAACCCCCGCGTATTTCCGGCCTTTCCTGGAACGCTTCCCGGACCGCGTGGCCGCCGTCGCCCGTGCGATCGCCGAGGCCCCGCCCGGGGGAGTGGCCTTCCACTGCGGACTGGGCCGCGACCGTACGGGGATCATCGCGCTGGTTCTGCTGAAGCTGGCCGGTGCCGACCCCGAGGAGATCGCCGCGGACCACGGGCTGAGCGAGCCCCGGGTGCGGGCGATGCACGCCGCGCAGGGGCGCCCGTACGACTCCGGCGAGATCGAGGCGTACGTGGCCGGCCTGGGCACCACCGTCCACGAACTGGCCCGCGAGGCCGCCGGCTGGCTGGACGCCGAGGCCTACCTGCGCGCGGCCGGCCTCGGCCCGGGCCCGCTGGATGCGCTTCGGCGGCGGCTCGGCGGGCGTTGATACGGTCCGGGCATGAGCATCGTGCTGCGGCATACCTCCCAGGTCGGGGACGGCGGGCTCCGCGAGGTGCGGGAGTTGCTCGACCGGGCCTTCGGCCGGGACTTCGGCGACGAGGACTTCGAGCACGCCCTCGGCGGCATGCACGTGCTCGTGCGCGAGGGCGGGGAGCTCGTAGCGCACGGGAGCGTGGTGCAGCGGCGCGTACTGCACCGGGGACGGGCCCTGCGGACCGGGTACGTCGAGGCCGTGGCCGTACGGGCGGACCGGCGCCGGCGCGGTCTCGGCGGGCAGGTCATGGCCGGGCTCGAGGGCGTCATCGAGCGGGCCTACGTACTCGGGGCCCTGTCGGCCTCCGACGCCGGGGCCCGGCTGTACGCGGGACGGGGGTGGGCCGTGTGGGGCGGGCAGATCGGGGCCCTGTCACCCGCCGGGCCGGTACGGCTCGCCGACGAGGAGGGCTCGACGTACGTGTGGTTCCCGCCCGGCGGGGCACTCGGGGATCCCGCCGGGCGGCTCGACTTCGACTGGCGTGACGGGGACGTGCTGTGAACCGTCGGTCCGGCCGTCAGCCCGAGATGCTCGGCGTGCCCGTCTCGATGTGGCCCGTGTAGCGGCGCGACCAGGTGCCGTCGTTGTCCGCGAGGATCGTGAAGTCGTACCAGCCGTCGTTGTAGGCGACCGCGTTGAAGTAGTCCTCGCGCGAGGAGTTCGCCGGGACGGTGTACGTCCACGGGCCGTCCGAGCGGTAGGCGTTCGAGCGGATCGTGAAGGTGACGGGCGCGGCGGACGTGTTCGTCATCTTGAAGTAGACCGCCGTCTTGCCCGTGCCCGGCTCCACCGCGAAGCGGGCCGCCACCTCGATCGCCTTGCCCGCCTTCGACGCGTCGCCGATGAACCGGCGCAGGAAGCGGTTGGGCCCGTACATCGAGATGTCGTACTTGCCGGAGCCGCTGCCGAGCCCGATGTTGAAGTAGTCCGTGGACGTCGCGCCCGGGTCGACCGTGTACTGCCAGGCCGCCGTGTCCCGGTACTGGTGCGGGTGGATCGAGAAGTGCGCCGGCCGCTTCGCCTGCGCGCCCTGGTTGGTCATCGAGAACCAGGCCAGGATCTTGCCGGCCGCGCCGAACTCGAAGCGGTCCAGATTGCCGTTCACCTGGTACGGAAGGGCCCGCGCCGGGCGGGTGCCGGCCTCCTGCGCCGGGAGCGCGTTGTCCTGCGGCGCCGGGTTGGGCAGCGGGCCGCAGGTCGACTGGCCGATGACCTTCGCGGTCGAGGGCAGCCCGGACGGCACCCCGTACACCGGGTGCGCGAAGTCGAAGACGCCCGTCAGGTCGCCCGTCACCTTGCGGCGCCAGGTGCTGATGTTCGGGCAGGTCGCCGGGGTGCCGAGGGCCGCCGTCCAGGTCTCCATGAAGCGGAGCACCGAGGTGTGGTCGAAGACCTCCGAGCTCACCCAGCCGCCGCGCGTCCACGGGGACATGACCAGCATGGGCACGCGGAAGCCGAGGCCGATCGGGGTGCCGTCGATGTACTCGCCCGCGGTGCCGGGCGGGGCGACCGGCGGCGGGACGTGGTCGAAGAAGCCGTCGTTCTCGTCGTAGTTCAGGAACAGGACGGTGGAGTCGAAGACCTCGGGGTTCGCGGCCAGCGCCCGGTAGACCAGGTCCACGAAGTGCGCGCCGTCGCCGGGCGGGGCGTACGGGTGCTCCGAGAAGGCCTCGTTCGCGACGACCCAGGAGACCTGGGGCAGGGTGCCGGCGACGACGTCCGCGCGGATGGCGGCCGCGATGTCGTCGGGGGTGGAGCCGGTGACCTTCGGGACGGAGCCCATGCCGCGGTCCCACAGCGGGTTGCCGGGCGCCGCGTCCGTGAACTTCTTGAAGTAGGCCAGACCGTTGTCGCCGTAGTTGTCCTGGGCGTTCTGGTAGACCTTCCAGCTCATGCCGGCCCGCTGGAGGGCCTCCGCGTACGTCTCCCAGGTCAGCCCGGACTCGTCGCCGCCGTCCTTGCTGCCCGCATCGACCTTGCCGCTCCACAGGAAGGTGCGGTTGGGGCCGGTCGCGCTCAGCGTGGAGCAGAAGTACGCGTCGCAGATCGTGTAGTTGTCGGCGAGTCCGTAGTGGAACGGTATGTCGCCGCGGTCCAGGTAGCCGAGGGTGCGGGTGTTGCCGACGCCCATGACCCAGTTGTCCATGCGGCCCTTGTTCCAGGCGGCGTGCTGCGAGGTCCAGCTGTGCGGGAGGTCGCCGTTGCACTGGGCCAGGGTCTCGCCGTCCACGCCGCCCGCCGGCGGGGTGGCGCTGAGCTTCCACGGGTACTGGCGGCCGCCCCAGTTGGGCTGGTTGAACATGCCCCAGCCGCCCGGGATGTTGCCGGCGGCGCGGTCGCCGAAGCCGCGGACACCCTTCAGCCTGCCGAAGTAGTGGTCGAAGCTGCGGTTCTCCTGCATCAGGATCACCACGTGCTTCACGTCGGTGATCGTGCCGCTCGCCGCGGCCGCGGCCGCCGACGTCGGCGCGATCGCCGGCAGGGCGGCACCGGCCATCAGCCCGGCGCCGATTCCCACGAAACCTCTGCGGCTGATCGGTGTCACTGGCTACTCGCCTCCAACTCAAGTGCCCCGCTGGCACATTGACGGACAGAGTGACGGGCGCCGGGTCAAAGGTCTACATCCGTGCGGTAAGAAGTCGGTGAACATCCGGTTGGCTGGATTCAGCCCTCGAGACGGACGAGCATCTTGCCCAGATTGTCCCCGCGGAGCACGCCCAGGAAGGCGTCCACCGTGTGATCGATTCCCTGTACAACGGTGGTGTCCGTACCGATGTGGCCGCTCTGCAGGTGCGGGACCAGGAAGTCCTCCAGCTCGTCCTGCAGATTGGTGTGGTTTCGAACCAATACGCCTTCCAGGCGCAGCGACTTGTGGACGACCTCGAAGAGGTTGCGGGGCGCGGCCGGCGAGCGGTCCCCGTTGTACATCGAGATACCGCCGACCCAGGCGATCCGCCCGTACTCGCGCAGCACGTCGATCGCGCCCGCCAGGTGGTCCCCGCCCACGTTGTCCACGTACACGTCGATGCCCTCGGGAGCGGCCTTCGAGAGCTGCTCGCCGACGGGTCCGTCGTGGTAGTCGAAGGCCGCGTCGAAGCCGAGCACGCCGGTGAGGTGGCGGACCTTCGCCGCCGAGCCCGCGCTGCCGATGATCCGGCGGGCGCCCAGCAGCCGCGCGATGTGGCCGGTCGCGGTGCCGACCCCGCCCGCGGCCGCCGAGACGAAGAGGTCCTCTCCCTCGCGCAGGGCCGCGGTCCGGGTGAGGGCGGCGTACGCGGTCAGGCCGGTGCCGCCGAGGATGCTCAGGTACGCCTCCAGCGGGACGCCCTCGTGGCCGCGCAGCTTCCGGGTGCCGTCCACGCCGAGCGTGACGAGGGCGTGCGTACGCCAGCCCTCGCGGTGGAAGACCAGGTCGCCCTCGCGCAGCCCCGGATCGCGGGAGGCGAGCACCCGGCCCACCGAGCGGCCCTCCAGCGGGGTGTTGAGCTCGAAGCCGCCCTCGCCGCCGTCCATCATCCCGCGGTGGTACGGGTCCACCGAGAGCAGGAGGTTCTGCACCAGGGCGGTGCCCGGGGCGGGGGAGGGGACCGGGGTCTCGACGTACGCGAAGTCGGTCGGGGAGGGGAAGCCGGTCGGGCGGGCGATCAGGTGGACGGCGTGAGCGGTGTGGTTCGTGGTCATGGCGAGGACGTTAGGAAGGAATCACCGGCCCGGGCAGAGGGTTGCGTTCATGGAAGCCGCACATCCATGAACACCGCTCATAGAACGAGGTGAGAGCCGCCGTGGCCGAGCTCGCTCCGCACGAACTCCGGGTCCTGGTCGCCGTCGCCGAGACCGGCGGCTTCTCCGCCGCGGCCGCCCGCCTCGGCCTGACCCAGTCGGCCGTGTCGCACTCCGTACGCGGCAGCGAGGCCAAGGTCGGTGCGGTGCTCTTCGAGCGCGGGCGCACCGGAGCCTCGGCCACCCCGGCGGGGGAGCGGGCCGTCGGCCTCGCCCGCCGGATCCTGCGGCTGTACGAGGTCCTCGGCGCGGAGGCGCGCAGCGCCGGCCGGGCCGCCCCGGATCACGACGCGGTGGAGGGGGTGCTGCGCATCGCGGCGTTCCGCAGCGCGGCCCTGCACCTGCTGCCCCCGGCCCTGGAACGGCTCGCGGCCCGCCACCCCGGCATCCGCCCCGAGGTCCGGGTGGTGCGCGAGCTCGGCGCCGGCACGGCAGGGGAGGTGGCCGCCGGCCGCGCCGACCTCGGCATCGCCACGCTGAACGGGGCCGGGCCCGTACCGGGGGGCGGCGTCGCGGGCCTGCTGACGGGGGTGCTCCGGGAGGAGGCGTACGCCCTGGTCCACCCGGCCGGACACCCCGACCCGAAGGCGCTGCCCCTGCTGGACTGGGACGAGAACTGCGGCTCGTACACCCGCGACTGGTGGCAGGCCCAGGACTGGATCCCGCGGGCCACCGTCAAGGCGGAGGACGACGGGATGGTGCTGACCATGGTCGGGCGCGGGCTCGGCATGGCGATCCTGCCCGAGCTCTCGCTCCGCGAGGCCACCGACGCCGTGGACATCACCGGACTGGGCCCTTCGGGGCCGGTGAGACGCGTGGGATACGTCACCACGCCGGAATCCGCCGCCACCCTCGGCGTAAGGGCTCTGATCAGGGAACTTCGCTCCGAGACGCGCTGAATCGGATGCCCGGGAGGGAGCCTTCCGGGCGGTTGCCCGTCTCAGATAGTAGGAAGTCCGAGTAATTGCGGAGACATACAGCGGGACCTGCCCTAGCTTTGTAGAAGCCGAACGTCTCGCCGATCCGGCGAATGGCGGTCGAGAGCGCGCGCCCCTGGCAGGCAACCCCTGCGGCGCACAGCTCCCCGCCTCTTCCGGCGCCTTGAAGGAACCCCTCATCCGTGGCCCCGCCACGCCGTGATCTCAAGGAGTCGATCACCATGACCGCATCCACCGCAGCCCGCCGCGTCCGCCACTCCTCCACGGCCGACGCCGACCGCAAGAACGCCGCCGCAGCCCTCCAGCGCGCCCTCGACCGCCGTGACAACGGCGGCTCGACCGGCCACTGAGCAAGGCCCGGCGCCTCAGACATCTTGCGTCCACATGGTGGACGCAAGATGTCTGAGGGCTGGGACAGGGAGTACGGTTCCGACATGTCGACCAGCATCAATCTCGCAGTGATCCCCGGTGATGGCATCGGCCAGGAAGTCGTGGCTCAGGGCCTCAAGGTCCTTACCGCGGTCCTGCCCCAGGATGTGAAGCTGGAGACCAAGCAGTACGACCTTGGCGCCACGCGCTGGCACCGCACCGGTGAGACCCTCCCGGACGAAGAGCTCGAGGCGCTCAAGCACCACGACGCGATCCTGCTGGGCGCCATCGGCGACCCGTCGGTCCCGTCGGGCGTCCTGGAGCGCGGCCTGCTGCTCAAGCTCCGCTTCGCGTTCGACCACTTCATCAACCTGCGCCCGTCGAAGCTCTTCCCGAACACGGCCACCCCGCTCGCCGGCCGTCCGGAGATCGACTTCGTCGTGGTCCGCGAGGGCACCGAAGGCCCGTACACCGGCAACGGCGGCAGCCTGCGCACCGGCACCCCTGCCGAGGTGGCCACCGAGGTCAGCATCAACACCGCGTACGGCGTCGAGCGCGTCGTGCGTGACGCGTACGAGCGGGCCAACTCCCGCCCGCGCAAGAAGCTGACGCTGGTCCACAAGAACAACGTCCTCGTGTACGCGGGCCACATGTGGAAGAACATCTTCGACAAGGTCGGCCAGGAGTACCCCGAGGTCACCACCGACTACCTGCACGTCGACGCCGCGACGATCTTCTTCGTCACGCAGCCCGAGCGCTTCGACGTCATCGTCACGGACAACCTCTTCGGTGACATCCTCACCGACCTGGCCGCCGCCGTGACCGGCGGAATCGGCCTCGCCGCCTCCGGGAACATCAACCCGACCGGCGCCTTCCCGTCCATGTTCGAGCCCGTCCACGGCTCGGCCCCGGACATCGCGGGCACCGGCAAGGCCGACCCGACCGCGACGATCCTGTCCGTCGCCCTCCTGCTGCGCCACCTCGGCCACGAGGCCCAGGCCGTCCGCATCGAGGACGCGGTCACCGCCGACCTCGCGGAGCGCGACGGGACCTTCCGCACCACCGACCAGATCGGCGACGCGCTCGCCGCCCGAGTAGCCGGCTGACCCGGCAGCTCCACCTCAGGAAGCCGCCGGGTCGCGCGCACGACGCACCCGGCGGCTTTTCCTGTGCGGCCCCGGGTGCCACCATCTCCCCTGGGCCGCATTCACCCCGCTTCTCCGAAGGCACCTCGCGCGCGATAATCGAACGCGAGACCGCGGAATGCGGGGAAGCTCGGACGTCCTAGTACGCCGTGAGCGCGGTCCGCCATACACAACCGGTGAAGGACAAGCACTCATGACGACGCCCACGATCGAGCTCAAGCCCTCCTCGAACCCGCTGTCCGATGCGGAGCGCGAGGCGATCCTGGCCAGCCCCGGCTTCGGCCGCCACTTCACCGACCACATGGTGACGATCAAGTGGACCGAGGGCCGCGGCTGGCACGACGCCGAACTGGTCCCGTACGCGCCGCTGTCGATGGACCCGGCGAACATGACCCTGCACTACGCGCAGACGATCTTCGAGGGCCTCAAGGCCTACCGCCAGCCCGACGGCACCGTCGCCAGCTTCCGCCCGCAGGCCAATGCCGAGCGCTTCCAGGCCTCGGCCCGCCGCATGGCGATGCCGGAGCTGCCGGCCGAGCTCTTCATCGAGGCCTGCGACGCGCTCATCAAGCAGGACGCCGCCTGGGTGCCCTCCTCCGGCGAGGCCTCGCTGTACCTGCGGCCGTTCATGTTCGCGTCCGAGGTCGGCCTGGGCGTCCGCCCGGCCAACGAGTTCCTGTTCATGGTCATCGCCTCGCCCGCCGGCGCGTACTTCCCCGGCGGCGTCCAGCCCGTCTCCGTCTGGCTCTCCGAGGAGTACGTCCGCGCAGTCAAGGGCGGTACGGGCGCGGCCAAGACCGGCGGCAACTACGCGGCTTCCCTCGTGGCCCAGGCCCAGGCCGCCGAGCACGGCTGCGACCAGGTGGTCTGGCTCGACGCCGTCGAGCACCGCTGGATCGAGGAGATGGGCGGCATGAACCTGTACTTCGTGTACGGCGACCGTATCGTCACCCCGGAGCTGACCGGCTCGCTCCTGCCGGGCATCACCCGCGACTCCCTCCTCACCATCGCCCGCGACCTCGGCTACACCGCCGAGGAGGGACGTATCTCCACCGAGGACTGGAAGCGCGACAACGAGAACGGCACCCTGACCGAGGTGTTCGCCTGCGGCACCGCCGCCGTCATCACCCCGGTCGGCTCGGTCAAGTCCGAGCGCGCCAACTGGACCCAGGGCGACGGGCAGCCCGGCGAGGTCACCATGAAGCTCCGCAAGGCGCTGCTGGACCTCCAGACCGGCCACACCGCCGACACCCACGGCTGGATGCACCCGCTCGGCTAGCACCGCAGCGCACTCGCCACGACGAGGTCCCGGCCGGGAGGCCGGGGCCTCGTCGTGTGTCCGGGACCTGGTCCGCCGGGCGGTGCGGGCAGGTCGCCGCACCCGTCCGTGCCACCCGTACGGGGGTACGCCGGGAGTGCTCCGCGCCGTCGCCCGCCGTGGCCGCGGCGGTCCTCCCGCGGCATGGCCCGCGGGCACTTTCGCCGCGCCCGCCGGCCGGTGCGGGCGCGTGGGTCCGGTCCGTACGGAGATGCGGTGCACGTACCGGCGTGCGACGTTGATCGCGCCTGCCGATGCGGCGCCGGACACCGGCTCCGGGCGGCACGGTGCGCCCCCAGCGGCGTGAATCTCTCGTGCGCCGGCCGTCACGGCCGGCGGGAAGGCGGATCCCCATGAAGCGGTTCGTTGCCTCCGGCCTGCTCTGCGCGGCCGCGGTACTCGGCGCCTCGGCATGCTCCAGCGACGACAATGCGACGCCGCAGGAGGCAGCCTCGTCGGCCAGCGCCGCGCTGTGTACCAACCTGGTCCAGTTGAAGTCGGACAACGCCGCGCTCAAGGCGTTGAATCCGGCCACGGCCACCAAGGACCAGCTGCAGTCGGCGTATGACGCCGTCCAGGCCGACTGGAAGAAGGTCAAGGAGAGCACCTCGGCACTGAAGTCGGCCGAGAAGGACGCCGTCACGACGGCCGCGGAGAACCTCAAGAAGGCCTACGAGGACCTGCCCGGCGACACCACGGGCAAGGACGCGATCACCCAGCTCCAGCCGCAGGTCCAGGCGCTGGACACCGCGGCCAACGAGGCGACCACCTCGCTGAAGTGCCGTTAGCGCTCGGCGGCGGCGCCGACCACGCGGGCCCCGGGGGGACGTCCCCCGGGGCCCGCGTCGTGCACCGGTCCCGGTGTCGGCCGTCAGTCGACCGCGAGCGCCACCTTGCCGGCGGTGTCGCCCGTGTCGCCCGCGGCGGCAGGCACGGCGGTGGTCGTGCTCGCGGTCCGGAACGTCAGGGCCGTGTAGACCAGGCCGCCGGCCAGGGCCGACAGGACGAAGGAACAGTCCACGCCGCCGGTCAGGGCGAGCAGCGGGCCCTCGTAGAAGGGGGTGGTCACGGCGAGCAGGCCGACTCCGGCGCCGACGGCCCAGGAGACCGTGGCGGCGACGTTCCAGCCGGCCCGGTACCAGTAGATCCCGCCCACCGAGCGGCGGTTGAAGACCTGGAGGGCGTCGGCGTCGTACTGCCCGCGGCAGCGGACGTAGCCGATCAGGGTGATCACGGCCCACGGGGTGCCGATCGCGGTCAGCAGCAGGACGAACGAGGTCATCGCGGACTGCACGTCCCACTCGAAGGAGCCGATGAAGACGAACCCGGTGGCGACGCCTGCCGCGACCAGCGTGGCCTTGGCCCGGGTCGCCTTCGGCACGATGGCGTCGAGGTCGAGGCCCATGGAGTAGAGCATCAGCCCGGCGTTGCCCACCGAGCCGGCCGCCGCGGCGGCGAGCAGCGGGAGCAGGTACCAGAACGGCGCGGCCTCGACGAGGGGCCCGGCGTAGTCGGCGCCGGCCTTGGCGGCGAGCGCGGTGTAGGTGCCGAACAGCTGCGGGATCAGCAGGCCGACCAGCAGGCCGAGACAGGTGGCCCAGAACACCTTGCGGGAGCTGTGCTTGCGGGGGGAGATGTAGCGCGTGTAGTCGCCGAGCAGGGTGATGAAGGCGACGGGGCCGCTGAGTCCGGCGGCGACGGCGGCGAGGAGCCAGGTCGGCCAGAAGGAGCCGAGCAGGTACGCGGTCTCCGGCGGCGCGGCGGTGGTGAAGTCGGGGGCGTAGGCGTAGATGCCGACGGCGAGCAGGACCACCATGCCGATGGACAGGACCTTGCTCATGCGCAGCAGCAGCCGGTAGCCGAAGACGGCCCCGACGACGGTACAGGCGGCCAGTACGCCGTACATCACGGCCCGCGTGGCACCCGTGTCGGGCAGGCCGATGAGCCGGGACAGCGTGCCGGCCATCACGTCGCCGCCGATCCACAGGGTGAGCGCCGTGTAGCCGAGGGCGAGCAGCAGGCCGACGACCGAGCCGACGAGCCGGCCGCGTACGCCGAACTGGGCGCCGCTCGAGGTGGAGAGGTTGGTCGCCGTGCGCAGGGACACCAGCGCCAGCGGCGCGGTGAAGGCGATGCCGACCAGCGTGCCGGTCACGATGGCGGTGACCGAGGGCCACAGGCCCAGTCCGAAGGACGGGGGCAGCCAGCCGAACACGATCACGCCGAGGCAGAGGTTGGAGCCGAGCAGGATCGAGATCAGGTCACGGGGACCGCTCGTCCGCTCCTCCTCGGGGATGGTGTCGACTCCGCGCTGTTCGATGGGCATGGGGGGACTCCCTTGGCAGGGCGGGGGGTGGTTCGCATTTGTTTGAGCGACACTCAATGTGACCTAAGCCCAGGTCCCAGGTCAATGCTTCATTGCCGAGAAATGAAGAGTTAGAGTGATGCTCTAACCCATCGACTCAAAGGGTGGTGGATCGGCGTGCGGCTGACCCCTACGGAGCGCGACCGGCTGCTGCTGCGCAGCGCGGCGGAACTGGCCAGGGCCCGGCGGGCCCGCGGACTCAGGCTCAACGTCCCCGAGGCCACCGCGCTCATCGCGGACACGGTCTGCGAGGCCGCGCGCGACGGCAAGCGGCTGGCGGAGGCCATCGAGGAGGCCCGCAGCGTGCTGGGCCCGGACGACGTCCTGCCCGGCGTGGCCGACGTGGTCACCGAGGTGCACGTGGAGGCCATCTTCGACGACGGATCCCGCCTCGCGGTGGTCTCGGCCCCGATCCAGGGCGCGGTGCCGCTCGGCGACGACGCCCCCGGAGCCGTCGTCCCCGGCCCCGGCGCCCCCCAGCCGGAGCCGGCGCTGCACCTGCACGTGCGCAACACGGCCTCCGTGCCGGTGAGCGTCACGTCCCACTTCCACTTCTTCGAGGCCAACCCCCGCCTCGACTTCGACCGCGCCGCGGCCTACGGCATGCGGCTGTGCGTGCCTGCGGGCTCGTCCGTACGGTTCGACCCGCACGGCGAGGGCGAGGTCGGCCTCGTCCCCATCGGCGGCGACCGCATCGCGATCGGCTTCGCCGGCCTGGTCGACGGTCCCCTGGATGCCCCGGGAGCCAAGTCGCTCGCGCTGACGAGGGCGGCGGCATGCGGCTATCTGGGCGCCGAGGCGCACCAGGACACCGAGGACGGGCACGCGGCCGGGACCGGCGCGGCCCGAGGCGACGCGGCTCCGGCCTCCGGCGGAGCCACCGCCGCCCCCGGCACCGACGGCCCGCGCGCGGGAGGAACCTCCGCATGAGCAAGAAGACTCCGCACAGCGACCACTGCGCGCCGGGCAGCCGGCACATCGACCCCCACGAGTACGCCTCCGTCTTCGGCCCCCGCGCCGGGGACCGGGTCCGGCTCGGCGACTCCGGGCTCACCGTGCGGGTCGAGTACGACGCCCAGAAGCCCGGCGACGAGTTCCTGGCCGGCTTCGGCAAGACCGCCCGCGACGGCCTGCACCTGAAGGCCGCCGCCGTCCGCGAGACCTGCGACGTCGTGATCAGCAACGTGCTCGTCATCGACGCCGTCCTCGGCATCCGCAAGGTCTCCATCGGCATCCGCGAGGGCCGGATCCACGCGATCGGCCGGGCCGGCAACCCCGACACCCTCGACGGGGTGGACGTCGTCGTCGGCACCGGCACGAGCATCGTCTCCGGCGAGGGCCTGATCGCCACCGCCGGCGCCGTCGACACCCACGTCCACCTGCTGTCCCCGCGCGTCATGGAGGCCTCGCTCGCCGCGGGCGTCACCACGATCATCGGCCAGGAGTTCGGCCCGGTCTGGGGCGTGGGCGTCAACTCCCCGTGGGCGCTGAAGCACGCCTTCAACGCCTTCGACGCCTGGCCCGTCAACATCGGCTTCCTCGCCCGCGGCTCCTCCTCGGACGCCGCCCCGCTGGTCGAGGCGCTGGCCGAGGGCGGTGCGTCCGGCTTCAAGGTCCACGAGGACATGGGCGCGCACACCCGCGCCCTGGACACGGCGCTGCGGGTGGCCGAGGAGCACGACGTCCAGGTCGCCCTGCACAGCGACGGCCTCAACGAGTGCCTCTCCGTCGAGGACACCCTGCGCGTCCTGGACGGCCGCACCATCCACGCCTTCCACATCGAGGGCTGCGGCGGCGGACACGTCCCCAACGTGCTCAAGATGGCCGGCGTGCCGAACGTCATCGGCTCCTCCACCAACCCCACCCTGCCCTTCGGCCGGGACGCCGTCGCCGAGCACTACGGCATGATCGTCTCCGTCCACGACCTCAAGCCCGACCTCCCCGGCGATGCCGCCATGGCCCGCGACCGGATCCGCGCGGGCACGATGGGCGCCGAGGACGTGCTGCACGACCTGGGCGCGATCGGCATCACCTCCTCCGACGCCCAGGGCATGGGCCGCGCCGGCGAGACCATCCGCCGCACCTTCGCCATGGCCGCCAAGATGAAGGGCGAGCTCGGCCCGCTCGAAGGCGACGGCGAGGGCGACGACAACGCCCGCGTCCTGCGCTACATGGCCAAGCTGACCATCAACCCGGCCATCGCCCACGGCCTGGCCCACGAGATCGGCTCCATCGAGGTCGGCAAGCTCGCCGACATCGTCCTGTGGCGCCCCCAGTTCTTCGGTGCCAAGCCGCAGCTGGTCCTCAAGTCCGGCTTCCCCGCGTACGGGGTCACCGGCGACCCCAACGCGGCCACCGACACCTGCGAACCACTGGTCCTCGGCCCGCAGTTCGGCTCGTACGGAGCCACCCCCGCCGACATCTCCGTCGCCTTCGTCTCGGCCGCCGCGGCGGCCCTGGGCAGCGACGAGATGCCGACCCGGCGCCGCCGGGTCGCCGTCCGCGGCACCCGCGGCATCGGCCCCGGGAACCTCCTCCTCAACTCCCGGGTGGGCGCGGTCGATGTCGACGCGCGCAGCGGGCTCGTCACCCTCGACGGCGACCCGCTGCGCTCCGAAGCGGCCGACTCGGTCTCCCTCAACCGCCTGTACTTCTTGTAAACCAGCACAGCTTGTAAACCGGCACAGCTTTTTAAGGACCCCTGCCATGACTGAAAAGCCCGCCGCCCGCGGATTCCGGATGCCCGCCGAGTGGATGCCCCACGAGCGGACCTGGATGGCCTGGCCCAGCCCCAACCCGACCTTCACCAACGAACAGGAGCTCGCCGAGGCCCGCGAGGCCTGGGGCGCCGTCGCCCGCGCGGTGCGCGCGTACGAGCCGGTGACCCTGGTCGTCTCGCCCGGCGACGCCGAGAGCGCCCGCGCGGTCGTCGGCGACGACGTACAGCTGGTGGAGCGCGAGCTCGACGACGCCTGGATGCGCGACATCGGCCCGACCTTCGTCACCAACGAGGCCGGCGAGCTGGCCGCCGTGGACTGGACCTTCAACGGCTGGGGCGCCCAGGAATGGGCCCGCTGGGAGCACGACTCCAAGGTCGCCCGGTACGTCTCCGACCTCGCCGGCACCCGTACGTACAGCACCCGGCTGGTCAACGAGGGCGGCGCCGTCCACGTCGACGGCGAGGGCACCGTGCTCCTGACCGACACCGTGCAGCTGGGCGCCGGGCGCAACCCCGACTGGACCCGCCGGGAGGTCGAGGAGGAGATCCACGCCCACCTCGGCACCACCAAGGCGATCTGGCTGCCGTACGGCCTGGCCGGCGACTACGGCACCTACGGCACGCAGGGCCACGTCGACATCGTGGCCGCCTTCGCCCGCCCCGGCGTGGTGATGGTCCACACCCAGCCCGACCCGGCCCACCCGGACCACGAGCGCTGCAAGACCATCGCCGCCCTCCTGCGCGCGTCCACCGACGCACAGGGCCGGCAGCTGGAGGTCGTGGAGATCCCGGCGCCGACCGTGCTGGAGGAGGACGGGGAGTGGGTGGACTACTCCTACATCAACCACTACCTGTGCAACGGCGGCGTCGTGCTGTGCTCCTTCGACGACCCGCGCGACGAGGAGGCCGCCGAGATCTTCCGCGGCCTGTTCCCCGAGCGGACCGTGACCCTGGTTGACGCACGTACGATTTTCGCCGGGGGTGGCGGTATCCACTGCATCACCCAGCAGCAGCCGAAGGTCTGACCCGAGGCGGATCGACGAAGGAGTGGCCCATGGCGGCCGGTGGAGTACGCGCGGTCCGGAAGAACGCGCCGCCGCGCGAGGACGTACTCGTCGCCGCCATGGCCACGATCGCCGAGCGCGGCCTGGAGGGCCTGACCATGGCCGGGCTGGGCCGCCAGGTCGGTATGAGCAGCGGCCACCTCCTCTACTACTTCGGCAGCAAGGACGAGCTCCTGCTGCAGACGCTGGAGTGGAGCGAGGCGGCCCTGGGTGCGAAGCGGCGGGCCCTGCTGTCCCGCCGCGGCTCGGCGCGCGAGCGCCTGCAGGCGTACGTGGACCTGTACGTGCCCGAGGGGGCCCGGGACCCGCACTGGACCCTGTGGCTGGAGGTCTGGAACCGCTCGCAGAACGCGGGCGCGCAGGAACGCGAACGCCAGGCCGCCATCGAGGGCGCCTGGCACCGCGACCTGGTGGCCCTGCTCGCCGAGGGAGTCTCGCGCGGGGAGTTCCGGCCCGTGGACCCCGACCGCTTCGGCGCCCGGCTGCGGGCCCTGCTCGACGGGTTCAGCATCCAGGTCGCCGTCGGCCTGCCCGGGATAGGGCGGGCGGACATCCTGGCCCACGTCTCGGAATTCCTTGACGAGGCTCTCGTATCGTGAGACGCGCCGCTCTTGCGGTGAGACGGTATGACACACTGCGGATGTGCCTGCTCAGCTCATGATTATGGACAGCAGCGCGCCGGTCCGCAGTGGCCGCTGAACCGTGGAAAACCTTCGCGGAAGCGGCCATCGTGCCCCAGACCCGCGCGCAGACCTCTCGCACCCGCGAGAGGTCTTTTCGTTTCCCGGCTCCATTCCTGCCGGGAACGTACTGCGCGGGATGATGGGGGCAGTGGCGGCGGCCTGCCCTGGGGCGGGTATCCGGAACCACTCATCCGACAGGAGTCAGATCAGCATGACGACGACAGAGGCGACAGCGTCGGCGCAAGACCCCGCCGACGACACGGACAGCTTCCACGTCTTCGACACCACTCTGCGCGACGGCGCCCAGCGTGAGGGCATCAACCTCACCGTCGCCGACAAGCTGACGATCGCACGGCACCTGGACGACTTCGGAGTGGGCTTCATCGAGGGCGGCTGGCCTGGCGCCAACCCCCGCGACACCGAGTTCTTCGCCCGCGCCCGGGCCGAGATCGACTTCAAGCACGCCCAGCTGGTCGCCTTCGGCGCGACCCGGCGGGCGGGTGGCTCGGCCGCCGAGGACCCGCAGGTGCGGGCCCTGCTCGAGTCGGGCGCCCCGGTGATCACCCTGGTGGCCAAGTCCCACGACCGGCACGTCGAGCTCGCCCTGCGCACCACGCTGGACGAGAACCTGGAGATGGTCCGGGACACGGTCTCCCACCTGGTCGCCCAGGGCCGTCGCGTCTTCGTCGACTGCGAGCACTTCTTCGACGGCTACCGGGCCAACGCCGAGTACGCGAAGTCGGTCGTGCGCACCGCGCACGAGGCCGGCGCCGACGTCGTCATCCTCTGCGACACCAACGGCGGCATGCTGCCCGCGCAGGTCACGGCGACCGTCGCGACCGTACTCGCCGACACCGGGGCGCGCCTGGGCATCCACGCCCAGGACGACACCGGCTGCGCCGTGGCCAACACCCTGGCCGCCGTCGACGCCGGCGCCACGCACGTGCAGTGCACCGCGAACGGCTACGGCGAGCGGGTCGGCAACGCCAACCTCTTCCCCGTCGTCGCCGCGCTGGAGATCAAGTACGGGCGCCAGGTGCTGCCCGTCGGCGCGCTCGCCGAGATGACCCGCATCTCGCACGCCATCGCCGAGGTCGTGAACCTGACCCCGTCCACGCACCAGCCGTACGTCGGCGTCTCGGCCTTCGCGCACAAGGCGGGCCTGCACGCCTCGGCCATCAAGGTCGACCCGGACCTGTACCAGCACATCGACCCCGAGCGGGTCGGCAACACCATGCGGATGCTGGTCTCCGACATGGCCGGGCGCGCCTCCATCGAGCTCAAGGGCAAGGAGCTCGGCGTCGACCTCGGCGGGGACCGCGCGCTGGTCTCCCGGGTCGTCGAGCGGGTCAAGGAGCGGGAGCTCTCGGGCTACACGTACGAGGCCGCCGACGCCTCCTTCGAGCTGCTGCTGCGCGCGGAGGTCGAGGGCCGGGCCCGCAAGTACTTCCGTACGGAGTCCTGGCGAGCCATCGTCGAGGACCGCCCGGACGGTACCCACGCCAACGAGGCCACGGTGAAGCTGTGGGCCAAGGGCGAGCGGATCGTCGCCACGGCGGAGGGCAACGGACCGGTCAACGCCCTGGACCGGGCGCTGCGGGTCGCCCTCGAGCGCTTCTACCCCCAGCTGGCCAAGTTCGAGCTGATCGACTACAAGGTCCGCATCCTGGAGGGCAAGCACGGCACGGAGTCCACGACCCGCGTCCTGATCGCCACGACGGACGGCAGCCGCGAGTGGTCCACGGTGGGCGTCGCCCCGAACGTGATCGCCGCGTCCTGGCAGGCCCTCGAGGACGCCATCACCTACGGCCTGCTCCACGCCGGGGTGGAACCCGCCGAGTAGCCGAGCCCCACTCACCCCGACCCCTGCCCCCGTGGCAGGGGTCGGTGGGGTTTATGTCCTGCTCACACAGGAAAGTGGCGGTTCCGGTAGCGTCGGGGATATGAGGACCAGGCTGATAACCGTACGTTCCGGTCGGCTGCTGGCCGGTCTGCTGCTGGCCCTGTCCGCGACCGCCCTCGTGGCCGCCCCGCAGGCATCGGCGGCCACCGGACCCGCTGCCGTGGCGGAGGCCCTCAAGCAGGGCCCGGTCTACGTGGACCCCCGCGCCGAGGCGCAGCTGCCGAAGGCCCAGGCGGACGCGCTGGCCAAGAAGATCAAGGACGCCGGGAAACCGGTGTTCGTCGCCGTGCTGCCGGCCAACGCGGAGTTCCCCGCCGACAGCGTGCTGCGTACGGTCCGGGCCGAAACCGGCATCACCGGGCTGTACGCGATCCGGCTCGGCGACGGCTTCAACGCGGGCGCCGACCGGGCCGTCATGCCCGCCAACGCCGTCCGCAACCTGACCGATGCCGTGAAGGCGGGCGGGCCCGTGGACGCGGGCACGCAGCTGAACAACTTCGTGGACCAGGCCCTGGCCCAGGCCAAGGGCGGCGCCCCGGCCTCCTGGGGCGACTCCGGCAGCGGCGGCGGGGTCCCGGTCGGCGGGCTGATCACGCTCGGCGCGGTGGCCGCCATCGGCGGCGGCGGTGCGTACGCGCTGGTGCGCCGCAACCGCAAGAAGAAGGAAGAGGCGGAGCGCGAGGCCATCGAAAAGCTGCGCGTGGTCGTCGACGAGGACATCACCGCGTTCGGCGAGGAGCTCGACCGGCTGGACTTCCACCCCGGTGAGCCCGGCGCGGACGACGCCATGCGGGCGGACTACGAGAAGGGCCTCGACTCGTACGAGAAGGCCAAGGACATCATGGCCTCCGTCCAGCACCCCGACGAGGTCAGGGGAGTCACCCAGGCCCTGGAGGACGGCCGGTTCGCGCTGGCGAGCCTCGATGCCCGCCGTGAGGGCAGGCCGCTGCCCGAGCGCCGTTCGCCCTGCTTCTTCGACCCGCGGCACGGGCCGAGTACGCAGGACGCCGGCTGGGCGCCGGCAGGCGGGGCGGCGCGTACCGTCCCCGTGTGCGCGGCTGACGCCGTCCGCCTGCGCGACGGCAAGGACCCGATGGTCCGCACGGTCGACACCGAGTACGGGCCGCGCCCGTACTACGACGCCGGCCCGGCGTACGGCCCCTGGGCGGGCGGATACTTCGGCGGCGGCATCCTGCCCGGCCTGCTCGTGGGCACGCTGCTCGGCTCGATGATGTCGAGCCCCGCCTATGCCTCCGACATGGGCGGCTACGACGGCGGGGACTACTCCGGCGCCGACTTCAACTCCTCCGACTTCGGGGGAGGGGACTTCGGCGGCGGCGGTGGATTCGACGGTGGCGGCGGGTTCGACGGTGGGGGCGGCTTCTAGGACCGCCCCCGGTCCCGGCGGCGTCAGGCGGGTCAGGCCTGCTTGATGGCCGAGATGTCGAAGGTCAGCTTCACCTTGTCGCTGACCATGACGCCGCCGGCCTCCAGCGCGGCGTTCCAGGTCAGGCCCCAGTCGGAGCGCAGGATCTCGGCGGCGCCCTCGAAGCCGACGCGCTCGTTGCCGTAGACGTCGGTGGCCGAACCGTTGAACTCCAGGTCGATGGAGAGCGGGCGGGTCACGTCCTTGATCGTCAGCTCGCCGGTGATGCGGTACTTGTCGCCGCCGAGCTGGGCCGCCTGGGTGGAGCGGAAGGTCATCAGCGGGAAGGTCTCCGTGTCGAAGAAGTCCCCGCTGCGCAGGTGGCCGTCGCGGTCGGCGATGCCGGTGTCCACGGAGGCGACCTTCACCTCGAGGGAGGCGGCGGAGCGCGCCGGGTCGCTGCCGTCGAGCTGCAGGGTGCCGGCGTAGTCGGTGAAGCTGCCGCGGACGTTGGTCACCATCGCGTGGCGGACGGTGAAGCCGATGCTGCTGTGGGCGGCGTCGATGGCGTAGTCGCCGGTGAGGGCGGCCAGCGCCGGGTCCACCTCGAGGGTGGCGACGGCGGTGTCCTGGCTGCGGCGGGTGAAGAGACCCATGATCTGCTCCTTGGGGGGTGCCCTGCTCGGTGTTGGTTGAACGTTCAACGAGACTGACGCTAGACCTATTCCGTTCAAATTTCAACATCTAGGGTCCGTGTCGCACGGTTTTGTGGACACTCCACAAAGGAGGGGGGCCCCGCCTGGTGGTGTCCGCGCATCACGTGGCGGTTCTGTCCGGGCCGGACAGCGGAACACACCCGAGACTGTGTGGAACCAACGGAGGTTTTTCTTCGACCGCTTCGTAAGGTCGATACATGACCGTTGTGGACCAGACTCCGAGCGAGCCGACGGACGCCCGCGGGCGCGTGGCCGAGCTGCACTCCCTGCGCGAGCAGGCGCGGCGTGGACCCAGTGACCGGGCGACCGAGGCGCAGCACGCCAAGGGCAAGCTGACCGCGCGCGAGCGCATCGCGCTGCTGCTCGACGAGGGTTCCTTCAAGGAGGTCGAACAGCTGCGCCGCCACCGGGCGACCGGCTTCGGCCTCGAAAGCAAGAAGCCGTACACCGACGGTGTCATCACCGGCTGGGGCACGGTCGAGGGCCGCACGGTCTTCGTCTACGCGCACGACTTCCGCATCTTCGGCGGCGCCCTGGGCGAGGCCCACGCCACGAAGATCCACAAGATCATGGACATGGCCATCGCGGCCGGTGCCCCGCTGGTCTCCCTGAACGACGGCGCGGGCGCCCGTATCCAGGAGGGCGTCTCCGCGCTCGCCGGCTACGGCGGCATCTTCCAGCGCAACACCAAGGCCTCGGGCGTCATCCCGCAGATCTCGGTCATGCTGGGCCCGTGCGCCGGCGGCGCCGCGTACTCCCCGGCCCTGACGGACTTCGTCTTCATGGTCCGCGAGACCTCGCAGATGTTCATCACCGGCCCCGACGTCGTCCGCGCCGTCACCGGCGAGGAGATCTCCCAGAACGGCCTCGGCGGCGCCGATGTGCACGCCGAGACCTCCGGTGTCGCGCACTTCGCGTACGACGACGAGGAGACCTGCATCTCCGAGGTGCGCTACCTCATCTCGATGCTGCCCTCCAACAACCGGGAGAACCCGCCGGTCCACGAGACCTCCGACCCCGCCGACCGGCGCTCGGACGTCCTGCTGGACCTGGTCCCCGCGGACGGCAACCGCCCGTACGACATGCACAAGGTGATCGAGGAGCTCGTCGACGAAGGCGACTTCCTGGAGATCCACGAGCGCTGGGCCCGCAACATCATCTGCGCCCTGGCCCGGCTCGACGGCCAGGTCGTCGGCATCGTCGCCAACCAGCCCGCCCACCTCGCCGGCGTCCTCGACATCGAGGCCTCCGAGAAGTCCGCGCGCTTCGTCCAGATGTGCGACGCCTTCAACATCCCGATCATCACCCTGCTGGACGTCCCCGGCTTCCTGCCGGGCGTCGACCAGGAGCACGGCGGCATCATCCGCCACGGCGCCAAGCTGCTGTACGCGTACTGCAACGCCACGGTCCCGCGGATCTCGCTGATCCTGCGCAAGGCCTACGGCGGCGCGTACATCGTCATGGACTCCCAGTCCATCGGCGCGGACATCACGTACGCCTGGCCGACGAACGAGATCGCGGTCATGGGCGCCGAGGGCGCCGCCAACGTCATCTTCCGCAAGCAGATCGCGGAGGCCGAGGACCCCGAGGCGATGCGCGCGCGCATGGTCAAGGAGTACAAGGCCGAGCTGATGCACCCGTACTACGCCGCCGAACGCGGTCTCGTGGACGACGTCATCGACCCGGCGGAGACCCGCGAAACCCTGATCAGTGCCCTGGCGATGCTCCGCAGCAAGCACGCCGATCTGCCGTCCCGCAAGCACGGCAACCCGCCGCAGTAACAGCGAAGGAGACCTGCCACTGATGAGCAAGACGACCGACACCCTGCTGCGCGTCGAGAAGGGCAACGCCGCCCCCGAGGAGCTGGCCGCGATCACCGCGATCCTGCTGGCCCGCGCCGCGGCCACCCCGGAGGCCCGCCCGGTGCACCGCATGGGCTCCCAGGCCCGCTGGCGCCGCCTGGAGCGCACTCCCGGCTTCCGCGCCCCGCACAGCTGGCAGGGCTAGTTCTTCCGGAAGACCTGGCCTCGCAAAGCCCCCGTACGTACGAGCCCTCGTACGTACGGGGGCTTCGTCGTGGCCGGACCGCCCCACCGAACACCGAAAGGCCCCCGCACTCCGAGGAGTGCGGGGGCCTTTCGGTGTTCGGTGGGGCACCTAGCGCAGGCGGGCCATGAGGGCGTGCTCTACGAGCGTGATGAGCGCGCTCTTGGCGTCCGCGCGGTGGCGGGCGTCGGTGGTGATGATCGGAGCGTCCGGGCCGATCTGCAGGGCCTCGCGGACTTCCTCCGGCGTGTACGGCTGGTGTCCGTCGAAGCCGTTGAGGGCGATGACGAACGGCAGGCCGCTGTTCTCGAAGTAGTCGACCGCGGGGAAGCAGTCGGCGAGGCGGCGGGTGTCGACGAGGACGACGGCGCCGATGGCGCCGCGGACGAGGTCGTCCCACATGAACCAGAACCGGTCCTGACCGGGGGTACCGAAGAGGTACAGGATCAGGTCCTGGTCCAGGGTGATGCGGCCGAAGTCCATGGCGACCGTGGTGGTCGTCTTGTCCCCGGTGTGGGTCAGATCGTCGATGCCGGCCGACGCGGACGTCATGACGGCTTCGGTGCGCAGCGGGTTGATCTCGGAGACCGCGCCGACGAACGTGGTCTTGCCCACGCCGAAGCCGCCCGCCACCACGATCTTCGCGGAGGTGGTGGAGCGAGCCGCTCCGCCGTTAGAGCTTGCGAAGTCCACTGAGCACCCTTTCGAGCAGTGTCACATCTGGCTGGCCGCCGGCAGACTCGTCGCCGCCGGGCTGGTGAATGGCGACAAGGCCCGCCTCCGCCAGGTCGGCGACGAGGATTCGGGCGACACCAAGAGGAATGGAGAGAAGTGCCGAGATCTCCGCGACGGATTTGATCTCCTGGCACAGGCGGCAGATGCGCTGGTGCTCGGGCAACTGCCCTTGCAGCCGCGCAGGATCTGCCGTGGTACTGACCAGCGCCTCGATGGCGAGCTGGTAGCGCGGCCGGGTACGGCCGCCGGTCATTGCGTACGGGCGCACCAGCGGGTTGTGGGCCTTGGGGGCCTGCGGCTGCGTACCCCGGTGGGGCTGCTGCGAAGGCCGCTGAGGCGGCTGGGCCTGCTGGGGCTGGCCGTACGGCTGCTGGTACGGGTTGTGCTCCGGCACGGGCCGGCTGGGAGCGGAGGGAAAGTTGAAGCGGTTCTGGTCGTGCTGCCCACCCTGCGGCTGCTGCGCGCCGCCATAAGGATGACCTCCGGGTGTTGTCACGTTTCCTCCTCCGACTCCAAGAACGCAGTACTCCCTGTGGAACCGCGCCACCGCACCCTATGGTGCGATGACGCGAAACGCACTGCCTGTTTGCTAGTTGAGAAGACTTCCCTGCAGCTCCGAGCGCAGTTCCGGAGTGAGAACACTGCCTGCTCGGTCCACAAGGAGGGCCATCTCGTAGCCCACGAGGCCGATGTCGCACTCGGGGTGCGCGAGCACCGCGAGCGAAGATCCGTCCGAGACGGACATGAGGAAGAGGAATCCCCGGTCCATCTCGACCACGGTCTGGTTGACGGCGCCACCCTCGAAGATGCGGGAGGCTCCTGCGGTCAGCGACGTCAGACCGGAGGCCACGGCCGCCAGCTGATCGGCGCGGTCGCGCGGGAATCCGTCGGACATCGCCAGAAGAAGGCCGTCGGCGGAGACCACCACCGTGTGGGACACCCCAGGGGTGTTGTCCACGAAGTTGGTGATCAACCAGTTCAGGTTCTGTGCCGCCTGGCTCATCGGGCTCACACTAACGCTCCTGGTCATAGCTGTTACTTGACTGCTCAGAACCCGCGCTGCGTCCCTGCTGGACACCGCGCCGCAGGTTGCTCAACCTGCCGCGGACGTCCTCCGGTGCGCGGGAGACCTGGGGGCCGCCCTGCGGGGTCGTCTCCGCCGCGCCCTCGACCAGGTTGGCCTTGGGCACGCGCCGAGGGAGACCGGACGGGGTGATCCCGCCCGCCTTCGGCTCACGGAGTTTTGAGGCCTGCTGCCAGCGCTCGTCGTTGTTCGAGCGCCAGTCGGTGCCGGCTTCCTCGTCCCGCTCCGCGGCGGCGGGCTGCTGCTGTCGCGGCGGCCGCTGCGCGAAGAGGGATCCGGTGGACTCCGCTTCCTTCCGTGCCGGCTGCCCCTGCTGCTGGCTGCCGCGGCGCGGCAGGCCCGCTCCGGTCACTTGGTGGCCGGTGTCGGCAGCGGCGCCCGGACGGTCGAAGCCTACGCGTTCCGGGGCGGGTTCGGGAGCGGCCGGGGGTTCCGATTCGGTCCCGTATCCCTGCTGGTAGCCGCCGGAGTAGGTGTTCTGCTCGGGCCACTCGGCCTGCTGGGACTGGGATCCGTAGCCGCCGTCGTACGCCTGGGCGCCCTGCTGCCGATCCTGGTAGCCGGCTTCCGGATAGGCGTAGTCCTGCTGCGGGTACGCCTCGTAGCCCTGCTGGGACCCATGGGCCTGCTGGGAGTCGTACGAGGTGTCGTAACCCTGCTCGGGCTGCTGCGCGTAGTCCTGGTACTGCTGGTACCCGTGCTCCGGCTGCGGTTCCGCATACTCCTGCTCGGAGTACTCGGCCTGCTGCTCCTGCCCGTAGACCTGGGCCTCGAGCGCGGCTCTGCGCTCCTGCTGGGCCAGGGAGCGGCCGACCGGGTTCAGCCCGGGGGTGTCGCCGCCCTGGTTGTCGTAGCGGGAGTCGTCGAAGCCGAGCTCGGCGGCCGTACGCATCGGGATGGCCTGCTGCGCCGGCTGCTGCGGGATCATCGAGGACACCGTGAAGTCGTCGCTCGGTATCCCCTCGCCACCACCACCATGAGTGATCGCGTCGGGCAGCATGACCAGCGACGTGGTGCCGGCGGCCTCGCCCGAGGGGCGCAGCTGGACCCGGATGCTGTGGCGGTCCGCCAGCCGGCCGACCACGAACAGACCCATGCGCTGGGAGATCGCGGCGTCCACGGTCGGCGGGTTGGCCAGCTTGTGGTTGATGTCCGCGAAGTCCTCGGCGGTGAGGCCGATGCCCTTGTCGTGGATCTCGACCATCACGCGGCCGTCGGGCAGACGCGTGGCGTTGACGCGGACCTTGGTCTGCGGGGAGGAGAACGTGGTGGCGTTCTCCAGGAGCTCGGCGAGCAGGTGCACGAGGTCGGTCACGGCCTGGCCGTGGATCTCGGCCTCGGAGACGCCCGAGAGCTCGATGCGCTCGTACTGCTCCACCTCGGAGGAGGCGGCGCGCAGGACGTCGACGAGGGGGACCGGCTGGTCCCAGCGGCGGCCCGGCTCCTCACCCGCGAGGATGAGGAGGTTCTCGCCGTTGCGGCGCATACGGGTGGCCAGGTGGTCCAGGCGGAAGAGGTTCTCCAGCTGGTCCGGGTCGGCCTCGTTGTTCTCCAGGTCGGTGATGAGGGTCAGCTGGCCCTCGATCAGCGACTGGTTGCGCATGGAGAGGTTCGTGAAGATCGCGTTGACGTTGCCTCGCAGGAGCGCCTGCTCGGCGGCGAGCCGGACCGCTTCCCGGTGGACCTGGTCGAAGGCGCGGGCGACCTCGCCGATCTCGTCCTGGGAGTTGATCGGGATCGGCGCGACACGGGTGTCGACCTTGCCCGGGTCGGTGCGCGAGAGCTGGTCGACGAGCATCGGCAGGCGCTGCTCGGCGACGTCGAAGGCGGCGGAGCGCAGGCGGCGCATCGAGTTGCTCATCGAGCGGGCCATCATGGCGGCCAGGATGAAGGCGGCGAGCAGGGCCACGACCACGACGGCGCCGGTCCAGATGGCGTCGTTGCGGGCCTCGTCGGAGACCGCGACGGAGTCGTTGACGGCCTTGGCGAGGAGGTCCTTCTCGATCTCGGCGTAGCCCTCGAACTTGGCGGTGGCCGCGGCCTGCCAGGCCTGGGGCGTGGTGCCGTTCGCGGCGAGCTTGGTCTTGTTGTCGCCGCTGGCTATCGCCTCGGTCATGCCGGTGAGAACGGAGCCGTTCACCATCGGCGGGACCTTGAAGACGGTGCCGGCCTGCTCGGCCTGCGTCTTGGCGGCCGCGAGCTTGGCAGCACCCTCCTGCGACTTCTTGCCCATGACCTCCTTGAGGCGGTTCACGTCGTCCTCGGTGCCGGCCGCGACGTACTCGCCGATGGCGATGTCCTCGAGGTAGGCGTACGAGGCGAAGGCGACGAGCTGGGCCTTGCGGACCTGTTCGTTCTCGTTGGGCCGGACCAGCAGGTGGGTGCCGACCGAGCGCTGGAGCGAGTTGGCGGCCTTGGCCAGCTCGACCGCGTAGACCATGCGGCCGTAGCTGGTGACGTTGCCGGTGCCCAGGCCGAGTTCGTTGGAGAACGTCATGAGGTAGTGCTGGACCAGCACGTACCCCTCTTCGGTCGGGATCGGACCGTTCGCGCTGGGCGGGTTCTTCTTGTCCGTCTCCTGCGCGACGTACGCCGTCTGCCGGACGGCCGCGAGCTTGGGCTCTTCCTGACGGAAGAGCTCCAGGCGGCGCTCCAGCCCCTGGTTCGCGTTCGAGGGGAGGTCCTTGGCGGCCTGGGCGAACCTCTCCTTGGCCGCGTCGGTGGCGTCCCGGGCCTTCGCGACGCCCGCGTTGGTGGCGTCGCCCCGCAGGAGCGGTTCGGCCGTGAGGTCGCGCTCGTTGAGGAGGGCCTGGCCGTATTCGGCCGCCGCCTGGACGATGCGGGCCGTCTTCTCGGCGTCCTTGGCCTCGTTCCAGCTGTCGACGGAGCCCTTCACCTGGAAGCCGCCCATGACCAGTCCGACGAGGACGGGTACGAGCAGGATGGCGTTCAGCTTGGTCGGCACACGCCAGTTACGGGGTGCGAACCTGCTGGTGCTGCCGCTCTTGGCCGGTGGGTCCACGGGTACGTCGACGTGCGACGCGGCCGCGCGCTGCGGCGGGGTGAAGTTGCCACGCGCGGGTTCATCCGCGGGGCTCGAGTTGCTTCGCCTCACTCGACCAACAACCTTCCGGCGGTGCTACTAGCTAGTTAGTTGAATTCCAGCACGGTTAACGGCCGTGTTCCAAACAGTTGGAATCAGCCATTCCAAGAGACTTATGTCCCGCATAAATCGGACATAAAGAGCGAGTGGCAGCAAAAATGGAGCCATTCGTGCGCGCAGCGGCACCGACCGACCGCACCCTGTGTCCAACTGGCGGCAATTCTCTGTCGAAACGTTATGAACCGAGAGGGCGGGCCGTGTCCTATGACACAGCCCGCCCTCTCACGTTGTGAAGAACCCGTGGTACTTGAGTGGTGCCCCTTGAGCCGCGTGACTCGAATCGTGTTACTTGAGTCGGGCCATGAGGGCGTGCTCGACCAGCGTGATGAGCGCGCTCTTGGCGTCCGCCCGGTGGCGGGCGTCGGTGGTGATGATCGGAGCGTCCGGGCCGATCTGCAGGGCCTCGCGGACTTCCTCGGGGGTGTAAGGCTGGTGTCCCTCGAAGCCGTTGAGGGCCACGACGAACGGCAGCCCGCTGTTCTCGAAGTAGTCGACCGCGGGGAAGCAGTCGGCGAGGCGGCGGGTGTCGACGAGCACGATCGCGCCGATGGCGCCGCGGACGAGGTCGTCCCACATGAACCAGAACCGGTCCTGACCGGGGGTACCGAAGAGGTACAGGATCAGGTCCTGGTCCAGGGTGATGCGGCCGAAGTCCATGGCGACCGTGGTGGTCGTCTTGCCCCCGGTGTGGGTCAGATCGTCGATGCCGGCGGACGCGGAGGTCATGACGGCTTCCGTGCGCAGCGGATTGATCTCCGAGACGGCCCCGACGAACGTGGTCTTGCCCACGCCGAACCCGCCCGCCACCACGATCTTCGCGGAGGTGGTGGAACGGGCGGTTCCGCCATTAGAGCTTGCGAAGTCCACTGAGCACCCTTTCGAGCAGCGTTACATCCGGCGTGCCGCCGGCCTCTCCATTGCCCGGCTGGTGGATGGCCACCATTCCGGCCTCCGCCAGGTCGGCGACGAGGATCCGGGCGACACCGAGCGGCATCGACAGCAGTGCGGAGACCTCCGCGACCGACTTGACCTCGCGGCACAGCGTGCAGATGCGCTGGTGCTCGGGAAGCAGGCCGGACAGGTGCATCGGATCGGCCGTGGTGCTGACCAGCGCCTCGATGGCGAGCTGGTAGCGCGGCCGGGTCCGTCCGCCGGTCATCGCGTACGGGCGAACGAGCGGCTGGTCGCCTTCCGAGTACGACGAATCGCCGTACGAATCGGGGTAGGCGGGGGGCGGGGTCATTGATCCTCCGGGCTGGACAGCAGTGGTCAGCGTGCCGTCTGACGGGGCGGCCGGTGGGGGGACGGTATGACGGCCTGACGGTGGTACTGGGTTCCGGGGCTGGCGCCCCGGTCCCCCGGCCGGAAGTACCGTCCGGCCGGGAGATGTGGCGTCAGATGAGCAGGCTTCCCTGCAGCTCCGCGCGCAGGTCCGGGGTGAGGACGCTGCCGGCGCGGTCCACGAGGAGGGCCATCTCGTAGCCGACGAGGCCGATGTCGCAGTCGGGGTGTGCGAGTACGGCCAGCGAGGATCCGTCCGAGACGGACATGAGGAAGAGGAAACCACGGTCCATCTCGACCACGGTCTGGTTGACGGCGCCGCCCTCGAAGATGCGGGAGGCTCCTGCGGTCAGCGACGTCAGACCGGAGGCCACGGCCGCCAGCTGATCGGCGCGGTCCCGGGGAAAGCCTTCGGACATCGCCAGAAGGAGGCCGTCGGCGGAGACCACCACCGTGTGGGACACCCCGGGGGTGTTGTCCACGAAGTTGGTGATCAACCAGTTCAGGTTCTGTGCCGCCTGGCTCATCGAACTCAACTAACGCTCCTGCTGGTAAGTGGGGTCGATGTGGTAACTGCCGGTCGCCGGGCCGTTGTTGCCGGCCTGACGGCCCTGCTGGATACCCCGTCGGAGGTTGGTCAGACGGCCGCGGACGTCGTCCGGCGCTCGCGAGACCTGCGGGCCGGATTGTGCGTCGGCCTGCTGCTGCGCGGTGCCGGCCACGAGGTTCGCCCGTGGTACTCGGCGGGGCAGCCCCGAGGTGGTGATGCCGCCGGCGGCGGGCTGGCGCACGCGCTCGGCCTGCCGCATCAGCTCGTCGTTCGGCGAGGACCGCCAGCTGACGGTCGGCGAGCTGCCGTTCGCCGCCTGGGCGGGCTCGGCCGCCTGCTCCTGGCCGCGCTGGGGCAGCGGCTGCTGCGGGCGCTGCTGGGGAGCCGGAGCCGGGGCGGACTGCTGGGGTACGGCCGGCGCCTGACCGGAGGACTGCTGGCCCTCCTGGTGGAACCAGTTCGACTCCAGCGTGTCGAAGATCGGGCTGCGCTCGTTGCCGGTGCTCGGGGCCGGCGGCAGCGCCTCCGGCTGGGGAGCCTGCGGCAACTGCGGGGCCTGGGGCTGCTGGGCGTATCCGCCGACACCGGGGCCGCCGGGCCGCGGGGCCGGGTAGTCCGGGCGGGCGAACTGGCCCGTGGTGGACGGGTCCGCCGGACCGCGCAGCTCCGGGCGCTCGAACTGCCCGGTGGAGGACATGTTCTGGCCGGCCGGGGGCAGCGGGGCCCGCAGGTCGGGACGCTCGAACTGGCCGGTCGTGCTGTTGCCGGCCGGCGGGTGCGGAGCATTGAAGTCCGGACGCGGGAACTCGGCCGTCGCACCGGGGCCCGAGAGCTCGTCGTGGCCGCGCGGGACCTCCTGGCCGCCGCCGCGCGCCGGGTCGGCGCCCCAGCTGGTGGTCTGCGGGATCCCGGCAGGACCCGTACCCGGAAGCTCCGGACGGGGGGCGCCACCGCGCGGCGGCAGCTGCGGACGGTTGCCGCGCGGAGCCGGGGCTGCGGGCGCCTGGGCCGAGGGGACCGGGCCCGTGGGGGCGGGCTGCTGCGGAGTCTGCGGCCGCTCGAAGCCGTTGCCCTGCGGGAATCCGGCCTGACCGGAGGCCGTGGGCGCGGACATCGGACGCGACGGGGGACCGCCGGCCGGACCGCGGCCCGGCAGCGGGGCACCGCCGCCGAAGGCACCCTGGCCCTGGCCGGTCGGAGCGCCCGGCATGCCCGGACCGCCCTGCGGACGCCCGCCGGTGCCGCCCTGCTGCGGACGTGCACCGGGACCGCCCTGCGGACCGGCGGCGCCGTCGCGTCCCGGCAGCGCGGCACGCTGGCCGCCGCCGGAGACCTGGCCGCGCTGCGGGCCGGCGCCCACGGGCTGGCGTGCGCCGCCGCCCGGGACGGAACCCTGCGGGGAAGCACCCGGCATGCCCTGCGGACCGCCGGAGCCCGGACCACCGGGACCGCCCTGGCCCGGCATCGGACCCGGCTTCTTGCCGCCCTGGGCGACGTCCACCGGCAGCATGACGAGGGCCGTCGTACCACCCGAGTCGGACGGGCGCAGCTGGATGCGGATGCCGTGTCGCAGGGACAGGCGGCCGACCACGAACAGGCCCATGCGGCGGGAGACGGAGACGTCCACGGTCGGCGGCGACGCGAGCCGCTCGTTGATCGCGGCGAGGTCCTCGGGCGAGAGGCCGATACCGGTGTCGTGGATCTCGACGAGCACGCGGCCGTCGGGCAGCGCATGACCGGTGACCTTGACCTTGGTCTGCGGGGAGGAGAACGAGGTGGCGTTCTCCAGCAGCTCGGCGAGCAGGTGCACGAGGTCGTTGACGACGCGGCCGGCGACATCGGTGCCGGGCACCGACGACAGCTCGATGCGCTCGTACTGCTCCACCTCGGACGCGGCGGCGCGGAGCACGTCGACGAGCGGGACGGGGCGGGTCCACCGGCGGCCCGGCTCCTCGCCCGCGAGGACGAGGAGGTTTTCGCCGTTACGGCGCATGCGGGTCGCGAGGTGGTCGAGCCGGAAGAGCGAGGACAGCTGGTCCGGGTCGGCCTCGCGCGACTCCAGCTCGGAGATGAGCGAGAGCTGGCGCTGGATGAGGCCCTGCGAACGGCGCGAGAGGTTGGTGAACATCGCGTTGACGTTGCCCCGGAGGAGGGCCTGCTCGGCGGCGAGGCGGACGGCCTCGCGGTGCACGTCGTCGAAGGCCGCGGCCACCTGGCCGATCTCGTCGCGGGTGTGCAGGCCGACCGACTCCACGGACGTGTCCACGTCCTGCGGGTCGGACTCGGACAGCTGCTTGACGAGCTCGGGCAGTCGGTCCTGGGCGACCCGGGTCGCGGTGTCCTGCAGGCGGCGCAGCGAGCGGATCATCGACCGCGCCATGACGAAGGCACCGACGAGCGAGACACCGAGGACGAGGAGGATCAGGGCACCGTTGATGATGGCGTCCTGCTGCGAGGAGTTCTTGAGCTCGCGGGCCTTCTGCTCCATGTCCTCGAGCAGGGTGAGCTCGATCTGCTTCATCGCCTGGATCTTGGTGTCGTCCGCGTCGTACCAGTCCATCCAGGACCGGTACTGCGTCTCCTTGGCGAACTGACCCTGGGTCGACAGGACGCGGCGGGTGTAGTGGTCCGCCTTGCCGATCTCCGCGTTGCCGTCACCGAGCACCGCGAGGAGTTCCTCGGGCTTGCCCTGGTAGACGAGTTCGAAGGTCTTCTTCGCCTGGCTCTCGCCGCGGAGCGCGGCGAGAGCATACAGGCGGTCGTTCTCGGTGAGGGTGCCGGCGGGCTGGCCGCTGTCGGGCAGCGAGGCGGCGATGACGGCGCGCTGGATCGAGGCGTACTCCTTGGCGGAGGAGAAGGCCGCCAGGGCGCGCGTACGCTTGATCATCTCCGGGCTGGAGGTGGCCTGCGCCATGTCCTGGGAGAGCGAGAGCAGCGAGACGATCAGTGCGTTGTACTCGGTGACCGTCTGCTGGGCGCTGTTGCGGTACGCGTTCTTGCGGATTTCCTCGATGCCGGTGAGCTGGCGGCCGATCTGCAGGATGTTGTTGCGGATCGACTTGAGGGTCTCGTCCTTGTCCTCCGCGCCGTCGACCTTGTCGGTCGCGGCGGCGAAGGACTTGGCGGCGGCGTCGGTCTGGTCGCGGACGCCCGTGACGAGGGTGCTGGGCTTGCCCGACTTGTCGACCGACAGCGGACCCGCCGACCTGTCCCGCTCCTCCTGGAGCATGGCGGCCAGGTTGGTGGCCTGCCGGGTCATCGTCGTCAGCAGCTGCATGTGCTCCAGCTGGTCGATGTCGTTGAGCGAGTCGTTGATGCGGAAGCCACCGAGCGTGGTGGCGGCGACGACCGGCAGGGTCAGCAGCGACACGAGTCGCGTGCTGATGCGCCAGTTCTGCATGGCGAATCGCGAACCGGGCCCGCTGGGAGCCTTCGGTATCGCCACGTCCTTGTCGGCCGGCTCTTCGCTCTTCGCCTTGCCCCGGGGCTTGAGGCGTGCCTTCCCCTTCACCGCGTTCACGGTGGCGGAGGAGTCGGTGCCCGCGCCTTCGACAGCCGGCCCGCGGTTCTGGGCGTGCTGGGGCGAGGAGCCACGGTCGGTCCCGCCGCGCGGCTCCTGCTCCGCCGCAGCGCTGCCATCCCTCTTGAATCGTCCCTGCACTAGCGTCGCAACCTCTGGACCAGGCGTCCCGCCGGGCGACCGGTGGGACGGTGTCGAGTCGTGGGGCGTTTCAGCCCCATGGTGGTCGTCGGTGACCGGCGCGTCTCCCTCTCCTTACCGCCGCGCGCGGCGCTGTGTCGCGCCACCTGCGCGCCGGCTGTTCCCGCGGCGGTCCCGCGAATTCCAGCACAGTGGCGGATCTCCAACAAGGTGCGCGTGTCGGCCCGGGGAGTCGGTGACTTCCTGTGATGGGTGGACTACGCAATGTGGTCCGCCTTTCGGGAGGAAACGGACTTACGCCATCCAAACGCGGGGGCTGGCAAGGTGTCCCAGTCGAGATGATCAGGAGCGGAATGGCTGATTCAGTGGCGCAATGTCCGGTTCGTCACCCAAAAATGACCATCCGTTATGCCCGTATTGCCTGGTCACAGGTGAGCAAACTCACACAGCCGTGGCCATTACTTCCCGGTTGAGCCGGGGAATCGGATGTTTAGCCTTGCCCTTTACAGGGTTGACGGATCCGACAACCCCCACCCCACAACCGAGCCGAGGGCCCGAGACACCGTGAAGACGACGATGATGTTCCGCAACATAGCCAACCCCCGCCGCACCACCCTCGCGCACCTCACGGACGCCGAGGAGCTGCAGGCGACCGAGGCTCCGGAGCACGCCGTCGAGCTCCCCGCCCAGACCGCGAACCCGCGCCGCACGATCCTCATGGACGCGCCGGTCGCCGCCGCGCAGTAAGCCACTCGGCAAAAGGAGCGCGAAGCGCCGCTGCCCGCCGCGTTAGCCTGGGGACGCAGACTCCAGCCAGCGGAAATACAGAGGGGCAGACGCAACACGTGCGCATCGCCAGGTTCTCCATCGACGGCAATGTCGCGTTCGGCGCGGTCGAGGGCAGCACTGCCCCCGGCGCCGAGGGTGAGCTCGTCCTCGACATCATCAAGGGCATTCCGTTCGCGGACTTCGAGCTCTCGGGCACGAAGGTCCCGCTGAGCAAGGTCCGGCTGCTGCCGCCCGTGCTCCCGAACAAGGTCGTGGCCATCGGCCGCAACTACGCGGAGCACGCGGCGGAGCTGGGCAACGAGGTCCCCGAGGTGCCGATCACCTTCTTCAAGCCCTCCACCTCGGTGGTCGGCCCGGGCGACCCGATCACGTACCCCTCCTTCTCCCAGGACCTCCACCACGAGGCGGAGCTCGCCGTGGTCATCGGCCGCATGTGCCGAGAGGTCCCGAAGGAGCGCGTCAAGGACGTGATCCTCGGCTACACCTGCGCCAACGACGTCACCGCGCGCGATGTCCAGCAGCGCGAGAAGCAGTGGGCCCGGGCCAAGGGCTTCGACAGCTCCTGCCCCCTCGGCCCCTGGATCGAGACCGAGCTCGACCCGAGCGACCTGACCATCCAGTGCACCGTGAACGGCGAACAGCGCCAGCTCGGCCGCACCAGCGACATGGTCCGCTCCATCGAGGACCTGATCGTCCACATCACCGAGGCCATGACGCTGCTCCCCGGCGACGTCATCCTCACGGGGACCCCGGCCGGAGTCGGCCCCCTCAACGTCGGCGACGAGGTCGCCGTCACCATCGAAGGCATCGGCACTCTCACCAACAAGGTGATCAAGCGTGACTAACGCGAATGTCCGCGTACGTTTCTGTCCCTCCCCGACCGGCAACCCCCACGTGGGCCTGGTCCGGACCGCCCTCTTCAACTGGGCGTTCGCCCGCCACCACGGCGGTACGTTCGTCTTCCGCATCGAGGACACCGACGCGGCCCGCGACTCCGAGGAGTCGTACAACCAGCTGCTCGACTCGCTGCGCTGGCTCGGCTTCACCTGGGACGAGGGCCCCGAGGTGGGCGGCCCGCACGCCCCGTACCGCCAGTCCGAGCGCATGGACATCTACGCGGACATCGCCCAGCGCCTGCGCGACGGCGGGTATGCGTATGACTGCTACTGCACCACCGAGGAGCTGGACGCACGCCGCGCCGCCGCCCGCGCCGCCGGCAAGCCCTCCGGCTACGACGGCCACTGCCGCGAGCTGACCCGGGTGCAGCTGGAGGCCTACCAGGGCGAGCACCGCTCCTCGATCGTCCGCTTCCGGATGCCCGACGAGCCGATCACCTTCACCGACCTGGTCCGCGGCGAGCTGACCTTCACCCCGGAGAACGTGCCGGACTTCGGCATCCTGCGCGCCAACGGCGCCCCGCTCTACACGCTCGTCAACCCGGTCGACGACGCGCTGATGCAGATCACGCACGTGCTCCGCGGCGAGGACCTGCTGTCCTCCACACCGCGCCAGATCGCGCTCTACAAGGCGCTGATGGAGCTCGGCGTCGCCACGGACGTCCCGCAGTTCGGCCACCTGCCCTACGTCATGGGCGAGGGCAACAAGAAGCTCTCCAAGCGCGACCCGGAGAGCTCGCTCAACCTGTACCGCGAGCGCGGCTTCCTCCCCGAGGGCCTGCTGAACTACCTCTCGCTCCTCGGCTGGTCCTTCTCCAAGGACCAGGACATCTTCTCGATCGAGGAGATGGTGGCGAAGTTCGACATTCCGGACGTCAACGCCAACCCGGCGCGCTTCGACCTCAAGAAGGCCGAGGCCATCAACGCCGACCACATCCGGCTGCTGGACCCGAAGGCCTTCGCGGACGCCTGCGCCCCGTGGCTGCAGGCCCCGCACGCCAACTGGGAGGCGGAGGACTTCGACGCCGAGGCCTGGGCGGCCATCGCGCCGTACGCCCAGACCCGCGTGACCGTCCTGTCGGACATCACCGCAAACGTCGACTTCCTGTTCCGCAAGGAGCCGGTCGAGGACCAGGCGTCCTGGGACAAGGCCATGAAGGGCGAGCCCGCTGCCCTCCTGGCCACCGCCCGCGCCAACCTGGACGCGGCCGACTGGAGCGACCCCGAGTCCCTCAAGCAGGCCGTCCTGACCGCCGGCGAGGCCCACGGGCTCAAGCTCGGCAAGGCCCAGGCCCCGGTCCGCGTGGCCGTCACCGGCCGTACGGTCGGCCTGCCGCTCTTCGAGTCCCTGCAGATCCTCGGCAAGGACCGCTCGCTGTCCCGCATCGACGCGGCTCTGGCCAAGCTCGCCGCGTAAGCAAGCCCGTACCTCCCTCAGGGGGCGGCAGCCGGAGTTCCCGGCCGCCGCCCCCTGAGGCGTTTCCCGGGGGGCGGCCGGGGTTCGGGCGATGGACATCGGCAAACCCCGGGAGCGGAGCCCGGCGATGTCGTAGCGTCGGAGGTATGCCGATCCGCGCCGTGCTGTGGGACATCGACGACACCCTGTTCGACTACACGGGGGCGGACAGTGCCGGACTCGCGCGCCGGCTCGCCGAGGAGGGCATCGCGGAGCGGTACGGATCCCCCGCGCAGGCGCTCGCCCTGTGGCGGGAGATCACCACCCGCCACTGGGACCGCTTCGCCGCCGGGGAGGTGAGCTTCCAGGAGCAGCGCCGGGACCGGGTGCGGGACTTCCTCGGGAAGCCGGGGATGAGCGCCGCCGAGGCCGACGGCTGGTTCGACCGGTACGTCGAGCACTACAAGGCCGCCTGGATGCTGTTCCCCGACGTGGTGCCCGTACTGGACGCCCTCGCGGCCGACTACCGGCACGGGGTGCTCACCAACTCCTCCACCGCCAACCAGGACCCCAAGCTGCGCCACCTCGGGCTGCGCGAGCGCTTCGAGGTGCTCGTGTGTGCCGTGGAACTGGGCGTCAGCAAGCCCGAGGCGGAGGCCTTCCTGGCGGCCTGCGCGGCGCTCGGGCTGCCGCCGGGCGACGTGGCGTACGTGGGCGACCAGCCGGAGATCGATGCGCGCGGCGCCCGCGACGCCGGGCTGACCGCGGTCTGGCTCGACCGCGACGGCGGGCGGGGGCCGGGCCCCGACGGCGTGCACCGGATCGCCGGGCTCGCCCAGCTCCCGGAGCTGCTGGCCTCGGATACCCGTTTTGGAGCACGGTCAGGCATCCGGTAATGTTCTTTCTGCGCCGCCGGAGCGGGCCGAAAGGCCGGACGGAGGCGCCACTCGAAAGAAAATCCCCCCAGGGGGTTGACTTTCGGTGGGGTATAGTGTAATTGGCAACACGAGGGTTTCTGGTTCCCTTATTCTAGGTTCGAGTCCTGGTACCCCAGCGCAGTGCAGTAGTGACGCAGTGCTTTGCCCCCGTTGTGTAGCGGCCTAGCACGCCGCCCTCTCAAGGCGGTAGCGCCGGTTCGAATCCGGTCGGGGGTACAGATCCTTCCCGCAAGATCTCCATTTGGGTAGCTCCCGGACGTCTTGATGCAGGATCGCTAGGGCCCCCGTTGTGTAGCGGCCTAGCACGCCGCCCTCTCAAGGCGGTAGCGCCGGTTCGAATCCGGTCGGGGGTACTGGTCTGGTATAGACCACATTGGGCTATGGTGTAATTGGCAACACGAAGGTTTCTGGTTCCTTTGTTCTAGGTTCGAGTCCTGGTAGCCCAGCGCAGTACAGAGCAAGCCCCCGTTGTGTAGCGGCCTAGCACGCCGCCCTCTCAAGGCGGTAGCGCCGGTTCGAATCCGGTCGGGGGTACGCACAGAAGAGGCCCTCCGCGTTCGTCGCGGAGGGCCTCTTCGCTGTTCCCGAACACACTCCGCCCCGTGCAGGGCCCGTACAAGTGCGGGCCCGGAGGCGCGTGTTCGGACGTGTGCGGCGTCGTACGCGCCCCCAGGCCCGGGGGATGGGGGAGAGGCCTGCGGCCGGGAAGGCGTCAGCCGGAGCGGCGCAGGGCCTCCGACAGGCGGGCGGCCGCGTCGATGACGGCCTGGGCGTGCATCCGGCCCGGGTGGCGGGTCAGGCGCTCGATCGGCCCGGAGACCGACACGGCGGCCACCACGCGGTTCGACGGCCCGCGCACCGGCGCAGAGACCGACGCCACGCCGGGCTCCCGCTCGCCGATCGACTGCGCCCAGCCGCGGCGCCGTACGCCCGACAGGGCCGTCGCCGTGAAGCGCGCACCCTGCAGCCCGCGGTGGAGCCGCTCGGGCTCCTCCCAGGCCATCAGGATCTGCGCGGCCGAACCGGCCTTCATCGGGAGTGTGGAGCCCACCGGGACGGTGTCCCGAAGGCCCGACAGCCGCTCCGCGGCCGCCACGCAGATGCGCATGTCGCCCTGACGCCGGTAGAGCTGCGCGCTCTCGCCCGTCACGTCACGGAGGTGGGTGAGTACCGGTCCCGCCGTGGCCAGCAGGCGGTCCTCGCCGGCCGCGGCGGCGAGCTCCGCCAGCCGCGGTCCGAGGATGAACCGGCCCTGCATGTCCCTCGCCACCATCCGGTGGTGTTCCAGTGCCACGGCCAGGCGATGTGCCGTGGGTCGTGCGAGCCCTGTCGCCGCGACCAGCCCGGCGAGGGTGGCCGGACCGGACTCCAGTGCGCTCAATACCAGAGCTGCCTTGTCGAGAACGCCGACGCCGCTAGAGTTGTCCATGAAACGATATTCGCGTCTCACACTGTGAAACGCAAGTTCAATTTTTCCAAGAACCAGCGAGTCTGTATGTACGGGTCCACGAACCACTGGATCCAGGACGGTGAGCCGGAGGGAAAGCGATGGGTAGGACACTCGCGGAGAAGGTCTGGGACGACCATGTCGTCCGGCGCGCCGAGGGCGAGCCCGACCTCCTCTTCATTGATCTGCACCTGCTGCACGAGGTGACCAGCCCCCAGGCCTTCGAGGGCCTGCGGCAGGCCGGCCGCAAGGTCCGGCGGCTCGACCTCACCATCGCCACCGAGGACCACAACACCCCCACCATCGACATCGACAAGCCGATCGCGGACCCGGTCTCCCGGGCCCAGCTGGAGACGCTGCGCAGGAACTGCGCGGAGTTCGGCGTACGCCTGCACTCCCTGGGCGACGTCGAGCAGGGCGTCGTCCACGTCGTGGGACCGCAGCTGGGCCTGACCCAGCCGGGCACCACCGTGGTCTGCGGTGACTCCCACACCTCCACGCACGGCGCCTTCGGCGCGCTGGCCTTCGGCATCGGCACCAGCCAGGTCGAGCACGTGCTGGCCACCCAGACGCTGCCGCTGGCCCGCCCCAAGACGATGGCCATCACCGTCACCGGCGAGCTGGCCGAGGGCGTCACCGCCAAGGACCTGATCCTGGCGATCATCGCCAAGATCGGCACCGGCGGCGGCCAGGGCTACATCCTGGAATACCGCGGCGAGGCCATCGAGAAGCTCTCGATGGAGGCGCGCATGACCATCTGCAACATGTCGATCGAGGCCGGCGCCCGCGCGGGCATGATCGCCCCCGACCGGACCACCTTCGACTACCTCAAGGGCCGCGACCACGCCCCCGAGGGCGCGGACTGGGACGCGGCGGTCGCGTACTGGGAGACCCTGCGCACCGACGACGACGCGGTCTTCGACGCCGAGGTCGTCATCGACGGCGCCACGCTGTCCCCGTTCGTCACCTGGGGCACCAACCCGGGCCAGGGCGTGCCCCTGTCGGCGAACGTCCCCGACCCGGCTTCGTACGAGGACGCTTCGGAGCGCCACGCCGCCGAAAAGGCCCTGGAGTACATGGGGTTGACGGCCGGGCAGCCGCTGCGCGACATCAAGGTCGACACCGTCTTCGTAGGTTCGTGCACCAACGGCCGCATCGAGGACCTGCGCGCCGTCGCCGGCATCATCGGGGGCCGCAAAGTCGCCGACGGCGTACGGATGCTGGTCGTCCCGGGCTCCGTCCGGGTCGCCCTGCAGGCCGTGGAGGAGGGCCTGGACAAGGTCTTCAAGGAGGCCGGCGCCGAATGGCGGCACGCGGGCTGCTCGATGTGTCTGGGCATGAACCCCGACCAACTGGCTCCCGGTGAGCGCTCCGCGTCCACCTCCAACCGCAACTTCGAGGGCCGGCAGGGCAAGGGCGGGCGGACCCACCTGGTCTCCCCGCAGGTGGCCGCCGCCACCGCGGTGCTGGGCCACCTGGCCTCGCCCGCCGACCTGTCCGACGCCAACGCGACCGCCGGAGTCTGAGAACCATGGAAGCCTTCACCACCCACACCGGCCGGGCCGTCCCGCTGCGCCGCAGCAACGTCGACACCGACCAGATCATCCCGGCCCACTGGCTGAAGAAGATCACCCGCGACGGGTTCGAGGACGGGCTCTTCGAGGCCTGGCGCAAGGACCCCGAGTTCGTCACGAACCGCCCGGAGCGCCAGGGCGCGACCGTCCTGGTCGCCGGCCCCGACTTCGGCACCGGTTCCTCGCGCGAGCACGCCGTCTGGGCCCTGCAGAACTTCGGGTTCAAGACGGTCATCTCCTCCCGCTTCGCCGACATCTTCCGCGGCAACTCGCTGAAGAACGGTCTGCTGACGGTGGTCCTGCCGCAGGAGACCGTCGACCGGCTGTGGGAGCTGACCGAGGCCGACCCGACCGCCGAGGTCACGGTCGACCTGGTCGCCCGCCAGGTCCGCGCGGCGGGAATCGAGGCGGAGTTCGAACTCGACGACAACGCCCGCTGGCGTCTGCTGGAGGGTCTGGACGACATCTCGCTCACCCTTCAGAACGAAGCGGACATCGCCACGTACGAAAGCACCCGGCCGAGCTTCAAGCCGCGCACGATTCAGGCCTGATTCCTGCCTGATCAGCGCTTATTCGCCCTTGGGTGATCACATCGACAACACTGTGCCCCCCGCCTTCCGGCGGGGGGCACAGCCGTGTGTTGAGGCCCCGTGAGGCGACAACTCGCCCCAGATGGCACAATCTGTGCATGGAACGCGACAGTCAACTTGAGCTCTACGAACTCGTCGCGGACCGGCTGAAAGAAGCACACACAAGGGTGCGCACACTGCAAGTCCCGGAGGGCGTAAGGATGGCGCTGTCCCGGAAGCTGTTGGTCGTCACGGCCGCGGCGAAGCATGATCTCGCCGATGCGGCAAGGCGCCTGGACAGGTTGATGAAGGACCTCGACGAGGGTCGATTCCCTGAAGGCGACTGATGCGAAGGAACTCCGTAACGACCTACACCGTTGCGGCACTAGGGTGATTAGCCCGTTTCGTGTTTGATTTGCGGTATATATCCGCCTAACGTGCGAAATAAGCTTGAACACATTCGTTCTGGCGAAGTCTCCGAAGGGGAAGACGTGAACAAGGCGCAGCTCGTAGAAGCGATTGCCGACAAGCTGGGCGGCCGCCAGCAGGCCGCGGACGCTGTCGACGCGGTACTGGACGCGATGGTCCGCGCTGTGGTCGCGGGCGACCGGGTCTCGGTCACGGGCTTCGGCTCGTTCGAGAAGGTCGACCGCCCGGCCCGCTACGCCCGCAACCCGCAGACGGGTGAGCGCGTCCGGGTCAAGAAGACCTCGGTTCCCCGCTTCCGCGCGGGCCAGGGCTTCAAGGACCTGGTCGCGGGCACCAAGAAGCTGCCCAAGGGCGGCGAGGTGTCGGTGAAGAAGGCTCCCAAGGGCAGCCTCTCCGGCGGAGCTTCCGCGACGGTCAAGAAGGCCGTGGCCAAGAAGGCCACCACCGCCAAGAAGGCGGCGGCGAAGACCACGGTCGCCAAGAAGACCACCGCGAAGAAGGTCGCCACCGCCAAGAAGGTGGTCGCCAAGACCGCCGCGGCGAAGAAGACCACGACGGCGGTGAAGAAGACCACTGCCGCGGCGAAGAAGACCGCGACGGCGGCGAAGAAGACCACCGCCACCGCCAAGAAGACGGCTCCGGCGGCCAAGAAGGCCACCGCGAAGACCACGGCGCCCGCCAAGAAGACGACGGCGCGCAAGACCACCGCGAAGAAGACCACGGCCCGCAAGAAGTAAGGCCACGAGTCACACACGCCGGGCCGGCTTCCCCTCCTTGGGGAAGCCGGCCCGCGGTGCTGTCCGTGCAGGTCGGAAGGCCGGCACGGCCGAGGCTCAGAAGGTCTGCAGGGTGATCAGGGTGATCCGCCGCGCCGGCCCCTCGCCGTCCGTCTCGATCCGGACCCGCTGCCCGGGGCGCAGCAGCCGCAGGCCGCCCGCGTCGAACGCCGGGGCCTCGAAGGGCACCGGGGTGCCGTCGTCCAGCAGCACACTGCCGCTGCGGGTCTGGGAGTCGTACGTGTACGCGGTCGCCTGCATACCGGCACTGTATCGGGCCGTGTGACGGCCCACACCGAGGGCGAGGGCCGTCCGCAGATCCGCGGCCGTGTCCACGTCCCGGCGCACGCTCTCGACATCCGCCAGGGCTATTTCCGCAGCTCCCGAGGCCGAATGCCGGGCCCGTGACGGGCCCCCGAACGAGGGTGCCAATTCCACGTCCGGCGCAGCGGAAAGCAGGGTCGTACCGATTCCCGCCGCATCCGCCAGAAATGCCCGGGGAAATGCGGATGCGGCTTCGAGCACGCGTAGCAATTCCGGCGGCCGCAGCGCGGGCAGATCCGCGTTCATCGCGGCCACCGCCGCTCCGGGCCGCGCCGCGCGTATCTCCCGCGCCCCGTGGGCCAGCGCCGCGTTGAGCCCGGCGGCCGGGGTGTCCGGCAGGATCCGCGCCCCGAGCCGGGCCAGTTCCGCACCCGCCTGCGCGTCGTCCGTGACGACCACCACATCCGCGACTGCCGCGCAGGCCAGCGCCCCTGCCACGGTGTCCTGCGCGAACGCCAGCGCGAGCCCGGGACGGGACGCGCCCACGGCCGCCGCGAGACGGCTCTTGGCCACCGCCAGGGGCTTCAGCGGGACCACCAGACTCCAGACCGCGTTCGTGGCGGGCCCCTTCCCTCCGGTGCGCGTCCTTACATGTGTGGACCAAGGCCGGGTCATGGCCGGGTCATGCGTCGGCCCATTGTCGCCTCTGCCCGGCCGACCCGGCGGTCCGGTGCTCCGGGCGGGGCGTACCGTGTTCTCGACAGAGACCCGGACCTGAGGCCACACTTGTCCGGCCGACGAGGTGCCCCGGCTTCCCCAGCTGCCGCTGGGAGGTACCCCCACGCACCCGTTCAAGAGGAAAGGTGTCCGAGTGTCCCGCCGCAGAATCGGCTTCTGGTACCGCCTGGCGGCGGTCATCGCAAAACCGCCGCTGGTGGTGCTCTTCAAGCGGGACTGGCGGGGAATGGATCACATTCCGGCCGACGGCGGGTTTATCACGGCCGTCAATCACAACTCGTATCTGGACCCGCTCTCCTACGCGCACTTCCAGTACAACACCGGCCGGGTGCCCCGATTGCTCGCGAAGGCGGCCCTCTTCAAGGTCCCCATTGTCGGCGCGATCCTGCGCGGCTCCGGCCAGATCCCGGTCTACCGCGAGACCACCAACGCCCTGGACGCATTCCGGGCCGCCGTGGACGCGATCGAGCGCGGCGAATGCGTGGCCTTTTATCCGGAAGGCACCCTCACCCGCGATCCGGACATGTGGCCGATGGCCGGCAAGACCGGCGCGGCCCGGGTCGCGCTGATGACCAGGGCGCCGGTCGTTCCGGTGGCCCAGTGGGGCGCGAACCTCGCGATGCCGCCCTACGCCAAGGAGGACAAGGTGCGGCTGTTCCCGCGCAAGACCCTCCAGGTGCTCGCCGGACCTCCCGTGGACCTCTCCGAGTTCTACGACCTGGAGCCCACCCCGGACGTGCTCAAGGCCGCCACCGAGACGATCATGGAGGCCATCACCGAGCTGCTGGAGGAGCTGCGCGGCGAGAAGGCGCCCGAGCAGCCGTACGACCATCGCAGGGCCAGGGCGGAACAGCGGCACAAGGCCGCGGGGGAGGACCAGAAGTGACACGTCCCGTGAAGGCAGCCGTCTTCGGAACCGGCTCCTGGGGCACGGCCTTCGGCATGGTGCTCGCCGACGCAGGCTGCGAGGTGACCCTGTGGGGCCGCCGCCGCGAGGTCGTCGACGCCATCAACGCCGGCCGGACCAACCCGGACTACTTCCCGGACGTCGAACTCCCCGCGAACATGCGCGCCACCACCGACCCGGCCGAGGCCGCGGCCGGCGCTGATTTCGCGGTCCTCGCCATCCCCTCCCAGACCCTGCGCGGCAACCTCGCCGAATGGGCCCCGCTGCTGCCCGCCGACGCCGTGCTCGTCTCCCTGATGAAGGGCATCGAACTCGGCACCGCCAAGCGGATGAGCGAGGTCATCGAGGAGGTGGCCAAGGTCCCCGCCGAGCGCGTCGCCGTCGTCACCGGCCCCAACCTGGCCCGTGAGATCGCCGCCCGGCAGCCGGCCGCCGCCGTCGTAGCCTGCTCCGACGAAGCCGTCGCGCAGCGCCTCCAGGCGGCTTGCCACACCCCGTACTTCCGCCCATACACGAGCACCGACGTCATCGGCTGCGAGCTGGGCGGCGCCGTCAAGAACGTCATCGGCCTCGCCGTCGGCATCGCGGACGGCATGGGCCTGGGCGACAACACCAAGGGCTCGCTCATCACCCGCGGCCTCGCCGAAGCGACCCGGCTGGGCCTGGCGATGGGCGCCGACCCGCTCACCTTCTCCGGTCTCGCGGGCCTCGGCGACCTCGTCGCCACCTGCTCCTCGCCGCTCTCCCGGAACCACACCTTCGGCACCAACCTCGGCCGCGGGATGACCCTCGAGGAGACCATCGCGGTCACCAAGCAGACCGCCGAGGGGGTCAAGTCCTGCCAGTCCGTGGCAGATCTGGCACGGCGCCACGGAGTGGACATGCCGATCACCGACACGGTCGTCGACATCGTCCACCACGGCAAGCCCCCGCTGGTCGCGCTCAAGGAACTGATGGGGCGCAGCGCCAAACCGGAACGCCGCTGACTCCATTCCGGACGTGTGAGCGGGTATCGTCGTGGCGATATGAGCAGCGAGAACCTCCCCCAGACCCCTGAGCAGCAGGGCCGCAAGCCCCGCGTGGCCGTCGTGTTCGGCGGCCGCAGCTCGGAACACGCCATCTCGGTCGTCACGGCGGGCGCCGTGCTGCGCTCCATCGACCGGTCCAAGTACGAGGTGCTGCCGATCGGCATCACCACGGACGGCCGGTGGGCGCTGACCGCCGACGAGCCCGCGCGGATGGCCATTGCCGACCGCAAGCTCCCGAGCGTCGAGGACCTTGCGGACTCCGAGGACGGCGCCGTCGTGCTCTCCGTCGACCCGGCCAACCGCGAGGTCGTCTACACCGAGCCGGGAGCCGTCCCCAAGGCCCTGGGCGAGGTCGACGTCGTCTTCCCGATGCTGCACGGCCCGTACGGCGAGGACGGCACCCTGCAGGGCCTCCTGGAGCTCTCCGGCATCCCGTACGTCGGCTCGGGCGTCCTCGCCTCGGCCGTCGGCCAGGACAAGGAGTACATGAAGCGGGTCTTCACCTCCTTCGGCCTCCCCGTCGGCCCGTACGTGACCATCCGCCCCCGCGAGTGGGAAGCCGACCGGGACGCCGCCAAGGCGCGGATCCTGGACTTCGCCGGCGAGCACGGCTGGCCGCTCTTCATCAAGCCCGCCCGGGCCGGCTCCTCCATCGGCATCACCAAGGTCGACGACGTCTCCGGCCTCGACGAGGCGATCCGCGAAGCCCAGCGCCACGACCCGAAGGTCATCGTGGAGGCGCTGCTGCGCGGCCGCGAGATCGAGTGCGGGGTGCTGGAGTTCGAGGACGGACCGCGCGCGAGCATGCCCGCCGAGATCCCGCCGGTCTCCAGCCACGACTTCTACGACTTCGAGGCGAAGTACATCGACTCCGCCTCCGGGATCGTGCCCGCTCCGCTCACCCCGGAGCAGACCGCCGAAGTGCAGCGGCTCGCGATCGAGGCGTTCGACGCCGCGTCCTGCGAGGGCCTGGTGCGCGCCGACTTCTTCCTCACCGAGGACGGCACCTTCGTCATCAACGAGATCAACACCATGCCGGGCTTCACCCCGATCTCCATGTACCCGCGGATGTGGCAGGAGTCGGGCATCGAGTACCCGGAGCTGGTGGACCGCCTGATCCAGGCGGCCCTGCGCCGCTCCACCGGGCTGCGCTAGCAGGCAGCCACAGCCGCAGAGCGCAAAGCCGACCGCCCGCCGGGATTCCCGGCGGGCGGTCGGTGTGCGAAGCGGGGGCGTCAGGCCGTCGGGCCTTCGGGCCGTCAATACGAAGAGATTCCCTCCGGGACGGTCCTGGCCACGACGCCGGACAGACCGACCAGCATGCCCGCATCCGTGGCATGCTCCTTGTCGACCCGGACCTCGGTGTACGCCAGCCGCATCCCGGTGATGAACCGGAACCCCCCGCCGGCGCTGTCGGGGACCGGCTTCAGCAGCCACCGGACGCCGTCGACCTCGACGCCGCCCAGCTTTTCGTCCGTCATCTCGGGGGGCTTGGGGATACCGCACCGCAGTACGATCGCCGAGCCGCCCCACGCGGCGGTCAGATCCGAATCCGGCGCGGTCCTGGCCCGCGCCAGGCCGGCCACCGTCTCCGGGAGCTCCTTGTGCAGTGCTGCACAGAACCCCGCGACGTCGGCGGGCGGCGTGGGCGGCGGGTCCACCCGGGCTTCGGAATCACCCGGGGTGCAGCCCGCGAGGGCCAGTACCGCGACCAGTACGGGCAGAGCGGGCAGACGCAGGGGCCGGCGGTGGAAGGACATCACCGGCCAAGAGTAGACGGGGGCTACAGATGGACCACCGGGCAGGTCAGGGTGCGGGTGATGCCCTCCACCTGCTGGACCTTGGCGACGACCATTCGGCCGAGCTCGTCCACGGTGTCGGCCTCGGCGCGCACGATCACGTCGTACGGGCCCGTCACGTCCTCGGCCTGGATCACCCCCGCGATCTCGCTGATGGACTGGGCGACGGACGACGCCTTGCCCACCTCGGTCTGGATAAGGATGTACGCCTGTACCACGGAACCTCCAGGGCGGCCACGAGGATCGATTCCCCTAACCTTCGGGTGGGCCCAGGGATTCGGGTGGGCCCGGGGAAGAAGGGACGCCACGGTACCGCGTTGCCGAGCACCACGGGGAGACCCGGGGGCACGGCGCCACGCACAGCGGGGCGTACGGAGAGCAGAAGTTGACGTATCTGTTGACGGTACCCAGAGCTGTGACGGCTCGCGACCGCAAGCGGACTGGGCAAGAAGGGGCACAGCGATGAAGGGCACTGTGGGCGAGCTGGGGGAGTTCGGGCTCATTCGGGAGCTCACCTCACGGCTCACCACCACCCCGGCGGTCCGGCTCGGACCGGGCGACGACGCCGCGGTCGTGTCGGCCCCCGACCGGCGAGTCGTGGCGAGCACCGACATCCTGCTCGAGGGCAGGCACTTCCGGCGCGACTGGTCCACGGCCTACGACGTCGGCCGCAAGGCCGCCGCACAGAACCTCGCCGACATCGCCGCCATGGGCGCGGTGCCGACCGCACTGCTGCTCGGCCTGGTCGTCCCGGCCGAGCTGCCGGTCACCTGGCCCACCGAGCTGATGGACGGGCTGCGCGACGAGTGCCAGGTCGCCGGCGCGGCCGTGGTCGGCGGCGACGTCGTCCGCGGGGACACCATCACCGTCGCCATCACCGCCCTCGGCGACCTGCGCAACCACGAGCCCGTGCTGCGCTCCGGCGCCCAGCCCGGCGACGTCGTGGCCGTCACGGGCTGGCTGGGCTGGTCCGCGGCCGGATTCGCCGTGCTCTCGCGCGGCTTCCGCTCCCCGCGGGCCTTCGTCGAGGCGCACCGGCGCCCCGAACCCCCGTACCACGCGGGCCCCGCGGCCGCCGGACTCGGCGCCACCGCCATGACCGACGTCAGCGACGGCCTGATCGCCGACCTCGGGCACATCGCTGAGGCCAGCAAGGTACGGATCGACCTGCGTTCGGCGGCCGTCGACATCCCGACCCAGATGCACGACATCGGGCAGGCCGTCGGGGTCGACCCCTTGCAGTGGGTGCTCACCGGAGGAGAAGATCACGCCATCGTGGCGACCTTCCCGCCCGACGTGAAACTGCCGGCCCGCTGGAAGGTCATCGGGGAGGTGCTGAACCGGTCCGCGCTGCCCCAGGTGACCGTCGACGGCGCACCCTGGACGAGCACCGGCGGGTGGGACCACTTCGGCTCCGACCCGTCCACCGAGGAGACCCCCAGATGACCGACGCGCCACCGCTGTGCCTGACCGTCGCCGGATCCGACTCCGGCGGTGGCGCCGGGATCCAGGCCGACCTCAAGACGATGCTGGCACTCGGCGTGCACGGGATGAGCGTGGTGACCGCCGTGACCGCGCAGAACTCCCTCGGGGTCCAGGGAGTCTGGGAGCTGCCCGCCGAGGCCGTGAAGGCCCAGTACCGGGCCGTCGTGGACGACATCGGCGTACAGGCGGTCAAGACCGGGATGCTGTCCTCCGCCGCGCTGGTGGAGACGGTGGCCGAGCTGCTCGCCGCCACCTCCGCCCCCGCCGTCGTGGACCCCGTCGGGGTCTCCAAGCACGGGGACGCGCTGCTCGCCGAGTCGGCGCTGGACGCCGTGCGCAAGGAGCTGCTGCCGCGGGCCACCGTGGCCACGCCGAACCTCGACGAGGTGGCGCAGCTCACGGGCGTGGTGGTGGAGAGCGAGGACGACATGCGGCGGGCCGCCGACGCGGTCCTCTCGTACGGGCCCGAGTGGGCGCTGATCAAGGGCGGGCACCTGGCGGCCCACGGGAACGAGGCCGCCGACCTGCTCACCGACGGCGAGACCCAGCTGTGGCTGCGGGCGCCGCGCCATGACAACCGGCACACCCACGGCACCGGCTGCACCCTCGCCAGTGCGATTGCCGCCGGGCTCGCCAAGGGCCAGGACGTGCCGCAGGCCGTCATGGAGGCCAAGGAGTACGTGACCGGGGCCATCGCGGCCGGCTTCGCGCTCGGCGGCGGCATCGGCCCGGTGGACCACGCCTGGCAGTGGCACCGCTGAGGCGACCGGACCGCCGGCCCCGCACAGCAGAAGACCCCCGCATCACATGATGCGGGGGTCTACGGCCGCCCGGTCGGTCCAGGCAAGGCAAGGCAAAAGGCCGGTCCACCAGGTGGACCGGCCTTCTTGGCAACCGGAAAGGGCTGCGCTACGACGGTTGGCGTCAGCGCGAGACCTTGCCGGCCTTGATGCACGAGGTGCAGACGTTGAGGCGCTTCGGCGTCCCACTGACCATGGCACGAACGCGCTGGATGTTCGGGTTCCAGCGACGCGAGGTGCGGCGGTGCGAGTGGGAGATGTTGTTGCCGAAGCTCGGCCCCTTGGCGCAAACGTCGCAGTTGGCAGCCACAGGTCACTCCAAAGACTTCAGATGCACTTACAGTGAAATCCGGCGCACCGGATCAGAAGTCTGAGAAGTCTGAGTGGTTTGCCGGGGGAATGGCCCGACTCTCATCGGGCAACCGGAGCAGCATACAACGACTGCGTCCGTCCAAGAAAACTACCATGGCTGCCGCCGACCCCGCCCCGCGGTCCCGGACGCCCGGCAGTCCTTGGTTACCCTGCGGTGAACCCTGGCCCGCACAAGGAGGAACGCCCGGTGCCGCACGAGCCGCAGCCGCAGCCCCCCGACGAGCTCGACGCCGAAGCGGTGCGCACCTGGAGCTCGCTGGCCGTGGCCGCACTGGGCCGGGCCCGCGAGGACATCGACGCGATCAACGTCTACCCGGTCGCGGACGCGGACACCGGCACCAACCTCTACCTGACCGCCGAATCGGCGGACCGCGCACTGGCCGAGGCCCTCGGGACGGCGCCCGCGGACGTGAGCGAGACCACAGGGCCCGGGCCGGACACCGGGGCCCGGACCCCCTGCCCCTCCCTCTCCCAGGCCGTACGGGCCTATGCGCACGGCGCCCTCATAGGCGCCCGCGGGAACTCCGGGACGATCCTGGCGCAGCTGCTGCGCGGAGTGGCCGATGTACTGGGCGACGAGCCCGGCGACCGCGGGCCGGGGCGGCTGCTGGCCCAGGCGCTGACCCGGGCCGCCGAGGAGGCGTACCGGGCGGTCGCGCACCCGGTGGAGGGCACGATGCTCACCGTCGCCGCCGCGGCGGCGCGGGCCGGCGAGGCGGCCGGGGCGGCCGCCGGAACCGCCGCGGACGTGGCCCGGGCCGCCTACGACGCGGCCCGCGCGGCCCTGGCGGACACCCCGGGGCAGCTGGCCGAGCTGGGCCGGGCCGGGGTGGTCGACGCCGGGGGCTGCGGACTGGTCGCCGTACTCGGGGCGCTGTGGCAGGCGCTGTCCGGCCAGGAGCCCGCCGCCGAGGCGGTCCGCGGCCGGGCGGTGCCCGTACCGCAGCCGCCGCAGCCCTGCGACGCGGAGGAGCAGGGCGGGCCGGCGTACGAGGTGATCTACCTGCTGGAGGCCGCCGAGCCGGCCGTGGCGGAGCTGCGCGAGCGCCTCGACGGGCTCGGGGACTCGTTGGTGGTGGTCGGCGGCGACGGACTGTGGAACGTGCACGTCCACGTCCACGACCCCGGCGCCGCCGTGGAAGCCGGCGTGGTCGCCGGGCGGCCGTACCGGATCCGCATCACCCACTTCGGCGACGAGCGGCGCCGGGCGCGCGGGGAACGCGTCCAGCGGGCCGTGGTCGCCGTGGTCCCGGGCGAGGGGCTGGCCGGGTTGTGCGGGGAGGCGGGCGCGACCACCGTGCTCGCCCGCCCCGGAGAGGTCCCGGACGCCGCCGCACTCGTCGACGCCATCCGGCGGGCGCACGCCCGCGAGGTGGTGCTGCTGCCCGGCGGCGCCGACCAGCGCGCGGCCGCGGCCGCCGCGGCCGAGCGGGCCCGCGCCGACGGCGTACGGGTGGCCGTGATCCCCACCCGGTCCGCGGTGCAGGGGCTGGCCGCCCTCGCCGTGCACGACCCGGACGGCAGCTTCGACGAGGACGTCGTCGCCATGACCGCGGCGGCCGGCGCCACCCGCTACGCGGAACTCGCCGTCGCCGAACGGCAGTCCTTCACCTCCGCCGGCATCTGCCAGGCCGGGGACGTGCTCGGGCTCATCGACGGCGACGTCGCCGTCATCGGGACCGGCCTCACCGAGACCGCCGAGGCGGTCCTGGAGCGGATGCTGGGATCCGGCGGCGAACTCGTCACCCTGGTCCTGGGACCGGAGGTGCCGGACGCCCTCGCCGAGCGCCTGGAGGCGTACGTACAGCACGGACACCTGGCGGTGGACACCGTCACCTACCGCGGCGGCCGGTACTCGGCGCCCCTCCTCATCGGGGTCGAATAGCCGGCTTGTCAGCGCGATGGTGTGCAATGAACACGTGCCCGCGCTCGACGAAGACCTCAAGAAGACGCTCGGCCCCGCCACCGCCAAGGTGCTGGCCGAGCAGCTCGGCCTGCACACGGCCCTGGACCTGCTGCACCACTACCCGCGGCGGTACGCCGAGCGCGGCGAGCTGACCTCGCTGGCGGAGCTCGCCGACCAGATCGACGAGCACGTGACGGTGGTCGCCCAGGTGGCCGACGCCCGGATCCTGACGTTCAACGGGGGCCGCGGCAAGCGCCTGGAGGTGACCATCACCGACGGCAGCGGCCGCCTCCAGCTCGTCTTCTTCGGAGCGGGCGTCCACAAGCCGCACAAGGACCTGCTGCCGGGCAGCCGCGCCATGTTCGCGGGCAAGGTCGGCATGTTCAACCGCAAGCTCCAGCTGGCCCACCCCGCGTACGAGCCTCTGGGCGCGGACGCCTCCGACCGGGACGCCGCCACCGCGTTCGCCAACCAGCTCATCCCGATCTACCCGGCCTGCGCCAAGCTGGAGTCCTGGAAGATCGCCAAATGCGTGGACGCCGTACTGCCCAGCGCCCATGAGGCCGTGGACCCGCTGCCGGACGCACTGCGCGAGGGCCGCGGACTGGTCCCGCTCACCGAGGCCCTCCTCAAGATCCACCGCCCGACCACCAAGGCCGACATCGAGGACGCCCGGCAGCGGCTGAAGTGGGACGAGGCCTTCGTCCTCCAAGTCGCCCTGGCCCGCCGCCGGCACGCCGACGCCCAGCTCCCGGCCGTCCCGCGCCGCCCCGCTCCCGGCGGCCTGCTCGACGCCTTCGACGCCAAGCTCCCCTTCACCCTCACCGAGGGCCAGCAGACCGTCTCGAAGGAGATCTTCGACGACCTGGCCACCGAACACCCCATGCACCGCCTCCTCCAGGGCGAGGTCGGCAGCGGGAAGACGCTGGTCGCGCTGCGGGCCATGCTCGCCGTCGTGGACTGCGGCGGGCAGGCAGCCATGCTGGCCCCCACCGAGGTGCTCGCCCAGCAGCACCACCGCTCCATCACCGAGATGATGGGCGAGCTCGCCGAAGGAGGAATGCTCGGCGGCTCCGACCAGGGCACCAAGGTCGTGCTGCTCACCGGCTCCATGGGGATGCCCGCGCGCCGCCAGGCCCTGCTCGACCTGGTCACCGGCGAGGCCGGCATCGTGATCGGCACGCACGCGCTCATCGAGGACAAGGTGCAGTTCCACGACCTCGGCCTGGTCGTGGTCGACGAACAGCACCGCTTCGGCGTGGAACAGCGCGACGCGCTGCGGTCCAAGGGGAAGCAGCCCCCGCACCTGCTGGTGATGACCGCGACCCCGATCCCGCGCACGGTCGCGATGACCGTCTTCGGGGACCTGGAGACCTCCGTCCTGGACCAGCTGCCCGCCGGCCGCTCCCCGATCGCCACCCACGTCGTACCGGCGAAGGACAAGCCGCACTTCCTGACCCGCGCCTGGGAGCGGGTGCGGGAGGAGGTCGAGAACGGGCACCAGGCGTACGTGGTGTGCCCGCGGATCGGCGACGGCGAGGACGACCCGAAGAACCCGAAGAAGAAGACCGCCGAGGACGACGGCGAGAAGCGGCCGCCGCTGGCCGTCCTGGAGATCGCCGAGCAGCTCACCCGGGGGCCGCTCGCCGGGCTGCCGGTGGAGGTGCTGCACGGCCGGATGGACCCGGCCGACAAGGACGACGTCATGCGCCGCTTCGCCGCCGGCGAGGTCAAGGTGCTGGTCGCCACCACCGTCATCGAGGTCGGCGTGAACGTCCCGAACTCCACGGTCATGGTGATCATGGACGCGGACCGGTTCGGCGTCTCCCAGCTCCACCAGCTGCGCGGCCGCGTCGGCCGCGGCTCCGCGCCTGGCCTGTGCCTGCTGGTCAGCGAGATGCACGAGGCGAGCCCCGCCCGGGCCCGGCTCGCCGCGGTCGCCGCCACCCTGGACGGCTTCGAGCTCTCCCGGATCGACCTGGAACAGCGCCGCGAGGGCGATGTGCTGGGCCAGGCCCAGTCGGGCGTGCGGTCCTCGCTGCGCATGCTCGCGGTCATCGAGGACGAGGAGGTCATCGCCCAGGCCCGGGAGGAGGCCACCCGCGTGGTCGCCGCCGACCCGGAACTGGAGCGGCTGCCGGGCCTGAGGAGCGCGCTGGAGGCCCTGCTGGACACCGAGCGGGAGCAGTACCTGGAGAAGGGCTGAGCGGTACCGCCCGGGGCCGCCCGGAGCGGTAAGACCTATCGTTGAACTCCGCAGTACCGGCCAGGACCGGAAACGGCCCGGCAGCACCCGTCAGTACCCCGACCGCCACCGTCGTACCGAAGGACCCCAGATGACCCGCGTGATCGCCGGCAGCGCCGGCGGGCGACGGCTGACCGTGCCCCCGGGCACCGGCACCCGGCCGACCTCGGACCGGATGCGCGAAGGCCTGTTCTCCACCTGGGAGTCGCTGCACGGAGTCGAGGGCGCCCGGGTGCTCGACCTGTATGCCGGCTCCGGCGCCGTTGGCTTGGAGGCCCTCTCCCGCGGCGCCTCCCACGCGTTGCTCGTCGAGCCCGAGGCCAAGGCAGCCAAGGCGATCCGGGACAACATCAAGGCGCTGGGCCTGCCCGGCGCCGAGTTCCGGGCCGGCAAGGCGGAGCAGATCGTCGCCGCCGCGGCGGGCGGGGACCCGTACGACGTCGTCTTCCTGGACCCGCCGTACGCCGTCGGCCACGGCGATCTTGGCGAGATCCTCCTCACACTCCGCGCCAATGGCTGGCTCACGGACGATGCGCTCGTCACCGTGGAGCGCGGTACGAGGAGCGGTGCGTTCCCGTGGCCCGAGGGGTTCGAGCCGCTGCGCTCCCGCAAGTACGGCGAAGGCACCCTTTGGTACGGTCGCGCCGCCTTCACCAGCGAAGACTCATGATGCCCGCACCGGAGAGCGAGGGACCCAAGTTGCGCCGAGCCGTCTGTCCCGGGTCATTCGACCCCATCACCAACGGACACCTCGACATCATCGGCCGGGCCTCCCGGCTCTACGACGTCGTCCACGTCGCCGTGATGATCAACCAGTCCAAGCAGGGGCTGTTCACCGTCGAGGAGCGGATCGAGCTGATCCGCGAGGCGACCGCCGACTACGGCAACATCGAGGTGGAGTCCTTCCACGGCCTGCTCGTCGACTTCTGCAAGCAGCGCGACATCCCGGCCATCGTCAAGGGCCTTCGCGCCGTCAGCGACTTCGACTACGAGCTCCAGATGGCCCAGATGAACATGGGGCTCTCGGGCGTCGAAACGCTGTTCGTGCCGACCAACCCCACCTACAGCTTCCTGTCCTCCTCCCTGGTCAAGGAGGTCGCGGCCTGGGGCGGTGACGTCGCCCACCTGCTGCCGCCGCATGTGCACGCGGCGCTGACCGAGCGGCTCGCCGACCGCTGACCGACTGATGGGCCGTCAGTCGGTGTCGGACGTTCGCCCGGTGGCCTTACAGTCGTCCCGTCCGTCTCAGGAACCGCCCGAGGCCGAGAGAGTGCGAGCCCCCATGGACGTGCAGAAGAAGCTCGACGAGATCGTCGCGGCCGTCGGCGGCGCCCGGTCCATGCCCATGTCGGCCTCCTGCGTGATCAACCGCGCCGAGCTGCTCGCCCAGCTCGAAGAGGTGCGCCAGGCGCTGCCCGGCTCGCTCGCGCATGCGCAGGAGCTCATCGGCGGCCGGGAGCAGATGGTCGATGACGCCCGCCGCGAGGCGGAGCGGATCATCGAGTCCGCGCACGCCCAGCGCGGTTCGCTGATCTCCGACACCGAGGTCGCACGCCGCTCCCAGGCGGAGGCGGACCGGATCCTGGCGGACGCCCGCAGGGAGGCCGAGGAGATCCGGGCCGAGGCCGACGACTACGTCGACAGCAAGCTCGCGAACTTCGAGGTCGTGCTCACCAAGACCATCGGCTCGGTCGACCGCGGCCGCGAGAAGCTGCTGGGCCGTGGCCCGGGCCTGGACGACCAGGGCTATCCCGACGCGGACGCGCCCGAGCGCAGCCATGATCCGGACATGCAGCGGCAGCAGGCGGACGCGTACGTGGACACCAAGCTGGCGACCTTCGAGGCGGTGCTCTCCAAGACCCTCGAGGCGGTCGGCCGGGGCCGCCAGAAGCTGCTGGGCCGGGTGCCCACGGACGACCTCGGCGCGCACATGGCCGCCCAGGACGCCGCGGGCGGGCAGCAGTCCCGCTCGGCGAGCGACGCGGACTTCCTGGCGGGCCTGGCGGAGCCGGCGGCTCCGATGGCCCCCGCGATCCCGGCGCAGGCGCATCAGGAGCCGGCGTACGACGCGTACGGCTACCAGCAGCCCCAGCAGCAGGACGCGTATTCCGGTGCAGGCACCGGGTCCACCGGAGCGGCTTACGCCGCGCCCTCTTATGGGGACCCGTACGGCTATCAGCAGCAGGTCCAGCAGCCGGATCCGTACGCGACGATGGGCTACGAGCAGCAGCCGGACCCCTACGCGGCCTACCAGCAGCAGCCGCAGGCCCCGCAGCAGCCCCAGCAGCCCGCCCTCGACGAGACCAGCTTCTTCGACACGAGCATGATCAACCTGGACCAGCTGCGCCAGTACGAACAGGGACGCTAGGGCCGGATTGGGCTCAGAGCGAAGCGCCGGGTATCCTGGCTCTTCGGTCGCGCGTATGCACCGCGATCCATGCTGCCCGCAAGTGGCGGAAATTTTGATCTTCAGCGATCTGTGAAAGCAGGAACGGCCCTGAATACCCGCCTCGACCACCGCAACCCTCTCGTGTTCGACACGCACGAGCTGGGCCGGCGTCCTGGTGCCATGCAGCGGCTGTCCCGTGAGATCGCGGCACCGGCGGACCTCGGTCTCGTCGGCGTCATCGGGGTACCGGAAGGCGCCCCGCTGAAGCTCAGCCTCCGCCTCGAGTCGGTCATGGAAGGGGTGCTTGTCACAGGCACCGCCCGTGCAGCGGCCGTAGGGGAGTGCGTAAGGTGTCTGGAGCCCGTCGAGCGCGAGCTCAAGGCGGACTTCCAGGAGATGTTCTCGTACCCTGACGCCGACGACCGGAGCCGCACCAAGGCGGAGCCGGCCGACGACGCCGAGGACGACGAGGACACGCTCTTCCTCGAGGACGGTTTGTTCGACCTCGAACCCGTGCTGCGGGATGTGGTGGTGCTCGCACTGCCCATGCAGCCGGTGTGCCGGGAGGACTGTCTCGGACTGTGCCCCGATTGCGGGCTCAGCCTGAACGACGACCCGGACCACCACCATGACGCCGTCGACATCCGTTGGGCGGCACTGCAAGGACTCGTCACCGATCAGGGCGTCGAGAAGGACAACATGAGCGGCACTGCCTCTGACGGAGTTCAGGGCGCCGCCGAGAAGCAGGAGAAGTAGCCGTGGCTGTTCCGAAGCGGAAGATGTCGCGCAGCAACACGCGCCACCGCCGGTCGCAGTGGAAGGCTGCGGTCCCCACCCTGGTTTCGTGCGAGCGTTGCCAGGAGCCGAAGCTCCAGCACATTGCGTGCCCGAGCTGCGGCACCTACAACAAGCGCCAGGTCCTCGAGGTCTGAGCGGCTGGTGAGAGGCGCAATGTCTGAGCTGTCCAACGCTGAGAAGCAGGCAGACAGTAACAACGCGGCCTCGTCCCACACGCTTCTGGAAGGGCGGCTCGGGTATCGACTCGAGACCGCCCTTCTGGTGCGTGCACTGACCCACCGCTCGTACGCGTACGAGAACGGCGGTCTGCCCACCAACGAGCGCCTGGAGTTCCTCGGGGACTCCGTGCTCGGCCTGGTGGTCACGGACACGCTGTACACGACCCACCCCGACCTGCCCGAAGGCCAGCTGGCCAAACTGCGGGCCGCGGTGGTCAACTCACGCGCACTGGCGGAGGTCGGGCGCGGCCTCGATCTCGGCTCCTTCATCCGGCTCGGCCGGGGCGAAGAGGGCACGGGTGGCCGGGACAAGGCCTCCATCCTCGCCGACACCCTTGAAGCGGTGATCGGCGCGGTCTACCTCGACCAGGGCCTCGATGCGGCCTCGGAGCTGGTCCACCGGCTCTTCGACCCGCTCATCGAGAAGTCCTCGAACCTCGGGGCCGGCCTGGACTGGAAGACCAGTCTCCAGGAGCTCACGGCGGCCGAAGGCCTCGGTGTACCGGAATACCTGGTCACCGAGACCGGTCCGGACCACGAGAAGACCTTCACCGCTGCTGCCCGCGTCGGTGGTGTCTCGTACGGCACCGGCACCGGCCGCAGCAAGAAGGAAGCGGAACAGCAGGCTGCGGAGTCCGCATGGCGCGGTATCCGTGCCAAGGCGGACGAGCGGATCGCGGCGGAAGCCGCGGCCTCTGCGGCCGCACAGGTCACGGTGGCGGCCCCGGCCGACACCGAGGCCCCGGCCGAGGCCGGCGGGTCGCCGACGCCCGCCGAACCGACGCCGAACGGCTGAGCCCTTCCTTCGGAATCTCCCGCCCGCCCCTGCCGCGCAGGGGCGGGCGGACCCGTTTCCGGGCCGGGCGGGGGAGGCCGGTACGCTCGCCGGGAGCGACCAGAACGCACCCCCTCCGGAGGACCGCCGTGCCCGAGCTGCCCGAAGTCGAAGTCGTACGGCGGGGCTTGGAGCGCTGGGTGGCCGGCCGGACGGTCGAGGCCGTCGAGGTGCTGCACCCCCGCGCGGTACGCCGCCACCCCGCCGGCGGGGCCGATTTCGCGGCGCGGCTGACGGGCGAGACGATCGGCGTGGCGCAGCGGCGCGGCAAGTACCTGTGGCTCCCCCTGGAGGGGCGGGACCTCTCCGTGCTCGGGCACCTCGGTATGAGCGGACAGCTCCTCGTGCAGCCCGAAGAGGCCGCCGACGAGAAGCACCTGCGCATCCGCGTGCGCTTCCGGGACGCCGCCGGGACCGAGCTGCGTTTCGTCGACCAGCGCACCTTCGGCGGTCTCTCGCTCCACGAGAACACCGCCGACGGGCTGCCCGACGTCATCGCGCACATCGCCCGGGACCCGCTGGACCCCCTGTTCGACGAGGCGGTGTACCACGCGGCGCTGCGCGCCAGGCGGACCACCGTCAAGCGAGCCCTGCTGGACCAGTCCCTGATCAGCGGGGTCGGCAACATCTACGCCGACGAGGCGCTGTGGCGGGCCAGGCTGCACTACGAGCGCCCCACCGCCACGCTGACTCGCCCCCGGAGCGCGGAACTCCTCGGGCATGTCCGGGACGTGATGAACGCGGCCCTCGCAGTCGGCGGCACCAGCTTCGACAGCCTCTACGTCAACGTGAACGGAGAGTCCGGTTACTTCGACCGTTCGCTCGACGCCTACGGGCGCGAGGACGAGCCGTGCCGGCGCTGTGGCACCCCGATGCGGCGCCGCCCGTGGATGAACCGGTCCAGCTACTTCTGCCCGCGCTGTCAGCGGCCGCCGCGCGTGGCGTCGTAGGACTCCCGGGCGCTCATGACCTGGGGCATGCTGCCCTCGAGGAAGTGGATGAGCGCGAGCAGCCGGTCGGCGACCTCGATGCCGAGCGGGGTCAGCTCGTAGTCGACGCGCGGCGGGTTCGTCGGCTGCGCCTCGCGGTGGACGATGCCGTCGCGCTCCAGCGCCTGCAGGGTCTGGGAGAGCATCTTCTCGCTCACGCCGTCCACTTTGCGGCGCAGCTCGTTGAAGCGGCACGAGCCGTCGCGCAGGGCGCCCACGGTGAGGCTGCCCCAGCGGCCCGTGACGTGCTCCAGGGTCGCCCGGGACGGGCACGCGCGCGCGAAGGCGTCGAACGGAAGCTGTGTCTCCATGGCGACCAGCTTAACTCCGCACAGCGCTCGCCAGAAGCTTGCGCTTTCGGTTGGTAAGCGCTCGGTAGGTGCTCGCCGCCGGGGCTGCGGTGCTGCGGCTAGAAGCCGAAGTCCTGGGTCCACCAGGGGCCGCCGGCCGCGACGTAGGCGCCGACGCCCAGGGTGCGGAACTCGCAGTTGAGGATGTTCGCCTTGTGGCCCGGGCTGTTCATCCACGCGTTCATGACCGCCTGGGCGTCACCCTGGCCGCGGGCGATGTTCTCGCCGCCGAGCCCGGAGAGGCCCGCGTTGGTGGCGCGGTCCCACGGGGAGTTCCCGTCGGGGTCGGTGTGGTCGAAGAAGCCGCGGGTGGCCATGTCCCTGCTGAAGGCGCCGGCCAGTGCCGCGAGCGGCGGGTTCGCCCGGACGGGACCGCAGCCGGCCTGTGCGCGCTCCTGGTTGACCAGGGTGAGTACGGCGGCCTCCTCCGCGGAGTGGCCGGTGTCGGGCGTCGGGGCCGGCGGGGCGGGCGGCTTGGGCGGCTTGGGCGCGGCCGTCTTCGGCGGCACCGGCGCCGGGACCGGCGCGGCCGTCTTCGGCGGGACCGGGACCGGGACCGGCTTCTTCTCCGGCTTCGGCGCTTCCTTGGCGGAGGCGGAGGCGGAGGCAGAGGCGGAGGCGGACGGGGTGGGCGAGGCGGAAGGGCTCGGCGAGGCCGACGGTGAAGGGGAGGCCGAGGGCGAGGCCGAGGGGGACGGGCTGCCCGTGCCGGGGCCGGAGGAAGCGCGGCCGGACAGGTTGGCCAGGCCGCCCTGCTGCTCGGCCGCGGTGCCGGGGCTCTGCGAAGGCTGGGCCTCGGCCCGCGTCTTGGCGGCCGGGCTGTCGGCGGTGACGCCGACATAGGGGAAGGAAGTGCTGACCGGCACCATGCCGGCGGTCACGGCCGCCGTGCCGAGGGCCACGGCCACGGCGACGCCCAGCAGGCCACCCCGCACGAGGGCGCGGCGCTTGCCGACGTGGTCCGGCGCGGCGGGGAGTCGGTGGCGTCCCATCGGCGCGTACCTTCCTTGCAGGTCAAGATCATCCCTTACTCACCCAAATGGGTGAGTTCATTGCTGCGCGACTGTACGCCATGGGGCGCGGGGGCGATGTGGGCCGAAACTCTTTGCCCGGTTAGCGTTCACGCATGAATGAAGATGTCCGCCTGACCGCCTGGGTGCGCGGCCGTGTACAGGGAGTGGGCTTCCGCTGGTTCACCAGGGCCAATGCGCTGGAGATCGGCGGAGTCGTCGGGTTCGCGCTCAACCTTGACGACGGACGAGTGCAGGTTGTGGCTGAAGGTCAACGTGAGAATTGCCACCGGCTGCTCGACTGGCTGCGCTCCGCCGACACGCCCGGGAGGGTGGACGGAGTGACAGAGATCTGGGGCACACCGCGCGGTGGCTACGACGGGTTCGTCGGCCGGTGACCGATCGACTGATCATGCATTGATCACATCTCTCAACGGTCCGCACCTGGTCGGATCTGCGCGTTCGCCGTCGACGCGTTGCCTGTCGGCCCGAACCGTGGAAGGCTCGAAGCAGCGGACGATCTCCACGTCCCTTGGGATAGCCGGGCTGCCCGCCGATACGGGGCGTGATCGTGTTGACCGTCAAACTTTTTGGTGAGACGCTGGAAGCCCCGCGCACCTGAGCTGTTTGGCAGTGCTGGCAGTAGGCGTGTTAGCAAAAGAACGCGTGCAGTGACTGACAGTCGCTGCCGGACATCCGCGGGTGCGATTCCCTCACGACCCACACCGCTTCGGTCGGTCACTCAGTGTGGAGGACCATCCATCATGGCAAAGGCGCTTCTCGGTTACGTCGGCGGTTCCGATCCGCGACTCCTCGCCGAGATGCGACGGCTTCAGCAGCGCGTCCAGGACCTCGAGTCCGAGCTCGTACGGATTCAGTCCGAAAACGACGCGCTGAATGCGGCCGCCGCTCAGCACGGAGACTCGCTGCTGGACCGCATCGACATCGACGTACCCCAGGCGGAGCCTGCGCTCACCTGACGCTCACCTGATCCGCGCTCAACTCGTCGCTCGACTACAGCCCCGCATGATCTGCAAGGGACGCTCCGGCGTCCCTTCTTTCTTTGACCACCGCGTCAGCGACCACCGCGCCACCCGTGCGCGAGCACGTTGGGCCAGGCGGGGGGCGATTCCTTTAACGTCAGTTGTGCCCTGCACCTTCATGGGTGAAACCGAACGCGAAAGGTAGAGTCCGGCGGCGTGCACCTCAAGTCCCTGACCCTGCGTGGTTTCAAGTCCTTCGCCTCTGCAACCACCCTGCGCTTCGAGCCCGGCATCACCTGCGTCGTGGGCCCGAATGGCTCGGGCAAGTCCAACGTGGTGGACGCGCTGTCCTGGGTCATGGGGGAGCAGGGTGCCAAGTCCCTGCGCGGCGGCAAGATGGAGGACGTCATCTTCGCCGGGACCACCGGGCGGCCGCCGCTCGGGCGCGCCGAGGTCTCGCTCACCATCGACAACTCCGACGGCGCCCTGCCGATCGAGTACGCCGAGGTCACGATCACGCGGATCATGTTCCGCGGCGGCAGCAGCGAGTACCAGATCAACGGCGACACCTGCCGGCTGCTCGACATCCAGGAGCTGCTCTCCGACTCCGGCATCGGCCGCGAGATGCACGTCATCGTCGGCCAGGGCCAGCTGGACTCCGTCCTGCACGCCGATCCGATGGGCCGCCGCGCCTTCATCGAGGAGGCGGCCGGCGTACTCAAGCACCGCAAGCGCAAAGAGAAGGCGCTGCGGAAGCTGGACGCGATGCAGGCCAATCTCGCGCGCGTGCAGGACCTCAACGACGAACTGCGGCGCCAGCTGAAGCCGCTGGGGCGGCAGGCCGCGGTGGCCCGGAGGGCCGCCGTCATCCAGGCCGACCTGCGCGATGCGCGGCTGCGGCTGCTCGCCGACGACCTGGTCACGTTGCGGGGTGCGCTGGACGCGGAGGTCGCGGACGAGGCGGCGCTGAAGGAGCGCAAGGAGGCGGCCGAGGCCCAGCTCGCGGACGCGCTGCGGCGCGAGGCGCAGCTGGAGGAAACGGTGCGGCAGTTGACGCCGCGGCTCCAGCGGGCCCAGCAGACCTGGTACGAGCTGTCGCAGCTGGCCGAGCGGGTACGGGGGACTGCGTCCCTGGCCGACGCGCGGGTCAGGTCGGCCTCGGCTCCGGCCGAGGAGGAGCGGGGCGGCTCGCACCAGAGGGACCCTGAAAGCATGGAGCGGGAGGCCGCGCGGATCCGCGAGCAGGAGGCGGAGCTGACGGCCGCTCTGGAGGCGGCCTCGCGGGCGCTGGAGGACACCGTCGAGCACCGGGCGGAGCTGGAGCGGTCGCTGGCCGAGGAGGAGCGGCGGCTGCGGGACGCCGCGCGGGCCATCGCCGACCGGCGCGAGGGGCTGGCCCGGCTGACGGGGCGGCTGGGCGCTGCCCGGTCCCGGGCGGGGGCCGCGCAGGCGGAGATCGACCGGCTGGTGGCGGCGCGGGACGAGGCCGAGTCCCGGGCCCGGGCCGCGCAGGCGGAGTACGAGGCGCTGGCCGAGGAGGTCGGCGGGCTCGAGGACCCGGCGGTGGACGAGGAGTACGCGGCGGCGCGGGCGGAGCTCGCGGCGGCGGAGGCCGCGCAGACGGCGGCGCGGGACGCGGTGACGGCCGCGGAGAAGTCGCGGGCGGCGGTGTCGGCGCGGCGGGATGCGCTGGCACTGGGGCTGCGGAGGAAGGACGGCACGGGGGCGCTGCTCGCGGCGCGGGAGCGGCTGGCCGGGCTGTTGGGGCCGGCGGCGGAGCGGCTGTCGGTGACCCCGGGGTACGAGGTCGCGGTGGCGGCGGCGCTGGGGTCCGCGGCGGACGCGGTGGCGGTGGCCTCCCCGGGTGCGGCGGCCGGCGCCATCCGCCACCTGCGGGAGGCGGATGCGGGCCGGGCCACGTTCCTGATCACCCCCGCCCCGGCGGACCCGTCGGCCGGGATCCCGATCCCGGGCCAGGCGGTGGCGACGAGCGCCCCGGCGGGTCCGGCTGCTGCGGATGCGGATGCCGTGTACCCGGCGGGCTCTTCGGCCGGGACCCCGTTTCCGGGGCAGGCCGTGGCCGCCGGCTCGGGCGGCTCGGCAGGCGAGCCCGGGGCGTTGCCCGCCGCGGGCTCCGGGCAGGGTGCCGTGGCGGCCGGGTCGGGCTTGCTCACCGGTGGCTCCGGCCACGGCGCCGCGGCGGAGGTGTCGGGCTTGCCTGCCGCAGGCGCCGTGGCGGTCGGCTCGGGCCAGGGGTCTCGAGCCGGCGGGCCAGGGCTGGCTGCCGGGGGGTTGGTGCAGGGGGATGCCGGTGTTGTGCGGGCCGTGGCCTGGGTGTTGCGGGAGTACGTCGTCGTCGGGACGCTCGACGAGGCCGAAGGGGTCGTCGGGGCGCGGCCCGACCTCGTCGCCGTGACCCTCGACGGGGACGTGCTCGGCGCGCACCTCGCGCACGGGGGTTCCGCCGGGGCGCCGAGCCTCATCGAGGTGCAGGCCGCCGTCGACGAGGCGGAGGGTGAACTCGTACGGCTCGACGGGCAGTGCGCGGAGCTCGGCGCGGCCCGGGACGCCGCCCAGGCCCTGCGGCGGGAACTCGTCGCGCGTGTCGAGGAGATCGGCGAGCGCCGCCGGGCCGGGGAGCAGGCCCGGGCCGGGGTGGCGCAGCAGCTGGGGCGGCTCGCCGGGCAGGCGAAGGGTGCCGCCGGCGAGGCCGAGCGCAGTGCCGCCGCCGCGGCCAAGGCCCAGGACGCGCTGGAGCAGGCGCTGGCCGATGTCGAGGAGTGTGCCGAACGGCTGGCCATCGCCGAGGAGATGCCTGTCGAGGAGGAGCCCGACAGCGCGGTGCGGGACCGGCTCGCCGCCGACGGGGCCAACGCCCGGCAGACCGAGATGGAAGCCCGGCTGCAGCTCAGGACCCATGAAGAGCGGGTCAAGGGGCTGGCCGGGCGGGCCGATGCACTCGACCGTGGGGCCCGCGCCGAGCGGGAGGCCCGGGCCCGCGCCGAGCGGCGCCGGGCACGGCTGCGCCACGAGGCCGAGGTGGCCCGTGCCGTCGCCGACGGAGCCCGGCAGCTGCTCGCGCACCTGGAGGTCTCGCTGCGCCGGGCCGAACAGGAGCGCGCCGCCGCCGAGTACGCCAAGGGCCTGCGCGAGCGGGAGCTCGGCGAGGCCCGGACCCGCGGCCGCGACCTCAAGGGCGAGCTCGACAAGCTCACCGACTCCGTGCACCGCGGCGAGGTGCTCGGCGCCGAGAAGCGGCTGCGCATCGAGCAGGTGGAGTCGCGTGCGCTGGAGGAGTTCGGGATGGAGGCGGCCGGCCTCGTCGCCGAGTACGGGCCGGACCAGCCCGTGCCGCCGAGCCCGCCCGCCGACGGCGAGGACCCGGACGAGGACGCGGGGCCGGGGCCCTTCGTGCGGGCTCAGCAGGAGAAGCGGCTCAAGGCGGCCGAGCGTGCGTACCAGCAGCTCGGCAAGGTCAACCCGCTTGCCCTGGAGGAGTTCGCGGCGCTGGAGGAGCGCCACCGGTTCCTGAGCGAGCAGCTGGAGGACCTGCGCAAGACCCGGGCCGATCTCCTTCAGGTCGTGAAGGAGGTCGACGAGCGCGTCGAGCAGGTGTTCACCGAGGCCTACCGGGACACGGCGCGGCAGTTCGAGGGGGTGTTCTCACGGCTGTTCCCCGGCGGCGAGGGCCGGCTGATCCTCACCGACCCCGACAACATGCTGACCACCGGCGTGGACGTGGAGGCCCGGCCGCCCGGCAAGAAGGTCAAGCGGCTCTCCCTGCTCTCCGGCGGCGAGCGGTCGCTGACGGCCGTCGCCCTGCTGGTGTCCATCTTCAAGGCCCGGCCCAGCCCGTTCTACGTGATGGACGAGGTCGAGGCCGCACTCGACGACACCAACCTGCAGCGGCTGATCCGGATCATGGAGGAGCTCCAGGAGAGCTCCCAGCTGATCGTCATCACGCACCAGAAGCGGACGATGGAGGTCGCCGACGCGCTGTACGGCGTCTCCATGCAGGGCGACGGCGTCTCCAAGGTCATCAGCCAGCGACTTCGTTGACCCATCCGTTCGTTCGAGAAGTGAATGCCCCTACCCGCGGCAACCAGACAAGTGAACTTCTCCCCGCCTCTTGACTTCAAGAACTGAACACATAGGCTCGCTCCCGCTGCCTTTCCCCTTCGGGTGGTGCCGGATCTTCAGCTGTGCGCCACTGGAAGGAACCACCCCCACCCAGCCCGTCACCGCAGCCGGGCACCCGCAGGAGCAGACCTTGACCAGCAGCACAGCGCAGGCGCCGGTACCGGGCGGCGGCGGCCGGGCCGCACACCCCGACCACCTCGCGCACGTCATCTTCATCGCCGCCGCGGCCGCCATGGGCGGCTTCCTCTTCGGCTACGACAGCTCGGTCATCAACGGCGCCGTCGTAGCCATCCGCGAGCGGTTCGACGTCGGTTCGGCCCTACTCGCCCAGGTGATCGCCGCCGCGCTGATCGGCTGCGCGCTCGGTGCGGCCACCGCCGGCCGCATGGCCGACCGGATCGGCCGCATCCGCTGCATGCAGATCGCCGCCGTCCTGTTCACCGCGAGCGCGATCGGCTCGGCCCTCCCCTTCGCCCTCTGGGACCTCGCCGTCTGGCGCGTCATCGGCGGCTTCGGCATCGGCATGGCCTCCGTCATCGGCCCCGCCTACATCGCCGAGGTCTCTCCGGCCGCCTACCGCGGCCGGCTCGCCTCGTTCCAGCAGGCCGCGATCGTCATCGGCATCGCCGTCTCCCAGCTCGTCAACTGGGGGATCCTGAACCTCGCCGACGGCGACCAGCGCGGGGAGATCGGCGGCCTCGAAGCCTGGCAGTGGATGCTCGGCGTCATGGTCGTCCCGGCCGTGCTCTACGGGCTGATGTCCTTCGTCATCCCGGAGTCCCCCCGCTTCCTCGTCTCCGTCGGCCGCACCGACGAGGCCAAGAAGGTGCTCACCGAGGTCGAGGGCTCGAAGATCGACCTGGACGGGCGCGTCGCCGAGATCGAGCACGCCATGCACTCCGAGCACAAGTCCACGTTCAAGGACCTGCTCGGCGGCCGCTTCGGCTTCCTGCCCATCGTCTGGATCGGCATCGGCCTGTCCGTCTTCCAGCAGCTCGTCGGCATCAACGTGATCTTCTACTACAGCTCCTCGCTGTGGCAGTCGGTCGGCATCGACCCGAGCTCCTCCTTCCTGTACTCCTTCGAGACCTCCGTCGTGAACATCATCGGCACGGTGATCGCGATGATCTTCGTCGACCGGTTCGGCCGCAAGCCCCTCGCGCTCATCGGCTCGGTCGGCATGGCGATCTCCCTGGGGCTCGCCGCATGGGCCTTCTCCTACAAGGACACCAGCGGCGGCGACATCGCCCTGCCGCACACCCAGGGGCTCGTCGCCCTCATCGCCGCCAACTGCTTCGTCCTCTTCTTCGCCCTGTCCTGGGGCGTGGTGGTCTGGGTGCTGCTCGGCGAGATGTTCCCCGGACGCATCCGCGCCGCCGCCCTCGGCGTGGCGGCCGCCGCCCAGTGGATCGCCAACTGGGTCATCACCGTCACATTCCCGTCGCTGTCGGACTGGAACCTGTCCGGCGCGTACGTCATCTATTCGATCTTCGCCGCGCTCTCGATCCCGTTCATCCTCAGGTGGGTGCCGGAGACCAAGGGCAAGGCGTTGGAGGAGATGGGGTAACCACCCCCGCCAACACCCCCTCTCCTCTTACGGCAGGTGCTGCCCCCGCTCAGTCCTTGAGCCGGGGCAGCACCTGTTCGCACAGGAGGTGCAGGCTGCGCCAGCCCTCGTCCAGAGGCATCCCGCCGCACAGCGGGTGCAGCACCAGGTTCCCCGCCTCGCCCGCGCCCCGCGCGTACGCGACCGCCTCGTCCGGGGTCAGGACCCGGTACACGCCCTCCGTGCGCAGCTCCGCCACCGAGCGCGCGGCCGACCGTACCGCGCTGCGGATGTCCTTCGACTGCCAGGACGCGTACATGCCCGCCTCGTGCAGGAAGCGGTCTCCGTACTCGGCCCAGACCCGGTCCGGGTCCTCCGCGATGTGCAGCAGCGGGGTCTCGGCCGCCGGCATCATGCAGAACCCCTCCGTCCCGTGCCCCGCGAGCTGTGCGTGGTAGTACGCCTCCAGCTCCGGCAGGTGCGCGCTGGGGAAGAACGGCAGCCCGAGCCGGGCCGCGCGCCGGGCCGCCGCCTGGGAGCTGCCGCCGACCAGGAGCAGCGGGTGCGGCTGCGTGAGCGGCGTCGGGGTCACCCGTACCGTGCGGCCGCGGAAGGTGAACGGCTCGCCGGTCCAGGCCTTCAGCAGGGTTTCCAGCAGCTCGTCCTGGAGTCTGCCGCGCCGGCCCCACTCGACGCCGTGCTGCTCGTACTCCTCGGGCCGGTAGCCGATGCCCGCGACCGTGACGAGGCGGCCGCCGCTCAGCAGGTCGAGGACCGCGATGTCCTCGGCCACCTTCAGCGGGTCGTACAGCGGGCCGATGATCGCCGAGACGGTGACCGCGATCCGGCGGGTGGCGCCGAAGACCGCGCCCGCGAAGGCGAACGGCGACGGCAGCCAGTTGTTGGCGGTGCCGTGGTGCTCCTCGGTCTGGATCGTGTCGATCCCGCGGTCGTCCGCGTACCTCGCCATCTCCAGCGCGGCCTTGTAGCGGGCGGAGAGGGTCTCGGGGGTGCCGTTCGGGTCGACGAGATTGAACCGGGCCACGGTGATGGGCATGGAGAAGTCCCCCTTCGCCGGAGGTGGGTGGGCGGGCGAAGGGGGACGTTAGCTGACGTGACGTCAGTTGGACAGGGATCCGGCGAGCGCGGGCTCCTCGGCCCCGGCCGCACCGGCCGCCGGAGCCGGGGTGCGCGGCAGTACGGCGTACAGCACACCGGAGGTGACGATGCCGGCCGCCCAGCCCAGGCCGTTCTGCCCGATCCAGGTGCCGGCGAGCGGCCCGCCGAACCAGTCGACCTTGGTGAAGAGCAGCCCCACGGCCAGGGCCAGGCCCCATGCGGTCATGGCCTGCCAGGCGAACCCGCCCCGGTACCAGTAGGCACTGCTGCGGGTGGTGTCGAGCAGTGCGGCGCCGTCGTACGAGGTCCGGCGCAGCATGTCGACACCGAAGACGCCGATCCACGCGGAGAAGGCCACGGCGAGGAGCGTCAGGAAGGAGATGAACGAGCCGAAGAAGCTGGTCGCGACCACCATCAGCAGGAAGCCGAAGACCAGGCTGATGACGGCGTTGACGCTGACGGCCGCCGCGCGCGGGACCTTGATGCCGAGGGTCTGCGCCGTGAAGCCGGCCGAGTACATGGACATCGAGTTGATCAGCAGCATGCCGACGAGCGCGATCAGCAGGTACGGGACCGCGATCCAGGCGGGCAGCAGATTGCCGATGAAGGAGACCGGGTCCTGGGCCGTGGCCAGGTCCGGAGTGCCCACCGCCATGACCGCGCCCATCAGCACCATCGGGATGACGACGACGGCGGCGCCGCCGATCGTCGCGCCGACCATGCCCTTGGCGGAGGCCGTACGCGGCAGGTAGCGGGTGAAGTCCGGGCCGGACGGGACCCAGCTGATGCCGCCCGCGGCGATGGTGCCGATGCCGGCGATCATCATCGCCGTCGAGCCGGCCGGCTTGTCGAAGACGGCGGACCAGTCGGTCTCCGCGACCAGATAGCCGAGCACGAGCACGCTGAAGGCGCCGAAGAGGTACGTCGACCAGGTCGAGCAGACGCGCAGCGCGCTGATGCCGAGGCCGGACACCAGGAAGGTGCAGCCGACGAAGAGCAGCAGGGTGACCACGATCAGGGCCGTGTTCTTCTGCACGCCGAACAGCAGGTCCAGCACGGTGAGCATGGCGAACGCGCCGCTGACCGCGTTGATGGTCTCCCAGCCCCAGCGGGCGACCCAGATCAGGGCGCCGGGGAAGAGGTTGCCGCGCTGGCCGAACACGGCGCGCGAGAGGGCCATGCCGGGGGCGCCGCCGCGCTTCCCGGCGATCGAGATCAGGCCGACGAGCCCGTACGAGACGACGGGCGCGGCGACCGCGACGACGAGCACCTGCCAGATGTTGAGCTTGTTGAAGATCACCAGGCCCGCGCCCATGGTCAGCAGCAGCACGCTGATGTTGGCGGCGACCCAGGTGGGCACGAGCTCGCGGACCCGGCCGCTGCGCTCGCTGTCCGGCACGGGCTCGAGGCCGCGGGTCTCGACCGAGGTCTCGGGCAGCGTCTCGGGCGGCGTCTGTATCGCGCCTTCGGCGGGCTCGGCAGGCATGCGGCACTCCGGGTGGACAGGGCGTACGGGAATCCGCCCATCATCGTAGATGTGCCGCTAAGAGCACAAATGGAGCCTTACGGTCTGGTGGCAAGCGCCGGAAACGGGGGTCCGGGGCTGCCGTGGCCGATACTGGACGCGTTATGGACATCCTCATCCTTGCTGTAGTCATCGCCCTGGTCGCGGTCGGCGTGATCAGCGGGCTCGTGGTCGGCAGCCGCAAGAAGAAGCAGCTGCCGCCCTCGGCGCCGCCCAGCACACCGACCATCACTGCCCCGCCCGCCGAACCGCAGGTGGGGGAGGACGCCGTAGAGACGGCGGAAGAGCCCCGCCGCACCATCGAGGAGGTCGGCCTCCCCGAAGCGGAGGCTGCGGCTCCCGAGGCGCCCGCCGTCGTCGAACCCGAGGCTCCGGCCGCCCCCGAGATCGAGGTGCCCGAGCCCACCGCCGGCCGCCTGATCCGGCTGCGCGCCCGGCTCGCCCGGTCACAGAACTCGCTCGGCAAGGGGCTGCTCACGCTGCTCTCGCGCGAGCACCTCGACGAGGACACCTGGGAGGAGATCGAGGAGACCCTCCTGATCGCCGACGTCGGTGTCGTGCCGACGCAGGAGCTCGTGGACCGGCTCCGCGAGCGGGTCAAGGTGCTCGGCACCCGCACCCCCGCGGACCTGCGCGCCCTGCTCAAGGAGGAGCTGCTGACCCTGGTCGGCACCGACTTCGACCGCGCGGTGAAGACCGAGAGCGGCGTGGACACCCCGGGCGTCGTGATGGTCGTGGGGGTCAACGGCACCGGCAAGACCACCACCACCGGCAAGCTGGCCCGCGTGCTCGTCGCCGACGGCCGCTCCGTGGTGCTCGGCGCCGCCGACACCTTCCGCGCCGCCGCCGCCGACCAGCTCCAGACCTGGGGCGAGCGGGTCGGCGCGCGCACCGTGCGCGGCCCCGAGGGCGGCGACCCGGCCTCGATCGCCTACGACGCGGTCAAGGAGGGCATCGCCGAAGGCGCCGACGTGGTGCTCATCGACACCGCCGGCCGCCTGCACACCAAGACCGGCCTCATGGACGAGCTCGGCAAGGTCAAGCGCGTCGTGGAGAAGCACGGCCCGCTGGACGAGATCCTGCTGGTCCTGGACGCCACCACCGGGCAGAACGGCCTGACCCAGGCCCGCGTCTTCGCCGAGGTCGTGGACATCACCGGCATCGTGCTGACCAAGCTCGACGGCACCGCCAAGGGCGGCATCGTCGTCGCCGTGCAGCGCGAGCTCGGCGTCCCGGTCAAGCTCATCGGCCTCGGCGAGGGCCCGGACGACCTGGCGCCCTTCGAGCCGGAGGCGTTCGTGGACGCCCTGATCGGCGACTGAGCGCAGACCGTACGCAGCGCACGCAGACGTTCGCAGACGTACGCATGGCAGCGCCTCCGCATTCCGGCCGGAACGCGGGGGCGCTGCCATGGACACCCACTAGCGCCGTAGGCGGTGGCAGATGTACGCGAGGGTGCCGAGCAGCAGCCGGGCCTGCGGCGGGCCGCCCGCGGAGTCGAGCGCCGGCGGGCGCAGCCAGCCGACCGGGCCGAGGCCCGCATGGTCGGAGGGCGGGGCGGTCAGGAAGGCGCCGACGCCCAGGGCCCGCAGGTCGAGGTCGGCGTCGTCCCAGCCCATCCGGTACAGCAGCTGCGGCAGCTCGGCAGCCGCGCCCGCGGCGACGAAGAACTGGGCCCGGCCGTCCGGGGTCGCGGTGACCGGCCCGAGCGGCAGGCCCATCCGCTCGAGGCGGACCAGCGCGCGGCGCCCGGCCTCCTCCGAGACCTCGATGACGTCGAAGGCGCGGCCCACAGGGAGCAGGACCGCGGCGCCTGGGTAGCCGCCCCAGGTCTCGGTGACCTCGTCGAGGGTGGCGCCGGCCGGGACGGTCGGAGCGAGGGGCAGCGGATGTGCCCCCGGCGTGCTGCAATTCGAATGACCGCAGGAGCAGTCGCGGGCGGGGGCCGCGGCGCGGGCGCCGGGGACCACGTCCCAGCCCCACAGCCCGGTGTACTCCGCGACCGCCGTGCACTCCGACGTCCGGCCGCGGCGCCGCGAGCCGGAACGGAACTCCTTGGTGCTGCGGCTGCCGCCGATCGTGAAGCCCATGCCCATGCCCCCTCCAACGGGTCGGACGCGCCGGTGGTTACGACGTCGGCGGGACGGGATGCGGGGCCGGGTGCGAGCCCGGTGTCCCGAGGGCCACCCGGCGCACTCCTCGCCGCGTGCGCCCCTGGTGCACTCCCGTCCAACCGATCGTTTTCGCCTCGGTGTCAAGTGAATCGCGCCTGGCCGGTGGCTAGTTCATTCGAAGGGGTGGCGAATGGTGGCGTTTCTGGAATCGACCTCGCGGCAGGGGTGATCGTAGGATTACTTTCAGTGCACCAAACCCCGAAGGCGTGCCGTCCGTGGTTATGCCGGAGGCAACGTGTGGAGGACCTGTGAAGGTCCGTGGCGGCGCCCGCCGCCCCAGCCAGGGTTTCGTATGAAGAGACTGAGTGGATGGGGGCGTTCCTGTGAGCGGCAACGGCGCAAGCGGAACGAGCGAGGAGCCGGAGGCCCCGGGCTCTGCAGCCCGCAATGAGCAACTGACTTCCTGGTTCGTCCGCAGCGGCTGGTCGAAGGGCGAACTCGCCCGCCAGGTGAACCGGCGCGCCCGTCAGATGGGCGCCCACCACATCAGCACGGACACCTCCCGGGTGCGCCGCTGGCTCGACGGCGAACAGCCCCGCGAGCCCGTCCCGCGAATCCTGTCCGAGCTGTTCTCCGAGCGGTTCGGCTCCGTCGTCGCCATCGAGCAGCTCGGCCTGCGCACCGCCCACCAGACGCCCTCCGTCTCCGGCGTCGACCTGCCCTGGGCCGGCCCGCAGACCGTCGAGCTGCTCGGCGAGTTCTCCCGCAGCGACCTGATGCTGGCCCGCCGCGGCTTCCTGGGGACCTCCCTCGCCCTCTCCGCCGGCCCCGCCCTCATCGAGCCCATGCAGCGCTGGCTCGTCCCGGTCCCCGCCGCCGACCCGGGCCCCCGCGAGGCGGGAGCGGCCGGAGCCCTCAGCGGCCACCGCCCGCCGCGGCTCTCCGAACCGGAACTCGGCCTCCTCGAAGCCACTACCGTGATGTTCCGCCAGTGGGACGCCCAGTGCGGCGGCGGACTGCGCCGCAAGGCCGTCGTGGGCCAGCTGCACGAGGTCACCGACCTGCTCCAGGAGAACCACCCGGCGCCCGTCATGAAGCGGCTCTTCAAGGTCGCCGCGGAACTCGCCGAACTGGCCGGCTGGATGAGCTACGACATCGGCCTGCACCCCACCGCGCAGAAGTACTTCGTCCTCGCGCTGCACGCCGCCAAGGAGGGCGGGGACAAGCCGCTGGGCTCGTACATCCTCTCCAGCATGAGCCGCCAGATGATCCACCTGGGCCGCCCCGAGGACGCCCTGGAACTCATCCACCTCGCGCAGTACGGCAGCCGCGACTGCGCCGGCCCGCGCACCCAGGCCATGCTGTATGCGATGGAGGCCCGCGCCTACGCCAACATGGGCCAGCCCAGCCGCTGCAAGCGGGCCGTCCGGATGGCCGAGGACACCTTCTCCGACGTCGCCTTCGGCGGCGAGCCCGAGCCCGACTGGATCCGCTTCTTCTCCGAGGCCGAGCTCAACGGCGAGAACTCCCACTCGTACCGCGACCTGGCCTACGTGGCCGGGCGCAGCCCCATGTACGCCTCCCTCGCCGAACCCGTGATGCAGCGGGCCGTGGAGCTCTTCGAGAAGGACGACGAGCACCAGCGCTCGTACGCCCTCAACCTCATCGGCATGGCCACCGTGCACCTGATCCAGCGCGAGCCCGAGCAGGCCACCGTCCTCGTCGGGCGCGCCCTCGACGTGGCCGGAAAGGTGCGGTCCGAAAGGGTGAACACGCGGCTGCGCAAGACCGTCGACACCGCCGCCCGTGAGTACGGCGACGTCGCCGACGTGGTCCGGCTGACCGACCAGCTCGCATCCCGGCTCCCGGAAGCCGCGGAGGCCGTCTGACGGCCCGAGCGGCCGCCCCCGAAGGCCCCGGCCGCGGCAGTCACCCCGTGAAGCCCGATCAGGCTCCCCCAGCCAGGACATCCGGGTCACTGCCGCGGCCGGCTCCCTTTTTGCGCCTAAACCGGCGCCGCTCTCGCGGAGGTGGTTGCTCGCCGTCGTGGTTCCTCAATTGATGGTTGCGGTCGTCCGTCGCAGTTCATCACCCCGTAACAGCCCGGACGCCTTCGTCATCGGCGCGAAACACCGAGCGGCGCCGCCGGAAACCGGCCTGCGCGAATCTCAGGGCCAATAACCGGCCAGCCCCCAGGCCCCACCCCCCGGCCTTACGCCTTGCGCCGCTCAGGTTTTCACGATCGCCCGCACGCGAACGTACCGACGACGAGGAGACGCCGATGGCATCAGCCATCACGACCCTCGCCGCAGACGCCCCGACGCTGTCTGCTGCGAACACCGGGTTCATGCTCATCTGCTCCGCCCTGGTCATGCTGATGACCCCGGGACTCGCCTTCTTCTACGGAGGCATGGTCCGCGTCAAGAGCAGCCTCAACATGCTGATGATGAGCTTCATCAGCCTCGGGATCGTCACGATCCTCTGGGTCCTCTACGGCTTCAGCCTCGCCTTCGGAGCGGACTCCGGCAGCATCATCGGCTGGTCCTCCGACTACGTCGGCCTCAGCGGCATCGGCATCACCGAGCTGTGGGACGGGTACACCATCCCGGTCTACGTCTTCGCCGTCTTCCAGCTGATGTTCGCCGTCATCACCCCCGCCCTGATCAGCGGCGCCCTGGCCGACCGCGTGAAGTTCAGCGCCTGGGCCCTGTTCACCGCCCTGTGGGTCACCGTCGTCTACTTCCCCGTCGCCCACTGGGTGTGGGGCGCCGGCGGCTGGCTCTTCGAGCTCGGCGTCATCGACTTCGCGGGCGGCACCGCCGTCCACATCAACGCCGGCGCCGCGGCCCTCGGCGTCATCCTGGTCATCGGCAAGCGCGTCGGCTTCAAGAAGGACCCGATGCGCCCGCACAGCCTCCCGCTCGTGATGCTCGGCGCCGGTCTGCTGTGGTTCGGCTGGTTCGGCTTCAACGCCGGATCCTGGCTCGGCAACGACGACGGCGTGGGCGCGGTCATGTTCGTCAACACCCAGGTCGCCGCCGCCGCCGCCATGCTCGCCTGGCTCGGCTACGAGAAGCTGCGCCACGGCTCCTTCACCACCCTCGGCGCCGCCTCCGGCGCGGTCGCGGGCCTCGTCGCCATCACCCCCTCCGGCGGCTCCTGCTCCCCGCTCGGCGCGATCGCCATCGGTGCCATCGCCGGTGTCGTCTGCGCCATGGCCGTCGGCCTCAAGTACAAGTTCGGCTTCGACGACTCCCTCGACGTGGTCGGCGTCCACCTCGTCGGCGGTGTGATCGGCTCGCTGCTGGTCGGCTTCTTCGCCACCGGCGGGGTCCAGTCCGACGTGGCCGGCCTCTTCTACGGCGGAGGCCTGGAGCAGCTCGGCAAGCAGGCCATCGGGGTCTTCGCCGTCCTCGCCTACTCTCTCGTCGTGTCCGCGATCCTCGCCTTCCTCCTCGACAAGACGATCGGGATGCGGGTCACCGAGGACGACGAGGTCTCCGGCATCGACCAGGTCGAGCACGCCGAGACCGCCTACGACTTCAGCGGAGCCGGCGGCGGCGCCTCCTCCCGGAGCACCGCCACCCCCGTCCCCGTTGCCGCCGCGAGCAAGAAGGTTGACGCATGAAGCTGATCACCGCGATCGTCAAGCCGCACCGGCTGGACGAGATCAAGGACGCCCTCCAGCGCTTCGGAGTCCAGGGGCTCACCGTCTCCGAGGCCAGCGGCTACGGCCGCCAGCGCGGCCACACCGAGGTCTACCGCGGCGCCGAGTACACCGTGGACCTCGTACCGAAGATCCGCATCGAGGTGGTCGTCGAGGACGACGACGCCGAATCGGTGATGGACGTCCTGGTCAAGGGCGCCCGCACCGGAAAGATCGGTGACGGCAAGGTGTGGAGCGTCCCCGTGGACGCGGTCATCCGCGTCCGCACCGGCGAGCGCGGCGCTGAAGCGCTCTAGGCGACGGGAGCTCCTGGGTGACGAGCGTCGAGCAGACCACGACGGGTGATTCCGGCGATCCGTCCGGCTCGGGACCCAGCGGGTACGCCGCGGCCCGGCTGCGACTCCTCCAGGAGGAGTCGCGGTCCGGGCCTTCGCGGCGTTCCGCGCTGGCCGGGCTGACCGACGGCTGGCTGAACGCCCTGTTCACCACCGCCCAGCGGGAGACCGGGGTGCGGGGCGCCACCCTCGTCGCCGTCGGCGGCTACGGGCGCGCCGAACTCTCCCCGCGCAGCGACCTCGACCTGCTGCTGCTCCACGACGGCAAGGCGGAGCCGCGGGCGCTCAGCGCGCTGGCCGACCGGATCTGGTACCCCGTGTGGGACCTGGGCGTGGCCCTCGACCACTCCGTACGGACCCCGGCCGAGGCCCGCAGGACCGCCGCCGAGGACCTCAAGGTGCACCTGGGCCTGCTGGACGCCCGGCCGGTCGCGGGCGACGCGGGCCTGCTCGCGGGCCTGCGCACCTCGGTCCTTGCCGACTGGCGCAACCAGGCCGCCAAACGGCTCCCGCAGCTGCACTCGCTGTGCCGGGAGCGGGCCGAGCGGGCCGGGGAGCTCCGCTTCCTGCTGGAACCCGACCTCAAGGAGGCCCGCGGCGGGCTCCGTGACGCCACCGCACTGCGGGCGGTCGCCGCGTCCTGGCTGGCCGACGCCCCGCGCGAGGGGCTGGCCGAGGCCCGGCGGCGGCTGCTGGACGCGCGGGACGCCCTGCACCTGGTGACGGGCCGGGCGACCGACCGGCTCGCGCTCCAGGAACAGGACCAGGTCGCCGCCCGGCTGGGCCTGCTCGACGCGGACGCGCTGCTGCGCGAGGTCTACGAGGCCGCGCGGGTCGTCGCGTACGCGGGGGACGTGACCTGGCGCGAGGTCGGGCGGGTCCTGCGGGCCCGGGCCGCCCGGCCGAGGCTGCGCGGGCTGCTGGGGACGCGGGGGGCCGCGGCAGCCGAGCGCGCGCCGCTCGCCGAGGGGGTCGTGGAGTCCGACGGCGAGGCCGTCCTGGCCCTGGCGGCCCGGCCCGACCGGGACCCGGTGCTGGCGCTGCGGTTCGCAGCCGCGGCCGCGCAGGCGGGACTGCCGGTGTCGCTGCACGCCGTGCGCCGGCTCGCGGCGCAGGCGAAGCCGCTGCCCGTGCCGTGGCCCGCGGAGGCGCGGGAGCAGCTGGTGACCCTGCTGGGGGCGGGGGAGCCGACGGTGGCGGTCTGGGAGGCCCTGGAGGCCGAGGGCCTGATCACCCGGCTGCTGCCCGACTGGGAACGGGTGCGGTGCCGTCCGCAGCGCAATCCCGTGCACACCTGGACGGTGGACCGGCACCTGGTCGAGACGGCGGTGCGCGCCTCGGCCCTGACCCGCCGGGTGAGCCGCCCCGACCTGCTGCTGATGGCCGCGCTGCTGCACGACATCGGCAAGGGCTGGCCGGGGGACCACTCGGTGGCGGGCGAGACGATCGCCCGCGACGTGGCCGTTCGGGTGGGTTTCGACGCGGACGACGCCGCCGTGCTGGGGGTGCTCGTACGGCACCACCTGCTGCTGATCGACACCGCGACGCGGCGCGATCTGGACGACCCGGCGACGGTCCGGTCGGTCGCGGAGGCCGTGGGATCGCTCGGCACGCTGGAGATCCTGCACGCGCTGACCGAGGCGGACGCCCTGGCCACCGGGCCCGCGGCGTGGAGCACGTGGCGTGGTTCGCTGGTGGCGGACCTCGTGGCGCGGGTCGCGTCGGTCCTGGTCGGGGCTGCGCCCGTCGCGGCGGAGCCGGTCATCCCGACGACGGAGCAGGAACGCCTCGCGGTGGAGGCGCTGCGCACCCGGGAGCCGGTGCTGGCGCTGCACGCGCGCCAGGAGGAGGACGACGCGGTCGGGGTCGAGCTGGTGGTGGCGGTCCCGGACCAGCCGGGGGTCCTCCCGGCGGTCGCCGGAGTGCTGGCGCTGCACCGGCTCACGGTCCGCGCCGCGGACCTGCGCTCGCTGGAGCTGCCGGATCTGGCGGGCGAGGTACTGGTCCTCCGCTGGCGGGTGGCGGCGGAGTACGGGGCCCTGCCGGAGGCCGCCCGGCTCCGGACGGACCTGATCCGGGCGCTGGACGGCTCGCTGGACGTCCCGGCGAAGCTGGCGGACCGCGAGGCGGCGTACCCGCGGCGGCGCGGGGTGGTCCCGCCGCCCCCGCGGGTGACGGTCGTCCCGGACGTCTCCTCCCTGGCCACGGTCCTGGAGGTCCGGGCCCCGGACGCGGTGGGCCTGCTGCACCGGATCGGGCGCGCGCTGGAATCCTCCGGGGTCCGGGTCCGCAGCGCGCACGTCTCCACCCTCGGTGCCAATGCCGTGGACTCGTTGTACGTGGTCGACGCCGACGGCAAACCGTTGCCGCCGGCTGCGGCCTCGGCCCTGGCCGCCGCCCTGGAGGCGAGTCTCCACTGACCCGGGGGCACAGGTCCCGCTGCGCGGGCTTGCTCCCCGCCCCGCGCAGCGTCCACCCCTGCCGGCCGGAGCCGGTCGGCAGGGGTGGACGGGGCGGCGGGCCGTACCGGGGAACGGGCGGGTCCCCGGACAGGGGAAGGGCCCGATACCCTGGGGGGCGACCACACGCCCCCGACCCGAGGAATCGCGACCACCGTGTTCGATACGCTTTCCGACCGCCTCAGCGCGACCTTCAAGTCCCTCCGGGGCAAGGGCCGCCTCTCCGAGCAGGACATCGACGCTGCGGCGCGGGAAATCCGTATCGCCCTCCTCGAGGCCGACGTCGCCCTCCCCGTCGTCCGCTCCTTCATCGCGAACGTCAAGGAGCGCGCCCGCGGCGAAGAGGTCTCCAAGGCCCTGAACCCGGGCCAGCAGGTCCTCAAGATCGTCAACGACGAGCTCGTCTCGATCCTCGGCGGCGAGACCCGGCGCCTGCGCTTCGCCAAGACCGCGCCCACCGTGATCATGCTCGCCGGTCTCCAGGGTGCCGGTAAGACCACCCTCGCCGGAAAGCTCGGCCTCTGGCTCAAGGGCCAGGGCCACTCCCCGCTGCTCGTCGCCTGCGACCTCCAGCGCCCCAACGCCGTCAACCAGCTCAGCGTCGTCGCCGAGCGCGCCGGTGTCGCGGTCTACGCGCCCGCCCCCGGCAACGGCATCGGCGACCCGGTGCAGGTGGCCAAGGACTCCATCGATTACGCCCGCACCAAGCAGTACGACATCGTCATCGTCGACACCGCCGGCCGCCTCGGCATCGACTCGGAGCTGATGCAGCAGGCCGCGGACATCCGCGACGCCGTCAGCCCCGACGAGATCCTCTTCGTCGTCGACGCCATGATCGGCCAGGACGCGGTGAACACCGCCGAGGCCTTCCGCGACGGTGTCGGCTTCGACGGCGTCGTGCTCTCCAAGCTCGACGGCGACGCCCGGGGCGGTGCCGCGCTCTCCATCGCGCACGTCACCGGCAAGCAGATCATGTTCGCCTCGAACGGCGAGAAGCTCGACGAGTTCGACGCGTTCCACCCCGACCGCATGGCGGGCCGGATCCTCGACATGGGTGACATGCTCACCCTCATCGAGCAGGCCGAGAAGACCTTCAGCCAGGCCGAGGCCGAGAAGATGGCGGCCAAGCTGGCGAAGGGGCCGAAGGAGTTCACGCTCGACGACTTCCTGGCCCAGATGGAGCAGGTCCGGAAGATGGGCTCCATCTCCAAGCTCCTCGGCATGCTCCCCGGCATGGGCCAGATCAAGGACCAGATCAACAACATCGACGAGCGCGACGTCGACCGCACCGCCGCGATCATCAAGTCCATGACCCCGGCCGAGCGCCACGACCCGCACATCATCAACGGCTCGCGCCGTGCCCGTATCGCCAAGGGCTCCGGTGTCGAGGTCAGCGCCGTCAAGAACCTCGTCGAGCGCTTCTTCGAGGCCCGCAAGATGATGTCCCGCATGGCCCAGGGCGGCGGGATGCCCGGCATGCCCGGCATCCCGGGCATGGGCGGCGGCCCCGGCCGGCAGAAGAAGCAGATCAAGCAGGCCAAGGGCAAGCGCAAGAGCGGCAACCCGATGAAGCGCAAGGAAGAGGAGGCGGCGGCAGCTGCCCGGCGCGAGCAGGGCCCGCAGACCGCCCCGCCCGCCACCGGCAGCCCGTTCGGCCTTCCCGCCGCGGGCCAGCCCGGCCAGGACTTCGACCTCCCGGACGAGTTCAAGAAGTTCATGAAGTAATCCGTGCGGTAAGCGCAGTCGCATCGGGAAGGGCCCCGGCCGGATCATCCGGCCGGGGCCCTTCCGCGTACGTTCTGCGGGCGCAATGGTGCGTTATATCCCTTATCGTCGGCCACGAGGACGGCAGTAAGGAGGCCACGTGCCCAGCCCCACCCCCGTACCGCCTCGCGAGCGCGCCGACACGCCCTGGCGCTCCGAGGGCGCGCCGCCCGCACCGCCGCCCAAGCGGAAGATGCCCGGGGGCTGGCGCGGGCTGATCCTCGCCGCCCTGATCGTCTTCCTGCTCACCAACGTGGTCCTGTCGTTCTTCAACGAGGGCGACGAGCCGACCGTCTCGTACACGGAGTTCAGCAGGCAGGTCGCCGACGGCAACGTCTCGAAGATCTACTCCAAGGGCGACGCCATCCAGGGCGAGCTGAAGAACAAGAAGCCGCTGCCCGACGGCGGCAAGGGCGACTACACGAAGTTCGTCACCCAGCGCCCGGCCTTCGCCGACGACCAGCTGTGGGCGAACCTCACCAAGCACAACGTCGTCGTCACGGCCTCCCCGGTCGTCGTGCAGCGCAGCTTCCTGGCCAATCTGCTGATCTCGCTGGCACCGATGCTGCTTCTGGTCCTCCTGTGGGTGTTCATCGCCCGCCGCATGGGCTCGGCCATGGGCGGCGTCGGCGGGCTGGGCCGCAAGCAGCCGCCCAAGCCCGTGGAGCTGGAGGGCGGCAGGCGTACGACGTTCGCCGACGTGGCCGGCATCGACGAGGTCAAGGGCGAGCTCAACGACGTCGTGGACTTCCTCAAGAACCCGCAGCAGTACCGGGCCCTGGGCGCCCGGATGCCCGGCGGGGTCCTGCTGGCCGGACCGCCCGGCACGGGCAAGACCCTGCTGGCGCGGGCGGTGGCGGGCGAGGCCGGGGTGCCGTTCTTCTCCGCCTCCGCCTCCGAGTTCATCGAGATGATCGTCGGCGTGGGCGCCTCCCGGGTCCGCGAACTCTTCTCCGAGGCGCGCAAGGTGGCCCCCTCGATCGTCTTCATCGACGAGATCGACACCATCGGCCGGGCCCGCGGCGGCGGCGCCGCCATGGGCGGGCACGACGAGCGCGAACAGACCCTGAACCAGATCCTGACCGAGATGGACGGGTTCTCCGGCTCGGAGGGCGTGGTCGTCATCGCCGCCACCAACCGGCCCGACGTGCTCGATCCGGCGCTCACCCGGCCCGGCCGCTTCGACCGCACGGTGTCGGTCTCCCCGCCCGACCGGGCCGGCCGCGAGGCCATCCTGCGGATCCACACCCGGGACATCCCGCTCGCCGCCGACGTGGACCTCGACCAGGTGGCCCGCACCACCCCCGGTATGACGGGCGCGGACCTCGCCAACCTGGCCAACGAAGCCGCCCTGCTCGCAGTGAAGCGCAAGCAGGGCCAGGTCACCCAGGCGGACTTCATGGACGCCCTCGAGAAGGTCCAGCTGGGCGCGGCGCGTGCGCTGGTCATGCCCGAGGAGGAGCGCCGCCGTACGGCCTACCACGAGAGCGGCCACGCCCTGCTGGGCATGCTCCAGCCGGGCGCCGACCCCGTCCGCAAGATCACGATCGTGCCGCGCGGCCGGGCGCTCGGCGTCACCCTCTCGACCCCCGACGCGGACCGCTACTCCTACACGGAGGACTACCTCCGCGGCCGCATCATCGGCGCGCTGGGCGGCATGGCGGCCGAGCACGTCGTGTTCGACGTCATCACCACGGGCGCGGAGAACGACCTGGAACAGGTCACCAACCTCGCCCGCGGCATGGTCGGCCGCTGGGGCATGAGCGAGCGCATCGGCCGCCTCACCGCGATCCCGGCGGACGCGCAGAGCCCGTACGGGCTCGTGGCGGCCCCCGCCACCCTGGACGCGGTGGACCACGAGATGCGGCGGATCGTCGACGAGTGCTACGTGGAGGCCTGCCGGCTGCTGCGCGAACACCGTCCGAAACTCGACGCCCTGACCGAGGCCCTGCTGGCGAACGAGACCCTCGACGAGCCGGCCGCCTACGCGGCCGCGGGCATCCCCCGCCTGTCGAAGTAGCGGCGCAGGCCCTCCGTGCCCGCGGCTGCCGCTACGGCACGCGGGCGATCACGTAGCGGAAGATGTTCGGCAGCCAGACGGTGCCGTCCGCCCGCTCGTACGGGTGAAGGGCCTCCGTGAGCTCCTTCTCGACCTGCGCCGGATCCGAGGAGGACTCGTACAGCCCCGCCGACAGCAGCCCCCGTACCGCGCTGTCCACGTCCGCGTACCCGAAGGGGCAGAACACCCGGCCCGATCCGTCGGGCGAGAGCCCGGCCCGCGCCACCGCCGCGTCCAGATCCTGCGGCGCGGGTCCGCCGCCCAGGACCGCGGGCACCGTGCACCGCTCCGCCGGGCCCCAGTCGGCCAGCACCACCGCCCCGCCCCGCCGGACCGCCGGCAGGGCCGCCGCCAGAGCCGCCTCGGACGGCGAGAAAGCCAGCAGCACGTCGTGCGGCCGCGCGGCGGCCGGCGGGGCCGGGACCACCTCCAGCAGCCGTTCACGCGCCAGTTCCCGCCGCGCCGGATCCGCCTCCACCCCCGTGGTGACGGCTCCCCGCCCCGCGGCCAGCAGCAGGGCCAGACCGGACCCGCAGTCCAGGCCGAGCAGCCGGTCGCCCGGCCCGACCTCCAGCCGGTCGTAGACCGCCTCGTACAGCGGTACCAGCATCCGTTCCTGGATCTCCGCCCAGTCCCGGGCGACGAGCGTCGCCGTCGGCGTCGGTGTCATCGAAAGAGCGCTCCTGATTCCTTGTCGCCCCCTTGCCCCCGTTGCCAGAGAACTCCCCATTCGCCCCCGCGTCCAGAGGAGTGCGCCACCCGATTCACGCTCGATTCACGCTGGGCGCGTCTGGCGCCGTACCATTCGCGCCATGGCAAAGGCACCCGTTCTCACCCCCCAGGCGGAGGATTTCCCCCGCTGGTACCAGGATCTGATCAACAAGGCCGAGCTGGCCGACAACGGTCCGGTACGCGGCACCATGGTCATCCGGCCGTACGGCTACGGCCTGTGGGAGCGGATGCAGCAGGAGATGGACGCGCGCATCAAGGACGCGGGCGCCCAGAACGCGTACTTCCCGCTGTTCATCCCGCAGTCGTACCTGACGCGCGAGGCCGAGCACGTCGAGGGCTTCGCCCCCGAGCTCGCCGTCGTCACGCACGGCGGCGGCAAGGAGCTGGACGAGCCGGTCGTGGTCCGGCCCACCTCCGAGACGATCATCAACGACTACTTCTCCAAGTGGGTCCAGAGCTACCGCGACCTGCCCCTGCTGATCAACCAGTGGGCCAACGTCGTCCGCTGGGAGATGCGCCCGCGCGTGTTCCTCCGTACGAGTGAGTTCCTCTGGCAGGAGGGCCACACCGCCCACGCCACGTACGAGGACGCCCGCGACTACGCCGCCCGCATCCACACGGACGTGTACGGCGACTTCATGACGAACGTGCTCGGCATCGACGTCGTGCTCGGCCGCAAGACCGCCAAGGAGCGCTTCGCCGGCGCCATCAACACCCTCACCCTCGAGGGCATGATGGGCGACGGCAAGGCGCTGCAGCTGGGCACGAGCCACGAGCTCGGCACCAACTTCGCCAAGGCCTTCAACACGCAGTACCTGTCGAAGGAAGGCAAGCAGGAGCTGGTCTGGCAGACCTCGTGGGGCGTCTCGACCCGCATGGTCGGCGGTCTGATCATGTCCCACGGCGACGACAACGGGCTGCGTGTCCCGCCGCGCCTCGCGCACGTCCAGGTCGTCGTCATGGCGATCAAGGGCGACGAGGCCGTCGCGAAGGTCCGCGAGCTCGGTGCGCAGCTGAAGGCCGCCGGCCTCCGCGTCCAGGTAGACGACCGCGTCGACACCCCCTTCGGCCGCCGCGCCGTGGACTGGGAGCTCAAGGGCGTACCGGTCCGCATCGAGATCGGCCCCCGCGACCTGGAGGCCGGCACCGCGATGCTGGCCCGCCGGATCCCGGGCGGCAAGGAGCCCGTGCAGATCGACGCGCTCGCCGACCTGCTGCCCAAGGTGCTCGACGAGGACCAGGCGCAGCTGCTGCGCGAGTCCCGCGAGCGCCGCCTGGCCCGTACCTCCGACGTCTCCACCATCGAGGAGGCCGCCGAGGCCGCCGTCGCCGGCGGCTGGGCGCGGATCCCGTGGGCCGACCTCGGCCCCGAGGGTGAGGCCAAGCTGGGCGAGCAGGCCGTGTCCGTACGCTGCCTGATCGCCGAGGACGGGTCGGTTCCGGAGGCGGACGACGCCCCCGGTACGCTCGCCATCGTCGCGCGCTCGTACTGACCGCCCCTGACTGACCACCGACCCGCCCCGGCGCACGGCACGAGCCGCGCGCCGGGGCGGGTTCGTGTCGGTCTGGTCGTCGTTACGTACCGACTCCTCCTGGGATCGGCGCACCCGTCCTCGTCGGGACGCATGAGACTGAACTGACTGGTACGTGCAAAAAATTTGGAATGGCCCGGAATCGGAACACCGGGGCACTCCGGCTCGTTGTCACGACGTGAGCACGACACCACCTGTTCTCGCCGCAGAGCTGGCGCAGGCGTGGGCCGACATTCAGCGGTACCACTCCGAGCTGCCTGACCTTGCCGCGCCCGAGTCCCTGATCGGAGAGTCCTCGTCCGCCTGCGGCGCCGAGCTCTCCTTCGAGCGACTGCTGCACGAGGCAGTCCACGGCATCGCCGCCGCCCGCGGAGTGCGCGACACCTCGCGGGCAGGCCGCTACCACAACCGCAGATTCCTCGCGATCGCCGAGGAAATGGGGCTGGACCACTCCGACGAGCCGCATGCCAGCAGCGGTTTCTCGCTGGTCTCGCTCAATCCCGAGGCGAAGAAGCGCTACCGCCCCACCATCGAGCGGCTGCAGCGCGCCCTGAAGGCCCACACGGCTGCGACGGCCGCCGACACCAAGCGCAGCTTCCGCGGGCCGGCCGCCCGGCACGGCTCCTCGGGTGGCGGTGTCCGCGTCAAGGCGGTCTGCGACTGCGGGCGCAATGTGCGCGTGGTCCCCTCCGTGCTGGCCCAGGCGCCGATCGTGTGCGGCGGCTGCATGAAGCCGTTCCGCATCCCCGAGGTCGCCCTCTCGGCCGCCGCCTCCTGAGCCGGTGGCCCCGGGGCCGTACGGGGGTGATGGGCGGGCGGGATGCCTCCGCAGGCCTCTGCAGGGCGGGGGCGGCCCGGTGGTGCGCGGCCGCGTGCCTCTGATCGCCGCTCCCCGCAAGAAGCGCCGCAGGCATGTGGCACAATGGCTAGCTGTACTCGACAGTCGCATAGGACCCCTCTCTCCTCCGGCTGACGCGTCCATCGGGCACCCGAGTACCGCAACCCCACGTGGCATCTCATGTGCCCAACCACGTCAAGTTCAGGAGACACCACTCCAGTGGCAGTCAAGATCAAGCTCAAGCGCCTCGGCAAGATTCGCCAGCCGCACTACCGCATCGTCGTCGCCGACTCGCGCACCCGCCGCGATGGTCGTGCGATCGAGGAGATCGGTCTGTACCACCCGACGTACAACCCGTCGCGCATCGAGGTCAACGCCGAGCGTGCGCAGTACTGGCTGTCGGTCGGCGCCCAGCCCACCGAGGCTGTGCTCGCCATCCTGAAGCTGACCGGTGACTGGCAGGCGCACAAGGGCCTCCCGGCCCCCGCGCCGCTGCTGCAGCCGGAGACGAAGGAGAGCAAGCGTCGCTCCTTCGACGAGTTCGCCAAGGCCCTCGAGGGCATCGGCGAGACCAAGGGCGAGGCCATCACGCAGAAGGCGAAGAAGGCCGACAAGAAGGCGGACGAGGCTGAGGCCGCCGCCGAGTCGACCGAGGCCTGAGCATGCTCGAGGAGGCTCTTGAGCACCTCGTAAAGGGCATTGTGGACAACCCCGACGAAGTGCAGGTCGCCTCGCGCAACCTGCGTCGCGGGCAGGTGCTCGAGGTCCGGGTTCACCCGGACGACCTCGGGAAGGTGATCGGCCGCAACGGCCGCACCGCGCGTGCCCTGCGTACCGTCGTGGGCGCCATCGGCGGCCGGGGGATCCGCGTCGACCTCGTCGACGTGGACCAGGTCCGCTGAGACTTGGTTCATTGAGAACGTGAATCACCGGCACGGGCCGGGGAGGGCATTCGTGCCCACCCCGGCCCGTCGTCGTCTGAACAGGAGAGAGACAGTGGAGCTGGTTGTCGCGCGGATCGGCCGCGCCCACGGCATCAAGGGTGAGGTCAGCGTCGAGGTGCGCACGGACGAGCCCGAACTGCGGCTCAGCCCCGGCGCCGTGCTCCGGACCGAGCCGGCCTCGGCGGGTCCGCTGACCATCGAGACGGGCCGCGTGCACAGCGGGAGGCTGATGCTCCGCTTCGCCGGTGTCAAGGACCGCACCGGCGCCGAGGCGCTGCGCAACATCCTGCTGATCGCCGACGTCGACCCGGCGGAGCTCCCCGAGGAAGAAGACGAGTACTACGACCACCAGCTGATGGACCTGGACGTCGTGCTCGAGGACGGCACCGAGATCGGCCGGATCACCGAGATCTCCCACCTGCCCTCGCAGGACCTCTTCATCGTCGAGCGCCCCGACGGCACCGAGGTGATGATCCCCTTCGTCGGGGAGATCGTCGCCGAGATCGACCTGGAGGAGCAGCGCTGCGTCATCACGCCCCCGCCCGGGCTGATCGACGACCGCGCCGAGATCGTTTCCACGCGGGATGCCGAGCCCGAGGGCGACGCCTGATGCGTCTCGACGTCGTCACGATCTTCCCCGAGTACCTGGAGCCGCTGAACGTCTCCCTCGTCGGCAAGGCGAGGGCCCGCGGACAGCTCGACGTACACGTCCACGACCTGCGGGACTGGACGTACGACCGGCACAACACGGTCGACGACACCCCGTACGGCGGCGGTCCCGGCATGGTCATGAAGACAGAGCCGTGGGGCGAGGCCCTCGACGAGGCGCTGGCCGACGGATACGAGTCCGGTGCGCGCGGGCCGGTCATGGTCGTTCCCACGCCCAGCGGCCGCCCGTTCACCCAGGAACTGGCCGTCGAGCTCTCCGAGCGGCCCTGGCTGATCTTCACGCCGGCCCGGTACGAGGGCATCGACCGCCGGGTCATGGACGAGTACGCCACGCGGATGCCGGTCTACGAGGTCTCCATCGGCGACTACGTGCTGGCGGGCGGCGAGGCAGCCGTCCTGGTGGTCACCGAGGCCGTGGCCCGGCTGCTGCCCGGAGTGCTCGGCAACGCGGAATCGCACCGCGACGACTCCTTCGCGCCGGGCGAGATGGAGAACCTGCTGGAGGGGCCGGTCTACACGAAGCCCCCGCAGTGGCGCGGCCGGGGCATCCCCGACGTGCTGCTCAGCGGCCACCACGGGAAGATCGCCCGCTGGCGCCGGGACGAGGCCTTCCGCAGGACCGCGCAGAACCGCCCCGACCTGATCGAGCGATGCGAGGCCTCAGCCTTCGACAAGAAGGACCGCGAGACGCTGAGCATCCTCGGCTGGCGCCCGGACGCCGACGGCCGGTTTTGGCGTAGGCCGCAGGTCGTGGAAGAATAGGCGGCTGCTGTGTGCTCGCGTACGCCCCTGCCACAGGGGGACAGTCGTCCGCAGAGTGACCCGGCTCCCGAATTCTCTCCGGAAATCCGCACCGGCGGCCTGTGGCGTCGTGCGAAGAAAGCAGACGAAGAACATGTCTCACCTGCTCGATGGCGTCAACGCCGCCTCGATCCGCTCCGACGTCCCGGCCTTCCGCCCGGGTGACACGATCAACGTGCACGTCCGCGTCATCGAGGGCAACCGCTCCCGTATCCAGCAGTTCAAGGGTGTTGTCATCCGTCGCCAGGGCTCTGGCGTCTCCGAGACCTTCACCGTTCGCAAGGTCTCCTTCAGCGTCGGCGTGGAGCGCACCTTCCCGGTGAACTCCCCGATCTTCGAGAAGATCGAGCTCGTCACCCGCGGTGACGTGCGTCGCGCCAAGCTGTACTTCCTCCGTGAGCTCCGCGGCAAGGCCGCGAAGATCAAGGAGAAGCGCGACCGCTGATCTCCTCTCCGGGTTCCGGGGGCGGCCGGATAGGCTCGCCACCGATGGACACCGAAGCAGAGCTCACACAGCGCGGCCACTCCTTCCCCGAAACGGGGGAGGGGCGGCCGCGTTTTGCGTTGTGGGGGCGCCGTGCGCGTCCCGGGTGGCGCGCGTTCCTGACCTGGCGGCGGGCCGGGGTGCTCGGCGTGCTCTGTACGACCTTCCTGCTGCTGATCAGCAATTTCGTCGTACAGCCCTTCCTGATCCCGAGCCGGTCGATGGAGCCGACGCTCCAGGTCGGGGACCGGGTGCTGGTGAACAAGCTGGCGTACCGTTTCGGCGACCAGCCGAAGCGCGGGGACGTGGTGGTGTTCGACGGCACGGGATCCTTCGTACCGGAGCGCGCCGAGGGCAACCCGATCGGCGAGGCCCTGCACGGCGCGGCCTCCGCGCTCGGGATCGGCGAGCCGTCCGACACCGACTTCGTGAAGCGGGTGGTGGGCGTCGGCGGGGACGACGTGGTGTGCTGCGACGCGGGCGGGCGGATCAAGGTGAACGGCGTCCCACTGCAGGAGCCGTACCTGTATCCCGGCGACACGCCCTCGAAGGTGCCCTTCCGTATCGTCGTACCCGTTGGGACCCTTTGGGTCATGGGTGATCATCGTTCCCAGTCCCGGGACTCCCGGGACCACCTGGGGGAGCCGGGCGGGGGGATGGTGCCGGTGGAGAAGGTGATCGGGCGGGCCGACTGGATCGGCTGGCCGGTCTCGCGCTGGGGATCGACGCCCACGGTGGCACCGTCCTCCGGGGGCGGTCATGGGTAGCCGGGGGCGCCCCAGAGGCGGCCGGGTCCCCGAGCCGGAGCCGGATCCGGAGCCCGAGCCGAGGCGCGCGCCCCGGCCCCCGCGCCCGCCCCAATTCTGGCGTGCGCCCGAGACTCCGGGCGGCCCCGAGCCCCGGCGGGAGCCCGAGCCCGCCGCGGTCCCCGAGCGGCCGGTGCGGGAGCCCGGGTCGCGGCGAGGGACAAAGGCGCGACCCGTCGCGGCGGAGGGCGGCGGCCGGGCCGAGCGGCGCCGGCTGGCGCGCCGGGTCAAGCGGCGCAGGCGTACCCGCCGGGTGGGCGAGGTGCCGTTGCTGATCATCGTGGCGCTGTGCATAGCGCTCGTCCTCAAGACCTTCCTCGTGCAGGCCTTCTTCATCCCGTCCGGGTCCATGGAGCAGACGATCCGGATCGGCGACCGGGTGCTGGTCGACAAGCTGACCCCGTGGTTCGGCTCCAAGATCGAGCGCGGCGACGTCGTCGTGTTCAAGGATCCCGGCGGCTGGCTCAAGGGCGAGGCCGCGCGCCCGGCACCCGACCCGGTCGGCGTCAAGCAGATCAAGGAGACGCTGACCTTCATCGGCCTGCTGCCCTCCGCCGACGAACAGGACCTGATCAAGCGGGTCATCGCCGTCGGCGGCGACACCGTCATGTGCTGCGACGCCAAGGGCCGCGTCACCGTCAACGGCGCGCCGCTCGATGAGCCGTACGTGAGCCCCGGCAACGCCCCGTCCGAAATCAGGTTCGAGGTGCAGGTGGCCCCGGGGCGGCTCTTCGTCATGGGCGACCACCGGGCGAACTCGGCCGACTCCCGCTTCCACCTCGACGAGGCCTTCGACGGCACCATCGACGAGGAGGGCGTCGTGGGGCAGGCCGTCGTCATCGCCTGGCCGTTCGACCACTGGCGCAAGCTCGAACAGCCCGCAACCTTCCGTACGGTGCCCGATCCGGCACCGAGCGGGCGACGCGGCCGCCGTGGGCGCCGTCGTCGGCCGCCGTTCGCATAGTGTGTCCTCGGTCTCCCGCGCCTTAGGGAACTCCCGCTCGTTAAGGGAGGGGAGGGCCCGTGCCCGATCCGGCGCGGGCGGCGACTTGCGAGTGAGGAGTGGATGTGGGGGATGTGGCAGTAGGCGCGCGATCCGGACGCGACGAAGGCGAGGAGCGGCCGGACGAAGCCGAGCGCGAGGCCGAGGACGGTGGTGCCGAGGCGCGTCCGCACCGTTCGTTCTGGAAGGAGCTCCCGCTCCTCATCGGCATCGCCCTGCTGCTGGCCCTGCTGATCAAGACCTTCCTGGTGCAGGCGTTCTCGATCCCGTCCGACTCGATGCAGAACACCCTGCAGCGCGGCGACCGGGTGCTCGTCGACAAGCTGACCCCGTGGTTCGGCTCCGAGCCCGAGCGCGGTGAGGTCGTGGTCTTCCACGACCCCGCGAGCTGGCTGGCCGGGGAGCCCACCCCGGAGCCCAACTTCATGCAGACGGTCCTCAGCAAGATCGGCCTGATGCCGGACGCGGCCGAGAAGGACCTGATCAAGCGGACCATCGCCATCGGCGGTGACACGGTCGAGTGCAAGAAGGGGGGACCGGTCGTCGTCAACGGCAAGGCGCTGGACGAGCCGTACATCTACCCCGGCAACACCCCGTGCGACGACGCTCCGTTCGGCCCGCTCACCGTGCCCAAGGGCAAGATCTGGGTGATGGGCGACCACCGGCAGAACTCGCAGGACTCCCGCTACCACATGCAGGATTCCACCGAGGGCTTCGTGCCGGTCGAGAAGGTCGTCGGGCGGGCCGTGGTGGTGGCGTGGCCGATCACCCGCTGGTCGACGCTGCCCATCCCGGACACGTTCGACCAGCCGGGCATCGGGAACCAGGCCAAGGCGACCGCGCTGGGTCTCGGGGCCGCCGGTCTGGCGCCGGTCGGGCTCGGTCCGGCCGCGCTGGGCCTCGTCGGCGCGGTTCCGGTCGTGATGTGGCGCCGGCGGAGGCTGACCAGCGGGACTACCGGCAGGTAGGGTGCCGCCCAGGTCGTCGATCCCGGAAGTGTGGGGGCGCTGCAATGGGCGGAACGCAGGAAAGCGGTACCGAAGGAATACGTGGTGGCAAGGACGGCCGCGGCGGTCTCGGCAATGTGCTGTCGGGAGTCGCCGTGGCCGTCGGCTTTGTGCTCTTCCTGGGCGCCTTCGTATGGGGGGCGCTCGTGTACCAGCCGTACACGGTGCCGACCGACTCGATGATGCCGACGGTGAGCCCCGGCGACCGGGTGCTCGCGCAGCGGATCGACGGCGGTGAGGTTCGGCGCGGCGACGTGGTCGTGTTCACTGATTCCATGTGGAGTGACTCGCCCATGGTCAAGCGGGTCGTCGGCATCGGCGGCGACACCGTGAAGTGCTGCGGTGAGGGCGGCCGGCTCACGGTGAACGGCAAGGAACTCGACGAGCCCTACATCGAGCACACCAAGCCCGAAGCCGCCGCCGCGGGCACGGGGACGGGCGCGGGCACTGGCACGGGCTTGGGCGCGGCCTCCGACACGCCGTTCGAGGTGACGGTGCCCGAGGGCAACCTCTTCCTGCTGGGCGACCGGCGGTCCGCCTCGCTCGACTCCCGGGCCCACCTCCAGGAGGCCGGCCAGGGCACCGTGGCACGCTCTGCGGTCCACGCCCGGGTCGACGCCCTCGCCTGGCCCTCGATGGCGATGCTCGAGCGGCCCGGCACGTACGCCTCCCTGCCCGGCGGGACCTCGCAGCCGGGGCCGCTGCGCCTCCAGCTGGCCGCGGTGCTGGCCGGAGCCGCCCTGGTGGTGCTGGGGGCCGCGTACGGGCCCGTCGTACGGGTCCTGGGGCGCGGGCGGCGGCGGGAGCCGGCCGGTGCCCGCTGAGGCGGCCGCCGGGCCCGGCCCGCGCAAGGTGTCACGGGTGATCCTGCTGGACCCCGCGGACCGGGTCCTGCTGCTGCACGGTTTCGAGCCGGACGACCCGGCCGACCACTGGTGGTTCACCCCGGGCGGCGGGCTCGAGGGCGGCGAGAGCCGGGAGCAGGCAGCGCTGCGGGAGCTCGCCGAGGAGACCGGGATCACCGAGGTGGAACTGGGTCCGGTGCTGTGGCACCGGTACTGCTCCTTCCCCTTCGACGGGCGGCGCTGGGAGCAGGACGAGTGGTACTACCTGGCCCGGACCGCCCAGACGCGGACCGAGATGGGCGGGCTCACCGAGCTGGAGCGGCGCAGCGTCACCGGTGCCAGGTGGTGGACCTCCGAGGAACTTCTCGCGGCCCATGAGACGGTGTACCCGACCAGACTCGCCGAGCTGCTCCGTACGCTGCTCGACGACGGTCCTCCGGGTGCGCCGGTGGTCCTGGCCCCGGAAATCGTTTAGGGGCGCACGGGCCTGGCGCACAATAGGGGGACGCACGGCTGAAGGGGAACATGCCATGAGCGCCGAGGACCTCGAGAAGTACGAGACCGAGATGGAGCTGAAGCTCTATCGCGAGTACCGCGACGTCGTCGGGCTGTTCAAGTACGTGATCGAGACGGAACGTCGGTTCTACCTCACGAACGACTACGAGATGCAGGTGCACTCGGTTCAGGGGGAGGTGTTCTTCGAGGTCACGATGGCCGACGCCTGGGTGTGGGACATGTACCGGCCTGCGCGTTTCGTCAAGCAGGTCCGGGTGCTGACCTTCAAGGACGTGAACATCGAGGAGCTCAACAAGAGCGACCTCGAACTGCCCGGCAGCTGATTCCCCTCACCCGGAAGGGTGACGGGGTTGTCCACAACGGCCGGGTTGTCCACCAAGATCCACAAGGTGGGCGGGGGCGCGGGATCGTCGGTGCCGGAGGTGGTGCCGGATGAACGCGAAGGGCGTGGCACAGCAGGCATTGGGGCGGTACGGCGAGGAGCTCGCGGCGCGGCGGCTGGCCGAGGCCGGGATGACCGTGATCGCGCGGAACTGGCGGTGCCGCAGCGGGGAGATCGACATCGTCGCGCGGGACGGGGACGCCCTCGTCGTGTGCGAGGTCAAGACCCGCCGGGTGGGTGACTTCGAACATCCCATGGCCGCCGTCCGCCCCGGCAAGGCCGAGCGATTGCGCCGCCTCGCCGGTCGATGGCTCGCTGACCACGGCGGACCACCCCCGGGCGGGGTGCGCATCGACCTCGTGGGAGTCCTGCTGCCGCAGCGCGGTGCGCCCGTGGTGGAGCACGTCCGGGGGGTGGCGTGATGGGGTTCGCACGAGCCTGTTCGGTCGCGCTGGTGGGTGTCGACGGCGTGGTGGTGGAGGTCCAGGCCGACCTGGAGCCCGGGCTCGCCGCCTTCACCCTGGTGGGGCTGCCCGACAAGACCCTGGTCGAGAGCCGGGACCGGGTGCGGGCCGCCGTCGTGAACTCGGGGGCCGCATGGCCGCAGAAGAAGCTCACCGTCGGGCTCAGCCCGGCCTCCGTACCGAAATCCGGCGCCGGCTTCGACCTGGCTGTCGCGGCCGCCGTGCTCGGCGCCGCCGAGGTGATCGATCCCGCTGCGATCGCCGACCTGGTGCTCATCGGGGAGCTGGGGCTGGACGGCCGGGTGCGGCCGGTGCGGGGCATCCTGCCGGCGATCCTCGCCGCGGCGGATGCCGGGTACCGGAACGTGGTGGTGCCGCAGCAGTGCGCCGCCGAGGCCATGCTCGTGCCCGACGTCTGCGTACTCGGCGTCCGCAGCCTGCGCCAGCTGATCGCCGTCCTCACCGACGGGGAGGTGCCCGAGGAGGAGGCGCCGGGCCTACAGGGCCGGCCGGACCCGATGCTGGCCGGACTGGTGGTCCCCGGCGCCGGGCTCGGCACCGGGATCTCCCAGCGCCGGCCCGGGGAGGGCGAGACCCCGGACTTCCCCGACCTCTCCGACGTAGCCGGGCAGCACGGCGCCCGCCGGGCCCTGGAAGTGGCGGCCTCCGGGGGGCACCACCTCTTCCTCAGCGGGCCCCCGGGAGCCGGCAAGACGATGCTGGCCGAGCGGATCCCCTGGATCCTGCCGTCGCTCTCCCGGCAGGACTCCCTGGAGGTCACGGCCGTCCACTCGGTCGCGGGGATCCTGCCGCCCGGCGAACCGCTGGTCGCCCGGCCCCCGTACTGCGCGCCCCACCATTCGGCGACCATGCAGTCCCTGGTCGGCGGTGGAGCGGGGGTGCCCCGGCCCGGGGCCGTCTCCCTCGCCCACCGGGGCGTGCTCTTCCTGGACGAGGCCGCCGAGTTCAGCACCAAGGCGCTGGACGCGCTGCGCCAGCCCCTCGAATCGGGGCACGTGGTCATCGCCAGGGCCGCCGGGGTGGTGCGGCTTCCGGCCAGATTCCTGATGGTGCTCGCGGCGAACCCCTGCCCGTGTGGGCGGCACACCCTGCTCGGCGCCGGCTGCGAATGCCCGGCATCCGTGATCCGGCGCTACCAGGCGCGGCTGTCCGGGCCGCTGCTGGACCGGGTGGACCTGCGGGTGGGGGTCGAGCCGGTCACCCGCTCCGACCTGCTGGGGCGCGGCGGCCGCGGGGAGGCCACGGCGGCCGTCGCCGACCGGGTGCGCGAGGCCAGGGACCGCGCCGCGGCCCGGCTCGCCGACACCCCGTGGCGGCTCAACGCCGAGGTGCCGGGGCACGAGCTGCGCACGCGCTGGCAGGCAGCCCCCGGAGCGCTGGCGCAAGCCGAGCGGGACTTGGAGCGCGGGTTGCTCACCGCCCGTGGGCTGGACCGGGTGCTGCGGGTCGCCTGGACCGTGGCCGACCTGCGGGGCAGGGACCGCCCGGAGGCGCTGGACGTGGCCGTCGCCCTGGAACTACGCACCGGCATCGCCCGCGGCGCCGCCCTGGCCATGGGAGCCGGATCATGAGCCCCACCGCCGGGCCCGAGCCGCCGGCCGAGCCCGAGCAGGCCGCCGGGTCCGACACAGCCGACGGGTCCGATTCGGAGCTGTTGGCGCGGGCTGCGCTGACGCGGGTGCTGGAGCCCGGCGACGAGCACGGCGGGCGGTGGCTGCGCGAACACGGCGCCGTCGGGCTGATACGGCTGCTGACCGGCCCGGCCGCCGGGACGGCGGCCCTGGCCGGGGTGAGGGAGCAGCGGCTCGCCGGTTACCGCAGACGGGCGGCCCTCGCCGACCCGCGGCGGGATCTGGCGACCGCCGCCCGCGGCGGCGGCCGGTTCATCTGCCCCGGCTCGGCGCAGTGGCCGACCCAGCTGGACGACCTCGGCGACGCCCGGCCCGTCGGGCTCTGGCTGCGGGGCAGACCGGACCTGCGGACCTGGGCGCTGCGCTCCGTCGCCGTGGTCGGGGCCCGGGCCTGCACCCCATACGGCGCGCACATGGCCCAGACCCTGGCAGCCGGGCTCGCCGAGCGGGGCTGGGTGGTGGTCTCCGGGGCGGCGTACGGGGTCGATGCCGCCGCCCACCGCGGGGCCCTCGCCTCGGGCGGTGCCACGGCCGCGGTACTCGCCTGCGGGGTGGACATCGCCTACCCCCGCGGCCATGCCGGGCTGCTCGGCCGGATCGCCGACCAGGGGCTGGTGCTGGGCGAGCTGCCGCCCGGCAGCCATCCGACCCCGAGCCGGTTCGTCCTGCGCAACCGGGTCATCGCCGCGCTCACCCGGGGCACCGTCGTGGTCGAGGCGGCCCACCGTAGCGGCTCCCTGGTCACGGCCCGGCGGGCCCAGCAGCTCGGGCGGTTCACCATGGGCATCCCAGGACCGGCCACCAGCGGGCTCTCCGGCGGAGTTCACGAACTGCTGCGCGGCGAGGCCGTACTCGTCACCGACGCCGCGGAAGTGGTCGAGCTGGTGGGCGGCATGGGTGAACTGGCTCCCGAGCGGCGCGGTCCGGTGCTCGCCCGGGACCTGCTGGACCGGGAGACCGCCCGTGTGCTCGAAGCACTCCCGGCCGGGCGGCTCGCGCACGCCGACGAAGTGGCCCTCGCCGCGGGCACCGGCACCGATGAAGTCATCGGCAGACTGTACGAACTTCACTCTCTGGGGTTCGTCGAACGGCAGGGCGAGGGCTGGCAGTTGACCACACAATCACCTGAAGGAGGCACACAAACCGATGGCGCCCGGCGAGGCGGTCGTTGACCTGGGGTGTTCCGGTGAAAGAGTGAAGCCGATGAGAGACGCGGTCTTCCCGGTGGCAGCCGCCGGGACCGAGCGCCAGGCGCCGGTCCCGGGTCTCCCGCGCGAGTCACGACGCCCCGGGGCCCACGCGCGATCCCGTACTCTTCGCGCACCGCGACACTTCCGTCACGCTACGCTCCCAAGGAATCCGGCTCCGGCAAAGGCGAAGCATGCCCCAGCACACCTCAGGGTCTGACCGCGCTGCGGTGCCCCCCGCTGCCCGCGGCAGCGTGCGGACCACCGCGCCCTCGTCCCTCGAGGTGCTGTGGCGCTCGTACAAGGAGAACGGTGACGAGCGGTTGCGGGAGCAGCTGATCCTGCACTACTCGCCCCTGGTGAAGTACGTGGCCGGCCGGGTCAGCGTGGGCCTGCCGCCCAATGTGGAACAGGCCGACTTCGTCTCCTCCGGGGTCTTCGGACTGATCGACGCCATCGAGAAGTTCGACATCGACCGGTCCATCAAGTTCGAGACGTACGCGATCACCCGGATCCGGGGCGCGATGATCGACGAGCTGCGGGCGCTGGACTGGATCCCGCGCTCGGTCCGACAGAAGGCGCGCGCGGTGGAGCGGGCCTACGCCACGCTCGAGGCCCAGCTGCGCCGCACCCCGACCGAGCACGAGGTCGCCGGCGAGATGGGCATCGCGGTGGAGGAACTCCACGCCGTGTTCAGCCAGTTGTCGCTCGCCAACGTGGTCGCCCTGGAGGAGCTGCTGCACGCCGGCGGAGAGGGCGGCGACCGCCTCTCGCTGATGGACACCCTTGAGGACACCGCCGCCGACAATCCGGTCGAGGTGGCCGAGGACCGTGAGCTGCGCAGACTCCTGGCCCGGGCCATCAACACCCTGCCGGAGCGCGAGAAGACCGTGGTGACGCTGTACTACTACGAGGGCCTCACGCTCGCCGAGATCGGCAACGTGCTGGGCGTCACGGAGAGCCGGGTCAGCCAGATCCACACCAAGTCGGTGCTCCAACTGCGGGCCAAGCTGGCGGATGTCGGCCGGTGAGCTTGCGGCACCTCCGTAGAGTGGATGCGTGCCCAGGATTCGAGCGGCCTCTGTGGCCGAGCACCGGTCGATGCAGCGCGGCGCCCTGCTGGACGCTGCGCGCTCCCTGTTGTCCGAAGGCGGGACGGAAGCGCTGACCTTCCCCGCCCTGGCGGAGCGCACCGGCCTCGCCCGGTCCTCCGTGTACGAGTACTTCCGCTCCCGCGCGGCCGTGGTCGAAGAGCTGTGCGCCGTGGACTTCCCCGTCTGGGCCGCCGAGATCGAGGCGGCGATGGAGCAGGCGCAGTCTCCGGAGGCGAAGGTCGAGGCCTACGTACGGAGCCAGCTGGGGCTGGTCGGGGACCGGCGGCACCGGGCGGTGGTGGCGATCTCGGCCAGTGAGCTGGACGCGGGGGCGCGGGAGAAGATCCGTGCTGCGCACGGGGGGCTCGTGGCGATGATCGTGGAGGCGCTCGGGGCCCTGGGGCATGAGCAGCCCCGGCTTGCCGCGATGCTGCTGCAGGGGGTCGTCGATGCCGCTGTGCGGCGCATCGAGCTCGGCGCCGCGGAGGATCCCGGTGTGGTGACGGAGGCGGCCGTGGCCATGGCCCTGCGGGGCGTGCAGGGCTGAGGCCCCGGGGGCTCCGCCCCCGGACCCCCGCGCCTCAAACGCCGGCGGGGCTGGATTGGGGGCTCCGCCCCGGGCCCCGCGCCTCAATCGCCGGCGGGGCTAAAACTTCCTCAAGCTCCGGCCGGGCTGGATTCGTCGAGCGGCAGGAGTCTTGGCGTGGGGTGTGGGAGGACGGTCAGGGGGTTCAGGTAGGTGGTGCCTGACAGGAGGCCCCAGTGGAGGCAGGGCTTCCCGCAGTGCGTGCCTTCCGTGAGGACGGCGACCACCTGGCCCGCCGTGACCTCCTCGCCCTCCGCGACCAGCGGCCGCACCGGTTCGTACGTCGTGCGCAGGCCGCCCGGGAGCGTGAGGGAGAGGACCCTGCGGCCGGCGACCGGGCCCGCGTAGTGCACCCGGCCCGGCCCGACCGCACGCAGCTCCGCGCCCACCGGGGCGGCCAGGTCCACCCCGCGGTGCCCCGCCGCGTACGGGGTCGGGGGCGGGTCCCACCAGCGGGCCACCACCAGTGGGGGCGGCAGCGGCCGCGCCCACGGTACGAGCGCCTGGGCCAGGGTCAGCAGCAGCGTGAGCAGCAGTGTCGTCATGCCGTCCAGGTTGCCGTCGGCTCGCGCAGCGTGACGGCGCCTGTGGACAGACGGCCGGGTGTGGACAACGGCGTCACCTGGCATACCGCCCGGTCCCGTACACTTCTTACGGCGATCCGGGTCACCGGGTCGACTTCGCACGCCCCAGCACCAGCCGCTCAGGCCGGGTGAATGCGTCTCTCGGTCCCCTTGTCGGGGGGCAGGACGCGGTGGGGCGTCAGGAACCAAACCGAGAAATCAAGGAGATGGCCATGGCCGTCGTTACGATGCGGGAGCTGCTGGAAAGCGGCGTCCACTTCGGTCACCAGACCCGTCGCTGGAACCCGAAGATGAAGCGCTTCATCTTCACCGAGCGCAACGGCATCTACATCATCGACCTGCTCCAGTCGCTGTCGTACATCGACCGCGCCTACGAGTTCGTCAAGGAGACCGTCGCCCACGGCGGCTCCATCATGTTCGTCGGTACCAAGAAGCAGGCCCAGGAGGCCATCGCCGAGCAGGCGACGCGCGTTGGTATGCCGTACGTCAACCAGCGCTGGCTGGGTGGCATGCTCACCAACTTCTCCACCGTCTACAAGCGCCTCCAGCGTCTGAAGGAGCTTGAGGCGATCGACTTCGAGGACGTCGCCGCCTCGGGTCTCACCAAGAAGGAGCTCCTGGTCCTCTCCCGCGAGAAGATCAAGCTGGAGAAGACCCTCGGTGGTATCCGCGAGATGTCGAAGGTTCCCAGCGCCGTCTGGATCGTCGACACCAAGAAGGAGCACATCGCCGTCGGTGAGGCGCGCAAGCTCCACATCCCGGTCGTCGCGATCCTCGACACCAACTGCGACCCCGACGAGGTCGACTACAAGATCCCGGGCAACGACGACGCGATCCGTTCCGTCACCCTGCTCACCCGCGTGATCGCCGACGCCGTCGCCGAGGGCCTCATCGCCCGCTCCGGCGCTGCGACCGGTGACTCGAAGCCGGGCGAGAAGGCCGCCGCCGAGCCGCTCGCCGAGTGGGAGCGCGACCTGCTCGAGGGTGAGAAGAAGGACTCCGCCGACGAGGCTGTCGAGGCCGCTCCGGCCGAGGCCGCTGTCGAGACCCCGGCCGCCGAGGTCGAGGCCCCCGCCGCCGAGGCTGTCGAGGCCCCGGCCGCCGACGCCGAGCAGGCCTGACCCACTGAGAGCGCCCGGCGTTCACGCGACGGGCACTCACAGCACGGACGATGACGGCGGGGGAGCCGCGCCAAAAGCGCGGCGCCTCCGCCGTTCACCCGTAGATCTACGACTTCGAGAGAGAATCACAGACTCATGGCGAACTACACCGCCGCTGACGTCAAGAAGCTCCGCGAGCTCACCGGCGCCGGCATGCTGGACTGCAAGAACGCGCTCGTGGACGCCGACGGTGACGTCGACAAGGCCCAGGAAGCGCTCCGTATCAAGGGTCAGAAGGGCGTCGCCAAGCGCGAAGGCCGTTCTGCCGAGAACGGTGCCGTCGTCTCCGTCATCGCCGACGACAACACCTCCGGTGTCATCGTCGAGCTGAAGTGCGAGACGGACTTCGTCGCCAAGGGCGAGAAGTTCCTGGCCGTCGCCAACCAGCTGGCCGCGCACGTCGCCGCCACCTCCCCGGCCGACATCGAGGCGCTGCTCGCGTCCGAGATCGAGCCCGGCAAGACCGTCACCGCCTTCGTGGACGAGGCGAACGCGAACCTGGGCGAGAAGATCGTCCTGGACCGCTTCGCGCAGTTCACCGACGGTTACGTCGCGGCGTACATGCACCGCACGATGCCCGACCTGCCGTTCCAGATCGGCGTCCTGGTCGAGCTCGACAAGGAGAACGCCGAGGTCGCCCGCGGCGTCGCGCAGCACATCGCCGCGTTCGCGCCGCAGTGGCTGTCCGCCGAGGACGTCCCGGCCGAGAAGGTCGAGTCCGAGCGTCGCATCGCCGAAGAGGTCACCCGCGCGGAGGGCAAGCCCGAGGCTGCCATCGCCAAGATCGTCGAGGGTCGCGTCAACGGCTTCTTCAAGGACGCCACGCTGCTCGGCCAGGCGTACGCGCTGGACAACAAGAAGTCCGTCCAGAAGGTTCTGGACGAGGCCGGTGTCACCCTGAAGCGCTTCACGCGCATCAAGGTCGGCATCTGAGTCCGTCCGTACACGACGGACACCGGACCCCGGTAGGGTCTGAAGCAGTCGTCCGCCCGCGCGCGGAACGACCGCAGATCTGACGAGGAGGCCATTGCCGTAGAGGGAACCGCGAGGACCCACCGGCAATGGCCTTCTTCGTATGTGCACGAGGAGATCTCCATGAATCAGGGCGTGGACCCCCACACCGCTTCCGACGACAAGAGCGACCACGACAAGAAGGGCCGCCGCTTCATGCTGAAGCTGTCGGGCGAAGCCTTCTCCGGTGGTGGAGGACTGGGCGTCGACCCCGACGTCGTCCATGCCATCGCGCGCGAAATCGCCGCGGTGGTCCGTGACGGCGCGGAGATCGCCGTCGTGATCGGCGGCGGAAACTTCTTCCGCGGCGCCGAACTGCAGCAGCGGGGCATGGACCGTGCGCGGTCCGACTACATGGGCATGCTCGGCACCGTCATGAACTGCCTCGCCCTCCAGGACTTCCTGGAGAAGGAAGGCATCGACTCCCGTGTGCAGACCGCCATCACCATGGGCCAGGTCGCGGAGCCGTACATCCCGCTGCGCGCCGTACGCCACCTGGAGAAGGGCCGCGTCGTCATCTTCGGCGCCGGCATGGGCATGCCCTACTTCTCCACCGACACCACGGCCGCCCAGCGAGCCCTGGAGATCGACGCCGAGGCCCTGCTCATGGGCAAGAACGGCGTCGACGGGGTCTACGACTCCGACCCGAAGAAGAACCCCGACGCGGTGAAGTTCGACGCGCTGGAGTACAGCGAGGTGCTCTCCCGCGACCTCAAGGTCGCCGATGCCACCGCCATCACGCTGTGCCGCGACAACAAGCTGCCGATCCTGGTCTTCGAGCTGCTCGCCGAGGGCAATATCGCCCGCGCCGTCAAGGGTGAGAAGATCGGCACGCTCGTGAGCGACCAGGGCACCCGGGCCTGAGCGTCCCGACGCCGGGCCCGGCCCCATCGGGCCGAGCCCGCCCCGCCCGCCTGAACCATCCAAATCTGACATGCAGGAGCACGTGGTGATCGAAGAAATCCTCCTCGAGGCCGAGGAGAAGATGGAGAAGGCCGTCGTCGTCGCCAAGGAAGACTTCGCGGCGATCCGCACCGGTCGTGCGCACCCGGCGATGTTCAACAAGATCGTGGCGGACTACTACGGCGCCATCACCCCCATCAACCAGCTCGCGTCCTTCTCGGTGCCCGAGCCGCGCATGGCGATCGTGACCCCGTTCGACAAGAGCGCCCTGCGCAACATCGAGCAGGCCATCCGCGACTCGGACCTGGGCGTCAACCCCAGCAACGACGGCAATATCATCCGGGTGACCTTCCCCGAGCTGACGCAGGACCGCCGCAAGGAGTACATCAAGGTCGCCCGTACCAAGGCCGAGGACTCCAAGGTCTCGATCCGCTCCATCCGCCGCAAGGCGAAGGACGCCCTCGACAAGCTCGTCAAGGACAAGGAGTCCGGCGAGGACGAGGTGCGCCGCGCGGAGAAGGAGCTCGACGACACGACCGCGAAATACGTCGCGCAGGTCGACGAGCTGCTCAAGCACAAGGAAGCCGAGCTCCTCGAGGTCTGATGAACGACTCTCCCTGGGCCACGGAGCAGGTTCCGGCGGGTCCCGCATACGATGCGCTGGTGGGCCCGCACACTCGGCCCATGCCCATCGTGCCCGATGCCGCCGGCCGTGACTTCGACGACCGGGAAGCACGCGATCGGGGGGCCGCCGCCGACGGCGGCCCCCCGTTCCGCGCCGAGACGCCGCCGCAGGAGCCCATGCCCAGCCCCCCGCCTCCGCCCTCGCAGGCACCGCAGGACGCCTCGCCCCCGCCGCAGAAGAAGCGGGCGGGGCGAGACCTGCGTGCCGCCATAGGGGTCGGCGTCGGCCTCGGTGCGGTGATCTTCGCTTCGCTGTTCATCGTGAAGGCGGTCTTCGTCGGCGTCATCGTCGTCGCGGTCGTCGTGGGCCTGTGGGAGCTCACCTCCCGGCTCCAGGAGAAGAAGGGCATCAAGGCGCCGCTCGTCCCGCTCGCGGTCGGCGGCGCCGCCATGGTCATCGCCGGATACGTCCGGGGGGCCGAGGGTGCCTGGGTGGCCATGGCCCTGACCGCGCTGGCGGTCCTGGTCTGGCGGATGACCGAACCGCCCGAGGACTACCTCAAGGACGTCACCGCAGGCGTCTTCGCGGCGTTCTACGTGCCCTTCCTGGCCACCTTCGTCGCGATGCTGCTCACCGCCGACGACGGTCCGGAGCGCGTGGTCACGTTCCTGCTGCTGACCGTGGTCAGTGACACCGGGGCCTACGCGGTGGGCTGGCGCTTCGGCAAGCACAAGCTGGCGCCGCGCATCAGCCCCGGCAAGACCCGAGAGGGACTGTTCGGCGCGGTGGCCTTCGCGATGGCGGCCGGCGCGCTGTGCATGGAGTTCCTGATCGACGGGGGCGCCTGGTGGCAGGGCCTGCTGCTCGGTCTCGCCGTCGCGGTCAGCGCCACGCTGGGCGACCTCGGCGAGTCGATGATCAAGCGGGACCTGGGCATCAAGGACATGGGCACGCTGCTGCCCGGCCACGGCGGCATCATGGACCGGCTCGACTCCCTGCTGCCGACCGCCCCGGTGGTGTGGCTGCTGCTGGCGGCCTTCGTCGGCACGGGCTGAAACCGGCCTCCGCGGGTTCCGGCCGGCGGGCGGTTCACCAGGGGGACCCCGCTGAGCCGGGGCGACGTACGTCCGAAGGCTTCGGGTGGGTCCGGGCGGTTACTCTTGAAAGGCGCGCTGCTTCTGCGGCGCGCCTTTCGTCTTACGAGGAGTACCTGCCATGGCCCGCCCCGTCCCGGGAGAGCTCACCTTCGTCGCCCCTCGCGGAGCCAAGAAGCCGCCCCGGCATCTCGCCGACCTCACCCCCGAGGAGCGTCGCGAGGCGGTCGCCGCGATCGGTGAGAAGCCGTTCCGGGCCAAGCAGCTCTCGCAGCACTACTTCGCCCGGTACGCGCACGACCCGGCCGAGTGGACGGACATCCCGGCGGGCTCCCGCGAGAAGCTCCAGCAGGAGCTGCTCCCCGAGCTGATGAACGTCATCCGGCACATCTCGTGCGACGACGACACCACCCGCAAGACCCTGTGGAAGCTGCACGACGGCACGCTCGTCGAGTCCGTGCTGATGCGCTACCCCGACCGGGTCACCATGTGCATCTCCTCGCAGGCCGGCTGCGGTATGAACTGCCCGTTCTGCGCCACCGGCCAGGCGGGCCTGGACCGCAACCTGTCCACCGCCGAGATCGTCCACCAGATCGTCGACGGCATGCGCGCGCTGCGCGACGGCGAGGTCCCCGGTGGACCGGCCCGGCTGTCCAACATCGTCTTCATGGGCATGGGCGAGCCGCTGGCGAACTACAAGCGGGTCGTCGGCGCCATCCGCCGCCTCACCGACCCCGAGCCCGACGGTCTGGGCCTGTCGCAGCGCGGCATCACCGTCTCCACCGTCGGCCTGGTCCCGGCGATGCTGCGGTTCGCCGACGAGGGCTTCAAGTGCCGCCTCGCGGTCTCGCTGCATGCTCCGGACGACGAGCTGCGCGACACCCTCGTGCCCGTGAACACCCGCTGGAACGTCCGCGAGGTCCTCGATGCGGCCTGGGAGTACGCCGAGAAGTCCGGCCGCCGGATCTCCATCGAGTACGCCCTGATCCGCGACATCAACGACCAGGCCTGGCGCGGCGACCTCCTGGGCAAGCTGCTCAAGGGCAAGCGTGTGCACGTCAACCTGATCCCGCTGAACCCGACGCCGGGCTCGAAGTGGACCGCCTCGCGTCCCGAGGACGAGAAGGCCTTCGTGGAGGCCATCGCCCGCCACGGGGTGCCGGTGACCGTCCGCGACACCCGCGGTCAGGAGATCGACGGCGCGTGCGGCCAGCTCGCGGCCTCGGAGCGCTAGCCTGCGGTTTTCGCGGGCCCGATTCGGCCACGGGGTACCCTGTGGCCGAACCAATTGCATATTCCGACAGGGGAGCGCCACAGCGCTGAGAGTGCGGTAACCGTCATCCGCAGACCCTCTGAACCTCGCCCCGGTCATTCGGGGTAGGAAGTTCGGTCATCACTCAAGCTGTTGCGCCCTGCCCGGCGACCGCTCGCACTGAGCGCCGGGCAGGGCCGCGTCTTCTCCTGGTCATCCCAGGAGGAATTCACCAGTGAGCACCACCAAGAAGTTCGCGGGCGCAGCGCTCGCGGCCGCGCTCGGCGTCGCCACGCTCAGCGCCTGCGGCGGCGGCGACGCCAAGGACAAGTCCGCGGGCGGCGCGAGCGAGGCGCCGAAGTCCAAGACGGTCACGCTCGTCTCCCACGACTCCTTCAACGTGACCGACACGGTCCTCAAGGAGTTCGAGCAGCAGAGCGGCTACACCGTCAAGGTCCTGAAGTCCGGGGACGCGGGCGCCGCCCTCAACCAGGAGATCCTCACCAAGGGTTCCCCGCGCGGCGACGTCTTCTTCGGTGTCGACAACACCCTGCTCTCGCGCGCCCTCGACAACGGGATCTTCACGCCGTACGAGGCCAAGGGCCTGGCCGACGTGAAGCCCGAGTACGTGCTCGACAAGGAGCACCGGGTCACCCCGATCGACTCCGGCGACATCTGCGTCAACTACGACAAGGCGTACTTCGCCGACAAGAAGCTCGCCCCGCCGCAGACGCTGGACGACCTGATCAAGCCCGAGTACAAGAACCTGCTGGTCACCGAGAACGCGGCGACCTCCTCGCCGGGCCTCGGCTTCCTCCTCGCCTCCGTCGGCAAGTACGGCGAGGACGGGTGGAAGGACTACTGGACCAAGCTCAAGGCCAACGGCGTCGAGGTCGTCGACGGCTGGGAGCAGGCCTACAACGAGCGCTTCTCGGGCTCTGCGGGCGGCAAGAAGGCCAAGGGCGACCGCCCGCTGGTCGTCTCCTACGCCTCGAGCCCGCCGGTCGAGGTCCTGTACGGCGAGCCGCAGCCGGCCGAGGCCCCCACGGGCGTCTCCACCGGCACCTGCTTCCGCCAGGTCGAGTTCGCGGGCCTGCTCAAGGGCGCGAAGAACGAGGAGGGCGGCAAGGCGCTCCTGGACTTCCTGGTGAGCAAGAAGTTCCAGGAGGACATGCCGCTGCAGATGTTCGTGAACCCGGTGGTCAAGGACGCGAAGCTGCCGGAGCTGTTCACGAAGCACGGCGTGGTCGTCGAGAAGCCGGAGAACGTCTCTCCGGAGACCATCGCCAAGAACCGTGAGCAGTGGGTCAAGACATGGTCCTCGCTCGTCGTGAAGTAGGACGCGAGAGCACTCCTGCGAAGGAGGGCGTACGCGGTACGGCCGTCAGGCTCGCCCTGATGGCCGTACCGCTCGCCTTCTTCGGGCTGTTCTTCGCCTATCCCGTCGCCGCGATCGTCGGCCGCGGGATCAAGACCGAGGACGGCTGGCAGTTCGGCCGGATCGGCGAGGTGCTGACCCGGCCCGACATCGCCGACGTGCTCTGGTTCACCACGTGGCAGGCGTTCGCGTCCACGGCGCTCACGCTCCTGATCGCACTCCCCGGCGCGTACGTCTTCGCGCGCTTCGAGTTCCCCGGCAAGCAGCTGCTGCGGGCCGTGGTGACCGTTCCCTTCGTGCTGCCGACCGTGGTGGTCGGCACCGCCTTCCTGGCGCTGGTCGGCCGGGGCGGGCTGCTCGACGAACTGGTGGGCGTCCGGCTCGACACCACCGTCTGGGCGATCCTCCTCGCGCACGTCTTCTTCAACTACGCCGTCGTCGTGCGGACGGTCGGCGGGCTGTGGGCCCAGCTGGATCCGCGCCAGGAGGAGGCCGCCCGGGTGCTGGGCGCCGGGCGGTTCGCCGCCTGGCGGCGGGTGACGCTGCCCGCGCTGGCCCCGTCGGTGGCCGCCGCCTCCCTCATGGTGTTCCTGTTCACCTTCAGCTCCTTCGGCGTCGTCCTCATCCTGGGCGGGCCCGCGTACTCCACCCTGGAGGTGGAGGTCTACCGGCAGACCGCACAGCTCCTGGACCTGTCCACGGCCGCCGTGCTGACGATGGTGCAGTTCGCGGCTCTCGGCGGGATCCTCGCGGTGCACGCCTGGACGGTGCGCAAGCGGGAGACCGCGCTGCGGCTGGTGGACCCGGGGCGCACGACGCACCGGCCGCGCGGCTGGGCGCAGCGCACCCTGCTGGGCGGGGTGCTGCTGACGGTCGCCCTGCTGATCGTGGCCCCGCTGGCGGTGCTGGTGGAGCGGTCCTTCGACGCGCCCGGCGGATACGGGTTCGGTTTCTACCGGGCGCTCCAGGAGGTGGGCGCGGGCGGCGGAACCTTCCTGGTGCCCCCACTGGAGGCGATCTGGAACTCCCTGCAGTACGCGCTGGCCGCCACCGCCATCGCCCTGGTCATCGGCGGGCTCGCGGCCGCGGCCCTCACCCGGCGCGCCGGCCGTTTCGTACGGGGCTTCGACGCGCTGCTGATGCTGCCGCTCGGGGTGTCCGCCGTGACGGTCGGCTTCGGCTTCCTGATCACCCTGGACGAGCCGCCGCTGGATCTGCGGACCTCGTGGATCCTGGTGCCACTGGCCCAGGCCCTGGTGGGCGTGCCGTTCGTCGTACGGACCATGCTGCCGGTGCTGCGCGCGGTGGACGGGCGGCTGCGGGAGGCCGCCGCCGTGCTCGGCGCCTCCCCGCTGCGCGCCTGGCGGGAGGTGGACCTGCCCCTGGTCCGGCGGGCGCTGCTGATCGCGGCGGGCTTCGCCTTCGCCATCTCGCTCGGGGAGTTCGGCGCGACCGTGTTCATCGCGCGGCCGGACCATCCGACGCTGCCGGTGGCCGTGGCACGGCTGCTGGGGCGGGCCGGAGAGATGAACTACGGGCAGGCCATGGCCCTGAGCACGATTCTGATGCTGGTGTGCGCGGTGTCCCTGCTGGTGCTGGAGCGGCTGCGCCCCGACAAGACCTCGGGAGAGTTCTGATGACGTTGCTCGAACTGGCCGGGGTGTCGGTCCGCTTCGGCGAGCGTGCTGTCGTCGACGCGGTGGATCTGGAGGTCGCCGAGCACGAGATCGTGTGCGTGCTCGGGCCGAGCGGGAGCGGCAAGTCCACGCTGCTGCGGGTCGTCGCCGGGCTCCAGCCGGTCTCCGCCGGGCGAGTGCTGCTCGGCGGGGCGGACCAGGTGCGGGTGCCGGTGCACCGGCGCGGGGTCGGCCTGATGTTCCAGGACCACCAGCTGTTCCCGCACCGGGACGTGGGCGGGAACGTCGCGTTCGGGCTGCGCATGGGGGGCTCCGGCCGGGGGTCCCGCGAGGCCCGGGTCGCGGAACTGCTGGAGCTGGTCGGGCTGCCCGGGGCCCAGGGCCGGTCCGTGTCCTCCCTCTCGGGCGGTGAGCAGCAGCGGGTCGCCCTGGCCCGGGCGCTGGCCCCCTCGCCGCGGCTGCTGATGCTGGACGAACCGCTGGGGCAGCTGGACCGGGGGCTGCGCGAGCGGCTGGTGGTGGAGCTGCGGGGGCTGTTCTCCCGGCTCGGGACCACGGTGCTGGCCGTGACCCACGACCAGGGGGAAGCCTTCGCCCTGGCCGACCGGGTGGTGGTGATGCAGGACGGGCGGATCGCGCAGGCCGGGACCCCGCTCGAGGTCTGGCAGCGGCCGGCCTCGGAGTTCGTGGCGCGGTTCCTCGGCTTCGAGAACGTGGTCCCGGCGAGGGTGTCGGGCGGCGCCGCGGTGACGGCGTGGGGCAAGGTCCTGGTGCCGGCCGGTTCCCCGGAGGGCGAGCGGCGGATCCTGGTCCGGCCGGCGGGCGTGGTGCTCGCGGCGGCCGGGCTGCGGTGTGAGGTGCTCGCGCGGACGTTCCGTGGGACGCATGTGGCGCTGCGGCTGCGGCCGGAGGTGGGGCCTGAGCTGGAGGCGGAGTGCGGGCTGGCCGGTGCCCCGGCCGTGGGGGACCGGGTCGCGGTGTCCTTCGCCCCGGCCGAGGTGGTCGTCCTCCCGGCGGCGTAGCCGCTGCGCGGGGCTTGGGCTGAACAGACCCGGGGCTCCGCCCCGGACCCCGCGCCTCAAACGCCGGCGGGGCTGGGGTTGGCGGGGGTGGATTCGGGGGTGGCGTCTTCGGCCGGGGTTTCTGCGCCCTCGTGGTTGCCGTACCAGGCGACGGCCACCGCGCCGGTGACGGCCAGGACGAAGCCGAGGACCGCCAGCCATGCCAGGCCCGGCCGCGATGCGTCGCCCAGCCACAGGACGCCGATCGCACCCGGCAGGACGGTCTCGCCGACCACCAATGCGGCCGTCGCGCCGTTCACCGAGCCGATCTGGAGGGCGACCGTGTGCAGGTACATGCCGCCCACACCGGCCAGCAGGATGGCGTAGAGGGCCGGGTCGGCGAGCAGCTTGCCCAGGTCGAACGGGTCGACCCCGTCGAGGATGCGGACGCCGACGCCGAGCGCGCCGAAGGCCAGGCCCGACAGCAGGCCCGCGAGGATCGCGGCCCGGGCGCCCAGGAGGCGGACGGCCACCGTGCCGCCCGCGATGATCAGCAGGGTCACGGCGAACAGCCACCAGTGCGTGGACATCGGGGCGTGGTGGCCGCCCTCGTGGCCCGCCGCCGTCGCCAGCAGCACCAGCGCCGCGCAGACGACCCCGATCGAGGTCCATTCCTTCCGGGTCAGCCGGATGCCCAGCATCTTCACGCTCAGCACGGCGGTGATCACCAGGTTGGCGCTGATCACCGTCTGGGAGAGGAACAGGGGCAGCAGCCGGGCGGCGAGCGCGCCCAGTCCGAAGCCGACGAAGTCCAGGATGGTGCCGACGATGAACTCCCACGTCATCGCCGCCTTCGCGGTGGACGAGAGGTTCGGGCCGCCGTGCGCGGTCACCCCGGCGGCGGCCGGGGACAGCCGGGCCGCTTTGCGCGAGCCGACGGCTTGCAGGACGGACCCCGTGCCGTAGCAGATGGATGCCGCGATCGCGGTCAGCAGGCCTATGAGCACCGAGGGCTCCGTTCACGTCTGGCAGGGTTTTGCACTTTGATTACCTATGGCAGACGTGCGATCGGGCCGGTAAGTTGCCTCGGTCCGTCACTCATTTCATCGAAGCGAGTACGGCGGGGACCTCGGCCACCGAGTCGACCAGCGCGATCCGGGACTCCATCGCACGGCCGCGCGCCAGCGCCTGGAGCAGCGGCCACGCGGGCAGGTGCTCGGTCCAGTGCGTACGCCCGACCAGCACCATCGGGGTCGGCTCGCCCCGCGACCCGTAGTAGTTCGGCGTCGCGTTGTCGAATATCTCCTGGAGGGTGCCCGCGGCGCCCGGCAGGAAGACCACGCCCGCGTTCGACCGGGCGAGCAGCCCGTCCTCGCGGGTGGCGTTCGCGAAGTACTTGGCGATGTGGCCGGCGAAGGCGTTCGGCGGCTCGTGCCCGTAGAACCAGGTCGGGATCCCCACCGAGTCGCCGCCGCCGGGCCAGCGGTCCCGTACGGCGAACGCCGCCTGTGCCCAGTCGGAGACCGAGGGAGCGAAGGACGGGGCCTTGGCCAGGATCTCCAGGGCCTCCGCCAGGGCGTGGTCCGCGGCCGGAGCCAGGTAGGCGCCGAGGTTGGCGGCCTCCATCGCGCCGGGTCCGCCGCCGGTGGCCACCGTCAGCCCGGACCGGGTGAGCTCCCGGCCGAGTTCGGCCGCGCCCTGGTAGTCCAGACCGCCGCGGGCCATCGCATGGCCGCCCATGACACCGACCACCCGGGCGCTGGCGAGGTGCTCGTCGAGGGCGTCGGAGATCGCGTCGTCGTGGATGGACCGCAGCATCGAGGAGAAGATGTCGCCGTCCGCCTTGGTCTCCTGGAACCAGGCGTACGACTGGGCGTCAGGAGTGGCCTCGTAGCCGGCGGACAGCCCCGCGAACACCTCGTCGGCGGTGTACAGCAGGCCCCGGTACGGGTTGAAGGGCAGGTCCGGCACCGGCGGGAAGACCAGAGCACCGTCCGCGCGCACCTTGGCCGACGCGTCGGGCTCCATCGCACAGCCCAGGAAGACGGCCGCGGAGGTGTCGGCGGACAGGAGGGCGAACGTGCGCTCCAACAGGTTGACCGACTGGATCCGGTAGCCGCTGAGCGAGCCACGGGCCACGACCTGGTCGAATTCGGCGAGCGTCTCGATCTCGGTGTCGATGTATCCGTTGACCATTCGGCCCACCCTAAGGACTGCCCGTGTCAGCGGGTCAACGCCAGTGACGTCAGCTGCGCCACACCCCATACGACCGGTACGCACACGGCCGCCAGCGCGGTGGCCCGCAGGGTCGCGGCCGTACGCAGGAGCGTGCCCGGAGTGCCCAGGTCGCGCAGGGTCGCGCGGGTGTCGGAGCGGTCCTGGCGGACCTCCACGGCGCAGGTGAGCAGGGTCGCGGCCACGCACAGCGCCACCAGGGTGCAGGCCGGCCCGGTCAGCGGGCCCAGCGGGACGGGGAAGCCGCCCCGGTCGCGCAGGGCCGCGGCGGTGAGGACGCCCGCGCCGACCGCGCACAGCAGGCCGAGCGGACGGCCCAGCCGGGGCGCCTCCTCCTGGAGGGTCCGCCCGGCCAGCAGCCGCATGGCGCCCGGGCGGACCGCCTGCACCAGGGCCCCGCAGGCGTAGGCGAGGCCCGGGCCCGCGAGGGAGAGCCCGACGGCGGTGAGTGCCCAGCCGGCCGGCATGCCGACGCCGCCGAGGCCTGTGTACGCCTCGACCGCCAGTCCGCAGGCGGTGAGTGCGATGCCCCAGGGCAGACCGGTCTGCGGGGCCAGCGGCGGGTGCGGGCGCAGGGCGAGGGCCGTGGCGGTGGAGGCGGTCAGCGGCACCAGGGCCAGCAGGGTGAGGGCGGCCGCCACGGGCAGCGGCCGGTCGGCGTGCAGCATTCGGGCCCCGGCTCCGTCGAAGGGCAGGCCGGTGAGGTCGCCCCGCAGGTGGAGGAAGGCGGCCAGGGCCAGGGCGCTGCCCAGGGTGCACGAGACGGCGGTGGAGACCGCCGCGGCGAGGGCGAGCCGTACGGGGCCCAGCCCGACGGCGTCCATCCCCTCGCGGGGCCGGCTCGCGGGGTCCGTCCGGGCGACGGCGACCGCGAACTGCACGGTGACGGCGAGCGGGACCAGGGCCCACAGCAGGCGCGGGAACGATCCGGCAGGCCGGGCGGTGGCCTCGGCGAGCACGTACAGCAGGAGGAAGCCGGTGCCGGCGCAGGCGGCGGCGACCAGCAGCCGGCGCAGCTGGACGAGCGGGCGGGAGCCGCGGGCTAGGCGGAGAGCGAGCACGCGGCCTGGCCCTCCGGGGTCTCGTCGGAAGGACCGCCGACGGCGGCCGCGGTCCCGGCGGGGCGGCCGTCGAGCAGCGCAACCCGGCGGTCGGCGACGGTCGCGGTCTCCTCGTCGTGCGTGGCCAGCACCACGGTGATCTCGTGCGAGCGGGCCGCGGTGGTGAGTGTACGGAGCAGCAGGGCGCGCTCGGAGCGGTGCAGCGGGGCGGTGGGTTCGTCGGCGAAGACCACGGCGGGCTCGTTCACGAGGGCCCGGGCGAGGGCGACCCGCTGGGATTCGGCGCGGGTCAGGGCAAGCGGGCGCTTGCGGGCGAAGCCGCCGATGTCGAGGCGGTCCAGCCATTCACAGGCGGCCGCCTTGGCCGAGCGGTGGGAGGCACCGGCGACCAGCAGGGGCAGGGCGGCGTTCTCCCAGACTTTGAGCTCGGGCAGCAGCAGGGGATCGGGGCCGATCCAGCCGAACCGGTCTCGGCGCAGCCGTTCGCGGGCCAGCGCGCCCATGGTGTGGACGGGCATGCTGTTGAACCAGATCTCGCCCTGCTCGGGCACCAGGTGTCCGGCCAGGCAGCGCAGCAGCGTGGTCTTCCCGCTGCCGCGCGGGCCGGTCAGGGCCAGGATCTCGCCCTGGCGGACGCCGACCGAGACCCCGATGAGGCCGGGTGAACCTCCCCCGGACTTCGTCCGGGGGGACCCCCAGTGGGAGTAGTGAACGGACCGTGCCCAGAGGACGTCATTGTCCGGTGGGGCGTTGTCCGGTGGAGCCACCATGGCGTACACCTCCGTTCGGGGGAACGAAGCGGAACCGGTTCGGTCACTGGCGCCGCACTGAGATGTAAAGAGATGAACGTCTTGGATGGTGACAGCACACGGCCCGGACCCCCGCGTTCTCACTCGAACGGAGGATCCGGGCCGTGTGGTTCGGACTATTTGCTGCGCTTTGCTGCGCTGCCGGTTACAGCTTGGTCCACGCCTCGGTGAGCACCGAGCGCAGGATGCCTTCGATCTCGTCGAAGGTGCCCTGGTCCGCGATCAGCGGCGGGGCCAGCTGGATGACCGGGTCGCCACGGTCGTCGGCACGGCAGTACAGGCCGTTCTCGAAGAGCGCCTTGGAGAGGAAGCCGTAGAGCACGCGCTCGGTCTCCTCGTCCGTGAAGGACTCCTTGGTGACCTTGTCCTTGACGAGCTCGATGCCGTAGAAGAAGCCGTTGCCGCGGACGTCGCCGACGATGGGCAGGTCGTGCAGCTTCTTCAGCGTCGAGAAGAAGGCGTCCTCGTTGTCCAGCACGTGCTGGTTGAGGCCTTCCTTGTCGAAGATGTCGAGGTTGGCGAGCGCCACCGCGGAGGACACCGGGTGTCCGCCGAAGGTGTAGCCGTGCAGGAAGGTGTTGCCGCCCTTGTAGAACGGCTCGGCGATGCGGTCCGAGACGATGCAGGCACCGATCGGGGAGTAGCCCGAGGTCATGCCCTTGGCGCAGGTGATCATGTCCGGGATGTAGTCGAACTTGTCACAGGCGAACATCGTGCCGAGGCGGCCGAAGGCGCAGATCGTCTCGTCGGAGACGAGGAGCACGTCGTACTCGTCGCAGATCTCGCGGACCCGCTGGAAGTACCCGGGCGGCGGGGGGAAGCAGCCGCCGGCGTTCTGCACCGGCTCGAGGAAGACGGCGGCGACGGTGTCGGCGCCCTCGAACAGGATCTCCTGCTCGATCTGGTCGGCGCACCAGCGGCCGAAGGCCTCCGGGTCGTCGCCGTAGATCGGGGCGCGGTAGATGTTGGTGTTCGGCACCTTGTGCGCGCCGGGTACCAGCGGCTCGAAGGGGGCCTTCAGGGCGGGCAGACCGGTGATGGACAGGGCGCCCTGCGGGGTGCCGTGGTAGGCGACCGCGCGGGAGATGACCTTGTACTTGGTGTGCTTGCCCTGCAGCTTGAAGTACTGCTTGGCGAGCTTCCACGCGGTCTCGACGGCCTCGCCGCCGCCGGTGGTGAAGAAGACCTTGTTCAGGTCGCCCGGGGCGTAGCCGGCGAGGCGCTCGGCCAGCTCGACGGCCTGGGGGTGCGCGTACGACCAGATGGGGAAGAACGCGAGTTGCTGGGCCTGCTTGTAGGCGACCTCGGCCAGTTCCTTGCGGCCGTGACCGGCGTTGACCACGAACAGTCCGGCGAGACCGTCCAGGTAGCGCTTGCCCTTGTCGTCGAAGATGTAGGTGCCCTCACCCCGCACGATGGTGGGGACGGGGGAGTTCTCGTACGACGACATGCGGGTGAAGTGCATCCACAGGTGGTCGTATGCGGTCTTGGAGAGGTCCTGGCTCACGGGCTATCGAGTTCCCCACATGTAGGTCTGCTTCTTCAGCTTCAGATAAACGAAGCTTTCGGTTGATCGCACGCCGGGGAGCGCGCGGATCTTCTTGTTGATCGTCTCCAGCAGGTGGTCGTCGTCCTCGCAGACGATCTCCACCATCAGGTCGAACGAGCCCGCGGTCATGACCACGTACTCGCACTCGGCCATCTGGGTCAGTGCGTCGGCCACCGGGTCGAGGTCTCCCTCGACGTTGATGCCGACCATGGCCTGGCGTCGCAGGCCCACGGTGAGCGGGTCGGTGACGGCGACGATCTGCATGACGCCCTGGTCGAGCAGCTTCTGCACGCGCTGGCGTACAGCTGCCTCCGACAGGCCGACGGCCTTGCCGATCGCTGCGTAGGGACGGCGTCCGTCCTCCTGCAGTTGCTCGATGATCGCCAGGGACACAGCATCGACCGAAGGGGACGGTTGTCTGTTCCTGGAATCTGCGCTTCGACTGACCACGAGCTCACTGTGCACGAGGAGTCGTCTGTTCCGCAAGACGGAATCGATGAAATCCGTTGTCTGAGGACCTTGATCTCACTGATTTCGTAGTTCGTGGTGTCTGGCCCTGCCGAAAGCGTCCGCCTAAGGGCTAAGATTGGGATTCGTCTCAATCGTTGGACATGTGATCAGGAGTGTGGCTGGAGTGACCACCGAACTGCGTCGTCTGCGCAACTACATCGGCGGAGAGTTCAAGGACGCCGCCGACGGGCGGACCACCGAGGTGGTCAACCCCGCCACCGGCGAGGTGTACGCCACCGCCCCGCTCTCCGGCCAGGCCGATGTCGACGCCGCCATGGCCGCTGCCGCGGCCGCCTTCCCGGGCTGGCGCGACACCACCCCCTCCGAGCGGCAGAAGGCCCTGCTCAAGATCGCGGACGCCTTCGAGGCGCGCGCGGACGAGCTCGTGGCCGCCGAGTCGGAGAACACCGGCAAGCCGCTGGGCCTCACGGCCAGCGAGGAGCTGCCGCCGATGGTGGACCAGATCCGCTTCTTCGCGGGTGCGGCCCGCCTGCTCGAGGGCCGCTCGGCCGGCGAGTACATGGAGGGGATGACCTCGATCATCCGCCGTGAGCCGGTCGGCGTATGCGCCCAGGTCGCGCCGTGGAACTACCCGATGATGATGGCCGTGTGGAAGTTCGCCCCGGCTATCGCCGCGGGCAACACCGTGGTGCTCAAGCCCTCGGACACCACCCCGGCCTCCACCGTCCTGATGGCCGAGATCATCGACTCGGTCCTGCCCAAGGGCGTCTTCAACGTCATCTGCGGTGACCGCGAGACCGGCAAGGCCATGGTCGAGCACTCCACCCCGGCGATGGCCTCCATCACCGGCTCGGTGCGCGCGGGCATGCAGGTCGCCGAGAGCGCCTCGAAGGACGTCAAGCGCGTCCACCTGGAGCTCGGCGGCAAGGCCCCGGTCGTCGTCTTCCAGGACGCCGACATCGCCAAGGCCGTCGAGGACATCGCGGTCGCCGGCTACTTCAACGCCGGCCAGGACTGCACCGCCGCGACCCGTGTGCTCGTGCACGAGTCCATCCACGACGAGTTCGTGAGCGCCCTCGCCAAGGCCGCGGCCGACACCAAGACCGGCCAGCCGGACGACGAGGACGTGCTCTACGGCCCGCTGAACAACCCGAACCAGCTCAAGCAGGTCGCGGGCTTCATCGAGCGACTCCCGGCGCACGCCAAGGTCGAGGCGGGCGGCCACCAGGTCGGCGAGAAGGGCTACTTCTACGCCCCGACCGTGGTCTCGGGCCTCAAGCAGGACGACGAGATCATCCAGAACGAGGTCTTCGGCCCCGTCATCACCGTCCAGTCCTTCACGGACGAGGCCCAGGCCCTGGAGTACGCGAACGGCGTCGAGTTCGCCCTCGCCTCCTCCGTGTGGACCAAGGACCACGGCCGCGCGATGCGGATGTCCAAGAACCTCGACTTCGGCTGCGTGTGGATCAACACCCACATCCCGCTCGTCGCCGAGATGCCCCACGGCGGCTTCAAGAAGTCGGGCTACGGCAAGGACCTCTCCGCCTACGGCTTCGAGGACTACACGCGCATCAAGCACGTGATGACCTCGCTCGACGGCTGATCGGTCTCCACGGAGATCGCATCGATCACCGAAGGAGCTTGAGAGGGCGGGCAGTAGACAATGTGTCTATTGCCCGCCCTCTTCTGTTCCCCGAGGCTTTGCCCATGCCTGAACTCGCCTTCTCCCGCCGCGCGGCACTGCGCGGCCTCGGTGCCGCCGGCCTGTTCGCGGCCCTCGCCGGCTGCGGTGTGCCCGCCGCTTACGTCCCCGAGGACCGCCGGGGAGGCCGGGACCGCTCCGACCGGGACAAGAAGGTCGCGTTCTCCAACTGGCCGCTGTACATCGACACCGATGACGAGGACGAGGAGCGCCGTCCCACGCTGGACGCCTTCTCGGAGAAGACCGGCATCGAGGTCCGGTACACCGAGGAGATCAACGACAACGACGAGTTCTTCGGCAAGGTCAGCCCGGCCCTGATGAACCGCCAGGAGACCGGCCACGACCTGGTGGTGGTCAGCGACTGGATGGCCGCCCGCTTCGTCCACCTGGGCTGGGCCCAGAAGATGGACCGGTCGGCGCAGCCTAACGTGGCCGCCCACCTGGACCCGCAGCTGCGGTCCCCCGCCTTCGACGAGGGCCGACTGCACACCGTCCCGTGGCAGTCGGGGATCACCGGCATCGCCTACAACCGCAAGGCCCTGGGCCGGGAGATCAAGTCCGTCAAGGACCTGTGGCACCCGGACCTGGCGGGTAAGGTCACCCTCTTCTCGGGTCTGGACGAGTCCTTCGCCCTGCTGATGCAGGGTGACGGCGTGGACGTCACCCGGTGGACCGAGTCCGACTTCCACCGGATGTGCGACCAGGTGCAGAGCATGGTGAAGAAGAAGCACATCCGCCGCTTCACCGGCAACGACTACACCTCCGATCTGAGCAAGGGCGACGTCCTGGCCTGCCAGGCGTACTCCGGCGACGCCATCCAGCTCCAGGCCGACAATCCCGACATCGAGTTCGTTGTCCCGGAGGAGGGCGCCGAGCTCTGGGCGGAGAGCCTGCTCGTTCCCAACCTGGCTCGGCACAAGGTCAACGCCGAGGCCCTGGTCGACTACTACTACGCCCCGGAGGTGGCCGCCGAGCTCGCCGCCGCCGTCAACTACGTCTGCCCGGTCCCGGCTGCCCGCGAGGTGCTGGCCGGTTCCGACGACAAGGAGACCGCCGCACTCGCCGAGAACCCGCTGATCTTCCCCGACGGGGAGATGCGCAAACGGCTCGTCGTGGCCCGGGACATCTCCTCGGCCGAGCGCCGCTCCCTCGCCCAGCGCTGGAACGCCATCGTCGGTCTCTGAGTGCCGGGCGGAGCCGAATGATCACGGTCCTGCCACAGAACTGAACGCGTTCAGAGATTTGGCTGAACGTGTTCAGAAACGGGCGTACGCTTCCTTCCATGAGCGAGAGAAGCGCCCTTCAGCGGCGGATCCGTGCCTGGCTGGTCCTGTTCATCGTCTGCCTCGTGCTCAGCGGTCTCACCGCCTTCCCCCTGGTCAGCGAATTGCACTGGGCCAACTCCCTCGTATCCCACACGTGGCTGCGGCGGGTGGGGGAAGGGCTGGACCGGGCCGATGCGGACTATCCGTTCCTCCTCTACGGCACCGACTGGCTCGCCTTCGCCCACCTGGTGATCGCGGTCTTCTTCTACGGAGTCCACCGCGACCCCGTCCGCAACATCTGGATCGTCGAAGCCGGCATGATCGCCTGCGCCGGTGTGATCCCCCTGGCCCTGATCTGCGGCCCCATCCGGGGCATCCCCTTCGGGTGGAGCGTCATCGACATGTCGTTCGGCGTCTTCGGGGTCATACCCCTGCTGGCACTCCGCCGCATGATCAAGCGCCTCGAGGCAATGCCCCGTGACGGCTACCTGGCGAAGGCCGCCGCGACGATCCCGTAGGCCACCTTGTTCATGTCCTGGCCCTTGGCGTCGGTGGAGTTGACCGAGTAGACGAGGGTGCGCGAAAGATCGCGCGCCCCGCCGATCACGGTGCTGTAGCCGTACCGGGAGCCCGTCTTGCCGTACACCGCCGTGCCGTCCGGCAGGACGAACCGCTTCAGCCCCGCGGTCTGCACGGCCTCCTCCCCGGACTCGAAGTCCGACACCGTGGGCACCGTGAACATCTCCTCCAGCTGCACCTTCGGCACCACCCTGCCGCCGAACAGGGCCTCGGTGAACTTCTCCAGGTCCGCCGTGGTCGATATCAGGTCCCCGGCGGCCCAGTTGGACGAGGAGTTCCACTCGGTCACATCGACCAGCGCGGTCCCGCCGCCGGGCTTCTGTACCGCCTGGTAGCCGTGGTGGTGCGGGCCCGGTATCCGGTTCTCCCGACGCAACGGAACCGAAGTGTGGTGCAGCCCCAGCGGCTTGAGGATCCGGGCGGACAGGGCCTGCTCGTACGTCGCCCCCGTCAGCTTCTCGATCAGCACGCCCAGGATCGTGTAGTCGATGTTGAGGTAGTGCTGCTTCTCGCCCGGCCGGAACTCGGGCCCCTTCGCCACCGCTTCGGCGATCAGTGCATGCGGGTCGACCACGTCGAACCGGTGGGCGTACTGCGCCTCGAACGAGTCCCCCGGGCCCTCGGCCGGCGCGATGCCGCTCGTGTAGTTCAGCAACTGCCGCACGCTGATGGGCTCGAAGCCCTTCGGCCCGGCCGGCAGCAGCCCCGGCAGGTACTGCTGCACCGGCTCGTCCAGATCGACCTTGCCTTCGGCGGCCAGCTGGAGCACCACCGCCGCCGTGAAGGTCTTGGTCACCGAACCCGCCCGGAACCGGGCGCCGTCGAGCGCCTTGCGTCCGGTGCGGACATCGGCCACGCCGGAACTGCCCACCCAGCGGCCGCTCGTACCGCCCACCCGGACCAGCGCGGCCGTCGCATCCTTGCTGTCCGGACCGACGCCGGCGATCGCCTTCCCCAGCGCCGCCGCGTCGGGCGGGGTCGTGTAGACGGGCGGCGCCGTGCCGTCAGGGGTCACGGGCTCGGCCGCCGGTGCGGTCACCGGCCCGGGCGCCGGGGCGGCATGGGCGACGGCCGGTCCCACCGCAATGCCCAGAACCAGAGCGGTGGCGATCAGTGTGCGCGTACGGACTTTCATGGTGGGAACCCCCCTGCGAGTCATCGGGCCCCAGCGGCCCGATGACTCAATGCTGCAGGTCAGAGGGGTGTTCGCGGATCACCACAGAGAGGGGTCTTCACCGGTACGACAACTCACCGGTGCGAGGGATCCGACCGCCGGCTTCTCACTCCCCAGAGGGAGATACCCCGGAGCCAGCTCCGGTCCGGGCCCCGGTCCGGGCCCCGGTCCAGGCCTCGGTCCCGGCCCCTGTCCCTGCCCCGCTCCCGGCCGCGATCAGGCCCGTCTCGTACGCGCAGATCACCGCCTGGATCCGGTCCCGCAGCCCCAGCTTCGCCAGCACATGACCCACGTGCGACTTCACCGTGTGCTCACTCACCACCAGCGCGGCAGCGATCTCCGCATTCGACAGCCCCCGCCCCAGATGCAGCAGCGTCTCCCGCTCCCGCGGTGTCAGCCCCTCCAGCCGCTGAGCGGGCAGCGCCCCCGCGGCCGCCGGCCGCGCCGTCGCCGCCGTGTACTCCTCGATCAGCCGCCGCGCCACCGAAGGCGCCAGCAGCGACTCGCCCGCGGCCACCACCCGTACGGCATGCACCAGGTCGTCCCGCCGCACGTCCTTCAGCAGGAACCCGCTCGCCCCCGCGTGCAGCGCCTCGTACACGTACTCGTCCGAGTCGAAGGTCGTCAGCATCACCGTCCGGCACGAGGTCCCGGCCGAGATCGCCCGGCACGCCTCGATCCCGTCGAGCAGCGGCATCCGGATGTCCAGCAGCGCCACGTCCGGCCTCAGCTCCCGCACCGCCGCCACCGCCGCCGCGCCGTCCCCGGCCTCCGCGACGACCTCGACGTCCTCCTGCGCGTCCAGGATCATCGCGAAACCGCTGCGCACCAGCTCCTGGTCATCGGCCACCACCACACGGATCGTCAACGTCCCACCTCCAGCGGCGAGGTTACAAGGACGACGCGCACCGAGAACCCCAGGCCACCGGGCCCCGGACCGCACTCCGCCGTCCCGCCGTGCGCCGCCGCCCGCTCCCGGATCCCGATCAGTCCGTGCCCGCCGCCGGGCACGCCGGCAGCAGCTCCCGGACCCGGGCCCCGGCCGTCGTCCGTCACCGTCACCGTGAGCGACTCCGTCCCGTACTCCAGCCGTACGGACACCGCCGGAGCCCCGGCGTGCTTCACCACGTTCGTCAGCGCCTCCTGCACCACCCGGTGCACCGTCGCCTCCAGCGCCGCGGGCAGCGCGCGCACCGCGCCCGTCCGCTCGTACGACACCTGCGGCCCGCTGTCCCGGACCCGCTCCAGCAGCCCCGGCAGCTCCTCGATCCCGGGCTGCGGCGCGCGCGGCGCCGCCCGCTCCGTGCCGTCCGTCCGCAGCACTCCCAGCATCGTCCGCAGCTGCGCCATCGCGTCCCGCCCCGTCTCGGCGATCGCGTCGAAGGCCGCCTCCGCCCGCTCCGGAGCCCTGCGCACCGCGACCGGACCGGCCTCCGCCTGCACGATCATGATGCTGACCGCGTGCGAGAGGATGTCGTGCATCTCCCGTGCGATCCGTGCCCGTTCGCGCGCCGCGGCCTGCTCCGCCTCGATCCGGTTCGCCCGCTCCAGCTCGGCGGCCCGCGCCTCGATCGCCGCCGTGTAGGCCTGGCGGGTGTACTGGAGCCGCCCCAGCGCATACGCCGCCGCGAAGACGAACAGCGCGAACAACAGCTCCCTGGCCGTCCCGGTGTTGAGCGCCACGGAGGCGAGGATCAGCCCCGCCAGGGTCACACCCATCGTGATCCGCACCCGGGCCGGGCACAGGAGCGCCATCGTGTACACGCCGATCAGCGGGGCGTACGGCAGGGGCTGCCCGGGGCCGTCCAGCGCCAGCGTGTAGACCGAGCCGGCCGCGACCATCCCGAAGATCGCCGACACGGGCGCGCGCCGCCGCCACACCAGCGGCACATTGCCCAGCGTGGTCAGCAGGTACGCCGGCCAGGTGGCCGGCGAATCCAGCGGATCGCGGGGCACGACGAACGGAATCGTCGTCGCCACCTGAACCAGCAGCGTCAGTCCCAGGTCCCGCCACCGCGGATCCGCCTGCCGGATCCGCTCCCCCCAGGCGCGTATCACCGGCTGGGCAGCCCGAACTCGGCCCGTACGCCCGCCAGCGCGTCCACCCGGTTGGTGGTGACGGAGTCCACCCCGGCCGCGATCAGCCGGCGCATCGTCCGCGTGGTGTCCGCCGTCCAGGCCGAGACGAGCAGGCCGTCCCGGTGCAGGGCGTCCGTCAGTTCCCGGCTGACCAGCCCGAAGCGGTAGTTGAGCCAGGTCGGCGCCACCGCGTCGATGAGCACCCGGCGCGGCGGCGCCAGCGTGGTCCACGTCAGCGCGATCTCCGCGCCCGGATCGGCGGCGCGCACGGCCAGCATGGTGTCCGGCCCCGCGCTGTAGTACGTACGCTCGCGCGCCCCGCACTCCCGGACCTGGCCGACGACCGTCGTCACGGATTCGGGCGTCGCGCCCGGCAGGTCGATCATCACCCGGCCCGCACCCGACGCCGTCAGGGCCTCGCGCAGCGTCGGGATCCCACCGTCCGTCAACTCCTTCAGCTGCGGGGCCGTGACGGCGTCGAGCCGCACGTCATGGCCCCACAGTCGCTGGAGCGTTTCGTCGTGGAGCAGCACCGCCTCCCCGTCGCGGGTCAGCCGTACGTCGATCTCGACCGCGTCCGCTCCGCGTGCGAAGGCCGAGCGGATCGAGGGCAGGGTGTTCTCGCGGACACGGTAGGGATCGCCGCGGTGGCCGACGGCAGTCAGGGTGCGCATGACTGCCATTGTCGGCGTTCCCCGCAGTCCGTCAGCTCGCCAGCCAGGCGTCGGTGTACGTGTCGATCTCCGCGTTGATCTTCGCCTTGCCGGCCTCGTCCAGGAATGAGGCCTCGACGGCGTTCTTGGCCAGCTGTGCGAGCCCGCCCTCGTCGAGGTCGAGCAGCCGCGCTGCGACCGCGTACTCGTTGTTGAGGTCCGAGCCGAACATCGGCGGGTCGTCGCTGTTGATGGTGACGAGCACGCCCGCCTGCACCATCTCCTTGACGGGGTGCAGATCCAGGTCGGTCACGGCGCGCGTGGCGATGTTGGAGGTCGGGCAGACCTCGAGCGCGATCCGGTGCTCGGCGAGGTACGCGAGGAGCTCCGGGTCCTGGGTGGCGCTGGTGCCGTGGCCGATGCGCTCGGCGCCGAGGTCGCGGATCGAGTCCCAGATGGTCTCCGGGCCGGTGGTCTCGCCGGCGTGCGGCACGCTGTGCAGGCCCGCCGCCCGGGCGGCGTCGAAGTACGGCTTGAACTGCGGGCGCGGGACGCCGATCTCGGGGCCGCCGAGGCCGAAGGAGACCAGGCCCTCCGGGCGCAGTTCGACGGCGAGGCGCGCGGTCTCGGCGGCGGCCTCCAGGCCGGCTTCGCCCGGGATGTCGAAGCACCAGCGCAGGATGACGCCGAGCTCGGTCTCGGCGGCCTTGCGGGCGTCCTCGATGGCCTCCATGAAGGCCTTCTCGTCGATGCCGCGACGGGTGGAGGAGTACGGGGTGATGGTCAGCTCGGCGTAGCGGATGTTCTGCCGGGCCATGTCGCGGGCGACTTCGAAGGTCAGGGTGCGTACGTCGTCGGGGGTGCGGACCAGGTCGACGACGGAGAGGTAGACCTCGATGAAGTGCGCGAAGTCGGTGAACGTGAAGTAGTCGGCGAGTGCCTCGGGGTCGGTGGGGACCTTGGAGTCGGGGTGGCGGGAGGCGAGTTCGGCGACGATGCGCGGGGAGGCCGAACCGACGTGATGGACATGGAGTTCCGCCTTGGGCAGCCCTGCGATGAAGGGGTTCAGGTCGGGCATGAGGGAGCCTCCGGGAGGGACGCGGGTGCGGACAGATCGGGCTTCATCGTAGGCAGCTCCGGGACTGTCGGCGGCAGCGCTTAGCATGGCCGTACGAGAGGGGGGCGCCGCATGACCGATCAGAGCCCCGAGCCGAGGGACCCGTGGGCGCCGCCGGAGCGGCCGGCGGTGGAACTCGGCAAACCGCAGGCCACGCAGGGCGTGTCGGGTCCGCCGTCCGTGCACGACCAGCCGACGATCGCGGGGATGCCGGGGGCCGACTTCCCGCCGGCGCAGATACCGGGGCCGGCGCCGGTACAGGCTCCGGCGGCCACGTCCGAGCCGGCCGCGATGCTGCCGCCCGCGTACGGGTATCCGGCCCAGCCGGATCCCGGGGGCTACGCGTACCCCGGACCGCCGCCGGCGCAGCCGACGTATGGGTACCCGGGCTATCAGGGATACCCCGGGTACCCCGCCTATCCGCAGAAGAGCAACGGCTTCGGCGTCACCGCTCTCGTCCTCGGCATCATCGGCGTGGTCACCTGTTACCTGGGCGTCCTGTTCGGAGTCCCGGCGGTCATCTTCGGCGCCCTGGGCCGCGGCAAGGCCCGGCGCGGTGAGGCCGACAACGGCTCGATGGCACTGGCCGGCATCATCCTGGGCTCGGTCAGCATCCTGATCAGCATTCTGATGATCGCGCTCGTGATCGCCGGGGTCCTGCTCGGTGACCCGGGCAGCGATTCCGACTTCGACGGCCCGGCCGCGCCGACGCGGATCCGCGAGAACGTCTGACACAGCGGCCGCGGGCGACAGGCTGCAGGCTGCAGAGAACACGGAACAGGGCCGGGACCGGGCATACGCTGCCCGCTCCCGGCCCTGTTCCGTCCGGCCGCCTGTCTGTCTGTCCGTCCGTCAGCCCGTACCGGGGCCTACGCCACCCACGGCCAGTCGGCGTCCACGCCGCCCTCGATCAGGGACACCATGCGGAAGGCCGCATCGGTGAGCCCGCCGAAGGTGTGCCGGTTCCCGGACCCGGAGGGCGCGTGGCCCGCCCGGTACCCGGCCAGGTTCCAGGTGTACACCGGGACCTCGTCGGGGACGAGGGCCGTCGGGTCACCGCCGTACTGGTACGTGGCCTGCTCGTCCGTGACGATCAGGACCCGGTCGTGCCCCTTGTAGTACCGCCGCACCGCCTCGGCGGTGTAGGTGCCGCCGAGGTCCTCGAACCGCTCCAGCACCTTCAGTACGGACTCGCCCCGGTGGTACGGGACCTGCTTGCTGTCCGTCCCGAACTGCACCAGGTCCGCATCCTCGGCGCGCAGCGCCAGCGCCGTGCCGAACACGGCCGCCGCGTCCGCCCGGTTGAGCTGCGAACGGTCCGACAGCGGCGCCCACATCGACCCCGAGCGGTCCACGAGGACCAGCGTCCGGCCGGGCAGGGCCGGTACGTTGGCCAGCGAGTGGCCGAGTGCCTGCTCCAGCGGGTACGCCCAGCGCAGCGAGGGCGCGTGCTGGTAGGCGGCCAGGTAGCGGAACGGGAACTGCCGGGACCGGGCGACGACCTCCGGGTCGGAGACCTTCGCCGCGACCTGCGCGGCCACCGCGTCCGAGACACCGGCCTGGTCGAAGTTGCGCAGGTTCCGCAGCAGCGCCATCGCGCCCATGGACGGGATGACCGCCTCCCAGGCGGCCGCGTCCATCGGCCCCTGGAGCCACCCGGCCAGCGCCTCCCAGGTCATGCCCGCGGCGGCGAGCCGCTCGGCCCCGTCCGGTGCGGTGACCGCGGCCCGGCGCTCCTCCACCGGCAGCTCCATGAGCTCCCGGTGGGCGACCAGGGTGCGGTTGCCGGCCGGGACCTGCGCCGTCTCGGGGTGGTGCCGCCGGTCGAGGGCGTACCGGAACAGCTCGCCCTGCCAGGCCTTGGCGGGATCGGGGGAGGCGTGCACGAGGTTCAGCACGTCGCCGAAACGGAAGCCCTTGGACGAGGTGTCGTACTTCAGCAGCGAGGTGCCGGAGTAGAGCCTGCGGACGGCATCCGCGACACCGCGCTTGACCGGCTTGGGCACGTTCCGCACGTACGTCGCGGTCCAGTAGGCCAGCAGCTCACCGGGCTCGTCCGCGCGCCGCAGTACGGAGTCCACGACCTGGCGGTTCGAAGGCCCTTCCGTGGCTCCGGCGTCGAGCCGCGCCTTGACGTACTCGGCCGCTCCGACCAGCGAGGCGGTCCGCATGTTCGCGTCGGTGCGCAGCCAGCCGAGCAGGCCGGCGGTCCACGCGGGGTCCTCGACGGCGAAGCGGCGCACGAGTGCGGAGAACCGGTCGTCGCGGGCCTCGCCGCTCTCGTAGAACGTCCGCTGCGTCACGAAGTTGGCGACGGCGAGCAGGAACAGCTCGGAGCGCGGGTCGCGGGCGAAGCCGCGGCTGCCCTGGTGGTTGGCGGTGCGGCCGGTGGAGCGCACGGGCGAGGCGGCCGCGGGTACGGCCTTGGACGCGCGGCGCAGGTTGAAGCGAGCCATGTGAATCCCCCCGAATTCAGCAGAACGTGGGGGAGGCGTGACGTGCGGGATGCCCGAGATCAGAGTCGGCGACGGACTTATATCCAGGCGAGCTGCCAAGCTGCTCCACCGGCCGGAGCCGGGCGGGATTCGAACCCGCGACCTCCTGGTCCCCGAAGTAACCGTCGCCTGCGCACCGGGCATCCCACACGCGTGCCTCCCGAGATCAAGGTGGCGGCGGCTTGGGATTCTTGGGAGAGAAGGAGCCGCAGCCCGCGCACCGGGAGGTGCGTGACGTAGGTGTCCAGAGTTCGAGGTCGGCGAAACCACGTGCTGCTCTGCCAACTGAGCTACACCGGCCCGGAAGCCGGTGGCGGGACTCGAACCCGCGACCTGCCCATTAAGAGTGGAAGTAGGTCTCGCCTGCGCACCTGGACGAGTCCTACGGTAGGCGGCCCGCCCGCCCGTCCGCCACGCATTTAAGATCCCGTCCGGCCGAGGTCAGGCGGCGTCCGTACGCAGCCGGTCGCGGGCCTCCATCAGGGCGAAGCCCAGCAGGTTCAGACCGCGCCAGCGGGACGGGTCGAGGGCGCGCTCGTCGTCCGCCGCCAGCCCGATGCCCCAGATGCGGTCCATCGGACTCGCCTCCACCAGCACGCGGTTCCCGGTGGACAGCAGGTACGAGCGCAGCTGGGGGGTCGAGGCGAACTTGTGCACGCTGCCCTCCACCACCAACGCGAACCGCTCCTGCTCCCATACCGCCGCGTCGAAGCCGCGCACCAGCCGCCCGACCTTCTTGGCCTCCGCCGGAGTCCGCGCCTCCAGCGCTGCGCGCTCCGCCTCGGGGTCGCCGAACAGCCGAGCCTTGCCGGCCATCATCCAGTGCTCGGCCGTGGCATAGCGGACATCACCCACGGTGAACTCGGACGGCCACCACTGGCTCATGCAGCTGGGCCCGAGCGTCCCGTCCGGACGCGGCCGGTGCCCCCAGAACGGCAGGTACTTCACCCGCTCACCGCGGCTGACCTGCTCGATCAACTTGTCGATCATCTCCATGCACGCGAGTGTGGCAGTCGCCACTGACACTTCGTACGGGATTTGGGACGTGCCTCGACACATGGTCGACCGATTCCGTCGCGTAATCAAAAGGCAACAACGGAATCACTTGGCGGTGGGGACCACCTCTGCCAGGATCGGCACTCAATTCGAGCTGAAGCTACGGAGAGCGTGAGAGCGTCATGGGTAATCGCTTCCAGGTCAAGGACCGCTTCGCAGACGGCGCGCAGTACATCGACGGGCAGCTCAGGTCCGGTACCTCCGGCCGGTCGCACACCATCGTGAACCCTGCGACGGGCGAGGAGGTGCTCACGTACGAGCTCGCCTCCACCGCCGACGTCGACGCGGCCGTGGCCGCCGCCAAGCGGGCCTTCCCGGCCTGGGCCGCGGCCACTCCCGGTGAGCGTTCGGACGCCCTGCACCGGCTTGCCGCCGTGCTGGCCGAGCAGGCGGAGGACTTCGCGTACGCCGAGTCCCTGCAGTGCGGCAAGCCGATCAAGCTGTCCACCGAGTTCGACGTACCGGGGACCATCGACAACACCGCCTTCTTCGCGGGCGCCGCCCGGCATCTGCAGGGGCAGGCGGCAGCTGAGTACTCAGGAGACCACACCTCCTACGTGCGCCGCGAGGCCATCGGGGTCGTCGGCTCCATCGCGCCCTGGAACTATCCGCTCCAGATGGCCGCCTGGAAGATCCTTCCGGCGATCGCCGCGGGCAACACGATCGTCCTCAAGCCCGCCGAGCTGACCCCGCTCACCTCCCTGATGTTCGCCCAGGCGGCCAAGGACGCGGGCTTGCCCGACGGCGTGGTCAACATCGTCACCGGCGCGGGCCGGGACGCGGGCGAGCACCTGGTCGGGCACCCGGACGTGGTCATGACCTCCTTCACCGGTTCCACCGCCGTCGGCAAGCGGGTCGCCGAGATCGCCACCGCCACCGTCAAGCGGCTCCACCTGGAGCTCGGCGGCAAGGCGCCCTTCCTGGTCTTCGACGACGCCGACCTGGAGGCCGCCGCGCACGGCGCCGTCGCCGCGTCCCTGATCAACACCGGCCAGGACTGCACCGCCGCCACCCGCGCGTACGTCCAGCGCCCCCTGCACGACGCCTTCGTCGCCCGCGTGTCCGAGCTGATGGAGACCGTCCGCCTCGGCGACCCCTTCGACCCGGCCACCGACCTCGGCCCCCTGGTCTCGCACGCCCAGCGCGACCGGGTCGCCGCCTTCGTGGAGCGCGCCCGCGGATACGCCACCGTCGTCACCGGCGGGGAGATCCCGGGGGGCGAGCTCGCCGAGGGCGCGTACTACCGGCCCACCCTCGTCTCCGGCGCCGCCCAGGACAGCGAGGTCGTCCAGTCCGAGATCTTCGGCCCGGTCCTCGTCGTCCTGCCCTTCGACACCGACGACGAGGGCATCGAGCTGGCCAACGACACCCCGTACGGCCTCGCCGCCTCCGCCTGGAGCCGCGACGTCTACCGGGCCGGCCGGGCCACCCGCGAGATCAAGGCGGGCTGCGTCTGGGTCAACGACCACATTCCGATCATCAGCGAGATGCCCCACGGCGGCTACAAGGCGAGTGGCTTCGGAAAGGACATGAGCGCCTACTCCTTCGAGGAGTACACGCAGGTCAAGCACGTGATGTACGACAACACGGCGGTGGCCGCGAAGGACTGGCACCGCACCATCTTCGGGGACCGCATCTAGGGGGGTGCCCGGCGGATCAGGGTCGGATGGGCCCTGATCCGCCGGACACCCCCAAACCGTCCACGGCTTCCGCCGAATGGCAGCCGGCCGCCTGACCAGCGGCGCCACCCCTCCCGAAAGGGCAGCTCATGGAGCAGTACGAGCCCGACCGCCTCTCGGCGGCGCAACTCGCCGCGATGCGGCGCAGCCTCACCAGCGGGCGGGGCGCCCTCACCCGCCGCTCACTGTTGCGCGCCTCCGGGATCGGCGCGCTCACCCTCGGCGGTCTGGCCTCCCTGTCCGCCTGCGGTATCCCGCCCGCCAAACGCGCGGGTGACACGGCCGTCGCCTCCGACGACCGCTCGGACCAGGAGAAGGAGATCAACTTCTCCAACTGGACCGAGTACATGGACACCAGCGAGGACGAGAAGACCCACCCCACGCTGGAGGAGTTCACCAAGCGCACCGGGATCAAGGTCAAGTACACCGAGGACATCAACGACAACGTCGAGTTCTTCGGCAAGGTCCGCCCGCAGCTGGCGGCCGGCCAGGACACCGGCCGCGACCTGATCGTCGTCACCGACTGGCTCGCCGCCCGCATCATCCGGCTCGGCTGGGCGCAGAAGCTGGACCCCTCCCACCTCCCGCACGCCTACGCCAACCTGATCCCGCAGTTCCGCAACCCCGACTGGGACCCGGGCCGGTCGTACAGCTACCCCTGGACCGGCATCGACACCGTCATCGCCTACAACGCGAAGGCGACCGACGGCAAGAAGGTCGACTCCGTCACGCAGCTGCTCGACGACCCCTCCCTCAAGGGCCGCGTCGGCTTCCTCACCGAGATGCGCGACAGCGTCGGCATGACCCTGCTCGACCAGGGCAAGGACCCGGCGAACTTCACCACCGCCGACTACGACGCGGCCATCGGCCGGCTCCAGAAGGGCGTGGACACCAAGCAGATCCGCCGCTTCACGGGCAACGACTACACGTCGGACCTCGACAAGGGCGACCTCGCCGCCTGCCTGGCCTGGGCCGGCGACATCATCCAGCTCCAGGCCGGCAACCCGGACATCAAGTACGCGATCCCGGCACCCGGTTACATCACTTCCAGCGACAACCTGCTGGTCCCCGCCCACGCAGGGCACAAGGCCAACGCCGAGAAGCTCATCGACTTCTACTACGAGCCGCCGATCGCCGCCCAGCTGGCCGCGTTCATCAGCTACGTATGCCCGGTCGAAGGCGTGAGGGAAGACCTTGCGAAGATCGACCCCGAGCTCGCGGACAACCCCTTGATCATTCCGGACAAGGCGATGGCGGCCAAGGCCCACGCCTTCCGCTCCCTCACCAGTGAGGAAGAGACCGCGTACGAAGAGAAGTTCGCCAAGCTCATCGGAGCCTGACGAACCCCCTTCCGTGCCGGCACCCGCGCCCCGCACCCTTCCGACGACACCACCACCGAAGGCCGCGACCCATGACTGACAAGACCGCGGGCGGCGACGTCCGCCTCGCCGGGATCAGCAAGCACTACGGCTCGTTCACCGCCGTGCACCCGCTGGATCTCACCATCCCCCAGGGCTCCTTCTTCGCCCTGCTCGGCGCCTCGGGCTGCGGGAAGACCACCACCCTGCGCATGATCGCCGGCCTGGAGGAGCCCTCCACCGGTACGGTCCACCTCGGGGACCGGGAGGTCACCCAGCTGCCGCCGTACAAGCGCCCCGTCAACACGGTGTTCCAGAGCTATGCGCTGTTCCCGCACCTGAACATCTACGAGAACGTGGCCTTCGGACTGCGCCGCCGCGGCATCAAGTCCGTCAAGAAGCAGGTCGAGGACATGCTCGAGCTGGTCGAGCTGGGCCAGTTCGCCCAGCGCAAGCCGCACCAGCTGTCCGGCGGCCAGCAGCAGCGCGTGGCCGTTGCCCGCGCGCTCATCAACCACCCGCAGGTGCTGCTCCTCGACGAGCCCCTCGGCGCCCTCGACCTCAAGCTGCGCCGCCAGATGCAGCTGGAGCTCAAGCGGATCCAGACCGAGGTGGGCATCACCTTCGTGCACGTCACGCACGACCAGGAGGAGGCCATGACCATGGCCGACACGGTCGCCGTGATGAACGGCGGCCGCGTCGAGCAGCTAGGCGCCCCCGCCGAGCTGTACGAGAACCCGAAGACCACGTTCGTCGCCAACTTCCTCGGCACCTCGAACCTCATCGAGGCCGAGGTCCTGGAGGCCGGCGGCGCCGACGTCATGGTCAGCTCGGCGGGAACGAAGCTGCGGCTGCCCGCGGCCCGGTGTTCGACGACCCCCAAGGCCGGCGGAAAGCTGCTCGTCGGGGTGCGTCCCGAGAAGATATCCCTGGTCCACGCGGACGAGGAGGACTCCGTCGCGGCCAGCCGCAACAAGGTCCGCGGCACGATAGCCGCCTCCTCCTTCATCGGCGTCTCCACCCAGTACGTCATCGACAGCCAGGTCTGCCCCGAGCTGGAGGTGTACGTCCAGAACATCGAGCGGGACGCGCGCCTCGCCCCCGGCGCCGAGGTCGTCCTGCACTGGAACCCGGAGCACACGTTCGGGCTCGACGCCGCACAAGACATCGACGCGGGCATCGAGACGGTCGAGGAGGGCGCATGACCGCCACCGCCGCGCCGCCGGAGGCCGAAGCCACCACCGAACCCCCGGTCCACAAGCCGTCGCTGCGCAAGCGGCTCGTCCCGTACTGGTTGCTGATCCCCGGCATCCTGTGGCTGCTGGTCTTCTTCGTCCTGCCGATGATCTACCAGGCCTCCACGTCGGTGCAGACGGGCTCCCTCGAAGAGGGCTTCCAGGTCACCTGGCACTTCCAGACGTACTGGGACGCCCTCACCGAGTACTACCCGCAGTTCCTGCGCTCCCTGCTGTACGCCGGCACCGCGACCGTCCTGTGCCTGCTGCTCGGGTACCCGCTGGCCTACCTGATCGCGTTCAAGGCGGGCCGCTGGCGCAACCTGCTGCTGGTGCTGGTCATCGCGCCGTTCTTCACCAGCTTCCTGATCCGCACGCTCGCCTGGAAGACGATCCTGGCCGACGGCGGCCCGGTGGTGGAGGTCCTCAACACCCTGCACGTCCTGGACGTCACCAGCTGGCTCGGGATGACCGAGGGCGAGCGGGTGCTCGCCACGCCGCTCGCCGTCGTCTGCGGTCTGACGTACAACTTCCTGCCCTTCATGATCCTTCCGCTCTACACCTCCCTGGAGCGGATCGACACCCGCCTCCACGAGGCGGCCGGGGACCTGTACGCCCGCCCCGCCACCACCTTCCGGAAGGTGACCTTCCCGCTCTCGATGCCGGGCGTGGTCTCCGGGACCCTGCTCACCTTCATCCCGGCGAGCGGCGACTACGTGAACGCCGAGCTGCTCGGCTCCACGGACACCCGGATGATCGGCAACGTCATCCAGTCGCAGTACCTGCGCATCCTCGATTACCCGACGGCCGCCGCGCTGTCCTTCATCCTCATGGCCATCGTGCTGATCATGGTCACCATCTACATCCGCCGAGCGGGGACGGAGGACCTGGTCTGATGCGTTGGCTCCGGCGCAATCTCGTCGTCATCTTCGGACTCGGCACGCTCGCGTACTTGATCCTGCCGAACGTCGTCGTGACGGTCTTCTCCTTCAACAACCCCGTCGGGCGGTTCAACTACGCCTGGCAGGAGTTCTCACTGGACGCCTGGAAGGACCCCTGCGGGGTCGCCGACCTGTGCGGCTCCCTGTCCCTGTCGCTCCAGATCGCCGTGTGGGCCACCGTCGTCGCGACCGTCCTCGGTACGGCCATCGCCTTCGCGCTCGTCCGCTACCGCTTCCGGGCGCGCGGCGCGGTCAACTCGCTGATCTTCATGCCCATGGCCATGCCCGAGATCGTGATGGCGGCCTCGCTGCTCGCGCTCTTCCTGAACATGGGCATCCAGCTCGGCTTCTGGACGATCCTGATCGCCCACATCATGTTCTGCCTCAGCTTCGTCGTCGCAGCCGTCAAGGCGCGCGTCCTGTCGATGGACCCGCGGCTGGAGGAGGCCGCCCGCGACCTCTACGCGGGCCCGGTGCAGACCTTCGTACGGGTCACCCTGCCGATCGCGGCACCCGGTATCGCCGCAGGCGCGCTGCTCTCCTTCGCGCTCTCGTTCGACGACTTCATCATCACCAACTTCAACTCGGGCAACACCGTCACCTTCCCCATGTTCGTGTGGGGATCGGCCCAGCGCGGTACGCCTGTCCAGATCAACGTCATCGGCACGGCGATGTTCGTCATCGCGGTGCTGGTGGTGCTCACCGGCCAGATGGTCGGGAACCGCCGCAAGAACGCACAGCCCAAGTAACTCTGTAGGGAGTTGGAAGCCATGGCCCCAGTCGCCATGCGAAGTGTTGCTCAATCGCTTTCAGAAGCACTGCCGGTCTCGTACTGGCTGGACGACCCCGGCAAGCCCGCCGCACAGCCGGCGCTGACCTCGGACGAGGCCTGCGACCTGCTCGTCATCGGCGGCGGGTACAGCGGACTGTGGACCGCGCTGATCGCCAAGGAGCGCGACCCCGCCCGGGACGTCGTCCTGATCGAGTCGAAGGAGGCGGGCTGGGCCGCCTCCGGACGCAACGGAGGCTTCTGCGCCGCCTCCCTCACGCACGGCCTCGCCAACGGCATGGCCCGCTGGCCGGGCGAGCTCGCCAAGCTGGAGGAGCTGGGCGCCCGCAACCTCGACGAGATCGAGGCGGCCATCGCCCGCTACGGCATCGACTGCGACTTCGAGCGCACCGGCGAGATCGACGTGGCCACCGAGCCCCACCAGGTCGAGGAGCTGCGCGAGCTGTACGAGGAGGCCGGGAAGCTGGGCCTCGCGGGCGGCTCGCGCTGGCTGGACCGCGAGGAGCTGCGCGCCGAGGTCGACTCGCCGTCGTTCCTCGCGGGCCTGTGGGACACCGACGGCGTCGCCATGCTCAACCCCGCCAAGCTCGCCTGGGGCCTGAAGGAGGCCTGCCTGTCGCTGGGTGTGCGGATCTACGAGAACACCCGCGGGCTGTCGCTGGCCTCCTCGGGCGCCGGGATGGCCGTGCGCACCCCGTACGGGCGGATCTACGCCCGGCGGGTGGCGCTGGGCACGAACATCTTCCCGTCCCTGGTCAAGCGGATCCGCCCGTTCACGGTCCCGGTCTACGACTATGCGCTGATGACCGAACCGCTGACCGCCGAACAGCTGGGGGCCATCGGCTGGCAGAACCGCCAGGGCCTGGGCGACAGCGCCAACCAGTTCCACTACTTCCGCATCACCCCGGAGAACCGCATCCTGTGGGGCGGCTACGACGCCATCTACCCCTACCGCGGCAAGCTCGACTCCGAGTACGACCACCGCCCCGAGACGTACCTGAAGCTCGCGCAGCACTTCTTCAGCGCGTTCCCGCAGCTGGAGGGCATCAAGTTCAGCCACGCCTGGGGCGGGGCCATCGACACCTGCTCCCGCTTCTCCGCCTTCTTCGGCACCGCGCACGGCGGCAAGGTCGCCTACGCGGCCGGCTACACCGGGCTCGGCGTCGGCGCCACCCGCTTCGGCGCCGACGTGATGCTGGACCTGCTGAACGGGGCCCGCACCGAGCGGACCGAGCTGGAGATGGTGAAGTCCCGGCCGATGCCGTTCCCGCCGGAGCCCTTCGCGTGGACCGGGATCACCCTCACCAAGTGGTCCCTGGCCCGGGCGGACGCCCGTGGCGGGCGCCGCAACCTGTGGCTGAAGGCCCTGGACAAGCTCGGCCTCGGCTTCGACAGCTGACCGGGGCCCATGACCGCACGATGCCCCGTACGCCCCCGGCGCGCGCCGCGGTTCACGCCGTGAGCCGCTTCACCACCACGGGGTGACGAAACCCGCGTCATCGCAGGGCCCGGCCCCGCTCTCTCCCGGTGAGGACGCCTCACCCCAGAGAACGGAGGCCGGGCGATGCAGGGCTCGGAGATCAGGACCGCGGTGGAATGGCTCGTGTCGGTGGCGCCGGACCCCGAAGCCTGCCGGTGGGAGTGGGAGCGCAACCCCCTCGGGGTGGCCCTGCTGCCCGCCGGCCGGCACTGGGACGTGCTGATCCTGCCCGGCGAGCTGGGACAGGCCGCCCTCGACGTCCTGACGCAGTTCCTCCACCGGCCCGGCCCGGTGCTCGCCGACTTCGCCGACTCGCGGCTGGGCTTCTTCGTGCCCCCGGGTACGGCGTCCCGCTGGATCGCCACCGGCGTACGGGGAGCCGGGCGCGGGACCTGGATCGTGGTCCCGTACCCCGGCCGGAACACGGGCGGGGTGCGCTGGCTGGTGGTCCCGGACGGCCGCGGGACGCTCACCGATCCGGTGCTGCTGGAGCTCGCGATGCACGAGGCCGCGGCCCGGGCGGTGGGGGAGGAGAGCCGGGGGCCTTGACAAGGGTATTGGTCTGGACCATGTTGGGCGCCGCTGCCGGCATCACCGGCGGCCTGGCTCCATCCCCCCATGTTCCGGAGGCAGTTGTGCGCAGACCCCCCACCAGAATCACCGCCCGGTTCACCGCAGCCGCCCTCGCGATGGCCGGCTTCCTCGCCGCGGGCCAGCCGGCCGCCGCGGCCGACGCCGACCTCGCCCGCAACGGCGGCTTCGAAGCCGGACTCGACGGCTGGAGCTGCTCGGCCGGCAGCGGAGCCGTCGTCACCACCCCGGTCCACGGCGGCAGTTCCGCCCTCAAGGCCACCCCGGCCGGCCAGGACAACGCCCGCTGCTCTCAGACCGTCACCGTCAAGCCCGATTCGACGTACACGCTCGGCGCCTGGGTGCAGGGCGCGTACGTCTACCTCGGCGCGGCCGGGACCGGCACCACCGACGTGTCCGCCTGGACGCAGACCCCCGGCGCCTGGAAGCAGCTGAGCACGACGTTCCGCACGGGCGCGGCCACCACCTCCGTGACGATCTACACGCACGGCTGGTACGGCCAGCCGGCGCACCTCACGGACGACGTCACGCTCGTCGGCCCCGACCCGGGCGGCTCCGGACCCGGCCAGCCCCAGCCCCCGGCCGCCCCCACCGGCCTGACCGCATCCGGCGCCACCGCGAGCAGCATCGACCTCTCCTGGGCGGCCGCATCCGGCGCCACCTCGTACAAGCTCCACCGGGACGGCGCCGCGCTCGTGAGCGTCACCGGCACCTCGGCGACGGTCACCGGACTCGCCGCGTCCACCTCGTACACCTTCCAGGTCAGCGCAGTGAACGCGGCCGGCGAGTCCGCGAAGAGCGCCCCCGTCTCGGCCTCCACGACGAGCGGAGGCGGCAACCCGGGCAACCCCGGCCTCCCGGCCCACGCCCTGGTCGGGTACCTCCACGCGAGCTTCGCCAACGGCTCCGGCTACGTCCGGATGGCCGACGTCCCCGCCTCCTGGGACGTCATCAACCTCGCGTTCGGCGAACCGACGTCGGTGACTTCGGGGGACATCCGCTTCTCGCTCTGCCCGGCGAGCGAATGCCCGGGTGTGGAATCCCCGGCCGAGTTCAAGGCCGCCATCAAGGCCAAGCAGGCGGCCGGCAAGAAGGTCCTGATCTCGATCGGCGGCCAGAACGGCCAGGTCCAGCTCGCCACCACGGCCGCCCGCGACACCTTCGTGTCCTCCGTCAGCACCATCATCGACGAGTACGGGCTCAACGGGCTCGACATCGACTTCGAGGGCCACTCGCTCTCCCTGGCGACGGGCGACACCGATTTCCGCGCCCCCACCACCCCGGTGATCGTCAACCTGATCTCGGCCGTCAGGACGCTGAAGGCCAAGTACGGCCCGGCCTTCGTCCTGACCATGGCCCCGGAGACCTTCTTCGTCCAGCTCGGCTACCAGTACTACGGCTCCGGCCCCTGGGGCGGCCAGGACCCGCGTGCCGGCGCCTACCTCCCGGTCATCCACGCCCTGCGCGACGACCTCACCCTGCTCCACGTCCAGGACTACAACTCGGGCTCGATCATGGGCCTCGACAACCAGTACCACTCCATGGGCGGGGCCGACTTCCACATCGCCATGACCGACATGCTGCTCACCGGGTTCCCGGTCGCGGGCAACACCGCGCGCGTCTTCCCGCCGCTGCGCCCGGACCAGGTGGCGATCGGCCTCCCGGCCACGACGAACGCGGGCAACGGCCACACCTCGCCCGCCGAGGTGAACAAGGCGCTGGACTGCCTGACGAAGAAGACCGACTGCGGCACCTACGCGACACACGGCACCTGGCCCGCCCTGCGCGGCCTGATGACCTGGTCGATCAACTGGGACCGCTTCGGCGGCTGGGAGTTCTCGAAGAACTTCGACGCCTACTTCGGCGGCTGACCGGCCGGACCTCCTAGTCGCCGGTGGAGCCGTGGAAGCCGACGTGGCTGGGCTCGTCACCGGTTCCGGCGTAGAGCAGGACGTACAGCCCGCTCCAGCGCAGTCCGGGCTCGCCGAACAGGCTGTCCGTGTACTCCTGATGGTTCATCGCCCGCCCCGCCCGCGCGGTCGCCTCCTCGTACTGGGCCACCGTCGGCCGGTCCGTCCCGAAGTGGTGCAGGACCCGGTCGGCCGGCAGCGGCCGCACCGCGGCGTACTCCTCTGCGGGGCCCGCGTCGACCCGCACGACGTCCAGGACCGTGTGCGTGCCCTGCGTGCCCATGAACTCGGCGTCGGCCCACAGCGCGGCCAGGTCCGGATAGTCGTCGTGCTCCCCGAACTCCTCTGCGAACACCCGCGCGTGCAGGGCCGTCAGCGAGGCCTCGACGCTGCCCTCGTAGTCCGTCACGTAGTCCCAGTCGCTCGCACCCATGGCGCGCCCCCGCTCTCAGCTGTGAAGAAGTCCAAGATCGGGCGTCAGCCTAGACCCGGGGTCCGACAGCGCGGCGTACGGCGTGGGCGACGGCCAGCAGCAGGGGCGTACACAGGAAGCAGCTGGCCAGTACGTCCAGGGGCCAGTGCCAGCCGCGCAGGATCAGCCCGGTGACCGTGGCGGCCGTCAGGAGGAGGGCGGCGGCCATCGGCCACCCGCGGCGGGTGTGCGGGCCGATCAGCAGCGCCGCGCCGATGTAGGCGACGGCCGAGGTGGCGGTGTGGCCCGAGGGGTAGTAGCCGGCGGCCCACGGCTCCAGGGGTCCCGGACGGGCGGTCCACTCCTTCAGCGGCACGATCACGGCCGGGACCAGGGCCATCGCCAGGCCCGCGGTCAGGGCCGGGGCCCAGGCGCGGGAGCGCCGGACGGAGTACGCCATCGCCAGCACCAGGACCGGCACGGCGACCGGGACGTTGCCGAGGTCGGAGAGGCGCTCGGTGACGGAGTCGGGGACCGTGCGGACCAGGGCGCGGCTGAGGCGCTCGTCCGGCGTGAGCAGCGGACCCGAGACCAGGACCTGCCAGGTCGTCAGGACGAGCCCCAGCAGGGAGAGAAGGAGGAGAATGGCCGGCCGTCCCGGAACAGGGGGGATGGTTCCGGGACGGCCGCCCGGATCGGGTTGCCGGGCGCCCCGGGGGGTTTGGGGCGAACGGCCGTCCGATCGGTGAGGAGTGTGCGCGAACGCAGGCCCAGTGCGGCGCTGGGGAAGCCCGGTACTGGTGTCGCCCCCGGTTTCCCGGGAGCGGGGTGTCTCACTCATCTGCAGAAACCGTACGGCAGCGGAAAGGGGACCGACAGCAGGATCGCGCTCCTGCCATCGGCCCCCCACATCTTCTTCACAGGCTCCGCCCGTTACCGGGGGTACCGGCGGGCTCTTGTGTTCGGAGGGTCGCTCAGACGTCCGTGCCGATGGCCGCGAACGCAGCCTCGATGAGGTCCAGGCCTTCGTTCAGCAGGTCCTCGCCGATGACGATCGGGGGGAGGAAGCGGAGCACGTTGCCGTAGGTGCCACAGGTGAGGACGAGCAGGCCCTCGGCGTGGCAGGCCTTGGCGAGCGCGCCGGCTGCCTCCGGGAACGGGGTCTTGGAGGCCACGTTTTCAGGAGTGTCGGTCTTGACCAGCTCGATCGCGATCATGGCGCCGCGGCCGCGGATGTCGCCGATGATGTCGTACTTCTCCTGCATGGCCGTCAGGCGGGCCTTCATGACGGACTCGATCTTCTTCGCCGCGGCGTTGAGGTCGAGCTCCTTCATGGTCTCGATGGAGCCGAGCGCACCGGCGCAGGCCACCGGGTTGCCGCCGTAGGTGCCGCCCAGGCCACCCGCGTGCGCAGCGTCCATGATCTCGGCGCGGCCGGTCACGGCGGCGAGCGGCAGACCGCCCGCGATGCCCTTGGCGGTGGTGATCAGGTCCGGGACGATGCCCTCGTCCTCGCACGCGAACCACTGGCCGGTGCGGCAGAAGCCGGACTGGATCTCGTCGGCGACGAAGACGATGCCGTTGTCGTTGGCGAACTTCACGATCGCCGGGAGGAAGCCCTTGGCCGGCTCGATGAAGCCGCCCTCGCCGAGGAGCGGCTCGATGATGATCGCGGCGACGTTGTCGGCGCCGATCTGCTTGGTGATCTGGTCGATCGCCTGGGCGGCGGCCTCGGGGCCGCAGTTCTCGGCGCCGGTGGGCCAGCGGTAGCCGTAGGCGACCGGGACGCGGTAGACCTCGGGGGCGAACGGGCCGAAGCCGTTCTTGTACGGCATGTTCTTCGAGGTCAGCGCCATCGTCAGGTTCGTACGGCCGTGGTAGCCGTGGTCGAAGACGACGACGGCCTGGCGCTTGGTGTACGCACGGGCGATCTTGACGGCGTTCTCGACGGCCTCGGCACCGGAGTTGAACAGCGCCGACTTCTTCGCGTGGTTGCCCGGGGTCAGCTCGGCGAGGGCCTCGCAGACCTCGACGTAGCCCTCGTACGGCGTGACCATGAAACAGGTGTGGGTGAAGTCCGCGAGCTGAGCGGAGGCGCGGCGCACGACGGCCTCGGCGGAGGCGCCGACGGAGGTCACGGCGATGCCGGAACCGAAGTCGATCAGGCGGTTGCCGTCGACGTCCTCGATGATGCCGCCGCCCGCGCGGGCCGTGAAGACGGGGAGCACGGAGCCCACGCCGCCGGCGACCGTCTCGAGACGGCGGGCCTGCAGCTCCTGCGACTTGGGGCCGGGGATCGCGGTGACGATGCGGCGCTCCTGCGGGACAGCGGTCATAGAGGGCTCCTGGGGGGTGTTTTCGGACGCACTTGTGTCTTTGTCCGCAGGCTAGGCCCGGGGGAGGGGGTACGGCATGCTCCGTTCGGGAGTGGTGTCCGCGTGTCCTTGTCCGTGACGGCCATAGGAAGGACATGCCGCATGTCTTGTGGACGCTGCGGCAGTAGAGGCCGGTACGGGCCCATCGCCGCCTCCGGGCAACTACATTGAGCGACGCAGTGCAGGCACGGGCAGGGGGCAGGGGTTTCATGGACACCGACGGCACGTACGGCCACAGCCAGCGCGGGCCCGGTGGTCCGCCTGACGGAGTGGCTGCCGGAGGCCACGTGCCCCGCCCCGCCGGACCGCCGCCCGTACTCCCGCCACGACCGGCCAAGGCCCCGCCGCCACCCGCCTACGCACCCGGCGCGGCGGCTGAGGGCCCGATGCCGGCCCAGCCCCCCTTCACCGCCTGGCTGCGTGCTCCCCGCCCGGCGGCGGAGCCGGGCATCTGGCGTTACGCCTACACCCCGGCAGAGCCGAAGCCCACCGGCTCCGACCGGTCCGTGCTGACCCGGGTCGTCGTCGCCTTCCTCGTCTACTTCGTCTGCTGGCGGCTCTTCGTTGCCGGAGACCTCCCCTTCCTGGGGGCTCCCCTCTATTTCTTCACCCCTGCCGGATGGTGGACCGACGGCCTCACGCGCGCGCCGGTCGACCACCGCGGCATGGCCGCCCTGGAGCTCTACGAGCTGCTGGGCACCGTGGGCATGTTCCTCGGCTTCGCCAGGATCGGCGGGTGGCGAGCGGCCTTCGACCGACTGGTCGCTTCCCGGGGGCCTTGGTACCGGGCGCTGGGGGCGGCGGCCGCCGCCCTCGTCGTGGTGCTGCTGATCGAGAACAAGACACTGTCGGTCTATCCCCTGGCGTTCGCGCACCTGCCGTACGCGGAACTCGGCAGCACGGCCGCCTCGGTGATCACCTACGCCCTCTACGCCCTGATCTATCTCCCCGTCATCCTCGTCTTCGGCCGCCTTGGCGGCTGGGCCTCCCTGCTGGCGGATCTCCTCTCTCCGGCCGCCCCTCCTGCGGCCGCCCCGGGCGATCCGGGCGATCCGGGTGGTCCGGAGGATCCGGTCGGCTGGCCGCAATTGCGAGCCGCCGGGCTGGGGGAGTCCGCCGACCGGCTGGCCGCCGAAGCCGAAGCGGGCCGCATGAACGACGTCGACCTCGCGCGGATCCGCCGCGCCTGGGAGTCCGTAGTGGTGGACCCCTCGCGCCACACCGCCTTCGTCCACGCCGTGCGGGCCAAGGGAGCCGCCGCCTGCGGCCACCCCTCGGGTGCGCGCGACCTGCCGCTGCGAACCGCCTGCCACGACCTGGCGGTTGCGCAGGTCCGTCTCGGCCGGGTCACCGACGCCGAGCCCAACCCGTACGAGCGGCGCGGGACCGGGTTCGCCTTGGACCCCGAGGTCCTCGGCACCTCGGTTCTCGCCGTCGGCCCTTCGGGCGCCGGAAAGACGAGCCTGCTGGTCCGGCCGGTCGTCGAGTCTCTGGCGCTCCAGGCTCTCGCCGGACAGGCGGCGGTGATCGCCGTCGGTGCCGCCGGAAGCCGGCTGGGGCCCGACGAGGCCTACGACATCGTGGTCCGTCCCGGCGACCCCGCGTCCGTCCATGACCTCGACCTCTACGGTGGCACCACCGACCCCGACGAGGCCGCCTCCCTCCTCGCCGACGCGCTCGTCGGTGACACGCCGGGGATCGACGTACGCCGGGCTGCCACGGCCCTCGCCCAGCTCCTCGGCCCCTTCCGGGCCGCGTACGACCGCTTTCCCACCGTTCCGGAGCTGCGGGCGCTGCTCGACCAGCTGCCGGCCGCCCTCGCGGAACTGCGCCAAGAGCTGGAGAGCGCCGGGCACGGGACGATGCTGCGCGAGCTCGACGCCCGTGCCCGCCAGCACACCGCCCACAGCGATCCCGGGGCGGCTCTCGCCGACCGTGTGGCGTTGCTCGACCGGCCCGCCTTCCACGGCTTCTTCGACAGCACCGGCACCGGTCGGCCCTTCTCCATGCGTGCCCTGGAACATCCGATCCGGGTCCGCGTCGACCTCCCGGAGCGCGGTCATCCCGACGCGTCACGGTTGTTGGCCCGGCTGCTCCTCGCGCAGTTCAACGCCTCCGCCACGGCCCGGGCCGACCGCTCCCTCTTCGCCTTCCTCGCCCTCGACGACGCTTCGCACACGCTCACCCCCGATGTCGTTCGCGGAGTACAGAGGCTCCGCACGGCGAACGCCGGAGTCCTGCTCGCGCTTCGCACCCTGGACGACGTACCGGAAACGCTCAGGACCCCGCTGCTCGGGGCGGTCGGCTGCCGGATGGCCTTCTCCGGGGTCACCACCTGGGACGGCAAGCGCTTCGCCGATGCCTGGGGCACCGAGCTGGTCGAGACGCGGGACGTCACGAGCCGGACGGTCTACGCCGATCAGCCCTTCACCCGAGCCCTGCACGCCGTGCGCAAGCTGATCACCGGGAAGGCGGTGACGACCGACGCGGTCACGGTGCGGCAGGTGGAGCGCGAGCGCTGGTCGGCCTCGGCCCTCGCCAACACCGTTCCGCCGGGGCATGCCGTGCTCTCGCTGACCTCGGTCCGCGGCGAGCGGGCGGCTCCGCTGCTGGTCCGGCTGGCCGCGACGGGCTGAGCCGACCCGTACGAGGTGGCAGAATCGAGGGGAGTCGTTCATACGACAAGGCGAAATTCCGCGCCGCGCCCCTCCTTACCTCTAAGGCCCCTGGTACCCGATGCCGCTCACTCTCGCCTCGCTCGTCCAGCACTCGGCGCTCAAGCTCAGCGTCCGGGCGGGGGAGAGCCGCCTGGACACCCCCGTCCGCTGGGCCCACGTCAGCGAGCTCGCCGACCCCGTCCCCTATATGGAGGGCGGGGAACTGCTCCTGATCACCGCGATGAAGCTGGACGCGGAGGATCCGCAGGAGATGCGCCGGTACGTACGCCGCCTCGCCGCGGCCGGGGTCGTCGGCATCGGCTTCGCCGTCGGCGTGAACTACGAGGCGGTCCCGGAGGCGCTGGTCGAGGCCGCGCGGGCCGAGGACCTGCCGCTGCTGGAGGTGCCGCGCAGGACCCCGTTCCTCGCGATCAGCAAGGCCGTCTCCGCGGCCCTCGCCGCGGACCAGTACCGCGCGGTGACCGCCGGCTTCGAGGCACAGCGGGAGCTGACGCGGGCCGCGCTGTCCGCCGACGGCCCCGCCGAGCTGCTGTCGAAGCTGGCGGCGCACGTGCACGGCTGGGCCGCCCTGTACGACACCTCGGGCGCGGTGGTCGCGGCCGCCCCGGAGTGGGCAGCCCGGCGCGCCGCCCGGCTGACCCCCGACGTGGAGCGGCTGCGGGAGCGGCCGGCGCCGGCGAGCGCGGTGGTGGGCGGCACGGAGGACCGGGTCGAGCTCCAGTCGCTGGGGACCGGCCGACGGGCCCGCGGCGCGCTCGCCGTCGGCACCGGGGCCCCGCTGGGCACGGCCGAGCGGTACGCCGTGCACTCGGCGGTGGCGCTGCTGACCCTGACCACGGAGCGGTCGAGGTCGCTGCACGACGCGGAGTCCCGGCTCGGGGCGGCGGTGCTGCGGATGCTGCTGGACGGGGAGGCCGAGCATGCGCGGGCGGTGGCCGGGGACCTGTACGGGGCCCTGCTGGAGGCGCCGTTCCGGCTGATCGTGGCGGAGCCGGCGCTGCCGGGGACGGCGCAGCCGGAGGGGCTGGCGCTGCTGGCCGATGCGGTGGAGTCGGCGGCAGCCCGTGCGGGGGAGGCGCTGCTGGTGGTGCCGGAGCCGGGGCGGCTGGTGGTGCTGGCGGCCGACGGGGGCTCGGCGGTGCAGGCGTGCGCGGACCACGCGGAGGCGCTGGAGTCGCGGCGCGGGCGGGAGGCGACGGGTCCGGAGCCGGACGAGCTGGTGGTCGGCCTGTCCGCCGCCGCGGTGCCTGCGGGGGTTTCGGCGGCCTTCAAGCAGGCCGACCAGGCGCTGGCCGTGGCCCGGCGGCGGGGGCGGCCGATGGTGGAACACGAGGACCTGGCGGCGGGGTCGGTGCTCCCGCTGCTGGCGGACGACGCGGTACGGGCGTTCGCGGACGGTACGTTGCGGGCGCTGCGCGAGCACGACGAGAAGGGGCGGGGGGATCTGGTGGCGTCCCTGCAGGCGTGGCTGTCGCGGCACGGGCAGTGGGATGCGGCGGCGGCCGACCTCGGGGTGCACCGGCATACGCTGCGGTACCGGATGCGGCGGGTGGAGGAGATCCTGGGCCGCTCCCTGGACGACCCGGACGTCCGCATGGAGCTGTGGCTCGCCCTCAAGGCCACCTCGCCTGCGGCGTAGCCACCGGGTTGCCGCTGCGCGGAGCCCGGGAAACGGAGCGACACTGACAAACCGGCGCGGCCGGCGCCCGGCATGCTCCACCCCGGATAAACGCCGAATCCCGGACGGAGTCCTACGGTGGAGGGGACAAGGACCCCGCACACACTCGAAGGGCCGGGATTCGCATGACTTCCACCCACGCCTTCTGGCTCGCCGGCCGCCAGGCCACCGGCGAGGACAGCTTCGACGTCCACTCCCCGTGGGACAACCGGCTCGTCGGCACCGTCAGCGTGCCCACCGACGCCCAGGTCGAAGAGGCCGTGGCCGCGGCGTACGCCGTGACGGCCGAGTTCTCCGCGACTCCCGCCCATGTCCGTGCCGCCGCCCTGGACCACGTGTCCAAGCGCCTCGCCGAGCGCACCGAGGAGATCGCCCAGCTGATCTCCGCCGAGAACGGCAAGCCCATCAAGTGGGCCCGCGGTGAGGTCGGCCGTGCGGTGTCCGTGTTCCGCTTCGCCGCCGAAGAGGCCCGCCGCTTCAACGGCGGAGAGGCCCAGCGCCTCGACACCGACGCCGGCGGCGTCGGCCGTCTCGCGCTGACCCGCCGCTTCGTCAAGGGCCCGGTCCTCGGCATCGCGCCGTTCAACTTCCCGCTGAACCTGTGCGCCCACAAGGTGGCCCCGGCCATCGCCGTCGGCGCGCCGATCATCCTGAAGCCGGCCCCGGCCACCCCGCTCTCCGGCCTGATCCTGGGTGAGCTGCTCGCCGAGACCGACCTCCCGGCCGGTTCCTGGTCGGTCCTGCCGGTCGCCAACGACAAGATGCCGGCCCTGGTGAAGGACGAGCGCCTGCCCGTCATCTCCTTCACCGGCTCCGACAAGGTCGGCTACGCCATCCAGCAGTCGGTGCCCCACAAGCACTGCACCCTGGAGCTCGGCGGCAACGCCGCCGCCGTGGTCCTGGACGACTGGTCCTCCGAGGCCGACCTCGACTGGGCCGCGACCCGTATCGCGACCTTCTCGAACTACCAGGCCGGCCAGTCCTGCATCTCCGTGCAGCGCGTGATCGCCGACGCCTCCGTCTACGACCGCCTCGTCGAGAAGGTCGTCACGAAGGTCCAGGCCCAGGTCACCGGCGACCCCTCCGACTCCGCCACCGACGTCGGCCCCCTCGTCTCCGAGGACGCCGCCAAGCGGGTCGAGACCTGGGTCGACGAGGCGATCTCCGCCGGAGCCAAGCTGCTCACCGGCGGCAAGCGCGAGGGTGCCTCGTACGAGCCGACCGTCATCGCCGACCTGCCCGCCGATACCACCCTCGCCGTCGAGGAGGTCTTCGGGCCGGTGCTGACGCTGACGAAGGTCGAGAACACCGACGAGGCCTTCGCCGCCGTCAACGACTCGAAGTTCGGCCTGCAGACCGGCGTCTTCACCCGGAACATCCAGACCGCGTTCCGCGCCCACCGCGAGCTCGAGGTCGGCGGTGTGATCGTCGGCGACGCGCCGTCCTACCGCGCCGACCAGATGCCGTACGGCGGCGTCAAGCAGTCCGGTGTGGGCCGCGAGGGTGTCCGCTACGCGATGGACGACTACACGTACGAGCGAGTCCTGGTCCTGACCGGCCTCGACATCTGATTCTCGTACGGCCCGAAAGCCGACGGCCGGAGCCTACTGTGCGGGGGCTCCGGCCGTCCCCTTTTCTCTTCGGCTCGGTTCGCGGTGACCCGCGGCCCTTCGACTCACTCGCCAGGCGGTAGCCCCGCGGGCGGGCCGGTTTTCCCTCACTCGGACCGCCCCGGCTTTTCCCGGAGGGCCGGAGAGGGTACGACTCACAGGTAGCACCGGCCAGTAGGCCGGTAACACCGACTCCGGCGGCGAGGTGAGTCCCCTCATGTCCGCAACACAGCCCAAGGTGACCGAGCGCGAGGCACGGCAGGTCGCGGAAGCGGCCCGGGAACAGGACTGGCGCAAGCCCAGCTTCGCCAAGGAACTCTTCCTGGGGCACTTCCGGCTCGACCTGATCCACCCGCACCCGATGCCGGCGGACGAAGACGTCCGGCGCGGCGAGGCCTTCCTGGCCCGGCTGCGGGCGTTCTGCGAGACCGAGATCGACAGCGCGCGCATCGAGCGCGAGGCCAAGATCCCCGACGAGACCGTGCGCGGGCTCAAGGAGCTCGGGGCCCTCGGCATGAAGATCGACCCCAAGTACGGGGGCCTGGGCCTCACCCAGGTGTACTACAACAAGGCGCTGGCCCTCGTCGGCTCGGTCAGCCCCGCCATCGGGGCCCTGCTCTCCGCCCACCAGTCGATCGGCGTCCCGCAGCCGCTGAAGATGTTCGGCACGCAGGAGCAGAAGGAAACCTTCCTGCCTCGCTGCGCGACCACCGCCATCAGCGCCTTCCTGCTCACCGAGCCGGACGTCGGCTCCGACCCGGCGCGGCTGGCCACCACCGCCGTCCCCGACGGCGAGGACGGGTACGTCCTCGACGGGGTGAAGCTCTGGACCACCAACGGGGTCGTCGCGGACCTGCTGGTGGTGATGGCCCGGGTGCCGAAGTCGGAGAACCACCGCGGCGGGATCACCGCCTTCGTCGTCGAAGCCGATTCCCCCGGGATCACCGTCGAGCACCGCAACGCCTTCATGGGCCTGCGCGGCCTGGAGAACGGCCTCACCCGCTTCCACCGGGTCAAGGTGCCCGCCTCGCAGCGCATCGGCGCCGAGGGCGCCGGGCTCAAGATCGCGCTGACCACCCTGAACACCGGCCGGCTGTCCCTGCCCGCCATGTGCGTCGGCGCCGGGAAGTGGTGCCTGAAGATCGCCCGTGAGTGGTCGGGCGTGCGCGAGCAGTGGGGCCGTCCGGTCGCCCGGCACGAGGCCGTCGGCGCCAAGATCTCCTTCATCGCCGCCACCACCTTCGCCCTCGAAGCGGTCGTCGACCTGGCCTCCCAGATGGCCGACGAGGACCGCAACGACATCCGCATCGAGGCCGCCCTCGCCAAGCTCTACGGCAGCGAGATGGCCTGCCTGATGGCCGACGAGCTCGTCCAGATCCGCGGCGGGCGCGGCTTCGAGACCGCCGAGTCGCTGGCCGCCCGCGGCGAGCGCGCCGTCCCCGCCGAGCAGATGCTGCGCGACCTGCGCATCAACCGGATCTTCGAGGGCTCCACCGAGATCATGCACCTGCTGATCGCCCGCGAGGCCGTCGACGCCCACCTGTCGGTCGCCGGCGACCTCATCGACCCCGAGAAGGCGCTCGGCGACAAGGCCAAGGCCGGAGCCCGCGCCGCCGGGTTCTACGCCCGCTGGCTGCCCAAGCTCGCCACCGGCCCCGGCCAGGTCCCCGGCGCGTACCGCGCCTTCCACCCCGGCGGCCACCCCGACCTCTCCGTCCACCTGCGCTACGTCGAGCGCAGCGCCCGCAAACTCGCCCGGTCCACCTTCTACGCCATGTCCCGCTGGCAGGGCCGCATGGAGACCAAGCAGGGCTTCCTCGGCCGGATCGTCGACATCGGCGCCGAGCTCTTCGCGATGAGCGCCGCCTGCGTGCGCGCGGAGCACCTGCGCGCCTCGGGGGAGCACGGCCGCGAGGCCTACCAGCTGGCCGACGCCTTCTGCCGGCAGTCCCGGATCCGCGTCGAGGAGCTCTTCGGCCGGCTCTGGTCCAACACCGACGACCTGGACCGCAAGGTCGTCGCCGGGGTGCTCTCCGGCACCTACACCTGGCTCGAGGAGGGCGTGCTCGACCCCTCCGGCGACGGCCCCTGGATCGCGGACGCCACCCCCGGCCCGTCGACTCAGAAGAACGTCCACCGCCCCATCCGCTGACCTGCGATCATCGCCGGGTGCCCGTCAGGCGTACGACACTGGCGACAGGGAACCCGGGAAAGCGGATGCATGTGAACGTGGACAGGGAGAGCCGACGGCTCGCCTGGTGCGTGGCGCTCCTGCTGCGCCACGCACCGGACGCCGTCGCCGCCGACCTCCTCGGGCGGCTGGACGCGCCCACCCGCCGGTTCCTGTGCCGGGACGAATACCTCCCGGCCTCCGCGGTCACCCTGCTGCTGCGCGAGGGCACCGACGAGGACCGCCGCGCCATCGCCCGCAGCCCGCAGGTGCACGGCCGCCCCCTGCCCGGCCTCCCCGGCCCTGCGCGGTACGCGGCCCGCCCCGGCCCCTCTCCGGAACTGCTCGCCACCCTCGGCGCCGAGCTCCGCCGCCCGCTCGGGCCGCCGCCGACCGGTGCAGAGCATGCCGGGCCGTCTGCGGAGCCTGTCGGGCCGCCGCTGACCGGCCCCGAGCTCATCGGGCTGCTGCGCCGGCACGGCAGCCGCCGGCCTCGCATCCCGCTCGACGTACTGGCCCTCCCGTACGAGCTCGACCCCGAGACCCTGCTGCGCGAGCACGCCCGCACCCCACTGCCGCCCGGCTCAGTGGAGGCCCTGCTGCTGGTCGCCGATCTGGACCGGCGGGCCAGGCTCGCACTGCTCGACACCCGCGCGCAGGCCTCGTACGGACCGGCATGGCACCGGCCGGCGGTCCGCGCCGTCCGGACCGGCACCCTGACCTTCGACGAGCTCGCGGCGGCCGTCGCACCGGCCCACCGGGCCCTGCTGCTCGGGCAGGCCCACGCCGCCGGCGGCCTCGGCTGGAACCTGGCCGAGTGGGCCGGGATGCGCTCGGCCCTGCTGCGGGTGCTCCGCCCGGCGCTCGGCGACGACCCGCGCCTGTGGGCCGAGCTGCAGCGGCACGCCCCCGGGTTCACCGGCACCCTGCCCGAGCTGGCGGCCGCGGTCGCCGCCGGGGCCGCGCCGCCGCAGCCGCAGGCCGCGATACCCGGCCTCGCCGAGGCCGTGGACGCCCTTGCGCCCGGCTCCGCCCGGGAGCCGGACGACAGCGTGAACCGCGAGCTGGCCCTCGCGAGCCTCGGGGTGCCCAACGCCATGGGCGATCTGCGCGAGGACATCCGGTGGGTCCGCGCCTGCCTCGACGACGGCATCCTGGCCGGCGCCGACGTGATCCGGCACAAGGCCCCCGCCGCCTGGGCCCTGGACGAGGGCCACTGGCTGGGGGAGGTGGACCACCCCGACCGCCACGACCACCACCCGGCGGTCCTCGCCGCCCGCGCCGAGGCGGACCGGCTGTTCGAAGCCGCCCTCGGCGGGGACGCCGACGCCTGGTGGCGGGCCGCCCGCGCGCTCCCGGACTTCGCCGGGACGCTGCCCGAACTGCTCGCAGGCGCCGTTCACGGGGACTCCGTGTCCAACCGCTCCTGAGTTGCGGCAACAATGGGGGCATGAGCGACCGCCCAGCCCCCCTCGCCGATCCGCACCTCCTCTTCGACCCCGCGGCCGGCCGGCGGGACATCGTCATCCTCGGGTCCACCGGGTCCATCGGGACCCAGGCCATCGACCTCGCCCTGCGCAACCCCGACCGGTTCCGGGTGACCGCGCTGTCCGCCGCCGGAGGGCGCGTCGGGCTGCTGGCCGAGCAGGCCCGGCAGCTGCGCGTGAACACCGTGGCCGTCGCCCGCGAGGACGTCGTACCGGCCCTGAAGGAGGCGCTGAACGCCCAGTACGGCGCCTCCGAGCCGCTGCCCGAGATCCTGGCCGGGCCCGACGCGGCGACCGAGCTCGCCGCCTCCGAGTGCCACACCGTCCTCAACGGCATCACCGGTTCCATCGGCCTCGCGCCCACCCTCGCCGCACTGCGGGCGGGCCGCACCCTGGCCCTGGCCAACAAGGAGTCGCTGATCGTCGGCGGCCCGCTGGTCAAGGCCCTCGCGAAGCCCGGCCAGATCATCCCGGTCGACTCGGAGCACGCGGCCCTCTTCCAGGCCCTCGCCGCCGGCACCCGGGCCGATGTGCGCAAGCTCGTGGTCACCGCCTCCGGCGGGCCCTTCCGCGGCCGCACCCGCGCCGAGCTGGCCGGCGTCACCGTCAAGGACGCCCTCGCGCACCCCACCTGGGCCATGGGCCCGGTGATCACCATCAACTCGGCGACCCTGGTCAACAAGGGGCTGGAGGTCATCGAGGCGCACCTGCTCTACGACATCCCCTTCGACCGCATCGAGGTCGTGGTCCATCCGCAGTCGTACGTCCACTCGATGGTGGAGTTCTCCGACGGCTCCACGCTCGCCCAGGCCACCCCGCCGGACATGCGCGGACCCATCGCGATCGGCCTCGGCTGGCCCGAGCGCGTCCCGGACGCGGCCCCCGCCTTCGACTGGACCAAGGCGTCGACCTGGGAGTTCTTCCCCCTCGACACCGAGGCCTTCCCGTCGGTGGGACTGGCCCGGCACGTGGGTACCCTGGGCTCCACCGCCCCCGCCGTGTTCAATGCGGCGAACGAGGAGTGCGTGGAGGCGTTCCTGGCCGGTCGGCTGCCGTTCACAGCAATCATGGATACGGTCTCTGCCGTGGTCGATGAGCACGGGACGCCGGACGCGGGAACTTCTCTCACGGTCGCAGACGTCCTCGAAGCGGAGACCTGGGCCAGGGCCCGGGCACAGGAGATGGCGGCCCGGGCCGCCGTGGAGGCGCGCGCATGACAGCACTCATGACGGTGCTCGGAATACTCATCTTCGTATTCGGGCTGCTCGTTTCCATCGCCTGGCACGAGCTCGGCCACCTCTCGACGGCCAAGCTGTTCGGCATCCGCGTGCCCCAGTACATGGTCGGCTTCGGCCCGACCATCTGGTCGCGCCACAAGGGCGAGACCGAGTACGGGATCAAGGCCATCCCGATGGGCGGCTACATCCGCATGATCGGGATGTTCCCGCCCGGCGAGGACGGCAAGGTGACTGCCCGGTCGACCTCGCCTTTCCGCTCGATGATCGAGGACGCGCGCTCGGCGGCGTACGAGGAGCTCCAGCCCGGCGACGAGACGCGGCTGTTCTACACGCGCAGGCCGTGGAAGCGCGTGATCGTGATGTTCGCGGGCCCGTTCATGAACCTGGTGCTGGCGCTGGCGATCTTCTTCGGCGTCTGGATGAGCTTCGGGATCAACCAGACGACCACGCAGGTCGCGAGCGTCTCGCCGTGCGTCATCCAGCAGAGCGAGAAGCGCGAGATCTGCAAGGCCGGCGACCCGGTCGCCCCGGCCAAGGCCGCCGGTCTGCTGGCCGGGGACCGGATCGTGGCGTTCAACGGCCGCAAGGTGGCCGACTGGGCCGCCCTGCAGAAGCAGATCCGCGACACGGTCGGCCCCGCCACCGTCACGGTCGTCCGGGACGGGAAGCAGCAGACCCTGCCGGTCAACCTGATCGAGAACAAGGTCGCCAAGACGGACGGCCACGGCGGGTACGTCAAGGGCCGGTACGTGACGGCCGGCTGGCTCGGCTTCAGCCCGAAGAGCGAGATCGCCCCGCTGTCCTTCGGCCAGTCCGTGGACCACATGGGCGAGGTCGTCGACAACAGCGTCCAGGGGCTGCTCAAGCTGCCCGCCAAGGTCCCGGCCCTGTGGGACGCGGCCTTCAGCGGAGCCGAGCGCGAGCCCGACTCCCCGATGGGCATCGTCGGCGCGGCCCGGATCAGCGGCGAGATCGCCACCCTGGACATCCCGGCAGAGCAGCGGCTGGTGTTCTTCCTCCAGCTCGTCGGGTTCTTCAACCTCTCGCTGTTCCTGTTCAACATGCTGCCGCTGCTCCCGCTCGACGGCGGGCACATCGCGGGCGCCCTGTGGGAGTCGGTCCGGCGCACCGTGGCCCGGGTCTTCCGGCGCCCGGACCCCGGCCCGTTCGACGTGGCGAAGCTGATGCCCGCCGCGTACGTGGTGGCCGGCGTGTTCGTCTGCTTCACGCTGCTCGTGCTCGTGGCCGACGTGGTGAACCCGATCAAGATCACCTAGTACGTCCGCATGTACGCCGGCCGGACGGGGAGCCGGGCACGCTTCGTGCCCGGCTCCCTACGTTCGGGTGTTCCGGGCCCTCGGATGCATGGGCCGCCCCGTGGTTGGCGTAATCTCGAAACCTGGAGCCCGCCGATCTCGGGACCTTGATCCACACCTTGGGGTTGCACAGCAGATGACTGCCATCTCTCTCGGAATGCCGGCCGTGCCGACGAAGCTTGCCGACCGCAGGGTCAGCCGCAAGATCCAGGTCGGCTCGGTGGCCGTCGGCGGCGACTCACAGATCTCGGTGCAGTCGATGACGACCACCCGGACCTCCGACATCGGCGCCACGCTCCAGCAGATCGCCGAGCTGACCGCCTCCGGCTGCGACATCGTCCGCGTGGCCTGCCCGACCCAGGACGACGCCGACGCCCTCGCCGTCATCGCGAAGAAGTCGCAGATCCCGGTCATCGCCGACATCCACTTCCAGCCCAAGTACGTGTTCGCCGCGATCGACGCCGGCTGCGCCGCCGTCCGCGTGAACCCGGGCAACATCAAGCAGTTCGACGACAAGGTCAAGGAGATCGCGAAGGCCGCCAACGACGCGCGCACTCCGATCCGCATCGGCGTCAACGCCGGCTCCCTCGACGCCCGGCTGCTCAAGAAGTACGGCAAGGCCACCCCCGAGGCGCTGGTCGAGTCCGCGCTGTGGGAGGCCTCGCTCTTCGAGGAGCACGGCTTCAGCGACATCAAGATCTCGGTCAAGCACAACGACCCGGTCGTCATGGTCAACGCCTACCGCCAGCTCGCCGCCCAGTGCACGTACCCGCTGCACCTCGGCGTCACCGAGGCCGGCCCCGCCTTCCAGGGCACCATCAAGTCCGCCGTCGCCTTCGGCGCGCTGCTCTCCGAGGGCATCGGCGACACCATCCGCGTCTCCCTCTCGGCCCCGCCGGTCGAGGAGATCAAGGTCGGCATCCAGATCCTGGAGTCGCTGAACCTCAAGCCGCGCCGCCTGGAGATCGTCTCCTGCCCGTCCTGCGGCCGCGCCCAGGTGGACGTCTACAAGCTGGCCGAGGAGGTCACGGCGGGCCTCACGGGCATGGAGGTCCCGCTGCGCGTCGCCGTCATGGGCTGCGTCGTCAACGGCCCGGGCGAGGCCCGCGAGGCCGATCTCGGTGTCGCCTCCGGCAACGGCAAGGGCCAGATCTTCGTGAAGGGCGAGGTCATCAAGACCGTCCCCGAGTCGAAGATCGTGGAGACCCTCATCGAAGAGGCGATGAAGATCGCCGAGCAGATGGAGAAGGACGGCGTGATGTCCGGCGAGCCCACCGTCGCCATCGGCGTCTGAGCACCCCGGGCGCCCCGGCGGCGCCCCGCACGCATCGGCCCCGGCCCCGTTCCCGCAGCTCGCGGGCGGGGCCGGGGCTTTTTCGTGACCCGTGGGACCAGGCATGCTCCGGTGGCGGCGGGTACAGTTCGGAGATCAGCAGACTTGTATGGTGAGGCCCCAGTGTTGACGCAGACCACCACCCGGGTCCTTGAGCCCAGTGATCTCGACGCCGCCCTCGAAGTCCTCGGACGCGAGCCGGTCGAGAACGCCTTCGTCACCTCCCGGGTCCAGGTCGCCGGACTCGACCCCTGGCGTCTGGGCGGCGAGATGTGGGGCTACTACGCCGACGGCGAGCTGCGCTCCCTCTGCTACGCGGGCGCCAACCTGGTCCCCGTCTGCGCCGACTCCGACGCCGTCCGCGCCTTCGCCGACCGGGCCCGCCGCACCGGCCGCCGCTGCTCCTCCATCGTGGGCCCCGCCGACGCCACCCGGCTGCTGTGGCGGCTCCTGGAGCCCAGCTGGGGACCTGCCCGCGACGTCCGCTCCCACCAGCCGCTCATGGTCACCGAGCGGGCGTCCGCGGACGTGCGCCCCGACCCGCTCGTGCGGCGGATCCGCAAGGACGAGATGGACCTGATCATGCCCGCCTGCGTGGCCATGTTCACCGAGGAGGTCGGCGTCTCACCGATGGCGGGCGACGGCGGGCTGCTCTACCAGGCCCGGGTGGCCGAGCTGGTCGGCACCGGCCGCTCCTTCGCCCGCATCGAGGACGGCAAGGTCGTCTTCAAGGCGGAGATCGGCGCGGCGACCGCCAGGGCCTGCCAGATCCAGGGCGTGTGGGTGGACCCCGAGTTCCGCGGCCGCGGGCACTCCGAGAGGGGGATGGCGGCCGTCGTCGAGTTCGCGCTGCGCGATGTCGCGCCCGTGGTGAGCCTGTACGTCAACGACTTCAACACCGCGGCGCGGGCGTCGTACCGGCGGGTGGGGTTCCATGAGGTGGGCGCGTTCATGAGCGTGCTCTTCTGAACGCGCCTCACACGCCGGCGGAGCCGAGTGCGGTAGGGGTGGGGGCCGTACGGACGGGGTGGGGGAACGCCCAGTAAGGTCGCCGCATGCTGCCTACCCCCGGGGGCGACGACCCCGACCGGCCCGCCGGACTCCGCATCGGTCCCCTCGACCTCGCCGACCGCGTGGACGAGGCGCTGCGCGTGCAGGCCGTGGCCTTCGGGCTCAGCGAGGAGGAGGTCGGCATCCGGCGCTACATCGTGCAGCGCCACATGACCTGCCGCGGAGCCCGTGCCCTCGGTGCGTACACCGAGGACGGGGCGCTCGCCGGGTTCGTGTACGGGATGCCGAACGACCGGGCGTACTGGTGGTCCTCGGTCGTCGAGCCGTACCTGCGGGCCGAGGGGCACGACGGCTGGCTCGACGGTTCCTTCGTGATCACCGAGCTGCACGTCCACCCCGGCTTCCAGGGCCACGGCGTCGGCCGCACCCTCATCACCCGGCTCACCGACGCCGCCGAGGAGCCCCGCTCCATCCTCTCCGCCATCGACACCGAGAGCCCGGCCCGCGGGCTCTACCGCGCCCTCGGCTACACGGACCTGGCCCGCCAGGTGCACTTCCCGAGCGCGAGCCTCCCGTACGCCGTGATGGGAGCCCCGCTGCCGCTCCGCCGCGCTTGAAACGGGTTTCCGGGGGGCCGGGTGCCCCGGGTAGCCTCCCGTCATGTCATCGCAACACGTGCAGCGCATGTCCCGCCTCATGGCCAAGACCCTCCGAGAGGACCCGGCCGACGCGGAGACCCTCAGCCACCGGCTCCTCGTCCGCGCCGGATACGTCCGCCGCAGCTCCGCGGGCGTCTGGACCTGGCTGCCGCTCGGCAAGAAGGTCCTCGACAACGTCTCGCGCATCGTCCGCGAGGAGATGGACGCCATCGGAGCCCAGGAGGTGCTGCTCCCGGCGCTGCTGCCGAAGGAGCCGTACGAGGTCAGCGGGCGCTGGACGGAGTACGGGGACCTGCTCTTCCGGCTCAAGGACCGCAAGGGCGCGGACTACCTCCTCGGCCCCACCCACGAGGAGATCTTCACCCTGGTGGTGAAGGACCAGTGCACGTCCTACAAGGACCTGCCGGTCATGCTCTACCAGATCCAGACCAAGTACCGGGACGAAGCCCGGCCGCGGTCCGGCGTGCTGCGCGGCCGCGAGTTCCAGATGAAGGACTCGTACTCCTTCGACGTGAGCGACGAGGGCCTCGCGGAGTCCTACGCCCTGCACCGGGCCGCGTACCAGCGGATCTTCGAGCGCCTCGGCCTGGACCACCGCATCGTGTCGGCGGTGTCGGGCGCGATGGGCGGCTCGGCGTCGGAGGAGTTCCTGGCCCCGGCGCCGGCGGGCGAGGACACGTTCGTGGACTGCCCGTCGTGCGACTACGCGGCGAACACGGAGGCGGTGACCTTCGCGCTGACGCCGGTGGACACCGAGCACCCCGCGCTCGAGGAGGTGGACACCCCCGACACCCCGACGATCGAGACCCTCGCCGCGCACCTGGGCGTGCCCGCGTCGGCGACGCTGAAGAACCTCCTGGTGAAGGTCGACGGCGAGATCACGGCCGTGGGCGTACCCGGTGACCGGGAGGTGGACCTCGGCAAGCTCGGCGAGCATCTGGCCCCGGCGGTCGTGGAGTTGGTGACGGCCGAGGACTTCGTCGACCGCCCCGACCTGGTACGCGGCTACGTGGGCCCGCAGGGTCTCGGCAAGGTCCGCTACCTGGCCGACCCCCGTGTCGCGCCCGGCACTTCGTGGGTGACGGGGGCCAACCGCGAGAACACGCACGCCCGGAACGTGGTCTGCGGGCGGGACTTCGAGGTGGACCAGTACCTCGACGTGGTCGTCGTCGAGCCCGGCGACCCCTGCCCGCGCTGCGGTGCCGGGCTCCGGCTGGACCGCGCGATCGAGATCGGGCACATCTTCCAGCTGGGCCGCAAGTACGCGGACGCGTTCGGGCTGGACGTGCTGGGCCGGGAGGGCAAGCCGGTGCGGGTCACGATGGGCTCGTACGGCATCGGCGTCTCGCGGGCGGTGGCCGCGCTGGCCGAGCAGACCGCCGACGAGCGGGGCCTGGCCTGGCCGGCCGCGGTGGCCCCGGCGGACGTCCACGTGGTGGCGGCGGGCAAAGCGGTTCCGCTGGCTCTGGCGGAGCAGGCGGCCACCGCGCTGGCCGGCGCGGGCCTGCGGGTCCTGCTGGACGACCGGCCGGGCCTGTCGCCGGGTGTGAAGCTCACGGACGCGGAGCTGATCGGGGTCCCGTGGATCCTGGTCGCGGGCCGCCGCTCGGCGGACGAGGTGGTCGAACTCCAGCACCGCGCCACCGGCACCCGCGAGGAACTCCCCCTGTCCGAAGCCCTGTCCCGCCTGACGGCCTGACCCCCACCCCCCTCCGGCCACCCGCTGCCTCCGGCTGCCTGCCTTCCGTCGTCGGCCAGCGGGTGCCGGCTAGCGGGTGCCGGGTGCCGGGGGCCGGGGGCCGGGGGCCGGGGGCCGGGGGCCGCTGCGCGGAGCTTTCTCCCCGCCCCGCCCCTTCCCGAAACCGGGGGCTCCGCCCCCGGACCCCCGCGCCTCAAACGCCGGCGGGGCTGGAGTTTCCCCCGGTCGGGGCTGGATGGCGCGCAGCGCCATCCAGCCCCGCCGGCGTTTGAGGCGCGGGTCCGGGCCGAGCCCGGGGAACGGAGAAAGGGCGGGGCGGGGAGAAGGCCCGCGCAGCGGCAGCAGTCAGCCGGCCTGCGCTTCGTCCGTGCCGGGTGCGGTGGCGGCGTCCGGGGCCGGGCCCGGTGAGCCGTCCACGCTCGGTCCGGGGCCCGGGGAACCGTCCAGGTCGGGGCCCGCGTCCGGGGAGCCGTTCAGCGTGGGCCCAGGATCCCCGGAGCCGTCCAACGCGGGGCCAGGGCCCGGGGAGCCGTCCACTGCGGGGCCGGGGGCTGCAGAGCCGTCCACTGCGGGGCCGGGGTCTGCAGAGCCGTCCAGCGCGGGGCCGGCGGCAGCCGGGGCGTTCAGTGCGGGATCGGGAGCCGGTGAGGCGTTCAGCGCAGGGCCAGGGTCCGGCGAGGCGTTGAGTGCGGGGCCGGGGGCCGGCCCCGGGGCCGCGCGTTCCAGGAAGCGGAGGAGTTCCACCGGGAAGGGGAGGACCAGCGTGGAGTTCTTCTCCGCAGCCACCGCCACCACCGTCTGCAGCAGTCGCAGCTGCAGCGCCGCCGGCTGCTCCGACATGACCTCCGCCGCCTGGGCCAGCTTGTGCGAGGCCTGCAGCTCCGCGTCCGCGTTGATCACACGGGCCCGCCGCTCCCGGTCCGCCTCCGCCTGTCGGGCCATCGACCGCTTCATCGTCTCGGGAAGGGACACGTCCTTGATCTCGACCCGGTCGATCTGCACGCCCCAGCCCACCGCCGGGCTGTCGATCATCAGCTCCAGGCCCTGGTTGAGCATCTCCCTGTTGGACAGCAGATCGTCCAGGTCCGACTTGCCGATGATCGACCTGAGCGAGGTCTGCGCCATCTGCGAGACGGCGAAGCGGTAGTCCTCCACCGCCACGATCGCGTTCGCCGGGTCGACGACCTTGAAGTACACGACCGCGTCCACGCGCACCGTGACGTTGTCCCGCGTGATGCCCTCCTGAGCCGGCACCGGCAGCGTCACGATCTGCATGTTCACCTTGTGGATCCGGTCGATCACGGGAACGATCATCGCGAAGCCGGGTGGCCGGATCTCATCGCGCAGCCTGCCGAAGCGGAAGACCAGGCCCCGCTCGTACTGCTTCACCACCCGGGCCGCGGCGCCCATGTAGACCGCGACGCCCACACCCGCGGCGATTGCCGCTGTCAGCAGTTCTTCGACCATGACGGCCCCCTGCCGGACGTGCATACCTACCTAAACGGTATGCCCTACAACCAGGCCGCGAACTCCAGCAGCAGCTCCGCGTCCCGGCGCCGCCCCGCGGCCAGCGCCCGGTTCCCGGACTCCACCGCACGGAACAGCGTCCAGCCCCGCAGCCGGTCCCGGTCCACTTCCAGGGAGTCGGCCAGCTTGTTCACCCGGCGCCGGGCGCCCGCCGCCCCCGCCGAGGACGCGACCTGGTCCTCCAGCCGGTCCCGGACCAGCCGGGCCAGGTCGTACGCACGGTCCCCGACCAGCGGATCCGGGCCGACCGCCAGCCACGGCGCGCGCTCGCCCGCCAGCACCTTGCCCTGCCGGAAGTTCCCGTGCAGCAGCAGCTCTTCGCCGGGCAGCGCCGTCAGCTCCTCGCGGACCGCGAGCGCGGCGGACGCCAGCGCCTCGGCCTCCGGCGGGGCCTTGCGCAGCACCTCCGCCTGCTGCGCGGTGCGCTCCGCCACCGTCTCGAACGGGTGCCCGGCCGGCGGGGCCACCCACAGCCTGCGCAGCGTCCCGCTCGCCTCGAGCAGGGCCTTCGCCTCCGGCAGCGACCGCAGCGACACCTCCGGGTGGAGCCGCTCCAGCAGCAGCGCCCCGTCCTCCTCGTGGTGCCGGGTGTCGAGGACCCGTACGGCGCCGAACCCGCCCCAGTGCGCCAGCGCGGCCAGCTCCCGGTCGGGCCGCGCGGACGGGGGAGCCAGCTTCACCGCGGCCGGGGTCCCGTCGGCGTAGTGGACGAGGACGACCAGACTGCTCCGGCCACCCGGGGCCTGCACCCGCTGGGCCTGCACCCCACGCCGGGCCAGCGACTCCTCGGCGAGCCGGGGCAACTGCCCCAGCCAGTCCGCGTTCTGGGCCGGATCCGGCGTCTCGCCGAGCGCCCGTACAAGCCGCTGCGGCGGTTCGAAAGCCATGCGTGCGTGGTCCCTTTCAGCTGGTCCGGGCTCGTTCTCCACGTTCCGTGAGCCCAGGGAAGGCTACGCCGACACCACGCCAGCGTGCCGCGCGCACGGCCGCGGAGCTCAGCGCGTCGGCCGCCTCGCGGCGCAGCCGGCCGTCCGCCGCCCGCACCAGGTCGGAGTACGCACCCGCCACCCGGTCCTCGATCTCGGCGGCCAGCCGCTCGGCATCGGCCGGGGTGCGGACCTCGAAGGGCAGGGCGTACGCCGCCTCCGAGGGCCGCGGAGAACCGCCCATCTCGCGCACCGTCCGGGCGAGCGCGTCCCGGCGGGAGAGGTGCCCGCCGTGCGCCTCGCGGGCCTCGGCGGAGCGCGCCGAGGAGGCTCGCGCGCCGATGACCCCGTAGCCGTACGCGGCCGCGTGCTCGGCGGCGAGCGCCGACTGCGCGGCCTCGAGGGCGCGGTTCGCGGGGGAGGGTTCGGGCTTCACGGCTTGGCTCCCTGGGGCGAGGTCAGCAGGTAGGCGTGTACGGCGCCGCACGCGGCCACCGAGGCCAGCAGCCGGGCCAGCTCCCCGGGCGCCCCGGCCAGGGCGATGGTCCGCGCCTCGGCGAGGCTCCGCTCGGCGTCCGCGAGGGCGGTCAGGGCCTCCTCGGGCTTCGGCGGCACGGGTTCGCCGTTCACCGCGGGGGCGCCGGCCGCCGCGGACGAGGCGGCGGCGGAGGGCGAGGCGGAGCCCGAGGGCTTGCCGGTCGCGGAGTCCGAGGAGGCCAGTGCCCCGGTGTGCGCTGCGACCGCGGCCCGCAGTGGCGCGAGGCGCGCGGCCAGGGCCGGATGGGCGGCGGCGGTCGCGTCGTAACGTTCCAGCAGCCGCTCGCTGTCCCGAACGGCCGTCTCACGCATCCGCCGTTCGAGTGGAACCCCGACAGCGGTGTCCGACGAGCCGTCCCCGTCGGAGCACCCGGTGAGCAGCGCGGCGCCGGCCACACCGGCGGCACCGGCGAGCAGGCTCCTGCGGGAGAGCCGCAAAGGCGAAGTCCAGGGCACGGCGACGTCCTCGAAGGTGGTGACGGGACAGGGTGTGATCACCGTACCCGGGGCCCTGTCCCCACGGAGGACGGCAACACCCTCCGCGACCGGATACCCTTTGACCTGACACGCGACGTAAACCACAACAGCACACGCGGCCGAGGAGTCACCCGGATGAGCACCACCCAGAGCGACAGGCTGCGCGGATTGCTGGAGCCGCTCGTCGCCGCCAAGGGCCTGGATCTCGAGGACGTCGAGATGTCCAAGGCCGGCAAGCGCCGGATGCTGCGCATCATCGTGGACTCCGACGAGGGCGTGGAACTGGACGCGTGTGCCGAGCTGAGCCGCGAGGTCTCGGACAAGCTCGACGAATCCGATGTGATGGGCGAGGACGAGTACGTCCTCGAAGTGAGCTCGCCGGGCGCCGACCGCCCGCTGACCGAGCACCGTCACTACGTACGGGCGATCGGCCGCCTCGTGAAGTTCCAGCCGGTGGAGGGCGGGGAACTGATCGCCCGCATCATCGACGTGGACGACGAGGGAATGGACCTCGAGGTGCCGGGTGTGAAGGGCCGCAAGGCGACCGCCCGCCGTATTGCTTTTACCGACATCGCCAAGGCGCGGGTCGAGATCGAGTTCAACCGCAAGGACAAGAAGGAAGAGGAGGCGTAGCCGTGGACATCGACATGAGTGCCCTGCGGGGTCTGGTCCGGGAGAAGGAGATCTCCTTCGACCTGCTCGTCGAAGCGATCGAGTCGGCCCTCCTCATCGCGTACCACCGCACCGAGGGCAGCTTCCGGCGCGCGCGCGTGGAGCTGGACCGCACCAACGGCCACGTCGTCGTGTGGGCGACCGAGGACCCGCGGGACCTGGAGGAGGGGCAGGAGGCCAAGGAGTTCGACGACACCCCGTCGGACTTCGGCCGGATCGCCGCGACGACCGCCAAGCAGGTGATTCTGCAGCGTCTGCGCGACGCCGAGGACGACCTGACCTTCGGCGAGTTCGCCGGCCGTGAGGGCGACGTCATCACCGGTGTCGTCCAGCAGGGCAAGGACCCCAAGAACGTCCTCGTCGACATCGGCAAGCTCGAGGCCATCCTGCCGGTGCAGGAGCAGGTCCCCGGCGAGGAGTACACGCACGGTCTGCGCATCAAGGCGTACGTCGTACGGGTGGCGAAGGGTGTCCGCGGTCCGTCCGTGACCCTGTCGCGCACCCACCCGAACCTGGTGAAGAAGCTCTTCGCGCTGGAGGTCCCGGAGATCGCGGACGGCAGCGTCGAGATCTCGGCGATCGCCCGCGAGGCCGGCCACCGCACCAAGATCGCCGTACGGTCCACCCGCTCGGGCCTCAACCCGAAGGGCGCCTGCATCGGCCCGATGGGCGCCCGTGTGCGCAATGTCATGGCCGAGCTGCACGGCGAGAAGATCGACATCGTCGACTGGTCGGACGACCCGGCGGAGATGGTCGCGAACGCGCTGTCACCCGCCCGGGTGAGCAAGGTCGAGGTCGTCGACTGGGACACGCGCTCCGCCCGGGTGACCGTGCCCGACTACCAGCTGTCGCTGGCCATCGGCAAGGAGGGCCAGAACGCCCGCCTCGCCGCGAGGCTCACCGGCTGGCGCATCGACATCCGTCCCGACACCGAGGCGTCCCCGGACGCCGACCGGGCCCGGGACGGGGAATAAATCCGGTACCGGCCGGAGCTGTCCAGCCGGTAGACAGGATCAAGACAGCAGATCTCGACAACATCCGTTCGATTTTTCGCCCGAAGGGGTGAGGTCGGTGCGGGGAGGTAGACTTAGGCGTGTCTGGCCGGACGCAAGCCCGCGCATGCCCCGAACGCACCTGTGTGGGGTGTCGGGAGCGAGCGGCCAAGAGCGATCTGCTGCGCATCGTGGCGATCGGGGACGAATGCGTCCCTGATCCAAGCGGTACGCTGCCCGGCCGGGGCGCCTATGTGCACCCTGCCGTGGTCTGTCTGGACAAGGCGGTCCGTCGCAGAGCGTTCCCCCGGGCCCTTCGGTCCCCGGGAGCACTCGACACGACCGGACTGAGCAAAGCCGTGGCCGTCGTGGCCGAGGCGACACCGTAAGAAGTAGTACGGCACGGATACCCCGTGCGGTCAGGTACCTCGCGAGTTGGAAGTAGGTCGAGATTGCGATGAGCACTCGATGAGTACGCGATGAGTACGCCCATGAAGTAGCGACGGTCCGGCGTAACCCGGACCTAAAAGGAGCGAAGTGGCTAAGGTCCGGGTATACGAACTCGCCAAGGAGTTCGGAGTTGAGAGCAAGGTCGTCATGGCCAAGCTCCAGGAACTCGGTGAGTTCGTCCGTTCGGCGTCCTCGACGATCGAGGCGCCGGTTGTACGCAAGTTGACTGACGCACTGCAGGGGCCCGGCGGCAGCGCCGGCAAGGCCGCTGCGAAGCCGGGTGCGCCCCGCAAGGCTGCGCCCGCCAAGCCCGGGGTTCCCACCCCGGGTGCTGTTGCACGTCCCGCTGCCCCCAAGCCCGGCGCCCCGGCCCCCAAGCCGGCCGCTGCCGAGGCTCCGGCACCCAGCGCGTCCGCCCCGGTGACTCCGGCCGCTTCCGGCCCGCGTCCCGGTCCCAAGGCTCCGGCCGCCCCGAAGCCCGCTCCGGCGGCTCCCGTGGCGACCGAGTTCTCCGCGCCTCCGGCGGCCCCGGCCGCCCCGGCGCGCCCCGAGCGCACCGAGCGTCCCGCCGGTCCCGGCTCGACCCCCGGCCCGCGTCCGGCGCAGCAGCGCCCCGCGGCCCAGGGTGGCCAGGCCGGTGCCCGTCCCGGCGCCCCGCGTCCGGCCGGCTCCGCCCCCGGCGGCCAGGGACAGCGTCCCGGCGGTCCCGGTGGCCAGGCCCCGCGTCCGCAGGGCGCCCGTCCGGCCGGTCCCCGTCCGGGCAACAACCCGTTCACCTCTGGTGGCTCCACCGGCATGGCGCGCCCGCAGGCGCCCCGTCCGGCCGGCGCTCCCCGTCCCGGTGCCCCCGGCGCCGGCGGCGGCCAGGGTGCTCCCCGCCCGCAGGGTGGTCCCGGTGGCGCTCCGCGTCCCCAGGGTCCCGGTGCCGGTCGTCCGACCCCGGGCGGCATGCCCCGTCCGCAGGGCGGCGCCCCGCGTCCGGGTGGTGCTCCCGGTGGTAACCGTCCGAACCCGGGCATGATGCCGCAGCGTCCCGCTGCCGGTGGTCCCGGTCCCCGTCCCGGTGGCGGCCCCGGTGGCCGTGGTCCCGGTGCCGGTGGCCCGCGTCCCGGCGGTGGCGCCGGTCGTCCCGGTGGCGGCGGCTTCGCCGGCCGTCCGGCCGGTCCGGGCTCGCGTCCCGCGGGCGGCGGCGGCTTCGGCGGCCCGCGTCCGGGTGGCGGCGGCTTCGGCGGCGGCCCGGCCGGCGCCGGTGGCGGCGGTCGTCCCGGCTTCGGTGGCCGTCCCGGCGGTCCCGGTGCCCGTGGTGGCACGCAGGGTGCCTTCGGCCGTCCCGGCGGGCCCGCCCGTCGCGGTCGCAAGTCGAAGCGTCAGAGGCGCCAGGAGTACGAGGCCATGCAGGCCCCGTCCGTCGGCGGCGTGATGCTGCCCCGCGGCAACGGCGAGACCGTTCGCCTGTCGCGCGGTGCGTCCCTCACCGACTTCGCGGAGAAGATCAACGCCAACCCGGCGTCGCTCGTCGCCGTGATGATGAACCTCGGCGAGATGGTCACTGCCACGCAGTCCGTCTCCGACGAGACGCTCGAGATGCTGGCCGGCGAGATGAACTACGTCGTCCAGATCGTCAGCCCGGAGGAAGAGGACCGCGAGCTCCTCGAGGGCTTCGACATCGAGTTCGGCGAGGACGAGGGCGGCGAGGAATACCTCATGCCGCGTCCGCCGGTCGTGACCGTCATGGGTCACGTCGACCACGGTAAGACCCGACTGCTCGACGCCATCCGCAAGACGAACGTCGTTGCGGGCGAGGCCGGCGGCATCACGCAGCACATCGGTGCGTACCAGGTCGGTACCGAGGTCAACGGTGAAGAGCGCAAGATCACCTTCATCGACACCCCGGGTCACGAGGCGTTCACCGCCATGCGTGCCCGTGGTGCCAAGTCGACCGACATCGCGATCCTCGTGGTCGCGGCCAACGACGGCGTCATGCCGCAGACGATCGAGGCGCTCAACCACGCCAAGGCCGCCGGCGTCCCGATCGTCGTCGCGGTCAACAAGATCGACGTCGAGGGTGCCGACCCGGTCAAGGTGCGCGGTCAGCTCACCGAGTTCGGTCTGGTCGCCGAGGAGTACGGCGGCGACACGATGTTCGTCGACATCTCCGCCAAGCAGGGTCTGCACATCGACTCCCTGCTCGAGGCCGTCGTCCTCACCGCCGACGCCTCGCTCGACCTGCGCGCCAACCCGGAGCAGGACGCTCAGGGTATTGCGATCGAGTCCCACCTCGACCGCGGCCGCGGTGCCGTCGCCACCGTCCTCGTCCAGCGCGGTACCCTCCGCGTCGGCGACACGATGGTCGTGGGCGACGCCTACGGCCGTGTGCGCGCCATGCTCGACGACAAGGGCAACAACGTCGAGGAAGCGGGTCCGTCGACCCCCGTCCTGGTCCTGGGTCTCACCAATGTCCCCGGCGCCGGCGACAACTTCCTCGTCGTCGACGAGGACCGCACCGCCCGTCAGATCGCCGAGAAGCGTGCTGCGCGTGAGCGCAACGCCAACTTCGCCAAGCGCGTCCGCCGTGTGTCCCTCGAGGACCTCGACTCCGTGCTCAAGGCCGGTCTGGTCCAGGAACTCAACCTCATCATCAAGGGCGACGCGTCCGGTGCGGTCGAGGCTCTCGAGTCCTCGCTGCTCCAGCTCGACGTCGGTGAAGAGGTCGACATCCGGGTCCTGCACCGCGGTGTGGGTGCGGTCACCGAGTCCGACATCTCGCTTGCGATGGGCTCCGACGCCATCGTCATCGGTTACAACGTCCGTGCGGCCGGCCGTGCCGCGCAGATGGCGGACCGCGAGGGCGTCGACGTCCGCTACTACTCGGTGATCTACCAGGCCATCGAGGAGATCGAGGCGGCTCTCAAGGGCCTCCTCAAGCCGGAGTACGAAGAGGTCGAGCTCGGTACGGCGGAGGTCCGCGAGATCTTCCGCTCGTCCAAGCTGGGCAACATCGCGGGTGTTCTCATCCGCTCCGGCGAGGTCAAGCGCAACACCAAGGCGCGGCTCCTGCGCGATGGCAAGGTCATCGCGGAGAACCTCAACATCTCCGGTCTGCGCCGCTTCAAGGACGACGTCACCGAGATTCGCGAAGGCTTCGAGGGCGGTATCAACCTCGGCAGCTACAACGACATCAAGATCGACGACGTCATCGCGACGTACGAGATGCGCGAGAAGCCCCGCGCGTAAGCGCGAGGCGGTTCGTACCGTGTCGTAACACCGGGGCCGGTCGGCGGAATATCCGTCGATCGGCCCCGGCCGTTGCGTGTACGGTTCTGGTGACCCTGCCGCGCGACGGCCGGCAGGCCACCGAACCCGCACCGGCGGGATATCCGGAACTGAATGTACGTGGGGACTCTGTCCTTCGATCTGCTCCTCGGCGACGTCCACTCGCTGAAGGAGAAACGCTCCGTGGTCCGGCCCATCGTGGCTGAGCTCCAACGCAAGTTCTCCGTGAGCGCGGCTGAAGTGGGCGACCAGGACCTGCACCGCAGGGCCCGTATAGGGGTCGCTCTGGTGAGTGGGGACGCGGGGTTCCTCTCGGACGTACTCGACCGCTGCGAGCGGCTGGTTGCGGCGCGTCCGGAAGTGGAGCTGCTGTCCGTACGACGGCGCCTCCACGGTGATGAAGACTGATAGCAAGACATAAGAAGGAGACGGACCAGTGGCCGACAATGCGCGGGCGAAGAAGCTGGCGGACCTCATCCGGGAGGTGGTGGCCGAGAAGCTGCAGCGTGGTGTCAAGGACCCCCGCCTCGGTACGCACGTGACCATCACGGACACCCGGGTCACCGGCGACCTGCGGGAGGCCACGGTCTTCTACACGGTCTACGGTGACGACGAGGACCGCGCCAGCGCGGCGGCGGGTTTCGAAAGCGCCAAGGGCGTACTGCGCTCCGCGGTCGGCCGGGCGGCGGGTACCAAGTTCACGCCCACCCTGACCTTCGTCGCGGACGCGCTCCCGGAGACCGCCAAGACCATCGAGGACCTCCTCGGCAAGGCGCGCGCCTCCGACGCCCAGGTGCGAGAGGTTTCCTCCGGCGCGCAGTACGCCGGTGACGCCGACCCGTACAAGAAGCCGGGCGAGGACGACGAGGACGCAGCCGCGGAATGAGCACCAACGCAGGGAAGACGCCGGACGGCCTTGTCATCGTCGACAAGCCGTCCGGCTTCACTTCGCACGACGTGGTCGCCAAGATGCGCGGGATCGCCAAGACACGCCGCGTCGGCCACGCCGGCACGCTCGACCCGATGGCGACGGGCGTCCTCGTCCTGGGCGTCGAGAAGGCCACCAAGCTCCTCGGCCACCTCGCGCTCACCGAGAAGGAATACCTCGGGACGATCCGCCTCGGTCAGAACACCCTGACGGACGACGCGGAGGGCGAGATCACCTCCTCCACGGACGCCTCCGCGGTGACCCGCGAGGCCGTGGACAAGGGCATCGCCAAGCTGTCCGGCGAGATCATGCAGGTCCCGTCGAAGGTCAGCGCCATCAAGATCAAGGGCGTGCGCTCCTACAAGCGTGCGCGCGACGGCGAGGACTTCGAGATCCCGGCCCGGCCGGTGACCATCTCCTCGTTCCAGGTGTACGACATGCGGGACGCAGAGGCCGAGGACGGCACCAAGGTCGTCGACCTCGTCGTCTCCGTGGTCTGCTCCAGCGGTACGTACATCCGCGCCCTCGCCCGTGACCTGGGCGCCGACCTCGGCGTCGGCGGGCACCTCACCGCGCTGCGGCGCACCCGGGTGGGCCCGTACAAGATCGACCGGGCGCGGACCCTGGACCAGCTCCAGGAGGAGCTGACCGTCATGCCGATCGGCGAGGCGGCGGCCGCGGCCTTCCCGCGCTGGGACCTGGACGCCCGGCGGGCCTCGCTGCTCGCCAACGGTGTGCGGATCGAGATGCCGGACGCGTACCCCGCCGGCAAGACGGTGGCGGTCTACGGGCCGGAGGGCCAGCTGCTCGGGCTCGTAGAGAGCAAGGGCGGCAAGGCGAAGTCGCTGGCCGTCTTCGTCTGACCCGCTTTGACGTGGAGCGGTGAGCGCACATCGCCTGCTGCTCACCGCTCCACGACCCCCCTCGGGTAGGTGTCTATCCAGCCGGACCCCCGTATTCACCCGTCCGAGCAGGCGCGCGGAGTGACTGGAGGGAGCGCAAGGGGGCGCTTTTGCGACCCGTGCTCCTCCTCTCGGCCTGAATGCGCCGGCCGCCCCCGCCGAGCCCACTACTCCCCGACGGCCCCACCAGGCTTTATGCCGCTGTCCGGCGCCGGGGACGCGGGCGGGCCCGGGTACTCGGGGAGACAGGACGGCACCAGCGACGCCTTGAGCGAGCCGAAGGACACGGCCTTGGGGTTCGCCCGGGACTGCCCGAGCACGAGCGTGCGCCCCGGCGGAAGCGTCGTCGAGTTGATCTTCAGTACGAATCCGCTGCCGTCGCTGCTGAGCAGCCCCTCCGCGGAGTCGAAACCACCGGCCGGCCATTCGGCGCACTGCGCCGCCGGGATCTTGGGAACCAGCGCGACGCTGACGCCCAGCGCGCGGAGCTCTCGCTCCAGCCCGGGCATCCCCTCAGGATGGAAGAGTCTGACCGTGATGGTGCCGTCGCTCCCCTTGGACAAGGCATACGCGGCCGAGGAGCCCCCGTCGTCGCCGACGACCGGCAGGGCGACCAGGAGGCCGGCGGCCGCCGCCGCTGCCACGCCGACGGCGAGCGGCATCCGGAACCGGCGGGCGGGGGAGCGGACGGCGAAGTCGACCTGCTCCTCGATCCTGCTCCGGTCGGCGGCGATGGCCAGGAGCTCCTCCTTGAGACGCTCCTCGAACCGGGTGGGCCTGCTGTTCATCGCGCTGCCTCCAACTGGTGGGCTGGTACGGGGTGTTCGGACGGAGCGGACGCGGTCCGCAGAATGCGCCGGGCGCGGTGCAGGCGGACCCGGACGGTGGCCTGGGTGACGCCGAGGGCCTGCGCTGCCTCGGCCGGGCTGAGGCCGTCCACGACGACCAGGTCGAGGACGGCTCGAAGCGGCTCGGAGAGGGCCGCATGTCTCTCGGCCAGCGCCCGGAACGCCCGCTGGGCGTCGATCCGCTCCTCCAGCGCGGCGACGTCCTCGTCGTCGAGCAGCCGACGGCCGCTGAGCCGCTCCAGTGCGCCGCGCTCGCGGGCACGGCCGCGGGCATGGCCCGCCAGGACATGCCGCGCGATGCCGTACAGCCAGGCGACCGGGACCCCCCGGCCGGGCCGGTAGCCCGGAGCGGCCTTCAACGCCGCGAGGAAGATGTCGGCCGTCAGGTCCGCCGCCAGATGCGGATCGGCGACGCGGCGCATGACGAACCCCAGCACCGCGTCTATGTGCTGCTGGTAGAACGCCCCGAATCCTTCGGGTGTGGTCAGATCCGGCGGTCCGATTCCCGCCGGCACGGTCTCCTGCTCGGTGCTGCCCACCGGGCCCCCTCCCTGGTGCCGGGGACCCGTACGAGCCCCTCTACCCCTTACTTGGCCGCAGCCGCCCCCACCGTTACATCCGCCAGTCGGCGCTCAGCCCTGCCGACGTGACACAGAGCGCCCGCAGCCAGATGCCGATGCGGGGCCCCGGGCACGGGCATGGCAGTCTTAGACCTGCAATCGGCAACCAGGACAGGGCCTACACGGTTCGGGCGAGGAGCGGTCACAGTGCAGCGCTGGCGTGGCTTGGAGGACATCCCCCAGGACTGGGGACGCAGCGTCGTCACCATCGGCTCGTACGACGGTGTGCACCGGGGCCATCAGCTGATCATCGGGCGGGCCGTGGCCAAGGCGCGCGCGCTCGGCGTCCCGTCCGTCGTCGTCACCTTCAGCCCGCACCCGAGCGAGGTCGTGCGCCCGGGCAGCCACCCGCCGATCCTGGCTCCGTACGACCGCCGTGCCGAACTGATGGCCGGTCTGGGGGTGGACGCGCTGCTGATCCTGCCGTTCACGGCGGAGTTCTCGCAGCTCTCCCCGGCCGACTTCATCGTGAAGGTGCTCGTCGACAAGCTGCACGCGCAGGCCGTCATCGAGGGCCCGAACTTCCGCTTCGGCCACCGGGCCGCCGGAAACGTCGACTTCCTCCGCGAGCTGGGCGGCACGTACGACTACGAGGTCGACGTCGTGGACCTGGTCGAGCGCGGCGCGGCGGGCGGCGGTGTGCCGTTCTCCTCGACGCTGGCTCGAAAGCTGGTCGCAGAAGGCGACATGGCGGGCGCGGCCGAGATCCTCGGCCGGCCGCACCGGGTCGAGGGCGTCGTCGTGCGCGGCGCGCAGCGCGGGCGCGAGCTCGGCTACCCCACGGCCAACGTAGAGACGGCCCCGCACACCGCAATCCCGGCGGACGGCGTGTACGCGGGCTGGCTCACGGCCAACGGCGAGCGGATGCCGGCGGCGATCTCGGTCGGCACGAACCTGCAGTTCGACGCCACCGAGCGGACCGTGGAGGCGTACGCGATCGACCGGATCGGCCTGGACCTGTACGGCCTGCACGTGACCGTGGACTTCCTCGCGTACGTGCGCGGCATGGCGAAGTTCGAATCGCTGGACGGCCTGCTCGAGGCCATCGCCGACGACGTGAAGCGGGCGCGGACGCTGACCGAGTCGTACGACGCGGAGCACTGAGCCGCCGGGCGGCTTCGCCCGGCGCGCACGAGAAGGGCCCGTACCTCCCCGGGGAGGTACGGGCCCTTCCTGCTGCCGTCGTCAGCCGAGGCGCGGGTCGCGCGGGGGCTGCTGCGGGTGCTGGGGCTGCTGAGGCTGTTGGGGCGGTTGCTGCTGCGGCTGCCAGGGCTGGCCCGGCTGCGGGTACGGCTGGGCGTACGGCTGCGGCGGCTGCTGGTACGGGGACGGGCCCTGGGGCTGGCCGTACGGCTGGCCCTGCGGCTGCGGCTGCGGCTGCGGCGGTGACTGGTGCGGCTGGGGCTGCTGCTGGGGCTGCTGGGGTGCTCCCCAGTGGCCCTGGGGGGCCTGCTGGGCGGCGCGGACGAAGTCCTCGGCCACGAGTGCGGAGAGGTTGAAGTACGCCTCCCGGGTCTTCGGCCGCATCAGGTCGAGGTCGACCTCGGCACCGGCTGCGAGGTGCTCGTCGAACGGCACCACGACGACGCCGCGGCAGCGGGTCTCGAAGTGCTGCACGATGTCCTCGATCTTGATCATCTTGCTGGTCTCGCGGACCCCCGAGATGACGGTGAGGGAGCGGGATACCAGGTCGGCGTACCCGTGCGCGGAGAGCCAGTCGAGCGTCGTGCTCGCGCTGCTGGCACCGTCCACCGAAGGGGTCGAGATGATGATCAGCTGATCGGCCAGGTCCAGGACGCCGCGCATGGCGGAGTAGAGCAGGCCGGTGCCCGAGTCGGTGAGGATGATCGGGTACTGGCGGCCGAGCGTGTCGATGACCCGGCGGTAGTCCTCGTCGTTGAACGTCGTGGAGACGGCCGGGTCCACGTCGTTGGCGATGATCTCCAGGCCGGAGGGGGCCTGGGAGGTGAACCGCCGGATGTCCATGTACGAGTTCAGGTACGGGATCGCCTGGACCAGGTCCCGGATCGTCGCCCCGGTCTCGCGGCGGACGCGGCGGCCGAGCGTGCCGGCGTCGGGGTTCGCGTCGATGGCCAGGATCTTGTCCTGGCGCTCGGTGGCGAGGGTCGCGCCGAGGGCGGTGGTGGTCGTGGTCTTGCCGACGCCGCCCTTGAGGCTGATGACGGCGATGCGGTAGCAGGACATGACCGGGGTGCGGATGAGCTCGAGCTTGCGCAGGCGCTCGGCCTCGGCGGCCTTGCCGCCGAAACGGAAGCCGGCGCGCTGGGGCTTGGGCTTCTGCTTCCCGCGCAGCAGCCGGTCGGAGGACAGCTCGACGGCGGCGGTGTAGCCGAGGGGCGCTCCGCCTCCGGCAGGGCCGGGCTGGTAGCGGGGGTCGTGCGGCTGCGGGCCCGGCTGGGGACCGGCGGACCACTGGGCGCCGCCGGTACGGGGGTCGTACTGCGGGTGCGGCTGCGGCTGCTGGTGCTGCGGGGGTACGGGCGCCGGCGCGGGGGCCGGGGCCGGGGCGGGCTGCGCGGGCTGGAACGCGTACTCGCCGGCGTCCACGGGCGGCTGGGGCTGCGGCTGCGGCTGGTGCTGCGCCGGTGCGGGCGGCGGCGGGAAGCCGTAGCCGTCCTGGGGCGCGGTGGCGGCCGGGCCGGGTGCCGGGGGGAACCCGTACCCGTTCTGGGGCGCCGGCGGGAAGCCGTACCCGTCCTGCGGTGCGGTGGTGGCGGGGACGGGGGCCGGCGGGAAGCCGTAACCGTCCTGCGGTGCCGTGGTGGCGGGGAACGCGGGCGGCAGCGCCGGCAGTTCGTCTCCAGGTCCCCCGAAGGGGGCTTCCACGAGCGGGTGAACCGCATCCACGGGGGTGACGGGCTCCGGAGCCTCCGGTACGGGGGGCGCGAAGGGCGCAGGGCCGGCGTCGGCCACCGGCGCGGGAGCGGCGTCCCAGGGAACCTCCGGAGCCGCGGGCTCGGGGTTCGCGAACGGGATGGCCGTCCCGTCGGGCGGGGTGTCGTGCCGCTGGACGGAGGCGGATCCCTCGAAGGAGGCCTTCACGAGCGGTCCGGGCGCATCGGCGGGGGCCTCGGTGGAGGGCGTACCGAAGGGCGCCGGCGCGGGGGCCGGTGCCGGAGCCGGCGTCGGGGCCGGCAGGGCGGGTGCCTTGTCCAGGGTCGGGGCCGCCGGGGGCAGACCGACGGGTGCCGGGGCCGGCGCAGGCAGAGCCGGTACCTCGGCGGGTGCCGGGAGCGGCGCGGGCGCGCCGGTGGCGGACTCGGCGGAGGTGCTGAAGGGCGCCGGTGGCGCCGAGGGGGCGCCCGTGTTGTCGGCGGGTGCCGGGGGCGGGAAAGCCGCAGGCGGGGTGGCATGGTCGGCCGGTGTGCCGAAGGGTGCCGGGGCCGCCGGGGCCGGTGCCGGGAGCGGCGAGGGCACGCCCGCGCCGTCCGACGGGGTGCGCGGGGCCGGTGGGGCAATCCGCATCGTCGGGGGCGAGGCCACGTCCGACGGGCGGTGGGGTTCGAAGCCGCTGCCCTCGGGGAGGCCCGGTACCGGAGTGGCCGGGGCCGCGCCCTGCGTGTACCAGGCGGGCGGGGTGTAGTCGATGGTGAACTCGCCCGTCATCTCGGGCTCCGCGTCGGACTGATCGTCCGTCGGGACGTCCCAAGTCCCGCCGCGCCTCTCGTTCCGATCGCCGCTCACTGGTCCTCCTGGTCTGTCGAACACTGGTCCGGCGCCCACCTCGACGCCGCGCCCGCGTCCAGCCTAATCGCGTGCCGACACCGGTGTCCGCCCCCGTTGGACGTCCCGCGGTGCGAGGGCCCTTGCGGGCCGGCTTTGTGCCGTCGTCCTTGCCGTCCTGCCTACAGGGTGGCCGCTGCCTGAGCAACCGTCACCCGCCGGGTGGGGTGCCGCTGCGCGGGGCTCTTCTCCCCGCCCTTTCTCCGTTTCCCGGGCTCCGCCCGGACCCGCGCCTCAAACGCCGGCGGGGCTGGAAAGACCCCGGGGCTCCGCCCCGGACCTTGCGCCTCGAACGCCGGAGAGGCTGTGGTACCGGCGGGACCGGAGACCGGGGCGCCGCCCCGGGGGCTCTGCCCCCGACACCGCGCGTCAATCTCCGGCAGCGCTGGTGATGCCGGCAGGGCTGGATCGGGCCGGTCGGCCTGCCCGCCCGGCCCCGGCCGGAGCGGCCGGGCCCGCCCACCCCGCCCCGGCGGCCCAAACGGGCCGCTCGGTCGTCCGGACCGGCCCTGGCGCCGGCCTGGTGGCCGGGCATCAGGATGGTCAGTCGATGCGGCGGGAGGGGCCCAGAAGGCCGGTTTCCGGTTCCGTGCCCTGGGTCATCACGAACTGGCGGTCCCGCGGCGTGCACCACAGCGTGACCCCGTCGCCCAGCGTCGGCAGGGAATCCACCGCCGCCCGCGGCAGGTTCATCAGGCGGCCGAGTTGCTCCGCCTCGTCCGGGGACACCCGCTGGACGCCCACCAGCGAGGAGTTCTGCAGCAGCCTCGGCGCCGTCGGGCTCAGGTACGGCAGCAGGGTCAGTACCGACTGCCAGGGTCCCGCCACCACGCGCCCGCGCGGCGGCCGCATCCCGCAGTCGCGGATCACCAGCACCGGGCTGCCCGCGGACGCGCCCTGCGGCGGCACCCGGCCGACCTCGTGCAGCGTCACGCACTGCTGGCCGCCGCCCGCAGCCTGGGCCAGCCCGGACCACACCTGCCCGCGCCCGGTCTCCACCGCCACCCGCGCGCCCGTGGCCGCCGCGCGCAGCGCCAGCACCTGCGCCGTCCACAGGCCGCCGATCAGGGTCACCTCGTACGGCGTCGGCCGGTTGATGCCGAGCACCGCCGGACGCCCCTCGGCGTCCACGCCGATGACGACCCCGTCGTCCCCGACGGGCAGCGCCAGCGCATCCAGGTCCGCCGCGGGGACCGCATGCCGTTCCCGGCGCGGGCCGATCAACCCGAAGCCGCCCCTCATCGCGCCCCTCCCAGCGGCAGCGAAGCCAGCAGCCCCGGTACCTGTTCACGGTCGAGCCGGACCAGCCCGGTGCGTACACCGCGGGCCGTCCGTTCCAGTTCCCGGCGGGCCGCCACGAGTTCCTCGTCGCTGCGCCCCGTGACCCGTACATGGCCGGTCAGCGTCACGCCCTGGCGCTCCGCCGGAGCCATCGTCAGGCTGAAGTTCGTCGCCAGCGCCGGCAGCGAGGTCAGCAGCGCCACGAACTGCGGCAGGGACGCCGCCCCGCTGCCGCCGAGCTGCGGCCAGCGGCCTATCCAGTACGTGGTGTGCCGCCGGTCGTCGCAGCGCCAGATCCGCGCCGTCTCCTCCGTCCGACGGCCGGTGCTCGCCGAGCGCCCCGCCTGCGTGATCGCCATCGGGTTCGCGCACGAGGAGGTGGCCAGTGCCGCCGTCAGCTCCTGCTCGGTGAGCACGGTGGCCCGGAAGCCGGCCCCGGTCAGCCGGCTCGCCAACTGGTCGGCCGCCCGCACCACACAGCGCTGCGCGCCCGCCAGCCCGCCGCCGCGCGCGGTGACCGCCTCGGGGCACAGCTCCGGGTCGAGCTTGAGCGCGATCCACGTCAGCCGCACCGCCGGAGTGCCCGTGGTGGCCTGCAGCGGCGCGTAGTTGCGGGTGGCCATCGACTGGGCCGGCAGGTGCGGGGCCGGCGCCGGCTGGGTGTGCAGCACCAGCTGCGCGGACTCCAGCCGGATGCCGTCGACTTCGAGGATGTCCCGTACGAGGGCCAGCGGCAGCGGCCGGGCGCCGCGGTCGGGCCGCAGCGCGGTGGCGTCCGTGTCCACCTGGACGACGGCGGTCAGGAACGTCCCGTCACCGACCATCCCGACGGGCCGCCGGTCGCGGTCGCTGAACGTGAGGGTCCGCAGCGCCGGATCGGCCTCGACGAGCGGGGCCAGCCCCGGCTCGGTACCCGCGGGCACCGCGAACGACGCGGCCCGGCGCCGCCGGGAGCGCAGCGCGAGCGCGCCGCCGATCCACTCCGGCAGGGAGCGCTGGTGGCGGCGTACGACGGCGAGCACCACCAGGACGAGCGCCAGGACGCCGGCGGGGATCAGCAGCATCGGCTCCACGACCCAGGCCGCCAACAGGGCGGCCACGGCGATCTGGAGCAGTACGAGTTGTTGCAATCGGAACGGGCCGAAGCGGCCCGGGCTCGACTTCGGATACGGCGTCACCCCGCCGCGAGCGGATGCGGGTGCACCCGTCTGCGGCTGCGTCGCGGTGGCCATCACTCGCCCACCTCCCCTTCCCGGGGCCGTACCCCGTGAGTGCCGGAGCCGGGCGCTGCCCGCCGCATGACCCCGGATCTCCCAATCCACCCCAACAAGCCCTGAATACCCCGACGACCCCTGAATCGTGCGGTCCGGAAGACAGTGAGCGGCGGCCTCACCCTACCCGGCCCCTGCGCACCCTCCGTCAAGAGGCATAGTAGGTCCCCGGTCCGACAATCGAGGCCCGGGGACCGTACTCACCGACCGGGCCGTGCGGGGAGAAGCAGGCGGTCATGGCATCACGACGTGATGAACTCAACGCGTACACCTTTGCGAAGCGGCGCACGGTGGCCGCGTTCCTCCAGCCTTCCGCCACGGGGTCCGAGGAAGGTGCGCCGCGTCCGCTGCGCGCGGTCCTGCCCGGGCTGGTGGCGGGGGCGCTCGTACTCGCCGCGTTCGGTGCCTGGGGAATGTTCAAGCCGCAGGCGCCCAAGGGCTGGGACGAGGCCGGTACCAAGGTCATCGTCGGCAAGCAGTCGACGACCCGGTACGTGGTGCTCACGACCAAGGTGAACGGCAAGGACCAGACCCGGCTGCACCCGGTGCTCAACCTGGCTTCCGCCCGACTCCTCCTGGATCCACAGAAGTTCAAGGTCATCCAGATCGACGACAAGGTCCTGGACGCGGGCAAGCCGCCGCGCGGGCCCATCATCGGCATCCCGTACGCGCCCGACCGGCTGCCGGCCCCGCAGGACGCCGGCAAGGCGAAGCGGTGGGCCGTCTGCCAGGCGCCGGGCGGCAACGGCAAGACCGTGCAGACCGCGACGTTCGTCCTCGCCGACCGCGAGGCGGGGCTGATGGACGACGCCCGCAAGGTCACCGACAGCCAGATGCTGTACGTGCAGAGCACCGGCGGGGCCAAGGAGCGCTACCTGGTCGACGCGACGGGGACGAAGTACAAGTTCCCCGAAGGCGGCGCGGACGCCGGGAAGATGACCAACGCGCTGGTCGGCAGCACCGGCGCCACCCCGCAGCAGGTCACCGAGACGTGGCTGGCCACCCTCAACTCCGGGGACGACCTGGCCTTCCCGCAGCTGCCCGTCGCGGCCGGCACGAAGGCCGACGTGCAGGGCCTGACCACCGGCGACAACAAGGTCGGGATGGTGCTGAAGGCGCAGACCGGCTCCGGTACGCAGCACTACGTCGTGCTGCCCGGGAAGGTCGCGCCGGTCTCCGACTTCGTGGCGTGGCTGCTGATCTCGGCGCCCGCGACCGACGGCCTCAACATGCACGGAAAGCCCCGCGAGGTCGACCTCCAGTCGCTCAACCCGGACGCCACGGCCTTCAAGGGCGAGGCCAGGTGGCCGCAGAAGAAGTCCGACCGGATCAACCAGGCCGCCGGCTCCGGCGCCCGCGACACCGTCTGCAACGTGCTGCGCTCGGTCGACGGCCAGGGCAACCAGACGCTGAGCACCTGGGCCGGCACCGGATTCCCCATCGACATCACCGCCAGCGGTACGAGCGCGTACGTCACGCCGGGCTCGGGACTGCTCTACACGCAGGTCCAGGGCAAACAGACCACCGCGGGCGGCTCCCTCTTCCTGGTCACCGACACCGGCCTGCGGTACGCGGTGCAGGCCAACGGGGACAGCGACGCCGAGAAGTCGAAGATCGGCGCCCCCGACCAGCCGAACGGCCAGGCCGGTGCGGACGGCCGCCCCGAGGCCAGCCAGGCGCAGATCCGGCTCGGCTACGGGACGGTCACACCGGCCATGGTGCCCATCGCCTGGTCCGAGTTCCTCTCGAAGGGGCCGCGCCTGGACACCAACTCCGCCCGCCAGCCCCAGGGTTCGTGAGGACGCCGCCGATGCCCATGCCCTCGTACACGCGCAGCGCACTCGCCACCGCGGCCCTCGCCGTGGCCGCTCTGTCCGGCACGACCGCCGCAGCCGGTGCCGCCACCGCCGCCGCGGTGGCCGTGCCGTACCCGGAACCCGTCCGCGCACCGGCCCTGGACCTCGCGGGCGCCGGCGAGTGCACCTTCCCCATGAAGAAGCAGATCGCCGACCGCCCCTGGGCCCTGCAGCGGCTGCTGGTCGACGAGCTCTGGGCGCAGACCAAGGGCAAGGACAAGAACGGCAAGCCCGTCCGCGTCGCGGTCATCGACACCGGCGTGGACCGGGCGAACCCGCAGCTCAGCGGCGCCATCGACGTCGGCGCCGGCAAGGACTTCGTCGATCCCAAGGGCGGCGACGGCACGGGCGACACGGTCGGCCACGGCACCAAGGTGGCCGGGCTGATCGCGGCCCGACCGCAGGAAGGCACCGGCTTCGTCGGCCTGGCCCCCGACTCGACGATCATCCCGATCCGGCAGAACGACGGGCAGGGCAAGGGCAACGCCCTCTCCCTGGGCCAGGCGATCGACCACGCGGTGTCCAAGGGCGCCCAGGTCATCAACATCTCCCAGGACACCGACGTCCCCCTGAGCGCCGACTCCGAGCTCGGCAAGGCCGTCCAGCGCGCCATCGACGCGAAGGTCGTGGTCGTGGCCTCGGCCGGCAACGACGGCATGAGCGGCGAGAAGCGCAGGACCTACCCGGCGGCCTTCCCCGGCGTCCTCGCCGTGGCCGCCTCGGACCGCAACAACGAGCGGGCCGCGTTCTCCCAGCCCGGCGACTTCATCGGGGTCGCCGCGCCCGGCGTCGACATGGTCTCCACCGTCCCCGGCTTCGGCCAGTGCATCGACAACGGAACCAGCTTCTCGGCGCCCTACGTCGCCGGAGTCGCCGCCCTGCTGCGCGCGAAGCACGAGGACTGGTCCCCGCAGGAGATCGTCTGGCAGATCCAGGGGACCGCCGAGCGCTCGGTCAACGGCCGTGACGACTACGTCGGATGGGGCGTCGTCGACCCGGTCCGCGCGGTCACCCAGGACCACGACCGCCCCAAGGCCCCCGTCCCGGACCCCGGCCCGCCCCCGGCGGCCGCCCCCGAGGCGGCGGCGCTGCGGATCACCGAGACGGCGCAGGAGCGCGAGGAGCGGTTCGGTACGTACGCTCTCGGGATCGCAGGCGTGCTGATCGCGGTCATCGCGGGCACGGCGACGGTGGTCCGGGACGCCCGCAAGCGCCGAGGCCGTTTGCAGTGAACCGTCACAGTTCATCAACGGAAGCGGCCCACCGGTGTTGGGACCGTCCGATGAACTGGCTAGAGTGACACCAGGCTTCACGACTGTGATCGGGGGATCGCGTGAGGCGGAGGGGGAGTTCCAGGGCGCGCGGCTCGAATCCGCGCCGGGAACGCCCGCTCTGCCGCGCAATCCGCCGGTTCTGCCGGCGAATTGAGAAGTGAGGAGCTTCGGATGAGCAATTTCGGACTCGCAGACGATCCGATCGTCCAGGCGAAGAACAAGATCGAGACGACGGCCCGTGCCGTCACCACCCAGTCCCGCGAGCTGGCCGACATCCTCGCCACGGTGAGCGCCGGCTGGACCGGTGTGGGTGCCTCGGGCTTCGTCTCCGCCCAGACGGTCGTCAACGAGGACCACGACGAGATCCGTCGTCTGCTCGGGGTGCTGCACAACGCGGTCTCGCAGACCAAGAACCTCAGCAACGCGCAGGACGACGAGGTGCGCGCGGCGTTCAAGAACGTGCAGGCCTCCGCGGGCCAGGGCGGCTCCGGCCTCAACAGCATCTGACCTGCCCTTTACGTCTTTACGTCGTTTCCCACTCAGCTCAGCGCGAAGGAGAAGAACATGGCTGGTTCTGACGGCCACACCAAGGTCCGGTATGAGAGCGTCCAGGAGATGGCGAACCGCATCCGCGTCGTCTCGAAGAAGATCGTGACGGACCTGCAGGACATGGAGCAGGCCATCAAGGTCGTCACGGACACCTGGGACGGTGATGCGCACCAGGCGTACCTCACCCTCCAGAAGCAGTACAAGAGCAAGGCTGACGACATGCACAGGCAGCTCGAGCAGGTCGCCGCGCTGATCGAGCGCGGCAAGGGCGACTACCGCGCCACCGACGTGAAGGCCTCGCGCCTGTTCACCGAGGCCTACTGAGCCAGGTCGAACGCAGCCGCATGCGGATACGGGGCGCGCCCGCACCGGGCGCGCCCCGTCGTCGTACCCCGGGGTACCGGCCTCAGCGGGGGCCGCGGTCGAGGTCGAACTCCCCGTCCCTGGCCCCGAGCACGAAGGCCTCCCACTCGGCTGCGGTGTAGCGCAGGACGGTGTCCCGGTCGAGCGAGGACCGCATGGCCACGGCGCCCTCGGGCAGCCGGGCGATCTCGACCCGCTCCTCGTCGGGGCTGGTCCCGGGCGGGCCCTCCCACTCCACGCCGCTGATGTCGAGCGCGTACAGCTCGTCCTTCTCCTGCTGGGTGCCCATGTGCGGCCTTTCCCTCGGCGGTGCGGTGCTACCGCGGTCTTCACTGCCGATTATCGGTGCTCCGCGCGGCCCCGGGGGAGCGTTTCCCGTTGATCACGAGAAAGCGGGGCCTGGCCGGTGGCCGGGCCCCGCTTCTTGTCCGCGCTCGTCGTCCGGTCCTACATTCCCGGCAGGCGGCCCAGCTGGACCAGGGACGTGCCGCGCTTGCGCGAGGAGAAGTACGCCCGGCCCGGGGGCATCGGACGGGGGCGAACGTTGCCGATCAGGTCGCCTTCGGACGGGTCGCCCGACAGGACCACGCCCTGCGCGCCGAGCTCCTTGAAGCGCTGCATGAACGGCTCGTACAGCGAACGCGAGGCGCCCGCCGAGTTGCGCGCGATGATGAAGCGGACACCCGTGTCACGGGCGAACGGCAGGAACTCCACCAGCGGGGCCAGCGGATTGCCCTGGCTGGTGGCCACCAGGTCGTAGTCGTCGATGACGATGAACACGTCCGGGCCGGTCCACCAGCTGCGGTCGCGCAGCTGCTGCGGAGTGACGTCGGTCGGCGGCTGCCGCCGGGAGAACACCCCGCCCAGCGCCTCCATGTGCGTCTGCAGCGAGCTCGCCATCGGCGCGTACTCCAGCAGGTGCTCCTCCGGCAGCGCACCGAGCAGGCTCCGCCGGTAGTCGCCGACGACGAGCCGGGCCTGGTCCGGGGTGTACCGCTCCGCGATCTGCTGGCAGATCAGCCGCAGCAGGTTCGTCTTGCCGGATTCGCTCTCGCCGAACACCAGGAAGAACGGGTCGCTCTCGAAGTCGACGAACACCGGTTCCAGGTCCGTCTCGTCGATGCCGATGGCCAGCCCGCGGCCGGGGTTGTCCCCGCCCCTGGGCAGCTGGTCGGCGTGCAGCAGGCGCGGCAGCAGCCGTACGCCGGGAGCCGCGGCCCCCGCCCAGTTCTGCTTCACCGCCGACACGAAGGCGGCCGTGGCCTCCGACAGGTCCTCCGGGTCGTGCGCACCGTCGATCCGCGGCAGCGCGCCCAGGAAGTGCAGCTTCTCCGCGACCTGGCCGCGGCCCGGCATCCCTGTCGGCACGTTCGCCGCGACCTTGCGGTCGAACTCGGAGTCCATGACATCGCCGAGCCGCAGCTCCAGCCGGTTCAGCATCTGGTCCTTGAGCGCGGCCCGCACCTCCATGTACCGCGCCGCCGTGATCACCACGTGGATGCCGTAGCCCAGACCGCGCGAGGCGATGTCCGTGACCACCGACTCCAGGCCCTCGTACTCGGTGCGGAAGCCGCCCCAGCCGTCGACGACGAGGAACACGTCGCCCCACGCCTCGCCGGGCAGCTCGCCCGCCGCGCGCCGCCGCCGGTACGTGCCGATGGAGTCGACGTTGTTCGCGCGGAAGAACTCCTCGCGGCGGTTGAGGATGCCCCCCACCTCCGCGACCGTACGCCGCACCCGCTCCGGGTCCAGGCGCGAGGCGATCCCGCCGACGTGCGGCAGCTCGGCGAGCGACGACATGCTGCCGCCACCGAAGTCCAGCCCGTAGAACTGCACCTCGCGCGGCGTGTGCGTCAGCGCGAACGAGGAGATCAGCGTCCGCATCAGCGTCGACTTGCCCGACTGCGGACCGCCGACCACCATCATGTGGCCGGCCGCACCCGAGAAGTCCCGGTACAGCACCTCGCGGCGCTGCTCGAAGGGCTTGTCGATGAGGCCGAGCGGTACCACGAGCCCGCCGGGCCGTGTGTACCCCTCCGCGTGCAGCCCCCGCTCCGCCGAAGGCGCCAGCGCCGGCAGCAGCTGGTCCAGCGGCGGCGCCTGGTCGAGCGGCGGCAGCCACACCTGGTGCGCCGGCACGCCCTGGCCCTCGAGCCGGGCCACGATCACGTCCAGCACCGTGTCCGCGAGCGCGTCGTCCTCCCGCTCCGACTGCGCCGCCAGGTACGCCGGGTCCGGCGCCGCGTACACGACCGGCACCGGCGTCGCGGTGAACAGCGCGGGACGCCGCTCCACCGGGAACAGGCCCACCGACAGGTCCGGCCCGCCCGAGCGGTAGGTGCCCGAGACGTACGCCGCCTTGAACCGCGTCATCTCGTCCGTACCGAACTTCAGGTAGCCCGAACCCGGCACCGACGGCAGGTGGTATGCGTCCGGCACGCCGATCGCGGTACGCGACTCCGCCGCCGAGAAGGTCCGCAGACCGATCCGGTACGACAGGTACGTGTCCAGCCCGCGCAGCTTGCCCTCCTCCAGGCGCTGCGAGGCCAGCAGCAGGTGCACACCCAGCGAGCGGCCGATGCGGCCGATCTGGATGAACATGTCGATGAAGTCGGGCTTCGCGGTCAGCAGCTCGCTGAACTCGTCGATGACCAGCACCAGCGAGGCCAGCGGCTCCAGCGGGGCACCCGCCGCGCGCGCCTTCTCGTAGTCGTGGATGTTCGCGTAGTTGCCCGCCGAGCGCAGCAGCTCCTGCCGGCGCTGCAGCTCACCGCGGATCGAGTCGCCCATGCGGTCCACGAGCGTGAGGTCGTCCGCCAGGTTGGTGATGACCGCGGCCACGTGGGGCATCTGCCCCATGCCCGTGAAGGTCGCACCGCCCTTGAAGTCCGCGAGGACGAAGTTCAGCGTCTCCGAGGTGTGCGTGACCGCGAGGCCCAGCACCAGCGTGCGCAGCAGCTCCGACTTGCCGGAACCGGTCGCGCCCACGCACAGGCCGTGCGGGCCCATGCCCTCCTGCGCGGCCTCCTTGAGGTCCAGCATGACCGGCGCGCCGTCCTCGCCGACACCGATCGGCACGCGCAGCCGCTCACCGGCCGAACGCGGCCGCCAGGTGCGGGCCACGTCGATCGAGGCCGCGTCGCCCAGGTTCAGCAGATCCGTGAAGTCCAGGTTGGCCAGCAGCGGTTCGTCGTCGTCCCCGCCACCGGTGCGCAGCGGCGCCAGCTGCCGCGCGAGCGCCTCCGCCGCGGGCAGCGACAGCGTGTCGGGTACGCCCTCGTACGCGATCCCCGCGCCCGACTCCAGCCGCAGCCGGCCCGGCCGCACCACGACCGACAGCCCGCCGCGCGGCTCGTCCAGCTCGCCCGCGACCACCTCGACGATGGTCACGCCCTGCAGTCCCTCGGCCGCCGCGAACGCCGAGTCCGGCGGCACCAGGCCGCCCCGGGAGTTCGCGTCCAGTACGACGACCAGGTGCGGCTGGTCCAGCACCGGGGAAACGTCCCGGCTGAACCGCGGCCGCCCCTCCAGACGCGGCGCCAGCAGCCCCTCCAGCTCGGCCAGGTCATCGCTGAACAGCCGCTTCGTGCCGGCCCCGTCGACCTGCCCGGGGACCTGCGTGTGCGGCAGCCACTTCGTCCAGTCCCACGCGGGCACCGCGCCGGGCGCCGCCACCACGGCCACCACCAGGTCCTCGGGGGAGTGCAGCGTGGCCAGCTGTGCCACCAGCGCCCGCGCCGCCCCGCGCGCCGACTCCGGCTCGCCGGACACGGTCACGTGGTAGAACGCCCGCAGCGACACCGCCACCGGCAGCCCGTCCAGCGAGGAGTGCACCTTCAGGAAGCGCTGCATCGCGCCCGCCGTCAGCGGCTCCAGCTCGTCCACGGGCGCCGTGTCCGGCGCCACCAGCGGAGTCGCGAGGCGCTGCGCGCCCAGCCCGAGCCGGGCCTGGCCGAAGTCCTCGTCGCCGACGCGCCGCTCCCACAGCCGTGAACCCTCGGCCACAACCGACCACAACTGCTCGGGGGCCGGGTGCAGATACAGCTGCGCGTCGCGCTGCGCCCGCGCGGTCCTGCGGACCTGACGGCGGGTCTGCGCAAGATATTTCAGGTAGTCCCGCCGCACATCGGCCATTTGCCCCTGCGTACCGCGCCGGTGGCGCGCCAGCTGGGCGAGGACCATGCCCACCGTGGACACCAGCATCAGCACACCCATGATGCGCATGAAGGGCGCCGCACCCGGCATGAAGAAGAAGACGACCGACGAGCCCATGCCGAGCATCGGCAGGAGCTGCATCAGCATGCCCTCCTGCTGCCCGCGGGGAAGCTCCGGCGGAGCCTCCAGTCTCAGCTCGTCCGAAGGAACTTCGGGCGGCAAGGACCGCGGCGGGCGTTTGACGACGATCTGACTCACCGGAGCATCAATCCCTCGAAAACGGACGGGACGTCGCAACCGGCGCCCCCAAGTCCCGGGCGCGAAGGGGGTCTCCCCTGCGCGACGGTGATCCTACTTGCCGACAGTCACTCATACTCCCGGTAGGGTGGCCCGCGCAGTATGCGCATCCGCGAATCCAAGGCGAGAGCCCATGCATCCGCTTCGCCAACCAGGGGGGTCACACAGGTGAGTACGGCCGCAACGACGGGCTTCTGCAGGGTCACCGTCGTGGCTCCCGACAGCCGCATCGACGTCGCCCTTCCCGAGGACATCGCCGTCGCCGACGTCTATCCCGAACTCCTGCGCCTCACCGGCCAGACCCAGCCCGTCGGCGCCCCCACCGGTTTCCACCTGGTCCGGCGCGACGGCACGGTCCTCGAGGGCGCCCGCACGCTCGCCGCCCAGCAGGTCCTCGACGGCGAGGTGCTGAGCCTGCGCCCGTTCGCCGAGTCGCTGCCGCCGGCCGTGTTCGACGACGTCTCCGACGCCGTCGCCTCCGCCGTCGTCCGCGACCGCCACCTCTGGAGCGACGACATGTTGCGCGGCGCGGGCCTGGCAGGCGCCGCCCTGCTGCTCGTCCTGCTCGGCTTCGTCCTCTGGTACGCCGACCCGGTCCGCCACGACATGCACGGCCTGCCCGGCATCATCGCCGGCGCCGCGGGCGTGCTCCTCACCGCCGCCGCCGGAGTGCGCGCCCGGGTCTACGGCGACCGCGGCTCCGCCGTCGCCCTCGGCCTCGGCGCCCTCCCGCTCCTGCTGATCGCCGGCTCCGGCATCATCGCCGCGGGCGCCGGCGAAGGACCCGGCCGACTGCAGTTCCTGCTCGGGTGCGTCTGCGTCCTGGTCGCCTCCGTGGCCCTGGTCGCACTCACCCCCAACGGGGACGCCCCCTTCGTCGCGGCCACCTTCCTCGCCACCACCGGAACCCTGGCCACGTTCGTCGCCATCGTCACCGAGGCCTCCGCCACCGCGACCGCCGCCGTCTGCGCCCCCGTGGCCATCGGCCTCGTCGCCTTCCTGCCCGGCCTCTCCGCCCGCTTCGCCCGGCTGCCCATCGGCTACGCCGCCCCGCAGAGCGCCGTGGAGAGCTACGAGACCCCGGACCGCTACGAGACCGAGCCGTACGGTGACCCCGCCGGCTCCGAGCAGCTCGACCCGGGCACCCCGCTCGACGCCGAGGCCATAGCCACCCAGGCACGCCGCGGCCACGAGATGCTCCTCGGCCTGGTCGGCGGCTGCGCCGCGGTCGTCGTCGGCTCCGCCGCCGTCCTCGGCTTCTCCGACAACACCTGGGGCCGGCTGCTGGCCCTCGCCACCGGGCTGGCCATGCTGCTGCGCGCCCGCCTCTTCCGCTACACCTCCCAGGTCGTGTGCACCCTGGTCGCCGGCCTGGCCGCCATCGGACTGCTGATCCTGGGCCTGGCCCTGCACCCGCCGGCCGACCTGGTCCGGGAGCTCGTCCAGTACCACGACCGCGGCGGCCTGGACCTCCGTACGATCTGGCTCTCCGCGGCCGTCGCCGCCGGCGCCGCCCTCCTCGCGGGAATTGCGCTTGTCATCCCCCGCAAGGGCCTGTCACCCTTCTGGGGACGGCTGCTCGACCTCACCGAGGCGGCAGTACTGCTCAGTCTTGTCCCGCTGGCCCTCGCCGTGCTGGACGTGTACGCCCGGGCCCGCGCTCTCACCAGCTGAGACAGGGGCCGCGCGGCAGCCTGGTACGCTGTGTGACGGCCGTTTGTGTACGCGCCCCCGGAAACCCTCTGGAGGCTGCGCTCAGCGGACCCCGCCTCCCGAGTTACGGAAGATCCCCAGAGAATTCGACCTGGGGCACTCGGTGGCCACGAAGACCTATACGAGGAGTACGCGTGTCGCTCGACGCCGCTACGAAGAAGCAGATCATCGCCGAGTTTGGTGCCAAGGAGGGCGACACCGGCTCCCCCGAGGTCCAGGTCGCGATGCTCTCCAAGCGCATCACGGACCTGACCGAGCACCTCAAGACCCACAAGCACGACCACCACTCCCGTCGTGGTCTGCTGATCCTGGTCGGCCAGCGTCGCCGCCTGCTGCAGTACCTGGCCAAGAAGGACATCCAGCGCTTCCGTACGCTGGTCGAGCGCCTCGGCATCCGCCGCGGTGCGGCCGGCGTCAAGTAAAGACGCTGTGAAGGGAGCGGTTCCCACACTGAGGGGGCCGCTCCCTTTGCTGTACGTGCAGTCGCTCTACGTGCGGGACGTACCGGACGCTTTGTAGTCTGGACGCACGTGCATGGCGAACCACGTGCACAACTGAAGAGGAGGAGCGCCCTCCCTACGCCGCCGGTCCTCGGTAGTGGTACCCGGAGAGCCCCACGGGCACTGGACCGGGTACTTCGATCGAAGACCGGCCCGCACGCAAGGAGCGCTTCTCCGCAACCGTCCGCAGCCACACGGGCAGCGGACGGAGACGACGAAAATGGAGAAAACGCTAGTGGAGAACGAGACCCACTACGCCGAGGCCGTCATTGACAACGGTTCCTTCGGCACCCGCACGATCCGCTTCGAGACGGGCCGTCTGGCCCGCCAGGCCGCCGGCTCCGCCGTTGCCTACCTGGACGACGACACGATGGTGCTTTCCGCCACCACCGCGTCGAAGAAGCCCAAGGACCAGCTCGACTTCTTCCCCCTGACGGTGGACGTCGAGGAGCGCCAGTACGCGGCCGGCAAGATCCCCGGATCCTTCTTCCGCCGCGAGGGCCGCCCCTCCGAGGACGCGATCCTCACCTGCCGTCTGATCGACCGCCCGCTGCGCCCGTCCTTCAAGAAGGGCCTGCGCAACGAGATCCAGGTCGTCGCCACGATCATGGCGCTCAACCCGGACCACCTGTACGACGTCATCGCGATCAACGCCGCGTCCGCGTCCACCCAGCTGGCCGGTCTGCCCTTCTCCGGCCCGATCGGCGGCGTCCGCGTCGCGCTGATCCGCGGCCAGTGGGTGGCTTTCCCGACGCACACCGAGCTCGAGGACGCCGTCTTCGACATGGTCGTCGCGGGCCGCGTCCTGGACGACGGCGACGTCGCGATCATGATGGTCGAGGCCGAGGCCACCGAGAAGACCATCACCCTGGTCAAGGGCGGCGCCGAGGCCCCGACCGAGGAGATCGTCGCCTCCGGTCTGGACGCCGCGAAGCCGTTCATCAAGGCCCTCTGCAAGGCCCAGGCCGACCTGGCCGCCAAGGCCGCCAAGCCCGAGGGCGAGTTCCCGGTCTTCCTGGACTACCAGGACGACGTGTACGAGGCCCTCGCGGCCGCCGTCAAGGGCGATCTCTCCCAGGCGCTGACCATCGCGGGCAAGCAGGACCGAGAGGCCGAGCTGGACCGCGTCAAGGAGATCGCCGCCGAGAAGCTCCTCCCGGCCTTCGAGGGCCGCGAGAAGGAGATCTCCGCCGCCTACCGCAGCCTGACCAAGGCCCTGGTGCGCGAGCGCGTCATCAAGGACAAGGTCCGCATCGACGGCCGCGGCGTCACGGACATCCGTACGCTGGCCGCCGAGGTCGAGGCCATCCCGCGCGTGCACGGCTCGGCGCTGTTCGAGCGTGGCGAGACCCAGATCCTGGGCGTCACCACCCTGAACATGCTCCGCATGGAGCAGCAGCTGGACACCCTCTCCCCGGTGACCCGCAAGCGCTACATGCACAACTACAACTTCCCGCCGTACTCCGTCGGTGAGACCGGCCGCGTGGGCTCGCCCAAGCGCCGCGAGATCGGGCACGGCGCGCTCGCCGAGCGCGCGATCGTGCCGGTCCTCCCGACCCGCGAGGAGTTCCCCTACGCGATCCGTCAGGTGTCCGAGGCCCTCGGCTCCAACGGTTCGACGTCCATGGGCTCGGTCTGCGCCTCCACCATGTCGCTGCTGAACGCCGGTGTGCCCCTCAAGGCCCCCGTCGCCGGTATCGCCATGGGCCTGATCTCCCAGGAGATCGACGGCAAGACGCACTACGTCGCCCTCACCGACATCCTCGGTGCGGAGGACGCCTTCGGCGACATGGACTTCAAGGTCGCCGGCACCAAGGAGTTCGTCACCGCGCTCCAGCTGGACACCAAGCTCGACGGCATCCCGGCCTCCGTCCTGGCCGCCGCCCTCAAGCAGGCCCGCGACGCCCGCCTCCACATCCTCGACGTGATGATGGAAGCGATCGACACGCCGGACGCGATGTCCCCGTTCGCCCCGCGGATCATCACCGTCAAGATCCCGGTGGACAAGATCGGTGAGGTCATCGGCCCCAAGGGCAAGATGATCAACCAGATCCAGGAGGACACCGGCGCCGAGATCACGATCGAGGACGACGGCACCATCTACATCGGTGCCTCCGACGGCCCGGCCGCCGAGGCCGCCCGCGCCACGATCAACCAGATCGCCAACCCGACCATGCCGGAGGTCGGCGAGCGCTACCTGGGTACGGTCGTCAAGACCACCACCTTCGGTGCCTTCGTCTCCCTGATGCCCGGCAAGGACGGCCTGCTGCACATCTCGCAGATCCGCAAGCTCGCCGGTGGCAAGCGGGTGGAGAACGTCGAGGACGTGCTCGCGGTCGGCACCAAGGTCCAGGTCGAGATCGCCGAGATCGACCAGCGCGGCAAGCTCTCCCTGATCCCCGTGATCGACGGCGAGGCCGCCGGCGACGACGCTGACAAGGACGACTCCGACAAGTGACGTCGCGTAGTTCCCGTGTGACGGCCCGCCCCTCTTCGGAGGGGCGGGCCGTCGCCCGTACCCAAACTCTCCTCAAGGGCGAGAACGGCATCGGCACCGTCCGGCGCACCGTCCTCCCCGGCGGACTGCGCATCGTCACCGAGACGCTGCCCTCGGTCCGCTCCGCCACCTTCGGCATCTGGGCGCACGTGGGCTCCCGCGACGAGACGCCCACGCTCAACGGTGCGACGCACTACCTCGAGCACCTCCTCTTCAAGGGCACCGCCAAGCGCAGTGCCCTCGACATCTCCTCCGCGATCGACGCGGTCGGCGGCGAGATGAACGCCTTCACGGCGAAGGAGTACACCTGCTACTACGCACGGGTGCTCGACACCGACCTGCCGCTGGCGATCGACGTCGTCTGCGACATGCTCACCGGCTCGCTGATCCGCGAGGAGGACGTCGACGCCGAGCGCGGCGTCATCCTCGAAGAGATCGCGATGACCGAGGACGACCCGGGCGACTGCGTGCACGACCTGTTCGCGCACACGATGTACGGCGACACCCCGCTGGGCCGCCCCGTCCTCGGCACCGTCGACACGATCAACGCCCTCGGCGCCGACCGGATCCGCCGCTTCTACAAGAAGCACTACGACCCCCGCCACCTGGTGGTGGCCGCGGCCGGCAACGTCGACCACAACAAGGTCGTACGCCAGGTCCGCGCGGCCTTCGAGAACGCCGGCGCCCTGCGGCACACCGACGCCGAGCCGATCGGCCCGCGCTCCGGAGCCAAGCGCATCCGCACCTCCGGCCGCGTCGACCTGATCAACCGCAAGACCGAGCAGGCCCACGTGGTCCTCGGCATGCCCGGCCTGGCCCGCACCGACGAGCGCCGCTGGGCGCTCGGCGTGCTGAACACGGCCCTCGGCGGCGGCATGTCCTCGCGCCTCTTCCAGGAGGTCCGGGAGAAGCGCGGCCTCGCCTACAGCGTGTACTCGTACACCTCGGGCTTCGCCGACACCGGGCTCTTCGGCGTGTACGCGGGCTGCCGCCCGAACCAGGTCCACGACGTGCTGCGGATCTGCCGCGGCGAGCTCGACAAGGTCGTCTCCGAGGGGCTCACGGACGAGGAGATCAAGCGGGCCATCGGCCAGCTGTCCGGCTCCACCGTCCTCGGCCTCGAGGACACCGGCGCGATCATGAACCGCATCGGCAAGAGCGAGCTCTGCTGGGGCGACCAGATGTCGGTCGACGACATGCTGGCCCGGATCGCGTCCGTGACCCCGGACGACGTCCGCTCGGTCGCGCAGGATGTACTGGCCCAGCGGCCGTCGCTCGCGGTGATCGGCCCGCTGAAGGAGAAGCAGGCCGCCCGCCTCGACGAAGCGGTGTCCTGAGACCCCGAGACCCTGGATACCTTGGGGCCGGGCACCGGCCGCCGGCCGGTACCCGGCCCGTACGACAGGAAGCGAAGAAGCATGAGCAGCAAGCTGCGGGTGGCCGTTCTCGGCGCCCAGGGCCGCATCGGCTCCGAGGCGGTCAAGGCCGTCGAGGCCGCCGAGGACATGGAGCTGGTGGCCGCCCTCGGCCGCGGCGACAAGCTGGAGACGGTGGCCGAGGCCGGCGCGCAGGTCGCGGTCGAGCTCACCACCCCCGCCTCGGTCATGGAGAACCTGGACTTCCTCATCCGCCACGGGATCCACGGCGTGGTCGGCACCACCGGCTGGAACGAGGAGCGCCTCGCCCAGCTGGACACCTGGCTCGCCGCCTCCCCGCAGACCGGCGTGCTCATCGCCCCGAACTTCTCCATCGGCGCCGTCCTCACCATGAAGTTCGCCGCCCAGGCCGCCCGCTACTTCGAGTCCGTCGAGGTCGTCGAGCTCCACCACCCGAACAAGGTCGACGCCCCCTCCGGCACGGCGACCCGTACGGCGCAGCTCATCGCGGCCGCCCGCGCCGAGGCCGGCTGCGCCCCGCAGCCCGACGCCACGGCCACCGCCCTGGACGGCGCGCGCGGCGCGGACGTCGACGGCGTCCCGGTGCACGCGATCCGCCTGCGCGGCCTGCTGGCCCACCAGGAGGTGCTGCTCGGCGGCGAGGGCGAGACCCTGACCATCCGTCACGACTCCCTGCACCACAGCAGCTTCATGCCGGGCATCCTGCTCGGCGCGCGCCGCGTCGTGCAGCACCCGGGCCTCACGTTCGGCCTGGAAAACTTCCTCGACCTCGGCTGATGAGCAGGCAGTAGTACCCATGCGCGCGAAGATCACTTACTTCCTCACGGCCGCCGTCCTGGTCGTCTACTTCGTCCTGGCCGGCAGCCGGGGCGTGCTGCTGATCCGGCAGGGCACCTGGCTGACCGTGACCTTCGGGGCGGCCGTGCTGATCCTGCCGGTCATCGGCGTCTGGTTCCTCTGGAAGAACACGCAGTTCGTGACGAAGGCGAACCAGCTCGCGACCGAGCTGGAGGCCGAGGGCGGGCTGCCCGTGGACGAGCTGGAGCGGGACGAGTACGGCCGGATCGTGCGGGACTCCGCCGACGAGGTCTTCGCGCGCCGCAAGGCCGAGACGGAGGACGCACCGGGGGACTGGCGCAGCTGGTTCCGCCTCGCCGTCGCCTACCACGACGCCCGCGACACCCCGCGGGCCCGCAAGGCCATGCAGCGGGCCATCGCCCTGCACGGCGGACCGCGCGGCTGAGCCGGCCCGCAAGCCCGGTAAGCCCCGCAGGTAAAACCCTGGAAGCCCGTACAGCCGCCTGAGCGGATCCTGTACGGGCTTCCAGGGCACTGCACGTCGGTGTCAGGCGGGCACGGCGGCCCGGTACTCGTCGGCCCAGGCCTCGACCATGTCGGCGGCCCGGTCGAACGCCTCGGCCCGCGACAGGAAATCGGCGTTGTGGTCGGTCAGCAGCACCGGCAGCTCCGCGCCGTCGCGGGCGGCCGCCGTCAGGGCCTGGCCTTGGACGGTCCGCGGCAGCCCCAGCCAGCGCACCGGCTGCTGGACCGTACGGACCTCGGTGATCTCGTCCCAGCCGATCGAGCGGGTCCGGAAGAAGCCCACCCGGCGAAGCCCCGTGGGGCTCACCCAGACGCCCGCCATGAGCAGGCGCAGCGCCGACCCGATCACGGCGAGCGCGGCGGCCACGCAGACACCGGCACCGGCCCAGGCGCCCGCGAACGCGATGATCATGGTGGCGAGCAGCATGAACGCCGCCAGCAGGAGCAGCAGGGCGGCGCCGGCCACCCGCCAGGGCCCGGGCCGGTACGGCCGGCGCCAGCGATCGGGGTCCTCGTGGGCCAGTACGTCCTCGTCGGCAGTGTCTTCGTGCGCGTCGAACGCGCGGTCGGCCGTCAAGAAGGGCAGGGGCACGGCTGTACCTCACTCACATGCACGTTCGGTTGGGCTGTGCCCGTGAGGCTACCGCCCCTCGGAGGCCTCCGACTGCTGCGACTTGGCGGGCGCCTGGTGGGGCTGCAGTGCGGGCATGCCGAAGAGCAGGGAGCCCACGAGCCCCGCCACCACGGTCAGCCCGACCAGACTACGGGCGGCCATCTGGGCCGCGCCCAGTCGTTCGCGCGGCGGCGGAGTGACATTGCTGCGGAAACGGTCGGCCTCGGCGACGAAGGCGAACGGGACGGGTTCGCTCCGGCGAAACATAAAGCGACTCTCCTCACGGTCAGGGCCCTGGGGCGGCGGTGGCGGGTGTGTGTGGCGTGTACCGGTGAAGACGTACGAGCCGCTCAATCGGTGCCTGAATTCGGGACATTAACCAATTTTTATGGCTGGGCGTCAGCTGAAAGGGTGACGGAGCCGCCGCCGTGGCCTGCGCCTGATCCGCGCGAGAGCTGCGCGGGGAGCCGCCGGCTGCGCCGTAGAGTGAGCGCGCCCCAAGTGAGTCGTTCGGAAGGACCCCCGGTGAGCGAGACCGCCGCTTCAGACCTGAAACCCAGCTTCCGCAGTGATGTGACGGTGGAGCTGGTGAAGCACTCCGCCGCCGACTCCGACGTGCTGTGGGCCGCCCGTGTCTCCACGGCCGGCGAGCAGTCGCTCGAAGAGCTCCAGAAGGACCCGGAGCGCTCCAAGGGCCTCATCAACTACCTGATGCGGGACCGCCACGGCAGCCCCTTCGAACACAACTCGATGACCTTCTTCATCAGCGCCCCGATCTTCGTGTTCCGCGAGTTCATGCGGCACCGCGTCGGCTGGTCGTACAACGAGGAATCGGGCCGCTACAGGGAGCTCGAGCCGGTCTTCTACGTCCCGGACGCCGAGCGCAAGCTCGTCCAGGAGGGCCGCCCGGGCAAGTACGTCTTCGTCGAGGGCACCGCGGCCCAGCAGGAACTGACGGGCCGGGTCATGGAGGACTCGTACCGTCAGGCCTACGAGGCCTACCAGGAGATGCTGGCCGCGGGCGTGGCCCGCGAGGTTGCCCGTTCGGTCCTGCCGGTCGGACTTTTCTCCTCGATGTACGCCACCTGCAACGCGCGCTCGCTCATGCACTTCCTCGGCCTGCGCACGCAGCACGAGCTCGCGGCCGTCCCCTCCTTCCCCCAGCGGGAGATCGAGATGGTCGGCGAGAAGATGGAGCAGCACTGGGCCGCGCTCATGCCGCTGACGTACGCCGCGTACAACGCCAACGGCCGCGTCGCCCCGTAAGGGTCGGTACGGCCCGATGGGCACGGATGGACCCACTCCGTACTGATGTACGGAGTCAAGTCCGAAGTGTCCGTATTGCCACGTTTCGTAAAGTTCATCTAGGCTGATCAAACGGACCCGGCACTGCTTGAACCCCCGAGCAGGCAGTGCCGGGATCCAACAGACCTCCCAGCCCGTGCCGGGAGCCACACCCTCTTGACGTCCCCCGAGGGGACAACGTGAGCATGGCAGCGAGTAGCGTGTTACCCATGGCTCCGATCTCGACTCCGCAGACCCCCTTCGGGCGGGTCCTCACCGCCATGATCACGCCCTTCACGGCGGATGGCGCACTCGACCTCGACGGCGCGCAGCAGCTCGCCGTCCACCTGGTGGACGCAGGCAACGACGGCCTGATCATCAACGGGACCACCGGTGAGTCCCCGACCACCACCGACGCGGAGAAAAACGACCTCGTACGAGCCGTCCTCGAAGCGGTCGGCGACCGTGCCCACGTCGTCGCCGGCATCGGCACCAACGACACCCGGCACACCCTCGAGCTGGCCCGCCAGGCCGAGCGCACCGGCGCACACGGCCTGCTCGCGGTGACCCCGTACTACAGCAAGCCGCCGCAGGAAGGCCTCTACCGGCACTTCACGGCGATCGCCGACGCCACCGAGCTCCCGGTGATGCTCTACGACATCCCCGGCCGCAGCGGCGTCCCGATCAACACCGAAACCCTGGTGAGGCTCGCCGAGCACCCCCGTATCGTGGCCAACAAGGACGCCAAGGGCGACCTCGGCCGCGCCAGCTGGGCCATCGCCCAGAGCGGACTCGCCTGGTACTCCGGCGACGACATGCTGAACCTGCCGCTGCTGTCCGTCGGCGCGGTCGGCTTCGTCTCCGTGGTCGGCCACGTGGTCACCCCCGAGCTCCGCGCGATGCTCGAGGCCCATCTGGGCGGCGACGTCCAGAAGGCCACCGAGATCCACCAGAAGCTGCTCCCCGTCTTCACCGGCATGTTCCGCACGCAGGGTGTGATCACCACCAAGGGCGCGCTGAACCTGCAGGGCCTGCCCGCGGGCCCGCTCCGCCTCCCGCTGGTCGACCTGACGGCCGAAGAGACGGCCCAGCTCAAGATCGATCTTGCCGCCGGCGGGGTACAGCTCTGACATCAGACTTCACAACTGAATAAGCAAGACGAACAAAACAGACGAATGCAAGTGCACGAATGACATGCGCGCCACGTGCCTTACGACGAGGTACGTGGCGTGTGTGGTGAGGAGATACTTTTGAGCCATCCGCACCCTGAACTCGGCCCGCCGCCCAAGCTCCCCAAGGGCGGCCTCCGGGTCACCCCGCTGGGCGGTCTCGGCGAGATCGGCCGCAACATGACCGTCTTCGAGTTCGACGGTCGCCTGCTGATCGTCGACTGCGGCGTTCTCTTCCCCGAGGAGGAGCAGCCGGGCGTCGACCTGATCCTGCCGGACTTCTCGTCCATCCGGGACCGCCTCGACGACATCGAGGGCATCGTCCTCACGCACGGCCACGAGGACCACATCGGCGCCGTCCCCTACCTCCTCCGGGAGAAGCCGGACATCCCGCTGATCGGCTCCAAGCTGACGCTGGCCCTCATCGAGGCCAAGCTCCAGGAGCACCGCATCCGCCCCTACACCCTCGAGGTGAAGGAAGGCGAGCGCGAGAACCTCGGCCCCTTCGACTGCGAGTTCATCGCGGTCAACCACTCCATCCCGGACGCCCTGGCCGTGGCCATCCGTACCGGCGCCGGCATGGTCGTGTGCACCGGTGACTTCAAGATGGACCAGCTCCCGCTGGACAACCGCCTCACCGACCTGCACGCCTTCGCGCGCCTGAGCGAAGAGGGCATCGACCTTCTCCTCTCGGACTCGACGAACGCCGAGGTCCCGGGCTTCGTCCCGCCGGAGCGCGACATCTCCAACGCCATCCGCGGAGTCTTCGCGGGTGCCCAGAAGCGGATCATCGTGGCGTCCTTCGCCAGCCACGTGCACCGCATCCAGCAGATCCTCGACGCCGCCCACGAGTACGGCCGCAGGGTCGCCTTCGTCGGCCGCTCGATGGTCCGCAACATGGGCATCGCCCGTGACCTGGGCTACCTGAAGGTCCCGGCCGGTCTCGTCGTCGACGTCAAGACCCTCGACGACCTGCCGGACGACGAGGTCGTACTGGTCTGTACGGGCTCCCAGGGCGAGCCGATGGCGGCCCTGTCCCGTATGGCCAACCGCGACCACCAGATCCGGATCGTCCCCGGCGACACCGTGATCCTGGCGTCGTCGCTGATCCCGGGCAACGAGAACGCGGTCTACCGCGTGATCAACGGCCTGACCCGCTGGGGCGCCAACGTCGTGCACAAGGGCAACGCCAAGGTGCACGTCTCCGGCCACGCCTCCGCAGGCGAGCTGCTGTACTTCTACAACATCTGCAAGCCGCGGAACCTCATGCCGGTCCACGGCGAATGGCGGCACCTGCGCGCCAACGCCGAGCTCGGCGCCATGACGGGTGTCCCGAAGGACCGCATCGTCATCGCCGAGGACGGCGTGGTCGTCGACCTGATCGACGGCAAGGCCCGGATCTCCGGCAAGGTCCAGGCCGGCTACGTGTACGTGGACGGCCTCTCGGTCGGCGACGTCACGGAAGTCCACCTCAAGGACCGCAAGATCCTCGGCGACGAGGGCATCATCTCGGTCTACGTCGTGGTGGACAGCACCACGGGCAAGGTCGTCAGCGGCCCGAACATCCAGGCCCGCGGCTCCGGCATCGACGACTCGGCCTTCTCCTCGGTCATCCCGAAGATCGAGGAAGCCATCGCCCGCGCCGCGGCCGACGGCGTCGCCGAGCCGCACCAGATCCAGCAGCTCATCCGCCGCACGATGGGCAAGTGGGTCTCGGACGGCTACCGCCGCAGGCCGATGATCCTCCCGGTCGTCGTCGAGGTCTGAGCCTCGCCGTAGCGCCGTCACTGGAGCGGAGCAACCGGATTTGCATCCGGGGGCCCCGCTCCAGTACGTTTACGGCTCCACCTCGCACGGACCCCCGGCACGCACGCGTGCCCGGACGTGTTCGGCGAGCGGGTGGGATTCAAGACCCAGGGAGACCTGATAAAGTCTGATCCGCCCGAAAGGGAAAGGCCCTCCAACGGCCACCGAATTCAAATCCACTCCGGAAACGGAGCGGAAAGAATCTGGTAAGGTTGGAACCGCCGGAAAGGGAAAACGCGAAAGCGAATACCTGGAAAGCGAACCCCGCTTCGACCGGGAATCGGACACGAAAGAGTCTGATAGAGTCGGAAACGAAGAACGAAGCCCGGAGGAAAGCCCCAGTAAGTGTTACTGAGGGTGAGTACAAAGGAAGCGTCCGTTCCTTGAGAACTCAACAGCGTGCCAAAAATCAACGCCAGAAGTTGATACCCCGTCCACTTCGGTGGATGAGGTTCCTTTGAAAAAGACCTGTGAGGTCGCGGTTCGCCGTGATGCTTGCAGGCAATTACACAGCGAGGACGCAGTGGTCAGTCGGTCTTATTCCGACCATGACTGGCCCGCTCAACGTGTGTGTGCACCGGATTACCGGTAAACATTCATGGAGAGTTTGATCCTGGCTCAGGACGAACGCTGGCGGCGTGCTTAACACATGCAAGTCGAACGATGAAGCCCTTCGGGGTGGATTAGTGGCGAACGGGTGAGTAACACGTGGGCAATCTGCCCTTCACTCTGGGACAAGCCCTGGAAACGGGGTCTAATACCGGATAATACTCCTGCCTGCATGGGCGGGGGTTGAAAGCTCCGGCGGTGAAGGATGAGCCCGCGGCCTATCAGCTTGTTGGTGGGGTAATGGCCCACCAAGGCGACGACGGGTAGCCGGCCTGAGAGGGCGACCGGCCACACTGGGACTGAGACACGGCCCAGACTCCTACGGGAGGCAGCAGTGGGGAATATTGCACAATGGGCGAAAGCCTGATGCAGCGACGCCGCGTGAGGGATGACGGCCTTCGGGTTGTAAACCTCTTTCAGCAGGGAAGAAGCGAAAGTGACGGTACCTGCAGAAGAAGCGCCGGCTAACTACGTGCCAGCAGCCGCGGTAATACGTAGGGCGCAAGCGTTGTCCGGAATTATTGGGCGTAAAGAGCTCGTAGGCGGCTTGTCACGTCGGATGTGAAAGCCCGAGGCTTAACCTCGGGTCTGCATTCGATACGGGCTAGCTAGAGTGTGGTAGGGGAGATCGGAATTCCTGGTGTAGCGGTGAAATGCGCAGATATCAGGAGGAACACCGGTGGCGAAGGCGGATCTCTGGGCCATTACTGACGCTGAGGAGCGAAAGCGTGGGGAGCGAACAGGATTAGATACCCTGGTAGTCCACGCCGTAAACGTTGGGAACTAGGTGTTGGCGACATTCCACGTCGTCGGTGCCGCAGCTAACGCATTAAGTTCCCCGCCTGGGGAGTACGGCCGCAAGGCTAAAACTCAAAGGAATTGACGGGGGCCCGCACAAGCGGCGGAGCATGTGGCTTAATTCGACGCAACGCGAAGAACCTTACCAAGGCTTGACATATACCGGAAAGCATTAGAGATAGTGCCCCCCTTGTGGTCGGTATACAGGTGGTGCATGGCTGTCGTCAGCTCGTGTCGTGAGATGTTGGGTTAAGTCCCGCAACGAGCGCAACCCTTGTCCTGTGTTGCCAGCATGCCCTTCGGGGTGATGGGGACTCACAGGAGACCGCCGGGGTCAACTCGGAGGAAGGTGGGGACGACGTCAAGTCATCATGCCCCTTATGTCTTGGGCTGCACACGTGCTACAATGGCCGGTACAATGAGCTGCGATACCGTGAGGTGGAGCGAATCTCAAAAAGCCGGTCTCAGTTCGGATTGGGGTCTGCAACTCGACCCCATGAAGTCGGAGTCGCTAGTAATCGCAGATCAGCATTGCTGCGGTGAATACGTTCCCGGGCCTTGTACACACCGCCCGTCACGTCACGAAAGTCGGTAACACCCGAAGCCGGTGGCCCAACCCGTAAGGGAGGGAGCTGTCGAAGGTGGGACTGGCGATTGGGACGAAGTCGTAACAAGGTAGCCGTACCGGAAGGTGCGGCTGGATCACCTCCTTTCTAAGGAGCACAGTACCGATTGCAGACAAATGTTCTGCACGGTCAGCTCATGGGTGGAACGTTGATTAGTTGGCACCAGACGGTCTGATGGTTCTCGAGTACTGCTTCGGCGTGGAAAGAGGAGACGGAAGACTGACTGGTGCTTGGCACGTTGTTGGGTCCTGAAGGTACGGCCGTAAGGTCATGTCTTCAGTGCCGGCCCCAGTGAACTCGCCAGCTTGTCTGGTGGGGTGATGGGTGGCTGGTCGTTGTTTGAGAACTACACAGTGGACGCGAGCATCTGTGGCCAAGTTTTTAAGGGCGCACGGTGGATGCCTTGGCACCAGGAACCGATGAAGGACGTGAGAGGCCGCGATAGGCCCCGGGGAGCTGCCAACTGAGCTTTGATCCGGGGGTGTCCGAATGGGGAAACCCGGCAGTCGTCATGGGCTGTCACCCACTGCTGAACACATAGGCAGTGTGGAGGGAACGAGGGGAAGTGAAACATCTCAGTACCCTCAGGAAGAGAAAACAACCGTGATTCCGGGAGTAGTGGCGAGCGAAACCGGATGAGGCCAAACCGTATGCGTGTGATACCCGGCAGGGGTTGCGCATGCGGGGTTGTGGGAATGAGCTTGATCGGTCTGCCGGCCGGTCGGCGAGTCAGAAACCGTTGATGTAGTCGAAGGACATGCGAAAGGTCCGGCGTAGAGGGTAAGACCCCCGTAGACGAAACATCAGCGGCTTGCTTGCTCATCTCCCAAGTAGCACGGGGCCCGAGAAATCCCGTGTGAATCTGGCGGGACCACCCGCTAAGCCTAAATATTCCCTGGTGACCGATAGCGGATAGTACCGTGAGGGAATGGTGAAAAGTACCGCGGGAGCGGAGTGAAATAGTACCTGAAACCGTGTGCCTACAAGCCGTGGGAGCGTCGCTGTATGTGCTTGCACATACAGTCGTGACTGCGTGCCTTTTGAAGAATGAGCCTGCGAGTTAGCGGTGTGTAGCGAGGTTAACCCGTGTGGGGAAGCCGTAGCGAAAGCGAGTCCGAATAGGGCGATTGAGTTGCACGCTCTAGACCCGAAGCGGAGTGATCTAGCCATGGGCAGGTTGAAGCGGAGGTAAGACTTCGTGGAGGACCGAACCCACCAGGGTTGAAAACCTGGGGGATGACCTGTGGTTAGGGGTGAAAGGCCAATCAAACTCCGTGATAGCTGGTTCTCCCCGAAATGCATTTAGGTGCAGCGTCGTGTGTTTCTTGCCGGAGGTAGAGCACTGGATAGGCGATGGGCCCTACCGGGTTACTGACCTTAGCCAAACTCCGAATGCCGGTAAGTGAGAGCACGGCAGTGAGACTGTGGGGGATAAGCTCCATGGTCGAGAGGGAAACAGCCCAGAGCATCGACTAAGGCCCCTAAGCGTACGCTAAGTGGGAAAGGATGTGGAGTCGCAGAGACAACCAGGAGGTTGGCTTAGAAGCAGCCACCCTTGAAAGAGTGCGTAATAGCTCACTGGTCAAGTGATTCCGCGCCGACAATGTAGCGGGGCTCAAGCGTACCGCCGAAGTCGTGTCATTGCAGCAATAGGGCCAACGCCCGCTGTGATGGGTAGGGGAGCGTCGTGTGCCGGGTGAAGCAGCAGCGGAAGCTAGTTGTGGACGGTTCACGAGTGAGAATGCAGGCATGAGTAGCGATACACACGTGAGAAACGTGTGCGCCGATTGACTAAGGGTTCCTGGGTCAAGCTGATCTGCCCAGGGTAAGTCGGGACCTAAGGCGAGGCCGACAGGCGTAGTCGATGGACAACCGGTTGATATTCCGGTACCCGCTTTGAAACGCCCAATATCGAATCAGGCGATGCTAAGTCCGTGAAGCCGTTCCGGACCCTTCGGGGAAAGGAAAGTGGTGGAGCCGACGAACCAGACTTGTAGTAGGTAAGCGATGGGGTGACGCAGGAAGGTAGTCCAGCCCGGGCGGTGGTAGTCCCGGGGTAAGGGTGTAGGCCGAGGGGTAGGCAAATCCGTCCCTCATATAAGGCTGAGACCTGATGCCGAGCCGATTGTGGTGAAGTGGATGATCCTATGCTGTCGAGAAAAGCCTCTAGCGAGTTTCATGGCGGCCCGTACCCTAAACCGACTCAGGTGGTCAGGTAGAGAATACCGAGGCGTTCGGGTGAACTATGGTTAAGGAACTCGGCAAAATGCCCCCGTAACTTCGGGAGAAGGGGGGCCATCACTGGTGATCGGATTTACTCCGTGAGCTGGGGGTGGCCGCAGAGACCAGCGAGAAGCGACTGTTTACTAAAAACACAGGTCCGTGCGAAGCCGTAAGGCGATGTATACGGACTGACGCCTGCCCGGTGCTGGAACGTTAAGGGGACCGGTTAGTGCGCTTTCGGGCGTGCGAAGCTGAGAACTTAAGCGCCAGTAAACGGCGGTGGTAACTATAACCATCCTAAGGTAGCGAAATTCCTTGTCGGGTAAGTTCCGACCTGCACGAATGGCGTAACGACTTCTCGACTGTCTCAACCATAGGCCCGGTGAAATTGCACTACGAGTAAAGATGCTCGTTTCGCGCAGCAGGACGGAAAGACCCCGGGACCTTTACTATAGTTTGATATTGGTGTTCGGTTCGGCTTGTGTAGGATAGGTGGGAGACTTTGAAACCCCAACGCCAGTTGGGGTGGAGTCGCCGTTGAAATACCACTCTGGTCGTGCTGGATGTCTAACCTCGGTCCGTGATCCGGATCAGGGACAGTGTCTGATGGGTAGTTTAACTGGGGCGGTTGCCTCCCAAAGAGTAACGGAGGCGCCCAAAGGTTCCCTCAGCCTGGTTGGCAATCAGGTGTTGAGTGTAAGTGCACAAGGGAGCTTGACTGTGAGACCGACGGGTCGAGCAGGGACGAAAGTCGGGACTAGTGATCCGGCGGTGGCTTGTGGAAGCGCCGTCGCTCAACGGATAAAAGGTACCCCGGGGATAACAGGCTGATCTTCCCCAAGAGTCCATATCGACGGGATGGTTTGGCACCTCGATGTCGGCTCGTCGCATCCTGGGGCTGGAGTCGGTCCCAAGGGTTGGGCTGTTCGCCCATTAAAGCGGTACGCGAGCTGGGTTTAGAACGTCGTGAGACAGTTCGGTCCCTATCCGCTGTGCGCGTAGGAATATTGAGAAGGGCTGTCCCTAGTACGAGAGGACCGGGACGGACGAACCTCTGGTGTGCCAGTTGTCCTGCCAAGGGCATGGCTGGTTGGCTACGTTCGGGAGGGATAACCGCTGAAAGCATCTAAGCGGGAAGCCTGCTTCAAGATGAGTATTCCCACCTCCTTGAGAGGGTAAGGCTCCCAGTAGACGACTGGGTTGATAGGCCAGATGTGGAAGCCCGGTAACGGGTGGAGCTGACTGGTACTAATAGGCCGAGGGCTTGTCCTCAGTTGCTCGCGTCCACTGTGTTAGTTCTGAAATAACGAACAGCTGTGTTCATGCCAGCGTTCAAATTTCATAGTGTTTCGGTGGTCATAGCGTTAGGGAAACGCCCGGTTACATTCCGAACCCGGAAGCTAAGCCTTTCAGCGCCGATGGTACTGCAGGGGGGACCCTGTGGGAGAGTAGGACGCCGCCGAACAACCCGCCCTTTTAGCTCAGTCGGTAGAGCGTCTCCATGGTAAGGAGAAGGTCAACGGTTCGATTCCGTTAAAGGGCTCCAAAGAAAAGGCCCCCGCCTTATGGCGGGGGCCTTTTTGCGTTTCCGGAAGCCCGCCCGTCCGCTGGACGGGCGGGCTGCACCACAACTCTCTAAAATGGGCGGCAAGGGTGGACAAGGCATGACCGGCGGCTTCGCGGTGCCCTGAGGGGCGCCCGGCAGGCCTGGGAGGCGTGATGACCGTACCCTTCGACGCGGCACCGCAGCACACGCAGAGCGACCCCGAAGACGTCCTCAAGCAGGTCGGAAGCACCTGGCGTTGGGCACTCGGCTTCGCCCTCGCGACCCTGATTCCCGGCATTCTGGTACTCGTCTGGCCCGACGAGACGCTGCACATCCTGGCCGTCATCATCGGTCTGCAGCTCCTTGTGGCGGGTGTCTTCCGTTTCGTCAGCGCCTTCTCGCACAGCGACGGCGGCGGCAGACTGGCGGGCGTCCTGGTCTCCATGCTGGCGTTCCTGGCGGGCGTCCTGGTGCTGCGGCATCCGATGCAGACGATCGGCGCGCTGTCCCTGATCCTCGGGGTGTTCTGGTTGCTGAGCGGAGTGCTCACCGCATACACGGCGATCGCGGACCGTGAGCTCCTGCACCGGGGCCTGCTCTTCGGCCTGGGCGTTCTGGGCACCGTCGCCGGAATCGTCGTGCTCTGCTTCCCGGTGGATTCCGCGGTCGCGCTGACACGGCTGCTGGGACTCTGGCTCGTCCTGCTGGGCGTGTTCGAAGTGGTGATGGCCTTCGCACTGCGCTCAGCCACCCGTCACATGAAGTCCGGCTAGTCGCCCTCGCGCTGGTGGGGGACGCGGAAGGCCAGGATCGCCATGTCGTCCGAGGCAGGTTCGGCCGCGAAGCGTTCCACCGCGCGCAGGACGCGGGAGGCGACGGCGCCGGCAGTGAGGCCCGTGCACGTCGTGAGGACCTCGGCGAGGCCGTCGTCGCCCAGCATGCGGGTGCCCTCGCGGCGTTCCGTCACGCCGTCCGTGACGCAGAGGAGGACATCGCCCGGGTCCAAGGTGAGGGTCTGCTCGTAGAGGTCGAGGTCGTCGATCACGCCGAGCAGGGGCTGCGGGTCCGCGGCCGGCGTGACCCGGCCGTCCGGGCGCAGCCGGAGCGGCAGCGGGTGGCCGGCGCAGACGACCTTCATCAGGGCGCCGCCGTCCGGCTGGGGGTGCAGCTCGCCGTACAGGAGGGTGAGGAAGCGGCTGCGGGCGCCCTCGTCGAGGATGGCCGCGTTGAGTCGTTCCAGCACCGCCGGGCCTCCGAGGCCCTCGCGGGCCAGGAGGCGCAGGGCGTGCCGGGCGAGGCCGGTGACGGCGGCCGCCTCGGGGCCCGTACCGCAGACGTCGCCGATGGCGAAGCCGTACGCTCCGTCGCGGATCGGGAAGACGTCGTAGAAGTCGCCGCCCACCTCGTTGCCCTCGCCGGCCGCGCGGTAGATGACCTCGACCTCCATGCCGGGGATGGCGGGGGAGCCGGGCGGGAGCAGGCTGCGTTGCAGGGAGCGGCTGATGGCGGTGCGCTCGGAGTAGAGGCGGGCGTTGTCGAGGGCGAGGGCGGCGCGGCGTGAGAGGTCCTCGGCGAGTTCGAGGATCTCCTGGCGGAAGTGCTCCTCGGACGGCTTGCCGAGGGTGAGCATGCCGATCACGCGGTTGCGGGCCAGGAGGGGGAGGACGACGGTCTCCCCGCCGACGGCCGAGGTCGTCGCGGGCCAGGGGCGGGCGCCGGCCTCGCGGACCGGTTCGGGCGGGCTGACACGGGAGAGCAGGGCCTTGAGGCCGTCGATGCGCTCCTCGTCCTCGTGCAGGACGTACGAGAGGTACGGATCGGAGGACTGGTCGGCGATGGTGTAGACGGCGCACCAGGTGGCCAGGGTCGGGACCGTCATCTGGGCCATGAGGGCCAGGGTCTGGTCCCGGTCGAGGGTGCCGGCGAGCAGGTCGGAGGCCTCGACGAGGAAGGACAGGGAGCCGCGGCGCAGGCGTTCGAGCTCGCCGAGGCGGGCGGATTCGACGGCCAGGGCGATGCGGTCGGCGGCGAACTGGAGGCGCAGGGCCTCGGCGTTCGAGTAGCGGCCGGGGTTCTCGCTGGCGACGCCGAGTGAACCGGTGAGCCGGCCCTCGACCTTGAGCGGGACGGTGATCACCGAGCGCATGCCGGTGGCCTCCAGGAGCGGGACGGCTCCGGGGACGGCGGCGAGGTCGTCGTGGACGGCGGGCATGCGGGCGGAGCCGTACCGGTTGGTGCCGGCCTCGACGGGGACGCGGGCGAAGCGCTGGCGGGTGGAGGGGAGCCCGGTCGTGGCGCGGACCTCGAGCTCCGTCTCGTCGTCGGTGGCCAGCAGCAGGAAGGCGGAGTCGGCGTCGAGCATGTCGCGGGCGCGTTCGACGGTGCGCTGGAGGAGTCCGTCGAGGTCGTCGGGGGCGGGGGAGCCGATGAAGACCTCGAAGGGGTCCGCGGGGCGGGGCTCGGTGAGCTGGAGGCTGTCGGCGGGTGCCGCCCGTACGGGGGTCTGGAGCAGGGCCCGCTCGTCGTCGTGGACCAGCAGGCAGACGATGGAGGGCTCTCCGTGGGCATCGCGGACGCGCAGGTGGGAGGCGTACACGGGGATCACGCGGCCGTCTGCGCCGCGGATGCCGTAGCTGCCCTCCCAGCGGGACAGGCGCAGGGCCTCGGCGATGCCGGTGCCGGTGCCGGGGGTCTGGGGCCAGGCGGCGAGCTCGGCGAGGGGGCGGCCGACGACCTTCTCGGCGGAGTAGCCGAAGACGTGCTCGGCGTCCTCGTTCCAGGCGGAGATGGAGTCGGAGGCGTCGATCTGGAGGACGGCGACGCGGACCCGGCTGTCGGCGAGCGGGAGGAGCCGGTCCGGGACGACGGGCCCGGCGGAGCGGGTACCGACCGGCCGGTCTGGCAGGTCGAGCCGGAACCACACGTGCTTGTGGGTGGCGGTGTACTCGACGCCCCAGCGGGTGGCGAGGGCGGCGCAGAGCATCAGCCCGCGGCCGTTCTCGCGGTCGGGGTCGGCGTAGGGGCGCTCGCCGGGGTGCCGGAGCGGGAGCTCGCGTTCGGGATACCGGTCGGCGATCTCGACCCGTACCCCGTCCCCGGAGCGCAGGCACAGGACCTCGGCCTTGGTGCCGGCATGGACCACGGCGTTGGTGACGAGCTCGCTGGTGAGCACCACGGCGTCGTCGACGATGTCCGCGAAGCCCCAGCCCTGGAGGGTGTCGCGGACGAACGCTCGGGCCGCGGCGACCGAGCGCCCGAGGGGGTCGAAGCTGGCAGCCGCCCGAGCCGTGATCACGAATCTCCTTCGACGCGGTTGGACATCGGATGCCAGGTTACTTACCTTCACGGTCGGCTTGGTGCCGTCGTCAGGGATTCCACCCGCAGGGTGCGGCCGGTGTGCGATGGTGCCGAAGTGTTATGGCCGGGTTCGGCCAGGGTGAAACACTGGGCAGGATCGGATAGCCGGGCGTGCGACTCGCCGGGTGTCGGTGGAACAGCGGTCGACCCTTTCGGGAGGGACACGGTGGAGTCTGGCGCAGCGGTGCGGCGTACGGGAACGCGCCCGAAAGGCGGGAGGTCCCGCCGGAACGGCACGACGGAAGTCGATACCGCCGCCCTGAACCGGCTGCTCACGGCCCTGGTGTCGATGCGGGACGGGAATTTCCGCAAGCGGCTGACGGTGTCCGGCGAGGGCGTGATGGCGGAGATCGCCGCCGTCTACAACGAGGTCGCCGACCGCAATCTCCATCTGACGGGAGAGCTCTCCCGGGTGCGGCGGATGGTGGGCCGGGAGGGGAAGCTGAGCGAACGGCTGGAAACAGGTGCCTGCGAGGGCTCCTGGGCGGCCGCGATCGATGCCTCCAACCAGTTGGTGGACGATCTGGCCCGGCCGGTGTCCGAGGTGGGCCGGGTGCTGTCGGCGGTCGCCGAGGGTGATCTGGACCAGCGGATGGAGCTGCGGACGCAGACTGCGGACGGGGTCGGGCATCCGCTGCGCGGTGAGTTCCTGAAGGTCGGGCGTACGGTCAACAACCTGGTCGACCAGCTGTCCGCGTTCACCGACGAGGTGACGCGCGTGGCGCTGGAGGTGGGTACCGAGGGCAAGCTCGGCGGTCAGGCCCAAGTGCGCGGAATGTCGGGTTCTTGGAAGGACCTGACCGACTCCGTCAACACGATGGCGTACCGGCTCACCGCTCAGGTGCGTGATATCGCTCTCGTCACGACGGCGGTCGCGAAGGGCGACCTGTCGCGCAAGGTCACCGTGCACGTGGCCGGCGAGATGCTCCAGCTGAAGAACACCGTGAACACGATGGTGGACCAGCTGTCGTCGTTCTCCTCCGAGGTGACGCGGGTCGCCCGTGAGGTGGGTACGGAGGGTGAGCTCGGCGGCCAGGCGAAGGTGCCCGGGGTCGCGGGTGTGTGGAAGGACCTGACCGACTCCGTCAACACGATGGCGGGCAACCTGACGGCCCAGGTGCGCGGGATCGCACAGGTCACGACGGCTGTCGCCAATGGTGATCTGTCGCAGAAGGTACGGGTCAGCGCGCGCGGCGAGGTGGCGCAGCTGGCCGAAACGATCAATCAGATGACGGAGACGCTGCGGACCTTCGCGGACGAGGTCACGCGGGTGGCCAGCGAGGTCGGAGCGAAGGGCCTGCTCGGTGGCCAGGCCCAGGTGCCGGGTGCGGCGGGTACGTGGAAGGACCTCACCGATTCGGTGAACACGGTCTTCCGCAACCTCACCACGCAGGTACGGGACATTGCGCAGGTGACGACCGCCGTGGCCAACGGTGATCTGTCGCAGAAGGTCACGGTCAACGTGGCCGGCGAGATGCTCGAGCTGAAGAACACCGTCAACACGATGGTGGACCAGCTCCAGTCCTTCGGTGCGGAAGTGACGCGAGTGGCCCGTGAGGTCGGCGTCGAGGGTGAGCTCGGCGGTCAGGCGCAGGTGCCGGGTGCGGCGGGTACGTGGAAGGACCTCACCGATTCGGTGAACACCGCCTTCCGCAACCTCACCGGCCAGGTGCGCAACATCGCGCAGGTGACGACCGCGGTGGCCAACGGCGACCTGTCGCAGAAGGTCACCGTGGACGTCTCGGGCGAGATGCTCCAGCTGAAGAACACCGTGAACACGATGGTGGACCAGCTGTCGAGCTTCGCCGACCAGGTCACGCGGATGGCGCGGGACGTGGGCACGGAGGGCCGCCTGGGCGGTCAGGCCCGGGTGGAGGGGGTGTCCGGGACGTGGAAGGAGCTCACCGACTCCGTCAACTTCATGGCCGGCAACCTGACCTCCCAGGTGCGCCAGATCGCGCAGGTGACGACGGCGGTGGCCCGTGGTGACCTGTCGCAGAAGATCGACGTGGATGCGCGCGGCGAGATCCTGGAGCTGAAGAACACCATCAACACGATGGTCGACCAGCTCTCCGCCTTCGCCGAGCAGGTGACCCGGGTGGCCCGGGACGTGGGTACGGAGGGCCGCCTCGGCGGTCAGGCGCAGGTGCCGGGCGTGGCCGGTGTCTGGCGCGACCTGACCGACTCGGTGAACGGCATGGCCGGGAACCTGACCTCGCAGGTGCGCAACATCGCGCAGGTCGCGACGGCGGTGGCCCGTGGTGACCTGTCGCAGAAGATCGACGTGGATGCGCGCGGCGAGATCCTGGAGCTGAAGAACACCCTCAACACGATGGTGGACCAGCTCTCGAACTTCGCGGAGCAGGTGACCCGGGTGGCCCGCGAGGTGGGTACGGAGGGCATCCTGGGCGGCCAGGCGGAGGTGAAGGGGGTCTCCGGCACCTGGAAGGACCTCACGCAGTCCGTCAACTTCATGGCGAACAACCTGACCTCTCAGGTGCGCAACATCGCCGAGGTGACGACGGCGGTCGCCATGGGTGATCTCTCCAAGAAGATCACCGTGGACGCCAAGGGCGAGATCCTCGAGCTGGTCACGACCGTCAACACGATGGTGGACCAGCTGTCCTCGTTCGCGGAGCAGGTGACGCGGGTGGCCCGCGAGGTGGGTTCCGAGGGCATTCTCGGCGGCCAGGCCCGGGTGCGCGGGGTGACGGGCATCTGGAAGGACCTGACCGACAACGTCAACCTGATGGCCAACAACCTGACCTCGCAGGTGCGCAACATCTCGCAGGTCTCGGCGGCGGTCGCCAACGGTGATCTGACGAAGAAGGTCACGGTCGAGGCGCGCGGCGAGGTCGCGCAGCTCGCCGACACGGTCAACACGATGGTGAAGACCCTGTCCTCGTTCGCCGACGAGGTGACGCGAGTCGCCCGCGAGGTGGGTACGGAGGGCCGGCTCGGCGGTCAGGCGCACGTGCCGGGGGTCTCCGGGACGTGGAAGGACCTCACCGATTCGGTGAACTTCATGGCCTCGAACCTCACCGGCCAGGTGCGGCAGATCGCCATGGTCACGACCGCCATCGCCAAGGGCGACATGACCAAGAAGATCGACATCGATGCGCGCGGCGAGATCCTGGAGCTCAAGACCACGATCAACACGATGGTCGACCAGCTGTCCTCGTTCGCCGACCAGGTGACGCGGGTGGCCCGCGAGGTGGGCACCGAGGGGATCCTGGGCGGTCAGGCGCGGGTCCGCGACGTGGACGGCACCTGGCGCGACCTCACGGAGTCCGTGAACGAGATGGCCGGGAACCTGACCCGGCAGGTGCGCGCGATCGCGGCCGTGGCCACCGCGGTGACCCGCGGTGACCTCAACCTGAAGATCGACGTGGACGCGGCGGGCGAGATCCAGGTCCTCCAGGACAACATCAACACGATGATCGCGAACCTGCGCGACACCACCTTGGCCAACAAGGAGCAGGACTGGCTGAAGGGCAACCTCGCCCGTATCTCGGCCTTGATGCAGGGCCGCCGCGAGCTGGACGACGTGGCTTCGCTGATCATGAGCGAGCTGACCCCGGTGGTCTCGGCGCAGCACGGGGCGTTCTTCCTGGCGCTTCCGTCGGGCGGCACCACCGAGATCGGGACCGAGGGCGGTCCCGACGGTGCGTACGAGCTGCGGATGCGCGGGAGTTATGCGTACGCGGGCGGTCAGATGCCCACCTCCTTCCGGCCGGGGGAGGGGCTGATCGGGACCGTCGCCGAGGAGAAGCGGACGATCCTCGTCGAGAACACCCCGCCCGGCTACCTGAAGATCTCCTCGGGGCTCGGGGAGGCGCCGCCGGCGCACGTGATCGTGCTGCCGGTGCTGTTCGAGGGGAAGGTGCTCGGCGTCATCGAGCTGGCGTCCTTCCAGCCGTTCACGCAGATCCAGAAGGACTTCCTGAGCCAGATCGCCGAGATGATCGGTACGAGCGTCAACACGATCAGCGTCAACTCCAAGACGGAGATGCTGCTCAAGCAGTCGCAGGAGATGACCGAGCAGCTGCGCGAGCGTTCCGACGAGCTGGAGAACCGGCAGAAGGCGCTCCAGGCGGCCAACGCCGAACTGGAGGAGAAGGCCGAGCTGCTGGCCCAGCAGAACCGGGACATCGAGGTGAAGAACACCGAGATCGAGGAGGCCCGGCAGGTCCTCGAGGAGCGTGCCGAGCAGCTCGCGGTCTCGATGCGCTACAAGTCCGAGTTCCTGGCGAACATGTCGCACGAGCTGCGTACGCCGCTCAACTCGCTGCTGATCCTGGCCAAGCTGCTCGCCGACAACGCGGACGAGAACCTGTCGCCGAAGCAGGTGGAGTTCGCGGAGACCATCCACGGTGCGGGCTCCGACCTGTTGCAGCTGATCAACGACATCCTCGACCTGTCGAAGGTCGAGGCGGGGAAGATGGACGTCTCGCCGACCCGGATCGCGCTGGTCCAGCTCGTGGACTACGTGGAGGCGACCTTCCGGCCGCTGACCGCGGAGAAGGGCCTGGACTTCTCGGTACGGGTCTCCCCGGAGCTGCCCGCGACCCTGCACACGGACGAGCAGCGCCTCCTCCAGGTGCTGCGCAACCTGCTGTCGAACGCGGTGAAGTTCACCGACACCGGGGCGGTGGAGCTGGTGATCCGCCCCGCCGGGTCGGACGTGCCGACGGCGATCCGGGAGCAGTTGCTGGAGGCCGGTTCGCTGCGGGAGGCGGACGGGGACCTGATCGCCTTCTCCGTGACGGACACCGGGATCGGGATCGCGGCGAGCAAGATGCTGGTCATCTTCGAGGCGTTCAAGCAGGCCGACGGAACCACCAGCAGGAAGTACGGCGGTACGGGCCTGGGGCTGTCGATCAGCCGGGAGATCGCCCGGCTGCTGGGCGGGGAGATCCATGCGGCGAGCGAGCCCGGCCGCGGGTCCACGTTCACGCTGTACCTGCCGCTGCACCCGAGCGAGCTGCCGCCGCAGGGGTACGCGCCGCCCACGCCCGGCGGTGGGCGCGGCGAGGTGTACCGCAGGCAGATCGACGGGCCGCGGCCCGCGCTGCCGGCGACCCCGGCGGCGCCCGTCACCGCGGCGCAGGTGCAGCCGCAGCACGTACGGCCCGGGGTGCCGGCCGCCGAGACGGCCGGTCAGGGACAGGGCGGCGCTGCGCTGTTCCGGCGGCGGCGCAAGGCGCTGAGCGACCTGGAGCCGCGTACGGCGGTGCCGGGGCAGCCGAACGCGCTGGGTCCCGAGGACGGTTGGGCCAATCCGGAAGACGAGCTTCCGGTGGTGCCCCGGACGTATGACTTCCACGGTGAGAAGGTGCTCATCGTGGACGACGACGTCCGGAACGTCTTCGCGCTCACTAGTGTGCTGGAGCAGCACGGGCTGGCGGTGCTGTACGCGGAGAACGGCCGGGAGGGCATCGAAGTCCTGGAGCAGCACGACGATGTGACCGTCGTGCTGATGGACATCATGATGCCCGAGATGGACGGGTATGCGACAACCTCGGCGATCCGGCGGATGCCGCAGTTCGCCGGGCTGCCGATCATCGCGCTGACGGCGAAGGCGATGAAGGGGGACCGGGAGAAGGCGATCGATTCCGGTGCTTCCGACTATGTCACCAAGCCGGTCGACCCGGACTATCTGCTGTCGGTGATGGAGCAATGGATGCGCGGCAAGTGATCGACTGCAGAGCGCTCTGATACCAATTGCTGACTGACTGTGGCGAAAACGGTGTGGAAGGGCGGGAGACGGGGAACCTTCTGCTCTCCCACACCGTTTCTGCTTCGTGCACAGTGACATCTTGGTGACAGGGTGTGGCGATCTCGGGACTGGGGCTACGATGACCGGCACAAGGACGGACGGCGCAAGGATGCCGTCCTCTTCTGGGGCGGGGCCCGGCGTACAGGCCGGTGCCAGGAGCCGGGGAGGCCCCATGCCGGGGCGAGGAGGACAGGGCATGGTGCAGAAGGCCAAGATCCTCCTGGTCGACGACCGGCCGGAGAATCTGCTGGCGCTGGAGGCCATCCTCTCCGCGCTCGATCAGACACTGGTCCGGGCGTCGTCGGGGGAGGAAGCGCTCAAGGCGCTGCTGACGGACGATTTCGCGGTCATCCTGCTGGATGTGCAGATGCCCGGGATGGACGGATTCGAGACGGCCGCGCACATCAAGCGGCGTGAACGGACCCGGGACATCCCGATCATCTTCCTCACCGCGATCAACCACGGTCCGCACCACACGTTCCGCGGCTACGCCGCCGGCGCGGTGGACTACATCTCCAAGCCCTTCGACCCGTGGGTGCTGCGGGCCAAGGTCTCGGTGTTCGTGGAGCTGTACACCAAGAACTGCCAGCTCCGGGAGCAGGCGGCGCTGCTGCGGCTCCAGCTGGAGGGCGGCGGCTCGGGCGGTGACAGCAAGGAGACGGCCGGCCTGCTGGCCGAGCTCTCCGCGCGGCTCGCGGCGGTCGAGGAGCAGGCCGAGGCGCTGACCAAGCAGCTCGGTGAGGAATCGGCCGATGCGGCGGTCGTGGCGACCGCGGCCCATCTGGAGCGCAAGCTCACCGGTCTGCGGCGGGCGCTCGATGCGCTCGAGCCCGGGACCGGCGGGGGAGCGCCGGTGCTGCCCGCGCAGAGCTGAGCGTGTCGAGGGGCTGACAGCCGGGCCGTTCGGGCGGGTGCCAGGTCTGGCGGTGCGTCAAAGCACCGACACGGCACGCGACACGAACGGGTGAAGGGGTGGGCACGCGTGTCCACCGGCGCGCGCACCGGTAACCTCGGCCCCATGGCCTCACGTACGTCCGGCAAGGGTTCCCAGAGCACTGCGGGCACCGCGAAGGGCCGCACCGGCCGGACGACGGCGCCGGCGAAGAAGGCGGCCCCCGCCCGCAAGCCTGCCGCGAAGAAAGCCGCGGCGCCCCGGCGTGCCCCCGTGAAGAAGGTGCCGCCCAAGCCCGCGCCGTCCCCGACCGGGGGCGTGGTGCGGCTGGTGCGCGCCGTGTGGCTGGGCTGTGCGCACGCGGTCGGCGCGGTGTTCCGCGGGATCGGCCAGGGTGCCAAGAACCTCGACCCCGCCCACCGCAAGGACGGCGTCGCGCTGCTGCTGCTCGCCCTCGCGCTGATCGTCGCCGCGGGTACCTGGTCGAACCTGAGCGGTCCCGTCGGGGACCTGGTCACCATGCTGATCACAGGTCTCTTCGGGCGGCTGGATCTGCTCGTGCCGATCCTGCTCGGCGTCATGGCGGTACGTTTCATCCGCCATCCCGAACAGCCCGACGCCAACGGCCGGATCGGCGTCGGCCTCTCCGCGCTCGTCATCGGGGTGCTCGGCCTCGTGCACATCGCCTGCGGGGCGCCGGGCCGGGACGAGGGCACCACCGCCATGCAGAACGCGGGCGGGCTGATCGGCTGGGGCGCCTCGAAGCCGCTGATCTTCACCATGGGCGCGCCGCTGGCCGTGCCGATGCTGGTGCTGCTCACGATCTTCGGGCTGCTCGTGGTCACGGCGACCCCGGTGAACGCGATCCCGCAGCGGCTGCGGCGGCTCGGCATCCGGCTCGGGATCATCGCCCCGAACGAGTACGACGAGGGGTTCGGGGAGGACGGCGCCGCCGGGCGGCACGACCCCGAGCAGTGGCGGGCCCGCTCCGGCGCCGCCGATTCCGGTGATCCTGCCGGCCTCGTCGACCCTGCCGATTCCGCCGACACCGCCGAGGAGCAGGCGCTCGCCCGGCGGCGGCGCCCGCGGCGGACCCCGGCCCGGCCCGCCCGGGAGCGGGAGATGGACGCCGTCGACGTGGCCGCGGCGGCCGCCGCCGCGCTGGACGGGGTGGTCTACGGCGGGATGCCGCCTTCCCCGCTGGTGGCCGACCTGACGCACGGCATCGCCGCCGACCGCGCGGGCGCGGAGATCACCGCTCCGGTGCCGGCCGCCCGTGAGGAGCGGCCCAAGGCCGCCGCCCCGGAGCCGGCCGGGCCGCCGCACGACACCACCGCCGCGGCTTCCGGGACCTTGTCCGTGCCGGACCTCACCAAAGCCCCTCCGCCGCCCCAGCCGCTGCCGCCCCGCGCCGAGCAGCTCCAGCTGCGGGGGGACATCACGTACGCACTTCCCTCGCTCGACCTGCTGGAGAAGGGCGGGCCCGGCAAGACCCGCAGCGCCGCCAACGACGCCGTGGTCGCCTCGCTGCGCAACGTGTTCACCGAGTTCAAGGTCGACGCGGACGTCACCGGCTTCACCCGGGGGCCGACGGTCACCCGGTACGAGGTCACCCTGGGCGCGGCGGTCAAGGTCGAGCGCATCACCGCGCTGACCAAGAACATCGCGTACGCCGTGGCCTCGCCGGACGTCCGGATCATCAGTCCGATCCCGGGCAAGTCGGCGGTCGGCATCGAGATCCCGAACACCGACCGCGAGATGGTCAACCTGGGGGACGTGCTCAGACTGGCGGACGCTGCCGAGGACGACCACCCGATGCTGGTGGCGCTCGGCAAGGACGTCGAGGGCGGCTACGTCATGGCCAACCTCGCGAAGATGCCGCACGTGCTCGTCGCCGGCGCCACCGGCTCCGGAAAGTCCTCCTGCATCAACTGCCTGATCACCTCGGTGATGGTGCGGGCCACCCCGGACGACGTCCGGATGGTGCTCGTGGACCCCAAGCGCGTGGAGCTGACGGCGTACGAGGGCATCCCGCACCTGATCACGCCGATCATCACCAACCCCAAGCGGGCCGCCGAGGCGCTCCAGTGGGTCGTCCGCGAGATGGACCTGCGCTACGACGACCTGGCCGCCTTCGGCTACCGCCACATCGACGACTTCAACCAGGCCATCCGGGACGGCAAGATCAAGCTGCCGCCGGGCAGCGAGCGGGAGCTCAGCCCGTACCCGTACCTGCTCGTGATCGTCGACGAGCTCGCCGACCTGATGATGGTCGCCCCTCGGGACGTCGAGGACTCGATCGTCCGGATCACCCAGCTCGCCCGCGCGGCCGGCATCCACCTGGTGCTCGCCACCCAGCGGCCCTCGGTGGACGTGGTCACCGGCCTGATCAAGGCGAACGTGCCCTCGCGGCTCGCGTTCGCCACCTCCTCGCTCGCCGACAGCCGGGTCATCCTCGACCAGCCGGGCGCCGAGAAGCTCATCGGCAAGGGCGACGGGCTGTTCCTGCCGATGGGCGCGAACAAGCCGGTCCGCCTCCAGGGCGCCTTCGTCACCGAGGACGAGATCGCCGGGATCGTGCAGCACTGCAAGGACCAGATGGCGCCCGTCTTCCGGGACGACGTCACCGTCGGGCAGAAGCAGAAGAAGGAGATCGACGAGGAGATCGGCGACGACCTGGACCTGCTGTGCCAGGCGGCCGAGCTGGTGGTCTCCACCCAGTTCGGGTCGACCTCGATGCTCCAGCGCAAGCTCCGGGTGGGCTTCGCGAAGGCCGGCCGGCTCATGGACCTGATGGAGTCGCGGGGGATCGTCGGCCCGAGCGAGGGGTCGAAGGCGCGCGACGTGCTGGTGAAGGCGGACGAGCTGGACGGGGTCCTCGCGGTCATCCGGGGAGAGACCCAACCGTAATTCTTGGGCGGGCAACCGTTTCCCTTGGGTCCGCGTCAAGTTGAGGGAGGTGGCGGTACCGCGCCCGGTGCCGGTCCGCCGCAGCACCCGGACTTCCTGCTCTGTTCGGATTGCCATTCGGATGGCGTAGGAAGTCCACCCTCCGGTTGCTCCACCCTTTCGTCACCCCCCTAGACTGGACATCCAGCAGGTGGCTACACGCTCGAAAGGCGCCCTCGTGTCCATCGGCAACTCCAACTCCCCCGAAGATGAGCGGCCTTCGACCGACGACCGGTCCGAGGACCGCATCATCGAACCCACAGTCGAAGGACCGTCCATCGGGACGGCCCTGAAGAAGGCCCGGATCGTCGCCGGGCTCACTGTCGACGAGGTCAGTTCCACCACCCGCGTGCGCATCCCGATCGTGCACGCGATCGAAGCTGACGATTTCACGCGGTGCGGCGGCGACGTCTACGCCCGCGGTCACATCCGTACGCTCGCCCGCGCCGTCCACCTCGATCCGGAACCCCTGGTCGAGGCGTACGACGCCGCCCACGGCGGCCGGCCGGCACCCACGCCCGCCGCGCCGATGTTCGACGCCGAGCGGATCCGTCCCGAGCGGCAGCGGCCCAACTGGACCGCGGCCATGGTCGCCGCCATCGTCGCCGTGATCGGCTTCGTGGGCTTCACCGCCTTCGGCGGCGGCGACGCGAAGGACAAGCGGCCGGTGGCGGAAGGTTCCGCCTCTCCGCAGGCCGCACCCAAGCAGTCGGCCGGCAAGCCGGCCGCCCAGCCCCCGCAGGCCCCGAAGACGCCCCAGCCGGAGCCCTCGGACAGTGCCATCGCCGCCGCGCCCAAGGACCTCGTCACGGTCGTCCTGACGGCCAACGAGGGCGAGAGCTGGATCTCTGCGAAGGACCACAGCGGCCGGCTGCTGTTCGACGGGACGCTGGCCCCGGGCGAGTCCAAGACCTTCACGGACAAGGAATCCATCGACCTCGTCCTCGGCGACGCCGGGGTCGTGAAGCTCTTCGTGAACGGCAAGGAGATCAAGGACGATTTCCAGCCGGGTCAGGTGGAACGCCTCACATACACCAAGGACGACCCCCGCCAGGGAGCCGCACAGGCGGGCTGATATGGCGCTGAATCCATGATTCCGGGTCCCCGGGGTGCTGCGCCGCACTCCGGGGATCTTGGTTTACCGGGACTTGGGGCGGGGGTCGGCGTTTGGACAAAGTAGTCTTGAGTCCATGCCCGAACGCCGTACCGTCGCCCTTGTCACTCTTGGCTGCGCCCGTAACGAGGTGGACTCGGAGGAGCTCGCAGGCCGCTTGGCGGCGGATGGCTGGGAGCTCGTCGAGGACGCCGCCGATGCGGACGTAGCCGTCGTCAACACCTGCGGCTTCGTCGAAGCCGCCAAAAAGGACTCCGTAGACGCCCTGCTGGAAGCCAACGATCTCAAGGATCACGGCAAGACCCAGGCCGTCGTCGCCGTCGGCTGCATGGCCGAGCGCTACGGCAAGGAGCTCGCCGAGGCGCTTCCCGAGGCCGACGGCGTGCTCGGCTTCGACGACTACGCCGACATCTCCGACCGCCTGCAGACCATCCTCAACGGCGGCATCCACGCCTCCCACACCCCGCGTGACCGGCGCAAGCTGCTCCCGATCAGCCCTGCGGCCCGCCAGGACACCGAGGTGGCGCTGCCCGGCCACGCGCAGTCGGCGCCCGTCGAGCAGCCGGCCGAAGCCCCCGCCGACCTGCCGGACGGGGTCGCGCCCGCCTCCGGGCCGCGCGCGCCGCTGCGCCGCCGCCTGGACAAGAGCCCGGTCGCGTCGGTCAAGCTCGCCTCCGGATGCGACCGCCGCTGCTCCTTCTGCGCCATCCCGTCCTTCCGCGGCTCCTTCATCTCCCGCCGCCCGAGCGACGTGCTGGGCGAGACGCGCTGGCTCGCCGAGCAGGGCGTCAAGGAGGTCATGCTGGTCTCCGAGAACAACACCTCGTATGGCAAGGACCTCGGCGACATCCGCCTGCTGGAGACCTTGCTGCCCGAGCTGGCCGAGGTGGACGGCATCGAGCGCGTCCGCGTCAGCTACCTGCAGCCCGCCGAGATGCGGCCCGGCCTGATCGACGTACTGACCTCGACCCCCAAGGTCGTGCCGTACTTCGACCTGTCCTTCCAGCACTCGGCGCCCGACGTGCTGCGCGCAATGCGCCGCTTCGGTGACACCGACCGGTTCCTGGAGCTGCTGGACACCATCCGCAGCAAGGCCCCGCAGGCCGGCGTACGGTCCAACTTCATCGTCGGCTTCCCCGGCGAGAAGGAGTCGGACTTCGCCGAGCTGGAGCGGTTCCTCACCCACGCGCGGCTCGACGCGATCGGCGTCTTCGGCTACTCCGACGAGGACGGCACCGAGGCCGTCACGTACGACGGCAAGCTGGACGAGGACACGATCGCCGAGCGCCTCGCCCACATGCAGCGGCTCGCCGAGGAGCTCACCTCGCAGCGCGCGGAGGAGCGGATCGGAGAGACCCTGGAGGTACTCGTCGAGTCCGTCGAGGCGGTCGACGACGAGGGTGACGGCGCCTACGGGCGTGCCGCGCACCAGGCGCCCGAGACCGACGGCCAGGTCGTCTTCACGGACAGCACGGGCCTGGTGCCCGGCCGTATCGTGACGGCCAAGGTGGTCGGCACGCTGGGCGTGGACCTGGTGGCCGAGCCCCTGCATCTCGAGGAGGCGGCCGGATGACCGGAGTCCCGGCATCTGCGGCGGGCGGGACCGGCCGCCGGCCCGCGCCCGGCGCGAAGCTGGGGGCTGCGGCGGTCGATCAGGCCAGCCTGTGGAACATCGCCAACATCCTGACGATGATCCGGCTTGTCCTGGTGCCGGGATTCGTGTTGCTCCTCCTCGCCGACGGCGGGTACGACCCGGTGTGGCGCGCGTGGGCCTGGGCCGCGTTCGCCGTCGCCATGATCACGGACATTTTCGACGGGCACCTTGCCCGTACGTACAACCTGGTCACGGACTTCGGGAAGATCGCCGACCCCATCGCCGACAAGGCGATCATGGGGTCGGCTTTGATCTGTCTCTCCTGGCTGGGTGACCTGCCCTGGTGGGTGACCGGGCTGATCCTCGGGCGGGAACTCGGGATCACGCTCATGCGTTTCTGGGTCATCAGGTACGGAGTGATTCCCGCCAGCCGGGGCGGAAAGCTCAAGACCCTGGCCCAGGGAACGGCGGTGGGTATGTACGTGCTCGCACTGACCGGGGCGCTGGCGACCATGCGCTTCTGGGTCATGGCGGTCGCCGTCGTGCTGACCTTGGTCACCGGTTTGGATTACATCCGCCAGGCCGTGGTGCTGCGGCGCACGGGTCTGGCTGCGGAGCAGGCCGCAAGGTGACACAACCGGTGGGGGAATCTCCGGTGGCCGGTGGGGCGGCTCCGGACGTCGCGGGGGCGGCGGCCGGGACCGGGGACACCGCCGCGATCGCTGCGGAGGTGCTGCGCCTCCTTGCGGAGAGTGACCAGACCCTCGCCGTCGCCGAGTCGCTGACGGGCGGGATGGTGGCCGCGGAACTCACGGCCGTCGCCGGGGCCTCCCGGTCCTTCCGCGGTTCGGTCACGGCGTACGCGACGGAGCTGAAGCACCGGCTCCTCGGGGTGGACGCCGAGCTGCTGGCCGCCGAAGGCGCGGTGAACGCGCAGGTGGCGACCGAGATGGCGGCCGGGGTACGGCGCGTGCTGGGGGCTTCGTGGGGGATCGCGACCACCGGGGTGGCCGGTCCGGACCCGCAGGACGGGCAGCCGGTGGGCACCGTTTTCATCGCAGTGGCGGGTCCGGTGGGCAGGAAAACCGTCCCGCTGAGGTTGAACGGCTCCCGTACGGAAATCCGTAGGGAGAGTGCACGGACAGTGCTCGAACTGCTCTCGAGCGAACTCCGCGAGAATGTGCGGGGGCAGGATACGGAACAGAACGGGGGGATTTGATGTTTGCAGCCCTGAGTGAACACGACATAGCTCCCCGCACGGCCGCGGCGCGAGGCGGTACGGTGGGGCGTGAAGGATGCGGCTACACGGTCAGAGGAGGGAGCCACCGATGATTCTGCTCCGTCGCCTGCTGGGTGACGTGCTGCGTCGGCAGCGCCAGCGCCAGGGCCGTACTCTGCGCGAAGTCTCCTCGTCCGCCCGAGTTTCTCTCGGCTATCTTTCCGAGGTGGAGCGGGGGCAGAAGGAGGCATCCTCCGAGCTGCTCTCCGCGATCTGCGACGCGTTGGACGTACGGATGTCCGAGCTGATGCGCGAGGTCAGCGACGAGCTGTCGCTGGCTGAGCTGGCGCAGTCGGCCGCGGCAAGCGAACCGGTGACGGTGCCGGTCCGCCCGATGCTCAATTCGGTCTCCGTGACTTCGGTCGCGGGTGGCCCGGAGCGGGTGACCATCAAGGCGCCTGCGGAAGCGGTGAATGTCGTAGCCGCGTGAGCTCGATGCGCGAGCTGTGAAGAAATGAGCGTGGCCGGAGCCCCGGTCGGTGTGTGATGCACCGGCCGGGGCTCCGTGCCGTTCGCTGCGCTCGCTCGTACGGGGCCCATGGCGAAGCCGTTCTGGGTGCGGGGGCGGAGAGGTTGCGGGACGATGGTCCCGTCCGGGTCCCCGGCCGCTGGGAGGTAGCCGTGCGGCGGTTACTCATACCCCTCGCGCTGGCGATGGGCGTGTTGTGGTGGTGGGCGGTGCTGCGGCTGGCGCTGGCCCCGGGCGAGTCGGGGCCGGTGGAGGGCGCCGTGGCCGTGGGCGGCTGGGGGCTGGGCCTGCTGCCGGTGCACTGCACGCCGAGGCCCGCATGCAGGGCCCGGCGGGCGGCGGTCGACGGGGCGGAGCCCGATGGGGCGGCGGCCGACCGGGCGGTTACCAGGGCATCGACACTCCCCCGTTCGGGCGGAGGATCTGGCCCGTCATGAAGGACGAGGCGTCCGAGGCGAGGTAGAGCACGGCCTGGGCGATGTCCTCGGGCTCGCCGACGCGGCGCAGGGGGGACATCCGGACCATCGCGGCCTCGGTCTGCTCCTGGACCTCGGGGCTGTGCCGGCCGGTCATCGGGGTACGGATCCAGCCCGGGGCTACGGCGTTGACGCGGATGCCATGGGGGCCGGCCTCGGTGGCGAGGGTCTTGGTGAGCTGGACGACGGCGGCTTTGGCGGCGCTGTAGCAGAGCAGGCCGGGCTGGGCGGCGTCCACGGCGCCGGAGGCCATGGTGACGATCGAGCCGGGGCGGCCGGCCGCGATCATGGCGCGGGCGGCCTCCTGGCAGGTGCGCAGAATCCCCTTGAAGTTGATGTCCAGGACCCGGTCGAGGTCCTCGTCGGCCGTCTCCAGGACGCTGCTGGTGTGCATGATCCCGGCGATGGCGGCGGTGATGTCGAGCGGTCCGGCGGCTGCGACGGCGGCGCGCAGGGCTGCGCGGTCGGTGACGTCGAGGGGGTGGACGGTGGCGGATCCGCCGGCCTTGGCGACGAGGTCCGCCGTCTCGGCGAGGCCGGGCCCGTCGCGGTCCGCGCAGTGCACGGCGGCGCCCGCCTCGGCGAGGAGGACGGCGGTGGCGCGGCCTATGCCGCTCGCGGCGCCGGTGATCAGGGCGGTCCGGCCGGAGAGGTCGTACGGGGCTCTGGGTGTGGGCATGCCGGGACCGTACGACCGGATCTGACGGAGCGTCAACTAGGCTGTCGGGCCGGGTTGGCAGCGGGGGCACCAGTAGGTCGGGCGGTCGTTCTGCGGGGCCTCGCGGACGGGGGTGCCGCAGCGCAGGCAGGGGCGGTGCGTGCGGCCGTAGACGAAGAGCTCCTGGCCGGGGCGGCGGCTGCCGGTGGTGTTGCGGATCCGGCGGTCGCCGATGTTGGCGCGCAGCAGGCGGTGGGCGGCGCCGGCGAGGCGGACGGCGGTGGTCGCGGGGTCGGGGAGGTCGCCGACCGGGGTCCAGGGGGTGACCTGGGCCAGGAAGCAGAGCTCGCTCTTGTAGATGTTGCCGATGCCGGCCAGGTTGCGCTGATCGAGCAGGGCCTCGCCCAGGGGGCGCCCGGGGGTGGCGAGGAGGCGGGCGGCGGCCTGGTCGGCGTCCCAGTCCGGGCCGAGGAGATCGGGGCCGAGGTGGCCGACGGCCCGGTCCTCTTCGGCGGTGCGGAGCAGCTCGACGACGGGGAGCCGGTAGCCGACGGCCGTGTGCCCGGCGGTGCCGAGGACGGCGCGGATCTCGTGGGCGGGGCCGCCGTGCCATTTCTCCTGCGCGGCGAAGACGCGCCAGGCGCCGTCCATGCCCAGGTGGGTGTGGAGGGTGAGGCCGCCTTCGAAGCGGGCGAGGAGGTGTTTGCCGCGCGGGGTGACGTCCAGGGTGGTGCGGCCGGTGAGGTCGGCGGTGGCGAAGCGGGGGACGCGCAGGTCGCAGCGGGTCAGCTGGTGGCCTGCCAGGGCCGTGTGCAACCGGGCCGCCACGCGCCAGACGCTGTCTCCTTCGGGCATGGCGCCATTGTCGCCCCGCGGGGGCCTGGGGATGCGCGGTGCGCGGTGGGCCGGGACGGCCGGAGCCCCCGCCGCGCTGTGGCGCGGGCGGGGGCCCGGTCGTCGGGAAGGGGAAGGTGCGGAGGTGACCGCTACCGGTTCCCGTGCCGCTACTTCCAGAAGAGGCCCTTGCCGTCGTTCAGGTTGTTGTACGGGTCGCCCCAGTACTCGGCGCCGACCACCTTCGTCTGGGCCGAGGGCGCCAGGGCGATCGCGCAGCTGGTCTGCGTCTGGCCGTTGGTGAAGCCCTTCGGCAGCGTCTCGTCCTTGCACTTCTCGAACTTGCCGATGACGGAGACGCCCTGGGCCTCGGAGCCGTCCGGGAGTAGGCCCTTCATGTGGCCCACGGAGGCGTACGAGAGGTCCACGGTGCCGATGTTCTTGACCGAGTAGCGGACGTAGTAGGGAATCATCCCCTTGACCTTGTCGCCCAGCTTGAGCGCGTCCAGGTCGGCCGGCTGACCCTGCTCGACGGCGGTGACGGTGAGGGCGATGGTGCCGCCCTTGGTGTTGCCGTAGCTGAACGGCACCTGCGCCGTCTCGCCGATCTTGAAGGTCTGGCCGGGCTTCGCCTGGCCCGCCGCGCCGGCAGGGGCCTGGCCGCCGCCGGTGGAGGGGCTGGCCGGGGTGCTGGGCTGCGCGGACTCCTGACCGCCCTGGCTCGGCTGGGCGGCCGGCGCGCTCGACTGCGCGGGTGCGACCTCTTCGTTGCCGTTCTTACAGCCGGTGAGGGTCAGGGTTCCGGCAACCGCCAGACCGATGACGCCCGTTGCTGCTCGCCGCATGGTGTTGGTGCTCACTTTTCTGCTCCCCCATGAGTGTGATCTTTTGACGTGGCATCGTCATGCTTGATGCCTGCGGTGATCTTGATAGTCCAGAAAAGGGCGGGGCTGCCAGTCGAGAGGGGCTTCGTGACGTGCTCAAGACATAAGTGGAACGTAAGCGCGATGGTCGAGACCGGAATGTCGGATTCAGCTGCCGGATTCACGAGCGCAGGCGCAGGCCCCGCGGGGTGGCGTGGAATCCGGCGGTCTCGAGGACCTGGCCCAGGGGAGAGGTCAACGCCGGGGTGGCGTTGATGCGTTCCACCGTGAGCGCCGGGAGGGTGCCGATCCGGGACCCGGCCGCCAGCGCCGCGGTGGCCGCCGCCAGGCGGGGATCGTCCGCCGGAGGCCAGACCAGCAGCGTCTTGCCGCCCCGCTCGAGGTACAGGGTGAGCTCGCCGTCGACCAGGACCACCAGCGAGCCCGCCTTGCGGCCCGGCTTGTGGGTGGCCCCGGCCGGGGGCTCCGGCCAGGGCAGGGCCGCCCCGTAGGCGTTCGCCGGATCGGCGGCCGCCAGGACCACCGCCGCCAGCGGGGGCGGGTTCCGCTCGGCCGACCGCAACCGGTCCACTGCGCCGTCCATCGCGAACTGGGCCGCGCCCAGGCCTTCCACCACATAGCCCCGGCGGGCCTGGCCGCTGTCCTCGAAGGCCGACAGGACGCGGTACACCGCGCTGAAGCCGCCCTCGACGCCTTCGGCGGCCACCGCGCCCCGCGTGACCACGCCATGCCGGTCCAGCAGGGTCCTGGCCAGTGCGTGGGCCCGGTGGGTGGGGTCGGCGGCCTGGGAGGGCAGTAGCGACCAGCGGCCGGAGACCGTGGGCGGGCCCGTGCGGGACACCTGCGCGCCGAGCGTCCCGTACCGGCCGCGGGGGACCGTGCGCCGGGCCCGGTGGGCGGTGGCGCCCGCCGTACGGCCCGAGCCGAGCAGGGAGCGCAGCGGGGACAGGGTGTCGTTCGTCAGTCGGCCCGACCAGGCCAGGTCCCAGACGGCCTCGGACAGTTCGAGGTCCGTGGCCTCGGACCACTTGGCGCGCACCGATTCCGCGAGCTGGCGGAAGAACAGCCCGTACCCGCCGGACAGGGTGTCGAGGATCGACTGGTGAAGGGGCGTCAGCTCCAGCGGGTGCGGCGGCGGCAGCAGCAGCGGGGCCGAGTCCGCCAGGTAGAGCGAGACCCAGCCGTCCTTGCCCGGGAGGGCCCCGGCGCCCGCCCAGACCACCTCCCCGGTGGTGGTGAGCTCGTCCAGCAGGGTCGGGGAGTACCCCGAGACCCGCGAGGGCAGGATCAGCCGCTCCAGCGCCGAGGCGGGGACCGGGGCGCCCTGGAGCTGTTCCACGGCCCGGGCCAGGCCGTCGATGCCGCGCAGGGCACCGCCCAGGTGCTGCCACTGCGGCAGGAACGTGGCCAGGGAGGCCGGCGGCACCGGCTCCAGCTCCTGGCGCAGCGCCGCCAGGGAGCGGCGTCGCAGCCTGCGCAGCACGGTCGCGTCGCACCACTCCTGGCCGATGCCGGCCGGGTGGAACTCGCCCTGCACCACCCGGCCCGCCGCCGCGAGCCGGTGCAGGGCGCCCTCGGTCACCGCCGTGCCCAGGCCGAACCGGGCGGCCACGGCGGTCGTGGTGAACGGCCCGTGGGTGCGGGCGTACCGGGCCAGGACGTCGCCGAGCGGGTCCTTGACCGGCTCGGTGAACGCCTCCGGGACCCCGACCGGGAGCGCCGTGCCGAGCGCGTCGCGCAGCCGGCCCGCGTCCTCGATCGCCGCCCAGTGGTCTGCGCCGCCGATCCGGACCGCGATGGCCCGGCGGGCCTGGGCCAGCGCCTTCGGCCAGGCCGGGTCGGCGCCGCGCTCGGCCAGTTCGGCCGTGGTCAGCGGGCCGAGCAGGCGCAGCAGGTCGGCCACGGACTCGGCGTCCTTGGCCCGCCGGTCCTCGGTCAGCCACTGGAGCTCCCGCTCCAGCTCTTCCAGTACCTCCGCGTCGAGCAGTTCGCGCAGCTCGGCCTGGCCGAGCAGCTCCGCCAGCAGGCGGGAGTCCAGCGAGAGCGCGGCCGCCCTGCGCTCGGCGAGCGGCGAGTCCCCCTCGTACAGGAACTGGGCGACGTACCCGAAGAGCAACGAGCGTGCGAAGGGGGACGGTTCGGGGGTGGTGACCTCGACCAGGCGGACCCGGCGCGCCTCGATGTCCCCCATCAGCTCCGTCAGGCCCGGTACGTCGAAGACGTCCTGGAGGCATTCCCGTACGGCTTCCAGCACGATCGGGAACGATCCGAACTCCGAAGCCACCTGGAGCAGCTGGGAGGCGCGCTGGCGCTGCTGCCACAGCGGGGTGCGCTTGCCGGGGCTGCGGCGCGGCAGCAGCAGGGCGCGCGCCGCGCACTCGCGGAACCGGGAGGCGAACAGGGCGGAGCCGCCCACCTGGTCGGTGACGATCTGGTTGATCTCGCCGTGGTCGAAGGCGACGTCCGCGGCGCCCAGCGGGGCCTGTTCGTCGTCGAACTCGAATGAGTGGGAGGCAGCAGGGTCGTGGTCGAGCAGGTCCATGGAGAGCAGGTCCGCGTCGGGCAGCCGGAGCACGATCCCGTCGTCGGCATGCATGACCTGCGCGTCCATGCCGTACTTCTCGGCGAGGCGGGCGCCGAGGGCCAGCGCCCAGGGGGCGTGCACCTGGGCGCCGAACGGGGAGTGGACCACGACCCGCCAGTCGCCGAGCTCGTCGCGGAACCGCTCGACCACGATCGTCCGGTCGTCCGGGACGTGGCCGCAGGCCTCGCGCTGCTCCGCGAGGTACGCGAGGACGTTCTCCGCGGCCCACGCGTCGAGGCCGGCCGCCAGCAGCCGCAGCCGGGCGTCCTCCTCGGGCAGCGCGCCGAGCTCGCGCAGGAACGCGCCCACCGCGCGGCCCAGTTCCAGCGGCCGGCCCAGCTGGTCGCCCTTCCAGAACGGCAGCCGGCCGGGGACCCCGGGGGCGGGGGAGACCAGGACCCGGTCGCGGGTGATGTCCTCGATCCGCCAGGAGGTGGTGCCCAGGGTGAACACATCGCCCACGCGGGACTCGTACACCATCTCCTCGTCGAGCTCGCCGACCCGGCCGCCGCCCTTCTTCGGGTCCGCGCCCGCGAGGAACACGCCGAACAGCCCGCGGTCGGGGATCGTGCCGCCGGAGGTGACCGCCAGCCGCTGCGCGCCGGGCCGGCCGGTGATGGTCCCCGCCACCCGGTCCCAGACGACCCGCGGTCTGAGCTCCGCGAACGCGTCGGACGGATACCGGCCCGCCAGCATGTCCAGGACCGCGGTGAACGCCGACTCCGGCAGCGCCGCGAACGGCGCCGCCCGCCGCACCAGCGCCAGCAGCTCGTCCAGCTGCCACGTGTCCATCGCGGTCATCGCGACCAGCTGCTGCGCGAGGACGTCCAGCGGGTTCGAGGGGATGCGGAGCGACTCGATGGACCCGGTGCGCATCCGCTCGGTGACCACGGCCGCCTGGACCAGGTCCCCGCGGTACTTGGGGAACACGACCCCCGTGGACACCGCGCCCACCTGGTGCCCGGCCCGGCCCACGCGCTGGAGGCCGGAGGCCACCGAGGGCGGGGACTCCACCTGCACCACCAGGTCCACGGCGCCCATGTCGATGCCCAGCTCCAGACTGGAGGTGGCGACCACGGCGGGCAGCCGGCCCGCCTTCAGATCCTCCTCCACCAGCGCCCGCTGCTCCTTGGAGACCGAGCCGTGGTGCGCCCGCGCCAGCAGCGCCGGGGCGCCGTGGGCGGCCCCCGACTGGGCCATGATCTCGGCTGGCGGCGCACCCTCGGGCAGCTTCTCGCCCATGGCGCGCTCGTACGCGATCTCGTTGAGCCGGTTGCACAGGCGCTCGGCGAGGCGGCGGGAGTTGGCGAACACGATCGTGGAGCGGTGCGCCTGGACCAGGTCCGCGATCCGCTCCTCCACATGCGGCCAGATCGAGGGCTTGTCCCCGCCGTCCTTGCCCTCGGTCGCGGGGGAGCCACCCAACTCGCCCATGTCCTGCACCGGGACGACCACCGACAGGTCGAACTCCTTCGCCGAGGGCGGCTGGACGATCTCGACCTTGCCGCGCGGCGCGAGGTACCGGGCCACCTCGTCCACCGGCCGGACCGTCGCCGACAGCCCGATCCGGCGCGCCGGGCGCGGCAGCAGCTCGTCCAGCCGCTCCAGGGACAGGGCCAGGTGCGCGCCGCGCTTGGTCCCCGCGACCGCGTGCACCTCGTCCAGGATCACCGTCTCGATCCCGGCCAGTGCGTCCCGCGTCGCCGAAGTCAGCATCAGGAACAGCGACTCGGGCGTGGTGATCAGGATGTCCGGCGGCCGGGTGGCCAGCGACCGCCGCTCGGCCGGCGGGGTGTCCCCCGAGCGGATCCCGACCCGGATCTCCGGCTCGGGCAGGCCCAGGCGGACCGACTCCTGGCGGATCCCGGTCAGGGGGCTGCGCAGGTTCCGCTCCACGTCGACCGCGAGGGCCTTCAGCGGGGACACGTACAGCACCCGGCAGCGCTTCTTCGGCTCGGCCGGCGGCGGGGTGGACGCGAGCTGGTCGAGGGCGGCGAGGAAGGCGGCCAGGGTCTTCCCGGAGCCGGTCGGCGCGACGACGAGCACGTCGGAGCCCTCCCGGATGGCCCGCCAGGCTCCCTCCTGCGCGGAGGTGGGCTGGACGAAGGCCCCCATGAACCAGGAGCGGGTCGCGGGGGAGAACGAGTCGAGCGCAGAGCCGGCCATGCCCCCATCCTGCACCCGGGCACCGACAACGGCCCGGACCTGGGGAAACACCCGGACAGGGCCCGGCCCTGATCCGCCAGCCACCGCCAAGGCGGAGAATGGGGGGATGGCGGACGAGGCGGTCGAGCGGGAGTGGGCCCGGCACTGGCAGTACGCGGAACTGCCCGGCCTGGACCTGCTGCGCGCCCGCTACGTACGCCACACCTTCCCGCGCCACGCCCACGACGGCTACGTGATCGCGGCGGTCACCGGCGGTATCGAGGAAGTCGGCCTGCCCGGCGGCATCGTGCGGGCCGGGCCCGGGAGCGTGGTCCTGATCAACCCCGAGGTGCCGCACACCGCGCGGGCCGGGGTTCCGGAAGGCTGGGCCTACGCCACCCTGTACCCCTCCCGGGAGCTGATCGCCGAGGTCGCCGCGGAGATCGGCAGCCTGCGCGGAACCCCAGGCTTCACCGCCGACTCGGTCGCCGACCCGCAGACCTCGCACGTCATCACCGAGGTGCACCGGGCCGCCGAGGAGGGCAACGCGCTGGCCGCCGACACGCTGCTGCGCCGTGCGGTGGCGCGGATGCTGACCCGGCACGCCGGACCGCTCCCCGTCCGTACGGTCCGCAGCGCCGGAGCCGCCGACGCCGCGGCGGCCCGGGCGGTGCTCCAGGAGCGGATGGCGGAGCCGCCGTCGCTGGAACGGCTGGCCGCGGAGCTGGGGACCAGCCCGTTCGCCCTGCTGCGGGCCTTCCGGGAGCGGTACGGGATGCCGCCGCACACCTGGCTGACCGACGCCCGGGTCCGGCAGGCCCGCCGGCTGCTCGACGCAGGCACCCCGCCGGCGGAGGCGGCCGTAGCCGTCGGCTTCACCGACCAGCCGCACCTGAACCGGCACTTCACCCGCATCGTCGGCGTCCCGCCGGGCGCGTACCGACGGGGGCGGGCGGGCGGTTAGGCTCCCGCCGTGGACGGGGTGGAGCAGGCCGGGGTGTGGCGGGCGTACGCGGCGCAGGTGCGCGGGCGGGTGCCCGAGTGGCCGCCGACGGGCGCGGTGGTGGAGCAGGACGGGCCCTTCGTACGGACCCACTACGGCACGCACGGGACGGTCGGGCACCGGCCGCTCACGGACATCCCGCGCGCCGAGCTGGCCGGGCTGGTGCGGCGGCAGCAGGAGGCCTTCGCGGCACGCGGCGAACCCGTGCGGTGGAAGGTGTACGGGGAGGACCCGCCGGACCTGGCGGAGGAGCTGGCCGCGGCCGGGTTCACCGCCGACGCCCCGCGCTCGCTGCTCGTCGCGGATCTCGCGCGGCTCGCGCCGGGCCGGGAGACCGGGGTCCGTTCGGTCTACAGCGGTCTGCAGGGGGATTCCCCGTGGAAGGCCCTGGCCGCCGCGAGCGGGCCGCACGCCAAGCCGCTCGCCGAGTTCGAGGCCGACCGCGGCCGGCGCTGCGACCCGGGGGACCTCTCCGTGCTGATCGAGCAGGGTCGCGTGGTGGCCGCGGGCTGGCTGGAGGTCGCCCGCGGCACCGACTTCATGCTGGTCGGCGGGCTGACCGACCCCGCGGCGGCCGCCGCCTTCGTACGGCACTGGACGCCGCCCGGCGATGCGGACCACCACCGGCCGGGCGCGGCGGCGTACTGCATCGCCGAAGCCGACGGGGAGCTGCGCACCGCACTCCTCGCGGCGGGCTTCGCCGAGCTCACGACCGTACGCACCTTCCGGCTGGACCTGGCCGGCCCGCCGGCCCGGACCCGTCCCGTCCGGGAGCTCGCGGGGTCGGAGGACGACGTGCTGTGGGACCGGCTGCGCAGCGAATTCGGCTTCCGGACCAAGGTCGTGGACATCCCCGGCTTCGCCGCCCCGGGCCCGTCCGCCACCTGGCCGCTCGGCGACCCCCACGAGTCGCTGGTCGCTGGGCTGGACCGGATCGTCCTGCGCGGGCTGAGGGCCGTCACCGAGCCCGGGGAGCAGGTGCACTGGCTGGACTGGCAGCACCCCTGCTACGCCTTCGACCCCCACCGGGTCGGCGGCCCCGGGGAGCCGGAGTGCCCGGGCCAGGCGTATCCGGACGGCGATTTCTACCTCTACGTGGACCCCGGGCTGCGCTTCGGCACCTTCGGCCACCCCTGGGAGCACACGCTGACCGTCTTCGGGGCGGGGCTGCTCGGTGCGGTGGAGGCGGAGCTGACCGCCCTGCTCGGCGAGCCGGTGCGGCGCCGGGGCTGATCCGCCGGGACCTGCAAGGCGTACGGGACCCGCAAGACGTACGGGACCCGCAAGAACGTACAAGACCCGACCCCCCTGGCCTGCGTACTTTCGCCGGGTGGAAGAACATCGGACGTTGATGCAGAAGACCCCCGAGGAGGTCGCCGGGCGGCCGCGCGGCGCCGTCGTACGCGACGCGCTCGGGGTCGGGGTGGCCGTCGGGCTGTCCGGGTTCGCGTTCGGGGTGACCGCCGCCGGGGCCGGGATCAGCGTGCTCCAGGCCTGTGTGCTGAGCCTGTTCGTGTTCACCGGAGCCTCGCAGTTCGCGCTGGTCGGGGCGCTGGCCGCGGGCGGGAACCCGTTCACCGCGGCCGCCGGTGCCTTCTTCCTCGGTACGCGCAACGCCTTCTACGGGCTGCGGCTTTCGCAGCTGCTCAACCTGCCCGGGGCCGTGCGGCCGTTCGCCGCCCACTGGGTGATCGACGAGACCACCGCCGTGTCGCTGGCGCAGCCCGACCGCAGGTCGGCGCGGCTCGGGTTCACCGTGACCGGGCTGAGCCTGTACGTCCTGTGGAACCTCACCACCCTGCTGGGTGCCCTCGGCGCCGAAGCCCTCGGGGACACCGCCGCATGGGGGCTGGACGCCGCCGGACCGGCCGTCTTCCTGGCCCTGCTCGCGCCGATGCTGAAGACCGCCACCGAGCGGGCCGTCGCCGCGCTCGCCGTCGTCCTCGGGCTGGGCCTGCTCCCCGTGCTGCCCGCCGGGCTGCCGGTGCTCGTCGCCGCCCTCGCCGCCCCCGTGATCCTCTGGCTGAAGGGACGCCGCTCGTGAACGTCTGGCTCGCCATCGGGCTCACCGTCGTCGGCTGCTACGCCGTCAAGCTCGCCGGGCTGCTCGTACCCGCCGGGGCACTGGAGCGGCCGCTCGTGCGCAGGCTCGCCGCGCTGCTGCCGGTCGCGCTGCTCGCCGCGCTCACCGCCCAGCAGACCTTCGGCACCGGGCACGGGCTCGTGCTCGACGCCCGCGCCGCCGGGCTGGCCGCCGCCGGGCTCGCGCTGCTGCTGAGGGCCCCGTTCCTGCTCGTGGTCGGCGCCGCCGTGGTCGTCACCGCGGGCGTCCGGGCTCTGGGCGGTTAGCCGCTTCACGGGGATCGCCGGCCAGGGGGCGCCCGTACGCGCGCAGGGTCAGCAGGGCCTCCAGGGTGGCGATCGGGCGGCGTTCCAGCGAGCTGCCCGGCGCCCACGCGAGGCGGCGCACGGGCCAGCCGCCGTCCGGCTGCTGCGCGGCGGCCAGGAAGTCCAGCGAACGCCCCAGCTCCTCGTCGGTGAACCAGCCGCGCGCCAGCGACTCCGGCCGCCGGGCGACATCGTGCGGGAACAGCTGCTCGCCCGGCGCGTGGCCGGGGTACGGCGGGTACTCGCGGCGGCGACGCGGATCGAGCACGACGAGCCGCTGCTCGCGCACGAGCCGTCCCAGCCGGTCCGCGGCCGCCACCGCCCGCGGCCGGTCGGGGGCGCCGTCGAGGAAGGCCACCGCGCTCTGGATCTCGTACGGGTCCGCGCGGCGCAGGGTCTCGACCCGGTCCCAGCAGAAGTCCGTGGCCCGGAACAGCCACGCGTGCCAGATCCGGTTGCGGTGCAGTACGCCGACGACCGGGCCCGTGGTCAGCAGTTCGGCCGGCGGATCGTCGTACAGCGGGTGGTACGGGGCCCCGGGGTAGCCGCGCGGGGCCGGGAGGAGCACCGGAAGCGCGCCGTCCGCGGTCGAGACCCGGGTGAGGTGGCGGCAGAGCCGCTCGATCCGCTGCCCGGCGCAGCGGCCCAGGCTGTCCAGGACCCGCAGGGCGTGCGCGGTGTGCAGCGGCTGGCTGAGCGGACCGCGCAGATCGGGATCGAGGGCGTGGCCGTAGCCGCCGTCGGCGTTGAGGTACGAGCCGAGGGCGGTGTCCACCGCGTCGGGGTCGCCGCCGAGGAAGTGGAACGCGAAACGCCGCTGCTCCAGCACCCGGGCCGTGAGCCAGATGAACTGCTCGGCGCGGGCCAGCGGGGTCGGCGGGGTGGGTGGGGCCAGCGAGGAAGCTTCGTCTCCAGGCATGCGTGAAACCGTAGGGCGCGGCCGTGCGGGGACGGGGGGCGAACAGCGCCGGTGCACTCTCCCGGGGCGGGATACTGGGGGCATGCGGTTGACGATTTTCTGGGAGCGGATGGCCGAGCACTTCGGTGCGGGCTACGCGGACTCCTTCGCGCGGGACCACGTCATGACGGAGCTCGGCGGACGCACCGTCCACCAGGCGCTGGAGGCGGGCTGGGAGGCCAAGGACGTGTGGCGCGCGGTGTGTTCGGCGATGGGCGTGCCGGCCTCGCTGCGCTGATGCCTGCGGCCGCTTCCCCGTCCGCGCGGCGGGTGGGACAGACTGGGGCGCGTGGCAGCCACCGATGAGACGACCGTGACGACGACCGGCACCGCCGACACCACCGGGTCGGCCGGTACGGCCGAGGCGGCGACCGGCCGGACCGGGCCGGGTCCCGCCGGTCCTGCAGGGCCTCCCGGCGGCGCCACCGCCCAGGCGGCGCCCGGGGCCCGGATGCCGCGCTGGCTGCCGCGCGCCGTCGTCCTCGTCCTGGCCCTCATCGCCTGCTTCCAGCTCGGCAGCTGGGCCTTCCACCAGCTGACCGGGCTGCTCGTCAACATCCTGATCGCGTTCTTCCTCGCGCTCGCGATCGAACCCGCCGTGGCCCGGATGTCGGCCCGCGGGATGCGCCGCGGGCTCGCCACCTTCCTGGTGTTCCTCGGGGTGTTCGTCGCGGCCGTCGGCTTCGTCGTCCTGCTCGGCTCGATGCTCGCCGGGCAGATCGTGGCGATGGTGCAGGGCTTCCCGGGCTATCTCGACTCGGTGATCGGCTCGATCAACACCACCTTCCACACCAAGCTGTCCCGGCTCGCGATCCAGGACAGCCTGCTGCACTCCGACTGGCTCCAGAAATACGTACAGAACAGCGCGACCGGCGTGCTCGACGTGTCCGCCACGGTGCTCGGCGGGCTCTTCAGGCTGCTGACGGTCGGGCTCTTCTCCTTCTACTTCGCCGCCGACGGGCCGCGGCTGCGGCGCGCGCTGTGCTCCGTACTGCCCCCTGCGAAGCAGTCGGAGGTGCTGCGCGCCTGGGAGATCGCCGTCGCCAAGACGGGCGGCTACCTGTACTCACGCGGACTGATGGCCCTGGTGTCCGGCATCGCGCACTACGTCGTCTTCGCGGTGCTCGACGTGCCGTACGCGCCCGCGCTCGCGGTGTGGGTGGGGCTGGTCTCCCAGTTCATCCCCACCATCGGCACCTACCTGGCGGGCGCGCTGCCGATGCTGATCGCCTTCCCGGACTCGCCCTGGTACGCGCTGTACGTCCTCGGATTCGTGGTGGTCTACCAGCAGTTCGAGAACTACGTGCTGCAGCCGAAGCTGACCGCGAGGACGGTCGACATCCACCCGGCGGTGGCCTTCGGCTCCGTCATCGCGGGCACCGCCCTGCTGGGCGCGGTCGGGGCGCTGATCGCGATCCCGGCCGTCGCCACGCTGCAGGCCTTCCTCGGCGCGTACGTGAAGCGGTACGAGGTGACGGAAGGGGCGGCCGGGGCGGCCGGGGCCGCCGGGGATCCGGCTACTCCTTCTCCTCGGCCGTGGCGAGGAAGGCTGCCAGGGCCTCGGTGACGGTCGCCTCGACGGCGGCCTTGTCCACGCCGAGGCCGCTGAAGACGCCCTCGCCGTTCTCGAGTTCGAGGAGCGCGAGCAGGATGTGCTCGGTGCCGACGTAGCTGTGGCCGAGGCGCAGGGCCTCGCGGAAGGTGAGCTCCAGGGCCTTCTTGGCGGAGGCGTCGAAGGGGACGAGCTCGGGAACGTCCCCGGCGGCCGGGGGCAGGGCGGCGGTCGCGGCGGCGCGTACGTCGTCCGCCGAGACCTGCTGGGCGCGCAGGGCGAGCGCGGCGAGGCCCTCCGGCTCGGCGAGCAGGCCGAGGACGAGGTGCTCGGTGCGGATCTCGGTGTTGCCGGCGGCACGCGCCTCGTTCTGCGCGGTGACGACGACGTTGCGGGCGCGGGGGGTGAAGCGGCCGAAGCCCTGGTTGGGGTCGATACCGGCTTCGCCCTCCTTGTCGGCCTTGGGGACGAAGCGCTTCTGGGCGGCCTGGCGGGTGACGCCCATGCTGCGGCCGATGTCGGTCCAGGAGGCGCCGGAGCGGCGGGCCTGGTCCACGAAGTGGCCGATGAGGTGGTCCGCGACGTCACCGAGGGACTCGGCGACGACGACGGCGCCGCTGAGCTGCTCCAGGGTGTCGGTGTGGACCTTCTTGATGGCCTCGATCAGGTCGTCGAGGCGTACCGGATTGGTCATGCGAACGGGTTCCACCGAAGGGTTCGTCATGGGTGCAACCGTAGGTTGACAGTCGAGAGGGCGTCAACCCTGGGTTGTCAGTTGGGGGGCTGAGGTCAACCCGGGGCCTCGTGGGGCGGTGCGGGGGAGGGCGGGGGTGCGGGCATGGGGCGGGCCAGGGCGGCGGGGGCGCGGGAGATGCCGTGGCGGACGACCTCGATGAGCGCGGACCGGGCCCCCGCGGGGACAGGGGTACCGGCCACCGGCCAGGGGATCCGCGGCGACCATGTCCCGTCCGCGAAGACCTCGAGGCTGCGGCGTCGGCCCGCAGCGGTGGCGTGGCCGGGCACCGGCCCGGCGAACAGGGTGGCGAGCCCCGTCACCGCGCCGAGCGCGGCGAACGCGAGGAACGGCCCCAGGCCGTTGCCCTTCCCGGTGGCAGAGTCGACGGCGCAGGCCGCGACCGTTGCCGGGACCGCGAGCGCCAGCAGCACCTGCTGCGCGGCCTGGGTGCGCGTGGCCCTCTCGCGGCTCCCGGGGGCGACGGCCAGGCCCCGTGCGGCCAGGTCCGTCCCGACCGCGGCGGTGGCGGGGGAGGCGGCGACGAGCTCCCCGAGCCGGTCCACGCGCGACGCCGGAGACCCTGCTGCGCGGCGGAGGGCGTCCACCTGCACGGGGTCGGCCGGCGGGGGCTGCTCCCGTACGCCGGCCCCGACCCGGCCGTCGGCGTTCACCGGCAGCATCCCGGCCAGGTGCAGCGCGGTGAGCGCCACCTCGGCGACGCGCTGCGGGCCGCCGTCCAGGTACGCGGCCTCGTGGAGGCCGAGCGCCCCGGTGTCCGCCCGGCCTTCGGGATCGAGCCCGCGCTGCAGCGGGATGCGGGCGAGGGTCACGGTGAGCAGCGGCACGGCCGAACCCAGGAAGATGTAGACCCACACCGTCGCCCCCGACTCCGTGTCCCGTCGTGCCCTGCCCTGCCCCGCGCTGTGCTGCCTTGCCTCGCCCGGTCCCGCTCCGTTCCGCCTGAGTGTGGGGCTGCACGGTGGCCGGGGCAATGCGTCGGACCGGACCCGCCGGCCCGCGGGCCGACGGCCCCGCCGGGCGGCCCGCGCCAGGTGGGGCGTGGCGCGCTTGACAGGGAAATCGAACATCCATTCTGATGAGTTATCCACAGCCGAACCGGACGTGGGAGCGCATTGTCAGTGGCAGGCGTTAGCGTCAATGGCGTGAAGCGATCGACTCAAGCAAACCGGGTGGAACCCATGGCAGGCACCGACCGCGAGAAGGCTCTCGACGCCGCGCTCGCACAGATTGAACGGCAATTCGGCAAGGGTGCGGTCATGCGCCTCGGCGACAAGCCGAACGACCCCATCGAGGTCATCCCCACCGGGTCGACCGCGCTGGACATCGCCCTCGGCGTCGGCGGGCTGCCCCGCGGCCGCGTGATCGAGGTGTACGGCCCGGAGTCCTCCGGCAAGACGACCCTGACCCTGCATGCCGTGGCCAACGCGCAGAAGGCCGGCGGCACCGTCGCCTTCGTGGACGCCGAGCACGCGCTCGACCCCGAGTACGCGAAGGCCCTCGGCGTCGACACCGACAACCTCATCCTGTCGCAGCCGGACACCGGCGAGCAGGCGCTGGAGATCGTGGACATGCTCGTCCGCTCCGGTGCTCTCGACCTGATCGTCATCGACTCCGTGGCGGCCCTCGTGCCGCGCGCGGAGATCGAGGGCGAGATGGGCGACTCGCACGTGGGTCTCCAGGCCCGTCTGATGAGCCAGGCGCTCCGGAAGATCACCGGTGCGCTCAACCAGTCCAAGACCACCGCGATCTTCATCAACCAGCTCCGCGAGAAGATCGGTGTGATGTTCGGCTCGCCGGAGACCACCACCGGTGGCCGCGCGCTGAAGTTCTACGCCTCCGTGCGCCTCGACATCCGCCGTATCGAGACCCTCAAGGACGGCACCGACGCGGTCGGCAACCGCACCCGCGTCAAGGTCGTCAAGAACAAGGTCGCGCCGCCGTTCAAGCAGGCCGAGTTCGACATCCTCTACGGCCAGGGCATCAGCCGCGAGGGCGGCCTGATCGACATGGGCGTGGAGCACGGCTTCGTGCGCAAGGCCGGCGCCTGGTACACGTACGAGGGCGACCAGCTCGGCCAGGGCAAGGAGAACGCCCGCAACTTCCTGAAGGACAACCCCGACCTCGCCAACGAGATCGAGCGGAAGATCAAGGAGAAGCTGGGCGTGGGCGTGCGCAAGGACGCCGCCGCCGAGGCGGCCGCCGGCGCGCCTGCCGAGGCCACGGCCGTGCCCGCCCCCGCATCGAAGGCCAAGACGACGGCCAAGGCCGCCGTAGCCAAGAGCTGACCCGTGCGGGAGCAGGAAAGGGGCGGCGGGAACGGCGGCCGGGAGGGCCGTCGCGAAGGCAGCCGCGAACGCGGCCGTGAAGGCCGTGGCGAAGGCCGTGGCGAAGGCCGCCAGGAGCTGCCGCCCCAGAGTCCCGAAGAGCAGGCGCGGGCGATCTGCCTGCGCCTGCTCACCGGGATGCCGCGCACCCGGCGCCAGCTCGCGGACGCCCTCGACAAGCGGGGCATCCCCGAGGAGGTGTCGCAGGAGGTCCTCTCCCGGTTCGAGGAGGTCGGCCTGATCGACGACGCCGCCTTCGCCGGGGCCTGGGTCGAGTCCCGGCACCGCGGCCGGGGCCTCGCCCGCCGGGCGCTCGCCCAGGAGCTGCGCACCAAGGGGGTGCACGCCACCCTCGTCCAGGAGGCCCTGGAACAGCTGGACTCCGACCAGGAGGAGCAGACCGCCCGGGAGCTCGTGGAGCGCAAGCTCCGCGCCACCCGGGGCCTGGAGCGGGACAAGCGGATCCGGCGGCTCGCCGGGATGCTCGCCCGCAAGGGGTACCCGGAGGGCATGGCCCTGCGGGTGGTCCGGCGCGCGCTGGAGGAAGAGGGTGACGACGGCACGGAGGCGGACGACCTGGGGTATCCGGGGTTCTGAGCTGCGCCGCAGGACCCGGGGGTGGGGATAGCCCCCGGGTGCGGACGCCAGGGTGCTCCACTGTCAAGAAGCAGGCCCGGCGGCAGAGTTGCCCGCATGATGCTGCGTTACGCCCTCCAGACCGTCAGGGACCGCAAGGGCGGATTCCTCGGTGCCTTCGTCGCACTCCTGTGCGCGGCGGCCCTCGTCACCGCCTGCGGCACGCTCCTGGAAACCGGACTCCGCGGAAAGATCGCCACCGAGCGCTACGCGGCCGCGCCGGTCGTCGTCTCCGCGGACCAGAACGTCCACCAGACCACGGTCAAGGAGAAGAAGGGCAAGGCCAAGACGAAGCACAAGGCCAAGCCCGTCGCCGAGCGGGCGTGGCTCCCCGCCTCCACGGTGGACGCGGTCGTGTCCGTGCCGGGCGTCGAGCGGGCCGTACCGGAGCTCAGCTTCCAGGCCGTCCCGCTGGTCAAGGCCCCCGGCGGCGCGAAGCCCTCGTACGGGCACGCCTGGACATCCGCCGCGCTCACCCCCTTCACGCTCACCGAGGGCCGCGCCCCCCAGGGCGGCGGCGAGGTCGTCGTCGACCGTGAACTGGCCGCCCGTGCGGGGCTGAAGACCGGCTCCCCGCTCACCGTGCAGGCCACCGGCGAGCCGAAGACGTACACCGTCAGCGGGATCACGCAGACCGCCCGCGGCGATCTCGCACGGCAGAACGCACTGTTCTTCGGCGACGCCGAGGCGCAGCGGCTGGCCGCCCGCGACGGGCAGGTCACCGCCATCGGGGTACGGCCCGCGCCCGGGACCGACCCCGGCGAGCTGGCCGGACGCATCGAGCAGGCATTGGGGGGCACCGGCGCGCAGGTCGCCGTGGGCGACGCACGCGGGCCCGTGGAGTTCCTCGACGCGGCCGGCGCGCGCATCAAGCTGGTCTCCATGGGCGGGGCCATGGGCGGCACCTCGCTGCTCGTCGCGATCCTCGTGGTCGTCGGAACCTTCGCACTCTCCGTCCAGCAGCGCTATCGCGAACTCGCCCTGCTGCGCGCCATCGCCGCCACACCCAAGCAGCTGCGCCGCATGATCGGCCGCGAGGCCCTGGTCGTGGGCCTGGCCGCCGGTGTCGCCGGGGCGCTCGCCGGGCTCCCGCTCGCCGCCTGGCTGCACGGCCGGTTCATCGCGAGCGGGGTCGTGCCCGCCAACCTGGAGCGCACCGCCGGGATCTTCCCCATGTTCGCCGCCGTCGGCGCGAGCCTGCTCGGAGCCTGGGCCGCGGCCCGGATCACCGGGCGGCGGATCGCCCGGATCCGCCCGGCCGAGGCGCTGGCCGAAGCCGCCCTCGAGCGGGGGCGGCCCGCGTGGATCCGGATCGCGACCGGGGTGCTGCTGCTCGCCGGCGGTGTGGTGCTGATCGCCGTGCTGAGTGTGCTGCGCACCGAGCCGGCGTCGACCCCGGTGACCTTCCTGGCGGTCGTGGTCCTCGCCGGGGCGGTCTCGCTGCTCGGCCCGCTGCTCGTACGGGGCGCGACCGCGCTGCTCGCCGGGCCGCTGCGGCTGGCCGGCGCGGGCGGGCACCTGGCCACCGCGAACCTGCGCGGCAACGCCACCCGGATGGCCTCCGCCGTCACCCCGCTCGCCCTGCTGATCGGCATGACCTGCACCGTCCTGTTCATCACGCCGACGCTGGGCAACGCCGCCCGGGCGCAGACCCGTGAGGGGGTCCGGGCCGGCTGGGTGCTGGCCGCGCAGGGGCCGGGTGTCACCGGCGCTGCCGCGGAGCGGATCCGCCGGACCCCGGGGGTCACGGCGGCCACCGAGATCGTGCACACGTCCGTACGGGTGGGGCTGACGAAGTACGGCGCGCAAGGGGTGACCCCGGCCGGGCTGACCCGGACCTGGGACCCCGGTGTGACGAGCGGGAGCCTGGACGGCTTCGGCGAGAAGAGCGTGGCGGTGAGCGAACTGGCCGCCGATCAGCTGGGGCTGAAGCCGGGGAGCCCGCTGAAGCTGGCGCTGGGCGACGGGACCCCGGTCACCCTGACCGTCTCGGCCGTGTACGCGCGGGGGCTGGGCTTCGGGGACCTGACGCTGCCGCACGACCTGGTCGCGGCGCACGTGGACAACCCGCTGGCGAGTAGCGTGCTGGTGGCGGCGGAGCCGGGGACCGGGCGGGAGCAGCTGGCCGCGGCGGTACGGGAGTTCCCGGGGGTCGGGGTGCTGTCGGCGCGGGACGCGGACGCGGTACGGGCGGAGCAGCAGCAGGCCGGCGCCGAGATCAACCTGCTGGCGATGGGACTGGTGCTGGCCTTCACCGCGATTGCGGTGGTCAACACGCTGGCGATGTCCACGGCGGAGCGGCTGCGGGAGTTCGCGATGCTGCGGCTGGCGGGGGCGAAGCGGCGTCAGGTGCTGCGGATGCTGCGGACGGAGGCGCTGGCGGTGCTGCTGATCGGGGCGGTGCTGGGGTCGGGGATCTCGCTGGCCGTGCTGACCGCGTTCAGCGTGGGCATGACGGGGGCGGCTGCGCCGGCGGTGCTGCCGGTGGTGTACGTGGGGGTGCTGGGGGTGGCGGGGCTGCTGGCCCTCGTGGCCACCGCCCTGCCGGGCCGGGTTGCGCTGCGGGTCCCTCCGGTGGAGGTGGCCACCTCGAGGTAGCGGCCACCACCTGCGGGCCCGCGGCCCGCCGCCCGCTGCCCGCGGGCCCGGGGCCCCACCGCCTCGGCGGTGCCGGTCCCGGGGCCCGGGGTGGGCGTGGCCTGCGGCGCTGGTCCCCTACCCGCCCTTCTCCCGTTCACCGGGCGCTGCCCGGACCCGGTCCTCAAACGCCGGACGGGCTGAAAGATCCGGGCGCTGCCCGGACCCGGTCCTCGAACGCCGGACGGGCTGGGAGGTCCCGGGGGGTGCCCGGACTCGGTGTCAGGTAACCGGGAGGCCTGCGGCCTTCCAGGCCTGGAAGCCGCCGGTCAGGTCCGTGGCTCGGTGGAGGCCCAGGGCGTGGAGGGAGGCCGCCGCGAGGGACGAGGCGTAGCCCTCGTTGCAGATCACCACCACCCGGAGGTCGTGCGAGGTGGCCTCGGGGGCGCGGTGCGAGCCCTGGGGGTCCAGGCGCCACTCCAGCTCGTTGCGCTCGACCACCAGCGCACCCGGGATCAGGCCGTCGCGCTCGCGCAGCGCCTGGTAGCGGATGTCCACCAGGAGGGCGTCGCCCGCCCGGAACGCGGCGTGCGCCTGCGCCGGGTCGATGCGGGTGTATGCCGAACGGACCCGTTCCAGCAGGGCGTCGATGCCGATCGGGGCGCTCACTGCCAGTCCGCCGGGCGCTCGACCTGCTCCAGCGTCAGCACCTGGCCGGTGCGGCTGTAGCGGCGGATCAGGGGCAGCGGCGGGTAGTACGCGTGCACCGAGACCGCGTGCTCCGCCTCCGACTCGTTGAGCACCTCGTGGACGTGGTGCTCGCCGAAGGCCCGGCCCGTCCCCGCGCCCAGGCTGCGGCTGCGGTCCAGATCGGGGGCGAGTTCCAGGCTCCGCCAGCCCTCCGACGGCAGCCGGACCGCCAGGGAGTGCTCCCGGAGGCGGCCCCGGGCGGTGGCGAACGCGCCGCGCGACTCGGCGTGGTCGTGCCAGCCGGTGCCGGTGCCCGGCGGCCAGCCGATCACCCAGGCCTCGCTGCCGCCCGGCCCGTCGAGGCGGATCCAGGTGCGGCCCTCGGGGTCGAGGGGGAGGGAGTCGATGACCACCGGGTCGGCGGCGGTACGCAGGGCGAAGTCGAGGAGTTCCGCAGCCGTCACAGCATCGGCGCGTGCGGGGGCGTGCGGAGGTGAGAGGGGCGCAGTGGGTGCACTGGGTGCAAGGGGCGCATACATGGGGGCGTGACCGTCCTGGGGGTTCGCGAAAGTGCGCGCGGAGCGCGGAGGGATCGGCGAATCAGCAGGAAGGGCGACACACGCAGCCCGCGTAGCGGAGCAGGTCCATATGGACCCTCCGCCACAGGCGTACGTCGTTGCCGGTCATGTCGGCGAGTGAAGCATGCGGACCGGAGACCGGTCAATCGATCACGGCCGGATGAGTCGAAGACGACTCGAGCGGGGCGGGCGCCCCGAGCCGGACGGTGTCCGCCGCCTCGTACAGCTCGGCCGGCCGCACGCCCGCGAAGGTCGCCGCCAGGTGTCCGTCCGGCCTGACCAGGAGGACGGTGTGCGCCGGAGCCCCCGGGTAGCCGTCCGCGACCAGCAGTTCCGTGCGGACCGGGAGGGCGCTCACCGCCGCCGCGAGCCGGGGCATCAGCCCGGCGCCCAGCCAGTGCCGCCGGTCCCAGACCCCGGTGCCGGGGGCGACCAGGACCACCAGCAGGCGGCCCCGCCCCAGCAGGTCGCGCAGCGGCACGGTCGCCCCGTCGGGCGCGGTGACGGGAACGTTGGCCACCTGGCCGCCCGGCTCCGTGTCGGTGGGCACCTCGCGCACGGCCACCGGAGGGGCGTACGTCGGTACCGCGCCCAGCGGCCCCCGGCCCAAGTGGCCGTCGGTCAGCAGCAGCTCGCCGGAGCGGGTGGCGCCGGGCAGGTACGTCCGCAGCCCGCCGCCCCCGCGCAGTACGGGCATCGCCTGGTCGGCGGCGCGCAGCCGGGCCGCGACGGCGGTGCGGCGCTCGTCCTCGTAGCTGTCGAGCAGGGCCTCGGAGGCGCCCTGGTGCCAGGCCAGGGACAGCTTCCAGGCGAGGTTCTCGGCGTCCCGGAGCCCCTCGTCGACCCCCTGCGTGCCGAGCGCGCCCAGCAGGTGGGCGGCGTCCCCGGCGAGGAAGGCGCGGCGGTCGCGCCAGCGCCGGGCGAGCCGGTGGTGCAGCGTGTACACCCCGGTGTCGAGGAGGTCGTACGGGGGAGCAGCGCCCCCGCACCACACGGCCAGGGTGTCCCGGATCAGGGTGACGAGGGCATCGGGCGTGACCAGTTCCCCGCGGGCCGGGAGCAGCCAGTCCAGCCGCCACACCCCGTCGGGCAGCGGCCGGGCGCTGACCTCGGGTACGCCGGGCGCCGGGGCGCGGTGCAGCAGGGCCTCGCCGGGCCAGGGGAGTTCGGTGCGCAGCGCGGCCACGGCGTGCCGCTCGACGGCGGTGCGGCCGGGGAAGCGGATGCCGAGCAGCTTGCGCACGGTGGAGCGCGCTCCGTCGCAGCCGACCAGGTAACTCCCCCGCCACCACGTGGTCTCGGCGCCCCGGGTGTGCGCGGTGACCCCGCGGTCGTCCTGTTCGAGGGAGTCCAGTTTGCTGTCGGTGACCAGCTGGACCAGCGGATGTGCGGCCGCGGCGTCGCGCAGCCCGCGCGTGAGGGCGTGCTGCGGCAGGTGCAGGGGGGCCTGGCGGTCCTCGAAGGTGATGTGCCGGGCGTCGTCGGTGCGGCTGCGGCGCCGCATGGTGCGCCAGGCGGCGAAGAGCGCGCCCTCGTCGCGCAGTGTCGTACAGCCCAGCCGGTGGATCATGGCCGAGGTGTCCTCGTGCAGGACGACCGTACGGGCAGGTCGGGGCAGGTCCTTGCCGGGTCCCTCGTCGAGCACGACGCTGGGCACGCCCGAGCCGGCCAGGGCCAGGGACAGGGACAGTCCGACGGGCCCCGCGCCGACGACGATCACCGGGTCCATGATGCGGCTCCCGATGTCCGGTATGTGATCACAGAACGTATGCAACCCACTGGAGGTGCCTGCGTCAAGTGACACCCGGCCCCGCCAACGCCGTGTGGTGCGGCGGATGAGTTCCGCCGCACCACAGGTGTCACGCCAGTGTACTGACCGGGTGTCAGGCTCCTGCCGTCGGGGAGCCGTGTCGTCCGGATGCCGGGCCGGGTGTCAGGGAGCCTCGCCCACGCCGGCCGCACCGCCCGCGTCGACCTCGGCCACGTCCCCGGCGACGACCGCGCCGGTGCCCTTCTTCGACTTCCGCAGCCGGCCTTCGATCCAGGAGGCGAAGGTCGTGAGCGCGGAGTTCACCACGATGTAGATCAGTGCGATCACGACGAGGGTCGCGATGGTGTTGCTGTAGTTGGCCGAGATCTGTCGGTTCATCGACAGCAGCTCGGCCAGGCCCAGCACCGCACCGCCGATCGCGGTGTCCTTGAGGATCACCACGAGCTGGCTGACCAGGGCCGGCAGCATGGCCGTGACGGCCTGCGGGACCAGGACGTGCGTCATGATCTGGCCCTTGCGCATGCCGATCGCCTTGGCCGCGTCGGTCTGGCCCCGCGGCAGCGAGCGGATGCCGGCGACGACGATCTCGGCGATGACCGCCGAGTTGTACAGGACCAGGCCGGTGACCACCGCGTACAGCGGGCGCAGTTCGGAGCTGACGGTGCTGAACTTCACGTACAGCGCGGAGCTGAACAGCATCAGCATCAGCACCGGAATGGCGCGGAAGAACTCGACCCACGCGCCCACGGGGATCCGCACCCACCGGTGGTCGGAGAGCCTGCCCATGCCGAGGACCGCGCCCAGCGGCAGCGCGATGACCACGGCGATGAGGCCGGCCTTCAGTGTCTCGGTGAGCCCCGGCAGCAGGAAGGTCGTCCAGACCTCGCTGTCGGTGACGAACGGGCTCCACTTGTCGGCGTCGAGCTGGTTGTTGGCGGCCATGATGGCGAGGACCCACCACATGGCCAGGCCGAACACGACCAGGAAGGCCGCCGTGTAGATCCAGTTGCGCGCCCTGGCCTTGGGGCCCGGGGTGTCGTACAGCACGGAGCTCATCGCTTCACCGCCACTCGCTTGGCCACCCAGCCCAGCAGCAGGCCGGTGGGCAGGGTCAGCAGGACGAAGCCGAGAGCGAAGATCCCGAAGACGGCGAAGAGCGCCTGCGGCTCGTTCTCGATCATTTCCTTCATCAGCAGGGCCGCTTCGGCCACGCCGATGGCCGCCGCCACCGTGGTGTTCTTGGTGAGGGCGATCAGTACGTTCGTGAGCGGCGCGATGACCGCCCGGAAGGCCTGGGGGAGCACGATCATGGTGAGCACCTGGAAGAAGCTCAGGCCAAGCGCGCGGGCTGCTTCGGCCTGGCCCACGGGAACCGTGTTGATGCCCGAGCGGATCGCCTCACAGACAAAGGTGCCGGTGTAGGCGACGAAACCCAGGATCGCGAGCCGGAACCCGATCTCCTTGAACGTGCCGCCGCCGAGCGAGATGCCGAGGGTCTGGTTGAGACCCAGCGAGCAGCCGATGATGATGACGGTCAGCGGGGTGTTGCGCACGATGTTGACGTACGCGGTGCCGAAGGCCCGCATCAGCGGGACCGGGCTGACCCGCATCCCGGCCAGGACGGTGCCCCAGATCAGGGATCCGACCGCCGAGTAGAGGGTGAGCTGAACCGTCACCCAGAAGGCCCCGAGCACGTCGTACTGCCCGGAATTAAGAAAGTCGAACACGTTGCCCTGCGCTCTCCCCAGGATGGCCGGTGAGGTGCGCCGCCGCCCGTGACAGGCGGGCGGCGACGCCCCTCACCGATGAATCAGCTGCCTTCGGTGATCTGCGGGGCCGGCTCGGCCTTGTAGTCGGCCGGGCCGAGGTTCGCGTCGACCGCCTTCTGCCAGGAGCCGTCCTCGACCATCTTCTTCAGCGCGGCGTTGACCTTCGTCTGGAGGTCCTTGTCGCCCTTCTTCAGGCCGATGCCGTAGGGCTCGTCGCTCAGCTTCAGGCCGACGAGCTTGAACTTGCCCTTGTTCTTCTCCTGGGCGGCGTAGCCGGCCAGGATCGAGTTGTCCGTGGTCAGGGCGTCGAGCTTCTTGTTCTCCAGGCCGGTGAGGCACTCGGAGTAGCCGCCCTGCTCCAGCAGGTCGGCCTCGGGGGCCAGCTTGGTCTTGACGTTCTGCGCGGAGGTGGAGCCGGTGACCGAGCAGAGCTTCTTCTTGTTGAGGTCCTCGGCCTTGGTGATCGAGGTGTCGTCGGCGCGGACCAGCAGGTCCTGGTGGGCCAGGAAGTACGGGCCCGCGAAGTCGACCTTCGCCTTGCGCTTGTCGTTGATCGTGTAGGTCGCGACGACCAGCTTCACGTCGCCGTTGGCGATCAGGTTCTCGCGCTCGGCGCTGACGGCCTGCTTGAACTCGATCTGGTCGGGCTGGTAGCCGAGCTCCTTGGCGACGTAGGTCGCCACGTCGACGTCGAAGCCCGAGAACTTGCCGTCCGGGGTCTTGAGGCCCAGACCCGGCTGGTCGTACTTGATGCCGATGACGATCTTGTCCTTCTTGGCGCCACCGGACGCCCCAGCGTCACTGCTCGCCTTGTCGCTGCTGCCGCCGCAGGCGGTCGCGGTCAGAGCGAGGACTGCGGCCACGGCCGCGGCCGCACCGGCCTTGAAAACCTTCATGGTGAACTTCCCTCGGATGAGACGTTGTTGGACGACGAGCGACACGTGTGCTCTGAGCCGCCAGGGGATCACTACCAGACAAGACCGTCAGTGGTGCAGGATCTTTGAAAGGAAGTCCTTGGCGCGGTCACTGCGCGGGTTGCTGAAGAACTGCTCGGGGGCGGCCTCTTCGACGATCTTTCCGTCGGCCATGAAGACGACCCGATTGGCCGCAGACCGGGCGAAGCCCATCTCGTGCGTGACGACCACCATCGTCATGCCCTCCCGGGCGAGCTGCTGCATGACCTCCAGCACCTCGTTGATCATTTCCGGGTCGAGCGCCGAGGTCGGCTCGTCGAACAGCATCACCTTCGGGTCCATCGCCAGCGCGCGGGCGATCGCCACGCGCTGCTGCTGGCCGCCGGAGAGCTGCGCCGGGTACTTGTCGGCCTGCGAGCCGACGCCCACCCGGTCCAGCAGGGACTTCGCCTTCTCGAGCGCCGCTGCCTGGTCCGTCTTGCGGACCTTGAGCTGACCGAGCATCACGTTCTGCAGCACCGTCTTGTGCGCGAACAGGTTGAAGGACTGGAAGACCATGCCCACATCGGCACGCAGCCGGGCCAGTTCCCGTCCCTCCGAGGGCAGTTCCTTGCCGTCGACCGTGATCGTGCCCGAGTCGATCGTCTCCAGCCGGTTGATGGTCCGGCACAGCGTGGACTTGCCCGATCCCGACGGACCGATCACCACGACGACCTCACCGCGGGCAATGCTCAGATCGATGTCCTGAAGCACGTGCAGCGCGCCGAAGTGCTTGTTGACGTTGCTCAGTACGACCAGGTCGTCCGCGGCCCCGGCCGCATCCTGCACGTCCTTGGTCACTGATACTCCGCTCATCGGCAACTTGCTCCGTCCTCCTCGGTTGGGAGGACAGTAGTGACGTGTCGCGCACACCGTCATCACATCTGAGGGAGAATTGAGCATAACGAAACGGCCTCGCTCCGATACGCTCCGTGCGCACCACGGCAACCGGGCGCGTTTGCCCGTACCGGGTGCATAACGGAAGACGCGCCGGACCGGAACCCCCTTGACGTGGGCCTCTCCATCGGCGTGGATGCAGGGTGGCCCTCCGACCGCGGGCCCTGATCAGAAAAAAACAGGAAAGGGGGACGCAATGAGACTGCTGCTCGTCGAGGACGACGACCACGTCGCCGCCGCCCTGTCCGCGATCCTCGCCCGGCACGGCTTCCAGGTGACCCACGCCCGCAGCGGCGAGGAAGCCCTGCAGGCCCTGCTGCCCGCCGGAGCGCCGCCCTTCGGCGTCGTCCTCCTGGACCTCGGCCTGCCCGACCAGGACGGCTACGAGGTGTGCGGCAAGATCCGCAAGCGCACCGCGACGCCCGTCATCATGGTGACCGCGCGCGCCGACGTCCGCTCCCGCATCCACGGCCTCAACATGGGCGCCGACGACTACGTCGTCAAGCCCTACGACACCGGTGAACTCCTCGCACGCATCCACGCCGTCGCCCGGCGCACCGGCGCCTCCGAGGAGGCCGCCGCCACCGGGACGGGCGCCCTCGACGTGGTCCGGCTCGGCCCGGTCAGCATCGAGCTGCCCACCCGGCGGGTCAGCGTGGACGGCACCGACGTACCGCTCACCCGCAAGGAGTTCGACCTGCTGGCCCTGCTGGCGCAGCGCCCCGGGGTCGTCTTCCGCCGCGAGCAGATCATCAGCGAGGTGTGGCGCACCAGCTGGGAGGGGACCGGGCGGACCCTCGAGGTCCACGTTGCCTCGCTGCGCTCCAAGCTGCGCATGCCCGCCCTCATCGAGACCGTCCGCGGGGTGGGCTACCGGCTCGTCACCCCGGCCGCCTCCTAGCGGGGCCCCGTCGTGCGCGCCCGGCTGCTCCCGCTGCTCGTCGTCCTGATGGCGGGCGTGCTGCTCGCCCTCGGCTTCCCGCTCGCCGTGAGCCTGGCCGCCGGCCAGCAGCAGCGCGTGGTCGTGGACCGGATCGACGACAGTGCCCGCTTCGCCGCCCTCGCCCAGTTCGTCATCGACGCCGAGGGCTCCGGGTCCACCGGCGCCGCCGACCGGCACGACACCCTCCAGCTCGAACTCGCCCGCTACCAGCAGCTGTACGGCATCCGGGTCGGCATCTTCTACCGCGACGACAACGCCATGGCCCGGGCCCCCGGCTGGTGGCAGCTCCCGGAGACGGAAGATGCCCGCCAGGCCTTCAGGGAGGCCCTCGCCGGGCGGCGCAGCCACGACCCCGCCCAGGTGTGGCCCTGGCAGACCCACGGCAAACTCCTCGTTGCCTCCCCGGTCGTCCTCGACGGCGACGTCGTCGCGGTCGTCGTCACCGAGTCGCCCACCGACCAGATGCGGGCCCGGATCCTGAGCGGCTGGCTGCTGATCGTCGCCGGGCTCGGCGCCGCCATGCTGGTCGCCTTCGGCGCCGCCCTGCGGCTCACCAGCTGGGTGCTCAAGCCCGTACAGACCCTGGACGCGGCCGCCCACGGCATCGCCACCGGGCGGATGAACTCCCGGGTCGCGGCGGCCGGCGGGCCCCCGGAACTCCAACGCCTGGCCCACTCGTTCAACGAGATGGCCGACAACGTGGAAGAGGTCCTGGAGCAGCAGCGGGCGTTCGTCGCCGACGCCTCCCACCAGCTGCGCAACCCGCTCGCGGCGCTGCTCCTGCGGATCGAGCTGCTCGCCCTCGAACTGCCCGAGGGCAACGAGGAGATCGCCTCCGTGCGGACCGAGGGCAAGCGCCTGACCCAGGTCCTCGACGACCTGCTGGACCTGGCGCTGGCCGAGCACACCTCCGCCGAGCTCAGCCTGACCGACATCGCAGCGCTGACCGCCGAACGGGTGACCGCCTGGCGGCCGTACGCCGAGGAGAAGGGCGTACGGCTCACCGAGACGGGCCGGGCCGCCGTCACGGGCTGGAGCGACCCCATCGCGCTCTCCAGCGCGCTCGACGCCGTCATCGACAACGCCCTCAAGTTCACCCCTGAGGGGGAAGAGGTCGAGGTGTCGGTCGCCGCGGCCGGGCCCTTCGTGCAGGTCGTCGTCGCCGACCGCGGTCCCGGTCTGACCGACGAGGAGCTGCTCCGCGTCGGCGACCGGTTCTGGCGCAGCGGCCGCCACCAGAACATCAAGGGCTCCGGGCTCGGCCTGTCGATCTCCCGGGCCCTGCTCGCCGCGGGGGGCGGGTCCCTCTCGTACGAGACGAACCCGCCGCACGGGCTGCGGGTGACGGTGGCCGTCCCGCGCAGCGATCCGCACACGTCCTGAGCACTGCCGCTGCGGGGCCGGTCAGGCGGATCCGGCCCACGGGAGGGTGGTGCCGGCGGGGGCGGAGGCCGTGTACAGCTCGTCCACGGCCCGGACCTCGAAGGCGGCCGCCCGCTCCCGGCCAGCGCGGGTGACGGCCGGGAGGTGGAGGGCCGTGCCGCAGGTGCCGCCGAGGAAGCGGCGGGTGCCGTCCGGGAGCAGGCGGTACAGCTCGTAGTGGCGGACCGGTCCGGCTGCCCGGCGCCAGGACAGTCGCACGGAGGCCTTGCCGTCCTGCTGGGTCTGGGCGTCCACGGTCAGCGCACTCGGAGACGCCGGGCGCCGCCGCGCGGTGTCGTCGCGTACCGACAGGGCGCCGAGCCGCCAGGACACGGCCGTGTTCCCGCGGGCCGTGATCCGTACGGCAAGCCCGTACGCGGTCCGGCCCGCCAGGGACGAGAGCCCGACCCGGGAGGTGCGCCAGCCGCCCTGGCCGGAGCCCTGGGCCTGCGTCTTCAGCCAGGTGTACGGGACCGGCTCGCCCGGGGCGGCCGGCTCGCGCGTGGCCACGCCCACCTCGACGGTGAGCGCGCCCGCCTCGGTGGCGTGCACCAGCTCCAGCACGGTGGAGCCGGTCAGGGGCAGCCGGGTCGCGTGCAGCCCGACCGCGGCCGGAGCGGTGAGTCTGCCCGCCACGAGGAGGCTGGAGCCGCCGCGCCAGGCCTTCGCGAAGTCCAGGCCGACGGTCGGGCGCGGCCCGGCGCTCTGCACGGCCCAGCGGCGGCCCGGGAGCCGGTCCTGGAGCCCGAGGTGGTTCCAGGCGCTGTCGGAGATGACCTTGCCGCCCTCGTACCAGCGCTCCCCGTGCCCGGTGTTGAAGGCGCAGGCGAAGGGCAGGGCGGCGACGGTGGACCGGTCCGCGACGGCGGTGGCGGGCGCCCGCCAGGTGCTCTCGGGCGCGGGGTGCAACGGGTCCAGGGACTCGCCCGTCCAGAACCGGTCGTCGGCGCGGTGGAAGGCGCCGGGGGAGCGGTCGGTGAGGTGGTTGCGCGTCCACTCGGGGCGGTAGAAGCCGATGCTGACGACGTGGTCGCGGTCGCGCGGGATGATCGCATCCCAACGGACGGTGGAATTCCAGCCGTTGGACTCCATGTCGAGCGCCGCCCACAGCTCGCGGCGGGAGCGGCCCAGCCGGTCGGCGAGCGCGCCGGAGGCGGCCAGGGTCTGCTGCGTCCAGCGGAAGTCGACGAACATCGTGTCCGCGACCCGGCCCGCCCGGTCCTCGAAGAACTCCTGGTTGAGCTGGTTGAGCGCGCCCTGCCAGCCGACCCGGCCGGTGCTGTTCATGGCGTCGTACCAGGTGATCCGCAGGCCGTGCGGGGATCCGGCTGCCCGCAGGGCGCGCAGGAACTCCCGCATCCGGGCGGCGAGCGAGCTGTCCCCGCCGTCGGTCTCGGCGTTCACGAACCAGCCGTCGAACCCGTACGTCCGCGCCACCTGGACGAGCTTCTCGGCGATCGGGAACCGGCCGAGGGCGTCCTGCTGCACCAGGTCCCGCGTCCACCGGAGGTCGCCGCCGTACGCGACGGGCGGCAGGAAGATGTTGCCCAGCACCGGGACGCCGTTGCGGTGGGCCGCGTCGACCACGGGCGCGTTCGGGGCGAGCACGATGCCCTCGCCGGAGGAGCCGCCCCAGAACACCAGCTCGTCGAGGTACGCCCAGTGCGTCAGCGCGTAGTGGTCGGCGGTCGCGGAGCCCTGGGAGGGGTTCTGGGCGGTGGGCCCGAAGGACACGAGGGAGGAGATCCGCGCTTGGCCACTGCGCGCGCCCGCGTTCGGCGGCACCGGGGTGAAGCGGGGCGCGAGCGGCACGGTCGCGGTGTTGTAAGCGAGGTCCGGGTCGGACTCGGGGGTCCACTGCTTCAGCGAGCGCCAGGTGATGCCCGGGCCGGGGGAGCCCTGGGGGAGCGAGTCGGGGAACCAGTACGAGGCGTACGGGGCCAGGTCGGCCGGGGACGGGGTGGCGTCGGCCCGAGTGCCCGGAGCGGTTGCTGCGGCCTGGGCTCTCGTGGTCGCGCCGGTGGCGCCGAGCAGCGCGGCGGCCCCCGCCCCGGCTCCGGCGGCGAGCACCCCGCGCCGGGTCGGCGGCGCCGTACGGGCCGAATGCATCGGAGGTGCCGGAGGTGCCGTAGGTGCCGTACGGAGGGAACGTGCGGTGCGAGGGTCGGCGCCGTTGCCGGTCTCGGACATGCGGGGCTCCTCGGTGACGGGTGACGGGTGACGGGTGACGGGTGACGGGTGACGGGTGACGTGGCGATCGTCAGGTGACGTCGGGCACGCGCAGCACCTCGGTGATGCCGCGCGCGGACAGATGGGCGGGGTCCTCGGCGAGCTCCGCCAGGACCACCGCAGGGCGGACCCCCTGGGCCGTCAGCGCCGCCCAGGCCTCGAAGAACGCCCCGCCGGGGGCGCACACCGACCGCCTCGGCGCGGCCCCCGCCCCGCCGACGTCCACGGCCAGCGCGGTGGACCGGACGGCCGGGCGGTGCTCCCGGCCCCGCCACTCCGCGGCGATCCGGGCGACGGCGGCGCCGGCCGGCTTGGCCTTGCGGTCGTTGGTGAGCAGTCCGAGCCCGTACTCCAGCTCCGGGAAGTCCGCGAGCTCCCGGGACACGTCGTGCGAGCACCACCAGGTCACGCCCCACAGGTCCGGGCAGTCCAGCACGTTCGCCACGGTCGCCTCGGTGAAGGCGGCCGCGTGCTCCGCCGGGATCAGCGGCGCGGGCGCCCCGACCTCCTGGAGCCACACCGGCCGGTGCGGATCGAGCGCCCAGGCCTTCGATAGTTCGACCAGGTACGCGGCGTGGTGCTCGGTCGCCGTCCCGGTCCGGCCGTGGCGCTGCGCGGTGCCGTTGAACACCCACGAGTGCACGGCCGTGGCCGCGCCCAGCCGGGCCGCCTGCGCGACCGTGAAGGGGTGCCCGTCCTGGTACCAGGCGGCGTCGTACTCGGCGTGCAGGTGGAAGCGGCCCGGGGCACCCCTCTCGCAGGCCGCGAGCATCCGCTCCAGCCAGCGGCCCGCCTGCTCGCGGGTGATCCGGTCCGGGTCAGGGTGCGGGGCGTCGGAGAACTGGTTGATCTCGTTGCCGACGGTCATGCCGAGGAAATTGGGCCGGTCGGCGAGGGCGGCGGCCAGCGTGCGCAGGTACTCCTCCTGCCCGGCGACGACGTCCGGGTCGGTGAAGATGTTCCGCCGGTGCCAGGTCCCGGTCCACGCGGGCAGGAAGTCGAAGCTCGACAAGTGCCCTTGCAGACCGTCCACGCCGACGTCGAGCCCGCGCTCGGCGGCCGCGTCGGCGAGCGCGACGAGCTGTTCGACGGCGCGCGGCCGGATGAGCGTCCGGTTCGGCTGGAACACCGGCCACAGCGGGAAGACCCGTACGTGGTCCAGGCCGAGCGCGGCGACCGAGTCGAGGTCGGCCCTGACCTCGTCGAGGTCGAAATCGAGCCAGTGGTGGAACCAGCCGCGTGCCGGGGTGTAGTTGGCGCCGAAACGGAGCGGACGAGGGGCGGATTCGTCGTACACAAGGCGTCCTGGAGTTCTCGGAAATGCGCCGGGTGACGCACAACCTGCCGGGTGTCACGGGGTAAGTCAACAGCGCCTCCAGAACGGGAACTTATGCGCTTCAGTCCCGTTGACAGAAGGGCTCCGGCCCTCCCAAGCTGATCGAGCTAATGCGGTTTAGTTCTGCCACAGGAAAGCGTGCGGAAATGGACAGCGGTATTTCGGTCACCGAGGTCGCCACCCCGGCCCTCTTTACCGGTTCTGCGCAAAGCCCGGCGCAGGTGGTCCGCGTGCGGATCCGCAGGGAGCGTCCGGCCGGCCCGCTGTACGTCACCGTGCACGGCCCCGGAGTCGGCACCCCGCACCCGCGCATCCTGCGCGCCGACACCGCCGACGCGTGGGGCACCGCCGACGTATGGGACACCGCCGGTGCCGGGACCGGCGCGGCGGTGGAGTCCACCGTCGAGGTCGCCGTCCGCACGGGCGGCGCCGCGCCGGGGGCCGTACTGCCCGCCACCGCCCGCGTCGCCACCCCCGACGGGCGGCCGCTCGCCGAGCTGCCGTTCGGCCTGGCCGTCGCCGAGCCGGGCTGGACCGTCCGGCTCGTCCCGCACTTCCACTACGACCCCCTGTGGTGGAACACCCAGGCCGCGTACACCGCCCTGTGGGACGCCCCGCTGCGGCCCGGCGAGCCCGAGCGCGGCTGGGAGTACACCGGCGTCCCCGCCTTCACCCTGATCCCGCTCCACCTGCAACAGGCGCGCGAGGATCCCGCGTACCGCTTCGTGCTCTCCGAGATCGACTACCTCAAGCCGTACTGGGACAGCCGTCCCGAGGACCGCGCCGAGCTGCGCGCCCTGATCGCCGGGGGCCGCGTCGAGATCGTCGGCGGCACGTACAACGAGCCCTCCACCAACCTCACCTCCGCCGAGAGCACCATCCGCAGCGCCGTCCACGGACTCGCCCTGCACCGCGGCACCCTCGGCGCCGACCCGCGCACCGCCTGGCAGCTCGACGTGTTCGGCCACGACCCGTCCTTCCCCTCCCTGATGGCCGGCGCCGGGCTCGACTCCGCCGTCCTCGCCCGCGGCCCGCACCACCACTGGGGCCCGATGCAGGACACCTGGGGCGACGCGCTCCGGGCCCCGTCCGCGATGCAGCTGCCCGCCGAGTACGAGTGGATCGCGCCCGACGGCCGGGGGCTGCTGCTGCACTACCTGCCCGCGCACTACTCGGCCGGCTGGCCCTCCCACCAGGCCCCGGACGCCGAGGCCGCCGCCGGGCAGCTGCTCGAGCTGTATGAACTGCTGCGGACCGGCGCCGCAACGCGGAACGTCCTGATCCCGATGGGCACCGACTTCTCCTGGCCGCACCGCTGGGGCCCGGACGTGCAGCACGCCTGGAACCGCCGCTACTGCTGGCCGCGCATGGAGCACTCCGGCCCGCGCGCCCACTTCGAGGCCGTCCGCGCCGAACTGGCCGCCCGCGGGGAGCGGCCGCTGCCGGTGACCCGGGAGATGGGCCCGGTGTACACCGGCAAGGACGTCAGCTACGCCGATGTGAAACAGGCCCACCGGGCTGCCGAGAACCTGCTCGAACAGGCCGAGACCTTCACCGCGCTGGCCTGCGCGGAAGGGCTGCTGGACTACCCGGAGCAGACCCTCGCCAAGGCCTGGCGGCACCTGCTGCACGCCGCGCACCACGACGCGGTCACCGGGACCTTCTCCGACCAGGTGTACCTGGACCTGCTCCCGGCCTGGCGGGAGGCCCACGAACTGGCCGCCTCCGTACGGGAGGAGGCACTGCGCGCGCTGACCCGGGCGGCCGACACCCGTGGGCCGGGCGCCCTCGCCGTGACCGTCCACAACCCGGTGTCCTGGACGCGGACCGACCTGGTCCGTACGACCGTGGACCTCGCGGAACTGGGCCTGGGCGCGGGCGTGGAGGAGGCCCGGCGCATCACGGTCCTGGACGCCGAGGGGCGCGGCGCGGCCGTCCACCTCGAAGCCGTGGCCGGCCGCCGGGCGGAGCTGGCCTTCCTGGCCGTCGACGTGCCGCCGCTGGGGCACCGCACCTGGTGGCTCGCCGCCGCCCCGTCGCCCGTCTCCGGCGGCTGGGAGCCGGCGGCAGGCCTGGCCGTCGAGAACGCGTACTTCCGGGCGGAAGCCGATCCCGCGCGGGGCGGCGGCCTCGCCCGGCTGCTGGACCGGCGTACGGGGGACGAGCTGCTGACGCCGGGTGAGGTGGACGAGCTCGTCGTACAGGAGGAGTACGACCAGCACCCCTTCTTCGGGGAGGGCCCCTGGCATCTGCTGCCCAAGGGGCCCGGCACCGGCTCGGGCAGCGCGCCCGCCGACTCCTGCCGCGTGGAGCGGGGCCCGCTGGGGGCGCGGATCGTGGCCTCCGGGCGCACCGGCCCGGTCCGCTGGACCCGGACCACGACCCTGTGGGAGGGCCTCGACCGGGTCGAACTCACCACCACCGTGCACGAGTTCAGCGGCTCCGACCGGCTGCTGCGGCTGCGCATCCCGGCCGACGTGCCCGGGGCGCTGCCCGTCGCGGAGACGGCGGCCGCGGTGGTGGGGCGCGGGTTCGCGTTCCCCGAGGCGGATGCGGGGGCCGACCGCACGCGGGCTCCGTGGACCCTGGACAGCCCGTGCCTGAACTGGTTCGGGCTCTCGGCGCCGCTGGTGGTGGGCGGTGGCCGGGGCGGGGGTCCGGGCCGGGCGGTGGGAGCCGGCGAGATCGTGCTCCCGGACGCGGGAACTCCCGACGGCCTGCGGGAGTTGGTCGTCGCGCTCGCCCGGTACGGGGTCACCGCCACCCCGACCCGGCCGGGCGGCCCGCGCTGGGGCGACCTGGCCGCGGACAGCAGCCTCCCGGACTTCCGGATCGCACTCGGCGGCCCCGAGCGGAACACCTTCACGGCGGCGGTGCTGGCGGCGGCCGATCCCGCGTACGAGAAGGCCGTACGAGAACACGCACAGGTCTGGGTACCGGCTCGGGCCGGGCTCCGCGCACTGTGGAGCCCCGGCTGCGACCTGACCGGCATCCGGGACCTGCCGGTCCTGGTGCTCGCCGGGCCGGCGGGGGAGGCCGCGTCGGCCGTCGCCGCGTCGGGCCGGCTCGAGGCCGTGGACCCGCCGGCCGGGGCGGCCGCGCCCGAAGCCCCGTACCCCGGCCCGCCCGAAGCCCCGTACGCCGGCCGGACCGTCGGGATCCTGGTCAAGGGGACGCCCGGCTTCGCCGTGGACACCGGGGGCCGGCTGCACGGCAGCCTGATGCGCTCCTGCACGGGCCGGCCCGCCGGGGAGTGGATGGACCCGCCGCGGCGTACGGCCCCGGACGGCAGCTCCTTCCAGCTCCAGCACTGGACCCACGTCTTCGAGCACGCGCTGGTCGCGGGGTGCGGGGACTGGCGGGAGACCGATCTGGTCCGCCGGGGCCGTGAGTTCAACAAGCCGCTGACCGCCGTCACCGCCGCGCCGGACGCCGGCCCGCAGCCGCCCGCCCGGTCACTGCTCGGCGTCGAACCCGCCGACCGGGTCCTGATCGAGGCGGTCAAGCGCGCGGCCGGCGGCTCGGGCGCTCTGGCGGTCCGGCTGCACGAGACCCACGGCCGCCCGGCGCAGGTCCGGCTGCACTGGCCCGCGGCCCCCGCCGCCGAGGCGGATCTGCTGGACCGCCCCCGCGGCCCCTTCCCCGGCGGGGTCGGCGGCGCGGCGACGACGACCGTACTGCTGCCGGCCGCGTCCGGCATGCCGCTGCGGCAGGGCGAACGCGAGCCGCACCAGCCGGTGTTCAGCCGGTACTGGCTCCACAACACGGGAACGGCGCCGCTGGGCGACGCGCCGTACGCGGTGACCTGCACGGGCGTCCCGGCCGACGCCGAGGTGACGGTCGCGGCGCACGGCGAAGGCGCCTGCGGCCCGGTCGGGCTGGAGGTCCGGGCCCCCGAGGGCTGGCAGGCCTCCTGGACCCGGCGCACGGTCGAACTGCCGCCCGGCGGCTACGAGCGGCTCCCGCTGGCGGTGACCCCCGCGGCCGGTGCCCGGCCCGGCACCCACCTGGTCCGCATCCTCGCGAGCACCCCGGCGGGGGAGTTCGAGGACGTCCTCGCCGTCGATGTGCCCGGCGACCCGGACGCCCCTCCCGCGCTGTGGGTGGAGGCGCCCGATCCCGAGGTGGAGGTGGCCCCCGGCGGGCGGGCCCTCGTACGGGCCCGGATCGGCAGCACCGGGATCCGGAGCCCGCTGACGGGCCGGGCGTACGCCGTATCCCCGTACGGGACCTGGCAGTTCACCGGCCCCGCCGGACAGCCCGTGCACGTACCGGCGGACCATCCGGCGGAGGTGGAGTTCGAGCTCCGGCCGCCGCCGGGAGCCGTGCCGGGCACGTACTGGATGCTGGTCAAGGCGGCCTGCCAGGGCAGGATCGCGTACGGTCCCGCCATCGCCGTCCGCGTATCCGGCGTGCCCGACGTACCCCAGGGATGAAGAAGAGGCAGGCAGGCCATGGCCCGCAGACCCACCATCAAGGACATCGCCCGCCGGGCCGGGGTGTCCGAGAGCGCCGTGTCCTTCGCGCTCAACGACCGGCCCGGCGTGTCCCGGGACACCCGCGCCCGGATCCGCCGGGTCGCCGAGGAACTCGGCTGGCAGCCCAACAGCGCCGCCCGCGCCCTGTCCGGCGAACGCTCCGGCGCGGTCGGACTGGTGCTCGCCCGGCCCGCGCAGACCCTCGGCGTCGAGTCCTTCTTCCTCCAACTGGTCTCCGGCATCCAGGAGGTGCTGTCCGCGGGCCGGGTCGCCCTGCTCTTCCAGGTCGTGGACGGCATCGACGCCGAATGCGCCGTCTACCGCCGCTGGTGGGCCGAGCGGCGCGTGGACGGGGTCCTCGTCGTCGACCCGCGTACGGACGACCCGCGCCCGGAGCTCCTCGCACAGCTCGGCCTCCCGGCGGTCATGATCGGCGCAGCGGGCGGGACCGGCCCCCTTCCGTCGGTCCGGGCCGACGGAAGCGGAACCGGCCCCTTGTCCCCTGTTGGGGCCGACGGAGACGGAACCGGCCCCTTGTCCTGCGTCTGGGCCGACGACGCCCGGGCCATGGCCCAGGTCCTGGACCACCTGTACGGGCTGGGCCACCGCCGGATCACCCACATCGCCGGGCTGCCCGGCCTCGCCCACACCGCCCGCCGGATGGACTCGCTGCGCACCGAGGCCGAGGCGCGCGGGCTCGGCCCGGAGCACGTGCGCTCGGTGGTCACCGACTACTCCGACGCCGAGGGGGCGGCCGCCACCCGCCGGGTCCTCGCCGAGCCCGAACCGCCGACCGCGCTCGTCTACGACAACGACGTGATGGCGGTGGCCGGCATCGCCGTCGCCGCCGAGCTGGGCATCGCGGTCCCCGGCCGGATCTCCATGGTCGCCTGGGACGATTCCCCGCTGTGCCGGGTCACCCACCCCCGGCTCACCGCCCTCGTACGCGACACCGCCGGCTTCGGCCGGCTCGCCGCCGAGGAGCTCCTCGCCGTACTCGTCGGGAGCCCGCCGCGGGCCCGCGAGAGCGAGCAGCCCCGGCTGGAGCCCCGGGAGAGTACGGCCCCGCCGCCGGCCGCATACTGAATCCGACCCCTTCCTGGAGCCGCTGCCGTGACGAGTCCCCACCCCGCCTTCCCCGCACCGCGGGCCACCGCCTCGGCCACCGGCCTGACGGTCGCGATCGACATCGGCGGTACGAAGATCGCCGGCGCCCTGGTGCACCCCGACGGCACGATGACGGCCACCACCCGCCGCCCGACCCCGCGGGGCGCGGACGGCGACGCGGTCTTCGTCGCCGTCGCCGAGGTCGTCGCCGACCTCGCGGCCTCCCCGCTCTGGCCTTCGGCGGTCCGCTGCGGGATCGGCAGCGCGGGCCCCGTGGACGCCTCCCGCGGCACGGTGAGCCCGGTCAACATCGGGGCGTGGCGGGAGTTCCCGGTCCAGGCCCGGATCGAGGCCGAACTGGCCCGGCACGGCGCGGCCCTCCCCACCGTGCTCGCCGGCGACGGACCGGCGATGACCGCCGCCGAGCACTGGCTGGGCGCGGCCCGGGGGCACGCGAACGCCCTGTGCATGGTGGTCTCCACCGGGGTGGGCGGCGGGCTGATCCTGAACAACCAGCTCCACCCCGGCCCCACGGGCAACGCGGGCCACATCGGCCACATCAGCGTGGCCTTCGACGGTGAGCCGTGCGTCTGCGGGGGCCACGGCTGTGTGGAGTCCATCGCCTCGGGCACCGCCATCGCCCGGTGGGCCAAGGCCCAGGGCTGGACCCCGGCGAGCCCGGACGGGGACGTCACCGCAGCGGGTGTGGCCGTGGCCGCCGAGGCAGGGGACCCGGTCGCCGTGGCCGCCTTCGACCGGGCGGGCCGCGCCCTGGCCGCCGCCATCGCAGCCACCGCGACCCTCGTTGAAACGGACATCGCGGTCATCGGCGGGGGCGTCGCCACCTCGGGCGACACCCTGTTCGCACCGATCCGCGCACACCTGGCGGACTACGCCGCGCTCTCGTTCGTGAGGGGCCTGCAGGTGGTCCCGGCGGCCCTGGGCACCCACGCGGGACTGATCGGCGCGGCTGCGGCGGCGCTGATGCTGCTGCCCGCCGCGTGAGCGCTGAGTGAGCGCTGCGTGAGCGTCCCTACGGTTCGCCGTCCTACGGCTTGACCGAGCGGTAGTACCGCTGGGCCCCTTCGTGCAGGTCCAGCGGGTCCGTGTAGATCGCGGTGCGCAGGTCCACCAGCTGCGCCGCGTGCACCTCGTGCCCGATCCGGTCGCGGCTGAGGATCACCGTCCGAGTGAACTGCTCGGTCAGCTCCGGGTCCTTCTCCTCGGTGGTGACCAGCAGGTTCGGTACGGCCAGGGTCGCCACCGCCGAGGTGTTCCGGGCCCGGGTGTACGCGTCCTGGGGCATCACCGCCGCCCGGTAGTACCGCGCGGGGCTCCCACTCGCCTGGAGGGCCTCCACCAGGTCGCCGAGCTGCACGAGCCGGATCTCGAACCGGTCCGACAGCTCGCGCACGGCGTTCGTCGGCAGGCCGCCGGACCAGAAGAACGCGTCGATCCGACCGGCCTCCAGCTCCGCCGGCATGGTGTCGATGCCGATGGACACCGGGGTGATGTCGCGCGCCGGGTCCAGCTTGGCCGCCTTCAGCAGCCGCTCCGAGATCAGCCGCACCCCGGATCCCGGCTGGCCGATCGCGACCCGCTTGCCCTTCAGGTCCCGCGCCGACTGCACCGTCGAGCCCGCCGGCACCACCAGCTGCACGTAGTCGTCGTACAGCCGCGCGACGCCGCGCAGCCGGTCCGCGCCCGGCTTCCCGTCGGCCCGGTACTTGGAGACCGCGTCGGCGGTGGCGATGGTGAAATCGGCCTCCCCGGAGGCCAGTCGCTGGAGGTTCTCCTGCGAGCCCTGGCTGGGCTCCAGCCGTACCTTCATTTCGGGCATGTCCTGGGCGAGGGCCTGCTCCAGCAGCTGGCCGTAGCGGTGGTAGACGCCGGTACGGACGCCCGTGCTGAAGCTCAGCCCGCCCTTCAGCTCCGGCTCGCCGAAGGGCTTCAGCCACCAGGCGAGCAGCGCGAGCACCCCGAGTACGGCCACCAGCCCCCACAGGGCGGTGCGCCTGCGGATGCGGGGCGGTACGTGAGCCATGGCCGCGATCCTGCCACCGACCCGCCGCGCTGTCACGGGCGGCCCGGTCCCGGGCCCCCGGAGCCGGGGTCCGGTGCGGCCCCGGAGGCGAACCTGGTCCGCAGCTGTTCCAGCAGCCTGCGGGCCGCCGGGCCCGACGGGCCGTCCGTGGGCCAGGCCAGGGCGACCCGGCCGTGCAGCACCGGCTCGGTGATGCGCAGCGCGACCAGCCCCTGCGCGGCCCCCGACTCCGCCCCGGCCGGCACCACCGCCACCCCCAGCCCCCGCGCGGCGAGCCGCACCAGCACCCCGGGAGCCGCCGCCTCGAAGTCCACCCGCGGCGCGAACCCGGCCTCCGCGCAGGCCTGCTCCAGCACCCCGCGCAGCCCGGTTCCGCGCGGCAGGCTGATCAGCGCCCGCCCGCGCAGCGCCGCCAACGGAATCCCGCCGTCCGTGGCGTCCCGTACGAGGGGGTCGCCGGACCGCACCGCGGCCACCAGCGGTTCGTCGATCACCACCTGTACGCAGACCCCGGGAGGCGGCTCACCGCCCAGCCCGACCACCGCCAGGTCCAGCCCGCCCTGCCGGAGCGCGGCCAGCATCCGCTCCGAGGTGTCCTCGGCCAGCGCGATCTCCACCTGCGGGTGCGCGTCGTGGAAGTCTCCGAGCACCCCGACCACGTCGGAGCCGCCGACCACGGCTCCGGCCGCCCCAGGGATCAGCCCGATCGCCACCCGCCCCCGCAGCAGGCCGCGGACCTCGTCCGCCGTCCGCCGGATGCCCTCCACCGCCGCCAGCGCGGCCCGCGCGTACGAGAGCACCGCCTCGCCCGCCTCCGTCGGGGTCACCCGCCGTCCCGACCGGTCCAGCAGCCGCAGCCCCAGCTCCCGCTCCAGCTGCCCGACCTGCGCGCTCACCCCCGGCTGGGACACGTGCAGGCGAGCCCCGGCCCGGGTGAACCCGCCCTCCTCGACCACCGCCACGAAATACCGCAGCTGACCCAGTTCCATAACCACGGATTCTAGATCCGAGAAGCATCCGCTCTTGGACTTATGGCCATCGCCCCGCCCACCCTGAACCCATGACCGACATCGCCGCGGCCACCGCCGCAGAACGCCGCGAACTGGCCGACGTGCTCGACACCCTCACGCCCGATCAGTGGGACGCCCCGAGCCTCTGCGCGGGCTGGCGGGTCCGCGAGGTCGCCGCGCACATGTCGATGGGCTTCCGCTACTCGGTGCCCCGGTTCGCCGCCGAGTTCGCCAAGGCCCGCGGCAGCCTGCACCGGATGACCGACCGCACCGCCCGCCGCGACGCCGCCGCCTTCACCCCGTGCGAACTGGCGGCCCTGCTGCGCGACAACGCCGGCCACCCGTGGAAGCCCCCGGCGGGCGGGCCCACCGCCGGGCTCGCGCACGACGTGGTCCACGGCCTCGACATCACCGTCGCCCTGGGCCACCCGCGCCGGGTCCCCGCGGACCGGCTGCGCCCTCTGCTCTCCGCGATCACGCCGCGCGGCCTGAGGTTCTTCGGAGCCGACCTGACCGGCATCCGGCTGTGCGCCGACGACCTCGACTGGTCCCACGGCAGCGGAACCCCCGTACACGGGGCCGCCCAGGACCTGCTGCTCGTGCTCTTCGGGCGCCGCCTGCCCGCGGGCCGGCTGCACGGGGGGCCGGAGGGCTTCCGGGTACCGCCTACCCTTGTTGCATGACCAGCAGCAGCGACCGGAGCACGGCAGTGGACGTCAAGGGAACATACGAGGTGCGCACCTACGGGTGCCAGATGAACGTGCACGACTCCGAGCGACTGTCCGGTCTGCTGGAGGGCGCGGGCTACACGCGCGCGCCCGAGGGCTCCGACGGCGACGCCGACGTCGTGGTGTTCAACACCTGCGCCGTCCGCGAGAACGCCGACAACAAGCTGTACGGCAACCTCGGCCGGCTCGCCCCGATGAAGACCAAGCGGCCCGGCATGCAGATCGCCGTCGGCGGCTGCCTCGCGCAGAAGGACCGCGACACGATCGTCAAGCGGGCCCCCTGGGTCGACGTGGTCTTCGGTACGCACAACATCGGCAAGCTGCCCGTCCTGCTGGAGCGCGCGCGCATCCAGGAGGAGGCGCAGGTCGAGATCGCCGAGTCGCTGGAGGCCTTCCCCTCCACGCTGCCGACCCGCCGCGAGTCCGCGTACGCGGCCTGGGTCTCGATCTCCGTCGGCTGCAACAACACCTGCACCTTCTGCATCGTCCCGGCGCTGCGCGGCAAGGAGGAGGACCGCCGTCCCGGCGACATCCTCGCCGAGGTGGAGGCCCTGGTCGCCGAGGGGGTATCCGAGATCACCCTGCTCGGCCAGAACGTCAACGCGTACGGCTCCGACCTGGGCGACCGCGAGGCGTTCTCGAAGCTGCTGCGCGCCTGCGGGCAGATCGAAGGCCTGGAGCGGGTCCGGTTCACCTCACCGCACCCGCGGGACTTCACGGACGACGTGATCGCGGCGATGGCCGAGACGCCGAACGTGATGCCGCAGCTGCACATGCCGATGCAGTCCGGCTCGGACACGATCCTGAAGGCGATGCGCCGCTCGTACCGGCAGGAGCGCTTCCTCGGCATCATCGAGAAGGTCCGCGCCGCGATCCCGCACGCGGCGATCTCCACCGACATCATCGTGGGCTTCCCCGGCGAGACCGAGGAGGACTTCGAGCAGACGATGCACGCGGTGCGCGAGGCGCGCTTCGCGAACGCGTTCACCTTCCAGTACTCCAAGCGCCCCGGGACCCCGGCGGCCGACATGGACGGGCAGATCCCGAAGGAGGTCGTCCAGGAGCGCTACATGCGGCTGGTCGCCCTGCAGGAGGAGATCTCCTGGGAGGAGAACAAGAAGCAGGTCGGCCGCACGCTGGAGGTCATGGTCGCGGAGGGCGAGGGCCGCAAGGACGGTGCGACGCACCGCCTGTCCGGGCGGGCTCCCGACAACCGCCTGGTGCACTTCACGAAGCCGGAGGCGGACGTCCGTCCCGGTGACGTGGTGACCGTCGACATCACGTACGCGGCCCCGCACCACCTCCTGGCGGAGGGCCCGACGGAGTCGGTGCGCCGTACGCGGGCGGGGGACGCCTGGGAGAAGCGCAATGCGGCGCCGGCGCAGCCCCAGGGCGTCATGCTGGGCATCCCCACCCTGGGCATCCCGGCCCCCCTCCCGGTGGCCACCTCGGGCTGCGCCCTGCCGACTTCTTCCTGACCGCGTCCGGCCCCGCGGGTCCGGCCGCGAGGCCGGCCCTGCGAGAACGGGGTGGCCCGGCGGGGCCGCAATGCGGGCCGCGCGGGGCTAGGCTGCGGATCATGCTCGTTGCCGCCGCCGTCTGCCCCGCCCCGCCGCTCCTCGTGCCCGAGGTCGCCGCGGGGGCCGCCGCCGAACTCGGCGACGCCCGTACCGCCTGCTCCGACGCGCTCGCGGTGCTCGCCGCCTCCCGCCCCGACCTGCTGGTCGTCGTCGGAGCCGCCGACCAGGACCACCGCGGCCCCTACCCGCCGGGCGCCCGCGGCAGCTTCCGCGGATTCGGGGTCGAGGCCGACGTACAACTCGGGGACGGGGAGGAGGGGGCGCGCCTGCTGCCTCCGTCCCTCGCCGTCGGCGCCTGGCTGCTCGGCCGCGCCGGCTGGGGCTCCGCGCCCGTGGAGGGCCTCGGGGTCGGGGAACCGCTCGAGACCGCCCGCTGCCTGGAGGCCGGCCGGGGCCTCGCCGCGCGCGAAGGGCGCGTCGCGCTCCTCGTCATGGGCGACGGCAGCGCCTGCCGCACCCTGAAGGCCCCCGGTTACCTCGACGACCGCGCCGCCGCCTTCGACGCCGCCGCGGCCCGCGCCCTCGCCGCCGCCGACGTGGCCGCGCTCGCCGCCCTCGACACCGAGCTCGCGTACGAGCTCAAGGCCGCCGGCCGGGCCCCTTGGCAGGTGCTGGCCGGCGCCGCCGAGGGCGCGGGCCTCGACGGGCGGCTGCTGTACGAGGACGCCCCGTACGGGGTCGGCTACTTCGTCGCCGCCTGGTCCTGACCGGCGGGAACGAGAAAAGGGCGCGGGTTCCGTCGAACCCGCGCCCCCTCCTTGCGGGACCGCGTCAGGAAGCCGCCGCCGGCGGTGTCGGCCCGCCGGGGGCGTCCTTGTGCGCGATCTTGCCCAGGGCGTCCTTCGCCTTGCTCGTACCGGTCTCGATCTTGCCGTGGTACTTGCCCTTGGTCTTGGAGTCCACGGCCTGCGCCATCTTGTCGAGATTCTGGCCGATCCTGCCCTCGTGCTGCTGTGCGAGGTCGCCGACCTTGTCCTTCGCCGGAGCGAGCTTGGCCTTCAGAGTGTCCAGCAGGCCCATGGGTCACCTTCCAGTGGCGGTGGCTATGTACGGGCGCTCTCGCCGGCCTCGCTGTCCGCGGCGGCCTCCGCCGACTGCTGCTTCGGGATCTCCACGGCTTCCGCCGCAGGAGCCTCCGTCGCGGCCGGCTCGGCCTCGGTCTCGCCGACCGCAGCCTCGGACTCCGTCGTCACGTCCCCGGACGTGACCTCTGCGGTCGCATCTTGGCCCTTACGACGAAAAAGCCGATCAAAAACGCCCATGTCTACTCCTATAACGGTACTCGTGCGGGTGAAGTTCCGCCTTGTGCGGCCCGGCCTCCGCCGGGCGTACGCCCGGCGGAACCTCGCCAGGGCAACGACCCCGCCGACAGCACGTCACGTAACTCGATCGGGTACATGGCAGTGCCTTGACCGGGGGCTGCGAGACTGGGGCGGTGAGGAATGCAGCCCCCGCCCCGCGGGTCATCGCCGTCGTCGGTCCCACCGCGGCCGGAAAGTCCGATCTGGGCGTAGCCCTGGCCCGCCGTTTCGACGGCGAAGTCGTCAACGCCGACTCCATGCAGCTGTATCGGGGGATGGACATCGGCACCGCCAAGCTGACGACGCAGGAGCGCGGCGGCGTCCCGCACCACCTCCTCGACATCTGGGACGTCACGGAGACCGCGAGCGTCGCCGAGTACCAGCGCCTGGCCCGCGCCGAGATCGACAAGCTGCTCGCCCAGGGCCGTACGCCGGTCCTCGTCGGCGGATCGGGCCTGTACGTCCGCGGCGCCCTCGACGCCATGGAGTTCCCCGGCACCGACCCGGAGGTCCGGGCCCGGCTGGAGGCGGAGGTCGTGCTGCGCGGCCCCGGCGCCCTGCACGCCCGGCTCGCCGCCGCCGACCCGGCCGCCGCCCAGGCGATCCTGCCCAGCAACGGGCGCCGCATCGTCCGCGCCCTGGAGGTCATCGAGATCACCGGGAAGCCGTTCACCGCCAACCTGCCCGGCCACGAGTCGGTCTACGACACCGTGCAGATCGGCGTCGACGTGGCCCGGCCGGAGCTCGACGAGCGGATCGCGCTGCGCGTGGACCGGATGTGGGAGGCCGGGCTCGTGGACGAGGTGCGCGCGCTGGAGGCCCGGGGCCTGCGCGGCGGAGTCACCGCTTCCAGGGCGCTCGGCTACCAGCAGGTGCTGGCCGCCCTCGCCGGCGAGTGCACCGAGGACGAGGCCCGGGCCGAGACCGTCCGCGCCACCAAGCGGTTCGCCCGGCGGCAGGACTCCTGGTTCCGCCGGGACCCCCGCGTGCACTGGCTCAGCGGCGCCGTCGCCGACCGGGGGGAACTCGTCGGACTCGCGCAGTCGTTGGTCGAACGAGCGGTTACAGCCTGATCACGTGATGGCATCGGGACGCCCCGCGCGCCCGTTCGGGGCCCTGAGCCGTGCCATCATCAAATTCCGCAGGTGCGGTCACCAGCGGTGAACGACAGCGTGCGAAGTCCGAGTGGGGAGGGCGCGTGGCAATGGAGGCCGGCCCTCGCGACACCGGGCAGGACGGGACGAGACGGGAAGCGGACCCGACGCTTCTCGGGCACCTCCCAGCAGCAGCTGGGGAGTCTCCCGTGCCCGACGGCCTCGGGCTGCCCGCAGACCCGGCACGGCTGACCCCCGACGGCCCGGACGCACCGGACACCGCCGAGGCGGAGGCCGCCGCCGGTCCCGAGTTCGAGGTCGAGCTGCGGCCGCAGCGCCGGCTGCGCATCTGGCAGATCGCCCCCATCGTGATGCTGGCCGCGGCCGGCTCCCTGATGTTCGCCTTCCCGCTCGCCTTCGAGTTCGGCGACGGGGGAGCCGTGGTCGCCATGCTCGGCTTCCTCATCAGCTCCTGCGCCGGAGGCTGGGGCATGATGGCCGCGCGCCGCGTGGGCTACACCTGGCCCGGGCTCCCGCCCCGGGGCAGCGGCCGCCGCCCCGACTGGCGCATGGCAGGGCTGTACGCCCTGGTCGCGCTGGCACTCGTGGCACTGGCCGTGTACCGGGTCGCGCGGCTCCGGTAGCACCTGCCCGAAAGGCAGGCCCCGGACGCCGCCGACCTGCTCGAAGGCCCCGCTCGGTACCATGGGCGGGTGACGCAGACGAGCCTCTCCTTCCTCAAGGGCCACGGCACCGAGAACGACTTCGTGATCGTCCCGGACCCGGACAACGCCGTCGAGCTGCCCGCGACCGCCGTCGCGAAGCTCTGCGACCGGCGCGCCGGGATCGGCGCGGACGGCGTGCTGCACGTCGTCCGGTCCGCCGCGCACCCCGAGGCGGCGCACCTGGCCGACGAGGCCGAGTGGTTCATGGACTACCGCAACAGCGACGGCTCCGTCGCCGAGATGTGCGGCAACGGCGTCCGCGTGTTCGCCCGCTACCTCCAGTACGCCGGCCACGTCGAGCCCGGCGACCTCGCCGTCGCCACCCGCGGCGGCGTCAAGCGGGTCCACCTCGACAAGAGCGGCGACGTGACGGTCTCCATGGGCCGCGCCGTCCTCCCCGAGGAGCAGGTCACCGTGACGGTCGGCGAGCGCGCCTGGCCCGCCCGCAACGTCAACATGGGCAACCCGCACGCCGTCGCGTTCGTCGACAGCCTGGACCACGCCGGAACGCTGCTCGACCCGCCCCCGTTCAGCCCCGCCGAGGTCTACCCGACGGGTGTCAACGTGGAGTTCGTCGTCGACCGCGGCCCCCGGCACGTCGCCATGCGCGTCCACGAGCGCGGCTCCGGCGAGACCCGCTCCTGCGGCACCGGCGCCTGCGCCGTCGCCGTCGCCGCCATCCGCCGCGACGGAGCCGACCCGGCCGTCACCGGCGAGCCCGTCACGTACACCGTCGACCTCCCCGGCGGCACCCTCCTCATCACCGAACACCCCGACGGGCAGGTCGACATGACCGGACCGGCCGTGATCGTGGCCGCGGGCGAGTTCGACGCGGCCTGGCTCACCGAAACGGCTTTCGGCTGAAGCCTCCCTCTAATGGGTGATCCGTTTCACGCTGAGCGAGAGGCGGACTGCGCCACGTGGTGGGGTCGGTAGCATCAGGCACCGGCCCTGAGGGCTCACCCCATGCCCACCACCGCCGGTCGAAGCCGCCGGAGGTGCCCATGAGTGCAGAGGCCACGAACCCCGAAGCACGACCCGAAGCGCGCCCCGAACTCAGCAGACGGGGCCGGACCCGCCTTGACCTGCGACGACTCGGGCGCGCTGCCCTTCTCGGGCCCACGTCCCGAGACCGGCTCCCCGATGCCATCGGTCACGTCGCCGAGGCGCACCGCGCCCACCACCCGGACGCGGACCTGTCCATCCTGCGCCGCGCATACGTGCTCGCGGAGTCCTCGCACCGCGGCCAGATGCGGAAAAGCGGTGAGCCGTACATCACACACCCGCTCGCCGTCACCCTGATCCTCGCCGAACTCGGCGCCGAGACCACCACCTTGACGGCCTCTCTGCTCCACGACACCGTCGAGGACACCGAGGTGACTCTCGATCAGGTCCGCGCCGAATTCGGCGACGAGGTCTGCTTCATCGTCGACGGCGTCACCAAGGTGGAGAAGATCGACTACGGGGCGGCCGCCGAACCCGAGACCTTCCGCAAGATGCTCGTCGCCACCGGCAACGACGTCCGCGTCATGTCGATCAAACTCGCCGACCGGCTGCACAACATGCGCACCCTCGGCGTGATGCGCCCCGAGAAACAGGCGCGCATCGCCAAGGTCACCCGCGACGTCCTCATCCCGCTCGCCGAACGGCTCGGCGTCCAGGCCCTCAAGACCGAGCTGGAAGACCTCGTCTTCGCGATCCTGCACCCCGAGGAGTACGAGCACACCCGCGCGCTCATCGCGGCCCACGCCGGGGAGCGCGACCCGCTGCCCGCCATCGCCGACTCCGTCAAAGCCGTCTTGCGCGACGCCGGCATCGCCGCCCAGGTACAGGTCCGGCCCCGGCACTTCGTCTCCGTGCACCGGATCGCCCTCACACGCGGCGAGCTGCGCGGCTCCGACTTCGGCCGCGTCCTCGTGCTCGTCGGCGAGAACGCCGACTGCTACGCCGTGCTGGGCGAGCTGCACACCTGCTTCACTCCGGTCATCTCGGAGTTCAAGGACTTCATCGCCGCCCCGAAGTTCAACCTCTACCAGTCGCTGCACACCGCCGTCGCCACGCCCGAGGGGTACGTCGCCGAAGTCATCGTCCGTACCCGCCAGATGCACCGGGTCGCCGAGGCCGGCGTGGTCGCCCTCGGCAATCCGTACGCCCACGCCGCGGCGGAGGCCGCCGCACCCGCGGAGGCCGGCTCTCCGGCCGACGCCGCCGACTGCGACGAGGAGCGGGTCGACCCGACCCGGCCCGGCTGGCTGTCGCGCCTCCTCGACTGGCAGCAGTCGGCGCCCGACCCGGACACCTTCTGGAGCGTGCTGCGCGCCGAGCTGGCGCAGGACCGGGAGATCACCGTGTTCCGCGCCGACGGCGGTGCCCCCGGCACGATCAGCCTGCCCGCCGGGGCCAGCTGTATCGACGCCGCCTACGCGCAGTACGGCGAGGCGGCCCACGGCTGTATCGGCGCCCGGGTCAACGGGCGCCTCACCTCCCTGGCCTCCCGGCTGTCCGACGGGGACACCGTCCAGCTGCTGCTCGCCCAGGATGCCTCCTCGGGGCCCGCCGCCGACTGGCTGGAGCACGCCAGGACCCCTGCCGCCCGGATCGCCATCAGCAGCTGGCTCCAGGCGCATCCCGACTCGGTGAAACCCGCCACCGCGCCCGCCCGGGCACCGCTGTCCGTGGTCGGCGCCCGGGGCGGCGGCGGCAACGCGGTCGCCGACCTGCCGGACGCCACCGTACGGCTGGCCGGCTGCTGCACGCCGGTGCCGCCGGACGCCGTCGCCGGGTTCGTCGTACGGGGCGGGGCCGTCACCGTCCACCGCATCCACTGCGCGGCGGTGGCCCAGATGCGCTCGCTGGGGCGGACCTCCGTCGCCGTGCACTGGCGGGCCACGGCGGACTGCCGGGTCACCCTGCTCGCCGAATCGTTCGGCCGTCCGCACCTGCTGGCCGACCTGACCGAGGCCATCGCCCGCCAAGGGGTCGAGGTGGTCTCCGCGACCGTGGAACCGCCCGTGGAGCAGCGCGTCCGGCACACGTACACGCTGCAGCTGCCCGACGCGACCGGACTGCCGGCCCTGATGCGGGCGATGCGGGACGTTCCGGGTGTCTACGACGTGCGCCGGGCGTAGGCCGCACCGGGGCCGAGCGACGCCCGGACCCCGGCCGATCCTGGGCCGGGCCTAGTCCGCGTCGTCGCCGGAAGGTCCCGTTCGGGTGGAACCGTCGCGCGTCGTACCCGGGTGCGCGGCGGGCGCTGGTAAGCGGTGGGGGATGCAGCTCTCCTCCCCGCGCCTGCGCGCCGCCCTGCTCGCCGCGGCCTCCCTCACCCTCGTCGCCGCCGTGCTGCCCCCGCCGAAGCCGCTGGGCATCGGCGACACGCTGTTCCCGCAGCTCGGGAACCCCGGGTACGACGTCCTCTCGTACGACCTGTCCTTCACGTACAAGGACAACAAGAGCCCGCTCGACGCGGTCACCGTCATCGACGCCCGCGCCCTGGAGCCGCTGGAGCGGATCAACCTGGACTTCACCCACGGAACGGTGGCGTCCGCCGAGGTCAACGGCGAGCCGGCGCACTTCGAGAGTGCCGGGGAGGACCTCGTGCTCACCCCGGCGAGCCCCGTCGTGGCCAACGTGCCGCTGCACATCGCGATCCGGCACACCAGCGATCCGCGCGGCATCGCCGACGGGGGCTGGGTGCCCACCGACGACGGCCTGGCCATGGCCAACCAGGCCGACGCCGCCCACCGGGTCTTCCCGTGCAACGACCACCCGGCGGACAAGGCGTACTTCACCTTCCGGATCACCGCCCCCGCCGGTCTCACCGCCGTCGCCAACGGGGTGCCGGGCGCCCTCCCGGCCCCCCGGGCCGCAGGCTCGACCACCTGGACGTACCGGACCCTGCACCCGATGGCCACCGAACTCGCGCAGGTCTCCATCGGCGACTCGGCCGTCGTGGCGGGCACCGGTCCGCACGGGCTGCCGCTGCGCCACGTGGTCCCCGCCGTGGACCGGCAGCGGCTGGAGCCCTGGCTGAAGAAGACCGCCGGGCACGTCCAGTGGATGGAGCAGCGCGTCGGCCGCTACCCCTTCGAGAACTACGGCGTACTGATCGCGCGGGCGAAGACCGGATTCGAGCTGGAGACGCAGACCCTCTCGCTCTTCGAGAACGGCCTGTTCTCGGGAGCGGGCTACCCCGAGTGGTACGTGGAGGCCGTGATGGTCCACGAGCTCGCCCACCAGTGGTTCGGCGACAGCGTCACCCCGCGGACCTGGTCCGACCTGTGGCTCAACGAGGGGCACGCCACCTGGTACGAGGCCCTGTACGCGGACGGCCTCGGCAAGTACTCCATGGAGCGGCGCATGCGCGAGGCGTACCAGCGCTCCGACCAGTGGCGGGCGGCCGGCGGGCCCCCTGCCGCACCGAAGCCGGCCGCCCCCGGCGAGAAGATCGGGCTGTTCCGGCCGGTGGTCTACGACGGGGCCGCGCTGGTGCTGTACGCGCTGCGGCAGGAGATCGGCGCGAAGGCCTTCGACGTCCTGGAGCGCCGCTGGGTGGCGGAGAACCAGGACGCGATCGCCGGCACCGACGACTTCGTACGCATGGCCTCGAAGGTGGCCGGGCGCGACCTGGAGGCCTTCCTGAAGCCGTGGCTGTACGGCAAGACGACCCCGGCGATGCCCGGGCACCCGGAGTGGGGCAGCCCGAAAAGCGTGTGACCGGCAGGGAACGGGCATGTCACCATCGACAGGGCCGCACGCCAGGGGGAATCTCCCGGCGATGTGACACGTTGGACGTGACAGTGTGAGAGTTACTGTCAGGCCTGGCCACGGGCCCCATTCGATATCGACGTAAGGATCCAATGACCTCCTCTTCTTCCCCTTCCCAGGACGCGCGGGACGCACAGGACGTGCCGGACTCGCAGAGCTTCACCGAGAGCCTTCGGGCCGACGCCCTGATGGAAGAGGACGTCGCCTGGAGCCACGAGGTCGACGGAGACCGGGACGGCGAGCAGTTCGAGCGCTCCGAGCGCGCGGCGCTGCGCCGTGTGGCCGGCCTCTCCACCGAGCTCGAAGACGTCACCGAGGTCGAGTACCGGCAGCTGCGCCTCGAGCGCGTCGTGCTGGTGGGCGTATGGACCTCCGGCACGGTGCAGGACGCCGAGAACTCCCTCGCGGAGCTCGCCGCCCTCGCCGAGACGGCGGGCGCCCTCGTACTCGACGGTGTGATCCAGCGCCGTGACAAGCCGGACCCGGCCACCTTCATCGGCTCGGGCAAGGCCCGCGAGCTGCGCGACATCGTGCTCGAGAGCGGAGCCGACACCGTCGTCTGCGACGGTGAGCTCAGCCCCGGCCAGCTCATCGCCCTCGAGGACGTCGTCAAGGTCAAGGTCGTCGACCGGACCGCCCTGATCCTCGACATCTTCGCCCAGCACGCCAAGTCCCGAGAGGGCAAGGCGCAGGTCGCACTGGCGCAGATGCAGTACATGCTGCCGCGCCTGCGCGGCTGGGGTGCCTCGCTGTCCCGTCAGATGGGTGGCGGCGGCGGTGGCGGCATGGCCACCCGAGGCCCCGGTGAGACCAAGATCGAGACCGACCGGCGACGGATCCGCGAGAAGATGGCGAAGATGCGCCGGGAGATCGCGGACATGAAGACCGGCCGCGACATCAAGCGGCAGGAACGGCGCCGCAACAAGGTGCCCTCGGTCGCCATCGCCGGCTACACCAACGCCGGCAAGTCCTCGCTGCTCAACCGCCTCACGGGCGCGGGCGTACTGGTGGAGAACGCGCTGTTCGCCACCCTCGACCCGACCGTGCGCCGGGCCGAGACGCCCAGCGGCCGGATCTACACCCTGGCCGACACCGTCGGCTTCGTCCGGCACCTGCCCCACCACCTGGTCGAGGCGTTCCGTTCCACGATGGAGGAGGTCGGCGACTCCGACCTCATCCTGCACATCGTGGACGGCTCGCACCCGGCGCCGGAGGAGCAGCTGGCGGCGGTGCGCGAGGTCATCCGCGACGTCGGCGCGGTCAACGTGCCCGAGATCGTGGTGATCAACAAGGCCGACGCCGCGGATCCGCTCGTACTGCAGCGGCTGCTGCGGATCGAGCGGCACTCCATCGCCGTCTCGGCGCGTACGGGGCAGGGCATCGAGGAGCTCCTCGGGCTCATCGACTCCGAACTGCCGCGGCCCGAGGTCGAGGTGGAGGCCCTGGTGCCGTACACCCGCGGCTCGCTGGTCGCCCGGGCGCACGCCGAGGGCGAGGTGATCTCCGAGGAGCACACCCCGGAGGGCACCCTGCTCAAGGTGCGGGTCCACCAGGAACTGGCGGCGGACCTGGCGCCGTACGTGCCGGCGAAGCGGTAACGCGTACGCGGTATGAACGAACGGAGGGCCCCCTGCGATGCAGGGGGCCCTCGGTCTTGTATCGCGCTGTGAGGCGTTGCGCGGGTCGGGCTACGTGAACCTCGGGTGGGGCTACTTGAACTTGGCGCTCACGGCGTCGAAGATCCCCTTGGCCTCCGGGCCCAGCCGGGGTCCGGCCAGCCAGCCGGCCTTGGCGGGGCCGATCGAGGTGTTCGACACCAGCGCCGGCTTGCCGTCACTGCCCGCGGCCACCCAGCCGCCGCCGGAGGAGCCGCCGGTCATCGTGCAGCCGATGCGGTACATCACCGGGGCGCTCGCGGCCAGCGACAGCCGGCCCGGCTTGTCCGTGCACTGGAAGGCCTTCTGGCCGTCGAACGGAGCCGCCGCCGGGTAGCCCGTCGCCGTGATGCTCGCGACCTTCGGCACCGCCGGGGCGTTGAACTCCACCGGGAGCGCCGAACCGACCGTCTCCTCCAGGGACTTACCGGTGCTCTTCTCCGGGGTCACGTGCAGCACCGCGAAGTCGTACGGGGCACCCGCGCCACCGGTCGGACCGCCGTTCGCGATCCACTGGTCCGAGGTCTGCGCCCAGTCGCTCCACCACACGCCGTACGGGGCCACCTGCTCGCGCGGGGCGCCCTTGAGCTGCGCCTGCGGCTTGCCCGCGTTGTTGTACGACGGGACGAAGGCGATGTTGCGGTACCAGCCGCCGGACTTGCCCGCGTGCACGCAGTGTCCGGCCGTCCAGACCATGTTGGACTTGCCGGGGTGGGCCGGGTCCTTGACCACGGTCGCCGAGCAGACCATGGAGCCCTCGGGGCCGTCGAAGAAGACCTTGCCGGAGACCGGAACGCTCGTGTGGTACGGCGCGTTGGCGGCCTTGGCCTGTACCGGCGCCGGGGTCGGGTCGGTGACGCCCTGGTCCTTGCCGGCGTCCTGGTCGACGGCCGGGGGCTGCGGGGTCTTGTCCGCCTCGCGCATCCGGTCCGGGTCCCACAGGTCCTCGATGATCGGGTTGATGTAGTCGCCCGCCTCGCGGAGCCAGTCCTCTTGCTTCCAGTTCTTCCACGCACCCCCCTTCCACTTCTCCAGGTCGATGCCGTGCTGCTTGAGCTTGTCCTTGAGCTGGTCCGGGATCTTGATCCCGTCGGCTCCGGACGGGAGGCTCGCAGCCACGGTCGGCTTGGCGTCGCCGCCGGCCTCCCCGTCGCCGGGTCCGCAGGCCGCGGCGGTCATGGCGAGTGCCGCCGCGCACAGGATCGCGGTGACCGGTCGGTTCGGTCGCATGTCGTGAATCCCCCTGGTGATTTTGGGCGTGAGACGCGGTGCAGTTGAGGCGCATGGGGCACGCGAGGTGCGTGCCGCCGAGTGCAGCACCCCACTATGCCGCTGCCGTTGGGGACGGCACAGCCCGGGGCCGCGGTTCCGGTCCTGGAAGGGCGCCCCGAAGTCCGAACGGGACAAGGATCTTGGGCCCACCCGTGATCCGCCGCCGCCACCGTCGTTGGTACGTACGGGGGATGGGGGAGCAGCGTTCATGTTCGAGGCGCAATCCGGTGGAGCAGTCCGTGCGGGAGGTCCGACAGTCGTGGCTTTGACCGAGCAGGGCGCGGCTGCCGCGCAGGCATCGCAGGCACCGCAGGCGTCTCCGGTATCCCAGGTGCCTTTGGAGGTTGCGCCTGTTCCACCTGTTCCGCAGGTTCCGCCGCAGGGGAGCCGGGGGACGGGGGCGGCGGGGCCGAGCGGGCCGGCCGCGGCGGAGGGCATCCTGCGCCGACAGGCGTTGCGGGAGTCCGCCGCCCGGACGTACGCGCGCTCGCTGCCCATCGTCCCGGTGCGCGCCAGGGGTTTGACGATCGAGGGCGCGGACGGGCGGCGCTACCTCGACTGCCTCTCCGGCGCGGGCACCCTCGCGCTGGGGCACAACCACCCGGTGGTGCTCGAAGCCGTCCGGGGCGTCCTCGACTCCGGAGCGCCGCTGCACGTCCTGGACCTCGCGACGCCGGTCAAGGACGCCTTCACCACCGAGCTGTTCGCCTGCCTCCCGCCGGCTCTGGCGGCGGACGCCCGCATCCAGTTCTGCGGGCCGGCCGGTACGGATGCGGTGGAGGCTGCGCTCAAGCTGGTCCGCACCGCCACCGGGCGCTCGGGGCTGCTGGCCTTCACCGGGGCCTACCACGGGATGACCGCCGGGGCCCTGGGAGCCTCGGGCGGGGCCCCGGACGTACGGGTGACCCGGCTGCCGTTCCCGCAGGACTTCCGCTGCCCGTTCGGGGTCGGCGGCCCCGAGGGCGCCCGGCTCGGGGCCCGTTGGACCGAGAGCCTGCTGGACGACCCCAAGGGCGGGGTGCCGACGCCCGCGGCGATGATCGTGGAGCCGGTGCAGGGCGAGGGCGGGGTCTTCCCGGCCCCGGACGCATGGCTGCGCCGGATGCGCGAGATCACCGAGGCCCGGGGGATCCCGCTGATCGCCGACGAGGTGCAAACGGGGGTCGGGCGGACCGGCGCCTTCTGGGGCGTCGACCATGCCGGGGTGGTGCCGGACGTGATGGTCCTGTCCAAGGCGATCGGCGGCAGCCTCCCACTGGCAGTGATCGTGTACCGGTCGGGCCTGGACGTGTGGGCCCCCGGGGCGCATGCGGGCACCTTCCGCGGCAACCAGCTGGCCATGGCGGCCGGGGCCGCGACCCTGGCGTACGTACGGGAGAACCGTCTCGCCGAGCGCGCCGGGGCCCTGGGCGAGCGGATGCTGACGGCCCTGCGCGGGCTGGCCTCCGACCATCCCTGCATCGGGGACGTGCGGGGCCGCGGCCTGATGACCGGCGTCGAACTCGTCGACCCCGAGACCGGGACCGCGGCGCAGGCCCTCGCCGCGGCCGTCCGGCAGGAGTGCCTGAACCGCGGCCTGATCGTCGAACTCGGCGGCCGCCACTCAAGCGTCGTCCGCCTCCTGCCCCCGCTGACGCTCACCGACGAACAGGCCTCCGCCGTCCTGGACCGCCTGGCCGACGCCATCCCCGCCGCCGCCGCAGCCTGCCGGCTCCACTGACCCGCAAGGACCCGCGATGCCCGACTCGCAGCACCCCGCCACCGCGACCCCGGCCCCCCACCCCGCACCCCCGGGCGGAACGCACGAGCCCTCGGCCCCCCACCTCCCGGCAGCCCCACACCCTCCCCGATTCCTTCCCGCCCCGGGCGGTGCCGGCACCCCGGGCGGTGCCGGCACCGGCCAGGGTGTCGGCACCCCGGGCAGCGCCGGCACCCCGGGCAGCCCTGACGCCGCTGCGGCCCCCGGCAGGCCTGACGCCGTTGTCGCCCCCGGCAGGCCTGACGCCGTTGTCGCCGCGGGCAGGCCCGGCGCCGCTGCGGCCCCAGGTAAGCCCGGCGCCCCTGCCGCCCCGGGCGGGGTTGACGCCTCTGCCGCCCCCGCTAGGCCTGGCGCCTCTGCCGCCCCGGGCATGCCCGGGGCTCCCGCCGACCCGGGCAGGGCCGCTGCCCCCGCTGCCCTGGGCCGGTCTGACGCCGCTGCGGCCCCCGCCGGTCCGTTCCCGGCCGGTCGTGGTGGCCCGGTGGCGGAGCCGGAGGCGTCGGGCTCCGCCCAGGCCACCCCGCACCGACCCCCCGCCACCGTCTGCCCGAGCAGCACGGAGCCCGGCTCCGCCTCGCGTCCGTACCCCACCCGCCTGCTGCCCCCCGGAAACGCGGCTCCGGACGGGCCCGCCCCGGTCGGCGCCCCGGCACCGGACCAGCAGCTGACGGGCTCGGCCCCGCATGCCTTCCGCTCGCCGCCTCCTGGGACCAGTGCCCCGGGTGGTCCCGCCCGGGTCGGCGCCCCGGCACCGGACCAGCAGCCGAAGGGCTCGGCCCTGGAGCCCACCGGGTGGCCGGCCCCTGGTACCGGTGAGCCTGCACCGCAGCCGTCAGGCTCGGCGTCCCCGGCCAAGCCGTGGTCGCCGCCCGGGTCTGGTGTCCCTGCCGGGACCGGCACCCCGGGCGAGCCCGACCCGCTCGGCGGTTCCGGCGTCCCAGGTGACCCTGCGCCGGAGCGGGAGCCGGGCACGACTCAGTCCCTGCAGCCCCTGCCAGGCTCGGCGTCCCAGCCCCATCGGCTGCCGCCTCCTGGGTCTGGTGTCCCTGCCCGGACCGGTGCCCCGGAGGGCCTGGGCGATGCCACCCACCTCGGCGGGGCCACCCCGGAGCCGGAGTTGACGGGCCTCGCCCCCGCCCTGCAGCCCCGGATGGGTTCGGCCTCCGAGGCCACCCTGCGGCCGTTCCCCGACACCGGCAGCCTCTGTGTCTCCGATGGTCTGGCCGGAACCAGCGGGAACTCGCTGCCGAGCGGGGCCGAAAGGACCGCAGGGATCGGCAGCCCCGGTGCGCCCGGCAGCCTAGGCCTGAGCTGTGCCGGCGGGGCGCAGAGCCCGGAGGCCGAAGGCACCCCGTGGCACCCGGGGACCGCAGGTCACGGGGCCCCCGCCGACGGCCCGAGCAGCGGGGTCGCAGAGATGGAGTGTCTCGGTGCCCCCGGAGGCCAGAGCAACGGCGGCGCCGACGGCCTAGGCGGGTCCGCCTCGGAGCCCGAGCCGGAGGGCGCCGCTCTGGAGTCCTCGGGCTCCCAGCTCACCCCGCGGCAGGCCGAGATGGGCAGCCCCGATGCCTCCGGCGGCCCGAGCGGTTTCTGGGCCGACGGGACTGCAGGGACGGGCAGTCCTGGTGCCCCCGGCGATGCGGGGAGCGTCGGCGGTTCCACTACCTGGGGCGGTCCCGGGCTGCAGCCGGTGGAGTCGGCGGGCTCCGCCGCGGCCCCGCAGTCCCCCTTGGGCTCGGGTGTGCAGGCCGCCCGGCGGCCCACCCCGGGGACCGGCGGCCCTGGTGAAACCCATAGCCTCGGCGCCCCTGGTGGGTCGGGCGGCCGCAGTGGGAGCGGGGTCGGCCAGGTTGCAGGGACCGGCGGTCCCGCTGTCCCTGGTGGCACCCAGGGGAATGGCGGCGCCAGCGGCGTTGGCGGGTCCACCGAGGAGCCCGTGCCGGAAGGCACCGCTTCGGCCCCGCAGGCCATGCCGTGGCCGGCCCCGGGGCCCGGCGGCCCGGGCGGAACGGGCAGCCTCGGGGCTCCCGGTGGCACCCGGATCAGCGGCGTCGGTGGCGGCCTTGGCGCGGACACCCGGGAGTCCGTGCCGGAGGGTTCCGCTCCGGCCCCGCAGGCCATGCCGTGGCCGGCCCCGGGACCCGGCGGCCCGGGCGGAACGGGCAGCCTCGGGGCCCCCGGTGGTCCCCGGAGCAGCGGCGGCCTCGGCGGGTTCACCCCGGAGCCCGCGCCGGAGGGCGCTGCCTCGGCCTCGCAGTCCCCCCAGGGGGCGGCTTCGCAGGCCGCCCCGGGGATCGGTGGCCTTGGCGCGCTCGGTGGGGGGATCGTGCCGCGGCAGATGGACGGGACGCTTCGGGCCCGGGTCGGCTCTGGCGGTCCGGTCGGGCCCGAACCCGCGATGCTGCCCGACCTGTTGGACCACCCCGACCCGGCTGTCGCCGCCGAAGCCGCGGCGGTGGAGAACCTGCTGCGCTGCTGGGTCCGCGAAAACGGCATCGGTCGTCCCGACGGGCCCGTCGGAACCCTGCTCCGTATCCCTCTCCCCGCATCCGGCACCGCCCTGCTCGTCGCCGTCCGTTACTGGTCCCCGGCCGGCTGGCACCGCTTCGCCCCCGCCCGGCTCGAAGGCGCGCCCGCCCACGCCCCGGCCGTGGACGCCGTCACCCTCGCCTCACTGCTCGCCCGCGAGGGCGACAGCGGCGGCCGCGGCGGCGCCGACCTCGTCGGCCGGGTCGCCGACTCGGTGCGCCGCACCGCCGAGTTCATCGCCGACCGGCGCGAACGCCCCACCCCGCCCGAACCCGTCGCCGGCGATCTCTTCCTCACCGCCGAACAGTCCCTGCTCCTAGGCCACCCCCTCCAGCCGGACCCGAAGAGCCGCGAAGGACTCTCCGAGGCCGAAGCACGCCGCTACTCACCCGAACTCCACGGCTCCTTCCCCCTGCACTGGCTCGCCGTCGAACCCTCTGCGCTCGCCACCGACTCCGCCTGGACCGAACGAGGCCGCCCCGTGTCCGCCGCCCGGCTCCTCGGCCGGCTCGCCCCCGGACTCCCCCTGCCCGACGGCACGACCCCCCTTCCCCTGCACCCCTGGCAGGCCGGCGACCTGCTCCAGCGCCCCGCGGTCGCCGCCCTGCGCGACGCCGGGCTCCTGCACGACCTGGGCCCGTACGGCGACCCCTGGTACCCCACCTCCTCCGTCCGTACCGTCCACCGCCCCGGCACCCCCGCGATGCTCAAGCTCTCCCTGGGCCTGCGCATCACCAACTCCCGGCGCGAGAACCTCCGCAAGGAACTCCACCGCGGTGTCGAGGTGCACCGGCTGCTCCGCACCGGCCTCGCGGAACAGTGGCAGGCGGCCCACCCCGGCTTCGACATCGTGCGCGACCCCGCCTGGATCGCCGTCGACGCCCCGGACGGCACCCCCGTCCCCGGACTCGACGCCGTGCTGCGTCACAACCCCTTCCGCTCCCACGACGACGCCGTCTGCATCGCCGCACTCACCGCGCCCCGCCCGTGGCCGGGCCGGACCACCATGCGCTCCCGGCTCGCCGAGGCTGTCTCCCGGCTCGCCACCACCACCGGACGCCCGACCTCCGCCGTCGCCGCCGAGTGGTTCCTGCGCTACCTCGAGCACGTCGTCCTGCCGGTCCTCGCCTTCGACGCGCTCGCCGGGATCGCCCTCGAAGCGCACCAGCAGAACACCCTGGTCCTCCTCGACCCGGCCGGCTGGCCGGTCGGCGGCCGCTACCGCGACAACCAGGGCTACTACTTCCGCGCATCCCACCGCGCGGAACTCGAGCGCCGGCTCCCCGGCATCGGCAGCGCCAGCGACACCTTCGTCTCCGACGCCGTCACCGACGAACGCTTCGCCTACTACCTCGGCATCAACAACGTGCTCGGCCTCATCGGCGCCTTCGGATCCCAGCAGCTCGCGGACGAACGCGTCCTGCTCGCCGCCTTCCGCCGGTTCCTCGGCAAGGCCTCCGGACTCGGACCGCTCCCCGCGCGGCTGCTCGACTCACCCACCCTGCGCTGCAAGGCGAATCTGCTCACCCGCCTGGGCGGCCTCGACGAGCTCGTCGGCCCCGTCGACTCCCAGTCCGTCTACGTCACCCTCACCAACCCCCTCCACGATTGAGTGCCGATGCCCTCCACCGACACCTTCACCACTGCCCTCGCCCCCGTCACCGCCGCCCCCACGGCAACCGGCACCGCCACCATCGGCACCCGTGTCCCGGGACGACGGCTCTCCACCTTGCTGCTGCCCCTGCTCGCCGAGGCCGAACTCCTCGACTCCCCGGCCGGATGGGGCACCGCCACCACCCCGGCCGGAGCCTTCCGCCTCGAACCCGTACGGCTCGGCCGCGACCTGGAGCTGCTCACCGGCTGGATGAACGACCCCGAGGTGGCCGCCTACTGGGAACTCGCCGGTCCCGCCGCCGTCACCGCCGCCCACGTGCGGGCCCAGCTCGACGGGAACGGCCACAGCATCCCCTGCCTCGGCCTCCTCGAAGGCACGCCGATGAGCTACTGGGAGATCTACCGGGCCGACCTCGACCCGCTCTCCCGCCACTACCCGGCGCGCCCCCACGACACGGGTATCCACCTGCTCATCGGAGACGGCACGAACCGCGGCCGCGGACTGGGCACCGTCCTGCTGCGGGGCGTCGCCGACCTGGTGCTCGACAACCGTCCCCGCTGCACACGCGTCATCGCCGAACCAGACATCCGCAACACCCCCTCCGTATCAGCCTTTCTCAACTCCGGATTCCGCTGTTCCACGGAGATCGACCTCCCCGAGAAGCGCGCCGCCTTGATGATCCGGGAGCGGGCGCTGCGCAATCTCATCTGAATTGCCGCCCGACGTCCCGCGATCCCGCCGCTCCACGCCTCCCCCGTTCAGCCCCCGTTCAGTCCCCCGCTCCACGCCCCCGGTTCGCCCCGTCCAGCGCTCCCCGTTCACGCCTCACCCCTCGAAAACTCTGCGTCGCGCAGCAAAGTTCCCGATCCCCGAGGAGTCCCGTGCCGAATTTCCCCGCCACCCCCGACTCCACCGGCTCCCACTTCTCGGAACCTGCCGTTCCGCCGTCCCCCCAGCACCCCTGCACACCGCCCGAACTCAACAGCGCGACCTGGGAGTCCGCCGCCCGTCGGCTCCTCGCCAAGCTGCTGGGCGAGTTCGCGTACGAGGAGATCATCAGGCCCGTCCCGGCCCCAGGCACCACCTCCGGCGACGCCTGGCAGCTGACCCTCGACGACGGCAGCAGCCTCGGCTTCCGGGCCCGCCGCCGCGCCTACGGCAGCTGGCACGTCGCCCCCGACACCGTCACCCTCAGCCCGCCGGCCCCGTCACCGGAGCCCCCGACCGCCTTCGCGGACCCGTACGCCTTCCTGATCCGCACCCGCATCCTCCTCGGTCTCGACGGCGCCACCCTCGGCCACCTGGTCCGCGAGCTCAGCGCCACCCTCGCCGCCGACGCCCGCATCGAGCACACCGCGCTCACCGCCGACGTCCTCGCCGATCTCGACCACGCCGAGCTCGAAGGCCACCAGACCGGCCACCCCTGGCTCGTCGTCAACAAAGGCCGCATAGGACTGTCCGCCGCCGACACCGCCTCCTGGGCCCCCGAGGCCCGCACCCGCCAGCGGCTGCCCTGGCTCGCGGCCCACACCTCCCTCGCGGCCTACCGCGGCACGGCCGGCCTGGAAGACCCGGCCCGTCTCTACGCCCAGGAGCTCGACCCCGTCACCCGGGCCGCGTTCGACCGGACCCTGCGCGCCCGCGGCCTCGACCCGCTCGGCTACCTCTACCTTCCGGTCCACCCCTGGCAGTGGGACGAGATCGTGCTCCCCCTCTTCGCCCCGGCCCTGGCCTCGGGTGCCCTGGTCCCGCTCCCCGCCGATCCGGACATGCGCATCCCGCAGCAGTCGGTCCGCACCTTTCTCAACCTGAGCCGCCCCGACCGGCACAGCGTCAAGCTGCCGCTCTCCGTCTTCAACACCCTGGTCTGGCGCGGCCTGCCCTCCGACCACTCCGCCGCCGCCCCCGCCGTCACCGCCTGGATCCGGTCCCTCCACGACGCCGACCCCTTCCTTCGCGAGGAATGCCGAGTGGTCCTCCTCGGCGAGGTCGCCTCGGTCACCGTGCGTCACCCCGTCTACGACGAGCTCCCCGAGGCCCCGTACCAGTACAAGGAGCTCCTCGGGGCGATCTGGCGCGAGCCCCTTGCCGGCCGGCTCGCCCCCGGTGAGCGGGCCCGTACGCTCGCCTCCCTCCTCCACGTCGACCCGCGCGGCCGGTCCTTCACCGCCGAGCTCGTCGCCCGGTCCGGGCTCACGGCTGCCTGCTGGCTCCAGCGGCTCTTCACCGCCCTGCTGCCGCCGCTGCTCCATTTCCTCTACCGCTACGGCACCGTCTTCTCCCCGCACGGCGAGAACGCCACCGTGATCTTCGACGAGCACGACGTCCCGGTCCGGATCGCCCTCAAGGACTTCGTGGAGGAGGTCAGCATCTGCCGCGAGCCGCTGCCCGAGCTCGCCGGCGTGCCCGCCGAGGTGCGCGCAGCGCTGCGCGACAAGCCTGCGGACTTCCTGCCCCAGTACATCCACTCCGGCCTCTTCGTCGGAGTCTTCCGCTACCTCTCCGCCCTGTGCGAGGACCGTCTCGGCGTCCCGGAGGAGGAGTTCTGGTCGCTCGTACGGGGGGAGATCCTGCGCCACCAGGCCCGCTTCCCCGAGCTCAAGGAGCGCTACGAGCTTTTCGACCTGCTCGGCGAGCGCATCGGGCGGCTCTGCCTGAACCGGAACCGGCTGTACGAGGACGGCTACCGCGACCGCCCCGACCGCCCGCGCGCGGTGGAGTACGGCACCGTGCCCAACCCCTTGTACCGGCCATGAATCATCGTCGTGGCGGTCACTGTCGGTGGCGCCCCGTAGGGTTGTCATTGCTATGACGAAGCCCTCCCTCCCCGACCTGCTGCACGCCGCCGTCTCCGCCGTCGGCGGCACGGAGCGGCCCGGCCAGGTGGCCATGGCCGAAGCCGTCGCCGAAGCGATCGACGACAACACGCACCGGCTCATCCAGGCCGGCACCGGCACCGGAAAGTCCCTCGGCTACCTGGTACCGGCCCTCGCGCACGGCGAGCGCGTGGTCGTCGCCACCGCCACCCTCGCGCTCCAGCGGCAGCTGGTCGAGCGCGACCTGCCCCGGACGGTCGACGCGCTGCACCCGCAGCTCCGCCGCCGCCCGCAGTTCGCCATGCTCAAGGGCCGGTCCAACTACCTGTGCCTGCACCGGCTCCACGAGGGCGCGCCGCAGGACGAGGAGGAGGGCCTCTTCGACCAGTTCGAGGCGGCCACCCCCACCAGCAAGCTCGGCAAGGACCTGCTGCGCCTGCGCGACTGGGCCGACGAGACCGAGACCGGCGACCGGGACGACCTGACCCCGGGTGTCTCCGACAAGGCCTGGTCGCAGATCTCCGTCTCCTCCCGGGAGTGCCTGGGCGCGACGAAGTGCGCGTACGGCGCCGAGTGCTTCGCCGAGGCCGCCCGCGAGCGGGCCAAGCTCGCCGACGTGGTCGTCACCAACCACGCGCTGCTGGCCATCGACGCCATCGAGGGCGCCCCGGTGCTGCCGCAGCACGAGGTGCTGATCGTGGACGAGGCGCACGAGCTGGTCTCCCGGGTGACCGGGGTCGCCACCGGCGAGCTCACCCCGGGCCAGGTCAACCGCGCCGTGAAGCGCGCGGCCAAGCTGGCCGACGAGAAGACCGCGGATTCGCTGCAGACCGCGTCCGAGTCCTTCGAGCGGGTCATGGAGCTGGCCCTCCCGGGCCGGCTGGAGGAGGTCCCCGAGGACCTCGGGTACGCACTGGCGGCCCTGCGGGACGCGGCGCGCAATGTCATCTCGGCGATCGGTGCGACCCGCGACAAGTCCGTCCACGACGAGGACGCCGTCCGCAAGCAGGCCTTGGCCGCGGTGGAGAGCGTCCACGGGGTGGCCGAGCGGATTCTGCTCCGCTCCGAATACGACGTCGTCTGGTACGAGCGGCACGACCGCTTCGGGGCCACCCTGCGGGTCGCCCCGCTGTCGGTGTCCGGGCTGCTGCGCGAGAAGCTGTTTGAGGACCGCTCGGTGGTCCTGACCTCGGCGACCCTCAAACTGGGCGGCGACTTCAACGGGGTCGCGGCCTCGCTGGGCCTGTCTCCCGAAGGGGTCGAGGGGGAGGACGCGCCGGTCTGGAAGGGCCTGGACGTCGGCTCGCCGTTCGACTACCCCAAGCAGGGCATCCTCTACGTCGCGAAGCACCTGGCCACGCCCGGCCGGGAGGGAACCCGCGGCGACATGATGGACGAGCTCGCCGAGCTGATCGAGGCGGCCGGCGGCCGCACCCTCGGCCTGTTCTCCTCCATGCGGGGCGCCAAGGCAGCCGCCGAGGAGCTGCGCGGCCGGCTGGACAACCCGATCCTGCTCCAGGGCGAGGAGACGCTGGGCGAGCTGATCAAGGCGTTCGCGGCGGACCCGAAGACCTGCCTGTTCGGGACGCTGTCGCTCTGGCAGGGCGTGGACGTGCCCGGTCCCAGCTGCCAGCTCGTGGTCATGGACCGGATCCCGTTCCCGCGTCCCGACGACCCGCTGATGAGCGCCCGGCAGAAGTCGGTCGAGGAGCACGGCGGCAACGGTTTCATGGCCGTCGCGGCCACGCATGCGGCGCTCCTGATGGCCCAGGGCGCGGGCCGGCTCGTACGCGCCGGCGACGACCGGGGTGTCGTCGCGGTCCTGGACCCCCGGCTGGCCACGGCCCGGTACGGGAGCTTCCTGCGGGCCACGCTGCCGGACTTCTGGTACACCACGGACCGCAACCAGGCCCGCCGCTCCCTCGCCGCGATCGACGCTGCCGCTCACGCTGACGGCAAGTAGTTCTCGGGAGCACGAGCGGCGACCATCAATGGAGCAGCCCAAGCGGCGAGCAACCACATCCGCGAGAGCGGCGGCGGTTTAGCCGCAAAGAACGAAACAACCCCCGGGACCGGCGCAGTGGGTCCCGGGGGCTGGCTGGGAAGCGACGCGGGTCAGACCCGGCGCAGTACCGCGACGACCTTGCCGAGGATGGTCGCCTCGTCGCCGGGGATCGGCTGGTAGGCGGCGTTGTGCGGGAGCAGCCAGACATGGCCGTCCTCGCGCTTGAAGCGCTTGACGGTGGCCTCGCCGTCGAGCATCGCAGCCACGATGTCACCGTTCTCCGCGACCGGCTGGCGACGGACCGTGACCCAGTCGCCGTCGCAGATGGCGGCCTCGATCATCGAGTCGCCGACGACCTTGAGGACGAAGAGCTCTCCGTCGCCGACCAGCTGGCGGGGGAGCGGGAACACGTCCTCCACCGACTCCTCGGCGAGGATCGGGCCGCCGGCCGCGATCCGGCCGACCAGGGGGACGTACGAGGCGGCGGGCTTGCCGGTGGTGTCCGTGGGCTGCGAGCTGGGCTGGTCGGAGCCGCGGACCTCGTACGCCCGGGGGCGGTGCGGGTCCCGGCGCAGGAAGCCCTTGCGCTCGAGGGCCATCAGCTGGTGCGCGACCGAGGACGTGCTGGACAGGCCGACCGCCTGGCCGATCTCCCGCATCGACGGCGGGTAGCCGCGCCGCTGCACCGAATCGCGAATGACCTCGATGACCCTCCGCTGCCGGTCCGTGAGCCCGGAGCTGTCGGCGCGGATGCCTGGAGGTCGGCCTGGCAGCGATCGTGCGGGGCGTACGGGCTCCGCCTCCGGGTTCAGGCTTGCGTCATTCATGGGATGCACCGGCTCGAGTCGGCTCTGGGAGCGGTTCTGGGCAGTGATGGTGGCACTGTCTGCGGTGGTGGTCACGTCGGCCCCTCTCGAAATGTTCTCCCTAGCTGGACAACGGTAGTAGCTTTCGAAAGGTTGCGCCAAACACACGTTCGAGTGAAAAATCGCAGATCGTCCAGCGTGGTCAGAACAAGGGGTGTATGGACGATCGGTCCGCCGAACGCGGGTTCGGTCCCGCCTCCGCTGTTTACGGTACCCTTCCCGGTCGGATCGCCGCCTTCCGGTCCCGCGCCCAGTGTGGCACCGGGAACGCCCGGGTCCGGGCATCGGACCCGGCGACACGCGGAGCGAACCAAATCCACCACAACCCAAGATCTAGTGGTTGGATGTGCGCTGCCGCCCAGAAGTTGTGGTCCTCGGTCCGTCGAGGCCCTCGGCATCGCATATGCTGGTGGCTGCTTCACGAGCCCCCGACAGGGACCCGTCCCCGTCGTTCAGGGGCCTCGTGAGGTGATTCAGTCGTGCCAAGAGGGAGGGTGAGGGAACCATGCACTGCCCCTTCTGCAGGCACCCCGACAGCCGCGTCGTCGACAGCCGCACCACGGACGACGGCACGTCGATCCGTCGGCGCCGTCAGTGCCCCGACTGCTCCCGTCGTTTCACGACGGTGGAGACGGCCTCGCTGATGGTGATCAAGCGCAGCGGGGTGACCGAACCCTTCAGCCGTACCAAGGTCATCTCCGGCGTGCGCAAGGCGTGCCAGGGGCGGCCGGTCACCGAGGACGCCCTCGCCAAGCTCGGCCAGCGGGTCGAGGAGGCGGTGCGCGCCACCGGGAGTGCCGAGCTGACCACCCATGACGTGGGTCTGGCCATACTCGGCCCGTTGCAGGAGCTCGACCTGGTCGCGTACCTCCGGTTCGCGTCCGTTTACAAGGCGTTCGACACACTCGAAGACTTCGAGACCGCCATCGCGGAACTCCGCGTGCCGCGGCCTCACCCCGAAGAGTGCGGGCCCGGTGGGACCGTCCAGGTCCCCGTGCCCGCCTCCGCCGCCGACTGACCGGCCGGCCGCAGCGCAGCGCGGCCGCCCGGAAGGCTCAGGCGAAGAAACGTAGATACAAGACAGACCGTGCCGCGGAATAACGCTGGCACTTTAGGGCGTTTTTGCCCGCATATGGGAGGAAGCGGCATGACAGAGACGGCGAGCAGCTCGGCACGAGGTTCCCGCGCCAAGGGGACCAAGACTGCCAAGAGCGGCCTTCGGATCGAGCGCATCCACACCACCCCCGGCGTGCACCCGTACGACGAGGTGAGCTGGGAGCGCCGTGACGTCGTCATGACCAACTGGCGCGACGGATCGGTGAACTTCGAGCAGCGTGGCGTCGAGTTCCCCGACTTCTGGTCGGTGAACGCGGTCAACATCGTCACCAGCAAGTACTTCCGTGGCGCGGTCGGCACCCCGCAGCGCGAGACCGGTCTGAAGCAGCTCATCGACCGGATCGTGAAGACGTACACGAAGGCCGGCGAGGACTTCGACTACTTCTCGTCGCCCGCCGACGTGGAGATCTTCGAGCACGAGCTCACGTACGCCCTCCTGCACCAGATCTTCAGCTTCAACTCCCCGGTGTGGTTCAACGTCGGCACGCCCCAGCCGCAGCAGGTCTCCGCGTGCTTCATCCTTGCCGTCGACGACTCCATGGAGTCGATCCTCGACTGGTACAAGGAAGAGGGCATGATCTTCAAGGGCGGCTCCGGCGCCGGCCTGAACCTCTCCCGCATCCGCTCCTCCAAGGAGCTCCTCTCCTCCGGCGGCAACGCCTCGGGTCCGGTCTCCTTCATGCGCGGCGCCGACGCGTCCGCCGGAACGATCAAGTCGGGCGGAGCCACCCGCCGCGCGGCCAAGATGGTCGTCCTGGACGTGGACCACCCGGACGTCGAGGACTTCATCGCCACCAAGGTGAAGGAAGAGGAGAAGATCCGCGCTCTGCGCGACGCGGGCTTCGACATGGACCTGGGCGGCGACGACATCACGTCCGTCCAGTACCAGAACGCCAACAACTCCGTCCGCGTGAACGACGAGTTCATGACGGCCGTCGAGAACGGCACCGAGTTCGGCCTGCGTGCCCGCATGACCGGCGACGTCATCGAGAAGGTCGACGCCAAGGCGCTCTTCCGCAAGCTGGCCGAGGCCGCGTGGGCCTGCGCCGACCCGGGCATCCAGTACGACGGTGTGATCAACAACTGGCACACCTGCCCCGAGTCCGGCCGCATCACCGCGTCCAACCCGTGCAGCGAGTACATGCACCTGGACAACACGTCCTGCAACCTCGCCTCGCTGAACCTGATGAAGTTCCTGAACGACGACGGCAAGGGCAACCAGTCCTTCGACGCCGAGCGCTTCGCCAAGGTCGTCGAGCTCGTCATCACCGCGATGGACATCTCGATCTGCTTCGCGGACTTCCCGACGCAGAAGATCGGCGAGAACACCCGCGCCTTCCGTCAGCTGGGCATCGGCTACGCCAACCTCGGCGCCCTGCTGATGGCGACCGGCCACGCGTACGACTCGGACGGCGGCCGCACCCTCGCCGCGTCGATCACCTCGCTGATGACCGGCACGGCCTACAAGCGCTCCGCCGAGCTGGCCGCCATCGTCGGCCCGTACGACGGCTACGCCCGCAACGCCGAGGCGCACAAGCGCGTCATGAAGCAGCACGCCGACGCCAACGGTGTCGCGCCGCGCACCGACGACCTGGACAACTCGATCTGGGCCGCGGCCACCGAGGCCTGGCAGGACGTCCTGCGCCTCGGCGAGAAGAACGGCTTCCGCAACTCCCAGGCCTCCGTCCTCGCGCCGACCGGCACCATCGGTCTCGCGATGTCCTGCGACACCACCGGTGTCGAGCCGGACCTGGCCCTGGTCAAGTTCAAGAAGCTCGTCGGCGGCGGCTCGATGCAGATCGTCAACGGCACCGTCCCGCAGGCCCTGCGCCGCCTGGGCTACCAGGAGGAGCAGATCGAGGCGATCGTCGCGCACATCGCCGAGCACGGCGTGGTCGTCGACGCCCCGGGTCTGAAGACCGAGCACTACTCGATCTTCGACTGCGCGATGGGCGAGCGATCCATCTCCCCGATGGGCCACGTCCGGATGATGGCCGCGATCCAGCCCTGGATCTCCGGCGCGATCTCGAAGACGGTCAACATGCCGGAGACGGCGACCGTCGAGGAGATCGAGGAGATCTACTTCGAGGCGTGGAAGATGGGCGTCAAGGCGCTCGCGATCTACCGCGACAACTGCAAGGTCGGCCAGCCCCTCTCCGCGAAGAAGAAGGAAGAGGAGAAGGTGGAGGTCACCGCCAAGGCGGAGGACACCATCCGCGCGGCGGTCGAGAAGGTCATCGAGTACCGTCCGGTCCGCAAGCGCCTTCCCAAGGGCCGCCCGGGCATCACCACCTCCTTCACGGTCGGTGGCGCCGAGGGCTACATGACCGCGAACTCCTACCCGGACGACGGTCTGGGCGAGGTGTTCCTGAAGATGTCCAAGCAGGGTTCGACCCTCGCGGGCATGATGGACGCCTTCTCGATCGCCGTCTCGGTCGGCCTGCAGTACGGCGTCCCGCTGGAGACGTACGTCTCGAAGTTCACGAACATGCGCTTCGAGCCGGCCGGCATGACGGACGACCCGGACGTGCGGATGGCGCAGTCGATCGTCGACTACATCTTCCGTCGCCTGGCGCTCGACTTCCTGCCCTTCGAGACCCGCTCGGCGCTCGGCATCCACACCGCCGAGGAGCGTCAGCGCCACCTGGACACCGGCTCGTACGAGCCGCTCGAGGACGACCTCGACACGGAGTCCCTGGCGCAGTCGGCCCCGCTGGCCGCCGTCCCGGCAGCCCCGAGGCCGGCCGCGGTCGTGGAGGTCCAGGCCCCGAAGACGGCGCACTCCAACGCCGAACTGGTCGAGATGCAGCTCGGCGTCTCCGCCGACGCCCCGCTCTGCTTCTCGTGCGGTACGAAGATGCAGCGCGCAGGCTCCTGCTACATCTGCGAGGGCTGCGGCTCGACCAGCGGCTGCAGCTGAAAGTAGGCGCCCACCAGGCATGACGTGCCTGGTCAAAGCGGGGAGTCGGCGAAATGCCGGCTCCCCGTCGGCGTCATTGCCCGTTGCATCCGATGCAACTGCTCAGGTGGCTTCCCTCGCCTGCGAGGTGCTCCGGGCCCGGGCCCGCTCGATCTCGTTGATATGGGTTTCGGTCCAGTGGCGGAGTGCAGTGATCGGCTCCGCCAGACTGCGACCGAGCTCCGTCAGGTCGTATTCGACCCGGGGCGGGATGGTGGGGTACACGGTGCGGGTGACGAACCCGTCGGCCTCCAGGCCGCGCAGCGTCTGGGTGAGCATCTTCTGTGAGACACCCTCGATGCGCCGCATCAAGTCGGTGTACCGCAGGGTCCCTTCGAGGAGGGCGTCCACGACGAGGATCGTCCACTTGCCGGAGATGTGGTCGAGGACCTGGCGCGTCGGGCACTTTGCGGAGTAGACGTCGGCAGGCAGTCCGGATGCTTCCACCGTGGTCTTCATGCCGGGGAGAGTAGCGCACAAAAAGGTGCCCTCTTCCCGATGGAGAGTCACTCTCCAATAGTGAGTGACATGACGAGCCACACGATGTCGGTCGCAGAAGCGATCCGCACCCGCCGCACCGTCCGCCACTACCGGCCCGACCCGATTCCGCCGAGCACGCTCGAAGCGCTCCTTGATCTCGCGGTCGAGGCCCCCACCAGCTGGAACCTGCAGGACCGGTCGATCGTCGTGGTGTCCGGAGAAGAAGGACGTGCAGGGCTGGCATGGGCTGCCGGAGGCCAGCCCCAGCCCCAAGAGGCCCCGGTCGTACTGGTCTTCGTCGCCGAGCCGCAGTCCTGGCGTGATGACCACAGCGACGTCTATGAGCAGGCGCGGCGCAGCGGAGCATGGAACGACGAGTTCATCGCGATGTTCTCCGCCGCGTCGAGGGCCTTCCAGGAGGATCTCGATCGGCGCGGTCTGCTTCGCGAGTACGCGGTCAAGGACGCCATGATCGCGGCCTCATTCCTGATGCTCGCTGCTACGGAGATGGGTCTGGCGACCTCGCCCATGAACGGTTGGGACGAGGCCAAGGTGAGGAAGGTGATCGGGGTCGACGGCCGTGACGATCTGGCCATCGCCCTGTTGGTCTCGGTCGGCTACCCGGCGGAGGAACGGCGCCATCCAGGTCGGCGTGCCACGGAGCGCAACGTCTTCCACGGATCGCACGGGCCCCGCGACGCGGGGAATACCGCACGCCAGGAGTAAGTGATCTCCACCAGCACCATATGACTCCGGGCGCGGCCCGGGCAGGTAGCTGACCCAGCAGTTCACGACGGGGACCGGCTCAAGGCCGGTCCCCGTCGTCAGTGAGGGATGCGGCGGGCCGGGCGGGTGATCGTCTCCTCACGGAAGGCCGCGATCTCGGAGTGGACCTGGCGCATCAGGATGTCCGTGCCGCCGTCCACGAGCACGACCGCGTCGATCCGGTGGAGGTCGATCAGCGCCCGGTAGGCGGCGCGCAGCGGCTGCACGCCGACCTGGGGGAACGCGTACACCGTGGCCGGGTAGCCGTGCAGCCTGAGCCAGCGGGCCAGCGTCCGTTCCGGGAAGTAGGCCTGGTGGGGCGCGGTTTCGGGGGTGACGGCGGTGAGATCGGGGGGCCACCCGGTCCTCGATGGGCAGGCCCGCGAGCGCGCTGAAGGAGAGGTTCGCCAGGTGGACGTCCTTGCCCTGGTGCAGGAGGGAGAGGGCGATCGGGAGGCCGGAGTAGATGTCGAATCCGCCGCCGGCGCCGGCGATCAGGATGCGCTCGGCTTCGGCGAGCCGGGCGAACCGCGGGTTGGTGTGCAGGGCCGTCACGGTGATCATTGTGCGCAGCGGGGCGATCGGGTGCCTGCAGTTTCACGAGCGGGAGCGGGGGAGACATGTGGAGCGGTGACCAGTTGGATCTCGATGCCTATCTGGCGCGGATCGGCTACGACGGGCCCGTCGGGGACGACGGGGAACTCCGGCCGGACCTCGGGACGTTGTACGCAGTGCACCGGGCCCACACCGGCGCCATCACCTTCGAGAACCTGGACGTGCTGCTCGGCCGCCCCGTCGAGCTGGGTGTCAAGGAGGCCCTGGAGGACAAGCTCGTGCACGACCGCCGCGGCGGCTACTGCTACGAGCAGAACTCGCTGCTGGCCGCTGCCCTGGAGCGGATCGGCTTCGAGGTGTCCGGGCGCGGCGCCCGCAACCGCACCCGGGGGGACGCCCTGCTCGCGGTGACGCACGCCGTCCTCGTCGCCACCGTCGAGGGGGAACCCTGGTTGTGCGACGCCGGGTTCGGCCACCAGGGCCCGCGCGAGCCCGTCCCGCTGGTGCGGCCCGGAGCCGAGGTCGTGCAGGGGGAGTGGACGTACGCCGTCCGCGAGGAGGGCGACGGGATCCTCGTGCTGTGCATGCTGCGCGAGGGGACCTGGCGGGACCTGTATGCGTTCTCCCCGCAGCCCTATTACCCCGTCGACTACGTCCTGCTCAACCACTACAGCTCCTCCCACCCCCGCTCCGCCTTCGTCGGGCAGGTGATCGTCCAGCAGCCGGGCGATTCCGTCCACCACCCCGTTCGCCGGGCGCTGGTGGGGCGCGAGCTCACCCGGCTGTACCCCGACGGGCGGGTCGAGCGGCAGTCCGTGGCCCCCGACGAGCTGCTCGCGCTGCTCGACCGGGAGTTCGGGCTTCGGCTGTCCGGGCGGGATGCGGAGGAACTGGCGCGGATCAACCGCCATAGGGACTGACCGGGGCCGCGCCGGGCCCGTACGATGGCGCGGTGCTGGTCAAGTGGATTCGCTGCACGGTGACGGACCGACGCGGGTTCGAGCGCGGGCAGCGCAAATGGGCGGGGCTGCCTGGCGAGCCGGGATTCCGGGGACAGGGTGGCGGCTGGAGCCGGGGGAGGCAGGGGGTCGCGCATGTTTTTGCGTTCTGGGAGAGCCGTTCCTTCTACGACTCCTTCATGGCCCGGTCGTACGACCGGCTGGCAGCGGCCCAGACCGGCACGTACACCAATGCGCGGGTGACGCTCTTCGACCACCGCTTCGACGTGAAGACCGGCTTCGAGCCGCGGTTCACCGACGCGGACGTCGTGCGCGTGGCCCACACCCGGGTGCGGGAGGGCCGCGTGGACCACTTCGCCCTCATGCAGGAGAAGGTGTGGAACCCCGCCATGGCCGGCTCACCCGGAATGATCCGGGGCCTCTTCGGGGAGGCGCCGGGGCGGGAGTTCCTCGTGCTGTCGATGTGGCATGCCGCCGCCGAACACGGCAAGTACCGTCAGGAACGGGTCGAACGGCTCTCGCTGCGCGCCCAGACCGAAGCCGACGTGGAAGCCCTCACCGGTGACGTCGTCGACCTCGAATCATCCTGGACGGTATGACCGTACGACGATCGGCGGGTCCGTCCGGCGTGCCCGGCGTGCCCGGCCCGCCGGTGGCCGAATAGGGTCGGGGAATGGCACGACCACGGCGCATCGTCCTTGTCCGGCACGGGGAATCGGAGGGCAATGCCGATGACACGGTGTACGAGCGGGAGCCCGACCACGCCCTGCGCCTGACCCGCCGGGGGCACGAAGAGGCCGCGGAGGCCGGCGTACGGCTGCGCGAGCTGTTCGGCGACGAAGCAGTCAGCGCGTACGTCTCCCCCTACCGCCGGACCCTGCAGACGTTCCGGGAGCTGCGGCTGGACCCGGCGCGGGTCCGGATGCGCGAGGAGCCGAGGCTGCGCGAGCAGGACTGGGGGAACTGGCAGGACCGGGACGACGTACGGCTGCAGAAGGCGTACCGCGACGCGTACGGGCACTTCTTCTACCGCTTCGCGCAGGGCGAGTCCGGCGCGGACGTGTACGACCGCGTCGGGTCCTTCCTGGAGAGCCTCTACCGAAGCTTCGAGGCCCCGGACCATCCGCCGAACGTGCTGCTCGTGACGCACGGCCTGACCATGCGGCTGTTCTGCATGCGCTGGTTCCACTGGTCGGTGGCCGAGTTCGAGGCCCTCTCCAACCCGGGGAACGGCGAATTCCGGGTGCTTGTGCCCGGTCCGGACGGCCGATACCGGATGGACCGCCCATTTGAGCGGTGGACCACACCGGAGCCTTATGACCTGGACGGCTAAAGTGACGCGGGATGACCTCTGACTCCTCTTCCGAAAGGCGCTACGCACGCGCCATGGCCAGCCTCCGCGGGCTGGCTCTGGGTGACGCCCTGGGCTCCCAGTACTTCGTCCCCGTGAACTACCCCCTCCTCAAGCGCCGCGAGGTGCCCGCCGGCACCGAGACCTGGCAGTGGACCGACGACACCGAGATGGCCTGCTCGGTGGTCGCCGTCCTCGCCGACCACGGACGCATCGACCAGGACGCCCTGGCGAGCTCCTTCGCCCACCACCACGACTTCGACCGCGGCTACGGACCCGCCGTGAACCGGATGCTGCGGCTCGTCCGGGAGGGCGAGGACTGGCGCACGCTGGCCGCCGAGCTGTTCAACGGGCAGGGCTCGTGGGGCAACGGCGCTGCGATGCGGATCGCGCCGCTGGGCGCCTGGTATGCCGACGACCCCGAGCAGGCCACGCACCAGGCGGAGATCTCCGCCTACACCACCCACCAGCACCGCGAGGCGGTGTGCGGGGCGATGGCCGTCGCCGCGGCGGCCGCACTGGCGGCGGCTCCGGCCGGCCCGCCGAAGGCCGCCGACCTGCTGGACGGGGTGATCGCGCTGGTGCCGCGCAGCGCCGTGGGAGCGGGGCTGCGGCGGGCACGGGACATGCTGGACTACGGCGACGCGACCACGGTCGCGGCGGTACTGGGCTGTGGGCGGCGCACGAGCGCCCACGACACCGTGCCGTTCGCCCTGTGGTCGGCGGCGCGCTCGCTGGACGACTACGAGCGGGCGTTCTGGACCACCGCGCAGGTGGGCGGCGACGTCGACACGACCTGCGCGATCGTCGGCGGGGTGCTGGGGGCGCGCGGGGACGCGGTGCTGCCCGCCGCCTGGCTGGCCCGTACGGAGGCCCTGCCGGCCTGGCTGCCGGAGACGGCGGCGCGTTAGCCGACGGCGCGGTGGCCTGCGGCCGGGTGGCCTTGCGGCCTCGTCGCCGGGCCGGGGGAACGGGCGCCCGCGGTGGGTGATATGCCCCGTTCTGATTGTCACGGTCCTGCCACAGGGGCCGTTCCGGTATGGCTGAAGCCGCACGTCACGGGCCTACCCTGTCCGCGCGCTGCCGCCTCCGTCGTGACGACGGGGGCGGCCGACAGGGGAGGGGAACCCGATGTCAGACAACACCGAAGGGGTGGCCGACGCCGCGGCCGGGGACGCGGTCGGGGGCTCAGCCGCCGATCCGGCGCAGCCGGCTCCGGCAAAGGCCGGGCCACGCGCAGCCGCCGGGGCGCCGGCCGGCGTTGCGCCCGCCGGCTGGGATCCCAAAGCGTGGCGGGTCTATCAAGTGCGGCAGCAGCGGGCCGAGTCCGGGGCGTGGTCCATCGCGCCGCTTGCCTGGGCCGAAGCCGCGCGGCCGGGGCAGGCCGGGCCCGTGCCCACCGCCGTGCTGGTCTGCGCCGTCGTCGCCGGCATCGCCTCGGCCCTCTTCCTCGGCGACGGCCTGGGCCCCGGCCTGCTGCTCGCCGTCGTGCCCGCCATCGCCGCCGCGTACGTCGCCGCCCGCGCGGCCCGGCGTACCGTCCGCCCCTGGACCCTGGTCTGGGCGATCGGCTGCGTAGCCCTCCTCGCCGTACCCGCGCTCCGCGACGCCGGCTGGCCCTCCACCCTCGCGCTGCTCGCCGCCGCCCTGCTCGGCGCACTGGCCCTGCACGGCAGCCGCACCTGGCCCGGCGTCCTGCTCAGCCCGCTCGGCTTCGTCGACGCCACCGTGCTCGGGTTCCGCTGGGCCTGGAGCGGGCTGCGCTCGCGCGGCAGCGGAGTCGACCGGAGCCGCTGGCTGCCCGTGGCCAAGGCAGCGCTGGTGGCCGTGGTCCTGCTGGTGCTCTTCGGCGCACTCTTCGCCTCCGCCGACGCCGCCTTCGCGGACCTGCTCAGCGGGCTGACCCCCGACGTCTCCGTCGGCGACAGCCCGGTGCGCTTCCTGCTGTTCCTGCTCGGAGCCCTCCTCGCACTCGCCGCCGCCCGCGCCGCCGCGGCGCCCTCGCGCTGGGACCGGATCCGGGTGGCGCCCGGAAAGCCGCGCTCCCGCGTCGAATGGGCGCTTCCGCTCGTCGTGCTCAACCTGCTCTTCGCCGGCTTCAACGCCGTCCAGCTGGCTGCCCTGTTCGGCGGCTACGACAAGGTCCTGGAGAGCACCGGGCTCACCTACGCCGAGTACGCCCGCCAGGGTTTCTGGCAGCTGCTCTGGGCCACCCTGCTCACCCTCGCCGTGATCGCGCTCGCCCTGCGCTGGGCCCCGCGCGCCGGGGCCGGCGACCGGCGGTTCGTCGGCGTCGTCCTGGGCACACTGTGTGCGCTGACCCTGGTCGTGGTCGCCTCCGCGCTGCGCCGGATGGACCTGTACGTGGACGCGTACGGACTGACCCGGCTGCGCGTTTCGGTGGCCGCGATGGAGCTCTGGCTCGGGCTGGTCATCGTACTGATCATGGCTGCCGGGGTGTTCGGCGCGAGCCGGCTGCCGCGCGCGGTCGCGGGCAGCGCGGCAGCCGCCGTCCTGGCGTTCGGGCTGCTGTCCCCGGACGGGATGGTCGCCGAGAAGAACGTGGCCCGCTTCCAGCAGGACGGCAAGATCGACCTGGCCTACTTCCAGTCCCTCTCGGCGGATGCAGTGCCCGCCCTGGACCGGCTGCCCGAACCCCGCCGCTCCTGCGCCCTGCGCGGCATCAACAACGAGCTGTCGCGGGGCGGTCGGGTGCCCTGGTACGCGATGAGCCTCGGTGAGTACCGGGCCCGGCAGATCCTTCGCGAGCGCCCGGTGAAGGCCTCGTACGAGGTCTGCTCGAGCCTCGGCTCGTTCCACAGCCGCACCGCCGGGTAGCCGCCCGGCGGAGGTCGCACGAGGGCCCGGGCGCGGGATCATCCCCGCGCCCGGGCCTCCGTACGCCGGACCGGGCTCAGGCGGCCGGACCGGCCTCCGCGGCGGCGCCGTTGAGGGCCTCCAGGTCGCTCTTGCGCACCCGGATCACCAGCAGCGCGGTGGCCAGGGCGAGCCCGGCCATGGCGACGGCCGCGGTGAAGGCGGTGGAGATGCCCTGGGTGAGGACGAGGTCCCCCCAGGGGTCGGGCAGCCGCTTGGTCTCGGTGAAGGCCGCCACCTGCCCTGGATCGGCGTGGGCCATGAAGTCCGGCATCTGCCTCTCGCCCTCGCTCCGGCTGGCCGTGCCGAAGACGGTGACGAGGATCGACAGGCCGAGGGAGCCGCCGACCTGCTGGCTGGCGTTGAGCAGCCCGGACGCCGCGCCCGCCTCCCGCTGGGCGACCCCGGAGACGGCGGTGAGGGTGAGCGTCACGAAGTTCAGGCCCATGCCGAAACCGAACAGCAGCATCGGCCCGAGGACCCCGGAGACGTACGAGCTGTCGGTGCGGATGAGGGTCAGCCAGGCCAGTCCGATGCCGGTGAGGCCGGATCCGGCGACCATGAACGGCTTGGGGCCGAAGCGTGGCAGGAAGCGCTGCGAGAGGCCGGCGGCGGTGACGATCGCGACGGTCACGGGCAGGAAGCCTAGCCCCGACCGGATCGGGGAGAAGCCCAGCACGTTCTGGACGAACTGGACGATGAAGAAGAACATGCCGAACATCGCGGCGGCGAGGCCGAGCATGATCAGGTACGTGCCCGCGCGGTTGCGGTCGGCGAACATCCGCAGCGGGATGATCGGCTCGTGGGCCCGCGACTCGATGGCCACGAAGAGCGCGAGCAGGACGACGGCCGCGGCGAAGGAGGCGAGGGTGAGCCCGTCGCGCCAGCCATCCTCGGAGGCGCGGATGAACCCGTAGACGAGCGTGGCCATGCCGCCGGTGGAGGTGAGGGCGCCGGCGATGTCGAACCGGCCCGGGTGGCGCTCGGACTCGGTGATGTACAGCGGGGTGAGCACGGCGATCAGCACGCCGATCGGCACGTTGACGAAGAGCACCCAGCGCCAGTCGAGCCACTCGGTCAGCATCCCGCCGGCCAGCAGGCCGATCGCGCCGCCGCCCGCGGAGACGGCCGCGAACACCCCGAACGCCCGGTTGCGCTCGGGGCCTTCGGCGAACGTGGTGGTGATCAGGGCCAGCGAGGTCGGCGAGGCGATCGCGCCGCCGACCCCCTGCAGGGCGCGGGCGGCGAGCAGTTGCCAGGGCTCCTGCGCGAAGCCGCCGAGCAGGGAGGCCAGGGTGAACAGCAGGATTCCGGTCAGGAACACGCGGCGCCGGCCGAGGATGTCGCCCGCCCGGCCGCCGAGCAGCAGGAGGCCGCCGAAGGCCAGCGTGTACGCGCTGATCACCCAGGACAGGTCGGTGGTGGAGAAGGAGAGGGCGGTCTGGATGTGCGGGAGTGCGATGTTCACGATCGTCGCGTCGAGGACGACCATCAGCTGGCACGCGGCGATGACCGTGAGTGCCACGCCCGGGCGGCCTTCCCGGCGGGCCGCGCCCGGTATCCGGGGCGTGGCGAGTTGAGAGCCTTTCACCGTGGAACCCCCCATAGTGAAATAGTGAACGCATCCGTTCACTGCGGGTCCACGGTAGGAGGCCCTTGATAGTGAACGCAACCGTTCACTAAGGCTGAAAACGCGTGCGAGGGGCGCGTGGGTCGGCCGGAGGCAGAGGTGATGGTGGGTTCGCGCTGGTCAGCGACATCACCGGGGCGCAGGCGGGGTCCGGAACTCGAACGGGCGATTCTCGACGCGGCCTTGGAGCAGCTGAGCACCGTCGGCTGGAACGGGCTCACCATGGAGGGCGTCGCGGCCTGTGCGCACACCGGCAAGGCGGCGGTGTACCGGCGCTGGCCCTCGAAGGCGGACCTGGTGGCCGACGTGCTGCGGACCGGGCTGCCGCCGATCGGGGGGATCGCCGACCACGGATCGATCCGGGGCGACCTCATCCGGTTGTGTGTGCGGATGCGGGAGGTGATGGAGTCGCGGGCCGGCCAGGCGCTGCGTGCCGTCCTTCACGAATGCGACCACACCCATGCGGGCCGGTTCCACGACGTCATCCGGGCGGGGCTGCACGAGCCCGCCCATCGGTTGATCAGGGAGCTTGTCCAGCGGGGGATCGAGCGGGGAGACGTGCGGCCGGATGCGACCGGTCCGTTCGTCGCCGACGTCATTCCGGCGATGATGATGTACGGCGCGAAGGTGTGCGGGAGCGAATGGTCCGATCCGGACATCGCGGAAATGATCGATCAGGTGATGGTGCCGCTGCTCAGGGGGTGAGACGCCGCACCGACTCACCCGGGCCGGGGTGTGCAGTCGGCTCGGGGCGGCGTAACCTTGCTGGCGCCATGCCGTACGAAGCACCCACCCACACCGTCGAACGCTCCCTCCGTGCAACCACCGGCGCCAAGGTCATCGCCGGGGTCGACGAAGTCGGACGAGGGGCCTGGGCCGGTCCGGTCACCGTGTGCGCGGCGGTCACCGGTCTGCGCCGGCCGCCCGCAGGGCTCACCGACTCCAAACTGCTCACCCAGAAGCGACGCGATGCGCTCCTCGACGTCCTGGAGACCTGGGTCACCGCGTACGCCCTGGGGCACGCCTCCCCGGAGGAGATCGACGCACTCGGGATGACCGCCGCCCTGCGGCTCGCCGCGGAGCGCGCCCTGGAGGCGCTGCCCGTGCGGCCCGACGCGGTGATCCTCGACGGCAAGCACGACTATCTCGGCCCGCCCTGGCGGGTTCGTACGGTGATCAAGGGCGACCAGTCCTGCGTCGCCGTCGCGGCGGCCTCGGTGATCGCCAAGGTCAGGCGCGACCGCATGATGGCCGAACTCGGTCAACAGGGCGGCGGCATCGAGGACTTCGCCTTCGGTGACAACGCCGGATACCCCTCGCCCGTGCACCGGGCCGCGCTCGAGGAACTGGGGCCGACCCCGTACCACCGGCTCTCGTGGTCGTACCTCGATGCACTGCCCCGGTGGAGCCACCTCAAGAAGGTGCGCCGCAGCGAGGAGGCGGTGGAGCTGGAAAACGGAGGCCAACTCGGCTTCGATTTCTGATCGCACCCACGTGCCACCCGACGGTACGTTTCGTACCGGTGTTTGATAGACATCAACTCATGCCTCTCACCCCCGAGGAGCCTCAGATTCACGAGAGTGCCCAGGGTCCCCGCGTCACGCCGGCTGCGAGCCGCACCGCGCAGACCCCCCGCCCCGTACCTGGTCCGCGTCCCGCCGCCGTGCCGCGGCCCGGACGCCCCGGTCCCTCCCCCGCAGCGGCAAGCCGCGCGGGAGGTGCCCCCAGGCCCGCCCCGCCCGCGCAGCGTGCGCCGCAGGCCGCCCCCGGACCCGTTCCCGCCGCCCCCACCGCACCGTCCGTCTCGGCGGCGGTGCCGCAGATCCAGCTGATCCCGGCCTCCGCCGAGGGTGCCCTGGACGCGGCCGAAGAGGCCGTCGACCTGCTGCTCGACACCGGGCGCGCGCCCGGCGACATCCTGCTGTTCACCACTGGCGACCCGCACCCGTGGGCCGCTCACGAGCTGTCCTTCGGTGAGGCCGCGTACTGGGCCCTGCACGATGCCGGGGACGACGTCTTCTACGCGGACGCGGCGCAGGTCCAGCGCGCTGCGGGCCGTCCCGTCGTGGTCTTCGCGGCCAACGGCGGACCGGCCGAGGCGACCGCCGCCGCCCTGCCGACCGCGCTGACGCGGGCCGGTGCGCTGCTCATCGTGTGCGGCGACCCGCAGCAGATCAACTCCGTGCTGGGCACGGGCGTCTGACGCCCCGTACCCCGGCGCGGTCGAGGGGCGGGGCCAGGGGGTGTCCGGCGGAGCCGGCCCCGCTGAAGCCCGAGGCCTGACCTGCCGTACGCCCGCTCCAGGGTGTGCGGCCGTGAGGGCTGCCCGCGGGCGGGCCGGCGTACGGGTGCGGCGGGGCTCAGCGCGCGGCGGTACGGCGCAGGACCTCGGTCGCGCCGCCGCCGGTGCGCAGGGTCACCGGGGGGAACTCGGCCACGGTGTCGCCGAGGCGCTCGGGGCGCGAGTCGGAGCTGGGCCGCCGGCCGCCCCGGCCTTCGCCCAGCACCTGCCAGCCGCCGCGGGTCAGCGTGATGTACGCGCCGCAGCGCAGCCCGTGCAGGGTGCAGGCGTCCCGCAGACCCCACATCCAGGCGCCGTCCTCCTCGGTCCACCGCTCGTCGCCCTCGCGGCAGTACAGCAGGACCGCCGTCCGCACCGGGGTCCGGCGCCGCAGGTCGTGCGGGAGGACCCGGCGCAGCGCGGCGAGCAGGGCGTTGCGGTACTCCCAGCCGTCGGCCGAGGCCGAGCGCTGGACGAAGGAGGCGCTCGCGACGAGTTGTTCCTCGGGGCCGAGGACGGCGATCACCGCCGTCGAGGGCACCGGACCGTGCCGGGAGTGCAGCCCGCTGACCACCTCGCGCGGATTGCGCAGCAGGGGGATGCCCGCCGAACTCCACTCGGCGGGTTCCAGCAGTCGGCCGTGCCGGCTGGCGCCGCCGGCTGCCTGTGTCAGAGACGTGGTCGAGGGCGGGGCGAATCCGAAGGTCACGGTCCTCCCTTCGGGTACACGCCCGCGGACGGGCACAGCTGAAGTGCGGGCACGCCGCGGCGCGGCCCAGGAGAGCGCCGTCGAGCCGAGCGGGAGCACTCCGATTCTCGCGTGGCCCGTGAGCATGCGGCAACGAGCAATTGGCGCCGCCGACCGGAATTCGCCGGTATGCCGTTCATATCCTTGCCCCGTCACACCGAAGATGACTCATTCGACTCGGGCCGAAGCGCCCAGTGCCAGCGGAAACACTCGCTACGGGCCAGAGTCGACGGCGGCGCCGGGGTCCCGGTCCAGCCCTGATGGAGGCGCTCTCCCCGGCGTGGCCGCTCGCGCCGTACGACGCGCAGGCCGTCCGTGACGTGCTCGTCACGTTGGGTGAATTGGCCGATTGTCCGTGCCATCCGGTTGCATGGGGGGCATGGACAACCTGGAGCTCCGCACCGAAGCCGATGCCGTCCTTGCCGAGCTCGTAGGCGCCCCGGGAGGTTCGGCGCGGCTGCGGGAGGATCAGTGGCAGGCGGTGGCGGCCCTGGTGGAGGAGCGCCGGCGGGCCCTGGTGGTACAGCGCACCGGCTGGGGCAAGTCGGCGGTGTACTTCGTCGCCACCGCCCTGCTGCGACGGCGCGGCTCCGGCCCCACGGTGATCATTTCGCCGCTGCTGGCGCTGATGCGCAACCAGGTCGAGGCGGCGGCGCGGGCCGGTATCCAGGCGCGCACCATCAACTCGGCCAACCCGGAGGAGTGGGACACCATCTACGAGGAGGTCGAGCGCGGCGAGACCGACGTCCTCCTCGTCAGCCCGGAACGCCTCAACTCCGTGGACTTCCGCGAGCAGGTGCTGCCCAAGCTCGCGGCCACCACCGGTCTGCTGGTGGTCGACGAGGCCCACTGCATCTCCGACTGGGGCCACGACTTCCGCCCCGACTACCGCCGGCTGCGGGCCATGCTCGGTGACCTCGCCCCCGGTGTGCCGGTCCTGGCCACCACCGCGACCGCCAACGCCCGGGTCACCGCGGACGTGGCGGAGCAGCTGGGAACGGGCGCCGGCGAGGCCTTGGTGCTGCGCGGCCCGCTGGACCGCGAAAGCCTGCGCCTCGGCGTGGTGCAGCTGCCGGACGCCGCGCACCGCCTGGCCTGGCTCGCCGAGCACCTGGACGAGCTGCCCGGCTCGGGGATCATCTACACGCTGACGGTGGCCGCGGCCGAGGAGGCCGCCGCCTTCCTGCGGCAGCGCGGCTTCCCGGTGGCCTCGTACACGGGGAAGACGGAGAACGCCGACCGGCTGCAGGCCGAGGTCGACCTGATGGAGAACCGGGTCAAGGCGCTGGTCGCGACGTCGGCGCTGGGCATGGGCTTCGACAAGCCCGACCTGGGCTTCGTGATCCACCTCGGCTCGCCGTCCTCGCCGATCGCCTACTACCAGCAGGTCGGCCGCGCCGGGCGCGGTGTGGAACACGCCGAGGTACTGCTGCTGCCGGGCAAGGAGGACGAGGCCATCTGGCGCTACTTCGCCGATACCGCCTTCCCGCCCGAGGTCCAGGTACGGCAGACCCTGTCGGCCCTCGCCGATGCGGGACGGCCGCTGTCCGTACCGGCCCTGGAGGCGGCGGTGGAGCTTCGGCGCACCCGGCTGGAGACCATGCTCAAGGTGCTCGACGTCGACGGAGCGGTCAAGCGGGTGAAGGGCGGCTGGTCCTCCACCGGCCGGGAGTGGACGTACGACTCCGAGCGGTACGCGTGGGTCGCCCGCCAGCGGGCCGCCGAACAGCAGGCGATGCGCGACTACGTGAGCACGTCCGGGTGCCGGATGGAGTTCCTGCGCCGGCAGCTGGACGACGAGGGGGCGGCTCCGTGCGGCCGGTGCGACAACTGCGCGGGCGCCTGGGCCGATTCCTCCGTGTCGGCGGAGACGCTGAGCGGGGCGGCGAAGGAACTGGACCGCCCGGGGGTGGAGGTGGAGCCGCGCCGGATGTGGCCGACGGGCATGTCCGCACTGGGCATCAACGTCAAGGGACGCATCCCGGCCGGCGAGCAGTGTTCCACCGGGCGGGCCCTGGGCCGGCTCTCTGACATCGGCTGGGGCAACCGGCTGCGCCCCCTGCTGGCCGAGAACGCCCCCGATGGACCCGTCCCCGACGACGTGCTGCACGCCGCGGTGGCGGTCCTCGCCGACTGGGCGCGCTCTGCGGGCGGCTGGGCACCCGATGTCCCGGATGCCTCCGCCCGGCCCGTGGGCGTCGTCGCCGTACCGTCCCTCGCCCGCCCGCAGCTCGTCGGCTCCCTCGCGGCGGGGATCGCGAGCATCGGCCGCCTCCCGTACCTGGGCACCCTGACCTACACCGGGCCCGATGGCGCCCACGCGGCACGCCGCAGCAACTCCGCCCAGCGCCTCAGGGCGCTGGCCGGCACCTTCGCCGTCTCCGAGGAACTGGCCGAGGTCCTGGCGCAGTCGCCCGGGCCCGTCCTCCTCGTCGACGACTACTCCGACTCCGGCTGGACCCTGGCGGTCGCTGCCCGCCTGCTCCGCCAGGCGGGCAGCGGGCCGGTCCTACCGCTGATCCTCGCGACGGCAGGCTGAACGTCGGCCACGCGGCCGGTACTCCGTGGCGGCGGGCGGGGGTGCGGCCAGGGTCAGGTGGTTCCCGGTGTCCTGCAGGCGGTCGCCCTGCGTGGCCGGCATCCGGCGGACCACGGGCTCCGGCATGCCGATCACCACCGGCTGCGGCAGGTCGTCTCCCGTACCGCCGTGGCCGTGCGGCCCCGCTTCTCGGCGAGTCGCCGGACGAGCAGCTGACGGACCATCCGGATCTGGCCCGCGCCGTGCGGACCGCCTCGGCGCTGCTGTCGGACCCGACCAGCCCGTACGGCGCGAGGCGTACGGGCAGCTGAGCGAGAGGGCCGGGCGCTCGCCCGCCCCGGTCGGCACGGCCGGGCAGGCGCTGCTGGTGCGGTACGAGTCGGCGGACGGCCTGCTCTCGGCCCGGGTGGCCATGGACCGGGTCCGGGCCCTGTTGGAGGAACCCGCCGACCTGCTCGCAGAATCGATCCTGCTCGGTGCGCCCGCGGCTGCGGCCGTGGCCCTGTGGGCCGACGAACTGGACGAGGCCGAGCGCCTGGTCGAACGGGGTCTGGCCGGGCAGCGCGCCTCGCTGCTGCATCCCATGCACGGGCCGCTGCTGAACGTACGGGCGGACATCGCCGCCGCACTCGGCGGGTACGCCGGTCTGATCGTCGGGCCCGATACGCGGCAGACTCCGGAGGCAACCGGCAACCGGCAACCGGCGCCTGCCGACACACGTGGATGCTGTCGCCGTCGTCGCGCTGGTCGAAACCGGCCATGCGCAGCGGGCCGCGGCGCTCGCGGACCGCTGTGACCCCCGGGAGATGCCCGACTCCTGGGAGTTGCCCCGCTTCCTGTACGCCCGCGGGCATCTGCGCGCCGCGTGCGGTGATCCGGCCGGAGCGCTCGACGACTTCCTGGAGTGCGGACGGCGCCAGGCGGTACGGGACGTGGTCAGCCCGGTCGTCAGGCCGTGGCGGACCGCCGCAGCCGAATGCCGGCTGGCCCTGGGCAGGCCGGAGGAGGCCCTCGCCCTGGCCCAGGAGGAGCTGCGGCTGGCCACGCTCGGGAACACACCACGCCTGCTGGGGCGTTGCCTGGGCATGGCGACCGGGGTTCTGCGCGGCCTGGAGCCGGCCGAGCAGGCCGTAGCGCTGCTGCGGGACACGCCGGCCGAGACGGAGCTGATCCCGCGCTGATCGCTCAGGGCCGGCAGCTCGCCGCCGCCGGGGACCGGACCCGGGCCCGCGATCCGCTGCGGGAAGCGGCCGAGCGCGCCGAACGGATCGGCGCGGTCCGGCTGCGCGCCGTGGCCGAAAAGGTGCCGCGCGAGGGCGGCGCCCGGCGCGCCGCGACACCGCATACCGGGCCGGCCGCGCTGACCGACAGCGAGCGGCGCATCGCGGAACTCGCTGCGGGCGGCGGGACGAACGCCGAGATCGGCGAGCTCCTGCACCTGGCCCGGCGTATCGTCGAAATCCATCTGACCCACGCGTCCCGCAAGCTCAGCATCTGCCGGCGTGCAGAACTCCCCGCGGCTCTGGGTCGACTGCTGGTCGGCGGGGAATAGGGCACCCGCCGCGCCGGTCGGCGGAGTCGGACGCTGGGCGGAGTTGACGGTGCGGGCGTGAGCCAGAGTTCTGCGTTCATGCCCCCATGCAACGCGATGGTTCCGACATCGCGCCAACGGCACTCCGAACCTGTGGATGTTGAACGATCAAGAGTTATCCACAGGGGTTTCGGGATCCGATCGTCCGCGGGACCGTCGGGGCATGACGAACGACCGCGAATCACGCAGCCCGTCCGACCGGCCCTCCATCAGCCCGTCCGGACCCGCCCTCGACCCTCGGATCACCCTGCGCAGCCCGGCCGAACTGGCCGACGCGCTGCCCTACATGCTCGGCTTCCATCCCACCGACTCCCTCGTCATGGTCACCGTGCACGGCGAAGGCGGCCGCTTCGGCGGCCGGCTCCGCGTCGGCATCCCCTCGGCCCCCGCGGAATGGGAGGACACCGCCCGGCAGGTCGCCGACTGCCTGGTCCGGGGCAGCGAACGGCGCGGCGACAAGCCCGACGGCATCGTCGTCTTCCTCTGCCAGGACCCGGCCGGCGACGAAAGCGGCCAGCGGGTGATGACCCGGCTGCGGCCGCTGGCCCAACGCATCCGGCTGGCCTGCGGCGCGCTCGACGTGCCCGTGATGGAGGCGCTCTGCATCTCCGGCGGGCGGTACTGGTCCTACTGCTGCCCCGACGAGCGGTGCTGCCCGGCCGAAGGCAGCCCACTGGCCGCGACCGGCACCTCGGTGATGGCGGCGACGGCCACCTTCGCCGGACTCCAGGTCAGGGGCTCCCTCCGGGAGATCGAGGGCCGGCTGGCACCGCTGCGCGGCGGTGCGGCGGTGGAGATGGAGCGGGCCCTGGACCGGGCGGCCGCCGCCCTCGTACCGAAGATCCTCGACGGGGCCACCCAGCAGGAGGTCGGCGCGGAGACCGTCACGCTGGCCCGCACCCTGATGCGGCGGTTGACCCTCGCCCCGCCCGTCGAGGGCGGCCCCGGAGCCGACGAGTGGGACGACGCCCTGCTCGGCCACGACGAGGCCGCCACTGTGATCCTCGGCCTCCAGGACCGCGAGATCCGGGACGTCGCGGCCGAGTGGATGGAGGGCGAGGAAGCAGCCCCGGCCCTGCGGCTGTGGCGGGCGCTGGCCCGCCGCTGCGTCGGGGCCTACGGGGAGCACGCGGCGGCGCCGCTCACCCTCGTCGGCTGGGTCTCGTGGTCCACCGGCGACGAGCCGACTGCCCGGATCGCCCTCGGGCTGGCCTTGCGGGCCGATGGCGAGTACCGCTTCGCCCAACTGCTCCACCACGCCTGCAACGAGGGCATCGACCCGGAGGGGCTGCGGGCCTGCCTGCGGGAGGAGCGGCGGCGCCGGGAACCCCGCCGCAAGCGTGCAGCGGCCACCACCCGCCCTCCCGGCCGCCGGGAGGCACAGCCCCGCCGCGATCCCCGCCGCACCGCAGGGAGCGAACAGTGAGCCGGGACCGGGCCAGGGGCCGGAGTACGGGCCCGGGCCGGAGCGGAAAGAAGCACGTGCGGCGGATCCGGAACGCTGCGATCACCGCCCTGCGGCGGCGACTGCGTCACCGGCACGGCCCAGTACGGGCGCAGCCGCCCCCGGGGCCCGTGACCCGGGCGGGGGCGGGGGCGTTCAGCTGGAGGGTGGCGGGGGCCCGGCCGCGCCGCCGCCCAGCGAAACCGGCCGGAGCGCAGACAGCCCAGACAAGGCGACCCATGGCCCACTCCGTACCGCCCGCCCGCAGGACCGAGTTGCCGCCCGTGCACGGCGCCGTCATCTGCGTCGCCGCGCCCTGCCTGGTCATCTCGCCGGAACACGGCCAGCTGACCGGACGGGGGATCGACGGGATCTACCGCTCCGGGCGGCGGCTGCTGTCCCGCTGCGTGCTCCGGGTCGGCGGCCGGGAACCGGTCGCCGTCCAGGGCCGCAGCCTCGGCTCCGACCGGGCCGCCTTCACGGCGACCGTCCGTACCGGGGCCGAAGCCGGCCCCGACCCCGACATCGGCGTGGAACGGGTCCGGCACGCGGACGGCACCGAGCGCATCACCCTGCGCAGTTTCGCGGCCCGGCCGATGCGCCTTCCCGTGGAGGTGGCGCTCGGCACCGACCTGGCGGAGCTGGCCGCGGTGGCCGCCGGCCGGACCGGGCCCGAACTGCCGGCCGGGGTGCATGCCGCCGGGCTGCGCTGGAGCACCGGGGAGGCGCAGGCCGTCACCGCGGCCGAACCGGCCCCGGACGACGCCCTCGCCTCGGCGGGACTGCTGCGCTGGCAACTCGAGCTGGGGCCGGGGGAGTCCCGCACCATCGAGCTGCGGACCACGCAGGACCGCACGGCGCGGGCCCCGGCCGGGCAGGTGGCCAATCCGCTGGCCGACGCCCGGGCCGAGGGGGACGACCCGCGGGTCGAGGCCTGGTTCCGCACCAGCGTCGAGGATCTCGGCGCGCTGCTGATGCGGGACCGCGAGGAGCCGGCCGATGCGTTCGCCGCGGCCGGGGTGCCGTGGCGGCTCGGGCTGGCCCCGGCGGAGTCCCTCTGGGCCGCCCGGATGGCGCTGCCGCTCGGGACCGGGCTCGCCGCGGCCACCCTGCGCACCCTCGCCCGGACCCAGACCGGGGGCCGCGGCCCCGACGCCGGGAAGATCCCGGGGCCGCTGCGCGGGGCGGGTCCGCAACTGCCTCCGGGGTGCACCGGCACCGAGGCGACCCTCGGTTTCCCGGCGGTGCTCGCCGAGGCCCGGCGCTGGGGGATGCCCGAGGGCGAGGTGGCCCGGCTTCTCCCGGCGGCCGAGCGGTGCCTGGACTGGCTGCGCGGCGCCCTGGGGCAGGACGGGTTCCTGGCCGATCCCGACCCCGGTCCGCGCCGCTGCGAGACCCAGGCCCACGCCCACCGGGCCGCGCTGCTCGGGGCCGACCTGCTCGCCGGATGCGGGCGGCCCGGCGCCGAGGAGTGGCGGGAGTGGGCGGCCGCGCTGCGGAAGCGGGTCCGGGAGGCGTTCTGGATCGACGGCCCGGACGGCGGACGGCCCGCGGCGGCCCTGCACCCCGACGGGCGGCCGCTGCCCCGGCTGACGGGGGCGGCCGTGCACCTCCTGGACACCGGCCTGCTGGGCGGCGGTCGGCTCGCCCCGGGGCTGCTGGACCGGGTCCGCACCGAACAGCTCGCCCGCCTCCTCGGGGCCCCCGCCATGGATTCGGGATGGGGGCTGCGCAGCATGGCGTTCCGGGAACCGGGTCACAACCCCTTCGGCCACCGCTCGGGCGCGGTGCGGGCGTACGAGAGTGCCCTGGCGGTCGCCGGGCTGGCCCAGGCCGGCTTCGAGAAGGAGGCCGCCGGACTGCTGCGCGGCCTCCTGGATGCCGCGGAGAGCTTCGGGTACCGGCTGCCGGAGATGTACGCCGCCGAGCAGCGCACGGTGGGCAGCGCCCCGCTTCCGCACCCGGCGGCCTGCCGCCCCGCGGCGGTGGCCGCGGCCGCCGGGGTCCATGCCCTGACCGCGCTCGCCGGGATCCGTCCCGACGCCCCCGCGGGCACGGTCGCCCTCGTCCCGCTGCCCGGTGCTCCCCTCGGGGCCCTCCGGTTCTCCGGCCTGCGGGTCTCGGGGGAGCCGTTCGCCGTCCGGATCAGCCGGCTCGGCCTCGCCATGGTGGAGGAGGCGGCCGATGCGCTCCAACTGGGCGGGTAGCTTGCCGATCGCCGCCTTCGGGATCACGAAAGCTCTGTTTATCGTCAGGCAGACGACTATGATCGCGGCATGTCGCCCTACGACCCGTCGGCCTATCCGCCCTTCGCAGTCACCGTCGACCTGGTCGTGCTCACCGTGCGGCGTCACGCGCTCTGTGCGCTGGTCGTCCGGCGGGGTGAGCAGCCGTTCCAGGGACGCTGGGCCCTGCCCGGCGGCTTCGTGCGCGGAGACGAGGACCTGGCCGCGGCCGCGGCCCGGGAGCTCTCCGAGGAAACCGGCCTGTGCGCCCACGACCCGGCCGAGCCGGGCGCGGGCAACGGGGCGCACCTCGAACAGCTGGCCACGTACGGGGATCCGAAGCGGGATCCGCGCATGCGTGTCGTCAGCGTGGCGCATCTGGTCCTGGCTCCGGACCTGCCCGCACCCCGGGCCGGCGGAGACGCCAACAGCGCGCGCTGGGCCCCCGTCGACGAGCTCCTGGCCGTCGAGGACGAGGCGGCCTCGGGGCTCGCCTTCGACCACGCCCGGATCCTCGCCGACGGCGTGGAGCGGGCCCGCTCCAAGATCGAGTACTCCTCGCTGGCCACCGCGTTCTGCCCGCCCGCGTTCACCGTCGGCGAGCTGCGCCGGGTCTACGAGGCCGTGTGGGGCGTGGCCCTCGACCCCCGCAACTTCCACCGCAAGGTCACCGGGACTCCCGGGTTCCTGGTGCCGGCCGGGGGGACGACGACCCGTCAGGGCGGTCGGCCCGCCCAGCTGTTCCGGGCCGGCGGGGCGACCCTGCTCAACCCGCCCATGCTGCGCCCGGAAGTCTGAGGCCCCGCCACCCCGGCCACCCCCGCCACCCCGGCCACCCGCACCGTCACGACCCGCACCACCACGACCCGGGCCGTCGCCACCCGGACCGTCGTCGACACGGCCACGAACGCATCCTGGTTGCGCCGAAAATCGGACATATCGCGTTATCTTGATTGCGGTACTCACGCTGCCGCAGAGCGGTCTCACCCCCCGCGAGAGAAGCGATGCTCCAGGCCATCGGACTCACCAGCACACCCCGTCGAGACCTCCCGCCCCTCGTGGACGACCTCACCTTCGAGGCCCGCCCGGGGACCGTGACCGCCCTCCTCGGCGAACCGGGATCGGGCAAGACCACCGCACTGCGGCTCATGCTCGAACTCGAACCGGGCCGCGGCGTCACCTACTTCCGCGGACGCCCGCTGCACCGGATCCCGCATCCCGGCCGTGAGGTCGGCGTGCTGCTCGGTGACGTCCCCGGCAATCCGGCGCGCACCGTCCGGGGCCAGCTGCGGATGCTGTGCGCCGCCGCCGGCGTGCCGGCCTCCCGGGCCGACACCATGCTGGAGATCGTCGGCATCGCGGGCCTGCGCGACCAGCGGCTCGGTTCGCTCTCGCTCGGCATGGACCGCCGGGTGGCGCTGGCCGCGGCGCTGCTCGCCGATCCGTGCACGCTGCTCCTCGACGAGCCCGCCGCCGGACTCTCGCCCCGCGAACGCGGCTGGCTGCACGGGCTGCTGCGCGGTCACGCCTCCCTCGGCGGCGCGGTGCTCTTCACCACCGACGACGCGAAGGAGGCCGCCCGCAGCGCGGACCGGGTCGTGAGCATCGAGGCGGGCCGGCTCGTCGCCGACCAGGACGCGGCCGAGTTCGCCCGCACCCGGCTTCGGCCGCGGGTCGCCGTGCGCAGCCCGCACGCCGCCCGGCTGGCCGACGTACTCGGCCGTGAGGCCAGGGACGCCCAGCGTGCGGTGGAGATCGTCGAGGAGTCCGGCAGTCGCCTGTCGGTGTACGGCAGCAGCTGCGCGGAGGTCGGCGAAGCGGCGTTCCGGCACGGCGTCCTGGTCCACGAGCTCGCGGACGAGACCGGGGACGCCGGGGCGCCCTGCCCGTCCGTACCGCCGGTGCCGCAGGCGCGCACCGAGCCCGGCGCGGACCCGGCGAGTACTGCCGTCCCGGCCGAAGCCGGGCCCCTGCCCGCCCAAGGCGGCGGCCGGTCGGCTGCCCGCAGCGGGACCCCGGCCTCGGCGGTACGCCGGGTCGGCGGGCCGCTGCGGCCGCTGCGCTACGAGCTGCGCCGGGTCTTCGGCACCGCCATGCCCGTCCTCACCGCGGCCGTCGTCGTCGCCGTCTCCGCCGTCACCGCCCTGGTGCTGGCCCGGGCCGGCGGCACCCCGCAGAACCGGCTGCTCGCCGCCTGGCCGGAGCTGCTGCCCCTGCCCCCCGCCGCCCTCGGCGCGGGACTGCTCGGCGCCCTGGCCTTCGGCGAGGAGTACCGCTACCCCGCGCTCGCCGCCGACCGCGGCACCGTGCCGCGCCGGATGGGCCTGCTCGCCGCCAAACTGGCCGTCTGTGCGGGCCTCGCCCTGGTGTTCGGTGCGCTCGCCGTCACCGCCGACGCCGCCGCCCTGAAGCTCGTCTTCGACCGCGGCCCGCTGCGCACCCCCGGGGAATGGGTCTCCCCGGCCGCGAGTTGGGCCGGACTGCTCATCGGCTGCGCCTGGGCCGGCGTGCTGGCCTCCGGCGTCTTCCGGTCGGCCACTGCCGGCCTGGCCGCCGTGCTCGCCGTCCCGGTGATGGTCGTCCCGCTCGTCCGCAAGGCCCTGGACGGTCCGTCCGCGTATCCGGCGAGCGGACTCGCGGCCCGGCTGCGCGGGCTGGCCTGGGCGCAGTGGCCCCCGGAGGCGGACCGCCTGGTCCTGGGGGCCTTGCGGGTGATGGCCCAACCCGTCGGCACCGCACTGGTGTTGTCGCTGATGGTCCTGTTGTGCGCCTATGGGTTCACAGGACTGCGCAGCCGCGTCCGTTGGTAACGGACCGTTCGTGATCGTTCCGGTGCCGGAGAATGTCTCGACTGGACCGGTCCGGTCCACATCACGCGAACCGGACCACAACTCCCCCCAAAGAGCCCGGTTCTTTACGATAAGTCGTCAATTGCGTAGGTGGCACCGATCACCCTTTCGTGTGCTTTTCACCAAAGACCTCAAGGGTCATCGAGGCAAGGCCGACAAAGGATTCGTGAGTACCCTTGCGCACACCATGATGACCGCCGCCCGCCATGCCGACTCCGGCCTCGCCGGCCCGGGCGAACTCGACCGCTACCCCTACGCGGAAGCCTCCGGGACCGACCGCGTCGGAGCGCCCCACTGGGACGGCGCCGACGTCGAGTTGAGCCGGGTCGGCCGCCGCGCGGCAGGCAGCCGCGGCCGCGGACTGCACGGCCAACTCGTCCAGCAGCTCGGCCAGATGATCGTCTCCGGCGACCTCGGCGCGGACCGCCCGCTGGTCCCCGAGGAGATCGGCCAGCGCTTCGAGGTCTCCCGCACGGTGGTCCGCGAATCGCTGCGCGTGCTGGAGGCCAAGGGCCTCGTCAGCGCCCGCCCCAACGTCGGCACCCGCGTCAGGCCCGTCGCCGACTGGAACCTGCTCGACCCCGACATCATCGAGTGGCGCGCCTTCGGCCCCCAGCGCGACGACCAGCGCCGCGAGCTCAACGAGCTCCGCTGGACCATCGAGCCGCTCGCCGCCCGCCTCGCCGCCGGCCATGGCCGCCCGGACATCCAGCAGCGCCTCGCCGACATGGTCGAGATCATGGGCCACGCCCTCGGCCAGGGCGACGCGATCACCTTCGCGCGCGCCGACAACGAGTTCCACGCGCTCCTCATCCAGGTCGCGGGCAACCGCATGCTGGAGCACCTCTCCGGCATCGTCTCCTCCGCGCTCCAGGTCTCGGGAAGCCCCGTCATCGCCTGCGACCGCCCCAGCGAGGCCTGCGTTGCGCACCACGCGCGGATCGTCGAGGCCCTCGCCGCCGGGGACGCGACGGGCGCCGAGAACGCCATGCGCCAGCTCCTGATGGTGCATCCGGAGGTCGAGCGCGTGGTCCCCGCCCCGCGCGAGCACTGACGGGCGGGACGGACGGCGGCGCGGGAGTACTCGCACGTGCCGCCGGGGGGCGTTGGCGGTGGCGCCGACGCCCTGGAGGTACCCGGGACGCAGTCTGACGGGGGTGCCTCCCGGCGGAGACCGGGGAGACGCCCCGGCGACACCGGCGAGCGCACGCCATCAACCGCAGGTCGGCGCACACGGGCCCCGGCGGGGGCCGGCCCCGCACCACCGTCGGCGGCCTCGCAATACGGCATCCGGCCGCGTCCGGCCCGCGTGTACGACCGTATGACCGGCATCGGGGCAATCGGGGTGTGACTCGGGCCACGAAGAATTGGGCGTAACACTCCGCGAGGTCAAGCGATGACCTAGAGAGGTGATGGCCGACGGAGGGAAGACAGCAGCCCTTGCGGGTGCTGTGCAGCTCCCCGGCCCCTGCCCGCGCCCCCGGCCCATCCCCCGTCGGTGGTCGTCGGCTCCGGTCCAGCACCACCCGGCCGGGGTCGGAAGCCGTTTCCATCGTTCCGAGAGGTTGTTCGTGTCGGCCAGCACATCCCGTACGCTCCCGCCGGAGATCGCCGATTCCGAGTCTGTGATGGCGCTCATCGAGCGGGGCAAGGCCGAGGGGCAGATCGCCGGCGATGACGTGCGTCGGGCCTTCGAGGCTGACCAGATTCCTGCGACCCAGTGGAAGAATGTTCTGCGCAGCCTCAACCAGATCCTCGAGGAAGAGGGTGTGACGCTGATGGTCAGTGCCGCGGAGTCGCCCAAGCGCACCACCCGCAAGAGCGTCGCAGCGAAGACCCCGGCCAAGCGGACGGCCACCAAGACCGTCGCGGCGAAGACGACGGCTGCGCGGACCGTCGCCGCTGCGGCACCGGCGGCCGAGACGGTGGACCCGGAGCCCGTGGACGCTCTCGCGGAGGAGCCCGGAACCGAGCCCGCCGCGAAGAAGACGGCGGCGAAGAAGACGGCGGCCAAGAAGGCCGCGCCCGCCAAGAAGACCGCTGCCAAGAAGACGGCGGCGAAGAAGACCGCATCCAAGAAGGACGCGGACGAGGGCGGCGGGGACGAGACTCCGGACGAGGGTCCCGACGCCGCCAAGGCCGAGGCCGAGGAAGAGGAGGAGGGCGGGGAGAACAAGGGCTTCGTCATCTCCGACGACGAGGACGACGCCCCCGCCCAGCAGGTCGTGGTCGCCGGTGCCACCGCCGACCCGGTCAAGGACTACCTCAAGCAGATCGGCAAGGTCCCCCTCCTCAACGCCGAGCAGGAGGTCGAGCTCGCCAAGCGGATCGAGGCGGGCCTGTTCGCCGAGGACAAGCTGGCCAACTCCGACAAGCTGGCCCCCAAGCTCAAGCGCGAGCTGGAGATCATCGCCGAGGACGGTCGCCGCGCCAAGAATCACCTGCTGGAGGCCAACCTCCGCCTGGTGGTCTCGCTGGCCAAGCGCTACACCGGCCGCGGCATGCTCTTCCTGGACCTGATCCAGGAGGGCAACCTGGGCCTGATCCGTGCGGTCGAGAAGTTCGACTACACCAAGGGCTACAAGTTCTCCACGTACGCGACCTGGTGGATCCGCCAGGCGATCACCCGCGCCATGGCCGACCAGGCCCGCACCATCCGCATCCCGGTGCACATGGTCGAGGTCATCAACAAGCTCGCCCGCGTGCAGCGCCAGATGCTCCAGGACCTGGGCCGCGAGCCCACCCCGGAGGAGCTGGCCAAGGAACTCGACATGACCCCCGAGAAGGTCATCGAGGTCCAGAAGTACGGCCGCGAGCCGATCTCCCTGCACACGCCGCTCGGCGAGGACGGCGACAGCGAGTTCGGCGACCTCATCGAGGACTCCGAGGCGGTCGTCCCGGCGGACGCCGTGAGCTTCACGCTCCTGCAGGAGCAGCTGCACTCGGTGCTCGACACGCTCAGCGAGCGCGAGGCCGGCGTGGTCTCGATGCGTTTCGGCCTCACCGACGGACAGCCGAAGACCCTCGACGAGATCGGCAAGGTCTACGGCGTCACGCGCGAGCGCATCCGTCAGATCGAGTCCAAGACGATGTCGAAGCTGCGCCACCCGTCCCGCTCCCAGGTCCTGCGCGACTACCTGGACTGACAGCCGGACCGGCCGGGCCGGGGGCCGTACGGAGGTGGCCGTGCGCGGGTGCGCACGGCCACTTGGCGTCCCACTCTGGGTGGAGTCATGCACACTCAGAGTCAGGAGGCCTCATGCGTCGTCCCTTTTCCCGTGCTCTGGCGGGCGCGCTGACCCTGGTGGCGGGAGCGGCCGCGGCGCCGCTGGCCCAGGCGCCGCACGCAGCCGCGGACAGTGTGGTGATCGGCGGGAAGCCGGTGAAGGCGGCCGACAGCCCGTGGGTGGTGGCCCTGGCCAGCCGTGACCGGTTCGGGGGTACGCGGGGCGGCCAGTTCTGCGGGGGCGTCATCGTGGGCCCGACGAAGGTGCTGACCGCGGCCCACTGCCTGGGCCGCCAGGTGCTCGGCGGCACGTTCGAGTCCGTCCCCGACTTCCGGGTGATCACCGGGCGTACGGAGCTGCGGGCTGATGAGGGCCGGGAGATCGCGGTCCGCTCGGCCCGGGTGAACCCGGGCTACGACACACGGAGCAATGCCGGCGACCTGGCCGTGCTGGAGCTCGATGAGGCCGTACCCGCGCACTACGTGCTCCCGATGGCCGGCGACGGGCATCCCGGCTACGAGGCGGGCGGCGAAGCGGCCGTGTACGGCTGGGGCGACACGAGCGGATTCGGTGACTATGCGTACGCGCTGCGCACCGCGCGGGTGACGGTCCTGTCGGACGAGGCCTGTCGGCGTGCCTACCCCGGGGACGCGGACGGGCAGTACCGGCCGGAGTCCATGGTGTGCGCGGGGCACCGCGACGGCGGGAGGGACGCCTGCCAGGGGGACAGCGGCGGGCCGCTGGTCGCCCAGGGTCGGCTCATCGGGCTGGTGTCGTGGGGGCGGGGCTGCGGGCGCCCCGACAGTCCGGGGGTCTACACGAAAATCGCGCCGCTCACCGGCTTCGTGACAGCCCCTGAGACGGCCGCGCGGCAAAGCGTCGGCCAGGACATCGCGTGGGGTGCCCAGGGGCGCTCCGGACCGGCTGCACGGCCCGTACGGGGGCACGCGGCAGAAAAGCCGCAGGGAGCCCCGGGAGCACCCGGGGGACGGCACCGGCGCGGGAGCCGCTAGCCGGGCCCGCAAACCGTCGGGCCCCGGCGAGGCTCCGGACATGAGGACGGGCGGCACTCCTGGGTCTCAGAGGTGCCGCCCGTCGACCGGCCTGGCCGGTCCTGGCTCGTCGGATGCGAGGTATAGGCCTGTGTCAGCGGTCCTCGGTGTCGGCATTGGCCGTCGGAGCGGACGTGAGCCGCTCGGTCTCATCCTGTATATCCGCGGCGATCTTCTTGAGTTCCGGCTCGAACTTACGCCCGTGGTGGGCGCAGAACAGCAGTTCACCGCCGCTCAGCAGGACGACGCGCAGATATGCCTGGGCGCCGCAACGGTCGCATCGGTCAGCGGCCGTCAGCGGGGTCGCGGGTGTCAGAACAGTAGTCACGTCGCCTCTTCTCTAGCTCGACGAGCTGTCGTACCAGGGTCAACATCCAACCAGGCCGAAAACGTTCCCGCTCGCGGCTTTTCCTCGAAACTTCCTTCCGAAGCTGGCCGGCTGTTGCCGGTTGGCGGCGAAGGAGCCGTATTGCGTTGCTTTACGGTTTCGCGTTGTCAGTCGTTCGCTTGTAGCAGTTCCGTCCTCCCCGGCGTGAGTGCCGGTTGTTCATGAGGACGTGCCCGAACCCTAAATGGTTCATGCCTGGAAGGGAACGTGATGTTTGCTTCACTCCCCCGGGGGATCGAACACCCGTGCGGTCCTGCACTAGGCTGATGAAGGACGAGGGTGGCGTTGCATCGGCTCTACCAGGCCTCGGTACCCTTCGACCGGCAACCGAGCCACCCTGCGCCCGACGGGCCAGAAAAAGAAATTCAGCGAGGAGCGAACTGCGTGACCGCCGACACGTCCGTGCCTTCCAGCGCACTGCTGTCCGGAGCAGACCGGGACGGCTCCAACTACACCGCGCGGCACCTGCTCGTCCTCGAGGGCCTCGAGGCCGTCCGCAAGCGCCCCGGCATGTATATCGGTTCCACCGACTCCCGGGGCCTCGTGCACTGCCTCTGGGAGATCATCGACAACGCCGTGGACGAGGCCCTGGGCGGTTACTGCGACCACATCGAGGTGATCCTCCACGAGGACGCCTCGGTCGAGGTCCGCGACAACGGCCGCGGCATCCCCGTCGACGTCGAGCCCAAGACCGGGCTGTCCGGCGTCGAGGTCGTCATGACCAAGCTGCACGCCGGCGGCAAGTTCGGCGGCGGCTCGTACGCGGCCTCCGGCGGCCTGCACGGCGTCGGCGCCTCCGTGGTCAACGCCCTCTCCGCCCGGCTGGACGTCGAGGTGGACCGCAACAGCTCCACCCACGCGATCAGCTTCCGCCGCGGCGTCCCGGGCATGTTCACCGAGCAGGGCCCCGACAGCCCGTTCGACCCCGCCAACGGCCTGCGCAAGGTCAAGCGGGTCGCCAAGGGCAAGACCGGCACCCGGGTCCGCTACTGGGCCGACCGGCAGATCTTCCTCAAGGACGCCCGGCTCTCCCTGGAGACGCTCTACCAGCGCGCCCGCCAGACCGCCTTCCTCGTCCCGGGCCTGACCATCGTCGTCCGCGACGAGCGCGCCATCGACGGGGCCGGCAAGACCGAGGAGACCTTCCGCTTCGACGGGGGCATCAGCGAGTTCTGCGACTACCTCGCGCAGGACAAGGCCGTCTGCGACGTGCTGCGCCTGACCGGCCAGGGCACCTTCAAGGAGACCGTCCCCGTCCTCGACGAGCGGGGCCACATGACCCCCACCGAGGTCACCCGCGAGCTCGGCGTGGACATCGCCCTGCGCTGGGGCACCGGGTACGAGACGCAGGTCAAGTCCTTCGTCAACATCATCGCCACGCCCAAGGGCGGAACCCACATCACCGGCTTCGAGCGCTCGGTCGCCAAGACCGTGAACGAGGTGCTGCGCTCCGCGAAGCTGCTGCGCGTCGCCGAGGACGACGTGGTCAAGGACGACGCGATGGAGGGCATGACGGCGGTCGTCACCGTCCGGCTGGCCGAGCCGCAGTTCGAGGGCCAGACCAAGGAGGTACTCGGCACCTCGGCGGCCGCCCGGATCGTCGCGGCCGTGGTCGCCAAGGAGCTCAAGGCCTTCCTGACCAGCACGAAGCGCGACGACAAGCAGCAGGCCCGCGCCGTGATGGAGAAGATCGTCGCGGCCGCCCGGACCCGGATCGCCGCCCGCCAGCACAAGGAGGCGCAGCGCCGCAAGACGGCGCTGGAGACCTCCTCGCTGCCCGCGAAGCTGGCCGACTGCCGCAGCGACGACGTGGAGCGCAGCGAGCTCTTCATCGTCGAGGGCGACTCCGCCCTCGGCACTGCCAAGCTCGCTCGGAACTCGGAGTTCCAGGCACTGCTGCCGATCCGCGGCAAGATTCTGAACGTCCAGAAGTCGTCGGTCTCGGACATGCTCAAGAACGCCGAGTGCGGAGCGATCATCCAGGTCATAGGAGCCGGCTCGGGCCGGACCTTCGACATCGACGCCGCGCGCTACGGGAAGATCGTCCTGCTCGTCGACGCCGACGTGGACGGCGCGCACATCCGCTGCCTGCTGCTGACGCTCTTCCAGCGGTACATGCGGCCGATGGTCGAGGCGGGCCGGGTGTTCGCCGCGGTGCCGCCGCTGCACCGGATCGAACTCGTCCAGCCCAAGAAGGGCCAGGACAAGTACGTCTACACGTATTCGGACAACGAGCTGCGCCAGACGCTGCTCGAATTCCAGCGCAAGAACGTCCGGTACAAGGATTCGATCCAGCGCTACAAGGGTCTCGGCGAGATGGATGCGGACCAGCTGGCGGAGACCACCATGGACCCCCGGTTCCGCACGCTGCGCCGGATCAACATCGGCGACCTGGACTCGGCCGAGCAGGTCTTCGACCTGCTGATGGGCAACGAGGTCGCGCCGCGCAAGGAGTTCATCACGAGCTCCGCGGCGACGCTGGACCGCTCGCGCATCGACGCCTGACGGGCGCACCGGCACACCGGTGTTCTTCACTCCATCACCTGTTGGAGTGAAGAGCACCGGGACACCAGTCCGGAAAACGTCCATACCGCACATCCTTGTGGGCACGCGGCCAATGCGGCAGCGGACAAGGAGAGTTCGGTGGACAAGCACGAAGGTCCCGATGCCGGAACGATCCGGCTCGACGACCCCTGGTACGACGCGCTCGCCGTCGGCTGGGGGGAGGGCGAGGGCGAGGACCCGGCGCCCCCGCGTCCCGCCGCCGGCGGCCGGGCCGCGCCCGGGGCATCCGACATCTACCTCGAAGTGCAACGCAGCGCCGCCTTCCAAGAGGTCCGCAGCCGCTACCGCGGGTTCGTCGTCCCCGCGACCGCCGGATTCTTCCTCTGGTACGTCGCCTACGTGGTCGCGGCCACCATGGCACCGGGGATCATGGCCCGGCCCGTCGTCGGGGCGGTCAACGTCGCCCTGCTGGCGGGGCTCGGCCAGTTCCTCAGCACCTTCCTGCTGACCTGGGCGTACGCCCGCCACGCGCGGCTGCGCCGCGACCGGGCCGCGCTGGACCTGCGGTGGACGGTCTTCGAGCAGGAGCGCGGCCAGGAGCGGATCCGCGCCCGGGAGGCCGGCCGGTGACCACCGAGCACCAGACCCTCGCGCTGATCCTGTTCAGCCTCTTCATCGCGGTCACCCTGGGCATCACCACCTGGGTCAGCCGCAACCGGCACGGCTCGGCCGAGGAGTTCTACGCCGGCGGGCGGCTGTTCTCCCCCCTGGAGAACGGTTTCGCCATCGCCGGCGACTACATGTCCGCAGCCTCCTTCCTCGGCATCTCCGGCCTGATCGCCCTCTTCGGCTACGACGGCCTGCTGTACTCGGTGGGCTTCCTCGTCGCATGGCTCGTCGTGCTGTTCCTCGTCGCCGAACTCGTGCGCAACTGCGGGCGCTTCACCCTCGCGGACGTGGTCGCGGCCCGGATGAGCGAGCGGCCCGTCCGGATCGCCGCCGGCACTTCGTCCGTCACCGTCTCGGTGCTGTACCTGGTTGCACAGATGGTCGGCGCGGGCAGCCTCGTGGGTCTGCTGCTCGGTGATTCGGGCACCGCGGCCCGGACGCTGACCGTGATCGGGGTCGGGGCGCTGATGGTGGTCTACGTGTCCTTCGGCGGCATGCGGGCCACCACCTGGATCCAGATCGTGAAGGCCGTGCTGCTCATGGGCGGGGCCGTCACCCTCACCGTGCTCGTACTCCTGCGCTTCCACGGGAACTTCGACCAGCTGCTCACCAGCGCAGCCGAGCGCAGCGGGCACGGGCAGCGGTTCCTGAGCCCGGGGCTCAAGTACGGCGGTGACTGGACCTCCCGCTTCGACTTCATGAGCCTCGGCCTCGCGCTGGTCCTCGGAACGGCAGGGCTGCCGCACATCCTGTCGCGGTTCTACACGGTGCCGACCGCGCGGGCGGCCCGCCGGTCGGTGGTGTGGGCGATCGCGCTGATCGGCGGGTTCTACCTGATGACCATCGTGCTCGGGTTCGGGGCGGCCGCGCTGGTGGGTCCGGACGCGGTGCGGGCCTCCAACGCCTCGGGGAACACGGCGGTTCCGCTGCTCGCCGCCTTCCTGGGCGGCGGGGCCGGCTCGACCGGGGGCGCGGTGCTGTTCGCCTTCGTGGCGGCGATCGCCTTCGCCACGATCCTCGCCGTGGTCGCGGGGATCACGCTGGCGTCCTCGGCCTCGGTGGCGCACGACCTGTACGCCTCGCTCAAGCGCCGCCATGCGCGCCAGCGCAGCGAGGTCGCGGTGGCCAGGGTCGCGGCCGTCGGGATCGGGGCGGTGGCGATCGCCCTGGGGCTGCTCGCCCAGGACCTGAACGTGGCGTTCCTGGTGGGGCTGGCCTTCGCGGTGTCGGCTTCGGCCAATCTGCCGGTGCTGCTGTACTCGCTGTTCTGGCGCTCCTTCACCACGCGGGGCGCCGTCTGGTCGGTGTACGGGGGCCTAATTCCGGCGGTGGTGCTGGTCGTCCTGTCGCCGGTGGTCTCCGGCAGCGCGGACTCCCTCTTCCCGGGGGTGAGCTTCCAGTTCTTCCCGCTGCAGAACCCGGGCCTGGTCTCGATCCCGCTGGGCTTCCTGGCGGGCTGGCTGGGCACGGTCACCTCGGCGGACGAGCCGGACGAGGCGAAGCACGCGGAGACGGAGGTCCGCTCCCTGACCGGCGCCGGGGCCGTCTGAGCGGGTTCCCGTCCGGCGGTCAGGCGCCCTCGGACGGGAGCCAGGAGTAGCGGTGTTCGGGGCGGCCCGTCTCGCCGTAGCGCAGGGCCAGGGTGACCCGGGCGGTGCGCTCCAGGAGTTTCAGGTAGCGCTGGGCGGTCTGGCGGCTGATGCCGGCGCGGTCGGCGATCTGCTGGGTGGAGAGCGGGCCCTCGGCAGAGCGCAGGACCTGGCGGACCAGTTCGGCGGTGGTGGCGGAGTGGCCCTTGGGCAGTTCGTTCGGGGAGCCGGCCGCGGCAAGGGCGCCGAAGATCCGGTCCACCTCGGCCTGTTCGGCCTCGCCGCCCGTCTCCAGGGTGCGGCGCAGGGAGCCGTACGCCTCCAGCCGGGTGCGCAGGCCGGCGAAGGTGAAGGGCTTGACCAGGTACTGGAGGGCGCCGAGGCGCATGGCGGACTGGACGGTGGCCAGGTCGCGGGCGGCCGTGACCATGATCACGTCGGTGCGCCGGCCGAGCTGGCGCAGCCGGCGGACCAGGTCCAGCCCGTTCTCGTCCGGGAGGTAGTGGTCGAGGAGGATCAGGTCGACGGGGTGGGTGTCGAGGTACGCCAGGGCCTCGGCCGCCGAATGGGCCTGGGCACAGACGCGGAAGCCGGGAACCTTCGACACGTACGCCGCGTTGATCCGGGCAACACGCATGTCGTCGTCGACGACCAATACGTGGATGTCATGGATCGGGGTCTCGTTCATCGCAGGGCCTCCGGGAGTACGACGGAGAACTCCGCCCCTCCGTCCGCTGCCTCGCCGGCCCGGGCCGTGCCACCCTGCCGCTCCGCGAGGCGGCGTACGAGTGCGAGACCGAGCCCCCGCTCGCGGTGGGCCTTGGGCTGCTTGGTCGACCAGCCCTCGGTGAAGATCTCCTCGCGGCGGGCTGCCGGGACGCCGGGCCCGCTGTCCCGCACCCGGAGGATCGCCGTACGGCCCTCGGTACGCAGCTCGACCTCGACCAGGGGTGCCGCGGAGCCCGCCGCAGCGTCCAGGGCGTTGTCCACCAGGTTGCCCGTGATGGTGACGAGGCCGCCGGGGTCGACGAGGCAGTCGGGCAGGAACGTGGTGTCGGCGAGGCGCAGCGGGACGCCGCGCTCGGCAGCCACGGTCGCCTTGCCCACCAGAAGGGCGGCCAGCAAGGGGTCGTGGACCTTCTCGGTGACCTGTTCGGCGGTGCTGCGGTGCACTCCGACGACCTCGGTGACGAACTCCACCGCCTCCTCGTGCAGGCCCAGCTCCAGCAGGCCGAGGAGGGTGTGGAGGCGGTTGGCGTGCTCGTGGTCCTGTGCGCGCAGTGCGTCGATCAGGCCCTTGGTGGAGTCGAGCTCGCGGCCGAGGTGCTCCAGCTCGGTGCGGTCGCGCAGGGTGGCGACGGCGCCGCCGTCCTCGGTGGGCATCCGGTTGGCGACCAGTACCCGGGGCCCCTGGACCGTGAGCAGATCGCGGCCGGTCACGCGGCCGGCGAGGACGTCGGTGGTGCGGCCCGTGCCCAGTACGTCGTCCAGCGGGCGCCCGGCGACGGTTGCGGCCGTATCCGGCGCGAGGCCCAGCAGGCGGGCCGCCTCGTCGTTGACGAGCCGGACCCGGCCGTCGCGGTCGAGGGCGATCACACCCTCGCGGATGGAGTGCAGCATCGCCTCGCGCTCGGCGAGCAGTCCGGCGATGTCGGAGAAGGCCAGGTCGCGGGTCTGCCGCTGGATCCGGCGGGACAGCAAATAGGCGGCGAGCGCGCCCGCCGCGAGGGCGCCGCCCGCGTAGGCGAGCAGGCCCGGGATGGCGCCGAGCAGCCGGTCGCGGACGCTGTCGTAGGCGATGCCGACGGAGACGGCGCCGACGATCTCCCCGTCGGCCGCGAGCAGCGGGACCTTGCCGCGGGCGGAGCGGCCGAGCGTGCCGTCGTCGATCTCCATGACCTCGCGGCCCGCGAGGGCGTCGCTCGGGTCGGTGGAGACGGGCAGGCCGATCCGGTCGGTGCCGGGGTGCGAGCGGCGGATCCCGTCCAGGTCCATGACGACGACGTACTCGGCACCCGTGGCGCGGCGGATCCGCTCGGCCGAGGCCTGCACGGGGCTGTCGGCCGTCGGCCCGGAGTCGAGGAGGTCGGCGGCCAGTGACGGGTCGGCCGCCGCGCTCTGGGCGATGGCCAGGGCGCGCCGCATGGCCTGGTCGTCGAGCTGCGTGCTGAGCGGGGCCAGGAAGAGCCCGGTGGCCAGCACGGCGACCCCGGCGGCGATGGCCAGCTGGGTCAGCAGGATCTGCGAGACGGCCCGTCTGGGCAGCCCGAGGCGCCGAGTGGTCATGTGGAGGAACCGCATGACCAGCAACGGTAGGTCGCCTTCGGCCTGAGTGGAATATCCCATGTGCGCGCACCTGTGGCTGATCTCCCGCTGCCTGCTGCCCGCGGGCCCGTCACGGCATCGGCTGTGGCGGGCGGGGTCCCTGGTACTGGCCGCTCGGGCGCATCCGGAGCGGCCGCTCCTGGTATTCCTCCAGCGCGTGCGCGATCCAGCCAGCCGTCCGGGACACGGCGAACACCGTCTCCCCGGCCTCCGCGGGCATCCCGCAGGACACCGTCAGAACAGCCAGTGCCAGGTCGACATTGGCGTGCAGGCCGCCGCGCCGGGCCGCCGTCGTGGCGACCACCTCCCGGGCGGCGGCCAGTGCGGGCCCGGCCTGCGGCACGTTCTCCAGCCGCGCGAACAGCGCCGTCGCCCGCGGGTCCTCGCCCTCGTACAGCCGGTGCCCGAGTCCGGGAACCCGCCGTCCCGCCCGCAGATGGTCCGCGACCACCGGCGCGGCCCCGCCCCGCTCCAGGGCCTCCGCCAGCATCCGGTGCGCGAGCCGTCCGGCCGCGCCGTGCAGCGGGCCCTCGAGCGCGCCGAGGCCGGCCGACACCGCCGCGTACGGATGGGCCCGCGCCGACGCGGCCACCCGTACGGCCAGGGTCGAGGCGGCCAGATCGTGGTCGATGAGCAGCGCGAGGGCCAGGTCCAGCGTGGCCAGCGCATCCGGGTCCGGCTCGCGCGCCGTCAGCCGGGTCCACAGCTGCCGGGCCAGCCGGCCGTCCCCTCGCCAGCCGGGCGGGCCCACCTCGGGCAGCGCGCCGACCAGCGTCGGGATCAGGCAGCGTGCGGAGCCCAGTACGGCCTCCGCGGACAGGTCGAAGCGCAGCGGATCCGCCACCGCTGCGGCCGCGGTGGCCACCCGCAGCCGGTCGATCGGGCCACTGTGCTCGGGCAGTGCGGCCACCGCGCGCCGGGCCGCGGCCAGCACCTGCGGGGGAGCGGTGAACCGCACGCCACTCGGCAGCGTCCCGGTCCAGAGCCACTCGGCGACCTCCTCGTAGCGGTGCCGCGAGGCCAGCTCGACGGCGTCCACGCCCCGGAAGTAGTACCGGTCGGGCTCGATGAGCGTGAGCGAGGTGCGTACGGAGAGCTCCGCGCCGGGGGGCGCCGCCGCCTCGCGCCGGCTGCGCCGGGCCAGGTCCTCCACCTCGCGCGCGTCGAAGCTGCTGCCGCGGCCGACCGGGTCGCGGCGGCTGGTGAGCTGGCCGCGGCTGACGTACGCGTACACGGTCGCGGGCTTCACCCCCAGGAGTTCCGCCGCCTGCCGGGTGCTGATCCGGCGCTCGCCCTCCGCCTGGTCGTTCATGATGCTCACCCTACATAGATTGATTCGATCAACATTGACAAGGATTCAATCCATCATGGATGGTCGATGCATGAACACCACCGTCGATGTGCCCCGCGGTCTCGCGGGAGTCGTGGTCACCGAGACCGAACTCGGTGACGTCCGAGGCCGCGAGGGCTTCTACCACTACCGCCAGTACTCGGCCGTCGAGCTCGCAGCGAGCCGCAGCTTCGAGGACGTGTGGCACCTGATGTTCCGAGGCGCCCTGCCGGCCGACGCCGCCGAGCGTGCCTCGTTCGCCGCCGAGATCGCCCCGCTGCGCCGACTGCCCGACGCGGTGCGCGACGCACTGCCCGCCCTCGCCCAGGCCACCGTGCTCTCCGGCCCGCTCGCCGGGCTGCGGACCGCGCTCTCGCTGCTCGGCGCCTCCGCCGGGTTCCGCCCGGTGTACGACCTCGACCCCGGGCGGCGGGCCGCCGACGCACTGGCCGCCTGCGCCGCCGTACCGACCCTGCTCACCGCGCTGCACCGGCTGGGGCAGGGCCTGGAGCCGGTCGAGCCGCGGGCGGATCTCCCGTACGCCGCCAACTACCTGTACATGCTCACCGGACAGGAGCCCGACCCGGTCAAGGCGCGGGCGGTCGAGCAGTACCTGATCTCCACCGTCGACCACGGCTTCAACGCCTCGACCTTCACCGCCCGCGTGATCGCCTCCACCGGCGCGGACGTGGCGGCCTGCCTCACCGGGGCGATCGGCGCGCTCTCCGGGCCGCTGCACGGGGGTGCGCCCAGCCGAGCCCTGGACACTCTGGACGCCATCGGCACAGCGGACCGCATCGACCCGTGGATCCGCGAGCGGGTGCTCGCCGGGGACCGGATCATGGGCTTCGGGCACCCCGTCTACCGCACCGAGGATCCGCGCTCGCGGATGCTGCGGGACATCGCGCTGCAGTTCGGCGGCCGGCTCGTGGACTTCGCCGTCGAGGTCGAGCGGCACGTCGAGGAGATCCTCGCCGAGCTCAAGCCGGGGCGGGAGCTGCACACCAACGTGGAGTTCTACGCGGGTGTGGTCATGGAGCTGTGCGGGCTGCCGCGCGAGATGTTCACCCCGACGTTCTGCGCGGCCCGCGTGGTCGGCTGGAGCGCGAACGTCCTGGAGCAGGCCGCCGATTCGAAGATCATCCGCCCGGCCGCCCGGTACGTCGGCCCGAACCCGCCGGAGCCGGTTCCGGTGCTCGGCTGACTACGATCGGCGGGGTGAACAGCAGTCAGCCCGCCCAGCAGTCCGCTCAGCCGCCTGTCCGGCCGCCCGCGCAGCCGTCCGTACAGCCGATTCCCGTCCTCGTGCTGTCCGGATTCCTCGGATCCGGCAAGACGACGCTGCTCAACCACCTCCTCGGCAACCGGGGAGGCACCCGGATCGGGGTCGTCGTCAACGACTTCGGCTCGATCGAGATCGACGCGATGGCCGTGGCGGGCCAAGTCGGCGATTCGATGGTCTCGCTCGGCGGCGGCTGCCTGTGCTGCGCGGTCGACGGCAGCGAGCTGGACACGTACCTGGAGAAGCTCTCGGCGCCGGTCCACCGGATCGACGTGATCGTCATCGAGGCGAGCGGGCTGGCCGAGCCCCAAGAGATGATCCGGATGCTGGTGGCCAGCGAGAATCCGGCGATCCGGTACGGCGGCATGGTGCAGGTCGTGGACGCGGCGGAGTTCGATTCGACCCGGGGCGAGCACCCGGAGAGCGACCGCCACCTCGCCGTCGCGGACCTGGTGGTCCTCAACAAGACCGACCGGGTCGACGCCGCCGAGCGGGCCCGGATCGAGGGCGAGCTGGGCGCGCTCTGCCCAGGGACGCCGGTGGTGGCCGCCGACCACGGCCGCATCGATCCGGAGCTGCTCTTCGACCGCCGCCCGTGGACCGAGACCCAGGGCCAGCTGTCGTTCGAGGACCTGATCGCGCAGGCCAGGGACGCGCTCGACGCAGTTGATGCAGGCGACGCGGAGCACGAGGAGGACGGGGACCACACCGGGCACGCCCACACGGTGTACGAGAGCACGGAGTTCGTGTCCGACCAGGCCATGAACCCGCGCCGGTTCATCGACTTCCTCGACCGGCGGCCGGCCGGGCTGTACCGGATCAAGGGCTATGCCTACTTCGGAGTCCCCGGCCACGAGGAGCGCTACGAGGTCCACGCCGTCGGCCGCTTCCTCCGGTTCGCCCCGCAGCCCTGGGGCCGGGGCGAGGCCAGACTGACGCAGCTGGTCCTGATCGGCGCCGGTACGGACGGCCCCGCCCTGCTCCGTGAGCTGGAGGCCTGCCGCGAACCGGCTCCGCAGCACGCGCCCCCGGAGAGCATGTGGGGCGTGCTCCGCTACGTCGACCGCCCGGCGGAGGCGGAAACCGAGCCGGAGCCGGAGCCGTACGACCCCGAGCCGTACGGCGATCCCGATTCCGATCTTGATCCCGATTCCGACCCCGAATCCGCAGACCTGTAGGACGCGACGCCCGGGGTCAGGCGACCTCGACGCCGTATTCGCGGAGGAGGTCCTCGAGGCCGCCGCGGTAGCCCTTGCCGCCGATCACGAAGTCCCAGTCGCCGTTGGAGCGGCGCCGGAACGAGCCGAGGACCAGGGCGGTCTCGCCGGCGCGCCCGTCGGAGACGTCCAGTCGGCCGAGTTCCTCGCCGCCGGGGGACAGCAGGCGGATGTGGGCGTCTGTGAACCCGGCGAGGTCGGCGTGCGGATCGGCCTCCGGGTCGATCGCGGCGACGAGGACCAGGCGGTCGGCGGGCTCGGGCAGGGCGTCGAAGGAGACCTCCAGCGCGGCCTTGTCGGGGGCCGAGTGGGCGCGGGCCCGTACCGAACCGTCCGGGGTCCGCGGGTTGTTGAAGAACACGAAGTGGTCTTCGCTCAGCACCCGGTTGCCTGCGCAGACGAGGGCGCACACGTCCAGGGCGACCGCGCCCGACCAGGACATGCCGAGCACGTTGTGGTCCGCCGAAGGGGCGGCGGGCTCCGGCTCGGTCGCGCGCTGCGCCGGACCGCCGCCGAGCCGGCCGCGCAACCCGTACTGGTGGAGCAGCTCGACCAGGTCCGCCCCGGGAACCAACTCCAGCGGCTTGCCGTTGGCAAAGGTGTACGACCCGGGCCCGAAGGACGCGGTGGTGACCAGCACCCCCTTGTTCGCCCCCTTGTCCTGGACCGTGCCGTACAGATCACGCACGGCCGTCGGCGGCACCGTGTTCCGGTAGCGCTTGACCTGCACCACGATCCGCCCGCCCCGGATCGGGGCCGGGTCCAGCGCCTCCACGTCCACTCCGCCGTCGCCCGACCGCTGCGTGGTCACCGCCTCCATGCCCATCGCCCTGAAGAGCTCCGCCACCAGGTTCTCGAAGGCGATCGGATCCATCACGAACAGATCCGGCTCGTCCTCGTCCGCGTCGCCCGCCTGCCCGCCGTGGCTGACGACGCCCCCGCCGACCTCTTCGGGCCGGCGCCCGGGGCGTACCGCCGTCAGCTGGTCGGGGCGCGCCGACAGCTGCCCGCCGAGCCCCGACACCAGACAGTCCACCGCGCTGACCTGCTCCAGCCGCAGCCCCGCGAAAGCGCTGCGCGCCGCCGGCACGGAGGAGAGTACGAACCGCGTCTCCTGCCCCGTCGCCGGATCGTGGCAGTCCACGAACCCGTTGACCACGACCGAGTCCAGTACGCCGAACTCGTCCGCCGCGTACAGCTCGCGCACCACCAGCAGCATGCACTGCGCCAGCAGGTCCCGGTACAGCGCCCGCCGTTCCGTGACCGGGCGGGGCTTCACCCTGTCCTGGTCCGTGCTCGGCAGGTACTGCACCGACCTGGCCTCCGGCACCACCGCGTACCCGGGGAGCTCCCAGTCCAGCACCAGCTGGCGGGCCGCAGGGTCGTACGCGGCCGCCACCTGCCTGGGCAGCGCCTCGGGCCAGGCCGTCGAGGCGTACAGGGCGGCCGAGAAGTACTCCACCGCCGCCTCCGCGTCGCCCGAGCGCAGGGCGCCGGCCAGCTCGGTGAGCCCGCTGTTGTGCGCCCGCACCCCGGCGAGCTGCTGCTCCGCCCACCGGTCGTACTGCTGCCGGTACGCCGCCAGTTGCTGTTGCCGCTGCGCCTCCGCGGCGTTCGCGGCCTGCCAGGCCTGGGTGTACCGGGCGTGAGCCTCCCGCTCCGCCTGGGCCCGGTGGCTCGACCCGAGCGTCCAGCCGCTGCTCTGCTGCTGGAACTGGTCGATGCGTGGCATCGGCACCGGCTGCGCCAGGGCCCCGGGGTCGAAGGATTCCAGTTGCTCGGACCGGGCCAGGGCAGATATCCGGAACGCCGGTGCCCGGCAGCCCGCGACCAACAGGCCCTTGAGGGCGTCGACCTCGGCGTCGAACTGCGCGGTGCGCCGTAGGGCCTCGGCCTCGCGGTACTGCCGGTGGCTCCGGTTCGCGTCGCGTTCGTGGGCCCGCTGCCGGTCCCGTTCGTAGGAGTGCTGCCGGCGCTCGGCCTCCCGCTGCTGGATCAGCTGTGTCTGCTGCTGCCGGCGCTGGGCCTCGGCCCAGTCCCCGATCAATCCGCCCGACCGACGACTCATCAGCTGTGTACTCCCCCCCACCAACACCCGGAGGGAAAACACTAGTCGGCATTCGGGTGGTACGTCCCCCCGGTCGCACCACCCGAACGCCGCCGTACGTCCTACAGCACGCCCCCCGCCAGCGCGGCGACGACCGCGGGCAGCGCGGCACCCGAGCCGTCGCGGCGCGGGTCCACGGCCGGCAGTTCGGCCGGGCTGCCGTTCGCCGCGGCAGCGCGGACCGGTGCGTTGCCGGCCCAGGCCAGTACCAGCAGGTCCTCGCCCTTCAGGAACCGCTGGCAGCGCACGCCGCCGGTGGCCCGGCCCTTGCGCGGGTACTGGTCGAACGGGGTGAGCTTTCCGGACAGCATCGAGTCGTCCAGCGTCCCCTGCGAGCCCGCCACCGTGAACACCACGGCGTCGCGCGCCGGGTCGATCGCCGAGAAGTGGATCACCTTGGCGTTCTCGGCGAGCTTGATGCCCGCCATGCCGCCCGCCGGGCGGCCCTGCGGGCGCACCTGGCCCGCGGGGTAGCGCAGCAGCTGGGCGTCGTCGGTGAGGAAGACCAGGTCCTCCTCGCCCGTGCGCAGTTCGACCGCGCCGACGATCCGGTCGCCCTCCTTGAGGGTGATGACCTCCAGCTCGTCCTTGTTCGCCGGGTAGTCCGGCACGACCCGCTTGACCACGCCCTGCTCGGTGCCCAGGGCCAGGCCCTGCGAGGACTCGTCCAGCGAGGTCAGGCAGATCACCTTCTCGTCCGCCTCCAGCCCGGAGAGGAACTCCCCGACCGGGGCGCCGCCCGCCAGGTTCGGCGCGGCGTGGGTGTCCGGCAGCTGCGGCAGGTCGATCACCGACAGCCGCAGCAGGCGCCCGTACGAGGTGACCACGCCGACATCGGCCCGGGCGGTCGCGGCGACCTGCGAGACGATCAGGTCGTGCTTAGCGCGGGCGCCGCCCTCCTCCTCCGGCAGCGCCTCGCCGTTGGCGGTGCGCGCCAGCAGGCCCGTGGAGGACAGCAGGACCCGGCACGGGTCGTCCGCGACCTCCAGCGGAACCGCGGCGACGGCCGTCCCCGCCGACTCCAGCAGGACCGTACGGCGCTCGGTGCCGAACTTCTTCGCGACCGCCGCCAGTTCCGTGGAGACCAGCTTGCGCAGCTCCGTGTCGGACTCGAGGATCCCGGTCAGCTCGTCGATCTCGCCGGTGAGGCGGTCGCGCTCGGACTCCAGCTCGATCCGGTCGAAGCGGGTGAGCCGGCGCAGCGGGGTGTCCAGGATGTACTGGGTCTGGATCTCGCTCAGCGAGAAGCGCTCGATGAGCCGCTGCTTCGCCTGCGCCGAGTTGTCGCTGTCCCGGATGATCCGGATGACCTCGTCGATGTCGATCAGGGCAACCAGCAGGCCCTCGACCAGGTGCAGCCGGTCGCGGCGCTTGGTCCGGCGGAACTCGCTGCGGCGGCGCACGACCTCGAAGCGGTGGTCGAGGTAGACCTCGAGCAGCTCCTTGAGGCCGAGCGTCAGCGGCTGGCCGTCGACCAGCGCGACGTTGTTGATGCCGAAGGACTCCTCCATCGGCGTCAGCTTGTAGAGCTGCTCCAGCACGGCCTCCGGGTGGAAGCCGTTCTTGATCTCGATGACCAGGCGCAGGCCGTGCGAGCGGTCCGTGAGGTCCTTGACGTCCGCGATGCCCTGGAGCTTCTTCGAGCCGACCAGGTCCTTGATCTTCGCGATGACCTTCTCGGGGCCGACCGTGAAGGGCAGTTCGGTGACGACCAGGCCCTTGCGGCGGGCCGTCACGTTCTCCACCGCGACCGTCGCGCGGATCTTGAACGTGCCGCGACCGTTCTCGTAGGCGTCCTTGATCCCCGAGAGGCCGACGATCCGGCCGCCCGTGGGCAGGTCCGGACCCGGCACGAAGCGCATCAGCGCTTCCAGGTCCGCCTGCGGGTAGCGGATCAGGTGGCGGGCGGCCGCGATGACCTCGCCCAGGTTGTGCGGGGGCATGTTGGTGGCCATGCCGACCGCGATCCCGGAGGCGCCGTTCACCAGCAGGTTCGGGTACGCCGCGGGCAGCGCGACCGGCTCCTGCTCCTGGCCGTCGTAGTTGGCGGTGAAGTCGACGGTGTCCTCGTCGATCGACTCCGTCATCAGCGACGTGGCGTCCGCCATCTTGCACTCGGTGTAACGCATCGCGGCCGGCGGGTCGTCGTTGCCGAGCGAGCCGAAGTTGCCGTGGCCGTCGACCAGGGGCAGCCGCATCGAGAAGGGCTGGGCCATGCGCACGAGCGCGTCGTAGATCGACGCGTCACCGTGCGGGTGCAGCTTGCCCATGACCTCGCCGACGACGCGGGCGCACTTCACGTAGCCGCGGTCGGGGCGCAGGCCCATCTCGTTCATCTGGTAGACGATGCGCCGGTGTACCGGCTTCATGCCGTCGCGGGCGTCGGGCAGGGCGCGGGAGTAGATCACCGAGTACGCGTACTCGAGGAAGGAGCCCTGCATTTCGTCGACGACGTCGATGTCGAGGATCTTCTCCTCGAAATCCTCCGGCGGCGGGGTCTTCGTGCTGCGGCGGGCCATCGCTGCGCGGCTCCTTAACCAAGAAAGAAGGTGTGCTGGGGGTCTTGCGGGTGGTCTGGCGGGTGGTGCGAGAGGGGCTGACGGGGGTTGTCGCGGACCATTGTGGCCCGAGGCACCGACAACGCCGACTCCGACCCAGGTCTGAGCCGGGAACTTCTCCGGTCCCCGACGCGCTTGCATACAGTGGCAGGTCTGACGGAAATCTCTGCATCGCGATCGAAGGGACCACATGCCCATGGGTCACACGGCCACAGCCCAGGCCGGCTCCGGCGGCCTCACAGCGACCGAGCACAGGCTGGCCAACGGCCTGCGCGTGGTGCTCTCCGAGGATCACCTGACCCCGGTCGCCGCGGTCTGCCTCTGGTACGACGTCGGCTCGCGCCATGAAGTCAAGGGGCGAACCGGTCTGGCTCACCTCTTCGAGCACCTGATGTTCCAGGGCTCGGCGAGCGTACCCGGCAACGGCCACTTCGAGCTCGTCCAGGGTGCCGGGGGTTCGCTCAACGGCACGACCAGCTTCGAGCGCACCAACTACTTCGAGACCATGCCGGCCCACCAGCTGGAGCTTGCGCTCTGGCTCGAGGCGGACCGGATGGGCTCGCTGCTCGCCGCCCTGGACGACGAGTCCATGGAGAACCAGCGCGACGTCGTCAAGAACGAACGCCGCCAGCGGTACGACAACGTCCCGTACGGCACGGCCTTCGAGAAGCTGACCGCCCTGGCGTACCCCGAGGGCCACCCGTACCACCACACGCCGATCGGCTCCATGGCCGACCTGGACGCGGCCTCCCTGGAGGACGCCCGCGCCTTCTTCCGTACGAACTACGCGCCCAACAACGCGGTGCTGTCGGTCGTCGGTGACATCGACCCCCAGCAGACGCTCGCCTGGGTCGAGAAGTACTTCGGCACCATCCCCGGGCACGACGGCAAGCAGCCGCCGCGCGACGGCACGCTGCCCGAGATCATGGGCCGGGAGCTGCGCGAGGAGATCGTCGAGGAGGTTCCGGCCCGCGCGCTGATGGCCGCCTACCGGCTCCCGCACGACGGCACCCGCGAGTGCGACGCCGCCGACGTGGCGCTGACCGTCCTGGGCGGCGGCGAGTCCTCCCGGCTGCACAACCGCCTGGTACGCCGCGACCAGACGGCGGTCGCGGCCGGCTTCGGCATGTTGCGGCTCGCCGGCGCGCCCTCGCTCGGCTGGCTGGACGTGAAGACCTCCAGCGGGGTCGAGGTGCCCGACATCGAGGCGGCCGTCGACGAGGAGCTCGCGCGGTTCGCCGCCGAGGGCCCGACGGCCGAGGAGATGGAGCGCGCCCAGGCGCAGCTGGAGCGCGAGTGGCTGGACCGGCTGAGCACGGTGGCCGGCCGCGCCGACGAACTCTGCCGCTTCGCCGTACTGTTCGGCGACCCGCAGCTGGCGCTCAGCGCCGTCCAGCGGGTCCTCGACATCACCGCCGAGGAGGTGCAGGCCGTGGCCGCGGCCCGACTGCGCCCCGACAACCGCGCGGTGCTGGTGTACGAGCCGCTCCCGGCAGAGGCCGACGGGGCCGACGAGAACGACGAGAACGAGGGGGCGGAGCAGTGAGCGACACCGCAGCCGTCACGATGACCTTCCACCCGCAGCCGCAGGCCGGCCAGGCCCGGCCCTGGGCCTTCCCGGCCCCCGAGCGGGGCTCGCTGTCCAACGGGCTGACCCTGCTGCGCTGCCACCGCCCCGGCCAGCAGGTCGTCGCCGTCGAGGTCAACCTCGCCGCGCCGCTCGACGCCGAGCCCCAGGGCCTGGACGGCGTGGCGACCATCATGGCCCGCGCGCTGTCCGAGGGCACCGACAAGCACTCCGCCGAGGAGTTCGCGGCCGAGCTGGAGCGCTGCGGCGCCACGCTCGACGCGCACGCCGACCACCCGGGCGTGCGCGTCTCCCTGGAGGTCCCGGCCTCCCGGCTGGCCAAGGCGCTGGGCCTGCTCGCCGAGGCGCTGCGCGCGCCCGCCTTCGCCGACAGCGAGGTCGACCGGCTGGTGCGCAACCGGCTCGACGAGATCCCGCACGAGCTGGCCAACCCGCAGCGCCGCGCCGCCAAGCAGCTCTCCAAGGAGCTCTTCCCGGCCACCTTGCGGATGTCCCGCCCGCGCCAGGGCACGGAGGAGACGGTCGCCCGGATCGACTCCGCGGCCGTGCGTGCCTTCTTCGAGGCCCACGTACGCCCCGCCACCGCCACCGCGGTGGTCGTCGGCGACCTGACCGGCATCGACCTGGACGCCGTACTGGCCGACACCCTGGGCACCTGGACCGGCAACACCGCCGCGGCGCTCCCGGTGCCGCCGGTGACCGCCGACGACAGCGGCCGCGTGGTCATCGTGGACCGGCCCGGCGCGGTCCAGACGCAGCTGCTCATCGGCCGGATCGGGCCGGACCGGCACGACCGGGTCTGGGCGGCGCAGGTGCTCGGCACGTACTGCCTGGGCGGCACCCTCACCTCGCGACTGGACAAGGTGCTGCGCGAGGAGAAGGGGTACACGTACGGCGTGCGCTCCTTCGGCCAGGTGCTGCGCTCCACCGCCGACGGCAAGGGCGCCTCGATGCTCGCCATCAGCGGCTCCGTGGACACCCCCAACACGGGCCCGGCGCTCGACGACCTCTGGAAGGTGCTCCGCACCCTCGCGGAGGGCGGCCTGACCGACGCCGAACGGGACGTGGCGGTGCAGAACTTGGTGGGCGTGGCCCCGCTGAAGTTCGAGACGGCCGCGGCCGTCGCCGGCACGCTCGCCGACCAGGTCGAGCAGGAGCTCCCGGACGACTACCAGGCCCGGTTGTACGCGCAGCTGGCCCAAACGGGCACGGTGGAGGCGACGTCGGCCGTCCTGGCCGCCTTCCCGGTGGACCGCCTGGTCACCGTGCTGGTGGGCGACGCCTCGCAGATCGAGGCGCCGGTGCGGGCGCTCGGGATCGGTGAGGTCACCGTCGTCACCAACTGACGGACATCCCAAGGGGCTCCAGCGGCTTGTCCACCGGAGCCCCTTTTGTCTGTTTAGTGGAGAGGTTGCTTGTATGCGGTGTGGCGTACGCAACAAAAAGGCGTGTCTGTTTGGCGATTGACTGATGATCCGCCTAGCGTCGGCCGTGCTGTCCGTCAGTTGTACGCGCCGCATCCGCGGCACCGGGCAGCGATCGCCGAGTCCCCGTCAGGCGCGAGCCTGGGGAGCCGGGGACCCACATGTGTCCCTGGGGTGAATCGGACCGCCTCGTCAGAGGGGGCCCGTAGGAGACCTTCCTGCTCCGAACCCGTCAGCTAACCCGGTAGGCGAGAAGGAAGGAAAGGATCAGCCCCTTCATGGCGTTTGGCAGTCGTGCCGCCGGTAAGCACCGTGGTTCCAGTCGTCTGAGCCGCAAGACCGCCGGCTACGCCGGCATCGCCGCCCTCGCCACCACCGGTGTCGTCGGCTCCCTCGCAGGCCCGGCGTTCGCCGCGTCGGACAAGGCCCCCTCCATGGAGGACACCGGCCTGAACGCCGTCGTGACGGCCGAGGACCTTCCCGTCCAGATCGAGGCCCAGGCCGAGGCCCAGGAGCACGCGGCAGAAGCCGCGGCCGCCAAGGCGAAGGCGGAGGCCGACGCTGCGGCGCGCGCCGCCGAGGCCAAGCAGAAGGCCGAGGAGAAGGCGAAGGCCGAGCGCGAGGCCGCCGAGCGCGCCGCCCGCGAGGAGGAGCGCAAGCGCCTCAACACCTTCGTCGCCCCCGTCGACGGCTCCTACATCAGCACCCAGTGGCACGCGGGCGGCGGCATGTGGTCCTCCGGCAGCCACACCGGCATCGACTTCCACGCGGCCTCCGGCACCTCGGTGCACGCGGTGGGCTCCGGCACCGTGGTCGAGGCCGGCTGGGGCGGGGCGTACGGCAACAACGTCGTCATCAAGCACAACGACGGCACCTACACCCAGTACGGCCACATGACCTCGCTGAGCGTCTCCGTCGGCGAGCAGGTCACCCCGGGCCAGCAGATCGGCCTGTCGGGCTCCACCGGCAACTCCAGCGGCCCGCACCTGCACTTCGAGGCCCGCACCGGCTCCCAGTACGGCTCGGACATCGACCCGGTCGCGTACCTGCGCAACCACGGCGTCGACGTCTGACCCGCAGCACTTCACCGAAGGCCCCGGCTCCCCGAGCCGGGGCCTTCGCGTTGTGGCCGCAAGCGGCCGCATTGTGGCTGTAAATATTCGCGATTTCCGTCTGCGCTCGGAAAACATCGCGTGTTGCAATAGAGTCCCAGTACGATCCCAGCACGGTCGCGGCAATGGCGTCGACAGTCGGAAATAGGCGGAGGTCCGGACTTGCGTATTCCTGCGCACGCGGTATGCACGGCAATCCGCGACGACATCGTCTCCGGAGTCTTCGAGCCGGGCGGCCGGCTGACCGAGGAGCTGCTGGCCCGCCGGTACGGGGTCTCCCGCGTCCCGGTCCGTGAGGCGCTGCGGACCCTGGAGTCCGAGGGCTTCGTCACCACCCGGCGGCATGCGGGTGCCTGCGTTGCCGAGCCCACCGAGCAGGAGGCGGCCGACCTCCTGGAACTGCGGATGCTGATCGAGCCGCTGGCAGCGGCCCGGGCCGCCCGCCGGCGGACCGAGGCCCACCTCAAGGTGCTGCGCGGGCTGGTCAGGCTGGGCCAGGAGCGGGCCAGGCGGGGTCAAGGGGAGGATCTGCGGTCCCTGGGAGGCTGGTTCCACGAGACGCTCGCCCAGGCCTCCGGCAGCCCCGGGCTGATCGCGCTGCTCACGCAGATGCGGCACAAGATCGCGTGGATGTACGCCGTGGAGGCGCCGGCCCGGCCCGTGGAGTCCTGGGCGGAGCACGGGGCGATCGTGGACGCGCTGGCGCGCGGGGACGCCGAGCGGGCGCGGGCGCTCACGGCGATCCACGCGGACCGGGCGGCCGGGGCGCACCGTCTGCGCGTGAGGACTTCGCAACATCCCGTAAACATGGCGAGCGGTCCGCATTAACAAATAGCGCGTATTAATGTGGAGCGGCGGCCTAATTCACGGCACATTGGCAGTGCATTCGCGCTCGCCCGGCGCGGACGATGGAATTCCTGAAAACGGCGAAGCCGCGGCATCCGGAATTCCGGCGGCCGCGGCTTCGTCACATGCCCGGGGCGAACCCGAAGGGTCAGACGGTCTCGGGGAGCTCCTCGAGACCCTCGGCGACCAGCTTCGCGAGGCGGTCCAGCGCCGCCTCGGCGCCCTCGGCGTCGGACGCGAGGATGATCTCCTCGCCGCCCTGGGCACCCAGGCCCAGCACCGCGAGCATGGACGCGGCGTTGACGGGGTTCCCGTCGGCCTTCGAGATGGTCACCGGGACGCCGGAAGCGGTCGTCGCGCGGACGAAGATCGAGGCGGGACGAGCGTGCAGGCCCTCGGCCCAGCCGACGTTGACGCGGCGCTCTGCCATGGTGATGCCCTTCAGGGTTCTTACGGTTGTCTAGACCAGTCTCTCACGACGCCTCGAATGCTCCGACCGACCTTCGGCCCGGATCCTCCGCCGTTCGACCTACCCCAGCTTGCACTCATTTGCCCCTACTTGCCTCGCGCGCCGCGCAGGGGCTGTCCGGCCTGTCCTGGCCTTAAGATCGCCGCATGACCACCGCGTCGGACCCCTCGTACCCGGCCCACTGGGAAGCGGACGTCGTCCTGCGCGACGGCGGCACCGCCCGGATCAGGCCCATCACCACGGAGGACGCGGGCCGGCTGGTCAGCTTCTACGAGCAGGTCTCCGACGAGTCGAAGTACTACCGCTTCTTCGCGCCCTACCCCCGGCTGTCCGACCGCGACGTGCACCGCTTCACGCACCACGACTACGTGGACCGGGTCGGCCTCGCGGCGACCATCGGCGAGGAGTTCATCGGCACCGTCCGCTACGACCGGATCGGCCCCGACGGCCGGCCCGCCTCCGCCCCCGCCGACGAGGCGGAGGTGGCCTTCCTCGTCCAGGACGCCCATCAGGGCCGCGGGGTCGCCTCTGCCCTCCTCGAACACATCGGCGCGGTCGCCCGGGAGCGGGGCATCCGCCGGTTCGCGGCCGAGGTGCTGCCCGCCAACAGCAAGATGATCAAGGTCTTCACCGACGTCGGCTACCAGCAGAAGCGCAGCTTCGAGGACGGCTCCGTCCACCTCACCCTCGACCTCGAACCCACCGCAGAGTCCCTGGCCGTGCAGCGCGCCCGCGAGCAGCGCGCCGAGGCCCGCTCCGTGCAGCGGCTGCTGGCCCCCGGTTCGGTGGCGGTGATCGGAGTCAGCCGCTCCGGCGGGGGAGTCGGCGCGGCGGCCCTGCGGAACCTGCGCGACGGCGGCTTCCAAGGCCACCTGTACGCCGTGAACGAGGCCGTCACCACCGACCTGCTGGACGGCGTACGGGCCTACCGCGCGCTCGGCGACATCGACTCCCCGGTCGACCTCGCGGTGATCGCGATCCCCGCCGAGCGCGTCCCCGAGGCCGTGGCCGCGTGCGGGGAGCACGGGGTGCAGGGGCTGGTGGTGCTTTCCGCCGGCTACGGGGAGAGCGGCGCCGCCGGGCTCGACCGGCAGCGCGAACTGGTGCGCCAGGTGCGCTCGTACGGGATGCGGCTGATCGGGCCGAACGCGTACGGCGTGATCAACACCGCGCCGGAGGTCGGACTCAACGCCTCCCTGACCCCGGCGCCCGCGCCGATCCGGGGCCGCATCGGGCTGTTCACCCAGTCCGGGGCGATCGGCATCTCGCTGCTCTCCGCACTGCTGCGGCGCGGCGAGGGCCTGTCGTCCTTCGTCTCGGCGGGCAACCGGGCGGACGTCTCCGGCAACGACATCCTGCAGTACTGGTACGAGGACGAGGCCACCGACGTCGCGCTGATGTACCTCGAAACCCTGGGCAACCCGCGGAAGTTCACGCGGCTCGCGCGGCGGACGGCAGCCGTGAAGCCGGTGGTCGTCGCGAAGGGCGGCCGCCACACCCCGGCCGGGCACGTGGTCCCGGGGACCAGGCTCCCGGACGCCACGGTCTCGGCGCTGCTCCGGCAGGCCGGGGTGATCCGCGTCGACACCGTGACGGAGCTGGTGGACGTCGGGCTGCTGCTGGCCTCGCAGCCGCTGCCGGCCGGGCCGCGCGTGGCGATCCTCGGGAACTCGGAGTCGCTGGGTGTCCTCACCTACGACGCCTGCCTCACGCAGAGGCTGCGGCCGGGGGCCCCGCTGGACCTGACCACGGCGGCGACGCCGGAGGACTTCCGGGAGGCGCTGGGCACGGCGCTGGCCTCCGCCGAGAACGATGCGGTGATCGTCACCGTGATTCCGTGGGTGAACGAGCAGGAGCCGCAGGACGACCTGGCCGAGGCCCTTCGGGGTGCGGTGGCCGGGCATCCCGGCAAGCCGGTGGCCGTAGTCCACGTGGAGCTGGCGGAGCTCGTCGACGCCCTCTCCCCGGCGGGCCTGGGTGCGGCGCCGCTTCCGGGGGCCCTGTCCCCCCGCCTCCGTGCCTCGAACGCCGGCGGGGCCGGAACGGACGTGCGGATTCCGGCGTATCCGGCAGCCGAGAGGGCGGTACGGGCCGTCGCCGAGGCCGTCCGGTACGGGCAGTGGCGGCGGGCCAACGCCGAGGCCGGGCAGGTGCCCGAGTACGAGGACATCGACGAGGCCGGAGCCGCCGCCCAGCTCGCCGGCCTCCTGGCCGATGCCGGCGACGCCGTCCTCACCCTCACCGAGGCCGACGCCGTCGCACTGCTCGCCCGGTACGGGATCCGGGTGCTCCCCACCCTGCCCGCGCCCACCGCGGACGACGCGGTCAGGGCCGCCCGGGCCCTCGGCTACCCGGTCGCCCTCAAGACCACCGCCCCGCACCTGCGCCACCGCGCGGACCTCGGCGGCGTACGCCTCGACCTCGGAGGCGAGGCCGATCTGCGCCGTTCGTACGAGGAGCTCACCGACCTCCTCGGGACGCCCGGCGAGCTGCTCCCCGTCGTCCAGGCCATGGTGCCCCGCGGGGTCGACACCGTCGTGAGGTCCGTCATCGACCCCGCGGCCGGCGCCGTCCTGTCCTTCGGGCTCGCCGGCGTCGCTTCCGAGCTGCTCGGCGACACCGCCCACCGGCTCGTCCCGGCCACCGAGCGGGACGCCGCCGGGCTGATCCGGTCCATCCGGACCGCTCCCCTCCTCTTCGGCTGGCGCGGCAGCGACCCCGTCGACACCCCGGCCCTCGAGGAGCTCCTGCTCCGGCTGTCCCGGCTCGTGGACGACCACCCCGAAGTGGTGGGAGTCACCCTCGAGCCCGTCGTCGTCGCCACGGAGGGCCTCTCCGTGCTCAGCGCCACGGTCCGGGTGGCCCACCCGCCCGCCCGCACCGATCTCGGCCCCCGGACACTCCCCAGCTATTGAGCCGGTCCGAGGGCCCGGTCCGGAAGGCAGGCCCTTGGGCGCCCGGGGTGCCCCGTACGGGCCTTAGGATGGACCCCATGGCGAAATCCGGTACGACGACCCAGGGGCTGCGCACGGCGATCGAGCGCAGCGGCTACTACCCGGCCCTCGTGGCCGAGGCCGTGGAGGCCGCGGTGGGCGGCGAGCCGATCTCGTCGTACCTGGTCCACCAGGAGACGACCTTCGACTCCAACGAGGTGCGCCGGCACGTCACCGTCCTGGTCCTGACCGGCAACCGCTTCATCGTGAGCCACACCGACGAGCAGGCCGCCGACGCCGGGTCCCCGTCCCCGTACGCGACCACCTCGACCGAGTCGGTCAAGATCGGCGCGATCTCCTCCGTGGTGCTCAGCCGCGTCGTCGCCAACCCCGAGTCGTACACCCCCGGCACCCTGCCCCGCGAGGTCGTCCTGACCATCGGCTGGGGCGCGGTCTCGCGGATCGACCTGGAGCCCGCCGCCTGCGGCGACCCGAACTGCGACTCCGACCACGGCTACACCGGCAACTCCACCGCCGACGACCTCAGCCTGCGCGTGAGCGAGGCCGGCGACGGCCCGGAGGCGGTCCGCCAGACCCTCGTCTTCGCGCAGGCCCTCAGCGAGGCAACGGCAGCCACCTCCACCTCCGCCCGCTGATGGCCTACTCCGCACCGTCGAACTGGGACGAGCCGGAGCTGCTGGACCTGGCCGGCGCCCCCGTGCCGGAGTACGGCACCGGCTCGCTCGCCGACCTGCTGCCGACCCTCGTGGCCGGCCAGGGCGTCCCCGGGTTCACCGCCGCCATCGCCGAGCTGACCCCGGCCGACCGGAACTGCGTGTTCCTGGTCGACGGCATGGGCTGGGAGCAGATCAAGGCCCACCCGGACGAGGCCCCGTACCTGACCTCGCTCCTCGGCAGCTCGCGCGGCGGCACCGGCCGGCCGATAACGGCAGGCTTCCCGGCGACCACCGCCACCTCGCTGGCCTCCGTAGGCACCGGCCTGCCGCCCGCGCGGCACGGCCTGCCCGGCTACGCCGTGCGCAATCCGGCCACCGGCGAACTCATGAACCAGCTCCGCTGGTACCCCTGGACCCAGCCGAAGCCCTGGCAGCCGTACCCGACCGTCTTCCAGCAGGCCGACAAGGCGGGGGTGGCCACGGCCCAGGTGTCCTCGCCCGCCTTCCAGACCACCCCGCTCACCAAGATCGCGCTGAGCGGCGGCACCTTCCTCGGCCGGATGACCGGCGAGGAGCGGATGGACCTCGCGGCCGAGCGCCTCGCGGCCGGCGACCGCTCCCTGGTGTACACGTACTTCAGCGAGCTCGACGGGGCCGGCCACCGGCACGGCGTGAACTCCGACGCCTGGCGCGGCCAGCTGATGTACGTCGACCGGCTGGTGCAGCGGCTCGCCGAGCAACTCCCGCCGCGCACCGCGCTGTACGTGACCGCCGACCACGGCATGGTGGACGTCCCCTTCGACGAGGACTCCCGGATCGACTTCGACGAGGACTGGGAGCTGGGCGCCGGCGTGGCCCTGCTCGGCGGCGAGGGCCGGGCCCGGCACGTGTACGCCGTACCGGGCGCGGAGGCCGACGTCCTGACGGTGTGGCGCGAGGTGCTGGGCGACCGGTTCTGGATCGCGAGCCGTGAAGAAGCCCTGGAGCTGGGCTGGTTCGGCGCGCCGGGGGAGTGCGACGAGCGCGTGCTCGGCCGGATCGGCGACGTGGTCGCGGCCGCCCAGGCCGATGTGGCCATCACCGCCTCGCGCAAGGAGCCCAACGAGTCCGCCCTCGTCGGCATGCACGGCTCCATGACCGCCGCCGAGCAGCTCGTCCCGCTGCTCGAGATCCGCACCTGACCGACCCCTTCCTCCTCCGCCCCTGCCTGCCGCCCACGACCCGAAAGGTCCCGTACTTCCCATGCCCGAGCTGGTGTTCTTCTCCGGAACGATGGACTGCGGAAAGAGCACTCTGGCTCTCCAGATCGGCCACAACCGGTCCGCTCGTGGGCTCCAAGGCGTGATCTTCACCCGGGACGACCGGGCGGGGCAGGGCAAGCTCTCCTCGCGCCTGGGACTGGTGACGGAGGCGGTCGAGGCGGCCCCCGGCCTGGATCTCTACGGGTACCTGGTGGGGCAGATGTCCAAGGGCGACCGGGTTGACTACGTGATCGTGGACGAGGCGCAGTTCCTGGCGCCCGAGCAGATCGACCAGCTGGCGCGGGTGGTGGACGACCTCGATCTGGACGTCTTCGCCTTCGGTATCACGACAGACTTCCGTACCAAGCTGTTCCCGGGCTCGCAGCGGCTGATCGAGCTGGCCGACCGGCTGGAGACCCTCCAGGTCGAGGCGATGTGCTGGTGCGGGGCCCGTGCCACGCACAACGCCCGCACGGTGGGTGGTGAGATGGTCGTGGAGGGCGAGCAGGTCGTCGTCGGCGACGTCAACCGTTCCCCGGAGGAGATCGGCTACGAGGTCCTCTGCCGCCGCCACCACCGCAAGCGGATGACCTCGGCCTCGGCCCACGCCGGTGCCCTCTCCCCGGACGTCCTCCCCGTCAACCACGCCTGACCCGCTGGTCGCAGCGGCGCGCCCGGCACCGAACCGATGGCAGGCCTCCTGGCGGGGGCAGGCCATCGGCCGGGGTGGAACCGTTTGAACCCTGCGTTCCTCTTAGTAACGTGTGCGAATCGGGGACTGCTGACTGCCATCGGGGACAGGGGACATGATGGGACTGGCTGAGGAGATAGCCGCCATGCGGGGCGGATCTGGGCATTCGGGTCGTTTGCTGGGTGAATTCCGCCGCACTGCGCTGCTCGTGCCGCTGTCCGGGGGCGATGACGGCGGTCTGATGTCCGGGTGGCAGGGCGGTGTCCGCTGGATCTACGCGTTCACGGACGAGGAGGCGCTGGCGCGTTTCGCCGTGCAGCGCGGTGCCGGGGTCCATGAGTGGGACTACCTCTCGATCCTGGGTGCCCGTCTCGTCGACGCGGTGATTCCCACGGTCGACGGTCCGACCGGGGTAGCCGTCGATGTGGCGGATGAGGGCGGTTCGATGCTGTTCCCGCCGGTCGTGGGGATCGTTGCGGACGCGTACGCCGTGGACGCCGGGCCCGACCGTGCGGAAGCCGTCTGATGGCCGGCGACGGGGACCTCGAGGTCTCGCCGGCAGCCGTCAAGAACATCCAGGACGGTCTTCGCAAGGCCATCGCCGAGTTGCGCGAGTCGGGGGATGCGGCCGGTGCCTCCCAGGGCGCCGGTTTCAGTGACTTGTCGATGACGGGGATGGAGGCCGGACACATGGGTCTGTCCACCGACTTCGAGGACTTCTGCGAGCGCTGGGAGTGGGGCGTGCGCAGTCTCGTACAGAACGCCAGCACCCTCGCCGGGAACCTCGGCATCGCGGCGGGCACGGTGTGGGAGGAAGAGCAGTACCTCCAGGGGGCCTTCAAGGTCGTCGCGAACGCCGCGTACGGCAATCCGCACGCGAGCGAGGACGAGATCGAGCAGAAGAGCTGGGACGACATCTGGCGGGCGGACGTCTACAAGCCGGACTACAGCGCGGAGTCCTTCGAGAAGAGCCGGCAGGACATCAAGCAGACCTGGTCGGACACGGGCGACAAGCTGACCTCCAGCGGGAAGATCGGCTCGATCAAGGACCTGCTGGACCAGGCCGACGGGGGCGGTAACTGATGGGCTGGCGGGACTTCGTACCGGACTCGGCGGAGGACTGGGTCGAGGACCGGGCCGAGGACGTCGGCGATGCGATCGAGTGGACCGGCGACAAGGTCGCCGACGTGGCGGAGGAAGTCGGCCTCGACGAGGCGGGTGACTGGGTCCGCGACAAGAGCCGTTCCGCTGCCAACCAGCTCGGCGCGGATGTCTCCGAGCTGGAGCTCGGGCAGACCGAGGACCCGAACAAGCTGGTCTACGGCAGCGTGTCGAAGATCCGCGCCCAGGTCTCGCACCTGAACGACTTCAAAGCCTCCTTCACCATGGTCGGCAACGGTCTGAAGGGTCTGGAGGGCGATGGCCTGAAGGGCGCGTCGGCGAACGCGTTCCGGGAGGCGATAGCCAAGGAGCCGCCGCGCTGGTTCGAGGCGGCGGAGGCCTTCGGCAAGGCCGCGGACGCGATGGGCCGCTTCGCGGAGACCGTCGAGTGGGCGCAGGGCCAGGCCAAGGAGGCCCTGGAGGAGTACAACAAGGCCAAGAAGGCCTCGCAGGACGCGCGCACCGCCTACAACAAGTCGATCACCGACTACAAGGCCGCGGTGAAGGCGGAGAAGGACACGCTGCCGCCGCGGCCGGCCGACGACTTCACCGACCCCGCCGATCCGCTGTTCAAGGCGGCCGACGACAAGCTCCAGACCGCGCGCACCCAGCGCAACGAGGTCGCGGAGACGGCCCGTACGGCGGTCCGCGCGGCCCGCGACGCCGCCCCGCCCAAGCCCTCGTACGCCGAGCAGCTCAAAGACGGCATGGACTACCTCGAGCTCGCCGAGACCCACCTCGCCGGCGGCGTGGTCAAGGGCACGGCGGGCCTGGTCAACTTCGTCCGCGCGGTCAACCCGATGGACCCCTACAACCTGACCCACCCCGCCGAGTACCTGACCAGCCTCAATTCGACGGTCGCAGGCCTGGCCGTGGCGGTCAACGACCCCATGGGCGCGGGCAAGCAGATGCTCGACGAGTTCATGAAGGACCCCAGCGAGGGCATCGGCAAGCTCCTCCCCGAACTCGTCGGCACCAAGGGCCTCGGCGCCCTGAAGAAGACGGCGTCGATCGCCAAGCACGCTGACGACCTCCCGGGCCCCGGTCGCAGGCACCTCGACAAGGACGGCCCGGACGGACCCTCCCGCGACTCGTCCAAGGACAAGGTGTGCGAGGAGGACCCGGTCGACGTCGCGACCGGCCGCATGATCCTCACCCAGACCGACGTGGCCCTGCCCGGCACCCTGCCGCTCCTCTTCGAGCGGACCTTCGAGTCCTCCTACCGCGCGGGCCGGTGGTTCGGCCCGGCCTGGGCCAGCACCATCGACCAGCGGCTGGAGATCGACGCCGAGGGCATCGTCTTTCTGCGGGAGGACTCCAGCGTCCTGGCCTACCCGCACCCGGCGCCCGGCGTCCCCGTCCAGCCCACGCACGGCCACCGCTGGCCGCTCTCCCGGGACGCCGACGGGCGCGGTTACCGCATCACCGACCCCCGCACCGGCCGTGTGTGGCACTTCGCCGTCCACAGCGACGAGCTGGCCCTCCTGGTGCAGATCGACGACCGCAACGGCAACCACGTCTCCTTCGTCCACGACGAGGCCGGCACCCCTCAGGAGGTGGTCCACAGCGGTGGCTACCATCTGAAACTGACCACCGCCGAGGGCAGGATCTCCCGGCTCGCCCTGGCGGACGGGACCGAGATCCTGCGCTACGGCTACGCCGACGGCCACCTCAGCGAGGTCACCAACTCCTGCGGCCGCCCCTTCCGGTTCGGCTACGACGACCACGGCCGGATCATCTCCTGGACCGACACCAACGACCGCCACTTCGACTACGCCTACGACGACCGCGACCGCTGCGTCGCCCAGTCCGGCACCAACGGGCACCTCAACGCCCGGTTCGAGTACGGCGACAGCGTCACCACCGTCGTGAACGCCCTCGGACACCGACGCCGGTACCAGGTCAACGAGCGGGCCCAGATCGTCGCCGAGTTCGACGCCACCGGCTCCGCCACCCGCTTCGCCTACGACCGGTTCAACCGACTGGTCTCCCGGACGGATCCGCTCGGCCGCACCAGCCGCATGGCGTACGACGAGGACGGCCGGCTGGTCTCCTTGATCCGGCCGGACGGCCGCGAGGCGACCGCCCGGTACGGCGATCAGGGCGGCCCGACCCACCTCACCCGCCACGACGGCACGACGGTCCGGCGCACCTACGACGAGCGCGGCAACATCACCTCCGCGACGGACAGCGCCCGCAGCGCGACCACCTTCACCTACGACGAGCGCGGCAACCTGGCTTCGCTGACCGACGCCCTCGGCCGCACCACCTCCATCCGCTGCGACCGCTCCGGACTGCCGCTGGAGATCACCGACCCGCTGGGAGCCGTGACCCGCTACCGACGCGACGCCTTCGGACGCCCCGTCTCCGTCACGGACCCGCTCGGCAACACCGCCCGCCTGGCCTGGAGTACCGAGGGCCGCCTGCTGCGCCGTACCGAACCGGACGGCACCGAGCAGTCCTGGGAGTACGACGGCGAGGGCAACTGCGTCCGCCACACCGATGCCCTGGGCGGGGTCACGTCCTACGAGTACGGCGACTTCGACCTCCTGGTGGCACGCACCGGGCCCGACGGGGTGCGCCACGCCTTCGAACACGACGCCGACCTCCAGCTCACCCGGGTCACCAATCCCCAGGGCCTGCACTGGTCGTACACCTACGACCCGGCGGGCCGGCTGATCGCCGAGACCGACTTCGACGGCCGGACCGTGGCGTACGCCTACGACGCGGCGGGTGTGCTGCTGAGCCGGACCAACGCCCTCGGGCAGGCCGTCTACCACCGCAACGAGCTCGGGCAGATCGTCCGCAGGGAGTGCGAGGGGGCGGTCACCACCCTGGAGTACGACGTGTTCGGGAAGCTCGCCCATGCGGCGGGGCCGCACGGCACGCTGACCCGGCTGCGCGACAGCGCCGGCCGGCTGCGCTCGGAGACGGTCGACGGGCGCACGCTGACGTACGCCTACGACGAGCTGGGCCGCCGTACCGGGCGCACCACCCCGGCGGGATCCGTGAGTTCCTGGAACTTCGACGAGGCCGGCCACTGCCGCGAGATGACAGCCTCGGGTCGCACGATCACCTTCGAGTACGACACGGCAGGCCGCGAGCTCGTGCGGCGGATCGGTGACCAGCTCAACCTCTCCAGCACCTGGGATGACCGGGGCCGGTTGGCGGACCAGACCGTCACCGGTCACGACGGCAGGCTGATCCAGCGCCGCGGGTACTCCTACCGCCCCGACGGATCCCTCACCGGGATCGACGACGTGCACGCCGGCCCACGGCGGTTCGAGCTGGACCCGGCCGGACGGGTCACCGCCGTGCGGGCCGCGCAGTGGACCGAGCGCTACGCGTACGACGAGGCGGGCAACCAGACCTCGGCGTCCTGGCCCGAGTCCCACCCGGGCGGCGAGTCCGCCACCGGGGTCCGCTCCTACGAGGGGACGCGGCTGACCCGGGCGGGCCGGGTCACCTATGAGTACGACGCGCTGGGACGCGTCGTCCTGCGTCAGCAGCCCCGGCTCTCGCGCAAGCCCGACACCTGGCGTTACGAGTGGGACGTCCAGGACCGGCTGGTCGCCGTGCGGACGCCGGACGGAACCCGTTGGCGCTACCGGTACGACGAACTGGGCCGGCGCACGGCCAAGCAGCGGCTGACAGAGGCCGGCGAGGTCGCCGAGGAGGTGCTGTTCACCTGGGACGGCTCGACCCTGTGCGAGCAGACGACGCGCACGGCCGGCTCGGCCCGGGAAGTGACCCTCACCTGGGAGCACCGCGGCCTGCATCCGCTGGCGCAGACCGAACGCATCCGCACGGCCGACCAGGGCGAGGTCGACCAGCGGTTCTTCGCGATCGTCACGGATCTGGTCGGCACCCCGACGGAACTGGTCGACGAGCGGGGCACCGTCGCCTGGCGCACCCGCTCCACCCTCTGGGGCAGCACCACCTGGAACCGGGACGCGACGGCCTACACCCCGCTGCGGTTCCCGGGTCAGTACTTCGACCCGGAATCGGGTCTGCACTACAACGTCTTCCGCCACTACGACCCGCTGACGGCCCGCTACCTCAGCCCCGACCCGCTGGGACTGGCCCCCGCGCCGAACCCTTCGACGTACGTCGTCAACCCGCACACCTGGGCCGACCCGCTGGGACTGGCCCCGGACGGCTGCCCGCCCAAGGGCGAGAAGAGCAACCCGTTCAAGACCAGGGAGGAGGCCCGGCAGGCCGCGCACAAGCTGGCCGGGGTGGACCCCGAGGTGGACGACCTGTGGGCCACCTGGAAGGTCACCGACGACATCAGCCTCAAGCACGTCGAGGGCTACACCTACTCCGACAATGCCTCCCACCTGGGTACGTTCTGGCAGTACGAGCTGAAAAACGGCGGGGGTTCCCGCGTCGTCGTGGAGCACACCCACGACCCGGCGGGCCCGCACTTCCATGCGGGCATGCCGAAGGCCATGGGTGAGCGGCCCGACGGGGGTCAGTTCGTCAACTTCGGTTGGGACAACAGTAATTACAAGGAGATGGAACGCTACGCCAAGATCAACAAAGAAGGCGGCGACCATCACCTGTTCTACGAGAACGGCGGCTGAGGATGACAGACGAACAGAGCGGGAACGCGCCGGCGCCGCAGTTGGCGAAGGCCGGGCTGGAGGTCGTGGCCCAGGGCGTCGCCGAGGGGCTGCCTTCGTACGCGCGGGCCTTCAAGGCCGTCGTCAACGTCGAGGTGGCCCCGCAGGCCACCGTGGCGCGCACGGATCCGGGGGCGCTGCAGGAGGCCGACAGGCTGTGGCTGGAGCACGCGCGGGCCGCTGCCGTCATCGACGACGAGGGCTGCTTCCTGGTCCGGGGGGCCGATCGCGACTGGGTCCGGGTGCGCCGCACCGCGCACACCGCGCTCTCCGCCGCCCTCGTGCCCGGGGCCGGCTCCATGGTCATCGCGATGTCCCCGGACGGCCGACGGCTGTGCGCCCTTACCGAGGAGGACGACGACTACTGGATCGTCGTGCACCATTTCGACGACCGTCCCATGTGACCCGGGGCGAGACGGCGCGGTACCGGCGGCAGTGCCCCCGCTCTGTGGAGCCTGCCGCCGTTCTTCGCCTTCGCCTTCGGTTACCACGGCCGGCGTCACGCCAGGCCGATCCGTGCCGCGGCAGGGAGGCTTCAGGCCAGCTCCAACCTCACTCGAACTTCACGTCGTTCCGTAGACGCCTGTCATCTAATGAATATCTGCAAGATGCACCCTTCATTTACGAGGTCTTCGATGACGGACACGAACGCACCCCTCGCCTTCCCTCAGGACCGGACCTGCCCCTACCGGCCTCCTGCCGCCTACGACTCGCTGCGTACGACCCGGCCGCTGTCGCGGATCACCCTTTTCGACGGCCGTGAGGTCTGGGCGGTCACCGGGCACGCGGTCGCCCGCGAACTGCTGGCCGACCAGCGCCTGTCGTCCGACCCCAGCCGCCCCGGCTTCCCCTTCCTCACGCCGTACTTCGTCGACATGGGCGACCGCAAGTTCCCGCTGTTCGGCGTCGACGACCCCGAGCACCGGACCCAACGGCGCGCCATCATCGGTGAGTTCACGCTCCCGCGAGCCGTCGCGCTGCGCCCGCGGATCCAGGAGATCGTGGACGAGCGGATCGACGCGATGATCGCGCAGGGGTCGACCGCGGAACTGGTGAGCGCATTCGCGCTGCCCGTGCCCTCCATGGTGATGTGCGCCGTGCTCGGAGTGCCCTACGCCGACCACGACTTCTTCGAGACGCAGTCGCTGCGGCTGGTGCGCGGCCCTGAGGCCACCGATGTGATGGACGCCCTCAACCAGCTCGAGGCGTACTTCGGCGAGTTGATCGACCGCAAGCGCAAGGAACCCGGCACCGGCCTGCTCGACGACCTCGTGCAGCGCCAGGAGGCGGAGGGCTCCTTCGACCGCGAGGGCCTGATCGCTCTTGCGCACGTCCTGCTGGGCGCCGGCCACGACACGGTCGCCAACATGATCTCGCTCGGTGTCTACACGCTGCTCCAACACCCCGAGCAGCTGGCCGAGTTGCGAGGCGACTCCACGCTGCTGCCCGCCGCGGTGGAGGAGCTGGTGCGAGTGCTGTCGATCGCGGACACGGTGCTGCGCGTGGCGGTCGAGGACATCGACGTGGCCGGGACCACGATCCGGGCAGGCGACGGCGTGGTCTTCGCAGCCTCCGTGGTCAACCGCGACGAGAGCGCCTACCCCGAACCGGACAACCTCGACTGGCACCGTCCGTCCCGCCACCACATCGGCTTCGGCTTCGGCATCCACCAGTGTCTCGGCCAGAACCTTGCCCGCGCCCAGCTGGAGATCGCTCTGGGCACCCTCATCGACCGCCTGCCCGCGCTGCGCCTGGCCGCTCCGGCCGACGAGATCCCCTTCAAGCTGGGTCAGACCGTCCAGGGGATGGTGGAACTCCCCGTGACCTGGTGAGAGGGGCGACGGACATGCATATCGACATCGAGAAGGACGTCTGCATCGGCGCGGGCCAGTGCGCCCTGGTCGCTCCGGACGTGTTCACCCAGGACGACGACGGATTCAGCACCCTCCTGCCGGGCCGCGACGGCGGTCACAGCGCACTGGTGCGGGAGGCGGCCCGGGCCTGCCCCGTTCGCGCCATCACCGTGTCGGAGACGGTGAGCTGACCCCGGCGGGTCCGGGAGGACGACGCCGAGCCGGCGGCAGCGGCTCCGGCTCGGCGATCACCTCGTACGCGGGGACGACACCTGCTGAGACTACCCACGTTGGTGATGCCCCCGACGATCGGTTCGGGCGAGACTGATCAGACCTCAGACGCGCAGGGCGGCGGAAGCCGGGCCAGGAGTGACTCTTCCGCCGGCCGTCCGCATCGGCACTCCATCCGAAGGACCTCGCTTCGCGGTCGGAAGCCCGTCTTCGAGGAGACATGCCAGGAGGCGTACGAGCCGGCCCGAGTCCGGCCGGAGAGCACCGCTCCCTTGGTCGCGCCCGCCTGTGAGGACAACACGGAAGAAGGGCTGGGGATGCCGTGCAACAGCTTGAGGTAGCGCTGATCGGCGCAGGACTGATAGCACGTATACATCTGGACGCGTGGGTCGATGCCGGGGCGTCCGTTCGCATCTATTCCACGGACGACCGGGCCGCGGACCTGGCCCGCGAATTCGGCGTCAAGGCCGTCGGATCCCTGGCCGAGGCGCTGGACGGTGCGGATGCCGTGGACATCTGTGCCCCGACGGGCAGTCACCACGCCATAGCCATGGCCGCCATTGCCGCGGGTGTGGACGTGGTGTGCGAGAAGCCGTTGGCGGCCAGCACTGCAGAGGCCGAGGAGATCGTCGACGCGGCGGAGCAGGCCGGCGTGCGGCTCTACCCTGCCCACGACATACGTTTCGTTTCGGCGTACTCCCGGCTGCACGACCTGGTGGCAGCCGGCCGCGTGGGCGCCGGCGCGGTCGCCCGGTTCACCGTGGCCGCCTACCACCCGCGGCCCTGGACCGGCCACGCGTCCGCGCAGTCGGGCGGGATCCTGACCGATCAGATGATGCACGGAGTCGACATCGCCTATTGGATCTTCGGGGACGTCGTGCGGGTGCACGCCCAGTACCAGGGCGAGATCGCCGCACCGGCACCCCAGGGGGCCGTCGCGGTCGGAACCGTCGTCCTCACCCACGCCAGTGGCGCGCTCAGCCAGATCGTGAGCCGGTGGACCGCGACGCCGCAGCCACCCGTTCGCGTCACGTACCACGTCTCGGGTACGGGCGGGACGGTGCAGTACGACTCCGAGTGGCCTCAGGAGATCCAGGGATACGGCGCCAAGGCGGGGAACTTCGCGCACTTCGGCGAGACGCCGTTCTCCTCCGAGATCCGCGAGTTCGCTCAGGCATTCATGGGCGGTCCCGAGCCGCGTCTGGGACCTCGGGACGCGCTGGCCGCCGTCCGCATCACCCAGGCGGCGGCCGAGTCCGCATGGACAGGCCGTGCCGTGGAACTGCCCGTGAAGGGGGCCGCATGAAGGTCGCTGTGTTGTCGTTCGCCCACGAGCGCGCCGCCACGTACGCCCGGCTGTTGCACGGCATGCCCGGCGTCGACGTGATCATCGCAGACCCTGACGGCTCGCCGGATGATCCGGCTCGCGGTGAGGCCGTGGCCCGGCAGCTCGACGCAACGTACGCCGGCAGCTGGGACGAGGTCTTCGCGCTGCGCCCCGAGGCCGTGGTGGTGACGAGCGAGACCGCCCGCCGTCGGGAACTGGTCGAGCGGGCGGCCGGGATCGGGGCACACGTGCTGTGCGAGCAGCCGATGGCGACCGACGAAGCGGATGCCCGGGCCATGGTGCGCGCCTGCGAGGACGCGGGTGTACGGCTGACTCTCGCCTCCCCGGTGTGCTTCAGTCCGGCGTTCGACGCCGTGCGCAAGGAGCTCGCCGACGGTGACGCCATCGGTCGGCTGACGACCCTTCACGGTGTGTACAACAGCCCGGGGCCGACCCTGTCGCACCCCGAACGGGCGCCCCGGGAACCGGCCGAGGGCGGAGCGCTGGCTGCCAACGCGGCCTTCCTGCTCGACATGGTGGACGCGGTGCTCGGCGGAGAGCCTGCGGAGCAGGTGTACGCGCAGACGAACAGCGTCCTCGGCGCGGAGCCGGGCGTCGAGAGCGCGGCACTCGTCACCGTTCGCTATCCGAGCGGGACGGTCGCGGCCATCGACTGCAGTTGGAGCGTGTCGGCGGACCAGGCGGCAACAGACGGACCCAGGATGACCTTCATCGGCGACCAGGGGAGCCTGGAGTTCAACGCCCGCCCGCGGCTGCTCGGCGGATTCGACTCCGCCGCCGGCGGTGAACGGTGGGAACCCGGCGGGTCCGACGCGGACGCGGCCATGCTCGGCGCGTTCATCGCCGCCGTCGGCACGGGACGGGGAGCCGGTCCGGACGGCGCAGCAGGGGTGCGTACGCTGCGGATCGTCCAAGCGGCCTACGCATCGGCGCACAGCGGCCAACCCGTCGATCCGGCCGTTCGGCCCTGACGGAAACCCGCCGCCGCCTCGGGAAGCGGACCAGCCAGGGGCTGGCGCCTTCCCGAGGCGGCGGCGGGCTGTGTGTCCGGGGTCTTTCAGCCGGCTTCGCGGACCAGCACGGAATCCGAGACCAAGGGCCTGCTCTGCGTCGTCTTTCCGCGCGCGTCCTGCGAGGCCTGCTGTTCGCCGGACTGCTTCTCCTTCTTGCTGCGGCTCCAGCGGCGCATCACCGGCTGCTCCACCAGGCTGTACAGCAGCCAGGCGGCCAGCAGGTTCGCGAGGAACAGGGCGATCTCCAGCCCGACGGCGGGGATGAAGTCGAAGGTGCGGCCTCCCAGCAACTTGGAGCGGCCGTAGAAGATCACCACGCCCTGAAGGATGTAGAAGGCGAAGGAGATCTCGCCCAGCCGCACCATGGTCGGGCTGGTGAGCCAGCCGCCCTTGCCCCGCAGGTCCGACGAGGCCCCGGCGCAGATGATCATGCCGACCGGGATGATCGTGCAAGCGCTGAAGAAGTACGGGGCCGGGACGTGGTTGGCGAGCCAGTAGCCGCCTGCGAAGAGGAGCGCCGAGGGCAGCAGGCCGATGCGCGGCCAGAGGTTCGCGGCGACGATGCGGGCCAGGATCATGCCCAGCACGAACTCGAAGAGGCGCGGCGGGGGGAACGAGTAGGAGAACCAGAACTGGTTGAGCGACAGCTCGTAGCCGAGGTCGAGGCCGCCCCGGACGTACTTCGTCGCCGCGGCCACGGCCATCACACCGGCGACCATGCCGGAGGCCCACAGCCACAGCCTCCGCTCGGCGATCTTCCGCACCGGAATGATGAGCAGCGGGAACAGTGCGTAGAACAGCAGCTCGGAACAGAGCGACCAGGCCACGGGGTTGAGGCTCCCGAAGACCTCCGGCTGCGGTGTGAACGTGTGCACCATGAAGAGGTTCGGCAGCCAGGCGTGCATCGGGGTGGCCGCGGTGAACAGCACCATCGCCAGCACCCAGGTCACGATGTGGTTCGGGTAGATCTTCAGCGCGCGACGCCGCCAGAAGCTCGTGATCCGGTCTCCCGGCGTGGCCGACCACGTCAGGACGAAGCCGCTGAGCACGAAGAAGAACGAAACGCCGATGGCGCCGGCCTTCTCGCAGAAGTCGGCCACCGCCTTCGCGACGCCCTGATCGGCGAAGAAGTTCACCGGCTCCGTGAAGCTCAGGACGTTGTGGAGCATCGTGCTGTGGGTGAGGAACACGAGCATGGCGGCCACGAACCTGAGGCCGGTGAGCGAGGGCAGCGGGGCCCGGCGTTGCGGTGAACTGCTGATGGTCGATGCGGCGGCTGGGTCTGCCGTGAGCATGGCTGTCCTTTCGATCGGAGATGCGGCCTGCTGGGCGGCCGACCCGCGGTGAACCGGTGCATGGGCACTCGACGGCCGATGACACGTCGGCTTTCGTACTCCAGCTCTCGGAGCGGAAGTTAGTCAGCCGAACCTGGGCCCTGGTAGCACGGCGCTCGAGGCCGGGTCGGCATGCGCTGCATTTCCGGGGTGACTGCTCGCGTGCGGCAGGCCTTTCGGAGGAGTATTCGAGCCGCAGGTGAAGCCCCGCCGAGTTGCCGCCCGGGCCCTACCAGGCTGAGGGATGTCGTGCCGTCAGGGCTCGTCTACTGTGAAGTGAGAGATCTAAGAATGCTTTCCGGCGACGATTCGCGGACCGCCTTGGCGCGCGGTTCCCCGAATTGGACATTATCTCGAGTGAGAAGGATTTCATGAGCGACGCAATTTCCTTCGAGGAGCATTGGGCGCGGACCCATCAGTTCGACCCTCCTGCGATATTTGATTCGCTGCGTGAAGAGCGCCCGCTCGCGAGAATGGTCTACCCCGACGGTCACGTCGGCTGGATCGCCACCAGCCACGAGCTGGCGCGCAAGGTCCTCAGCGACCCGCGGTTCAGCCACAGCATGGAGTTCTGTCACTTCCCGACGACGCACTGGGGAGAGCTGACGCCGAACTCTCCCGAGATCCCCGGGATGTTCATCTACATGGACCCGCCCGACCACACCCGGTACCGGCGGCTGCTGACGGGTGAGTTCACCGGCCGTCGGGCGAGCCAGATGACGTCGCGCGTCGAGGCCATGGTCGCCGATCAGATCGCCGCGATGCGCGAGCGCGGGACGGCTGCGGACGTGGTGGAGGACTTCGCCGATCCGCTGGCCCTGCGGGTGTTGTCCGAGGTGATCGGCCTGCCCTACGACGAACGTGACCGCTACGCGAATGCGCCGACCGTCATGCACGACCCGGACTCCAAGATGGAGGACGTCGGGCCCGTCTACGAGCAGGCGCTCACCTTCTTCGCCGAGCTCATCGAGCGGAAGCGGAAGCAGCCCGAGGACGACATCCTCAGCCGGCTCGTCGCCGACGGCGGGCTGACCGACGAAGAACTGTGCAACATGGTCGCCCTGCTGCTGTTCGCGGGCTTCGGGACCACGGCGCCCGCGCTGGCCGTCAGCGTCTTCGCGCTGCTGCACCACGAGGACCAGCTGGCGGCGCTCCGCGCGGACCCGGCGAAACTCGACGGCGCGGTGGAGGAGCTCCTGCGCTACCTCACCATCAACCAGTACGAGATCTTCCGCACGGCGCTGGAGGATGTCGAACTGGGCGGTGAAGTGGTCCAGAAGGGGGATACCGTCACGGTGTCCCTGCCCGCCGCCAACCGTGACCCGGCCAAATTCGGATGCCCCGCGCAGCTCGACATCGAGCGCGACACCGCAGGCCACATGTCGTTCGGCTACGGCGTCCACCAGTGCCTGGGGCAAAATCTCGCACGCGTCGTACTGCGAGTCGGCCTTTCCGCTCTCCTCCGGGAATTCCCCGACCTCCGGCTGGCCGTCGATTTCGACGAGGTGCCGCTTCGGCTCAAAGGTTCCGTCTTCGCGTTGAAGAGCCTGCCTGTCTCCTGGTAGCTCTTTTCTCTGAAAGGATTTGCGGCGCAGTGCGTACCGAACTCATCAAGCCACTTCCCGTCGCACTCCTGGAGAACGCGACCCGTTTCCCCCACAAGGTGGCCTTCGCAGACGACCGGCGAGCGGTCACCTACGGCGACCTGGAGGCGCGCACGCGCCGGCTCGCCGGACATCTGGCGAGCCTGGGCGTCCGGCGCGGGGACCGGGTGGCCATCTGCCTCGGCAACACGGTGTCCACCGTGGAGAGTTACCTCGCGGTCGTGCGCGTCGCCGGCGTCGGGGTGCCGCTCAACCCCGCCTCGGCCCTTGCCGAGCTGGAGTACCTGCTGGCCGACAGCGGGGCCACGGTGGTCATCACCGATTCCGCGCAGGCGGAGAGGTTCCGGCGCTCACCGGCCGTGGCGCCCGGCATCACGCTGCTGGTGACCGGCGAGGTCCCGGCGGGGGTGGGAGCCCACTCGTACGACGAACTCGCCGTCCGCGAGCCGGCCGTGGCCGCCGGGGACGACCTCGGCCTCGACGACGTGGCCTGGATGTTCTACACGTCGGGGACGACCGGCCGGCCCAAGGGCGTCCTGTCGACACAGCGCAACTGCCTCTGGTCCGTGGCCTCTTGCTACGTGCCGATTCCGGGACTGACGGACCAGGACCGGGTGCTCTGGCCCCTCCCGCTGTTCCACAGCCTCTCGCACATCGCGTGCGTCCTGTCCGTCACCGTGGTCGGCGCCACGGCCCGGATCATGGACGGCAGTTCCGCGGAGGACGTGATCAGGGCACTGCGCGAGGACAATTCGACGTTCCTGGCCGGGGTTCCCACCACGTACCACCACCTGGTGACGGCCGCCCAGCAGAACGGTTTCTCCGCACCTCACCTGCGGATCGGCCTGGTCGGCGGAGCAGTCACCGGATCCCGGCTGCGCCGCGACTTCGAGGAGATCTTCGGCGTCCCGCTGGTCGACGCCTACGGCAGCACCGAGACGTGCGGGGCCATCACCATCAACCCGCCGGACGGCGCCCGGGTCGACGGCTCCTGCGGCCTGCCCGTGCCGGGCGTCGGCGTCCGCATCGTCCACCCCACCACCGGGCTCGACGTCCCCGCCGGACAGGAGGGGGAGGTGTGGGTCAGCGGACCGAACGTCATGGTCGGCTACCACAACAGCCCGGAGGCGACGGCCGCGGCGATGCAGGACGGCTGGTACCGGACCGGAGACCTGGCCCGGCGTGACGACGCCGGATACTTCACCATCTGCGGCCGGATCAAGGAACTCGTCATCCGCGGCGGGGAGAACATCCACCCCGAGGAGATCGAGGCGGTCCTGCGCACCGTCGAGGGCGTCGCCGACGCGGCGGTGGCCGGCGTACCGCACGAGACGCTCGGGGAGGTACCGGTCGCGTACGTGGTCCCCGGCCCCTCCGGCTTCGACACCGCGACGCTGATCGACCGGTGCCGCGAGCTGCTCTCCGCCTACAAGGTGCCGGAGCAGGTCCACGAGGTCGACGCCATCCCCCGGACCGCGTCGGGCAAGATCAAGCGCCGCCTGCTGGCCGATCAGCCGAGCCGGCTGCGGTACGAGGCGATCGCGCACCACGACGCACTGCTGGGCAGCCGGCCCGACGCGACCGTCGCGGCAGCCCTGCGTGACCGGCTGTCCGGTCTGGAGGAGCGCGCGCAGCTGGCACTGCTGGAAGACCTGGTCCGTACGCAGGCCGCCGTCGTGCAGCAGCAGCCGGGACCGGATGCCATCCCCTCCGACCGGGCTTTCCGCGACCTGGGCTTCACCTCGATGGCCATCGTCGCCTTGCGCAACCGGCTGGTGGAGAGCACCGGGCTGCCGCTGCCCACCACCGTCGTCTTCGACCACCCCACTCCGGTGGCGCTGGCAGGCTGCATACGGGCCGAGGTCCTCGGGATCACCGGGCCGGTGACCGAGCCGGTCAGGGCGGCCGACCCCGATGAACCGCTCGCGATCGTGGGCATGGCGTGCCGTCTGCCGGGTGGCGTGGCGGGGCCGGAGGACCTGTGGCGCTTGGTGTCCGAGGGCCGGGACGCCCTGTCGTCCTTCCCCGAGGACCGGGGCTGGGATCTGGACGGCTTGTTCGACCCGGACCCCGGCCGTGCGGGTACCTCGTACACGGATCAGGGTGGGTTCCTGCACGAGGCGGGGCTCTTCGACGCGGGGTTCTTCGGGATTTCGCCGCGTGAGGCGCTGGCGATGGACCCGCAGCAGCGGCTGCTGCTGGAGGCCTCATGGGAGGCGCTGGAGCGGGCGGGTATCGACCCGGTCTCGCTGAAGGGCGCCGACGTCGGTGTGTTCTCCGGGCTGTTCGGCCAGGGATACGGGACCGGCGCCGCCGCGGTGGCACCGGAGCTGGAGGGCTTCGCGACCACGGGTTCGGCGACGAGTGTGGCGTCGGGCCGGGTGTCGTACGTGCTGGGTCTCGAGGGTCCGGCGGTCACGGTGGACACGGCGTGCTCGTCGTCGCTGGTGGCGATGCACCTGGCGGCGCAGGCGCTGCGGCAGGGCGAGTGCTCGATGGCGCTCGCCGGCGGTGTGTCGGTCATGGCGACCCCCGACCACTTCGTGGAGTTCTCCCGGCAGCGGGCCCTGGCGGCCGACGGCCGGTGCAAGGCGTTCTCCTCGGCGGCCGACGGAACCGGCTGGGCCGAGGGCGTCGGCGTGGTGGTGCTGGAGCGCTTGTCGGTGGCGCGCGAGCGCGGGCACCGGGTGCTGGCGGTGCTGCGCGGCAGTGCGGTGAACCAGGACGGCGCGTCGAACGGTCTGACGGCGCCGAACGGGCTGTCGCAGCAGCGGGTGATCCGCAAGGCGCTGGCCGGCGCCGGGCTGGTCTCGGCGGATGTGGACGTGGTGGAGGCCCACGGGACCGGTACGGCCCTGGGCGACCCGATCGAGGCGCAGGCACTGCTGGCGACGTACGGGCAGGGCCGGGACGCGGAACAGCCGTTGTGGCTGGGCTCGCTGAAGTCGAACATCGGGCACACGCAGGCTGCCGCGGGCGTGGCCGGCGTGATCAAGATGGTGCAGGCGCTGCGGTACGGGGTGCTCCCGGCGACCCTGCACGTGGACGCGCCCACCCCCCAGGTCGACTGGTCTGCGGGTGCGGTGGAGCTGCTGACCGAGGCCCGGGAGTGGCCGCAGAACGGCCGGCCGCGCCGGGCCGGCGTCTCCTCGTTCGGTGTCAGCGGCACGAATGCGCACCTGATCCTCGAGGAGGCGCCCGCGGAAGAGACGCAGGAGCCGCCGGCGCCCGCGGGTGTGGTGCCGTTGGTGGTGTCGGCGCGGAGTGCCGGTTCGCTCGCGGGTCAGGCCGGGCGGCTGGCGGAATTCGTCGAGGGTGCCGATGCGGTGTCCCTGGCGGAGGTGGCCGGGGCACTGGTGTCGGGCCGTGCGGTGCTGGGCGAGCGCGCGGTCGTGGTGGCCGGCTCGGACGAGGAGGCGCTCGCAGGTCTGCAGGCGCTGGCGCGCGGTGAGAGTGCGCCCGGTCTGGTGACCGGTTCGGGTGCGCCCGGCAAGGTCGTATGGGTGTTCCCGGGCCAGGGCTCCCAGTGGGCGGGCATGGGCCGTGAGCTCCTCGACTCCTCGCCGGTGTTCGCGGAGCGGATCGCGGAGTGCGCTGCTGCTCTGGAGCCGTGGACCGACTGGTCGCTGACCGAGGTGCTGCGCGGCGAGACCGAGCCCGAGCTCCTGGAGCGGGTCGATGTCCTGCAGCCGGCGAGCTTCGCCGTGATGGTGGGTCTGGCCGCGGTGTGGGCGTCGGTGGGCGTGGAGCCGGATGCGGTGCTGGGTCACTCGCAGGGTGAGATCGCCGCGGCGTGTGTGGCGGGTGCGCTCTCGCTGGAGGACGCGGCGCGCGTCGTGGCGCTGCGCAGCCAGGCCATTGCCGAGGAGCTGGCCGGGCGCGGCGGTATGGTTTCGGTCGCGCTGAGCGCGGACGAGGCGCTTGTACGGATCGAGCCGTGGGCGGCCCGCGTCGAGGTGGCCGCGGTCAACGGGCCGTCCTCCGTGGTGATCGCCGGTGACGCAGAGGCTCTGGACGAGGCGCTGGAGGCTCTCTCCGCCGAAGGCGTGCGCGTCCGCCGGGTTGCGGTGGACTACGCCTCGCACACGCGGCACGTGGAGGCGATCCGCGAGGCGCTCGCCGAAACGCTGGCCGGGATCACCGCGCAGGCCCCGATGGTGCCCTTCTACTCCACCGTGACCGGCGGCTGGGTGGCGGACGCGGACGTCCTGGACGGCGCGTACTGGTACCGGAACCTGCGCGGCCAGGTGGCCTTCGGCCCGGCTGTCGCCGATCTGCTCGGTCAGGGCCACGGGGTGTTCGTCGAGGTCAGTGCCCATCCGGTGCTGGTCCAGCCGGTCACCGAGGCCGTCGATGCCGGCCACGCCGATGCGGTGGTGACCGGTTCGCTGCGGCGCGAGGACGGTGGCCTGCGACGGTTGTTCGCCTCGATGGCCGAACTGTTCGTACGCGGTGTGGCCCTCGACTGGGCCGAGCTTCTGCCCGCCGGAGCGACGTCCGCCCGCATTGACCTGCCGACGTACGCCTTCGAGCACCAGCACTACTGGCTCCGGACGGCCGCTTCCGCGACCGACGCGGCATCGCTGGGACTCGCCGGGGCCGGACACCCGCTGCTGGGCGCGGTCGTCGGCATGCCGAACTCGGCCGGTCTCATGGCCACGTCGAGCTGGTCGCTCCGGTCGCAGCCCTGGCTCGTGGACCACCAGGTGTCCGATGCCGTCGTGGTACCGAACGCGGCCCTGGTCGAGATGTCCATCCGGCTCGGCGACCTGGCCGCCGCTCCCGTACTCGACGTACTGACCGTCGATATGCCGGTGGTGCTGCCGCAGCGGGGCAGCCGCAGCATCCAGGTGATCGTCGGCGAGCCCGATGAGGCGGGACGGCGGTCGGTGGAGATCTTCTCCCGCGCCGCGGACGCCCCTCTGGACGCGCAGTGGACGCGGCACGCGCACGGCGCGCTGGCTCCCGCCGGCGCCAACGTGACCTCCGCGAACGACGGGCCCGTCACCGAAGTGGCGCTCGACGGCTCCGCTCTCCGTGACGCCGGCCGTTACGGGGTGCACCCCGCGCTGCTGGACGCCGCCGTCCGTACGGTCGTCCCCGACGGCATGCTCCCGTCCGTGTGGACCGGGGTGTCCCTGCTGGCCTCCGGCGCCGCCGCTCTGCAGGTGCGCCCGGGCGGGACGTCGGCGGAGGGAACCGGTCTGCAGCTGACCGACCCCACGGGGCAGCCCGTCATGACCGTCGACGCGGTACGCGGAACTCCGTTCTCCCCCGAACAGGCAGGGATCGCCGGCGCGTTGCCGCACGACGCCCTGTTCCGCGTCGAGTGGACCGAGTGTGCGCTTCCCGCCCAGGACCGCTCCCTCGACATCGTGACCGTCGCGACCGCCGAGGACGTCGGCGCTTCGGCCGGCTCGGCCACGTCGATTCCCGACGTCCTGCTGTACGAGGCCGACGCCGCGAGCGCGGCGGCCGCCGACCCCCGCGCATCGGTCAACGCGGCGCTGGCCGTACTCCAGGCCTGGCTCGCGGAACCCGCCCTGGCGGAAACCCGGCTGGCCGTGGTCACCGGGGACTGCGCCGAACCCGACGCGGCCGCGGTGTGGGGCCTGGTCCGCTCGGCGCAGTCGGAGCATCCGGACCGGATCGTCCTGGCGGACCTCGACGACGTCTCCCGGTCCGCTCTGGCGGCCGTCGTACTGAGCGGCGAACCGCAGCTGAGGGTGCGGGAGGGCGTGGCGGAGGTGCCCCGGCTGGTCCGCGTGCCCGTCTCGCAGGACCGGTCGCCGTCCGGAGCCGGGCCGCACCCGCGGCCGCTGGACACCGAGGGCACCGTACTGATCACCGGCGGCACCGGGACGCTGGGTGCGATGACCGCACGGCACCTGGTCACCGCGTACGGCATCCGCCACCTGGTCCTGGCCGGCCGCCGCGGCCATGCCCCGGAACTCCACGACGAGCTGATCGCGATGGGGGCGTCCGTCACCATCGCCGCCTGCGACACGGCGGACCGGGCCCAGCTCGAGGCCCTCCTGCGGGCGATACCGGCCGAGCACCCGCTCACCGCCGTGGTGCACTCCGCCGGTGTGCTGGACGACGGGGTGCTCACCGAGCTGACCCCGGACCGGGTCGACACCGTACTGCGGCCCAAGGCGGACGCGGCGCTCCACCTGCACGAGCTCACCCGGGACCTGGACCTTGCCGCGTTCGTGCTGTTCTCCTCGGCGGCGGGCGTGCTGGGCAACCCCGGGCAGGCCAACTACGCCGCGGCCAACGCCTACCTGGACGCGCTGGCGCACCGGCGCCGCGGCCTCGGTCTGCCGGCCGTCTCCCTCGCCTGGGGCTACTGGGCGACGGTCAGCGGCATGACCGAGCACCTGGGCGCCGCAGACCTGCGCCGCAACCGGCGCATCGGCATGAGCGGGCTCTCCGCGGGCGAGGGGATGGCCCTGCTGGACGCTGCCCTGGCCGATGCGGGCACCGCCGACACGCTGGTGGCGGCGAAGTTCGACCTGTCCGCCCTGCGGGCGGCTGCGGCCGAGGCACCGGTCCCGCCGCTGCTGCGGGGTCTGGCCCCGTCGCCGCGACCGGCGGCCCGGGCTGCCGCTCCGTCCGGGCCCGAGTCGCTGAGGGAGCGCCTCGCCGGTCTGGGCGATGCCGAGCAGACCGAGGCCCTGCTCGAACTGGTCCGGCGGCACGCCGCCGAGGTGCTCGGACACACCACCGCCGATGCCGTCCATGCGACCCGGACCTTCAAGGAAGCCGGATTCGACTCGCTGACCGCGGTGGAGCTGCGGAACCGGCTGGCCGTCGCGACCGGGCTGACCCTCTCCCCGGCGATGATCTTCGACTATCCGAAGCCGACGGTGCTCGCCGAGCGCCTGCGCGCCAAGCTGTTCGGCGGTACGCCGCACCGTCCGGCCGAGCCCGAGGCGCCCGCCGGGACGAGCGACGAGCCGATCGCGATCGTGGCGATGGCGTGCCGCTTCCCGGCCGGCGTGCACAGCCCGGAGGACCTGTGGCGGGTCGTGGCCGACGGGGTCGACGTCGTCACCGAGTTCCCCGACGACCGCGGCTGGGACACCGAGCGGGTCTTCAACGCCGATCCCGACCACGCCGGGACCACCTACGTACGCCACGGCGCGTTCCTCGACGACGCCGCCGGGTTCGACGCCGCGTTCTTCGGCATCTCGCCGAACGAGGCGCTGGCGATGGACCCGCAGCAGCGACTGCTGCTCGAGACGTCGTGGGAGGCCTTCGAGCGGGCTGCGATCGATCCGACCACACTGGCCGGGGAGGACGTCGGCGTCTTCGTCGGGGTCAACAGCCACGACTACAGCGTGCGGATGCACCAGGCGTCCGGTGTCGAGGGATTCCGCCTCACCGGCGGTTCGGGCAGCGTCACCTCCGGCCGTATCGCCTACCACTTCGGCTTCGAGGGCCCCGCCCTCACGGTCGACACGGCGTGCTCCTCCTCCCTGGTGGCACTCCACCTGGCGGCGCAGGCGCTGAACCGGGGCGAGTGCTCCATGGCGCTGGCCGGCGGCGTGATGGTGATGGGCACCGTGGAGACCTTCGTCGAGTTCTCCCGGCAGCGCGGACTGGCCCCCGACGGCCGGTGCAAGGCGTTCGCCGACGGCGCGGACGGCACCGGCTGGTCCGAGGGTGCGGGGCTGCTGCTCGTGGAGCGGCTGTCGGACGCCCGTCGCCGGGGCCACCAGGTACTGGCCGTGGTCCGCGGGTCCGCGGTGAACCAGGACGGCGCCTCGAACGGTCTGACGGCGCCGAACGGTCCGGCGCAGCAGAGGGTGATCCGCAAGGCCCTGGCCCATGCCGGTCTCGGCACCGCGGACGTGGACGCCGTGGAGGCGCACGGCACGGGTACGACGCTCGGCGACCCGATCGAGGCGGATGCGCTCCTGGCGACCTACGGCCAGGACCGGCAGGCCGACCGGCCGCTGTGGCTCGGGTCCGTGAAGTCGAACATCGGGCACACCCAGGGGGCGGCCGGCGTCGCAGGCGTGATCAAGATGGTCATGGCCATGCGGCACGGTGTCCTCCCCAGGACGCTGCACGTGGACCGTCCGTCGTCCCACGTCGACTGGTCCGCGGGCGGTGTGGAGCTGCTGACGGAGGCCCGCGACTGGCCGCGCAGCGGCCGGCCCCGCCGGGCCGGCGTATCCTCCTTCGGCATCGGCGGCACCAACGCGCACGTCGTCATCGAAGAGGCCCCCGATCAGCCGCCGGCTCCAGCGCCGGAGTCCGGCCCCGAGCCGGCCGGCGTCCCGGTACCGGTGCCCGTCTCGGCGCGGACGCCCGCCGGACTGCGCGGCCAGGCCGACCGGCTCGCCCTGTTCTTCGACGCCAGGCCCGACGTACCCCTGACCGATGCCGCCCACGCGCTCGCCACCACGCGTGCGCAACTCGACCACCGCGCCGTCGTCCTGGCGTCCGACAGGGAACGGCTCTCTGCCGATCTGAGCGCCTTCGGGCGCGGCGAAGCGAGCCCCGCCGTCGTCTCCGGCACCCCGACCACCGGCAAACTGGCCGTCCTCTTCACCGGTCAGGGCAGCCAATGGGCCGGCATGGGCCGCGAACTCGCGCAGACCTACCCGGTCTTCCGCGAGGCTTTCGCCGCCGCCTGCGCCGCCGTGGAAGAGCACCTGAACGAGCACGCGGCGCGCCCGCTGCGCGACGTGGTGTTCGCCGCGCCGGGGTCGCCCGACAGTGATCTGCTCGACCAGACGATGTACACGCAGGGCGCCCTGTTCGCCCTGGAGACCGCGCTGTTCCGGCTCTTCGAGTCCTGGGGGGTGCGACCGGATCTCGTCGCAGGCCACTCGATCGGAGAGATCACGGCCGCGCACGTCTCCGGAGTGCTCGGACTGGACGAAGCGGGCAAACTCATCGCCGCCCGCGGCCGGTTGATGCAGTCCCTGCCCGAAGGCGGCGCGATGGTCGCCGTCCAGGCGACCGAGGCCGACGTCGCCCCCCTGCTGGCCCGGGCCCGCGGTGTGGTCTGCGTCGCCGCGGTGAACAGCCCCGACTCGCTGGTGCTCTCCGGCGCCGGGGACGCCGTGCTCGCCGTCGCCGACGAACTGGCCGGCCGCGGCCACAAGACCCGCAGGCTGCCGGTCAGCCACGCTTTCCACTCCCCGCTCATGGAGCCCGTGCTCGACGAGTTCCGCACGGTCCTGGAGAGCCTGTCGTACCAGCCGGGCGCTCTTCCCGTCGTCTCCACCCTGACCGGCGAACCCGTCCGGGAGGGGCAGCTCAGCAGCCCCGAGCACTGGGTCGACGAGGCGCGGAACGCGGTGCGGTTCAGCGATGCCGTCATCGCGCTGAGCGACCTCGGAGCGACGACGTTCCTCGAGCTGGGCCCCGGCGGGATCCTCGCCGCGATGGCGCTCGGCTCGCTCGGCGGCCGCGAGCAGAGCTGCATCGCCACCCTGCGCAAGGACGGCGCGGAGCCCGCCGGCGTCCTGACCGCCCTCGCGGAGCTGCACGTACGCGGTGTGGCCGTGGACTGGGCGGCCGTTCTCGGCCGGCCCGCCACGGCGGCCGGGGCCGACCTGCCCACGTACGCGTTCCAGCACCAGCGGTACTGGGTCGAAGCCGACGAGACCGCGAAGGGCGGCGCGGAAGCGCTCGGCACCGCCGGCGCCGGGCACCCGCTGCTCGGCACCGTCATCGAGATGCCGGGCGACGACGGCGAGACCGGCGTCGTACTGACCGGGCGGCTGTCGCCGCGAAGCCGCGGCTGGCTCCCCGGCGCGACGGAGACGGACGGCGCCACCGGGGTTCCGGCCGCCGCGCTCCTGGAGATGCTCGTCAGGGCCGGCGACGAGGTGGGCTGCGGAAGCCTCGAACAGATCGTCGTCGAGGCGCCTTTGACGGTGCCGGGGCACGGCCACACCCAGGTACGGGTGTCGGTGGACGGCCCGGGCCCCGACGGGCGCCGCCGGGCCGCCGTCCACGGCCGGCCCCTCGGCCCGGAGCAAGGGCCCTGGACGTGCCATGCACGAGCCGTGCTCGTCCCCGGAATGCCGCAGTCGGCGTTCGACCTGCGGGACTGGCCGCTGCCCGCAGACGGTGACGCACCCCTCCCGGGGGCGCACCGCGTGTGGCAGCAGGACGGACAGACCTTCGCAGAGATCGCACTTCCGGCCGAACTGGCCGACGAGGCCGCCGAGTTCACCCTGCACCCGGTGCTCCTCGACACCGCGCTGCGCGTCCTGGACGCCCGTACGACTGCGGACCTGTCCGTCTGCGCCCGCTTGGCCGTGTACGCGGAAGGCGCCGCCTCGCTGCGGCTGCGCATCACGCCGGCGCCGGACGGCCGCCACCTGCTGGAGCTCGCGGACCCGGCCGGCGAACCGGTGGCGGTCCTCGGCCCGTTGGCCCTGGGCACCCTGCCCGGAGACGCCGCCGGGGCGCCGGTCACGACCGTCGAGCCGGGCGCCTCCGCTGCCGAGGCGCAGACGACTTCCGGTGCCCTCACCCGGCGCGTGGTGTCGCGGAGCGAAGGGGCCGGCGATGCGATCGCCGGCCGGCTGGCCGGGCTGTCGGCCGCGGAGCAGCAGCGCGTGGTGATGGACCTGGTCCAGCAGAGCACTGCGTTCGTGCTCGGCCACCGCGCGTCGGACGGGCTGGACGAGGAGCAGTCCTTCAAGAGCCTTGGATTCGACTCGCTCAGCGCGGTCAAGCTCTGCAACCGCCTGCGCGACTTCACCGGGGTGGACCTGCCCAGCACGCTGGTCTTCGACTACCCGACGCTCACCCTTCTCGCGGCCCACCTGCGCGGCGAACTGCTGGGCGAGCAGGCAGCGGTGCCCGCCCCGGCCACGGCGGCGGCCTCCGTCTCCGACGAGCCGATCGCGATCGTCGCCATGAGCAGCCGGCTGCCGGGCGGGGCGGACAGCCCCGAGGAACTGTGGAAGCTCGTGGTGGAGCAGCGGGACGCGGTGTCCGGCTTCCCGCTCGACCGCGGCTGGGACCTCGAGGGGCTGTACCACCCGGACCCGGCCCATCCGGGCACCAGCTACACCCGCTCGGGCGGATTCCTCCACGAGGCCGCGCAGTTCGACGCCGGGCTCTTCGGGATCTCCCCGCGCGAGGCGCTGGCGATGGACCCGCAGCAGAGGCTGCTGCTGGAGACGTCCTGGGAGGCGCTGGAGCGGGCGGGCATCGACCCGCAGTCCGCCAAGGGCAGTGACATCGGCGTCTTCACCGGAATCGTCCACCACGACTACGTGACCCGGCTCCACCAGGTGCCCGAGGACGTCCAGGGCTACCTCATGACCGGTACGGCGGCGAGCGTGGCCTCGGGCCGCGTGTCGTACGTGTTCGGCTTCGAGGGCCCCGCGGTCACGGTGGACACGGCGTGCTCGTCGTCGCTGGTGGCCATCCACCTGGCTGCACAGTCGCTGCGGCAGGGCGAGTGCTCGATGGCGCTCGCCGGCGGCGCGACGGTCATGGCCAGCCCGGACGCCTTCATGGAGTTCTCGCGGCAGCGCGGCCTGTCCGCCGACGGCCGGTGCAAGGCGTTCTCCTCGGCGGCCGACGGCACCGGCTGGGCCGAGGGCGTCGGTGTGGTCGTACTGGAGCGGCTGTCGGTGGCGCGCGAGCGCGGGCACCGGGTGCTCGCGGTGCTGCGCGGCAGCGCCGTCAACCAGGACGGCGCTTCCAACGGCCTGACCGCGCCGAACGGTCCCTCGCAGCAGCGGGTGATCCGCAGGGCGCTGGACACGGCGGGACTCACTCCGGCGGATGTCGACGTCGTCGAGGCGCACGGGACCGGTACGGCCCTGGGCGACCCGATCGAGGCGCAGGCACTGCTGGCCACGTACGGGCGGGACCGGGATCCGCAGCAGCCGCTGTGGCTCGGCTCGCTGAAGTCGAACATCGGCCATGCACAGGCGGCTGCCGGTGTGGCCGGTGTGATCAAGATGGTCATGGCCATGCAGCACGGCGTCATGCCGGCCACGCTCCATGTGGACGAGCCCACGCCTCAGGTCGACTGGTCCGCGGGTGCGGTGGAGCTGCTGACCGAGGCCCGCGAGTGGACGCGCAACGGCCATCCGCGCCGGGCCGCGGTCTCCTCGTTCGGGGCCAGCGGGACGAATGCGCACCTGATCCTGGAGGAGGCGCCCGCGGAAGAGGCACAGCAGCCGCCGGCGCCCGCGGGTGTGGTGCCGCTGGTGGTGTCGGCGCGGAGCGCCGGTTCGCTCGCGGGTCAGGCCGGGCGGCTGGCGGCGTACGTCGAGGGCGCCGACGGTGTGCCGCTGCCGGGAGTGGCCGGGGCGCTGGTGTCGGGCCGTGCGGTGCTGGGCGAGCGCGCGGTCGTGGTGGCCGGCTCGGACGAGGAGGCGCTCGCAGGTCTGCAGGCGCTGGCTCGGGGCGAAAGCGCGCCCGGTGTGGTGTCCGGCAGTGCCGGTTCGGGCAAGCCGGGCAAGGTCGTGTGGGTCTTCCCGGGGCAGGGTTCGCAGTGGGCGGGCATGGGCCGGGAACTGCTCGACTCCTCGCCGGTGTTCGCGGAGCGGATCGCGCAGTGCGCTGCCGCTCTGGAGCCATGGATCGACTGGTCGCTGATCGAGGTGCTGCGCGGCGAGACCGAGCCCGAGCTCATGAAGCGGGTCGACGTCCTGCAGCCGGCCAGTTTCGCCGTGATGGTGGGCCTGGCGGCCATGTGGAGCTCCGCGGGAGTGGAGCCGGGCGCCGTGCTCGGTCACTCCCAGGGCGAGATCGCCGCTGCTTGCGTCGCGGGGGCCCTGTCCCTGGACGATGCGGCGCGTGTGGTGGCATTGCGCAGCCAGGTCATCGCGAAGGAGCTGGCGGGCCGCGGCGGTATGGCGTCGGTCGCGCTGAGCGTCGACGACGCGGTTGCGTGGCTGGAACCGTGGGCGGACCGGGTCGAGGTGGCCGCGGTCAACGGGCCGTCGTCGGTGGTGATCGCCGGTGACGCCGAGGCGCTGGACGAGGTGCTGGAGGCGCTGTCGGGTCAGGGTGTCCGGGTGCGTCGGGTCGCGGTGGACTACGCCTCGCACACCCGGCACGTGGAGGACGTTCGCGACACGCTCGCCGAGGCACTGGCCGGGATCGACGCGCAGGCGCCGAAGGTGCCGTTCTACTCCACCGTGACCGGCAGTTGGGTGGCGGACGCCGACGTCCTCGACGGCGGGTACTGGTACCGGAACCTGCGGGGCCAGGTGGGCTTCGGCCCGGCCGTGGCCGACCTGATGGGTCAGGGCCACGGGGTGTTCGTGGAGGTCAGCGCCCACCCGGTGCTGGTCCAGCCGATCACCGAGACCGCTGACGACACCGGGACCGATGCGGTGGTGACGGGTTCGCTGCGGCGCGAGGACGGCGGCCTGCGGCGGCTGTTCGCCTCGATGGCGGAGCTCTTCGTCCGCGGTGTGGCCGTGGACTGGAGCGGTGTCCTGCCGGCCGGCTCAGGGTCCGTACGCGTGGACCTGCCGACGTACGCCTTCGAGCACCAGCACTACTGGCTCCAGGAGGCGGAGGCAGCCACCGACGCCGCCGGCGATGCGGCCGAGGGCGCGGACTTCGACTTCTGGGCCGCGATCGAGCGGGCCGATCTGGACTCCCTCGGCGAGTTGCTGGAGATGGCGTCGACCGACCAGCGCAGCGCCCTGGACACCGTCGTCCCCGTACTGGCGGAATGGCGGGGCAAGCGCCGCGAGCGGTCGACGGCGGAGAAGCTGCGCTACCACGTCACCTGGCAGCCGCTCGAGCGCGAAGCCGCCGGCGTACCCGGTGGCCGCTGGCTGGTCGTCGTACCGTCCGCACGTCCGGACGGCAGTGCGGCCGGCGCCCTCCTGGAGGAGCTGACCGGTCTCGGACTGGGCACCGTCCTGCTGGAGGTCGGTGAGCCCGACCGTACGCGGGAGGGGCTCGCCAAGCGGCTGACCGGCGTCCTGGCCGAACACGACCTCACCGGAGTGCTGTCCCTGCTGGCCCTGGACGAGCGGACGGGCAGCGGTCTGCAGGACCCGACCCCGGTCACGGCGTCGACGCTCGCGCTGATCCAGGCCCTGGGGGACAACAACGCCACCCAGCCGCTGTGGTGCCTGACCAGGGGCGCGGTGAACATCGGCATCCACGACACCCTCACCTCACCGGTGCAGGCGTCGCTGTGGGGCCTCGGCCGCGCCGCCGCGCTGGAACGGCTCGACCGGTGGGGCGGTCTGGTCGACCTGCCTGCCGTGAGCGACCCGCGTACGGCCCAGTACCTGCTCGGAGTGCTGAACTCCGCTGCCGACGAGGACCAGCTCGCGGTCCGGCGATCGGGTGTGTACACCCGGCGCCTGGTGCGCAAGCCCGTCCCGGAGTCCACCGGCGACGCCGGCTGGCAGCCCCGGGGCACGGTCCTGGTGACCGGCGGCGCCGAGGGACTGGGCAAGCACGTCGCGCTCTGGCTCGCGCAGGCCGGCGTCGACCGGCTCATCGTCACCACGACCGCGCAGGCATCCGACGCGAGTGTGTCGGACCTGCGGGCCGAACTGGCCGGGCTGGGCGTCGCCACCACGGTGGAGTCGTGCGAAGACTCCGACCGGGACGCGATCGCGCAGCTGGTCTCCGAGGCGGCCGCGGAGCAGCCGGTCACGGCCGTGGTGCACGCCGCCGACGTCACGCAGACCAGCTCCGTCGACGACACCGGAGTGCAAGACCTCGCCGGGGTGTTCGCGGCCAAGGTGGACACCGCGGTGTGGCTGGACGGGCTGTTCGAGGACACCCCGCTCGACGCGTTCGTGGTCTTCTCCTCGATCGCGGGTGTGTGGGGCGGCGGCGGCCAGGGTCCGTCCGGAGCGGCCAACGCCGTCCTGGATGCCCTGATCGAGTGGCGTCGCGCCCGTGGACAGCGGGCGACGTCGATCGCCTGGGGAGCCCTCGACCAGATCGGCGTGGGCATGGACGAGGCCGCCCTCGCCCAGCTCCGGCGCCGTGGCGTCCTTCCCGTGGCCCCCCGGCTGGCGGTCACCGCGATGGTGCAGGCGGTACAGGGCAACGAGAAGTTCGTGGCAGTGGCGGACATGGACTGGGGGGCCTTCATCCCCGCGTTCACCTCGGTCCGCACCAGCCCCCTGTTCGCCGACCTGCCCGAGGCGAAGAAGGCCCTCCAGGCCTTGCAGGGCGACGGCGAGAACAGCGACGCCGCCACGTCCCTCGCGGACTCCCTGCGGGCGGTCTCGGACACCGAACAGGACCGCATCCTGCTCCGGCTGGTCCGCGGCCACGCCTCGACGGTCCTCGGCCACAGCGGCGCGGAGGGCATCGGCCCGCGCCAGGCGTTCCAGGAGGTCGGCTTCGACTCACTGGCCGCCGTCAACCTCCGCAACAGCCTGAACGCGGCCACCGGACTGCGCCTGCCCGCAACCCTCATTTTCGACTACCCCACCCCGGAGGCGCTGGTCGGATACCTGCGCTCCGAACTTCTCCGGGAGGCCGACGACGGCCTGGACGAGCGGGAGGACGAGCTCAGGCAGGTCCTGGCGTCCGTGCCGTTCGCCCGGTTCAAGGAAGCCGGGGTGCTGGACACCCTCCTCGGCCTCGCCGAGGCCGACACGGACGCGGACGCGGACGCGCCGGAAGTGGAGCCGTCGGCGGCCGCCGACGACGTGGAACTGATCGACGCCATGGACGTTGCCGATCTGGTGCAACGGGCCCTGGGCAAGACGAGCTGATCGCCTGTGAACGAATCGTGGAGGATGGATATGTCGGCGCCCGACCAGCAGGTCGTCGAGGCACTGCGTGCCTCGCTGAAGGAGAACGCCCGGCTTCAGCAGGAGAACAGCACACTCGTCGCGGCAGCCGCGGAGCCCATCGCGATCGTGTCCATGGCCTGCCGGTACGCCGGCGGGATCCGCGGGCCGGAGGACTTCTGGCGGGTCGTGTCCGAGGGCGCCGACGTGTACAGCACGTTCCCCGAGGACCGCGGCTGGGACGTGGAGGGCCTCTACCACCCGGACCCCGACAACCCCGGTACGACGTACGTGCGGGAAGGCGCCTTCCTGCACGACGCGGCGCAGTTCGACGCCGGGTTCTTCGGCATCTCGCCGCGTGAGGCACTGGCGATGGACCCCCAGCAGCGACAGCTGCTCGAGGTGTCCTGGGAGACCTTCGAGCGGGCCGGCATCGACCCCCACTCGGTCCGCGGCAGCGACATCGGGGTGTTCGCCGGAATCGTGCACCAGGACTACGCGCCTGACCTCAGCGGCTTCGAGGGGTACCTCAGCCTGGAGCGCGCCCTGGGCACGGCCGGCGGCGTCGCCTCCGGGCGCGTCGCCTACACCCTCGGGCTCGAGGGCCCCGCGGTGACGGTCGACACCATGTGCTCCTCCTCGCTGGTCGCGATCCACCTCGCCGCACAGGCGCTGCGCCGGGGCGAGTGCTCCATGGCGCTCGCGGGCGGCTCGACGGTCATGGCGACGCCGGGCGGGTTCGTCGGCTTCGCGCGTCAGCGCGCACTCGCGTTCGACGGGCGCTGCAAGTCCTACGCCGCCGGCGCCGACGGCTCCGGCTGGGCCGAGGGCGTGGGCGTGGTGCTGCTGGAGCGGCTCTCGGTGGCGCAGGAGCGCGGGCACCAGGTACTGGCCGTGATCCGCGGCAGCGCCGTGAACCAGGACGGTGCGTCCAACGGCCTGACCGCGCCGAACGGTCCGTCGCAGCAGCGGGTGATCCGCAAGGCGCTCGACAGCGCAGGGCTCTCCCCGTCCGACGTGGACGCGGTCGAGGGCCACGGCACCGGCACGGTGCTGGGCGACCCGATCGAGGCGCAGGCACTGCTGGCCACCTACGGCCAGGGCCGCGACCCGCAGCAGCCGCTGTGGCTCGGCTCGGTCAAGTCCGTCATCGGTCACACGCAGGCGGCGTCCGGCGTCGCCGCCGTGATCAACATGGTCCAGGCGCTGCGGCACCGCACGCTCCCGGCCACCCTGCACGTGGACGCGCCCACACCCCAGGTGGACTGGTCCGCAGGTGCGGTCGAGCTGCTGACCGAGGCGCGGGAGTGGCCGCAGAACGGCCACCCGCGCCGCGCCGGCGTCTCCGCCTTCGGGGCCAGCGGCACGAACGCGCACATGATCCTGGAGGAGGCGCCGCAGGAGGCCCCGGAGCCCGTCACGGAAGAGGCCCGGCCTGCCGGTGCGGTGCCGCTGGTGGTGTCGGCGGGGACCGCCGGCTCGCTGGCGGCCCAGGCCGGGCAGCTCGCGGAATTCCTCGAGGGCGCCGACGAGGTGCCGCTGGCGGACGTGGCCCGAGCGCTGGTGTCGGGCCGGGCGGCGCTGGGCGAGCGCGCCGTGGTGGTAGCGGGTTCGGACGAGGAGGCGCTGGCCGGTCTGCAGGCGCTGGCGCGCGGTGAGAGTGCGCCCGGTCTGGTGACCGGTTCGGGTGCGCCCGGCAAAGTCGTCTGGGTGTTCCCGGGCCAGGGCTCCCAGTGGGTGGGCATGGGCCGGGAACTGCTCGACTCCTCCCCGGTGTTCGCCGAGCGGATCGCGCAGTGCGCGGCCGCGCTGGAGCGGTGGGTGGACTGGTCGCTGCTGGACGTGCTGCGCGGCGAGGCGGACCCCGAGCTCCTGCAGCGGGTCGATGTGCTGCAGCCGGCCAGTTTCGCCGTGATGGTGGGACTGGCGGCGGTCTGGGCGTCGGTGGGCGTGGAGCCGGATGCCGTGCTCGGCCACTCGCAGGGTGAGATCGCCGCGGCTTGCGTCGCGGGTGCGCTCTCGCTGGAGGACGCGGCGCGCGTCGTGGCGCTGCGCAGCCAGGCCATCGCCAAGGACCTGGCCGGCCGTGGCGGTATGGCTTCGGTCGCGCTGAGCGCGGACGAGGCCGTCGCGCGACTGGAGCCGTGGGCGGACCGGGTCGAGGTGGCCGCGGTCAACGGCCCGTCGTCCGTGGTGATCGCCGGTGACGCCGAGGCTCTGGACGAGGCGCTGGACGCGCTCGACGACCAGGGCGTCCGGATACGTCGGGTGGCCGTGGACTACGCGTCCCACACCCGGCACGTGGAGGCCATCCGCGAGACGCTGGCCGAAGCGCTGGCCGGCGTCAACGCGCAGGCCCCGAAGGTGCCGTTCTACTCCACCGTGACCGGCGGTTGGGTGGAGGACGCCGATGTCCTCGACGGCGGGTACTGGTACCGGAACCTGCGGGGCCAGGTGGGCTTCGGTCCGGCCGTGGCCGAGCTGCTGGGTCAGGGCCACGGGGTGTTCGTGGAGGTCAGCGCCCACCCGGTGCTGGTCCAGCCGATCACCGAGACCATCGACAAGAGCGACACCGACGCCGATGTGGTGGTGACCGGCTCGCTGCGCCGTGAAGACGGTGGCCTGCGACGGCTGTTCGCCTCGATGGCCGAGCTGTTCGTCCGCGGTGTGGCCGTCGACTGGGCCGAGGTTCTGCCCGCCGGAGCGGCGTCCGCCCGCATCGACCTGCCGACGTACGCGTTCGACCACCAGCACTACTGGATCCAGATGGCCGGGTCGGCCACGGACGCGGCGTCCCTGGGGCTGACCGGGGCCGATCACCCGCTGCTGGGCGCGGTGGTGCAGCTGCCGCAGTCCGACGGGCTGGTCTTCACCTCGCGGCTCTCGCTGCGGACGCACCCCTGGCTGGCCGGTCACGCGATCGGCGGCGTGGTGATCATCCCCGGCACGATGTACGTCGATCTCGCGGTGCGGGCAGGCGACGAGTTCGGCTACGGCGTCCTGGAAGAACTCGTGATCGAGTCGCCGCTGGTGCTGCCCGAGCAGGGCGGCGTGCGGTTGCAGGTCGCGGTCGGCGGACCGGGCGAGACCGGCTCGCGCACGGTGGACGTGTACTCCCAGCGAGAGGACGCAGCCGGCGAGGGCGGCGCGAACGAATGGACGCGGCACGCCACCGGACTCCTGGCGGCGTCGTCGGCGTCGTCGGCGAAACGGGGAACGGGACAGGATTACGACTTCGCCGCGTGGCCGCCCCCGGGTGCCGAGCCGGTCGAGGTCGGGAACTTCTACACCGACCTGCTCGAGCGCGGCTACGCGTACGGCCCGGCGTTCCAGGGCCTGCGGGCGGTGTGGCGGCGCGGTGACGAGGTCTTCGCCGAAGCCGTCCTGCCCGAGGAACAGCGGGAGGAAGCCGGCAAGTTCGGCATGCACCCGGCGCTGCTGGACGCCGCCCTCCACACGAACGCCTTCGCCAATCCGGACGACGACCGCCGGGTGCTGCCGTTCGCGTGGAACGGGCTGGTGCTGCATGCCGTGGGTGCCTCGGCACTGCGGGTGAGGGTCGCCCCGTGCGGGCCGGACGCGCTGTCGTTCCAGGCCGCCGACGAGACCGGCGACATGGTCCTGACGATGGACTCGCTGGTGTCCCTGCCCGTATCCACCGACCAGTTGGGCGCCGCGGCAGGCGATGAGAGCCGCGACTCGCTGTTCGGGGTGGAGTGGACCGAGCTGCCTGCGGCTCAGGGCGGGGAGCCGGCGCCGTCATGGGTGCCGGTGGCCACCGCTGACGAGGTGGTGGCTCTGGCCGGGAGCGCCGGCGTCCCGGCGGTGGCGGTCCTGCAGGCCGTGGCCGGCGCCGACGGCGAGGACGCGGCACTGGAGTCGACCTCCCGGGTGCTGGAGGTCGTCCAGGCCTGGCTGGCCGGGACCGGGCTGGAGGAGTCGCGCCTGGCCGTGGTGACCCGGGGCGCCGTCCCCGCCGGCGACGGTACGGTGACCGACCCGGCCGGATCGGCCGTGTGGGGTCTGGTGCGTGCCGCGCAGGCCGAGAACCCCGACCGGATCATCCTGATCGACACCGACCCGGCCTCCGGTGACGGAGCGGGTTCCGTCCTGGGCGCGGTGCTGGCCAGTGGCGAGCCGCAGGTCGCGGTGCGCGGATCGGCCCTCTCCGTCCCCCGGCTCGTCCGGGCCGGCGGTGAGGTGCCGGACGAGCCCGCGGTGTTCGGGGCCGAAGGGACCGTCCTGGTCACGGGGGGCACCGGAGCCCTGGGCGGTCTGGTGGCCCGGCACCTGGTCACCCGGCACGGGGTGCGGCATCTGCTGCTGGCCGGCCGTCGGGGTCAGGCCGCCGAGGGTGTGGAGGAGCTGGTCGCCGAGCTCACCGAGCTGGGTGCTGCGGTGTCGGTGGCGGCTTGTGACGTGTCCGACCGCGGCCAGGTCGAGGCGCTGCTGGCTTCGGTGCCGGCCGAGCACCGGCTGACCGGTGTCGTGCACATGGCCGGTGTGCTGGACGACGGCGTGATCGCGACGCTGACCCCGGAGCGACTGGCGGGCGTGTTCGCGCCGAAGGTGGACGCGGTGCGGCACCTCGACGAGCTGACCCGCGGCCTGGACCTCGACGCGTTCATCGTGTTCTCGTCCGCCGCCTCGCTCATGGGGTCCGCCGGCCAGGGCAACTACGCGGCGGCGAACGCCTTCCTCGACGGCCTGATGGCCGGCCGCCGGGCGGCGGGCCTGCCCGCACTGTCGCTGGCCTGGGGCCTGTGGGAGCAGAGCAACGGCCTGACCGCTCACCTCAGCGCCGTCGACCAGGCCCGTATGAGCCGTGGCGGTGTGCTGGCGATGACGCCGGCCGAAGGCCTGCACATCTTCGACGTCGGCCTGCACGCGGACCAGCCGCTGTTGGTGCCGATCAAGCTGGACCTGAAGACCATGCGAAGCCAGGCCGCAGCCGGCGGGGGAGTCCCGCATCTGCTGCGCGGCCTGGTCCGCGCGAGCCGGCGCGTGGCGCGGGCGGCTGCCGGGGACAGCAGCGGACTGGTCCGCCGGCTCGCCGGGCTGTCGCCGGCCGAGCAGGAGAGCATCCTGCTGACCGTCGTCCAGGCCGAGTCGGGCAACGTACTCGGTTTCAGCGGCCCCGAACTGGCGCAGGGCACCCGGGGGTTCAGCGACATCGGGTTCGACTCGCTGACCGCGGTCGAGCTGCGGAACCGGCTGAGCGCGGCGACCGGCGTGAAGCTGCCGGCCACGCTGATCTTCGACTACCCCACCCCGGTTGCCCTCGCCCGCCACCTGCGCGAGGAGCTCGGTGACGCGGCGGCCGGCACCCCTGCCTCGGCTGCGGCCGTCGTCGCGGATCCGGACGAGCCGATCGCGATCGTCGGGATGGCGTGCCGCCTGCCGGGCGGCGTGGCGGACCCCGACGGCCTCTGGCAGCTGGTGTCCGAGGGCCGTGAGGGCATGTCGTCCTTCCCCGACGACCGCGGCTGGGACCTGGACGGTCTGTCCGACCCCGACCCCGACCGTACGGGCACCTCGTCCGCCGGCCAGGGCGGATTCCTGCACGAGGCCGCGCAGTTCGACGCCGCGTTCTTCGGCATCTCGCCGAACGAGGCGCTGGCGATGGACCCGCAGCAGCGGCTGCTGCTGGAGGCCTCCTGGGAGGCGCTGGAGCGGGCGGGCATCGACCCGAGCACGGCACAGGGCAGCAACATCGGCGTCTTCTCCGGCGTCTCCATCCACGACTACGTCGAGTCGCTGACGAACATGCCCGCGGAGCTCGAAGGCTTCGTCACGACCGCCACGGCGGGCAGTGTGGCCTCGGGCCGGGTGTCGTACGCCTTCGGCTTCGAGGGTCCGGCGGTCACCGTGGACACGGCGTGTTCGTCGTCGCTGGTGGCGATGCACCTGGCGGCGCAGGCGCTGAGGCAGGGCGAGTGCTCGATGGCGCTCGCCGGCGGTGTCGCCGTGATGGGATCGCCGATCGGAATCCTCGGCATGTCGCGCCAGCGGGGCGTGGCCGCCGACGGCCGGTGCAAGGCGTACGCGGACGGCGCGGACGGCACGGTGCTGTCCGAGGGCGTCGGTCTGGTCGTACTGGAGCGGCTGTCGGTGGCGCGCGAGCGCGGGCACCGGGTGCTCGCGGTGCTGCGCGGCAGCGCCGTCAACCAGGACGGTGCGTCCAACGGTCTGACCGCGCCGAACGGTCCCTCGCAGCAGCGGGTGATCCGCAAGGCCCTGGACAGCGCCGGCCTCACCGCGTCCGACGTGGACGTGGTCGAGGGCCACGGCACGGGCACGGCCCTGGGCGACCCGATCGAGGCGCAGGCGCTCCTGGCCACGTACGGGCGGGACCGGGACCCGGAGCAGCCGCTGTGGCTGGGTTCCCTGAAGTCGAACATCGGTCACACGCAGGCGGCTGCCGGTGTGGCCGGCGTGATCAAGATGGTGCAGGCGCTGCGGCACGGCGTCATGCCGCCCACGCTGCACGTGCACGAGCCTTCACGTCAGGTGGACTGGTCTGCGGGTGCCGTCGAGCTGCTGACGCAGGCGCGGGAGTGGCCGCGCAACGGCCATCCGCGTCGGGTCGGTGTCTCCTCGTTCGGCATCAGCGGGACGAATGCGCACCTGATCCTGGAGGAGGCGCCCCCGGAGACGGCTGAGACCGCCGCGGAAGCGCCGGCGCCTGCCGGTGTGGTGCCGTTCGTGGTGTCGGCGCGCAGTGCCGGTTCGCTGGCCGGTCAGGCCGGGCGGCTGGCGGCGTTCATCGAGGGCGCCGATGAGGCGTCGCCGGCGGACGTGGCCGGAGCGCTGGTGTCGGGCCGTACGGTCTTCGGCGAGCGTGCGGTGGTTGTCGCCGGCTCGGGCAGGGAAGCAGTGGTCGGGCTGCAGGCGCTGGCGCGCGGTGAGAACGCGGCCGGTGTGGTGTCCGGTAGCGCGACTGCTCCGGGCAAGGTCGTGTGGGTGTTCCCCGGCCAGGGCTCCCAGTGGGCGGGCATGGGCCGGGAACTCCTCGACTCCTCGCCGGTCTTCGCCGAGCGGATCGCGCAGTGCGCTGCCGCGCTCGAGCCGTGGACCGACTGGTCGCTGATCGACGTACTGCGCGGCGAGGCCGCCCCCGAGCTCCTGGAGCGGGTCGACGTACTCCAGCCAGCCAGCTTCGCCGTGATGGTGGGCCTGGCGGCGGTCTGGGAGTCGGTCGGGGTCAAGCCCGATGCGGTGCTCGGCCACTCCCAGGGTGAGATCGCCGCCGCCTGTGTGGCGGGTGCGCTCTCACTGGAGGATGCCGCGCGTGTGGTGACACTGCGCAGCCAGACGATTGCCAAGGAGCTGGCGGGGCTCGGCGGCATGGCTTCCGTCGCCCTGAGCGCGGACGCAGCGGTTGCGTGGCTGGAGCCGTGGGCCGACCGTGTGGAGGTCGCCGCGGTCAACGGGCCGTCGTCCGTGGTGATCGCCGGTGATGCCGAGGCTCTGGACGAGGTGCTGGAGGCGCTGTCCGCCGACGGTGTCCGGGTGCGTCGGGTCGCGGTGGACTACGCGTCGCACACCCGGCACGTGGAGGCCATCCGCGACACGCTCGCCGAAACCCTGGCCGGGATCGACGCCCAGGCTCCGACGGTGCCGTTCTACTCCAGCGTCGCCGGCGGCTGGGTGGCGGACGCCGGCGTCCTGGACGGCGATTACTGGTACCGGAACCTGCGCGGACAGGTGGGCTTCGGTCCCGCCGTGGCCGATCTGCTCGGTCAGGGCCATGGGGTGTTCGTGGAGGTCAGCGCCCACCCGGTGCTGGTCCAGCCGGTCACCGAGATCGTCGACGGCACGGATACCGATGCGGTCGTGACCGGCTCGCTGCGCCGCGAGGACGGCGGCCTGCGACGGCTGCTGGCCTCGATGGCCGAGCTGTTCGTACGGGGCGTGGCCGTCGACTGGAGCGGCGTGCTCCCGCAGACGGCGCCCTCCCGGCGCGTGGACCTGCCGACCTATGCCTTCGACCACCGGCACTACTGGCTCCGGACGGCCGGGTCGGCCACGGACGCTGCGTCGCTGGGCCAGACGACGGCCGATCACCCGCTGCTGGGCGCGGTGGTGCAGCTGCCGCAGTCCGACGGGCTCGTCTTCACCTCGCGGCTGTCGCTGAAGTCGCACCCCTGGCTGGCCGATCACACGATCGGTGGCGTGGTGCTCCTTCCGGGCACCGGGCTGGTGGAGCTCGCGGTGCGGGCCGGTGACGAAGCCGGCTGCGGGGTCCTGGACGAACTCGTCATCGAGGCACCGCTGGTGGTGCCCGAGCACGGCGGAGTCCGCGTACAGGTCGCCGTCGGCGGACCGGGTGAGAACGCATCGCGGACCGTGGAGATCTACTCCCAGCGCGAGGACGCTGCCGCTGAGGGCCTGTGGACGCGGCACGCCACCGGTGTGCTGTCGGCTCCGGTTCAGCCGGGTGGCGTGGGCACCGGGTTCGACTTCGCTGCCTGGCCGCCGGCCGGCGCGGAGCCGGTCGAGGTCGGGGACTTCTACTCCGGCCTGGTCGAGCGTGGTTATGGCTACGGTCCGGCGTTTCAGGGCGTACGGGCGGTGTGGCGGCGCGGCGAGGAGCTCTTCGCCGAGGTCGCCCTGCCCGAGGAGCAGCGCAAGGACGCCGGCAGGTTCGGCATCCACCCCGCGCTGCTGGACGCGGCCCTGCACGCAGGGACGGCCGGCGCCGCGGCGTCGGACGGACAGCTGCAGCCGCTCGACTGGAACGGTCTGGAGCTGCACGCCGCGGGTGCCTCGGCCCTGCGGGTACGGCTGACGCCCTCCGGCCCGGATGCGCGGGCGGTCGAGGCTGCCGACGAGACCGGCGGCCTGGTCCTGACGCTGGACTCACTGGTGTCCCGGCCGGTCTCTGCCGAGCAGTGGGAGACCGCGGCGGGCACGGCGCGCGCCGACTCGCTGTTCCGGGTGGAGTGGACCGAGCTGCCCCAGGCTCAGGGTGCCGGGCTCGCTCCCTCGTGGCTGCCGGTGGCCGATGCAGACGATGTGGCGGCTCTCGCCGGGAGCGCAGATGCCCCGTCGGTGGCGGTCCTCGAGGCTGTCGGTGGTGCCGGCGAGGGCGCGGTGCTGGCGTTGACCTCCCGGGTGCTGGAGGTCGTACAAGCGTGGCTGGCCGGGGCCGGGCTGGAGGAGTCGCGGCTGGTGGTCGTGACCCGAGGCGCGGTTCCCGCCGGTGACGGCGCGGTGACCGACCCGGCCGGGTCGGCGGTGTGGGGCCTGGTCCGTGCCGCCCAGGTCGAGAACCCCGACCGGATCGTCCTCCTGGACACCGACCCCGCTGCCGAAGGCGCCGCGGAGCTGGTGCTGGGTGCGGTGCTGGCCGGCGGGGAGCCGCAGGTCGCGGTCCGTGGCACGGTCCTCGCCGCCCCCCGGCTCGTCCGGGCGGGCAGCGAGGTCCCGGATGGACCCGCGGTGTTCGGGCCGGAGGGAACGGTCCTGGTCACGGGTGATACCGGGTCGTTGGGCGGCCTGGTCGCCCGGCATCTGGTCATCCGTCACGGGGTGCGGAGTCTGGTGCTGGCCGACCGTCGGGGTCCGCAGGCCGAAGGCGTGCAGGAGCTGGTCGCCGAACTGACCGAGCAGGGCGCTGCGGTGTCGGTCGTGGCTTGTGACGTGTCCGACCGTGAGCAGGTGGAGGCGCTGTTGGCGTCGGTGCCGGCCGAGCACCGGCTGACCGGTGTGGTCCACACGGCGGGTGTGCTGGACGACGGCGTGATCGGGGCGCTGACCCCGGAGCGGCTGGCGACGGTGTTCGCGCCGAAGGTGGACGCGGTGCGGCACCTGGACGAGCTGACCCGCGGCCTGGACCTCGACGCGTTCGTCGTGTTCTCGTCCGCCGCCGGGCTCATGGGTTCGGCCGGGCAGGGCAACTACGCGGCGGCCAACGCCTTCCTGGACGGGCTGATGTCCGGCCGCCGGGCGGCAGGCCTGCCGGGTGTGTCCGTGGCCTGGGGCCAGTGGGAGCAGACCGCCGGCATGGCAGGAAGCGTCGACGAGCTCACCGGGACCCGGGCGAACCGGCGTGGGGGATCCCTGCGGCTGGCCGCGGCTGAGGGCATGGAACTGTTCGACGCCGCTGTGGGATCCGGGCAGGCGCTGTTGGTGCCGGTCAAGCTGGACCTGCGGAAGCTGCGAACCCAGGCCGCAGCCGGCGGGGAAGTCCCGCACCTGCTGCGGGCCCTGGTACGGGCGGGTCGTCAGCAGGCGCGGGCGGCATCCGCCACGGACGGCGGGCTGGTCCGTCGGCTGGCCGGGCTCGGTGCGGCCGAGCAGGAGGCCCTGCTCCTCGATCTGGTGCGGACTCAGGCCGCGGTCGTGCTCGGGCACACCGGACCGGGGGGTGTGCAGGCGGAGCTGGCATTCAAGGACGCCGGATTCGACTCACTCACCTCGGTGGCATTGCGCAACGGGCTGTGCGAGGCGACCGGTCTGAAGCTGCCGGCCACGCTGATCTTCGACTACCCGACCCCGCAGACCCTCGCACGGCACCTGTACCGCGAATTGCTCCCGGAGGGCAACGCAATTGACTTTGAAGTGGAGGAGGAACGACTGCGGCACGCACTCGCATCTCTCCCGCTGGCCCGATTCCGGGAAGCTGGATTGATGGATGCCCTGGTCAAGCTGGTCGCCCTCGGCGACGGCGAATCGGAAATCGGCTCGATCGAAAAGGCCGATGAAGAGATAGCGATTGCCGAGCTGGGCGTCGATGATCTCGTGCAAATGGCGCTCGGCGACTAAGAATCCTTCGAAACTACTAAATGATTGGGGCAGTTAAGTGAGTGCATCCTACGAGAAGGTCGTCGACGCGCTACGGAAGTCGCTGGAAGAGGTCGGCTCGCTCAAGAAGCAGAACCGCCAACTCCTCGGCGCTTCCCGCGAGCCGATAGCGATCGTGGGTATGGCGTGCCGTCTGCCGGGTGGCGTGGCGGGTCCGGAGGACCTGTGGCGGCTCGTGTCGGAGGGCCGGGACGCGGTGTCGTCCTTCCCCGAGGACCGGGGCTGGGACCTGGAGGGCCTGTTCGACTCGGACCCCGACAACGCGGGTACCTCGTACACCGACCAGGGCGGGTTCCTCCACGAGGCCACCCAGTTCGACGCCGGGTTCTTCGGTATCTCGCCGCGTGAGGCGCTGGCGATGGACCCGCAGCAGCGGCTGCTGCTGGAGACCTCGTGGGAGGCGCTGGAGGGCGCCGGCATCAACCCGGTCTCGCTGAAGGGCACCGACGTCGGGGTGTTCTCCGGGGTGGCCGGCCAGGGCTACGGCGGCGGCACGGGCGCGCCGGAGACCGAGGGCTTCGCGGTCACGGGGACGCTGTCGAGTGTGGCGTCGGGCCGGGTGTCGTACGTGCTGGGTCTCGAGGGTCCGGCGGTCACGGTGGACACGGCGTGTTCGTCGTCGCTGGTGGCGATGCACTTGGCGGCGCAGGCGCTGAGGCAGGGCGAGTGCTCGATGGCGCTCGCCGGTGGCGCGACGGTGATGGCCACGCCCGGCGCCTTCGTCGAGTTCTCCCGGCAGCGGGGCCTGGCGGCCGACGGTCGGTGCAAGGCGTTCTCCTCGGCGGCCGACGGAACCGGCTGGGCCGAAGGCGTCGGTGTGGTGGTGCTGGAGCGTTTGTCGGTGGCGCGTGAGCGTGGTCACCGGGTGCTGGCGGTGCTGCGCGGCAGTGCGGTGAACCAGGACGGTGCGTCGAACGGTCTGACGGCGCCGAACGGTCCGTCGCAGCAGCGGGTGATCCGCAAGGCCCTGGCCGGCGCCGGGCTTTCCCCGTCCGATGTGGACGTGGTGGAGGGTCACGGCACGGGTACCGTGCTGGGCGACCCGATCGAGGCCCAGGCGCTCCTGGCGACCTACGGGCGGGACCGGGACCCGCAGCAGCCGCTGTGGCTGGGTTCGCTGAAGTCGAACATCGGCCATTCGCAGGCTGCCGCAGGTGTGGCCGGTGTGATCAAGATGGTGCAGGCGCTGCGCCACGGCGTCATGCCTCCCACGCTGCACGTGGACGAGCCCACGAGCCAGGTCGACTGGTCTGCGGGTGCGGTGGAGCTGTTGACGGAGGCGCGGGAGTGGCCGCAGAACGGCCGGCCGCGTCGGGCCGGTGTGTCCTCGTTCGGCGTCAGCGGTACGAACGCGCACCTGATCCTGGAGGAGGCGCCGCAGGAGGCTGCGGAGCCCGTCTCGGAGGAGACGGCGCCCGCCGGTGTGGTGCCGCTGGTGGTGTCGGCGCGGAGCGCCGGTTCCCTCGCGGGTCAGGCCGGGCGGCTGGCGGAATTCGTCGAGGGTGCCGATGCGGTGTCCCTGGCGGAGGTGGCCGGGGCGCTGGTGTCGGGCCGTGCGGTGCTGGGCGAGCGCGCGGTGGTCGTCGCGGGTTCGAACGAAGAGGCGCTGGCCGGATTGCAGGCGCTGGCGCGCGGTGAGGGTGCGCCCGGTGTGGTGTCCGGGCGTGCGACTGCTCCGGGCAAGGTCGTGTGGGTGTTCCCGGGGCAGGGTTCGCAGTGGGCGGGCATGGGCCGTGAACTCCTCGACTCCTCGCCGGTGTTCGCCGAGCGGATCGCGGAATGTGCTGCCGCTCTTGAGCCGTGGATCGACTGGTCGCTGATCGACGTACTGCGCGGCGAGGCCGACCCCGAGCTCATGGAGCGGGTCGACGTCCTGCAGCCGGCGAGCTTCGCCGTGATGGTCGGTCTGGCGGCGGTGTGGTCGTCCGTGGGCGTGGAGCCCGACGCGGTGCTGGGCCACTCGCAGGGTGAGATCGCGGCCGCGTGTGTGGCGGGCGCGCTGTCCCTGGAGGACGCGGCGCGCGTGGTGACGCTGCGCAGCCAGGCCATTGCCGAGGAGCTGGCCGGGCGCGGTGGTATGGCGTCGGTCGCGCTGAGCGCGGACGAGGCCGTCGCGAGGATCGAGCGTTGGGCGGACCGGGTCGAGGTGGCCGCGGTCAACGGTCCGTCCTCCGTGGTCATCGCCGGTGACGCGGAGGCTCTGGACGAGGCGCTTGAGACGCTGTCGGGCGAAGGCGTCCGGGTGCGTCGGGTTGCGGTGGACTATGCCTCGCACACGCGGCACGTGGAGGCGATCCGGGACACGCTCGCCGAGGCGCTGGCCGAGGTGACCGCTCTGGCGCCGAAGGTGCCGTTCTACTCCACCGTGACCGGCGGTTGGGTGGCGGACGCCGGCGTCCTGGACGGCGCGTACTGGTACCGGAACCTGCGCGGCCAGGTGGCCTTCGGCCCCGCCGTGGTCAGCCTGCTCGCGCAGGGCCACGGGGTGTTCGTGGAGGTCAGTGCCCACCCGGTGCTGGTCCAGCCGGTCACCGAGACCGTCGACAACACCGACACCGACCCTGACGCCGATGTGGTGGTGACCGGTTCGCTGCGGCGCGAGGACGGCGGCCTGCGACGGCTGCTGGCCTCGATGGCGGAGCTCTTCGTCCGTGGTGTGGCCGTGGACTGGAGCGGAGTCCTGCCCGCCGGGTCCGGGTCCGTACGCGTGGACCTGCCGACGTACGCCTTCGAGCACCGGCACTACTGGCTCCAGCCGGGCGAGTCGGCCACCGACGCGGCCTCGCTGGGACAGGTGACGGCTGATCACCCGCTGCTGGGTGCTGTGGTGCGGCTGCCGCAGTCCGACGGACTGGTCTTCACCTCGCGCCTGTCGCTGAAGTCGCACCCCTGGCTGGCCGATCACGCGATCGGCGGTGTGGTGCTCCTTCCGGGTACCGGGCTGGTGGAGCTCGCGGTGCGGGCCGGCGACGAGGCCGGATGCGGCGTGCTCGAAGAGCTCGTGATCCAGGCGCCGCTGGTCGTGCCCGAGCACGGTGGGGTGCGCGTACAGGTTGCCGTCGGCGGACCGGACGAGGCCGGCTCGCGGACCGTGGAGGTGTACTCCCAGCGCGAAGACGCCGTCGGCATGTGGACGCGACACGCCACCGGACTGCTGTCCGCCTCGACGGCGGCGGATGAGACGGGGCTGGGATTCGACTTCGCTGCGTGGCCGCCGGCGGGTGCGCAGCCGGTCGAGGTCGGGGACTTCTACTCCGACTTGGTCGAGCGCGGCTTCGGTTACGGTCCGGCGTTCCAGGGCCTGCGGGCGGTGTGGCGTCGCGGCGAGGAGGTCTTCGCCGAGGTCGCCCTGCCCGAGGAGCAGCGCAAGGAGGCCGGCAGGTTCGGCGTCCACCCGGCGCTGCTGGACGCGGCCCTGCAGGCCGGGACCTTCGCCGCCGAGACGGGCACGGAAGGAGAGGAACCCCGGGAGGTGGTGCTGGCGTTCGCGTGGAACGGGCTGGTGCTGCATGCCGCGGGTGCCTCCGCACTGCGTGTACGGCTGGCGCCGTCCGGCACGGACGCGCTGTCGGTCGAGGCTGCCGATGAGACCGGTGGCCTGGTGGTGACGCTGGATTCGCTGGTCTCCCGGCCGGTGTCCGCCGACCAGCTGGAGGCTGCGTCGGACACGGCGGTTGCCGACTCGCTGTTCGGCGTGGAGTGGACCGCGCTGCCCCCGTCCGAAGGGGCGGAGTCCTCTCCGTCGTGGACGCCGGTGGCCAATGCCGACGATGTGGCGGCCCTGTCCGAGAATGCGATGACGGGTGCCGACGTGCCGGAGGCGGCGGTCCTGGAAGCCGTCGGTATCGACGGCGAGGACGCGGTACTGGACCTGTCCTCCTGGGTGCTCGGGGTCCTGCAGGCCTGGCTGACCGGCGCAGGCCTGGAGGATTCGCGGCTCGTCGTCGTGACGCGTGGCGCGGTCCCCGCCGGCGAAGGTGCGGTGAGCGACCCGGCCGGAGCGGCGGTGTGGGGTCTGGTGCGTGCCGCCCAGGCGGAGCACCCCGACCGGATCATCCTGGTCGACACCGACCCGGCCTCCGGCGAGGGAGTGGAATCCGTACTCGGGGCGGTCCTGGCCGGCGGCGAGCCGCAGGTCGCGGTCCGCGGAACGACCCTCTCCGCACCCCGGCTCGTCCGGGCCACCGGTGAGGTCCCGGACGTCCCGGCGGTGTTCGGGCCGGAGGGCACCGTCCTGGTCTCGGGTGCCGGGGCGTTGGGTGCTGTGGTGGCCCGCCACCTGGTGACCCGGCACGGCGTGCGGCACCTGGTGCTGGCCAGCCGTCGGGGCCCCGATGCCGAAGGTGTGGAAGAGCTGGTCGCCGCGCTCGCGGAGCAGGGGGCCACGGTTTCGGTGGCTGCCTGTGACGTGTCCGACCGTGACCAGGTGCAGGCACTGCTGGCGTCGGTGCCGGCCGAGCACCCCCTGACCGGTGTGGTCCACACCGCGGGTGTGTTCGATGACGGCGTGATCGGGGCGTTGACCCCGGACCGGCTGGCGACGGTGTTCGCGCCGAAGGTCGACGCGGTCCGGCACCTCGATGAGCTGACCCGCGGCCTGGACCTCGATGCGTTCGTCGTGTTCTCGTCCGTCGCGGGCGTGTTCGGTGGCGGTGGCCAGGGCAACTACGCGGCGGCCAACGCCTTCCTGGACGGGCTGATGTCCGGCCGCCGGGCGGCGGGTCTGCCCGGGCTGTCGCTGGCGTGGGGCCTGTGGGAGCGGTCCCTCGGCATGGCCGCTCATCTCAGCGACGTCGACCAGGCGCGTGCGAGCCGTGGTGGAGTGCTGGAGATCACGGCCGCCGAGGGCATGGGCCTGTTCGACGCCGGCCTGCACATGGGTCACGCGCTGCTGGTGCCGATCAAGCTGGACCTGCAGACGCTGCGCACCCAGGCCGCAGCCGACGGAACGGTCCCGCACCTGCTGCGTGGCCTGGTACGCGCGGGCCGGCAGCAGGCGCGGGCGGCATCCGCCACGGACGGCGGGCTGCTCCGCCGCCTGGCCGGGCTCGATGCGGCCGAGCAGGAGGCACTGCTCCTCGATCTGGTGCGTACGCAGGTCGCGGTCGTGCTCGGGCACGCCGGACCGGAGGGCGTCCGTGCGGAGCTGGCGTTCAAGGACGCCGGGTTCGACTCGCTCACCTCGGTGGAACTGCGCAACCGGCTGCGTGAGGCCACCGGCCTGAAGCTTCCGGCCACACTGGTCTTCGACTACCCCACCCCGATGTCCCTGGCCCGCCACCTGCAGGACGAGTTCGGCGACGTGGCGCCCTTGCCGGCGCCACCGGCAGCACCGGCGGCCATGGTGGCCGATGCGGGTGAGCCGCTCGCGATCGTGGGTATGGCGTGCCGTCTGCCGGGTGGCGTGGCGGGTCCGGAGGACCTGTGGCGGCTCGTGTCGGAGGGCCGGGACGCGGTGTCGTCCTTCCCCGAGGACCGTGGCTGGGACCTGGAGGGTCTGTTCGACTCGGACCCCGACAACGCGGGTACCTCGTACACCAGCAAGGGTGGATTCCTCGAGGGCGCGGGTCTCTTCGACGCCGGGTTCTTCGGTATCTCGCCGCGTGAGGCGCTGGCGATGGACCCGCAGCAGCGGCTGCTGCTGGAGACCTCGTGGGAGGCGCTGGAGGGCGCGGGCATCGACCCGGTCTCGCTGAAGGGCACCGACGTCGGAGTGTTCTCCGGGGTGTCCGGTCAGGGCTACGGAGCCGGCGCCGTTGCACCGGAGCTGGAGGGCTTCGCCGTTACGGGATCCGTGTCGAGCGTGGCGTCGGGCCGGGTGTCGTACGTGCTGGGTCTCGAGGGTCCGGCGGTCACGGTGGACACGGCGTGTTCGTCGTCGCTGGTGGCGATGCACTTGGCCGCGCAGGCGCTGAGGCAGGGCGAGTGCTCGATGGCGCTCGCCGGCGGTGCAATGGTGATGGCGTCGCCCGCAGGCTTTACGGCGTTCTCCCGGCAGCGGGGTCTGGCCGGGGACGGCCGGTGCAAGGCGTACGCGGACGGCGCGGACGGCACGGTGCTGTCCGAGGGCGTGGGCGTGGTGCTGCTGGAGCGGCTGTCGGTGGCGCGTGAGCGTGGTCACCGGGTGCTGGCGGTGCTGCGCGGCAGCGCCGTCAACCAGGACGGTGCGTCGAACGGTCTGACCGCGCCGAACGGTCCCTCGCAGCAGCGGGTGATCCGCAAGGCCCTGGACAGCGCCGGCCTCACCGCGTCCGACGTGGACGTCGTCGAGGGGCACGGCACGGGCACGGCCCTGGGCGACCCGATCGAGGCGCAGGCACTGCTGGCCACGTACGGCCAGGGCCGGGACGCCGACCAGCCGCTGTGGCTGGGTTCGCTGAAGTCGAACATCGGCCACTCGCAGGCTGCCGCAGGTGTGGCGGGGGTCATCAAGATGGTGCAGGCGCTGCGGCACGGGGTCATGCCTCCGACGCTGTATGCGCAGGAGCCCTCGACCCAGGTGGACTGGACCGCGGGTGTCATCGAGCTGCTGACGGAGGCGCGGGAGTGGCCGCAGAACGGCCGGCCGCGCCGGGCCGGTGTGTCCTCGTTCGGCATCAGCGGGACGAACGCGCACCTGATCCTGGAAGAAGCGCCCGGGGAACCGGTGCCGGCGGCCGCAGAGACTCAGCAGCCCCTGGCGCCTGCTGGGGCGATGCCGCTGGTGGTATCGGCCCGGAGCGCTGGTTCCCTTGCGGGTCAGGCCGGTCGGCTGGCGTCGTACCTGGAGTCTGTCGGCGGGACGTCGCTGGCGGACGTGGCCGGGGAGCTGGTGTCGGGCCGTACGGTCTTCGGCGAGCGTGCGGTCGTGGTGGCCGACTCCACTGACAGGGCGCTGGCCGGACTCCAGGCGCTGGCGCGCGGCGCAAGTGCTGCAGGTGTCGTGGCCGGAAGTGCCGGTTCGGGCATGCCGGGCAAGGTCGTGTGGGTGTTCCCGGGGCAGGGTTCGCAGTGGGCGGGCATGGGCCGTGAACTCCTAGACTCCTCGCCGGTGTTCGCCGAGCGGATCGCGGAGTGCGCGGCCGCCCTGGAGCGGTGGATCGACTGGTCGCTGATCGAGGTGCTGCGCGGCGAGGCCGACCCCGAGCTCATGGAGCGGGTCGATGTCCTGCAGCCGGCGAGCTTCGCCGTGATGGTGGGCCTGGCGGCGGTGTGGGCCTCGGTCGGCGTCAAGCCGGATGCGGTGCTGGGTCACTCGCAGGGTGAGATCGCGGCCGCGTGTGTGGCGGGTGCGCTGTCCCTGGAGGATGCGGCGCGTGTCGTGGCGCTGCGCAGCCAGGCCATTGCCGAGGAGCTGGCCGGGCGTGGCGGTATGGCGTCGGTCGCGCTGAGCGCGGACGAGGCCGTCGTACGGCTGACTCCGTGGGCCGACCGCGTGGAGGTCGCCGCAATCAACGGGCCGACCTCCGTGGTCATCGCCGGTGACGCGGAGGCGCTGGACGAAGCCCTGGAAGCACTGTCGGGTGAAGGCATCCGGCTGCGCCGGGTTGCGGTGGACTATGCCTCGCACACGCGGCACGTGGAAGCGATCCGCGACACGCTCGCCGAGGCGCTGGCCGAGGTGACCGCGCAGGCCCCGAAGGTGCCGTTCTACTCCACCGTCACCGGCGGCTGGGTGGCCGACGCCGACGTCCTGGACGGCGGGTACTGGTACCGCAATCTGCGCGGCCAGGTGGGCTTCGGCCCGGCCGTCGCCGACCTCCTCACGCAGGGCCACAGGGTGTTCGTCGAGGTCAGTGCCCACCCGGTGCTGGTCCAGCCGGTCACCGAGACCGTCGACGACACCGACGCCGACGCCGGTGTGATCGTGATCGGTTCGCTGCGACGTGAGGAGGGCGGCCTGCGACGGCTGCTCGCCTCGATGGCCGAACTGTTCGTCCGCGGGATGGACGTGGACTGGGCCCGGATTCTGCCCGCAGGGGCGACGCCCGGACGAGTGGACCTCCCGACCTACGCCTTCGACCAGCAGCACTACTGGCTCCAGCCGGCCGAGTCGGCCACCGACGCGGCGTCGCTGGGGCTCGCCGGATCCGATCACCCGCTGCTGGGTGCCGTGGTGCGGCTGCCGCAGTCCGACGGACTGGTCTTCACCTCGCGCCTGTCGCTGAAGTCGCACCCGTGGCTGGCCGATCACGCGATCGGGGGTGTGGTGCTCCTTCCGGGTACCGGGCTGGTGGAGCTCGCGGTGCGGGCCGGCGACGAGGCCGGATGCGGCGTGCTCGAAGAGCTCGTGATCCAGGCGCCGTTGGCGGTGCCCGAGCACGGTGGGGTGCGCGTACAGGTTGCCGTCGGCGGACCGGACGAGACCGGCTCGCGGACCGTGGAGGTGTACTCCCAGCGCGAAGACGCTGCCGGTCAGGGCGGTGCGGACGTGTGGACGCGGCACGCCACCGGTGTGCTGTCGGCGCCGGTACAGCCGGGCGCCGTGGGCACCGGGTTCGACTTCGCGGCCTGGCCTCCGGCCGGCGCGCAGCCGGTCGAGGTCGGAAACCTCTATGGCGACCTGGTCGAGCGTGGCTTCGGTTACGGTCCGGCGTTCCAGGGCGTACGGGCGGTGTGGCGTCGTGGCGAGGAGGTCTTCGCCGAGGTGGCCCTGCCCGAGGAGCAGCGCAAGGAGGCCGGCAGGTTCGGCATCCACCCGGCGCTGCTGGACGCGGCCCTGCAGGCCGGGACCGCCGGTGCTGCGGCGGGCACCACGGCGGAGGAACCCCGGGAGGCCGTGCTGGCGTTCGCGTGGAACGGGCTGGTGCTGCATGCCGCGGGTGCCTCTGCACTGCGGGTGCGGGTCGCGCCGTCCGGCCCGGACGCGATGTCGGTCGAGGCTGCCGACGAGACCGGTCGCCTGGTGGTGACGATGGACTCGCTGGTCTCCCGGCCGGTGTCCGCCGACCAGCTGGAGGCTGCGGCAGGGGACGAAAGCCGTGACTCGCTGTTCGGCGTGGAGTGGACCGAGCTGCCCCCGGCCGAGGGAACGGACTTCTCTCCGTCGTGGGCGCCCGTGGCCAATGCCGACGATGTGGCGGCGCTGTCCGACGACGCGATATCGGGCGCCGACGTGCCGGAGGCGGCGGTCCTGGAAGCCGTCGGTATCGACGGCGAGGAGGCGGTACTGGACCTGTCCTCCTGGGTGCTCGGCATCGTGCAGGCGTGGCTGACCGGGACCGGGCTCGAGGACTCGCGCCTGGTGGTGGTGACCCGGGGCGCGGTTCCCGCCGGCGACGGTACGGTGACCGACCCGGCCGGATCGGCCGTGTGGGGTCTGGTGCGCGCCGCCCAGGCGGAGCACCCCGACCGGATCGTGCTGGTCGACACCGACCCGGCCTCCGGCGAGGGAGTGGAATCCGTCCTGGGTGCGGTGCTGGCCGGCGGCGAGCCGCAGGTCGCCGTGCGCGGAACGGCCCTCTCCGTGCCGCGGCTCGTACGGGTCACCGAGCAAGCTCCGGATGTTCCGGCGGTGTTCGGACCGGAAGGCACGGTCCTGGTCACGGGTGCCGGGGCGCTGGGTGCGCTGCTGGCCCGGCACGTGGTCACCCGGCACGGAGTACGGCACCTCGTGCTGGCCAGCCGCCGCGGTCCGCAGGCCGAGGGTATGGAAGAGCTGGTCGCCGAGCTCGCGGAGCAGGGCGCGGCGGTGACGGTGGCGGCCTGTGACGTGTCCGACCGCGACCAGGTGCAGGCTCTGCTGGCGTCGGTGCCGGCCGAGCACCCCCTGACCGGTGTGGTGCACACGGCCGGTGTGTTCGACGCCGGCGTGATCGGGGCGCTGACCCCGGACCGGCTTGCGACGGTGTTCGCACCGAAGGTCGACGCGGTGCGCCACCTGGACGAACTGACCCGCGGCCTGGACCTCGACGCCTTCATCGTCTACTCCTCCGCAGCGTCAGTCTTTATGGGAGCTGGTAGTGGCGGCTACGCGGCGGCCAATGCTTTCCTGGACGGGTTGATGGCCCGTCGTCGGACGGCTGGCCTGCCGGGTCTGTCACTGGCCTGGGGCCCGTGGGATCAGGCCACCGGACTGGCGGACACCATGGACGACCTGACCCTGACTCAGATGAGTCGGCGTGAGGGACGTGGGGGAGTCATGGCGCTCAAGCCCGTGGAGGGGATGGAGCTGTTCGGTGCGGCCGTGGGGTCGGGGCAGGCGCTGCTGGTGCCGGTCAAGCTGGACCTGCGGGGCGTACGGGCAGACGCGGTGGCCGGTGGCGGGGTCCCGCATCTGCTGCGCCGCCTGGTGCGGGTGGGCCGGCAGCAGGCGCAGGCGGCGGGCACCGGCGGCGACGAGCGCCGGCAGCTGTCCGACCGGCTGGCCGGGCTCGGCGCGGGAGAACAGGAGGCACTGCTTCTCGACCTGGTGCGTACTCAGGTCGCGGTCGTGCTCGGGCACGCCGGGCCGGAGAGCGTCCGGGCGGAGACGGCGTTCAAGGACGCCGGGTTCGACTCGCTCACCTCGGTGGAGCTGCGCAACCGGATGCGTGAGGCCACCGGCCTGAAGCTTCCGGCCACGCTGGTCTTCGACTACCCCACCCCGATGGAGCTCGCCCGCCACCTGGGCGACGAGCTCGCGGTCGACAAGGCGTCCCCCGCCGATCCGGTGCTGGCCGGTCTCGCCGGCCTGGACGCGGCGATCGAGTCCGCGGCATCCGATGAGGAGGCCCGCGACCGGATCACCGTCCGGCTGCGGGAACTGCTGAAGGCGGCAGAGGCGGCGGCGGGAGGTTCCGACGGGACCGCGGAAACTGCGGACGCATCCGACGAGGATCTCGAAACGGCCAGCGACGAGGACCTGTTCGCGATCTTCGACCGGCTCAGCTGATCCGGACCGTACGGCCGGGCCCGGGTGGGCCCGGCCGTACGGCCCGCGCAGAAGGAGCGGGGCCCCCACCATCCACAGCAATCGCACACATCACTTTCCTGGGAGCTGAATTCAGTGGCTGACGAGGTACAACTCCGCGACTACCTCAAGCGGGCCATCGCCGACGCACGCGATGCCCGCAAGCGGCTGCGCGAGGTCGAGGACGAGGCGCGGGAGCCGATCGCCATCGTCTCCATGGCGTGCCGATACCCAGGTGGTGTGTCCTCGCCCGAGGACCTGTGGAAGCTGGTGGCCGACGGGGTCGACACCGTCTCCGATTTCCCCGACGACCGTCACTGGGATGTCGAGGCCCTGATCGACCCGGACCCCGGCCGTGCGGGTACCTCGTACACCAGTCAGGGCGGTTTCGTGCAAGGCGCGGGTCTCTTCGACGCGGGGTTCTTCGGTATCTCGCCGCGTGAGGCGCTGGCGATGGACCCGCAGCAGCGGCTGCTGCTGGAGACCTCGTGGGAGGCACTGGAAGGCGCGGGCATCGACCCGGTCTCACTGAAGGGCGCCGACGTCGGGGTGTTCTCGGGCGTGTCCAATCAGGGCTACGGGACCGGTGGCGGCGGGGTCGCGCCGGAGCTGGAGGCTTTCGCGGGTGCGGCGACGGCGTCGAGTGTGGCGTCGGGCCGCGTGTCGTACGTGTTCGGTTTCGAGGGTCCGGCGGTGTCCGTGGACACCGGGTGTTCGTCATCGCTGGTCGCGATGCATCTGGCCGCGCAGGCGCTGCGGCAGGGTGATTGCTCGATGGCGCTGGCCGGCGGTGTGATGGTCATGGCGACCCCCGGCACCTTCATGGCGTTCTCCCGGCAGCGGGGTCTGGCCGGGGACGGCCGGTGCAAGGCGTACGCGGACGGCGCGGACGGCATGGGGCTGTCCGAGGGCGTGGGCGTGGTGCTGCTGGAGCGGCTGTCGGTGGCGCGGGAACGCGGGCACCGGGTGCTGGCGGTGATGCGCGGCAGTGCGCTGAACCAGGACGGTGCGTCGAACGGTCTGACCGCGCCGAACGGTCCCGCGCAGCAGCGGGTGATCCGCAAGGCCCTGGCCAACGCCGGGCTCTCCCCGTCCGATGTGGACGCGGTGGAGGGCCACGGAACCGGGACGACCTTGGGCGACCCGATCGAGGCGCAGGCCCTGCTGGCCACGTACGGGCGGGGCCGAGACCCCGAGCACCCGTTGTGGCTGGGTTCCCTGAAGTCGAACATCGGTCACACGCAGGCTGCCGCGGGCGTGGCCGGTGTGATCAAGATGGTGCAGGCGCTGCGCCACGGGGTGCTCCCGGCAACCCTGCACGTGGACGAGCCCTCGACCCAGGTGGACTGGACTGCGGGTGCGATCGAGCTGCTGACCGAGGCGCGGGAGTGGCCGCAGAACGGCCGGCCGCGCCGGGCCGGTGTGTCCTCGTTCGGCATCAGCGGGACGAACGCGCACCTGATCCTCGAGGAGGCGCCCGTCGAGGAGGCGGAGCTCGCCTCGGAAGAGGCGGCACCGGCCGGTGCGGTGCCGTTGGTGGTCTCGGCGCGGAGCGCCGGGTCGCTCTCGGGCCAGGCCGGGCGTCTGGCGTCGTATCTGGAATCGGCTCCCGACGGCGTGCGGCCGGCGTCGGTGGCCAGGGCGCTGGTGTCGGAACGCGCGGTCTTCGGTGACCGTGCGGTGGTCGTGGCCTCCTCGGGTGAGGAGGCGTTGGCCGGGCTGGAGGCGCTGGCTCGCGGTGAGAACGCGGCCGGTGTCGTCGTCGGCAGTGTCGGCTCGACCGCCCCGGGCAAGGTCGTGTGGGTGTTCCCGGGCCAGGGTTCGCAGTGGGCGGGCATGGGCCGTGAGCTGCTGGATTCCTCGCCGGTGTTCGCGGAGCGGATCGCGGAGTGCGCTGCCGCTCTGGAGCCGTACGTGGACTGGTCGCTGCTGGACGTACTGCGTGGTGACTCTGAGCCCGAGCTCATGGAGCGGGTCGATGTCCTCCAACCGGCGAGCTTCGCTGTGATGGTGGGTCTGGCCGCGGTGTGGGCGTCGGTGGGTGTGGAGCCGGATGCGGTGCTGGGTCACTCGCAGGGTGAGATCGCCGCGGCGTGTGTGGCGGGTGCGCTCTCGCTGGAGGACGCGGCGCGCGTCGTGGCGCTGCGCAGCCAGGCCATTGCCGAGGAGCTGGCCGGGCGCGGCGGTATGGTTTCGGTCGCGCTGAGCGCGGACGAGGCGCTTGTACGGATCGAGCCGTGGGCGGCCCGCGTCGAGGTGGCCGCGGTCAACGGGCCGTCCTCCGTGGTGATCGCCGGTGACGCAGAGGCTCTGGACGAGGCGCTGGAGGCTCTCTCCGCCGAAGGCGTGCGCGTCCGCCGGGTTGCGGTGGACTACGCCTCGCACACGCGGCACGTGGAGGCGATCCGCGAGGCGCTCGCCGAAACGCTGGCCGGGATCACCGCGCAGGCCCCGATGGTGCCCTTCTACTCCACCGTGACCGGCGGCTGGGTGGCGGACGCGGACGTCCTGGACGGCGCGTACTGGTACCGGAACCTGCGCGGCCAGGTGGCCTTCGGCCCGGCCGTCGCCGACCTCCTCACGCAGGGCCACGGGGTGTTCGTCGAGGTCAGTGCCCATCCGGTGCTGGTCCAGCCGGTCACCGAGATCGTCGATGCCGGCCACGCCGATGCGGTGGTGACCGGTTCGCTGCGGCGCGAGGACGGTGGCCTGCGACGGTTGTTCGCCTCGATGGCCGAGCTGTTCGTACGCGGCGTGGCCGTCGACTGGAGCCGTGTCCTGCCCGCAGGGCCCGGATCCGTACGCGTGGACCTGCCGACGTACGCCTTCGACCACCGGCACTACTGGCTCCAGCCGGGCGAGTCGGCCACCGATGCGGCATCGCTCGGACTGGTCGGGTCCGATCACCCGCTGCTGGGTGCTGTGGTGCAGTTGCCGCAGTCCGACGGACTGGTCTTCACCTCGCGCCTGTCGCTGAAGTCGCACCCCTGGCTGGCCGATCACGCGATCGGCGGTGTGGTGCTCGTCCCCGGCACGGTGTATGTCGATCTCGCGGTGCGGGCCGGCGACGAGTTCGGGTCCGGCGTCCTGGACGAACTCGTGATCGAGGCGCCGCTGGTCGTGCCCGAGCACGGCGGGGTGCGCATACAGGTCGCCGTCGACGGTCCGACCGAGAACGGCTCGCGGACCGTGGAGGTCTACGCGCTGCGCGAGGACGCTGTCGGTGACGGCGTGTGGACGCGGCACGCCACCGGTGTGCTGTCGGCTCCGGTTCAGCCGGGTGCCGTGGGCACCGGGTTCGACTTCGCTGCCTGGCCGCCGGCCGGCGCGGAGCCGGTCGAGGTCGGGGACTTCTACTCCGGCCTGGTCGAGCGTGGTTATGGCTACGGTCCGGCGTTCCAGGGCGTACGGGCGGTGTGGCGGCGCGGCGAGGAGCTCTTCGCCGAGGTCGCCCTGCCCGAGGAGCAGCGCAAGGACGCCGGCAGGTTCGGCATCCACCCCGCGCTGCTGGACGCGGCCCTGCACACCGGCCTGGTCGACGCCCCGGCGGGCCCGGAGACCGACGGACGGGCCGTACTGCAGCCGCTGGACTGGAACGGGTTGGTGCTGCACGCCGCCGGTGCCTCGGCACTGCGCGTACGGGTCGCGCCGATCGGCCCGGATGCACTGTCGCTGGAGGCGGCGGACGAGACCGGTGGCCTGGTCGTGACGCTGGACTCGCTGGTGTCCCGGGCCGTGTCCACCGACCGGTTGGGGACGGCGGCGGACGAGAGCCGCGACTCGCTGTTCGGCGTGGAGTGGACCGAGCTGCCCCCGGCCGAGGGAGCAGACCCCTCGCCGTGGTGGGTGCCGGTGGCCACGGCGGACGATGTGGCGGCCCTGGCCGAGAGCGGAGTGGTCCCGGCGGCGGCAGTCCTGGAGGCGGTCGGCAGTGCCGGGGAGGGCGCGGTACTGGCCCTGTCCTCCCACGTGCTGGAGGTCGTTCAGGCATGGCTGACCGGGGCCGGACTCGAGGAGTCGCGGCTGGTCGTGGTGACCCGTGGCGCGGTGCCCGCCGGTGGCGAGGGCACGGTGTCCGACCCGGCCGGAGCGGCTGTGTGGGGTCTGGTCCGTGCCGCCCAGGTGGAGAACCCCGACCGCTTCGTCCTGATCGACACCGACCCGGCCTCCGGCGAGGGCGTGGACTCGGTGCTGGGTGCGGTGCTGGCCGGCGGCGAGCCGCAGGTCGCGGTCCGCGGAGCGGCACTCTCCGTCCCCCGGCTCGTCCGGGCCGGAGCCGAGGTCGCGGACGATGCTCCGGCGGTGTTCCGGCCGGAGGGAACGGTCCTGGTCACGGGTGCCGGGGCGTTGGGTGCGCTGCTGGCCCGGCACCTGGTCACCCGTCACGGTGTGCGGAGTCTGGTGCTGGCCAGCCGGCGAGGTCCGCAGGCAGACGGGGCGCAGGAGCTGGTCGCCGAGCTCGCCGAGCAGGGCGTGGCGGTCTCGGTCGTGGCTTGTGACGTGTCCGACCGTGACCAGGTGGAGGCGCTGCTGGCGTCGGTGCCGGCCGAGCACCGGCTGACCGGTGTGGTCCACACCGCGGGTGTGCTGGACGACGGTGTGATCGGGGCGCTGACCCCGGAGCGGCTGGCGACGGTGTTCGCGCCGAAGGTCGACGCGGTCCGGCACCTGGACGAGCTGACCCGCGGCCTGGACCTCGACGCGTTCGTCGTGTTCTCGTCCGCCTCGGGTGTCTTCGGATCCGCCGGACAGGGCAATTACGGGGCGGCGAATGCCTTCCTGGACGGGCTGATGGCCCGCCGTCGGGCGGCCGGCCTGCCCGGGCAGTCGCTGGCGTGGGGCCTGTGGGAGCAGGCCACGGGTATGACCGCCCACCTGGGCGGCGCTGACCAGGCGCGTGCGAGCCGCGGTGGTGTGCTGGCGATGACGGCGCAGGAGGGCATGGCCCTGTTCGACGCCTCGCTGCACGAGGGCCGGGCGCTGCTGGTGCCGGTCCACCTGGACCTGCGGACGCTGCGCAGCCAGGCCGCAGCCGGCGGGGGAGTCCCGCACCTGATGCGGGGCCTGGTGAGGGCCGGCCGGCAGCAGGCGCGGGCGGGATCCGCCACGGAGGGCGGGCTGGTCCGTCGGCTGGCCGCCCTCACCGGGGCAGAGCAGGAGGCGCTGCTCCTCGATCTGGTGCGTACGCAGGTCGCGGTCGTGCTCGGACATGCCGGGCCGGAGGGCGTCCGTGCGGAGCTGGCGTTCAAGGACGCCGGGTTCGACTCGCTCACCTCGGTGGAACTGCGCAACCGGCTGCGTGAGGCGACCGGCCTGAAGCTGCCCGCCTCGCTGGTCTTCGACTACCCCACCCCGCTGACCATCGCCCGCTACCTGCGCGACGAACTCGGTACCAGCGACGATGCGCTTTCCCGGGTGAACGCGAAGATCGAAGACGTCGAGTCGCTGCTCGATGAACTGCGCCTCGACCAGAAATCCAGTATCGCGCTTCGCCTTCAAGGTTTGGTGGCCAGGTGCAACGGAGTGCTCGAGCAGACGGACACGTCCGCGGTGGCGGAGCAACTGGAATCCGCATCAGCCGATGAAATCTTCGACTTCATCGATGGTGAATTCGGGCTCATCTGAAACCAGTTCAGGCTTTTGCGGTTCCATCAAATCTTCGTAAGGACTTAGAGAATGGCCACGGACGAAAAGCTCCTCAAGTACCTCAAGCGCGTGACCACCGAGTTGCACACCTTGAAGCAGCAGGGTTCGCGTCATGCTGACGAGCCGATCGCGATCGTCGGGATGGCGTGCCGGTTCCCGGGTGGCGTGGCGGGGCCGGAGGACTTGTGGCAGCTGGTGTCCGAGGGCCGGGACGCGGTGTCGTCCTTCCCCGAAGACCGCGGCTGGGACCTGGAGGGCCTGTTCGACCCGGACCCCGACCACGCGGGAACCTCCTATACCGATCAGGGCGGATTCCTGCAGGGTGCTGGGCTTTTCGACGCGGGGTTCTTCGGTATCTCGCCGCGTGAGGCAGTGGTGATGGACCCGCAGCAGCGGCTGCTGCTGGAGACCTCGTGGGAGGCGCTGGAACGGGCGGGTATCGACCCCGTCTCGCTGAAGGGCACCGATGTCGGAGTGTTCTCCGGGGTGTTCACTCAGGGGTACGGGGCCGGCGCCGGCGCCATTCCGCCGGAGCTCGAGGGGTACGCGGGGACAGGAGGGGCATCGAGCGTGGCGTCGGGCCGCGTGTCGTACGTGCTCGGCCTCGAGGGTCCGGCGGTCACGGTGGACACGGCGTGCTCGTCGTCGCTGGTGACGATGCACCTGGCCGCGCAGGCGCTGCGGCAGGGCGAGTGCTCGATGGCGCTCGCCGGCGGCGCGACCGTGATGGCGTCGCCCGGCACCTTCGTGGCGTTCTCCCGGCAGCGGGTTCTGGCCGTCGACGGGCGCTGCCGCGCGTTCGCGGACGGCGCCGATGGCACGGGCTGGGCCGAGGGCGTCGGTGTGGTGGTGCTGGAGCGGTTGTCGGTGGCGCGTGAGCGCGGGCACCGGGTGCTGGCGGTCCTGCGCGGCAGCGCCGTCAACCAGGACGGTGCTTCCAACGGTCTGACCGCGCCGAACGGTCCGTCACAACAGCGGGTGATCCGCAAGGCCCTGGCCAGCGCAGGGCTGGCGACAGCGGACGTGGACGTCGTGGAGGCCCACGGGACCGGTACGGCCCTGGGCGACCCGATCGAGGCGCAGGCACTGCTGGCGACCTACGGGCAGGGCCGTGACGCCGACCAGCCGCTGTGGCTGGGCTCGCTGAAGTCGAACATCGGGCACACGCAGGCAGCTGCGGGCGTGGCCGGCGTGATCAAGATGGTGCAGGCACTCCAGCACGGGGTCCTGCCCCCCACCCTGCACGTGGAGAAGCCCACGACCGAGGTGGACTGGTCTGCGGGCGCGGTGGAGCTGCTGACGGAGGCGCGGGAGTGGCCGCAGAGCGGCCGACCGCGCCGGGCGGGTGTGTCCTCGTTCGGCGTCAGCGGTACGAACGCGCACCTGATTCTGGAGGAGGCGCCGGCGGAGGAGGCGGAGCCCGTCTCGGAGGAGGCGGCGCCTGCCGGTGTGGTGCCGCTGGTGGTGTCGGCGCGGAGCGCCGGTTCCCTGGAAGGCCAGGCCGGGCGCCTGGCGTCGTACCTGGAGTCTGCTGCCGGCGGGGTGTCGCTGACGGACGTGGCCGGGTCGCTGGTGTCGGAGCGTGCACTGCTGGGTGAGCGTGCGGTGGTCGTGGCCGGCTCGGATCAGGAGGCGCTGGCCGGTCTGCAGGCGCTGGCGCGCGGTGAGAGTGCGGCCGGTGTGGCCTCCGGTAGCGCGGCCGGTTCGGGTGTGCTGGGCAAGGTTGTCTGGGTGTTTCCGGGTCAGGGCTCGCAGCGGGTGGGCATGGGTCTGGAGTTGTATGGCCGGTATCCGGTGTTCGCGCGGGCGTTGGACGAGGCGTGTGAGGCGTTGGATGCGCGTCTGGCCGGGTGGGTTGATCATCCGGTGAAGGATGTGGTGTTGGGCCGGGTGGCGGGCAGTGGGGAGCTGCTGAACCAGACGGTGTTCACGCAGGCGGGGCTGTTTGCGGTCGAGAGTGCTCTGTTCCGGCTGGTGGAGTCGTGGGGGGTGCGGCCGGATGTGGTGATCGGGCATTCGGTCGGCGAGATCACTGCCGCGTATGCGGCGGGTGTGTTGTCTTTGCGGGATGCGGCGCGGGTGGTTGCGGCGCGGGGCCGGTTGATGCAGGCGCTGCCGTTGGGCGGGGCGATGGTTGCCGTGGCGGCCGGCGAGGAGGAGGTTGCCGAGCTGCTGGGCGAGGGCGTGGAGGTCGCGGCGGTCAACGGCCCGTCCTCGGTGGTGCTCTCCGGTGAGGAGGACGCGGTTCTTGCGGCGGCCGACCGGTTGCGGGAGCAGGGGTGCAAGACGAAGCGGCTGGCGGTGTCGCATGCGTTCCATTCGCTGCGGATGGAGCCGATGCTGGCCGAGTTCGCCGCGGAGCTGGCCGAGGTCGTGTGGCAGCCGCCGGTGATTGCGGTGGTCTCGAACGTGACGGGGCGGCTGGCCGGGCCCGATGAGCTCGCCGACCCGCAGTACTGGGCCGGGCATGTGCGGCGGCCGGTGCGGTTCGCCGAGGGCATCGCGGCGGCGGTGGAGTTCGGCGGCACGCTGTTCGTGGAGCTGGGGCCGGGCGGGGCTCTGACGGCTCTGGTGGAGGAGACGGCCTCCGCGGTGGACGCCGAGGTGGCCTGCATCGCCGCGCTGCGTGACGGGCGTCCGGAAGAGCAGACCTTGCTGACCTCGGTGGCGGAGCTGTTCGTCCGCGGTATCCCCGTCGACTGGGCGGGCATGCTGCCCGCCGGGTCCGTACGGGTCGACCTGCCGACGTATGCCTTCGACCACCGGCACTACTGGCTCAAGCCGGCCGCGACGGCCACCGACGCGGCGTCGCTGGGGCTCGCCGGGTCCGATCACCCGCTGCTGGGCGCGGTGGTGCGGTTGCCGCAGTCCGACGGACTGGTCTTCACCTCGAGGCTGTCGCTGCGCTCACAGCCGTGGCTGGCCGATCACGTGATCGGCGGTGTGGTGCTCGTCGCAGGTACCGGGCTGGTGGAGCTCGCGGTTCGGGCCGGCGACGAGGCCGGATGCGGCGTCCTGGAAGAGCTCGTCATCGAGGCGCCGCTGGTGGTGCCCGACCACGGCGGGGTACGGGTCCAGGTCGCGGTGGGCGGCCCGAGCGGGAACGGCTCGCGCACGGTGGACGTGTACTCCCAGCGGGAGGACGCTGCCGACGAGGGTCGCGCGGACATCTGGACGCGGCACGCCACCGGCGTACTGTCCTCCGCCTCCCCGGCGGAACAGGGGACGGGGCAGGGACAAGCCCAGGGCCAGGACTTCGACTTCGCCGCGTGGCCGCCGGCCGGCGCGCAGCCGGTCGAGGTCGGGGACTTCTACACCGAACTGGTCGAGCGCGGCTACGGCTACGGTCCGTCCTTCCAGGGTCTGCGTGCCGTATGGCGGCGCGGCGAGGAACTCTTCGCCGAGGTGGCCCTGCCCGAGGAACACCGCAAGGAAGCCGACAGGTTCGGCATCCACCCCGGGCTGCTGGACGCGGCCCTGCACACCGGGATGTTCGGTGCCCCGGGAGGCACGACGGCGGAGGAATCCGGGAAGCCGGTACTGCCGTTCGCGTGGAACGGGCTGGTACTGCATGCCGCGGGTGCCTCTGCACTGCGGGTGCGCATGGCTCCCGGCGGGCCCGGTGCCGTGTCGCTGACGGCCGCCGACGAGGCCGGCGGCCTGGTCGTGACGCTGGATTCGCTGGTGTCCCGGCCGGTGTCCGCCGAGCAGTTGGAGACGGCGGCGGACACCGTGGCCGCCAACTCGCTGTTCCAGGTGGAGTGGACCGAGCTGTCCCCGGGGCAGGGTGTGGAGCCTTCGCCGTCGTGGGTGCCGGTGGCCACCGCTGACGATGTGACGGCCCTGGCCGGGAGTGCAGCAGTCCCGGCGGTGGCGGTCCTGGAAGCGGTCGGCGGCGACGGCGAGGACGTGCCGCTGGCGTTGACCTCCCGGGTGCTGGGGGTCGTGCAGGCGTGGCTGGCCGGGGCCGGACTCGAGGAGTCGCGGCTGGTCGTGGTGACCCGTGGCGCGATGCCCGCCGGTGGCGAGGGCACGGTGTCCGACCCGGCCGGAGCGGCGGTGTGGGGTCTGGTGCGTGCCGCCCAGGCGGAGAACCCGGACCGGATCATCCTGATCGACACCGACCCCGCTGCCGAAAGTGGCGTGGAGGCGGTGCTGGGTGCGGTGCTGGCCGACGGGGAGCCGCAGGTCGCGGTCCGCGGAGCGGCCCTCTTCGTCCCCCGGCTGGTCCGGGCCGGAGCCGAGGTTGCGCAGGACGCACCGGCGGTGTTCGGGCCGGAAGGCACCGTCCTGGTCACGGGCGCCGGATCCCTCGGTGCCCTCGTGGCCCGGCACCTCGTGTCGCGGCACGGAGTACGCAATCTGGTGCTGGCCAGCCGGCGCGGCCCGGAGGCCGACGGTATGGAGGACCTGGTCGCCGAGCTCATCGAGCAGGGAGCCACCGTCTCGGTGGCGGCCTGTGACGTGTCCGACCGTGACCAGGTGGAGGCGCTGTTGGCGTCGGTGCCGGCCGAGCACCGGCTGACCGGTGTGGTCCACACCGCGGGTGTGCTGGACGACGGCGTGATCGGGGCGCTGACCCCGGAGCGGCTGGCGACGGTGTTCGCGCCGAAGGTCGACGCGGTGCGCCACCTGGACGAGCTGACCCGCGGCCTGGACCTCGACGCGTTCGTCGTGTTCTCGTCCGCCTCGGGAGTGTTCGGGTCCGCCGGACAGGGCAACTACGCTGCGGCGAATGCCTTCCTGGACGGATTGACGGCCGGCCGTCGGGCCGCGGGCCTGCCGGGCGTGTCGCTGGCCTGGGGCCTGTGGGCGCAGACCAACGGCATGACCGCTCACCTCAGCGACGTCGACCAGGCGCGTGCGAGCCGCGGTGGTGTGCTGGCGATCACCGCGACCGAGGGTATGGAGCTGTTCGACGCCGCGGTGGAGTCCGGGCAGGCGCTGCTGGTGCCGGTCAAGCTGGACCTGCGGGGCGCGCGAGCCGACGCGGCGGCAGGCGGCGGGGTTCCGCATCTGCTGCGTGGCCTGGTACGGGCGGGCCGGCAGCAGGCGCGGGCGGCATCCGCCACGGACGGCGGGCTGGTCCGCCGCCTGGCCGGGCTCGGTGCGGCCGAGCAGGAGGCACTGCTCCTCGATCTGGTGCGTGCTCAGGTCGCGGTCGTGCTCGGGCACGCCGGGCCGGAAGGCGTCCGTGCCGAGCTGGCGTTCAAGGACGCCGGGTTCGACTCGCTCACCTCGGTGGAACTGCGCAACCGGCTGCGTGAGGCCACCGGCCTGAAGCTTCCGGCCACACTGGTCTTCGACTACCCCACCCCGCTGGCCATCGCCCGCTACCTGCGCGACGAGCTCGGTGACACGGTGGCCGGCACCCCTGCCACGACGGTGGCCGTCGTCGCCGATCCCGACGAACCGATCGCGATCGTCGGCATGGCGTGCCGCCTGCCGGGCGGTGTGGCGGACCCCGAGGACCTGTGGCGGCTGGTGTCCGAAGGCCGTGAGGGCCTGTCGTCCTTCCCCGAGGACCGGGGCTGGGACCTGGAGGACCTGTTCGACCCGGACCCCGACAACGCGGGTACCTCGTACACCAGCAAGGGCGGATTCCTCGAAGGCGCGGGTCTCTTCGACGCGGGGTTCTTCGGTATCTCGCCGCGCGAGGCGCTGGCGATGGACCCGCAACAGCGGGTGCTGCTGGAAGCCTCGTGGGAGGCGCTGGAGGGCGCCGGCATCAACCCGGTCTCGCTGAAGGGCACCGACGTCGGAGTGTTCTCCGGGGTGTCCAATCAGGGCTACGGAGCCGGCGCGGCCGCGCCGGAGCTGGAGGGCTTCGCGAGCACGGGTTCGGCAGCGAGTGTGGCGTCGGGCCGGGTGTCGTACGTGCTGGGCCTCGAGGGTCCGGCGGTCACGGTGGACACGGCGTGCTCGTCGTCGCTGGTGACGATGCACCTGGCCGCGCAGGCGCTGAGGCAGGGCGAGTGCTCGATGGCACTCGCCGGCGGCGCGACCGTGATGGCGTCGCCCGGCACCTTCGTCGAGTTCTCCCGGCAGCGGGGCCTGGCGGGCGATGGCCGGTGCAAGGCGTACGCGGACGGCGCGGACGGCACGAGTTGGGCCGAGGGCGTCGGCGTGGTGGTGCTGGAGCGCTTGTCGGTGGCGCGCGAGCGCGGGCACCGGGTGCTCGCGGTGCTGCGCGGCAGCGCCGTCAACCAGGACGGTGCGTCGAACGGTCTGACCGCGCCGAACGGTCCCTCGCAGCAGCGGGTGATCCGCAAGGCCCTGGACAGCGCCGGCCTCACCCCGTCCGACGTGGACGTCGTCGAGGGGCACGGCACCGGTACCGCCCTGGGCGACCCGATCGAGGCCCAGGCTCTCCTGGCCACATATGGCCAGGGTCGTGACGCCGACCAGCCGCTGTGGCTGGGCTCGGTGAAGTCGAACATCGGCCACTCGCAGGCTGCCGCAGGTGTCGCGGGGGTCATCAAGATGGTGCAGGCGCTGCGCCACGGCGTCATGCCTCCCACGCTGCACGTGGACGAGCCCACGAGCCAGGTCGACTGGTCGGACGGTGCGGTCGAGCTGCTGACGGAGGCGCGGGAGTGGCCGCGGAGCGGTCGGCCGCGTCGGGCGGGCGTGTCCTCCTTCGGTATCAGCGGTACGAACGCGCACCTGATCCTGGAGGAGGCGCCGGCGGAGGAGGCGGAGCCCGTCTCGGAGGAGGCGGCGCCTGTTGGTGTGGTTCCGCTGGTGGTGTCGGCACGGAGCGCCGGTTCCCTCGCGGGTCAGGCTGAGCGTCTTGCGTCGTTCGTCCAGGGCGCCGGCGGGGTGTCGCCGGCGGACGTGGCCGGGGCGCTGTTGTCGGAGCGTGCACTGCTGGGTGAGCGTGCGGTGGTCGTGGCCGGCTCGGACGAGGAGGCGCTGGCCGGGCTCGAGGCGCTGGGCCGTGGTGAGGCCGCTGCCGGTGTAGTGATCGGCAGTGTCGGTTCGGGTGTGCTGGGCAAGGTTGTCTGGGTGTTTCCGGGTCAGGGCTCGCAGCGGGTGGGCATGGGCCTGGAGTTGTATGGCCGGTATCCGGTGTTCGCGCGGGCGTTGGACGAGGCGTGTGAGGCGTTGGATGCGCGTCTGGCCGGGTGGGTTGATCATCCGGTGAAGGATGTGGTGTTGGGCCGGGTGGCGGGCAGTGGGGAGCTGCTGAACCAGACGGTGTTCACGCAGGCGGGGCTGTTTGCGGTCGAGAGTGCTCTGTTCCGGCTGGTGGAGTCGTGGGGGGTGCGGCCGGATGTGGTGATCGGGCATTCGGTCGGCGAGATCACTGCCGCGTATGCGGCGGGTGTGTTGTCTTTGCAGGATGCGGCGCGGGTGGTTGCGGCGCGGGGCCGGTTGATGCAGGCGCTGCCGCTGGGCGGGGCGATGGTTGCCGTGGCGGCCGGCGAGGAGGAGGTTGCCGAGCTGCTGGGCGAGGGCGTGGAGGTCGCGGCGGTCAACGGCCCGTCCTCGGTGGTGCTCTCCGGTGAGGAGGACGCGGTTCTTGCGGCGGCCGACCGGTTGCGGGAGCAGGGGTGCAAGACGAAGCGGCTGGCGGTGTCGCATGCGTTCCATTCGCTGCGGATGGAGCCGATGCTGGCCGAGTTCGCCGCGGAGCTGGCCGAGGTCGTGTGGCAGCCGCCGGTGATTGCGGTGGTCTCGAACGTGACGGGGCGGCTGGCCGGGCCCGATGAGCTCGCCGACCCGCAGTACTGGGCCGGACATGTGCGGCGGCCGGTGCGGTTCGCCGAGGGCATCGCGGCCGCGGTCGAGTTCGGCGGCACGCTGTTCGTGGAGCTGGGGCCGGGCGGGGCCCTGACGGCTCTGGTGGAGGAGACGGCCTCCGCGGTGGACGCCGAGGTGGCCTGCATCGCCGCGCTGCGTGACGGGCGTCCGGAAGAGCAGACCTTGCTGACCTCGGTGGCGGAGCTGTTCGTCCGCGGAGTCCCCGTCGACTGGGCGGGCATGCTGCCCGCCGGGTCCGTACGGGTCGACCTGCCGACGTATGCCTTCGACCACCACCACTACTGGCTCAAGCCCGCCGCGACGGCCACCGACGCCGCGTCGCTGGGCCAGGCGGCGGCCGATCACCCGCTCCTGGGCGCAGTGGTGCAGGTGCCGCAGTCCGACGGGCTCATCTTCACCTCGCGGCTGTCGCTGCGGTCGCACGCTTGGCTGGCCGACCACAGGGTCGGTGGCGTGGTGCTCGTCCCGGGCACCGGGCTGGTGGAGCTCGCGGTTCGCGGTGGCGACGAGGCCGGATGCGGCGTTCTGGAAGAGCTCGTGATCGAGGCGCCGCTGGTGGTGCCCGACCACGGCGGGGTACGCGTCCAGGTCACGGTGGGCGGCCCGAGCGGGAACGGCTCGCGGACCGTGGAGGTCTATTCCCAGCGCGAGGACGCTGCCGCTGAGGGTGTGTGGACGCGGAACGCCACCGGCCTGCTGTCGGCCACGGCCCAGCCGGGCGGCAGCGGCACCAGGTTCGACTTCGCCGCATGGCCGCCGCCCGGCGCGCAGCCGGTGGACATAAGCGGCAGCTACGGTCTGCTGGCGCAGGGGGGCTACGGGTACGGCCCTGCCTTCCGGAGCGTGCGGGCCGTGTGGCAGCGTGACGGGGAGGTCTTCGCCGAGGTGGCCCTGCCCGAGGAGCACCGCAAGGAAGCCGGCAGGTTCGGCATCCACCCAGCGTTGCTGGACGCGGCCCTGCACTCGACCATGCTGAACACCGTGGCGGCGGCCACGGCGGCCGGTGGCTTCGAAGGCGAGCGGGACGGGCAGGGAATACGACTGCCGTTCGCGTGGAACGGGCTGGAACTGCACGCGGCCGGCGCCTCGGTGTTGCGCGTGCGCGTCGCACAGACCGACCGCGACGCGCTGTCGCTGCAGGCCGTGGACGAGGCCGGTGGCCTCGTCGTCACGCTGGACTCACTGATGTCCCGGCCGGTGTCCGCCGAGCAGTTGGAGACGGCGGCGGACACCGCAGTCGCCGACTCGCTGTTCCAGGTGGACTGGACCGAGCTGTCATCGGCTCAGGGGGCGGGGCCTTCCCCGTCGTGGGTCGAGGTGGCCACCGCGGGCGACGTGGCGACTCTGGCCGACGACGTGCTGTCCGGTGCGGACGCCCCGGCGATGGCAGTCCTGCATGCCGTCGGCGGCAGCACCGAGGGTGTCGCAAGCGAGGACGTGGTGCTGGAGCTGGCCGGCCGGGTGCTGGACGTGTTGCAGTGCTGGCTGGCCGGGGCGGGGCTGGAGGATTCGCGGCTGGTCGTGGTGACCCGGGGCGCCGTGCCCGCGGGAGAGGGCGCGGTGAGTGACCCGGCCGGATCGGCGGTGTGGGGTCTGGTGCGTGCCGCCCAGGCGGAGAACCCCGACCGGATCATCCTGATCGACGCCGACCCCGCAGCCGAAGGTGCCGTCGAGCCGGTGCCGGGTGCGGTGCTGGGTGCGGTGCTGGCCTGCGGGGAACCCCAGGTCGCCCACCGCGGCAGCTCGCTGTCGGTTCCCCGGCTTGTCCGGGCCCGCAGTGAGGTCCCGGATGTCCCGGCGGTGTTCGGACCGGAGGGGACGGTCCTGGTCTCGGGTGCCGGTTCGCTGGGCGCTCTCGTGGCCCGGCATCTGGTCGCGCGGCACGGAGTGCGGAGTCTGGTGCTGGCCAGCCGGCGGGGACCCGATGCCGAGGGCATGGCGGACCTGGTCGCCGAGCTGGCCGAGCAGGGGGCCACGGTCTCGGCGGTGGCCTGTGACGTGTCCGACCGTGACCAGGTGCAGTCGCTGCTGGCGTCGGTGCCGGCCGAGCACCCCCTGACCGGTGTGGTGCACACGGCGGGCGTGTCGGATGCCGGCGTGATCGGGATGCTGACCCCGGAACGGCTTGCGGGGGTGTTCGCGCCGAAGGTGGATGCGGTGCGGCATCTCGATGAGCTGACCCGCGGCCTGGACCTCGACGCATTCATCGTCTACTCCTCCGTCTCGTCCCTCTTCATGGGCGCCGGCAGCGGCGGTTACGCGGCGGCGAACGCCTTCCTGGACGGACTGATGGCCGACCGCCGGGCGGCGGGCCTGCCCGGACTGTCGCTGGCCTGGGGCGTGTGGGAGCAGGCCACCGGCATGGCGGAACACATCGACGACCTCACCAGGACCCGGATGAACCGGCGCGGGGGAGTCCTGCCGATGACGGCCGTGGAGGGCATGGAGCTGTTCGATGCCGCTCTGGAGTCCGGGCGGGCGCTGCTGGTGCCGGTCAAGCTGGACCTGCGGGGGCTGCGTTCCGGCGCGGCCGGCGACGGGGTGCCGCACCTGCTGCGCGGCCTGGTACGGGCCCGCCGGCAACTGGCGCACGTGGTGGGCACCGGCGACGACCACCAGCAGCTGACCGGCCGACTGGCCGGACTGCCCGCTGCCGAGCAGACGAAGGTCCTGCTCGACCTGGTGCGGGCTCAGGTGGGCGCTGTCCTGGGCTTCAGCGGGACGTACCAGATCGACGCGGACCAGGGGCTCTTCGAGATCGGCTTCGACTCGCTCACGGCGATCGAGCTCCGTAACCGGCTCCGCAACATCACCGAAGTGAAAATCGCGCCCAACATTGTCTTCGACTACCCGACGCCAGGAATGCTTTCCGCGCATCTGCACGAGCTGATGTGCGGCGAACAGGGCGCGGCCCAGGTGGCGATCTCCGTATGAAAGAGTGTGATGGCGTGTTCGACGTGAGTGTTTATCTCGAGCGGATCGGCTGCGGCGGAGAAACCGGTGTGGACATCGCGACGCTGCGAAAGCTGCACAAGAGCCACCTGATGGCGATTCCGTACAACGGTGCCGCCTACGACGTCAGCGACGGAGTGCACCTCGTCGACCTCGACGAGGACGCCATGTTCGAGGCGAGCATTCTCCAAGGGCGGGGCGGTACCTGTTACCACCTGAACCGTCTGTTCTTCCGGCTTCTCCGCGAGCTGGGCTACGACGTGACGCTGCTGGCGGCCAGCACCGGCGAGGGCTGGGACAACTTCGCGGTCAAAGTCGAGCACATGTTCATCCGTGTCGCCCTGGACGGTGATGAATGGCTCGTGGACGTCGGCTACCCGGGCCCTTCCTACACCGAGCCGCTGCTGGTCTCCGACGCGGTGCAGTCCCAGTACGGGTCCCAGTACCGGCTGGTCGAGCGCGAGTCCGAGATCGCCCTCCAACGCCGGGGGGCGGTCACCCGGTGGGGCGTCGTCTACACCTTCACGATGCAATCCCGGCAGTGGAGCGACTGGAAGGAACTGGAGGACCGCCTCCGGGAGATCCTGTCGGACGCGAACCGGCCCGACAGCCGGGAAATCCTGTGCGGCCGGACTTTCGAGAACGGTCAGGTCGTCATGAAGAAGCGACGGCACCTGACGGTCCGCGACGGTCGTGAGCAGGTGCGCACGATCACCGACGACGGCGAGCTCCAGACACTGGTCTCCGGCATTCTGTCCGGCGCGTCGGGCTGAGCTTGCACTCCGGCCGCCGCCCGTACCGCAATTCATCCCGGGCGAAAGAGGAACGAGTGGGAATCAGAAGTGGGAAAATGATGGACAAAGACACGGCTGATGCGGCTTCCATTCCTCTGCGCCTCAGAGATCACGCGTACGACGTGGTCATCGGCCCGGGAGTGCGTACGTCGCTGGCCGACGTGATCCAACGGCTGGGCGCCAGGCGGGCCGTCGTCGTGTCGGCCCGCCCGGAGGAATGGGTGCCGGACACCGGTGTGGAGACCCTGCTGCTGCCGGCCCGGGACGGCGAGCAGGACAAGACCCTCGCCACGGTGGAGGCGCTGTGCGGTGAGTTCGTGCGGTTCGGGCTCACCCGCACCGACGTCGTCGTCTCCTGCGGCGGCGGTACGACCACCGACGTGGTCGGGCTCGCGGCAGCGCTCTACCACCGGGGCGTGCCCGTGGTCCACCTGCCCACGACGCTGCTCGCCCAGGTGGACGCCAGCGTCGGCGGGAAGACGGCGGTGAACCTGCCGGCCGGCAAGAACCTGGTCGGCGCGTACTGGCAGCCCAGTGCGGTGCTGTGCGACACCGACTACCTGTCGACCCTGCCGCGGCGGGAGATGCTGAACGGTCTCGGTGAGATCGCCCGCTGCCACTTCATCGGCGCGCCGGACCTGCGCGGGCTGTCCCTGAAGGAGCAGATCACCGCCAGTGTGAGCCTCAAGGCCCGCGTCGTGGAGACGGACGAGCGGGACAGCGGACTGCGGCACACGCTCAACTACGGCCACACACTGGGCCATGCGCTGGAGAAGGCGACCGACTTCGCGCTGCGCCACGGCGAGGCGGTGGCCATCGGAACGGTCTTCGCGGGCCGGCTGGCCGGCGCCCTGGGCCGTATCGATCAGGCGCGGGTGGAGGAGCACGAGGACGTCGTCCGGTACTACGGACTCCCCGCCGCCCTGCCCGCCGGGGCCGAGCCCGCCGCCCTCATCGATCTGATGCGACACGACAAGAAGGCGATGAACGGACTCGCGTTCGTTCTGGACGGCCCGAACGGAGCGGAACTGGTGAGCGACGTACCGCACGAGGTGGTCGCGCGCGTCCTGGACCGGATGCCCCGAGTGCGCATGGCCGATCTCGTCGGCGGCGCTGCGCTCGGAGCCTCCACGACCGATGCGGCTCAGAAATGACACGTGGAACGCAATGGCCGGCCGATCTCGACGCACCGGTCGGCGCCGCCCGGCCGGCGGACCGCCTGCTGTTCGCCGAGCTGGAGGCGGCACTGGCCAAGCCGGCCGCGCAGCAGCCGGCCTGGCCGGACCCGGGACGGGCGAGGGAAGCAGTGGCGCTGCTGAGCCGGGCCGAGCCGATCGTCGCGCCGGCCGAGACGGCACGGCTGAGCAGCCGCCTCGCAGCGGTCGCGCGCGGCGAGGGGTTCCTGCTCCAGGCCGGTGACTGCGCCGAAACCTTCGCCGCCAACACCGAAGCCCACGTGCGGGCCAATCTGCGGACGCTCGCGGACATGGCCGCAGTGCTCACCCGCCGTACCGGACTGCCCGTCGTCAAGATCGCCCGGATGGCCGGCCAGTACGCCAAGCCCCGCTCCCAGGCCGTCGACGCACGGGGGCTGCCCGTCTACCGCGGCGACATGATCAACTCCGTCGAGCCCACGCTCGCGGCCAGGACGGCCGATCCCCGCCGGATGCTGCGCGCCCATGCCGAGGCTGCGGACGCGATGGCCCTGGTCCGCACGTTCGGCGACGTCTACGTCAGCCACGAGGCGCTCCTGCTCGACTACGAGCGGTCGTTGCTGCGCGTGGACACCGGCGGGCCGGCACCCCGCCTGTCCAGTGGGCTGGGGCACTTCCTGTGGATCGGCGAGCGCACCCGCCGGCTCGACGGCGCGCACATCGCGTTCGCGGAACTGCTGTCCAACCCGATCGGCCTCAAGATCGGACCGGGCACGAGCCCGGAGACGGCTGCCGCATACGTGCGCCGGCTCGACCCGCACCGTGAACCCGGGCGGCTGACGCTGGTCAGCCGCATGGGGCACGCGCAGGTCCGGGACATCCTGCCGCCGATCGTGGAGAAGGTCACCGCCTCCGGCCATGAGGTGATCTGGCAGTGCGATCCGATGCACGGCAACACGTACACGTCGTCGAACGGATTCAAGACGCGCGATCTGCGGCACATCACCGACGAGATCGCCGGATTCTTCGAAGTCCACCGTCAGCTGGGCACCCACCCGGGCGGGATTCACGTCGAGGCGACGGGTGACGACGTCACGGAATGCATCGGAGGCGTGTCGGGAATGGCGGAAGCCGACCTGCCCGCCCGCTACCGCACGGCCTGCGATCCCCGCCTCAACGCGGACCAGTCGCTGGAACTCGCCTTCTCCGTAGCGGAGATGGCGGCGGCCGTCACCGGAATCGAGGCAGTGCTGCGATGACCGGACATCCTGCCGGTACGCCCATCAAGGGCACCACCCGGCTGTACGCCGTCCTGGGGGATCCCATCGCCCAGGTCCAGGCACCCGCACTGATGAATCCGCTCTTCGCGCAGCTGCAGATGGACGCGGTGCTCGTTCCGGTGCACGCCCGGCCGGAGAACCTGGAGCAGATCGTGCGCGGCCTGCAGCACGTGGAGAACCTCGACGGCATGTTCGTCACGGTGCCCCACAAGGTGGCCGTCCGCCGGCTCGCCGACCGCTGCGGCCCCACCGTGGACATCGTCGGCAGTGCGAACGTGCTGCGACGGGAGCCCGACGGCAGCTGGCTCGCGGAGAACTTCGACGGCTCGGGCTTCGTCACGGGCCTCGTCGGGGCCGGGCACGACCCCCGGGGCAGACGGGTGGCGCTCGTCGGCGCGGGCGGTGCGGGCAGCGCCGTCGCCGCGGCGCTGCTGACGGCCGGCGTCGACCGGTTGTCGGTGTACGACACGGACACCTCGAAGCTCGGCGCGCTCGTCGCCCGCCTCGGGACGTACTGGCCGGGCCGGGTGTCCGCCTTGACCGGACCGCAGCTGCGCGACATCGACATCGCGGTGAACTCCACCCCGCTCGGCATGCGTCCGGACGATCCGCTCCCGTTCCCCTTGAGCGCCCTGCCGCCGGGCAGCGTGGTGGCCGACATCGTCATGAAACCCCGTGAGACGCGGCTCCTCCGTGAAGCAGCCGCACTGGGCCACCCCGTCCACCACGGTATTCACATGCTCGAGGGCCAACTGAATTCGTATCGAGTTTTCTTCGATTTGCACTGAGGCCCCGGTAAAACTACCGAATCCGGGGATGCGGGGTCACAGGCATTCCTCTACGTTGGACCCGTAATTCAGCTTTTTCTTACCGCACATGACGCTGCACGGGGCGGAGTGTGCGCCTCTTCCGCGATCTCGACGGCGAGTGCTCGTGTGCGCGCGTCCCCTTCCGTAGCATGCTGCTCCGCCCGCTCCGCTCCGCACCTCGCGTCGAGTCAGATCCATTCCTTGGAGAAACATGAACGTGCGACAGGCGCCGGAATTCCCTCAGTGGCCTCAGTATGACGAGAGTGAGCGGGACGGGCTCATCCGTGCACTCGAACAGGGCCAGTGGTGGCGGATGGGCGGAAGCGAAGTCGATTCCTTCGAGCGGGAGTTCGCCGAGCACCACGGCGCCGCCCACGCTCTCGCGGTCACGAACGGAACCCACGCACTCGAACTGGCCCTGCAGGTCATGGGCGTCGGCCCGGGCTCCGAAGTCATCGTCCCCGCCTTCACCTTCATCTCGTCCTCCCAGGCGGCGCAGCGGCTCGGCGCCGTCGCCGTCCCGGTGGACGTCGACGAGCACACGTACAACATCGACGTGGCGGCGGCTGCCGCCGCCGTGACGTCGCGGACCCGGGCGATCATGCCGGTGCACATGGCCGGATTCCTTGCGGACATGGACGCACTCGCCAAGCTCTCCGCCAATACGGGCGTCCCGCTGCTCCAGGACGCCGCGCACGCGCACGGCGCCCGCTGGCAGGGCAAGCGCGTCGGCGAGCTCGGCTCGGTCGCCGCGTTCAGCTTCCAGAACGGCAAGCTGATGACCGCCGGTGAGGGCGGCGCCGTGCTGTTCCCGGACACGGAGATGTACGAGACCGCGTTCCTGCGGCACAGCTGCGGACGGCCCCGAACCGACCGCCGGTACATGCACGCGATCGCCGGCTCCAACCTGCGGCTCAACGAGTTCTCCGCGTCGGTGCTTCGGGCACAGCTGCGCCGCCTGGACAGTCAGATAGCCACGCGTCATGAGCGCTGGGCCCTGCTGTCGCACCTGCTCGAGTCGATCGACGGTGTGGTCCCGCAGCGCGCCGATGAGCGCACCGACGTTCCCTCGCACTACATGGCGATGTTCCGGGTGCCCGGCATCGGCGAGGAGAACCGCAACGCCCTGGTCGACAGGCTCGTGGAGGCCGGCCTGCCGGCGTTCGCAGGATTCCGCGCGATCTACCGCACCGACGCCTTCTGGGAGTTCGGCGCACCGGACACGACCCCGGACGAGCTCGCCGATCGTTGCCCCAACTCCGAGGCCATCAGCCAGGACTGCATCTGGCTGCACCACCGCACTCTGCTCGCCTCCGAGGAAGACATGCACCTCACGGCCGCGATCATCGCCGACGCTGTGAGCACGGTATGAGCGTCCGGGTCGCCATCGTCGGGCTCGGCTGGGCGGGTCGGGAGCTGTGGCTCCCCCTGCTGACCGAGCACGCCGACTTCGAAGTGGTGGCCGTCACGGACACCGAACCGGCGGCGCGCGAGGCGTTCGGCGTGGTGCCGGGCATTCCCGTGTACGCGACGCTGGACGCGCTCACCCCCCGGTCGATCGACCTCGCCGTCGTCGCAGTCCCCAACTACCTGCACGCCGAGGTGGCCGCGACCCTGCTCGGCAAGGGCATCTCCGTCTTCCTGGAGAAGCCGGTGTGCCTGACCTCCGACGAGGCGGAAACTCTGGCGGCCGCCGAACGCAGCGGCGGCGCCATGCTGCTGGCGGGCAGCGCCGCGCCCTACCGCAGCGACGTGGGAGCCCTGGCGCGCCTGGTGCCGGACCTCGGCCACATCCGGCACGTCGACCTGTCGTGGGTCCGCGCACGCGGCATCCCCAAGGCCGGCGGCTGGTTCACCCAGCGCAGCAAGGCCGGCGGCGGTGTGCTGTTCGACCTCGGCTGGCACCTGCTCGACACACTCGCGTCCCTGCTCGGTCCGGCCCGCTTCGCCGAGGTCGTCGGCGTGACGGCGAACGATTTCGTCAACGTCGGTTCCTGGAGCGCGGCATGGCGCCACGACCAGCCCGTCGCCGATACCGACGGCGATGTCGAGGACACCGCCCGGGGCTTCCTCGTCCGCGAGGACGGAGTGTCCGTCGCCCTGCACGCCAGCTGGGCCTCGCACGAGGCACGGGACGTGTCCCGGATCCAGGTGGTGGGCAGCGACGGAACCGCCGAGCTGCGGTGCACCTTCGGCTTCAGCCCCAACCGCCACCCCCAGTCCGTGCTGACGCTGACCCGTGAAGGCATCACCATGCCGGTCCCGGTGCCGGACGAGCCCGTCGGCAACGAGTACCGGCGGCAGCTGGACGGCCTCGCGGCGGTACTGGGGGACCCGGGCAACCGGGGCAGGGCCATCGGCGAGGCACGTACGACGGTCCGCGTCATCGAGGACTTCTACGCGTCGGCCCGCTCCGCCCGCGCCGGCAACGCCGTGCCCGCCTACCGGTAGACGGCGCGGAAGACCAGTGGAACCACGGTTCCAGGACAACGAGCAGACGTACGGGATGGCATGACGTGACAGTTTCAATGGCAGGGACATCAGCGACGGTGACACAGACGCGCCCGTCGGTCAGGCGCGCCGTGATCTTCGACCTGGACGGGGTCATCGTCGACAGCTTCGCGGTGATGGAAGAGGCTTTCGCCATCGCCTACAAGGAGGTCGTGGGGGAGGGCCAGGCGCCGTTCGAGGAGTACCGACGCCACCAGGGGCGCTACTTCCCGGACATCATGCGGATCATGGGCCTCCCGCTGGAGATGGAGGAGCCCTTCGTCCGCGAGAGCTACCGGCTCGCGCACCAGGTGCCGGTCTTCGAGGGCATGGCCGAGCTGCTGCTGACCCTGCGGACGCGTGGGTACAAGCTCGCAGTGGCCACCGGCAAGAGCGGGCCGCGGGCGCGGTCCCTGCTCGAACAGCTGGGCCTGCTCCCCTTCTTCGACCACGTGATCGGCTCGGACGAGGTCGCCCACCCGAAGCCCGCCCCGGACATCGTCGTGCGCGCTCTCGAGCTGCTGGGACTGCCGGCCGAGGAGGCGATCATGATCGGTGACGCACCGACCGACATCGCCAGCGCCCACGGCGCCGGTGTGGCCTCGGCCGCCGCGCTGTGGGCCGAGGTGGACGACGAGGACGCACTGCTGGGTGCTCTGCCGGGCGCCGTCCTGCACCGCCCGGCCGAACTGCTGGCGCTGTGCCCCTCCGTGCCCCGCGGCTGAGGGTCGTCCAAGGGCATGGAGAAGGCACATCACCTCGGTGTCGACATCGGGGGCACCAAGGTCGCCTTCCGGGTGGAGGCCGGCGCGGAGTGCGTCGACGAGTCCGCCTTCCGGTGGGGCCCGCGGCACAGCGCCGACCGGGACCTCGCCCAACTCGCCCACCACGTGGAGCAACTGCGGGCGAGACTCGGAGTACCGCTCCGCGCGGTGGGCGTCGCGATGCCCGGCACGGTCGACCCGGCCGGCCGGGTCACCGCCTGGCCCAGCCGGCCGGAGTGGAACGGGCTCGACCTGGACGCGTCGCTGCGCGCGCTGTTCCCCGAAGCAGCCGTCGCCCGGGCGGACGACGGCGACCTCGGTGCCCTCGCGGAAGCCCGGGCGTCGGGCTGCGACGACCTGCTCTACCTCGGGGTGGGCACCGGCATCGGCGGCGGCCTCGTCCTGCAGGGGGCGCTGTGCCCCGGGCTCGGCCGCGGCTCCTTCGAGATCGGACACGTGATCGTCGCGATGGGCGGTGCGCAGTGCGTCTGCGGCCGCCGGGGATGCCTCCAGGCGATCGCCTCCGGACCGGCCACCCTGGGCCGCGCGGCCCTTGTGCGGGGAGCGCCCGTCCCCTTCGAGGAACTGCGGCGGGCGCTGCGCGAAGGGGCGCCGTGGGCGGTCACCGCAGTCGAGGAGACCTCCCGAGCCCTGGCCGCCGCGGTGGCCGGCGTCCAGGAACTGGTCCATCCCCGGCTCGCCCTGATCGGCGGCGGCTTCGCGGCCGGCCTCCCCGAGCTCATCGGGCTGGTGTCCGGTCACCTCGCCGAGCTGGCCCGCCCGGGCCAACCCCCGCTGCCGGTGGAGCCGGCAGCGCTGGGGGGCCTTTCCTCGTTGCGCGGCGCGGTGGCGCTCGCCCGCCTGGCCGCGCCCTGACCGCGTACGACCGTCAGCCGGCCCGGTGCGGTGCACCGGCCGGCACCGCGGCGCGCAACTGGTCCCGCAGGTCGTCGACCAGCGCTTCGGTGCCGCCCGGGCCGCTCGCGGCGCCGAAGACGTGGTAGTCCGGACGGACGAGCAGCGAACTCGCCCCGAACCGCGCCAGATACGGCCCGTAGACCTCGTCCGTATCCACCACGCCGATCGCACCGGCCGAGCCGTGCCCGTCGGATGCCTGTCCGGGCGGCAGCAGCCGCACCACGTGGGCCCCGATGCCGGCGAGGAAGGACAGCCGCTCCTCGTCGAGCAGGGTGTGCGGATCGTCGGTGGTCAGCAGGACGAAACCACGGCCGACGACATCGTCGAACAGCTCGGCGGGGCCCTGGTGCGCCACGCGTCCCTGCGGTACGACGGCACCCGCGGGCGCCTCGGCCGCCTCCGCTCCGGCCGGCCGGTGCAGCAGCCCGCCCGAGAGTGCCTTCGCCGGCTCCGGCCGCCCCGCCGGCTTGCCTCGCCGGTTGGCCAGCACCGTGGCATCCCGGTCGGCGGCCGCCGCCGGGTCCGTCACACAGATCACCCGGCCCAGCTGGACCGACGCCAGGATCGCCTCCTTGGCCTGCGCCCGGCGTTCCTCCGTGTAGCTGTCCAGTACGGACTCGTCCGCGAGGCCGCGCAGCGTCAGGTCCAGCTTCCACGCCAGGTTGACGACGTCCCGGATGCCGGAGCACATGCCCTGCCCGGCGAAGGGCGGCATGAGATGGGCCGCGTCTCCGGCCAGCAGGACACGGCCCACGCGCCACTGGTCGGCCCAACGGGCCTGGAAGATGTACGTGGTGCTGCGCAGCAGGGTGGCCGTGTCGGGGGTGACGCCGAACGGCGCCAGCAGCCGCCAGGCCGTCTCGTCCCGGTTGAGCTCGGCCGTGCTCTCGCCGGGCAGGCGCATGAACTCCCAGCGCCGGCGCCCGGGGCCGCTGGCCACCACGGTCGTGGGCCTGGCCGGATCACAGATCTGCACGTTGGTGGGGGTGAACTCGCGCGGCCGGCGCAGTTCGACGTCGCAGAGCAGCCACTCGTAGGAGAACCCGAGGTCCGTCACGGAGACGTCGAGGTGGTCGCGCACGAAGCTGTTGGCTCCGTCGCACCCCACGACCCACCGTGCGGAGAGGACGCGTGTCGCGTCGTCGTCGGTGGCCGCCGTCACCTCAACCCGTTCCCCGCCGTCGGCGATCTTCACGACCTCGTGCCCGCGCAGCACCGTGATGCCGGGAAGTGCCGCCGCCCTGGCGGCGATCAGCTCTTCCAGGGCCGGCTGGTGCATCGTGTTGGCGTCCGGCCAGCCGTAGGGACCGGCCGTGGTGAACTCGATGTCCAGCAGCGCCGCGCCGGAGGGGGTCTGCCACTGGTAGCCGTTGGCCGGCTCGGTGACCCGGCCCAGGTCCGGGCCGATCCCGGTGGCCGCCAGGAGCCGCGCGGTCTCCCCGTCGAAGCTGGTCGCCCGGGGAAGCCGGTACGGCCGGGCGCGGCGCTCGAGTACGGTCACCCGCCAGCCGCGCTGGGCGAGCAGCACCGAGAGCGCGGCACCGATCGGCCCGTTGCCCACGATGACGACGTCGGTGTCCGTCGGATTCGAGTTCGTTTCGTTCGGTCGCATGGTTGGCATCGTGCCCCTACTCGCATGCCGTGGGCAGATCAGCGCGCACTTCGAAAAACGGCGTCAAGGAAGACTTCACAGGTCCGCGCTGTTTGAAGGGCTGAATTCCGCCACGCTGGAAAATTGCCAGAATAGTATTCCGGTGTTCGAGGCGTGTCAAGGATCAGGAAACTCTATCAGGATGAGGGATGTGTTGTCGGTCATTCCTGCCATAACTTGCCGAAGAGCCGGGCCCGCTGAAGCGGCCGGTGCAGTTCGAAATCCGGTTGTGCCGGTTTCGTTCGGCCCTGAACGGCAAAAGCCCGTCCCGTGTGCCCACCTCATATCGGTGGGTCGGTAAGCCTTTTCTCCGATACGGAAGTGAGCGACCTTATGACCGCCACCGCCGAGACCCCGGCCGACCCGGTCGAGCTCCTCTCGCCGGACCTGATAGCCGACCCGTTCGCCGGGTACGCGCGGATGCGCGAGCAGGCGCCGATCCTGACCGGCACGATGATGGGCGGGCCGCCGATGTGGCTGGTCACCCGCTACGCCGATGTCCGCCGGGTTCTGACCGACCCACGGTTCCTCAACAACCCGGCCTCGGTGCCGGGAGGCCCGGACGTCCGGACCACGATCATGAAGCGGCTCAACATCCCGTCCGACCTGGTCGACTACCTCGCCGACAAGATCGTCGAAGTCGACGGCGCCCACCACCGCCGGCTGCGCAAGCTGGTCTCCCGGGCGTTCACCGCGCGGCGCGTGTCCGCGCTGCGCCCACGGGTCGAGGAGATCACCGCGGCGCTCCTCGACCGGTTGGCCGAGGCCGCACGCGACGGCGCGCCGGTCGAACTCATGGAGTCCTTCTGCTACCCGCTGCCGATCACCGTGATCTGCGAGCTGGTCGGCATCGACGAGGCCGATCGTCCCCGGTGGCACGAGTGGGCGGGCATGCTGTCCGCCCCCTTGGCGCACGTCGAGAGCCTCCCGACCGTCTTTCGCGAGTGCGTCGACCACGTGCTGGACCTGATCGCTCGCCGGCGTGCCGAGCCGCGCGACGACCTGGTCACCGCACTCGTGCAGGCCCAGGAGGACGACGGCGACCGCCTCTCCGACCGGGAGATGGTCACGCTGGTCTTCACCCTTGTGATCACCGGGCACGAGACGACGACCTCCTTGCTCGGCAATTCGGTACTCGCCCTGCTCGGGCACCCGGACCAGCTCGCACTGCTGCGCGCCGACCCGTCCCGGTGGCCTCAGGCGGTGGACGAGCTGACGCGACTGGGGCCGGTCCAGTTCGGGCAGCCCCGGTACCCGTCGGAGGAGGTCGAGCTGGGCGGCGTGACGATCCCGGCGGGGGCGCCGGTCATCCCGCTGCTCCTCGCCGCGAACACCGACCCGCGCCGATTCGACGACCCCGAGCGGCTGGACGTCGGCCGGGAGACCGAACGCACCGAGAGCCACCTCGGTTTCGGGCAGGGGTTGCACTACTGCCTCGGTGCCGTGCTGGCCCGCCAGGAGGCGGAGGTGGCGCTGCACGCGCTGTTCACCCGGTTCCCCGACCTGTCCCTGGCGGTCGGGCGGGAGCAGATCCCGTGGACGCTGCGACCCGGGTTCACCAGGGTCGACCGGCTTCCGCTGCAGCTCGTCTGAACCCGGCCCCCGCCGGGCGATCCCGGCCGGCGGGGGCCGGGTCCGCACCCGGTCCGGCCGGCCGGGGTCGCAGCCCCCCGGCGCGCGGGCCCACCCGCGTTCACCTGCTCATGCGACCTTCGTCGCGCACAGGATGCCGTGCGCGATAAGGGCTCCCGGTGTCTTGGTGAGGTCCTGGGCCACCGTCTTCGTGACCTCGAACCCGCACTCCTCCACCCAGCTCCGGTAGGCCGACAGCTTCTGCGGCCCTCCCTTGCCCATGGCGCCGGAGAGGAAGTAGACGGGGAACAGGTCGACGCCGGCGCTGCTGGGGTCCTTGACGTCGTCGGGGTACACCGGCACCAGGATGTTGACCTGCCCGCCGACTTCCAGCGCATTGCTGACGCTGGTGAGGATCCTGACCACGTCCTCCTTGTCGAACATGTCCAGGAAGTGCTTGATCAGGACGACGTCGAAGCCCTTGGGAACGCTTGCGAAGACGTCACCGCCGATGAACGAGCAGTGCTTCTCGACGCCGTGGGTGCGGAAGGTCTCGAGGCATTCCTCTTCCTTCTCGGGCAGGTCGAAAGTCGTCACGCGAAGCCCGGGCGACGCCTTCAGCCGATAGGTCATGATCGCTCCGAGACCGGTGTTCCCGGCGAGATCGAGCACCTTCGAGCCTGCTGGTATGCGGAGGTTGCGGAAGAACCAGGGATCCACGTGGGCGGTGACGTCGTCCATCATGGTGGCCCAGGATTCGCGCAGGTCCTTGTGCTCGCCCACGGCCTCGTACAGATTTCCCTTGAACCCGTAGAACTTGTCCAGGCCGACGACCGTGCCGGTCTGAACGCTTTCGGTGAGGTAGAACATCTGCCTGAGCATGACGACCTTGATCATGTCCATCACGGTGAGCAGCCGCCCGAGGTCGGCCTCGGCAATGTCCGCGAGAGCGTCGAGGGAGTAGCCGCCGGAAGCCTCGTCGTACGCGATGAACCCCTCCTTGACCGGCAGGTGGAGGAGCTGTTCCACGGCACCCGCCGTGGCACCGACGGTCTCGCCGAGCCGGTCCGTGGTCATGCCGGGCTCTTTCCGGAGCGCATCGATGATGCCGAGCTCGAAACAGGACAGCAGGGTCATGAACCTCGCCGGTCCCAGCATGTATTCGCGGAACCGCACGAACGTGTCTTCTGGAGTCATTGCACTCATTCCTTCGGGCCAGGCGAGCGCGCCACGATTCAGGACGGCACCGGCCGCGCTCCCGCTCGCGGGCGACACCCCGGAACCGGGCGGTGCGTTCGCGAGAATTTCCTTTCAGGGTAGGGAATGCGCGACGGGCCGGGCATCCCTTGATCTGGTAGCGCACCTCGTATCTCGAGGCGTTGCGCATTGTCCTATCAGATCGAGGGATGCCCGGCCCGTCAGGTCTGTCCTAGGGTCTGGAAGGATCATGCAAGTCGCGGGATCGGCACCGGTCCCGACCAATTCAAAATGGGTCCGCCGATTTCACTCGGGGCGCTCGCTGGAGGATCACGTGACCGAACAGAACCTAGAGAACTTCTCGCTGGAACACCTCAACCTGGAAGCCGTTTACCAGGGATATCGGGGAGACGCGCCGGTCGGGATCCTCGCGCCGTGGGACATCGCCGATGCGCAGCCGGCCGTGATCGCGGCCGAGGGTGCGGGCCAGGTCAGCGGCGACGTGATCGACGTCGGCTGCGGACTCGGCGACAACGCGATCTTCCTCGCCTCGCGCGGCTATAGGGTCACCGGCATCGACGGGGCGCCGACCGCGATCCAGGAGGCGCAGAAGCGGGCCCGCGCCAAGGGGCTCGACGTCGATTTCGCCGTTGCCGACGCGACCAGCCTGGACGGTTACGAGAACCGTTTCGACACGGTCATCGACAGCGGGCTCTACCACTGCCTGACCGAGGACAACCAGCGCCGCTACATGGATGCGCTGTACCGCGCCACCAAGCCCGGCGCGCGGCTGCACCTGCTCTGCTTCGCCGAAGAGCTGCCCGCGGTCTTCCCCGTCGCACAGCGCGTCAGCGAGAAGAACCTCCGTGAGATCGTCGGCAAGCAGTGGAACATCACCTTGCTCCGCCCGGTCCTGTACCAGACCTCGCTCACCCCCGAGAGCATTCGGCAGCTGATCAGCCTGGCGGCCTCCGAGACGGAGGACGTCAGCGAATCGCTTGCCCGCTTCGACCCGGCGCTCTCCTCGAATCCCATCGATTCCGTCGAACTCGACGAACAGGGACGGATCAAGGCTCCCGTCTGGCAGCTCGCCGCGGAACGCATCGGTTAGCGGTAACCGGCCGCCGGCGTTGCCGATTCGTCCAGCAGGCGAAGTATTTCGCCATCCGGCAGAGTGGGCCAGGTTTCACCTGGTCCACTCATCGGCGTAACCGGAGATTTCGCACGAGCCGGAACCCCGGACGTCCGGCCGGATGCGAGACGCCCTATCAGATCGAGGGATGCCCAGCCCGTCAAGCCCGCCCTAGGCTCTGGAAGATGTCGAAAAAAGTGGAGCAATTCGAGAAATGGGTCCGGCGACGCCCCCCGGCGCCGAACAGCAAAGTCCGCCTCATATGCCTGCCGCACGCAGGCGGATCGGCGAGCTTCTACTTCCCCGTGTCCAAGGAGCTCGCGCCCGAGGTGGATGTGCTGGCGATCCAGTACCCGGGGCGGCAGGACCGGCGCCACGAGCCGAACATCCCCAGCATCCCCGACCTGGCGGATCAGATCTTCGCGGCCGTGCGCCACCTCGACGATCTGCCCCTGGCGTTGTTCGGGCACAGCATGGGCGCCGTCATCGCCTACGAGCTTGCGCTGCGCATGCAGGACGCCGGCCTCCCCTCGCCCGTGCGGTTCTTCGCGTCCGGCCGGCGGGCCCCCTCCCGCCACCGCGACGACATGGTCCACCTCGGGTCGGACGCACAGATGGTGGCCGAGCTCCGCAAGCTGAGCGGAACCGACGCGGCCATGCTGGCCGACCCGGAACTGCTGGAAATGATCATGCCGGCCATCCGCAGCGACTACCAGGCTGTCGAGACGTACCAGTACGAACCCGGCCGGAAGCTGGACTGCCCGGTGACGGTGCTCACCGGAGACAACGACCCCCGGGTCTCGATCGACGAAGCGGCGTCCTGGGAAGCGCACACCACAGGGCCGACGGAGCTCCGGGTATACCCGGGAGGCCACTTCTTCCTCACCGATCAGAGCACAGACGTGATCGAACTGCTGACGGAGAGACTGGTCCGCCAGAGCGTCCTGACGCCCGGCAGGCCCCGGGTCGAGGTGATGTGAGATGGGCTCCGTACCGGTCCCGACCATCGCCCACCACTCGCTGTTGGTGCTCCTTCTCCAGCTGGCGCTCCTCCTGCTCCTGGCCATCACTCTGGGGCAGCTGGCCGCATGGTTCAAAATGCCTGCGATCGTCGGCGAGTTGTTCGCCGGAGTGCTCCTCGGTCCCTCGGTCCTCAGCCACGTGCTGCCGGATTTCGCCGACTGGCTGCTGCCGAAGCAGCCCGCCCAGATGCACCTCCTTGATGCGGTGGGTCAGCTGGGGGTCCTGCTGCTCGTCGGTGTCACCGGCATGGAGCTGAAGTTCGACCTCGTCAAACGGCGCGGGGCCACCGCGATGAAGGTCAGTCTCGCCGGTCTGATCCTGCCCCTGGTACTCGGCGTCGGCACGGGCCTCCTGCTGCCCGCCTCGTTCCTCCCGGGCGACACCGACCCGACGGTCTTCGCCCTGTTCCTCGGGGTGGCCCTGTGCGTCAGCGCGATCCCGGTGATCGCCAAGACGCTGATGGACATGAACCTGCTCCACCGCGACATCGGACAACTGACGCTCGCCTCCGGCGTGATCGACGACGTCATCGGCTGGTTCCTGCTCTCCATCGTGTCGGCGATGGCAACGGCCGGACTGACCACCGGGAAGATCGCCACCTCGCTGCTGTACCCCATAGGCGTCGTGCTGTTCGCCGTGCTGGTGGGCCGCCCCGTGGTGAAGATCGCGCTGCGGGCGGCCAACCGGTCCCCGGACGCCGGGCCGACCGTTGCGGTGGCGGCGCTGATCGTCCTGCTGGGCTCCGCGGCGACGCACGCGATGGGACTGGAGGCGGTCTTCGGCGCCTTCGTGTGCGGCCTGCTGATCAGCACCTGCGGCGAGCTGGACCGGGAGAAGCTGGCCCCGCTGCGGACGACCGTGCTGGCCTTCCTCGCCCCGATCTACTTCGCCACGGCAGGTCTCCGGATGGACCTGACCGCGCTGACCAGGCCCGCCGTTCTGGCCGCTGCATGCGCGGTGCTCGCCGTCGCCATCCTCGGCAAGTTCGTGGGTGCCTACATCGGCGCGAAGATGAGCGGGCTCAACCGGTGGGAGGCCCTCGCGCTCGGAGCCGGCATGAACTCCCGCGGGGTGATCGAGGTGATCGTGGCGATGGTCGGGCTGCGGCTCGGCATCCTCGGCCCCGAGACGTACACCATCATCATCCTCGTCGCGATCGTGACCTCGCTCATGGCGCCGCCCATCCTGCGCGCCGCCATGGCCAGGGTCGAGGAGAACGCCGAGACGGAACTGGGTATGGGCACAGGCAAGCCGCGCGACCTCGCGTCGCAACCACCCGCCACCGTCTGAGGATGTGCCGTCGCCCTCGAGCGGAGGGCCTGACTGGCACTCGACGAGTGCCAGGAGGAGAGAAACATGACTTCCAGTTCGCCGCCGCACGGGGCCTGCGCCCCCTCGCGGACAGTTGCGTGCGCGAAGCAGGCGCAGAGGTCCCTCCTGGCACCCGTCGTGTGCACCGAAGGGGACGAGGGATGACCGGGAAGGCCGGCGGTACGGGCAAGGGGCAGTTGCTGGCCATCAGCGACCTCCACCTCAACTACGCCGAGAACCGTGCCCTGGTCGAGCGGATGAGACCCGGTTCGGAGGACGACTGGCTGCTGGTAGCCGGGGACGTGTCGGAGAACGTGGCCGACATCCGCTGGTGCCTGAAAACCCTCGCGAGCCGTTTCCGCAAGGTCGTCTGGGTCCCCGGCAACCACGAGCTGTGGACCCACCCGAGCGACACCCTCACCCTGCGCGGTGTCGCCCGGTACGAATACCTGGTCGAGCTGTGCCGCGAACTGGGCGTCACCACGCCCGAGGACCCCTACCCGATCTGGGAGGGGCCGGACGGCCCCGTGGCCGTGGCGCCGCTGTTCCTGCTGTACGACTACTCCTTCCTGCCGGCGGATTGCACCACCAAGGAGGAGGGGCTGGCCTACGCGCACAGCACCGGAGTCATCTGCAACGACGAGTACGTCCTGCACCCCGACCCCTACCCGAGCCGCGAGGCCTGGTGCCGGGCCCGGGTCGCCGAGACGGAGCGCAGGCTCGCCGAACTCCCCGACGGCCTGCCCACCGTCCTCGTCAACCACTACCCGCTCGACCGGCACCCGACGGACGTCCTGTGGTACCCGGAGTTCGCCATGTGGTGCGGCACCCGGCTGACCGCCGACTGGCACCGCAGGTTCAACGTGGCCGCCATGGTCTACGGCCATCTCCACATCCCGCGGACCACGTACCACGAGGGCGTCCGCTTCGAAGAGGTGTCCGTGGGATATCCCCGCGAGTGGCGCACGCGCCAGGATCCACCGGGAAGGCTGCGCCGGATACTGCCCGTGGAGGCCGGGTGACCGTGTGACCGGGTGATCACCGCCGGACGTCAGCCGACCTGTGCGAGCTCAGGAGCCGGACTCGAAATACGGCTCCACGTCCGCGTCAGTTCCACACGAGAAGCCACGTTCATCTTGCGGAAGATCTTCTTCAGATGGAACGCCACGGTGTGACCGGAGATGAACAGGTGCTCGCCGACCTGGGAGTTGGTGAACCCCTGGCTCACCAACTCGGCCACCGCAGCCTCGGTGACGGTGAGAGAGCCGGCGCTCACACCGTCCTGGCCGGCGTACTGCGGATAGCGGCCGCGTCGCACACCGAGCGAGCGGAGCTTGCTCACGACCCTGCGGGCATCCCGCGGGGCCGCGGAATGCGTATACCCCTCCACCGCCCGTTCGAGGATCTCGACGGCCCGATCCCGCTCCTGGTCCAGTTCGGACAGGAGAGTCCCGGCATCTTCGTAGGCGGACGCGCCGGCCCACAGGTCCAGATGCGATTCGGCCGCAGCGATGACCCGTTCGGGATTCTCTTCGAGCAGCCCCTCGGCGTGTACCGCCGCCGCTTCTATGGACCGGAGCCCGCAGTTGCGCGCGGCGAGTCCGGAAGCCTCGGAGGCCACCCGCGCGGCGAGGGATTCGTCGCCCAGCTTCCTCGCGGTCCGCACGAGCCAGGCGGCAGCGGCCGGCTGCGAGGCCAGGAGCTCCAGGATGAGCTGGTCGTCCGTGATGATGCCCGCGATGAGATGAGCCGCACTCTTCGCGCCACCCTGCACTTCCAGGAACTGGGCCGCGGCCCAGGCGCACTGACTGGGCCTGTCGACCGTCCGGCCGAGAAGGGCGTCCTGCCGCAGCTGATCGACGAAGTCCAGGCTCACGCTCATGTTGCCCTGCCGGAGAGCGCTCAGCGCCAACATGGTGTGCGCATCGGGAAGCAGGGAGTTGAGGTCGGCCTGCTGCGCCCTGTGGACGCCCCGGCCCGCCAGATCGGCAGCGGAGTCGACATCTCCCCGGGTGAACGCGAGTTCTGCCGAACAGATCAGCGCAGCCGCCACCAGTCCGCCGGTTTCCGCAGCGCGGGCCGTCAGCTCCTCCACGCCGGCGAGTACACGTGCCCCGGAGGCGAGTTCACGGACCCGGACGAGCAGTACGGAATACCAGACCATGGCCGGCCCCACGCAATTGTCTGCGCATTCAGGGTTGATCCGGGCGGCTACGGCCGCCAGGCGAATTGCCTCGACGAGTTCGCCGCGCGACCAGGCGGAAAACGAGAGCTCGGACAATCTGACCGTCTCGCAGGAGTTGCCGTCGCAGGTGCGCATGACGGAAAATACCGGGGGCGTCTGCAGGCGAATCAGAGAGTCGAGCATCACATCTCCTGTCATCGGATCATCAGTCGCGCCGCTTCGTCCGAGTGGTGGCGGTGGACGTGCCAGTCATGATTCAGCACCGGGCTCCCGAGGGCCGGAGTGTTCCAGCCGGGCTCAAGTGCAGATCAAGACAGCTGCCGGAAGGGCGAAGTTCGCTTCGCGAGGGCCGGGCAGCCTCGCCGAACGGGAGTTTGCCGCCCACCACGCGGTCTCGGGTCCGCCGCCCGCCGGATCGCCCTCGCACCGGACGCGCGCGGCATCGAGCCGGTCCCCAGCGGTCCTCTTGCGGCGGCCCTCGGCGAGAGCCGGCCCGGTGGGCGCCAGGTGGAAGCACCGCCCGCCAGGACGACGATCACGCGGGTGCCCGACGGACTATCAATTCTGATGATGGCGCACCCAGAAGGGCGTCGACAGTATGGAGGTGTTCCGGAACCCTCCGGTGGAATGGATAACGAGGTGTCCCCTTGAGTGTCGTTCTTCTCTTGAACGGTCCCAACCTGGGCATTCTGGGGCGACGCGAGCCGGAGATATACGGCACGGATACGCTCGCCGACATCGAAGCGGCGGTCGCCCGGGAAGTGAGCGTCAAGGGGTGGGAGGTTCGCTCCGTCCAGCACGATTCGGAAGGCGACCTCGTCGGCGCCATTCACAGGCATTCCGACACCACGGTCGGGGCGATCGTCAATCCCGGTGCCCTGATGATTGCCGGATGGAGTCTGCGTGACGCACTGGCGAGCTATTCACCGCCGTGGGTCGAGGTGCACCTCAGCAACGTGTGGGCCCGCGAACAGTTCCGGCACGAGTCGGTGATCGCCCCCCTGGCGAGCGGTGTCGTGGTCGGCCTGGGTGCTTTCGGCTACCGCCTGGCCGCCCAGGCGCTGATGCACCTGTCCGAGGCCAAGCCCTCGTAGCCATCACGGCGAGGGCCGGCGAGGGCCGCCGGTCAGTGGCCGTTCCCGGGACGCGACTCCAGGAGGGTGAACACCGCGCCCTCCGGATCCGTGACCGTGGCCACCCTGCCGGTCAGCCCCTCACGGGGCGGCTGGACGACGCGCCCGCCGAGCCGGTGGACCCGGGCCGTGGCCGTGTCGGCGTCCTCGACCTCGAAGTACGTCATCCAGTGCGGGCCCCGGTCGTGCGGGAGCGAGCGTCCGACCCCGTGCACGGCGGCGACCGGGCGCCCGTCCAGCAGCAGCGTCACGTAGTCGAAGTCGGCGGAGGCCGTGCCGTGCGTCTCGGCCTCGTGGCCGAAGACGTGCTCGTAGAACTTGCCGACGGTCGACGTGTCCTGCGTGACCAGCTCGCTCCAGACCGGCGTGCCGGGGACCCCGGGCTGCTGGGTCCCGATCTGCTCCTCGGCCTGCCAGAGGCCGAAGATCGCCCCCAGCGGGTCGGAGCAGATCGCCAGGCGTCCCGCGGCCCCCGCGTCCAGCGGGCCCACCGCCACCGTGCCGCCGCAGGAGCGGATCGTCTCGGCCGTCGAGTCCGCGTCGTCGGTGGCGAAGTACGTCGTCCAGGCCACCGGAAGATGCCGGTCCGGCGGCATCTCCCCGATGCCGGCCACTTCCTGGCCGTCGAGCAGGGCGCGGACGTACGGGCCGAAGGGCTGGGGGCCGGGCTCGTACTCCCAGCCGAACAGGTCGGTGTAGAAGGCCTCGGTGGTCCCGAGGCCGTGCACCATCAGACTCGACCAGCACGGTGTGCCGGGCGGGCGCCGCGTTGCTTCCGGTGCCTCGGTCATGTCAGCCGTCTCCTCCGTCGTCACTCATCCCGGACCAGATGCTTCCACTCCGGCGTGTCCGGCGCGCCCCGACCGGCCGGGTTTCGCCGGAGCGGGGAGAGATGACCGAATCGGTGCGGCCTGTCGATGTCGGGCTTGTTACACGGGCTGTGGAGCGGGGAGGAAGATGGGCCGCATGACTGCGAACTCTGCACCCTCTGTGATCGTTTCCGTCCCCGAACTGATGGCCGGGTCGGCCCGGTCCCGGCCGCCGGTGCTGCTGGACGTCCGCTGGCAGCTGGGCGGCCCGAACCTGCGGTCCGAGTACGAGGCCGGGCACCTGCCGGGCGCGGTGTACGTGGACCTCGACCGCGAACTGGCAGGTCCGGCGGGGGCGGGCGGCCGGCACCCACTGCCGCAGCCGGAGGAGTTCGGGGCGGTGATGCGCAGGGCCGGGGTCTCGGCCGACATGCCGGTGGTCGTGTACGACGGGGGGCAGGGGTGGGCCGCCGCCCGGGCGTGGTGGCTGTTGCGCTGGACGGGTCACACGGACGTGCGGGTACTGGACGGGGGACTGGCCGCGTGGACGGCGGCGGGCGGGCCGGTGACGGCTGACGCGGTGACCGTCGAGGAGGGCGATTTCAAGCCAAACCCGGGGGCGGTGGGGCTGCTGGACGCGGACGCCGCGGCGGCGCTCGCGCGCAGCGGGATCCTGCTGGACGCGCGGGCGGGGGAGCGGTACCGGGGCGACGTCGAGCCGATCGACCCGGTCGGCGGGCACATTCCGGGGGCGGTGTCGGCGCCGACGGCGGAAAACGTGGGCGCGGACGGGCGGTTCCTCGCGGCGGACGCGCTGCGGGCGAGGTTCGCCGGGCTGGGTGTCTCGGGCTCGGCGCCGGTCGGGGTGTACTGCGGCTCGGGCGTCTCGGGGGCGCACGAGGTGCTGGCGCTCGCGGTCGCGGGGGTTCCGGCCGCCCTGTACGCGGGCAGCTGGTCGGAATGGTCCGCGGACCCGACCCGCCCGGTGGCCACGGGCCCGGACCCGCAGTAGCCACTCCAGCCCCGCCGGCAACATCCAGCCCCGCCGGCGTTGGCGGCGTGGGGGTACCCCCGGACGGGGGCTGGGGGAGGGCCTGGGGCGGAGCCCCGGGAAGCCGGGCGCAGCCCGGGCCCGCTCGCGCAGCGCTGGCGCAGCCGAGCGGGGGTGGCTACTCCTGTTTCTTGCGGCGGGTGCCGAAGACGATCTCGTCCCAGCTCGGGACCGCCGCGCGGCGGCCCGGGCGGACGCCGTCGGCTTCCGCCTGGCGGTCCGTGGTGCCCGTCAGGCGGTCGCGGTGGCCCGCCACCGTGCGCGGCATCAGGACGTCCGCGTACGCGGCACCCGCACCGGTGCTCGCCGAAGCCGCCGGGGGCTCCTCCACCTCCGGCTCCTCCGCCGGGGGCTCGGCGCGTTCCGGGACCACCAGGTCGCCGCGGAAGCTCGGTACCGCCTCCAGCAGGCTCGTCAGCGTGTCCCGTTCCTCCTCCGGCTCCGGAGCCGGGGCTGCGTGGTTGGCCGTTCGCTCCAGCTGCCGGTCGAGCGCGCGGTCCAGCGGCCGGTCCCGCGGCAGCCGCGCGATCCTGGGCACGAACGGAAAGCTCGGCTCCGGCGTCGCCGGCAGGTCGTCCGCCTCGCCGATCAGGGAGCGGGCCTCGTCGTCCACGGCCACGACCAGCCGGCGCGGCGGGTCGTACGTCCAGCTGGCCGAGTGCGGTTCGCCCGCCACCCGGTAGACCAGCAGGACCTCCCAGGTGCCGTCGTCACGGCGCCAGGAGTCCCACTGGACGGACTCCTTCTCGGCGCCGCGCAGCGTGAGCCGCTCCTGCACCGCCTCGCCGAGCTGGGGTCCGGTGTTCTCGCCGGGACGGCGTACGGGGGTCTTGCGGGCCCGCTCCGCCATGAACGCGCGCTCGGCCAGCACCGGGCCCTCGAAGCGGCGTACGCGGTCGACGGGGATGCCGGCGAGTTGAGCGACCTCCTCAGCGGAGGCGCCGGCCCGTATGCGGGCCTGGATGTCGCGGGGGCGGAGGTGGCTCTCCACCTCGATCTCGATCTGGTTCAGGCGCGCGCGGTCGTTGCGCACGGCAGCCCGCAGCCGCTCGTCGATCGGAAGCGTGTACTCCGTGCTGTCCGCAGCCTTGAGCACCAGTCGTGTGCCGTCATTTGAGACGGCCACGACACGCAGTTCGGGCATGGGGACCTCCCGGGTGGTGCCTGCCGACGTCACGTGCGTCGCTGCTTCCGCTAGTCGAGTGTGGCCTGCCCGGGTGCAGCCTGCCACAACCTTGCCGAGTTCAACCGGCGTGTCGGGCATGCGCCCTTGATCGCCGTTATGGCACGGTTACCTGTTGGGCACACACAGTGACCGAACGGTTACTGTGCGCAGCAGGAATCCGTGCAATGCCGCGGGATCACCGGTCTCGAGTGCCGTTTCTCCATCAGTCGGCCCCCTCTCCCGAGTCCGGACATCCGTAAGGAAGGACGGCCCCAGGGCTCGCCACAGTACTCCATTCGGGCCACCTGGGTGGACCGCCGCGCCGCCGAACTTGTCGCGGGCGGCGGGAGTTGGGCTGCCCCGAATCGGGCCGGACCTGCGACCGCGCCCGTTTTCGGGTGTCTTGCTTCACAGAATCCCCAGAATCGGAACCATCCGTTTCGCTCGGCGGTCAGTAACTGCTGAGAGCGGTGAAGCGCGAGAGGTCGCGAGAGGCAGCACACACAGGGGGTGAGGATGGGTCAGAAGGCCGCGCCGGAAGTCGAACCGGGGTCCGGGACGGACGGGACGAAGAAGCTCGATCTGAGCGTGGCCCAGATCGCGGGCTCCTCCCTCGCCACCGTCGCGGCGGCTCTGCTCGCCTCGAAGCTCGGCGTCTACGGGACCATCCTCGGCGCCGGCGTGGTGAGCGTGGTCGCCACCGCCGGCGGCCCCGTCATCCAGCACCTCTTCAAGCGCACCGGCGACCAGCTGCGCGAGAGCGCCCGCCCTGGGAGGTGTCGTCAGGTCCCGCTGCCCCGTGGGGAGAAGGCGGCCGACGGCACTCTGCTGCTCCGTGCGGTCCCGCCCTCCGAGGAGTTCGGCGAGGCCACTGTGCACGGCACCCGGGTACGGGGCCGGAAGCGCACGGCGGTGGCCTCGGGTGCGGCCTTCGCCATCGCGCTCGGCGGCCTCGGCGCGTACGAGGCGTTCTCCGGTACGGCGATCAGCCAGGGCGGCGGAACCATCTGGTCCGGCGGCACGCGCAAGGTGAACGACGAACGGCCCGCCGGCCCCGGGAAGGAACCCGGCGCCGGCGGGAAGGGCGGCGGAACCCCGGAGTCCGGGACCTCCCCGGGCCCTTCGGCTCCGCACGGCGGCCGGGGCCCGAGCACGAGCCCCGGCCCCGAGCCGTCGTCCCCGGACTCCCCGGACTCCCCGGGCCCGGGCTCCGGGAGCCCGGCGCCGAGTCCGAGCCCGCCGACGCCGAGCCCGAAGCCCACCCCGACCCCGACGCCCACACCCACTCCGAGCGGAAAGGGGCAGCAGGACTCCCCCTGAGCACCGGGCGGGGGTTACTCGCCCAGCACCCGCCGCAGGTAGTCGTTGCCGAACAGCCGCTCCGGGTCCAGCCGGTCCCGCAGCGCGGTGAACTCGCCGAAGCGCGGGTAGACCCGGGCGAAGTACTCCGCGTCCCGCGTGTGCACCTTGCCCCAGTGCGGCCGTCCGCCGTGCGCGGTGAAGATCCGCTCGGCGGCCGTGAAGTAGGCCTGGTACGGCGTGCCCTTGTACATGTGCACCGCGATGTACGCGGTCTCCCGCCCCGAGGCGGTCGACAGCGCGATGTCGTCCGCCGGGGCCGTGCGGACCTCCACCGGGAAGCTGATCCGCAGACCGGAGCGGTCGACCGTCGTCTTGAGCTCTCGCAGCGCCTCGACGACCTGCTCGCGCGGGAGTGCGTACTCCATCTCCACGAAGCGCACCCGGCGCGGGCTGGTGAACACCTTGTACGGGATGTCCGTGTAGGTGCGCGCGGACAGGGCGCGGCTCGCGATCCGGGCGATGGAGGGGATGGCCGCCGGGACCGCGCGGCCCAGCGAGTTGACGGCCTGGAAGACGCCGTTGGACAGCAGCTCGTCCTCGACCCAGGCGCTCACCGCTCCGGGCGGGGCGGCGGGGCCCTGGCTGCGGTTGTTGCGCTTGGTGTTGCAGTTGCCGGTGTGCGGGAACCAGTAGAACTCGAAGTGCTCGTTCTCCGCGAAGTGCTGATCGAACTCGGCGGTCACCCGGTCGAAGCCCATGGGCTCCTCACGGGCGGTCAGGAAGAAGATCGGCTCCACCGCGAAGGTGATCGCGGTGACGATGCCGAGGGCTCCGATGCCGATCCGGGCGGCCGCGAAGACCTCCGGATTGTCCTTCTCGGAGCACGTGATCAGCCTGCCGTCCGCCGTGACCAGCTCCAGGCCGCGGATCTGGGCGGCGATGGAGGCGGAGTCCCGGCCGGTGCCGTGGGTTCCGGTGCTGGTGGCGCCGGAGACCGTCTGCTCCATGATGTCGCCCATGTTCGTGAGCGACAGGCCCTCCCGGGCCAGGGCCTGGTTGAGGTCCTTGAGCACCGTGCCCCCGGCCACCGTCACGGTGCCGGCGGCCCGGTCGATCTCCCGGATCCCGGCCAGCGCCTGCGGGCGTACGAGCACCCCGTCGGTGGCGGCGGCCGCGGTGAAGGAGTGGCCGGTGCCGACCGCCTTCACCTTCAGCCCGTCCTCGGCGGCCCGGCGGACCGCCTCCTGAAGCTCCCCGACCGAGGCCGGGGTCACCACCCGGGCGGGCGCCGCCGTGACGTTGCCCGCCCAGTTATGCCACGCGCCCGCTGTCGCCGGCCCGTTCTTCCCTGCTGCTGTCGCCGTCCCCATCGCTAGAGGGCTCCTCCCCTTGCGCCGGCCTCGTCAGCCGGCGGTAACCCGCGAACGCCACCGCCGCCGCGGCGGTCCCCGCCGAGACCGAGACGACGAACCCGCGCTGAGCCCCGGCCGCGTCGATGACCAGACCGGTCACGGAGGAGCCGACCGCGATACCGACGGCGAGGCCGGTGGTGATCCACGTCATGCCCTCGGTGAGCTTCGCGCGTGGTACGTGCGCCTCGATCAGGGCCATCGTGGTGATCATCGTGGGAGCGATGGCGAGGCCCGAGACGAAGAGCGCCACGGCCAGAAACGGAAGGTTCCCGGCCAGTAGGAGGGGGATCATACTCACGGCCATCGCACAGATGCCCAGTACCCACCTGCGTTCGGTCCGGCCCTTGAGATGGAGCAGGCCGAAGACGATGCCGGCCAGACAGGATCCGGCCGCCCAGATGGCCAGGATGAAACTGGCGGCGGGCTTCTGGCCCTGCTCCTCGGCGAAGGCCAGGGTGGATACATCGATGGATCCGAAGATCGCGCCGGTCGCCACGAACGTGGCCGTCAGCACCTGCAGGCCGGGGGAGCGCAGGGCGGAGGTCCGGTCGCCGTCCTGGCTGCGCGGATGCGGCGCCGGCTCGGTGGAGCGCTGCGCGGTGAGCAGCCAGACGCCGACGAGCAGGCAGCCGGCCGCGATCACCGGGCCGGCTTCCGGGAACCAGGTGGTGGACAGCCCGATGGCCAGGATCGGGCCGAAGATGAAGCAGACCTCGTCCACCACGGACTCGAAGGAGTACGCGGTGTGCAGTTCGCGCGGCGCGTCGTGGTAGAGCACCGTCCAGCGGGCGCGGATCATCGAGCCGACGCTCGGCACGCAGCCCGCGACGGCCGCGAAGACGAAGAGGGTCCAGTCGGGGAGTCCGTTCGCCGCGGCCAGTACCAGGGCGATGACGGAGGCGACGGAGATCAGGGTGGCGGGGCGCAGCACCCGCCGCTGCCCGTACTGGTCCACCAGCCGGGACACCTGCGGGCCGATGAATGCGGCGGCCAGGGCCAGGGTGCCGGTGAGGGCGCTGGCCATCGCGTAGCGCCCGGTGATCTCGGAGATCATCGTGAGGATGCCGACGCCCACCATGGATATCGGCAGCCGGCCTATGAGGCCGGCTGCGCTGAACGCCTTGGTGCCGGGCGCTGCGAAGATCGCGCGGTAGGGACTGGGCAAGGTCTCTCCGTAAGGGACGTCATTGGCCCATACAGGTTACGACTGCCGACAGGGCACCCGCACGGGGAGGATTCGCACATAGAAACTTAGGGTCACCTTACCTATGCCGCGATGCGGGACGCGTGGCCGGGCCGTTTCCCCGGCGCGGACGCCGGGTGGCAGGATTCGAGCCATGTCAGACCAGCTCCGCGCCGCCGCCCCGCCATCGGCCGAAGGCCTCGCCGGCCCCTACGACGCCCTCCTGCTGCTCTCCTTCGGCGGCCCCGAGGGGCCCGACGACGTCGTGCCGTTCCTGGAGAACGTCACGCGCGGGCGCGGCATCCCGCGCGAGCGGCTCAAGGAGGTCGGGCAGCACTACTTCGGCTTCGGCGGGGTCAGCCCGATCAACGGGCAGAACCGCGAGCTGCTGGACGCGCTGCGCAAGGACTTCGCCGACCACGGACTGGACCTGCCCGTGTACTGGGGCAACCGGAACTGGGCCCCCTACCTCACCGACGTGATGCGGGAGATGGCCGCCGACGGGCGCCGCCGGATCGCGGTGCTCGCGACCAGCGCGTACGCCTCGTACTCGGGCTGCCGCCAGTACCGCGAGAACCTCGCGGACGCGCTGGCGGCACTGGCCGAGGAGGGCGTCGCCGAGCTGCCGAAGGTCGACAAGCTGCGGCACTACTTCAACCACCCCGGCTTCGTGCAGCCGATGATCGACGGGGTGCTCGCCGCGCTGGAGTCGCTGCCGCAGGAGGTGCGCGCCGGCGCGCACCTGGCCTTCACCACGCATTCGATCCCCACCGCGGCCGCCGACACCTCCGGCCCGGTCGAGGAGCACACCGCCGACGGCGAGGGCGGGGCCTACGTCAGGCAGCACCTGGACGTCGCACAGGTGATCGCGGACGCGGTGCGGGCCGAGACGGGCACGGAGCTGCCCTGGGAGCTCGTCTACCAGTCGCGCAGCGGCGCCCCGCACATCCCGTGGCTCGAGCCGGACATCTGCGACCACCTGGAGGCCCTGCACGGCGCCGGGGCGCCCGCGGTGGTCATGGTCCCGATCGGGTTCGTCTCGGACCACATGGAGGTCCTGTACGACCTCGACACGGAGGCCACGGCGAAGGCGGCGGAGCTCGGGCTCCCGGTCGCCCGGTCGGCGACGGTCGGGGCCGACCCGCGGTTCGCGGCGGCGGTCCGGGAACTGGTGCTCGAGCGCGCCGCGGCCGAGCGGGGCGAGCCGGTGGAGCGGTGCGCGCTCGGGCTGCTCGGGCCCAGCCACGATCTGTGCGCGGTGGGCTGCTGCCCGGCGCGCGGGCCCCGGCCGGCGGCCGCGGGCGTCGACAGCCCGTACGCCTAGGAAAGGGCGAGCGTGATCTCCGAAGAGCTGAAGGCCGAACTGCTGGACGTGGGCCTGGACGCCGCCCGGCAGGCCGGGGAGCTGCTCCGGGACGGCCGGCCGGCCGATCTCGCGGTGGCGGCGACGAAGAGCAGCCCGATCGACGTGGTGACCGAGATGGACATCGCGGCGGAGAAGCTGATCACCGGTGTCCTCGCGCGGCGGCGGCCCGAGGACGGGCTGCTGGGCGAGGAGGGCGCGGACAGCCCCGGGACGAGCGGCGTGCGGTGGGTCGTGGACCCGCTGGACGGCACCGTCAACTACCTGTACGGGCTGCCGAGCTGGAGCGTGTCGATCGCCGCCGAGTACGAGGGCGCGACCGTCGTCGGGGTCGTGGCGGCCCCGATGCGGGGCGAGACGTACCACGCGGTGCTCGGGGGCGGGGCCTGGCTGGGGGAGGTCCGCCTCGCGTGCCGGGCGGCCGCCCCGCTGGACCAGGCGCTGGTCGCGACGGGGTTCGCGTACCTCCAGGTGCGCAAGGAGCAGCAGGCGGACGTCGCGCAGCGGGTGATCCCGAAGGTGCGGGACATCCGGCGGGGCGGATCGGCTGCGCTGGACCTCAGCGACGTGGCCGCCGGGCGGCTGGACGCGTACTACGAGCGGGGGCTGAACCCCTGGGACCTGGCCGCGGGCGAGCTCATCGCCCGGGAGGCCGGGGCGCTCACGGGCGGGCGGCCCGGCCGGCCGGCCTCGGGGGAGCTGGCGCTCGCCGCCACCCCGGCGGTGTTCGCGTCGCTGCAGCCCCTGCTGGAAGAGGCCGGGGCCTGGCACGACTGAGGGCGGTGGCCCCGGCCCGGCCGCCGCGGCGCCCGTACGGCCGGGGCCGGGGCCGGGCATGAGGGAACCCCGGCTGCCGCATGCGGTCGCCGGGGTTCGGGTCGGACTGGCGGGGTCAGGGAGATGAGTCAGCAGGCGGAGACGGGGACTCCGTGTTCGGCTGCGAGGCGCTGGAGATCTTCCAGTTCCGCCTGCTCCACTTCCACGAGGAAGTCGTCGCCCGTCTCACGGGCCTGATTGAGGTCCGACTGCGTGGCCCGGATGCGCTGCAGGAGACCCGCGGTGAATGCGTCCATGGTGGGTTCGCCCCCTCTTCGTGGGTCGGCGGCGGCACGTGGCAGTCCGCCGTCAGGGAGTGGTTGGGGTGTGCTGACGTCCTCCCCGGCACCCTGGGCCCAGAAACCTCGAGAGGCGAGGGAATCCACACTTCCGGCCCGGGCAGGCTCCCGAGGGACGCCTTACAGCCGGTTTACGGCTGAAACGTGCAGGATGGACGACGCAATACACGTGTGCCCTCAGGGCTCGATGGAAGGAAACGACGTGCGCGTACTCGTCGTCGAGGACGAGCAGCTGCTCGCCGATGCGGTGGCCACCGGGCTGCGCCGGGAGGCCATGGCCGTGGACGTCGTGTACGACGGCGCCGCGGCCCTGGAGCGCGTCGGGGTGAACGACTACGACGTGGTCGTGCTCGACCGGGACCTCCCGCTCGTGCACGGTGACGACGTCTGCCGGAAGATCGTCGAGCTCGGCATGCCCACCCGCGTGCTGATGCTGACGGCGTCCGGTGACGTGAGCGACCGGGTGGAGGGCCTGGAGCTGGGCGCGGACGACTACCTGCCCAAGCCCTTCGCGTTCAGCGAGCTGACCGCCCGCGTGCGCGCCCTGGGGCGGCGCACCACCGTGGCTCTGCCCCCCGTACTGGAGCGGGCCGGCATCAAGCTGGACCCGAACCGGCGGGAGGTGTTCCGTGAGGGCAGGGAGGTACAGCTGGCGCCCAAGGAGTTCGCGGTGCTGGAGGTTCTCATGCGGAGCGAAGGGACCGTCGTCTCCGCCGAGCAGCTGCTGGAGAAGGCATGGGACGAGAACACCGACCCCTTCACGAACGTGGTGCGGGTGACGGTCATGACCCTGCGGCGCAAGCTCGGGGAGCCGCCGGTCATCGTGACCGTGCCTGGCTCCGGATACCGGATCTGACGCGGGTGGCGGCGACCCCGGCACCACCGACGGTGCCGCCGAGACCGACCTGGGACCCCGGCCAGCCCGAGGGTCCCTTCCCTTGGCTGCGACCGACCATCCGCATACGCCTCACGCTGCTGTACGGCGGGATGTTCCTGATCGCCGGCATCCTGCTGCTGTCGATCATCTACCTGCTGGCGGCGCAGGCGCTGCGCGAGGGCAACGGACTGCCGTTCAAGATCGTGGGCGGCACGGACATCCAGGTCACCAGCACCTGCCCCGGCGTGGTCGGCAAGCCCCAGATGTACGACGAGTTCAACGCCGCGATCAACACCTGCATCCTGGAGCAGCGCAGGCACGCCCTGGACGACCTGCTCAGCCGGTCGCTGATGGCCCTGCTCGGCCTCAGCATCATCGCGTTCGCCTTCGGCTACGCCATGGCCGGGCGGGTGCTCATGCCGCTCGGCAAGATCACCCGGACCGCCCGCCGGGTCGTCGGCTCCGACCTGACCCGGCGGATCGAGCTGGACGGGCCGGACGACGAGCTCAAGGAGCTCGCCGACACCTTCGACGAGATGCTCGACCGGCTGGAGCGGGCCTTCACGGCCCAGCAGCGGTTCGTCGCGAACGCCTCGCACGAGCTGCGCACCCCGCTGGCGATCAACCGGACGCTGCTGGAGGTGCACCTGTCGGATCCGGGTGCGCCGGTGGAGCTCCAGCAGCTGGGCAAGACGCTGCTGGCCACCAACGAGCGCAGCGAGCAGCTCGTCGAGGGCCTGTTGCTGCTGGCGCGCAGCGACAACCAGATAGTCGAGCGCAAGCCCGTGGACCTGGCGGAGGTCGCCTCGCGCGCCATCGACCAGGCGCGCGGGGAGGCGGCGGTGAAGGGCGTGGAGATCCGCGGCGAGCGGGCGCTCGCCGTGGTCCAGGGCAACGGCGTCCTGCTGGAGCGGATCGCGCTCAACCTGGTGCAGAACGCCGTCCGGTACAACGTGCCGGAGGACGGCTGGGTCGAGGTCACCACCGAGTCCCAGCACGGCCAGGCAGTCCTCGTGGTCTCGAACACAGGTCCCGTGGTTCCCGCGTACGAGGTGGACAACCTCTTCGAGCCCTTCAGGCGGCTGCGTACGGAGCGAACGGGCAGTGACAAGGGTGTGGGGCTCGGCCTGTCGATCGCGCGCTCCGTGGCGCGCGCACACGGCGGACGGATCTCCGCGACGCCGCGCGAGGGCGGTGGCCTCGTGATGCGTGTCACTTTGCCCCTCTGAGCCCCCTCGCCACTTGTTCGCTGTTGGCTGAATGACCGAAGGGTGGGGGGGCGGCGGCTGTGTGATCGATCACATTGTCGAGTGTTGGGTCATGTGCGTTCAGTGACCCCGAAGGGGGCCGGAAAGCCCGGGAAGTCCGGGTTTCCCGCCCCTCGAACGGCGGGAAATACACGGGGTGGCGTTTGTGCAAGACGGCCCCCGGACCGTGTACGGTCCCGGTCGTCATCCCAGCCAATCGCTCCTTCAGGTGTGCGGCTGGGTGTCGATTGAGTAACAGACCTTGATGTGAGGCAAAATCTCCGCCTCAGGTCGGGCACAAGTCCGGCCTCTCGCGCGTTACGTGCGCTGAGACACCGCTAAATCCCAGAGGGGGAGAGCGAAAAATGGCAACGGACTACGACACCCCACGCAAGACCGACGACGACGTCGACAACGACAGCATTGAAGAGCTGAAGGCCCGGCGTAACGAGAAGTCGTCTTCGAACGTCGACGTCGACGACTTCGACGCGGCGGAGGGCATGGAGCTCCCCGGCGCGGACCTCTCCAACGAGGAACTGGCCGTCCGGGTGCTGCCCAAGCAGGCCGATGAGTTCACCTGCATGAGCTGCTTCCTGGTGCACCACCGCAGCCAGCTGGCACGAGAGAAGAACGGTCAGCCGATCTGCCGCGACTGCGACTGAGAGGCGTCGGCCGTGACCGGCTCGACACCGTTCCGGAAGCGACGCTTCCGGAAAGCTGGTGATCCGGCGGAGACGCAGGCGGGAGCCACGGGCCCGGAAACGGGCCCAGGAGCCCCCGGCGTACCCGCCGTGTCTTCAGGCACCGCCGCGGCGGTGCCGTCGGCCACAGAGTCCGACGAGGCGGCCCGGCGCAGGTCCGGGGCTCGTCGGCTGCAAGCGGTCAAGAGTGGTGTGCGCAAGGGCGGCGAACATGCCAGGGCCGCCGTCCTGCACATTGCGGACCGCATCATCGAGAACGCACCGCGCGTTCCGGTTCGGGACCTCGCGACCCTGCGCGCGCAGTTCCCGGGCCTCGGTCCCGATCAGCTTGCCGACAAGCTGATCGCGGGCGCCTCGTACGGCACCTCCACCGTCGGCGCGGGCATCGGAGCCGCGGCCATGCTGCCGGTGCCGCCCGCCATGCCGGCCGAGCTGGCCGCGGAGGTCACCGGGGTCGCACTGATCGAGCTGAAGCTCATCGCGGAGCTCCACGAGGTGTACGGCCTGCGGGCCCCCGGCAACCTCAAGGACCGCAGCCTCGCCTACCTGACGTCGTGGACGGAGGAGCGCGGGGTGGACCTGACGAAGCCGACGACGCTGAACATCGCGCTCGGTGGGCAGATGAAGCGCGAACTGCGCCAACAGATCATGAAGCGGACGTTCCGCAACCTGCCGATGCTGCTGCCGTTCATGGTGGGCGCCGCCGTCGGCGCGGTCATGAACCGCCGGGACACCCGCAAACTCGCCGAGAAGGTCCGTGCCGACCTGCGGAGCCGGGCGGTGGCGTGGGACTCGCTCCCGCAGCTCCCGCCCCTTGAGCAGCCCTCCGAGCCCCTTCCCGAGGCTGCCAGAGCCGCACTGGAGGGTCCGGCCGGCGACCCGCCCCCGGTCTGACCCGCGGTGCGGCCTCCTGCCGGCCTCTGCCCCCGGCCGGTCAGCCTTGGCCGGTCAGCCCTTGGCCGACCGGATCGCCGAGGCCAGGGCCTGCGGCGCGCGGGTGGAGACGTACGCGTACGGGGTCGGGTCCTCGGGATCGGTGATCGGGATGCGCACCGCCGTCGGGACGTAGCTGCGCAGCAGCATGAAGGCGCGGGTGTCCGCCTTGTACGTGCGCCAGGCGCGCGCCTCCTCCGGCTCCAGCACCTCGGGCTCGCCCAGGGCCGCCACCGGGATCCGCGCCTCACCGGCGGCCAGCGCACCGTTCACCACGCGCACGCGCGCGGAGCCGTACGAACTCACCAGCATCCCCGCCAGCGCGGTGCCCCCGACCAGCCCGGCCAGCAGCGGCAGCGTGCCCAGCGGCAGCAGCATCAACGCGCACGCGAGGCCGATGAGTACGGCGATGGCCCACCACGAGCGGGGGGCGGTCAGACGTTCGTCGTGGTGCGCGGGGGAGAGCTGCATGGCAGCAAGCCTGCCACGAGGCGACCCGCGGGTAGCGGCGCGGGTAAGGTCTGCGGCTGTGAGTGGACGAAACACAGCGTTGACGCCCCCGGCCGATGCCGCCGCGCCGGTCCGGCACCCCGACGCCCCGGCACCCGGCGAGCTGCTCGGTGCGCACTACGAGCACTGCTTCGGCTGTGGCGACGGCCAGGCCCACGGACTCCACCTGGAGGCCCGTGCGGGTGAGGGCGTGCGCGTCACCGCCGAGTTCACCGTCAAGCCCGCCCATCAGGGCGCTCCCGGCCTCGCCCACGGCGGCGTGCTCGCCACCGCGCTCGACGAGACGCTGGGCTCCCTGAACTGGCTGCTGCGCGTCATCGCGGTGACGGGACGGCTGGAGACGGACTTCGTGCGGCCGGTGCCCGTGGACACCGTGCTGTACCTGGAGGCCGAGGTGACCGCCGTCGCCGGGCGCAAGATCTACTCCACCGCGGTCGGCCGGATAGGCGGGCCCGAGGGCCCGGTCGCCGTGCGCGCAGACGCGCTCTTCATCGAGGTGAAGGTCGACCACTTCATCGACAACGGTCGGCCCGAGGAGATCCGGGCGGCGATGTCCGACCCGGACCAGGTCAGGCGCGCACGCGCCTTCGAGGTGAACCCCTGATGTCTGACAACAACCCCGCGCCCGTCGACGTGCTGATCCGCCGCGTCGACCCCGAGGTGCCCCTGCCCGCGTACGGCCACCCCGGCGACGCCGGCTGCGACCTGGTGACCACCGAGGCGGCCGTGCTGGAGCCCGGTGAGCGCACCGTGCTGCCCACGGGCGTGTCCATCGCCCTGCCCGACGGGTACGCGGCCTTCGTGCACCCGCGCTCGGGCCTGGCCGCCCGCTGCGGGCTCGCGCTCGTGAATGCCCCGGGGACGGTGGATGCCGGGTACCGTGGGGAGATCAAGGTGATCGTGGTCAATCTCGACCCGCGCGAGAGCGTCCGGTTCGAGCGCTTCGACCGCATTGCCCAGCTGGTTGTCCAGAGGGTCGAGAAGGTGCGCTTCCACGAGGTGGCGGAACTTCCCGGCTCGGCCCGGGCCGAGGGGGGTTTCGGCTCCACCGGCGGTCATGCGGCCGTGGCCGGATCCGGCGCTGGTCAGCAGGGTGGGAATGGCTACGCTTCGGTCGTATCCGACCGGGAAGGACAGTGACGTGTTCGGACGTCGCAAGAAGAACGACTCCGCCAAGGACGGCGGCGCGGCCGAGCAGGTCGTGGACGGCGTGGCTGCCGATGAACAGGACGGCGGCGAGGAGCAGGACTCCGCGCCCCGCAGGGTGAATCTGCCGCCCGCCCCGCGGCCCGACGGTCCCTGGGACGTCTCCGAGGTGCCCGGTGCGCCGGACGAGGGTCGCGTCGACCTGGGCGGCATTCTCGTACCGGGTGTCGAGGGCATGGAGCTGCGCGTCGAGGTCGCCGGTGACGCGATCGTCGCCGCGACGGTCGTCCTCGGTGACAGCGCCGTACAGCTGCAGGCCTTCGCGGCGCCCAAGAAGGAAGGCATCTGGGGCGAGGTCCGCGAGGAGATCGCCACGGGCATCACCCAGCAGGGCGGCATCATCGACGAGGTCGAGGGTCCGCTGGGCTGGGAGCTGCGCGCCCAGGTGCCCGTACCCATGCCCGACGGCCAGACCGGCGCCCAGCTGGTCCGTTTCGTCGGCGTCGACGGCCCCCGCTGGTTCCTGCGGGGCGTCATCTCCGGCCAGGGCGCGGTGCGCCCCGAGTCGGCGGGCGTGCTCGAGCACGTCTTCCGGGAGACCGTCATCGTGCGCGGCGACGGCCCGATGGCTCCGCGCGACCCGATCGTGCTGAAGCTGCCGAACGACGCCCAGATGGTGCCGGACGGCGTGCAGACCGAGGACCAGGAGGGCTCCCGCTTCTCCGGCGGCATGGGCCAGCTGGAGCAGGGCCCGACGATCACCGAGGTCCGCTGACCCGGCGGATCCCGGCGACGCCTGCTCGGCGACTGTTTCCGGCCGCGGGCCGTACCCCTTCGGGGGTACGGCCCGCTGTCGTACCCGCGGGGTGTCAGAGATCCGTCAGGGATGGGCGGACGGCCGGGAAAAGTGCATGATCGGCGGAAACGTCCCGGAGAATGGGCGCATGGGACGCGGCAAGCTACGGATCTACCTCGGCGCGGCACCCGGTGTGGGCAAGACCTACGCGATGCTCTCCGAGGGCCACCGCCGGGTGGAGCGGGGTGCCGATTGCGTCGTCGGCTTCGTCGAGCACCACGGGCGGCCGCGCACCGAGGTGATGCTGCACGGGCTCGAACAGGTGCCGCGCAAGGAGCTCTCGTACCGGGGCGCTGCATTCACCGAGATGGACGTGGACGCCGTACTGGCGCGCCGGCCGGCCATCGCGCTCGTGGACGAGCTCGCGCACACCAACGTGCCCGGCTCGCGCAACGCCAAGCGCTGGCAGGACGTCGAGGAGCTGCTGCAGGCGGGCATCGACGTCGTGTCCACCGTGAACATCCAGCACCTGGAGTCGCTCGGCGACGTGGTGGAGTCCATCACCGGCGTGCGGCAGCGGGAGACCGTGCCGGACGAGGTGGTACGGCGGGCCGACCAGATCGAGCTCGTCGACATGTCCCCGCAGGCGCTGCGCCGGCGGATGGCGCACGGGAACATCTACCGGTCCGACAAGGTCGACGCGGCCCTGTCGAACTACTTCCGGCCCGGCAACCTCACCGCCCTGCGCGAGCTGGCGCTGCTGTGGGTGGCCGACCGGGCCGACGAGTACCTCCAGCAGTACCGGGGCGAGCACGGCATCCGCTCCACCTGGCAGGCCCGCGAGCGGATCGTCGTCGGGCTCACGGGCGGGCCCGAGGGGCGTACGCTCATCCGCCGCGCCTCCCGGATGGCCGCCAAGGGCTCGGGCAGCGAGATCCTGGCCGTCTACATCGCCCGCAGTGATGGGCTGACCGCGGCCTCGCCGAAGGAGCTCGCGGTCCAGCGGACGCTGGTCGAGGATCTTGGCGGAACGTTTCATCATGTGATCGGCGACGACATCCCCGACGCGCTGCTCGAATTCGCCCGGGGCGTCAACGCCACCCAGATCGTGCTCGGCTCCAGCCGCCGCAAGGCCTGGCAGTACGTCTTCGGCCCCGGCGTCGGCGCCACCGTGGCCCGCGACTCGGGGCCCGACCTCGACGTGCACATCGTCACGCACGAGCAGGTCGCCCGGGGCCGCGGCCTGCCCGTGGTCCGCTCGGCGGCCCGGCTCGGACGGACCCGGATCATCGCGGGCTGGGTCGTCGGGATGGTCCTCCCCGCCCTGCTGGCCGTGCTGCTCACGCATGTGAACGCCGACCCGGGCCTGGCCAACGAGATGCTGCTGTTCCTCTCGCTGACCGTGGCCGCCGCGCTGCTGGGCGGGCTCTGGCCGGCGCTGGCCTCGGCCGCCTTCGGCTCGCTGCTGCTGAACTACTTCTTCGCCCCGCCCGTGCACCGCCTCACCATCTCCGACCCGAAGAACATCGTGGCCATCGCCGTCTTCTTCGGGGTGGCCGTCTCCGTGGCCTCGGTGGTGGACCTGGCGGCCCGGCGCACCCACCAGGCCGCGCGGCTGCGCGCCGAGTCCGAGATCCTCTCCTTCCTGGCCGGCAGCGTCCTGCGCGGCGAGACCACGCTGGACGCGCTGCTGGAGCGGGTGCGCGAGACCTTCGCCATGGAGTCCGTGGTCCTGCTGGAGCGGGCGGGCGACGTCGAGCCCTGGAAGCGGGCCGGCAGCGTCGGCCCGCGCCCGGTCGGCCGCCCCGAGGAGGCCGATGTGGACATGCCCATCGGGGACCACATGGCGCTGGCCCTCTCCGGCCGGGTGCTGCCCGCCGAGGACCGCCGCGTGCTCGGCGCGTTCGCCGCCCAGGCCGCCGTGGTCCTCGACCGGCAGCGGCTGGTCGGGGAGGCCGAGGAGGCCCGCCGGCTGGCGGAGGGCAACCGGATCCGGACCGCGCTGCTGGCCGCCGTCAGCCATGACCTCCGTACACCGCTGGCCTCCATCAAGGCCTCGGTGTCGTCCTTGCGCTCCGACGACGTGGACTGGTCCGAGGAGGACCGGGCCGCGCTCCTCGAAGGCATCGAGGACGGCGCCGACCGGCTCGACCACCTGGTGGGCAACCTGCTCGACATGTCCCGGCTCCAGACCGGCACCGTGACCCCGCTGATCCGGGAGATCGACCTCGACGAGGTGGTCCCGATGGCGCTGGGCGGCGTACCGGAGGACAGCGTGGTGCTGGACGTCCCGGAGACGCTGCCGATGGTGGCGGTGGACCCGGGGCTGCTGGAACGGGCCGTCGCCAACGTGGTGGAGAACGCCGTCAAGTACAGCCCGGCCGGGGAGCCGGTGGTGGTCGCGGGCAGCTCCCTCGGCGACCGGGTCGAGGTGCGCGTCGTGGACCGCGGGCCCGGGGTGCCCGACGAGGCCAAGGACCGGATCTTCGCCCCCTTCCAGCGGTACGGGGACGCCCCGCGCGGCGCCGGGGTGGGCCTCGGCCTCGCGGTGGCCCGGGGCTTCGCCGAGGCCATGGACGGCACCTTGGCGGCCGAGGACACCCCGGGCGGCGGCCTCACGATGGTGCTGACGCTGCGGGCCGTGACACGCGACAGTGGACCGGCGGACGGCGCGCCGGACGACGGAGCACGCACCACCGACCTCATGGATCTCGACCCGATACGACAGAAAGCAGGACCTCGATGACCCGGGTGCTCGTGGTGGACGACGAGCCGCAGATCGTCCGAGCCCTCGTGATCAATCTGAAGGCACGCAAGTACGAGGTCGACGCCGCGGCGGACGGGGCCGGCGCCCTGGAGCTCGCGGCCGCCCGCCACCCCGACGTGGTCGTCCTCGACCTCGGCCTGCCCGACATGGACGGCATCGAGGTGATCAAGGGCCTGCGCGGCTGGACCCGGGTGCCGATCCTGGTCCTCTCGGCCCGGCACACCTCCGACGAGAAGGTCGAGGCCCTGGACGCCGGGGCCGACGACTACGTCACCAAGCCCTTCGGCATGGACGAGCTGCTGGCGCGGCTGCGCGCCGCCGTCCGCAGGGCCGAGCCGTCCGCGGGCGCCGGCGAGGACGAGGTGATCGTGGAGACCGACGGCTTCACGGTGGACCTGGCCGCGAAGAAGGCCGTGCGCGAGGGGCGCGACGTACGGCTCACGCCCACCGAATGGCACCTGCTCGAGGTGCTGGTCCGCAATGGCGGCAAGCTGGTCAGCCAGAAGCAGCTGCTCCAGGAGGTCTGGGGGCCCTCGTACGGCACGGAGACGAACTACCTGCGGGTCTACATGGCCCAGTTGCGGCGCAAACTGGAGGCGGACCCTTCGCACCCGCGGCACTTCATCACGGAGCCGGGCATGGGATACCGCTTCGAGAGGTAGCGGGGGCGCCGGTACGCTTCCTGTATGAGTGCTGAACCGCGTCCCGAGAAGTCCGCCAAGCCGGTCAGGCCGGCGGGCCGGTTCCGGCGGATGATAGAGCGGCTGTCCACCTCGCAGGAGGAGCTGCATTCGGCGGAACTGCAGGAGGACGCAGAAGCCGCGGGGTGCACGCGGATCTGCGACTGCCACGACCGCCAGATAGTCAAGGTGACGGGAACCCTGCGTACCGTCACCCTTCGGCCGCGCGCGGGAGTGCCCGCCCTGGAGGCGGAGCTCTTCGACGGCTCGGCCGGGCTGGACGTGGTCTGGCTCGGGCGTCGCTCGATCGTGGGAATCGAGCCCGGCCGGCGCATGATCGCCTCCGGGCGCATCTCCATGAGCCACGGCCGCAGGGTCCTCTTCAACCCGAAGTACGAACTCCGACCGCTCGGACAGGAGCACTGACCGGTGACGTCATTCGACAAACCGACCACCCCGGACCCCGCGGGCGGGCCGTCCCCGGATCCGGCCTCCGACCAGAAGGCCGTGACCCAGGCGGCGCTCTTCGACGCCTTCGGCGGCGTCCGGGGCACCGTGGAGACGATGCTCCCCGGGCTGCTCTTCGTGATGATCTACACGGTCAACAAGGACGTGAAGATGTCCGCGATCGCGGCGGGCGCCGTCGCGGTCCTGCTCGTGATCGTGCGGCTGCTGCGCAAGGACACCGTGAAGCACGCCTTCAGCGGGGTCTTCGGCGTGGGCGTCGGCGTGGCCTTCGCCCTGTTCACGGGCACGGCCAAGGGCTTCTACCTGCCCGGCATGATCTACGGCGCCGGACTGGGAGTGGCCTTCACGCTGTCCGCGCTCGTCGGGTTCCCGCTGCTGGGCGTGATCCTCGGCCCGGTGTTCAAGGAGAACCTGTCCTGGCGCACCCGCAACCCCGGGCGTAAGAAGGCGTACACCAAGGCCAGTCTGGCCTGGGGGCTCATCTTCCTGGCGAAGTACGCGATCCTCTTCCCGCTGTACTGGTGGGGGGACGCGACGCAGCTGGGCTGGGTGCTCATCGCGCTGAAGCTGCCCCCGATGGTGCTCGCGGTGTACTTCACGTGGGTGTTCCTGGCGAAGGCGCCGCCGCCGATCGACGTGATCGCGGAGTGGGAGGCCAAGGACGCCGCCGAGGAGGCCGCCAAGGCCGCTGCCGCTCGGGAACACAGGTCCTGACCCGGTTCCGCCGGCTGGGTGCGGCGCCGTCGCCGGGGGCGCTGCCCCCGGACCCCCGCGCCTCGAACGCCGGTGGGGCTGGGTGGTTTGCCGGACTGTGACGCGAAAAGGGGCGGGCCCGACCATCGAATGGTCGGGCCCGCCCCTTCGTCGTGTCGCGTGCCGTCAGTTACGGGCCTGGAGGAGGTCCTCCAGCTGTTCCTCGCGGGCCTGGGCGGCCACGAAGAGCAGTTCGTCGCCCGGCTCGAGGGTCTCCTCCGCGTGCGGGGTCAGGACCCGGTTGCCGCGGATGATCGTGACCAGCGAGGTGTCCTCGGGCCAGGTGATCTCGCTGATCTGGGTCCCGGCGACCGAGGAGTCGGGGGGCAGGGTCAGCTCGACGAGGTTGGCGTCGCCGTGGCTGAAGCGGAGCAGCCGCACCAGGTCGCCGACGCTGACGGCTTCCTCGACCAGGGCCGACATCAGACGCGGCGTGGAGACCGCCACGTCGACGCCCCAGGACTCGTTGAAGAGCCACTCGTTCTTCGGGTTGTTCACGCGGGCCACGACCCGGGGGACCCCGTACTCGGTCTTGGCCAGGAGGGAGACGACCAGGTTGACCTTGTCGTCGCCCGTGGCGGCGATGACGACGTTGCAGCGCTGCAGCGCGGCCTCGTCGAGCGAGGTGATCTCGCACGCGTCGGCCAGCAGCCACTCGGCCTGCGGCACCCGCTCCACGGAGATGGCGGTCGGCGCCTTGTCGACGAGCAGCACCTCGTGCCCGTTCTCCAGCAGCTCGCCCGCGATGGAACGGCCCACCGCGCCGGCTCCGGCGATCGCGACCCTCATGCGTGTGCCTCCTCGGGGCCCTCGGTGAAGGCCGCCTCGACCTTGTCGATCTCGTCCGTACGCATCATCACGTGGACGAGGTCGCCCTCCTGCAGCACCGTCTGGGACGTCGGCAGCATCGCCTCGCCCAGTCGGGTGAGGAAGGCCACGCGGACGCCGGTCTCGTCCTGCAGCTTGCTGACCTTGTGCCCGATCCAGGCGGCGGAGGTGTGCACCTCGGCGAGCTGGACCCCGCCGCTCGGGTCGCGCCACAGCGGCTCGGCCCCGGACGGCAGCAGCCGGCGCAGCATCTGGTCGGCGGTCCACCGCACGGTGGCGACGGTCGGGATGCCCAGGCGCTGGTAGACCTCGGCGCGCTTCGGGTCGTAGATGCGGGCGGCGACGTTCTCGACACCGAACATCTCGCGCGCCACGCGGGCAGCGATGATGTTGGAATTGTCACCACTGCTGACGGCTGCGAAAGCGCCCGCTTCCTCGATCCCGGCCTCGCGCAGCGTGTCCTGGTCGAAGCCGACCCCGGTGACGCGGCGGCCGCCGAATCCGGCTCCCAGCCGGCGGAATGCGGTGGGGTCCTGGTCGATGACCGCGACCGTATGCCCCTGCTGTTCCAAGGTCTGCGCGAGGGCGGAGCCCACCCTTCCGCAGCCCATAATGACGATGTGCACGGCCGTCCTTCCGGCTGTCAGCGCTCGCTGGTTCCCAGCCTCATTGCATGCTCTGGCTTCACAGGGTCTCAGACCATGGCCCAAGCTACACACGGGCGGTCCCCGTTGTGACCTTTGCGGCGCAGACGACGACTCATTGCCCTGGAATACCGGCGGGGGGTTCGTCAGCCGGATTTCGAACGCATACGATCCTCTGCGTGTCCAAACTGACCGACGTGCCCAAACGGATCCTGATCGGCCGGGCGCTACGCAGCGACCGCCTCGGGGAAACGCTCCTCCCCAAGCGGATCGCCCTCCCTGTCTTCGCTTCCGACCCGCTCTCCTCGGTGGCATATGCCCCCGGCGAGGTCCTGCTGGTCCTGTCGATCGCGGGTGTGTCGGCGTACCACTTCAGCCCCTGGATCGCGCTCGCGGTCGTCGTGCTGATGTTCACCGTGGTCGCCTCGTACCGCCAGAACGTCCACGCGTACCCGAGCGGCGGCGGCGACTACGAGGTCGCCAACACCAACCTCGGGCCCAAGGCCGGACTCACGGTGGCGAGCGCCCTGCTCGTCGACTACGTCCTGACCGTCGCCGTATCGATCTCTTCCGGAGTCGAGAACCTCGGCTCCGCCGTCGATTTCGTCATCGAGCACAAGGTGCTCTCGGCGGTGATCATGATTCTTCTGCTCACGCTGATGAATCTGCGCGGCGTGAAGGAATCCGGGAAACTCTTCGCGATCCCGACGTACGTGTTCGTCGGCGCCGTCTTCGTGATGATCGCCTGGGGCGCCTGGCGCGGCCTCGTCGCCGGCGACACCATGGAGGCCCCGACGGCCCACCTGGAGATCAAGGCGGAACACCAGGGGCTGGCCGGCTTCGCGCTCGTCTTCCTGCTGCTGCGGGCCTTCTCCTCCGGGTGTGCCGCCCTGACCGGCGTCGAGGCGATCAGCAACGGCGTCCCCGCCTTCCGCAAGCCCAAGAGCAAGAACGCCGCCTCCACCCTCGCCCTGATGGGCGCCCTGGCGGTCACCATGTTCTGCGGGATCATCGGCCTGGCCATGGCCACCGACGTGAGGATGGCCGAGGCGCCCGCGACCAACCTGCTGGACAACGGCGTCCCCGTCGGCCCCGAGTTCGTCCAGCACCCGGTGATCTCCCAGGTGGCCGAGGCCGTCTTCGGCAACGGCAGCTTCCTGTTCATCGTCCTGGCGACCGCCACCGCGCTCGTCCTGTTCCTGGCCGCGAACACCGCGTACAACGGCTTCCCGCTGCTCGGCTCGATCCTCGCGCAGGACCGCTACCTGCCGCGCCAGCTGCACACCCGCGGCGACCGGCTCGCCTTCTCGAACGGCATCGTGCTGCTCGCCGGCGCGGCCATCCTGCTCGTGTGGCTCTACGACGCCGACTCCACCAAGCTGATCCAGCTCTACATCGTCGGCGTGTTCGTCTCCTTCACGCTGAGCCAGATCGGCATGGTCCGGCACTGGAACCGCCACCTGCGCACCGAGAAGGACCAGGCCGCGCGGCGCCGGATGCACCGCTCCCGGGCGATCAACACCTTCGGCGCGATCTTCACCGGGCTGGTCCTGGTCGTCGTCCTGGCCACCAAGTTCACGCACGGCGCCTGGGTCGCCCTGCTGGGCATGGTGATCTTCTACGGCACGATGACCGCGATCCGGAAGCACTACGACCGGGTCTCCGCCGAGATCGCCGCCGCGGAGGGCCCCAGCGACGACAGCGTGCGGCCCTCCCGGGTCCACTCGATCGTCCTGGTCTCCAAGGTGCACAAGCCCACGCTGCGCGCCCTGGCCTTCGCCAAGCTGACCCGCTCGGACACCCTGGAGGCGCTCAGCATCAGCGTCGACGCGGCCGAGACCAAGGCGCTGAGGGAGGAGTGGGAGCGGCGCGGGATCAACGTACCGCTCAAGATCCTCGACTCCCCGTACCGCGAGATCACCCGCCCGGTGATCGAGTACGTGAAGGGCCTGCGCAGCGAGAACCCGCGCGACGCCGTCAGCGTGTACATCCCGGAGTACGTCGTCGGCCGCTGGTACGAGCACCTGCTGCACAACCAGAGCGCACTGCGGCTCAAGGGCCGCCTGCTGTTCACCCCTGGCGTCATGGTCACCTCGGTGCCGTACCAGCTGGAGTCCTCGGAGCTCGCGAAGAGGCGGGCGAAGAAGCGGCAGGAGTGGAACGCCCCGGGCGCGGTGCGCCGCGGACCGGTGGACACCCCGCGCCCGAAGGACCGCGCGGGGAAGTAGGCCCGGGGAGGCAAGCCCGGGCGCCGAGTACGGCGTGGCAAACGGCCGGACAGGATCCACGTAAACTGGTGGGTCGGCTGTCCGGCCGTTGTACATGAAGCATGAACATGAAGCATGAACCTTGACGACCTTTGAAACTTGGAGTCTCCCCACCATGACCGAGCAGAACGAGAAGCAGTCACTGGTCGGGGAGGAGTACGAGGTCGAGGTCGGCCCCGTCGCGCACGGCGGGCACTGCATCGCCCGGACCTCCGACGGGCGGGTCCTGTTCGTCCGCCACACGCTGCCCGGCGAGAAGGTCATCGCGAAGATCACGGAGGGCGAGGCGGACTCCCGCTTCCTGCGCGCCGACGCGATCACCGTCCTGGACGCCTCCAAGGACCGCGTCGAGGCCCCGTGCCCGTACGCCGGACCCGGCAAGTGCGGCGGCTGCGACTGGCAGCACGCCAAGCCGGGCGCCCAGCGCCGGCTCAAGGGCGAGGTCGTCGCCGAGCAGCTGCAGCGGCTCGCCGGGCTCACCCCGGAGGAGGCCGGCTGGGACGGCACGGTCATGCCGGCCGAGGGTGACAAGCTGCCGGCCGGGCAGGTGCCGCAGTGGCGCACCCGCGTGCAGTTCGCCATCGACGAGGACGGCAACGCGGGTCTGCGCAAGCACCGCTCGCACGACATCGAGCTGATCGACCACTGCATGATCGCGGCGCCGGGCGTCAGCGAGCTGGGCATCGAGAAGCAGGACTGGCCCCAGATGGCCACGGTCGAGGCGATCGCCGCCTCCGGCTCCGGCGACCGTCAGGTCGTCCTCACCCCGCGTCCCGGCGGCCGTCTCCCCCTCGTGGAGCTGGACAAGCCGGTCTCGGTCCTCCGGGTCGAGGAGAAGGACGGCGGGGTCCACCGGGTCCACGGCCGCCCCTTCGTACGGGAGCGCGCGGACGGCCGTACGTACCGCGTCGGCATGGGCGGTTTCTGGCAGGTCCACCCGCAGGCCGCGGACACCCTGATCAAGGCCGTCATGCAGGGCCTGATGCCGCGCAAGGGCGAGATGGCCCTCGACCTCTACTGCGGCGTCGGCATCTTCGCGGGCGCACTGGCGGAGCGCCTGGGCGAGGCGGGCGCGGTGCTCGGCATCGAGTCCACGAAGCGCGCGGTCGAGGACGCCCGGCACAACCTGGCGGACTTCCCCCGGGTCCGCATCGAGCAGGGCAAGGTCGAGACGGTCCTCCCGAAGACCGGCATCACGGAGTGCGACCTGGTCGTCCTGGACCCCCCGCGCGCCGGAGCCGGCAAGCAGACGGTCCGCCACATCGCCGGCCTCTCGGCCCGCCGCATCGCCTACGTCGCCTGCGACCCGGCGGCCCTGGCCCGCGACCTGGCCTACTTCAAGGACAACGGCTACAAGGTCCGCACCCTCCGCGTCTTCGACCTCTTCCCGATGACCCACCACGTGGAGTGCGTCGCGATCCTGGAGCCGGTCCGCGACGACGTCTGAGAGGGCGACGGGTGCTCTCGTGCCCGTTGCATCGGAAGCCCTGGTGGTCCGGTCGTGTGTCTGCACGCGACCGGGGCGCCGGGGCTTGTTTCGTTGGTGGCTCCAGCGGTGCTCCGTCTGTTCTCAACCTCGGGAGGATCGGTTCTCCACCTTCGGGGGAGGGGCGGGGGTGAGGGGCGGGGGGTCTCAGCCAACGGCCGATGACCGGGGGGCCGGGACGAACCAGTGTTGGTGCACATGGGTTCGACACTGGCAAACAAGATCTGGGATGAGCACACCGTCCGACGGGGGGATGGCCGAGAAGACGACCTCGTATTCATTGACCTGCACCTGCTGCACGAGGTCAACACGCCTCAGGCGTTCGACGATCTGAGGGCGTCGGGCCGGCGCGTGCGCAGGCCGGACCTCACCGTTGCCACGGAGGATCACAACACTCCGACACTGTCCCTGAACAGGATGATCAGTGATGCGGCGGGGCGCCGGCAGTCGATGCTGATCCGGCAGAACTGTGCCGAGTTCGGCATCCCGCTGCACCGGCTCGGCGACCCGGGGCAGGGCATCGTACATGTCATCGGGCCCGAACTCGGGTTGATCCGGCCGGGAATGACCGTCGTCTGCTGCGATTCGCACACGACGACCCTGGGGGCCTTCGGGGCGCTCGCATTCGGTATCGGAACCAGCCAGGTCGAGCACGTGCTGGCCACCCAGACGCTGTCCATGCCGCGGCTCAAGGACATGGCGGTCACGGTCAACGGGCGGCTGGCCGACGGCGTGACCGCCAAGGACCTCGTGCTGACGCTGATCGCGCAGCTCGGCACCGCCGGAGGCCAGGGGCACGTCATCGAGTACCGGGGCGAGGCGGTCTCCGCGCTGTCCATGGAAGCCCGGATGACCCTGTGCAACATGTCCGTCGAGGCCGGTTCGCGGGCGGGGCTGATCGGGCCCGACCAGGTGACGTTCGACTACCTGCGCACGCGTCCCGGAATGCCCCAGGGGGCCGACTGGGAAGCGGAACTGGCGTACTGGGCGTCGGTGCGGACCGACGACGACGCGGTCTTCGACAAGGAAGTCGTCATCGACGCCGCGACCGTGGTGCCGTACGTCTCGTGGGGCACCAACCCGAGCCAGAGCGTGCCGATGCACGGCCGGGTGCCCGCCCCCGGCGACTTCGCCGATGCGCAGGCGCAGGTGGCCGCGGAACGCGCCCTGGAGTACATGGACCTGCGGCCCGGCACGGCGATGCGGGACATCGCCATCGAGACCGTGTTCGTCGGCTCCTGCACCAACGGGCGGATCGAGGACCTGCGCGAGGTCGCGTCCGTCCTCGAGGGGCGCCGGGTGGCGGACGACCTGCACATGCTCATCGTGCCCGGCTCGGCCGCGGTGCACCGGCAGGCGCTGTCCGAGGGGCTCGACCGGGTCTTCGCGGAGGCGGGCGCCGACTTCCGTGCGGTGGGCGGCTGCTCCATGTGCTGTGCGCTGAACGAGGACCGCCTGCGGCCCGGCCAGCGGGCCCTGTCCACCAGCAACCGCAACTTCGAGGGGCGGCAGGGCAAGGGGTCGCGCACCCACATCGCCTCCCCGGCCGTCGCCGCCGCCACCGCTGTGGCGGGCCGCATCGCCGGCCCCACCGACTTGTGAGGTTCCGTCACACCATGGAGAAGTTCACCGTTCACACCGGCACGGCACTCCCGCTGCGCCGCAGCAACGTCGACACCGACCAGATCATCCCGGCGCGCTACGTCCCGTACTTCAGCAAGACCGGTCACGCCAATGCGCTCTTCGCGGACTGGCGCGACGACCCCGAGTTCGCGCTGAACCTGCCGCAGTACCAGGGTGCCACCGTGCTGATCGCCGGCAACGAGTTCGGCACCGGATCCTCCCGCGAATCCGCAGTGTGGGCCTTGCAGAAGTTCGGCTTCCGCGTCGTGCTCGCACCCCGCTTCGGGGACATCTTCCGCGGCAATTCCCTGATGAAGGGACTGCTCACGGTCGAGTGCCCGGTCGAGACGATCGAGTACCTGTGGCAGCAGGTCGAAACGGATGCCTCGGTGCCCGTCGTCGTGGACCTCGAGGAGTGCGAGGTGCGCTGCGGGAAGGTCGTCCAGCCGTTCACGCTGACCGATGCCGCCCGGCAGCGGCTGCTGGAAGGCCTCGACCCGATCGACGTGACGCTGCAGTACGAGGACGACATCGCGGGGTACGAGCGAGCCCGCCGGCGCAGCCTTCCCGTCACCTTCTGAGTTCTCGGTTACTCCATTACTCCATTACCCCGTTACCCCACTTGTGAGGTTGTCATGAAGAGGATTCCTGCCCTTCTCGTACTGGACCTGATCAACGCAATCGCCCATCCGGACGGCGGCTACGCCGACGTGTGCCTTCCCCAGATCATCGAACGGGGGGTGATCGAGCGTACGGCCAAGGCCATCGAGCAGGCCCGCGAGCAGGGTGTTCCGGTGATCTACGTCGTGGTCGGGTTCTCCCCGGGCCATGCGGACTGGCCCGCGGGGTCGCCGCTCTTCGCGGAGGCACGGGACGGCGACCGGCTGGTGCTGGGCACGTGGAACACGCAGGTGGTCGATGCCCTGAAGCCGGCCGCCGGCGAGCCCGTCATCGAGAAGCGGCGCGTCAACCCGTTCCACGGCACCCACCTCGACCTGGTGCTCCGGGCGCACGGCGTGAACACCCTGCTGCTGACGGGAGCCACCACGGACCTGGTCGTGCTCTCCACCGCGCGTGAGGGCCACGACCGCGACTACCAGGTCGAGGTGCTCGAAGACGCCACGGTGACCGGGGACGCCGAGCTCCACGAGGCCGCGCTGAAGCTGCTGGCCCGTACCGCGACCGTCACCACCGTCGACCAGGCGTTCGCGGCGCCGGTGGCCTGAGCCTGCCCGGGCGCCGCCCAGTGTCCACGAATTCAACGTCTCTTCAGGAGTGATGGGAAATGCAGCCTTTTTACGTCATCTCGGATGCCGACCGGGACGCTCTGTACTCGGCACTTGAAAACACCAAGGGCAACCCCTACGACGACTACCCCGCGTTCTCCCGTTCCGTGGCGGACGTGATCGACCGCAAGGAGGTTCCGGACTTCTTCGTCGAGGTGGCCCGGCAGGTGCGGGCGGAGCGGGAAGCGGGCGTCTCCGACACCCACGTCCTGCGCAACTGCCCGCTCGACAAGGAGATTCCGGTACTCGGGCACGACGACCCGCAGGCCGACAAGCGTGCGCTGAAGAAGACCTTCATCAGCGAGGCCTTCCTGGAGCTCTTCGGACAGCTGACCGGGACACCGCTGCTGTCCTACGCCACGCGCTTCAACGGCGACTTCTTCACCGACGTCTTCGCCATCAACAAGTACAGCGGCAAGCAGACCGGTTACAGCGACGGCGAGCTCGTCTACCACAACGACCGTACGGCCCACCCCGTGCGGGCGGACTTCATCACGCTCCTCGGCATGCGCTGCCCCACCGAGGAGTTCACGTACACGAGCCTGGTCGAGGGCCGGACACTGCGCGCCGGGCTCACCGCAGACGAACAGCGGATCCTGCGCGAAAGCCACTTCGTCACGCCGTTCGACGTCGTCTCGCGCGACAACAACCAGGGCCTGACCGTCTCCGATCAGCACCCGATCCTCGAGGGCGACTACGGGATCCGCTACCTCGACACCCACACCACCGTCGCGCCCGGGGCGCCGACGGAGGCCAAGGACGCGCTCATCGCGCTGAAGAACGCGCTGACCCGGGCCGAGAAGAAGCGCCACCGCATCCTCGAGGGCGACCTGCTGGTGTTCGCCAACCAGAACGGCCTGCACAGCCGCGAAAAGATCGAGGTGATCGATCCGGAGCGCTCGCGCTCGCGCTGGCTGCTCAAGACGTACGCCTTCCGCGACCAGGCCGCCGCCGATCGGCACGCCGAACGCTGGGTCGACGGCGTCGCCGGCCGCGTCGGCGACTGAACCGCTTTCCGGCCCTGCCCCGCGGGACCACCGTCCCGGCGGGGCAGGGCCGGGCCAACCAGTGTCTTTCACTATGCATGGGGGAAATGTGAGCAAGCTGGCCGATCGCCGACGTATTTCCGTTTTCGATACGACACTCCGCGACGGGGAACAGGCCCCCGGCAATGCGATGTCGCCCGAGCAGAAGCTCGAATTAGCGCTGCGTATCGCCGAGTTGGGCGTCGACTGCGTCGAGGCGGGATTCCCCGCATCCTCTCCCAGCGATTTCGAGGCGACGCGGCTCATCGCCAAGCACCTTTCCGGTACCCGGTTCGCCACGTTCTCCCGGACCACCAGGAAGGACGTGGAGACGGCGGTCGAGGCCGGAGGCACGGCCAACCACGAGGTGCAGATGGTGGCCACCGGCAGCCGGATCCACCTCGAGAACAAGCGGGGCATCACGCGGGAGGCCGCGATCCGGGAGATCGTCGACACGGTCGCGTTCACCAAGTCCCTCGGCATCCAGCACATCTCGGTCGGTATCGAAGACGCCAGCCGCGGTGACGACGAGCTGCTCCGGGCGCTCACCGAGGCCGCGGTCGACTCGGGCGCGACCTGCATCATCCTGGCGGACACCACGGGGTGCCACACCCCGCAGGAGTACGGGGAGCTGATCGCCAAGATCCGCGCCTGGGCGCCGCCGCCGATCCGCGTGTCCACCCACTGCCACAACGACTTCGGCCTCTCCCTGGCGAATGCCCTGGCCGGCCTGGAGGCCGGCGCCGACGAGGTGCAGGCCACCCTCGGCGGCATCGGCGAGCGGGCGGGCAACACGCCGCTGGAGGAACTGGCCGCGCTGCTCGCGTACAAGCAGGACCGGCTCGGGATGTACACGGACATCAAGCTCGATGCGCTGTACGGGGTGTACGGCAGGCTCCGCGAGATCATCAAGCTGGAAGAGCCGCGCAACAAGCCGATCTTCGGCAAGTACGTCTTCGGCACCGCCGCCGGAATCCACCAGCAGGGCATCCTGAGCGACCCCGCGACCTACGAGTTCGTCGAACCGTCGCGGTTCGGCCGCGAGCGCTCCCTCCTGATCGGGCGCCACTCCGGCCGCGCCGTGCTGCGCCACATGCTCGGCGAGCTGGGCCTCCGGGTCGGCGAACAGGAGCTGGCCGAGTTGTACCGCGTCCACGTGAGCGAGCGCGTGGACGGCGACTGCGAGGACCTCCAGGTGGTCAAGCAGCGGCTCGCCCGCGAGCTGGCCGGACGCGTCCTGGAGCCGGTCGGCCGATGAGTTTCGGATATCTGGGCCCCCGGGGCACGTTCACCGAATCGGCGCTGCGCCTGGTCCCGGCCGCCTCGGGGCTGCCTTCCGTGCCGTACCCGACCGTCACCGCCGCACTGGCCGCCGTCCGCAGCGGTGACATCACGGGCGCGGTGGTGCCCCTGGAGAACTCCGTCAGCGGCACGGTGCCGGCCACCCTGGGCGAACTCGTCTCGCACGCGGGACGGCTGGCCATCGATGCCGAGGTCGAGGTGCCCGTGGTCTTCGCCCTCATGGCGAAGCCCGGTACGGCGCCGGGCGACATCAAGCGGGTACTCAGCCACCCGCACGCACTCCACCAGTGCCGCCGGTGGATCGCCCGGCACATCCCCCAGGCCGAGGTGGTGGTCTCCTCATCGACCGCGGCGGCAGCGCAGCACGTGGCCGAGTCGGGAGCGGTGTGGGACGCGGCGGCGGCCGCCCCCGAAGCGGCGCGCCGGTACGGCCTGAAGGTCCTGGCCGCGGGCATCGGCGAGCGGAACGACGCGGCGACCCGCTTCGTGTCGGTCCGCCGTGCCGGGCCCCCGCCGGGGCTCACGGGCCGGGACCGCTCCACGCTCGTGGTCACGGCCGACGACGCGGGGCCGGGCACGCTCGCGAGCGTGCTGGCCGAGCTGGCCGAGCGCAACGTGAACCTCGCCTGGATCCAGGCCTGGCCACTCGGTTCGCCCCGCGGCCGCTACAGCTTCGTACTCGAAGTGGACCGGCACATCGAGGAGGCACAGCTGTCGGAGGCGGTGGCGGTGCTCCGGCGCAGGGCCACCGTCGTGTCGCTCGGCAGCTATCCCCGGATCGTCCGGGCGTTCAACAGCACCAAGGAGGTGGCAGCATGACGGCCCGTCGGATCGCGGTGGTCGGCAGTGGACCGCGCGGCATGATGGTCGTGGAGCGGCTCGTCAGCCGGCTGGCGGCCGAACCCGAGGGGGAGGGCAGGGCGACGGAGCTGTATCTGATCGATGCGGTCGAGGTCGGCGCCGGCCGGGTCTACCGCACGGATCAGCCCGACTGGTTCCTGATGAACACCGTCGCAGGCCAGATATCCGCCTTCTCGGGACTGCCCGACACGGACCGGCCGCGGGCCGGATCCGGCCCCTCGTTCGTCGAGTGGTGGCAGTCCGTGGACCCGGACTGCCCCGGCCGCGACGGTTACGCGCCGCGCGCGCAGTACGGGCGCTACCTCCGCTTCGTGCTCGATGCGGTGGAGGCCGCCCTTCCCGCAGGCGTGAGCCTGCACCGCGTCCACGGCAGGGTGGACGACCTGGACCGCACCGGGACGACGTACCGGCTCACCCTGTCGGACGGCAGCCGGCTGGACGCGGACCGCGTCGTCCTCACCACGGGGCACTCCCTCAACAGTCCGAGCGGCTGGGAAGAGGAACTGGCCGGGTTCGCCGCCGGGCACCCCAGATTGCGCTACATCCGGGGGGACTCGGCGGCCGACATGCCGCTGTCCGCCATCGCCCCGGGCACCCCGGTCGGTGTCATCGGCCTCGGCCTGTCGTTCTTCGACGTGATGGCCGCGCTGACGGTGGGCCGGGGAGGACGGTTCACCGATCAGGGGAACGGGAAGCTGGCCTACCGGCCGAGCGGCGCCGAACCGGTGATCGTGGCCGGGTCCCGCAGCGGCCTGCCGCTGCCGGCCCGCGGACGGAACCAGAAGCCGCCCACCTACTCCTACCCGCCCGTCCTGTTCACCCCCGAGCGGGTACGGCGCGGCCACCCCGAAGGCCCGCTCGACTTCAGGAGCCAGGTGCTGCCCTGGCTGCGGGCCGAGATGGACCTGGTCTACTACGGGACGGCGCTGCGCTCCCGGTACGGGGCCGACGTACGCGAGCGCTTCATCGCGAAGGCCGCGTCGGCGGCGGCCGGGACCGAGGTGCCGGACGTGTCCGCCATCGCCGCCCGGTTCGGCGTCGGCGACCTGCCGCCGCTCGACCTCGACGCACTGGCCCGGCCGTTCGAGACCACGGAGTTCGCGTCACCGTCCTCGTACGACGACATGCTCAGGGCCGTGCTGGAGCGTGACCTCGGGCATGCGGTCCAGGGGAACGTCGACTCGCCGCTCAAGGCGGCGCTCGACGTGATGCGCGACTGCCGCTGGGTGCTCCGCACGCTGGTCGACTTCTCGGGCCTGGCCGGGGCGTCCCACCGGGAGGACTTCCTCGGCTGGTACGTGCCACGCGCTTCGTTCCTTGCCGCGGGGCCGCCGGAGGTCAGGATCCGGCAGGTCCTGGCGCTGATCGACTGCGGGCTCCTGCGGCTGGTCGGCCCCCGGACCGAGTTCCGGACCGACCCCGCCGAGGGCCGGTTCGTCCTGTCCTCCCCCCGGGTGGCCGGCTCGCAGATCGCGGTCGACACCCTGATCGACGCCCGCATCCCGAACCCCGACGTGCGCACCGACCTCAGCCCGCTCACCGGCGCGCTGCGCGAGCGCGGGGTGTGGACCAGCTACGTCAACGGCACGGGAGCAACGGCCTTCGACACGGGCGGCGTGGCAGTCGGCCGCAGCCCGTACCACCCGCTCGGCCGCGAAGGAGCTCCCGACCGGGGCCTGTACGTCCTGGGCATCCCGACCGAGCACACCCGCTGGTTCATGCAGGTGGGCAGCAGCCGGCCCGGCATGTGGAGCGACTTCGTGCACGACGCCGACCACATCGCCGCGGACGCGGTCGGCGCCGCGGCCGCGGACCGGGAGGTGCCGCGTACGCCGGCCGCGACGGGTTCCGCGGGCGGACAGACGTGACCGGCGGGCCGTCGACGGTTCACGCATCCCCACCACCGGCAAGGAGGTTCAGGCCGTGAGCCCGCGCATCGCACAGCGCCTTTCCCAGGTCGAGCGCTCGGCCACTGTCGCCATGCTCGACACCGTCCACCGTCTGCGGGCGACCGGCGTCGAGGTCCTCGACCTCGGCGGCGGGGAGCCGGACTTCGAGACGCCGCCGCACATCGGTGCCGCGGCGACGAGAGCCCTGCAGGAGGGCGACACCCACTACACGCCCAGCCGCGGGCTTCCCGAACTCCTCCGGGCGATCGCCGCGAAGCTTTCCGCGGAGAACCGGATCACCGTCGACCCCGCGGCGGGTGTCATCGTCACGCCCTCGGCCAAGCACGCGCTGTTCGTGGCCCTGATGACCGTGCTCGACCCGGGGGACGAAGTGATCGTCCCCACCCCCGCGTGGGTCAGTTACGCGGCCATGGCCGGCTTGGCCGGAGCCCGGGCCGTATCCGCCGAGCTGCGCGCCGAGGACGGCTTCCGCATCACCCGGCGGCTGCTGGAATCGTGCGTCACCGCACGCACCCGGGCCGTGCTGGTCACTACGCCGAACAACCCGACCGGGCGGGTGCTGGACCTCGCGGAGGCCGCGGACATCGTGGCGTTCGCCGTCGACCACGACCTCGTGGTGATCACGGACGAGATCTACGAGAAGATCGTCTACGACGGCCGCGAGCACCTCAGCATCGCAAGCCTCCCCGGGGCAGCGGACCGCACGCTGACGGTCAACGGCTTCTCCAAGGGGTACGCCATGACCGGCTGGCGGCTCGGTTACCTGGCCGGGCCCGAGGCACTGGTCACCCCGGCGCTGAAGGTCCACGAGCACACGGTCAGCTGCGCCTCCTCCTTCGTCCAGCGCGGCGGGATCGCGGCGCTCACCGGCCCCCAGGACGGCGTGCACGCCATGGCCAAGGAGTACGAGGCCCGCCGCGACCTCGTGGTCGGGGCGCTGAACGCCCTGCCCGGGGTGAGCTGCGCCCTGCCGGAAGGCGCGTTCTACGCGTTCGCCGACATCCGGGCCACGGGGCTCACCTCGGCGGAGTTCGCCCAGTGGCTGCTGGCGCAGACGGGTGTCGTGGTCGCGCCGGGCACGGCGTTCGGCGCCGGCGGCGAAGGGTGCGTCCGGCTGTCGTTCGCGGCGTCCCGGAGTGTGCTCGAGCGTGCGGCGGAGCGTATGGCGTCCGCACTCCCGGGCCTGCGCACGGGCTGAGCGACGAGAGAGAGCAGGGGCCACCCCGACAGGGGTGGCCCCTGCTCTCGTTTCTCGTGCTGCTCGGGCGGCATCCTCACGGATGGGCGCGCTGCTCCGGCTCGTAGTCGAGGGAGCCGGTCTCGCAGAACAGGGCCCGCTGCACCATGAGGACGGCCTCCACCCGGTTCCTGGCGCCCAGTTTGGTCAGCGCATGCGACACGTGGCTCTTGACCGTGGCGGGCGAGACACCGAGGCGCGCGGCTGCCTCGACCGTGGACACCCCTTCGGCGAGGACCCGCAGCACGTCCTGCTCCCGAGGGGTGAGCTGTGCGAGCAGGCGGGCGGGATCGGGCTGTCGGCCGTCCGCGGACGGCGTGGCGGAGGCGGGGCGACGGGGCGCTGCGTACAGGTGCCGCAGCTCGGGAGCGATCAGGGTGTGTCCGGCGGCGACGGCCCGGGCGGCGGTGCCCAGGCCGGCCAGCTTGGTGTCTTTGACGAGGCATCCTGCGGCTCCGGCGGCGAGCGCGTTCCGAAGTCCGGCCCGGGTCCAGTCGGTACCCATCAGCAGGACGGGGACGTCCTGGCCGCGCAGTTCGCGGATGACGGGAACAGGGTCCTCTCGGGGGCCGATCGCGAGCACCACCACGTCGACCCGGTTCAGCGGCCACTGCAGGGGCGGCTGCCGGCTGTCGAGCGAGTCGACGACGTCGAGACCGCAGGTGCCGCGCAGGACGCTGGCGAGCACGTGCCGGGATATCGGGTCGGGGTCCGCGATCAGCACGCGGATCTGGCGGTCCGATTCGATCAGGTCCCGCAAGCCCTGTTCGATGGATACGAGTGCCTCGCTCAGGTGCTCCGTGTCACCCGGCCGGCGAGGGAGCCCGGCCATCTGCCGGCTCACGTGAACTCCAGCCGGTCCTGCGGGCCGCCCTCTAAGTGGCATCTGATCGTAGCCATGGAGTCCCCCTCAATTCGGCATCACTTCTGCAATACTGCTGGCTGGTCGGCGGGTTCACCTCACCACCGTCACCCACGGAAACGCTAGTCGAAGCCCGCGGTTTCAAGATCATCGAGCCGGTGCATTTGCAAAGAAATTTAATTGATCTTGACTATCCTTTGGGTAGATTCGTCCGATGTCAACGATCTGCAACATGCGCCGTCACGTTCCGGGCCCGGCTGTCCGGGGAGGAAGTCTTCGCGATCACGGAGCGGTTCCATGTGCCGCGGTCGAGCCACCGCCGCATGAGAAGCACCGCCTCGAGGCGGTTGCGCACCCCCAACTTGGCGAGGATGTGCGAGACATGGCTCTTCACGGTGGCCGGCGCGACCTTGAGCCGCGCGCCGGCTTCTGCTGTCGAGGCCCCCTCCGCCAGCACGTGCAGCACCTGGAGCTCCCGGTCGGTGAGCGACCGCATCAACGTGCCGACGTCACGGCCGCCCCCGGCGGGCGGAGCGGCGGCGGACGTGCCGGGCCCCGTCATGTGGAGATCGTGCAGCTCCGGCGAGAGCACCGTGTGACCGGCGGCCACGGCGCGTACCGCCGCTCCCAGCGCGGCGATGTCGATGTCCTTGGTCAGGCACCCCAGCACTCCCGACGCGAACGCCTCGTCGAGCAGCTGCCGGGTCCACCCGGCGCCGACCACGAGCGTCCGGATCCGGCGGGCGGCCAGGGCGCGGACGACGGACGGGTCGCCGAGGGGGTGCGCCGTGAGCAGGGCGACGTCGATCCCCTCCAGCGGCCAGTACTCCAGCGGCTCGTCGGTACCGACCCAGGGCATGACGTGCAGCCGTACGTCGCGCCCGAGCGCATGGGCGACCCAGTGCCGGCAGACCGGATTGCGGTCCGCGAGGAGCACGCGGATCCGCCGGGGGACGGCCTCCCGGCGGGTTGTGGGATCAGCGTTCACTGCCGGTGCCCAGCCGTCGCACCGTGACGCCGGCGAGAACGGAGCCGATCAGGAAGGCCCCCGCCGCGATGAGGGCGGACACATGGAGGCCGGGGAGCCGGCCCGTGGCGCCGATGAGCGTGCCGAACAGGGCCACGCCGATCGCATTGCCCGCCTGGCGCGACACGTTGAACACGGCCGAGGCCACACCCGCGCCCTCGGCCGGAGCCGCCTCCATGATCGCCACGGTTGCCGCCACCACGGTCACCGGAGTCGCGAGGCCCGTCGCCATGAGGGCGAAGAGCAGTACGGGGTACGGGGTTTCCGGCCCGGCGGTGAGCCAGCCCAGGAAGCCGGCCACACCGAGCAGCAGCGCTCCGGTCATCGGGACGTACGGCCCGGTCCGGGCGGTGACGCGGCTCGACAGCGGCGCCGCGAGGAAGCCCATGCAGACGGACGGCAGCAGGGCCAGACCGGTCTCCAGTGCGCTGAAGCCGCGCTCCTGCTGGAAGTACAGCGTCGCGACGAAGAGCATTCCGTAGTAGCCGAGGCTGAGCAGCAGGCCGATGACGTTCGTCGTGGTGAGCCGGCGGTCCCGGAACAGGGAGAGCGGCAGCAGGGGCTTCCTGCCCTCCGGCCGCACGGCGAGACCCTTCTCCAAGTGCCGTTCCACCAGGACGAAGGCGATCAGCGCCGCGACGCCCAGGACGAAGGCGGTGACCACCCGGGGTGAGGTCCAGCCGGCCGAACCCGCCTCGTTGAGCGCGCCGGCCACCCCGACGAGTCCCAGCACGCCGAGCAGCTGGCCCGCCGGGTCCATGCGGCCGGTCTGCCGCTTGCGGGCCGGTGCCTGGACGTGGCGCAGCGTCATCGCCGCGGCGAGCGCCGCCACCGGCAGGTTCACCCAGAACACCCACCTCCAGTCCAGCCCGGAGACGAGCAGGCCGCCGACCGCCGGTCCGGCGCCGAAGGCTACGGCCGAGACCAGCCCCCAGATGCCCACCGCCCGGGCGCGCAGGGCGCGATCCGGGTAGGCCGCCTGCAGCAGGGCGAACGAAGCCGGTACGAGAAACGCCGCCCCGGCGCCCTGGGCGAGCCGGGCCGCGATCAGTACACCGTCCACCGGAGCCAGGGCGCAGCCGACCGAGGCCACGGTGAACACGGCCAGTCCGAAGAGGTAGAGGGGCCGGTGCCCGAAGCGGTCGCCGAGACCGCCCCCGAGAAGCAGCAGTCCGGCGAAGAAGGTGCTGTATCCGTCGACGATCCATTGCAGGCCGGAAGGCCCGACGTCCAGCGAGCTCTGGATGCTCGGCACCGCCACGTTGACGACGGTGACGTCGAGCATGACGAGGAAGTAGCCGAGGCTCAGCGCGACGAGCGGCGGCAAGGGCAGCTTCGGGCGCTTCGGAGCGGCTGCTGCGCCCTGCTGAACGAGGGCGTCCGATCCGTCGGGGACGGGTGAGGCTGAGAAGTCGGTAGAACTCATGCCGTCAGTCTCGACGCCGAACGCTTCGCCGGCCGGCGAAGTGTCACGCGCATAGCATGGGCCCATGCCCATCGCGAGCAAGCCCCACGGTGACCAGCTCAACCGCCAGCCCGACATCGCCCGTACGGCCGCCCTGATCGCAGATCCCTCCCGCGCGCGCATCCTGAAGTCACTGAGCGACGGCCGCGCCCTGTCGGCCAAGATGCTCGCCGCGGAGGCGGGGGTCGGCGCTCCGACGGCGAGCGTCCACCTGGCGAAGCTGGTCGAGGCCGGCCTGATCACGGTGGAGAGCATCGGGCGCAGCCGGTACTACCGGCTGGTCGGGCCCGAGGTCAGCCTCGCCCTGGAGGCCCTCGCGGTGATCGCGCCCCCGCTCCCCATCACGACCCTGCGCGAGAGCAGCAGCGCGAACGCGCTGCGCCGGTCCCGCACGTGTTACGACCACCTCGCCGGCCAGCTCGGTGTCGCCCTGATGGGCGCTCTGCTCGACCACGGCATCCTCACCGGGCACGACGGCACCCACCGTCAGGCGGAGGCGGTGCGCGACCAGGCGTCCGGCTACGGACACGACCGCGACTACCGGCTCACGCCGGCCGGCCGGGACGCGCTGAGCCGCTTCGGCGTCGAGGTGGCCGGACTGCCGGGACGCCGGCGGCTCGTCCGGTACTGCGTGGACTGGAGCGAACAGCAGCACCACCTGGCCGGGGCGGTGGGGGCGGCCATCACGGCGCGGCTGTTCCAACTCGACTGGCTGCGCTACGGGGTGAGCCCGCGCGTCGTCCACCTCACCGACGCCGGCGTCGGCGGGGTCGCCGAGTGGCTCGGACTGCAGCTGGACGGCTGACCGGGCTTCGCCGCCCGAGGTGGAGACGGCCGGGCGACCGGCCGGGGCGGGCTCCACTTTCAGCCGATGGACTACCCCTGCGGAGGAGGACGCGCTCGCCGTGTCCGCCGGTCAGCCGATGCCCCGGGCGGCCTCACCGGCGGAAGCTGGGCTCACTCCGGCCCATCTTCGACCATCCCCGTACAGGGGAGGGACAGGACGAGAATGTCTCTTCCAACGCCCGCATACGAACCGCAGGACCGCAGCGTGACAGTGGTCCGCAACCTGATGTCCGGCGAGGTGCTCGACTCCCTCGCGTGGCAGCGCTGGGACGAGCCCGGTCGCACCGGTACGGCGATCCACGCCCTCTACACCACCGAGGCACCCCAGCAGGCCTCGGCCCAGCTGATCCGATTCGACCCGGGAGCCCACGGGGACCTGCACGAGCACCTCGGGTACGAGCTGATGTTCGTACTGCAGGGGGAGTTGGTCAACGACAACGGCGACCGGTACACGGCGGGCGACCTGATCATCGAGGAGCCCGGCAGCATCCACCGGATCGGCACCCCGACCGGCTGCACGCTGCTCGGAGTCCGGGAGGCCCCGGTCGTGCCCAGAAGCCAGACGGCATGAGTGCTTCCGCCGTTCCCTCCTACCGCGGCCTTCCCGCTGCCCAGCAGCCGAGCTGGCCGGATCCTGCGGCCCTGCGCGGGGTCGTGGCCGACCTCGAGTCCTACCCGCCCCTCGTGTTCGCCGGTGAGTGCGACCTGCTGCGCGAGCGGCTCGCCGAGGTCGCCGAGGGCCGGGCGTTCCTGCTCCAGGGCGGCGACTGCGCCGAGGCCTTCGACGCGGTCACCGCGGAGCACATCAAGAACAAGCTGAAGACCCTGCTCCAGATGGCGGTCGTGCTGACCTACGCGGCATCGGTGCCGGTGGTCAAGGTCGGCCGGATCGCCGGCCAGTACTCCAAGCCCCGCTCGCAGCTCACCGAGGTGCGCGACGGCGTCGAACTGCCGGTGTACCGGGGCGACTCGGTCAACGGGCCGGAGTTCACCGCGCAGTCCCGCCGCCCGGACCCGGAGCGGCTCAAGCGGATGTACCACGCCTCTGCCGCGACGCTGAACCTGGTCCGCGCGTTCACCACGGGCGGCTACGCCGATCTGCGCCAGGTGCACGCCTGGAACCAGGACTTCGTGGCCCTCTCCCCGTCCGGAGAGCGCTACGAGAAGCTGGCCCGGGAGATCGACGGCGCACTGTCTTTCATGCGGGCCTGCGGCGCCGAACCGGAGGAGTTCGCGACGACCGAGTTCTTCGCCAGCCACGAAGCGCTGGTGCTGGACTACGAGTCGGCACTGACCCGGGTGGACTACCGCAGCGGCGAACTGTACGACGTGTCGGCGCACATGGTGTGGATCGGTGAGCGCACCCGCCAACTGGACGGCGCACACATCGAGTTCGCGTCCCGGATCCGTAATCCGATCGGCGTGAAGCTCGGCCCGGCCACCACGGCCGACGACGCCCTCGCGCTGATCGACAAGCTGGACCCGGACCGGGAGCCCGGCCGGCTGACCTTCATCACCCGGATGGGAGCCGGCAAGGTCCGGGACCTGCTGCCCACCCTGGTGGAGAAGGTCACCGCCTCCGGCGCCCGGGTGGTGTGGCAGTGCGACCCGATGCACGGCAACACCTTCTCGTCCGACAGCGGGTTCAAGACCCGCAGGTTCGACGACGTCCTGGGCGAGGTGAAGGGCTTCTTCGAGGTGCACCGCGGACTCGGCACCCACCCGGGAGGCATCCACGTGGAGCTGACGGGCGACAACGTCACCGAGTGCGTCGGAGGAGCCGACGAGATCACGGACGCGGACCTCAAGAGGCGGTACGAGACCGCCTGCGACCCGCGGTTGAACCGCAGCCAGTCGCTGGACCTGGCGTTCCTGGTCGCGGAGATGTACCGCGACCACTGATGTGCCGACCGGAGGAGCAGGGAACAGCATGGGTACGTTGCGGTGGCTGACCGCGGGGGAGTCGCACGGTCCCGCACTGGTGGCGACGCTGGAGGGGCTGCCGGCCGGTGTGCCGGTCACCACGCAGCTGGTGGCGGACCACCTGGCGCGCCGGCGGCTCGGCCACGGCCGTGGCACGCGGATGAACTTCGAGCGGGACGAGGTCACGTTCCTCGGCGGGGTCCGGCACGGCGCGACCCTGGGGTCGCCGGTCGCGGTCATGGTCGGGAACACCGAGTGGCCGAAGTGGGAGAAGGTCATGGCGGCGGACCCGGTGGACCCGGCCGAGGTGTCCGCGCTGGCCCGGAACGCGCCGCTGACCAGGCCCCGCCCCGGGCACGCGGATCTGGCGGGCATGCAGAAGTACGGCTTCGACGAGGCCCGGCCCGTTCTGGAGCGGGCCAGCGCCCGGGAGACGGCGGCTCGGGTGGCCCTGGGCGCGGTGGCCCGTTCGTTCCTCCGGGAGACGGCGGGGATCGAGGTCCTGTCGCACGTCGTGGAACTGGGATCGGTCACCGCCCCGTACGGGGTCCACCCGACGCCGGCGGACGTCGAGCGGCTGGACGCCGACCCGGTGCGCTGCCTGGACCTGACCACCTCGAAGGAGATGGTCGCCGAGATCGACGAGGCCCACAGGGAGGGAGACACGCTGGGGGGTGTCGTCGAGGTGCTGGCGTACGGCGTGCCCGTGGGACTCGGCTCGCACGTGCACTGGGACCGGCGGCTCGATGCCCGGCTGGCCGCCGCGCTCATGGGGATCCAGGCGATCAAGGGAGTGGAGGTGGGGGACGGGTTCGGCCTCGCGCGGGTGCCCGGCTCCCGGGCGCACGACGAGATCCTCGCAGCCGGGGACGGGGTGCGGCGGGCGACGAACCGCTCGGGCGGCACCGAGGGCGGTCTGACCACGGGTGGGCTGCTTCGGCTGCGGGCCGCGATGAAGCCGATCGCGACCGTGCCGCGTGCACTCGCCACCGTCGACGTCGCCACCGGCGAGGCCGCCACGGCGCACCACCAGCGGTCCGACGTCTGCGCGGTTCCGGCTGCCGGAATCGTGGCCGAGGCGATGGTCGCGCTGGTCCTGGCCGACGCGGTGGTGGAGAAATTCGGCGGCGACAGCGTCGCCGAGACCCGCCGCAACGTCCGGTCGTACCTCCGCCACCTGGCCGTCCGGTCCGCGGAACCCCGCCTTGCCGCGGTGTGATCAGGGCGTCCCCGTCCGGCTCAGACGGGCAGGCCGGTCGGTTCCTTGATGCGCTTCATGATGATCTGCGAGTTGACCTCGGTGACCCCGGAGAGGGCCGTCAGCTGCTCGATCCACAGGCGCTCGTACGCGCGCAGGTCCGCGACGGCGATCCGCAGCAGGCAGCCGGGGCTGCCGAAGAGGCGGTAGGCCTCGATGACGTCGGGGATGCCCTGGAGGGCGGCCTCGAAGGCCTCCACCGCGGCGCGGTCGCGGCGCACCTCCACCGAGACGAGCACCTCGAAGCCGCGGCCCACCGCCTCGGGGGAGATCACGGCGCGGTAGCCCTGGATCACCCCGTCCTGTTCCAGCTGGCGCACGCGGCGCATACAAGGGGAGGGGGTCAGGCCCACGCGCGCGGCGAGCTCCTGGTTGCTGAGGCGGCCGTCGGCCTGGAGCTCGCGCAAGATTTCACGGTCAATGGCATCCATGGCGCAATTATCGCCGAGCCTGTTTGAACGGATCGGCAGAAACTGGCAATCGTATTGCGCGTAGATCTCACTATCATTGCCACTTACGGCACATCTGTGCGATATATCGCCCGTACGTGAGAAAGGGTGGCCATGGGACGGATCGTCGTCATCAGCACCGGTGGGACGATAGCCAGCCGCTGGCAGGGCTCCGGCTTCGCGGCGGACGCCGACGGCAGCGAGGTCGTGGCCACGGCGCCGCTGCCCGAGGACATCACCGTCGAGGTGGTGGACCTGTTCAGCGTGAACAGCCCCCGGCTGACCACCGCCCACCAGCTCACCCTGCTGCGCACCGTGCACGAGGTGCTCGCCGACCCGGACGTGGACGGCATCGTCGTCACGCACGGCACCGACACCCTCGAGGAGTCGGCCTTCCTCGTCGACCTCCACCACCACGACGCCCGCTCCGTGGTGTTCACCGGCTCCCAGCGCCCCATGGGCACCGCCGACGGGGACGGACCGGGCAACCTGTACGACGCGCTGCTCACCGCCGCCACCACGAGGGGGCTCGGCGTACTGATCGCCTTCGGCGGGCGGGTCCACGCGGCCCGCGGGACGGTGAAGACCCAGGCGGTCGCGCTGGACGCGTTCGCCGACCCCTCCGCCGAGCTCTTCGGGAAGATCGGCTTCGGCAAGGTCACCATGCTGCGCACCCCGCAGCGCCCGGAGCCGCTGCCGCTGCCCGCGATGCCGGAGCTGCCGCCGCGGGTGGACATGGTGATGCACCACGCGGACGGCGACCCGGTGCTCCTGAACGCGGCGGTCGCGGCCGGTGCGCGGGGCATCGTCCTGATCGGCACGGGCGCGGGCAACGCCACGCCGGAGATCGTGGACGCGGTGAAGGACGCCGTGGCGCGGGGCGTGCTGGTCGCGCTGACCACGCGGGTTGCCGCCGGGCCGGTGACGGAGATCTACACCCACGGCGGCGCAGTGGACCTGGTGGCGGCGGGAGCGGTCCCGACGGGCACGCTGCGCGGCCCGCAGGCCCGCATCGCGGTCCTCTCGGCGCTGCTGGCCGCCACGGATCCGGCGGAGCAGGGGCGCGTCCTGCGGCGCACCCTGTCCTCGACGGACCCGGCCGCCCTGGTCACTGTCTGACCCCGGCCGGGTGCCGCTGCGGTCGCTGCCCGGCCTTGACCGGGTGCCGCTGCGCGCTGTCGTCCCCCCGCGCTGCGGCTACCCCCGGCCGAACGCCGAGAGGATCCGGTCCGCCGCCGACGTGGGGGTGACGCTGCCCGCGCGGACGGCGGCCTCCAGGCCCGGGGCCAGGTCCCGGACCGACGGATCGGCACGCAGCCGCTCCAGGAGCTCGTCCCGGACCATCGACCAGGTCCACTCCACCTGCTGCGCCGCCCGCTTGGCGGCCAGCCGGCCCCCCGCGTCCAGCAGCCGCCGGTGCTGCTCCAGCCGGTTCCACACCTCGTCCAGACCCGCCGACTCCCGCGCACTGCACGTCAGCACCGGTGGCGTCCACGCCGCGTCGGCGGGGTGCATCAGGCGCAGCGCGCCCGACAACTCCCGCGCCGCCGCCTTCGCGTCACGCTCGTGCGGGCCGTCCGCCTTGTTCACCGCGAGGACGTCCGCCAGCTCCAGGACGCCCTTCTTGATGCCCTGGAGCTGATCTCCCGTACGGGCCAGGGAGAGGAGGAGGAAGGAGTCGACCATGCCCGCGACCGTGGTCTCCGACTGGCCCACGCCGACCGTCTCGACGAGGACGACGTCGTAGCCCGCCGCCTCCATCACGATCATCGACTCCCGCGTGGCCTTGGCGACCCCGCCCAGCGTCCCCGCCGAGGGGGACGGGCGGACGAAGGCCGAGGAGTCGACGGCCAGCCGCTCCATCCGGGTCTTGTCACCCAGGATCGAGCCGCCCGTACGGGTGGAGGAAGGGTCCACGGCCAGGACCGCGACCCGGTGGCCCAGCCCCGTCAGCATCGTGCCGAACGCATCGATGAACGTGGACTTGCCGACGCCCGGCACCCCGCTGATACCGATCCGCCGGGCCCGCCCCGAGTGGGGCAGCAGCTCCGTCAACAGCCCCTGCGCGAGCGCCCGGTGAGCGGGCAGGGTGGACTCGACGAGCGTGATCGCGCGCGCGATGAACGCGCGCTTCCCGTCGAGCACCCCCTTCGCGTAGGCCTCGATGTCGATCTTCGGAGGCATCGGCCGCGCCTACAGCTCGTGGCCCAGATCCGCGGCCAGCCGCGTCACCAGGTCGTGGGCCGCGTCCGGGATCACCGTGCCGGGCGGGAACACCGCCGCAGCGCCCATCTCCAGCAGCGTCGGCACATCGGCCGGCGGGATCACCCCGCCCACCACGATCATGATGTCCTCGCGCCCCTCCTCCGCCAACTGCTCGCGCAGCGCCGGTACGAGGGTCAGGTGGCCGGCCGCCAGCGACGACACGCCCACCACGTGGACGTCCGCCTCGACGGCCTGACGGGCCACCTCCGCCGGGGTCTGGAACAGCGGGCCGACGTCCACGTCGAAGCCCAGGTCGGCGAAGGCGGTCGCAATCACCTTCTGGCCGCGGTCGTGGCCGTCCTGGCCCATCTTGGCGACCAGGACACGCGGACGGCGGCCCTCCGCCTCCTCGAACCGGTCGACCAGCGCACGGGTGCGCTCCACGTTCGGGGACTCGCCCGCCTCGGTGCGGTACACACCCGAAATCGTACGGATCTGGCTCGCGTGCCGCCCGTACACCTTCTCGAGTGCGTCCGAGATCTCACCCACGGTCGCCTTGGCCCGCGCCGCGTCCACCGCCAGCGCGAGGAGGTTGCCCTCCATGCCCTGCCCGGCCCCCCGCTCGGCCGCGTTCGTCAGCGCCCGCAGCGCGTCCTGCGTGACGGCCTCGTCGCGCTCCTCGCGCAGCCGCCGCAGCTTCTCGATCTGCTGCGTGCGCACCGAGGAGTTGTCGACCTTGAGCACGTCGATCAGCTCGTCGTTCGCCACCCGGTACTTGTTCACGCCGATCACCGGCTGGCGCCCCGAGTCGATCCGCGCCTGCGTACGGGCCGCGGCCTCCTCCACGCGCAGCTTCGGGATGCCCGCGTCGATCGCCTGCGCCATGCCGCCGGCCGCCTCGACCTCCTGGATGTGCTGCCAGGCCCGGCGCGCCAGGTCGTACGTCAGCTTCTCGACGTACGCGCTGCCGCCCCACGGGTCGATCGACCGGCAGGTCCCCGACTCCTGCTGGAGCAGCAGCTGGGTGTTGCGGGCGATGCGCGCCGAGAAGTCCGTCGGCAGTGCGAGCGCCTCGTCGAGGGCGTTGGTGTGCAGCGACTGGGTGTGCCCCTGGGTCGCCGCCATCGCCTCGATGCACGTACGCGTCACGTTGTTGAAGACGTCCTGCGCCGTCAGCGACCAGCCGGAGGTCTGCGAATGGGTGCGCAGCGACAGCGACTTGGCGTTCTGCGGGTCGAACTGCTTGACGAGCCGCGCCCACAGCAGCCGGGCGGCGCGCAGCTTCGCGACCTCCATGAAGAAGTTCATGCCGATCGCCCAGAAGAACGACAGGCGCGGGGCGAACGCGTCCACGTTCAGCCCGACGGCCTGTCCGGCGCGCAGGTACTCCACGCCGTCCGCGAGGGTGTACGCGAGCTCCAGGTCGGCCGTGGCGCCGGCCTCCTGGATGTGGTAGCCGGAGATCGAGATGGAGTTGTACCGCGGCATCTTCTGCGAGGTGAACGAGAAGATGTCGGAGATGATCCGCATCGAGGGCTTGGGCGGATAGATGTAGGTGTTGCGGACCATGAACTCTTTGAGGATGTCGTTCTGGATGGTCCCGGCGAGCTTCTCGGGGGAGACGCCCTGCTCCTCCGCCGCCACGATGTACAGCGCGAGGACCGGCAGCACCGCGCCGTTCATCGTCATCGACACCGTCATCTTGTCCAGCGGGATGCCGTCGAAGAGCTGCCGCATGTCGTAGATCGAGTCGATCGCCACGCCCGCCATGCCGACGTCGCCCGTGACGCGCGGGTGGTCGCTGTCGTAGCCGCGGTGCGTGGGCAGGTCGAAGGCGATCGACAGGCCCTTCTGGCCGGCCGCGAGGTTGCGCCGGTAGAAGGCGTTCGACTCCTCGGCCGTGGAGAAGCCCGCGTACTGGCGGATCGTCCAGGGCTGGTTCACGTACATGGTCGGGTACGGGCCGCGCAGGTACGGGGCCATGCCCGGGTAGGTCTGCAGGAAGTCCAGGCCCTCCAGGTCCCGGCCCGTGTACAGCGGCTTCACGCCGATGCCCTCGGGGGTCTCCCACAGCAGGTCGCCGGCGGCGGTCCCGGTGGACTCCTTCACCGCCGCACGCCACTGGTCCTCGGAGCCTGCCGCGCAGGCGCCGCCGCCCAGAGCGAGCGCGGAGAAATCGGGGATGCTCACAGCGCGATTCCCATCCGGTCGAGTACGGAGGACAGCACGGCGACCGCATCGCAGCCGGCGAAGACGTACTCGTCCACGGCGCCGGCCGAGGTGCCGGGCTTGCCCGCGAGGAACACGGTCGTCGCACCGGCCGCGCGCAGGGCCTCGGCCACCGCCTCGGCCTGCTCCTCGTACAGCGCGTCGCTGGAGCACAGCACGGCCATGCCGTCCGCGCCGCTCGCGGCGTAGGCCCCGGCGGCCGTCGCCGGGTCCACCGACACCGGGTCGTGCACCGCCTCGATGCCGCCCGCCTGGAACAGGTTCGCGGCGAAGGTGGCGCGCGCGGTGTGCGCGGCCGCCGGGCCCAGCGCGGCGAGGAAGATCCGCGGGCGGTTCCCGGTCGCGGCCAGGTGGGCGTCGCTGCGGGCGCGCAGCGCCTCGTACGCCTCGTCGCGCCGTACGCGGGGCAGCCCGCCGGTGGGACCCGCCGGGGCGGGCTCGCGGTCGAGGGGCTTCTCCGAGAGCAGCGGGAACTCGCTGACTCCCGTGATGGGTTCGCGGCGCTTGGCGAGCTTCTTGGAGCGCTCGGCCCAGGTCGCGGCGAGCCGGTCGGCGACCAGGCCGGAGCGCAGGGCGGCGGCCAGGCCGCCGGCCTTCTCGATCGTCTGGAAGAACTCCCAGGCGGCGTGCGCGAGTTCGTCGGTGAGCTGCTCGACGTAGTACGAGCCGCCGGCCGGGTCGATGACGCGGGCCAGGTGCGACTCCTCCAACAGGATGGTGGAGGTGTTGCGGGAGATGCGGCGCGCGAAGGCGTCCGGCAGGCCCAGCTCGTGGTCGAAGGGGAGCACGGTGACCGAGTCGGCCCCGCCCACGCCCGCCGCCATGCAGGCGACGGTGGTGCGCAGCATGTTCACCCAGGGGTCGCGGCGGGTCATCATCACCGGCGAGGTGACGGCGTGCTGGCGCTGGGCGCCGGCGTCGGGGGCCCCGCAGGCCTCGGCGATCCGGGCCCACAGGCGGCGGGCGGCGCGGAACTTCGCGATGGTGAGGAACTGGTCGGCGGTCGCGGCGTAGCGGAACTCGAGCTGGCCGAGGGCGGCTTGGACGTCGAGGGTGTCGGCCGTGCGTTCGCCGTCGGTCAGAGCGCGGAGGTAGGCGACGCCGGTGGCCAGGGACAGCCCCAGCTCCTCGGCTGCGCTACCGCCGGCCTCGTGGTACGGCAGGGCGTCGACGGCGAGGGCGCGGACGCCGGGCCAGTGCGCGGCCACCTCCCGGGCGAGCCCGACGGCGCCGGCCAGGTCCAGGACTTCACCCGTACGGGCCTCGTGGCCCAGCGGGTCGGCGCCGAGGCTCGCGCGGGCGGCCTCGGGGGCCACCCCGCGCTCGGCGTACAGGCGCAGCAAGGCGCGGGCGGCTCCGGCGTATTCGGCTCCGGCGTCCAGGGAGACGGGCGCCAGGTCGAGGTAGACGCCGTCGAGGGCGCGGGGGAGCGCGTCGACCGGGAGCCCGCCGGGTCCGCCCAGGGACAGCCAGATGGAGGTGACCCCGTTCTCGAGGTCGGTGAGAACGGCCTCGTTCACCCGTGCGGGATCACTGCCGAGGTGCCGCTGCCGCACGTCCCAGCCGCCGGCGGCACCGCCCGCGGGGCTGCCGCCCCGGACGAACGGAGCGAACCCGGGGAAACCGGTTTCGGCGGCCGTTTCGGGCGCGGTGTACAGCGGGCGGGTGGTGAGCCCGTCCTCGAGCTTTGTGGACAACGCGTCTTCTGCAGCATCGCCGGATACATCCTTGCCGGACTTGCGTAGAACGCCCTCTACCAGGCGCTGCCACTGCTCATGCGTCGCGTCAGGGAACTCGGCGGCCAAGGAGAGCCCGTCATCAGGCAGGACCGTCATGGCTCGAATGCTAGGGGGGTCACCTTGGGAACCACTATAACGACAGGGTGTGATCTCGCCCTCTCATGTGAGACGGGTCGGGTCACGAAAGAGCGCCCTGAGCGGGCGAGCGCCTGGCGGGTGCGGGCTCGGTCCCGAGGGCATCCGAACCGGCGGCAACGGACCGCGGTGTCGGCGAACGCGTGGCGGTCGCGTTGCAGGGGCATGAAATCCGGCCATGGTTTTCGGCCGTCGCGGAGTATGGCGCGACGCATTCCCGGGATGGCATAGGGCCAGGTCAGAGCCAGTGTGCCGCGGCGGGTGGGAGCTTCGGGCGGGGGTCGTTCCGGCCTGCCGGGCGGGGCTTGACCGCTGCCCGGGCCGCTGACAGTCTCCGAGCCATGACCGCGTTCGAGCTTCCCGCCCCGCGGCTCCACACCCCCGGCTCCTGTACCGCGCCGGGTTCGTGTCCGGGCCGCTGTCCGGCCCCGCGCCGCGCTTAGGCGCCGCCCCGGGCCCGGACCGATGACCGTTCGGCCTTCCCCCGAACCGGCCGTCGGCCATCCGGCCCAGAACTGCCCGGCTCCGCGCCGGCCTCTCCCCTCTCTCCTCTCGCCGACCGCCCTGCGGCCCTGGTCCACGAGCGTCCGGTCCGTACGGCCCCGGCCTACCGGCCACCGGCTCGATCCGGCCACCCAGCCCAAAGCTGACCCGGCCTCCCGCTCACCAGCCTCCGGCCGACCCGGCCCGGCCTCCGGCGCTCGCCTCGCCGTCAACCGGCGCAGGGCCGACCTCGCTCGCGGCACCTCTGTCCCTGTCCATGGCCTCGGCCTCGGTCAACCGGCCCGGCCCACGGTCCCCGGCCAACAGGTCTGCCCGTGCGTCCTTCCTCCACTACGGACACCAACCCCAGGGAGTTCCCATGAGCACTGCCACCCGTACCCAGCTCACCGTCACCCGGATCGGTGGGCGGATCGGTGCCGAGATCGGGGGTGTGCGGCTCGATGGGGAGCTCGGTGGCGATGTCGTCGCCGAGATCCGCGCCGCGCTCCTCGCCCACAAGGTCGTCTTCTTCCGCGACCAGGACCACCTGGACGAGGCCGGACACGAAGCCTTCGCCCGACTCCTCGGCACGCCCGTCGCCCACCCCACCGTGCCCTCCGCCGACGGCCGTTACGCCCTTGGCATCGACTCCCACCACGGCGCCCGCGCCAACCAGTGGCACACCGACGTCACCTTCGTCCCCGCCTACCCCGCCTTCTCCATCCTCCGCGCCGTCACGATCCCCCCGTACGGCGGCAACACCCTCTGGGCGAACACCGCCACCGCCTACGCCAACCTCCCCGAGCCGCTGCGCAGCCTCGCCGACAGCCTGCGCGCCGTGCACTCCAACGCGTACGACTACGCCGCCCTCAAGCCCGACGCCCTCCCCGAGGCGCTGGCCCAGTACCGCGAGGTGTTCACCTCCACCGAGTTCCTCACCGAGCACCCCGTCGTCCGCGTCCACCCCGAGACCGGCGAACGCACCCTGCTGCTCGGCAACTTCGTCCAGCGGATCAAGGGCCTCACCGGCCGCGACTCCCGTGCCCTCCTCGACCTCTTCCAGGCGCACATCGAGAGCCCCGAGAACACCGTCCGCCGGCAGTGGCGGGCCGGCGACGTCGCGATCTGGGACAACCGGGCCACCCAGCACTACGGCGTCGACGACTCCGACGAGCACGAGCGCACCCTGCGCCGCGTGACGGTGGACGGCGACGTCCCGGTCGGCCCGGACGGGGTCCCGTCCCGCCTGATCAGCCCGCAGACCGTGCCCGACCCGTCCTTCGGCATCCCCTCCGGCGCATCCGCCGACGCCTGACCCGCCGGCTCCCGACCCGCCCCGCCCGCCCGCTCGTACGACGCCCCAAGGAGGCCCCGTGCCCACCCTGCTCGCCCTCTCCGGCAGCCCCTCCCCGCACTCCCGTACCGCCGTCGTCGCCGACCACGTCCTGCGCCGCCTCTCCCACGCCGGCTACGACACCGCCCACCTCGCCGTACGGGAGCTCCCCGCCGCCGACCTCCTCTCCGCCCGCCGCGGGGAGCCGGAGATCCGCCGGGCCCTCGAAGCCGTCGCCGAGGCCGACGGGATCATCGTCGCGACCCCGGTCTACAAGGCCTCGTACACCGGCCTGCTCAAGGCCTTCCTCGATCTGCTCCCGCAGGACGGGCTGGCCGGCAAAACGGTTCTGCCGATCGCCACCGGCGGCAGCCTCGCCCACGTCCTGACCCTCGACTACGCCCTGCGCCCGGTACTCGCCGCCCTCGGCGCCCGGCACGTCACCGCCGGGCGGTTCGTCCTGGACTCCTCCGTGGAGCGCGGGACCGGCCCCGGCCGGCTGCGGCCCGAGGCGGAGCTGGACCTCTTCCAGGCCGTCGACGAGTTCGCCGAGGCGCTGAACGCCCGGTCCTCCGCCGCCCCCTTCGCGACGACCGCCCCGTAGCGGCCCCGAAACCCCCGATTCCCGACAAGGAACCCCATGTCCGCAGCCCTCGCCTCCACCCCCACCTCCCGACGCCAGTTCCTCACCCTGCTCGGCATCTCGGCGGCCGCGGTGAGCTGCGGCACGGCCACCGCCTCCGGCGGATCCGGCAAGCAGGTCACGTCCCTCAAGTACCAGGGCGCCGTCGGCACCGTCCTGCTCCCCGAACTGGCCGCGGACCTCGGCCATCTGGGCGGCCTGACCCTCGACTGGGTCGGCAACACCATCAGCGGTCCCCAGGACATCCAGTCCGCCGCCACCGGCCAGACCCACTTCGGCGGAGCCTTCAACGGCGCGATCGTCAAACTCGCCTCGAGCAAGGCCCAGATCCAGTCCGTCGTCTCCTACTACGGCTCCGACAAGGACACCTACCTCGGCTACTACGTTCTGGAGGACAGCCCGATCCGCTCGCCCCGCGACCTGATCGGCAAGAAGGTCGGCATGAACACCCTGGGCGCCCATGCCCAGGCCCTGCTGGACATCTACCTGGAGCGCAGCGGCCTCTCCAGGGCCGAGGCCGCGAAGGTCGAGTCCCTCGTGGTCCCGCCCGTCAACACCGAACAGGCGCTGCGCCAGAAGCAGATCGAGGTCGGGGTGCTCAGCGGCGTCCTGCGGGACAAGGCCCTCGCCGCCGGCGGCATCCGCCCGCTGTTCAAGGACTTCGAGCTGCTGGGCGCCTTCAGCGCCGGGTCGTACGTGATGACCCGGCGGTTCATCAAGGAGAACCCCGACACCGTACGGACCTTCACGACCGGTGTCGCCAAGGCCATCGAGTGGTCCCGGACCACCCCGCGCGAGGAGGTCATCGCCCGGATGACCGAGATCGTCAAGAAGCGCGGCCGCAACGAGGACACCTCCACCCTCCAGTACTGGCGCTCGTTCGGGGTGGCCGAGACCGGCGGCCGCATCGCCGACAAGGAGTTCCAGCTGTGGATCGACTGGCTCGGTGAGCGCGGCGAGATCAAGAAGGGCCAGCTCAAGCCCTCCGACCTGTACACGAACGAGTTCAACGACCAGGGGAAGGGCTGAGCACCATGGCGAAGATCGTGTTCGAGTCCGTGACGAAGACCTTCCCGAGGAAGCAGGCCAAGGGCAGGAGGGCCGGGGCCCTCGGCGACGGCGGCAGCTTCACCGCCCTCGACGGAGTGGACCTGGAGATCGGGGCCGGGGAGTTCGTGGTGGTCGTCGGCCCCAGCGGCTGCGGCAAGTCCACCCTCCTCGACCTGCTCGGAGGCCTGACCCGGCCCACCTCCGGCAGGATCCTGCTCGACGGCGAGCCGGTCACCGGACCGGGCCTGGACCGGGGCATCGTCTTCCAGCAGTACGCGCTGCTGCCCTGGCGCACGGCGCTCGGCAACATCGAGTTCGGGCTGGAGGCGACCGGCGTACCCCGCCGCGAACGCACCGAGCGGGCCCGGGAGTTCCTGGACCTCGTCGGCCTCACCGGCTTCGAGGACCGCCACCCGCACGAGCTGTCCGGAGGGATGCGCCAGCGCGTGGCCATCGCCCGGTCCCTCGCCTACGACCCGGACGTCCTGCTGATGGACGAGCCGTTCGCCGCGCTCGACGCGCAGACCCGGGAGTCGCTCCAGGACGAGCTGCGCCGGATCTGGCAGCGCACCGGCAAGACGGTCGTCTTCATCACCCACGGCATCGAGGAGGCCGTGTACCTCGGGCAGCGGGTGGCCGTGATGACCTCCCGCCCCGGCCGGATCAAGGAGGCCGTCCCCGTCTCCTTCGGCGACCGGGCCACCGGCGCCGGCGGGGAGGAGCTGCGCTCCAGCCCGGAATTCGCCCGCTACCGCCACGAGATCTGGACCCTGCTCCACGACGAGGTGGCCCGCGCCCAGCAACTGGAGAAGGAGGAGGCCACCGTATGAGCACCGGAACCGATACGAAGAGCACCGCGGCCGGGGCGGAAGCGGGTCCGCAGGACCCCGTACGCACCCCTGCGCCCGCGCCGGTACGCGAACCGGCGCCGGTACGCACACCCGCGCCGGCACCGCCCGCCCCCGCCCCGGCTCCGGCTGCCCCGCCCGCCCTGCGGGCCATCGCCCGGTGGCTGCGCGCGGCGGCCCTCCGCTCGGCGGCGATCGTCGCCCTGCTCGCGGTCTGGGAGGCGGCGCCCCGGCTCGGGCTGGTGGACTCCACCTTCCTCCCGCCGGTCAGCGAGGTCGCCGCGGCCTGGTGGGAACTGGCGGGCAACGGCCGGCTGGCCGAGCACACGCAGGCCAGCCTGATCCGCTCCTTCGGCGGCTTCGGCATCGCCGTCGTCGTCGCCGTCCCGCTCGGCCTGCTCATCGGCTGGTACCGCCCCGTCGCGGCGCTGCTCGGCCCGCTGTTGGAGGTGTTCCGCAATACGGCGGCTCTCGCGCTGCTGCCGGTGTTCGTACTGCTGCTGGGCATAGGCGAGACCTCGAAGGTCTCCATCGTCGTCTACGCCTGCGTCTGGCCGATCCTGCTGAACACCATCAGCGCCGTCGGCAACGCCGACCCGACGCTGGTCAGACTCGCCCGGTCCATGGACCTGTCCACACCGAGGCTGTTCCAGAAGGTGATCCTGCCTGCGTCCGTACCGGCCGTCTTCACCGGCATCCGGCTGGCCGGAGCCGTCTCGATCCTGGTCCTCGTCGCCGCCGAGATGATCGGGGCCAAGGCGGGGCTCGGCTATCTGATCAACGCCTCGCAGTACAACTTCGCGATACCGGAGATGTACGCGGGCATCGTCACCATCTCCGCCATCGGCGTGACCTTCAACCAGTTGCTGGTCGTGATCGAACGCCGCCTCAGCCTCTGGCGCGTGCCGGCCGCTTGACGCCCTACGGGCCCGGACTCCCAGCCCGCGCCTCGATCGCCGGCGGGGCTGGGCTCGGGCCCGGCACATCAGACTCACCGACCCGAGGAACACCACCATGACCGCACCCCGGACCCTCCACCTCAACGCCTTCCTCATGAACGCCGGTCACCACGACGCCGCCTGGCGGCACCCCGGCAGCAACCCCGAGCGGGTCACCGACCTGCGGTACTTCCAGGAGCTGGCGCAGACCGCCGAGCGCGGGCGGCTCGACTCGGTGTTCTTCGCCGACGGGCTCGCCCTCTGGGGCAAGGCCCGTTACAACGCCCTCGGCGGGTTCGAGCCGCTCACCCTGCTCTCCGCCATCGCCGCCGTCACCGAGCACATCGGGCTCATCGCCACCGTCTCCACCACCTTCAACGAGCCGTTCCACCTCGCCCGCAAATTCGCCTCCCTCGACCACATCAGCAACGGCCGCGCCGGCTGGAACATCGTCACCTCCGGCACCGTCGACGAGGCCCGCAACTTCGGCCGGGACGAGCACCTCGAGCACAGCCTCCGCTACGACCGCGCCCGCGAGTTCCTCGACGTCGCCACCAAGCTCTGGGACAGCTGGGAGGACGACGCGATCGTCCTCGACAAGGAGCGCGGCATCTACGCCGACACCGACAAGCTGCACCCCGCCGCCCACCGCGGCACGTACTTCGGCGTGGCCGGCCCGCTCAACGTGCCCCGCTCCCCGCAGGGCCACCCGCTCCTCGTGCAGGCCGGGTCCTCCGAGGACGGCAAGGAGTTCGCCGCCCAGTACGCCGAGGCCGTCTTCACCGCGCAGCAGACCCTGGCCGACGGGCAGACCTTCTACAAGGACCTCAAGTCGCGTCTCGCCAAGTACGGCCGCACCGGGTCCGACCTGCTCGTCCTCCCCGGCATCGCGCCCGTCATCGGCTCCACCGAGGCCGAGGCGAAGGCCCTGGAGCAGGAGCTCACCGACCTCCAGGTGCCGGAGTACGGGCTCGCCCAGCTCTCCGGCATGCTCGGCACCGACCTCACCGGCCACCCCCTCGACGGCCCGCTGCCCGAGCTCCCCGAGGAACGGGACATCAACGGCAACAAGAGCCGCTTCACCCTCGTCGCCGAACTGGCCCGCCGCGACGGCCTCACGCTGCGCGAGCTGATCGCCCGCCTCGGCGCCGGCCGCGGCCACCGCGTCTTCGCCGGCACGCCCGAGCAGATCGCCGACCAGCTGGAGGAGTGGTTCACCCAAGGCGCTGCCGACGGCTTCAACATCATGGCGCCCGTCCTGCCGACCGGGCTGACGGCCTTCGTCGACCACGTCGTGCCGATCCTGCAGAGGCGCGGCCTGTTCCGTACGGAGTACACCGGTACGACCCTGCGCGAGAACTACGGCCTCCCGCGCCCGGCGAACCGGTACGCGCAGGCCGCCTCGTGACGGACCCCGCGCCCTGACCCGCCCTGCCGCGGACCGCCGGAGACCCGTACTCCGGCGGCCCGCGGCGCAGCGCCGTCAGACCGTCAGTACGATCTTGCCGCGCGTGCGGCCCGCCGCGCTGAGTTCCCAGGCCTTCGCGGCCTCGGCGAGCGGCAGTGCGTGCTCCACGTTGACCGTGAGCTTCCCCGCGTCGGCCAGTTCCCCGAGGAACGTCAGGTCGGCGGAGTCCGGGCGCACCCACAGCTGGTGCGCGCCCTTGGCCGCGGCCTCGTAGTCGGCGATGGAGACCACCCGGCTGCGCTCCTTGACGAGCGACTGGAGGATCTCGACGGCGCCGTCTCCGAAGAAGTCCAGCCCCGCGTCGATGCCTTCGGGGGCGAGCGCGCGGATCCGGTCCGCCAGGCCCTCCCCGTACAGGACGGGCTCGGCGCCGAGCGAGCGCAGGTAGTCGTGGTTGTGCGCGCCGGCCGTGCCGATGACGCGCAGGCCGAGCGCTACGGCGATCTGCACGCCGAGGGAGCCGGTGCCGCCGGCCGCGGAGTGGATGACCACGGTCTCGCCGGCCTTGAGGCCCACGCGGACGAGGGACTGGTACGCGGTGAGGCCGGCCAGCGGGATGCCCGCGGCCTGCTCGAAGGTCAGCCCGCGCGGCTTGCGGGCCAGCGTCCGGACAGGGGCGCTGACCAGTTCGGCGTAGGTGCCGAGCTCGACCCACTCCTTGCGGACGTACCCGTAGACCTCGTCGCCGACCGCATGGTCGAAGGTGTCGGGGCCGACGGCCTCGACGACTCCGGCGACGTCCCAGCCGGGTATGACCGGGTAGCGGACTTCGAGGATCGGGTCGAGATATCCGGCGGCGAGCTTCCAGTCCACCGGGTTCACGCCGGCTGCCTTGACCCGGACCAGCACCTCGCCCGGGCCGACCTTGGGCTGCGGTACGTCAACGAGCGTGAGGTTCTCGGAAGTTCCATATGCGCTGTACGTGATTGCCTTCATGATCGTCCCCAACGGAACCCCGTACGGACGTATTCCTCAGGCGGGCAGGCTGTTGCGGTGCGAGCTCCGCCGGGCCGCGCTGAACAGGGCCTGGATCTGCACCCCGGACTGCTCGACGTCGTCGAGGGGCGAGGGGAACGGCAGCCGTACGTCGCGGTGTCCGCGCCGCTGCTCCAGGCGCAGGGTGATCCCGTACCGGTCCATGGCGAGCGGCAGTACGCGCAGGATCGCGCCGGTGGGCAGCGGCTGGACCAGGCGCAGCAGGAGGGTGACGAGTTCGGCGTGGTCGTCGAGGAGGTGTGTGAGCATCCCGGCCTCGAACGGCGCGAGCGGGTCGGGGCAGGCCGCGTCGAGCTCTTCGAGGCCGACGTACGAGCGGCCCTCCGCGGTCTCGAGGACGGCGCGGCCGAATTCCATGCAGGTGGAGTCGGCGCCTTCGTCCGTGTAGGGCGAGAGCAGCCGGCCCAGGATCGTGACGCGGGCGCGCACCCGGTCCCGTACGGGGGTGGGGGCGATGTCGGTGAACTCCAGCCGGATCGAAGGCCGGTACTCGCCGTCGCCGCCGGGCTCGCCGGGGTGCAGGTGCAGCCGGCCCATCGGGTCCGCCCCGTCGAGGTGGCGGACCTCGCTGCGCAGTCCGTCGGTGACCACGGTCATGGAGTGTGCGGCGACCAGGACCGACCGGACCCGCTCGGCGTCGGTGGGCCGGCCGGCGGCCGGGGTGGCAGGGGCAGCACCGGACATGCGCATGCGGGTCTCCATCGTCCTGGGCGAGTGACTTAGGCATGCCTAACCTAACCTATTCGCTTTCGCAGGAGTACCCTGCGTCGCTCGTGTCGTTGTTGGGCTGAACGGGTGAAACGCGAGAGGATGGCGGGATGCACATGAAGCGCACGGCCGAGGCGGCCCGGTGAGCAGGTACGACGTCACGGACGAACAGTGGGAGGGGCTCGCGCAGGTGGTCCCCCTGCGCAGTCGCAACGAGTGGCCCTCCCGGGTGGACCACCGCACGATCCCCACGGCGCCGGGAGCTGCCGCGGCGGAACAGCGGCGCTTCGTCGTGATCCGGGTCCAGATCTTCGCCGATGCCAGGGAGGTGGCCGAGTACCTGATCGCGCAGATCCCGGTGCTGCTCGACCTCACCGGCGCGGACGGCGAAGTGGCCAAGCGGATCCTCGACTTCAGCAGCGGCGTGGTCTTCGGACTGGGCAGCGGGATGCACCGGGTCGACCGGAACGTCTTCCTGCTGGCGCCCGTCGGGACCGAGGTCGAGGGGATCGCGGCCGCCGCCGTCCCCCGATCGTAGGAAGGTCGCCTCGGCGGAACGGTTCGCCGGGCCCACCAGGGGTCCGGCGGGCCGTACCGTCCGGCGCATGGACGCCACCTTGGACTTGGACGCGCAGGGAGCCACGGCTTCTGCGCGTGCCGGGTTATCCGCCGTACCTGCCGACCATGTGCTCCCGCCTGCCGTCGTGCACCACCGTCCCGCCGTCACCGAGTTGCGGCTCTCCGCCTTCGGGGCGCACCGCGCGGCCGTCTTCCCGCTCGGGCCCGTGACCTTCCTGACCGGGCCCAGCGGCAGCGGCAAGTCCCAGGCCTTCGCCGCCTACGAGGCCCTGGCCGGGCTCGGATCCGGGGCCACCCTGGAGGAGGCGTTTCCCGACCCGCGGGCCCGGATCCCCGACCGGGCCCTGCCCGACGGCGAGGGGCGGCGCGGATTCCGCATCGGCTGCACCGTCGACGGCCCGGCCGGGCCCGTCCGCCTCGACCTCGCCGTCCAGGCCGAACCCGCACTGCGGATCGTCGGCGAACGGCTCTCGGTGGGCGGGCAGATCCTGCTCAGCACCGCCCTGCGCGACCCCGGCCGGCGCTCCGTCCAGGCCTCTTGGCTGACCGGCGGGGCCATCGGCGTCACCCGGGCCCCGCTGCCCGACGACCGGCTCGGCACCGCCCTGCTCCCGCTGCGCGTGGCCGGCGCCACGGCCGGACAGCGGCAGGTCCTCGCCGCCGCCGAGCAGGTGGTGGTGGCCCTGCGCTCGGTGTTCCCCTGCGACCCGCGCCCCGATCGGATGCGGGCCCCCGTCCCGCCGGGCGCGGGCCGGCTGCTCGGCGACTGCGCCAACCTGGCCGACGTGCTGCGCCGGACCCGCCACGAATGCGGCACCCGCCATGCGCTGCTGGCCGCGGCGGCGCGGACCGGCTGTTCGGGCCCGGTGGCGGGTCTGGACGTACGGGCCCCCGCGCACGGCCCGGTCACGGCGCTGCTGGACCGCGGCTCCGCCGGGCCCGCCACGGAACTGGGCCGGCTGGGCGCGGGCGAGCTCCGGTTCCTCGCGCTGGCGCTGGTCCTGCTGACCGGTCCGGGGGTACTGGCCATGGATCCGGCCGCCGAACTGCTCTCCGCCCGGCAGACGCTGACCGTCCTCGCCGACGGCTTCGACCGCGGCCTGGACCGGCGGCAGAACGCCGAGCTGCTGCGGCTGGCCCTGCTGTGCTGCGGCCGCGGCCATGTCCGCCTGGTCGCCGCGGTGGGGGAGGAGACCGCCGCGGCCGCCCGTGTGACCCCGGGGGTGACGGTGGTAGACCTGACGCCATGAGCGATGAGCAGGACGTACAGCACGTGGACGAGCTGCACCCGGAGGAGCGGCTGCGGCAACTGCAGCGGCGGCTGGCCGAGTTCGCTGCCGTGCGCGGCTGGGAGCCGTACCACACGCCCAAGAACCTGGCCGTGGCGCTGAGCGTGGAGGCTTCCGAACTGGTCGAAATCTTCCAGTGGCTGACCCCGGAACAGTCGGCGAAGGTCATGGAGAAGCCGGACACCGCGCACCGCGTGGCCGATGAGGTGGCCGACGTGCTGGCGTATCTGCTGCAGTTCTGTGAGGTTCTCGGGGTGGATGTGCTGGATGCGCTCGCCGCGAAGATCGAGAGGAACGAGCTCCGCTTCCCGGTGACGGGGCCTCCGACATCGAATTGTCACTCTTCGGAGTGATGGCGTCGTCCACAACCATGTTTGTGTCCATAGATTTCCGAATACCCCTGGCTTTACTGGCTCATTGCCCTCACTCTGGGTAGTGGTGAGAACGGTGGATGTCGTGCGGACGGGGGACGGCATATGGATGCGGTACGGCTCATCGCGGCCGGCCGGCACGCGCTGGCACAGAGCGGGGCGGCGATGGACATCGTGGGCGAGGCCTGGCAGGCCCAGGCGCTCGCGCAGGGGATAGGGAGCTGGCTGGCGGTCACCGGGCCGCCGGAGCTGAGATCGGAGGCACGGGGACTGGGCGAAGCAGGGGGCAGAGGCTGCGGGGTGCTCGACAGAGCCGCCCTGCGCGGCGAGGGCAGCGCGCCCGACTATCCGCCGAGAGCGGCGCAGCTGACCGAGGTGGTGGATGTCCGCCAGGCTCTGCTCGGACTGCAGGCGTTGCTCGGCGAAGTGGGGATAGCCCTGGTCGGGGTGGCCTGTGCGACGGACGACGAAGGCCTGTACTGGCAGTGCATAGAGTCCATCGACGCGGCCGACGAATCGAGCGACCGGGTCCGGGCCGTCCTGCGGCGCCTGGCGGTCCGCGAACGGGGGTCCGCCTCGGGCGTGGCCTGACGGGAGCGGACGTACGACGGGAGAACGGGGTCGAGGGTCCCGCCGCGCGCGACGGGACCCGCACGGTCAGTACGACCGGTAGGACGGGCGCTCGCTCTCGGGGGTACGGCTGCCCGGGGCCGACGGCGCGCCGGGGGTGCGGTCCGTGGAGGACTGGAGGTCGGCGTCGAGCTGCGACAGGTCGGCGTTCAGCGCCGCCATCAGCTCTTCCATCTGCTGCAGCAGGCCCTTCGGCGCGCCGCCCTGGGCGGCCGTCGTGGGCTCCTGACGTGCGTGGTCGTGTAACGATCCCCGTCCGGGCCGGTCACTGGCCGGGTGCGGGGTGGACCGCCGGGTTGACGCAGATTCACCCCGCCGGGGTGGGACGGGGGCGCCTGCCGGAGGCGGCCGGGGGAGGCAGGATGGGAGGTATGGATCTCCGTATTTTCACCGAACCCCAGCAGGGCGCCAGCTACGACACCCTCCTGACCGTCGCGAAGGCCACCGAGGACCTGGGCTTCGACGCGTTCTTCCGGTCCGACCACTATCTGCGGATGGGATCGGCGGACGGCCTGCCCGGGCCCACCGACGCCTGGATCACCCTCGCGGGCCTGGCCCGCGAGACGCGGCGGATCCGGCTGGGCACGCTGATGACGGCCGGCACCTTCCGGCTGCCCGGCGTACTCGCCATCCAGGTGGCCCAGGTCGACCAGATGTCCGGAGGCCGGGTCGAACTGGGCCTGGGAGCGGGCTGGTTCGAGGAGGAGCACAAGGCGTACGGCATCCCGTTCCCGGCGGAGCGGATGGCCCGGCTGGAGGAGCAGCTGGCCATCGTCACCGGCCTGTGGGCCACCGATCCCGGCGCCACGTTCGACTACGCCGGTACCCACTACCAGGTGGAGAAGTCCCCGGCGCTGCCCAAGCCGGCCCAGGCCAAGGTGCCCGTGCTCATCGGCGGCCACGGCGCGAAGCGCACCCCGCGCCTCGCCGCCCGGTACGCCGACGAGTTCAACATGCCGTTCGCGTCGATCGCGGACAGCGAGCGGCAGTTCGGCCGGGTGCGCTCGGCCGCCGAGGAGGCAGGGCGCAAGGCCGACGACCTCGTCTACTCCAACGCCCTCGTGGTGTGCGTCGGCAGGGACGACGCCGAGGTCGCCCGCCGCGCCGCCGCCATCGGCCGGGACGTGGACGAGCTCAAGGCCAACGGCCTGGCCGGCTCCCCGGCCGAGGTCGTGGAGAAGATCGGCGCCTACGCGGCCGTCGGCAGCTCCCGCGTCTACCTCCAGCTGCTCGACCTCGACGACCTGGACCACCTGGAGCTGATCTCGGCCCAGGTGCTGTCCCAGCTCGGCTGAGGGAGGCGCACGACCGATGCCCCGCGCGTCCGGCCCGCTCGCCGAAGCCCTGGCCCGCAGGGTCGTGCTCCTGGACGGCGGGCTGAGCAACCAGCTCGCCGACCAGGGCTGCGACCTGTCCGGCGGCCTCTGGTCGGGCCGGGTGCTCGCCGAGCGGCCGGACCAGGTGGAGGCCGCCCACACGGCGTACGCGCGGGCCGGCGCCGAGGTGCTGATCACCGCCGGCTACCAGGTGGGGTACGAGGCCTTCGCCGCCCACGGCCACGACCGGGCCGCGACCACCGCCCTGCTGCAGCGCAGCGTCACACTCGCCGCCCGGGCGGCCGAGGCCGCGGACCACGAGGTCTGGGTCGCCGCCTCGGTCGGCCCGTACGGGGCGGTGCTCGCGGACGGCTCCGAGTACCGCGGGCGGTACGGGCTGAGCGTGCGCGAGCTCGCCGCCTTCCACCGCCCGCGCATCGAGGCACTGCTCGAGGCGGGCCCCGACGTCCTGGCCCTGGAGACCGTCCCGGACGCCGACGAGGCCGAAGCCCTCCTCACCGTCCTCGCCGGCACCGGCGTGCCCGCCTGGCTGAGCTACACCGTGGCCGACGCCCGCACCCGCGCCGGCCAGCCCCTCCCCGAGGCCTTCGCCCTCGCGGCCGGGACCCCGGAGATCATCGCCCTCGGCGTCAACTGCTGCGCCCCGGCGGACGTGCTGCCCGCCCTCGAGGCCGCCGCCTCCGTCACCGCCAAGCCGCTCCTGGCCTACCCCAATGACGGCTCCGTCTGGGACGCGGCCACCGGCGAATGGCACGCCCCCGCCGACCCCGCCCCCTGGCCCACCGCCGCCTGGACCCGCACCGGCGCCCGCCTCATCGGCGGCTGCTGCCGCATCGGCCCTGCGGGCATCGCCGAACTGGCCGCCGGGATTTCCCGGGGTGGGACCAATCAGGGGCGCCAGCGGGGCTGACCGGGACCCTTGCAGGTGTAGGAGGTGCCCTTCTTGCTGACGCCGGTCGCCCCGGCCGGGGAGCAGAACGCACCGGGCGTCACGGTGTTTCCGCCTCCGCCGCCGCTGTCGGACCCGCCGGAGGAGGAAGACCCCCCGGAGGAAGACCCTCCCGAGGAGGACCCCCCGGACGTGGATCCCCCGGAAGAGGAGCCGCCCGACGCGGAGCTGCCGGAGTCGTCGTCATGCGTCGGCACCGGCTCGGGGTGGAGCCGGGTGTTCGGTGCACCCGGGCAGGTGGTCCCGGGAGACACGAGCTTCAGGGAGGCCGAGGTGGTACCGGGCGCGCTGATTTCCTTGCCCTCTTCGGGCTCCTGGAAGCAGACGGCCCAGTCGTCCACGGCGGCCGACAGGGTGACGTCCGTGAACGCGCTCTGCGGCTCGATCTTCCGGAAGCCGATCGGCTTGAGCGTCTCGGACGCCTTGGCGAAGGTCAGGCCGACGATCTTGGGCATCTTCGGATAGAGGATCGGATCCCCGTCCTTCGCGGGGCACGGGGCGTCGGTGCGGACCACGCCGAAGTCGAGCGCGGGTATCGCACCGGCCTTCTCGGTGACCAGGCTCTGGAAGCACACCTTCCAGTCGTCCTCGGTCACTTGGGCGGCGCTCCCCTCGGACGCGTCGTGCGAGAGCACCTGGAATCCCGCGGCGAGCGCGGTGGCTCTCGCCTCCTTGAGGTTCCGGCCAACGAGAGCGGGCGGCTCGGTCCGGCTGGGGCTCGCACTGGGCGAGGCGGACGCGAGAGCGGCCGGCTTGGCGTCGGCCTCCGCCTTCTTCGGCGGGTCGCCCAGGAAGGGCGTGAGGAACCACAGACCGGCCAGGACCGTCGCCACGATCTTCTTGGCCTGCCCCCACCGGCTGGTCCAGGCGAGCGCGATGCCCGCGGGCGGGATCACGACCAGCAGGGCGATGATCAGGGCGGGATGCTGCCACCAGCGGCGCACGGGCGCGGGCATGGGTGGGTAAGGCTGCGGCGGGTACACGAGGGGAAGCCCTCCTGGGCGACGGGGCTGCGGGGACACGGGAACGACGTGTTCCGGGGACCGTACAGCGCCGTCCGCGCGGGCGTCGGGTACTTGGCCGGATCGGGATCCGAGGGTGGGGCGGGGGGTGGCCGAGGGGGAAATTCGGTGGCCCCCGACAACGGGCTGCATCCATGCTGAGCTGCATGTTCCTGACGATCTCCACCACTGGCAGTGCTGAGCACCCGGCTACCGACCTGGGCTTTCTGCTGCACAAGCATCCTGGGAAGGTGCAGGCGTTTTCCACCTCCCATGGCACCGCCCACGTCTTCTACCCCGAGGCCACGGATGCGCGGTGCACGGCGGCTCTGCTGCTGGAGGTGGATCCCGTCGCGCTCGTGCGGCGCGGGCAGGGCAAGGGGCGGGGCGGGGCGCCCGACGCAGCGCTCGCGCAGTACGTCAACGACCGCCCGTACGCGGCCTCCTCGCTGCTCGCCGTCGCGCTCAGTTCCGTCTTCCGCAGCGCGCTCAAGGGCCGGTGCACCGCCCGGCCCGAGCTGCCGGAGCAGGCCCGTCCGCTGCGGATCGAGATCCCGGCGCTGCCCGCCCGGGGCGGGGCGGCCCTCGTGCACCGGCTGTTCGATCCGCTCGGCTGGGACCTCGTACGGGCCGAACCCGTACCGCTCGACGAGCAGTTCCCCGAGTGGGGGGAGTCCCGGTACGTGCGGCTCGTGCTGGAGGGCGAGCTGCGGCTCGCCGACGCGCTGCGGCAGCTCTATGTTCTGCTGCCCGTGCTCGACGACGCCAAGCACTACTGGGTCGCCCCCGACGAGGTCGACAAGCTGCTGCGCGCCGGAGACGGCTGGCTGGCCGCGCACCCCGAGAACGGGCTCATCAGCGCCCGCTACCTGGCCCGCCACAAGCGGCTGACCCGCGACGCCCTGGAGCGGCTGGAGCTGGTCCGGCTGGCCGAGGCCGACGGCAGTGAGGTCGAGGAGCTCGACAACGCCGTGGGTGAGACCGAGGAGAAGCCCGTGCCGCTCGCCGTGCAGCGGCGCGAGGCGATCCTCGCCGCGCTGCGCACCGCAGGCGCGGCCCGGGTCCTCGACCTCGGCTGCGGACAGGGCCAGCTGGTGCAGGCGCTCCTCAAGGACGTGGCCTTCACCGAGATCGTCGGCGTCGACGTGTCCATGCGGGCCCTCGGCATGGCCGCCAAGCGGCTGCGCCTCGAGCGGATGGGGGAGCGGCAGAGCAGCCGCGTCCAGCTGCTCCAGGGCTCGCTCGCCTACACCGACAAGCGGCTGGCCGGGTACGACGCGGCCGTGCTCAGCGAGGTCATCGAGCACCTCGATCTGCCGCGGCTGCCCGCCCTGGAGTACGCGGTGTTCGGCTCGGCCCGCCCCCGCACCGTCCTCGTCACCACCCCGAACGTCGAGTACAACGTCCGCTGGGAGACCCTGCCCGCAGGGCACGTCCGGCACGGCGACCACCGCTTCGAGTGGACCCGCGCGGAGTTCCGTACCTGGGCCGGCGAGGTCGCCGAACGGTACGGGTACGCCGCCGAGTTCGTTCCCGTCGGCGACGACGACCCCGAGGTGGGGCCGCCCACCCAGATGGCCGTCTTTTCGCAGATCAGCACCGATATCCAGAAGGAGGGTGAGGTCGCATGACCACGACCGGCACGCGCGTACTTCCCGTCACCGACCTGTCCCTCGTCGTCCTGATCGGGGCCACCGGATCCGGCAAGTCCACCTTTGCCCGCAAGCACTTCAAGCCCACCGAGGTCATCTCCTCCGACTACTGCCGGGGCCTCGTCTCCGACGACGAGAACGACCAGAGTGCGAGCCGGGACGCCTTCGAGGTCCTCCACTACATCGCCGGCAAGCGGCTGGAAGCCGGCCGCCTCACCGTCGTCGACGCGACCAGCGTGCAGTCCGGGGCCCGCCGGCAGCTGGTCCAGCTCGCCCGCGCGCACGACGTACTGCCCATCGCCATCGTCCTCGACATGCCCGAGGAGGTCTGCGCCGAACGCAACGCCGGCCGCCCCGACCGGGCCGGGCTGCCCCGCGCCGTCATCCAGCGGCACCGCCGCGACCTGCGCCGCTCGCTGCGCGGACTGGAGCGCGAGGGTTTCCGCAAGGTGCACGTGCTGCGTTCGGCCGAAGAGGCCGACAGCGCGGAGGTGGTACGGGAGAAGAGGTTCAACGACCTCACCCACCTCACCGGCCCGTTCGACATCATCGGCGACATCCACGGCTGTTCCTCCGAGCTGGAGACCCTGCTCGGCAAGCTCGGGTACGAGGACGGCGCCCACCCGGAGGGCCGCACCGCGGTCTTCGTCGGCGACCTCGTCGACCGCGGCCCGGACAGCCCCGGCGTCCTGCGCCGCGTGATGGGCATGGTCGGGTCCGGCAACGCCCTGTGCGTGCCCGGGAACCACGAGAACAAGCTCGGCCGTTACCTCAAGGGCTCCAAGGTCCAGCAGACCCACGGGCTGGCCGAGACGATCGAGCAGCTCAGCCACGAGCCGGAGGAGTTCGTCCAGGAGGTGCGGGAGTTCATCCGCGGCCTCGTCAGCCACTACGTCCTCGACGGCGGCAAGCTGGTGGTCTGCCACGCCGGCCTGCCCGAGAAGTACCACGGCCGCACCTCCGGCCGGGTCCGCTCGCACGCCCTGTACGGGGAGACCACGGGCGAGACCGACGAGTTCGGCCTGCCCGTGCGCTACCCGTGGGCCGAGGACTACCGCGGCAAGGCCGTCGTGGTCTACGGCCACACCCCGGTCCCGAACACCGCCTGGATCAACAACACCATCTGCCTGGACACCGGCGCCGTCTTCGGCGGGAAGATGACCGCGCTGCGCTGGCCCGAGCGCGAACTGGTCGACGTGCCGGCCGAGAAGGTCTGGTACGAGCCGGTCAGGCCGCTCGCCACCGAAGCACCCGGCGGGCACGACGGGCGCCCGCTCGACCTGGGCGACGTCCACGGGCGCCGGATCGTCGAGACCCGGCACCTGGGCAACGTCACCGTGCGCGAGGAGAACGCGGCGGCGGCCCTGGAGGTCATGAGCCGCTTCGCGGTGGACCCGCGGCTGGTCCCGTACCTGCCGCCCACCATGGCGCCCACGGCGACCTCGCAGGAGGGCGGCTACTTGGAGCACCCGGCCGAGGCCTTCGCCCAGTACCGCAAGGACGGCATCGCCCAGGTCGTCTGCGAGGAGAAGCACATGGGCTCCCGCGCCACCGTCCTCGTCTGCAAGGACGCCGAGACGGCCCGCGAGCGCTTCGGCGTCGAGGGCCCGACCGGGTCCGTCTACACCCGCACCGGCCGGCCCTTCTTCCACGACCCCGAGGTCACCGAGGAGGTCCTCGCCCGGCTCCGCGGCGCCATCACCGACGCGGGCCTGTGGGAGGAGCTGGCCACCGACTGGCTGCTGCTGGACGGGGAGCTGCTGCCCTGGTCGCTGAAGTCCACCGGCCTGCTGCGCAACCAGTACGCCGCCGTCGGCGCGGCCTCCCGCGCCGTCTTCCCGGACGCCCTCGCCGCCCTGGCCGCGGCCACCGGGCGGGGCATCGACACCGGCGACCTGCTCGCCCGCCAGCAGGACCGGGCCGCCGACGCCGAGCGGTTCACCGACGCCTACCGGCGCTACTGCTGGACCACCGACGGGCTGGACGGCGTACGGTTCGCGCCCTTCCAGCTCCTGGCGGCAGCCGGGCGCTCACTGGCCGACGTAGCGCACGACGAGCAGCTGTTCTGGCTCGACCGGCTCGTCGCCGCCGACGAGGCGGCCGGCACCGGGCTGCTGCGCCGCACCGGCCGGATCCTGGTCGACACCGCCGACGAGGACTCCGTACGGGCGGGCACCGACTGGTGGCTCGCCCTGACGGCCGCGGGCGGCGAGGGCATGGTCGTCAAGCCGCTCCAGGCATACGCCCGGGACGGCAAGGGCCGCCTGGTCCAGCCCGGCATCAAGGTCCGCGGCCGCGAGTACCTGCGGATCATCTACGGGCCGGAGTACACGCGTCCGGAGCAGCTGGAGAAGCTGCGCCAGCGGTTCCTGGGGCACAAGCGCTCGCTGGCCCTGCGCGAGTACGCGCTCGGGCTGGAGGCCCTGGACCGGCTGGCGGCCGAGGAGCCGCTGTGGCGGGTGCACGAGGCGGTCTTCGGGGTGCTCGCCCTCGAATCGGAGCCGGTCGACCCCCGGTTGTGACGCAGCGGTGTTCCGAGGTGTGACGCGGAGGCTGTGACGCGGAGGCTGTGACGCGGAGGCTGTGACGCAGAGGGTGACAGCGCGTCGCACGCCGCCGTAAAGGTGAGGCCCCCGTACGGCCCCGAATTAGGTCGTATGGGGGAACTTTCCCGAAGAACGCCGGGAAAACCATCGGCGGGATCGTTCATCCAGGGCAGCGGAATGTCCGCGACCCTGGAAGGACGGAACGTCACCTATGAAGATGACCGCGCGCGGAAGCATTGCGGCACTCATGACCTGTATGGCTGCGGCCGGCGCGGCCACCCCGGCCGTGGCCGACTCGGTGCCGGTGGCCGTGCCCCTGGATGCGGTGAAGACCACGCTGGGCGTGGACACCCCGCGCGTGGCCACCGCGGTGCCGGTGCCGGTCGTCGGCGCCCCGGAGGCCCCCCGGTACCACACGGGCGATCTGCTCCCCAGCCCGATCCTCCCGGTGCTGCCGGTCAGCACCGAGCTCGGCAGCACCCTGGTCGGCACGCCGGTGCCGAACCTGCTCGGCGACCCGAAGACGGACGGCGAGGGCACGCTGGAGTCCCCGGCCACCGACCTGCTCGCCCGCACCCCCGGTGCGGTCGTCGGCGCCCCGCTGACGATGCCGAACGGCGACAATTTCGGGATCCCGGACCTGACCGTGCCCAAGCTCGGCCTGACCACCCCGGAGCTGATCGGGACCCCGACGGCACTCCTCGGTCTGCGCTGATCCCACGGGGGCTGCCGGGCCTGCAGGGGCTGCCGGTTCCGCTCGGTCTCCTGAGCGAACGCCACGTCAAAAAGCCGTCCGGTCTGCGAACGTGTACGCCATGGGATTCCATGTCGACTCCGAGACCGGGCGGCTTCGCCGCGTCATCCTCCACCGGCCCGACCTGGAGCTGAAGCGGCTCACACCCAGCAACAAGGACGCACTCCTCTTCGACGACGTGCTGTGGGTGCGCCGGGCCCGCCAGGAGCACGACGGCTTCGCGGACGTCCTGCGCGACCGCGGCGTGGAGGTGCACCTCTTCGGCGACCTGTTGTGCGAGGCCCTGGACATCCCGGAGGCCAGACACCTCGTACTGGACCGGGTGTTCGACGAGAAGGAGTACGGGCCGCTCGCCACCGACCACCTGCGCGCGGTCTTCGACCAGCTGCCGGCGACCGGGCTGGCCGAGGCGCTGGTCGGCGGGATGACCAAGCGCGAGTACCTGGAGCGGCACGCCGAGCCGGTGTCGGTCCGCTTCCACGCCATGGAGCTGGACGACTTCCTGCTGGGGCCGCTGCCCAACCACCTGTTCACCCGGGACACCTCCGCCTGGATCTACGACGGGGTGTCCATCAACGCGATGCGCTGGCCGGCCCGGCAGCGCGAGACGGTGCACTTCGAGGCGATCTACAAGCACCACCCGCTCTTCACCTCCTCGGGGGCCTTCCACTACTGGTCGCAGGGGCAGGCGGACTACCCGTCGACGATCGAGGGCGGCGACGTGCTCGTCATCGGCAACGGCGCGGTGCTGATCGGGATGAGCGAGCGGACGACGCCGCAGGCGGTGGAGATGCTCGCGCGCGGCCTCTTCGCGGCCGGCTCGGCGACCACCATCGTGGCGCTGGACATGCCGAAGCGGCGGGCGTTCATGCACCTGGACACGGTGATGACGATGGTGGACGGAGATACGTTCACCCAGTACGCGGGCCTCGGCATGCTGCGCTCCTACACGATCGAGCCGGGCGCCGGCCTGCAGGAGCTGAAGGTGACCGACCATCCGCCCGAGCACATGCACCGGGCGATCGCGGCAGCGCTCGGGCTGGACTCGATCCGGGTGCTGACCGCGACGCAGGACGTGCACGCGGCGGAGCGCGAGCAGTGGGACGACGGCTGCAACGTGCTGGCCGTCGAGCCGGGGGTGGTGGTGGCGTACGAGCGGAACGTGACGACCAACACACACCTGCGCAAGGAGGGCATCGAGGTCATCGAGATCCCGGGCAGCGAGCTGGGGCGGGGCCGGGGCGGGCCGCGGTGCATGAGCTGCCCGGTGGAGCGTGACCCGGCCTGACCCGGAGGGGGACCGGAGGACCGCGCAACCGAGGACCGGCGGAAACGGAGGCCGGCGGACCGGTGGATGGGGGGCTGTATATCAATGCAGGAGAACGTATACACTTCCAACATCCCCTGTCAGTGCGACCCTGGAGTACCCCGATGGCCACCGACCTCGTCGGCCGCAGTTTCCTCAAGGAGCTCGACTTTTCCGCCGCCGAGTTCCGCGGCTTGATCGAGCTCGCCGCCGACCTGAAGGCCGCCAAGAAGGCCGGGGCCGAGCAGCGCCGCCTCGAGGGCAGGAACATCGCGCTGATCTTCGAGAAGACCTCGACGCGCACCCGCTGCGCGTTCGAGGTCGCCGCCGCCGACCAGGGCGCCCACACCACCTACCTCGACCCGGCCAGCTCCCAGATCGGCCACAAGGAGTCGGTCAAGGACACGGCGCGGGTGCTCGGCCGGATGTTCGACGGCATCGAGTACCGGGGTGACAGCCAGGCGGCCGTCGAGGCGCTCGCCGCCCACTCCGGCGTGCCGGTCTTCAACGGGCTCACCGACGACTGGCACCCCACCCAGATGCTGGCCGACGTGCTCACCATGACCGAGCACTGCGCCAAGCCGCTGGACCGGATCACCTTCGCCTACCTCGGCGACGCCCGCTTCAACATGGGCAACTCGTACCTGGTGACCGGTGCGCTGCTCGGCATGGACGTACGCATCGTCGCGCCGAAGGCGTACTGGCCGGCCGAGTCGGTGGTGTCGGAGGCGCACCGGCTCGCGGCCGCCAGCGGGGCCCGGATCACGTTGACCGAGAACGTCGCCGAGGGCGTGGCCCAGGCGGACTTCGTCGCCACCGACGTGTGGGTCTCCATGGGCGAGCCCAAGGAGGTCTGGGACGAGCGGATCGGCGCCCTGGCCCCGTACGCCGTCACGATGGACGTACTGCGCGCGACCGGGAACCCGGACGTGAAGTTCCTGCACTGCCTGCCCGCGTTCCACGACCTGGGCACCAAGGTTGGCCGGGAGATCCACGAGCGGCACGGGCTGGAGTCGCTGGAGGTGACGGACGAGGTGTTCGAATCCGCGCACTCCCTCGTCTTCGACGAGGCCGAGAACCGGCTGCACACCATCAAGGCCGTGCTCGTCGCGACCCTCGCCCGGCCGGTCGGCGCCCAAGGGCTGTCCCGTAGTTCGGGCTGACACTGCGTGGCGCCGCATAGTCATGCGGGCCGGGTCGGCAGCTCGGTCGGGGCGTCGCCGTAGGCCACCCCGGCGCCCGCGGCCGCGGACGGCGGTCGGGGCGTTCGGGACTTCCGGCGAGCGTGGGGCGCATACCCTCACCCATGTGTCGCGCTTCTGTGACGGCAGTCACGATGCAGTGATACCGTCGATCGTGTGAGCCCCTTCATCGGTTCCACAGCAGCGACCGAACGGTGGCGCCACCTGCGGGTGACCCGGCAGGACGGCGTGGCCACCGTCACCCTCGACCGCCCCGAGAAGCTCAATGCCCTCACCTTCGGCGCCTACGCCGACCTGCGCGACCTGCTCGCCGAACTCTCCCGGGAGCGGTCCGTACGCGCCCTCGTGCTCGGCGGCGAGGGCCGCAGCTTCTGCTCCGGCGGGGACGTCGACGAGATCATCGGCGCCACTCTCGCCATGGACACCGCCCAGCTCCTCGACTTCAACCGGATGACCGGCCAGGTGGTGCGGGCCGTCCGCGAATGCCCCTTCCCGGTGATCGCCGCCGTGCACGGGGTCGCCGCCGGGGCAGGCGCCGTCCTCGCCCTCGCCGCCGACTTCCGGATCGCCGACCCCACCGCCCGCTTCGCGTTCCTCTTCACCCGCGTCGGCCTCTCCGGCGGCGACATGGGCGCCGCCTACCTGCTGCCCCGCGTCGTCGGCCTCGGCCACGCCACTCGGCTGCTGATGCTCGGAGAGCCCGTACGCGCGCCGGAGGCCGAGCGCATCGGCCTCCTCAGCGAGGTCACCGAGGAGGGCAAGGCCGGCGTACGGGCCGCCGAACTCGCCGCGCACCTCGCGGCGGGCCCGGCCCTCGCGTACGCGCAGACCAAGGCGCTGCTGACCGCCGAGCTCGACATGCCGCTGGCCGCGTCGGTCGAGCTCGACGCCAACACCCAGGCCCTGCTGATGAACGGCCGGGATTACGCCGAGTTCCACGCCGCCTTCACCGCGAAGCGGCCCCCGGAGTGGAAGGGCAGGTAGCGCCATGGCTGCGGGCACCACGCGGGTCGGCAGCGCATTGCGGGTCGCCGTCGTCGGCGGCGGCCCGGGGGGCCTGTACGCCGCCGCACTGCTGGCCCGCCGGGGCCACACCGTAGAGGTCTGGGAACGGAACGCCCCCGAGGACACCTTCGGCTTCGGCGTGGTGCTCTCCGACGAGACCCTCGGCGGCATCGAAGCGGCCGACACCGTGGTCTACGCCGCCCTCGGCGCGGAATTCGTGCGCTGGGACGACATCGACATCGTCCACCGCGGGCGGCTGCTGACCTCCGGCGGCCACGGCTTCGCCGCCATCGGGCGGCGCCGGCTGCTCGAGATCCTGCACGAGCGCTGCGCCGGGCTCGGGGTGAAGCTCCGCTTCCGCACCGGGGCGCCGGCCGCCGCGCTGCTGGCGGCCTCGTACGACATGGTGGTCGCGGCCGACGGGGTGCACAGCGCGACCCGGCAGAGCGGCGCCGCGCACTTCCGGCCGACCCTGACGAGCGGGCACTGCCGCTACATCTGGCTCGCCGCCGACTTCGCCCTCGACGCGTTCCGCTTCGAGATCGCCGAGACCGAGCACGGCGTCATGCAGCTGCACGCCTACCCGTACTCGGCGGACGCCTCCACCGTGATCGTGGAGATGCACGAGAAGGTGTGGCGGGCCGCCGGCCTCGACCTGTGCGACGAGGACGAATCGGCGGCCCGCTGCGCCAAGATCTTCGCCGAGGCCCTGCGCGGCCGGCCGCTGCACGGCAACCGCTCGGCGTGGACGGAGTTCCGTACGGTCGTCAACGAGCGGTGGTCCCACGGCAACGTCGTCCTGCTCGGCGACGCGGCGCACACCGCGCACTTCTCCATCGGCTCCGGCACCAAGCTGGCGGTGGAGGACGCGCTCGCGCTCGCCGAAGCCGTGGCCGCGCAGCCGGACGTGCCCGCCGCCCTGGCCGCGTACGAGGCCGCACGGCGGCCGGCGGTGGCCTCGACCCAGCGGGCCGCCGCCGCCAGCATGCGGTGGTTCGAGGAACTCGCCGGGTACGTGGACCAGCCCGCCCGGCAGTTCGCATTCAACCTGCTCACCCGCAGCCGCCGGGTGACCCACGACAACCTGCGGCTGCGCGACGAGCGGTTCACCCGGGCCGTGGAACGGGACTTCGGCTGCCCGGACGAGGACACCCCGCCGATGTTCACGCCGCTGAAGCTGCGCGGGCTGACCCTGCGCAACCGGGTCGTGGTCTCTCCGATGGACATGTACTCCGCCAAGGACGGCGACGGGACGCCCGGGGACTTCCACCTGGTGCACCTGGGCGCTCGGGCCCTCGGCGGGTCCGCCCTGGTGATGACCGAGATGGTCTGCGTGTCCGCCGAAGGCCGGATCACCCCCGGCTGCACCGGCCTGTACACGGCGGAGCAGGCCGCGGCCTGGACCCGGATCGCCGACTTCGTGCACACTTCCGCGCCCGGCACCGCGCTCGGCGTCCAGCTCGGCCACTCGGGTCGCAAGGGCTCGACGCGGCTGATGTGGGAGGGCATGGACGACCCCCTCCCGGAGGGCAACTGGCCGGTCGTGGCGGCCTCGGACGCGCCCTACCGGCCGGGCGTCTCGGCTGTCCCGCGCGCGCTGACGGCGCAGGACCTGGCGTCGATCCGCTCCGACTTCGCGGCCGCCGCGGTACGGGCCGCCGGCTGCGGGTTCGACCTGCTGGAACTGCACTGCGCCCACGGCTATCTGCTGTCCGGCTTCCTGTCCCCGCTCACCAACCACCGTACGGACGCCTACGGAGGCCCGCTGGAGAACCGCCTCCGCTTCCCGCTGGAGGTCTTCGACGCGGTCCGCGCGGTCTGGCCCGACGACCGCCCGATGACCGTCCGCATCTCCGCCACCGACTGGGCCCCGGGCGGCACCTCCGCCCGGGACGCGGTGGACATCGCGGCCGCCTTCGCCGCCCACGGCGCCGACGCGATCGACGTGTCGACCGGCCAGGTGGTGGCGGACGAGGCCCCCGAGTACGGGCGCTCCTACCAGACCCCGTATGCGGACCGGATCCGCAACGCGCTGGGCGTCCCGGTCATCGCCGTCGGCGCCATCTCCTCCTGGGACGACGTGAACTCGCTGCTGCTGGCGGGCCGCGCCGACCTCTGCGCCGTCGGCCGCCCCCACCTGTACGACCCGCACTGGACCCTGCACGCGGCCGCCGACCAGTCCTACGCCGGCCCGGCGGCCCCCTGGCCCGCCCCCTACCGGGCCGGCAGCCGCAAACCGCCGGCCGGCCGCGGCTGAGGGAGGCTCATCCAGCTGCCCTCATCCAGCCGCCCTCATACCGCTGCTGCCTTCTCAGAGGGCGGCCACCTCGATGCGGTCCTCGACCGGGGTGTAGCCCAGGCGCTGGTAGACGCCGTTGCTGGTGGGGTTGGCCAGGTCCGTGAAGAGCAGCACCTCCGAGGCTCCGGCCGCGTACGCCGCTTCGCTCACCGCGTACGTGACCCCGGCGGCGTAGCCGCGGCCGCGGAGCTCCGGCGGGGTGTACACCGGGCCGATACGGGCGGCCGAGCCGATCGGGCGGAAGAACCCGGCCATCGACACCGGAGTCCCGGCGTCCTCCCAGATCAGCATGCCCCCGTACGAGAGCCGGTCGCGCAGGAAGGCCTCGGAGGGGCCGCCCGGCTCACCGGTCTCCCGCTTGAAGGCGCCGGCCCAGTCCATCAGCAGCGGCAGATCGGCCTCGGTGGCGGTCCGGGCCCGCCCGGCCGGGACGGGATCCGGGGCGACGAGTCCGGCGAGCCGGTACAGGCGGTTCTCCTCGGTGACCTCGCTCGGCCTCCCCCAGGCCGCGGCCAGCGCCTCCGCGTCGCGGCGGCGGGCGATCAGTGCTTCGACCCCGGCGAGCAGCGGCTCGGCCGCGAGCGCGGCCCCCAGGCCCCGGACGGCCTCGTCCGGCAGCGCCCCGATCAGCAGCGGGTGCGGCGGGGTGCACAGCAGGGCGCCGGCGACGCTCCCGTCGGCGCCGGTCCACCAGCCGAAGAGGGGCTCGGCGGATCCGTACGCGTCCAGGCCGCGCCGCTCCAGCGCGTCGGTCACGGTCAGCAGGGAGGTGTTGGCGACGGGCTCGCCGGCCACGGCCGGGCCAGCCGCGGCCAGATAGGCCGCCAGGTCATGGGTGAAGGTCCAGGTCATGGCTCATGATGGCGCCGGATCGTTTCCCCACGCACATCAGTTTCTCCCTGAAGGATCGGACGACCGGGCACCTACGGTTCCACGAACCCCGCCCCGATGTCCCGCAGCCGGGCGTGCAGTTCGGCGAAGACCGCCGCCGCACGGTCGCCCGGCCAGTCCGCCGGCAGCAGCTCGCGCGGCAGGCCCGGGTCGGCGTACGGAAGGCGGCGCCAGGTGTCCAGGGCCAGGAGGTAGCCGCGGTAGGCCTCCTCCGGAGTGGGCTCCCGGCCCGACCGGAAGGCGCGCAGCACCGGCTCGTGGAGGTCGAGGAACTCCTCGTGCTGCTTGGCCAGCGAGGTCAGGTCCCACCACCGGGCCACCGCCTCGGTGGTCGGGGCGAAGCCGAGGTGGCCGCCGCGGAACAGCTCCACGTACGCCGTCAGGTGCAGCCGGTCCAGGGTGTGCCCGGTCTCCTCGTACAGGTGGGCCGGGGCGATCCAGACACCCGGCGCCACCGCGCCGAAGCCGAGCCGGGTGAGGCGCGAGCGCAGCAGGTGCCGCTTGCTCCGCTCCTGCTCCGGTACGGAGAACACCGCCAGCAGCCATTCCCCCGGCGGGTGCGCGTCGCGGTCCCCGTAGATCCGCCGGTCGCCGTCGTCCAGCAGCTGCCGCGCCTCCGCCGAGAGCTCGTACCCCGCCGAGCCGTCCGCGGCGCGCGCGGGCAGCACGAAGCCGCGCCGCTTCAGCCGGGACACCGACGAGCGGACCGACGGGGCGTCCACGCCGGCCGCGCCCAGCAGGCGGACCAGCGCCGACACCGGGACCGGGCCCTCGAAGGCCCGCCCGTAGGCTCCGTAGAACGTGACGATCAGGGATCGCGGGGTGTGCTGCTCGACCACGGGTTCACTGTAGGGGGCGTTTTGCCGGTCAGCCCGGGCTCGCGGCGTCGCGCAGCCGGAACCGCTGCAGTTTCCCCGTCGCGGTCCGCGGGAGCGCGGGGAGGAAGACGAAGGAGCGCGGGCACTTGTGCGGGGCCAGTTCCGCCCGCATGAACGTGCGCAGGGCCTCCTCCGTCAGCGCCGCGCCCGCCCGCAGGACGGTGTACGCCACCACGATCTGCCCGCGTCGCTCGTCCGGGCGGCCCACCACCGCGGCCTCCACCACGTCCGGGTGGCGCATCAGGGCTTCCTCCACCTCCGGGCCGGCAATGTTGTAGCCCGCAGAGACGATCATGTCGTCGGCGCGGGCGACGTAGCGGAAGTAGCCCTCCGGATCGCGGACGTAGGTGTCCCCGGTCAGGTTCCAGCCGTCCCGTACGTACTCCTCCTGCCGGGGGTCCGCCAGGTACCGGCAGCCCACCGGGCCGCGTACGGCCAGCAGCCCCGGCTCGTTGTCCGCGACCGGGCGGCCGGAGGCGTCCACCACCCGCGCCTGCCAGCCCGGCACCACGCGGCCGGTCGTACCCGGACGGATGTCCTCGTCGGCCGCGGAGATGAAGATGTGCAGCAGCTCGGTGGCCCCGATGCCGTTGATGATCCGCAGTCCGGTGCGCTCGTACCAGGCCTGCCAGGTGGCCGCCGGGAGGTTCTCGCCCGCCGAGACGCAGCGGCGCAGCGCGGACAGGTCGTACGCGCCCACGTCGTACGGGCCCAGGGCGTCCAGCATCGCCCGGTACGCGGTGGGCGCGGTGAACAGCACCGTGACCCGGTGGGCGGCGAGGGCGGGCAGCAGCCGGCGCGGGACCGCCTGGTCGAGCAGCAGCGCGGAGGCGCCGGCGCGCAGCGGGAAGACGACCAGGCCGCCGAGACCGAAGGTGAAGCCGAGCGGCGGACTGCCCGCGAAGACGTCGTCGGGGCGGGGGCGCAGGACGTTGCGGGAGAAGGTGTCGGCGACGGAGAGCAGATCGCGGTGGAAGTGCATACAGCCCTTGGGGCGGCCGGTGGTCCCCGAGGTGAAGGCGATCAGGGCCACGTCGTCGGCGGAGGTCTCGACGGCGCGGAACGGTTCCTCGTGCCGGTCGGCCAGCCGCAGCAGGTCGTCGGGGGCCTCGCCGCCGTACGGGGTGATCCGCAGGCCGGGCACCCCGGCCTTGGCCAGGTCGTCCAGCACGCCCACATGGCACAGCGCGTGCTGCACCCGGGCCATCGCACAGACCGTGGCCAGCTCCTGCGCCCGCTGCTGGGCGAGGACCGTCACCGCCACCGCGCCCGCCTTCATCACCGCCAGCCAGCAGGCGGCGAGCCACGGGCCGGTGGGGCCGCGCAGCAGCACCCGGTTGCCGGGGACCACGCCGAGGTCGGCCGTGAGCACGTGCGCGAGGCGGTCCACGCGCTCGCGCAGCTCCCCGTACGACCACACCTCGCCCGTGCCGCTGCGGAAGGCCGGGCGGTCGGGGCCGAACCGGGCGACGGTGGTGTCGAGCAGCTCGGCGCCGCAGTTGAGCCGGTCCGGGTAGGCCAGCTCGGGGAGCTCGAACAGCAGCCGCGGCCAGGCGTGGGGCGGCGGCAGGTGGTCGCGCGCGAAGGTGTCGGCGTGGGCGGAAGGCTTGAGCTCCAAGGCGGGTTCGCCCCCTTGCAACGGCAGCGGCCCCCGGGTGGGGGACCGAAGTGGCGGAGCAGGCCGTGCACGTGCGCTACGAGCGTATCGTGATGGTGACGGCAGTCAACAGGACGCGATAGAAGCGGGGATATTCGGATGACCGGATTCGCGCTCGGGGCGGAACAAGAGGAGTGGTGCGGGCACTTGCGCGCGCTGGCGGCGGACCGGCTGCGGCCGCTCGCCGACAAGGGGGAGCCGGGGCGGGTCAACCGCCCGCTGCTCGCGGCACTCGGTGAGCTGGGCCTGCTGGAGCGGGTGTTCACCTCGGGGGCGCTGGAGCTGTGCCTGCTCCGCGAATCCCTCGCGTACGGGTGCACGGAGGCCGAGACGGCCCTCGCCCTCCAGGGTCTGGGGGCGCATCCGGTGCTCAGCTCGGGGACACCGGAGCAGCGGGCGCGCTGGCTGCCGCAGGTGCGGGCCGGGCGCGCGGTGGCGGCCTTCGCGCTGAGCGAGCCGGGGGCGGGCTCGGACGCGGCGGCGCTGGCGCTGGAGGCCGTACAGGACGGTGGCGTCGGTGGGGGCGGCTGGCGGCTCAGCGGCGAGAAGTGCTGGATCTCCAACGCCCCCGAGGCCGACTTCTACACGGTGTTCGCCCGGACCGGCGAGGGTCCGGGCGCCAAGGGGGTCACCGCCTTCCTGGTCCCGGCCGACCGCCCCGGGCTGTCGGGGGAGCCGCTGGACATGCTCTCCCCGCATCCGATCGGCCGGCTGTCCTTCGACGGGGTCCCGGTGGGCCCGCAGGACCTGCTGGGCGAGCCCGGCCGGGGCTTCCGGGTGGCGATGGACACGCTGAACCTGTTCCGGCCGAGCGTGGGCGCCTTCGCCGTCGGCATGGCCAGGGCCGCCCTGGACGCGACCCTGGCCTACACGGCGGCGCGGCCCGCGTTCGGCGGGGTACTGGGCGACCTCCAAGCGGTGGGCCACCGGGTGGCCGAGATGGCCACCCGCACCGAGGCCGCCCGGCTCCTGGTCTACGCGGCGGCAGGCGCGTACGACGCCGGCTCGCCGGACGTCCCGCGCCGGTCGGCTATGGCGAAACTCCTGGCCACGGAGACGGCCCAGTACGTGGTGGACCACGCGGTCCAGCTGCACGGCGCCGTCGCCCTCCAGCGCGGCCACCTGCTGGAGCACCTCTACCGGGAGGTCCGGGCCCCGCGCATCTACGAGGGCGCGAGCGAGGTCCAGCGCACGATCATCGCGAAGGAGCTGTACCGGTGAGCCTCGAGCGGATCAACCCGGCGGAGCTCTCCCCGCCGGCGGGCTTCTCCCACGCCGTGGCCGCGAGCGGCTCCCGGCTGGTCTTCCTGGCGGGCCAGACCGCGCTCGACGCCTCGGGCAAGGTGGTCGGGGACACCCTGCCCGAGCAGTTCGAACGCGCTCTGGCCAACCTCCTGGCGGCCCTCGCCGCATCCGGCGGTACCCCGGCCGACCTGGCCCGCGTGACGGTCTACACGGTCGACGTGGATGCATACCGCACCCATGCGCCCGAACTCGGCCGTGTCTGGCGCCGGCTGGCCGGCCGCGACTACCCGGCGATGGCGGTCATCGGGGTCGTCCGCCTCTGGGACGAGCCCGCCCTGGTCGAACTGGACGGTATTGCCGTACTCGGTACGGCCGCAGCCGAGTTGCCGGATCGCTGACCAGGTGCTTTTGACAGCAAGCCAGGGAGGGGTGAGGGTGGAAATAACCTTTTTATAAGGAATGTCTCAATCCTCGGAGGTGCATGGTCATGCGCCGTGTCATCACCGCGACGATCGTGGCAGGAGCCGCGGGCGTCGCGCTCGGCCTGATGCCTGTCGGCGGGGCGTTCGCCGCGGGTCTCCCTCAGACCCAGCAGAACAACACGGGATGGTGCTCCGACGACTGGCGCGGGGACCACTGGCGTGACTGCTGCGACTCCTCGCGCTGGCACAACTGGAACGACCGCCCCAGCTGGTGCTGGGACAACGACTCCTGGAACGACGGCCGGCACAACAACGCCAACTGGAACGACAACTGGAACGACGGCCGCTGGAACGACAGCCGCTCCAACCATGACAACCGGAACGACAACTGGAGCGGTGGCCACGACAACGGCTGGAACGGCAACGGATCCGGTGACCGCGGCGGCGACGGTGGGGGCGGCGGACACGACGGCGGCGGGGGCGGCGGCGGGAACGGCGGAGGCGGGAACGGCGGCGGCCACGGTGGTGGCGGTGGCGGCGGAGGTGGCGGTGGCGGTGGCCACTAGCCACTCAGCCGCCGGCCTTCCGGCTTCACCGGTCACTGACCGTCCGGTTTCACCGGCTCTCCAGTAGGGACCCCATCCATTCCTCGATCCCCGCGACCGTGCGGGGCAGGGCGCCTGACATCAGTCGGGCGCCCTTCGCCGTGATGACCAGGTCGTCCTCGATGCGCACCCCGATGCCGCGCAGCTCCGGGGGTAGTGTCTCGTCGTCCGGCTGCAGGTACAGGCCCGGCTCGACCGTCAGGACCTGGCCCTCCTCCAGGACCCCGTCCAGGTAGGTCTCCGCGCGCGCCTTCGCGCAGTCGTGCACGTCCAGCCCCAGCATGTGACCGCTGCTGCACAGCGTGTACCGCCGGTGCAGGTCGCCCCGCGCGTCCTTCAGGACGCCCCACTCCGCCAGGCCCTCCGCGATCACCCGCATCCCGGCCCGGTGGAAGTCCCGGAAGCTCGCGCCCGGGCGCAGCGCCGCCATGCCCGCGCCCTGCGCCGCCAGCACCAGTTCGTACACCTGCCGCTGGACGGGGGAGAAGCGCCCCGACAGCGGGAGGGTGCGCGTGATGTCCGCCGTGTAGAGGCTGTCGGTCTCCACGCCCGCGTCCAGCAGCAGCAGTTCGTCCCGGTCGAGCCGGCCGTCGTTGCGGATCCAGTGCAGGACGCACGCGTGCGCGCCCGACGCCGCGATCGTGTCGTATCCGGTGCCGTTGCCCTCCGCCCGGGCGCGCAGGCCGAAGACCCCCTCGATCCACCGCTCGCCGCGCGGGTGCGCCAGGGCGCGCGGCAGCGCCCGTACGACGTCCTCGAAACCGGCCGCCGTGTGGTCGACGGCGAGCTGGAGCTGCCCGACCTCCCAGGCGTCCTTGACCAGGCGCAACTCGGAGAGCGCGGCGGCCAGTTCCCGGTCCGCCCCGGCGTTGCGGCCCGCCGGGGAGCCGAGGTCGTCCAGGTGGGCGCAGCGCAGGCCGGTCAGCCGCTGAGCCTCCGCCAGGTCGGGGCGGCGGCCGACCCAGAACTCCCCGTACCGGCGGTCCCGGTAGAACTCCTCGTTGCCGTCCGTGCGAGGGGAGCGGGGGCGCAGGTACAGCACGGCCTCGTGGCCGTGCGGGCCCGAGGGCTCCAGCACCAGGACGTGGCCCACTTGGTCCTCGCCCGTCAGCCCGGTCAGCCAGGCGTACGCGCTGTGCGGGCGGAAGCGGTGGTCGCAGTCGTTGGAGCGGACCTTGAGCTCACCGGCCGGGATGATCAGCCGCTCGCCCGGGAAGCGCGCCGAGAGCCGGGCGCGCCGGGCCGGGGTGACCTCGTACGCGGAGACCCGCGCGGCGGCGGGGAGGGGGGACGCCGCCCAGTCGGCGGCCATGAACCGGGACAACTCCGGCGACACCGGCAGGTCGTGGCTGCCGATGTTGAGGCGGGATTCGGCGCCGGGGGAGGCGCCGGAGGGGGTGTCGGTCATGGGGGCTCCCTCAAGAAGGTGCGAACTGGTGGGCGCACAGGCCTTGTCAGTGCAATTTCACATTACTATGTTACAGCTCACACCGCGGCACGTTAATCCCCGTCAAACGCCGCGTGACGCAGGGCAGTTCACGCACCACTTCCCCCACCTCCCCTCCCAGCCAGGAGTCTTTGGTGTCTCAGCACAGAGCTGTGCGTACGTCTCTCCTCTCCGCCGCCGTCGCGGTGACGCTGCTCGCCTCCGCGGGCCAGGCCGTGTCCCAGACCGCCGAGCGGCCCGCCCCCGCCGCCCCCGCCGCCGTGCCCGGCACCTTCACCTCGGGTGCGCCCGCCCCGAACCCCTTCGACGAGGTCGACCACCTCGCCTCGCCCAAGGAGGCCGCGCCCGCCACGGCCCAGGCCCCCGGCGGGCTGGCCGCCGACGGCCGCGTCCCCGGGGCCGCCCCGGCCGCTGCCGCTCCGGCCGAGCGCACCGAGCGCGCCGAGAAGAGCCGCAAGCTCGCCGCCGCCGCCCAGGCCGCGACCACCGCGCAGAGCGTCGCCGCGGGCGTCCCCTGCACCCTCGACGGGATCACGGGCCTGAGCCCCGAGCAGTTCGCCGACTTCCTGGCCGACCCGGCCGTCACCGCCGACGGCTGTCTGCGCGGTCTGATCTGGACCTGGGACGCCCGCCTCGTGCCCGTGATGTCGGACGCGCACGTCCAGGCCGTCTCCCGCCGGATATCCGGCCTGGCCGCCGCCCACGACGGCAAGGGCTCCTCGCACCTGGAGGAGATGTTCACGTACCTGCACGCGGCCATGTACCACGACTTCTCGCGCTCCGAGATCGACCTCACCGACGCCGCGACCGTCGGCGCCATGAGCAGGGCCGTCACCGACTTCGGCAATGCGGCCCGCACCTTCGACGCCACCGCCTCCAACGCCCGCACCCTGCGCGAGGCCCTCTACGCGACCGGCCCCGGCATGCGCCAGAGCCAGCTCGGCCTCGTCAAGAAGGTCCTGGCCACCCTCGACGCGTCGCACACCGCCACCAACACCGACGCGGCCTGGGGCGGCGCGGCCCTCGCCGCCCTCACCGTCAACTACCTCGGCGTGTACCCGGGCAACCAGGACAGCGCCTTCCACGCCGCGGCCAAGGCAGACTCCTCCTACCGGGCCGCTTTCAAGGCCTTCGCCGGATACACCCACCTCAAGGGCACCGCCAACGACTGGGCGGCCCGCGACGCGCTCGGCGAGTACGGCCGCTTCGGCCAGATCGACGGCCTCCAGGACCAGATCGCCGCCGACCTCGGCGCCCTCCTGGAGCCGGTCAAGGCCGGGTGGGGCAACGGCAGCGAACAGTGGGCCAAGATCGTCTCCTGGCTGAACACCTACAACGCGTGCAAGCAGTACGGGGTGTGCAAGGAGGACATCGAGAAGGTGCTCTTCCCGAACACGTACGCCTACGACAACGGCGCCATCAAGGTCCGCACGGCCCTCGACCGGGCCACCGTCGACCAGCTCTACTACGCGAGCAAGCAGGTCAAGACGCAGTTCCACCGGGTGCTCGGGACCGACCAGCCGCTGGCCGGCGACCCCAACACCACGCTGAACATCGTGCTGTACGCCTCTCGCGCCGACTACGTGACCTACCAGACGATGCTGTACGGCTACGGCACCAACAATGGCGGCATGTACATCGAGAACGGCGCCACGTTCTACACGTACCAGCGGCGCGTCCCGCAGGACTCCTCCCTGACCCTCGAGGAGCTCTTCCGCCACGAGTACACGCACTACCTCAACGGCCGGTTCGCCGTCCCCGGCTTCTTCGGCGAGGGTCCCTGGTACGAGGGAGACCGCACCACCGCCATGGACGAGGGCACCGCCGAGTTCTTCGACGGCGCCACCCGCGACAACGGCATCGCCGTCCGCAAGTCCCTGGTCAAGGGCATCATCGGCGACACCGCCGGCGGCGGCCCGCGGATGTCGGTCGAGCAGCTGCTGAACGCCACGTACGACGGCGACGGATTCCGCTTCTACAACTACGCGGGCACGTTCTTCGAGTTCCTGTGGACCGAGAAGCCCTCGCTGCTGCGCGAGATGTACACCCACCTGCGGGCCAACGACGTCGCCGGGTACGACGCGTGGCGCCACCGGATGGGCGCCGACACCTACCTCCAGCGCGACTACGACCGCTTCCTGGACGCGCAGATCGCCAAGGTCGACCAGCTCTACGTGCCGAACACGGTCTTCACGCCCAACGACCGGCTGCGGGACTCCGCGCTGGCGAACGTGAAGTCGGCCTTCGCGACGGCCACGTACAACACCCCGGACTGCGTGGAGAACGGGGACCCGGGCAAGCGCCGGTTCACCTGCACCGGCCGGATCTCCTCGAACCTGAAGAACTGGCGCAGCGACGACCAGAACTTCAAGGACATGTCGGAGACGGTGGACTACTTCATCCTCGACCGGGCGGGCGCGGCCTCGAACAACCTGGCCGACATGAACTGCTCCTTCGGCCCCGTGGAGATCTGGACCGACCACAAGGCGGGGACGTCGAGTTACAGCTGCGAGGGCCCGCTGCGCAGCTGATCCCGCGACCGTGCCGGTCCCTTCCGCAACGGGGGGAGGGACCGGCACGCGGACCGGCCCGGCCGACCTAGGCACCGACTGAAGAATGTGACATATTACTGCCGTGCCCAAGAGACATCCCCTGGACGTCGTGATCATCGGCGCCGGCGTCGTCGGAGCCGCGATCGCGTACTACGCGGCCCGCTCCGGACTCTCCGTGGCCGTCGTCGACCGCGGCCCCGTCGCGGGCGGCACGACGGGAGCCGGGGAAGGCAACCTGCTCGTCTCCGACAAGGAGGCGGGCCCGGAGCTCGACCTGGCCCTGCTGTCGGCCGGCCTGTGGCGCGAACTCGCCGCGGTCCTCCCGCAGGAGATCGAGTACGAGGCCAAGGGCGGGCTCGTCGTCGCCCCGGACGAGGCTTCGCTGGGGGCGCTGCGAGATGTCGCCGAAGGCCAGCGCGCCGTCGGGGTCGAAGCCCTCGAGGCGGGGGCCCGCGACCTCCGCGAGCTGGAGCCCCATCTGGCCCCGGGGCCGGCCGGCGGGTTCCTGTACCCGCAGGACGCCCAGGTCCAGCCGGCCCAGGCGGCGGCCAGGCTGCTCGCCGCGTCGGGAGCTTCGGTGTACCTGGGGGAGGAGGTGACCGGGATCCTGACGGGGCCCGGGGGTGTCCGCGGGGTCCGCACGCGCGGTGGTGAACTCCTCGCCCCGGCGGTGGTGAACGCGGCAGGCACCTGGGGCGGCCGCATCGCGGAACTGGCGGGGGTGTCCCTGCCGGTGCTTCCGCGCCGCGGGTTCGTCCTGGTGACGGAGCCGCTGCCGAGGGTGGTCCGGCACAAGGTCTACGCCGCCGACTACATCGCGGACGTCGCCAGCGGCTCCGCGGCGCTGCAGTCCTCGGCGGTGGTGGAGGGCACACCGGCGGGCCCGGTGCTGATCGGGGCCACCCGGGAGCGGGTCGGCTTCGACCGGTCCCTGTCGGTGGAGGCCCTGCGCCGCCTCGCCGCTCAGGCGGCGGCACTGTTCCCCGTCCTGGCCGACGCACGGATCCTCCGCACCTACCACGGCTTCCGCCCGTACCTCCCGGACCACCTCCCGGCGATCGGCCCGGACCCCCGGGTCCCGGGCCTGCTGCACGCCTGCGGCCACGAGGGCGCGGGCATCGGCCTGGCTCCGGCCACGGGCGTCCTGATCGCCGCGACCTTGACGGGGGCCGAACCCCCGCTCCCCCTGTCGCCGTTCCACCCCGCCCGCTTCGACCGGGACCCGGCCCGATGACCGGCCCGGCCGCCGAATCCGGGCTGTGCGAGATTCAGCCCCGCCGGCGTTTGAGGCGTGGGGGTACCCCCGGACGGAGTCTGGGTGGGGTCCGGGGCGGAGCCCCGGGAAACGGAGAAAGGGCGGGGCGGGGAGAAGGCCCGCGCAGCGGAAACCGGTACCGCCCCGCCACCCGCACCACGCCGAAGGAGAACCGCCGATGAGCCGGACCCCCCGCACCCTGGTCGGCGGAGCCCCCTCGGCCACGTACGTCCTGCGCTTCGACGGCCGCGAGCTCACCGCCCAGGCGGGGCAGAGCATCGCCGCCGTGCTGTGGGGCGCCGGGATCCTCGCCTGGCGGACCACCCGCGAACGCGGCGCCCCGCGCGGGGCGTTCTGCGGGATCGGCAGCTGCTACGACTGCCTCGTCACCGTCAACGGCCGCCCGAACCAGCGCGCCTGCCTCGTCCCCGCCCGCCCCGGGGACACCGTCACCACCCAGGAGGGAACCGGCCATGCCGAGCTCGGCGTCTGACGCGGCCCCGTCCGACCTCGCCGTCGTCGGTGCGGGCCCCGCCGGGCTCGCCGCCGCCGTCACCGCGGCCGGGCTCGGGCTGCGGGTCGTCCTTCTCGATGCGGGGGAGCGGCCCGGCGGGCAGTACTACCGCCACCCCGCGCCGGGGCTCGGGGCGGACCGTCCCGAAGCCCTGCACCACGGGTGGGCCGCCTTCGCCTCCCGCGAAGCCGCCCTCCGGGCCCACGAGGAGGCCGGCCGCATCACGTACCTCCCGGCCCACCACGTCTGGACCGTCGTACCGGACGGCCCCGGCTGGACCCTGCACGCCGTCGCCGGCCCCGACGAGGCGGCCGCCACCCTGCACGCCCGGGCCGTACTCCTCGCCACCGGGTCCTACGAGCGGCAACTGCCCTTCCCCGGCTGGACCCTGCCCGGGGTCGTCGGGGCCGGCGGGGCGCAGGCCATGCTCAAGAGCGGGCTCGTACTGCCGGGCAGGCGGGTCGTCGTCGCCGGGAGCGGGCCGCTGCTGCTCGCCGTCGCCGGGTCGCTCGCCGCCGCCGGGGCCCGGGTGCCGGCCGTCGTCGAAGCCGCCGCGTACAGCGGTTACGCCGGCCACGTCCCCGCTCTGCTGCGCAACCCCGGCAAGCTCGCCGAGGCCGCCACGTACGGCAGCGCACTGCTCCGCCGCCACATCCGGCTGCTGACCCGGCACGCCGTGACCGAGGCCCACGGCACCGACCGCGTCGAGGCCGTCACCGTGGCCCGCCTGGACCGGCACTGGCGGCCCGTGCCCGGCACTGCCCGCCGGATCCCCTGCGACGCCCTCGCCGTCGGCCACGGGCTCGTCCCCCAACTGGAGCTGGCGACCGGCCTCGGCTGCGCCACCCGCCGCAGCGCCGATGGCACCGCCGCCCTGGCGCTGGACGCCGAGCAGCGGACCTCCGTACCCGGCATCTGGTCCGCCGGTGAGACCGGCGGCATCGGCGGTGCCCAACTGGCCCTGCTCGAAGGGGAGATCGCCGCCCACGCCATTGCCGGACGGGCCGTCCCCGCCGACCTGGCCCGCCGCCGCGGCCGCCTCCGCGCCTTCGCCGAGGCCATGGGCGCCGCCCACCGCCCGGGCGCCGGCTGGACCGACTGGCTCCGCGACGACACCGACGTGTGCCGCTGCGAGGAGGTCCCGGCCGGCCGGATCCGCGAGGCCGTCGCCGACCTCGGCGCGCGGGACGCCCGTTCGGTCAAACTCCTCACCCGGGCCGGAATGGGCTGGTGCCAGGGCCGGATGTGCGGACCGGCCGTCGCCGCCCTGGCCGGGGAGGACCCCGCCCCCGACCGGCGGCCGCTGTCCTGCCCGGTCCCGCTGCGCCACCTCGCCGAACTGCCGTCGGCGGACGGCTGATCCACCGGGTCAGAGCCCTTGTGGCCACCTCACACCCACTAGTAAAATGTCACACATCACCTAGGGAGCTCTCACATGACCGACGCGCACACCCCCGCGCCCACCACCGGTACGGACACCCGCACCCGCCCCTGGCACGGCATCATGGTCGCCACCGCGCTGCCCCTGCGCGAGGACCTCGGCGTCGACTACGACGCCTACGCCGAGCACGTCGCCTGGCTCATCGCCAACGGCTGCGACGGCGTGGTCCCCAACGGCTCGCTCGGGGAGTACCAGACCCTCACCGACCAGGAGCGGGCCCGCGTCGTGCGTACCGCCGTCGAGGCCGCCGGCGACGGCGCCCGCGTCATGCCCGGCGTCGCCGCCTACGGCAGCGCCGAGGCCCGCCGCTGGGCCGACCAGGCCGCCGAGGCCGGGGCGGGCTCCGTGCTCCTGCTGCCCCCCAACGCCTTCCGGGCCGACGAGGCGACCGTACGCGCCCACTACGCCGAGGCCGCCCGCGCCGGGCTGCCCGTCGTCGCGTACAACAACCCCATCGACACCAAGGTGGACCTGACCCCCGCCCTCCTCGCCCGCCTGCACGGCGACGGCAGCATCGTCGCCGTCAAGGAGTTCAGCGGGGACGTCCGCCGCGCCTACGAGATCGCCGAACTCGCCCCCGGCCTCGACCTGCTCATCGGCGCCGACGACGTCCTCCTCGAACTCGCCCTCGCCGGCGCGGTCGGCTGGATCGCCGGCTACCCCAACGCCCTGCCGCGCTCCTGCGCCGAGCTCTACCGGGCCGCCGTCGCCGGAGACGTCGCCACCGCGCTGCCGCTGTACAAGTCCCTGCACTCCCTGCTGCGCTGGGACTCCAAGACCGAGTTCGTCCAGGCCATCAAGCTCTCCATGGACCTCGCAGGACGCCCCGGCGGCGCCACCCGCCCGCCCCGCTTCCCCCTCACCGGGGAGACCGAGGCGGCCGTCCGCGCCGCCACCGAGAAGGCCCTCGCCGAGGGCCTCAACTAGTCACAGGGGGAGCGGAATGCGTACGCGCCACATCTACCACGCAGTGGACTCGCACACCGAGGGCATGCCGACCCGGGTGATCACCGGCGGCGTCGGGGTGATCCCCGGCGCCACCATGGCCGAGAAGCGGCTCCACTTCATCGAGCACACGGACCACGTCCGGACCCTGCTCATGTACGAGCCGCGCGGCCACTCCGCGATGAGCGGCGCCATCCTCCAGCTCCCCACCCGGCCCGACGCCGACTTCGGCGTCCTCTACATCGAGGTGTCGGGCCTGCTCCCCATGTGCGGGCACGGGACCATCGGGGTCGCCACCGTCCTGGTCGAGACGGGCATGGTGGAGGTCGTCGAGCCGGTCACCACCGTCCGGCTCGACACCCCCGCCGGGCTGGTCAGCGTCGACGTCCGCGTCGAGGACGGGGCGGCCACCGCCGTCACCCTCACCAACGTCCCCTCCTTCTGCGTCGGACTCGACCTCAAGGCCGAGGTCCCCGGCCACGGCACGGTCACCTACGACCTCGCCTACGGCGGGAACTTCTACGCATTCGTCGAACTCGACTCCCTCGGGCTCCCTTTCGACCGGGACCGCAAGGACGAGCTGCTCGCCGCCGGACTCGCCGTCATGGACGCGATCAACGCCTCCGGCGACCGGCCCGTCCACCCCGAGAACCCCTCCATCGCCGGGGTCAAGCACGTCTACCTCGCCGCCCCCGGCTCCGACGCCCGCCGCTCCCGGCACGCCATGGCCATCCACCCGGGCTGGTTCGACCGCTCGCCCTGCGGTACGGGGACCAGCGCGCGCATGGCCCAGCTGCACGCCCGCGGCCTCCTCGAGCTCGGCGCGGACTTCGTCAACGAGTCCTTCATCGGCACCGAGTTCACCGGCCGGCTGATCGGGGAGACCACCGTGGGCGGGCTCCCGGCCGTCGTCCCCACCGTCACCGGGCGGGCGTGGATCACCGGCACCGCCCAGTACTTCCTCGACCCGTCCGACCCCTTCCCCGCAGGGTTCCTGCTGTGAGCGCCGCGAGCGCCGCCGTCCGCACCGTGGACTACCACACGGCCGGGGAGCCCTTCCGGATCGTCGACGTCGCCGCGGCCGGCCTGCCGCCCGTGCCCGGGGACACCGTCGCCGAGCGCTGCGCCACCGCCATCGGCCCCGGAGGCTCCGGGACGGCACCGCGCCGGAGCCCGCTGGACGACGTACGGCGGCTCCTCGTGCAGGAGCCGCGCGGACACGCCGGGATGTACGGCGGGTTCGTCGTGCCCCCGGACGACGACGGGGCCCACTTCGGCGTGCTGTTCTGGCACAAGGACGGCTACTCCACCGCCTGCGGCCACGGCACGATGGCCCTCGGCGCCTGGGCCGTGGACACCGGCCGGGTCGCCGCCCCGGACGACGGGGACGTACAGGTGCGGATCGACGTGCCTTCGGGCCGGGTCGCCGCGACCGTGCACCGCGGCGGCGGCCGCACCACCGGGGTCACCTTCCGCAACGTCCCGGCCCGGGTCAGCGCCCGCAAGGTGCCGGTGGCGACCACCCTGGGCATGGCGGAGGTGGACCTCGCGCACGCCGGCGCCTGCTACGCGTCCGTCGCCGCCCGGGACCTCGGCCTGGCGGTCTCCCGGGCCGCGCTGCCCGAACTCGTCCGGGCCGGGCAGGAGATCCGGGCCGCGCTGGCCGCCCACCCGGGGACCTGGCACCCCGGCGGGCCGCTGCTCTCCGGGGTCTACGGGGTGATCCTCCACGAGGAGCTGCCCGACACTCCCTTCGGGCCGCACCAGCGCAACGTCACCGTGTTCGCCGACGGGCAGATCGACCGCTCGCCCTGCGGCTCGGGAACCTCGGCGCGCCTCGCGCTGCTCGCGGAGGACGGGCGGCTCGGGGCGGGCGAGGACCTGCTCCACGAGTCGGTGGTGGGCACGGTGTTCACCGGCCGGGTGGTGCCGGGGGGCTCCCGCGACGGCCTCGTCACGGAGGTCACCGGCGCGGCGTACCGCACCGGCGAGCACACCTTCGTACGGGATCCGCAGGACGCCCTCGGCCCCGGATTCCTGCTGTGATCCCGCAGTTCGAGGCCGAGGAGACGGCGGCGCTGCTCACCCCGGCCGCAGCCGCCGACGCGCTGGCCGACGTACTGCGGGCCGGGCTGGACCCGGAGGCCTGTCCGCAGCGCTCGGCCGTGCCCGTACCGGGCGGCGGCGAGCTGCTGCTGATGCCGGCCGCGGCGGGGGCGTACGCCGGGGTGAAGATCGCCGGGGTGGCGCCCGGCAATCCGGCTCTCGGCCTGCCCCGCATCACGGGCTCGTACCTGCTGCTGGACGGGCCGACCCTGCGCCCGCTGGCCCTGTTCGACGGCGCGGCGCTGACCGCCCTGCGCACCCCGGCGGTCTCGGCGCTCGCCCTGCGCCACCTCGCGCCGGCCGGGCGGGCCCTGCGGCTGGTGCTCTTCGGCGCCGGCCCGCAGGCGTACGGGCATCTCGAAGCGGTGCGGGCCGTACGGGAGTTGGCGCAGGCCGTGATCGTCGGCCGCGATCCCGTCGCCGCGGAGAAACTGGCGGAGCACGCCCGAGCCCTGGGCGTGCGGGCCCGTACGGGCACCCCGGCGGACGTGGCCGGCGCGGACCTGGTGCTGTGCTGCACCACCGCCCGCGAACCCCTCTTCGACGGGCGGCTGGTGGCCCCGGGCGCGACGGTCGTGGCCGTCGGCTCGCACGAGCCGGACGCCCGGGAGACCGACACCGCCCTCGTGCGGCGGGCCGCCGTGTACGTGGAGTCGCGGGCGGCGGCACTGCGCGAGGCGGGGGACCTGCTGGTGCCGGAGGCGGAGGGGGCGATCGGACCCGGTCATATCAGCGGCACCCTGGCCGACCTGGTGACGGGCCGGATGCCGGTGGCCGGACCCCCGAGTTGTCCACAGCTCTTCAAGAGCGTGGGCATGGCCTGGGAAGATCTCGCTGTGGCGGTGGCGATGTATCGCGCCGCGGGAGACACCACCGCTCGGGGATCAAGCGCAACGTGACATTGTACGCTGTCCCTCTGCACTCGGTGGTGCGAAGGTGTTCGGAGGAAGAGCAATGGGTGACCTGAAGCAGCACAGTCTCATCAAGGCCCAGGAACGGCTCCGCGACCAGGTCGGCCACGCCCTTCGAGCAGCCCTGATAGCGGGTGAACTGCGCCCCGGCAGCGTCTACTCGGCGCCCGGCCTGGCCGCCGAGCTCGGGGTCTCCGCAACGCCCGTCCGCGAGGCGATGCTCGACCTGGCCCGCGAGGGCCTGGTGGAACCCGTACGCAACAAGGGCTTCCGGATCACCGAGGTCAGCGAGCGCGACCTGGACCAGTACACCGAACTGCGCACGATGATCGAGGTGCCGACCATCGGCCGGATCACGAAGATCGCCACGGCGGAGCAGCTGGAGGCGCTGCGGCCCATCGCGGAGGAGATCGTCACCAGCGCCCGCGAGCACAACCTCATCGGCTACCTGGAGGCGGACCGCCGCTTCCACCTGTCGCTGCTCGCCCTGGCCGGCAACGACCGGCTGGTCGAGACGGTCGGCGACCTGCGCAAGCGTTCGCGCCTGTACGGACTGACGGGCCTGGACGAGGCCGGAAAGCTGGTCTCCTCCGCCGAGGAGCACATCGAACTGCTCGACCTGATGATCGCCGGGGACGCGGAGGCGGCGGAAGCCTGCACGGTCCGCCACCTCGGCCACGTCCGCTCCCTCTGGGCCCAGGGCCGGGACGAACCGGTGGGCCGCACCCCGGGAGGCCTCGGCTCGGGCATCTAGCGCTGTCGGACCGGCGAGGGGGAGGGTGCGCCGGGCGGGTGGACTCCGTGGTGCCTGCGGGTGACGGCTGCGGACGGAGGTTGTTCCCGCCCGGAATCGGTCTACCAACACAGAGTCCTGTACACCGACTGATGGGTTGTACCGACTGTGTTGAAGACTGCATTGCGGATCGCTTCCGCCACCGCCCTGGTCACCGTCTCGTTGGCGTTCGGCTCACCCGCCGGCGCCGCGGCGGATCCGTACCCGGGCACCCCGCAGCAGATCCGTGATACCGGCCCCTGCGGCCCGACCGGCGGCTACCGTGCGTCGGAGTGGCTGCAGACCACGACGGACCCCTCGATCCGGGCGGCCGTGGACCTCGCCGCGGTGCGCGAGGCCTGGTACTGGCGGCACGACGGGAACACGCTGTGGCGCGGCGACTCCCGGGCCCCCCAAGAGATCTTCGCCAGCGGCTTCAAGCCGCGGGGCACGAACCTCATCCCGCTGTCGCAGTGGATCATCGGGGGCGCCCAACAGCCGGACGCCGCGCACGTGAGCACCACGTGTGAGCGGTGGGTGGCGCAGGAATTCGCCACGGGGAGCGGGGACGGCTGGGTGTACGCGATCCAGGCTCCCGGCGGGATCGACATCAACGCCACCGCACGACAGACCGGCCTCGTGTCGACCTTCCTGTGGAACAAGGAGATCGACTTCCCCGGCGGCGTCGAAGGCAGGTTCATCGAGGGGGCCTGCAAGTACCACTTCGTCGGCCGGGACCCGCAGACGAACGACCGCATCTACCAGAACCTCGGTTGTGAGACGAACAGCAACTTCCATCCGGTTCCGAGCAAGCACAAGGACAAGGGCAAGGAAAAGCAAACGGCCGGTTCGCCGCATTGAGCTGATCCCCGGCCGGAGCGGGTGCCGCTCCCGCCGTTCGTCGTGACGCGCAGCGCCAGGTGGTGACGGGTCGACGACCCACGGCCGCCTGGCGCTGCGCGTCGTCGGGCAGTCGCCGCACTCGGGCTGCCCGGCAGCTTCAACTCGCTTTTGAGGGGCCGGATTTGGACACGGCTGGGTAACGGCGGCACCAACCCCTTGTCAGTGCAATTTCACATTACTATGTTACCGGTCACATCATAGAGCGCGGCCCTTCACTGGAGTGACCCATGACCAAGCGCACCCAACTCGCCCTCGCCACCGCCCTGGTGGCCGCACTCGCACTCGGTGCCTCGGGCTGCTCCGACCCCAAGAAGGGCTCCACCGGCGCCGGCGCGAGCAACCCCGCCGCCGCCAACGACGGCAAGATCCTCGGCGGCGCCCCCGTCAAGGGCGGGACCCTGACCGTCCTGTCCAACCAGGACTTCGCCCACCTCGACCCCGCCCGCAACTGGGTCATGCCGACGATGGACTTCGGCACCCGCCTCCTCTACCGCACGCTCGTCACCTTCAAGGCCGAGCCAGGCAAGGCCGGCAGCGAGCTCGTCCCCGACCTCGCCACCGACCTCGGCACCCCCTCCAACGGAGGCAGGACCTGGACCTTCACCCTCAAGGAGGGCGTGAAGTACGAGGACGGCTCGCCGATCAAGGCGCAGGACGTCAAGTACAACGTCGAGCGGTCCTTCGCCCCCGACCTCACCGGCGGTCCCGACTACGCCGCCCAGTACCTGGCCGGCGCCGAGGGCTACAAGGGCCCGCTCCAGGGGCAGCACCTCGACTCCGTCAAGACCCCCGACGACCGCACCGTCGTCTTCGAACTCAAGCGCCCCGTGGCCGAGTTCTCCGCCACCGCCACCCTCCCCACCTTCGCGCCCGTCCCGCAGTCCCAGGAGAAGGGCACCCAGTACGACGCCCGCCCGTTCTCCTCCGGCCCGTACAAGATCGAGTCGTACGACCGCGACAAGAAGCTCGTCCTCGTCCGCAACGAGCACTGGGACCCGAAGACCGACACGGTCAGAAAGGCCTACCCCGACAAGTTCGTCGTGGTCATGGGCCTCAAGGGCGGCCAGATCGACGACCGCATCATCGCCGGCGAGGGCGCCGACGCCTCCGCCGTCCAGTACGCCGACATGCGCCCCGAGAGCGCCCCGAAGGTGCTGCCGAAGCCGGACGTCAAGGCGCGCCTGCTCGCCGAGTCCCAGGGCTGTACGGAGATGCTGCACCTCAACAACTCCCGCGCCCCCTTCAACGACCCGAAGGTCCGCGAGGCCCTCCAGTACGCCGTCGACAAGGAGGCCATCGTCACCGCGGGCGGCGGCCCGGCCCTCAACGAGGTCGCCACCGCCTACCTGCCCCCGGCGCTCTCCGGGGGCAAGCAGGCCGACACCCTGAAGATCGCCCCGGCGGGCGACCCGGCCAAGGCCAAGGAACTCCTCAAGGCCGCCGGCAAGGAGACCCTGAAGGTCTCCCTCGCCGTCTCCACCGGCGACAAGGGCAAGGCCGAGGCCATCCAGCAGGGCCTGTCCCGCGCGGGCATCGAGGTCGTCATCGACACCGTCGACCCCGGCGCGTACTACGACGTCATCGGCGACCTCTCCACCACCCCCGACATGACCCTCGCCGGCTGGTGCCCCGACTACCCCTCCGGCTCCACCTGGATCCCCTTCGTCTTCGACGGACGCACCATCAAGGACAAGGGCAACCAGGGCAACTACAGCCAGTTCCGCGACGAGGCCACCATCAAGCGGATCGACGAGATCAACGCGATGACCGACGCCAAGCAGGCCAACCAGGCCTGGATCGACCTCGACGCCGAGATCATGAAGAAGTCCCCGTCCGTCCCGATCCTGCTCGAGCGCAAGCCGCTGCTCGTCGGCCCGAACGTCGCGGGCGCCTACGGCCACCCCGTGTGGACCGGCACCATCGACTACGGCACGGTCGGCCTCAAGGACCCCTCGAAGAGCCAGGGCTGAGGAAGACGGAACCCCTGACACCATGACCACCACCGCACCCGGTGCCGGCGGCCATGCGGCCCCGGCCCCGGCTCCGGGCGGGGCACCGGCCCCCGGCGCCGCCAAGGACGGTTCCGCGGCGACAGCCACCGGCAGCAGCCCCTGGCAGCTCGCCCGGCGGGAGCTCCGCCGCCGCCCCGCCGTCCGCGTCAGCCTCTGCGTCGTCCTCCTCTTCGTCCTGATGGCCGTCACCGCCCCCTGGCTGGGCGCGCTCGGCGGCTGGTCCCCCGAGGAGTTCGACAAGTCCGCCATCGACCCCTACCTCGGCGGCCAGCCCCTCGGCTCCCTCGGCGGGATCAGCCCCGAGCACTGGCTCGGCGTCGAACCCGTCACCGGCCGCGACCTGTTCGCCCGCGTCGTCCACGGCGCCCAGGTCTCCCTCCTCATCGCCTTCGCCGCCACCGCCATCGTCGTGGTCACCGGCACCGCCGCCGGGATCGCCGCCGGCTACTTCGGCGGCCGCACCGACGCCGTCCTGTCCCGGCTGATGGACCTGACCATGTCCTTCCCCTCCCTCATCTTCATGATCGCGATGCTGTCGGTGGCCAAGGACGTCAACCGGATCGTGCTCATGACCGCCGTCATCGGCGTCTTCGGCTGGCCCGGTGTCGCCCGCGTCGTCCGCGGCCAGGCCCTCTCCCTCAAACACCGCGAGTACGTCGACGCCGCCCGCGTCGGCGGCTCGAGCTCCTGGCGGATCCTGACCCGCGACATCCTCCCGGGCGTCTCCGGCCCGGTCATCGCCTACACCACCCTGCTCATCCCCGGCATGATCAGCACCGAGGCCGCGCTCAGCTACCTCGGCGTGGGCGTGCGCCCGCCGACCCCGTCCTGGGGCCAGATGATCGCCGAGTCCGTCGCCTTCTACGAGACCGACCCCATGTACTTCGTCATCCCGAGCACCTTCCTCTTCCTCGCGGTACTCGCCTTCACCCTGCTCGGCGACGCCCTGCGCGACATCCTCGACCCGAGGGGCGGCCGCACGTGATCCTCTACCTCGGCCGCCGGCTGCTCGCCCTCGCAGGCGTCCTGCTCGCCATCGCCGCCGTCACCTTCCTCATCTTCTACGTCCTGCCCTCCGACCCGGCCGCGGCCGCCTGCGGCAAGACCTGCAGCGCCGAACGGCTGGCCGACGTACGGGAGTACCTCGGCCTCGACCAGCCGGTGTGGCGGCAGTTCGCCGACTTCCTCACCGGGATCTTCACCGGCCGCACCCTCGGCACCGGCCAGTACGCCGTCCAGTGCGACTTCCCGTGCCTGGGCTACTCGTACGAGAACTCCCTGCCCGTGTGGGACCTGCTGATGGACCGCCTCCCGGTCTCCGCCTCCCTCGCCGTCGGCGCCGCCGCGCTGTGGCTCGTCCTCGGCCTCGGCGCCGGGGTCACCGCGGCCCTGCGCAAGGACACCGTCACCGACAAGGCCCTGATGGTCGGCGCGGTCGCAGCCGCCTCGCTGCCGGTCTACTTCACCTCCGTGATGCTCATCTACGGGGTCATCCGCGTCGCCGGGCTGCTGCCCTACCCCACCTACCAGGCCTTCACCGAAAACCCGGGCGCCTGGGCGGCCAACCTGCTGCTGCCCTGGACCGCGCTCGCCCTGCTCTACGCGGCCATGTACGCCCGCCAGAGCCGGGGCTCGATGATCGAGGCCATGGCCGAGCCGTACATCCGTACCGCCCGCGCCAAGGGCATGCCCGAGCGCACGGTCGTCGTCAAGCACGGGCTGCGCTCCGGGATGACCCCGATCCTCACGATCTTCGGCATGGACCTCGGCGGGCTGCTCGCCGGAGCCGTCATCACCGAGTCCATCTTCGGACTCCCGGGCATCGGGCGGCTGTTCTACGGGGCCCTGGTCAGCTCGGACCAGCCGGTGGTCCTCGGGGTCACGCTGCTCGCCGCCTTCTTCATCGTCGTCGCCAACCTCGTCGTCGACCTCCTGTACGCCGTGATCGACCCGAGGGTGAGGTACTCATGACCGCTCCCCTGCTGGAAGTGCGCGACCTGCGCGTCACCTTCACCACCCCGCGCGGCTCCGTACGGGCCGTCGACGCGCTCGGCTTCACCGTGGAGGCCGGTCGGACCCTCGGCATCGTCGGCGAATCCGGGTCCGGCAAATCGGTCACCTCGCTCGCCGTCATGGGCCTGCACCGGGGCGCCGAGGTCGGCGGCTCCATCGCACTGGCCGGGCAGGAGCTCACCGGGATGTCCGAGAAGGAGCTGTCCCGGCTGCGCGGCCGGAAGATGGCCATGATCTTCCAGGACCCGCTGTCCAGCCTGCACCCCTACTACACCGTCGGCGAGCAGATCGCCGAGCACTTCCGGGTGCACTTCAAGTCCGGCCGGGCCGCCGCGCGCCGGCGCGCCGTCGACATGCTCGGCGAGGTCGGCATCCCGGAACCGGCCCGCCGGGCGGGGGAGTACCCGCACCAGTTCTCCGGCGGCATGCGCCAGCGCGCGATGATCGCCATGGCGCTGGCCTGCGAACCCGATCTGCTGATCGCCGACGAGCCCACCACCGCCCTCGACGTGACCGTGCAGGCGCAGATCCTGGAGCTCATCGCCCGGCTCCAGCAGGAGCGCGGCCTCGGCGTCGTGATGATCACCCATGACCTCGGAGTGGTCGCCCGCGTCGCGCACGAGGTTCTGGTCATGTACGGCGGCCGGGCCGCCGAACAGGCCGGCGTCGACGAGCTGTTCGCCGACCCGGCGCACCCGTACACCCGGGGCCTGCTCGACTCGCTGCCCCGGCTGGACGACGCCGACGACGAGCCCCTGCGGGCCATCCCCGGCTCCCCGCCCTCCCTGCTCGCGCCCGCCCCGGGCTGCGCGTTCGCCCCGCGCTGTCACCTCGCCGCCGCGGGCACCCCGGAGCAGCAGCGCCGCTGTGCCACCGAGCGGCCCGAGCCACGGCCCTACGGGATCGCCGGGCGCACTGCCGCATGCCATTTCACGGGGGCCGACGCCGTGCCGGGCACGGCGACCGCCCCGGCTGCCCTGTCCGCCCCGACTGCCCCGACCGCCCCGGAGGCGTCCCGATGACCGTAGAGGCCCGCTCCCCGGACACCACCGCACGGCCGGACCGGGCCGGGGCGGATCCGGCGCCGCCCGATCCGCTGCTGTCCGTACGCGATCTCACCATGGCCTTCCCCGGCAGACGCTCGGCGTCCGGGCGCCGGGGGGCGCCCGTGCGCGCCGTCGACGGGATCTCCTTCGATCTCGCGGCGGGCGAAACCCTCGGCCTGGTGGGCGAGTCGGGCTGCGGGAAGTCCACCACCGGCCGGATGCTGGTGCGGCTGCTGGAGCCCACCTCGGGCAGCATCGCCTTCGACGGACGGGACATCACCCGGCTCCCGCAAGGCAGACTCCGTCCGCTGCGCCGCCACCTCCAGATGGTCTTCCAGGACCCGCACTCCTCCCTCAACCCCCGCCAGACGGTGGCCCGGATCATCTCCGACCCGCTGCTCGTGCAGGGCTGGTCGGCCTCCGACGCGCGCCGCCGGGCGGCCGAGCTGATGGACCTGGTCGGGCTGATCCCGGAGCACATCGACCGCTACCCGCACGAGTTCTCCGGCGGCCAGGCCCAGCGCATCGGGATCGCCCGCTCACTGGCCACCAGCCCCCGGCTGATCGTCGCCGACGAGCCCGTCTCCGCGCTCGACGTCTCCGTCCAGGCGCAGATCGTCAACCTGATGGAGCGCCTGCGCCGCGAACTCGGCCTGGCCTACGTGTTCATCGCGCACGACCTGTCCGTGGTGAAACGGGTCAGCGACCGGGTCGCCGTCATGTACCTCGGCCGGATCGTCGAGATCGGCGAGAAGCGCAGCTTGTACGAGAACCCCCAGCACCCGTACACCCGGGCCCTGCTGTCCGCCGTACCGCTGCCCGACCCGGCGGCGGAACGGCGGCGGGAGCGGATCGTGCTGCTCGGCGACCCGCCGAGCCCGGCCGCTCCGCCCCCGGGCTGCACCTTCCACCCGCGCTGCCCCAAGGCGCAGCAGATCTGCCGGACGGAGCGCCCGCTGCTCCACATCGCCGCCTCGCGCGAGGTGGCCTGCCACTTCCCCGGTGACTGACGGGGATCCAGGGGAAGGAGGAGGACCCCGGAGCCGACACGATCGGCCCGGGGTCCTCCCGCCGTCCGCCAGGCGCGGGGCTGATGGCATGATCACGGCGTGACCAGCGAACCTACCCGGCCGGGCTCCGCGCGGTACGTCCTCTTCGATGTCGACGGGACCTTGATCGACGCGGTGGCCAACCAGCGACGAGTCTGGGAGACATGGGCGGCGCGGTACGGACTCGACCCCGGGGCCGTCCATCAAGTGGCGCTGCGGACGCGCCCCATGGAGACCTTCGCGGCGGTGGCCCCGGAGCAGGACCCGCACACATGCCTGGCCGCGCTGCACGAACTGGAGGACGAAGACGTCCGGTCCGGTGTCTATGCGGCCTTCGACGGCGCGGCGGAGCTGCTGTCCGGCCTGCCCCCGGGGCGCTGGGCACTGGTGACCTCGAACTACGGGCACCGGGTGCGCGGGCGGTTCGCCCGGACCGGGCTGCCGGTTCCGGGCGTGCTCGTGGACGCCGCCGCCGTCGCCGAGGGCAAGCCGTCGCCGGTCCCCTACCTGCTGGCCGCGGAGCGTCTCGGCGCCAGGCCGGAGGACTGCCTGGTCATCGAGGACGCCCCGTCCGGCGTCGAGTCCGGGCTGCGGGCCGGCATGACGGTGTGGGGAGTCAACACCGCGGTCCCGGTGGACGGAGTGCACCGCCACTTCGCGAGCCTGCACGAGGCGGTGCCCGACATCCTCGCCTTCGCGACGGGACCGCACCGGGACTCCGCGGTCTGAGCGATTCGCAACCGTCAGGCCAGTTCGCGGCGGAAGAACTCCAGTTCCAGGGCCATGAGCTTCTCCTTCGTGCCGTTCGGGGTCATGTGGGTGACGCCGGGCAGGGCCAGGAGCTGGTGCGGGCGGCCCGCGTCCGTCAGGGCCTGGGAGAGGCGCAGGGTGTGCGAGGGGTGGACGTTGTCGTCGGCCAGGCCCGTGACCAGCAGCAGCGGCCGGATCAGGTTCGGGGCGTCGGGGATGAGGGAGTCCCGCTCGTACACCTCGGGGTTGTCCTGTGGGAGCCCGAGGTAGCGCTCGGTGTACGCCGTGTCGTAGTGCCGGAAGTCGGTCGGCGCGGCCCCGGCGGCCGCCGCGTGGAAGACGTCCGGGCGGCGCAGCACCGCCATCGCGGACAGGTAGCCGCCGTACGACCAGCCGCGTACCCCGACCCGGCCGAGGTCCAGGTCCGGGTGGCGTTCGCCGAGTGCGTGCAGGGCGGCGACCTGGTCGTCCAGGGTGACCTCGGAGAACCCGCGGTACACGGCGTGGGTGAAGGCGGGGGAGACGTACGGGGTTCCGCGGTTGTCGACGGTCACCACCGCGAAGCCCCGGTCGGCCCACCACTGGCGGTGCTGCCAGCGGCGCGGCTCGGCGGACACGTCCTGGAAGCAGGGGCCGCCGTAGCTGTCCATGAGGACGGGCAGCTGCCGGCCGGGGACGTGGCCGCGGGGGAACACCACCGAGGTGGGGACGGCGTGCTCGGTGACCCGCTCCAGCAGCGGGACCACCCGGTAGGGCAGCGGCGCGGACAGGTCGGCGGGCTCGAACTCACGCCCGTCGGCGGTGCGTACGGTCCGCCGGATCCCGTCGGCGTCGGCGGAGGTCAGCAGCAGGGTTCCGGCGGAGGCCTGGACGCTGTGCACCCCCGGTCCGTCGGCCAGCGGGGTCAGCTCCCCGGTGGCGGGGTCGAGGAGCAGGACCTGCTGTTCGGCGGGGTCGCGCTGCCCGGCCTCGATCAGCAGCCGGTCGCGGTGGGTGCCGGCCACCCGGCGGACCTGGATCCCGTCCCCGGTGAGCGGTTTCCCGTCGACGGCGAGGCCGCGGGCGGCGCCGCCGGGGGTGTCGGCGGCGGTGAGCATCCGGCCGTCGGCGAGCCGGGCCGGGGTGCCGGGCAGCATCGGGTCGACCCAGTGGGGGTGGGTGGTGCGGGACAGCTCGCGGGTACGGCCGGTGGCCGGGTCGGCGGTGAGCAGCAGGACGCAACTCTGGAGCCGGTCCTGGACGGTCAGCAGGATCTCCCGTTCCGCCGTGTCATCGGCGGGCCAGCCGACGTCGGAGACGTACGGGTACGCCTCGGCGTCCCAGTCGAGCCGTACCCGGGCGCCGTCGGGGCCGAGCACCCACAGCTGGACCTCGGCGTTGGGCCCGCCCGCCTCGGGATACGCGAAGTCCTCCGGCGGCAGCTCGGGGTGCGCGGGGTCGGCGAAGTGGCGCCGCTGGAGGGCGGATTCGTCGACGCGCGCGGCCAGCAGGGTCTCCCCGTCCGGGGACCACCAGTGGCCCCGGCCCCGGCCGAGCTCCTCGGCGGCGGCGAACTCGGCGACGCCCCAGCGGGCTCCGTCGGCGGGGCTGACCCGGCCGCCCGGGTGGGTGTACAGGGCGTCGTCGGTGACGTAGGCGGTGCGGGAGCCGTCGGCGTCGAGCCGCGGGTCGAGGGCGGGCCCGGCGGCCGGAATCTCCTCGGGCCGGCCGGCCGGCTTCCCGGCGGACTGCCCGGTGCCGTCGACCGCGACCGCGGCGGTGCTCTCGTACCTGACCCGGTACAGCCGCCCGTACAGCGGGAACACCGCGCTGCGGCCGTCGCCGGAGAGCGCGTACGAGCCGATCCCGGCGGCGACCAGCCGGATCCGCTCCCGCAGCCGGCGCTCGGCGGCCGGCAGGGTGCCCGGCTCGGGGGACAGCTCGCGGGGGTCGGCGAGGCGGGTCTCGGTGCCGGTGGCGGTGTCCAGGACCCAGAGGCTGTCGAAGGCGTCGGCGGGGCCGGTGGAGCGGAGGAACCAGAGCAGCTGGCCGTCGTCCCCGAAGGAGAACGCGCGCGGGGCGCCGTACGTGAAGCGGCCGGTGCTCGCGGAGAGCCTGAGGAAGTCATCCATGATCCGTAGTGTGTCATGTGAAATGGCACACTGTACATGTCATGCGGCCTAGGCCATTCGAGTGGTGTACCCCCGGTAGCAGGTTTAGCGTCGAAAGGTGGACCGGAACGCAACGCCGACCAGCAAGGGGACCGACGGCAAGGTCCGGGGCAGCGGCAACGGGCTGGCGCTGTTCGTCATCGCCTCGTGCCAGCTCATGGTCGTTCTCGACATCACCATCGTGAACATCGCGCTGCCGCACATCCAGACCGCCCTCGGCTTCTCCACCGAGAGCCTGTCCTGGGTGGTCAACGCCTACACCCTCACCTTCGGCGGACTGCTCCTCCTCGGCGGGCGCACCGGCGACATCCTCGGCCGCAAACGCGTGTTCATCTTCGGCATCCTGCTCTTCGGCCTGGCCTCACTGCTCGGCGGTCTCGCACAGAACGAGGGCCAGCTGATGGCAGCCCGGGCCCTGCAGGGTGTCGGCGGCGCCATCGCCTCCCCGACCGCGCTGGCACTGATCACCACCACGTTCCGCGAAGGCCCGGCGCGCAACCGGGCGTTCGGCGTGTTCTCCGCCGTCTCGGCGGGCGGCGGCGCGATCGGGCTGCTGGCCGGCGGCATCCTGGTCGAATGGCTCAACTGGCGCTGGGTGCTCTTCGTCAACGTCCCGATCGCTCTGGCCATCGCCGTGATGGCCAGGCGCGTCATCCACGAGTCCGAGCGCCATCCCGGACACTTCGACCTCGCAGGCGCGCTGTTGTCCACCGCGGGCATGGTCGCGCTCGTGTACGGCTTCATCCGCGCCTCCCAGGAAGGCTGGACCGACCCGATCACCCTCGGCTCCTTCGGGGCGGCCGTGGTCCTGCTCCTGCTGTTCTTCCTCAACGAGCGGCGCTCGCCGCAGCCGATCACCCCGCTGCACATGTTCGCCGACCGCAACCGGGCCGGGTCCTACGGCATCATGCTCTTCCTCGCCTGCGCGATGTTCGGCATGTTCTTCTTCCTGACCCTGTTCGTGCAGAACGTGCTGGGCTTCAGCCCGATCCAGGCCGGCCTCGCGTTCCTGCCGGTCAGCGTCGTCATCGCCGTCGGCGCGGGCATCACCTCCCAGCTGCTGCCCAGAATCGGGCCGAAACCCTTCATGGTGACGGGCGCCCTGTGCTCGGCGGCCGGCCTGGCCTGGCTGACGCAGACCGACGTCCACTCGACGTACCTGGGCAGCATCCTGGGCCCGGTGCTCGTGTTCAGCCTCGGCATGGGCATGCAGTTCGTCTCGCTGACCCTGATGGCCCTGTCCAATGTCGCCGACCGGGAGTCGGGCGCTGCCTCCGGACTGCTCAACACGACGCAGCAGGTGGGCGGATCGCTCGGCCTGTCCATCCTGGTCACGGTCTTCGGTACGGCCAGCCGCAACGAGGCGCACGATCAGGTCCCGGCCTTCCTGAGCCAGGCCGGCCCCGTCCAGAAGGCCCTCTTCCTGCGGACCGGCCAACTACCGGACCCATGGGGCGACCAGGTGCTCACCTCGGGCGTGAGCGCCGCGTTCATCGTCGCGGCCGCCTTCGCCCTGATCGCCGCGGTCATCGCGCTGTTCGTGATCCAGGTCCGCCCCTCGGACCTGGAACGCCTCAAGGGCCACCATGCCCCGGCGGCCGCCTGAGACGCGCAGGCGGCGGAAGCCGGCCGCTGTCCGGAGCTGTCCGGCCGCTAACCGGCCGTGCCCCGGACCCGGCAGCGGATCGGGCCGTCCGCCTGCAGGGTGATCCCGGCGCTGAGCGGGATGTCGGTGTCCACGGCCTCGAACTCGTACGCCCGCAGGATCATCGCCAGCGCGATCACCGACTCCAGCATCGAGAAGTGCTGCCCGATGCAGGCGCGCGGGCCGCCGCCGAACGGGAACCAGGCGTAGCGCGGGCGGCCGGCCTCCGCCTCCGGGGTGAAGCGGTCCGGGTCGAAGCGGTCCGGATCCGGCCAGTACCGGGGATGCCGGTGCGTCACCCACGGAGCCAGGATCACGTCCGAGCCCGCCGGGATGGTCCGTCCGCCGACCTCGGTGGCCGCGACCGAACTGCGGCCGATGACCGGGGCGGCCGGGTAGAGCCGCATCGCCTCCTTGAGGACCTGCGTGAGGTACGGGAGCCGGTCCAGGTCGGCGGCCTCCGGCGTACGGTCGCCCAGCACGCGGGAGATCTCCTCCCGGGCCCGCGCCTGCTGCTCGGGGTGCCGGGCCAGCAGGTGCAGGGAGAATGCGAGCGAGGTGGCCGTCGTCTCGTGGCCGGCGAGCAGGAAGATCAGTACCTGGTCGCGCAGCTCGGCGGCGTCGAACTCGCCGTCGTCCGTGCTCGTTGCGGCGGCCAGCAGGCTCAGCAGGTCCTCGCCCCCGGCCGTGGCGCCGCTGCGCCGTTCGGCGATGATCTTGTCGCACACCGCGTACAGCTCGTCCATCGCGGCGGCCGCCCGCTTGTTGCCCGGCGTGGGCCAGGTGCGCGGGATGTTGGCGGGGGAGTAGCCGCGGCGCAGCACGTAATCCGTGATGACCGGAAAACACCGGTCGACGACGTCGACGGTGGCCTCCACGTCGGTGCCGAAGAGGATCCGGGCGACCGCGCGCAGGGCGAGTTGCATCATCTCCTCGCCGACGTCGACCACTGCGCCGGGGGCCTGCTCCCAGCCCGCGATGACCGCCTGGGTCTCGGCCGCGACGGCGTCGGCGTACCCGTCCACCCGGCGCTTGGTGAACAGCGGCTGGACCAGCCGCCGCTGGCGCAGGTAGTCCTCGTCCTGGCTGGTCAGCAGGCCGTTGCCGAAAGAGTCCCGGAGCTCCTGGTAGAAGGCGTTGTCCTTGCGGAAGTTGGCCGACTCCGAGGCCAGGACCTGCTGCGCGCCCTCCGCGGAGAAGACGCAGTACAGCTCGGCGCGCAGCCCCGGGGGGCCGGCGGTGATCCGTACGACGTCGCCGTGCTGCTGCTGGGCGCGCAGATAGGTCCCGAGCGAGTCCGACTTCAGGTCGAACAGGGAACCGAGCAGGGGGATCCCGCCGAGCGCGGGTACCTCCGTACCGGTTTCCGTCCTTGTATCCACTGCTGCCATGGCCGCCCCCTCGACACCGTACCGACGGGGCCGATTCTGCCCGGCCCGCGCCGGGGGCGCCGAGGATCGCCCCGCCATGCGGCTGAAACCCATCGGTCGGCTCACCTTTTTGTCACTACTTGTCGCAGGCGATGCCGTCCTTGTCGCGGTCGAGGGCCTCGCGGTAACCGGGCCGGCCGCGCCGCATGGGCGCCGCCCCGGCGGCCTTGGCCTCGGCGCAGCTCTTGAAGTAGACGCTGCTCCCGCCGCTGCCGCCGCCGGTGCCGCCCCCGTCACCGCCGGTGGAGCCGCCGTCGGTCGGGGGCGAGGTCTTCGGCTTCGGCAGTGCGGGAGTCCGGCTCGCCGCCGGGGCCTTGGAGGGGGCGAGGGCGGCGCCGGCCTTGTCCGGGCACGGCCGGCCGGGCGCGACGAGCGAGAGCTCGACGGCGGACGCCGGCTCGAGGGGGCTCCCGGCCGCCGGGGTCTGGAAGCAGACCGCCCAGGTGCCGTGGTCCGGGGCCAACGGGACGTCGCCGTAGGCGCTGCGGGCCTCGACGGCTCTGCTGACCAGCTTTTTGACGGCGGCCTCGGCGTCGGTGAACTTCTGCCCGACGAGCGCGGGCATGGCGGGCGCAGTGGGCGAGGCCGAGGGTGCGGCACCGGTCGTGGCAGCGGCCGGCTTGTCCGCCCCCTTCTTCGGCGCGGCATCCTCGCATCCGCTGCCGAGCAGGACCACCGCCCCGACGAGCGCTGCCACGGCGAATCCCCGACGCTGGAACATGAATGACCCCCCAGACGAACACTGTGCAGAACCGCCGCAGCGTACGCGTGTCACTCCACCACGTGAACCGGTTTCACGCCGGGCCGTCGTCGGTGTCTTTCGCGGGGCGGAGACACCGACGACGGCCCACAGACGGCCCCGGAGGACGCAATGGCGTCCTGACCTGCGGCTGAGTTAGATGTCGCGGAAGATTTCGATCTGGGCGCCCACCGAGTTGAGGCGTTCCGCCAGTTCCTCGTAGCCGCGGTTGATGACGTAGACGTTGCGCAGGACCGAGGTGCCCTCCGCCGCCATCATGGCCAGGAGGACGACCACCGCCGGGCGCAGGGCCGGCGGGCACATCATCTCCGCCGCGCGCCAGCGCGTCGGGCCCTCGACCAGGACGCGGTGGGGGTCCAGGAGTTGGAGGCGGCCGCCGAGGCGGTTCAGGTCCGTCAGGTAGATGGCCCGGTTGTCGTACACCCAGTCGTGGATCAGGGTCTGGCCCTGGGCGGCGGCCGCGATGGCCGCGAAGAACGGGACGTTGTCGATGTTCAGCCCGGGGAACGGCATCGGGTGGATCTTGTCGATCGGCGCCTCGAGCTTCGAGGGGCGGACCGTCAGGTCGACCAGGCGGGTGCGGTTGTTGTCCGCCGTGTACTCCGCCGAGCGGTCGTGGTCGAGGCCCATTTCCTCCAGCACCGCGAGCTCGATCTCCATGAACTCGATCGGGACCCGGCGGATCGTCAGCTCCGACTCCGTGACGACCGCGGCGGCGAGCAGGCTCATCGCCTCGACCGGGTCCTCGGAGGGGGAGTAGTCCACGTCCACGTCGATGTTCGGGACGCCGTGAACGGTCAGGGTGGTCGTGCCGATGCCGTCCACGCGCACGCCCAGCGCCTCCAGGAAGAAGCACAGGTCCTGGACCATGTAGTTGGAGGAGGCGTTGCGGATGACCGTGACGCCGTCGTGCCGGGCGGCGGCCAGCAGGGCGTTCTCGGTGACCGTGTCCCCGCGCTCGGTCAGGACGATCGGGCGGCCCGGGGAGACCCCCGCCTCGACCTTCGCGTGGTAGATGCCCTCGGTCGCGGTGATGTCCAGGCCGAAGCGGCGCAGGGCGATCATGTGCGGCTCGATGGTGCGGGTGCCGAGGTCGCAGCCGCCGGCGTACGGCAGGCGGAACTGGTCCATCCGGTGCAGCAGCGGGCCCAGGAACATGATGATGCTCCGGGTGCGGCGGGCCGCGTCCGCGTCCATGGCGTCCATGTCGAGGCGGACCGGCGGGACGATCTCCAGGTCCACGCCCTCGTTGATCCAGCGGGTGCGGACACCGATGGAGTTCAGGACCTCGAGGAGCCGGTAGACCTCCTCGATGCGGGCGACCCGCCGCAGGACCGTGCGGCCCTTGTTGAGCAGCGAGGCGCACAGCAGTGCCACGCACGCGTTCTTGCTCGTCTTGACGTCGATGGCGCCGGACAGCCGGCGCCCGCCGACGACCCGCAGATGCATCGGGCCGGCGTAGCCCAGGGAGACGATCTCGCTGTCGAGAGCTTCACCGATTCGGGCGATCATCTCAAGGCTGATGTTCTGGTTGCCGCGCTCGATCCGGTTCACGGCGCTCTGGCTGGTGCCGAGCGCATCCGCGAGCTGACTCTGCGTCCAGCCCCGGTGCTGCCGGGCGTCACGGATGAGCTTGCCGATGCGTACGAGGTAGTCGTCTGCCATGGATGCACCGTATCTCAGATATGAGATGACCCCTGCGTCGGGTGTGGCAGACGGGTGTTACTGACCGTCAGTTCCGCCTGGTTCCATGGCCGGACCGGCGGGTGCGTGGTGCGCGACGACCCGGCGGAGGAGGCGGGTGAGCTGTTCCCGCTCTTGTGGGGACAAAGGGGGCGAAAGGTCCTCTTTGGTGTCAGTGCCCGCAGGCGTGGTGGCGGCCCCCGTGCACCGCCGCGTACGTCGCCGGGCGCGGACCGGATCCCGCCCGGGCTGCGCGGCCCGCCGCGGCCCGGCCCGCCGCCGAGTCCGCGTCGTGCACCACCCGGCCGCCGACCAGGGTCATCCGTACGCCGGTCCCGCTGATGTCGGCCACCGGACAGCGGGTCACATCCCGGTCCAGCACCACCAGGTCCGCCGCCTTGTCCGGCTCCACCGTCCCCGTCAGCCCCTCCTGCCTCAGCTGCCACGCCGTCCCCGACGTATGCATCCGCAGCACCGAGGTCCGGCTCAGCCCCTCCAGCTCCCGGTGCAGCTCGCCCGTGCCGTACGCGCCCTGCCGGTCGATCGCGGTCCGCAGCTGGTTCCACACCTGGAGCGCGTCCACCGGCCAGTCCGAGCCGCCGGTCAGCCGGGCCCCCACCCGCTCCAGGCTGCGTGCCGGGTACATCCACCGGTGGCGCTCCGGCCCGATGTACGGAAGCAGTGCCTCCATCGTCCAGGTGTCCTCGGCGGCCCACTGGAGCTGCATGCACGCCGCGACGCCCAGCTGCGCGAAGCGCCGCAGGTCCGCCGGGTCCACGATCTGCAGATGCGCCACGGCATTGCGTGCGTCCCGCTGCCCCGTCACCCGGCGGGCGTACGCGTATCCGTCCAAAGCCGTCCGTACCGCCCGGTCTCCGAGCCCGTGGGCGTGCATCTGCCAGCCGGCCTTGTTGAACGCCGCCGTCAGCCGGCCGTAGTCCGCCGCCGAGGTGTACAGCTCGCCCCGGTTGCCGGTCGGCTTCCCGTTCCCGTCCAGGTAGGGCTTCAGCAGCGCGGCCGTCTGCGCCGGGTACTCGATGACCCCGTCCAGGAACACCTTGACCATCCCGAACCGCAGGCCCCCCACCCCCTCGAACTCCTTCCGCAGCCCGCGCGCGTACGCCAGCGCGCCCGCGGGGTCCTTGGTCTGCTCCGCGTCCAGCCGGATCGCCGGCACGATCCGCTGCGGCAGCTTCCCCGCCGCCGACAGGGCCTGGTAGAGCTCCAGCTCGTGCCGCCCCACCAGGGCGTCCATCATCGTGGTGACCCCGGACGCGGCCGCCAGCTCCAGCACCTTCGCGCAGGCCGCGACCAGTTCGGCCCGCGAGGGCTCCGGGATGTGCCGCTTCACCAGGTCCTGGGCGTCGTCCTTCAGGACGCCCGAGGGCTGCCCGTCCGGGCCCTTCACGATCCGGCCGCCGACCGGGTCGGGGGTGGCCGCCGTGATCCCGGCGATCTCCAGGGCCCGCCGGTTCACCCAGAGGTTGTGCCCGTCGCCGCCGACCAGCGCGACGGGTCTGCGGGTCGCCAGCGCGTCCAGCATCGAGTGGTGCGGCACGCTCCCGGTCGGCAGCAGCCCGACCGGATTCCAGTCCTCCACCACCAGCCAGGCGTCCGGCTCCGCGCCCGCGCCCCCGGTGTCGGCGAGGAAGCCGGCCAGCAGCTCCCGCAGCTCGGGCAGGGTGGTCTCCGCCCCCTCCAGCGAAGGCCGCAGGGAGCGGTCGCCGGCGCCCAGCGGGTGCACGTGCCCGTCGTGGATGCCGCTCATCACGGTGTTCCCGTGTGCGTCGACGACCTCGGTGTCCCGCCCGATGTGCCGGCGCAGCGCCGAACCGCTCCCGGTGGCCAGGATCTTCCCGTCCCGGCCGACCGCGACGGCCTCCACCGGCCCCCCGCCGCCAGCGGTCCCGGTGAACACCCGGGCGTTGTGGATCACCAGGGCGGCCGAACCGCGCCCGCCGGAGGCGGTGGCCGCGGCCGCGGCCGCGGGCCCCGCGCCCAGCAGACCGGCCGCGCCCGCCGCGCCGACGGCCCCGAGAAGGCCCCGGCGGGAGAGCGGAGAAGACAAGAGGGGGGAGGACAAAGGAGAAGTAGAGGTCATGGCCACTCCAAACGTCGGTGTGGCCAGGACACTGTTTGATTAACCCCTTAACCAGAACCCGCCGCCACCGACGAAATCCGCACCGCCGTCCGTACGATGGCCCCGTGCCCGGGCCCGGACCGACCATCGCCGACATCGCGCGCGCCGCGGAGGTCTCCACCGCGACCGTCTCGCACGCGCTGGGCGGCACGGGCCGCGTCGGCGAGTCCACCCGCCGCCGGGTCCGCGAGGTGGCGGCCGCCCTCGGCTACAGCGCCCGCCGCGGCCCCCGCACCCGTACGCTCGGCCTCGCCGTCACCACGTACGCGGGCTCCGCCTGGAACTTCGTCGAGATCGCCTACTTCTCGCGCCTGCTGACCGCAGCCACCGCAGCCGCCCACGCCCGCGGCTACGCCCTCACCGTGCTGCCCGCCGACCGGGGCGCCGAGCCGCTCTGGCACACCCTCGCCGTCGACGGGATGCTCCTGCTCGACAGCCCGGCCGGCGACCCGGTGCTCCGCGCACTGCGCGCACGCGGCCTGCCGGTGGTCTTCGACGGCCGGCCCCCGGACCCGCGGCCCGCGGACGTGTGGGTGGACAACGACCACGAGGCCACCACCCGCGAGGTCCTCGACCACCTCGCCTCCTCCGGGGCCCGGCGGATCGCGCTGCACTCCGCGTACGGCCGGGAGTACTACACCGAGGCCGTCACCTCCGCCTACACCCGCTGGTGCGCCGCGCGCGGGGCGGCCGCGCTGGTGGTCCCCTTCGACCCCGAGGACGCCCAGGGGCACGCCTTCGACGCCGCCTTCGCCGCGCCCGGCCGCCTCCGCCCCGACGCCGTGTACTGCGTGTACGACCCCGGCGGCCGCCAGGTGCTGGCCGCCGCCGCCCGGCACGGGCTGCGGATACCGAACGAGCTGCGGCTCGTCTGCGCGAGCGAGGACCCCTCGTACGCGACTCGAGACCCGGCGGTGAGCACCGTGACCCTGCGGCCGGAGGTGATCGGGGAGAACGCCGTCGCCGCGCTGGTCGCGCTGCTGGAGTCCCCGCAGGGCGCGCTGCCGGGCCAGCTGACCGTCCCGGCCGCGCTGACCGTGCGTACGTCTTCCGGTACGCCTTCCCTGTGATCTGCCCCATGCCGTGCATGACCAGGGCGCGGCAATGCACTAGAGTTATCTCGACATCGAGATATCTGCCGAAGGCGTACCGCAGCCGCCCCTGCTGGTAAGGACTACCTAACTTAGCCTTACCTTAGCGGATTGGCCACAGGGCGTGGCGGCAGGATTGCGGTAAAACGCGCGAATTTCATGCATGAAGGAGACTGTCGTGTCGGCGAACAGCTTCGACGCCCGCAGCACGCTGCAGGTGGGCGACGAGTCGTACGAGATCTTCCGGCTGGACAAGGTTGAGGGCTCTGCCCGCCTTCCCTACAGCCTGAAGGTGCTGCTGGAGAACCTGCTCCGCACCGAGGACGGCGCGAACATCACCGCCGACCACATCCGGTCGCTCGGCAACTGGGACTCGCAGGCCCAGCCCAGCGAGGAGATCCAGTTCACGCCGGCCCGCGTGATCATGCAGGACTTCACCGGCGTCCCCTGCGTCGTGGACCTCGCCACCATGCGTGAGGCCGTGAAGGCCCTCGGCGGCGACCCGGCGAAGATCAACCCGCTCTCGCCCGCCGAGATGGTCATCGACCACTCGGTCATCGCCGACAAGTTCGGCACGAAGGACGCCTTCGCGCAGAACGTCGAGCTGGAGTACGGCCGCAACAAGGAGCGCTACCAGTTCCTGCGCTGGGGTCAGACCGCCTTCGACGACTTCAAGGTCGTCCCCCCGGGCACCGGCATCGTCCACCAGGTCAACATCGAGCACCTGGCCCGCACGGTCATGGTCCGGGGCGGCCAGGCGTACCCCGACACCCTCGTCGGCACCGACTCGCACACCACGATGGTCAACGGCCTCGGCGTGCTGGGCTGGGGCGTCGGCGGCATCGAGGCCGAGGCCGCGATGCTCGGTCAGCCGGTCTCCATGCTGATCCCCCGCGTCGTGGGCTTCAAGCTGACCGGCGAGCTGCCGACCGGCACCACCGCCACCGACCTCGTGCTGACCATCACCGAGATGCTGCGCAAGCACGGTGTCGTCGGCAAGTTCGTCGAGTTCTACGGTGAGGGCGTCGCCGCCACCTCCCTCGCGAACCGCGCCACCATCGGCAACATGTCGCCGGAGTTCGGTTCCACCGCCGCGATCTTCCCGATCGACGACGAGACCCTGAAGTACCTGCGCCTGACCGGCCGCGACGCCCAGCAGGTCGCCCTCGTCGAGGCGTACGCCAAGGAGCAGGGCCTGTGGCTGGACCCGGCCGCCGAGCCGGACTTCTCCGAGAAGCTGGAGCTCGACCTCTCCACGGTCGTCCCCTCCATCGCCGGCCCGAAGCGCCCGCAGGACCGCATCGTCCTCGCCAACGCCTCGCAGCAGTTCGCGCAGGACGTGTGCAACTACGTCGAGGATGACGACGAGGCGGGCAAGGAGTCCTTCCCGGCCTCCGACGCCCCGGCCTCCGCCAACGGCGTGCCGACCCGCCCGACGCTGGTCACCCTGGCCGACGGCACCTCCTTCGAGATCGACCACGGCGCCGTCACCGTCGCCGCGATCACCTCCTGCACCAACACCTCGAACCCCTACGTCATGGTCGCCGCGGCGCTCGTGGCGAAGAAGGCCGTCGAGAAGGGCCTGACCCGCAAGCCCTGGGTCAAGACCACCCTGGCTCCGGGCTCGAAGGTCGTCACCGACTACTTCGACAAGTCCGGCCTGACCCCGTACCTCGACAAGATGGGCTTCAACCTCGTCGGGTACGGCTGCACCACCTGCATCGGCAACTCCGGTCCGCTGGACGAGGAGATCTCGAAGGCGATCAACGAGCACGACCTCGCGGTCACCTCGGTGCTTTCCGGCAACCGCAACTTCGAGGGCCGGATCAACCCCGACGTCAAGATGAACTACCTGGCCTCCCCGCCGCTGGTCGTCGCGTACGCCATCGCGGGCTCCATGAAGGTGGACATCACCAAGGACGCCATCGGCACCGACACCGAGGGCAAGCCGGTCTTCCTCGCGGACATCTGGCCCTCCGAGGCCGAGGTCAACGACGTCGTGGCGAACGCCATCGGCGAGGACATGTTCAGCAAGTCCTACCAGGACGTCTTCGCGGGCGACGCCCAGTGGCAGGCGCTGTCCATCCCCACCGGCAACACCTTCGAGTGGGACCCGCAGTCCACCTACGTCCGCAAGCCCCCTTACTTCGAGGGCATGACGATGGAGACCACCCCGGTCTCCGACATCGCCGGCGCCCGCGTCCTGGCGAAGCTGGGCGACTCGGTCACCACCGACCACATCTCCCCGGCCGGTGCGATCAAGGCCGACACCCCGGCCGGCAAGTACCTCACCGAGCACGGCGTCGAGCGCCGCGACTTCAACTCGTACGGTTCCCGCCGCGGCAACCACGAGGTCATGATCCGCGGTACGTTCGCCAACATCCGCCTGCGCAACCAGATCGCGCCGGGCACCGAGGGCGGCTTCACCCGCGACTTCACGGCCGAGGGCGCGCCGGTCGCGTTCATCTACGACGCCTCGCAGAACTACCAGGCCGCCGGCATCCCGCTGGTCATCCTGGCGGGCAAGGAGTACGGCTCCGGCTCGTCCCGCGACTGGGCCGCCAAGGGCACCGCGCTGCTCGGCGTCAAGGCCGTCATCGCCGAGTCCTACGAGCGCATCCACCGCTCCAACCTGATCGGCATGGGCGTCCTGCCCCTGCAGTTCCCCGAGGGCGCCACCGCGGCCTCGCTGGGCCTCACCGGCGAGGAGACCTTCTCCTTCACCGGTGTGGAGGAGCTGAACAACGGCACCACCCCGCGCACGGTCAAGGTCACCACCGACACCGGTGTGGAGTTCGACGCGGTCGTCCGCATCGACACCCCGGGTGAGGCGGACTACTACCGCAACGGCGGCATCATGCAGTACGTGCTCCGCAACCTCATCCGAGGCTGAGCGCCTTAGCGGCACCAAAGGGCCGTATCCCCGTTAAGGGGGTACGGCCCTTCCGCTTTTCCAGGCCCGGGCCAGGTTTCGGGGAGGTCTCAACTCGGAAAAGCTGATGGACAACCGTGTGCATGATCTTGCTCACACGAGCGGAAGTGGACTATACCTGTGCCCGTCCGGATCACCGCGTTACGAGCGGCACCGGACCGGGGGATGGCGGGGACCTGCGGTGATGTCCGCATGCGCGGTGACCGTCGCGATTTCCGGCCTCCTTCACACTTCTGACGAAGGCGAGGACATGAGCATGGGATCCACTGGTGAGGGCATCGGCCGCCGTGACCTGATCAAGCGCTCCGCGGCACTGGGACTGATCTCGGTGCCCACGATGAGCTTCCTGTCCGCCTGCGCCTCCGGCGGCGAGGACACCACGAAGGGGCCGGACAAGGGTGCGGTGACCAAGGAGAACCCCTTCGGCGTGGCCAAGGGCGGCAAGCTCGACGTCGTCGTCTTCAAGGGCGGGTTCGGCGACGACTACGCGAAGGCCTGGGAGGCCGCCTTCGACAAGAAGTGGGGCACCACCAGCTCCCACCTGGGCACCCAGGAGATCGCGGCCAAACTCCAGCCCCGCTTCAACGGCGGCAACCCGCCGGACGTCATCGACGACTCCGGCGCCCAGCAGATCAAGGTCGACGTCCTCGCCAAGGGCGGCCAGCTCGCCGAGCTCACCCCGGTGCTCGACGCGCCCTCGCTCGACGACCCGGCCAAGAAGGTCCGGGACATGCTCATCCCCGGCACCGTCGAACAGGGCACCCAGGGCGGCAAGTTCGTCGCGCTCTACTACGTCTACACGGTGTTCGGCTTCTGGTACTCGGGCAAGCTCTTCAAGGAGAAGGGCTGGGCCGAGCCGAAGACCTGGGACGAGTTCCTCGACATCTGCACCAAGGCCAAGGCCGCCGGTATCGGCGGACTCGCCCACCAGGGCAAGTTCCCGTACTACATCAACGTCGTCATCATGGACCTGATCGCCAAGAAGGGCGGTCTGGAGGCCATGAAGGCGATCGACAACCTCGAGCCGAATGCCTTCGAGGGCAACCCCGCCGCCCTCGCCGCCGTCGAGGCGGTCTACGAGGTCGTCGAGAAGGACCTGCTGATGGCCGGTACCAACGGCCTCACCCACACGGAGTCCCAGACCGCCTGGAACCAGTACAAGGCCGCCTTCATCCCCTCCGGCTCCTGGCTGGAGAACGAGCAGCTCAAGCAGACCCCGGACGACTTCGACATGAAGTTCCTGCCGGTCCCCACCCTCGCCGACAGCAAGCTGCCCTTCGAGGCCATCCGGGCCGGCGCCGGCGAGCCCTTCATCGTCCCGGAGAAGGCCGCCAACAAGGCCGGCGGCCTGGAGTTCCTCCGCTCGATGCTGTCCCGCGAATGGTCGACCCTCTTCGCCCAGCAGGCCAACTCCCTCACCGTGGTCAAGGACGGCGTCGACCCGAACGTCAAGCTGCGCCCGGGCACGGCGTCGGCTGTCGCGGCCGTCAAGACGGCCGGGACGAACACCTTCAACTACCTGTACCCCGACTGGTACAGCGAGATGGACACCGAGATCCAGAACGCGTCCAATGAGCTGATGGCCAAGCGGATCCAGCCAAAGGAATGGATCAAGCGGGCCCAGGCTGCGGTAGACAAGGCTGCCAAGGACCCGAACGCCAAGAACAACCACCGCAGCTGACATCGTCCAAGGGACGGACACCATGAGCCAAGTAGCCCAGGGCAAGGGAAGGATCGGCTTCATCGTCGGCTTCCTCATCCTGCCGCTCGCGCTGTACCTGACTTTCGTCATCTGGCCGTACATTCAGACGTTCGGCTACTCCTTCACCAACTGGTCCGGACAGTCGCCCACGTTCGACTTCGTCGGCCTGGACAACTACGCGGCGCTGATGAAGGACGAGGTCTTCCGCGGCGCCCTGTGGCACAACCTGCTGCTCCTGGTGTTCGTCCCGACCATCACGATCCTGCTGGCCCTCTTCTTCGCCTTCATGGTGAACGCGGGAGGGCGCAGCGGGGCGGGCGGGGTGCGGGGCGTCCGCGGCTCCTCCGTCTACAAGATCGTCTACTTCTTCCCGCAGGTCCTCTCGCTGGCCATCCTCGCCGTGCTCTTCGGCGCGGTGTACCGCAGCGACGAGGGCGGCCTGCTCAACGGATTCCTCACCAAGCTGGGCCTGGTGGACCCGGCCCACCCCGTCGAATGGCTCAACCAGCCGAACCTCGTCCTGTGGTGCCTGCTCCTGGTGGTGGTCTGGCACGGAGTCGGCTTCTACCTGGTCCTCTTCTCGGCCGCCATGCAGTCCGTACCCAAGGACATCTACGAGGCAGCCCTGCTCGACGGCGCGGGGCGCGCCCAGACCTTCCTCAAGGTCACGCTGCCCCTGCTGTGGGACTCCGTGCAGACCTCCGCGGTCTACCTGGGCATCGCCGCGATGGACATGTTCGTCCTGGTGTCGACCATGACTTCCGGCCAGTTCGGCGGCGGACCCGACCACCACAGCGAGGTCATGGCCACGGTGCTGATGCGCAACTTCCTGTACTTCGGCAAGAGCGGCTACGCCTGCGCCATGGGCGTGGTCATGCTCGTCCTGACCATGATCCTCTCCGTCATCACGCTGCGCGCCACCCGCCGCGAGCGCATCGAGTTCTGAGAGGAGATCCCCGATGACCGCAGAGTCCACAGTGATCAAGGCACCGGGCGAGGCCTCGGCCGAGCGGTCCGGCGGCAGCGGCCGCTCCAAGGAGGGCGGGAACACCGGCTCCGACGGCATGGTGCTGAACGTCTTCTCGCACGGGTTCCTCGCCGTCTGGGCGATACTGATCGTCCTGCCCCTGATCTGGCTGGCGCTCGGCTCGTTCAAGACCGACTCCCAGATCGGCGGATCGGCCCTCAGCTGGCCCTCCAACTGGCACTTCGACGCCTTCTCCCGGGCCTGGGACAAGGGCATCGGCGACTATTTCGCCCACACGCTGATCGTGATGGCGTTCTCGGTGCCGCTGACCATGCTGCTCGGCTCGATGGCGGCGTACGTACTGGCCCGCTACCCCTTCCCGGGGAACCGGCTCTTCTACTACTTCTTCGTCAGCGGGGCGATGTTCCCCGTCTTCCTGGCGCTCGTCCCGCTGTTCTTCATGGTCAAGCGCCTGGACATGCTCAACACGTACCAGGGTCTGGTCCTGGTGTACGTGGCCTATTCGATGCCCTTCACCGTCTTCTTCATGCACTCGTTCTTCCGCACGCTGCCGACGGCCGTGCACGAGGCGGCGGTGATCGACGGGGCCTCCGACACCCGGATCTTCTTCCAGGTGATGCTGCCGATGGCCAAGCCCGGCCTGATCAGCGTCGGGATATTCAATGTCCTGGGGCAGTGGAACCAGTACATCCTGCCCTCCGTGCTGATGCAGCCGCAGACCGGATCGGACCCCGAGCGCTACATGCTCACCCAGGGCCTGATCCAGCTGCAGTACCAGATGGGGTACGAGACGGACCTGCCGGTGCTGTTCGCCGGCGTGACCATCGCGATGATCCCGATGCTGGTGGTCTACCTGTCCTTCCAGCGCCAGATCCAGGCCGGCCTCACCTCCGCCACCCTCAAGTAGCGGGGCGGCGACGGCCGGGGGCGACGCCGATCGCCCCCGGCCGTCCGTTCGGCCGTCGTGCCGGGCGCCTACAGCCAGCTGCCGAATGTGCGGATGTACAGGGTCTTCAGGAGCTGCGTCAGCGTGCAGTACGCCAGCAGTACGCCGATCAGCCACGGGAAGTAGCCCGCCGGCAGGGGCACGAAGCCCAGCGACCCGGCCAGCGGCGAGAAGGGCAGGTACAGCCCGGTCAGCACCGCGAGGACGGTCATCATCATCACCGGCCAGGAGGCCCGGGACTGGATGAAGGGGATCTTCCGGGTGCGGATCATGTGGACGATCAGGGTCTGCGAGAGCAGGCCCTCGATGAACCAGCCGGACTGGAACAGCGCCTGGTTCGCCTCGCTGTCGGCGCCGAACACGTTCCACATGATCACGAACATCGCGATGTCGAAGATCGAGCTGATCGGGCCGATGCAGACCATGAACCGGCCGATGCCCTTGGCGTCCCAGTTGCGGGGCCCCCGCAGGTACTCCTCGTCCATCCGGTCCCACGGCGTCGCCAGCTGCGCGATGTCGTAGACCAGGTTCTGCACCAGCAGCATGATCGCGAGCATCGGCTGGAAGGGGATGAACGCGCTCGCCACCAGGACCGAGAAGACGTTGCCGAAGTTCGACGACGCCGTCATCTTGATGTACTTGATCGTGTTGCCGAAGGTGGTCCGGCCCTGGATCACGCCCTGCCCCAGGACGGTCAGGTCCTTCTCCAGCAGGATGATGTCCGCCGACTCCTTCGCGATGTCGACGGCGGTGTCGACGGAGATGCCGACATCGGCGTCGCGCAGCGCCGCGGCGTCGTTGATGCCGTCCCCGAGGAAGCCGACGGTGTGGCCGTCGGCCTGCAGGGCCCGTACGATCCGGGCCTTCTGGACCGGGTTGACCTTGGCGAAGACCGCCGTACGGGCGGCCAGCGCGCGCAGCGCCGGGTCGTCGAGGGTGTCGATCTCGCTGCCGAGCACCACGTGCCCGACGTCGATGCCGACGTCCGCGCAGACCCGGGCGGCGACGAGGTCGTTGTCGCCGGTGACGACCTTGGCCGCGATGCCCTTGTCGGCCAGGCCCTGGAGGGCCCGGGCGGCGTCGGCCTTCGGCGGGTCGAGGAAGGCGAGGAAGCCGACCAAGGTCAGCTCGTCCTCGTCCGCGACGGAGTAGGTGTCGCGCGCAGTGCTCATCGTGCGGGTGGCGACGGCGAGGACGCGCAGGCCCTGGCGGTTGTCGTCCTCGGCGATGCGGGTGACGTGCCGGCGCAGCTGCTCGGTGAGTTCGACCTTCCGGCCGCGGTCCGTCATGTGGGTGCAGAGGTCCAGGACCTCCTCCACCGCACCCTTGGTGATCATGATGTGCTCGGAGCGGCCGAGGTCGCCCACGATGCTGTTGCGGCCCAGTACCACGGACATCCGCCGGCGGGCGAAGTCGAAGGGGATCTCGTCGACCATCGAGAACCGTGCGTCGACGACAACCTCCTCGGCCTCGTTGACCCGGTTGATGACCGCCTGGTCCATCAGGTTCTTCAGGCCGGTCTGGAAGTGGGAGTTGAGGTAGCCGTACTCCAGGACCTCGTGGTCCTCGTTGCCGTGCACGTCCAGGTAGCGGTCCAGGACGATCCGGTCCTCGATGAGGGTGCCGGTCTTGTCCGTGCAGAGCACGTCCATCGCGCCGAGGTTCTGGATCGCGTTGAGGCGCTTGACGACGACCTTGCGCTTGGACATGGCGACCGCGCCGCGCGCCAGGTTGGCGGAGACGACCATCGGCAGCATCTCGGGGGTCAGGCCGACAGCGACGGCGATGCCGAAGAGGAAGGCCTCGTCCCAGTCGCCCTTGGTGAGGCCGTTGACCGCGAACACGACCGGGACCATGACCAGCATGAAGCGGATCAGCAGGAAGCTGACCTTGCGCACGCCGTCGTCGAAGTTGGTCTGCGGGCGCTCGCCGACCAGCGAGCCGGCCATCGAGCCGAAGTAGGTGTCGGCGCCGGTGGCGACGACCACGCCGGTGGCGGTGCCGGAGGTGACCGAAGTCCCCATGAGGACCATGTTGTCGGCCTCGACCGGGTCGGTGGTCTCGAACCGACCGGAGTCCTCGGTGCCGGGGGTCCCCCCGGCGGAGCGAGGGGGAATGTCGGCCTTGGCCACCGGCAGGGACTCGCCGGACAGCGCGGCCTGGCCGACCATCAGGTCCTTGGAGGTGATCAGCCGCAGGTCGGCCGGGATCAGATCACCTGCGGCCAGCTTCACCACATCGCCCGGGACCACCCGGTCCATGGGCACCTCGAGGGTGGTCGGCCCCGCGCCGCTGCCGGCCCGGCGCTGCACCGCACAGGTGGTGGTGACGAGCTTCTTCAGTGCGTCGGCGGCGCGGCCGGAGCGGAACTCCTGCCAGAAGCGCAGCAGTCCGCTGATCCCCACCATCACCGAGAGGATGACGACACCGGGATCGGCCGGGTCCTGCCACCACATGACGGCGGCCAGGAGGACCAGGACGGCGATGAAGGGGTTCCGGAACGCCTTCGCCAGCTGGACCCACCAGCGCGGGGCGCGCTCGTGGGCGACGACGTTGGCGCCGTGCCGCTCCAGGCGGAGCGCCGCCTCCGTGTGCGTGAGGCCGTTGCGGGTGGCGGAAAGGTCCTGCAGGACCTGGGCGCCGGGGCGGGCGCTGAATCCGGCGAGCTGCTCGCCGGCGAGCCGGGTACGGGACTCCAGCTCGGCGGCCTTGCGCTCGCGGCGGCCCTTGCCCGGCGGCGCGAGCTTGGCCGGGGTGCGGGGGGTGAGCATGGTCATGACGAATACCTCCCTCCACTGCGTCCGGGCAGCACGGAGCCGCGCGGTCACGTGGAGTGATCACGGGTCGGCGCAGGGCGGCGCGAAGCGCCGGCGGACACGCCGATGGGCATGGATGACGCACGCCCGGCGGAAGGGCCGGGGCATGCGGAAGGAAAGGCGGGGAGGGGAAAGAAGGAATGCCGAAACGCACGGGGACGGCGGTGGTGTACCGCAGCCGTGCGCACTCAGGGAAGGATCAGCTGATCAAGGTCAGCCGACGAGAGCGCTGCAAGGACTTCGATCGGGACTCATCCCGAACACCTCCTTGCGTAGCGCCGTCATTGCAGGGCGCCCGATCCGGCCGGAAAGGCCGCAGAGGACCGGCGCCTCGGCGACCGTAGCACGATCTAGAGGGATGTCTTTCATACTTATGACCGGTAGAGGTCGATTCGTTCTGTGTCAGCCTCTTGACGTCTGGAGGGCCAAAGGCTCGACTTAAGGTTCACAAGTTGGAGAGACGCCGGGGTCTCGGAGCACCAAGCCGCGATGCCGGCTCGGGGGGCGACGGTCGGCCGTCGCTTATGGGCAGGAGTGGATGAGTCGTGCAGACTCCCGGATCGCAGTCTTCACTGCACCGCGCGAATCTCGAACGGGTCGTGCGGGCGGTGCGGCTCGCGGGTTCGCTGACCCAGGCGGAGATCGCCCGGTCCACCGGACTGTCGGCGGCCACGGTCTCCAACATCGTCCGCGAGCTCAAGGACGGTGGGACCGTTGAGGTCACGGACACCTCGGCCGGCGGGCGGCGGGCGCGCAGCGTCTCGCTCAGCGGCGACGCGGGCATCGTGATCGGCGTGGACTTCGGCCACACCCACCTGCGGGTGGCGGTCGGCAACCTCGCCCACCAGGTCCTGGCCGAGGAGTCCGCCCCGCTGGACGTGGACGCCTCGTGGGCGGACGGCTTCGACCGGGCGGAAGCCCTGGTCGGAGAGCTGATCGCAGGCATCGGGGTGGGCCTGGACAAGGTCATCGGAGTGGGGCTCGGCGTCCCCGGCCCCATCGACGTGGAATCCGGGACCCTCGGCTCCACCGCGATCCTGCCGGGCTGGGCCGGGATCAACCCGCGCCAGGAGCTGTCGCAGCGCCTCGGCGTGCCCGTGTACGTGGACAACGACGCCAACCTCGGAGCGCTCGGGGAGCTGGTGTGGGGGAGCGGCCGCGGGGTCAAGGACCTCGCGTACATCAAGGTCGCCAGCGGCGTCGGCGCCGGTCTGGTGATCAACGGCCAGATCTACCGGGGGCCCGGCGGCACTGCCGGCGAGATCGGGCACATCACCCTCGACGAGTCCGGCCCGGTCTGCCGCTGCGGCAACCGCGGCTGCCTGGAGACGTTCGCCGCGGCCCGGTACGTGCTGCCGCTGCTGCAGAGCACGCACGGGCCCGAGCTCACCATGGAGCGGGTGGTCGAACTCGCCCGGGAGGGCGATCCGGGCTGCCGCCGGGTCATCGCCGACGTGGGCCGCCATGTGGGTAGTGGTGTCGCGAACCTGTGCAATGTTCTGAATCCGAGCCGCGTGGTGCTCGGTGGTTCGCTGGCGGAGGCCGGTGAACTGATCCTGGCCCCCATACGTGAGTCGGTGGGGCGGTACGCGATCCCTAGCGCGGCACGGCAACTGTCCGTGCTCACCGGGTCGTTGGGCGGCCGGGCCGAGGTGCTGGGCGCGCTGGCCCTGGTGCTGAGCGAGATGGGCGATTCGACCCTTCTGGCCGGTTCGCCGACCCTCAAGCTCTTGCCTTCAGTTAGATAACGGATGGCACCGTTGTCATCTCGTTAAGGATTCACTCCTTGACGGCAAACTGCGGCCGAGGTTGACTCACGTCCACCTCGGCCGCAACGCTGCGGCCTCGTCAGGGAGGTTCAAGAAATGAACACGCGCATGCGTAGAGCCGCCGTAGCCGTCGCCGCCACCGCCATGGCCGCTTCCCTTGCTGCCTGTGGCAGCGCCAAGGAGGCCGGTGAGAAGCCGAAGGAGTCCGGCTCCGCCGCCGCGGGTGGCGCGATCAAGATCGGTCTGCTCCTGCCGGAGAACCAGACCGCGCGCTACGAGAAGTTCGACAAGCCGCTCTTCGAGAAGAAGGTCGCCGAACTCACCGGCGGCAAGGCCGAGGTGGTCTACGCCAACGCCAAGCAGGACGCGACCACGCAGAACTCGCAGGTCGACACGATGATCACCAACAAGGTGAACGTCCTGGTCATCGACGCCGTGGACTCCAAGGCCATCGCCGGATCGGTGAAGAAGGCCAAGGAGAAGGGCATCCCGGTCGTGGCGTACGACCGCCTCGCCGAGGGCCCGATCGACGCCTACACCTCCTTCGACAACGAAGAGGTCGGCAAGGTCCAGGGCAAGGCCCTGCTCGAGGCCCTGGGCGACAAGGCCAAGGCCGGTGAGATCGTCATGATGAACGGGTCGGTCACCGACCCGAACGCCGCCCTCTTCAAGAAGGGTGCGCACTCCGTCCTCGATGGCAAGGTGACCATCGGCAAGGAGTACGACACCAAGGAGTGGAAGCCGGAGAACGCCAACACGAACATGGCGGGTGCGATCTCGGCGATCGGCAAGGACAAGATCGTCGGCGTCTACTCCGCCAACGACGGCATGGCCGGCGGCATCATCACCGCCCTCAAGGCGGCCGGCATGGACCCGCTGCCCCCGGTCACCGGCCAGGACGCGGAACTCGCCGGTGTGCAGCGGATCGTTGCGGGCGAGCAGTTCATGAGCGTCTACAAGCCGTACGCCCCCGAGGCCGAGGCCGCCGCGAAGATGGCCGTCGCGCTTGCCAAGGGCGAGAAGCTGGACGGTGTCACCACCTCCAAGGTCGACAGCCCGACCGACAAGGGCATCCCCTCGGTCCTGGTCCCCGTCGTCTCGCTGACCAAGAACAACATCAAGGACACTGTCATCAAGGACGGTGTCTACACGGCCGACGAGATCTGCACCGACAAGTACGCGGCCGCCTGCACCACCCTCGGCCTGAAGTAGGCCGACCGGGCCTCACACAGGCCCTCTGTAGGCCATCCCGGCCCCGAAACGGGCCGGTCCCGGCCGCACGCAGGTCCCCCCGGGCCTGCCGAGGCCCCAGCGTCCTGCCGGCCGGAGGCCCGCCCCCGCGGCCTCCGGTCCACCAGGACCACCACGCCTGCCCGGCGCCCCGCCCTTCTTCCCCCGCCACCCGTGGGGCGCCGGGCAGGAACGATTTCCCCAGTCCACCCCGCTCCTGCACTTACTGCACGACATCCCCGCCGGTCAGGCGGCGAAGGAGATGGTTCATGTGTCCGCTGCGCCCGTGCTGGCGTTGCGAGGGGTCTCGAAGCGATTCGGTGCCGTCCAGGCGCTCACCGACGTAGAACTCGAGATCCACTCCGGCGAGGTGGTCGCCCTGGTCGGCGACAACGGCGCCGGCAAGTCCACGCTCGTCAAGACGATCGCCGGCGTCCACCCCATCGATGACGGAGTCATCGAGTGGCAAGGCAAGCCGGTCTCGATCACCAAGCCCCACGACGCCCAGAACCTGGGCATCGCGACGGTCTACCAGGACCTCGCGCTGTGCGACAACATCGACGTCGTCGGCAACCTCTTCCTGGGCCGCGAGCTCAAGCGCCGCGGAGTCCTGGACGAGGTGGAGATGGAGCGCCGCGCCCGCGAGCTCCTGACCACCCTGTCCATCCGGATCCCCAGTGTCCGCATCCCCATCGCCTCGCTCTCCGGCGGTCAGCGCCAGACCGTGGCGATCGCCCGTTCGATGCTCGGCGAGCCCCAGCTCGTCATCCTCGACGAGCCCACCGCCGCCCTCGGCGTCGAGCAGACCGCACAGGTCCTCGACCTGGTGGAGCGGCTGCGCGAGCGCGGCCACGCCGTCATCCTCATCAGCCACAACATGGCCGATGTGAAGGCCGTCGCCGACAAGGTGGCGGTCCTGCGGCTGGGCCGCAACAACGGCGTCTTCACCGTCAAGGACACGTCGCAGGAAGAGATCATCTCCGCCATCACCGGAGCCACGGACAACGCCGTGACCCGCCGTGCGGCCCGTACCGGGGAGGCCCGCAAGTGAGCACCGAACACCACACCCATGCGGAAGAGGTGGCCCAGCTCGCCAACCCCGCCGCCCCGGCGGACGCCATTCCCGCGGTGGACCCGCGCCTGCTCGTGCGCGAGCAGGGGCTGGCCGGCTACCTGAGCGAGTTCGGCCGCAAGATGAAGGCCGGCGACCTGGGCTCCGTCCCGGTCGTCATCGGCCTGGTCATCATCTGGGCCATCTTCCAGGGGCTGAACGAGAACTTCCTGTCCCCGGAGAACCTCACCAACGTCGCGATCACGATGGTCGCCACCGGCATGATCGCCGTCGGCATCATCTTCGTGCTGCTGCTGGGCGAGATCGACCTCTCCGTCGGCTCGGTCAGCGGTGTCTCGGGCGCGATCGTGGCGGTCCTCGCCGTCACCCACGGCGTCAACGAGTGGCTGGCGATCCTGGTCGCCATCGCCGGCGGCGCCCTGATCGGCTCCATCCACGGCTTCTTCTTCGCCAAGATCGGCGCACCGGCCTTCGCGGTCACCCTGTCGGGCCTGCTCTTCTGGTCCGGCGCGATGCTGCAGATCCTCGGCAGCAACGGCACGATCAACCTCGACTCCGACGGGGTCGTGGGCCAGCTCACCACGTACTTCTTCTCGGACGTGGCCGCGGGCTACGGCCTCGCCGCCATCGCCGTGGTGGGGTACTTCCTGGCCTCGTTCTTCGACAGCCGCCGCCGCCAGGCCGCGGGTGTCCCGTCCCGCCCGATGAGCGAGATCGTGCTGCGCACGGGCCTGCTGGCGCTGTTCACCTTCGGCCCCGCCGCGGTGTTCAACCAGTACAAGGGCCTCCCGCTCGCGGTGGTGCTCTTCGTGGTGGTCCTGGTCGGCACGGACTTCCTCCTGCGCCGTACCTCGTTCGGCCGGAACATCTTCGCGCTCGGCGGCAGCGTCGAGGCCTCCCGCCGTGCGGGCATCAACGTCACCGGGATCCGCATCGCGGTCTTCGCCATCTCGGGCACCTTCGCCGCAGTCGGCGGGCTCTTCTGGGCCTCCAAGATCGCGGCGGCCAACCAGAGCGCCGGCGCCGGCGACCTGCTGATGAACGTGATCGCGGCGGCCGTGATCGGCGGCACCAGCCTCTTCGGCGGCCGGGGCCGGACCTGGAACGCCCTCCTCGGTGTCATGGTCATCACCTCGATCCAGTACGGTCTGGCTCTCGAGGGAATCGCCACGCCGATCCAGTACATGATCACCGGTGCGGTGCTGCTGGCCACCGTGGTGATCGACTCGGTCACCCGCAAGACCCAGAAGACGGCCGGACGCGCCTGACACCGCGTCCGATGCGGTAAGACCGGTCACAGTGCCCGGTGCCACCCCGTGTGGCACCGGGCATCCGTGCGTACGTCTGCACGTACATCTGTGCGTACGCCTGTGTGGGTATACGCCCGAATGTGAGGTGTGACATCGGGGTGATCTGCACAGGGATGTCTACAGCCATGACAAAGCTGTGACCCGTGTGCGGCAGCCCGATGACCGCGGTCGCCGACGGAACATTAGACTCGACAGACCAGCAAGCAACTGCAAGGAGGCACGGGTGCTGCTGACCCGCATCAAGGGACCGCGCGATCTGGACCGGCTCAGCCAGGAGGAGCTCGACCAGCTCGCCGCCGAGATCAGGTCCTTCCTCGTCGACGCCGTCTCCAAGACCGGCGGGCACCTCGGCCCCAACCTCGGGGTGGTCGAACTGACGATCGCTCTGCACCGGGTCTTCGACTCGCCCAAGGACAAGGTCCTCTTCGACACCGGCCACCAGGCCTACGTCCACAAGCTGCTCACGGGCCGCCAGGACTTCGCCGGCCTGCGCACCAAGGGCGGCCTCTCCGGCTACCCCTCGCGCGCCGAGTCCGACCACGACGTGATCGAGAACTCCCACGCCTCCACCGTGCTGGGCTGGGCCGACGGCCTCGCCAAGGCCAACGAGGTGCTCGGCCGGGAGGACCACCACGTCGCCGCCGTCATCGGCGACGGCGCGCTGACCGGCGGCATGGCCTGGGAGGCGCTGAACAACATCGCCGCCGCCAAGGACCGCCCGCTGGTCATCGTCGTCAACGACAACGAGCGCTCGTACGGCCCCACCATCGGCGGCCTCGCCAACCACCTGGCCACCCTGCGCACCACGGACGGCTACGAGCGCTTCCTGGCCCGCGGCAAGGAGCTCCTGGAGCGCACCCCGGTCGTCGGGAAGCCGCTCTTCGAGACCCTGCACGGCGCCAAGAAGGGCCTCAAGGACTTCATCGCCCCGCAGGGCATGTTCGAGGACCTCGGCCTGAAGTACATCGGGCCCATCGACGGCCACGACATCGAGGCCCTGGAGTCCGCCCTGCAGCGCGCCAAGCGCTTCAGCGGCCCGGTCATCGTGCACTGCCTCACCCAGAAGGGCCGCGGCTACACCCCGGCCCTCGAGCACGAGGCGGACCGCTTCCACGCGGTCGGCGTGATCCACCCGGACACCGGACTGCCGGTCAAGACCGCCGCCGCCAGCTGGACCTCCGTCTTCGCCGACGAGATGGTCAAGCTCGGCCACGAGCGCGCGGACATCGTCGGCATCACCGCCGCCATGCTTCACCCGGTCGGCCTCAACAAGTTCGCCGAGGCCTTCCCGGACCGCATCTACGACGTGGGCATCGCCGAGCAGCACGGCGCCACCTCGGCGGCGGGCCTCGCCACCGGCGGGGTCCACCCGGTCTTCGCGGTGTACGCGACCTTCCTCAACCGCGCCTTCGACCAGGTCCTGATGGACGTGGCCCTGCACAAGTGCGGGGTCACCTTCGTCCTGGACCGGGCCGGTGTCACGGGCGACGACGGCGCCTCCCACAACGGCATGTGGGACATGTCCATCCTCCAGGTCGTACCCGGCCTGCGGCTCGCCGCCCCGCGCGACGCCGAGCAGCTGCGCGCCCAGCTCCGCGAGGCCGTCGAGGTCAAGGACGCCCCGACCGTCGTGCGCTACTCCAAGGGCGTCGTCGGCCCGGCCGTCCCGGCCGTCGGCCGGATCGGCGGCATGGACGTCCTGCGCACCCCGGCCCCCGAGGTCACCCGTCCGGACGTACTGCTCGTATCCGTCGGCGCGCTCGCCCCGATGTGCCTGGAGATCGCCGACCTGCTCGACAAGCAGGGCATCTCCACGACCGTCGTCGACCCCCGGTGGGTCAAGCCCGTGGACGAGGCCCTGGCCCCGCTCGCGGACCGGCACCGCGTGGTCGTCACCGTCGAGGACAACGGCCGCACCGGCGGCGTGGGCTCCGCCGTCGCGCAGGCGCTGCGCGACGCGGGTGTCGACGTGCCGCTGCGCGACTTCGGCATCCCGCAGCGCTTCCTCGACCACGCCCTCCGCAAGGAGATCATGGCCGAGATCGGGCTGACCGCGCCGGACATCGCCCGCCAGGTCACCGGCCTGGTCGCCAAGCTGGACGGGCGGTTCGACACCGAGCCGGCCGCCGCCGTCGACTAGGACGGGTACCGGCCACTAGATCGCCGCGCGGTTGCACGTCACGGGCCGGGAGATCACCCTTGAAGGGGTGGGCCTCCCGGCCCGTTCGCGTGCGTCGACACCTGTTCGGAGGTGCGTCGGTGAGTAGGGATATGAACAGCCCCTTCCGCACCAAGACGGTGGAGCAGTCCATCCGTGACACGGAGGAGCCGGAACACGCGCTCCGGAAGTCGCTCTCCGCCTGGGACCTGACGGTTTTCGGTGTGGGTGTCATCATTGGCACCGGCATCTTCGTCCTCACGGGCATCGCGGCCCGGAACAACGCCGGACCCGCCACCTCTCTCGCCTTCGTGGCGGCGGGCATCGTCTGCGCTCTCGCGGCGCTCTGCTACGCCGAGTTCGCGTCCACCGTGCCGGTGGCCGGATCCGCGTACACCTTCTCGTACGCCTCGATCGGTGAGCTGCCCGCCTGGATCATCGGCTGGGACCTGGTGCTGGAGTTCGCACTCGGCACGGCGGTGGTCGCGGTCGGCTGGTCCGGGTACGTGCGCCACCTCATGGACACCAACCTCGGCTGGACCCTGCCGACCTCCCTGTCCGGCCCCGATGCCGGCGGCCACTTCGACCTGCTGGCGTTCCTGCTGGTCCTGGTGCTGACGTGGATCCTGGTCGTCGGGACGAAGCTCTCGGCCCGCATCACTGCGGTCGTCGTCGCCATCAAGGTCACGGTCGTGCTGCTGGTCATCGTCGCGGGCCTGTTCTTCATCAAGGCCGACAACTACTCGCCGTTCATCCCGCCGGCCCAGCCACAGGCCGAGGGCGTCAGCGGCTGGCACTCGCCCCTGGTCCAGTTGCTCTTCGGCTACGCGCCCACGAACTTCGGCGTCATGGGCATCTTCACGGCGGCCTCGCTCATCTTCTTCGCCTTCATCGGCTTCGACGTGGTGGCGACGGCGGCCGAGGAGACCAAGAATCCCCAGCGGGACATGCCGCGCGGCATCCTCGGCTCGCTGCTGGTCTGCACCGTGCTCTACGTCGCCGTGACCCTGGTGGTCACCGGCATGCAGAAGTACTCGGAGATGTCCCCGACCGCGCCGCTCGCCGAAGCCTTCAAATCGGTGAACCAGCCATTCTTCTCGGGCGCCATCAGCCTCGGCGCGGCCGTCGGTCTGATCACCGTGTGCATGATCCTGCTGCTCGGCCAGACCCGCGTATTCTTCGCGATGAGCCGTGACGGACTGCTGCCGCGGGTCTTCTCCGTGACGCACCCGAAGTACCGCACCCCCTACCGGGCGACCCTGCTGCTCGGCGGGATCATCGCGATCGTCGCGGGCTTCACCAGCCTGGAGACCCTCGCGGAACTGGTGAACATCGGCACCCTGTTCGCCTTCGTGGTGGTCGCACTGGGCGTGATCGTCCTGCGCAAGACCCGCCCCGACCTGCACCGGTCCTTCCGCACCCCGTGGGTGCCGTTCGTCCCGATCGTGTCGATCGCGGCCTCGTTCTGGCTGATGCTCAACCTGCCGGCCGAGACCTGGCTGCGCTTCGGCATCTGGATGGTCATCGGCATCATCGTCTACTTCGCCTACGGCTACCGCAACAGCCGGCTGCACAAGGTCGGCCAGAACGCGGAGTTCTGAGCGCCGGCCGTACCCCGCACATGACGCGGCGGGCCCGTACGGGAGTGATTCCCGTACGGGCCCGCCGCGTCGTACGACGGCCGGGGCTCAGCCCTTGGCGGGGGACTTCTTCGCCTCCGCCGGGATCTTCTGGTCGGTGCGCAGGGCCTCCCAGAGCTGGCCCGCCTGCGGCTCGGCGACGACCACGCGGTTCGGGTCCACTTTGTCGTAGGCGACCGGAAGCATGATCGTCTCCATGGTGTCCGGGTCCACGCCCTTCATGCTCTGGGCGAAGTCGGCCAGGGAGGTGAGGGAGGCGAGGTCGGAGTCGGTGGTCAGCGACTTCGTGCCGGCGTCGGCGAGCTTGTAGAGCCGGGCCGGGTTGCCGAGCGCGTCCTGCTTCTTGATCTCCGACAGCATCGCCATCATGAACTGCTGCTGGAGCCCTATGCGCCCGAGGTCGCTGCCGTCGCCGTAGCCGTAGCGGGTACGGACGAACTTCAGCGAGTCGGCGCCGTTCAGGCGGTGCGTGCCGGCGTCGAGCTTGAGGCCGCCCTTCGCTCCGCTCATCGGCTTGTCCAGGGTGACGGTGACCCCGCCGAGCGCGTCCACCAGGCCCTTGAACCCGGCGAAGTCGACCTCGACGAAGTGGTCCACGCGGACCCCGGACATCTGCTCCACGGTCTTGACCACGCAGGCCGGTCCGGCCAGCGAGTAGACCGAGTTGAACATGACCCGGTTCGCGGCCTTGACGGTCTTGCCGTCGGCGTCCTTGCATTCGGGCCGGCTGATCAGGGTGTCGCGCGGGATGCTCACCGCGGTGGCCTTGGACCGGCCCTCGGGTATGTGCACCAGCATGGCGGTGTCCGAGCGGGCGCCGCTCACATCGCCGTGGTCGAGGTCCGCGTTGGCCCCGGCGCGCGAGTCGGAGCCGAGTACGAGGACGTTCTGCGCACCCGCGACGACCTTCTTCGGGCGGTTGTCGCCGATCGCCTGGTCCAGGTCGACGCTGTCGATGTTGCCGTTGAGATGGCTGTAGGCCCACCAGCCCGCGCCACCGGCCGCGAGGATGAGCACGGCCACCGTCAGCAGCACGATTCGCAGGGCACGTCGCCTGCCGCCGCGCCGCGGCTTGCGCCGGGACGGGGGGGTGGTGGCCGAGGGCCGGTCGGTCATGGAGGCAGAGCCCTTCTATTATCGATGGGGTGCATCATAAGACACACTTTCGAGTGGCTGGTTCTTTCCGGTGAAGAGCCCCGTCACGTGAGCAGGACATACTCGGCAGAAGGGTGGACAGTGGCGTGATCCGAGGCAAAAGCGGTAGCCGGGGCGCCACTTCCGACGGCACGACGCAGGATGCGGCCCCGGGCGGACCAGGTTCCCGCCGGTCACCGTCGGTGGCCGGAAACTGGCTGTTCAATGGCGGCGACGGCCGCCTGACGGCCTACGCGTGCACCCCGCACGGCCTGCTGCGCTGGACCGAGGCCGCGGCCCCCCGCGCCGGCTGGACCGGCCCCGACGTGTTCGAGATCCCGGGCTGGCTGGGCACCGTCTCGATGGCACAGAGCCGCGAGGGGTACGTGCACTTCGTCGCCCTGCGGACCGTCCAGGACGGCTCGGAGGGGCCGGAGGTCATCGTCTCCACCCAGTTCCAGCCGGGCCGGGGAATGATCGACTGGCACAGCCTCGGCACCCCCGGCCTGCGCGGCGGCCCCGCCGACGAACGGCTGGCCGGCCCGCCGCGCATCGCCGTCAACCAGCGCTCGGGCTCCACGCACGTCCTCGTCTCCCTGCGCCACGGCGGCGTCCTGCGGCGCAGCCGCAACGCCGAGGGCGCGTGGGGCGGCTGGAAGCAGGTGGCGCCGGAGCCGTACGCGGGCGACGTGGCCCCGCTCATGTCGGTGGGCGGGCCGCTCGAGCTGCTCGCCCTCGGCCGGGCCGGAGCCGACCGCTGGGTGGGTGTCGGCCAGGGCCGCTTCCAGCTCGCCGACCGCATCCCCACGCCGGTCGTTCCCGGCACCCCGGTCCTGTGCGAGACGGGCCCGCGCAGGGTGACGTACTTCTGGCGCTACCCGGGCGACGGCTCGCTGGTCGCCTGGCGGGCCGGGCAGCCGGGCGCACAGGGCGGCGGCCTGATGGCCCTCGGCGGCGCCGGCGGAACGGGCGCGCCGGGCGTGGTCCGGGCCGTCATCGGCGGCTACGACTGCACGGTGCTCGCGCAGACCGGCGCCGAGGGGGACATCGAACTCACCGCCTACGTCACCGAGAACGAGGGCTACGGCACCTGGTGGGCCTCCCTCGGCGGCCATGGCGCGCACGCGCCCCAGGTGGCGGTCGACGCGGCAGGCCGCATCGTCGTGGCCGCCCTCGACGCGGACGGCGCACTGATCTGCACCCGGCAGGACACGACCCAGCAGGGGCTGGTCTTCGGCCCCTGGGACGCCGCCTGAGGCGGACGCGGGCGCGGGGCGGGTAGGCCGCGGGACGGGCGGGCAGGCCGTCCCGGCCGTCCCGCGGCCCTGCCGTCAGGCGTGCCGCGGCAGCGGCGTCCGCTGCGACACCTCGATGCTGAGACCCCCGGACTCCGTGTAGTACGGGGTGGCCGCCAGCTCGAAGCCCTGCGTACCGGGCGCGGCCGCGATCCGCACCGGCATCCGGGCCGTCGTGTCGAGCTCCTCGGCGCGCCGCGGGCCGAGCCGCACCTCCTGGGTCACGCCCTCGAAGCCGACCGCGAGGTGCAGGTCCCAGGTGCCCGGCGGGAGCGGCCAGCCGCTCGAGGTCTGCGCCAGGTTGACCCGGCAGGAGAAGCGGCCCATCGCCCGGGGCCTGCCCTTGGCATTGGTCAGCTCGTCGTCCCTGCGGGCCGTGACGGGGCAGCTCTCCATCGCACCGCTCGTCCGCTCGCGCAGCACCACCCGGGTGGCGCGGTCCTTCGTCGACAGCTGCTCGAAGAACGCGAAGCCCTCCAGCAGCAGCATCGGCCCGTCCCAGCGGGCCTTCTCCAACTGGTGGGTGACCGTCATGTCGCCGGTGATGTCGAACAGCTCGTCCGGCAGGGCGACCTGCGGGTCGCGGAAGAACGGCAGCGTCGTGTACACCCGGCCGTTCTCCACCGTCTTGCGGACGGCCGGACGCTCCTTGTCCGCCTCGAAGGCGGCCATGCGCTGCGCCTCGGCGAAGCGGCCCTGCGCCAGCAGGGCGAACCGTACGGCCACCATGCGCGGCAGCAGCGCCAGCGCCCCCGGGGACGCCTGGGTGCGCAGCACCTCGGCGGCGGCCCACAGCGCCTGGTCCCGCTCCGCCGCATCGGTGGCGGACATCAGCGCGGCCGCGGTCGCCTTGCCGAGCTCCACCTCCAGGTGGCGGGACTGGAGCTTGTCCCGGCGCGGCCCCTCGGGCAGCTGCGAGCCGACCAGGGCCAGCATCCGGGAGACCAGGGCGACCCGGTCCGGCAGCGTCGCCCGCTCCGCCGGCGAGGGGCCCTTGACCACGCAGGTCGCGTCGCCGACGACCGAGACGTTGTCGGCCCCGATGAAGGCGCCGGCCGTGAAGGCCTGGTCGTCGCCGATCACCATGTCGGTGGGGAAGGCCAGCCCGCGGCGCTGCAGCAGGCTGGTGCGGAACAGCTTGTCCGGCGTCAGCGACCAGTAGACGCGCGAGGCGTACACATCGGTGTAGGCCTGGTTCTTGCGGAACATCGACGTCGCGACCGCATGCCGGCCCGAGCTCTCCAGCTTGCCGAGCACGACATCGGCCTCGTTCGCGTCGGCCGCGGCGACCATCCGCTCCAGTGCGTCGGGCGCCAGCCGGTCCGTGGCGTCCAGGAAGATGACGTACCGTCCGCGCACCTGGCTCAGCGCCCAGTTGCGGGCGGCCGCCGGACTCAGCCCGTGCGACACCTGCCCCACGCGGACGAAGGCGGGGTACTGGTGCGCCGCGCGCGCGAGCACGGACCCGCTCTCGTCGGTCGAGCCGTCGTCGACGCCGATGATCTCCAGTCGCTCCGTACCGATGGACTGCACGAAGACGGAAGCCAGGCAGGCGTCGAGCGCCGCGGCCTGATTGCAGACCCGGACGGCGACCGTCACGTCCTTGACGTCGGTGGGGCCGACGACGGCGGTGTTCATGATGTCGGGATCCTCGTCAGTTCTGCGGAGCGGCGGGGCGGGGCCACGGCATCTCCCCGGTGAGTTCGGGCCATTGCCAAGGACGCGGGGCGCTGTCCGACGGATGCTGCGGGAAGGCGCCCGGGATGTGCTCCAAGGAGCCCACGAAGACGTTCACGTGCGAGGTCGGCTTGGCGGCCGCAGCCGTGCTCACCGTGTACTCGAACCGGTCGTAGCCGGTGAAACCGGGGGCGGGCGCGTACGTGACCCAGCCGTCCTGCGACAGCTGCGCCCGGCCGCCCCGCGGCTGTGTCACGGAGACGGCCGTGCTTCCCGCCGGCGCGGCCGAGAGCACGTTGACGGTGCCCGGCCGGTCCGGTTCGGTCGTGATCCGCAGGCCACGGGCGGTGGCCGGCCGCAGCGGCAGGGGCTCGGCGGCGAGTTTCCCCGTCCGTACGAGCTTGCGGCCCGAGGCGTCCGGGATGCCCACGAGGATCCGGGGCCGGATGCTGCGTGCCGTGGCCGAGTCGCCGACGCGCAGGTGCAGGACCCCCGTCGTCTGCTCCCCGGCGTCGGCGCGGGCCCGGAACCAGCGCTGGCGGGGGAAGTACTCCAGTCCCTGCACGCCGACGATCTCGCCGACGGCGGTCAGCGGTTCCTCCGCCAGGTAGGCGCAGCCGCGCGAGGCGCCCTGATCGGGTGCGACGGACAGGCCGAACTGGACGGTCTCGCCCGGGGAGACACCGCGGCGCGGGTCGGCGGAGCTGTAAAGGGCCGCGTACACGGCGCCCAGTGACGGGGTGTCGCCGACGGCCTGCCCGCGGCGGAGGAGGTTCACGCGCTGGACTCCTTGCGTGCCGCGGGCTCGGACACCCGGGACTTCGTACGGTGCGAGAACGTCTCCTCGTCCAGCCAGCCCATCTCCTCGTAGGAGAACCGGCGGCGGTCGAGGTCGCGGACCCACGGGGAGGGGATGACGCCCTGCTCGGCGAGGCTGCGGGCGACGAACCGGGCGCACTCGATCGCGCCCTCCGCGCGCAGGTGCACGTTGTCCCCGTCCTGGACGTTCTCCAGCAGCGGCTCACCGGGCCGCAGATAGGTGAAGACGAGCTTGGACGGCTCCGGCCCGAGCTCCTCCCACCACTGCACGCTCTGGCCGTACAGGTCGACGACCGGAACGTGCTCGTCCTCGGCCAGCTGCCGGGCCGCGAGCGGGTAGTCGCCCAGGAAGCGGGCGACGTTGCCGTGCGCGTCCATGCGGCGCCGTTCGTACGGCAACAGGATCACCGGGTGGGCCTGGCGCTCGCGCGCGCCGTGCACGAAGGCGGCCATGTTCTCCTGGAACGTGGAGAACGGCTTGGTGTGCAGGCCGGGGTCGGTCTTCCAGTCGATCTGGCCGAAGCCGAACAGCAGGTAGTCGCCGGGCTCCAGGTTGTCGAGGATCCACTGGAGCCGGCCGCGCTCGCGGAAGCTCTTCGAGCTCGCGCGGGCGCGGGCACAGTTGACGACCTCGACCGCATCGGTGAGGAAGAGGGGCAGTGCCTGGGCCCAGCCCACCATCGGCAGATAGCTGTACGGCCGGGTGACCGCCTCGGAGTCGCCGGCCACGAAGATCCTCCGCGGCGGCTGCTGCTGTCCGGGTGTGTACGTCACGCCTAGACCCCCTGGTCCTCCGTGGTCTGGATCAGTACGGACGCCAGCGCCGCCTCGAAGCCGGAACGCTGCGCCGGCGTCGTCGTCGGGTCCTGCTTGCGTACGTCGATCACGTGGCCGGTCATCTCGGACAGCAGCACGTCCAGGGAGGTCAGGGCGACCGACTCGGACGTGAGCAGCGAGGCCGAGGGCTCCTGGCCGAACGCCTTCGTGCGCATCGGGGTGGCCGTGCGCTCCGGGTTCACGCAGTTGACGCGGATGCCGTCCTCGGCCCACTCGTCGGCCAGCGCCTGGGTCAGGTTGACCATGGCGGCCTTGGTCGAGGAGTACAGGCTGTACTCGGCGCGGCCGCGGGTGTAGCTGCTGGAGGTGAAGAGCAGCAGCTGGCCCTGGGTCTCGCTCAGGTACTTGTACGAGGTCCGGGCGATGTTCACGGGCGCGAGGTAGTTGACCTCGAGCGCTTCGCGGATCGTGTCGTTGTCGGTCGCGTCGAGGCGGCCGACGCGCAGCACGCCGGCGGTGTTGACGACGTAGTCGATGCGGCCGGTCTCGGCGTAGGCCTTGGCCAGGGCCTCCTCGACGTGGTCGAGGTTCTCGACGTGCGTGCCGGTGGTGGAGCGGCCCAGGGCGAAGACGCGGGCGCCGAAGCCCTCCGCGATGCGGGAGATGTCGGCGCCGATGCCGTACGAGCCGCCGAAGACCACCATCGTCTTGCCGGCCAGCTGCTCGCGGTACGCGGCCTCGCCGGCCTGGGCGGGCGCGGCGTGGGAGGCGAGCTGGAACAGCTTGTCGGCGATGAAGACGTCGACGGGCTGGGTGACCTTCATGTTGTAGTCGTCGCCGGTGACCACGTGGACCGGGACGTCGGGCAGGTACTTCACGACGACGGAGCAGTCGTCGGTGGCCTGGAAGGAGGGGTCCGCGGCCGCCCGCTCGTACGCGGCGCGGATCGTGGAGAGCCGGAAGCCCTGCGGGGTCTGGCCGCGGCGCAGCCGGGAGCGGTCGGGGACCTCGGTGATGAACTCGCCGTCGTCGCCGTGGGTGCGGGTCACGATGACGGTGTCGGAGGACGGGATGGCGACGTCGACGGCCTGGTAGCGCTCGAGGGACTCGACGCATTCGCGCACCACGCGCTGCGAGAGCAGCGGGCGCACCGCGTCGTGGAACAGGAGGTTGCAGTCCTCGCCCTCGCCGAGCCCGGCGGCCGCGGCCTCGATGGCGATCCGGGTGGTCTCGCTGCGGGTCGAGCCGCCGGCCAGGACCCGGGTGACCTTGCCCAGCCGGGCCCGCTCGACGATGCGGCGGGCGTCCTCCACGAACGCGGGCGTCATGAGGAGGATCACCTCGTCGACGTCCGGCGCGTTCTCGAAGACGTGGAGCGTGTGCTCCAGGATCGGCTTGCCGGCGATCTTGAGCAGCTGCTTCGGTATCTCGAGACCGATGCGCTGGCCGGTGCCCCCAGCGAGAACGACGGCGACGGTGCGGTGGGGGACGGGCCTGGAGGACAAGGCTCCTTCTTCCTGAGCTGAGGGGTGCGGCACGGCGGTCGGGCAGGGCGGTGGGTGGACGGGCGGTGCGACTCGAGCACCGGGGAGGCCCGCCTACACGGGGTAGGGGGCCTGCTCCGGGTACTCGATGGGGAAGTCGCGCAGCCCCCGCCGGTAGAGGTTGTTGGCGGCCGCGTTGAAGCGGACGATCGACGGCGGGTACTCCTCGCCGAGGAGGTACTCCTTGAGCTGCTCGCGGTACGGGGCCATGAGGTCCTCGCGCGGGTTCAGCGTGGCCTCGATGGCCTCGGCGAGACCGTTGCAGTCCCCGTCCAGCAGGTACGAGGCGTACGCCGTCCGCTGCTCGTTGCGGAACTGGTCGTCCGGCAGGCCGTCGAGGTTGAAGATCGCGTACGGCTTCAGGGTCGCGACGAAGTCGGAGACGACGCTGGACATGTCGCCGATGAGCAGGTCGGACTGGTTGAAGCAGTCGTACAGGGCCGGGATCCGCTCGGTCACCACGTGGTGCGCGCCGTCGGGAACGGCGCTCCAGTACAGGGCGCCGGCCTGGTTGCGGCTGCGCCGGATGCGCGCGGTCCGCTCCTCCTCGGTGAGGTCCGGGTACTTGGAGCGGACGCCGCGCTCGGAGAGGTCGGCGATGCGCTGGTCGATCCGGGCGAGCTTCTTGGCGGCGGCCTTGGAGTCGGTGAGGTTGCGGCCGAAGCGCCGGGCGTTGTCCTCCTCGAGGAGGGCGATGACGCGGCGGTGGGCGGCGGCGGCCTCGGCGGAGCGCGAGCCGGTGAGCGGGTGCGGCTTGTAGATGATGCGGATGTCGCGCTCGTAGTCGAGCAGCGCCTTGATCAGCTTCTCGCCGGCCGGGATGACCGAGGTGTAGCAGGCGTCGTCGGTCCAGCCCTCCCAGGTGGGGGCGTAGATGACGGTGGGCACGGGGCCCGCGACCCGGCCGGTCCAGCGGTGCAGGGGCATCAGCTGGGGTCGGCCGACCTCGACGATCTGGTGGTGCGACACGGCGTGCTTGATGCGCTCGTAGCGGTCGCGGCCGGCCCGGCCGGCCACCCAGATCTCGTCGAAGACCTTGCTGACCCGGTTGCTGCTCGCGAGCTTGTCGCTGTCGCCGTGGCCGATGAAGACGTGCTTGACCTCGGCGCGCTGCAGCATGTGCACGTTCTTGCCGGCGTTGCCGGGGTAGAGGGCGACACGGAGTTCGTTCATCTCGATACGTGCGAGATTGTCCGCCTTCGGAATGCAGATGACGGGAACCGAGGTGGCGTCCAGGTAGCGCAGGGTGGCTCGCTCGCGCAGCACGATGATGGGCCGCAGCTCCAGCGACTCCAGCGACTCCAGCCACATGTTCACCTGGTACATGAAGTCTTTGGAGACGGCGGCGAAGGTGAAGTAGAGCGCGACCTGGGGGCGGTATTCCGCCAGCTGGTGGTTGAGCTCCTCGATGGCCTCGTCGGTGGTGGGCAGCTTGAGCGCGTTGCGCGCATCGGGCACCAGCACCAGCAGCGAGAAATAGGCGAGGAAGACGGTGGTGATCATGCCGTACGTGACGAAGCGCCAGTCGTCCGTCGCGATGGTGGTGAGCGAGCCGGCCACCAGCGGGATGTCCAGGTGCAGCGTCTTGCGGACGTGCTTGTTCATCAGGAACGGGTGCGGCATGCGGCGGATGCCGAGCGCCTCCAGGTCCAGCCCGCGCGTGGTGAACGGAAGTTCGTTGCGCATCTTGCGGACGTGCTTGAGGAGCGCCCCGTACGCGAGCTGCAGGATGAACAGGAGGAGCAGGCCGATGGTCGTCATCTGCGCCACGAACGACTCGATGTCGGCGATGGCGCCGCACAGGCCCAGCAGCAGGAACTGCCGGATCAGGAAGCGCATGGTGAGGCCGAAGCGCGAGTCGCGCAGCTTCTCCAGCGTCGGCGACTCGGTGTTGTGGAGCATCAGGTCGGCGACGTAGCTGAGCGCGGCGCAGCCTGCGAACAGGGGGAGCGAGACGAAGGCGACGGCGACCAGCATCCCGACGAAGCTGAGGATGAGCCCAGCCGTGATCAGAACGCCGAGCACGGCTCGCAGCCGCTTGGAGCCCATGGTGCGGTGCCTCCCCCGTGGAGGTATAAGGATCCTGTGAAGTGTCGCAGTAGTATAAGCAGCCTCATGGATGGCTCTAGAACGCCTGGTGAACCACAGGCCAATGATTTAGGGCATCTTCACAAATACATGTGACATCAGTCCCTCTTGAGCCCCTCCTGCACGGATCCTCAGAGGGTGTAGCGATACAGCGCCAGCTCGCGCCGGTCCTTCGCCTTCACGGAAAATCCGACGCACAATGCCGGCCGTCCGCCGGCCAGGCTGACCGCGATTCCCTCCGGCTCCCGGTAGGCCAGATCCGGTGCCACGGTCACGAGGTGACGTCCTTGTGCCTTGCCGGTGCGGACGTCAATTGCCGAGACATATGTATTTCCGCCGGACTTCCGCGGATTGTCCCCGTTCTGCCCGGTATACGGGTTGCCGGTCAGTACGTAGACGAAGTCCCCGTACAGCGCGCAGCCCTGGAACCACTCCTCTTCCTGGACCTGCACCCCGGCCTTGATGACCTGTGCGGGGTTGAAGCTCCCGGTCAGGAAATCCGCCATCCCGTACACCGAGAACCGGTGCACGCCCTCCTCCTCGTGGCTCACCAGGACCCGTTCGCCGGGCAGGTCGAGCGCGGGGGAGACATCGGTGGATCCGGGAACCGGATCGAAATGGTGGACGGATTCGTCGGAACTGTCGAGGACCGAACCGTCCTTGAACGGCACCCGGACCACCGTGCGGCCGTAGCCGCTCTCGGCGTCGGCCCTGCCCTCCACCCATATGTACGTGCGCTGGCCCGTCGGCTCGACGCCGCAGGAAATTCCGTGGCCGAAGCCGCGCAGATACATGTGCCCGAGCGTTTTCCCGGAACTGCTCAGCCGGGTCAGGCACATATCGCCGGAGGTCTTGCGGCCGCCCGAGTCGACCGCGTCCTCCTCGTCGTCGAGCCGGATACCGGCCTGGACGGTCTGCAGGGTGTAGACCTGACCGTTCGTGTCGTCGAACGCGAACGACTGAGGACCCGTCGTATTGAACAGCGGAGTCGAAGCGAGCAGCTCTGCACCGGTCGACATGTCGAACTCGCCGACCACCGGCCGGGAATCGTCCTGCTCGCCGGCCCCGGCGCGCAGCGCCCAGGACAGACCGCTCGTGGTGAGGCCGGCGGCCACAGCGCCGCCCGCGAACAGCAGGGTCCGGCGGCTGAAAGGTGTCTTGCCATCCGCCATGGACCTTATTCTGCCAGCCCGGACGGGCGGTTTCCGCGCCGGGCCCCGCTGCGGGTCCCGCCCCGCCCCGCAGAACGGCGGACGCCCGCCCCCACGAGGGGGGCGGGCGTCCGCGGTGCTCACGCACCGCCCGGGGTACGGGCGTACGTACGGGCGTACAGGCCTCAGGCCGGGACGCTCGCCAGACCCGGGGCGAGGAACTTCTTGCCGTTCACGCGCTCCGAGACACCCTCGCGGTCCAGGTACGGCGTCACGCCGCCCAGGTGGAAGGGCCAGCCGGCGCCCGTGATGAGGCAGAGGTCGATGTCCTGGGCCTCGGCCACGACACCCTCCTCCAGCATCAGGCCGATCTCCTGCGCCACCGCGTCCAGGACGCGGTCGCGGACCTGCTCCTCGGTCAGGACGACATCGCCCTGGACCAGGAGCGCGGCGACCTCGGGGTCCAGCTCCGGCTTGCCGGAATCGTAGACGTAGAAGCCGCGCTTGCCGGCCTTGACGACCGCAGCGAGGTTCGGGGAGACGGTGAAGCGCTCCGGGAAGGCGCGGTTCAGGGTCTCCGAGACGTGCAGACCGATCGCCGGGCCCACGAGCTCCAGCAGCACCAGCGGGGACATCGGCAGGCCGAGCGGCTCGATGGCCTTCTCCGCCGTGACCACCGGGGTGCCCTCGTCGATGACGTTCTGGATCTCGCCCATGAAGCGGGTCAGGATGCGGTTCACGACGAACGCCGGGGCGTCCTTGGTGAGGACCGCGGTCTTCTTCAGCTTCCGCGCGACACCGAAGGCCGTGGCCAGCGAGGCGTCGTCCGTCTGCTCACCGCGGACGATCTCCAGCAGCGGGAGGATCGCGACCGGGTTGAAGAAGTGGAAGCCGACCACGCGCTCCGGGTGCTGGAGCTTGGAGGCCATCTCCGACACCGACAGCGAGGAGGTGTTGGTGGCGAGGATCGCGTGCGCCGGGGCGACCGCCTCGACCTCCGCGAACACCTTCTGCTTGACGGACATCTCCTCGAACACGGCCTCGATGATGAAGTCCGCGTCCGCGAAGCCCTCGGCCTTGTCCAGGACACCGGTCACCAGGGCGGTCAGGCGGTTGGCCTTGTCCTGGTTGATGCGGCCCTTGCCGAGCAGCTTCTGGATCTCGGCGTGGACGTAGCCCACACCCTTGTCCACGCGCTCCTGGTCGATGTCGGTGAGGACCACCGGCACCTCCAGGCGGCGCAGGAAGAGCAGCGCCAGCTGCGAGGCCATCAGGCCCGCGCCGACGACGCCGACCTTGGTGACCGGACGGGCCAGCGACTTGTCCGGGGCGCCGGCCGGGCGCTTGGCGCGCTTCTGGACCAGGTTGAAGGCGTAGATGCCCGAGCGCAGCTCGCCGCCCATGATGAGGTCGGCCAGGGCCGTGTCCTCGGCGTCGAAGCCGGCCTGGAGGTCGCCGTCCTTGGCCGCGGCGATGATGTCCAGCGCGCGGTAGGCGGCGGGAGCGGCGCCGTGCACCTTGGAGTCCGCGATGAAGCGGCCCTTGGCGACGGCCGCGTCCCAGGCCTCGCCGCGGTCGATCTCGTCGCGGACGACCTCGGTGGTGCCGTTCAGGACGTTCGCGGTCCACAGGAGCGACTGCTCCAGGAAGTCCGCGCCCTCGAACAGCGCGTCGGCGATGCCCAGGTCGAAGACCTGCTTGCCGCGCAGCTGCTTGTTCTGGTTGAGCGAGTTCTCGATGATCACCGAGACCGCGCGCTCGGCGCCGATCAGGTTCGGCAGGATGGCGCAGCCGCCCCAGCCGGGAACCAGGCCGAGGAAGACCTCGGGCAGCGAGAAGGCCGGGATGGCCTTCGAGACGGTGCGGTAGGTGCAGTGCAGACCGACCTCGACACCGCCGCCCATCGCCGCGCCGTTGTAGTACGCGAAGGTGGGGACGGCCAGCGCGGACAGACGCTTGAAGACGTCGTGGCCGCCCTTGCCGATGGCGAGCGCCTCGTCGTGCTGCTTGAGCAGCTCGACACCCTTGAGGTCGGCGCCGACCGCGAAGATGAACGGCTTGCCGGTGATGCCCGCGCCGACGATGGAGCCCGCGAGGGCCTCCTGCTCGACCTGGTCGATCGCCGCGTTCAGGTTGGCGAGGGACTGCGGGCCGAAGGTGGTCGGCTTGGTGTGGTCGAAGCCGTTGTCCAGCGTGATGAGCGCGAAGCGCCCGGCGCCGAACGGCAGGTCCAGGTGGCGGACGTGCGCGGACGTGACGACCTCGTCCGGGAACAGCTCGGCCGCGCCCTTCAGGAGCTCAGCGGTGGTGCTCACTTGGAGTCTCCCTCGGCGTTGAAGTTGGGGTTCTCCCAGATGACCGTGGCGCCCATGCCGAAGCCGACGCACATGGTGGTCAGGCCGTAGCGGACGTGCGGCTGCTCCTCGAACTGGCGGGCCAGCTGCGTCATCAGACGGACGCCGGAGGAGGCCAGCGGGTGGCCGAACGCGATCGCGCCGCCGTACTGGTTGACGCGGGCGTCGTCGTCGGCGATGCCGTAGTGCTCCAGGAACGCGAGGACCTGGACCGCGAAGGCCTCGTTGACCTCGAACAGGCCTATGTCCTCGATGGACAGGCCGGCCTGGGCGAGGGCCTTCTCGGTGGCCGGGATCGGGCCGTAGCCCATGACCTCCGGCTCGACACCCGCGAAGGAGTACGAGACGAGGCGCATCTTGACCGGGAGGTTGTTCTCGCGGGCGAAGTCCTCGGACGCGATGATCGCGGCGGTGGCACCGTCGTTGAGACCGGCGGCGTTGCCCGCGGTGACCCGGCCGTGCGTACGGAACGGGGTCTTCAGGCCGGCCAGGTTCTCCAGCGTGGTACCCGGGCGCATCGGCTCGTCGGTGGTGACCAGGCCCCAGCCCGTCTCACCGGCCGCCTCGTTGGTGTTGCGCACCGAGATCGGGACCAGGTCCTGCTGGATCTTGCCGTCGGCGTACGCCTTGGCGGCCTTCTCCTGCGAGCGCACGGCGTACTCGTCGGCGCGGAGCTTGGTGATCGTCGGGTACCGGTCGTGCAGGTTCTCGGCGGTCATGCCCATGAAGAGGGCGGACTCGTCGACCAGCTTCTCGGAGACGAAGCGCGGGTTCGGGTCGACGCCCTCACCCATGGGGTGGCGGCCCATGTGCTCGACACCGCCGGCGAGGGCGACGTCGTACGCACCGAAGGCCACGCCGCCCGCGACGGCGGTGACGGCGGTCAGCGCGCCGGCGCACATGCGGTCGATGGAGTAGCCCGGGACGGACTGCGGGAGGCCCGCGAGGATGCCGGCGGTACGGCCCAGCGTCAGGCCCTGGTCACCGATCTGCGTGGTCGCGGCGATGGCGACCTCGTCGATCTTCTTGGGGTCCAGGTCCGGGTTGCGGCGCAGCAGCTCCCGGATCGCCTTCACGACGAGGTCGTCGGCGCGGGTCCCGTTGTAGATGCCCTTCGGGCCCGCCTTGCCGAACGGGGTGCGGACGCCGTCGACGAAGACGACGTCCCTGACGGTACGAGGCACGTTGGCTCTCCTCCAGGTGCGGGTGTGCACTGCTGCGCGGGGGCGCGGTCGGCCGGTGGCTGAGCGCCCGCTCACCCGGTCATGCTACTTGCCGGTAACCGGCGTGCACACCCCCTCCGGGAGGAGCGGCGAAGGTCACACTCCGGCGGCGCCGTTGCCGGGGGCTCCGCCCCCGGACCCCCCCCGCGCCTCAAACGCCGACAGGGCTGGATTCGGCGGTGGCGGGGGCGGGAGTCGTGGACATCGCCCTGGCCAGGGGGCCGGAGGAGCGGATCACGTCCGCGGTGAACCGGCGGCGCCGGATGCCGAGGTGGCGCAGTGCCGGGCCGTGGTCCGCGACGACGACCACGGCCGCGCCCGCGAGCAGGGCCTGCCAGGTCAGGGTGGCGGCCCGGCGGGCCGGCGCCGGGAGGGGTGCCAGTGCCTCGCGCAGCCGCCGGCAGTGGAAGGGGACGTGGCGCTCCTCGTCCGCGAGGATCCGCCCCGCCACCTCCGCCGCCAGGGGATCGGGGGCCCCGTCCCGCACCGCCCGGTAGTACCCCAGGGCCACGGCCTCCGCCACCATCAACACCAGCAGTTCCACCCGCAGCCCCAGCAGCCTGCGCAGCCGTACGAACACCGCGTCGCTCCAGTGCCCGTCCAGGGTTCCGGCCCCGCCCGCCGCCAGCAGCAGCGCCAGCATCCGGGCGTGGTTCTGCTCCTCGGCCACGAAGAGCCGTACCGCCTGCGCGTACACCGGGTCCCCGGCCCGGTCCGCCTTGCCGATCAGGGCCGAGCCGTCCCCGTCCTCACCGACCTGGAACCGCTGCAGGCTCCGTACGAGCGCCGGATCGAGCTCGGCCCCCCGGTCCCACTCCGGATCCCCGACCGCCGCGCGGCGCTCCCGCTCGGCCTCGAAGTCGCGTACCCATGCCTCGTACCCGTCGTTGATCATGTTCAAAAAGCTAGCTGGGTTTGAGCGTGTTCAAAAGCGGCTCCGGGTCCCTGTTGCGGAACCGGGACAGAAAGAGCCCCCGGCCGGTGGGGCCGGGGGCTCTCTCGGAAGCCGGGGCGTCAGGTGGTCGCGGCCAGGGCCGTGACCAGCGCCGGCGTCACCTGTTCGATCTGCCAGGGACGGGCGCCGTGGACCGCGAGGGCCTGCGCCACCGCGTCCGCCTCGAGCCGCTGCGGCGGCTCCCAGCACAGCCGGCGGACCGTGTCCGGGGTGATCAGGTTCTCCTGGGGCAGGTTCAGCCCCTCCGCGAGCGCCGAGACGGCGGTGCGCGCCGCAGCCAGCCGCGCCGCGGCCGCCGGGTCCTTGTCCGCCCACGAACGCGGCGGCGGGGGACCCGCCGGGGTCGCCCCCGGCTGCGGCAGCGCGCTCTCGGGCAGGGCCTTCGCCCGGTCCACGGCGGCCATCCACTGCTCCAGCTGGCGCCGGCCCATCCGCTGCCCGTACCCGGGCAGGGCCGACAGCGCGTGCAGGTTCGCCGGCAGCGCGAGCGCGGCCTCGACGATCGCGGCATCCCCCAGCACCTTGCCGGGCGACACGTCACGCCGCTGCGCGATCCGGTCCCGGGACTCCCACAGCTCCCGCACGACGGCCATCTGACGGCGCCGGCGCACCTTGTGCATGCCGGACGTACGGCGCCACGGATCCTTGCGCGGCGGCGCGGGCGGGGCGGCGGCGATGGCGTCGAACTCCTGCCGGGCCCATTCCAGCTTGCCCTGCCGGTCCAGTTCCTTCTCCAGCGCGTCCCGCAGGTCCACCAGCAGCTCCACGTCGAGCGCGGCGTAGCGCAGCCACGGCTCGGGGAGCGGGCGGGTGGACCAGTCGACGGCGGAGTGGCCCTTCTCCAGCGCGTAGCCGAGCACGCTCTCGACCATCGCGCCCAGTCCGACCCGCGGGAAGCCGGCGAGGCGGCCGGCCAGCTCGGTGTCGAACAGGGAGGTGGGAACCATGCCTATTTCGCGCAGGCACGGCAGGTCCTGGGTGGCGGCGTGCAGGATCCACTCGGTGCCGGACAGGGCCTCGCCCAATGCGGACAGGTCGGGGCAGCCGACCGGGTCGATCAGCGCGGATCCTGCGCCCTCGCGGCGCAGCTGCACCAGATAGGCGCGCTGGCCGTAGCGGTATCCGGAGGCGCGCTCGGCGTCGACGGCCACGGGCCCGGTGCCCGCGGCGAAGGCCGCGACCACGCGGGCGAGTGCGTCCTCGTCGGCGACCACCGGAGGGATCCCCTCACGGGGCTCGAGCAACGGAATCGGCGCCTTTTCGACGTCGTCCGGGGGGCCGCCCCCGGTGGTGGTGCGCAGGTCTGCTGCGGTCTCTTGGGCGTCGGTCACCGCTCAAGGGTATCCGCGGATACGGCGCGCCCGTCGCCGGAACGTTCCGTCGACGGGCGCGAGGTGGAGGCTCGGGTGTTTCCCCGGCTTCCCCGGGAGTTTCCCCGGGAGCCGCCGGGCGGGTGTCAGTGGATGATCCCGGTCCGCAGGGCAACGGCGACCATCCCGGCCCGGTCGCCGGTGCCCAGCTTGCGGGCGATCCGGGCGAGGTGGGACTTGACGGTCAGGGCGGACAGGCCCATCGAGACGCCGATGGCCTTGTTGGACTGGCCCTCCGCGACGAGGCGCAGGACCTCGACCTCGCGGCCGGAGAGCTCGCGGTAGCCGCCCGGGTGGCTCGGGGCACCCGGGGGGCGGCGGTGCATACGGGCGGCGGCAGCGCCGATGGGGGCGGCGCCGGGCCGGGTGGGGAGCCCGATGTTGGTCCGCGTGCCGGTGACGACGTAGCCCTTCACTCCGCCCGCGAGGGCGTTGCGTACGGCGCCGATGTCGTCGGCGGCGGACAGGGCCAGGCCGTTCGGCCAGCCGGCGGCCCGGGTCTCGGACAGCAGGGTGAGACCGGAACCGTCGGGCAGGTGTACGTCGGCCACGCAGATGTCGCGCGGGCTGCCGACGCGGGGGCGGGCCTCCGCGATGGACGACGCCTCGATCACGTCACGGACTCCGAGGGCCCACAGATGGCGGGTCACGGTGGAACGCACGCGCGGGTCGGCCACGACGACCATGGCCGTCGGCTTGTTCGGGCGGTAGGCGACCAGGCTTGCGGGCTGCTCGAGAAGAACGGACACCTAGGCCTCCTGGGGGAGTGGCGGGACGGCCGGCTCGGGGAAGGAAGCCGGTGCGAACCGTGCGGATGGTCACTGACTCCTTCGGCACGTCACCCGCCCGGCTTTAGGGAATGATCACGATTTGGTGAGTAACAATTCGGGCAATTCGGACGCACGATCGATCATCGGGTGATCAGAAGCCCACAACGGGCGCCCGGTTCCGACACCCCGCCTCCGGCGCTCGATCGGCCGTTCTACGGGGCGCGGTGCATTCGGACGAAGTGCAGACCCGTTGGACCGCCCGGGTGGCGCCGTACGGCGCTACGGCTACGGGTGGTGCGGACCGCGCCGCTGTGGCAGGGAGACCACACCCGTCCCCGAGTCCGTCGGCCCGACCGGCGGGAGCCCCGCGATCTGGCACAGCAGCTCGCACCACGCCGACAGGTGCGCCGAGGTGTCCGGCACCCCGCCCACGCCCTCGCGCGGCGTCCACGAGGCTCTGATCTCGATCTGCGTGGCCGGCCGCCGCTCCGCGAGTCCGCCGAAGTAGTGCGAGCTCGCCATGGTCACGGTCCCGCTCGCCTCCCCGTACGCCAGGCCGCGCGCCTCCAGCGCCCCGGTCAGCCAGGACCAGCACACCTCGGGGAGGAGGGGGTCGGCGGCCATCTCGGGCTCGAGCTCGGCGCGTACCAGCGTCACCAGCCGGAAGGTCCCGTGCCAGGCCTCGTGCCCGGACGGATCGTGGAGCAGGATGAGCCGGCCGTCGGCCAGGTCGTCCTCGCCGTCCACGACCGCGGCCTCCAGGGCGTAGGCGTGCGGGGCCAGGCGCTGGGGCGGTCTGGTGGGGTCGATCTCGATCCCCGGACGCAGGCGCGCCTTCTTCAATCCGTCGACCGCGCGTCGGAACGGGAGCGGGACGGAGCTCTCCTTCGCGCTGTCCACACCGTCAGCGCCATCTGAAAATCGTCCCTGAGCCGCAGCCATGCGGGGAAGACTAGGCGGAACGAGCGTCGGTGCGGCGCAGGGACACCCGCGCCGGGCCGGGCACTTCTTCATACGTGCGAAGATTTGGCGCGTGAGCGCCAACGACCTTCCCCTCGCGCACGGCTCCGCCGGCGCCGGGGAGACCCCATTCCAGGGCCAGCCGAGTCAGACGTACGATTCCGCCTTCCTGAAGGCGTGCCGGCGGGAGCCGGTGCCGCACACCCCGGTGTGGTTCATGCGGCAGGCCGGGCGCTCGCTCCCCGAGTACCGCAAGGTGCGCGAGGGGACCCAGATGCTGGAGTCGTGCATGCGGCCCGACCTGGTCACGGAGATCACGCTCCAGCCGGTCCGCCGCCACAACGTGGACGCGGCGATCTTCTTCTCCGACATCGTGGTCCCGCTGAAGGCCATCGGCATCGACCTGGACATCAAGCCGGGCATCGGCCCGGTCGTCGCCCAGCCGATCCGCCGCCGCGAGGACCTCGCACAGCTGCGCGACCTCACCCCGGAGGACGTCTCGTACGTCACCGAGGCGATCGGCATGCTCACGGGTGAACTGGGCGCCACGCCGTTGATCGGTTTCGCCGGTGCGCCTTTCACCCTCGCGAGCTACCTGGTCGAGGGCGGCCCGTCGAAGAACCACGAGCACACCAAGGCCCTCATGTACGGCGACCCGGAGCTCTGGGCCGACCTGCTGGACCGCCTCGCGGAGATCACCTCCGCCTTCCTGAAGGTCCAGATCGAGGCCGGCGCCTCCGCGGTGCAGCTCTTCGACTCCTGGGTCGGCGCGCTGGCCCCGGCGGACTACCGCCGCTCGGTGATGCCGGCGTCGGCGAAGGTCCTGGAGTCCGTCGCCTCGTACGGGGTCCCGCGCATCCACTTCGGGGTGGGCACGGGCGAGCTGCTCGGCCTGATGGGCGAGGCCGGTGCGGACGTCGTGGGCGTCGACTACCGAGTCGCGCTCGACGAGGCCGCCCGCCGCGTCGGCCCCGGCAAGGCGCTCCAGGGCAACCTGGACCCGGCGGTGCTCTTCTCCACCGAGGAGGCCGTGCGCGCGAAGACGGACGAGGTCCTCGCGGCGGCGTCGGGCCTGGAGGGCCACGTCTTCAACCTGGGCCACGGCGTCCTCCCGACGACCCCCCCGGACGCCCTGACCCGCCTGGTGGACTACGTCCACACCCGGACGGCCCGCTGATCCGGACAGGCTCGACAAGATCGCGCAACTGGGCCGGCCGCCTGCTGGAGCCGGTCCGGTCCGAACTGCGCTCCGCGGGCCGGGGCCAGGGCCTCAGGTAGCTGCCCGCACCGCCGAGACGGCCTTGCGGGCGGCCACCAGGACGGGGTCCCAGACCGGGGAGAAGGGTGGGGCGTAGCCCAGGTCCAGGGATACGACCTGGTCCACCGTCATGCCCGCCGTCAGGGCGACCGCCGCGATGTCCACCCGCTTCGCGGAGCCCGCGCCGCCGACGATCTGGACACCGAGCAGGCGGCCCGTGCGGAGTTCCGCCAGCATCTTGACCGTCATGTCCGCAGCCGTGGGGTAGTAGCCCGCCGTCGTCGTCGAGCTGATCGTCGCCGTGACGAACCGCAGGCCCGCTGCCAGGGCGTCCTTCTCGCGCAGGCCCGTACGGGCGATCTCCAGGTCGCAGACCTTGCTCACCGCCGTGCCCACCACCCCCGGGAACGTGGCGTAGCCGCCGCCCACGCCCGAACCGATCACCTGGCCGTGCTTGTTGGCGTGCGTGCCCAGCGGGATGTGCCGCATCCGGCCTGCCACCAGGTCCAGGACCTCGACGCAGTCGCCGCCCGACCAGATGTTCTCGTGGCCCCGGACCCGCATCGAGAGGTCCGTCAGGACGCCGCCGGACTCGCCGAGCGGCAGTCCCGCCGCGCGGGCCAGCGCCGTACGGGGCTCCACGCCGATGCCGAGGACCACCACGTCCGCCGGGTATTCCCCGCCCTCCGCCGTGGCCACCGCGCACACCCGGCCCGCCTCGTCCGTGAGGATCTTCGTGACCTCCGCCCCGGACTCCGTACGGATCCCCATCCGGTTCATCGCGGCGTGCACCAGAGCGCCCATGTCCGGGTCCAGGGTCGCCATCGGCTGCTGCCCGCGGTGCAGGACGGTGACCTCGTACCCCCGCGCGACCAGCGCCTCCGCCATCTCCACGCCGATGTAGCCCGCGCCGACGACGACCGCCCTGCGGCCCTCCGTACGCTCCGGCCCCTCGGTGAGTTCCAGAGATGCCATCAGGCGCTGGCCGTCGTCCAGGGTCTGGACGCCGTGCACCCCGTGCGCGCCGATCCCGGGCAGCCGGGGCCGGATCGGGCGGGCCCCCGTGGCCAGGACGAGCTTGTCGTATCCCGTCCAGGATTCGGATCCGGATTCCAGATCGCGGGCACGGACCCGGCCCCCGGCCACGTCGAGCTCCACCACCTCCGTGCGCATGCGCAGGTCGATGTCCCGGGCGCGGTGCTCCTCGGGCGTACGGGCGATCAGCTCGTCCCGCCCGGGGACCTGCCCGCCGATCCAGTACGGGATCCCGCACGCCGAGTACGAGGTGAAGTGCCCGCGCTCGAAGGCCACGATCTCCAGCTCCGCCGGGCCCTTCAGCCGCCGGGCCTGTGACGCGGCGGACATCCCCGCCGCGTCACCGCCGACCACCACCAGTCGTTCCGTCGCCATCGTCCGCCCCGTCCTCCGCACCGCCGTCTCGTACCGAACACGCTACGGCCGAATGCGTGTTCAGTCCGGGACGTGGGTCTTTTCCGTCGGGTCCGCGGACCGCGCCCCCGGTACGGCCGGGACCTTCTTCGGCGCCAGTCCCGCCTTCGGCTTCGCCGGACGCAGCCGCCGGTACACGCGGAAGCACAGCAGTGCCACCGCGGCCGTCACCGCGAAGGGCAGCAGGACGGCGACCACGAGGGTCAGGTACTGCACGATCGTCGTGAAGACGTTCCAACCGCCGCTCAGGGCGCCCAGGAAGGTCGGCTCCTCGTCCTTCGGCTTCTCCGCCGCCTTGGGCGCCGGCTCCGAGACCTCCATCGTGATCGTGCCCATCGAGGTCTGGTCCTTCAGCGCCGTCTGCTGCGCGAGCAGCGACTCCAGGTCCGACTGGCGCCTGCTCAGCTCGCTCTCCAGCATCACCACGTCACTGAGCGCCGAGGCCTTGTCCATCATCTCCCGCACCCGGGCCACGCTCGCTTGCTGCGACTTGACCCGGCTGTCGACGTCCGCGACCTTCTCGGTCACGTCCTGCGCCTCGACCTTGCGGTTGAGCAGCTTCCCGCTGCCCTCCATCGCGCCGAGCACCGCGTCGAAGCGGTCGCCCGGCACGCGCAGGGTCAGGGTGGACGTCATCCGGCCGTCCTCGCCGCGCTTGGTGGACTCGTTGCCCACGTACCCGCCCGCGCCCTCCGCCGCCGTACGGGCCGCGGCCAATGCCTTCTGCGCGTCCGCCGTCTCGAGGGCGAGCGTCGCCGTACGGATGACGTGCGGGCGTACGGCGGCCGGCTGCTGCCCGTTCTTGGCCGCATCGGAGCCCGAGGTCCCGGCGGCCGCCGGGGGAGCCGCCGCGGCCGCCCCCGGCTTGCCCTGGGCCGCGCCCTCCGGGGCGCCGACCGCGGCCTTGTCGGCCGAGGCCGAGCCGGCGGTGTCCTGGCCGGCGCCGCAGCCGGTGAGCGCGAGCACTCCGGCCAGGGACAGGGCGGCCAGGGCGGCCGCGCTGCGGTGTCTCACAGCGGTGCCTGTATTGCTGGTGCGCATCGGTGGTACCCCCCGAGGATCGGCTGATGTCGCCGTTGTGACGTACAGGGTCCCGTCGTGGGTTTCGCTCTGGCGGTCCCGAGCCGGTCCCGATGCGGTCACGGTCCGGCCTCGGTGATCGGCCGGTGAACGGTCTGAGACGATGTGTCCATGCACGAAGCGGACATGCGTACGGACGACGCAGCAGGCGCGGCGGCCCCGGCGGCCCCGCCTCGCCATGCCGTCGTCATCGGCGGTGGCATCGCCGGCCTCGCCGCGGCCCACCGGCTGCTCGCCGACGGCCTGCGCGTCACGCTCCTGGAGGCCGGGCCGCGGCTCGGCGGCAAGCTGCTCGCCGGCGAGCTCGCCGGCGCCCCCGTCGACCTCGGCGCCGAGTCCGTGCTCGCCCGCCGCCCCGAAGCCCTGGAGCTGGCCCGGGCCGTGGGCCTCGGCGAGGCCCTCCAGCCGCCCGCCACCGCCACCGCCCACCTGTGGACCCGCGGCGCGCTGCGGCCCATGCCGCGCGGCCATGTCATGGGCGTCCCCGGCGACCTGGCCCCGCTCGCCGCCTCCGGGGTGCTCTCCGCCGAGGGCCTGGCCCGGATCGAGGCCGAGCGCGAACTGCCGCCCGCCGAGATCGGCGAGGACGTCGCCGTCGGCGAGTACGTCGCCGCCCGCCTCGGCCACGAGGTCGTCGACCGCCTGGTGGAGCCCCTCCTCGGCGGGGTCTACGCCGGCAACGCCTACCGCATCTCCATGCGCGCCGCCGTCCCGCAGCTCTTCGAGGCCGCCCGTACGCACGCCTCGCTGGGCGACGGCGTACGCGAACTCCAGCACCGGGCGGCCGCGCAGCAGCCCCAGCAGGCCGGGCGGCCCGTCTTCTCCGGCATCGACGGCGGCATCGGACGGCTCCCGCAGGCCGTGGCCGAGGCATGCCGGGCGGCCGGGGCGCGGATCAGCACCGGTACTCCCGTGCGCGAGGTCCTGCGTACCGCCGGGGGCTGGAGGGTCGTCACCGACGCGGAGGCGATCGACGCCGACGCCGTGGTCCTCGCCGTCCCGGCCGGGCCCGCCGCCCGGCTGCTGGACGGGCTCGCGCCGGCCGCGGCCGCCGAGCTGCGGTCCGTCGAGTACGCCTCGATGGCCCTCGTGACGATGGCCTTCCGGCGCTCCGAGCTGCCCGCCGCGATCACCGACGGCGGCGCCAGCGGATTCCTCGTACCGCCCGTCGACGGCCGGACGATCAAGGCCTCCACCTTCTCCAGCAACAAGTGGGCCTGGGCGGGCGCCGACCCCGAGCTCTTCCTGCTGCGCACCTCGGTCGGCCGGTACGGCGACGAGGGCGACCTGGGGCGCGAGGACTCCGAGCTGGTCGGGGTATCGCTGCGCGACCTCGGCGAGGCCGTGGGCCTCGCGGCCCGGCCGGTCGCCTCCACCGTCACCCGCTGGGACGGCGGCCTGCCCCAGTACCCGGTCGGCCACCTCGCCCGCGTGGCCCGGATCCGCGGCGCCGTCGCGGCGCTGCCGGGCCTCGCGGTGTGCGGGGCGCTGTACGACGGCGTGGGCATCCCGGCGTGCATCGCGAGCGCCGGCAAGGCCGCCGACGTGGTGATGGCCACGTTGGGCACCCCTGGCACCGACCACTGATCAGCACACGGGACAATGGACACATGACTGCACCAGAGAAGATTCCCAACGCGGGGAAGAAGGCGAAGGACCTCAACGAGGTCATCCGCTACACCCTGTGGTCCGTCTTCAAGCTGAAGGACGTCCTGCCCGAGGACCGCACCGGCTACGCCGACGAGGTCCAGGAGCTGTTCGACCAGCTGGCCGCCAAGGACATCACCGTCCGCGGCACCTATGACGTCTCCGGCCTGCGCGCCGATGCGGACATCATGATCTGGTGGCACGCCGAGACCTCGGACGAGCTGCAGACCGCGTACAACCTGTTGCGCCGCACCAAGCTCGGCCGCGCGCTGGAGCCGGTGTGGTCGAACATGGCCCTGCACCGCCCGGCCGAGTTCAACAAGTCGCACATCCCGGCCTTCCTGGCCGACGAGGTTGCGCGCGACTACGTCAGCGTCTACCCGTTCGTGCGCTCGTACGACTGGTACCTGCTGCCCGACGAGGACCGCCGCCGCATGCTCGCGGACCACGGCAAGATGGCCCGCGGCTACCCCGACGTCCGCGCCAACACGGTCGCGTCCTTCTCGCTGGGTGACTACGAGTGGATGCTGGCCTTCGAGGCCGACGAGCTGTACCGCATCGTCGACCTCATGCGTCACCTGCGTGCCTCCGAGGCCCGTATGCACGTCCGTGAAGAAGTGCCCTTCTACACCGGACGCCGCAAGTCCGTCGCCGATCTGGTGGCCGGGCTCGCCTGATACCTCCCCTGGGGGGAAGGAACCGGAGTACCGCTCCCTTGACTGGGGAGCGGCCTCCGGTGGATCGGGAGGCTGGTCCGGATGACGGCCTGACCCCCGAAACGACGCAGCCGGAGATCCCGCCCGGAAGTTCAGACGACTGGCGGCAGCAGAGCCCTGGGTACCTTCCCGGGGATTTGTGCTGCCCGGTCGTCCAACGACACCGGTGCGGGCTCCGGATGCGGCGCACACGTGACACGCCACCCCGAGGTGTCACCCGTCAGCAAGTACCGCTCCACGTGACGGTCCACGCAGTCATTGCGTCCGCCGACCACTCCGTGGGCCCCGGCCCCCTCCTCCGTGACCAGCGCGGCCCCGCTGCCGAGCCGCCGTTGCAGCTCCAGCGCGCCCGGGTACGGGGTCGCCCCGTCCCGCTCCGCCGCGACGACCAGCGTGCGGGGGATCGCCTGCGGCTGCTCGCCGACCGCCACCGGCTGCTGCCGCTCGCCGACCGGCCAGTACGCGCACGGCAGGTTCAGGAAGGCGTTGGCCCAGGTCTCGAAGGGCGCCCGGCGTGCCAGTTCGGTGTTGTCGCGGTCCCAGGTCTCCCAATCCGCCGGCCAGGCGGCGTCGTTGCACAGCACCGCCGTGTACACCGCCCGCGCGTTCTCGCGCTCGGCCGCCGACCGAGGGTCCGGGCGGGCCTGTTCGGCCAGCGGGCCCGGATCGCCGGCCAGGAAGGCGCTGAGCGCGGCCGCCCGCTCCTGCCACACGTCGTCGTAGTACGCGGCCTGCAGGAAGGCGGCCTGGAGCTCGCCGGTGCCGACGGTCCCGTCCGCCGGAGTGCGCGCCACCGCGTCCCGCACGCGCTCGTAGCTCGCCTGCACGGCCGCCGGGGTCGCGCCGAGCCGGTACGTGGCGTGGTGCCGGGCCGCCCAGGCGCGGAAGTCGTACCAGCGGCGCTCGAACCCCGGTGCCTGGCCGAGGTTGTCGAGGTACCAGATGCGGCGCGGGTCGGGGTCGACCGCGGAGTCGAGGACCATCCGGCGGACGTGGCCGGGGTGGAGCGTGGCGTAGACGGCGCCCAGGTAGGTGCCGTACGAGGCGCCCATGAAGGTCAGCTTCTCCTCGCCGAGGGCGGCGCGGAGCACGTGCAGGTCGCGGACGTTGTCGAGGGTCGAGTAGTACGGCAGGGCCGCGCCGGCCCGCTGCGCACAGCCGCGGGCGTAGGCCTGGGCGGCGGCGATGCGCTGCTGCTTGTACGCGGCCGAGGGCTCCGCCGGGACCTGGGTGGGGCCCTTCGCGCGGACGGCGGGGTCCTCGCAGGACAGCGGGGCGGAACGGCCGACTCCGCGCGGGGCGTAGCCGACGAGGTCGTAGGCGGCGCCGATGCGCTCCCACTCGGGGAGGCCGCCGACGAGCGGGAAGAACATCCCGGATGCGCCGGGGCCGCCGGGGTTGTAGACGAGGGCCCCCTGGCGCGCGGCGCCGCCGTGGCCGGTGGCGGCGACCCGGCTGACGGTGAGGGAGATCTGCGGCCCGTCGGGCCGGGCGTAGTCGAGCGGAACCCGCAGGCTCGCGCACTGCACGGTGGAGGGCAACTCCTCGACGGAGGCACACCGCCGGAAGCGGAGCCCGCCGGCTCCGGAGGCCCCGGAGGCTTCGGCGGCGCGGCGGGCGACGAGTTCGGCGCCGGCGTTCGCGGCGGCCGCCCTCGCGGCGGAGCCGGCGGTGTTCGGGCCCGGGGTGGTCGCCCGGGCGGGTGGGGACGGGGTGCACAGGGTGAGGGAGAGCACCGCCGCGGCGACTCCGCAGCGGGCGAGCGGAGTCTGCATCACGGGCCACCTTCATCTCTTCGGATGAACCGATGAGATGCGCTGAGCGGGGCCTTGTACAGGATCACCTCCGGGTGTCGGCCGCATTCCCCCCGTTGCCCAGGCCAATGCCGCCCGTAGAGCGGGGTCCGCGAGCACGCGGACCCCGCTCAGTGCCACCGCAGGTCAGGAACTGCTGCTGCCGCAGCTCGACCCGGACGAACTGCTGCAACTCGAACTGCTGGAACAACTGGAGCTGCTGCTCGCGCAGCTGCTGCCCGACGAGGACCCGCAGCCCGAGCCCGAGCCGGAGGAACAGCTCGACCCCGACCCCGAGGACCCGCAGCCGGATCCGGTGGACCCGCAGCCGGACCCGGAGCCTCCCCCGCCGTCGCTGCTGCCCGCGCACCACACGACGGGCAGGACCGCGGCGGAAGACCCGCAGGAGTCCGCCGAGGACGAGGAGGAGGACGACGAGGACGAGCCGCGGCGCGCGGAGCGCGACTGCGCGGCCGCCAGCCTGGTGCTGCGCGCAGCCGGTACCAACTGCTCCCGCAGGTACGGGTCCCGCAGGCCGCGCAGCCCGTACAGGGCGGTCTGCACGTGCGGGGTCTGGTCGTTCAGGTAGTGCGTGCGGATCTCGCGCAGCGCCGCCTGCCCCGCCGGGGTGAGCCGCTGCCTGGCCCGGGCGGCGAGTGCGCAGCCCATGACGATCCCGCCCACCAGGGCAGGGAACACCTTGATGGCGAACGGCACCTGCGGGCCGGACTCGAGCGCCAGCGCCACGAAGGTGAGGGGCAGCGAGAACACCACCCACACCGCGCACACCACCACCTGGATCAGCGCCCAGCGCCGCCACTTCGCCCCCGAGCCGGGAGCGGCGAGCAGCCCGCGGGCGGCCAGCGCGTCGCCGGTCTCCTGGACGGCGGGGTCGAGCATGGCGGCGTACCGCACCTGGTACAGCCAGCCGGACGGGGCCTGCCGAAGGGCCTCGAGCACGGCCCGCTCGGCGGTGTCGCCGGCCCGCGCCCCGGGGTGCACCTGGACGATCCCGGGACCGCCGACCACCAGCCGGCCGTCCCCGAGCAGCGAGACGAGCGCGGAGTCCACGACCGCGCCGGGGCCGCCGGCCATGAACGCGGCCTCGGACAGGTCGTGCAGGCGCGGTGCCGGACCGGCCGACGGCGGGCGGGAGCGCCGCAGGCCGCGCAGCAGCAGGACGGTGGAGACGACGACGGCGATCCAGATCGCGACGGCGAGTACGTTCATGCCGCACGCCCCACGAGGGTCCGGGCCCAGCGCACGATCCGGCGCGGCGGCCGCGCCCCGACCCGGTCCCGCCACCATGAGGTGAGCCGGCGCCGGGCCGCGGGGTCGGCGGGCAGGTCCTGGATCAGCAGGTGCTCGGCGAAGTCGAGGGCGTCCCGCCGGTATCCGGCGGTCATGGGCCGGTTGCGGGCGTACCCGAGGAAGGCCTCGCGGTACGGGTCCTCACCGCCCAGGATCCCGGGCAGCTCGGGCGCGAGCTTTGCGACGACTTCGGCCCGCTTGGCGGCCAGCGCCCGCGCCTGCACCCGTACGCGCTGCCGGTCGAACCCCTCGGGCACGGGCGTCCCGCCCACCAGCGCCGACAACAGCGCCGCCTGCTCCAACGCCACCCGCACCCGGGCCCGCTCCAGCCCCGCCGACGTTCGAGGCGCGGGGTCCGGGGCGGAGCCACGCGGAACCGGGGAAGGGCGGGTGGGGGACAGCCCCGCAGGGCCGACCACATCCCGGATCGCGGCCAGTTCCCCGGCCAGCTCCGCTTCCGCCGGGAAGTCGTCGTCCCGCTCCAGCAGCACCCCCGCCGGCTCCACCCGCCTCCGCAGCTCCGCCAGGATGTCCAGCACCACCGTCGGCACCGGATGCGCATGCGTGTCGTGCCACACCCCGCCCCGCTCCACGCCCCCGGCGACGTGCACGTACGCGAGCGCCTCCAGCGGGATCGCGTCCAGCACGGCGAACGGGTCCTCGCCCCGGTTCACCCGGTTCGTGTGCAGGTTGGCGACGTCGATCAACAGCCGGACCCCGGTCCGCTCCACCAGCTCCGTCAGGAACTGCCCCTCCGTCAGCTCCTCCCCGGGCCACGAGATCAGCGCGGCGATGTTCTCCAGCGCCAGCGGCACGGGCAGCGCGTCCTGCGCGATCCGGACGTTCTCGCACAGCACGTCCAGCGCGTCCCGCGTCCGCTGCACCGGCAGCAGGTGCCCCGCCTCCAGCGCCGGCGAGGCCGTCCGTACGAACGCGATGTGCTCGGTGACGAGCGGCGCCCCCAGCGCCACCGCCCGCTCCCCGAGCGCGGCCAGCTTCCCCGCGTCGGGCCGCTCGGCACCGCCGAGCCCCAGCGAGACCCCGTGCGGCACGACGCGCACCCCGCGCTCGCGCAGCCGCAGCAGTGATGCGGGCAGGTGGCCGGGGCAGATGTTCTCGGCCACCACCTCGACCCAGTCCAGGCCCGGCAGCCGCTCCACCGCGTCAGCGATCTCCGGCCGCCATCCGATGCCCACCCCCAGGTGCGCCATGGTCTTCATGTCCCCTCGCCCCCTCTCATCGGTCGTGTGCCGATGTCATCGCCCCGACGGAGTCAGGCCAACCGCGCAAAGGGACGTTCAGAGCAACATTTGAGGTTCCGGGTCAGCGCGGAATTCCGCCGGCGAGCCGCGCCCGCAGGGCCGGATGATCCGCGACCACCGTCGCCGAACCAGGTGCGATCTCCGTGAATCCGGCATCCCGGACCACCGGCAGCCCGCTCCCGCTCAGCTCCGCCCACCGCTCGCGCGCTGCCGTCCGTACGGCCAGCCGGAAACCGGAGTCCTGCCAGGCGGTGCGCTCGGGGCCGGTCAGCTCCCACCACGCCAGCTGTGCCGCGTGCCCGGCCTGGGCCATCGCCTTGCCGGCGGACATCTCCAGGTCCGGGTTGAGCCACAGCACCGCAATACCCGCGGCTGCCGGAGCGACCGGCTCCGGGTCGTCCAGATCGGTACCCGAGACCTGGAGCTTCGCGAGCTCCTTGGGCCAGCCGTCCAACGGCACAGGCGGGAAGACCCGTACCTCCGACATGTCACCGTGCACCGTGACGCCGGGCAGGGTGCCGGCCTTGCGCCACTCCGCCCCGCGCGCCCGCCGCACCACCTTCCGGATCCGCGCGTCCTGCCAGTCCCGGACCGCCTCGGCCCACTCGCCCTCGCCGTGCGCCCGCTCGTCCGTCAGCAGGACCAGCACCGCCCGGGCCGCCGTCTCCAGCGCGTCCGTCCGGGAGGGCGGCCCGGCCTTCTCGATCCGCACCACCAGGGGCAGGACGAACTGCGGTGCCTCGTCGCGGGCGATGTGCGCCTGCCGGAACGGGCTGTCCGCCCCGACTGCGGGTACGTGCGCGGGGCCCTCTGCCGGTACGTCTGAAGTGTGGTTCTGGTGCTGGCTGCTCATCCCGCCAAGGATGCCAGCCTCCAACTTGAGGATGATGCCGCGGGGTCCTGGGCCGGGTGAGGATCGGGGTCATGAAGAGCGATCTTTTTGCGTCCGAGAACCTGGCCCAGCCGTCGGCGGCTCCGGGCATGACCCTGCAGAACGCCAAGTCCGTGAAGTACACCGTCAACGGTGAAATGCTCGCCCGTCAGGGCTCGATGGTCGCCTTCCGGGGGAACCTCCAGTTCGAGCGCAAGGGCCAGGGCATAGGCGGCATGCTGAAGCGCGCCGTCACCGGCGAGGGCCTCGCGCTGATGTCCGTACGCGGGCAGGGCGAGGCCTGGTTCGCGCACCAGGCCGAACAGTGCTTCATCATCGACTTCGAGCCCGGTGACTCGCTGACCATCAACGGCCGCAACGTGCTCTGCTTCGACCCCACGCTCTCGTACGAGATAAAGATGGTGAAGGGCGCCGGCATGACCGGCGGCGGCCTCTTCAACAGCCTCTTCACCGGCACCGGCAAGCTCGCCGTGGTCTGCGACGGCCACCCGATCATCATCCCGGTCACGGCGCAGAACCCCGTGTACGTGGACACCGACGCGGTGGTCGGCTGGAGCGCCCAGCTGGAGACGGGCCTGCACCGCTCCCAGTCGGTCGGCTCGATGATCCGCGGCGGCTCCGGCGAGGCCGTCCAGCTGATGCTGCGCGGCGAGGGCTTCGTCATCGTCCGCCCCAGCGAGGTGACCGAGACGGCGGCGGCCCACTGAAACTCGACGGTGTCGGCCGCCGCTACGGACTGCGGCGGCCCTGGGTGCTGCGCGGGGTCGGCCTGGACCTGCCGCCCGGCGCGCTCGTCCGCATCGAAGGCCGCAACGGCGGCGGCAAGTCCACCCTGCTGCGGATCGTCGCCGGGATCGACACCCCGTCCGAGGGGCGGATCACGGGCCGGCCGCGCCGCACGGCGTATGTGCCCGAGCGCTTCCCCGCGGCGCTGCCGCTCACCGCGACGGCCTACCTGACCCACATGGGCCGGGTGCACGGCCTCCGGCGCGCGCAGGCGGCTGAGGCGGCGGCCCACTGGCTGGAGCGGTTCGGGGCCGCCGCGTACGCGCGCACCCCGCTGGCCGAACTCTCCAAGGGCAGCAGCCAGAAGGTGGCCGTCGCCCAGGCGCTGCTGGCCGAGCCCGGGCTGCTCGTCCTCGACGAGGCCTGGACCGGGCTCGACACCGCCGCCCGCGCCGAGCTGGACCGGGCCGTCGCCGAGCGGACCGACGCCGGGGGCACGGTGGTCTTCGTGGACCACGACCCGGCGCGGCTCGCCGGTGCGGCCGACGCGCACCACCGGGTCGAGGGGGCCGCGCTGGTTCCCGTACGGGAGCCCGCCGACGCGGGGGCGTACGTACGGATCGAGGCCGCCGGGCCGCCCGGCTCCGAGCCGCCCCCGGGGCTGGCCGCCGCGCCCGCGCCCGGCGGGGGTCTGCTGCTGACGGTGCCCGCCGCCCGCTCCGACGCGGTGCTGCGCGAACTGCTCACCGCGCCCGCGCCCTGGCACATCCGCGCCGTGGAGGAACTGCCGTGACAGGCCTGCTGCGTTACCAGTGCGCGCTGCTGCTGCGCTCCCAGCGGTGGATCGCCCCGTTCCTCCTGTACGCGGCCTTCCTGGCCGCCGGGGTGCGGCCGGGCGACCCGCTGCTGGACTCGCTGGGCTTCGCGGCCGCCGGGCTGGTGCCGATCACGGCCTGGCTGGTCCGGGTCTGCGTGACCAACGAGCCCGACGCCGCCCGCGACTGCGCGGCCGCCGCGGCCGGTCCCGTACGGGTGCACGCGGCCGCCCTGCTGGTCGCGCTGGGCGGGGCGCTGCTCGCCGGGGCCGCGGGCGCGGTGGTGGTGCTGCTGATCGGCAACCCCGGGCGCAAAGTGGAGCCGGAGGACGCCGCCCTGGCCGGGGTGCTGGCGGTCCTCGCGTGCGCGCTGACCGGCGCGGCCGTGGGGGCGCTGTGCAGCCGGCCGCTGCTGCGGTCGACGGGGCTCGCGGTCCTGGCGGGCGGCCTGGGATCCCTGCTGGCCTGGGGCATCGCCGGCTCCCCGGCGCGCAGTGCGGTGACCGCACTGGTGGAGGGTTCCCGGGTGGAGGCCGTGACGCTGCCGCTGGCGGCCTTCGCGGGGTCGCTGGTGCTGGCCTGCGGGGCGGGTGCGGTGGCCTGCCTCGTCAGCGCGCGCCGGGGCTGAGTACGCTCGTGGGCATGGACGAAATGGACCGGCAGGCCGAGGCCGAGTCGTACTGCCCAGCCCCGGCGGCGCCGGCCGGGAGGGTGGCCGGGCCGCCGTACGCCGACTGCCTGGAGTGCGGCAAGCCCACCGAGTACGGGGTCGCGACCCCCGGCCGGGTGCTGTGCCCGGTGTGCGAGTGGCAGGACGCGCAGCGCACCGCCTGCTCCGGCTGAGGCGCGGCCCGGCCCGGCCTACTTCCCGATGAGTTCGGACACCTTCACGAAGCGGTAGCCGCGCTTGCGCAGCTCCGGGACGATCTTCCGGATGGCCTCCTCGGTGACCGGCGCGGCGCTGCGCGTGCAGTGCATGACCACCACCGAGCCGGGCTTCACCCCGGCGAGGACCTGCTCGGCCACCGCGTCGGGGTCCTTGGCGAAGGCGTCCCCGCTGACCACGTCCCACTGGACGGCAGTGACCTTGGCCGTGGACACGGTCCGCAGCGCCTGGTCGTCGTAGCAGCCGCCCGGGAAGCGGAAGTACGGGACGGTGTTGACCGCGCCGGCCGTGCGGAAGGCGGCGAAGGCCCGGTCCACGTCGGCCCGCGCGGCGGCGGTGTCGAGCGCGGGGAGCCCGTAGCAGGGCGACGTGAAGGCGTGGTGGCTGTACGAGTGGTTCGCGATCTCGAAGTTCGGGTCGGTACCGATCGACTTGGCCTGGTCCGGGTACTGCTCGGCCCAGCGGCCCGTCATGAAGATCGTCGAGGGCACCTGGAGCTTGCGGAGGGTCGCGATCAGCTGGGGGTTGTCGAAGTGCTCCCCGTCCGCGGCCCGCTGCCCCTGGTCGGAGGTCATGTCGGCGTCGAAGGTCAGCGCGACGGTCTTGTCGGTCTGCTGCTTCGCCCGCTCGAAGACCGGGGTCAGGCCGTTCGGGCCGGGCGCCAGGGTCGGGGCCTTGGCGGGCGGCGGGGCGGCCGCCGGGGAGGAAACGGCTGCCTGCGGCGAGGCGGGGGAGACCGGCGGCGCGGAGGCCCCGGGGGTGCCCATACGGGCCTGGCCGCCGGGACCGGCAGCGGAGCCGGAGGTGCCGCTGCCGCCTCCGCAGCCGGCGAGGGCGGTGCAGAGAGCGGCACCGAGGGCGGCCGCGACCGCCACATTGCGCACAGAAAGGGTCACGCAGGCAAAATATATGACCATCTGCCAAGCGGATCGCAGCGGCGCGGGGGCGGGCCCGGGAATCGCCCGCCCGCCACGCCTCGTCAGGTTTCGAGCAGCCGGGCGCGGCACGCCTCGACGTCGAAGCCGGCCTCGGGATAGCGCGGACCCATCTCCTCCAGGTGCTCCAGCAGCAGCTTGCCGACCGCCCAGTTGCGGTACCACTTGCGGTCCGCAGGGACGACGTACCAGGGTGCGGCATCGCCGGAGCAACGCTCCAGGGCCAGCTCGTACGCGTGCCGGTACTCGGGCCACAGGCCGCGCTCGTCGATGTCGGCCGGGCTGAACTTCCAGTGCTTGTCGGGGTTGTCGAGCCGCTCCAGCAGCCGCTTGCGCTGCTCCTCGTAGCTGATGTGCAGGAGCACCTTCACCACGGTCACGCCGTCCTCCGCGAGGGACTCCTCGAACCGGTTGATCTGGGCGTAGCGGCGGTTCAGCTCGCTGCGCGACACCAGCTCGCGGACGCGGGCGATGAGGACGTCCTCGTAGTGCGAGCGGTCGAAGATCGCGATCTCGCCCGGCTGGGGGAGGGCCTGCTTGATGCGCCAGAGGAAGGGGTGGCTCTGCTCCTCGGGGGTGGGCGCCTTGAAGGCCCTGACGCGGCAGCCCGAGGGGTTGAACAGGCAGGTCACGTGTTTGACCGTACCGCCCTTGCCGCTGGTGTCCATGCCCTGGAGGACGAGCAGGACGCGGCGGCGGTCGCCGGCCGTGCTGGCCGCGTACAGCCGTTCCTGGAGGGAGGCGAGCGGCCCGGCCAGCTGCGCGGTGGCGGCCAGTGCGGCGGCCTTGCCGGCGGGGCCGCCGGGGGTCGCGGCGGGATCGAAGGCGCCGAGGTCGATTCTCCCCCGGCCACCGCCGGGAGGTACCCCCACACCGGAGGGGACGCGGAGCAGCGGACGCAGCGGGGCGTCCGGGGCGGGCGGCTCGGCCCGCCCGGCCGGCTTCGGGGCCTTGCCGCCCTTCCCGTCCTTGTCGCTCTCGTCCTTCTTCTTGGTCTTCTTGGCCACCGTCACCTACCCCGATCCGGTCGATTCCCCCCGATCCTCCACCACATCGGACGGGGTCGCGAGGGCGCGGCCGGTTCAGCGCCAGGGGCCCGTCACGGCGAAGGTGGTCCCCGGCGCGTAGGCGTTGACGTACATCGTTCGCCCGTCGGGGGAGAAGGTGACCCCGGCGAACTCCCCCCACTCCGGGGCCCCGAGCCGGCCGATGTCGTCGGCGTTGCGGGCCATCGGGTAGACCTCGCCGGCCGGGGTGACGCCGAAGACGTACTGGGCCCCGCCGCCGTCCTCGCACACCATCAGGCCGCCGTCCGGGGCCAGGCAGATGTTGTCGGGGGAGTCCCCGGGCAGCTGGACGTCGGCGGCCGGGCCGAACAGCACGTCCAGGCGGATCGTGGCGCGCCGCGGGTCGTGGAACCACACCTGGCCGTGGTGGTCGGCGGCCGCGCCCTCGAGGGTGCGGGCGTAGCTGGAGACGAAGTGGACGCCGCCGTCGCCCCAGTAGCAGCCCTCCAGCTTCTGCGCGTGGGTGATCCCGCCCGGCCCGAAGTCCTGGAACCGGATCGGGGTGTCGGCCGCGGAGGGGTCCGGTACGGGGACCCACTCGACCGGGAACTCGGCGCCGGGCTCGTCCACGACGGAGAGGTCCGGGACGCCGGGGACGCGCATGGCGTGGAGGGCGCCGCCGGCGCGGAGGGAGCCGGGGCCGCGGAGGGGCTGCGCGGGCAGGAAGCGGTAGAAGAGACCGAAGGGCTCGATGAAGGCGTCCTCGGTCTCGTAGACGGTCCCGCGGTACGGGTCCACGGCGACGGCCTCGTGCGCGAAGCGGCCCATCGCGGTGAGCGGGACGGCGCCGGAGCGGTGCGGGTCGGCGGGGTCGACCTCGAAGACGTAGCCGTGGTCCTCGGTGTACCCGGAGGTCCCGGCCCGGTCCTCGGTCTCCTCGCAGCTGAGCCAGGTGTTCCAGGGGGTGCGGCCACCCGCGCAGTTGACGGCGGTGCCGGCGAGGGCGACGCGCTCGGCGGTGACGCTGCCGCTCGGGTCGAGGTCGAGGAGGGTGCAGCCGCCGAGGGCGTGGGGGTCGTACGTGAGGCCGCCGACGGCGGGGACGCGGAGGGCGGCGGTGGTGCGGTTCTCGTGGTTGCGGACCAGGCGGACGCGGCCGGAGCCCGCGTCGAAGGCGGCCATGCCGTCGCAGTTGGCCGGTACGGCGCCCTCGCCGGAGCGGAGGGGGTCGCCGGCGCGGGAGAGCACCCGGTAGCGGAACCCGGCGGGGAGGTCGAGCAGCTTGTGGGGGTCGGGGAGCAGCGGCCCGTACCCCTGCCGGGGCGGGGTGGCGTGGGAGCTCCCGGCGAAGAGGGCGCCGAGGGCTCCGGTGAAGGCGATCCCGATGCCGGTGCCGGCGGCGAGCAGGGTGCGGCGGGTGACGGACATCGGCGGCTCCCGGGGCGAGGGGGTGACGGGGCCGTGTTACCACGCGGCCCCGCGCCCCGCGCCCGGACGCGCCGAGCCGCGGCCCCGCTGTCGGGGACCGGCCCCCCCGCGCCTCGATCGCCGGCGGGGCCGGAATTCGGCTCGTCGCCGTGCAGCGGCCGGCCCCCCGGGTGGGTACAGCCGGCCCCGCCGGCGCTTGAGGCGCGGGTCCGGGCAGAGCCCGGGGAACGGTGGAAGGGCGGGCAGGGGACTGCTCCGCGCAGCGGCTGCGCCTGCCGCCGTCGGGCGAACCGCCGGGCCGTCAGGTGGGCGCCCGCCCCGGCGGGCCCGGGCGAGGCGCCCCGCCAGGGGCCCCGCCGGGGCCGGCGTCAGATCAGCTCTGCGCTCAGGGTGATCGTCGTGCCCGTCAGGGCCTGGCTGACCGGGCAGTTCTTCTTCGCGTCCTCCGCGGCAGCGGCGAAGCCCTCCGCATCCAGGCCCGGGACCTCGGCGCGCACCGTCAGGTGGATGCCCGTGATGCCCTCACCCGGCTGGAAGGTCACATCGGCCTTGGTCTCCACCCGGGTGGGCGGGGTGCCGGCACCGTCCAGGCCGTGCGAGAGCGCCATCGAGTAGCAGCTGGAGTGCGCGGCGGCGATCAGCTCTTCCGGGCTGGTCTTGCCGTTCGCGGCCTCGGCGCGCGAGGGCCAGGAGACGTCGAACGAGCCCCGACCCGAGGAGTCGAGGGTGACGACACCGGAGCCCTTGAGCAGGTTGCCTTCCCAGTTGGTGTGCGCGGTACGCGTGGTGGCCATGGTGGATCCCTTCGGAGGAAGTGGGAACGGCCGGACCGTCCCCACAGGGAACGGCCGGCGCCTCCAAACCTACTGGGACACCAGGGGTTTCGCGTCGCGTGCCAGTGCGGTGAGCCTCGAGATGGCCCGGAAGTACTTCTTGCGGTAGCCGCCGTTCAGCATTTCTTCACTGAAGAGCTTGTCGAAGGGGACGCCCGATGCCAGGACCGGTATCTCGCGGTCGTACAACCGGTCCGCCAGGACCACGAGGCGCAGGGCCGTCGACTGGTCCGGGACCGGGCCGACGTCGGTCAGGCAGACCGCCGATATGCCGTCCGTGAGGGCGCCGTACCGGCTGGGGTGGACCCGGGCCAGGTGTTCGAGGAGGCCCGGGAAGTCGTCCAGGCTCGCGCCCTCGGTCGCGTACGCGGCCTTGGCCACCTGCTCGTCCGAGAACGGCGCCGGTGCCTCCGGCAGGCCGCGGTGGCGGTAGTCCTGGCCGTCGATGCGCAGGGGGCGGAAGTGCGCGGAGAGCCCCTGGATCTCCCGCAGGAAGTCCGCGGAGGCGAACCGGCCCTCGCCGAGCTTGCCGGGCAGGGTGTTGGAGGTGGCGGCGAGCGCCACGCCCTGCTCGACGAGGCGGCTGAGCAGCGAGGAGACGAGGACGGTGTCGCCCGGGTCGTCCAGTTCGAACTCGTCGATGCACAGGAGGCGGTGGCCGCCGAGGGTCTGGACCGTCTGCTGGAAGCCGAGCGCGCCGACCAGGTTGGTCAGCTCCACGAAGGTGCCGAAGGCCTTCAGCGCGGGCTCGGCCGGGGTGGCGTGCCACAGGGAGGCCAGCAGGTGGGTCTTGCCGACGCCGTAGCCGCCGTCGAGGTAGACCCCGCGCGGGGCGGTCGGAACCGGGGCCTTCTTCGCGAACCAGCGGCGCTTGCCGCCGCCGCTCGCGTGGGCTCCGCCCAGCCCGGCGGCGAAGCCGCTGAGCACGGTGACGGCCTCGGACTGGCTCGGCTGACCGGGGTCCGGGTTGTACGTGTCGAAGCGCACCGAGTCGAAGCGGGGCGGCGGCACCATCTCGGCCACCAGCCGTTCGGCGGGCACCCGCGGCTCGCGGGCGCACAGGGCCTGCGGGCCGACTTCGGCCGGGCCGGCTATCGGGGGTCGCCCGTAGGTGGATCCGGAGGTGGAGAGTGATGTTGACACAGCTCTTAACTCTACGGGGCGTGGCACACTGCACCGATGCGACGCCTGTTCCCTGTGACCGATCAGACATCAGCCGATCAGACACCAGCCGGTCGGACATCGGCCCCGGCGGCTCCCACGGACCGCGGTGACCGCGAGTGGTCGCTGGACGAGCTGGCGGATGCGTACGCGTACCCCGAGCTCGGCCCGGAGGGCCACTGGCTACGGGCCAACATGGTCTCCACCCTGGACGGCGCGGCCCAGCACGACGGGCGCTCGCAGCCGATCTCCGGCGAGACCGACATGCGGATCTTCGGCACCCTGCGGGCGCTGGCCGATGTGGTGGTCGTCGGAGCCGAAACGGTTCGCCAGGAGGGCTACCGCCCGGCCCGGGCCCGGGAGGCCTTCGCGGCCCGGCGCGCTGCCGCCGGGCAGGGTCCCGCGGCCGCCATCGCGGTGGTCACGGCCAGTCTCGACCTGGACTTCTCGCTTCCCCTCTTCACCTCCCCCCTGGTGCCCACCCTCGTGGTGACCGGGGCGACCGCGCCCGCCGACCGGGTGGCCGCGGCCGCCAAGGCCGGGGCCGAGGTCGTGGTGGCCGGCAGCGGGGCCGGCGCGGATCCGGCCCGGGTGGTGCGGGAGCTCGCGGACCGGGGGCTGCGCCGCCAGCTCACCGAGGGCGGGCCCCGGCTGCTGGGGCAGTTCGTGGCCGCCGACGCGCTGGACGAGCTGTGCCTGACGATCTCGCCGATGCTGGCTGCGGGCGGTGCCCAGCGCATCTCCGGAGGGCCTTCGGTCGCCGTGCCGCACCGGCTGGCGCCCGCCTCCGTACTGGAGGAGGCCGGGTTCCTCTTCACGAGCTACCGTCGGATCTGAGCAAGGGGCGGAATTTCTTGTTCCGCTTAGCTTCCGGTGGGCACATACCTGGGCAACATATCCCCGCAAGGCCCCGTGTGAGAGCGGGGCAGGATGGTTTCCGCAGGGGCCGGCCGACCGGCCCTGGCCCATGAAGGAGAGGGCGTCCGTGTTCACGAGCGTATTGATGATCGAGCAGCCGCTGACCAGCGTCGACGTGGACTTCGTCACCAGCCTGCACGGGGACGACCCGGTCTCCTTCCTTGTCCTCATGCAGCCCCGGGGCGACCAGGACCGGCTGCTGCGCGCCATCGACGACGTGGCGCTCGGCGAGCTCCCCGAGGCGCTCCGCGAGGGCGACGTACCCGAGGGCCACGCCGCCCGAGGCCCGGCCGAGCAGGCCCTCGTGCTCTCTCTGGAGGCCCTGCGCAAGAAGGGCGCCAAGGCCAGCGGGCAGATCATCGAGGACCACCCGCTCGACAAGCTGAAGAGCGTCGTGGAGGAGTCGAACGCCGACGAGGTGATCGTTCTGACCGCCCCGCACTTCGTCGAGGAGTTCTTCCACCGGGACTGGGCCTCCCGCGCGCGCCACAAGGTCGGGGTTCCGGTGCTCAAGCTCTTCGCCCACAACGAATAGGCTGGCGTCCGACACACGCGCCGGGACGGTCCGCACCGCCGAGACCCCCGACGTACCGACCCGCACCTTGGGGAGATCCCGTATGACGCCGCCCGGCCTGCCGAACGCCATGGAACGCCCGCACTTCATCGGCATCGGCGGCGCCGGGATGTCCGGCATCGCGAAGATCCTCGCCCAGCGCGGCGCGCAGGTCGCCGGCAGCGACGCCAAGGACTCCGAGACGGCCGGGGCGCTGCGCGCCCACGGCGCCACGGTCCACATCGGGCACGCGGCCGGCCACCTCGCAGACGACGCCACCTGCGTCGTCGTCTCCAGCGCCATCCGCGCCGACAACCCGGAGCTGGCCCGCGCCGCCGAGCTCGGCATCCCCGTCGTGCACCGCTCCGACGCCCTGGCCGGCCTGATGGACGGCCTGCGGCCGATCGCGGTCGCCGGTACGCACGGCAAGACCACCACCACCTCGATGCTGGCGGTGTCCCTGTCGGCCCTGGGCCTGGACCCCTCGTACGCCATCGGCGGGGACCTGGACGCCCCCGGCTCCAACGCCCACCACGGCGGGGGCGACATCTTCGTGGCCGAGGCGGACGAGAGCGACCGCAGCTTCCACAAGTACACCCCGCAGGTCGCGATCATCCTCAACGCGGAGCTCGACCACCACGCGAACTACGCGTCGATGGACGAGATCTACGAGTCCTTCGAGACCTTCGTCGGCAAGATCGTGCCCGGCGGCACCCTGGTCGTCGCCCACGGCCAGGCCGGCGCCGCCGAGATCGCCGGCCGGGTCCGCGGCACCGAGGGCCTGAACGTCGTCACGTACGGCGAGGAGGAGGGCGCCGACGTCCGGATCACAAAGATCACCCCGCGTGGTCTGACCAGCGAGGTCACCGTGGTCATCGACGGCCGGATGCTCACCTTCACCGTCTCCGTGCCCGGGCGCCACTACGCGCACAACGCCGTCGCGGCCCTCGCCGCCGGTGTCGCCCTCGGCATCCCGGCGCACAACCTGGCCTCCGCCCTCGGCAAGTACACCGGCGTCAAGCGCCGCCTCCAGCTCAAGGGCGAGGCCGCGGGCGTGCAGGTCATCGACTCCTACGCGCACCACCCGACCGAGATGACCGCCGACCTCGAGGCCATCCGGGGCGCCGCCGGGGACTCCCGGATCCTGGTCGTCTTCCAGCCGCACCTCTTCTCCCGCACCCAGGAGCTGGGCAAGGAGATGGGCCAGGCCCTCTCCCTCGCCGACTCCGCCGTGGTCCTGGACATCTACCCGGCCCGCGAGGACCCGATCCCGGGCATCACCAGCGAGATCATCATCGCGGCGGCCCGTACCGCGGGCGCCGACGTCACCGCCGAGCACGACAAGGGCGCCGTCGCCGACGTCATCGCGGGAATGGCGAAGCCCGGTGATCTCGTTCTCACCATGGGCGCGGGTGACGTCACGGACCTGGGTCCGGCGATCCTCGCCCGCCTGACGGACTGAGAACGAGGGAGCGGAAGAGTCATGTCGTACGAGGTCGAGAAGACGGACGAGCAGTGGCAGGCGGAGCTGACGCCGTCCGAGTACCAGGTGCTGCGCCTGGCCGGCACCGAGCCGGCGTTCCGCGGTGAGTACACCGACACCAAGACGGCCGGCGTCTACTCCTGTCGCGCCTGCGGCTCCGAGCTCTTCCGCTCCACCGAGAAGTTCGAGTCGCACTGCGGCTGGCCGTCCTTCTTCGACCCGAAGGACTCCGACGCCGTCGAGCTGAAGGCGGACGTCTCGCACGGGATGGTCCGCACCGAGGTGCTGTGCGCGAAGTGCGGCTCCCACCTGGGCCACGTCTTCGAGGGCGAGGGCTACCCCACGCCCACCGACCAGCGCTACTGCATCAACTCCATCTCGCTGCGGCTGACCCCCGACGAGAGCTGAGCACACCTCCGGGCCTGCGCCCCACCCTGCGCACGATGTCGCCCCGCCGGGCTGTTGCCCGGCGGGGCGACGGCTTCCGATCGGGGCGATCCGGTGGAAACCCTGCGCGGCACCGGGGGCCGGAGGTACTTTCCGACCACCTGTCAGACGTGCACCTGTCAGATCCGGCCGGTGGGCGAAGGCACGTGGAGGCGGGGCCGGGTGCCCCGGAGGGGGAAGCATGGCGTACCTCGTGGAGTTGCCCGTGTCGGTCGTGGACGGCGCCACCGCTCCACCGCCGCCCCCGCCGCCGGCTCCCTCGGATGCGGCGGATGCAGCGGAGCCCGGGGAGTCCGCGCCGTGAGCGACGCAGCGCCGTTAGCAGGGGAGAGGCCCGGGCCCAAGGCCCTCGATGCGGCCCTGCTGCGGATCCGCGACGCCCGGGGCGAACCCGTCGGCCTGGGCTTCCTGGTCTCTCCCGGACTCGCCCTCACCTGCGCTCACGTGGTCTCGGCCGCGCTCAGCACGCCGCACGGCGCCGAGCCGCCCCCCTCGGCCCGCCTCCACGTCGACCTGCCGCTGCTTCCCGGCGGGCAGCGCGGCGGTAGCGGCGGCGTGACGGCGAGCGTCGCGAACTGGGTGCCGCCGCAGCAGTCCGGCGCCGGCGACATGGCCGTGCTGCGACTGAGCGCGCCGCTGCCCGGGGGCCGGCCCGTCAGGCTGGTCGAGACCCAGCACGAGGACGTGTGGGACCACCCGGTGCGGGCCTTCGGCTTCCCGGCGGGCCGCCCGGACGGGGTGTGGCATTCCGCCGTCCTGCGGGAGGGGCAGGCCACCGGATGGATCCAGGCGGATCCCGCCTCCCGGGAGGGATATCGGGTCACCCGGGGATTCAGCGGCAGCCCGGTGTGGGACGACCGGCTCGGGGGCGTGGTCGGCATGATGGTGCAGGCCGAGGCCGCAGAGCCCGGAGTGAGCTATCTGATCCCCACGACCGGTCTGCTGGCCGCGTGGCCCGGACTGGCCGAGCTGGCCCTGCCGCCCTCGCCGTTCCGCAGCCTCTCGGCCTTCCAGGAGTCCGACGCGGCCGTCTTCCACGGCAGGAGGCCGGAGAGCAAGGCCCTGGCCGCGGAACTCACCGGCCGGCGGTGGATCACCCTCGTGGGCCCCTCCGGCTCGGGCAAGTCCTCACTGGCCCTGGCCGGGATCGTGCCGCGCCGACGCGCAGCCGGCGACGCGGTGGTCGTCCTGCGCCCCGACTCCGGCCGTACTCCGCTGACCGCCCTGGCCGCCGTACTGCTGCCCCTGCTGGAGCCCGGTCTGTCCGAGACCGAACGACTGACCCGGCTTCCCGCCGTGGCCGGGGCGCTGGCCGACGGCGGCCTGGCCGACATCGCGGCGGCGCTCACGGCCCGGGACCACACCCGTCGACTGCTCGTCGTGGTCGACCAGTTCGAGGAACTGCTCGCGCGTGGTCCGGCGGCCGTGGACCAGCTGGCCGCCGTGCTCTACCACGATGCCCTGCCGTCGGACGTCAGGGTGCTGACCACCCTGCGCGCGGACTTCCTGGAAGCCGCACTGGACCACGAGGGCCTGGGGGAGGTCCTCAGGAGCGGAATCCACTACCTCGCCCCGCTCGGACCCCGGCAGCTCCGCGAGGCCGTGACCGCTCCGGTCGCCGCCGTGCCCGGCGTACGGTACGAGGCAGACCTCGCCGACCGCATCCTGGCCGACACCGGCACCGGGCACGGGGCCCTGCCCCTGCTGGGTTTCACCCTGGACCAGCTGTGGCAGCGCCAGAACGGCGGACTGCTGACCCACGGGGCGTACGGGGCCCTCGGCGGTGTCACCGGCGCGCTGTCCGCCTACGCCGAGGAGGTGTGGGAGGCGTACGTGCCGGCCTCGGACGCCGGGGCGGCACGGCGGCTGTTCACCCGGCTCATCCGGGTACCGATCGGCTCGGCGGCCGCGACCCGCCGCACCGCGGCGCGCCGGGAGCTGGGGGAGGACGAAGCGCGGATCGCGCAGGCCCTCGCCGCCACCCGGCTGCTGGTCGCCGCCACCGATGCCGAAGGTACCGAGACCGTCGAACTCGCCCACGAGGCACTGATCACCGGTTGGACGAGGCTGGCGGGGTGGGCGGCGGTCGACCGGTCCTTCCTCGGCTGGCGCGAGTCCCTGCGGCACGACATGGACCGCTGGGAGTCCGGCGGCCGTGCCCCCGAGCTCCTGCCGTCCGCCTCCGCGCTGGCGGGCGCCCGGCAGTGGCTGGAGGCGCGCGGCGCCGAACTGACCGAAACGGAACGCGACTACCTGGAACGGGGCCACACGCACCACCGCTCCCGCACCCGCATCCGCCGGGTGTTGGTCTCCATCGGCGTGAGCAGCTTGGTGCTGGCCCTGGTCTTCGCGGGGATGTTCGCGTACGCCAGCGATCAAAGCCGCAAACGCGACGCACTGGCCGGTTCCCGCGCCCTGGCACAGGTCGCGCAGGACGAGGCGGTCAACGACCCGGTCCGGGGCGTCATGCTCGCGATCTCCGCGTACGACACGGCGCCGACGGAGGAGGCGCGCAACCAGCTGCTGCGCCAGTACCTGACGTACTCGGACGCGGACCGCGTGCTGTCCGGACCGTCGGGACCGATCGCGCAGTTCGACACCAGCCGGGACGGCGAGGTGGTGTTCGCGCGGTCGACCGCGGGCCGCGCCGTGATCATCGTGCACGCCGCCTCGGGCACGGTGCGCAGCGAACTGCTCGACGTGAAGCAGGTGGTCACCGCCTTGGTCTCGCCGGACGGCAGCCGGGCCGCGTTCGTCGCCGACAACGGAAGCGGCGGCTGGTTCGAGGTGCACGCCGACGGGGACCGGATCAGCGGGCCCGTGCACCGGCTGCCGAGGGTGGCGGGCGCGCAGCAGTTCGGCGACCCCGCGCGAGGAATGGCGATGTCGGCGGACGGCCGCCGGGTCGCCGTGACGACGGAGAACAGCCTGGTCTGGTGGGACCTGGACACGGGCGCGCAGGGCGGATCGGTACCGCTCCCCGGCCGGCCGAACGGAAGCGTGTGGTTCGCGCCTGACAACCGGACGCTGCTGGCGGGACTCTGGCGGGGCGAGGACATCGACCAGGGGCAGCGCCTCGTCGCCCTCGACCCGGCCGGCGGTGCGCCCCGTGAAGTGGTGGGCGAGGCGTACGAGTTCGTCCCCTCCGGCGACCGGGCCAAGGTCATCGTCTGCCGGAAGCAGGGTGACGGCTCCGTCTTCAGCCGGCTCCGGCTCTCCGACGGCGCCCAGGAGGGCGGCCAGTACGTCGCGAAGAACTTGTGCCCCGACGGGGTAGTCGACGAGACCGGGCGCAGGATCGCACTCAAGGGCATCGACGGCCTGGTATTGGCCGACCTGGACGAGCAGAAGGAGATCGCCCGCGCCACGGCCCGCGACGGGACCAGCTCCAACTCCCTGCACCTGGTGTCCCGGGAGGGGAAGCTGTACCTCGCGACGATGAGCAACAGCACCCCGTGGATCGCCCACACCCGGATCTGGCCCGCGCCGCAAAGGCTCGATGCGAGCGAGCAGCGGCTGACCTCCGACGGCAGCAGGACGATCACCCTGCTCAAGGGCGGCGCGTCCCTGCAGCTGCGGCCCGCGGCGGTGGACGACGACCGGCTGCTCGCCGAGGCGCCGCGGCCGCAGCCGTACTTCGAACCCAAGAACCCCAGACTCCTGCTGCGCCGGGACGGCAGGCTCCTCGCCGACCGGGACGGGAAGAACACGGTCTCCGTCCGCGAGGTGTCCACCCTGCGGCAGACCGTCCGGATATCCACCGCGATGCCACCGTCCGACGACGCGTTCGGATACTACTTCCACCGGGACGGGAAGCTGGTGACCTACGCGGGGACGAAGGTGCAGCAGTGGGACCCGGAGACGGGGAAGGAGCTCGCGCACTTCGATGCCAAGGACCTGCTCCCCGCGAGCGGCACCGCGGACAGGGCCCCGGCCGTGAGCGTCGTCCCCTATCCGGTCGCGAACCAGGTGTTCGTGTTCGTCCCCGGCGATCCGGTCGTGCGCATCGCCGACGTCACCACGGGCCGCACGGTCGCGACGGTTCAGGTCGCCGAGGACGCGATCGGCGTCCAGTTCGAGCCCAGCGGCCGCTACTTCGCACTGATGAGGAGCGGCGGGATCATCGAGTTGTGGCGAAGGGACCCGCTGCGCAGGGAGCTGGGACCGCTGCCCAGCGTCGGTGACTCGGCCGGCACGCAGTTCGTCGCATGGTTCGTCGACAGCGACGGCCGCTACGTGGTGGCCGCCAACAGCACCATCCGCACCTTCCGGGTCGGGGCCCAGGCCTATCTGGACTCCTACGATTTCGGCCAGACCAAAGACCGCTTGGGCGGCCGGGGCGGGTACCAGTTCATGGATCTCTCGGACGACGGCAAAACAGTGATCTACCTCGACCCGAAGGGCAGCGGCGGCCCGCTGCGCCTCGACCCCGGCTTCTGGCAGCGCGAACTGTGCAAGCTCATCGGCGGCCGCGAGTTCACTGCCGAAGAGCGGCGGACCCTGCCGGTCCGCGTGCCGACCCGGCCGGTCTGTGAAGGCCGGTAGCCGAGGTGGCTGCGCGGGCTACCGGGTCAGACCGCGACGCGGTCCACGGCGGGGAGGAACTGGTCGTAGAAGCGGGTCTTGAGCTGGAGGGCCCGCTCCTCCAGCTCCCTGAAGCAGTCGGTCGACTCCTCCTGGGCGAGGAGTTCGGTCACCCGCGTGGCCAGGCGGTCGGAGTGGGAGCCGGACAGCAGGGAGAGCGTCGCCAGGGAGTGCGTCTTCGCATCGTGGACGTGGTGCGGGTAGTAGAAGCGGGAGCGGTTCCTGCCCTCGTCGGTCAGCAGGGGAGCCATCCGCTCCCACAGCCGGCCGTACTCGACGGAGACGAGCACCTCGCCCCAGAACCGCAGGACCGTCAGCAGCCGCAGGTCGGCATTCGCGTGGCCGCCCGCGTCGGCGATCAGCTCCAGGGTGTCCTCGATGGCCTGCCGCGTCTCCGCCGTGGGCCGCGAGGCCACCAGGGCGGAGCGGGAGATCCCCAGCCGGCTCATGTCCTGCGTCATGTCCTCCCGGTGCGAGGGCGTCCGGCCGCTGCCGTCCGGATACTCCTCGCGCAGGATGACCCGGGCGATCCGCAGCCCCGCCTCGTCGCGCAGCAGGTCGATCGCGAGGTCGTAGGAGGGGGTGAAGGCGAGCGAGACGAAGCGCCGCTGGAGCAGGAGCTCGGCGAAGTCCTCGTCCGGGAGCCCGGTCACGTTCGCCAGGACCGGATGCTCCTTGAACCGCTCGATGAGAGCGTCCTCGAACCGGTCCAGATCGTGCAGATCGTGCATGGCCGTACCTTTCCGTGGATCACAGGCTGATGTTTGCCACCGACGTGCGCCAGTCGAGGAGATCCACGTCCTTGCCGATGCTCCACAGCGTGCGCAGCTCCTGCTGGACCTCTTCGCCCATGACGGTGTCGCCGCCGTCGATCTCGATCTGAGTGGAATCGATGGCGAGTTGGCCGTGCAGGAACGAGCTGACCAGCAAATGCTGGTCGACCTTGAACACGGCGATGGAGGGCAGGGAGTTGTAGAGCCGCACCTTGAGCCGTGCCCGGCTCTCGGCAGGAATGTCCCCGTTCAGCTGGGCGAGTCCGGCGAGGCAGGATTCGACGCTCGCCTTCACGTTCACCGCGAGTGCCGGATCGCGCACCGCCCTGAGCGCCTCGTCACGCAGCCCCGCCACCGGCGAGGAGGGATGCAGAAGCAGGATGCGTACGCTGACCTGCTGATCGACGAGCGCCTTGCGCAAGGCGGCCCTGAGGTGGTGCAGGTTGGGAATCCACGTCTGCAGGATCACCAGCTCGTCCCCGGCGCGCTCCAGGAACCCGGTGAACGCTTCCTCGGGGAAGCGGCTGTGGACCCCGACCACGCCGCCGTAGTGCTGCCGCTTGAGGCGCTGGGCGATGGCGTCGACGTCGAGCTTGGAGAGGTGCGCCTCGACGTTTTCGTTCAGGGTGTCGATCTTCGTCCGGACGCTGGTGTCCAGGGCTTTGACGTCGTCCTGTACGTCGTCGAGCCGTTTCAGGCGGTCGAGTTCCAGCAACAGGAACACCGTGACCGTGCTCAGGATGAGCAGGGTGACTTTGGGGAGCGCGCCTCCGGGGGCGAGTGCGTCGAGCCAGCCGAAGAGGTCCGCCAGCAGGACCACCACACCCGACGTGGCCAGCAGGCCGAGCGCGATCTGCTCCACCCTCCGGCGGACGTCCGCGCTCCGACGGCGCGTTTCGTTGCTCATGTCACCCCAACCCCCGGCCCGATCCGCCTACTTGATCGCGACCGTACACCCGCGGCGCGATGGGCAAGGGCGGCTTTCCGGCCAACACCTCAGATGAGGCTGTGGCGGACCGCACAGGCCACGGCGTGGGCGCGGTTGCGGGCCTGGAGACGGGACATCAGCTCGTAGATCACGTTCTTGATCGTGTGCTCCGAGCAGGACAGGGTGCGGGCGATCACCGCGTTGCCGTGGCCCTCCGCCATCAGTGTGAGCACCGCGGTCTGGCGGGCCGTGAGCCGGGGGGCGTCCGGCGGGGTCGCGGACCGGGGCCCCGGTGCGGCCCCGGCGGTGGGTCCGGCGGCGGTGCCGGTGCCGATGCCGATGGCCGTGCCGGCGGTCGTGGCCGCGCCGAGCAGGCGGACCAGGGCCGGGTACGGCATCCGGCCGTCCCCGGCCTGACGCAGCAGGCTCAGGCGGTCCGGCGCCGCCGGGACCCGTACGGGCGCGCTCTCGCGCGTGAGTTCGGCGACGGCGCTCACAGCAGGCCCACCCGGAGGGCGTAGGCGACCGCGTGCGCGCGGTTGCGCAGCCGGAACCGCTGGGTGATGTCGTGGACGACGCTCGTCACGGTGCGCGGCGAGTAGCACAGCTGCTTGGCTATCTCGTTCGTCTCGTGGCCGTCGGCGACCAGGCGCAACACGCTGCGCTCCCGGTCGCTCAGGCCCGCCGCCGCCCACGGATCCGTACCCCCGTCGGACCCGCTGCCCGCCCGGCCGCCGGCGCCGGAGCGCTCCAGCAGCCGGTCCAGCAGATCCGGCGGCAGCGTGCAGTCGCCGCGGGAGGCGGCCAGTACGGCGCGCGAGAGCCGATTGACGTCCGCCTCGCGGCGGCGCAGCAGCCCGCGGGCGCCGGCCGCTATGGCGTGCAGGGCGCCGTCGGGCGCCAACTCGCCCGCCACCAGCACCACATCGGGGCGGGCCGGGGCGTCGCGGACGGTGCGCAGCACGTCGAGCTCCGGCCGGCCGACCTGGTCCACGGTCATGACCACGACCCGCGGTGCGCCGCCGGGCGCCGTCAGGCACACCTCCGGGCAGGCGAACAGGGTGCTCTTGGTTCCGGCTTCCAGCACGGGGTCGAATGCGACGACGTCGACAGGGACGGGTACTCCCACCAGGTCCTCCGATGATCATCCGCCGGCCGGGGTAGCCGGACGGGCGGAAGGGGCACTGGACACAGGCTGCCGGGCGCCGGCCGGGTGGGGCATCGGGCCCCGGCCCCCACATTTCCTGAACGTGCCCCTCCGCAGGCACGGATCCTGCGCAGGCAGCCCCCGAGTCGGCCCGCGACCTGCCGGAACCGGTGCGCCGCCGCCCCGCCCGACGGCCGCCGCACCGCCCCGTACGCAGGGCCCGCAGGGGCCATGGGGGCGGCTCCGCGGAATATGGGGGATCGGCCCCCATGCGCGCGGCCCCGCGCTCTGCGAGTTTTCTCCTGTGACTGACACCGCCACCACCGCCGAAGAAACCCAGGTCGGCGGCCTGGCCCCCTCCTGGTGGGCCCGGGCCCTGAACCTGCGGGAGCGGCTCGCCGCCCCGGGTGCCCCGGTACCCGCGCCGGCCGACGCCCCCCAGAGCCGACCGGCTTCGTGGTCCCTGGGGGACACGGAGGGCTTCGCGGCCCGGCTGGCGGGCCTGGGAGCCGGCGAGGACGTGGCGTACGCCCTCGCGGCGGAGGCCCCCGGCCGGCTGGCCGCCCGTACGGCCAAGCCGCAGTGGGCCCGGTACATCGAGCAGATGGTGGCCGCGGCCCCCGCACAGGCCGGCCTGCCGGTCCCCGCGGCGCCGGACGCGGACGGCGCCGCGGTGTTCCTGCCCGCGCTGCGCCCCCTGATCGCAGCCGCCTGGGCGGAGGCGGCCGCACGCATCGAACTCGCCGCGGACGAACTCGGCGCCGTGCGGGCCGGGTTCGAGGAGCGGCTCGGTGACCGGCTGATCCGGCAGTCCGCCCGCACCTTGGTCCGGGAACTCCACCGGGCCCGTACGGAGGGCCTGCTGGCGGGGGAGACCCCGCGGGAGCGGTTCGCGGTCTTCCTGGCGCGGCTCGGCACCCGGCAGGGCCTCGCCGAACTGTTCACCCGCTACCCGGTGCTGGCGCGGATGCTGGGCCAGACCTGCGGCCTCGCGGCCTCGGCCACGGTGGAGCTGGTGGACCGATTCACCGCCGACCGGGCGGCGATCGTCGAGGGGCTGCTGCACGGCTGCGACCCGGGCGCCCTCGTACGGGTGGACCTCGGCCGGGGTGACGTCCACCAGGGCAACCGGTCCGTGGCCCTGCTGGGCTTCGCCGACGGGGCGACCGTCGTCTACAAGCCCCGGCCGCTGGACCAGCACGTCCTGCTGGACCGGGCGGTGGGCTGGGCCAACGGCAAGGTGCCGGGCCTGGGCCTGCGGACCCCGCGCTCGGTGCGCGGCGACGGGTACGGGTGGCTGGAGTTCATCGAGCACGGCTGGTGCGCCACGCCCACCGAACTGGACCGGTTCTACCGGCGCCAGGGCGCGCTGCTCGCCCTCCTCTACGCGGTCGACGGCGTGGACATGCACTACGAGAACGTCATCGCCTGCGGTGACCAGCCGGTGCTGGTGGACGCCGAGACCCTGCTCCACTCCGGTCTGCCGGCTGCCGTGACCTGCGGGTCCGACCCGGCGGCGGACGCCCTGGCCTCCTCGGTGTACCGCACCTGCCTGCTGCCGAGCCTGCTGATCGGCGAGAACGGCGCCATGGACATCTCGGCGCTGGGCGGCGGGGACGGCGGCTCGTACCCCAGTGACGGGCTGCGCTGGGAGGCCGCAGGGACGGACGGGATGCGGCTGCTGCGCGGCCCGGTGGCCAGCGCGGCCGGGCAGAACCGGCCGGCGCCGCAGGGCCGGGCGGCCGGGCACGCCGACCACCGGGCGGCGCTGCTGGAGGGGTTCCGGGCCGGGTACGACGCGATCGCCGAGCACCGGGCCGAACTCCTGGGCGGCGCAGACGCAGACGGCGAGGGGGGCGGCGCCGACGGCGGTCTGCTGGCCCGCTGGGCCACCAGCCCCGGGCGCCTGATCGCCCGCTCGACCCGCCTCTACACGACCCTGCTGGACGAGTCCACCCACCCCGACGTGCTGCGCGACGCCCTGACCCGTGACGCGGTGCTCGCCGTGCTCTGGGCGGAGTCCGAGCACGACCCGGCCCGCCAGCGGCTGATCGAGGACGAGATCGCCGACCTGTGGACCGGGGACGTGCCGCTCTTCTTCCACCACCCCGCCGACACCGTGCTGCGCACCTCCCGGGGCACCCGCCTCGAAGGGGTGCTGCCGGCCCCCAGCCTGCGCTCCGCCCGCGACAAGATCGCCGCCATGGGGGAGGTGGACCGCCACGACCAGGAGTGGATCATCTCGGCGACGCTCGCCGTCACCGGGGCCAACCTCAGCGTCGGCGGCCCTCGTTCCACCCTCGCCGGCCGCGCCGCGCCGGCCGTCGTACCCGAGCCGTCGCGGCTGCTGGCCGCGGCCTGCGGGATCGCGGACGAGATCGCCGCCCGGGCGGTGCACGGCGGCGGGCGGGTCAACTGGCTCGGCCTGGAGCAGGTGGCCGGCGAGCACTGGGCCGTCCTGCCGATGGGCGGCGGGCTCGCCCAGGGCTACTGCGGGGTGGCGCTGTTCCTGGCCCAGCTCGGCGCCCTGACCGGTGCCGAGCGGTACACCGCGCTCGCCCGGCAGGCCGTACGGCCGCTGCCCGCGCTGCTCGCGACGCTGGCCGCGAACCCCGGGCTGGGCGCCGCGGTCGGACCCGGCGCGCTGCACGGACTCGGCGGCATCGTCTACACCGTGGCCCGGCTGGCCCCGCTGCTCGGCGAGGGCCTGGGCGACTGCCTGCCCGACGCCCTCGCCGCCCTGGAACGCGCCGCCGAGGCCGACGCCGAGGAGGGCGCCGAAGGGCCGGCCGATCTGGCCGACGGCCTCGCCGGAGCCCTGGCCGCCGCGGTCGCCGCGCAGCGCACGTACGGGGCCGAGGCGGGAGCAGTGGCCCGGCGGCTCGCCGACCGGCTGCTGGTCCGGGCCGAGAAGCGGCTCGCCGAACAGCGCCCGGCGGCCCCCGGTTTCGCCCACGGCGACGCCGGGATCGGCTGGGCCCTGCTGCGCCACGCCGCCGCCTCGCAGGAGGCGGGGCAGCCGGATGCCGCGTACGCCCGCACCGGTGCCGCGCTGCTGCGCACGGCACTGGACGAAGCCCTGCGCCGTCCCACCGACCTCGGCTGGCACACGGGTCTCGCGGGCACCGCGCTGGCCGCCGCCGACGCACTCGGCCCCGACGCACTCGGCGCCGACGTGCCCGTGGCAGAACTCGACCGGTGCGCCGCCCTGTCGGGTGCGCCCTTCGAATCCCCCGACCTCAGCCTGCAGCACGGTGCCGTCGGCTCCCTGGAGCTGCTCGGCGTCCTGGCCGGGCAGGGCCACGAGGGGGCCCGGGCCGCACTCGGCCACCGCGCCGGGGAGGTCCTCGGCCGGCTCGAGGACCACGGCCACCGCTGCGGCACCCCCGACCACGTACCCTCCCCCGGTTTCCTCACCGGGCTCTCCGGGATCGGATACGCCCTGCTCAGGCTGGGCTTCCCGGAGGCCGTCCCGTCCGTCCTGCTGCTCGAACCCGATCGGCACCTCTGCACCGCAGCACGTCAGCACTGAGCGCCACTCCCCATCAGGCAACGAGAAAGGTACTCACCACCATGCAGAAGTCCCAGGTCAACGCCCAGTCCGTCACCGCCGCCGACGAGGCCGCCGCCGACGCCGCGGCCGAGGCGCGGATCGAGGACCCGGCCGGCGGGATCACCCTGTCGGGTCGGAACAAGGCGTGCGCCCGGGCCCGTGCTCTGGCCGGTGTGGTGCTCACCAGCGGCATCGTGATCACCCTGAGCTCGATCGACACCAGCGTCTCGGCCCCGAACGTCACCTGGTAGTCCGTCTCCCGTCACCCGAAGGTCCGTGTCCGATCTTCTCCGGATCTTTCCCGGATCTCCACGCCGCCCTTGTTCGAAACGGCCAACTTTCGTCGCACAATGAGCCGTTCACATGAACTAGATTGCGGACATGCGTTCCCGTTCGCGGTACATGGTCGGTCGTGACTCGCAACTGCGGGAGATCAAGCAGGCACTGACCGACGCGGGCGAAGGGCGCGGCGGGGTCGTCTTCCTCGTCGGCGAGGCCGGAATCGGAAAGTCCCGCCTCGCCGCCGAAGCCGTGGGCATGGCCTTCGGCATGGGCATGCGGGCCCTGCGGGGCCGGAGCAGCACCACCGGCCCCACCGTCCCTTTCCGGCCACTCACCGAAGCGCTGATGTCGCTGTTCCGCAGCGGCGAGCCCTTGGACGATCTGCCGCTGGGCCCCTACCGGCCCGCGCTCGGCAGGATCATCCCGGACTGGAGCAGCGACGCCGAGAACAACAGCTCCATGGTCATCCTCGGCGAGGCCGTACTGCGGCTGCTCATCGCCACCGGCAAGGAGCACGGCCAGCTCCTGCTGCTGGAGGACCTGCACGACGCCGACCCCGAGACGCTCGCGGTCGTCGAGTACCTGGTGGACAACCTGGAGTACACCAACGTGGTGCTCCTGGCCACGATCCGTACGGAGCCCTGCGACGCGCTCGACATGGCCGACTCGGCCCGCCGGCGCGGCGTGGGGACCGTACTGGAACTCGCCCCGCTCACCCGCCCCGAAGTCCGCGCGGTCATCGCCGCCCAGCTGGACACCGAACCCGAGCTGGTGCCGCAGGCGGCCCTGGACCGGCTCTGGGACGACAGCGCCGGCAGCCCCTTCCTCGTCGAGGAGCTGCTCCAGGGCATGATCGGCAGTGGCGCCCTCGTCCGCTTCGAGGACGGCTGGCGCGTCGTCGGCGACCTGCGCAGCGACGTGTCCACCGCCCTCGCCCGCGGGATCCTGCGCCGCATCGACCGGCTCGGCCCGCAGGGGCTGACCCTGCTGTCCGCGGCCGCCGTGATCGGCCGCCGCTTCCCGCTGACCGTGCTCCAGCGGATGACCGGCATCGACGACCGCGGGCTGCTCAGCCACTTGCACGCCGGCGTCGCGGCCCAGCTCGTCGTCCCCGACGAACCCGCCCCGGACTGGTACGCGTTCCGCCACTCGCTCACCGCCGAGGCCCTGCTCACCCAGCTCACACCGGGCAACCGGGCGACGATGTCCGGCCGTGCCGCGGACGCGGTGCAGGCGCTCTACCCGGACCTCGAGGGCGACTGGTGCCCCCTCGTCGCGGAGCTGCGCTCCCAGGCGGGCGACGAGGCCGAGGCCGGCCGCCTGTTCACCGACGCCGGCCTGCGCGCCCTCGCAGCCGGCGCGATCGGCTCCGCGATCACCCTGCTCAGCCGCGCCGAACGGCTGCTCGCCGCCAGCCAGGACCCCGCCGGGCGCACCGACGCCCTGGAGGCCCTGCTCCCCGCGCTCGCCGAAGCCGGGGACTTCGCCCGGGCCTTCGGCTTCGCGGAGAACCTGCACACCCTCGGCGGCAGCGGCCTGAGCGCCTCCCGGCTCGCCGCACTGCACACCCGGCTCGCCAAGGTGGCCCACACCGCGGGCCGCTGGGAGGACGGCAACAGACAGATATCCCAGGCCAGATCCCTCCTGGGGCCCCGGCCCGACGAACGCTGCACCGCCTCGATCGATGTGACCGCCGCGTACCTCGCACTCGACACCCCCGGCCCGGACCGCACCCAACTGGCCGAGAAACTCGCCCACTCCGCGCTCCAGGCAGCGCAGCGCCACGGCCTGGCGACCGTCGCCTGCCAGTCCCTGGAACTCCTCGCCACCCTCGCCCGCGAACGGGACTTCGACGAGGCCACCGCCCTGCTGGAATCGGCCCTGCAGACCGCCGAGCAGCACCAGCTCCCGCTCCAGCGCATGTACGCGCTCACCCGGATCGGCGGGAACTACTGGCTCACCGAGGGCGCCACCGCCCCGCTGCTGGCCGCCCGCAGCGAGGCCCAGCGGCTCGGCTCGGCCACCATCGTCTACACCATCGACGGCATCATGATCCTCGACGCCGTCCTGCGGGCCGAGTTCACCGCCGCCCAGCAGTCCGCCGAGGAGTGCCTGGCCGTCGTACAGCGCCTCCGGCTGGCCCCGGCCACCCGCTACGTCCTGATGGCCCGGGCGGCGATGGCCGCCCACCGGGGCGACCGGCCCGCGATGGAGAGCGCCCTCGCCGCGTTCGCCGACTGCGACGGGGCCGGCTCCCAGGAGGAACCGCTGACCCGCGGCCTCGCCCGGGCCTTCTGCGCGCTGACGGAGGAGGACCGGCCCGGCGCCGTCCGCGAACTGCGCGCCGTCGCCGCCCTCGAGGACATCAACCCCAGTACGTACTACCTCAGCGGGCGGTACGGCATCGGCCTGCTCCTGGACGTGCTGTCGGGGGAGGCCGACCGCGCCGCGTACGAGGAGATCGCCGCCACCGCACCCGGCCGGATGCGCTGGAACCGGCAGTTCGTCCTGTTCGCCGGCGCCGTCCTGCTGGGCCGCGAACGCCGCCCCGAGGAGGCCGCGGCCGCCGCGGCCGAGGCCCTGCGCGCCGCGGCCCCGTACGCCACCGCGCTCCACCTGGGCCTGCGGCTGATCGCGGAAGCGGCGTACGAGGACGGCTGGGGCGAGCCGGTGGCCTGGCTGCGCCGCGTCGAGGAGCACTTCCACCAGGGCGGCGTGGCCGCGGTCGCGGGCGCCTGCCGCGCGGCCCTGCGCCGGATGGGCGCCCCGGTCCAGCAGCGCCGCACGGGTTCGAGCACGATCCCGGACGTCCTGCGCTCCCAGGGCGTCACCGTCCGCGAGTACGAGGTCTTCCGGCTCCTCGCGGAGCGCCTGGGCAACAAGGACATCGCCGACCGCCTCTACATCTCCCCGCGTACGGTCGAGAAGCACATCGCCGCCCTCGGCACCAAGACGGGCCGCACCAACCGCGCCGCCCTCTGCGAACTCTCCGCGTCCCTCGCCTCGTCGGCGCCCTGACGTCCCTGCCCCCGCGCCGGGACGACGCGGGGGCCGGTGCCCGGTCAGCGCATCTCGCGGACCGTCCGCGAGCTGAGGATCCCGATCGCCGTCACCGCGAGGACCGCCGCCGAGAGGGCGAACATCGGGCCGGTGCCCGACTGCGCCATGGCTCCGCAGAGGATCAGGGAGAGCGGGGCCACCGCGTAGCCGATGACCATGTCCACCGAGATCACCCGGCTCAGCACCGAGCCGTCGATGGTGCGCTGGATCCAGCTGAGGCCGAAGACCCCCTGGAAGCCCATCCCGAAGCCCATCGCCAGGACCGTCGCGAGCGCCCCGGCCGTACTGCCGATCAGGCCGAGCAGGCCGGTGCCGATCGCGAGCCAGCCCGCGAGCGCGGCGATCAGCAGGCCGATCCGGGGGCGGCTGCTCACGGCGCCGCCGACGAGGGTGCCCAGCATCGCCCCGCCGGCCAGCGCGCCGTTGAGCAGGCCGAGGGTGGTCGAGCCGCCGTGCAGGTCGACCTTGGCCAGGGCGGCGAAGCCGACGGTGAACGGGCCCGCCTGGCAGAAGGTCACCGCCGCGTCGACGGCCAGGATCGTACGGATCCGCGGATCCTCGAACGCGTACCGCAGCCCGGCGCGGATCCGGGCGCCCAGCGAGAGCCCGGCCGCCGGCGCCCCCGCGGCCCCGGCCGGTGCGTCCGGCGCCGGGCCTTCCGCCGGGCGGGGCAGCGGGCGGATCCTCGCGACGCACATGCCGCAGAGGGCGAAGCACACCCCGTCGACGAGGAAGGCGACCGGGGCATTGGAGAAGGCCACCACCATGCCGCCGACGGCCGGGCCCAGCACCGCCGACACCTTGGCGGCGACCGCGAGCAGGGCGTTGGCCGGGGCGAGCTGCTCCTTGTCCACCACCGACGGCAGGATCGACGCCCGGGCGGGCTGGAAGAACGCGTCGACCGCGCCGAAGGCCGCGGCGGCGCAGCACAGCATCCACACCGTCAGGGATCCGGCCAGGCCCGCCAGGCCCACGGCGGCCATCAGGCCGGCCCTGGCCCAGCTGGAGAGCGTCATCAGCGTCCGGGAGGACCACTTGTCGCTGAGGGAGCCGCCGACCAGGGTGAGCAGGGCCCGCGGCACCGCCTGGAAGGCGAGGACGTAGCCGAGGGCCAGGGTGGACTGCGTGAGGCCGAGCGTGATCCAGGAGAAGGCGATGTAGCTGAACCCGTCGCCGAGCAGGGACAGGGACTGCCCCAGCCACAACAGGCGGAACGACGGCAGCCGGGCCGGGGCGCTCAGCCGGGACCGCGCGTCCACCAGGGTGGAAGCCATGAAAGGAATCCCTTCGCCGGGGTCAGTAGCGGACGGGCAGGGCCGTCAGCGCGCGGTTGAGGAGGGAGAGCTGCCAGGTGTGCTGCTGCCGGTCGAGCAGCTCCAGGCCCGGGTACTCGCGTACGAGTACGTCCACCACCGCGCCGGCGACCAGCCGGGCGAACGCCGCGCCGATGCAGAAGTGCGCGCCGAAGCCGAACCCGAGGTGCGAGGCGCTGCCGCGCCGGACGCTGAAGAGGTCCGGATCGGCGAAGCGCGCCGGGTCCCGGTTGGCCGCCGCCGTGACCAGGAACAGCCGGTCCTCCGCGCGGACGGCTCGCCCGTCGAGGTCGAAGTCCCGGGCGGCGGTACGGATCGACATCTTCGACGGGCCGTCGAAGCGCATGGCCTCCTCCACCGCCATCGACACCAGCTGCGGGTCCTCCCGTACCGCCGCCAGCTGCTCGGGGTGCTCCAGCAGGGCGAGTACGGCGTTGACGATGAGGTTGCTGGTGGTCTCGCCGCCGGCGAACGCCATCTGCGTCAGCATCCCGACGAACTCCTCCTCGCTGACCGACTTCCCGATCTGGCCGCCCGCCAGCACGGCGCTGATCAGATCGTCCTTGGGTTCGGCGCGGCGCTGTTTCACCAGGTCGGCGAGGTAGTCGTCCAGGTTGACCAGGGACTGGAGCGAGGTGCGGTACTCGCGCTCCTCCTGGGCCGCGCCCAGGACGAGGTCGCCGACCCGGGCGTTCCAGTACCAGAAGGACGGGCCGTGCGCCTGGGGGACGCCCAGCCAGCGGGCGAAGACCAGCGCGGGCAGCGGCCGGGCGATGTCGGCGACCAGGTCCCCGATCCGGCCGGGGACGGCCCGGCGGGCGAGCATGGCGCGGGTGGCGCGCTCGACGAAGGCCCGGTAGCGGCCGATCGAGCGGGCCGCGAACTGCTCCTGGAACACCTGGCGCAGCCGCCGGTGCTGCGGGGCGTCGTTGAACACCATCCAGCGGGACAGGATCGCGAAGGCCCGCTCGGCGTCCTCGCGGGCGCCCTCCGGCACGGCGTCCATCAGCGGGCGCACCCGCTCGGCGGAGACCGCGGGGTCGCGCAGGCAGTGCATCAGCTGGGCGTGCCCGGTGACGAGCCAGGCCCGGTGCATGGCGGACCAGTACACGGGGTCGTGGTCGCGCAGGGAGCCCAGGTACCCGTACGGATCCGCATTGACGGCGGGGTCGAGGAGGTACCGCTCGGTGAAGGCGGCCGGCGGGCTCGTACGGGTCACCGGAGCCGGCGGGGCGGCCGGCGGCGCCGTCCTCCCGGTGATCGGGCACACCAGGGCGGACGGGTCCGCGCTCATGGCCGCGCTGATGGCCGCGTTCGAGGTCGTGTTCGTGTTCGTGGTCAGGACGGTCATCGGCGTGCCTCCGACTGGATCCGGCCGAGCACACCAGGGGTCTTGTGCATCAGCCGTTCGGACATCATGGACATGTGGTCGCCTTCGGTGACGTGGACGGTCAGCCCGCCGAGCGCGATCTCGCGCCAGCGCTCGACGTAGGTCCGGAAGTCCACGTCCAGACCGGGCATCGGTTCGCCGTCGGGCAGTTCGGCCGCCGCGCTGCCCACCAGGAGGTGGACGTGGCCGGGGTAGGGGCGCAGTGCGTAGCCGGCCAGAGCGGTGAGCAGCGAGTGCCACACCTCGATGGGGGCGTGCTCCACCAGGGACGCCTCGCCGGGGCTCATGCCGGCGCCCAGCAGCAGGGCGGTCAGCTCGGCCACGGCCGCCTCCCGCTCCGCGGACGGAGCCAGCGCGCGGACGCGGTCGCGCATCCGCAGCCCCTGCTCCATGTCCCGGCCGACCGCGGCGAGGCGTTCGCGGGCCGCCGGGTGGGGCAGGTACGGCTCGATCAGCGTGAGCGGTGCGACGGTGTGACCGGCCTCGTGCAGCTGGGTGGCCATCTCCAGGGCGATGTTGGCGCCCATGGACCAGCCGAGCAGGTCGTGCGGCCCGTGCCCGCCGTGGGCGGCCATCTCGGCGGCGTAGTTGGCCGCGATGCCGGCGATCGTGGTCGGGTCCACCCCGCCGAGCAGGCCCCGGGCCTGGAAGGCCCGGACCGGCTGCCCGGGCGGGAGGGCCCGGGCGAGCGGTACGTACCAGGCGCCGCTGCCGCCGCTGGGGTGCACGCACCACAGCGGGGCGCCGTCGCCCTCGCGCAGCCGGACCTCCGAGGTGACGGCCCGGGCCTTCGCCCCGGCCGGCATCTCCCCGGCCGCCTGCGCCGCCGCCTCCGTGGCGCGGGCGGCGAGCCGGGCGATCGTCGGCAGTTCGAGCAGGTCCCGTACGGAGACGCTCAGGCCCCGGGCGGCGGCCTGCGCGGCGACCCGGACGGTGGAGAGCGAACTCCCGCCGAGGGCGAAGAAGTCGTCGTGGACACCCACCTGGGAGATGCCGAGCACCGTGCGCCACACCTCGGCGAGCACCACCTCGGCCGGCGTGCCCGGCGCGACGTAGTCGGTGGCGCTGTGCACGCGGTCGGCCGAGGGCAGCGGCAGCGCCTTCTTGTCGATCTTTCCGCTGCTGTTGACCGGCATCGCGTCGAGGAACACGAACCGCGCGGGGACCATGTACGCGGGCACCCTGGCCCGCAGCGCATGGCGGAAGGGCTCGACGACGGGCTCCACGCCCGCCTCGGGCACCACGTACGCCACCAGGGCCGGCTCCGGCAGGTCGCGCCGCAGCAGGACACCCGCCTGCTGCACTTCGGGCAGTTCCCGCAGCCCGTGCTCGATCTCGCCCAGCTCGATGCGGAATCCGCGCAGCTTCACCTGGCTGTCGCGGCGGCCGAGGACTTCCACGGCTCCGTCGGGCAGCTGGACGCCGATGTCGCCGGTGCGGCACAGCCGGCCGCCGGGGGCGCCGTACGGGTCGGGGACGAACGCGGCGGCGGTCAGGTCGGGGCGGTTCACGTAGCCCCGGCCGATGGCGCGCCCGCCGAGGTAGACCTCGCCCTGCACCCCGACGGGAACGGGCTGGAGGTCCTCGTCGAGTACGTAGACCTGGGTGTTGCGCATCGGCCAGCCGATCGGCGGCCGCTTGCAGTCGGGCTTGAGGAGGGTGGAGACGGACCACACCGCCGTCTCGGTGAGCCCGTAGACGTTGTAGAAGCGCCGTCCGCGCGCCCACTTCTGGGCCAGTTCGGCAGGGCACGCCTCGCCGGCCACCTGGAGGATCCGCAGTGCGGGGAAGCGGTCATCGCCGAGGGCCGCCAAGGCGCTCGGGGCCAGCATCGCGACGGTGATCCCGTAGTCGAGCAGGGTGTTCGCCAGGTCGGCGCCCGCGCGCAGGGCCTCCCGGGGCGGTGTGCACAGCTGGGCGCCGTTCGCCAGGGCCCACGTCAGGTCCATGATCGAGACGTCGAAGCTGAGGGAGGCGAACTGGAGCACCCGGTCGGCCGGGGTCACGGGGAACAGGTCGCGCTGGCCCTCCAGCATGTTGGTCAGGCTGCGGTGCTGGATGGTGACGCCCTTGGGCGTGCCCGTGGAGCCGGAGGTGTAGAGGATGTAGGCCGCGTTGTCCGCGGTGACGGCGCGCGCCGGGGCCGGGACCTCGAGGGGAGCCCCCCAGGCCGCCGGATCGTCCACGACCAGGGTCGGGCCGTCGAACGGCACCTTCCCGAGCAGCGAGGACTGGGTGATCAGCACCGGCATCCCGCTGTCCTGCACGATGAACTCCAGCCGGTCGGCCGGGTGCGTCGATTCCAGCGGCAGGAAGGCCCCGCCCGCCCGGAGCACACCGAGCACGGCCCGGACCATCTCCGGACCCCGGTCGAGACAGATGCCGACCGGCACCTCGGGGCCGACCCCGAGCGCGCGCAGCCGTGCGGCCAACTGCCCTACAGAGTTGTCGAGTTCGGCGTACGTCACCTCCTGGCTGCCCTGGCGGACGGCCACCGCGTCCGGCGTGCGCACGGCGTGTTCGGCCACGCACTCGTGGAACATCAGCGGGGTGTTGGGCAGTTCGGGCCCGCGGCCCCACTCCTCCAGCGCCCGCATCCGCGCCTCGCCGGCCAGCACCGGCGGCGCGACGGGCGCCTCCGGCTGCGCGGTCATCGCCTTCAGGACCCCGCACATCAGGTCGGCCAGCTGCTCGGCGGTGGCCGGGGCGAGGTGGTCCGGGTCCACGTCGAGGGTGAAGGACTCCACGCTCGCGTTGAGCATCAGCGGGAACGCGGTACGGGCGATCTCCAGCGAGTCGTCCCAGCTGTCCCCGGACAGCCGGTGGAAGTTGACGTAGTTGAACAGGGTGTCCGCCAGGCTGGGCTCACCCGGCCGCAGTTGCGCCAGCCGGGCCAGCGGCACCCTGCGGTACGGGAGCATCTCCTGCTCGGCGGCGAACGACGCCTTCAGGTACTCCAGCCAGCTGCCCCGTGGCCGCCGGACGCCGAACGGCACGGTGTTGAGGAACAGCCCGCGCATCCGGTCGGCGCCGGGCACCTCGGGCCGGCCGTTGGTGACCAGGCCGACCGAGTGCCCCTCGGCCGAGCCGTCGCGCTCGGCGAACAGGCTCATGGTGTGGTGGAACGCGGAGAGCAGGACGGTACGGCGGGGCACCCCGGCCAGCCGGGCGAGCCGGCCGATCGGCTCGGCGAGGGAGGCGTACGAACGGCGCACCTCGTGGACGAACTGCCCGCCGTCGGCGGCCTCCGTACCGCGCCGGGTGAACCGGATCGGGCTCAGGTCGCTCAGCGCCGAGCGCCAGTACGCCAGGCCCTCCTCGTCGACGAGCGCGGCCCGCTCCAGCGCGACGTACTCGGCGTACGGGGGCGCCGCCGGCAGCTGCGGGGTCCGGCCTTGCGCCACGGCCTGCCGGTGCAGGTCGAGCAGGTCCGCGATGAGCGAGGTCAGGCTCCAGCCGTCGAGCACCACGTGGCAGTCGGTGAGCGTGAGCCGCAGCTCCTGGTCGGTGAGCCGGTGCAGGTGGATGCGGACCAGGGGCGGGGCGGCCAGGTCGAAGCGCCGGGCGAACTCCGCGTCGACGTAGCGCCGGACGGAGGCCCACTGCTCGTCGTGGGGCAGGCCGCGCAGGTCGCTGTAGCCGACGGGGAGTCCGGCGGCGGCGTGCACCAGCTGGAGCGGCTCGGAGAAGGAGACCAGGTCGATGGAGGACCGCAGGATGCTGTGGCCGCGTACGACGGTGTCCACGGCCGTCTGGAAGGCGGCGAGGTCGAAGCCCTCCGGCACGGTGATCTTGAGGTCGGTGACGTTGTGGTAGGCGCCGCGGCTCGGGTCGGCCAGCATCTCGTGCAGCATCCCGGCCTGGAGCATGGTCAGCGGGTACGCGTCGTCGAGCCCCTCCGGCAGCCGGGCCGCGTCGGCCGCGTCCAGCTGGGAGAACGGTTCCACGGGCGCGGGCCCGGTGTCGTCGGCGGCCTCGGTCGCCAGCGCCGCGAGGTCGCCCAGGGTGCGGGCCCGGAACAGGTCCGGGACGCTCAGTCCCAGCCCGGCGGAGCGGGCCTGGCCGATCACCCGCAGGGCCAGCATCGAGTCGCCGCCCAGGTCGAAGAAGTTCGCCGTCCGGCTGATCCGCTCGGCACCCAGGACGTCCGACCAGATGCGGGCCAGCGCCTCCTCGGCCGCACCGGCCGGCGGGACGTGCCCGGCGGGCGCGGCGGCCCCGTCGGCGGCCACCGCCACCAGGGACTTGCGGTCCACCTTGCCGTTGGCGGTGATCGGCAGCTTCGGATGCCGGACGAACAGCGCGGGCACCATGTACTCGGGCAGCGTGATCCGCAGCCGGTCGCGCAGGTCCGGCGCGTCCAGCGGCCGGCCCTCGGTCAGCACCACGTGGGCGACCAGGCGGGCGCCGCCGTGCGCATCGGGCCGGGCCACCACAGCGGCGTCCCGTACGCCGGGCAGGGCGCGCAGCGCGGTCTCGATCTCGCCGGGCTCGATGCGGAAACCGCGGATCTTCACCTGGTGGTCGGCCCGGCCGGCGTACGCCAACTGCCCGTCGGGCAGCACCCGTACCAGGTCGCCGGTGCGGTACATCCGGGTCCCGGCCGGACCGAACGGGTCGAGGGGGAAGCGCTCGGCGGACAGCTCCGGCCGGTTGCGGTAGCCGCGGGCGACGCCCCCGCCGGCCACGTACAGCTCTCCGACCGTGCCGTGCGGCACCAGCCGGCCCGCCCGGTCCAGGACGTAGCCGTGCTGGCCGGCCAGGGGGCGGCCGATCGGCGAGTACACGGGGGAGACCGTGTCCGCCTCGGTGATCAGCCGGTAGGTGACGTGCACGGTGGTCTCGGTGATCCCGTACATGTTCACCAGCGCGGGCCGTTCGCCCTCGGGCACGGCGAACCAGTCGCGGTAGTCGCGGGCGTCGAAGGCGTCACCGCCGAAGACCACGGTGTGCAAGGCGAGCGCGCCGAACTCCTCGCCCTGCTGCGCCAGATGGGCCCGGAGCCCCTTGAACGCGGCCGGGGTCTGGCTGAGCACGGTGACGCGCTCGTCGCGCAGGACGGCGTGCACCGCGGCGGGGTCGCGCACCTCGTCCTCGGTCAGCACCACCACGCGGCCGCCGGAGGCCAACGGCGCCCACAGCTCCCAGACGGAGAAGTCGAACGCGGGGGAGTGCAGGAGCGTCCACACGTCGTCGGCGGAGAAGTCGAAGTGGCGGTCGGCGGCGCCGAGCAGCCAGGCGAGGTTGCCGTGGGTGATCTCGACGCCCTTGGGCTGCCCGGTCGACCCCGAGGTGTAGATGACGTACGCGAGGGTCTCCGGTCCGGGGAGCACGGCGGAGAGCGGGTCCCCGGTGTCGTCGGCCGTGTCCTCGGCGGGGCCCTCGAGCGGGATCACGCCCACCGCCAGCCCCTCCACCGCGGCCCGGCCGACGGCGTCGGCGACCACCCACTCCACCCCGGCGTCGCCGACCGTGAACTCCCGCCGGGCCCGCGGGTGCGCGGGGTCCAGCGGCAGGTACGCCGCACCCGCCCGCCATACGCCGAGCAGCGCGACGGCCAGGTCGACCGAGCGGCCCAGGCAGACGCCGACCAGGGACTCCGGGCCGATGCCCGCCGCCCGCAGCCGCCGGGCCAGGGCGAGCGAGGCCGCGTCGAGTTCGGCATACGTCAGGCTGCGGCCGCCGCCGGAGACGGCCACGGCGGTGGGGGCCAGCCGGATGTGCTCGGCCAGGCGCTCCATCGCGAGCCGCGGAGCCGGCTCGGGGCCGGTGCCCGCCGGCGGGCGGTTCGCCGGGCCGTCGGGGCCGAGCAGCGCGGCCCGCTCGCCGGCGGTGAGCAGGTCGGCCATGCCGAGCGGCACGTCCGGGGCCTCGGCGAACGCCCGCAGCACCGCGACGGTGTGCTCGGCCAGCCGGGCCACCGAGGCCGCGTCGAACAGGTCGGGGCGGTAGACGAACTGGAGCCGGATGCGGTCCGCGTCCTCGCTGACGTCCAGCGTCAGGTCGAACTTCGCGGTGGTGAGGTCGATGGGGAACGCCGTGCCCGTCGCCTCGCCGAGGGCGTACGCACCCTGCCGCGCGGCGGCGGAGTGCGAGAACAGCACCTGGAACAGCGGGTTGCGCGAGAGGTCCCGCTCGGGGCTCAGCTCGTCGACGACCCGCTCGAAGGGCAGGCCCTGGTGGGAGAGGGCGCCCAGGACGCTCTCCCGGGTACGGGCGAGGAGCTGCGCCGAGGTCGGGTCGCCCGACAGATCGGTGCGGATCACCAGCGTGTTCACGAAGAACCCGACGAGCTGTTCGATCTCCGGGCGCTCCCGGTTGGCGACGACGGTGCCGATCGCGATGTCGTCCTGGCCGCTGTGGAAGGCCAGCGCCGTCTGGAAGGCCGCCATCAGAGTCATGTACGAGGTGGTGTCGGCCCGGCGGCCGAGCTCCGCCAGGGCGGCCGTCAGCGCCTCGGGGAGCTCTACCGAGTGCACGGCGCCGGCGGAGGTGCGCACGGCCGGCCGCGGGTGGTCGGTGGGCAGTTCGAGCGGGGTCAGGCCGGAGAGGGCGGTACGCCAGTAGTCCAGCTCGGTGCGCTCGTCGGCCCCGCGCTGCCAGTGCGCGTAGTCGGTGTACTCGACCGGTGGCGCGGCGAGGTGCGGGGGCCGGCCTTGGGTTCTGGCGCGGTAGCAGGCGCTCAGGTCGCCGGTCAGGATGTCCAGCGACCAGCCGTCCGAGACGATGTGGTGCATGGCCAGGACGAGCACGTGGTCCTCGGCCGTGATCCGCAGCAGGGTGGCCCGGAACGGGGGCGCGGCCGCCAGGTCGAAGGGGCGCAGGGCCACCTCCCGTACGGCCTCGGCAACCGCCTCGGGGCCGCCGCCCGGGACCGCCGGGGGCAGGTCGACCACGTCCAGGGCGGGTGCCTCGGCGGCGGCGAGCACGTGCTGGGCCGGCACGCCGTCCTCGTGGGTGAACACCACCCGCAGCTGCTCGTGGCGGGCGACGAGGTCCCCGATCGCGGCGCCCAGCGCGGCCGCGTCCAGCGGCCCGGTGAACCGCCAGGCCGCGGGCATCAGGTACTCGACGCCGCCGGGGTCGAGCTGGTCGAGGAAGTACAGGCGCTGCTGGGCGGCCGACAGCGGGGCCTGCGCGGGGCGCGGATCGAGCCGGGGGATGCCGGCGGGCGCGGCGGCGGCCTTGCCGCGCAGGCGCATTTCGAGGAGCCGGCGGGCCGCCGGGGAGAGACCGCCGGGCTTCGTGGAAGACGTGGTGGAGGGTTCGACCTGTGCAGTGGTCATCGCAAGTGCCGTCCAATCAAGGCTGGGATCGAGGCCGGGATCGCGGCGGCGATCAGAACTCGGAGGTCAGGGACAGGTCGATCTCGTCGTCGCTCATCGAGGAGATCTGGTCGATGAGCTGTCGTTCCACTTCCATGGCGAGCAGTTCCACCGTCGGGTGGTCGAACAGGTCGCGTACCTGGATCGGGCAGTCGAACGCGGTGCGCAGGCGGGACGCGGCCGCCACGGCGCGCAGCGAGTGGCCGCCGAGGGCGAAGAAGTCCTCCCGGATCCCGACCTCGGGCAGGCCGAGGACCTCGGCCCAGATCTGGGCCGTCACGACCTCGGTGGGGGTTCGCGGCGCCACGGACGCGGCGGGCGCGGCCAGGACCGGATCGGGCAGCGCGGCGGTGTCGGTCTTGCCCTGCACGGTCCGGGGCAGGGCGTCGAGCAGGACGAACGCGGCGGGCACCATGTAGCCGGGCAGCAGGGTCCGGCACCAGGCGGCCAGCACGTCGGCGTCGAGCCCCCGGCCGGCGGCGTAGCCGACGAGGGCGCGCTCCCCGCGCAGTTCCCGGACCAGTACGGCCGCGCCGTGCACGCCCGGGTGCTGTTCCAGGACGGCCTCGATCTCGGCCGGTTCGATGCGGAAGCCGCGGATCTTGACCTGGTCGTCGGTGCGGCCGAGGAACTCCAGTTCCCCGCTGGGCAGTCGGCGGACCAGGTCGCCGGTGCGGTAGAGCCGCCCGCCGGCGGCGCCGTACGCGTCGGGTACGAACCTCTCGGCGGTGAGCGCGGGCTGCCCGAGGTAGCCGCGGGCCAGTTCCGGGCCGCCGATCAGCAGTTCGCCGGGCACCCCGACGGGTACGAGCTGCCCGAGGGTGTCCACGACGTACGCCCGGCGGGAGCCCAGCGGCCTGCCGATCGCCACCCGGCCCTCGACCGGCGCGGTGACGATGTGGGCGGTGGCCGAGATGACCGACTCGGTCGGGCCGTACGTGTTGACGACCGGCACGTCGGGGAGGTGTGCGAACCAGCGGGCCAGCGGCGCCGAGGGCAGTGCCTCGCCGCCGGTGACCAGCAGCCGCAGGCTCCCCAGGTCCCCGGCGACCGTGTCGAGGCGGGCGGCGATCTCCTCCCAGTAGGCGGGGGTGGCCTCCATGACCGTGACGCCCTGGGTGCGGACGGCCTCGGCGAGCTCCTCCACCGACCACACCTCGTCGGGGCGGACCACCACCGAGGCTCCCGCGCCGAGGGCGGGCAGCACCTGCTCCAGGGAGGCGTCGAAGGAGAAGGAGGCGAAGGCGAGGACGCGGTCCTGCGCCGTGATGCCGAAGAGCTCGCGGGCCGCGGCGGCGTGCGCGCCCAGCGCATGGTGTTCCACGCCGACGGCCTTGGGGCGGCCGGTGGAGCCCGAGGTGAAGATGACGTAGGCGAGGTCGTCGGGAGCGGGGGTGTGGTGCGGCGCGTCCGGGTCGGGCACGACGGTGTCGACGGGGACGGTCCGCGGCCCGAGGGCGGCGGCCAGCGCGTGGGTCGAGTTGTCGCTGAACACGCTGTGCACGCCCGCCTCGGCGCACATGAACCGCAGCCGGTCCTCGGGCAGCCGGGGGTCGAGCGGTACGTAGACCCCGCCGGCCCGCCAGATCGCGGCCATGGCGGCAACCGAGCGGATACCGCGGCGCAGGCACACGCCGACCGGCGTGCCGGGCCGGACGCCGGCAGCGGCCAGGGCGCGGGCCAGCCCGCCGGTCAGGCCGTCCAGTTCGCCGTACGTCAGGCTCTCGTCCCCGCAGAGCAGCGCCACCGCGTCCGCCGCGCCCGACACCGTGAACGTCGTCGCCGGTGCGGCCGCTTCGGAGCCCGCAGCCCCGGCCAGCTCCGCGTACTCCGCGGCGGACAGCAGCTCCAGCCGCCCGACGGCCTGCTCCGGATCGGCCACCACCGACTCCAGCACCCGGCCCACGTGCCCGGCGAACCGGGTGACCGTGGCGGCGTCGAAGAGATCGCTCGCGTACTCCACGTTCAGCGCGAAGCGGTCCGGATAGAGCAGGAAGGTGGCGGTCAGGTCGAACTTGGCGGAACCCCACGGCAGGACGAAGTGCTCCACGTCGAGGCCCTCGACCCGCGGCCCGCCGGCGGCGCTCTCCTGTACGTCGAACATCACCTGGAACAACGGGTTGCGGGACGGGTCCCGCTCCGGCCGCAGCTGCTCCACCAGCCGCTCGAACGGAACCTCCTGGTGGTCGAAGGCCCCGAGCACCGACTCCCGGACCCGGCCCAGGAACTCCGTGAACGAGGGCTCGCCGGACAGATCCCCGCGCAGCACCACCGTGTTCACCAGCAGCCCCACCAGCCGCTCCAGCTCCAGCTGGCCGCGGCCCGCCACCGGGGTGCCCACCGCCACGTCCTGCTGCCCGGACCAGCGGCCCAGCACGATCTGCACCACGGCCAGCAGCACCGTGAACCGGGTCACCCCGTGCCGCCGGGCCAGCTCGCCGAGCGCGCTCTCCAGCTCCTTCGGCAGGTCGATCTCGACCGCTCCGCCCCGGCCCGACCACCCCGCCGGGCGGGGCCGGTCCGTCGGCAGCTCCAGTACGGGTACGCCGGCCAGGGCCTGCTCCCAGTACGCCAGCTGCCGCTCCAGCACCTCGCCGGCCATCCGGTCGCGCTGCCAGACGGCGAAGTCCCCGTACTGGATGGGGACGGGCGGCAGTCCGGCCGGGCGCCCTGCCACCCGGGCTGCGTACGCCTGCGCCAGCTCGCCGATGATCACGTCCTTGGACCAGCCGTCGGTCGCCACGTGGTGGAAGGCGATGACGGCGACGTGGTCCTCGGGGTCCAGCTCCCACACCCCGGCCCGCAGCAGCGGCGGCCCGGCCAGGTCGAAGCGGCGGGTGGCGTACGGGACGGCCACCTCCCGGAGCCTGGCCAGCCGTACGGCCTCGCCGTCGCCGGGCGGGGCCGACTGCCACACCAGCGGTACGCGGACCCCGTCGACCACCCGCTGCGCCGGGCGGCCGTCCACCTCGACCAGGGCGGTCCGCAGCGCCTCGTGCCGGGCCACCACCTCGTTGAGGGCGCCCTGCCAGGCGTCCCGGTCGAGCCCGCCGCGCATCCGCCACGAGAACCAGAGCACGTACTCGTCGCCGACGTCGGACATGCGGTCCAGGAACCACATCCGTTCCTGCGCGAAGGAGAGCGGCAGCGGCCCCGAGCGGTCCACGGGGACGACGGTGGCGGCGCCCGCCTGCCGGGCGGCGGCCACCAGCGGGCCGAACTCGCGGATGCGGGGGTTCTCGAACAGGGTCCGCAGCTCCACCTCGCGGCCGAGCCGCTCCGCGATCCGGGACACGGCCATGGTGGCGAGAAGGGAGTGCCCGCCCAGGTCGAAGAACCCGTCGTCGATGCCGACCCGGTCGACGCCCAGCACCTCGGCCCAGATCTCGGCGACCACCTGCTCGGCGGTATCGCGCGGCGCGATGAACTCGGCGCCGCCCGCGGCCGCCCGGTCCCGCTCCGCCCGCTCCCCGTCCGGCCGGGCGGCGGGCAGGGCGGCCCGGTCGAGCTTGCCCGAGGCGTTCACGGGCAGCGCATCGAGCGCCACGAAGTCCGCGGGCACGGCGTAGTGCGGCAGCCGGCCGGCGCAGAAAGACCGCAGTACGGCGGGCGCCACCGGGCTGCCGGGGCCGGCCACCACATAGCCGGTCAGGCTCTTGCCGCCCTGGGCGTCCGCCCCGACGGCCACCGCGGCGGCCACCACGCCGGGGCACTGTGCCAGGGCCGCCTCCACCTCGCCGAGTTCGATGCGGAAGCCGCGGATCTTGACCTGGTCGTCGGCGCGGCCGAGGAACTCCAGTTCCCCGGAGGGCAGCCGGCGGACCAGGTCGCCGGTGCGGTAGAGGCGTCCGCCGTCTGCGCCGTACGGATCCGGCACGAACTTCTGGGCGGTGAGGGCCGGCTGGCCGAGGTAGCCGCGGGCCAGTTCAAGGCCGCCGATCAGCAGCTCGCCGGGTTCGCCGACAGCCGCGAGCTCGTCGTGCGCGTCGACCACGTACATCCGGCGGGAGCCCAGCGGCCGCCCGATCGGCACCCGGTCGGTGTCCCCGGCCGAGCCGATCTCGTGCGTGGTGGCGGTGACGGTGGTCTCGGTCGGGCCGTACGCGTTGAGCACCCGTACGTGCGGGGCCCGCGCCAGCCAGGCCGCCAGCGCCGCGGCCGGTACGGCCTCCCCGCCGAGGACCAGCAGGCGCAGCGGGGCGAGCAAGGCCGCGGTCCGGCCGGTGAGCGAGAACGCCAGCTCGGCCCAGTACGTGGGCGGCAGGTTCAGGACGGTGATCCCGTGCCGCTCGACCACCGAGGGGAGCTGCGCGGGCAGCCACTGCTCGTCCGGCCGCACCACCAGGGTGGCCCCGCAGCCGAGGGCGGTCAGCAGCTGGTCCAGCGAGGCGTCGAACGAGAAGGACGAGAAGGCGAGCACCCGGTCCCGGGCGGTGATCCCGAACTCCTCACGGACGGCGGCCACATGAGCCGCGATCGCCCCGTGCTCGATGCCGACGGCCTTCGGGCGGCCGGTGGAGCCCGAGGTGAAGATGACGTACGCGAGGTCCTGCGGGTCGGGGGTGTGGTGCGGGGCGGCGGCGTCGGGCCCGGCGTCCTCCACCCGGAGCGCCCGCGGGCCGAGCGCGCCGGCCAGTTCCGCGGTCGCGGCATCGGTGAGCACGCAGTGCAGACCGGCCTCGGCGGCCATGAACCGCAGCCGCTCCTCGGGGAGCGCGGGATCCAGCGGCACGTAGACTCCGCCGGCCCGCCAGATCGCGGTCATCGCGGCCACGGACCGGATCCCGCGCCGCAGGCACACGCCCACCGGGGTCCCCGGGACGACGCCCGCCGCGCGCAGGGCCGTGGCCAGGCCGCCGCCGAGCGCGTCCAGTTCGCCGTAGCGCAGGGTCTCCTCCCCGCAGACCAGGGCCACCGCGTCGGGTGCGCCCGCGACGGTGAACGGTTCCGCGGCCGGCGCGGCGCGCTCCGAGCCCGCCATGGCGACCAGGCGCCGGCGCTCCTTGCCGGGCAACGGCTCCAGCCGACCGGCGAGTTCGGCCACCGGGGTCCCGGGCGAGGCCGTCACCGCGCGCAGGAGTTCGACGTAGCCCTCGGTGAAGCGGACCATCGTGCTCTCGTCGAACAGGGCCGTGGAGTACTGGAGACGGGCCGCGATGCCGCCGTTGGCGCGCAGGCTCAGGTCGAGGAACACGTCCAGCGGGGTGCCCGTCAGCGGGGTCCGTACCAGCGCCACGTCCAGCTCGTCCAGACGGGCCGCCGAGGGGACGGTGTTGAGCAGCGTGAAGGAGGCCTGCGCCAGGGGGTGGCGGGACAGGTCGCGCTCGGTGACCACCTCGCCGACCACCCGGTCGAACGGGGCCTCGGCGTGGGAGAAGTCCCGCAGGGCCCCCGACCGGACCCGGCTCAGCAGGGCGGCGAAGGTCGGATCCCCGGACAGGTCGGTGCGCAGCACGATCGTGTTCACGAACGGGCCGATCAGGCCGGCCACTTCGGCGCGCCCGCGGTCGGCCAGGGTGGTGCACACGGCGATGTCGGCGCGGCCGGAGTAGCGCCCCAGCAGGGCCTGGTAGACGGCGAGCAGCAGCATGTAGCGGGTCGCGCGCTGCTCGCGGGCCACCCGGTCGACCTCGGCGACCAGCTCGGCCGGCAGCTCGAAGCGGACCACGTCCCCGGAGCCGTCCCAGAACGCCGGCCGGGGCCGGTCCGCGGGCAGCGCGAGCGGGGAGACCCCGGCCAGCCGCTCGCGCCAGTACCCGAGCAGCCGCTCCATGCGCGGCCCGCCCAGCCGCTCGGCCTCGGTGCGGGCCACGTCGGTGTACTGCAGGGCGGGTGCGTCCACCGCCTCGCCCCGGTAGCCGGCGTCCAGTTCGCGCAGCAGCACGTCCCACGACCAGCCGTCCACGGCGATGTGGTGGACCACCAGCAGCAGCACGTGGTCCTCGGGCCCGAGGCGGGCGAGCGTGGCCCGCAGCGGGTGCTCCTTCGCCAGGTCGAGTGGGCGCGCGAGCTCCCGGTCGAACAGCTCGGCGGTGCTGCCCGCCGCCACCCGCGCCAGCCAGGTGCGGCCCGCCGGGTCCACCACGGGTACGGGCTCGCCGTCGACGGCGGTGAAGCGGGTGCGCAGCACCTCGTGCCGGTCCACGATGCCGGTCAGCGACCGCTCCAGGGCCGAGACGTCGAGGGCGCCGCGGATGCGCAGGGCCAGCGGGAGCAGGGACTCGGCGGAGCCTCCGGTGAGCTGGTCGAGGAACCACAGCCTCCGCTGCGCGAACGACACTCCGGCACCGTCACGGACGACGTCGCCGGCTTCGCTGCCGTGCCTCGCCGCTCCGCCGTGCGCTGCGACAACCTTCACTGTGGGCCTCCAAGCGGTGTTTTCCTCAACACTGCTGGCTGCGGAGATCCGTCAGTAGGGAAGAAGACGCAGCCGCGCACGCAGCCGCCGGGGGGTAAAAAGCGCAACGGCGGCACCGCACGGTGTTGGTCTGCCGTGCGGTGCCGCCGTCGTACGCGTCGCTCCACCTGTGCGGCCGGGCCGCTGCGGTCAGCCCTCGTCCACCGCCACGAAGCGCAGCTCGGAGGTGTACGCCTCGCCCTGGTCGTCGGTCAGCCAGGCCTGTTCGGGGCTCGGCAGCATCTCGGTGAACACGGCCCGGCCCTCGGGCTCCTTGCGGGCCATCCTGCGGACCGCCTTGGCCAGGATGTTGACGTACACCGGGCTGTCGAAGTCCACGTAGAACGGCCGGGTCTCGGTCGGCAGCACCACGAACACGAACCGCGGCAGCTCACGCCGCTCCCGCCACTGCCGGGCCCGTACGAACCGGCGCGCCTCGTCCTTCTCCTCCGCGAAGTCCATGTCCGACGGGGGCAGCCGCCAGGTCTCGCGGGCCACGACGAGGCGGTCCACCGTGACCCGGGGGGAGTGGTCGGCCGCGTCCGGCAGGATCTGGAACAGGTCCATCGCCAGGGTGGTCAGCACGTGCGAGAACACGTCCACGGCGGGGAACTCGGACCCGTCGGGCAGCACCACCGCCAGCTCGCCGTCCGTCCGTTCGGTCACCGCCACGTCGGCGCTGAGCACCGTACGGGGCCGGCCCGGATCGGCGGTGAAGTCGACGAGGGCGACGTAGTAGTCCTCGGGGCGGACCAGGACCTGCCGGGTCCGCGCGGAGAGCCGGGAGCGGTGCTCCTTGGGCAGCAGCGGCAACAGCCGGGGACCGGGGTGGTCCCGGCCGGTCAGGGCGAGCAGCTCTCCGGCGTCCGGGTGCTGGTTGACGAACAGCGAGGAGCCCAGGGTGTTGGCGGCGACGTGCAGTTCGCCGAGGACCAGCTCGAAGTCGCCCCGGGCGAGGGCCTGTTCCCCGGACGCGGCGATCATGATGTCGGGGCTGAGGTACCGGGCGGCGGTCCAGCCGCCGCCCGGGCCGCCGAACTGCTCGGCGACGGGCCCCGCGACGGCCTCCAGCGGCAGCCTGACGCGGCGGGTGCCCGGCGGGGGCGCCAGGATCGCGTCCCAGCGCCGGCGGAACTCCTGCTGGAGCCCGGCGGACTCCGCCCGGGCGGCGCCGTGCAGGATCGGCATGCAGGCGAACCAGAACGCGGCCAGGTCGACCGGCCCCTGCCCGGCCAGCCGGCGGTACACCTCCCGCGCCCGCGCCATCACCGCGTCGGCGAGCCGGGCGGTGAGCCAGCCGGCGCTGGTCAGCAGCGGGTCCAGCGGGGCGAGGGCCTCGTGCACGGTCCGCCCGAGGGCGGCGGTCGCCGCCCGCCGGCAGTCGGAGTACACCAGGGCCCGGCAGGGAGCCGTACCGGCCGCCTTCTCGCGTACGGCGGCGGTCTCGCTCAGCGAGACGAACTCGCCCTCCAGCTCCGTCAGTGCGGCCACCAGGGCCTCGGGCCCTGCCGCCTCGCCCACCCGGTCCCGGCCCCGCTCCAGGGCGTCCAGGGCGGCCAGGCCGGGTGCGCGCAGCTCCGCGTCCCCGACCCGGTCCAGCCAGGCCCGCAGATGGCGCTCGGGGCGGGCGTCGGCGGGCACCTCCAGCTTCCACACCACCCACCGGCGGGCGACCAGGTCGGCCAGGACCGCGGACACGTCCACGCCCGGCAGCGCGGCGCGGATCTCCCGCGCGGGGCGTACGCCGTCGCAGAGTGCGAGCACTGCGCGCCCCTCCTCGCCGAGGGCCTGGCGCGGGCGGCCCGGCACCGTCACGTCCATCCCGGACTGGCGGACGAACGGCACGCGCCGGGGCGCCACCCACTCCCGCAGCTCCGGGCCGGTGTCGATCCGCGCGGCCAGGGCGTCGATCGCCCAGCTGGCGAAGTACACCTCCGAACCGGCGATCAGGCCGGTGCCGGGGGCGCCGGCGTCGACGCGGACGCCCTCCGCGGACAGGTCCCAGCGGCCCCAGCCGACGGGGCCGAAGAACCCGATGGTGTCGTTCTTGACGCAGAACCGCTGCCAGTAGTGGGCGACCAGTTCCTCGCGCTGGCGGGGCATGCTGGTACGGCCCGCCGCGGTCGGCGTCCAGTTCAGGAAGGGTGTGATCCCGGAGCCGAGGACCGGGCGGTTCTGCCAGGCCACCGCCTCCCGGAAGGCGGGCATCCGGGCGATCTCCTGGAGCGTGTGCGCCACTTCCACCTGGGCGTCGGCGAACAGCGCGGTGAACTCCCCCCACCGCTCGCCGGCCAGGGCGGCCGGGCCCTCGGCGGGCTCGAACTTGTCGGCGGCCGCGGCCAGCCCGTCCGGGGCCAGCCGCAGCACGCCCCCGGCCGGAAAACCCGCCCCGCGCAAGGCGAATTGGTCCCACAGCCGCCAGCGGCCGCCGGGCACGTAGGTATCGGTCATGGCCGGCTCCTCATGCCTGGACGAAGTCGGCGTGGACGACGTCGGCGAGGTCCGCGGGCGAGGGGTAGGCGAAGACCAGGGCCACCGGGACCTCTGCCCCGAGTGCCTCCTCGAGCCGTGCGGTGATCCGGAACGCGGTCAGCGAATCGCCGCCCCATTCGTAGAAGTCGCTCTGCTCGTCGAGGTCGGCCACCCCCAGGGTCTCGCGGTAGATGGAGACGACCAGCTCGGTCAGGGCGGCGCCGGTCAGCTGCGTGGTCAGGTTCGCGGTCTCGTTCGCGGTCATGGTCATGAGTTCTCCTCGAGGAGCGGACGTACGGGTGGCGTGTGTGGCGTGTGTGGTGCGTGTGGTTCAGGTGGTGCAGTGGGTACGGGAAGGGGTGGCGGCCGCGGCGGCCGCCGTCAGGGCCGCCGAGGTGTTGCCGCCGGAGACGACGGCGACGGCGCGGCCGGTCCCGCGACCCGCGCGCATCGCCCCGGCCAGCGCGACGGCGCCGGACGGCTCGGCCTCGATCCCGCGCCGCCGCAGCAGCGCGGCCGCGGCGAGGATCTCCGCGTCGGACACGGTGACCAGGTCGTCGACCCGGTCCCGGATGACCGGATAGGGCACCGCCCCCGGCTGCTGGCCGCGCAGCCCGTCGGCGACGGTGTCACCGGGCGCCAGCCGTACGGGGTGCCCCGCGGCCAGGGACCGGGCGTAGCGGGGAGTGCCGGCGGGCTCGACGCCCACCACCCGTACCGGATGCCCGTACGCGGCGAGGCACACCCCCGCGAGCAGTCCGCCCCCGCCGGTCGGCACGTACACGGTCTCGGCGTCGGGCGCCTCGGCGAGGATCTCCAGGCCGACCGTGCCCTGCCCGGCGACCACCAGTTCGTGGTCCGAGGAGGGCACGAGGACCGCGCCCGTCTCCTCGGCCAGCGCGTGCGCCCGGGCGTCGCGCTCCGCGACGCCGCCCGGCACGCCGACCGTCCGCCCGCCGAGCGCCCGGATCAGGGCGATCTTGGCGGGGTGCGCCCCGCCGGCCAGCACCACGGTCACCTCGGCGCCCAGGGCGGCCGCCAGCCGGGCCAGCGCGATGCCGTGATTGCCCGAGGAGCCGGTGACGATCCGCCGGGCCCCCAGCGCCAGGACCGCGTTGGCGGCCCCGCGCAGCTTGAACGACCCGCCGTACTGGAGGTGTTCGGCCTTCAGCAGCAGCCGCCGGCCCGTCCGGTGGCGGTCGGGCGCGGGCGGCCCCGGCAGCAGCGGGGTACGCCGGACATGGCCGGCGATCCGCGCGGCGGCGGCCTCCACATCGGCCGGGCCGAGCGGGACGTGCACGGCGCCGGCCGGTCCGCCGGACGCGACGGGTGCGGCGGGCGCCGCGGGTGCGGTGGTCATGACCGGCCTCCTGTCTGCGAGAGGGCACGGCGGTCGGCCTTCCCGCCACGGGTGGTGGGCAGCTCCGCCAGCCGCACGAACCGGCGCGGCATCAGGTGCGGGGGCAGGCCGGCGGCCAGGTGCGCGCGCAGCGCGGCGTCGGTGGTGCCCGCCAGGTCCCCCGTGACGTGGGCGACGAGGAACACCCGCCCCTGCGCGTCGGTCTCGCTGGTGACGACCGCCCCGGTGACCCCGGCGTGGGACAGCAGAGCCCCCTCGACCTCGGCAGGGTCGACGCGGTACCCGCGGATCTTCACCTGCCGGTCGCCTCGGCCCAGGTACTCCAGCCCGTCGGGACCCGTCCGGGCCAGGTCGCCGGTCCGGTACAGCCGCGCACCCGGCGGACCGAACGGGTCCGGTACGAAGCACTCGGCCGTACGGGCGGGCCGCCCGCGGTAGCCGCGGGCCACACCCGCCCCGCCGATGTAGACCTCCCCGGCGTCCCCGTCGGGCACCGGGGACATCCCGGCGTCCAGGAGCCGTACGACCACGCCGTCGATCGGGGTGCCGACGGTGTCGGTCAGGACGTCCGGCCGGGCCGGCACGGCGTACCGGGTCGAGGTCATCGTGCACTCGGTCGGGCCGTACTGGTTGACCAGGTCCCCCCGGACCAGCGGCCGCCCCCCGGCCGCCAGGAACGGCCGCAGCGACTCGCCGCTGGAGACCACCAGGCGGACCCCGGCGAGGAGCCGGGCCCCGTTCGGCTGCCCGGCCAGGAACGACAGGAACGACGGGGTCGTGCTCAGCATCGCGGTCACGCCGTGCTCCCGGACCACGGCGCCGAACTCCTCGGGCCGCAGCAGCGCCGAGCGCGGCACCACCACCAGCCGCCCGCCCGCCAGCAGCGGGGCGAAGGTGTCCCGCAGGGACGCGTCGTAGCCGAGCGGGGCGAGCTGGAGGGCCACGGTGTCGGGCCCCAGCCCGTAGTCGCGGGCGATGAAGCGCAGGTACGAGTCCAGCCCGCGGTGCTCGACCAGGACGGCGCTGGGCTCCCCGGTGCTCCCGGAGGTGTGGCTGACGTACGCGAGCGAGCGCTCGCCGAGCGGCCGGCCCGGTCCGTCCGCGCCGACCGCGCTCCCGGGCCGGTCCAGCAGGACGGGCGGCCCCGGGATCGGCAGGTCGAGCCCGCCCGCCAGGGCCGAGGTGGTCACCAGCAGCTCCGCGCCGCCGCTGCGGGCCAGCGCCGCCAGCCGGGCCGGCGGCTGCTCCGGGTCCAGGCCGAGGAACGCCGCGCCGCAGCGCACCACGGCCGCCGGCGCCACCACGGCGTCCACACCGCGCTCCACGGCCACCGCGCACACCGTCTCCGGGCGGGCGCCGCGGGCCCGCAGCACCGCCGCCAGGGCGTCGATGCGGGCGGTGAGCTCCGCGTACGTCACCTCGCCGGCGGGGGTGGTGACCGCGACCCGGTCCGGGGCGAGGGAGGCGTGCCCGGCGATGTCGTCGACGAAGGTCCGCATCACGCACTCCCGTCCGCGGGCCGCGCGACGCCGGTGACGGCCTGCTCGACGACCGTCCGGTCGACGGCCACGAAGCGCAGTTCCGAGGTGAACGTGTCGCCCTGGTCGTCGGTCAGCCAGGCCTGCTCCGGGGTCGGCAGCATCTCGCTGATCTTCAGCTTGGCCCCGGGGTCCTTGCGGGCCAGCCGGCGCGCGGCCTTCGCGAGGATGGTCAGGTACACCGGGCTGTCGAAGTCCACGTAAAACGGCCGGGGTTCGGTCGGCGAGACCACGAACACGAACCGGGGCAGGTCGTGTTCCTCGCGCCAGTGCCGGGCCCGTACATACCGCCTGGCCTCGGACTTCTCTTCGGCGAAGGCCAGTTCGGACGCCGGGAAGGCCCAGGTCTCGCGCGCCACCACCATCTTGTCGATGCTGATCCGCGGCGTGTGGTCGCCCTCGGGGCGCAGCGTGAACCGGTCCATGACGCGCTGCGTCAGGGTGTTCGCGTACACGTCGAGCAGGTCGAACGCGGCCCCGTCGGGCAAAATCGCCATCAGCCGGCCGTCCCGGTCCTCCACCGCGACGTCGCCGCACAGGACGGTGCGCGGGCGGTGCGGGTCGCCGGTGTCGTCGACCAGCGAGACGTAGTAGTCCTGCGGCCGGTCCAGCGAAGGCCTGCTGCGCGTCGACCACTTCAGCGGCAGCTCCTTGGGCAGCATCGGCAGCAGCCGCGGCCCGGGGAAGTCGCGGGTGGTCTCCGCGATCAACTCGTCGCGGTCGGGATGCTGGTGGACGAAGAGCGAGGCGCCCATCGTGTTGAGCGCACTGTGCATCTCGCCCAGCACCATCTCGAAGTCGCCGCGGGCCACGGCGTCCGCGTCATCGGCCAGCAGCAGCACGTCCGGGCTGAAGTAGCGGGCCAGCGACCAGCCCGCGCCGGGCTCCTCGAACTCCGCCCGCACCTGCTCGGCGATGTCCGCCGAGGAGACCCGGACCCGGCGCGCGCCCTCGGGCACGGCCAGGATCCGCGCCCATTTCGCGCGCAGCTCCGCCTGGACGGCGTCGAGGTCCCGGCCCGCCTCCGGGTACGGGGAGGGCAGGCAGCCCAGCCACATCGCCCCCAGGTCCACCGGGCCGGCCTCCCGCAGCCGCTCGTACACCTCGCGGAGCCGGGGCCGGACCCGGTCGGCGAACCGGTTCGTCATCCAGCGCGCCGCGGTCAGGCACTGCGCGAGCGGGGTCAGCTCGTCCAGCAGGGCGGTGCCGAGGGTGGCCGTCGCCGCGCGCCGCGCGTCGGAGTACACGAGCCCCCGGCAGGGCGCGGTCCGCTCGCCCTTGGAGCGCTGGGCGTCGGTGGCGGTCAGCGCCGCGAAGTCCGCCTCCAGGGCGCCGATCGCCGAGGTCAGCGCCTCGGCGTCCAGGCCGGCCGCCTGGACGGCGTCCCGCCCGCGCTCCAGGACGGCCAGCTTCTCCAGGGCCGGCTCCCGCAGGGCCGGATCGCCGATCCGCTCCAGGACGGCCCGCAGCTCCCGCTCCGGGTAGGTGCCGGTCGGCACGTCGAGGCGCCAGTGCACCCACCGCTTGGCCAGCAGCCACTGCACGGTCTCGGCCGCCTCCGCCACCGGGATCCCCAGCGCCTCGGCGATCGCGGCCACGGGCCGGGTCCCGTCGCACAGGTCCAGTACGGCGCGGGCGGTCTCGCCGATGGGCTGCGGCGGCCGGCCCGGCAGATGTACGGACAGGCCCTCGGCCCGTACGAAGGACACCCGGCGCGGGGGTATCCACGCCCGCAGAGCGGGGTCGGCGTTCAGTGACTTGGCCAGGGCGTCGATGGCCCAACTCGCGAAGTAGACCCGCGAGTCGGCGAGGAACCCGCCGGGACCGGGGTCGACGCGCACCCCGTCCGTGGCGAGATCCCAACGCCCCCACCCGACCGGTCCGAAGAACCCGATGGTGTCGTTCTTGACGCAGAACCGCTGCCAGTAGTGGGCGACCAGCTCCTCGCGCTGGCGGGGCATGCTCGTACGACTCGCCGCGGTCGGCGTCCAGTTCAGGAACGGCGCGATGCCGGTGCGCAGCACGGCCGGGTTCTGCCAGGCCACGGCGGCCCGGAAGCGCGGCGAGGCCGCGATGTCCTGGAGCAGCTCGGCGGTGCGGACCGCGCCGGTGTCGAAGGCCCCGGTGAACGCCTCCCAGTCCGGGCCGGCGAGGGTGTCGCCCGGCCCGAACTTGTCGGCGGCCAGGGCGAGTCCGGGCGGAGCCATGCGCAGGACCCCCTCGGCCGGGAAACCCGGACCGCGGAGTGCGAAGTGCTCCCACAACCGCCACCCGCCGGTGGGCAGGTGCACGGTCTCTGGGGTGTCCGACATGGCGGAGCTCCTTCCAGCCTGATGGGGTGGCGTGGCCGGCGGCGCTGTACCTCTCGGACACCACCCTGGCTGCCCCGAACACTGCCGCCGCGCAGGCCGGCGTCACCAGGGAAGGAGCGGCAGCACCGACCGCCGGTCCTTCTGCGCGTTTGTCCCTATGGCGGCCCGGGCCGGGGCGGCACGCTGTGGTCCATTGACGGAAAGGCCGGATGACACCGGATGACCGACTGACTGCGGAGGACCGAAGCGATGACTGACACCGACGAGAGTGGCTACCGGGTCGTGCGCAACGACGAGGAGCAGTACTCCATCTGGCGTGCGGACCGCGAGCTGCCGGCGGGCTGGCACGCCGAGGGCACGACGGGCACGCGGCAGGAATGCCTGGACCACATCGGCACGGTGTGGACGGACATGCGCCCGCTGAGCCTGCGCCGCAGGATGGCGACGGCCTGAACAGGGACCCGAACGGGGGCCTGAACGGGGGCCTGAACGCCGGTCGGCGAGGCTGAGGCGCGGGGGGACCGAGCCCCGCCGACCGGTCCCCTGCGGTCCTCAGCGAGGACTGCGGACCTCGACGCCCAGGGCGCGGACCCGGTCCTGGGCCTGCGGGTGCATCTTCAGCAGCAGGTCCTCGTCGACGACGCCGCTGCGCTGCCAGATGGTGCAGAGCGTCTCCAGCGCCGCCTCGGCGACTTCCGGCTCTTCGTCGGCAGAGGCATTCACCAGGGCTTCCCGTACCGGCCTGGTGCCGAGTCCTGCGACCGCCCGTGCAATCCGGGCCCGGTGCGCGGCAGGGACGGCCCGGTCGGCGAGCGAGTGCAGGACGTCCGCGGTGTCACGGGAATCCTGGCAGGGCAACACCCCCAGCACGTAGACGATCTGCGTGCCCACGATGATCAGGTACTGCAGCGGCATGAGCAGCGCGACCGGCAGCAACGGGGCCAGCGGAAGCACGACCATCCAGCCGCCGCGTATCCGCTCGACACCGCCGGTCGGCGGTTCGTACCGCCGCTGTGCCAGCAGGGTGATCACGAGCATGGTCGCGATCGTGAGGAGGGGCACCCCCACCAGCCCCGTTGCCATCCCCACGGCGAACGTCCCGCCGAAGGAATCCTCGTCCAGGCGGGGCAGCAACGCCGCCGCACCTGCCCACCCCAGACTGGCGGTCAGGACGTAGCGCCGGAGAGAGACGAGCAGCCACTTTCCCGTACTCACTGAGCATCCCCACTTCAGCCGGCTGTTTTCACTCGCCGTGACCCTCCTTGACGGTCACGGCGCAGCGCATGTGAGGGCAAGTCTGACGCGCCGACAGGACATGCCCGCAGGGCGCCCCCGCGAAGTCCCGCTCGGCCGTCGGCGCCTGGACAGCCCTCAGTTGCCGGGGACGGGCCGGCTGCCCGGGGCGAGCGTGGCCAGGTAGTCGTCCAGCGTGCGGTGCGGGGTCCAGCCCTGGGACCGGGCCCGGGTCAGGTCCAGGACCACCGGGTGGGCCAGCTGGTCCACCGCGTAGCGGCTGAGGGCCGGTTCGCCGGCGCGCGCGAGCACCTCCGCCGCGCGGGCCGCCGTACGGGCCACCCCCACCGGGAGGTGGCGGATACGGGCGGCGATGCCGTGCGCGTGCAGGACCCGGCGTACGGCGGCGTCGCGCGCGTAGGGCGCCGCGTCGGCCACGTTGTACGCGCCCGGGGCCCAGCCGTCGGCCGCCGCGAGCGCGGCATCGGCCAGGTTCTCCACAGCCGTCAGGCTGAGCGGGACGTCCGGACCCGGCAGCAGCAGGGTCCCGGACCGGACCCGGGAGAGCAGCCGCGGCAGCAGGGTGCCGTCGCCGGGGCCGTACACGGCCCGCGGCCGCAGCACGACCGCCCCCGCGGCCAGCGCGAGGGCCTCGCCCGCCGCCTTGGTGCGGCCGTACGCGTTCAACTGCCCGGCGCGCGGGTGGTCCTCGCGGACCAGGGCGCGGTCCCGGCGCGGATCGTAGACGCTGGCACTGCTCACCCAGACCACGGGCCGGTCTCCGGCGGCCCGCAGCAGCCGTTCGGTGCCGGTGACGTTGACCGCGTACATCTCCGCCTCGGCGGGGGAGCCGGGAGCCGGGTCGCCGACCGCTGCCGCGCAGTGCACGACGACGTCGACCCCGGCCAGGTCCGGCAGTTCGCGGGCCGCGTCCCAGAACCGGTGCTCCCCGACGGGTCCGGGCCGCCGCCCCAGGCACACCACCTCGGCACTGCGCGCCACGGCGGCCCGCGCCACGTGCCCACCGCAGAACCCGCTCCCCCCGGTCACGGCGACCCGCAGCCCCCCGACCCCCCGGCCGTCACCGGCGGAGCGGTCCGCTCCGGCTGCGGTCCGGCCGGTCCGGTCGGCGTTCATGAGGTGGCCTTCACGGTCAGCAGGCGCCAGCCCGGCAGGGCGGCCCGGCGGTCGACCCGGGCGCGGGTCACCACCGGTCGGTACGGGGCCAGGGCCGCCAGGGTGTCGGCCAGTTGGATGCGGGCCAGGCGGGCGCCGGGGCAGGCGTGCGGGCCGGCGCCGAACACCAGGTGGGCCAGGGCCGGATCGGCCGGGGCGAGGGCGTCCGGGTCGCGGCGGTGTGCCTCCGCAGCATGCCGGGCGACCAGCAGCAGCCGGTCGCCGCTGCGGACCGGGCAGCCGCCGACCGTCCCGTCGGCCGCCGCCACCCGGGGCAGCAGCGGCGAGGCCGCAGTGACCCTCAGCAGCTCGTCGGCCAGCCGGAGCCGCAGCACCGGGTCTGCGGCCTGCTCCCACAGACCGGCGTCGGCGCACCACGCCACCGCCCGCGGCAGCGCGGCCACGGTGGTGTTGACGGCGGCCACCGCCACCATCGCACCGAGCGCATCGCCCCCACCCGCCCGGCTGCCGGGCGGCGAGGCGGCGCGGCCCGGCACCTCGGCGCCGGCTGCCGTTCCGCCCTGAGGGCACCGGGCGGCAGCCCCATCGGCGCCCGGGACGCCGTGGGCCGCCGCGGCATGAGGGCAGCCGGGCACGGGCGTGGGGAGCGGCGTGGCGAGAGGGCGGCTCAGGAGGGACTGGAGCCTGCGCGCCGTGTGGGCGGCAGCCGCCTTCGCGCCCGGGCGGTGCGGGCCCGGCAGATGGGTGCGCACCGACGCGGCCGCGGCGTCGGCGGCGGCCTGTGCCACCTCCACCGGGCCGGCTTCCGCGCCCAGCAGCCGGCAGACCACCGTGCCGGCCAGCTCCCGCGCGAGCGCGACCGCGTCGACCTCGCCGCCCTGTGCGAGCGGCGCCAGCCGGCGGGCGAGCAACGGCTGCCACACCGCGCGCAGTTGTTCCACGCCGGCCGCACCGAGCTCCTGCGCGAGCCCCCGCCGGTCCGCGCGGTGCCCGCTGCCCTCCTGATCGAACAGCACGCCGCCGGCGATGCCGCCCGCCGCAGGGCCGAGCTCCGCCGAGCCCGCGCGCGGGGTGTGTGCCGCGCCATCGGTGGTGCCGGCCGTCGTCCGGCCGGGCTCCGCCGACCCGGTGAGCACCGCGCGTGCCGCGTCGGCCGTCCTGCGGTCGGGCTCCGCCGGACCGGTGGGCGCCGGGCGGTCGGGCTCCGCCGACCCCGCCAGTGCCGTGCGGGCCGCGGCGCCCGTGGTGCCGGGGGCCGTGCGGTTCAGGGGGAGGCGGGTCAGGGCTTCGCGGTAGGCGGACGCGTCGTGGACCAGCAGCGTGCCCCCGAGCCGGCGTACGGGGCGGCCGCGGGTGGCGGCGAGCAGGGCGAACAGCAGCGGGTGGCTGCGTACGTACACCCGGCGGTCGCGCCGCCGGGCCCTGGCCTGGCTCATCGGGTCCCCCTCAGGCGGGCCGCCGCGAGCGCCGCAGCCGCTGCCCTGTCGGGTTTGCGGGAGCGCCCCGCCAGCGGGATCTGCGCGAACATCACGGCGTCGGGGCGGGCGGACCCCATCCGCCCCAGCGGCCCCGCCAACGCGGCGCGCAGCCTCGGCTCGGCGGCCCCGGGCTGCGGCTGTACGAGGGCCACGAGCCGCTCGTCGCCCGCGGACTCGGCGCCGCGGCCCGCCGGGATGCCGACGAGCACGGCCAGCTCCACCCCCGGCACGTGCAGCGCGGGCTCGTACAGGCCCGGGTAGATGTTCTCGGCCCTGCGCAGCACCATGTCCTTGCTCCTGCCCTCGAGGACGATCCGCCCCGCGCCGTCCAGCCGCGCCCGGTCACCCGTACGCACCCACGGCTCGGGCTCCTCGCCCAGGTAGCGGTGCCGGGCCGCGGCCCCCGCCAGCAGCAGCTGACCGTCCCCGTCCGGCTTCGCCGTGACACCGGGCAGCGGGGCCCCGACCAGGTCGCCGGGACCCTCGTAGGCAGCCTTCTCCCGCGCCTCGACCGCGGCGGCCGGGAACAGTTCCGTGAGCGCGTACACGCCCCATGCCTCCTCGGCACCCGCGCCGCGCACCCGGGACAGCAGCTCGGCGCTCGCCGGCGCCGAGCCCGTCCACACCCGCCCCCGGAAGCGCGCCCCCGCGCCCAGGGCGTCCCGCAGCTGCGGCGGGGTCAGATACGTGTCCCGCGGCCGCAGCCGGCGCAGCTGCCGGGCCAGGACCGCCGGGGACCGGGCCGGGAGGGCCACCGGGGCGCCGTGCGTGAGGGAGGGTACGAGCACGAAGAAGGTGCCGCCGAGCACCGGATCGCCCGCCCGGTCCGGATCCGCTGCCCCGAACAGCGCGGAGACGGACGCCATTCCGGCGGCGAGGCTCCCCCGGGTGTGCACCACGGCCCGGGGCCGCGAGGTGGTCCCGGAGGTGAAGACGATCACCGCGTCGGCGTCGGCGTCCCCGTACGCCGGGCGGCGCCCCTGCCCGGGCACCCCGGAGCGCGCCGCTCCGAGGTCCAGCGCGGGTGCGCAGCCGGGCAGCCGGGGCCCCACGGTGGCCACGGGGGCGCCCAGCGAGGCCAGGTCCGGCAGGGCGAGCCGGACCCGGCGGGCCAGCGGGCGGGCCCAGCCCGCGACGGCCTGCGCGGCCGCGTCGGCGAGGACGAGCGAGGGCTCGGCCAGCGCGAGCCGGGCGCGCAGTACGTCGGGCCCCGCGCCGGGGTCGAGCACGGCCCCGCGCAGCCCGAGCCGCCACAGCGCGAGCATGACGGCCAGTGCCCGCGGCCCGGGCCGGACGGCGACCCCGACGGTGTCCCCGGCGCGCAGCCCGTGCGCATGCAGGCCCGCAGCGAACGCGTCGGCCAGCTCGGCGAGTTCGCCGCGCGTGGCGCGGACCCGAGTGGCTCCGGTGCGGGTGGCGGTGAGTACGGCGGCCCGCTCGGGGCGGGCGCGCAGCGCGTGGTCGAGTCGGTCGAGCATCAGCGGGGGTCCGTTCCGTGGGTGCCGCTGCCCTGGTCGAGGTACCAGCGGGCCGTGCCGGCGATCCCGTACGCCTTCAGCCGGCGGGTGGAGTTCTCCACGACCATCCGCCGGCAGTGCGTGATCCGGTCGGTGTGCCGGCGTACGGCGTTGAGGAAGAGCCGATCGGTGGGCGAGGGACGCCGCGGCATCCCGCCGACTGCGAGGTACAGATCGGCGGTGATGGCCATGTTGTTCCCCGCGTGCATGCGGTACGGCGCCTTGAAGCCGCCCCGCCGGGCGGCGTGCTCCGGCCGCAGCCGCCCGAACAGCGCGGCCAGCCGGACCAGCCCCGCGAAACCGGCCCGGCCGAGCGGCCCGTGCTCGTCGCGCCGGGCGGTGATCCGCCCGCACACCAGGCCCGGGCGGGCCGTGAGTGCGGCCCGTGCCGCGGCCGTCCAGCCGGGCCTCGGCAGGCAGTCGGCGTCCGTCCGCGCGAGCAGGGTCGCGCCCCGGCCGATCGCGTACCGGAACCCGGTGTCCACGGCAGAGCCGACCCCCTTCTCCGGCTCCTCGATCACCTCCACCGCGAACGGCGCGACCGCGGCGAACTCCCGTGCGATCGCAGCCGTGTCGTCCGCCGAGGCGTTGTCGACGACCAGCAGGGTGAAGTCCCGGTCGCGCTGGGCCGCGAGCGCGCGCAGGGTGTCGCCGAGGCGGGCCGCCTCCTGATGGGCGGGCACGACGACCCACAGCCGCCCGGTCACGACTTCTCCCAGACCATCGTCATGATGCTGATCCCGCCGCCCAGCCCGACACACAACACCCGTTCCCCCGGTTCCAGTTCCCCGAACACCCGGTCCAACTGCACACCGATGCTCGCGCTCGCGATGTTCCCGAGCTCCGGCACGGTGACCACCAGCTTCCCGGCCGGCACCCCGGTCAGCTCCGCGAACCGCTCCAGGTACGGCACCGTCACCTGGTGCACCAGCACCTTGGCGAAGTCGTCCCAGTCCATCCCCGTACGGTGCAGCGTCCGGTCGATGACCGCGGTGCCCACCTTCTCGAAGACGCCCCGCAGTTCGTGCCCGTCACCGCGGAAGTACGTGTACGCATCCCCGCGCGGGTGCCGCGAACCGCCGCCCGGGATGCCCCCGACCTCCCAGTGCTCGGAATGCGTCTCGGTGTCCACGTCGAGGATCCCGCCGCGCTCCACCGCCTCCACGACGACGGCCGCCCCCGCGTCCCCGAACGTGTACCCGGCGAAGCCCTCGCGCAGCTCCGCGAGGCCGGCCGGCGCGTACTGCACGGCCCGGCTCGGGGTCTCCCCGGTCACGACCAGCACCCGCCGGGCCCGCTCGGCCAGGATCATGGCCCGGGCCAGGTCGATGCCGTTCACGAAGCTGTTGCAGGCGTTGGTGACGTCCAAGGCGTGGGCCCGGGAGCCGAGTTCCGCCTGCACGATGTGCGCGGTCGCAGGCTCGACCATGTCGCGCGACGCCGAGGCGAACACCAGCAGGTCGATGTCCATCGGGGTGAGCCCGCCGGCGGCCAGCGCCCGGCGCGCGGCGCCCACGGCGAGCGTCGAGGCGTACACGCCCTCGCCCGCGACCCGGCGCGAGACGATCCCCGTGGCCTGCGTCAGCAGCCTCGGCGGCAGGACGAGGCCGCTGCGGCGGGCCACCTCCTGCTGGAGGTCCTCCGAGGAGCGGACCTCCTCGGGCAACAGGCTGCCGACGGCGGTTATCCCGGCGCGCGGCGACGGATCACACGACTGAATGAGCATGCCCCCACGATGCGACCCCGCGAGCGGCCGGACCTGAGTACGGATGCTCAGATCGGCCCCACGCGCTGCACACCCGGCATGAGTACGTGCGCCTCCCGCCCCGCCCGGCGTCCCCCGGCTGATCATGCCCAACGGCGGGACAGCCAGGGCCCGTTTCCGTAGGGTGTGCCGAAGACCGAGGGGGACACGGGGGAGGGGCACATGGCAGCACGCCGGTTACCGGCGCTGGCGCAGTACCGCACCGATGCGGTGACCCGCCAACTGTGCGCAGGGGCGCACCTGGACGAGGACTTCGCCCGCGACGTGGACCTGGAACTCACCGCGGACGGGCTGCGCGCCACCGGCCTCTCCCTCGGCATCGACCTGGTGGCGCTGGCCCGCCACGCGCGCGCCGCGGTCCGGCGGATCGACGTACGGGACCGGCGCCTGGCCTGGATCTGCGCCGTCGGCGTATGGGCGGCGCTGCCGCTGCTGCTGTACGCGGCGGCCACCGCCCGGTGGGTGCTCGCGTACGCGGCCGCCGCACTGGTCCTCCTCGCGTACGGCAGCGCCTGGTGGCTCGTCCACCAGGCCGAGAGCCGCTCCCGTACGGCGGCCCTCGCCGTCGAGCACGGCGCGGACCGCCCGGCAGACCTGGCCCCGGCCGTCGAACCGGAGGTGGAGCAGCGGCTGCTGGCGACGAAGCGGGCCAACGTGGTCCCGTACACGGCGAGCGCCGAGCGCACCAACCCCTTCGTCGGCAGCGGCTCCAAGCTCAAGGAGATGGTCTGGCAGCCCATCGACGTCAGCCGCCCCGCCGACGACCCGGCGGGCAACGGCGGCAAGCTGCCCATCAAGCCGTTCGACGCGGTCGACCTGCACACCTATGTGGCCCGCGAGATGGAGAACATCGCCGGCCTCAAGGGCCTCCAGGTCCGCAACAGGCTCTATGTCATAGGGACCAACGTCCCGTACGTGGGGGCGGAACTGCTGCCGGACCGGCTGCGCCGGCCGAGCGCCCAGATCCCCAGGCAACTCGTCCAGGCGGGCCTGATGCAGTCCGGCGCAGGCATGCGCACCTACCTCAGCCTGGTCCGGGCCGGCGAGGGCGGCCGCGCCATCGTCTCCATGCACCTGCGGGCCCGCCTCCACCACCCCAGCCTCACCTGGGAGGTGTCGGCGTACGGCATCCCCCCGCTCCAGGCGCGCTTCGACCGGGTGAACCGGCTGCCGCTGGACGGGCTCGAGCGCTGGTGGAGCCTGGTCTCCTTCGCGACGTCCCGGACCGGGACCGCCCTGCTCAAAGCCTCCTCCCGGCTCATGCAGCGGGCCTCCGAGCAGCGCAGGCGCGCCCGCTCCCTGGAGAAGGTACGGCGCGAGATCGACAAACGGCACGCGCTGTACGACTACGGAGCCGTGGACAGCATCCGTGAGCGTGTCGCGGACTGGGATCAGTTGGGATTCAGCGAGCGCACCGATTCCCAGGACTTCCTGCAGCGGCTCCAGCAGGGTGTGCTGATAGCGACGGAGCGGTTCCTGAAGGACCACAACATCGACACCAGCTCCTACGACCAGGCGCAGCAGGTCATCAACACGCACACCTACACCTTCCAGGGCAGCGTGCAGGCGGGCGTCATCGGCGACAACGGCACGGTCAACCACCACAACGGGCCCGGTGCACAGGCCGGGCACCCCGGACAGGGCCGAGGGACGCCCTGACCGTCACCACCATCGGGAGGGACAGATGGGCACCTTCAACTTCAACGAGAAAGTCACCGCCGGCATCATCGGCGACAACGGCACCATCAACATCGGACAGCAGGACACCGCCGCCGAGACCCTGCGGCTGGCCGCCGAACTCTCGCAGTGGCTGCGCGACCAGGGCGCGGCCCAGGAGCGGATCGCCGCGGCCGAGACCCTGCGCGGCGAACTGGACCGGGCCGCACAGGAGCGGCGCGCCGCCGAGCCCGGGGTGATCCGCCGCTCGCTGGAGACCATCACCCTCGGTCTCGGCGCCGGCAGCGGCGGACTCGCCCTGGCCCAGGAGATCAGCCGCCTCCTGGCCAACTGACCCCGGCCCTCCCGGTCGGGGGCCCACGCCGCCCCGGGCCCACTTCGGACCGTCCGACTCCGCGCGCAGAGAACGCGCTGGAACCCGGATACGCGAGCAGGACCCTCCAGGGCCTTCTGGCCTGGCTCGCCGTGGCGATCCTGATGACGGGGTTCCTCGACGCGCCCCTGCCGCTCGCCGCGCTGCTCGGATTCCTCGCGTTCCTCGGGCTGTGGCCGCAGGACCTGGCCGCACGGAAGGAGCAGGCACTCCTGACGCTCCGGCAGGAGCCGTGGCAGGTGTGGCCGTGCCGCCTGGACGGGGAGGCCAGCGCGGACCACAAAGCGATGGTCGGGGCACAGGTCCGGCTGCTGGCACCGGACCGGACCCCGGTCGCCGCGTTCCGCGGGTCGATGTCCGAGGAGTTCTGGCTCTCGGTGCGCGACGGGCGGGGCGTGGTCTGGTTCTGCGGCGACCTGCGGGTCGGCGGCTGGATCGCGCTGCCCGGCAACCCGGCGGCATCCCTGTTCCGCGCCGTCCCGGCGCCCGAACTCCTCGGTGCCGCAGCGTCGACCGGCGCCCTCGTCGGGCTGGAGGAGGCGGCGATCCGGGCGGCCGCCGACGAGACCCTGTGGACGTGGATCACCGAGGAGTAGACGCCCCCCGGCCCGGGGCCGGACCCGAGCCGGGGCCCGGGCCCGGCCCGGCGGCCCCGCCTACTTCGACCGTACGACGGCCCGCGCGCCGCCGAAGTCCAGCTCCAGGCCCGAGCGCAGCGGCACCGTCTGCCCCGGGTCGATCCGCTGGGTGGAGCCGTCCGCGCGGGTTCCCGTCCACGCCGAGGACGACCGGTTCGCCAGCCCGAACCGGCCCGGCTTCTGCGGGTGTTCGGTCAGCTGCGCCACCAGCGTGGCATCGCCGTAGTCGTGCCGGGCCGGCTCCGGGGCCAGATGGTGCGCCTGCACCCGCGAGGACCGGTGCAGCAGGATGTGGTGCTCGGTGCGCGGCGGCGGAGTGGTCAGCACCAGCCGCGGCGGCAGCACCAGCGTGCTCCCGCAGCTCCAGCACGTGCCCGGATCGGCGGCCCGCGGCTCGGTCATGTTCTGCTTCCCGCACTGCGCGCATTCCACCACCGCGTCGAGCGCGGCCCGCAGGGTGTCCCGCCACTGCGACTCCCGGACCCGGGTCGTGGGATCTTGCAGGCCCGTCGTGAAGTTCTTGGTGAACAGGTCCCGCAGGGATGCCGGGGCCACCGCCCAGGTGGCCAGTACCGTCGCGTGCTCGGTGGGATCGGGCGCGTTGGACCGGTCCTGCGGGTCGAAGACGAACAGCGGCTGCTTCCCGTACAGCTTGCGCTCCGCGGCCTCGTCGAGGCAGTGGATCGCCAACTCGCGCTTCCCCTTGAGCGGGTGGTGGTTCATCAGCAGCATGAACAGGAGCACGGACAGCGAGTGCAGATCGCTCTGGGTGCCGGGGGAGACCCCCGGATCACCCCGCACCAGCTCGGGCGCCATGAACTCCATCGTCCCCGAAATGCCGGTGCTGTCGCCCTCCACCACCGCGTTGTCGTTGTCGCAGACCAGCACGTCGCCGGTCGCCGGGTCGAAGAAGATGTTGCCCCAGGAGATGTCCCGGTACGCGATCCCGCGCGAGTGCAGGGCCTGGTACGCCTCGACCGTGTACAGGCAGGCCGTCAGCAGGGCCCGGGGCGTGGTGTGCAGCTGCCGCCGGAACAGCAGGGGCAGGCCCTTGAACCGGTCCGGGCGGATGTCCATCAGGTACCCGAACCCGCCGCGCCCGTCGGCCACGAAGTCCAGGGGCCACAGGAAGCGGTCGTCGTCGAAGCCGCGGCCCACCAGCTGGCGGACGATGTCCTCCTGCGCGGGGGTCGCGCAGGTCGGGTAGTACCACTTGAGCGCCTGGTACCCGGCGGGGGTCCGCACCCGGTAGACCTCCCCCTGGCCGCCGGCCCCGAGCAGGTCGAAGACCTCCACGCCCATGCCGCTGTCGGTCGTCAGCAGGGTTCCGCTGTCGAGCATGCCGCTCATTCGTCTCTCCCGTACGGGTCGGTCGGTGGTGCCGCGTCAGTGGTCGTCGCCCCGGTGGCCCCGTAGGTCCCGGCAGCCCCGCAGGTCCCGTACGCCCCGGTGGCTGCCGGCGGTGCCGGGTGCCAGGCCGCCACCAGAGTCGTGTCGTCCCCCGAGTGCTGCGAGGCCTTGGCCAGCCATTCCGGCAGGACGGCCCGGACGGTGTCCGCGCCCTCCGCCGACAGCCGTTCGTCCAGCCCGGCCATGAACTGCAGGAAGCCCCGGTCCGAGGCGAAGCTCTTGGACAGCCCGTCCGTGGAGACCGCGACCAGCCGGGGCGCCCGCGAGGGGGCGGTCACCGGCGCCCAGTGCGTCCGTACGCGCAGCCATGCCGCCGGGCTGCACAGCGACTCGGTCTCGTCCCCCAGGTCCGCCTCGGCGGGCGCGAGCGGCACGGTCACCCGCCCGTCGTCGTCCACCACCGTCAGCTCGCCGTCGCCGAGCTGCCAGGCCGCGAACACCCGGGGCGTGAGCACCGCGCCGACCAGCGTGCTCCCGTACAGCAGCAGCTTGTGCTCCTCGGACAGGCCGGGCTCCTCGTGGGAGCTGGTCCGCTCCCAGTTGCCGAGGACCTTCTCCCGCCAGGCGTTGACCAGCTGGCGCGGGAAGGTGTGCCCGGCATAGTGCATCAGCCAGGCCAGGCTCGGCGGCCTCTCCTCGCCGCGGGGCTGGGCGAGCGCCCCGAACCGCCGGGCCTCCTCCACGAACAGGTCCACCGCGAAACGGGAGCCCAGATGGCTGCGGGCGTGCACCGCGGAGCCGTGGCCGTCGGCCACCGCCATGATCAGCGGCTCCTCGGCGGTGCCGCGGCCCGCGACCTCGCAGTAGTCCTGGTTGCGGGTCTTGTTCACACCCTGGATGCTCTCCCGGAGCGTGGCCCAGGGCGGAACGGGCGCCGGTGCGTGTGGCGGTGCGTGCGGCGGTACGGGTGGTGGTTCCGGTGACACGGGCCCGCTCACCACACGTCGTCATCGTCGTCGTCGAGCACCGGCGGAGCGTACGGCGGCTGCTTCGCCATCGCGTCCGCGGAGCCCGCCACCGGCTGCGAGGCCGCCTTGACCGCGGCCGTCGAGGCCCAGCGGATCGCCGCCGCCAGCTGCTTGGGGCTGTTCGCGTCCAGCGGCTGGAGCTCCGGATTGCCGAGGAACTCCTGGAGCACGGTGCGGTCGGCGTCCGCGCCGATCGCGATGGCCACCCGTACGGCCTTGCGCCCCCACGGGGTCGCGTCGACCGCCCGCAGCCCCGCCTTCCAGTCGTCCGTGGGCACCCCGTCGGAGACCAGCGCCAGCACCGGCTTCAGTGCCCGCTGCGGCATCGGCGGGGTGTCCAGCTCCCGGGCCGCCAGCTGGAGGGCCTCGCCCAGATTGGTCATGCCGTCCACCTGGACGTCCTGCCAGGTGAAGTTCTCCACCGGAACCGGGTCCTGGTGGTGCCAGCGGGCCGTGGTGGAGAACGTCATCGTGCGCAGCAGCAGTTGGGCCGCCGGATTGTCCTGCGCCACCGAACGCATCTCCGGAACGGCTTCTCTGATCGCGTAGTTGAGCTGGCCGATCTTCTCGCCCTGCATCGAGTACGAGCAGTCGAGCAGCCAGATGAAGTGGACGGGCCGGTTCGCCATCGGCCCGCCGGGGATGTCACTCACCGCTAATCTCCTTCAACTCCCGAGCCATTGCGGTACGTACCGCACGAGCGCCGCCAGCCCGGCGGCCGCCGTCATCACGACCGCCACCACGAACAGGACCAGCATCAGCAGCCGCCCCCGCGCGATCTGCGGTGTCACCATGGGGTGTTGCTCCTCTTCTCGATGACTCTTGGACCCTAGCCCCCGGCCCGGGCCACGTCACAGGCTTGATCGATCTGCTGCCGTCCGGCCGGTGCGGCCCCGCGGCCGGGGTAGCCGGGGCAGGCGCGGCTCCTCGGCCGCGGCCGCCGCTCCGCCGATCCGCAGCCCCGTACGGGACAGCAGCCACAGCACCGGCTCCGCCGCCCGCCGCTGCTCGGACGCGAGGGCGCCCGCCCCGGTGGCGGCATGGGCGCTGACCGCCCAGTAGCGGGCCGCCGCGAAGTCGTGGCCCAGGGCGCGGACCAGCTCGCCCAGCCCGATCTCGGCCAGCCAGGCGTCGACCGCACCCCCCTCCGGCCGCGGCAGCGAGTCCAGCCGGTCCAGCACGTCCCGCTTGGTCACCACCGCCGCCACGCCGAGGCGCCGCCGCCGGCCGCCGAGGCCCTGGAGCTCCCCGGTGAACCCCGCGTACGTCTCCACCGGACCGAGGTCGGCTGGCCGGGCGGCCACCGCCAGCTGCCCGTCGCCCCCGCGCAGGGTGCGCCGTACGGCGGGCGAGGCCAGCACGTCCGCGACCAGCAGGACCCCGTCCGCGTGGGCGAGGTACTCCTGGCGCCGGGTGGTGTCCGCATCGCGCAGCGACTCGCCCATCGGGTCGTACAGGTACAGCAGCCGCTGCCGCCGCAGCAGTCGCAGCCGGCCGTGCCCGCGCCCGACGAGCAGCATCAGCGCCCTGGGCTGCCCGCCCTGCGTCTTCAGCGCCCACCCCGTCGACTCCACCTGCCGGCCCAGCGTGTTGGCCTCGCGCCGGTCGGCGGGGGACGCGAACTCGACCGTCAGCGCCGACTCGTGCGACCAGGCCCGCAGCCCGTCGAGCATCGCCGCCATCAGCATGGTCTTCCCCGCGGAGGTGCCCCCGATCAGCGGCACGTGCACCACCCGCGTGGTGCCCACGGCCGGCGGCAGCCCCTGGTCGCAGTGCGGGCAGCGGGCAGTGAGCTTGCGCCTCCCGGCGAGCGCGGTGGTGGGCAGCGCCCGCCCGCAGCGGCAGACGTGCCGCAGCGCCCCGTACCGGCCGGGCCGCAGCTCGCGGTGGGCGGCGCCGCAGCCCGGGCAGATGTGCACGGCCAGGGGGAACGGCCGGTAGCAGCCGGGGTACGGGCATTTCATGCGAATGCCGCGGGCCAGCTTCCACAGCCGCTCCGCGCTCCGCCCGGCCAGCACCCCGGCCAGCGCCACGCCCGAGACCAGCAGCAGCTGGGCGGCGAACGCCAGCGCGATGCCGAGGAGCAGGACGCAGGACAGCAGGGCGGACAGCAGCGCGGCCAGCGCCGTCGCCGGTGCGAGCAGCCGCAGCAGGAGCCGCCCGAGCACGTGCTCGGCGCGGTCTCCGGTCGATCCGTTGCGGCCGCTCAGCAGCCGGTGGCGGACGATCTCGTCGAGCCAGTGGTGGACCAGCAGGTACCGGACGGTGTGCGCGGCCGCCCGCGCCGCGGCCACGGCGTCGATCCACATCTGCCGTGCCCAGTAGGCGGGTTGCCCCGGCTCCGTACCGCCGTACGAGCCGACCCGCGGGTCGGGGGTCCCGGGCGTGCGCGGCCCCAAGGCGGTCCAGGCGGCCCCCAGCGCCAGTCCCAGGAACCGCCACAGCCCGTACCCGAGGCAGACGGCCGCCCCGATCACGCCGGTGGCCACGCCGAGGATCTGCAGGACGAGCCCCGCGTTCACGGCCACCGCCCCTCCTCGGCGGAGTCGCCCGGGACGATGGGCCCACCGGAGCCGCCCCGCAGCGGCGGGCCGCCGGGCGCGGGCTTCGCGCCGCGGCGCCCGGAGCCGCCGAAGCGGTCGCGGAGCCGTCCGAAGGCGCCGGGCCGCTGCCAGCCGCGGAAGTCCTCCGCCCAGCGGCCGCCGAGCCGGCCCAGCGCCTCCTCGAGCGCGTTGAGCTCCGCCGGCGCCAGGCCCCGTACGACCGGGCGCAGCACGCCGTCGAGCAGGTCGGTGCGGGCCTCCTGCCACAGCGGGCCCGCCTGGGGCTGGGAGGACCAGGTCGCGAAGCACTCCGCCGCGTACCGGGGGTCGCGCCTCAGCCGGTCCGAGACCTGCGGCTGCCGGGCGGCCCGCCGGTACGCGGCCAGCAGCTCCGCGTCGTTGCTCTCGACCAGGGCCCGCAGCTCGCTCCCGGGCCGGTCCTCGGCGAGCAGCCGGTCGGCCACCGCCGCGTAGGCGTGTTCCCGCGCCGTCGGCGTGGGGTCCAGCGAACGCAGGTCCAGGGCCTGGCGGACCCAGCCCGCCCCCGTCTCCCCGGCCCGCAGGTTCCGGGCCAGCTCCAGCAGCAGCAGCGAGGACCGCAGCGGGGCGGGGAGTTCGGCGGAGAACCGCCGCAGCAGCTCCAGCGCCAGCTCCTCCGCGTACCGGTCGCCGGCCGGGGCGCGGACCGCCGCCTGCGCGAGCAGCTCCCAGGTGCCGGCCTCCCGGTGGGCCCGGTCGCCCAGCGCGGACAGGGCCAGCCAGGCCTCGCCCGCTCCCGGCGGCTCGCCGCCCCACACCAGCCGCATCGCCGTGCGCAGCACCAGCGGCTCCTCCTCCAGCGAGGCGCCGGAGTGCTCCACGAGCCGGGTCAGCGTCTTCACCCGGTCCCCGCCCGCCCCGGCAGCCCCGCCCGCCCCGGCCACCGCGGGCGCCTGTGCGCACATCCGCAGATGCGGCAGCGCCTCGGCCCCGGTCAGCCGCAGCGGGGTCAGGGCGAACAGCCGGGCCCCCGCGGCCGGATCGCCTGCCGCGAGCGAGTCGAGCCGGTCGAGCACGAGGCCCCGCAGACCGGCCTGCTCCCGCAGCTGCGCCGGCTCCGCCAGCGCGGCCCGTACCGCCTCCCCGTACGCCCGCTCGGGATCGGCGATCAGGGCGCGCGCCAACTGCCGTGCCACATCGGGCAGGAGATCCGCGGTGCCCACCCCGAGTTCGGCGGCGACCCGCAACAGCCCCACCCGGTCGTCCGGTTCGCGCTCCGTGTCGGTGAGCGCCGCCCGCAGCTCCGGCCCCAGCTCGGCCGCGAGCCGGGCCCGGGCATCCTCGCCCAGCGCCCCGGCGGGCGGGACGGCGCCGCCCGAGCGGACCGCCCCGGCCAGGGCCAGCTCCACCAGCGGCTCGCTCACCGCCGGGGGTGCCCAGCCGGCCAGGGCCGTCAGCAGGCGCCCGCTCGCGGCGGCCTCCTCGGGCCCCCGGTCCCCGGCCGGGCTGCCCAGCGCCCGGGCCAGCGCGTGCAGCCGTACGCCGTCCAGCGACTCCCGGTGTCCGGCGGCCCAGTCGGCGGCCGCGGTCCGGCCCGCCGAGTCCAGCCCGATGCCCGCAGCGAGGGCGAGCGCGGCCAGCGGGCCCGCCTCGTACGGCCCGGACCGCCGGCCGGGCAGCCGCCGGACGTCCGCGAAGAGGTCCTGCCGCTGCGCCCGCCAGATCAGCGCGGCGGTCTGCGCCCAGGGGTCGGGGCCCGGTGCGGGGGCCGCCGCACGGGCGGCGTCGTACACCCGGTAGCGGTGCTCCTGCCCGGAGAGGCTCAGGCCGTCCTCCGGCACCACGCCGATGATCTGCTGCCGGGCGAGCTGCGGCCGCCGGGTGTAGGTGGTGAAGGTGAGCCACTGGCCGCGCCGGTGCGGCAGCACGCTGCACGCGAGCAGGATCCACCAGGCCACGGCCTCGCTGTCCTGCTCCACCAGGACGAGCTGCGGGGCGGCCGGGTCCTCGACGAGCCGCCGTACATCGGCGAAGAACCCGGCGAGCCAGCGCCCCCGAGCGGTCACGAAGGCCGCCAGCGCGCCGACGTCGAGCGGGCCCGGGGCCGGCACCGACGCCAGCGGCGGTACGGGCGCCCCTACCGGCGGGGAATCGGCTGCCCACTGCCGGGAGCCCCAGGAAGTGATCGGCAGCGGCCATTCGGCGGGCCGGTCCGGGTCGGCGGGCTGCGGCAGATGGACCGCGTGGGCGTGGAAGTTGCCCCAGCGGCCGCTGTAGTCGGCGCCCGTGTACACCGAGCGGGCCAGCAGCCGGCTGCCGTCGGCGAGTACGTTCAGGCTCAGGGCCTGCGGGAAGGCATCCAGTTGGTCCGGGCTCGGGCGCGGCGGCGCGTCCCGGGGCGGCTCGTACCCGATCAGCTGCTCGGCCTCGCGCAGCAGCGAGGCGGGCACCCCGGGGCTGACGGCCGTGAACCGGAAGCCCGATCCGTCGGGACCCGGCGGCGCCGAGGTGTAGTGCATCTGCGCGAGGTTCATGCCGCTCCTCCCGACGCGTGCGACCGGTCCGCCGTCGCGCCGGCGCCTGCGGCCGCCGCCGTACGCCGGCCCGCGCCGCCGGTCCCGGTGCGCGGCAGCAGTCCGCCCAGCCCCAGCAGCCACAGCAGCGGGTCCTCGACCCGCAGCGGCTGCGGCCCCGACTTCGGGGCGTCCGCCGGGGCGTGCGCGGGCGGCGGCGAGCCGAGCGCCGAGAGCCCGAACAGCGACAGCCGGGCGAAGTCCCGGTCCAGCTGGCGGTACAGCGCCCCCGAGTCCCAGCCGTCGAGCAGCCCCCGCATCTCCTCGTGCACCGCCAGCCGGTCCTCGTCGTCCACCGTGCCGCCCGCGTGCCCGGCATTGCGCCGCAGCGGGGAGTGCGGCCCCACCAGTGAGAACAGGGAGTCCGTCTTGGTCACCGCGACCGCCACGGGCGTGGTGACCCGGCCCCGCGAGGTGCCCCGCCCGTGGGCCCGCAGCTGCGCCGCGAGGTCCGCCGCGATCTGCTGCGGCGGGGTCTCCACCGTGGGCAGCGGCAGCCCCGCGTCCACCGGCAGCTGGTCCCGTACGGCCCGCATCTGCAGCGGGTCCACCAGCAGGATGATCCCGTCGGCGGCCGCCAGGTAGTGCGTGTACCGGTCCATGGCCTCGGCGCTGCCGAGGTCCTCGCCCGCCGCGTCGAAGAACACGAGCGCGGTGTGCCGGCTGCCGTCCCCGCGCAGCCGGCGGCGCAGCGGCAGGCTGAGCCGGTACAGCAGCGGGTCGTTGAAGCCGAGCGCCGCCGGTCTCGTCGCCTCCGGCAGCCGCAGCCGGTCGTACAGGTCCTCGGCCATCTCCCGGTCCCGGCGCTGGGTCTCGCCGCCCATCGCCGTGATGGAGGCGCCGTACGCCCGGCCCACCCGGTTGCGCAGCTCGTTGATCAGGACGGAGACGTACGTGCTCTTGCCCGAGGCCTTGGGGCCCAGCAGGGCGATGATCCGGGTGTCCTGGTCGGTGTAGTCGCTCGGGAAGTCGCTGTGGCAGCGCAGGCAGACCCGGACGGGGGTGGACACCCCGCAGTGCGGGCAGTCCGCCCGCGCGGCGCCGCCGCTGCCGAGGCGGCCGGCGAGGCCGCGCGGGGCGGTGAAGACCGGGCCGCGCATCTTCAGCGCGGGCGGCACGCTCGGTCCCATGAACTCCGCCCATATGCCGTCGAGTTCTGCAGTGCACGGCTTGCCGCCGCGCACCCCGGTGGCGGACATCTGGCAGCGGAACGGCAGCCGGGCGGCGGCCGAGCGGTCGAAGCAGTAGGGGCAGACGACGGAGGTCATGTCAGCGGACCACCAGGGAGGTGAGGGAGGGCTCGTCGAGCCGGACGGAGGCGGCACGGCCGCCGAGGAGGAAACCGCGCACGGCGTACGGGCCGCCGGGCGCGCGGGGGACGATCTCACGCTCGACGGTTCCCGAGGCCGCGAGCTCGGCGCCGGTCACCCGGCACAACTCGGCGCCGTCGACCGGCCGGTGAGGGCGGGCCGCACCGCCGCCCGCTCCGGCGACGAGGACGAAGTCGGGCAGCCCGGATCCGGGATCCCCGCCGGGCGCGAGGAGGGTCACCCGGAGCACGGCGGGACCGCGGCGCAGCATTCGCCGCGGCCCGGGCAGGAGTTGGTACGCGATGGCCACATCGGCCGGGAGGACGGCCTGCTCGGCGTCGCGGGAGGCGGCCGCGGTCGCGAGCGCGCTGCGCGGGGCGGCGTACGCGGTGACGCGGACGGCGCCGGGGCCGACCGGCAGCTCCAGCCCCTCGCGCAGGAACACGGCCCGTACGACGGGGTGTTCGGTGCGCTCGCCGCCGGACTCGGGGGTGACGGCGACCGTGACCCGGCCGGCGCCGTCGGGCCAGTCGAAGCTGATCCGGGCCCGCCCGGCGGTGGTGCGCCGGACCGTGAGCCCGGTTACCGCCTCCGGGGCCTCGACCGCCACGCCCGGCCCGGCCAGCGCCCGGTCGCCCAGGACGGCCACGGCGCTGACGGTGGCCAGCGTGCCGGGCGGAGGCTCGGCGATGCCGTCCGCATCCACCCAGGGCAGCGCAGCCGGCAGTGCGCCGACCGCCAGCTCGGCCCCCTCGGCGGGGACCGCCCCCGGCCACTGCACGAGCCGTACGTCGGCCCCGGCGCCCCCGGCCAACCGGAACTCCAGCCCGCCGGCGTCGCGGGCGACCGCGCGGAGCCCGACCACCGGCTCCGGCCAGGGATGCACGGTGACGGCGGCCTCGACCCCGCCGGACGCCACCTCGCCCCCCGCGCCCGCATACCGACACCGCACCCGCACCACGTACGCCCCGGGCCCCAGCCCCTCGGCCCGTACGGCTTCCCGTCCACCCGCCGCGTCGGACGGCGCCGTGGGGCCGAGGTTCGTCGTGCGGCCCTCGGGGTCGGTCAGGGTCACCCGTACGCCGGTCGCGCCGGGCGGGCGGAGCCAGGCGGCTTCGATGCGGGAGCGGCCGTCGGTGAGGCGGAGCTCCGCCACCTCGGGGGCCACGAGCAGCGGGGCACTGACCAGGGGGGCGCCGTCCTCGGCCGGGAGGGCCACGTACCGGACCTCGCGCCCGAGCGGGGCCCGGCGGTCCGTCAGCGGTCCCGCGCCGAGCGGGCCCGGCACCTCCGGGAGCGGTGTGGTGAGCGGCTCGCGCCGGGTCAGCCGGACCACCCGCCAGGTCCCGTCCGGGTCGGCGCCGGGCGGTCTGCGCAGGGCCGCCCCGCCGGGTACGGGCCAGGCCTCCAGCGGCCCGGGGTCCCCGTCGGCCGGGCGGTGGGTGCGGACCAGCCCCCGCACCGCGCGCGGGCAGTCCCAGGCCAGCCGGGCCGCCTGCGCGTAGGCCGCGGCGGCCTGCTCCGGATCCTCGCGGTCCTCGTATGCGCGGGCCTCGTCCAGCAGGGCGTCGGCGGCCCGTACCCGCCCGGCCAGCTCGGCCAGCCGCCCCGCCAGCAGCGGATCCCCGCCGGCCACCGGCGGCGGCAGTACGGCGGCGCTCCGGGCGGCGGCGCGCACCCGCCCGGCCAGCCACGCGTCCTCCAGCCCCTCGGCGGCCGCCCGCTGCGCCGGATCCAGCCGGGGGCTCCCCGCGGCGGCGTGCACCAGGGCCGCCGCCTCGTCGGGGTCGACCCCGAACCCGGCGGCCGTGTCCGGCAACTCCCCCCGGGGGTGGTCGTGGAGCAGCTGCACCAGCTGGTACAGCAGGATCCGCCGCAGCGCGGCCGGATCCCGCTCCTGGATCCCGGCCAGCCGCTCCAGCAGCGCACCGGCATCGGCACCGGCGCCGGAACCCGCGCCGGCCCCGCCTCCAGCAGCCCCCCGGGAAGCCCGCAGCCCCCGCAGGGCCCCGGCCCCCACATGGCGCCGCCGCCCCGGCCCTTCGACGGTGAAGATCCCGTCGAGGACCCGGAACCGCCCGCCGGCCGGAACCAGTAACTCGCCCAAGTGGCGTAAGCCCAAGGCCTGTTGCAGCGCAACGAGTTCCCCGTACCGTGCCACCAGCGGAGCAGCCGGCAGGCCGGAAAGCGCGCGGGACCGCCCCAGGGCATGCCCGAACTCGGTCCCCGCCATCTGCTCCGCACCCCCCGTGCAGTGTGTTTGGGAGGTCATTTCAGCAGATGCGCGGACCGTCCGGGAGGTCTTTCCGTTCTCCAGCTGTACCGCGCGGTGTCACGAACTGATCTCCGTCCGGTACCCCGGGACCGCTGTCCTTGGGTCGCCCCTCGACATCCCCCCTCACTCGCAGAGGTCGTCCCCCATGGCTGAGCTCAATCGCCGCAGGTTCCTGCAGATCGCGGGCGGAACCGCCGCAGCCGCGATGCTGAACGAGAGCATCGCGCGCGCGGCCGCCATCCCGGCACAGGGCAGCACCGGCACCATCCAGGACATCGAGCACATCGTGGTCCTCATGCAGGAGAACCGGTCCTTCGACCAGTACTTCGGCTCGATGAAGGGCGTCCGGGGCTTCGGCGACCCGCGTCCGGTGCTCCAGGACAACGGGAAGTCCGTCTTCTACCAGTCCAACGGCACGAAGGACATCCTCCCCTTCAACCCGCAGGTCAACGACCTCGGCATGCAGTTCGTCGAGGGCCTGAACCACGACTGGGCCGGCGGTCACGCCGCGTACAACAACGGCAAGTACGACAAGTGGGTCCCGGCCAAGACGGCCACGACCATGTCGTACATGACGCGGAACGACATCCCGTTCCACTACGCGCTCGCCGACGCCTTCACCGTCTGCGACGCCTACCACTGCTCCTTCATCGGCGCGACCGACCCGAACCGCTACTACATGTGGACGGGCCACACGGGCAACGACGGCACCGGCGGCGGCCCGGTCCTCGGCAACCAGGAGGCCGGCTACGGCTGGAAGACCTACCCGGAGCGCCTGGAGGCGGCCGGGGTCTCCTGGAAGATCTACCAGGACATCGGCGACGGCCTGAACGCGGCCGGCTCGTGGGGCTGGATCAGCGACGCCTTCCGCGGCAACTACGGCGACAACTCGCTGCTGTACTTCAACAACTACCGCAACGCCGCGCCCGGCAGCCCCCTGTACGAGAAGGCCCGTACGGGCACCAACGCCAAGGCGGGCGACGGCTACTTCGACAAACTGCGCGCGGACGTCGTGAACGGCACGCTGCCCCAGGTCTCCTGGATAGCCGCCCCCGAGGCCTTCAGCGAGCACCCGAACTGGCCGGTCAACTTCGGCGCCTGGTACATCTCGCAGGTCCTGGACGCGCTGACCGCGAACCCGGCGGTGTGGGCGAAGACGGCCTTCTTCATCACCTACGACGAGAACGACGGCTTCTTCGACCACGTCGTCCCGCCGTACCCGCCGGCGTCCTCGGCGTGGGGCCTGTCGACGGCCGACGTCTCGAAGGACCTGTACGCCGGGGGCGGCGGCTACGCGGCCGGCCCGTACGGCCTCGGGCCGCGCGTCCCGATGATCGTGGTCTCCCCGTGGAGCAAGGGCGGCTACGTCTGCTCCGAGACCTTCGACCACACCTCGGTGATCCGCTTCATGGAGAAGCGCTTCGGCGTGCAGGAGCCCAACATCTCGCCGTGGCGCCGCGCCGTCTGCGGTGACCTGACCTCGGCGTTCGACTTCTCGAAGGCGGACGCCTCGCCCGCCGCCCTGCCCTCCACGGCGGGCTACATCCCGCCGGACCACAACGCCCACCCGTCCTACCACCCGGTCCCGCCGGCGACGGGTGCCCTGCCCAAGCAGGAGGCGGGCGGCAAGCCCACGCGCGCGCTGGGCTACGCCCCGTACGTGGACGGCAAGGCCACCGTCTCCACGGGCAAGTTCACCCTGACCTTCTCCTCCGGCCCCACCCTCGGCGCCCACTTCCACAGCACCTCGGGCAACCGGACGGACGGCCCCTGGCCCTACACGGTCGAGGCGGGCAAGACCCTTGCCGACACCTGGAGCACCAGCAGCTCCACCGGCAACCAGGTCAACCTGACGGTCTGGGGCCCGAACGGCTTCCTGCGCACCTGGAAGGGCCCGGCGAATAAGGCCGGCCCGGAGGCCACGGCCCGCCACGACGCAGCAACCGGCAACCTGGAGCTGACGCTGACCAACTCCGGCTCGGCGGCGGTCAACCTGACGGTGACCAACACCTATGGAGGCGCGGCCCAGACCCTCCGCGTCGCGGCGGGCGGCACGGCCACGTACACGGCCGACCTGAGCACGACGGGCCGCTGGTACGACGTGAAGGTCGTCTCCGACGCGGACAGCACCTTCCTCCGCCGCTTCGCGGGCCACGTCGAAACGGGCGCGCCCGGCCTCTCCGACCCGGCGATCAAGACCGTCTGACGCGGTCGTCCGGTGTGCGCAGCAGCCGCCGTTCCAGGACCGGGAGGTCGGCGGGGCGGTGGCTGCGGGCGTGCCGGAGCAGGAGGTCGCGGGCGGTGTCCGGGACGCGGCGGCGCTTGGGGTGGCGGGTGGTGAACTCCTCGCTCGCGAAGAACCGTACGGCGGCGTCCAGCCCGCCGCGGTCCGTCTCGCGCACCGCCCACGCCAGCTCCGCCGTGCCCGCTCCGGTCAGCAGGCGCAGCGGGGCCGCGTCCGCGAGGAAGGACGCCGCGTCCGCGGGGTTCTCCCGGGCGGCCCCCTGCCAGGCGAAGGCGGTCGACAGCGCGATGCCCGCCGGGGGCTCCGGCTCCTCGCCGCGGGCCATCGCCTCGGCGTAGCCGCGGAGCCCGCCCGGCGCGGCGGCCGCCCACCGGGCGCGGTGCCGGGCCGGGATGCCGTCCGGGGCCCTGCTGTCGAGCAGCCGGGCGAGCGGCTGCGGCCGCATGACGTTCGGCAGCTCGCGGATCCGCGGGTCGTCGCTGCCGCCCGGCTCGTGTTCCCAGCACATGCAGGTGAGGAACTCGATGCCCGGATCGGACGGTTCGTGCGTCCCGGCGGCTGCGGGCTCGTCGGGCCAGAGGGCGAGTACCTCCGCGATCTCCTGCGGATCGACGATCTCGTAGTACGCGGGGTGGTGCGGGTGGCCGGTCCCGGTCCTCGCGTCGCGGATCCTGATGCACTCCACGGGCACGGAAGGAGGTGTCGGTATCACGGTGTGATGGTAGGTCCGCTGGGCAGGAGGTACGGCGTCCGGCTCCGCCACCCCCGCCACCGAGGGAGAAAGCATGGCCATCGCCCACCGCAGGATCGGCACCGGCCCCGTCCGCGTCATCGTGCTGCACGACTGGTTCGGCACCTCCGCCAACTGGGGCTCCGTACTGGACTACTTCGACCCCGAGGGGTTCTCGTACGCCTTCCTCGACTACCGCGGCTACGGTGACCGCAGGGACGTCGCCGGCCGCCACACCGTCCCCGAGATCGCCGACGACGTGCTCGCGCTCGCCGACGAGATCGGCTGGGACACCTTCTCCCTCATGGGCCACTCCATGGGCGGCAAGGCGATGCAGCAGGTCCTGGTCCGGGCCCCCGAGCGGATCGAGAAGCTGATCGGGATCAACCCGGTCCCCGCCGGCCCGTACGAGATGGACGACGCGACCCACGCCCTCTTCCACGGCGCCGCCCACAGCGCCGAGAACCGGCGGATCATCCTCGACCTCGTCACGGGCCACCGCGCGAGCCGCCACTGGCTGGACCGGATGGTCGCCCACTCCCTCGCCGTCTCCCGCCCGGAGGCCTTCGCCGCGTACCTCGCGAGCTGGCAGCCGCTGGACCTGTCCGCCGCCGTGAAGGGCAGTACGGTCCCGGTGCTGGTCCTCGTCGGGGAGTACGACCTGGCCCTCACCCCCGCGGTGATGCAGGCCACCTGGCAGGTCTCGTACCCCAACTGCCGGGTCCACCCCGTCCCCGGCGCCGGGCACTACCCGCCGCACGAGACCCCGGTCGCCTTCGCCGCGGCGGTGGAGGCGTTCCTGCGGGGGTAGCGGGAGGACGCGAAAAAGCCCCTGGGGGTACGAGGAGACCTCGTACCCCCAGGGGATCAGGGTGAGTGACGGGACTTGAACCCGCGGCCACCTGGACCACAACCAGGTGCTCTACCAACTGAGCTACACCCACCACGAAGGGCGGCGGACCGCCCGTTCGATGTGCATGCACAGCATAGCTGATCAGGAGGGTGGTCCCGCCACGCGTTATCCGGCCGCGGCGTGCGCGACGGCCGCCGCCGCGAGCGCCTTCACGACGGGGTGCGGGCGCCTTCCGTCCCCGGACAGCTCGGGCTGGAACAGCGTGGCCAGGAAGAAGGGATGTCCCGGCAGCTCCGCGATGCGCGCCTGCCCGTCCTCGTCGTGCCCCGACAGCCGCAGCCCGTGGGCGGTGAGCACCGGCAGGTACCGCGGCTCCGGACCGTAGCTGCAGTGGTAGCGCTCCATGGACCGCTCCGCGCCGAGCACGGACTCGGCGAGCGACCCGGGCTCGGTCCGTACGAGGCCCTCGTGGCCGACGAGCGAACAGGCGAGCGGGGCGATCAGCAGCTCCTCGGCCCCGGGGTCGTTCTCGGCGTGCGCGACGCCGGCCAGCCCGCAGACCGAGCGGGCGTACTCCAGCAGTGCGTGCTGGAATCCGCCGCAGGTCCCGAGGAACGGGATGCCCTCCTCCCGCGCGACCCGGATCGCGGCGAGCGCCCCCGCCTCGCTGGCGTACGGGCTGCCGGGCAGCAGCCAGACCGCGTCGAACCGGGCCAGGGCCCCGGAGGCGGCCTCGGCCGCGGCGTCGCCCGTGGGGATCCAGTACGCATCGAGGACGAGCCCGTCGCGGGAGGCGAGGGCGTCGAGGAGCCCGGGGACGCGGGTGTGGGACTTCACGTGCGGGGAGCGGTCGCCGACGAGGGCGACCCGTGCGGGCCGGGTGGTCCGGGTGGTCCGTGCAGTGGTCATACCGGTCATCCTGCGACCCGGCCCCGGTTCAGCGCCAACGATTGTTCCTGCATGTTCCATCAGCAGATCTGATCGCTGTCTCAGTGCTTCAGTGCTTCAGTGCGGCCTTGGTGGCCACGAGGATCAGGCCGAGGACGAGGTTGACGACCCCCTCGGTGGCCAGCTGGCCGCGGGTGGCACCGGCGCGGGCGGCGCCGAGGCACGCCCAGATGACCTGCTGCGCCACCGCCACGCTCATGGCCAGCCACGCCGTCCCCACGTAGTCCAGTCCGAGGAGACCGCTGAGGGCCACGGCGGCCGCGGGCAGGGCGGCGGCCTCGACGATGGGCCACTCGTGCAGGGCGACCCGGCGGATCTCGTGCCGGCTCCACGGCTGCCCGACCAGCCGTTCCCCCGCGAGCTCGGCGTACACGTGGGTGGCCCAGAACACCAGACCCGTGATGAGCAGGAGGAGTACGAGGTGAAGCCGCGGACGGTCGCCGACGGTACTCGCGGTGGCCACCACGGAGGTGGCGAGGAGGGAGCCGTACACGGCGCCGGCGGAGTCGGTCCGGGATGCGCGCCGTGGCCTGCTGCGGCCTGCGGACGGGCCACTGGGGATGCTCACCCCGTCCACGATAGGGACGCCGCGTCCCACCGCCGGCCGGGCGCGCCGGGCGGCGGACCCCCGGGCGCGGGCCGCCCGGGCGGTGGCACGCTGGCGCCATGGATCCGCACCTGCTCCGTACCTTCGTCGCCGTCGCCCGGCTGTCCTCCTTCTCCGCCGCCGCCCGCGAGCTCGGCTACACCCAGTCCGCCGTGTCCCAGCACATCGCCGCCCTCGAGGGCGACCTGCGCGCCGAGCTCCTCACCCGGCGGCCCGTGGAGCCGACCCCGGCCGGGGTGCGGCTGCTGGAACACGCCGGGCCGCTGCTGCTGCGGCTCGAAGCGGCCCGGGCCGACGTGCTGCGGCTGGCCGCCGCGCCGCCCGGGCAGGTCACCCTCGCCGCGTCCCCGCTCTGCGTCGGGCCCCGGCTGCTGGCCGCGCTGCCGGCCACCGGGGTGGCGCTGCGGGTGCTGCCGGCCGCCGAGGTGCCGGCCGCCGTCGCCACCGGCGGCTGCGACCTAGGCCTGGTCGACGGCCTCGCCGCGCCCAGCGACCCGCTGCGGCTGCCCGACGTGGCCCCGCTCACCGTGACCGGCGTCGGCGAGGAGGAGCTCGCCGTACTGCTCCCGGCCGGGCACCCGTTCGCCGGCCGGGCCGCGTTCCGGCTGGACGACCTCGCCGACGCCCGCTGGATCGACGCGCCCGGCGCGGTGCCGCTGCCCGCCGCCGTACGGACCGCTCCGGCCCTGCGCTACGAAGGCACCGACCTGCACGCCCTGTGCGCCCTCGCCGCCGCCGGGCACGGCCTGGTCCTGCTGCCCCGCCGGGTGGCCCAGGCCGCCGGGGCCGGGGCCGCCGTACCGCTGTCCGACCCGCGCCTGGTGCACCGTACGGAACTCCTCGCCCCCGGCTCCCCGCCCCCCGCAGCGGCCGCCCTCGCCGCCCGTCTCACCGCGGTGCGGTAACCACTCGCGCGCGGCCCGGCGCGGCGGCAGGATCGCAGCATGGACCTCGAACCCGATCCGTTCACGCACGCCGACTACGCCGCCCGGATGGCCGCCGCCGCGCAGAGCGCCGCCGATGCCGGGCTGGCCGGGCTGCTCATCGCCCCCGGGCCCGACCTCGCCCACCTCACCGGCTACCGGCCGGCCGACACCGAGCGGCTGACCCTGCTCGTGCTCGCCGCCGGGCAGGAGCCCGTCCTCGTCGTGCCCGCCCTGGAGGCCCCCGACGCGGCCAAGGCACCCGGGGCTCCCGCGCTGACCCTGCGCGACTGGGCCGACGGGAAGAACCCGTACGGCGTCACCGCGCCGCTCCTCGACGCCGGCGGACGCTTCGGGGTCAGCGACAACACCTGGGCGCTGCATCTGCTCGGCCTCCAGCGGGAGTTGCCGGCCACCTCGTACGCCCCGCTCACCGACGTCCTGCCGATGCTCCGCGCGGTCAAGGACCAGCGGGAGCTGGAACGGCTCGCGGCGGCCGGCGCGGCGGCCGACGCCGCGTACGCGCAGATCCTCAAGGTCCCCTTCGCCGGACGCCGGGAGACCGACATCGCCGCCGACCTGGCCGCGCTGCTGCGCGAGCACGGCCACTCCCAGGTGGACTTCACGGTCGTCGGCTCCGGCCCCAACGGGGCCAACCCGCACCACGAGGTGGGCGAGCGCACCATCGGGCACGGCGACATGGTGGTCCTCGACTTCGGCGGGCTCAAGCACGGCTACGGCTCCGACATCTCGCGCACCGTGCACGTCGGTGAGCCGAGCGCCGAGGAGCAGCGCGTCCACGACATCGTCCGCGAGGCCCAGCAGGCCGCCTCCGCGGCGGTCCGCCCGGGCATCGCCTGCCAGGACGTGGACCGGGCGGCCCGCGCGGTGATCACCGAGTTCGGCTACGGCGACCGGTTCATCCACCGCACGGGCCACGGCATCGGCGTGACCACCCACGAGCCCCCGTACATGGTCGAGGGCGAGGAGCAGCCCCTGGTCCCCGGGATGTGCTTCTCCGTGGAGCCGGGCATCTACCTGCCCGGCCGCTTCGGGGTGCGCATCGAGGACATCGTGACGGTCACCGAGGACGGCGGCCGCAGCTTCAACAACGCCCCGCGCGAGCTGGCCGTCGTCGAGTAGAGGCAGGAGTCCGAGCGGTCACGACTCCCCGGCGACGACCAGGCGGTAGCCGTAGTCCACGCTCTCCTGCCCGAGCAGGTGGGCGTGGCGCCGCTCCCAGGCCCCGGAGGCCAGGTCCGCGCGGAGCCGTTCCATCGCCGGCTCCACGACGGAGGGCGGCAGCGTCGCGAAGGTCGAGCTGGCCGCCCGTACGGCCGGGTCGAGATAGGCCTCCGGCCGGCGCCAGTAGGCGGTCTGGAGCCCGTCCGTGAAGTCGTGCGGGATCGGGAACGGCAGCACGGTGTGCGCGTCCAGCGCCTCCGCGACCTGCGTCACCGGCGTGAAGCGCGAGGCGTCCAACTCCCGGATCTCCGGCAGGTATTCGTCCACGAGCCACAGCTCGGGGCGGTGCTCGGGATCCCAGGTGAAGACGGCCTGCCGCCGCGAGACCCGGCGCAGCTCGCCGAGCCCGCGGTGCAGATCCTTCCAGTGGTGCACGGTCAGGACCGCCATGGCGGCGTCGAAGGCGCCGTCGGCGAACGGCAGTTCCTCCGCGCCCGCCTTCACCTTCCGGGGGCCGGGATGCTGGTCGAGCATCACCTGCGACGGGTCGACGGCCGTGACCTCGGCGTCCTGCGGCTCGTACGACCCGGCCCCGGCACCGACGTTGACGACGGTGCGCGCGCCGCCCAGCGCCTGCCGGATCAGCGCGCCCAGCCGGGGATCGGGCCGCCGTACCTGCTTGTAGCCGATCCCTATGCGGTCGTACGCGGCCGTCGGTCCGTCGCCCTCATCCAGTACCTGTTCCATGGGCCGACTCCATCAAATCGGGCCCGTCGTGATCAAGTGATTCCCCAGTGAGGTGAGTTACGGCCCCAGCAGCACCACCGACTCGCCCGGTACGTGGACGCGCCCGTCCGGGCCCGGGTGCTCGACGGGTTCCCAGGAGGCCAGGACCCGGACCCCGTTGCGGCCGAGGGCGATGGTCACCGGGTCGGGCGAGAGGTTCACGGCCACCCGTACGTCGCCCCGCCGGAACGTCACCCAGCGGCGCTCCTCGTCGTACGCCACGCGGACCGCCGCCAGGTCCGGATCCCGCAGGTCCGGGTGGGTGCGCCGGAGGGTGATCAGGGTCCGGTACCAGGCCAGCAGCCGGTCGTGCGGTGCGCGCTCCGGCTCCGCCCAGTCCAGGCACGAGCGGTCCCGGGTGGCCGGGTCCTGCGGGTCGGGGATCTCCTCGGCCTTCCAGCCGTGCGCCGCGAACTCCCGGCGCCGGCCGCTGCGTACCGCCTCGGCGAGCTCCGGGTCCCCATGGTCGGTGAAGTACTGCCACGGCGTGCCCGCGGCCCATTCCTCGCCCATGAACAGCATCGGCACGAACGGCCCGGTCAGCGCCAGCGCCGCACCGCAGGCCAGCAGCCCGGGGGAGAGCGAGCCCGCGAGCCGGTCGCCGAGGGCCCGGTTGCCGATCTGGTCGTGGGTCTGCGTGTAGCCGAGGAAGCGGTGCGCGGGCGTGCGGCGCCGGTCCACCGGGCGGCCGTGGCTGCGGCCCCGGAAGGAGGACCAGGTGCCGTCGTGGAAGAAGGCCCGGGTCATGGTCTTGGCCAGGGCGGCGAGCGGCGCCTCGGCGAAATCGGCGTAGTACGCCTGGGACTCACCGGTCAGCGCACAGTGCAGGGCGTGGTGGAAGTCGTCGTTCCACTGGGCGTGCAGGCCCAGGCCCCCGGCGGCGCGCGGGGTCGTGGTGCGCGGATCGCACCGGTCGGACTCCGCGATCAGGAACAGCGGGCGGCCGCTCTCGGCGGCGAGCTCGTCCACGGCTGCGGACAGCTCCTCCAGGAAGGTCAGCGCCCGGCCGTCGGCGAGCGCGTGCACGGCGTCCAGCCGGAGCCCGTCGATCCGGTAGTCCCGCAGCCAGGCCAGGGCGCTGCCCAGGAGGTACGCGCGCACCTCGTCGGAGCCGGCGGCGTCCAGGTTGACCGCCGCCCCCCACGGGGTGTGGTGGGTGTCCGTGAAGTACGGGCCGAAGGCCGGGAGGTGGTTGCCGGAGGGGCCCAGGTGGTTGTGGACCACGTCCAGCACCACCCCGAGCCCGGCCGCGTGGGCCGCGTCCACGAACCGGCCGAGCCCGGCCGGGCCGCCGTACGGCTCGTGCACCGCCCACGGCGCGACCCCGTCGTACCCCCACCCGTGCCGGCCGGGGAACGGGCAGACCGGCATCAGCTCCACGTGCGTGACCCCGAGCGCGGTGAGGTGCCCGAGGCGGGCGGCGGCCGCGTCGAAGGTGCCCTCGGGGGTGAACGTGCCGATGTGCAGCTCGTAGAGGACCGCGTCCTGGAGCCGCGTCCCGGGCGCCGGGGCCTGCGGGGTGAGTGGCTCGAAATCCACCACCGCCGAGAGGCCGTCGGGCCCGTCCGGCAGCCGCCGACCCCGCGGGTCGGGTCGTACGAGCCCCTCCCCGGGGGCCACGCCCAGCAGGAATCCGTACCGGTCCCCGTCGGCTGCCGGGGCCTCGGCGAGCCACCAGCCGGCCCGGTCGGGATCGCGTGCCATCTCGTACGTCGCGTCGCCGAGCCGCAGCGCGACCCGGTCTGTCAGCGGTGCCCACACCTCGAACTGCACGGACGGTTCCCCTCGTCTGCTGCGGTACCCGGAACGTGTGCCTGCCCCATCATCGCGGGACGGCCGGAGGAGTTCTGGACACTCCGGCCCTGACGGGCCGACAATCACCCTGTGACGTCGAGTTTCGAGTTCCCCGCCTTCCCGGTACCGCGCCTGTCCGACGCGGAGCGCGACCGGGCGCTGGAGCAGCTCCGCGAGGGTGCGGCCCTCGGGAAGCTGTCCCACGACACGTTCCTGCGCCGTATGGAACTCGCCCTGGTCGCCCGCCGCTCCGAGGACCTCGTGGTCCTCACCGCCGACCTCGAGAACCGCGGGAGCGGCGAAGGCCCGTGGACGCGTCGCGTCTTCGCCTGGGTGGGCCGCGCCTCGGCCGTGTCCGCCGGCGTCCGGCGGGCGTGGACCGCCGAGCGGCTGCCCAAACTGCTGCTGCCGCACCCGAGCGCGCGGGCCCTGCGGATCGGCCGCGACCCCGGCAACGGGCTGCGGCTCACCGACGAGACCGTGTCCCGCGTGCATGCCGAGCTCGGGCTGCGCGACGGGGTGTGGGTGCTCACCGACCTCGGCTCCTCCAACGGCACCACGGTCAACGGACGCCGGGTGACCGGCTCGGTGGCGGTCCGGGCCGGTGACCAGATCGGCTTCGGCCGGATGAACTTCCGACTGTCCTCGAGCTGAGGGCTGCCCGGCTCCGGGATCTTGCCTGGGCCGATGATGGGGTCCATGGAACACGGAGACCAGAAGGACCCGAAGGAACACCCGCCCGTCGTGCGCCCCGCGCGCCCCGAGGACCTGCCCCGCCTCGTCGAACTCGTCCACGAGCACGTCGCCTACGAGAAGTCCGCGCCCCGGCCCGCGGACCTGGCCGACCGGCTCGGGCCGCAGCTGTTCGCCGAGGGCGCCCGCCTGTGGGTGCTGCTGGCCGAGGCGCCGGACGGCTCGGTCGCCGGATATGCCGCCTGCTCCGCCGAGTTCGCGTTCTGGGACGCCCGGCACTACCTCCACATGGACTGCCTCTACCTTGCCGAGGAGGCCCGCGGGCACGGCCTCGGCGCCGCCCTGATGGACGGCGTGGCAGGCCTCGCCCGCGAGCTCGGCCTCGACCAGGTCCAGTGGCAGACCCCGGACTGGAACGAGGGCGCGATCCGCTTCTACGACCGGCTCGGCGCCACGGGCGCGCCCAAGCGCCGGTACACCCTGTCCGTACCCGCCGCGGCGGCAGCCTCTACGCATTGACCGTCCCGGCCGCCACGAGCCGTTCGTAGGCCGCCAGGACGGTACGGGTCTGGTGCTCGACCTGGTTGGCCACCGGGACCCGGCGCGCCTGGAACCGGGCGGCGAACTCCTCGCACCAGCCGGTGACGAGCCGGTCCAGCCCGGGAGCCGCCGGGTGGCCCTGGGCCCGGAGCACCCGCAGCAGCATCGCGGCGGCGCGCAGCGACAGGCGCCGCCCGAAGGCGTCGATGCTGCCGATGGAGGCCGCCGTGGCCTCGGTGGGGGCCCCGGGGCCGGTCCACTCCACGGTGATCCGGGGGATCAGGGCGAGCGTCCAGTCGACGGCGCGCAGCAGCGCGGCCGCATCGGGGTCCCCGCCGGAGCCCGAGCCGGGGCCCCCGCCGGGCTCCGAGGCCCCAGGTACCCGGTCCCGTACGCGGGCCACGAGCGCGGCGTCGGCGGTGAGCCGCCCCGCCAGGAGCCGCAGGGCGCCGCGCGGGTCCGGATGCGGGGCGGGGTCGTCCACCAGGTCCGAGGCCCACATGGGGACTTCGACGATGGCGGTGGTCCCGGCGTACCGGTGGGCGTGGTACCAGGTGCTGAGCCGGGTGTCCTCCGGGTGGAACGCCCCGGCGGGGTCGGCCCCGGGCTGCGGCATCACGAAGATCCCGGGCCCGGGGGAGGGCCAGCCGGTCGCGTCCGAGGCCCCGGTCTCCACCGGGATCCGCAGCTCGGCCGCCGATTTGGCGAACGGCTCCGCGAGGCCCGGTATGTCCCGGGTCAGCTGAACCCAGGACCCGCCGAGGTCGGTGCCGTGGAGCGAGACCTGGAGGACGGGCCGCAGCTCGTCGATGAGGGCCGTCAGGGCCAGGGTCTCGGGCGGCAGCCGGTCCGGAGGCAGTAAAGACGGCGCCCACTCGGGCTGTTCCGGACCGGGAGGCCGGAAGAAGTTCCGGTGGTAGTCGAGCAGGGAGTACGGGCGGGGCGTGCGGTGCAGGGCCGCCCCGTCGGGGTCGGCGCACAGCAGGAAGTGCCAGCCCCGCCCGGCGCGGATCGCCGGTTCGTGGAGGACGCGCCGGGCCAGCGCGAGCGCGGTGGCACCGCCGACGGGCTCGTTGGCGTGGGCTCCGGCGACGACGAGCACGCCCGCGCGCTGCGGGCGGCCGCTCGGCTCGACGGAGAGCAGCCACAGGGGCCGGCCGCCCCGGGAGGTGCCGGCCTGGCGGAGCCGGGCCGGGCCGGGGTGCTCGTCCGCCAGCGCGCGGGCGGCCAGCGCGAGCTCGGACGGTGTGGGGTAGCACATGTCACGGAGGAGGGTCACGTCTGATGCAATGCCCGCCGCGCACGCCCCCTACTGCTCCGCACGCCCCACACTTCCCGGAAACCCCTGGCCAACGCCTTCCCGGACATCCCCGCGCGCACCCCGCACGGTGGCCCTTACGCCCCCGCCGGGGAGCCGCTCGGCGACTTCCGGCCGGGCCCCGGTCCGTACGTCGATCCCGCGCCTCCCTGGTCCCGCTGACCGGCGCGGCCGAGGCCTTCGCCGGGCTACTCGTCTCCCAGGCCGCCGTCGCGCACTAGGACGGAGACCGGGCGGGCCGAGAGCAGGTCCGACAGTCGCACCTCGCCCTCGTACGAGGCCCCCCGGTCCAGGAGCGCCGTCCACCGTCCCGGCGGGAGGGCCAGGGCCGTGTCCCGCCAGCCGCCGGCCGCGGCCAGCCGGTACGAGAGCCGGGTGGCCGCCGCGACCAGCCCGGCCGGGCGGGCGAAGGCCAGGCAGTGCTCCGCCGCCGGGCCCCGGGCGGCGAGGGGGGCGTAGCCGGTGAACAGCTCGGGCCGGTCCCGGCGGAGCCGCAGCAGGGCGGCCGTCAGCGCGAGCTTCTCCTCCGCCTGCCCCTGCGGTACGGCTCCCGCGTCCAGCCGGGCCAGGGCCTCGCGGGGGAACCGGGCCGGGCGCCGATTGTCGGGGTCGACCAGGGCCCGGTACTCCGTCTCGGCGCCCTGGTAGACCTCCGGGACCCCGGGCATCGCCAGGTGCAGCAACGCCATGCCGAGCAGGTTCGCCCGGGCCGCCCCGGCCAGCCCCGCCGGCTCCGCGGGCTCCTCCGGATCCGGGAGGTATCCCGCCACGGAGGCTTCGTACGCCGGGTCCTGGTCGGTCCAGCTGGTGTGCAGGGCCGCCTCGCGGACGGCCTTGAGGAGTGCCTGTACGAGGCGCTCGGCGCGCTCCGGGGCCTCCCCGAGGCCGAGCGCCGTCTGCCGGGCCACCCAGGCCAGTTGGGGATCGGCACCGGCGGGCCGGCCCATGAGCTCGGGAGCCTGGGAGAGTGCGGAGATGCGGGCCCGGACGTCCGCGCTGCGCTTGGTGTCGTGCGTGGACAGCACCGTCCCGGAGCCCGGCCAGTCCCGGTCGAGCGCGGCGCAGTACGCGTGGAACTCGGCGGGCGAGACCGCCGGTTGCCCGGGGTCCCCGCCGACCTCGGTGGCCGACAGCAGCGGGGCGTGGCGGTAGAAGGCCCGGTCCTCCAGCGACTTGGCCCGCAGGGCCGCCGAGGTCTGGGCGAAGCGCGCCGCGAAGGCGGGATCGCCCAGTACGAGGTCCCGTACGCCGGCCACCGCGCCCGGACCGGCCGGCGCGGCGGCCTCCGCCAGGGCCTGCGGGTCGAGCTCGGGCTCGCCGGGGTACGGCCGGTAGACCGGATAGGCGATCAGCAACTCCCGTACCCCGGCCGCGAGTTCCGGACCGGCGGCGCGCTCCAGGGCCGCCAGCTCGGCGGCCAGGTCGCCGGTCAGCACCTCCCGCGCACACGCCCGGGCCGTCTGCTCCCAGTCCGGCGTCCCGGTGAACTCCACGTACTGCCGGGCCAGTTCCGGGGCGCCCGCCGGGTCGGTGAACACCCCGTCCACCCGGCGGAGCGCGTCGTACCCGGTGGTCCCCGCCACCGGCCAGCCGGGCGGCAGCCGCTCCTGCCGGGCCAGGATCTTCTCCACCACCACCCAGCAGTCCCCGCCCACGGCCGCCCGCAGCCGCCGCAGGTACCCCTCCGGATCCGCCAGGCCGTCCACGTGGTCGATCCGCAGTCCCCCGGCCACCCCGTCCCGCACCAGCTCCAGCACTTTGGCATGCGTCGCCGCGAACACCTCCGGGTCCTCCACCCGGACCCCGATCAGCTCCGAGATGGTGAAGAACCGCCGGTAGTTGAGGCCCGTCCGGGCCTCCCGCCACCAGGCCGGCCGGTACCACTGCGCGGCCAGCAGCTCCGGCGCGGCCAGCCCCGCCGTGCCCTCCCGCAGCGGGAACTCCAGCCCCCCGTGGCGCAGCACCCCGCCGTCCCGGTCGACCGTGAACGCGCCGGGCTCGGGCGGCTCCGGGAGCACCGGCAGCAGCACCTGGCCGCCGCCCGCCTCCCAGTCGATGTCGAACCAGCGCGCGTACGGCGACCGCGGCCCCTCCCGCAGCACCTCCCACAGGGGCCGGTTCAGCCGCAGCGGGGACGGGACCGCCATGTGGTTCGGCACGATGTCCAGCACCAGGCCGATCCCGTGCCCCCGGGCGGCCGCGGCCAGCGCCCGCAGCCCCGGCTCGCCGCCGAGCTCGGCCCGCACCACGGAGTGGTCGGTGACGTCGTACCCGTGCGCCGAGCCGGGGACCGCCTCCAGCACCGGCGAGAGGTGCAGGTGCGACACGCCGAGCGAGGCGAGGTACGGTACGGCTGCCTCGGCCGCCGCGAAGGGGAACTCCGGTCGCAGTTGAAGGCGGTACGTCGACGACGGGACCGCAGCTGACGGAGCAGCGGGCGACTCCGGAGTGACGGCTGTCAGAACATTGGATTCCGTTTGGCTGCGCGGGTGCGGCTGGCTCATGAGTTCGTACGTACCCACCTTCCAGGATTCCGTGCCATGACCCAATGCATCCGGGTGACTGCGCCGCGTTAGGGTCGATCAAGTGGCCGGAACCGTCAACACCTACCGAAGAGTCATCGCCCTCACCGGGCCCCTACTCCCGCTCCTCTCCTTCCTCGCGCGGCTCCCCGTTGCGATGTCCCAGTTCGGGAGCGTGCTGCTGGTCGCCGAGACCAGCGGCTCCCTCGCCACCGCCGGCATCGTCGGCGGCATCCTCTCCGCCGGACAGGTGGTCTTCGGGCCCGTCCTGGGCCGGCTCGCCGACCGGTACGGGCAGCGGCCCGTGGTCCTGACCGCCGCCGCGGTCAACGCGGTCGCCACCGGCGCCCTGGTCGCCGGGGCCCTCGGGGGCCTCGCCACCGCCCCGCTCGCCGCGATCGGCGCCGTCACCGGAGCCTCCGTACCGCTGATCGGACCACTCGCCCGGACCCGCTCCGTGGCCCTCGCCCACCGCGCCGAGGCCGACGAGGGCGTGGTGGGCGCCGTCCACTCGCTCGAAGGCACCCTCGACGAGGTCTCCTTCGTCTTCGGACCGGCCCTCGTCGGACTCGCCGCGCTCGCCCTGCACCCCGCGATCGCCCTCGGCGGGGCCGCCGCCCTCGTCGCCGTTTTCGGCACCGCCTTCGCCCTGCACCCGACCGCCGCCGTCACGGCCGGGGCGGGAGCGAAAGCGCACACCCCGCGGGGGCGGGGCATCCACACCGGTGCCGCCGATGCCCCAGCCGGCGTCGAGCGCCGCAGCCGGCACCCGCGTGTCGTGTACGCCGTACGGGGCTCCCTGCTGCTCCAGGGCGCCATGTTCGGCGCGTGCCAGGCCGGAATCGCCGCCCTCACCGCTCGTCTGGGCGTCCCCGGCCAGGCCGGCATCGTCTACGCCGCCATGGGCGTCGTCAGTGCCGCCGTGGGCCTCGCCCTCGGGGCGCTGCCCGCCCGGATCGGGCTGCGGCTGCGCTGGCGGGCGGCCACCGCCGCCGCGCTCGTGCTCTCCGTACCGCTGCTCTTCACCGACACCCTGTGGCCGCTGTACGCGGTCGTCACCGTGCTCGGGGCCGCCTACGCCCCCCACCTGATCACCGCGTTCGCGCTGACCGAGCGGGTCGTGGAGCCGGCCCGGCTCGCCGAGGCCACGGCCTTCGCCGCCAGCTCGCTCGTGGCCGGGCAGGCCGCCGCGCTCGCCGCCTCCGGACGGCTCGCCGAGTCCTACGGGCCCGCCGGGGCCTTCGCCGTGGCCGTCGGGGCGGCCGCACTGTCCCTGCTCCTCGCGCTGGTCACCCGGGTGCCGGCCGCCCGGACGCACCCCGCCGCGCCGAAGGCCTTCATTCCGGCGCAGCAGACGGCCTCCCCGAACGTGACCGGGAGCCCGTCGGGCCCGTCCGGTTCCTCCTACGCCGGGCGCTGAAGCACCACCAGACACCGCCCTGTCAGCGCCACCCGGTCCCCGGCCGCATACTGCGGTCCGGTACCGGGTGGCAGTACGTCCGGCCGCGCCGTGTCCACGACCAGCCGCCACTGCGCCCCGTGCCCGGCCGGGACGGTGAACTCCTGCGGATCGGCGCCCGCGTTGAACATCAGCAGGAACGAGTCGTCCGTGATCCGCTCCCCGCGCGAGCCTGGCTCGGAGATCGCCTCCCCGTTGAGGAACACCGTCAGCGAGCGTGCGTGCTGCGCCTGCCAGTCGCGGGCCCGCATCGGCTCCCCGTGCGGGGTGAACCAGGCGATGTCGGAGAGCTCGTCATTGGTCCCCTCCACCGGCTGGCCGTGGAAGAACCGGCGCCGCCGGAACACCGGGTGGTCGCGCCGCAGCCACACCATCCGCCGGGTGAACTCCAGCAGGGAGGGCGCCGGCTTGCCCGGCTCGGGCCAGTTGACCCACGACAGCTCGTTGTCCTGGCAGTAGGCGTTGTTGTTGCCGCCCTGCGAGCGCGCGAACTCGTCGCCGTGGCTGAGCATCGGCACGCCCTGCGAGAGCATCAGGGTGGCCGTGAAGTTGCGCATCTGGCGCTCGCGCAGCTCCTGGATCTCCGGGTCCTCCGTCGGCCCCTCGGCCCCGCAGTTCCAGGACCGGTTGTGGGTCTCCCCGTCCCGATTGCCCTCGCGGTTCGCCTCGTTGTGCTTCTCGTCGTACGAGACGAGGTCGTTCAGGGTGAAACCGTCGTGGCAGGTGGTGAAGTTGATGGACGCCAGCGGGCGGCGGCCGTCGTCCTGGTAGAGGTCCGAGGAGCCGGTCAGCCGCCCCGCGAACTCCGCGAGCGTCCGCGGCTGCCCGCGCCACAAGTCCCGCACGGTGTCCCGGTACTTGCCGTTCCACTCGGTCCACAGCGGTGGGAAGTTCCCCACCTGGTAGCCGCCCTCGCCCAGGTCCCAGGGCTCCGCGATCAGCTTCACCTGGCTGACCACCGGATCCTGCTGGACCAGGTCGAAGAACGAGGACAGCCGGTCCACCTCGTGGAACTGCCGGGCGAGCGTCGCGGCGAGGTCGAAGCGGAACCCGTCCACATGCATCTCGGTGACCCAGTACCGCAGCGAGTCCATGATCAGCTGGAGCACGTGCGGGGAGCGCATGAGCAGCGAGTTCCCCGTCCCGGTCGTGTCCATGTAGTGCCGGGGATCGTCCGCGAGGCGGTAGTACGAAGCGTTGTCGAGCCCCCGGAAGGACAGCGTCGGGCCCAGGTGGTTGCCCTCGGCGGTGTGGTTGTAGACCACGTCGAGGATCACCTCGATCCCGGCCTCGTGCAGGGCCCGCACCGCCGACTTGAACTCCAGCACCTGCTGGCCACGGTCACCCGAGGCGTAGCCGTTGTGCGGGGCGAAGAAGCCGATCGTGTTGTAGCCCCAGTAGTTGCTCAGCCCGTCGTCGACCAGCCGGTGGTCGTTCACGTACTGGTGCACCGGCATCAGCTCCAGCGCCGTCACCCCGAGCTTGCTGAGGTGCCCGATGACCGCCGGGTGCGCGAGGGCCCCGTACGTGCCGCGCAGCTCCTCGGGCAGATCGGGGTGACGCATGGTCAGCCCCTTGACGTGCGCCTCGTACAGCACGGTGTGGTGGTACTCGTGGCGCGGCGGGCGGTCGTTCGCCCAGTCGAAGTACGGATTGACCACGACCGAACTCATCGTGTGCGGAGCCGAGTCGAGGTCGTTGCGCGAATCCGGCCGGCCGAAGTGGTAGCCGTACACCTCCTCGCCCCAGTCGACGCTGCCCGCGACGGCCCGTGCGTACGGGTCCAGCAGCAGCTTGGCCGCGTTGCAGCGCTGCCCGCGTTCGGGCTCGTACGGGCCGTGCACGCGGAAGCCGTAGCGCTGCCCCGGCATCACCCCGGGCAGGTAGGCGTGGCGTACGAAGGCATCGGTCTCGCGCAGTTCGACGGCGGTCTCCGAGCCGTCCTCGTGGAGCAGGCACAGTTCGATGCGTCGGGCGGCCTCTGAGTAGACCGCGAAATTGGTGCCGGCGCCGTCGTACGTGGCGCCGAGCGGATACGCCTGTCCCGGCCAGACCTGCATGGATACGACTCTTCCCCTCGTTCCCCCGGCTGTCGGGCTGATGGTTCGGGCTGATCCGGCGTGGACCACGTCCCTGCAGATCTTCCCCGAAAGTGGGCCCGCACGCGGGGACTTGGGATGCTCCTCCCGGGTGACCCGGAGAGCTGATATGCGGGTCAGCGGACTATGCGGGCATCGGATAATGGGTCAACAGACCACCGGTGTAAGGGCCATCGGGCTGCATCGGGCGCCGCGCTCGGAGTACCCTTCCGTGATCACTGGAGACGGGCGTCCAGACGCAGAAGGCGGTGCACGGGTGAGCTCGGGAGGTCTGGAGCTGCCCCCTGGTGACAGCGGTCACGAGGGCGGCCCGGCGGACGCCCCAGGAGGTGCACCCGGTGGTGCGCCCGGCGGGGTGTCGGGCGGCGTGTCGGGCGGCGTTCCCACGGGGGTGCCGGCCGGGGCGGTGTCGCTGGCCCCGACGGCGGCCGGGAGCGTGCGGGCCGGGGCCGAGCTGGACTGGGGCGCGGACGCGTGGAGCGAGGTCCGGACCCGGGCGCAGCGCGCCGGGCGGGCGTACATCTGGCTGAACCTGATCGAGCAGCGGCTGCGCGCCGTCGTCGGCGCGGTGCTGCGGCCGATCTACGAGCCCGTGCACGGCGGGGACGACTGGGTGGTCGCGGCCGCCGGACCCGCCGGCCAGGAGTGGGTACAGCGGGCGGTCGCGGTCCGCGAGGTCAGCCGGCGCAAGGGCTACCTGCTGGACCCGGCCGACGACAACGTACTGAGCTTCCTGACGCTCCCGCAGCTGCGGGAGCTCATGGTCCAGCACTGGCCGTGCTTCGAGCCGTACTTCGACGACCGGCGGGAGATCGAGCTCGCGCTCGACGAGCTGGAGGTCACCCGCAACGTGGTCTCCCGCAACCGGGCGCTGTCGCGGGCGGTGCTGGAGCAGGCGGAGCGCGCCTCGGCCCGGCTGCTGGAGGTGCTGGGCGGCGGCGCGGGCTCCCCGGCGGCGGACCGGCTGCCGATCGACGCCGTCGAGGACCTGGTGGGCGACCGGTACGCGGACGTCATCTCGGTCCACCCGGACCGGGTACGGCTGCAGCGCCAGCTTCCGGCGGAGGACCTGTTCGGCGGGGCGCGGCGGCTCGACGCCATCGGCATAGGGCTCAACCTGCTGGTGCAGAACTTCTCGGGCCGAAGACTCGTGCGCCTCACGGAGGCCGGCTGCCGGGTCCGGCTGCTGTTCCTGAACCCTGCCAGCAGCGCCGTGAAGCGGCGCGAGCGGGAGCTCGGTCTGCGCAAGGGCGAGCTGAGCCGCTCGGTGGAGATGAACATCCTGCACGTGCGCCGGGTGCGGGCGGGGCTGCGGGATCCCTCGCGGTTCGAGATCCACGTCTTCGACGAGACGCCCCGTTTCACCGCCTACCTGGTGGAGGGGGAGTCCTCGGGCATCGCCGTCGTGCAGTCGTACCTGCGCCGGGCGCGCGGCATGGAGGCGCCGGTGCTGGTGCTGCGGGGCGGCGGAGCCCGCGGTTCCTCGCGTGACGCGGAGCAGGGGCTGTTCCCGACGTACCGGGAGGAATTCGAGTCGATCTGGCAGGACTCCCGCCCGGTGTCGTGACTGTCAGTGCCCCGTGGCAGGCTGAAAGTCGTTGACCGAAGGTGTACGGGGTGCACGGGGAGTACGGGGGAGGGGCACGGGGTGGAGAACTGGCGCGGCATGGGGGACTGGCACGGCGGTGTGCTGATCGGATTCGACCTGGAGACGACCGGCACGGAGCCGGGGGAGTCGCGGATCGTGACGGCGGCGGTGGTCGAGGTGCGGGCAGGCGAGGTGCGCGAACGGCGCGGCTGGCTCGCGGACCCGGGGATACCGATCCCCGACGGCGCCTCGGCGATCCACGGGATCAGCACGGAGCGCGCGGTGGCGGAGGGCCGCCCGGTGCGGGAGGTCGCCGACGAGGTCGCGCAGGCGCTGGTCGAGCACTGGCGGCGGGGCGCGGTGGTCGTCGCGTACAACGCGGCCTTCGACCTGACCCTGCTGACGGCCGAATTGGCCCGGCACGGGCTGCCCTCGCTGGCCGACCGGCTGGGCGGGGAGCAGCAGACCGGGCCGGTGGTGGACCCGCTGACCATCGACCGGGCCGTGGACCGCTACCGGCGCGGCAAGCGGACCCTGGAGGCGGTGTGCGGGGTGTACGGGGTGACCCTGGACGCCGCGCACGACGCGGGCGCGGACGCGCTGGCCGCGGTGCAGGTGGCCCGCGCGATAGCCGCCCGCCACCCGGAGGTGGCGGCGCTCACCCCGGCCGACCTGCACACCCGCCAGGGCGGCTGGCACGAGCGCTGGGCCCGCGACTTCCAGTCGTACCTGCGCCGGCAGGGCACCCCGGACGCGGTGATCGACACGGCGTGGCCGCTGCGGAGCCTGCTGCCGGCGTCGGCCTGAGGGCCGCGGCCGGCTTCGGTCCTCCGCTCGTACGCGCCGGACGGGCGAGCCACCGGTTTCAGTTGGGGATGGAGCAGTTGGCGTCGGGGGCCCGGCCGGCGGGCCACGCGATGCCGTCGAAGTCGGCGGTCTTCTTCACCGGGTTGAGGTGGACGATGGAGACGGTCTTGTTGTACGGGTTGCCATATTTGTCGAGGCAGATCCAGCCGCTGGCACCCTCGACCCGGTTGTTGCCGTGCAGCCGCAGCCAGCCGGCGGTGACGTCGGAGAGAGAGGGCATCTTCACGTCGCCCACCGCGTTGTTGCGGATGCCCGCGACGGCGGTGGTGACCGCGTCGTAGGTGATGATGACGCGGCCGTCGGAGAGGTCGACGGACCCCATCGAGTCCGGCTCCTTGGTTCCGAGCTTCTGGGCCAGGTCGGTCAGCTCCTTCAGCGCCGCCTTGGAGCCGCCGGTCGCCGCGGTGCTGTCGTCCCCCCAGGCGCCGGGGTGGGCCAGGGCCGCGTAACGCACGGTGATGCCCGCGCCCTTGGTCAGGGCGTCCCACTGGTCGGCGAACTTTTCGTCGACCGTCAGGGTGGAGGCGTGCGAGCCGCTGATGACGGTGTAGGGCTTGTTGCAGGTCCGGTCGCCCAGCTCGACGAGGAACTGACGCAGTTGCACCGGGCGGCCGGCGAAGTAGACGGTCTTTGCCGCGGAGGTGCAGATGTCCGGCACCATCTGGTGGAAGTCGTTGGCGAGGTTGCCCTCGTCGTTGAAGTCGGGCGGCGACCGGAAGGTCTCAGGGGCGTTGGGCGCTCCCTTGGCGAGTTTCTGGAAGGTCTGGCGCAGGCTGGTCAGGTAGTTGTCGCCCTCGCGGACGTCCTCGACCACCAGCGTCTCTTCGGGCTTGATGTCCGCCCCGTACGAGGCGAGGGCGTCGGCCTGGTCGGTGTTGCCGGGGGCTACCCGGGCCAGGCCCGGGTAGCGGTACTCGTCAGCCTCGGTGTTCTTGATGTCGTCCGCGGTCATGGGGCCGGCGACGACCGGGATCCCCTTCTCCTTGGTGAGGTAGCGGACGGCCTCCTCGGTCTCGGTGATGCTGATGTTGATGCCGGCGACGGCCCGCAGATTCTGCTTCTTGTCGGACGCGGCCTGCGCCAGCTGGTCGGCGACGGTGCGCCACTCCTTGTAGCCCCTGCCTGGGTTGGCGAGCACCAGCCGGATGGGCGGCTGTTTGTTGTTGGCCTGGTGGTTGGCGCGGTACTGGGCCAGATAGGCGCCCTGTACCTGCTCGACGTACTCCCGCCGCTCGGCGGGGGCGTCGGAGATCATGGGGATCATCAGGGCGACGGTGGCGGGGGACTTGCCGGCGACGCTGTCGTTCTCCGCCTTGATCCGCTCGGTGACCTGCTTCAGGGACGGGGCGAAGACGAAGCTGCCGTCGGTGACGCCGACGCACTCGTGCTTGGGGCCGTGCTTGGCCACGCCGGGGGCGCAGTCCTCGGCGAACCAGTAGTCGTAGCCGACGTAGCCGCCGGTTCCCAGGACGATGGCGACGGCGGCGGTCAGCAGGGCGCGGTTCAACGGTCCGGCGGGCCAGAGTGTCATGTGCGGGGCTCTCCGTAGGTCGGCAGGTCGGGTGCCTGGAGCCAGCGGTTCAGGAGCTGCGGCCACTCCTCGTAGGCCTGGTAGAAGACCTTCTGGGGGCCGACGGGGCTGTTCTGGGCCAGGGTGAGCAGCTGCAGCCTGATGCTGTTGATCTTCTGCTGGTCGGGGTGTGCGAGCGGGTGCGATTGCAGCCACAGGTTGAGAACGAGGAGCTCCACGGCCTGGCGCACGGGGTCGCCCCCGGCTGTGCGCGGGTCCGTGGCCGGTTCGGCGGCGTTGCCCGGCGGGTGCGGCGCGGCGCAGACCAGGTTGAGAGCGGCGAGCCACCCGGGCGCGTCCTGACGGGCCAGGCGTCTGAGCAGGGCGCGGACGACGAGGTCGGTGCCGCCGATCGCGAGCGAGTGGTGCAGGTAGCGGGCATCGTGCGGCTCGGCCGCGTCCGTGGGGTACAGGATGCGCAGGCGCTCGTGGCTGCCGGTCCACTCCTCGGCCTCGACTGCCCGTCCCGTGCGGGTTCGCAGGTCGTGCACGAGCAGGGCGCGCAGGGTGGGATGACCGACGAAGGGCCCGTCCGTACCCGGCCAGGGGCGATGGTCCCAGCACTCCTGCCGCAACAGGCTCCTGGTCCCCGCCACGGGCACGACGGCGGCCCCCTCCACGGGCTCCCCGCCAGGGTGACGGGGTGCGTAGCCGGCGTTCAGCACGTGGGCGGCCGCGTCGTCGAGGGCCGGGGTGTAGTAGGCGAGTCGCTCCCTCGTCTCCCCGTCGGGGGTCAGGAGCCGCAGCAGCCGTTCGTACACTGGCAGCGTCGGCCCGTCCTCGGGCGCCGGCAGCTCGATCGGCAGGTCGAGCAGCGCGCCGTGCTCGACGGGTTCATGGAGGCGGATCCTCCGCTGGGCGGCCTGCACCAAGGCGTCGGCGACCCCGGCGCGTCCGGCGCTGAGCCGGTGGATCACGTGGGCGGTGCCGGGCTCCGGCCGGTCCGCGCCGAACATCTCCGCGACCTCGTCGAGGTCGAGCTGTGCCAGCGGCAGCCTCAGCACCCAGCCGGCCGCCGTCTGCGGCCGGTCCTGCCGCCAGAACGGGCCCGCTGCACTCCTGGTCGACGGGGCCGTGTCGTCGGAGCCGGGCACGGCCGGCTCCTCCGCGAGGGCCGTCGCGACGATGCCGGGACGCGTCCGGGCGGGCTCGTCGTGCCAGACGCGGGTCAGCGTGTCCAGGACCGCCCGGCCGAGCGGGGTGTGGACGTTGTCGAGGAGCAGCAGGGGGCGTGGCACCCGGTTCTTCAGGCGCAGCCAGGTGTAGTGGTCGGCGATGTCCTCCAAGAGGGCGGCCACCAGGTGGTGTTCGGCGCGCCGCCGGTCGCCCCCGTCGCCGCGGAACCGCATGGCGAGATCGGTCAGCTGGGAGTGCCCGTCGCCCTGTGGGCCGACCCGCCGCTCGGCCCACCAGCTCAGGCCGTGCTTGTTGGCGCGCGGGCCGAACAGTTCGGTGGTGACGATGTCGGTGAGTGGCGCCACCAACTCGCCCACCCCGGGGCCCAGCCCCGCCGCGGCGGCCGGGGTGACCTGCCTGATCCAGCCGGCCACACGCTGGTTGCGTTCCTGGAGGTCGGGCTGGCTCTCCCGGAGCAGTCCCGCGAGCCGGCGGCGGGCGGCCGGCAGCTCGGCGGGCTGGACGACCACGGACTGCCAGCTGGTGATCGCGAGCAGCCCCTGGGTGAGCCGCGGGAAGGACAGCTTCCCGCCGAACTCGGCCGGCTTCTGGCTCAGCCCGTCCATCAGGTAGAAGAGCAGGTCCGAGGTGCCCGAGGCGTTGGCCGTGGTTTCGTCGGCCACGGAGGCCAGCCCCGGCCGGCCGAAGTCCGCTGCCCCGAGGTCGGCGTACGCCTGAGGTAAGCGCTGCGCGTACCGGTCCGACAGGTCCTTCAGAAGCGCGGTCTTGCCGGTGAGCCGCCCGCCGCCGCACTCGATCAGCAGCGGGCTCCCACCCGGTATCCGCAGCCGGGCGGCGCCCCGCGACTGGAGCCCCACCAGTGAAGGCACGACGGCATCGAGCAGTGCCGTCCGTCCGTACAACGTCACGTGACCCCCCCCGTCATGCGGCTCGACCACCACCGCGATGGATGGAGAGTAAGCGGATGACTGCATAGCGCCACAGGTATATGACGAACCCCTGCCTCTCGGTTATACGTTCGTGACTCATGTTGGGCGGAACGCCCCCTTGGCCCCTTGTGTCGCCCCTGTGGGCCCGTCGGCACCCACGGGCACCCTCAGGCACGGAGCGCACCCGCTGCCGCGGCAGGAGGAGGTACCGGCCAGGGCCGCGCCGCGGGGTCCTCGAGGTGCAGGTCACGGTCTCGGCGGGATCGCGGTCCACGCTCCGGTCCCGGTTCGCCCGGTGGCGCCGGTCGGATGCGCCGGGCCCGCGGCGGGGTCGGCGGCGCAGGTCCAGGGCGCGCGGGCGCCCGCGGCCGCGCCGGCCGCGCAGCTCCTTCCACCGGGACGGGCGAACTGCAGGGAATGGTGCAGCAGGACGAGGCCGACGGGCGCCGCGCGCCCGTGTCCGCTCCGCCCGCCGCGTCGGCCCGGATCGGCAGGTGGACCAGCGGCCGGGGCGAGGTGGCCGCGACGGCCCACCGCCCTGCGGTGGTCTGAGCGGCCTCCGGGGCGAACCAGCCGTTCAGGAAAAGGCGTCGTCGACGAGCATCGCCCGGACCAGGGTCCGGGTCGGGTGGATGGCCTTGAACTCCGTCGCCGCCCAGGCGGCGGTGTGGATCGTGGTGTGCCGTCTCATGTGCGGTTCTCGGTACGGCACGGCTACTGCGGTCACAGCACTAGAAAGCGTGCCAGCGCATTTCCGGGTCGCCGTCGCGCAGGGAGGTCACCCGGCGGCGGAATTCGGCCAGCGCCTTCGGGTTGGTCAGGGCGTGCTGGGCGACCCAGGCGCAGCTGGCCGTCTCGCGGGCGCCCCGCAGCACCGCGCAGCCCGCCCAGTCGCGCACGTCCCATCCGTACGCCGCCACGAAGGCCTCGTGCGACTCCGGCGGCAGCCCGTACCGATCGCGGGAGAGGGCCATCACCACCAGGTCGTGCTCGCGCAGATCGGCCGAGACGGTCTCCAGGTCCACCAGGACCGGCCCGTCCGGGCCCACGTGGACATTGCGGGGGAGGGCGTCGCCGTGGATCGGGCCGGGCGGCAGGTGCGGGGTGAGCGTGGCGACCTCGCCGGCGTACGCATCGCGCCGGGCCCGCAGGTACGCCGCGTCGGCCGGGTCGACGGCCTCGCCCGCCAGCCGCAGCCAGCGCTCGACCCCGCCCAGCAGGTCCCGCGCGGGCAGCGCGAACGGCGCCGCCGGGAGGGCGTGGATCTGCCGCAGCAGCACCGCCAGGTCCTCGGGACCTGCCGGCCGGACCGCATCCGCGAGGCGGTGCCACAGGGTCACCGGGTGCCCCGCCACCAGCCGCGGCTCCGGCTCGGCCGCGCGGACCGCAGGGATCCCGGCCTCCTCGAGCCAGCCCGCCACGGCCAGCTCCCGCTCGGCCCGCTCCAGCAGCGCCGCCTCCCGGCCGACCTTCACCACCAGATCGCCGGCCGCGAAGACCGCGTTCTCGCCCAGCGCCAGCAGCTCGGCCGGCCCCGTGAGCCCCGCCGCCGCCAGCACACCCCTGGCCTGCGCCTCGTCCATGCCACCGCTCCACATCCGGATCACCGCGAACCCGCCAAGTCTTGCATCCCGGAGCGCAAACGGTTTGACGTGCCATCAGCCGTCAGCAACGCGCCCCCGCACCACGACGCCCCCGCAACCAGCAGGCTGCGGGGGCGTTCGCGTGGAGTCCCGCTCCGGCGGCCGGATATCTCCGTTGCACGAGACGTATCGTCTCGTTAGGCTCGTGGCATGACCTCAGCCAAGCCCGCACACATCGCCATGTTCTCCATCGCCGCCCACGGGCACGTGAACCCGAGCATCGAAGTGATCCGGGAACTCGTCGTCCGCGGCCACCGCGTCAGCTACGCCATCCCCGCCTCCTTCGCCGAGAAGATCGCGGAGACCGGCGCCACACCGGTGATCTGGAACTCCACCCTCCCCACCGACGACGAGCCCGAGGCCTGGGGCACCGAGCTCATCGACAACATCGAGCCGTTCCTGAACGACGCCGTCCAGGCCCTTCCGCAGCTCGCAGCCGCCTTCGAGGGCGACGAGCCCGACCTGGTCATCCACGACATCACCTCCTACCCGGCGCCCGTCCTCGCCCACCGCTGGGGCGTCCCGGCCGTCTCGCTCTCCCCGAACCTGGTCGCCTGGACCGGCTACGAGGAGGAGGTCGCCGCGCCGATGACCGCCGAGCTGCGCGCCTCCGAGCGCGGGCAGGCGTACTACGCCCGCTTCCGCTCCTGGCTCGACGAGAACGGCATCGACGAGGACAGCGACCGCTTCGTCGGCCGGCCGCGCCGCAGCATCGTGCTCATCCCGCGCGCCCTCCAGCCGCAGGCCGACCGCGTCGACGAGTCCGTCTACACCTTCGTCGGCGCCTGCCACGGCGACCGCAGCGCCGACCAGGGCACCTGGGAGCGCCCGGCCGCAGCAGAGGGGAAGAAGGTGCTGCTGGTCTCCCTCGGCTCCACCTTCACCAAGCAGCCCGCCTTCTACCGCGCCTGCATCGAGGCCTTCGGCGACCTGCCCGACTGGCATGTCGTCCTTCAGATCGGCAAGTTCACCGACGAGGCCGAACTGGGCGCCGTCCCCGCCAACGTCGAGGTCCACCGCTGGGTTCCCCAGCTGGACATCCTGCGCCGGGCCGATGCCTTCATCACCCACGCGGGCGCCGGCGGCAGCCAGGAAGGCCTCGCCACCGGCACCCCGATGGTCGCCGTCCCGCAGGCCGTCGACCAGTTCGCCAACGCCGACATGCTCCAGGGACTCGGCGTCGCCCGGCACATTCCGATGGAGGAGGCCGACGCCCCGACCCTGCGGGAGGCCGTCCTCGCGCTCCTCGCGGATCCCGAGGTCGCGGCCCGCGCCGAGGCCGTCCGCGCACAGATGGCCTCCGAGGGCGGTACGGGACGGGCCGCCGACCTCGTCGAGGCCGAACTGCCCGCGCTGTCGGTGCCCCGTCCTATCGTTCGGTCATGACCACGAAGACCACGAAGAAATACGCGGCCCTGCTGCGCGGAATCAATGTCGGCGGGGCCAAGAAGGTCCCGATGGCCGAGCTGCGCGAGGTCCTGACGGGCCTCGGCCACACCGGCGTGCAGACGTACCTGCAGAGCGGCAACGCCGTCTTCGCCAGCACGGAGCAGGACACGGCCGCCCTGGCCCGCGAGCTCGAGCGGGCCATCGAGGCCCACTTCGGCTTCGCGGTGCGCTGCCTGGTGGTCGACGGGCCCTACCTGCGCGCCGTCGCCGAGGCCTGCCCCTTCCCGGCCGCCGAGCTGGAGGGCAGGCAGCTGCACGCCACCTTCCTCTCCGAGCAGCCGGCCGAGGAGCGGTTCGCCTCGATCGACGGGCCCGCGTACCTCCCGGAGGAGTACCGGATCGGCGACCGGGTCGTCTACCTCTACGCGCCGGACGGGATGGGCCGCTCCAAACTGGGCGAGGCCCTCGCCAAGCCCGCGGTGTTCAAGGGCATCGACGCGACGACCCGCAACTGGAACACCGTCGCCAAGCTCGTCGAGCTGACGGAGGGCACACCCTAGCTCCAGTCGATGTCGGCCACACCCTCCAGCGGACTCCGGTCCTCCAGGGCCTCCGGGACCACCAGCGTGTCCGCCTGGACCAGCGTGGCGGGGAACTTGAGGCCGGTCCGCTTCTGGACCTCGCCCAGCTTGATCTGGAAGACCCGGAACTCGTCCAGCTCCAGGACCTCCGCCAGCACCAGGTTCTGGGTCAGCAGGAACGCCTTGGCCTTGAGGGTGCCGTTCTCGGAGTACACGAGCACCTTCCAGAACTCGCGCGGAAGCTGCACGCCCCGGAAGAGGCGGTCGTCGTCCTGGAACACCGGCCCGCCGAACACGCTGACCCTCAGGCCCTCGACCTCGATCTCCTCGAAGAGGGCGTTCTCCAGCTCACCCCAGATCCCGGCCTTCGCACTCTGGTTGAAGTCGTCCATCTGCGGGGTGATGTTGGTGTAGAAGAACGAGTCGGTGTTGGCGCGGTCCGCCTCGGGCATGGGCCCCCAGATCAGGTCGGCGCGGCGCGCTATGTGGCCCCGGTCGAGCCGGTTGCCCTTGTAGATCTCATTGCCGACCTGGACGTCGGCCGGCAGCCGCGGATCCTTCTTGAACTCGATCCCGCTGCGGTCGATCTTCTTGATGGCGCCGCCGTCGATGTTCCAGGCCACCCAGAACGCGAATCGCCGCTTCCCGTTCAGCGCCAGCGAGAAGTGGGTGTACGGGATGACCTCGGTCCCGGAGAACTGCACGGCATCCGCCTTGACGGCCGCACCCAGCTGCGGGGTGGCTATCGGCACCGCGAGGAAGCCCGGGTCGTACCCCGTCACGGCCTCCAGCGAATCGCGGGCCGGCGGCTGGAGGGTGATCTTCAGTTCCTCGAAGACCGCGTGGGGGAAGCAGGCCAGCGCCCGGTCCTCGGGGTCCGCGTCGCTCTCGCCGCCGAAGTGGAGACCGGCCAGGACGTCGGTCGGCCTGCCGGTGCGCGCCTTGAACAGCCAGGCCGAACCGGAGTCGCCGGGCAGGCTGATCTCGTCGCCGTCCGCCGGATGGCCGGAATCGGGGCCTATCTCGAAGCACTCGATCTCGCGCACCCCGACCGGCGGTCCGTAGTTGATGCTCACCTTGGCGAAGGGCCGCGTCACCACCCCGTGCGTGACACCGGTGGTCCGCCCGCTCTTGACGACCTTGTCGTCGATCTGCGGCTCGCCCAGCTGCGTCGGCGTGACCCCGAGGTCGAGGATGGCCGTGTCGAAGTCGCGTTCCGTGATGCCGGCGACGGCGCAGTCGCCGGCCTGGCCGAGGTGGGAGCGCTTGAGCGTGCCGAGCCGGTTCAGGGCGATGCGGCTGTCGTCGGCGGTCCCCGGCTGGACGACCTCGTCGCCGGGTACGCCCTTCCGGCCGTTCAGCACGTGCCAGTTGCTCAGGACACAGGTCGAGCCGTCGTTCTTGTCGAAGACGATGCAGCCGAGGGTGCCGGCGCTCACCTTGACGTTGCCGACGCTCACCCCCGGACGGACCGGGTCGACGCGCTTCTGCCGCTCGGGCGTCTGGGCCTCGGGCACCACCAGGAAGTGTGGCTTGTAGCTGCGCTGCACGACATCGGTCGGCACCTCGACGCCGCCGCCTATGTCGATGACCGCCGGTATCTCGACGCTGCCCACGTCGCGTACGCCCTCCGGCCGGACCTTCTTGTCCACCGTGAACTGCAGTGCCAGTTCCTTGCTCCGCTTCCCGTTCTTCTCCTTGTAGCCGATGCCGATCGAGGACACGTTCGGGTCGCTGAGGTAGCTCGACCCGCGGGTACGGATGAATTGCTTGAGCGAGGTGATCAGTTTGTCCTGGCCGTTCGCCGAACGGGCCGAACCAGCCGAACGGGCCGAACCAGCCGAACGGGCCGAACCGGCCGCTCCGGCGGAGCGGGCGGAGCCGGCGGTCGCGGGCTTGGCGGACGTGTGCTTCTTGACAGCCATCAGGGGCTCCCTTCAGGCAAGGAGTTCAGGCGAGAGAAGCCCCGCCGAGAAGATTCCGGCCCCCGAGATGGTTGAAACCGACGCAGACAGACCGGGGCTCCCCGCTCCGTGCGTGTACTTCCAGCCTACGGCCGGGCTACCGGCCGAGCGCGTCGAGGACGGCCAGCTCCTGGGGCGTCAGGTGGATGGTTGCCGCGTCAATGTTTTCGGCCAGGTGGACGGGGGATCCTGTGCCCGGCATGGGGCACAGCACCGGCGACCGGTGCAGCAGCCAGGCCAGCGCGATCTGCCCCGGGCCCGCGCGGTGCCCGGTGGCCACGGCGGTCACCGCGGCCGCGCTCTCGCGGGTCAGGGCGCCACTGCCCAGCGGGTAGTACGGGAGGAAGGCGATCCCCCGCGCCTCGCACAGGGCGAGCACCTCCGCCGAGGACCTGTCCAGCAGGTTGTACGGGTTCTGGACGGCGGCGACCGGGACGATCTCCAGCGCCCGGCGCAGCTGTTCGGCGGTGACCGTGTCCAGCCCGATGTGCCGGACCTTGCCCTCTTCCCGCAACCCGGCGAGCGCGCCCAGCTGTTCGGCCATCGGGACCGACGGATCGAAGCGGTGCAGCTGGTAGAGGTCGATGCACTCCACCCGCAGCCGCCGCAGGCTCGCCTCGCACATCTCCCGCAGCTGCTCGGGACGCCCGGCGAGATGCCACCGGTCGGGGCCGGTGCGCACCACCCCGCCCTTCGTGGCGATGACGAGCTGCTCCCCGTACGGGTGGAGGGCCTCGGCGATCAGCTCCTCGGCCAGGTCGGGGCCGTAGTTGTCGGCGGTGTCGAGGAAGGTGACACCGCGGTCGACGGCGGTGTGCAGCAGGGCCCGGGCCTCGGCGCGGCTGCCGCGAGGGCCCCAGTAGCCGGGTCCGACCAGACCGCCCGTGCCGAGGCCGAGCCGCCGTACGGGGAGATCGCCACCGAGAAGGAACATGTCATCCGCCATGCCCCGACGGTAACTCAGGGCTCCGGATGTGCCAGGCTCCTGGCCATGCGTTACATCATCATCGGCGCCGGCGCGATCGGCGCGACCATCGGCGGACGGCTGGCGGAAGCAGGCGCGGAGGTCGTGCTCGTCGCGCGCGGCGCGCACGCGCAGGCCCTCACGGCGGACGGGCTGCGGCTCACGACGGCGGACGGGGCCCGGGTACACCGGATCCCCGTGGTCACGGGCCCGGCGGAGCTGGGTGAACTGCGGCCGGACGACGTGCTGCTGCTCACCGTCAAGACCCAGGACGCGATCGCCGCGCTCGATGCGTGGGGCGATGCGGAGGTGGCGGGCGGCGGTACGGCGGCCCAGCGGCTGCCGGTGCTGTGCGCGCAGAACGGGGTGGAGAGCGAGCGGCTGGCGCTGCGCCGCTTCGCGCGCGTGTACGGGGTCTGCGTATGGCTGCCCGCCACGTTCCTGGAGCCGGGGGAGGTGTCCGCGCTGTGTGCGCCACTGACGGGCATCCTGCACATCGGACTGGCCGCCGGGGGCGCGGATGCGCGGGCCCGGCGGATCGCGGCCGACCTGGAGAAGTCCGGCTTCGAGGCGCCGGTCGTCGAGGACGTGATGCGGTGGAAGTACGCGAAGCTGCTGGGCAACCTGGGCAACGCGATCCAGGCGACGACCGGGCCGGAGCCCGACCCGGCCAAGGCGGCGCTGCTGCAGCGGGCACAGCGGGAGGGCCGGGCGGCGCTCGAGGCGGCCGGGATCGCGTACGCCTCGGCCGCGGAGCAGTCGGCGGCCCGTGACGGCAAGGTCGACCAGCCGCCGAGCCTACGCGGCGGCTCCTCCTGGCAGTCGCTGCAGCGCGGCACCGGCTCGATCGAGGCGGACTACCTGAACGGCGAGATCACCCTGCTGGGGCGCCTGCACGGGATCCCGACCCCGGTGAACGACACCCTGCGCCACGCGGCGAACATCTTCGCCCGCGAGGGTCTCCCGCCGGGCGCGATGTCCATCGAGGACCTGACGGCCCTGGCCGACGAGGCGGCGGCCAGGGCCTAGGCACGGGCGTCAGAACGTGCGGTCGCTGCGCCAGGTGGACTGGCTGGACGGGTTGTTCAGGTCGACGGTGAGGCCGGAGAGCCGGCCGTCCGCGCCGCGGGTGCCGGTGTACCGGCCCCTGGGCCCGTGGTTCCACTGGACGACGAAGTAGATGTCGTTCCCGGTGACGGCGCCCTCCTGCACGGTCCCCACGGTGTTTCCGGACGACGTGGATCCGAAGAGGTTCCCGCCGGCGTCCTGCCTCAGGTCCACCCGCACGGTGGCGTTGGTCTGGAAGATGGTCCAGACCCCACTGGCGTTGAACGCCGCCGCCCGGGCCTCCCGCACCACGCTCGGCGCACTGGCGGGGGCGGCGTTCGCGGGGGCGGTGAGACCCGCCCCCGCGGCGGACAGGATCAGGGCGGCGGCGGACGTGGTGAGGAGCTTGCGCGTACGGCGTGACATGGACATCTGCCCTCCAGGGGCGGCCAGGACGATCGATTCCGTTGTGTGATGCACGGAATCTCGCGGCTGGACTACCCATGATCCACTGGCCCGAGCCCTTGATTCACTCGAACGAGAATCAGGCCGCGGCCAGGAGCGGCACGCTGCGCGGCGCCGTGTCGTAGCGGCGCAGGAGCAGGCGGGCCAGTTCGGGGGCCGCGCCGAGGACGCCGGACACCAGTTCCGCCCCGGAGGCTTCCGCGCCCGCCGCGATACGGTCCGGCAGGCGCCCGGGGGCGATGACGTACGGGGCCACCGCCACCCGGCGGACGCCCTCGGCGCGCAGGGCCCGTACGGCATCCTCCGTACGGGGCAGAGCAGCGGAGGCGAACGCAGGCCGCACGGCGCACCAACCGGTGTGCCGCCACTCCCGCGCGATTTCAGCGATCACTGCGATCGCCTCCGGGTCGGAGGAACCGGCGGACGCGAGCACCACACCGGTGGTGGCGCGGTCCGCCGGGGTGAGGCCCGCTTCCGCGAGGCGGCGCTCCAGGGCGCCGACCAGCAGCGGGGACGGGCCGAGGACGTCCGCAATCCGGACTGAGAGGTCCGGCAGGTGGGACGTGGCCTCGGCCAGCACCGCGGGTATGTCGGACTTCGCGTGGAACGCCCGGGTCAGGAGCAGCGGGAGGGCCACGACCTCCCGTACGCCGGACCGGTACAGGGCGGAGGTCACCTGCGCCACCGTCGGGGTGTCGAAGTCCAGGAACGCCGTCTCCACCCGCAGCCCGGGCCGCAGCGCCCGCACCCGCCGGGTGAGGGCGTGCACGGTCGCCGCGTGCCGCGGGTCGCGGCTGCCGTGGGCTATGACCAGCAGGACGGGGGACATGCCGGTCAGCTCTTCACCAACAGGCCGCGGCTGCGCAGCACCCACCGCTCGACCGGGCTGAAGATCAGCAGGTCGATGGCGATGCCGACGACGAGGATCAGGATGATCGCGAGGAACACGCCGGGCAGGTCGATGTTGTTGCGGCCGTTCTCCAGCAGCTGGCCGAGGCCGAGGCCGAGGTCGGGGGAGCTGGCGATGATCTCGGCGGCCATGAGGGAGCGCCAGGAGAAGGCCCAGCCCTGCTTGAGGCCGGCGAGGTAGCCGGGGAGGGCGGCGGGCATGACGATGTGCCGGGCGCCGCGCAGGCCGGTGGCGCCGAGGGTGCGGCCGGCCCGCAGGTGGAGCGGGGGGATCTGGTCGATGCCGGAGACGAGGCCGTTGGCGATGGACGGGACGGCGCCCAGCAGGATCACCGTGTACATCATGGCGTCGTTGAGGCCGAACCAGAGCACGGCCGGGGGCACCCAGGCGACCGAGGGCAGGGACTGCAGGCCCTGGAGGATCGGGCCGATCGCGGCGCGGACGAACTTGACGCGGGCGACGATCAGGCCGAGCGGGGTGCCGATGGCCAGGGCGAGGAGGAAGCCGAGCAGGCCGCGGGAGACGCTGGTCCAGATGACCTCGAGCAGGGTGCCCTTGAGCCACATGTCGGACAGGCTGTCCCAGACTGCGGACAGCGGGGGGAGCTTGGTCTCGTCGGTGACCTTCGCCGCGACGAGGATCTGCCATACCAGCAGGACCAGGCCGACGGCGATGATCGGCGGCAGGACCTTCTTGACGAGGACCTCGCGGGCGGGGGTGCGGTGGGTCTGGACCGCGTCGAGCGCGTCCAGGCCTGCCTCCAGGCCCGCCAGGTCGTCGCTCCTGGCGCCGGCCGCGGCCTTCGGGGTGGTGTCAGTGCTGGCCATGGCGGCGGATCTCCCCACGCAGGTGTTCAGTGATCTCGACGGACAGCTCGGCGACGTCCGCGTCCTCGATGCGGCGGGGCTGCGGGATGTCCACGGTCCATTCCTTGGCGACCCGGCCGGGCCGCGAGGAGAGCAGGACCACGCGCTGGGCGAGGCGGACGGCCTCGCGCACGTTGTGCGTGACGAAGAGGACGGAGACGTTCGTCTCGGCCCAGATGCGGGTGAGTTCGCCGTGCAGCACGTCCCGGGTGATGGCGTCCAGGGCTGCGAACGGCTCGTCCATCAGCAGCAGCCGGCTGTCCTGGGCGAGGGCGCGGGCCAGGGCGACGCGCTGGCGCATGCCGCCGGACAGCTCGTGGACCCGCTTGCCGTACGCACCGCCGAGACGGACCAGCTCGAGCAGCCGCTCGGCCTCGGGCTTGCGGTCGGCCTTGGCCACCCCGCGCAGGCGCAGGGCGAGTTCGATGTTCTTGCCCGCGGTGAGCCACGGGAAGAGGGCGTGTTCCTGGAACATCAGGGCGGGCCGGCCGGAGGTCTCGATGGTGCCCGCGCTGGGCTTGTCGAGTCCGGCGACCAGGTTGAGCAGGGTGGATTTGCCGCATCCCGAGGCCCCCAGGATGGTGACGAACTCGCCGGGTGCGACATCGAGGCTGATGTCGTCCAGGACGAGCTGCGATCCGGCCGGGCCGGAGAAGGACTTCGAGACGTGCGCGATGCGGGTGGCGTGCGTCTGCTCCGCTACCGTGCCCTCGGCAGCCTTGGCGAGTGTGGTGGCCATGGTCGTCACCTCCTGGGGTTCGTACGGACGGCTGCTGTGTTACTTGGAACTACCGGCGCCGAGACCGGCGTCGGAGACCTCGGGCTTGCCCGCGGCCTTGAGGACCTTGTTCAGGAGCGTCAGGTCGTAGATCCCGGCGAGGTCGGGCTGCTCGATGAGCTTGGCCTTGACGGCCCAGTCGGACTCGGTCTTCAGCGTGGTGGCGAGGGGGTCGTCGGTGACGAGGATGCTCTTCCACGCCGGGTCGATGACCTTCGCGTCGAGCGGCTTGCCGCCGTCGGCCTCCAGCTTGGCGTTGGCGGAGGCCTTGGCCTTGTCCGGGTTGGCGTTGATCCACTCGTTCGTCTTCACGGTGCCGCGCAGCACGGCCTCGACGACGTCCGCGTGCTCCTTGAGGAACTTCTGCGACACGATGACGTTCGTGATCACGAACTTCTTGTCGGGCCACAGGTCGGTCTCGTCGAGGAGGACGGAGCCGCCGTCGGCGACGAGCTTGGAGGCGGTCGGCTCGGGCACCCAGGCGCCGTCGATGGAGCCCTGCTTGAAGGCGTCCGGGGTCACCTTGTTGTCCGTGCGGACGACGGAGACGTCACCCTTGCCGGACTCCGGGTCGACCTTCCAGCCCTTCTCCGCGATCCAGTTGAGGAACGCGACGTCCTGCGTGTTCCCCTTCTGCGGGGTGGCGATCTTCTTGCCCTTGACGTCGTCCAGGGTCTTGATCTTGTCCGGGTTCACGACGAGCTTGACGCCGCCGGAGGCGGAACCGGAGACGATGCGCAGGTTGGTGCTCTTGGACTTGACGTAGCCGTTGATCGACGGCGAGGGGCCGATGAACCCGATGTCGAGAGAGCCCCCGTTGAGGGCCTCGATCTCGGACGGGCCGGCATTGAACGTCTGCGGCTTGATCGCGGTCCCGCCCAGCTCCTTGGCGATCAGGCCCTCCTGGAGACCGACCAGAGCGGTGGCGTGCGTCAGGTTCGGGAAGTACCCGATACGGACCTCGGAGGCGGAGAGCTTCGCTCCGTCGGCGGTCGCGCCGGCCTTCTTGGCGTCCTCGCCGGCGGGCTTCTCGGCCTGGGAGCCGTAACCGCAGGAGGCGAGCGCGCCGATCAGGAGCGGCAGGGCGGCAGCGGCGACAACGCTGCGGCGCAGGGACTTGCGGGTGATACCGGTGGCAGGCACGGGAGGGCTTCCTCTCGTAGCGTCATCTCATGACGCACGTCTTCGTCTGTGGAGCAAGGACAGGTAACGCAGTTCGTGGGGGGTGAGGGCGCGCATGCAGTGCGCGTACGTCATCGCGCACATCGCGCCACTCCGCCCTGGCCGCTGCCGAGGCGGCCGCTGCCTACGCGGCCGCCCTCCTTGGCGAAGGTCGAGTAGATGTCGCAGAGCATGGCTAGAAGTCCCACCCTTCTTCATCCGCCTGGACGGTGGTGCGGGCCTGGGAGGCGAAGGACTCGCCGGCCATGCCCGCCGCCAGGGTGGTTCCGTCGGCCGGGTCGATGAGCAGGAACGATCCGGTACGGCGCGAGTCGGCGTACGCGTCGAGCGCGAGCGGCTCGGCGGTGCGTACGACGACGCGGCCGATGTCGTTGGCCACCAGCTGCCCGGGGTCGGGGTGCTGGGACAGGTCGTCCAGGGTCAGCCGCGAGGGGATCTCCTTGACGATTGCCTTGACCGTGCGCGTGGTGTGCTTGAGCAGCACCCGCGCACCCACGGCCAGCGGCTGGTCCGCGACGTGGCAGACCGTCGCGACGACGTCCTGCGTGGTGGCCGGGGCACTTGCCGACGGCGCGATCAGGTCGCCGCGCGAGATGTCGATGTCGTCCGCCAGACGCACCGTCACCGACTGCGGGGCCCAGGCGATGTCCACGCTCTCGCCGAGCGCGTCGATCCCGGCGATGACCGAGGTACGGCCCGACGGCAGGACCGTGACCGGCTCGCCGACGCGCAGTACACCGGAGGCGATCTGGCCCGCGTAGCCGCGGTAGTCGGGGTGCTCCGCGGTCTGCGGGCGGATCACGTACTGCACCGGGAAACGCGCCGGGCAGGCCGTGAGGTCGTGGCTGACCGGGACGGTCTCCAGGTGCTCCAGCACGGTCGGGCCGCCGTACCAGTCCATGTGGGCGGAGGGCTCGACCACGTTGTCCCCGGCGAGCGCCGAGATCGGGATCGCGGTGATCTCCGGGACGCCCAGGTCCGAGGCGTACGCGGTGAACTCCTCGGCGATCTTTGCGAAGACCGACTCCTCGTAGCCCACCAGGTCCATCTTGTTGACGGCCAGCACCACGTGCGGGACGCGCAGCAGGGCCGCGACGGCGGCGTGCCGGCGGGTCTGCTCGATCACGCCGTTGCGGGCGTCGACCAGGACCACGGCCAGGTCGGCGGTGGAGGCGCCGGTGACCATGTTCCGGGTGTACTGCACGTGCCCGGGGGTGTCGGCGAGGATGAACCGGCGCCGCGCGGTGGCGAAGTAGCGGTACGCGACGTCGATGGTGATGCCCTGCTCCCGCTCGGCCCGCAGGCCGTCGGTCAGCAGCGCCAGGTCGGGGGTGTCCTGGCCGCGCTGGGCGGACACGGCCTCGACGGCCTCCAGCTGGTCCGTCAGGACCGACTTGGAGTCGTGCAGCAGCCGCCCGACCAGCGTGGACTTGCCGTCGTCGACGGAACCGGCGGTCGCGAAGCGCAGCAGCGTGGTCGCTGCAAGGTCGGCGAAGCCGGCGACCTGATCAGTGGTGGAGGTCATGGTTAGAAGTACCCTTCGCGCTTGCGGTCTTCCATCGCGGCCTCGGACATCTTGTCGTCGGCGCGGGTCGCACCCCGCTCGGTGAGCCGGGAGGCGGCGATCTCGGTGATCACGGCGTCCAGCGTGGTGGCGTCGGAGTCGACGGCACCGGTGCAGGACATGTCACCGACGGTGCGGTAGCGGATGAGCCGCGTCTCGGGCGTCTCGTCCTCCTTCGGGCCGCCCCACTCGCCGGCCGTCAGCCACATGCCGTTGCGCTGGAAGACCTCGCGCTCGTGCGCGAAGTAGATCTCCGGCAGCTCGATGCCCTCGCGGGCGATGTACTGCCACACGTCCAGTTCGGTCCAGTTGGACAGCGGGAAGACGCGCACGTGCTCGCCCGGGGCGTGCCGGCCGTTGTAGAGCTGCCACAGCTCGGGGCGCTGACGGCGCGGGTCCCACTGCGAGAACTCGTCACGCAGCGAGAACACCCGCTCCTTGGCGCGGGCCTTCTCCTCGTCACGGCGCCCGCCGCCGAACACGGCGTCGAACTTGAGCTGCTGGATCGCCTCCGTGAGGGGGACGGTCTGCAGCGGGTTGCGGACCCCGTCCGGGCGCTCGCGCAGCTTGCCGGCGTCGATGTACTCCTGGACGGAGGCCACGTGCAGACGCAGGTTGTGCTGCGCCACCGCCCGGTCGCGGTAGGCGAGGACCTCGGGGAAGTTGTGCCCGGTGTCCACGTGCAGCAGCGTGAACGGCACCGGCGCCGGCGCGAACGCCTTCAGCGCCAGGTGCAGCATCACGATGGAGTCCTTGCCGCCGGAGAACAGGATCACCGGCTTCTCGAACTCACCCGCCACCTCGCGGAAGATGTGCACGGCCTCCGATTCGAGGGCGTCGAGGTGCGACAGCGCGTAGGGCGCGTCCGTCCCTTCGTGGACGTGTGCGACGGTGGCGGTCATGCCAGACCCCTCTCGGTGAGCAGCGCGTGCAGGGCGGAAGCCGACTCCTGCACGGTCTGCGTGTGCGACTCGATGCGGAGGTCCGGGGACTCCGGCGCCTCGTACGGGTCGTCGACGCCGGTCAGACCGGAGATCTCGCCCGCCGCCTGCTTGGCGTACAGGCCCTTCACGTCACGCTCGGAGCAGACCTCGACCGGGGTGGCCACGTGCACTTCGAGGTAGTTCGTCTCGGCGGCCGAGTGCCGCTTGCGGACGGCCTCGCGGCTGTCCGCGAACGGCGCGATCACCGGCACGAGCGCCTTGACGCCGTTGCTCGCGAGGAGTTCGGCGACGAAGCCGATCCGCTGCACGTTGGTGTGACGGTCCTCGCGGGTGAAGCCGAGGCTGGCGGAGAGGAACTCGCGGATCTCGTCGCCGTCGAGGACCTCCACACGGTGGCCCTCGGCGCGCAGCCGCTCGGCCAGCGCGTAGGCGATGGTGGTCTTGCCCGCGCTCGGCAGCCCGGTCAGCCACACGGTGGCGCCCTGGTCGCTCACGCTCATCGTTCTCGTCTCCGTCGGTTCTGTGAAAGTCGATGCTTCGAGGTCGGTCATCAGCCGTGCAGTCCGCACTCGGTCTTGGCCCGCCCGGCCCAGCGGCCGGCCCGTGCGTCCTCGCCCTCCGCCACGCGGCGGGTGCAGGGGGCGCAGCCGACCGAGGCGTAGCCGTCCGTCAGCAGCGGGTTGGTCAGCACCCCGTGCTCCGCGACGTAGGCGTCCACGTCGTCCTGGGTCCAGCGGGCGATCGGGGAGACCTTGACCTTCTGCCGCTTCTCGTCCCAGCCGACCACCGGGGTGTTCGCCCGGGTCGGGGACTCGTCGCGGCGCAGGCCCGTCGCCCACGCCTCGTACGCGGTCAGGCCCTCCTCCAGCGGCTTGACCTTGCGCAGTGCGCAGCACAGGTCGGGGTCGCGGTCGTGCAGCTTCGGGCCGTACTGCGCGTCCTGCTCGGCCACCGTCTGCCGCGGGGTGAGGGTGATGACGTTGACGTCCATCACGGCCTCGACCGCGTCGCGGGTGCCGATGGTCTCCTCGAAGTGGTAGCCCGTGTCCAGGAAGACCACGTCCACGCCGGGGAAGGCGCGGGAGGCCAGGTGGGCGACCACCGCGTCCTCCATGGAAGAGGTCACGGCGAACTTCTTGCCGAAGGTCTCGGCTGCCCACGCGAGGATCTCCAGCGGGGAGGCGTCCTCGAGGTCGCGGCCCGCCTGCTCGGCCAGCGCCTTGAGATCGGGTGTCCCCGCTGCCCGGTCCACTGCCTGACTCGTCGTCATATCTCGTCCCCTCCAGCGGTATCGGACTGAACACCCCGGGCCAGCAGCCCGAGGTACTTCAGCTGGAAGGCCCGGTTGCAGGCCCTGCATTCCCAGGCGCCGTGACCCGTCTCGTTCGGAAACAGGTCCTCGTCGCCGCAGTACGGGCAGTAGAACGGGGCCGCGCGCTCGCTCACGAGAGGTCCTCGTCCTTCGCGCGCGTCACCCAGGCGGCGAAGCGCTCGCCGTCCCCGCGCTGCTCCTGGAAGCGCGTGACGACCCGCTCGACGTAGTCGGGCAGACCGGCCGAGGTGACCTTGAGGCCGCGGACCTTGCGGCCGAAGCCGGCTTCCAGGCCGAGGGCGCCGCCCAGGTGGACCTGGTAGCCCTCCACCTGGTTGCCGTCGTCGTCCAGGACCAGCTGGCCCTTGAGACCGATGTCCGCCACCTGGATACGGGCGCAGGCGTTCGGGCAGCCGTTGATGTTGATGGTGAGCGGCTCGGCGAACTCGGGCAGGCGGCGCTCCAGCTCGTCGATCAGCGAGGCGCCGCGCGCCTTCGTCTCGACGATGGCCAGCTTGCAGAACTCGATGCCGGTGCAGGCCATCGTGCCGCGGCGGAACGGGGACGGCTTGACCCGCAGGTCCAGCGCCTCCAGGGCCTCCACGACGGAGTCGACCTTGTCCGCCTCGATGTCGAGGACGATCATCTTCTGCTCGGCGGTGGTGCGCAGGCGGCCGGAGCCGTGCTGCTCGGCGACGTCCGCGATCTTGGTGAGGGTGGCGCCGTCCACACGGCCGACGCGGGGCGCGAAGCCGACGTAGAACTTGCCGTCCTGCTGCTGGTGGACGCCGACGTGGTCGCGCCACTGGCCGCTGGGCTGCTCGGGCGCGGGGCCGTCGGTCAGCTTGCGCCCCAGGTACTCGTCCTCCAGGACCTGGCGGAACTTGGCCGGGCCCCAGTCGGCGACGAGGAACTTCAGCCGGGCGCGGGTGCGCAGGCGGCGGTAGCCGTAGTCGCGGAAGATCGAGATGACGCCCTCGTACACGTCCGGGACCTCGTCGAGGGAGACCCAGGTGCCCAGGCGCACGCCCAGCTTGGGGTTGGTCGAGAGGCCGCCGCCGACCCAGACGTCGAAGCCGGGGCCGTGCTCGGGGTGGTTCACGCCGACGAAGGCGATGTCGTTGATCTCGTGCGCCACGTCGAGCAGCGGCGAGCCGGAGACCGCGGACTTGAACTTGCGGGGCAGGTTGGAGAAGTCCGGGTTGCCCACGATGCGGCGGTAGATCTCGTCGATGGCGGGCGTGCCGTCGATGATCTCGTCCTGGGCGATGCCGGCGACGGGCGAGCCGAGGATGACGCGGGGCGTGTCACCGCAGGCCTCGGTGGTCGACAGGCCGACGGCCTCGAGGCGGCGCCAGATCTCCGGGACGTCCTCGATCCGGATCCAGTGGTACTGCACGTTCTGGCGGTCGGTGAGGTCGGCGGTGCCACGTGCGAACTCCTGCGAGATCTCGCCGATGACGCGGAGCTGCTCGGTGGTCAGCCGGCCGCCGTCGATGCGGACGCGCAGCATGAAGTACTTGTCGTCCAGCTCCTCCGGCTCCAGGATCGCGGTCTTGCCGCCGTCGATCCCGGGCTTGCGCTGGGTGTACAGGCCCCACCAGCGCATGCGGCCGCGCAGGTCGTTGGGGTCGATCGAGTCGAAGCCCGTCTTGGAGTAGATCGTCTCAATGCGTGTCCGCACGTTGAGACCGTCGTCGTCCTTCTTGAACTGCTCGTTGCCGTTGAGCGGGGTGTGGTGTCCAACGGCCCACTGACCCTCACCGCGGTGACGGCCGGTCTTTCGGCGCGCGGCGGCGGGCGTTTCGGGGGTGGCGGCCATGGCGGTACATCCTTCTTCGGCGGCGTCAATGCAGGGTCAGGGGGAGCGGCGGCGAGCCCCTGTCGTCGGCCCTGCCGCTGAGCAGGTGCGGCCGATCGCCACCCTTTGCCGGTGTTTCCGGAGGTCAGGGCGGTCTTGTGCCTTCAGGGGACGTGCAGGTGCTTCGGGGATCGACGCGTCCGCAGCGGCGGGGACGACGGCGATGTGCGGCGGTGGCTGGTTCCGTCAGCTCGCCGGACAGATGGCGCTGGACATGCGGCCGAGGTCGACGTGCCGCCGACTCACCAAGGCAATTCCAGCTCCATTCATGGCGGAAGCGTGTCATGTGCCGATTGGAGGAGTCCACTACTGTCCATTATCCGGACGATGTGGTCCCGCATTGCGAGACAAGGTGACGCCCGTCACCCGAGATCCGGCCTAGGACGCCGCCGGGCCCGGCCCCCGTCGGCAGGGGCCGGGCCCGGAAGGATGCGGTGGCCGGGAGGGGTCAGGCGCCCGGCCAGGGGCCCGGAGTCTGCGTGACCGCCTTGTCCTCCGTCTCCGTACGGAAGACCTTGAAGCCGCGGCGGAGGTAGTTGTCCATCGCCGTCGGGCCGTCCTGGCTGCAGGTGTGGAGCCAGACCCGCGTGGTCGCCCCGCGCTCCGGCCAGCGGTCCGCCAGGGACCATGCCGCTTCGACGCCCAGCGTCAGCAGGTGCCCCCCGATCCGGCGCCCCCGGAAGTCCGGGAGCAGCCCGAAGTACATGATCTCCACCACGCCGTCGTCCTGCGGGTCGAGCTCCACGTACCCGGCCGGCGTCCCGCGGTCGTACGCCACCCAGGTCTCCACGCCGGGACGGCCCAGCTGCTCCACCCACTGGGCGCGGGTCAGCGAGAGCCGGTCCGTCCAGTGGATGTCCCCGCCCACCGAGGCGTAGAGGAAGCGGCTGAACTCGGGCGAGGGGACCTCCGCCCGCCGGACCTGGATCTCAGGCCCTGGGACGGCCGCCCGGACCAGGTCCTGCGGGGAGGTCATTTCCAGGGACCAGGTGGTGAGTGTGATGGTGCTCATGCAGGTCAGGGAATCACGGCCGGCCCCGAACGGCCCAGGCGGGCCTTGATCACCGCCGGCGCCGTGGAGTGCGGCAGCAGCGCCGCCGGGTCCTCGGGGCGGATCAGCTCGACCTCCACGTCGTCCGCGAAGCGGTACGGGCGGTGGGTCAGCACCCCGCCCAGGTGCCGCCGTACCCGGGACAGCTCGGCCCGGACCGTCACCGTACGCGTCGGGTCCCCGAACAGCTCCGCCGACAGCTCCGCCGCCGACCGCCCCCGCGGGCTCTCCGCCAGCAGGAACAGCAGCTCCGCATGGCGCGGGCTCAGCTCCTGGGACCAGCTGCCGGCGGCCCCGTACACCGTCGCCGACCACGTGCGCGGACGGCTCAGGTCCAGGACGACCCGGCTCGCCGCCGTCGCCGTGCCCGGCTCCTCGGCGATGCGCAGCAGCCAGCCGCCCGGCAGCGGCTCCACGACGCAGTCCCCGAGCTGCGGCACCCACACCCGGCCGGCCGCGAACCCCTTCGGCAGCGGGATCCGGTCCGCCGGGGCCAGGCCCGTCACCGCCGCCGTCCAGCCCTGCTGGTCCACCACGACGGCCTGCCCGGGCAGCCGGGCCAGCAGCGGCGCCGCGACCGCCCGCAGCCGCTCCAGCGACTCCAGGTGCCGGATCCGCAGCTCCCGCTCCGCGAGCCGGGCCACCGAGCTCACCCAGGCCAGCGTGGCCGGGTGCATGGTGGCCAGCGGCCCGCTGACGTCGACCACGCCCAGCAGCTGCCCGTCCCGCGGGTCCCGCACCGGGGCCCCCGCGCAGGTCCAGTCGTGGTGGCTGGAGACGAAGTGCTCCGCCGAGAACACCTGGACGGGCTGCCGGGCCACCAGGGCGGTGCCCACCCCGTTGGTGCCGACCACCGCCTCGTCCCAGTCGGCGCCCACCGAGAACCCGAGGCGGTCCGCCTTGCGCAGGATCGACGTGGCCCCCTCCCGCCACAGCAGCCGACCCTCCGCGTCGGCGACGACCATGATGTGCAGCGCCGTGTCCAGCGTCGGCAGCAGCCCCTCGCGCAGCACCGGCAGGATCTCCCGCAGCGGCGAGACCTGCCGCCGCTCCTCGGTCTCGGCCGTCGACAGCATCCGCGAGCGCGCGTCCCGGTCCGGGTGCACCCCGCAGGCCAGCATCCGGCGCCAGGACTCGGCGATCTCCGGGCGGGGCTCGGCCGGCGGCCGGTCCCCGGCCAGCGCCGCCGCCCGTACCCCCTTGAGCAGACGCGCGGCCTCCCGCGCGTCCATGGCCGAGATGCGTGCCGCATCGACCGTGCTGCCTGCGGTGTAGGCCACCGGAACCTCCCCGTGTGGAACAGGACGTACGAGGGAATCCGCCCGGGCGGTCCGCGCGTGCCGCTTCCCCGGGCACGCACGGCGGACGGTTCCGACTCAGAGGGTTGCAACGGTATGCAACTCTCGCCAAGTCCCGTTCACCCGACCGAAACTGTCCGGACGTCGCCTCGCGGCGTGACAGCTCCTCCTCGGGGCTTTCGGATCAGGGGTGGTGCCGAGTCGGCGCGGCGCCACCCCTGCTCCCGGTCAACGGGTCCGGATCCCGGCTCGGACCTGTTTGGGGACAGGGCCCGGAACCTAGAGGGTGTCCGCGATCCGCGCCCGTTCGACCAGTGCACCCAGCCCCAGGCTGTGCGGCAGCGTGCCGAAGGCCGCACCCCCGTCGCCGCCCAGGCGCGAGGCGCAGAACGCGTCCGCCACCTCCGGCGGCGCCCAGCGCACCAGCAGCGATCCCTGGAGCACCAGGGCGATGCGCTCCACCACCCGGCGCGCCCGCGCCTCGATGCCCTCCAGGTCCGCGAGCTCCGTCAGCAGCCCCTTGATGGCCGAATCCAGCCGGTGGTCGGCGCCGCGCGCCTGCCCCACCTCTTGGAGGAACGCGTTCAGCGCCTGCGGCTCCCGCTGCAGGGCCCGCAGCACGTCCAGGGCCTGTACGTTGCCCGAGCCCTCCCAGATCGAGTTCAGCGGGGACTCGCGCAGCAGCCGCGGCAGCCCGGACTCCTCGACGTAGCCGTTGCCGCCCAGACACTCCAGCGCCTCCGCCACCATCGGCGTACAGCGCTTGGTCACCCAGTACTTCGCGGCGGGCACCGCGATGCGCAGGAAGGCCCGCTCCTGCTCCGTCCCGGCGTCGTAGGCGGCCGCGAGCCGTAGCGCCAGCGTCGTCGCCGCCTCCGACTCCAGCGCGAGGTCGGCCAGCACGTTGCGCATCAGCGGCTGCTCGATGAGCCGTGCTCCGAAAGCAGAGCGGTGCTCCGTATGGTGCACGGCCTGCGTCAGCGCCTGCCGCATCTGCGCGGCCGAGCCCAGCACGCAGTCCAGCCGGGTCGCCGCGACCATCCCGATGATGGTCCGCACCCCCCGCCCCTCCTCGCCGACCCGCCGCGCCCACGTCCCGTCGAACTCCACCTCGCCCGACGCGTTCGACCGGTTGCCGAGCTTGTCCTTCAGCCGCTGGATCGCGAACACGTTGCGCGTGCCGTCCTCCAGCACCCGCGGCACCAGGAAGCAGGTCAGCCCCCCGGGAGCCTGCGCCAGCACCAGGAACCCGTCCGACATCGGTGCCGAGCAGAACCACTTGTGCCCCGTCAGCAGGTACTCGCCCGCCGCGTCCAGCGGCTTCGCCGCCGTCGTGTTCGCCCGTACGTCGCTGCCGCCCTGCTTCTCCGTCATCCCCATGCCGAACAGCACCCCGCCCTTCTGCGCGGCCGGCCGCAGCCCCTCCTCGTACACGTGTGAGGTCAGCCGCGGCTCCCATTCGGCGGCCAGTTCCGGGTCCGTCCGCAGCGCCGGTACGGCCGCATGGGTCATCGAGACCGGGCAGCCGTGCCCCGCCTCGGCCTGCGACCACACGAAGAACCCGGCCGCGCGGCGCAGGTGCCCGGCCGGCCGGCCCCACGCATCGGTCAGCCCGGCGCCCACCGCGTGTCCGAGCAGCCGGTGCCAGGCCGGGTGAAACTCCACCTCGTCGATCCGGTTGCCGTACCGGTCGTGCGTACGAAGTTTCGGTGGGTTCTCGTTCGCCAGCGCACCCCACCGCTGGGCCTGCGCCGAGCCCGTGGCCCGCCCGAGCTCCGAGAGCTCCTCCCGCACTTCGCCGAGGAGTTCGGGCGCCGAGGCCGACAGGTGCCGCTCCACGCCCTCGCGAAGGGCCCGGTCGGTGCCGTAGACGTCGTAGCCCACCAGGGGAGGGGGCTGGTTGGTGACGGTGTGGGTGGTGGCTGCCATGCGGATACCGTAAGGACGTGCAGCCAGCAAAAGAAACACCCGAGCGGGTCCCCGGGCGGCTCCATCGGGCCCGCGCCCTCTACCGCAACGTCTCCAAGCGCAAGATGGCGTGGCTGCTCCTGAAAGACACCGTCAATTCGTGCATCGAGTACCGGATCCTCGGCCTGGCGGCCGAAGCGGCGTTCTTCACACTGCTCTCGCTGCCGCCGCTGTTCCTCGGCCTGCTGGGCCTGCTCGGGTACGTGGACGGCTGGACGGGCGGCACCTTCGTGGCCTCCATCGAGGAGAACATCCTGAACGCGGTCGGCACCGTGCTCTCCGACCGGGGCGTCAGCGACATCGCGAAACCGATGCTCGACGACGTCACCAAAGCCGGCCGCCCGGACCTGATCTCCCTCGGCTTCGCGTTCGCCCTCTGGTCGGGCTCGCGGGCCGTCAACGTCTTCATCGACACCATCACCGTGATGTACGGGCTCGACGGCCAGCGCGGCATCGTCAAGACCCGGCTGCTGGCCTTCCTGCTCTACGTGATCGCCCTCGTGATCGGCGCGGTCGTGCTGCCGCTGATGGTGGCGGGGCCGGACGCCGTCGTCCGCTGGGTGCCCTGGAGCACGGAAGTGATCGCGGTGCTGTACTGGCCGACGGTCACCCTGCTGTCCATCGCCTTCCTGACCACGCTGTACCACGTGTCCGTACCCGTGCGCTCCCCGTGGATCGAGGACGTGCCGGGCGCGCTGGTGGCGCTCGCCATGTGGGTGCTGGGCTCGTTCCTGCTGCGGATCTACCTGACCAACACCGTCGAGGGCCCGACCATCTACGGATCGCTGGCCGCGCCGGTCGCCGTCCTGCTGTGGATCGGCGTGTCGGCCTTCGCCGTCCTGGTCGGCGCGGCCGTCAACGCCGCCATCGACCGCGTCTGGCCGTCCGTGGCCACCGCCGCGGCCCGCGAGGCGAACGAGCGGGCCCGGGAGGCGGAGGCCGCGCAGCTGGTCGCGCGGGCCGCCGCCTGGCGGGCGCTGGCCGAGGGCGAGTCGGAGGACGACGACGACGAGGGCGACGCCGGGATGCCGTCCGAGTTCCCGGAGCGCTGGTCGAACTTCCTGCCGCCGGAGGACTACTCCTCCCGCCTGCGCAAGCACTGAGCACCGGACCGGCCGTAGCCTGGCGCTGTGCACGGGGAGCAGGGGTACGAGGAGCAGGGGTACCAGGAGCGGCCGTCCCTGCTGGTGCCCGGCGCGATCGTGTGGCGCCGGGCCGGGGCGCCCGGCGGGCCGGTCCTGCCCGACGGCTGCATGGACCTGCTGTGGGTCGACGGGCGGCTGCTGGTGGCCGGCCCCGACACCGGCCCGCACCCCGTCGGGGAGGTGCCGGGCGGGGCCTTCGGCCTCGTGTCGGGGCTGCGGTTCGCCCCCGGTACGGCGCCCGCGCTGCTCGGCGTACCGGCGTACGAGCTGCGGGACCGGCGGGTCGGGCTGGCCGACCTCTGGCCAGGGCCCGAGGTGCGGGCCCTCGCCGAGCGGATGAGTGCGTACGAGGACCCCGGCGCGGGGCTGGAGCGGCTGGCCCGCAGCCGCGCGGACCGGAGCGCGACCCCCGACCACCTCGCCGCCCGGGTGGCGGCCGGGCTCCGTGCGGGGGAGTCGGTGGCCGCCGTGGCCGCGGCGGTCGGCCTCGGGACGCGCCAGCTGCACCGGCGCTCCCTCGACGCCTTCGGCTACGGACCCCGCACGCTCGGGCGGGTGCTGCGGCTCCAGCGGGCGCTGGAGCTGACGCGGCGGGGGCTGCCGCAGGCCGAGGTGGCGTACCGGGCCGGGTACGCGGACCAGGCCCATCTCGCCCGCGAGGTGCGGGCGCTGGCCGGGACCACCCCGGGGGCCTACGCGGCGGCCCACACCCAAGCGCACACCCAGGCTCACACCCGGGCCCACACCCGGGCCTACGCCCCGGCGGGCGCTTCGGCCGGGGCGAACAGCGAGACGCCGCAGCCGTCCGGGTCGAGGACGACGGCGTAGCGCTGTCCCCAGAAGGCGTCCCAGGGCTCCAGGTGGCCCTTGTACCCGGCATCCGTCAGCTCCGCGTACACCGCGTCCACCTCTGCGGGGGAGTCACACAGGAACGCCAGGTCCCGCCGGCTGTCCTCGGCGGGACGGGTCCAGGAGGGGTCGAAGGAGCGGACGACGTCCTCCGTGTCCCAGGCGATCCGAAGCCGGCCGGGGAGGACGACCTCCACATGCGGCTGTTCCTCCGCCCCGGCCGGGATGTCCAGGCCCAGGCGGCGGTAGAAGGCGAGCGAGGCGGCCATGTCGGAGACGACCAGGCCGAACAGGTCGAGTCGGGGAGTCATGCGCCCAGGCTAGGAGCCGCCCCGCCCGCCGGTCTTGAACGAATCGGACATGCGTGCCGAACGGGCGCCGGAAAAGAATTGGCGGGCTCCTGAGCGCACTTGCTACGTTGATCGTGTTCCCGCCGATCGGCGTGGAACTGCCGGCACGTGCATGACCCGGAGGTGAGTTCATTGAGGACTGTCGTCACGCAGGGCGCGGACCGCTCCCAGAAGACCATCAATGTCACTTCCGTGGTCTCCGGCTGACCTCACACCTCTTCGCGCGCCGCTGAGCGCGCGCTGCCGGGGCCACCCTGTGAAGGGTTTCCCCTTGTCTTTCTCTTCTTCCCCGTCGTTTCCGTCTTCTTCGTACGCGCCCGCCCTCACCCCCCTCGGCTGGGACGAGGCGTGGGAGGCCGAGTTCGCCCCGTACACCGACCAGGGCCTGGTGCCCGGCCGCGTGGTGCGGGTGGACCGCGGCCGGTGCGACGTCATGACCGCGGACGGCATCGTCCGCGCCGACACCGCCTTCGTCACCCCGCACGACCCGCTCCGCGTCATCTGCACCGGTGACTGGGCCGTCGTCGAGGCGGCCGGCAACCCCCGGTACGTGAAGACGTACCTGCCGCGCCGGACCGCCTTCGTACGCTCCACCTCCTCGCAGCGCTCCGAGGGGCAGATCCTGGCCGCCAACGTCGACCACGCGATCATCGCGGTCTCGCTGGCCGTCGAACTCGACCTGGGCCGCATCGAGCGCTTCCTGGCCCTCGCCTGGGAGTCCGGCGCACAACCGCTGGTCGTCCTGACCAAGGCGGACCTCGTACCGGACCCGGTGACGCTCTCGCACCTGGTCCAGGACGTGGAGACCACGGCGCCGGGCGTCGACGTCCTCACCGTCTCCTCCCACACCGGGGAGGGCACGGACGTACTGGCGGCCGTCGTCGCCGGCGGTACGAGCGTGCTGCTCGGCATCTCCGGCGCGGGCAAGTCCACGCTGGCGAACGCCCTGCTCGGCTCCGACGTCATGGACGTGCAGGCCACGCGCGACGTGGACGGCAAGGGCCGGCACACGACGACCACCCGCAACCTGCTGGCCCTGCCCGGCGGGGGCGTCCTCATCGACACGCCGGGACTGCGGGGCGTCGGCCTGTGGGACGCCGAGGCCGGGGTCGGCCAGGTCTTCTCCGAGATCGAGGAGTACGCGGCCGACTGCCGCTTCCACGACTGCGCGCACGAGGCCGAGCCGGGGTGCGCGGTGCTCGAGGCGGTCGAGGCCGGCGCACTGCCGGAGCGGCGCCTGGAGAGCTACCGCAAGCTGCTCCGGGAGAACCAGCGGATCGTCGCCAAGACGGACGCCAGGATCCGCTCAGAGATCCGCCGGGACTGGCGGATGAAGTCGGCGATCGGCCGGGCCAATTACGCGGCGAAGCACAACGGCCGCTTCTGACCCCGGCGCAGCCCGAGGCCCGGCCCCTGCTCCGGCAGGGGCCGGGCCTCGGGCCGGGCGTCAGGCCTCGGTCGTGTCGTCAAGGCCCCAGGCGATCACCCGCTCCGGATGGATCCGGATCACCTCCGGGCTGAAGTGCGGGCCCAGCGTGTGCGGGCCCACCTCCAGGGTGGCGCGCCCGCGGACCTCGATCCCGCGGACCCGCCACGGCCGGGTGCTCACGAGATCGTCCACCACCAGCGCGAGCCGCGGGTTGCCCCGGAGGTTCCGCCACTTCTTCGTCGATCCCATCGCCAGGCCGCCGACCAGGATCGTCCCGTCCTCCTGCGGGAAGAACCCCACCGGGTTCGCCTGCGGCTGCCCGGCCGCGTCCACCGTCGCCAGCCGCCCCAGCCGCTGCGACCCGAGGTACGCCAGCTCCGCCTCGCTGAAACCCTTGAACTCCGTCATACGCACCAGCCTGACAGCGCCGCAGTCACACCGCATCGGGCCTGCGGCCGAGCCGTACCCGGGCCCATGGTCTTAAGCCGTGAACACCAGCGAGGCGTTGTGCCCGCCGAAACCGAACGCGTTGGCCAGCGCGGCCGGCACCCGGCCGTGCCGCGCGGAGCCCCGGACCACGTCCAGGCCGATGCCCGGGTCGAGGGCGTCGAGGTTGCGGGTCGCCGGGATCGCCCCGTCCCGTACCGCGAGGATCGCTGCTATCGCGCCGACCGCCCCGGCGGCTCCGAACAGGTGCCCCGTCATCGACTTGGTCGCCGTCACCGCCGGGTGGGTGCCCACCGCCTCGGTGACCGACCGTGCCTCCACCAAGTCCCCCGACGGCGTGGACGTGGCATGTGCGTGGACGTGCGCGATGTCCGAGGGGGCGAGCCCGGCGGCGGCCAGCGCCAGCCGCATCGCCCGTACCTGGCCCTCCGCGTGCGCTGCCGTGATGTGGTGCGCGTCGGAGGTCACCCCGGCCCCGGCCAGCGTGGCGTGGACCCGGGCCCCGCGCGCCGCCGCGAAGGCGGCCCGCTCCAGGACGACCACGCCCGCGCCCTCCCCGATGACGAACCCGTCCCGGCCGGTGTCGAACGGCCGGGAGGCGGCCGCCGGGTCGTCGTTGCGCGTGGAGTGCGCCTTGGCCTGGGCGAATCCGGCCAGCGGCAGCGGATGGATGCATGCCTCCGTGCCGCCGGCGACCACGACGTCGGCCCGGCCGAGGCGGATCAGGTCCAGGCCCAGCGCGATCGCCTCCGCGCCCGAGGCGCAGGCGCTGACCGGGGTGTGCGCGCCGCCGCGCGCACCGAGGTCGATGCTCACCCATGCCGCCGGACCGTTCGCCATCAGCATCGGCACGGTGTGCGGCGAGACCTTCCGCACGCCCGCGGACTCCAGAACGTCGTCCTGCCCGAGCAGGGTCAGCGCCCCGCCCGTCCCGGTCCCGATGACCACGGCGAGCCGCTCCGGCTCCACCTCCGGCCGCCCGGCTCCGGCCCACGCCTCCCGCGCGGCGACCAGCGCCAGCTGCTCGCACCGGTCCATCCGCCGTGCCTGTACCCGGTCCAGTACCTCACCCGGCTCCTGCCGCAGCCGCCCCGCGATCCGTACGGGCAGCGCGGCGGCCCACTCCTCCTCGATGGGCCGGATGCCGTTCTCGCCGCGCAGCATCGCCCGCCACGTCGTCTCCACGTCCCCGCCGAGCGGGGTGGTGGCCCCGAGCCCGGTGACGGACACGCCTGCGTGGTCAGCGTTCATGACTCATCCCCTTGTGGTCTTCTCACAGTTGGTCGGACTGCTGTCCCTTCCACTGTGACAAGCGGGGACCTGGGAAACAGGCAAGATGATCAACGGACTCGGCGTCCGGGAATTGTCGGGTTACGCCATGGCGGTCCGTCAGCCGACCAGTACCGCCCCGACCCACGCGCCGACCACCATCAGGCACGCGAGCAGCTCCACCAGCACGCTCGTCCCCACCGCCCGCATCACCGCCCGCACCGAGGCCCAGGCCTCGCCGTGCGTGCCCAGCCGCAGCCGCTCGCACAGGTAGATGCCCCCCACGAACCCCGGAACCGCCCCCAGCACCGGCACCACCACGAAGCCGAGCAGCGCGCCGGCGCCCGCGTACACCGCCATCCGGCGGCTGACCCCCACCCCGCGCAGCCGCCGCGGCGGCAGCTGCCACTCGATCACCTGGACCACCAGCAACAGCGCCGTCGTCGAGACCAGCAGGGACCACGCCGGCGCCGAGCGCTCGTGCAGCGCCCACCACAGCACGCCCGCCCACACCAGCCAGGTCCCCGGAACACCCGGGACCAGTACCCCGAGCACCCCGAGCAGCAGCACCAGCCCCACCAGGAACAGCTGAGGCAGATCCATGCGCTCAGCCTGACCGACCAGGGGCTATCGGGCCACCCAGCCCCGTTCGTACGCATGCCAGCCCAACTGGAGCCGGGTCGTGACCCCGGACAGCTCCATCAGGCCCTTGACCCGCCGCTGCACCGTCCGCAGCCCCAGCTCCAGGTGCTTCGCCACGCTCGCGTCCGTCATGCCGGCCAGCAGCAGCGTCAGGATCTCCAGGTCCGTGGTGTCGGGGATGCCCTCGGACACCTCCGCCCCGTCATCCCCCAGCCGCAGCGGCAGCGCCTCCCGCCACACCGCCTCGAACAGCCCCGTCAGGGACTCCAGCAGCCCCGACGCGTGCACCACCAGCGCCGCCGGCTCCGCACCGGGCCCCGTCAGCGGCACGAGCGCGAGCGACCTGTCCGCGATCACCAGCCTGGTCGGGACCTGCCCTGTCACCCGGACCCCCTCGCCCCGCGCGAGCGCCGTCGACGCCTCCCGGATGCCGGTCGGCAGGGTCAGCACGTCCCGCTCGATGACCACCCGGTACTCGACGCCCCGTGCGGCGGCCTGCTCCTCCGCCTCGTTGTCCATCCCCGTCACCACCTGCGGCCGGCTGCTGACCAGGGCGCACACCTCCTCCACCGCGCCCACCTGGAGCTGGTGAAAGCGGTGCGCCACCGCGCTCGCCCCCGTCACCACCTCCACCAGGTCGTGCACCGACGGCTCGGCCGCCTCCGCCCGGTACTCCTGCGCCAGCAGCGCCGCCGCCAGCTCCGCCTGCTCCAGCTCGTGCCGCTGCTGCGTCAGCAGCGCCCCCAGCGCCACCCCCGGCGGGGCCGCCACCCAGCGCCCCGGCCGGGCCGAGGACTGCGCCGCCAGCCCGTGCCGCTCCAGGTGCCGCAGCGCCCGCTCGGTCTGCGGCACCGGCAGTGCCAGCCGGTGCGCCAGGTCCGGTATCTCCGCAGCCCCCAGCGCCACCAGCGCGCGGTACGCCGACTCCTGGCCCTCGTCCAGGCCTATCGCACTCAGCAACCGGTCCACCCACCCTCTCGACGCCGTTCCTGGCGGGAAGCGGCCACGGCGCAAACCCGCCGCGGACATCATCGCCGCACCTCCCGGCTCTCTGCCAAGGTGACGCCACCGCAGCACCAACATCCGCCGGTCAGAAGCCACTTGCGGGCAGCTTTGCCATGCGATGAAGCAATTGGCCGGAATTCACCTGGGGAGAGCGATGCGCCCGATATCGCGCACGGTACTGGGAGCGGCCTGCGCGGCCGTCCTGGCCGTCACCGCCGTCGGCCCGTCGGCGGCACAGCCGATCGACGGAGCGCCTGGAGGAGCGGGGAGGAGACCGATCGCCGGGAGCGAGGCGGCCGGAAAGCAGCCCACGGCCCCCGTCACCGTGACCCTGGTCACCGGCGACCGGATCCTGGTGTCCACCGACCCGGCCGGCCGCACCGCCGCCACCGCGATGCCGCGCGAGGACGGCTCGCAGCCGCTCGTGCAGACCCGCCAGAGCGGCAAGGACCTGTACGTGTACCCCGAGAGCGCGGTCAAGGCCCTCGCCGCCGGCACGGTCGACCAGGAACTCTTCAACGTCACCGGCCTGATCCGGCAGGGCTACGACGACGCACACGCCAAGAAGCTCCCGCTCATCGCGGTCTACGACGGCTCCGCCGACCTGGCGCGCAGCGCACCCCCGGCCCCGCGCGGCGCCGAGCGCTCCCTCGTCCTCGGCTCCATCGGGGCCGTCGCCCTCGCCGCCGACAAGCAGCAGGCCGTCGCCTTCTGGGCGGACGTCACCGACACCCGCTCCCGCGCCGCCGGCGGGCTGAAGAAGCTGTGGCTCGACGGCAAGGTCCGGGCGAACCTGGAGCGGTCCACCAAGCAGGTGGGCGCCACAGCCGCCTGGGCCGCCGGGTACGACGGAAAGGGCACCAAGGTCGCCGTCCTCGACACCGGCACCGACCTCGGGCACCCCGACCTCAAGGGCCGCGTCGCCGCGTCGAAGAACTTCACCGACTCCGACACCGACGCCGACCGCCAGGGCCACGGCACCCACACCATTTCCACGGTCGGCGGCTCCGGAGCCGAGAGCGGCGGCGCCAAGAAGGGCGTCGCGCCGGGCACCGAACTGCTCAGCGGCAAGGTGCTGGGCGACCAGGGCTACGGCCTCGACTCGTGGATCATCGCGGGCATGGAGTGGGCCGTCGAGAGCAAGGCCGACGTGGTCTCCATGAGCCTCGGCGACCCCTCCCAGACCGCCTGCGACGACCCCATGTCGGCCGCCGCCGAGCGGCTCGCGCAGAGCAGCGGCACCCTCTTCGTGATCGCCGCCGGCAACTCCGGCCCCGGCAACAACACGGTCTCCGCGCCGGGTTGTGCGCCCAGCGTGCTGACCGTCGGCGCCGTCGACCGCGACGACACCACGCCCTCCTTCTCCAGCCGCGGACCCGCCGGACTCCGGCACACCCTCAAGCCCGAGATCGCCGCGCCGGGCGTCGGGATCTCCGCCGCCGCCATGGGCGGGCGCGGGGTGTACGCGTACCAGTCCATGTCCGGCACCTCGATGGCCACCCCGCACGTCGCCGGCGCCGCGGCCATCGTCAAGCAGCGCCACCCCGACTGGACCGCCCAGCAGGTCAAGGCCGCCCTCGTCGGCTCCGCGAACTCCGGCGTCCCCGGGGACGTGCGCCAGACCGGCGGCGGCCGCCTCGACGTCAAGGCCGCCGTCGACACCACCGTGACCGGCGCCCCCGCCGTCCAGGGCGGCACGTACGACTGGCCGCAGGACCGCAGCGACCGGACGACCGTCGAGATCCCGTACACCAACTCGGGCGCCCGGCCCGTCACCCTGAACCTCGCCGTCGAGAAGGTCACCGGCAACGACGGCTCGGCCGTCCGCAGCCGGATCGCAGGCCTGGACCGTCGTACGGTGACCGTCCCGGCCGGCGCCACCGTCAAGGTGCCGCTCGCCCTGGACCCGGCGGCCCGGCTGGAGCGCTCCCAGTACGGGGACGTCACGGGCCGTGTCGTCGCCACCGCGGACGGCGTGCACGTCTCCACCCCCTTCTCGCTGTACGTGGAGCCGGAGACCGTCACCCTGCGCGTCAAGCTGATCGACCGCGCGGGCAAGCCCGCCGCCGGACCGTCCTCCCTCGACGTCATCGGCACCGACGACGCCAGTGGCGAGCGCCGCTTCAACGACGGCGCCGTGGACCAGGTCTACCGGGTGCGCCCGGGCTCGTACTTCCTCTCCGGCTTCATCGGCACCCTCGACGCCGGTGACGGAGCCACGCTGTACGACTCCCTCACCTACCTGGGCCGCCCGCAGGTGGAGGTCAGGAAGGACACCGTGATCGTGCTGGACGCCCGCAAGGCGGCCCGGCTCTCGATCGCCACCGACCGGCCGACCGAGGCCCGCAGCACCACCCTCGCCTTCTCCCGGTACTGGGACGCGTCCTGGCTGCACGCCGGCACGGCGATGGGCGGGCGCACCATACGCGGCTACTACGCCTCGGTCGAAGGCCGGGCGCACGAGGGCCAGTTCGAGTTCGGCAGCTACTGGCGCGCGGCCGCGCCGCTGATCTCCGAGCTGAAGGCCGCAGGCGGCCCGGCGCTGCACCCGATCACCGCCTCCACCGGCAGCGACAACCTCGACGGAACCGGCAGCGCGCCGCTCGTCGACGCGGGCTCCGGCACCCCGCAGGAGCTCGCCGCCGCCGGAGCCAAGGGCGCGATCGTGCTGGTCAAGGCCGAGGACGGCGCGCTGTACGAGGTCGCGGACAACGCGAAGGCGGCCGGGGCCAAGGCCGTCCTCGCCCACCGTGACGCCCCCGGCCGCTGGGTCGGCTTCACCGGCTACGCGGGCGGCGCCCTCCCGGCCCTGACCATCGAGCAGCCGGAGGCGAAGGCGCTGCTCGCCGAGCTCGCGGCCGGCAAGGTCACGCTGAACTGGAAGGGCAGCGCGAAGAGCCCGTACGTCTACAACCTGGCGCAGGTGGAGAAGGGCGCGGTGCAGGGGGACCGGACGTACCGGGTGCGCGACCGCGACCTCGGCTCCGCCGAGTCCACGTACCACTCGATGGGCGTTGCCGCCGACTTCGTCGACCTGACCGGCGCCTACCGGCCGCTCGGCAACGCCGTGTACTTCGGCGGCCTGGACACGGTGGCGGTCCCGGGCAAGCGCACCGAGTTCTACTCCGCCGGGGACACCGCCTGGGACCACATGGTCTCCAGCAGCTTCCCGTGGGGCGAGTTCATGACCGACCAGCAGCGCGCGTACGCCAAGGGCGGCAAGCGCAGCGAGAGCTGGTACGACGGGGTCGTCGGCCCGGTCGCCGGCCGCGACCTCGCGGGCAGGCCGCAGCCGGCCGCCGAACGGCAGGGAAACCTGATCGGCTTCGCCTCCGCGATGTGGGGGGACACCGGGCACTTCGCGCAGCCGGGCTCCTTCGGAGACGTCGGCGGGCTCGTCCTGAAGCGGAACGGCGAGCAGATCGGCGACAGCTGGTACCCGTCGGGGGTCTTCGAGGTCCCCGCGGAGGAGGCCACGTACGAACTGACACAGCAGATCGAGAAGTTCGGCCAGCCGGCGCGCACCTGGCAGCGCTCGCAGGCGGTGGCAACGACATGGACCTTCGACTCGAAGCAGGACCCGGCCCAGTACTCGCAGTCCATCCCGATCCTGTTCCCGTCGATCTCGATCCCGGCGGACGGCATGAAGACGCTGCCGGCGGCGGACGGCCAGACGATCGGGCTGGGGGCCACGGGCCATGCGGGGTACGTGCCGGGCGCGCTGAAGTCGGTGAAGCTGTCGTACTCGTACGACGGTGAGCACTGGACGCAGGCACAGGTGTCCGAGCGGGGCGGCCGGTGGTCGGCGGTCGTGAACCACGCCGCGGCCGGGAGCGGCCGGCAGGTGACGCTGAAGGTGGAGCTCACCGACACGAACGGCGCCGCCGTCACCCAGACGGTCGCGCGGGCGTACGACATCCGGTAGGCCGTACGAGAGATACGGAAGGGGTCCACCGGGCGGCGGCCCGGTGGACCCCATTTCGCGTATTCGGCGTTTTCTGCCGCTCTGGGGGGCCAAGAATGAGCCCATGAGTCAGCAGGGCGCGGACGACTGGTGGCAGAAGCTGTACGAGGACCCGGACGCGGGACCGGTCCCGGACCCGGGGGACACGCTGGAGAGCCGTTTCCACTCGGCGTCGGCAGTGACATCCCCACCGGACCCGGCCCTACCGCCCCCGCGCCCCGCGACACCCGGGCCCCCGGGGCCGCCGCCATGGCCTGTGCCGCCCGGGCCGTCGGTGTCGGTGCCGCCCGGGCAGCCGCCGCAGGCCGTGCCGCCCGTGCCACCGCAGGGTGCCGAGCCGCCCGGGGCGCCCCCGCATGCCGTGCTGCCGGGGCCGCGGCGGGAGGCCACGCCGGAGCCGCCGCCACCCCGGGACCCCCGGGAGCCCGGCACGACCGGATACGGCCTCGGCAGCGTGACCGTGCCCCCGGCGCTCCCGGAGGAGCCGCCCGAGCTGCCGGTCTGGCGCTGGGGCGTCCCGCGTGACACCCCGCCCGAGCCCCCGGCCCCCGCCCCCGGGTGGCCCGAGCGCGCCCCCGAGCAGGTCGCGGGCTCCTGGCCCGCCCCCGGGCCGGAGTCCGGCCCGGGACCCGACGCCGGTACGGGCCCCTGGCCCGACACCGGCTCCGCCGCGGGAGCCGAGCCCGGGACGGGTGCGGCCACCGGTACCCGGCCGGTGGCCGGGGACGGCACGGGGCGCCCGCCCGAGGCCTGGGCCGACCCCGGCCCCGGCCCGCTGCCCCGGGCTCGTTCCGGTGCCGAGCCGGGCTCCTGGTCGGGCTCCTGGTCGGGCCCGGAGACCGAAGCGGGGCCCGATGCCGCCGCCGCGAAGCGCGGGTCCGGAGCTGACACCGGTGCCGCGCCCGAGGCCGGATCCACGGGACAAGCGTGGCCCGGGGCCGGGGAGGCCGCGGGGGTGAGCGCCGCCGGTGAGTCCTGGCCCGGTGCCGGTGCCGGTACCGGTGCCGTGCTCGACGGCGGGTCGCGGGCCGATGACGGGCCAGGGGCTGAGGGCCGGGGCGGGGAGCGGCCTGTTGTGGGGTATCTGGGGGATCGCGCGCCCACCTATGCCGCAGAGCCCGGGGCACTGCCCCTCGCCGATCCGGGGGTGCTCGACGGGCTCGTGCCCGACACCGTCCTCGAGGGGGCCCGGCACGGGACGTACACCCTGCGCGCCACCTCCGTACGCGGGGACTCCGCCCGCTTCCGCGGCGAGGCCCGGCGGGACTTCCTGCTGACCGCCCGCTTCGGCACCGGCGACGACGCCCTCGTCCTCGTGGCCCTCGCCGGCGGCGACCGGGCCGCCCCCGGGGCCGCCGAGGCCGCCGTCGAGCTGTGCCGCTGGATGGCATCGGCCGTCGGCCGAAGCCGGGAGCGGCTGGCCGACGACATCCGCGCCGGCCGGCGCGACGCCCTGCGCTCGGGGCTCCAGCGGCTCACCGACCGCGGCTACGGCCGCCTGCGGGCGCACGCCGCCGAGCTCGGGCTCCCGGAGGACGCGTACACCGCCGGCCTGCGCGTGCTGCTGCTTCCCATCGACCCCGAGTGCAAGACCCGGGTCTGCTTCGGCGCGGGCGCCGGCGGCCTGTTCCGGCTCCGGGCCGGGGCATGGGAGGACCTGGAGCCGGAACCGAAGCCGGAGCCGGAGCCGGAATCGACCGAGACCGGCGGGGACGGGTTCCGGTTCCGGGCCGCCGTGGCCCGGCCCGGCGACACCCTGCTGCTCTGCTCCGGCGGGCTCGCCGACCCCATGCGCGAGGAGGGCCTCCTTTCGGCCGAACTCGCGGCCCGCTGGGCCGACCCGGAACCCCCCGGCCTCGCGGCCTTCCTCGCGGACACCCAGCTCCGCCTCAAGGGCTACGCCGACGACCGGACGGCCGCCGCGGTCTGGGAGGCGTAACCGGCGGAACGTGCATGGATGACATCCTCGTCCGCGGATGTACGAAGTCGTCGGCGACAGCCTGAACCCCGTCGTCGACGCCATCCGGCGTACGGGCGGCATCGAGTGGATCCAGGTCCGGCACGAGGAGACGGCCGCCTTCGCCGCCGGGGCCGAGGCCCACATCACGGGCCGGCTCGCCGCCTGCGCAGGCTCCTGCGGCCCCGGCAACCAGCACCTGATCAACGGCCTCTACGACGCCCACCGCTCGATGGCCCCGGTGCTCGCGCTCGCCTCCACCTGTTCTGCGGCAGCGGCACCGCCGGGGCGCACGCCGAGGTCATGGAGTTCGCGGGCCGGGTCAAGACGCCCGTCGGGCACGCCCTGCGCGGCAAGGAGTGGATCCAGTAAGACAAGCGCGGGAGCGCCCCGCGGCGCGTGGCTGCGGGGCGCCTTGTCGCGTTTAGTCGACTTGCTGACCGTCGTAGGTACCGCCCTTGCAGTAGTTGCCCGCCTCATTGACCGCGGGCGTTCCGCCGCCCTGCTTGCACTCAGAAGGGGTGACGACGGATGGGGCACCCTGTGCGGTGGCGGTGGCGGTGGTGGCGCCTGTGAGACCGAGTCCGGCGAGGGCTGCCGTGGCGATGACGGCGGCGAGGATTCGTCGAATGCGCATGTGGTTCCCTTTCACGGATTGCCGCGGTTGGGGCACTATTCAGCTTGATCTTCACCCATCTGGGTGGCGCGTTGGATTGCTCCATTCGGGTGACAGGCCCGTCGGGAGCGGGGCCGCTGACCCGACCCGCCCCAGGTCAGGAGGCATGCGCAGGTATCGCCTGTACGGCAGATCCGTACGACGTCGGCATGAGCGGGCTGCTCGGCTGCGGCGCCGCCTACGAGGCCACGCGCGAGTGCGACCTGCTGATCCTGCTCGGCACGGACTTCCCGGGAGACCCTGCGCGCCCGGCGGAGAAGCACACCCCGATCCACCCCGAGTACGTGGCCTCGGTTCTCGATGAACTCGCGGACGACGACGCTGTGTTCACCGTCGACACGGGCATGTGCAACGTGTGGGCGGCACGCTATCTTTCCCCGAACGGCAAGCGGCGCACAGTTCACGGACCGCGGCCGTCAAGTGGTGTCGATGTCGGGCGACGGCGGTTTCTCGATGCCGATGGGAGATTTCCTCACCCTCGTGCAGTACGACCTGCCCGTCAAAGTGGTCCTCTTCAACAACTCATCTCTCGGGATGGTCGAGTTGGAGATGCCGGTTTCCGGCCTGCCCTCGTACGGAACGACCCATCACAACCCGGATTTCGCGGCCATCGCGCGCGCGGCGGGCGCCTTCGGGGTCCGGGTGGAGAAGCCCAAGCAGCTCACCGGGGCTCTGAAGGACGCGTTCCGGCACAAAGGACCCGCCTTGGTGGACGTGGTGACCGATCCCAGCGCCTTGTCCGTTCCGCCCAGGATCAGCGCCGAGATGGTGACCGGTTTTGCACTTTCGGCCAGCAAGATCGTGCTGGACGGAGGGGTCGGCCGGATGATCCAGATGGCTCGATCCAACCGGCGCAACGTGCCGCGCCCGTAAGCCCGCAGGAGTGCGGATTGCCCCGGCGGGCATGCATCCCGTAGACCAGTTCGAGATCCATGGGACACGGGGGAGGTACATCGCCGTGCGGGTGGGGGCGAAGACCGGAAAGCAGTGGAGAAGAGGGCGGCCCGTACCGCGTGAACCGTCCGTCGAGGACGGGCGAGCGGTGGACGCGCTGGAGATCAGCCGGAGCGTACGCCGGGCGGATCTCAAGGCTGTGGGAGAAGTGCGCCGGGCATTACGGGACTTGATGCACCACCGGTGCCCGGCCGACACCGCGGAGGTGGCGGAGCTGCTGATCACCGAGCTCGTCACCAATGCCCTCGTCCACACCGACCAGGGCGCAGAGGTGTCCGCGCGGCTCGCCGCGGACCGGCTGAGGGTGGAGGTCCGGGACTACGCCTCGCGCCGGCCCCGGCCGTACGTACCGACCGCCGACGACGGTACGCACGGCCGGGGACTGATGCTGGTCCAGGCCCTCGCCGACGCCTGGGGCGTGGACACGCCGGTGCAGGCCGGCGGCAAGGTGGTGTGGTTCGAGCTGGACGGCACCCTCGGGATGTACGACGGGGCGTAGGGACGTACGACGCGACATACGAGGCGACGTACGGCGGAACGTACGGCGGAGGGCCCGCCTGACCGGCGGGCCCTCCGAGGTCCTGGGTGGGGTGCAGCCGTTCAGCCGAACTGCTGTTCCAGATCCTTGAGTTTGCGCTCGAGCGAGTCGAGGCGGGGGATGGTCTGGGTGTCGTCCTCGGCGGTGAGGTCCACCGTCCGGGGGCCGGTCACCTCAGCGATCTCGGTCCGGTGCACGGCCTGCAGGGAGGGCCGGCGGAGCGGGGCGGGCAGCTGTCCCGTTTCCGCTATGGCCGGCTCCGCGCCGACCGGCGCGGAGCCCGACCCGGGGGCCAGCCCCGGCACGTCGACCTGGCGGGCGCGGGATCGCCCGAACGCCCGGTTCTGCCGGCCCAGGGCCTTGATGCGGGCCCGGTCCAGCCGGTTCTGGTCGCGCCTGCGGTGGCGGTCCTGCTCCCGCTCGCGCTTGTCCTCGCGTACCTCGTCGACGGCCTCGTCGAGGGTGCGGACCCCCTCCAGCAGCATGAGTGACCAGGCGCCGAAGGTCTCCCGGGGGGCCCGCAGCCAGCGGACCATCCGGATCTGCGGCAAGGGCCGTGGAATCAGGCCCTGTTCGCGCAGTGCAGCCCGGCGGGTCTGCTTGAGGGCGCGGTCGAAGAGGACGGCCGCCGAGAGCGACATCCCGGCGAAGAACTGCGGGGCGCCGTCGTGGCCCATGCCGCGCGGCGCGTGCACCCAGTTGAACCAGGCGGCCGCGCCCGCGAACAGCCAGACCAGCATGCGGGAGCCGAGGGCCGCGTCACCGTGGCTGGCCTCACGGACGGCGAGCACCGAGCAGAACATGGCGGCGCCGTCGAGGCCGAAGGGGACCAGGTACTCCCAGCCCCCGGAGAGGTTCAGGTTCTGCCGGCCGAAGCCGACCAGTCCGTGGAAGGAGAGCGCGGCGGCCACCGCCGCGCAGCAGAACAGCAGGACGTAGGAGGCGGTTCCGTAGACGGCTTCCTTGCGCCGCCGCCGCTCTTCGCTGCGCTCCCACGTGTCGTCCGCCGCTGCCTTGTCGCCCTCCCGCTTGCCCCGGGCCAGTACCGCAACTGCCGCAAGTACGCCCAGGATCAGCAGGCTGCCGGGCAGCAGCCAGTCCAGCGATATGTCGGTCAGTCTCATGCGGATGTCCCTTGCCTCTGCCTCGCGTGTGCGGCCTTCCGGAGCCATGGTGGCGCAGGAGATCGGCCCGGCATGCGGGTTTCGGGGCAAGTGGACGCCATCGGGGGGTGGGGCCCGCCGGATAGGGTGTTGTAGCTCGAACTGCCGCTCGTGCTGCCAGAGTTGTGTTCGATTACGGTCAGCCGGACGAGTGGGTTCAGATGTCAGGCGGCAGCAGTGAGGCGGACGATGCGGTCCGCGTCGCAGGTGCGGGGGCACGTGGTGCAGGTGTCCTCGGGCCGGATCGTGTAGAAGAGGCAGCAGCTGGCCCGGTCCCGGGTGGGCAGCCGTTCGCCGTCCGGGCCGGAGAGCATGCGGAACGCCGCGCCCGCGGTGTACGGGGCCGTCCTGCCGGGCAGCAGCGCCTCCAGCTCGGCCCTGGCCCGGCGCTCCTCGCCCACGAGCTTGCCCAGGTGCCAGACGCCCGAGACGATCTCGTCGGTCACCATGCCCCACAGGGCGCGGCGGCCGCGCCGCGTGCGCGGGCCGAAGCCGTCCAGGAGGGGCTCGAGGTGCTCGGCCACCGCAGCCCGCACCTCACCGCGCAGCGCCTCCTCGTCGGGCACGACACGGGCCCCGGGGAGAGCGGCCGCCGCATCGTCCGGCAGGCAGGCGAAGGACTCGATGCGCACGCTCATGCGCCCCTGGGTCCGGTGGAAGGCCACGTGCTGCGCCGACAGCCGGGGCACCCGCCGGTGGAGGAACCAGGGGGCCGTGATCAGCAGGCACGCGGGCCATGCGTACCGGTGCAGCCCGAAGGTGGCCACGACGTCGGGCCGGGCCTGGCGGCCGTAGTCCCGCAGGACCTGGGCGTCGTCCCACGCGAGGTACCCGTCCAGCTCGGCTCCGCCCGCCGCGAGCGCGTCCGCACCGACCCACCCCACACCGCGAGGGGCGGTCTCGTGCGCTGCGCGCTCGGTGACCTGCAGCCTGTCGTACACCTGCGACAGGCGTGCGTACGCGTCCGCCACCGGAGAGCCGGCCGGGGGCGGGGCGACGACGGAGCTGTCGGGCATGGCGGAACCACCGATTCGCACGGATGCTAAGGGCAAAGGTAAGCCTTACCTTAGCTGATCTCGGTGGCCTGTACCAGCACTTGCAGGACCGATTCACCTATTCTCTGAGGGCCCAGGTCGAACCCGGAGGAGGACCGAGTGCACGAAGCGGCCCACGTCGGGGTGACGGCGCTGATCCCGACGCAGAAGGTGCTGCGCCATTCGGTGCGCGCGCAGGTACTGGACGCGCTGCGTGCCGCGCTCGTCGACGGCGAGCTGGTGCCGGGGGAGATCTACTCCGGGCCGGCCCTGGGTGAGCGCTTCGGCGTCTCCGCGACGCCCGTGCGCGAGGCGATGCAGCAGCTGGCGCTCGAAGGGGCGGTGGAATGTCTGCCGAACCGGGGCTTCCGGGTGCTGTCGCGTACGCCGCGGGCCCTGGCGGAGCTGGTGGAGGTCCGCGCGCTGCTGGAGGTGCCGGTGATGCTGCGGCTGGCCCGTACGGTCCCGGCGGAGGCCTGGTCGGCGCTGCGGCCGGCGGCGGCCGCCACGGCCGAGGCCGCCGCGGCCGGTGACCTCCCGGGGTACGCGGATGCGGACCGGGCCTTCCACCGGGAGGTCCTCTCCCTGGGCGGGAACGACCAGCTGGTCCAGGTCGCGGAGGAACTGCACCGCCGGTCCCAGTGGCCGCTGCCGGGCGCTCCGCGGGTCCGCAGGGCGGACCTCGTCGCGGACGCGGCGGAGCACTCGGCCCTGCTGGAGGCCCTGATCGCAGGCGACCTCCCGCTGATCGAACCCCTGATCCGCAACCACTTCACCGGCACCTGACCGGGGCCCCGCACGGGCCCGCGCCGTCAGGTCGCCGGAGCCGGGCGGAGCTGGTCCGCCAGCCAGGTGGGGATGCCGCCCAGGAGGTGGAACAGGCGGCGGGCCTCCGCGCGCAGGCGGGCGGCCTCCGGTTCCGGCTCGGCTTCGGCCAGCGCCGCCAGCGCCGGTGCCGTGCCGATCAGGAAGCCCAGCTCCTCCCGGATGCGCAGCGACTCCGCGAAGCCCTTGCGGGCCTCCGCCACCTCCCCGTCCCGCAGGGCCAGCGCCGCCAGGTGCCGCCAGGTGAACGACAGGAGGAGGGTGTCCCCGTGGGCCAGGGCCCCGGCGTGGGCGCGGCGGTACGCGGGCCGGGCCGACTGGGGGTCGTCCGCCAGGTGTTCCGCGACCAGGCCGCGGCGGAAGTCCAGCAAGGGCCGAGTCCGGGACCCCGGGGACAGCAGCGCCGCCGCCCGGCCCAGCGCCGACCGGGCCTCGTCCGAGCGGTCGCGGACCCCGAGCACCGTGGCCGCGTACGCCAGCTGCCCCCGCTCGCACGCCGCCGAGCCCCGCTCGTCGTCGTCCCGGGCCACCGCCTCCGCGACCCGCAGCGCGTCCTCCGCCTCCGCCCAGCCCTGCCCGGTGAACAGACACCGTTCGACCAGCAGCGCGGTCCGCTGCACGGCCGCGCCGGCGTCGGGCAGGTGCGGCGTCAGCAGGGCCGCCGCGTCGGTCCAACAGCCGCGCGAGCGCAGCCGCCATATCGCCCGCTGGAGGGGGTCGTCTCCCCCGGTAGTTCCGGCACCGGACATGGCGGTATCCGCCACATTGCCCTCCCCAAAGCAACCAAGCAGCACGTCGTCGAGCCCTGGGCCGAAATGAGAGCACGGATCGACGGCTTCGGCCAAGGGGTCGGGTGAACTCTTTCACAAAGTCCGGACGCCGCGTCAGGCATCCGGCACCGCCCCTGGCCGGATCTGCTCAGCTCATCCGCAGTGCCAGGAAGAAGTCGAGCTTGTCTTCCAGCCGCGAGAGGTCACGCCCCGTCAACTGCTCGATTCGCCCGACCCGGTAGCGCAGCGTGTTGACGTGCAGGTGCAGCCGCGTCGCACACCGCGTCCACGAGCCGTCGCAGTCCAGGAACGCCTCCAGCGTCGGAATGAGCTCCGCGCGGTGGCGGCGGTCGTAGTCCCGCAGCGGGTCCAGCAGGCGCGCCGTGAAGGCCCGGCGCACGTCGTCCGGGACGAACGGCAGCAGCAGTACGTGCGAGGCCAGCTCGTGGTGGCCCGCCGCGCAGACCCGGCCCGGGCGCGCCGCGGCGACCCGGCGGGCGTGCCGGGCCTCCTCCAGCGCCCCGCGCAGCCCCTCCGCGGAGTGCACGGCCGCGCTGACGCCCAGCGTGATCCGGCCGTCGTCGGCGAGGCCCGCCTGCAGGGGCTCCCGTACGGCGGAGAGCAGCTCGTCGGCGTGCAGGGCGCGGTCCGGGCCGCCCTTCTCCTCGCCGGGCTCCCCGGGCAGTGCGGGCAGCGGTACGAGCGCGATGGCCTCGTCACCCGCATGGGCCACCGCGATCCGGTCCGAGGGCTCGGGCCCCGAGACGGACGGGTCGACCAGGATCTCCTCCAGCAGCGACTGGGCCACCGGGCCGCCGGGGATGTCCCCGCCGTCCCAGTCGACCCGCGCCACGACGACCTGCCAGTGCGGGGCGGTGCCCAGCCCGGGCAGCAGCACCGGGGCCGCGACCCGCAGGCGGGCGGCGATCTCGGCGGGCGCGGCGCCCGTCTGGACCAGCTCCAGCACCTCCTGGGCGAGCCGGCGGCGCACCGTACGGGCCGCGTCGCGCCGGTCCCGCTCGACGGCGATCAGCTGGGTCACGCCCTGGAGCAGGTCGAGCCGCTCGGCGGGCCAGTCGCCCGCGTCCGCCTCGACGGCCAGCAGCCAGTCCGAGAGCACGCTCTCGCGCACGTCACGGGCCCCGGGGCCGCCCGGGGCCCGTCCCGCTCCCCTGATCGGGAACAGGGAGTAGGTAATACCCTGGATGGAGATCCGGTGCGGGCCCCTGCGCCCGGTGCGGACCGCCGCCAGGTGCTCGCCGGCCAGCGTCGCGCAGACGCCTGGTGCCAGGGGTTCTCCCGCTCCGGCGATCTGCCGGCCCGTGGGGGACAGCACCCAGGCGCGCAGATCGAGGTCGGTGGTGAGCAGATCGAGCACCACGTCGGGTCCACCGCCCGCGGGGCCCGAGGTCATCAGGCGGCGGTGCCGGTCCACGACGGCCGCAAGATCGCCCGCACGCTCCCCCGAGACCTGCCGCACCACGTACTCGGTGATCGTGGCGAATGCAACGTCTTCGTTCACAGCGAACAGGGGCAGCCGGTTGCGCCGACAGGCTGAAACGAGATCGTCGGGGATGTCCCCGAGCTCCGCCTCGCCGGCCGCGAGGCCCGCGACGCCCGCGCTCGCCAGGATTCGTACGAACGGCTCGGAGTCGGCTGAATTTCTTCGCCAGGCCAGGCCGGTGAGGACGAGTTCGCCCCCCGTCAGGTATCGGCTGGGATCCCTCAGGTCGGTCGTCATGACGCCGCGGACCGTCCGGTCGAGTTCGTCCTCGCCGCCCAGCAGCCGCAGCCCCAGCGCCTCGGTTTCCAGCAGTGCGCGCAGCCGCATGGTGTCGCCGCCGATCTGTCTCGAATGTTGCCGTTGGAAATCGGGCAGGTCGTTGCATCCTGCCTTTCATACGAATCTACAAGACGAGGGAGGCCGCCAGCCAACTCCTTCATGGTTTCGGTGACTGCACCGGGGGGACGCGCGGCTTGTGTACTGGCTCCACACCGCGTTAACAGCACGTGAACGACCAGTCGAGGGCCTCATGGCCTCCTGGCTTGAAGTGAACGACACGATGAAGAAGAAGAGAGCCGCACATGGACTTCCTTCGCCCCGCCAGCTGGGAGGAGGCGCTCGCCGCTAAGGCCGAGTTCCCCACAGCTGTGCCGATTGCGGGTGGCACCGACATCATGGTCGAGATCAACTTCGACCACCGCCGTCCGGAGTACCTCCTCGACCTCAACCGCATCGGGCTGCTGCGGGAGTGGGAGGTAGGCGAGGAGGTCACCAAGCTGGGCGCCTCCGTCCCGTACACCCAGATCATGGAGAACCTGCGCGGCACGCTGCCGGGTCTCGCGCTCGCCTCGCACACGGTCGCGTCCCCCCAGATCCGCAACCGCGGCGGCGTCGGCGGCAACCTCGGTTGCGCCTCGCCCGCCGGTGACTCCCACCCCGCCCTCCTCGCCGCCGGCGCCGAGGTCGAGGTCGAGTCCGTACGCGGCTCCCGCCTGATCCCGATCGACGAGTTCTACACGGGCGTCAAGCGCAATGCGCTCGCCGCCGACGAGCTCATCAAGTCGGTCCACATCAAGAACGCCACGGGCCCGCAGCAGTACTCCAAGGTCGGCTCCCGCAACGCGATGGTCATCGCCGTGTGCGCCTTCGGCCTGGCCCTGCACCCCGACACCCGGACGGTCCGCACCGGCATCGGTTCGGCCGCGCCGACCCCGATCCGCGCGAAGGCCGCCGAGGAGTTCCTGAACGCCGCGCTCGAAGAGGGCGGCTTCTGGGAGTCCGGCAAGGTCATCACCCCGTCGATCGCCAAGCAGTTCGGTGAGCTCGCCACCGGCGCGGCCAACCCGATCGACGACGTCCGCGGCACGGCGAAGTACCGCCGCCACGCGGTAGGCATCATGGCTCGCCGCCAGCTCGTCTGGACGTGGGAGCAGTACCGCGGCACGAACGGCCGCTCGCTTGAAGGGGCTGCGTAACCATGCGCGTCAATTTCACTGTCAACGGCCGTCCGCAGGAAGCCGACGACGTCTGGGAGGGCGAGTCCCTCCTCTACGTCCTGCGCGAGCGCCTGGGCCTGCCGGGTTCGAAGAACGCCTGTGAGCAGGGCGAGTGCGGTTCCTGCACCGTCCGCCTCGACGGCGTGCCGGTCTGTTCCTGCCTGGTCGCGGCCGGTCAGGTCCAGGACCGCGACGTCGTGACCGTCGAGGGCCTGGCGGACTTCGCCAAGCAGCGCGAGGAGCACGGCCACGGCGGTGCCTGCGGCACCGGCGGTGGCTGCGGAAGCAAGGGCGTGACCACCGACGAGGCGAAGCGCTGGGCGGCCAAGCCCGGCGACTCCCAGACCGGTGAGGGCGTCGAGCTCTCCGGCATCCAGCAGGCGTTCATCGACGCCGGCGCCGTCCAGTGCGGTTTCTGCACCCCGGGTCTGCTCGTCCAGGCGGACGCGCTGCTGGAGGAGAACTCCGACCCGTCCGACCAGGACATCCGTGAGGCCCTGTCCGGCAACCTCTGCCGCTGCACGGGCTACGAGAAGATCCTCGACGCGGTCCGCCTCGCGGCCGCCCGTCAGGGAGAGGCGGTCTGACCATGGCTCAGAACACCCGCACCGTGCCCGCCGGTACGCCGACGAACGTCACCCAGAAGCACAACAAGGGCGGCATCGGCGAGTCCATCCTGCGTCCGGACGGCACCCTCAAGGTCACCGGTGAGTTCGCCTACTCCTCGGACATGTGGCACGAGGACATGCTCTGGGGCCAGACCCTGCGCAGCACCGTCGCCCACGCCGAGATCGTCTCCATCGACATCTCCGAGGCGCTCGCCATGCCCGGCGTGTACTCGGTCCTGACGTACGACGACCTGCCCGCCGAGATGAAGAACTACGGCCTGGAGATCCAGGACACCCCGGTTCTCGCCAACGGCCGGGTACGCCACCACGGTGAGCCGGTCGCCCTCGTGGCCGCCGACCACCCGGAGACCGCCCGCCGCGCGGCCGCCAAGATCAAGATCGACTACCGTGAGCTGCCGCTCGTCACCGACGAGGCCTCCGCCCTCGCCGAGGGCGCGCCGCTGATCCACGAGGGCCGCGACGACCACCACATCGGTCACGTCCCGCACCCGAACATCGTGCACCGCCAGCCGATCATCCGCGGCAACGTGGAAGAGGCCCGCAAGCGCGCCGACGTCATCGTCGAGGGCGAGTACACCTTCGGCATGCAGGACCAGGCCTTCCTCGGCCCGGAGTCCGGTCTGGCCGTGCCGTCCGAGGACGGCGGTGTCGAGCTGTACGTCGCCACCCAGTGGCTGCACTCGGACCTCCAGCAGATCGCCCCGGTCCTGGGCCTCCCGCCGGAGAAGGTCCGTATGACGCTCTCGGGCGTCGGCGGTGCCTTCGGCGGCCGCGAGGACATCTCGATGCAGATCCACGCCTGCCTCCTGGCCCTGGCCACGAATAAGCCGGTCAAGATCGTCTACAACCGGTTCGAGTCCTTCTTCGGCCACGTGCACCGCCACCCGGCGAAGCTGTACTACGAGCACGGCGCCACCAAGGACGGCAAGCTCACGCACATGAAGTGCAAGATCGTCCTGGACGGCGGCGCGTACGCGTCCGCCTCCCCGGCGGTCGTGGGCAACGCCTCCTCCCTCTCGGTGGGTCCCTACGTCCTGGAGGACGTGGACATCGAGGCGATCGCGCTCTACACGAACAACCCGCCCTGTGGCGCGATGCGCGGCTTCGGTGCCGTCCAGGCCTGCTTCGCCTACGAGGCCCAGATGGACAAGCTCGCGGCGAAGCTGGGCATGGACCCGGTCGAGTTCCGCCAGCTGAACGCCATGGAGATGGGCACGATCATGCCCACCGGCCAGGTCGTGGACGCCCCGGCGCCCGTCGCCGAGCTGCTGCGCCGGGTCAAGGCCCGCCCGCTGCCGCCGGAGCGCCAGTGGGAGACCGCCGGCGAGGGCGCGGACGTCCGGGCGCTGCCCGGTGGCCTCTCGAACACCACCCACGGTGAGGGCGTCGTCCGCGGCGTCGGCTACGCGGTCGGCATCAAGAACGTCGGCTTCTCCGAGGGCTTCGACGACTACTCCACCGCCCGCGTGCGCCTGGAGGTCATCAACGGCGAGCCCGTCGCGATGGTCCACACGGCCATGGCGGAGGTCGGCCAGGGCGGCATCACCGTCCACACGCAGATCGCCCGTACCGAGCTGGGCGTCACGCAGGTGACCATCCACCCGGCCGACACCCAGGTCGGCTCCGCCGGTTCCACGTCCGCCTCGCGGCAGACGTACATGACCGGTGGCGCGGTGAAGAACACCTGTGAGGCCGTCCGCGAGGCGCTCCTGGAGATCGGCCGCCGCAAGAAGGGCTCGTACCACCCGGCGTGGGCCACCGCCGAGCTGCTGCTCGAAGGCGGCAAGGTCGTCACCGACGGCGGAGAGGTCCTCGGCGACATCGCCGAGATCCTGGAGGACGAGGCCATCGACCTCGAACTCGAGTTCCGCCACCACCCGACCGTCCCGTTCGACCTGGTCACCGGCCAGGGCAACGGCCACGTCCAGTACACCTTCGCCGCGCACCGCGCGGTCGTCGAGGTGGACACCGAGCTGGGCCTGGTCAAGGTCGTCGAGCTGGCGACCGCGCAGGACGTCGGCAAGGCGCTGAACATGCTCTCCGTGGTCGGCCAGATCCAGGGTGGTACCACCCAGGGCCTGGGCGTCGCGATCATGGAAGAGATCATCGTGGACCCGAAGACCGCGAAGGTGCGCAACCCCTCCTTCACGGACTACCTGATCCCGACCATCCTCGACACCCCGACCATCCCGGTCGACGTCCTGGAGCTCGCCGACCCGAAGGCGCCGTACGGCCTGCGCGGTATGGGCGAGGCCCCGACCCTCTCGTCCACCCCGGCCGTCCTCGCGGCGATCCGGCAGGCGACGGGTCTGGAGCTCAACAAGACGCCGATCCGTCCGGAAGCCCTCACCGGCACCCTCTAGGACGGCGTGGTCCGGGGGCCGCGAGGCCCCCGGACCCCCACAGATTTCCGGGCGGTGTGACACCGGGAACGTCACACTTCCAGCCACACCGCCCGGAGCAAGAAGTCCGGAGTACGAAAAACCGCACCGCTCGCGGTCCGTTCGACCGGCAGTACCCCACGAAACACCCGGTGGCCCCGGCACCCCGGAGCCGCCTCCAGTACCGCAGAACCCCCGCAGTACCCGCAGTACACGCAGTGATTTTCGCGTCGCCTCGGGCCGTCACCCCGGGTCGTGCAGCCAAACGGAGTTTCCCAAATCCCGCGTCTCCAATCTTTATGCGGGTGCCCCTTTGAACCTTGGGAGTTAGGCACCATGACCCAGTCGTCTGTGGAGCCCAAGACCACCGCGGAAGAGGCCGGCGACGGCTCTCGTACCCCCGCCGGGCGTTCTTGGCTCGACCGGTACTTTCACATCACGCACAGAGGATCCAGCGTCGGCAATGAGGTTCGTGGCGGAGTCACGACCTTCATGGCCATGGCGTACATCCTCCTGCTCAACCCGCTGATCCTCTCCGGCAAGGACGTCGCCGGAGACACCATGAGCCAGAAGGCTCTCATCACCGCCACGGCGTTCGCCGCGGCCCTGACCACGCTCCTCATGGGCTTCGTCGGCAAGGTCCCGCTGGCCCTGGCCGCAGGCCTTTCCGTCTCGGGCGTGCTCTCCTCGCAGGTCGCCCCGCAGATGACCTGGCCGCAGGCCATGGGCATGTGCGTGATGTACGGCGTCGTGATCTGTCTCCTGGTCGTCACCGGCCTCCGGGAGATGATCATGAACGCGATCCCGCTCGCGCTCAAGCACGCGATCACCATGGGCATCGGCATGTTCGTCGCCCTGATCGGCCTCGTGAAGGCCGGCTTCGTCGGCAAGGGCTCCGAGTTCGGTCCCCCCGTCCAGCTCGGTTCGGTCGGTGAGCTCGCCGGCTGGCCCGTCCTGATCTTCTGCGTCACCCTGCTGACCATCTTCATGCTGCAGGCCCGCAAGGTCCCCGGCGCGATCCTGATCGGCATCGTCGGCGGCACCGTGCTCGCCGCGATCCTCAATGCCGTCGCGGACATCGACGCGAAGGCCTGGCGCAACGGTCCGCCCACCCTGGACGGCTCCGCGGTCTCGATGCCGGACTTCTCGCTCTTCGGCAAGGTCGAGTTCGGCGGCTGGGGCGACGTCGGCGTCATGACGGTCGGCATGATCGTCTTCACCCTGGTCCTCGCCGGCTTCTTCGACGCGATGGCCACCATCATCGGCGTCGGCACCGAGGCCAAGCTCGCCGACGACAAGGGCCGTATGCCGGGCCTGTCCAAGGCGCTGTTCATCGACGGCGCCGGTGGCGCCATCGGTGGCGTCGCGGGCGGCTCCGGCCAGACCGTGTTCGTCGAGTCCGCCACCGGTGTCGGCGAGGGCGCCCGCACGGGCCTCGCCTCCGTCGTCACGGGCCTGTTCTTCGCCGCCTGCCTCTTCTTCACCCCGATCACGCAGATCGTCCCGGGTGAGGTCGCCTCCGCGGCCCTGGTCGTCATCGGCGCGATGATGATGCAGAACGCCCGCCACGTGGACTGGGCCGACACCGCGACCGCCATCCCGGTCTTCCTGACCGTGGTGGTCATGCCCTTCACGTACTCGATCACCCCGGGTGTCGCAGCCGGTGTCATCTCCTACGTGGCCATCAAGGTCGCGCAGGGCAAGGCCCGCGAGATCGGCGCCTTCATGTGGGTCCTGACCGGTGTCTTCCTGGTCTTCTTCGCCCTCCACCCGATCGAGGCGTGGCTCGGTGTGAAGTAAGGCCGGGCCCGTGATCAAGACCTGACCCTCCACGCATCCGATACTGGAAACCGAACCTCTCCGAGGAGGCCGCACATGCTGGACATCGCCGAAGAACTGAACCGGTGGGTCGAGCAGGGACGTGACTTCGCCGTCGCCACCGTGGTGGCGGTCGGCGGGAGCGCGCCCCGGCAGCCCGGAGCCGCACTTGCCGTCGACGGTGAGGGCACGGCCATCGGCTCGGTTTCCGGCGGATGCGTGGAGGGCGCGGTGTACGAGCTGTGCCGGCAGGCGCTGGAGGACGGCGAGACCGTCCTGGAGCAGTTCGGCTACAGCGACGACGATGCCTTCGCCGTGGGTCTGACCTGCGGCGGGATCATCGACATCCTCGTCACCCCGGTCCCCGTGGGATCCCCGGCGCGCGAGGTGTTCGCGGCCGCGCTGGCCGCGGCCGCCCGCGGCGAGGCCGCGGCGGTCGCCCGGATCGCGGAGGGGCCGGCCGAGCTCAAGGGCCGCGCCGTACTCGTCCGGGGCGACGGCGGCCGCGAGGGCGGTTTCGGGGGCCACCCCGAGCTGGACCGCACCATCGCCGAGGAGGCCCGCGCCATGCTGGACGCGGGCAGGACCGGCGTGCTGGAGATCGGCGCCGACGGCCGGCTCTGCGGAGAGCCGCTGAAGGTGCTCGTCGAGTCCAGCGTCCCGCCGCCGCGGATGATCGTCTTCGGCGCCATCGACTTCGCGTCCGCCCTGGTGCGGATCGGCAAATTCCTCGGCTACCACGTGACCCTGTGTGACGCGCGACCCGTGTTCGCGACGAAGAACCGTTTCCCCGAGGCGGACGAGATCGTCGTCGAATGGCCGCACCGCTACCTCGAGGCACAGTCCTCGGCGGGCTCGGTCGACGGCCGGACCGTCCTGTGCGTGCTCACCCACGATGCCAAGTTCGACGTGCCGCTCCTGGAGCTGGCCCTCAAACTGCCCGTCGCCTACGTCGGCGCCATGGGCTCCCGCCGTACCCACGAGGACCGCAACAAGCGGCTCCGCGAGGTCGGCGTGACCGAGCTCGAGCTCGCCCGGCTGCGCTCCCCGATCGGCCTGGACCTCGGCGCCCGCTCCCCGGAGGAGACCGCGCTGTCCATCGCCGCCGAGATCGTCGCCAACCGCCGCGGCGGCTCCGGCGCGGCCCTCACCGGAGCGCACATACCGATCCACCCGGACACCTCGAACACGGTGATCGGCAGGATCGGCTCCGTCGCTTGAAGGACGTGAAGGCACGGGCGTGAAGGCGCGGGCGTGAAGAAACGGGCGTGAAGAAGCGGGTGTGAAGAAAAGGGCGTGACCCGAGGGTTGCGCCCTTTTGCTGTTCCGCCTATTTTACCGGCCGGTAACAACGCTTCCCTGCAACGGAGTTGAGCGGATGTCCAGGACCGCACGCACCGCCCGCACGGCCCGCACCGCCCGTACCCCCGTACGTACGCTCCTCGCCGGCTGTGCGCTGGTCGCGGCCTCGCTCGCCGGGGGCACCGCATCGGCCTCCGCCCCGGCCGCGGGCCCCGCCGCCGGCCCCGGCGTCCGCGAGGTGCTGTTCGTCGGCAACAACTGGGAGGGGACCGCCGATGTGCTCGCCTCCACCGGGGACCTCGCCAAGGTCGGCCGGATCAATATGATCCCCGACAAGGAGGAGCGGCTCCGGGAGATCTACCTCAATCCGATCAAGCTCGGCTTCTTCCTCGGCATCCGCAACACCGCGGGCGAGGGCCACGACCAGTTCGTGGACGACATGTACACCACTGCGGACGGCACCGCCGTGGTCGCCTCCCGTCCCAGCTTCGCCGACGTCGTCTCGATCGACGTGCGGACGGGCCGGGTCAACTGGCGCTTCCCCGTCGCCGGCTACCGCTCCGACCACATGGCGGTCTCGCCGGACGGCACCCGCGTCGCCGTCTCCGCCTCCACCGCCAACACCGTGCACGTTCTGGACATCGCCACCGGGCGGCAGCTCGGCTCCTTCCCGACCGGCGACAAGCCGCACGAGAACACCTTCTCCCGTGACGGCCGCTACCTGTGGAACAGCTCCATCGGGGACGTCACCTCCGCCCTCGACGCGACCTGGCTGGACTGGACGAAGGGCGACCGGAAGATCACCGTCGTCGACGCGCAGACCTTCCGCACGGTCCGCGTGATCGACATGCGCGAGCGCCTGAACGCCTTCGGCCGCCCGGACCTGTCCGATGCCGTCCGGCCCATGTCGTTCAGCCCTGACGAGTCCAAGCTCTACTTCCAGGTGTCCTTCTTCAACGGGGTCGTCGAGTACGACGTGGCCACCGACCGGATCACCCGGATCAAGGAGCTCCCCCGCAACCCCGCCACCAACGCGGACCGCACCACCTGGGTCAACGACTCCCGCCACCACGGCATGTCCATGAGCCCGGACGGGGCCAAGCTCTGCATCGCGGGCACCATGGACGACTACGCCACCGTCGTGGACCGCGCCACCCTCGCCGAGGGGCCGCTGGTCCAGGCCGACAAGCCGTACTGGGCCACCGTCGACGGGGACGGCACGGCCTGCGTGATCTCCGAGAGCGGCGCCGACCGGGTCACCGCCATCGACTTCGCCACCGGGACCAAGCGGGTCTCCGTCCCGGTCGGCGACCACCCCCAGCGCGTCCGCCTCGGCCACGTCCCGACGGGCTGGACGGGCCCGCAGTAGCAGGTTTCGCCCGCCCGGGTGGCGGTACCGGGCCTCTCCGAGCCCGCTGCCGGGCCTCCCCGCCGCCGGGCTGGTCCGCGACACCCGGGCACGGCGGCGGCACGGCGGCACTTGACACGGCGCACAGAGCTCCTGCCGCACACCGCGGACGAGTTCCGGGGGAAAACTCCCTGAGCAGGTCTTCAGGTCGACGGGCATATGGAGCCGACCGAATGGCCCGGCAAGTACGCCGTCCGTTCTCGCGGGGTGAGGTCGCGGTTGACGGCCCGGCAGATCCTCTGGATCGCTGCGGCAGGTCGTGGGAGGACGGCATCCCACAAGCGCGCGGTCTTGTCAGTGCTTCCGGTGGCGAGAGTGCGGCCATCGGGACGGAACGCCACCGAGTTCACGAGGCTGCTATGGCCGTCCATGGTCGTGCGGGTCTTGCCGGAATCCACATCCCATAGACGCACGGTGTTGTCGGTGCTTCCGGTGGCGAGGGTGCTTCCGTCGGGACTGAACGCCACCGAATTCACTTGGGCTGTGTGCCCGATCAAGGTGGTGCGGGTTTTGCCGGTGTCCACATCCCACAGCCGCACCGTCAAGTCGTGGCTGCCGGTGGCAATGGTGTGGCTGTCGGGACTGAACGCCACCGAATTCACCTGGTCGGTATGCCCGTCCACGGTGGTGCGGGTTTTGCCGGTGTCCACATCCCACAGCCGCACCATGTTGTCACGGCTGCCGGTGGCAACGGTGTGGCCGTCGGGACTGAACGCCACCGAAGGCACCTTGCCGGTGTCCCCGGCCAAGGTGGTGCGGATTTTGCCGGTGTCCACATCCCACAGCCGCACGGCGTTGTCGCCGCTGCCGGTGGCAACGGTGTGGCTGTCGTGACCGAATGCCACAGAACTCACCAGGCCGGTGGGTTTGGTCAGGGTGGTGCGGGTGGTGCGGGCGTCCACATCCCACAGTCGCACGGTGTTGTCGCGGCTGCCGGTGGCGAGAGTGCGGCCATCGGGACTGAACGCCACCGAGAGTACCGGGGCGGTGTGACCGGTCAGGATGGCCTGAAGCTTGCGGGTGCCCACGTCCCACAGCCGCACGGTGCTGTCGCCGCTGCCGGTGGCAAGGGTACGTCCGTCCGGACTGAACGCCACCGAGAGCACCGGGGCGGTGTGACCGGACAGGGGGGTGCGGGTTTTGACGGGGACCACGTCCCACAGTCGCACGGTGTTGTCGCGGCTGCCGCTGGCGAGGGTGCGTCCGTCCGGACTGAACGCCACGGAGAACACCTCGTCGGTGTGACCGACCAGAGTGGTGCGGGTGGTGCGGGTGCTCACGTCCCACAGTCGCACGGTGTTGTCGCCGCTGCCGGTGGCGAGGATGCGGCCGTCAGGGCTGAACGCCACCGAATTCGCCAGGCCGGTGTCCCCGACCAGGGTGCGGGTCTTGCCCGTGGCCACGTCCCACAGTCGCACGGTGTTGTCGCTGCTGCCGGTGGCGAGGGTGCGTCCGTCCGGACTGAACGCCACCGAGAACACCTCGCTGGTGTGGCCGGTCAGGGTGGCGCGAAGCTCGCCGCTGTCCCAATTCCACAGCCGCACGGTGTTGTCGCTGCTGCCGGTGGCGAGGGTGCGTCCGTCCGGACTGAACGCCACCGAGAACACCTCGCCGGTGTGACCTTTCAGGGTGGTGCGGGTCTTGCCCGTAGCCAGCTCCCACAGCCGCACGGTGTTGTCGCTGCTGCCGGTGGCGAGGGTGCGTCCGTCCGGACTGAACGCCACCGAGAACACCTCGCTGGTGTGACCTTTCAGGACAGCGTGAGGCTTGCCGGTGTCCGCATCCCATAGCCGCACGGTTTTGTCGCGGCTGCCGGTGGCGAGAGTGCGTCCATCGGGACTGAACGCCACGGAGAGCACTTCGCCGGCGTGACCAGCCAGGGTCACACGAGACCTGCCGGTTGCCACATCCCACAGCTGCACGGTTTTGTCGCTGCTGCCGGTGGCGAGAGTGCGTCCGTCCGGACTGAACGCCACCGAGAAGACCGGGGCGGTGTGCCGCCCGGACAAGCGCGGATGTACCGGGAGGGCTGCGGCGATCTGCAGGCTTTCCATGGATTCGGCGGTGGGGCTGGTGCGGTACGCCTGGACGGCCAGCAGTGAGGCGAGTTCGGGGTTTGCGTGCATGAGTCTTGAGGACTGGGCGGACAGCTGTCGGGACAGAGCCGCCTGCCGTTCGGTGACAGCTGCTTGCCGTTCCCTGACAGCTGTCCGCCACTGCCACAGGGCGCCGCCCGCTGCGAGGAGGGCGAGTACCAGCAGGCCGGCCAGGACCGTGTTGAGGCGTCTGCTCCGCCGGATGACGGCCTGTTGGCGGTCCTTGCTCGCGGCGAGGAAGGCTGCAATGCCTCCCGGGAGACGGCGTTTCTGTGACCAATCGAGGCCTTCCGCCAGCGCTGTGCCCCCGAGGAGGTCACCCGGGTCGGCTTTGTCGGCCCAGCGGTCGCGCTGTTCTCGGGTGTGGTCGAACCATTCCTGGAAACGGTGGTCCTGGCCGACCCACTCCCGCAGTGTGCCCCAGTCGCGGATGAGTGCGTCATGGATCAGCTCGGCCACCGGCTGCCCGGGAGGGGCGTCAGGGCGCCGGGGGTCGCGGAGCGTCTGGGTGGTGATGATGCGATGGCGGGTGAGGGCGGCGATGACGTCGTCGACGGCCTTGTCGCTTGCAGTTCCACCGTCGAGGCTCGCTGCCAGGTCGCGCAGTTCGTCGAGCGGGACCTGGGCACGGGTGGCGGGAATGTCGTGGCTCGGGTCGGCCGGGCGCACGAGGGAGGTCAGGATCCGCTGCGCGATGGGCCGGTGACCGGCGGGCAGCCGCTCGAGGGCCGTGTCGCACCAGGTCGTCAGGCTTCCGGTGACCGCTCCGATGCGCCGGTACTCGTCGTGGGTGAGGTATCCGTCCTGGCGTCGCTGCCACAGCTGGCTGAGGGTCAGCTCGAGCAGGGGCAGTACCGTGGCGGGCACGTGGTGGGCCACCGCTCCCTCGCGGGTCGTGGCGAGGACGTCGGTGATTATCTGCTCGGGCAGCCCCGGCTGCAAGCGGAGCCCCACGTCCAGGGCGGGCAGGGTGATGATGTCGTGCAAGTCCTGCCGGCTCAGCGTGCCCGGAACGTTGAGGAGTCCGGGTGTCGCGGCTTCCAGGAGCTGGGGAGCCAGGGCAGCCAAACGGGGGTAGAAGTCGTCGCGCATGATCAGGACGACGCTGAGCTCGCTGTACGCATGGACCTCCGCGGTGATCTGGTCCACGACGGCCAAGCCCCGCTCCTGCCGTTCACCGTCGGCCGGCTGGGTGAGGAGCTCTTCGAACTGGTCGATGACCAGCACGACACGCTGAGCCCCGGGTTCGGACGCCAGTCGGCGGGTCACGGCCGCGGCGAGTCCGGCGGTGGCGGCCCCGGGCAGCCCGGCGCGTTCGAGTTCGGCCGGCAGGTCCTGCCTCGGGCGGGCGATGACGGGCAGCCAGCGGTCGCTGCCCGGCAGCTCGCCCGCGGCCAGCGCACGCAGGACACCGGCCTGGATCAGTGAGGATTTTCCTGAGCCGGAGGGGCCGAGCAGCAGCGTCAGCCGTCGGTGCCGGGACAGGCTGTCCAGTACCTGCCGTACCGCGTCCTTCCGGCCTTCGAACCACCGGGCATGCTCCGCCGTGAACGGCTCCAGCCCCCGGTAGGGACACACCTCCTGCTCGGCCAGCGCCGGCCAGACCTCCCGCAGGACCTGTGTCGGGGTGGCATAGGCGATGCCCAGCCCCCTCCCGTGCTCGTCCGGGGCCGTGATCTCGGTGAGCATGCCGATGACCAGGCCGGTCACCTCGTCGAGGACCGGCCCGCCACTGAACCCTGTGGTCAGGTCGTTGGCACGGGTCAACTGCAGGTGTACGCCCCTGCCCTCGACGGCCGACAGCAGACCGCCGGCCTTGCCGTAGCCCCAGTGGCCGCCCGGCGGGGCCTGGGCGGGGAACCCGTACGAGCACACGTCGTGGCCCCGGCAGCCCGCCGCCGAGCCCAGCGGCAGCGCCTCCACACCCGCCGGGGTGGTGCTCAGGCGTACGACGGCCACGTCCTCGTCCTCAGGGGCCCGCCACGCCTCGTCCAGGACCAACCCCTCGACGCGGGGCGCACCCGCCGCGTGGGGGAAAGCCAGCCGTACGCTCTCGCCGGGCCCACCGCCCACGCCCTGGACGACATGTGCACACGTGACGACGATGTCTTCGGCCACCAGGAAGCCCGCCCCGGCCACCGCCCCATGGTCGCCGAGGATCTGGACCACGGCAGGGGGCAGTCCTCGGGCGCGGTCGCTGTCGGGCCCGGGCTCCCCGTCGGCGCTGACCACCGCCATGGCTACACCTCCGCATATGGTGCCGCTCCGCTGCCGGCGGGCCTGCATCGGGGTCTTGGCCAGCGTCGTCGACTCCAACGCCTGCCGCATCCCGGAATGGGCCGGGCGAGGGAGCGAGCCCGACCGGCGGATCCGGCCTCCGGGCGGCGGGGCGGCGGGGGTGGCGGTAGTGGCGAGCGGCCGCCCCGCCGCCGGGGCGGGATCAGGCGGGCAGGGAGATGCGGGCCGCCGACATGCCGAAGGAGGAGCTCCAGGCTCCGGGGGCCAGCCCGGTGGGCTTCGGGTACAGGTCCTCGTCGCGGTAACGGCGTACGCTCTGGTGCCAGTTGAGGACGGCGACCATCCAGTCCTCCAGCTCCCGCACGTACGCGTCGAGCGAGGCGCGCGCCTGCCGGTCGAGGCCGTGGTCCTCGTACAGCACCGGCAGCTGGTGGTCCCGGATGTGCTCGAACTCCCGGGTGCGCTGCTCCAGCAGGTCGGCGACGATCGCGAACGCCTGCGGGTAGTCGATGTCGAAGAAGTTCTGGGTGACGAGGACATGGTTGTGGACCTCGCCCTCGACCTCGATCTCCTTCTGGTACGAGTGGAGGTCGTTGACGATGCACCCGACGTCCGCCGCCGCGCTCTCCAGCGAGCGCATCACGCCGTCCCGGTAGACCTCGGGCGGGACGCCGTCGCCCTCGTGGCCGAACTTGGCCAGGAACATCGTCAGGTACGAGCCGAACGTGAAGCGGCGCATCTCGGCGTAGTCGACCGGGTCGGGAATCCGGTTCACGACGGCGTTGCCGATCTCCCAGACCCAGCTGTCCAGCATCCCGATCACGTGCCCGCGGAACTCCGCGCGCATCGCAGCGCTCATCCCGGCGACGGTGCGGGCCCACAGGTCCTTCAGGCTCAGCTCCATGGCGGTGACCGGCTCCGGGGCCTCGGCCGGGTCGACCGGGATCATGGAGATCAGCCGGTCGGTCGCAGCCCGGGCCGCGCCGGGTGACTTCGAGCCGCCGAAGACCTTGGGGTAGTAGTCGTCCGCGTACGTGCCCCAGGCCAGCCACTGCGCGCTCAGGCTCAGCGCCTCGGGCGTGGCGTCGGGGTCGATGCCCGCCGAGCACAGCGCGAAGTCCATGCCGACGAGCTTGGCCTCGTCCCAGATGTCGGAGCCGGGGTCGCCGGGCTGCGGATGCAGCAGGCCCATCTCCCGGCACCAGACCACCAGTTCCCGGCGCGCCCGGTCCAGGTGCGGACTGAGGGTGAGCGGGAACGGCATGTGGAACTCGGGCAGCAGCGAAGGGCCCACCTTCTGGAACGGCACGTGTGTGAAGCTGCGTCGGCGCATGTCCATGGCGCGGGGGGTGAACACCGAGCGCAGGTCGAGGGAGGCGGCTCCGGGCCCGCTGGGCATGAAGGGCAGGGTGAGCGGGGCCGCCGCCCCTGCCCTGGCCTCCTCGTTCATGTAGCGGCTGGAGACCATGTGCCATTCGTGGCCGCCGGACTGCCAGTCCTGCAGGCCCTTCGCGTACGCGAGTACGGACGCCTGCTCGACGGGGTCGAGTCCGTGCCGGGCGGCGAGCGCGGGGACCTCGGCGAGGGCCGTGTGCTCGAACTGCTGGAGCCGCGAGGTCAGCAGGTCGTTCGACAGGTCGGCGGCCTCCTGGGTGGTGCACTTCAGGAAGGTCTCCAGGACCAGGACGGCGTTGGAGAGTTCGCCCTCCTGCTCCACCTCGCGCTGGTAGGAGAAGATGTCGTTGCGGAGGTGCACCGCGTCGGAGAACGCGTCGCGCAGCACCTCGAGCGGGCGCGCGTGCGCCACCCGGGTCGGCACCTCGGCGGACACGTACTCGATCAGCCCCGCGGACCAGGGGGCGCCGCCGACCTTGCGGCGCATCTCGATGTACTCGAGCGGGTTGGCCACCCGGCCGATGTTGATGTTGTGGAGCTCCCACATCGACTCGTTGAGGAGGTTCCTCGTCGACTCGGAGAATCGTTCCCGCCAGTCCATCGACATCGCGGGCACCGTCCGCGACCACAGGTCCCTGAGGCCCGCCTCGACCGGGTTCGCGGGCTCGGGGAACCCGTCGGCGAGGTCCATCGGCATGAATGCGGCCAGCCCGTCGAGGTACTCCTTGGCGCCCTCGCGGTCCTGGGTGCGCTTGTAGACCTCCAGGAAGTGGTCGTCGAAGAAGAACACCCACACGTACCAGTCGGTGACCAGGTCCAGTGCGTCGCCGCCGCAGTCGGGGTGCGTGTACGAGCACAGCAGCGCGTAGTCGTGCGAGTCCAGGTCCTTCTGCGTCCAGACGCCGGACCCCTCCAGCATCCCGAAGTCGCGGGCCCACTGCCGGGTGTGCGTTCTCGCGGCCTCCAGGTGCGGGTTCTGTCGTGCCGGATAGGGCACGTAGAAGTCCGGCAGTCGAAACGGCTGTGTCACGGCGGGATGGACCTTTCCGTCCGAGGGCGCGGGGCCCTTGCCTGCGGCCCCCCGCACGAGATCAGCAGTGCCCTACCCCGGTTGCCGCCGGGACAAGGGAGAGTTCACCGCTTCAGGTGACGCACGAGCCGTTCCGGGGCGCAGGCGCCTGGCGGGATATATGGCACCCGTGCCGCGAGGGCCCGCGGCCGGCCCGCCGGGTGCCGGGTCGAACGCCGTATGACCGTCCACGGTTCGCGCTCACCCACATGTGCAGGCAATAAGCCAAATCCGAGAGGTTCCGGTATTCGTGCTGTCACGCGGCGTTCGATTTCATTCGAAGGCGTGGAGGAAGTCCTTCCGGGTATCGGATTCGGTCAGCGCCAAGGCGGAACCATTGACTACTTCCGTCACTTGCGTGTCTACTCGCTGCAACGGCCACGCAACACGGCGGGTGTACCTCCCGTGCATATCAACTGCCGTGCCCGGTCGGACCATTGATGTGCGCAAGCACACGTGAAATAGGGGAAAGACATGAAGAAGACGATTCTCGCCGCCCTGCGCAGCGCCCCGATCTGCCGGGACCTTTCGTTCGTCAAGAAGAGCGAGCCGAGCCTGAAGCAGAGCGCCTGGTACTTCTGGTACTAAGCCGGAAATACCAGCACCGGGCCCGTACCCGGCAGGGCCGACCCCGGCCCTTCCGGCCCCGCCGTGTACGGGCCTTCGGCATTCCCCGGAGCCCTCATATGCCAGCCACACCCCTGGCGCGTGCGCACACGCGCCGCGCCACCGTATTCGCCCCGCGACTCCAGGCACTCATCGACGATCATCTGGGAAAGGATCTCGTCCGGCTGGAGCCGGACACCATCGGAATTGCCGGAGCGGAACTCTCCGACAGAATTCTCGCCGCGCGAAAGGCCACCGAGACCGAGCGGCCGACATTCAAACCCCTGCACGGCCGGTCCATTTCCAAGACCGAGGCCTCTTCCGTGATGCGCACCATCGGAAAGGACGTGCGCAAAGCCCTTGAGCGCCCGATACCGCAGGACACGGATCTGTCGGGGCCGTGGCCCCTCACCGGCCACCACTTCCTCCGCGATCTGATCCTGCGCGACGACCCCGCGCGGCTGCGGATCCTGATGTCCCGGACGCTGGAGATCGACCCGAAGCTGACCTGGTCCACGATCGTCGCCGGAGCCGCGCTCCCGCGCAGGCCCCGGCCCGGCCCGCACCTGACGCACATCGGCAGCCTGTTCGCCGAGGCCGGGGGATACCACGACCGCCGGTACGCCATGGGCATGTACCGGCGCGCGGCCGCTCCCGTCTGCTTCACCGTCTCCACCCTCGTCGCGAACGCCCTGTGGCTCGGCTCCCCGTTCGACGACGGCGACTCGAACCGGAACATCCTCTACGAGGCGATGCGGCTGCTGCCGCCCTCCTGGAACCTGCTGCGCAACCGCAGCCCCGAGTACCCCGCCCTCGACTCCCGCATCGGGCCCGGGGACGACGTACTGGTGCTGCCGCTGCTCACCCACCGCGACCCCGCCCTGTGGGACGCGCCGCAGGAGTTCCGGCCCGCCCGGTGGGACGTCCTCGACCCGGACACCACCCCCGGATACATGCCGTTCGGCCACGCGAGCGAGCGCTGCTGGGGGCGGCACATGGTCATGCCGCTGGCGGAACTCCTGCTCGACCACATCCGCCGGACCGGACTCGTCGTGGCCCCCGGCCAGCGCACCGCCGACGTGCCCCTCGTCGGCCTCCTCGGGGTGAAGACCGTCCACGTCGGCCACAAGAACCGGGTGCACCATGCGTGACCGCAAGACCCACGACCGCCAGGGCCGTGACCGCAACAACGCCGAGATCCTGGCCGACGACTGGCAGGACCGCGCCCACGAGATCTATCGGAGCCGGCGGCAGGACGGCGGCATCCGGTACCTGCGCTACCCCGGCCCCGGAGCGGTCGAGGGCTGGGTCGTCACCGGCCACGCGGAGGCGAAGGCCCTCCTGGCCGACCCGCGGCTGTCGAAGAACCAGGCCGCCCAGCGGTTCGGCCGGCACATCGGGCTCACCGAGGGGCCCGGAGCGGCGATGTTCTCGCACATGCTCAACGCCGACCCGCCCGACCACACCCGGCTGCGCAAGCTCGTCCAGAAGGCGTTCACCGCCCGCCGCACCGCAAGCCTGCGGCCCATGGTCGAACAGCTCGTCGGCGGGCTGCTCGACGCCCTGGAGGGGAAGGCCGAGGCGGAGCTGATCTCGGAGTTCGCCCTCCCGCTGCCGGTTGCGGTCGCCTTCGAGCTGTTCGGCGCCTCCGACGCGGACCACGAGATCCTCCGGATACGGGGCAACAGCCTCGGCGGCGGCCAGGACGACGGCGAGGTCTCCGTCTTCACGGCGGAGAGCATGCTCGGCTACCTGCGCGCCCTCATCGCCCTCAAGCGCGAGAACCCGGACGACGACGGGCTGCTGTCCGCCCTGCTCACCGCCCGGGACGAGGACGGCGACGCCCTCACCGAGGACGAGATCACCTCCATGGCCTTCCTCCTCTTCGTCGCCGGCCACCAGACCACGGTCAACCTCGTCGCCAACGCCGTCCACGCCCTGCTCACCCACCCCGACCAGCTCGCCGCCCTGCGCGCCGGCCCGGAGCTGGTGCACGGCGCGGTCGAGGAGGTCCTGCGCTACGAGTCCCCGTCCGGCCTCGCGTCGTTCCGCTACGCCACCGAGCGCATCAAGGTGGGCGGAGTGACCATCCGGAAGGGCGAGTTCGTCCAGATCTCGCTGCTCGGCGCCGACCGGGACCCGGCCGTGTTCGCCGACCCCGACCGGTTCGACATCGGCCGGACCGACGCGGGCCGCCACCTCGCCTTCGGCCACGGCATCCACCACTGCCTCGGGGCGCCGCTCGCCCGCCTGCAGGGCGAGATCGCCCTCACCCGGATCCTCGAGCGCTTCCCCCGCCTGCGGCTGCACGAGACGCACGAGGCGCGGTGGCAGTCCAACCCCCGCCACCGCGGGCTCCTCAGCCTGCCCGTACGGCTGAGCTGAGCCGCCCGGGAGCCGGAACGCAAAGAGCCGGACCGGCCTTCCCACCCGTACGCGGTGAGGAGGCCGGTCCGGCTCCGTGCGGTGCGGACTACTCCGAGTCGCCTTCCAGGTTGCCCTCCGTGTCCAGGTAGACCTGGCGGAGGGATTCGAGGATCTGGGGGTCCGGCTTCTCCCACATGCCGCGGGACTCGGCCTCCAGGAGGCGTTCCGCGATGCCGTGCAGGGCCCAGGGGTTGGCCTCCTCCAGGAAGGCGCGGTTCGTCGGGTCCAGCACGTAGGTTTCCGTGAGCTTGTCGTACATCCAGTCCGCGACCACGCCCGTCGTGGCGTCGTAGCCGAAGAGGTAGTCCACCGTCGCCGCCAGCTCGAAGGCGCCCTTGTAGCCGTGGCGGCGCATCGCCTCGATCCACTTGGGGTTGACCACGCGGGCGCGGAAGACGCGGGACGTCTCCTCGACCAGGGTGCGGGTCTTGACCGTCTCCGGGCGGGTGGAGTCGCCGATGTACGCCTCCGGCGCCGTGCCGCGCAGGGCGCGGACCGTGGCCACCATGCCGCCGTGGTACTGGAAGTAGTCGTCCGAGTCGGCGATGTCGTGCTCGCGGGTGTCCGTGTTCTTCGCGGCCACCGTGATCCGCTTGTACGCGGTCTCCATCTCGGCGCGGGCCGGGCGGCCCTCCAGGCCGCGGCCGTACGCGTAGCCGCCCCACACCGTGTAGACCTCCGCGAGGTCGGCGTCCGTACGCCAGTCGCGGGAGTCGATCAGCTGGAGGATGCCGGCGCCGTACGTGCCCGGGCGCGAGCCGAAGATACGGGTCGTCGCGCGCCGCTCGTCACCGTGCTCGGCCAGGTCCGCCTGGGCGTGGGCCCGGATGTAGTTCTCCGAGGCGGGCTCGTCCAGGGACGCCGCCAGCCGTACCGCGTCGTCCAGCAGGCCGATCACGTGCGGGAACGCGTCCCGGAAGAAGCCCGAGATGCGCAGCGTGACGTCGATGCGCGGGCGGCCCAGCTCCTCGAGCGGGATCGGCTCCAGGCCGGTGACGCGGCGAGAGGCCTCGTCCCAGACCGGGCGGATGCCCAGCAGGGCCAGCGCCTCGGCGACGTCGTCGCCCGAGGTGCGCATCGCGCTCGTGCCCCACAGGGACAGGCCTACGGAGGCCGGCCACTCGCCGTTGTCCGTGCGGTAGCGGGTGAGGAGGGAGTCGGCCAGGGCCTGGCCCGTCTCCCACGCGAGGCGGGACGGGACGGCCTTCGGGTCGACGGAGTAGAAGTTCCGGCCCGTGGGGAGGACGTTCACCAGGCCTCGGAGGGGGGAACCCGAGGGACCCGCCGGGACGAAGGAGCCGTCCAGCGCGCTCACCACGTGCGCGATCTCGTCGGTCGTGCCGGCCAGCCGCGGGACGACCTCCCGGGCCGCGAAGTCCAGTACGGCCGTCACGTCCGCCGCGTACCCGGCGGCGACCGAAGCCACCGCCTCCGGGGCCCAGTGCGCGTCCTCCATCGCCTGCACCAGCGCGCGGGCCGCCGCCTCCGCCTCGTCGGCGGTCGTACGGGTGGCCGCGGACTCGTCCAGGCCGAGCGCCTCGCGCAGGCCGGGCAGGGCCGTGGTGCCGCCCCAGATCTGACGGGCGCGCAGGATCGCGAGGACCAGATTGACCCGGGCCTCGCCGGTCGGGGCGCCGCCCAGGACGTGCAGGCCGTCCCGGATCTGGGCGTCCTTGACCTCGCACAGCCAGCCGTCGACGTGCAGCAGGAAGTCGTCGAAGCCCTCGTCGTCCGGGCGCTCCTCCAGACCCAGGTCGTGGTGGAGCTTCGCGGCCTGGATCAGGGTCCAGATCTGGGCGCGGATGGCCGGCAGCTTGGCCGGGTCCATCGCCGAGATCTGCGCGTACTCGTCCAGGTGCTGCTCCAGGCGCGCGATGTCGCCGTACGACTCCGCGCGCGCCATCGGCGGCACCAGGTGGTCGACCAGGGTGGCGTGCACGCGGCGCTTGGCCTGCGTGCCCTCGCCCGGGTCGTTCACCAGGAAGGGGTAGATGAGCGGCAGGTCGCCGAGCGCGGCGTCGGGCGCGCAGGCCGCCGACAGGCCGGCGTTCTTGCCCGGCAGCCACTCCAGGTTGCCGTGCTTGCCCAGGTGGATCATCGCGTCGGCGCCGAAGCCGCCGTCCTCGGCGCGCGCCTGGATCCAGCGGTAGGCGGCCAGGTAGTGGTGCGAGGGCGGCAGGTCCGGGTCGTGGTAGATCGCGATCGGGTTCTCGCCGAAACCGCGCGGCGGCTGGATCAGGATGAGCAGGTTCCCGCGGCGCAGCGCCGCGAGCACGATGTCGCCCTCCGGGTTCGCGGAGCGGTCCACGAACATGTTGCCCGGAGCCTCGCCCCAGTGCTCCTCGACGCTTTCGCGCAGCTCGGCGGGGAGCTCGGCGAACCACCGCTTGTAGTCGGCGGCCGGGATCCGGACCGGGTTGCGGGCCAGCTGCTCCTCGGTCAGCCAGTCCTGGTCGTGGCCGCCGGCCTCGATCAGGGCGCGGATCAGCTCGTCGCCGTCGCCGGAGACCAGGCCCGGGATCTCCTCGACCGGGCCGAAGTCGTAGCCGCCCGCGATGAGGGTGCGCAGCAGTTCCACGGCGCTGGCCGGGGTGTCGAGGCCGACCGCGTTGCCGATGCGGGAGTGCTTGGTGGGGTACGCGGAGAGGACGAGCGCGAGCTTCTTGTCGCGCCGCTCGATGTGCCGGAGGCGGGCGTGCCGGACGGCGATGCCGGCGACGCGGGAGGCGCGCTCGGGGTCGGCCACGTACGCGGGCAGGCCGTCCTCGTCGAGCTCCTTGAAGGAGAACGGGACGGTGATCAGACGGCCGTCGAACTCGGGCACGGCGACCTGCGTCGCGGCGTCGAGCGGGGACAGGCCCTCGTCGTTCGCCTCCCAGGCGCTGCGCGAGCCGGTCAGGCACAGGGCCTGCAGGATCGGGACGCCGAGCGCGGCCAGCGCGCCCGCGTCCCACGACTCGTCGTCGCCGCCCGCCGAGGCGGTGGCGGGCTTGGTGCCGCCGGCCGCGAGGACGGTGGTGACGACCGCGTCCGCCGACTCCAGCGCGGCGATCAGGTCCGGCTCCGGAGTGCGCAGGGAGGACACGTAGAGGGGGAGGGCCTGGGCGTCCTGGGCCTCGATCGCATCGCACAGGGCGTGCACGAAGGCGGTGTTGCCGCTCATCTGGTGGGCGCGGTAGTACAGCACGGCGATGCGCGGACCCTCGGTGGTCCCGGGCGTGCGCTCCAGCGGGCCCCAGGTCGGCGCGGCGGCCGGCGGCTCGAAGCCGTGGCCGGTGAGCAGCACGGTGTCGGAGAGGAACCGGGCCAGCTGGTCCAGGTTGGCGGGGCCGCCGTGGGCGAGGTAGCCGTGCGCCTCGGCCGCGATGCCGATCGGGACCGTGGAGGCCTCCATCAGCTGAGCGTCCGGGGCCTGTTCGCCGGTCAGGACCACCACCGGGCGGGTCTGGGCCGGCGCCAGGAGCAGGTCGAGGCCGTCCTGCCAGGCGCGCAGGCCGCCGAGGAGGCGTACGACGACCAGGTCGACGCCGTCGAGCAGCCCGGGCAGGTCGTCGAGGGGAAGGCGGGACGGGTTCGCGAACCGGTACGGCACGGGGCCGTCCGCGGCGCGGGCGCTGAGCAGATCGGTGTCGGACGTCGACAGCAGCAGGATCATGCGGCGGCAGGCCTTCCTCGGGGTTTCCGCGCCCCGGGCAGTGAGGACAGCGGGAGTTCCTGACTCACCCGGCGGATTGCTCTGCAGGGTTCACAGTGGCGGGACCGCGCCGGATTCGCACCGGGCTTCCTCCCGGCGGGCCATGTGGCTCCGCCGCTGGTCATCTTAGGTGGCGATCTCCCTGACCGGGAGTGGGGGTGGCCCGCGCCCGGGCGCCCGGCCGGCGGACCCGCCCCCGCCCCCCGACCCCCCGCGCGCCCCCCGCTCCGCGGAGCGCCGAGCCCGCCCGCGCACCACCGCTGCGCGGAGGGGTGGGTGGTGACGGCCACAGGTCGGGGCGGGGGAATCGTGGGTATGCTCGCCGCCATGCCGCCCCAGCCCCCTTCCGCCGCATCGCGGGACGAACCCGTCATACGCGACCGCGGTGACGCCTGCCCCGGTGCGCTGCGGCTGCACGCCGCGGACGACGGGTTCCTGGCCCGGGTCCGGGTACCCGGCGGGATGCTCGACGCGGACGCGGCCTCGCTGCTGGCCGATGCAGCGGACCGGCTCGGCGACGGGCACATCGACCTCACCTCCCGCGGCAACGCGCAACTGCGCGGCCTCGGGGCGAGCTGCGGCGGCGAACTGCAGTCCGTGCTCGTCCGCGCCGGCCTGCTGCCCGCGCCCACGCACGAGCGCGTCCGCAACATCGTCGCCTCGCCGCTGACCGGCCTCGACCGGCGCGGCCTGCCCGACGTGGCGCCCTGGGTCGCGGAGCTGGACCGGCTGCTGTGCGCGAGCGCGCCCGCGGCCGGGCTGTCCGGCCGCTTCCTGTTCGCCCTCGACGACGGCCGCGGCGACGTCACCTCCCTTGCCGCGGACGTGAACCTGGTCGCCCGGGACGCCGACCGGGCCCTGCTGTGGACGGCCGACCCGGCCGACGCCCTGCTCGTGGCAGCGGCCGACGCGCCCCGGGCCGCCCTCGTGGCGGCCGCATACTTCCTCGACGCCGTCCGGGAAGCCGGCACCCGAGCCTGGCGGGTTGCCGAGCTGCCCGCCGAACAGGCCCTGGGTTCCGGTGAGTTGGGTGTGCGGCTGGCCGCCGCCGGGATCGAGGCCGCCCTCGTACGGGAAGACGCCCGGCGCTCCCCGGCCCCCGAGCCCGGCATCGTCGAAGGCCCCCACGGCACCGCCGCGCTCAGCGTCCTCGCACCGCTGGGCCGCCTGACCACCGCGCAGTGGCGCCTGCTGGCCGGCCTCACGGGCCGCATCCGCCTGACCCCCTGGCGCGGCATCGTCGTCCCCGGCCTGCCCGCCCGCGCCGCCGCACAAGAGCTGGCCACCCTCGCCGAGGCCGGGCTGGTCACCGCCCCCGACGACCCCTGGCGGTCCGTCACCACCTGTACCGGACGCCCCGGTTGCGCCAAATCCCTCGCGGACGTACGCGCCGACGCGCGCGCCGCCGTCACCCGTGCGACCGGCCCCCTGCCCGTGCACTGGTCCGGGTGCGAACGCCGGTGCGGGCACCCCCGCGGCACCGCGTGGGTGGACGTGGTCGCCACCCCCACGGGCTACGACCTCTCCGCGGCCGGCCGCACCCCGCGCCGCGGCCTCCAGACCTCCGAACTTCCCGCGGCCCTAGCGGACGCACGCCGCACCACCTCCCACGACGCAGCGAAGAAATGAGCGAGTACACAGTGTTCGAGTACGAGAAGGACGGCGCGGCGATCTACCGCCAGTCCTTTGCCACGATCCGCGCCGAGGCGGACCTCTCCGGGCTGCCCGCCTCCGTCGCCCAGGTCGCGGTACGCATGATTCACGCCTGCGGAATGACCGACCTGCCCCAGGACCTCGGCTACACCCCCGACGTCGTGCTGCGCGCGCGTGCCGCCCTGACCGCCGGCGCGCCGATCCTCTGCGACGTGCAGATGGTCGCCAGCGGGGTCACCCGCAAGCGGCTGCCCGCCGACAACGAGGTGATCTGCACCCTCTCCGACCCGGCCGTGCCCGCCCTCGCCGCGAAGATGGGCACCACGCGCAGCGCCGCCGCCCTCGAAGTCTGGCGCGACCGCGGCCTGCTGGGGGGCTCCGTGATCGCCGTCGGCAACGCGCCGACCGCGCTGTTCCGGCTGCTCGAGATGATTGAGGAGGGCGCCGCGCGCCCCGCCGCCGTCATCGGCGTCCCGGTCGGCTTCATCGGCGCCGCCGAGTCCAAGGACGCGCTCGCCGCCCACGCCTCCGGCCTCGACCACCTGATCGTGCGCGGCCGGCGCGGCGGCAGCGCCATCGCGGCCGCCGCCGTCAACGCGATCGCGAGCGAGGAAGAATGAGCAGCGCAGCCGGCACCGCAGCCCGCACCGGAAAGCTGTACGGCGTCGGGCTCGGCCCCGGCGACCCCTCCCTGATGACCCTCCGGGCCGTCCAGGTCATCGCCGAGGCCGATGTCGTCGCGTACCACAGCGCACGCCACGGCCGCTCGATCGCCCGCTCGATCGCCGCCGAGCACCTGCGCGCGGACCACGTCGAGGAGCCGCTGGTCTACCCGGTCACCACCGAGACCACCGACCACCCCGGCGGCTACCAGGGGGCGATGGAGGAGTTCTACGAGGAGTCCGCCGCCCGGCTGGCCGCGCACCTGGAGGCCGGCCGGACCGTCGCCGTGCTCGCCGAGGGAGACCCGCTCTTCTACGGCTCGTACATGCACATGCACAAGCGGCTCGCCCACCGCTACGAGGCCGAGGTGATCCCCGGGGTGACCTCGGTGAGCGCCGCCGCCGCCCGGCTCGGCACCCCGCTCGTCGAGGGCGAGGAGGTGCTGACGATCCTGCCCGGCACCCTGCCGGAGGAGGAGCTCACCGCCCGCCTCGCCGCCACGGACTCCGCGGTCGTGATGAAGCTCGGCCGCACCTTCCCCGCCGTGCGCCGGGCCATGGAGGGCAGCGGGCGGCTGGCGGAGGCCCGGTACGTCGAGCGCGCCACCATGGCGGGCGAGCGGACCGGCGTCCTCGCCGACACCGACCCCGACAGCGTCCCGTACTTCGCCGTCGCCGTCGTGCCCAGCCGCATCGGCAACCCCGGCAGCGTGCCGTCCGGGCCCGGCGAGGTCGCCGTCGTCGGCACCGGACCGGCCGGGCCGCTCTGGCTCACCCCCGAGACCCGGCGGGCGCTGGCCGACGCCGAGGTGCTCGTCGGGTACACCACGTACCTGGACCGCGTACCCGTCAAGCCGGGCCAGATCCGGCACGGCTCCGACAACAAGGTCGAGTCGGAGCGCGCCGAGTTCGCGCTCGACCTCGCCCGCCGCGGCAAGCGGGTCGTCGTGGTCTCCGGCGGCGACCCGGGCGTCTTCGCCATGGCCACCGCCGTCCTGGAGGTCGCGGGGCAGCCGGAGTACAAGGACGTGCCCGTACGGGTCCTGCCGGGGGTGACCGCCGCCAACGCGGCAGCCGCCGCGGCCGGGGCACCGCTCGGCCACGACTACGCCACGATCTCCCTGTCGGACCGGCTCAAGCCGTGGGAGGTCATCGCGGAGCGGCTGCGCGCCGCCGCCGCAGCCGACTTGGTGCTCGCCCTGTACAACCCGGGCTCACGCAGCCGGACCTGGCAGGTCGCCCAGGCCAAGGCGCTGCTGCTGGAGCTGCGTTCGCCGCAGACCCCGGTCGTGGTCGCGCGGGACGTGGGCGGTCCGCAGCAGTCGGTCCGCATCCTCGCGCTCGGTGAACTGGAGCCGTCCGAGGTGGACATGCGCACGATCCTGCTGATCGGCTCCTCGCAGACCCAGGTCACGGAGCGGCCGGACGGCTCCCGGGTGACGTGGACCCCGCGCCGCTACCCGGAGGCCTGACCGGCAGGCCGGGCGGCCCCCCTCAGCACTGCCAGAGGAACGCCGCCCGGCCGCAGGGCTCGCAGGCGTGCGCATAGGCGCTGCCGGAGCCGAAGTTGGGGGCGGTGAGGGGGTCCGGCCCCTCCTCCAGCCGGGCGACGAACTCCATCGGGCCGCCGCAGCCGGTGCAGTCGGGCGTCTCGTCGTACTGAAGCCAGTCGGGGGCGCCGCCGAGCTGTCCGAGGACGTGGCACGTCGGGCGTCCGCTCTTCTCGGACCAGGCCTTGGAGGCGGCCCGGTACTCCCGCTCCGCCACCGCCACCCGCTCGACGGTACGGACCGCCCGGAGCTGCCGAACGTCCTCCTCCTCGTCCTCGTCCCCGTCCTCGGCGGTGGGGAGTGCGGGCAGCGGTACCGGCACCAGCCCGGCCGGCGGGAAGAGGTAGGCCCTGTTGCCGCCGGCCGTTGCGCTCCAGTCCTTGCAACTGCCCGGATCGTTCGCGCACATGAAGACGGAGAGGACCCCGCGCCCGCCGTCGAGGACCATCTGCGCGATGAACCGGAGCGGCCCGGAGCAGGTCGTACAGGTGGGCCACTGCGTGCCGGCGGGCGCCAGCGGAAGGCCGCCGATGCGGGTGACCGGGGCATCGGGTGCGGCGGAGCCGTTGTGGATCAGCAGAGTGGTGGTGCTCATGCCGACGAGCGTAGGAGACCCCTCTGACAACGGCTGGGCGGGGTCTACCCCGGGGTTCCCGCGAGCCATTCCAGGGCTGCCTCCAGGCACTCCGCCTCCGCGACGCCCTCCGGGACGGGGGGCCTGCGGACGACCAGGACCGGGATGCCGGCCTCGCGGGCCGCGGTGAGCTTGGGGGCGGTCGCGGAGCCGCCGCTGTCCTTGGTGACCAGGACGTCGATCCGGTGCCGCGCGAGCAGCTCCCGCTCGCCGTCCAGGGTGAACGGGCCCCGGTCGAGCAGGATTTCGAGCCCCGGCGGCACGGGCGCGTCCGGCGGGTCCACCGAGCGCACCAGGAACCAGGTGTCGGCCAGGTGCGCGAACGTGTGCAGGCCCATGCGGCCGGTGGTCAGGAAGGCCCGGCCGCCGAGCTCCGGCAGCGCTGCGGCCGCCTCGGCGAGCGAGTCGGCGAAGTGCCAGTCGTCCCCGGGGCCGGGGGACCAGCCGGGGCGGCGCAGCGCGAGCAACGGGACGCCCGAAAGCGCCGCCGCCCGGGCCGCGTTGAAGCTCATCCGCTCCGCGAAGGGGTGCGTGGCGTCGACCAGGTGCGTGACCCGGTGGGCGGTGATCCAGGCCGCCAGGCCTTCGGGGCCGCCGAAGCCGCCGATCCGCACCTCGCCGGGAGGCAGCACCGGCGCCGCGACCCGGCCCGCGAGCGAGGTGGTCACCCGGTACGAGGGGTCGTGGGCCAGCGCCTCCGCGAGCCGCCTTGCCTCCGTCGTACCGCCCAGGATCAGGACGTGGCGGGCCGGTTCAGCCGCATCGGCCGGATCAGCAGACATGCCGGTCGCGCTCGGGGGAGTACAGGTGGCTGTCGCGGAACTGCTCGGCGCCGAGCGTACGGCCCACGATGATCACCGCGGTGCGGACCAGGCCCGCCTCCTTCACCTGGGCGGCGATGTCGGCCAGCGTGCCGCGCAGGATCAGCTCGTCGGGGCGGCTGGCCATCGCCACGACCGCCACCGGGCACTCGGCCCCGTAGTGCGGCAGCAGTTCGGCGGCGACCCGGTCCACGTAGCGCGTGGCCAGGTGCAGGACCAGCAGCGCGCCGCTGCGGCCCAGGGTGGCCAGGTCCTCGCCGGGCGGCATCGGGGTGGCCTGCTGGGCGATCCGGGTCAGGATCACGGTCTGGCCGACGGTGGGGACCGTCAACTCCCGCTTCAGCGCAGCCGCGGCCGCCGCGAACGCCGGGACGCCGGGCACCACCTCGTACGGGATGCCGGCCGCATCGAGCCGCCGCATCTGCTCCGCGACCGCGCTGAAGATCGACGGGTCGCCCGAGTGGAGCCGCGCCACGTCCTCGCCCGCCGCGTGGGCCCGTACGCACTCGGCGATGATCTCGTCGAGGTTCAGCTGCGAGGTGTCGACCAGGCGGGCGTCCGGCGGGCACTCGGCCAGCAGTTCGCGCGGGACCAGGCTGCCCGCGTACAGGCAGACCGGGGCGGCGGCCAGCATCCGGGCACCGCGCACCGTGATCAGGTCGGCGGCGCCGGGGCCCGCACCGATGAAGTACACGGTCATGTCGTCGGATCCTTTTCGTTCTCTTCGTGCGCTGCTGTGGGAGGGGCCGTCCGAGCCCAGGGCTTGGTCACGGACCACTGGGTGACCGGCATCGCCTGCCGCCAGCCCGTGAAGCCGCCGACCGCCGCCGCGTGCGCGACGGCGAGTTTGACCAGGTCGCCGCCGTGGTGCCGGTAGCGCTCGGTGAGGACCGCCTCCGACTCCAGGGTCACGGTGTTGACCACGAGCCGGCCGCCCGGGGCCAGGGCCGCCCAGGCGGAGTCCAGCAGGCCCGGCGCGGTCAGCCCGCCGCCGATGAACACCGCGTCGGGGGCCGGGAGTCCGGCGAGGGCCTCGGGAGCGGCGCCGGTGACCACGCGCAGCCCCGGGACGCCGAGCGCCGCCGCGTTGCGGGTGATGCGGGCCGCCCGCTCCGGGACGCGCTCCACGGCCACGGCCCGGCAGGAGGGGTGCGTGCGCATCCACTCGATGCCGATGGAGCCCGAGCCGCCGCCGATGTCCCACAGCAGCTCGCCGGGGGCCGGGGCGAGGGCGCACAGGGTCGCGGCCCGTACGTGGCGCTTGGTGAGCTGGCCGTCGTGCTCGTACGCGGTGTCGGGCAGGCCAGGGGTCGCACCGAGCCGCGGGACCTCGCTCTCCGGGCCGCGGCGGCAGTCCACGGCCACCACGTTGAGCGGATCGCCCGGCGCGTGGTCCCAGCTCTCGGCCTGCCCCTCGTACGTGTCCTCGCGCTCGGAGCCGAGCTGCTCCAGCACCCGCATCCGGCTCGGGCCGAAGCCCCGCTCCCGAAGCAGAGCAGCGATCTCGTCCGGGGTCGCCGGTCCGGCGCTGAGCACCAGCACCCGCCGCCCCTCGTACAGCGCGGCCGCGAGCCGGGCCACCGGGCGGCCGACCACCGTGACCACCTCGGTCTCCTCCACCGGCCAGCCCAGGCGGGCACAGGCGTACGACACCGACGAGGGGTGCGGGTGGACCCGCAGAGCGTCCGGCCCGAGCTCCTGCGCCAGAGCCCGGCCGATCCCGTAGAACATGGGGTCGCCGCTCGCCAGCACCGCGATCCGGCGGCCCGCGTGCTCGGCCATCAGCTTCGGCACGGCCGGCCGCAGCGGGCTCGGCCAGGCCACCCGCTCGCCGGCGCACTCGCCGGACGGCAGCAGGTCCAGCTGCCGCGGCCCGCCGATCAGCACCTCGGCCCCGGTCAGCGCGGTACGCGCGGCGGCGGTGAGCCCGGCCCAGCCGTCGGCGCCGAGGCCGACGACCGACACGGGCATGGGGGGCGGTGCGGAGCTCACTGCGCGGTACCTCGGGAACGGGAAGGGAGCGGGTGGACCCGCAGCCTACTGGCCGGGTGACCGGCCCCCGGCTCCACCCCCGCGAAGGGCGAGGTCTACCCTCGGTAACCCCAACGTGACCGCGCCGCTCGACCCACCTCGCGAGGGAGACCGCATGCCTGGCTGGAACGCCGAGAACATCCCGGACCAGAGCGGCCGGACCGCCGTCGTCACGGGCGCCAACAGCGGTATCGGCTACGTCGCCGCCCGGGAGCTCGCCCGGCGCGGCGCGGACGTGGTACTGGCCTGCCGCAGCGCGGCCCGCGGCCGGGCCGCGGTGGTGCGGCTGCGCGCCGAAGTCCCGGGCGCCGAGGTGGAGTTCGTACCGCTGGACCTGGCCGACATGGACTCCGTACGGGAGTTCGCGAAGGCCTACGGACAGCGCAGGCCCTCCCTCGACCTGCTGGTGAACAACGCGGGCGTGATGGCCCTGCCGTTCGGGCGGACCGCCGACGGGTTCGAGACCCAGTTCGGGGTCAACCACCTCGGCCACTTCGCGCTGACCGGCCTGCTCCTGCCACAGCTGCTGGCCGCGGACCCCGGAGCCCGGATCGTCACCGTCTCCAGCGGGTTCCACGCCCTCGGCGACATCGACCTCGACGACCTGAACAGCGAGCACCGCTACCGGCGCTGGATCGCGTACGGCCGCTCCAAGACCGCGAACCTCCTCTTCACCCACGAACTGGCCCGGCGCCTCGAGACCGCCGGCTCCGGGATCGTCGCGGCCGCCGCGCACCCGGGCTACGCCTCGACCAACCTGCACGTCGGGGCATCGCGCCAGGAGGGCCACCGGCCCATGTCCCGGCTGATGGGGGTCGGCGCCGCCGTCCTCGCCCAGTCCGCGGCCTCCGGGGCCCTGCCCACGCTGTACGCGGCCACCGCGCCGGGGGTGCAGCCCGACGCCTTCTACGGACCGCGGCTCGGCTGGCGCGGGGCGCCCGTCCGCTCCTGGCGGGCGAAGTGGACCCTGGACGACACCTCCGGCGAACGGCTCTGGGCGGCCTCGGAGAAGCTCACCTCTATCCCGTACGGCTCCCTCGCGCGCTGAGGTGATCCGGGCCGGGCGCCCCGCCGTGAGCCCGTCCGCCCCCGGGGTGCCCCGGGGCGCCCCGGGCGGGACCTGATCCCGGTTGCGTCCGCCACGGGAGACTCGGCGCCATGGACGACGACACGGACAACCACCCAGAAGCCCACGACCACGCAGTGGTCCTCGGCGCAGGCCTGGCGGGGCTGCTGGCGGCGCGGGCACTCGCCCAGCGGTTCGCGCGCGTGACCGTGGTGGAGCGGGACGAACTGCCGGACACCGGACCGGCCTTCCGGCCCGGTGTGCCGCAGTCCCGGCACGTGCACGTGCTGTGGTCGCGGGGCCTGGAGCTGATGGAGGAGCTGCTGCCCGGGGTCACCCGCGAGCTGCTCGCGGCCGGGGCGGCCCTGATGGAGTCGCCGCGGGACTTCCTGTGGCTGAGCTCCGCCGACTGGTTCCACCGGGTCCCGGGGTCCCGGATCCTGGTGGGCAGCCGGGAGCTGATCGACTGGACGGTCCGCAGGGAGGTCCTGCGGGACGAACGCATCCGGGTCCGCGCCGGATCCACGGCGACCGGGCTCGTCGCCGGACCGGACGGCCGCTCCGTGGCCGGCGTACGGCTGCGCGAGGGCGGCCCGCTGCCCGCCCGCTTCGTGGTCGACGCGACCGGGCGGACCTCCCGGGCCCCGGCCTGGCTCGCCGCCCTCGGCCACCCGGCCCCGGCGACCACCCGCTACGACTCCCGTCTCGGCTACTCGAGCCGCTACTACGAGGTCCCGCCGGATCCGGCCCGCCGCTGGCAGGGCATGTACGTCCAGGGCCGCCCCGACAGCCCGCGCGGGGGCGTGCTGGTGCCCCTCGACGACGGCCGCTGGCTGGCGACCCTGATCGGCAACGGCGAACACGCCCCGCCGACCGGGGACGAGGAATTCCTCGAGTACACCCGGACCCTGCGCACCCCGGCTCTGTACGACGCCCTCCGCGACGCCAAACCGCTCTCCTCGCCGACGGGCTTCCGGAGCACCGCGAACGAATGGCGCCACTACGAGCGACTCGACCGCTGGCCGGCCGGATTCGTCGTCCTCGGCGACGCCGCCTGCCGGTTCAACCCCGTGTACGGGCACGGGATGACGGTGGCCGCCCTCGCGGCGGACGCGCTGGCCGGCGCCATCCGGGGGCTGGCGCCCCGGGAGATCGCCGCGGCCGCCCGGCGGATCCAGCGGCGTACGGCCACCGCCGCCGACGTGGCCTGGCAGATCGCCACCAGCGAGGACATGCGCTACCCGGAGACCGAGGGGCCGCCGCCCGACCGGGCGACCAAGGTCCTGCAGGCCTACATGTCCCGGGTGATCGTGGGTGCGAACGCCGACCCGGAGATCTCCCGGCCCTTCTTCGGCGTGCTGTCGCTGTCGGCCTCGCCGAACACCCTGCTGAGCCCGGGCACGGTGATCCGGGTCCTGTCCAAGTGGCGCCTGCCGACGGCCCCGGAGACCGCCGCCTACCCGCCGCACCACCCCGGCCCGCCGGACTCGGGTTCGTAGGGTCTGCCCGGATACGGCGGGGTCCGGCCGGACACCCCCTGGCTTGATCTTCCTAGCGGGGGGCTGCCACGGCCCGCTCGTACAGGTCGCGTACCGCCTCGTCGAACCGGCTGCTGTACGAGGTCGTCTCGTCCCCGCCCCCGTCGCGGCCGCCGACCACCCCGATCAGGGTGTGCGCGTCGGTCAGCACCGGACCACCGCTCGTGCCGTCGGGTACGTCCGCGCAATCCAGCCGCAGCTGCGCGGGCCCCGCGGCGCGGGCGGTGTTGAAGCATTCCACCGGGTGCTCGGTGTCGTTCGGATAGCCCACGACCCGGGCCGGCGCGGGCAGTTCGGGCCGGAACCGGATCGTATGGGCCCCGGTGGCGTCCTCCAGGCGCTCGCCGGGACGGCCGGGCCGGCGCATCCGGAGGAAGGCCACGTCGTGGTCGGGGTCCTGGTCCTCGGTCCACCGGGGGTCCACGTCGATCCGGGTGGGCACCCAGATCCCGTACGGGGCCTCGCCGTCCCGGTAGCCCGGGGCGAAGACGAGGTTGGTGCGGAAGCCGAAGCTGCCGCGGTACACGCAGTGGGCGGCGGTGGCGATGAGGTCGCCGTCGGGGGAGTGGACCACGCCGGCCGAGCAGTGGTGGTCCTGGTCCCCGTCCTCGCCGGGCGAGAACAGCGCCCCGGTCGCGGGCTCGGCAGCCGCGGGCCGCGCGACCAGCGGGTCGGAGGGCTGCCAGCCGCCCGACCGCCAGTGCACGCCGGCCGGGGGGCCGCCCGTGCCCTGCGCGGTCGGGCCCGGCGGGGCGGATTCCGGCGCCGGGGTCTCCCGTACCGGAGCCTCCTGCGCCGGGACCTCCTGTGCCGGGACCTCCTGTGCCGGAGCCTCCCGCGCCAGGCCGTCCAGCACGGCCGCCGCCGCGCGGTCGGCCTGTGCCGGGTCCTGTACGTAGCTCCCCTCCGCGGGATCCCCGTCCGCGAGGTGCGCCGCGATGCCGCGCAGCTCCCACAGGAACCCGCCACCCCCGATCAGCGCCGCGCAGCACATGCCGACGAGCAGGGAGACCCGTACGGCCCGCCCGTGAACCTTGGTGAACATGTGGCTCTCCCGCCCGGAAACCCCGATCGGCATCCCGATCAACCCCCTGTTCGACGGACGGCGTGATGACGGCAGTTCCGGATCCGGAACGTGTCCGTTCTCACAGCCGGGCACCCGTCATCCGCCGTCCTTCCGAATGTCACCCAACTCACCTAATCTCCCGGCGAGTTGATTCATGGCGCACCGACTGGGCGGACAGGAGCCGAAAGCATGGGATTGCGGAACCGGATGGCGGGCGCGGTGACGGCGGGCCTGGCGGCCCTGGCCCTCGTACTGGGCACGGCCCCGGCGGGGGCCGCCGCGAGGGGGGCAGGAGCCGACCTCCCGTACGCGGGATCGACCGGCGTCGGCGTGCACAACGCGTACGAGAAGGCCAAGTACCCGTACTTCGCGGACGCCCTCGACTCGGGCGCCGCGATGCTGGAACTCGACGTGTGGACCAACTTCTTCGGCAGCTCCTGGCGGGTCGCCCACGACAACCCCTTCGGCAACGACAACAACTGCGAGAACGCCACGAGCCCCGCCCAGCTGCGCACCAAGTCCCGCAACCAGAACCTCGCGGGCTGCCTCTCCGACATCCGCAGCTGGCACGACGCCCACCCCGGCCACCGCCCGGTCGTCCTCAAGCTGGAGCTCAAGGACGGCTTCGCCGCCAACCTCGGGCGCGGCCCGGCCGAGCTCGACGCGCTGCTGGCCTCGAAGCTCGGCGACGCCGTCTACCGCCCCGGCCAGCTCGCCGCCGGCCACCCCGACCTGGACAGCGCCGCCCGGGCCGGCGCCTGGCCGAGCCGCGCCGCGATGGCAGGGAAGTTCCTGGTGGAGCTGATCCCCGGCACGCTGGAGGAGGGCAACGCCGGCGACACCCTGTGGACCGACCGGGAGTACGCCCAGCACCTGCGCTCCCTCGCCGCCGCGGGCCGGCTCGGCCAGGCCGCCGCCTTCCCCGCCGTGCACCGGGCCGAGGCCGGCGACCCGCGCGCCCGGTACGCCGACGCCTCGCTGCGCCCGTGGTTCGTGGTCTTCGACGGGGACGCGAGCGCGTATGCGGGAGGCTCCATCGACACCGCCTGGTACGACCGCAACCACTACCTGCTGATCGCCACCGACGCCCACAACGTGGCGCCCGCCATCGACGGGGTGCACCCGACCGAGGCCCAGGCCCGGGACCGGGTCGGCCTGATGGCCCGGCACCACGCGTCCATCGCCTCGGCGGACTGGTACCCGCTGCCGTCGGTGCTGGCGACGGTCGTCCCGCGCGGCTAGCACCCGGTACCCTTATTGCGAACTATTCGCAATAAGGGTCTGGTGCAGGTGTGATGACGGGTTCTCCGGTGGTGCTCGGCATCGAGTCCTCCTGCGACGAGACGGGCGCGGGCATCGTGCAGGGCGGCCGGCTCCTCGCGCACGTCGTCGCGTCGAGCATGGACGAGCACGCCCGCTTCGGCGGGGTCGTCCCCGAGATCGCGGCCCGCGCCCACCTGCACGCCTTCAACCCGGTGGTCCGCCAGGCCCTCGACCGGGCCGGACTGCGCGCGGACCAGCTCGACGCGGTGGCCGTCACCACCGGCCCCGGCCTCTCCGGCGCGCTCCAGGTCGGACTGGCCGGGGCCAAGACCCTCGCGTACGCGCTGGGCGTACCGCTGTACGGGGTGCACCACCTGGCCGGGCACGTCGCCGCCGACACCCTGGAGCACGGGCCGCTGCCCGAGCCCTGCGTGGTACTGGTCGTCTCCGGCGGGCACACCTCGCTGCTGCTCGTACGGGACCTCGTACGGGAGCCGATCCTGCACCTCGGGGACACCCTGGACGACGCGGCCGGGGAGTGCTTCGACAAGGTGGCCCGGGTGTTCGGCCTGCCGTATCCGGGCGGCCCTGCCATCGACCGGGCGGCGCGGGGCGGGAACCCGAAGGCGGTGGCGTTCCCCCGCCCGCTGACCGGCGGGCCGCGCGGGGAGGACCCGTACGCGTACTCCTTCTCCTTCTCCGGGCTGAAGACCGCCGCCGCCCGCTGGGCCGAGGGCTGCCGGCAGCGCGGGGAGCAGCCGCCGGTGGCCGACGGCGCGGCCTCGCTCCAGGAGGCGGTGGCCGACGTACTGACCCGCAAGGCGGTCGCGGCCTGCAGGGCGTACGGCGTGAAGACGCTGGTGGTGGTCGGCGGAGTGGCGGCCAACTCCCGCGTCCGGGCGCTGGCGGAACGGCGCTGCGCCTCGGCGGGCATCGAACTGCGGGTGCCGCCGATGACGTTGTGCACGGACAACGGGGCGATGATCGCGGCGATCGGCGACCTGCTGGTCCGCGCGGGCGCGGAGCCGGCGCCGTACGGGCTCACGATCGACCCGTCGGCCCCCCTGGAGTACGCGGCACTCCACCCGGCGGGCTGACCGTCAGCCGAGCAGGCGGGTCCGGTCGAAGGCCGAGTAGCCGTCGATCTCCGGCCGGAACGCGAACACCCCGTCGACGATCAGGACGGCGTCGGCGGGAACGGGCACGGTCTCGGCGGAGTGGTCCCGCTGGGTCAGCGGATCGATGGAACACAGGGCACAGGACGCGGCCTGCGCCGACCGGCAGGGGTCCGGCAGCAGCCGCTTGGCCGCGCGTTTGTCGTAGGCGTAGGCGTTGCGGTAGTAGCCCTCGCCGGACTCCCGGTCGTACAGGTGCCGGTCCTTCCAGGGCTTCTTGAAGTCGTCGAGCGTGGCCCGCAGTACGGTCCGCCGCCCGGCCGCGGCGATCCGCTGGGCCAGCTCGTGCCTACCTGTCGACCTGCCGGAACTGTGTTCCGGTGGGCCCCGGCCGCGCCACGGCGCAGGTGGGTCCCTGCCGTTGCCGTTTCAGGGGCGGCGTCGTTGGTCAGCGGGGTGATCCGGCGGCGCGGGGTCTCCCGACGGCATGACGGACTCGCGGAGGGGTGTACGGACGACATGAGCAGGACTGCCGACGATGTGAAGACGGTGCACCTCACCGCCGAGGTGTACGGGTACCTGGTGGCGCAGGCCGAGCCCCCGAGCCCGGTCCAGGAGCAGCTGATCGCGCGCACGCGCGAGCTCGGCCGCCCGGCGCAGATGCAGGTCCCGCACGAGCAGGGCGTCTTCCTCACCCTGCTGGGCAAGACGGTCGGGGCCCGCCGGATCGTCGAGGTCGGCACCTTCACCGGCTATTCCACGCTCGCCCTGGCCGAGGGCCTGGCGGCCGGCGGGCGGGTCCTGACCTGCGACGTCTCCGAGGAGTGGACGGCGATCGCCCGGGAGGCCTGGAAGGCGGCCGGGGTGGACGACCGGATCGACCTCGAGATCGCCCCGGCCCTGGAGACGCTCCGCGCGCTGCCGCAGGACCCGGTGATCGACCTGGTCTTCCTGGACGCCGACAAGCCCGGCTACCGCGCCTACTGGGACGAGCTCGTGCCGCGCCTGCGCCCCGGCGGGCTGATCCTCGCCGACAACGTCCTGTACGGGGGAGAGGCGGTACACGCGACCGCGCAGGGGAACGCCCTGGCCATCCGGGAGTTCAACGCGCACGTGCGCGCCGACGAGCGGGTCGAGTCGGTGATGCTCCCGATCGCGGACGGCCTCACGCTCGCGCGCAAGCGTGAGGCCGGGGGGGTCCTCGGGGCACCGGGGGCACCTGGGGCATCCTGGGGCGACAACCGCACCCCGAGGAGCCCCAGTTGACCGACCCGGCCATCGACCTGCCCACGAACACGCACCGCCGCCACATCGAGTTCGAGCGCCTGCACAACTTCCGTGACCTGGGCGGCTACCGTTCCGCCGACGGCCGTACCGTCGCCTGGGGCGCGCTCTACCGCTCCGACTCGCTCGGCAAGCTGGCGGGCGCCGACTGGGAGCGCTTCCTCGGGCTGGGCATACGGACCGTCATCGACCTGCGCTACCCCTGGGAGATCGAGGCCAAGGGCCGGATCCCGGAGGCCGAGCGGTTCACGTACGCCAACCTGAGCATCGAGCACCGCCCGTACGACCAGGCCGCGATCGACCCCGGCATCGACCCCTGGCGGTACCTGGCCGACCGGTTCGCCGAGGTGACCGAGGACGGCGTCGAGGAGATCCGCGCGGCGATCGAGCTCATCGCCGCCGACCCCGGCCCGGCGGTCTTCCACTGCACCTCCGGCAAGGACCGCACCGGCCTGATCGCCGCATTCGTCCTGACCCTCCTCGAAGTGTCCGAGGAGGAGATCCTGGCCGATTTCGCGCTCACCGAGCTGGCCACCGCCCGCCTCACGGCCGACTGGCACGCGGCCAACCCGGGCCGCACCATGCGCTGGCCCGCGTACGGCCGCGCCCCGGCGACGATCCTCTCCCTCGTCCTCGCCGACCTGACCACGCGCTATGGCTCCGCGGCCGGCTATCTCGCCACGCGCGTCGGGATCACGCCCGCGACGACGGGCCGGCTGCGGGAGCGCCTGCTGCGCTGATCATGGCCGGAACCTGACACCGGTGTGGCATCTGCCAACCGGGCGTACAGGCTTGTCAGTTGAGGCGGACTTCCCAACAATGCGCATGACAACCGGAGGATCTTCGGTTGCCTCGTGCATCGTGCTTCGTCATCAGAGGGGAACCCCCACATGAACAAGCCTCTCGCCGGCGCCCTGCTCTCGCTGCTCCTGATAGGAGCGGCGGCAGCTCCGGCCGTCGCCTCCGAACCCCAGGACAAGGCCGCGGCGGCCGTCACCGTGAACTACGCGGGGACGGTCGCGCTCAGCAACTGCTCCGGCTCCGTCGTCCGCGCCCCCGGCTCCCTGCCGACCGACCCCGCGCTCGTCCTGTCCAACGGACACTGCATCGAGACCGGCTTCCCGGGGCCGGGCGAGGTCGTCAAGGACCAGCCGTCCAGCCGCTCGTTCTCGCTGCTGGGCGCGTCGGGCTCGCGCGTGGCGACGCTGCGGGCCAGCAAGATCGCGTACGCGACGATGACCGACACGGACATCTCGGTCTACCAGCTGACCAAGACGTACGCGCAGATCCAGAGCCAGTACGGCATCGGCGCGCTCACCCTGAACGACGCCCGCCCGGTGCAGGGCACGGCGATCAAGGTCGTGTCCGGGTACTGGAAGCGGATCTACAGCTGCAACGTGGACGGGTTCGCGTACCGCCTCAAGGAGGGCGAGTGGACCTGGAAGGACTCCGTCCGCTACACCTCGTCCTGCAACACCATCGGCGGCACCTCGGGCTCCCCGGTGATCGACACGACGACGGGCAAGGTCGTCGCGGTCAACAACACGGGCAATGAGGACGGGCAGCGCTGCACGGAGAACAACCCGTGCGAGGTGGACGAGAACGGCACCGTCACCGTCCGCCAGGGCATCAACTACGCCCAGGAGACGTACCTCATCGTCCCCTGCATCGGCGCGGGCAACAAGATCGACCTGAACCGGGCGGGCTGCGCCCTGCCGAAGCCGTAACGCGGTCGGCCGCCCGCTCGGCGGGGCGGGCGGCCACTCGCCCCACCACGGTCGACGGCGGGTCGATCGCCGCGGTCGCCGTCGGCATGTGCCAGCGTTGACCCGATGCAATCCGCCCACGGTGTCCTCACGCCCTTCCTGCAGAGCGACGTCCAGTACCTGGAGAAGGCGCTCCGCACCGTCGCGGTCTACGCGCTGATCCTCGTGCTGCTCCGGATCGTCGGCAAGCGCCAGCTGGCGCAGCTCAGCACCTTCGACCTGGTCGTCATGCTGCTGCTGGCCAACGTCGTGCAGAACGCCGTGATCGGCCCGGACGACTCGGTCGTCGGAGCGGCCTTCGGGGCCGCCGTACTGCTCGCGGTGAACACCGTGGTGGTCCGGGCGGCGGCCCGCTACGAACGGCTGGGCCGCCTGCTGGAGGGCTCCCCCACCACCCTGGCCCGCGACGGCCACTGGCTCACCCCGGTGATCCGCCACTACGGCCTGCGCCGCGCCGACCTGGACGCGGCGGTCCGCCACCAGGGCGGCGACGACGTCACGGAAACCACGGAGGTCACCCTCGAACCGGGCGGCGCGCTGGTGGTCCAGCTGGCGGAACCGGAACAGTCGGCGGACAAGGCGGACATCGCCGCCCTGAGGGCCGACATCGCCGCGCTGCAACGGAAAGTGGACGGCCTGGCGTCCGGCGCCCGCTGAGGCGGTGTGGCCGGAAGCCATCGCTCATTCATTCCAACTTGAGGGTTTTCTCCGCGAGTTGAGGCGTCGTCCACTACGGTCTGCTGCGCAACCACCTCCGACGGGTGGTCGCTCCACATCATCGGGAGTCCATCCGCCCTCGCACGCCGCAGCAGGCGACGCGCCTGGCCGGCTCTGGTGACGGTCTGTGGAGGCGGCGCTTGCGTCGTCATGCAGTTGAGTTCCGCGCTCCTGCAGCGCACCGACGACGCACCCGTCCTCCACCGTGTCCTCCCTTACGCATACCCGTCTCCTCCACGGCCCTGCACCGGCGCCCTTCGCGCCGTCGGCCCGGGTGACCGCATGCGTGCTGGGGCTCCGCGCCGTGCCGGGTGTCGACCCTGAGGAGGTTGCCACCCATGGCTGCCCGTAAGAGCACCTTCCGGTTCCTCGAGCCCCGCCACGAGAACCTGATCTCAGACCCCGTTCCGCTCGACGGCGTGTTCCCCCTGCTGCCGCCGGTCTTCGAGCCCCTGCGCGGCGAACCCGCCCTCTCCGACGGGGAGCCGCCCACCGAACTCGGCAAGGCCGTCATGGAGTGGTACGCCAAGGCCCACGGCTGCCCGCCCGAGGAGACCCCCGCAGGGTTCGTCCGGGCCGTCGAAGCGGTATCGGCCGGCGGTCGGGAGAACATCGAGGCCGTGCGCCGGGCGCAATGGCGGCGCAACCATGCAGGGCTGCTGTCGGTGGCCCAGCTCGTGGTGTGCGTCCCGATGGTGCGCCCGGCCACCGTTCAGCCGCGCATGGCGGCCTCCGCCCAGCGGATCATGCGTGGCCACGGGCAGTCGCTGATCCACGAGGTCGGCTCCGGCCTGCGCATCGAGGCCCGCTCCGCCGAACACCTGATCAACATCACCAAGGCGCAGAAGCAGGTCCGCGACCCGGCCGCTTATGTGGCCGAGGCCGAGAAGGAGTTCACCGACTCGCTCGCCCTGGAAGGCATCCGCGAGGAGATCCGCGGCTTCGTGTACGACATGTACGTGTCCGACGACGAGCGCGGGCACCTCGTCGAGACCGACGACGGCTGGACCCGGGTCAGCGTCGCCCAGTCCTTCATGGGACAGCTGATGGGCACGCACGCGGACCTGTCCACGATGCACTGGGAGTACCCGGACGGCTCCCTGACCGTCCGGGCGCACACCCCGGACAGCATCGAGGCGGCCCACCGGACACTGCGCTTCGAGGAGGCGTCCTTCGCCGTCTGGCCGGCGGGCCGGACCAGGTCCGCGGTGCAGACTTGGCTCGACGGCGCCCCGCTCGAGGCCAAGGCCACGCTGCGCATGATGACGGCCCGGATGGACATCGGCATCGCCGTCCAGCCCTACCGGAGGAACAGCGTCCACGACGTGGTCTACGCCGACATGGCCCGCTTCCACGTCAAGGGGCAGAACCCGACCCTCTGGGGGAAGTCGGACGACGAGGCCTTCAAGGCCCGTACCGTCGTCAACGACCTCGTCCGTCGCAACTACCTCGCCGAGGAGCAGCGCGACGTCTTCTTCGGCGACACGGAAGTGCCCTGGGCGGACGACCCGTCGCGCATCCCCTATCGCAACCGCGTCGTGGCCACCACGCACGTCATGGTCTCCACGGTGGTCGACGATCCTGCCGTCCCCAGCCGGTACGCCGTGGTGCGAGAGACGCTCAAGCGGCTGCGGGTGCCCAACTCGCCCCTGCAGGCGGCGACCACCACCGCGTCACTGGCCGGTCTGGTCGCAGGCCTTGAAGGGGACGGCGAAATGGGCCAGTTCACCGCCGTGACCGCCCGCTCCTTCCGCAAACCGGAGCTGCGCGGCATCGAACACCATGACGGCAACTGGACCGAGCTGATCGACCGGGACGTCGAGGAGATCGCCGAAGGCGCCCGCAGGGAACTGGCGGCATCCGTACAAGCCCAGCGGAACCGCCTCGGCTGCCATCAGCGGGCCCTGGCCGTGCTCGCCCTCGTCGCACACGCAGCCAACCCGGCCCTGCGCAACTACTTCCGGAAGGACGGCGGCACGCGCTCCGACGGCGCCCCGCGCCTGGTCCCGCATCCGTCCTCGATGACCCTGACCGGCCGTGGCGGCCGTGGCGGGGTGACGAAGGTCGAAGCGGACGTCGTGGTCATGAACGCGGCCCGCTCTGCCGAGGGAATCGACCAGCTCGAAGCGATCGTCCGCGCGGCCATCGTCAAGGACCCCGTGGTCCCGCTCGATCCGGCGACCGGCGCAGAGATGCTGGAGGAATGGCTGCGGCGGGCCTGGGCCAAGTCTCCCGGCATCGGTGGCAGGCCCGGCGCGGGCGCGGACGGTTTCGCGGGATCCACGCTGCCCGCCGCCGAATTCCGGGCCGACGGCAGCGACCACCGGGACGGTCAGGGTCTCGGCTCCGCCGTCGCCGTCCCGTTGTGGGCGGACGGTCCGGAAGAGGAGGACGAGCGGCGAGACGCTGGTCCATCCGCCGAGACCGGCACGTGGGAGGAACAGATCTACGCCCTGGCCGACGGCATCGACAACTTGGCCGATCGGGCGCGTGGGCTCGCCAGCATCCGCGTGGACGCCGTAGGAGCCGGTGACGATGAGGAGGACGGGGAGGGCGAGGAGGCCTACGACCCCGACGACGAGAACCTGCCCCTCATGATCGACGAGGTGGGTATCGACCCCGACGTGGAGAACGGCACCGACGAATCCCTCGAAACCCTGCGCCGCTTCCTCCGCCAGGGCGTGATGGCCTACCTCAGGCAGCAGGCCCGCCGGTGACCTCGGCGGAGGCCGAGGCACCGGCCGAGGCGCCCGCCGAGGCAGAGGACCGTGGCGTCGCCAGTACACCGGCCGGGGCCGAGGCCGGCCGCGTCACCGGCACGGTGGCCGTGGACGACGCCGGCCGGCCCATGGTCCGGCGGCCCGAGCACGTCACCGACCGGTGGTGGCAGGACGTGGCTGCCCTCCTCGGCCCGGCCGTGCACGGCACGCCCGCCACGGCCGTGACCGCGGTCTCGATCGTCGTCCGCCGCGACCGGGCCCGGGCCCTGCCCCGGCTGCTCGCCCGCCATCCCGCGGCGGCAGCCCGCTGGACCTGGACCCCGGCCGCCGAACGGCTGCGCGCGGGCGGAGCCGCAGCCGCGGACGGACTGGCCGCGCTGCTCGCCGCCGACACGGCCGAACAGTCCGCGTGGCCGGGCGACATCGACCTCCCGGCCCTGGGCTTCGTCCGGACGCTGCTCCCCTTCCAGCGCACGGCCGCCGCCCGGCTGCTCCGCGCCGGCGGCGGCGCGAACTTCTCCGTGCCGGGCTCCGGGAAGACCACCGTGGCCTACGCCGTGTTCACCGCACTGCGGGCCCGGGGGGCCGCGCACGCCCTGCTCGTCGTCGCACCGCCCTCCGCGTTCGAGGCATGGGTGGAGGAGGCCCGCGCCTGCTTCGCGCCGGACCGGGCGCCCGCCGTCGCCGTACGGCCCCGGGTCATGGCGCGCACCGACACCGTCGTCGTACTCAACTACGAGCGCCTCGGCGACCCGGCGGTGCGCGCCGCGCTCGCCGGCTGGTCCCGCGGGCGGAAAGTCCTCACCGTGTTCGACGAGGCCCACCGCGCCAAGGCCGGCGCAGCCTCCCGGCGCGGCGCGGAGGCGGCGGAACTCGCCCGCCGCGCCGACGCCGTGATGGTCCTGACCGGTACCCCGATGCCCAACCGGCCCCGCGACCTGGAGGCCGTGTTCGACCTGGTGTGGCCGGGGCAGGGACACCGGCTCGTCCACGGCGACCTCGCCCACCTCCGGGACCGGGCCTACGTACGCGCCACCAAGGACGACCTCGAACTCCCGCCCCTGGACCTACGGGTGGAACGCATCAGCCTCGACGCCTCCCACCGCGCCCTGTACGACGCCATGACCAGCCGCGTACGGCGGTGGGCGCAGGACGCCGCCGGGGCCGGGGGATCCGCCTCGGGGGCGGTGGCGGCCCAGGCGGGGCGCGCCCTGTTGCACCTGATCGCGGCCGCGGCCAACCCGGCCGCGGTCTTCGCCCCGGGGCGGCCGTGGTCGCTGCCGCTGGACGGGCCCGGCCACGCGGACCTGGCCTCCCTGGTGGCGGAACCGACCCGGCACATCCGCCCGGCCAAGGTGGTCCGCGCCGCTCAACTCGTGGCGGAGCACCGCGCCCAGGGCCGCAGGACCGTCGTCTGGTCGGGTTTCCTCGGCAACATCGAGGCGCTGGTCACGGCGCTGGCCCGGCACCGTCCGGCCGTCGTCACGGGCGCCACCCCGCTGGACGGCCGCAAGGCCGAGCTCGACCGCTTCCGCCACGACGAGGACTGCTGGGCCCTCGTCGCGACCCCGCAGACCCTGGGCGAGGGGGTCTCCCTGCACCTGGCGTCCAGCGACCAGGTGCACCTGGACCGCGGCTACGCCGCAGGCACCTGGCTCCAGGCCCTCGACCGCACGCACCGCCTCGGCCTGCCCGCCGAGGCCCGCCCCACCTGCACGGTGCTGCTGGCCGCCGACACAGTCGACGAGCGGGTCAACGAGGTCCTCAACCACAAGGTCGCCGCCCTGGCGACAGCCCTCCGAGACCCCGCCCTCCACCCGGTGGCGGACCCCTCCCTCACGGACGGCGACACGGACGCCCTGCTGGGCGACACCGACGCCCTCCGCGAACTGCTCCGCCCCTGGTGACCCACGGCTCTGGCACAGCCGGTCGCGTTTCTCGCTGGTGGGGCGGGGAACGTCCCCGTTAGCATCCGACGATGATCACGTCGGCGGACAAGCCCTTCCACGATGCGGTGCGTCGAGCCGACGTCGGCTGGCTGGCCGGCCATCTTGACGCGCAGCTCTGCCCGCCGGCCGTCTTCGGACTCCTCATCCGGCACGACGATCCCAGCCTGCGGTATCTGGGGCTGGTCCTGCTGACCGAGCGCGTCACGTCGGGCCGGACGGGCGGCGGGCTTGAGACGGCCGAGCTCGCGGGGCTGTTGCCGGCAGTGGTGGAGGGACCGCCGGAGGCGGCGCTCGTCCTGGCGCGGCTCCATGAGCGACTGGGGCCGTATCGCCAGGGGCTCCGCCGGCCGTCATGGCGTACGGCCGAGCTGCCGGCACGGGTGCAGATCGCCTGGCTGCGCGCTGAGCTTCTGAACGAACCGACGGTGATCCGGAAGGAGCCTTTGGGCGAACTGCTGTACCAGGCCGTGCGGGAACTGACCATCACCTGCGCGCACCGGCCCGAGCAACTCGTGAACGAGCTGGTGGACAGCGCCGACCCGGTGTTGCAGGCCGCGGCGCTGCAGTTGGCCCGGCAGGGGCTGCACGCGGGCCTGCTGGCTCCCGCACTGGTTCGCGAGTATGCGATCAGCCTGCTCGGTGTCGACAGCGCAGCCGTCGTCGCCGCCGTACTGCGTGAACTCGCCGAGCCGTGGGCGGCGTTGGATCCCTTGGCGCCGGGACGCCTGTCTCCCTTTCTCGCTGCCGACTCGGTGATCACACGGCCTGAGGTGGCCGATGCCGCAATCCTGGCTGCCGCCCATCACGGGAACCTCGGTCTGCTCCGGCAGGTCGTTGACGATCCGGATCTGCCGCCGGGCCTTCGCCGGCGCGGGATGGAACTGCTCGGTGACCTGGCGGACCGCGGTGACATCGGCGCATTGACGGCCATCGCCGCACGGGACCCTTTGCTGTTCGGCGGGCCGGCGGTGGCATGCCTGCGCGGGCTCCACCGGCGCGGGCACTTCCCGGACGGCTCCCACGTCCCCTCCATCATCGGCCTGGCGCTGGCCGATCACTCGATCCCGCCCGACGACGTCGCCGCGATCCTGTTCACCTGCCGACAGGTGATGCTCCGCGTACTGCTTGATGCGGACGCCGACGATCCGAGCTGGCCGCGGCGGCTCACGCTGCTGGTCGCCCTGGCCGGACAGGGAGCGGGGGAGCTGCCGATCGGGGACGCGATCACACGGGTTCTTCCCTCGGCTCCCGTGCCAGGGCCGTTTCTCGACGCGATCCGGGCATTGCGCCATGTGGATGCCGAAGACGCCGTGATCGCTCTCCTGCCGTCCGCTCCCGCAGCGGCCCTGGAGGCTCTGGAGGCCATCGGCGGGCACCGGACCACGACGGCGTTGAGGGAAGGGCTCGGTCTCGCCACGGCGGAGAGCGTGGGCGTGATCGCGCCGCATCTCCGCGCAGTGCGGAACCGCGCCCTTGAAGTGCTGTGGCATCTGACCAGCGATCCGTCACAGCGACGTGCCGTCCTCGTCCGTCTCGATCCCGCCGATCTGCCGACTCGCATCGCGGCGGATCTCGGTGGCCCCGACGAGCAGGAACTGGCCCTCCTGAGTTCCCACCTGGACCCGGACGAGCCGGTGGCGGCACTGCACAGACTGGCCACCCACGGCGGCGCCGGCACGCTGCCGGTCATCGCGGACCTGCTCCTGCGCATCGTGGCCGACCTGGCGGCGTCCCGGGAACCGGGCGGAGCCGCCCCGCGACTCGAAAGCGGCCGGCCCGCCGGGGAGCCCGTGGTACCCCAGGAGATCCTGGATGCCCTGCACGGCCTGGGCCGCCGTCTCCACGAGCGGGGACGGATCAGGCCGCCCTGCCTGCTCGACGCGGCGACCGCACGAGAGGCCGGACACGCACTCGTCGCGACCATGGGCCTGGACCTGCTGGACCGGCCCGGACTGTCGAGCGTCGAGCAGGCGATCCTCCTCGAACTCCTGCTCCGAGCCCCCTACGCGCATACCCGTGCGCGGGCGCACCGCCTGCTGCGGCACCGCGACCGGCACGTGCGCAAGCACGCGATCGCGTTGCTCGCCCGCGACGCCACCGGCGACGATGCGCAGGCATTGTCGGCGACCTTGATCGCGCTGACCGCCGCCCAGGACATCCAGACCGTCCGGCAGGCGCTGCTCGCACTCGGCCACGCGCGGGCCCGCTGGGCCTCCACCGCGATCGCCGCATGTCTCGACCATCCGAACATGAACATCAAGAAGACCGCCGCCGAGGTCCTCGTCCGCGCGGGCACGCCCAAGGCGGTACCGGCACTGCTCTTCTGGCTCGGGCGACACGACAATCCAGGCCTGCGCAGCTCGCTCATCGAGGCGCTGCGCGCCATCCTCGGCGACGCGTACCTGGCGACCGTCCTCGCCGCCGCCGAACACAGCGAAGACGGCCGCGCCCGCGAACTGCTGCTGGCGGGACTCGACCGCACACTGCCGGCACGCTCGGTCCTCGCACTGGACGACCAGGCATCGCGGGTCGTACCGACCCTGCTCGCCCTGGTGGCGGCCCGCCGGGTCGGCCTCGCTTCCGGGACGATCGAAGAGCTGTCCACGGCCCTGGCCGAGCACGGGATCACCCCGCCCGCGGCGCCGGGGCCGGCGGCGGACATCGGAGCGGACCCGGACGTCAGGTCGCTGACGGTGGACGGCTGGAATCCGTCGGTCGCGCTACGCGTGGCCGAAAGGCATGAGCAGACGCACCCCGCCCGGCTGCGGGTGCTGCGGCCCATGCTGCCGGACTGGCTCTGCCTGGCCGGCTCCGAACCCGCCGTCCGAGGTCACGTACTGCGTCTCATCCTCCGGCTCTGTCCCGCACCGTGGACGACCGGGGAACTGACGGCCTTCGCCCGGTTCACCGGGGTCCTGCTCAAGGGGCTCGAGGGGCTCGACGGGATCGACGGGATCGAAAGGCTCGACGAGGCTTCGGCCGGAGACCGGCACGGTCTCATCGCGGTACTCGAAGCGGTCGCGCCGACGCTGCCGGCGGCTCTGAAGCAGGCAGTCGCCGACGCGGTACGCGCGCTGCGCCCTGCACCCGGGAGCCGGTCCGTACTGGGGCTGCTCCGCGCCCTCGATGCGGTGCTGGTCCGGGCCGACCTCGAGCAGGCTCTTGCTTCGGCCCGGCTGGACGCCAACCCCCGTCAGGCCGAGACCGCTGTGCTGCGGAACGCGTTCGCCGTCCCGCAGTCCCCTGCGCCCACCTCGCAGGCCGAGGCCGAGGCCGAGACGTGGCGAGCCGCGCTGGATACGGCCGTGCGCACGCCGAGCGCCCTGGAGCGATTCCGGCGACTGCGCCGGACGCACGAGGGCGTCCCGGGTTCCCGGGACCGCCTGAGCACACTGATCGATGTCCACGCCTTTGCCGGCCCCGAGGTCCGCCCCGTCCTCATCGACTGGATGACGGACATCCAGCCGCTCGACGTACCGTCCTGGACCATCACCGAGACCATGCACGCGACGGCGCCGCGACCGCGGACGGTCCACGCCGACGACCTCGACCAGCCCCGTTCGACCGCGCTGCGGGAGCGCCTGCTGACCATGCTGCACGCATCCGCTCCGGAGCGCCGGCACACTGCGGCCCTGGCGCTCTTGGAGTGGCCCGAGCCCGAGGCCAGGCTTCCCGTGCTCCGAGCGTTTCTGCGAGGCCGCATCGACGTACCCGTCGGTGTCGACCTGGCCCGCACGCTGAACGCCGTCGGCGAGACGGAGCTCCGCGCGGGTGACGTCCTGCACGACAGGGTCGCCCTCGCGGCAAGCCGGCTCGACCCGTGGGACCTGGAACCGCTGGTCCCGCTCCTGCTGGACTGGTGGGAGCACGATCCGCCGTCCAGCCGTTCCGCAGCCGGGCGGGCGCTGCAGCGGGTCCCCTCCGACGTGCTGGCGGAGCGCCTCGGTGGCCGGCTCGACGCCGGCGCCTGGGGGTTCCTCGACCTGCTCCGCGGGCGTCCCCTGCTGCGCACCCCTGCGCTGACGCAGACCTGTCGGCGGCTGCGTGCCGAAGGGCGCGACGACCTCGCGGACGGGCTGCTCCTCGTCGAGGGCCCGCTGCGCCGCCCGGACGCCGTACGGCAGGACGCCGTGGCGCTGTCAGCGCTCCGTGACCGCGCCCCGGCCGCGTCGACAGGAGCGTCACAACCCCCGTCCCGGCAGCAGCTGCTGGACCTGGCCCGTACCGGCGACCCGATGCAGATACGCCGAGCGCTCGTGCGACTGGCCGAGGGACACAGCGGCCCTGACCCGGACCAGGACCCCGGCCTGCGGGACCTGATCGGTGAGTTGCTGCATCATCCCAAGCCCAAGGTCCGCCTGCACGCCCACCGGACCTCGCGGGCCATGCTGGACCGGCAGACCTATCTGCACCACACGTCGATCTTGCTGGACGACCCACAGCCGGACGTGGTGCGCACGGCGATCCGGACCCTCTCCCACGCGAGTTGGGCACCCGCGATCCCCGCCCTGACCGGGCTGCTGGAACACCCCCACCCCACCATCCGCAAGGCCGCGGCCGAGGGGCTCACCGTCATGGGACCGTCCGCGATCCCCGCCCTCAGACATGCCTCCGCCCATGTCCGTCCCGACAGGCGATCCCTGTACACAGAGGTTCTCGAACAGATCACGACGGCCGAAGCCGAGTAGCGCGCCCTCCCGGTCGCCGATCAGTCACTCGACTCCATCTTCAGGGCGTCGCATCACAACGGAGCGAACGTTGTCTGATGCGATCGGCGGTCGAGAGTCGAGAGCTGTCGGCTACAGCCAGTCGCGCTTCTTGAAGATGACGTACAGGCTGACGCAGACGACCGCCATCAGCAGGATCGCGAAGGGGTAGCCGCCCGCGCTGATCGCGCTCGTCCTGTCCCCGGTGAGCCGACTACGTGGCCTGCCGTCGGCACCGGAAGAACCCGCCACGGCGACAGCGGACGGGCAGCCGGCCCGGCTGAAACGGAGAACGGCGAAGGGCCCCACCGCAAACGGTGGGGCCCTTCGCCCATGTGCCCGATGAGGCACGCCACTTCGCGTTTCCAGGGGTCGGTGGGCCGGTAGTCGTGGTGGTCCTGGGCCTCATGGCGGTACTGCTCGACCCTGCCGTCCCGGAGATGGTCGAAGTCGACCGCGCGCTCAAGTTCCCTGACAAGACCGGTCTCTGACGGCTCATCACTCGTTCCTGATGCTTGCAACCCTCTTCCACTGCCATGTGAACTGTGAAATTGTACGGTCACACTTTCCGCGGCTATGCCAGCTCCGGGAGTGCTCAACTTCCGTTGCCATCACGGTCCGCACCCCCCACCGCCGTGCCCCACGCACGGCTGCCGACCGGCCTGGAGGCCATCGCCATGCGCAAACCCCCCACCCTCAGGAAACTCACCCAACTGCTGATACCCACCGTGGCCGTCGCCGGCCTGGGGCTCGCCGTGCTCGCCCCCAATGGCGCGGCGACCCAGGCCGGCGCTGGGACACCCAAGTCCGCACCGAGGTCGGCCCCCGCCCCACAGCCCGCCTCCGCCACCGTGCTTGCCGCCGATCTCGCACCCGGACACGCCGCCGACCCCGCGCGATCGGCCTCGAAGGCCTCGAAGGCCTCGAACCCCGCGCAACGCCCTCCGCTCCCCGCGACCCAGAACGCCGCAGAGCGCAAGCAGGCTCGCTCTGCGGCGAAGGCCGCGGCGGACTGCAACGTCAGCGACTTCACCTCGAAGACCGGCGCTGCCCTGGTCGAGCAGATCAAGAAGTCGGAAACCACCTGCATCAACACGCTGTTCGGCGTGACCGGTGAAGACTCCAAGGCCCTCTTCCGCGAGGAACAGATGGTCACGGTGGCGAACGCACTCAAGGACGTCGCGACCAACTACCCGGGGGACAACAGCACTTTCGCAACCCAGGTGGTGCTGTACCTGCGCGCCGGCTACTACATCCAGTACAACCAGCCTGAGAACGTCGGTGAATACGGCCCGACGCTGAAGAGCGCCATTCAGGGCGCCCTGGATGCCTTCTTCGGCTCGTCCCACGCCTTCGACGTCACCGAGGCCAACGGAGAAACCCTGGGCGAGACGGTCACCCTGATCGACAGCTCCGGAGAGAACGCCCGCCACCTCGACGTGGTCAAGCGTCTGCAGAAGGACTACGACTCGTCGTACGACCAGTTCTACGGGATGCTCGCGGCAGTCAACAACACCTACACCGTGCTCTTCCGCGGCCACCAGCTGCCGGAGTTCGTGGAAGCCGTGAAGGCGGACCCGAGCGTCCTCACCGGACTGCGTGACTTCGCCGTCGCCCACGACGATCTGCTCGGCACCGACAAGTCCTACCTGGCCAGCAACGCCGGACGCGAACTCGGCCGCTTCCTGCGGCACGCCGACCTCAAGGACACCGTCAAGCCGTTGGTCAAGGAGCTGCTCGGCCGCAGCGAGATCACTGGACGCACCGCCCCGCTCTGGGTCGGCCTCGCCGAGATGACGGATGAGTTCGACAAGGGGAACTGCGCCGAGTACGACTCCTGTGACCTGCAGAACCGTGTGCGCGACGCCGTGCTGACGGTCAAGCACGCATGCGGTCCGAGCGCGAAGATCCTCGCGCAGGAGCTGACCGCGTCCGAACTCTCGGCAGCATGCGACAGCATCCTCAAGCAGGACCCGGTCTTCCACAACATCGTCAAGGACAACGGCCCGGTCAAGGACGACAACAACACCAGTATCGAGATCGTCGCCTTCAACTCCAGTACCGACTACAAGACCTACGCCGGTGTCGTCTTCGGCATCGACACCAACAACGGCGGCATGTACCTGGAGGGCGACCCGGCCGCTGAGGGCAACCAACCGCGCTTCATCGCCTACGAGCAGCCGGCCCAGGACGGCGCCTTCCAGATCTGGAACCTCAACCACGAGTACACCCACTACCTCGACGGCCGCCACGACATGTACGGCGACTTCGCAGCCGGGCAGACCACCCCGACCGTGATGTGGGTCGAGGGTTTCGCCGAGTACGTCTCCTACTCGTACCGCGGCATCACCTACGACAGGGCGATCGAGGAGGCGGGCAAGAACACCTACCAGCTCAGCCGGCTCTTCGGGACCACCTACGACAACGCCGACACCACCCGTATCTACCAGTGGGGCTATCTGGGCGTCCGTTACATGCTCCAGTCGCACCCCGCGGACGTGGCAACCCTGCTCGGCCACTACCGCGCAGGCGAGTACGACGCGGCCCACAGCCTGCTCCGCGACACCATCGGCACCAAGTACGACGCCGACTTCGCAGACTGGCTGAGCAAGTGCGCCGGCGGCGACTGTGGCCAACTGCCGGCCCGGAGCGGCCGGTGACCGGGGCCTCGGTCACCGACAAGAACTGAGGCAGGAGAGCCTGGTGTCCCGCGCATCGTTCGTGCGCGGGACACCAGGCCTGCCTTCGCGGATCCGGGAGCCCCAGCCGAGCGGCTGCAGTCCAGCATGGCCAACTGAAGGCAGCGGAAGAGCAGCGTCATAGCGCCCTTCTGCCATGGCAGGTGCGATGTCCGCCGACTGGGAGGCGGCCGGCGGCAGGGTGGATCGCTTGGTCTGCAGTCCGGCCGCCGCAATCCCCCCACGTTCCTGCCTCTACCCTTGAGGCCGCCGGTTGATGGACGACGAACAGCGATGGAAGCGATGGAACGGGGCGTGCGGTGAAGGCGGGGGAAGCGAATGACGGAGAACTGATAGGCAAGGTACTCGGGGGGCGTTACCGGGTGACCTCCGTGGTCGGGCGCGGCGGTATGGGAGTGGTCGCCCGGGGGGTGGACGAACTGCTGAACCGAGAGGTTGCAGTCAAGGTCCTGCGAGCCTTCACCGACGCCTCCGCGTCCGAACTTGCCGATCTGCGGACCCGGATGCAGCGGGAGGCGCAGGCAGCCGCCCGTATCCGGCACAGCGGTGTGGTCACCGTGCACGACGTGACCGAGGAGCAGGGTCTGCCGGTGATCGTCATGGAATTCGTCGACGGGCCCTCGCTCGACGACGTGTTGACGGAGCGCGGCCCGCTGGAGCCGCGCGAGGCCGCGGCGATCGGCGCCAAGCTGATGGAAGCGCTCGACGCCGCGCACCGGGTCGGCGTACTGCACCGGGACGTCAAGCCCGCCAACGTGCTGATGGAGCACGGTGGGAGGGTCGTTCTCACTGATTTCGGCATCGCCACCATGGAAGCCTCCGACGACGACGCCATGGCCAAGCTGACCCGCAGCGGTGACATCATCGGCTCTCTCGACTACCTGCCACCGGAGCGCGCGCAGGGCAGGGAGCCCGGTCCCGCGTCGGACATCTGGTCGCTCGGCATGACGCTGTACGCGGCTGTGGAGGGCACTTCGCCGTTCCGTCGCACGTCCGCGTGGTCCACGTTGTCGGCCATCGTCACCGAGCCACTGCCGGAGCCCCGCCGGGCTGGACCACTCACGCCGGTGCTCCAGGCGCTGATGGCGAAGGAACCGGAGGACCGGCCCACCGCAGACCAGGCGCGCGGCATGCTGGAGCGCGTCGCCTCGGGCCGGAGGGTGTCCGAGGGCCCGGCTCCCACGCCCATGGTGGTTCCCGGGGCTGCGGCCGCCGTCGTACCGCCCCCCGGGTTCGGCCCCCCGATGTTCCCCCAGCCCACCCCGCAGCCTCATCCTCCGTATGCCGGCTACGCGCAGCCCAACCTGCCGCCGACGCTTCCGCAGCCCGGCGCGCCGGTCGCGGGCCCCACTGGAGTCCCCACTCCCGAAACGAGCCGCACCGCAGCCCGTGGCGCACGCGGCCGCAGCCGCACCCTCATCGCATCAGCGGCCGCCGTCGTACTCCTCGCCGCAGGCGGCGGAATCACCTATGCCCTGACCGGCCAAGAGGGCGACACGACCGCGAACGGTGCGCAGGCGACGCCGCCCGCCGTCAGTTCCCCGGCGGGCAGCGGCCCGTCGTCCTCCGTTGCTCCGGGCGCCTCCTCGAAGCCGTCTCCCTCGGCGAACAAGACGGGTCCCACGACGACGCCCGGCAACAACGGTGCCAAGCCGGCCGCGAGCCCGTCCACCTCTCCGGAGACCAAGCCCAGTTCCACGGTGAAGGAGCCCGCCCCGGTGTCGACGGCCTGCACCGGCTGGAGTCACGAGAACCGCAGCAACGGCTACGGCTACCTGCTCGACAACTCCCACCTCTACACCGGGCCGTACGCGGAGTGCAGCTACGTGTCCGTGGTCAAGACCGGCGTGAAGGTCTATTACCACTGCTACATCACCAACGCCTATGGCAACAAGTGGGTCTACGCCCGTGCCGAGGGCACGAACACCGAAGGCTGGATGTCCAGCACCCACCTCACCCGGGAGAGCGGCACACTGGCCCGCTGCTAGCTTGACTCTGGCGGGGATCTCGGAGCTGTCGAGGTCACCGGGCCGCCGACCTCCGTGGCCGAGACCGCTTCCATGACGGCCGTGCCCAGAGAACGCATCAGTCGGGCCCGGCGCGGGGGCTCCAGCAGGGGGCCGTCGGCATCCTTTGAACGACGACGTACCTGTGAGTACAGCGTGCCCGGCCTGATCCCGATGGCTTGTGCCGCGGCCTGGAGCGAGGGGTGCCGGGGCGCCGTAGCGAACCGGAAGAGCCACTGGCTTCATTGGGGCCGGACAAGTACCGGGCGGAGGATCTCGAGTGCGGTGAAGGCGGTTGTGGCGGCGCAGCGGCGCGCCGTGACGTGGCTGCGGCCGCCTTTGCGGCGCGTGGGGATGCCGTAGGCGCTGGCGTAGGCCGCCTCCGGCTGCTCGTCGTCGCAGGCGAAGCCCTCCCCGAAGCGCGCGTGGACCGCTGCGTGGGGGCCCGCCGATCGGCAGCCCCGGAAGCGGTCCTCGCGGACATGGCGGTCAGCCGGTGCAGGACGACAAGTTCGGGGCGATCTATTCTCCCCAGCCGCGCCCCAGAGCGCGCCTCGCTTCCGATTTTCGGTGGTGCGGATGCACATTGGACATGCGGGCGGTGTCATTGCCTGCTGAGCCTAGAGCCAGTCCCGATGCTTGAAGATGAGGTACAGACTAAGGCAAACTACCGCCATTAGGGCCACGGCGAAGGGGTATCCGAACACCCAGCGCAGCTCTGGCATGGCTTCGAAGTTCATGCCGTAGATGGTTCCCACGAGTGTGGGTGCAAAGAGGATGGCGGCCCAGGAGGAGATCTTCTTGAAGATGTCGTCCTCAACGCGTTGACCTGCGCAGATCGCTGTGTGAGGCGTGCTGACCTGCGGCGTTGCATGTTTCCGACGCTTTCATGGTGAGGCCGAATTGTGCGGTCGATTCTCCCCAGCCGCTCCCCAGCGCTGCTTCATTCTCCCCAGATTCTCCCCAGCCGCAGCGGGTTCTCGACGGTGCTTCCGCTGGTGAGACGGCCCTCCTGGGGCTTGCTGAGCCGCTTCGCACAGTCGAGGCGGCGGCGTGTGGGCCGAGGAGGCGATTCACGGGCTGTCGTACGTGTCACCTCTCGGCCTCCTGCCAGACGGAGGTGAGCGCCGTAACGGGGTCGCTGTCGGCCGGTCCTGCCGGCCACCAGTCGCCGTCGTCATCCTGGAGGTAGGGGTACCAGCGGGCGTCAGGGCCCAGGCGCAGCTGGATGCCGTGGTCGGTGAGAGTGAGGCGGTTGCGCCAGGCCCTGAGGGCGGCCGGGGCGGTGGTCATTTCGGTGAGGGCCCCGGTCAGGGCGCTGCGGGCGGCTGTCATCGCCGTCGGGTCGGGGGTGTAAGGCTGTTCGGCGACGGTGATGCCGGTTGGGCCGCCATACCGCCAGGCGCGGGTGAGGCGGGCGAACGCGGTCGGTCTGGCACCGGTGTTCTGGATGAGGTGGTGGAACCACTCGGGTCCGCAGTTGCTCGCGGCGATCCGTGCCGCGTCCTCGCGCTGGGTCAGGTGCAGGCTGGTGGTGTCGCCCGTGAGTAGCCGGGCAGCGCGTGCGGCGGTGTCCGTCATGAGGCGTTCGAGGTCCGTGGTGGACAGACCGGTGCCGGGTGGCGGGGCGGCGGGCAGTGCGGCGGTGTGGGGGGCCGGTTCGGGGAGATCTGGAAGGGGTGGAGTGTGTTCGGCCAGGGCTGCCCAGGCCGCGTAGGCGCCGACGGCAGGGAGGCCGGCCGGCGCCGGTGGGGTGGAGGTCGCTTGGGCGGCCGTACGGCGGGCGCGCAGCTGGGCGAGGACCTCCTCCCGTCCGCGGCCGCGCAGGGCGAACACCACGAAGGGGTCGGCGTCGATGGTGGAGGCGGTGGCGTAGCAGAGTGCGGCGGCGTGTTTGCAGGGGTAGCCCCAGTCGGGGCAGGAGCATTCGGGGTCGAGTTCGGTGGGCTGCGGGAGCAGGGGGACACCGGCGTGGCGGGCGTCGTCGACGAGTTCGGCGGGCATCTCGCCGTCGAGGAGTGCGGCGAGATGCCCGGCCCGGGCTGCGATGGTGTCGAGGAGGGTGTCCCACTGGGCGTCGGTGAGGACGGGCAGGTGGACGGTGGAGCGGTAGGGGCGGGGCCTGCTGCCCTGGACGGCGGCTTTGACCTGGCCGTGGGCGATGGTGGTCGGGCCCACCATGCCCTGGCGGGCGTAGGTGCGTCCGCGGGACAGGCGCCCCGAGTCCATGGTGGAGTCCTCCAGGGCCGTCACCCATGCCTGGCCCCACCAGGTCTCGGCGAAGGCACGCCTGCCGCGGGCGGGCGTGCGGCGCGGGCCGGGGATCGAAGGGCTCATTCCTGCCTCCCCAGGGCGACGAGTTCGGCGAGATCGGCGTCGGACAGTTCGGTCAGAGCGGCCTCACCGGAGCCGACCACGGCGTCGGCGAGCGCGCGCTTGGATTCGAGAAGCTTCGACACCTTGTCCTCCACGGTCCCCTCCGCGAGGAGTTTGTGGACCTGTACGGGCTTGTCCTGGCCGATGCGGTAGGCGCGGTCGGTGGCCTGGTCCTCGACCGCCGGGTTCCACCAGCGGTCGTAGTGCACGACATGGGTGGCACGGGTGAGGTTCAGGCCGGTGCCCGCGGCCTTCAGGGAGAGCAGGAATACCGGCACCTCGCCGCGCTGGAAGCGGTCCACCATCTCCTCGCGCGCGTTGACGGGGGTGCCGCCGTGCAGGAGGAGGGTGGGGACGCCTCGTTCCGCGAGGTGCTTCTCCAGCAGGTTCGCCATCTGCCTGTACTGGGTGAAGACCAACACCGACTCGCGTTCGGCGGTGATGGTATCGACCAGTTCGTCGAGCAACGCCAGTTTGCCGGAGCGGCCGTGCAGCGGTGTGGACTGGCGCAGGTACTGCGCGGGGTGGTTGCAGATCTGCTTCAGCGCGGTGAGGAGCTTCAGGATCAGGCCGCGGCGGGCGATGCCCTCGGCTTCGGCGATCTTCGCCATGGTTTCGCGGACCACAGCCTCGTACAGGCTTGCCTGTTCGGCCGTCAGCGGCACGACGCGGTCGGTCTCGGTCTTGGCGGGCAGTTCGGGCGCGATGCCCGGGTCGGACTTCCTGCGGCGCAGCAGGAAGGGCCGCACGAGACGAGACAAACGCTCAGCGGCCCGCGGGTCCTCGCCCGACTCGATCGCGCGGGCGTGGCGGTCGCGGAACACGGCGAGTGGTCCGAGGAGTCCGGGGGTGGTCCAGTCGAGGAGCGCCCACAGTTCGGAGAGGTTGTTCTCCACGGGGGTGCCGGTGAGGGCGACGCGGGCGCGGGTGGGCACGGCGCGCAGCTCGCGGGCGGTGACGGCGTACGGGTTCTTGACGTGCTGGGCCTCGTCCGCGGCGATCAGCGACCAGGCGTTCTCGGCGAGGGTCTCCCGGTCGCGGCGCAGGACTCCGTAGGTGACCAGGACGATCTCGTCGTCGGCGAGGTCCTTCAGGTGGCGGTCGCCGCCGTGGTAGCGGCGCACGGGGGTGGAAGGCGCGAACCTGGCTGCCTCGCGCTGCCAGTTGCCGAGCAGCGAGGCGGGGCAGACGACGAGTGTGGGGCCCGCGGTGGCGGGGTCGGTCTGGCGGTGCAGGTGCAGAGCGAGCAGGGTGATGGTCTTGCCCAGGCCCATGTCGTCGGCGAGACAGCCGCCGAGACCGAGCTCGCACATCTCGGCCAGCCAGGCGAGGCCCCGTTTCTGGTAGTCGCGCAGCGTGGCATTCAGTGCGGTGGGCTGCGGGGCGGGGGTGCGGGATTCGGGGTCGCGGATACGGGCGACGAGGTCGCCGAGCGCACCGACCGCCGTGCAGCGAAAGGTCTCCCCGTCCCGCTCCGCTTCGCCGGTCAGCGCGGCGCCCAGCGCCTCCATGGGAGTGAGCGGTTCCATCCGGCGGCGCTTGGCGCGGGCCACCTGCTTCGGGTCGGCGACCACCCACTGGTCGCGCAGCCGGACGAGGGGGCGGCGCGTCTCCGCGAGGGCGTCCATCTCGGCCTCGGTGAGCGGGTCTCCGCCGAGCGAGAGCTGCCAGCGGAAGTCGAGCAGGGTGCCGGCGTCGAGCATGCCGCCCGCGCTGGAGCCGGGCGCGGTGCGTTGCCCGATCTCCGCGGTCGCGGTGAATGCCTTGACGAGCTCGCGCGGCCAGTGCACGTCGACACCGGCGGCGCGCAGGGTGTCGGTGGCGTCGCCCAGCAGCTCGAAGGCTTCGTCGTCGGTCAGCCGCAGCCGGTCCGGAGCAGCGTCCTTCAGCAGCCGGTCGAGCGGTGGCCAGACGCGGGCGCCGCGGCGCAGTGCGAGCAGCGTCTCGGTTTCGGCGTGCGGGCCGAGCAGGCGCTCGGTCTCGGCCGGCTCGCTCCACAGCTGTGCGGCCTCCACGACGAGCGCCGGATCCGCAGCGGTGTGCAGCTGGAGGACGGCCCGGAAGTGCCGGCGGCGTCCCTCGGGTACATCGACCCGCAGCGAGACTCGGACGTCGGCGGTGAACGCGGCAGCGGTCTCCTCGGCCCACTCGTGCAGGGTGGGCACGGCACGCGTCTCGCGCCAGGCGTACGGCAGGGCTCCCATGGCGAGCGGAGCGGCGGGGGTGCGGACCAGGGCGTCGGCGACCGCGTCGCAGAACCGGCGCACCAGCGCGGCCGGTTCGGCGATCCGCAGCGGGGCAGGACCTGGCTCCGGCAGGCAGTGGCCGTGGGGCGGGAAGGCGGCGGCGAGGGCGTCCAGCGTCCGACGCTGGGCCGCGTTGAGGGGGCCCGCCTGCCAGGTGTCGTAGCCGGCGGGGGTGAGGGCCGGGTGAAGACGGCCGTCGGCGAGCAGCCGGAGCGCGAATCGGGCGGCGGTCTGCCAGGCGGCGGCGGACGGGTGCGGTGGCTGTGCCCCAGACAGCGCGGCGACAGCGAGGGCGACGGGCAGCGCGTAACCCTCCGCCTTGCGCCGTCTGACCGAGCGGCCGTGCGGCAAGACGAGCTCCGCCGCCTCGGTCTCGATGCCCGCGGGTGCCGTGCCCTTGGCGGCGGCTGCCCCGGCGGGCTGCCAGAGCAGCAACCGGCCGAGGCGGGACGGCTCGCCGGGCAGGAAGACCGCCGCCCAGCCGTCGTCGAGCAGGCTCCGGGCCCAGGCAGCCGCCTCCGGTGTGGCCAATGGCGGCAGGCTACTCGTGCCTGTGCCCTGCTCCCGTACGAGGACTCGTGCCACTCGCTTTTCGCCTCACCGTCGTCCAGGCGGTCTTCACCGCGTCTTCGTCCACCAGCAGGGTCCGACCCCGCCGTCACCGGCGGGAGTGGGCCTTGTTCGCCGCGGTACGCATGCGCTTGGCCAGCCGCTTGTCGACGCCGCGCAAGCCCTCGCCCAGTTCGGCGAGCACCTGGGCGGTGGCTGGGTGCTCCACTCGCCACAGCTCGTCCACCCGCTGTTCGAGCGACTCCGGCGCCGTGTTCCAGTTCTCCAGGAAGCCCCGGGTCAGCTCCTGCCTCTCCTGAGCACCGGCGAGGATCGACAGTCCGTCGATGAGCAGCCACAGTTCCGACTGCTCCGCCCGCGCCGGGTCCACGTCTGCTTCTGCCCCGAGGCGTGCGCCCAGGGTCGCGGTGGCCACCTGGCGGCACCCCTCGGCGTCGGAGTCCGCTGCCTTGCGCAGCACGCGCAGCGCCCGCGGGTCGTCGAGGTCGGCCAGCACCAGTTGGGCCACGGCGCGCTTCGCCGCTGCCTCGCAGCCGTCTCCCACGCATGCGTCGAGCAGCCCTACCGCGGCATCCGTCGCCGAACGGTGTGCCAGCCACCCTTCGACCTCCCGGCGCATCTCCTCGGGGGAGTAGCCCAGGAGCCCTTGGAGCAGAGCGTCGGCGTCCGCTTCGGCGTACTCACCGAGCAGCGGCGCGGGCACACCGCACTCCATCAGGTACGCGCGGAGCCCGTAGCGGCCGAGTGGGGTGAGCCGCATGCGGTGCCCGCGCTGGTCGTCCCACGACCGGTCCGACGCCGCCGTCGAGGTTCCCGAACCGCCGCCCAGCTCCTGTCCGACCAGGGCGTTCTGGAGTGTGCGCAGATTCTCCTCGGCCGAATCGACGCCGTCACCGGGCTCGTACTCCACCGCGCCCAGCAGGGCGAGCCCTTCGCCGAGTCCCTGGAAGGACGCCGCGAACAGCGCCTGGAAGAGATCGAACTCCGGCCCGTTCTCGCCCACCTCGCGGGCCTTCGCACGCAGGCCGTCGACATTCACCCAGGCGTCGTCCGGGGCGTCGTACAGCAGGCCGACCAGTCCGTCGGCGATCTCGGCCGTCAGCTCGCCCAGCTCACCGTGCCACCCGTCCAGCAGCACCCCCGTCTCACCGATCTCCTCCAGCAGATCGCCCATCGTGGCGGCCCAGAACTCCAGGAGGCCCTCACCGGTGAAGTCGGTTGCCGCGCCACCCCACGCGCGGCCCCCGCTGACCGTGATCAACCCGCCGTCCACGGCGAGCCACCACGGATCATCGAGAACGGCCACGTCCTTGGCGCTGCGCAGCGACTTCAACGCACGAGCCCGCGCGACGGCATCGGCATACGGCGAGTCGTCGCCGGCCAGCTTCCACAGCTGGACCTCCTCGACGGCCGCACGGGCGAGCGCGGGCCGAAGCACCCGGCCGGCGGTGACCTGCCGTCCCTCGCGGCACCAGGCGGCGAGCCGCAGCGCAGCGTCGAAGAGCGGAACACCCCGCACGGCAGCGAAAAGGTCCTCCCGCGGAGCCAGAGTCACCGGGCGCAGCACAGGCACATCCTCAGCCGGTCCGTCGACTCCGGCATCGACCGGACCGCCCACCCCGCACTGCCCGCAGGTACACAACGCCACGTCCTCGGCGGTCAGCCGACGGACACCGCCGCGCCCGGCCCCATCACCGGTCGGCGGCTTCGCTTTGCCGGACACCGTGTCCGGCGTCAGCCGGGCCAGCCGCGCGGTGATCCCGTCCCGGTCGAAGGCCGCCGGATCGTATCCGGCCGCCCGCAGCTCGGCGACAAGCTCACCGTGCGGGCCATCCCCGGCCCCGCCCGGGGTGTCGAGGAACTCCAGCACCTCGGCCAGCCCCCACACGCCGCCGATGTCCTCGGCCGGTACGTCGGCGCGACGCCCGCCGACGCAGCGCACCGCCCGCTCCGCGCCGACCGGGCGCGGCAGTGTCTTCTCCAGCGTGATCCCGTGCTCCCAGTCGTCGCCGAAGTCGTAGACGTAGCGCAGCCGTGCCTTCTCCTCGGCCAGCACGTCGCCGAGCGCGATGGCGTCCTCGTCGCCGACCTCGTGGCCGAAGCCGAGATCGATGCCGGTGAGTCGGGCCGCCTCGCCGTACCCCCGGCCGAACTCGTCGGTGAAGAGATGCAGATGGCCACCCTGCCATCCGAAGGCGACCTGGATGGCGTCGTGCAGCGTCCCGAGCGAAGCATCGGACGGCAGCACGAGGCGCCGCCACAGGGGCGGTCTTGTGCCGTGCAGCACGATCTTCAGCTGGAGATCGGACGGGGCCGTCTTCCCGTCTCGCCGCATCTGCTGCTCCTACCGCACCGGTGCCACTCGAACGGCCCCATCATGGCGCTGCCGGTGTGCCGAGCTCAAACCCGGTTGCGGCGGCCACCGTCCTTCTGGGAACACACGGTCCCGACGCCGCCCGATGCGGACATCCTCTGCCCTCGCGACCTTTCGCAGGGCGGCACAGGCGCTCGGGAGCGCATGGCCCTACCGGCCACGGCTGTCGCAGCCCTCGACATGTGCGGACGCGGCGCGATGCCGGGTTTCGTAGCCCGTCCGGTGTCTGAAGTTCTTGGGGCTGGTCGGTCTTGTCGGCAGGCAGATGCGGTCTCGTCCGGATTCGATCAGTCGATGTCCGGATCACCGGACTCTTCGAGGAGTCGGGCCGCGAGGTCATCGGCCCACTCCACGGCCCAGGTACGAAGAGCGGCGATGGTGGTCTCATCCAGGCCGTAGGCCCCGAAGGCTTCGTCGTCAGTCCACTCGGCGCCCGTGAGGTTCGCCTGCAAGTCCTCGCGCTCGAAGCGGCCACGGGCGTGGCGGCGGCCGAACTCCTCGAGTTCAGAGTTCGTCCAGCGGCGGGAGGCAGCGAACACGTCGATCAGGTCGCGGGGCGCTCCGCGGTCGGCGAGGGCGCGAACCTTGGTCCCGATCACGTCCTCCTCCGCGAGGACGGGCCCGTACGGGCTCTGGGAGACGGGCCGCCAGAAGATTTCCTTCAGGATGTCGACTTCACAGTCCTGCCCGGTGACCGGGTCGGTCACGGTGAAGCGAGCGGACAGCGGGGCAGTTTCCAGCGCCTGCACTTTCCAGCCCCGGGCCTCGAGGCCGCGACAGACTGCGGCCGCGATGTCGGCCATGGGCGCCGGGTTCTCGGTGGCGACATCGAGGTCCTGGCTGGGACGGTTCACGAGGCGGTGCGCCCTCACGGCATACCCGCCGGTGAGGACCAAGGGATACGGCGAGCCGAGGGCGATCACATCCGCCAGGAGCCGCGTGTGCAGCTCCGGCATGTCCGTCACGCGGCTGCCCGGGTGCGGGAGGCGAGCTGGGGAAAGGCGTCCTCCCACACGGTGCGCACGGTGCGACCGACGAGCGTGCGCAGCACGGGCCACAGCTGGAGGAGTAGATCCTGATTGAGGTAGAGGGGCAGGTCGTCGTGCAGGCCCTCGTGCAGGACGGTGCGGTACAGGCCCACGCGCTGGCGAGGTTTGCCCAGGTCGTACGAGGTCATCCCGGACCAGGCCAGGTGCAGCGGCAGCTCTACGACACCGTGCGCCGGCCCGTGCAGCTCGTCCAGCGATTCCGGCAGACGGCGCCGGAACTTCTCCTGGTACAACGCGAGGTCCTCGGCTTCCGCGCCGGAGAGCTCCCTCGGCGCGGGTGCAGGATGCTGTGGGCTGGAGGACATGCCTCCATTATGGCGGCCGCAGAAGCGATGCGGGCCGTGATGCGCGGGCCTGCGCCCAAAGTGAGCCAGGTGTGGCTCCGTGCCGATGTCACTTTCTGTGATCAGTTGCGCGTGCAGCAAGGGCGCCGCGAGATGTTGAGCACGAAGAGGCGAAGTCGCGGATACAGGACGTGGATCGCCAGTCGATTCTCCCCGGATTCTCCCCAACGCCTACAGGAGGGCAAAAGTCCTGGTCAGGGCCTTGCTGGAGGCAGGTAGACGAGATCACCCGTATCTATTCCCCCCCCAGGGACCCCCCACGGCCGCTTCTGTGTCGATCTGTGAGTGATGCGAAAGCGAAGTGTGAAGGATGGCTGAGCGTGATGCGAGGGGCTTAGAGCCAGTCGCGCCGCTTGAAAATCACGTACAAACTGACGCAAACCATCCCCATGAGGCAGATCGCAAGGGGGTATCCGAAGGTCCAACCCAACTCAGGCATGGACTCGAAGTTCATGCCGTAGATGGTTCCCACGAGTGTGGGTGCAAAGAGGATGGCGGCCCACGAGGAGATCTTCTTGATCTCCTCGTTCTGTTCGAAGCCGGCTTCGGCCAGGGCACGCATTTCGGCGTTCTGTTGTTGGGAGACCAGGGTGGCGTTGACCGTCAGGATTTCCGTCAGGGCCTGGCGGAAGCCGTCCACGCGTTCGCTGGTGTGGGTGACGTGGTCGGCCACGTCGCGGAGGTAGCGCTGGAGCTCCTCGTCCGTGCCGTACTTCGCGAAGCCGGCCATCAGGGCGTGGAGCATGCCGACCAGCGGGCGGGTGGCGCGCTGGAACTCGACCATTTCGCGGGAGAGTTCGTAGATGCGGCGGGAGACCTCCGGGTCGCCGCGGAAGACCTCCGTCTCGATCTCGTCCATGTCGTTCTGGACGCCCGCGACGACGGGCGCGTACCCGTCGACCACCACGTCGAGGATCGCGTACAGGGCGGCCTCGGGGCCGAGGGAGAGGAGCTCCGGGGTCTCCTCCATGCGGCGGCGGACCGCGGAGAGGTCCGGGGCGGCGCCGTGGCGGACCGTGATCAGGAAGTCCGGGCCGACGAAGATGTGCAGCTCGCCGAACTCGACCTCCTCCGGGGCGTCGAGGTAGCGCGCCGCGCGCAGGACGACGAAGAGGGTGTCGCCGTAGCGCTCCAGCTTTGGGCGCTGGTGGGCCTCGAGGGCGTCCTCGACGGCGAGCTCGTGGAGGTTGAACTCGGCGGCCAGGGAGTGGAGCTCGGGCTCGGTGGGGCGGTGCAGGCCGATCCAGGCCATGCCGTCGGGCTGGTCGCGCAGCTGGCGGAAGGTCTCCGCGAGGGTCGCGGGGGAGGCGATGCGCCGACCGTCGCGGTAGACGGCGGAGTCGATCACGCTGCGGTGGTTCGGGGGAGGGGCCGGCGCCGGCGCGGGCTTCGGGCCGGGCGGCGGGGATGCGGGTGGCGAGGCGGGCGGGGGCGTGGGGCGGCGCCATCCCGGGCGCTTCCCGGACGGCGAGGGGCGGCGGTCTGGGCGCTCCGACATCGCAGGTCTGCTCCCGGTCGAACGTGTATGTCGAACATGTCTAATCGAACGTGGACTTCGGGCGAGCGGCGGGGTGTTCGGGATATCGGGGCCACCCCCGCTTGCGGACAGTATCTGTCCGCAACGGGGGGTAGCTTGCTGTCCATGGCCTCCCGGACTGCACATCCCGTACTCGACACCCGCTCACTGAACCGTGCCACGCTCGCCCGCCAGCTGCTCCTGAGCCGCGCCGCAATGTCCGCGCAGGACGCCGTCGCGCACCTGCTCGGACTCCAGGCGCAGAACGTGAAGCCGCCCTACTTCCAGCTGCACGCCCGGCTCGCCGGATTCCGGCCCGCCGAGCTCGCGGAGCTGATGGAGTCCCGGCAGGTGGTCCGGATGGTCACCATGCGGTCCACCATCCACACCCACACCGCGCACGACGCGCTGACCCTGCGGCCGCTGGTCCAGGGTGCCCGGGACCGGGAGGTCAACTACTTCCGCAAGGGGCTCGTCGGAGTGGATCTGGAACGGCTCGGCGAGCTCGCGCGGGCGTTCGTCGAGGCCGAGCCGCGCACGATGGGCGAGATCCGGGAGGAGCTGCTCACCCAGTGGCCGGACGCCGATCCGCAGTCCCTGTCCGTCGCAGCGCGGTGCCGGCTCCCGCTCGTCCAGGTCACGCCCCGCGGGGTGTGGGGACGCAGCGGGCAGGTACGGCTCACCACCGTGGAGCAGTGGCTCGACACGCCGGCCGCGGCCGCCGCGCCCGCCCCGCTTGCCGCGCCTGCCCCGCTTGCCCCGCCCGCCGCGCCGCCGGCCCCGCAGGCCGTGGACCACGTCGTGCTGCGCTACCTCGGCGCCTTCGGGCCCGCCTCCGTCAAGGACATGCAGATCTGGGCGGGGCTGACCCGGCTGCGGGAAGCCTTCGAGCGGCTGCGCCCCCAGCTGGCCGTCTTCCGCGACGAGAACGGCGTCGAGCTGTTCGACCTGCCCGACGCGCCCCGGCCCGACGCCGACACGCCGGCCCCGCCCCGCTTCCTCCCGGAGTTCGACAACCTGCTGCTCTCCCACGCCGACCGCACCCGAGTGGTCGCCCCCGAGATCAAGGGGCGCACCTGGGTGGGGAACCAGGCCTACTGCACCCTCCTCGTGGACGGTTTCGTCGGCGGGCTGTGGCGGCTGGAGGAGGGGACCCTGACCGTCGAGCTCTTCGGGAGGGTCTCGAAGGCGGAGAAGGAACACATCGTCACCGAAGGGGAGCGCGTGATCGCCGAGATGACCGAGACCGGCGGCTCCGGCTCCGTACGCTTCGGGTCAATCCACGGCTGACGCCGCTCTGGTGGGGCGTACGGGCGGCACGGCACGATGCCTTCCATGACGCACAACACCGGCGCCACCGCCGAGTTCCTCACCGCACGCGACTTTCTGCTCGAACACCGCGGGGACTACGAAGCCGCCCACGCCGGATTCACCTGGCCGCGCCCCGAGCGCTTCAACTGGGCCCTGGACTGGTTCGACCACATCGCCACCGGCAACGCCGCCGACGCCCTGCGCATCGTCGAGGAGGACGGCACCAGCCGGTCCGTCTCCTTCGCGGAGCTGTCCGTACGGTCCGACTCCGCCGCCAACTGGCTGCGCGACCGGGGCGTTGCGGCCGGCGACCGGCTCCTGGTCATGCTCGGCAACCAGCGCGAGCTGTGGGAGGTCATGCTCGGCGCGATGAAGCTGCGCGCCGTCGTCATCCCCGCCACCCCCCTCCTCGGCGCGGCCGACCTGCGCGACCGCATCGAGCGCGGCCACGTACGGCACGTCGTCGTGCGCGCCGAGGACACCGGCAAGTTCGACGAGGTCCCCGGCACCTACACCCGGATCGCCGCCGGAGCGGACGTACCCACCGGATGGTGCCGGCTCGAGGACATGTACGCGGCCGACTCCCACTTCAGCCCGGACGGCGACACGCTCTCCACCGACCCGCTGATGCTCTACTTCACCTCCGGGACCACCGCCCGCCCCAAGCTCGTCGAGCACACGCACGCCTCGTACCCCGTCGGCCACCTCTCCACCATGTACTGGCTCGGGCTGCGCCCCGGCGACGTGCACCTCAACATCGCCTCGCCCGGCTGGGCCAAGCACGCCTGGTCCAACCTCTTCGCCCCGTGGAACGCCGGCGCCACCGTCTTCGTGCACAACTACGCCCGCTTCGACGCCGAGCGGCTGATGGCCGAAATGGACCGGCACGGCGTGACCACCTTCTGCGCCCCGCCCACCGTGTGGCGGATGCTGATCCAGTCCGACCTCACCAAGCTCCGCACCCCTCCGCGCGAGGCCGTCGCCGCGGGCGAGCCGCTCAATCCCGAGGTCATCGAGAAGGTTCGCGAGGCCTGGGGCGTCACCATCCGCGACGGCTTCGGCCAGACCGAGACCACCCTCCAGGTCGGCAATTTCCCGGGGGTCCCCGTCAAGCCCGGCTCGATGGGGCGTCCGGCGCCCGGGTACGAGATCGTCCTCCTCGACCCCGTCACCGGGAAAGAGTCCCCCGACGAGGGCGAACTCTGCGTGGACCTGCGCAGCCGGCCCGCCGGCGTGATGACCGGCTACCGGGACGACCCGGAGCGCACCGCCGAGGCCATGGCGGACGGGCTCTACCGGACCGGCGACATCGCCTCGCGCGACGAGGCCGGGTACCTCACCTACGTGGGGCGCTCGGACGATGTCTTCAAGGCCTCCGACTACAAGATCAGCCCGTTCGAGCTGGAGAGCGCCCTGCTGGAGCACGAGGCCGTTGCCGAGGCCGCCGTGGTCCCGGCCCCCGACCCGCTGCGGCTCGCCGTGCCGAAGGCCTACATCGCGCTCGCCGCCGGCTGGGAGCCCGGACCGGAGACCGCGCGGGCGCTGTTCGCGCACTCCCGCGCAGTGCTGTCCCCGTACAAGCGGATCCGCCGCATCGAGTTCGCGGAGCTGCCGAAGACCGTGTCCGGCAAGATCCGCCGGGTGGAGCTGCGGGAGCTCACCGCGGCCGGCTCGGGCGCGGAGTACGACGAGGCGGAGCTCGGCGGCTGAGTCCGGTCCGGGTACTGCCGGGGGCGGCCGGCCGTACGGTCGGCCCGCCCTGGCTCCGTACGGCCGGTCAGGCCGGCAGCTGCGCCTCGATCGCGGCGATGACCTCGGGGGACTCGGGCTCGGTGCCCGGCCGGAAGCGCGCCACGACCTCGCCGGCCGGGGAGATGAGGAACTTCTCGAAGTTCCACTGGATGTCGCCCGCCTCGCCGTCGGCGTCCGGGGTCTTCACCAGCTCCTGGTACAGCGGGTGCCGGTGCTCGCCGTTGACCTCGGTCTTCTCCAGCATCGGGAAGGTCACGCCGAAACCGGCCGCGCAGAAGGTCGCGATGTCCTCGGCGTTGCCGGGCTCCTGCCCGCCGAACTGGTTGCAGGGCACGCCGACGACGGTGAAGCCCTTCTCCTCGTACTTGAACTGCAGCCGGGCCAGTCCCGAGTACTGCGGGGTGAGACCGCACTGCGAAGCGGTGTTCACCAGCAGGATCGCCTTGCCCTTGTGGGCCGCCAGGCTGGTGGGCTCGTCGGACAGGGTGGTCAGCGGGATGTCGTACAGGCTCATCGGGCTCTCCTCGGCAGGGAAAGGGCAGGCACGCAGGCACCCAGGCGGGCAAGCGGGCACGCAGGCAAGCAACCAACGGATACGGATATGTGTCCGAGCCTACGTCCTGCCCCGCGGCCTGACCGACCGGCCCGGCCCCGCCCTACGCCCCCGCGCCCACCAGCTGGTCCGCCGGGTCGTTGACCGGCTGCGGCATGCCCGTGAGGTCCATGACGAACAGCGGTATCCCGAGGTCGTCCGCGCGGGAGCGGGCGTCCTCCGTATATCCCGCGAGCGCGAAGTAGACGCTGGTCGCGGAGGCCGTGAGTCCGTTCAGCCAGACGCACTCGACGGCCCGCAGTCCGGCCGGAGCGGTGGTCGGGTCCACCTGCGCCACGAGCCCCGGGGCCCGCAGGTCCACGGCCGCCGAGGGGATGGGCCGCCCATCGGGCTGCCGGACGTCCTGGAAGCCGAGCCACCGCAGGTACAGCGCGGCCGTGGCCACCGCATCCCGGGCGGTACGGATGGTCACCGGGCGGAACGCCGGCCGCGGCACCGGCGCCGCCGAAGGCTGCCCGGGGGCCGGTCCGGGCGTGCCGGATGTACCGGACACGCCGTCCGCGCCGGCCGGCCCGTCCCGCCCCGGCGCGCCCGGCCGGGCCGGATCCGCCTCCCGCCCCTGTCCGCGTACGCCGGGCCGCGGAGGCAGCCCGTCCCGTAAGCCGATCCCCGGCCCCGACCCCATACCCGTCTCCACCGGGTGCACCGGAATCAGCACCACCGTCCCGCACGACGCGCATCCCAGCTCGGGGTGCGGCCACTCGCTCACCCGCCCGCACGCCGTGCACCGCACCGCCACCCAGGCGTCCGACCAGGTGCGGTGCGTCAGCGGCAGGGGCGGCGCCGCGAGGTCCAGGGGCGGGGTGACCGGGCTTCCGCAGGCGCACGGGAAGACCGGGGCGGCGTAGCCGTTCTCGCGCAGACATGCCGGGCAGCGCACCGGTACCGCTTCCGCCATGAGTGCTCGGCCCCCTCCGTCGCTGTGCGTAGGTCCATGCTCCATCACCTGCCACCGACGGGCGAGCCTGCCCTCGATTTTCCCCTCATATTCGGCCGGGTGCCGGTGGTTCGTACAACTCGCTTGCGTGAGACGCGGCATTTGGTGTGTTCCGGGGTGCTGAAGCTCCTTGACGAGCGAGGACTGGCCGCTTAGCTTGTTCCGTATAGCAGAACAAAACTTCCGGATTGTGGAAACGCCCCGGGAAGCAGTCTGACCGCCAGACCCGCAGGAGAACTCGATGCCTCGTATGACAGCCGCCGCCGCTGCAGTGGAGATCCTCAAGCGCGAGGGCGTTTCGCAAGCGTTCGGCGTGCCCGGCGCTGCGATCAACCCGTTCTACCGCGAGCTCAAGAACGTCGGTGGCATCAACCACACCCTCGCCCGCCACGTCGAGGGCGCCTCGCACATGGCCGAGGGCTACACCCGCACCAACCCGGGCAACATCGGTGTCTGCATCGGTACGTCCGGCCCCGCCGGCACCGACATGATCACCGGCCTGTACTCGGCCATCGCGGACTCCATTCCGATCCTGTGCATCACCGGTCAGGCTCCGGTCGCGAAGCTCCACAAGGAGGACTTCCAGGCCGTCGACATCGCCTCGATCGCCAAGCCGGTCACCAAGGCCGCGACCACGGTCCTCGAGGCCGCACAGGTCCCCGGCGTCTTCCAGCAGGCCTTCCACCTGATGCGCTCCGGCCGTCCGGGCCCGGTCCTGATCGACCTCCCGATCGACGTCCAGCTGACCGAGATCGAGTTCGACCCCGACCTGTACGAGCCGCTGCCCGTGCACAAGCCGGCCGCCACGCGGAAGCAGGCCGAGAAGGCCATCCAGTTCCTGCTGGAGTCCGAGCGTCCGCTGATCGTCGCCGGCGGCGGCATCATCAACGCCGACGCCTCCGACCTGCTGGTCGAGTTCGCCGAGCTGACCGGCGTCCCGGTCATCTCCACCCTCATGGGCTGGGGCGTCATCCCGGACGACCACGAGCTCGCCGCCGGCATGGTCGGTGTCCAGACCTCGCACCGCTACGGCAACGCGACGTTCCTCGAGTCGGACTTCGTCCTCGGCATCGGCAACCGCTGGGCCAACCGTCACACCGGTTACAACCTGGACGCGTACCTCGGCGACCGCAAGTTCGTCCACGTCGACATCGAGCCCACACAGATCGGCAAGATCTTCGCCCCCGACCTCGGCATCGCCTCCGACGCCAAGGCCGCGCTGGAGATCTTCATCGAGGTCGCCAAGGAGCTCAAGGCCGAGGGCAAGCTGCCCGACTTCAGCGCGTGGGTCGCCTCCCACCTGGAGCGCAAGGCCACGCTGCAGCGCCGTACGCACTTCGACAACATCCCCATGAAGCCGCAGCGCGTCTACGAGGAGATGAACAAGGCCTTCGGCCCGGAGACGCGCTACGTCACCACCATCGGCCTCTCCCAGATCGCCGGCGCGCAGATGCTGCACGTCTTCAAGCCGCGCCACTGGATCAACTGCGGCCAGGCCGGCCCGCTCGGCTGGACCATCCCGGCCGCGCTGGGTGTCGCCACCGCCGACCCGCAGACCCCCGTCGTCGCCCTCTCCGGCGACTACGACTTCCAGTTCATGCTGGAGGAGCTGGCGGTCGGTGCGCAGCACAAGATCCCGTACGTCCACGTCCTGGTGAACAACGCCTACCTCGGCCTGATCCGTCAGGCGCAGGGCGGCCTCGGCATCAACTTCGAGGTCAACCTGGAGTTCGAGAACATCAACGCCCCGGAGCTGGGTGTCTACGGCGTCGACCACGTCAAGGTCGTCGAGGGTCTCGGCTGCAAGGCGATCCGCGTCACCGACCCGAACGAGCTGGGCGCCGCTCTCGAGGAGGCCAAGAAGCTCGCCGCCGAGTACAGCGTCCCGGTGGTCGTCGAGGCCATCCTGGAGCGCGTCACCAACATCTCGATGAGCAAGACGGTCGACATGAGCGACGTCACCGAGTTCGAGGAGCTCGCGACCGAGCCGGGCCACGCCCCGACCGCGATCCGCCCGCTGGCGGTCTGACGCCCAAGGCGCAGTAGCGGCTGTACGTGACGGCCCCCGTCCCTCCACCAGGAGGAACGGGGGCCGTTCTGCATACTGCTCCGATGGAGAGATCAATGGCCTCGTGGCGCAACACGACGCACGACTGGGCGGCTTCCGTGGACGCCGACCACCTTGCCCACATCCGTGAGAACCAGGCCGTATTCGCCCCTGGCGGCCTTCCCCACCTGCTCTTCGAAGTCGTGGCGTACGCAGCCGACGAGGCGGAGTGCGTCGGCGGGGGACGGTGCACGGTCACGCTCCACGCCGACGGTTCGGTCTCCGTGGCGGACGAGGGCCGAGGCACCGACACCCGCCTCGACGATCACGGCCGGCCGGTGAAGAAGCCGATCATGGCGACGAAGGACCTCCGGTTCTTCGATCACCCCGACGCGCAGATCCTGCCCGACGGCCACCCGCGGCGCGGCATGTCCGTCGTCGCGGCGCTCAGTCAATGGCTCGTCCACACCAACCGCCGCGCAGGCGGAGCCTGGCTCCAGCGCTACGAACACGGCGTTCCCGCGACCGACCTGACACCGGTCGCCGACGACGGCACGACCGGTACGACCGTCCACTTCAGCCCCGCCGAGCCCCTGCGTGCAGCGACCGGACCCATGTCGGACGAACTGGCCGCGCTCACCACGCCGTGGCCGCACCTGGCCATCGACGTCGTCGACCGCCGCGCATGACAAAGCGCCGAGTCACGGGACCGTCCGTGACTCGGCGCTTTGGGTTTGACCGCCCGACGGTACGAGGCTGGCGCGACAGGACATTCGCATCGCCGGGCGGAGTCGTTGGGGAGGCTGTCCTCGGATACAGGGGACTCTGTACATACAGGGGACCCTGTGCACATACAGGGGACCCTGTGCGTGGCCCCTGTATATAAGGAGTGGCTGGGACCGCGACGGGCGGTGACGAGAGCTTCGGCTTCGTCTCCCTCAGGTCAAGAGACGGGCCTCGGCACCCATTACCACCGCACTGGCTCACACGCCCGTCGCGGTCCTCGTCCGGCCCTTACCGCGTACCACCCCTCATCCGGGTCCGCGGTTCGGGCTCGGCACCCGGGACCTGACCTCCCGCCAGGTCCCCGGTGCAGCTATTCGGCTCAGGCGTCGCGCAGGGCGCGGACGGCCTCCTCGACGCGCTTGCCGTAGTCGGCGTCCGCGGCGTGGAAGTGAGCCAGGTTCTTCTCGATGACGTCCTCGAGGGTGACCTGAGACAGGCCGCCGGCGATGTTCGCCACCAGACGCTGCTTCTCGGCCTCCGACATCAGGCGGTAGAGCTCACCGGCCTGGAAGAAGTCGTCGTCCTTGGTGTGGGCCGGGGCCTCGTGGGTGCCCGTGTAGCCGGAGACGGCCTTCGGGGCGCCGAGCGCCAGACCGGTCTCGGCCGGGCCCTGGTACGAGTTGGGCTCGTAGTTCTTGTCGTGGCGCGAGCCGTTGCGGAGCGCCATGACACCGTCGCGGCCGTAGTTCTCGGCCTGCGTCGCCTTCGGGGCGTTGACCGGCAGCAGGGTGTGGTTCACACCGAGGCGGTAGCGCTGGGCGTCGGCGTACGCGAAGAGACGGCCCTGGAGCATCTTGTCCGGCGAGGCGGTGATGCCCGGGACGAAGTTGTTCGGGGAGAAGGCGGACTGCTCGACCTCGGCGAAGACGTTGTCGGGGTTGCGGTCGAGGACCAGACGGCCCACGCGCTGCAGCGGGTAGTCGCTGTGCGGCCACACCTTGGTGAGGTCGAACGGGTTGAAGCGGTACTCCGCGGCCTCGGCGGCCGGCATGATCTGGACGTACAGGGTCCAGCTCGGGTTCACACCGCGCTCGATCGCCTGGAGCAGGTCGGTCTGGTGCGAGTTCGCGTCCTTGCCGACGAGCTCGGCGGCCTGCTCGCCCGACAGGCAGCGGATGCCCTGGTTCGTCTTGAAGTGGTACTTGACGAAGAAGGCCTCGCCCTGCTCGTTCGTCCACTGGTACGTGTGGGAGCCGTAGCCGTTCATGTGGCGGTACGACGCGGGGATGCCGCGGTCACCCATCAGCCAGGTGATCTGGTGCGTCGCCTCGGGGGCGTGCGCCCAGAAGTCCCAGACGTTGTCCGGCTCCTGCTTGCCCGTGAAGGGGTCGCGCTTCTGGGAGTGGATGAAGTCGGGGAACTTGATCGGGTCCTTGATGAAGAACACCGGGGTGTTGTTGCCGACGAGGTCGTAGTTGCCCTCTTCGGTGTAGAACTTCAGCGCGAAGCCGCGCGGGTCGCGGACCGCGTCCGCACCACCCAGCGAGTCGGCCACGGTGGAGAACCGCAGGAAGGTCTCGGTCTTCTTGCCGACCGTGTTCAGGAACGCGGCGCTGGTGTACGCGGTGACGTCGTCGGTCACCTCGAAGTGGCCGTACGCGGCCGAGCCGCGGGCGTGCACCACGCGCTCCGGTATGCGCTCACGGTTGAACCGGGCAAGCTTCTCGAGCAGCTGCTGGTCCTGGATCAGCAGCGGGCCACCGACGCCGGCGGTGGCGGAGTTCTGATTGTCGGCGACCGGGGCGCCGGACTCGGTCGTCAGCGTGCGCTTCGACATGGTGACCTTCCGTACGGGAACCTGCTGACGGAAAGCGTCTTCCGTCATGCGGAACAGCCTAATTTCAGGCCGAACGCAACGTCAACAGTTTGTTGAACAAAGATGGAGAGAGGTGATCCGGACGGTGCCGGCGCTTGGGCGCGACAGGACAGGTGTCAGCACCGGCACCATCCGGAAACTCAGGCCCCCCGAAGGGGGAGGGGCGGCGGCCCGGCGAGCGGGCCGCGGGCTCAGATCTGGGCGCCGGAGAGGCGCTCGACCGCGCGCAGCAGGGCCGAGTGGTCCAGGCCGCCGTCACCCTGGGCGCGCAGCGAGGCGACCAGCTGGGCGACGACCGCGCCGACCGGGAGGGCCGCACCGACGTTGCGGGCGGCGTCGGTGACGATGCCCATGTCCTTGTGGTGCAGGTCGATCCGGAAACCGGGCTTGAAGTCGCGGTTCAGGAAGTTGTCCTTCTTGCGGGTCAGGACCGTGGAGCCGGCCAGACCGCCGTTGAGGACGTCCAGGGCGGCCTGGAGGTTCACGCCCGACTTCTCGAGGAAGACGACGGCCTCGGCGCACGCCTGGATGTTCACCGCGACGATGAGCTGGTTGGCGGCCTTCACCGTCTGGCCGGAGCCGTGCGGGCCGCACAGGACGATGACCTTGCCGAGCGCCTCGAGGATCGGCAGCGCCGCGTCGAAGTCGGCCTGCTCGCCACCCACCATGATCGACAGGACGGCCTCGATGGCGCCGGCCTCGCCGCCGGACACCGGGGCGTCGATGACGCGGATGCCCTTCTCGGCTGCGTTCTTCGCGAGGTCGACCGAGGTCTGCGGGGTGATCGACGACATGTCGATGATCAGCGCGCCGGACTTCGCGTTCTCGAGGATGCCGTTCTCACCGTAGGAGATGGCCTCGACCTGCGGGGAGGCGGGCACCATCGTGATGATGACGTCGGCGTCCTTGACGGCCTCGGCGATCGAGCCGGCGGCGGCGCCGCCGGCGGCGGCCAGGCGGTCCAGCTTGTCCTGCTCCAGCGTGAAGCCGGTGACCGGGTAGCCGGCCTTCAGGAGGTTCTCGGCCATGGGGGAGCCCATGATTCCGAGGCCGATCCAGGCAATCTTGGGGAGGTTGCTCATGACGAGGATCCTTCTCTTAATGCTTTGTACGAAAAGTGCGTGACGTGCCTGGCTGATCGCCTGGACTTGGTCCGCCTACTCGGCGGCGCGGGCCTCGGCCGGCAGCCACGCGAAGGAGGCGGCGGCGTCGGCGGCCTTGTACTCCAGGCCTACGTAGCCCGCGTACCCGGCCTTCTTCAGCTGGTCGAGCAGCTCCTCGAGGGGCAGCTCGCCGGTGCCGGGGGCACCGCGTCCCGGCTTGTCCGCGATCTGGACGTGCCCGGTCTTGGCGGCGTACTTTTCGATGACCTCGGAGAGGTCCTCGTCGTTCATCGCCAGGTGGTAAAGGTCGAGCAGGAACTTGGCGTTCCCGAGGCCGGTGGCCTCGTTCACCTTGTCCACGACCTCGATGCCGGCCGGGGCGCTCACCAGCGGGTAGAGCGGCGACTCGGGCTTGTTGAGGGTCTCGATCAGGAGGATCGCGCCGACGCGGTCCGCGGCCTGAGCCGCCACGACCAGGTTCTTCAGGGCGAGCTCGTCCTGAACGGACGGGTCCACCCCTTCGACGCGGTTGCCGTAGAGGGCGTTCAGCGCCTTGCAGCCGACCGAGGCGGCGAAGTCCGCGGCCACGTTGATGTTGGCGTTGAAGCGGTCCGACTCCTCACCGGGTACCGAGACCGCACCGCGGTCCGGGCCCGGCAGCTGGCCGGCGTAGAAGTTCAGGCCCACCAGCTGGGTGCCGGCGTCCTCAAGAGCCTTCTTGAGGGCGTCGAGCTCCGTCTGGGCGGGGGTGGGGGTCTCGATCCAGGGCCACCACAGCTCGACCGCCGTGAAGCCCGCCGCGGCGGCAGCCGCGGGACGCTCCAGAAGCGGGAGTTCCGTGAAGAGGATCGAAAGGTTCACATCGAAGCGCTGGTCCGTGTATCCCATGAGGGGTGTGCGCTCCTTCCGTATTGCGGAAGTTAGTTTCTGCTTGATGGAAGACTGCATCGGGCTCGTCGCAGATGTCAAGTGCGGACTGCCGAAAAAAGCCGACCGGGAGGTAGCTTGACCAGCGTGCGATTGAGAGTGGAGTTCACGACCGAGCCCTTCGATCTGGAAGAGGCCCCTGCCCATGCCGTGGCTGCTCGCGAGGTCATCCAGAAGGCCCAGCTGGACGCGGTGGACGTAGGTCCGTTCGGCAACACCGCCGAGGGTGACGCCGACGAGGTGCTGACCGCGGTGGCCGCGCTGCTGCGTGACGCGCTGGGGTCCGGGGCCACGCGCGTCTCGCTCCAGGTCAACGTGATCGGGGAGGACGCCCCATGACCGAGCCCCGCGACCACCCGTTCGTCACCGCGGTCAAGCCGCTGGTCGACGCGATGGGCGGCGAGCTGATGGATCCGGCCCAGGCCCTGCCCGACGACGTGGTCCTGTCGTGGGAAGGCCGGGAGCTGCTGGCCGTACGCCTGCCCCAGCTGTCCGACTCGCTGGACCACATCCTGGCGGCGCTGGAGCGCCGGCACGGCGTACCGTTGTCACAGCTCGACCGGAAGTCCAAGCAGGACGTCGTCCGGATACTGGAGGCGCGCGGCGCCTTCTCCGTCCGGCATGGCGTGGAGACGGTCGCGGGCGCCCTGGGCGTAAGCCGCTTCACGGTCTACAACTATCTGAACAGGGAAAACCCCAACAAGAACAGCAAAGCGTGAAGCCTGCTTGACCCGCTGTGACGAGCCGCCGCCCAATTCACCCGGGCGGCGGCTTTTGTGTACGGGAAGTTTCAACAAAGTGTTGACGCCGTGTTGCCGAGGGCGTTAGCTATGCGCAGCCCGTCAAAGCAACAACAGGCCACGGAGGCCTACCGTGACTTCGAGTCCGACCCCGGGTCTCACCCGGTTCAACGCCTTGGACGACAGCGCGGCCACGGCCGAGCTGCACGAGGTGTGCGCCAGTTCGGCATGGGGGGGCAAGTTGCTCGCCCAGCGCCCCTTCGCCACCGCCGACTCCCTGTTCTCCGCGAACGAGGCCGCCATGGCCGAGCTCACCGCCGAGGACCTGGCCGAAGCGATGGCAGGCCACGCGCCGATCGGCCGGCCGAAGCCGGGGGACCCGACCTCCGCCCGGGAGCAGCGCGGCATGGCCGGTGCCTCGGAGGACCTCAAGAACGAGCTCCTCGAACTGAACCTGGCGTACCAGGAGAAGTTCGGCCACGTCTTCCTCATCTGCGCCACCGGTGCGACCGGTGAGTTCATGCGCGACGCGGTCAAGGTCCGGATCGACAACTCGCCGAAGCAGGAGCGGGAGACCGCCCGCGGCGAGCTCGTGAAGATCAACCGGATCCGCCTGACCCGCCTCGTCGAACTCGCAGAACAAGGAGCGTGAGCATGAGCACTGAGACCGCGGCATCGCCGAGAAATTCGGTGTCCACGCACATCCTGGACACCAGCATCGGACGCCCCGCCGAGGGCGTCGCCATCTCCCTGTCGGCCCGTACGGGACTCGACGGCGAGTGGGCGGCCCTGGGCGGCTCCGCCACCGATGCGGACGGGCGCTGCAAGGACCTGCCGGCGCTGCCGGAGGGCACCACCCACGTACGTCTCGACTTCGAGACCGAGACGTATTTCGCGAAGAAGCAAGCCGAGGCGCAGCAGGACGCCCCCCGCGTAAGGGACAGCGGTGCGTTCTTCCCCGAGGTCACCATCACCTTTGCGGTGAACCCGGGCGAGCATTACCACGTACCGCTGCTGCTCAACCCGTTCGGCTACTCCGTTTACCGAGGGAGCTAGCATGGCCACGATTCTGGGCCAGAACCAGTACGGCAAAGCAGAGAACCGCGTCGTCAAGATCACGCGGGACGGCGACACCCACCACATCAAGGACCTGAACGTCTCGGTCGCCCTTTCCGGCGACATGGACGACGTCCACTACTCCGGCTCGAACGCCAACGTCCTTCCGACGGACACCACCAAGAACACGGTGTACGCGTTCGCCAAGGAGTACGGCATCGAGTCCGCCGAGCAGTTCGGCATCCACCTGGCGCGCTGGTTCGTCAACAGCCAGGAGCCGATCCAGAAGGCGCGCATCCGGATCGAGGAGTACTCCTGGGACCGGATCGCCACCTCGGACGCCAACTCCAAGTTCATCGGCTCCGACGAGGTCAACCACTCCTTCGTCCGCCAGGGCATGGAGACCCGCGTCACCCAGATCACGTACGACGGTACGAACTGGGAGGTCATCTCCGGCCTCAAGGACCTGGTCGTCATGAACTCCACGAACTCCGAGTTCTGGGGTTACGTGAAGGACAAGTACACGACGCTGAAGGAGGCCTACGACCGCATCCTCGCCACCCAGGTGTCGGCCCGTTGGCGCTTCAGCTGGTCGGACGACGACCAGCGGATGCCGAACTGGGAGAAGTCCTACGCCGAGACCCGGAAGCACATGCTCCAGGCCTTCGCGGAGACCTACTCCCTGTCGCTGCAGCAGACCCTGTACCAGATGGGTTCGCGCATCATCAATCACCGTTCGGAGATCGACGAGGTCCGCTTCTCGCTCCCGAACAAGCACCACTTCCTCGTCGACCTCGAGCCGTTCGGCCTCAAGAACGACAACGAGGTCTACTTCGCCGCGGACCGCCCGTACGGTCTGATCGAGGCGACGGTCCTCCGGGACGGCGCTGACGCCCGCATCCCCGTGGACATGACCAACCTCTGAGGCACAGCCGAAGAGCGCGGCACGCGCGTCCCGGGGCTCCGCAGTGGCCCCGGGGCCGCGCGACACGTTTCAACTTCCTGAATCGGCACCCGGACGCACCCCGCGGGACGGCAGTACTGTCAGCTGTCGAGGTCCCCGGCTCCGGCACTCAAATCCCCTGGGTCCTGCCGTGCCCCCACCGCCACTGAAAGCACGAGGAAGTCCCATGGCAGCATCGGCAGCGCATGACGGCGCCGTAGAGCGCATCGTCATCGAGAACTGTGCGATTGCGACCGTCGACGCGAACGACACCGAGTACGCCTCGGGCTACGTGGTCGTCGCCGGCAACAAGATCGAGTCGATCGGTGCGGGCAAAGCCCCCGAGAACCTCGACAATGTGGTCCGCCGCATCGACGGCACGGGTCACCTCGTCACCCCGGGTCTGATCAACACCCACCACCACTTCTACCAGTGGATCACCCGTGGTCTGGCCACCGACCACAACCTCTTCAACTGGCTCGTCGCGCTGTACCCGACGTGGGCGCGCATCGACGAGCAGATGGCCTACACGGCCGCCCAGGGCTCCCTGGCGATGATGGCCAAGGGCGGCGTCACCACCGCCATGGACCACCACTACGTCTACCCCAAGGGCTCCGGCGACCTCTCCGGCGCGATCATCCGCGCCGCGTCCGAGATGGGCGTCCGCTTCACCCTCGCCCGCGGCTCCATGGACCGCAGCAAGAAGGACGGCGGCCTGCCCCCGGACCACGCCGTCGAGACCCTCGAGGGTGCGCTCGCCGACACCGAGGCGACGGTCAAGAAGCACCACGACTACTCCTTCGACGCGATGACCCAGGTCGCCGTCGCCCCCTGCTCCCCCTTCTCGGTCTCCACCGAGCTCCTGAAGCAGGGCGCCGAGCTCGCCCGCCGCCTCGGTGTGCGCATGCACACGCACGGCAGCGAGACCGTCGAGGAAGAGCAGTTCTGCAAGGAACTGTTCGGCATGGGCCCGACCGACTACTTCGAGTCGACCGGCTGGCTCGGCGAGGACGTGTGGATGGCGCACAGCGTCCACATGAACGACTCCGACATCGCCGCGTTCGCCCGCACCAAGACCGGCGTCGCGCACTGCCCGTCCTCCAACGCCCGTCTGGCCGCCGGCATCGCCCGCGTCCCGGACATGCTCGCCGCCGGCGTCCCGGTCGGCCTCGGCGTGGACGGCACCGCCTCGAACGAGTCCGGTGAGCTGCACACCGAGCTGCGCAACGCGCTGCTGATCAACCGCCTGAACCCGGTCCACCGCGAGGCCGCCCTCAACGCGCGCCAGGCCCTGCGCCTCGGTACGTACGGCGGCGCCCAGGTCCTCGGCCGCGCCGACAACATCGGCTCGCTCGAGGTCGGCAAGTGCGCCGACCTGGTGATGTGGAACCTCAGCACCCTGGCCCACTCCTCGATCGCCGACCCGGTCACCGCGCTGGTCTTCGGTGCGGCCGCCCCGGTGACCCTCTCGCTGGTCAACGGCAAGCAGATCGTCGAGAACAACCGTCTTCTCTTCGCCGACGAGGACGCCATCGCGGTGTCCACCCGGGAAGAGGCCCAGCGCCTCGCGCGGATCTCCGCGCAGGGCTGATCCCACGGAGTCCGGCCGGGGGGGACGGCCCCCGGCCGGCGGTCGCGGACCCGAGCGGGGTCCGCGGCAGCCGTTCCCGGGAAGCGCCCGAGGGTTTCCGAGGGTGCTCCCGGGGCGGTGACTCGTGCCACCGCTGTTTTCGTCTTCCGCGCGAACGACTCGGGCGAATCGTTTCCGCATGCCGTGGACCACGGCGACCACGGCACCCCCACAACTGAATACAAGGCTCGACTTGCACCGCTTTCGCACCACCTCCAAGACACCATGCCCCTGCCGGCGTGTTCAACCGAACGGAGGAAGCCGTGGCCCAGGCGCCCAGGTTTCGCAAAGATGCAGTCGCAATACCGGAGGAGAAGCACCCGGTCGACGAGACCCTGCCTCCGCTGAAAATGTTCACGAGCGGACTCCAGCACGTGGCCGCCATGTACGCGGGTGTCGTCGCCCCGCCCATGATCGTCGGCCCGGCCGTCGGACTCTCCGCAACGGAGACCGCGTTCCTGATGGGCGCCTCGCTCTTCACCGCGGGCCTCGCCACCCTCCTCCAGACCCTCGGCTTCTGGAAGATCGGGGCCAAACTCCCCTTCGTCAACGGCGTCTCGTTCGCCGGTGTGACCCCGATGATCGCCATCGGCAAGGGTGAGGGCGCGGACGCCATCCCCGTCATCTTCGGCGCGATCATCGTCGCCGGGCTCGTCGGCTTCCTCGCCGCCCCGTACTTCGGAAAACTCGTCCGCTTCTTCCCGCCCGTGGTCACCGGTACGGTCATCACCCTGATCGGCGTGTCCCTGCTGCCGGTGGCCTTCAACTGGTCCCAGGGCGGCAACCGCACCGCCACCGACTACGGTTCGATGAAGAACATCGGCATGGCCGCCGTCACCCTGATGATCGTCCTGCTGATGCGCAAGTTCCTGCGCGGCTTCCTCCAGCAGATCTCGATCCTGCTCGGCCTGGTCGCGGGCACGCTGATCGCCCTCCCGCTCGGCATGACCAGCTTCGACGCCGTCAGGAACGCCTCCCTGGTGGGCTTCCCGACCCCGTTCCACTTCGGCGCCCCGCAGTTCCAGGCCGCCGCCATCGTCTCCATGTGCATCGTCATGCTGGTCTGCATGACCGAGTCCACCGCCGACATCCTGGCCCTCGGCAAGATCGTCGGCCGCCCGGCGGACGCGAAGACCATCGAGGGCGGGCTGCGCGCCGACACCCTCGGCAGCGCGCTCAGCCCGCTGTTCAACGGCTTCATGTGCAGCGCCTTCGCGCAGAACATCGGGCTCGTGGCGATGACCAAGGTGCGCAGCCGGTTCGTCGTCGCCGCGGGCGGCGGCATCCTGATCCTGCTCGGCCTGTGCCCGATCGCCGCCTCCGTCATCGGAGTGGTCCCGCTGCCGGTCCTCGGCGGCGCCGGCATCGTCCTGTTCGGCTCGGTCGCGGCCAGCGGGATCCAGACCCTGGCGGGCGCGGCCATGGAGAAGGGCGAGAACGCCCTGATCGTCGCCGCCTCGGTGGGCATCGGCCTGATCCCGATCGCGGCGCCGGAGTTCTACCACGCGTTCCCGAAGGACCTGCTGGTCGTCCTGGACTCGGGCATCAGCACCGGCTGCGTGGTGGCCATCGCGCTCAACCTGGCCTTCAACCACTTCGGCGCCCAGCGGGCAGCCGGGGCAGCCGCCCCCGAACCGGTACCGGTGCACTGACCCTTTCGGGGTCCGACCTGCCACGGCGGTGCGTACGCCACCCACTGCGGGTGTGGCGTACGCACCGGCCGTCTTTCCGCAGCTGTCCGGGCGGGGGTGGTCAGCCGGCGGTGACGGGGCCGCCCGGAGGAGTCCAGAGCATCAGGTTGCTCATCAGCTCGGCCTGCTCGATCGCGTCGTCGAGCGCGTGGTGGGTGTGCCGGCGGCGGGAGAGCAATTGCTTCGGCATCCGCCCCTTGACGGCCGCGCGCAGCGGTACCCGCGCCTTCGCCGCGTACAGGGTCTTCATGTCGAGGCAGCCGGAGTGCCCGAAGGGGCTGTCGCCGCCGAACCGCATCAAGTACCAGTACAGGAAGGTCCAGTCGAAGGGGGCCGGGTAGCCGCACATCACGGGCTGGGCCCCGACGGAGACTTCCCGCACCCAGGCGCGGAACTCGGCCATGGCCGCCGCGGGTTCGGCGCCCTCCCTGACCAGCCGGTCCCGGTCGAGGCCGCTGACGGCGAGCGCCTCGGGGACGTACTCGTCGCTGATCGGCCGGAGTTCGCGGTAGAAGGTGTGCTGCTCGGGGTCTGCGGCCGTATACGAAGCGCCGTCCTGCCGCCCCGCGACGGCGGCCCCGAAGCTGATCATCGAGTACGGGCCGGGGATCGGGCCGTCGGCCTCGATGTCGACGGAGATGTAGAGGCTGGGACGTGCGGTACGGGCTGGCATGAGCGGGATCATGCCAGCCCGCCCCGCTCCGATCATCCGGTTTCCCGGCGCCGGACACCCCTGAGCCGCCGTCGACGGACGACCTATGGGGTCCGGGGGGTGGAAATCCGGTCCACCGTCCGTACGACCATGCGGCGGCTCGCGAGCCGTCCGCTGAAGGCCATGACCCGGTTCATGCCTCCGGAGATCACGCTCGGCGGCGGGTTCTTCCGGTCCAGCGCCTTCAGTGCGGTGCGCACGACCACCTCGGAGGTCTGCATCCGGGTGCCGCCGGCGGCGTCCTCGGTGCCGACCACGTCGAAGAACTCCGTCTTCGTCGCGCCGGGCGACAGCGCGATGACGCGCAGCCCGGTGCCGTGCGACTCCTGCCACAGGGCCTCGGTGAAACTGAGTACGAAGGCCTTGCTGGCGCCGTAGACGGCCATGTTCGGGACGGGCTGGTAGCCGGCCATGCTGGCGACGTTGACCAGGACGCCCTCGCCACGGCTGCGCAGCCGGCCGATGAAGGCGCGGCTGATGTCGACGACGGCCATCACGTCGAGGCCCACTTCCTGGCGGAGCCGCTGCGGGTCCTCGTCGTGGAAGCGGCCGTAGGTGCCGAAGCCGGCGTTGTTGATGACGCTGGAGACCATGATCCCGCGCCGGTCCACCTCGGCGGCCAGCAGTTCACCGCACCCGTCGACGGACAGGTCCATGGCGATCGGCTCCACCGCGACGCCGTGCGCCGCGGACAGCTGCCCGGCGAGCGCCTTCAGGCGGTCCTCGCGGCGGGCGACGAGCACGAGGTCGGATCCTCGTGCGGCGAGCTGGCGCGCGAACTCGGCGCCCAGGCCCGAGCTGGCGCCGGTGATCAGGGTGGTCCGGCCTCGGTAGTCGACCGCGTTCACAGTGGCTCCTGCCCATGGGATGACATCGTCGGTATCACTGTATGCCCGCTTGGCAGTGACTGCCAAGCGGGCAGTAGGGGTCAAACGGGCGACCCGCCTATATGCTGACCGGATGGGGACCATCGCAACGCAGCCGAGCCTGTGGGACCGCTCCCGGCAGGCCGTGGTCGCGAGCATCTTCGACACGGCCATGCGGCTCTTCGCCGAGCAGGGTTACGAGGCCACGACGATCGCGCAGATCGCCAAGGAAGCGGGCATCTCCCAGCGGTCGCTGTTCCGGTACTTCGGTACCAAGGAGGACATCGTCTGCGGCGAGCAGGAAGAGCTCGGCGAGCTGCTGCGCGCGACGGTGGAGGCCCAGCCCGCCACCGCCACTCCGTGGGAGGCCCTGCGAGCCGGTTTCGAAGTGCTCATGGGCGCGCACGGCGACCCCGGGCAGCTGCTGGAGATCACGGCGCTGATCTTCGACACCCCGTCGCTGCGCGCCCGTTACACGCAGAAGCGGCTGCGCTGGCAGGAATTGGTCCTGCCCGCCGTCACGGCCCGCATGGCCGCAGGAGAGGGCCTGATACCCGGGGTCCGCGCCGCGGCGGTCGTCGCGACCGTCTTCGCCTGCGTGGACGCCGCCACCGAGGCCTGGGTCCGCAGCGGCGGCAGCGCCGACCTGGCGGCCCTCTACGACGAGGCACTCGCCGCCGTACGGGGCTGATCCGGAAGGGCGCCCGCGGAGGTCTCCGCAGACGCCCTCGACCCGGAAGCCACGCCTCAGACGGTGGGCGTGAGGAACATCCCCGTCTGGTCCGCTCCGGCGGTGTTCTTGCAGCCGGAAGCGGAGTTCGCGGGCTGGGCGACGGCCAGGGCCAGGCAGCGGCCGACGGCGAGCTGGCCGAAGTAGTTCGGGTGCATGGACTCCTGGACCGGCCCCTGCGTCTCGCTGCTGTCGATCCAGCGCGCCCACTCGCTCGTCTTCGCCGAGGCGGGCGCCGCGGTGGTCACCTGCTTGCTGGCCTTCGCACACACCTCACGGCCCTGCAGCATGTCCCGCAGGTCCAGGAACTGCACGCCCTTGGCGGCGGCAACGCCCTTGAGTCGACCCGCTATCTGGGGCACCAGCGAGTCGCGCGCCCAGTCCGAGTCCCGGTTCCAGAAGGGGCAGCCGCCGGTGTTGAGCCGGCTCCAGTCGCTCTGCGTGTACCGGTTCTCGGCGCCGCGCGGGATCGGCGACGGGTAGGACTGCAGCACGATCCGGTACGAGGAGTCGGTGTACCCGGCGGCTCGCATCACGGCGCGGATCTCGTCCACGGACTTGCCGACGTTCGCCATGACGCCGTCGATCTTCTCGTCGACCCCGTACTGCTGGTCGTCGTAGCAGTACGAGTTCCAGAGGACGAAGTCGAGCGCGCAGTCCTTGATGATGTCGGCGAAGCCGAGGTCGTTGCCGCCGATGGACAGCGCGATGACCTTCACGTCGTTGGCGGCGGCCACGGCGGCCAGCTGATCGGCCTGCGGGGCCTCGCCCTTGAAGGGCACGCCGCCGTTGGAGGCGCGGAACACGTTCTCGGAAACCGCCCCGGAGCAGGCCAGGTTCACGGCCACGTCGGCGATCGCCCCGGCGCTCTTGACCTCGGCGGAGTCGGAGCGGTGGCACCCGCCGGCGGTGGTGCCGTACACCTTGGCGGGGTCGTAGGTGCTCCCGGAGACCCAGGCGCGGTCGGTCCCGGTGCGATTCCCGCTGTTGGTGAGGCTGTTGCCCTTCCAGCGGCCGGCCTCGCCGGAGATGTAGCTGTCGCCCATGGACACCACGGCGGTGGGCCCGGTCCCGGGACTGGCCACAGAGGTCCCGGCGGAGCCGGCGACCAGAGCACTGGCGGCGAGCGGCAGAACCATCCCGACCCCGGCGAGTCGTCGCACTCGACTGCGGGGCCGGTCCTTGCTGGCGGTGCGGAATCCGATCACGGCGGAACTCCTGCGGTAGGCCATGGCAAAGCCGGAGAGAACTCCGGTACATGGCTGGGGAAGTGGGGGTACCGCCGGCCGGTGGCATCGGAAAGGTGACACGGCGCGCGTTGTTACCGCTAGGTACAGGAAAGTTACGATGGAGTAACAACCGATCGATCGGTCGGCCCGCCAACCCGCTTCGCCCTTGGCCGGATTGCGCTGTTCCCTCGCCGTCCGTTCGCGCTCACCCTGTGAACAGAAGCGCAACCAAGGCGGTCAACGGGGGAGCCACCATGGTCGAGCCGCTCTACGTACCCGTCCTGCCGACGCGCCGCGGCCCGCTCGCGGCGTACTCCCGGCTGGCGCCGTCCCTGCATGCCGCCGTCTCACCGCTGTGGACGATCCCGCTGCGTACGAATCCGGCCGGGGCGCCCGGACTGGCAGCAGTCCGCCTGCGCGGACTTCGCCCGGGCCGGCGGGAACGGCCTCGGGCTGCGGGTCCGTGCGGCCGATGCCGCCTCGGACCAGGGCGCCGAGGAGGTGCGCCGGCTCGTCGAACGCTGAGCCCGACTTCCGCGGAGCCGGGTTCAGTGAGGGCGACCGCTGGCTGCACGAGTGCGCCACGGGTACGGGAACCCCGGGCGTCGGCAACGCCGAGTGGTGGATCCGGGCGGGCCACAGCCGGCACCTCGCCTACGCGGCATGGCGATTGACCGCCTGAAGCACGAAAACGGCTCCGCCCCCGGGCCTGGTGGCGCGGGGGCGGAGCCGGGGTCGACCGCTGTGCGATTCAGTCGACGTCGGGGGGTCAGCCGACGAGCTGGTCGTACGCGGGGAGGGTGAGGAAGTCCGCGTAGTCCGCGTCCAGGGAGACCTGGAGGAGGAGGTCGTGGGCCTGCTGCCACTTGCCGGCCGCGAAGGCCTCCTCGCCGATCTCGGCGCGGATCGCGGCCAGTTCCTCGGCGGCGATCTTGCGGGTGAGGTCGGCGGTGGCCGTCACGGGTTCGCCGGCGTGCTCGAATACGACACCGGCGTTGATCCACTGCCAGATCTGCGAGCGCGAGATCTCGGCGGTGGCCGCGTCCTCCATGAGGCCGAAGATGCCGACGGCGCCCAGGCCGCGCAGCCAGGCCTCGATGTAGCGGATGCCGACCTGGACGGCGTTGCGCAGGCCGTCGTACGTGGGCTTCGCGTCCAGGGAGTCGATCGCGATGAGCTCGCCGGGGGCGACGGAGACGTCCTCGCGCAGGCGGTCCTTCTGGTTCGGCTTCTCGCCGAGGACCGCGTCGAAGGAGGCCATCGCGATCGGGACCAGGTCGGGGTGGGCGACCCACGAGCCGTCGAAGCCGTCGCCCGCCTCGCGGTCCTTGTCGGCCTTGACCTTCTCGAAGGCGACCTTGTTGATCTCGGCGTCCTTGCGGGACGGGATGAAGGCCGCCATGCCGCCGATGGCGTGCGCGCCGCGCTTGTGGCAGGTCTTGACCAGCAGCTCGGTGTACGCCCGCATGAAGGGGGCCGTCATCGTCACCGCGTTGCGGTCCGGCAGGACGAACTTCGCGCCGCCGTCGCGGAAGTTCTTCACGATGGAGAACAGGTAGTCCCAGCGGCCCGCGTTCAGGCCCGCCGCGTGGTCGCGCAGCTCGTAGAGGATCTCCTCCATCTCGTAGGCGGCCGTGATGGTCTCGATCAGGACCGTCGCGCGGACCGTGCCCTGCGGGATGCCGACGTAGTCCTGCGAGAAGACGAAGATCTCGTTCCAGAGGCGCGCCTCAAGGTGCGACTCCGTCTTCGGCAGGTAGAAGTACGGGCCCTTGCCGAGCGAGATGAGGCGCTTGGCGTTGTGGAAGAAGTAGAGGCCGAAGTCGACCAGGGCGCCGGGGACCGGACGGCCGTCGACCTGGAGGTGGCGCTCCACCAGGTGCCAGCCGCGCGGGCGCATCACGACGGTCGCCAGCTGCTCGGCGGGCTTCAGGGCGTACGACTTGCCCGTGCGCGGGTCCGTGAAGTCGATTCGGCGCTCGTAGGCGTCGATGAGGTTGAGCTGGCCGAGGACGACGTTCTCCCAGGTGGGGGCCGAGGCGTCCTCGAAGTCGGCGAGCCAGACCTTGGCGCCCGAGTTCAGGGCGTTGATGGTCATCTTGCGGTCGGTCGGACCGGTGATCTCCACACGGCGGTCGTTCAGCGCGGCCGGGGCCGGCGCGACCTTCCAGTCGCCCTCGCGGACCTGTGCGGTGTCCGGGAGGAAGTCGAGGTGGGAGGTGCGGGCGATTTCGGCGCGGCGCTCGGCGCGGCGGGCGAGGAGCTCGTCGCGGCGGGGCGTGAACCGCCGGTGGAGCTCGGCCACGAACGCGAGGGCCGCCTCGGTCAGGACTTCGTCCTGCCGGGGCAGGGGCTCGGCGTCGACGATGGCCAGCGATGACGGCGCTGGTGCGGACATATCTGTCACTCCTTCAGCGGCGGTGCCTGGCGGCCGCGGGGAATGCTCGCGCAGGACGGCACGCAGTGCCGTCGGGTGTGGAGAGTTCCGAAATACGGTCGCGGGCGCCGTCTGGGGGTTCAGGGCGCTTCTGACCAGTGGATAGTAATTTCCTTATGGTGGAAGTTCAATGGTTTGTTGATGTCGAGATTCTCTGAGTCGACAGACTCCGGCGCCCGGTGGCCCTCAGTGCCACCTTCGTCACTGACCGCTCAACTGTCGCTCGACCTCCGCTCAAGCCAGTCGTGCCAGGTCGGGCGGGGTGTCGATGTCGAAGGCCTCGGCGATGTCCCCGCACTCCACCAGCGTGAGCTCGTTCGCGTGTTCTGTCAGGTGCACCCGCGCGCCCTTGTCCCCCGTCGCCGACGCCGCGATGTCCGCCCAGCGGTCCGCGCCGAAGAGCACCGGGTGGCCGCGCTCCCCGCCGTAGGCCGCCGCGACCAGGCTCGCGGGGGAGCGGTACGCCTCCCGGACCCGCGCCACTGCCGCGGGACCGATGCCCGGCTGGTCCACGAGCGAGACGAGGGCTGCCGAGGCGCCCGTACCGGCGAGCGAGGCGAGGCCGACGCGCAGGGAGGAGCCCATGCCCTCCGCCCAGTCGGGGTTGTCCACGACCACGCAGCCGGTCAGATCCGCCCGGTCGCGGACCTCGGCGGCGGAGGCGCCGAGCACCACGTGCAGCGGACCGCAGCCCGCCTCGCGCAGCACCCGCAGCGCGTTCTCGACGAGCGGGCGGCCGCGGTACTCGAGCAGGGCCTTGGGGCGCCCGCCCAGGCGGCGGCCGCCTCCGGCCGCGAGGAGCAGGCCCGCGATCACGGGGCTTGAGGTCGGGTCTGTGTTGGCTGGCATGTCAGCGATTCTCGCCCCTGTGGGGTGGCCCGTGGCCGCCGCGTCAGGAGGCGTCGTACGGCAGCCAGCCCGGGGCCGAGGCGCAGCGGCTCGCAGATCCGGTTCTCGACGGCAGCCGCCAGGGCGCGTTCGTCGCGGTCGGTCAGTGGGGTCGGCATGGCGGTCTCCTTGCCAATCGGGGGCCAATACCGCGAGTCTGGACTTGGATTGGCCTGGCCGGCAGAGCCAATCGGGGGAGGTTGGCATGGCAAACGGGCGAGTCGTCCAGACGGCGGACAGAACCATCGGCAGCCGCCAGCTCGCGGCCCTGCTGCCCTCCGAGGTGCTGGCCCGCCCCGGCTACCGGTCCCTCGCCGACGCCGTGCGGACCCTGATCCTGGACGGCCGGATCGCCCTGCACGTACGGCTGCCCGCCGAGCGCGAGCTCGCCGAGGCGCTCGGCGCCAGCCGCGCCACCGTCACCGGGGCCTACGACCTGCTGCGCGAGAGCGGCTACGTCCGCAGCCGGCGCGGTTCCGGCACCTGGACCGAGCTCCCCGAGGGCCACGGACCGGTCGGCGCGCACCTGCTGGTCGGCTCCGGCGGCTACACCGCCGACGGTGATCCCGGGATCGACCTGGCCATCGCCGCACTGGGCGCCCCGGAGGACGCGCTCACCGAGGCCCTCGCCTGGGCCGCGCCCCGGCTGCCGGGCCTCGCCCGGAGCCCCGGCTACAACCCCTTCGGGCTGCCCGATCTGCGCAGTGCCGTCGCCGAGCGGTTCACCCGGCGCGGGCTGCCGACCCGGCCCGAGCAGATCCTGGTCACGGCCGGTGCGCAGCAGGCGTTCTCGCTGGTCGTGAGCCTGCTGTGCGGGCCCGGGGACCGGGTGGTGACCGAGAGCCCCACGTACGCGAACGCCCTCGACGCCGTGCGGCACGCCCGGCTGCGGACCGGGTCGATCGCCGTCTCCGAGGCGGGCTGGGACATGGAGATCGCCGAGTCCACGCTGCGGCAGACCGTGCCGAGGCTGGCGTACGTGATCCCGGACTTCCACAACCCGACGGGCCTGCTCATGCCGCAGGAGCAGCGGCTGCGGCTGCTGTCGGCGACGCGGCGGACCGGGACCTGGCTGGTGGTCGACGAGACCATCGCCGACATCGCCCTGGACGTGCCGCCGCCGGCGCCGCTGGCCTCGCTGGCGCCGCGCGGCGGGGCGGACCACGTGGTGACGATCGGCTCGCTCAGCAAGACGCACTGGGGCGGGCTGCGGGTGGGGTGGGTACGGGCCACCGCGAAGATGATCACGGAGCTGACGGCGGTGAAGGTGGCCGTGGACATGACGGGGTCGGTGCTGGACCAGTTGGTGGCGCTGCCGCTGCTGGAGGGGCTGGAGCGGACCCTGCCGGCGCGGCTCGCGCAGTTGCGGGGGCAGCGGGAGGCGCTGGTGGGTGCGCTGGAGCGGCACACTCCGGAGTGGTCGTGGCAGGTGCCGCCGGGCGGGCTGTCGCTGTGGGTGGACCTGGGGGAGCCGGTGAGCTCGGCGCTGGCGGAGCGGGCCGGCGCCTGCGGTGTCCACATCGGGCGGGGGGCGCGGTTCGGGGTGGACCCCGGGACGTTCGAGCATCGGCTGCGGATCCCGTACACGCTGTCTGCGGATCGGCTGGACGAGGCCGTACGGCGCCTCGCGGCGGCCTTCCATGACGGAGTCCCGCTGGCTCCGGCGGTGGAGCGGCCGCACTGGGTGGCGTAGGGAGCGCCGTCAAAGTGGCGTCGCCCGCCCGAAGGGCGGGCCAGGCCCCGCCGGCCTGGGGGCACCTCCCAGCGGTAGCTGGGGGAGGGACGTCGACGACACGACCTAGGGCTGCCGCTTGCGGAAGTAGCCGTTCGCGGCCGGGCGGAACATCAGGGCCACCGCCGTGAGGACGGCGGCCACGTGGATGGTCCGGCTGGCGCCGAAGAGCCAGTCGAGGGCGTCGGCCCGGCCGAGCGCCGCTGATATCGACCCGCCGTCGAGGAGGTGGCCGAGGGGCTCGGCCACCATGGAGGCGGTGCCGAGGATGCCGAGGCCGACCGCGAGGGTCGTCCGGGCCCATCCGGCGCCGGCGCGCATGCGCCGCGCGATCAGGACGGCGGCGGTGAAGACGGTGAGGCGTACGGCCAAGCCGATGCCGATCCCGGAAACGGAGGCCGTGCCGTCGGCGGCCATCCGGCCGACGGCGAGGGCGGTTTCGAAGGCTCCTGCGGCGACGGCGGTCAGCCAGAGGGTGTGGGCGGTGCGGACGGCCTGCGGCGGGGTGACCGTGGCCGGTGCGGTCGTGGCGGACATCGGAGCTCGCTCTCGGGTCGGGGCTCGGTACCCGAATGCTTCCGGCCCGGCGTGCCCCGCGCCCACCTGTGCCCCGGTGTATCCACCCGGGGGCTGGCCCTACCCTCCCCGGCGGAGGGCGCCGCGCGGCGGAGCTACGGGGTGCGGATGAGGCGGCGGGATGTGGCTGTGGCCACCGCTGAGGTGCGGGAGTCGACGCCGAGCTTTGCGTAGATGTGGACCAGGTGGGATTTGACCGTGGCCTGGCTCAGGAAGAGCTTCTTCGAGATCTGCTGGTTCGACAGGCCGTCCGCGACCAGCTGGAGCACCTCCAGCTCCCGCTTCGTCAGCGCCTCCGCGGGCGTGCGCATGCGGTCCATCAGGCGCAGTGCCACCGCCGGGGCCAGCGCCGACTGGCCCGCCGCCGCGGTGCGGACCGCCGCCGCCAGCTCCTCCGGCGGGGCGTCCTTCAGCAGGTAGCCCGACGCGCCCGCCTCCACCGCCGCCAGGATGTCCGCGTCCGTGTCGTACGTGGTCAGGACCAGGACCCTGGGGGCTCCGGGCCGGGCGGTGATCGCCGCCGTCGCCGCCGAGCCGTGCATGCCGGTGCCGAACTGGAGGTCCATCAGGACCACGTCCACCGGCTCCGAGGCGGCCAGCTCCACCGCCCGCTCGGCGGTGGCGGCCTCGGCGACCACCGCGAAGTCCGGCTCGGTGTCCAGCACCGCGCGCAGCCCGGCCCGGACCACCGGGTGGTCGTCGGCCAGCAGCAGGCGGATCGTCATCAGGATGCCTCCAGGGGCAGCGGCAGGGTGACGGCCACGGCGGTGCCCTGGCCGGGGGAGGACTCGACCGTGAACAGGCCGCCGAGGGTCTCGGCCCGCGAGCGCATGGCGGGGAGGCCGAACCCGCCGTCGCCGGAGGGGGCGCAGGAGGGGTCGAAGCCGGTTCCGTCGTCGACGATGTCCAGCGTCACCGAGGCGTCCATGAAGGTCAGGGTGATCTCGGCGCGGTCCGCGCGCGCGTGGCGCACCACGTTGGCGAGCGCCGACTGGGCGATGCGGAGCAGGGCCACCTCGTACGGGGTGGGCAGGACCCGGGGCGCGCCGCTCAGGCAGAACCGGGCCCGCGGCCCCGGCGCGGCCGTGCACAGCCGCTCCAGCGCGGCGGCGAGGGAGCCGTGCTCCAGGTCGGGAGGGGTGAGCGCCCGTACGAAACGACGCGCCTCGGCGAGGTTCTCCTGGGCCGCCTCCCGGGCCTGGCCGATGTGTTCCAGGGCGGGAGCGTCCTGTGGAAGCGACCGCTCCGCCGCGCGGAGCAGGAGCTGGATCGAGGAAAGGCCCTGGGCCAGGGTGTCGTGGATCTCCCGGGCCAGGCGTTCCCGCTCCGCCAGGATTCCGGCGCCCCGCTCGGCCGCGGCCAGCTCGGCGCGGGTGGCGATGAGCTCCTCGATCAGCTCGCGGCGCCGTTCGCTCTCGCGGTACAGCGCCTGATAGCCCAGTACGGTCGCCACCGCCACGGCCCCGCCGAGCAGCGGTCCGAGGAAGGCCCCGGGCGACACCGCGCTGCTCTGCGCGTGCGCCAGGAAGCCGCCGATCGCCGCGCACGCGGTCACCGCGACGGCCGCGACGCCCCAGCGCAGCCGCAGCAGGTGCAGCTCCAGGAAGTACAGCGGGAACGCGATCCACAGCCCGTCGGGGGAGAGCACCAGCAGCCCCGCCCAGGCCGCGCCCAGCCCGGCCAGCCACACCGCCCCGGCGCGCGGCGAGCGGTGCACCGCGGGAGTCAGTACGCCGGCCGCGTACACGGCGGCGAGCACCGCGCAGGCGGCGACCACCCAGCCGGCGCGCGGCGCGGAGGCGGTGACGGCCCGCCCGGCGGCCAGCGCGAGCAGCCCGAACAGCAGCGCGTGCAGGCACAGGCGCAGGATGCGCGAGACGGGGGTGAGGGGACGTGGAGCGAGGGATTCCGGAGTAGCAGCCATGGCCTGAACAGCCTAAGCGGGGCCCTGCGCCCCCCGGTCAATCGAAAGTTTGATGTCCGGATGCGTCCTTCGATACCAGGATCACTACCGTGGCGCGATGCCCTGGGCCCGCGCCGAAGACCAGGGTGGGGATCATGTTCGTCGCATGGAGAGATCTACGGTTCGCCAAGGGCCGCTTCGCCCTCATGGGCTCGGTCGTACTGCTGATCACGCTGCTGGTCGGCCTGCTGTCCGGGCTCACCGCCGGCCTGGCCCGGGAGAACATCTCGGCCGTCACCGGCCTGCCCGCCACCCACCTGGCCTTCGCCGCGCCGACGGGGGACCAGAAGGTGTCCTTCACCAACTCCCAGGTGCCCGAGAAGGCCTGGCAGGCCTGGCGGACGCAGCCCGGTGTGAAGTCGGCGCAGCCGCTCGGCATCCGCACCACCAACGCGGCGGCGGGCGAGCGCACCGCCGCCGTCTCCGTGTTCGGCGTCGACCCGGCCGGCCCGCTCCCGCCGCGCGGCAGCGGCCTCGCCCAGGGGCAGGTGGTCCTCACCGAGAAGGCCGCGAAGGAACTCGGCGGCCTCGCCGCCGGCGGCAAGCTGAAGATCGGCCCGCTCGAGCTGACCGTGGCCGCAGTCTCCGGAACCGCCGCGTACAGCCACACCCCGGTCGTCTGGATGGACCTGGGCGACTGGCAGCGCATCGGCAACCCCGGCACCTCCATCGACACCCTCGCCACCGTGATCGCGCTCGACACCGCCGGATCGGCGGACCTCGCCGCCGGCGACAAGGCGGCCGCCACCAAGGCCCGGACCGTCGACGAGGCCCTCGGCGCCATAGGGTCCTACCAGGCCGAGAACGGCTCGCTCCAGCTGATGCGCGGCTTCCTCTTCGTCATCTCGGCCCTGGTCATAGGGGCCTTCTTCACCGTCTGGACGATCCAGCGCAGCGGGGACGTCGCCGTACTGAAGGCACTGGGCGCCTCCACCCCGTATCTGCTGGGGGACGCGCTCGGCCAGGCCGTGGTCATGCTCGTGATCGGCACCGGCCTCGGTACGGCGATCGCCGCCGGGTTCGGCGCGCTGATCAGCGGCGGCAACGTGCCCTTCGTCCTCGACACCGCGACCGTACTGGCACCCGCCGCGATCATGATCGTGCTCGGCGCCCTGGGCGCGGCCCTGTCCATCCGGCGGATCACCGCCGTCGACCCCCTGACCGCCCTCGGGAGCGCCCGATGACCCTCCTCGTGCACGACGTCACGCTCACCTATCCGGACGGCGAGAGCAGACTCACCGCCCTCGACCGGGTCCGGCTGGACGTGCCCGCGGGCACGCTGACCGCGGTGATCGGACCCTCCGGTTCCGGCAAGTCCAGCCTGCTGGCCGTCGCCGCCACCCTGGTCACCCCGGACTCCGGGCAGGTGGTGGTGGCCGGCCAGGACACCGCGCGGCTGAGCGCGGCCGAGAAGTCGGCCCTGCGCCGCGAGAAGATCGGCATCGTCTTCCAGCAGCCGAACCTGCTGGCCTCGCTCACCGCCGCCGAGCAGCTCCAGGTGATGGCGCACCTCTCGGGCCGCCCGTCGCGGGCGCTGCGCCGCCGGGCGCTGGAACTGCTGGACGCGGTGGGCCTGGCCGACAAGGCCGACAAGCGCCCCCACCAGCTCTCCGGCGGCCAGCGCCAGCGCATCAACATCGCCCGCGCCCTGATGAACGAGCCGGCCGTGCTCCTGGTCGACGAGCCGACGAGCGCCCTGGACCACGAGCGCGGTGCGGCCGTCCTCGACCTGCTGGTCACCCTGACCCGCGAGCGCTCCACCGCGACCGTGGTGGTCACCCACGACCACGCCCACCTGGAGCGGATGGACCGGACGGCGACGATGACGGACGGCCGCCTGACGGAGGCGGCATCGGAGCCGGAGTCCGTCCCGGCGGCCTGAGCGCCCGTACGCACGCGAAGGCCCCGCCCCTGGCACCACGCGAAGGCCCCGCCCCCCTCGCACCACGCGAAGGCCCCGCCCCCCTCGCACCAGAGGGGGCCGGGGCCTTCGTACGTACGGGGCCGGGGGCCCGGGCCGGAACCTACGCGGGGTTCTGGCTCTGCAGGGCCACGGACAGGTCGGCCGCGACGTTCTGGAGGATCGGCACGAAGGACTCGGCCACGGCCTCGGTCACGCGGCCGGCCGGACCCGAGATGGAGATCGCGGCGGCGGTCGGCGAGTTCGGCACCGACACGGCGAGGCAGCGGACTCCTATCTCCTGCTCGTTGTCGTCGACCGCGTAGCCCACCTTGCGGACCTGCTCCAGGGCCTCCAGGAAGCCCTCGGGCGTGGTGATGGTCTTCTCGGTCGCGGCCGGCATCCCGGTGCGCGCCAGCAGGGCCCGTACCTCGTCGGCGGGGGTGTACGCGAGCAGCGCCTTGCCCACACCGGTGGAGTGCGGCAGCACCCGGCGGCCGACCTCGGTGAACATGCGCATGGAGTGCTTGGACGGCACCTGGGCGACGTAGACGATCTCGTCCCCGTCGAGCAGGGCCATGTTCGCCGTCTCGCCGGTCTCCTCGACCAGACGGGCGAGGTACGGCCGCGCCCAGGTCCCCAGGAGGCGCGACGCGGATTCGCCGAGGCGGATCAGCCGGGGGCCGAGGGAGTACCGTCGGTTGGGCTGCTGCCGGACGTAGCCGCATGCCACGAGGGTGCGCATGAGGCGGTGGATGGTCGGCAGCGGCAGACCGCTGGCGGTGGAGAGCTCGCTGAGGCCGACCTCACCCCCGGCATCGGCCATGCGTTCGAGCAGATCGAAGGCGCGCTCAAGGGACTGAACGCCACCGCTGGCGGCGGTGGGCTTGGCGGAAGCGTCGGTGGTGCTGGCGCTGGACGTCGGCACGGCGCGGTCCTTTCGGTGCTGGCAGGCAAGGAATCAGCCTACCGGTCGGTCGGCGTCGGCCCTAGAGCCGGGTCGAAGCCGTCCCCGCCGGTCAGAGGGGGTTTGTCCGGGTGGCGGACGTCCTCGGGAAGTTACCCGCCCGCCCCCGGTGGTGATAGCTACATTCTGGATAGTGAAATCTTAATTCCATCCTGTGGAAACATCCAATTGCGACTCCGGTGTGTCAGTGCTCTGTCCGGACGCTCTTGACTGGCTCCGGATCGGCGGCGAGACTCCGTCAACAGAACGTTGAATTTCGCTCTGTGGAAGTAGATGGGGAGGTTCCGGCGTGTCCCACGACGTGGAACTGGTACTGCGCTCGACTCGCGTCATCACCCCCGGGGGGACGCGCGCCGCTTCGGTCGCCGTCGCCGCCGGGAAGATCGTCGCCGTACTGCCTCACGACGCCGAGGTGCCGGCCGGCGCCCGGCTCGAGGATTTCGGCGACGACGTCCTGCTCCCCGGCCTGGTCGACACCCACGTGCACGTGAACGACCCGGGCCGCACCGAGTGGGAGGGCTTCTGGACGGCCACCCGCGCCGCCGCGGCCGGAGGCGTCACCACGATCCTCGACATGCCGCTCAACTCCCTGCCGCCGACCACCACGGTCGACCACCTCCGCGTCAAGCAGGAGGTCGCCCGCACCAAGGCGCACGTGGACGTCGGCTTCTGGGGCGGCGCCCTGCCGGACAACGTCAAGGACTTGGCGCCGCTGCACGACGCCGGCGTCTACGGCTTCAAGTGCTTCCTGTCGCCCTCCGGCGTCGACGAGTTCCCCCAGCTCGACCAGGAGCAGCTGGCCACCTCCCTCGCCGAGATCACCGGCTTCGGCGGCCTGATGATCGTGCACGCCGAGGACCCGCACCACCTGGACTCCGCGCCGGTCGTCCCCGGACCCAAGTACGCCGACTTCCTCGCCTCCCGCCCGCGCGACGCCGAGAACACCGCGATCGGCAACCTGATCGCCCAGGCGAAGCGGCTGAACGCGCGCGTCCACGTACTGCACCTGTCCTCCTCCGACGCGCTGCCGCTGATCGCCGCAGCCAAGGCCGAGGGCGTACGGATCACCGTCGAGTCCTGCCCGCACTACCTCACCCTCACGGCCGAGGAAGTGCCCGACGGGGCCAGCGAGTTCAAGTGCTGCCCGCCCATCCGCGAGGCCGCCAACCAGGACCTCCTGTGGGACGCGCTCGCGGACGGCACCATCGACTGCATCGTCTCCGACCACTCGCCCTCCACGGCGGACCTGAAGACGGACGACTTCGCGACCGCCTGGGGCGGCATCTCGTCCCTGCAGCTCGGCCTGCCGGCGATCTGGACCGAGGCCCGTCGCCGCGGACGCTCCCTCGAGGACGTCGTGCGCTGGATGTCCGCCGCTCCGGCCGCCCTCGCCGGACTGGCGCAGAAGGGCGCGATCGAGGCCGGCCGCGACGCCGACTTCGCCGTGCTCGCCCCCGAAGAAACGTTCACCGTGGACCCGGCCGAACTCCACCACCGCAACCGGGTCACGGCGTACGCGGGCAAGACCCTGCACGGCGTCGTGAAGTCCACCTGGCTGCGCGGTGCGCAGATCGCCGACCACGGCACCCCGACCGAGCCCACGGGCCGACTCCTCGAAAGGCAGAACTGACTGTGACGGCGATCCCTTCCTTCACCGGCAACGCGAACCCGTACGGAGGCGGCGACCCGTACGCGGACTACCGCACCGCGGACTTCCCCTTCACCCAGTACGCGAACCTCGCCGCCCGTGAGCTGGGCGCCGGTGTCATCGCCGCGAACGACGAGTTCTTCGCCCAGCGCGAGAACCTGCTGATCTCCGAGGCCGCGCACTTCGACCCCGAGGACTTCGGCCACAAGGGCAAGGTCATGGACGGCTGGGAGACCCGCCGCCGCCGTGGCGTCTGCGCCACCCAGCCCTGGCCGACCCCCGACGACCACGACTGGGCGCTCGTACGCCTGGGCGCCCCCGGCGTCATCCGCGGCATCGTCGTCGACACCGCCCACTTCCGCGGCAACATGCCGCAGGCCGTCTCCATCGAGGCCGCCAACTGGGCGGGCGCCCTCGCGCCGACCCCGGAGGAGCTCCAGGGCGACGACGTGAAGTGGACGACCATCGTCGCCCGCACCCCGGTCGGCGGCCACGCGGCCAACGGCTTCGAAGTGGACGTCGTACAGCGCTTCACGCACCTGCGGGTCAACCAGCACCCCGACGGCGGCATCGCCCGCCTGCGCGTCTACGGCGAGGTCGTGCCCGACCCGAAGTGGCTCGACGCGCTCGGCTCCTTCGACGTGGCGGCCCTGGAGAACGGCGGCTCCGTCCAGGACGCCTCCAACCGCTTCTACTCCCCGCCGACCAACACCATCAACCCGGGCCGCTCCCGCAAGATGGACGACGGCTGGGAGACCGCCCGCCGCCGCGACAACGGCAACGACTGGATCCGCTACCAGCTGGTGGCCGACTCCGAGATCCGCGCCGTCGAGATCGACACCGCCTACCTCAAGGGCAACTCGGCCGGCTGGGCCTCGCTGTCCGTCAAGTCCGGCGAGGAGGGCGAGTGGACGGAGTTCCTGCCGCGCACCCGCCTGCAGCCCGACACCAACCACCGCTTCGTACTGGACACCCCGGCGGTCGGCACCCACGTCCGGATCGACATCTTCCCGGACGGCGGCTTCTCCCGCCTGCGCCTGTACGGCTCGCTGACGGAGGCCGGCGCGGCCGCGCTGACCGCCCGCCACCAGGAGCTGGGCGGCTGACGCCGGCCGGTTCCCCGTGACTGCCCCGGGGGCCGACACCCCCGGGGCCCGCACGGCCCGACGGGGCGCACCGCAGCAGCGGTGCGCCCCGTCGGCGTATCCCCGTAGGCGTTACGCCGCGTGGCCGCCGTCCACCGCGAACTCGGCGCCCGTCACATAGGCGGCGTCCGGACCGGCGAGGAAGGACACCATGGCCGCCACCTCCTGCGCGGTGCCGAAGCGCCCGAGGGCCGTCAGTGCGCTCTGCGCGGCGGCGTGGGGGCCGTCCGCCGGGTTCATGTCGGTGTCCACCGGGCCCGGGTGCACGAGGTTCGCGGTGATGCCGCGCCCGCCGAGCTCCCGCGCCAGCGCCTTGGTCAGGCCGGTCAGCGCGGCCTTGCTCATCGCGTACAGGGTGCCGCCCGGGCCGGGGACCCGCGCGGTCATGCAGCTGCCGATGGTGACGATCCGGCCGCCGGAGCCCATCCGTGCGGCCGCGGCCTGGGTGGTCAGGAACACGCCGCGCACGTTGACCGCCAGTACCCGGTCCACCTCGGCCGGGGTCAGGGCGTCCAGCGGCCCGAGTACGCCGATGCCCGCGTTGTTCACGAGTGCGTCGATCCGCCCCAGGCCCCGTACGGTCTCCTCCACCGCGGCGACCGCCTGCGCCGGGTCGCCCATGTCGGCCCGGACCGCCAGGGCGCGGCGGCCGAGCGCCTCGATCTTGCCCACGACCTCCGCCGCGGCCTCCGCGTCGCTGACGTAGGTGAGCGCGACGTCGGCGCCGTCCTCCGCCAGCCGCAGGGCGGTGGCCGCCCCGATGCCGCGGCTGCCGCCGGTCACCAGTGCCACCGCCGTGCTGTTGCTGCTCATGGTTCTTCTCCCTCGTTCTCGCTGCCCGATAAGTCGTTGCGAGTTCAATGAAATAGGGGGAGGGGGGCGGGCGCTGGCGGGAATCGGACCTCGCGTTCGCGCGCGCCGCGCCGATGAGTTCCGGGGCTGCCGGGAGTCTGAACCCGTGCAGGGGAAACCCGTGCAGGAGACACTGGACGCAAGGAGTGCAGAGCCATGGGCAAGCTGACCCTCACCACCTTCGTGACCCTCGACGGAGTGATGCAGGCCCCCGGCGGGCCGGAGGAGGACCCCGGCGGCGGGTTCGAGTACGGCGGCTGGCTGACGCCGTTCTACGACGAGGGCGTGGGGGCGTTCACCACCGAGCTGTTCGACCGGGCCGCGGCCTTCCTGCTCGGGCGCCGGACGTACGAGATCTTCGCCGACTACTGGCCGAAGAGGACCGACCCCACCGACCCGATCGCGAGCCGGCTGAACGGCCTGCCGAAGTACGTGGCCTCGACCACCCTCAAGGAACCGGCCTGGGCGGGGACCACCGTCATCGACGGGGAGCAGCTCCAGAGCGAGATCATGCGGATCAAGGACGGGCTGGAGGGGCACCGGGAGCTCCAGGTGCACGGCAGCGGGCAGTTGGCCAAGTGGCTGCTGGCGCGGGACCTCGTGGACGAGCTGAACCTGGAGGTGTACCCCGTCTTCCTGGGCGCCGGACGGCGGCTGTTCCCGACGGGCGGGCTGCCCACGGCCTATGAGCTGGCCGCCTCGCGCACGACGCCGAACGGCGCCGCCATCCTCACGTACCGCCCGACGGGCCGGCCCACCTTCGGTACCTTCGGCTGATCCCCGTCCACGCCGGCGCCGACCGGGGCCCGGCGTACGGGCCCCGGTCGGGCCCGGGTGAAACCGCTCGACCGCCATGATCGGCTCCGGTACGGTGAGCCGCGCCCGAGGGAGCCGCCGAAGTCTCCACCCGCTTCACGCCGATGGAGAGTCCCTGGTGAGCTCGTCCGCCCTCCTTGCACGCGCTGCCGCCCCCCGCCGGGCCTGGCTCGCCGATCTGCCCGTCCTCGCCGTCGCCGTCGTCTGGGGCGGCAGCTATCTCGCCGCCAAGGGCATCACCACGGGCCACACCGTGGTCGCCGTCCTCGTCCTGCGCTTCGCGCTCGTACTGCCCGTGCTCGCCGTCGCCGGGTGGCAGCGGCTGCGGGCGCTCACCGCCGGGCAGGTGCGCGGCGCGGGCCTGCTGGGGCTCGTACTCGGCGGGATCTTCCTGCTGGAGACCTACGGGGTCGTGCACACGTCCGCCACGAACGCCGGGCTGATCATCAGCCTGACCATGATCTTCACCCCGCTCGCCGAGGCCGCAGTACGGCGCACGGCGCCGTCGGGCGCCTTCCTCGCGGGAGCCGTGGCCTCCCTCGCCGGCGTCGTCCTGCTCACCCAGGGCGCCGGGTTCACCGTCCCCGGCACCGGCGACCTGCTCATCCTCGGCGCGGCGCTCGCCCGGACCCTGCACGTCCTGCTGATGGCCCGGATCAAGGCCGTCCAGGACGCCGACTCGCTGTCGCTGACCACCGTTCAGTTCGGCGGCGCCGTTCTCGTCTTCGCCGTACTGGCCGCCGTGCCCGGCACCGGCGACAGCCCCTGGGCGGCCGCCGCCGGCTTCGGGGCCGCCGAGTGGGCGGGGCTCGCCTTCCTCTCCGTCTTCTGCACCCTCTTCGCCTTCTTCGTGCAGATGTGGGCCGTACGCCGCTCCTCGCCCTCCCGGGTCAGCCTGCTGCTCGGCACCGAACCCCTGTGGGCGGCCGCGGCCGGCATCGCCATCGGCGGCGAACACCTCGGCCCGGCCGGCCTCGTGGGCGCCGCTCTCGTCCTCGGCGGCACGGCCTGGGGCCGCCGCGCCGTGGCCGGATGACCTCGGATGTCGTCCGATCTCGGGCGCATGACCGGAAATCGATGGTCCCAGCACCGAGCGGTCACATTAATGTGACCGCATGCCACAACCGGACATCAGCGTGAACGACGCAGACTTCCACGCAGACCCCTACTCCTTCTACGCCCGGCTGCGCGCGGCGGGACCGGTGCACCAAGTCGAGGTCACGGCCGCCGAGTACGCGCCGACCTTCCTGGTCGTCGGCTACGAAGAGGCCCGCCACGCCCTCAACCACCCGGGTCTGTCGAAGAACTGGATCAGCAGCGCAGTCCTGCCGGGCATTGCGACCACTCCCGCCAACAGCAACATGCTGGAGGCCGACCCGCCGCACCACACCCGGCTGCGCCGCCTGGTCGCCCGCGAGTTCACCGCCCGCCGGGTGCAGGCGATGCGCCCCCGCGTCCAGCAGATCACCGACGACCTGCTCGATGCGATGGCCGGCCGCCCGCAGCGCACCGCCGACCTGATCAAGGCCTTGGCCTTCCCGCTGCCCATGACTGTCATCGGCGAACTCCTCGGCGTCCCCGACCTGGACCGCGAGCGCTTCAGCTACTGGTCCAAGGAGGTCCTCGCGCCCACCTCCGTCACCCCGAGCACCACCGCGCACCAGAAGCTCGGCGACTACCTCGCGGAGCTCGTCGGGGCCAAAGCCAAGGACCCCGGCGATGACCTGCTCAGCGCCCTCATCCGGACCCGCGACGAGGACGGCGACGCGCTGTCGCCCGACGAGCTGATCGGCATGGCCTTCCTGCTGCTGATCGCCGGACACGAGACCACCGTCAACCTCATCTCCAACGGCACGCGCGCCCTGCTGGCCCACCCGGACCAGCTGGCCGCCCTGCGCGCCGACCCCGACGGCCTGCTCGACGGCGCGATCGAGGAGATGCTCCGCTACGACGGCCCGGTGCAGAACACCACCTACCGCTACGCCCGCGAGGACATGGAGATAGGCGGCACCGCCGTCCCGGCCGGAGCCACCGTCCTCGTCTCGCTGGCCGGCGCGGACCGCGACCCCGTGCGGTACGAGGCGCCCGACACGTTCGACATCCGGCGCGCTCCGCAGGGCCACCTCGCCTTCGGGCACGGACTGCACTTCTGCATCGGCGCCCCGCTGGCCCGGATGGAGGGCCGCATCGCGATCCGAGGGCTGCTGGAGCGCTTCCCGGACCTGGCCGAGGACCCCGCCGGGGAGGCGCCGACGTACATCGGGGGCAGCCTGATCCGGGGCGTGACCCGACTGCCGGTGCGCTGGTAGCCGCCGCCCGTGGCCGATCCCGTACCGCAGCCGTCCCCGGGGCCCCTACAGGTCCGGGAGCTCCGCCATCCGGACCGGGCGGCGCTCCCGGCGCGACAGCTCGCAGGCCTCCGCGATCCGCAGCGCGGCCAGCGCCTCCCGGCCGTCGCACGGGTTGGGGCCGTCGCCGCGCACCAGCCGGACGAAGGCCGCCAGCTCCGCCTCGTACGCGGGGGCGAACCGCTCCAGGAACCCCGTCCACGGTTTGCTCGCCGGGGGCGGGCCCTGCGGTTCGGTCGAGGCGATCGGCGTACGGTCGTCCAGCCCGGAGGAGACCTGGTCGAGCTCCCCGGCCAGCTCCATCCGCACGTCGTACCCGGCGCCGTTGCACCGGGTGCCCGTACAGGTGGCCAGGGTCCCGTCGTCCAGGGTGAGGAGGGCGACGGCGGTGTCCACGTCGCCGACCTCGCGGAACATCGCCGGACCCGCGTCGGAGCCGGTCGCGTAGACCTCCGTCACCTCGTGCCCGGTCACCCAGCGGACCATGTCGAAGTCGTGCACCATGCAGTCCCGGTACAGGCCTCCGGACGTCGCCAGGTAGGCGGCGGGCGGCGGCGCCGGATCGGCGGTCATCGTCCGTACGGTGTGCAGCCGGCCCAGGGCTCCGGAGCGCACCAGCTCGCGCGCGGTGCGGCAGCCCGCGTCGAAGCGGCGCATGAAGCCCAGCTGGAGCACCCCGTCCGCGGCGGTGACCTCGCGCAGTACGGTCAGCGTCCGGGCGAGATCGGTGGCCAGGGGCTTCTCGCAGAACACCGGGAGTCCGCCGCGGATCGCCCGCAGGACCAGCTCCGCGTGCCCGTCGGTGGCGCAGGCGACGACCACGGCGTCCACACCCCACTTGAAGACCTGCTCCACGGAGGGCGGCGGTCGCCCCCAGCCGGTCGGCGATGCGCGCCGCACGCGCGGGATCGGCGTCGGCGAGCAGCAGCGAGCCGGCGTCCGGGTGGCGGGCCAGTGCCGCCGCGTGGAAGGAGCCGATCCGGCCCGTTCCGATCACCCCGATGCGCATGCACTCAAAGTGACCCCGTCGGAGGTGGCTGTCAATCTGCCCGACAGTACCCGGATGGCCCAGATGGCCTCGAAGGCCCCGATGACCGCACATGGTCCACTGTGGCGGATACTGAGCGGCTGGAACCGGAATGACCGCTTTGACATCAGCAGCATGCAGGACGAGGGAAGGGCACGCAGACGTGGCTAGGGTTCGGACAGGGGTACGCGTCGTGGGCGCCGTGCTCGCGACGGTACTGGGAGCCTCCCTCGTGGGCTGCAGCAGTACCGGCGGCAAGCGTGCCGAGGACCGGGCGAAGGCCGCCCAGGCGGGCCGGCCCGCCGTGTCCACCCCGCGCTGGACCTTCGCGATGGTCACCCACGCGGGCGACGGTGACACCTTCTGGGACATCGTCCAGAAGGGCGCCAAGGAGGCCGCGGCGAAGGACAACATCAACTTCGTCTACGCCCATGACGACCAGGCACAGCAGCAGGCCCAGTTCGTGCAGAACGCCATCGACCAGAAGGTCGACGGGATCGTGGTGAGCCTGGCCAAGCCCGAGGCGCTCAAGGACGTCATCGGCAAGGCCGTCAAGGCCGGCATCCCGGTGATCACGGTCAACTCCGGATCCGCGCAGTCCGCCGCGTACGGCGCCCTCACCCACATCGGGCAGGACGAGGAGATCGCCGGCGAGGCGGTCGGCACCGAGCTGACCAAGCGCGGCAGGAAGAAGGCCGTCTGCGTCCTGCACGAGCAGGGCAACGTCGGCCACGAGCAGCGCTGCGCCGGGGCGAAGAAGACCTTCGGCGGGGAGATGGAGAACCTGTACGTCGAGGGCACCAACATGCCCTCCGTCCAGGCGGCCCTCCAGGCGAAGCTCCAGGCCGACCCGTCCGTCGACGCGATCGTCACCCTCGGCGCTCCCTTCGCCCCGACCGCGGTCAAGGCGAAGGACGCGGCGGGCAGCAAGGCCGAGGTCGACACCTTCGACCTCAACGCGTCGGTCGCCCGCGACCTCAAGTCCGGCGCCCTCGGCTTCGCCGTCGACCAGCAGCCCTACCTCCAGGGCTACGAGGCCATCGACCTGCTCTGGCTGTACCGCTACAACGCGAACGTGCTCGGCGGCGGCCGCCCCGTACTCACCGGACCGCAGATCGTGACGGCCGACGAGGCCGCCAAGCTGGAGGAGTTCATCAAGCGGGGCAGCCGATGAGCACGGCAACGGCCGGCGACGAGCGGCTCGCCCCCACCTCCCTGGTCCGCAAGCTGCTCGGCCGCCCCGAGCTGGGCGCGGTCGTCGGCGCGGCCGCCGTCTTCGTCTTCTTCTCCTTCGCCGCGCCCAGCTTCCTGCAGGCCTCCAGCCTGAGCACGATCCTGTACTCGGCCTCCACCATCGGGATCATGGCCTGCCCCGTGGCCCTGCTGATGATCGGCGGCGAGTTCGACCTCTCCGCCGGCGTCATGGTCACGACCTCGGCGCTGGTCAGCTCGATGGTCAGCTACCAGATGACCGCGAACGTGTGGGTGGGCGTCGGGGTGTCCCTGCTGGTCACCCTCGCCATCGGCTTCTTCAACGGGTTCATGCTGACCCGCACCAGGCTGCCCAGCTTCATCATCACGCTCGGCACCTTCCTGATGCTGACGGGCCTGAACCTCGGCTTCACCAAGCTGATCAGCGGCTCCGTCTCGACCAAGACCATCGCCGACATGGAGGGCTTCTCCTCCGCCCGCGCGCTCTTCGCCTCGCAGTGGAACATCGGCTCGGTCACGCTCAAGGTCACCATCCTGTGGTGGCTGGCCCTGGTCGCCGTCGCCACCTGGATCCTGCTGCGCACCCGCGCCGGGAACTGGATCTTCGCGGTCGGCGGCGGGGCGGACGCGGCCCGCGCGACCGGCGTCCCGGTCGTCAAGACCCGTATCGGCCTCTACATGGGCGTCGCCCTGTGCGCCTGGATCTCCGGGCAGCACATCCTCTTCTCGTTCGACGTGGTCCAGTCGGGCGAGGGCGTGGGCAACGAGTTCCTGTACATCATCGCGGCCGTCATCGGCGGCTGCCTGATGACCGGCGGCTACGGCTCCGCCATCGGCTCGGCCGTCGGCGCCTTCATCTTCGGCATGACCAGCAACGGCATCGTCTACGCCCAGTGGAACCCGGACTGGTTCAAGTTCTTCCTCGGCGCGATGCTCCTGCTGGCCACGCTGCTCAACGCATGGGTCCGCAAGCGGGCGGAGGCGAAGTGATGACCGAGACCGTGTCCCGGGCCGCGGACGGGAAGACCCCCGCGCCGGCGCTCGTGAAGATGACCGACGTCAGCAAGTACTACGGCAACATCCGCGCGCTCCAGGGAGTCTCCCTGGAGGTCCACGCCGGTGAGATCACCTGTGTCCTCGGCGACAACGGCGCCGGGAAGTCCACCCTCATCAAGATCATCGCGGGGCTGCACCGGCACGACGCCGGCAGCTTCGAGATCGAGGGCGAGGAGACGGCGCTCGCCAACCCGCGCGCCGCCCTCGACCACGGCATCGCCACCGTCTACCAGGACCTGGCCGTCGTCCCGCTCATGCCCGTCTGGCGGAACTTCTTCCTCGGCTCCGAGCCCACCAAGGGCCGCGGCCCCTTCCGCCGCCTCGACGTGGAGTTCATGCGCGAGACCACCCGCGCCGAGCTGCTGCGCATGGGCATCGACCTGCGCGACGTCGACCAGCCGATCGGCACCCTGTCCGGCGGTGAGCGGCAGTGCGTGGCCATCGCCCGCGCCGTCTACTTCGGCGCGAAGGTCCTCGTACTCGACGAGCCCACCGCCGCCCTCGGCGTGAAGCAGTCCGGCGTGGTCCTCAAGTACGTCGCCGCAGCCCGCGACGCCGGTCTCGGCGTGGTCCTCATCACGCACAACCCGCACCACGCCTACCTCGTCGGGGACCGGTTCGTGCTGCTCAAACGCGGCACCATGGCCGGCAGCCACACCCGCGACTCGATCACCCTGGACGAGCTCACCCGGCAGATGGCGGGCGGCTCCGAGCTGGACGAGCTGAGCCACGAACTGGAGCGGGTGGCAGAATCAGGACCGGACCACCCGTCCGGAGCAGCCGATCCGGCGTCCGGCACCACCGCACCCTGAGGGACGACACGACTCGATGAGCACGTACCGGGACTTCACGCTCACCCACCGGGGGTCCGCGCGAGGCACCGTCCTGCGGACCATCGGGACCCGTGAGCGCCGGTCGCACCTGACCGCCCCGCGCGTCCCGACCGTCGGCATCGACATCGGCGGCACCAAGGTGATGGCCGGCGTCGTCGACGCCGACGGGATCATCCTGGAGAAGATCCGCGCCGAGACCCCCGACAAGTCCAAGAGCCCCAAGGTCGTCGAGGACACCATCGTCGAGCTGGTCCTCGACCTGTCCGACCGGCACGACGTCCACGCCGTGGGCATCGGCGCGGCCGGATGGGTCGACGCCGACCGCTCCCGCGTGCTGTTCGCACCCCACCTGGCCTGGCGCGACGAGCCGCTGCGCGACGCGCTGCAGTCCCGGCTCGTGGTCCCGGTCATGGTCGACAACGATGCCAACACCGCCGCCTGGGCCGAGTGGCGCTTCGGCGCAGGGCGCGGCGAGGACCACCTCGTCATGATCACCCTCGGCACTGGCATCGGCGGCGCGATCCTCGAGGGCGGCCAGGTCAAGCGCGGCCGCTTCGGGGTCGCCGGCGAGTTCGGCCACATGCAGGTCGTCCCCGGCGGCCACCGCTGCCCGTGCGGAAACCGCGGCTGCTGGGAGCAGTACAGCTCCGGAAACGCACTGGTCCGCGAGGCCCGCGAGCTGGCCGCCGCCGACTCCCCGGTCGCGCACGACATCATCGCCAGGGTCGGCGGCAACGTCTCGGAGATCACCGGGCCGCTCATCACCGAGCTGGCCCGCGAGGGCGACGCCATGTGCATCGAGCTCCTCGAGGACATCGGCCAGTGGCTCGGCGTCGGCATCGCCAACCTCGCCGCCGCCCTCGACCCCTCCTGCTTCGTCATCGGCGGCGGTGTCAGCGCCGCCGACGACCTGCTGATCGGCCCCGCCCGGGACGCCTTCCGGCGCCACCTCACCGGCCGTGGCTACCGCCCCGAGGCCCGCATCGCCAAGGCCCAGCTCGGCCCCGAGGCCGGCATGGTCGGCGCCGCCGACCTGGCCCGGCTCGTCGCCCGCCGCTTCCGCCGCGCCACCCGCCGGCGCGTCGAGCGGTACGAGCGCTACGCGCAGTGGGGCCTGATCGACTCCCCGGCCACCGCGGACCGCAAGGCGGTGGACACCAAGGCCGCCGAGGCCAAGGCCGCAGACCCGGCGACCGCCGACCCCACGACCGCAGACCTCATGGACGGGGACACGCAGTGACACCGCCCACCCTGCCCCGCCAGGCGCCCGCCCCCGACGAGGGCCGCATGCGGCTCCCCGCGGAGGACCGCAAGCACGTCGTCCGGCGCCGCTGGATCACGGCGATCATCATCCTGCTGCTGGTCGGCGTGCCCGCCGGCTACCTCGCCGTGTCCGCCCAGCAGAGCCGCGAGAGCGGCCGCGACAAGGCCGCCAAGGTCGGCGCGACCAAGGTGCGCCCCGGCTGGCCGTCGAAGGTGCAGCGCAGCATCTACGAGGTGCCGATCCCGCCGAAGGCCTGGCGGGTCGGGTTCCTCGAGACCAACAACTGGCGCACCAGTCGGCTGTACGTGCAGTTCGCGGTCACCCCCGCCGACCTGGACTCCTTCCTCGCCGAGGTCGGCACCGGCCGGGCGGAGATGACCCGCGAGGTCTCCGTCGGGGGGCACGACGCCGCGGTCGCGGGCTGGAGCTGGGGCCCGCAGAACTCCTGGTACGGCACCACTCTGGAGCAGCCGAACCCGCGCCCGACCCGGGACGTCACGGTCGACCTCACGGACCCGGAGAAGCCCCGGGTCTACGTGGTGTCCACGGCGACCCCCTAGCGGCCGGCCCGGCAGCCCCGTGGTACCGCCCGTGTAGCCGTCGTCCCGCCGCTAGCCTGGGATCATGAAGCTCACCAAGCGGCTGCACTCCTGTGTCCAACTGGAGAAGGACGGGCGTGTGCTCGTCATCGACCCGGGCGCCTTCAGCGAGCCCGACGCGGGGCTCGGGGCGGACGCCCTGCTCGTCACGCACGAGCACCCCGACCACTTCGACGAGGGCCGGCTGCGGGCCGCCCTCGACGCGAACCCGGCCGCCGCGCTGTGGACGCTGCGCAGTGTCGCGGAGCGGCTGGCCCCGGCCTATCCGGGCCGCGTGCACACCGTCGGCCACGGGGACGCCTTCAGCGCCGCCGGGTTCGAGGTCCAGGTGCACGGTGAGCTGCACGCCGTGGTCCACCCGGACATCCCGCGGGTCACCAATGTCGGCTACCTGGTGGAGGGTTCGCTCTTCCACCCCGGTGACGCGCTGACCGTGCCCGAGGTGCCCGTGGACACCCTGATGCTGCCGGTGCACGCGCCCTGGAACAAGGTCTCCGAAGTGATCGACTACCTGCGCGAGGTCAAGCCGCGCCGGGCCATCGACATCCACGACGCCTACCTCTCGGACATCGCCCGGCCGATCTACGACCACGCCCTGGCCGCCCTCGGCGGCACCCACCACGGGCGGCTCGCCGCCGGGGACGCCGCGGAACTGTGACTGTCGGAGCCGGGCGGTAGGTTGGACGGCATGCGTATCGCCACGTTCAACGTCAACTCGATCACCGCCCGGCTGCCGCGCCTGCTGGCCTGGCTGGAGAGCTCCGGCACGGATGTCGTGTGCATCCAGGAGACCAAGTGCTCCGCGGAGCAGTTCCCGCACGAGCAGCTGCGCGAGCTGGGCTACGAGGCGGCCGTCAACGCCACCGGCCGGTGGAACGGGGTGGCCCTGATCTCCAAGGTCGGCCTGGAGGACGTGGTCCGCGGCCTGCCCGGCGGCCCCGACTACGAGGGCGTCGAGGAGCCCCGGGCGATCTCCGCCACCTGCGGCGGGGTGCGCCTGTGGTCGGTGTACGTGCCGAACGGCCGCGAGGTCGAGCACGACCACTACGGCTACAAGCTGGACTGGTTCCGCGCGCTGACCGCCGCCGTCGCCGAAGACGCGGCCGGCCCGCGTCCGTTCGCCGTGCTCGGCGACTACAACGTGGCCCCCACCGACGAGGACGTGTACGACCCGGCGGTCTTCGCGGGCTTGACCCACGTGACCCCCGCCGAGCGCGCCGCCCTGGAGGCACTGCGTGCCGCGGGGCTCTCCGACGTGCTGCCGCGCCCGCTCAAGTACGACCGCCCGTACACGTACTGGGACTACCGCCAGCTCGCCTTCCCCAAGAACCGCGGCATGCGCATCGACCTGGTCTACGGGAACGAGCCCTTCACCAAGGCCGTCACCGACGCCTACGTCGACCGTGAGGAGCGCAAGGGCAAGGGTGCCTCGGACCACGCCCCGGTGGTCGTGGACCTGGCGCTGGACGCGTAGCCGCGGCGGCGTGAACGGATCCCGCGCGCCCTGTGGCCAGCGCGGGATCCTGGTGCCAGGCTGGGCGGTATGAACATCCCCTTCCTGGGCAACTGGCTGAACCGGCACGAAACGGAACGGGGTACGGGACTCGCCGCCGCCCTCGCGGACGACCCCGAGGGCATCAACGAGTTGTTCTCGGAATGCGAGATGCTGCGCGTCCACGCGCGGGCGGCCGGGCTGGAACTCGACGAGAGCCCGGCCTCGTTGGAGGCGCTCGACCAGCTGATGCCCCGCTGGCGCCGGGACCCGGTGGCCGTGCCCTGGCTCGGCAACGACGCGGGCCTCTACCTCGGGACCGTGATCATCCGGACCAAGCTGGGCTCCGCCTGGCAGGCGTGGCCCAACGGCCAGCCGGTGATCCGCCTGGCCTCGGGCCGCGAGCTGAACGTGGTGGAGTGGGGGGTGTCCTGGGCGATGACCGGATCCCCCGAGCTCTCCCAGGCCTACGCCGAAGCCTCCGAGGGCTGACCTCCCCGCACCGTCAGGCGGCCACGCCGCCCTGGTGCGCCGGAAAGATCAGCTCCCCCTCGCGGCTGTCCTGGGCGTCGACGAAGAGGTTCCCGTGAACGGAACGCGGGGCTGTTTCATCACCGCGTGGGCTTTATGCCGTCTTTAGGCGTGTCGAGGCGAAGTGCTCTTCCGCGGCTGGATAGTTTGCGCTGACCTCGAGATTCCGACAGGTGGGCAGGGCAGCGCATGGCCGTCGATCCGTTGATCGAGCTGCGGGACGTCAACAAGCACTACGGGGCACTGCACGTACTCCAGGACATCAACCTCACCGTCGGCCGCGGGGAGGTGGTCGTGATCATCGGCCCGTCCGGTTCCGGGAAGTCGACCCTGTGCCGGACCATCAACCGCCTGGAGACCATCGAGTCGGGCACGATCAGGCTCGAGGGCAAGCCGCTGCCCGACGAGGGCAAGGAGCTGGCCGCGCTCCGAGCCGACGTCGGGATGGTCTTCCAGTCCTTCAACCTCTTCGCGCACAAGACCGTCCTCGCCAACGTCTCGCTCGCGCAGATCAAGGTCAGGAAGCGCAAGAAGGACGAGGCCGACAAGCGCTCCCGGGAGCTGCTCGCCCGCGTCGGTCTCGCCGACCAGGCGCCGAAGTACCCCGCCCAGCTCTCCGGCGGCCAGCAGCAGCGCGTCGCCATCGCCCGCGCCCTGGCCATGAACCCCAAGGCGCTGCTCTTCGACGAGCCCACCTCCGCGCTCGACCCGGAGATGATCAACGAGGTGCTGGAGGTCATGCGGCAGCTCGCCGCCGACGGCATGACCATGGTCGTGGTCACCCACGAGATGGGCTTCGCCCGTTCCGCCGCCAACCGCGTCGTGTTCATGGCCGACGGCAGGATCGTCGAGGACCGGACACCGGAGGCCTTCTTCACTGCCCCGGAGAGCGAACGGGCCAAGGACTTCCTCTCCAAGATCCTCAAGCACTGAGGGGCGGGCCGATGAAGCCAACCCGCGGCGCGGGGCCGCGCACCTGCCTCCGCCGCCTCCTCCTCGCCGCCGCCCTGCTGGCGGCCCTCGCCGGCTGCGGCAAGGAGGGCAGCCCCCCGGTCAAGGGCCCGCAGCCCGAGGACCTGCCGGTGTACGAAGTCGCGACGGACTTCCGGCTGCCGGAGTCCCCCACCTGGGAGAAGGCCAGGAAGCGCGGCCACCTGGTGGTCGGCGCCAAGGAGGACCAGCCGTACATGGGGGAGAAGGACCCGGCGAGCGGCCGCTACTCCGGCTTCGACATCGAGATCGCCAAGATGATGTCGGCCTCGCTCGGCTTCGACCCCAAGACGATCGAGTTCAAGACGATCGCCTCCGCCAACCGCGAGACCGCCCTCCAGAACGGCCAGATCGACTACTACGTCGGCACCTACACGATCAACGACAACCGCAAGAAGCAGGTCGGCTTCGCCGGCCCGTACTTCCTGGCCGGCCAGTCCCTCCTCGTCCGCAAGAACGAGAAGGACATCAAGGGCCCGGAGGACCTCGCCGGCAAGAAGGTCTGCTCCGCCGCCGGCTCCACCCCGTACCAGCGGCTCCAGAAGGAGTACCCGCAGGCGGTCCTGGTCGCCTACGACACCTACTCGGTCTGCGTGGACAACCTGCTGACCTACCAGGTCGACGCCGTCTCCACCGACGACTCGATCCTCCTCGGCTACGCGGCCAAGGTCCCCGAGGAACTGAAGGTGGTCGGCACGCCCTTCTCCGAGGAGCCCTACGGCATCGGCGTCCCGCGCAGCGACAACGCCCTGCGCTTCGCCCTCGACGACGCCCTGGAGGCGCACGAGAAGAACGGCGACTGGAAGAAGGCGTACGAGGCCACGCTCGGCCTGTCCGGCGTGCCCGCACCGAAGCCGCCCGCCATCGACCGCTACCCGGCGAAGGCTCGTGGGTTCGGCAATTCCGAAGGTTCCTCGGCCGGGAACCGGGCGGGGGTGGGTGCCTGATGGCGGGGGTACGGGGTGCGGGTTCAGGAACTGTGGCCTGGATGGTCTGTATCCGTTGTCTGGATGCCGCCGAGTTCGGTGTTGTCCAGGGTGCTGGTGTAGCGCTGGGCCGCTTGGAAGCTGAGGCCGAAGAGGTCGGTCAGTCGGCGGGTGTCGCCTCCTGTGGCGAGTGCTTCATGAAGGAATCTGTCGCTGCGCATGGACCGCGTGTTCAGCTTGGGGCCCAGCAGCAGGTAGATCCATCGGTAGCCGACGTGTCCGGTGTTGTTGGCCGTGCGGAAGTGGACGAGCAGGTGGGGGTTGGCCGTGTTGGGCCAGCGGCGGTTGCGGTAGTCGAGGTAGGTGGCCAGCCGTTGCCGGACGGGTTCGGCCAGTGGCACGGTGCGGTCGCCCAGGGTGAGCCGGCCATCGAGGATGTCGGCGAGCTTGAGCCGCTGCATCTGCAGAGACCGCAGTGCGTGGAAGGCGTGGAAGGCCGCGACCAGCGCGCGGGCCGGGTCGGGAGAGTCGAGTGCTTCCTTGATGTCGGTGACGTTCAGCGCAGTGGGGACGCTGTCCGGCTCATGGCCGGTCTTGATCTGGCTGATCGGGTTGGTGAACAGGATCCGTCGGGCTTTGAGGATTCGGAAGACCGACCGCAGCCCCTTGCCGGCTTGAGCTCGCTGGAGGCCGTCGGTGGGCAGGACACGTCGGACGTCGTCGATGCTGATCTCCCGCAGCGAATTCTTCCCCTGGGCTGCCCATGCCCGGATCGGTGGAAGGGCCCAGCCGAGGTAGAGGCGGATTGTTGTGGCGGTGCGAGGACGCTGGCGGGGTGTGGTCGTGCTGCCTTCGTCCATGATCCGGAACCAGGAGCTCAGTTCCTCGGTCATGGGCTCGGGCAAGCCGTGGACCTGGCGCTCGAACCATGTGGTCAGAGCGGGGACACGATCGTCCTCGAGCATTCCGGCTTCGCTCAGGATCGCCAGGACGTGACGGATGGGAAGGTTGACTTCCGTGAGGACGGCGACGTCGGTCGCGGTGATGGCCACTCCGGGGGTGTCCTGGAAGCCGAGCATGATGTTGACGCCGGCTCGGACGTCGCAGATGGTGCCGTGGCTCCAGCCGTAGCGGGCTGCCCGCTCCTTGACCAGCTGTTCGGTCAGGGCCGCCAGGCCGGGGTCCGCGGCCTGGGCCAGGCCGCGTCGGCCGCGGTGGCGAAGTGTGCGGGCCATGTCGAACAGCACCATCTGCCGGTGTGTGGCCGCAGGAAGGGTCGACGGTGTCGGGGGCGAGGAGTACGGTCGTCGGCCTTTGGGTGGTCCGTGGCGGGAGAACAGGTCGGCGATGAAGAGCTGTTGCCCGTGCTGGCTGGTCTCTTCCAGCGTTCCCAGTGCCCGGGCTCCGCGGAGCATGGCGGCCTGCTTGCGGCACAGACGGCACACGTTTTCGATGTCGAGGAGCGACGAGTGTCCGCAAATGCGGCACGGGCCCGAGACCGAGTAGGTGCGGCGCCAGCTGTTGCATCCCTTGCAGTGCCACCGCAGATGGCGTTCGGCGCCCCAGGCAAGGCAGTTGACGCAGGAATCGACCGGTGGACGCGCCGAGGGATGGCAGCGTTCGCAGAGACCGGAGGCGTAGTAGAGGCTGCGAGAGCCACAGCGCAGGCAGGGTGGCGGGGTCACCGGCCCGCCGGGCCAGCAGGTGAAGCAGTACTCGACCCTCGGCATGGCCAAGGGCCGGACGCCGCAGATACTGCACATCGTCTTCCACGGCTTGCTCATGCCGGCGGCGCCGATCGCGGCCTGCCCCACCGGGGTGCCACCGTAGCGGCCACCGTGGGAGCAGTTTCCTCCTGCGGTCTCCTGGCGGCCACGGCTTCAGGCTCGCGAATGAGCAGGTCCGTCGGGTCGCAGTCCAGGACAGCGCAGATGATGTCGAGGTCGTCGAGCCGGACCGACGTCGGCGTGGTGGTCCACAGCGCCGACATCTTGCCCGCGCTGATCTCCAGGCCGGCCTCTGCCAGGCGGCGGCGCATCTCGGTGGACTTCCAGATCCCGCGTTCGGCTGCCTTCATCCGCAGGTTCCAGCGCATCTCGTCATCCGATCTCCTGGCCCAGACGGGCTGCCACACGTGCGTTGGCGCTGGTCCAGGCAAGCTCAATGTGTTCTTCACGAACATGGATGTAGCGGGTCGTCGTCGACAGCCATTCATGGCCGAGCAGGTCCTGGATGGCCTTGAGGTCCAAGCCCCGTCCGTAGAGCGAGGACGCGCAGAAGTGCCGCATTCCGTGCGGCGTGAGCTGTCCCGACCAGGCAGGCAGCCATGTCCTGACGGCCTGGATGAATCCGGAACGCAGGGCATCCGCACCGACTCTCAGGCACCGGTCGGAGGCCGCATCCCGTCGCTCGCTGGGGAACATCGGTGCGTCCGGCTCGGCGTAGTCGGGGCCGTAGTGGGGTCGGACCTCGGCCAGCCACCAGTCCATCAGGTCGCAGACCTGGTCGATACCAGGCACCAGCCGTGTCTTGGGGCCCCGGCCCCGGCTGCCCTTGCCGTGGCGGACATGGAGCTTCCCGAAGTCACCGAAGTCGGGACGCCAGTCACGGATATCGAGCATCACCGACTCGGTGATCCGAAGACCCACCCGGCGCCACAACGAGGCGGCCATGTAGTTCCGGGCCGAAGGCAGGTACTTGCGTGTTCCGGGGAGCGACTGACGCCATGCATCGAAGAGCCCGCTGACGTCATCGGCCGACGGCGGCACTCGTCCGGCACCGTACTCGGCATGGCTGGGCCGGTTGTACTCGTCGATCGGCTGCGTCAGCACATAGCCGGTGCGGGCATGGACCTCGCCCTGGTACCGGGCCATGAGGAAGTCGTAGAACCGGGCGATGGCACGGGCCTTGTCGTAGACCGTGGCCCGGGCCTGCAGCCTCTCCTTGCGCAGGTAGGCAAGGAATCGGTCGGCGTCACTGGCCTGCACCGTCCATACCGGGCGGCCGGTGAAGCGGACGAACTCGAACAGGGCCGCGCGGTCACCGGCCAGCGAACCATCGGTGATCCCTGCGCCGACCCCCGCAAGCAGGAACTGGTCGATCAGCTCTTGTTCGTAGTCAGCGAGTTCCTCGATCGAGGCGGGAGTTCTCGCATCGGCCAGGGACCGCACAACGGCCAAACCCATTCTGGCCACCTCAGTTCATCGGAGACGCACATGAGGCAGGAATACCGTGGATCCCTCAGGAATCCCGACGGTTCCTCACAAACAGATCCCCTCCGAGTGAACCTCAGCTGGCCTGCACACACAGGTGACCTGGCCTCTCTATCCTCCGCCGAACCCACGGCATCTCGGACAAGCTGAGGGGACAGCACACCACCATGCACGTACTCACGGAGAACTTCTCGGTCTACGGGAAGGGCTTCCTCGGGACCGTCCAGCTCACGGTCTACGCCTCGCTCCTCGCCCTCGTCCTCGGCTTCGTGATGGCCTCCTTCCGCGTCGCGCCCGTCGGCTCCTTCCGGGTCTTCGGCACGGTCTGGGTCACCGTGCTCCGCAACACCCCGCTCACGCTCCTCTTCTTCGCGGTGCTGCTGGGCCTGCCGCGCTTCGGGGTGGTGCTGCCCTTCCAGGTGTTCGCGGTCCTCGCGCTGGGCTGCTACACGTCCGCCTTCATCTGCGAGGTCCTGCGCTCGGGCATCAACACCGTGCCCAAGGGCCAGGGCGAGGCCTCCCGCAGTCTCGGCATGACCTTCACCCAGACCCTGGGCGCGGTGGTCCTGCCGCAGGCCTTCCGCACCGTCATCCCGCCCATCGGCTCCACGCTGATCGCGCTCGCCAAGAACTCGGCGATCGCCGGCGCCTTCAGCGTCAACGAGCTGCTGGGCACGTACAAGACCCTCAACGAGCTGGGCTACAGCATCGTCTGGACGTTCTTCTGGATCGCCGTCGGCTACCTGATCATCACCCTGTCCATCAGCGCGCTCTTCAACGTGCTGGAGAAGCGCTGGGGGATCACCCGATGACCGCGCACGCCCTCCAGGGGGACCTGGAGTCCACCGCCCTCTACGACCTGCCCGGCCCGCGGACCCGGCGCCGGCACTTCCTCTACGGGATCGCCTCGACGGTGGTGATCCTCGGCCTGCTCGCCTGGATCCTCTACCTCCTCTTCGACACCGACCAGTTCACCGCCGCCAAGTGGAGCCCCTTCACGTACAAGGGCATCCAGGAGCTGCTGCTCAGGGGGCTGGGGAACACCCTCAGGGCCTTCCTGTACGCCTCGGTGTTCTCGCTCGTCCTCGGCGCGGTGCTCGCGACCGGGCGGCTGTCCGTGCACCGGCCGGTGCGCTGGGCGGCCACGGTGTGCGTGGAGTTCTTCCGGGCGATGCCGGTGCTGGTGATGATCTTCTTCATCTTCGTCGCACTGAAGGTCCAGCCGCTGCCCGCGCTGGTGGCGGGGCTGACCCTGTACAACGGCTCGGTCCTCGCCGAGGTCTTCCGTACGGGCATCAACTCGGTCGACAGGGGCCAGCGGGAGGCGGCGTACGCGCTGGGCATGCGCAAGACCCAGGTCATGACGTACGTGCTCAGCCCGCAGGCGGTCCGGGCGATGCTGCCCACGATCATCAGCCAGCTGGTGGTGGCCCTGAAGGACACCTCGCTCGGGTACCTGATCACGTACGAGGAGTTCCTGCACGCGGGCAAGCTGATCGCCTCGAACCTCGACTACGACCTGCCGTTCATCCCGGTCGTGATGATCATCTCCCCGATCTACATCGGGATGTGCATGCTGCTCTCCTGGTTCGCCGGCTGGGTGGCGCGGTTCGAGCGGCGCAGCCCGAAGACCGAAGCGGTCGAGGTCGTCGAGGACGAACCCGGAACGGTGCTGCCGGGCGGTCCTCGGTAGCTCCGAAGAGCCGCCCCGTCCGGCAGCAGCCGCAGATCACTGCTCGCGCAGAGGTACCGAGACGTACGAGGGATCGGTGCGCGGCGAGGAGAAGGTCAGCTGTGCGCCGGTGGGGTTGTGCTCGATTTGAAGTGCTCTCCTGGCTGAAGCCGGGAGATTCCTGCTTACCTTGCGGTAGCGGGCTTGACGCGCTTGGCGCGCCTGACGACTGCCCTCCCGGCAGCCGGGACGAGCGCGAGGCCCATCCGGTACAGGTGCAGGACGTTGCGGGCTGCGTTGTGGTCGGCGTTGCCCGACCAGCCGCAGTCCGGGTTCTTGCACACGAACACGGCCTGTGACTCCCGGCTCCCGGGCGTGGTGTGGCCGCACGCTGAGCAGCGTTGGGAGGTGCCGGGGGCGGGGACCTTGTGCAGGGTGCCGCCGTGCCGGGCGGTCTTGTACGCCAGCATGGCGGCTGTCCGCCCCCACGCCTCCCCGCTGATGGAGCGGTTCAGCCCGGACTTCTGGGCGACGTTCTTCCCCGGCACTTCGATGGTGCCCCTGGCCGACTTGACCATGTTCGTGATGGCGAGTGCTTCGACCACGACAGTGCCGTATCTGCGGGCGATGGCGGTGGTCGTCTGGTGCTGCCAGTCCACGGCTCTGCGCTTGGCTTTCGCGCGGAGTCCCGCGATCTGGTCGTATGTGTGGTGCAGTCGGCGGCTGGTGCGCTCGCCGGGCTTGCGGTGTGCCTTGCGCCGGGCGGCACTCTGCTCCAGGCGCAGGAGCTTTGCCTTCTCTCGATCGGTCAACCACTCATCGTGCTCGTACGTGTCGCCGTCCGACAGGGCGATCGGCACGGTGACACCCACGTCGATCCCGACCTCCGGCCCCTGGTGGGGTGCGGGCAAGACGTCCAAGGCCTGAACGCGGAAGGCGATGTGCCAGCCGAGCGCGTCCTTGACCAGCCGCGCTCCGGTGATCCGGTTTTCCGCGTTGGCATGCTTGCCCACGGGCAGGTCCTTGGTCCACCGGAAGCGGACCCGGCCCACCTTGGGAATGTTGACCAGGCCCCAGCGGCGGTGGACGCGGACGATGTTCAGGTCCCGCCCCTGTGGAATGTCCACGGACATCACCGTGCGGATGCGGCCTTTGAAGTTCGGAGCGTCTGCGCGACCGTCCCAGCAGTTCTTCCACGCCTGGAAGTACGTCTTCAGCACCGCTTGCGCGGCCTGCGCGGGAAGGGCAGCGAGGAAGTCGATATCCTCGCGGGCTTTCCGGATTGCGGCATCCGCGTTTCCGAGAGTCCGCTTTTCCTTCGACATCATCCGCCACCAGGCGTGCAGCAGGTTCCACATGGTGCGGGCCGCGTGTGCCTGGCGGTCGGCCTTCAACACCTCAGCAGGCGACAGCGCAAGCCGGACACGGTGCCCGAACTGCCGCTTGACCAGAGTGTCTTGACCCATGACAGAGAACCTAGCATTGGTTCATATCGCCAGGCCTGAACCCTGACCCCGACGTCAGAGCCGGTCGCCATGTTGTCCACCACCTGCACGTTCACTTGGTTTTTGTCACCAAGTACCGGCGGAACGCGTTCACCGACGCCATGCCGAACTGCACCGAAGAGATCATGCGGGAGGTATGCGCCGACTTCGAAGCCGAGCTGAAACAGTTCAACGGCGAACAGGACCACGTACACCTGCTCGTGCACTACCCACCCAAGGTGCAGCTCTCCAAGTTGGTCAACTCCCTCAAGGGCGTCAGCTCCCGCAGGCTCCGCCAGGAGTACAACAGCCACGTCCGCCGGTACCTGTGGGGTGGACACTTCTGGTCCGGCTCCTACTTCGCCGGCTCATGCGGCGGCGCACCCCTGACCGCCGTCAAGCAGTACATCGAAAACCAGCAGCGCCCCGTCTGACCGTCACCCCGCAGGCGCAGAGCACCCCGGCGCTCCGCGCCTCCGGGCCGAAGACGGCCTCCACCCCCGCCCTGAAGAGCGGAGCACCGGCCAAGATCAGAGGTAGATCGACTGGATGATGTCGGCCCAGCCGCTGAGCGCGACGACGGCTTTGATCCGGGGCCGTGCGCCGAGGCCAGCAAGCTGATGCCCGCGCCGTACGAGACCCCGCCGAGGCCGATGTGGCCGCCGTCGGCAGGGGTGTTGGCCAGCGCCCAGTCGATGACGGCGGAGACGTCGGGGGTGTCGGGCGGGCCTGTCCGCGGATCAGCCGTTCTGGGGAGTGCCGCCCGCACCGCCGGCCAGGGCGCTCTTGGCCTTCCACTCGTCCCAGGACAGGTTCCACTCGCCGTAGCCGTTGCCGATCTCGGCCTTGCCCTTGGAGCCGTCGCCGACGACCTCGACCAGGTCGCCGACCTGGGCTTCGGCGAAGAGCGCCTTCGCGTCGGAGTCGCTCATCCCGACGCAGCCGGAACTGCTGTTGGCCCGGCCGAAGTTGCCGCTGTTCCACGGCGCGGCGTGGATGTACATGCCCGACCAGGTCACCCGCATCGAGTAGTCGACCATCTTGTCGTAGGAGTCGCCCAGGCCCACCGTCTGGGAGTCCATCCGGATGGTGCCCTCCTTGCTCATCAGCACCATCTTCCCGGACCAGGAGGCCTTCTGGCCGCCGGGCGTGCCCGCCGAGATCGGAATGGTCTTCACCGCCTGGCCGTCCTCGGTCACCGTCATCTTGTGGGTGTCCAGGTTCACCTGGAGCCGGCGGTCCTTGCCGATCTTGAACGCGGTGTCGTAGTCCTTGACGAACATCCCGCCGCCCTGGCCCGAGTCCACCCCGTTGAGGTTCATCTCGACCTTGACCTCGGTGCCGGACTTCCAGTACTCCTTCGGCCGCCAGTCCACCCGGTCGTTGCCGGTGTAGTCCTTGAACCAGCCCCAGGAGCCCTCGGTGTTGTTCGAGGTGGTGACCTTCAGGTGCTTCTCGACCTCGGCCTTGTTCTTCACCGGGTTGTCGAACACGATCGAGACCGGCTGGGCGACGCCCACCACCGGACTGGCCTTGCCCGGGTTGATCGTGACCTTGTTCACCTTGTCCGCGGCGACCGTCTTGAACTGGGCGCCCGCGCTCTGGCTGTCGGTGTTCTGCGCCTCGACCTTGTAGTCCGTGCCCGGCGAGGCGTTGCGCTCGGAGGTCCACGTCTTGCCGTCGTCGGCTATCTTCCCGGGCAGTTCGCCGCCCTTGCCGTCGGACACCTTCACCAGGGACAGCTTCCCCTCGGCGAGGGTCACCTTCACCGGCTCGCCGGGCTTGGCCTGATCGCCCGTGAGGTTCACGGATATGGCCATGTCCGGCTTCTTCTTCATCTCCGCCTTGCCGGAGTCGTTCCCGCCGCCGCTCCCGCCCGAGCCGCCCCCGCAGGCGGTCAGCGCGGCGGCCATGAGTGCGGTCCCGGCCAGCATGGCGTGGCGACTGCGTGCGATACGGCGTGTGCGGCTCAACGAAAACCCCTCCAAGTAATGATCGTCCGCAAAAGGAGATGCGAACGGCACGACTGTAGGTTGCGTAATCCGCCGAAAAGATCCGACTTTCGGTTGTGACGTGGACCGCAGCGAAACGGTCATCGTCCGGTCACAATCGCCGCGCACTTCGGTCATGGACACCTGTGAGAGTCCTGTGCATCCCGCATCCGCATCCCGGGTTCCCGGACGTACAGGAAGGCCGATCCGTCGTGTGCGCACTGCTCGTGACCCCCGCCCAGCGACACCAGTCCCCGGACCAGGAGCTGAGTGTGCGTCCGCTGTCCGTTCCGGAATACCAGGCCTTCCTTTCCAGTAACCGGAACGCGAGCTTTCTCCAGTACCCGTCCTGGGCCGGGGTCAAGGACCTTTGGCGCTCGGAAAGGGTCGGATGGCACTACCCCGACGGGGAAATAGCCGGTGCCGGACTGGTCCTGTACCGCCAATTCCCCGGCACCCGTAAATACTTCGCCTACCTCCCCGAGGGCCCCGTCGCCGACTGGTCCGACCCGGACATCGACCGGTGGCTGGACCCCTTCAAGCGCCATCTGCGCGCGGCCGGCGCCTTCGCCGTCCGGATCGGGCCCACGCCCGCCTACCGCCGCTGGGACGCCGCCGCCGTCAAGTCCGGTACCGGACCCGGCCGGCAGATCTCCGACGTGCTCGCCACCGAGGTCGACCCGGTCGGCGCCGCACTCGCCGACCGGCTGCGCACCCGCGGCTGGAAGCGCTGCGGCGGCGAGGACGACGGCGACGCACAGCCGCGCCACGTCTTCCGCGTACCCATCGCCGGCCGGTCCCTCGACGAGCTGTGGTCCGGCCTCAACCAGGAGTGGCGGCGCAATGTGCGCAAGGCCACGAAGTCCGGCGTGGAGACCGTCCTCGGCACCGCCGCCGACCTGCCCGAGTTCTACCGGCTGCTGCGCATCACCGAGGAGCGCGACGGCTTCCGCCTCGGCCGCTCGCTCGCGTACTACCAGCAGCAGTACGAGGTCCTCAACGCCGAGGCGCCCGGCCGGATGCGCCTCTACCTGGGCATCCACCAGGGCGAGATCCTCGCCGCGCACACCATGATCGTGGCCGGGAAGCGGGTCTGGTACCAGACCGGCGCCTCCGCCGACCACCGCCGCGAGGTCCGCCCCAGCAACGCCCTGCAGTGGCGCATGATGCGGGACGCACACACCCTCGGCGCGGACGAATACGACATGCGCGGGGTACCCTCCACCCTTGACCCCGACGAACGTTCTTTCGGGCTGCTGCGCTGGAAGCTCGGCACCGGCGGGCAGGTCGTCGAAACGCTCGGCGAGTGGGAGACCCCGATGGACGGATACGCCAACACGGCGCTCCACAAGGCGTTCCAGGCCTACCTGGCCCGCCGGTGACGGCCACCGACACCAGACCGGCGACCGGTCCGTCCGCCGAAGGAACAGCCGCCGAAGGCACCGCGGAGCCGGCACCGGGGAAGACCTCGGTGCTGCGCAGCGGCGCCCTCATGGCGGCCGGCTCGATCGTCTCCCGCGCCACCGGCTTCGTCCGCTCCGCCGTCGTCGTCGCCGCGCTCGGCACCGGGCTGCTCGGCGACAGCTACGCCGTCTCCAACACCGTCCCGAACATCCTGTACATGCTGCTCATCGGCGGCGCGCTCAACGCCGTCTTCGTGCCCGAGCTGGTCCGGGCCGCCAAGGAGCACCAGGACGGCGGGGCCGCCTACACCGACCGGCTGCTGACCGCCTGCACCACCGCCCTGGTCGTACTCACCGCCGCCGCGGTCGTCGCGGCGCCGCTCATCGTCTCGGCGTACACCGACTACACCGGGAGCCAGGCGAGCACCACCGTGGCCCTCGCCCGGTACTGCCTCCCGCAGATCCTCTTCTACGGGCTGTTCACCCTGCTCGGCCAGGTGCTGAACGCGCGCGGCCGGTTCGGCGCGATGATGTGGACCCCCGTCCTCAACAACATCGTGATCATCGGCGTCTTCGGGCTGTTCCTCGTGGTCTCCCAGGGCAGTCATGGAGGTGCGGACGGGCTGACTTCCGGTGAGACCCGCCTCCTCGGCCTCGGCACCACCGCCGGCATCGTCCTCCAGGCCCTCGCCCTGGTCCCCTCGCTGCGCGCCGCCCGCTTCCGCTGGCGCCCCCGCTTCGACTGGCGCGGCAGCGGCCTCGCCCGCCCGCTGCGCAACGCGGGCTGGCTGGTCATGCTCGTCTTCACCAACCAGATCGGCTACTGGGTCGTGACCCGGCTCTCCACCACCACCGGCCGGCGCGCCGTGGAGGCCGGCCTCGCGGGCGGCGCCGGCTACACCGCCTACAGCAACGCCTACCAGCTGTGGATCGTCCCGCAGGGCATCATCACCGTCTCCCTGATCACCGCCCTGATGCCGCGGATGAGCGGCGCCGCCTCCGACGGCGACCTCGCGGCGGTTCGCCGGGACGTCTCGTACGCGCTGCGCTCCAGCGCCGCCCTGGTCGTTCCCGCCACCTTCGTGTTCCTCGCCCTCGCCCCGTGGGTGATGGGCGCCGTATTCGAGTACGGGCGCACCACCGCCGCCGACATCGAAGTGATGGCCGGCATGCTGATGGCCTTCGCACCCGGCCTGATCGCCTTCTCCGGCCAGTACGTCCTCTCGCGCGGGTTCTACGCCCTCTCCGACACCCGGACCCCGTTCTTCCTGAACCTGGTCATCGCCGCCCTGAACGCCGGGCTGTCGCTCACCGCGTACCTCCTGCTCCCGCCGCGCTGGGCCGTCACCGGCATGGCGGGCGCCTACTCCGTCGCCCTGTTCGCGGGCCTCGCGGTCACCGCATACACCCTCGCCCGGCGGCTCGGCCCGCGCGCGGGGACCCGTACCGAGCGACGCACCACCGCGGCCCGCACCCACCTGCGGCTGCTCGTCGCCTGCCTGCCCGCGGCCGCTGCCGGGTACGCGGCCGCCCGCGCGTCCGAGCGGTTCGGCGACTTCGCCGCCGTCGGCGCGGGAACCGCGGCGCTCGCGCTCGTCGTCGTCCTGCTCGCCAGGCCGCTGCGCCTCACGGAAATCACCGACCTGCTGGACTCCCTGCGGCGGAAAATCGGCCGTTAGCAGGAGAGCAAGCCCCCCATCACCTTGGACAATGACCGGATGCCACGCGTACTGCTGATCGAGGACGACCCTTCCATCAGGGAAGGAGTGAGCCTCGGCCTGCGCCGCCGCGGCCACGAGGTGAGCGCCGCCGAGACCGGCGAAGCGGGCCTCGCGCTGATGGGGAGATTCCTCCCGGAGCTGGTGCTGCTCGACCTCATGCTGCCCGGGATGAACGGCGTGCAGGTCTGCCGCCGCATCCGCGAGACCAGCCAGCTCCCGATCATCATGCTGACCGCCCGCGGAGACGACTTCGACATAGTCGTCGGCCTCGAGGCCGGCGCCGACGACTACATCGTCAAACCCGCCCGCACCGAGGTCATCGAGGCCCGCATCAAGGCCGTGCTGCGCCGGCTCGGCGCCCCTTCGGGCAGCCGTCCCGAGGTCGAGTTCCACGGAGAGCTCGCCATCGACCGCGCCGGGCTGACCGTCGCCAAGAACGGCGAGCGGGTCCCCCTCGCCCCCAGCGAGATCAAACTCCTGCTGCACCTGTCCGCCTCGCCCGAGCAGGTCTTCTCCCGCCAGCAACTGCTCGAGTACGTGTGGGACCACAGCTACCACGCCGACGCCCGGCTGGTGGACGCCTGCGTACGCCGCCTGCGCACCAAGGTCGAGGACCCCGACGGCAGCCCCCGCTACATCCAGACCGTGCGCGGCTTCGGCTACCGCTTCGGACCGCTGTGAGGCGCATCGCGCCGCTCGGGCTGCGCACCCGGCTGATCGCGGCCTTCCTGCTGGTCGCCGCGATCAGCGCGGTGACCACGGCCACGCTGACCTACCAGCAGGCCCGCACGGCGGTCCTCAAGCAGAGCCAGGACACCGCGGTCATCACCCTGCGGGACCTCGTGGGCAGCCAGCCCCTCGACCTGCCGCTGGACCAGGCGCAGCTCCAGCGCATCGTCAACGAGCTGGGCAAAAAGGGCAAGCCGAACCCGTGGAACGTCTTCGCCGAGTACGGCACCCTGCGGGCCTCCAGCACCACCGCGCCCACCTCCACCGTGGTGACCGAGCAGCTCCGCCGCCAGGTGACGGCCCATCCGCACGGCGCCTTCCAGCGGGTGACCGACGCCTCCGGCACCCCGTACCTCACCGTCGGCATGCCGGCCGTCTTCCTCCACCACGAGACCCGGGAACCCACCGGCCTGGTCATCTTCGCGACGATGCGCCTGACCACCGAGGGGAAGACGGTCGAGGCCATGGTCGAAGCCGCCCAGCGCGGCGCCGTCCCGGGCCTGGCCATCGCCGTCGTCCCCGCCCTGCTCGCCGCGCGCAGCGTGCTGCGCCCGGTACGGGACATGCGCCGCGCAGCCCAACGCCTCGGCCGCGGCCGCCTCGACACCCGCATCGAGGTCCGCGGCGCCGACGAGCTCGCCGGCCTCGCCCGTACCTTCAACGAGACCGCCCGCGCCCTCGAACAGTCCGTGAGCGAACTGCGGGAGGCCGAGATCCGGGCCCGCCGCTTCGCCTCCGACGTCTCCCACGAGCTGCGCACCCCGCTGTCGGGGATGCTCGCCGTCACCGAGGTCCTGGACGAGGACGCCGAGCGGCTGGACGCCGACACGGCCGCCGCCGTGCGGCTGGTCAGCGCCGAGACCGGCAAGCTCGCCGTCCTCGTCGAGGACCTCATGGAGATCTCCCGCTTCGACGCCCGCGCCGCCGAGCTCAACCTCGACGACGTGGACATCGCCGAGGCCGTGCAGAAGACCCTCGAGCTCCGCCGCTGGGACGACGAGCGGGTGGTCACCGACCTGCCGCGGCAGGTCCGCGCCCGGCTCGACCCGCGCCGCTTCGACGTGGTCCTCGCCAACCTCGTCGGCAACGCCCTCAAGCACGGCGGCGCCCCGGTACACGTCACCGTGCGCCCCGAATCGCGGATCGGCGGCCCCCGGCTGCTGATCGAAGTCGCCGACAGCGGGCCCGGCATCGCCCCCGAGGTGCTGCCGCACATCTTCGACCGGTTCTTCAAGGCCGACGCCGCCCGTACCCGCTCCGCGGGCAGCGGCCTCGGCCTCGCCATCAGCCTGGAGAACGTCCGGCTGCACGGCGGTACCCTGCGCGCCGCGAACGGGCCCGCCGGGGGAGCGGTGTTCACCCTCGACATGCCTCTGGAGGCCGGCGCGTGACCCGGGTACGGACGGCCGCGGCCGCCGCCCTGCTGCTGGGCGGACTGCTGCTCACCGGCTGCGGGATCAAGCCCACCGGGGTCATCGAGAGCGGAGACGCTGGGAAGGTGGTCTTTCCCGACCCCCACACCAAGGGGACGGTGTACTTCGTGACGTCCGACGGGCGGCTCTTCCCCGTACCCGAGAGCGAGCAGCCCGCCGAGTCGGCGGTATCCGTCCTCATGCGGCTGCTCATCGGCCCCCTCGACAAGGAGAAGGCCGCAGGCCTGGAGACCCGGGTGCCCGCGCCTGCCGACAGGAAGCCCCCCTTCGGCCTCTCGTCGAGCATCGTGTCCGGGGAGACCCTGGAAGTCCGGCTGCCGTTCGCGGTCGCCGGCCTGTCCGAGACGGCCCGCCGTCAACTCGTGTGCACGGCGGCCTCCGTCGACGCGCGGTACGCGGTGGTCCTGCGCGGCCCGGACACCTCGGTCGGACCCGCCCGCTGCGACCTCGGCCGCTGATCGCCCCCTTGCGGGACCGCCGGTACCCCGGCCACGGTGACCCCATGGACCCCGCCGCGTACGTGCCCGACGTCTTCGACCCCCGGATCTACGGCGCCGGGATCCCGTACGAGAGCTACCGGCTGCTGCGCGACCGGCACCCGGTCGCCTGGCAGGCGGAGCCGGAGATCCAGGGCTGGCCCGCCGGCCCCGGCTTCCGGGCCGTCACCCGGCACGCCGACGTGGTCCGGGTGCTGCGCGACCACGCCACGTACTCCTCCTGGCTGGGTGCCACCCAGATTCGCGATCCCGACCCGGCCGACCTGCCGTTCCTGCGGCGCACCATGCTCAACCAGGACCCGCGCCGCAGCGCCGGCGACCACGGGCGGCTGCGCCGGCTGGTCTCCCGCGCCTTCACCCCCGCCCGCGTCGACGCCTTCGCCGGCCGGGTCCGCGAACGGGCCCGGACCCTGCTCGCCACCGCACGCGCGAAGGCCGAGGACGGCGCCGCCGACCTGGTCCGCACGGTCACCGACGAGTACGCGCTGCTCAACCTGACCGACCTGCTGGGCGTCCCGGCCGCCGACCGGGGCCTGCTGCTGGAGTGGACCGTACGGATCATCGGCTACCAGGACCCCGAGGACGCGCCCGCGCCCCTGCTCGGGCCCGACGGAAAGCCCCTCAACCCGCGCTCCCCGGCGCTGCTCGGCGAGATGTTCTCGTACGCCCGGGAACTGGCCGCCCACAAGCGCGCGCACCCCGGCGACGACGTCATGACCGCGCTCGCCGAGGCCGGACTGGACCCGGCCGAGCTGGAGATGTTCTTCTTCCTGCTCACCGTCGCCGGCAACGACACCGTACGCAGCGCCGCGCCCGGCGGACTGCTGGCACTGGCCCGCGACCCGGGCGCGTACCGGCTGCTCGCCGACGGCCGGGCCCCGATGCACACCGCGGTCGACGAACTGCTGCGCGTGCACCCACCGGTGCTCAGCTTCCGCCGTACGGCCGCCGTCGACACCGAGCTCGCCGGGCAGCCGATCCGCGCCGGGGACAAGGTGGTGGTCTTCCACGCCTCCGCCAACCACGACGAGCGCGTCTTCACCGACCCCGGGCGCCTCGACCTCGGCCGGACGCCCAACGCGCACGTCTCCTTCGGGGACGGCCCGCACGTCTGCCTCGGCGCCCACTTCGCCCGGCTCCAGCTGCGCGTCCTCTACGAGGAGTGGCGCGCGGCCATGCCGGCCCCGGAACTCGCGGGCCCGCCGCGCCGGCTGGTGTCGAACTTCATCAACGGGATCACGCGGCTGCCGCTGCGGGTGTCCGGGCCGGCCGGGTGACGTCCGCCAGCAGCTCGACCACGTCCGGGCCGTACGCGTCGGAGTTGTTGACCTTCAGCACCACGCAGAAGGAGTCCCCGCGGTAGCGGCGCGCCAAGTCCTTGTGGTGGCGCGCCAGGTAGCGGGCGCCCGCCTGGTTGCTGATCGCGGTCTGCCCGGAGACCAGGAACACCGGCCGGCTTCCCGGCCCGGTCGTCAGCCGGGCCAGCAGCACGTGGTCGATCTGGCCCTTCTGCCAGCGGTACGTCTCCTCGCCGACGCGGATCGCCCCGCGGTCCGGACCCGGCTCGGTGGACAGGTCGACCCGGACGCCCGGCAGCATGGAGGCCAGGTGCGCCGCCGTCCGGGCATTGGACACCGGCCCGCCCACGCAGAACTCGGCGCGCTCGCCGAAGCCTTGGCGGACGGAGTCGTGGGAGACGATCTGGAGATTTGCCCCGCAGTCCTTGATCAGGGCGGATATCTCCAGCAGCGCGAAGGCGTCGTTGCGGTGCACCGACCCCTCGGTGCCGCCCATCTGCCGGTTGACCACGAACAGGCAGTCGGAGCCCGTGGGCAGGCCGAAGAAGGCCTGCTTGCGGCGCAGCGTACGGCGCCACAGATAGGTCCGGGTGAACCAGCCGAAGCCGCCGCTGATGGCGGTGGCCACCACCCCGAGCACGATGTTGCGCACGTCTTCGTTCATGGGCCGGATGCTAGCCCGCAGGGAGTCTTCCTGACGCGGGGGGTGCGGTGAAGTTAAAGTGCCGAGTTCAGGCCTGTCCGGTGGGGTCCGACAGGCCGTCGACTGGAGGTACGGATGCGTCGTTCCGCCACACGTCAGTTAGTGCTCGTCGCCCTCGCCGGAGCGCTGGTGTCCACCGGCGCGGCGGCCCCGCCGTCAGAGGCGGTGGCGTCCGCGGGGGGCACTCCCGCCAAGGTCCCGGTCGCCGCCGGCTACGGCGGGGCCGTCGCCAGTGTCGACGCCGACGCCTCCGCAGCCGGCATCGCGGTCCTGCGTTCCGGCGGCAACGCCGTGGACGCCGCCGTCGCGACCGCGGCCGCGCTCGGGGTGACCGAGCCGTACTCGGCCGGCATCGGCGGAGGCGGCTACTTCGTCTACTACGACGCCAAGTCCCGCCGGGTGCAGACCGTCGACGGCCGCGAGACCGCGCCCGCCACGGCCACCGCCGGCCTCTTCCAGGAGAACGGCGTCCCCATCCCCTTCGAGCAGGGCCAGACCAGCGGCCGCTCCGTCGGCGTCCCCGGCACCCCGGCCACCTGGAAGAGCGCCCTCGACGCCTGGGGCACCCGCCCGCTCGGCCAACTCCTGAAACCCGCCGAGAAGCTGGCGCGCGACGGGTTCACCGTCGACCCGACCTTCCGGGCCCAGACGGAGCTCAACCAGGACCGCTTCAAGGACTTCCCCGACACCAGGAAGCTCTTCCTGCCGGGCGGCGCCCTGCCGGTGGTCGGCTCCACCTTCAAGAACCCCGACCTGGCGGCCACGTACGCGGAACTGGCCCGCAAGGGCACGGGCGCGCTGTACTGGGGCCCGATCGCCGAGGACATCGTCCGGGCGGTGCGCAAGCCCCCCGTGGACCCGGCCGCCACCCGGATCGTCCGCTCGGGCGATCTGACCACCGGCGACCTGCGCGCGTACGAGACCAAGCGGCAGGCCCCGACGCAGGTGAGCTACCGGGGCCTCGACGTGTACAGCATGGCGCCCTCGTCCTCGGGCGGCACCACCGTCGGCGAGGCGCTCAACATCCTCGAGCGCACCGACCTGTCGAAGCTGTCCGAGACCCAGTACCTGCACCGGTTCATCGAGGCCTCGCGGATCTCGTTCGCCGACCGCGGCCGCTGGGTCGGCGACCCGGCCGCCGAGAACGTGCCGACGCGGGAGCTGCTCTCGCAGCGGTTCGCCGACTCGCGCGGCTGCCTGATCGCCCCGGACCGGACGCTGACCAGCCCGCTGGCCCCCGGCGACCCGCGTCACCCGGCGGCCTGCGGCGGCTCCGGCCAGGCCGCCCCGACCACGTACGAGGGGGAGAACACCACGCACCTGACGGTCGCCGACCGCTGGGGCAACGTCGTCTCGTACACGCTGACGATCGAATCCACCGGCGGCAGCGCGATCACCGTCCCGGGCCGTGGCTTCCTGCTGAACAACGAGCTGACCGACTTCTCGTTCGCCCCGGCGGCTCCCGGGGTCCCGGACCCGAACCTGCCCGGCCCCGGCAAGCGGCCGCGCTCGTCCATGTCCCCGACCATCGTGCTGGAGCACGGGCGTCCGGTGCTCGCGGTGGGCTCCCCGGGCGGGGCCACCATCATCACCACCGTCCTGCAGACCCTGATCGGGCACCTGGACCGGGGGCTGCCGCTGGTCGACGCCATCGCGGCGCCGCGGGCCAGCCAGCGCAACCAGACCACCACCGAGCTGGAGCCGGGCCTGTGGAACAGCCCGCTGCGCAGCGAACTGGAGGCGCTGGGACAGAGGTTCCGGCAGAACCCGGAGATCGGCGCGGCGACCGGGGTCCAGCGGCTCCCGGACGGGCGCTGGCTGGCCGCGGCCGAGACGAGCCGGCGGGGCGGGGGCTCGGCGATGGTGGTGCACCCGCACGGCAAGCCGTAGGACTCAGAGCGTGGTGAGGATCCTCGGGCCGTCGGCGGTGATCGCGACCGTGTGCTCCGCATGCGCGGCGCGGCTCCCGTCGACGGTCCGCAGGGTCCAGCCGTCCCCGTCGCACCGGTAGTCGTCCGTACCGCCGGCGACCAGCATCGGCTCGATCGCGAGGACCATGCCGGGGCGCAGCTTCATGCCGCGCCCAGGGCGGCCCTCGTTGGGCACGCCCGGGTCCTCGTGCATGCTGCGGCCGATGCCGTGGCCGCCGAACCCGTCCGGGACGCCGTAGCCGGCGGAGCGGCAGACCGAGCCGACGGCGTACGCGATGTCCCCGATCCGGTTGCCGGGCAGCGCGGCGGCGATGCCGGCCGCGAGGGCCGCCTCGGCGGTCTCGATCAGCCGCAGGTCGGCCGGGCGCGGCCGGCCGACGGTGAAGCTGACCGCCGCGTCCCCGACCCAGCCGCCGAGCTTCGCCCCGCAGTCGATGCTGACCAGGTCGCCGTCGCGCAGCCGGTAGCCGTCGGGGATGCCGTGGACGATCGCGTCGTTGACCGAGGTGCAGATCACCCCGGGGAAGGGCACCGGCGCGAACTCCGGCCGGTAGCCGAGGAACGGCGAGCTCGCGCCCGCCCCGGAGAGCACCTCGCGGGCCACCCGGTCCAGGTCCAGCAGGGACACCCCGACCCGCGCGGTCTTCCGTACGGCGGCCAGGGCCTCGGCGACGACCCGGCCCGGGGCGCGCATTGCATCGATCGACTCTTCCGTCTTCAGTTCCACCATGCCAATAACTATACCGGTATTTCTATCCCGGTATAACTTTCACGGGATAGTTATTGGGGGAGCGGGTAGGATGCGGGCATGGTCCGCACCCCTCTCACCCCCGAAGAGCGCGAGCGCGGCGAGCGCCTGGGCGCACTGCTGCGCGAGGCCCGCGGCGGCCGCAGCATGGTCGAGGTCGCGGCGAGCGCCGGGCTGTCCGCCGAGACGCTCCGCAAGATCGAGACCGGCCGTGCGCCGACCCCGGCGTTCTTCACCGTGGCCGCTGTGGCCGAGGCGCTCGGTCTGTCCCTGGACGAGGTGCTGCGCCGCTGCGCGTTCGTGCCCGCCTGACGCCGTTGTGGGCCCTTGCCGGCCCGCTGCGACCCTGCTCGGCCCTTCCCGGCCCGCGGACCTGCGGGTTCTTTCGGGCGGGCCCGGCGGGCCGAACGGCCCAATCGGTGGTGGGGGCGGCCGGACGCGGGGCAAGCGTGAAGGCGTGTCAGTCTCGAACGCTTCCACACGACTCGCTTTCGGACTCCTGGGCGCCGTCCTGGCGGCGGGTCTGCTGCTTGCCGTCTGCGCGGCGCCGGAGGGCCGGGCCGATGCCGGGCGCCAGGGTGGCGCGGCCCTCCCCGATGCGGGCGCCGCACCGCGCCCGCACCCCGCTCCGGGTGGGGGATTACGGGACAGCCCTTAGGCTCCGCGGATGACTCTCGATGAGCTGGACCAGGGCAAGTACGTCAGCCTCACCACGTTCCGCAAGGACGGCACACCCGTCGCGACGCCCGTGTGGGCGGTGGCGGACGGCGGTGAGCTGTACGTCTGGACGCGCAGCGATTCCTGGAAGGTGAAGCGGATCCGCAACAACGGGCGGGTCACGGTCAGCGCCTGCGATGTGCGCGGGCGGGTCGCGGAAGGGGCGCCCGTGCTGGAGGGTGAGGCGCGGCTGCTGGACGAGGCGGGGCTGAAGCGGGTGCGCAAGCTGATGCTGCGGAAGTACACCTGGCAGTTCTGGGGGCTGGACGTGCCGGCGGCGGTGTTCCGGCTCGGGAAGCGTCCGCACACCGCGATCGCCGTCAAGCTTTGAGACTCCCGTAGCCCGCCCGTAACACCGGTGGGGTCCAATGCGGGCATGGAGACCGCGACTTCGCTGGTGATCGGTCAACTCTCGGGCTACTTGCGCGGGTTGACGCAGAGGCTCGATCCGGGGGCAGGTTGGTACGGGGAGTTCCTGCGCCGGGATCCGGAGGGTCTGCGGGCCTGCCTGGACGGGGCTGCGATGCCGCCGTGGGACGTGCTGGAGTCGCTGCTCAGCGACCTCGCGGGGGCCAGGGGCGCCGAGTCCGCGCAGCGGGAGACGCAGTACGCGGCCCGGCTGCGGGCCGCGGCCGTCGAGGTGTGGGACCGGCTGCCGGGCGGCGCGGAGGAACTGCGGACCCTGCTGGCGGCGGCCGCCGACCAGCGGGCCGTCTCGGACGCGGCGACGCGCACCCTCACGGCCCGCCTGGCCGCGACGACGGACCGCACCGAGGCGGAGGCACTGACCCGGGAACTCGCCTGGACCCGCGACGACGCAGCCAGGGCCGCCGCCCGCCAGCAGGACCTGACCTCCCGCCTGACGGCCCTGTCGGCGCCCACCCCGGAGCCGGCCCCGGCCTGGCCGCCCGCCGACCCGCTGCCCGCCGCTGCTTGGCGTGGCGACCCGCCGGCCGAACGTGCCCCGTACCAGGACCCGCACGGCCCGGACCTGGGCAGCCGGGGCGGTGGCTCCTGGTCCGCCGAGGCCGAGGCCGAGGCTGAGGCCGCGGATGCGGTGCAGGCGCCCGGGGCGTGGGCCGGGGTGGGGGACGGTGGACCCTTGCCCGGGGTGCCGCGGCAGCGGGAGGCGGGGGAGGACCGGGCGGAGCCGCCCGTCGGGCGGGCCGAGGGGCGGTGGCTGCGCGGGGCGCGGCGGGCCGGCGGGGCCCGCTACGCCGGCGCCGCGGTCCCCGAGGCCTCTGCCTCCTTCACCCCGCCGCCCGGGCTCCCGGACGCGGACGCCGCTCCGCCCCGCGGCGCCCGCTTCGGCCGCCCCGACCCCGACCCCGAGCCCTCCGCTCTCCGCGGGACGATCGGCCGGGCCCGTTTCGCCCCGGCGAGGCCGGAGCCGCAGTCCGCCGACGAGTCCGGTTCAGCCTCGCCCGAGGCGCAGGCGCAGGTGCAGTCCACCGCCTGGGACCACTTCGCCCCGCCGGAGGCGGAGGTGCACGCCGCCGCCGGGGTCGGGTTAGCGGCGGCGGAGCCGGGCCGGCACTCCGCCGGCGGAGTTGCAGGGGTGGTCGGGCGGTTGGTGGTCTTGCGGGCTCAGGGGCGCAGTGGGGAGGCGCATGCGGTGCTCTGCGAGGCCGCCGCCGGGCCCGCCGAGTGGTTGCCCGGGTTCGCCGCCGAGCTGGTCCGTGCCGGGCTCGGTGCGGACTGGGCCACACTGCTGTGGGAGGCGGCCTCGCTCCCGCCCGAGCGGCTCGCCGCAGCCGCCGCCGCCCTCGGTGAAGCAGGCCGGCACGCCGACTGCGAGGCCCTGCTGCGTCAGGGCGCGTCCCGCCCCGCCGCCGAGATCGCCGACGCCGCCCTGGCCCTGGCCGCCGCCGGCCGGACCCACGAGGCCGACTCCCTGCTCGGCGCCTTCGTCAAGGTCCGCACCGCGGAGGAGGCGGTCCGGCTCGCGCGCCGCGATCCGCAGTGGTTCACCCCCCGGCTGCTCCGGGCCGCCGAGGCCCTGTCCGGCACGCATCACCGTGACCTCGTACACGCCCTGCGGGTTGCGAAACCGCCCGTCCATTGAGCGGATTCGACCGCCCGTTGTCATAACCTGATCGACTCACCCAACCGCGCACGGCGGTCTTGCCCCACGGTGTGACGAGGCCTACGTTCTACTCCCTACGCATATCGTCTACGTGCGTAGAACTCGGCGTTCCCGTCGCGAGGAGCAGCTCATGGCCCAAGTCGTCCGCGCCGCACTCGTCCAGGCCACCTGGACCGGAGACACCGAGTCGATGATCGCCAAGCACGAGGAGCACGCCCGCCGGGCCGCCTCGCAGGGTGCGCAGATCATCGGCTTCCAGGAGGTGTTCAACGCCCCGTACTTCTGCCAGGTCCAGGATCCCGAGCACTACCGCTGGGCCGAGCCCGTCCCCGACGGGCCCACCGTCCAGCGCATGCAGGCGCTCGCCCGCGAGACCGGCATGGTCATCGTCGTACCGGTCTTCGAGCTCGAGTCCGAGGGCTTCTACTACAACACCGCCGCCGTCATCGATGCCGATGGCAGCTACCTCGGCAAGTACCGCAAACACCACATCCCCCAGGTCAAGGGCTTCTGGGAGAAGTACTACTTCCGCCCGGGCAACCTCGGCTGGCCCGTCTTCGACACCGCCGTAGGCCGCGTCGGCGTCTACATCTGCTACGACCGCCACTTCCCCGAGGGCTGGCGCGCCCTCGGCCTGGCAGGCGCCCAGCTCGTCTTCAACCCGTCCGCCACCTCCCGCAGCCTGTCCTCCTACCTGTGGCAGCTGGAACAGCCCGCCGCGGCCGTCGCCAACGAGTACTTCATCGCCGCGATCAACCGCGTCGGCCAGGAGGAGTACGGCGACAACGACTTCTACGGCACCAGCTACTTCGTCGACCCCCGTGGCCAGTTCGTCGGGGAGGTCGCCAGCGGCAAAGACGAGGAACTCCTTGTCAGGGACCTCGACTTCGACCTGATCAAGGAGGTCCGCGACCAGTGGGCCTTCTACCGCGACCGCCGCCCCGACGCCTACGGAGGGCTCGTTCAGCCGTGACCGACCCGATCCCCCTGCACAGCCGCCACCAGGCCGTCCTGCCCGACTGGCTCGCGCTCTACTACCGGCGCCCCATCGAGCTCACGCACGGCGAGGGCCGCCACGTCTGGGACGCCGACGGTAACCGCTACCTCGACTTCTTCGGCGGCATCCTCACCACGATGACCGCCCACGCCCTGCCCGAGGTCACCAAGGCCGTCTCCGAGCAGGCCGGCCGGCTCATCCACTCCTCCACCCTGTACCTCAACCGCCCGATGATCGAGCTGGCCGAGCGGGTCGCCGCCCTGTCCGGCATCCCGGAGGCGCGGGTCTTCTTCACCACCTCCGGCACCGAGGCCAACGACACCGCCCTGCTGCTGGCGACCGCGTACCGCCGCTCCAACCAGATCCTGGCGATGCGCAACAGCTACCACGGCCGGTCCTTCTCCACCGTCGGCATCACCGGCAACCGCGGCTGGTCCCCGACCAGCCTCTCGCCGCTCCAGACGTACTACGTCCACGGCGCCGTGCGCTCCCGCGGACCCTTCGCGCACCTGAACGACGCCGAGTTCACCGCCGCCGCCGTCGCCGACCTCGAGGACGTGCTCGGCCAGGCCCGCGGCGGCGTCGCCGCCCTCATCGCGGAACCCGTCCAGGGCGTCGGCGGGTTCACCGCCCCGCCCGACGGGCTGTACGGGGCCTTCCGCCGGGTCCTCGACCGGCACGGCATCCTCTGGATCAGCGACGAGGTGCAGACGGGCTGGGGCCGTACGGGAGAGCACTTCTGGGGCTGGCAGGCCCACGCCCAGAACGGGCCGCCGGACATCCTCACCTTCGCCAAGGGCATCGGCAACGGCATGTCCATCGGCGGGGTCGTGGCCCGCGCCGAGGTGATGAACTGCATCGACACCAACTCCATCTCCACCTTCGGCGGCTCCCCGGTCACCATGGCGGCCGGCGTCGCCAACCTCGCGTACCTGCTGGAGCACGACCTCCAGGGCAACGCCCGCCGCGTCGGCGGCCTGCTCCTGGAGCGGCTGCGCGCCATCGCCGCCACCGTGCCCGCCGTACGAGAGGTCCGCGGCCGGGGCCTGATGGCCGGGCTGGAGCTGACGAAACCCGGCACCGACGAGGCCGATCCGGACGCGGCCGCCGCCGTCCTGGAGGCCGCCCGCGAAGGCGGTCTGCTGATCGGCAAGGGCGGCGGGCACGACACCAGCGTGCTGCGCATCGCGCCGCCGCTGTCCCTCACCGTCGCCGAGGCGGAAGAGGGCGCCGACATCCTCGAACGGGCCCTGAGCAGCATCGTGTAACCGGAGGCGCCGCACATGTCCATCCGCACCCTCATCCGCGGCGGCCTCGTCATCACGGCCGCCGACGAGCTCCATGCCGACGTCCTGGTCGAGGACGGCCGCGTCGCCGCCCTCGCGGCCCACGGATCGGCGGCCGCCGAGGCCTGGACCGCCGACCGTACGATCGACGCGAGCGGGAAGTACGTCATCCCCGGCGGGGTCGACGCCCACACCCACATGGAGCTGCCCTTCGGCGGGACCGCCGCCTCGGACACCTTCGAGACCGGCACCCGGGCCGCCGCCTGGGGCGGCACCACCACCATCGTCGACTTCGCCGTGCAGAGCATGGGCCAGGCGCTGCGCCAGGGGCTCGACACCTGGTACGACAAGGCCGACGGCAAGTGCTCCATCGACTACGCCTTCCACATGATCCTCTCGGACGTCAACGAGGGGACCCTGAAGGAGATGGACCACCTGATCGGGGAGGGTGTCACCTCGTTCAAGCTGTTCATGGCCTACCCCGGCGTCTTCTACAGCGACGACGGGCAGATCCTGCGCGCCATGCAGCGGGCCTCCGGCAACGGTGGGCTGATCATGATGCACGCCGAGAACGGCATCGCGATCGACGTCCTCGTCGAACAGGCCCTGGCCCGCGGGGAGACCGATCCCCGCCACCACGGCGAGGTCCGCAAGGTTCTCCTCGAAGCCGAGGCCACTCACCGGGCGATCCAGCTCGCGCGCGTCGCCGGCTCCCCGCTGTACGTGGTCCACGTCTCGGCGCAGGAGGCGGTCGCCGAGCTCGCCGCCGCCCGCGACAAGGGCCTGCCGGTGTTCGGGGAGACCTGCCCGCAGTACCTGTTCCTGTCCACCGACAACCTCGCGGAACCCGATTTCCAGGGCGCCAAGTACGTCTGCTCCACCCCGCTGCGGCCGCGCGAGCACCAGGCCGCGCTGTGGCGGGGTCTGCGGACCGACGACCTCCAGGTGGTCTCCACCGACCACTGCCCGTTCTGCTTCCGCGGCCAGAAGGAGCTCGGCCGCGGCGACTTCTCGAAGATCCCGAACGGGCTGCCGGGCGTGGAGAACCGGATGGACCTCCTCCACCAGGCCGTCCTGGACGGGCACATCAGCCGCCGCCGCTGGATCGAGATCGCCTGCGCGAGCCCGGCCCGGATGTTCGGCCTCTACCCGCAGAAGGGCACCATCGCGCCCGGCTCCGACGCCGACATCGTCCTCTACGATCCGCACGCCGAGCAGGTCATCTCCGCCGAGACGCACCACATGAACGTGGACTACTCGGCGTACGAGGGCAAGCGGATCACCGGACGCGTCGACACCGTGCTCTCGCGCGGCGAACTCGTCATCGACCGGCGCGAGTACACCGGCCGGGCCGGCCACGGGGTGTACATCCCCCGCTCCACCTGCCAGTACCTCTAAGGAACCGTGATGGACTTCGGCCTCGTCCTCCAGACCGACCCGCCCGCCTCACAAGTCATCAGCCTCATGAAGCGCGCCGAGCGCAACGGCTTCCGCTACGGCTGGACCTTCGACTCCGCCGTGCTGTGGCAGGAGCCGTTCGTCATCTACAGCCAGATCCTCGCGAACACGCAGACGCTGCACATCGGCCCGATGGTCACCAACCCCGGCACCCGCACCTGGGAGGTCACCGCCTCCACCTTCGCCACCCTCAACGACATGTACGGCAACCGCACGGTGTGCGGGATCGGCCGCGGCGACTCCGCGATGCGGGTCGCCGGGCGCAAACCGAACACCCTGGCCCGGCTCGGGGAGGCCATCGACGTCATCCGGGACCTCGCGGAGGGCCGGGAGGCCGAGGTCGACGGGAACCGCCTGCGGCTCCCGTGGATCCGGGACGGGAAGCTCCCCGTCTGGATGGCCGCGTACGGGCCGAAGGCGCTGGCCCTGGCCGGCGAGAAGGCGGACGGGTTCATCCTCCAGCTCGCCGACCCCTACCTCACCGAGTGGATGGTCGGCTCGGTCCGGGAGGCCGCCGAACGGGCCGGCCGCGACCCCGACGCGGTCAAGATCTGCGTGGCGGCGCCGGCGTACGTGGGCGAGGACCTGGCCCACGCCCGCGACCAGTGCCGCTGGTTCGGCGGGATGGTCGGCAACCACGTCGCCGACCTCGTCGGCCGTTACGGCGAGCACTCCGGCATGGTGCCGGACGCCCTCACCGAGTACATCAAGGCCCGCCAGGGATACGACTACAGCCACCACGGCCGCGCCGGGAACCCGTCCGCCGACTTCGTGCCGGACGAGATCGTGGACCGCTTCTGCCTGCTCGGCCCGCCCGAGGCCCACATCGAGAAGCTGCGGACCCTGCGCGGCCTGGGCGTCGACCAGTTCGCGTTGTACGACATGCACGACGCGAAGGAGGACACCATCGACGCGTACGGGCAGCACGTCATCCCGGCGATCAACGGCTGACGACTCGGTCCGCGCTCCCGGGAGTTGCCCCGAGCGCCCCCTGCACCGCCTGTGCCCAGGTGACGGTGCAGGGGGCGCCGCCGTTCTGTGTGAGGCGCACAACAATTGCTTTGTGCGCGGCAGCGCCTGGCTGTTTGATCACTCAGACGAGTGATCCAGTCCCAGGTGATCGCCTGGGACGCTGCCAGGAGGAAACTTGAGTACAGCCACCGAGCCCCGTCACCGCACGGGCATAGGCACGGACGGCATCCGCTACGTCCACACACTCGGCCCGCACGGGACGAACCTCGAAGCCGCCGCCCATGAATGGCTGCGCCGCCGGGGGGTCACGGGGGAGGTCGAACTCCACGCGTCACTCGAGGAAGCCCTCGAAGCGGTGCCCGACGACGGGGAGCATGCGCTCGCGGCCTGCGCCGTCTATCCGGCGTTACACACCCTGACCTTCGGGAACCTGCACCGGCTGCACATGGTCGACAGCTTCATCATGCCGACGCACAGCATGGTCCTGGCCAGCATGGGAGCGGACGCCCCGCTGACCGTCTCCACGCACCCCGCCCCGGTGGGACTGGTCTCGCCGCAGGCCGAGGCCCGCCTCGTGCTCAGCAATTCCCAGGCCGCCATCGACTGCGCCGCCGGCCTGAGCGAGGGCTGTATCACCACGATCGTCGCAGCCGAGCGGCACGGGATGCGCGTCCTGCGGGACTTCGGCCCGGTGCCCATGGTCTTCACCATCCACCAGGTGCTCGCATCGGCCGGCCGGCCGGACACCGCGGGAGCGGCGCTGTGACGACCGGAGCCCCGACCAGCGCCCCGGCCAGCGCCCCGATCGGTGCCGCCTCGCGCGCCGAGGCGAAGGACCTCACCGGATCGCTCATCCCCAAGGTCAACCGGTTCCGCCTCCGCCAGGCCGACGACGGTACGGTGACGGCCCCTCAGGCGGCCGATCGCGAACTGCTCGCCGGGATCCGGGACGAGGCCGCCGCCTGGTACGGCCGTAACGGACGGGCCCGCCAGGCCGATGCCCTCGTGGCGGACGTGGACGGCTGGATCGCCGCGGGCCTGGACACGCCGCCCGACTTCGCCCGCTCCCGGGACGCGCTCGAGCCGCCCGCGGACGGTGAGCACGTGTTCTTCCTGGCTCCCGCGCAGACCACCAACAGCGTCCCGCCCGTGGGAAAGCGGCTCGACTGCTTCTTCGCACTGCGCAAGGAACCCGACGTGCTGCCCCGGCTGGCCACGTCCTTCCCGCACCCCAAGAACAACTGCCAGTCCCTGGTGCTCATCGCGGGCAGCCACGGGTTCGCCCACGGCAACTGCATCGTGTTCTTCCCCGAGAACGTGGCCGCGCCCGACAAGGTCGAAGACCAGCCTTACGCGATGTTCTTCTACAACAAGATGCGGAAGATCCACGAGACTTACGCCCTGCCGGGCGCCGAGGCGGTCCTCACCGCAGAGTCCGTACCGCGGGCCTCGTCCGGCCTGGCCCCGGAGGTCTGCTTCGAGGCCCGTGCGATCTGGGGATACCTGCACGACTCCATGCACTACCAGGGCCGCTGGCCGTTCGATCAGCACATCACTCTGAAGATGAACTGGTTCGTCGGACTCCTGGAGGAGACCAAGGTCGACGCCAAGACCGCCCTCGCCTGCGCGGACGGCGGGGTCCCCTTCGCGCAGGAACAGATCGCCATGATCCTGCTGGAGCGGGTCTTCCGGTACCCGCAGGCCGATGACGCGACGCGCAACTTCGATTCCGGCACGGGCGTCTTCCTCTATTCCTGGCTGCGCGCCCACGGCGCGCTGACCGGGTCGCCCGAGGCCGGCGGCCTGCTCCACCTGGACTGGGACAAGACCCTCCACGCCCTGCGTGAGTACGTCGCCACCGTCGAGCGGCTCGAGGACCACGTACGCACCGACGACGAGTACCGGGCCGCGGCCAGGGAACTCGTCCGCGCGTACCTGCCCGCGGGTGAGGCGAAGCAGCGGTTCCGCTTCACTGAGGACCAGAGCGTCCTGCTGCGGGCCAAGCGGACGCTCGCCGGGCTGCCGCCGCTGCGGTTCGCGGACGCGGAGTGGTGAGTCTGCGCCATGAGCGGTGAGCGTCCCGGGAGGGGCAGCCTCGGCACCCCGGCCCTGTCCTGCCTGATGGTGCTGCTGCTGGCGACGGGATGGGTGGTCTCCGGCAAGCTGGTCAGCGACACCCCGCCGCTCGCGGTGGCGGCCGGCCGCACCGCGGCCAGTTTCGTCGTCATCAGCGCGATCTCCGCGCTGCGGCCCCGGACATGGACGGCGATCCGGGTCACCGGCGGCCGCCGCGGGGCCGTCGTGCTGCTCGCGTTCCTGGGCTTCTTCGCCTACTACACGGGCACCCTGCTGGGCATCGACCGGATGGGTGCCTCCCGGGTGGGCCTCGTGGTGTCGCTCCTCCCCTGCATCACCTTCGTGATCGGCATCGTCGCCTTCCGGGAACAGGCAGGCACCCGCCGGGTCCTGGGAACCCTGCTCGCCGTCGCGGCGGCCCTCGGCTACGCGCTGGCAGACGGCCCGGCGCGTACCGACGCCGGAACCGGAGTACTCGTCACCGGGGTCCTCTTCGCCCTCGCCGGCACGTTCGCGTACGCCCTGTACGGCTACGTCTACCGCAAGCACATGTCCGACGTCCCGCCGCTGGCCGCCCTTCCGGCGGTCACGGGCGCGGGCACGGTCATGCTCGGGGTGGCCGCGGCCGTATGCGTGCCGCTGGGCGGCATCAGCGCCGCCCGGTGGGCCGGAGTCGCCGTGCTCGGCGCGGTACTGACGGCGCCCGTCTTCGTCATCTCCCATGAACTGATCCTGCGCAAGGGCCCCCTGTTCACCTCCTCCGTCGCACTGGTGGTGCCGTTCCTGGTGCGCCTGGGGGAGTGGGCGTGGGGTGAGGCGGACGCTCCCGGTCCCGCCTCGCTCCTCTTCCTCGCACTCTGCTCGGCGGGCGTGTGGATGACCGTCGCCCCGGTCCGCCCGCCGGCCACGGAGGAAGACCCGCCCCTGAGCCCGAACCAGACCGAAAGAAGCACATCGTGACTGAGCCACACCCCCCACGCCCCACCGTCGTCCTGGTCTACCAGCGCACGTCGCTGCCCTGGATCTTCGCGGGCGCGCAACGGGCCGGCATCGACATCGTCCTGGTCCCGCGCCCCGACGAGTCCGTGTCCCCGGACCGTCTGCCACCCGCCGTGGTGGAGCTGCTCCACCTGGACGTGGAGGGGGATCCGGCCAAGGCCCTCGGCGTCCTGAAGCAACGCCATGAGAGCGCCCCGTTCGACGGCATCACGACGCTCTACGACCCCGCGGTGCCCTTCGTCGCCGACGTGGCCGAGGCCCTCGGCCTTCCGGGTCTGGGCCGCGAGACGGCCCGTGCCGTGCAGGACAAGCGGATCATGCGTCGCCGGCTGGCCGAAGCGGGCCTGAACGTACCCGGCTTCGTCGCCGTGGACGACCCGGGCGCGTGGACCGACGCCACCCGCCTCACCTTCCCGGTGGTGGTCAAGCCGGCCAACGGCTTCTCCAGCCTCGGCGTGACCAAGGCCGACAGCCCGCAGCAGCTCGCCGCCGTGGTCGACGAGGTGTGGGAGGTCTGCCGGAACAATCTGAACCACGTCGCGGGTCTCGTCGTCGAGGAGTACCTGGACGGCCCGGAATTCGCCGTGGAGTCCCTCGCACACCGCGGCGAGGTCCAGGTGCTGTCCATCGGCTACAAGGGCGAGCCGGCCGGCCCGCACTTCGAAGAAGGCGTCTACCGGGCCCCGGCCGCGCTCCCGCCCCACGTCCAGGAGGCCGTGGTACGCGAGGTCGTCGCCGCCCACGCCGCCCTCGGGGTGACCGACGGCCCGACCCACACCGAACTGCGGCTGCGCGGCGGCGAGAAGCCCTACCTGCTGGAACTCGGCGCCCGCATCGGCGGCTCCGGCGTCTCCCACTACATCGCCGAACACGTCGCCGGAGCCGATCTGGCCGCGGACGCCCTGCGCGTCGCCGCCGGCCTCGGCCCCGCCTCCCTGCCCGGCCCGCCGGCGCAGCCGGCCCGAGCCATCGGTGCGGCCGCCAACTACATCGTGCCCTGCGGCGGCTCCGGACGGATCACCGCCATCCACGGCCTGGACGAGCTGGCCGAGGACCCCCGGGTGGACCACGTCGTCCAGATGCTGCATCCGGGTGACGTCGTACGGCCCTACCCCGAGTTCACCGGCTATCCGGCGTTCGTCCTGTCCCACCACCCCTCCACCGAGGACGCCGAGGCGTTCCACGGCACCATCGAGCAGATCGTCCGCATCGCATACGCACCGGTGGAGGGCGCGCAGTGACCACTCCGGCTCTCGACGACCGTGACGGGCACATCTGGCTGGACGGCCGGTTCGTCCCCTGGCGCGACGCCCGCCTGCACGTGCTCACCCATGGTCTCCACTACGGCGGCGGCGTCTTCGAAGGGGAACGCGTCTACGACGGTCACGTCTTCAAACTGACCGAGCACTCGCAGCGGCTGCACGACTCGGCGCGTGAACTGGGCTTCAGCATCCCCTTCTCCGTCGCCGAGCTGGACGGGGCGACGCTCGAACTCGTCGCCCGACAGGGCATCGGCGACGGCTACGTCCGACCGGTGGCATGGCGCGGCAGCGAGCAGATCGGCGTGGCCGGTGCGGGCACCTCCGTCCATGTCGCGATCGCCACGTGGGAATGGCCGCACGTCTTCTCGGCCGACGCCAAGAACAGCGGCATCCGGCTGGGGACCTCGCGCTGGCGTCGCCCGGCGCCGGACACCGCGCCCGTCCGGGCCAAAGCGGCTTCCCTGTACAACATCTGCACCCTGGCACGGGACGCCGCCGACGCCGCCGGCTTCGACGACGCGCTGCTCCTGGACTATCGCGGCCTCGTCGCGGAGGCCACGGGAGCCAACATCTTCCTCGTGGCGGGGGAAGAGCTGCACACCCCCACCGCGGACTGCTTCCTCGCGGGCATCACCCGGGCGACCGTGCTGGATCTGGCGCGGGAGCTGGGCATCCGCGTCGTCGAACGTGATGTCCGCCCCGAGGAGCTCGGCGGGTTCGACGAGTGCTTCCTCACGGGCACCGCCTACGAGGTGCAGCCCGTCCGGTCGATCGACGCGCACGAGTACACGGTGGGCAGGACGACGACCGCCTTGAAGGAGGCGTACACCGAGCTGGTTCACACGACGAACCGGACCGCCGCTCTCCGTTGAGTGGTGGCCGGGGCCGCCGAGGCGTCAGGCGCCGCGTTCGCGCAGCGCGCGCGGACGCGGCGCCTGACGCCGCGGCGGCCCCGGCGGGGCCACCGTGGTCCGAGTGAGCCGCACCGCGTCGACGAGCGCGGCGTGCCACACCACGGCACGCGGACCGGCATGGGCCACACTCGAGGGCGCACGGCCCGCCGGCCGAGGAGACGGGACGGTCGCGGAGAGCTCACCGAATACATCGAGACCCGCCGGGGGTATGACTACAGCCACCGCGACAGCCACCACGCCCGCGGGGCGCGGCGCGAGGGAGGCCACCATCGACGCCTACGGGCAGCACATGATCCCGGCGCTCAGAACCTGACCCGGAACCCCACCCGACCTGAAGGGGCGTGCGCACATGCCGGACCACACGATCGGCGACACCGCGGACCGCGTCGAGCTCGCTCCCGGCGAGGTCCCCTCCGACGGCCGTTTCGCCAACCCCGACCTGCTGCCCGTACCCGTCGAGGCCAGGCGCTGGACGACGTACAACTTCACGGCCCTGTGGGTCGGCATGGCGCACAACATCCCGTCCTGGCTGCTCGCCTCCGGGCTGGTGGCCCTGGGGATGGACTGGAAACAGGCCGTCTTCACCATCGCGCTGGCCAACCTCATCGTGCTGGTGCCGATGCTGCTCACCGGGCATGCCGGCCCCAAGTACGGGATCCCGTTCCCGGTGCTGGCCCGGGCCTCGTTCGGGGTGCGCGGAGCCAATCTGGCCGCGCTGATCCGGGCGGCCGTGGCCTGCGCCTGGTTCGGGATCCAGACCTGGATCGGCGGGTCCGGGATCTTCGTCCTGCTCGGCGAGATCTTCGGGGGCTGGGAGGACGCGGGGCAGATCGCCGGGCAGCCCTGGCCGCTGTGGCTGTGCTTCCTCCTCTTCTGGGTCCTCGAACTCGCCATCATCTACCGGGGGATGGAGGCCCTGAGGCGCTTCGAGAACTGGGCCGCGCCGTTCGTCATCGTCGGCGCGTTCGCGCTGCTGGTGTGGATCGGGGTGAAGGCGGGCGGCTTCGGCGAGCTGCTCGCCCAGCCGTCCAAGCTCGGCTGGGGCGAGGACTTCTGGCCGGTCTTCTTCCCGTCGCTGATGGGGATGATCGCCTTCTGGTCCACGCTCTCGCTCAACATCCCGGACTTCACCCGCTTCGGCGCCGGCCAGCGCTCCCAGATCCTCGGACAGACACTGGGGCTGCCGACGACGATGACCCTCTTCGCGCTGCTGTCGGTGTTCGTCACCTCCGGCTCGGAGGCGGTGTACGGCGCCCCGATCTGGGACCCGGTGCAGCTGGTCGCCAAGGCCGACAGCGTCTTCGGGCTGCTCTACGGCCTGGTCACGGTGCTCGTGGCGACGATCTCGGTGAACATCGCGGCGAACGTCGTCTCCCCGGCGTACGACCTGGCCAACCTGGCCCCCCGCCTGATCAACTTCCGCAGGGGTGCGCTGATCACGGGCGTGGTCGGCGTACTGATCATGCCGTGGAAGCTGACCTCCACCCCCGAGCTGTACATCTTCACCTGGCTCGGCCTGGTCGGCGGCCTGCTCGGCACGGTCGCCGGCATCCTCATCGCGGACTACTGGCTCGTGCGGCGCACCCGGCTCTCGCTGCCCGACCTGTACCGGGAGGGCGGGCCGTACTGGTACACGGGCGGCTGGAACTTCCGGGCGCTGGCGGCGTTCCTGGTCGGCGGGGTGCTGGCCATCGGCGGATCGCACTCGGCCCCCGGCCAGGGCCCCTTCCCCGAGGAAGGCCTGATCCCCTTGCTGAAGCCCCTGGCGAACTACGGCTGGGCGGTGGGCGTGGCCTCGTCCTTCCTCCTGTACACGGCGCTCATGAGCCGGGAACATCCCGAGCGCTGACGTCCCGGCCCTGGGCGTCCACCGCCTCGGCGAAGCGGGTGTCGAGCACGATCTCCTGCCAGGTGCAGCAGTCGGCGGCCTCGACGGCGACCTCCGCTCCGCACCCGGCACACGCGAGGTTCGGCCCGTCGAGGCCCATGGGCCCGCAGCAGCCGATCCGGCGCCGCTCGATGGGCTCGACCCCGCGGATGTCGCCGGGGCTCACCACCACGGCCGTCCCCGGCGCGCGCGGCGCTCCACCCCGCGGCCGTCCCTTCGGCGCCGGGCCCCAGGAGAAGCGGGAGGGCTCCGGGTCGTAGGCGTACGTCCCGGGCGCCATCCGCGGCGGACACGGCTCCACGGGCGCCTCGAACGGGGCCCACGTCGAGCTCTCCGGGGGGATCGGCACCTCCCGCACCGCGGTGGTCAGCTCGGTCCGGCAGCGCACGCAGCGAAATACGATCACCGCTCCATGGTTCCCCACCGGACCGGACGCCTGCGCCGCCGTGGCCCGCGGCACCCGGAGTCCACCTGGAGTCCAACCGGCGGACGCCGATTGTCGGTGGGGTTTGTCAGCCGGGCGTGGTCTGATGGGGGCATGATCGAAGAGTTCCTGGCCCAGAACCTGTCCGCGGTGGAAGAAGCGGTCCGCAAGGCGGCGGCGATCGAGATCATGCCGAGATTCCGGCAGCTCGCCGAGCACGAGGTGGACCAGAAGAGCGGCCCGCACGACCTGGTGACCGTCGCCGACCGCAAGGCCGAGGAGCACCTCACGGCCTCGCTGACGCACCTGCTGCCCGGCTCCGCCGTGGTCGGCGAGGAAGCCGTGCACGCCGACCCGACCGTGTACGGGGCGCTGCGCGCCGACGCGCCGGTCTGGATCGTCGACCCCGTCGACGGCACCCGGCAGTTCGTCGCCGGCGACCCGGCCTTCTGCACCCTGGTGGCCCTGGCCCACCGCGGGGAGATCCTCGCCTCCTGGACCTTCGCCCCGGCGCTGGACGAGCTGGCGACCGCCGTGCGCGGGCAGGGTGCGTACGTCAACGGTGAGCGGATCCACAGCGGTTCGCCCGAGCCGGGCGCCGCACTGCGCGTCGCCATCGCCCACCCGCTGTACACCTCCGACGAGGACAAGGCGACCCTGGCCCGGCTCGACGTGCCCGGGGTCACGGCCCGCCCCTGCGGCTCCGCCGGCCTGGAGTACCTGAAGGTGGCCCGCGGTGAGATGGACGGCCTCGCCTTCACCTGGCCCTCGGCATGGGACCACGCGGCCGGACTGCTGCTGGTCGCCGAGGCGGGCGGCGCGCAGAGCACTGTCGCCGGAGTCCCCTTCCGGGTGGACCGGGACAACGAGCTGCCGTTCGCCGTGGGTCGCGACGAGGCCACGGCCGTACGGATCCGCGACCTGCTCCGCGGCGCGTAGGACAGTCCAACCGGGTGCGGGCCGGGGCGCTCGTGGACGGGCCGAATATCCTGGAAGCGCAGCCGCCGCCGGACGAAGGAGTCTCAAGGTGCCGTCGATTCTCGATGCGGTCGTGGTGGGGGCGGGGCCCAACGGGCTGACGGCCGCCGTCGAGCTGGCCCGGCGCGGCTTCTCGGTGGCCGTTTTCGAGGCCGCGGAGACGGTCGGCGGCGGGGCCCGCACCGAGGAGCTCACCCTCCCGGGCTTCCGGCACGACCCCTGCTCGGCCGTGCACCCGCTCGGCATCGGCTCGCCGGTGTTCGCCACCATGCCGCTGAAGCGGTACGGGCTGGAGTGGCTGCACGCCCCGCTGCCCATGGCGCACCCCTTCGACGACGGCACGGCCGCCGTGCTCTCCCGCTCCGTCTCCGAGACGGCCGCCTCCTTCGGGCCGCGGGACGCGGGCACGTACCGGCGGCTGGTGCAGCCGTTCCTCGGCAAGTGGGACACCCTCGCCCGGGACTTCATGTCCCTGCCGTCGACCGCCCTGCCCCGGGACCCCGTCACCCTGGCCCGCTTCGGGCTCGCCGGACTGCCGCCCTCCACCTGGCTGCTGAACCGCTTCCACGATGAGCGGGCGCGGGCGCTGTTCGCCGGGCTCGTGGCGCACGTCATCGCCCCGCTGGGCGGGATCGCGACGAGCGCCGTCGGCCTGGTCTTCGCCCTGGCCGCGCACGCGGGCGGCTGGCCGATGCCGCGCGGCGGCTCGCAGTCGATCTCGGACGCCCTCGCCGGATACCTGCGCGACCTCGGCGGCATGGTCCACACCGGCTTCGAGGTCAAGCGCCTCGACGACCTGCCGCCGGCCCGGGCGTACGTCTTCGACACCTCGCCGACCGCGCTGGCCCGGATCGCCCGGCTGGGGCGCGCGTACGACGGCTACAAGTACGGCGCCGGCGTGTTCAAGCTCGACTACGCCCTGTCCGGGCCCGTGCCCTGGACCGCCGAGGCGCCGCGCCGGGCCGGCACCGTCCAGATCGGCCCGCGCGCCCGCGACATCGACGCCGCTCTCCAGCTGGCGACCGGCGGGCGGGCCCCCCGCAACCCCTTCCTGATCACCGCCCAGCCCACCCTGGTGGACCCCGGCCGGGCGCCGGAGGGGAAGCACGTGTTCTGGGCGTACGGGCACGTCCCCGCGGGCTGGGGCGGCAACCTCACCGACGCCGTCGAGCGGCAGATCGAGCGCTTCGCCCCCGGCTTCCGTGACCTGGTGCTGGCCCGCGCCACCGCCGGCCCGCCGGAACTGGCCGCCCGCAACCCCAACTACGTCGGCGGCGACATCGCCTGCGGCGCCGCCTCCGGGATCCAGCTGCTGCTGCGGCCCAAACTGTCCCTGTTCCCGTACACGACGGCCCACCCGGCCGTGTTCCTCTGCTCCTCGGCCACCCCGCCCGGCCCCGGCGTGCACGGCATGTCCGGGCACAACGCGGCCAAGGCCGTCTGGCGGCACCTGCGAAAGGCCTCCTGATGGTGCGCATCACCCTCGTCCAGGGCGACATCACCGCCGAGCGGGCGGACGCGATCGTCAACGCGGCGAACTCCTCGCTGCTCGGCGGCGGGGGAGTGGACGGAGCCATCCACCGGCGCGGCGGCCCCGAGATCCTGGACGCCTGCCGGGCGCTGCGCGCCTCCCAGTACGGCAAGGGCCTCGCGACGGGCCGGGCCGTGGCCACGACGGCGGGCCGGCTCCCGGCCGACTGGGTGATCCACACGGTGGGCCCGGTCTGGTCCCGGGACGAGGACCGCTCGGAGCTGCTGGCCTCCTGCTACCGCGAGTCCCTGCGGGTCGCGGCCGAGCTGGGCGCCCGTACGGTCGCCTTCCCGGCCATCTCCACCGGCATCTTCGGCTGGCCGATGGACGATGGCGCCCGGATCGCGGTGGAAACGGCCCGCGCGGCCGCGGCGCCGCCCGTGGAGGAGGTCCGCTTCGTCCTCTTCGACGAGTCCGCCTATGACGCGTTCGCCCGCCGGCTCCCCTGACCGCCCACGGTTGCGACGTACCGCGAACGGCAGGCCTGCCGGGCGGACCCCGGGTGCTCATGGGTGCACGCAGCGTCGATACCATCACGGGGCTCCATACCCCCGAACCGTATCGGTGTCGCGGACACCGCAAGACTTCCAGAGGCTTCATGTCCGACACGCCCGTCCTTGCCGAGGACCGCGTCCCGGCGCCCGCCAGGGCTCCGCAGGCAGCCCCCGACTCCGCCCGGCGTCGCCGGAAGGTGTGGTCGAGGGGCGGCGGTGCCGGGCGGGCGGCCGGTGAGGCGAAGTCCGCGCGGGCGCCGCGCATTGCCGTGCTGGACGGGCTGCGGCTGCTGGCGGCGCTGTCGGTGGTCCTGTTCCACTACCTGGCCGGCACCGGGACGATCCCGTGGCAGCGGACGTCGGTCGAGCTGTTCCCCACGCTGCACCGGGTCGCCGGGTTCGGCTGGCTGGGCGTGGTCTTCTTCTTCATGATCAGCGGGTTCGTCATCTGCATGTCCGCCTGGGGCAAGTCGCTCCAGCAGTTCTGGCAGGGCCGGATCCTGCGGCTGTTCCCGCTCTACTGGGCGGCGGTCGTGCTCGCCTCGGCGGTCGCCCGTCTGGGCCCGCACACCCCGGGAGAGCAGCGGGTCACCGTCGGGCGGATGCTCACCAACCTGACGATGCTGCAGGAACCCCTCGGCGTGAACGGCATCGACAACGTCTACTGGACGCTCTGGGTCGAGCTGCGTTTCTACCTGATCTTCTCGCTGGTCGTCCTGCTGGGCACCAGCCACCGCCGGGTCGCGAACTTCTGCTGGCTCTGGGCGCTGGGCTCGGTCCTGGCCCCGGCGTCGGGCATCAAGCTGCTCGACCAGCTCCTGGTGCCCGCGTGGGCGCCCTTCTTCATCGCCGGCATGGCCTTCTACCTGATCCGCCGGGCGGGCCGCATCGAGGGCGAGACCCTGGGCATCCTGGCGCTGTCCTGGCTGCTGATGCAGCACTGGCTCCCGGCGATCATGGAGGGCGAGGGACACGGCATCAACTGGAAGGTCTGCCTCGCCGCGATCACCGCGATGTACCTGCTGATGGGCCTGATCGCCCTCGGGAAACTCGACTGGATCCAGTGGCGCTGGCTGCCCGTCGCGGGCGCCATCTCCTACCCGCTCTACCTCGTGCACCAGTCGCTGGGCGTGCGCGTGATCTGGCGATGGAACGAGCAGTGGGGCGCATGGCCGACCCTGCTCGGAGTGATCGCAGGCGCAGTGCTGATCGCCTGGCTGCTGTACCGCCTGGTGGAACGGCCCCTCGTCCCGCTGCTCCGCCGCCTGATCGCCCCGGCCACGCCGACATCCCGGTGATCCTCGTCGGACAACCCGACGGCCACACCACAACCCCACGCCACTCGACAGCGCCCGGCAGGCACACCGCTCCCTGCCGGGCGCAGGTGTTTCTCACGCCTGAAAAATGGCCGATTATCAACCATTGATTTCGCAAAACCGCTGCAACCATGCTGACCAGTGGCACAACTCGGCACTGCCGCCACGGAAACTCGTACCGAAGCCATCGCCGCGCGCGTCGACGACCTTGCCGACTGGGTACGGCAGATCCGCCTCACCACCGCCTCGGTCCAGAACGCCAACAGCAACCGCTGCCTGTACGTCGGCTGGCGTACGCCCGACAACAACGCCCCCGCCCTGCAGGCCGACTGTGCCCCGGAGTACGCCGACCAGCTGTGGAAGTTCGAGCCGGTCGCCGGTGGCGGTTACCAGATCCGCAACACACACAACAGCCGCTGCCTCGTGGTGTCGTGGCGCACCCCGGAGTCGGGCGCGCCCGTCACCCAGATCGACTGTGACCCGCAGTACGCCGACCAGGTCTGGAAGCTCTGACACCACCACGGAGGTCACCCTCGCGGACCGAGGGTGACCTTCGTGACCTCCGTGACCTTCCGTGATCTGCCGCACACCGCCCACCGGCCTTCCGGCGGAAGCGGCCGGGTGTGTCGGTGGAGGTCGCTAGGCTTCTGGGATGAGCCTTGTCGACGCGCCCACCGAGACCCCCGATGCCCTGCAGGTGCTGCACCGCGTCTTCGGATACGACTCCTTCCGCGGCGAGCAGCAGCAGATCATCGAGCACGTGGCCGGCGGCGGTGACGCGCTGGTGCTCATGCCGACCGGCGGCGGCAAATCGCTCTGCTACCAGATCCCGGCGCTGGTCAGAGACGGTACGGGCGTGGTGATCTCGCCGCTGATCGCGCTCATGCAGGACCAGGTGGACGCCCTGACCGCCCTCGGGGTGCGGGCCGGGTTCCTCAACTCGACCCAGGACCCGTACGAGCGGCAGGCCGTCGAGCAGGCCTTCCTCGCCGGTGAGCTGGACCTGCTGTACCTGGCCCCCGAGCGGCTGCGCACCGAGGGCACGCAGCGGCTGCTCGACCGGGGCACGGTGTCGCTCTTCGCGATCGACGAGGCGCACTGCGTGGCCCAGTGGGGCCACGACTTCCGGCCCGACTACCTCGCGCTGTCCATGCTGCACGAGCGCTGGCCCAAGGTGCCGCGGATCGCGCTGACCGCGACGGCCACCGAGGCCACGCACGCCGAGATCGCGGCCCGCCTGGGCCTGGCCGAGGGCGACGCCCGGCACTTCGTGGCCAGCTTCGACCGGCCCAACATCCAGTACCGGATCGCCCCCAAGAACAACCCGACCCGGCAGCTGCTGGAGCTGATCCGCACCGAGCACGAAGGCGACGCCGGGGTCGTCTACTGCCTGTCGCGGGCCTCCGTGGAGAAGACGGCCGCGTTCCTGGTGGAGAACGGCATCGACGCGGTCGCGTACCACGCGGGCATGGACTCCCGTACGCGCGCGGCGAACCAGGCGCGCTTCCTGCGGGAGGACGGGGTCGTGGTCGTGGCCACGATCGCGTTCGGCATGGGCATCGACAAGCCGGACGTGCGGTTCGTGGCGCATCTGGACCTGCCCAAGTCGGTCGAGGGCTACTACCAGGAGACCGGCCGCGCAGGCCGCGACGGCGAGCCGGCCACGGCCTGGCTCGCGTACGGCCTCCAGGACGTGGTGCAGCAGCGCAAGATGATCGAGGGCTCCGAGGGCGACGAGACGCACCGCCGCTCCCTGGCCGCGCACCTCGACGCGATGCTCGCGCTCTGCGAGACGGTCGAGTGCCGCCGGGTGCGGCTGCTGGCGTACTTCGGGCAGGCGGCCGCCGGGCCGTGCGGCAACTGCGACACCTGTCTGACGCCCGCCGAGTCCTGGGACGGCACGGTCGCCGCGCAGAAGCTGATGTCCACGGTGTGGCGGCTGGCGAAGGAACGGCGGCAGAAGTTCGGCGCCGGCCAGATCATCGACATCCTCCAGGGCAAGAAGACGGCCAAGGTCATCCAGTTCGACCACGACGCGCTGTCGGTCTTCGGGATCGGCGCGGACCTGAGCACCGCGGAATGGCGCGGGGTCGTACGGCAGCTGCTGGCCTCGGGGCTGCTGGCGGTCGAGGGGGAGTACGGGACGCTGGTGCTCACGGACGCCAGCGGCGAGGTGCTGGGCGGCCGCCGCAGCGTTCCGATGCGCAAGGAGGCGGCGCCGGCCGCGGCGTCCCGCAGGTCGTCCGGTTCGGGCTCCGGCTCCGGGAAGGCCGCCCGCGTTCCGGTCGACCTGCCGGCGGCGGCCGTGCCGGTCTTCGAGGCCCTGCGCGCCTGGCGGGCGGCGACCGCGCGCGAGCAGGGCGTCCCGGCGTACGTGGTCTTCCACGACGCGACGCTGCGGGAGATCGCGACCCGGACGCCCGCCACGGTGGAGGAGCTGGGCACGATCAGCGGCGTCGGCGAGGCGAAGCTCGCCAAGTACGCCGAGGGGATCCTCGACACCCTGGCCGGGACCGGCGGTACCGCCGAGCCCGCGTCCGCGCCCTCCCAGGCACCGCCGGAGCCTGCGGCCCCGCATGCCGACGAGGAACCGCCCTTCGACTTCGACGACACGGACCCGCCCTGGGACGACTGGGAGTAGCCGGGCCACAGGCCGGGGGAGGGCCCGAGGACTACGCCGCGTCGTCGGTGCGGTCCTCGTCCGGGTCCTCCTCCTCGGCCCCGTCGGGGTGCGCGGCGCACGGGGGGCACAGGCGCGCGTACTCCGCCATCACCTCCTCGACCGTCTCCCTCTGCTTGCGCTCGCACGCCTTCTTGCGCGATTCCTCCTTGCAGACGAGCTCGGCGCGGGCGCCCTCCAGTACGGCGATCGCCTGCCAGCCCTTGAGCACGCACAGCAGCGCCTTGCACAGGCAGTCGACGAACTCGGAGACCGTCTCGAAGCCCCGCCAAGCCTCCGCGATGCGGCGCAGCAGCACCAGCAGGCGCGCGTAGAGGCGTACGACGTCCTTGCCCAGGACCGCGTCGCAGACGTCCGCCAGCAGCTGGGCCGCCTCCGTCTTGATCTTCGCCGCGCGTTCGGGCAGCGCCGTCAGCTCGCCGTCCAGGTCGGTGAAGCAGGCCGCGGCCTTCACGGTGTCCGCCGTGTACCGGGCGATGCGCGCCGAGAGCGTCGCGACCGTGTCGTCCCTGCCGACCGTGTCGTCGAACTCGCACCCGCAGTCGTCCACGCAGCAGCCCCAACCGCCCTGGCACCTGCGGATGTCGTCGAAGACCTTGTCGACGGCCTGCTGCAGACAGTGGCGCTGCTCGTGCGTGACCCGGCAGCGGATCTGCTCGCGGACCTTGCCGAGCGTCGCCGCCGCCTCGTCCAGATCGGTCTTCGCGGCCAGCCGCGCCTTCGTGTACTGGGTTCGGGCGCTGTTGAACTTCTCCTGGAACTCCCGCAGCTGGGGCAGGTGTTCCTGGGTGACCTCGGCCCGGCGCTGGATGCCCGCGGCGACGCAGGCGAGTTCGTCGATCGCGCCGGGATCGCAGCCGCCGCCTGTGCTGGTGCCGGCCGGGTGGTGGTGCGGGGTGCTGCTCATGGTGGGCTCTCCTGGGTGAGGGGGCAGGCGCCCCCGAGTGTGGGCCGGGCGGTGTCACCGGCTCGTCGCCCGGCCATCGCCGGGGGCTCGCGGCCCGGCCGTCACCGGCGCCCGGCCTCGGGGGCCCGCAACGCCCCCGTGACGGGAGGGGCCGCAGCATCGGCCCATGGCTGGATACCGGGCACTCGCCGCCGTGGGGCGCAGCGTCGTCGCGCTGCTCAACCGGCGCTTCGCCGACGAGATCCCGGCGGGGCGCCGCCCGGAGGCCGTCCTCGCCGGGCCCGTCGACTTCGACAAGGTGGACACCCCGGGCTCCGTCATCCGCAACCCGGCGGTGTCCGTCTACTGCTACCGGCTGAGCATCGACCGCGAGACCCGGCCCGCGCTGGCGGCGATGGCGGCCCAGGACGGGCTGCCCCGGCTGCCGCTGCGGATGCACCTGATGATCGCCGCCTGGGACCAGTTCGTGGAGGCCGAGCTCGAATGGCTGGGGCTGGTCGCCCGCGTCCTGGAGAGCGAGGGCCTGCTCACCGGGCCCCTGCTGCACCCCAGCGGGGACTGGCTCGCCGGGGACTCGGTGCAGATCGTCCCCGACGAGCTGGCGATGGACTCGATGAGCGAGGCCTTCCAGGCGATGACCACCGACTACCGGCTCTGCCTGCCGTACGTCGCCCGGGTCATCCGGATCGACGGGCCGGCCGGGCCGGCTCCGGGCGAGGTCACCGTCGTCACCGCCGGGACGGCGCCGGAGCCGCGCCGATGACGCCGGGCGCGCCGATGACCCCCGGCGGGCCGGCCGGGCGGATCACCGTGGAGGCCGGCCGGGTCGACGTACTGCACCGGCTCGCGCTGGCCGTCCGGCCCCTCGACGCCAGGAGCCGCGCCGCCGCCGGGCCGGGGCTGCGCGTGGGGTACGAGGACCACCCGGTCCCCGGGCGCCGACAGCGCGGGGAGGACCTCGTCCGGCCCCTCGAAGGGCACGGCGCCACCGGGTTCGTGCTGCGCCACGCCACCGCGGGCAGCCTCCCCGCCGCCGTCACCGTTCGTGTCGACGACCCCGCGCGCCGCTGGATCCCGCGCCGTTTCTCCGTACCGCTGTGGACCCGCGCGGAACTCTCCGGCTCCGACGAGCAACCGCCCACCGCACCCCATGTCCGCGCCGACGCCCGCCTGTTGATCCCCTGGCTGCTGCCCGGCCCCGGTCACCCCGTACCGCAGGGCACGACCGGCCTCCGGTTCCGCGTCACGCGCCCCGACGCCGCCTCCACCCCCGTGCGCTGGCCCCGGGTGGACGCCTTCGGGCCCGGCGGCGTCCCGCTCGGCTGGGCCCACGGCGACGAGCACGGCCAGGTGCTGCTGCTGATCGACGGGGTCGGGGTGCTCCCGTACCCGGCGCCCTCACAGTTCCCCGTCGCGCTGCGCACGCATGCCCCCGACCCGGTGGCCGCCCCCCAGGCGGATGCGCCTGCCGATCCGCTGTCCGGCCTCGTCGCCGAGCCGGTCGTCCGCAGCGCCAACCCGCCCCGCCCGCAGGACCTCGACAACGAGGTGCTGCGCGGTACCTCCCGCCCCGCCGGGTACCGCACCGCCGCCGCGGACACCGTCCGCACCCTCACCGTCGGCCGGGTGGTCCGCGCCGCCGACCTGCCGCACACCCCCGCCTGACCCGTGACCGAGGAGACCCGTACATGCCCGAGTACCTGACCCCCGGCGTCTACGTCGAGGAGACCAGCTTCCGCTCACGGTCCATCGAGGGCGTGCCGACCAGCACGTTCGCCATGGCGGGGCGGACCGCGTACGGACCCGTGCCGTACATCCTGCCGGGCGGTCCCACCGTGCTGCCCGGACCGGCGCTGGTCACCAGCTTCACCGAGTACGAACGGGCCTTCGGCGGGCTGAAGATCGGCGAGGACGACTGCCAACTCGCCCTCGCCGCACGCGCCTTCTTCGCCAACGGCGGGCGCCGGCTCTACGTGTCCCGGGTCTTCCCGTTCGTGCGTACGAGTGCCGCCGAGGACGCACCGCCCGCCGTCGACGCCAACTTCGCCTCCCTGGCCGTCCCCGCGCAGGGCACCCCGCTGCTGTACTGGCGGGCCCGCTGGCCGGGCTCGGCGGGCGCCAGGATCTCCGTCGCGGTGACGTTCCGGCGCGGCAAGAACATCCTCGTCGCCGGCGGCGACGGAACGCCCCGGCTCACCGGGGTGCAGCAGGGCGCCGCCGTGGAGGTCGTCCAGCTGAGCGGCGGGGCGGTGCCGTCCCCCTCCGACGACACACCGCCGGTGCCCGACAAGGTCAGGACCGTCATCCGGCGCGCCGACGGAGTCCTCGGATATCTGAAGGGCCAGGCCGACTTCGAGCCCGTTGCGGCCGGAACCGCCGCCTTCCACCTGACGCTCGCCGTCACCGTGCGCCTGGACGACCGCGTCGACGTCTACAACGAGCTCGAGCTCGACGACCGGCACCCGCGCTCGGTGGGCCGCGTACTCCAGGCCGCCGACCCGGCCGACGAGTTCTCCCTCGTCTGGCTGGACACCGTGAAGCCCGCGGCCGGAGCGCCCCCGCCGGGCCCCGGCGCCCGGCTCGACGCCCTCCTGTCCCTCGGGCAGCCCGGCGTCCACCTGGTCCACGGCGGCGACGGGCTCGAACTGTCGGCGCAGGACCTGGGCGGCAAGGAGGCCAACCCGGACAGCCTCACCGACCCCGCGCGCGGCCTCGGCGCGCTCGCCGAGATCGACGACATCGCCATCGTCGCCCTCCCGGACACCGTCACCCTGGATCCCGGTGCACAGAAGACCGCGGTGGACCTCCTCATCGGACACTGCGAGCGGCTGCGCTACCGGATGGCGATCGTCGACCCGCCCCGCGACAGCTCGATCTCCGAAGTGCGCCGGTTCCGCGCCCAGTTCGACACCAAGTACGCCGCCCTCTACTACCCGTGGGTCCGGATCACCGACCCGGGCCGCCGCCCCGACCCGGGCGCACCGCCGCCCGTCCTGGAGGTGCCGCCCTCCGGGTACGTCGCCGGCATCTACGCCCGCAGCGACGTCGAGCGCGGTGTGCACAAGGCCCCGGCCAACGAAGTCCTCCTCGGCATCAACGACTTCACCGCGAACGTGACCTACGACCGGCAGGCCGTCCTCAACCCGGAGGGCATCAACGCCCTGCGCTTCTTCGAGGGCCGGGCCCGGCGCGTGTGGGGCGCCCGGACGATGAGCTCGGACCCGGAGTGGAAGTACGTCAACGTGCGCAGGCTCTTCATCTACCTGGAGCACTCCATCGAGAAGTCCACCCAGTGGGCGGTGTTCGAGCCGAACAACGAGCGGCTGTGGGCCTCCGTCCGGCAGACCGTCGAGGACTTCCTGATCGCCGTCTGGCGGACCGGCGCCCTGCTCGGCACCAAGCCCGAGGAGGCCTTCTTCGTCCGCTGCGACCGCACCACCATGACCCAGAACGACCTCGACAACGGGCGGCTGATCTGCCTGATCGGCGTGGCACCCACCTACCCCGCCGAGTTCGTCGTGTTCCGCATCGGACAGTTCACGGCCGACGCGCAGCGCAGCTGACCCCGGCACCGACACCGACGGGCCCAGGAGAGCGGGAGACACCCCATGGCCACGCGCAACAACCCCTACGGAGCCTTCAACTTCCTCGTCAAACTCGGTGACACCGGAGGCGAGGACCAGATCGCCGGCGGCTTCTCCGACTTCAGCGGAGCCGGCAACGAGGTGAAGTTCTCCGAGTACCGCAACGGCAACGACCCCGAGAACCACGTCCGGAAGATCGCCAACACCAATACGACGAACGACGTCACCCTCAAACGCGGAATCATCGGCGACCTGCGCCTCTTCAACTGGATCAAGGCCACCCGCGAGGGCGCGTACGACGCCCGCACCGTGACCGTCACCCTGCACGACGAGGGACGCCAACCGGTCTGCGCCTGGGTGCTGCGCGCCGCCCAGCCCAAGAAGTGGGTCGGCCCCACCCTCACGGGCAAGGGCGGCGGAGAGGTCGCGATGGAGGAGCTCCACCTCGTCGCCGAGCGCATCGACTTCCAATCCCTTTGAAACCTCCCCGCCCTGAAGGGCGGGGATTCCTAGCTCACTTTGCCTGACCCCTAGCAGGGGGCGGGTCTTACAAGATCAGCACTAGCCGGGTTGAGACCAGCCCGGACGAGCATCACGCGGGCGGAGTTCTTGTCCCTGGGAGACGAGACTCCGCATGCGGTGCACGTGTACGTCCTTTCGGAAAGGGGAAGTGCGTGCTTGGTTCTCGCTCCGCACTGTGCGCAGTCCATGGTGGTGTGCGGGGGGTGCACGAGGTGCAGATTCCGGCCGTGCTTGCGGGCCTGCTCGATCAGGGCCGACTTCGTGGCACTGATCGCGGCGTCGGCCGCCTTGCGGGCCATGGTGGACTTCGCGAGGAAGCGCGGCCGGAAGTCTTCCACGGCGAGGTGGTCGAAGTCCCGGACGATCGTCTTGGCCCACTTTCGGCCGGTGTCCTGCCGCTGACGGGCGATCTTCTTCGACACCTTCGCCGCAGCCTTCCGGGCCTTGCGGTAGCCGACGGTGTCGGGCCGGTTCCTGGGCGTCGCGCGGCGGGCCATCATCCGCTGGTAGCGGGCGAGCCTGGCGGTGGCGGTCCTGCCGTGCTCGGCGTGCGGGAGGTCATGGGCGTCGGAGGTGGTGGTAGCGGTCTCCTTCACGCCCCAGTCCACACCGACCACCGCTCCGGTCACCGGCAGCGGCTGCCTCTCGGCCGTCACGACGAACGACGCGTACCAGTGCCCGAGGCTGTCTCGGTACACACGCACGCTGGTGGGGGCGGATGGCAGGTCACGCGACCAAACGACCGACAGCACGGTCCCGCCCGCCAGGTGCAGACGACCGTGCTTGATCGAGAACCCGCGCCGCGTGTAGTTCAGCGACGGCGAGGCCTCCCGCTTCCGCTTGATCCGGGGCATTCCGGCCCGCTGCCGCATCGGCAGCCTCGCCCTGATGTCTTTCATCGCCTTGGCACGGGACTTCGCGAAGTCCCGGATGGTCTGCTGCTGTGGTACCGAAGCACCCTCACGCAGCCAGGCCATCGACCGACGGGCCTCGGTCAGCATCTTGTCGAGCTGCGCCGGACCGCACGTGATCTTCTGCTCGGCGTCCTTGTTGACGGCGTGGACCTTGCGGGACATCGCCACGCACTCGTTCCACACCCACCGGCACCGCGCCCAATCGGCTTCAAGCCGGGTCAGCGCGGTCGACGAGACGCGCAGCCGGTACGTGTACCGGGCGCGCCCGGTCACGTCATCGGCCAGTGGTGTCGTCGCCATGATCGCAACCTAACAGCCGCCACTGACAACGGAAGAGAGTGCAGGTCAGGGCAGACATGCAGAGAACTCCGCCGCTTCGTGGCTCCGCTCCAAGGACCCATTCCTCCCCGGCCTGAAGGCCGGGACGTGCTGGGAGAAATCAGGTGACCCCCGCCGGATTCGCCGGACTGCGCCTGGGGGCGCCCGGGGTGTACCGCGATGCGCGTCGGCCGCCGCCTTCCTTCCGGCCGGTGCGCCTGGACATCGCCGGGTTCGCCGGTGTGGCACCCCGCGGGCCCGTCGACGAGCCGGTCGCCGTCGACCGCTGGACCGACTACCAGCGGTACTTCGGCGGCTTCGAGGGGCCCGGGCTGCTGCCCTACGCGGTACGGGCCTTCTTCGCCCAGGGCGGTGTACGGGCCCATGTCCTGCGGGTGGCGCCGCTCCCGCGGGCCCCGCATCCCGCCGCGGAGGAGGCCTGCGCCCTGCACCGGGTCACGCTGGCCCGCGCGGACGCACCCGGCGCCGACCCCGGCAGCGGGACGCCCTGCGAAATCGGGCTGCGCGCCCGGAACGAGGGAGGCTGGGGCGGGCTGCTCTCGGTGCGCTGGGAGTTCACCGGCGCCGGGCAGTTCGAGGCCGCCGTGACCGGCCGGGACCTGGCCCTGCCCGAGGGGCGCACCCCGCCGGCCGGTTCCGTGCTGCGCGTGCGGGGCGCCGGGCTGCCGGCCGCCGGGAGCTTCTTCCGCATCCTCGAACTGGCCGAGCGCCAGGACGCGTCCGGGCAGCGCAGCCGGGTCGCGGTCCTCGACCGGCCGCCGGGCGGTGGAATCGGCCTCGGCCTCGGCCGCAGCGCCCGGCCGCCGACCGTCGAGGCCGAGCTCGTCACCGCCACCGTCACCGTGGCCGACGGCGACCCCGCCCACCCCCGCCGGGAGCGGTTCGCGGAGCTCGGGCTGGGCCCCGCGCACCCCCGGTACGCCGCCGCCGTACTGGCCGCCGAATCCCTGCTGGTGGCCCCCGACGGGACGTGGCCCCCGGCACTGCTCCCGCCGGACGCCTTCCTCGGCTCCGCCCTCTCCCGGCCCGTCCGCCCGGGCGCCGACCGCTACGGGGGCATCGGCGCCGACAGCTTCCAGGGGCCGGTCCCCGTCGAACTGCTGCCCGTCGGCGGCGCCGAGAGCATCGAGGACCCCGGATCCTCCGGGGCCGTCGGCATGGACCGGATGGCCCTCGTCCCCGAGGTCGCGCTGCTCTGCGTACCCGATCTGCTGTGGCAGTACGGCGAGGCCCTCCCCACCACCGAGACCCCGCCGCGGGACGTCGGCGCCCGCTTCGCGCCCTGCCCGCCGGCGCCCGCGCCCATGACCCTGCACCCGGCACGCCCGCGCGGCCTGCTCCTGGACGCCGCCCAGCTGCCCGAGATCCTGCGGCGCCAGCAGCGGCTCGTCGCCCTGGCGGAGCGACAACGGCGGTTCGTCGCCCTCCTCGACGTGCCGCCGGGGCTTCCCGTCCGCGCCGTCGCCCGCTGGCGGGCCGCCTTCGACAGCACGTACGCCGCCGCGTACCACCCCTGGCTCGGGGTCGTCGCGCCCGACGACCCGGAGCGCAGGGCGGTGCACGTCCCGCCCTCCGGGTTCGCCGCCGGGATCATCGCCGAGCGCGAGCGGAGCCTCGGACTGCCCTGGGGCCCGGCCAACGTCCTGGCCGCCGGCGCCGTGACCGCGGTGCAGCGGCTCGGCGACGCCGACTGCGACGAGCTGCACCTGCTCGGCATCGACGTGTTCCGCGCCGAACGCGACGGCTACCGGCTCGCCTCGGCCCGCACCCTCTCCCGGGACCCCGACTACGTGCAGCTCGGCGTGCGCCGGCTGATGACCATGCTGCGGCTCGTCCTGGACCGGCAGGCGCAGGGGCTGGCCTTCGAACCCCACACCCCGCAGCTGCGCGAGGAACTGCGCGGAGCCGTCGTCCGGCTGCTGCGCGGGCTGTACCGGAGCGGCGCGTTCGCGGGCGACAGCGAGGACGAGGCCTTCTTCGTACGCTGCGACGAGCGCCTCAACCCCGGCTGGTCCCAAGGGCTCGGACGGCTGGTCGCCGAGATCGGCGTGGCCCCCGCGCACCCCCTGGAATACCTCGTCCTGCGGATCGCACAGGACGCCGACGGCGCCGTGGCGGTGACATGAGGTGAACGTGCCCGAGCTCGTGCAGACCTTCAGATTCCGGGTGCGGCTCACGCGCAGCGCCACGCCCGGCCGGACCGCCGAGCCACCTCCCGTCATCCCCCGGCCGCCGTCCGAGGCCGGCGCGCCCGGTTCCGCGGCGGTCGGCCCCGGCGCGGCGGACCGGGCCCCCGACCGGCTCGGCGACGGCGGGTTCCAGGAGTGCGCCGGGCTGGCCCTGGAGGCCGACGTCCGCGAGTACCTGCAGGGCGGCGCGAACGACGAAGTGGTGCGCCGGGTGGGGCGGGTCAGGCTCCAGCCGCTCGTCCTCAAACGGGGCATGCTCGTCGCCTCGGACGGGGGGAGCGCCGACACGAGCCTGTGGGACTGGCTGCACGGCATGGTCGCCGGCGGCGCCCCCGTTCCCCGGTACGACGGCGACGTGGAGGTGCTCGACCCCGCGGGCCGACGGGTCGTCGCGCACTGGACGTTCGTCCGGGGACTGCCGCTGAAGATCACCGGACCGACGCTCAACGCCCGTACGGGGGAGATCGCCGTGGAGGAACTGCACATCGCCCACGAGGGCCTGCGCCTGGAGCGGACCCCGTGACGGCCCTGGTCCACGCCACCCTGCAGCGGCTCACGGTGACCGCCCAGCCCGGGAAGGACCAGCCGCCGCTGGTCAAGGAGGCCGAGGACAGCCGGCCCCTCGAAGTGCAGTTCAACCCGGCCACGCTGCGGATCAGCCGCAACAACAACGTCGACCGGGGTGGGACGACCACGAGGAACCAGAAGGTCCAGCATCCCGCCCAGGAGGGCTCGACCCTCACCTTCGACCTCGAATTCGACACCGCCGAACAGCGCGGCGGCGGTCAGTACGTCGACGTACGCCGCTGGACCGCCCTGGTACGGCAGTTCGTCGAACCCCCGGCGAAGACCTCCGACCCGCCGCCGGCCGTCCGCTTCGTCTGGGGCACGCTCCGCTACAACGGCATCGTCACGCAGGTCAACGAGGAGCTCGACCACTTCGCGCCCGACGGGACCCCGCTGCGGGCCAAGGTCGGGGTGACCATCGTCGAGCAGAACTTCGCGTACCAGGCGCACGCCGAGGGCCCCGCCACCCGCGACGCCCGGACCGCCACCGAGGCCGGCGACCAGCGGACCGGAGCCGCGCCCGGCACCTCCGGCACGAACCGGCCCCGGCAGGTGGTCCAGGCCCAGGACGGCGAGTCCGCCCAGCAGTTGCTGTCCCGGCTCGGGCTCGACCCGGCGGCCTGGCGCGGCGCGATGAGCGGGCTCGACAGCCCGCTGACCCTGGCCGCGGGGGCCTCCGTCCAGCTGGGCGCGGAGGTCTCGGCGGGGTTCGCGGCCGCTGCCGGGATCAGCCTCTCGGCGGGCTTCGCCGGGGACGCCGCGCCGACCTCCGTCGGGGGCCTGGCCGCGGCGCTGGGCACCGGCGGCGGGCCCGGGGCGGATCCGGCGCTCGCCGGCTTCGTCCTCAGCGCCGGGGGCGGGATCGCCGCGTCGGCGGACATCGTGGCGGGCGCCGCAGTGGACTGCGCCACCTCGCGGGCCCGGCAGAGCTTCGAGGTGCCGGCCGCCGCGGCAGCGGGCCCGCCGGGCGGCGCGGTCCCGGCCGGCTCGCCCGTACGCGAACCGGCCCGGCCCGGACCGGCCGGGTACGCCCCGCCGCAGGTCCCCGACCGGCGCTCCCTCGGCTACGGCCGGGGCATACCGCTGCGGGCCCGCGCCGATCCCGGGACCCTCGCCGAGGTCCGGGCCGGCGGCGGCCGCAGCCTCGCCGACCGGGCCCGGCGCGAGGAGATCGCGCCGCCCGACCCCGGGGCCGCCCCGTGGGAGCGGCTGCCGGCCGCCGCTCCCGGCCGGGCCGCCGCCGACTGCGAGCAACGCGGCCGTGACGCGGGCCGGACCACCCTGAGGTGGACACCGCGAGGAGGCCCGCCATGAGCGTGTACATCGGAGAGCTGCACACCGACGTCGTGCCCGCGGGCGGCGCCGCCCCGCCGGCCGCCGGCCAGGACCGGGCCGGCGGGAAGTGGGCGGCCGCCGAGCACCACCGCGAGGCCTGCGAACGGGCCGCCTGGCTCGCCGCCCGCGTCGCGGCGGAGGGCTTCGATGACTGAGCCGGCGATCGCGGTCGTCTCGCCCGTCTTCGAAGTGGGCGGCGCCCTGGTCAGGGACCTCGCGCGGGACTGCGTACGCCTGGAGGTCGCCGAAGGCGTCGAGGGACTGCGCACCCTGCGCGCGCACTTCCTCGCCGTCGGCGCCGGGGCCAAGGGCCCCCAGGACCGGCTGCGGCACCTCGACGGGTCCACGGTCGGCCTCGGCAGCGCCCTCAAGGTCGCCCTCGGCCCGCCCTCCCGCCAGCGCTACGTCTTCGAAGGCGTCGTCTCCGGCCTGGAACTCGTCCTCGGCGACGGCGAACCGCCGCTCGTCCTCGTCCACGCCGAGGACGCCCTGATGCGGCTGCGGATGACCCGCCGGATGCGCACGTACCACGACACCACCGACGCGGGAGTCGCCGAGGAAGTGGCGCGCGAGCACGGGCTCGCCGCCGACGCGGACGTCCCCGGGCCCCGCTACGACGTCCTGCAGCAGCTCAACCAGAGCGATCTGGCCTTCCTGCGGGAGCGGGCCCGGTTCGTCCAGGCCGAGCTGTGGGCCACCGGCCGCACCCTGCACTTCCGCCCCCGCGGCAGCCGCGGCACGACCCCGCAGACCCTCGTCTACGGCAGCGAGCTGATGTCGGTCCGGCTCGCCGCCGACCTGGCCCACCAGCGCAGCGAGGTCGTCGTCACCGGCTACGACGCCGACCGGCGCGAGGTCGTCGACGAGCGCGCCGGCCCCGAGGTCGTCGAGGCGGAGACGGCCGGCGGCCGCACCGGGGCCGGACTCCTGGCCCGGGCACTGGGGCCCGGCGCCAGCCTGCGCGTCCGGGAGGCCGCCCTGACCGCCGAGGAGGCCGAGACCTGGGCGCGCGCCGAAATGCTGCGCCGCGGACGCCGGTTCGTGACCGTCGCGGGCACCACCAACGGCAGCCCCGATCTCGTCGTCGGCGGCAGGCTCACCCTGCGCTCGGTCGGCGCGCCGTTCGAGGGGGAGGGGTACCACGTCACCCGGATCCGGCACACCTTCGACGCGGACCACGGCTTCCGCACCCGCTTCGACGCCGAACGCTCCAGCCTGAACGAGGTGGTGTGATGTCCCTGCCCGCTCCCGCGGACGGCTCCGCCCCCGGCTACTTCGGCGTCTACCCGGCGTTCGTCACCGACATCGTCGACGAGAAGCGGCTCGGCCGGGTCGAGGTCCGCTTCCCCTGGCTCGGCACGGACGGGGACCGCGACGTACGCGCCTGGGCCACGCTCTGCTCCCCGTACGCCGACGACGAGCAGGGCCTGCTGGTGCTGCCCGAGGTGGGCAGCCAGGTCGTCGTCGCCTTCGAGGCGGGCAACCCGCGCCGCCCGTACGTACTCGGCGCGGCCTGGAACGGCCGCACCGCCCTGCCGCACGAGCCGGAGGACGCCAACAACCTGCGCGCCCTGCGGTCGAGGGCCGACAGCAGGCTGGAGTTCGACGACACCCGGGGCGCGGCCAAGGTGCGGATCACCATGGCGTCCGGCCACGAGGTGACCCTCGACGACGCCACGCAGCAGGTGACGATCCGGCACAGCGGCGGATGCGTGGTGCGGCTGACGCCGACCGCCGTGGAGGTCCAGGCGAACGTGTCCGTCGACGTCAAGGCGCCCGTGGTCGCGGTCAACGCCCCGCTGTCCACCTTCAGCGGCCTGGTGAAATGCGGAACGCTGGTCACGGAGCAAGTGGTGATCTCCCCGGCCTACACCCCCGGCGCCGGGAACATCTGGTGACCGCCGCAGCCGCAGCCGCAGCCGCAGCCGCAGCCGCGGCCGCCGACGGGCACGGCCACGGCTTCAAGGTCCTCGCCCCCTGGTACGCCTGCGAGCGCGGGCACTTCGACCGCTTCGACCCCTCGGCGCACACCCCGGCGCTGCAGAAGTACGCCTCCGCCGAGTTCGTCCGGGCGCTCGTGGCGGATCCGCGCGACTCGCTGCGGTTCGACCCCGACGAGGACGTCTGGTCGTACCCCGTACCCGTCGACCTCACCGACCGAGGCCCGGGACGGGCCCGGTTCGCCACCCATCAGCTCGTCCGCACCCGGCTGCGCAAGCTCTACCAGCCCAGCCACGAGCGGTTCTACGCGGTCGTCGTCGAGCTCTTCTGCGACCGGCCCGGGCTGCCGCGCCCGCAGTCCGCGGAAGGCCTCGAGGTGGGGTTCGTGATGCGCCGGCGCCACGTGGAGATGAGCGCGCCGCCGAAGGTGCTGCGCACGCTCTCCCGCAGGCTGACCTCCGAGCTGCGCGCGGCCGGTAACCAAGCCGGCTCGGACGCGGGACCCTACCTGTCGGAGGCCCAGGACGTGCTGTGGGCCGACCTGGCGCACCGTACGGCGTTCGAGGAGGCGAACCGCGAACTCCTCGGCCAGGTCGATCTGAAGAAGAAGACCCAGGCGTGGATGGCCGGAGCCGCGGGCGGGCAGTGGCGCAGGCTCGGCGAGCCGCCGCCGGCCGGCCGGCCCGAGGACCGGGAGCAGGAGCTGCCGATGTGGCGGCTGCCCGCCCGCTCGGGCGACTGCGGGCACGGAGCGCCGCCGCCGGAGCGGTCGCTGTGGTTCGGGGTGGTGCCGACCGGCTCCGCCGACCACGACGACCGGGGCGCCCCCAAGCTCGACGACCGCTCCGTGTACGAACTGCGCTGCTTCGTACGGCGCACCCCGCGGCCGGGCCACGAGCACTGCCCGCCGCAGGTCTCCTGGAGCAAGCCCACCGAGCCCTTCCGGCTCGCCCCGTTCTTCGACCCCGAAGGCACCAAGAACCGGAAGATCTCCATCACGATGCCCGACTTCCGGGCGGTGGCCGCCCGGGCCGCCGCGCCGCCCGGTCCCGGCGGGGTGGCGATCACCAGCCCGCCCGGCTCGCAGATGTCCTTCGATCCGGGCGGCGGCACCCCGAGCGGCGGCTCGGTCGGCGGCACCGTCCCGCGGACCTGCACGTTCGCCCTCGAGATCTTCATGATCGTGGCGTTCTTCGTGTTCAGCATGTTCCTGCCGATCGTGGTGTTCCTCTTCCAGCTGTGGTGGCTGCTCGCCCTGCGCTTCTGCCTGCCGCCCTCGCTGGAGGCGGCCGCCGCGCTGAAGGCCTTCTTCGACGGCACCAGGACCCTGGCCGACATGGGACAGGCGGAGACGGACGCCTTCGACGAACTCCTCGGCGCCAAAGGCGCGGGCGCCCGCCTCAGGGAAGCGAGCGACGCCTTCGCCCAGGACGACCTCGACGACCTGGTGGACCTGGTCACACCGCCCGCCACCGCCCCGGTCCCGGCGGCGCCCCGGCCGGAGCCACCGGTCGACGACCCGCTGTGCGAGGGGGGATGAGATGGCCGCTCCGGCCCCCGCGGCCCGGGAACCGGCCCGCGCTCCCGTCCCGGCTCCCGCTGCACCCGCACCGGCCCCCGCGGGCCCCGCGCCCGCCGCCGCACCCGGAAAGCTCGCGGACGAGCTGTCCCGCGTCGTCGTCGCGCCCGACGTCCCGAAGGAGGAACTGGCCCTGCAGGGCGGGGCGGCGCTCGCCGTGCCCGCACCGGTCGGGGAGTACCTGGACCGCAAGGGGGCCGCGGGCGGGCCCGTACGGGTCCGCCTCGGCCAGGTCGCGGCCGGCACCCTCCACCTCCACAAGACCGACCAGGGGATCGTCACCGGACCCGGGAGCGGGTTCCAGTCGATCCCGCTGCTGCACCCGCTGCTCCTGCCGCTGCGCACCGAGGGCATCGAGCCGGTGCTCGCCCTGCGCGTCCACGGCGGCGTACTGGAGGGGCACGCCTCGGCGCGGGTGAAGGGCGTTCTGCTGGACGGCCCGCTCGCCCTGCTCGCCCGGATGGAGGGCTGCGCCAAGGCGCTGGGCTGGCACGGAGTGGGCGGTCTGCGCCTGCCGGGCGTGGAGAACGAGCTGCGCGGCGCGACTCTCGTCGTGAAAGCCGGCGGGATGTCCTTCACGCTCGGCGGCTTCCTCAGCGCCTCCGGCAGCCTCGGCATCGCGGGCGAGCTGGTCACCTTCGACGCCGTGGCGAAGGGCACCGTGGCCGGGCTCGGCTCCGTGGAGGTGCCGGTGGTCCGGGGGCCGGACGGGGCGCTGTCCGGGAAGGCGGTCGTCGACGTGGCGCTGCGCGGGTTCACCGGGCAGGTGACGGCCGCCTTCGCGGCGGGGCTCGTCGACGTACGGGGCACCGTGCGGTACGCGAACGACAAGTTCGACGGCCAGGTGACGCTGGTCGCCACCGATGCCCGGACCGCAAAGGAATTGACGGACAGTCAACTCCCCGAGCAGGTCAAGTCCTCGAAGGCGGTGACCGGGGAAGCGGCGGCTCCGGATGCCGCGGCGGCCCCGGCGGAGCCCGCGGGTCCGCGGCCCGGCCCCCGGGTGGTGGCCGGCTGGGGCGCGGTCAGCGTGCAGCTGGCGGACTGGCTGCGCGGTGAGGCGCTGATGGTCGTCGACCACCACGGTGATGTGACGGTGGTCGGCAAGATCCTGCCGAAGATGGACAAGCCGCTCTTCGAGCAGAAGAAATACCTCAAGCAGCTCGCGAAGTTCGAGGTCCGCGCCCTCTACGGAGTCCCGCTGGTCGGCAACGTCTTCCTGTTCGCCAGCATCGGCCTCGAAGCGGAGGCGAGGGTCGGCCCCGCGACGCTCGACCGGATGGAGCTGACCGGCACCTGGTCGACCAAACCGGAGGTGCTCAAGAGCTTCGGCCTGACCGGCACCCTCAACATCTCCGCCTACGCGGGCCTGCGGCTCAAGGGCGAGGGCGGCGCGGGCATCCAGCTCCTCGGCCACGACATCAAGGCGGGCATCGCGCTCATCGCGCTCGCCGGGGTCCGCGGCTACGTCGAGGCCACGCCGGTGATCGGCTACCGGGAGGTCGCCGATCCGAAGGCGGGCAAGCACGGGGAGTTCTTCCTGGCCGGGCACATGGAGATCGCGGCCCAGCCCTTCCTGGGTCTCGGCGGCGAGCTCTTCGTGGAACTGGACAGCCCGTGGTGGTCCCCGGCGCCGGACAAGCGCTGGAACTGGCCGCTGGCCCAGCTCGAATACCCGCTGCCCGGGGAGTTCGGCATCGGGGCGGATGTCGAACACGTCCTGGGATCGGGGAAGGTCCCCGAGATCACCTTCGGCGAGGTGGATTTCAGCGCGGACAAGTTCCTGACGGACCTGGTGGGCGACCACGTCCCGGCCAAGTCGGCCAAGGACGAGCAGAAGAAGGGCGCCTGGAAGGACCCCGGCGGCCCGGCAGCCCCCGCCAAGGCCCCGGCCAAGACCCCCGCCAAACCCGCGGCGAAGGCCCCGCCGAAGGCCGCGGCCCCCACCCCCGCCCCGGCCAGGGGCAAGCCGGCGGCGCCGGAGGCCGCGCCCCCGTCCCCGGCCGTCCAGCACCGCTGGCTCGCCGGGCTGCACGCCCTGGGTGCGCTCGCGGAGAGGTCCCACCGTGACCCGCAGGACGCGGCCGAACTGCGCGACGCCCTGGCCGGGATCAAGAAGACGCACGGCTTCACCGCCCTGGACGCGGAGCTGGTCGCGGGCAAATGGCAGGTCACGGCCGCCATGAACCCGACCACGAAGAAGGTCCCGCAGATCGATGCCGACGTCGGGGCGGCAGGACCGGGACGGACGGCGGTGGCTGCGGATCCCGCGCCGAAGACCGACGAAGAGCTGACCGCGTACGTGCGCAGGCTGTGGAACCGGATCCGCCAGGCTCGCCTCCGGCAGCCCGTGCCCTCCGGAGGGCCGATCGCGCAGAGCCTCAACGAGACCGACAGGAAGGTCCTGCGGAAGGTGTTCCCCGGGGTCCCTCAGGCAGGCATCACGCTCCGGGATCTCGCGGTGTACCTCCACGAGGCCGCGGAAGCGGCCGGCGCGGCCGACAGCGCGACGGCGCTGGCCAAGGAGCAGGCCGAGGCCCGTGAGCGCACGGCGTCGGCGACGGTCTACTCGACCCTGGCGGGTTCCAAGGTGCCCAGTGCGAAGGAGAAGGTCGTGAACAGCCGCGCGAAGGGCCTGGACGAGTATGCGCTGCTGCCTCTCGCTCCGGCCGAGATCTCGTACGACCACGTCGTGTCCAAGAAGGAGTTCTCCGGGCTGCCGGGCGTGGCCGAACTGAGCCACGCGGAGCGCATGGCGATCCTGCACAACGAGGCCAACGTGCGACTGCAGAAGCGGGGCCCCAACAGCTCGCGGGGGGAGACCCCGTGGCCGCAGGCCGAGTGGATGCACAAGTGGTACGACCCTGCGGCCATGGCCCGGGCCGTCCGGCTCTACCACGAGGCGCGGACGTACGTCGTGGGCCGGATCGCCGCCAAGGCGAAGGGGCGGACCTGACGGGGCATCCGAGACGCCACGGTGACGGCCGCCCGGCAGGATCGGGATTATGACCGTGAGCACAGCGACGACCGGGGCCGCGGGCCCGTTGGAGGCGGCGGCCGGCGAGGCCCGGCTCGGGACCGGGGTGCGGTTCCCGCTCCGGCCCGGAAGCGGCGGCGGGCTCGGGTGGGTCGCGGGGGCCGCCGCGGTCCGGCAGTCCGTCGAGACGATCCTCGACACCGAGCCCGGAGAGCGCATCATGCGCCCCACCTTCGGCTGCGGACTGCGCCGCCACCTCATGGCCCCCAACACCCCCGCCACCCGTACCGCGATCGCCGCCGAGATCGCCGAGGCGCTCACCGCCTGGGAGCCCCGGATCCGGGTCACCGAGGTCGCCGTGACCCCGGGGGAGGAGCCGACCCTGGTGTGGATCGACATCGCCTACGTACACCTGCTCGACCTGCGCCCGGCCAACCTCGTCTACCCCTTCTACCTGCGGTAGAGGCCGGGTGACGACGGTATGCCGCTGATCGGCCCCATCCTCGACGACCGCACCTTCGAACAGCTCCGGGACGAGCTGGTCAAGCGGATCCCGGTCTACGCGCCCGAGTGGACCGACCACAACGCGGGCGATCCCGGCATCGCCCTGCTCGAACTCTTCGCGCACCTCGGCGAGTCACTGCTCTTCCGCTTCAACCAGATCCCCGACGCCACGAAGGTCGCCTTCCTGCGGCTGCTCGGCGTCCGGCCGCGCCCCGCGCTCACCGCCCGCACCCTCCTCGTCCTGGAGACCGAACGCCCCGAGGGCGTGCAGGTGCTGCGCGGAGCCGAGGCCCGGGCCGGCGCGGTCGCCTTCGAGACCGACAACGAGGTCGTCGCCTGGCCCCTGGAGACCCTCGCCGTCGGCAAGACGCCCGCACCCGAGGCCCCCGGCTCCGCCGAGAGCCGACGCCGGCAGAACGCGGTCGAGGCCCTGCCGAAGGGCGAGCGCAAGCGGGTGGCCTCCGGGGCTCCCGTCTCCTTCTACGTCACCACCGCCGTTCCCGACGACCCGCTGGACCCCGACCTGCCGCCCCTCGACGTCAGCACCACCCTCGACCGGTCCCTGTGGATCGCCCTGCTCGCCAAGAACACCACCGACCCCCGCCTGCTCGCCGGCCGGACGCTCTTCGTCGGCGTCGTCCCCGACGAGCAACTCCCGCGCCCCTACGACCTGCGCGCCCGTGACCCCCACGACCCCACCCGGATGCGGGCGGGTGACCTCGTGAGCGCCCCGCCCGGCTTCCTCTGCGAGCTGTGGAACGGCCCCGAAGCCCCCACCCCCTTCACGCCCCTCGCCGTGCTCGGCGACACCAGCCGCGGGCTCACCACCACCGGCGTGGTCTCCGTCGAGCTGCCCGCCGCCTTCCCCACGCACCCCCGGGGCCGCACCGGCAGCGGCGGCCTGCACAGCCCGCCGCCGCTCGACGACGAGAAGACCGCCGCCCGGGTCCTGGGCTGGCTGCGCGTACGCCGGCCCGCCGACGAGAACGACGCCATCCACCGCATCCGCTGGGTCGGCGCCAACGCCGTCGGCGCCGTCCAGGCCCGCACCGCCGCACCCGAACTCCTCGGCACCGGCACCGCCGACGCCGGCCAGGTCCTGCGCCTCACCAGGCACCCCGTCCTCGCGGGCAGCGTCCGGCTGGAGGTCGAGGAGGCCGACGGCTGGCGGCCCTGGACCGAGGTCGAGGACTTCGCCGCCGGCGGCCCCTTCGACCGGCACTACACCCTCGACGCCGACGCCGGACTCGTCCGCTTCGGCACCCGCTGCCGACTGCCCCAGATCGGCGAACGCATCCGCGTCCTCGCCTACCGGTACGGCGGCGGCTCCGCCGGGAACGTCCCGGCGGGCGCCATCGGCGCACTCACCGGCGTCGCCGGCGTCAAGGTCACCAACCCGCTCCCGGCGTACGGCGGCGCCGACGCGGCCTCCCTCGCAGACGCCCTCGACGCCCTGCCCGCCGAGGTGCACCGCCGCGACCGGGCCGTCACCTCCGAGGACTTCCGCTCCCTCGCCCTCGAAGTCCCCGGCGTACGGCGCGCCGAGACGCTGCCCCTGCTGCACCCCGACACACCCACCCAGCCCGCCGCCGGCGTCGTCAGCGTGCTCGTCCTTCCCACGGAGGACCTGCGCGACCCCGGCGCCCCGCTGCCCGACCTCGCCCTGCTGCGCCAGGTGGCCGCGTACCTCACCCCCAGGCGTCTGGTCACCACCGAGCTGTACGTCATCCCGCCGACCTACGTGGACATCGCCGTGTCCGTGGGCATCCGGACCCGGGACGGCTACCAGCCCGACGCGGTGCGCCGCTGGGTCGAGCTGATCCTGCGCCAGTACCTCGCCCCGCTGCCGCCGTACGGTCCCGAGGGCGCGGGCTGGCCGCTGGGCCGGGCCGTGCGGCGCGCCGAACTCGAGGCCGTCGCCGTCCAGGTGGAGGGCCTGGAGTACCTCGAGGACGAACTGCTGCTGGCCCGGCGCGCCGGTACGGGATGGACCCCGCTGCCCCTCGTCCCGCTGAACCCGTGGGAGGTGCCGCGGCTCGCCGGGATCACCGTCGTCACCGGCAGCCCGCTGCCCGTCGGCGCAGGCTACGGCTCCCCGCCACCGCCCCCCGGCGACCCCGTCGTCGTACCGCTGCCCCCGGAGGTGTGCTGATGTACGGCGACCGCGCGATCGGCGTCCTGGCCGACCCGGACCAGTGGCTGCGCTGCCGCCACGAGTCCACCGCCCTCCTCGACGAGGGCGGGGTCTGCCTCGCCTGGGAACCCGAGCCGGAGGCGGGGCCGGACCCCGGTGCGGCCGGGCACGGACCCGCCGGGCTCGCCTTCGACCGCTGGGGCCGCGCCTACCGCTCGTACCCGCGCGCCGGACGCGTGGAGGTCATCCCGCCCGGTGGCGGCGACGAGGGCGCGCCCCACCACCGGCCGGGCACCCTGTGCGTCCCGCGCGGCCTCGCCGTGGACGCCGCCCAGCGGCTGTTCATCGCCGAGTCCGGCGCCGGCGCCGTCCACGTCGTCGACCTGTGGGGCGAGCGGCTGCTGCGCCGGGTCCCCGTCCGCAGCGCGGACCGGCCGCACCGCCGGCCCCTCGACGTCACCGCCCACTGCGGGGCGGTGGCCGTCCTCGTCACCCGGCCCGCCGGGGTCGTGCTGCTCCAGGGCCGCCGCGGCCCGCTGCGCGGACCCGTACTGCGCCGCCCGCCCGGCAGCGACGGCCTGCGCCCCACCCGGATCGCCGACCACGCCGGGCACCTCCACGTGCTGTGGACCGGGGCGGCCGGCGGGCGCGCCGTCGTCGCCCGCGCCGACGGCACCGTCCCGCTCGTCGTGGACGACGCCACCGACCTCGATCTGACCGCCGACGGGGCACTGGTCGTGGCCCGGGCCCCCGGGCAGCCGTTCCGGCGATTCCGTACGGACGGCCATGCCTGGGCCGAGATCGAACCCCTGCGGGCCCCCGGCTACGACGGCGGCGCCATGACCGTCGACCCCGACGGCCGCGTCGCGTTCACCACCGCCGACGGCCTCGCCCGTACCGCCGGGCCCGCCGCCCGGTACACCCCCGCCGGGAGCGTCATCGGCTACCGCCTGGACGCCGGCGAGTACCGCACCCGCTGGGGCCGGCTGTTCATGGACGCCTGCATCCCGCCCGGCACCGAGGTCCGCGTCAGCTTCCTGACCACGGACGAGGACACCGTCCCCGACCCGCTGCCCTGGTCGCCGCCCGTCCGCGGCCCGCGCTCCGTGCGCCATGCCGACCGCACCCCGCCGCTGCCCTCCCGCGCCCTCTACGCCGACCGGCTGCCGCCCTCCGCGCCGCTGTTCCGGCGCCCGACCGGCCGCGAACTGCCCTGGGCGCAGATCGACCCCGACGACGGGTTCGAGACGTACGAGGCCCCCGTGCAGGCCCCGCCCGGCCGCTACCTGTGGATCGTGCTCCGGCTCGCCGGCACCCTGCGCCTGAGCCCCCGCATCCGGGGCCTGCGCGTGGAGCGGCCCGGACACCGGCTGCCCGCGGCGCTCCCCAGGGCCTGGAGCCGGGACGAGGCCGACGCCGCTTTCCTGCAGTGCTTCCTCGCCCCCGCCGAAGGCCTGTTGCACGAACTGGACTCCCGTGCCGCCCTGCGCACCCTCCTGCTCGACCCCCGGGCCACCCCGCAGGAGGCCCTCGGGTGGCTGGCCGGGCTGCTGGGCCTGGCCCTGGACCGGCGCTGGCCCGTGGCCGCCCGGCGCGAGCTGATCGCCCAGGCGTACGACCTGTTCCGCATCCGCGGGACGGTGGCCTGCCTCGAACGCATCCTGCGGCTCTATCTCCCGCTGCCCATCAGCGTGGTGGAGCACTGGCGGCTGCGCGGACTCGGCGGAGCGGTGCTCGGCGCCGGACCCGGCGGAGCCCCCGCACCGGCCGTCGGCGGCGCGGCAGGCACCTCCGGGGCGCTGGGCCGGTTCACCGTGGGCGGCACCCGGCCCGGAGAGGACGGCTACACCGCCACCGCACACCGGTTCAGCGTGCTCATCCCCGCCGATCCGAGCGCCGGGCAACTCGACGTCGTCCGCGCCATCGTGGAGGCCCACAAACCGGCCCACACCCTCGTCGACATCTGTCCGCTCGGCGCGGGCATGCGGATCGGCCGCACCCTGCACCTCGGGCTCACCTCCGTCGTCGGCCCGGGCGCGGCCTGGGGTCCCGCGGTCGTCGGCCGGGTCCGGGTCGGCGAGGACGGCATCGTGGGCGTGCCCGCCGCCGGCTCCCGCGTCGGCGAGAGCACCATCGCCGGGGCGGTGCGCGTCGGATGAGCGGCCCCACCGTGGTCATCGACCGGCTGTCGGCGACCCTGCGCCACGACCCCGCCGAGGAGCCGCCCGCAGCGGACCGGCTGCGCGGACCGCTGCGGCACGCGGTCGACGGCGCCCTGGAGTCGGCCCTGCGCGGCCTGGTCCTGCCGCCCGGGCACTGGTGCCTGGCCCGCCTCGACCTGACCCTGGGCCTCGACCTGGCCCGCCCCGATCCGGCGCTCGCGCGCGACTGGTCCGAGGCGGTCGCCGCCGCGATCGAACGGACCGTACGCGAGGGCCGCGCGGCCGCGCTCGTGCACTACCGGCACGACGTGGAACTGCTCGCCGACGCGGTCGCCGGCCTCGCCGCCGGGCGCCGCGAACGGCTGTGGGCCTGGCGGCAGACCGGCATCCTCCGCCCCGGCGACCCCGCCCCGGACGCGGCGCCCGGCCCGGCGCTGCTCGCCGCACTGGAACGCCACCCGCAGCACGCCGCGGCCGCCGTGCTCCGCGCCGCCGAGGACTGCGGGCTCGCCGCACTGGACCGGGCGTGGGGGCGCGACGGCTGGCAGCGGCTGGCCGCCCTCGCCGCCGGTCGGGACCATGCGTCGGAGGAGGCCGCCGGACCGCCGCCGCCCGGCCCCGGTACCCGTGCGCGCGCCCGGGCCCTGCTCGCCGGATCGCGGCTGGCCGCGCTGGTCCGCGAGAGCGGGCTGCGCCCCGCCGGACCGACCCTGGCCGCATGGGCCGTGCTCGTCCTCGCCGAAACCGACCCGGCATCCCTGCAACGGCCCTCCGCCCGCCCCGGGCTGCGCGGGCTGCTGGCGGACGGCCTGCGGACCCTCGGCGGCGCCCCCGCGCTGCCGGATCCCGAACAGGTCCCGCAGCTCGGGGAGTTGCCGGACACCGGGGCGGCCGCCGAGCCCGCCGGGTCCGGTGAGCAGGCCCCGGCGCAGCCCGCCGACCGCCCCGAGGCCCCGCCGGGCCGGGGCGCGCCGCCGCAGGAGCCCCCCGCCGCCATCCCGCCCCGCGCCGATGCGGCCGGGACCGGCCCGGCGCCGGCCGCCCCCGCGGCCGGCGACCCCGGTGCGCAGGGCCCCGTACGGGCACCCCGGCAGGACGGTCCGCCGGCCGAGGAGCCGGCCGCCGATCCGGCGGGCGGCGCGGCCACCGGCTGGGCCGGGCTGCTGTTCCTGCTCGCCGCGGCGGCCGAGACCGGACTCCCGGACCGTGCCCTCGGCGAACCAGCCCTCGCTGCACGGCCGTTGCCCTGGGTGCTGCACGCCGCCGCCCGCGCCCTCGTCCCCGCCCTCGCGCCCGGGGACCCGGCCGCCCTCGCCCTCGCCGGGCTCGGCCCCGACCGGGCCGCCGGGCTCCTGCGCGCCGCCGTGGCGGCCCCGCCCGAGCAGGCCGCCGTGAGCGCGCTCGCCGCCGACTGGGCGCGGGCCACCGCCGCCCGCCTCGGCGACGAGCGGTACGCGGACGACCCGTTCGGCGCCGTCGCCGCCGTCGCCCGCCGCCCCGGCCGGATCACCGCCGAGACCGGATGGATCGAGGTGCACCTCGCCGTCGGCGACACCGACCTGGCCGTCCGCCGCGCCGGGCTGGACCTCGACCCGGGCTGGGTGGGCTGGCTCGGCGCGGTGGTGAGGTACCGCTATGTCTGAGCGCATCAGCCGCGACCTCTCCCGCCGGGCCGCCGCCGTCGCCGTCCGGGTGGCCGAGCTGCTCGAGACCCTGTGCAGCGAGGAGGCGGTCGGCGGATCCGCCGCGTTACTGCGCGACTGGGCCGAGAGCGCCACGCACCGCGCCGCAGCCGCAGCCGCCCCCGGCACGCGGCCCCCGGCCTTCACCCCGCTCGACCGGCTCGTGGACCGGTTCGGGCTCGGCTCCCTGGAGACCGAACTCGTCCTGTTCGCCGGGCTCCCCGAGGAACACGAGGGCCTGGCCCGGACGTTCCGCACCATGAACCCCGGCGGCGCCCCGCACCCCAGCGTGGGCCTCGCGGGCCTGCTGATCGACTGCGCGGCCCGTACCGGAGCCGAAGGCGGCGGACCAGGGCACGCACCGGACCGGGTCGTCCTGCGCCGGCTGCTCCACGAAGGCCCGGCCGTACGGGCGGGCGTGCTCGCCCTCACCGGCGACGGCCCCTTCCACGAACGCTCCCTGACCCTCGCCGACGGGCTGTGGGAGGCCCTGCACGGCTACCCCGCCTGGCCCGCCGCGCTGGAGGAGGCCGACCCCGGCCCGCCGGTCGCCGGACTCGACGGCTGGCTCGAACTCCCCGAAAGCGTCCGGGCCGTCGCCGCCCTGCGCTCGCGCGAGCCCCGCGTCCTGCTGGTCGGCGCCCGGGACGAGACCGTCGCGCTCAGCCGCTGCGCCGCCCTCGCCCGCGCCGCCGGACTCGGCCTGCTCGCCGCCCGGACCCGCCCCGAAGACCCCGGCGCCATGGGGCTGCTGGGGCTGCACGCCGCCGTACGGGACGCCGTGCCGCTGCTGGTGGTGCCGGCCCCGGCGGGCGGGGCGGGCCCGGTCACCCCCGCCGTCGGCCGGATCCCCGGGCCGCTGCTGATCTGCGCCGCGCCGGGCACCGTACGCCCCGGGCCGCAGCGGCCCGTACTCACCGTGCCGGTCGGGCCGATCGGCACGGCGGACCGGCGCACGGCCTGGCGGGCGGCCCTGCCCGAAGCACCGGAACACGCCCCGGAACTGGCGGCGCGGCACCCGCTCGACCCGGCGCTCACCGCCCAGGTCGCCCTCGACGTGCACGGCCGCGCCGGGCTGGCCCCCGATGCGGAGGAGGCCGGGGGCAGCCCGGACGTCTCCGGCGCCATCCGGGCCCGCGCCGGGGCGCTGCTGCCCTCGGGCGCCGACCTGGTCAGCCCGGACGCCCGCTGGCCGCGGCTCGTCCTCGGCGGGGAGGCCGACGGGCAGCTGCGGGACGCGGTGGCGCGGCTGCGCCACCAGGCGCTGGTGCTGGACGACTGGCGGCTGCGGGAGGCCGCCCGGGCCGCCCGCGGCGTACGGCTGCTGCTCACCGGGCCGCCCGGTACCGGCAAATCGCTGGCCGCCGAGGTACTGGCGACCGAGGCGGGCCGGGACCTGCTGGTGGTCGACGGCTCCGAGCTGGTCTCGAAGTACATCGGCGAGACGGAGAAGAACCTCGCCGCCTGCTTCGAAGTGGCCGAGCGCACGCAGGCGGTGTTCCTCCTCGACGAGGCCGACGCCCTGTTCGCCACCCGTACGGAGGTCTCCGAGGCCAACGACCGGTTCGCGAACATGGAGACGGCCTATCTGCTCCAGCGGCTCGACCGGTTCGACGGGCTGGCCGTGCTGACGACCAACCTGCGGCAGAACATCGACGCCGCGTTCATCCGCCGGATGGACTTCGTCGTGGAGTTCCCGCTCCCCGACGAGGCGGGCCGGTACCGGATGTGGGAGCTGCACCTGCCCCGCGCCCTGCTGCACGCCGACGTGGACCTGGCGGGGCTCGCGCAGTACTACCCGGTGCCCGGCGGCTGGATCCGCAACGCCGCGATCGGCGCGGCCTTCCGGGCGGCGGACGACGGGGGAGCGGTCCGCCAGGGCCACCTCGTCGACGCGATGCGGCGCGAGTACGGGAAGGCGGGCCGCCCCTTCCCCGGGGAGCCGGCCCGGCCGGGCGGCGCCGCCGCGGACCGGCGGGCCGCGCGGGCCCTCGACTCGGCCGTCGGCCCTGCATTCGACTCGGCCGTCGGCTCCGCGTCCCCCTCCGCCCACTTGGTGATCGACAGGCGTACCCAGAAGGAGAGCTCATGACGGCGCTCGGCTCCGGCAGCACCCCGTGCGGCTGCGGCGGCGGGTCCGCCCCGGACCTGCCCACCGACCCCGCGCACGGAGGCGGGCCGTGCGATCCCGGCCCCTGCGGCGGGGACGAGCTGCCCGTCAACCCCTTCCTCGCGCTGCGCGTGGCCTTCGGGATGCTGCTCGGCGAGGACGACTTCCGCGTCCTGATGGGCAATCCGCGCGGCAAGCTGATGCTGCACAACGCCTGGCTGCACGGCCCCGGCGTCATCTGGGGGCTCGGGGTCGCCCGCGACGGCGACGAGCTCCGGGTGCTGCCCGGGCTGGCCGTCGACGGGCTCGGCCGCGAGCTCACCCTGGAGACGGCCTGGTGCGTGTCCCTGACCGCATGGGCCCGGGACTGGATCGACGCGCACCCGCCGCAGGAGGGCCCGCAGACCGCCGCCTCGCCCGCAGCCGAGGACTCCGAGCCCGGGCCTCCCCGGCGGCGTACCGTCGAGGCCTGGATCCTCGCGGAGTTCGCGTCCTGCCCGGACCGGCCGGTGCCCGCCCTGGCGGACCCGTGCGACGTCACGCGCCGGCACGACGACTTCTCCCGGATCGTGGAGACCGCGCGGATCACCATCCGCTCCACCGCCCCCGCGCCCTGGCGCCCGTACCACCGCGTACGGGTCCTCCTCGGCCTCGACGAGGCCGTCCCGGGGGACGCCGCAGGCCAGGAGGCACTGCGGGAGGCCGCCGAAGTGGCCCGGGTCCCGGCGCACCTGCGGGCGCCGGCCCTGCTCGCCGCGTTCCGCCGGCTGGCCGCCGCAGACGCCACCGCACTGGCGCCGGAGCGCGAGGAGGGCGACATGTGCCCGCCGTGGGCGCCGGTGACGGAGGACCACGCCCCCGTCGTCCTCGCCCGCCTCACCGTCGAACTCACCGAGTACGACGGCTGCGTACGGATCGAGGAGGTGCGCGCCGACCCGTCCGTCCGCACCGCGGCCCTGCCCACCACCACCGTCCAGGAGCTGGTGTGCGGCCTGGCGCCCGGGATCATCGGCGCCGCCGCCGAGGCGGACGCCGGCGGCCCGCGCCTGATCCGCGGCTCCCTCGCCTGGAGCCGCGAGCACACCGTGCTGAGCTTCGAGGTCACCGCCCCGCTCGCGGCGGGCTCCGCCGAACCGGAGGGCATCGAGATCACCTCGCTCTCCGGCGCCGGCCGGGGCTGGGCGAGCGACGAGGTCGCCGGGATCCGGGTGTCGGCCGACGGCCGCCGGGTCAAGGTGGACCTCGACCAGCGGCCCGCGTACGAGACGGTCCGCATCCGCGTCCGCGGCACCGGGCCCAAGCCGCTGTACGGCGAGCACCCGCGCGCGCCCTTCGCGGGCCTGGAAGGCGGCCCGCCGGGCACTGCCGACGAGGGGAACGACGCCGTCGTCACCGTCCATCTGCCGCGCCAGGCGGCCCCCGGGAGGACCGAGGAATGACGATCAGCGAAGCCGCCGCCACGGGGGTCCCGCCCGCCGACCCACCGACAGGGCCGCCCGCCACCCCGTCCGCGACCGCCGACGGCGGGATCGACCGGCTGAACGCCTTCGACGGGCTGTTCCTGCGCGCCGAACACCTCAACCGCATCCAGGACTACGCCCGCGAACTCGCCCTGGCCGTCGGTGCGGCGGGCGGCCCCGGCGTGGTCGAGGGCTACGAGGTCAGCGTCAAGGACGGCATCCTCCGTGTCGGAGGCGGCCTCGCCGTTTCCCCGGAGGGCCGCCCGCTGCGCTCGGAACGCCTCGTCACGCTTCCGCTCACCGGCCTGAAACCCGGGCTCGACGGGTTCTGGTGGGTCGAGGTGGCGCCCGACTCCCGGCCCTACGGCGATGCCCCGGTGCAGGGCAGCTACTGCGACGACCCGTGCGCGGGTACGGGCACCACCCGGCGTCCGTACGTCTCGGAGGGCGTCCGGATCCGGCTGGCGGAGGGCACCGAGCGGGGCCTCGACAACCAACTGCCCGCCTCCCGGCGCAACTTCCTCGCCTCGCGGATCTTCGCGGCCGAACGCACGGAGCACTCCCCGTGGCCGTACGGGACGGGCAGCGCACACCTGCCGCCCTCCTGGACCCCGCCGTCCGCGAGCCCCGGACGGCCCGGGACCGTCCGGCTCGCGGTGCTCCTGCGCGACCCCGGCAGGCCCGACGGGTGGGAGGTCGACATCTGGGCCGCCCGCCGCGACCGGGCCGCGGCCCCGCCGTACCGGTACTGGCAGTCACGGCTCGGCATGCGGCCCTGGGACGCGTACACGGCCCAGATCCTCCAGTTCCAGGACCAGTTGACGCAGGTGCTGGGAGCCGTGGAGGCGCCCGCGGCCGATCTGGGCCCGCTGCTGGAGCAGTTGGCCCTCATCGGGGAACAGCAGTTCCTCAAGAGCCACACCAAGGACCAGCTCGGCCAGGAGGTCGCACGGCTCATCACCGGAATCGGCGAGGGCGCCCTGATCAGGCCGGCGGCCGCCGGCGCCGGCCCGTACACCCTGGAGCAGCTGGGCATCGCGGAGCTGCCGCCCGCCGGGTACCTGCCGTTCACGCCCGAGCCGGAGCAGCGCGCCGCCCTCGGCGGGATCCGTGCGCTCCTGGGGCAGCAGGTGGACCTGAGGTATTGCTCGTGCGCGCTCGCCGATGTCGCCCGAGCGGTGGAGGAGGCGCAGCACCGCGACCGCATCCGGCTGGCCGAGCCCGTCGGCGTGGACATCCTGCTGCCCGTCGACGACCGGGAGACACCGGTCGGCAACTGGGTCGCGTTCGTCAGGAGGGAGCAGCGCCACTGCTACGACCCCGGGGACGGCAGTGACCGGAGGAGCGAGGAGGGCACGCAGAGCACGGAGAGCGCGGAGACGGATGAAAAAATAGCACTCGGTGACTGATCGGTGACGGTGCGCGCATAGCATATGCGGTCGGACTTCTATGCAGGAGGACCGCCTATGAATCAGCAGTTCCTCGAGTCACCGGTCCGTGTTCCCGGGCAGGGGGAGGCGCCGGCCCTCCACCTCCTCGGCGGCCCGCGCGTCGTCCATCAGGGGAGATGGCTGGACGTGCCGGAAGGGGGCAAGCGCCTGCTCGCGTTCGTCGCGCTCAACGGCGGCCGGGTCGAACGCCGGCATGCCGCGGGCACGCTGTGGCCGTCCGGCGACGACCTGAGGGCTGCGGGGAACCTGCGGTCCGCGCTGTGGCGGCTCAAGGCCTCCGGCATCGACCTGCTCGACTCCGACAAGTGCTCGCTCGCCGTGCGCGAGCACACGGTCGTCGACCTGTACGTCCTGTACGGCTGGGCCGGGCGGCTCATCGGCGGCACCGCCACCAGCCAGGACCTCTCGGTGCTGAAATGGCGTACCGACGCGCTCGATCTGCTGCCCGGCTGGTACGACGACTGGGTGCTGCTGGAACGCGAACGCGTCCGCCAGCGGCTGCTGCACGCCCTGGAGGCGCTCAGCCGCGAGCTGGCCCGCGTCGGCCGGCACGCCGAAGCGGTGGAGTCCGCGCTGGTCGCGGTGAGCGCCGAACCGCTGCGCGAAAGCGCCCAGCGGGCCCTGATCGAGGCCCACTTGGCGGAGGGCAACCTCATCGAGGCGATGCGCACCTACGACACGTACCGCGACCTCGTGAAACGCGAACTCGGGGTGGAACCGGGGTACGAACTCTCCGGCCTGATACGCAACTTCTGCCGCTCCGCCACCCGTACCCGCGAGGTGGTGGCCGCCCGGGTGCGCCACGCCTGATCCAGGGCCAAGCTGGAGGCATGAGCGACGACCGGCCGGGCCGGCGCAGTACGGAACTGCGGCTGGCCCTCGCAATGCGCGGCGGGGTCAGTCTCGCCGTATGGATGGGCGGGGCCTGTTGTGAGACGGCGGCGCTCCGGGCGGCGTCCGGGCAGCAGCCCGCCCCGGGAACGAGCGTCTACGCAGGGCTGCTGGACACGTGCGGATACGAGGACGTCGACATCGACGTCCTCGTCGGAACCAGTGCAGGGGGGATCAACGGCGTCCTGCTGGCCTGCCACCTCGTGTACGGGATGCCCTTCGGCCGGGGCGTGCGGGACCTGTGGCTGCGCCTGGGCGACCTCGAAGGGCTGCTGCGCCGCTCCACCCCCTTCCACGTGCCCGCCTCGCTGATGCGCGGGGACGAGGTCTTCTACAAGGAGCTGCGCGGTGCGCTGGGCCGGCTCGTCGACGAGGCCCCGCCGGACCGGCGGCCGCCCGCCTCGCTGCGGCTGATCCTGACGGCCACCCGGCTGCGGCCCCGCCGGGACCTGGTCCGGCCCACCCTCGGACGGCCGCTTCCGGTCGGGCGCTCCCACGCCTACTTCCGCTTCCGGCACCGCGGCGCCCTGACGGACTTCCCCGACGACGTCACGGGCGCGGCCCGTGAGACGGCGCTGGACCGGCTGGCGTACGCGGCGCGGACCTCCTCCTCGTTCCCGGGAGCCTTCGAACCGGGCCGGGTGTACGTCGGCAACGGCGCGCAGCCCGTCGAGGACCCGCCCCGGGTGGACATGCGCGGCGTCAGCAGCGAGAGCGGCCACCCCGACGAGGACCTGAACGGCTGCGCCGAACTCATGGACGGCGGGCTGCTGGACAACATCCCCGTCGCCTGGGCGGTACGGGCGGTAGCCGGGGCCCCGGTGGCCCGCAAGGCCGACCGCCGGCTGCTGTTCCTCCAGCCGGTGCCCCCGTTCCCGCCGCCTCCCGAGCCGGGCGGCAGCCGGCGCGTCACCCGGCTGGTGCGGATGGCCGCGAAGTCCCTGGCCGTGAAGACCGGCTCGGAATCCCTGCGCGACGACGCCCTCGAACTGCGCGCCGCCGAGGCCGCGGCCGAGCAGCAGCGGGCCGTCCTCGGGGTGCTGCCCCTGACCCTCACCGAGCTGTACGACGCGGCGATGGCCCGGCTGGACCCGTACGCCCGCACGGCCGGCCGGGCGGAGGCGCAGCGGCTGATCCGGCTGCTGGCGGACCCGGCGGAGGTGACCGGCCCGGACGCGCTGCCGCTGCCCGCGGGCCCGGGGCCGCTGGAGGCGCTGGACGAGAGCGCGGCGGAGGGCTCGGCGGCCCTCTTCGCCCGGCTGCGCCGGGCGGCGGACGGCCTGGCGGTGGAGCCCGGCACGCTGCCGGGCCCGGGGTACTCGCCGCTGGCCCTCGCACGTACCGTACGGCTGCTCATGGACTGGCTGAGGGCGTACGAGTCCGGTGCCGGGCCGGTGGAGGCGGAGCTGGTGGAGGCGTACCGGACACGGCTGTTCGCGTGCCGCTCCGCCGTCGCCACCCTGAACGCCGCTCGGGACCGGCTGCTGCTCGGCCGCTACCGGGCCGCCCTGTCCCTCGGGCTGATGCCCACCGATGCCACCGCCCCGTACGGAGAGGCGACCTGTCTGCTGGGCGCCCTCATGCCGCCCGTGCCTCCGCCCGAGGCCGCGCCCGCGCACTGGGAGACCTGGGCGGCGAACCTTGCGGCGGCGGTCGGCGCCGGCTCCCCGCCCGAGGTCCCCGCGACCGGCCCGGCGGAGGTCCCGGAGGGCTTCGGCCACCTGTGGGAGCGGCTGGCGGACCTGGGCCAGGAGATCGGCCTGGACCTGAGCCCCGACGTCGACGGCTACGAGGCCCTCCACGCGGCTGCCCGCGGCGCCGGCCCGCCGATGGCCGAGGCGCTGGCGTACGCCGAGGTGCTGCTCGGCCCGCTGCGCCCCGACCCGCTGGCCGAGGCCACCGACATCGACTTCCACACCGTTTCGGCGGCCGACACCAGTTGGGCCACGCGCACGGTGCTGCCGCAGGTGGCCCCGGACTCCCCGGAGGACATGGTCAGGGCCAAGCTCAGCGGCAACCAGCTGAACAACTTCGCCGCGTTCCTCAGTGCCCGCCGGCGGATGAGCGACTGGACCTGGGGCCGTCTCGACGGGGCCGCCGCCCTCGTGTCGGTCGTCGCCACCGACGAGCGCCTGCACGACGCGTTCGGGGACCCCGCGGACCTCACGGCGCTCGGCGAGGAGATCGCCGGGGGAGATGGCACTCGGCCCGCCGTTCACGGAGCTCTGGGCGCAGGACGTCACCACCCGGCCGGACGTGGCCCCCTGGGACCGGGTGCGGGACGTGCTCACCGCGGTCCGCCAGCACGAGATCCTCCACGAGGAACTGCCACTCCTCGCCGAGCTGCACCGCAAGGGCTTCCGGGGCGGCAACCGGCCCCCGGACTCCCCGCCGAACCCGCCGGGCCTGCCCACACGGGCCGCGTTCGACGCGGCCCTGGCGTCCTTCCGCGAGATCGGCGCCGAGGAGGCCGGCCGGCTGCTCCGGGCGCGGGATCCGCGCCGGGCGGCCCTGCGCACCGGGCTCCTCGCCTGGCCGGCGCTCCAGCCCACGGGCAGAGCCGGGGCCCGCCTGGTACAGGGCCTCCTCGGCGTGCTGAAGCCGCTGGTCTGCCTCCCGGCGCTGGTCGGGGTCGTGGCACCCGTACCGGCCCTGTGCGCGGCCGTGCTGATGTGGACGGGCATCGCCTTCTCCACCGGCGACTGGTCCTCGCACCCCGGCCACGTCCCGGTCTGCCTGTACGCCATGGTCGCCCTGGCGGCACTCGTCCGGCAGCGGATCCGGCCCGCCCGGCTGCGCGTCCCGGCCCTCCTGGTCGCGACGGCGGGACCACCCGTCGCCCTGTGGCAGCTGCGCGGCCTGCACACGCCGGACGTCGGTGACGGCGCCCGCACGCTGATCGTCGGAGCCGCGTTCGCCCTCGCCGCCGCGGCCGTGCTGTACGTCGGCACGGACCGGTGGGCGCTGCTGCCGGGGGCCGCCGCCGTCGCGGGAGTGATCGCCGGCCTCGTCCAGTGCGGCCGCCCGGGGCTCGGCGGCTGGTGGGCCGCCCTCATCCTCTACGCCGTCCTCTTCTGGGTCACCTTCGTCCTGCCCTGGCTGTACCCGAGGCCGCGCCTGCCCGTATCCGGGGCCGCCGACCGCACCGGCCGACACAGCGCCCCGCGCCGATCGCTCGGATAGGGTGAATCGGTAGGAATCAGGCCCCCCGGGGTGAGGTCGGTGCGGTGGACACATACCAGTCGACGAGCGAGGTCCCGGATCAGCCGGGCGCGGCTGTCGGGTACGCCGGTGTGCTCCGCGAGCTGCTGCCGATGGCCCTGTGGCGGGAGGACGCCGACGGACTCATCGTCGAATGGTCCCTGGCCGCCCAGGACCTGCTCGGCCACAGCCCCGAGGACATCCTCGGCCTCCCCGGCACCTCCGTGCTCGTCCCCGAGACCAACCACGAGCTCGCCGACGACCTGACCCGGCGCGTCCAGGCGGGTGAGACGGTGGTCGGCACCCTCCCCGTACGCCACCGCGACGGGCACCGCGTCACCATGGAGATGTGGATCGTCCCCGCCATCGACCCGCAGGGCCGTACGGGCGCGATGCTGATCGCCGCGGAAACCTCCGAGGTCCTGCGCATGCGGGACTCGCTCGCCGCCCTCCAGAGCCTCTTCACCCAGTCGCCCATCGGCCTCGCCACCCTCGGTCCCGACCTCCGCTTCCTGCGCGTCAACGACGCACTGGCCCGGATGAACGGCGTCTCGGCCGCCGACCACCTCGGCAAACGGCTCACCGAGGTCGTGCCCGGCGTCAACGCCGTCGCGCTCGAGGCGACGATGCAGCAGGTCATGGACCGGGGCACCGCCGTCGTCGACGTCCGCCGTACCGGCCGCACCCCGGCCGACCCCGAGCACGACCACACCTGGTCCTGCTCGTACGCCCCGCTGCTGGACGGTTCCGGGCGCCCGCTCGGCGTGATCGCCTCCCTCATCGACATCACCGAGAGCCAGCAGGCCCAGGTCGAGGTCGAGCGGGCCCGCCGCCGCTTCGCCGTCCTCGCCGAGGCCGGCACCCGCATCGGCACCACCCTCGACCTGGACCAGACCGCCCGGGAGATCGTGCAGGTCCTCGTACCCCAGCTGGCCGACTCGGCCGACGTACAGCTGCTGGAGGCCGTCCTCGCGCCCGACGACGCTCCGGCCACCCACCAGGGCATGCTGCGCCGCATCGCGGTCGAGTTCCCCGACCCGGACGCCCCCACCGCCCGGCTGGCACCCGGCCAGACCTTCCAGATCCCGGCGGAGTCGGTCTACGAGCAGGTCATCGCCGAGGGGCGGCCCATGAACCTCTACGTGTCCGACGTGCACGCGCTGGTCCCCGACCCGCGCGCCACGGAACTGCGCGACTACCTCGCCACCCTCGGCTCCGCCCGCCTGATCCCGCTCGTGGCCCGCGGCACCGTGCTCGGCGCGGTCACCGTGACACGGTTGCGCGGCCGCGAGCCCTTCGACGAGCAGGACTGCGTGCTCCTCGACGAGGTGGTCGCCCGCGCGGCGCTCAACATCGACAACGCCCGGATGTACACCAACCAGCGGCGGGCCGCCCTGACCCTCCAGCGCAGCCTCAGCAACAGCGCCCTGCCCGAGGTCACCGGCCTCGAACTCACCGGCCGCTACCTGCCCGCCAGCGACCACGACGTCGGCGGCGACTGGTTCGACGTCATCCAGCTGCCCGGTGGCCGCACCGGCCTGGTCATCGGGGACGTCATGGGCCACGGGATCCACGCCGCCGCCGTCATGGGACAGCTGCGCACGGCCGTACGCACCCTCGCCCGCCACGACGTCTCCCCGACCCGGCTGCTGCGCTCGCTCGACGCCGCGGTCGCCGACCTCGGCGAGGACGAGATGGCGACCTGCGTCTACGCCGTCCACGACCCGGCCACGGGCGGCTGCACGATCGCCCGCGCCGGCCACCCGCCCCCGGCGGTGGTCACGGCCGGCGGGGAGGTCACCTTCCTCGACGGCCCGCCCGGCACCCCGCTGGGCACGGGCGGGCAGGAGTTCCGCACCGAGGAGGTCGCCCTGCCGCCCGGGAGCCTGCTCGTCCTCTACACCGACGGCCTCATCGAGGCCCGCGACCGCGACCTCGACCAGGGCATGGCCCAGCTGGGGCGGGCGCTGCGCGACGCCGGGCAGCCGCTGGACCGGCTGTGCGACGAGATCCTGGCGCGCCTGCTGCCGGGAGCCCCGCAGGACGACGTGGCGGTCCTGCTCGCCCGTACGGTGGCCTCCAGGCCCGCTGACCGGCCGGTGGCCCCGCGCGCGTGACGCCGGCGCCCCGGGCCGTCACCAGGCCAGGTCCTCCAGCGATTCCAGGTCCCTCACCGGCAGCGCCGGCTCCGGACCGCCGGTCAGCGGCAGCTCGGCCCAGATGACCTTGCCGCGCTCGGTGTACCGGGTGCCCCAGCGCTCGGCGTACTGCGCGACCAGGAACAGGCCGCGGCCGCCCTCGTCGGTGGTGGCCGCGTACCGCAGGTGCGGCGAGGTGCTGCTGCCGTCGGACACCTCGCAGATGAGGTTCCGGTCGCGCAGCAGCCGTACCCGGATGGGCGCGGTCCCGTACCGGATGGCGTTGGTGATCAGCTCGCTGAGGATCAGCTCGGCCGTGAACGCGATGTCCCCCAGCCCCCAGGCGGCGAGCTGCGCCGAGCCCGCGTTGCGCACCCGGGAGACCGCGGCCGGGTCGGCGGGCACCTCCCACTCCGCGATCCGTTCCGCCTCCAGCCGCCGCGTGTCGGCGATCAGCAGGGCGATGTCGTCGCTCGGGGACGGGAACAGCAGCGCGGCCAGCACGTCCGCACAGGTCTGCTCGGGGCTGCGGCCGGACTGGGAGAGCGTCTCGGCCAGCAGGTGGAGGCCGGTGTCGAAATCCCGGTCGCGGTCCTCCAGCAGGCCGTCCGTGAACAGCACGAGCCGGGTCGACTCCGGCAGCAGCAGCTCGGTGGCCTCGAAGGGCATGCCGCCCACGCCCAGCGGCAGCCCGGCGGGCAGCTCCGGGAACTCCACGCCCCCGTCGGGCCGGACCAGGGCCGGTCCGGGGTGCCCGGCGCTCGCCATCGTGCAGACCCCGGAGACCGGGTCGTAGACCGCGTACAGGCAGGTGGCGCCCGTGACACCGGCCGACTCGCCCGCGCCGTCCCCGGCGTCCTCGGCGTCCCCGGACTCGTTCTGGTCGATCCGGTGGATCAGCTCGTCCAGGTGTCCCAGCAGCTCGTCGGGCGGCATGTCCAGGGTGGAGAAGTTGTGCACGGCGGTCCGCAGCCGGCCCATCGTGGCCGCCGCGTGCACCCCGTGCCCGACGACGTCGCCGACGATCAGCGCCACACGGGCGCCGGCGAGCGGGATCACGTCGAACCAGTCCCCGCCCACCCCCGCCTTCGCGGGCAGGTACCGGAAGGCCACGTCCACCGCGCTCTGGTCCGGCAGCACCCGGGGCAGCAGGCTCCGCTGGAGGGCCACGGCCGTCGCGTGCTCGCGGGTGAAGCGGCGGGCGTTGTCGATGGAGACGGCCGCCCGCGCCCCCAGCTCCTCCGCGAACGACAGGTCCTCCTCGTCGAAGGCCTCCGGGGTGTCGGCGGCCCGCCAGAAGTTGGCCATGCCGAGGACCACGCCGCGGGCCTGCAGCGGCACCGAGATCAGCGAGTGCAGCCCGTACCCCAGCGCCTCGCGGGTGCCCGCCTCGTCCTGAGCCCGCCAGCCCATCGCCGCGTTCAGATCGGCCGCGAGCACCGCGTGCCCGGCGTCCAGGGCCGCCGCCATCGGAGCGGTGGGCACCTCGAAGCGGATGATGTCGCCGACGTGCTGCAGGGGATGGCCGGTGCGCACCCCGCTCATCGCCGCCCTGCGCATCTGCGAGTACATGCCGGTGGCCGGCGAGGGCTCCTCGCCCTTCAGCACCGGCTCCAGCAGCTCCACCGTGACGAAGTCCGCGAACCGGGGCACGGCCACCTCCGACAGCTCCTCGGCGGTCCGCACCACGTCCAGCGTGGTCCCGATCCGCACCCCCGCGTCGTAGAGCAGCTGGAGCCGCTCCCGGGCCACCTCGGCGCGGCCGGAGAGCGCGGCGAGCTCCGTGGTGTCGCGCAGGGTCATGACGCTGCCGGACGGGTGCCCTCCGTACGGCTTGGTCGGGCGGACGTTGACGGCGAGGAGCCGGTCGCCCGCCAGGTGCACCTCGTCCGTCGCGACCCGCCCGGACACCAGCAGCGAGGTGGTGCGCGGGTCGAGCCCCAGCTCGCCCACATGGCGCTGCTCGGCGTCGGGCGGCAGGTTCAGCAGCCGCCGGGCCTCGTCGTTGGCGAGCAGCAGCCGCTCGTCGGCGCCGATGATCAGGACGCCCTCGCGGACCGCGTGCAGGACCGCCTCGTGGTGCTCGTTGATCCGGGCCATCTCGGCCTCGCCCAGGCCCCGGGTCTGGCGCCGCAGCCGCCGGCTGACCAGGGCGGCGCCGCCCGTGCCGAGCAGCAGTGCGCCGGCCGCGGCGCCGAGCAGCAGCGGCAGCTGGCCCTCGACCACGTCGGAGACCTTGGCGACCTCGATGCCGGTGCCGACCAGGCCGACGACCGCCCCGCTCGCGTCCCGTACGGGGACCACGGCGCGGACCGCATCGCTCGGCGACCCCTTGAACACCTCGGTGAACGACTGCCCGCCGACGGCCCGCGAGAGGTCGCCGGTGGCCCGTTTGCCGATCAGCTCCGGCAGGGGGTCGGTGTAGCGGACCCCGTCGGGCGTCATCACGGCGATGAAGTCGACGCCCGAGGCCCGCCGGGCGCCCTCGGCCAGGGGTTGCAGTTCGGCCGTCGGGTTCGGCGTCTTCAGGGCTTCGGGGAGGCCGGGGGCGTGCGCGAAGGCTTCCGCGGCCGCGAGGGAGCGGTGGCGCGCATCGCGCTCGGTGTCGTACCGCTCCTGGAACACGAGGGCCAGCGAGGCGGCCGCGATCAGCAGCACCACGATGACCGCCTGGAGCGCGAAGACCTGACCGGCGACACTGCGGGCGCCCAGGGAGAGGCGCGGCGGCAGGCCCGGGTCGCGCCCGGCCGGCTGCCCGGGCGGGGATCCCCTGGGTCGACCCAAACGTCCGGTCATGAGCCATTTCTAACACTGTCACCGGGATTTGGGCGGGGCTGCTGGTGTGGCGATCGCCGCACTGCGGTACGCACGGGGGCCGAGGCCCACGTACGAGGTGAAGTGCTGGCGGAACGTGACCTCGCTGGCGAAGCCCGCGCGCCGGGCCACTTCCGGAACCGGATGGTCCGTGCGCTCCAGGAGCTTGCGGGCCTCGTCCAGGCGGTGGCCGAGGAGCCAGCGGTGCGGGGTGGTCCCGGTGGCGGCGACGAAATGGCGGGCGAAGGAGCGCGGCGACATGCCCGCCCATCGGGCCAGCGTGGCCACGGACAGCGGCTCGTGCAGATGGCGCAGGGCCCGCTCCCGTACGGCCGCCAGGGCCTCGGCGGTCCGGTCCGCCGCCGGGGTGGGCCGGTCCAGGTACTGGGCGTGGCCGCCGGTCCGGAACGGGCCCGTCACCATGGACCGGGCGATGGCGGCGGCGGCCTCCGCGCCGTGGGCCTCCCGTACGAGGTGCAGGCAGAGGTCGATGCCGGAGGCCACCCCCGCGGAGGTCCACAGCCCGCCGTCCTCCACGTACAGCGGGGCGTCCTCGACCAGCACGGAGGGATGGCGCGCGGCGAGCTGCGGAGCCAGCCACCAGTGCGTCACGGCCCGGCGGCCCGCCAGCAGGCCCGCCTCCGCGAGGATGAACGCCCCCGCGCACAGTGCGGCGACCGGCACGCCCCGGGCGTGCGCGTCCCGCAGGGCGGCGAGGACCGGCTCGGGTGTCGGGGCGGCGGGCTCGGCCAGCGCCGGCACGACGACGAGATCGGCCTCGGCGAGCCAGTCGAGCCGCCGGTCGGGTGCCAGGGTGAGCCCGCCGGGCAGCGCGATCGGCTCGGTGTCCACGGCGCACCGGCGCAGCTCGAAGCGGGGGACGCCGAGGTGGCTGCGGTCGGGGCCCCAGACCTCCGTGATGACGGCGAGGTCGAAGCTGCGGATGCCGGGCTGGACGACGACGGCTACACGATGCATGCTGCCATTCTGGCAGGATCCCATCGTTTCGGGTCCCGGTTGCCGCTGTCGACACACCGTCCGGCGGAAGATCATGAAGCCATGACGAAGAACGAGATCGCACTCGCCCCGAACGCAGCCCTGCTGGTCATCGACGTGCAGAAGGGCTTCGACGACGCCTCCTACTGGGGCCCCCGCAACAACCCCGCCGCCGAGGCCAACATCGCCGCCCTGATGAACGCCTGGCAGGAGTCCGGCCGCCCCGTGGTGCTCGTCCAGCACGCCTCGCGGGCCGCCGGCTCGGTCCTGGCCGCCGACCGGCCCGGCCACGCCTTCAAGGACTTCGTGGCCGACCGGGCGGGGCAGGAGTCCCTGCTGGTCACCAAGACCGTGAACTCCTCCTTCTACGGCACCCCGGACCTGGCCGCATGGCTCACCGCCCAGGGCATCGGCCAGCTCGTGGTCTCCGGGATCCAGACCAACATGTGCGTCGAGACCACAGCACGGATGGCCGGGAACCTGGGCTACGACGTGCTCGTCCCGCTCGACGCCACCCACACCTTCGACCTCGAGGGCCCGGACGGGCTCCGGCTGACGGCCGACCAGCTGGCCACCGCCACCGCCGTCAACCTCCAGGGCGGCGGCTTCGCCCGCGTGGTGACCACCGCTCAGCTGCTCGCCGCCTCCGGGGCGCCGGCCCGGCTCACCGCGTAGCAGCGGCGCCGGCCGCAAACGCCGAGGCCCGGCACCCCCACTCGGGGGGCGCCGGGCCTCAACCGGCCGGTGCCGGCCCGCTCGCGGCGGATCAGAGAACGTCGGCGGCGATGTGGGCCGCAACCCGCTCCAGCAGGGGACCCGCGTTCGGGATGGACTTGGCCGGGTCGGGCTCCAGGTCCGTCAGCGGGTACGCCTTGCGGATGCCGGCCGCCTCCAGGGCCTCCTGGCCCAGCAGCAGCCGCCCGCACACCGCCACGACGGGCTTGCCCGCCGCGCGCGCCGCCGCCGCGACACCGGCCGGGGCCTTGCCGTGCAGCGTCTGCTCGTCCAGCGAGCCCTCACCGGTGATCACCAGCGTCGCCCGCTCCAGCGCCGGGGCGAACCCCAGCACCTCCAGCATCAGCTCGATACCGGGCCGGAACGACGCGCCGAGCAGCAGCGCCCCGTACCCGATGCCGCCCGCGCCACCCGCACCCGGCGCGGCGGCCAGCCGGCCGGCCTTCTCGCCGATCGACTTCTCCAGCACCACCGCGAAGTGCGCCAGCGCCGCGTCCAGCGTCGCCACGTCCTGCGGCGACGCCCCCTTCTGCGGGCCGTAGACCGCAGGCGCGCCCTTCGGGCCCGTCAGCGGGTTGTCCACGTCGCTGGCCAGGACGAGGTCGACCTCCGCGAAGCGCGGGTCGATCCCGGACAGGTCGGCGGACGCCAGCTCCGCGAGCGCGCCGCCGCCCGGACCGACCGGTTCACCGTTCGCGTCCAGGAACACCGCACCCAGCGCGGCCAGCATGCCCGCACCGCCGTCGGTGGTGGCGCTGCCGCCCACGCCGAACACGATCGAGCGCGCCCCCGCGTCCAGCGCGGCCTTCAGCAGCTCGCCCGAGCCGTACGTGGTCGCCGTCAGCGGGGCGAACACACCCGCCGGCAGCAGCTGCAGCCCGGAGGCCTCCGCCATCTCGACCACGGCGGTGCCGTCACGCAGCGCGAAAGCTGCCGTGACCTGCTCGCCGAGCGGTCCGGTGACCCGTACCTCCCGGCGTTCGAACCCGGCCGCCACGGCGGCCGCGACCGTGCCGTCGCCGCCGTCCGCGACGGGGAGGGTCTCGATCTCCACGCCCGGTACGGCCTTGCGAAGGCCCGCCGTCACCCGCTCCGCGACCTGAACGGCCGTGAGCGAGCCCTTGAATTTGTCCGCGGCGATGAGCACGCGCGCGGTCTCAGTTACTGCTCCGTCCGTCACCTTGCTAATCCCTTGCTATCGAACAGTGCAGTCGCGCCCCCATGAGCCTATCCGGAGGATCCTCCTATGCCCATGCGTGGCCTGGGTCACGTCCGGCGCGCCATGCCCCTAAATACGGATATACGCCTGCATAGTGTGGCCGCATGAGCGCGGAATCGCTGGAAGACGCACGTCCGGAGGGTCCGGACCCCGAACCGGACCGCGCCGTCGTCACCATCGGGGTGATCACCGTGCTGGCCGATTTCGCCTGGTTGTTCGTGATCGCCGCCGACGTCTTCCTCGTCATGTGCGTCGTCCTCGCGATCAGCCGGTTCGGCCGGATCCGGCTCGGCGCCGACGACTCCGAACCCGAGTTCACGAACCTCGCGTGGATCGCGATGATGTTCAGCGCTCAGTGCCGCCTTCGTCCCGCTGATGGGGGAGGAGCGAGCAGGCGGCCGGCCCGGCAAGGCCGTCGACCTGCTCGCCGTCTTCGCGACCGTCTTCGGGACGGCGACCAGCCTCGGCCTCGGGGCGCTCCAGGTCGCCGAAGGTCTCCACCGGCGCCTTCACCGACAGCACCTGGCTCGGCGCGTGGACGATCTTCTACTGGGCAGGCGGCCTCAAATCCCTGCAGACCGCCACCATCCTGGTCGCGCTGCCCTTCGTGATCGTCATGCTGCTGCTCTGCTGGGCCCTGGTGAAGGAGCTCCGCGAGGACCCCGGAGCGGGTCCCGCCCGCCACCACGCCCTGCACGGGATGCGGGACGCGGTCACGGCCATGGTCGGCGACGCCCTCACCGACCATGGCCCGGCCCGCCACCCCGGCCTGCGCCGCGTCGCCGAATCCCCCCGCTGCGACCGCGACGACCCACCCGCCCCCAACACCCCGGACGCGTGATCCCGCCCGGTGGGGCCGCTGGGTAGGGTTACGGCGTGACCACCACGGATGACTACGCCACGTACATCGCGAGCCTGCCCCGGGTGCTGGCCGGCGCCGCCGCCCTCTACCGGGACGCCGAGGGCCGGGTGCTGCTCGTCGAGCCCAACTACCGTGAGGGCTGGGCCCTGCCGGGCGGCACCATCGAGTCGGACCAGGACGAGTCCCCGCGCACGGCCGCCCGCCGCGAGAGCGCCGAGGAGATCGGCCTCGACCTGCCGCTCGGCCGGCTGCTCGCCGTCGACTGGACGCTCGGCGAGGGCCGCCCGCCGCTGGTCGCGTACCTCTATGACGGCGGCGTGCTCGACGAGGCGCAGCTCGCCTCGATCAAGCTCCAGGAGGAGGAACTGCTCTCCTGGCGACTGGTCGAGCCCGCCGAACTCACCACGTACCTCCCCGGATCGCTCGGCCGGCGCACCCGAGAGGCCTACCGGGTCCTCGAGTCCGGCGAGGGCGCCGCGGAGCTGGAGAACGGCACGCGCCCGGTCTCCTCGTGACACCGGGCTTACTTCGAGCAGGACAGAATCATCTGATGATCACGATGTACGCCTGGCCCAGCACCGCCGACGGGCCCGACGCCCTGCCCATGGTCCACTTCACCACCGAAGAGCAGGCGGGCGGCGAGGTCACCGCCGAGGGAACGCCGGTGTGGCTGTTCGACACCGCGATACGCGAGGGCGGCTGGGCCCAGTTCACCGATTTCGAGGGCTGGTCCGTCCCCGCCGCCGGCTGGCAGGCCTTCTACCGCCGCGAGGACGACCTCCTTGCCGTGACCGGCCCCGGCGCCTGCGAGGGCTGGTACCAGGGCAACCTCGGCGCCGACGCCGACTGGGTGGCGGCAGCCACCGCCCAGCAGAGCGTGGTCCTGCTCGCCGCCCCCGTCCAGCACCCCTCGCTCTTCGGCTACGCGGTGGAGGCGGGCGCCGCGTTCGCCCTGCTCGTCCCGCTCGCGCTGGTCTGACGCGCTCCGGTCCGACTCACGCCGGTCCTATCAAAGAGTGGCCTCGCCGGCCTCGAAGGCCAGCAGCCGCACCTTGCGCTCGACGCCGCCCCCGTAGCCGGTCATGCTGCCCGAGGCGCCGATCACCCGGTGGCACGGCACGATGATGCTGACCGGGTTCTTCCCGTTGGCCAGGCCCACCGCGCGCGAGGCGTTCGGCTTGCCGAGCTTGGCCGCGAGCTCCCCGTACGACCAGGTCTCGCCGTACGGGATCCGTACGAGCTGGTCCCACACGCTGCGCTGGAACGCGGTGCCCTCCAGTCTGACGGGCACGTCGAACTCGGTGAGTTCCCCGGCGAAGTACGCGGCCAGCTGCCGCACGACCTCGGGGAACGGTTCCTCCGTCGCGGCGACCCGCTCCCCGAAGGACTCCTCGGCGGGCCGGTGCCGCTGCCCGGTCATGTACAGGCCGCTGAGGACGCCGTCCGTGGCGACCAGGGTGAGCCGGCCGTAGGGGCTCTCGACGACGGTGTGCTGCCTGGTGCTCATGGTGTTCGTGGTGCTCATGACGGGATGCACTCCTCAGACGGGCAGGTGGTTGACGGGGTGGGCGTCGGTGGCCCACAGGTACTGCACGGCGTACGCGCGCCAGGGCCGCCAGCCGGCCGCCCGGGCAGTGAGCGCCACGGGGGTGGACGGCAGCCCGAGCTCCTTCGCGGCCCGCCGGACCCCGAGGTCGGACGGCAGGAAGGCGTCGGGATCGCCCAGCGCCCGCATCGCGATCACCTCGGTGGTCCACGGGCCGAACCCGGGCATCGCGGTCAGCTGCGCGCGGGCCGCCTCCCAGTCGCTGTCGATGCCGAGCGGGAGCGAGCCGTCGGCCAGCGCGCCGACGAGGGTCGTGAGGGTGGTGCGCCGGCTCGCCGGGAGGGCCAGGGCCTCCGGGTCCAGGGCGGCCAGCGCCTGCGGCGACGGGAACAGGTGGGTCAGCCCGCCCTCGGGATGGGGGTCGGCCACCGGTTCCCCGTACGAGGTGACCAGCCGGGCGGCGTGCGTACGGGCCGCCGCGGTGGACACCTGCTGGCCGAGCACCGCCCGTACGGCGAACTCCGCCGCGTCGACCGTCCTGGGCACCCGGCGCCCCGGGGCCTTGTCCACGAGCGGGGCCAGCAGCGGGTCGGAGCGCAGCTGCTCGTCGACCGCCTCGGGGTCGGCGTCGAGGTCGAGCATCCAGCGGCAGCGGCTGATGGCGATGGTGAGGTCGCGCAGGTCGGTGAGGGCGAGCTGGCAGCCGATGTGGTCGGGCTGCGGGGTCAGTGCGACGACCCCGGTGCCGTACGGGAGCCGCAGCGTCCGGCGGTACGCGCCGGACCGCCACTCCTCGACGCCGGGGACGGCGGTCGCGGCGAGGTGGCCGAAGAGGTTGTCGGGGTTGAGTGGAGCCCGGAACGGCAGGCGCAGGCTGATGGTCCCGGGGACCCTCGGGCCGGCCGGTGTCGCTGCGCGGCTCGCCTTCCCGGCCCGCAGGCGCAGCTCGCCGGGGGCGAGGGCGAAGACCTCGCGGACGGTCTCGTTGAAGGTCCGGATGGAGGAGAACCCGGCGGCGAAGGCGACGTCGCCCATGGGCAGCTCGGAGGTCTCGATGAGCAGCCGGGCGGTCTGGGCGCGCTGCGCCCGGGCGAGGGCGAGGGGCCCGGCGCCGAGCTCGGCGTTCAGCTGCCGCTCGACCTGGCGGGTCGAGTACCCCAGCCGTGCCGCGAGCCCGGGGACGCCCTCGCGGTCCACGACGCCGTCCCGGATGAGCCGCATCGCCCGGGCGACGGCGTCGGCGCGGGCGTTCCACTCGGGGGAGCCGGGGGAGGTGTCGGGCCGGCACCGCTTGCAGGCCCGGAAGCCGGCCTGCTGGCAGGCGGCCGCGCTGGGCAGGAAGGTCATGTTCTCGACCTTGGGCGGCACCGCGGGACAGCTGGGGCGGCAGTAGATCCCGGTGGTCCGCACGGCGGTGAAGAACCACCCGTCGAAGCGGGCGTCCTTCGACTGCACGGCCCTGACGCAGCGCTCGGTGTCGGTGTACATGGCTCCAGGATCCCGGCCCGGCCCCCGCGGGGCTGGCGATTTTCCGACATCAAGCGTAGCCGCCGGCGCATGCGAAAGCCCCCGGCGCCTGACGGCGGCCGGGGGCCTCGTACCACTGCGGTGCTCCGGGTTACGGGAGCTGTGACGCCGCTCGCGCCTCTCGGCGGTTGTGGCGGAACGTGTTCGCGCGACGGGTCGTCGCGAACAGCGGGATGGTCGCCGCCATGGCGATCTGCAGCGCGCAACCCGCCTGGAGCAGCATCTGACCGCCCGGGGCGTCGAACGCCCAGGCCGCCAGCAGGCCCATGGCCCCGATGATCCAGCTCAGCATCGCCACCGCGAGGACACCCCGCGGCTTCGGGTACTCGACTCGGCTCACCATCAGCCAGGCCACCCCGATGATCGCCAGCAGCGTCGGGACGAACGGCAGCTCCAGCAGCACGATCGAGACGACCGTCAGCGCGCCGAAGGGGCTCGGCATGCCCTGGAACATGCCGTCCTTCATCGTCACGCAGCTGAATCTCGCGAGTCTGAGCACCACGGCCAGCAGCACCACGATCGCGGCCAGCGCCGACATCTTCTGCACGGCGTCGTCGGCGACCATGCCGTACACGAGCACGAAGTACGCGGGAGCCAGGCCGAAGCTGATCAGGTCGGACAGGTTGTCCAGCTCGGCGCCCATCGGCGAGCTGCGCAGCTTGCGGGCCACGATGCCGTCGAAGAGGTCGAAGACCGCGGCGAGCAGCATCAGTATCACTGCCGTCGCGGCGCTGTTACGGGCCATGCCCGACTCGCCGCTGCCGGTGAGGTGCGGGATGAGGATCCCGGTGGTGGTGAAGTACACCGCCATGAATCCGCACGTCGCGTTGCCGAGGGTGAGGGTGTCCGCTATCGACAGCCGCAGCGAGAGCGGCATGTCGTCCTCGGCGGATTCCTCCTCCGCGGCCTCGGGCACCCACCCACCCGACGGTGTGGTGGGAGTCTCAGGGTCAGTCACGGTCAATTCGGGTCACCCCCGCGGTGGTGGCCTGACCGACCTCGACCGCGACCTCGACACCCTCGGGGAGGTAGATGTCGACGCGGGAGCCGAAGCGGATCAGACCGATGCGTTCGCCCTGCTCCACCTTGGTACCGGCCGGCAGGTACGGGACGATGCGGCGTGCGACGGCGCCGGCGATCTGCACCATCTCGATGTCGCCGAGCTCGGTGTCGAAGTGCCAGACAACGCGCTCGTTGTTCTCGCTCTCCTTGTTGAACGCCGGGACGAACCCGCCGGGGATGTGCTCCACGGACGTCACCGTGCCCGCGAGGGGCGCGCGGTTGACGTGGACGTTCAGCGGGCTCATGAAGATCGCGACCCGGGTCCGTCCGTCCTTCCACGGCATGATGCTCTGCACCACACCGTCGGCGGGCGAGATGACCCGGCCCTGCGTGATCTCACGCTCGGGGTCGCGGAAGAACCACAGCATGCCCGCCGCGAGAGCGGTGGTGGGCACGGCCACTGCCGCCCAGCGCCCGGACTTGCGGGCCCGGGTGAGGCTGAGCGCAGCGGTGGCGACGGTCGGCAGAAGCCACGGCGATGCTCCGCGTGCGAGACGTCCACCGAGGATGCCGACGCGAGGTGCAGAGGTTTGGCTGTGGGGCATGGATGACCTTCGTAGCGGGTGATTGCCGCGCCGCAAACAGGGGGACGGGACGGCGGCTTTACTGGAATGCTATCGGTTGCACGCAACAACTGGGCAAGCCAGAAGCCGAGTCGATGGCCGCAGGCCAGTGACTGCCAGTGATTCTTTTGCGACGAACCCATGGAGGATCCGCCGCAAAAGGGACTTTCAGCCCTGGAGTCGGTACTCCTCGAGAAGGCGCCGACCGATGATCATTTTCTGGATCTCGGCGGTACCTTCACCGATCAGCAGCATCGGTGCCTCGCGGTAGAGGCGCTCGATCTCGTACTCCTTCGAGAATCCGTAGCCGCCATGGATACGGAAGGCGTCCTCCACCACCTCCTTGCAGTATTCGGAGGCGAGGTACTTCGCCATCCCTGCTTCGAGGTCGTTTCGTTCCCCGGAGTCCTTTTTGCGTGCTGCATTCACCATCATCGCATGGGCGGCCTCGACCTTGGTAGCCATCTCGGCCAGCTTGAACTGGATGGCCTGGTGCTCGGCGATCGCCTTGCCGAAAGTGTGACGTTGCTGGGCATACGAGACACCCAGCTCGAACGCACGCTGAGCGACACCGCAGCCACGCGCCGCCACGTTGACGCGGCCGACCTCGACGCCGTCCATCATTTGGTAAAACCCTCGGCCCGTCTGGCCTCCGAGGACCCGATTGGCCGGAATGCGCAGTCCGTCCATGATGAGCTCGGTCGTGTCGACGCCCTTGTAGCCCATCTTGTCGATCTTGCCCGGGATGGTCAGGCCGGGACGGACCTCACCGAAGCCGGGCTCCTTCTCGACGAGGAAGGTCGTCATCGACTTGTGCGGGGCCGTGCCCTCGGGGTGGCCTTCGTCACTTCGCACGAGGACCGCCACCAGCGTGGAGCTGCCGCCGTTCGTCAGCCACATCTTCTGGCCGTTCAGGACGTACTCGTCGCCGTCCTTGACCGCCTTGGACGTGATGGCCGACACGTCGGAGCCCAGCCCCGGCTCGGACATCGAGAACGCGCCGCGCACCTCTCCCAGCGCCATGCGGGGCAGGAAGTGGTCCTTCTGCTCCTGCGTGCCGTGCTGCTTGAGCATGTACGCCACGATGAAGTGCGTGTTGATGATGCCCGAGACGGACATCCAGCCCCGCGCTATCTCCTCGACGCACAGTGCGTAGGTGAGCAGCGACTCACCCAGGCCGCCGTACTCCTCGGGGATCATCAGCCCGAAGAGGCCGAGCTCCTTGAGGCCGTCGACGATCTGCTGCGGGTACTCGTCACGGTGTTCGAGCTCGGTCGCGACCGGGATGATCTCCTTGTCGACGAACTCCCGGACGGTCTTGAGGATCTCCCGCTGGACGTCGGTGAGCCCGGCGGTCTGGGCGAGTCGGGCCATGGCTACTTCCCCTGTTCCTTCAGCTGCGGGCGGCCGGGCTGCTCGCCGCCGCGCTCCTTGATGTACGTCTCGGTCGGGACCATCACCTTGCGCCGGAAGACGCAGACGAGGGTGCCGTCCTGCTTGTAGCCCTTGGTCTCCACGTAGACGATGCCGCGGTCGTTCTTCGACTTCGACGGGGTCTTGTCGAGGACCGTGGTCTCGCCGTAGATGGTGTCGCCGTGGAAGGTCGGCGCCACGTGCCGCAGGGACTCGATCTCCAGGTTGGCGATGGCCTTCCCGGAGACGTCCGGCACGGACATGCCCAGCAGCAGCGAGTAGATGTAGTTGCCCACGACCACGTTCTTGCCGAAGTCGGTCGTGTTCTCCGCGTAATTGCTGTCCATGTGGAGCGGGTGGTGGTTCATGGTCAGCAGGCAGAAGAGGTGGTCGTCGTACTCGGTGACCGTCTTTCCGGGCCAGTGCTTGTAGACCGCCCCGACCTCGAACTCTTCGTAAGTGCGTCCGAACTGCATCGGGATCAGGCCTCCGGGATCTCGAACTTGGTGGTGCGCTGCATCCCGGCCGCGCGGCCCTTGCCCGCGATGACCAGGGCCATCTTGCGGCTGGCCTCGTCGATCATCTCGTCGCCGAGCATGGCCGAGCCCTTCTTGCCGCCGGCCTCGGAGGTGCACCAGTCGTACGCGTCGAGGATCAGCTCGGAGTGGTCGTAGTCCTCCTGGGAGGGGGAGAAGACCTCGTTCGCCGCGTCGACCTGGCCCGGGTGCAGCACCCACTTGCCGTCGAAGCCCAGCGCCGCTGCCCGGCCCGCCACCTCGCGGTACGCGTCCACGTCGCGGATCTGGAGGAAGGGGCCGTCGATCGCCTGGAGGTTGTGCATGCGGGCCGCCATCAGGATCCGCATCAGGATGTAGTGGTACGCGTCCGCCGGGTAGCCGGGCGGCTGCATGCCCACGACCAGCGACTTCATGTTGATCGAGGCCATGAAGTCGGCCGGGCCGAAGATGATCGTCTCCAGCCGCGGCGAGGCGGCCGCGATCTCGTCGACGTTGACCAGGCCCTTGGCGTTCTCGATCTGCGCCTCGATGCCGATCTTGCCGACCTCGAAGCCCATGGTCTTCTCGATCTGGGTCAGCAGCAGGTCCAGCGCCACGACCTGCTGGGCGTCCTGGACCTTCGGCAGCATGATGCAGTCGAGGTTCTGGCCCGCACCTTCCACGACCGTGATGACGTCGCGGTACGTCCAGTGCGTGGTCCAGTCGTTGACGCGCACGACCCTGGTCTTGCCGGTCCAGTCGCCGTTGTTCAGTGCGTCCACGATCGTGTGGCGGGCGCCCTCCTTGGCCAGCGGGGCGCAGGCGTCCTCGAGGTCGAGGAAGACCTGGTCGGCCGGCAGGCCCTGGGCCTTCTCCAGGAACCGCGGGTTCGATCCCGGAACCGCGAGGCAGGAGCGGCGGGGCCGCAGCCGGTTCACGGGAGACGTGGGCGTGGTCATGCGGGGACCTCCAGAGGGTCGAGCTTGTTCGCTTTCCGGATCTCGTCGACGATACGGCCGATGATCTCCGTGATACCGAAGTCCTTGGGTGTGAAGACGGCGGCGACTCCGGCCGCCTTGAGGGCGATGGCATCGGCGTTCGGAATGATGCCGCCGAGCACGACGGGGATGTCACCCGCCCCCGCCGTACGGAGGCGTTCCAGCACGTCCGGCACGAGCGCGCTGTGCGAACCGGACAGGATGGACAGTCCCACGCAGTGCACGTCCTCGGCCAGCGCCGCCGAGGAGATCTCCTCGGGCGTCAGCCGGATGCCCTGGTAGACCACCTCGAAACCGGCGTCGCGGGCCCGTACGGCGATCTGCTCGGCGCCGTTGGAGTGCCCGTCCAGGCCGGGCTTGCCGACCAGCAGGCGCAGCCGGCCGGAGCCCAGGTCCTCGGCGGTACGGGCGACCTTCTCGCGGACGTGGGCCATCGGCGTGCCGGCCTCCGCGGTGACGGCCACCGGGGCCGAGGAGACCCCGGTCGGGGCGCGGAACTCGCCGAACACCTCGCGCAGTGCGTTCGCCCACTCGCCGGTGGTGACACCGGCGCGGGCGCACTCCAGGGTGGCCTCCATCAGGTTCTCGGTCCCGGCCGCGGCCTGCTTCAGCCGGTCCAGGGCCTGCATCACCGTCGGGAAGACGAACGGGTCGCCGTTCCCCTGCCGGTCCGAGGACTCCTGACGCTCCTCGCGCCAGCGGCCGATGCGCTCGACGGTCAGGGCCTCCGTCGCCGGGTCCACCGTCATGATGGCGCCGTCCAGGTCGGCGGTGAGCGGGTTCTCCTCGGTCTGCTGGAAGCAGTTGACGCCGACGATCTTGTCCTCGCCGGCCTCGATCCGGGCGCGGCGCTCGGCGTGCGAGGAGACCAGCTCGCCCTTCAGGTACCCGGACTCGACGGCGGCCATCGCGCCGCCCATCTCCTGGATCCGGTCGATCTCGGCCAGGCAGTCGGCGACCAGGGAGTCGACTTTGGCCTCGATGACGTGGGATCCGGCGAAGATGTCCTCGTACTCCAGCAGGTCGCTCTCGTGCGCCAGGACCTGCTGGATGCGCAGCGACCACTGCTGGTCCCAGGGCCGGGGCAGGCCCAGCGCCTCGTTCCAGGCGGGCAGCTGCACGGCGCGGGCGCGGGCGTCCTTGGAGAGCGTGACCGCCAGCATCTCCAGCACGATGCGCTGGACGTTGTTCTCCGGCTGAGCCTCGGTCAGGCCCAGGGAGTTGACCTGGACGCCGTAGCGGAAGCGACGCTGCTTCTCGTTCTCGATGCCGTAGCGCTCGCGGGTGACCTTGTCCCAGATGCGGCCGAAGGCGCGCATCTTGCACATCTCCTCGACGAAGCGGACGCCCGCGTTCACGAAGAACGAGATACGGGCGACCACCTCGCCGAAACGATCCTCCGGGACCTGGCCCGAGTCGCGCACCGAGTCCAGCACGGCGATCGCGGTCGACATCGCGTACGAGATCTCCTGGACCGGGGTGGCCCCGGCCTCCTGGAGGTGGTACGAGCAGATGTTGATCGGGTTCCACTTCGGGATGTGGTTGACCGTGTACGCGATCATGTCCGTCGTCAGGCGGAGCGAGGGCCCGGGCGGGAAGACGTGCGTCCCGCGCGAGAGGTACTCCTTGACGATGTCGTTCTGGGTGGTGCCCTGGAGCAGGGCGATGTCCGCGCCCTGCTCCTCGGCGGCCACCTGGTAGAGCGCCAGCAGCCACATGGCGGTGGCGTTGATCGTCATCGAGGTGTTCATCTGCTCCAGGGGGATGTCCTGGAACAGCCGCCGCATGTCGCCCAGATGGGAGACCGGGACCCCGACCCGGCCCACCTCGCCGCGGGCGAGGATGTGGTCGGGGTCGTAGCCGGTCTGCGTCGGAAGGTCGAACGCGACCGACAGGCCGGTCTGGCCCTTGGCGAGGTTGCGGCGGTACAGCTCGTTGGACGCCTCGGCCGTGGAGTGGCCGGCGTACGTCCGCATGAGCCACGGACGGTCTTTCTGGCGCTCTGTCATCTCAGGCTGTCCCTTTGGCCCTTGAACGGTCTCAGATGTTCCGGAAACGGTTGATCGCCTCGAGGTGCGTCGCGCGCATCTCGTGGTCGCGGACACCGAGGCCCTCCTCGGGGGCGAGGGCGAGCACGCCGACCTTGCCCTGGTGGAGGTTGCGGTGGACGTCGTACGCGGCCTGGCCCGTCTCCTCGAGGGAGTAGACCTTGGACAGCGTGGGGTGGATCTTGCCCTTGGCCACCAGGCGGTTGGCCTCCCAGGCCTCGCGGTAGTTGGCGAAGTGCGAGCCGACGATCCGCTTGAGCGACATCCACAGGTAGCGGTTGTCGTACTCGTGGTTGTAGCCCGAGGTCGAGGCGCAGGTGACGATGGTGCCGCCCTTGCGGGTGACGTACACGGAGGCGCCGAAGGTCTCGCGGCCCGGGTGCTCGAAGACGATGTCCACGTCCTCGCCGCCGGTCAGCTCGCGGATGCGCTTGCCGAAGCGCTTCCACTCCTTCGGGTCCTGGGTGTGCTCGTCCTTCCAGAACTTGTAGCCCTCGGCGCTGCGGTCGATGATCGCGGTCGCGCCCATCGCGCGGCAGATGTCCGCCTTCTGCGCGCTGGAGACGACGCAGATCGGGTTGGCGCCGCCGGCCAGCGCGAACTGGGTGGCGTACGAGCCGAGTCCGCCGCTGGCGCCCCAGATCAGGACGTTGTCGCCCTGCTTCATGCCGGCGCCGTTGCGGGAGACCAGCTGGCGGTAGGCGGTGGAGTTGACCAGGCCGGGGGAGGCGGCCTCCTCCCAGCTCAGGTGGCCGGGCTTGGGCATCAGCTGGTTGGACTTGACGAGTGCGATCTCGGCGAGACCGCCGAAGTTCGTCTCGAAGCCCCAGATGCGCTGCTCGGGATCGAGCATCGTGTCGTTGTGGCCGTCCGAGGACTCCAGCTCGACCGAGAGACAGTGCGCGACGACCTCGTCGCCGGGCTTCCAGGCGTTGACGCCGGGGCCGGTGCGCAGCACGACGCCCGCGAGGTCCGAGCCGATGACGTGGTACGGGAGGTCGTGGCGCTTGGTGAGCTCCGACAGGCGCCCGTAGCGCTCCAGGAAGCTGAAGGTGGACACCGGCTCGAAGATCGAGGTCCACACGGAGTTGTAGTTGACCGACGAGGCCATGACGGCCACCAGGGCCTCGCCCGGGCCGAGCTCCGGCACGGGCACCTGGTCGAGGTGCAGGGACTTGCGCGGGTCCTTCTCGCGGGTGGTGAGCCCTGCGAACATCTCCGCCTCGTCCTTGTGCACGGTGATCGCGCGGTACGAGTCGGGGAGCGGCAGGGCCGCGAAGTCGGCGGCCGTAGCGGCCTGCGACTGGATCGCGTCCAGGATGTCCTTCACGGTGTGCCTCCGGCGAGCGCTGAGGGTGCGCTGAGGGATACGCGGGTGCGTGGAACGGGTGTGGTGTGGGTCGTGCGGTACTGCGAGTGCCGTCGGTCCGGCGGAGCTGTGGTGCTGGCGCGTGCCCGTGGTGAGGCGTGCGCGCGGTGCCTGGTGACGCAGGCATCCGGGGCGCGGTTCGTGCCGAGTGGGCGTGGACCGCGGGGACATCCGGACGAGATTCAACGTATGGCACCCCGTGTCACCCGGCAAGGCACCGCGTGCCAAAACTTTCTCTCATTTGCCTATTGACCTGCGCAGATGAGCGATGATCGATCAGAGTTACCCGTGAGTAGGGGCAAGTCGGACAAACAAAAGCGGCCGCCCCCGGAACGGGGGCGGCCACTGTGATGTGTGTGACTCGACGGGTGTGACTACTGCTTGTTCCTCAGCGCTTCCTCGATGGTCCGCATGACCTCGTCGAGCGGGGCGTCCGTACGGGCCACCGCCACCAGCACCTCGCCCTGCGTGCGGACCGCCGCCGGCGCGGCCGGGGCCGGCGCCGTGCCCAGGGTCCGGCCCGCGCCGATCCCCGTACCGAAGGTCTTCCGCACGATCGAGAAGGCGTGGTCCAGCTGCGCCTCCACGTCCCCCTGGCCACCCGCCCGCAGCCAGCGCCGCAGCACGTGGTTGTGGGCCGTGACGACCGCCGAGGCGGCCACCTCGGCCAGCAGCGGGTCGTCGTTGCCGTCGTGGTGGTCGGTCTCGTCGAAGTGGGCCAGCAGATAGCGGGTGAACAGCCGCTCGTACCGGGCCACCGAGGCGATCTCCCGCTCCCGCAGCGCCGGCACCTCGCGGGTCAGCCGGTAGCGCTCCACCGACACCGCCGGCGAGGCGGCGTACATCTTCATGACTTCCTTGATCCCGCGGCACACCGTGTCGAGCGGGTGCTCGTGCGCCGGGGCCACGTCCAGCACCGCCTCGGCCCTGGTCAGGGTGTCGTCGTGGTCCGGGAAGATCGCCTCTTCCTTGGAGCGGAAGTGCCGGAAGAAGGTCCGGCGCGCCACCCCCGCCGTCGCCGCGATCTCGTCGACCGTCGTCGCCTCGTACCCCTTGGTCGCGAACAGCTCCATCGCGGCGGCGGCGAGCTCACGGCGCATCTTGAGCCGCTGCGCGGCCGCCTTGGTGCCGGCCGTGCTCTCCGGGCTGTCGGAGGCCGTGGCGGTGCGGGGCGAGGTCTTGGCGGGCTGGGACATGGATCGAAAGTACTTCATTTGCGCAGGGGAGCGCGCCTGAGGGGGGTGGGACGGGGGTGGATGCGGGGGAGAGCCCGCACTGGGCTCGGAAGGTATGGCCTGCCGTGAGGGTCCGGCAGACCCGAGCAGCCCTCCCCACGCATCCGGCTCTTGGGGCACCTGGCCAGGGCGCTGCTTACCGGCGGGCGTACTCACGGAATCCGCGGCCGGTCTTCCGGCCCAGGCAGCCCGCCGCCACCAGGTGCTCCAGCAGCGGGGACGGGGCCAGTCCCGGGTCGCGGAACTCCTTGTGGAGGACCTTCTCGATCGCCAGCGAAACGTCCAGACCGACGACGTCGAGGAGCTCGAACGGCCCCATCGGGTAGCCGCCGCCCAGCTTCATGGCGGCGTCGATGTCGTCGAGGCTGGCGTAGTGCTGCTCGACCATCTTGACGGCGTTGTTCAAGTACGGGAACAGCAGCGCGTTCACGATGAAGCCGGCCCGGTCCCCGCAGTCCACCGGGTGCTTGCGCACCTTCGTGCAGATCTCGCGGACCGTGGCGTGCACGTCGTCGGAGGTCAGGACGGTCCGGACCACCTCGACCAGCTTCATCGCCGGCGCCGGGTTGAAGAAGTGCATGCCGATCACGTCCTGCGGACGCGAGGTCACGCGGGCGACCGCGATCACCGGCAGCGAGGAGGTGGTGGTGGCCAGCACCGCGCCCGGCTTGCAGACCTTGTCCAGGGCCGCGAACAGCTCCTGCTTGACCGCCAGGTCCTCCGCGACGGCCTCCACGGCCAGGTCCACGTCGGCGAACGCGTCCAGCGACCCGGCCGGGGTGATCAGGGCCAGCGTCTGCGCGGCGCCCTCCTCGGTCAGCCGGCCCTTGGACACCGCACGGCCCAAGGACTTGCCGATCGCGGCCTTCGCGGCGTCCGCCTTCTCCTGGCTGCGGGCGGCGAGCACCACCGCGAAGCCGGCCTGCGCGAAGACCTGCGCGATACCGCTCGCCATGGTGCCGGAGCCGGCCACGCCGACCGAGGCGACCGGACGGCCCTCGCCGAGCCGGGCCCCGTCCAGCGGGGTCTGCGCGTCGCGGACGATCGTGGAGCTGCCCGGCTCCTCGTACGTGTAGAAGCCGCGCCCGGACTTCTGCCCGGTCAGGCCGGCCTCGGCGAGGTGGCCCAGGATCGGGGCCGGGGCGTGCAGCCGGTCGCCGGAGGAGGAGTACATGGCCTCCAGGACGGTCCGGGCGGTGTCCACGCCGATCAGGTCGAGCAGCGCGAGCGGGCCCATGGGCAGGCCGCAGCCGAGCCGCATCGCCGCGTCGATGTCCTCGCGGGAGGCGTACTTCGACTCGTACATCGCGGCGGCCTGGTTGAGGTAGCCGAAGAGCAGGCCGTCGGCGACGAAGCCGGGGCGGTCGCCGACCGAGACGGGCTCCTTGCCGAGCTCGCGGGCCAGCACGGTGACCGCCTCGACCGCCGTCGGGGCGGTGAGGACGCTGGAGACGACCTCGACCAGCTTCATCGCCGGGGCCGGGTTGAAGAAGTGCAGGCCGAGGACGCGCTCGGGACGCTGCGACTCGGCGGCGAGCCGGGTCACCGACAGGGCGTTGGTACCGGTCGCCAGGATCGTGCCGGGCCGGACGATCGCGTCGAGCTCGCGGAAGAGGCGCTGCTTGACCTCGTAGTTCTCCGGGACGACCTCGATGACGAGATCGGCGTCGGCCGCGGCGGTCAGCTCGGTGAAGGTGCGGAAGCGGGCCAGAACGCCCTCCCGCTCCTGCTCGGTGAGGCGCTCGCGGGTCACCGAACGGGCCGTGGCGGCCGCGAGGGAGGCGGTGGCCCGGCGGGTGGCGGTGTCGCTGATGTCGATGCCGATGACCTCGCGGCCGGCCCGGGCGAGGACCTCGGCGATGCCGGTGCCCATCGTGCCGAGGCCGACGACGGCGATGGTCTGGAGGGGGGACTGACTGGACGTGGACGGAAGGTCCATCGCGGGACTCCAGTGGAAGAGGGTGACGACTGAGGGCGGCGCGCGGCGCACGACGCGCGGCAGAGATCCCGGCCCCGGGGAAGGGCGGGGCGGAGAGAGCGGCGGACCCTGTCCCGGGGCCACGCCGTACACGAGAAGCACTCGAGGCAGCGGAGGCACACGAGGTACGTGATGTACCCGGGGTGCCTGATGTGCCTGAGGTACCGAACACGAGGTACCGAACCGACTGGTACGGGGCGGCTGCGTCACCAGGCCGGCCTCGTACGTTGAAGGGAGCGTAACCCGCCGGTAACTGGCGCGCCAGAGCGCGGAGATGTGACCTGTACCGCCCAAATGTACCGATCATCGATCATCGATCACCCATCTGCGGAAACCCGCCGCGGCGGCGCCCCCACCCCCCTAGGGTGGCCGGGTGAACGACGTGCTGGAGCGCCTGCGAACGGAATCCGGGCAGTCCCCACCGTACGAGGAACTGCTCGCGGCGGACCCCGACGCGCTGGCGGCCTCCCTGACCTCCGCCGGGCTGCCGCTGTGGGCCCGCGAGCTGGCCGCCTACCGCCTCGGCCTGGCCGGGGACCGGCGGGCCTTCGAGCCGCTGGTGCTGCTGCTCAACCACCGGGACCCGCCACGCTGCGCGGCCGCCGCGGAGGCGCTCGCCGTACTGGGGGACCCGCGTACCGCCCGCGCGGCGGCCGCCCTCGCCACCAACACCCTGCGCACGGCCTACGCCCTCCAGCCCGTACGGCTGCTCACGGCCCTGCGCGCCCCCGAGTCGACGCCGGTCCTGATGGCCACCCTGGCCCGCCTGCTGTCCCCGCACGACCCCTACTGGCGGGTGGCCCTGGCCTGTGTCGAGGGACTCGGCGCCCTCGCCGACCCCCGGTCCCGCGAGGTGCTGACCCGGGCCCAGTCCCATCCGCGCCTCGCGGTGGCGGCGACGGCCGCGCTGCGCGCGCTCGGCTGACATGATCGCTCGCATGAGCGAACGCGACGACAGCCACATCACCCGCCTGGCCGCGCCGGAGGGCGTCCACCCCGGTACGGGCTACAGCCATGTCGCCTGGGGCACCGGGCGGTTCATCGCCGTCTCCGGCCAGTGCGCCTTCGACGAGCAGGGCGAGATCGTCGGCGCGGGCGACGCCTCCGCGCAGGCCCGCCAGGTGTTCGAGAACCTGCGGCGCTGCCTGGCAGCGGCCGGGGCGACCTTCGACGACGTCGTGAAGCTGACCTACTTCGTCACGGACGTCGCACACCTCCCGGCGGTACGCGAGGCACGCGACGCGGTCATCCCCGGCGACCGGCAGCCGGCCTCCTCGGCAGTCCAGGTCGCCGCCCTCTTCCGGCCCGAACTCCTGCTGGAGGTGGAGGCCTTCGCGGTGCTGCCGATGCCTGCGGACCGGTAGGCCGGGTCAGCGGGCCGAGGACGGTTCGCCCTGCACGGGGACGGCGGCGGGCCCGCGGCCCGCACCGCCCGGCTGCCGGGGCACCAGGATCACATCGGGCCCGGCCGCAGCCGCGGCCGGGGCGGCCGGGGCGGCCGTCGTGGCCGGGGAGGCCTGCGTGGACGGCCGGTGGCGCTCCGCCGCCCGCTGGACCCGCCGGCCGAGACGCTGCGCCGGCAGCTCCACCAGCCGGTACATCACATGGCTCGCGGCCAGCAGCACGGCGAGGAAGATCCCCGTCCAGGCGAACTTCCCGAGCGTCGACGAGGGCATCGGCGGAACTCCGAGCAGCGGCCCGAGGGTACGCAGCAGCGGGAAGTGCAGCAGGTACAGCGAGAAGCTGATCGCACCGAGCCAGGTCAGCACCTTCGGGAAGCGCCGGTTCCGCAGGAGGAAACCGAGGCCGAACAGGACCCAGGCCGCCAGGTAGGAGAGCGAGAAGGCCTTCCAGCCCGAGGTCCACGTGTGCACCTGGACCCCGTTCCGGTTGTACAGCCACCCGGCGAGCACGCCCGCGGCGACCACGAACCCGCAAGCGAGCAGGGCCGGGGCCCGGCGGAGCCCGCCGTGCTGCGCACGGAAGACCGCGGTGCCGGCGAACATCGTCGCGGGGATCAGCAAGGTCTCGAACGTCACCGCCCGGCTGTTCAGCGTGAGCAGCACCAGGCCGAGTCCGCCGAGCAGCACGGCGCCCGCCCCGGTCGGCTTCCGGTTGCCGCTGAGCACACCCCAGAAGCCCAGCAGGAAGACCGGGGTGACGATCAGCAGGAGCAGCCGGACCGAGCCGAGCTCCGTCAGCAGGAGCTGCGGGGCCAGGGCCGTGCCGATCGCCAGCGCGGCGCCGGCGAAGGCCACCGCGATCACGCCGCTGTGCCGGTGCAGGCCACGGGTGAACAGGGCGGTGACGAAGAAGTAGAAGACCATCTCGTAGCAGAGGGTCCAGGTGACGTTCATGCCGTTGCGGACGCCGAGCAGGTCCTGGAGCATCAGGCCGTTCGCGATCAGCGAGGCGACGTTGTCACCGGTGCGCAGCAGCGAGGTCGAGCCGTCCCCGGCCGGCAGCATCACGATCGAGGCGGCCAGCGCGACGATGAGCGCCGGGTAGATCCGGAAGATCCGGCCGATCCAGAAGGCCCGGACATCGCCCCGGCGCTCCAGCGAGGCCGGGATGATGTAGCCGCTGACGATGAAGAAGAGCATGACCCCGAACACACCGAGGTCGAAGTTCCGCCGGACCAGCTCGCCGAACGGCAGCATCCGCAGCACGTCGAAGTGGTGCAGGGCCACGACCAGGGCGGCGAAGCCGCGCAGCGCGTCCAGCCAGCCGAGCCGCGCGCCGGTGGCTGCCGGGGCCTCGGCGGTCTTCCGCCGAGCGAGTAGGGGTATGTGCTGCTTCACCGCAGGGACCCTAGCTCATACCCGGCCGGCCCGCCCCTGTTCACCGCAGCGTCGGGGACGGGCCGGGCGGAGCCGGTACGAGTGGCGTCGATCCGGGACGAACTCGGGCGAACCGGATTGCCCGCGAGCCGGCGAACCGCCCCTAGCCGCGGAAGCCCAGCAGGCCGTGCAGCGCCGCGCCGCCCGCGGACGGGGGCACCGCGCGGGTGGCCGCGGTCGGCTTCGGGGCCGCCTGGGAGGGGCAGGTCGCATCCGAGGCCCCGCCCGTCCGCAGGTACGCCGCCACCTTCTCGTCCAGGCACTTGTTGCCGCTGAGCGCGATCCCGTGGTTGCCGCCGCCCTCCTCGACCACCAGCGCCGAGCCCTTCAGCTTCCCCTTCATGCTCAGCGCCCCCTCGAACGGAGTCGCCGCATCGTCCGTCGCCTGGAGGAGCAGGGCCGGCGGGAGATCGGCGTTGGTCACGTCCGGCGCCGCCAGCGGCTCCGTCTGCCAGAACGCGCACGGGGCGTTGTACCAGGCGTTGTTCCAGGTCATGAACGGCGCCTTCGCATGGGTGCGCCACATGTCCGTGCGCCACTGGTTCCAGTCCGTCGGCCAGGCCGAGTCGCGGCACTGCACCGCCGTGTACACGCTGTAGCTGTTGCCTGCGGACGGCTCCACCGCCCCGAACCGCTCGTACGCCGCCACCAGCGGCTTCGGGTCTCCGGTCACCGCGTACGCCGAGAAGGCCTCGGCAAGGACCGGCCAGTAGCCGTTGTAGTAGCCGCCCGGCATGTAGGTGTCCTCCAGCTCCGACGGGCCCACCTTGCCGCCCGCCGGTGTCGTACGCAGGGCGTCCCGCATCGCGTACCAGCGCTCCTCGACCCCCGCCGGGTCGGTGCCGAGCTTGTACTTCTCGTCGTACTGGGCCACCCAGGCCAGGAAGGCCTTGTGGCGGGCGTCGAAGGCCTGGTCCTGCGCGAGGTTGTCCTCGTACCAGACCCCGCCCGGGTCGACCACGGAGTCCAGGACGAGGCGGTGCACCCGGTCCGGGTGGAGTTTGGCGTACACCGCGCCCAGGTAGGTCCCGTACGAGTAGCCGAAGTAGCTGACCTTCGCCGCGCCGAGGGCGGTGCGCAGCACCTCGATGTCGCGGGCGGCCGAGACGGTGCCGATGTAGGGGAGCACGTCCGCGTGCTTGGTCTGGCAGGACTCGGCGAAGGACTTCACCCGCTCCAGGTTGGCCTGCTCGGTCTGCAGGTCGCGCGGGACGGAGTCCGGACGTACGGGGGTGAAGTGGCCGGGCCCGCAGTCGAGGGTGGGCTCGCTCTTGCCGACGCCCCGCGGGTCGAAGCCGATCACGTCGTACTGGGCGGCGACGTCCTTGGGCAGCGCGGAGGCGATGAACCCGGCCAGCGCCCGGCCGCTGCCGCCGGGGCCGCCGGGGTTGACCAGCAGCGGGCCCTGGGAGGTGCGGGCGGTGTGCGGGACCCGGGTCAGGGCCAGGGAGATCTGGCGGCCCGCGGGCCGGTCGTGGTCCAGCGGGACCTTGAGGGAGGCGCACTGCAGCGTCGGGTAGCGCTGGGTCGCACAGCCGGTCCAGCGCAGCGCGGCGGGCGCGGCGGCGGCGCGGGCCGGCGCCGCTGCCGTCGGCGTGGCACCGGCCGGGCTCGTGACGACGGCGGCCACCGTCGCGGTGGCGATCGAGAGCAGGACGGCGGCGCGCTTCGTGAAGGGGCCGCGCTTCTTCGCGGGGTGCAGCATGGGGCCTCCCAGCCGAGGGTTCTGGGCGGAATCGTCCCGGAAACCGTGCCTGGAAGGCGGGATTGGGCTGCTGATTGGCCCGATGTGATGAGCTTTCAGGGGCCGTACGAGGTCACAGGAGGCTGAGCTGGGTGGGGCCGGCGGGCGCGGGCTCGGCCGGGCGTTCGAGGACGGCGACCCTGCGGGCCGCGGCCTGCCGGGAGGGGCCGATGCCGAATTCCGCCGCGAGCTCGTGGACTTGCCGGGTGATCCGCCGCTGGTACCAGGTGGGCGCGTACGCGCCGCCGGCGTACATCCGCTCGTACCGCTCGACCAGGTGGGGATGGTGGGCCCGCAGCCACGCCGTGAACCACTCGCGGGCGCCCGGCCGCAGATGGAGTACCAGGGGTGTCACGGAGGTCGCCCCGGACTCGGCGACGGCCCGCACCGTGGCCCGCAGCTGCTCGGGGGAGTCCCCGAGGAAGGGGATCACCGGGGCCATCAGCACCCCGCACTCGATCCCGGCGTCGGTCAGGGCCCGTACGGCGGCCAGCCGGGCGGCGGGGGAGGGCGTGCCGGGTTCGACCGTCCGCCACAGGGCGGTGTCGGTGAAGCCGACGGAGACGGAGATGCCGACGTCGGCGACGTCGGCGGCCTGCTGCAGGAGGGGGAGGTCGCGCAGGATGAGCGTCCCCTTGGTCAGGATGGAGAAGGGGTTGGCCCGCTCGGTCAGGGCCTCGATGATCCCGGGCATCAAACGGTAGCGTCCCTCGGCGCGCTGGTAGCAGTCGACGTTGGTGCCCATGGCGATGTGCGCGCCGGTCCACCGGCTCGAGGCGAGTTCGCGGCGCAGCAGCTCGGGGGCGTTGGTCTTGACGACGATCTGGGAGTCGAAGCCGATGCCGGTGTCGAGGTCGAGGTAGCTGTGGGTCTTGCGGGCGAAGCAGTACACGCAGGCGTGGCTGCATCCGCGGTACGGGTTGACCGTCCACTCGAACGGCATCCGCGAGGCCCCGGGCACCCGGTTGAGGACCGAGCGGGCGCGGATCTCGTGGAAGGTGATCCCGCGGAACTCGGGGGTGTCGAAGGTCCGCGTGACGACGGAGCCGGCTCCGAAGAGCGCCCCCGCGTTCGCCGTGGTCCCGGGTCCGTCGGTCAGATTGTCCCAGCGCATGAGCGCCTCCCTCGGTAGCTCGGCCCGAGAATAGAACAAACGTTCCCATGATCGTGCGGACGCCACTGCTGACGGTCCGGGTGGCGGGTGGCGGGTGGCGGGTGGTGGGTGGCGGGTGGCGGCGGCGACGACGCCGACCCGGTCCTGGCGTTCTTCTCGGCTGGGCCTGTCCGGCTTCTTCGGGGAGTGTGGACGGCGCGCCGTGCAATGCCGTCCGGCAGGCCGAGGCTCCTGCGGGACGGCATTGTTGTCACAGAGACGTGGAAAAGCTCAGGGCTACGCCCACTTCTTGTCGACCTTGATGGTGCCGTCCGCTCGCTTGACGGCCTTCCAGCCGTCGACGTGCTCGCCCTTGTCGGGGTGGTTCTTGTTCCTGTGAGGGGTGGCGTCGAAGTCGTCGTTGAAGGTGACCTCGGCGCCGACCGGCTCATTCTTCAGCAGTTTCTCCGCAACCTGCTTTGCTTCGTAGGAATTCACGTGGAGTGCCCTTTCGTTTGCGGATCACGTCAGTGGAAGCCGGCTACTGAGTCGCGAGCCTGAATTGCAGCTCTTGGATTTCCGGAAACAATTCCTTGTTCATGCGGTTGAGTGCTTGCAGGGCGAGTGAATTTCGCTGCAAACTTCTCACCTGGTCGGCACGCGTGTCCGGGGGGTTCGGCTTGCTGCGCCGGAACATTCCCTTGGGCTCCGGAGTGGGCGGAAGGAGCCTGGCGGCAGCGGAGGCGATGCTGTTTTCGTCATCGTGATCGCCGCGCTCGACAGCGGCAACGAAGGCCTTGAGTGTCTCGACTTCGGCAAATAGCTCGGCGAGCCTTGCCCGCATTTCATCTGGACTCATGGGTCGTCTTCTTCTGCTAGGCAATCAGCTGGCAGGAAGGTGTCCGGCAGGATCATACGGTTGGCCGATCATCGGCTGTTCGGTGCGAAGCTACCTGATGCCGGAGTACGCCGCCTAGGTGCGGTCATGCGGATACGAAGTCTTTACCCGGTCGGGTTGTTTCGAACGCAATACCTATTTCTGACCGCCCGTTCATCCTCGCTGAGCGGGGTATATGGCGCCCGGGCATCAGGAATCGCGGCGCCATGAGCGCCGAAATTGGCTCTCTTATCAGAAATGCCAGCGCGGTGTGCTGCGACCGGCGGCCTACGTCGGCGGGCGCATGCGGAAGTTGTACGACGGGGGGAGCGGGCGGTCCGTCATGCGGGTCCAGACCTCCGAGAGGATCTCGTCGCCCTCGCGGAGGTCGGGCAGTTCGAAGCCCTCCTCGAACACCCGGCGGGCCGCGCCCACATGGCCCTCCTCCGCCAGCAGCCGGGCGGCCAGCAGGCGGAACCGGCCCTCCTCGCGGAGCGCCGGCCGCAGCCGGTCCCACACCGCCCGCGCCGCCGGCAGGCGACCCGCCGCCAGCAGCGCCGTCATCGCCTCCCGCCCCAGCGCGGACTCCGCGGCCGTCCACGGCTCGCCGCCCCGGCTCTCCTCGGTCAGGTCCTCGAAGGCCTCGGCGAACCGCTGCGCGGCCCGCGCCGGGTCGCCGGCCAGCGCGTCCGCCACCGCCAGGCAGCGCAGCAGCGGCCACCGCGAGGGCGCCAGCGCCAGGCCGCGCTCCCAGCTGCGCACCGCCTGGGCCACATCGCCCGCATGCCACTGGGCCACGCCCAGGTGGTATTCGGTCAGCGGATCCGCCGGGGCGGTCTCCAGCATGTCCCGCCAGTGCAGGGCCACCAGGCTGGGCCCCGGCGGCGCCACCCGCCTCGGGGCGGGGAAGACCCCGGTACGCCACAGCTCCAGCCAGGGCGCCTGCGCCTCGCCGAGCCCCGCTCCCTCGAAGGGGGTGCCGGGCAGCTTGTGCCCGCCGCACAGCACCTCCAGCGCGCCCCACCCCGAGCCCGTGGCCAGCCGCTCCCCCGGTTCGGTGTCGGCGGACCCGCGCCACGCCTCGTACGCCTCCTCGACGCGCTCCCGGGGCAGGGCCGCAGCCAGGGCCGCTTCCGCGGCGGACCGGGCCGACGCCCAGTCGGGGCCGTGCACCGACGCCGGGTCCGCGGCCAGGGGCCCGTACGCCTCCAGCCAGCTGAACTCGGCCCCGGCCTCGAGCCGTACGTGCTCCAGCTGGGTCCGGGCGAGGCCGGCCTGGATCTCGGCGTAGCCGCCGGTGCCGGGCTCGGTCAGCCACTCCTGCCAGCGCCGGCCGCCCTCCCCCGCGCCCCAGACGAACAGCTTGCGTCCGCGCAGCCGGGCCGTGGACGTCTGGACGAGGCCGCGCCCCTCCGCGTCCAGCGAGGCGATCCAGGGCCGGGCCCCGGCCGGGACCTCGTAGAAGAAGTCGGCCGGGTACGTGCTGCGCAGCGGGTACGTGCGGTCCTCGCCCTCCCACTGCGGTACGGGGATCCGCCGCAGGGCCCGCTCGTACCCGAAGTGCCAGGCCTCGTCGGCGGGGGCGAGCACCCGGGTGCCGGGGTCCTCCGGGACGGCGATGTTGGACCACCAGTAGACGGGGGCGGACCGCTCGTGCGGGTTGCGGATGCGGACGCCGACGTACAGGAACTCCGAGTCCTCCGGCAGCCACAGGTCCACCTGGAACGGGAGGTCGCGCAGTCGCTCCCACTCCCAGAGCCGGACCATCACGCCCCCGTCGGGCGCCGGTACGAGCGCGGCGTGCAGCGGGGCGCAGGAGAGGGTGGTGTGGCCGGTGGCGCCGATGTTCCACTCGATGCCGCCTGAGAACCAGGCGCCGTTGAGTGCGAAGTTGGCGGGCTGGAACACCGGGTTGCGGTACAGCAGTTCACGGCCGGTGGGCACGTGCACGAGGGAGTGGACCCGGCCGCCGAGTCCGGGCAGCACGGTGACCCGCAGGTGTGCGTTCTCGATGACGACGGCCTCGAACTCGCGCTCCTGCCTGCGCCGTTGGTACCCGTCCAGCAGGCGTACGGGCAGCAGCGAGCGCAGCGGCCCGTAACCGATCTGCCGGGCCATGTCGCGCGGCAGCCCCTCGCGCCCGGGGGCACCTCCCGGCGGTAGCCGGGGGAGCCCGTCCAGTGCGTGCGCGTCGGCGGGCGCGCGCAGGACGGGCAGCGGGTTCTCGGGCCCCAAGGGGGCTGCGGGCAGGGTCAGTACGGCGCGGCGGACGGTGGTGGCCATGCAGGAAATGGAACACGCCACGGCGGCCGGTGCACAGGGGTTCCGCGGATCACCACCGGTCAGGATTACGCAAAGCCCTGGCCGGAGCGCTACCCGAACGACCCGGGCGACCCGGCCACTGCGAACGACCCCGCCTACGCGAACGCCCCCGCGACCAGGTCGGCGAGCAGCTCCCCGGCCCGCAGCTCCGGGTCGAGGTCCGGGTCGTAGATCGTGACGTTGAGCCCGATGCACCGCGGGGACCCCACCAACACGCCGAGCAGTTCGGACAGTTCGCCGGGGAGGAGTCCGCCCGGGTCGGGGCTGTCGACGGCGGGCATCACGGCCGGGTCCAGCACATCGGCGTCCAGGTGGACCCAGAACCCGTCGGTGTCCGGCCGATGCAGTCCGTCCAGCGCAGCGCGCGCCACCGGGGCGGCGCCGCGGGCCCGGATGTCCCCGACGGTGGCCGCGGAGATTCCCGCCGCGCGCAGCTCCGGCAGGTCCCCGTCGCCGTCGCGCAGTCCGAAGAGCCGTACGTCCTCGTCCCGGAGGTAGGGGCCGAGCCCGTCGAGGTCGGCCAGGTCGGCCTGGCCGCGGCCGGTGGCGAGCGCGAGCTCCTCCCCGGCGGCTGCCCCGACGGGCCCGTTGACGGCCTCGTTGCCGGGGTGGCGGAAGTCGGCGGAGCCGTCGATCGCGGCCAGCCCGTACCGCCCGAGGCGGCGCATGGCGAGGGAGGCGCCGAGCTGGATCGAGCAGTCCCCGCCGAGGACGACGGGGAACTCCCCGGCCCCCAGGTGCGCCCCGATGCGGTCGGCGAGGGCGAGCGTGTACGTGGCGAGGGGGCCGGCGTGGAAGACCCCGTCGCCCTCCTTCCAGCTGCCGCGGTCGTAGCGCGGCGGCACCACGACCCCGCCCTCGCGGGCGCCGAGCCGGCTCAGCAGGCCCTGGTCGCGCAGGGCGCCCGCCAGTTTGTAGACACCGGGGACGGTCCCGGGCGCGGACGGGCGCAGACCCAGGTTGGACGGGGCGTCGAGGAGAACCAGGCTTCGCATGCCTTCATCCTGCGCGATCGGCGCCCGCGGGACCACACATCTCGGCGGTGATCGCCCAGCGCTCGTGATCGCGCCAGGCCCCCTCGACGAAGAGGAAGTCCGGCGAGAACCCCTCCAGCCGGAACCCGGCCCCGCGCACCAGCGCGAGGGAGGCGGCGTTGCCCGGCTGGATGTTGGCCTCCAGCCGGTGCAGTCCCAGGCCGCCCTCGTCCTCGGGGGTGAAGGCGTACCCCACGACCAGCCGCAGCGCCTCCCGGAACAGCCCGCGCCCGGCGGCGTGCGCGAAGGCGCCGTAGCCGAGCGCCCCGCAGTCGAAGGCGCCGCGGACGATGTTGTTGACGTTGACGAACCCGGCGATGGCCCCGGTCTCGCGCTCGCAGACCAGGAACCCTGCCCGGCTCCCGCCCTCGATCAGGCGCGTCGCGTACGGCTCGTACTCCTCGATCGTCGCGGGCGGGGACAGCCACGGGCGGTGGAGGTCCCGGCTCTCGTGCACGCGTGCGGTGAACTCGGGGCCGTCGGCGAGCCGGAACGGCCGCAGGCCGACGTGCTCCCCCTCGCGGAGGTACGTGGAATATGACATTCGCCCAGGCTATGAGGTGTGGCAGGATCCCCGACGTGATCATCGACCTGGACACCGAAGAACTGCTGCGCGCGGCGGTACACAACAACGCCGAGTGGTGCGCGGCGGTCAGCGGCGGCGGCTCGTTCGCGGACGACGTATGGACCAGTGCGCTCCGCACCCCGCCGTACTACCCCGACGGCGTGACCCTGACCCGCGAGGCCTCGGCGGAAGCGCTGCTGGCCGGGATGGACACCGGCTCCCCCGGCTGCTCGGTCAAGGACAGCTTCGCCGTGCTCGACCTGGCCCCGTCGGGCTTCGAGGTCCTGTTCGCAGCAGAGTGGATCCACCGCCCGGCGCAGGCCCCGGCTCCGGTCCCGGCCACTGCTGCCACACCCGCACTGACCTGGTCCCGTGTCGCCGGCTCCGGGGAGCTGGCCGCCTGGGAGGCGGCGTGGGACGGCGGGGAGAGCACCGGCCTGTTCCACCCGGGCCTGCTCACCGAGGAGATCGCCTTCCTCGCCGGCCGGTCCGCCGACGGCCGCATCGTCGCCGGAGCCGCGGCCAACCGGACGGGCCGGGTCGTGGGCCTGTCCAACGTGTTCACTGCGGACGGCACCCCGGACGACGAGGCCTGGACGGGCGCCCTCGCCGCGGTCGCGGACCTCTGGCCCGGCCTCCCGGTCGTCGGCTACGAGGCCGGGGACGACCTCGACACCGCCGTCCGCCACGGCTTCGCCCCACTGGGCCCGCTCCGCGTCTGGCTGCGCAGCGCCTAGAGGGGTCTCGGCGCCAGCACCAGCTTCGGGACGTCCGTCCGGTCGAGGCCGAACACCTGCGTGTACAGGGAGAGTTCGGCCTCCAGTGCGCGGATCATGGTGTCCGCCCGCCGGAAGCCGTGGCCCTCGCCCTCGAAGGCGACGTACGCGTGCGGCACCGGGCGGCCCCGGAGCGCGGCCAGGAAGCGCTCCGCCTGGGCCGGCGGGCAGACCGGATCGTCCAGGCCCTGGAGCAGCACGAAGGGTGCGGTGATCCGGCCGGCGCGGGCCACCGGTGAGCGCTCGCGGCAGCGTACGGCCAGGGTCTGCGGCGGTCCGGCCAGGCCGTCGATGTACCGGGACTCCAGGTCGTGGGTCTCCTCGGCGAAGCCCAGCAGGTCCAGGACGGGGTAGATGATCGTCCCGCAGGCGTACAGGTCGGTGGCGGCCAGCGAGGCGGCCGCCGTCCAGCCACCCGCGCTGGCGCCCCGGATGGCGAGCCGGTCCGGGTCCGCGGTGCCCTCGGCGGCCAGCGCCCGGGCCACCGCCGCGCAGTCCTCCACGTCGACGACGCCCCACTGCTCGCGCAGCCGCTCCCGGTAGGCGCGCCCGTAGCCGCTGGAGCCGCCGTAGTTCACCTCGGCCACACCGATGCCGCGCGAGGTGAAGTAGGCGATGTGCAGGTCGAGTACGGGCGGCACGTGGTCGGTGGGGCCGCCGTGCGCCCACACCACGTACGGGGGCAGTTCGTCGGCGGGGGCCCGGCGCGCGGGGTGGTGCGGCGGGTAGACGTGGGCGTGGATCTCCCGGCCGCCCGGACCGAGGAAGGTCCGGCTCTGCGGTTCCGGGTAGTACGAGGGGTCCACCGGGTCCACCCCGGCCGCGCCGACCACCCGGGCGTGCCCGTCCCCGGTGTCGAGCTCCACCACCTCGTAGGCGCTGCGCGGGCTGGCGGCGACCCCGTACACGCGGCTGCCGTGCGCGGCGAGGGTCGGCTGCCAGGCCGTCCACGGCCCGGCGGCGTCCACCAGGTCGCCGCTCTCCGGGTCGAGGATGCCGAGCACCGAGGAGCCCTGGCCGTGCAGGACGGCGAGGAGGCCTCCGGGAAGCGGGGCGAGCCAGCTCAGCCCGGGTTTCCACAGGGGGCCGCCGAACTCCTCCTCGCGCGGGCACAGGTTGACGGCCTCGCCGGTCGCCGCATCCAGCCGGTACGGATTCCACCAGCCGCTGCGGTCGCTGACGGCGAGGAGGTCCCCGCCGGGGGTCCACTCCACCTGGGCCACGGACTCCTCGGGACCGCCGAGCACGGTACGGGCCCCGGTCAGCGTCCCGTCGGCCGCGACGTCGGCGAGGCGCACCTCGGTGCCGTCCCACGGCATCCGGGGGTGGTCCCACACCAGCCAGGCCGCGTGCAGCCCGTCGGGGGACAGCCGGGGTCCGGTGGTGAACCGGTGCCGGTCGTCGGTCAGTTCGCGGACGAGGGAGCGGTCCTCGGCGGCCGAGCCGTCCAGCGGTACGGCGGCCGGCACCCGGCGCACGTCGGTGGGCGCCGGGCCGGTGAACTCCTCGAGCACGCACCACACTTCACCGCCCCGCAGGACGGGGTCGGCCCAGCGCAGCCCGCCGCCGACCGCGGAGAGCGGGGTGAGGGGCCGCGGGGCGGAGCCGCCGGGCGCGTCGGGCTCGTACGCGTACATCCGCTGGTCGGCGAAGTGGACGAACACCACCAGGGGCCCGCCCGCGGACCGTTCGGTGCCCGCCCAGGGCCGGCCGCCGTACTCCGTGACGCGGCTGCGGACGTTCCACGGGGCGGGCAGCACCGAGGCCTCGGGGCCGCCGTCGGCGGGCCGGCGCACCAGGGTGCGGCGGCCGCCCTCGGCCGGCCGGGGCTCGGTCCACCACACCTCGGGGCCGACGGTGCCGAGGTACTCGGGCCGCCCGTCGAGCGAGGCGGCGACCGCCGCGTCGATGGGCGAGGGCCAGCTGCCGTAGGGCCCGGTCGCCGCCGCCATCACCGGCTCCCCCTCACAGGGTCCGCAGGGCGTGGTCGAGGACGCGCACGCCGAAGTGCAGGGCGTCGACGGGGACCCGCTCGTCCACGCCGTGGAAGAGGGACCAGTAGTCGAAGCCGGGCGGCAGTTTCAGCGGGGAGAAGCCGTATCCGGTGATCCCGAGCCGGGAGAACTGCTTGGCGTCGGTGCCGCCCGCCATACAGAACGGCACCACGTGGCCGTCGGGGTCGAAGCGCTCCACGGACTCGCGCAGGATCGCGAAGGTCCGCCCGTCCACGGGGGCTTCGAGGGCCGCCTCGCGGTGGTGGAACGCCCAGGTGACGTCGGGGCCGGTGAGTTCGTCGAGGGTGGCGATGAACTCGGCCTCGCTGCCGGGCAGCATCCGGCCGTCCACGTAGGCGGTGGCCGTACCCGGGACGACGTTGAGCTTGTAACCGGCGCTGAGCATGGTCGGGTTGGCGCTGTTGCGTGCCGTCGCCTCGACGAGGAGGCCGGCCGGGCCGAGTTTGCCGAGGACGGCATCGAGGTCGAAGTCTCGGGCCCGGGGGTCGACCGACAGGCCCTGGAGGGCGGCGAGTTCGGTGATGCAGGCGGCGACCGTGCCGGTGAGCCGGACGGGCCACCGGTACTCGCCGATCCGGGCCACGGCGGCGGCGAGCCGGCTGACGGCATTGGCCCGGTTGGGCTTGGAGCCGTGGCCGGTCGTGCCGTGGGCTGTCAACTTCAGCCAGGCGGTGCCACGTTCGCCGGCCGCGATCGGGTAGAGGGCCTGGCCGGGTCCGTTGTGCAGGGTGAAGGCGCCCGATTCGCTCAGGCCCTCCGTACAGCCCTCGAAGAGGTGCGGGTGCTGGTCGGCGAGGAACCCCGAGCCGTCGACCCCGCTGTCCTCCTCGTCCGCGGTGTAGGCGATCACGATGTCGCGGCGCGGCCGGCAGTGTTGCCCTCTCTTGGCTGCGCGCGCCCAGGCCCGTACGACGGCCAGCACCATCGCGTCCATGTTCTTCATGTCGACGGCGCCGCGGCCCCAGACCACCCCGTCGCGGATCTCGCCGGAGAAGGGGTCCACGCTCCAGTCGGCGGCCTCGGCGGGGACCACGTCGAGGTGGCCGTGGACGAGGAGGGCCTCCGCGCCGGGGTCGGTGCCCTCGATCCGGGCCACCACGTTGGTGCGGCCGGGCGTGCGTTCGAGCAGGACCGGCTCGAGGCCGGCTGCGGCGAGCCGCTCGGCGACGTACTCGGCGGCGGGGCGCTCGCGGCAGTCGCCGCCGCCCCGGTTCGTGGTGTCGATGCGGATCAGGCCGGAGGTGAACTCGACGGCTTCGTCGAGCGCCACCCGGTCGACGGGGGACTCCGAGGCGGAGGGCTCCCCGGTGGGCGTCTCCTCGGCCGGGCGCTGGGGGGTGACTGCGGGCATGTCAGCCATACTGCTCCTCCACGGCTGCCGAGACGACCGTCGTGACCGCCTTGAAGGTCCGGATCCCCTCGTACATCGTCTCGCTGGTGTACGCGACCCTGCGTTCTCCGGAGCCTTCGACGCCCGGGACGACGGTCGCGGCCATCGCCAGGTGCTCGGCGTCGAACTCCAGCTCCACGGTGTACGGCCCGCCGCGCGTGGGTTCCCGCCGTACGGCGAGGGCCGCGGCCTCCTTGGCTGCGGCCCGGATGTCGGCGGCGGTACGGGCCGGGGTGCGGCAGACGGCGGCGTAGCGGGAGACGTGGTCCTTGACGGCGACCTTCACCGCGTCCGGGGCGTAGCCGTCGGCGTCGATGCAGGTCAGGTCGTCGCCGGTGACGAGGACCACCGGCACTCCGTACTCGGCGACGACGTGGGCGTTGAGCAGTCCCTCGCTCGCGCGGATGCCGTTCAGCCAGACCCCGGTGATGGAGTTGGCGAGGTAGGTGTGGGCGAGGACGCCCGGCGTTCCGGCGCCGGTGTGGTAGCCGACGAAGGCGATGCCGTCGACGTCGCCGTGCTGGACCCCCTCGACCATGGTGAGGGACTTGTGGCGGCCGGTGAGCATCTCGGCCCGCTCGTCGAGCTGTTCGAGCAGCAGGTTCCGCATGGACCAGTGGGCCTCGTTGATGAGGACCCGGTCGGCGCCGCCGTCGAGGAAGCCGAGTGCGGCCGCGTTCACGTCGGAGGTGAAGAGGTGGCGGCAGCGCTCCCACTCGGGCGTGCCGGGCAGGACGTCGGCGGGCCAGGTGACGCCCGTGGCGCCTTCCATGTCGGCGGAGACGAGGATCTTCATCGGGCCCCCCGGGCGGTCGGCTGCCACGGCGCGGCCGACACGGACGGAGCCGCCCACGCAGGCTTCCACCCTAGCCGCCCGGGCCCGCTCCGGCCGGGGGCCACGCCCGGGCGTTCGCCCACGGTGTCGCCGGGAGGTCACACCCGGGCCGGGGGCTCACCTCCGCCGGGAAATCCACCCGATCCGGTGAGCCGCCCGGCGCCGTTGCCGGGCAACGGCCTTGCTCAGCCCTCGACTTCGGCGGCAAGGTTGGCCAGCAGGGTGTCGTAGATCCGGCCGAGGCCCTTGGGGGCGAAGGTGCGCTCGAAGAAGCCGCCGATGCCGCCGGCGCCGTTCCAGACGGTGGTGACCACTGCCTTGGACTTGCCCTCGCCGGCCGGGGTGACGACCCAGGTGGTGACCATGGTGGAGTTGCGGTCCTTCTCCACGAGCTGGCCGTCGGTGGGCTCGGTGACCTCCAGCAGGCAGTCGCGCACGCGCTTGCTGGTGGCCTGGAGCTTCCAGTGGACGAGGGTGCCCTCGCCGTCGCCGCCCTCGCGCACCTCGTACTCGCTGAAGTGCTCGGGCAGCATCTTCGCCCGGGTCCCGGTGTAGTCCGCCAGCGCGTCGAACACGGTCTCCGCGTCAGCCGCGATGATCCGCTCCGTGGTGGCTTCGACCTGCGCCATAGCTGTTCCTCCAGCAGTTGTCTTCGCTCGTCGCGGCAAGCCAACCACCTCCGGGGCAAGGGCCCAAATCCGGGTAGGACGTGACGGCGGGGGAGGACGGGGAAACGTGTCCCCGGGGGAAGGCGGAGGGTCAGGCCCGGGCCAGGATTTCGCCGTTCAGGACCGAGAACCAGGCGTCCGGGGCCGTGCCCCAGCGGTGCCAGGCCTCGGCGACGGCGGACAGTTCGGCCGCGGTCGCGTGGCCGCCGCCCGTCGCGAGGGACGCGTACGCCGAGGCCGTCGTACGGTCCGCCCACAGGGAGGACCACCACGCGATCTCCTCGGGAGTGGCGTAGCACCAGGCCGTCGCCGACGAGGACACCTCCGTGAAGCCCGCCGCCTTCGCCCAGGACAGCAGGCGGCGCCCGGCGTCCGGTTCGCCGCCGTTCGCGCGGGCCACCCGGCGGTACAGGTCCTGCCACCCGTCCAGGCCCGGCTCCGCCGGGTACCAGGTCATCGCCGCGTAGTCCGCGTCCCGGGCGGCCACGATCCCGCCCGGCCGGCACACCCGCCGCATCTCGCGCAGCGCCTGCACCGGGTCGCCGACGTGCTGTAGCACCTGGTGGGCGTGGACCGCGTCGAAGGAGTCGTCCGGGAAGTCCAGCGCGTGGACGTCCGCCGTGGCGAACGTGACGGCCCCGGCCAGGCCGCGCTCCTCCACGTACTCCGCGGCCTGCTCCAGGACGTCCTGCGCGGCGTCGACCGCGGTCACCCGGCCGCCCGGCGCGACCAGTTCCGCCAGGTCCGCCGTGATCGTGCCCGGGCCGCAGCCCACGTCCAGGACCGACATCCCCGGCCGCAGCTCGCCGATCAGGTACGCCGCCGAGTTCGCGGCGGTGCGCCAGCGGTGCGAGCGCAGAACGGATTCGTGGTGCCCGTGCGTGTAGACAGCCGTTTCCTTGGCACTCATGACCCGACTCCTCCTCGTCGTTGAAGCGTTGTGATCACCGTAGGGGATGGGTTCGGGATATGAGATATGTGTTTTGACATGTGGACACCATCCTTGCGCTGCACGGGAATCGGACAGGTCGGTGGCAGGGCAATACGGGTGCGAGGACAGTGGGCTCCAGAGACGGGACCCCCTGGCAGAGGACGGTGGGAGCCATGCCGGACACGCTGCTCGAACAGCACGCCGAGGCCCTGCGGCTCTTCGGCGAGCGGGTGCGCGCCGTCGCGGACGGCCAATGGGACGCCCCGACGCCGTGTACGGAATGGACCGTGCGCGACCTGGTCAACCACCTCACCGGCGAGCAGCTCTGGATCCCGCCGATGGTCACCGACGGCCGCACCGTCGAGGAGATCGGCGACGCGTTCTCCGGCGATGTGCTCGGCGAGGACCCGGCCGGGGCCTGGGACCGCGCGGCGGCCGCCGCGCACGCCGCGTTCACCGCTGCCGGGGCGCTGGACCGCACGGTCAGGCTCTCGTACGGGCCCGCACTGGGCCGGGCGTACTGCGCGGAGCTGACCGCCGACTGCGTCGTGCACACCTGGGACCTCTCCCGGGCCATCGGAGCCGACGACCGGCTCCCGGACGGCCTGGTCGAGTTCTCCCTCAAGGAGGTCATGCCGTACGCCGACGGGCTCGCGGCCGGCGGGATGTACGCCGCGCCGCTGGACGTGCCGGCGGGCGCGGACGCCCAGACCCGGCTGCTGGCCATGGTGGGCCGACAGGGCTGAGCCCCCGAGCCCGTGGCCCTCGGCCCCGCGGAGGGCGACAACAGGCGTACCCCTGCAAATAACCGTATAAAGGGCATGGTCAAGGGCGTGGCCGGTCGGCGGCACGTACGGAGCCGGCAGCCCGTACGGAGTCGGCGGTATGTACGGAACGGGGAAGGCAGGGCGGCGAGGTGTCGGGGATGCAGCGCACGGCGGAGGGCCGGGGTCCGGTCCGGTACGGGCCGCCCGCGCCCCAGCCCGGACTGCCCGTGCTGCCCGAGCTCACCGCCGTGATCGCCGCGGCCGCGGAACGGTCCGCCCCCGAACCCCCGGGCGGCGGGGAGCCCGTACGCGAGGCCGCGTGCCGGCACTGGGGGAGGCGCGGGCTCCCCACCGAGCCGGAGAACGTCGCCGCCGGGCCCGGCGCGCCCGGTCTCCTGCTGGCGCTGCTCGGCGCGTACGGGGGCGATGTCATGCTGCCCCGGCCCTGTCCCGCCTGGTGGACGCCGCAGGTCCGGCTGCTGGGACGGCGGGCCTACCACGTGCCGACCCCGGCCGAGTGCGGCGGCATCCCGGACCCGTACGCCCTGCTGGAGACCGTACGGCGGGTGCGGGCCGAGGGCGGCGACCCGCGCGTACTGCTGCTGTCGGTGGCCGACGACCCGACGGCGACCGTGCCCCCGCCCGAAATGCTGCGCGAGGCCTGCGAGGCCGCCGGGGACGCCGGGCTGTTCGTCGTCAGCGACGAGAGCTGGCGCGACACCGTCCACCGGCCGCACGACACCCTCGTCCTGAGCCCGGCCGAGATGCTGCCCGACTCGGCCGCCGTACTCCTCGACCTGTCCGGTGCACTGCTGCCCGCCGGGTGGCCGGCCGCCGTGGTCCGCTTCCCCGGCACCCCGCGCGGCACCTGGCTGCGGGCCCGCACCCTCGACATGCTCACCGCGACCGGCGCCCTGGTCGCGGGCCCGGTCGCCGGGGCCGCCGCGCACGCCCTCGACGAGCCCGACGCCGTGGCCGGCCGGGCCTATGCCGCGGCCGCGCTGCACGGGGTGGTCGCCGCCGCGGCCCACCGGGAGCTGCTGGCCGTCGGCGCCCTCGCTCGGCCGCCGCAGGCCGGGCGGCACCTGTACGCGGACCTGGGCCCGCTGCGCGCCGGGCTGGCGCGGCAGGGGGTCCGTGACGCCATGGAACTGGAGGACTACCTGGGCGGCCGGCTCGGCGCACCCACCCCCGGCGGGCAGCGCTTCGCGGACGACCTGGGCGCGCTGCGGGTCCGCCTGTCGACCGGCCCGCTGCTCGGCGCCACCCCGGAGGAGCGGCTCGCCGCGCTCACCGCGCGCGACCCGCTCGCGCTCCCGCACGTACGACGCTCCCTGGACCTCCTCGGATCGGTCCTGGCCGGGCTGACCTCCTGACCGACTTTCGCCGACGCTGCGGATCGGCTGAAGGGGGCGTCCCCCGGGCCGGGGAGCGGAAGGGTCAAAGGCTGCGCAAGCGGCGCCAGAGGGTGGGAGCCGCGCTGATCAGGAGCGTGAGCGATACCGCCAGGGCCACGCCCTTCCAGGGCTCCGAGAACAGGGAGCCGCCCAGGATGCCGATCAGGCAGTACGTCGCCGCCCAGGCCAGGCAGGCCGGGGCGTCGCCGCGGGCGAACCGGCGTAGCGGGAGGCGGGCCAGCAGGCAGGCCAGCATCACCGGGATGCGGCCCGCCGGGACCAGTCGGGAGACCACCAGGACCAGGACCCCGTGTTCGTCCAGCTTGCGCTGCGCCTGCGCGAGCCGCTCGGGAGTCGCGCGCCCGCGCAGCGCCTCCAGCCAGCGCGAGCCGTTGCGGGAACGCACCCCGCGCTGCCCCAGCCAGTACAGCGCCACGTCACCGGTGAACGCCGCCACCGCCCCCACCGCGAACACCAGCAACAGCCCGAAGGGCAGCGACTGGTGATGGAACGCCACCACTGCAGCCGTGCTCACCAGCGCCCCCGTCGGGATCACCGGTACCAGTGCCCCCAGTGCCACCAGCAGGAACAGCGCCGGGTAGCCCACCGCCTGCTGGGTCGTCTCCGGCGGCGCCTGGCCGACCCCCGCCCCCGCCGCCGCTGCCGCCAGCTCGCGCCATGTCACGGCAGCCGCACCCGCTCGCCGTGGTCGGGCACCTGTACCGTCACCTTCGGCGCCAGCTGCCGGGCCAGCCGTACGAACTCTTCACCCGGCGCGTGGAATTCGTGCGGCCGCACCGCGTCCAGCCCGATCGGCCAGTACGTCCCGTAGTGCACCGGCACCGCCGCCGCCGGCGCCAGCGAGGCCAGTGCCTGCGCGGCCCGGCCCGCGTCCAGGTGCCCCGGCCCCAGGTACGGGCCCCAGCCGCCGACCGGCAGCAGCGCCACGTCCACCGGCCCGACCTCCTCGGCCATCGCGTCGAACAGCCCGGTGTCCCCGGCGAAGTACGTCCGGGCCGAGCCCTGGACCACGTACCCGAGCGCCGGCGCGAGATGCGGACCGAACGGCAGCCGCCGCCCGTCGTGCCGCGCACTGACCGCCCGTACCCGTACGCCGGCCCGTACGCCGACCTCGTCGCCCGGAGCCATCTCCGTGACCGCCAGCCCGCGCACCCCCGCGACCCGCGCCAGCCCCGGCACGGCCCGGCGCGCCCCGCGCGGCACCAGCAGCCGGGTTCCGGGCGCCAGCCGGGCCAGCGACGGCAGGTGCAGATGGTCGGCATGCAGGTGCGACACCAGCACCGCGTCCGCCTCGGCCGCCTCGGGCGGGGGCAGCGCCCCGCGCCGCCGCCGCAGATGCGCGAGCCGCCGGGCGAACAGCGGATCCGTCAGCAGCCGCACCCCGGAGTCCTCGACCGTGCACGTGGCGTGCCCCCACCAGGTGATCTCCACCGACACCGGGCCTCCCCGTCGCCCTCGTCTCCCCGGACCCCTCGAGCCTAGGTCGTGTCGTCAAAGTCGCGTCTGGCTGGCGCCGCCCTTCGGGCGGCCGACGCCACTTTGACGACACTCCCTAGGGCGTATCTTGCCGGTCAGGCCGGGCTCGACCGGCAAGACACCCCCTGAGCCTGCCCCGCCGCTGCGCCCGGAACCGAAGGCCGCAGCCCCCTCCTCCCGGGCGGCGGATCGGAGTAGGGTCGGGCGGCATGGATGAGCTGCGCGTGGCCGCGATCGCCAGCCTGGCCCCGCTCGAGGATCTGGACACCGACCCCTTCGTCGTCGACACCCGGAGCCAGCACGCCATGTGCGCCCGCTGGGCCGCCGGCCAGGGCTACGTCGTGACGAGGGAGCTGCTCTTCTACGGGCTGCGCGCCGACCACTGCGGGCTCTGGTGCGATGTCGACGCCGGGCAGGTCGACCTGTTCGTCGCCGCCAACCACCGGGTACTGGCCCGTGCGCTGCGCTCCGTCGAGGAGTTCACCGCCGAGTGCGAGCGGCGCGGCGTACGGCTGGAGACCGCCGGGCTCGCCGAACCGCAGTACACCTCCGCCATGAAGGCCGAGGTGCACCGCCGGCTGTCCATGCCGACCGCCGGTTACGACGGCACGTAGCAGCCCCACTCCCGCCCCGCGCCCCGGCTCCCGGCGCCGCGCCTTCCGTACGTCCGTGCGCCACCCCTGTCACCCGGCCTCCTCCGCTGCCCTGTGCGACGCTGGAGGGTGCGGCGCGGCCGCGCGCGGGGCGCGGGTCCGGGGGAGACACGAGGCGGTACGGCGTGTGGCGAGGACGGTGGCGGACCACGGGCAGCGCCCTGGCACGGGTGATCATCGTCTGGGCGGTGTCCACCCTCATGATGCTCGCGCTCGCCGGTATCCTCCCCGACTTCCGGCTGCAGTCCGGCGACGGCGACAGCGTCACCGAGATCGGGCTGACCGCGGCCTGGGGCGCCGGGGCCTTCGGCCTGCTGAGCGCGCTGGTGTGGCCGGTGCTGGTCCGGGCGCTGCTGCTGGTGCCCGCCCTGGTCCTCGGCCTGCTCGTCTTCTTCCTCAACGGCTCGCTGCTGCTGCTCGCCCTCAGCCTGATCCCGTCCGGCCGCGGCGAAGTGGCCCCGGAGACCGCCGTGGTGGTGGCCGCGGTGATGTCCGCCGTCGCCTCGGCGACCTCCACCGCGCTCGCCGTACGCGACGACGGGGCGTACCGGCGCAGGCTCTACCGGCTCGCCGACCGCCGCCGCCGGCGGATGCGGCACAAGGACGCGCCCGGTGGCCGGGAGACCGCCCCCGCACTGGTCTTCCTCCAGCTCGACGGGGTCGGGTACGAGGCGCTGCGCCGCGCCGCGGGCAGCGCCCTGATGCCCACGGTGGCCGGCTGGCTGGACGGCAGCCACCGCATCACGTCCTGGCGCACCGACTGGTCCAGCCAGACCGGCGCCAGCCAGCTCGGGATCCTGCACGGCTCCAACTTCGACGTGCCGGCCTTCCGCTGGTACGAGAAGGACACCGGCGAGGTGGTGGTCTGCAACCGGCCCACCAGCGCCGCCGAACTCCAGCGCCGGGCCATCACCCGCACCGGCGACGGCGGGCTGCTCACCCTCGACGGGGCGAGCCGCGGCAACCTGTTCAGCGGGGGCGCTGACCAGCTGGCCCTCGTCCTGTCGGTCTCGGCGCGGCGGGGCCGGGCGAACCGCTCCCGCGCCGGCTACTTCGCGTACTTCTCCGACCCGGCGAATGCCGTCCGCACCGCACTGTCCTTCGTCGCCGAGGTCTTCCGGGAGCTCGGCCAGTCGCTGCGGGCCCGGCTGCGGGGGGAGCGGCCGCGGGTCGCCCGGGGCGGGCTGTACCCGCTGATCCGGGCCTTCGCGACGGTGGTCGAACGGGACGTCGTGGTGGCGGCGGTGATCGGCGACATGCTCGCGGGGCGTGCCGCGATCTACGCGGACCTGGTCGCCTACGACGAGGTCGCGCATCATTCGGGGCCGCAGGGCCGCGACACCGACCAGGTGCTGGCCCGGCTCGACCGGAGCCTCGCGCTGATCGCCCGCGTCGCCGAGCACGCACCCCGGGAGTACCGGATCGTGCTGCTGTCGGACCACGGCCAGAGCCCGGGGGAGACCTTCCTGGGCCGCTACGGGCTGACGCTGAAGGACCTGGTCCGCGCGGGCTGCGGGCTGCCGGTCTCCCGCCGGGCCGGGCGCACCCGCAGTGGCGCCGAGGCCCGCGCGGCGGTGCTCGCGGCCCTGCACCGGCCGGTGGAGGAGGGCGCCGAGGCCCACCCCGAGCGGGGCCCGGACCCGGTGGTGCTGGCCTCGGGCAGCCTCGGGCTGATCTCCTTCCCGGACGTGCCGGGCCGGGCCTCGAGGGAGCGGATCGAGCAGGCGCACCCCGCTCTGCTGGCGACCCTGGCCAACCACCCGGGCATCGGGTTCCTGCTGGTGGACGGGCAGGTGCTGGGCCCGGGCGGGGCGGCGGCCCGCCTCGACGAGCCCGGGGCGGCGGAGGAGCTGCTGGCCCGGTTCGGGCCGGGTGCGGCGCAGGCGGTCCGCCGGACCGACGCCTTCCCGCACGTGGCCGACGTCATGGTGAACTCGGCGTACGACCCGCGGACCGGGTCGGTGCACGCCTTCGAGGAGCAGATCGGCTCGCACGGAGGCCTGGGCGGGGAGCAGGGGCACCCGTTCCTGATGTGGCCGACGGAACTGTCGGAGCCGGAGCCCGGCCTGGTGGGCGCGGAGGCGGTGCACGAGGTGCTGCGGCGCTGGCTGCGGGAGGCGGACGGGCCCCAGGTACCGCTGACCGCTTTGGCGCAGGATCCACGGCCGGAGCGGTCCGTGGGCGGAACGTTTCCTTCCATCGGGGTGCCCGTGCAGGACGAAAATCGCTGATTTGGTACGGCTTTTGGTGTGCCCGACGATATGTCGACCTGTCCAGCATATGAAACACCCGAGGCGTACCACCCGTGAGCTCCACCCTGCACGCTCCTGCCCCCGCCCGGACACCGGGCGACCCGACACCGGCCGAGGAGGCGGCGAGCCCCCACGCGCGCCGCTTCGGCCTCCCGATCGCGACCTGCCTGGTCATGGGCAACATCATCGGCGGCGGGATCTTCCTGCTGCCCGCCTCGGTGGCGCCCTTCGGCACGATCAGCCTGGTCGCCTTCGGTGTGCTCACCGCCGGTGCGATCGCCCTCGCCCTCGTCTTCGGCCGGCTCTCGCAGCGGCTCCCGCAGACCGGCGGCCCGTACGTCTACGCCCGCGCCGCGTTCGGCGACTTCGCCGGCTTCCTCGCGGCCTGGAGCTACTGGATCACCGCCTGGGTCTCGAACGCGGCCCTCGCCGTGGCGGCCGTCGGCTACATCAGCGTGCTCTTCCCGGCCGTGGGGGAGCACAAGGCGGCGATGTGCCTGGCCGCCCTCGCCGTGCAGTGGCTCCCGGCGCTCGCCAACCTGGCCGGCACCCGCTACGTCGGCACCGTCCAACTGGTCGCCACCGTACTGAAGTTCGTCCCGCTGCTGCTGGTCGCGGTGGGCGGGCTGTTCTTCTTCGACCCGGCGAACCTCGGCCCCTTCCAGGCCACCGGCCAGAGCCCCGTCGGCGCGGTCTCCGCCGCCGCGGCGATCCTGCTCTTCAGCTACCTCGGCGTGGAGTCGGCCGCCGTCAGCGCGGGCGAGGTCCGCGACCCGGCCCGCAACGTCGGCCGGGCCACGATCCTGGGCACCGCCGGCGCGGCCGCCGTCTACCTGCTGGGCACCCTCTCCGTCTTCGGCCTGGTCCCCCACGAGAAGCTGGTCTCCTCCGAGGCCCCCTTCACCGACGCCGTCAACGGGATGTTCGGGGGCACCTGGGGCGGCACCCTCGTCGCCTGCGCGGCCGTGATCTCGATGCTCGGCGCCCTCAACGGCTGGACCCTGCTCAGTGCGCAGACCCCGTACGCCGCCGCCCGCGACGGGCTCTTCCCGAAGGCCTTCGAGGCGAAGAAGCGGGGCGTCCCGGTGGTCGGCGTGCTCGTCACCGCCGTCCTGGCCTCCGGCCTGACGATCTACAACTACACGCTGGGCTCGGACGGGGTCTTCGAGGTCCTCGTCCTGGTCACCACCTTCACGGCGACCGTCCCGTACCTGCTCTCCACCGCCGCGCAGATCTACTTCCTGCTCTCCGGGCAGTCCGAGCGCGTCCACCGCGGCCGCCTGGTCCGCGACGGCGTCCTCGCCGGCCTGGCCTTCGGCTTCTCGATGTGGCTGGTCGCCGGCTCCGGCTACGCGGCCGTCTACCAGGGCGTCCTGTTCCTCTTCGCGGGCGTCCTCGTCTACGCCGCGATGTCCGCCCGAAAGCACCGAGCCGGGCACCGAGCCACCGCCTGACCTGCGCGGTAGTTTGGAATGAGAGGAAACGAGAGGACAAGCAGGGGGCAGTGAAGGGGTCGCCATGTCCGCGATCAGAGAAAGCATCGACATCTCCCGCAGTCCCGAAGACGTCTTCGACTACGTGACGGACCCCACGCACCTGCCGGAGTGGCAGGACAGCGCCGTCTCCGCCCGCCCGCTCGACGGCGCACCCCTCCACGTCGGTTCGAAGGTCAGGGTCACCCGGCGCATGGGCAAGCGGGAATTCCCGATGACCATGGAGGTCAAGGAGCTCGACCCGCCGCGCAGCTGGCGCCTGCACGGGCTCGACGGACCCGTACGCGGCGATGTGCGCGGGACCATCGAACCCCTCGACGGCGGAAAGCGCTCGCGCGTGACCCTCGACCTCGACTTCGAGGCCCACGGCATCGGCAGGGTCATCGCACCGCTCGTGGTCAAGCCGTACGCCCGCAAGGAGATGCCGCGCAACGAGGAGAAGCTGAAGCACCTGCTGGAGCACTGAGACTGCGCGGCAAGGGCCTCGGGGACCTCCTGGGCGAGCCGCTGCCCCACGCGGGCAGCCTCCCGTAACACCGACCTGGACGATTTCTACCGGCGCGGCCTCGTCCAGGGCTTCGACCTGCACGCCCACGGGGAGCGCGGACTGCTGCCCGTCGGACTGGTCCAGGAGATCCGGGCGCTGGCCCACCCGCCCGTGCCCTGGGACGCGCAGCTCGCCCGCTGGTTCGGCGAGTACGCGCCCCGGCCCGAGCCCGTACGGTCCTACGCGCGCCCGGCACGCCGCCAGGCCTCCACCCCGGACATCCCCCGCGCGGGCCGGTGCTTCCCGCCCGAGGAGATCGTCCGCTGCACCTTCGGCGTGGTCCTCGACACCTCGGGGTCGATGCCGACGGCCCTGCTCGGCAAGGCGCTGGGCGCGATCGCCTCGTACGCGGAAGCCCGCGACGTACCGGCGGCACGCGTCGTGTTCTGCGACGCGGCGCCGTACGACGCGGGCTATCTGCCCCCCACCGAAATCGCGGGGCGGGCAAAGGTGCGCGGGCGGGGCGGGACCGTGCTCCAACCCGCGATCGACCTGCTCCGGCGTGCGGAGGACTTCCCTCCGCAGGCCCCGGTGCTGGTGATCACGGACGGGTGGTGCGACACCCTGCGGATCCGGCGCGAGCACGCCTATCTGGTTCCGCAGGGTGCTTCCCTGCCGTTCGCGCCCCGGGGGCCGGTCTTCCGACTGGCCTGAGGGCGCGGGCCGGCTCAGTCCAGGTAGTCGCGCAGCACCTGCGAACGCGACGGGTGGCGCAGCTTCGACATGGTCTTGGACTCGATCTGGCGGATGCGCTCACGGGTGACCCCGTACACGCGGCCGATCTCGTCCAGGGTCTTCGGCTGGCCGTCGTTCAGGCCGTAACGCATCGAGACGACGCCCGCCTCACGCTCGGAGAGCGTGCCCAGGATCGACTGCAGCTGCTCCTGGAGGAAGGTGAAGCTCACCGCGTCGGCCGGGACGACCGCCTCGGAGTCCTCGATCAGGTCACCGAACTCGCTGTCGCCCTCCTCACCCAGGGGGGTGTGCAGGGAGATCGGCTCGCGGCCGTACTTCTGGACCTCGATGACCTTCTCGGGGGTCATGTCGAGTTCCTTGCCCAGCTCCTCCGGAGTGGGCTCCCGGCCGAGGTCCTGGAGCATCTGGCGCTGGACGCGCGCCAGCTTGTTGATGATCTCGACCATGTGGACGGGGATGCGGATGGTGCGCGACTGGTCGGCCATGGCACGCGTGATCGCCTGCCGGATCCACCAGGTCGCGTACGTGGAGAACTTGAAGCCCTTGGTGTAGTCGAACTTCTCCACCGCGCGGATCAGGCCGACGTTGCCTTCCTGGATCAGGTCCAGGAAGAGCATGCCGCGGCCGGTGTAGCGCTTGGCCAGCGAGACCACGAGACGGAGGTTGGCCTCCAGCAGGTGGTTCTTGGCGCGGCGGCCGTCCTCGACCAGGATCTCCAGCTCGCGCTTGAAGGCGGGCTTGTGGTCCTCCTCCTCCTCGAGCTTGTACTCGGAGAAGAGGCCCGCCTCGATGCGCTTGGCGAGCTCGACCTCCTGCTCGGCGTTGAGGAGCGGCACCTTGCCGATGAGCTTGAGGTAGTCCTTGACGGGGTCGGCGGTGGCGCCGGCCACCATGACCGTCTGCGCCGGGGCGTCGTCCTCGTCGTCGTCGGACAGGACGAAGCCCTGGGTGCCGCCGGCCTTGGGGGCCTCCTCCTCGGCATCGTCGCCGAGGTCCTCGGCGGCCCAGTCCTCACCCTCGGCGGCCGGGGTCTCGCCCTCGTCGGAATCCTTGGCGCTGGTCTTCTTGGCCGCGGCGGTCTTCTTCACCGCGGTCTTCTTCGCGGCGGTCTTCTTGACCGTCCGCTTCTTCGGCTCGGCGGCGGCGTCGGCCGTCACCTCGTCCTCGGTGGCCGCGGCCGGCGAAGCGGATATCGCCGCCGCGGTGGCCGGGCTGGTGGCCGAGGCCTTGCGCGCACCGATGGGGCGCGGCGCGGCGGCCGCCTTCTTGGTCACGGTGCGGGCAGGCGCGGCGGCCGCCTTGCGGGGCTTCTTCGCGGCAGCCTTCGTGGCGGGGGCGGCGCTGACGTGCAGCGCGACACCCTCCTCGTCCAGGACCTGGTTCAGGCTGCGCAGGACCCGCTTCCACTGGTCCACCGGGATGCGGCCGGCCTCGAAGGCCTGGCGCACGTCGTCACCGTTGATGTGACCCTGCTCGCGGCCGCGCTCTACGAGCGCGACGAGGGCCTCCGATTCGGCGATCTCCGGAGGGAACGTACGGGACGGGCTGAGCGACACAAGGAGCCTCTCGTTGCGAACAAATATGGAGTGGGCGGGACATCATCGCGCGAACTCGGGAAACAGACCCGAGGGGGGTCTGTATTCCGGGGCCGCGCGAGGACACCTGTCGGTTCATCGCATGCCCGAGTCGATTCGTTACGCGCTGAATTGAGTGACCTGCGCCACGCTGTGGGCGCGCAACCGATCGGCCGTGGATCCGTCCGCGTCTCAGCCGCCTTTCCCGTCAGCCCGTTTTGCGGGCTTCGATGAGGAAACGGGCGGTATGCGCCACGAACGGACCGTCGCGTTCGATCTGTTCGTGGAGCTCGCGCAGCCGGTCCCGGTACTGCCCGACCGTGAAGCCGGGCACCATCCAGATCACCTTCCGGAGAAAGTAGATCACGGCTCCGATGTCGTGGAACTCCGTACGCAGTCTTTCGGAGCGCAGATCGACGACCTCGAGGCCGGCCCGGGTGGCGTCGGCGTCGGCGTCGTCGGGGTGCCGGGCACGCCGGACCTCCTCCGGCTGCGGGCCGAGGAAGTACTCGACGAGCTCGAAGACGCTCGCCGGTCCGACCTGCTGCGAGAGGTAGGTGCCGCCCGGCGTCAGCACCCGCGCGATCTCCTCCCACCAGATGGTCACCGGGTGCCGGCTGGTCACCAGCTCGAAGGCGTCGTCGCCGAAGGGCAGCGGCGGCTCGTCGGAGTCCGCGACCACCACCGCGCCCAGCGGGTGCAGCAGCCGCGTCGCCTTCTCGATGTTGGGAGGCCAGGACTCGGTGGCCACCGTCAGCGGTGGCAGCGGACCGGACCCGGCCAGGACCTCGCCGCCGCCGGTCTGGATGTCCAGCGCGGACCGGACCCGGGCCAGGCGCTCGGCCATCAGCCGCTGGTAGCCCCAGGAGGGGCGCTGCTCGGTGGCCCGGCCGTCGAGCCAGGAGAAGTCCCAGCCGTCCACGGAGACGGACTCGGCCTCGGCGACAAGATGGTCGAAAGTGCGCGTCATGTATTGATCGTCCCAGGTCGGACGCCCGGCTTCCACCGGATTGGTCGACTACAGTGGTCGGCGGGCCGTGACTGGCGTTCGGGTGGATCACCACCGGGGAGCGGCCCGGCGTACCGCGCACTCCGGTACGCCGACTGCCGCGCGCCTGGGCGAACCGCGATCCGCAGCGACGTTCAGGAGACCCCGTGACGACTGCCCAGACTGCCCCTGTCACCGCCGCCGGCCTCGCCCGGCTGATGGACGGCACCGCCCTCGCCCGCCGCATCTCGGAGCAGACCGCCGTCCTCGCGGCGAAGATCACCGAGCGCACCGGTACCGCTCCCTGCCTCGCGACCGTGCTGGTCGGCGAGGACCCGGCGTCCGTCACGTACGTACGGATGAAGCAGAACCGTTGCGCCAAGGCCGGGATCACCTCCCGCCACGTGGAGCTGCCGGCCGAGACCACCACCGAGGAGCTCGTCGCCGCCCTCACGGCCCTCTCCGAGGACCCGGAGATCAGCGGCATCCTGCTGCAGCACCCCGTCCCGCACCACATCGACGAGCGCGCCGCCTTCGAGGCCATCGCCCCCGGCAAGGACGTCGACGGCGTCACCATGCACTCCTTCGCCGCCATGGGCTTCGGGCTGCCGGGCTTCGTCTCCTGCACCCCCGGCGGGATCATGCGGCTCCTCGCCGAGTACGACGTGGACCTGACCGGCAAGCACGCCGTCGTCGTCGGCCGCAGCGCGATCCTGGGCAAGCCGGCCGGCATGCTCCTGCTGGAGCAGAACGCCACCGTCACCTACTGCCACTCCCGCACCGTGGACCTGCCCTCGATCGTGCGCCAGGCCGACGTGCTGGTCGCCGCCGTCGGCAAGGCCGAGTTCATCCGCGGCGAGGACATCAAGCCGGGCGCCGTGGTCCTGGACGCCGGCTACAACGAGGGCAACGTCGGCGACGTCCACTTCGAGTCGGCCGCCGCCCGTGCCTCGCTGATCACCCCGGTCCCCGGCGGCGTCGGCCCGATGACCATCGCCGTCCTGCTGGAGCAGACCGTCCAGGCGGCCGCCGCCCAGGCGGGGCTCGCGCTCGCGGAGCTCTGATCCGCCCCGCACCCGCACCCGCACCCGCGCACGGTGAACGGTGAACGGTGAACGCCCCGGGCCCTTCGGCCCGGGGCGTTCCGCATCCCCGGGTGTCCGATTTCTTACGCCCGCCACCGGCGAGGCGACCGGTGCGCAGCCACCCTGCCGGGCGCGGTGCAGGGCGGGGTGCAGGGCGGCGTGCAGGGCCGGAGGCCCGACGTCCTGAGGCAGCCGACCAGGTCGTCGCGGCGGTGCCGTGGTGGCGTTCCCCGGCCGTCCTCACCAAGCGCCTCAAGGGACCCACGGATGCGGAGCACCCGGCCGAGGAGCCGGCGAACCGGTTCACGCAGCAGCCTGACGGAGGCCGGGGAGGGGGCGGTATGTTTTGCGCCGGGGCGCGCGATGACACGTGCAACACGTTTCCTGGGGGAACTGCTGATGGACCTGTTCACGCCACTGGAGCTGCCCAACGGGACGGCCCTGCCGAACCGCTTGGCGAAGGCCGCCATGGAGGAGAGCCTCGCCGGGTCCGGCCAGCTGCCGGACGAGCGCATCGAACGGCTCTACCGCCGCTGGGCCCAGGGCGGCGCCGGGCTGCTGATCACCGGGAACGTCATGGTCGACCGCCGGGCGCTGACCGCGCCGGGGACGATCGTCCTCGACGCCCGCTCCCCGCTCGGCCCCTTCCGCCGCTGGGCCGAAGCCGCGTCCTGCGGCGGCGGCCGGGTCTGGATGCAGATCAACCACCCCGGCCGGCAGGTCGGCTCGGAGATGCCCGGCACGGCCTGGGCGCCCTCCGACATAGGGGTGAGCCTCGGCAGGCACACCAAGCGCTTCGCCCGCCCCACCGCGATGACCGAGGCCGACATCGAGGCCACCGTCGCCCGGTTCGCGGTCACGGCCCGGCGGGCCGAGGAGGCCGGCTTCGACGGGGTGCAGATCCACGCCGCCCACGGCTACCTCCTCAGCCAGTTCCTCTCCCCGCTCGTCAACCGGCGCACCGACCGCTGGGGCGGCAGTCTGGAGAACCGGGTCCGGCTGCTCACCGAGGTCGTCGGCGCCGTCCGCGCGCAGGTGGGCCCCGGCTTCGCGGTCGGGGTCAAGCTCAACACCGCCGACTTCCAGCGCGGCGGCTTCGACACCGAGGAGGCGGCGCAGGTCCTCGCGGTCCTCGGCGGCCTCGGCGTCGACCTGGTCGAACTGTCCGGCGGCAGCGTCGAGAGCCCCGCGACCCTGGGCCGCACCGCCGATCTGCGGACGCTGGAACGCGAGGCGTACTTCCTCTCCTTCGCCGAGCAGTTCCTGGGCTCGGCCACGATGCCGCTGATGCTGACCGGGGGGATAGGCCGCCAGGCGACCGCGCAGAAGGTCCTGGAGCGCGGTGTGTCCGTCGTGGGGCTCGCCTCGGCCCTGGCGTTCCGCCCCGACCTGCCGGCCCGCTGGCGCGCCGGGGAGGACGTACGGGTGACGGTGGAGCGGCTGCACTGGAAGGACCGGGACCTGGCCGGCGCCGGGCTGCTGGCCTTCGTACGCTTCCAGCTGCACCGGCTGGCCCGCGGCCTGGAACCGCGCCCGGAGGCCTCCCCGCGGGCGACGTTCGCCCTCGACCAGCTCCAGCACTGGCGCAGGGTGCGGGCGTACGGGGCCTGGCTCGCCCGCAACCCCGAGCCCGAGGACGCCCTCGCCGGCTGACGCCGGCCTCCGCGCGGGCCGCTCACAGGGTTGCCGGGTCCCGCCGTACGGCCGCCACGATGGGGGAGGCGCGGAACTCCCGGGCCAGTGCCGCGAGCGGCCGGGAGTCCAGCCGGTACGGCTCGGGCAGCCCCTGATCGGCCTCGGCGGGGTGCTCCCCGGCGCCGTCCGCGTCCGCCGGGACGAGAGCCTCGGCGGCTTCGGCGGCCTCGGCGGCCTCCCGGCGCCGGCAGGCCGCGGCGAGCATGGCGGCATCGGCCACGACCGAGGCCTGCGACTCGCACATGCCCTGGCCGAGCGCGGCCTCGTACGCGGCGCCCCGTACGGCCGGGTCGAACCAGCGGCCCAGCGCCAGGATCCCGTCGTCGATCACCGACTCGCGGTGGATCAGCCGGATCCCGATCGGCGACCACCAGGTCAGCGGCACGGTCGTCACGCTCGACGCGGCGAACCCGCGCAGCGCCTTCCACAGCGGGTGCAGCCGCCGGTACCGGCTGAAGTCCCGCCAGGCCGCCGAGCCGCCGACCAGCGGCACGATGAACCCCGACCCCACCATCAGGGCCGCCGCGGAGGCGAACGGCGGGGCCACGTACGTCGACAGGCCGTCCCAGTCGCGGCCCGCCCAGCGGGCGCCCACCGCCGCCCACTTCGTGACGAGGTAGCCCAGGTCCAGCAACCCGCCGAGCACGATCAGGGCCAGTCCGGTGCGCAGCGGACGCAGCGAGGGGCGCACGCGCAGCAGCCACTTCCAGCACAGCACGGTGAGCGTCGAACTGCCCACGGTGTGCGCGAGCAGGTAGCAGACGATCATCTCGCGCAGCCAGGGCGTGTTGGCGTAGTACGTGTCCAGGTCGCGCAGCCGCTCCACCGGCGCGTCGCCGATCGCGAAGAGGACGACGATGAGCAGCGTGACGGCGCCGAACGCGGCCACCGTCAGCCGGGTCGCCCGCCGGACCACCGCGGGCGGGCCGCCGCCCCACTGCAGGACCAGCACGATGCACGACCCCGAGAACGCGGTCAGCACGCTGTACACCAGCGGGGCCGAGAAGTTGACGATGCCGGTGAGCCGGTTGACCGCGGAGATCGTCGGCGGAGCCGCCAGGAACATGACCATGCAGCCGACGACGAGCAGGGTGCACACGGCCCGCATGAGCGGCTGGTCCCAGCCCCGGCGCAGGGTCGGCGCCTTGATCAGCAGTGCCAGGATCATCACCGATCCCGGTACGTACAGGATGAGACCGTCGGTCATCGCGCCTGGCCGACGGGACCGACCGGACCGACCGGACCGACCGGGCCCACGGGGTCGACCGGACCCGCCGGGCCGACCGGGCCGGACCCCTGGTCGAGCCCCGCGACGGCCCGCTCGGCCGCGGTCAGCGGCGGCGCCTTCAGCGCGCCCCGGTCCGAGGCGCGCAGCACGTGCCAGACCACCGAGGGGCGCAGCCAGTACGTGGGCGGGCTGCTCATGGTGATGACCTGGAGGAACGCGGCGGTCAGCGCCTCCCGCGTGGTGGCCCCGGTCATCAGCCGGCTGACGTACGCGTTGAGCATCCCGGCGCCGGCCCGCGGCTTCATGCCGGTGGCCCCGGGATACAGGATGTCCTGCGAGGTGGCGAGCTCCCAGGCGGTGGCCACCTGCGGGACGAGCGCGCGCTGCGCCTCACGGCCGAAGCCGGGATGGGCGAGGCCCTTGGCGCGCAGCAGGGCGCGTACGGCCAGCAGGCCCTGGGCGGCGACCGTCATGCCCTGTCCGTACAGCGGGTTGAAGGTGGCGACGGAGTCGCCGACGGCGAAGAAGCCGTCGGGCAGGTCCGCCTTCTCGAAGTAGACCCTGCGGTTGGCCGTGCCCTGGGTGACGGCGACGTCCGTGAGGGGCTTCCTGCCCTCGAGGAGCTCGCCGACGACGGGATCGCGGATGCCCTTGGCGAACGGGATGAACTGCTCGGGGTCGCCGGTGGGCTGGCCGCCTCGGGTGCCGGACAGGGTGGCCTGCCACTGGCCGTTCTCGATGGGCACGATCGTCGCCGTCTGCCCGGGTATGTGCACCCGCGGATCGGACTGCATGTTGACGATCGGGAAGCCCATCTCGTGGGCTCCCGCGGGGGCTTCGAAGATCCGGGTCGCGTACACCAGGCCGGAGTCGACCTGGGCCTGTCTGATCCCGCCGACCCCGAGTTCGTGCAGCCAGGCCCGGGCCCGGGAGCCGCGCCCGCTCGCGTCCACCACGAGGTCGGCGGTCAGCAGCCGGCCCGCCTCGCCGGGGGTGTCGACGCGGACGCCGGTGACGCGGGCCGCCGTACCCTCCAGGGCCTGTACGCGGCTCTGCTGGAGCGTGGTGACGCCGCGCAGGCCGATCACCCGGGCGCGGACCACCGAGTCGAGGAGGTCGCGGCTGCACGAGATGTTGAACTGCTTCTCCCCGCAGCGCGGGATCCAGCCCTGGGCGGTCTTGGTGACCAGGTCGGTGGGCAGGCTGCGGCGGATCGCGCCCGCCGCCGTCCAGTCGTCGGTGATGCCCGGGAGTAGCTTCTCGATGGCGCGGGCCCCGCCCGACCACAGGACGTGGACGTGCCGGGCCTGCGGCAGTCCGCGCCGCGGCGCCGGGCTGTCGGGCAGCGTGTCGGCGTCGATGATCGTGACCGTCGCGTGCTCGGCGAGCACGGCCGCAGCGAGCAGGCCGGCCATGCTGCCGCCGATGACGACGGCGTGGCGGGGCGGAGAAGACTGGGTCATCGAGGTGCTCTCTGTCCAGGGCCGTGCGAGGGCAGCGGCACGTGAGGTGCGTCGGGGGGAAGACGGTGGTCACCGGGGCGTCATCGGTGCGCCGCGGGGACGTGCACTCAACGGCCCCAGCCGAGCGAGGTCTTGATGCGCTCGATCGCCTCGGGGAACCGTTCCTCGCGGGGTCCCGGCAAGTACGCCTTCAGGACCTGGCCGAGGTACAGCCCGAACGTCTCGGCCCGGATCTCCGCCGGATCCTCCCGGTCCGCGCGGGCGGCCGCCTGCCGGACCACGCTGCCCAGTCCGGCCTCCGAGTGCAGCAGCTCGGCGAGATCGCCCCGCTGCCCCGTGAGCCGGGCCGCCACGGCCATGCCCGGGCCGTGACTGTCACACGTGCCTTCCTCCAAGTGCCATAACTCGTGGCAGGCGATGACAAGTTGGTGCTCGGGCCGGGTGCGCTCCTCGATGACGAGCAGGTCGCGCTCCTCCATCTCCAGCCACAGCCCGCTGGCCGTGTCGGGCGGGAATCCGGCGAACCGGAACTCCACCGGCCGGCCGCCGCGCCGGCGGCCGTACGCGGCGCACAGACTCCCGATGATCTCGGCGGCATCGGCCGGCTGCGCCAGGCGCGCATCCGCCAGCAGATCTCCGCCGAGTTTCCGCATGGTCCGTGTGGTCCTCATGGCGCTCCCCCCTCGGCAGCCTTACGGTCGTCGGGCACCGCCGCGTGGAGCGGGCGTCCGCTCTCCGCGCCCGGGCGCCCCAGCCGGCCCTCGCGCGCCAGCAGGTCGTCGAGGTGGTCGGCCAGCGACTTCCAGCCCGCCGGAGAGAGCCGTCCGGCCCGCGTGACGATGCTCCCCACATCGTGCGCCCGCAGCACGGCGAGCATCGGGTTTTCGGCGTTCCGTCCGGCGGTTTCCAGCTCGTGCTCGATCCCGGTGAGTGCGGTGGCGAGCGCCTCGGTGTCGTCGGCCAGCAGGAAGCCGCCGTCGACCCCGTAGAAGCGCTGGATCCCGGCGGCCGCCGCGAGGTTGGGCAGGCCCTCACCGCGCGCGAGACGGGTCAGCGACTGCCCCGATGCGTCGAAGGAGTGGGCGATGGCCGCGAGGGAGTGGGCCTGGCCGTCCGCGCGCAGCCGGGTGCGGCGCAGGTGCTCGAACCGCTGGTGCACCTGCTCCTTCAGCGGGAGCCGGGGCGGTGCGCCGTCGAGGGTGAGCCGGATGTCGTGCGGGGGCATGCCCGTCAGGTACGAGAGGTGCTCGAGGTCGTCCGCGGCCTCGGCGCCGGTGGTGGCGAGGGCGTGTTCCACCGCGCACTGGCTGTCGGCGAGGAGGAAGCCGGAGTAGACCCCGAAGAACCGCTGCACGCCCGCCGCGTGGCCCAGCCTGGGCATCCCGGTGCCCGCGTTGAGGGGGCCGAGGGAGGCGCCGGGCGCGTGGAAGTCCTCCGCGATGGCGGCGAGTGACCACTCCCGGCCGTGCTTGTCGCGGCGGGTGGCCCGCAGCCGCAGGAAGCGCCGGTGGACCCGCCGGCTCAGCGGCGGTTCGGGCGTGGTCCCGGCAACGACCTCGGGGACGAGCGCGGGTTCGACCCCGCAGAGGCGGCTCAGCCGCTCCGGGGACAGCACCTCGGCCGGGTCCCGGCCGCTCCGCTCCGCCAGCGCCGCGACGCGGGCCCACGCCGAGGCCAGGTCGGGTCGGGCGGAGGCTGACACCGTGAGGTTCTCCGTATGCCGAGAGGACGTTCGAGAGCTTCAGCTCCGTGCAGCGTAGCCCGCAGCCCCCGGCGAAACAGGAGATCCCCCACCTTTCTTGCGATGTGAGTCAAAAAAGGTTGGCACGACCCCCGCCGGGCCGGGCATGACCTCGGAGGTAATCGACCCCGGCGCGCAGCGGTGGGCACAGTGGAGCCATCGGGTTCCGAGTCCGCGCACTCGGCCTCGGAACCCGTTCCCACCAGCGCATTCGAGCGCGTGGCCGCCCGCCCGTGCCCCGCCCCGACCTTCGACGGAGGCTGATCCGCCATGTCCGCAACCCTGCTCGGCAGCGTCGCCCGCACCACCGTCCCGCAGACCGCGCTGCGCCGCTTCCTGGCCCTCGACTCCGTGGTCACCACCGGGAACGGCCTTGCGTACGCCGCCTTCTCCGCCCCGCTCGGCCGGTTTCTCGGCGTCGGCCAGGCCACCCTGCTCGAACTCGGCCTGTTCCTGACCCTCTACGGGGCCGGCGTCGGCCTGCTGGCCTCGCGCCGCCAGCCGCCGGTCCTTGCGGTGAAGGGCGTCATCGAGGCCAACTGCGCCTGGGTGGCCCTCAGTCTGGTCTCACTCCTCCTCTGGGACGCGCCCACCACCGCCGGCCTGGTGTGGATCCCGCTGCAGGCCCTCACCGTCGCGGCCTTCGCCCTCTTCCAGCAGCTGGCGCTGCGTCAGGCCTCAAGGCCCCAGTGAGCGCAGGTATTTCACCGTCGCCGCGTCGGCCGGCAGGAGGGTCTCGATGGCCAGCTCGGCGACCGTCACGTCCATCGGCGTGTTGAACGTCGCGATCGAGGAAACGAAGGAGAGCAGGTGCCCGTCGTGCTCGATCACCAGCGGCAGCGCGATGTACGGGACGGCCTCCTCGGGTGCGGCGTCCCCCGGCCGGTCGGCGAGCGGATAGGCGGACACCTCCTCGTACAGCGCGCGCAGCGGAGCGGAGCGCGCCAGCGCGATCTGCCGCTCCATCTGGGCCAGCAGATGCCCGCGCCACTGGGCGAAATTGCGGATCTTCGGCGCCAGGCCCTCCGGGTGCAGGGTGATCCGCATGGCGTTCAGCGGCGGGACCAGCAGGTGCTCCGGCAGGCCGTCGAGCAGCATCGCGATGCCCCGGTTGGCGGCGACGACCTGGTACGCGGCGTCCACGACCAGCGCCGGATACGGCTCGTAGCCGGTCAGCAGCCGCTCCAGGCCCTCGCGCAGCGCCTCCATGGCGGGGTCGTCCAGCGGGGTCTGCGCGTAGCGCGGGGCGTAACCGGCCGCGAGGAGCAGGGCGTTGCGCTCGCGCACCGGTACGTCGAGGCGGTCCGCGAGCCGCAGGAGCATCTCCTCGCTCGGCCGGGACCGGCCGGTCTCGATGAAGCTGATGTGGCGGGAGGAGGAGTCGGCGCGGCCCGCCAGCTCCAGCTGGCTGATGCCGCGCCGCTCCCGCCAGGTACGCAGCAGGGCTCCGACGGACGGGGTGGAGGTCATGCCCACGACGGTAGCCCAGAGGGGGTCAGCCCAGGTCGAAGGCGTTGCGCAGGCCGAGCCGGTAGCGCCACAGGTCGTGCCGCTTGAAGGACTCCACCTCCGGAGCCCGGTACATCGGCAGGACCGCACACCGCTCCGCCTTCGAATCGTCGCGGTCCAGAAGGGCGTTGACGGCAGCGCGGGCCGAGGCGTTGGCGCCCTCCATCGTCGCCAGATCGATGTCGACGGCCACGTAGTCCCCGCTGAGGAAGAAGTTGGGGACCCGCGTGTCCGCGCTCGGCCGGTTGTGGAAGGTGCCGGTGGGGTGGATCAGCAGCTGGTCCTGGTTGGTCGGATTCGGGGTGCCGAGCCCGTCCACCCCCGGGTCCAGGAACCAGGAGTGCAGGGTGCGGTCCGTCAGCAGTGTCTTCCCGGTGTCGTTGAGGGAGGCCTTCAGCTGCGCCCACACCTCGCGGGCGACCTCCTCGCGGGTGCACTGCTTGGCCGTCTTCCCGTACAGGATCCCCGGCTTGTCCCAGTCCGAGATGTCCACCGACAGGCAGTCCACCGCCACTCCGTCGCCGTAGTCGGCCGGGAAGTCGCGGGCCGGCCAGTGCTCGGCCTGCTGGATCGCCGTCAACGACCAGGGCGAGTCGATGCAGTTGAGGTGCCCGTGGACGAGGGGTGCGCGCTCGGTGAGGTAGAACTGGATGCCGGTCATCCAGTCGGTCTCCAGCCGGTCGCAGCGGCCCAGCATCGGGTCCGCGGCCCGCAGCCCCGCACTCCAGGTGCGCCGGGCGTGCTCGACCGGCAGCGCGCTGACGTAGTGGTCGGCGGTGACGGTCTGCCGGGCCCCCGCCGGGTCCAGGACCGCGACCCCGCTCACCCGGCCGTTCCCGTACTGCACCTCCTGCACCGTCCAGCCGATCCTGAACTCCACGCCGAGCGTGCGCAGATGGGCCTCCCACGGATCGATCCAGGCCTCGTTGGTCGGCAGGTTGAGGATCCGGTCCGGCGGCCCGTCCGCCCCGCGCCCCAGCGCGTTGAAGACGAAGGCCTCGCCCAGGGCGCCGACGGTACGGGTGGAGGCCTCCTCGGCCTTGGTCGCGACGATGTTGCGGGTGATGCCCACTGCGAGGATGCGCTGGTACTCGTTCGACATCTGTGCGGCCCGCACGAACTCCCACCAGGGGGTGTGCTCCCAGACCTCGTTGCGGCGCTCGTCGCAGCTGGTGAGGAAGACCAGCACGCGGTCGACGAAGTACGCGGTCTCGTGCGGCGGCAGCCGGACCAGCGACTGGAGGATGCCGGTCAGGGCGCGGCGGATGTCGTCGGGCGTCAGCTCGGCGGGGGAGTGGCCGGGCCAGGGGATGGGCGCGCGCAGGTCCTCCCGGCCGGCGGCCCGGGCGAACATCATCTCGGGCGGGGCGACGAGGTTGTCCCACACGCCGTGGGCGTTGCCGGGGAAGGGGATGCGCCGCATGGTGTCGGGCAGGTTGTGGTAGATGCCCGGGATGAAGCGGAAGCCGTGCTCGGCCGGCAGCGGCCGGCGGCCTCCGCGGGCGCTGCCCGGGACGTCCATGCTGCGGGCCTTGCCGCCGAGCGCGCGGCGCTCGTACACGGTGACGGCGTAGCCGCGCTCGGCGAGTTCGTGGGCCGCGGTGAGCCCGGCGACCCCGCCGCCGAGGACGGCGACGCGGCGGCCGGTGGGTTTCGGTGCCGAGGACTGCGCATGGGCGTGGGCGGGGGCGGCCAGGGCCCCGGAGGCCCCCAGCGCCCCGGCGGTGGCCGCCGCCCCCGCGCCCGCGATGAACGTGCGCCTCGAACTGCCCGTGCGCGTCATGAGGAAGCCCCTTCGGAGTCGTCGGCAGCGTGTGCATTACCGGCGGTAACAGTCACGTCCGGCGCAGGAGCATAGGGGCGACACCGTGGACCCGGAAGGCGCGGAAGTACCCGCACGCACTATGGCGCGAAACCTTCCCTCGGGCGTGCGCTGTGGGAACCTTGACCCCACGTCAGAAATCGGGCCCGAACGGTGAAGGAGCATGCCGATGGCAGACGAGCCGCTTTCGCAGAAGGAGATCGAGGACCGGTTGCGGGAACTCCCCGGCTGGGCCTTCGAGGACGACCGGATCATCCGCACCTACCGGCTGGGCACCCACTTCGCGGCGAGCGCCCTCGTCGCGCACATCGCCGCGGTCCAGGAGGAGTTGAACCACCACTCCGACCTCACCCTCGGCTACAACACGGTCCGGGTGTCGGTCAACACGCACAGCGCGGGCGACGCCGTCACCGGCGCCGACTTCGCGCTCGCCGAGCGGGTCGAGGCCCTCGCCCCCGCCCACGGCGCGAGCTGATACCGACGGCGAAGCCGGGGTACGGGCGACGGGCGGGCGCGGCACCGGCCGATCGGCGCCCGCCCCGCGCCCGGCGCGAACACGCCCGGCGCGAACACGCCCGGCGCGAACACGCCCGCGCGGCACGCTACGACGCGGCCGCCCGCCGCCCCGCCCCGGCTAACCCGGGCCGGGGAGGACCGGCTCCAGGCGCCACCACTGCGACGGCGAATCGGTGTCCTCGCACTGACGGGCCCGGCCCTCCTCGTCCCCCTCCAGCGGCAGCCCGCTGATACAGGCGATCAGGGACACCACACCGGGATCGTCGAGATGCTCCTCGACGATCCACTCCTGCGCGCCGAACGCGTTCGGCCGCCACACCTGGACCCGGGTGCCGCTCTCCGCCGACGCGTTCGCGACATCGAGCCGCTTGTCGTTGTGCACGCTGACGACGTGGACGATCCCGCCGCCGCTGTGCACCGGCGAGATCCGCCACTGCCGGGCGGCCGGGGGCCCGGCCGGCTCCTCGGGCCCCACCCGTACCCGGGTGCCGCCCTCCAGCTGGAGCAGCAGCCCACTGGCCGCGTTGCGCACCAGGTACACCCCGTCGGGGACGCTCACACCGCACTCCTCAGTAGTCGAAGACGGCCGGGTCCGGCCCGATCCGCCGGGCCGCGGGACCCGTACCCGGCGCGTCCAGCGCCGCGAGGTCGGCGGCGTCCAGTTCGAAGCCGAAGACGTCCAGGTTTTCCCGGATCCGCGCCGGGGTCACGGACTTCGGGATCACGATGTTCCCGAGCTGCAGGTGCCAGCGCAGCACCACCTGGGCGGCGGAGCGCCCGTGCCGGGCCGCGACCCCGGCGACGGCCGGGAGCGTCAGCAGCTCCTTGCCCTGGCCGAGCGGGGACCAGGCCTCGGTCGCGATGCCGAGCCGGCGGTGCAGGGCGCGCAGCTCGGCCTGCGGGAAGAGCGGGTGCAGCTCGATCTGGTTCACGGCCGGGACCAGGGAGCTCTCGGCGCCGAGCCGCTCCAGGTCCGCCGGGCGGAAGTTCGACACTCCGACGGCGCGGGCGCGACCGCTCGCCGCGATCTCCTCGAAGGCCTTCCAGATGGCGACGAAGCCTTCGCGCATCGGGCGCGGCCAGTGGATCAGGTACAGGTCGATGTGGTCGAGGCCCAGCTTGGCCAGGGAGTCGTCGAACGCGCGCAGCACCGCGTCCCGGTCCCACGCCTGCGACGGCCCGTTCCACAGCTTGGTGGTGACGAACAGTTCCTCGCGCGGCACCCCGGCCCCGGCCAGGCCCCGGCCGGTGCCCTGCTCGTTGCCGTAGACGGCCGCCGTGTCGATGCTGCGGTAGCCCGCCTGCAGCGCCGCCCCGACCACCCGCTCGGCCTCGGCGTCCGGAACCTGCCAGACGCCGAAGCCGAGCTGGGGCATGAGCGTGCCGTTGTTGAGCGTGATGCTGGGGACCTGGTTCACGTCTGGCTGTTCCCTCGGATCGCGGTCGGTACGGGGGGCGACAACCGGCCGCCCCTGCGACGTATTCCCGCCAGGCCCCGCAGGGATCGGACACACCGTCAGGACGTACCCAGATAGGCCTCCCGGACGAGCGGATCGGCGCGGACCTCGGCGGGAGTGCCCTCGGCGAGGACCGTGCCGAGGTCCAGGACGACCACCCGGGTGCACAGGTCCATCACGAAGGCCACGTTGTGCTCCACCAGCAGCACCGCACACCCCTCCTCCTCGGCCAGCCGCCGCACGACCGCCGCGAGCTGCTCGCGCTCGGGCGCCGCCAGCCCGGACGCGGGCTCGTCCAGCAGCAGCACCCGCGGCGGATCGGCCACCGCGCGGGCCAGCTCGACCATCCGGGCCTGACCGACCGGCAGCCCGCCCGCGTACGCCGCCCCCAGCGCGCCGATCCCGCAGGAGGCGAGCACCCGCTCGCCCTGCTCCCGGCGCCCCCGCTCCCGGCGGCGCCGGGTCGGGGAGCCGAGCAGGTCGGCGGCGATCCCGCCCCCGCCACCCCGCCACTCCTGCGCGACCAGCACGTTGTCGGCCACGCTGAGCTGCCCGAACAGCTGCTGGCGCTGAAAGGTCCGGCGCATCCCGTGCCGGGCCCGCCAGACGGGGGAGCGCCGGGTGATGTCCGCCCCGTCGAGCAGCATCCGCCCCCGGTCGGGCCGCCGGATCCCGGACAGCACGTCGAACAGCGTGGTCTTCCCGGCCCCGTTCGGCCCGATCAGCCCGCACACCTCGCCGGCGCGGACCCCGAGGTCCACCCCGGTGAGCGCCTTCACCCCGCCGAACCGGACGCTGATCCCGGCGCCCTCCAGTACGTAAGGCATCGTCATCGCGCCATCCCCAGATAGGCCGCGGTGAGCCGGTCGGCCTCCACCTCGGCGCGCGGACCGCACCAGGAGACCCGGCCCTGGGAGAGGTACGCGACGGTGTCGGCGACACCGAGGATCCCGGCGGCCTTCTCCTCGACCAGCAGCAGCGCGGTGCCGGCGTCCCGCAACTCGGTGAGCAGCGCGTACACCTCCTCCACGACGCGGGGAGCGAGCCCCAGCGAGGGCTCGTCGGCGACCAGCACCTCGGGCGGGCGCTGCAGCAGCGGAGCGAGGGCCAGCATCTGCTGCTCCCCGCCGGACAGCGCCCCTGCGGGGACGCCCCGCCGCTCCCCGAGCCGGGGGAACCGGTCGTAGACGGCGGTCCGCGCGTCCGCCTCGCGGAGGTACAGCGCGAGGTTCTCCTCGATGGTCAGCGCCGGGAAGACGCCCCGCCCTTCGGGGGCGAGCAGCACCCCGCTCCGGGCGCGCCGTACGGCCCGCTCGCGGGTCACGTCCCGTCCGTGTACGCGGACACTCCCGCCCACGGCATCGACCGCCCCGGCGGCGACCCGGCAGGCGGTGCTCTTCCCGGCCCCGTTCGGTCCGAGCACGGCGAGGATCTCCCCCTTCCGGACGGCGAGATCGACCCCGTGCAGTACGAGCCCCCCGTCGTACCCGGCGGTGACCCCGCGCAGCTCCAGGGCGGGCGCCGTCGGGTCGTGCCCTGACGGGCCTTCCCCCACCCCGCCCCTTCCCGACCCCGCCGAACATGCGGCTCCGCCGCGTGGGGTGGCTCCGCCCCGGACCCCGTACGTGCGCTGCGCGCCCGCGGCACCGAACGCCGGGCGGGCTGAATCAGCCTCGCCGGCCTTCGAGGCGCTGGGGGTGCCCCCAGCGGTGGCTGGGGGAGGGTCCGGGGGCGGAGCCCCCGCCGGGTCCAGGACGGAGCCACGGGACGGGGGGCTGGGGGCAGAGCCCTCGGTTCCGGGAGGGGGCGGGGCGGGGGACGAGCCGCCCCCAGGGCTCCCCGCACCCCCGCCGAAGGCCGCGGCCCGCCGCTTCGCCAGCCGCACCGGAACGGCTGCGCAATACCCGTCCGGATCGTTGGCCAAGGCCAACCCCGCCAGCCCGAACAGGATCACCGGCAGGTGCGCCGACTCCGTCACGTAGTCGGACAGCAGCCGCGGGGCCACCGCGAAGACCACCCCCGCGACCACCGCGTACTGCGGCCGCCGGACCCCCGCGGCCACCACCACCGCCAGCCACACCAGCCCCGTCATCGCCGTGAAGTCCGTCGCCGTGATCCGGGTGTTGTACGAGGCCACCAGCACGCCCCCGAACCCGGCCAGCCCCGCCGACAGCGTGAACAGCAGCAGCTTCGTGCGCAGTACGGAGACCCCCGAGGCCATCGCCGCCGCCGGAGCCGACCGCACGGCCAGCATGGCCCGCCCCGACGGCGAGTTCCGCAGCGCGCTCAGCCCGGCCGCGCACACCGCGACGACCACCACCAGCGCCACCCCCAGCGCCCGGTCGTCCCCCAGGTCCACCGGCCCGAACACCGGCCGCGGGACCGACCACCCGGAGTCCCCGTTCCGCAGCCACCGCAGCTGGAACAGCACCTGGTCCGCGAGGAACGCCAGCGCCAGCGTCGCCAGCGCCAGGGTCCTTCCCCCCAGCCGCAGCGCGGGCAGTGCGACCAGCGCCCCGAGCAGCGCCGCCACGCACGTCCCCACCGCCAGCGCCGCCACGAACGGCCAGCCCCGGCTCATCAGCAGCCCCGCCACCAGCGCGGCCCCCGTGACGAACGTGCCCTGAGCCAGCGACACCATCGCCCCGAGCCCGGTCACCACGGTGAAGGACATGAACACCAGCCCGAGCGCCAGCCCCTGCGCGAGCAGCCCGCTCCAGAACGGCGTGGTCACCGTGTAGAAGGCCACGCACAGCGCCCCGGCGAGCGCCGCCCACACCCCCCACCGCCGTCCCCACGAGGCCCCCGCCAGATGGTCCACGGGCGCCGCGTCCACGGCCGCGGTCCCCGCCGTCCGGGCCCGCCGGGTCAGTACGAGCAGCCCGCCGAACAGGATCAGGAACGGCACCGCCGTCCGGAACCCGGTGATCCCCTCGGCGAACGACGCGTACCCGGCCACCAGGTTCTGCAGCACCCCCAGACCCAGCCCGCCCGCGAACGCGAGCGGTACGGACGCGAAGCGCCCGAGCACCGCCGCCGTCGCCGAAACGAACAGGAACAGGGTGAAGTCGTGCGCCGACAGCCCCAGCAGCGGCGTCGCCAGCACCCCCGCCAGCCCCGCCAGTCCGGAGGCGATCATCCAGGCCACCGACGAAAGCCGGTCGGCGCTGATCCCGCGCAGCTCGGTCAGCGAGCGGTTGTCGACGGCCGCCCGCAGCTGCAGCCCCAGCCGTGTGTGCCGCATCAGCACCCACAGGGCCACCGCCACCACCGCCGTCACCACCCAGGTGATCAGCTGGTCGGAGTCGATGCCGACGCCCTCGTCAAGCTGCCAGGACTTCGCCGGGCTCGGCCCCACGCCCGGCAGCCCGAACTGGTTCTCCGCGGGTTTCACGGGCGCGCCCGCATCCCCCAGCAGCTCGACGGCCCACAGTCCGGCCGCGGGCAGTGCGACCAGCAGCCCGATCGTGGCCACGATCTGCGCGGTCTCGCCGATCCGCGCGAGCCGCCGGAACATCAGCCGGTCCAGCCCCCACCCGAGCCCGGGGGCCAGTACGCACACCACCAGCAGCGCCGCAGGTACCGCCGGCCACCCCAGCCCGGAGTGCACCTCGTAGAAGGTCAGCGCGCACAGGTAGGCGGTGGCCCCGTGCGCGAAGTTGAACAGCCCGGACGCCGAGTACGACAGCACCAGCCCGGTGGCGAGCAGTGCGTACAGGGCTCCGGAGACCAGACCGCTCAGGACGAAGACGAGCAGATCTCCCATGGGACCGCGCCTACTTGAAGGGGATCGGCGCGTGGCACTTGAACGGTACGGACACCTCGTACGCCCCGTTCTTCAGCTGGACCAGTGCACCGCAGCCGAAGCTGTCCTTCTGCCCCTTGGGCTCGGCCCGGTCGCCGACGAGGGTTCCGGTGTCGGAGAAGCTCTGCGCGGCGTTCTGGAAGTGCGTGACGGTGAGGTCCTTGCCCGCCTTCTGCGCAATGGACACGAACAGGTCCGCCGACATGTACCCGGTCAGCATGTGCATGTTCAGGGGCACGTCCTGGCCACCCGAGGCGGCCTTGATGTCCGCCTTGAACCGGGTCATGGCCGGGCTCGTCGACTCGAAGGGCTCGAACTGGAGCAGGACGTGCACCCCGTCGAGGGCCTGCTTGGTGGCATCCTTGGCGAGCAGCCCCGGGTCGTAGTCGGTGGGGTCGGAGAGCAGCCCCTTGTACCCGCTGCGCTTGAGCGCCGTGAACAGGCCGATGTTGTTCGGGGTCTGCATGACGGAGACGACGGCGTCGGGTGCCTTGCCGTCGTTGCTCTCCAGGATCTCCTTCACGTACGCCGACCAGTCGCTCGGCACCGCCGTCGCGGGTACCGAGGCCTTGGCGTACGCGACCTTGAACCCGGCGCTCGCGAAGCCCTGCTGGAAGGTGCGGATGCCGAACTTCCCGGCGTCGCTGTCGTTGGCGATGACCGCGACCGACTTGCCCTCGGCCTGGCCGAGGATCTGGGCGATGCCCTCGGGCCAGGTCTGGTTCAGGGTGCCGCCGGGGGAGGGGACCAGGCAGCCGTTGAACCCGTAGATGTACTTGGGCCCGCAGAAGGAGGGCAGGGTGCCCCAGCCGAAGGTGGGGACCTTCTCCTGCTCCAGGAAATCGGCACCGGAGAAGGTGACCGAGCTCATCGGGGAGATCGCGAAGACCTTGTCCTGCTGGACGAGTTTGCGGGCGGCAGCCATGTTCTTGGCGGGGTCCTGGCCGTCGTCCTCCGCGCCCAGGTACTCGATCGTGCGCCCGTAGATCCCGCCCTCGGCGTTGGCCCTCATGTACCGGGCCTTGGCCCCGAGGTCGGTGTCCTTCTTGCTGTAGCCGCTGGCACTGGTCATGGAGACGATGCCGCCGACCTTGATCGACCGGTCGCTCACCCCGCGGAAGTTGGCGGCCGCGCCGGCATCGGACGTGCGGGGGGAGCTGCTGTTGGAGGCGGAGTTGCAGGCGGAGACGAGCGCGAGCGCCGCCGCCGCGGCGGCCAGGGTGCGGATCGGTCGCAACATGTGTGGGATCCCCTCCGGTCGGAATCCCCGCATTCTGTGGGTGACCTGACGGATCGTCAATATCGCTGACGAAGGTGAAATGACGCACCGTCAGTTAACTGCTGCGGGGGCCGTCAGGGCTGGTAGAGGGCCGCCACCTCCGTCGCGTAGGCCTTCTCGATCGCCCGCCGCTTCAGCTTCAACGAGGGTGTCAGCAGACCCTGTTCCTCCGTGAACTGCTCCGCCAGCACCCGGAAGGTGCGGATCGCCTCGGCCTGCGAGACCAGCGTGTTCGCGGCCACCACCGCCCGCCGGACCTCCGCGGTCAGATCCGGGTCGTGGACCAGCTGCGACGCGGGCATCTGCGGGCGCCCTCGCATCGACAGCCAGTGCGCGATCCCCTCCATGTCCAGCGTGAGCAGGGCGGCCACGTACGGCCGGTCGTTGCCCACGAGCACGCACTGCGCGACCAGCGGATGCGAGCGCACCCGCTCCTCGAGGGCGGTCGGCGAGACGCTCTTGCCGTTGGAGGTCACCAGGATCTCCTTCTTGCGCCCGGTGATGGTGAGGTACCCGTCCTCGTCCAGCCGGCCCAGGTCGCCCGTCGCCAGCCAGCCGCCGCGCAGCACCTCCTCCGTGGCGCGGGGGTCGTTGAGGTACCCGCTGAAGATGTGGCCGCCGTGCAGCCAGACCTCCCCGTCGTCGGCGATGTGCACCGTACTGCCCGGGATCGGCCGGCCCACCGTGCCGTACTTCGTCGCGCCCGGCGGATTCGCGGTGGCCGCCGCGCAGGACTCGGTCAGTCCGTAGCCCTCGAACACCGTGATCCCGGCCCCGTCGAAGAACAGCCCGAGGCGGCGCGACATCGCCGACCCGCCCGACATGGCGTGCCGCACCCGGCCGCCCATCGCCTCGCGGACCTTCCCGTACACCAGCTTCTCGAAGAGCTGGTGCTCCATGCGCAGCGTGGCCGAGGGGCCCGGCCCGACGCCGAACGCCTTCTGCTCGCGCGCCTCCGCGTACCGTACGGCCGCCTCGACCGCCCGGTCGAAGGGGCCCGTACGCCCCTCCGCCTCCGCCTTGCGGCGGGCCGCCGCGAAGACCTTCTCGAAGACGTACGGGACCCCCAGCACGAACGTCGGCCGGAACGCGGCGAGGTCCGGCAGCAACTCGGCGGCCGCCAGCACCGGCTGGTGCCCGAGCTTGACCCGTGCCCGGACGGCCGCCACCTCCACCATCCGCCCGAAGACATGGGCGAGCGGCAGGAACAGCAGCGTGGAGGGCTGCTCCCCGGGCCCGGCCTGGAAGACGGACTCCCAGCGGGCCACCATCGTGTCGGCCTCGTACATGAAATTGCCGTGGGTGAGCACACAGCCCTTGGGGCGGCCGGTGGTCCCCGAGGTGTAGATCACGGTGGCGACGGCGTCGGGCGTGACAGCGGCGCGGTGCCGGTGCACCAGGTCGTCGGCGACCCCGCGGCCGTCCGCGACGAGCGCCTCGACGGCCCCGGCGTCGAGCTGCCACAACCGCCGCAGGTGCGGGAGCCGCTCGATGACGGACCCGACGGTCATGGCCTGGTCCTCGTCCTCGACGACGCAGGCGGTGCAGTCGGAGTCCTGGAGGATCCAGTGCACCTGCTCGACGGACGAGGTCGGGTAGACGGGGACGGGCTGGGCACCGATCGCCCACAGGGCGAAGTCGAACAGGGTCCACTCGTACCGGGTCCGGGACATGACGGCGACCCGCTCCCCGAACCGGACCCCCTGGGCCAGCAGCCCCTTCGCCAGCGCGAGCACCTCGGTGGCCAGCTCCCCGGACGTCACGTCCCGCCAGACCCCGTCGGCCTTGCGCCCGAGCACCACCCGGCCGGGATCCTCCTGGGCATGCCGGAAGACGGCGTCGGCGAGCCCGCCGACGGGCGCCGCCAAAACGACTGGTGGGACGGTGATCTCGCGCATGCCCCGCTCCTCTCCGCGCAGCGCGGCGACGCTACCCCACACCTCCCCGCGGTTGATCACCGTGTGAAGACCTCCACAAGACCTCCTCAGGGAGCTGCGGAAGGGCCGGCCGGAGGTGCGGAAGGGCCGCCCGGGAAGACACTCCCCGCGGCGACGGCCCGGAAACGCCGGGCGCCCCGCCGATCGTGCGCCGCAGGGGGGTACCGGGGCGCGAGCTCAGCCGTTCGCGGCTGCCGGCCCGCCCGGAACGAAGGAGTCCAGCGCCGCGTCGAAGTGGCTCCGCGCCTCCGCGAGCCGGCCGACGGGCGCGGACACCCACACGTCGTACATGCGTCCGTTCTCGTCCCAGCAGACGTCGAAGGTGTGCCGGGCGCCTTCGGCGGCGGTGAAGCCGTTCCAGGTGAACTCCCACAGGGCGGCGGGCAGTCCGTTGTGCGTGGTCGGGACGACCGTGCCGTCGCGGTAGCCGGGGTTGGTGGCCGGGCCGTTCGCGTGCGAGAGCCGCATGACGGCGACCGGCCCGTCGGACACCGCCGGCTTCACCTTGACGCCGATACGGAAGACCCCGTCCGGCGACACGTAGAAGACCCGCTCGTCGTCGGTGGAGCGCTGGAAGCCGTCGGGTACGGCGAGGCTGAAGCCCGCCGGGTCGGACACGGACCGGTACCCGGCGGGCGCGGGCTTGGCGGGCCCGGCCACCGACGGGGGCGCGGTACGGACGGGGGCCGGCGTCGGCGAGAGGGTCTGCGCGGGCTTGGCGTCGGCGGAGGCCCGGCTCCATCCGGAGGCCGTGGCGGTGGGCGTCGTCTCCCGTGCGCCGTCCGCCGACCGGTCGCCGAGCTGTGAGGTGACGGCCACGGCGCCGGCGACCGCGACGGCGAACAGCGCGGCGATCAGCCCCGCCCGCAGAGCGGGCCGGGCCCGCCGGGCCGGGGCGGAGGGCTGCGGGACGTGCTCGGTCGGCGAGTAGCCGCCTGCGGCGTCCGCCCCGGATGCGGTCCCGGTCGGCGGTGCGCTCACCGGACTCGGTGGCGGTACCCGGTCGGCGACGACGGGGACCTTGCCGGTGCTCACGTACGCCGACAGCAGCCGCTCGGCCTCCGCCGCCCCCATCCGCCGCTCCGGGAGGCGTTCCAGCAGGCCGCGGATGACCGGAACCAGCGGCCCCGCCTGCGCGGGCGGCCGGATCTCGTCGTACACGACGGCATGCAGGACCCCGCCGAGCGAATCGCGGTGGAACGGCGACTCGCCGGTCAGCGCCGCGCACAGCAGGACGCCGAGCGACCACAGGTCGGATTCGGGTCCCGCGACCGCTCCCTGCATGCGCTCGGGCGAGGTGTACTCGGGCGAGCCGACGAACGCGCCGGTCTCGCTGATGGTGGTGGACCCGGCGAGCCGCGCGATGCCGAAGTCGGTGAGCACCACCCGCCCGGTCCCGGCCTCCATGAGGACGTTGGCCGGCTTGACGTCCCGGTGGAGCACCCCGCGCGCGTGCGCCGCGGTCAGGGCGCCGAGCATGGCCAGCCCGGTCCGCGCGGTCTCGGCAGGGGTGAGCGGCCCTTCGGCCCCGAGCCGGTCGGCCAGCGAGCCGCCGTCGACGAGCTCCATGACGATGTGGGGGCGCCCGTCGTGCTCCACGACGTCGTGCACGACGACGACGTGCGGATGCCTGACCTGAGCGACGGTCCGGGCCTCCCGCAGCGCGGCCTTGGCGTCCGCACCCCCGTCGACATGGAGCTCCTTGACGGCGACGGGACGCCCGAGGAGCTCGTCGGAGGCCCGCCAGACGGTCCCCATGCCGCCTCTGCCCAACCGCTTCTCCAGGCGGTACCGCCCGGCGATCACGATGCTGCTGTCCGGCCCGTCGTGCGACACGTTGCTTCCCCTCCGACCCCGTGGCGCCCCATGATGCCGCACAACCGGATCCACCCCCGCCGCCCGAGCCGGACAACGCAAGGCCACCGCACCCCCCACGCAAAAAACCCCACCGAAGTGGGGTTTTTGTTTTGTGTCCGAGGGGGGACTTGAACCCCCACGCCCGATAAAGGGCACTAGCACCTCAAGCTAGCGCGTCTGCCATTCCGCCACCCGGACCAGGTGGTCGGCCCCGGTTTCCCGCGGCGACAAGGACAACAATAGCAAAGGATCGGGGTGGTTCCGACCAGGTATTCGGGCCCGGGCCGCTCGCTGACCTGCGCGCATGTCTCCGCGGGGGCGGCGAGACTCCGCGTCTCGCGGGTCGGCGGGCCGCCGCGGTGCGCTCGGCCCTCAGCCGGTCGTCGTTGTGCCGCCACGCGAGGCCCGCTGGGCCCCGGCCGCCGTGGCATCCGCTACGGGCAGCGGATGACCTGGCCCGCGTACGAGAGGTTGCCGCCGAAGCCGAAGAGGAGGACCGGGGCGCCGGTGGGGATCTCGCCGCGCTGGACCAGCTTCGAGAGGGCCATCGGGATGCTGGCGGCCGAGGTGTTGCCGGAGTCCACGACATCGCGGGCGACGACCGCGTTGACGGCGCCGATCCTCGCGGCGAGCGGCTCGATGATCCGCAGGTTCGCCTGGTGCAGGACGACGGCGGCCAGCTCCTCGGGGGCGACCCCTGCCTTCTCGCACACCTTGCGGGCCAGCGGCGGGAGCTGGCTGGTGGTCCAGCGGTAGACGGACTGGCCCTCCTGGGCGAAGACCGGCGGAGAGCCCTCGATCCGCACGGCGTGCCCCATCTCCGGGACCGAACCCCACAGGACCGGGCCGATGCCGGGCTCCTCGCTGGCCTCGACCACGGCCGCGCCCGCACCGTCGCCGGTCAGTACGCAGGTGGTGCGGTCGGTCCAGTCGGTGATCTCGGTCATCTTGTCGGCGCCGATGACCAGGGCGCGGGTGGCGGAGCCGGCCCGGATCGCGTGGTCGGCGGTGGCCAGGGCGTGGGTGAAGCCCGAGCAGACGACGTTGAGGTCCATGACGGCCGGGCTGCCGCCCATGCCCAGCTTGGCGGCGACGCGGGCGGCCATGTTGGGCGAACGGTCGATCGCGGTGGAGGTGGCCACCAGGACGAGGTCGATGTCGTCGGGGGACAGGCCGGCGCCGGCGAGCGCCTTGCCCGCGGCCTGGAAGGCCAGCTCGTCCACCGGTTCGTCGGGGCCCGCCATGTGCCGGGTCTTGATGCCGACCCGGGAGCGGATCCACTCGTCGTTGGTGTCGACCATCGCCGCGAGGTCCTCGTTGGTGATCACTTTCGCGGGCTGGTAGTGCCCTAGCGCCACCACGCGTGAACCGGTCATGGGCGGGGTCCCCCCTCGTACGGAAGTCAGGATCACCCAGCTTGACCTGCTACTGGTGGGTACATGTGCACGTGACCCAACAGGATTACCTGCCCTGAATTTGGAGATTCCGGAGGATCTTCCTGCCGGGAGCACCCTGGAACGGCGATCCGGGAGAATGGGCCCGTCAGCTGCACGACGAGGTGCACGACGAGAACAGAACGGGCGGGCTGATCACCATGGGACGGGTCACCGAGCGCCGTCGTGTCGTCCGGGTGCGGAACGGGGTGAGCGGAGTCCGCCCGGACACGCTGGTCGCCGAGGAGCCGCTGGAGATACGGCTGAGCGGCAAACCGCTCGCCATCACGATGCGCACCCCCGGCGACGATTTCGCGCTGGCGGTGGGCTTCCTGGTGAGCGAGGGCGTGCTCGGCTCCGCATCGGACGTACAGGCCGTGACTTACTGCGAGGGGGCGACGGAGGACGGCTCGAACACCTACAACGTGGTCAACGTGCAGCTCGCGCCCGGGGTGGTGCTGCCGGACATCACGCTCGAACGGAACGTCTACACCACCTCCTCCTGCGGCCTGTGCGGAAAGGCCAGCCTCGACGCGGTGCGCACGGCGACCCGCTTCCCGCTCCGGCGGAGCGCGGCCGAAGACACCGTACGGATTCCCGCGGAGCTCCTGGGCGAGCTGCCGGACCGGCTCCGCGCGGCACAGAAGGTGTTCGACCGCACCGGCGGCCTGCACGCTGCCGGGCTGTTCTCCCCGCAGGGCGAGCTGCTGGACCTGCGGGAGGACGTCGGCCGGCACAACGCCGTCGACAAGATCGTCGGCCGGGCCTTCCAGGCCGGTCTCCTGCCGCTGGCGGGCGCGGTGCTGCTGGTGTCCGGCCGGGCCTCGTTCGAGCTCGCACAGAAGGCGGTGATGGCGGGCATCCCGATCCTGGCCGCCGTCTCGGCGCCGTCCTCGCTGGCCGTGGACCTGGCCCTGGAGTCGGGCCTGACCCTGGTCGGCTTCCTGCGCGGGCAGAACATGAACATCTACGCGGGCGAGGAGCGGATCACCCTGTAGCGGTTCCCCGGGCGCCCCCGCGGTCCGGTCCTTCGGCCTGTGGTCTTCCGGTCCTCCGGTCAGCGGCCCCGGCGGGTGCGCCGCTTCGTTTCCGGCCTGGGCTTGGGCTCGGGCGGGTCGATGCGGTGGAGGTCCAATGTCGCCGGGACGGGGGTGACGCCGGGGCCGCCGGATTCCGCCCACGCGATGACCTCGTCGGTCGCGGTGTCGTCCAGCGCCCAGCCGAACCAGGCCGCTCGGGCGCCCCGGCGGCGCGCTTCGGTGGTGGGCTGGACCACGATGACATTGGCCTGGGCGCACGGCCCGAGGCACTCGCTCGTACGGACGGCCAGCCGGCCCCCCGACGCGGCGGCGGCCTCACGCAGCCGGGCCAGCTGGCCGGCGTGGTCGGAGCCGGGGTTCTTGCGGGGGTCCCCGCAGCAGCAGCCGCGGCAGACCACGAGGGTGCAGGGGCGTTCGGCGTGGGCGGCGAGCGGGCGAATCCAGGTCACCGCCGCACGTTACCGGGCCTGCCGCGCAGGGTGTTGGGGCCCGGGGGAGACCTCCGCCACATGTCCGGCGGGCAGTTCGCCGTCCGCTGCGGCCCCGGCGTCCCGGGCGCGGCGGCGCGCCAGCACCGCACACACCATCAGCTGCATCTGGTGGAACAGCATCAGCGGCAGCACGGCGAGGCTCGCCTGGGCCCCGAACAGCACGCTGGCCATGGGCAGTCCGGCCGCGAGGCTCTTCTTCGACCCGGCGAACTGGATGGCGATCCGGTCCGCCCGGCCGAACCCGAGCCGCTTCGCCCCGTACCAGCTGACCAGGAGCATGACGGCGAGCAGTACGGCCTCCACCGCCAGCAGTGCGGCCAGGCGCGGGACGCTGACCTGGTGCCAGATCCCGGCGGCCATGCCCGCGCTGAAGGCGGCGTAGACGACGAGCAGGATCGAGCCGCGGTCGACGAAGCCGAGGACCGTCTTGTTCCGGACCAGGAAACCGCCGACCCAGGGGCGCAGCACCTGGCCCAGCAGGAAGGGCAGCAGGAGCTGGAGGACGATCTTGACGAGGGAGCCGAGGGAGAACCCGCCCCCGCTGTTGCCGAGCAGACCGGCGGCGAGGAGCGGGTGAGGAAGATGCCGGCGAGGCTGGAGAACGAGCCCGCGCAGATCGCCGCGGGGACGTTGCCGCGGGCGATCGAGGTGAACGCGATCGAGGACTGGATGGTCGAGGGGACCAGGCACAGGAAGAGCAGTCCGCTGTGGAGCGGGGGCGTGAGGAGGGTGGGGACCAGCCCGCGGGCGGCCAGGCCGAGCAGCGGGAAGAGGACGAAGGTGCAGGCCAGCACGGTCAGGTGGAGCCGCCAGTGGCGCAGGCCGTCGAGGGCCTCGCGGGTGGACAGCCGGGCACCGTAGAGGAAGAAGAGCAGGGCCACGGCACCGGTGGCGGCGCCCTCGGCGACGGAGCCCGCCGGCCCGCGGGCGGGCAGCAGCGCGGCGAGGCCGACCGTGCCGAGGAGGGCCAGGACGTACGGGTCCAGGGGCAGCCAGGAAGGTATCTGCGGGCGGCGCATGTACGGGGCTCTCTTGCTGTCGTGGTGGTGGCGGGGCGGGAGCGTGCCCCGTGTGCCTCCTCATCGTGGCGCTCGGCCGGTGATCGGGAAACCTGCACACCGCACTTACTGTCATTGCGGTTCGTGATGGCCGTGGGAGCATGAAGCCATGCCTGCCATGTACGACCCGGTCCAGTTGCGCACGTTCCTCACGGTGGCCCAGACGCTCAGCTTCACCCAGGCCGCCGGCCGGCTCGGCGTCCGGCAGTCCACGGTGAGCCAGCACGTACGGCGGCTGGAGGAGGCGACGGGACGGCAGCTCTTCCTCCGGGACACGCACAGCGTGGAGCTGACGGAGGACGGCGAGGCGCTGCTGGGCTTCGCCCGGACCATCCTGGAGGCGCACGAGCGGGCGGCGGCCTACTTCACCGGGACACGGCTGCGGGGGCGGCTGCGGTTCGGGGCGTCGGAGGACTTCGTGCTGACCCGGCTGCCGGAGATCCTGGAGGGCTTCCGGCACGAGCATCCCGAGGTGGACCTGGAACTGTCGGTCGAACTGTCCGGGACCCTGCACGAACGGCTGGACGCAGGGCGGCTCGACCTCGTCCTGGCGAAGCGGCGCGGCCCGGGGGACGAGCGGGGCCGGCTGGTGTGGCGGGACCGGATGGTGTGGATCGGCGCGGAGGGGCTGCGGGTGGACCCGGACCGGCCCGTACCGCTGATCGTCTTCCCGCCGCCGGGGATCACCCGGGCCCGGGCACTGGAGGTGCTCGAGCGGGACGGGCGGGCGTGGCGGATCGCGTGCACGAGCGGCAGCCTGAGCGGGCTGGTCGCGGCGGCGCGGGCAGGCCTGGGCGTGATGGCGCACACGCGGGGGCTGATCCCGCCGGGGCTGGTCCGGGTGCCGGGGCTGCCTGACCTCGGCTCGGTGGAGTTCGCGCTGCTGCGGGGCGAGCGGAGCTCGCAGGCGGCGGAGGCACTGGCGGCCGCGATCCTCTCGGGCGCAGACCGCCTCACCCGCCCCGCCTGACCGTCCCGGCGGCGGGGCTGGAAGGGGCTGGGTCAGGTGCCCAGGATCAGGAGGCCTTCGGACTGGGGGAGGCTGCCCGGGGTGAGGGGGGCGAAGGTGAGGGGGAGGGCCAGGCGGGGCGGACCGGATTCCGGGCGCGGGTCGAAGAAGTACGCCGCCTCCGCCGCGGTGTCGCTGACCAGGTGGGGACCGGCCGGGGACGGCGTGGCCCGGGTCAGTGGGGTGCGGAAGAGACTGCGGAGGTGGCGGAGGGTCTCCGGAGTGACGTGCGACGGACGGGGGAGGGGGGTGGCCGTCGCGGCCTCCCCGGCGTCCGGGGCCTCTGCGACAGCCGGGGCGGCCGGCGCGTCCGGGGGGATCGCGCCCGACAGGAGCAGCGCCAGGAGCACCGGGACGGCCTTGCGGCGCAGGGCCTCGGTGGCCTCGGGCAGCCGGTGGGCGCGGTTCGCGGGCAGCGACAGCGCGAGGCTCCCGGCGGCGTCGCCGGTCGCGATCGGCACCGCCGAGCACACCACACCCGGTGAGTACTCGCGCAGGTCGAAGACCGGCGCGCCCGGAGCCAGCGCGTCGAGGGCGCTGAACAGCACTCGGCTGTCGGTGATCGTCCGAGGGGTGAACCGGGCCGGCCGGTACCGGGCGACATGGTCGCGGCGGAGGTCGTGGTCGAGCTGGGTCAGCAGGCACTTGCCGACGGCGCTGGCATGCGCCGCGGCCTTGAAGTCCACCCACTCCTGCACCGGCGGCGCCCCCGGCCCGTCGGCCATCTGGGTGATCCTGACCTCCCCCTCGGCATACCGGCTCAGGTACACCGCGGCGCCCGCGCTGTCCCGGGCCAGTGCCAGGGTGCGCTGGAGCTGGCCCGCCAGCCCGCTGCCGCCCGGGGCGGCGAGCCGGTCGAGGGCGGGCCCGCGCGCGTACACGCCCGCGCCCGGCCGGTACGCGTACTCCTCCTCGCACAGCATCGCCAGCAGCGGCCACAGCTCCGCCTCCGCCAGACCGGCCTCCCGCCCCAGCTGGCCGGCCCGTACCCCCAGCGGATGCTTCTCGAGGACCCGTACGACGGCCAGCGCGCGCCGCGCCTGGGCCAGGGCCTCGCTCGTCCCGCCCCGAGCGCGGCCGTCGCGCGCCGCCGACGCCAGCGCGGGATGCCGCAGCGGCCCCGCGCCCAGCCGGGTCCGCTCCGGGGACTGCGCCACCACCGGGGGCGCCGGCCGGAACGCGTCGAGCGCCGAGGGCAGTCCCGGCCTCGGCAGCGGCACCTGGCCCAGATCGGGATCGTCGAGCTGGTCGACGTAACGCAGAACCGTCGCCTGCGCGCACAGCCGCACCTCGCGCAGATCCCGCCGGCCGTTCGGCCGGAAGCCGCGCCGGCCCAGCTCGCGCGCCCAGATCCGCGCGTCGTGGTGCTCCCCTCGCCGCGAGTGGTCGAGGAACAGGCAGTACGCGGCCGGTGCGGTCCGCGCCCGCCCGGAGCCGGCGGCGAACTGCCACCAGAAGCGGGCGCCTTCGCGCAGCCCGGCCAGGTGCAGCAGGCAGCCGAAGACGACCGCCCCGGCCAGATCGGTGTGCCCGCTCTCGACGAAGGCCGTCAGCTGCGCCTCGGCCTTCGGGGTGCACACGGCGGCCAGGCAGACGGCCTTCAGGTCGCGCCGGGCCCGTTCGGAGTCGAGCGGGCAGTCCCGCGCGGGGTCGCTCCACCCGTACGCCCGGCGCCGGGAGGGCGCCGCGGCGGCCTGCCCCCGGGCGGCGCGCAGCAGCCGCGCCTCGGCCGCGCCCAGGTCGTAGTGCGGGTACCGGTCGCGGACCCCGGCCCGGGTCAGGAACTCGGTCAGGGAGCGGCGGGTGGCGTCGCCGCCGCGCTCCTCCTTGCCCTCGCGCCGCCTCATGATTCGGCGGAGGTGTCGAGCAGGCGGGCGAGCCGCCGGTGGGCCTGGCCGAGCTGCGAGCGGACGGTGGCCTCGTCGACGCCCATCACGGAGGCGGCTTCGCCGGGGGTGCACTGGAGCCCGTAGCGCAGCAGCACGGCGTCGCGCTGGCGCTCGGCGAGCCGGGACACGGCGGAGTAGAAGCGGATGGTGTCGGTCAGCACCTCGTACCGGTCGGCGTGGGCATCCTTGAGGGCGGCCTCGAAGGCGCTGATGTCCATCGGTTCGGGCCAGGTGCTGCGCCGCTGCTGCCGGTCGACCAGCCGTTGCTTGAGGATGGTCCAGGCGTAGGCGTCGAGCCGGTCCATGTGGAGCATTCGTAACCACTCGTTCATGATCGAGTCGAAGGTGGCGTCCACCGCGTCCTCGGCAGCCTTGTCGGAGCCCAGCTGCAGGTACGCGAAACGCATGTACGAGGGCCGCCGGTTGGCGTGGAACGCCCAGTACGACAGGCGTGCCGTCGGGTTCCACTGACTCATCGGCGTCGGCCGCCGCCGTCGGCTGGGCAGTCCCACGGCCCCACCGGACTCCTCTGGTCCGCCATCGCTCACCGTTCCACCTCACCTCATCCCCTGTGCGCGGACAGCCTGGCAGTGCGGGCGCACCCGGGGGGCGCAGAAGAGAGACGTCGAGAGATTACGTTCGGTGATGATCGGCGCGTGACCGACTTCGACCGCCCGCGGGCCCAGTCCGCGCATACGCATATGCCGGGGCCAAGCCGGGCCGCCATGCACCGGCGTACGCCGTGTGACCAGCCAGGACGACCCCCGCGGCAGGCCCGCCCGCCGAACCCCGGACGCCGGTCCGCGGTGATCCGGTCCGGCTGTAGCATGGGCCCACTGCGAGGGCCGTGACGGAGAGGTCACGTCCCTCGCTTTTGCGTTATGTCCACCCCGAAGAAATGCGGCGCGTGGCCTTTCGGCGGTTCGATACGATGAACCGCATCACAATCCGTCACGGCACGTTGTCACCGCATAGACGAAATGGAGCATCCGAGGATGGCTCGACACCTGATCACCAGCGCGCTTCCCTACATCAACGGGATCAAGCACCTGGGCAACATGGTCGGGTCGATGCTTCCGGCGGATGTGTACTCCCGGTACCTCCGCCAGCGCGGCCACGACGTCCTCTACATCTGCGCCACCGACGAGCACGGCACCCCCGCCGAACTCGCCGCCAAGGAGGCCGGCGTCTCGGTCGCCGAGTTCTGCGCGCAGGCGCACGACGCCCAGAAGGCGGTCTACGACGGCTTCGAGCTGTCCTTCGACTACTTCGGCCGCAGCTCCTCGCAGCAGAACGCCGAGATCACCCAGCACTTCGCGCGCCGGCTGCAGCAGAACGGCTTCATCGAGGAGCGTGCGATCCGGCAGGTCTACTCGCCGGTCGACGGCCGCTTCCTGCCGGACCGCTACGTCGAGGGCACCTGCCCGCACTGCGGCTACGACAAGGCCCGCGGCGACCAGTGCGAGAACTGCACCCGCGTCCTGGACCCCACGGACCTGATCGAGCCCCGCTCGGCCATCTCCGGCTCCACCGAGCTCGAGGTCCGTGAGACCAAGCACCTCTTCCTCCTCCAGTCCAAGCTCCAGCACGAGGTCGAGGCCTGGGTCGCGGAGCACGAGGAGGAGTGGCCGCAGCTGGCGTCCTCCATCGCCCGCAAGTGGCTGACCGAGGGCCTGCACGACCGCGCGATCACCCGCGACCTCGACTGGGGCGTCCCCGTCCCGGCCGACACGTGGCCCGAACTGGCCGCCGACGGCAAGGTCTTCTACGTCTGGTTCGACGCCCCGATCGAGTACATCGCCTCCACCAAGGAGTGGGCGGACGCCGATCCGGCCACCCGCGACTACAAGTCCTGGTGGTACGAGGCCTCGGACGTGCGCTACACGCAGTTCATGGCCAAGGACAACGTCCCGTTCCACACGGTGATGTTCCCCGCCACCGAGATCGGCACCCGCGAGCCCTGGAAGAAGGTCGACTACGTCAAGGCCTTCAACTGGCTGACGTACTACGGCGGCAAGTTCTCCACCTCGCAGAAGCGCGGCGTCTTCACCGACCAGGCGCTGGAGACCCTCCCGGCCGACTTCTGGCGCTACTTCCTCATCGCCAACGCGCCCGAGTCCGACGACTCGTCCTTCACGTGGGAGCACTTCACCGCCACGGTCAACAAGGACCTCGGCGGCACCCTCGGCAACTTCGTCAACCGCGTGCTGACCTTCTCCCGCAAGAAGTTCGGCGACGAGGTCCCGGCGGGCAGCCCGGCCGGCGAGGTCGAGGCCAAGCTGGGCGAGCAGATCGCCGAGCTGCTGGCCGAGTACGAGGGCCACATGGAGTCCCTCCAGTACCGCAAGGCCGCGGCCGCGCTGCGCGCCCTGTGGTCCGCCGGCAACGCGTACCTCGACGAGAAGGCCCCCTGGCTGGAGGTCAAGACCGACCTGGACGGTGCGGCACTCACGCTGCGCACCGCGATGAACCTGATCCACCTCTACTCGGTGGTCTCGGAGCCGTTCATCCCGGCCTCGGCGCGCGTCATGCGCTCCGCGTTCGCGCTCGCCGACGACACGGCGACGTGGATCACCCCGGAGCAGGCCAGGTCGCTGGACGCGGTCCCGGCGGGCACGCCGTTCACCGTGCCGCCGGTCCTCTTCGCGCGGATCACCGAGGAGGACCTGGAGTCCTACCGCGAGCGCTTCGGCGGCACCGAGGCCGGCTGACCTCCCCCGTCCGAGCCAAGGGGCGCGACCTTCCGGGGTCGCGCCCCTTTGCTGTACCCCCTGCCCGTTACGCGGGCGCGGCGAGGTAGGGGAAACCCGACCCCGAAGTGTCCACCTGGGTGGGCAGACCCGGCCGGGGTGCGCGGCTGGAATGGGCCCATGACCCCTTCCCGTAGTGTCCGTCCCGTCCTTCAGACGACCGGCTGGCTCGTGGCGGCTGCCTGGGCGCTGTCCTTTCCGCTCTTCTCCTCACTGGGGCCGCACCGGCTGTGGGGCTGCTGCGCGGCGGCCGGCTACCTGTGCGCCGCATCGCTCACCGTCCGGCGGCCGAGGGCCGCCGTCGCGGCCGCCCTCGTGGGAGCCGTCGCCGTCCCGCTGCTGTGGCTGGTGCTGACCGGCCAGGGGCAGTCCGAGGTGATGGTCGTGGAACGCTCCGGTCGGCTGCTGCTGGAGACCGGGCGGATGTACGTGGACCAGCCCGCCGGAGTGGACGAGTACACGCCGTACCTGCCGGGCATGGCGGCCCTCGGCATCCCGCACACGGTGCTGGGACGGCTGGGCGACGCCCGGATCTGGTGCGCGGCGGTCCTGTTCGGCGGGATGTGGGCGGGGCGCCGCCTGCTCGGCGGGGCGCGGTCGCCCCTGGTGCCCGTGCTGGTGGCCTCGCCGGTGGTGGCGCTGCCGTTGGCGGTGAGCGGGGTGGACCTGCCGCTGGCCGGGCTGTGCTGCCTGGCGCTGGCAGCGGCTGCGGCGGGGCGGCCGGTCCTGGCAGGGGCGGCCCTCGCCGGGGCGTGCGCGCTGAAGTGGACGGCGCTGCCCGCGGTGGCCGTGGCGGTGGCCCTGCTCGCCGCCTGCCGGGGTGGCCGGGCGGCGGTGCGCTGCGCTGTGACGGCGGCTCTCGGCACGGCCGCGCTGGTGCTGCCGAGCGTGCTGCTCCAGCCGGCGGAGACGGTGCGGCAGGTGTTCGCCTTCCCGACCGGGCGGGCAGAGGTGCCCACCCCGGCGAGCAGCCCGCTGCCGGGACACCTGCTGGCCGAACTGGGCACCTGGGGCTGGTGGCTGACGGTGGCTCTGCTCGCGGTGGGCGGACTGGCAGTCGCGCTCTCGCTGGCGGTGCGGCCGCCGCGCACGCTGGTGGCGGCGGCCGACCGCCTCGCGATCGGCCTCACGCTGGCCTTCCTGCTGGCCCCGGCGGGGCGCTTCGGCTACCTGGCGCTACCGGTGCTGCTGGTGGTCTGGGCGCGCTCGGTGGCCGGCCCCGGGTTCTCCCGCATCGTGGCCGGCTCCGCGGGCCGGGGTGACGTCAGGGGCGGGGCCGAGATGCATTCCTCGGACGCGTAGTTTTCCCGCGGGGGCCGTTTCCCGGCCGGATCCCGGAGGGGTGGGGGAAAGAGGTCAGCCCTCCGCGCCCCGCAGGTGGGCCAGCACCGCCAGGACACGCCGGTTGCCCTCGGTCGGATCGAGGTCCAGCTTCATGAAGATGCTGCTCGCGTGCTTGACGACGGCCGCCTCGGTGACGAACAGCCGGGCTGCCAGGGCTTGGTTGTTGAGGCCCTCGGCCATCAGGGCCAGCACCTCGCGTTCGCGCGGGGTGAGCCGGGCGAGCGGCCGGTCCGCCGCCTGCCGGCCCAGCAGGACCCGGACCACCTCGGGGTCGATGACCGTCTGGCCCCCGGCGACCCGTTCGAGGGCGTCGAGGAACTCCGCCACCTCGCCGACGCGGTCCTTGAGCAGGTAGCCCAGCCCGGCCGGACCGCCCGCCGCCGGGCCGGCGGTGAGCAGCTGGGTCGCGTACGCCGTGGCGACGTACTGCGAGAGCACGAGCACCGGCAACGAGCCGTCCCGGGAGCGCAGTTCGAGGGCGGCGCGCAGGCCCTCGTCGCGGAAGCCGGGCGGCATCCGGACGTCGGTGACGACGGCGTCGGGCCGTTCGGCCCCCACCGCCCGTATCAGTTCCTCGGCGTCGCCGACGGCGGCGACGACGTGGTGGCCGCTACGGGTGAGGAGTTCCGTCAGCCCGGCGCGCAACAGGACGGAGTCCTCCGCGAGGATCAGCCGGAGCACGGCACCTCCACGCGGAGTTCGGTCGGACCGCCCACCGGACTGGACACCACCAGCCTGCCCTGCAACATCGCCACCCTGTCCGCGAGACCCGCCAGGCCCGCTCCCGCGCCGGGATCGGCCCCGCCGCGGCCGTCGTCGGTGACGGAGAGAGTCAGCCGACCCCCGTCGACCTTACCGGCGATCCCGATGTGCGAGGCGCCGCTGTGCTTGGCCGCGTTGGCCAGGGCCTCGGTGACGGTGAAGTACGCCGTGATCTCCACCGGTTCGGGCAGCCGGGGCACGTCCAGGTCGACGGTCACCGGCACCGGATGGCGCAGCGCGACCTCCGCGACGGCCGCCGCGAGCCCGTGGTCGGTGAGCACCTGCGGGTGGATCCCCCGTACGAGGTCCCGCAGTTGCTCCAGCGCCAGCCGTGCTTCACCGCGGCCCCGGGCCACCAGGGCGGCCGCGTCGGCGGCCTGCGGCACCCTGCGCAGCTCCAGCTCGGCGAGCCCGAGGGTCATGCTGAGGGCGACCAGTTGCTGCTGGGCGCCGTCGTGCAGATCCCGCTCGATCCGCCGCCGTTCGGCCTCGAAGGCGTCCACGAGGCGGACCCGGGAGCGGGTCAGCTCCAGCACCCGGGCGTCCTCCTCGCGCGCCCCGAGCAGCAGCCGCGCGGTCTTCACCTGAGCCCCTGCGAGGAGCCCTCCCGCGTACGCGGCCACCACGAGCCCGGCCAGTCCGACGGCGGTACCGGCCAGGGCTTCCAGCGGTCCGGAGACCGGCCTGCCGGGGATCAGCATCACGGTCTCGGGGGCAAGGGCCCACACGATGACCGGGCTCGCCACGAGGATCAGCGAGAAGGCGAGCAGCGTGACGACCCCGAATCCGGCCGCGGCGAACACTGGCCCGACCAGGGCCGCGTACCCGAGCTCCCGCCACGTGGCCCGCTCGCGCAGCCGGGTCCGCAGCCAGGCGGCGGTGCCGGCTCCGGCGAGCGAGATGTGCGGATCCGGAACGGGGACGGGCTCCACCCACCGCAGCCGCCACCGCTCGAACTGCCCGAGCGGTACTGCGCCGGCCACCGCACCGAGCAGCAGGAGCAGCCCGATCCCTGCCACGGCCAGCAGCACCCCCAGCCCGACGAGCAGCGCCAGCGCGAGCAGGACCCCGTACCCGAGGAGGATCCCGCTGCCGAGGTACGCCCAGCAGCGCCACGGCCACCGGGAGGCGAGGAAACGGCCCGGCCGCTTCAGCGCCGCCCAGACGGCGACGGCCGGCTCGGCGGCCTCCTCGGCGGCGGCGGGTTCGGACACGCGGGACATCCGGCCAGCCTAGGCGAGCCCGTACCGGACCCCGAAGGGGTACCTGTCCGGCGGGGCTGCTCCGATCATGGGGCCGGGGGGCGAGCGGGGTGCAGTGGCGGAATAGGCCGGGCCGGTTAATGGTCTTTATGAGAGCACGGGCCGCAAAAAGGGCAACCTGATGCTCTACGGAGGTCATCATGGATGTGCTGGTGCTCATCGGCCGTCTGCTTTTCATCGGCCTCTTCGCCGCTTCCGGGGTGAACCACCTGACCCAGACGAAGGCGATGGCCGGATACGCGGCATCCCGCGGGCTGCCCCTCGCCGTCCCCGCCACCGTCGCCAGCGGGCTGGCCATGCTCGTCGGCGCCGTGAGCGTGGGCGTCGGGCTGTGGGCCGACATCGGGGCGTTGCTGCTGGCCGCGTTCTCCTTCTCGGTGGCCGTCCTGATGCACGGCTTCTGGGCGGAGAAGGACCCGCAGGCCAAGATGATGGAGCAGGTCCAGTTCTTCAAGGACGTGTCGCTGGGCGGCGCGGCCCTGGTCATGTTCGCGTTCTTCGCCTACGCCGGCCACGACCTCGGGCTCATGGTCACCGGCCCGGCGCTGTCCCTCGGCTAAGGGCTGTCCCGTAATCCCCGGCGGATCAGCGCGCGGCGTCGGATGCGGTGCATCGCAAGGCGGAGGAGCGTCCTCATACGGCGTCGTGCGCCCGCCGGGGCTTAGGCGCTGTCGTTCGGCGCGCGCCCTCCTGCCGCCGATGGCCTGAAGTAGCCCATCCGTCGGGGATCTTGACGCGTCTGCAGCGTATCGAAGCGCTCCCGTGATCGTTTCTTCAGCCGGAACCCTCACAACCGTCCCCCCGCTACCGCCGGGGGCGGCCGACGGAACGGGAGGACGCGCGGTGACCGCTTGGCAGTACTTCGCCGGAGCAGGCCTGGTGGCGGCGCTCTGCCCGCTGCAGGGCCATGTGGCGGTCGCGGACGACGGCACGGGACCCGTTCCCGGCCAGGGTCAGGGCCACGGCCACGGGGCCCGGCTCGACGTCTGCGTGCCGACCGGGCAGCCGCGGCCGCCCGCCGCCACGCCCCCTGCCGCCACACCCCCCGCGGTCCGGCCTCCGGTACGGGCCGTCCTGCCCGGCGCCGAGCGGCCGACCGTCCATCACCCCGGGCGGGGCCCCGCGCCGGCGGTCGCCGTACCCGAGCCGCCGCAGCCGCCCCGGCCGACGGCGAAGGCGAGGGCCGCGGAGCCGGAGCCTGCGCCGCCCGCGCCGAGTCCCGGGGCGGTGGCGGAGCCGGCGCCGGGCGAAGCGCCGGCCCCGCCCCGGCCCGCAGCCGCGGCCGCGCCCGTGAGCGCCTTCCACGTGCGTCCGTACCACTCGATCGCCCTGGAGCGGCGCGGCCCGGGCGGTATGTCCACCGTCATGCTCATGGTCGTCGTCACCACCCCGGCCGTGCTCGCCGCCGCCGCGCTGCGGCCGCGTTCCAAGAGCCGCGGCTGACCCCGCCGCGCCCTGCACCCACCCACCGATCCACCTACGGGAGAACCCTCGTGTCCGAATGGCTGGTCCTGGCCGTCGCCATGGCGCTCGTCTGCGCCCTCGTCCTCGCCTGCACCGCGCTCCGGCACCGCCGGGTCGCGGAGGACGAGGACACCAGCGAAACCCCCGACGTCATCGAGTACATGACGATGATGGTGGGCGTGGTCTACGCGATCGTGCTCGGCCTGGCCATCGCCGGCGTCTGGGAGGCGCGCGGCGCCGCCGAGGACAGTGTGCGCCGCGAGGCCCAGTCGCTGTACGAGGTCACCCAGCGCGCCGACGTCTACCCGGCCCCCGTCCGCGACCGGATCCGTGGCGAGGTGGACGCGTACGTCTCCCACACCGTCGCCGTGGACTGGCCGCTGCTGACCGCGGGCCAGGGCGCGTCCCCGCAGGGCGCCGAGCTGCTCGGCAAGCTGCGCAGCGACGTCACCCACCAGAACCCGACGAGCGAGCTGCAGGCGCAGGCCTACCAGCCGCTGCTGGACCACATCGCGGCCGCCGACGACGCGCGCCACTCGCGCATGCAGGCCGACGAGTCGACCCTGCCGAGCGTGGTGTGGTTCGGGCTGCTGGTCGGCGGGCTGGTCACGGTGGGGCTGATCTTCACCCTGCAGATCCGCCGGTCCGGGCGGGAGCTGCTGCTGGCCGGGCTGTTCAGCGCGCTGATCGTGTTCCTGCTGTTCATGGTGTGGAGCTTCGACGCACCCTACGGCCGGGAGGGAATCGATTCCGCGGGCCCGTTCCAGGACCTGTTCCCGAAGGTGGCGCTGGCCGCGGCCGAGCGCTGACGCCCTGAGGCCGCCGGAGCGGGGCGCGAGCGGGCCGGCTCAGGCCGGCCCGCTCCCCGTCAGCGTGACCCGCCGTCGTACGGCGGCCACCACCGGCGAATGCCGCAGCGCGTGGGAGATCCGTACGAGGTCGCGCGCGCTGCCGAGGGTGTCGAGGACGCTCTCCTCGCTGGCTCCGATGACCGCGCCTTCCGGGTCCGCCGAGCGGGCCTGGACGGCGGCCGCGACCATCGCCGCGTCGGCGACGGCGCGTGCCGTCTCGTCCTCCGCCCCGTCCGCGAGGGCCCGCGCGTACGCCTCGTCGCGGCGGCCCAGGTCGAAGTACGGGCCGAGGTGCAGGAATCCGTCGTGGATGTCCGACTCGCGCTGGATCACCCGCAGTTCGGCCGGGGCCCACCAGGACATCTGCACGCAGGGCGTGCCGACGGGCGCGCCGATCTGGACCTCGTGCCACAGCGCGCCGAGCCGCCGGTACGTCGTCCAGGTCTGCCAGCTGTCGGACAGCCGCTGGCACAGCAGGGGCAGTACGAAGCCGATCGCACTGATCAGCGCGCCGACGGAGGCGAGCGGCGGGGCGATGAAGGTGCTCAGGCCGTCGAGGTCGTGGCCCGCCCAGCGGGCGACGACGGCGGAGATCTTGGTGGCGTCGTAGCTGAGGTTGAAGATGTAGCCCGAGACGATGATCATCAGGCCGATCCGCAGCCAGCCGTGCACCTGGAGGGACCAGCGCCAGCACATGGCCACCATCACGACGGCCGCCACCAGGTGCGCCGTCAGGTAGAGGGCGATCATCTGCTGGATGTACGGGGTGTTGGCGTAGTAGGTGTCGAAGTCGCGCAGCCGCTCGACCGGGGCCTCACCGAGCAGGAAGAGCACCACCAGCACCACGACGACCGCGGTGTATCCGAGGATCCAGCGGCGCGAGATGCGCCGGGTCACTTCGGGCGGGCCGCCGCGCCAGTTCACGATCAGTACCAGGCAGGCGGCGCTGAACAGGGTGATCAGGCAGTAGACGAGCGGTGCGGAGAAGTTGGTGACGCCGGTCCAGCGGTTGACCGCCTCGATGGTGGGCGGAGCGGCGAAGGTGAACACCGATCCGGCCAGGATCAGCAGGGCACAGACCGACCGCAGCAGCGGGTCGCGCCAGTTGTTCCGTAGCGCCGGCAGCTTGAAGGCGAGTGAGACCGCCAGGGCGGCTGCCGGTATGTAGTAGTCCTGGCCGTTCAACGGTCGTTCCTGTGCCCCCGGTATCCGAGCGAGGCCTCGATGCGGCCCGCCAACTGGTCACGCTGTGCGGGCGCCCGGTGGCTCGCGGAACCGGCGAGCCAGGTCCGGCAGCGGCTGCCCAGCAGTAAACCGAACGTCTCCGCCTCGGTCTCCTCCGAGACGTCGGCGCGCGTGCGCGCGGCGACGCGTCGGACGGTCTCCCCGAGATCGGCCTCGTCGCTCAGCAGCCGGGCGGCGACGGCGGCTCCGTCGACGTGGTGGCTGCAGTGGCCGGCCTTCATGTGCCACAGCTCGTGGCCCAGGATGACCAGCTGGTGGTCCGGTGCGGTGCGCTCCTCGATGACCACCAGATCGCGGTCCGCCATGTCGAGCCACAGGCCGCTGGCCGTCCCCGGCGGGAACGAGGCCATCCGGAAGTCCACCCGGCGGCCGCGGTGCTTGCTCATGCCCTCGCAGAGGGCGGCGTAGAGGTCCACGGGTTCCACGGGCGCGGTCAGCCGGAGCCCGGCCACCAGTTCGCTGCACAACCGGCGCTGCTCTCTGCCTATGCTCACCGTTCTCCCCGTCGGCGCGGATCCGGATCAGGACTCAAGGATCAGACCCAGACTCTCGACTGGGTCATCATTCATTCGGTTTGACGCTTTCGAGAAGCATGTCCAGCCATTCGGTCACCTTGTCCCGGTGCTTGTCGCTGGGCAGTTGGGCGGCGCGCCAGGCGATGCCCCGGACACCGTGGTTCTGGAGGAGTCTTGCCAGCGGATCGCCGGTCGAAGCCGCCGGGGCGGGTACGGTTTCGCGCGTGCGGCCCGCGAAGTCCTGGAGCAGCTGCTGCTCGGTCCGCTGGAGCGCGTCGGTGAGGGCTTCCGCGTCGTGCGCGGTGAGGAAACCGGCGTGGACGCCGAAGAACCGCTGGATCGCGTCGCAGTGCTCCATGGTGGGCCTGCGGTCGCCGTTGATCAGGGCGCCGGCCTGCTGGCGCGACATGCCGGCGCCGTCCGCGATCTCCTGCTGCGTGTAGCGGCGCCCGTTGGGCTTCAGCCGGGTGCGCCGGAGCAGGTCGAGACGCTGGAGGAAGCGCGTCTGCAGACAGGGCTCGACGGCGGGCCGGCCGTCCAGCAGGGACCTGACCACGTCGGCGGGGACGCCGGAGGCCTCTGAGAGGCGGCGCAGGTCGAAGACCTTGTTCAGGTCGCGGCCCATCTTGCCCGCGAGTTCGGCGACGCGCGTGACGGTGGCTGCCAGGGGCGCGTTGGCCACCGCGACGGGAGCCGGGAAGCCGTCTGTCACCAGTGGTTCTCCTAGATCGCGGCGGGGTCGGTACGGGCACAAGGTCGGCTTTTGGAATCTAGCCGAGGAGCCGCCACAGGGCCAGAACTTGCCACAGCTGTGGCGGGAATGAGCTGTCAAGAGGCTGGAATTGCCACGATAGTTGACACTCGAATGAAGTCGGTAGCAGGATCGCCACAGGTAATTGAAGATCCAGACCGTGAAGAGGGGGAGCTCTCGGTGCCACATCTCGCAGCGGTGGGCCCGTCCGATGGCCTCGCCCGAGCCGGTGAGGAGCGCCTGGCGGGCGAGGAGTCCGCACGCGGCGCAGTGCGGTCGGAGCGACGCAAGGAGATTTTGCGCCAGCGGCGCGAGGAGCTCGGCCTGAGCCAGGAAGACCTCGCCGCCCGGCTCCGTATCAGCGTCCGCGCCTACGGGAACTGGGAGCGCGGCCTGGTCAAGGAGTGGACGGACCGCAAACTGCTCGCCCTGGCCGAGGCCTTGGAGATGAGCGAGCGGCAGTGCTTCTGGCTCTTCCGCGTCATGGTCGACCGGGACCCCCCGCCGACCTGGCGGGCGGCCGAGGAGAGCCGGCTGCCCCAGGACCCCGCCCAGCGCGACTACCTGTGCGACTATGCGGCACTCATGGAGGCCGTGCCCTACCCGAGCTTCCTGGTGGACCACCGCTGGGACGTGGCGCTCACCAACTCGGCGTTCGACAAGCTCTTCCAGTCGGTGCGCCCCCACCCGACCGCCCTGCCCGACGACAACTTCCTGCGCTTCGTGCTGTTCCACCCGGACGCCGCAGCCGTGCTGGAGGACCACGAACCGGCCTGGTGCGTCCCGCTGCTGGCCCAGTTCGCGAACGCGCTCGCCGCCGCCCCGGAGGACGAGGGCCTGAGCAGCATCCGCCAGGAGGTGGCCCGCGACCCGTTCATGGAGGCGGCCTACCGCTACGGGGTGCCGCACTGGCTGAGCACCCACGGGGCCGACGCCGCCGAGCGCGACGGGGCCGTGCGGACCGTCCGCCACTGGGACCCGCGCTGGGGGCACGTACGCTGCCGGCTGGTGGCCGAATCCAGCCGCATGCTCGACGGGATGGGCCTCACCCGGATCACCATGGTCCTGTCGACGCCGCAGGGCGCGGCGACGGGTCCGGTCCCCGGCGCCGCCGCCCCGCTCCACCTGGGACCCCGGCTGCGCGCCGTCCCGTCGCTGGAGGACTGAGCGACCGGGCCCCCGCCGCGCCGCCCGGCAGGGGACACTGGAGCCCTCCATCATGTGTCGATCACGTGCCACGGAGCGGATGCCACGGATCGTGGCACCGATCGTGGCACGGGCGAAGGGCGGTAGGGCGTGCGGCTGACCATCCTCGGCGGGGGCGGATTCCGGGTACCGCTCGTCTACGGTGCACTGCTCGGCGACCATGCCGAGGGCCGTGTCACCCAGGTGACGCTGTACGACGAGGACCCCGCCCGGCTCGGCGCCATGGCCCGGGTGCTCGCCGACCAGGCGACCGCCTCCGGAGCGCCCGACGCCCCGGCCGTCACCGCCACCGGGGATCTCGACGAGGCCCTGCGCGGGTCCGACTTCGTCTTCTCCGCCATCCGCGTCGGCGCCCTCGAGGGGCGCGCCGCGGACGAGCGGGTCGCCCTGGCCGAGGGCGTGCTGGGCCAGGAGACGGTCGGCGCGGGCGGGATCGCGTACGGCCTGCGGACGGTTCCGGTCGCCCGGGAGATCGCCCGCAGGGTCGCCTGTACCGCCCCCGAGGCCTGGGTCATCAACTTCACCAACCCGGCGGGGCTCGTCACCGAGGCCATGGCCGAGGAGCTCGGCGACCGGGTGATCGGGATCTGCGACTCCCCGGTGGGACTCGGCCGGCGCGTCGCCCGGCTGCTCGGCGCCCGCCCGGAGGAGGCCTGGATCGACTACGTCGGCCTCAACCATCTGGGCTGGCTCCGCGGGCTGCGCATCGGCGGCCGTGACGAACTGCCCCGGCTGCTGGCCGACACCGAAGCGCTGGAGTCCTTCGAGGAGGGCCGGCTGTTCGGGGCCGAGTGGCTGCGCTCGCTCGGCGCGATCCCCAACGAGTACCTGCACTACTACTACTTCAACCGTGACACCGTACGGGCGTACACGGAGGCCGAGCAGACCCGCGGCGCGTTCCTGCGCGACCAGCAGCGCGGCTTCTATGCCGAGGCGGGCCGCACGGACAGGCCGGCCGGGGCGGCGCTGGCCGCCTGGGACCGGACCCGGGCCGAGCGGGAGGCCACGTACATGGCCGCGAACCGCGAGGCGGCGGGCGTCGGCGAGCGCGACGAGAGCGATCTGGAGTCCGGCGGGTACGAGAAGGTCGCGCTCGCGCTGATGCGGGCCATCGCCCGGGACGAGCGGGCCACGCTGATCCTCAACGTCCGCAACCGCTCGACCCTGTCCGTGCTCGACGCGCAGGCGGTCATCGAGGTGCCCTGCCTGGTCGACGCGAACGGCGCGCACCCGGTGGCCGTGGACCCGCTGCCGCTGCACGCGGTGGGCCTGGTGACCTCGGTCAAGGCGGTCGAGCGGGAGGTCCTCGCGGCCGCCGCGAGCGGCTCCCGGGCCGACGCCGTCAAGGCCTTCGCGCTGCACCCGCTGGTGGACTCGGTCGGGGTGGCCCGGCGGCTCCTGGACGGCTACGCGGCCGAGCACCCGGGGCTGGCCTACCTGCGCTGATCCCCCGCCGGGAAGCCCGGCGGAGGTCCCTCGTACGGCCCAGTGCGCATGCGGCGGGGTGGGGGCGCTGTGAGAGTGCGAGATGTGACGACTGCCCCCGCCGAAGCCTCCGCCGCAGCCGCGGCGCCTCCTGAGCTCGACCGGCGGCGGCGCAATGTCGTCTTCGGCACGATCATGCTGGGCGTGCTGCTCGCGGCCCTCGACCAGACGATCGTCGGGACCGCCCTGCCCACGATCGTGGCGGATCTCGGCGGCGGGGACCACATGTCGTGGGTGGTGACCTCCTACCTGCTCGCGGAGACCGTCGCGACGGTGCTGGTGGGAAAATTCGGCGACCTCTTCGGCCGGAAACTGATCTTCCAGATCTCGGCGATCGTCTTCATCACCGGCTCGTTCCTGTGCGGCCTGGCGAGCAACATGTCGCTGCTCATCCTGTGGCGGGGGGTCCAGGGCGTCGGCGCCGGCGGCCTGATGGTCACCTCCATGGCCCTGATCGCCGACGTGGTCCCCTTGCGCGAACGCGGCAAGTACCAGGGCGCGATCGGCGCCGTCTTCGGGGTCGCGACCGTCATCGGGCCCCTGCTCGGCGGCCTGTTCACCGACCACCTGACCTGGCGCTGGGCGTTCTACGTGAACGTCCCGATCGCGATCCTGGTGGTGATCGCGGCGGCCCGGACGATCCCCTCGGTCCGGGCCGCCGGGGGGACCCGTATCGACTACCTGGGCATCGCCCTGGTCGCGGTGGGCTCCAGTGCCCTGATCCTGGCCACCAGCTGGGGCGGGAACGAGTACGCCTGGGGCTCCGCGACGATCATCGGGCTCTTCGTGCTCGGCGTGCTGGCCCTGGCCCTGTTCTGCCTGGTCGAGACGCGGGCGGCGGAACCGATGCTGCCGATGCGGCTGTTCCGCAACCCGGTCTTCACGGTCTGCTCGGTGCTCAGCTTCGTGGTCGGCTTCGCCATGCTCGGCGCGATGACGTTCCTGCCGACGTACCTGCAGTTCGTGGACGGGGATTCCGCCACGGTCTCGGGCGTACGGACCCTGCCGCTGGTGATCGGCCTGCTGATCGCATCCGTCTTCAGCGGCAACGTCACCAGCAAGACCGGGCGGTACCGGATCTTCCCCATCGTGGGCTGCCTGGTGATGGGGATCGGGCTGTACCTGCTGTCCCGCATGGGTCCGGAGACCGGCGCCTGGCTGGAATCGCTGTACATGTTCGTGCTCGGTGCCGGGATCGGCCTGTGCATGCAGGTCCTCACGATCGCCGTGCAGAACACCGTGGACTACGCCGACCTCGGCACCGCCACGTCAGGCGTCACGTTCTTCCGTACGCTCGGCAGCTCGTTCGGCACCGCCGTCTTCGGCACTATCTACGCCAACACCCTGGGCCCTGCGCTGGACAAGGCGGTCGCGGAGGCCGCCCGGGCCACCGGCGGCGATCCGGCGCAGCTGGCCGAGGCGGCCCAGAGCCCCAGGGGCGTCCACGGGCTCGACCCGGCGGCGGCCGGGCCGATCGTCGAGGCGTACGCGCAGACGCTGCACACGGTGTTCCTGTGGACCGTGCCGGTGGCCGGGATCGGCTTCGTCGTCGCGCTCTTCCTCAAACAGGTCCCGCTGCGCGACACCGCCCGCGCGGCGTCGACGGACATGGGCGACGGCTTCGCCTCACCGGTCACGGCCTCCGGCAACTCGGCCAAGCTGCTGGAGCTGGCGGTCGGCACGCTCGTGCGGAACATGGGGCCGGAGACGGCGCGGGCGATCGTGAACGCCTCGGACACCCGGCTGGACGTGGCGGGCGCATGGGCGGTGATGCAGGTGGAGCTCATGACCCGCACCGTCGGGCACGCCAGCCTCGGACTCGTCGCCTCGCGCCGCTCCCTGCCCCCGGAGGTCCTGCTGCCCGTCTTCGACCGGATGATCGAGGAGGGCTACCTGACCCACGAGGGCACCTTCTTCACCCTCACGGCGGCGGGGGAGCGGGAGGCGGCGACCATCTCGAAGGCATGGGGCGACTGGCTCGGCGACCAGCTGGAAAAGGACCGCGGCCGCCCGCGGAGCGAGGAACTCCGGGCGGCGGCCGACGCGATCGCGAAGCGGCTGCTGGCGGAGGACCTGCGCGAGGGCCACTTCGCGCAGAAGGCCCCGGCGGGGGTGTGATCCGGCGTCGCGCCCGGCAGCCGGGTGAACGCCCCGGTCAGAGCCCGGTGCGGCCGCTGGTGATGCGGTTCCACAGGGAACGGGTCGCGCCGAAACCGCTCTCGTGCACCCAGACGTGCGTGCAGGACGGGCACTGCAGGTGCAGCAGGCTGCCGGTGTTGGACAGCAGGTAGCGCCAGTGCTCGGAGCACGTGCGCTGCTGCTCGCACGGATCGCACCCGCGACTGTCGTTGCAGCTCGGACAGGTGACCCACGCGCGGCGCCCGATGTCCGCCTGCGGGTCAAGCGGCAGCACGGCCGCCCCCGCGCGAGGGCAGCACGCCGGCCGCGACCAGGTCGTCGTACACGCGCTGCTGCTCCTCGTCGAGGCCGGAGTACAGCAGGTCGTACGCCGCCTCCTCGCCGCGCAGTACCTCGATCGGGTCCCAGTCGGAGCCGAGGGCTTCCATGACCTGGGCCCGGCGGAGCACCTCCTGCGCGGTGAGGTCGACGGTGAAGTCGACCAGCGCCGGGGTGCCCGGGCCGGTGGGGGGTGTGGGGTGGTGTGGGGCCATACGTCTGAACTTAGGTATGCCTTCTTTCCTGTGGCAAGAGGGGGTGGGAGATGTCACAGGAGGTCGGCGGCCCCTGCGGGCGGGTCCCACGCCGCCGGACCCTTATGCCGCCGGGCCCTGTGCCGTCGGGTAGTCGTAGGACGGGACGGGCGGCAGGGTGGGCCCGAGCTCGGGGCGCCACGTGCGCAGGACCCCCGTCGAGGGGGCGTACAGGGCATCCGGGATCCCGTCCGGGGCGAACCACTGCCAGCGCAGGATCTTGTGCGGCTCCGTGACCCGGGGGGTGCCCTCGGCGGAGGTGGTGACGGCCCCCGCGGTCAGGCGGGTCACCCCGGCCTTCGGGGAGAGCTGGACGGTCAGGATCCGGACGTCCTCGGGAGCCACCCGCAGATCGGTCTCCTCGGCCAGTTCCCGGGCCGCGGCCTGCTCGAAGCTCTCCCCGGGGTCGACCTTCCCGCCGGGCAGCTCCCAGCGGCCGTCGTGCGCCTGCCCGAGGAGCACCCGGCCCTCGGCGTCGGCCACGACCAGCCCGACGCCGACGACGGCGTTGGGCTGCGGGACGGCCCGGGCGGGGCGTTCGGGCCGGTCGTTCGGCGTCGTCATCGCTGTGCTCCGCTTTCCTGCTTCGGTGGGGTGGTGGGTCTGGCGCGTACGTGGATCCGCTCGCCCTGCGGTCCGAAGAGGCTGAGGAACTCGGCGGGCTGCGGACCCGCATTGAAGAAGGCGTGCGGGGTGCGGGTGTCGAACTCGGCGGCCTCCCCGGCGCCGAGTACGAGGTCGTGCTCGCCGAGCAGCAGCCGGACCTGCCCCGAGAGCACGTACAGCCACTCGTAGCCCTCGTGGACCTGCAGCTCCGGGTCGACCGGCGGCCCGTCCAGGGGCGGCAGGATCTGCTTGAACGCGTGCACCCCGCCGAAATTGCGGCTGAGCGGCACGTACGTGCAGCCGTGCCGGACGAACGGCCGCGGGCGGATCCGCGGATCGCCCGTCTCCGGCGCGCCGACCAGCTCGTCCAGCGCCACGCGGTGCGCCTTGGCCAGCGGAAGCAGCAGCTCCAGCGTCGGCCGGCGCTGCCCGGACTCCAGCCGGGAGAGGGTGGAGAGCGAGATCCCGGTGGCCTCGGCGAGCTGGGCGAGGGTGCTCCCGCGCTGCAGGCGCAGGGCGCGCAGCCGTGGCCCGACGGCGGTCAGCACGTCCGCGAGTTCCTCGTCGTCCTGCTGCCGCTGGTCGTCCCGCTGCCGTTGCGGCTGCTCCTCGGTGGCCATGGCTCCATTTGCCGGTTCGGCAAGAGTATTTGTCAAGCGGGCGCCTGCGGCCACACCCTCACCGGTATGGACAACGCAACGGACGGCATCGGCATCGGCGACGACAGCGACATGCAGGCGGGCTTCTTCGACGTGGTGGTCGTGGGCGGCGGGACCGCCGGACTCGCCGGGGCGCTGACCCTGGCCCGGGCCCGCCGGTCGGTACTCGTACTCGACTCCGGCAGCCCACGCAACGCCCCCGCCGCCCACCTGCACGGGTACCTGGGCCGGGACGGGGCGAGCCCGGCGGAGCTGCTGGCCGTGGGGCGGGCGGAGGTCGCCGGGTACGGGGGCGGGATCCGGTCCGGGGCGGCCGGCACCGCGATCGCGGCCGACCGGCTGCCCGGGGGCGGCTTCCTGGTCCGGTGCGCCGACGGGTCGGCGGTCAGGGCCGGCCGGCTGCTGATCGCCACCGGCCTGGCGGACGAGCTGCCGGAGATTGCGGGGCTCCGGGAGCGCTGGGGGCGGGACGTGCTGCACTGCCCGTACTGCCACGGCTGGGAGGTCCGCGACGAGCCGATTGCGGTGCTGGCCACCGGCCCGGTCGCCGTGCACCAGGCGCAGATGTGGCGGAACTGGAGCCAACGGGTCACCTTGCTGTCCCACACCTGGCCGCTCAGCGGCGAGGACCGGGAGCTGCTGGCCGCCCTCGGCATCGCGGTGGCGGAGGGCGAGGTGACCGGCCTCGACGTCGTCGACGGCCGGCTGGCCGGGGTGGCCCTGGCCGGCGGAGGCGCCGTGGCGTGCACGGCCCTCGTGGTGGGGCCGCGGTTCACCGCCCGCGCCGGGGTGGCGGCGAGCCTGGGACTGCCCGTCGCCGGCGTGGAGCGGGCCGGGGTGGCGATCGGCACCTGCCTGGAAGCGGATCCGGCGACGGGGGCCACCGCGCTGCGGGGCGTCTGGGCGGCCGGGAACGTGGCCGGCCCGATGGAGCAGCTGGCCGGCGCGGCCGCGGCCGGGGTGCGTGCGGCCGTGGCGATCAACACCGACCTGATCGAGGAGGAGACCCGGCAGGCCCTCGAGGCCCACCGCTCGGGCAGGAACGTGGGCTGAGCGGTCTCGGGGGAGTGGGGCACGCCTCCACCGAGACCGCTTAGGCGTAGCGCATCGGACAGGTGTGCGGGTTTCGGTCAGGGCCCGTCCGTGCAAGCTCTGAGCGGTCTGATCTTCGTACCGTTTCATCGGCTCAGAGGCTCGGGGGGCACGCAATGGCACATGTGATGGTCATCGGCGGAGGTGTCGGAGGGCTGGCGACCGCACTGCTCGCGGCGCGGCACGGACACACCGCCGAACTCTTCGAACGGGACACACGCGCCCCCGGCGCCGCACTCGACCGGGACTTCTTCGGCTGGCACCGGCCCGGCGTCCCGCAGGCCACCCAGCCGCACGCCCTGCTCGGCGCGGCCCGCACCGTGCTGCGGGACGAACTGCCCGACGTCCACGCGGAGATGCTGCGGCTCGGCGCCCGCGAACGGCACGAGCTGGACTGGTTCGAGGTACGCCCGCCCGCGCGGCCCGGCGACGAGGACCTCGTGATGCTGCAGGCCCGGCGCATCGTGCTGGAGAGTGCGCTCGCCACGGCCCTGCGCGCCGAACCGGGGGCGGTCATGCACCACGGGGAGCCCGTGACCGGACTGACGACGACCGGGCTGACGGACACCGGGCCCGGAGCGTCCGGGGTGCGCGTGACGGGCGTGACCACGCAGGACGGTGCGTACGCGGCGGACCTCGTCGTGGACGCGGGCGGACGGCGCGGCGGGGTCGAGCGGCTGCTGGCCGCGGCGGGCTGCCGTCCGGCGCTCGTGGAACGCCACCGCACGGGACTGGCGTACTTCTGCCGCTGGTACCGGCTGCCCGAGGGGCTGGAGGAGGGCCCGCGCCGGCCGTGGGCGGTGACCGGCGGCACGTTCGCCGGCTGCGCGGTCTTCCCGGCCGACAACCGGGTGTTCGCCGTGACCCTGTTCGTCCACACCCGGGACACCACCCGCTCCGCGCTGCGCGATCCCGCCGTCTTCGAGGCCGCAGCCCGGGCCTTCCCGCCCGGCGCGGCCTGGCTGGACCTGGGCGCCGAACCGCTGTCCGGCGTACTGGCCACGGCGAGCCTGGACAACCGGTGGACCGCGCTCGTCGACGAGCAGGGGCCGGTGGCGACCGGACTGGTGCCGGTCGGGGACGCGATCACGCACACCAACCCGACGCTCGGGCAGGGCACCTCGCTCGCGCTGTGGGCCGCCCGCAGGGTGGCCCGTACGGCGCACCAGGACCCCGGATCGGCGCGGTTCGCCGCCGAGTACCACGCGTGGGCCGTACGCACCCTGAAGCCGTGGTTCGACTTCCAGGTGGTGGCCGACGCGGCCATCGGCGAACGGTTCGCGACCCGGGCCGGGCGGACGGGGACGGCCCGCGAGGTGGCCGCGCTGTTCGAGTGCGCCCTGGAGGATCCCGAGGTGATGCGGGCCCGGGCGCGGGTCCGGCACCTGGCCGAGCCGCCGGAGCGGGCGTACGCGGACCCGGACGTCCGGGCCCGGGTGGCGCGCTGGCTGGCGGCCCGGCCGGACTACGCGCCGCACGTGGTGGGCCCGGACCGGGAGGAGTGGGAGAAGCTGACGGCGGGGTCCTGAGGACGGGTCCTGCGGCGCCGGGCCGGGGGAGGCCGCCTACGCGCCGGCGGTCGGGCCGAGGACCTCGGCGAGGTCGTAGCCGACGACCTCCTCGAGCTGGGCGTACGTACAGCTCTCCGGTGCCCGGTCGGGCCGCCAGCGGCGGAACTGGGCGGTGTGCCGGAAGCGGTCGCCCTCCATGTGGTCGTACGCCACCTCGCAGACGCGTTCGGGGCGCAGCGGCACCCAGGAGAGGTCCTTCTTGCCGGTCCAGCGGCTCTGCGCGCCGGGCAGCCGGGCGCTCTCGTGGGCGGACTCCTCGGCCCAGGCGGCCCACGGGTGCCCGGTGGTGTCGTCCATCCGCAGCGGTGCGAGCTCGTCCACCAGATCGGCGCGGCGCTTCATCGGGAAGGCGGCGCAGACCCCCACGTGCTGGAGGGCGCCGTGGTCGTCGTGCAGGCCCAGGAGCAGCGATCCGACAATCGGACCGCTCTTGTGGAAACGGAAACCCGCGATGACGACGTCGGCCGTACGCTCGTGCTTGATCTTGAACATGAGACGGGCATCGGGCCGGTAGGGGAGATCGAGCGGTTTGGCGATCACCCCGTCGAGCCCGGCGCCCTCGAACCGCTCGAACCACTCCTGCGCGAGCGCGGGGTCGGTGGTCGCAGGCGCGAGATGAACGGGGGGCCGGGCGGTGGACAGGGCGTCGGCGAGGGCGGTGCGGCGGTCGGTGAGCGGGGTGTCGAGGAGCGCCTCGTCGCCGAGCGCGAGCAGATCGAAGGCGACGAAGCTGGCAGGGGTCTTCTGCGCCAGCATGTCGACACGGGACTGCGCGGGATGGATCCGCTCGGTCAGCCGGTCGAAGTCGAGCCGCCCGCCGTGAACGATGACGATCTCGCCGTCCACCACGCAGCGGGGCGGCAGGTTGTCCTTCAGCGCGGTCACCAGCTCGGGAAAGTACCGGGTCAGGGTCTTGCCGGTGCGGCTGCCGATCTCCACTTCGTCGCCGTCGCGGTGCACGATCGCCCGGAAGCCGTCCCACTTCGCCTCGTACTGCATACCCGGCGGGATCTTGGCCACCGACTTGGCGAGCATCGGCTTCACGGGCGGCATAACGGGCAGATCCATGTCTTAGATTCTGCGGTGGTACGCCCCGACCCGCCCGGTATGCGCACCTGGCCGGGCCCGCCTACCGTGGCGCACATGGGTGCATCCGGTAATGCGATCGAGCTGGACGCGGGCGGGCGGACGGTGCGGCTGTCCAGCCCGGACAAGGTGTACTTCCCCGAGCGGGGCCTGACGAAGCTGGACGTGGCGCAGTACTACCTGGCCGTGGGCGACGGGATCACCCGCGCCCTGCGCAACCGGCCCACCACCCTGGAACGCTACCCCGAAGGGGTGGAGGGCGAGTCCTTCTTCCAGAAGCGCGCCCCCAAGAACCTGCCCGACTGGATCCCGACCGCCCACATCGAATTCCCCTCCGGGCGGTCGGCCGACGAGATCTGCCCGACCGAGCCCGCCGCCGTGCTGTGGGCGGCCAACCTGGGCTGCCTGACCTTCCACCCCTGGCCGGTGCGCCGCGAGGACACCGACCGGCCCGACGAGCTGCGCATCGACCTGGACCCGCAGCCGGGCACCGACTACCACCATGCGGTGATCTGCGCCCACGAGCTGCGCGACGTACTGGAGGACCTGGGCCTGCGCGGCTGGCCCAAGACCTCGGGCGGACGCGGCCTGCACGTCTTCGTCCCGATCGAGCCGCGCTGGACCTTCACCGAGGTCCGGCGCTGCGCAATCGCGATCGGCCGGGAGCTGGAACAGCGGATGCCCGGCAAGGTGACCACCGCGTGGTGGAAGGAGGAGCGCGGCGAGCGGATCTTCGTCGACTACAACCAGACCGCCCGCGACCGCACCATCGCCTCCGCCTACTCCGTACGCCCGCGCCCGCACGCCCCGGTCTCGGCCCCGCTGCGCTGGGACGAGATCGACTCCGCCGAGCCCCGCGACTTCGACATCACCACCATGCCCGCGCGCTACGCCGAACTCGGCGACCTGCATGCGGACATGGACGACCACGCCTTCACCCTGGACGCGGCCCTGGAACTGGCCGACCGCCACGAACACGACCACGGCCTGGGCGACATGCCGTACCCGCCGGACTACCCGAAGATGCCGGGCGAACCGAAGCGCGTCCAGCCGAGCCGCGCGAAGCACGAGGACTGAGCCCGCTGTCAGTGGCGGGTGCCATGCTCGTAGTGAGGACGGAAGGAGTACGGGTCATGCTCACGACGGACTACAAAGACGGTTCCCCGAACTGGGTCGACCTCGGCACGCCCAACCTCGACGGCGCCGCCGGGTTCTACACCGGACTGTTCGGCTGGGACTTCCGGCCGGGCGGCGAGGAAGCCGGCGGATACGCGATGTTCCACCTCGACGGCAAGACGGTGGCGGGCGGCATGGCCGTCGCGCCGGAGGAGGTCCGGTCGGCCTGGACGCTGTACTTCCAGAGCCCCGACGCGGACGCCACTGCGGCCGCCGTGGTCAAGGCGGGCGGCACGGTGGCCGTCGAACCCAGGGACGTCATGGGCCTCGGCCGGATGGCCATCTTCGCCGACCCGGCGGGGGTCACGTTCTCGATCTGGCAGCCGGGCAGGATCGAAGGCCTCGGTGCGGTGACCGACGTCGGCACCCTGTGCTGGACCGAGCTGTACACGGGCGATGTGCAGGCGGCCGCGGCCTTCTACGGCTCGGTCTTCGGCTGGGAGATCAGCGAGATGCCCTTCGAAGGCGGCTCGTACACGATGGTCAAGGCGGCGGGCACGCCCGACGACGCGGCCTTCGGCGGCCTGGTCCCGATCGGCTCGGACCCCGTGGAGGATGCCGAACGCCCCTACTGGACCCCGTACTTCGAGGTCGCGGACTGCGATGTGACGGCGGCCAAGGCCGAGGAGTCGGGTGGCAAGGTCCGGCTGTCGCCGGTGTCCATGGAGGGCGTCGGCCGCTTCGCGAAGCTGGCGGACCCCTACGGTGCGCGGTTCGCGGTCATAGCCAGCGCTCCCACGCCGGGGGCCTGAGGCCCTGCGTCGGCCGGGGAGTGGGCCCGTGTTGATCAGGCGTTGATCGGACGTCCATCGGCGGCGGTGAGTATCTCCGGCATGTCGATGAACACCGCTACCGCCACCACTGCCACCACCGCGCCCGCCTGGTACGACCTCGCCCTCTGCGCCCAGACGGGCCCGGGCTTCTTCTTCCCGGAGCCCGGCTCGTCCCTGCGGGACGCGAAGCGGCTGTGCGGGGCGTGCGAGGGCCGCGTGGCATGCCTGGAGTACGCCCTGGCCAACGACGAGCGCTTCGGCGTCTGGGGCGGCCTCTCGGAGTCGGAGCGCCTCGCCCTGCGCCCGCGCAGCTGACCGGGCCCGACGGCTGCGCAGGCCTGACGACGGCGCAAGCCCGACGGCCGCGCAACACGAAGCCCTGGCAGAGTACGGCTCTGCCAGGGCTTCGGTGACCGGTCCGAGCGGTCAGGCCTTGCGTGCCGCGATGCGGGCCGCGCGGGCGGCCAGGCGCTCGTCGAACTTGCGGGCCTCGGAGTCCAGCCCGTTCATGAAGAGCCCCAGCTCCTCCTGGGCCTTCCGGCCCTCGGGGCCGAGACCGTCGATGTCCATGATCTTGAGGAAGCGGATCACGGGGCTCAGTACGTCGTCGTGGTGGATCCGCAGGTTGTAGACCCCGCCGATCGCCATCTGGGCGGCCATGCGCTCGAAGCCGGGCATGCCGTGTCCGGGCATCCGGAAGTTGACCACGACGTCCCGCACGGCCTCCATCGTCAGGTCCGGGGCGAGCTCGAAGGCGGCGCCCAGCAGGTTCCGGTAGAAGATCATGTGCAGGTTCTCGTCCTGCGCGATGCGGGCCAGCATCCGGTCGCAGACCGGGTCACCGGACTGGTGGCCGGTGTTCCGGTGCGAGATGCGGGTCGCGAGCTCCTGGAAGGCCACGTAGGCCACGGAGTGCAGCATCGAGTGGCGGTTGTCGGACTCGAAGCCCTCCGACATGTGCTGCATGCGGAACGCTTCGAGCTTGTCCGGGTCCACGGCGCGCGAGGCCAGCAGGTAGTCGCGCATCACGATGCCGTGGCGGCCCTCCTCGGCCGTCCAGCGGTGCACCCAGGTGCCCCAGGCGCCGTTGCGCCCGAAGAGCGTGGCGATCTCGTGGTGGTAGCTGGGGAGGTTGTCCTCGGTCAGCAGGTTCACGACCAGCGCGATCTTGCCGATGTCGGTGACCTTGGACTGCTGCGGGTCCCAGGCCTCGCCGTCCTCGAAGAAGCCCGGGAAGTTCCGGCCGTCGCTCCACGGGACGTACTCGTGGGGCATCCAGTCCTTGGTGACCTTCAGATGGCGGTTGAGTTCCTTCTCGACCACCTCTTCCAGCGCGTACAGCAGCTTGGCGTCGGTCCACGCCTCCGAGCTGCCGAGGTGGGGAGAGGTGATCGTCACGGGTGCTCCTGGGGACAAAGCGAATTACCTACGGTTCCGTAGCCTACGAACCCGTAGGTTAAGCGGAGCGTGAGGAGCCGCCAAGCCCCAGGCGTTCATATGCCCGGTTACATCCGGTTATCTATGCAGTTTGTGGGCGTGCCAGAAGGGCGTGAGAGAGCGAAAGTCACGCCGACAGGTGGTCCCCGACGCCATTCCTTGACGCCGGGGACCGGGACGGCGGGGACGGGCGCAGCCCGTCACTCGTGCCAGAGTGCCTCCCGCACCTCCTCGGCCGTGGTCGGCCGCATCTCGCCGTCGAGCATCAGCCACCGCGTGATCCCGATCGACTCCAGGAACGGCACGTCATGGCTCGCCACCAGCAGCGCGCCCTCGTACGACTCCAGCGCGCCCGTCAGCTGTCGCACGCTCGCCAGGTCCAGGTTGTTCGTCGGTTCGTCCAGCATCAGCAGCTGCGGAGCCGGCTCCGCCAGCAGCAGCGCCGCCAGCGCCGCCCGGAACCGCTCGCCGCCCGACAAGGTGCCGGCCGGCCGGTCCGCCCGCGCACCCCGGAGCAGGAAGTGCGCGAGCCGCGCCCGGATCAGGTTGTTCGAGGCCTGCGGGGCGAAGCGCGCCACGTTCTCGACCACCGAACGGCTCTCGTCGAGCACGTCCAGCCGCTGCGGCAGGAACCGCGTCGGCACATGGGTCACCGCATCGCCGGACGCCGGCGCGAGCAGCCCCGCGATCGTGCGCAGCAGGGTCGTCTTGCCCGAACCGTTGCGGCCCACGAGCGCGATCCGCTCCGGACCGCGCAGCTCCCACTCGCCCACAGCCCTGGCCCCGTGCACCAGGTGCACATTGCTCAGGGTCAGGACCCGACGACCCGGCGGGACCTGCGTGGCGGGCAGCCGGATCCGGATCTCGTCGTCGTCCCGGACGGCCTCCACCGCCTGGTCCAGCCGCTCCTTCGCCTGCGCCAGCTTCTCGGTGTGCATGATGCGGTGCTTGCCGGCCGACTCCTGGGCCGCGCGCTTTCGGGCACCCATGACGATCTTCGGCTCGCGTTTCGAGTCGTTCATCTTCTGGCCGTACCGCTTGCGCCGCGCCAACTTTCCGTGGGCGTCGGACAGTTCCCGCTTCTGCCGCTGTACGTCGGCCTCCGCGACCCGGACCATCCGCTCGGCCGCGTCCTGCTCGGCGGCGAGCTGCTCCTCGTACGCGCTGAAGTTCCCTCCGTACCAGCGGACTTCGCCGTCGTGCAGGTCGGCGATCTGGTCGACCCTCTCCAGCAGCTCCCGGTCGTGGCTGACCAGGAGCATCACCCCGGACCAGGACTCGACCGCCGCGTACAGGCGGCGCCGGGCGCGCAGATCGAGGTTGTTCGTCGGCTCGTCCAGCAGCAGGACGTCGGGGCGGGCGAGCAGCAGGGCCGCGAGGCGCAGCAACACGCATTCGCCGCCGGAGAGTTCGCCGACCGTACGGTCCAGGCCGATCCGGGCGAGCCCGAGCTGGTCGAGGGCGGCCAGGGCCCGTTCCTCGACATCCCAGTCGTCGCCGACCGCGGCGAAGTTCGCCTCGGTGGCCTCGCCCGCCTCGATGGCGTGCAGGGCGGCGCGGGTGGCACGGATGCCGAGCGCCTCGTCGACGCGCAGGGCTGTGTCGAGAGTGACGCTCTGCGGCAGGTGTCCGACGGTGCCGGCCACCGACAACTGGCCGTCGGACGGGGTCAGTTCACCTGCGAAGAGCTTCAGCAGGGTGGACTTCCCGCAGCCGTTGAGCCCGATCAGACCGGTACGGCCGGGGCCGACGGCCAGGTGGAAGTCCTCGAAGACGGGAGTGCCGTCGGGCCAGTCGAAGGACAGGGCGGAACAGGTGATGAAAGCAGGGGCATGACTCATGGAGGCCTCCAGGTTGCGTGAGTGGTGCGTGCAACGCGGGGAGACAGCCGACGGTGGATACAGCCACAGCCACGGCCACGGCCATTGCGTCACGGTCACGGCCAGGGGCACGTGCTGACGAGGGTGGCGCGTTCGGTCGGTGTCTCGAACCTCAGACGAACAATGTCCTGCTCCGTTTCGACGGCGGTGGGGCGCCTACGAAACTACGGGCGGCCGGGGCCGCCCGCAAACGAATAACAGCGGCGGATCGGGCGGTTCGGCGTCAGCGGGGATCGCGCATGAGCTCGGCCAGGCTGTGGTCCATGTCGAGGTACAGGTGCTCCAGCCCCGGCGGCACGACCGTCGCGGCCCGTTCCAGGAACCGGTGCAGTTCGGCCGTCAGCATCAGCACGATCGCCACGCCCTCGGGCGCGTGGAACTCGATCGTGGTCCGGTCGATGTCGTACGGCCGCACCCGCACGTCGCCCCACCCCGTCGGGCGGTCCAGCCCCGATTCGAGGAGCTCGCGCGCGAAGGTCCACGAGACCTCGACGCCCTCGAGGGTGGCGGGGGCGGGGAAGGCCATGCGCACGGCGAAGGGATCCGCACGGTCGTAGCAGAGCGTGACGGGTACGGTCTCGACCTTCGGGGCGGTGGCGACCAGACGGGCCTGCACGGCCTGCTCGATAACAGTGATCAAGGCTCGCTCCCTTGCGGCGGATCTGCTGCCGGGCGTGGGTGGAACCCGGCAACCGGATAGACGCCGGAATCGGCAAATCCGTGCATGCGAACTGACGTGAGCTGTGTCACCGATTGGCTGGAACGCGTCCGTTTGATCGCACAGAGTGACGGCGCGAGTGGGTGTGAGGGGTGCGCGCGAAGGGGCCTCAGTCGCTGCCGCACGCTCCGGAGTGGTCGCAGAACGGCTGGTTACCGCTCACTCCACAGGCGCAAAGCATCGCCCTGGTCTCCCTGCGGACCGTCCCGTCGTGGGTCGTCACGCGCAGATCGCCGCGCATCACGAGCTGGCCGGCGGGCGATCGTACGACCGTGGTCGGCCGGTCCGGCTCCTCGGCCGGCCCGTCGTCCGCGAGCCGGTACTGCAGCGCGCCCGAGGGGCAGCGGCGGATCACCTCGGCCACCCGCTCCGGCTCGGCCCCGTCGGGCTGCACCCACGGACGCTTCCCCGAGTCGAACACCTCGGGCAGTCCGCCCACGCACTCGGCGGCGTGCAGACACCGGCCGGTGTCGTACGTGACGGTGATGCGCTTGCCGTCGTAGGCCTTGGGCTCCTTGGAGGGCATGGCCTCAGCGTAGGAACGCGGCGGCCCGGATGCACCCTGGACGCCGGATCCGGGGTGCATTAGCTTCCGGCGCCATGAGACTTCTGGGAGTTGGCATGTGCGCGGCGGCTCTGACGGTGGGGCTGCTGGCCGCCCCCGCATACGCGGAGGAGGACGTTCCCGACGCGCAGGGGTACGACGTGCAGGGGTACGACGCGCAGGGGTTACGGGGCGTGGGCTGGGCGCTGAAGGCGACCGGCAAGGACTCCCGATTCCGCGGGCTGGCCGCGGTCAGCCGCTCCACGGCCTGGCTGGCCGGCTCCAAGGGCACGGTGCTGCGCACCGTGGACGGCGGCCGCAGCTGGCGCGACGTCTCACCGCCGGGCGCGGTCGCGGAAGGCCTGGAGCTGCGTGACATCGAGGCCTTCGACGCACGGCGCGCGGTGGCCCTGTCCATCGGGGAGGGCGAGGCGTCACGGGTGCTGCGCACCGAGGACGGCGGCGCCACATGGACCGAGACCTTCCGCAACCCCGACCCGCGCGCCTTCTACGACTGCCTCACCTTCTTCGACTCCCGGCACGGGCTGGCCATGAGCGACCCGGTGGACGGCAGGTTCCGGATCCTGTCGACGGACGACGGCGGCCGGAACTGGTCGGTGCTGCCGAGTACGGGCATGCCGGACGCCCTGCCGGGCGAGGCGGGCTTCGCGGCCAGTGGCCAGTGCCTGGTGAGCGCCGGGTCGCGCGACGTCTGGCTGGCCACGGGCGGCGGTGCGGCCGCCCGGATCCTGCACTCGGCGGACCGCGGCCGCACCTGGCGGGTCGCCGAATCGGGCATCCCGGCGGGCGACCCGGCCAAGGGGGTCTTCGCCCTGGCCTTCCGCGACCGCACGAGGGGCCTCGCGGTCGGCGGCGACTACCGCACCGGCGAGGCTTCCCCGCAGGCCGCGGCCGTATCGGCGGACGCGGGCCGCACCTGGCGCCCGGCCCACACCCCGCCACCCGCGTACCGCTCGGGCGCGGCCTGGCTCCCGCACCTGCGCGACGCGGGCCTGGCGGTGGGCCCGACCGGCACGGACGTCACGACGGACGGCGGCAGGAGCTGGCGGTCGCTGACGCCGGGCTCGTTCGACACCGTCGACTGCGCCGGCGACGGGGGCTGCTGGGCGGCGGGGGAGAAGGGGCGGGTGGGGAGGCTGGAACCGCAAGAGGGGTCGTGACGCTCGATCAGGAGTGGGGGTGCTCGGCGGGATGCCCTGTGGGGTGTCCTGTGGGGTGTTCCGTTGGGTGTTCTGTGGGGTGTTCCGTGGAGTGGTGAACAGGTCCATTCCCGGGTAGCGGCCGGTGACGAAGCCCGCCGCCTTGTACACGGGCTCGCCGTCGGAGCCGGCGTGCAGCTGGATGTGGTGGATCCCGTTGCCGTTCAGCCAGGCGGTGAGCCCGTCGACGATCCGCTCGAGGAACCACCCACGGGCGACATCCCGCCAGGCGGCATCGAGAGGCCGGGGCCAACCCCAAGGGCGGCAAGGGCCACGGCCGAAGCCGACCAGCTCGGGTATGCCGGCGGGGTCTGCGGGGTCTGCCGACTCGGTGTCGGTGTGGGTACGGGGGCGTCCCGTCAGTCCACTGTCCTTCCGGTGCGGTCCGGGCCGTCAAGGGCGCTCCTCCTTCGTCGTCGCGTCGCTTCGCGATGGCCTTCGGCCACCCTTGACTGCCCGGCCCACCCCGGAAAGACAACAGACTGCCGGGAAGCCCCCGAAGGATGGCCGGGGGGTTCAGGGTTCCGATCAGCTCCGATCAGAGATGCTGAGCAGGGGTGCCCGTCCATCCGCACTCAGCCCACCAGGACCAGCGATCCGGGCCGGTGATGGTGCGCTGGGAGGGGACGGCTCCCTGAAGGGCCCATAGTTCCCCTTTCCGGGTCAGGGTGGGGTCAACCTGCACCAGACAGCGACCAGATGCCCATGCCGGTGCGAGTAGGCCCGTGGACGCGTCAGATCGCTACGCGCTCCTCTCTGCGAGGCGTCCGACGACCGGCTGGGGCTGGGGGTCGGCGAGGGCGTGGTTCGGCCTGCGCCGAACGGGTCGACGATGGGGTCCGACGACGTTGCGGCCTGGGCATTTCAGAGCACCGTCATAGGGTGGCCGTCGTTCACGGGGGACGGAAGAACGGACACGTTCATGGCGTACGAACTACGGGACCGCGCGATCTTTCGTGCCACCCGGACTCCTGACACCACCGCCACCCACGACGTCGGCCTGCTTGTGCTTCGGCTCGTCGTCGGCCTCACCATGGCCGGCCACGGCACACAGAAGCTCTTCGGCTGGTTCAAGGGCCCGGGCCTCACCGCGACCGGCAAAGGCTTCTCGATGAGTGGCTATCCCGCCGGGGATGCCATGGCTGTGATCGCCGGACTCTCCGAGATCCTGGGTGGCCTCGGTCTCGCGCTCGGCCTGCTCACTCCGCTCGCCGGTGCGGCCTTGACCGGTACCTTCATCAACATCCTCGCCATTCGGGGCTTGAGTACCTTCTTCGCCCCCAAGGGTGTGGAACTCGAGTCGGTGCTCTTCGCCGGAGTCGTCGCCCTCACCCTCACCGGGCCGGGCCGCTCTTCCGTCGACCACTTCCTCCCCGTCCTGCGTGAGTCGCGGCCCCGGTACTCCGTCCTCGGGCTGCTCCTGGGAGTCGTAGCGGGATTCGTCGTCCTCCTCATCCGCGACTGACCCCCCTTCAACCGCCGTCCTGGAGTCGTCACCAGCGCGCTTGTCGTCCACATGAGGGCATTCCGAGGCGAAAAAGCGGCCAGACGGAGTCTGCTGCCGGATTTCTCGACCTCACACTCCGACAGGCGCCCATTCACCCCTTACCCGGCCGCCAAAACGGGACAAAACCCGCCCTCGCGTCGCTGGGGACGTGTGTAGCGATCGTGGGCGGCTTGTGAGCGGCCCCAGCCGGTCGTCGGACGCCTCGCAGAGAGGAGCGCGTAGCGATCTGACGCGTCCACGGGCCTACTCGCACCGGCATGGGCATCTGGTCGCTGTCTGGTGCAGGTTGACCCCACCCTGACCCGGAAAGGGGAACTATGGGCCCTTCAGGGAGCCGTCCCCTCCCAGCGCACCATCACCGGCCCGGATCGCTGGTCCTGGTGGGCTGAGTGCGGATGGACGGGCACCCCTGCTCAGCATCTCTGATCGGAGCTGATCGGAACCCTGAACCCCCCGGCCATCCTTCGGGGGCTTCCCGGCAGTCTGTTGTCTTTCCGGGGTGGGCCGGGCAGTCAAGGGTGGCCGAAGGCCATCGCGAAGCGACGCGACGAAGGAGCGCCCTTGACGGCCCGGCACGCACCGGAAGGACAGTGGACTGCCGGGAAGCCCCCGTACCCACTCCGACACCGAGCACACGGACCCCGCCCCATGACCTCCCGACCGACCTCTCCCGACGCGGACCGCACGAACCCCGCCCCCCGCGCCCGCCCCCCCGCCCCCGCCCCCTAACCCACCGGATTCTCCCGCACCGCCGCCAGATCCCCCGACGTCTTCGTCGCGATGAACTCCGTGATGCGGTACTCGCAGACGCCGGCCAAGGTGAAGGGGTCCTCTGCCGCGATGCGTTCGATCTCCGCGCGGGAGACCCCGGCCGCCAGGACGATGCCGCCGTCGCGCGGGACCTTGCGGCCCGAGGCGAGGAAGACGCCCGATGCGTAGTAGCCGTCCAGCCAGGCGATGTGCGCGTCCATCTCCTCTTCGACGGCTTCGACGGGTGCGGTGTAGGTGAGCTCCATGACGAACATGATCGCCAGGCTACGCTCGCACCATCATGACGAGCGTAAAGACCCCCGCCGACGAGGCCGAGGCCCGGGCGATACAAGACGAACTCCGCCATCACGTCGTGCTCGACGAGACCGGCCCGCCGCCCGGACGCGGGCTGGTCGCGGGCGTGGACGTCGCCTACGACGACGAGCGCGACCTGGTCGCCGCCGCGGCCGTCGTCCTCGACGCCGCCACCCTCGAGGTCGTCGAGGAGGCGACCGCCGTCGGGCACGTCAGCTTCCCGTACGTGCCCGGGCTCCTCGCCTTCCGGGAGCTGCCCACCGTGCTGGCCGCGCTGGACGCCCTCACCGCGGCCCCCGACCTCGTCGTCTGCGACGGCTACGGGCTCGCCCACCCCCGCGGCTTCGGCCTCGCCTGTCACCTCGGGGTGGTCACGGGCCTGCCGAGCATCGGCGTCGCGAAGAACCCGTTCACGTTCACCTACGAGGAGCCCGGCGCCCTGCGCGGCGACGCCGCGCCGCTGCTCGCGGCCGACGGCGCCGTCGTCGGGCGGGCGCTGCGTACGCAGGACCGGATCAAGCCGGTGTACGTCTCCGTCGGCCACCGGGTCTCGCTCGACAACGCCTGCGCCCACGCCCTCGCGCTGAGTCCCCGCTTCCGGATCCCCGAGTCCACCCGGCACGCCGACTCCCTCTGCCGACGGGCCCTGCGCGAAGCCTCCTGACCACCGCCTGCTACTTCTGCTACTTCTGCGCGGCCACCCGGAAGCGGATGCCGGCCTTCTGGAGCCGGTCCAGCAGGGCGTCGCCCATCGCCACCGCCGTGGTGAGCTGGCCGGCTCGCTCCGGCAGGGCGTCGTACGCGAGGCACAGCGCCGACTCCGCCAGCATCTTGGCGGTCTCCCCGTAGCCCGGGTCGCCGCCCGAGACCTCGGTGAACACGCGTCGGCCGCCGCCCTCGCCCACGAAGCGGACCGTGAACCAGCTGCGCGCCCGGCGCTCCGCGTCCGGGCCGCGGCCCGGCTCCCAGCGGCTCATCAGCCACCGCCGGGCCGCCGGGAGCTGTGCCAGGGCCGCCGTCGCGCCGACCGCCGCCGTACCGCCGACGGCGACCGGGAGGTGCTTCACCGAGGCGTACTGCCGGTAGCGGAAGTCCGGCCCGTACCGCTCCAGCGCGGCCGCCGAGCGGGTCACGATCCGGGGGTCCAGGGTCGGCAGCGGCAGCGCCCAGGCCCCGGTCTCCCGGCTGAACCGCGGGGCGCCCAGGGGTCCCCGTACGCGTCGTTCCAGCAGCCGGGGCTCGTGCAGCCGGCGCTCGTGCGCCGCGGCCAGGGTCTGCGGCCCGCGGCCCATGACGGTGAGGACGGAGGCCAGGGTCCCGCCGGAGAAGACCGCGTTGGACCGCATGAACCCGTCCACCCGCAGCGGCACGCCCTCCGGTAGTCGTCCCACGGTGAAGTAGGCGCCGAGGTCGGCCGGGATCGAGTCGAAGCCGCAGGCGTGGACCAGCCGCGCGCCGGTCTCCCGGGCCCGGGCGTCGTGCTCGACGTACGTCCGGTCCACGAACTCCGGCTCGCCCGTGAGGTCCACGTAGTCCGTGCCGGCCGCGGCGCAGGCGGCCACCAGCTCCGCGCCGTACAGGACGTACGGTCCGACGGTCGTGGCCAGGACCCGCGTGGAGGCGGCCAGTTCCCGTACGGCCTGTGCGTCTGCGGCGTCCGCGCGGAGCAGCGGCAGCGACGCGCACCCGGGGTCGAGCGCGGTCAGCCGCTCGCGCAGCCGCTCCAGTTTGCCGAGGTCGCGGCCGGCGAGGGCCCACCGGCAGCCGGCGGGGGCGTGCGCGGCGAGGTACTCGGCGGTCAGGGCCCCGACGAACCCGGTCGCGCCGAAGAGCACCACGTCATAGGCCCGGTCACGATGGCGCTCACGCCCCACGGCCTCGTCGCTCCGGCGAACCTCTTCGTTCATCACGGCTCCTCCCTGCTCCCGGCTCCTGTCGGTGGCTGAGGCTAGCGCGCGGCCACGGTACGAAGAACAGCGCCCCGGGGGCGGCCTGGACGGCCGTTCCCGGGGCGCTGCATCCGGCGCAGGAAGGATGGGTCAGTTGTCCTGGTACATGCCGAAGACGTCGACGACGAGGTCGATGTTGCCGTCGCTCTGGTTCCAGAAGTCGATGACGCCGGTGCCGCCGGTGCTCGCCTGGACCAGGTTCGGGACGGTCTTGCCGGTCGTCCAGTTCAGGGTGGAGGAGGTGGGCGGCGCGGGCGGGCCCGCCGCGTCGTTGTCGTACTCGTCCAGCGTGTTGGGGTCCGGGGCGACCGCGAGGAAGCCGCTGTCCTTGGTGTTGGTCACCGTGGCGTTCAGGACGAAGCCCGTGACGCCGGAACCGGGCTCGGCCATCGCCGTGTAGATGTAGTCGCGACCGGCCAGGGGGCCGTAGACCGGGTCCTTGGGGTCGCGGGTGTCGATCATCCGCTCCGGGGTGAACGGCAGGTAGGAGCCCTTGCTCTGCGGGCTGTAGTAGCCGACGACGTCGACGATGACGTCGGCCGGGTTCCAGCCGCCGTTGCGGACGCTGATCTTCCCGTCGGGGCCGACCGGGACGATCACCGAGTTGGCGACGGTCTGGCCCGTGGTGAAGTTCACGTTGGACGCGGTCGGAGCCTGCTGGCCGCTCGGGTAGACGGTCAGGTGGCCGTCGCTGCGCGGGTTGGTGACGGTCACGTTGAGCGCCACGGCGGTGACGCCGGAGGCCGGCACCTTGCCCAGGCCGGTGATCTGGGTGCTGAAGGACCCGTACCCGGCGAGCTGGCCCTTGGCGGTGCCCGTGCCGCTGCGGGTGTCGACGAACCGCTGCGGCGTCAGCGGGGTGTAGCCGCTGGAGGCGGTCTGCGTGAAGTAGCCGGTGACGTCGGCGATGAGGTCGACCGACTCCCAGCCGCCGTTGTACAGGTTGACGTAGCCGTTCGGGCCGACCGGCACGATGACCAGGTTCGGGACCGTCTGGCCGGGGACGAAGTTGACGTTCGACGTGCTCGGACGGTCGTCGCCGTCGGCGAAGGCGGTGACGTGGCCGCCGCTGGTGGTGCCGGTGACGGTGACGTTGAGAACCACCGCGGTCACGCCGGCGGGGATGGAGCCGTTCCCGCCGACCTTCAGGTGCGCGGAGGTGTACGCGGCGACCTTGCTCTTCGGGGCGCCGGTGCCGTTGCGGGTGTCCAGCAGACGGGTCGGGCCGTACGGGGTGTAGTCCGAACCCGCGGTCGTGAACGCCACCTCGTTGGTGACCGTGGTGTTGGCCGCCGTGTCCGTCACGGTGACCTTGACGGTGTAGGTGCCGAGCTCCGCGTAGGTGTGCTCGGAGGACACGATCTGGGTGCCGGAGGCCGAGGCGGCGGTCGTGGCCCCGTCGCCCCAGGCGATGCTGATGTCGAGCGGGGTGGCCGAGCTGGTGACGGAGCTGTCCAGCGCGATCGCGTGCGCGCTGACGGCGAACGCGTCCAGGCCGACCGCGAGGGTCGGGTTGGCGGCGTCGGCGGCTTCCGCCATGGGGGCGGCCGCGAGCCTGCTCTTGGCGGCCGGTGCGGTCGCCGCGGTCTGCCGGGTCGAGTGGTCGGCCGGGCTGTGGAACGTGGGGCCGTCCTTCACGCCGGCCTGGGTCAGGTCGGGCGTGGTGACGCCACGGGCACCGCCGGCGGCCGGGTCGGCCGCGTGGGCCATGCCCGGTATGAGAGAAATGCCGGCCGCGAAGACGGCCGCAGATGCTGCGAGTCGGCGGTAGGACACCGAGCCCCCTATGTTTCCGTGAGCCCTTGGCCAGGGCTGAAAGCTCGCTCAGATTACATAGCTCCTGAGCTTCCGGTTAAGGCCCCCCGCCTTAACTTCGCCCGCCTGCCGGGAGCGCCCCGAAGGCGGCCTGGAAATCACCTTCGGTCTGCTGTGATCAGCGGTTTTGACTTCTCGTATCAGTTGTCCGGGTAGGCCCCGAAAAGATCGAAGGCGAGGTCGATGTCGCCATCGATCTGATTCCGGTAGTCGATGGAGCCGGTGCGAAAGGCCGTGACGGTCCGGTTGCCCGGACGGTGTCGGGGGCCGGCGCTAGCGTGAGGAGCGACTGTCCGTGCGAGCAGGTGTGACCTGTGCTGAGTGGAGGCGTCCAGGAAGGCTGCGGTGCGCAAGTGGGAGGCGGTGCGGGAGTTCGCCCGCGGGCTGCCGGAGGCCGTCGAGGAGTTTCCGTGGGGTCCGGAGGACTGCGTCGTGAAGGTCAACAAGAAGATCTTCGTCTTCCTGGGCAACGCCGACGGCCCGCAGCCGCCCGGGCTCTCCGTGAAGCTCAAGGACGAGGCGCTGCACGGCCACGCCATGACCGCGCCCGGGGCGGAGCCGACCGGGTACGGGCTGGGGAAGGCCGGCTGGGTCTCCCTGCCGCTGGGGGAGAAGGGGGCGCCGTCCCTCGAGGTGCTGTGCGAATGGGTGGAGGAGAGCTACCGGACGGTCGCCCTCAAGCGGCACCTGAAGGAGCTCGACGCGCGGCTCGTAGGGCGCCCCGGGGCGCGAAACGAGTCAACCGGCTAAGCGCTTGCTCTTGTGCTGAGTGGAACACGTTCCTAGCATCGCTGGTGTTACATCAGTTGTGTCACACAGTGGCGGTAGTGGTGCCAGGGATGCTGGGGGCTCGATGGCAGTGACAGGGAACGTGCCCGGCAACGGCCCGCTCGCGGGCGTGCGCGTCGTCGAACTGGCGGGCATCGGCCCGGGCCCGTTCGCCGCCATGCTCCTCGCCGATCTCGGTGCGGACGTCGTACGGGTGGACCGTCCCGGCGGCGGCGGGCTCGCGGTCGATCCCGCGTACGACGTCACCAACCGCGGCAAGCGGTCCGTCCTGGTCGACCTGAAGTCAGCCGAGGGCCCCGCCCGCGTGCTGGACCTGGTCGAGCGGGCCGACGTGCTCATCGAGGGCTTCCGCCCCGGAGTCGCCGAGCGGCTCGGCGTCGGCCCCGCCGACTGCCACGCCCGCAATCCGGGGCTCGTCTACGGCCGGATGACCGGCTGGGGCCAGGACGGCCCGCTCGCGCACACCGCCGGGCACGACATCGCGTACATCGCCGTCACCGGCGCCCTCGGCATGATCGGGAATCCGGGCGAGCCCCCGGCCGTCCCCGCCAACCTCGTCGGGGACTACGCGGGCGGCTCGCTCTACCTGGTCATCGGGGTCCTCGCGGCCCTGCAGCACGCCCGCACCCCGGGCGGCACCGGCCAGGTCGTGGACGCGGCCATCGTCGACGGCACCGCCCACCTCACCGCCATGATCCACGGGATGATGGCGGCCGGCGGCTGGCAGGACCGGCGCGGGGCCAATCTCCTCGACGGCGGCTGCCCCTTCTACGGCACGTACGAGACCTCCGACGGCCGGTACATGGCGGTCGGCGCGCTGGAGCAGCAGTTCTACGACACCTTTGTGGAACTGCTCGGCATCGAGGACGGGGCCCCGGCCCGCAAGGACATGGCCCGTTGGGGCGAGCTCCGCGAGACCGTCGCCGCCCGCTTCAAGTCCCGTACGCGGGAGGAGTGGACGGCGGTCTTCGAGGGCTCCGACGCCTGCGTGGCACCCGTACTGTCCCTGCGCGAGGCGCCGCAGCACCCGCACCTCGCCGCCCGCGCCACCTTCACCGACTTCGGCGGGATCGTGCAGCCCGCCCCCGCGCCCCGGTTCTCGGCCACGCCGGTCGCGGTGGCCTCAGGCCCGGCGCAGCCGGGGGCCGACACCGAATCCGTGGCCCGCGACTGGGAAGTGCCGGGCCTGACCGCGAAGGGCGAGGGCGCCTGATGGAACTCTCCATGATGCTCGACTACTCCGGGGACCCGCGCCGGGCCGCCGACGAGGCGGCGGCGCTGGAGGCGGCCGGGCTCGACGCCGTGTGGGTCGCCGAGGCCTGGGGCTTCGACTCCCCGACGATCATGGGTTATCTGGCAGCACGCACCGAGCGGATGAAGATCGGCTCGGCCATCCTCAACGTCTACTCCCGCACCCCCGCCCTCGTCGCCCAGACGGCGGCCGGGCTCGACGCCATGTCGGGCGGCCGGGCGCTGCTGGGCCTCGGCGCCTCCGGCCCACAGGTCGTCGAGGGCTGGCACGGGAAGCCGTACGACAAGCCGCTCGGCCGGACCCGCGAGACCGTCGAGCTGTGCCGCCGGATCTGGCGCCGCGAGACGATCGACCACCACGGCATCACCGACATGCCGCTGCCGCCCGAGAAGGGCGGCCGGCACGGCAAGCCGCTGAAGATCCTCACCCGGCCGGTCCGCGACGCGATCCCCGTGTACATCGCCTCGCTCGGTCCCGCGAACGTACGGATGACCGCAGAGATCGCCGACGGATGGCTGCCCACCCTGTTCATCCCGGAGAAGGCGCACACGGTGTGGGGGAGCGCCCTCGCCGAGGGCGCGGCCCTGCGCGCCCCGGAGCTCGGCCCGCTGCAGACCGTGGCGGGCGGGCTGCTCGCGATCGGCGAGGACGCGGCCGCCGTACGGGACCTGGCGCGCCCGCAGATCGCGCTGTACGTCGGCGGGATGGGCGCGGTCGGCAAGAACTTCTACAACGACCTCGCCGTCGCCTACGGCTACGAGGAGGAGGCCCGCAAGATCCAGGAGCTCTACCTCTCCGGCCGCAAGCGCGATGCGGCGGCCGCCGTCCCGGACGAGTTCTGCGAGCTCATGACGTTGTGCGGGCCGCAGAGTTACGTACGCGAGCGGGTCGAGGCCTTCCGGGAGGCGGGCGTCACCATGCTCAACGTCACACCCGTCGGTGCCGAGCCGGCCCGGCTGATCGAAACCGTCAAGAGCTGGCTCTAGGGGGCCCCGATGCAACGCCGCATCTTCGACGCCGACCACGAGGCGTTCCGCGAAACGGTCCGCACCTTCCTCACCAAGGAGGTGCTGCCGCACTACGAGCAGTGGGAGAAGGACGGCATCGTCAGCCGTGAGGCCTGGCGGGCCGCCGGCCGGCAGGGCCTGCTGGGCCTGGCCGTCCCGGAGGAGTACGGGGGCGGCGGGAACACCGACTTCCGCTACGCGGCCGTGATCGCCGAGGAGTTCACCCGGGCCGGGGCGGCCGGGCTCGCGATCGGCCTGCACAACGACATCATCGGCCCGTACCTGACCTCGCTCGCCACGGAGGAGCAGAAGCGGCGCTGGCTGCCCGGCTTCTGCTCGGGCGAGACGATCACGGCGATCGCGATGACCGAGCCGGGCGCGGGCTCCGACCTCCAGGGGATCCGGACCAGCGCCGAGGACCGGGGCGACCACTGGGTGCTCAACGGCTCCAAGACCTTCATCTCCAACGGCATCCTGGCCGACCTGGTGGTCGTGGTCGCCAAGACCACCCCGGAGGGCGGGGCGCACGGACTGTCGCTGCTGGTGGTCGAGCGGGGCACGGAGGGCTTCGAGCGCGGCCGCAACCTCGACAAGATCGGCCAGAAGGCGCAGGACACCGCCGAGCTGTTCTTCCACGACGTACGCGTCCCCAAGGAGAACCTGCTCGGCGAGCTGAACGGCGCGTTCGTCCACCTGATGACCAACCTCGCGCAGGAGCGGATGGGCATCGCGATGGCCGGCATCGCCGCCGCCGAGTACCTGCTGGAGATCACCACCGCGTACGTGAAGGAGCGCGAGGCCTTCGGGCGGCCGCTCTCCAAGCTCCAGCACATCCGCTTCGAGATAGCGGAGATGGCCACCGAGTGCGCCGTCACCCGCACCTTCCTGGACCGCTGCATCGTCGACCACTCCAACGGCGAGCTGGACCACGTCCACGCCTCGATGGCCAAGTGGTGGGCGACCGAGCTCCAGAAGCGGGTCGCCGACCGCTGCCTGCAACTGCACGGCGGGTACGGCTACATGAGCGAATACCGGGTCGCACGGGCCTTCATCGACGGCCGCATCCAGACCATCTACGGCGGCACGACCGAGATCATGAAAGAGATCATCGGCCGTTCGCTGCTCGGCTGACCGCCCCCATCGACGACCTCCCCCATCGATGACCTCCCCCTTGGAAACCTCCGAAAGGCTTGACCAGTGAGCACCGAAGCTTACGTATACGACGCGATCCGCACCCCGCGCGGCCGCGGCAAGGCCAACGGCGCCCTGCACGGCACCAAGCCGATCGACCTGGTCGTCGGCCTCATCCACGCCCTGCGCGAGCGCAACCCCGGCCTGGACCCGGCCACCATCGACGACATCGTCCTCGGCGTCGTCGGCCCGGTCGGCGACCAGGGATCCGACATCGCCCGGATCGCGGCCATCGCCGCGGGACTCCCGGACACGGTGGCCGGCGTACAGGAGAACCGCTTCTGCGCCTCCGGCCTCGAGGCCGTCAACATGGCCGCCGCCAAGGTCCGCTCCGGCTGGGAGGACCTGGTCCTCGCCGGCGGCGTGGAGTCCATGTCCCGCGTGCCGATGGCCTCCGACGGCGGCGCCTGGTTCAACGACCCGATGACCAACTGGGACACCGGCTTCGTCCCGCAGGGCATCGGCGCCGACCTGATCGCCACCATCGAGGGGTTCTCCCGGCGCGACGTGGACGAGTACGCCGCGCTCTCCCAGGAGCGCGCGGCCACCGCGATCAAGGAGGGCCGGTTCGCGAAGTCCGTCGTCCCGGTGACCGACCGCAACGGCCTGGTCGTCCTGGACCACGAGGAGTTCGTCCGCCCGGGCACCACGGCCGACACCCTCGCCAAGCTCAAGCCGTCCTTCGCGGACATCGGCGACCTCGGCGGCTTCGACGCCGTCGCCCTGCAGAAGTACCACTGGGTCGAGAAGATCGACCACGTCCACCACGCGGGCAACTCCTCCGGCATCGTCGACGGCGCCTCGCTCGTCGCCATCGGCACCCGCGAGGCGGGCGAGCGGAACGGCCTGGCGCCCCGCGCCCGGATCGTCTCGGCCGCAGTCTCCGGCTCCGAGCCCACCATCATGCTCACCGGCCCCGCCCCGGCCACCCGCAAGGCCCTCGCCAAGGCCGGCCTGACCATCGACGACATCGACCTGATCGAGATGAACGAGGCCTTCGCCGGCGTCGTGCTCCGCTTCGTCAAGGACATGGGCGTCTCCCTCGACAAGGTCAACGTCAACGGCGGCGCCATCGCGCTCGGCCACCCGCTCGGCGCCACCGGCGCCATGCTGCTCGGCACCGTCATCGACGAACTGGAGCGCCAGGACAAGCGCTACGGGCTCGTCACCCTCTGCGTCGGCGGCGGCATGGGCGTCGCCACCATCGTCGAGCGCCTCTGAACCGCGTCCTGTATCCCCCAGACCTCCTCTCAGACACGGAAGTAGCGAGAACATGAGCGAGTCCACCACGATCCGCTGGGAACAGGACGAGACCGGCGTCGTCACCCTGATCCTCGACGACCCGGGCCAGTCCGCCAACACGATGAACCAGGCCTTCAAGGACTCCATCGCGGCGATCGCCGACCGCGCCGAGGCCGAGAAGGACTCCATCCGCGGCATCATCTACACCTCCGCGAAGAAGACCTTCTTCGCGGGCGGCGACCTCAAGGACATGATCGGGCTGCGCCCCGAGCACGCGCAGCTCGCCTTCGACACCGGCACCGCGATCAAGAGCTCGCTGCGCCGCATCGAGACCCTCGGCAAGCCCGTCGTCGCCGCCATCAACGGAGCGGCCCTCGGCGGTGGTTACGAGATCTGCCTGGCCTCCCACCACCGCATCGCCCTCGACGCGCCCGGCTCCAAGATCGGCCTGCCCGAGGTCACCCTCGGCCTGCTCCCGGCCGGCGGCGGCGTCACCCGCACCGTGCGCCTGATGGGCATCGCGGACGCGCTGCTCAAGGTCCTGCTCCAGGGGACCCAGTACAACCCCCAGCGCGCTCTGGACAACGGCCTCGTGCACGAACTGGCCGCCACCCCCGAGGAGATGCTGGCCAAGGCCCGCGCCTTCATCGACGCCAACCCCGAGTCGAAGCAGCCGTGGGACGTGCCCGGCTACAAGATCCCGGGCGGTACGCCGTCCAACCCGCGCTTCGCCGCCAACCTCCCCGCGTTCCCCGCGAGCCTCAAGAAGCAGCTGAACGGGGCCCCGTACCCGGCCCCGCGCAACATCCTGGCCTGCGCCGTCGAGGGCGCGCAGGTGGACTTCGAGACCGCGCTGACCATCGAGGCCCGCTACTTCACCGAGCTGGTCACCGGACAGACCGCCAAGAACATGATCCAGGCGTTCTTCTTCGACCTCCAGGCCGTCAACGCCGGCCGCAGCCGCCCGCAGGGCATCGCGCCCCGCAAGGTCACCAAGGTCGCCGTCCTCGGCGCCGGCATGATGGGCGCGGGCATCGCGTACTCCTGCGCCCGCGCGGGAATCGAGGTGCTGCTGAAGGACGTCACCCCCGAGGCCGCCGCGAAGGGCAAGGCGTACTCCGAGAAGCTGCTCGACAAGGCGCTCTCCCGCGGCCGTACGACCGAGGCCCAGCGCGCCGAGCTGCTCGCCCGGATCACCCCGACCGCCGAGGCCGCCGACCTGGCCGGCTGCGACGCCGTCATCGAGGCCGTCTTCGAGGACACCTCCCTCAAGCACAAGGTGTTCCAGGAGATCCAGGACGTCATCGCCCCCGACGCGCTGCTCTGCTCCAACACCTCCACGCTGCCCATCACGGGCCTCGCGGAAGGGGTTTCGCGGCCCGAGGACTTCATCGGACTGCACTTCTTCTCGCCCGTCGACAAGATGCCGCTCGTGGAGATCATCAAGGGCGAGCGCACCGGCGACGAGGCCATCGCCCGCGCCTTCGACCTCGTACGGCAGATCAACAAGACCCCGATCGTGGTCAACGACTCGCGCGGCTTCTTCACCTCGCGCGTCATCGGCCAGTTCATCAACGAGGGCGTGGCGATGGTCGGCGAGGGTGTCGAGCCCGCCTCCATCGAGCAGGCCGCGGCCCAGGCCGGCTACCCGGCCAAGGTGCTCTCCCTGATGGACGAGCTGACCCTGACCCTGCCCCGCAAGATCCGCAACGAGTCCCGCAAGGCCTTCGAGGCCGAGGGCCGGACCTGGACCTCGCACCCCGCGGACACGGTCATCGACCGGATGGTCGACGAGTTCGGCCGCCCCGGCCGCAGCGGCGGGGCCGGCTTCTACGACTACGACGAGAGCGGCAAGCGGGCCGGTATCTGGCCGGGCCTGCGCGAGCACTTCGCGAAGCCGGACGCGGAGATCCCCTTCGAAGACATGAAGGAGCGGATGCTCTTCTCCGAGGCCCTGGACACCGTCCGCTGCCTCGACGAGGGCGTGCTCACCTCGATCGCCGACGCCAACATCGGTTCCATCATGGGCATCGGCTTCCCGGCCTGGACCGGCGGCGTGATCCAGTACATCAACGGCTACGAGGGCGGCCTGGCGGGCTTCGTAGCCCGCTCCCGCGAGCTGGCCGACCAGTACGGCGAGCGCTTCACCCCGCCGACCTCCCTGGTGGAGAAGGCCGAACGCGGCGAGACGTACACCGACTGATCCCGCTGCGGGCGGCGTTCACTCGGACCCGGGCGTTCACTCCGAGCCGGTGGGCTCCGAGACGAACGCCGCCCGCAGTTCTTCCTTCAGTGACCGCTGGAACGCGGTCACCAGGGCCTGGACCACCATCGGCTGCATGTGCGCCGACAGCGCCTTCATCGACTCCACCCGCTCCGGATCGCTCTCGCCCTCCGTGAACGGGCCCCACACCTCGTCCCGGAACAGCGCCGTCAGCTGGTGCGCCGCCGTCCGTGCGTGCTCCAGCAGCACCTTGCGCGCCACCAGGATCGTCTCGTGCGCGATCGGCACGTCGAGCAGCGCGACCCCCAGCCGCAGCAGCCCCACGTCCACCCGGAAGCCGTCGCCCGAGGCGGCGAGCACGTTCATCGCGGTCAGCCGCCGCACGTCGTTGTCCGACAGGGTGCGCCCGGCCCGCCTCTCCAGCTCCTCGCGCGAGACCTCCTGGGCCGCGTCCGGGGCCCAACTGGCCACCATCGCGCGGTGGATCGCCAGGTCGTGCGCGCTCAGGTCGTCGGGCAGTGCGTCCAGATAGCGCTCGATGGCGGACAAGGTCATGCCCTGGTGCTGCAGTTCCTCGATCAGGGCCAGCCGGGACAGGTGCTCCGGCCCGTAGTGGCCCACCCGGCGAGGACCGATCACGGGAGGGGGCAAAAGCCCGCGGGTGCTGTAGAACCGTACGGTGCGCACGGTGACGCCCGCCCTGGCCGCCAGCTCGTCGACGGTGAGCGTCGGCTCCGGTGCCTGGTCGGTCATCGTCCGTGCCTCGCTCTCTGCTCCACAGCTTGGGTTCAACAGTATTGCTGTCGCACCAACGATGTGAAACGGCCAGGAGCTGCCCATGACCACGAAACTGCGACTGCCCGGACGACCCGAAGAGCTCACCCTCCCCGCGCTGCTGGCGCGCAACGCCGCCGAGTACGGGGATCTCCCCGCCCTCTCGTGGCGCGAGGGCGACGGCTGGACGACCCTCAGCTGGACCGAGGTCCGCCGCAAGGTCGCCGTCCTCGCCTCCGGATACGCCGCCCTCGGCATCGAACGCGGCGAACACGTCCTGATCATGATGGGCAACCGCCCCGAGCACTGGCTCAGCGACCTGGCCCTCGTCCACCTCGGAGCCGTCCCCGTCACCGTGTACGGGACCTCCGCGCCCGAGCAGATCGCCCACATCGCCCGTCACAGCCGGGCCCGGGTCGCCCTCCTCGAGGGCGCCCGCGAGCTGGCCCGGTGGGAACCGCTGCTCGCCGACGGGCAGGTGCCCCTGGAGCGGCTGGTCGTGGCGGAGGCCGCCGATGCGGGTACGCACCGTACGTACGGCTCCCTGCACGCGAGCGGCGCCCGTACGCACCGCCCCGACGCCTTCGAGAAGGCGTGGCAGGAGACCCGCCCCGAGGACCCGCTGACCGTCGTCTACACCTCCGGCACCACCGGCGACCCCAAGGGCGTCCGGCTGACCCACCGCAACATCATGCTCCAGTCCATCCGCCTCGACCGGCGCGTGGACCTGCCCGAGCACGCCGAGCACATCTGCTACCTGCCGTTCGCGCACATCGCCGAGCGGATCCTCGGCATGTACCTGCCGCTGCTGCGGGCCGCCCACGTCCGGCTCGTCGCCGACCCGGCCGCCGTGGGGAGTGCCGTCCGCGAGCTGCACCCGGTGCAGTTCTTCGGCGTGCCCCGGGTGTGGGAGAAGCTCGCCGCGTCCGTACGGGCCGTGCTCGCGCAGCTTCCGGCCGCGCAGCGGGACGCCATCGAGGCCGCGAACGACCTCGCCCGCGCCCGGGCGGGCCACCGGGAGCGCGGCGAGCAGATCCCGGCCGCGCTCGAAGCCTCGTACGCCCGGGCCAAGGAGCAGGTGCTGGACCCGCTGCTGGGCCTGGCCGGGCTGGACCGGCTCCGGTGGACGGCCAGCGCCACCGCGCCGATGCCGATCGACGTCGTGCGGTTCTGGGCGGGCTGGGGGATCACCATCATGGACGCCTGGGGGCTCACCGAGACCTCGGGCGTGTGCACGGTCAACAGCCCGGACGGCTTCCGGCTGGGCTCGGTGGGGCAAGCGATCGAGGGGCTGGAGCTGCGGCTCGCCGAGGACGGGGAGATCCTCACGCGGGGCGGGACCGTCTTCGGCGGCTACCTGCGGCCCGACGGCTCGCTGGAGAGCGCGCACGACAGCGGGGGCTGGTTCCCGACCGGGGACATCGGCCGCCTCGACGAGGACGGGTTCCTCTGGCTGACCGACCGCAAGAAGGAACTCATCATCACCTCGAACGGCAAGAACGTCTCGCCGGCCCTGGTGGAGAACACCGTCAAGGAGCATCCGCTGATCGGCCAGGCCCTGGTGCACGGCGACGGCCGCTCCTACCTCGTCGCCCTGCTCGTGCTGGACGGGGAGCTGGCCCCGGCGTGGGCGGCGGCCCGCGGCATCGAGGCCGGCTCGCTCGCCGGGCTCGCGGCGCACCCGGCCGTCCGGGAGGAGGTCGCCCGCGCGGTCGAGGCGGCCAATGCCCGGCTCAACCGGACCGAGCAGATCAAGCGGTACCGGCTGCTGACGCAGGAGTGGGGCCCGGAGACCGGGGAGCTCACCCCGTCGCTGAAGCTGCGCCGCCGGGTGGTCCGGGAGAAGTACGGAGCCCTGATCGACGGGCTGTACGAGGAGCCGTACGACGACGGGCACGAGGGCCCCTACGAGGGCGCGCACGAGGGCCCGCCCGGGGCCGTGTAGCCCGGATGGCCCTGTCCGGTGGGCGCAGCGCCGCCCACCGGACGAGGGTGGGAGGATGCCGGAGCCCCGTTTCAGCCGCGAGGAGATCCAGGCCCTCGCGCAGCTCAGCCCGTTCGAGCTGAAGGACAGGTTCATCCAGCTCGCGCAGGCGGCCCAGGCCGGCGAGCCGGGCCAGAAGGGCACCGCCGCCCGCGCCATGCTCAACGCGGGCCGCGGCAACCCCAACTGGATCGCCACCGGCCCCCGCGAGGCCTTCCACGCCCTCGGCCACTTCGCCCTGGACGAGTCCCGTCGCGTGTGGACCGCAGACAACCTCGGCGGGATGCCCGAGCGGCAGGCGATCGGAAAGCGCTTCGACGCGTGGATCCGGCGCCACCCGGACCTGCCCGGCACCGAGCTGCTGGCCGCGTGCGTCGCGTACGCCCTCTCGCGGTGGGGGTTCGACCAGGACGCCTTCGTGCACGAGCTGACCGATGCCGTCACCGGCGACAACTACCCGGTGCCGGACCGGATGCTGGTCCACGCCGAGCAGGTCGTCCGCGGCTACCTCGACTTCGAGATCTTCGGCGACCGGCCGGCCGTGGACCGGCTGTCGCTGTTCGCGACCGAGGGCGGCACGGCCGCCGTGTGCTACATCTTCGACTCGCTCGTACAGAACGGGATCCTGCGCAAGGGCGACAAGATCGCCCTGATGACCCCGGTGTTCACCCCGTACATCGAGATCCCCGGGCTCGACACCTTCGAGTTCGAGGTGGTCGACGTCAGCGCGAACCTGTTCGCCGAGACGGGCGTGCGCCAGTGGCGCTATCCGCCGGAGGAGATCGCCAAGCTCGCCGACCCGGAGGTCAAGCTCGTCTGCCTGGTCAACCCGAGCAACCCGCCGTCCCTGGCGCTGAGCGACCGGGTGGCGCAGCAGATCAAGGAGATCGTGGCCACCGCCAACCCGCGGCTGCTGATCGTCACCGACGACGTCTACGGCACCTTCGTACCCGGGTTCCGCTCGCTCGCCGCCGAACTCCCGCGCAACACGCTGCTGGTGTACTCGTACTCCAAGCACTACGGGGCGACCGGCTGGCGCCTCGGCGTCATCGGCCTGCACGACGACAACGTCATCGACGAGATGATCGCGGAGCTCCCGCAGGAGCAGAGGGACCGGCTCGCCCGCCGGTACGGCTCGCTCAGCCTGGAGCCGGAGCGGATCCGCTTCATCGACCGGATGGTCGCGGACTCCCGCTCGGTGGCCCTCAACCACACGGCGGGACTCTCCCCGCCGCAGCAGGCGCTGATGGTGCTCTTCTCGCTGTTCGACCTGCTGGACGAGGGCCAGGAGTACAAGGAGCGCATCCGCGGGATCGTCCACCGGCGCCTCGGCCTCCTGCTGGAGGGCGCGCAGATGAAGATCTCCGACGACGACAGGCGGGCCGGGTACTACGTGGAACTCGACCTGCTGGCCGAGGCGGAACGCGTCCACGGCAAGGACTTCGCGGACTTCCTGGAGAAGAACTACGAGCCGGTCGACCCCCTGTTCCGCCTCGCGGAACAGACCTCGGTGGTCCTCCTGAACGGCGGCGGCTTCGACGGACCGCAGTGGTCGGTCCGCGTCTCCCTGGCCAACCTCGACGACCTGGACTACCTCAAGGTCGGCCACCATCTGCGGGCGATCTTCCAGGAGTACGCGGCGGAATGGCAGCGCGCGCAGGCGGAGGCCGACGGCTGAGCTGCGTGCCGGGGCGGTCCCGCGGGTGCCCGTCGCGCGGCGGCACCCGCGGGAGCGCGGACTAGCGGCCGATCAGCGGGTAGTGGTCGGAGAGGTTGGTGTACGTGTACGAGGTGCCCCAGCTGGAGACGGTCCAGGGCGCCGACTGCTCCTTGACCACGTTGTTCTCCCAGCCCGCCGGACGGGCGTTGCCCTTGCGGTACAGGACGTAGTCCAGGTCCTCGCGCGGGTCGGTCGGGTAGCGGTAGTTCGCGATGGAGTTCAGCGCGGTGTCGAAGGAGTACGGGTGACCCGTGCGCGTGTCGGAGTTCGCCAGGTCGGCATTGGCGAGCATCGACGCGAGCTCAGGGGTGCGGGAGTCGACGTTCATGTCGCCCGCGACGATGACCTGCTCGTTCGCCGGGATGTTCTTGCCGTCCAGGAAGGCGTCTATTGCCTTGAACTGGCGGGCGCGCATCTCCGCCGCCTCGCCCGCGCCGCAGCCCGGGTCGGTGGACTGCGCGTGGGTGCCGACCACGTGGACGTTGGTGCCGTTGACGTTCAGCACCACGTAGGCGAAGCCCTTGTTGGACCACCAGTCGGCGCCGCAGGCGTCCTTGTAGACGACCTGCTCCTTGCGGATGATGGGCCACTTGCTCAGGACGGTGACGCCGCCGTCCTCGGGCGTGGTGGAGGAGTACGCGCCGCCTGTCGCGTCCCAGCCGCTCTTGCTGCGGCCGACGACCGGGGTCTGGTACGGGTACTGCGCCGAGGCGTTGGACTTCAGGGCGTCCGAGGCGCCGTTGTCGAAGGCCTCCTGGAGCACGACCACGTCGTGGCCCTGGAAGAAGGACGCCTTGGGGATCTCCGAAGCGCGGTGGTCCTGGCCCCAGTTGGGGTAGAGGTTCTTGCTCATCAGGAACACGTTGTACGTCAGGACGCTGAGCCGCGGGGCCGCGGCGCTCTCCGCGGCCGAGGCGGCCGGTGCGCTGGTGGCGGCCAGCGCGCCGACGGCGATCGCCGCAACGGCCGTGGCGGCGGCACGGCCCGGGCGGAGCTTGGTGTGCAGCATGAGGTCTCCATCGTTCCTGCAGGGGGGAGATCGACTCCGTCATCCAAGCAGCCGCGGTTACCTCTGGGTAACACCCGTGACAAGACTTTCTGTCCGGGAGCGGACGACTGGCCCTCGCATACTGGAACCATGAGAGAAACAGGGCTTCCCGCACCCGGACCGACGGCCGCGCGCCGCCCCGATCCCGAGCCGCCGGCGCCCGGCGGGGTGCTCTGGACCATCTCCGGCGACATCCGGGCCCTGCTGATGCTGCCCGCCGCCTTCACCATGCAGGTCGCCCACCCCGCGATCGGGGCCGGCGTCGACGAGCACTCGGTCTTCCGCACCGACCCCTGGGGGCGCGGCGAGCGCTCGCTGCGCTCCGTCCAGCTGTGGGTGTACGGCGGGGAGGAGGCCGCCGAGGAGGGCCGCCGGGTGCGCCGCCTGCACAAGGAGATCCAGGGCATCGACACCCGGGGCCGGCGCTACCACTCCCTCGACCCCGCCTGCTACTCCTGGGTGCACGCCACCGGGTTCCCGATCTACCTGTACGCCGGGCGCTACCTGCTGCGCCGCTTCACCCCCGCCCAGGAGCGGCAGCTGTACCGGGAGTGGCTCCAGGTGGGCCGGATCCTCGGTGTCCGTGACCGGGACATGCCGCAGAGCATCGAGGAGTACTGGGTCTACTACCGCCGGATGCTGGCCGAGGAGATCGAGCCCACCAAGGTCGCCCGCGAGCTGGTCGCCACGGACGTGCCGCTGCCCCGGCCCGAGGGCGGCTCGCTGCCGGTGCGGCTGCTGCTGCGGCTCACGTGGCCGGTGCTCCGGGCGGCGTTCCTGCACTTCCGGGCCTTCGTCACCGTCGGGTACATGCCGCCCGACGCGCGCGCCGCCATCGGGCTGGAGTGGAGCCCGGCCCAGGAGCGCAGGCTCCGGCGGTTCAGCACGGCCGTACGGCTCCTCGTACCGCTGCTCCCGGAACGGCTGCGGTACCTGCCGATCGCGCGGGCGGCGCGGGAGCGGTGGCGCGCCGGCGCCCCCTGAGGGGCGCCGGCGCGGGGTACCCGTACGAGCGGGATGCGACCGGGAATGCGACCGGGAATCAGTGCTCGTGGATCGTGTTCGTCTCGGCGATCTTCTTCCAGGACTTCGGCTCCACCGGCTTCGCGGCGGGGGCCTTGAAGGACCGGGCGGTCGGGGCCGCGGCGGCCGGCGGGGCGAACGCCGGCTTGCCCGGGGTGTACAGCCAGGTCTCGAACAGCTGGGCCAGCGGCTTGTTCGACACCTTCTCCGCGTACCGGACGAAGTCCCCGACCTTGGCGTTGCCGTAGGCCCGCTCGGTCGGCCAGCCCTTGAGGATCTGGAAGAACTTCTCGTCGCCGATCTCGTTGCGCAGAGCCTGCAAGGCGATCGCGCCGCGGTCGTAGACGGCCCCGTGGAACTGGTTGTCCGGGCCCGGGTCGCCCGGCTTGACCTGCCAGAACGGGTCGTCCGCCGCGCGCAGCCCGTACGCCCAGTCGGCGAGCTCCTGCGCAGTGCCTTCGCCCTCCTTCTCCGACCAGAGCCACTGGCTGTAGCGGGCGAAGCCCTCGTTGATCCAGATGTCCTTCCAGCCGTCGACGGAGACGCTGTCCCCGTACCACTGGTGGGCCAGCTCGTGCACGACCACCGAGACGTTGGCGCCGTTCGAGAACTGCTTCGGGCTGTAGAACGGCCGGGTCTGCGTCTCCAGCGCGAAGCTGGAGGGCACGTTCGGCACGTAGCCGCCCAGGGCGTTGAAGGGGTACGGCCCGAAGACCCCCTCCAGCCACTCGGCGACCTCGCCGGTCCGCTCCACGCTCGCGCGCGCCGCGCCCGCGTTGTCGCCGAGGTCCTTGCTGTACGCGTTGAGGATGGGCAGCCCGCTCGCCGTCTTGTCGGTCGTGACGTCGAACTTGCCGATGGCGAGGGTGGCGAGGTAGGTGGCCTGCGGCTTGTTCGAGCGCCAGTTGTACCGGGTCCAGCCGAGCCGGGAGCTCTGCGACTGGAGCACACCGTTGCTGATGGCCTGCGTACCGTCGGGGACGTTGACCGAGATGTCGAAGGTGGCCTTGTCGAGCGGGTGGTCGTTGCTCGGGAACCACCAGACGGCCGAGTCGGGCTCCTGCGCCGCGATACCGCCGTCCGGGGTGCGCTGCCAGGCCGACCAGCCGTCGATCTTGAACTCCGAGGGCTTTCCTGCGTACTTGACGACGACGCTCGCCGGCTTGTCCTTCTGCAGCGGCTGGGCGGGGGTCACCTCCAGCTCGTGGTCCCCGGACGTGGCGAACTTCGCCTTGGCGCCGTTGACCCGGATCTCGCTGACCTTCAGGCCGAAGTCCAGGTTGAAGCGGGAGAGGTCCTGCTTGGCGGTGGCCAGCAGGGTGGCGGTGCCCTCCAGCAGGTCCGTCTTCGGCTGGTACTGCAGGCGCAGGTCGTAGTGGGACACGTCGTATCCGCTGTTGCCGCTGGCCGGGTAGTAGGGATCACCGATACCCGGGGCCCCTTGGACCGAACTCGCCGCCGACGCCGGGATCACCAGCAGGAGGGAAGCGGCGAGCACGCTCGGGGCGATGACTTTGCGGTGCACGAAGAGCTCCAATGGGTAGGGAGTCAGTTCCGATCAAGGCCTTGTCGTCCGACCGTATTCACGCCTGACCCCCCACGTCATGTCCATGGCCCCTGCTGTCACACGATCGCCATTCGGCCGTCACGGGCCGGCGGCTGCACCGGGCCCGGACTGCGGCGCAGCCGGGCGCTCACCCTCCCGAAGAGGATGAAATCGGGGTGCGCGTACCGCCGGCTCCCGGGGCGCCGAAGTGCCGAAGAAAGGCCGGAAAGTGAGTGCGGCCGTCCGATGACGTTCGGCCCTCAGATGCCGTTCAGCTTCGACTGCGTCGACTGGAACTGGTTGCCGATGCCGGTGTCGTTGCTCGCGAACAGGCCCGAGGCGCCGCGCAGTGCGGTCTTCTCCGCCGACAGGCGGCCCATCAGGTTCTTCACCTGCTGGTCCCAGGTGTCCGCGACCTTCTTCAGGCCGGCGGCCGTCTCCCAGCCCTCGAAGCCCTTCTGGGCGGTGCCGGTGTCGGTGTCCGCGTGCTCCGCGGCCTTCTTGGTGTTCGGCTCCAGCTCGTTCTCGATCGTGTTCGCCGCGGTCTTCTTCTCGGCCGGCGTCGAAGCGAAGTCCCCGGACCCGCCCGGAACGAACGGCCCCATCGGCTTGGCCGGCCCGGTCGGCCCCGTCGGTCCGCTCGGATCGGCAGGCACGTGGTTCAACCGCATGCCGACCTGCAGGTCCGACACCTGACCGCCATCACCTGACATGTTCACGCCTCCCCGTTGGCATCGGGTCGATCCTATGCACGGCAACTGCATACCGGCCAAGCGCCCCTTGCCAATCTCACGTTTCCTTCACGGTCCGGCGAGCGGCCCGGACTACCGGACATACTGAGCGGTCGGTAACCTGAGCGTATGACGATTCCTGTGCGCGCAGCCCGCAACTGTTGGCATGCAGCGATCAACCCGCTGCACGCGACCATCTACTTCTCGCCCGACCTGGGCGAGGAGTTCGCCGCCCTCGGTGTCACCGAGCGGCCCGCCGTGAACCTCGCCTCGCGGTCCGCCGCCATGGGCGCCGTCGGAGCCGGGACGGTCACCGCCACCTTCTACAACTACCGCCACGACTTCGTCGCCCGGCACCTGCCCGCCGTCTGGGACACGATCACCCCCGAGCAGGCCCTCGCCGCCCGGCTGCGCGCCGCCGACAGCACCCTGCGCCGGCTGCTCGGCAACGAGACCGTCGAGTCCCCCGAGCTCGCCGAGGCCGCCGACCTCGCCCTGCGCGCCACCGAGGGCTGCAGCCGGCACGCCCGGACCCTGTACGCCGCCCACGCCGACCTCCCCGTACCCGAGGAGCCGCACCTGCGCCTGTGGCACGCCACCACCCTGCTGCGCGAGCACCGCGGCGACGGCCACCTCGCCGCCCTGCTCATCGCCGGGCTGGACCCGCTCGAGGCCCTGGTCAGCCACACCGCCACCGGCCGCGGCATGACCGCGAAGTGGAACAAGGCCATCCGCGGCTGGGAGCAGTCCGACCTGGACGCTGCCGCCGACCGGCTGCGCGAGCGCGGGATCCTCACCGCCGACGGCGAGCTCACCGAGGAGGGCAAGGCCGTACGCGAGCGCCTCGAGACCGACACCGACCGCCTCGACGCGGCCCCGTACGAGCACCTCGGCGCGGACGGCCTGGCCCGGCTCGCCGAACTCGGCGGCGGATTCGTGATGAAGGCCTTCGCCGCCGGCGCCTTCCCCGCCGACGCCTTCGGCAAGGCCTGACGGGGCCGGGCACAGGCCCGGGCGCGGGGCTCCCCGCCCCCGTCACCGCCACCTGCCACAATTGGCAGCCTTCCAGTGCAAACGAAGGCAGGCGGGACCCGATCGTGACGATGTCCATCGAAGGCAGGATCGCCGAGGAGCTCGGCGTACGGGAGCGGCAGGTCAAGGCCGCCGTCGAGCTGCTCGACGGCGGCTCCACCGTGCCGTTCATCGCGCGCTACCGCAAGGAAGCGACCGAGATGCTCGACGACGCCCAGCTGCGCACCCTCGAGGAGCGGCTGCGATATCTGCGCGAGCTCGAAGACCGGCGCGCGGCGATCCTGGACTCCGTACGGGAGCAGGGCAAGCTCGACGCCGAGCTGGAGGCCCGGATCAACGCGGCCGACACCAAGGCCCGGCTGGAGGACATCTACCTCCCGTTCAAGCCCAAGCGGCGCACCAAGGCGCAGATCGCCCGCGAGGCCGGCCTGGAGCCGCTCGCCGAGGGCCTGCTGGCCGACCCGTCGGTGGATCCGGCCGCCGCCGCGGCCGCGTTCGTGGACGCCGACAAGGGTGTCGCGGACCCGGCCGCCGCGCTGGAGGGCGCGCGCGCCATCCTCAGCGAGCGGTTCGCCGAGGACGCCGACCTGATCGGCGAGCTGCGCGAGCGCATGTGGGGCCGCGGCCGGCTCGCCGCGAAGGTCCGCGAGGGCAAGGAGGAGGCGGGCGCCAAGTTCGCCGACTACTTCGAATTCGCGGAGCCCTTCACCGCGCTGCCCTCGCACCGCGTCCTCGCCATGCTGCGCGGTGAGAAGGAAGACGTCCTCGACCTCACCCTGGAGCCGGAGGACCGCGAAGACGCAGCGAAGCCCGGCCCGTCCACGTACGAGGGCATGGTCGCGCGCCGCTTCGGCGTGAACGACCGCGGCCGCCCCGGCGACAAGTGGCTGGCCGACACCGTCCGCTGGGCCTGGCGTACGAAGATCCAGGTGCACCTCGGCATCGACCTGCGGATGCGGCTGCGCGCCGCCGCCGAGGACGAGGCCGTCCGGGTCTTCGCCGCCAACCTGCGCGATCTGCTGCTCGCGGCCCCCGCCGGCACCCGGGCCACGCTCGGCCTCGACCCGGGCTTCCGTACCGGTGTGAAGGTCGCCGTCGTGGACGCCACCGGCAAGGTCGTGGCCACGGACGTGATCTACCCGCACGTCCCCGCCAACAAGTGGGACGAGTCCCTCGCCAAGCTGGCGCGCCTCGCGAAGGAGCACGCGGTCGAGCTGATCGCCATCGGCAACGGCACCGCCTCGCGCGAGACCGACAAGCTCGCCGGGGACCTGATCACCCGCCACCCGGAGCTGAAGCTCACCAAGGTGATGGTGTCCGAGGCGGGCGCCTCCGTGTACTCGGCCTCCGCGTTCGCCTCGCAGGAACTCCCGGACATGGACGTATCGCTGCGCGGCGCGGTCTCCATCGCCCGCCGCCTCCAGGACCCGCTCGCCGAGCTCGTCAAGATCGACCCCAAGTCGATCGGCGTCGGCCAGTACCAGCACGACCTCGCCGAGGTGAAGCTCTCGCGCTCGCTCGACGCGGTGGTCGAGGACTGTGTGAACGGCGTCGGCGTGGACGTCAACACCGCCTCCGCGCCGCTGCTTTCGCGCGTGTCGGGCATCAGCGGCGGCCTCGCCGAGAACATCGTGGCCCATCGCGACGCCAACGGCCCCTTCCGCAGCCGCAAGGCGCTCAAGGACGTGGCCCGGCTCGGCCCGAAGGCGTACGAGCAGTGCGCGGGCTTCCTGCGGATCCGCGGCGGGGACGACCCGCTGGACTTCTCCAGCGTGCACCCCGAGTCCTACCCGCTGGTCCGGGGCATGGCCAAGACGGCCGGCAGCGAGGTGGCGGCCCTGATCGGCAACAGCGGCGTACTGCGCTCGCTGCGGCCGGAGCAGTTCGTCACCGAGGCCTTCGGCCTGCCGACCGTGACGGACATCCTGCGCGAGCTGGAGAAGCCGGGCCGCGACCCGCGGCCCGCCTTCAAGACGGCCACGTTCAAGGAGGGCGTCGAGAAGATCGGCGACCTGGCGCCCGGGATGATCCTGGAGGGCGTGGTCACCAATGTGGCCGCCTTCGGCGCGTTCATCGACATCGGCGTCCACCAGGACGGGCTGGCCCACGTCTCGGCGTTGTCGAAGAACTTCGTCAAGGACCCGCGGGACGTGGTCAAGCCGGGCGACATCGTCCGCGTGAAGGTCATGGACGTGGACATCCCGCGCAAGCGGATCTCACTGACCCTGAGGCTGGAGGACGAGGCCGACCGCTCGGCGGGCGCACCCCGGCAGCGCGAGGACCGCCAGGACCGCCAGGACCGGCAGGACCGGCAGGACCGGCGCGGCGGCGGCCGTCCCCCGCAGCAGCGCGGAGGCGGCCAGGGCGGCGGCGGCCAGCGCCAGGGCGGCAGCCAGGGCGGCCAGCGCCAAGGCGGGGGCCAGGGTGGCCAGCGCCAGGGCGGCCAGGGCGGCAGCGGCTCCCCGGCCCCGGCCAACAGCGCGATGGCGGACGCCCTCCGCCGCGCCGGCCTCACCGGCGCCCCCGAGGACCGCCGCAAGCGCTGACCTTGCGCAGCCCGCGGCTCCTTGGGCGGTCGGCCGAAGGAGCCGCGGGCGCCGACTTCCTGCAGATCGTCAACTCCGAGCCGCCGCACGGGAAATATGGGACTCTGCGATCCCAGACCTTCCGCGAGCGGGGAGTGGCACGGACGGATGAAGCAATGGCTGGCCGAACGGGGCGTCCACTATCTGTTCCTGCTCTTCTCCGCCGTCCTCGGTGTGGCCGTCGCCGTCGTCTCCGTGTGGGCGGACGGGGCCCAAGGGGCCGACAAGCGGCAGTGGGCCCTCATAGCCGGCGTCTCCGCCTTCGGCGTCGTCCTGATCACCCACTTCGAGAAGCGCCTGGTGGAGAAAGGCAAGAAGCGGGCCGAGGACCGAGCCATCCGGGCGGAGGCGGGGATGGCGCAGCTGTACACGACGACGCTGCGTCCCCTGAGCGACAAGATCAAGGCGCTGGCGGAGTTCTACGCGACCGCGGCCCCGCTCCCGTCCATGCTGCCCGCGCAGACCGTCGCCGACCTGGACGACATGCGCAAGGACATCCTCGATCAGGTCCTGGCCGGAGCGGTCGACCTCACGGCTCCCCCGATGGGGCCGAGCTACCTCCCCCGCGCGCGGTGCAGTTTCTACCTGTACGACGCCGCCACGGGCGGTTTCACGCTGGAGGCCAGCTTTCCCGGGTACCGGCCGCCCAGAGCCGTCATCGACCCGGTCGGCGCGGCGCACATGAAGAACGAGATCCTCGGCGGCGGCGGCAAGACCTTCAGGATCGACGGCGAGCAGGTGACGCGGTCCTATCTCATCCCCGAAGGCACGGGATACGAAGCGGTCATCGCCGTCCCCGTCATCCACGGAACCCAGGAGATAGGCGTACTCTCGGTCGACGCACCCCGCTTCGCGGACTTCATCGATCCGCACGTGACGCTCATGGAATCGCTCGCCCGCATCCTCGCCGCCTCCTACGCACTGAAGTAAGGGAGGCTTCCGATGGCTTCGCAGGATCCAGGCGAATCCCGCCAGGCGCCGACGCCGGCACCCGGGCGGTCCGACGAACACCCCATGCCCCCGCACCTGGAGGGTGTCGGTCCCGAGAACTGGCATCGGCTGCTGGAACACGAGCGCGTCCGCCAAGCCGCCCTCGACGCGGCACGCCGCCACGTGGAGGCCGAACTGGACCGTCCGCGCGAGCGGAGCCTGTCGAACCTCGGCGTCACCGCCGTCGCGTCGGTCGTGTTCGGCGTCATCGCCGTCGCCCTGTTCGCCACGGGCTTCGGGCAGTGGAGCATCCTGCCGCTGGCCCTGCTGGTACCGGCGTTCCTGCTGGCCCTGCGCTACGCCCTGCTGGTGCTCCGCGCGGGCACGCAGGAGAGGCCGTAGCGGCGGGGGGAAATCCGAGGGTGTGGTTGTAGCCACCGGCGGTTGGTGGGGCGGGTTCCGGGGTGGCCGAATAGGCACCCCACCTGGGCAGCTGCCTTGCGAACTCCCGTACAAGATCTGTAGGCATGGTGGAACGCCCGTTCGCCGACTGGTGAACGGGCTTCCGTTTCTCCCCTCAGGACCCCACTCCCAGAGGCCGCCTTGAAGGCACAGGACGCCATGCCCACGCCCACGCACGCCTACCGACGCTGCCCGCGAAAGGGTCCGAAGAGGGATCACATGCCCCACTCGCAACCCAGCCTCCGTAAACGGTGCGAGAAGATTCTCGGCCATCTGGATCTGACCCATCCCTTCTCCCTCGAAGGGCTGTGCAACCGGATCGCCGAGCAGCGCGGGCGCCCCATCCGACTGCACCCGCTTCCCAAGGAGGCGGCGGAATCCGGGGTCTGCGGGCTGTGGGTGGGCACGGCCACCGTCGACTACGTCTTCTACGAGGCCCAGACCACCCCGCTCCACCGCGAGCACATCGTGCTCCACGAGCTCGGGCACATCCTGTTCGGCCACCACTCCCTGGAGGCGGAGGACACCGACGGGCAGGCCCCGGTCGTCCTCGGCCGCACCAACTACACCACCAGCCAGGAGCGGGAGGCGGAGATGCTCGCCAGCATGATCCGCATCCGTACGACGGGTCCCTGCCCGCAGTCCGCCGCACCCCGCGGCACCCTCGCCTGGCTGGAATCCGCCATGGGTTACGGGCGGGGGAACCATGGGCGCCGCTGAGCTCACCGCCTTCGGCGACTGGCTCGCCGTGCCCAGCGTGGTCTGCCTCTGGATCGCGGTCCTGCTGCGCGCCCCGGCCGCCCTGCGCTCCCCGCAGCAGCGCGGCCTGTGGCTCGCCGTCGCCACCGCCGCCGCGGCGATGACCCTGAACCTCCCGGACATCGTCACGTACGCGATGCGGGATCCGGACTACGCGCACTCCGTCGGGCTCGTCCGCAACCTCATCGGCGTGCTCTCCGCGGGCACCGTGCTCTACTTCGTCGCCGCCGCCACCCGCGGTCGGGTCCTCCAACTCGCCGCCTGGACGGGCACGGTGGCCTGGCTGACCGTCCTCGTGGTGCTGGACGCCGCCGCGCCCGCGCACGGCACGCACACCATCCCGACGCAGGGCGATCCGGTGCCCTCCCTGGCCTACTGGCTGTTCCTGATCTCCGCGCACCTCCTCGCCAACATCACCTGCGTCTCCCTCTGCTGGCGCTACAGCCGCCGCAGCGAGAGCCGGGGCCTCGCCGCCGGGCTGCGGCTCTTCGGCCTCGGCACCGCGCTCGCCGGCCTGTTCTGGTTCGTGTATCTCCTCAAGGCCCTGTTCGGCAGCACCTGGGCGATGCCCGCCCTGCCGCTGATGATGAACCTGCACGGGCTGCTGCGCGCCGCCGCGATCCTCGTGCCGACCCTGTTCGTCCTGCGCCGCACGAGCGCCGACATCGCCACCGCCTGGCGGCTGTGGCCGCTGTGGCACGACCTGGTCCAGGCCGTCCCGCACGTCGCCCTCACCAAGCCGCGGGCCGGCCGGGTCGTGGAGCTGCTGTGGCCGCCGGTGCCGCGCAACCTGCTGGTGTACCGCAAGGTGATCGAGACCCGCGACGCGATCCTGATCCTCGGCGAGTACGTCGCCCCGGGCGCCTGGGACCTCGCCCGCGGCCATGTCACCAGGCAGGGGATCCCCGAGCAGCGGCGCACCGCGGCCGCGCTGGCCTGCGTACTGAAGGAGGCGCGGCAGGCGAAGCTCGCAGGACGGCCCGGACAGCCGGGGGAGGACGCGGCCTGGGAGCTGCCGGCCGCGATGCAGACCTCCGCCGAGGGCGGCGACCTGGACGACGAGGCCCGGTTCCTGGTCGACGTGGCGCAGGCCTACGGCTCGCCGGCGACCACGGACTTCACCCCGGAACGCCCGAACGCCGTGCAGGACCTGGGGACCTGAGGACCTGAACCCTGAACAACCGTAGGAAGTGACGTTCTCTTGACCACCGTTCTGATCACCGGGGCCAGTGCCGGACTCGGCGCCGCCTTCGCCCGCGGCTTCGCGGCCAAGGGCTGCGACCTCGTCCTGGTCGCCCGCGACAAGGACCGCCTCGAAGCCGTGGCCCGGGAGCTCGGCCGGGAGTTCGGCACGGCCGGCGAGGTGCTGCCCGCCGATCTGCTGGACGACGCGGACTGCACGGCCGTCGCCGAGCGGCTCGCCGACCGGGACCGGCCCGTGGACATCCTGGTCAACAACGCGGGCTTCGGGCTCCCCGCGCCGTTCCCGTACAGCCCGGTCGAGGACGAGGAGCGGATGCTCGACCTGCTGGTGAAGGTCCCGCTGCGGCTCACCCACGCCCTGCTGCCGCGGCTGCGCGAGCGCCGCCGGGGCGCGGTGGTGAACGTCTCCTCGGTGGCCGGTCTGCTGCCGACCGGGACGTACGGGGCCGCCAAGGCCTGGGTCACCGCGTTCAGCGAGTCCCTGCGGGTGGACATGGCGCCGTACGGGGTCCGGGTGCTCGCGGTGGTCCCGGGGTTCACCCGCACCGAGTTCCAGGCGCGGGCCGGGATGGACGTCAGCGCCCTGCGCGAGGCGGTGTGGCTGGAGCCCGAGGCCGTGGTGGCCAAGGCCCTGCGGGACCTGGCCCTGCGCCGGCCGGTGAGCATCACCGGCCGCCGCTACCAGGCGTACGCGCTCGCCGTACGGCACCTGCCGCGCGGCCTCGTGGCCGAGCGGCTGGCCCGCAAACGCCGCGCGCCGCAGCAGTAGCCTGCGGGCTAGAGCTCGGTGACCTTGCCGTCCGCGACCTCCAGGCGGCGGGTCACGTGCACCGCGTCCAGCATCCGGCGGTCGTGCGTGACCAGCAGCAGAGTGCCCTCGTACGCCTCCAGGGCCGACTCCAGCTGTTCGATCGCCGGAAGGTCCAGGTGGTTCGTGGGCTCGTCCAGCACCAGCAGGTTCACCCCGCGGCCCTGGAGCAGCGCCAGGGCCGCCCGGGTGCGCTCGCCGGGGGAGAGCGTGGCAGCCGGGCGCAGTACGTGCACGGCCTTCAGGCCGAACTTGGCCAGCAGGGTCCGGACTTCGGCCGGTTCGGTGTCCGGGACCGCCGCGCAGAAGGCCTCCAGCAGCGGCTCGTCCCCGAGGAAGAGCCCGCGCGCCTGGTCCACCTCGCCGATCAGCACACCCGAACCGAGCGTGGCCGCACCGGAGTCGGGCGCCAGCCGGCCGAGCAGGACGGCGAGCAGGGTGGACTTGCCCGCGCCGTTGGCGCCGGTGATCGCCACCCGGTCGGCCCAGTCGATCTGCAGGCTGGCCGGGCCGAAGGCGAAGTCCCCGCGCCGGACGGCCGCCTCGTTCAGGGTGGCGACGACCGAGCCGGAGCGCGGCGCCGCCGCGATCTCCATGCGCAGCTCCCACTCCTTGCGGGGCTCGTCGACGACATCGAGCCGCTCGATGGCGCGCTGCGTCTGGCGGGCCTTGGAAGCCTGCTTCTCGCTCGCCTCGCTGCGGAACTTCTTGCCGATCTTGTCGTTGTCCGTTGCCTTGCGGCGGGCGTTCTTGACGCCCTTGTCCATCCAGCCGCGCTGCATCTGGGCCCGGCCTTCGAGCGCCGAGCGCTTGTCCGCGTACTCGTCGAACTCCTCGCGGGCGTGCGTACGGGCCCGCTCGCGCTCCTCCAGGTACGCGTCGTAGCCGCCGCCGTAGAGGTTGATCTGCTGCTGGGCCAGGTCCAGTTCGAGGACCTTGGTGACGGTCCGGGTCAGGAACTCGCGGTCGTGGCTGATCACGACCGTGCCCGCGCGCAGGCCCTTCACGAACTGCTCGAGGCGCTCCAGACCCTCCAGGTCCAGGTCGTTCGTCGGCTCGTCGAGCAGGAAGACGTCGTAGCGGGAGAGCAGCAGCGAGGCGAGGCCCGCGCGGGCCGCCTGACCGCCGGACAGCGCGGTCATCGGCAGGTCCAGGCTTACGGCGAGCCCGAGCTCGTCGGCGACCTCTTGGGCCCGCTCGTCGAGGTCGGCGCCGCCGAGGTTCAGCCACTGGTCCAGCGTCGTCGCGTACGCGTCGTCCGCGCCGGGGGTCCCGTCGACCAGGCCCTGGGTCGCCACGTCCAGCGCCGTCTGGGCGGCGGCGACGCCCGTACGCCGGGCCAGGAACTCCCGTACGGACTCCTCTGCGCGCCGCTCCGGCTCCTGGGGCAGGTGGCCGACGGCGGCGGTGGGCGGGGAGAGCCTCAGCTCACCGGTCTCGGGCGTGTCCAGGCCGGCGAGCAGGCGCAGCAGGGTGGACTTCCCGGCGCCGTTGACGCCGACGAGGCCGATGACGTCGCCGGGCGCGACGACGAGGTCGAGATCGGCGAAGAGCGTGCGCTCACCGTGCGCGGCGGTGAGGTTCTTGGCGACGAGGGTTGCAGTCATGGTCCGTCGATCCTATCCGCGCCCCTCCGCTCCGCCGGACCGTGGCCGTAAAGGTGGGATGGACGTCATTGCGGTCATCGACAGGGCGTCACACCATGGGGTCATGTCGTTGCGAAAAGTGCTCGTCGTCCTCTACGACGGGGTGCAGAGCCTGGACGTGACCGGGCCCGTGGAGGTGTTCGCCGGGGTCGCCCGCTTCCCGGGGCGGGCCGGGGACGGGTACGCGATCCGTACGGTGTCCCCGGGCGGGGCGCCCGTACGGACGAGCAGCGGGCTCACGCTGGTGCCGGACGGGGACCTGGCGAGCGCGCGGCCGGGACCGGGGACCACCGTGCTGGTGCCGGGAGGCCAGTACCGGGGGGACTTCGAGCCGCGGCTCACCGCATGGCTGCGCGTGCACGGGGAAGGCGCGGAGCGGCTGGTCTCCGTGTGCACGGGCGGGCTGCTGCTGGCCGAGGCCGGGCTGCTGGACGGGCGGCGGGCCACGACGCACTGGTACGTGTGCGAGCAGATGGCCCGGGACTACCCGAAGGTGACGGTCGAACCGGATCCGATCTACGTACGGGACGGCCGGGTGGCCACCTCGGCGGGGGTCACGGCGGGGATCGACCTCGCGCTGGCGCTGGTGGAGGAGGACCACGGCCGGGAGCTCGCGCTGGACATCGCGCGGCACCTGGTGGTGTTCCTGCGCAGGCCCGGGAACCAGGCGCAGTTCAGCGCGCAGCTGGCGGCGCAGACCGCGCAGCGGGATCCGTTGCGGGAGGTGCAGCAGTGGATCACGGAGCATCCGGGGGCGGACCTGAGCGTGGAGTCCCTGGCGGCGCGGGCCAGGCTGTCGCCGCGGCACTTCGCGCGTGCGTTCCAGGTGGAGACGGGGGTGACGCCGGGGCGCTACGTGGAGCGGGTGCGGGTGGAGCACGCGCGGCGGCTGCTGGAGGACTCGGGGGACGGCGTGGCCCAGATCTCCCGGGCCTGCGGCTACGGCACGCCGGAGGCCCTCCGGCGGGCCTTCGTGAAGACCCTGGGCCAGCCCCCGGCCGAATACCGCCGCCGTTTCGGCCCCGACCGCACGTGACCGACCCGCCCCCGCGCCTGAAACGCCGGCGGGGCCGGATTCGCCGGCGCCGTCTGACCAGATCACCAATCAGGAGGAAACATGCAGATCGCAGTCCTGCTCTACGACCGGTTCACCGCGCTCGACGCCATCGGGCCCTTCGACACCCTCGGACGGCTTCCCGACGCCGAGGTCGTGTTCGTGTCGGAGCGGCCCGGGCCGGTGCGGACCGACAACGGTTCGCTCGCGCTCGTCGCCGACAAGGGGCTCGACGAGGTGACCCGGCCCGACATCGTCATCGTGCCCGGCGGGCCCCACCCCGAGGTGGAGATGGAGAACCCGGCCGTCATCGACTGGCTGCGCTCCGTCGACGCCACCACCACCTGGACCACCTCCGTCTGCACCGGCTCGCTCCTCCTGGCCGCCGCAGGGCTGCTCAAGGGGCGGCGGGCCGCAGGACACTGGCTCTACCTGGACCGGCTGCCCGCCTTCGGCGTCGAACCCACCGGCGAGCGCGTCGTGTACGACGGGAAGTACGTCACCGCCGCCGGGGTGTCCTCCGGCATCGACATGGGCCTCGGCCTCCTCGGCCGCATCGCCGGCGACGAGTACGCCCAGAGCGTCCAGCTCATGACCGAGTACGACCCCCAGCCGCCCTACGACGCCGGCTCGCCCGACAAGGCCCCGGCCGAGATCGTGGCGCGGCTGCGCGCGGTCAACCCGCTCGGCCCCCGGTAGTCCAGCCGAACGACGGGGTACGGCGTTCCAGGAACGCGGCGACGCCCTCCGCGGTGTCGCCGCTTCCGGCCGCCTGCTCCGCCCAGTACCCGTCCCGGTCCGTGCGCCCGTCCGCGAACTCCTTGGCCGCCGCCTGCGTCAGCTGCGAGCGGGTGGTCAGGATCCGGGCGAAGTCCGCGACCCGCTTGTCCAGTTGCCCGGCCGGCAGCAGCTCGTTCAGGAAGCCCGCGCGCAACGCGTGCTCCGCGTCGATCAACTCCGCAGAAAAGAGAAGGTACTTGGCCACCGCCGGGCCGACCAGCGCGGCCAGCCGGCGGGTCGAGGACGCGGCGTAGACGATGCCCAGCCTCGCCGGGGTCACCCCGAACGACGCCCCCTCCTCCGCGAAGCGCAGATCGCAGGCGGCAGCCAGCTGGCTGCCGCCGCCCACGCAGAACCCGCGGATCGCCGCGAGCGTCGGCTTCGGGAAGGCGGCCAGGGCCTCCTCCGCCGCCACGGCCAGGGCCTGCGGTTCCGCGTCCCCGGCCAGGGAGGAGATGTCGGCTCCCGCGCAGAAGGTCGGGCCGGCTCCGGTCAGGACGAGCACCCGTACGGCCGGGTCGGCCGCGAGCCCGTCCAGCAGCTCCGGGAGGGCCTGCCACATCGCCGCGGTCATGGCGTTGCGCTTGGCGGGATGCGAGATGACGACAGTGGCGACCCCGTCGGCCACCGTGTGCAAGAGCGCTGCGTCCATGCGCCGGATGCTATCCCGGTCGGCCGAACCTATGATCAAGGGGAGTCCGTCCGGGGGGTGCTGAAAGGTGGCACGACCATGGGCGCAGACGGTTCCGCGGCCGGGACCAGGGCCGGTGCCGAGGCCACGGACAAGAAGCACCTCAAGCGGAGTTTCGGGCTGCTGGCCGTGCTCGGGTCGCTCTTGGTGGTGGCCGGGCTGGTGGGTCTGTTCTACGCCGCCTTCGCCACCCTGACCACGATGTTCCTGTTCGGCTGGCTGCTGCTGGCCGGCGGCCTGGTGGGCCTTGTCCAGGCGTTCCAGTCCCGCAGGAGCAACCACTTCTGGCTCGCCGTCGTCGTCGCCGCGATCAACATCGCCGCCGGCTTCGTGATCCTGCGCCGGCCCGAGGCGAGCGCCGAGGCGCTGACCATGTTCGCCGCGCTGTTCTTCCTCATCGGGGGGCTGTTCCGGCTGGTCGGGGGCCTGGTGGTGCGCGGGTCGCACCTGGGGCTGAACCTGGTCCAGGGAGCCTTCGGCATCCTGCTGGGCTTCCTGATCCTCTCCAACTGGCCGGGCAACAGCCTCTATGTGATCGGAACCTTCTTCTCCCTCGCCCTCTTGTTCGACGGGCTGAGCCTGCTGGTCCTGGGCATGAGCGCCCGGCGCATTCTGGGCTTGGTCAGGGAAGACGAGGTCCCCGCGGCAGCCGGCGGGGCGGGAGGCACGGCCGATAAGGGTCCCGCAGAAGATCAGGAACAGTCGCACAACTGACGCTGTCATACGCCAACGGTCAGAAAGCGTCCGATTGACGCTGACTTCTGGTCAGGGGTCCGGTCCGGACCAGCCCGTTCCCCACTCTGGACGCGTGGAGACGATCGAGCGTGAAGACGGGGGCCGGGAGATGGATGTCAGCGGGAGCGTCCCGCCAGCCAAGGAGGGTGAGCCGGAGGCGCCGGCCGACCCCCTCGCGTACGAAGGCGTGTGGCGGTTCACCGTGCCCGCTGTAGAAGAATCCGTTCCGCAGGCCCGCCGCGCCGTCCGCGACCTGCTCGGCCGCCAGGGCGTCCCGGCCCACCGGGACCTGGTGTACTCCCTGCTGCTGATCGTCTCCGAACTGGTGACGAACTCGGTCCGGCACGCGGCCCTGCTCTCGCCGGAGGTCGCGGTCGAGGTCGCCATCGGCCGGGAGTGGGTACGGGTGGCCGTCGAGGACAACCACCCGTACCGCCCCAAGGCGCTGGAAGCGGACTTCGGCCAGACCGGCGGCCGGGGCCTGCTCCTGGTGCGCGAGATCACGCTCGAGTCCGGCGGGGTCTGCGACGTCGAGCACACCTCGACGGGCGGCAAGGTCATCTGGGCGGCCCTGCCGCTCACCACGCCGACCACGCCGGCCGCGCGGACCCCCGCGGTCTGAGCCGACCGCGAGGTCCGAGACCCCGCGGTCCGAGACCCTGCGGCCGCAGCGGCGTACGGGCTACCAGCCCGCGGCATCACCGGTCAGTTCCCGGATCGCGGGCCGGGCCGCGTCCAGCACGGTCATGAACCAGGCGGAGAACGGCGCCTCGGCGTGTCGCTTGGCCAGCTCCTCGGCGGTGACGAACGCGGTGTCGCCGACCTCCTCCGGATCCGGCCCCAGCTGCGCCTGTGCCAGTCCCACGAACAGGTGGTTGTACTCCTGCTCCACCAGACCCGACGCGGGGTCCGGGTGGGTGTAGCGGACGGTCCCCGCCTCTGCGAGCAGCGAGGGCGACAGGCCCAGCTCCTCGTAGGTCCGCCGGGCCGCCGCCGCGAACGGAGACTCCCCGGGGTAGGGGTGGCCACAACACGTGTTCGACCAGACGCCGGGGGAGTGGTACTTCCCGAGGGCCCGCTGCTGGAGCAGCAGGCGGCCCTGCTCGTCGAAGAGGAACACGGAGAAGGCCCGGTGCAGCAGGCCGGGCGCCTGATGGGCGGAGAGCTTCTCCGCCGTGCCGATGGTATTGCCGGACTCATCGACCAGTTCGAGCATGATCGGTTCCTGAGTGCCGGTGCCGGGGGACGCGGTGTTCGCGGCGGTGGCTGGTGTGGTCGGCATACCCATCCTTCGCTTCGGACTTCGGCCTTCAGTCTGCCGTACAAAAGAGGCTTGTCCCCACTTCGGTGATCTGCGCATGTCCGCCCCCGCCGCGTGGTAAGCGGCGAGGGGCAGATCACACGAGCGGTCAGATCCCGAAGGGCGCCGGGTACGCGATGGTGCCCTGCGCCACGGGCGCGGAGGCGTCCAGCACCAGCGCCATCATCGCCTCGTCGGGCACCTCGAACGGGGCCCGGATCCCGAACCGCGAAGCCGGTACGAAGCCGAAGCGCGGGTAGTACGCCGGGTGCCCGAGGACCAGGACCAGCGCCTCCCCCAGCTCCTCGGCCGCCGCGAGGAGCGCCCGTACGACCGAGCTGCCGGCGCCCGAGCGCTGGTGCGCGGGATGGGCCGCGACCGGAGCGAGGGCGAGGGCCGGGACCCCGTCGACCTCGCAGCGGGTCAGCAGGGCGTGCGCCGCCACGGACCCGTCCGGGCCCTCGGCGACGTACGACAGCCCCGGCAGCCAGGAGGCGTCCGCGCGCAGCGCGTCCACGAGGTCCGCCTCCAGCGGGGTCTCGAACGCCGCCAGGTTGACGGCCCGCACGGCGGCCGCGTCGGCCGGGGTCTCGGGCCGGGTGCGCCAGGCGCTGCGGGTGTTGTCGGTGTTGTTCTTGTCACCAGTGATGTCGGTCAACGCGAACCCTTGGGAAGGGGCTCCGGCCGACGCGGCGGATCGGTGTGATCAGGCCTGGCCGGACGCCCGGAAGGAAGAGGGGATGAACCGGAGTTCGCCGCGCTCGGCAGCGACCACTGCGACGGTCATCGACCCACCTCCTTCTCGCTCAGCTGTTCCGACGGTTCCACAAGACGTTTCACCCTAACATCCAGTCGGTTTGTGGTATCTGGGCGTGATCGTCAATGATGATCGCGCCAGGGCCCGTGGCCCCGGAATATTAGGCTTATCGGGGAGTAAACGGGTGGTGAACCCCGGCTTCCTTTCATCCGATAGCCTCTGCCGACGTGCCGCCGCCCCCACCAGACGGCCGTCCAGTGTTCGCTGCAAGGAGTGAGTTCGTCTGTCGACCGTCATCCTCACCGGCCTGCCGGTCCCCGGATCACCGCTCACCGACGAGCTGCGCTCCCTCGGCTTCGACGTCCGCCCGGCCGCCGGGCCTGAAGACACCGCTGCGGTGCTGGCCGGCGTACCCGCCGACCAGCGTGTTGCCGTCGTCGACAGCGCCTTCGTCGGGCACGTCCACGCGCTGCGGCTCGCGCTGACCGACCCGCGCTTCGAGGCCTGCGCAGTGACCGGCGCCCTCGCCGTCCAGCCCGGTGCCCGCGCGGCCCTGGACAAGGCCACGGCCCTCCCGGTGCAGGGGGACGGCCCGTACGCGGACCGGCTCGCCGCCGCCGTCGAGGCCGCCGGGACCACCGTCCAGCGCCCCGAGCTCGGCACCCTGGTCGCCGCCGTGCCCGCCACCGGCGCGGAGCGCGCCGCGGCGGACGCCGCCGTCGCCGCCGTCGACGACGAGGCCGTGCGCCTGCGCACCGCCGTGAAGTCCCGCGACGGGTTCTTCACCACCTTCTTCATCAGCCCGTACTCGCGCTACATCGCCCGCTGGTGCGCCCGCCGCGGCCTGACCCCGAACCAGGTCACCACCGCCTCCCTGATCACCGCGCTGATCGCGGCCGGCTGCGCCGCCACCGGCGAGCGCTGGGGCTACGTCGCCGCCGGCGTGCTCCTGCTCGTCTCCTTCGTCCTGGACTGCACGGACGGGCAGCTCGCCCGCTACTCGCTGCAGTACTCGACGATGGGCGCCTGGCTCGACGCGACCTTCGACCGCGCGAAGGAGTACTCCTTCTACGCGGGCCTCGCGCTCGGCGCGGCAAGGAACGGCGACGACGTCTGGGCCCTCGCGCTCGGCGCGATGATCCTCATGACCTGCCGGCACGTCGTGGACTTCTCCTTCAACGAGGCCAACCACGACGCCACGGCCAATACGAGCCCCACCGCGGCCCTGTCCGACAAGCTCGACAGCGTCGGCTGGACGGTCTGGGTCCGCCGGATGATCATCCTGCCGATCGGCGAGCGCTGGGCCATGATCGCGGTGCTCACCGCGGCCACCAGCCCCCGGATCGTCTTCTACGCCCTGCTCATCGGCTGCGCCTTCGGCGCGCTCTACACCACCGCCGGCCGGGTGCTCCGCTCGCTGACCCGGAAGGCCGAGCGCACCGACCGGGCCGCCCAGGCGCTGGCCGACCTCGCCGACTCGGGCCCGTTGGCCGACCTCGCGGGCCGTGTCGTGGGCCGGATGGCCCCCGGCGCCGGGATCGCCGCCGCCGTGATCGGCTCGGTGGCCCTGCTGTGGACGGCCTGGGCGTACGAGTTCGGCGCCCGCCAGGTGATCATCGCCGCCGTGTTCTACGCCGTGCTCGCCGGAGCGGCCGTCGCCCGCCCCCTCAAGGGCGCCCTCGACTGGCTCGTCCCGCCCGTGTTCCGGGCCGCCGAATACACCACCGTGCTGGTCCTCGCTGTCAAGGCGGACGTCCCCGGGGCCCTTCCCGCGGCATTCGGACTGGTTGCGGCGGTCGCCTACCATCACTACGACACGGTCTACCGCATCCGCGGTGGCTCGGGCGCGCCTCCGCGGTGGCTCGTGTGGACGATCGGCGGTCACGACGGCCGGGTGCTGCTGACCGTGGTCCTGGCCTCCGTCCTGGCGACGCGCGCCACGGACTTCCCCGTCGCGCTCACGGCCCTGGCCGTGTTCGTGGCACTCGTGGTGCTCGTGGAGAGCATCCGCTTCTGGGTCTCCTCCGGGGCACCCGCCGTACATGACGAAGGAGAACCAGCATGATCGGCCTTGTACTCGCTGCCGGTGCCGGACGCCGCCTGCGTCCCTACACCGACACCCTGCCCAAGGCCCTCGTGCCCGTCGGCCCCGAAGGCGACGAGGAAAGCCTGACCGTGCTGGACCTCACCCTCGGCAACTTCGCCGAGGTCGGCCTCACCGAGGTCGCGATCGTGGTCGGCTACCGCAAGGAAGCCGTCTACGCGCGCCGGGAGGCCCTGGAGGCCAAGTACGGCGTCAAGATCACGCTGATCGACAACGACAAGGCCGAGGAGTGGAACAACGCCTACTCCCTGTGGTGCGCGCGTGACGTCCTGAAGCAGGGTGTGATCCTCGCCAACGGCGACACCGTCCACCCGGTCTCCGTCGAGCGGACCCTGCTCGGCGCCCGCGGCAACGGCCAGAAGATCATCCTCGCGCTCGACACGGTCAAGAGCCTGGCCGACGAGGAGATGAAGGTCGTCGTCGACGGCGCCAAGGGCGTCCAGAAGATCACCAAGCTGATGGAGCCGTCCGACGCCACCGGCGAGTACATCGGCGTCACGCTCATCGAGCCGGAGGCCGCCGAGGCCCTCGCCGAGGCGCTGAAGGCCACCTTCGAGCGCGACCCCGACCTGTACTACGAGGACGGCTACCAGCAGCTCGTCAACGACGGCTTCGTCATCGACGTGGCCCCCATCGGCGACGTCAAGTGGGTCGAGATCGACAACCACGACGACCTCGCCAAGGGCCGGACGATCGCATGCCAGTACTGACGAGGCTCATCCCCTCCCCGGTCGTCGTCGACATCAGCCGCGGCGCCATGGACGACCTGGCCGGCCTCCTGGCCGACCAGCGGATCTCGGCGTCCGGCAAGCTGGCGATCGCGATCAGCGGCGGCTCCGGCCAGGTGCTGCGCTCCAAGCTGGAGCCCGTACTGCCGCACGCCGACTGGTACCCGGTCGTCGACGGCACGATCGACTCCGCCGTGAAGCTGGCCGACGACATAAAGGGCCGTCGCTACGACGCCGTGGTCGGCCTGGGCGGCGGCAAGATCATCGACGTGGCGAAGTACGCCGCGGCGCGGGTCGGGCTGCCCATGGTGGCCGTCGCCACCAACCTGGCGCACGACGGCATCTGCTCGCCCGTGGCCACGCTGGACAACGACAACGGCCGCGGCTCCTACGGCGTGCCCACGCCGATCGCGATGGTCATCGACCTCGACGTGATCCGCGACGCCCCGGTGCGGTTCGTCCGCTCCGGCATCGGCGACGCGCTCTCCAACATCTCGGCCATCGCCGACTGGGAGCTCTCGCACAAGATCACCGGGGAGCCCGTGGACGGCCTGGCCGCCGCCATGGCCCGTACGGCCGGCGAGGCCGTCCTGCGCCACCCCGGCGGCTGCGGCGACGACACGTTCCTCACCGTGCTCGCCGAATCCCTGGTGCTCACCGGCATCGCCATGTCGATCAGCGGGGACACCCGGCCGGCGTCCGGCGCCTGCCACGAGATCAGCCATGCCTTCGACCTGCTCTACCCGGGGCGCTCCGCGCTCCACGGCGAGCAGGTCGGCCTCGGCGCCGCCTTCGCGATGTTCCTGCGCGGCGCCGACGAGCAGGCCGGGCTGTTCGTCGAGTCGCTCCGCGGCCACGGACTGCCCGTGCTGCCCGCCGAGATCGGGTTCAGCGTGGACGAGTTCGTCGCGGCCGTCGAGTACGCCCCCCAGACCCGTCCGGGACGCTTCACGATCCTGGAGCACCTCAATCTGTCCGCAGCCGAGATCAGGGACGCTTACGCCGACTATGCCAAGACCATCCGTAGCTGAACTCCGGCCCGTCGTTCACCCGCCGGGCGTCAAGGACCGGCGCAGTGGCGAGCACTGGGGCGGTCGCCTGTACATGCGCGAGATCTCCCTGCGCATCACCCGGGTCCTGGTGAACACCAAGGTCACGCCCAACCAGCTGACCTACGTGATGACCCTCGCCGGTGTCCTGGCCTGCCCGGCGCTGCTGGTGCCGGGCATCTGGGGCGCCGTCCTCGGCGTGGTGGCGGTCCAGCTGTACCTGCTGCTCGACTGCGTCGACGGCGAGGTCGCCCGCTGGAAGAAGCAGTTCTCGCTCTCCGGCGTGTACCTGGACCGGGTCGGCGCCTACCTGTGCGACGCGGCGGTCCTCGTCGGCTTCGGCCTGCGCGCCTCCGACCTGTGGGGCACCGGGCGGATCGACTGGCTGTGGGCCTTCCTGGGCACCCTCGCGGCCCTCGGCGCCATCCTGATCAAGGCCGAGACCGACCTGGTCGGCGTGGCCCGGCACCAGACCGGCAAGGCGCCCGTCGCGGAGGCCGCCGCCGAGCCGCGCTCCTCCGGCATGGCGCTCGCCCGCCGGGCCGCGTCCGCGCTGAAGTTCCACCGGCTCGTCCTCGGCATCGAGGCCTCGCTGCTCATCCTGCTGCTGGCCGTCCTGGACCAGATGCGGGGCGACCTGTTCTTCTCCCGGCTCGGCGTCGCCGTACTGGCCGGCATCGCCATGCTCCAGACCGTGCTGCACCTGGTCTCGATCCTGGCCTCGAGCAGGCTCAAGTGACGACGGCGATGCGGCTGGGCGCCGTGATCATCACCATGGGCAACCGCCCCGACGACCTGAAGGCGCTCCTCGACTCGGTGGCCCGCCAGGAGGGCGACCCGGTCGAGGTCGTCGTCGTCGGCCAGGGCGTCGAGGTCACCGGCCTCCCCGACGGTGTGCGCTCCGTCTCACTGCCCGAGAACCTGGGCATCCCCGGCGGCCGCAACGTCGGCATCGAGGCCTTCGGCCCCGGTGGCCGCGAGGTCGACGCCCTGCTCTTCCTCGACGACGACGGGCTGCTGGAGCGCACGGACACCGCCGAGCTGTGCCGGCAGGCCTTCGCCGAGGACCCGAAGCTCGGGATCGTCAGCTTCCGGATCGCCGATCCGGAGTCCGGCGAGACCCAGCGCCGGCACGTGCCCCGGCTGCGCGCCGCGGACCCGATGCGCTCCTCCCGCGTGACCACCTTCCTGGGCGGCGCCAACGCCGTCCGTACGGAGGTGTTCGAGCAGGTCGGAGCGCTGCCGGGTGAGTTCTTCTACGCGCACGAGGAGACCGATCTGGCCTGGCGGGCGCTCGACGCAGGGTGGCTGATCGACTACCGGGCGGACATGGTGCTCCTGCATCCGACGACCGCCCCCTCCCGGCACGCGGTCTATCACCGTATGGTGGCCCGTAACCGGGTGTGGCTCGCCCGCCGTAACCTGCCTGCCCCGCTGGTCCCGGTCTACCTGGGCGTCTGGCTCCTGCTGACGCTGCTGCGCAGACCGTCGGCGCCGGCGCTCAAGGCCTGGTTCGGTGGGTTCAAGGAGGGCTGGACGACCCCCTGCGGTCCCCGGCGCCCCATGAAGTGGCGTACGGTCTGGCGGCTGACCCGGCTGGGTCGACCGCCTGTCATCTGACACGCCCGCGTCTGAGAACATGACGCGATCACGGAACGTGCGTGATCCCGAACATGCAAGATCACGGGCCGAGCGCCCCAGGCCCGATGCCACCTTCTGCCGCATCTTGAAGACGGAAAGTTTCAACTTGTGAGTGACACAACCCAGGATGGCGCCCTCGCCACGAGCAAGCCGCCGTCCGAAGACGCGGGGCTGAGCCCCGCGGAGCTCGCCAGGAAGTACGGCCTGTCCGTCAGCGGTGCCCGGCCGACCCTGGCCGAGTACGTGCGCCAGCTCTGGGACCGGCGCCACTTCATCATGGCGTTCTCCCGGGCCAAGCTGATGGCCCAGTACAGCGAGGCGAGGCTCGGCCAGATCTGGCAGGTGGCGACCCCGCTGCTCAACGCGCTGGTGTACTACCTGATCTTCGGCCTGATCCTGAACGCGGGCCGGGGGATGGAGAAGGGGGTCTACATCCCCTTCCTGGTGACGGGCATCTTCGTCTTCACCTTCACCCAGAGCTCGCTGATGGCGGGAGTCCGGGCCATCCCCGGCAACCTCGGCCTGGTCCGCGCCCTGCACTTCCCGCGCGCCTCCCTGCCGATCTCCTTCTCGATGCAGCAGCTCCAGCAGCTGCTGTACTCGATGATCGTCGTGGTGGTCGTCACGGTCGGCTTCGGCAACTACCCGAGGCTGTCGTGGCTGCTGGTCATCCCGACCCTGGCGCTCCAGTTCATCTTCAACACCGGCCTCGCGCTGGTCTTCGGGCGGATGGGTTCCAAGACCCCCGACCTCGCGCAGCTGATGCCGTTCCTCACGCGTACGTGGATGTACGCCTCGGGCGTCATGTTCTCGATCAGCGGGGCGCTCGAGGAGAGGGACGTGCCCGCGTGGGTCTCGGACGTGCTCCAGTGGAACCCGGCGGCGATCTACATGGACCTGGTCCGGTTCGCGCTGATCGACGACTACGGCCGGGAGAACCTGCCGCCGCACGTCTGGGCCTTCGCCGTCGGCTGGGCCGTCGTGATCGGCCTCGGCGGTTTCGTGTACTTCTGGAAGGCTGAGGAGCGTTACGGCCGTGGCTGAGAACTACCGGGGCGACGTCCCCACCGTCATCGCCGACGACGTGCACATCGTCTACCGCGTCAACACCGGCAGCTCCGGCAAGGGCAGCGCCACCGCAGCGCTGAGCAAGATAATGCGCCGGGGCAAGGGCGATGCGCCGGGCGTCCGCCGGGTGCACGCCGTGCGCGGCGTCACCTTCACCGCGTACCGCGGCGAGGCCATCGGTGTCATCGGCTCCAACGGCTCCGGCAAGTCCACCCTGCTGCGCGCCATCGCCGGCCTGCTGCCCTGCGAGTCCGGCAAGGTCTACACCGACGGCCAGCCCTCGCTGCTGGGTGTCAACGCCGCACTGATGAACGACCTCACCGGTGAGCGCAACGTGGTCCTCGGCGGTCTTGCGATGGGAATGAGCCGGGAGCAGATCCGGGAGCGATACGACGACATCGTCGACTTCTCGGGCATCAACGACAAGGGCGATTTCATCTCCCTTCCGATGCGCACGTACTCCTCCGGTATGGCCGCGCGCCTGCGCTTTTCCATTGCGGCGGCGAAGGACCACGACGTTCTGATGATCGACGAGGCTCTGGCCACCGGTGACCGAAAGTTCCAGGTGCGTTCCGAGGAGCGCATCCGCGAACTCCGCAAGCATGCCGGAACCGTTTTCCTGGTGAGCCACAACAACAAGTCCATCCGCGACACCTGCAGCCGTGTGCTGTGGCTGGAGAAGGGTGAACTGCTGATGGACGGGCCCACCGAGGAAGTCGTCTCGGCCTACGAGAAGGCGACCAGCGCCTGACGCGGTCCGTGCCGGCCCCCGTCGCCTCGAGCGCCGGGGGCTTCGGCATGCCCGCGACGCCCGGCGCCGACATTCGGTAGCGGAGTGAATACCCGAGAGGCTGCCGCGGCGTTGTACAGCGTAAGCTGGAGCAGGCCTCAATCGCGGTCAGAGGGGACGATTCCCCGCAGGTGAACAGCCTGGGGTACCCCGGGGAAAGTCCGGCGGCGTGTCCGAAATAGGATGTATTGGGTCGGCAGTGTAGAACGGGAGACGTGACGGCAATGGCTACGGGAATTCTCCGGCCCCCAGGCATTACAGCCGTCCCCCGCGCGGGCGGCGGGCGGTGACCCCCGGGCACGGTATCCGGCCACGGCGGGACGCGGCCCCCACAGCCCCCGACGCCCACGCGCGCGCCACCCTCGGCAAGGCGCGGACGGAGAACTTCCCCGTCGCCCCGTCCTTCCTCCCGCGCGCCTGGCGCGACGGCCTGATGGCGGTGTACGGGTACGCCCGCCTGGTCGACGACATCGGCGACGGCGACCTCGCCCCCGGCGGCCACGACGCCGTACTCCTCGGCCTCGACCCCGCCGCGGCGGACGACCGGCTCGCGATGCTCGACGCGTTCGAGGCGGACCTGCGTCGCGTCTTCGGCGGCTCCGACGGCCCGCCGCGGCACCCCCTGCTGCTGGCCCTCCAGCCCGTGGTCCGCGCCCACGGCCTCACCCCCGAGCCCTTCCTCGGGCTCATCGAGGCCAACCGCCAGGACCAGCACGTCACGCGCTACGAGACGTACGGCGACCTGCTCGCGTACTGCGAGCTCTCCGCGAACCCGGTCGGCCGCCTCGTGCTGTCCCTCACCGGCACCAGCACCCCCGAGCGCATCCGCCGCTCCGACGCCGTCTGCACCGCCCTGCAGATCGTCGAACACGTACAGGACGTCGCGGAGGACCTCGGCCGGGGCCGCATCTACCTCCCGGCCGAGGACATGCGCCGCTTCCACGTGACCGAGGCCGACCTCAAAGCCCACCACGCGGGCGCATCCGTACGGTCCCTGGTCGCGATCGAAGCCGAACGCGCCCGCGACCTCCTGAATGAAGGCACCCCGCTCGTGGGTAGCGTGCACGGCAGGCTCCGGCTGTTGCTCGCGGGCTTCGTGGGAGGAGGGCGTGCCGCCCTGCGAGCCGTCACCGCCGCCGGCTTCGACGTACTCCCCGGCCCGCCCAAGCCCACCAGGAGCGGCCTGCTCCGCGAGGTGGCCACCGTCCTGCGCACAGCGCCGAGAAAGGGGTGAGCCCGACCGTGGAGGGTTCCGCACACACGTCCGCACCGTCCGCACCGGTCCTGGCGGCCTACAGCTACTGCGAGGCCGTCACCGGTTCGCAGGCGCGCAACTTCGCGTACGGCATCCGGCTGCTGCCCTCCGACAAGCGGCAGGCGATGTCCGCGCTGTACGCGTTCTCCCGACGCGTCGACGACATCGGCGACGGCACGCTGGCCCCCGAGGCGAAGCTCGCCCGGCTCGAGGAGACCCGCGCCGTCCTCGGCCGGATCCGGGCCGAGGAGATCGACGAGGACGACACCGACCCGGTCGCCGTCGCCCTCGCCCACGCGGCCCGCCGCTTCCCGATCCCGCTCGGCGGCCTCGACGAGCTCATCGACGGCGTCCTGATGGACGTCCGCGGCGAGACCTACGAGACCTGGGACGACCTCAAGGTCTACTGCCGCTGCGTCGCCGGAGCCATCGGGCGGCTCTCCCTCGGCGTGTTCGGCACCGTGAACACCGGAGGCCTCGGCGCATCCGAGGCGGCACGCGCCGACGAGTACGCCGACACCCTCGGCCTCGCCCTCCAGCTCACCAACATCCTGCGCGACGTCCGCGAGGACGCCGGCAACGGGCGCACCTACCTGCCCGCCGAGGACCTCGCCAAGTTCGGCTGCTCGGACGGGTTCGGGAGCGACCGGATGCCCGCCGGGGCCGACTTCGCCGGACTCGTCCACCACGAAGTGCGGCGCGCCCGCGCCCTGTTCGTCGAGGGCTACCGGCTGCTGCCCATGCTCGACCGGCGCAGCGGCGCCTGCGTCGCCGCCATGGCCGGCATTTACCGGCGCCTCCTCGACCGGATCGAGCGGGAGCCCGAGGCCGTGCTCCGCGGCCGTGTCTCGCTGCCCACGCACGAGAAGGCGTACGTCGCCGTCCGCGGCCTGTCCGGCCTCGACGCGCGGACCATCTCGCGGCAGAGCACGCGGAGGCGCATGTGACCCGGCCGACCCGCCCGACGCCCCGGCCGGGCGCCGGCGCAACCCCCGTGTGCGCGGCCGCGTCCCTCCAGGCGGGCGCCGCAGGCCACGGCACCGGGGAGGGCTCATGAGCGGCAGTGACAACCGCGCCGTCGTCATCGGCGGAGGCCTCGCCGGAGTGAGCGCCGCCCTCGAACTCGCCGACGCGGGAGTTCAGGTCACCCTGCTCGAAGGCCGCCCGCGGCTCGGCGGCCTCGCCTTCTCCTTCAAGCGCGGCGAGCTCACCGTCGACAACGGCCAGCACGTCTACCTGCGCTGCTGCACCGCCTACCGGTGGTTCCTCGACCGCGTCGAGGGCGCCGCCCTCGCACCGCTGCAGGACCGGCTCGACGTACCCGTACTCGACGTCGCCCACCCCGGCGGACCGCGCCTGGGCCGGCTGCGCCGCACCGCCCTGCCCGTACCCCTGCACCTGGCGAGCTCCCTGGCCCGCTACCCGCACCTCTCGCTCGCCGAGCGGGCGAGCGTCGGCCGCGCCGCCCTCGCGCTGCGCCGGCTCGACCCCGCCGACCCGGCGCTGGACGGCCTGGACTTCGCGACCTGGCTCGGGCGGTACGGCCAGAGCCCGCGCACCATCGAGGCCCTGTGGGACCTCGTCGGCATCGCCACGCTCAACGCCACCGCCGACCAGTCCTCGCTGGGCCTGGCCGCCATGGTCTTCAAGACCGGCCTGCTCTCCGAGAACGGCGCCGCCGACATCGGCTGGGCCTCGGTCCCGCTCGGCGACCTGCACGACACCCTCGCCCGCAAGCAGCTCGACGCCGCCGGCGTACGCACCGAACTGCGCACCCGCGTCACCTCCGTCTCCCGTACGCAGGACGGGAACTGGTGCGTCGAAACCGAGGGCGCGTCCGTCGACGCGGGCACCGTCGTCCTCGCCGTCCCGCAGCGCGAGGCCCACGGACTGCTGCCGCCCGGCGCGCTCGCCGACCCGGACAAGCTCCTCGACATCGGCACCGCGCCCATCCTCAACGTCCACGTGGTCTATGACCGCAAGGTGCTCAAGCAGCCCTTCTTCGCCGCGCTCGGCTCCCCGGTCCAGTGGGTCTTCGACCGCACCGACGCCTCCGGGCTGCCCGACGGCGGCCAGTACCTGGCCCTGTCCCAGTCGGCCGCCCAGGACGACATCGACGAGCCCGTCTCGGTGCTGCGCACGAAGTATCTGCCCGAGCTGGAACGGCTGCTGCCGGCCGCGCGGGGCGCCAAGGTACGGGACTTCTTCGTCACCCGGGAGCGGACGGCCACGTTCGCCCCCACCCCCGGCGTCGGCCGGCTGCGCCCCGGGGCGCGGACCGACACGCCGGGCCTCTACCTCGCCGGTGCGTGGACCGCCACCGGTTGGCCCGCGACCATGGAGGGCGCTGTCCGCAGCGGACTGAGCGCGGCGCACGCCGCACTCGCCGCACTCGGCCGCCACCGGGAGCACCCCCTGCAGGAGGCGGCATGACGATCACCAGCACGACCGGAACAGCACGTACAGGAAACAGAGGAGAGCCAGTGAACCCGGGGAATCCGGCTGTGGAGAACACGGATGCCGGCAACGGCGCAGCCGGAGGGGGCGTGGAGAAGGCGGACACGATCGCCCTCCTGGAGCGCGGCCGCACGTTGTCGACTCCCGTGCTCCGCGCCGCAGTCGACCGGCTCGCGGCGCCCATGGACACCGTCGCCGCGTACCACTTCGGCTGGATCGACGCCCAGGGCAACGCGGCGGACGGCGACGGCGGCAAGGCCGTCCGCCCCGCCCTCGCTCTGCTCTCCGCCGAGGCCGCGGGAGCCGCGGCGGAGGTCGGCATCCCCGGCGCGGTCGCCGTCGAGCTCGTCCACAACTTCTCGCTGCTGCACGACGACCTGATGGACGGCGACGAGCAGCGCCGCCACCGCGACACGGTGTGGAAGGTGCACGGCCCGGCCCTCGCGATCCTGGTCGGCGACGCGCTCTTCGCCCTCGCCAACGAGGTCCTGCTGGAACTCGGCACCGTCGAGGCCGGCCGCGCCGCGCGCCGGCTGACCACCGCCAGCCGCAAGCTCATCGACGGCCAGGCCCAGGACATCTCCTACGAGCACCGCGAGCGCGTCAGCGTCGAGGAGTGCCTGGAGATGGAGGGCAACAAGACCGGCGCCCTGCTCGCCTGCGCGGTCTCCATCGGCGCCGTCCTCGGCGGCGCGGACGACCGTACGGCCGACAAGCTCGAGGAGTACGGCTACCACCTCGGCCTCGCCTTCCAGGCCGTCGACGACCTCCTCGGCATCTGGGGCGACCCGGAGGCCACCGGCAAGCAGACCTGGAGCGACCTGCGCCAGCGCAAGAAGTCCCTGCCGGTCGTCGCCGCCCTCGCGGCGGGCGGACCCGCCTGCGAGGAGCTCGCGCAGCTGCTCGCCGCCGACGCCAAGAGCAACGACTTCGAGAACTTCTCGGAGGAGGAGTTCGCGGCCCGCGCCGCGCTCATCGAGGCCGCGGGCGGGCGCGAGTGGACCGCCGAGGAGGCGCGCCGCCAGCACGCGATCGCCATCCGCGCGCTGGACGACGTGGACATGCCGCAGCGGGTGCGCGAACAGCTCGTCGCCCTCGCCGACTTCGTCGTCGTGCGCAAGAGGTGATCGCCACCCGAGCAGGGATATGACTCGCGAGTCGCCGGCCGGCGCCACCTGACAGGAGCGCCCGGCCGACGGCATACCCCAGCACAGCAGAGGACAACTGCCACGTAAGGGGAAGCCATGACAGCGACGACCGACGGTGCCGGTACCCCCGGCGCCGACCCGGATTTCACCATGCCGGACACGGTGCAGGGTGCGCAGGAGGCCGCCGCACGGGCCACCCGGCACCTGCTTGCGCGCCAGGACGCGGCCGGGTGGTGGAAGGGGGACCTGGAGACCAACGTCACCATGGACGCCGAGGACCTGCTGCTGCGGCAGTTCCTCGGGATCCGGGACGAGGCCACCACGCAGGCCGCCGCCCGCTTCATCAGGGGCGAGCAGCGCGAGGACGGCACCTGGGCCACCTTCCACGGCGGGCCGCCCGAACTCTCCGCCACCATCGAGGCGTACGTCGCCCTGCGGCTCGCCGGCGACGCGCCCGACGCCCCGCACATGGCCCGCGCCTCGGCCTGGGTCCGGGCCCACGGCGGGATCGCCGCCGCCCGCGTCTTCACCCGGATCTGGCTGGCCCTGTTCGGCTGGTGGAGCTGGGACCACCTCCCCGAACTCCCGCCCGAGCTGGTCTTCCTGCCGCCGTGGGTGCCGCTGAACATCTACGACTTCGGCTGCTGGGCCCGCCAGACCATCGTGCCGCTGACCGTGGTCTCCGCCATGCGCCCCGTCCGCCCGGCCCCGTTCGCCCTCGACGAGCTGCACACCGACGCGCGGCGCCCGTACCCCGCTGCCAACCGCCTGGCCCCGCTGGTCAGTTGGGAGGGCGCCTTCCAGCGGATGGACAAGGTGCTGCACGTCTACCGCCGGTTCGCCCCGCGCCGGCTGCGCAAGGCCGCGATGGACACCGCCGCCCGCTGGATCATCGAGCGCCAGGAGAACGACGGCTGCTGGGGCGGGATCCAGCCGCCCGCCGTGTACTCCGTCATCGCCCTGCACCTGCTCGGGTACGACCTCGCCCACCCGGTGATGCGGGCCGGGCTGGAGTCCCTCGACCGGTTCGCGGTGTGGCGCGAGGACGGTCCCCCCGGGCCTGACGGCCGGGGAGGTGCCCCCACCCGGATGATCGAGGCCTGCCAGTCCCCGGTCTGGGACACCTGCCTCGCCGCCATCGCCCTGGCCGACGCCGGTCTCCCGCCCGACCATCCGGCCCTGGTGAAGGCCGCCGACTGGATGCTCGGCGAGGAGATCGTCCGCACCGGCGACTGGGCGGTGCGCCGACCCGGACTCGCCCCCGGCGGCTGGGCGTTCGAGTTCCACAACGACACCTACCCCGACATCGACGACACCGCCGAGGTGGTCCTCGCGCTGCGCCGGATCAAGCACCCGGAGCCGGCCCGGGTCGAGGCGGCCATCGCCCGCGGAGTGTCCTGGAACCTCGGCATGCAGTCCGGGAACGGCGCCTGGGGCGCCTTCGACGCCGACAACACCAGCCCCTTCCCGAACCGGCTGCCGTTCTGCGATTTCGGCGAGGTCATCGACCCGCCGTCGGCCGACGTCACCGCCCACGTGGTGGAGATGCTCGCCGTCGAGGGCAAGGCCGCCGACCCGCGGACCCGGCGCGGCATCGCCTGGCTGCTCGCCGAACAGGAGTCCACCGGCGCCTGGTTCGGCCGCTGGGGCACCAACTACGTGTACGGGACCGGGTCGGTGGTCCCGGCCCTGACGGCCGCGGGCTTCGCCCCGGCTCATCCCGCGATCCGGCGGGCCGTGCGCTGGCTGGAATCCGTACAGAACGACGACGGCGGGTGGGGCGAGGACCAGCGCTCGTACAAGGACCCGGAGTGGGCCGGGAAGGGGGCCTCGACCGCCTCGCAGACCGCTTGGGCGCTCATGGCGCTGCTTTCGGCGGGAGAGCGCGACGGCAAGGCCGTCGAGCGGGGCATCGGGTACCTGGTGGAGACCCAGCGGGGGGACGGCTCCTGGGACGAGCCGTACTTCACCGGAACCGGCTTCCCCTGGGACTTCTCCATCAACTACCACCTGTACCGGCAGGTGTTCCCGCTCACCGCGCTCGGCCGCTACCTGTACGGGGAACCCTTCGCGCCCGGGGAGGCCTGATGGCCGACGCCGCCCGCGCCGACGGCCCCCAACGGTCCGAGCCGCCCGCACCGCTGCTGGTCGCCTGCGCCCTGCGCATCGAGCAGGCGGCCCTGCGCAGCGGCGGAGGCCGCGGCGCCGCCCGCACCGCACCCGGCTACTCCGTCCTGCGGACCGGCATGGGCCCGCGCGCCGCCGAGCGGGCCGTCGGCCGGGCGCTCGCCGAGCCGGGGCTGCACCGGGCCCCCGTCCTCGCCACCGGGTTCTGCGCCGGGCTGGTCCCCGGCATGAGCCCCGGCGACCTCGTCGTCGCCGAGGAGACCCGGGACCCGCGGGGCGCCGTCGCGTGCGCCGGCACCGCCCTGCTCGCCGAGGCACTGGCCCGGGCCGCTCCGGGCCGGACCGTGCACACCGGCGCACTGACCGGATCCGACCACGTCGTCCGCGGCCAGGAACGCGCCCAGCTGCGCGCCACCGGCGCCATCGCGGTCGACATGGAGTCCGCGGCCACCCTGTGGACGGCCACCCGGGCCGCCGCAGATGGCTGGAACCGTCCGGTTGCGGCCGTCCGGGTGATCGTGGACGCTCCGGAGCATGAGCTCGTCCGTATCGGCACGTTCCGCGGTGGAATATCGGCCTTCCGCGTATTGCGTGCCGTACTGCCCGCGTTTCATGACTGGCACCGTTCTTTGCTGCTCCCCAGGAGGTGAGCCAGATGGCCATGCCACTGCGACAGTCCATCAGGGTCGGGACGTATCTTCTCGAACAGAAGCTCCGCAAGCGTGAGAAGTTCCCGCTGATCGTCGAGCTGGAACCGCTCTACGCCTGCAACCTGGCCTGCGAGGGGTGCGGGAAGATCCAGCACCCGGCCGGCGTGCTCAAGCAGCGCATGCCGGTCGCGCAGGCCGTCGGCGCCGTCCTGGAGTCCGGCGCCCCCATGGTGTCCATCGCGGGCGGCGAGCCCCTGATGCACCCGCAGATCGACGAGATCGTCAGGCAGTTGGTGGCGAAGCGGAAGTACGTGTTCCTGTGCACCAACGCGATGCTGCTGCGCAAGAAGATCGAGAACTTCACCCCGTCCCCGTACTTCGCCTTCGCGGTGCACATCGACGGGCTGCGCGAACGGCACGACGAGTCGGTGGCCAAGGAAGGCGTCTTCGACGAGGCGGTCGCCGCCATCAAGGAGGCGAAGAGGCGCGGGTTCCGGGTCACGACCAACTCCACCTTCTTCAACACCGACACCCCGCAGACGATCATCGAGGTGCTCAACTACCTCAATGACGACCTCAAGGTCGACGAAATGATGATCTCGCCCGCCTATGCCTACGAAAAGGCCCCTGACCAGGAGCACTTCCTGGGCGTCGAGCAGACCAGGGAACTCTTCAAGAAGGCCTTCGCGGGCGGAAACCGGGGCCGCTGGCGGCTCAACCACTCCCCGCTCTTCCTCGACTTCCTGGAAGGCAAGGTGGATTTCCCCTGCACCGCCTGGGCCATTCCCAATTACTCCCTCTTCGGCTGGCAGCGCCCCTGCTATCTGATGAGCGACGGCTACGTGCCGACGTACCGGGAACTGATCGAGGAGACCGACTGGAGCAAGTACGGCCGCGGAAAGGACCCGCGCTGCGCGAATTGCATGGCGCACTGCGGCTACGAGCCCACTGCCGTCCTCGCCACCATGGGCTCCCTCAAGGAGTCCCTGCGCGCGGCCCGGGAGACGGTCTCGGGGAACCGGGAGAAGCAGTGACCGGCTTCGACCTCCGCGCCCTGCTGGACGAGCGGGGCGGGGAACGGTACGAGCTGCACACCAGGCACCTCAACCACCAGCTGCCCCGGATGCTGCACACGATCGGCTTCGACAAGGTCTACGTACGGGCCGAAGGCGCACACTTCTGGGACGCGGACGGCAACGACTACCTGGACATGCTGGCCGGGTTCGGCGTGATGGGCCTGGGCCGCCACCACCCGGTGGTCCGCCAGGCCCTGCACGACGTCCTGGACGCACAGCTCGCCGATCTGACCCGCTTCGACTGCCAGCCGCTGCCCGGGCTGCTGGCGGAGAAGCTGCTCTCGTACAGCCCGCACCTGGACCGGGTCTTCTTCGGCAACAGCGGCACCGAGGCCGTGGAGACCGCCCTGAAGTTCGCCCGGTACGCCACCGGGCGAACGAGGGTTCTCTACTGCGACCACGCCTTCCACGGGCTGACCACGGGTTCGCTCTCGGTCAACGGGGAGGGCGGGTTCCGGGACGGCTTCGCGCCGCTGCTGCCCGATACGAAGATCGCCCTCGGGGACCTGGCGGCCCTGGAACGGGAGCTGAAGCGGGGCGACGTCGCCGCCTTCGTCGTCGAGCCGATCCAGGGCAAGGGCGTGCTCGCGGCCCCGCCCGGGTTCCTGCTCGCGGCGCAGGAGCTGCTGCACCGGCACAAGGCACTGCTGATCGCGGACGAGGTGCAGACGGGGCTCGGCCGGACCGGCGAGTTCTACGCGTACCAGCACGAGCCGGGCGTGGAGCCGGACCTGGTGTGCGTGGCCAAGGCCCTGTCGGGCGGCTATGTGCCGGTCGGCGCGACCCTGGGCAAGGACTGGATCTTCAAAAAGGTCTATTCGTCCATGGACCGGGTGCTGGTGCACTCCGCCAGCTTCGGATCCAACGCGCAGGCGATGGCGGCCGGGCTGGCGGTGCTCTCCGTCATGGACGACGAGTCGGTGGTCGCGAACGCCCGCGCGATGGGCGACCTGCTGCGCGGCCGGCTCGCGGCGCTCGTGGACGAGTACGAGCTGCTCCACGAGGTACGGGGGCACGGCCTGATGATCGGCATCGAGTTCGGGCGGCCGTCCTCGCTGGGGCTGCGCAGCCGGTGGACCATGCTCCAGGCGGCCCGCAAGGGGCTCTTCGCCCAGATGGTCGTGGTGCCGCTGCTGCAGAAGCACCGGATCCTGACGCAGGTCTCCGGCGACCATCTGGAGGTCATCAAGCTCATCCCGCCGCTGATCGTGGACGAGCGGGACGTCGACCGGTTCGTCGGCTCCTTCCGCGCGGTCATGGACGAGGCGCACGGCGGGGGCGCACTGATGTGGGACTTCGGCAGGACGCTGGTGAAGCAGGCCGTCGCCGGCGGCTGACGGCCTGCTCCGCTGCCCGGTTTCCCGGTCGGGCTGTCGGCCGGGTTATCGGTCGAGCAGCTGCTCCCGCAGCCGGCCGAGGGTCTCGGGCGTGAGTCCGAGGCCCTCGGCGAGGTACCGGTCGACCCCGCCCCAGTGCTCGTCGATGGTGTCGAAGGCGGCCGTCAGGTACTCGGCGCGGGCGTCGAAGAGCGGGGCGAGCAGCTCCATCACCTCGGGGGAGCGGGCCTCGGGGGCGTCGCTGGTACGGCGCACCCGGTAGCGGCGGTGCGGGGCGTTGGACTCCAGGTAGTCCGCCACGATCGCCTCGCGCTCGACGCCCAGCGCGATCAGGGTGACGGCGATCGACAGGCCGGCCCGGTCCTTGCCGGCCGCGCAGTGCATGAGCGCCGGAATGCTGTCCTCGGCGAGGGCGTGCACGACCCGGCCGTGCTCGGCGGTGCGGTGCTCGATCATCGAGCGGTACGAGTTGGCCATCCGGGCGGCGCCCTTGCCCTCGCCCAGGATTCCGCGGAGCTGCTCGAGATCGCCGCCGCGGACCATCTTCCAGAATTCCTTGCCGTCGGCCGGATCCGACAGCGGGATGTTGACGTTCCGCACGCCGGGAAGCTCGACGTCGAGTCCCTCGAGGGCGTGGTCGGCGCCGTTGCGGAAGTCGAAAATCGTGTGGAGGCCGAGCGATGCGAGGAATTCTGCATCGGTTTCGGTGGCATGTGCCAGATGTCCGCTACGGAACAGTTTTCCTGGCTTGACCCTCCGCCCGTCGGCGGTCGGCAACCCGCCCACATCGCGGAAGTTGCGCACTCCGGCCAGCTCCGGCTCCGGAACGGGCTCCGTCCGCGGGGACTGGGGTATCTGCTGGGTCACGGGAACTCCTCCGCGTCGTCGTGAGATGTCCGAATTGCGCTACTTGAGGCCAACTTGCCGTCACTGGAGGCGAGATCGGGCGCAGCCCCGTGAGGCAGATCATACGGTGACCGTGAGTGCCTGATCGTCGAAGTCGAAAGGCCCGGCCGGGGCGGTTGTTGGCGGCGGGGAATGGACGGAGGGTGACCGGAATTCCGTCGAACTCCCCGTCCTGTGAATCCGTCAGGAAATTCGTGGCTTGTTCCGTGTGGCTCAACTCGATTACCTTCGCGATCGATCCGGATGGACCGCCGAATCCTGCCGCCGTCCGGAAACCGCACCCGACTATTCACGCGCGCGGCAGGAGCGGGGGAACCAGGTAAGCCGCTGTTCCCGATCTTTGTATCGGCGCAGCTCGGGGTGAAGCCGTACATGTTCCGTTCATGTGCGGCCGGACATCTCCAGTCCGAACCCGACAGCTCACCTCGCAGGCGACGGAGAGGAATTCGCCATGCCTGCAAAGGGTAAGCACCGCCGTCCCAAGTCCCGTTCCGTGGCGCGCGGCTTCGCCGTCGCAGGCACCGGTGGTGCGGCCCTCGCACTGCCGCTGCTGGGTGCCGTCGGCGCCCAGGCGGCCGGTGCCCCGGCCGTCGCCCCCGCCGCGGCTCCCGTGCAGGCCCCGCAGGTTCCGGCGGCGCTGCAGGCCGCGCCCGCCGCTGCCGCGCAGTCCGCGCCGGCCGTCTACACGGTCGTGCCGGGCGACTACCTCTCCAAGATCGCCCAGGACCGCCACCTCTCGGGCGGCTGGCAGCAGCTGTACGCCGACAACCGCGAGGCCGTCGGCACCAACCCGTCGCTGATCCACCCCGGGCTGAAGCTGACCCTCGGTGCGCAGGGCGAGGCGGCTCCGGCCGCGCAGGCTCCGGCCGAGAAGTCCGCTCCGGCTCCGGCGAAGAAGTCCTCGGCCTCGCCCTCGCAGGACAAGGGCTCCGCGGACGTCGCGCCGGCCCCTGCCGCCCCCGCCCCCGCGGCCGCAGCCGCCGCCGCGCCCGCCAAGAAGAGCACCGCCGCCAAGTCCGCCGCCGGTACGGTCAGCGCCGCCGGCTTCGTCGCCCCCGTCGGCGGAGGGATCTCCACCCAGTACAAGACCCCCGGCGCCATGTGGTCCAGCGGCTACCACACCGGTGTCGACTTCATCGCGAGCTCCGGCACCACCGTCCGGGCCGTGGGCGCGGGCACCGTGGTCTCCGCCGGCTGGGCCGGCGCGTACGGCAACGAGGTCGTCATCCGGCACGCGGACGGCAAGTACTCCCAGTACGGCCACCTGTCCCAGCTCTCCGTCTCGGCCGGCCAGAGCGTCACCGGCGGCCAGACCCTCGGCCTCTCCGGCTCCACCGGCAACTCGACCGGCCCGCACCTGCACTTCGAGATCCGCACCGGGCCGTCCTACGGCTCGGACATCGACCCGCTGGCCTACCTCCGCACCAAGGGCGTGAGCATCTGACGGCTCCCGCCGTCGGACAGAGGCAACCGGACTCGTGAGGCCGGGACCCGAGGGGGGTCCCGGCCTCACGCCCTGTTATTCCGTACCGACCAGGTGGTATAGATCACGGTCCGTCAACCCCTGCCTACGGTGGCGTAGGTCACGCGCCGGGGTGAAAGATGTGTTCTCGTGGCAGCGACGAAGACGACACTCAAGACCATCGGCTCGTACGCGGCGATCGGGGACAGCTTCACCGAGGGTGTGGGGGACCCGGGACCCGGGGAGACCTTTCTCGGCTGGGCGGACCGGCTGGCCGTACTCCTGGCCGATCAGCGCGAGGAAAACGAATTCCGGTACGCGAACCTGGCCGTGCGGGGGCGCCTCCTCGACCAGATCGTGGCCGAACAGGTCCCCCGGGCCAAGGAGCTCGCACCTGACCTGGTGAGCTTCTGCGCCGGCGGCAACGACATCATCCGGCCCGGCAGCGACCCGGACGACGTGGCGGAGCGGTTCGAGGCGGCCGTCGCCGACCTCACCGGAGCCGTCGGCCACGTCATGATCACCACCGGCTTCGACACCCGCGGCGTGCCGGTCCTCAAGCACCTCCGGGGCAAGGTGGCCACGTACAGCGCCCATGTGCGTGCCATCGCCGACCGCTACGACTGCCCGGTGCTCGACCTCTGGTCGCTGAAGTCCGTACAGGACCGGCGGGCTTGGGACGACGACCGGCTGCACCTCTCGCCCGAGGGGCACACCCGGGTCGCGCTGCGCGCCGCCCAGGTGCTGGGGTTCGAGGTGCCGGCCGACCCCGACCAGCCGTGGCCGCCGCAACAGCCGCGCGGCTCGGTGGACGTGACCCGGGACAACATCCAGTGGGCACGGGAGTACCTGGTGCCGTGGATCGGGCGGCGGCTGCGCGGGGAGTCCTCCGGGGACCACGTGGAGGCGAAGCGTCCGGACCTGCTGCCGCTGTAGCCCGGCGCAGGAGGGGCGGAGTGACGGGGCGGCGGGGTAGCCGAGTAGGAGAAGGGGACGGGGCAGGAGGACGGGGGCGCGCGGCGGAATCCTTCGGGGCCGGTGCGCGTTGGCATGGTGATAGACCGGAAACCAGTACGGCCTCTCACGCCCATCCGTCCCACCCTCCCAGGAGGCGCTTTGACCGGCTCCCGTCCCCTGCGTCCACGGCTGCGTGCCCTGCGGCCCGAAGCCTTCGGCGCGGATCCGTCCGGCGCACGCCTGGAGCGGATCCAGCGCTCGCCGAACTTCGCCGACGGTGTCTTCCAGAACCCGGTCGGGGCCCGGACCAGGCCTTCCGGCTCCATGATGGAGTTCGCCAAGATCTACTTCCACAAGGAGCAGCGGATCCGGCGCAACCCCGGAGCTCCCATCCCGGTCTACCCGACGACTCTCGCCGAGCTGGCGAAGCCGCCAGTCAGCGGGTTGCGCCTGACATGGATGGGGCACTCGGGCGTACTTGCGGAGATCGACGGGCGGCGGGTGCTGTTCGACCCGGTGTGGGGTGAGCGGTGCTCGCCCTTCCCGTTCGCCGGGCCCAAGCGGCTGCACCCCGTACCCGTACCGCTGGCCTCGCTGGGGCCGGTCGACGTCGTGGTGATCTCGCACGACCACTACGACCACCTCGACCTGCCGACCATCAAGGAGCTGGCCGGTACGGACACGGTCTTCGCCGTCCCGCTCGGCGTCGGCGCCCACCTGGAGCGCTGGGGGGTGTCGCCGGACCGGCTGCGCGAGCTCGACTGGAACGAAGGCACCAAGATCGCGGGACTCTCGCTGACGGCAACGCCGGCCCGGCACTTCTGCGGGCGCGGCCTGCGCAACCAGCAGAACACCCTGTGGGCCTCCTGGGTCGTCGCGGGCGACGAGCACCGGATCTTCCACAGCGGCGACACCGGCTACTTCCCCGGGTTCGGGGAGATCGGCGCCGAGCACGGCCCCTTCGACGCCACGATGATCCAGATCGGGGCCTACTCGGAGTACTGGCCCGACATCCACATGACCCCCGAGGAGGGCATGCGCGCCCACCTCGACCTCCAGGGTGGGATCCCCCACGGCACGATGCTGCCCATCCACTGGGGCACCTTCAACCTGGCCCCGCACCCGTGGGACGAACCCGGCGAGGGCACCGTGACCGCGGCCGAGGCCACCGGCGCGGCGATCGCGCTGCCGATCCCGGGCCAGCCGTTCGAGCCGGGCGACGCCGGTGCCCCGAGCGAGCCGTGGTGGCGCCCGTTCGTGGCGTCGGCCCCGCCCATGCCCGCCACACCGTCCCGCCCGGTCGCGATCGCGCGTCCGCCGGCCGCGGCGCACGAGGAACCGGAGGCCGTCGGCTCGTAGCGCGTGTCCGCCGGGCGCCGCTCCGGAGCAGCCGCCGGCACGGGGTGGTGCGTCGCGTACGGCGGCTGCGAACGTGCGCCCCCGGCGGATTCGGGCTGCCGTACGAGCGCTCCATCGGGAGCGGGAAGCAGCCCGGGCAAGTTCCCCAACTGGCTGTCAGGGGCGGGATCGTGCGGTCTAGCGTGGGTATCCGGTGATCAACACCGGGCCCCGGAACCCCCGGGGGCCCGGGCCCCACGTAGAGGACGCCGATGTCCGGACTCCGCGCCGCCCGCCACGCCCCGTCGAGACACGCCGTCACCGGTCCCGGCCGGCAGATACGCCCCCAGCTGCTCCGCGCCTCCCTGCTGCCGGCGCTCGCCGCGGCGCTCAGCGGAGCCGCCGCGGTGATCTTCACGCTGCAGCTCGGCGGGGGCGCGGGGGAGCGGGACGCCCGGCTGTGGCCGGTCCTGGCCGGCTGCGCCCTGCTCGTCGTCGGCGCACTGGCCGCCGCCCTGCTCGGGGCCCAGCGCTCCGCCAAGGCCGTCCGGGACCGCTGCGAGGCCCTGCGCCGCTCCAGCGTGCGCGGACGCCAGGAGCTGCGGACCGCCGCCGAGCGGCTGGAGCGGGGCGAGCCGCCGGTCCGCCCGGTCCGCGGCGGCCCGACGGGACCGCCGCCCGGCAGCGACCCGGATCGGGTGGACGAGTTCTGGCTGCTCTCCCAGGAGCTGCGCGGCGCCCGCGAACAGGCGCACACCACCCTCGTACGGCTGGCCGGGCCGGCCGCGCCGTCCGACAGCGACCGCAAGGTCGAGGTCTTCGTCAACCTCGCGCGCAGGCTCCAGTCCCTCGTGCACCGGGAGATCTCGCTGCTCGACGAGCTCGAGGACACGGTCGAGGACCCCGACCTCCTCAGGGAGCTCTTCCACGTAGACCACCTCGCCACCCGGATCCGCCGCCACGCCGAGAACCTGGCCGTGCTCGGCGGCGCCGCCTCCCGGCGCCAGTGGACCCGGCCCATCGACCTGAGCGAGGTACTGCGCTCCTCCGTCGCGGAGGTCGAGCAGTACACGCGGGTCAAGGTGGTACCCCCGGCGGGCGGCACCGTCCGCGGCCACGCCGTCGCCGACGTGGTGCACCTGCTGGCCGAACTCGTCGAGAACGCCACCGTGTTCTCGGCCCCCGACACCGACGTGGTGGTGCGCGCCGAACGGGTCACCGCGGGCATCGCCGTCGAGGTGGAGGACCGCGGGCTGGGCATGCCGGCCGCGGAGCAGCACCGGATGAACGCGCTGCTCGTCGACCCCGACCAGATCAGCGTCCGGCATCTGCTGGCGGACGGGCGGATCGGCCTGTTCGTCGTTTCGGCGCTGGCCCGCCGGCACGGGATCGCCGTCGAGCTCAAGTCCAACATCTACGGCGGCGTGCTCGCCGTGCTCGTGCTGCCGCAGGAACTGCTGGGGGCGGAGGCGCCCAGCGCCGCCGACGCGCTCGGGGGCTCCCGGGCCACCTCGTGGGGGACCGGGGAGGGAGGCGTCATGCCCCCGCTGGAGCCCGTACGGGTGGCCGTGCCACAGCCGAAGCCGGAGCGGCAGGTGCGACCGGAGCCGGAGCGGCAGCCGCGACACGAGCCGGCCCCGCGACGGGAGCCGCAGCCGCAGCCCCGGCGGGAGCCCGAGCCGGCTGCCGCGCGGCTGCCGCAGGCGGCACCGACGTGGGCGGCTCCGCCCGCGCCGCGCCCGCACACGCGTACGCAGCCCGGGGCGGTGCGCCAGGAGACGGACCGCTGGGAGCCGAGGGAGACGCCGGCCGCCGAGACGACCCTCGACCTGGGCATGGACCTGGGTCTGGGTCTGGGTCCGGACGTGACGCAGGGCCGGACCCCGGGCATGGGCCCGGCCGCGGGGACATCCGCGGGGACATTCGCGGCGACATCCGTGGGGACATCCGCGGGGCTGGACGGTCGCGAGCCCGTGCCCCCGGCGCCGGTCCCGGCCCCGGCGCCCGTGTCCCCGCCGCCCGTACCCATGACGGTGTCCGTACCGGCCGCCCGGACGGACCCGGACCGGCCGCCCCTGCCCCGCCGCCGGGCCCAGCACCACCTCGCCCCGCAGCTGCGGGACGCCCCCGCCCCGCGGCGGGCCGACGCACCCGAACAACCCGTGCACGACCCGGGTCTGATGGCCGCCTTCCAACGGGGCTTCGGCCTCGCCCAGTCGGAGAGCCAGCCATGACCCCGACCTCTCACCTCAGCAAGGAGCGCACCACCATGGGCGGCGAAGCGGCGACGAAGACCGGTCGGCTCTCGGATCTCGACTGGCTGCTCGGCGGCCTGGTCCAGCGGGTCCCCTACACGCGCAGTGCGGTACTCCTCACCGCGGACGGGCTCGTCACTTGCGTGCACGGCCTCGACAACGACAGCGCCGACCACCTGGCGGCACTGGCGTCCGGGCTGTACTCGCTCGGACGGAGCGCCGGATCCCGGTTCGGGGACGGCGCGGAGGTCCGGCAGGTCGTGGTCGAGCTCGACTCCGCGCTCGTGTTCGTGTCGGCCGCCGGAACGGGCACCTGCCTGGCGGTCCTGGCCGACCGGGAGGCCGACGCGGGCGTGCTCGGCTACGAGATGGCGATGCTCGTCAAGAGCGTCCGGCCGTACCTGGCGGCCCCGCCGCGGCGGCCCGCAGGCGACCCGGAGTGATGCGCGCCGCCCGCGCCACGTACGGCATGGGGGTCCCGCGCGACACGCCCTGGCTCGACGACTCGGCGGGCCGGGTGATGCGCCCGTACACGGCCAGCGGCGGGCGGACCCGGTCCGCCGTCGCACTCGACCTGCTGTCCCTGGTGACCGCGACGGGGGTACGCCCGCGCGGTCCCCTCGGCACGGAGCACACGCTCGCGCTGCGCCTGTGCGCGGGCTCCGTGGCCGTCACCGTCGCCGAGGTGGCCGGACAGCTGCGGCTGCCGGCGGTGGTGGTGAAGGTGCTGCTGTCCGACCTGATGGAATACGGGGCCGTCACGGCGCAGGCGCCGCGGTTCCCGGGCGGCGGGTACCTCGCCGCCGACGACCAGAACCTGCTCCGGGCGGTGCTCGATGGCCTACGCCGACGACTGTGACACCCGCCGCGCCGCCGTCCTGCCCGCGACGCTGAAGATCCTTGTCGCGGGCGGTTTCGGGGCGGGCAAGACGACCTTCGTGGGCGCGGTGAGCGAGATCGAGCCGCTGTGCACGGAGGAGCTGCTCAGCGGGCTGAGCGAGGGCCCCGACCCGCTCGACGGGGTCGAGGCGAAGACGTCGACGACCGTCGCGCTCGACTTCGGCCGGCTCACCCTGGACGAGCGGCACGTCCTGTACCTCTTCGGCACGCCGGGGCAGCAGCGCTTCTGGTTCCTGTGGGAGGAGCTGTGCGCGGGCGCGCTCGGCGCGGTGGTGCTCGCGGACACCCGCCGGCTCGCCGACTGCTTCCCGGCCGTGGACTTCTTCGAGCGGCGCGGCATCGGGTTCATCGTCGCCGTCAACGAGTTCGACGAAGGCCACCGCTACACCGCCGGCGAGGTCCGCGAGGCGGTGGGGCTCGGGCCCGAGGTGCCCGTCGTGCGGTGCGACGCGCGGCTGACGAGCTCCGGGACGGGGGCCCTGGCCGCGCTGGTCCATCACCTGCTCTTCACGGCGGCGGCGGACAGATCGGCGAGGTCGGCGATTTCAGCGAACGCAGTGAACTCAGGGAGCTCGGTGAACGCACCGAATTCAGCGATTACAGCGACTTCAGCGACTTCAGCGACTTCAGTGAAGTCTTGGGATGGGGGGAACCCGCGATGACGTACTTCGAGTCGACCGGCCACCTGCTGCTCACGCCGGTGGACCGGGAGGCGCCCGCACGCACGGTCCGGCTGCGCGAACTGGGCCTGGGGGAACGGGCGGACACGGAGCTCGACGCCTTCGCCCGGCAGATCGCCGACGTACTGGAGGCCCCGTACGCGGGGGTCAACTTCATCGGCGAGGAACGGCAGTTCTTCGCCGGTCTGCACCACGCTCCGGACGCCCCGGCGAGCGGGTATCCGGCGCGGGTACTGCCCCGGGACCACGGGTACTGCCCGCATGTGGTGGTGCGGCGCCGGGCGCTGGCGCTGGAGGACGTACGGGACTTCGCGCGGTTCGCTGGCAACGCGGTGGTGGACGAGAGCGGGGTGCGCTCGTACCTGGGGGCGCCGCTGACCGACCGGCAGGGGATCGTCCTGGGCACCGTGTGCGTCGTGGACCTGGAGCCGCGCAGGTGGGGGACGGCGGGTCTGGCGACCGCCAAATCCCTGGCCGCAGAGCTGCTGGAGATCATCCACGCACGCGAGGACGGCCTGCGGGCGGGCTGAGGGGCGGGCTGAGGGCGTACGCAGGGACCGCTGCCCGGGGGCGGCTGTCAGTGCCGGGCGTTACGGTCGACGACATCAGCCCGAAGCCCGACCGGTGGCCGGAGAGGAGTCGCGGGATGGCCGTGACCGCCGAGGACGTCCGTACGACCGCGCTGTCGCTCCCCGACAGCAGCGAGAAGCTCGCCTGGGGCATGCCCACGTTCCGGGTGGGCGGGAAGATATTCGCCGCCCTCGGCGAGGACGACGCCTCGATCGGGGTGAAGTGCCCGAAGGAGGACCGTGCGGAGCTGATCGCCGCCGAGCCGGACAAGTTCTTCCTCCGGGAGGGCCACGACGATAACTACGCCTGGCTCCGCGTCCGCCTGGCGGCGCTGGAGGGCGCCGCCGAGCTGCGCGCGATCCTGGTCGACTCGTGGCTCCACGCGGCTCCCAAGCGCCTGGCCGCGGCCCATCCGGAACTGCCGGGGCACTGAATGCAGCTCACCGGAGGAAGGCGCTGATCCGCTCGCGGAGGGAGTGCGGGTCCAGACCGTGCGCGGCGGTGTGCTCCTCGAGCGTGCCGTAGCGGCGGAGCTCGGCGCGCCCGACGCCGAGGCCGAGGACCCGGTGCGGAACCTCCGACAGGGCTTGGGCCGCGGCCCCGGTGGAGGTGCCGGCCAGGTACGGCTCGACGAGCACGACGTCGGTCGTGGCGCGGCCGACGGCCTCACGCAGAGCCGCGTCGTCGAAGGGCCGCACGGTGGTGGCGTACAGGACGGTCGCGTCCAGCCCCGCCGTCGCGGCGAGGACGTTGTCCAGCAGTGGGCCGACCGCGACGACGACACCGGCCCCTGCGCTGCCCTCCCGTACGGTCCGAAAGCGCAGGCCGTCCACCGGGCGCGGTGCGGCGTTCGACTGCTGGGAGAGCCGGACGTACACCTTGTCGTCCCCGGCGGCATACGCGTGGCGCAACAGCGCCTCGGCCTCGTCCGGGTGCCCCGGCACGTGGACCGTCCAGCCGTCGAGGGTGTCCATCAGGGCCACGTCACCCGGCGCCATGTGGGTGAACCCGCCGGCCGGCCAGTCGTAGCTGGCGCTCGCGCTGACCAGGACCCCGCCGGTGCCCTGGTGCCCGAAGTCCAGCTTGACCTGCTCGAACGGCCGCTCCACCAGGAAGCTGGCGAAGGTGTGCATGATCGGCCGCAGCCCGGTGAGGGCCAGCCCGCCGCCGACTCCGACCAGCAGCTGCTCCCTGATCCCGACGTTGATCACCCGCTCCGGGTGGCGCTGCCGGGCGGGCCGGAACCCGTCCATGGTGATCTCGGCGAGCACGAGCGCAAGCCGAGGATCCTCGTCGAGCGCGCGCGACGTGGCGGAGACGAACCGCTCCCGCATGGTGTCCATGATTCCCCTGTCCTACTGCTTCTTCTCGACACGGGCGATGACGGCGTGCGGCCGGCCCGGATGCGGTGTGGTGAAGGCGGCGTGCAGCGCCGCGTGGTCCCGGCCGTCGACGGTCACCGCCGACCAGCCGGCCGCCTCGAAGCGGGAGGCGATCCCGCCGCGCCAGCCGTGGGTCGCGGAGTCGTTGTCGATCACCACGGTGTGCAGCCGCTCCAGCCCGGCCGCGCCGGCGTACGCGAGGGCCTCGTGATTGCTGCCCTCGTCGAGCTCGGCGTCCCCGATCAGCACCCACACCGCCGGCTCGTCCAGCCCCTGCGCCTGCAGCCCGAGCGCACTGCCGACGGCGAGCGGCAGCCCGTGCCCGAGCGAGCCGCTGCCGATCTCCACTCCGGGGATCAGGGTGCGGTCCGGGTGGTGCCCGAGGGGGGACCCGTACGAGCCGAAGCCGCTCAGCCAGTCGACCGGGAAGAACCCCTTGGCGGCGAGTACGGCGTAGTACGCCATCGGCCCGTGCCCCTTGGAAAGCAGGAACCGGTCCCGCCCGGGCTCCTCGACGCCGGCCGGCCCGACGCGCAGCACCCGGTCGTAGAGCACCCAGAGCACGTCGAGGGTGGAGGTGGCGGCGGGCCCGTGCTTCTCGGCCCCGGTCATGAGCGCCATGAGCCGGCTCAGATCGTCGTAGCGGAACGCCGTGTCCGCGGTTGCCTGTGTCATGCACCGATCGTGCAACCTCAAGTCAGCTTGAGGTCAAGCGCCTCCTCCGCACGCCCCGGCCCCGAGAAAGCTGCGCGCGACCACCCCGCGAAGTGCGGTATTGTTCTCCTGCGCGTTCAACCAGGGGAAACCCCAGGTCAGCGGGCATCGGGACGTGGCGCAGCTTGGTAGCGCACTTGACTGGGGGTCAAGGGGTCGCAGGTTCAAATCCTGTCGTCCCGACTGTGCTTTACGCACGTCGGAGGCCGTCTTCTCAGAAATGGGAGGACGGCCTTTTCCGTGCCCGAAGTCCTGGTGGTCGCGGTGCGGTCGCACGTCCCCTGCGGGGCTGGTCCGCCAAGGCGGTGTCGTCGGGGGCGAGGTCGACGGCGAGGAGTTGTTCGGCGGTGCGGCGGGTTGTCGGCGGCCGGGTCGGGTGAGTGATCAGCTCGAACTCGACGACCGTGTTGGTGCGGCCCTCGCCCAGGCAGGCCATGACGCTGTCGGCCAGTGCCTCGGCGATCCGCTCGGGGCCGGCGGTGGCGTACTCCTCGGCCCAGGACCGCACGAAGCCGGCGAACCGGTCGGCGGCGCGCTCCAAGGTCCGGCTGTGTGGTGCCACCCGGGATTCCACGCGTCTGGCCGCCGCAAGGACCCTGGTCGCGGAACACCGGCGACCCCGCCCCCCGCGCCCTTCGGGGGTGGCGTCGTCGGTGTTCCGGTCGACGGAGCGGCGTGGCGTGTCACATGGCCGGTCATCCTCCATGTGCGGCATGTTCTGCTCAGTGACGAGTGTCCGAAAACCGCGGTATCTGTGGAGGTGTCCCGGTGCGTCCGAGTGATGGTGGTCGGGATCAGCCTGGTGACACGTCACGCTCGTCGGCGTCGGGTGGGCGGAGACCGGAACCCGCGGGGCCACGGCAAGCGGGGGAGCCGCGTCCGGTGGCGAGCGCTCCAGCTACCGCATCAGACTCCGGCGGAGAGCGGCGGGCCGGCCCGGAGCGGGTGCGGGCTGTTCTGCGTTCCGTCGTGCCGCCCGCGCCGCCGCCGGGGCCGACGCGCCCGGAGTTCTGGCGCAGCCCGCTGCGGGGGCCGTGGCTGACCGCGGTGTTCGGCCTGATCCTGCTCGTCGGCGTGACGGTCCTGTTCGTGACCGGGCTGCTGTCGTACGCCGCGTACAACCCGGACCTGGCGCGGGTCAACGACCAGACGCCCGACAAGGGGTGGCTCGGCTTCTATCTGTTCTCCTGGCCGACCTCCCCGTACTGGCTCTACCGGCTGACCCAGGGCGTGCACGTGGTCCTGGGCGTCGTTCTCGTCCCCGTTCTGCTGGCGAAGCTGTGGTCGGTCATCCCCAAGCTGTTCGAGTGGCCGCCCGTGCGGTCGGTCAGCCATGGCATCGAGCGACTGTCCCTGCTGCTCCTGGTGGGCGGTGCCGGCTTCGAGTTCGTCACCGGCATCCTCAACGTGCAGCTGCACTACATCTTCCCGGGCTCCTTCTACGTCCTGCACTTCTACGGGGCGTGGGTGTTCATCGGAGCCTTCGTCGTGCACGTGACCTCGCGGCTGCCGCGAGCACTCCGCGCCGTCCGGGCCGGACCGGTGCAGCCGCAGGCCGGTACAGAGGAGGCGGCAGGGCTGGTCCCGCCCCGGCCGGCGCCCCCGACCATCTCCCGCCGGGGCGCCCTGGGCCTGGTGGGGCTGGGGTCCCTGGCGCTGTTCGTGGTGACGGCCGGGCAGAGCGTGGGCGGTTGGTGGCGCCGGACCGCGCTGCTCGCCCCGCACGGCCAGGACCCCGGTTCCGGGCCGAACGGCTTCCAGATCAACAAGACCGCGGCATCCGTCGGCATCCGGCCGAGCGACATCGGCCCCGCCTGGCGGCTGACCGTACGAGGCTCCGGCCGCCAGGTCGTCCTGACCCGTGAGGAACTGCTGGCCATGCCGCAGCACGAGGCGGCCCTGCCCATCGCCTGCGTGGAGGGCTGGTCGACCCCCGACCAGCTGTGGAGCGGCGTACGGCTCACCGACTTGGCCGCCCTCGTCGGACGGGGCACGGACACCCCGCAGGTCCTGGTGGAATCCGTACAGCGAGGAGGGCCGTTCAGCTCGGTCGTCCTGAGAGACAACCAGGTACGCGACCAGCTCTCACTGCTGGCCGTACGCGTCAACGGGGCTGTCCTCTCGCCCGACCACGGCTACCCGGCCCGCGTGATCGTCCCCGGCGCCCCCGGCGTCCACAACACCAAATGGGTCACCCGCCTCACCTTCGGAGCGCCGGCATGAGCGGCACGACCGCCTTCCGGCGGCGCTACGGAGCCTCCCCGCTCCACCTGCTCCTCGTACTGGCCTCCTTCGCCCTCGCCGCCTACGCCGGCGTGCGCCTGCTCAAGGGAGACACCCTGGGCGTGGCCCTGTGGTTCGTCGGGGCGGCACTCCTCCACGACCTCGTGCTGCTCCCCCTGTACTCGGTGACCGACCGGGCCGTGCAGCTGCTGTTCCGGGGGAGGGCGGGCGCGGGGGAGGGCCCGCCGAGACCGAGCGTCAACTACGTGCGCGTCCCGGCCTGCGTCTCGGGGCTTCTGCTGCTGGTCTGGTGGCCGCTGATCCTCCGCCGGGTAAGCCACTACACCGCGGCCACCGGACTCCCGGCCGACGTCTTCCTGGGCCGCTGGCTGCTGATCACCGCCGGCCTCTTCGTCGCCTCGGCCGCGACCTTCCTCGTCCGCGGTTGGCACGGATCAGGGCCCCGACGACGAGCGGCACGACGTCAGCGGCAGGGCCGTAGGGCCACGAAGTGACGGTGCTCCTCGGCGGTCCACCGTTCGGCCGTTCTCCAGCCCGACACCCGGGCATACCGGCCCAGAGCCGCAGCACCCACCACCGCCCAGGGGAAGACGTTCACCGAGAAGCGGATGTTCGGCGGCCTGTCCTTCCTTCTGGGCGGACACATGAGCGTGGGCGTGGTCGGCGACGAGCTCATCGCCCGGGTGGGTCCGGACCGGGCCGAGGAGGCGCTCGCCCGGCCGGAGGCCCGGCCCATGGAGTTCACCGGCCGCCCGATGCGCGGCTGGGTGACGGTCGCAGGCCCTGCCCTCGCGGAGGACTCCGTCCTGCGGCACTGGGTGACGGCGGCGGTGGCCTTCGCCTGCACGCTTCCCCCGAGGTAGCGCAGCCGACGGGTGCACGCGCCTGCTTACCGAGGGCCAGATGGCGCCCCTTGGGGACCACTTGGGGACCAGCGTCCATGTCGACGGGTGCCCAGCACGTACGGAAGCGCACGCTGTGCGCCCTTGATCGTTTCCGGGGAAAACCTGGTGGGTGATCGTCGACGGCGGGTAGGGTCTGGCCGTCGGTGGTGATCACGGGGGACGGGCGGGGCGGGCATGGAGCGGGCGACGGGGTCGGCGGAGCTGGTGGCGCTCGTGGGAGAGCGGGTGCGGCTCGAGCCGCTCGAGCTCCGGCACCACGACGGGCTGTGCGAGGCGGTTCGCGACGGCAGCCTGTGGAATCTCGCGGTGACGCTCGTCCCGCATCCGGATGATGTCCGTGGCTTCATCGAAGACGCGATGGCGGCCCGCGCCGAGGGCACGCAGCTCCCGTACGCGACGGTGGACGCGGCCACCGGGCGGGTCATCGGCTCGACGCGGCTGATGATGATCAACACCGCACAGCGGCGGCTGGAGATCGGCTGGACCTTCCTCGCGGAGTCCTGGCAGCGGACCGGCATGAACACCGAGGCGAAGCTGTTGATGCTGATGCATGCCTTCGAGGTGATGGGGATGAACCGGGTCGAGCTGCTGACGGACGTGCGGAACACGAAGTCGCGGACGGCGATATCCCGGCTGGGCGCGACGCTCGAGGGTGTCCTGCGGCACCACATGGTCATGCGGGACGGCTGGATACGCGACACGGCGGTGTACAGCATCACCCGGCCGGAATGGCCGCAGGCGAAGCAAGCGCTGGAGGCCCGCGTGACGGGCCGCCCCGCGGCCCGTAGCCACGAAGACGCAGCGGCCGGCAGCTGAGGGCTGTCCCTCAGGCCGCTGTCGAGCGGCTTACGGGGTGCAAGTGCCTGAGCCGATGAACTGGCGTTCATTCGTGTACGGGTTGTACACGGCGACGGCCCAGTGGGTGTAGTTCCAGCTCCTGTTGCTGTTGAACTCGGCGATGAGTTTGCGGCAGACGGCTTCCTCGACGGCGCCTTTGAGATTGGATTGGGAAGCGCGGCTCGCAAAACGGTTGTCGGGGTCGTCGGTCCATACGTAGGCGGCGTTCTCGACGGGGTCGAAGCCGAGGGTGATGCCGTCGGACGCGCCGATGGGGGCTTCGTTCGTCTCGGCGGTGTTGGTGTTCCAGGTGGCCGTGACGGCTTTGGCCGTGGCGTCGGCCACGCGGATCTCTGCCTTGTCGCTGCTGGGGATCTCCGCAGTCGCCATGCCGGACTCGTCGCCGCGCCATTGGCCGGCGATCTCCGTGAAGCAGCCGTCAGTGGCAGTTCCGTAGCCGATGGCCGACGCGTTGACGTCACCGTCGGATGTCTTCCAGTAGACCGAGAAGCGGCCGTACGGCCAGGTCGTGGGGGCGTTCTTGAGGCGGTGTGCGAGCACGGTGCACACGGCCATCTGCGCGGCCCGGCGGAACACTTCCCGGTAGTGGTCGGGGAGTTGGGGGACCGGCCCGCCGGTCACGATCAGGGTCTGCGCGCGCAGGTTGAACGTGACCGTGGGCTTCATGAAGGCCATGTCCTTCGTGGCCAGCATGGATGTCATCCGGTCGCGGATCGACTGCTCGGCCTCCCGCTCCCGAGGACTGCCGGCGGTGGCGCTGGTCCGCCATTCGTCCGGGTGCGGCTGGGTTTCGTCACCGGATCGGGTGTAGGCGGGGTCGGGTACTCCCGCCAGCGGATCCGTGGGGACCCTGACGGTTCGTGCATCGACCGGGGTTGCGGTCATGGCTTCGGCCGGGATGGAGGAGGAATCGGTCGCGGCGGACGCGCCGTGGAGGGGCGAGGCACTGACTGCGCTGCTGGGTGCGGTGCCGGTGACGACGCGGTCCTTGGTGTCGAAAGCGACGATGCTGCCCGCGACGGCGGTGCCCGCGGCTGCCGCGGCGACGGCGGCCATGAGCGCGCGCTTGCGGGTGGACGCGGCCGGGGTGCGCCAGGCGGGGTCCTCCACGCCCGGCACGTTCCACTCGCCGGTGACGAGGTGGTCGGCCCGCGTCGCTCCCGGCCCTGCGCCGGCGGTGAGTACGTGGGTCGCCTGGGTGGCGAGGAGCCGCGCGCACTCCTCCGCTGCCGAGCCGGCGGTCATCCGTTCGTCGGGGCTCTTCGCGAGGGCCTTCTCCACGGTCCGGCGCAGTTCCCCGGGGAGGCCGTCGAGATCGGGATCGCCGGACATGACGCGGTACGCGACCACGTCCGGGGCTCCCGTGCCGAACGGCAGGCGGCCGGTGGCGGCGTAGGAGACGAGAGCGCCCCACGCGAACACGTCGCCCTCGGGGCCGGCGGTGCCGGTGCGGTAGTGCTCGGGGCTGATCCAGCCCGGAGTGCCGGTCATCACGCCGGTCCGGGTCACGGACGTGCCGTCGGCGGCGTGGGCGATCCCGAAGTCCAGGACGCGCGGCCCGGCGGGAGTGAGGATGACGTTCTGCGGTTTGACGTCCCGGTGGACGACGTCGGCGGCGTGGATGGCGGCGAGGGCCCGGGCGGTGCCCGTGGCGAAGGCGTACAGGGTGCCGCCGGAAAGGGGGCCGTGCACGGCCAGGTGCTGTTCGAGGGTGAGGCCCGGGGCGTAGGCGGTGGCCAGCCACGGGGTTTCGGCATCGGGGTCGGCCGCAAGGAGGGGGATGAGGCACGGTCCCTGGACGCGGGCGGAGAGCTGCACCTCGCGGCGGAAGCGGGCCCGGAACTCGGGGTCCTCGGCGTGTGCGGGGTGGACGACCTTGACCGCGACGCGCAGCCCGGCCGGATCGAGGCCGGCGTGAACCGTGCCCATGCCGCCCGCACCGAGTCGGCCGATGATCCGGTACGTGCCGACCCGCTTGGGGTCACCGGCGCGGGCGGGCTGCACACGCCCGCCGGAGCGAGCAAGGCTCACAGGGTTCCGTTCGTCTTGTGCGGTCGAGCGTCACGAGGCCGGCGCATCCGCCGGAAGAGTCCCAGCATGGCGGACGGATGGAATCCGCGGAGGCCGTTCTCCCATTCGGGGAGGACGGCCTCTTCGTGTTCCCGGCGGGTGGGTTCAGGCGCGGATCTCGAAGCCTTCGAGGGCCTCGGGCTGTTCCTCGTGGAGCTGGACGCGGGTCACGTCGGCGCCGCTCGGGCCTCGGTGGGCCCAGTCGAGCATGCGGGCGACCGCGGCCGCGGGTCCCTCGAACACCGCCTCGACGGTCCCGTCCGGGAGGTTGCGGACCCAGCCGGCCACGCCGTGATCGAGGGCGGTGCGGCGGCAGGTGTCGCGGAAGAAGACGCCCTGCACCACGCCGTGGACGATCACTCGGCTGCGCACTCGTTCCATGGGCCGACCATAGCCGGGAGGACGGCGATCGGCACGGATCGTGGTCGGCCCGTCACGGAGTGCCGCTCCCGGAAATCTTCACGCGGTGAAAGTGGAGGGGGTGCCTCCCGTTACATCCCGACCTGATGTGGAGAGGGCGGCCGCTGCGGGTGGTGGGGGTCTGGGTGGGTTTGGGCTTCGGGGGTGATGGGGTGTTCTGTTTTGTTACTCGATCTTGTGGAGAACCCGTGGCGATCCGTCGAATCAATCGGAAAGCCCGCCGAGTGAACGGTCACCTGGCGCGAGAGAGGGCGTCAACGCGGTTGGCCGGGTGACCCGTTCGCGTGCTTACATCTGCCCACCGAAGTGATGTTCGGGAGTGGTCGGACCGCCTTGTTGCAGACCGCCCACGCCATTTGAGAAACATTCAGACAACTGAAGGGTGCGCACATCATGCGTAACGACATCGAGACCCGTGAGATCGCCGACGACGAACTGGACGCGGTTTCCGGCGGTGTCAGCATTTCCGGTGGCCTCCTCGGCGCCGTCACCGGCGACGTCTTCCACGTCGTGAACACCGTGACCTCGCTGGACACGGTCCACGGCGCGCTGGCCCTGCCCGGCCAGGTCGAGGGCATCGTCGGCGTTCGCGCCGGTGTCGCCGGCCTCTGAGCCGAGCCGGCCAGCAGCGCGCGTGAACCCCGGGACGTCACCGTTCCGGGGTTCACGGGTGCCCGTTTCAAGAATGCAGAATGCAGGCGAAGGATAGCTCGTGCAGTTCCGTCAAAAGGCGCTCTCCAAGCTGCAATCGCCCGAAGAACTCGATCTGCCCGTACGTTTCGCACGCCCGCAGGGCCGGCTCGTTCTCGCCGTCACCGTCGTCGTCATGGCTGCCGCGGCTTTCTGGGCATTCACCGGATCCGTCTCCTCCAAGCTGAGCGCACCCGGCATCCTCACGCATACCGAGGGCAGTTATCTGCTGCAGAGCCCGTTCGCCGGACAGGTCACCGCCGTGCTCGCCAAAGAAGGCCAACTGCTGTCCCCGGGCGCGCCGCTGCTCCAGCTCGCCACGGACCAGGGTGAGCGGACCGTACGCGTGGTCGCCGGAGGGCGGGTGACGACCCTGGTCGCCAAGACGGGCTCGGTCGTCACGACAGGCGCGGACGTCGCGACCGTGGAACGCGTGAAGAACGCGGACGACCCCCTGGTCGCCGTGCTCTACCTGCCCGGCGCCGGCGCCGCGGAGATCCGCGTGGGCGCCCCGGTCGACCTGACCGTCCAGTCCGCCCCCCAGCAGCAGTTCGGCGTGCTGCGCGGGCGCGTCAAGGAAGTCGGCCGCGCGCCCCAGACGCAGGCGCAGCTCACCGGCTTCCTCGGCGACTCCCGCCTCGCCGCCCAGTTCGCCCGCCAGGGCAACCCCGTCGCCGTGCTCGTGCAGCTCGAACGCTCCTCCGCGACCACCTCCGGCTACCGGTGGTCCTCCGCGGGCGGGCCCCCCTACCCCGTCGACTCCACGACACCGGTCACCGGAGCCGTCCACCTCGCCGCACAGCGCCCCGTCGATTGGCTGCTTCCGTGACCGTGCCGCAGCACACCTCCCCGAACCGGCCCCGCTCCCGGCCCCCGGCCGCCCGGGTCCCGGCCGGCGGGCGCCGGCGCCGCCGTCCGGCCGTCCCCAAGGGCCGCACGCCCCGTACCGTACGCACGCCCACCGTGCTGCAGATGGAGGCGGTGGAGTGCGGCGCCGCCGCGCTGGCCATGGTGCTCGGCCACTTCGGCCGCTTCGTGCCCCTGGAGGAGCTGCGTATCGCCTGCGGGGTGTCCCGGGACGGCTCCCGCGCAGGCAACCTCCTCAAGGCCGCCCGCGGTTACGGGCTGACGGCCAAGGGCATGCAGATGGACCTGGCCGCGCTCGCCGGGGTGAACCCGCCGGCCATCCTGTTCTGGGAGTTCAACCACTACGTCGTCTACGAGGGCATGGGCCGCCGCCTCGGCCGCCGGGGCGTGTACATCAACGACCCCGGCAAGGGCCGCCGGTTCGTCCCCATGGAGGAGTTCGACACCGGCTTCACCGGCATTGCGCTCGTCTTCGAGCCCGGCCCGGGCTTCCGCCGCACCGGCCGCAAGCAAGGTGTCATGAGCGCGCTGCCGGCCCGTCTGCGCGGCACGTCGGGCACCATGCTGGCCGCCATGGTCTCCAGCCTCCTGCTGGTGGCTGTCGGTGCGACGGTGCCCGCGCTGAGCCGTACGTACATCGACATGTTCCTCATCGGCGAGCAGACGTCTCTGCTGGGCGTGCTCTTCGCCTCGATGGCGGCGGCCCTGGTGCTCACGGCCGTGCTCACCTCCCTGCAGCAGGCCAACCTGCTGCGCGGCCGCATCATCTCCTCGACGCTCGGCAGCGCCCGCTTCCTGCGGCACCTGCTCCGGCTGCCGGTCGCCTTCTTCACCCAGCGCAACCCGGCCGACCTGGTCCAGCGCCTCCAGTCCAACGACGCGGTCGCCGAGACCCTCGCCCGGGACCTGGCCGCCGCGGGCGTCGACGCCGTGGTGGTCGTGCTCTACGCGGTGCTGCTGTGGACGTACGACCCGCAGCTCACCGCCGTCGGCGTGCTCATCGCGCTGCTCAACATCGCGGCCGTGCGGATCGTGATGCGGGTTCGGGCCACCGGCACGCAGAAGCTGCGCGCCGAGAGTGCCCGGCTCACCAACACCTCGTACAGCGGCCTCCAGCTCATCGAGACGATGAAGGCCACCGGCGGGGAGAACGGTTTCTTCCGCCGCTGGGCCGGCCAGCACGCGGTCACCCTCGACGTGCAGCAGCGGCTCGGCGTCCCCAGCGCCTGGCTGGCCGTCGTCGCGCCGACGCTGGCCGCGCTCAACAGTGCGCTGATCCTGATGATCGGCGGCCTGCGGGCGGTGGAGGGTCACCTCTCGGTCGGCCTGCTCGTCGCCTTCCAGGCCCTGGTGACCAGCTTCACCGCGCCGATCACCCGCCTGGGCGGCGTGGCCGGCCGGATCCAGGACTTCGCCGCCGACGTCGCCCGCCTCAAGGACGTCGAGAACTTCCCCGTCGACCCGCTCTACCTGCGGGACGCGCGGGGCGAGGCCGCCGCCGGTACCCGCCGGCTCAAGGGGCACGTGGAGCTGGACGGCATCACCTTCGGCTACAGCCCGCTGGACGCACCTCTGCTGAAGGACGTCTCGCTCGCGGTCGGCCCCGGGCAGCAGGTCGCGCTCGTCGGCGGCTCCGGCAGCGGCAAGTCCACCGTCTCCCGGCTGATTTCCGGCCTCTACACCCCCTGGGCTGGCACCATCCGCATCGACGGGATGCGGCTGGAGGACATCCCGCGCGGCGCGCTGGCCGCCTCCGTCTCCTTCGTGGACCAGGACGTCTTCCTCTTCGAGGGCACCGTCCGCGACAACGTCGCGCTGTGGGACCCCTCCATCCCGGACGAGGCCGTCATCGCCGCCCTCCAGGACGCCGCCGTGTACGACGTGGTCGGGCGCCGGGCCGGCGGCATCCACAGCCGCGTCGAGCAGGACGGCCGTAACTTCTCGGGCGGCCAGCGGCAGCGCCTGGAGATCGCCCGCGCCCTGGTGCGCCGCCCCAGCGTCATGATCCTGGACGAGGTGACCAGCGCCCTGGACGCGGCGACCGAGCAGATCGTCATCGACAACCTGCGGCGCCGGGGCTGCGCCTGCGTGGTGATCGCCCACCGGCTCAGCACCGTGCGCGACAGCGACGAGATCGTCGTGCTCGACCGGGGCACGGTCGTGGAACGCGGACGGCACGAGTACCTGATCGCCGCACAGGGCGCGTACGCCCGACTGGTGAAGGAGCACTGAGGTGACATCTCCACACCAGACCCACCAGACGCACCAGACCCACCAGACCCATCAGACGCACATGACCTACACGGCCCATCAGGCCCACCAGACTTACGAGCCCCACCAGGCCCACATCGCACCCGATCCGGTCGTGGCGGCCCTCGGCGGCCTCGGCACGGCGGTCGACTGCACGGGCCTGCGCAGCCTGTCGCTGGAAGGCCCGCTCGTACTGTGGCTCGTCGTGCAGGGCGAGCTGGACCTGTTCGCCGTCGACGCCGCCCAGGCGGGCCACTGGCACTTCCTCGGCCGGCTCGAGTCGGGCACGCTGCTCCTGGGCCCGGCCGAGGGCCCCGCCCACACGCTGACCGGGCGCCCGCTGCAGGGCTGCGTACTGCGCCGCATCGAGCTGCGCGAGCTGTACCGCCCCGAGCACGGCGCCCAGGGAGTCCCCGCGGACGGAGCCTGGGGGTGGCACGCCGATCCCTGGCAGAACGGGTTCGCCGAAGCGGCGCCCAGCCCCCTCGAGGACGCCTTCGCCCGCGGCATCGGCCGCGGTCTGCGCGTGCTGTACCAGGCGCCGCTGGAGGGCCGCGCCACCGCCGGCCCCGGCGGGGCCGACGAGGACATCCTGTGGATGCAGATCCCTCCGGGGAGCGTGCAGTACGGCGCCGTGTACGAGACCCACAACGCCGCGGCCGGCATGTCCGCACCCGCCGGCACGCTCCTCGTCGACGGGGCCGTGTGGCAGGGCATGGTGGACCAGCAGTACCGGCTGCTGGACGCCCTGGACCGCTGGATCGAGCAGGACGAGCGCGCCCACGAGGACCGCACGGCCGCCGGCATCGAGGCCGGCGAGGCCGCCCGTACCCAGGCGGACCGCACCCTGCTCGCCTCCATCGGCCGCTCCCGCGGGGGCTCCCGCCGCGATGCGGGCCACGACGCGACCTTCGCCGTGTGCCGTCTGGTCGCGGCCGCAGCCGGCATCGCCCTGACCGAGCCGACGGGCGGCGCCGCCGCAGCCTCCGAGCGGACGGACCCCGTCGAACGCATCGCGCTCGCCTCCCGGATCCGCACCCGCGCCGTCCAGCTGGGCGGGCGCTGGTGGCGGGAGAACAGCGGACCTCTGGTCGGCCGGCGCGCGGACGACGGGACCCCCGTCGCGCTGCTGTGGCGGCGCGGCCGGTACGAGGCCGTCGACCCCGCCACCGGCGCGCGCGAACGCCTCGGCCAGGGCGGCGCGGACGCGTTCGAGCCGCACGCCGTCATGTTCTACCGCCCGCTGCCCGACCGGAAGCCGGGCCTGCTGCACCTGCTCCGCTTCAGCGTGCGCGGCAGCGGCGCGGACCTGCGCAGCCTCGTCGTGGGCGGGCTGGGCGCCGTCGGCCTCGGCGCGGTCGTCCCCGTGGCCACCGGCCGGGTGCTCGGCGCGTACGTCCCGCACGCCGAGGAGAGCCTCATCGTGCAGACCGCTCTGGCGCTCATCGCCACCAGCGTGGTCTCGGCAGCCTTCATGCTGCTGCAGAACATCTCCCTCCTGCGCATGGAGGGCCGCATCGAGGCCACCTTGCAGCCGGCCGTATGGGACCGGCTGCTCCGGCTGCCGGTGACGTTCTTCGCCGGCCGCTCCACCGGGGAACTGGCCGGCGCGGCCATGGGCATCAGCTCCATCCGCACCGTGCTGTCCGGCATCGTCTCGGTGTCCCTGCAGGCGGGCACCGTCGGCACGATCAACCTCGTGCTGCTGCTCGTCTACAGCGTGCCGCTGGCGCTGGCCGCGGTCGGCATGCTGCTCGCCATCGCCGTCGTCTTCCTGGGCCTGGGACTGTGGCAGCTCCGCTACCAGCGCCGGCTGATCAGGATCGGCAACAAGCTCGACAACCAGGCGTTCCAGACCCTGCGCGGTCTGCCCAAGCTGCGCGTGGCCGCGGCCGAGAGCTTCGCGTACGCCGCGTGGGCGCGGGAGTTCGCCCGTACCCGCGAGCTCCAGCAGCGCATCGGCCGGATCAAGAACGTCGTCACGGTGCTCAACGCGGTCTATCTGCCGCTGTGCACGCTCGTGATGTTCATGCTGCTGGCCGGACCGGCCCGCGGCAGCCTGTCCGCCGGTGAGTTCCTCACGTTCAGCACCGCCGTGACGATGATGCTGTCCTCGGCCACCCAGCTGACCGGCGCCCTCCTCTCGGCCGCCGCCGTGCAGCCGATGTTCGAGCAGGTCAAGCCGCTCCTCCAGGAGACTCCCGAGGTGCGCGGCTCCAGCATCCGGCCGGGCGAGCTCGGCGGCGCCGTCGAGGTGAAGAACCTCTCCTACCGGTACGCCGACGACGGGCCGCTCGTCCTGGACGACGTGTCCTTCCAGGTGCGGCCCGGTGAGTTCGTCGCGGTCGTCGGGGCCAGCGGCTGCGGCAAGTCGACCCTGCTGCGACTGCTCATCGGTTTCGACCGGCCCGCCTCCGGCAGCGTGCTGTACGACGGCCAGGACCTGGCCGCACTCGACCAGGCGGCCGTGCGCCGCCAGTGCGGTGTCGTCCTGCAGAACGCGCAGCCGTTCTCCGGCTCGATCCTCGACTGCATCCGCGGCTCCGGCGCGTACTCGCTCGAGGAGGCGGCGGAGGCCGCCGCTCTGGCGGGCCTCGCCGAGGACATCAACGCCATGCCCATGGGCATGCACACCGTGCTGGCCGACGGCGGCGGCACCGTCTCGGGCGGCCAGCGCCAGCGGCTGATGATCGCCCAGGCGCTCATCGGCAAACCGCGCATCCTCTTCCTGGACGAGGCCACCAGTGCGCTGGACAACGAGGCCCAGCGCGTGGTCATCGAGTCCACCCGCGCTCTGCGTGCGACCCGCATCGTGATCGCCCACCGGCTGTCCACCGTCATGGACGCCGACCGGGTGATCGTGATGTCGGACGGCCGGGTCGCCCAGCAGGGGCCGCCCGCCGAACTGCTCGCCGATACGCAGGGCCTGTTCCACGAGCTGGTCCGCCGTCAGGTCGGATGACCGGCAAGACACCCCTACGGCCCGAAGTGGACGTACGAGGCCCAGGCCAGGGGCCGGTACGGATCCTCGCGGCGGATGTGGACGACCGCCTCGTGCAGGGCGTGGGCGGCGCGGGACGGGTGCAGGGCGCCCGCGGAGTCGCCGAGGACCCCGTACAGCCTCTCCGTGACCCGCCGCGCGGTGTCGTCCCCGACGGTCCACAGCGTCGAGACGACCTGCCGGAAGCTGCCCAGCAGCAGGGCGCCGGCCAGGTGGATCGCCTCGTTCGGGAGCTCCGTGCCGCCGACCGCCGTCTGGCAGGCGGACAGGACCGCCAGCTCCGCCGACTCCAGGTCGAGCCGGGCGAGCTCGGGCACCGTCAGCGGACCGTCGTACAGGTACAGGGCCCCCTGGGCGGGGTCGGCGAGGTTCTGGCCGCCGTGGCAGGCGAAGTGGACGCAGCTGTGCGAGCGCAGCAGGTCCAGGACCACCGCCCGGGTGGCCTGGGCGTCGGCCAGGACCGTGTGCCGCCCGGGGAAGCGGCGCCGCAGTGCCTCCGCCTCCTGCCGTACGCCCGGCAGCGGTTCCAGCGAGGGCGCGTACCCGGGCCGCTCGCTCACCGCCGGGACGAGCAGTCGGCGCGGCCGTTCCGGAGCGGCCGGGGTCCTGCGCGCCCGGGCCAGGGCCCGCAGGGTCGGCATGTACGAGGACACCACCCGCTCCACCACCGCGTCGTACGGCCGTTCGTCGTCGGGATCGTGGTAGCCCGCGGCATGCACCGGCAGCAGGGCCAGCGGCCCCGTGGCGCACCACCACAGGCGCCGCCCCCGCCGGTCCGCCGCCTCCGGGGCGTCCAGCACCGGTGAGGCGACCGTGTCCCACAGCCACTCCAGGGTGTCCAGGACCGTCTGCTGCACGGGACCGGTCGGCGCTCCCGGACGCCCGATGCGGTCCACGGCCGCCAGGTACCGCTCCGTACGGCGCTGCGCCTCCTCCGCGTCCAGACCGGGCAGCGGGACCAGCCGGACCTGACCCGGGGTCACCACCAGGGCGTCGCAGCGGTAGCGGCTGACGTTGACGAGGACCATCGGCCCGGCGGCGGTCGCCTGCGACAGCTCCGCGAAGGGGAGCGGGAGCATGAAGTACGCGAAACCCGGCTGGAGCCGGATCTCCGCCACCAGCGCCTCCCACTCCCGGGCCAGCCGGCGCTGCCGCTGCGTGCCGTCCGCGACGGCGTTGCCGTCGCCGTCGACCAGACTCGCTCCCTGCTCCAGCCCCGCCCGCAGACCGTCGAGCCGCCGGGCCGGCTCGGGGTGGGCCCGCGCCAGCTCCGTCAGGTCCGTACGGGCGTCCAGGGCCTGCCCCCACAGCACGGAGCGGCCCTGGTCGAGGAGTTCCACGGCCTCCTCCAGCCGCCCGCAGGCGATGGCGCAGGCCGCGGCCTCGCTCGCCACGTGCGAGCGCGGCGCGAGCAGCCGCTCGCGGTCGCCGCGGTCCAGACCGCGCCAGGCGGTCAGCGGCAGCAGCCCGACGGCCGCCGCGAAGCCGTCCGCGGCCGGCTCCCAGCCGGCCAGCCCGGCCTGAGCGCGCGCCGCACCGAAGACGCCCCAGCCGACCGCCGCGTCCAGCCTCTCGTGCGCCGGCGAGGTCAGGCACTGCACCGCCTCGGCGAACCCGCCGAGTGCGGCCCCGGCGTCGTCCTCGCCGGCGCGGCCGCCCTCACGCTCCCGTGTCATGTCGCTGCGGTCGGCCATCATGTGCGCCCACGACAGCAGCGCGTGCGCGCGCCGCGGCGAGGCGGGACGCATGCCCGCGACCACGGCCCCGGCCTCGGCGACGGCGGCGTCGAGATCGCCGGGGTCGCCGCGCAGCAGCGCCCGGTCCCACAGCGCCAGGGCGAGGTTGGTCCGCGCCGAGGTGCCCGGGTTGCCCGGCAGCTGGACGGCGACGGCCTTGCGGCCGAGGGCGACCGCCTCGTCGAGGTCGGCCGGCAGGCCGCGGGCCGTGTGGCGGCTGCGGAGCCGGGCGGAGAGGTTGGGCAGGGCCCACCGCCTGACGATCGCAGCCGATGCGGGCGAGATCTCCTCGGCCACGGCCAGGACCTGGCGGCCCAGCTCGATCGACCGGTCCAGGTCGGCGCAGTCCCCGGTGAACCGGTGGCGCAGCGCCAGGGCCGTGCCCAGGACCGTCAGGCGTGCGCAGTGCGCGGGCCGGTCGTACGGGCGGCCCGCTTCCACCGACCGCTGCGCAGCCGCCACCGCCTCGTCCAGATCGCCGCGCGCGCCGTCGCGTTCGAAGCGGCGTACGTAGGCGGCTGCCAGCGCGGACAGTTCGTCGCCCCGGTCCGGCTCCATCTGCAGGACGGCGTCCACCCGGCTTCCCGCGACGCGGCGCAGCTCCTCCGGGTCCGCGTCCGGCATCCCGAGCAGCATCCGCAGTTGCTGCAGGTTGGGGGTGGGCCCGTACGCGCCGAGGCGCAGGTGCTCGACGGCGCCGTCGAGGTCGAGAGGGTCCCCGTCCCGCTCGAACCGCCGCAGCAGCAGTACGCCGACGCGGCCCTCGATCACCGGGCGGCCGGGGTGCCCGTCCGGCATGCCGCCGAGCACCCGGTGCCCGAGGTCCAGCGCCGGGCCGAACACCGCCGGGTCGCCGGTCCGTTCGTAGCGCGAGATGTACTCGGTGAGGCGGTGGTCGTACTGGACCACCGCGGTGCCGTCGCCCCCTTGTCGGCCGGCCTGCTCCGGCGGGACCTCGGGCGTGCCCTTCGGCGAGATGAACTCGGCGTTCCTCAGGAGTGGGTCGATGCCCTCCTCCTGCCGCACTCTCCGCTCGCGCCGCCGGCCGGCCACCACCTCCAGCAGGTGGCGCGCCTGTTCCCGCAGCTCGTCGTCCGCCGGGAGGTGGGGCAGTGCGGCGGACAGGCAGGCGTGGGCCCGGTCGAGGTCGTGGCCGGTGCCGGAGATCTCCTGCCGGCACACCAGGGCCTGGCCGAGGTTCACGGCATTGAGGCAGTACGGCTCCCCGGGCGGCCGTACGAGGTCCAGGCCCTGGCGCAGAGCGTCGACCGCCGCGTCGAGATCGGACAGCTCCCCGGACCGCTGCCAGCTCAGGAGGAGGTTCTTGCCGAGGTGGTGCAGGCAGTGCCAGCGCTGGTCCCCCCGGAGCGGCGGCCGGAGCCCGATGAGCATGCGGTACAGGGAGATCGCGGAATCGAGATCCGCCGCCGTGGGGGAGTGGTCGTAGCGCGACTCGGTGGCCTGTGCCAGCAGGAGCAGGTACGCCACCTGGTTGGCGGGGTCGCCCCGGTGCCGCAGGCGTGCGGCTTCGCGGGCGAACTCCAGGGCGGCTTCGAGATCGGCCGGGTCCTTGGTCCCGGTCCGGTAGCGGGCCAGCAGGGCGGAGCCCAGGTGCGCGCTGTAGGCGCCGCGGTCGGCGAAGTCCTCCGGAAGTTCCCGCAGGGCCGGGCCCAGCAGTTCGATGCCCCGGTCGCGGGAGAGGGGGTCCGGATCCGCCTCGGCGCGCAGGATCAGCCGCCTGGCCTCCTCGGCGCGCTGGTGCGGCAGTGCCGGGGCGCGGCGCGGCGCGGCGGCCGGCTGTGCGCCGGCCGCGGCCCGCTCCCGCCGGAGGGAGCGGAGCGTGCCGTTCCACCGTGCCCGCTCGGCGGGATCCGTCAGACCCCCCGGTCCGACGGCCGAGACCATCACGGCAATGGTCTCGTCGAGGTCGTCGACGGATCCGGTCAGCTCGTGGCGGCGGTTCAACACCGAGGCGAGACACGTGAGCTGGGCTCCGCGCGGCACCGCGTTCGGGACCATGCCCGGGGCGGTGGCGGAGCGCAGCAGGTCGATCGCCTCGTCGAGGTCCCCGGCCGCTCCCGAGTGGTTGTACCGGGTGTACAGGGCGCCGCCCAGCGCCGTCAGGGCGTCGACGCGGTCCGGGCCCTGCCGGGTCCGCAGCGCCAGCAGTTTGCGGCATACCTCCACGGTGACGGCCGCGTTCTCCGGAGTGTCGTCGCGGGCGAGTTCGTGGGTCAGCGTCGCAGCCAGCACCTGGAGGAACACCTCGCGTCGGCGGCCGGCGGCAGCCGGGGCCAGGGCGAGCGCCGCCCGGGCCCACACGAGGGCGCCTTTGAGATCGCCGGGTTCGGCCGTCCGCTCGAAGCGCTCGAGCCATTCCGTGGCGAGCAGCAGACGCAACTCGGCGCAGTGCGGCTGGTCTTCGGGCAGGTCCGACAGGGCGCGCTGCAGGGCGACGAGCCCCATCAGCCCGTCCTCGCCGCTGCGCTGCTCCGCATCGAGGAGGGCTCGGGCCGCCTTCACCCGGGCCGCCGGATCGGCGCCGAACTCCACGGCCAGTTCCCAGAGTCCGGCAGGCACCTCATCGGGCAGGGTGTCGTGCAGCAGGCCGACGAGCTTGACCGTGGCGGCGAGATCGGGCAGTGCGGCCTGCGGCCGCTTCAGGCTCTCGGCCCGCGCCAGCAGGAGCAGGCCGACCAGCAGCATGGCCCGGCCGCGGGGTTCGGACCGGGCCGGCTGCCCGTCGGCCGCCGCCAGCAACTGCTCGGCCTCGGCGTCGAGTCGGGGGTCTTGCAGTCCACCCCCGCGCCCCGACTTCAGGTACTCCTGCACTGCCTGCTCGATCCCACCCCGCGCACTGCCGCGCCAGCGCCACCGCATGCCAGACGACCTCCCTGCCGTTGCCAACACGGTAGCTGTGTGTCGCCATCCGGTGCCAGTCGGTAATCTCGCCGTGACGCCCGACCGGTAGGGGCGGTAGGGCGGAAGGGGTGGGAGCCGATGGCCGCGCAGGAACCGAGCGGGACGAGCGGGACGAGCGAGCCGACCGAGAGCGAGGCGCTGGCGCTGTGGTGCGCCCGGCTGGCAGGGCTGCGCGACCATGCGCGGGTGACCGGCGTGGCCGAGCGGCTGGAACGCGACGCGGCGCGGGTCCGGCAGGGCGGCTCCGCGCAGCGCGCCGTACGCAAGTGGCTTCAGGAGGACGGGGATCCGGCTGATCCGGGCACACCGCAGCGCAGTTGGTCGGACCGGGGGAGTTCGGCGATGGTGGGCTTTCCCGGTTCCCCGCGTACGCCGTCCGCGGGCGCCGGCCGCTACGGCTGCCCGAGCGAGCGGTGCGACCGTACCGCCGGGCGCGACGCACAGGGCCACGTCCCGGCGTGCCATGCGTACGGCGCGGCCATGCGGCCCCTCGGCCCGGCCGCCGACACCCGATGATCACCGGGATCCTCTCCGAGGTCGGCAGACACGTCAGCAGCCGCTGGTTCAGGTCGGTGCTGCTGCCGGGGCTGCTCCTGGTGCTGGTGGCCGCCGCCGGATTCCACCTCGGGCACGCGCACGCCCTCGACGCCGGCCGGCTGTCCGCCTGGCTGGACGGCCTCGCCCGGCGCTGGCGGGCCACGCCGGCCCGGGCGGCGGTGGACATCGCCCTGGTCCTGCTGGCCGCGGGCACCGCCGGCACGGTTGCGGGCGTACTCGGCCGCGCGCTCGAACGGCTCTGGCTGGCCCCGGTGGAGTGGGGCGCGGCGCGCCGCCGCCGGCGCCGGGCCCTGCAGGCCGCCGAGCGGGCCGACGCCGGTGTGGTGGAGGCGTACCTGCCGCGCCGCCACACCTGGATGAGCGACCGGGCACGGCTGGTCGAGACCCGGATCCGCGCCCAGTACTGGTTCGATGCGGCTGCGGCGTGGCCGCGCGTATGGCTGCTCGTCGCGGACGAGGTGCGCCAGCCCGTGCAGGCGGCGCGCACCGGCTTCGCCGAGGCGGTCACGCTCGCCGGGTGGGGGTGCCTCTACCTGGTCACCGGGGTGTGGTGGTGGCCCGGGCTGATCGCCGGCGGCTGTGTGCTCCTCGCGGGCTGGCGGCGTTCGCGCGCCGCCTTGGAGGAGTTCTCCACCCTGATCGAGGCGGTGCTCGACATCCACCACCGGGACCTCGCCGCGGCCCTGGGCGTGGTCGTGGGGGAGGCGGGGGTGACCGAGGGCGAGGGGCGCAGGATCGACGACATCCTCCGCAAGGGCGCCGGCTGACCCGTCAGCCCCGCGCCGGAGCCGCGACCTGAGCTGCATCCGGGGATTGCGCGCCGGCCCGGCCGCCGACCGGGGAGCCTTCCTCCCCGGGCAGGGCGAACACGCGCAGGAAGACCTGCGAGAGCGGGCCGATGGCCAGCGCGTACGCCACGGTGCCGACGCCGGCCGTTCCGCCCAGCAGGACACCGGCCGCGAGGACCGTGAGCTCGATCCCGGTCCGCACCAGCCGCAGCGACCGCCCGGTCCGCCGGTGCAGCCCGGTCATGAGGCCGTCGCGGGGCCCCGGCCCGAAGCGGGCGGCGATGTAGAGGCCGGTCGCGACACCGTTGAGGACGATGCCCGCCGTCAGCACGGCGGCCTGCGCGAGCGTGCCGTGCACGTCCGGCATCAGCGCGAGCGTGGCGTCCATGGACAGGCCGACGGCGAACACGTTGGAGACGGTGCCCAGCCCCGGCCGCTGCCGCAGGGGTACCCACAGCAGCAGGACCAGCGCCCCGACGGCCACCGATACCGTGCCGATGCTCCATCCGGTGAGCTCGGCGAGCCCCTGGTGGAAGACGTCCCAGGGGTCCAGCCCCAGACCCGCGCGGACCAGGAACGCCGAGCTCGCGCCGTACAGCGCGAGCCCGACGTAGAGCTGCAGGAGTCGACGCGTGAGACGCCGCGCGGGGCGGGCGGGGGCGAGGGGCACCGGTGGAGCCTTTCAGGGAGCCAAAGACCGACAGGCCTCACGATGTGGCATCCCCCGGACGGCCGGACAGGGCCAATCCAACCTAAGTGGCCTTACTTCGGTGGCCTCGGTTCCGGTGGCGCGCCGACCGGTCCCCCTCGTGAGAACAGGCACATTTTTGCCCCGGTTAGTCCGAATTGGTGAATGCTGGTCTCCGGTCCACACCGACGCACCAGCGCCACCGGCACCGGGAGAGACGAGAGACATGCGACGCGTACACCGCCTCACGATCAACCGGCGGACGGCCCTCCCCCTCGTGGGCGGGGCCGCCGTCCTCGGCTTCGGCGGCCTCTACCTCACCGGTCTGGCCGTGGCGGGCGACGCGATCGCCGACGGCACCCACGTACGCGGAGTCGACATCGGCGGAATGAGCCGTACGGAGGCCGAGGCGGCCCTCGACCGCACGCTCGGCCGGGCCGCGGCCGCCCCGATGGAGCTGCGGATCGGCGACCGCACCGAGAAGGCCGCCCCCGCCGCCTTCGGGCTGTCCCTGGACACCGCCGCCACCGTCGACCGCGCCGCGCAGGGGGGAGCGGACCCCTTCACCGTGATCGGGCGGCTGCTCACCCCGGCCGAGGACCACGAGGTCGAGCCCGTGATCCGTACGGACGGCGCGACGAGCACGTCCGAGGTCGACCGGATCGCCGCCGCCGGACGACAGGCCCGCGACGGCGACGTCACCTTCGAGGGCGGCACGGCCAAGGCGACCGCCCCCGTCACCGGAATCGCCGTGCGCGCCGACCGGGCTGCCGACACCGTCCGCGCCGCCTACCTGCGCCCGCAGGGCGGCCCGGTCACGCTCCCGGTGGACCGGAAGCCGCCCGCCGTGGGTCAGCAGGAGACCGCACGGGCCTTGAAGGAGTTCGCCGAGCCCGCGATGTCCGGCCCGATCACCCTCACGGTGGCCGGAAAGACCGTGACGCTCACCCCCGCCGTGCTCGGCCGGCACCTGGCGGTCGAGCCCGACGCCCACGGCCGGCTGGTTCCGAAGCTCGACTCCAAGGGGCTGCTGGCCGACCCCGCGGTCGCCCGGCAGGTGGCCGCCGCCACCAGCCCCTCCCGCGGGGCCACCTTCCGCGTCGACTCCGCCGGCCGGGTGGTCGTCGCCCAGGACGGGCGCTCCGGGATCCAGGTCACCGAGAAGGCCTTCGCCGACGCCGTCGTCCCGCTGCTGACGCGCTCGGGCGCCGCCCGTACCGGTGAGGTCGCCGTGAAGACGGTCCACCCGCGCCTGACCGCCGAGAACGCGCAGCGCCTCGGCATCAAGGAGAAGGTTTCCTCCTTCACCGTCAAGTTCCCGGCCGCGCCGTACCGCACCACCAACATCGGCCGGGCCGTGGAGCGGATCAACGGCTCCGTCGTGCTGCCGGGCGAGACGTGGAGCTTCAACAAGACGGTCGGCGAGCGGACCAAGGAGAACGGCTTCGTCGACGGCATCATGATCAACGACGGCCAGTTCGTGAAGTCCCCCGGCGGTGGTGTCTCGGCGGTCGCGACGACCATGTACAACGCGATGTTCTTCGCGGGCGTCAAGCCGCTGGAGCACGGGGCCCACTCCTTCTACATCGAGCGGTACCCCGAGGGCCGCGAGGCCACCGTCGCCTGGGGCACCCTCGACCTGCGCTGGAAGAACGACTCCGGCCACGCCATCTACGTCCGGGCCGAGTCCACCGACACCTCGGTGACCATCAGCCTGCTCGGCACGAAGAAGTACGACGAGATACGCGCGACCCAGGGCCCGCGGACGAACACCACCCCGCCGGCCAAGCGCACGGGCTCCGGTCCGACCTGCGAGGTGCAGACCCCGCTGGAAGGCTTCGACGTCGCCGTCGACCGGGTCTTCGTCCAGGGCGGGCAGGAGGTCAAGCGCGAGACCTACCGTACGCACTACACCCCGCGCGACGAGGTCACCTGCGAACCGCAGACCCCGGCGAGCCCGGCCGCCCCGACGCCCTCGGCCGGCTCCGCGACCGTGACCGGCCCGGCGACTCCGGCCGCCTCGGCGGCCCCGGCCCCGGCCGCGCCGAAGCCGGGCCGCGCCTGACGGACTGCCGCCGACGGGGCCCGGCCGGCCGGGCCCGTCGGCGCCGCCGAGCCCCGCTAGACGAAGGGGGAGGCCGGGCGGGCGCGCCACGACTGCGCGGGATGGTGCACCACCGACGCCAGGTTGCGGTCCCAGTGGGCACGCCGGTGCCGGGCGGAGTGCGGCGCGCGGGGCACATGGGCCGTGCGCGCCATGATGACCAGGGCGGCCGTGAGGGCCGCCAGTTCTATGTGGTCCGGTCTGCCCCGGACCACCCTTATCCGGTGCCGGCGTATCACCAGGACACCGGCAGGGTCTTGGGCCCGCGGATCAGCGCTCCGGCCTGCCACTCGATCTGCTCGCGCGGCACGGCCAGGGCCAGGCGCGGGTAGCGGTCGAGCAGCGTGGTGACGATGATCTCGGACTCCATCCGGGCCAGCATCGAGCCGACGCAGTGGTGGGGGCCGTTCCCGAAGGCCATGTGGGCGATGGGCCCGCGGTCGAAGTCCAGCGTGTCGGGGTTCGGGAAGACCTCGGGGTCGCGGTTGGCCGCCAGGTACGAGGAGTACACCGTCTCGCCGGCCTTGACCGTGACGCCCGCGATGTCCACGTCCCGCGTGGCGATCCGCGGGAGGCCCACCCCGCTGCGGTGCGGGATGAAGCGCAGCAGCTCGTCGACGGCCTGGGGGATCAGCTCCGGCTCCCTGCGCAGCCGTTCGAGGTGCTCCGGATGGGTGAGGAGTGCGAAGATCATGTTGGCGCTGTTGTTGCGCACCGCGTGCGCACCGCTCACCAGGATCGCGGTGGCGATGGAGACGGCCTCCGGATCGGTGATCTCACCGGCGTCGGCGGCCGCGGCGAGGACCCCGGCCAGGTCGTCGCTCTGCTTCTCCCGTCGCATGGCGAGCAGGGCGACGACGCACTCGCGCACCGTCTTCAGGGCGTCGGTGCTCTTGTCGGGCGCCGGGCCGGGCGTCATGATCACGTTCGCCCAGGAGGTCATGTTCCTGCGCATGTCCTGCGGCATCCCCAGCAGGTCGGCGACGGCCGCGAGCGGGAACGGGCCGTGCAGGTGCTCGACCAGGTCCGCCGGCGAGCCGTGCCGCTCCATGCCGTCCAGCAGGCTGTCGGCGGTCCGCTGCACGGTCGGCCGAAGCTTCTGCATGCTCTTGCCGGTGAAGGCCCGTGCGACCACGCGGCGCATGTCGTTGAGGCGCGGCGGGTCGGCGTAGTTCATGGACGCCTGCTGTGAGGCGATGGCATGCGGGGAGGAGGCGGTGATCGTACGGCCGACCAGTTCCTGCCTGCTGAAACGCGGGTCGGTGGTGGCCGCCTTCACGTCGGCGTAGCGCGCCATCAGCCAGGCGCTGCCCTGGCCGTACGGCAGCTGGATCCGGGCGGCGCGTTTGTCCCGCAGGCGGTCGTGCAGGAACGGGTCGAAGTCGAGCGCCTCGAAGTCGTCCAGGTTCCAGCAGTGCACCGGTTCGCCCGAGGCCGGGTCCGTCTCCGGCTCGAGAGCCGTGTGCGGGTCTGACGTCATGGTTCATCTCCCTGCGTGGATGTCACCCCCCAAGGCGCGATTCCGCGGGAAATCGGCACAGCCATCCCTTCCCTCTCGTCACACGCTCCGCTGCCTCCACGGCGCAGCGTCACCGGATTGGCTCATGTCCCCAACGCCGTAGTCCCGCGCGCGCATCGGCCAAAGGTCCGTGAGGCTGTGTCAGACACGAAAGGAGAGCCACCCATGGCGACTCTGTGCAGGCCAACGGTGTGCGTGCCCGAGCACGTGATCACGATGGAGCAGACCCTGGATCTGTGCCGTTCGGTGCACGCGGACCATCCGCAGCTCGACCTGGCGCTGCGTCTGATCCGCAACACCGGCGTCGCGAAGCGGCACATCGTGCGCCCCATCGAGGAGACCCTCAAGCACCCCGGTTTCGAATCGCGCAACGCGGTGTACGAGGTCGAGGCCAAGCAGCGGGTCCCGGCGGTGGTGCGGCAGGCGCTGGAGGATGCGCAGCTGCGTGCCAAGGACATCGACATGATCATCTACGTGTCGTGCACGGGCTTCATGATGCCCTCGCTGACCGCCTGGATGATCAACGCGATGGGCTTCAGGACGGACACCAAACAGCTCCCCATCGCCCAGCTGGGCTGCGCGGCGGGCGGGGCGGCGGTCAACCGGGCCCACGACTTCTGCACCGCCTACCCCGAGGCGAACGCGCTGATCGTGTCCTGCGAGTTCTGCTCGCTCTGCTACCAGCCCAGTGACCTGGAGGTCGGCAACCTGCTCTCCAACGGCCTGTTCGGCGACGGCGTCGGCGCCGCCGTCGTCCGGGGCAAGGGCGGCACCGGCATGGAACTGCACCGCAACAGCTCGTACATCATCCCCCAGACAGAGGACTGGATCATGTACGACGTCAAGTCCACCGGGTTCCACTTCAAGCTCGACCGGCGGGTGCCCGGGACCATGGAACCACTCGCCCCGTCCCTCAAGGAGCTCGCAAAAGCCCATGGCTGGGACGCCGCCGCACTGGATTTCTACATCATCCACGCCGGTGGGCCCCGCATCCTGGATGACCTGAGCAAGTACCTCGGTGTGGCACCCGAGGCATTCCGCTTCAGTCGGGCCACACTGACCGAGTACGGCAACATCGCCAGCGCCGTCGTCCTGGACGCACTGCGCCGGCTCTTCGACGAGAACGCCACCGCTGACGCCGCGCGGGGCCTGCTGGCCGGTTTCGGCCCGGGCATCACCGCAGAGATCTCACTGGGCAGCTGGACCTCGGATCGAGGGACCGGGTGAGGGAGGAATCCGAAGAATGCTGAAGGACGGCCCCGCAACCGCAAGGCCACCCATCACGCACTGGCCCACCCCGGCCCTGGACGGGGTCGACTTCGACCCCGTCCTCGCCGAACTGATGCAGGCGGGTCCGATCACCCGGATCCGCCTGCCGAACGGAAGCGGGTGGGCCTGGCTCGTCTGCCGGTTCGACGACGTGCGCATGGTGGCCAACGATCCCCGGTTCAGCCGCAAGCTGGTCGCGGAACACGACGTCACCCGGCTGGCCCCCCACTTCATCCCCGCGCCGGGCGCGGTCGGGTTCGAGGACCCGCCCGACCACACCCGGCTGCGGCGCACCGTCGCCGCGGCCTTCACCACCAGCGGGGTGGAGTCCCTGCGCACCCGGGCCAAGGAGATGCTCGACACCCTCGTCGACGGGATCCTGCGCGACGGCCCGCCCGTGGACCTGACCGAGCGCCTGCTCGCCCCCTTCCCGCTCGCCGTCGTGTGCGAGCTGATGGGCGTCCCGGAGAGCGACCGGCCCATGGTCCACGAATGGACCAGCCTGATCCTCTCCTCGGCCCAGGGCGCCGAACGCAGCGAGCAGGCGAAGAACGACATGTGCGCCTACCTGGGCGGACGCATGCGCAACGGAGAAGTGGCCGGCGGTGACAGCGTCATCGGGCTCCTCGTCAAGGCCGTCGAGGCCGGCGAGGTCACCGCCGAGGAGGCCACCGGACTCGCACTCCTCATCCAGATCGGGGGTGAGGCCGTCACCAACAACGTGGGCAACATGGTCTACATCCTGCTCACCCGGCCGGACCTGATGGAACGGATGAGGAGCGAGCCCGCCCTGCGGCCCTCGGCACTCAACGAGCTGCTGCGCTACATCCCGCACCGCAACGCCGTCGGCCTCTCTCGGATCGCCCTCGAGGACGTCACCGTGGCCGGCCAGCTCATCCGGGCGGGCGAAGCGATCTACGTTTCCTACCTCGCGGCCAACCGCGACCCGGACGTCTTCCCCGCCCCCCACGAACTGCAGCTGGACCGCAGCCCCAACCCGCACGTCTCCTTCGGGTACGGACCCCACTTCTGTCCCGGGAACATGCTGGCCCGCCTCGAGTCCGAACTGCTCGTGGACGCGCTGCTCGACCGCTTCGCGGACCTGCGCTTCAGCGTTCCCCCGAGCGAGCTGGGCTGGCGGCCCGGTGCCCTCATCCGCGGGCCCGAAGGTCTGCCCGTGACCTGGTCATGACCGCGCACATCGCCCGCGACGGGCTGCTCGTACCACCTGGTCATGGCCGCAAGCTGCACACCGACGCCCAGCAGGTCACGTTCAAGGTCACCGGGGAGCACTCCTCGGTGGCCTCGAGCTTCGAGGTCGTCGTACCGCCCGGTTTCGACGTCGGGGCACACCTGCACACCCGGAGCGAAGAGTTGTTCTACGTCCTGGAGGGTGAACTCGACGTCATGGCCTTCGAGCCGCGCGTGCGTTCCGGGGACGACTGGAGACACTGGGAAGCGCTCGACGGACGTCAGGTCGTCCGTGCCACGCCCGGAACCGTCATCGTGGTTCCGCCCGGTTGTCCGCACGCCTTCGCGAACCCCACCGGCGAACCGGCCCGGATGTTCTTCCAGGCCTCACCGCCGCCCGATCACGAGCGGTACTTCGAGGAGCTCCTCGAGCTGCTCGACACGAGTGCCACCCCGGATCCCGCAGCGATCCGCGAACTGCGGATTCGCTACGACATCGAACAGCTCACGCCGCTGCGCCACGAGCTGTCCTGACGACCGACACCGCACCACATTCCCACCCACCCCCATGCTCGGGAGAAACATCGATGCTGCGTACTCGCCGCACCCTACGTACCGCCTCGTACACCCTGGCCGGCACGGTCGCCGTGGCCGCCTCGTTCGCCGCGGGCCCGGCACAGGCCGCCGAACCCCTGCCGTCCCACTGGTGCTACGTCAACGGTGTCGAGGCCCCGCCCGGACAGGAGGTGCGAGGCACGTCGGCCGACGACACGATCGTGTGCGAGAACGACGTCGAGAACGCGATCATCTACGGCGGTGGCGGCAACGACAACATCCGCGTCAAGGGCATGCTCATCGACGCCCAGGTGCTCGGCGGCGAGGGCGACGACACCCTCCAGGTCAACAACCTCTCCCCGCGCAACGGCAACGCGTCGGTGCGGGGCGGTGCGGGCAACGACACCATCATCACCGCCCTCGTGGTGGGCACCGCGGAGCACGGAGCCACCGTCTACGGCGACCACGGCGACGACAAGATCACCACCGGCAGCGTCATGGGCCAGCCCGGCGAGTACGAGCGCGGCGGCGGCCAGGTCTTCGGCAACGACGGCAGCGACCTGATCCGCACGGGCAACGTGGACCTCGGCGGCCGGGTCCTCGGCGGCAGCCAGAACGACGTCATCGAGCCCAAGTCGGTCGGCGCCGAGTCCGCGGGCATCGTCCAGGGCGGTCCCGGCGACGACACGGTCCGCGGCCTGAACGACAGCGTCCTGACCATCGGACCGGGCTACGGCCAGGTCGACGGCGGGATCGGGACCAACTCCTGCCGGGTGAAGCACTTCTCGACCGGCGACCGGGTCCGCAGCTCGCTGGCGAACTGCCCGTCCACCGAAGCGGCCCCGCCGGCCCCGACCGCCCCGGTCTCCCCGGTCACTCCCGCCGCCCCGGCGTCTCCCGCCAAGCCGGCCTCCCCGGCGGCTCCCATGTCCCCCGCCAAGCCGGCCTCCCCGGCGGCTCCCATGTCCCCCGCCAAGCCGGCCTCGCCGGCGGCTCCCATGGCCCCCGGCGCCCACTCACCGCGCTGACGGGCGGCGGCCCCCGGGCGCGCCGTGTGCGCGCTCCATGGACAGGCCGCCGGGAAGCAGGAACAGGGTCAGCACCGCGCCGGCGGAGAAGAGCACCGCCGATGCCGTGAAGACCGTGTGGTAACCCTCCAGGGCAGCCCGCGCCATCAACTCCGGCGTGGGCTGCCGGCCCGCCAGGGAGCGGGCGACGGCTCTGGCGCCAAGGGCGCTCATGAGCGCCGTGCCGACGGAGCCGCCGATCTGCCGCATGGCGTTGACCGTCGCGGAGCCGACCCCCGCGTCCCGCGGGTCGATGCCGGCCGTGCCGAGGTTCATGGCGGCCGCCGTGATCAGGCCCATCCCCAGCCCCGTGGCCACCTGGCCCGGCAGCACGTCGAGGACGTACGGGCCGGTCGCCGTCACGTTCGCCAGCCAGGCCATGCCGCCCGCCGACAGCAGCATGCCGGTGACGATGCGCGGGCGCCCGCCGATCCTGCCGAGCAGCCCCATGTTGCTGCCGATCGCGCCGATCATGGTGCAGCCGGACATCGGCATGAAGGCCAGGCCGGTCTGGTCCGGGCTGTATCCGCGGGCGTGCTGGAAGTAGTACGTGAGGAACAGGAACACCCCGAACATGCCCACCCCGGTGATGAACACGGACGTCAGCGCCGTGCCCCGGACCCGGTCGAGCACGATCCGCAGCGGCAGCAGCGGGTGTGCGCTGCGGCGCTGCCACCAGACGAACGCGGCGAGCAGGACGGCGCCGGTGGCCAGGCAGCCCAGGATCCGCCCGGCCGGCCAGCCGTGGGGGCCGGCCTTGGCGAGGCCGTAGACCAGGCAGAAGAGCCCGGACGACGCCAGCACCGTACCCGGCAGGTCCAGCCGGGGAGGGGTGGTCGGCGCGGACCGCTTGAGCAGCAGCACACCGCCGATGACGGCGACGGCGGCGAAGAGCAGGTTCACGTACATGGTCGAGCGCCAGCTCAGGTGCTCGGTGAGGAACCCGCCCAGCAGCAGCCCCACGGCGCCCCCGGACGCGGCGAGCGCTCCGAACACGCCGAAGGCCTTACCGCGTTCGGCGGGGGCGGAGAACGTGGTGGTGAGCAGCGACAGCGCGGCCGGGGCGAGCAGCGCCGCGAAGACGCCTTGCAGGGCGCGGGCGGTGACGAGGACTCCGAAGGTGGCCGCCGCGCCGCCCACCGCGGAGGCCGCGGCGAAGCCGATCTGCCCGATGAGGAAGGCCCGCCGCCGTCCGAACAGGTCGGCCAGCCGCCCGCCGAGCAGCAGGAGACTCCCGAAGGTGATGGCGTACGCGGTCACCACCCACTGCCGCTGGTCGTCGGAGAATCCGAGGTCGGCCTGGGCCGAGGGCAGGGCGATGTTCACGATGGTGGCGTCGAGGACGACCATGAGCTGGGCGAGGCCGATGACGGCAAGGATCCACCACCGGCGCGGATCGGGCTGCGCGGCGGCGTCTGGGGCGGCTGAAGTGGTACTGGTTCCGGGGCGGGTCGGCTCTGCGGACATGGTGGTACTCCATGGGTTCCGCTCGTTCTCGCTCGCGAGAGGGCGTGCGCGAATGCGTGTGCGTGGACTGTCTGGTTCGACGATGCGTGAGCCGGCCCCGTCACCCGCGCGCCACGCCACGATGCCGTCCGGATGGACCAGTGGAGCGTTCGTTTCTGCTACCGCTTCCCCCTGTTCGCCTTCCCTTCGGCGTCCTTCTTCCTCTTGCGGGGGGTGCCGGCCGGGCGGCCGGCGTGGAGTTCCAGCGGGCCCGTGCCCTCCGTGCGGGCGCGCAGGCAGGCCTCGATCTGGCGGCGCAGGGACGGCTTGACCAGGGCGCGCAGCTCCGCGGCAGGCACCGCCCGCCAGCGGAGCAGTTCGAACGGGGCGAGGCGGATCCGGGCCAGCGTGGCGCCGTCCAGGATCCCGCCGTCGTAGAGGAAGCGGATGCGGGCCGGATAGCCGGGCTTGTGGGCCCAGTTCACGCCGAGCAGCCGGCCCGGTTCGAGGTCGAGGCCGAGTTCCTCGTGCACCTCCCGCCGGGCGGCGGCCCGCGGGGTCTCGCCCAGGTCGCTGTCGATCCCGCCGCCCGGCAGGTTCCAGCGGCCCGGCCTGCCGTACGAGGGCTCCACCAGCAGGATCCCGCCGGCGGAGTCGGTGAACAGCACGCTCGCCGCGGTGACGGCCTTGGGGCGGGCGGCCCGGTGGCTCGCGGCGTCGAAGGAACCGGCGTGTTCGAGGGCCGTACGCCGCGCCGGGTCCAGCCCGGCCGGGGAGCCGGGCTGGGCCACCCCGTCGACGAGGTGCGCGAGGGAGCCGGAGTACAGGGCGTCCAGGCCGGCGCGCAGCCGGGGCGCGATCCGGGCGGGCAGCGCCGCGTACGCCTCCTCCGGCGGGAGCCAGCGGGCCGCGGCGACCTCGCCGTCCGCGAAGGAGATCGCGGCGGCCTGCTCCGGCGAGAGCGGTCCGACGAGGTGGACGTGGGCGATGAGGGAGCGGCCGAGCACGCCGGGCCGCCGGGAGTCCACGGCGAGCAGCCGGCCGACCGGCACGGACAGGCCCAGCTCCTCCTTCAGCTCGCGGGCCAGCCCTTCCTCCGGGGTCTCGGTGTCCTCGACCGTGCCGCCCGGCAGTTCCAGGTCCGCCTTGTACGAGGGTGTCAGGACGAGGACCCGCCCGTCGGTGTCCAGCACGATCCCGGTGGCGGCGACGAGCGGGGAGGGCCGGGCGGCGTAGTACGCGCGCACCGCGTCGGGGGAGGGGTGGTCGGACGGTCGGTCGGCCGGGCGGTCGGGCACTGCGGACTCCTGTGGTCGTGCGGCGGTACGGGGCGGATCCGTACCCCGCGCGGGCCGCCGCGGTCCGCGGTCCGCGGTCGGCGGTCAGGCCCGGGCCAGGAGCATCCCGCCCATCGTGACCATGGTCGCCGCGACGAGCCCGTCCAGCACCCGCCAGGCCGGGGGGCGCGCCAGCAGACCGCCGAGCAGCCGGGCGCCGTAGCCGAGCGTGCCGAACCAGATCAGGCTGGCCAGCCCGGCCCCGATGCCGAAGGCCCAGCGCAGGTCCCCGCGGTCGGCGGCGAGGGAGCCGAGCAGCAGGACGGTGTCCAGGTAGACGTGCGGGTTGAGCCAGGTCATGGCCAGGCAGGTCAGCATGGCCCGGCGGCGGGACCCGGCGATGGCCCCCCCGGTGTCCAGGGCGGCGCCCGGGGTGGGCCGCAGCACCCGGCGGGCGGCGAGGAATCCGTAGCAGATCAGGAACCCGCCGCCGGCGATGGCGACCGCGGTCAGGGCGGCCGGCCACGCGGTCACGAAGGCGCCGACCCCCGCGACGCCGAGGGCGATGAGGGCCGCGTCGGAGACCGCGCAGATCGCGACCACGGCGAGGACGGCCTGCCGACGGGCCCCCTGCCGCAGGACGAAGGCGTTCTGTGCGCCGATGGCGACGATGAGGGAGAGTCCGGTGCCGAAGCCGGCGAGTGCCGCCGCGATGATGCCGTGTGTCATGTCTCCGACCGTAGGCAGCGGCGTGGTTTCAGTACAGCTAAAGATTTTTACGTACCCTTAGCGCTCGTGATGGACGAACTTCCGCTGGACCAGGTACGGACCCTGCTCGCCGTGGTGGACGAGGGCACCTTCGACGCGGCGGCCGCGGCCCTGCACGTGACCCCGTCCGCCGTCAGTCAGCGGGTCAAGGCGCTGGAGCAGCGGACCGGGCGGGTGCTGCTGATGCGGACGAAGCCGGTCCGGGCGACCGAGTCCGGGCAGGTGGTGGTCCGGTTCGCCCGGCAGCTGGCCCGCCTGGAGCGGGACGCGCGCGCCGAGCTCGGGATGGCGCAGGAGTCGGGCGGCCCGGTGCGGCTGCCGATCGCGGTCAACGCCGACTCCCTCGCGACCTGGTTCCTGCCGGCGCTCACGCAGGTGCCGCAGGATCCGCCGGTCTTCTTCGAACTGCACCGGGAGGACGAGTCGCACACGTCGGCGCTGCTGCGGGAGGGCCAGGTGATGGCGGCGGTCACCTCCTCGCCGGACCCGGTGGCGGGGTGCACCGTACGCAGGCTGGGGCTGGCGCGGTACCTGCCGGTGGCGAGCCCCGGGTTCGCGGCGCGGTACCTGGCCGGAGCGCTCGAGGACGGTCTGCAGGAGGCCCCGCTGATCGTGTTCGACCGGCGCGATGTGCTCCAGGACGTGTTCGTACGGTCGCTGACCGGCAGCCGGGACGCCGGGGCGGGGCCGCTGCGCCACCACGTGCCGACCTCGGAGGGGTTCTGCGACGCGGTGGCGGCCGGGCTGGGCTGGGGACTGGTGCCCGAGCCGCAGGCGGAGCCGCTGGTGCGCGCGGGCGGGCTGGTGCTGCTGGTGCCGGGGCGGCCGCTGGACGTGCCGCTGTACTGGCAGCAGTGGAAGCTCGACTCCCCGGCGCTGTCGACGGTGGCGCAGGTGATCGCGGCCGCGGCGGCCCGGGCACTGCGCCAGGACAGGGTCCGGCCCGCTTAGGGGGTGTCCGGCGGATCAAGGTCGCCAGCCCCCTTAAGCTGCGGTCATGGAGTCCTACACGATCGGTCAGGCGGCGCGGCTGCTCGGCGTGAGCGTCGACACCGCCCGGCGCTGGGCGGATGCCGAGCGGTTCCGCACCCGACGGGAGGGCACGCGGCGGATGGTGGACGGGCCGGACCTGGCCGCGTTCTGCGTGGAGGCCGCCCAGGAGGGCGGAGAAGCCGAGGATGCCCCGTACACCTCGGCGCGCAATGCCTTCCCGGGCATCGTCACCGCCGTCAAGCTCGGTACCGTCGACGCCCAGGTCGAGATCCAGGCCGGTCCCCACCGCATCGTGTCGCTGCTGACGCGGGAGGCGGTGGAGGAGCTCGGCCTCGAGGTGGGTGCACGGGCCGTGGCCCGCGTGAAGTCGACGAGCGTGTTCATCGACCGGGCCTGACGGGGCCGATCGGCGACGGTGGCAGACTGGCCGCTGATCCGCCGAAGGGAAGTACCCCGTTGTCCATGTTCAGCAACTTGCGCCGGGCCGTGCGTCGCGGCTACCGGCGGGCCGTCGATCTGAGCCACCCGGCCCGCTCCCCGCTCGGCAGCGCGGTGGTCAACTGCGTGGTCTACGTGGACGGCACACGGCAGGACGGCTGCGCCGAGGCCGAGGAGGCGCTGCGGCGGGTCCGCAAGACGGGCGACGGGTTCGTCTGGATCGGCCTGCACGAACCGGCGAAGGAGGAGCTCGCCGGGCTCGCAGAGCTGTTCGGCCTGCACCCCCTCGCCGTCGAGGACGCCGTGAACGCGCACCAGCGCCCCAAGGTGGAGCGGTACGACGACATACTGTTCTCCGTCTTCAAGACCGTGCGCTACGTGGAGCACGAGGAACTCACCGCGACGAGCGAGGTCGTGGAGACCGGCGAGCTGATGGCGTTCACCGGCGAAGACTTCGTCATCACCATCCGGCACGGCGGCCACGGCACGCTCGGCCCCGTCCGCGAGAGCCTGGAGGCGGCGCCGGAGCAACTGGCCAAGGGGCCGGCGTCGGTTCTGCACGCCATCGCCGACCACGTCGTCGACGACTACGTGGCCGTCACGGACGCGGTGCAGAACGACATCGACGCCGTCGAGACCGCCGTCTTCAGCGAGTACGGCGGGCGCGGCGACGCGGGCCGCATCTACCAGCTCAAGCGCGAACTGCTGGAGCTGCGCCGGGCGGTGGCCCCGCTGAGCCGGCCGCTCCAGCATCTGGCCACGCAGCCGATACCGGTCATCCCGCCGGACGCCCGCGCGTACTTCCGCGACGTCGCCGACCACCTGACCCGGGCCACCGACCAGATCGGCGCGTACGACGGCCTGCTCGACTCCATCCTGCAGGCGCACCTTGCACAGGTGACCGTCGCGCAGAACGAGGACATGCGCAAGATCACGGCGTGGGCGGCCATCGTCGCCGTGCCGACCATGGTCTGCGGGGTCTACGGCATGAACTTCGACAACATGCCCGAGCTGCACTGGACCTACGGCTACCCGATCGTGGTCGGCGTCATGGCCCTCGCCTGCTTCGCCATCCACCGGGGGTTCCGCCGCAACGGCTGGCTCTGAGCCGCGGATTGACCAGCAGCCCCACCGGCACACATGGCGTGCCCGGGTATTGAGCTGTCCCGAGCTCTGGTAGTAAAGTTTCCTAACGAAGTCGGGTAAGCCTCAACTCCCCCATGGAGGTCTTGTGTTCACCCCCCACCGCAAGAGAATGGCCATCGGCGCCCTGCTCGGCAGCGCCCTGCTCGCCGTACCGGTGACCGCCCACGCCACCGCGGCGCCCGCCCCCGCTTCCGCCCCTGCGTCCGCCGCCGTGTCGGCCGCGGCCGTCGGGCTCGACGATCCGGCGAAGAAGGACATCGCCATGCAGATCGTCTCCAGTGCGGAGAACTCCTCGCTGGACTGGAAGGCGCAGTACAAGTACATAGAGGACATAGACGACGGCCGCGGCTACACGGCCGGCATCATCGGCTTCTGCTCCGGCACCGGCGACATGCTCGACCTCGTCGAGTACTACACCCAGGTCAAGCCCGGCAACGTGCTCGCCAAGTACCTTCCGGCGCTGCGCAAGGTCGACGGCAGCGACTCGCACGCCGGTCTCGACCCGAACTTCACCAAGGACTGGGCGAAGGCGGCCCAGGACGGCGAGTTCAAGAAGGCCCAGGACCACGAGCGCGACCGGGTCTACTTCAACCCCGCCGTCAAGCAGGGCAAGTCCGACGGGGTCGGCGCGCTCGGCCAGTTCATCTACTACGACGCCATCGTGATGCACGGCGACGGCACCGACTCCACCAGCTTCCGCAACATCCGCAAGCGGGCCCTGTCCAAGGCCAAGCCCCCGGCCCAGGGCGGCAGCGAGACGACCTGGCTGAACGCCTTCCTCGATGCCCGCGTCTGGGCGATGAAGCAGGAGGAGGCGCACAGCGACACCAGCCGTGTCGACACCGCGCAGCGGGTCTTCCTCAAGAAGGGGAACCTGAACCTCAACACCCCGCTCGACTGGAAGGTCTACGGGGACTCGTTCCACATCGGCTGAACCGGATCGGCTGAACCGGTCGATGCATCCACGGCGTCCCGTGCCGGGCTCCCTGCCCGGCGCGGGACGTCCGTGCGTGCGGCGACGGGTTCAGGTCGCGGAGCCGTAACGATGTGGGCGCGGACGGGCCCGCTCCGGGAGTTGCGGGGCCTCGCGCGTGCCGGCGTGGAGCGCCTCAAGGGCCTCTCCAACCGCACAAATAGGGCCCTGTCGCCCTTGTTTCGTCACCCCGTGTGACCTGACACCACCGGTGGGTTCCAAGTGGCGCCCGGTGCCGGTGTTTTTGGTCGACGAACCCGAGGGGAGCGGCACTTCTGGCCACTGGGGAACTGGCTTGACCGCCACATAAGCGGGGCATAAGTTCTGCCTCGGCTTGCTCCAGCAGGACGGGCCGACGAACCGTCCTCTGGGGGGACCCATGAACTACTACACCGACGTTCTGAAGAAGTACACCGTCTTCTCCGGCCGCGCCCGCCGGCAGGAGTACTGGATGTTCACCCTCTTCAACCTGATCGCCCTGATCATCGTTGCCGTCCTCGACAACGCGATCGGCACCTACCCGCTCCTCTACGCGATCTACGCGCTGGCCGTCTTCCTCCCGGGCCTGGCCGTCGGTGTCCGCCGCCTGCACGACACCGGCAAGTCCGGCTGGTGGATGTTCATCGCCCTCGTCCCGCTGGTCGGCGGCATCTGGCTCCTCGTCCTCATGGCGACCGAGGGCCAGCCGCAGCCGAACGAGTACGGCCAGAACCCGAAGGCCGTCCAGGCCTGAACAGGCCCGCAAGCCTGAGCACCTGAGTTGCCTGAGCGCCGCCCCCGGCTGGAAACAGCCGGAGGCGGCGTTTTCGCCTTCTGCGGGGTCGCGCGGGGCCGGAGGTGACGCGCGTCTCCCCGGGACTCGGGCAGGGGGCTGTCCGGACCGGCCCGATCACGAGATATCTTGATGTCGAGCAATGTTGCAGACGAGAGACGCAGACTGTGGAGCGGAGCATCCGGTGACTGACTCGACCATCATCTACACGCACACTGACGAGGCCCCGGCCCTCGCGACGTATTCCTTCCTGCCTGTGGTCCAGGCCTACGCGTCGACGGCCGGTGTGAATGTCGAGACCCGTGACATCTCCCTGGCCGGTCGCATCATCGCCAGCTTCCCCGAGCACCTCGAGGAGGGCCAGCGGATCGCCGATGCCCTCGCCGAGCTCGGCGAGCTGGCGAAGACGCCGGAAGCGAACATCATCAAGCTGCCCAACATCTCGGCTTCGATCCCGCAGCTGAAGGCCGCGGTCGCCGAGCTCCAGGGCCAGGGCTACGCGCTCCCGGACTACCCGGACGACCCGAAGACCGACGAGGAGCGCGAGATCCGCGCCCGCTACGACAAGGTCAAGGGCAGCGCCGTCAACCCGGTCCTGCGTGAGGGCAACTCCGACCGCCGCGCCCCCGCCTCGGTCAAGAACTACGCCAAGGCCCACCCGCACCGCATGGGCGCCTGGTCCTCCGAGTCGAAGACGAACGTCGCCACCATGGGCGCCGACGACTTCCGCTCCACCGAGAAGTCCGCCGTGATCGCCGAGGCCGGCACGCTCCGCATCGAGCACGTCGCCGCCGACGGCGCCACCACCGTCCTGCGCGCGTCCGTACCGGTCCTGGCCGGCGAGGTCGTGGACGCGTCCGTCCTGCACGTCGACGCGCTGCGCACCTTCCTGGACGCGCAGATCGCCCGCGCCAAGGCCGAGGACGTCCTGTTCTCCGTGCACCTCAAGGCCACGATGATGAAGGTCTCCGACCCGATCGTCTTCGGCCACGTGGTCCGCGCCTTCTTCCCGAAGACCTTCGCGAAGTACGGCGAGGTCCTGGTCGCCGCCGGCCTGTCCCCGAACGACGGCCTCGGCACCATCCTGAACGGCCTCGACGGCGTCCCGCACATCGGCGCCGAGATCAAGGCCTCCTTCGAGGCCGAGATCGCCGAGGGCCCGGCCCTCGCGATGGTCGACTCGGACAAGGGCATCACCAACCTGCACGTCCCGTCCGACGTCATCGTCGACGCCTCCATGCCGGCCATGATCCGCACCTCCGGCCACATGTGGGGCCCGGACGGCAACGAGGCCGACACCCTGGCCGTCCTGCCGGACAGCAGCTACGCCGGTGTCTACCAGGTCGTCATCGACGACTGCCGCGCGCACGGCGCCTTCGACCCGTCCACCATGGGCTCGGTGCCGAACGTCGGCCTCATGGCCCAGAAGGCCGAGGAGTACGGCAGCCACGACAAGACCTTCGAGATCGCCGCCGCGGGCACCGTCCGCCTCGTCGACGCCGCGGGCAACACGGTCCTGGAGCAGGAGGTCGCCGCCGGCGACATCTTCCGCGCCTGCCAGACCAAGGACGCGCCGATCCAGGACTGGGTCAAGCTCGCCGTCACCCGCGCCCGCGCCACCGGCGTCCCGGCCGTCTTCTGGCTCGACGAGGGCCGCGCGCACGACGCGCAGCTGATCGCCAAGGTCAAGACGTACCTGGCCGAGCACGACACCGACGGTCTCACCATCGAGATCCTCTCCCCGGTCGAGGCCACCGCGTACTCCCTGGAGCGCATCCGCCGCGGCGAGGACACCATCTCGGTGACCGGCAACGTGCTGCGCGACTACCTGACCGACCTCTTCCCGATCCTGGAGCTGGGCACCAGCGCCAAGATGCTGTCGGTCGTCCCGCTGATGAACGGCGGCGGCCTCTTCGAGACGGGCGCCGGCGGCTCCGCCCCGAAGCACGTCCAGCAGCTGGTCAAGGAGAACTACCTGCGCTGGGACTCCCTCGGTGAGTTCCTCGCGCTGGCCGTCTCCTTCGAGCACCTCGCGACCACCACCGGCAACGCCCGCGCCCAGGTGCTGGCCGACACCCTGGACCGCGCGACCGGCTCCTTCCTCAACGAGGACAAGTCGCCGAGCCGCAAGCTGGGCGGCATCGACAACCGCGGCAGCCACTTCTACCTCGCCCTGTACTGGGCGCAGGAGCTGGCCAAGCAGACCGACGACGCCGCGCTGGCCACCGCGTTCGAGGCGCTCGCCAAGACGCTGGGCGAGCAGGAGGAGACCATCGTCGGCGAGCTCATCGCCGTCCAGGGCTCCCCGGCCGACATCGGCGGGTACTACCAGCCCGACGCCGCGAAGGCCTCGGCGGTCATGCGGCCGTCCGCCACCTTCAACCAGGCGATCGCGACCCTCGCGTAACGTCCGGACGTTGTGAAGGGTTCCGCCCCGGTCGGCAGCCGCCGACCGGGGCGGAACCGTCTGTGAACCCGTCTGTGGGCCCGTACGCGGCCCGTACGCGGGCACCGGGCGCCGGAAACCCGGTTGCAGGGCGGTCCCGCCGGCGGCTAGGAAGTCCCCGTGATTCAGGGAACCCTGGCCGGGCTGCGCGCCCGGCACGCCGATGACGTAGCCGTGCTCCACGCCGAGCTCTACGAAGACGTGGCGACGCGGTCGCGCGCCGGATCCGGGCCGTGGCGCCCGATCGCCGCCGGCGCCGGGCACTCCCCGTTCGAGCCCGCCGCCCCGTCCGACAGCGTGGCGGTCTTCTCGGTGGTCGACGCCGCTTCCGGATCGCTCGCGGGCGATGCCGTGCTGTGGGGCATCGACGCCCACAACCGCTGCGCCCACCTCGGGATCTCACTGCTGCCCGGCTGCCGGGGCCGCGGCTTCGGCGCGGAGGTCGTCCAGCTGCTGTGCCACTACGGGTTCACCGTGCGCGGGCTGAACCGGCTCCAGGTGGACACCCTCGCCGACAACAGCGCCATGATCAGCGCCGCGACGCGGGCGGGCTTCACCCTGGAGGGCACCCTGCGGCGCTCCGCGTGGGTGTCGGGGGCCTTCGTCGACGAGGTGATCCTGGGGCTGCCGGTGGAGGAGTGGAAGCACGTGGCCTGAGGAGGTGTCCGGCGGGCCACTGGTGGCCCTGTGGCTGGTGCGTTAGCGTGCCGCCGGGGGTCTGGGGGGATACGGGTGGCGCGTCGCAACAACACGTCCTGCGCGGGCATCGGCTGCGCGGGCTATCTGCTGCTCAACGTGGTGGGGCTCGTCGGCACCCTGCTCGCGTTCCCCGTGCTGATGCCCGACCTGATGGCCCGGCAGACCCCGCCGCTGAAGGTGGCGGGCGCCGGCCAGTGGGCCGTCGTGTACGGCATCCCGGTCGTCGTGGCCTGCGTACTCGTCGCCATCGCGGGCCGCGGGGGGCGCGTCACCTGGTGGACGTTCCTCGCCCGGGTGGCCGTCATGCTCGCCGCGGTCGCCGCCGTGGTGACCTACGCCGAGGGGCAGGTCGCCGAGCAGCCCTGGAACGTCCGGATGAGCATCGAGGCCTGCGCCGCCGGGTTCGCGGCCCTCGTCGTCCACCTGGGCGTGCGCCGGTGGGACAGGTCGGCAGGGGCGCGCCCCCGGCCGGGCGAGGTCTGGCTGGCCATGGTGCCGCTGCGCGAGGACCCGGAACAGCAGCTGCGGCACTACTGCGTGGTCCTGGCGACCGGGCCGGGCGGCGCTCGGGTCGCCCAGATCACCAGCAAGGACAAGGACGGCCGGCGCAACCACGTCCGGATCCCGAACCACGGCTGGGACGAGGTCTCGGGCCGCCCCCACTGGGTGGAGATCGGCCGCGAGCCGCGTGTGGTGCCCTACGGCAAGTTCCTCAAGTCCCGGCCCCAGGGCCCGTGCCCGGACGCCGTGTGGGCCCAACTGCAGGCCCGGCTGCCCGCGGGCCCCGCGGCCGTGCCGGCTCCGCGCTCCCCCGTCCCCCGGCTGCTGGAGCGGATCCTGCGCAAGTACCACGGCTGACGGGAAGCCCGCCGCATCGGCCCCGGCCCCCGGCTCCCGGATCAGAGGCGGTGCACGCGTTCCCCCTCGAAGGCCAGCGGGGACGGGCCCGCGGCCAGGATGCGCAGCCCCGGGGCCGCGGTGAGCAGGTTCCGCAGCCAGGCCAGCGTCTGCGGCGCGAGCAGGTCGGTGCCGTCCAGGACGAGCAGCATGTCCCGCTCCGCGAGCCACGAGAAGGCGTTCGCCGTCCCGCAGGGCAGGAAGGGCATGCCCGGTACGCAGCCCAGCGCGGCCGTCAGCTCGCGCAGGCCGAACGGACGGTCCATCACGACCACGGCGACGCCGTCGCAGAAGTTGGACGAGAGCCGCTCGGCGATCTCCCGCACCAGCAGGCTCCGGGGCTCCCGGAACCGCCCGGTGACCGTCAGGACCCGTCCCCGCCGGACGGCGGTCAGCAGTCTGGACAGCTCGTCGGACGTCGCCGGCAGCGTGCCGGCACTGCCTGAATCCCTCATCGGCACGATGCCCCCCATTGCATGCGTGTCCGTGCGCGGCCAAGGGTTCTTTCGGGCCGCGTAGCGATGATTATGCGTCAGTTCTGCAGAAAGGCCAGGGGAATGTCGTATTCCGGAGAAAGGCCCGGGCCGCCCCGGGCCGCCCTCCGATCATCGCACTTGTACACCCGGCGAACCTTTGTCCATTCGGCCAGGTGGGGCATCGTGACGCGCGCGGCGACCGTCCCGTGGCCGGATGGTGATCACGGGCCATGACCACGGTGCTCCCTCGGCGGCGGCCGGAACCGTCAGCGGGACCTTCCGCGCCCTCACGCCCACCCGGCCCGGTGCGGTGCCCGAGGCAGCGCACCGGCGCCTGCCGCCACCACCGCTTCGGTCCGCCGCGCATGGTGCCGTTCCAGGTCCTCCTCCCGGTAGCGCCGGGTCTCCGCGTGCCAGGTGGCGATCCCGGCCATCCACTGCTTGAGCTCGTCCGCGTACCGGTCCAGTGCCGCCCGCGCCGCCGCATCCAGCCCGAAGTCCCGGTACATGGCGGGGAACTCCTTCTCCAGCACGTGCTCGAACTGCTTCATCCGCGAGGTCATCAGATCGTTCACGACCCCGAGCGCCGTCCGGTAGTCGCAGCCGAAGAAGGTCTCCGTGACGACCAGCATGTTGAGCAGCTCGCCCTCGTACTCCACCTCCTTCTGGTACGAGTACACGTCGTTCATCAGCGCCGAGCAGTCGAAGGCCGCCGCCTCCAGCGACTGCATCGCCGCGCTCTCGTACACGGCCTCCGGTACGACGTCCATGTGGGCCATCCGGGCCAGCGAGGCCGTCATGGGCGAGCCGAAGGTCACCCGGCGCATCTCCAGGTAGTCCACCGGATCCGGCACCCGGTGGGCCGCCTGGTTCTCCACCTCCCACAGCCAGCTGTCGAGCACGGCGTCCATCGCCGCCCGGAACATGCGCCGCCCGGCCGGCGCCATCGGCGTGATCGTGCGCAGCCAGACGTCGGCGAGCCCCCGTTCCACCGCGTTCACCGGGGGAGCGGTGGGCGCCTCGGGCTCCAGCGGCATGAGCGCGCGCAGCCGGGCGTCCTGGGCCCGGGCCCCGGCCAGGTCGCGGGTGGCGCCGAAGCGGAGCGGGTAGAGGTCGTCCGCGTACGTGCCCCAGCTCAGCCAGGCCGCGCTGACGTCGAGGTCCGCGGCCGAGGCCTTCGGGTCGATGCCCGCCGAGCAGAGCGCGAAGTCGAAGTCGACGGCCTTGTCCTCCCACCACAGGCCCTCGTCGAACATCCCCATCGCGCGGTTCCACTCCACCAGCCGCCCGCGGGCGCCCTCCAGGTGCGGGTTGAGCCGGTTCGGGTACGGCAGGTAGAACTCCGGGATCACGGACGGGCCCACCGGGTGCGGGGTGCGGGTGTGCCGCCGGAGGCGGTCCGCGCCGCCGGTGATGCCCAGCAGCGCCTTGAAGCCCGAGGTGGCGCTGCCCAGTCCGGAGGGTCCGGCGGGCAGGCCCGCCCGCCGGTTCATGTAGCGGCTGGAGCGCAGATGCCACTCGTGGCCGCCGGACTGCCAGTCCTGGAGCCCGCGGGCGTACGTGAGCACCGCCGTGACCTGCTCCGGGGTCAGGCCGGCCCGCACGGCCATCGGGGGCAGCTCGGCGAAGAAGGTGTGCTCGAACTGCTGGAGGCGCGAGGTGAGCAGCCGGTTCAGCTGATCGGCCGCCTCCTGGGTGGTGCACCCGAAGAACGTCTCCAGCACCAGCACCCCGTTGCTGAGTTCGCCCTCCTGGCCGACCTCCCGCTCGTACGAGAACAAGTCGTTGCGGAAATGCACCGAGTCCGCGAAGCAGTCGCGCAGCACGCGCAGCGGCCGCTCGGCGGAGACGGCGGCGGGCACCTCGGCGCCCACGGCGTGCTCGACGAGCCCCGCCGACCAGGGCGCGCCGCCGACCTTGCGGCGCTGTTCGACGTACTCGACCGGATTGGCGACCCGGCCGATGCTGATGTTGTCGAGCTCCCACAGGGACTCCACGAGGAGATTGCGGGTGCTGAGCGAGAAACGGGCGATCCAGTCCGGCGAATGCCCGGGGACGGTCCGGGCCCACAGGTCGGCGAGCCCCGCCTCCACGGGGTTGCGGGGCTCCGGGGTCTGCGCGTTCCCGGCGTGGCCGGGTGAGCCGTCGGGCATGAACAGGGCCAGGCGTTCCAGTGCGGTCCGCCCGCCTGTCCGGTCGCCGGGGCGCTTGAAGACCTCCAGGAACCAGTCGTCGAAGAAGAACACCCACACGTACCAGTCGGTGACCAGCGAAAGCATCGGAGCATCGCACTCGGGGTGGGTGTAGGCGCACAGCAGCGCGTAGTCGTGCGCCTCCAGGTCGGCCTGCTCCCATACGCCGGAGCCCTCCAGCATGCCCATGCCGCGGGCCCAGTCGAGGGCGTGCGCGCGGGCGCGAGCCAGGTGCGGGTTGAGGCGGGCGGGGTGCGGGACGTAGAACTCGGGCAGTTCGAAGGGCTGCGCGCTCCCTGTGCTGCTCATGCGGCCGCCGCCCTCAGTCGTCGAAGCGTGAGATCTCTACGTTCTCCAGCACCCCGACGGCGTCGGGCACCAGGATGGCCGCCGAGTAGTAGGCGGTGACCAGGTAGGAGACGATCGCCTGCTCGTTGATGCTCATGAACCGGACGGACAGGCCCGGCTGGTACTCGTCGGGCAGGCCCAGCTGGTGCAGCCCGATGACCCCCTCGTTGTCCTCGCCGGTGCGCATGACCAGGATCGAACTGGTCCGCTCCTTCGTGACCGGAATCTTGTTGCAGGGCAGCAGCGGCACCCCCCGCCAGGAGGGCATCGAATGCCCCTGGAACTCGACGGAGGCCGGGTACAGCCCGCGCCGGCTGCACTCGCGGCCGAACGCGGCGATCGTGCGCGGGTGCGCGAGGAAGTACTGGGAGCCGCGCCGCCGGCTGAGCAGCTCGTCCATGTCGTCCGGGGTGGGCGGGCCGGTGCGGGCGTAGATCCGCTGCTCGTAGTCGGCGTTGTGCAGCAGCCCGAATTCCGGGTGGTTGACCAGCTCGCTCTCCTGGCGCTCCTTGAGGGCCTCGATCGTCAGCCGCAGCTGCTGTTCCGACTGGTTCATCGGCTGGTTGTAGAGGTCGGCGACGCGGGTGTGCACCCGCAGCACGGTCTGGGCGACGCTCAGTTCGTACTCGCGGGGGCTCAGGTCGTAGTCGACGTACGTGCCGGGCAGCATGACCTCGCCGGTGTGGCCGGCGGACAGGTCCACGGCCTCGCTGCCCTTGCGGCCCACGCGCTCCGCCTCCAGGTAGGCCTCGGCGTGCCGGCGCAGGGCGGGGGAGCGGTTCAGCGCCTCGTCCCAGTTGCCCCGGTTGTACGTCATGGTCACCACGTCGGTCTGGGCCCGGGCGGTGAACTCCCAGCGGGCGTCCGGCAGCGGGTGGTGGCCGAAGTGGTCGCCGTCGCTGAGGACGCCGAGGCTCGCCTCGTCCCCGTACGCGCCGGCGCCGAGCCGCTCGATGCGGCCGTGGGCGACGAGGTAGATCTTGTCGACGGGCTCGCCGCTGCGGACGATCACGTCTCCCTTGCGGAACTCCTCCTTGACGAACCGGTCCGCGATCGACTTGACGACCGCGTCGTCGGGGAAGTGCCGGAGCATGCCGAGCTCGCGCAGCATGGGCGGGATGACCCGGAGTTCGGACCCGGTCTTGACGAAGCTGATGCGCCCGTCGCCGAGGGTGTAGCTGACCGTGCGGTTGACCCGGTAGGTGCCGCCGCTGGTCTGGACCCACGGGAGGATCTTCAACAGCCAGCGGGAACTGATGCCCTGCATCTGCGGGGCGGACTTGGTGGTGGTCGCCAGGTTCCGCGCCGCATCGGTGCTGAGGCTCTGGCGGGCGCTGCGGGTCGGGTGTGCGGCGGCGCTCTCTTCGGTCGTCGGGTCGACAGACATGACGGAACGTCCTCTCGGTCGGTCTTCCTGGCTCCGGATGCGGCGTCGGTGACTGTCCTGCGCAGCGGCCCGGGTGCGGGTCGCGCACGTCGCGTACGTCGCGTACGGGGGCGATCGGAAGGAGCGACCCCGCTTGTGCGTGATCCGCTGTGCTCCCGCACGCCACGCACACCCGGTGTGACCGGGTGCCACCGTGTGCACACGTCTTAGTTAGAGGCAGGGCGGCCCCACCCGGTACACGGGCCCCTGTCCCACCCTGTTGAATCTCCGACCGTGTTGAAGCGCTGGACACACGTACGAGTTGGGCGGTTCTGGATGGCGAAGCGTGACCCCAACGGACAACTCCGCACCCTCCTCATCGAAGCCCGCTGGAGCGGGCAGGACTTCGCACGGGCCGTCAACGGCATCGCGGCCGAGGCCGGCCTCACCCTCAGCTACGACCGGACCTCCGTCTCCCACTGGCTCGCGGGCACCAGGCCGCCCGCCCACGTCGTCGACCTTGCCGCCGAGGCGCTGAGCCGGCGCACCGGGCGCCGGATCGCCGCCGCCGACACCGGGCTCGCCCGGCCCGCCGGGGCGAGGGCGCGGGAACGCCCCGGCGGCGGGGCGCACGACGCGGACGTCCTCGCCACGGCCGCCCTGGCCGGTGCACAACTGCCCGACTGCGGGCCGGACTTCGGGGTCGGCGCGCTGGGCGAGATCCCGGTCTACTCCTCCGCGTGGCGGCCGCCGGAGGAGCAGCAGCCGGCCCATCCGGGGCAGGCCGGCCCGAGGGCCGGGGTACGGGCCGAGGCGCGGGCCGGGGTACGGATCGGACAGGACCACGTACGGGCCGCCGAGGCGGTGCTCCCGGTCTTCCGCAACGCCGACATGATGTTCGGCAGCGGGCTCGCCCGGCCCGCCCTGACCGCGTACCTCGCCACGACCGTCGCCCCGTGGCTGCGGGCCGACGCGCCGCCCTCCGTACGCCACCGGCTGCTCGGCGCCACCTCCCGGCTGGCCTACACCGCCGGGTTCCTGTGCTTCGACAGCAACCAGCACGGTGTGGCCCAGGCCTACTACCGGGCGGCGCTGCGGCTGGGCCGGGAGGCCGGAGATCCGCAGTGCCACGCGCCCGTGCTGCGGGCGATGAGCGTGCAGGCCCACCACCTCGGCCACCGCACGCAGGCGCTGGAGCTCGCGGAGGCGGCCGCACGGGAGGCGGGGCGGCTGCCGGCGCTCCAGGCGGCGTTCGTCACCGGGCAGCTGGCCGTGGCGGAGGCCGCCTGCGGGGACCGGCGGGCCGCGGTCGCCCATCTGGCGGGCGCCCAGCGGCTGCTGGACCGCTCGGCCGGGCAGAGCGCGCCGATCGGCGACTACCACCAGGCCGCGCTGTGCCACCAGCAGGCGGAGGCGCTGGCCGCGCTGGGCGACGGCCGGGGCGCCATCGCCGCGCTCGGGGCCTCGCTGCGCCACCGGCCGGCGGCGGAGCGGCGGGCGCGGGCGGTCACGGCGGCCCGGCTCGCCGAACTCCACCTGGGCCAGGGGCATCTGGAGCGGGCCTGCGCCGCCTGGCACGAGGTGCTGGACGTCGTACCGCAGCTGGAATCGGCCCGGGTGACGGACGCGCTGCGCCGGATGCGGGGGCGGCTGCGGGCGGTCCGTGCGAGTGGGGTCGTACGGCCGCTGCTGGAGCGGGTGGCGGCCGGGACGTAGCGGCGCCCTCGTCGTACATCCGTTCAGAGCTTCAACTGCGCGGGATTTTCAACAGGGCCGGTGCCGGGGCGGCTACCCGTGCGCCGGGCCCGCATCGCACTGTCATGCCATGCAGAAGCATCCGCCCGCTGCCGACCCCGCCCACCCGCCCGACCTGTCCGCCCTGCCTGCTCTCCCCGGCCTGCCTGACCTGTCCGGCCTGACCGGCCTGCCTGACCTGTCCGTTCTGTTCGACCCGCCCGTACCGCCCGCCCCGCCCGTACCGCCCGCCCCTCCCGTTCCGTCCCGCGCCGCGCTGCTGGCCCGGCTGCGCGGGGGTCCCGGCGGACCGGGCACCAGCAGCCTGCGCATCCGTCCCGCCCTCCCGCCCCCGGCCCCGGCCGTCGTCCCCGCGCCGACTCCGGCTGCCGTACCGGCCCCCGCGGCGCCCGGCCGGTCCCGGGGGAACCCCGCCGTCCCCGAGCTGTACTGCCCGCCCCCGCAGCGCGACGACCCGGCCCTCGCGGACGCGGTCGAGGACCGGCTCATCGCCTGGGCCGAGGAGACCGGGATCTACGCCGGCCGGCTGGACGAGGTACGGGCGCTCTCGCTCGGTCGGTACACCATGCTCACCTACGCCCACGTCGAGGACCCGGACCGGCTGCTCGCCCCCGCCAAGTGCACCCTCGCCCAATGGGCCACCGACGACTACTACTGCGACGACGAGAGCGCCGGCGCCGTCCCGCTCCGGATCGCCACCCACCTGTCCCAGGCCCTGGCCGCCATCGACCCGGCCCATCTGCCGGCCCGCTACGCGCCCCTGCTGGAGCAGGCCATGTGCGCCGACCCGGTCCTCGTCGCGCTGCGCTCCAGCACCGAGCACCTGTCCCGGTACGCCACCCGCTCCCAGCTCACCCGCTACCGGCACGAGATGGCCGCGCTCTTCTCCGGCTACACCGCCGAGGCCGGCTGGCGCGTCTCCGGCCGCACCCCGCCGGTCTGGGAGTTCCTCGCCGTCCGCCAGGACAACAGCTTCATCCCCACCATGGTGATGCTCGACCCGGCGGGCGGCTACGAGCTCCCCGTCGAGGCGTACGCCGACCCGCGCGTGCGGGGCGCGGTCCTCAAGGCGGCCTCCGCCAGCGTCATCGTCAACGACCTCTACTCCATGCACCGCGAGGACGAGAGCGCCGCCGTCAACTACAACCTGCCGGCCCTGATCGAGGCCGAGGAGGGCTGCTCGCGGGCCGAGGCGGTCCGCCGCTCCGCCGACCTCCACGACGAGCTCGTCCACGCCTTCGAGGAGGAGTCGGCCCTCCTCTCCGCGGCCGGATTCCCGCCGCTGATCCGCTTCCTGGCCGACGTATGGGCCTGGCTCGGCGGAAATCTGGAATGGCACCGCACGACTGCCCGCTACAACCCCGCGGGCCGCGCCCCGGCCCAGGACAGCGGCCCGACGCAGGGCCGGACGCACGGCCCGACGCACGGCCGGACGCACGGCCCGGAGCAAGGCCCGACGCACGGAGGGACCCCGGCATGACCACCCCCGAAGCCCCCGCCCCCGAGGCCGAAGAGGCGGCCCGGCAGGCCGCCCTCAGCACCGCGGCCGCCCGCAACCTCGCGACGACCACCAAGTCCGTCCCCCAGATGCAGGGCATCAGCTCCCGCTGGCTGCTGCGCGTACTGCCCTGGGTGAACGTCGGCGCGGGCACCTACCGCGTCAACCGGCGCCTGAGCCACGCCGTGGGCCGGGGCAGGGTCTCCTTCGTGCAGACCGGCGCCGACGACGTGCGGATCCTCGCGCCCACCCTGGGCGAACTCCCCACCCTCAAGGGCTTCCAGGACCAGGAGGTCCTCGAGGACCTCGCCGTGCGCTTCGTCAAACGGGACCTGCGCGCGGGCGACACCCTGGTCGAGGAGGGAGCCCCCGTGGAGGAGGTCTTCGTCATCGCCCACGGCCGCCTCGAGAAGCGCGCCCAGGGCAAGTACGGCGCGCCGGACGTCCTCGGCGTCGTCGCCGACGGCGACCAGCTGGGCGACGACGCCCTCGGCCGGCCCGAACCACGCTGGGACTACTCCGTTCGGGCCGCCACCGCCGGCACCGTGATGGTGCTGCGCTGGCGCGCCTTCCAGGAGGTCCTGGAGCGCTCCGCCGCCCTGCGCGCCCACCTCGGACAGTACGTGGAGAACGGCCGCCGCCCGGTCAACCGGCGCGGCGAGGCGGACATCGAGCTCGCCTCCGGCCACGCGGGCGAGACCCTGCTGCCCGGCACCTTCGTCGACTACGACCTCAGCCCGCGCGAGTACGAACTCTCCCTCGCCCAGACCGTCCTGCAGATCCACACCCGCGTCGCCGACCTCTACAACGACCCGATGGACCAGTTCGAGCAGCAACTTCGCCTGACCGTAGAGGCTTTGCGCGAGCGTCAGGAGTGGGAGCTCGTCAACAACCGGGAGTTCGGGCTGCTGCACAACGCCGCGTACGAGCAGCGGATCAACACCTGGTCCGGGCCGCCCACCCCCGACGACCTCGACGAGCTGCTCACCATGCGCCGCGGCACCAAGGTGCTGCTGGCCCATCCCAAGGCCATCGCCGCCTTCTTCCGCGAGTGCAACAAGCGCGGGCTCGTCCCCGACAACGCCGAGGTGCAGGGCAAGTCGGTACCCGCCTGGCGCGGGATCCCGCTGCTGCCCTGCGGCAAGATCCCGATCGTCGGCGGCCACACCAGCTCGATCCTCGCGCTGCGGACCGGCGAGGAGCAGGAGGGCGTCATCGGCCTGCGGCCGACCGCGATCCCCGAGGAGTACGAACCCGGCCTGAACGTCCGCTACATGGGCATCGACCAGCGTTCGATCATGTCCTACCTGGTCAGCGCCTACTACTCGACGGCCGTTCTCGTCCCCGACGCCCTCGGGATCCTGGAGAACGTGAACGTCGCGGGCGCCCGCTCCTGACCTCCGGGCGGGCCGGGCCGGCCCCGGTCGATGCCGGTGCCCCTGCGAACGGTTGTCCGGAAGCCGCCGATCGGCTCTACTGCTGTGCAAGTCCCGCATCCGGGGCACAGCGCAGGGGAGGGCATCCACGATGAGTTCACACCGCCGCCGCCGGGGGTTCCGGGGCCGGCCGCTGCTGACCCTGTCGGCCGCCGCCTTCCTCCTCGTCGGCGTCTGCGCCGCCGCCGGCATCGCCTGGGACCCGTTCGCCCGCGCCTCCGGCCAGGACGGCGCCTCCGCCGCCGTGATCGGCACGCCCTGGTCCGCCGGTCCCGACACGGGCTCCGGGAGCCCCGCGCCGAGCGCCACCGGTCAGGCCTCGCCCGCCCCGAGCGGGAGCCCGGGTGGTGAGGGCCAGGGCGGTGCCGCGGGCGCGGGGGATGCCGCCGGTCAACGGCCCGCCGGAGCCCTGCCCTTCGACCTGCCCGGGCCGGCCGCCCTGCGCACCGGCGGCGCGGGCAGGAAGCTGGTCTTCGCGCACTACTTCACCCCGTACCCGCTCTCGCTGGACAACGCGAGCGCCGACGCCGACTACTACACCCGCAACTACCTGAACCCGGGCGGGGAGAACGGCAAGCACGAGCGGTACGGCGGTCTGCTGCGCGACCGGCCGCTGCCCGTCCAGCCCAAGGGCGGCAACTGGGAACGCGCCAACCTCGAGCAGGAGGTGCGCACCGCCCGCGCCGCCGGGCTCGACGGGTTCACGCTCGACATGCTCTCCCTGTCCGGGCCGAACCGGGACCGCGCCCACCTCCTGATGGAGGCCGCCCATGCGGTCGACCCCGCGTTCAAGATCATGCTGATGCCGGACATGACCTCGCTGAACACCGACGACCCCGGCGTGCTCGCCGACGCCGTCGCCGCCCTCGGCAAGGCCCCCGCCGCGCACCGCCTCGGCGACGGCCGGCTCGTCGTCTCCCCCTTCAAGGCGGAGGCGAAGGACGTTGCCTGGTGGACGCAGGTCCTCGACCTCCTGAGGACCCGGCACGGCATCCGCACCGCCTTCGTCCCGACGTTCCTCGAATTCGGCGCCAACAGCGCACGGTTCGCGCCGATCAGCCACGGCTTCTCCGAGTGGGGCAGCCGCAGCTACGTCGGCCAGGAGAGCGCCACCCGCGACGTGCAGCGGGCCCACGGCATGGGCAAGATCTGGATGCAGCCCGTCTCGGTCCAGGACGCCCGCCCCAACCAGGGCATCTACGACGAGGCCGGCAACACCGCCACCCTGCGCTCCACCTGGACGCACGCCATCGACGACGGCGCCGACTGGGTGCAGCTCACCACCTGGAACGACTACTCGGAGGGCAGCCAATTCGCGCCCTCGCTGCACAACGGGTACGCGTACCTGGACCTTTCCTCGTACTACCTGGCCAAGTTCAAGACGGGCAGCTGGCCGAAGATCGTCCGCGACACGCTCTACGTCTCGGCCCGCACCCAGTTCGCCGCGGCCGACCCCACCGGCACCCAGTCGCTGGTGATGTCCCTGCGCAAGGGCAGTGCCGCGCCCCGCGACTCGGTGGAGGTGCTCAGCTTCCTGACGGCCCCGGCGACCGTCCGTACGGCGGTCGGCACGGCCCAGGACGAACACGAGGCCCCGGCCGGCATCCACTCCGCACTGCTCCCGCTGCGCCCGGGCACCAGCTCGGCGGTGGTGGTCCGCGGCGGCAAGCCCGGCACGGAGGTGAAACTGCCCTACGCGGCGGACCGCACGGTGAAGGTCCAGGACCTGCAGTATTACGCCGTCACCAGCGGGCGTGACTGAGGGCCGTACCGGCCACCTCGGCGGGATTGGCCCTTCCGGGCCGTCCGGGGCGGCCCGCATCATGCGGGCAACCGCACACCACCCCTCGGAGGACCCGTGACCGACCCGACCGCCCCCGCCGCTCCGTTGCGTCCTGCCGCCCCCGCCGTGTTCCCGGGGGGACCCGGGCTGTTCCGGCTGGATCCGGAGGTCGCCCACCTCAACCACGGGTCCTTCGGCGCCGTACCGCTGCCCGTGCAGGAGGCCCAGGCTGCGCTCCAGGCGGAGCTCCACGCCGATCCCGACGCCTTCTTCGTCGGCGCCGCGGACCGGATCGCCGGCGCCCGCGCCCGTATCGCACGGCACTTCGGCGCCGACCCCGACGGCATCGCCTTCATCGGCAACGCCACCGAGGGCGCCAACCTCGCCCTCGACGCCGTCCCGTTCGCCGACGGCGACGAGATCCTGGTCACCGACCACGGATACGGCACGGTCGTCGCGGCCGCCGCCCGCCGCGCGCGCGTCAACACCGTGGCCCTGGACCCGTACCTGCCCGACGAGGACGCCGTACGCGAGACCGTGCTGGCCGGGCTGACGCCCCGTACCAAGGTGGCGCTGCTCGACCACATCAGCTCGCCCACCGCCCGGCTCATCGCCTCGCCCCGGCTGCTCGCCGACCTGGCCGCCCGCGGGGTCACCACCGTCGTCGACGGGGCGCACGTCCCCGGCATGGTCGCGGACCCGCTCGCCGGGGGCGCCGACTTCTGGTTCGGCAACCTGCACAAGTGGGGGTACGCCCCCTCCGGCAGCGCCGTCCTCGCCGTCGCCCCCGGACACCGCGGCCGGGTCCGGGCGCTGGTGCCCTCCTGGGAGGACGGGGACGGGTTCCCCCGCTCCGTCGAGAACCGCGCCACCGCCGACTACACCGGCTGGCTCGCCGCCCCCGAGGGCCTGGACCTCCTCGACCGGCTGGACGCCGCGAAGGTGCGGGCCCACAACAGCGCCCTCGCCGCCCACGGCGCGGCCCTGCTCGCCGAGATCCCCGGGATCACCCCGCTCCCGTACACCGAGGGCCTCGCGATGCGCTCCCTGCGGCTGCCGCCCGGCACCGCCGAGACCCCGGAGGCCGCCCGCGCCCTGCGCGAGCGGATCGCGGCGGAGCAGGGCATCCGGGTGCTGGTCTGGCCGTGGCCGGGCGGCGGCGGCATCCGCGTCTGCGGGCAGGTCTACAACCGGCCCGAGGAGTACGAGCGGCTTGCCGCCGTGCTCCCCGGCTACGTCGGATGACGGCGCCGGACACCCCCTAGCCGCGCCGGAGCAGATACGTGTCCATGATCCAGCCCTTGCGGGCGCGGGCCTCGGTCCGGAGCTCCTCGATCCGGCCGGCGACCTCCGCCAGCTTCCCCGAGACCAGGATTTCGTCCGGGGTGCCGACGTAGGCGCCCCAGTAGATGAAGAGGTCCTGGTCGAGGTGGGCCGTGAAGGCGTGCCGCGCGTCCAGCATCACCACCACGTCGTCCACGTCCTGCGGCCAGCCCTCGGCCAGCCGCCGCCCGGTGGTGATCTGGACCGGCCGGCCGACCCGGTTCAGGTTGGTCCGGTGCCGGGCCAGCAGCGAGGAGATGCTGCTGATGCCGGGCACGACCTCGTGCTCGAACGCCACCCGGCCCCGCTCCAGCACCTCGTCCAGGATGGCGAGCGTGGAGTCGTACAGCGAGGGGTCGCCCCAGACCAGGAACGCCCCGGTCTCGCCGTCCGCCAGGTCCTCGGCGATGAACCGCTCGAAGATCTCGGCCCGCGCGCTGCGCCAGCCGTCCACCGTCGGTGCGTACCGGTCCGGGGTCCGGTCCCGGTCCGGGTCGCGGCCCTCCACGAGCCGGTGGCCGGGGCGGGCGTGCTCGTCGAGCATCGCGCGCCGCAGCCCGGTCAGATCCGCCTTCTCCTCGCCCTTCTCCAGGATGAGGAATGCGTCCGCCGCGCCGATCGCCTTGACCGCCTGGAGGGTCAGGTGGTCCGGGTCGCCCGCGCCTATGCCGATCACTGAGAACTTCTTCACGCCGCTATTCTGCCCGTCATGCGTGCCGCCCTGTTCGTCACCTGCGTCAACGACGCGCTGTACCCCCGGACCGGCATCGCCGTCGTACGCCTGCTGGAGCGGCTCGGCGTCGGCGTGGACTTCCCGGCGGCCCAGAGCTGCTGCGGCCAGCCGCAGTACAACACCGGCTACCGGCGCGAGAGCGAACCGCTGCTGCGGCGCACCGCCGAGGCCTTCGCGGGGTACCCGTACGTGGTCACCCCGTCGGGTTCCTGCGCCGCGATGGTCCGCACCCACTACCCGCGCATCGCCCGCCTGGCGGAGCAGGAGGGGCGGGGCTCCGGGCTGGCGGCGCTGGCCGGGGACCTCGTACCGCGCGTCCACGAGCTGACCGAGTTCCTTGTGGACGTACTCGGGGTGACCGATGTGGGCGCGTACTTCCCGCACACCGTCACCTATCACCCCTCCTGTCACGGCTTGCGGGGGCTCGGGCTGGGGGACCGCCCGCGGCGGCTGCTGGCCGCCGTCAAGGGCCTGGACCTGGTCGAGCTGCCCGGCGCCGAGGAGTGCTGCGGCTTCGGCGGGACCTTCGCCGTGAAGAACCCGGACGTGTCCGCGGCGATGGGCACCGACAAGATCGACAGCGCGGTGGGGACGGGCGCGGACGTGCTCTGCGGGGCCGACAACTCCTGCCTGGCCCACCTCGGCGGGATCCTGCGCCGCAGGGGGGACACGATGCGCGCCCTGCACCTGGCCGAGATCCTGGCCTCGACGGAGGAGGAACCGCTGCGATGACGGGGACGTTCATGGGGATGCCCGCCTTCCCCGCCTTCCCGGATGCGGCGCGGCAGGCCGTCGGGGACGGGGTGCTGCGCGCCAACCTCCGCCGCGCCACCCACACCATCCGCGACAAACGGGCCCGGGCCGTCGCCGAGCTGGCCGACTGGGACCGGCTGCGCGCGGCGGGCAAGGCCGTCAAGGACCACACGCTGCGCCACCTGGACCGCTACCTGCTCCAGCTGGAGGAGTCCGTGACGGCCGCGGGCGGCACCGTCCACTGGGCGGCCGACGCGGACGAGGCCAACCGGATCGTGACCGGGCTGGTGCTGGCCACGGGCCACCGAGAGGTGGTCAAGGTCAAGTCCATGGCCACCCAGGAGATCGGCCTCAACGAGGCCCTCGAGGCGGCCGGGATCGCCGCGTACGAGACGGACCTGGCCGAGCTCATCGTCCAGCTCGGCCACGACCGCCCGTCGCACATCCTGGTCCCTGCCATCCACCGCAACCGGGCCGAGATCCGGGACATCTTCGAGGCGGAGATGGGCCGCCTGGGCCTCCCGGCGCCGGACGGGCTCGGTGACGACCCGCGCGAACTCGCCGAGGCGGCGCGCCTGCACCTGCGCGAGAAGTTCCTGCGCGCGAAGGTCGGGGTCTCCGGCGCCAACTTCATGGTCGCCGAGACGGGCACGATGGTCGTCTTCGAGTCCGAGGGCAACGGCCGGATGTGCCTGACGCTGCCCGAGACCCTGATCTCGGTGGTGGGCATCGAGAAGGTCGTGCCGGCCTTCCGGGACCTGGAGATCTTCCTCCAGACGCTGCCGCGCTCGTCGACGGCCGAGCGGATGAACCCGTACACGACGATGTGGACGGGCACCACTGACGGCGACGGCCCCTCCGCCTTCCACCTCGTCCTCCTCGACAACGGCCGCACCGACACCCTCGCCGACGAGGTGGGCCGCCAGGCCCTGCGCTGCATCCGCTGCTCCGCCTGCCTGAACGTCTGCCCGGTGTACGAGCGCGCCGGCGGCCACGCGTACGGCTCGGTCTACCCCGGGCCGATCGGCGCCATCCTCAGCCCCCAACTACGGGGTACGGGCAGTGAGATCGACGCCTCGCTGCCGTACGCGTCCACCCTGTGCGGGGCCTGCTACGAGGTCTGCCCGGTCGCCATCGACATCCCCGAGGTCCTCGTCCACCTGCGCGAACGGGTGGCCCAGGGCGGCCCGGTGACCCGGGAGGGCATCCGCGTCCGGATCCGCCCCGCGCACGGCCACACCGCCGAACGGGCCGCGATGCGGGCCGCCCGGCTGCTCCTGGACCACCCGGGCGCGCTGCGTGCGGGGGAACGCCTCCTGGCCCGGTCCCGCCGGCTCCGGCCCCGCCGCCTGCCGGGTCCCGGCCGGGCGTGGACGGACACCAGGGACCTCCCGGAGCCCCCGCCGGAACCGTTCCGCGACTGGTGGTCCCGGGAGCGGGGAGGGCAGGAATGAGCAGCAGGGACCGCATCCTGGGCCGGATCCGGCGGGCGGTGGCGGACGGCGCCCCCGACCCCGCCGTCCCGCGGGACTACCTCCCGGTCCACGGCGCCCGCACCCCGGCAGAGACGGCGGACCTCCTCGCCGCCAACCTGTCCGAGTACCGCGCCAAGGTGCACCGCACGGACGAGGACGGCCTCGCGCTGCTCCTTGTGCGTCTGCTGGCCGAGCGGGGCGCGCGGAGCGTCCTCGTCCCGCCCGGCCTGCCCCCGTACTGGCTCGCGGCGGCGGACACCACCCGCGTCCACGACCGCGCAGCCTCCACCCCGTACGAACTGGACGCGGTGGACAGCGTGGTGACCGGCTGCGCCCTGGCGATCGCCGAGACCGGCACGATCGTCCTCGACGGCGGCCCCGGGCAGGGCCGGCGCCGTATCACCCTGATCCCGGACCACCACATCTGCGTGGTCCGGGTCCCGGACCAGGTGGTGGACTCGGTCCCGCGGGCACTGCCCCTGCTGGACCCGGCGCGACCGCTGACCTGGATCTCCGGACCCTCCGCCACCAGCGACATCGAACTCGACCGGGTGGAGGGTGTGCACGGCCCGCGCACCCTGGAGGTGGTCCTGCTGACCGGACCAGCAGAATGAGTCCCATGCCCGCATACATCGCCCTCACCGCCCTCGTCGTCCGCGACTACGACGAGGCCATCGACTTCTACACCCGTGCCCTCGGCTTCACCCTCGTCGAGGACACCGCGCGCCCCGACGGCTCCCGCTGGGTCGTGGTCCGCCCGGACGGCGCCACCGAGGCAGCGCTGCTGCTGGCCCTCGCCAAGGACGAGGCCCAGCGCTCCCGGGTCGGGGACCAGACGGGCGGCCGGGTCGGCTTCTTCCTGTACACCGACGACTTCGCCCGGGACCACACCCGGATGACTGCGGAGGGCGTCCGCTTCCTGGAGGAGCCGCGCCACGAGGCGTACGGCTCGGTGGCCGTCTTCGAAGACCTCTACGGCAACCGCTGGGACCTCCTCGAGCCGGCGTAGCCCACTGCCGCGACCACCCGCATTGGCCGCTTCCGGGGCCTGGGCCGACGGTCGGCCGCCGCGCCGGCCCCGGTCGGAGCCCTGGCGCGCGCCCGCCGCCCCGGTCGGCCGCATCGGTTGCCATCGGCCCGCCTGCGGTCAGGCGGGGTTCGGCCGGTCCGGACGGGAGGCGAGCTGCGGAGCCTCTGCCGCCGCGTCGACCGCCGGCCCGGCCTCCACGCGCAGGGCCAACTCCCGGGCCCAGCGGACCAGGCCCGGCACATCGATCCCGTACGGAGACTGCGCCCCGCCCGGCCCGGCGACTGTCTCCGGCGCCGTCGCCGTGTCCCGCCCCGCCAGGGCAAGAGCGTCGGACCCACGGCGCAACAGGCGGGCGCCGCCGACGGCGTTTCCGCGCGCGGCGTGCGTGAGGCCGACCGCCAGCTGCGCGAGAGCCCGCCACAGCGGTGCCTCGGCCGGCGGGCCGGACTTCCAGGCGTCCTCGAACACCTCGTGCGCGTGGAACGGCATCCCGGCGTCCAGCAGCCGCTGCGCCTCTGCCAGCGTCTCGGCGGGCGTCCGCACGACCCCCTCGGGCTGCCGCTCCACCCCCGGCGCCCCGTAGGGCAGCGGCCGCCCCAGCCCGTCCCGGGGCCGCGCGCTCCGCGCCCGCCCCTCACCGTCCCGATCCCGTCCGTTCACCCGGCCATCCTCTCTCCCGCCGGAAACCCGTGCATGCGCACCCCTCTACGTGGGGTAATGTTCTGCATGTGCCGCAGGGACGGGGGAAACCCCAGATCAACAGCACAACGGGACGTGGCGCAGCTTGGTAGCGCACTTGACTGGGGGTCAAGGGGTCGCAGGTTCAAATCCTGTCGTCCCGACTCGAAAGAGTCGTAGATAAGGGGCCGTTTCGGAGAAATCCGAAACGGCCCCTTATCGTTTTCCGGCACCTTCGGGGCGCCGATCGGCCGTCCGCCCCAGGCCAGTCGAGGGCGGACGGCCCGTCTCACGACTACTCGCCTGCGGGGGACAGCTCCTCGGTGACCCGTTTGACGAATTCGGTGGCCGACTGCTCCAGCGCTTGTGGCTCGGCGGTCAGGCCGATGAAATCGGGCAGCCTGTACCCGAGCTCTGCGAAACGGGATGCGATGGCGTGGGGGGTGCGCTTCGTGGCGTTGGCAGCCTGCAGGATGTGAGTGGGTCGGACCGGATCGTCGAAGCTGAGCCAGGGTGGCGCTGCATCCAGATCACGGCTGATGATCCTGAGATCGTCCGGTTCTGCCGAAGGCAGGCGGATGGCTGGAGCGCGGAAGCCGAATTCGGTGAGACGGGAGGCCACGTATTCGATGGTGTGTCCGGTCGCGGACGCGGCCAGCGCCATGTGGGCGGGATGAACACTCTCGTACAGGTCCAGCCAGGGTGCTCGTTCGTTGACGTTCTGGCTGAGGATGTGCAGGTCGCCAAGTTCGAATCGCGGTGTCGGATCGGCAGGCATGCGGTAGCCGAGCTTGGTCAGGCGGTTGACGATGTGGTCGGTGGTGCATCCGGTGGCGGTCGCGGCTTGGTTGATGTGGGCGGGGTGCACCGGTTTGCCGGGCCCGAGCCAGGGCGGGTGTCCTGTGAGGTCTTCGCTGACGATGAGGAGGTCGCCCGTCTCGAGCCGGGGAAATGGTGCGGCGGAGGCGGGGAAGCCCAGTTCCTCGAGGCGAGCGGCGACTTCCTCGGTGGACCACCCGGTCGCGGCGGCGGCCTGCACCACGTGACCGATGTCGACCGGCGTCTCGGGGTCGAGCCAGGGCATCTGCCCGTCCAGGTCGCGGCTGAGGATGACCAGGTCGTCAGGTCCGAATTGCGGTATGGAACGGGTGAGCACGTGGTAGCCCAGCTTGGTCAGGCGGTTGATGATGTGGTCGGTGGTGTGCCCGGTGACGGTCGCGGCTTGGATGATGTGAGCGGGGGGCACCGGCTTGCCGGAGCCTAGCCAGGGCGGGCTTCCTGAGAGGCGCTCGCTGATGATGGTGAGATCGCCGGATTCGAGCCGGGGCAATGGTGTGGACGGTGTGGCGAAGCCGAGTTGCTCCAGGCGAGCGGCAACTTCCTCGCCGGACCGTCCGGTCCTGCGGGCGGCCTGCACGATCAGTCCGAGGCTGATCTCGGAGGCAGGGAACGACGCCGACCCCGGCCACCCCAGATCGGCTTCGCTCGTCTCCCATTTCGGCATCAGAAGGTAGATGTCAGACGGCACGGGCAGGGCCGAGGAAGAGGGCTTGGTGACGACCAACCCCGGAAAGAAGCCTGAATTCGTCAAAGCCTCCATCCTGAAGTTCTCGACATACCTCATCCTGGTGTGACGGCTCAGGAAGAGTTCGTCTTCGCCGAACGGAGAATTCAGGCGGCGACTGTCTTCCGCGAAATAGCCGGACTTGGTGATGTCCACCTCGCGCTCTGCGATCCGCCATGGTGCGAACCGGACTTGCACCGCTTCCGCAAAGATGTCATCGGCCAGCCCCGGGCTCTCTTGCAGCACCCGCGCCAGCCAGTCATGCCGGAAGACGGCGTCCTTCGCGCCCAGCAGGCTGGGGATCTCCTGCCGAAGCAGCCGTTCGATCTCGGCGGTGTCCACGTTGATGATCCGCCGCCGGTCCACGGTGAGCCGGGGCGTGTGCTGGCCCGACAGGTTCACCACCGCCCCGAAGCGGTGTTCTCCGGCCCACAGGCCGTCTGCCAGCACCGCGCCTTCGGTACTGCACCACCAGACTGCGGGCGTCGAGCCGGCCACGGTGACCACGCCCTCCACGCGCGCGGCGTCCGGATCGTGGGGATCGTCAGCGCCCAGCGGAGCCATGTCGCACAGGACGTTGGCCTCCCAGAGCTGCGTCTCTCCCCGGTCGTCGCGCGCAGTGACTTCGAACTCGGACAACCACAGGATGCGGCGCAACACGTCGACACAGGACGCGACCTCGGACGACCTGAGTCTGAGGCGGACGGTGGTGTAGGCGTCGGGACAGCGCTCCAGCCGCTGGATGCGGAACAGGGAGCCGGGGCCGGCGATCTCGACGCGCAGGTGCTCGCCCGGCAGTCCGTCGGGAGTGAGCCGGCAGGTGGTGACGGTGATGTCGTCCGCCAGCATGAAGTAGCTGAGCACGCCCACGCCGAACTGGCTGTTGGGGTGCATGGAGATGCCGTGTTCCCGCCACCTCGCCCGCTCCTCCATGTACTCCGGCAGGTCGGCGAACCGCATGCCGGCATGCGAGAACACGTCCCGGAGTTCGATCTCGCCCATGCCGATCCCGTTGTCACGGCATTCCAGGTACGGGCCCTTCTCGTCGACTCCCTGGGTGAAAGTGATGGTGCCGACGTACGGTGCCAGCCGGGATCCGGTGGCGCGCAGGTATTTCGTACGTGCTTCTCGGTAACGGCAAGCGTCCAGGGCGTTCTGGTAGAGCTCGCGGATGGCGAGGGCAGGATCTCCGTAGAGCTCCTCGCCCATCAACAGTTCCTGGATACGGTCGTCGGCGAGCCGAAATCTCAGCTCGGTCGACTCGTACGCACAGCGGCCGTTCGCCTCCGTAGCGGGAACCACCTGCTCGGCGGTGACGTGCAGGGGGAGATTGCGCAGCAGTGCCGGCCGTTCCTCGTCTCCGGTACTGATGTCGATCCGGGCCAGAAACGTGTCGAGGGTGGAGGCGTGCTGGCGCAGACCGAGGTCGACCGCGAGGTGGCTGCAAGTGGCGCTCAGCACCCGGGTCCTCCCATTCGATTCCCAGCGGAAGTCAGCCAGCGTGCTGTGAAGGCTCGGGAGGTCGACGGCGTAGCCGATGCCGATGTGGTCCACCAGCACGTCGGGCAGGGCGATCGGGTCGATCGCGAACAGGTGGGCGATACGCAGCAATTCTGCGAGCTGGTGCGTGCGGACCCGCTGCGCGGTCTCTGCCACTCCCACGCCACGGGGCCTGGTGGCGGCTTCCTCGAGCACCCCGGGGAGCCTGGGGGAGCGCAGGAGCCGGGCCATCAGCGAGGGCTCCAGAACATCCTCGACGAGTCGCTTCTCCCGCGGAGAGCGCTGGCCCAGGGGCACTGCGAGGTGATCCAGCAGGGTCTCGACGGAGGCGGGCTCGTAGAACCTCGCCTGCCGGAGGAGCCAGCGGTGGAAGAGCCACCAGCCGATCGCGTCGGCCGCGCCGCGGTCCTTGCTCCGCATGGCCCGGCGGACCAGCCGGGGCTGGCCCCGCAGGAACAACTCGTAGCTTCGCCGGGCCCGTGACGTGCTCTGCACGTCCGCGAGGTTGGTCGGGTCGATGGCGCTGTATTGGCTCGCGTTGTGCTTCCAGAACGCGGCGTGCAGGTACGGATGGGTGACGAGCAGGAAGACCTCGGCCGCCGAGAGCTCGAGTTCGGCGGGGCGCAGGCTGCTGTCCAGTAGCAAGCTGTCGGTCCACTCGGCCATCCGATCGGTGAAGGACAGGGAGTGCCACGGGTCATCGGTGAGCGCCGCGCTGTCCCGCGTTGTCGCTGCGGCCGCCCGGGAGGCCAGTGCTGTGGCGGTGTCGCGCAGCAGGGGCAGTCCGCGCTCGTCGGCGACGTAGTTCCACAGCGGATGGTCGCGCGCCGCCGCCACCCACTCGTGCTCATCGGGTGGCGACGCCGCTCCGTACCCGGCGCTGCCTTCCGCTGTCCCCACGTACGCCCGGTTCCGGGCGAGCACGATCTGGTGACCGAGGTCGCGCGTGCTCATCCTGGGCTGGGGAACTCGGAGGCCCTCGACCGTCTTGCCCTGGAGCCTGGTGTGAAGGGCGTTGAAGACGTCGGTCATGGTGAGTTCGGAAAGGTGCTCACCCCTGCGCCCGCCGGTCAGTTCGCCGCTGAGCCCTTCCCGCAGCAGGCCGGTGAGTTCCGTGGTGAAGACGCTGCCCTCCGGCAGACACAGGGAGCGCTCCGTGTCCGCCGCCGAGGTCAGGACGCAGGCACCGGTGATCTCCATGTCCAGCTGCGTCGGAGTCTGTTCGTCCGACATGGACAGGGCCCGGCCGCTGAAACAGCAGTCGATGACGACCACTTTCCGCTGCGCGGCCGAGCCTGAGACAAGGTCACGGATGTCGTTGTACTTCACCGAGTGGTACGGGCGATGTCCGCTGGAGTCCTGCGTGGCCAGGAAGAACGAGCGGTCGCGGCCGCCGAAGTGCCCGTGTCCCGCGTAGTAGACCAGCAGCAGATCGCTGGCCTCCTCCGCGGCGTCGTGCAAGGCGTCCAGCATCTGCTGCTGCGTCCCGTCGTGTGGCACGACGATGCAGTCCTCCTCCGCCAGTCCGCCGACGTCGTCGCTGGTGAGCAGCTCGCGCAAGGCCGGCACGTTGTGGCGGACGCCGTCCAGCGGGGGCAGCTGGCGGAAATCGTGGACGCCGAAGAGGACGGCCCGCGATCGGCCGACACCTGAGGTCACTCGTCTGCTCCCCCGGGTCGGGTGTCGTTCAGACGGCGCAGCAGGTCGGCCAATTCCTCCGAGGAGAGGTGGCCGATGCTCACCGTGCTGTCCCCGTGTACGAGGCGCTGCCCACCGTGCTCTCCGTCCGCGGCAGATCCCCGCTGCTCGTCGCGCTTCACGGAACGCCAGGTCACGTAGGCGAGCGCAAAGTTCGCGATGTCGACGGCACTGCCCACGACGACGTCGAGCGCCTCCAGCGCGCCCATCGTCGGGCCGGGTCCTGTGACCGTGGCGATCGGCAGCCGGGCGGTTCCGGGATCGTCGGTCAGCCATGATTGGAGGTCGACGAGCGACTCCTCGTCGCCGTTCGCCAGAATACGAAACTTCATCCCCACCGTCCCGGACGTGTGAACGTGCAACGTTGCTGTGAGCCTAGCCATGTGAGCGCCGCCACTCACCGGATTGCGTCAATCCAGGAGGAAGCAGAAGTCACCTGCACACCCGTCTCGGACCACCCGCCCGTGCAAGGCCCACCGGCGTTGGGTGGCGGGAACCAGCCGATCCGTGAGGGACGGCGTGACCAGCGTGGTGCGGTGGGGCGGAACGGGCGGAGGACGGGCGCCGCCGGGGCTGTCGGGGGCGGCGTAAGGCGTGTCTGGAGTCCTGGTTGACCGCGAGTTTCGGCCAGATCGGGGGAGTCTCAACCCGCTTGCTGTGTCCGCATCATGACCTGCTGTCAAGGGACCTGCATATAGACGCTAAGATTCCGGGCCGTTGTCATATGATCATTCGCTTTCGATCGTTTGAGGGTTCTGATGGTTCGCGTGGGATCGTCGCCCGGAAGTCCAGGGCCCACCTCACCCGTCGCATGGGCGCTGCCCGCCCTGCTGACCGCCGCCGCTGCGGCGATCGCCGTGGCGCAGGTGTCCGCACCTGCCCGCACCCCCGTCGCCTGGATCGGCGCCGTGGCCTTCGTGGCCGTGGCCCTCTCCTGCGGTGAGGCCGCCCGGCGCGGCAAAACGGTGGCCGCGCTGCGGCTGACGGTGGCCGCGCACGAGGCGGCCCTGCGCCGGCAGCAGGCCGAGACCGTACGGCTGGCGCAGGAGCTGCTGCCCGATGTCGTGGAGCGGCTGCGCAAGGGGGAGTTCCCCGAGGAGGTGCTCGCCTCCCTGGAGGAGCCCGAGACCCACGGGCCCGGCCTGACACCGGAGTTCAGGGCGGCGCACCAGGCCGTGCTGCGCTCGGTGCTCGACGCCGTCGTCGCCGAGGAGGACCTGCGCGACTCCGCGCAGCGCGCCTTCGTCAACATCGCCCGCCGTGTCCAGGCCATCGTGCACCAACAGGCCCAGGAGCTGCGGGAGATGGAGGACCGGCACGGCCGCAGCCCGGACGTGTTCGGCGACCTGCTGCGGCTCGACCACGGCACGGCCCTCATCGGCCGTCTCGCCGACTCCATCGCCGTTCTCGGCGGGGCGCGGCCCGGCCGCCAGTGGAGCAAGGCCGTCCCGCTGTACAGCGTGCTGCGCGGTGCCATGTCGCGGATCATCGACTACCAGCGCGTCGAGCTCCACTCGGTTTCGCAGGTCGCCGTCGTCGGACCGGCCGTCGAGCCGCTCATCCACGCGCTCGCCGAGCTGCTGGACAACGCCACCCGCTACTCGCCGCCGCAGACGAAGGTCCATCTGACCGCCGTCGACGTGAACTCGGGCATCGCCGTCGAGATCGAGGACGGCGGCGTGAGCATGAGCGAGGAGGCCCGCAAGCGCGCCGAGCGCATGCTCCGCCAGGCGCAGCAGGGCATCGACCTCACCGACCTCGGGGAGACCCCGCGCCTGGGCCTCGCCGTGGTCGGCCGGCTCTCGCAGGCGTACGACTTCCAGGTCTCGCTGCGCTCGTCGGCGTACGGCGGCGTACGGGCCGTGCTGGTCATCCCGCAGCAGCTGATCACCACCGCGTCCGCCGCGACCGGCGTCGCCCACGGCATCGGCACCGCCTCGGGCCCCCGCGCCGCGCTCCCGCCGGCCGGCACGGCAACGACCCAGGCAGCCTCGGCCGCCACCGCAGAGGCCGGCGTGCCGGCCGCCCGCCCGGTCACCGGCCCCCGGATGCCGGCAGTCCCCGACGAGGTACCCGCCGTGACCGAGCGGACCCCGAACGGCCTGCCGCAGCGCCGCCGCAAGACCCGCGCCGTGGCGCCGGAGCCGATCGCCACCGGCGACCGGATCACGGCAGCGGCCGAGGCGGCCGCCGAGCGCGCCGGATACGGGTACGGAGCCGTGCCCGAGCCCGCGTCCGATCCCCGGCCCGAGGTCCAGCCCGGGATGTGGCTGGCCGCCTTCCAGGGCGGCCTGTCCGGGGAGAGCCAGCCGGCCGCGAGCGAGACCGCCGCGAGCCGGAGCGGCGCAGCAAGCCAGAACACAGACGCCTCGCCGGCCTCGGCGAGCAAGGGGGAACAGCCATGAGCCAGCAGCAGACCAATATGGACTGGATGCTCAAGGACCTGGCCGAGGGCGTCCCGCAGACCCGCCACGTCATCGTCCTGTCCGCCGACGGCCTGCGCATGGCGCAGTACGGCGCGGAGACCGACACCGCCGACCGGCTCGCCGCCGCCTGCGCCGGACTGCAGAGCCTCGCCGGCGCCGTCGCCTCCGAACTCCCGGGCAGCAGCGGGCGGATGCGGCTCGTCGTCATCGAGATGGACGGCGGCTTCTTCTACCTGATGGCGGCCGGTGCCGGCGCCTTCCTCGCCGTACTGGCCGACGAAGGCGTCGACGCAGGCCTGATGGGCCAGCGCATGCGCGACCTCGTCGCCCGGATCGGAGAACACCTGAGCAGCCCGCCGCGCCGCGACGGGCAGCCGGCGTGAGCAACCCCGGCGGCGACTGGGAGGACGGCACCCCGGAGCGGCTCTACGTGATCACCGGCGGCCGCAGTGGCGGGTTAGTCCCCGCCCACGTCGACCTCGTCACGCTGATCATCGCCAAGTCGGGGCCCAAGCCCGGGATGCAGCCGGAGCACGCGGCGATCATGCGGCTGTGCCAGTCGCCGCTCTCGGTGGCCGAGATCTCCGCGTATCTCGGCCTGCCGGTGAGCGTGGTCACCGTACTCCTCGGTGACCTGCTCGCCGCCGGACACGTGCTCTCCCGCCCACCCGTCGCCCCCGCCAAACTCCCGGACCTGGCACTGATTGAGGCAGTCATCGATGGACTTCGAAAGCTCTGACCGGGCCACCGCGCCCCGGCGCGAGGACGCGCTGCCGGCCACGGCCGCCGCCGCAGTCAAGGTGGTGATCGTGGGCGGCTTCGGGGTCGGCAAGACGACCCTCGTCGGCTCGGTCAGCGAGATCCGGCCGCTCACCACCGAGGAGACGATGACCCAGGCCGGGGTCGGCGTCGACGACACGGCGGGGGTGGAACGCAAGACCTCCACCACCGTGGCCATGGACTTCGGCCGCATCAGCATCAACGAGGAGCTGGTGCTGTACCTGTTCGGCACGCCCGGCCAGGAACGCTTCTGGTTCCTGTGGCGCGGCCTGTTCGAGGGCGCGCTCGGCGCGGTGGTCCTGGTCGACACCCGCAGGCTGGAGGTCAGCTTCGACGTGCTCGGCCGGCTGGAGGAGCGCGGTGTGCCGTTCGTGGTCGCCGTCAACTCCTTCCCCGACGCGCCCGAGCACCCTCTGGAGGACCTGCGCGCCGCCCTCGACCTGCCCGCGTCCGTACCGCTCGTCTTCTGTGACGCCCGGCGGCGCGACTCCAGCCGCGACGTCCTGATGACGCTCATGCGCTACCTGCACTCCCTCGCCGCGACCCCGGAGGCACTGTGAGCACCACCCCCGTCCCCCAGCCGGGTCCGGCCGCCCCGCCGCCCGGCTGCCCGGCCCACCGGCTCTACGGCCCCGAGGCCGAGGCCGACCCCATGGGCCTGTACGAGAAGCTGCGCGCCGAGCACGGCGCGGTGGCCCCCGTCCTCGTCCAGGGTGACCTCCCGGCCTGGCTGGTGCTCGGCCACCGCGAGAACCTGGACGTGGTGCGCACCCCCTCCCGGTTCGCCCGCGACCCGCGCCACTGGCGGGACCAGCAGGAGGGAAACGTTCCCGCCGACCACCCCCTGACACCGATGACCGCCTGGCAGCCCGCGTGCCACCTCGTCGAGGGCGTCGAGCACGAGCGGCTGCGCGGGGCGATCACCGAGTCCCTGGTGCGTTTCGACCGCCGCGGCATACGCCGCTACGTCAAGCGCTTCGCCGACCAGCTGATCGACGCCTTCGTACAGACCGGGAAGGCCGACCTCGTCGAGGACTTCGCCGAGCCGCTGCCGATGCTGGTGATGACCCAGCTCGTCGGGGCGCCGGAGTCCTACGGACCCCGTCTCGTCGAGGCCGCCCGCGACATGATCCAGGGCACGGAGACGGCCGTCGCCAGCTTCGAGTTCGTCTCGGTCACCCTCCGCGAGCTCGTGGAACGCAAGCGGGAGGTGCCCGGACGGGACTTCACCACCTGGCTCGTGGAACACCCCACGGCACTCAACGACGACGAGGCCGTCGAGCACCTGCGGCTCGTGCTGATCGCGGCCTTCGAGACGACCGCCAACCTGATCGCGAACACCCTGCGCATGGTGCTCACCGATCGCCGTTTCCGCGCGAACCTGTCCGGCGGCCACATGACCCTCCCGGACGCCCTGGAGCAGGTCCTGTGGGACGAGCCCCCGTTCATGACGATGCTCGGACGCTGGGCCACCGGTGACACGGAGCTGGCCGGAACGCGGATCAAGGCGGGCGACATGCTGCTGCTCGGGCTGGCGGCGGGCAACGTCGACCCCGAGATCCGGCCCGATCTCAACGTGCCCGTCCACGGCAACCGCTCCCACCTGGCCTTCAGCAGCGGTCCGCACGAGTGCCCCGGACAGGACATCGGCCGGGCCATCGCCGACACCGGCATCGACACCCTGCTGACACGCCTGCCCGACCTGGAGCTCGCCGTCCCCGAGGACGAGCTCCGGTGGACCTCCTCGCTGCTGTCGCGTCACCTGGTGGCACTGCCCGTACGGTTCACCCCGCGCGGCGCCACCGTCACCGGCACCACGCCGGTACCCGCAGCGCAGCGGCCGGCGGCGGCGCCCCCGGCCCCGCCGGCCGCCCCGTTCACGGAGGAGCGGCCCGCGGGCCGGGCCTCGTGGTGGTCGCGTCTGCTCGGGCGCGGCTGAGGCCGGCGAGACCCGGCCGCCTCAGTGCGACGGGGCGTCGAGCTGCTGCCACCACCAGGCGAGAGCCTGGACCGGCAGCGGCTCGACGCTCGGGTCACTGGGCGTGTCGGTCCAGGTGATGTCGTACGAGGCCCCCTCGACCGGAAGCTTGTTGCGGTTGCGCGGACTGGCATAGCGCGGCGCGCGGTCGTGGTACTCGGTGTCGCCCACGATCCAGTGTTCCAGCGCGGTGAGGTACCTGCCGAGCTGCTCGTCGGCGCCCCGCGCCAGCTGCCGGCCCAGCCGCACGAACAGAGTCATCGACCGGTCCCGCAGGGCGTACGCGGCGGGCAGCGCCTCGGCGGGCGTACAGCCGTGCTCCTCGGCCAGCACGTTGAGCAGGTTCTGCTCCAGCGGCTCGTGGTGGTCGTCCTTGTTGTACGAGAACAGGTCGTTGTCGCACGCGACGATGAACCCGGCGGCTTCGGTCATGGCCTGGACGGGCGGCGAGTACAGCACGTCGGCCGGCACGTCGATACCGGCCGCCGCCTCGCACCAGGTCAGCAGGAACCGCGTGCCGCCGATCCAGCTCCGCGTCGCCGCGAAGTCGTTCAGGCCCGGCATGGTGCCCCGCTCGGCGTGGGCGGCCTGCGAGGCGGCGCCGAGCAGCCACTCCTGCGTGCCCTCCGTGAAGCGGCGCAGCTGGAACGGAGTGAGTACGGCCCGGGTGCGGGCCGCGAGGTCCTCCAGCGCGGCGCTGTGCGGCCCGGGCGGCAGCAGGCCGGTGCCGGGCGCCTCGAGGACGCGGAGCAGCCGGGTCCCGTGGGCGACGACGGACGCGGTGGGCGTCGCGCCGGCGCCGGAGTCCTGCCAGTCGTCCGCGGCGAAGGCCCAGTAGCACCACTGGGCGAAGACCAGCATGGTCTCCACGTCGCCGTGGGGGACGATCCGGCTGACGAGGTCGGCGCTGCGCGAGGCCAGTCCCCAGGCGCGCTCGGTGGCGTCGGGGTACAGACCGAAGGCATCGATCCAGGCGATGGAGCGCTCTTCGAGCTCGGCCGCCTTGGGGTGGATCAGACCCCTCTCGAACGGCCAGTAGAACGGCGGCAGTTGCCAGCCGATCCGGGAGGGGTGGGTGTTGTCGCCGTACGCGGGTGCCATCGGTCAGCTGCCCCCGCCGAGACGGAACAGCAGCAGCCGGGTCTCCAGCGCGTGGTCGCGCCAGATGCGGAACAGCTTGCCGTGCGTGATGGCGGACTCCCGGAGCCGCTCGGGCGACCAGTGGGACGGGGCGCCGGGGCTCTCCACGCGGTCCAGCTCGGCGGTGTTCCAGGCCATGGACTGCACCCAGAACTCGGCGACGCGGTCGGTGACGTCCTCGTCCTGCTCCAGCTCGAAACCGGCCGCCTCGGCGGCGGCGAGGTACTCGGTGAGGGTGCCGAGGCGTGTCTTGTAGTAGCCGTCGATGAACTCGGTCCACTCGGGCCGGCAGATGAAGTGCTCCTGGATCCCGAACCAGCCGCCGGGCTTCAGGGATTCGGCCACGACCTGGAAGAGCCGCTCGCGGTCCATGTAGCCGGAGCTCTCGTTGGCGTACGCGGCGTCGTACTTCCGGTCGGCGGTGAAGGCGTGCACGTCGGCCAGGAGGGGGGTGACGCGGTCGCCCACACCGGCCTGGCGGGCGAAGTCCTCGATCACGGGTATGTGATCGGCCGCGACGGTGAGCCCGGTGACCGTCGCACCGTGCTCCTGGGCCCAGTAGAGCGACCCGCCGCCGACTCCGCAGCCGATGTCGAGGACGCTGCCGGGGGGAGTGGAGTACGCCCCCCAGCTGCGGGCCGCATGCTCGACGATGGCTTCCTGGGACTCCACGATGCGGCGTTTGAGCACGCGTTGGGCGACCGTGGTGTTCGGTGTGGCACCCGGGACGAAGAGGCCCATGTGGAAATGGACCCGGGGTCCCGGGCCGTACTTGTGGAGGATCTCCACGGTCTTGCCGCTGTAATAGAGCGGTACTTGGCTCTCGTCGAAGTCCTGGCCACCAGCGGGGGTCTGGATGACAAGGTTGCTGTCCATCGGTTCTCCGGTCCTGCGTCGCGTGGGGGTGTCAATCGGCCGCCCCACTCTGCCCATAAGTGATCGATAAAAGTCCTCGTTCACTTGGGTGATGAGCATAACCACAGCTGAAACGGCATCAATTCAGGCCATTTGATGTCACGTCAGATATAGCCATACGTGAATGGCCGGATACCGTCAGGCGTTGAGTGCGGAGATGATCTCGGCGGTCGTGGTGACCTTGCCGATGCGCGGGAAGATCTTGCCGAACGAATGGGCGTGGGACGCGGGGTCCGTGTCGGCGGTGGCGTCTTCGGCGAAGACCAGGGAGTAGCTGTGCTCCCAGGCCGTACGCGCGGTGGACTCGACGCCGACGCTGGTCGAGATGCCGGCCAGGACGATCCGGTGGATGCCGCGGCGGCGCAGCTGGAGGTCGAGCTCGGTCCCGGTGAAGGCGCCCCAGTGGCGCTTGGTCACGACGACGTCGCCGAGGGCGGCGAGCTCGGCCGGGATCTCCGAGAACGCGGCGGGCGGCGCGGCGGCCGGACCCGGGCGGTCGACGTCCGTGGTGGGCAGGTCGCCGCCGTCGGGCGACCACGCGACCCTGACCAGCACCACCGGCAGCTTGTGGGCGCGGAACGCCTCGGCAAGGGCGACGCCGTTCCCGAGGATCTCGGCGGCGGGCCTGGTGGTGGGCAGCCCCAGGATCCCCTGCTGGAGGTCGATGAGGACCAGGGCGGTGCCGTCGTCGAGGGTCAGGCGGGTGCGGTCGGCTGCGGCGGTCATGGGGTCTCCTCCGGTGGATCCGGGCGTCACGGGTCATGTCCATGAAACCGGGGGCGCGCCTCGCCTGCGGCCGGGTCCGCGCCGACCGGCGTGGCGGCGACCGGGCGACCCTCGCTCCTAGAATGGGAACATGTGTGCGAATGCAGGGGAGTCCCGGCCCGACCTGACCCCGGCGCTGACCGGGGCGGAGCTGACGCGCTGGTACTGGACGCTGGCCGAACTGTACGCGCTCGCACGGGAGATGGGCCTGTCCGCCGGGGGTGGCAAGGTGGCGCTGACGGCCCGGCTGGCCGCCGCACTCGACGGGATCCGGACGCCGGAGCCGGTCCGGGCCCGGCGCCGCCCAGGGCGGCAGCTCACGGCCCCCGTCGACGGCGGCACCGTGATCCCGCAGGGCCAGCGGTGCAGCCAGGTGCTCCGGGAGTACTTCGTCCGGGAGATCGGGCCCGGATTCCACTTCGACGCCTTCATGCGGGACTACGTCGCCCAGCATGCGGGACACACCCTCGCCGAGGCCGTCGCCCACTGGCACGGCACCCGCGCCCGGGCTGCCGAACCCCAGGAGGTCGCCGCCCAGTTCGAATTCAACCGGTTCCTGCGCGACTGGCACGCCCGCCACCCGGAGGGCACCCGGCAGCAGGCCCTGGCCGCCTGGCAGGCCCACCGAGCCCTCCCGAAGGACTGACCCCGGCCACCCGCCGCTCAGGCGCCCGGTGCGGGCTCCGGGGTGGCAGGCTCCGGCAGCCGCCGGGCCAGGGCCCAGGCCAGCAGGGGGAGGACGGCCAGGGGGAGCAGGGCGGTCCGCACGGAAGTGGCGTCCGCGACGCCGCCGATGAAGGGGCTCGCCACGCCGCCCACGCTGACCGTCAGGCCGAGGGTGACCCCGCTCGCCGTGCCCATACGGGCCGGCAGGTAGTCCTGGCCCAGCGTGACCTGGAGCGAGAACGGCACGTACAGGGCGGCGGCCGCCAGCGCCGCGCAGACGTACACCAGGGGCAGCGGCAGGAAGAGCACCCCGGCGATGGCGGGGGCGGCCGCCGCGTACGCCCGGTGGACGGTGGTGACCCGGCCCCATCGGGAGGCCAGCCGGCCGCCGAGCAGGGTGCCGCCCGCGCTGCCCGCGAACAGGGCGAACAGGGCCACGGCCCCGGCGGTTTCACCGCCGCCGCGCTCGCGTACGTACAGGGCGATGAACGTGCTCAGCCCGATGAACGCGACGGACCGGACGACCACCACGAGGGAGAGCCGCAGGAACGCCCGGCGGTCCTCGGGTCCGGCCGCCGGGTCCGCGCTTCCTGCCGCCTGTGCTGCCGCCGGTCCGGCCGTCCGGTCCGGCGCCGGCCGGGGGAGGTTCAGTACGACGCCGAGCGCCGCGGGGAGGGCCAGCAGCCACCAGCCCGCCGGCCCGTGCACCGACAGGGCCCCGACGACGAGCAGCGGCGCGCACGCGAAGCCGATGTTGCCGCCGAGCGCGAACCAGCTCATCGCCGCGTGCCCGGGGCCGCCCGCGCTCGTGCGGACCAGCCGGGCGGCCGCCGGGTGGTACGCGGCGACACCCAGCCCGGACAGGGCGACCGCGGCGACGGTGGCCGGATAGCCGGCGTCCGCGCCGACGAGGGCGATGCCCAGGCCGGCGGCGGCCGTGCTCAGCGGGATCAGCCACGGCATCGGCCGGCGGTCGGCCAGCGCTCCGAACAGCGGCTGGACCACGGAGGACAGCAGCGAGGCGGCCAGCACGATGCCGGAGGCGGCGGCGTAGCCGTACGCACGCTCCGAGACCAGGAAGGGGACCAGCGCGGCGACGGCGCCCTGGTAGATGTCGACGCAGGAATGGCCGGCGGCGTAGGCCGCGATGCGGCGGCGCCGCACGGGACGCGTCCTCGTCGGGGCGAGCTGCTCTGCAGCGGTCTTCGATGGGTTCACCGATCGAGGATCTCCGGTGTCGGGGGCGGCCCGCTTCCGATAAATTGCCGGGTGATGCAGAAAATCCGCCACACTCCCCGGGCCGCGACGAGCATCCGCGAGCTCGACACCGACGTCGGGATCGACCCGCACCGGCACGACGACCACCAGATCGCCTACGCCGGTTCCGGGGTGCTGTCCATCACCACCGACGCCGGTACGTGGGTGGCGCCCACGACCCGCGCCCTGTGGATCCCGGCCGGAACGGTGCACGAGCACCGCGCGTACGGGCGTACCGACCTGCACTCCGTCGGCCTGCCGACGCACCTCAACCCGCTGTCCCTCGACACCCCCGCCGTGATCGCGGTCGGGCCGCTGCTGCGGGAGCTGATCCTGGCCTACACGCGGGCCCCCGAGGACGACAGCCCCCAGCGGCGCCGGATGCTCGGCGTGCTGCTCGACCAGCTGCGGGCCTCGCCGCTGCAGCCGCTGCACCTGCCCGCGCCCGCCGACCCCCGGCTGGCGGCGGTGTGCGCCCTGCTGCACGCCGATCCGGCGGATTCCCGCGGGCTGGCCGCGCTGAGCGCGGCCGCCGGCGCCGGGGCGGGCGAGCGGACGCTGAGCCGCCTCTTCCGCGCCGAGCTGGGCATGACCTTCCCGCAGTGGCGCACCCAGCTGCGGCTGCACCAGGCGCTGCGGCTGTTGGCCGTCGGCACCCCGGTCACCGCCGTCGCGCACCGCTGCGGCTGGTCCTCCGCGAGCGCCTTCATCGACGTCTTCCGCCGTGCCTTCGGCCACACCCCCGGGACCCATCCCGGCCGGCTGCCGTAACCCGCGCCCGCGCGTCCTACGGCCGTCCGTACCGCAGCTGGACCACGCCGTTGCCGAACGTGCGCGTGCCCTCGAGGCGGAGCGGTACCGGGGCGGGGGTCGGCGGGAACAGGGGTCTGCCGCGGCCGATGCGCACCGGGTGCACATAGATGTGGTACGCGTCCACGAGGTCGTGGCGCAGGAACGAGGCGGTGAGATCGGCTCCGCTCAGCGCCAGGTCGCCTCCCGGGGCCGCCTTGAGCGCGGCGACCTCCGCCGGGACGACGTCCCGCACGAGCGTGGAGTTCCAGCCGAGGTCGGCCTGCTGCATCGTGCGCGAGTACACGTATTTCGGCATGTCCCGCCAGATGCCCGCGAACTCGGCCATCGGCCCGCCGACGGCCGGGTCGGCATCGGCGGTCGGCCAGACCCCCGCCATCAGCTCGTAGGTGACGCGGCCCTCCAGGAAACCGCTCATCGCGCGGGTCTTGTCATTGAAGTGCTGATGCAGCTCGTCGTCGACGAGGTGCCAGTCGATCTCCCGTTCGGGCCCCTCGAAGAAGCCTTCGAGGGAGACCGCACTCATCAGAATGATCTTCCGCATGTCCGCCCACGCTACATACTGGCCGGTGTGAAGACCGAAGAAGCCGTCGACGACACGGTCCTGCTCGCCACCGATGGCCGGACGGGGCTGATCACCCTCAACCGTCCCAGGGCCCTCAACGCCCTCACCCACCCCATGGTGCTGCGGATCGACGAAGCCCTGCGCGCCTGGGAGCAGGACTCCGCCGTCGACCAGGTCCTCATCCGCGGCGCCGGTGAACGAGGCCTGTGCGCCGGCGGGGACATCCGGGCCATACACGACGACGCCAAGGCCGGAACTGCAGCCTCCGCCGGCTTCTGGCGCGACGAGTACCGGCTCAACGCCCGGATCGCCCGCTACCCCAAGCCGTACGTCGCCCTCATGGACGGCATCGTGATGGGCGGCGGTGTCGGCGTCTCGGCCCACGGCAGCGTCCGTGTCGTCACCGAGCGCTCCCGCGTCGCCATGCCGGAGACGGGCATCGGCTTCGTGCCGGACGTCGGCGGCACCTACCTGCTCGGCCGCGCCCCCGGCCTGCTCGGCACCCACCTCGCGCTCACCGGCACGGCCGTGGGGGCCGCAGACGCGCTGCTGTGCGGACTCGCCGACCACTTCGTGCCCGCCGACCGGCTCCCGGAACTGACGGCCGCCCTCGCCGGATCGCCCGCCGGCGAGGTGCCGGCGCACTTCGCCGGGACCCCCGCCCCCGGGGAACTGGCCGGGCAGCGCGCCTGGATCGACCGCTGCTACGCCGCGGACACCGTCGAGGAGATCGTCGAGCGGCTGCTGGCCGAGGGCGATCCGGCCGCCAAGGAGACCGCCGAGACGATCCTGGCGAAGTCCCCGACCTCGCTCAAGGTCACCCTGACCGCCCTCCGCCGGGCCCGCGGACTCGGCTCCCTGGAGCGGGTGCTGGAGCAGGAGTTCCGCGTCTCCTGCCACGCCCTGCGCGCGCCCGACCTGGTGGAGGGCATCCGGGCCCAGGTCGTCGACAAGGACCGCAACCCCCGGTGGTCCCCGCCCGCGCTCGCCGACGTCACCGACGCGGACGTGGAGCGGTTCTTCGCCCCGCTCGGCGAGGCCCGCGAACTCCGGCTGCCCTGAGACCGCCGGAGTCGCCCTGACCGGTCGGCGCGGTCAGCGGTAGCCGGTCACATCGGCCGGGCGGCCCGGGTCCTGGACCTCGACCATGTACCGCCAGGCGTCCGGCCGGCTGCCATCGAGGTCCGTGAACCCGTAGACCCGGGCCAGCTGCCCGCTGGAGAGCGACTGCCCGTTCCAGCGCGACACCTCCGGGTCCGCGGCGAGCGCCGCGACCGCCCGCCCGACGTACGACGGCGTCTCGGAGATGGCGAAGTGTGGGACCTTCTCCAGCGCGTCCCGCCAATTCGCCTCGGTCACCCCGAAGTTGTCCAGCATCATCTCCGAGCGCAGCCAGCCCGGTGTCAGCGCCACCGCCGTCGCCCCGCGCGTCCCCAGCTCGTGCCCGAGCGCGAACGCCATCCGCAGGACGGCCGACTTGGCGAGGTCGTAGAAGAACGACACCCGGTAGTTGCCCGCGTTGTAATCGGCCGTGCCGTCCGTCATCTCCACCACCAGCCCGCCCGGCTCGCGCAGCATCAGCGGCAGCGCGAAATGGCTGGTGACGGCATGGGTGTCCACTGCGAGCCGCAGCATCCGCAGCCCGTTGTCCAAGTCGTGCTCCCACACCGTGCTGTCCCACTCGAAGAGCTGCTCGCCGCCCCAGATGTCGTTCACCAGCACGTCGAGGCGCCCCTGCTCGGCGTCGATCCGCCCGACCAGCGCCTCCACCTGAGCCGGAACCAGGTGGTCCGCGACCACGGCGATGCCCTGCCCGCCCGCCGCCGTGACCAGCTCCGCCGTCTCCTCGACGGTCTCCGGCCGGTCGTACTCCGAACGGCTGCCGCGCGTACTGCGCCCCGTCACGTACACCGTCGCGCCCTGCGCGCCCAGCTGGACCGCGATACCCCGCCCCGCGCCCCGCGTCGCCCCGGCCACCAGGGCGACCTTGCCTTCGAGAGTCCCCCGTGCTTCCGCCATGGCCCGACCCTACGCCGCGGGGGACCCGCCGGGCACGGAAGCACGGACGCGCGCCGCTGGCCGGATCGGCGCCCTTTCAGGCACCTCGTCCGGCGGGATACGACTGGGCAGCCGAACCCCGTCCTGGACAAGGGAGACGCCCGACCGATGACCACAGCAGACATGACCAGCTTCGACGACGTCTACGTGCTTCCCGACCCCCGCGGGTACTTCACCGGCCTCGGGCCGTACGGGTACCGGACACCCGCCCACGCCCAGCCGGTGTTCCGTGCCCTGGCCGGCGAACTGGACGCCGGACGGCGGACGATGCTCGACCTGTGCTGCTCGTACGGGATCAACGCCGCACTCGTGAACCACGACGTGACCCTGCACGAGCTGTACGCGCACTACACCTCGCCCGAGGCGGCCGGGCTGACCACCGCCGAACTGATCCTCCGCGACCGCGACTTCTACGCCGCCCGGCGCCGTCCCGAGGCCGTACGGGCCATCGGCATCGACGTCTCGGGCCCCGCCGTGGACTATGCGGTGGCCGCCGGCCTGCTCGACGAGGGGTACTGCGTGAACCTCGAGACCGCCGAGCCCGGGGACCGGCTGCGGCGCTCCGCAGCCGGCGTCGGCCTGATCACCATCACCGGAGGCACCAGCTTCCTCACCGAGCGCACGTTCGCCCGGCTGCTCACCGCCGTCGGCCGGCCGGTGCCGGTGGCCGCCTTCGTCCTGCGCACCCACGACTACCGGGCGATCACCCGCTGCCTGGAGTCCTACGGGCTCACCGTGGAGCGCGCCGAAGGAACCAACCCCCAGCGGCGCTTCACGGATCCCGGAGAACAGCAGCGCGCGGTCGCCACCGTCACCGCGCTGGGCGAGGACCCGGCAGGGAAGGAGTCGGCGGGCTGTTTCCACACCCGCCTGCACCTGGCCCGGCCGGTGTCCGCGCCGGTCAGAACCAGGTGAGGGTCAGCGCGAACGTGGTGCTCGAGCTCGCCCCGGCCGAGTCGGTGGCGGTGGCCGTCACCTGCACGGTCCCGCTCGCCCATGGCTTGCCGCTGATGCGGCCGGTGCCCGCGTCGATCGTCAGGCCGAACGGCAGACCGGTGGCGGCGTACCGGATCGGCGGCCTGCCGCCGGTCGCGGTGAGCCGGATGGTGCAGGACTGGTTGAACTTGCAGCTCTGCGGGCCGGGGTCGGCGAGCTGCAGAGCACCGGGGGTCGAAGTGGGCGTCGGGGTCGGCGTGGGAGTGGGAGTCGGCGTCGGTGTCGGTGTCGGTGTCGGTGTCGGTGTGGGCGTGGGGTCCGTGGAGCCGCCGAACACCTCGCCGATCGGCTGCACGTTCGCCGCGTTCCCGGCATGCGTCGACGTGCCGAACAGGTCCTCGAACGTGCGCAGCAGATGGTGGTGGCTGTAGGCGGTGGCGTACTTGCCGGTCTTGACGTTCGCCCCGGAGAACACGGTCGCGATCTGGTTGGAGCCGAGGTAGTTGTCCTCGTCCCACGTCAGCACCAGCAGGCTGTTGTTGGCCTTTGCCCACTGCGCGTAAGCGTCGATGTTGTTCTTCGTCCAGGTGTCTCCCGTGTTGACCGAGCAGGAGTGCATGTCGTTGCACTGGTTCGGGACGACGAACGACAGGTTCGGCAGCGCCGCGAAGTTGTTCTGCGGGAACTGCGCCCAGGTCTTTCCGGTGCTGAGCGGCACGTTCTTGAAGGCGAACCACGGATTGTGCTTCTGTGCGTACTGGCCGTTCGTGCAGGCCGTGGACCCCTCGGCCGGCAGGTCCTCGTTGTACGACGCGAACGTCTTCCCGGCCGCGATCAGTTCCTGGCCGAGGTTCGCGGCGGTCATCGACTGCGGGGTGTAGCAGCCGTCCCCGGTGATGCCCTGGGTGCCGCCGGAGAACAGGTTGAAGTAGTTCGGCTGGCTGGGGTGGGTCAGCGCCTTCATGCCGGTCAGGCTCGCACCGCCGTTCGCCAGCTGGTTGATGTACGGGGCGTTCGCGCTGCCGATGATCTCGCCGTACTGCTTGTTCTCGTAGACGACGACCACCACGTGGTCGTACGAAGGCAGCCCCGCGGCGGCGGCCGCCGTCCGGGCCGTCTGCGTACTGCCGTCCGCTGCCTGCGAGTTGGCCACGGTGAAGGCGCCCAGCAGACCGAGCGCGCCGACTGCTGCCACGAGCGCGGACCTACGGGTCCTTCGTCTCGCGACGGCCTTGGGTGAGGGCATGAGCGGTTCCTCCTCGAGATCGGTGGTTCATTCCTCCCGCCGGGCCGCACCGGCCACGGCGATGTTCAGGAAGCGGGGTACCGGCCGCCCCCGGTCGCGGAAGTCCTCCGCGACCGCGGCCCGCACCGCCGCCAGACGCTCTTCGGGCAGCAGCACCAGGACGCTCCGCCCCGGCCGCGGCCCGGGCGGCCCCGGCGGCCAGACGCTCAGCGCCCCCGCCCGGCCGGCGCAGGCCACCGCCCGCGCCAGCGCCGCCCGCAGGTCCGGGTGCCGCGGATCCGTGCGTACGGCCAGCAGCACCAGCCGCGCGCCCGAAGCCCCCGGGTCGAAGGCGACGTACCGGTGCGGCCGCGCCGGATCCCGGTCCGCCGGCAGCGCCTCGCCCGGCCGGGCGAAGAGCACCGCCCGGTGCAGCGCCTCATCGCCGTCCGGCAGCGCCCCGGCCAGCAGCCGGGCCAGCTCGGTACGGTCCGGGTCCGTGCCCGGCGGCGTGTGGGCGTCGACCACCGCGAGAGCCACCGCGCAGTCGGCCGGCTCCGCGGTGGCCAGCCCGGCGGCGGCCGTGAGCGAGCCCTGCACGTGCAGATCGGTCCCGCCGCGGCCGTACCCGGCCCGGCCCAGGGCCCGCAGTACCGCGTACGGCCTGACGGCCCAGGCAGTCATCGCGGGCGCCGGCCCGGACAGCACCAGCGGAACGTCGCAGCTGTCGGCGGGGTGCCCCAGGGAGCTGAGCCGCACCAGGCCGTCGCTGCGCGGCGCCGCGGCGGCCGCCACCGGCCAGCCGGCCGCCGCCACCAGCCCCGGCGATCCCAGGTGGAAGGCGTACGGGGCGCTCCAGACGGCCGCCGGGGGCCGGCCGTGAGCGGCCTCCAGGGCATAGGCGACGAGCCGGAACAGCGGGTCGGCGGTGGCCCGCCGGGCGATGTCCTGCCCGGCGGGGGCGCCTTGCCCATCGGCGGGGGCCGCGGTCACGGTCCCTCCTTGCGGGCCAGCATCCGGTAGGCGTTCCCGCCGTCCGTGCGCCGGGCCGCGGCCGTGCGCAGCGCGTCGAGCACCGCCGCGCCGGCGAAGCAGGGCAGCGCCGCCACCCGTACGGCCCCGGCCAGGGTCCGGCTGCCCGGCGTGGCCGGGGGACCCCACGGGCGGTCCGGATCCGGGGCCAGCCGCGTCGCCGTCAGCGCCACCGCGCCGAAGAAGTCGTTGCCCTGATGGGCCGCGCCGTGCTCCTCGGCCAGGACGGTGAACCCCCGATCGGCCAGCGCCTCCCGCAGGTTCGCGGCCGGGATCAGGTGCTGGTGCTGCGGCTGGAACCAGGGCAGCCAGGCCGATCCCAGCAGCCGGGCCATCCGCGACTCCGGATCGGGGAGTTCGATGGCCAGATGCCCGCCGGGGGCCAGCACCTCGGCCGCCGTGTCCAGTTCGGCGAGCGGGTCCCGGGTGTGCTCCAGGTAGTGGTACATGCTGACCACCTCGTACCGGCCGGCCAGCTTCGCCGCGAACTCCGGGAACTGGCCCTGGAATCCCGTGGCCACCCAGCCGCGCCGCTCGGCATCGAGCACCCCGTCGCCCATGTCCAGCCCGTCGAAGCGGGTACCGGGCCAGACGGCCCGCGCCGCATTGCAGAAGTGGCCGTGCCCGGTGCCGACGTCCAGCCAGGAAGCGGGAGTCCCGTACGGGCGGAGCATCTCGGCCCGCGCCCGGTACGCCGCGCCGAGCCGGCCGAAGACCGTCCCGGCGCCCTCCCCGCCGCGGCCGTCGTAGAAATCGCGGTAGTAGAACTCCAGTCCCTCCAGCGTCAGCCGGGGATTCTGGAAGACGTGCCCGCAGTCCCCGCACTGCTCCAGGGTGAACCGGCCGGGCTTGCCCTGGAGCAGGTCCGGGACCCGGACCCGGACGGTGAGCTGCCGGGACCCGCACCAGGGGCAGTCCGGGCGGTGAGGCTCGAAGAACCGGTCGGTGCCGCCGGCCAGCTCGGCCCGGTACGAGGCCGCCCGCGCGGTGTCCGCCGCGCCGCGGGGCGTACGGGCGGCCGCGGCGGCGGTACGCAGGCCGGCGCCGAGGGAGCGCACCGGCCGGGCGGCGGTCGCCCGGGCCAGATCGGCGGGGCGCAGCGGGCCGCCGCTCCCGCCGAGGGTGAGGTACGGCTGGAGCCAGTACAGTCCGGCCGCCGCCGCGCCCCACCGGCCCTGGCGCAGTACCGCACCCGCCAGCACCGCCAGCCCGGCGAGCTGTGCGGCGGCCAGGGCACCAGGCGGCAGCCCCTGGGCCCGCAGCTCGGCGACCCGGCCCGGCCCGGTGGCGCCGAGGCCGGGGCGCCCGGAGCTGAGCGCCGGGGCGACGGCCAGACCGGTGGCGTCGGCCGCGAACTCCTTCAAACGGCGGACGAGCGCGAGGAGTTCCGCCGGGTCGCGTGGGGGCGTGTCGGCATCCACCCCGGCCCGCGAGAGCACCTCCTCGGCCACGAGCACGGCATACCCGCAGCCGCGCCCCTCGCCGAGCCGGTCCTGCCGGTAGCCGGCCGGGTCGACCAGGCGCAGCAGCCCGAGAGCCCGCTCGGCGGCGAGGTCGGCCGGGAGCAGGTCGAGCACCCGCAGGCCTTCCCGGTCGGCGTACGCGCAGGCGGTCAGGAACGTCGCCGCGTCGGGTTCCACGCCCCGCGCGGTCAGCAGCCGCCACCCGGCGGCGCGCGGCAGACCGGCCGATGCGGCCGGGGCGATCGGGGGCGCGGGCAGCACGGGCAGGGCCCGCAGCCGCCGCCGCGCGCGTACGCTGCCCGCACCGAGCGCGGCCAGCAGCACGACGGAGGTCCACGGGACCTCGCGGAGGGCGAGCCGTGCCGTCGGCATGGGGGTTGTCAGGCGGGTCTGGGGTGTCACAGGAGTTTCTCCAACCGGTCGGCCGCGGCGCAGGCTCCGCCCGCCGCGGCGAAGGAGGCCTGGATCCGCCGGGCGGCCCGGCGGGGGCCGGCGTCGTCCAGCACGGCCGTGAGCGCGTCCCTCAGTTCCTCGGTCCGGGTCCTGCCGAACCGGACCCGGACCCCGGCCCCCGCTCCGACGACCTGCCGGGCCACGATCGGCTGGTCGTCCCGGATCGGTGCGACCACCAGCGGCAGCCCGTACGCGAGTGCCTCGCAGACGGTGTTGTGGCCGCCGTGGCAGACCACCGCGTCCAGGTGGGGGAGCAGCTCCAGCTGCGGCACCCGCTCCAGCAGCAGCACGTTCCCGGGCACCGCCCCGACCAGGGCCGCGGGGGCCACGAGCACCAGCTGCACCTCGTCGGCCAGCCGCTCGGCGGCGCCCAGCACCGCTCCGTAGAACCGGCCGCCGGCCTCCTGGTTGAGGGTGCCCAGCGACACCAGGACCCGGCGGCGTTCCGGGTCGAGCCGCTGCCAGGGGAAACCGGGCGGGTGCGGGCGGGTCCCGAAGGCAGGCCCGACGAAGGCGTAGTGCGGCGGGAAGTCGTCCTGCGTGCCGATGAGTTCGGGAGTCGAGAACACCAGGACGAGGCGTTCGGAGAACCGCGGATCCCAGCCCGTCCCGTCCGCCCCCTTCCCTCCCGCCGTCCCGTCCGCCTTGTCCGTCCCGCACTCGGCGAGGAACCCGGAGATCTGCTCGTCGACCCACTCCCCGACCTTCGGGAAGTCCGCGAACGGCCGGGTCAGCTCGGCGGACGTGCTTGCGGAGGTGGCCCAGGGAATCCCGAGCCGGCGGGCGATCACCGGCCCGGCGAGGGCCTGTTGATCGGCGACCATCAGGTCCGGCGCGAAGCCGCGGACCGCATCCGTCACCCCCGGCACCATCGCCCGGGCCAGCGGCACCAGCGCCTCCTCCCACAGGAAGCGCAGCGCGCCGACCCCGCGCAGATCGCGCCAGCGGTCGTGCAGCGCCGCGTACCCGCCGCCCGCCTCCTCGCCGGCCGGCAGGATCCGGGCGTGCGCGGGCAGCAGCCGGGCCAGCGCCCCGGCCGGCCCGGTCCAGGCGACCTGGTGGCCCCGGGCGGCGAGTTCGGCCCCGACGGCCACGGTCGGATTGACGTGCCCGGCCAGCGGCGGCACCGTGAAGAGCACCCTCATGGCACCAGCGCTCCCGCCCGCGCGGCCGTCACCGCGGCCGTCGCTTCGAGATGGGCCAGCACGGCCTCCCGCAGGGCGCCGCTGTTCTCCTTCAGTACGTCGTGCCCGAGGCCTGGCAGGATCCGCAGCACCGTGCTCGCCTGCGGTGCGTGCCGGGCCAATTCCTGTGCTCCTGGGACGAGTTCGGAGTGCTCCCCGCACACGATCAGGAGCGGGCAGCGCAGTCGGGCGTAGTCGGCGGGGGTGAAGGTGCGGCTCGCCGCGATGTCGTCGATCAGGCTGGTCCGGTTGAGGAGCTCGTCGGCGATCGCCGTCAGATGGGCGGCCTTGCGCAGCCGGAGGCCGAGCAGCTCGGCGGGTACGGGACTGCCCTCCAGGCTCAGGGCGGCTGCGGACAGCGTGTCCACCATGTTCTCCACCCAGGCCCCGCTGAGCGGGGGTTCGAGCAGGGTCAGCCCGGCGACCAGATCCGGCCGGGCGAGCGCGGCGTGCAGGGCGAGGGTGCCGCCGTGGCTGTTGCCGACCAGGTGCACCCGGCGGTGCCCGAATCCCAGCGCGCCGAGCAGCGCGAGGAGGTCCCGTACGGCGGTGCGGGTGTCGTAGCCGGTGGCGGGGCGTTCGGTGCGGCCGTGGCCGCGCAGATCGTAGAGGACAGCCTCGTGGCCGGCGCGCGCCGTGGGCAGGGCGAGGGGGCAGTAGAAGGAGGAGAGGTTGTCGACGACCAGTCCGTGCAGGAACACCACGACCGGCTGATCGGCGCGGCCGCTCCCTTCGGTCCCGTCGGGCAGGTCTTGGCGGTCGGGGACGGCGGCCGGGAGCCGCTGGACGTGGAAGCGGAGCGAGTTCGCGTGGACGAAGGCCATGGCGGGCTCAGCCGGCCGAGGCGGTCGGCGTGGCCGCCGCCCGGGCGAGGGAGGCATGGGTGACCCGGCCGATGTGCGTGACCAGTTCGCCGACGGACATCGCGAGAATCGCGTCCATGTCCTTCTCGGCGAGGAAGCCCATGAGGTCCACCTCGGCGCCGTAGCGATGGTGGAGCAGCTCGGCGAGGGCGACGAACTCGATGCTCTCCAGGGCGAGATCCTCGTTGAACCTGGTCTTCATCGTGACCTCCTCCGCAAGCAGGAACTCGTCGCCGACGATCTCCACGAGCATGCCGGTGATCTCGGCGAGGATGTCAGTGGCCATGGCTGGTCTCCGTGAGGGTGAAGGGGACGGGGGTGCGGACCGGCGCCGCGGGGTGGGCGGTCCAGGCGACGACGTGGCCGTCGGGCAGGAAGGACGTATCGAGGGCGTACGGGTGTCCGTCGGGGGACAGCACCCGCAGCCCGCCGGAGCCGGGGTCGTCCACCGCCCGCCAGGCGCGCGGGCGGCCGCCGAGGCCGGTACCCGCCGCCTTGGCCGCGGCCTCCTTGGCGCACCACAGAGCGGTGAGCGCGCCCGGCAGGCCCGTGCCCTCGCGGGCGGACAGGGCTTCGGCCAGGGAGAGTTCGTCCGGAGTGAGGGCGATCCGGATCAGCGCGTCGGGGTCGGCGGTCACCGGCTCGACGTCGATCCCGACCGCCAGGGACCGGTGGGCGACGGCGACGGCGATCCGGTCCTTGTGGGCGAGGGAGAGCCGGAAGCCGGAGGCCAGTGCGCCCTCGGGCACGGGCCGCCCGTGGGGATCGTTTGCGACGGGGACCTCCGCCGGGAACACCGGCCCGGCACCGCCGTCCCACAGCTGCTGCCGCAGCGCGTCCTTGGCCGCGATCCGGCCCAGCAGCCACGGCGCCCGGGCGCGGGGAGGCAGTTGTTCGTACACCGCCCGCTCGGCGGCCCCGAGGTAGCGGCGCATGACCAGCTCCTGCGACGCGGGGTCGGTCCACCGGCGCCGGGCCAGGCACCAGCCGGCGGGCTGCGGTTCGCCGATGCCGCACACCTCCGGGGTGAACTTCATCGGCCAGACCCGCTCGTCGGCGCCGAAGCGACGGTACGTCCAGCCCCCGATCCGGGCCCACACCTCGCCGGTGGTGCGGCTGAGCTCGAGGTCGCCGCGCACGGTGACATCGCGGACCTCGCGGATACGGGCGGTGGCGGCGACCAGCTCGCCGGCGGCGGGCGGGGGCCCGAAGAACCGGATGCGGTCGACGGTGGCCGGGAACACCAGCCGGTCGACGGGCAGTTCGAGCTGCATCCAGTGCCCGAACAGCTGCCCGGCGGCGTCCAGCAGCGCCCCCGGGTCGGGCAGGGCCCGCAGTACTCCGCGGATACCGTCCGCGCCCACGGTCCGTACCTCGTGGATGCCGGCGAAGCGGGGGCCGTGGAACATCCACCGGTCCCGGTACAGGGCCTCGGCGCTGACGGGGGCGGGGCGAGGATGCCGCAGCGGAGCGGTGTCGGGCGCGGGCGGCTGCCCGTGGCCCGGTCCGAGCAGGACGACGACGGAGGCGTACGGGCCGAGTCCGATCCGGATCCGCCCGGGCCCGTCGCTGCGGGCGCTGACCTCGACGTCGACGGCGGGCGCGGCGGGGAGCCAACGCAGGGCCCGCACGTCGTCGTAGCCGATGAGGTCGGCGCCGGGCGGGGCGTGCCGGCGGGCCGCGTCGGCGGCCAGCTCCAGCATGGTCGTCATGGGCACGACGGGGAACCGGTCGGAGTCCTCGGGCCAGCCGTCGGGCTGCAGGTAGACGCAGTGGTCGCGTACGTAGGGCATGGCGTCGAGGGACACCCGCAGCCGGTACGTCCCCGTGGCCCTCCCCGAAGCAGCACGGTCCGCACCCGCTTCGGGCCCCCCGCGGACGGTCGACCAGGCCTCGGTGACGGCCTGCGCGGCCGCGCGGGTATCGGCGAGGACGGTGTCCAGCGCGGACAGCGGCCCCGGCCGATCGCCCACCTCCTGCCGGGGAGCCGGACCCCCCAACGCGGCGCGGGCCCGCTCGCCCAGGCGAACCAGAGGCGACCCGAGGTCCAGCGCGACGGCCCTGCCGGGGACGGCGTGGCCCGCGGCGGTCGGCGGGGCGGGGGCGGGGTCCGGCGACAGGCGGGCCCAGTTCGGGGCGTGGCCCTCGGCCCAGAGCGCGGCGCAGGTGCGGCGCAGGGCGGGCAGGCCCGCGAGCCGGGGGGACGAGGTGGCCACCGAGAGGTGGGGGCGGTCCCGGAGGGTGTCCTCGACGAAGCCGGGCAGGCTGCCCGGGCCCAGCGCGACGAAACTCCGGACGCCCGCGTCCTCGTACAGCCGCAGCGTCAGCTCCCTGAAGCGGACCGGTTCCAGGAGGTGCCGCACCACCAGGTCCCGGACGGCATCCGCGGCCGCGGGGAAGGGGGCGAGCGTCGTCGCCGACCACACCGCCGCCGCCCCCGCCCGCACCGGCAGCCGGTCGAACGCGGAGCGCACCTGCCCGAGGTACGGCTCCCACATCGGCGTGTGGAAGCCCGAACGGAACGGCAGCTCCTGCCCGAGCACCCCCTCCGAGCGCAGCCGCTCCAGGACCCGGCCCACCCCGGAGGGTTCCCCGCAGACCACCGACTGGTGCGGGCAGTTGTCATGGCTGACCACCACCCCCGCCACGCCGTGCAGCGCCGCCTCCGCCCGCGCCGCCCCGCACCCGAGCGCCGCGTAGACGAGATCGGGGACCTTGAGCGAATCCGGCCGCAGCGAATCCAGGAAGGAGTCCGCCGCGTCCTGCGGATACATGCCGGCGGCCACCATCGCCGCCCACTCGCCCAGGCTGTGGCCCGCCAACACGTCGGCCTCGATGCCCAGTTCGGCCAGGACCCGGGCGAAGAACCGTCCCGCGGCGATCGCGTCGAGGGCCCGTTCCATCAGCTCCCCGCCCCGGCTCAGCCGTGGCGCGGGGAGGCCCAGCCGGTCCGCGACGTCGTCCACCACCGGTGCGAACTCCGGTTCCAGGCCGGGGAACAGGAAGGCCACCCGGCCGCCCAGCGGCTCCGGCGTGAACCAGACGTCCCCACGGCCCCGCCAGGCCCGGCCGCGAGCCACCGCCTTCGCGGCCAGCGCGAGCCGCTGCGGAGTCGGCCCGACCACCGCCAGCCGGCACGGCCCGTCGCCCGCGGACCCGGGACCGGCGCCCGGTCCGGCTGTCCGCTCGGCGAGCAGCTCGGCCAGCTCCGCCGGACCGTCCGCCGCGAGCAGGAGTACGTCGTCCCGCCCGCCCGGGGCGGCCACCGGCGCGGCCGCGGCCCCCAGGGGCAGGAAGCGGCGTACCGGAGGCGCCGGGCGGGCGGCTCCCGGGGCCTCCTCCAGCACCACGTGCGCGTTGATCCCGCCGAAGCCGAACGCGTTGACGCCCGCCCGGCGCGGCGCCGGCCCGCGCTCCCACGGCTCCGCCTGCGTGATCGGCCGCATCCGGGTCCGGGCCAGGTCCGGGTGCGGATCCGTCAGGTGCAGGGTCGGCGGCAGCGTCCCCTCGTACACCGCGAGCGCCGCCTTGATGAGCCCGGCCATGCCCGAGGCCTGCATCGTGTGCCCGAGCATCGACTTCACCGAGCCGAAACCGATGCCGCCCGGCTCGGCGTCCCCCGCCGGGCCGAACACCTGAGCCAGGGTGTCCAGTTCGGCGGCATCGCCGACCGGGGTCCCTGTACCGTGCGCCTCCAGCATGCCCAGCGCGCCGGCCGCCCGCGGGTCCAGACCGGCCTCCCGCCAGGCCCGTTCCAGAGCCCGTACCTGGCCGGCGACCAGCGGGCTCATCAGGCTCGCCGCCCGCCCGTCCCCGGCCACGCCCGTACCGCGGATCACCGCGTAGATCCGGTCGCCGTCCCGTTCCGCGTCCGCCAGCCGCTTCAGCAGCACCACCCCGGTCCCCTCGGAGAGGAGCGTCCCGTCGGCCAGCCGGTCGAACGGCCGGATCCGCTCGCTCGGGCTGAGCGCCCGCAGCTGGGTGAACACGCTCCACAGCGTGGCGATGTGGCAGTGGTGCACGGCCCCCGCGACCACCGCGTCGCAGCGCCCGCCGGCCAGCAGCCCCACCGCCTGGTCCACCGCCAGCAGCGAGGAGGCGCAGGCCGCGTCCAGGGTGTAGGCGGGGCCGCTGAAGTCCAGCCTGTTCGCCGTCCGGGCGGCGGTGAAGCTCGGCACCAGCCCGATCGAGGCGTCGGGCCGCTCCGGCCCCAGCGCGTCCTGGAAGGCGGCGCGCACCGCGGCGATCCGCCGCTCGCCCAGCTCGGGCGCCAGCTCGCGCAGGGTCTGCGCCAACTGGTGGGCCGTACGCACCCGTTGGTCCAGCCGGGCGGTGGCCACTCCCATGAACCCGCCGCGCCCCAGGACCACCCCGATCCGCGAGCGGTCGGCGGGGAGCCGGTCCTCGCCGCCCGCGTCGGCGATCGCCTCGGCCGTCGCGTGCAGGGCCAGCATCTGGTCCGGCTCGGCCCCCTCCACCGCGGCCGGCATGATCCCGAACCGGGTCGGGTCGAAGACGGCCAGGCCGTCGATGAAACCGCCCCGCCGGCAGTAGAACCGGTCGCCGGCCGCGGGACCGGCTGCGCTGCCCGGCTCGTAGTACACCTCCGGATCCCAACGCCCGGGCGGTACCTCGCCGATGGCATCGGTACCGGCGAGCAGGTTGCGACGGTACGCGGCCAGGTCCGGTGCCCCGGGGAACACCGCGCCCATCCCGACGATCGCCGCGTCGGCCGGCCGCGGGCCCCGCCCCGCCCCGTGCCCGCGCTCACTCATCGCCCTCGTCCTCCTCGGCCGTCAGGACCACCTGGACGTCGGTTCCGTACGCGAGCTCGGCGAGGAACGCGGCGGTGGCGGCCTCGGCGGAGAGCAGCGGGACCCCGCGCCGGGCGTACGTGCGCTCCAGCTCCGGTGTGACCATCCCGCCCGCCTCCGCGGCCCAGGGGCCCCAGTCGACGGACAGCACCCGGCCCGGCAGGAACGCCGACCAGGCGTGCGCCAGGGAGTCGAGGGCGTCGTTGGCCGCGGCGTAGTCCGTCTGGCCGCGGTTGCCGTACACCCCGGAGACACTGCCGAACAGGGCCAGGAACCGCGGCGCGGGCCCCGGTCCGTGCTCGGCGGCCGCGGCCGCGAGGTTGCGGGCTCCGGTCACCTTCGTGGTGAACACCTCGGCGAAAGCGTCCGGTTGCTTGTCCCGCATCAGCCCGTCGCGCAGCACCCCGGCGCCGTGCACGATGCCGTCGAGCCGGCCGTGCCGCTCCCGTACGTCGGCCACGACGGCCCGTACGGCCTGCTCGTCGGTGACGTCGGCGCGGTGGTAGCGCACGGAGGCCGCCACCGCGGTGAGCGCGGACAGGGTGGCCCGTACTTCGCGCCCGGCGAGGATCCGCGAGGCCGCGGCCTCGATCTCGGCGGGCTTGCGGAGGCCGTCGGCGATGAGGGCGGCGCGCAGTGCGACCCGGTCGGTGGCCTGGGCGAAGCGGTCCGCCTCGGCGGCGGGCCGGGGCGTACGTCCGACCAGCTCGACGTGGCATCCGGTGGCGCGGGCCAGCGCGAGGGCGGTCCGGGCGGTGATCCCGCGGGCCCCGCCGGTCAGCAGGACCACGGATCGGGCGTCCAGCGGCGGCGTCCCGTCGCCGGCGGCGGCGGGCAGGGGAGCGGGCACCGGGCGGCGGGTGATCCGGACCCCCTCGGCGGTGTACCCCACGGAGGAGCCGTCCCCGTGCACGTCGCCCAGCTCGGCCAGCAGCTGCGCCGCGACCCGCTCGGGATCCTCCTTGGCGCTCACCTCCACGGCGCGGATCAGGCTGCCCGGGAACTCGAGGGCTGCGCTGCGGGCGAAGCCGTGCAGGCCGGCGCCGGGGGCTCCGCCGGGTGTGGTGGCGAGCAGGAGCCGGCGGACCCCGCCGGTGAGTACGCGCTGCAGTGCGGGGAACGCGCCGGGCAGCACCGGCTCGGCGCCGGCCCGCAGCCCGGAGAGGTCGACGATCCCGTCGAGCCCGGCAACGCCCTCGGCATCCGCCTCGGCCAGGACGCGCACCTCGGCGCCGTGCCCCCGCAACGCCGTGGCGAGCGCGGCCGACATCCCCTGCCCGTCGTCGACCACCCCGACCTGCAGCCCCCGAACCCCTTCCGCCTCCGCGACCACACCCGCCACGACCACGTCCTCCACCCGCAACCGCCGCACCCCGAACCCGCGGCCCGCGGGCCCGGCCGGCTCGGCTGAGCCGGCCCGGAGCCCGTCGGCGGCCGAGCCGGCCGGCTCGGCCGCGCCGGAGAGGGCGCCGGCTGTGGATCCGGCCGGATCGGATGCCGTCGCCGCATACCCGCCGCCGTTCCTGCCGGCCCGGTCGGCCGTACCGCCTGCGAGGCCGTGGGCCGGGAGCGGCGTTGGCTCCAGTGGCGGCAGAGCCCCGGCCGAGGGGGATGCGGCAGGTCGTGCGGCAGACGCCGACGCCGGCGCCGTATCGGCGGCCGGGGCTGTCGTGTGCGACGTGACCCAGTCGACGATGCCGTTCAGGGTCTTGAGGCGGGAGAGTTCCTCGACCGCGGACTCGGCGGAGCCGTCGGGGTCCTGCGGGAGTCCGATGCGGTCGGCCAGGGCGCCGATGATCTCGACGCGCTTGATGGAGTCGATGGACAGGTCCGCCTCCAGGTCCAGCTCGGGGCCGAGCATGTCGTGCGGGTATCCGGTGCGGGTGTGCACGATGTCCAGGACGACGTCCATCACCTCGTCGGCGGACCTGGGTCCACGGTCTGAGCCGGTGTCATGGGCGGGCTGTCCGCCCGCGTCGGCCCAGAGCTGCCCTGGGCCGGCCCGGCCGGGCAGCCCCGTGCCCTGGGCGGGAAGCGCGTCCGCCGGGGTGGGCCACGGGCGGTCCGGGGCCTCGGCCGACGGCCGTGCCGCAGGCGAACCGGCGCCCAGGAAGCCCAGCAGGACGTCCCGTTGGGCCTCGATCAGTTCCCGGGAGCCGCGCAGGTACGCGAGGACCGCCTCCTCGCGGCGGTCCGCCGCCTCCTCGCGGCGGTCCGCCGGCGCCGACGCGGCAGACGCCGCCGCCGGAGACGCCGGGACCACCCGCCGGGCCGGCTGCAGGCCACCCGGCACCGGGGTGCCGTCCGCGGTGCGGACCAGGTGGCCGTCGACCAGCCAGCCCGGCCGCCGCGGGGCCCGCTCCGGCAGCCGGGTGCCGCGGCCGCGGAACAGGGCCTCGGGAGCCACCGGCACGCCTGCCGCAGCCAGTTCCGCCAGTGCGGTGACCAGCCGGAACAGGCCGTGCTCGCCCGGCACGTCCAGCGGGACCACCGTGTGCGGCCGGTCGCGCAGGATCCGGCCCAGCAGGCCGGAGAGGACCCGCCCGGGCCCCGCTTCCACGAACGTCCGGACACCGGACGCGTACATGGCCTCCACCTGTTCCACGAACCGGACCGGCTCCGCGACCTGGCGCGCGGCAAGGCTTCGTACCGCCTCGGCGCCGGCGGGGTACGGACCGGCCGTGGTGTTCGACCAGACCGGGACGGCGGCGTCGGCAACCGCCGCCGCGGCCAGCTCCTCGGCCAGCGCGGCGGCCGCCCCCGCGACCACCGGGCTGTGGAACGCGCACGCCACCTCGATCGGCTCCGCCGGGAGCCCCGCCGCCCGCAGCGCCGCCACCGCCTCGGCCACGGAGGCCGCCGGGCCCGATATCGCGCACTGCCGCGGCGCGTTGTGGTTCGCGACCACGCACCCGGACCGTGCCGCGATCTCCCGCACCTCCTCCGGCGCGGCCGTCACCGCCGCCATGGAGCCCGGATCCGCCCCCGCGGCCGCGAGGATCGCCTCGGCCCGGCGCGCGCTCAGCCGCAGCAGGCTCTCCGTGTCGTACACGCCGGCCGCCCACAGCGCGGTGAGCTCCCCGTACGAGTGCCCGGCCACGCAGTCCGGCCGTACGCCCAGCTCCCCGAGCAGCAGATACGCTGCCGCGCCGGCCAGCCCGAGGGCCGGCTGGGCGATCCGGGTGTCGGTGACCGCCGCCCGCTGCGCCGCCCGATCCGCGGCGCTGAAGGCGCCCGGCGGGAACACCGCCGAGACCACGGCCCGCGGAGCCGTCTCGAGCAGCCCCCGCAACGCCGGGAACGCGATGAACAACTCGCCCAGCATTCCAGGGCGTTGACTGCCCTGGCCGGGGAACAGGAACGCCACCTTCCCGGGATCGGCCGCATCCTCCCGTACGTGGACCCCCTCGCCCGCGGTGAAGCCCCGGGCCCGCTCCAGCCGGGCCGCGAGCTCGTCCGGATCCCCGGCCACGACCGCCACCCGCACCGGGCCCGAGCCCTGCCCCTCGGCGGCGGCCTCCGCCGCGAGATCACGCAGTGCCCACGGCCGCCCGGCCGCCTCGTTCTCCTCCAGCCGGGCCGCGAGCCGGGCCATCGCCCGCCCCGCCGCCCGCCGGTCCTCGCCGCGGAAGCAGAACAACTCGGCGGGCCACTCCTCCAGCCCGTGCGCGGCCTCCTCGGCGCCCCCGTAACCGGCCAGCACCGCGTGGTAGTTGGTGCCGCCGAAGCCGAAGGCGCTGACCCCGGCGATCCGCCGCTCGGCGGGGACCGCCCACGGCCGGGCCTCGGTGGGGAAGGCGAACGGGCTGGTCTCCGCCTGCCAGGCCGGGTTCGGCGTCTCGATGTGCAGGGTCGGCGGCCGGACACCCGTGTGGACCGCCCGGGCGGCCTTGATCAGCCCGGCCAGCCCGGCCGCGCACTTGGTGTGCCCGAGCTGCGATTTCACCGAGCCCAGCGCGCACGATCCGGGCGCCGCCCCGGATGCGGCGAACAGCTCGGTCAGTACCGTCAGTTCGGTGCTGTCCCCGACCACCGTGCCGGTGCCGTGCGCCTCGATCAGCCCCACCTCGCCGGGGGTGATGCCCGCCCGCGCGTAGGCCCGCTCCAGGGCCCGCCGCTGCCCCTCCGGCCGGGGCGCGGTCAGGCCGAGGGACCGCCCGTCGCTGGCCGCCCCGACCGCCTTGACCACGGCGTAGACCCGGTCGCCGTCCCGCTCCGCGTCCGCGAGCCGCTTGAGGACCAGTGCGCCCACGCCCTCGCCGAGCGCGATCCCGTCGGCCGCCGCGTCGAAGGGCCGACAGCGCCCGCTCGGGGACAGTGCCCGCACCGAGGAGAACATCAGGTAGTCGTTGATCCCGTTGTGCACGTCGGCGCCGCCGCACAGCACCATGTCGCTGTCCCCGTCGCGCAGTTGGCGGCAGGCCAGGTCCAGTGCGGCCAGCGAGGAGGCGCAGGCGGCGTCGACGGTGCAGTTGGCGCCGCCGAGGTCGAGCCGGTTGGCGACCCGGCCCGCGATCACATTGGCGAGGATGCCGGGAAAGGAGTCCTCGGTGAGCCGGGGCAGCTGCTCGTCCAGCCCGGGCGGGAGTTCGCCCAGGTAGGCGGGGTGCAGCGCGCGCAGCCCGTACGCCCCGGCCAGCTCGGTACCGGCCTCGGCGCCGAAGACCACCGAGGTACGGGAGCGGTCGAACTCCCGGTCCCGGCCGTACCCCGCGTCCCCGAGGGCCCGCGCGGAGATCTCCAGGGCCAGCAGCTGGACCGGCTCGACGGCGGCGAGCGAGGCCGGCGGGATGCCGTGCGCGAGCGCGTCGAACGGTACCGGGTCGAGGAAGCCGCCCCAGCGCGAGGGGGTGCGCTCGCCGGCCCGCGCCGGGTCGGCGTCGTAGTAGAGCGCCGGGTCCCAGCGCTCGGGCGGCACCTCGGTCACGGCGTCCGTCCCGGCGAGGATCCGGGCCCAGTAGGCGGCGAGATCGGGCGCGCCCGGGTAGGCGCAGGCCATGCCGACGATGGCGATGTCCAGCGGGTCGGCCACGGGCTCCCCGGGGGCCGGCCCGTCCTGCCCGGCGGCCGCCAGCTCGGCGGCGCGCTGCTCCAGCAGCCCGGTCGCGCCCTCGGTGACCTGGGCGTGCAGGGCGGCGACCGTAGTGGTCCCGGTACGGAGGGTCGCGGCCTGGCCGATCATGAACAGACCTTCCGCGTACTGCTGTTGCTCGTCCACCCGCTCCAGCGGTGCCGGCGCCGCCGCGCCCCGCCGCAGCCCCTTGCTCGCGATCCGCAGCCGCCCCAGGTTCAGCCGCTCCAGCTCCTCCCACACGGCGCGCGCCTCGGTCCCGCCCTCCACGAGCCGCTGCCGGGTCGCCTCGAACGCCTCGGCGTACGGAGTGGCCGCGCAGCGCGTGGCGTGCCCGGGAGCCGTGTGCAGCAGGACCGTCTCCGTGCACTCGACCGCCGCCTGCTGGAAGCCCGGCAGCACCGCGCCCGCGGCCACCGCCTCCTGCGTGAACAGATACGCGGTCCCCATCAGCACCCCGATCCGCGCGCCCCGCTCGGCCAGCGGCGCGGCGGCCGCCACCGCCATCGCGGCGGAGCGTGCGTCGTGGATGCCGCCCGCGAACAGCACGTCCAGGGCGGCCGGTTCGGGACATCCCAGGAGCAGCTCGATCTGCTCCTCCCACAGCGCGAACGAGGTGCGCGGCCCGACGTGGCCGCCGCATTCCAGCCCCTCGAACACGAACCGCCGTGCCCCTTCGGCGAGATACCGTTCCAGCAGCCCCGGCGAGGGCACGTGCAGGTGCGTCGCGGTCCCGGCCGCCTCCAGCGGCGCCGCCTGGGCCGGGGTGCCGCCGGCGATGATCGCGTGCGGCGGCCGGACCTCGGCCACGGCCGCCAGCTGCTCCCGGCGCAGCTCGGGCGGGGCGAAGCCGAGCAGGCCCACGCCCCAGGGGCGGTCCCCGAGCCGCTCGGCCGTCTCGGCGAGCAGTTTGCGTACCTCCGCGCCGTCCATCACCGCGAGCGCCAGGTACGGGACCCCGCCCCCGGCGGCCACCGCCTCGGCGAAGGCGGCCTGGTCGCTGACCCGGGTCATCGGCCCCTGGGCGACAGGGAGCGGCCGCAGCAGCGGCCGGGTGCGCACCGCGGCCTCCAGGTGCCCGGTGACGGCCGCCCGTACGGCCTGGAGCACCCCGCCCGTCGTCCGGTACCGCGCGGCCAGCCGGGCCGCCGAAGCGCCGTCCTGCCCGACCGGCAGCAGCTGGGTCCGCAGGTCCCGGGCTCCGAGCAGCGCGGCGGCCGGACCCTCGGGCGGGGTCAGGTCGGGCCGCGCGTACACCCGGTGACCGTCGTGCAGCCGGGTCTCGGAGCCGTCCATGGCCCGGAGTGCGGCGGCCACTTCGGCAGGCAGGGCCGCCTCGCCCTCCGCGGTCAGGGCCAGTTGTACGTCGACCAGCACCCCGGCGGCTCCGCCCGCGACGGCCGCGGCCGCCGTGTGCGGCCCGATCCCGCCCCGGGCGAGCACGGGCACCCCGAGTCCGGGCCCGGCCAGCAGCTGCTGGAGCAGTACGAAGGTGGTGGCCCCGCCCACCCGGCCGCCGGCCTCGTGCCCCTTCGCGACGAGCGCCACCGCCCCGGCGGCCACCGCGATGAGGGCCTCCGCCCGGCCGGTGACCTCGGCCCAGGCACGCCGCCGCCCGCCCTCGGCCCAGGCGGCCATCTGCTCCGGGGTGTGCTGCGCGGGGTCGGCGACGAGCACCGTGTCCACCTCGGGCGGCAGGTCCTCGGGCCCGAGCGGGCATCCGGCGGGCACCCGCACCCCGTACCGGCGCCGGCCGCCGAGCCGGCGGGCGAGCTCCGCGAAGCCGCGGCGGGCGGCCGCGGGATCCCGGCCGAGGTCGAGCAGCCCGAGGGACCCGGCCCGTTCGGCGGCGATCACGATGCGCGGATGCGGTTCCTCGAACGGGCTGACCGCGACGACCAGGTCACGGGTGGCGGCGGATCGCGGGGGCTGGGGGGTCACGAGCGCTCCTCTGGTCGGTGCTGTGTGACATGTCGCAATGCGTGACAGCGCATCCGGCGCACCGTGGCGCCCCCCGGCACACCCCGGCGCGCACCAGGGGCGCACGGAAGCCGGACGCGGCTGTACGGGGGAGTGCGGGGGGTGCAGGGAGTGCGGGGGGTGCGGGGCGCGTGCGCTGGTCGTGCCGTGGGGGGCGTGCGCGGGCGTGGTCTCCCGCCGGGAGGCGGTGCTCGGGCCGCCCGGGCGACCCGAGCACCTGCACGGGCGGGTTTGAACAGTGGTCAACTTCCCTGATGCCGCGATGCATCGTGCGGTGGCCGCCCTGCACTGTCAACGGTCATGCGGAGTAAGCCGTTTCGCCTCTTCGGCGCCGGCGGCCGCCCCGGAATGCGCCCCGGCGGGTCCCGCTGCCGCCCCACCGGGGCCGGTGGCCTGCGCCGATCCCGCCCGCGCGGGGCCGACCCCGGCGCACCGGTGGCCGTACCGCACCGGGCCGGGCTCATGCCGCACCGGCATACCTTGTCGCCCACCGGGCATGAACTCCGCTCCGGGGGTGGGTATTTGTTCACCCCTGCGGCCCTTACGGGTGCGGCATGGCGAGGTTACCGTCCGGTCATGACCCCCACCCTCGCGCAGCTTCGCTACTTGGTGGCCGTCGCGGACTGCCGTTCCATCACCGGCGCTGCCGCCTCGGTCTTCGTCGCCCAGTCCGCCCTGTCGCGGGCCATCCAGGCCATGGAACGCGACCTCGGAGTCGAACTCCTCGCCCGCCGGGGCAGGGGCGTGGACCTCACGCCGGAAGGGGCCCGGGCCGTCCGGCTCGCCCGTACCGTCCTCGACGCGGTGGAGGCGATCGACGACATCGGGACCGCGCACGGCGGCGGCGTCCGGGTCGTCCTGACCCTCGTCACCACCCCCACCCTGGCCCTGGACCTGGCCGCCGACCTGGTGCCGGCCTTCACCGAACGGCACACCGGAGTGGACATCCGGCTCCAGCAGCACGACAGCCGGGAGTCCCTCGTGCAGGAGCTCACCACGGGCAGAGCAGAGTTGGCCCTGGTGGACCTGCCGGTGGACAAGGAGCTGTCCACGCACCACATCCAGGAGCGCGAGGTGGTGCTGATCTCCCCGAACGGCTGCAAACTGCCCGACCCGATGCCCTTCAGACTGCTCGACGGCCTTCCGATGGTGCTGCCGACCCCGGGCGCCGGCCGGCGCACCGAGATGGAGGCCATGTTCAGCTGCCTGGGAGTACGCCCCGTGCCCTCCCTCGAGGCCGACGAACGGCTCGCCTGGGTGACGGGCGTGACGGACGGCCGCGGCTCGGTCATCTGGTACCGGGACGTGGCCGTGCGCGCCTTCGGCGACCGCGCGGAGATCCGCTCCTTCTCCCCGCCCCTGCTGCGCCCGGTGGGGATCGCGCACGCCCGGCGGCCGCTGAGCCGCGCGGCCCGGGCGTTCATCGCGCACGCCCGGCACAAGGCACCCGTACGGGAGCCGGCGCGCTGACCGAAAACCACCGGCAGGTCGCGGCAGCCATGCCCGCACGGCATTGAACCATGTTCAAAGGGGTGTCCGCCGGCCCTGGCGGAGGTGCCTGACGTGCCATCACATTGTGTGCATGTCCCGACTCCTCACGCCCCCACGGGCCGCCGCGCTCGCGACCGCGGCCCTCGCCACGCTCCTCCCGGCGGCCGTCTGGATGGCCAGTGCCACCGCCGCCCCGGCCGGCCTGCCCGCCTCCGCGCCCGCTCCCGCCGCGGCCCTGGCTCCGGAGAAGAAGTGCACGCTCCCCGGCGGCCTGGCCGAGCTCAGTGGACTCGCCATGAGCCGCAAGCACCCCGGCGTGTTCTACGCCGTCAACGACAGCGGCAACACCAACCAGGTCTTCGCCGTCGACTGCACCACGGCGACCGGCCGGCTCCGGGCCACGTACACCGTCTCCGGTGTCGGCAACACCGACTGGGAGGGGCTGGCCCTCGGCAAGGACGCGGCCGGCCTTCCGGCCATCCTGGTCGGCGACATCGGCGACAACTTCAGCGGGCGCGCCGAGATCACCGTGCACGCCTTCGCCGAGCCCGAGCAGCTCGCCGATACCACCGTCACGCCGGTGACGTACCGCTTCGCCTACGCGGACGGCAGGCACGACGCCGAGTCCCTGCTCACCGACCCCGTCACCGGGCAGCTCTACGTCGCGAGCAAACTCATCGGCGCGGCCGGTCAGTTGTACAAGGCCCCGCTTCCCCCGCTGACCGGGCAGGTCAACACCCTCACCGCGGTCCGCCCGGGTCCGGTCTTCGCCACCGACGGCGCGTTCTCGCCGTCCGGCGCCTCGTACACCCTGCGCAGCGGCGGGCCGCTCGGCGCCAATACCGCCACCGTGTACGACACCGCGGGCACCAAGCTCGCGGACGTCGCCCTGCCCGCCCAGTCCCAGGGCGAGACCGTCACGTACGCGGACTGCACCAGCCTGCTCGTCGGATCGGAGAACGACACCCAGATCTGGCGGGTCCCGCTGCCCCCGGAGGTCACCCCGGGCTGCGGCACCACACCGACGCCCACGCCCACCCCCACTCCCACCCCCACGCCCACCGCCACGCCCGGCCCGGGCGATCTGAAGGTCGCCGACCCCGGCCCGCAGACCTGCAAGTTCAACCAGTCCTGCACCATCCGGCTCACCGCCACCGGCGGCAAGCCGCCCGTCCGCTTCGCTGCCGCCGGCCTGCCGTTCGGCCTGGCCCTCGACACCGCCTCCGGCCGTATCACCGGCAAGCCCTGGGGCAGCGGCACCGTGCAGGTCACGGTGACCGCAACCGACTCCACCGGGGCCACCGCGAGCACCGCCTTCCCCCTCACCCTCACCTGGTTCTGACCCCGGACAGGGCGGACTTGTACAACCCGGCCTCCAGGCCGCACTGTTGGCCGAGTTTCGTCCATACGGTCAGGAGAACCCGCTTGTCACCCGACAACGCACCCGCGCCCGCGCCCGCGTACGTCATCGACCCCGCCGGCGGCTGCCCGCACGCCCTCAACGCCCGGCTGCGCGCCCAGGGCTCCGTGGCGGACGTCGTCCTGCCCGGCGGGGTCCCCGGGGCGGTCGTCCTCGGGCACGAAGCGCTGAAGGAGTTCCTCGCCCACCCCGACGCGGCCAAGGACGCCCGGCACTTCCCGTCCCTGCACGACGGCACCATCCCGCCGAACTGGCCGCTGCGGGCGTTCGCCAACGCCCAGGGCATGCACACTTCCGACGGCGCCGACCACCGCAGGCTGCGCTCCCTGGTCGGCAACGCCTTCACCGCCCGCCAGGTGGAGCGGCTGCGGCCACGCATCGAGGAGCTGACCGCCGGGCTCCTCGACGACCTCGGCCGGGCCGCTGCCGAGGCCCCCGACGGTGTCGCGGACCTGCGCGCCCACTTCGCCCTGCCACTGCCGATGAGCGTCATCTGCGAGCTGCTCGGCGTGGACCCCGAGTACCGGGGCCGGCTGCACCACCTGTCCCACACGGTGATCATCGCCACCGACACCACCCCCGCCGAGGCGATGGCCGCCGTACGGGAGCTCGTCGAGCTGATGGGCACGATAGCCGCCGCCCGCCGCGAGAAGCCGGGCGACGACCTGACCAGCGCGCTGATCGCCGCCCGCGAGGGCGACGGCGACCGGCTCAGCGAGGCCGAACTCATCGGCACCATGCGCCTGATGCTCGTCGCCGGCCACGAGACCACCCTCAACCTGATCAGCAACGCCGTCCGCGCCCTGTGCACCCACCGCGACCAGCTCGCCCTGGTGCAGGAGTCCAAGGCCACCTGGTCCGACGTGGTCGACGAGACCCTGCGCTGGGACGGACCGGTCAGCTGGTTCCCGTTCCGGTACCCCACCCGCGACCTGGCCGTCGACGGGACCGTGATCCCGCAGGGCACCCCGGTCCTCGCCGGCTACACCGCGGCCGGCCGCGACGAGGCCTTCCACGGCCCGGACGCCGACCGCTTCGACATCACCCGCCCCACCGCTGCCCGCAACCTCTCCTTCGGGCACGGCGCGCACTACTGCGTCGGCGCCCCGCTCGCCCGCCTCGAGGCCGTCATCGCCCTGGAGCGGCTCTTCACCCGCTTCCCGGACCTCGACCTCGCCGTCCCCGAGCCCGAACTCCCGCACCAGCGCAGCTTCATCGGCAACAGCGTCGACTCCCTGCCCGTCCGCCTGACCCGGCCGTAGCTACCGGCCGTCTCCGGGCGGCGGGAGCTCCGTGCTCAGCCAGCCCAGCGCCTCCGGATACATCCCGGTCCAGGTCTGGAAGTTGTGGCCGCCGGCCGGGCGGACGAGGGTCCTCACCCGGACCCCGCTGCCCGCCGCGGCCCGGCTGAAGGCCTCCAGCTGCTGCGGCGGGCTGTCCTTGTCCTGCGCCGAGGTGGCCAGGAACAGCCCGACGTCGGCCCGCTTGGCCTGCCGGACCAGCCACAGGGGGCTGTTGCGCTCGCGCAGGGCCGGGTCGGCCAGCACCTCCGGGTCTCCCGCCAGCGGGTCCGGGTCCAGGGCCGCGCCCGCCCGGAACACCTTGGGGTACTGCAGCGGCAGCTTGGCCGCGCAGAACGCCCCGGTCGACACGCCCATCACCCCCCAGCCGCCGGGCTCGCGCAGGGTACGGAAGTTCTTGGCGACCAGGTCCGGCACGTCCTCCGCGAGCCAGCCGGCCACCTTCCGCGTCGGCGTGTTGCTGCAGTCCGTGTTCACCCCGCCCGGGTAGATCTCCGGGATCACGAGGATGAACGGGTGCGCCGCGCCCAGCCGGACCAGCTGCTCCAGCGCACCGGGCATGTTGCCCAGGTCGATCCAGGTCCGGGGCGAGCCCGGATACCCGTGCAGCAGCATCAGCACCGGGAACCGGGTCTTCTGCGCGCCCGGGGCCCGGTACTCGGGCGGAGTCCACACGATCACCTGCCCGGCGAGTTTCGAATGCGAGCCGCGGAAATAGGTGGTCTGCGTACCGTCGCCGCCCTGCGTGAACTTGGCCCGGCCCAGCGGCGGCCCCGTCATCGCCGAGGAGTTCTGCACGTTCTCCGTGCCCAGCAGGTCGTTCCAGGAGGAGTAGAGCCCGTAGCTGCCGTTGATCCAGGTCGCGATCACCGCGATGGACGTCAGCTGGCACAGCCCGATCATCAGCACCCGCACGGGCCACCGCACCCACCCGGGTCCCGGGATCCGGTTCCACAGCAGCAGGGCGGCGAGCATGGCGAGCGCGGTGACGGCGATCAGTGTGACGAGGAACGACGTACTGGTCAGCTCCACGAGGGCCGGCTCCTGACGTGCGGGTCGGTTTCCCAGGGTGTCCGCATCATCCCTTCCTCCGGGAGGCGGGGCGGACACGCACCGACACCGAGTGCCACCCGGTCGCCCCGTCGGGGACGGTCCCGGTGCGCACGCCCGTCTGGACGGCGCCCGTGCCGTCCGTGGCGCGGACCTCCAGCCTGTGTGCGCCGGGGGTCGCCTCCCACACCCACACCCACTGCCGCCAGGTGTCGTTGCCGTCCGCGGCCCCCAGCCGGGCCTCGTGCCACGGGCCCGCGTCGACCCGTACCTCGACCCGGGAAATCCCGCGGTGCTGCGCCCATGCCACCCCGGCCACCGCCACCCGGCCCTCCTCCGGCTCGGCGGACGGGCGCGGGGTGTCGATCCGGGACTGGGTCTTGACCGGGGCCTGCTGCGCCCAGGACCGGCGCACCCAGTACGCGTCGTACGCCGCGAAGGTCGTCAGCCGCAGCTCGCGCAGCCATTTGCACGCCGAGACGTACCCGTACAGGCCCGGTACGACCATCCGTACGGGGAAGCCGTGCGCGAAGGGCAGCGGCTCGCCGTTCATCCCGACGGCCAGCAGCGCGTCCCGGCCGTCCATCACCGTCTCGACGGGCGTGCCGATCGTCATCCCGTCCACCGAGCGCGCCACGAGCTGGTCCGCCGGACCGCCCTGCGAGGGCGGCCGGACCCCCGCCTCGCGCAGCAGGTCGGCCAGGCGCACGCCGAGCCAGCGGGCATTGCCCGCGTACGGGCCCCCGACCTCGTTCGACACGCAGCAGAGGGTGATGTCGTGCTCGACGAGCGGCCGGGCCAGCAGCTCGCGCAGCCCGAATTCGAGCGGGTTCGAGACGCCCTCGCCGTGGATGCGCAGCCGCCAGGTGTCCGCGTCCACCCGGGGGACGACCAGGGCGGTGTCCACCCGGTAGAAGTCCCGGTTGGGCGTGATGAACCGGGAGATCCCGGGCACCCGCAGGTCCGCGCCGGGCGGGACGGGCGGCGCGGGCACGGCCGGCTTCGGCAGGACCAGATCCGCCCGGGATGCCGTGGCCCCCGCCGAGCCGTACGCGCCGAGCCGGCGCCCCGCGTACCCGATCCCGGCCGAGGCCACGAGGGCCGCGGCGACCAGCCGGCCGAAGCCGCGCCGGTCGACCGACCAGGCCCCGCCCGGCGGCGCGCCCACCGGGCGGGGCCCGGTCAGCGCGCGGACCAGCAGGAACAGCACCCCGGCGGCGGCCAGCCCGCCCACCAGCGACGGCAGTGCGTCACGCCAGGTCGCCTCCGGCCGGCTGAGCGCGGCCACCGCCCCGACCAGCCCGAAACAGCCGGCGAGCACGATCCCGGCGGGCAGGTGCCGTACGGCGAGCACCCCGGCCAGGGCGGCGACCGCACCCAGCACGACGATGATCCCGAGGGCCAGCAGCAGCTTGTCGGCGGTGCCGAACTCCCGGATCGCCCATTCCTTGACGCCGACCGGCGTACGGTCGACGACGGCTCCGCCGACCGCGGTGATCGGGGAGGATTCCGGCCGGACGGCCGCCGAAGCCAGCTCCGCCACGGCCAGTCCCGCGCAGGCGGCGACCAGCCCGCAGACGGCACCGCCCAGGATGCGGCGCCGCCGCCCCAGGTCTGCCTTCACACGGGTCATGCGCAGTCACCGTCCGCCGCGAAGCCGGATACCGGGTGCCGGACACCGGATACCGGGTGTCGGGCGCCGGTACGGGAGGGGACCCGCCCGCCGGCTCCAGTGTCACTCCGACCCGGGCGGGCCCGCGCCCGGCCGCGCCCGTTCGGCCCCGTCCGGGTCAGTGCACCGGCGCCGGCGGCACCCAGCGCCCGGTGCGGGGCGCCTTCACCCCGTACTCGGCTTTCAGCTCGGCCGGGATGGCGTGGTGCATGACCCGGCCCCGGGTCAGCGCGGACAGCTCGAAGCCGGCGAGCAGCGAGCCCGCCTTGTCCAGCGCCCACTCCGCGAAGGGGCTGCTGTCCTCGATGGTCTCCAGAAGCCCCAGGAACACGGGGACGGCCTTGGCCGCCGAGTCCCAGGGGCTGCGCGGGATCTCCAGCCAGTCGCCGATGGTGTCGCCGACCAGGTAGCGGACGGTGGCCGGGACCATGGGGTCGAAGAGCGTGCCGGGGACCACGTCCTCGTACAGCCGCAGCAGCTGCGCGCCCAGGCCGACTCCCTCCGGCGAGGGGCCGAGATGGCGCAGCAGGTAGAGGTCGCAGTACGCGCGGGCCTCGGCGAGGTTCTCCGGTACGGCCGACATGTCGCAGCCCAGCAGGGCGGCCACGACCCGCCAGGCGTAGTAGTAGGCCTCCGCGCCCTCCTCGCTCATGTGGATGCCGAGCCGGTGCATGGCGTCGAGCACCAGCAGCGAGAAGAAGGTCTGCCCGGCGATCATGTCCTCCTGGCAGATCGGGAGGCCGTCCCGCTCGACGTCCCAGTGGCCGCCGTGGCGCAGGTGGTGGCGCACCGCCGCGTGCAGCAGCCGGACCTTCTGCGCGGCAGGGATGAACTTGCTGCCCTCCGCGAAGGAGTCGGTCCGCATGAGGTACGTGACGAACTGGCCGGTGTTGGCCATCCGCCGGGAGGGGTACGCGAGCGAGTGCGTCGAGGAGAGCAGCCGGGCCATCCGGGGGACGGCGTAGCTGACGGGCATCGCGGCGAAGGACAGGCCGGTGTTGATGTGGGCGGCGTTGTCCATGAAGAACAGCCGGGCCTGTTCCATGACGTCCCAGTCGACCCAGGCCGGGGGCACGGCGGTGGCCTCGAAGTAGCCACGCGCGGAGGCCGGGAGACGCTCGGGGAGCGGGTCCCCGGCGGTGGTGAAGAACCGCATGAGCGTGTTGAAGTCGCCCACCTCCTTGCGGTGGAACAGCGCGGCGACGGTCTCGTCGGCGAGCGGATCACCCTGGGCGGACAGGGCGTCGAGGGCGGCGTCGTCGTAACGGGGTCGTGGTGAGGCGGTGTTGGCGGTGGTCACTTCACTCGTCCTTCTCGTCTGTTCGGGAGCGCGCGCGGGCGCGCGGGTACGCGAGCGGGGGCGGGGGTGCGGGATCCGGAGGCCTGAGCGGGTCGGGGGCCGACGGCAGTGGGCCGGGCGCCGCCCGCGGCTACAGCGAGCGCTCGGCTGCGGTTCCGGCGAGCTCGCACAGCGCGGACCGCGCCTCCGCGGGCATCGGCACGGCGTCCAGCGCGGCGGCGGCCCGGGCGATGCGCTCCCGGATCATGTCCTCGACCTGCTGCCGCGCCCCGCAGCGCTCCATCAACTCACGTACGGCCGCGGCCTCTTCCTCGGCAAGGTCGGGCCGGCCGACCAGCTTGGCGAGCAGCCGCCGGTCGTCGGCGCCGGCCGCCGCGACGGTCAGCGCGAGCAGCGCGGTCGGTTTGCCGTCCCGCAGGTCGTCCACGTTCGACTTGCCGGTCCTGGCCGGGTCACCGAAGGTGCCCAGCAGGTCGTCGCGCAGCTGGAAGGCCTCGCCGAGCGGGAGCCCGTACGCGGAGAAGGCATCCAGCAGGGCGCGGGATCCCCCGCCGAGGGTGGCGCCCAGGTGCAGCGGCCGCTCGACGGTGTACTTGGCCGTCTTGAAGCGGGCCACCTCCAGCGACTCCGCCACCTGAGGCTCCCGGGCCGGCTGCGCCCGGGTGCGCAGCACCTCCAGGAACTCGCCCGCCATCGTCTCGCGCAGCAGCGTGGACCAGAGGGGGACGGTCCGGGCCAGATAGGCGCCGGGCAGCCCGCAGGAGCTGAAGACGTGTCCGGCGTACCCCATCAGCAGGTCGCCGAGGATCATCGCGAGGGCGGTGGAGCGCTGTCCGGCGGCGGCGAAGGCGGCATGCGCGGTGAGCCGGCCGTGCCGCATCCGGCTGTCGTCGATGATGTCGTCGTGGGTGCAGGCGGCCGCGTGGACGAGCTCCATCGCGGCCGCGGCCCGGATCACGCCCTCGCAGTCGGGCTGCCCCGCCGCCCGCCAGCCCCAGTACAGGTACGCGGCCCGGATCCGCTTCCCGCCCGCCAGCGAGCGGCGCAACTGCTCGGACAGCGGGAAGAGTTCGACGTGCAGCCCGAGCAGCGCCTGTTCCTCCTCGTCGGCCAGCCGGACCAGCACCTCGTCGATGCGCTCCTTGAAGCCGGTGTGGTCATGCACGGGGGTGGCCCTCGCCCGCGACGCGCTCGGCGGCCCGCCGGGCCATGGTCTCCAGGTGGTTCTCCGTTCCCGCGCCCGCCCGGCGGGTGGCCAGCTCGCCGCGCTTGCGCAGTTCCACGACCCCGTCCGTGAGCAGGTCCCGCAGGTCGGGGCGGCGCAGTACGTCCTGGGCCCGGTCGGCGGACTGCCGTAACTGGTCGAGGGCCAGATCGGCGACCCCGGCGGCGAGGAGCGTCAGCAGCTCCAGGGTCACGGCGGGCTTGCGGTCCCCGGCGGGCCCGTGGTCCCCGGTGGGCGTGGCGTCCTGGGCGGCGTCCTGCGGCCCGGGCTGTGCGGGATGCCCGGGCTGTCCGGGCCGTTCGCGTCCGGTCTGGGACATGCTCGGTGCACTCCTGCTGGCGTCGGGCCGTCACGGCGTCGGAAGGGGCGGTCGCCGGATGCTCCGACGGCCGCCCCTGATCGTTCCGGACAGTCAACCGAGTGCCCGTCCCGTGCGTCGAACCGCAGGAGGGTTTCTCCCTCGCACGGGTACCGGGATTCCCACGGGCGGGTGATGATCAGAGCATGATCCGACCGCCGCCGCGCCGGGTGGTGTAGAAGGTCAGCGGGCGCCCCCCTCCCAGGACTTCAGGGCCGTGGCGACGGCCGTGGCCAGGGTGTGCGGATCCCCGCTCGGGCCGTTCGCCCCGCTCGGATGCCGGGTGGTGCGCCGGGCCCAGTCCTCCTCGTACGCGTGCCAGTCGATCTCCCGGGGCGCCGCCCGCCGGACCAGTGACTCCTCGAGCGTCTCGAAGTAGGCCGCCCAGCGGGGCGCGTACAACTCCCCGACCAGTCCGCTCCATTCGCGGTTCGCATAGTCGTGCAGGAAGCCGCCCTCGCTGGTGCTGCGCCGGCCCCACACACTCAGGATCGAGCGGGCGTCGTACTCGTACCGGTCCTGCTCGGCCTCGTCCGCGCCCCAGGAGCGGGCCGCGGAGAGCCAGTTGCCGAGCAGGAAGTTCGGGTCGGAACCGGTGATCGCATCCAACTGCCGCTCCCCGTCCGCCCATTGCCCGGTCAGCTCGCGGAACCGGGCCAGGTCCTTGGCCTCGTAGGCCGCCTTGATCTTCGGCAGCAGCACCCGCGAGTGGTTGGCGAGGGCCTGCCGGGCGGTGTCCACCAGGTCGAAGCGGTAGGCGCTGGAGCCGCGCAGCTTCGGATCCACCTTGAGCAGGTGGTCCAGGGCCCGGCGGACCGCATCGGCCGGGTAGCGCATCGACTTGGGGCTCCAGTACGCCGAGCCCACCGCGGTCAGGCCGGGCCGGGCGGTGAACAGGCTGTCCTGGGACTCCGACCACAGGCCCGAGGAGGTGCTGTAGGGGCCCTTGCGCAGCTCCTCCCAGGCGGCCGCCGCCTCCTTGTCGGGCCGCCCGTACCGGCGGCCCGCGAAATCGGCGAACCACGTGCGCTGGTCGATCGTCCCGGGCTCCCAGGCGAGATCGGTGAACAGGTCGAAGGCGGCCGGGTTGGTGCCGGTGGCCTCCGGCAGGTAGGCGATGCCCTTCAGCGCACTCTTGGTCTTGGCCCGCCAGGGACCGAACCGCTCGATCCACACCGAGGAGTTGGCGCCGATCGTGGTGTGCCCGCCGAAGTTGTAGATCGTGCCCATCGCGTACGGGGCCCCGCCCCAGCGCGCCTCGCGGTCCAGGCGGTTGTAGCGGTCGGACAGCCCGTCGAGGATGAGCAGCTTCGAGGTGTCCACCCCGGCGAGCAGCTCCGCCTTCGGGCTGTCCTGCCAGCCCAGCACCGCCCACATCGCGCCCGGGTGCGCGGCGTGCAGCGCCGACTGGACGGCGCCGGCGGCCGCCTTCACGTCGACATTTCCCGCCTTCCCGCCCTCGTGCAGCGGGCTCATCCGGTACATCGTGCTGTCCCCGAACACGGCGCGCTGCTCCGCGTAGTACGTGGCGGCCAGCTTCCCGAACACCGGCGAGGACGGGTCCAGCCAGTCGGGCCGGTCGAAGCCCGCCCAGTCGCCCTGCGCCACCGTCGTCCCGCCCGGGTTGCGGGCGGCGAACCCCGGCGGCACCGTGCCGAAGTAGCCCGGCAGCACCGGGGTCATGCCGAGCCCGCGCAGCTGCTCGGCGATCCGCCCGCCGAGCTCGGCGCGCTCCTGCATCAGCCGCTCGGAGACCGGGCCGCCGAATCCGCTCAGGTTCTGCAGCAGCCACCAGCTCTGGTGGCCGGGGCCGGGGATCCACTCGCGCAGCTCGGCGGCGGAGTAGCCGAAGCCCTGGAGCGCCCGGTAGTAGGGGTACTCGGCGCCGGCCTGGACGAACACCTCGTTGATGCCGTGCAGGGCGAGCAGGTCGATCTGCCGCTGGTGCTGCTCGAAGGTGCGGTACGGGCCCGAGTAGCCGTCGTCGGTGTCGTTGAGGGCGTAGCGGTGCGGGACGAGCGCGCTGCGGGTGACCGGCGCGGGCACGGCGGGCAGCCGCGCGGGCAGCATGCCGATGCTGTCGCCTGGCCAGCCGATGTCGGCCCCGGCGATGTGCTGGAGGTACCAGCCGACACCGGTGAGCAGGGTGGCGCCGGTGGACCCGCGCACGGTGACGGCGCCGGCCGAGCCGGACACCGTGAACGTGTCGGCTCCGGCGGCCGGATCGGGTACGAGGGTGAACTGGGCGGCATGGCGGGGCAGCAGCCGCTCCAGCGCGGCCCGCGCGGGCCCGGCGTCGAAGGCCCGGGGCTTCGACGCGCCGGGGGAGCCGCGGTGTGCCGGGCCGCGCGCGTGGTCCCGTACGGGCGCGGGCGCGGGGCCTCGTACGTGGTCCGCGTCGGCCACGTCGGCCAGTGCGGGGGAGCCGGCGCAGAGCAGGGCCAGCAGCGTGGCGAGGGCTGCCCGGCGGCGCAGCTGCGCGCGCCGCCGGCGCCGGGGCGGGGAGTTCGTCATCCGATGAGTCACCGATCCGTGGTCTGATCCCGGTCTGATCCGGACCTCGTCCCGTGCCGGGGCCCGTGGGTCCGGTCTGGTCGTGCTGCGTCGTGCGTCGTGCGTCGTGCGTCCTGCGTCGTGGGCCGGTGGCCCGATGCGCGATCGGGGCCGCCGACCGGGCGCTGTCCGGGGTCGGCCCCGGACGGCAGCCCCGGCGGGTCGTCAGACCGGCAGGGACCAGGCCTGGTCGACACGGTGCTCGCCGCAGTCGGTCAGCCGCAGCCGCTCGGCCGCGGCGTCCGGGGTGGCGGCCGCGGCGGGAGCCGTCAGGCACAGCCCGCTCACGTCCTCGACCAGCGCCCCGTCCCGGCGGTGCGTCCAGCCCTGGCCCGGCTCGCCGGGCGCGCAGGCGGCCAGTTCCACGACTCCGTCCTCACCCGCCGACAGGCACTTGCCGGTCAGGCGTACGCTCGCCTCCGGCCCCAGGACCCAGCGCTGGTCGGCGGCCGCAGTGCACGGCGCAAGGACCACCGCGCCCACCCCGGAGGTGTTGACCCCGTCCACGCACTGGGCGCCGTTCCCGGTGATCTGCCCGGTCGGGACGGCCGCGCCGCACCCCTCGCGCGGGGTGAGCCGGAAGACCGCCGTGTCGTGCGCCGCCACCTTCCCCGTCAGGGAGGTCGAGACTTCGGTGCTCCTGCCGCTCCACAGGTCCTTGGCGTCGACCGTGCAGGAGTACAGCCCGATGTCGGAGAGCGGTACGGAGATGTCCCGGGTGCCGGCGGACCGGTTGAGCACGGCGACGGCGCGGTCGCCGTTCGCCAGCGGCCGCGCGAGCACCTCGAAGGTGGCGTTGGCGGAGAGCACCGCGCCCTGGCGGCCCATCGGGTCCTGGTCCAGCGCGATCACGTCGGTGTTGCCCAGGGCGGCCAGCCCGGCCGGGGTGAGCTTCGAGACGTCGGAGGACAGGATGAACGGGGCCGCCATCATCGCCCACAGGCCCACCTGGCTGCGGCTCTCGGCCTCGGTGAGCCCGGGGGCACCCGCGATCAGGAAGTCGGGGTCGTTCCAGTTGCCGGGACCCGCGTACCGGCCGAGCCAGCGGTTGTAGCCGTAGTTGCCCAGCACCGAGCTCCACCGGGAGGTTGCGGGCGCGGTCGCGTTGTAGACCTTGATGTCCTTGCCCTCGCGCCACAGCTGGCCGGTCTCGCCGACCCAGCCGAGGACCTTGTGCCAGTCGGAGCCGCCCCACTCGCCCTGCTGGAAGTAGGCGGGGGCGGAAGCCGAGAGCACCATGTCGCGGCCGCTCGCCCGCAGGCCTTCGGCGACGGCGTTGTACGCGTCGCGGTACGCCTGCTCCTTCGTCTTCCCGGGCGGCACCCACAGGTTGCAGCCGTCCATCTTGACGTAGTCGACCTGCCACGACGCGAACTGCCGCGCGTCCTGGGCGTAGTGGTCCGGGCCGCCGCCGTCGGGGGAGCCGCTGCCGGGGTAGCGCTCGCAGGTGAGGGAGCCGGCGTCCTCGTAGATGCCGAACTTCAGGCCCTTGGCGTGCAGGTACTCGCCGAGCCAGGCCATGCCGTGCGGGAACTTCTGCGTGTCGACGACCAGGCTGCCGTCCGCGTCCCTGCTCTTGGTCATCCAGCAGTCGTCGACGGTCACCGTGTCGTAGCCCTTGGCGGCGAGGCCGCTGGACACCAGTGCGTCGGCGTTCGCGACCACCTTGGCCTCGTCGATGTCGCACATGTAGTGCGCCCAGTTGTTCCAGCCCATGGGCGGGGTGAGCGCGAGCGGGCTGTCCGAGGTCGCGTAGGGCTCGGCCGCCGCGGGGGCGGGGGCGAGGCAGAGGGCGAGCAGGGCGGCCGCGGTCAGGCAGGGGAGCGACGCACGCAGGCGAGGCGGCACGGAGACTCCTTGAGGTGGGGCTGCAGTGCGCTCAGTGCAGCGGTGCGACTACCCGCTGTCAACATAAGTCGATGGTTATGGCTCAATGACCAGCAATATGGCCGTAGTCGACGTCACACGATCGGGGTGAGGCAGCGGCGATACGTCGTATGTTCCATCGTCTGATACGATGTATCTCATGCCGAGGAGATCAGCCGCCCTGGACCGCGCGACGCCCGACGCGATCGCCGTCACCGCCCTGCGCCTCCTCGACGAGGAAGGGCCGAACGCGCTGAGCTTCCGCGCCCTCGCAGACCGGCTCGAGGTCTCCCACGCCACCGTCCAGCGCCGCTGCACCGACCTCGCCGGACTGCTCGACCTGTGCACCGAGCACCTCGCCGGGCAGCTGCCCGAGATCCCGGCCGGGACCGGCTGGGCCGAGGCCACCGAGCTGCGGTTCACCGCCCTCTACCGGCTGCTCACCGCCCACCCCGGGCTGCTGGTGCTCCGTGGCGGCCGCCCCTGGCTCGGCCGCCAGCTGCTGGCCCGGCTGGTCGAGCCCGCGCTCGCCGACAGCGTGGCCGCCGGGATGACCGCCGCCGAGGCGATGACCGCCTACCGCCGTATGTACCTGCTCACCCTCGGCAGCGCCGCCTTCGTGGACCACCGGGATCCGGCCGGAGCCACCGCCGCCTCGCGGGCGGCCCTCGCCGCGCTGGATCCGGAGCGGTTCCCCGTGCTCTCGGGCGGGCTGGCCGACGTACTGCCGGCCCTGACCGACCACGAGGTGTACTACGGCGCCCTGCGCCAGCTGATCGAGGCCAACCGGCCTGCCGCCGCCTGAAGCCGCCCGAAGTCGCCCGAAGTCGCCCGAAGGGACCCCGTCATGGACGTCATGGAACAGCAGCTCGACTACGCCGCCGTACGCGCAGCCGCCGACCGGATATCCGGGTCGGTCCGCCCGGTTGCGGTGGTGCCCGCCGCCGAGGGCCTCTGGTACGCGCTGGAGTACCTCCAGCACACCGGGTCCTTCAAGGCCCGCGGCGCCCGCAACTTCCTGGCCGCCCACCGCGAGGCCGGCACCCTCCCGGACGCGGGCGTCACCATCGCCTCCGGCGGCAACGCGGGCCTCGCCTGCGCCTGGGCGGCCCGCGCGCAGTCCGTCCCCGCCACGGTCTTCCTGCCCGCCAACGCACCCCGCGTGAAGGTGGAGAGGCTGCGCGGCTACGGCGCCGACGTACGGCTCGTCGGCGACCGGTACGCCGAAGCGCTGGCCGCCTGCGAGGAGTTCGCGGCGGCCGGCGGCGCGCTGAGCAGCCACGCGTACGACCACCCGCTCATCGCGGCGGGCGCGGGCACCCTGCTGGACGAGATCCGGGCCGGGCTGCCCGGTCTGGACACCGTGGTCGTCGCGGTCGGCGGCGGCGGGCTGTTCGCCGGTGTCGCCGCCGCGGCCCGCGAACACGGCGTACGGGTGATCGCGGCCGAGCCGGAGAACTGCCGGGCCCTGAACGCGGCATTGGAGGCGGGCCGGCTCGTCGATGTGGCCGTGGACTCGGTCGCCGCCGACTCGCTGGGCGCCACCCGGGTCTCGGCTGCTGCGCTGGCTGCCGCGCAGGAGAAGAACGTACGGTCCGTCCTGGTCCCGGACGCCGCGATCACCGCAGCCCGGCGCGCTCTGTGGGAGGAGCACCGGATCGTGGTGGAGGCGGGCGCGGCCACGGCCCTGGCGGCCGTACGGAATTCGCCCGAGCCGCTGGGCGAGCGGGTGGCCGTCGTCCTGTGCGGGGCGAACACCGACCCCGGGGACCTGACGGCCCCCGGCAACTGACGGTCGGGGAGGGGGGCGGGCGTCAGTCTTCGTCCGCGCCCTCGCGTACGACGACCACGGTGCTTGCCGCGTACTGCACCACCTGCTGGCTGACCGAGCCGAGCAGGGCGCCCTTGAAGCCGCCGTAGCCCCGGGTGCCGACCACCGTCAGGTCCGCCTCATTGGAGGCGTCCACCAGCACCTGGGCCGGCGAGCCCTGTTCGACACGGCGGAAGACGGGGACGCCGGGCGAGGTGCCGACCGCCGAGGCCACGGTGTCCGCCAGCTTCTGGCGGGCCGTCTCCTCGGCGCCGACCGGATCGCCCTGCATGCCCGTGGTCGCGCCCGTGCTCGTGTTCGTGCTCGTGCCCAGGGCGAACGGATTGGTGTTCCACTCCCAGCTCATGACGGCGTGTACCCGCCCGCCGATGGCCTTGGCCTGGGCGACGGCCCAGCGCAGGGCTTCCTTCGAGTGGTTCGAACCGTCCACGCCGACGACGATCAGAGGCTCGATGGTCTCACTCACGGTGGGTTCCTCTTGTTTCGTCCGTATCGTCCGTATCATCCTTTCCTCTTGTATACACGGGCGAGGGGGCCTGACCTCGAACGACGATCGTTGCGGGTGCCGAAGACTTTGGAGGACAGCGCTCGGTCCCCGTGGCTTGCGAAGGTCTGGGTGTCAACGAGGATCGGCAAGGTACGGAGGAACGGACGTGGCGCAGCGCAACGGCTGTCTGATCGGCTGCGGAGTGGTGCTGGTGCTCGGCCTCGCGGCCGTTGCGGCACTCGTCTTCGGCGTCGGGAAGGTCGTCGACGCAGCCGGCAAGACCATGCTCGAACCCGGCGTCTACCGGTCGGTGAACGTCGGCGACCCGGAGGACGCGGTCCGCGCCAAGATGCCGTCCGGCGAGAGCTTCATCAAGGGCGCCCTGAAGTCGGGCGGCCCGGCCGAACCCGAGGGCACCGTCTGCTCCTGGTACATATCCGCCGCGGACAGCAAGGACGGGGAAGAGACCGTGTTCCGCTTCTGCTTCAAGGACGGCAAGCTCGCGGAGAAGGTCGAGTACCGCATGAAGTAGCGGCCTCGTGGAGCCGGGCGGGGGCGGGGGCGGGGGTGAGGGCGAGGGCGAGGCGGGTGGTGGTCTGCGGGGCGGTGACTTCGGGGGTCCGTGGCTGACTGATCGGGATCGGGGAGGGTTGGGGGTTTCCCGCCAGTCCCATAGTCCTTCCGGTGCGGGCCGGTCCCTCAAGGGCGCTCCCTGCGGTCGCGTCGCTGCGCGATGGCCTGCGGCCACCCTTGACCGACCGTCCCACCCCGGAAAGACAAGGACTGCCGGGAAGCCCCAAAGGAACGGTCACCTGGGACAGATCGACATGCGGGTCCATCGGGGATGCAGGGGCCTGGTCCCGGCTGTCCGGATCCCCACGCGGGGCCCATGAGCAGGCCCCTTCCGGGTCGGGGCCCGGCCAACCCGCACCTGGCGGCGACGAGAACGGCATCGGGGGTGGTCCGGCGCGTCGGCTCGGTATGCGCTTCCCCACGTCGGGCGTCGTCCGCCTGCTGGTTGGCACCGTCCGACCGAACCCAGGCAGCCGAAGTGCGTAAGGGGCTTTGGCGCGGCCTCTGGTAAACCGCATTAGTGCGTCGCCTCTCGAACCGCCCATAAGAAGTCAACATCTGACGCCGGAGCAGATTTGTTATGGAATCGATATCACTTCGGATCGGTTAACAACTAAAGCGCATTAGTGCAGGTCGCTGCGGTGTTGACTCTGTGGGTTTCCTCTGCCTGTCGGCCCGCTGTCGTGATATGAGACCTACGGGTACCCGCCCATCGGGACTTTGGCCGCATTGACGCGATCGCGATGTGGGGTCAGCGTGGGCTGCGCGCTCCGGCAGTGAGGCCGGAACTCCCCCTGAAGGTGGCGACGATGACCCGTTCGAACGCGACCCGTACAGCCATCGCCACGCTCGTGGCCGGCACGCTCCTCTCGGTCTCCGCCTGCGGAGTGAGCGGGGGCGCCGCAGATGTGCCGGAGGCGAAGAAGAGCGGCAAGGTGGCCGGCGAGATCACCTTCCGCACCCTCCAGCTCAAGCCCAAGTTCACGGCGTACGTCCAAGGCGTCATCGACGCCTTCGAGAAGAAGTACCCCGAGGTCAAGGTCAGATGGGAGGACGTGCCCGGCGACGGCTACAACGAGAAGCTCGTCGCCGACGCCCAGGCCGGAGCCCTCCCCGACGTGGTCAACCTGTCCACCGACTCCTTCCAGCTCCTCGGCGACCGCGGCCTGCTCGCCGACGTCGCCAAGCTCGACCCCGAGGTCGCCAAGGAGTACGTCCCCGGGGCGTGGGAGCAGTTCAAGCTCCCGGGGAAAGGCGACGGTGTGTATGCGTATCCCTGGTACGTGACCCCGGAGATCCTCACGTACAACAAGGAGCTCTTCGAGAAGTCGGGCCTGGACCCGGCGCAACCGCCGGCCAGCGTGGAGCAGTTCTTCGACTACGCCGACAAGATCGCCGCCTCGTCGGGCGGCCGGTACTCCGCCTTCATGGCCGACCCCAAGGGCCGGCTGCCCGGGGACTGGCAGAAGATGGGCGTGCCGATCCTGAACGAGAAGCGGGACCGGTTCGTCTTCGACACCCCCAAGGCCGTCGAGTGGGTCGAGCGGATGAAGGACCTGTACGCCAAGGGCGCCATGCCCAAGGAGTCCCTCCTCAAGTCCGACGACATCAACCAGCTCTACGGCGGCGGCAAGCTCGTCTTCGGACCCGGTTCCCCGGGCTTCGTCAAGGACATCAAGCAGAACGCCCCGCAGGTCTACGCCGGCACGCAGGTGGCGGGGGCCGTCACCGGCAAGCTCGGCCACATCGGCATCTACGCCCAGTCGCTCGGCATCAAGAAGGACACCGAACACCTCGACGCGGCGAGCGAGTTCGCCAAGTGGGTCACCAACGGCCCCAACCAGGTGGAGTTCTCCAAGAACGCGACCATCTACCCGTCCAACGCCCAGGGCCTCGCCGATCCGCGCTTCGCGGACCGGGGCGACGGCAAGGACGCCGAGACGGTCGCCCGCGCGGTCGGCGCCGAGCAGCTGAAGAGCGCCGCACTCGACGCCAACACCCCCGTCCAGTGGTCGAACCAGGTCGGCGACGCGGTCGTCCGCGAGATGCAGAAGGCGATCCAGGGCGAGCAGGACCCGAAGACGGCCGTGCGCAAGGCCCAGGAGGAGGCGAACCAGCTGCTCGCCAAGTCGGCGCAGAAATGACGCGCGCCGCCAGACGGCGCCGCAAGGCCCTCGCGGCCATGGAGGTCGAGACCGGGCTGGTCCACCGCAGCTGGTGGACCCCCTACCTCTTCCTCGCCCCCGGCCTGCTGATGGTGGCGCTGTTCAGCCTCTGGCCGTTCGTCAACACCGTCATCCTCTCCTTCACCGACGCCCAGATCCTGCGCGGCGGCACCTTCGTCGGCTTCGACAACTACACCCGTGCCTTCGCCGACCCCGACTTCTGGACCGCCACCGGCAACAGCGTGCTGTACCTGGTGGTCGTGGTGCCGTGCCTGGTCCTCCTCCCGCTGGCCCTCGCCGTGCTCGTCCAGGGGAAGATCCCCGGCATCGGGTTCTTCCGCTCCGCCTTCTACACCCCGGTGATCGCCTCGGCCGTGGTCGTCGGCCTGATCTGGCAGTGGGTGCTGCGCAGCGACGGGCTCGTCAACACCGTGTTCCGGAGGCTGAGCATCGTCTCGGAGCCGATCCCGTTCCTGACGGACAGCACCATGCTGCTGGTCTCCGCGATGATCGTGACCGTGTGGAAGGGCCTCGGCTACTACATGGTGTTCTACCTCGCCGCCCTCGGGAACGTGCCGGCCTCCCTCTACGAGGCGGCGGCACTCGACGGGGCCGGACCCGTACGCCGTTTCTTCAGCATCACCGTCCCGCAGGTGAAGCCGATGATGCTGCTGGTCGGCACGCTCTCCGCCATCTCCGCGCTGCGCGTCTTCACCGAGATCTACATCCTCGGCGGCGAGAGCGGCGGTCCCGGCGGCGGGGCACGCACCCTGCCGTTCCTCATCCGGCAGGTCGGCCTCGGATTCTCCGGCGAGACGGGTTACGCCTCCGCGATCTCGATCCTGCTGTTCCTGCTGACCCTGGTCTTCAGCCTGCTGGGCCGCCGCCTGTCGAAGGGGGACGAGAGGTGAGCACCGCGACACGTACCGCGCCACCTGCCTCGGCCTCAGCACGTACCGCGACGCGCGCCGGCGCCGACCGCAGGCGCCGCCGGATCGGGCTCGCCGCCCGGTACGCCACGCTGATCCTGATGCTCGTCGTGATGCTCGGCCCGATCGTCTGGCAGTTCCTGACGTCGATCCGCGGCCGTACCGAGAACGTGTACGACGGCGTGCTGCCCTCGCAGCCCACCCTCGGCAACTACGCCCTCGTCGCCGACTCGTTCCCGCTGCTCCAGTACGTCGGCAACACGCTCGTGGTGGCCGTCCTCGCCATCACCTCGAACATGCTGTTCGCCGCGATGGGCGGGTACGCCCTCTCCCGGGCCGGCTGGAAGGGCCGCAAGAGCGTCTTCACGGTGCTCGTGGCCACCCTCATGTTCCCCTTCGAGTCCGTGATGATCTCGATGTTCCTGACCGTCCGCGAGATGGGCCTGGTCGACACCCTCGTCGGCGTGTGGCTCCCCGGCGCGGTCTCCGTCCTCAACATCATGATCATGCGCTCGGCGTTCCTCGCCGTGCCCAAGGAGGTGGAGGAGTCCGCGGTCCTGGACGGCGCCGACGAGTGGACCCGGTTCACCCGTCTCTTCCTCCCCGCCGCCAAGGGGGCCCTGGCCGTCGTCTGCATCACCAGCTTCATGGGTGCCTGGGACGACTTCCTCTGGCCCCTGCTGGTCCTCACCAACAGCGACCACTACACGCTCCAGCTCGGCCTGAAGACCCTGGCCGGCGCCAGCACCACCAACGACCAGCGGATCATCGCCGCCGGCGCGATGGCGGCGCTCCTGCCGATGATGCTGCTCTTCTTCGCCCTCCAGCGTTTCTTCTTCAAGGGAGTGGGCGAGGGAGCCGTCAAGACCTGAGCCGTCCCGCCTCGGCCGCCCGCCCCTCCCGTACGCCCGCCCCTCCTCCTGCCGTCACCCGACCTCCCTCCCTTGGAGCAGCCGTCATGCACGACGACCGCAGCATCACCGAACACCGCCTGCGCAGGGTTCTCAAGGAGCGCATCAAGCCCGCCGTCCACTCCCGCCCGGTCCCGCTGGAGATCGGGCGCTGGGAGGCTCCGGGTGAGCCCGTGCCGGTCGCCGCGGGTCTGGCGGCTGCGTACGGGCCCTGCGCGATCGGCGAGACGTGGGGCCCGGCCTGGGGAACCACCTGGTTCAAGGTCACCGGTACCGTCCCGGCAGCCTGGGCGGGCCGTACGGTCGAGGCCGTCCTCGACCTCGGCTTCGACCGGATGATGCCCGGCTTCCAGTGCGAGGGACTCGTCCACCGGGCCGACGGCAGCGAGGTCAAGGCCCTCAACCCGTACAACGACTGGGTGCGCGTCGCCGACTCCGCCGCCGGCGGCGAGCAGGTCGAGTGGTACGTCGAGGCGGCCTCCAACCCCGTTCTGGTCGACCACTCCGCGACGTACGAGGGCGACCGGCAGACCAGCGGCGACCAGCCCCTCTACCGGCTCGCCCGGATGGACCTCGCCGTCTTCGAGACCGAGGTCTGGGAACTCGTCCAGGACCTGGAAGTCCTCTACGACCTGATGATGCAGCTCGGCGAGGCCGACGCCCGGCGGTACGAGATCCTGCGCGCCATCGACGCCGCCCTCGACGCGGTGGACCTGGGCGATGTCCCCGGGACGGCGGCCGCCGCACGCGCACGGCTCGCCGGGGTGCTCGCCGCCCCGGCCAACGCCTCCGCGCACCGGATCAGCGCGGTCGGCCACGCCCACATCGACTCCGCCTGGCTGTGGCCGCTGCGCGAGACGGTCCGCAAGGTCTCCCGCACCGCGTCCAACATGGTCAACCTGATGGACGGGCACCCCGAGTTCGTCTTCGCCATGTCGCAGGCGCAGCAGCTCGACTGGATCAAGACCCACCGGCCCGAGCTCTTCGAGCGGGTCAAGAAGAAGATCGCGGACGGACAGTTCGTACCGGTCGGCGGCATGTGGGTGGAGTCCGACACCAACATGGTCGGCGGCGAGGCCATGGCCCGCCAGTTCCTGTACGGGAAGAAGTTCTTCCTGGACGAGTTCGGCATCGAGACCCACAACGTCTGGCTGCCCGACTCCTTCGGGTACACCGCCGCGATGCCGCAGATCGTCAAGCTCTCCGGTTCGAAGTGGTTCCTGACGCAGAAGATCTCCTGGTCGCAGGTGAACAAGTTCCCGCACCACACCTTCTGGTGGGAGGGCATCGACGGCACCCGTGTCTTCACCCACTTCCCGCCCGTCGACACCTACAACAGCGACCTCGGCGGCACCCAGCTGGCCCTCGCGGCCCGCAACTACCAGGAGAAGGGCCGGGGTTCGCGCTCCCTGGCCCCCTTCGGCTGGGGTGACGGCGGCGGCGGCCCCACCCGCGAGCACCTGGCCCGGGCCAGGCGGCAGCGGGACCTCGAAGGCTCCCCGCGCGTCGAGATCGAGCGGCCCGACGCCTTCTTCGAGAAGGCGCACGCCGAGTATGCGGACGCGCCCGTCTGGGCTGGCGAGCTGTACTTGGAGCTGCACCGCGGCACCTACACCTCGCAGGCCAAGACCAAGCAGGGCAACCGGCACAGCGAATCGCTGCTGCGCGAAGCCGAGTTGTGGGCGGCCACCGCCGCGGTCCGGGTGCCGGGGTACGGGTACCCGTACGAGGACCTGGAGCGGATCTGGAAGACCGTGCTGCTGCACCAGTTCCACGACATCCTGCCCGGATCGTCCATCGCCTGGGTGCACCGGGAGGCGCGCGCGACGTACGCGGCCGTACGCGAGGAGCTGCGCGGGATCACCCTGGCGGCGCAGCTGGCCCTGGCGGGGAAGGGCACCGCGGAGCTCGTCTTCAACTGCGCCCCGCACGCCCGGCGCGGCATCCCGGCGGGCGGCGCCGGCCTGCCGGAGGGGGCGGGGCAGCCCGTCACTGCCGAGGAGCGGCACGGCGGCGGGCACGTCCTCGCCAACGGGCGGCTGCTGGTGGAGATCGACGGCCGCGGGCTGATCGTGTCGGCGTACGACCTGGAGGCGCGCCGGGAGGCGGTGGCCCCGGGGCAGGCCGCGAACCTGCTGCAGATCCACCCCGACTTCCCGAACATGTGGGACGCGTGGGACATCGATGCGTTCTACCGCAACAGCGTGACGGATTTGGTGGAGTCGGACGCGCTGGAGGTGGCGCAGACCGGGCCGGACGCGGTGACGGTCCGCGTCGCCCGCTCCTTCGGCCGGTCGACGGTGGTCCAGTCGATCACACTGCGGGCGGGGGCCAAGACGGTGGACATGGTCACCGAGGTGGACTGGCACGAGACGGAGAAGTTCCTCAAGGCCGCCTTCCCGTTGGACGTGAAAGCCGAACGGTCCGCCTCGGAGACCCAGTTCGGGCACGTCCACCGCGCCACCCACACCAACACCTCCTGGGAGGCCGCCAAGTTCGAGATCTGCGCGCACCGGTGGATCCACGTGGAGGAGCCGGGGTGGGGGACGGCGGTCCTCAACGATTCCACGTACGGCCACGACGTGACCCGCGACATGCGGCCGGACGGGGGCCAGACCACCACGGTCCGCCTCTCCCTCCTGCGGGCCCCGCGCTACCCCGACCCGGAGACCGACCAGGGCGCCCACACCCTGCGGTTCTCGCTGGCCCCGGGCGCGGGGATCGGGGACGCGGTGCGCGAGGGCCACGCGCTCAACCTGCCGGAACGGGTGGTGTCCGGGGCGGCTCCGGTCGCCCCGCTGCTCACACTGGACAACGACGCGGTGGTGGTCGAGGCGGTCAAACTGGCGGAGGACCGCAGCGGCGACGTGGTCGTCCGCCTCTACGAGTCCCGCGGGGGCCGCGCGACGGCCGTCCTGACGGCGGGCTTCCCGCTCTCGGCGGCGGTCGAGAGCGACCTCCTGGAACGCCCGCTGTCGGGCACGGCGGTCGGCGCCCCCACCCGGTCGGGCGCGGTCCCCCTGACCCTGCGTCCGTTCCAGATCGTCACGGTCCGCCTCCACCGCCGCTGATCCCCGCCAGCCCCCGGTCCGGTCACCCGGACCGGGGCCCGGCACGGTGACCGCGGCCCGGTAGGCCTCGGCCTTCACCGGCCGGCCGGCGGCGGGTGAACTCCGCTTCCCGAGTCATGCGGCGAGGAACGCCGAGACGGCCGCCGTGAATTCCTCGGGCGCCGCCGCGTGGATCAGGTGTCCGTACGGGAGGGTGATCAGGCGGGCGTCGGGGATGCGGGCGGCGATCTCGTCGAAGGAGGCGGCAGCGAGGTGGCTCGTGGGGCCGCCGTAGATGACGAGGGTGGGGGCGCTGATCCGCTCCAGGCCGGTCAGCCACGCCGGATCGGGCCGGTCGAGCTCCGCCCTGACGGCGAGCACCATCGCCCAGTCGAAGTCCAGCTCCCCCTCGGGTCGTACGGGGGCGGCGGAGATGCGGGGGAGCGGCGCGGGGGCGTCCTCCAGTACGAGCCGGCCGACCCGGCGCGGCTGCTCCGCGGCGACCAGGTACGCGACGACGCCGCCCAGGGAATGCCCGACCAGGTCGACACTGTCGAGCCCCAGGGCGTCCAGGAAGCCCAGGACGTCGTCCCGCATCAGCTCCGGCGAGTACTGCGCCGGCCGGTCGCTCAGGCCGTGCCCGCGCAGGTCGAGGGCGTACACGTGCCGGTCCCGCGCGAGTGCGTCCCGTACGCGCTCCCAGTCCGCGGCGCGCTCGCCCAGCGCATGCAGCAGGACAACGGGCGGGCCGCCCTCGGCCCCCGCCGCCTGGTATGCCAGCCGGACTCCGTTCACCGTCACGGTGAGGTCTTCTGCCATCCGGCCGAGCGTACGGGCAGCCGCGCGGAACGGCGTGGACGGGGTCGCGCCGGTGAAGTATGTTCCTGGCTGCCCGCCCCCGTCGGCGGGCTTCTTCATGTCACCGTGCGCCCGTGGGGGTTCCTCGTCATGTCCTTCGGTACCAGATCGCTGCCCCCGCTCGGCGCGCCCCCGGTACGCTCGCTGCTCCGCTCGCCCAAGGGCCTGGCCACCGCGCTGACCGTGCTGCTGGGCGTGTGCGCAGCGACCCGCACGCTCATGCTGGCCGCCGGGCTCAACCGGTACGAGGCGCTCGGCGGCGCCGTGGATCCGGAGCCGTCCTGGCGCCTGTTCTCGATGGCGATGGGCCTGGCGCTGCTGGTGATGGTGCCCACGGCCGTGGTGTTCATCGTCTGGTTCCACCGGGTCCGGGTGAACGCGGGTGTCTTCGCTCCCGAAGTGTTCCGCCGGGGCGCGGGCTGGGCGATCGGCATCTGGTTCATCCCGTTCGTCGGCTGGACCGTCCTCGCCCACGGGATCGCCACGCGCATGTGGACGGCCAGTGCGCCGAAGCCGCCCCGCGGCGTCGGCGCGTCCGTCTCCCCGGTTCCCGTCACCGCCTGGTCCGGCGCGTTCGGCGCGGCGATGCTGCTCTCGCTGGCCTCCAACCGGATCGGCGACAAGGCCCTGACGGAGGCCGGGCTGCGCGACGCGGTGCTGGTCGGCATGGCGTCGGACCTGGTCTACGCCGTGGCGGCCGGTCTCGCCGTCGTCTTCGTACGGAGGCTCTCGGCGATGCAGTCACGGGCGTGAACTCCGCCACAGCCCTCGCCCGGCCGGGCCCCTGACCCCGGGAAATCCCGGCCCGGCAGGCCCCCCGCAAGCCCGCCCCCGGTTATGCACCTAGTTGCAAAACCCTCCTCTCCTCGCTAGAACAGGTGCATCACCCCCGCGCGAGGAGGCGCCCCTCATGAGTTCCCAGAGCCGGTACCCGCACCTGCTGAGCCCCCTGGACCTCGGCTTCACCACCCTGCCGAACCGCGTGATCATGGGCTCGATGCACACCGGCCTCGAGGAGCACGCGGGCGGCTTCGAGCGCCTCGCCGCCTTCTACGCCGAGCGCGCCCGCGGTGGCGCCGGGCTGATCGTCACCGGCGGCATCGCCCCGAACGACGCCGGCCGCCCCTTCGAGGGGGGATCCCGCCTCACCACCGAGGAGGAGGCCGCCGAACACCGGGTGATCACCGAGGCCGTGCACGCCGAGGGCGGGAAGATCGCCATGCAGATCCTCCACTTCGGCCGCTACGCCTACCACAAGGACCTGGTCGCCCCGAGCGCCCTCCAGGCCCCCATCAGCCCCTTCGTCCCGAACGAGCTGAGCGACGTCCAGGTCGAGCGCACCGTCGAGGACTTCGTCCGCGCCGCCCGCCTCGCGAAGCTCGCCGGCTACGACGGCGTCGAGATCATGGGCTCCGAGGGCTACCTGATCAACGAGTTCATCGCCGCCGCCACCAACAAGCGCACCGACCGCTGGGGCGGCGCCTACGAGAACCGCGTGCGCTTCCCGCTGGAGATCGTCCGGCGCACCCGCGCGGCCGTCGGCGAGGACTTCATCCTCATCTACCGGCTCTCCATGCTGGACCTGATCCCCGGCGGCTCCACCCTCGACGAGGTCGTCCACCTCGCCAAGGAGATCGAGGCGGCCGGCGCCACCATCATCAACACCGGCATCGGCTGGCACGAGGCGCGCATCCCCACCATCGCCACCTCCGTCCCCCGCGGCGCCTACACCTGGGTCACCAAGCGGCTGATGGGCGCGGTCTCCGTACCGCTCGTCACCAGCAACCGCATCAACACCCCGGAGATCGCCGAGGAGCTGCTCGCCGACGGCCGCGCCGACCTGGTCTCGCTGGCCCGCCCCTTCCTCGCCGACGCCGACTTCGTCGCCAAGGCCGCCGCCGGCCGTTCCGAGACCATCAACACCTGCATCGGCTGCAACCAGGCCTGCCTCGACCACACCTTCAGCGGCAAGATCACCAGCTGCCTGGTCAACCCGCGCGCCTGCCACGAGACCGAGCTCGTGCTCTCGCCCACGCAGCTGAAGAAGCGCGTCGCCGTCGTCGGCGCCGGCCCGGCCGGCCTCGCCTGCGCCGTCTCCGCCGCCGAACGCGGCCACTCCGTCACCCTGTTCGAGGCCTCGGGCCACATCGGCGGACAGCTCGACATCGCCCGCCGCATCCCGGGCAAGGAGGAGTTCGAGGAGACCATCCGCTACTTCGGCACCCAGCTCGCCGCCCGCGCCGTCGACGTCCGGCTGAACACCCGCGCCGACGTCGAGACCCTCCAGGGCTACGACGAGGTCGTCGTCGCCACCGGCGTCACCCCGCGCACCCCCGACATCAAGGGCGTCGACCACGCCAACGTCGTGAACTACCTCGACGTACTGCGCGACGGAGCCCCCGTCGGCGAGCGCGTCGCCGTCGTCGGCGCCGGCGGCATCGGCTTCGACGTCGCCGAGTTCCTCACCGACAGCGGCGAGGGCGCCTCCCAGGACCCCGAGACGTACTTCCGCCACTGGGGCGTCGACACCTCGTACACCGGCCCCGGCGGCCTGACCGCCCCCGAGCGGCCCGCGCCCCCGCGCCAGGTCCACCTCCTCCAGCGCAAGACCACCAAGGTCGGCGCCGGCCTCGGCACCACCACCGGCTGGATCCACCGCGCGGAGCTCAAGCACCGCGGTGTCGTCTCGGTCGCGGGCGCCACGTACGACCGGATCGACGACGAGGGCCTGCACATCACCGTCGGCGAGGAGCAGCGGCTCGTGCCCGCCGACACGGTGGTGCTCTGCACCGGCCAGGAGCCGCGCCGCGACCTGTACGAGGCGCTGCTCGCGGCCGGCGGCCGGCCGCACCTGATCGGCGGTGCCGACGTGGCCGCCGAGCTGGACGCCAAGCGTGCGATCCGCCAGGGTACGGAACTGGCGGCGACCCTCTGATCCCGCCGGCCGGGCCGGCAGGTCGTCGCCGACCCGCCGGCCCGGCCGGAGCGCGTACTGCCCTGACGGATCAATGGTGTTGTGCGGCCCGGGCCGGGCCGCCACAATCTCCGGGTGACTCTGACACCCGCAGACGCAGACAAGATCCTCGCCGACAACTTCGCCCCCTGGGTGCTCGCCCTCGGGCTGACCGTCCAGGAGACGGGCGAGCGGCACGCCGTACTGCGGCTGCCCTGGTCCGAGGCGCTGGCCCGGGACGGCGGCGGTCTGTCCGGGCAGGCCCTGATGGCCGCCGCCGACACCGCCACCGTCATCGCGATCTCCGCCGCGCGCGGGGGGTACGGGCCGATGACCACCGTCCAGCAGTCGACCAGCTTCCAGCGGCCGGTGCTCGGTACGGACGTGCTGATCGAGGTACGGGTGACCAAGCTCGGCAAGCGGATGGCCTTCGCCGACATCACCATGACCCCCGAGGGCGCGCCGGAGCCGGCCGCCACGGCGTCGACCGTCTACGCCCTGCTGGGCTGAGCGCGGGTGCCGGACCAGGACCCCTCGCTCTGGCGGAACCGGGACTTCAACGTGTTCTGGCTCGGTCAGGCGCTGTCCGTACTCGGCGGATCGATCTCACTGCTCGCGCTTCCCCTGCTGGTGCTCGACGCCACCGGGGACGTCGTCCAGATGGGCCTGATCACGGTCGTGACTGGGGTCACCGGCATTGCGACCGGGATGTTCGCCGGGCATGTGGTGGACAGGACGGACCGGCGCCGCCTCATGATCACCTGCGATCTCGTACGGGCGCTGCTGCTGGGCGCGGTACCGCTCATCTGGCTGGCCGGGCCGCGGATCTGGGTGCTGTACGTGGTGACGGCGCTGGTCACCGCTCTGAAGACGCTGTTCGACGTGGCGTACGTGACGGCGGTGCCGAACCTGGTGCGCGGCGAGGACCTGACCGCCGCCAACGGGCGGCTGATGGGAACCTTCGCCGTCGGGACCCTGTGCGGGCCGGCGGCGGCGGGGCTCATCGCCGGCGGGGTGGGCGCGGACTGGGCCCTGGGGGTGGACGGTGCGACCTTCCTGGTCTCGGCAGTGAGCCTGCGATGGGTGGCCTTCGGGCGGGACGGTACCGACGAGTCGCGTGCCTCGAAGCCGCGTGCCGCCGAGTCCGGGAAGCTGCGGGAGGTGTTCGTGGTGGGCTTCCGCTTCCTGTGGGCCCACCCGGTGCTGCGCCCGCTGACCGTGCTGCTCACGCTGCTGACCTTCGTCACCATGGGCTCCACCGACCTGCTGGTCTACCGGCTCCAGGAGGAGCTGGGGCGGAGTGAGACCACTGTCGGCTTCGTCATCGCCGTGAGCGGGCTCGGCGTCGTCGGCGCGGCCTTCGCCGCCGGGCCGCTGCGCCGGACCTTCGGGTTCGGCGCCTGCTGGCTGGGTTCGGTCGCCATGATCGGCGTGGCGGTGGCGGGGACCGGCGTCAGCCGCAGCCTGCCGGTGATCGCCGTTCTGGCCGCCGTGTTCATGTTCGGGATGACCCTCGGCGGGGTCTGCTCCATGACCCTGCGCCAGGAGGTGACCCCGGACCCGCTGCTCGGCCGCGTCACCTCCGCCTTCTGGACCGTGCACAACGCCTCGGGCCCGGTGGGCGCGGCCGCCCTCACGGTGCTGGCCGCCCGGCACGGGGTCCCGGCGGTCAGCGTGGCCGCCGGGGTCTTCTGCCTGCTGATCCTCGGTGCGGGGCTGCTGACCCCGCTACGCGGCAGCCGGATCGCGGGCGCCCCGGTCGGGGACGCGGTCGCCGGATCCGCGGCCCGGGAGCCGGTCAGCGGCCGGCGGCCGCGGCGGCCGTGACGCCGGTGAGCTGCTCTGCCACGCGCGGCCCGCGCGGCCCGCGCGGCGCGCGCGTAGGGTGCGGTTCTGCGATCGTGGGTCGTGGGTCGTGGGTCGTGGGGAAGCGTACGGAGGAGCAGACATGTCCGGACAGTTCGAGGCGACCGTCGAGATCGACCGGCCCGTCGCGGAGGTCTTCGCCTACCTGGCCGACGGCCGCAACGACCCGCAGTTCAGCCCGCGGGTCCAGGAGATCACCCGGACGCCGGACGGCCCGACCGGAGTGGGCACGGTCTTCCGCAGCACGGTGAAGGACGCCGGCATGAAGACCGGCCGTGAATTCCGCATCACCGGCCTCGAGCAGCAGCGGCTGGTCCGCTGGACGGAGCAGAGCAAGAACCTGGTCACGGCGGAGGGCGGGTACGACTTCGAAGCCCTGCCCGGCGACCGCACCCGGGTCCGCATCTTCAACACCCTCGAAGGGCACGGGCTCGGAAAACTGCTGGTGGGCCTCGCGCTGAGCGCGGCACGCAAGGACGCCCCCGACTTCGGCCGCCGGATCAAGGCCGCCGTGGAGGCGTCCTGAGCGTCCTGAGCGGCGGCCGAAGCCTGCAGGGTCAGAACCTCCCGTCGGTGAGGACCGGGAAACGCTTCGGCGACTGCGGGGCGATCTCCGAGCGGCGCTCCTGCGAGCCCGGCGTCGTCCGGCACGTGACGTCCTGGGCGGGCAGCTTGCCCGTCGTCAGGTAGGAGTTGACCGTGGCGTTGGCGCAGGAGTTCGGGTCCGCGAGGTACACGCCGTGGCCCTCACCGCCCATCGCGAGCACCATTCGCGAGCCCTTGAGCGCCTTGTGCAGGCCCTGACCGCTGACCAGCGGGGTCTGGGAGTCCCACTCGTTCTGCACGGTCAGCACGTCGGTCTTCGTCTTCATCGGCGTCGCGGGCTCGATCGGCCGCCGCCAGTCGGAGCAGGGCTTGATGTTGGAGGCGAAGTCCCCGTACAGCGGGTACTTGGCCTTGTCCTTGGCGGCCTCCCGCGCATACTGCTCCGGGTAGCGGGGCCATTCCGTGTCCCCGCACACCACGGCCAGGAACACGGCCGTGCCGTTGTCCGACGCCGGCTCGGCGGCGGGCTTCAGCAGCTTCAGCTGGGGCGCGGTCGCCTTGACCGGCTTTCCGTCGGCCGCGTCCTTGAGCGCCTTGACGAGGGGCGCCGCCTGCGAGGGGTAGAAGAACACGCCCCGCGCGGTACGGATGTCGTCGCCCGTGAGCTTGATGCCGTCGAACTCGATCGGCTGCTTGTCCGCCCGGGCCACCAGGTCCCAGAAGGTCTTGGAGACCGCGTCCGGGGTGTCGCCGAGCTGGTACTCGGCCGCCCGCTCGGCCGTCCACTGCGTCCACCGCTCGAACGCCGGCTCCGCCTCGGTCGCCCACACCTGGATCATGCCGCGCCAGATGCGCTGCGGGTCCACGCCGCTGTCGAGCACGAAGCGGTCGCTGCGGTTCGGGAACATCTGCGTGTACACCGCGCCCAGGTACGTGCCGTACGAGTAGCCGACGTACGAGATCTTCTTCTCGCCCAGGGCGGAGCGGATCGCGTCCATGTCGCGCGCGGTGTTGCGGGTGGTGATGAACGGCAGCACCGGGCCCGCCTTCTCGCGGCACTTCTCGGCGACCGTACGCGCCCAGGTCACGTCCGCCTGGAACGTCTCCTCCTTGTACGGCCGGTCGATGTTCTGCTCGGCGTCGGTCAGCCCGCAGGTGATCGGGCTGGAGGCGCCGACGCCGCGCGGGTCGAAGCCGATCAGGTCGTACTGGTCGCGTACGTCCTTGGGCATCAGCTCGTTCATCATCAGCGGCAGATCGAGCCCTGAACCGCCCGGCCCGCCCGGGTTGAGCAGCATGGCACCGTGCCGCTTGGCCGGGTTCTCGCTCTTCATCCGCGATATCGCGAGGTCGATCGTGGCGCCCTGGGGGCGCCGGTAGTCGAGCGGGACCTTGATGGTCGCGCACTCGTACGAGGCCGGCTGGTCGGTGCTGCAGCGCTGCCACGCGGGCTTCTGCGGGGTGTACTCCGCGGGCGTGGCGGCGGCGGCCCCGGTCGCGGAGAGCAGGGGGATCGTGGTCGCGATCAGACCGGCGGCGGCGAGCATCGGGGCGAGGCGTTTCATGTTCACGAAGAGCGGTTTCCTTCCGTGAATTCGATGGCCTCATCACCTTGTTGCACGCGGGCTCCGGGCGAATCATCCCGAAGGGTCGGTCCGTATGCTCCTCGCGAACGAGCTCAAATCCGGACAACTGGCCGACACGCGGAGAGAGTTGCCGCAGCATGCGAACGGCGCCGCACGTCGGCCTCCGCGACCGTACGAGGAACTGGCCTCGTGGAAACGCGCCTTGGCGGAAGGGTTCCGCTCTGCAGGTCAGGCGTCGCAGATCTCGGCACTGACCAAGGGCTGGCCGGCGGACAGCGCCTTCGCCTACTAAGGCGACCCGTTCACCGACGCCGGCGAGGCACAGAGCGCCGACGGAGCCGACCTGCCGGTCAGGAGCGGCCGGTGACGCGCTCGATGGCGACCATCGCCGCGTCGTCGCCCAGGCTGCCGCCCGGGGAGTGGGCCAGCAGGTCCGCGCACAGATGGCCCAGCAGGGCGTCCGGGCCGTCGCCCGGCCAGTCGGCGGCGCGCTCCGGCAGGGGGTAGAACTCGCCGACGGCGTCGCGGGCCTCGATGACGCCGTCCGTGTACAGAAGGATGACGTCGCCGGGCTCGAAGGAGAAGGACTGCGCGGCGAAGCCGGTGTCCACGTACTGCGTCAGGCCCAGCGGCGGCGCCGGGTGGTCCACCTCGAGGGGGACGACCCGGCCGCCGCGCAGCAGCAGCGGCGGCGGATGCCCGCAGCTGATGAGCCGTACGGTCATCTCCCGGTCGGGGATGTCCAGTACCGCCGCCGTGGTGAACGCCTCGCCGGGTTCGTCGGTCGCCTCACCCGTGCCGTCAGGGTCCGCGGCCACGGCGGCCTCCAGGTGGGCGACCAGGGTGGGCAGGTCCGCCACCTGGTGGGCGGCGGCCCGGAACGCGCCGAGCACCAGCGCGGCGTCCCCGACGGCCTCCAGGCCCTTGCCGCGGACGTCGCCGATGATCAGCCGGGTGCCGTGCGGGGTGCGGGTGGCGGCGTACAGGTCCCCGCCGATCTGGGCCTCGGCCTCCGCGGCCAGGTAGACGGAGGCCAGCCGCAGCGGGCCCATCCGGCCGCGGAGCGGCCGCAGGACCACCTCCTGCGCGGCCTCGGCGACCGAGCGCAACTGGATCAGCTGTTTCTCGTGGACCTCGCGCAGATGTGCGAAAAGCGTCACGGAGACCGAGATCAGGACCAGGGCAATGATCTGGAAGGTGTGGTTCAGATCGGTGACGGTGGTCCGCGTCACCGCCACCGTCACCTGGGCCAGCACGGCCACCGCGCCGACGAACCCCGTCATCCGCGGCCCGGCGAAGGAGGCGGTGAGGGCCGGGGCCGCGACCAGGAACGGACCCAGGTGGACATCGGGCGGCGCCAGGACGTCGACCACCGTGACGACCGCGATCAGCGCGAAGGGAACCGCCAGCAGGGGCAGGCGCGGTTCTCCGACGTGGCGAAGGCTCGGATGCGGCGGCCGGTGGTCCATGACTCCTGAATACACCGCGCCCGATCTTCCCGCGCACCGGCCGGATCGCGGGAGCGCGCGTTCCGTTCCCCCACCTCTGTACGTCCGCCCCTCGGCGCGCTCCGTCTCGTACGGCCCCATCGGGACGCGGCTGTGCTGCCGGTGCGGGGGAGTGGAGAGAGGATGGGAGACGACCCGGGCGCGGACCCCGGGCGCGGAGAGCGAACGGCCGATGCACCGCCCCTGCGGCAGCGGACGGGAAGGAGCGGCCGGCATGAGTACGGCGGACGCCTTTCCTGCAGACCCGGAACCGGCGCACACCGGTCCCTCCACCGGGCCGGGCCTCCTCGACGTGCTCGGGGTCGCGGCGGTGGTCCTCGACGCGGAGGGCCGGATCGCGCTCTGGAGCCCGCAGGCCGAGGAGCTGTTCGGCTACACCGCCGAGGAGGCGCTCGGCCGGTTCGCGGCGCAGCTCCTCGTCGACGACGAGCACCTGGGGATGGTCCTCTCCCTCTTCGAGAAGGTCATGGCCGGCGGAGAGCCCTGGGCCGGGGCGTTTCCCGTGGTGCACAAGGACGGCAGCAGCCGGCTGGCGGAGTTCCGCAACATGCGGCTCGAGGACGGCCAGGGCCGGCTCTACGCCCTCGGTATCGCCTCCGACCAGGCCACCCTGCGGCGCCTGGAGCGGGACCTGGCCCTGTCGATGCGGCTGGTCGCCCAGTCCCCGATCGGCCTGGCCGTCCTGGACCCGGAGCTGCGTTACGTCCTGGTCAATCCGGCCCTGGAGAGCATCAACGGCCTGCCCGCCGACCGGCATATCGGCCACCACGTCCACGAGGTCCTGCCCCGTTTGGACGCCGCGTCCATCGAGGCGGCGATGCGGACGGTCCTGACCACCGGCCGGCCCCAGCTGGACCGTTTCACCGTCGGCCGTACGCCCGCCGACCCCGACCAGGACCACGCCTGGTCGGTCTCCCTCTACCGGCTCGACGACCCGGCCGGGCGGCCGATCGGGGTCGCCGCGTCCGTCGTCGACGTCACCGAACAGCACAAGACCTCGATGGCCGTCGCCCAGGCCCGCCAGCGGCTCGCCCTGATCGCGGATGCCTCCGTACGCATCGGCACCACCCTCGACCTCTGGGTCACGGCGCGCGAGCTCGGCGACATCGCCGTGCCGCACCTGGCCGACCTGGCCACGGTCGACGTCCTCGACGCCGTGCTGACGGGCGACCACCCGCCCGGGGCCCCGACCGACGAGACCGTGCAGTTCCGCGCCCTCGCCGTCAAGGCCGCGCGCCCCACCCCCGCCACCCGCGCGGCCGACCCGGTCGGCTCGATCGCCCGCTACGACGCCACCCGGGTGGTCACCCGGTGTGTACAGTCCGCCCGCCCCGTGCTCCTTGCGGACCTCACGGAGGCCGACCTCGCCGGCGTGGCCCGGGACGCCGAGGCCGCCGCCCTGCTCGCCGAGGCCGGGCTCCACTCGTACCTCGCGGTGCCGCTGATCGCCCGCGGCGAGGTCATCGGCGCCCTCGGCCTCCAACGCACCGACAACCCGCTGCCGTTCGACCAGGACGACGTCCTGCTCGCCGGCGAGCTGGCGGCCCGCGCCGCCGTCTGCATCGACAACGCCCGCTGGTACCAGAAGCAGCGCCGCACCGCCCTCACCCTCCAGCGCCATCTGCTGCCCCACCACCCCACCCCCACCCCGGGCCTGGAGATCGCCTACCGCTACCAGCCCGCCGGGGCCGCCGGGGAAGTCGGCGGCGACTGGTTCGACGTCATCCCGCTGCCCGACGACAAGACGGCCCTCGTGGTCGGGGACGTCATGGGGAGCGGCATCAACGCCGCCGCCACCATGGGCCAACTGCGCACCGCAGCCCGTACGCTGGCCGAACTCGACCTCGACCCGGCCACCGTCCTGGCCCGGCTCGACCACACCACCACCGGGCTCGGGCACACCATGGCCACCTGCGTGATCGTCGTCTACGACCCCCACCGCAACCGGTGCCGCATCGCGACCGCCGGCCACCTGCCGCCCGTACGGACGAGCCCCGGGCGCCCGCCCGAGCTCCTCGACCTGCCGACCGGCGCGCCGCTGGGGGTCGGAGGCGTACCCTTCGAGGCCATCGCCCTCGACCTGGGTGTCGGTGACGAGCTCGTCCTGTACACCGACGGGCTCGTCGAGACCCGCGATCAGGACATCGACACCCGCCTGCAGGCGCTCACCGCACTGCTCGGCGGCCCGGTCCGTCCCCTCGAGGAGACGTGCGACCTGCTGCTGGGCGAACTGCGCCAGCCGGACGACCGCGACGACGTGGCCCTGCTCATCGCCCGGACCCGCCCGCTGTCCGGGGCGCCGGGGCAGTAGCCCGCGCACGGTACCAGCCTTTCGAGACGTTGCCCGGATGTTTGTCCATTCGTGATGGTCCTTCCAAACAGGCACCACAACTGGCACTAGCGTCCCGTGGCACCCGGGGAGCGCGATTGCCACGGCACGGACAACTGCCGGAGCCCGAGCGGCCGCAGCCCCTCCCGGTCCACGCAGCAAGGAGGCACAGTGCTGTCTTTCCGTCGGTCGGCCGTCGGCAGCATGTCGGTAGCTTCGAGACACGTGATGGCAACGGGCGTCGTCATCGGCGCCCTCGCCTTCACCCTGATCGCGTTGCTGATCCCCGTGCAGAAGTTCGGCGGGAGGAACGCCGCGGCCGCCACAGCGCCGGCGGCCGAGGACGACGGCGCAGGTATCCAGAGCACGGCCTTCGGGCCGCTCACCCCCCAGGACCGGGACTTCGTCCGCAAGGTGCGGCTCGCCGGCCTGTGGGAGCTGCCCGCAGGGCGGCAGGCGCTGCAGCGCGGCACACGGCCCGCGATCCGCACTGCCGGGGAGCATCTCATCGACGGCCACACCGAACTGGACCGCAGGGTCCTGGAGGTGGGCCAGGCCCTCGGCATGGAGCTCCCCAGCATGCCCAGCGCACAGCAGCAGGGCTGGCTCGACCAAATGGACCGGGCCCAAGGACCCCAGTACGAGCAGCTGTTCATCCAGCTGCTGCGCAGGGCCCACGGAAAGGTGTTCACCCTCGTGGCCCAAATCCGGGCGCAGACCCGAAATTCCATGGTCCGGGCCCTGGCCACGGACGCCAACAACACCGTCCTGGACCACATTTCGGTCCTCGAGGCCAGTGGACTGGTCGACTTCGACGGCCTTTCGGACACCCCGCCGGGCACCCCCTCCGCGCCGCCCCCCGCCTTCTCCCCCAATTCCCGACCGACGAAGTGAAGTGATCGCATGAGTCAAAAGGGCCACAAACGCCGTCTGCGGCCGAAGCACAAGATCCTTGCCGGGATGTCCGCCCTGGTCCTGGGCGGCGGCGGGGTCGTGATCGTCTCCCAGGGCGCCTTCGCGGGTCAGGACTCCCGTACGGCGCCCGTGACCGCCACCATCGACTGCCCGGACGTGGGCGACAAGCTCGACAACGTCCCCGACCAGGCCCGCGGCGAGGTGGACAAGAACCTCGCGCAGCTCGACACCCAGGTCGCCGACGCCTACAAGCAGCTCTCCTCCGGCCGGGCCAAGGACAAGGCCCTGCTCGGCGGGCTGAAGCAGCAGCGCGACAAGACCATCACCAACCTGTCCGACACGCTCGGGAAGGCGGGCCAGAAGCCCGCCGGACTGCAAGGGCTCAGCGGATGCGTGATGAAGGAGGCGGCGGCCGCCGACCCGGCGGACGAGCCGGCCGCCGCCCAGGGCGCGGCCGAGCAGGGCGCCGCAAAGCAGGGCGCACCGCAGCAACAACAGCAACAACAGCAACAGCAGCAGCAACAGCAGGCCAAGGGCGGACCGGCCCGCAGCGACTTCGTCGCCATCGGCAACGTGAAGCCCAACGTGAAGAAGCCCGCGGCCCGCGGGGGCGCCTCCACCGGATCCTTCGCCGTGCAGTGCGGGACCAACCAGGAGGGCCACTTCAACCCGGACAACGTCATCGTCGCGCCCGGTGTGAGCAACGGCGCCCACCACATGCACGACTACGTCGGCAACAAGACCACCGACGCCTTCTCCACCAACAACAGCCTCGCCCAGTCCGGGACCACCTGCACCAACGGCGACCAGTCGACGTACTACTGGCCGGTGCTGCGCCTGCGCGACGGCAAGGCCGAGAAGGACGCCAAGGCGCCCGGCGGCGGCCAGGACGCGAACGTCGGCACGATCCTGAAGCCGAAGCAGGTGACCATCGATTTCAAGGGCAGCCCCGTGAGCAAGGTCGCGGCGATGCCCCGCTTCATGCGCATCATCACCGGCGACGCCAAGGCCCTCACCAACGGCAACGCCAACGCGAACGCGTCGTGGAGCTGCACCGGTTTCGAGAACCGCCAGCTGAAGGACAAGTACCCGGTGTGCCCCAAGGGCAGTGACGTCGTACGGACGTTCAACTTCCAGAGCTGCTGGGACGGCAAGAACATCGACAGCGCCAACCACCGCACCCACGTGGCCTTCGCCGACGCCAACGGCAACTGCAAGAAGGGCTTCAAGGCCATCCCGCAGCTGGTGCAGCGGATCGTCTACAGCGTTCCGCCCGGCTCCCGGTTCGCCGTGGACAGCTTCCCCGAGCAGCTGCACAAGGCGGGGACCGACCACGGAGACTTCATCAACGTCATGTCGAACGGCCTGATGGCCAACGCGGTGAACTGCATCAACGGCGGGCGCGCCTGCCGCTGAGACCCTCGGGGCGACGCTCCCCCCTCCCACCTCCCCAGCGTCGCCCCGAGAGCGGTGCCGGACCGAAGCCGACTTCGGGCCGGCACCGCGTTCGCGCTTGTGCCACTGCCCGAAGGGGCCCGCGGGCCCTGAGACCCACACGAGGAGTGCCATGTCCGGCTCTCGTCACACCACGCCCGGTCCGCTACGCAAACCCGGGCCCGAGCCAGAGCCTTCCGACCAGGACCTCATACAGCAGCTCAGAGCGGCATACGCAGCCGGCGACGGGGATCCGGCCGTCTGCGAGCTCCTGTACCGGCGGCACAGTGCCGCCGCTTTTGCATGTGCGCGCCGTTGTTGCCGAGCCCCGCAGGACGCCGAGGACCTCGTCTCGGAGGCGTTCATCCGCACCCTGCAGGCCGTCCGCTCCGGCGCCGGCCCCCGGGACCACTGGCGCCCGTACCTCCTGTCGGTCGTCCGCCACACGGCCATCGAGTGGCGCGACGGCGCCGGCCGGACCCTCCTGACCCCCGATGTCGAGGCGTGGTGCAGCCCCGGCCCCGACGGGGACGACCCGCAGCGCCGGCTCCTGGACAGCGAGGACCGCCGGCTCGTCGCCCGCTCCTTCCAGGCCCTGCCCGAACGCTGGAAGGCCGTCCTGTGGCACACCCTCGTCGAGGACGACTGCCCGCACCACGTCCCCCTGCTGCTCGGCATCACCCCCAGCGCCGTGACCTCGCTGGCCTTCCGGGCACGTGAAGGACTGCGCGAGGCGTACCTGCGCGCGCATCTGGACACGGCCACCGACGAGCGGTGCCGCCACTACGGCAGTGTGCTCGGGGCGGTGATCCGGCGCCGCGGAGCGCCGCGCGGCCGCGGCCTCGCCCGTCATCTGGCGGCCTGCCGGTCCTGTTCCCGCGCGTACGCCGAACTGCTCGACCTCAATGCCGCGCTGCGGGCCGGTGCGTCGGGGGTCCTCGTCGGCCTGTGACACGCGGCGGCCCCGGTTCCCCTGCTCCGCCTGGGCGGGGAGGGGACCGGGGCCGAATCCTTGGGTGCGGGGGTGCCGGGGGTGCCGGGGGTTTCGGGGGTTTCGGGGGGTTGAGGGGTTGAGGGGGTTGAGGGGGTTGAAGGTTCGGGGTTCGGGGGTCGGGAGGTCGGGGTTACAGGCCGTTGACGCGGGCCATGCGGCCCACGCCCAGCGGCCGGAAGTCCGTCGTGGCGACCCGTACCTTGCGGCTCACCCGGGAGTTCTGGCGGCGCACCTGGGCCATCAGGCGCCGGCTGCGCAGGGCCATCTCGAGCTCGAAGCGCGTACGCGGGTCCCGAAGTCCGGGGCCGAAGAGCTTCTCGAGCTGCCGCATGCGGTAGCGCACGGTCTGGGGGTGCACGCTCAGCGCCTTCGCGGCCTCGGGGGCGCCGCCGCCCTCCAGCCAGGCCAGCAGGGTCACTTCGAGCCGTTCGCTCTGGCGCGGGGTCAGATTTGCCAGCGGCCGCAGCCAGCGTGCGGCCAGTGCGTGCGCCAGGGGCTCGTCCTGGAGCAGCAGGAGGGTCGAGAGGTGGTCGTCGACGAAGAGGGCTCGTGCCTCCAGGCCGGCGCGGTTGGGGGTCAGGGACAGCAGCCGCAGGGCCCACCGCAGGGAGGAGGCGGTGTCCCGGGGGGCGACGGGGTGGCCCACGGCGGCGAACCGGCCGCGGAGCAGGGCATCCAGGGAGGCGCGGGTCTCCGGGTCCGGACTCGGGACCAGCAGGCACGGCTGGCCGCCGACCATTCCGGCGAGTCCGTCGTCCAGGACTGCCGCGAGCTGCTGGGTCTCGCCCGGTGTGGCCAGGGCGATGGCGCGTATCTCGGCCGGGAGGGGCCAGTCGGCCGCGGCGGCCAGTTCGGAGAGGGCGATTTCAGCCATGGGCATGTCACTCGTAAGAGCGGAGAACAGCTCACGCCGAGCACGTTCGGAGGGGGTTCCGAGCCCTTCGCGAGGGACGACCTTCAGGGGGGCCAACTGCCTTCGGCGGCCGGGGTCCCGGAGCCGGGGCGGGCCGCGGTACTCCTCTTCCTCTTCCACCTCCTCGTCTTCGTCGGGGTGGTCGCGCTCGGCCGCGTAGTCGTGCTCGTCCTCGTCCTCTTCCCGGATCGGGCCGGAGTCGGAGTCGGAGTCGGAGTCGAGATCGAGGTCCGGATCGGAGTCCAGGTCGCAGTCAGGACCGGGGGCCGGATGCGGGTCCGCCGGCCGAGCCTGTTTCTGCGGCGCGGGCTCGCGGTACCCGAGGGCGGTGAGCAGGGCCACTTCGAGCCGCTGTCTGACCACCTCCTCGTCGAGGTCGTCGACCAGGGCGGAGAACCCGGGGAGCTCCTCCCTCAGCTCCTCCACCATCCCTGCGCTCAGCGCGGGGAGTTCCCTTCGCAGGACCCGGGTCCATTCGCCTCGGGGACGGGCCCAGATGCGGTTCAGAAGTTCGCACATTGTTACCTCGTTCATGCCGGGGTACGGCCTGCCCCATGGGAGGGGGACAAGCCTGCCGAGGTCGCCTCCCTCCCCCCTCTGCGCCAGTGCGGACGGGGGAGTTGAGCACCTCGTACACCCTCCAGGAGAGTGCCATCCACTTGCAGTCCCGCGGCTTTGCCTTCATTTTGCCGTCGGGGAGGTGTGGTGGCGGACAAGGCGTCACCCTGGTTGCCACCGCACCGTTGGAAGGGAATCTTCCGCGGACGTCTGGTGTGACGATGCCACGCGCGCAAGAACTTGTCACGATTAGATAAATACTGTGGAGGCGTTGCGAAGGTCCACGATGCTTCTGCACTCCGGCCCCCGCTCCCGGTCGGTGAGACCTCATCTCCCGCCCGCCGCGGAGCAGTTCCGTCGACTACCCCGGGCGCCGAGTGCGCGGTGGAGTGCCTCGGGCCTGGGCGTATGGGAGAACTACATGCCCCTGTCCCCAGCCCGTACGCCCCGCTCACACCGGGCCCGCAGCACCAGACGCCATGCCGGCGTGGCCGCTGCCGCGGCCGCCGGCCGGCGGGCCGTCCGGAGGCCGCCCCTGCTGTCCCCCGCCGGGGGCGTGCGCCCCACCACCCTCGTCACAGCCGCCCTCGCGGGCCTGCTCGCCCTGGCCGTGGCGGCCCGGGCCGGCGTCACCCTGACCAACTTCTGGGACTTCCTCGACTTCGGGGCGGGCGTCCTCTCGCTCGTCTCGCTCACCTCCGCCGTCCTGTGGGGGCTCGCGGCCACCGACCGCACGGTGCTCACCTCCGGGCACCGGCTCGTCGCCCAGGGAGCCCACCGCGGCCTCGCCGTCGCGGGGCTGGGCTTCCTCCTCCTGCACATATGGGTCAAGGTCGCCGAGGCGCAGACGGGGGTCGCCTCCGCCTTCGTGCCGTTCGCGGACCGGGACCGGCCGGTCCTCATCGGCCTCGGCACCCTGGCCGGATACATCTTCGTCTCCACGGCGGTATCCGGCGCGGTCCGCAGCGCCTTCGCCACCAAGGGCCGCTCCCTGTGGTGGCGGGCCCTGCACGTGGGCGCGTACCCGGCGTGGGGCGCGTCCCTGGTGCACGGGCTGAAGTCCGGCCGCGCCGCCAGCGGCTGGGTGACCGTGGCGTACGCCCTCTGCCTGATCGGGGTCGCCGGCGTGCTCGCCATCCGGCTCCGGGCCAGGCTGCGCGCGACGCCGCTGCGCCCGGCCGCCGCACCGGCGTCCGTTCCCCAGGCTGCGCCGCCCCGGCCCAAGAAGGCGCCGCAGCGGTTCGTCCGGCAGCCCGCCGAATGGGCCGCCGAACGGCTGACGGCGCGGCTGGCGCGGCAGTCGGACCGGCGGGCCGTCGGGCAGGAGCCGGACCCGGTCCGTGCCCCGGCGGGCCTCGGCCCCGTGCCCTCGCCCCGGCAGGCCCTGGAGCCCACGACCGAGATCCTCCCGCCGTACGGCTCGGCGCCGTACGGCGCCGAGCCGTACGAATCGGTGTTCATCCCCAGCGGCATCGGGGCCGGGCCGGCCGCGGACCGGTTCGGTGAGCCGCTCGACGGGATGCGGGGCCGGCAGTGACCTCAATCGTCGATCCCGCCCTCGGGTGCGTCGGCCAGCCCAGGCTGCTGGCAGGACTCGACGCGCTGCCGCGGCTCGATCGCGCCGACCACCTGGTGGTGCACGGCCCGCTGCCGCAGTACAACTCGGACGATCTCGTGGACCTCGCCGAGGGCATAGACCTGAAGGGCCGCGGGGGAGCGGGCTTTCCGTTCGCCCGCAAGCTCAAAGCCGTCATCCGCTCCGCCCGGACCAAGGAGGGGCGGACCGCCGTCGTCGTGAACGGCACCGAGGGCGAGCCGAGCTGCCTCAAGGACGCCGCCATGCTGCTGCACTCCCCGCACCTCGTGCTCGACGGCGCGCTGCTGGCGGCCGACGCGATCGGCGCCGAGGAGGTGGCCATCGGAGTGACCAGGGACGACGTGGAGCAGTCACTGCGGGCCGCCGTCGCCGAGCGCGGCCTGGCCGGCAGCCGCGTCCGCGTCGGCAGGCTCCCGGAGCGCTTCGTCAGCGGAGAGGGGACCTCCCTCGTGAACGGCCTCAACGGGGGGGCCGCCGTCCCGAACGGGCAGAAGGTCCGGACCAGCGAGCGGGGCCTGAGCGGCCTGCCGACCCTGCTCTCCAACACCGAGACGTACGCCCAACTCGCCGTCGCGGCCAGGCTCGGGGTACTGGGATTCCGCTCGGTCGGCCTGCCGACCGAGCCGGGTACCGTCATGTTGACGATCAGCGGTTCGACGGTCGTCGAGGCGCCGCTCGGGACGTCCCTGGCATACGTCCTGGAGCTGTGCGGCTCGTCCCCCGGCCAGGGCGTCCTGGTCGGCGGGTACCACGGCAAATGGCTGACGGCGGCGGCGGCGCGGACGGCACTGCTCTCCCGGGAGTCCCTGACCTCGTACAAGGCCACGCTGGGGGCGGGTGCGATCCTGCCGCTGCCCGAGGACACCTGCCCGGCCGGCGAAGTGGCCCGCGTGATGCGGTGGATGGCGGACGAGACCGCCGGCCAGTGCGGCCCGTGCGTCAGAGGACTGCCCTCGCTCGCCGACGCCGTGGAGGCCCTGGTGGCCGGGGGAGGCCGGGCCGCCCTGGAGGCGGTCGAGGTGCGGATGCGGGGAGTGCTGCGCCGCGGTGCGTGCAGCCATCCCGACGGCACCTCGGCCTTCATGGCCTCCGCGCTCGCCGTCTTCCCCGACGAGATGCGCGACCACGCCCTCGGCAGCGGCTGCGGGCGCCGTGTCCTCGGGGCACTGCCCCTGCCCGAGGACGAGAACCCCGAACGGCTCGTCGTGGACTGGACGCTGTGCAAGGGCCACGGGCTCTGCGTGGACGTGCTGCCCGACGTGGTGCGCCTCGACCGGGACGGCTACCCGGCCGAGGCCGTCATGTCGGTCCCCGGAAGGCTGCGGCCGAAGGCGCTCCGGGCGGTGCGGCGCTGTCCCGCGCTCGCGCTGCGCATTCAGGAATGAGCCGGCAGTAAACGGCCGCCGGCGGCGGGAGTTCAAGCGTTAGCGTCATCTGACAAATTCCCGTTCATTCGAATTCGGCGCCCTTCTCAGGCCTTATGAATAAGGCAGTAGACGAACCCCCCGGGTTCAACCCGAAGGAGTGATCGTGAACAAGATGCGTCGTATGACAACTGTCGGATCGGTGGCCGCGGTTCTGTTGCTGGCGGCCACGGGATGCGGAAGCAGCGAAAATGGCGCGCGCAACTCGAACTCCGTACAGCCGGCGGGGGCCGGCAAACCCCTCGGAGGCGCATACGACACGGGCTACGGGGCAGGCGGCTACGGGTCGGGCGCCGCCGTCGCCGGCTCAGGGTCGGGCTCGGACGTCGGCTCCGGTTCCGGCAAGGCCGAGCCGGCGGGGCAGCTGTCCGTACGCGACATCGCGAGCGTGGGCAGCGTGGTCACCGACAGCGCCGGAATGGCCCTCTACCGCTTCGACAAGGACACGCCCCAGCCTCCCAAGTCCAACTGCGAGGGGGACTGCGCCGCCGTGTGGCCCGCCGTCCCGGCGGACGACGCGTCGGCCGCCGCCGGCATAGACGCCGCCCTCCTCGGGTCGGTCGCCCGGGCCGACGGCAGCAAGCAGCTGACCCTCGGCGGCTGGCCCGTGTACCGCTACGCGAAGGACACCAAGGCGGGGGAGGCGAAGGGCGAAGGCGTCGGCGGTACCTGGCACGCACTTGCACCGGACGGCAAGAAGGCGATCGACAAGAAACAGAAGGCGGACGGCGGCGGCGGAATGGGAGGGATGGAAATGAAGGCGGGCACGGAACTCTCCGTGGCCGACAATGAAAAACTCGGCAAGATCCTGGTGGACGGGAAGTGGCGCACGCTCTACCGATTCGACAAGGACAGTGCGTGGCCCATGAAGTTCGGCTGCCTTGGTGCCTGCCTGGACACCTGGAAGCCCGCCCCGGCCGTGGACAAGTCGAAGGCCGAGGGAATTGCCGGCAAGCTGGTCGGATCGGTGAAGCGGCCCGACGGAAGCGAGCAGCTGACGATCGACTGCTGGCCGGTCTACACGTTCACCGGTGACACCGAGCCCGGCCAGACGAACGGCCACAACAAGCAGGGGCTCTGGTTCGCGGTCACCCCCGAGGGCAAGAAGGTCCCCCCGACGGCGTAGCGCGCCCGAGCCCTGCGCAGCGATCACCGTGTCCCGAGCCGCAGGCCCCGATCCCGCCCCGACCCCTGTGAGGCAGCCAGTCATGCCCCGTTCACCCCGTATCGCCGCCGCCGCGCTGCTCGCGACGCTGCTGTGCGGCGGCTGCGCCGCCCGGGTGGCCGCCGGTCCGCAGGATCCCGCCGCGAGCGCGTCCGCCCCGGCCTCGTCCGCCCACCCCGCCCCGCTCCAGGAGATCGCCGCAGCCCTCGGCTGCACGCCCGAGATCACGGTCGACGCGGAGGAACTCCGGGAGGGGGCGTGCGGGGCGGGCGCCGAGGGCTTCCGGATGGCCACGTTCACCACCGAGCAGGGCCGGCAGACCTGGCTGACGGAGGCGCAGATGTACGGCGGCACCTACCTCGTCGGGCCCACCTGGGTCATCACGGCGGCATCCGCCGAGGCGCTGGCCCCCGCCCACACCCGCCTCGGCGGAACCATCGAGACCACCACCGGCCACGGTTCCGCCGCGCACGACGCAGGCCCTGCTGCCGGCCCCGGCGCCGATCCCGGCGCCTCCCCCGATGCCCCCCACGACGCCTCCCACGGCTCCTCCCACACCGGCGGGCACGACTCCCCGAGTCCCGCCGCCTCCTGAGGGGGCGTCCGGCCCGGCCCGCATTCAATTGCGGTGCCGGGCCGCTGCCGTTTCACTACACTCACTCTCGTGCCGCCACGGGATGTGGTGTGTGCACGCCGTCGAGCGAGCCGAGCGGCTCGTGTGATCCGAGTGAAGGGAGCCAGGCCATGTGTCACCGCATCGCCGTCTTCGTTCCCCGGTCGCGGTACGACGTGATCCTGGTGTCTTCGTCTTCCCGGTGACGGCTGCGCGGCCGCCATCGGATGCCCGCGACGAAGATCCGACCTCTTCCTCCAGGCAGGCGAGCCGACCTCGCGTACCCGGGTGTTCCCGGACCGCGGTCGAGCCCTGTAACGCCTTCCTGCCCTGAGCCTGGTCCCCTCTCGTCCGCAAAATCGCGCCGCCCCCTTCACGACCCACCAGAAAGACCCCGGGCCATGCGCACCGACCTCAACACCTCGACCACCGTCCGCAATCTCGGCATCCTCGCGCACGTCGACGCCGGCAAGACCACCGTCACCGAACGGATCCTCTACGCCACCGGGGCAACCCACAAACGCGGCGAGGTCCACAAGGGCACGACCGTCACCGACTACGACCCCCAGGAGCGAGACCGTGGCATCACCATCTTCGCCGCCGCCGTCAGCTGTACGTGGGACGACCACCGCATCAACCTGATCGACACACCCGGGCACGTCGACTTCTCCGACGAGGTGGAGCGCTCGCTGCGCGTACTCGACGGCGCGGTCGCGGTGTTCGACGCCGTCGCGGGCGTCGAACCGCAGAGCGAGTCGGTATGGCGACAAGCCGACCGCCACGGCGTGCCGCGCATCGTGTTCGTCAACAAGATGGACCGTGTCGGCGCCGATCTCGACCGGGCGGTCGCGTCCGTACAGGAGCGGCTCCACGTGGTTCCGCTGGTCGTCCAGCTGCCCATCGGGCAGGAGGACGGCTTCACCGGGACGGTGGACCTCGTCCACATGCGTGCGCTGGTCTGGGGTGCGGGGCCCGACCCGTTCGCGACGGGTGCCGTACCCGATGCCCTGTACGACGAGGCACGCCGCCGCCGGCGGCTGCTGGAGGAGCGGGTGGCAGAACTCCATCCGGCCGCCCTGGAGGAGTACTGCGCCACGTCGACGCTGTCCACGGCCACGCTGACCGCCGCGCTGCGCGACCTCACGCGCAGCGGTGAAGGCGTCGTCGTGCTGTGCGGCTCGGCGTACCGCAACCGCGGGATCGAGCCGCTGCTCGACGCCGTCGTGTCCTACCTCCCCTCGCCGGCCGACATGCCGCCGGTACGGGGAACCCGTGGCACGGCGGTGGAGGAACGGGCCGCCGATCCGTCGGCGCCCTTCGCCGCGCTGGCCTTCAAGGTGAGCGCGACGGCGACCGGCCGGCTGACCTGCCTGCGGGTCTATTCGGGAACGATGAGGAAGGGGGACACCGTGCTGGACGCGGGCACCGGCCGGACCGAGCGGATCGGACGGATCCTGCACGTGCAGGCCGACCGGCACGCCGAGGCGGACCGGGCCGTGGCCGGGGACATCGTCGCCGTGGTCGGCCTCAAGGGCACGCGCGCCGGGTCCACGCTGTGCGCACCGGACGCTCCGCTCGTCCTCGAACCGCCGAAGACCGCCGCACCCGTGGTGTCCGTGGCGGTCGAGGCGGGCAACAGCACCGAGACGGCGCGCCTGTCGTCGGCACTGGCCGGACTGGTCGAGGAGGACCCGTCGCTGGTGGTCCGGACGGATCCCGAGACGGGCCAGACGGTCCTGTCGGGGATGGGCGAGCTGCACCTGGAGGTGGCGGTGGAGAAGATCCGCCGCAGCCACGGGCTGCACATCGCCGTGGGCCGCCCGCGGGTCGCGTACCGGGAGACGGTGGCGCGCGGCGTGTCGGGGCTGGTGTACCGGCACGTCAAGCAGGACGGTGGCGCGGGTCAGTTCGCCCACGTGGTCCTCGACCTCGAGCCCCTGGAGGACCGGGACGCCGGAGATGCAGGCGGGGGCGCGGCCGGCGGCGACGGCGTGTTCGAGTTCCGGTCGACCGTCGTCGGCGGGCGGGTGCCGCAGGAGTACGTCCGTGCGGTCGAGGCGGGCTGCCGCGACGCGCTCGCCGAGGGCCCCCTCGGCGGCCATCCGGTGACCGGGCTGCGGGTCACCCTGGCCGACGGGGCCACGCACTCCAAGGACTCCTCGGAGATGGCGTTCCGGGCGGCGGGCAGGTTCGCGCTGCGCGAGGCCCTGCGCGCCGCCGAGATGGAGCTGCTGGAGCCGGTGGTCGAGGTCGTGGTGACCGTGCCCGACGACGCCGTCGGCGGGGTGCTGGGCGATCTGGCCGCGCGGCGCGGACGGGTCTCGGGCTCGGCTGCGAGGACGGGGACCACGGCGCTCACCGCCACCGTGCCGCTGGCCGAACTGTTCGGCTACGCGTCCCGGCTGCGCAGCCGCACCCAGGGCCGGGGCACGTTCACCACCCGCCCCACGGGCTACGCCCCCGTCCCGGTGGCGGCGTACCAGCATGCCCTGTCGGGCTAGCAGGCACTCCTGCCCCCGGCCGCCACCGCGGCCGGGGCAGGGTCGCAGGTGCACCCGTCAGCCGGGGCCGGCGGCGTCCGCCTCCTCCAGGAACCCCTCGGGGAAGGGCTGTTCGGTCCAGATGGTCTTGCCGCGGGCGTGGTAGCGCGTGCCCCAGAGCTGGGCGAGCTGCGCCACCATGAACAGCCCGCGCCCTCCCTCGTCGGTCTCCTCCGCACGCCGTACGTGCGGGGTGGTGCTGCTGCCGTCGGAAACCTCGCAGATCAGCTCGCGGTCGCGGATCATCCGCAGCTGGATCGGCGGACTCCCGTAGCGGATCGCATTGGTGACCAGCTCGCTCACCACCAGCTCGGTCGTGAACTCCAGCTCCTCCAGGCCCCATACGGCCAGCTGCCGTGTCGCGAGCGTACGGGCGCGGCCGACGACCTCGGGCTCGGCGGGCAGGTCCCATGTGACGTGGTGGCCCGCGTCCAGCTCGTGGAGGCGCACCATCAGCACCGCCACGTCGTCCTGCGGGAGCACCGGCAGCAGCCGGCCGATCACCGCGTCGCAGGCCTCGTCCAGCCCGTTCCCGCGGCGCCCGGGCCCGGACGGCGCGGCGAGCGGGATGCCCGACAGCGCCTCCGGGATCCGTTCGAGGCCGAGGTCGACGCTCCGGTCGGGCGCCGCGACCAGGCCGTGCGTGTACAACACCAGCACGTCCCCGTCGTCCAGCGTCAGCTCGGCGCTCTCGAACGGCGATCCGCCGAAGCCCAGGGGAGGCCCGGCAGGCAGCGCGACGATGGCGGGCTCCCCGCCCACCGGGGCGAGCACCGGCGGCGGATGACCCGCGCAGGCCACGGCGCACTGGCGCGAGATCGGATCGAAGACCGCGTACACGCACGTCGTCCCGGCCGCCCCGCCGGGGCGCGGGCCGCTGAGCTCGTCCTGGCCGTGCTCGTCCACGAACCGGTGGATCTGGTCGTCCATGTACGAGAGCAGCTCGTCGGGGGAGAGGTCGAGGTCCGCGAGGGTACGTACGGCGGTACGCAGCCGGCCCATGGTCACCGCGGCGTTCAGGCCGTACCCCTGTGCGTCGCCCACGACCAGCGCCACCCGTGCTCCCGACAGTGGGATCACGTCGTACCAGGCCCCGCCCAGCTCCGCGTGGCCGTGCGCGGGCAGGTAGCGGGTCACCGCCTCCAAGGCTCCGAGGACGGGCAGCCGCTGGGGCAGCAGGCTGCGCCGCAGGGCCAGGGCCGCCGTCCGCTCCCGCGTGTAGCGGCTCGCGTTGTCGATGCACACCGCCGCACGCGCCGCGATCTCCTCGGCCAGCAGCACGTCGTCCGGCTCGAACCCGTGGGCGCGTGCGTGGCGTACGAAGACCGCGGCGCCCAGCACCGCCCCGCGGGCCGACATCGGTACGAGCAGCCAGGAGTGGACCCCGTACGCACGCACCCGCTCGGCCTGCCGGGGATCGACGGGGGCGAGCTCCGCGATCAGCTCCTCTCCCGTGAGCAGCAGCGGTTCGCCGCTGGCCATGGCCCGGGTGAACAGGGAGCCCGGCCCGGTGGTGAAAGGGTCGGGTCCGCCCGTCGCGACCGCCGCCTTCACCGGGATTCCGGGCGCGGAGGAAGTCGCCGCGCGCAGCAGGGTCTCGGCCTCGCCCACCGCGCCGACGAGCGGCTCCCCGACGCCGAGGACCTGGGCGGGCAGGTTGACGTAGGCGTGGTCGGCGAACTCCGGGACGGCCACGTCGACGAGCTCCTGCGCGGTGTGCAGGACGTCCAGCGTGGTGCCGATGCGCGTGCTCGCGTCGTTGATCAGCGCCAACCGCTCGCGGGCCCGGGCCCGTTCGGTCACGTCGGCCACTGCGTGCGCGAGCGCGATCAGCTCGCCGGAGCTGCTGCGCAGCGGCAGGATCGTCTCGGACCAGACGTGCTGCCGGTCGGGATCACCCCGCAGCAGGCCCCGCACCTCGGTCTGGACCAGTGCCTCACCGGTCTCCAGGACATGGCGCTGCCGCGCCTCGAGGGCCGCCATGTCCAGCAGATCGGGCGGCGCCACCTCGGATATCGTGCGCCCGACGAACTCCTCGTTCGCGAAGCCCGCGCCGCGCCGCAGGGCGTCGTTCTGCGCGATGAAGCGCAGCTGCGTGTCGAAGATGTCGATGAGGAAAGGGGACTCGGTGAACAGCCCCCTGATCAGGGCCTCACTGAGCTCGTGCCGGCGCGTGGCGTCGGTGTCGGTCGCCTGGATCAGCCACTGCCGGTCACCGGCCGTGGACACCATGGGACGTGCGTGCAGCGCCACCTCGACCTCGCGCCCGCTGCGGTGCCGCAGGACCGCGTGCCCGAGCTCCGTACGCCTGACCAGCAGCTCCGACCCGCGCCACCCGTGCACCTCCCGGGCCGTGTAGCCGAGCAGCCGCTCCGCCCCCGGGCCCCAGCCGATGACCACCCCGCGCGCGTCGAGGAGCGCGTAGGTGTCGTCGTCCGCATCCGCAAGCACGCCGGAGGCATCGTGGAACACCGGGTCGTGCATCGCTGCGCCCCACTTCCGGATCTGCGGAACGACTCCTGCCCTACCCGTGCAATTATCGCTTTGCGTCACCGCTTGTGCAGCGTGGGTCGGGACCCGCCCCCGACCTGCACACAGCAGGCGGGGCGATGAGGTCGGCCAAGACTCAGCGCGGCTCCTGCGGGGCCAGCCCTTAGTCGTCGCTTCGTCGTGGCTTCGCGAGTGCAGGGCCGGGTACGTCGGCTGCGGCGTTGGCGTAGCGGCGGGCCAGGTGGGCGAAGGCGTCCTTGAGCTCGGCCGGGCCGACGACCTCGATGTCGGTGTCGAACCTGCCGAGAGCGGCGGCCAGGCCGGGCCAGGACCACGAGCCGAGGACGAGCCGGCAGCGGTTCGGGCCGAGTTCCTCGATGAGTCCGTCGCGGGCGTAGGGGGACACGGCGGCCGCCGGAAGGCCGAGGACCACCTCGCCGCGGCAGGGCCAGCCGCCGGTGCCGCCCGAGTCGCCGGATCCCCGGAACCTGCCGGCGACGAAGGCGGCCACGTCCCCTCCGGGCAGCTCGCGCGGCGTGAATCGAGGCCCCGTCGGGGTACGCGGGGTGATCATGTCGGCGCGGAACATGCGCCAGTCCTCGCGGGCCAGGTCCCAGGCGACCAGGTACCAGCGCCCGCCCCAGGTGACGAGGTGGTGGGGCTGTACCTGGCGCGGCGGCGTCTGCGTGCCGTTCCGGGCAGCTCCCGGCGCGGACGGGGAGGCGGACGGGGAGGCGTAGTCGAAACGCAGTACCTCGCGGGCGTGGACGGCAGAGCCGAGCGCCATGAGCACGTCGCTGTCGGCCACAGCGCCCGGCCCGCCGGCGGGTCCTTCGACGGCGGTGACCTGGAGGGTGTCGATCCGCCCGCGCAGCCGGGCGGGCATGACCTGCCGGACGGTGTTCAGCGCGCGTGCCGCGGCTTCCTCGATGCCGGCGCCGGCGCCGGTGGCGACGGCGCTCTGGAGGGCGACGGCGAGGGCGACGGCCTGCTCGTCGTCGAACAGCAGCGGAGGCAGTTCCGTGCCTGCGCCGAGCCGGTATCCGCCGTCAGGGCCCTTGACCGCCACGACGGGGTAGCCGAGCTCGCGCAGGCGGTCGACATCGCGGCGCACCGTGCGCGCGCTGACGTCCAGCCGCTCGGCCAGCAACTGCCCCGGCCACTCCCGGCGCGCCTGGAGCAGTGAGAGCAGTGAGAGCAGTCGCGCGGAAGTCTTCTGCATGGTTTCCATGATGCGCCGAGAAGCGGACAGAAACTGACCGCTACCCCTGCGAGTGTGGTCACCGGAGCAGGGCAGGCGGTGAGGGCACCGAGCCCCCCTGTCACGGCCCCGCGGTCGGGCCGGCACCCGCCGGACCACCCCGACAGGACGCAATCGAAAGGCCGGGAGCCCACCATGTCCGTCAAAGCCGTGACTCACTTGAACTTCCGGGGCGATGCCCGCGCGGCACTCGCGTTCTACCGCTCCGTGTTCGGCGGGCACGAGATCGTGGTCACCTACAAGGACGCCGGGAACGTCCAGGACCCCGCCGAAGCGGACCAGGTGATGTGGGGCCAGGTGGCCGCCGACAACGGTTTCGCCGTGATGGCCTACGACGTGCCCGCGCGCATGCCGTGGAACCGGGGTGAGAGCGCCTTCGACGTGAAGGCGAGGACGCAGCAGTGAAGACACGCGCACCGGGCAGGACCGGAATCGTGGCGCGGTGAGCCGATGACCGTTCTCGGCACCCGGGCGCTGGGCCGCGCCACGCTCGCCCGGCAGCTGCTGCTCGACCACGCCGACCTTCCGGTCCTCGACGCCGTCGCGCACCTCGGCGGCCTCCAGGCACAGGAACCGCAGGAGCCGTTCGTCGGGCTCTGGTCGCGGCTGCGCGCCTTCGACCCGGCCGTCCTCTCGGACCTGCTGACCGGGCGAAGAGTGGTACGGACCCACCTCATGCGCCGCACCGTCCACCTCCTCAGCGCCGACGACGCCCTGGCCTGGCGCGCCCGCCACGACACCATGCTGCGCCAACGCGTACTCGGCACCTACCGCCGCGAGCTCGCCGGGACGGACCTCGACGAACTCGCGGCAGCGGGCCGCGCGGTGATGGCCGACGGCGAACCCCGCTCGATGGGGGAGCTCGCGCGGGCGCTCGCAGCGCGCTGGCCGCGGCCGGGACCGCGGCCACTGGGCGAAATGCTGGTCGCCGCCCTGATCCCGATGGCGCAGCTGCCACCGCGCGGGCTGTGGCGGACGAAGGCAGGCGTGCGCAACGCCATGCTCTCCTCGTGGCTCGGGCGCGAGATCGACCCACCGTCCCCGGACGCCTCCGATCCCGTGGGCCAGGAACTCGTGCGGCGCTACCTGGCCGCATACGGCCCCGCCGCCTCTGCCGACCTGCGCGCCTGGTGCGGCCTCGCCGGACTCCCGGCCGCGGTCGACGCCCTACGCGAAGAGCTCGTCACCTTCCGCGACGAGCGGGGCCGTGTACTGCTGGACCTCCCCGGCGCACCCCGCCCCGACCCCGACACACCCGCCCCGGTGCGGTTCCTGCCGGCGTTCGACAACGCGATCCTCGGCTACCACGACCGCACCCGGATCATCGACGACGCCCACCGCGGCCTGTCCGTCGCCGGCGCACGCGTCGTCCTGCTCGACGGCCGGGTCTCCGCGACCTGGGCGGTCAAGGACGACACCGTGACCGTCACCCCGCTGCGCTCTTTCACCCGCGCCGACCGCAACGCCGTCGCGGAGCAGGGGTACGGGCTCGCCTCGTTCCTCTCCGACAACGAAAGCCACCGCGTACGGATCGCCGAACCCTCCCCTTGAGCCGGGCACCGCTGGTTGCGTCGGACGTCCTTGCGCTTGCATCCGGCCGCGCTTTCCTGCCGGTTGCCGTCGTTCACCGCGACGCTCCTTCCGCGAGCCTTGCGAAGCGGAACAGCGTTCCGTATCGTAGGCGGAGCGAGGTTCCGTTTTGGTCGGGATGGCAGAGACCGGGGACCACCGACCGAGCCCGGCACCGATGTGCCCGCGTGTCGGAGGCCCTCCCCGCCACCCCCCAAGAACCGGCCCGGCCTGCGACCCCACCGACGTCCGGGCCCCGCCCCGCCGAACCAAGAGTGCGAAGAAACCGAATGGAAGGCACTTCCGTGTCCGACTCGAACACCACGACCACGACCACTGTGATTTCCGCCAAGCCGGTCATCCTGCCCGCCCCGGGCGGTCGCGGTGAGGACCTCCAGGTCCGCGTCTCCGCCCCCGCCACCGGCGGCGACCTGCCCGTCATCGTCTTCTCGCACGGCTTCGGCTGGTCGATGAACGGTTACGCCCCGCTCGCGGACCACTGGGCCTCCCAGGGCTTCGTGGTCATCCAGCCCACCCACCTCGACTCCCGGACGCTCGGCATCCCGCACGAGGATCCCCGTACGCCGCAGATGTGGCGCATCCGCATCGAGGACCTCGCGCTCGTGCTCGACGGACTCGACGTACTGGAAGCCTCCGTACCGGGCCTCGGCGGGCGGATCGACCACAGCCGCATCGCCGTGGCCGGCCACTCCTGGGGAGCCCAGACGGCGAGCGCGCTGCTCGGAGCGCGCGTCCTGGACTCCGGCGGCGTTCCCGGTGAGGACATGTCGGACCCCCGGGTCACGACGGGTGTGCTGTTCGCCCTGACCGGCCTGGGCGACACCCTCACCCCCTTCGCCGCCGAGAACCTCCCCTTCATGAAGCCGTCCTTCGACACCATGACCACCCCGGCCCTCTTCGTCGTCGGCGACAACGACGACTCGATGCTGTCCACCCGCGGACCGGACTGGTTCACCGACCCCTACACGTACAGCCCGGCCGACAAGAGTCTCCTCACCCTGTTCGGGGCCGAACACTCGCTCGGCGGCATCCCCGGCTACGAGGTCGCCGAGACGATCGACGAGAACCCCGCCCGCGTCGCCCTGATCCAGCAGCTCACCACGGCCTTCCTGTGCAGCGCCCTCTTCCCCGGGGACACCAGCTGGAAGACGGCGGCCACCGCCCTGGAGAACGACCCGGACCCGCTGGGAAACCTGCAGAGCAAGTAAGACCCCGGGCCCAGAAAGGAACAGGTCGAACTCCCCACCGGAGGCGAAGGGCACACATGGTCCTCGATGTCAGCCGTCTCCAGGAGGACACCGGCTACCGGGCCGACGGTGGCCTCCGGCGGTTCGATCTGCGGAAGACGGCCCGCTCGAGGGATGACCTCCAGCCGGCCGTTACGCCGGCGCCGGGACGGCCACCGTGGGCAAGCGGGCCAACGCCACGCCGGGCCGCCCTGGTCCTCAGCCCGAGACGGCCGCGGCCCAGTTGCGGTTGACGGTCTCTCTCGCCTTCTCCCGCTGCTCCTCCGTCGGAAACGCCGGCGTGCCCTCGACCGTCGGCAGATTCTCCGCGGCAGCCTTGTCGAGGGTGCCGTCCTTCGCCATGGCGTCCATGAGGACGGGGCGTGCATAGGCGCCGAGCCGGATGTTCTGGCCCTCCGGGCTGAAGACGTACTCCTGCCACAGACGTGCCGCCGCGGGGTGCGGGGCTTCCTTGCTCACCCCGTTCGCGTAGTACTCGGCGAAGCTGCCGTCGAAGGGGATGGCGGTCCGCCAGTCGACGTCCGCGCCCTTCTCGCGGAATTGGTCGGCGTATCCGAGGTTGAGGAAGTCCCAGTCGATGCTGATCGGGGTCTGGCCCTTCGCGATCGTGTCCGGTGAGGATTCGACCGGGATGAAGTTGCCGTTCTTTCTGAGCTCGGCGAAGAAGTCGATTCCGGGCTGGATGTCGTCGAAGGACCCCCCGTTCGCCAGGGCCGCCGCATACACGCCGGCGAAGGCGGAGCCGGACTTGGTGGGGTCGCCGTTGAGCGAGACCTGGCCCTTGTACTCGGGCTTGCGCAGATCGGCGAAGGTCGAGGGGCAGGTCTTCACCCGCTTGGCGTCACAGCCGATCGAGACGTAGCCGCCGTAGTTGTTGTACCAGCGGGCGTGCTTGTCCTTCTGTTCCCCGGGGATCTGGTCGAACGCGGCGACCTCGTACGGAGCGAGCAGGCCCTGCCGGGCCGCCGACTGCGCGAACGAGCCCCCCACGTCGATCACGTCGGGGGCCCGGCCGTCGCGCCTGTGCTCCATCAGGGCGTTGATCTCGTCCTGGCTGCTGCCTTCCGGGTTCTCCACCGCGACCTTGATCCCGTACTTCTTCTCGAATCCGTCGATCAGTGCGCCGTAATTGGCCCAGTCGCGCGGGAGCGCGATCGTGTTGAGCGAGCCCTCCTTCTTCGCCGCCGCGGTCAGTGCCGCCATGCCGCCGGCGTCCGCGGCGGAGGTGGCCACCGCGGGTGCCCTGGGCGCGGCGACGGGCTTGGCTCCGCAGGCACCGAGGGGTGCCGCCGCGAGGGCCAGGAAGGAGGCGACGAAGGCTGTCCGGAGACGGGGTGCGGGCACAAAGGCTCCATAACGGGCGGTCGCGTACCGATCGGGGTCAGCGTACGTTCGGCAGCCTCGGCGGCGCAGTCCCGGAGGGTGGTGTCCGCCGTCTTCCCCGCGGCTGCCGTAGCGGCGCGTTCTCAGAACCCCTCGTCGTCCCACGCGGCCAGGAGCGCCTCCCCGAGATCCATCGCGGCCGGTGCGGCCCCCTCGTGGAGCGACTGCTCACTCCAGATGATCTTGCCGCGGGCGGTGTAGCGGGTGCCCCAGCGCTCGGCGAACTGCGCGACGAGGAACAGGCCGCGGCCGCCCTCGTCGGTGTCCGCGGCCCGGCGCAGGTGCGGGGAGGTGCTGGACCCGTCGGAGACCTCGCAGACCAGGCAGCGGTCGTACAACAGCCTCACCCGGATGGGCTCGGTGCCGTAGCGGACGGCGTTGGTCATCAGCTCGCTGAGGATGAGTTCCGTGGTGAACGAGATGTCCTCCAGGCCCCACTCCACCAGTCGGCGGGCGCAGGCGTTGCGCACCGGGGACACCGCCGCAGGGTCGGGGGCCACGTCCCATTCGGCGATCCGCTCCGGGTCCAGCAGGCGGGTGCGGGCGACCAGCAGCGCGACGTCGTCGCTGGGCCTGGTGGGCAGCATCGCGTCGATCACCGCGGTGCAGGTTTCCTCCGGGGTGCGGGCGGGCCCGGACAGGGCGGCACGCAGCGCTGCCAGGCCCGCGTCCGGATCGCGGTCGCGGCTCTCGATCAGCCCGTCGGTGAAGAGCGCCAGCCGGGAGCCCTCGGGCAGGGTGAGGGTCATGGTCTCCACGGGCATACCCGCGCCCAGGCCCAGCGGCGGGGAGACCGGCACCTCGGGGAAGGACACGGTCCCGTCGGGGCCGACCAGAGCGGGGCCCGGATGCCCGGCGGTGGCGGCGGTCACCTGCCCCGAGACGGGATCGTAGACGGCGCACAGGCAGGTGGCTCCGGTGATCCCCTGCCACTCCTGATCGTCGGTGTCGATATGGGTGACCAGCTCGTCCAGGTGGCTCAGGAGTTCGTCCGGGGGCAGGTCGAGGGTGGAGAAGTTGTACACGGCGGTGCGCAGGCGGCCCATGGTGGCGGCGGCGTGGAGACCGTGGCCGACGACGTCGCCCACCACCAGGGCCACCCGGGTGCCGGGCAGCGGGATGACATCGAACCAGTCACCGCCCACCCCGGCCTGGGCGGCCAGATAGCGGTGCGCGACCTCGACGGCGGACTGCTCCGGTACGCCCCGGGGCAACAGGCTGCGCTGCAGGGTGACGGCCATGGTGTGCTCGCGGGTGAAGCGGCGGGCATTGTCGACGGACACGGCCGCCCGGGCGGTCAGCTCCTCGGCGAAGGACACGTCCTCCTCGTCGAAGGGCGGGGAGTCCTGCCCCCGCCAGTAGCCGGCCATCCCCAGCACCACGCCCCGGGCCTGCAGGGGTACGACGATCAGGGAGTGGATGCCGCGGTCCAGGATCTGCCGGGCGTTGGCCTGGTGCTGGGCCCGCCAGCGGTGGGTGGCGCGCAGGTCCGCCTCCAGGACCGCATGGCCTCCGGCCAGCCCGGCGGCCATGGGACCGGTGGGAGCGAACCGGATCATCTCGCCGACGGGGGTGAGCGGGTGGTCGCCCTGGAGGCCGACGACAGCGGTGCGGCGCATCTCGGTGTTCGCTTCGGGAGGCTCCTCGCCGCGCAGCACCGGCTCCAGCAGGTCGACGGTGACCACGTCGGCGAACCGCGGGACCGCCACCTCCGCCAGTTCCTCCGCGGTGCGCTCCACGTTCAGCGTCGTTCCGACCTGCACCCCCGCGTCGTAGAGCAACTTCAGCCGCTCGCGGGCCACCTCGGCCCTGCCGGAGAGCGCCCGCAGCTCGGTGGTGTCCCGCAGCGTGACGACGGTCCCGGCCTGCCCGTAGGGGGCGGTGGGCCGGATGTTCACCGCCAGCAGCCGATCGCCCGCCATGTGCAGCTCGTCGGTCGCGGAACGGCCCGATGCGATCAGCTCGGCGATCGCCTTCTCCAGCCCCAGGCCGGTGACGGGGAGCCCTTCCGCGGCTGCCGGCAGATCCAGCAGCCGCCGCCCCTCGTCATTGGCGAGCAGCAGCCGTCCGCCGGCGCCGACGATCAGTACGCCCTCTCGCACCGCGTGCAGCACCGCGTCGTGGTGCTCGTACATCCTCGTCATCTCGGCCGGCCCCAGGCCGTGGGTCCGGCGCAGCAGCCGACGGCTCACCAGGGCCGTCCCGCCCGCGGACAGGGCGAGCACCGCGGCTGCGCTGCCGAGGACGACCGGCAGCTGCCCGTTCACCATGCTCTGGACGTTCTGGACCGTGACCGGGGAGGAGACGACGGCGATGACCCTGCCGTCGGCATCCTTGACGGGGACCACCGAGACCACGGACTGGCCCAGGGATCCGGCGAACGTCTCGGTGAAGGACTTGCCGGCCGCTGCCTTGGAGAAGGGGCCGACGACGCGCTTGCCGATCTGCCGCGGATCGCTGTGGGCGAGGGTGACGCCGTCGAGCGTGTACACGTTGATGCCGTCGACCCCGGAGATCTTCCGGGCCGCCTCGGCGCTCGGCTGGAGCACTGCGCTGGGGTGGGGGCTGCGCAGCGCGGCGACGATCCCCGGAGACTCCGCGAACGTTCCGGCGGCGGCGAGGGTACGGTGCCGGGCGTCCAGCATGGCGGAGCTCCGGGCCTGCACGACGAGGGCCACGACCGCGGCGGCGACGAGAAGGACCACGACGGCCAGCTGGAGGAGGAACACCTCGCCGGCCACGCTGCGCGCGCTCAGGAGGGAGGAAAGACGCTGCGGCCGCTGCGCCCCTGCCCTGGGGGGCGGTGCGTGCTCCCGGTGCTCCTGGTGGTGTCCTGAGCGGGGACGCCGAGGGGGAGCGGAGGGGCTCGTGGCCGAGCCGAGCAGCCAGCGCCGGAGGTCTCCCCGATAGTTGCTCATAGTCCATCTTCTAACCTCTCCGGCCCGTCGGCAGCGGGTGGCGACGGGCCGGAGATGCGGCGTGAGCCGGATGTTCGAGCGGTTCCGCGAGCGTCAGAGCGGCGCTCACCGGCCTTGCCGCAGCCGGCGGAGTGTGCATCGCCTCACCGGACGGGCTGGGTGTCGTCCGCGTGGAGGGCGGTGTGGACGCCGGTGATGACCACGGTGATCAGGCAGAGGGCGATGATGGTCTCTGCCCACAGGAAGGCGAACCAGTCCAGCACGCAGCCGATCGGGGGTGTGCCGGGGGCTGTGTTGCGGAACGCCGAGAGGGCGAACAGAGTGGCGGCCATCCAGGCGAGGGCGGGCCAGACCAGGCCTTTGGTGCGGGTCGTCAGGTACCAGGCCCCGAGGAGCACGGACGCCGCCAGCGCCCACATCACGACCATCATGAAGACCGCGAAGACGAGCAGGCTGCCCGATCGGGACACCCTCAGCGCCACGACGGCCTCCTGCCGGGAGGGCGTGGGTTCCGCGGAGATCGAGAAGAGCGTGTCGTTGTTCGAGAACAGCAAGCGCACCGGCACCTGCTTGCCACCCAGCTGCGCCCGGAACCCGATGTCCGTGTCGTAGGTGTCGAACGGGTAGTCGCTGATCGACCCACCGCTGAGCGCGACCTGCACGTCCCTGGTCGCGAGCCGCTCGTGCGCTGGGAACTCCAGGTCACCGAGGGTGGCCCCGGAGGTCTGGAGGCTGAGATCGGCCACCGGGGCTGCCCCCTCCGCCTCGCCGAGGGTCCCGCGTGGGGTGACCCAGACGCGCAGTACCAGCTCTCGGGCCGCGGCGTCGACGCGTTGGACGACGGCCTCCACGTCCACCCGGTCGGCGGCTGAGGATCCGACGGTGTGGACCGTGTCGCCCGCCTGCCGCTCGGTGAACTGCAGCCACGAGCCCACGGCCACCGCCACCACGATCAGGACCGCGATGGGCAGCAGGACCGGCAGGATCGACCCGCCGGAGCGGCGTGGGCGAGGTGGGTCCGGCGGTGGGGCCATGGTGACTCCGGCGACGTGGGAAGGGGAGCGGACTCGTCCGCCCGACACCGGGAGCGGACCACGCGCCGGCACGGGGCGGTCCGGCGATTCGTGCGGGTCGGGCCGTGTGATGCGGCGCGCGTCCCATCGTGTCGGACGGGCCGGGGGTTACGGGTTGTGACCGCTCCGCGTGCACCCGAACGCGCCACCCGGTAGCGTCGAAAACGCGCGTTCCGACCACACCATTGCGCTCTGGTGCCGTCAGTGGCCGCCGCTGCTGCCGGCAGAGGAACGAGACCACATGCCAATGCACCGCATCCACGCGGTGACTGCCGCGACCGCTCTGGCCTGCCTGGCAGCATTCGGCCCCGCACCGACACGTGCGACGACATCCCCTTCCTGGTCGACTCCGGCCTGAACAAGGAGGTGGTGTCCGTGAATCGGATGGTGTCGTTGTGCACCGCCGGGGGTGCCATGGTTGCGGTGGTACTGGCCGGGGTCGCAACCCCGCAGGCACACGCGACCGGCGACGACCGCGAGAAGCGCAGCACGGAAGTTCTCCAGGAGCTGGTGCCTTCTCCTGACGGCCCGGGCTGTGCAGCAGCTGTCGGCAAGCGGGGAAGCGCTGTCTGGGAGGCGGGGAGAGGGAAGGCCGATCTGACGACCGGGCGCGCCATCACCCCGAAGACGGTCTTCGACATGGAATCCAACTCCAAGCAATTCACCGCAGACGCCGTCCTTCTGCTGGCCGGGCGGCACCAACTCGCGCTGAACGACCCCCTGTCCGATTTCCTCGACGATCCGCCCGCCTGGACGCGGGACGTCACGCTGGGCGACCTGATGCGTCACACCAGCGGCATCACCGACTACCAGGATCTGCTGGAGGCCAAGGGAATCAAGCTGACGGATCCGGCCGGCCAGAAGGAAGCGATCGCGGCCATCCTCGCCTCACGGCCGGAAGATCCGCCAGGCAGGCGCTTCTCCTACTCCAACTCCAACTACGTCCTCCTGGCGCATGTCGTCGAGAGGGTCACCGGCAAGCCGTTCCCGACCTTCCTCCAACAGGAATTCTTCACCCCACTGCACCTGCGCATGACTTTGTCCCCGGCGGTGGACGTTCCCGGCAAGGCAAAATCGTACGACGAGAAGGACGGCTCCTTCATCCCCAATTCCTCCCCCTGGAAACAGTACGGAGACGGGTCCGTCCAAACCACTCCTGGGGAATTCGTCCGCTGGGCCGACAATTACCGCACCGGTCGCATCGGTGGAGCGGCGCTGCTCACCGGAGTCACGGCGGGAGCGGTGAGTGTGGGTGACGTCCTGCGCCGGCGCGGCATCGAAGAAGGGCGGTACGGGGCCGGAATGCTCCTCCTCCCCGACAAGAGCCTGGTGCATCGCGGCGACTGGGAGGGATTTCACAGCACCTTCAAGGTGAGCCCGGACCGCAACACTGCCGTAACCGTCGCGTGCAACGTGGATTCACCCGATAATTTCCGTGCAGCCGATCAACTGCTGGATATATGGGCCAAATGACTGACCGAACAGGCGAATCGTTGTAGGAATGGCGGGACCGTCGGGCCAAACCGGCGCCGAGCGCTGCCTCGGCGCGCACGTCCTCGGGCGCCTGCCGGGCTGAGCCTAGTCGGGCCCGGTCCAGTCGAAGGTGATGTGCTTGCTGGACTGGCCTTCCCTGCTCCACTGGAAGCCGTAGGCATCGGCGCGGTCCGCTGTCGAGCGGCCCCAGGTCGCGACCTGGCCCGGTCCGGTCTCGGCACCCGGCAGATTGGTCGACTGCACGCGAGCGCCCTCCGGCGTGTTGGGTCCGGTGAGTGCCTGCGCGCCCGCCTCGACCCGGCCGGGAACCACGGCCCGCCAGCTCGAGAGGTCGTCGGCGACCTCCACCTCGATGGGGGCGAACTCCATACCGCGCATCTCCGCACCCATCATGCTCACCATCTCCGCCGGCCAGCTGCCCGCCTGGCCGCCGAAGATCATCTGGAGCGCTTCGCGCTGCGCGTCGTCGGCGCGCTCGTCGACGAAGACCGCTGCGTACGTGTCGGAGTGCTCGGCCCAAATGTTGCCTACGAAGGAGCCCAGCATCAGCACGTTGAGGCCGTCCAGCGGTACGTCTCCGTATCTGCCCTCGCGGATGTGCCACGCGAGGATGCCCTCGCAATCGCCGTATGTGGGAAGCTGCGCGAACGAGCAGGGGCACGGCACGTTGCACTTACAGGTGTCGAACCAGTTGCCCGCCGCGTGCCATCTCGGCACAGTCGCCGTCGTCTCGGACATCTCCCTGCCTCCTCGTGACCGGGTACCGGACGTGGTCGCGGGAGGGCGGCAGAGCCTGGAAGACATCACCGGCCCATGCCCGGGTCGTGCCGGTCTGCACATCCGATTATCCGCCCGCCGTGGCCGCCCGGCGGGGTCTGATTCCGCACGTGCACGTCTGCTGTGGTGTGCTGGAAGCATGCGCCTCGACCGGAAGGGCCTGTCACCACCCTTGCGTCCGGCAAACCTGCTGTCGGCTCGGCAGCTGGCGCTGGCATGGTCCGTGATGGGACTGATCGCGCTGATTGCCTGGGTGCTGGTCGTCGACCAGGCCCGTGACATGGGGGTTGAGCCGGGGACCATGGGCATGGGCATCCCACTGTTCCTGCTGTTGTGGCTGATCATGATGATCGCCATGATGTTCCCGTCCGTGGCCCCGGTGGCCATCACCTGGGCCCGGGCCATCGGCCGCCAGTCCGCCGGAGCCGTCCGCGGGGCCCGTACCGCCCAGTTCGTGGCCGGTTACCTCCTGGCCTGGACGGTCTTCGGCCTGATCGCCTACGGGCTCCTCGCCGCGACCGGGGCCGTGGTCGACGACCACCCGGGCGCCGGGCGCTGGATCGGTGCCGGAGCCTTCCTGATCGCCGGGCTGTACCAGTTCAGCCCGCTGAAGAACTTCTGTCTGCGGCACTGCCGCAGTCCCATGGGCCAGCTCGTGCGCTACGCCGGCTTCCGGCCCGTGGTCCGGGATCTGAGGGTCGGGGCCCACCACGGTGCGTACTGCGTCGGCTGCTGCTGGGGACTGATGATCGTCCTCATCCCGCTCGGCGTCATGAACGTCCTGGCCATGGCCGCGGTGGCCGTGGTGATCTTCGTGGAGAAGCTGTGGCGACTGGGCCCCGTCTTCTCGGCAGCCATCGGCATCGCCTTCCTCGCCCTTGCGGTACTGGCCCTCTTCCAGCCCTGGCTGCTGCCGGGCCTGGTCCCACCGCAGTCGCCCATGCCGTCCATGCTCCAGCCGTAGAACGGCTTCGCCACCCCCGGGTGTTCTCCCCCGGTGATCGATGACCAAGCGCCCGGCATGTGTGAGCACGCGGAAGTGTCCCGATGGACGCGAGTGACGGCAACCGGGGCCAACCCGGCGCCACAGCCGACCGCCATTGGAGCAGCTGGAGCGGGCTCGCTCCTCCGACGCGGCTGCACGCCACCCGATTCCGCCCCCGCATCGGGGACGGTCGTGACGGACGTGCGGCGGCATCGCGATGCGGAACGCGTTCGACGCATGGTGGCAGCTGCTCCTCAAGCACGGTGACAGCAACAATGACGGGCAGGTCTCCCGCGACGAGTTCATCACCGTCATGGAGGCCAACGTCACCTCTCCCGAGCACTTCGAGGGCGCGATCCTCGCGATCGCCGACGCACTGATGCAGGCACTGGACACCGACGGCGACGGGGTGTTGAACCGCACCGAGTACGTGCGCCTGTACGACGAGCTGGGGGTCCCGCCGGTGCACTCGGAGGAGGCGTTCAAGCGACTCGACCGAGACGGGAACGGGACGATCAGCCACGACGAGTGGCGTACCGCGATCTCCGAGTTCTACCTCAGCACCGACCCGAACGCTCCCGGTAACTGGCTGCTCGGCCCGGTCGATTCGGCCGTCTGACGCGCGTGCCGATAGCAGGCGGTATGAAGGCGCTGCTGCGGGCGCCGGACAGCGGCCCGGGGCTGGAGCTGGGCAAGGTGCCGGTCCCGGTACCGGCAGCGGGCGAGGTCCTCGTGCGCGTGCTGCGTACCGGGATCTGCGCCACCGACCTGCTCACCGGGGCAGGCGGGCCGGTAGGGCATCCGGTGTCTCGTCGGCGGGTCGCGGGGCACGAGTTCGCCGGAGTCGTCGAGACGACCCCGGTGGGGGGCCCGGCCGTCGGCACACTCGTCAGCGGTGACGGGTACGTGGCCTGCGCGGCCTGCCGTCCGTGCCGGGCGGGCGACTGGCCCAAGTGTCCGCGCGCCGACAGACTCGGGTGGGAGCGGGACGGGGCCTTCGCCGAATACGTCGCCCTGCCTCTACGGAACGTGTGGACGCACCCGCCCGGCACCGATCCGGACACGGTCGTCCTCTTCGACCCGCTGGGCACCGCGGTGCGAGCCCTGACGGCCTCGCCAGTGGTGGCGCAGGACGTGCTGGTCACCGGCGCCGGGCCGACCGGGCTCCTGACGGTTGCGGTGGCCCGCCGCATCGGTGCCCGCCGGGTGGTGGTCATCGACCCTGATCCCGGCCGGCGAAAGCTGGCGGAACTCCTCGGCGCCCACCATGCCATCGACCGGTACGACAGTCCGCCCGGCGACACGCTCGCCCCGTTCCGCGGCGGGGAGGACTTCGCGTGCGTCGTGGAGACCTCCGGCGACCCCACGATGATCCGGCTTGCCCTGGGCCAGGTGCGGCCTGGCGGCCATGTCGCCGCCATCGGCATCGCCACCGGCCCGGTCGAGATCGACTGGAACAGCACCGTACGACGCCCGGCCACGCTCCACGGTGTCGGCGGCCCCCGGACCGTCGACACCTGGCGCATCGTTTCGTCACTGCTCGACGGCGGGCTGGACCCCACCCCCGCCATCACCCACCACTTCGCATACGAGGACTACGAGGCCGCACTCGAAGCCGCCCGCACCTGCGGGGCGGGCAAGGTCGTCCTGGAATGGAGCACCCTGTGCGCATCGCGGTCGTAGGAGCCGGCATCGCCGGGCTCACCACCGCCTGGCTGCTGGAACCCTCGCACGACGTCACGCTCTACGAGGCGGCCGAGCGGCTGGGCGGACATGCGGACACCGTCACGGTTCCCACGGGCCACGGCGAGGTGCGGGTCGACCTCGGGGCGCAATACGTGTATCCGGCCGGATTCCCCGTCCACGGCAGGCTGCTGGCCGCACTGGGAGTGGGGCCGGCCGACCTGGCCGAGGCACCGGTGACGTTCACGATGTCGTCCTCCGGCCGCAAAAACGTGCCTCTGATCGTCTCCCCGCACGCGCCCGACGAACTCCGAGGCAGCCGCACCCCGGTCACCGGGCCTGCCTGGGACTCCCTGGGCACCTTTCTGGCTGCCGCAGCCGACTTCGCGGCGGTCGACGGGGACTGGACCGTCTCGCTCGCCGAACTCCTCGACCCACTGGCTCTGCCCGAGGACCACGTACGGCAAATCATCCATCCGCTGATGGCCTACATCTCCAGCTGCGCGGACGCCCAGGCACCCGAGCTTTCGGTGCGCGCCGCGACGGCGTTCTTCCTCGCGCTCGCCCCGCGGGCCCCCGGCCATGCCCCGATCTGGGCCAATGCCACCTGCGGAATGGGCGGGACCGCCTCGCTCATCGCCGGGGAGTTGCGGGGCACGGAGATCCGGACCGGCTCCGGCGTCACCGCCGTCCGCCGCCTCGGAGACGGCTACGAGATCACCGACACCGTCGGCGATGCGCGGATGGTGGACCGAGTGGTCCTCGCCCTGCCCGCGTACGCCGCCTCGCCCCTGCTGGAGCCACTGGCCGGCCGCGACGGCGTCCGACGGGCGATGGACGCCTTCCCCTACACCCCCGTCAGCGTCGCCGTGCACCGCGATGCCGCGTACATGCCCGTCGATCGGGCCCACTGGTCGACGGTCAATCTGGACACCCATGACGGCCACACCGAGGCGTCCAACTGGTACGGCCCGGTCCTCGGACCGCCCGGCCGGCAGGTCTTCAAGAGCTGGACCACTCACCGTGGCCGACCCAAGGACACGATCGCAGTCAGGGACTTCCGTCACCTCGTTCTGACCACCGACGCCGTCCGCGCCCGCGGCGTCCTGGACAGCCGCCAAGGAGAGGACGGCCTCTACTTCGCCGGCAGTCACCTCACCTACATCGACAGCCAGGAAGGCGCGGTCCGCTCCGCCGTGACCGTCGCGAAGCACTTCGGCTGCGACAGCCCGCGCCTCGCCGCACTCTCCGCCCCTGTCGCCGACCTCGCCGCCGCCCCGGCGGGAACCCTGTGAAGGAAGCCATGACCAGCCAGTTCGACACCCTCCCCGGTACCTACGAGGACTTCACAGGCACCGCCTTCCGCACCCACCTGGAAACCCCAAGCGTTCTGACAGCCCTCGGCGACCTCCACGGCATGCGCGTCCTGGACCTGGGCTGCGGCTCCGGTGTCTACACCCGCCTGCTCAAACAGCACGGCGCCGCTCACGCCACCGGACTGGACATCTCCGCCGGAATGATCGGCCACGCCCGCGCCCAGGAAGCCGCCGACCCGCTCGGCGTCGACTACCTCGACGGCACACTCCCCGACCGCCTGGCGGGCACCTTCGACCTCGTCCTGGGCGTCTACGTCCTGCCCTACGCCACGACCCCCGCCGAGCTCAGCGACCTGTGTGTCACCGCGGCCACGGCCCTGCGCCCCGGCGGCCGCTTCGTCACCCTGCCCATCCACCCCGGCTTCCGCCCCGACGCCGTCTCCTATGCCCGGTACGGCTTCACCCTCACCGCTCCCGAGCCGCTCGCCGACGCCTCGCCCGTCACCCTGAACCTGCGCTTCGACGGCCACGACGACACCGTCACCGCCCGCTACTGGACCCGCGCCACCCTGGAAGCCACCTTGCGCCGGACTGGCTTCACCCGCCCACGATGGAGCGACCCCACCGTCACCGAACAAGGCATCACCGCGCATGGGACGGACTACTGGAAGGACTACCTCGGCCACCCCCACACCGTGATCGCCGCCTGTACCAAGGAAGGCGGTGACGTGTAGATGCTCCACACCCTCCTGCCCACCGCCGTGCCCATCGACGTCCATGCAACGATCGACAGCGTCACCGGCTGGGACGAGGCCGTAGCGGCGGCCCCTGTCTTCTACCGGCTTCCCTTCCTCAAGGCATTCGAGATCGCCCCACTGCATCCCGTCCTACGCCATGCCTACCTGCACAACCCGCAGAGGGGGATCGCCGTACCCGTCACCCTCCAGCACGGCATCGACCCCATGGGCGTCCTGGGTACCCATTTCCCGGCTGCCCGCGAGCGGCCCGTCCTGCTCAGCCATGTCTGGCACTGCTACGAAACCGTCCTGCCCAGAGCCGACACCCATCCCGACTCTGCCGCGGCCGTCCTGCGGACCCTGCGCAAGCTCGCCGACCGCTGGGACGCAGGCCACTTCGGCTTCGTCAACGTCCCCGCCCACAGCCCCACAGCGGTTGCCCTCGAACGCCTCGGCATGGCCCCCGTACCGGCCGAGAACGGCCACGGCCTCGACCTCACCCCGTTCCGCGAACTGGACGACTACCTCGCCACCCTGGCGAGCAAGCCCCGCCGCAACCTCACCCACGACCTCCGCCGCGCCCAGGAAGCCGTGGTCGAGACCGAGATCCTGGCGCCTGCCAAGGCCGACCTCGATGGATTCGTCGCACTCGCCCGCGCCACGGCATCCAAGTACGGCAACGCCGACTACTACCGCCCAGGCATCTTCCAGGACTTCGTCCTGGCACTGGGCGGGTGTGCCCGCGTCATCGAGCTCCGCCGCGCAGGCCACCTGATCGCCTCCGCCATCACCCTCCTCGACCAGCACCGGTACCACTTCTGGTGCGTGGGCGTGGACTACGCAGCGGCACCCGGCTTCAGCCCCTTCTACACCGTGTTCGCCGACGTCATGCGGGACGCCATCGCCTCCGGGCGCAGCCACCTCGAACTGGGGCGGCGCAATCCCGACTTCAAGCGCCGCTACGGACTCCGCGCCACACCCCTCTGTGCGTACATCGAAGCTGTGTGACCCGATCGAGTCCTGACTCCCGCCACCGTGGGATGCGGCCACGGCGGCGTCTTTTTGTGGCGCGCCCATCAGGGGGTGCCATGACGTGAGTCCTCCTGCCTGCGCGGATTCGGGGCATCCACGTCGCCCGCCCGCGAGCTGCGCCCGCCCCGCCCTTGTGTTCCCGATTCACTCCCCGCACAGCCCGAGCGGTGCCCGTCAGCAGGCCACTCGCAGGGACCGCCGCCGCTCGTGAGAGCCCCCACGAAGGGCACGCCGCACGTTGTCTCATTCGCACCGTACCCCTCTGACCGGTCGGGAGAATCTCGGATTGCAACAGGCGGTGATCGAACGTGCTGCCGGTGGGCGCTTCAATTCGCCCCCGCCGTACGCCGGTTAACCGACCCCCCAGCACGGTGAGAGGTACCACGATGACAACAAACCGCGTCAAGCGCTACGCAGCCCGCGCGCTGACGATGACGGTGGCGGCCTGCGCAGTCACGGCGGCAATCACCCTTCCGGCGTCCGCTGCCGACCAGCCGACACGGCCGCAGCTCATGGCGGACTGCGGCTCGGGCGAAGGCAAGTGCACGTTCAACTCGCCCGAGCTCGGGGAGGCGTACCTGGGTGAGTTCCGTCAGGTGTCGAACTCACTGTTCAACTGCAGTACGTCCGATGCCACTCAGACGATGACCTGGGACGACACGGTGGGATCCACCGACTCGTTGGGGGTCTCCGTCACCGCCGGTGGCAAGATCGCGGGAATCGTGGACCTCAGCATAACGGCGAGTTACAGCCACAGTTGGTCGAGCACGCACTCGGAGAGCAGCTCGCTCAACATGACCGTGAAGCCCGGCGAGGTGGGCTGGATCTCACGTGCCCAGGTGATGCAGAAGGTCTCCGGTACCTGGCAGACCCACTACGACAGCCCCAAGTGGGGTCACTACTACTGGTTCTTCCAGGACACCATCACCAGCCCGGCCAAGAACGGCACCGACGGCAAGAGCAATGCGGTGGTGGTGAAGAGCCGGAAGATGACCGCCGCGGAGAAGCGCTCCTGCTCCGAGGAGTCCCGCAAGGGCCGTTCGGTCCTCCAGGAACGCTGAGCAGCGACTCGCACGTGACACCGGCCCCTTGTCCCCGCCCCGTGCGGGGGCGGGGGGCCGCAACCACGGCCGCCGGGAACGCCGCGGCATTGTGTCCCGCCGATGCTGACCTACGGGCCTGACGGCGGGGGCTGGTCCGATGGCCTCCCGGCCCGTATCGGAAGGCTCCCTCACGTGCACTGACTGCTCGCCCGTGGTGTGGGTGGGTTCCGCGAGCACTGGGACTGCGCCAAGCTCCTCCGTCTCCGTCTCCGTCCCCGTCTCCGTTCGCGTGGGCGCGATGCGGTCCGGGACGCCTTGGCGGACTACGTGGTGGGAATCTCCACCACCCTCTCGGCTCGGTCCGGCGAGGCAGTGCCGGTGGGTGGTGGGAATCTCCACCACCCTCTCGGCTCGGTCCGGCGAGGCAGTGCCGGTGGCCGAGCCCTACTCCGGGAGCGGACGGCCACCCGTGGCGAAGTGGCCGGACAAGCCCCGGTCGGTGAAACAGCTGGTCATCAAGGCAGGCAGGAACGCGGCGAAGCCGGTGCAATGGCGTGAGGGCTCCCGGCCCGGCACCGGCAAGAGCGGTCTGAAGCGGATGTACGCGCGGTTCGTGGCCTTGCGGATCCGGCCGGCCAGCGAGGTCCGCCAAGCCGTTGACGGCCCGGAGCTGCCCGAGTGCTGGCTCCCGGCCGAGTAGCCCGCCGACCAGGGCGAACCTGTCCAGTTCTGGCTCTGCGACCTGCCCGCCAACACCCCGCTGACCACCCTGGTCCGCCTGGCGAAACTCCGCTGGCGCATCGAGCACGACTACCGCGAGATGAAACGGGCCCTGGGACTGGCCCACTTCGAGGGCCGCACCTGGGGCGGCTGGCACCACCACGGCACCCTCGTGTCCGTCGCACACGCCTTCTGCACCCTCCAGCGGCTGGCAGCCCCCAAAGAAGCGGCGTCGGCCTGAGCTTCTACCGGATCGTCCGCGAACTGCAGAGCCTGGACGTCGGATTCGTACGGTCCGGGATTGCGCGTCGAAGGTTGCCGCTACCACCGAGACTGGAGCATCCCGGCCCGGCACGGCCGTTCGAGACCTTGAGGTCAGGAACGACCACATCTCCGGTGGAAGTTGCACCGGCGCCGGCCCACGTATCCCTGTGGACCGACGCCGGGTGGATCTGTGCGGTTAGCGCACGGCGGCGGCCGGCCGTCGGCGGCGCGCGTACACCACCGCACCGGCGATTGCCGCCAGGGCTGCGGCCCCGGTGGCGGAGATCGGCTGCCAGGACGCCTCCGTCGCCGGTTTCCCGGATGCGGCGGCGACCTGCTCCGGCTGGTCCTCCACGAGGCCGCCGTACCCGCCGGCCAGGCCCTTGCGGTCGTACTCCGAGCCGGGCATCTTGTCGCCGTAGCGGGCGGTGACCAGCTTCTGGTAGGCGGCGAGGGTGATGCCGCGCTTTCCGCCGAGGCCGCTGTTCGCCTCCTCGTTGAGCGGCTCGACCATGCCTTCGGCGGTGAGCCGGTACCAGGCGTGGATCTGTGGCTCCGTGAAGGTACGGGCCTGTGGAGTGCCGCGCTCGGCGAAGCCGACCTCGGCGTCCCCGTCCCGGATGCCGGCCAGCTGCCAGCCCTCGGCGCCGACGTTCTGCGGGCTGCTTCCGGTGGTAGGGGTGTTCCCCTTGGGTGCGAGCAGTACGGCGGCGTTCTTGCCGTCGGAGGCGGTCACCCGGGAGGCCAGGTAGGAGAGCCGGATCGCGGTCTGCGGGGTCGCCTGGGTCTTGCCGGTCACGAACTCGGGGCTGATCTCGAACATCGGCACCGGGTCCTTGAGATCGAACCCGGGCGGCGCGGTGACCGCGGCGGGTGCGTTGCCGGGGGTGCCGACGGTGCCGCCGTCCGCGCCGGGGCCCGTGCCGTGCTGCCGGGCCGAAACCAGGAAGCGGGAGACCGTGTCGCGGAGTTGGTCGCTCCGGACGGCCTGCTGGGCGGACGGGTAGCCCGCGATGCCGTCGCCCTCCGCAGCCTGTGCGGGAACGATTCCGCTCAGGGCGGCGGTGAGCGCGGCCGTGGCGAGGACGGCGGCGCGGACTGCCGTGTGCTTGGTCTGTCGCGTGGTCTGCATGGTCGGTCTTCTCCTCAGCCCTGGATCCCGATGCGGGAGTGGGTCCACTGGAACGAGTTGTTGTTCACGTAAGTGGCGTGGTTCCACCAGGTGTAGGTCTGGGTGGTCTGCCACGGGTCCCCGACCGCGACCATGTTGGTGGTGCTGTCGTAGCCGTAGATGACGTTCATGTGACCACCGCCGGTGCGCCAGCCGATCCGGACGGCGAACGGCCGGCCTGCGGCTATCTCGGCGGCCGACTCGCTGAACGAGGCGTTGCGATACAGGCTGCGGCCGCTGTTGCTCAGCCCCAGCCTGGCCAGGCCGTTGGCCATGTCTTCCAGCGTCGCGGGCTGGTTGTTGCAGTCCACCCAGGAGCCCTGGGCGGCGAGTTGGCAGAACTGCTCCTGGCTGACGGAGCGGCCCCAGTGTTTGGCGATGGTCACGCCGGAGGCGTCCCAGCACCACTGGGTCCTGACCTGCTTCTGCATGTCGATCTTGAGCGTCTTCGCCGTCGTGGGGGTGGGCGGTTTCGGGTTCGGGTTGGACCCGCAGACCGGCAGGGGGGTGGTGTTCTCGTTGATGAAGGCGTCGGCGATGTAGTACGAGCCGGTGAAGATCCACCGCGGATTGTTCTCCACCGTGTCCCCGGTGGTCCGGCAGGACATCTGGATCTTGTCGCCCACCTTCGAGGAACCGTTCACCTGGGCCGAGAGGGACGGCTTGGCCCGGTGGTTGACGGTCTTGTAGTTGCCCTGCCCGCCGATGACCGTGCCGTTGACCGCACCGGCCTGGGCGAGGGCGCCGAAGCCGAACAGCAGACCGCCGGCGAGTGAGGCGGTGCTCGCGGCAATCAGAGCTTTCTTGCGGCGGGACGCGCGACGTTTGTGCATCATGCTCCTTGGTCTGAGAAATGCGGGAACTTGCTTGACCGGCAACCTGGTCGTCCGGTGTGCGGGACACATACCGGGGGGCGCGGCTGCGGCCCCCTGGCTCGGCGGCCCCGCACTCCGTCGGGTGGTTGCTTCGGGCCGAAGGTGAGGAGGAGCTGCGGCGTGGCGTCCGTAGCCGTTGATTCCTTGGACCAGATCCACAGCGGGTCGGTGCCCTTGCTGGTCAGGGCCATGCTGTAGCTGGTGCCCAGCGACGCGGAGAGTGTGGCGGTGGCCGGCTGGGCGCTGTGGACGGCTGAGCCGTCGGGGATGGCTGCGAACGTGCCGAGCGGTGTGGTGCCTAGGGTGGGCTTGGTGGTGAATGTCGTGCCCGCGCTGCTCCAGGTGCCGGTGACCGGGACTGGGGAGACGGTGTCGGCCGTGCCGACGCCCGTCTGGGTCGAGGTCTTGACCTGGAGTGCGGCGGCCTTCAGGGCCTGGCCGGCCGGGGCGGCCGGTAGGTTGAAGCGCAGGTAGGTCTCGTACGCCGGGTTGCCGCGCACGGCAAGCGAGGAGACGTGCCGTTAGTGGCGCTCGGGGCGCCCTGGTCGGCGAAGAAGTTGCTCGTCGGACGTCCGGCCACCAGTAGAGCTCGTCGCCCGATATGCCAGTAGCCCGCGTACGGCTGGATGCCGCTGGTGTTCCCGCTGACGGAGGAGTCGGCCACGTACGGGCTGGTGGAACGCAGGCCTGGGCCACACGACGGCCTGGTTACCGACCGCTTCACCCGTCGCCCCGCGCCTGCCTGCGGGCTCGGGCCCGGCGGACCAGCAGCATCCCGCCAGCGGTCCCCGCGAGGGCGGCCACGGCCACGCCCGCCGTGGTCCACGAGAAGGTGCTGCCGCCGCCGGCCAGGGCGGGCGATGCGGATGCGGCGGCCGAGGGCACGGCCGTGGCCGAGGGGCTCGCAGGAGCGGGAGCGGTGGGCGCGGCGGAAGTGCTGGGTGGCGCCGGGTCGACGACCGGTACGGAGACCTCGCGTTCGGCGTGTCCCAGTGAGGGGAACCCGACATGGACGTGCACCTTCCAAGTACCGGCCGGCAGGACCTCGGCCGTGCTCCAGCCGGTGCGCGTGCCCGCGTCCCGGACCAGCTTCCAGGGGCCCATCGCGCGGCTGCCGTCCGCGCTGGTCGCGTTCACCGTGGCGGCGACCGCCTCCTCGATGGCGTCCCCGTCGTTCTCCCAGGTGATGTCGGTGGTGAGGTGGCCCTCCCGCTGCCCGTTGATCACGACCTTGACGGTGTCGCCGTGCGCCTGGGCCGGGGACGCCAGGGCCACGGCCTGGGCGAGGAGGAGGAACAGGACCCCGAGTCCGGTACGGGCGGGGAAGCTGTGGCGTGTACGCATCGTTGTGGTGCTCCCTGGTGCGGTGGGATGCGAGTGGCCGCCACCGCTGCGGTGCGGTGCGGTGGAGGTGCGGTGTCGTGAGGGAGCCGGCGGACGGCCGCATGGGGAATACCGCCGTCCGCCGACGGTTGATCAGACGGTCGAAGGTCAGCCGACCTTCTGGACCGTCCAGACCTGGGACGCCCGCCCGTCGGCACGCTGGAGGTCGAGCAGCCAGTCCCCGTAGTACGGCCGGTTGCTCACGGTGAGGGCGTAGCCGCCACTCGCGTCGGTAATGGGGGTGGCGCCGGAGCGTGAGTTCAGCTTCCACTGCTGGGTGGGGGCGTTGCCGCACGCCTGCTGGGCGATCCACATGCCAGCGGCGGGGGCGCCGCCCGCCTGCAGGCACTTGCCCGAGACCGCGGACTTGATACGGACCAGGCCGCCGCCCGCGTCCTCGAACAGCCACTGCTGCTGCGCGTAGCCGTTGGCCCGCGCGCCCACGAGGAGGGTGCCGTCGGCGGCGCGGCCGCCCCACAGCTCGGCGGCCACGCCGGTACTGCCGTTGCCGAAGGTGTAGCGGGTGCCGGGAGTCGTGGTGCCACCGCCGGCGCTGGTGGTGCGGAAGGTGGTGACGCTGCCGGGGCCGCTGTCACGGCCGGCTGCGTCGCGCACCGAGACAGCGACTTTGTACTCCTTGCCGGACTGGAGGTTGTAGATGTTCAGCGTCTGGGACTGGACCCAGGTGAGGTGCTTGCCGTTGAGGAGCACCTGGTACCAGGCGGCGCCGTCGACCTTGGGCCAGCTTGCCACCGCGGAGTTGGACCGGACCTGGCCGACGGTCACGGCCGGCCCGCCACCGGGCTTCTTGGTCGGGGTGGGGGTGGGCTTCGTGGTGGGCTGCGGGTTGGGGTCGGGGTTCGGGTTGCCGCCCTTCCCCTTCATCAGGAACTGGTTGTCGGCGATGTTCCAGTGCGTGGCGAGGTAGCTGCCCGCCTTGGGGTTGGTGTGGAAGTAGTCGTCGTGGTTGCAGTCCAGGATGTTCTCGGCGGCCTGGTTGGTGCACACGTTGCGCATCTGCGGGTAGTACGGCGTGTCCGAGTAGCACATGACGTCCCACTCGTCCGTGCAGTGGGCGCCGCGGCTGGTGTTGGGGGCGCTGTTGTTCACCGCGCCGAGGTTGTGGCCGAGTTCGTGCGCCGCGGTGTGGCCGCCCCAGCAGCCGGAGTCCGTACGGCCGTACGAGGGGCCGAAGTTGCTCTGGTTGTCCTGGCCGGGCCGCTCGTCGCCCGCGAAGGTGCCGATGCCGCAGTAGACCTGGGTGTCCGAGAAGATCATGTACTTGCGGTCGCGGCGGTCGAGGCCCTTGCCGGCGAGCGCGTTGTTGGTCGCGCTGAACTCAGCGAGCGCCGAGGCGGGGAGCTCCATGTTGAGCACGGTCGGCGTGCAGTCGGCGGCCGTCACGTAGCGGATGTGCCGGACACCGCCGGTCTCCTGGGCGCTCGTCGAGTAGATGAGGTCGGCGTCGGCCGCCCACTTGCGGAACGAGGCGACGTACTCGGAGTAGCGGTCGCGGTCGGGGCCATGGACGTACACGACCTGGACGCGGTTGCCGCTGCTGCCGTCACCGTCGCACTGGACGGTCTGCCCCGAGGGCCCGGCGGCGACGGTCTGGCCGCTGCCGCCAGCGGGTGCCGGGGCCTTCGACGCCGGGGCCTTGGCGGTGGCCGCGTCGGCGGCGGGCGCGTCCTGAGGACGCCCGCCGCCTCCGGCGGCAGCTGCTTCGCCGGAATCCGGGCGGGCCGGATCGGCCGCCACGGCCTTCGTCTTGACCGCAGGGGCGACGTCGGCCTTGATGTCGACGTCCTTCGGCGGGGCGTCGGGGCCGTGGCTGCAGAGCCCGGCTTCCGTGCGGTAGACGCCGACGCACTTGTCGCCCTTCGGCGCGGCCTTGAGGCCGTCGAAGACCATGCCGCGCGCGGTGTCGTTGGCGGGCGCGTCCGCGATGACCGCGGGCTCCGCATCGCGGACTGGTGCGGCGGCCGGTACGAGGGTGTCCGCGGCTGCGTCGGCCTGAGTGGTGGTCCCCGCCTGGGCGTTGTCGCCCAGTCCGGAGTAGGCGATGCCCCCCGCTATCACCGCCGCCGATGCCATGGCGGCGGTGAGGAGTATCAACCGGCGGGGTTTGCGCCGGTGTTCACGTTTCTTTCGACGACTACCCGTCATGCGCACCTCAAATCCTTGGTCGGAGGAGTGGGTGCACGAAACCCTGCCAGACGGGCGAGGTGGAGAATTCGGACAAACAGGAATGGGTTTTGAGGTACCTGACCGTTACCTTGGCGGTCAAATTTGATGATCTGTCAACTCTATTTAAAAGTAAGCTAGTTATGCGTGTAGACCAGGAAAGGTCCAGGCTTTTTCGATGGCGTCGTTATGGAATCGAGATAATTGATGAGGCTTGTTGACGTCAATTCAGTCAGTGATTCACCTATTTACTACCGGCCGAATTCCTCCTGTTACGAGCAGTGAGGAATCCCTCCGCTTCGCCTGAGGATGACGACTCGGCGATGCGGAGGCCTTGATGCGTGACGGGTCCAGTTGCCGACGGTTTGTGCAGCCTGAGTCCGAACTGACCTCCTATGCCCGGATATTCGTCTCGTATCCCGTCGCACTCACGCCCCCTGCAGGGGTGATCGGCACACACCGGGCCGTGTGTCACTGGTGGACCCTTCCGCCTCCTCGCCATCCTGGCCCGGGTTGGCCGTCATCGACTGGACGGCGTGCGGTAGCCGAGCGCGGAGTGGCGACGGCGCCGGTTGCAGTAGGACAGCCAGCGGAACAGCTCGAGTCGGGTCTGTGCCTTTGAGGTCCGGCGGCGTCCGTGGAGCAGCTCGCGTTTGAGGCCCTGGAAGAACGACTCGGCGAGGGCGTTGTCGTAACTCGTGCCGACCCGGCCCATGCTGCGGCGGATGCCGTGCCGGCGGCAGACCTCAGCGAAGGCGGCCGCGCTGTACTGGGCGCCCCTGTCGGTGTGGAATACGACGCCGGAGACCCGGCCGCCGCGGGCGGCAACCGCCATCTCGATCGCGTCGGTGAGCAGCGAGGTGCGCATGTGGTCCGCGATTGACCAGCCACGACCTTCCTCGAGCAGATGTCGATCACCGCGGCGAGGTAGAGCCAGGTCGGGCCGACGGCTATGTAGGTGATGGCGCCGCACCACCTGGTGTTCAGGGCGTCCGCGGTGAAGTCGCGCATCACCAGGTCCGGCGCGGGCGGCGCGGTCCTGACCGCGATCGTCGTCCGTTTCTTCTTCCGCAGGTGCCGGCCGACGATGTTGTTGATCCGCATCAGCCGGGTGACGCGCTTGCGGCTGATCCTGCGCCCTCTCGCCCGCAGCTCGGCATGGACGCGCGGGGCGCCGCAGGCGCCATGGTGCTCGGTGTGGACGGCGCGGATCTCGCTCACGGTCCGCTTCTCCTCGGCCCGGCGCCCGGCGCGGGCCTGCTCGGTGGCCAGGTGCCGGTAGTAGCCGGCGCGGGACGCCCCGAGCACCCGGCAGATCCGCTTGACTCCGAAGTCGGCACGGTGGTCGGAGATGAAGGCCCAGCGGCGGGGGCTCACTTCACCTCCCGGGCGAAATAGGCGGCTGCCCAGCGCAGGATCTCGCGCTCCAGCCGCCACTCCTGCTCGGCTTTGAGCAGCCTGGCGTTCTCAGCCCGCAGCCGGGCAAGCTCCTCCGCCGTGCTCACGCCGCCGTCGCGGCCAACGGGCGCGGCCTGGGCCTCGTCCATGTGGACCCATGTCCGGAGCGCTCCGCGGTGATGCCGAGATCCGCGGCCACCGCCGCGTACGCCGCTGCCCGGCCGCGGCACGGTAGAGCGCGACAGCCTCCTTCCTGAACTCCTCCGGATACGGAGACTTGCGTCCCACCTGGACATCCCTCCCTGGACCATCGAGATCCATTGTCGGGGTGTCCACTCCAAAGGATCAGCCTCAGAGTTCCTCTACCTCGCGACCGTGCTGGATTGCTTCAGCCGCAAAGCCGTCGGCTGGTCCATCGCCGACCACATACGCACCGGCCTGGTCGCCGACGCACTGCGGATGGCTGCCACGACCCGCGGCGGCCTGGACGGCGCCGTATTCCACTCCGACCACGGGGCGCAATACGGTTCCCGGGCCTTCGCCGGCCTCTGCGACCAACTCGGGGTCACCCGGTCGATGGGCGCGGTCGACACCAGCGCCGACAATGCCGCCTGCGAAAGCTTCCACGCATCCCTGAAACGCGAGACTCTCGAGCGCGCCCACGACTACGGCGACGCCGCCAGCTGCCGCCGGAGCGTCTTCGCCTGGCTGACCCGCTACAACACCCGCCGCCGGCACTCGCGCTTGCCGCATGACCAATAACCGCGTGCCCACCTTCACGGGGGAAGGCCCGTGCCTCGGACGCGACGATATGGATACACGATTCAGCAGCTGCCGTACGGCCGCATCCAACCAGCCAGCGCCATCGCGCGCGGGCTGTGGCAGGTCAGCCGCTTGAGGGCTGTACGCCTTCCCCGAACTTCGGCACGTCGGCACGCCCCGGTCACGTCCAGACGCAACCGTACGAAGTGGAGCGGGCGCCGCCACGCCCCGCGGTCGATGCCGGTGTCAGCGCTGACTTCCGCGACCTGCTCGAGCGTGTCTGAAAGATCGTGTAAGTCCGTGATGTGACAGCCTGGCCCGGGGCTCGGCCTCGGGCCCTTGGGCCGGGCGGATCGGACGAGTCATGGCGGACAGAGACGAAGCGGCCGCGTCCGTGGCCGGCGACAAGACGGTCGATGAGGTCGTCCAGCGGTTGCTGGACAAGGCTGATGCCTCCGGGGCGGCCCTGCTGGGTGAGGGCGGGCTGCTGACGGAGGTCACCAAGGCTGTTCTGGAGCGTGCTCTGGAAGCCGAGATGAGTGAACATCTCGGCTACGAGCGTGGAGATTCCGCAGGTCACGGGTCGGGGAACTCGCGCAACGGGACGTCATCCAAGACGGTCCTGACCGATGCCGGCGCGGTCACTTTGGCGGTGCCCAGGGACCGCAACGGCGAGTTCGAACCGCGGCTGGTCCCGAAGAACGCCCGCCGGCTGGCGGGGTTCAATGACCGGATCCTCTCGCTCTACGCCCGCGGGATGAGCGTGCGGGACATCCGCTCCCACCTCGCGCAGATCTACGGGGTCGAGGTCAGTCCCGATCTGATCAGCAAGGTCACCGATGCCGTGATCGACGAGCTCGTGACCTGGCAGAACCGGCCCCTGGATGCGGTCTGGCCGATCATCTACATCGACGCTTTGTGGGTGAAGATCCGGTCCGGTTCAGTGACCTCGAAGCCCGTCTATCTGGCCGTCGGCGTGGACATGGACGGTCGCAAGGACGTCCTCGGTCTGTGGGTCGGAGCCGAGGGCGAAGGCGCCACCACCTGGATGGCAGTCCTGTCGGAGCTGCGGAACCGGGGCATCGAGGACGTCTGCATCGTCGTCTGCGACGGGTTGAAGGGCCTGCCCGACGCGGTCACGGCGACCTGGCCCAAGGCCACCGTCCAAACGTGCGTGATCCACCTGACCAGAGCCTCGCTCAGGCTGTCGTCTGTGCGGGACCACCCGAAACTGGTGCCGTCCCTGAAGGCCATCTACACGGCCCCCACCGAGCAGGCCGCCGAACAGGCCCTTGACGTGTTTGAGGCCTCTGAGCTGGGCGAACGCTACCCGGCGATCGTGCGGACCTGGCGGTCGGCCTGGCCGGAGTTCACGCCTTACCCGGCGTTTCCGCCGGCCATAAGGACGGTGGTCTACTCCACGAACATGGTCGAGTCCATGAACGCCCGCCTCCGCAAAGCCACCCGCAACCGCGGCCACTTCCCCTCGGAGCAGGCCGCGTTGAAGGTTCTCTACCTCGCGGTCCGCGAACAGATCAACCCCAAAGCGCGCGACGCGAACCACGTCGCCGCACACTGGAAAGAGGCACTGAACCAGTTCTCACTCTTCTTCGAGGACCGGCTCAGCATCCAATGAAATCAGCCGACTTACACAAGATTGCTGACACGCCCACCTGCTCGGGGCCGGGCCGCCCGTAGCGACACGTGGGAAGGACGAGAGGCAGCGTGAACGAGCAGTCCCGGTGCCTCGTTCGTCTGATCGGTCTATAGGTTCGCCGGTATGCCGGGAGGTGCCTCTGTGGGAGGGCCTTCTGCGAGGGTGTGGTCCGCCGTGGCAGGGCGTCGATGGGTGCTATGGACTGTGTTCATGAGGTGGCGCAGGCGGAGGCCGTCTGGGGCGACGGCGGTGACGAGTGCGGCAGACCCCGCCAGTGGGGTGAGGATGGCTTGGCCGTCTTCCGGCGCGTCCCTGAGCACCTGGATCTTGGGTGGCTTGTTCTCGAAGGCGGGATCGACGCTGAGGATTTGTCCGGTCGCTCGGTGGTGGCCCAGGACGGCAGGCCCGTCCCAGCCTGGTGCGCCTGGGCCGTATTCGGCTTCCTGGTCAAGGAGTACGTGTTCTCCGTGTCGGACGGTGAGCCGGGTAACCACGTGGCCCGGAAGTTCACCGGTGCGTCCGAGTACCTTGCTCCGCCTCCGGACGCAGAAATCGGCATCCGGCGCCCGGCGGATCGGACGACGGGGGCTCAACAGGCATTCCGTGCGCCCGGCCCGCGCGGTGAGCTCGACCGGCATCGGGTGTGCGAATCGTTCCTGCGGTGATGCCCTTACGCCATGCGGGTGAGCACAGTGCGCTGGGGTTTCCGGTGGCCGGGAGAGGCACCGTAAAACGCGAGGGCCGTGTTGTCGTGCCGAAGGATGTACGTGATGAGCCGAGGCCTGATCGTGGTGGATGTGCAGAAGGACTTCTGTGAAGGGGGCAGTATGCCCGTCGCGGGCGGCGCGCGGATCGCGACGGCGGTCGCCGACCTCGTCGAGCGGAGCGCGGGTGACGAATACCAGTACGTCGTCGCGACCCGGGACCACCACATCGATCCGGGAAGCTCGCCGCCATCCGGGACTCGGGAATGAACCGGATCAGCATGGGCGTCCAACAGATCAACGAGCGGCTGAACAGCCTCAGCGGGCGCAAGCAGACGACCAAGCGCGTCGTGCAGACCTTGGAATGGGCCCGCGAACTCGGTCTCGCGGCCAACGTCGACCTCATTTTCGGCTGGCCGCAGCAGACGGTCTCCACCATGCTGGCGGACCTGGAGACGCTGGTCTCCTGGGCGTCCACGACATCACGCACTACGAGCTCAACGTGGCGGGCCCCACCGACTTCGCACTCAACCGCTTCCACGAGCTCCCCAGCACTCTCAGCAATCTGGAGATGTACCGGGCCTCCCGCGACTTCCTCACCGACCGCGGCTATGAGCAGATCACGGCATACAACTTCCGCAAGGCCGGCGACCCGGTGGGTCGTGCCTACGAGGAGGGGGTGACCCGCTGGTGCGACAACATGGACACGGTCGGCCTCGGCTATGCCGCGATCAGCTTCTTCGGGGACTCTCTGCTTCCGGAAGGCCGTTCCTGGTCGTACATGAACCACCTCGACCTTCGCCGCTACAAGCAGGACGTGAACGAGGGCCGCCCTCCAGTTGCCAAGGGATTCAGGCATACCGACCAGGACTGGCGGTTGGCGATGCTCTTCCGCAACCTATTCGGCCGGCAGGTCGAGCGCGCCGCCTACCGCGAGGCGTTCGACACCGACGTGAGGGATGAGTTCGCGACGGTCTGGGATGCGCTGGCCGAGCGAGGCCTCGCGGAGGTCACCCCGGACCGGATCAAGCTCGTCGGGGACGGCCCGTTCTACACCCCGATGATCCGGGCTTTGCTGGCCGAGCACCGCTACCGAGCGCTACGTGAGCGCGAGACCGCAGGCAACGGGAAGAGCCTGGTGGGGTGAGTGCCCGTGGCGCAGCCTGGTACTCCGGCCACCGGCGGGCAAGCAAACGGGTTTGCCCATGATCGGTGGTGGTGCGGGCAGCTGCCTGATGTCGCGCCAGAAAAGTCAGCAATCGGTCAGCATGAGTCCTGAAAGACCTGGGAAGAGCTGACCGAACTTGCGAACGGTTGTAGGCTGCCGGGACCGCCCTTGACCTGCGGCCGTCCTCGCCAGCGACACGGGTGCAGTCATCCACTGGATGACGAGGGTGCAGAGTAGGGGGGCGGCAGCTTCGTCTCCTTCGTTCAGGCGAAGCGATCGCTATTCCGGCAGCGATTCGATCTCAGGGTTCCTAGCGTCGGCAGCAGTGTTTCGCTGGCGAGAGGACTCGAACGTGACCGACTCTGCCGTAGGTGTTCGCCCGCCCGCTGTAGCGCGTCGGATTCCCGGCCGGGCAAGGCGGCGCACGGACGTCTTGCGCGAGTACGAGGAATTCAATTTCGAGCGCCGTAGAGGGATTCCTCCGGTGCTGTGGCCGTTCTTCGCGCCGGACCCGGACCGGTACTACCGTTGGCGGGTTCAGCTGGATTGCGCTTGCATCAAGGAGCTGCTGACACCGGGTGACTGCATCCCGCCGAGCGAGAGGCAGTGGCGTGGCGTCGGGGACGGTGGAGCATTGCCGCCGGGACAGGTGTACTGCCGGCACGGTGATTCCGCTGATGGCCCCTACCGCGACATCGTTGAGTGGGGAGACCGGCAAGAGGGGAGCTTTCCCGCGGGCCCGGTGGAACCCCCCGAATGGGCCGGTGCCGAGGTGTGGGCCGTGATCCGCCACGATGAAGTACACACGTCGGCCTTCTGGAAGGTGACGCTGGCCTGCGGACACGTCGAAGAGGTCGTAGCGCCAGCCCTCGACTGGAAACCCGATGACGGGCCGCGCTTGGCCGAGGCCACGAGGGTGAAACAGATGATCGAGGAATTCGAGCAGGTCTGGGATTCAGACCCGATGCTTCAATCCGAAAACCAACGTGAGCACACCCGCCGGATGCTGGCGGCAGGCTGGCCGCGTCCGAGGCCGGAGCGGTCTTGCCATACGTGTCCCCACGCTCGCGCGATTGTCGCGTATCAGTGCGTGGGCTGGCTCATTCCACGGAATGAGGCGCCGAAGCCCGAAAACCCGCCGCCGGCTCGCGCTGTGTTGGAGCGCCGCTTGCGCCGGGTCGAGGCCGAGGCGGAGCGGCTACGAGTGCAGCTGGCCGGGCACGAGGCGCGACGAGACGCCTGACAGCCGGGCCTCGTGAGCTGTCAGCACTCTTCCGGATCGGAGCCCTTCCGCTCCCACTCACACGGGCGGCGTTGGATGGGTGTCGTGCCCGAGTGCACCCGGGCGCGACACCGTCACCCTTTCCCCGGCAGGTTCAGGTCAGTACGCGCATCGCGAGTACGGAGCCGTCTTGATGGACGGAGACCGGGCCGTCCCACTTCGAGTCCCATCCGAGCAGCGGCCATGTCCTCCGTTGGGCGTGGACCTCGGTGCGGTACCGCTCGAACTGGCCGTTCTCGAGATGGTGGAAGAGGTCCTTCGCGACTCCGGAGAACGCCTCGACCCGGGTCCTGTTGAGACGGAAGACGTGATCGGTGCCGACGAAGTCGATGCCGTGGAGCTGTGCGTACGCGTCTTGGACGCTGTCGGTGGCGGCATGGATCAGGCCCGTGAAGTGGCGCTGTCCTTGCCTCTTGGTCAGGTACTGCGCGGTGGCCGCGCCACCGCCGGCGAAGGCCGTCAGGCCGGCGGCGGCGGTTCGGGCGAGGACGCGCCGAAACCACGGATAGTGCTCGGGCTGGACGTGGAACCCCGGCTCGGGCGCTGGCGGGGCGTCGCCCTCGTGGGGCCGTTGGATTCCCGGGTAGATGTTCTCGTCGTCGACGGGTTGATCGAGGTGGTTGTCGGGGGTGTCCGGCGAGCCGTTCAGCCGGCCGCCGGTTCCTCGTGCCTGCAAGGCGTGCACCTCGACATGGGCGGAGGCGGACGCCAGCTGGGTGCTGGTGAGGGGCGGGACTCGGCCTCCGTTGTTGCCATCGTGGACTACAAGAGGAAGCTCGGGGCCAGGAGTTGGTGCCTGACCCCGAGGCGCCTCATTTAGACTCCGGTCTCCTTCTCTGCATCGCGACGCGAGATCTCGCGCCTAACTCTCCTAACCGAGCGGATGGCCTTGATGAGCTTGGCCGACAGCTTCGGCACTTGGTCGAGCGCATGGTTCAAGACCAGCGCGAGGCTAGTAAGGATTCCGATGACCGTTGCGGTCCAAACAGTGATCTGCATAAACGCCGGGCCCTCCGTACAGGCCGGAGGGCGTTACGTGCCTACGGTCCACGTGAGTCCACGTCACCCCTCCGTGCTGTTCCGAAAGGCCCGGCGTCGTTCCGTCAAGGTGTTACGCCACCTCGCAAGGCGTAGTAAGAGTTGCCCTATTCGGGCTGTTTGCGACGCCGAGCCCCTGTCGAAGCTCCTTTAGCTGTCGACATCGACGGCATCATGCCCAGGCAACTTGCACTAAAACACAGCATAATTGTTCGGAGATGGATCGCTAGTTCGCTGACCAGGGCCACCCTGTAAATGATCTCGTGCCTGAGGGATGACCGGTTGGTTCCTCCTCCATCCGGCGATCGTGAGGTCGTGCAGGCGGGCGATGCCGAGGGTGGCTTGGGGGACGCCATCACGCTTCGGATGCCGATCACGAATGATCTGCCACGTTTCATGAGGCAAAGGTGTGCTCAACGCGGGTACGGACGTTGCGGTGGGAGGCGTTGTGCGCTTCATGTCACCGTTGCCGCTGGGCTGCTGCTGAAAGGTACTTCCACCGAGATCCTAGAAATCTCCATGGGTTCCCGGGACGAGGCGTTCGGCGCTGTCGGCCATGGGTCCTTGAGCGTGCAGGGGAGTTCCCGAAGCCGTTGCAGACTTGGCGAGGGCATGGTTCGCCGGAACATGCCCTCGCGCCCGCAGGGCCAGGGCGCAGTGTTCCCAAGAACGCATCGTGCCCATGTGGCTGTGGCCGCAAGGCGGGGGCGCTGTCACCCTGCGGGGCTGGAACTCGCCTTGCGACGAGTCGATGGTGCGCTGAATGGTCTTGTACAGGTTCAGCAGCGGCCCGGTCAGTCACGGGGTGCCGTAGTTGGCGTCTTCGGGGAAATACACCTGTGACGGCTGATCGAGGATGAGGAAGCGCGGGACGGGGCTGCCCTGTTCGCACGACCGTCAGCGCCCGCGGATCCAGCCGGATCGAGAGTGGTGGACGACTTCACTACGACCCCGGCCGCGTGGCGTTGGCGGGTCAGCCGCGGATACGAGCCTCACCCCGCGTACTGGGTTACCTGGATCGGGGCGGCACTCATGGCCGTATGGTGCGGTGCGCGCCATGTAGGGGGCGAATAGCGCCCCGGAGCTGACCGATCAGGCCGCACCTCCGCAGTTGCCCGGTGTCATCCTCGCGTGGTGGGGCACGACTCGACCGGGGCCATCCCGATGGCCTGCTTGAGATCCACCTCGACTCGGCCCTTCGACGTCTTGAAGTTCAGTCGACCCGCGGCCAGGGAGACGACCTCTCCGCAGTGCACCGAGCCGTTCGTCAGCCGGACCTCGATGCGGGGTTTGTCCTTGGCCGGGCCGTACCACGTCAGAGCGACCGCCGTGGTGAGCAGCGTGATGCAGAGGAAGGTCAGTTGGACACCCCGGCGCAGTGAACGCTGGGACGAATCGGCTTCGGCGAGTGAGCTGCCCAGGACATCGCTCACGGCAACCGCGTACGGTCGCCCGTGGGCGGCCCGCATGATCAGCACGGCGGCGATCGCACCCGCGACCAGGGCGGCCAAGAGGAGGACGCCCACGACGGCCGCGAAGAACGAATCCAGCTGTGTTACGTCGGAGCGGCCCTTGACGAGTCCGAAGCCGACGAGCCCGGCCAGAAGGGCGCCGAGGCCGTTGCGCCAGGCGAGCGCGCCGGCGCGCACCCTGGCCAGTTCACCGGCGAGCAGTTCGCGAGTGGCCCTGGCCGCCCGACGGTCATGAGGCTGAGCCGGCGGCCCGGCGGAGACACGGATCGTCACGAGACCGGACCGGACAGGGTGACGTTCCAGTACGCGCCGCAGCCCTCATCGCCCGGCGGCGTGCCTGGATGCGTCGTCCCACAGGTACACATCACGTTTTTGTCCTCGGAGGCCGTCCTTGCCGGGGCGGGCCCCGCGTCTGCCGTGGCCAGAAAGATTTCGGTGACCACCTGGAAGTGCATCTGGTCGCCGCACCGGGGACAGATCCCTCCGAGTAGAACGCCGCGGCGGCTTGGTGTGACACTGCAGGAGGAGGCGAACGCTTGCGCGTACGTGTCAGTGGTCACCTCCTGGAAGGGCACAGGAGGGTGTGCCGGAGCGTTCGAGTCGGTCATCGCGTCTCCCTTTCGGGGTGTACCGGGGTCAGGGACCGGTATGGGTGAAAGGCGTCCACCGGTGAGGCCAGTCAGGTTGCCGGTCGCGCATCCGGCGGACCACCTCATGGAGCGCAGCCGGTGCTTCGTCGGGTTCCAGCCGTCCGTCGGCCGCGATCGTCCGGTACTTGAAGACCTCCGCGGAGGCCTTGTTGTCCACCGACCACAAGGCGGCGATGACGTGGCGGTAGCCCGCGTAGTGCAGAGCCGCGGCAAGAGTAATGGCCTCGTCGGGCAGATCCGTCCCCCCGACCGCGGTCTTGCACGCGGACAGGCCGGCGAAGTCCCCGTGGTACCGGCCGGTGCTGATGTCAGTAACGGTCAACTTGCCCTCGCTCAGCAGGAGCCCACCGCGAGAGGGATCCTTCAGGTCCTGATCACCATGGCAGCTGAAGTGGACCCACCGGTGGTCCGTCAGGGCAGCGCGCACGCCGGCGTGTGACGCCTCGTCCGGCCCCAGCACCGTCCGCCCTCCTGCGGGAAAGGCGTCGAACAAGGCGGTTCGTTCGGCAGAGTTGTCGATCGGTACCTGGCCCGGTAGGTCGGGAACGTCGACGATCAACAGCCGGTCGAAGTCCTGCTCCGTCGTCGCTTCCCGATCGCCGTCATCCCGGCGCGCTTCCAGCAGCGCTCGCAAGGTCGGTGTGTACGACGAGACCACGCGGTCGAGCACCGTTCTCGGCGCATGCCGGCCGCCGGCGAGGTCCCGATGGTGGCCGGCCGTATGAAGGGGCAGCAGGGTGAGCGGACCGGTCGGACACCACCAGACCCGCGGCCACGTCGAGGTGCTCCCGTCTGGCACACAAGTGAACCCGAGCGCATCGAGGACCGGCTCCGCGATGACGTCCCACATCCACACCTGCAGTTTCCGGAGCATCTCGTCGACTCGCGCGTGGGCTTTCTCCAGCTCCCGACTCGCAGCCAGCTGGCGCCGGGCCGCACTGCGCGGCGTCGCGTCCGGGAGAGGCACATGCGCCTGTACGTGTTGCAGATCGACGAGTTCGGCGGCCCGCAGGACGGAAAGGTATCCATTCGCCCACTCGGTGGCCTCATGGAGGGTCAGGGACTCGAGACGGAGGGAGGTCGCCCCGTCCGGCCGGACGATCAGGGCGTCGGAGCGCCAGTCGGTCACGTTCACGATCACCACCGGTCCGTGGTCCGCCGCCGGCAGCAGGGACCTCAGCTTCGGTGGTTTCAGGAAGTCTTCGAACCCCTCCATTTTTTGCACCTGTGCAACGAGCTCATCCCATTCGCGGGCCAGCGCCACCCGCCGATCGACGGCGCTGTCGCCCGAGGCCGGCTCGGTCATGTTCCTCCACACTGGACCGTAGTGAGCGCCGGGTCACGACGCGGATCCCTTCGGGTCGGCATCCAGGAGAATCCGCAGTTCCGAAAGGCGGGCCGCCACCGTGGGCACTGTTCGCCGCAGGGCCGACAACTCCGTTCGCATGTCGAGCAATTGCGTCCACAACACAGCTCGGGCCTGTTCCGTCAGCACAACGGCCACACCCGGTCGTCCTGCGGCCGTGGCAAGTGCGGCGGCCTCCGCCCCGACTCCCTTCGCCTCGATCAGCTGGCGCTCCTGGCCGGTCCGCCCGATGCCGCGCCAGGCCACCAACGGAAGTAGTTCCACGGCGCGTGCGGCATCGTCGACCGCCCCGTGCGGCGAGAAGACGTTGGCGGCCAGCGCAGCGGCGGCTCGGGTACTGCTGCATGAGCGGAGGTACGTCCCTCCGGACGATGGCGGCTCGGACTGTGCCTCTCCGCCGCTGGGCGTCGATCACCAGTGCGCTTGGGCCTCCGGCTGCCCGCTGGTCCGTGACTGAAGCGGGCGGCTGATGGCGAGAAGAGGGCGTACTGGCAGCGCTGGACCGCGACAACTCCGTACCATGTCACTGCGTTTGTTTGACCGTCGCGTATCCCGCAATTCGCACGTGTTCGCTTCTGGAGGCTTGATGTCGTCCGACGGCTCGACGATGGCGCACGCTTGAACAGGCCCGCAGGCATGATCGACCAACTGGCCACAATCTTATTGCGGTTGGACGGCTACCAGGATCAGCAGACGCGCAGGGTACTCCTGGACGAACTTGCCGCGGAGACCGGCGAGGAGATCGTGCCGCGGGGGACCGAGGACATCCATCAGGCGCGATCCCTGGTGCTCGACTGCGCCCGAGAGCCGAGTGTCCTTGCCGAACTAGCGGACCTGGTGGCTGACTTCCACGGCGACACCGCTGATACGACACGCTTCCATGAGCTGGCCCGCCGCCTCGACGCGCCGCCCCTGCTGACCCGGCGCGAACGCAATGCCCTCGGCCGGGTTCTGCAACCCTGGGAGGACGGCGGGTGGCGTGGCGCGTTCGCCCGGGCTGCTTCGCTGGTGCCTGAGCCGCCCCGGGACGTCTCCCACGCCGTGGAGCTCCTGGAGGACCTCGTACTGCCCCCCGGAAGGGTCCCTCCGCTCGTCCGCTTCGTGTTGGCGCTCGGGGACCACTCCTCTCCGGGCCGCCGGGAGCGCATGTGGCGGTGGGCGGTTGCGGTCGCGGAGCGCCTGGGCGTCGAGCAGCAGTGGCTGTACGAGACCGTTGGCGAGAACCGGCCGCGCGAGTCGGACCGCACGATCCTGGTCCTGCGCCTGCAGCCCTTCCTGCCCGCCCGGTCCGAGTACCTGCTCTCGGTCTGGCTGGGCCACGGCGCAGGCCAGTGGACTCCGCTCGCCCACGAGGATGAGCCACAGGAACTGGAGCAGATCGTCGGCCGGATCGGCGCATTCCTGACAACGGCGGTGGAGTACGACGCTGCAGGGCCGAGCCGAGTCGAGTTCATGCTGCCCCGCAACCTGCTGAACCTGCCCGTGGACCGGTGGCTCGTGGACGCGCACGAGAGTTCCTTCGGTACCCCGCTCGGCGCCAGGTACCCCGTGGTACTTCGCGATCTGGAACGCCAACGCAACTCGATGACGCGGTCGTTGTGGAAGAGCAAGTGGGACCGGCTGACCTTGGACCGTGCTGCCTGGAGGCCACCTCTCGTCCTTGACGCAGGGGAGTCCGGCCTCGGCACGAGCGAGCTGGCCATGCGGCTCGAGCCCGCCCTGGCCGTCCTGGTCAGCGGGACCTCCGCCTGGGAGGAAAACGGCGCGTCGGTGCCACCGCAGCTCGATGTCGCGCTCGATTCCGGAGTGCCCGTGATGGTGTGGAACCGGCGGGGCAACGCCGCGTCAGACCGGTTCCTCGAAGACCTGGCCCATCGGCTCTCTGACGGCCGGGAGGTCACCCGGCTTCCGGACACCGTTCGGGAACTGCGCCAAAGGGCGTTCGCGGCACCGCACGAACGGATTCCGTCCCATCTCACACTCCTCTGGGACGATCCGCACAGCCTGCCCGTCCGGACGGCGGGCTTTGGGTCCGCGCTGTGAGGCCGTTCAAACGAAGAGCTGGAGAAGAACAGTGATGACGAGTCCCGTTCCCGACGAGTGGCACATCTATCGCGGTAGCGGCGAACCGCACGACGGTATCGATCGGCTGCCTCCGCCACCGCCGTGGCGCGCCTTCGACGCGTACGGCTACCGGGGCACCGGGACAGCCTCACGCGGAGCCGTCTACCAGGTCACGCCCGAGATCGTGCAGACGGTAAACGCGGCCCTCTACCTGCGCCGCCCGTTGCTGGTGACCGGGCCGCCGGGCTCCGGCAAGAGCTCGCTCGCCTACCAGGTCGCCCACGAGTTGCGGCTGGGAGCCGTGCTGAACTGGCCCATCACCAGCCGTTCCACCCTGAGGGACGGCCTCTACGCCTACGACGCGCTGGGCCGTCTCCAGGACGCCAACCTCAGCCGCCACGAGGCCCCGGAAGTCGGCCGGTACCTTCAGCTCGGCCCCCTCGGTACAGCTCTGCTGCCGAGCCCGGTACCGCGGGTGCTGCTCATCGACGAGATCGACAAGAGCGACCCCGACCTGCCCAACGACCTGCTCAACGTTTTCGAGGAGGGCCAGTTCGTCATCCCCGAACTCGCCCGGCTGGCAGAGACCGAGGCCAGCGTGCGGGTGTACGACACGACCGGAGACACCGTGGTGATCGACCGAGGCAGGGTCCGTGCCCGCGCCTTCCCCTTCACCGTCCTTACCAGCAACGGGGAACGCGCCTTCCCGCCGGCCTTCCTGCGCCGCTGTCTGCGCCTCGACCTGCCGGCGCCGAACGCCGAGCAGTTGCTCCGCATCGTCCAGGCACATCTGGGGCCGGAGGCGGTGCACCAGGGGGCCGAGCTGATCAGGTCGTTCGTGGACCGCCGTGAGACCCAGTCGCTCTCCACCGACCAGTTGCTCAACGCGCTGTTCCTGTTCCTGCGCGACAGGAGCGATGGGGAGCCCTTCGGATCACCGGAGCTGAAGGATCAGATGCTGCACACCGTACTGAGGCGCCTGGACTGAGGTTTGTGATGACCGACGATCTCTTCTCGAAGCTCCTGGTGCCGGACGGTGCTCCGCCGACGTGGCAGGAGCTGGCGGACGCCCTGTGGCTGGCTCGCCACCTTCCGCCGCCGTCGGAGTCCATCCCGGACGGCAGCGCGCCGAAGAGGTCCGCGAACGGAGCCGGAGCACGGCTCGAGCCGGCGACCGAAGCGATCGCGCTGCGGGAGCAGCGCGCGACGCCCGAGTCGTCAACCTCGCTGGGTCGGGACGCCGCCCCACCGTTGCCGCCGCGACGCAGGCTGACCCTGGCCGACGGCGGAGAGCCGGACGAGGGCGCGACCCGTGTGAGGCTGCCCATGCCGCCTGCGCTGCCCGGAGCCCTGGCGCTGCACAGGGCACTGCGTCCGCTGGGCCGCCGGGCAGTCCCGGACGGAGGGCACGCGTTGGCGCAGTTGGACGAGGAGGCCACCGTGGAACTCACAGCCGCCAGCGGGTTCCGCCTGCCCGTGCTGCGGCCCGCGCCGACGCGGTGGCTGGACGTGGCACTGGTCGTCGACGACAGCGTTTCCATGGGGGTGTGGGACCGGTCGGTACGTGAATTCCGGGCACTGCTGCAGACCGCCGGCACCTTCAGGTCGGTGCAGGACTGGACGCTTCTCTCCGAGGAGACCCACTTCCGCGGGGTGGTGCTGCGCCGTGGCATTCCGACGGCGCTCGCGGCCATCGACCGCAGTCCACGCGAACTCGTCGACCCGACCGGACGCCGGATCATCCTCGTGGTGTCCGACTGCATCGGCCCCGCGTGGTCGGACGGTTCGATGGCGCAACTTCTGCGGATGTGGGGGCGCTGCGGTCCGGTCGCTATCGTCCAGCCGCTGCCCCGCCGCATGTGGGAGCGCATTCGGATGGGTGTGCACGACCTGAAGCTGAGCTCGTCCGTCCCGGGCGCCGCCAACGTCTCGCTCGCTGCGAGAACCCGCCGTGGCGCCGGCACTCCGGTCGTCGGCATGCCCGTACCGCTGCTGATCCTCGATACGCGCTCCCTCGGCCCGTGGGCCGCGCTCACCAGCGGCGAGTCACCGGAGTTCCACACACTCGCGATCCTTGTCGACGGTCCGGCACCACCGGACGAGTCTCCGGACAGTTCCGACGAGCCCGAACCCTCGCTCGACGACCTCGTGGAGCAATTCCGTGAGCGGGCCAGCCGAGAGGCCTTCAAGCTGGCCGTGTACCTGACCGCCGTCCCGCTGAACCAGCCGGTGATGCGGATGGTGCAGCAGGGGATGTTGTCCGACCCCCAGCCGTCCCAGATCGCGGAGGTCATGTTGAGCGGTCTCCTGGTGCGGGCCCGACCCGACAGCGAGGCACGCGGGGACGACATCGTGTTCGACTTCCGTCCCGGTGTGCGCGAGCAGCTCATGGGCGGACTCACGCGGCAGGCCGCGCGCAGGCTCCTGCAGATCACGACGGAGTACATCGACGAACACCTCGGCTCCACCATCGACTTCCCCGCGCTGCTGCGCGGTGACGACCTGGCCGTGGCGCAGCTGGCACAGCACGAGCCCTTCGCGGAGGCGTCCGCCCGCATCCTGCGCCTGCTGGACGTACGGCCGCCGACCGCGCAGAGCCCTGAGGCTTCCGCCGATCCAGCCAGGATCCCCGACGCCAGGCCACAGGAGGCGCCGAGCATCCGGGGAACGCCACCGCCGCGAGCGGCGGACCTGTTCGGCCGGGAGCGGCTGCTCAAGGAACTGCACGAGGCCCTGGCATCCGATACGGCCGCACCGCAGGTGCTCGTCGCCCCGGACGGCGGGGGCGCCACCGCAGTGGCAGTCGAGTACGTGCACACGCACGGCGCCGACTACGAGTTCGTGCTCTGGATGCCCGCCGGATCGCCCATGGTCGGCGGCGCCGAACTGGCGCGGCTGAGGTCGGTGGGGGCGATAAGGCCGGACGAGGGCATGCCACCCTCCTGGCTCCTGGTCCTGGACGGCGCCGCGCCCGGGGACGGGCTGCCGCAACTGCCCGCCGGACGTGGCCACGTTCTCGTGACGTCGACGGATCCGGATTGGCCCGAGGGGATCACAGTGCACACCGTGCCCGCCGTGCGCCGGGGCACGGCCATCCGCATCGCACGCCGCCACAACCCGTCGCTTGCCGCGCCCGCGGCCCAGCGCCTGGCGGAGCGGCTCGATGACGTACCCCTCGCCCTGGAGATCGCGGCAACCTTCCTGGCGGTGACGGGCGAGGCACCCGACGCGTACGTCGAACGGTTCGGTGCACTGCTCCCCGACCCGGCTGCGTCCGACCCGGCCGCAGCGGCGTGCGGACTCGCCCTCGACCATGTGCTGGACGAGCTGCCGCAGGCGAGCGGGATACTCCACCGGCTGGCCGTGCTCGCCCCGGGTCCCGTACCTCTCCAGCTGCTGGCCAACGACATGCCCCGGGCCGGCCGGACAGCCGATCCGGTGCTGCGTGAGCTGCTCCGCCATGCGCTGCTGAGCACCGGGGGGGTGGACGACTCGTACGTGATCGTTCATCCCGCTGTACGGCGGGCCTGCCTGGAGCGGACGACCGATGACGAACAGACCCTCGCTCGCCGAGCCGTGAGGGCCCGGATGGTCGAGCACTACGGCAACGACGGACCCGACGTTCCCGCGCTGTGGACGCGGTTCGCCGCGCTCACCCCGCATCTCGGCCCGGTCGGTGTGGTCGACGACAAGGACCCGAACGCGCGCGACCTCGTGCTGCGGCACGTGCGCTACCTGCACGCCTGCGGAGACACGGAAGGCTGCGGGGCGTTCGGAGCCTTCGCCGTGGAGCGGCTGACGGTCCGTGCGGGCGCCTGCCACCCGGGAGTGACCGTGCTCACCGAGCTGCTCGCCGACCTCCTGCCCCACTCCGGCGACGCCCCAGGCACCGGACCCCTGCCCGACGGCCGCGGTACAGACCTGCGGGAGCCGGACGCGACGTGACGACCACCTCCGGGGAACCGTCCGAGATCACCCTGCCGGACGGATCACCACCACCGCTCCAGGGCGTGGTCACGGTGCCCGCCACCGCACCGGACACGCCGACGGCGCTCGCCGTACCGGTGCCGACGAAGACTTCCGGGCGGCGCCGCAAGGCGCTGTGTATCGGCGTCAGCCGGTTTGCGCCGCACCCCGACTACGGGCTCGAAGGCGAAGGCCCGGATCCACTCCCCTTCGCCAAGAGCCGGGTGACGGAGCTGAGCCGGGCCCTGGAACACGAGGCATTCGGCTACAGCTGCACCACCCTGACGAGTACGGTGGAGAGCCCCGGACCGACCGCTGCCGAAATCGGCGCCGCGTTCACCGAGGCCCTGACCGAGGCGTCCGCTGACGACGTGCTGATCGTGCACGTCCTCAGCCACGGAGTGCCACGCACGACCGGACTGTACGCGCTCGGATCGGAGAGCGGCCATCTGCCGCAGACCGCGGTCGCTGGCTGGCTGGCCGCGGTGGAGGACTTCCCGGACCGCCCAGCCGTGCTCTTCCTCCTCGATCTGTGCCACGCCGGACAGGCGGCCCGGCTGGACTGGCAGCTGCGGGGCCTGGACGGCTCGAACCGCGCCTGGGTGCTGGCCGCCGCGGCCGGCACGGAACTCGCCGTCGACGGCCGGTTCACCCGCGCTGTCACCGAGGTGCTCGACGCACTGGCCCGCAAACGAGTCCAGTACGACCACGGCAGACGCCACATCGACTTCACGTGGTTCTGCGACCAGGTGCGTCACCGTGTCAACAGACTGGCGGGGGATCACGGAGGGTTGCGCCAGCGAGTGACCTCCAGCGCGCTGGACACCGCAGCTCCCGAACTGCCCTTCCTGCCCAACCCCTGCTACGACGCCGGCCCTCTGCATCAGGTCCGCAGCGGTCTCAACGCCGAACTGGGCGGCGAGGTCGGTTCGTTCCTCGACGAGGTCGCCGACCTCGCGCACTTCGAGCGGCACGCCAAGGGTGGCTCCGGCTTCCCCGCGATCTCCCGGGGCGACATCGGCCGGGGGTTGTTCACGGGCCGAACGACGGAATCGGCGCTGCTGGCCGACTGGCTCGCCCTCGAGAACGCCTCCCGTCTCTGCGTGGTGACCGGTAGCCCGGGAGTGGGCAAGTCGACGCTACTCGGTGTTCTCGTGTGCGCGGCCCATCCAGTGCTGCGGGAGCCGACCCGGCCGGTGTGGGAACCGCTGGGATACGCCATCCAAGCTAGCGGGCCGCTGGCCGCCGTGCACGCCCGCCGCCGCACCGTGCGCGAGATCGTGGGCTCGCTCGCCCGTCAACTGGGGCTGGGGCCGGACGTGTCAGACCGGGATGTGGCGCCCGGCTGGACCGTGGAGCGACTGGTTGAGGCCCTCGGACGGACGGCGGGACCACCTCCGGTGGTGATCATCGACGCGCTTGACGAGATGCGTGGTCCTCAGGACACCGTGCGAGCGCTGCTCCAGCCACTGACCACCGCACACCGGCCGGACGGCGGACCCGTGTGCCGGATGCTCCTCGGCACACGGGACGAGGCGCCGTTCTCAGCCCTCCTCGACTCGGCGCGGGCGACCGGCGACCTTGTCGACCTGGACGACACTCGGCCCGAGGCGTTGGAGACGGACCTGCGGGCGTACATCGGCAAGCTCCTTTCCGCCGTGCTCCCGGCGGCCGAAGTGGCTGACCCGGACGAAACGCCCTCCCCGGTGTCGGAGTTCGCCTCGGCCGCCGCGCGGGCCCTGGCCTCTACCCGCGGTGCCACCGGCCCGTATCTACTGGCCGCGCTCTACACCTCGTACGCCCTCCAGGAGGCCGTGCGGCCGTCACTTGACGACCCCGTGATCGCGCGGGAACTCGGCTCCGGCGTCCCGCTGACCCTTCCCGGCATTCTTGATCTCAGCTTCGACCAGGACCACGCCCACCAGCTACTGCGTCCGGTGCTGGCCGCGCTGGCCTTCGCTCAGGGCGACGGCATGCCGGTGGACGCCGTGTCCGCGGTGGCGCGGACGTTCGCGGCCGACCGTGTCCCGGCCGGAACCACCGAGGCCGGCCAACTGCTCGACGAGGTCAGGGCGTTCCTGCGCTCCGTGCCGGACCGGGACGGCACGATGCTGCACCGCCTCCTCCACCAGAGCGTTGCCGACGAACTGCGTCGGCGTCCCGTGCCGCAGGGAGTGCCCGTGACGGCCGCCGCGGAGGTCCAGGTGTACGAGGCCCTGGTGGACTCCTTGCGGGACGCTCCCGGTGGACGCCCGCAGTGGGGTGAGCTGGACCGCTATCTGCGTAGGCACCTGGCCCAGCACGCGGTGGACGCCGGCCGCTTCGACGAACTCTGCAAGGAGCCGGAGTTCCTGTTGCACGCGGATCCTGACTGGCTGGTGCCAGAACTGCGGCACGCGGATGCCGAGACGGCCCGCAGCGCCGCGTCCGTCTACCGCACGAGCGCTCACGTCCACCGCAGGACGGAACCCGAGCAGCGTCGGCACATCCTCGCCCTGGACGCGGTGCGGCACGAAGCCTTCACCCTCGCAGACCGGCTCGCCGAGCCCGCCGCGGGTTCCGGATCCCGGATGACCTGGCGGCCCTCCTGGGCGACAGGAACCCGGATCAGCGCCGCCCACGCGTTCACCATCCAGGTGCCCGACGGCCGGGTGAGCGCGCTGGCCGGGGCAACGGTCGGCGGCACACCGCTCGTGGTCACAGGGAGCAGGAGCGGCCGCGTGAGGGTGTGGGACACGCGCAGTGGACTCCAGCTCGCCTCAGCCGATCCCAGGCGCGGTGAGATCCACGCCCTGCTCTGCGCCGAGGTGGAAGGTACACCGGTGCTGCTTGGCGCCGGTGCGGGAGGAGCGCTGATGCAGTGGGAGCTGCCGACGCTCGCGGCCCGCCCGCTTCACCTGGAGGGGCACACGGAGACGGTACGGACCATCGTGTGCGGTGACGTCGTCGGCAGTTGGACGGCACTGACTGGTGACGAGTCGGGTCGGCTGCTGATGTGGGACCTGCAGGGAACGGTGCCGACGTCGTCGCCTTTGCAGGTGCCAGGCAACCCGGCCCAGCTGACGGCTCTGGTGCGCGATGCGAACGGCATGGACCTTGCGGTCCTGGCGGATGAACAGGGGACCGTGCGCTTCTGGTCCCTCGTCGCGGACGAGGAGGTCGGTCCCGCGATCCGGCATCCATCTCGGGTGAACGCTCTCGTGCCGCTCACTGCGCGGGGCGTGGCCCAGATCGTCACTGCGGGCGAGGACGGACACGTGCGGATGTGGGACGTACGCACCCACGAGCCGACTGCGCGGTCGGCGATTCCGCACGACGGGCAGGTGTACGCCCTGACCTGTGTTTCAGGTCCGGAGGGAACGCGGATCCTGAGCGGCGGCACCGACGGCACCATTCGCAGCTGGGACCCGGAGGAGGGCGGCCAGGAGCTGTCTGAGGACAACCGCTTCGTCGGTCATATGGGGGCCGTCACGGCGCTGGCCCACCCCGACACCCGGGTGGTCGTGTCCGCCGGCTCCGACCCGGTGCTGCGGGTGTGGCACGTGCCCAACGGCAGACAGCGCGCGACCATGCCGGTCGGGCACACGTCCTGGGTCAACGCCCTTGCCGCCGTGGAGTCCGGCGACGGGACGCTGCTCGTGTCCGGAGGCGCGGACGGGCATATTCACCGCTGGCTCCTTGGCGATGGCAGTCCCCTCGGCGCCCCTGTCAACACTGCCTCCGGTCCGATCCACGCCCTTGTCGCGACCACGCTCGACCGGCGTCCCGTCCTGGTCTCCGGTGGCGCGGACGGGCATATTCACCGCTGGCACCTCGACGACGGCAGTCGCCACGGCAACCCCGTGAACACGGGGACCGGTCCGATCCACGCCCTTGTCGCGACCACGCTCGACCGGCGCCCCGTCCTGGTCTCCGCCGGCGCCGACGGACTCGTGCGTTGCTGGGACGCCACCTCCGGCGTGCAGCGGGGGCTTCCCATGGCAGGGCACGACGGCGGGATCAACGCTTTGGGATGCGCGGACGTGTACGGCAGACGCATCATCGTGTCCTGCGGGGACGATGGAACACTGCGGTGCTGGGACCTGGAAACCGGCCTGCCAGCGCGCGCACCGATACAAGCGCACAGCGGCTGGGTGACCGCGCTCGCGTGCGCGGTGGTCGACGGTCGGCCCGTCGCCGTGTCCGGGGGCCAGGACGCCATTGTACGTGCCTGGGATCTCGCCGACGGATCCGCGATCACCCCGCCGGTGGTGGTGACGGGTGGTGTGAACGCGGTCGCGTGCGGCACGGTGGGGGCCACACCGATGCTGGCGGCGGCCGACGACTGCGCGGTCCGGTTATGGGATCTGGCATCCGGCGAGTTGCGGGAGAGCATCGGCGTGCCCGGTACCGTACCAGCGCTGCTACTGAGGGACGATCAACTCGCCCTGGGCTGCGAGTGGGAGGTGGTGGTGCTGTGCCGAGCCCCCGAGGGCAATGCGTCAGTCTCAGGTCAACCTGGCTAGTTCTGCTGCCACTTCGGTCCGGGCCAGGTATTGGGTGGCCCGGTGGGAGGCGACCAATCCCAACGCCACCTCGTGGTGGGCGTCGATGCCCGGAAAACGGCCGGGCAGATCACGTGGCTGGGCGACGATGTCGCCGACATCGGCAATGTTGACCCAGCGCCGTACGCCCGGAGGCCGTAGACCCTTGCGTCCCTCGTTGCCCTCACCCAGTGACAGCCGGTCGAAGATGACGTTGGGCAGGCCGAGTGGGGAGCCCAGGGTGATCAGCAGGTCCAGTTCGACCGGGTGGTGCCAGAGCGTCTCATAAGCGACGACGGAGCCCAACGAGTGCGCGATCACCACGCGGGGCTGCTCCCGGGCCAGGACGCCGCGCACCTCCTCCTGTACGGAGGCGCGGTGTGGTGAGGCGGGATCCGTGACGTACGTGTCGACTTCGCGGCAGAAGAGCACCGCGAACCGTTTCGCAGTCTCGCCGAACCGCTCGGCGATCCAGCCCACCGCCTGCCGGACCGGGAGGGTGCCCGGCCCCATGGTCACCTCCGCAGGCGCACCGAGCGCGGACACCCACTCCACGAGCAGCCCCTGTGCCGTCCGGGGCAGCAGCTCAGGGTCGTCCGGTCCCTGCGTGGCACCCAGGTGCAACAGAGGGGCGTAGTAGGCGGCGCGCAGGGCGTCGTGGCCGGCCGGTAGTCCAAGGGCAGCGGCCCACTCGGCGGCCAGTGCCTCGGTGGCCCCGGCCACGGTGCCCGCCTGGGTGAAGTACCGGTAACAACGGATGCCGTGCACACCGATGATCACCATGCCTCCAGAGATACGACATCGGATCTGCGTCGAGGGAAGCGTAGGGCAAGGCCGAGGGCCACCACCGGGAAACGCACGAAGGACGACGGTGAGGACAGCCGTAGGGCAACCTCGGCGAGCACTCCAGCGCTGTCTGACCGGACTCGGATCCGGCCTGGCTTACAGCTGTTGTCCGGTTGCCGGAGGTGTGGAGACGAGCTGTCCGGTGGCGGTCAGGGCGAGCCGGGAGAAGAGGGTGCCGGAGAACCCGAAGAGCAGGGCGATGGCGAGGGCGATGGGCCGTGTCGGCGCGTTCCAGGAGTTGTCGAGAAAGACGCGTCCGAGGACGTTGAGCTCCGGGTCGGCGAGCATGCGGACGAGGAGCAGCCCGGCGACCGCGGCGAGCGCACCGCCGACCGGGGCGAGGACCAGGACGCCCCAGGAGGCCGGGCGCTGGGAGCGCATCACGCCGATCAGCGGGGACAGGAAGCCGCCCAGGGCCCCGAGCAGCAGCGTCAGCCGGTGGTCCAGCGTGACCCCGAGCAGGAGGACGACGCCGAGGCCAGTCGTCGCCAGCCACAGGGCCGTGCGCTGCTGCTCGTACTCCTGCTCGGCCTCGGTGTCCTCCCGGTCGTGGAGGTGCTCGGTGGTGGCGGTCAGGAGCGCGTCGGCCTCCGGGCTGCCGACGGGCTGTGCGGCGAGTTCGACGGCCAGTTGTTCGTCGCCGGGATGCGAGGAGGCGGCGAGCCGCAGCCGGAGCAAACGGAGCTGTGCGGACTTATCTTCGGGCGTTTGCAGACGGAGCAGCCGACGCTCGGTGCTGTGCAGGACCCGCCAGGCGGCGGCCAGTTTGGACAGCGGGATCGCGACGGCCCAGGAGTTGGGCAGGAGCCGCCACGCCACCATGCCGTTGTTCGCCAGATCGTCGAGCCGCGAGGTGACCGCCGCGATCTCCGCGGACCGCGTCGGATCGTCGCAAGCCCCGGCCGCGAGGACCTCGGCCCGGGTCCGGGCGTCGCCGACGCGCCCTTGGAACTGCCGGTAGCGGGGGGCCGCGATGAGCCCCCTGCTGGTGATGAAGACGATGGCCAGATAGGAGGCGCACACCACCGGCAGCGCCCAAGGACCGCCCCCCACAACGGCATGCCACATGTCAGTGCCCCCTCGGTGCCCCGCCCTCAATCGGCCCGTACCTGCCAAGGCAGGCTCATTGTGCCGCAGAACGACACCTCTTCAGGGGTGGTTGTGTATTCCCGTGTGGGCCAGTTCTCGGAGAGCGTGGGTGCGTCGCCGCGGCCGAAGGCAGGACACGCAAACTGGTGTCGACCACGTGACTGGAGAAGTGCAGCATCGTCGGCTCCTGGTCCAGCAGGTGGCCGAGGACGTAGTCCCTGCGGACAGCGGGACGGTGAGGAGAGCCGGCTCGTCGTGGTGAGCGGGAGCTGCTGTGACAGCACAGGCCGTCAGCACACCTGTCGACTGCCGTCCGGTCAGGACCGACTTCACCTTGTCGAAGGCGTTGGACTGCGTGGCGAGCCGGCGCCGATGCTTGCACGGTTCGGATGAATCCGACGACGACCATGTGGTCGAAGGACGCACCAGCGGACGGCCGCAGGCGACGAGCGGCTCCCACCGTCTTGGCGACACGAGGCCTTGGCCGAAGCCCTCGGCCCCGACCCGTCGCCGAGCGCATCCCCGCCCGGTGACGGCGGGACCCGGCCCGCTCTGCGGGAACAGCCGGACCAGTCGGCTCTCTGAAGCTGTCCGGGCCGACTGTGTCAGCGCTTGCCGCGGATGCCGTCCTACATGAGGTACTCGTCCGAAATCCGCCCCGCGTGCTCGGCGCGCGACTGAGCAAGGGAACCACGCCCAGGTACCCGCAATCCCTCAGCTGCTCCCTTCCCGACCACGCTCCAGCCGGACGAGTACCGGAACACAGGGACCTGGTCAGTACCGTTCGCGCTGCAGGAGCACATGCGACCGACCTTCCACAGGGCGGACGGGCCCGGCACCGCGCGCCGCTCACTCGGGCTGCTTCGGCAAGCCGGGGCCGATCCAGGCGCTATCCGGGGGCCAGCCCAGCAGGTGCTCGGCCCCGTAGGGGTAGCACTTGAAGGCAGGCGGTCGGTACGTGGCGTGCTTGCCCTTCCTCGGCGGAGGCAGGACGGGCGCGTCGCGCAGTGCCTCGAAGCCCTGGCGCACGGAGGTGGGGAGCGTGCCGTCAGCGAGGTGGTGCGATGCAAGCCGTTGGACCAGCAGTCGGGCGAGTTGTCCGCTGTCGGTGGCGTCGTCGAAGAGCATGGTGAGGCGGTGGGTGGTGAAGGTAGTCTCCGTACCCTCCTGCTGGGTCTCGACCACCACCTCGCAGTCGTTGAGGAAGCTCTGTTTGGGACGGAACCCGATGGAGCTGACCCATGGGTAGCGGACGTGTCCAGCGATCCTGCGGGCCTCGGCGTCAGGTTTGTCGGCCACGAGGACCAGTCGGGTGTCGGTGACGTACAGGCGCAGACCGAAGATCCGCCACTCGGTACTCCTGGTGGAGCGGAAGGCAGCAAGATCCAGGTCCTCCCGGGTCCACACGGCGCCGCGCACGGGTACGGGACCGACCACCTTGCCGTCGAAGGGCGTGAACCTGACCTGTCCGTCGGGTCCCAGGCGCGGGTGCAGGACGTCTTCGCGACTGTCTGTCCCATCCGGAGCGTACTTCTTCATCATCATGAACGGCTCGTGCAAAGCGCGCTTGGCGGGCAGGGGGCGAACCGGCGTTCCGACGGCGGTGGTTGGCGCCGACCGGTGTGTCACCTGCTGTGGCGCTGCGCCTGGCGTGTCGGCCGGACGGGCGGCCGTGAATGCCGTGGTTGCCGGGAGCGCCTTTCCTTCCGCCTCGCCGAGTCCCACATACGCGTACGCGAGGAACGCCAGGGGCAGGGAGCCCTGGCCGTTGCGCCAGCGGTGCAGCTCCCTGCGTTGGACGGCGCGCAGTGCCGCCGCCGGGCGGACGCGGTGCCGGAGGGCGTCGATGAGGGCGAGGTCGATGCGCCGCGCCGGCTCGCAGTCCACGAGCTCGAACAGGGTGCAGTACACGTGCCGGGCCCCACCGTGGACCGCGGCGGCCCCCACGCCCAGCCACTCCGGTACGTCCAGCAACGCGGGCGCGTGGCCGGCGTCCGGCTGTCCGTACAGGCCGAGGCTCGCGCAGGCCGCGAGCAGCACCCGGTGGGGCATCCGGTAGCGGGGCGCTCCGTGCGCGTCGGTCCGGTACAACTCGTGCAGGCCCCACAGGCCGTCGCTGAACCTGAAGCCGGACGAACCGGGGTCGGTCGGCGTTGGGACGTTGACGTGCCCCGCCAGGCACAGCACGGTCTCCTCCATGCCCTCGCGGGCCAGCAGGTCGGCCAAGCCGGACCGGGGCAGGGGGCCGGTGACCACCTCGCTGTCCTCGGGGACGGTACGGAGCGCGTGGCGCAGTCGCTGCCGAGGATGCCGCGGGGACCGGTCCGGGCCGAGGACCGCCAAAGCCGGCGCGGGGTAGTCGGTGGGACCGGGAGGTGCTGGGGGCGCGTCCCGTACGGTGCGCCGTCGGCCTTGCGACAGGAGAGCGACCGACGGGAGGTAGGACACCTCGGCCACGTCCAGGACCGTCTGCTGCGGGGTGAGCGTCAACGCGCAGACCGGCACGAGGGCAAGGGCTCCTGTGGGAGCCACCACGAGAGGTACGGGTTCCGGTCCCGCGAGCAGGGCCTCCCGCAGCACGGTGGGCACCATGGCCGCGCCGAGCGCGTCGAAGATCCGTGCCCACACCTGCCCCGCGGTCAGCGACTCCATCGCCACCGGATCGTCGGCGCCCACCAGGGTCAGGGCGCTGCCCGGAAGCCGCCTCACGGGCGTGTCCAGGTCCGGCAGTCGCACGGGCAGGTGCGTGATCAGGTCCTGGTAGCCCGGCGCGAACTCGCGGTGCGGACGCCGTTCGGTGTGCCAGCATCCCTCCGGGCTGCGTACCGCGTGATAGAGCCACTCGCCCACGCGGGCGTAACTCCAGTACCAGCCTCCGGGGTGCATGGCCGTCAGTTCGCCGTCGAGGTCGACCACCCCGTCCGCCGGCCCGCCGACGAAGGACGCCTGCCCCACCGTGATCGTGCGGTCGGTCAGCAGCGGGTCCGTGGTGACCGGCTGCTTCGCCGTGCCCCCGTCGGGCCCCGGCGGCAGGCCGGTACTGGAGACCAGTGCGTCGAGCACGGCACGCAGCTGGCCGCCCGGCGCATCGGACTCCACGGGGACGGACTGCGCGCGGACGGTCTCCAGCAGCTCGCCGACGAGCGCTGGGTCGGACGCCGCCAAATCCAGCGCGAGGGCGTACGTTGGGGCGTGCGAGGCGACCCAGTGGGCCCGCCACCCGGCTGTCGGCAACTGGTAGCGGACGCGCTGGACGGCCCCCAGGCTCTCCAGCGCGTTTCCCAGCGCCTCCTCGCGCTGGCCGACGGCCTGCTGGATCCGGGCGAGGACGGCGTAGGCGTGGGCTTCGAGCAGGGGCATCCGTGAACGGCTCAGATGGCGTAGCACGTCGTCCATGAGGCCGGCGGCATGCAGGTACCGTTCGTGGCGCCGGGCGGAGCCGACGCGGGCGGCCTCCGGGTACCGCTCCGGCTTCTCAAGGATGTCCAGGTACAGGGTGGCGAGGAGCAGCGTCTGCGCTGCGTGGTCCGCGACGGAGGCGCCGAGGCCGACCGTTCCCTCCGTCCGTTCGTGCTCGGACAGCAACTGCTCGACCACACCGATGGTGTTGCCCGCTTCGTGCATCAGGCGCAGCAGGAGCATCTCGGTGCGCGCGAGGGCAGCCAGGTTGCCCGTACGTACCGCGGCGTGGCGCGTCCGGCACAGCAGCCGCAGGCCTTCGAGGCACCGTTCGGTGTCCGCGAGGTCCGTGGTCAACACCTCGCCGATGCGCAGCTCGGCCTCGGCGGCCCAGAAGCGGGCGGCCGGTACACCGGCCAGCAGGTCCGCCGCCTCCCGCCAGTGGGCCTCGGCGTCGGCCTGCTGGCCTGCTGCGAGTAGGACGTCCCCGGCGTGCAGCGCGCACCAGCCGCGGATCCGGGGCGGGGCATCCGTCGCGAGCTCACGTGCCTGTGCGGAGAGCACCATGGCCGACTGGAACTCGACACGGCCTGCCTCGGCCAGGGCGCGGCACTGTACGAGGACCGGCTGCAGCCCTCGCGGCACGCCTCGGTCAGCATCAGTGAAACACCGGGTCCGGGCACGGTCGTCGTGCGTCGCCTTGTCCACGGCTAGCACCACACGCGCTGCCGTGGGATTCCACATCGCGCGGAGCAGGAAGCCCCGGCCGAGGAACCGTACGGGGCTGTGGGCGGGCGCGGACGCCAGCATGCCCGTCCGCGCCACGGACACCATCAGCCAGACGATCTCGGCCACCATGACCCCGGGCAGGGCCAGGTAGATCAGGTCGGGGGCGGTCCGAGCGGTCCAGACCAAGACGGGTACGACCAGGGCGAGCGCCCGGGTCGGGCGCCAGCCGGTCACCGCCCAGACCATGGAGGGGATGGCGACCGCGGCCCAGCCGGGGGTGCCCGTCCACAGGCACGCAGCGAGCGCCAGGGCCACCACGAGCGTGCGCGGGCCGAGAACCCGCCACCACAGGACGCGGTCGAGGGCGGCGATCAGGTCGCATTCGTACAGCCCGATGCGCTGCCTTCCCGACCGGCCGGGCCGTGACACGTACCACGACAGGACGGCGCGGGGCAGGAGAGCGAGCCGCCGCCAGGCGGAGAGGCCCGTCGAGAACAGGACCGCCAGGGGGATCACGTACTCGATGACCGCCTCGTCATGGTCGAGGCGGTTGCGGTGGGCAAGCCAGTCGTGCAGAGCCGCACGCTTGACGTTCGGCACGAAGGGGTCGAAGACCGACATAGTCACTCGGGCGAGAGCCTTCCCGTCAGACTGAGCACCTCGTAGTGCTTGGCGGCCCGTCGGTCCGCCCGCTGGTCGGCTCTGAGGTCCTTCTCCGTCAGTGCCGCGTCGCCGGTGTCGCCGCTGACCTGGAGCAGGGCGAGCCGACCGTCAAGTAGTTCGAACATCCTTGTGGTCAGGGCGAGTACGGCCAGCCACCAGGGGACGACGAGGAACACCGAGGCCGCGACGCAGACGAAGTCCACGGTCAGGCGCGCCCCGGGGGAAAGGTACTGCCTGCGTGCCATCAGGCTGCCCAGCCACAGACACGACCACAGGGTGACGCGGGTGGCGGACCAGACCATCGCGAACACCGTGGACATCACGAGTAACTGGGCCCAGAGCAGAACCCACATGTGCAGCCGGATCAGATGGGACTGCACCCGTGAGCTCACATGGGACACGCCCGTCATCTGGGACCGCACGGTGATGCCCCGCACCGTGTGCCGATCGGGCCGCCTCACCCTCGCCTCGAACGCGTACGGCGCGGGGCGGTCCGGACGCTGCGGGGACAGGATCGGCCCCCGCTCCGAGAACTGGCGGTCACCGGAGCAGACGCGATGGCGTTCCGCCATGGCACCGCGCACGACGGCCCGTTCAGTCAGGCCGGTCGCGTGGGCGAACTTCGTCACCTGCTCGTCCTGCGCGCGGCCTTCGATACAGACCAGCAGCAGGTGGGCCGTGTCGGCGGAGGAGTCGCCCGTCCGGGCCGTCCAGAACGCCAGTCTGGCGAGCGCGGCGGTCGCGGCGGGGGAGAAGGAAACCGCGGCATCCCGAGAAGGCCCGTCGGACTCCACCTGGGCGACCTCGGCCCTAATCTCCTCGGTGAGGAAATGGTGCGCCGCGGTGTTCCGCATCACCAGCCGCGCCCGGGACGACGGATCACCCGCGCACGTCGCTGCCAGCAGCAGGTCCATCAGCTTAACCGGCGCCTCCTGGACGGCGGCCAACGCCCGCGCGACGTCGACGCAGGCGTGCAGGGCAGCCGTCCGCGGGACAGAAGGCTGCCCCGCACCGGCCGGCTCCGGCGCGCTCACCGATCGGTACGGACGCCGTCGAGGTCGAACTGCTGCCAGGAGGCCACGTCGGACCAGGTGAGGCGGGTGAGGTCCAGCTCCCGCTCGGACTGATCGTCCGCCACGGCACGGCCCTCGACCGCGTCGGACTCGCGGATGGGTGCCTCGTCGTCCTCGTACTCGTCGTCGGAACGGAACACCAACTCCGGCTGTACCACCAGCCGACGGCGCAGCTGCGCGGCCTGGAACAACGGCGTGGCACCCTCCGGCGCGAGGACGCTGGCCGCGATCCCGGACCTGGACGTGACGGTGTACCGTCCCAGCGCGCCGGCAACGGCGAGCGGGCCGCCCGTGACGCCCGCGCTCACCCGCAGGTCGATCCGGGCACCCTGCTGCTCCGAGACCAGGATGGCGGTGGGGCCGGTACGCACGACCTCAGTCACGACGACGTACTCGCGGCGCCAGGTCCCGTCGCGGTACCGCTCCCGCAGTGCCGCCTGCAGCGCCAGCAGGTTACCCACGGACTCCTGCACGCAGTCGGACGCCTGGAAGAGTGTCGCGCCGCCCTGGTCGAACGTGATGGACAGGTGGGTCGCGAAGCCAGCTGGCGCGACCTCCAGACGGTTGTCGGCCGCCACCGCGACACAGTCCGCGGACGAGTAGTCGAGATCGACGATCTTACTCCCGGCGCCCCGGGTGAACGCGATGCCCATCTCATCGAGCGTGCTGACCTTTCTGAAGCCGCGCCCCGAGAGGAGACCGACGTCCCCGAGCGCCAGCCGGGTGGAGGGGAGCCAACAGGCCAGGTAGCCGTACCTGGTGTGCATTTCGCGCGTGTACCGCTCAGAGATGGAGGTCACGAATCGCCTCTCGTGCCGAACACCCCCGTTCGCCGGGGGGAGTTGGTTCGTCCCTGAGCAGGGTACGCGGAGCCGGTACGTCCTGTCCGTCGATGCCGGCGTCCGGGTGTTGGGTTTGATCCGCTTTGACAGACACCCCTGATCAGGGGCTTCGGCCCCGGTACGGATGATGTCCATCACGGAGAGCATGGGGAATTGCGACGCGAGGTTGCTGCCTTGTAGCGGGTCCACAGCGAGAGAACGTGGCTCCACCGATCCGTGACCGACGGTCGGTCCGCAGCACCGGGTGCGTTCGCGGCAATGTGGGGGTGCTGAGCCGAGGTGGTCAAGCTCAAGGGACGGTGGGCCATCACCGAGCCACAAGCGAGGCGGAAGTCCGGGCGGTGATCCCGCCTGGCTTCTTCGATCACGGTGTTGGGCTGGGCCTGCACCAGTTTCCGTGTCTGACCGTCCCGTTGGGGAACGACCTTGCCGTGATCATCTCCCGGGACCCCGGGAGGCTGCGCGCCTGCGAGTGGCTGATTTCAACCGGTTCACGGAGCTCTTTCATCGTTGCCGCTCAAGGGTGAGGCCACTGCGATGATTGACGACGTGCGATCCGGGCTGCAGCGGCCTTTACGGAAGACGCGCCAGGACCTCAGACGGGCCGCACCCGTCGCAGAGCGTGCCACGCTCGGTAGGTCTCGCGCATGCAGGTGACCGTGGTCCGCTCCGGGCCGAACCGCTTGGTGATCGCGTCGTACACCTTCAGGCGCCGTTCGGATTCCACGTCGAGGGATGTTCGGCAACGACGTACGAGGAGGCAGGACCGGCCGGTGGTCTCAGTCTCGGCCAGCAGGCGTACGGCCCGAGCGGGGTCGTCGCCGACGGTCTGGGCGATGCGCTCGGCGACGCGGTTACGGCGGTCGGGTCCTCCAGCCAGCGGTCGACGGGCGGCAGCAGCCGGGCAGCGTCGAGAACGTCGGCCGGCCGGTGCTGGGCGGGTCGGCTTAGCGGGCCACGTTCGGCAGCACCGTACGGACGCCAAGCTGGTCAGCTAGATCCAGGTGGAGAAGTCGACCGAGTCTTTCATCTCCCCATCGGGGTCGAGGAGGGTCATGGTGCCGCCAAGGCAGAACAGGAGCCCGATGATGGCTGCGATGAGCCCCCCATAGAAGGCCGCGGGGTTGTGGTGCAATGAGGCAAGGAGCTGTGAGTGAGGTGCGAGGTAGGGGCCTTGCGTGGACAGCGTCAGACTGAGGACGCCGAGCACCGCGACGACAAGGCCCACGATCAAGGCAGCGGCCCCTTTGCCTGACCTCTTCGCCGAGACGTCCTGCAACACGGCCGCTCGCTCGGCTGCGGATCCCGTATGGCTGGGCAGTGTCTGGTCGGTGGGGGCGATCGCATCGGCCAGGACCGCTTTCTCCCGATCCCGTGCAGCAGGGAACGGTGAGATCTGCTCTTCCGGCTGGAGATCGGTGTCAGCCCCGGTCTCGGGCACTGCTTCCGGCGCGAGACAGGTTTGAGGTTCACTTTCGCCGGTCTGCGTCCGCGTGCTCCCTGGGGGTGTGCCGGTATGGCGCCCTCCGCAGAACGGGTCCGCGATGTCCTCGACGGTTCGGTCTTCCAGTCCGGCCGTCGTTCCCGCAGGCATGTCGGCCAGAGGCGGAACGTGACCTGCCCCCAGAGGTGGGATCTCGGTCTCTCGCGCGGCCCCCCGATCGCTGACCGCCCGCGCGATGGTCACCTTGTATTCCATCTCTGTCCATATCCGCGGGTGCTGTCTCACCCCGGCGCGGAGCAGGGACTCGCACACATAATCATAGAGTTCGGTGACCGTGATCTGGCCGTCCCGGTTCAGGTCGGCCGCTCCCGTAGCTAGCCCCTCGATCAGTGCGCCGGTGAAACGTGAGGGCTGCGGCATCTTGGTCTCGACCCGCTCGCCCTCCCATGCGTACTCGGTCCGATTGGTTGCTGTGAGAATTGCTGTGCCATGGCCGCCGAGTTCCTCTTGCACGTGGACCTGGTCGTCGCCCTTAACGCCGGGCAGGAAGGCTCCGCTGTAGCAGCAGTCGAGCAGAATGACGATCGTGCGGGCCCGGCAGCGTTCCATCAGACCGTGCACAAAAGTGGCCGGAACCGCGGTGGCGGCGAGCAGGTCTCGATCCGTGTCGCGCGCGGCAAAGTGCAGATGGCCATCGTCGTCCTTGATGCCATGACAGGACACATGCACAAGAAGCAGATCGTCGCGACTGCGTTTCAGGAAGAAGCGCTCCAGCGCGCGCATCACTTCGTCGCGCCCGGCATCCTTCAACTGCTCGGTGCGGAATCCGCCGATGCGGGGATCGGCAAGAACGCCAGCGAGGCCCGCACAGTCCTGGCCGGGGGAGCGCAGTGCGCTGAGTGTTCGATCGTCGTACGTGCCGGTCGCGATGAGGAGAGCGTCCCTGCGCCCCGGACCGAGGAGAGAGCCGGTCATGGCCATGCCTACTCCCGAAGAGCGGGCGGTTCTCCCGCGCCACCCGTTACTCCTGCGGCCTCATCAGCTGCCGACGGGTCCTCGATGGACGCAGGACGCGTCTGGACGTAAGCCAAATACGCGTCCACAATGCGTCGTTGCTCCTCCTTCGAGGCGAGACCGAGGTCAAGAACGTGGCCGTCAATGTCCACCGTAACTTTGCGCACAGGGCGGTTCTGCATCCAGGTCTCCACCAGGCGCAGCGCAAGGCCGAGGGTGGCAGGCGCAAGACTGACGACCAGAGCACCGATCGCGATGAGTTCACCCGGCTTGGCACCTACAGGCACCTCTCCGCCGGAGCGTCGCACTCGGACGTCTTCCACATCCAGTTCAAGCAAACGCCGCCTTAACTGCATGGTGAGCTCGTCGAGTTCCTCCTGGTCCACGTCAGCACCACCCAACGCAGTTAAGTGCATGCTGCTGACTGCAGCCATGTCGCCACCCCCTGTTCAAACAGTGGCTCTCAGTGTATCGGCGGCTCGGTCACCGGGAGCACAATCGGCTCACCGCGTAGCCGCTGTTACTGAGCGTTTCAGCGCTGCCTCTCCAGGGTGAGGACGGCCGCAGCGATGGCCGTCATGCGGTTGGGGCTGCAACGGGCGCGGCGGAAGATGCGCCAGGACTTCAGTCTCGCGACGCTTCGTTCCACCAGTGCTCGTGCGGTGGACAGGGTCCGGTTGATGGTTCGCTGTGTCACGGTGAGGTCCTGGTGGGGAAGCCGTCTGATCGGCGTGGTCACCCAGGAGCCGGCTCCGATGTAAGCGCGGTCAGCGAGGACGGGAACGCCCTGGCGTTCGCAGATCCGGATGATGCGGTGGGTGCGGGCTGCGGTTAGTTAGGTCATGGGTGCGGCCAGGCAGCGCGGCAGAGATCCACAGCAGCTTGCCCGCGGGATCGGCCACGACCTGCACGTTGACGCCGTGGCGGCGGTGCTTCTGGGAGAAGTCGGCCCGGCTGTCGCCAACGCGGTCACACTCGGCGACCATGCCGTCGAGCAGGACGTGCTCGGGATCGCTCTCCCGCAGGGCCCGCAGCAGCCCGGGCGCCCGTCGGGACAGATGGTCGACGACGGCCGTCACGTAGGTATGGGCAGTACCGACGGATATGCCGAACCCGGCGGCGATCTGCGCGAGGGGGTCATGCCGGCGCAGGTAGACCAGGCCGACGAGAGCACGCTGGTGCGGCGGGAGCTTGCAGCGACGGTCACCCCCACGGGTGACGATGAGCATGGTTACCCACTCCACCAGCGCGTTGAGGCAGGTCGAGTACGGCAGTTTACGGAACCAACGAGACTCCTACGCTGATGAGTTGAGACGTCGTACACCCCGTGCGTTGCGGGACACCGATCCGTCACCCGATCAGTAGCCACTCTGAAAGAGCTCACGGTCTTCAACAGCCATGAGTTCGTGGCGCACGCCCCGGACTGGGAGGCGAAGCATCCCCAACTCGCTGCGGAGTTAGGGATGCTTGTGAAGTGGCAATGTCTGGTCGCTCCCGCCTTTTTGAACAACTACGCGACTGGGCGCCGCGCTTGACGCGAATGGCCGTTACCCGCGCGGCGCCGACCGGCTCGGATGCGCGGCAGACCGGTAGTCGGCATCGCATGTCTCGGCGCAAGAGGCACATACCGGGGTCCATGCCGAGTCCGCCTGCTTGGACGATCAGATCACTCATATGCGAATTGCCATTTCAGGGGAAATGAGTCGTCCTGCGCGCCCTCATGCGCCTGATGTGTTGTCAGGTAGGTCAGCATCTGATCAGCATCAGTCCCTGAGCATTCCGAGGGTGCCGTCCGATGTGACGACGGGTCGGCGGTGTCACAACAGCCTGGTTGGCGCAGAAGCGTAGGCTGCGAGCCTTCTCGGCAGAGGGGGGCGATGTTCCTTTTTTATCTTCGTCTCGACGAGCGTCCGTGTAGAGCGCATAGCGCCCTTGACCTGCAGAAAGCTGGCAGGGAGCCGTCTTCTAGGAGTTCAAAATGCTGCGCACCATGATCAAGTCCAACACCTAATATCTGGACATACGTGCAGGTCGCAGGGGTGTTGCGCGGTCCCAGGTCAGCAATCACTCAGCATGAGACCGGGCTGTGTTGCGCCGATGCTGACCTACGGGCGTGACAGTGGGGGCTGGTTCGATGGCCTCTCCAGCCCGCAGTGGCCTGACGGAACGCACGGCAGGCCCTCTCCGACGCAGACGCTCGCCTGGGTTGTGCGCGCGGCACTGGCGAACGCGAGCGCCGGATCCTACCCGTCATCTCCCGCAAAGGAGCCCCGAACATCAAGAGCAAGGGCCAGCTGCGCTGCGTCGTGGAGCAGACCTTCGCTTGCTCCACCAGTTCAAACGACTCGCCGTCCGATGGGAACGCAAAGTGGACGCGGAGCTGCTCCCGTTTCGCGCAGCCGCTTTGGGTTGATATCGCTCACCGCGAACGGACGAGCGGCGGTCCCCCATGCCGCGCGGAACCATATCGGGACCGCACGCTCGCGCATGCCAACTGACGGTCATTGGTTGATCATGGCTAGCTTTGGGGGCGAATTTGAGCCAAGTTGACCCAGAAGGATCGCTTCATTCCCCGCAAACCGGCCTTAATCGTAGGCCGGGGACGGCTACGCGGGGTTGCGGATTGGTCGGGGTGGGCGCACGTTTTGGAGCACCAAAGGGTGGGAACGGGTTGGCGTCCGTCCTCGTGGCAGCAGTGGATCGTCAGCCTATAGGCCGTCTCGGAGGGAGAAACCATGCCCCAGAAACTGACATTCGCGATCCTCGTCCAGTCCCCGATCAAGGGGTGTGACCCGGACGCGCCAGAGACCCGCCACGGGATGGTCTCGAGCTCGTGACGGGGCGTCACCGGCTCGTATCGCTGCGGTGCCGGGACTCCGATGGTCTGCTCGTCGTGCTCGCGCAGCATCCGCATGTCCTGGTCACGCAGACGCCGCCGCAGGACCTATGTGCAGCACGTTCACTTCCTTGCCCACTGCACGGGTTCCGCCAGCCCCTGTAACTGCTCAGGGCGCGGCCGGGGCGACACGCAACATTGATGCGCGCCGAAAGGGAAGCAGGGATCTCATGACAGTGCAGGCCATCAAGCTGCCCATACTGCGGATGCCGTACCCGGTGCGGGTGAATCCGTATCTGCTGGCCCTGCGCGAGGAGACCGAGACGTGGGCACGAGAGATGGGCATGCTGGACAGCGACGAAGCACCGTCGCCCCACCGGGCGATCTGGACCCTGTCCCAGTTCAACGCCATGGCCGTTGACCAGCTGACCGCCTGGGCTCTTCCTGACGCCTCACTCGCCGACCTCCGGCTCAATCACCGGTTCAACCTCTGGGCTCTGGCCTGGGACGACTACTTCGCCTCCGCCTTCAAACGGACGGGCGACCTCACAGGCGCACAAGCCTTCACGGCCCGCCTCCATGCCTTCCTGCCGACGGAGCCGGGCGCCCGGTTGCCGGCCCCGACCAATGCCGTCGAAAGGGGCATGGCCGACCTCCAACAACGGTTGTTCCCTCCGAGAATGGCCCACTGGCGGCAGGGGCTCAACCGTGCCCTGGCAAGGTACATCGACGCGGGAGTTCAGGAACTGGCCAACAGCCGCGCCGGCCGTGTCCCGGACCTCATCGAGTATGCCCAGTTCCGCCGTGAAAGCTTTGCCGCCTATACCGCCCCCTACTCCGTCGAACTCTCCACTGGCGCACGGATCCCTGAGCAGATCCGACACAGCCGAGCCTTCTGCGCATTGCTCGACGCCTTCATGGACTACATGGGAATGGCGAACGACATTGCCTCCTACCAGCGGGAAATTCATGACGAACACGACGTCAACAACCTCGTCATCGTCCTCCAAACATCCCTGCGCATCACCGTCCAGGAGGCGATGCAGGCGGCCGCCGATCTGGTGACCGCCCGACTGCGCCACTTCGAGCACCTCACACGGAGCGAACTGCCACGGGTCGTCCAGCGAGTCCGGTTGAACCACGGCGAACGGATCGAGCTGGAGGCGTGGCTCCGGGGAGCTTCCAGTTTCCTGTCCGGCCTCCATGCGTGGTACACCGGGGCGCCCCGCTACGCTCCGGTAGACGGTCCGTTCAAAGAGCAACGGACTTCCACCGCCGTTGTGCCCGCCGGCGAGCGGTATGTCTCAGCCTCATCAGGCCTCATAACGTCGACGCACGTGTGAAGGGCGCCGCACGACAAGCGCGAAGTGGGCGCCGAGTGGTTCATCGTGGTCCACCTGTCCGCACTGGATACGCGGCAACTACGACCGGGCGAGCGCTGCCCACCGGGCGCTGCACCGCGGAGAAAGTCCGGCCCGGCCGCAGACGCCGAATGTAGGGGCTGGGGAGCTGTGGACGACCTGCTGTTCCCGCACAGCCACTTTCGACTCAGGAGCCGCGCCCGACGGTACGAGCACTTGGTTGGTGCTCGCCCAGCTCGGAGGAGGCTGCCGGCCCACGCCGTCCGGCAGTCTCCTCGGCTGTGGTGCTCGGCTCTGATGGGAGCTGCCAGGCCTACCGCCTCCGCAGAACCCGCCTCAGCCGCGCCCGCCACGAGGTGCGGGGTTCGGTTGGGCGCGACAACTCGCGCTCGGACACTGGCCATTGGGACGCCGTCGGAATACTGGTGCTCGGCGGGGGCGCGGCCGGCAACGGTGTCAGCACATCATGGGCTTCCGGACTGCGGGACGCGAACTTCACGGGCAGTGACGTCAGATGCCGGGACCAGGTGGAGGAGCGCCAGGTGAGCTCTTCCTCGGGTGCGGCCAGGCTGATGTCGGGAAGCCGGGTGAGCAGGATGTCGATGCCGGTGTCGGCGATGACACGGCCGATGTCCTGGCCGGGGCACTCATGGGCGCCGGCGCTGAAGGACAGGTGCGCGCGGTTGTGGTGCACACGGGTCGAGGGGTCTGGGCGGACCACCTGATCGACGTTCCCGGCGGCCAGGCCCAGCAGGAGCATGTCTCCCGCCTTGATCTCCTGTCCTCCGAGGGAGGTGTCACCGGTGGCCCAGCGGCCCGGGCACACCATCAGCGGTGGCTCGTCCCAGAGCACTTGCTCCACTGCTTCCGGCAAGGTCATCTGGCCGCCGGCCAACGACCCGCGGAACCGCGGGTCGGTGACCACCATGCGCAGCACGTTGGACATGAGATTGGCGGTCGTCTCATAGCCCGCGAGCAGGATGAGGCGCAGGTGGTGCTGCACCTCCTCGTCCGTGAGGCCGGCCGGGTGGGCCATCAGTACGGATGCGATGTCCTGCCCGGGCAGGGCGCGCTTGGCCACGACGAGCTGCTCGAGGGTCTCCAGCACATAGGCGTTGCTCGCGAGCGACGTTTCGGTGCCCTTGAAGAGGTCCCGGGCGGCGTGCACGAGCTTGGGACCGTACTCGTCCGGCATTCCGAGCAGGTGGGTAAGAACGAGCATGGGCAGGTGCTCGGTGAACTGACCAACCAGCTCCGCCTTGCCCGTTTCGCAGAAATCATCGACCAGCTGGTGCGCGAAGCGGGTGATGTGGCGGCGGATTCCGCGTTGGTCGAACTGGCTGAGGCCGGCCGTGACCGCGCCCCGCAGGCGCTGGTGCTCTTCGCCGTCCGCACATACGCAGTCGGGTCGCCAGCCGATCATCGGCACCAGTGGCGAGGTGGTGGCGTCGATCTCGCCACTCTTCCAGCCGTGCCAGGTGCGGGGGTCGCGGGAGAACTGGGTGGAGCGGCTGGCCACATCACGGTTCTCGAGGTATCCCAGGACGAGCCAGGCCCGTACGTCCCCGTCGAGCAGGACGGGCGCCACCGGACCGTGGGCGGCACGCAACTTTTCGTACAGGCCCATGGGGTCGGTCTCGGCCGCGGCGCCCCAGAGCGGGGTCGCTGCGTCGAGTCCCGTGGCCGTGTGTGCCGGGCAACCCGGGGGCGGCGTGAGCCCTGGTTCCGTGGTGGTGTGGTCAGTGGGTGGGACGGTCATACGGACTCCTGAGCGGCGGCGAGGGTGCACAGGTAGCCCATCAGCGAGAGCAAGGCGTCGCGGCTGGACGACCGGTCGCGTGCGTCACAGGTGATGATGGGCACCGATTCGTTGAGCGCCAGAGCAGTACGCAGGGCTGGTACCGGGTGCTGCGGCGCCTCGGGGAACGTGTTGACGGCCACGACGAAGGGGACGCGGCGGTCTTCCAGACGGGTGATGATCTCGAAACAGACTTCGATCCTCCGGGTGTCGACGAGGACCACGGCACCGAGCGCGCCTTCGAAGATGCCGTTCCACAGGAACCAGAAGCGCTCCTGTCCCGGCGTCCCGAAGAGATAGAGGATCAGCTCCTCGTTGACGCTGATGCGGCCGAAGTCCAGAGCAACGGTCGTGGTGTTCTTGCGTTCCGCACCGGGATTGTGGTCGATCCCGACGCCGGCCTGAGTCATGGTTTCTTCGGTGGTCAGGGGCGGGATCTCGCTCACGGCCCCGACCATGGTCGTCTTGCCCACCCCGAAGCCGCCGACGATCACGACCTTGACTCCCCTGGCGCCGTGCGGCAGCAGCACATCCGAGCGGCGGGGAGCGGGTGCATCAGAGCCTACGTAGTCCATGGATCACCGCTTCCAGAAGGCCAAGTTCGGGGACCGCCGCGACAGGAACGGGAGCAGTAGCCTGAACTCGTTCGTTGTCCACGAGCTTGGAGAGCAGCACCGTGATGACGCTGAACGGCAGGCTGAGGTACGCGGAAATCTCGGCCACCGACAGCGGGTATTGGCACATGGTGAGGATGGCTGCCTGCTCGGGTTGCATACCAGGTTCGGGTGCGGACCTCGATGCGATGAGGGTGACCAGGTTGAAGGCTTTGGCTGAGGAACCTGGGCCACCGGAGATGACATAAAGCGGCACGGGACTGCCTTCGTCCCATGCGTCCTGGTTCTGTGACGTCACATCGCCTGCCCGACGTCCTCACGAGGCGGGCTGGTCATGTGCTGGCCGATCCGGACCACCAGCGTACGCATGCGGTCGCCCAGCAACCCCGCGTCCACTTCCGCATCGGCCAGCACAGCGAGATAGGCCCCGGGTCCGGCCGCCATGAGGGAGAAGTATCCGCCGTCGACTTCGATCCCGACCATGTGGGTCGAGCCGTCTCCGTGCGGGAACTTCTGGGCGATGGCCTTCGCCAGGCTCTGGATGCCCGAGCAGGCAGCGGCGATCGCGTCAGCGGTGTCGGACTCCGTGTTCGCTTGACCGATGCACAGACCGTCCGACGACAACACGACCACGTGTCGCACATGCGGGACGCTGGCTGCGAGCTCCTTGAGCATCCAGTCCATGTTGGGCAGTGGCGGCACGGTTACTCATCCTCGTCTGATGGCTCGTTGGTTCGAATGGAAGGGCCCGTACTCGGTCTCTTCTCGCCGCTGAACGCCTCCCACATCAGGCCCGGCTGCCGAGGTGCGTCGGCCATTCCCGGGGTGGCAGCCGGAGCAGCCGGGGGATGGGGGGCCGTGCGGACGACCGGTGTCGGGACGGGCGACTCGCGTCGCCGTTGAGGCAGTCCGTTCACCGTCTTTTCGGCCTCGACAGATTCTGCTGCGGCATCGCGCGTCATCGTCGGCCTCGGCACGGCCGGTGCGCCCGTGGGCCTCGGCGCGAACTGTTGGACTTTCGGGGCAGGCTGCTGAACTGTGGTGATCAGGCGCCGCGGAACGAGCACGACGGCCCGCACGCCTCCGTACGCGGAGGTGCGCAAGTCGACGTCGAGGCCGTGCTCGCGGGCCAGCCTGCTGACGACGGGCAGGCCGAGCTGCGTTGCCTCGCCCAGGTCAGCCAGGTCCATGCCGGATGATGCCTGAGCCATGACGCGGTCGATGCGCTGGCGGGCCTCTTCGGTGAGCCCGACCCCACGGTCCTCGATCTCGATCGCGACACCAGAGGGCACCTCGCTCGCGGTCACCTCGACCGGGGCGTGCGGCGGTGAGAAGGTAGTGGCGTTGTCGAGCAACTCGGCGAGCAGGTGGATCAGCGGCTCGGCTCCCTGGCCGATCACAGCCACCTCTGTCACCGACTGCAGCTTCACGCGGGGATAGTCCACGATGCGTGACATGGCCCCTCGCACGATGTCGTAGAGAGGGATCGCTTTCGACCACTGACGCCCGGGCCGGGCGTCACCCAGTACCGCGATGCTGGCCGCAAGGCGCCCGATCAGGGCATTGCGATGGTCGATGTCCTGCAGGCCATGGGAGACCACTACATCCGTACCATGCAGGATCTGCATGTCGCGTAGGTCCTTGGCGAGTTGATGCACGATTGCCTGGACCCGCCGGGCGATCGCCACCAGTGCCCGCTGCGACGAGTCCCGGGTGCGTTCCTCGGCATCCACGGCTTCCAGGAGCGTCCGCAGAGCTGCCCGGAGCGCTTCGGCGAACTCGCTGTCGAGATGTTCCCCGAACGGGACGGACTGCAGGATTTCCGAAGGGGGCTCGCCCTTCTGCAGGCGGGCGACAGCCGCGGGCAGGAGCTCTTCGGCGAGCCATACAGTGGTGGCCCGCTGATCGGACAGACGCGCGAGCAGCGCGGTCTCGCGTTGCGCGTAGTACCGCTGTACCTCGGCATTCGCCCGCGCGTAGCGGGCCGCTTCTGCCGAGCGCGCCCGGCGCGCCGTCTCAGCCGAAGTGATGGCCGCCAGGACGACCGCGACGAGGCCGCACCAGGCAACCGGCGTGCGTATCTGCGCGGAAACACAGACCAGCGCCACACCGCAGGCCCCAGCCAGGACACCAGGGGGGATTAGCCATGCCGGAGCCACTGCATGCGACAGCGCTCTAGGGGTTGAACCTGCACGAACCATCGAAGGGTCCCTAAACAGTCTGGAATTGGTGGACTGGGCGTGATGCGGTGCGCCGACAAGAACGGTCGGGACTTCGCTCGGCCGAGCAAGGATGTTCCAATGGGTGTGCCCGAGGGGCCGGTTCGAGATCGCATCGGTGGTCACGCCTCTCTGCGGCCAGGCTTCGTCTGTGCGTTATGCGACGTGCGAATCGCGGTGAGTACAGCGCAACACGCGAGGCGAGCATAGTGAGTTCGGGTACGCCAGGTGGCCTTGACCGGAACGAAAAGCCCCGTTGATCGATCTGGAGCGATAGTTGATCGATCATCGCCATGACGCACACGGCACATGCATGGAATCGACTGAATCCGGCAGCTTGCTGTTCATGGCTCCCAGCTCCGGTCTCCGCGGCCTCTAGGCTCGTGCGCGCCATGGAGCAAGGACGCCTCCGCAGGCACGGCATCGGCGTCGTCGTACGTCACCTGTCCGTCGGGTGGTGAGGGGGGATCCGTGAGCCTCTGGCCTGCCATTCGCTGTCGGGAAAACCTCCTTCGCGAATGGCGCCGAGTCACCCCTGCCACGTACAGGCAATTCACATCTCGCCACGCCAAGGACAGGCCCGCCGAGGCGGCGGCCGAGGCCCTGTGCGGATCCGGAGCAGATCACGATCCGTTCCGGATCCGCGGCGGCGGCGCGCACCCGCCGCAGATTTCCGATGACGACATTGCGCGGTACGGCGCTGCCGCGCGGATCGCCTTAGTTGGTCCAGCGCTGCCGTCGGCATGTGTACATGGTCCGCCGTCGGACACCAGCCGGTACTCGGTCGCCGCAAGGGCGTACACCCCGTCCGGTCCACCGGGCCTGGGCCCGGCGCGTACCACAGGTGAGCCGTTCGGGGTGGTCAGGGCGGACCCGCAGATCCTCAGGCGAGGACGTTGACAGCGCGGGCGACCACCAGCCCGAGAATGAGCAGGGAGACCAGGGACTGAACACCCATGGCGATCTTGGACCAGGAGGCCAGCGGCATGACGTCGGTGGGGCTGAAGGCGGTGGCGTTGGTGAGCCCCAGGTACAGGTAGTCGAGGAACCGGGGGCGCCAGTCGGCAGCGTTCACGTCGTGGCTGAGTTGCTGGGGGAAGGCGAGCGCGGGGGTGGGGGGCATGTGGTGGGCACGGGCGGCGGCTCCACCGCTGTCGAGTTCGTAGTACAGCAGGGAGAAAGACAGGACGGTACAGGCCCACACCGTGCCGCCGGTCTGCAGCAGGCTGGTGGCGGAACTGGTGTCCTTCCCGCCGTGAAGGATGTCGTCGATCAGCTGGACGGTCGACCAGACGGCGCTGAATGCGAGAACGCCCACCAGGGCGATCGACACAGTACGCAGGACGGCCGAGCGCCGGCTGATTCGGCCCGGGTCGCCCGCGATCAGAGCCACCAGGAGCAGTCCCTCGACGGCAGGGAGCACCCAGATGGGCGCCAGACGGAGGTCGTCGGGGAGCAGCATGGTCAACACCATGGCGGTGACGACGGCCCCGGCCATCGGCCACCGGGTCTCGCCGAAGGACTCGTGCGGCTCCGGGCACTCGGTTGGCTTGGGGGTGTGATGTCCGGTCACGTGGCGGGCCCTTGCAGTCGGAGTGCGACGTGGATCTTGCCGATGGCGAAAGCTGCAGCTCCGGCATGTACATGCGCGGAGGTCCTGGCGGCAGGGCGCACGCCCTGGTGCGTCCCTGCGCCTCTGGGTGGAACGCTGGTACCTGCGCAGCGACCGATCCGGGCGGTCATGCCGAGCGGGGCACTACGACGTTCTCCAATGGCTCTCCTGCGAGGTGGTGCAGGATCTGGTTGCGGATCAGCCGGAGTGCCCGTGGCAGAAAGGCAGAGCTGTTGCCTCCGACGTGAGGACTGATGAGGGTGTTGGGCGCGTGCCACAGCGGGTGCCCGGCTGGGAGCGGCTCCGGGTCGGTGACGTCGAGGGCGGCGTTCAGCCTGCCGGCCGTCAGTTCGGCGAGCAGGGCGTCCGTTTCCACCACAGCCCCTCTGGACACGTTCACCAGCAGGGAGTGGTCCGGCATCAAGGAGAGGAAGCGCGCGTCCACCAGGCCGCGCGTCTCCTCAGTGAGCGGGACGGTGAGGACCACGACGTCGGCTCGGGGCAGGAGTTCGGACAGTTCGTCGAGTGCGTGGACGGGGCCGCGCGGAAGGGAGCGGGCTGTGCGGGCGACTCGCAGGAACTCGCACTCGAAGGGGGCGATACGATCCTCGATCGCTGCGGAAATGGAGCCGTACCCCATGAGCAGGACCGTACGGTCGGCCAGCGCGGGGCGGAAGCCGGTCCGCCACTCCTCGGCGTCCTGGGCACGGACGAAACCGGGGATACCTCGGAGCGACGAGAGAACCAGCGACACGGCCAGTTCCGCGGTGCTGGCGTCATGGACGCCCCTGGCGTTGCAGAGAGTGACACCGGCGGGAATGTACTGCACGAGGTCGTCGACGCCGGCTGACAGGGACTGAACCACTCGCAGCCACGGCAGGCTGGTAAGGACCGGTACGGCGGTATCCGTGCAGCCGTATGGGATGACGAACAATTCCACCGTTGCCAGGCTCTCGGCGTCCGGCGGGCTGCCGGTGCCGTCCCACACCGTGACGGGCAGACCGTCGGGCAGGCCGCGCACCTCTGAAGCCGGGTACGGCAGCAAGAACCTGGCGGCGCTCTGATCAGCGGGACGGTCCAAGGAACTCACGGGCCGAACCTAGACCATCGGTCACCCATGGCCGGGGCGGACTCGACCCACATCGTCGGCCAAATTCTTCGTTCGGGCGAACGGGGAGCGGCAGATCGCGGTGAACGGTGCGGACATGCGCCCGCACGAGCCCGGCACGCTCCGGCTGACCGGGAGTATGCGTCCCGACCGGTGGCGTCTGGCGTTGAATCCCGGCGCACGCGGACTCCGGCCGGTGGCCGCCGGCCGCCGGCCGTTGCGACGTGGCAGGCGTGACCAAGGTGCCGGATAGTGGACGCAGGGGCTTCTTCCGAGATCTCGGAGCCGCAATGGACCGCTACCCCCCATCGCCGAGCACGGCCTGGTGGGCGACCTGCAGGCCGCGGCCCGCGTGTCGTCGCAAGGAGTCGTCGACTGGTTCGCGGCACTCAGGATCCCTGGTCCGTACCGTGCGAGGGAGTGTCGACTTCACCTTCGGCGAGGCGCTCGACGCGGAAAGCGGGAGCTGATCCGTGGTCACGCATGCCCGTGGTGGAGCAGCCCCCACGCTGACCGAGTCCGAGTTCGCCACCCTCTACCAGCGCCTGCTTTCGCGCGACGACCTCGGCGCGGCCGAGCCCAGCACGTCCGCGTGGGCGAGGGTGACCTTCTGTTCGTCCGCGTCGGCCACCGCCGGCGCCGAACCGGACTGGGCGCATGGCCCACAGCACAGTCCCGCGCGGCGCTTCATCCGTCCGCGCTGGAGTTCCTCGCGGACCGCCGGGTCGCCGTGCTCGGCGGCGACGGCAACAACGGCACCGCCCCGAGCTCCACCGAAGGCGTCGACTTCCCCGTGCACGTCCTGGCCATCCGCACCATGGGCCTGCACCTGCTGGACCACCTCTCCGGCGACCCGTCGGTTCGCGGTCGCCTGGTCGAGCGTCAGGTGCAGGAACCAGACGCCGGCGCCCGCCCGGCGGAACTGGTCCCGCACGCCATCGTCGACGAGGCGGTGAAGGCACTACCGGCGACCCGATGAGAACCCCCTTTCGCATGGTCCGAATCTCGTCGAGTCGCCGCTCCGAGGGGGACGGCAGTAAGGCTCTGTCACGGTGCGCACTCGCGTCCGGCTCGACCGGCTGTTCAACGGGAGGCCGCCTACGGGGACGGTCACTGGCGCTTGCTTCGGCCTCGGTCCCCGGAGTCACGAGGCTCCTCGGCGTGCGGAACCGATAGAGCAGGACCGGCCCGACGGCCAAGAGCCAGCGCTCAACCGGATAAGTACGCATCGCCCCCATCTGCGCCGCCGCCGGCCAGAGGCGGTAGGCAGTCGTTGCCGCCCGAACCGGAGAGCGGCCGGCATGAGCGGTTGAGCCGTACGGATGGCCGTGGCCGTCCCGGGTGCGGCGCGTCGGCCGCCCCGGCCCGGATCTGCTTGTCTGGGCGGCTGAGAATCAGCCCGCGTTGCCATGATGGGTGTGGACACATGAGTCAGCTGGATCTGGCGCGGTTGCAGTTCGCAATGACGTCGATCTACCACTTCCTGTTCGTCCCGGTGACCATCGGGCTGAGTCTGCTGACCGCCCTGCTCCAGACCGCCTGGTACCGAGGCGGGCGGGCCGAGTACTTGCGGCTGACGCGGTTCTTCGGGACCTTGCTGGTGATCAACATCGCCGTCGGTGTGGTGACGGGCCTGGTCCAGGAGTTCCAGTTCGGCATGGACTGGTCGGGCTACGCCCGCACGGTGGGCGATGTGTTCGGGGCCCCACTGGCGATGGAGGGCCTTGCGGCCATGGCCTACCTCGCCGTACTCGCCCTCCTCCTCAGCCTGTGGGGCCTGTGGCTGCTGCGGCGCAAGCGACTCGCCCACCTCCCGAGCCGCCGGAAGGCCCGCGATGGAATTCACCACTCTCTGGTTCATCCTCATCGTCGCTGTGGGTCGGCTTCTTCGTCCTGGAGGGCTTCGACCTGGGCGTCGGCATGCTCCACGGACTGCTTTCCCGCGACGAAGCGGGCCGACGGGCCGTACTCCACACCATCGGACCGGTATGGGACGGCAACGAGGTCTGGCTGGTCACGGCGGGCGCCGCGGTGTTCGCCGCCTTCCCGGGCTGGTATGCCACCCTCTTCTCCGGCTTCTACCTCGCCCTCGTCCTTCTCCTGGCCGGACTCATCGTCCGTGGCATCGCCGTCGAGTACCGCGACCGCGTCGACGGCGTGCGATGGCGACGGACCTGGAGCATCCTGCTGACCGCCGGCAGCCTGACCGTTCCCCTGGTCCTCGGTATCGCCCTCGGAGACCTGCTCCACGGCGTCCCCATCGGCCGCGACCAGGAGTACGCGGGCACCTTCGCAGACCTCTTCACAGGCTACGGCGTCTTCACCGGGATCACCCTGACCGTGCTCTGCCTCCTGCACGGCGCGACCTTCCTCGCGCTCAAGACCAGCGGGGAGGTCCGCGAAAGGGCGCACCGGCTCGCCCGTCGCAGCGTCCTGCCCGTCGGCCTGGTCGTTTTGGCCTTCGTCTTCTGGACGCGCTCCCTCGTCGAGCGGGGCATCCTCGTCAACGTCGTCGAACTCGCGGCCGTCCTGGCCGTCGCCGCCGCGGCCTGGGCCATCAGCAGCAGCCACGACGGCTGGGCCTTCAGCGCCACCACCCTCGCGATGGCCGCGACCGTGGCATCGCTTTTCACCGAGCTCTACCCGAGGGTCATGGTCTCCAGCAGCAACAGCGCCTTCGACCTGACCGTCCAGAACACCGCGTCCGGCCCCTATGCACTCAAGGTCATGACCGTCGTCGCCCTCGTCATGCTCCCCGTCGTCCTCGTCTACCAGGGCTGGACTTACCACGTCTTCCGCAAGCGGATCTCCGCCGACCGCTTCCCCACCCCCGGACAGCCCACCGCGCCGTCCACGGCCCGGCCCGAGCTATGACACCGGAGTCGCCGCATCGCACCGGGTACCGAAGCCTCGGCGGACGCGTGGGCCAACCCCACCGAACCGAGCTGCGGCGGACCCCGCCCCACGCGAGGTGAGGCGGCCTACGGCGACCGACCTCGCGGCGCCACGCCGACCCGGTGGCCGCGGCCCCGGCCACCGACCGGGGCTGCCGGCCTCCGGAACCTCGTCGAGTCCCCCCTCACGCCCGTGAGGCGAGGAAGGAAACCGCTGTGAGCGAGGAAGACGTCCTCCTCGGCATCGCCCTGGTCGTGGCCCTGGCCACCACCTGCCAGATCCTCGCGAGCAAACTGCGCGTCCCCGCGCTGATCCTGCTGCTGCCGGCCGGTTTCGCCGCGGGCGCCCTGACCGACATCGTCCATCCGGACCAGCTGATCGGGGAGGCGTTCTCCGCCCTGGTGTCCCTGTCCGTGGCAGTGATCCTCTACGACGCAGGGCTGGGCCTCGACCTGCGTAACCTCACGGGCCACACCCGCGCGGTCGTGGGCAGGCTGCTGCTCTTCGGAGTGGCCTTCACCTTCCTGGCCGTCTGTGCCGTCGGCCCGGCCCTGTTCAGCATGTCGCTGCGGGTGGCCGCGATGGTGGGCATGATCCTCGTCGTGTCGGGGCCCACGGTCGTGGGGCCCCTGCTCCAGTACGTGCGGCCGACGGACAAGGTACGGCGTCTGCTGATCTGGGAAGGAACGCTGACCGACCCGATCGGCGCCATCCTCGGGGCCATCGTCTTCCACGCCGTCGCCACGACGCACCGGATCGACATCGGTCGTGGTTACCAGATCGGACAGTTCCTCATCAGCATGGCGGTCGGCCTCATCGGCGGATCCGTCGGAGTGGCACTGCTGTGGCTGACCCTGCGCGTGCTCCGGCTCGGCGAAGCGCTGGGAACGCTGGCGCAACTGGCCACGGTGATCACCGTGTCGGCAGGCTGCGACATCTTCCGCGACGACACCGGGCTGATCGCCGCGATCGTCACCGGCATGGCCGCCGCCAACATCCGGGGCTTCGACATGCCCGCTCGTCGCCCCTTCTTCGAGACACTGGTCCAGCTGATCATCGGGCTGCTGTTCATCTCCATCGCGGCGAGCGTCACCCCGGCCTCGCTGACGCCCGTGCTCCTTCCCACGCTCGTCCTCGTCGCTTTCCTCGTCCTCGTGGTGCGGCCGCTCGTGGCCTTCACCGCCACCACGGGCAAGGACATGACCCTGGGGGAACGGGCGTTCGCGGGATGGATGGCCCCGCGCGGTATCGTCGCGGCCTCCACCGCGGCGGCCTTCGCGGCGAGCCTCGTCGAACTGGGGCTGCGCGGCGCTTCCAAGATCCTTCCCATCACCTTCCTGGTGATCGTCTCGACGGTCGTGCTGTACGCCCTGACCGCCGGCCCCGTGGCCCGGCGGTTCGGCGTCGCCACGCCGAACCGCACACGGCCCCTCCTGGTGGGCGGTGCTCCGTGGGTGATCGCACTCGGAAGAGCCCTGCGGTCCGCGGGGCTCGAGGTGCAGATGTGGGCGGGAATGGACGAGGAGCGGGAACGGATCAAAGACGCCGGAATCGAACTGGCCAGAGGGGAACTGCTGGCTACGGCCACCAACCCCAGGGCGCGGCTGGAGGGAGTCAACGCCGTCTTCCTGCTCACCGATGACGACGATTTCAACGCGCTCGCCTCGGTGCTGGTCAAGGACAACGTCGAGGGCCCCGTCTACCGGGTGGGACCGCCGCACGAGAGCCACGGTGCCATCGCGCCCTACACGGGCGGCGCGGTCCTCTTCGGCGGTTCACTCGTCAGGCACGTCCTGGCGGCACGGTACGAACAGGGCGCCCGGTTCCTGGTGCAGCCCGCCTCCGATCCGCTCCCGCCGGGACACGAAACGCTGTTCGTGGTCCGTGAAGACGGCTGGCTGGAACCGCTGGACGAGACGCAGACGGTCACCCCGCAAGCGGGCGACTTCGTCGTTCTGTTCGGCCCCGAACAGTCTCCCCCCGCCTGAGGGCCGGCCCCTGATCCCCGGCGGCCGGTTACGGCACCTCGGTGCGCTGCCCGGTCGTTCGAACACGCCCGGCACAAGGGCGACCATCCGCCGTGTGATGCACCGCATCCGACGCCGCGCGCCGACCCACCGCGGATTGCGTGACGCCCCTCAGCTGCCGCCCTGCCGCATGCGGTTCAAGGTTTCATCCAGCGTGATGGCCGCGTCGATGAGCGCCAGGTGGGTGAACGCCTGCGGGAAGTTGCCGAGCTGCCGGCCCGTCAGGGCGATCTCCTCCGAATACAGGCCCAGGTGGTTGGCGTACGTCATCATCTTCTCGAGCGCGAGCCTGGCCTGATCGGCCCGCCCTGCCCGTGCCAGGGCGTCGACGTACATGAAGGTGCACAGGGAGAAGGTTCCTTCGCTGCCGCGCAGACCATCGGGCGACGCCTCTGGGTTGTAGCGGTAGACCAGGCTGTCGGTGACCAGCTCCCGGTCCATCGCGTCCAAGGTGGACGTCCACATCGGGTCTTCGGGCGTGATGAACCCCACGGTCGGCATCCGCAACAGCGACGAGTCGAGCACATCGCTGCCGTAGTGCTGGACGAAAGCCCCGCGGTCGGGGTCCCAGCCCTTCGCCAGGATCTGCTCGTAGATGTTGTCGCGCTCGGCGGCCCAGCGGCCGCTCTCGGCCGGCCGGCCGTGGGCGACCGCCAGCCGCAGCGCGCGGTCGAACGCGACCCAGGACATGACCCGCCCGTACGTGAAGTGCTGGCGCCCGCCGCGCGTCTCCCACAGCCCCTCGCCGGCCTGGTCCCAGTGGTCCACGAGCCAGTCCAGCAGGGTGCGCAGCGATGTCCAGCCCTGGATGTCCAGGTGGATGCCGTGCTGGTGGGCGAAGGAGATGCTGTCGAGTGCCTCGCCGTAGATGTCCAGCTGCAACTGGGTCGCCGCGCCGTTGCCTATGCGCACCGGGGTGGATCCCTGGTATCCCTCCCAGTGCTCCAAGGTCTCTTCGTAGAGATCGGAGGAACCGTCCACCCGGTACATGATGTTCAGCGGTCCCGTGTCGGTGTCGCTGCCGGCCTTCTCCTTCACCCGGTCGCCCAGCCAGCCGATGAACGCCCTCGCCTCCTCCGTGAACCCCAGTCCCAGCAGGGCGTACACGGAGAAGGACGCGTCACGGATCCAGGTGAACCGGTAGTCCCAGTTGCGCTCGCCGCCCAGTTGCTCCGGCAGACCCGCCGTGGGGGCCGCCACCAGGGCCCCGCTGGGTGCGTACGTCATCAGCTTCAGCGTTACGGCGGAGCGCTCCACCATCTCGCGCCATCGGCCCGTGTACCGGGACTGATGGAGCCACGACCGCCAGTACTGCCGGGTGTCGTCGAAGAACTCCTGGAACTCGGCGACGCGGATCTCGCGCGGCGGCCCCTCCGCGGCCGACTCCATGAACAGACCGCGCTGTTGTCCGGCTTCGAGCGGAAGCGTGACGCGCAGGTCGTGATCGCCGGTGAGGGCGTGTATCACCCGCTCGTCCTCCGGCTCCCGTACCACGCTGAGGGTGAGTTCCAGGTCCTCAGAGGCGAACACCGCCCCGTTCTCGCAGACACGCAGGGTGTGGGGCCTGCGGCCGTAGTCGAACCGTGGGGCGATGTCGATCTGGAACGTCATGCTGCCGCGTACGCACCGGAGCATGCGGACCAGGCAGTGTCGGTCCGTGGCCGTCGTTCCGGTCACCGGCATGAAGTCGACCACCTCGCCGGCACCGGTCTCGGTCATGAACCGCGTCACGAGAATCGCGGTGTCCGGCAGGTACAACTGCTTCGTGGTGTACGCCTCGTCCGTCGGTCTGACCGTGAAATGCCCGCCCTTCTCCCAGTCGAGAAGAGCTCCGAACACGCTGGGGGAATCGAAACGAGGGCAGCAGAACCAGTCGATCGTTCCTTCCGTGGTCACCAACGCCGCGGTCTGCAGATCGCCGATCAGGCCGTGATTTTCGATCAGCGGGTAGTCAGCCATCGCCGATCAGGCCGTGATTTTCGATCAGCGGGTAGTCAGCCATGGGAGAACCCCTTTCGACGCCACCCAGTCAGATTAGGCGCGGAATCCGCTGCGAACCCGGCGAGCCGGCTGCCCCTGCACCTGCCGGGAATCGCCCTTAGCATGGGAACGCACGAACTGGATGTTCAGACCGCATTGCACCGCCGAAACCGGAGGCTGCCCGTGCTGTCGAACTTTGCGCCGGCTCCAGAAACCCACAGAGGCATCCGATGCGGACGGCAAGAGAGCCGGCGGTGATGTCCTGGGCGGCGCGCTTCCGGTTGCGGCAGTACGCCAAGGCGAGCCTGTGGATCATCCCTCTGATCGGACTCCTGCTGGGGGCTCTGTTCGCCGAATGGGCCGCCGACGTGGAGGGAGCGGGCTGGCTGCCGGACACCTGGCAGTACTCCGCGACGACGGCGAGCAGTGTGCTCAGTTCTGTCGTCGGGTCCATGGTCGCGCTGCTGGGCTTCGTCGTGACCATCGGCGTACTCGTCGTCCAGCAGGCCACGGGAACGCTGTCTCCGCGCTACATGCGCCTGTGGTATCGCGACCGGCTGCAGAAGGCGGTGCTGGCCACGTTCACCGGAACGTTCGCGTACGCCTTTTCCCTGTTGCGCAAAATCGAGTCGGACGCCGTCCCTGACCTGGGGGTGACCCTGTCCGGAGTGGCCGTCTCCGTCAGCCTCATGCTTCTGCTGATCTACCTCAACCGGTTCACCCACAACCTCCGGCCCGTGGCCATCGCCGACCTGGTGGGGCGTTTGGGCGAGAAGGTGCTCATCCGCGCGACGGAACGCATCCACCGCTCGTCGGCACGCGATGAGGTTTCCCTGCCGCCTGCCGGTCCGGTGACCCTCATCCGGTCCGAACGGGGCGGAGTCATCCAGGCGTTCGACGCGACGGGGCTGATCGCCACCGCCGTCCGCCACGACTGCATCCTCGTCCTGGCCCACCAGGTCGGCGACTTCGTACCGCCCGGCACCACCCTCGTCGAGGCCCACGGCTCCGCCAGGCCACCCGACCCGCGGCGGGTGACCGGGCTCGTCGCCCTCGGAACCGAGCGCACCATCGAGCAGGATCCCGCCTTCGCCCTGCGCATCCTCGTCGACATCGCCATCCGCGCCCTGTCTCCCGCCGTGAACGACCCCACGACCGCCGTGCAGGTGCTCAACCACATCGACACGTTCCTGCACGTGGTCGGCCGGGCGCAGCTCCGCGGCCGGTACGTACTCGGCGACGGAGAGGGCCGGCCCCGGCTGGTGGTACAGGGCCGCGGCTGGGAGAATTACCTGCAGCTCGGCGTCACCGAAATCCGTGAGTACGGGGCCACGTCCCTCCAGGTGTGCAGGCGGCTCCGCGCGCTGCTGGACGACCTCCTCGAAACCCTGCCGGCCGAGCGTCTGCCGGCGGTTCGCGCGGAGCTCGCCCTCCTCGGGGAATCCGTCCAGCGGGCGTTCACCGACCCCACCCGCCGCGCCAGCGCGCAGACGGCCGACCGGCAGGGTGTCGGCGGTGGGCGGAGCCCCCGGAACGAGCCCTCCCGGTGAGCCGTTCTCGCGGCCGTCGGCGAGCTTGCCGAACTTCTGTTCACGGCTTTCCTTTCGGCCGCGAAGACCTGCCGGGGGTCCGTGGGGCCCGGGACCCCGGCTGCGGCCACCCGGTGAGTCGTTCGGCGGCCGCGGGCGGTGCGCGGTGGGCGTCACAGTGACGACAGCACCTGGAACCCGTGCCGGTCGAGCATCGCCATGAGATTCCTGCGGGACCTGTACGGCGAGGTCGACATGACTGAAGGGGGAAGCCGAGGGTCTACGCCCCGGGAACGGTTGTCGTGCGGTGTCGGAGGGCGGCGATGTTTTCCTCGGAACCCCATCACGAACGACCGGGGCCGCCCGTGGCATCAGCTGTGCAAGGCATCGGTCGGGCAGGCGCACTTCGGGCGTGCCCTGCCGCCGCCGGGCCCGGAAGACGGGTTCGGGATCCCGACCGCTCGGATCTTCGCGGTCGACGCCCCGCAGAGGGCGTGTGCGCAGTCTTCGAGTCGGCTGATCTCGCGTCAGTAAAGTCAGCAACGGGTCAGCATGAGTCCTGCAAAACCCGGGGACAGCTGACCGAACATGCGAATCGTTGTAGGCTCCGGAGACCGCCCTTGACCTGCGTGAAGCAGGCAGGGAGCTGACATATCGGGAGTATTCGCATGCTTCGTACCATGTTCAAGTCCAACATCTGACATCTGGACGTTTCCGCAGGTCAGTGGCGTGGCATCGGGGTCTTGGTCAGCAGTCGGTCAGCATCAGCCGCTTGGGTTGTTCGCGGAGGCACACCAGCTGGTGGTCGCGCATGTTGCTGGCGCGGGGGCTTGTCGGCGCGCCGTGACGGCCTGTGACACGTGTAGCCCGACGTCCTTGAGGCCGCCGCCCGGCCCGAGGGCCAGGCTCTGACAGCCTGGCTTTGGCGCCTGGTTCCGAGAATGCCTGTCACGACTGTGACAGGCATCACGGCACCGTGAACCAGCAGATGTCACCGGAGTCGGGCAACCGGGAATACGCGTCGACCTCTGCTGTGATTCGCGCCAAAGCCCCGGCCTTGTCCGAATTCCATGGCAGGAAGGGGTCCTGTTCCGACTCGGTCAGGTCTCCCGGTCGCGCCCCGGCGTCGTACAGATCGGCGACGATCCGCAGGAGCAGTCCCAGCTGTTCCTCGAACGTGGCGCCCCGTCCGAGCAAACTCCCCACGGCTCCGCTGACGACCGAGAAACCGAGCCAGTCGTCGTGTGCGTACTGGCAGAGATAGTCCAGCTCTCGGCGGTACGCCTCGTCATTCACCATCACTCAGTCCCCATGCTGTGGGATGTGGAATCGTTTCATGTCCAGCCCGTCCACGTCGTTGTAGTCAATGGTCGCTCCGCCGGACTTGCTGAACGGCCGATAGGTCACGGTCGATTTAGGGTCGTCCGACAACTGCCACACCTCGATGTTGCCCTTCGGCGTGGGCTTGACCTCGGGATCGCCGAGTTTCGCGTGCAGGTCCAGGCGGATCCTCTCCAGCTCCACCTCGTCGACCATCCTGACGCCAGGGCTGTCCTCCTCACCCCTCATCTTGCCGTCGCTGTCGACGGCGGTCTCGCGTGCGGAATCATGCCGGACCTGGTCATCAGGGTCGAGGCACTTCAGTCCCAGCGGGTCCAACCAGACGAAGGGGTTGGGTACGAAGGCGTGGTGGTTGGGCGCGGCGCTCAAACCGAGTGGGTCGGGTGAGGCATAGCCGGCGAACTGGGGGTCGTAGTAACGGAAGCAGTTGTAGTCGAGGCCCGTTTCCTGGTCGCGATACTGGCCCGGGAATCGAAGCGGGCAGACGACCGGTGTCGTGCCTGACGGCGCCGGGAGGTCTGCGCCCCATACCGTCGTGCGGAACTGCCAGCCGATGCGGCCGTCGGGGGTCACCAGCTCCATCGGGGTGCCGACGAGGTCCGTGACGATCGCGTGGAAGCGGGCGTCGAACTCCTCCTGGGTGTGGTGGTCGGCCTGCGCCAGGGGACGGTGCGTGCCCGGTGCGTAGTCCCAGGTGGTGGTGTGACCGTCCAAAGTGGCCTGCTCGACCAGGCGGGTGCCGTCCCACGTGAAGGTGGTGCGTTCCACGACCGCGCCGCCGGGATCGAGGCGCGCCTTGGCGGTGCGCCGGCCGAGCGGATCGTAGGTGTACTGCCAGTGGTCGCCCTCTGGAGTGGTCGCGTAGGTGAGTCGGTCTTCCGCGTTCCAGGTGAAGGTCCACGTGCGCCGCTGCCCGTTCAGGAGTTTGCGGACGCGGCGGACGAGCCGCCCTTGGCCGTCGTGCTCGTACAGCGTCCGGCCGACACGCCGGATCAGGGTTCCGCCGAGCTCGTGGTCGCCGTTGGAGGGATGGTCTGGCACGGCGGTGTGCGCGAGGTTGCCGAGGTCGTCGTAGGCGTACCGCTCGGTCCAGCCGTACGCATGGACGGCCGTGACCCGGCCGATGGGATCGAGGTCGAAGCGCCGGGTCCCGTTGGTCAGCTCGCGGATCTCGGTGACGTGGTCGTCCGCCCGATAGGCGTACGTGCGGTGCTGGAGGAGGGTCTGACTGGCGTCCGGGCGGCTGGTGAGCGACTGAGTCGTCAGACGGTCGACCGCATCCCAGGTCTGCGTGAGGACGACGTCGTCGCCGAAGGTGCGGGAGATCTCGCGCCCCACCGCGTTGTACCGGAAGTCCAGCTGGCTGCCGGCGGTCCTGAGGGCCACGGGCCGGCCTTCGGCGTCGTACGTCCATTCGGACAGCGCGCCGGCGGGCGTACGGCGCGAGGTACGGCGGCCCCGAGCGTCGTGAGTGTAGATGCTGGTGGCGCCGTTGGCCGACTCGCTGACGAGCCGCCCGAGGACGTCGTACGTCCTGTGGATCTCGACGTCCGGGTTGGCAGCCATGACCAGGCGGCCCCCTGCATCGTAGGCGTGCACCGTCTCGGTTCCGTCGTCCGCGCGCCGGACCGTGGCCCGGCCGAGGGCGTCCCGGGTGAAGCGGAGTGTCTCGCCTGCCCCGTTGGTACGGGAGACGAGCCGTCCAGCCGGATCGTAGGCGTAGCTGAGGCTCCGGCCGTTGAAATCCGTCTCGGACATCAGGCGGCCGGCGGCATCGTAGTCGTAGTTCCAGGTCAGGCCCTGGGGATTGGTGACCTGCTTCAGCCGCAGCTCAGTGTCGTAGGTGAAGGCGTACCGCGTGCCGTCCGGTTCAGTGCGGGTGGCGGGTAGGTCGAAGTGCGTGTGGGTGTGGCGCGTGATGTTGCCGGCGAAATCCGAGTGTTCGACGAGGTTGCCCTCGCCGTCCCATTGCCAGGTCTCGCGGGTACCGTCCGCACGCTCCCTCCACGCCGGCTTGCCGTCGATGGTCCAGCCCTGCCTCGTGGTACGTCCCAGGGGATCGGTCACGGCGGTGACGCGCCCGTGGGGGCCGCGGCGGACGGACGTGGTGTGGCCGAGCGGATCTGTGACCGCCATGGGAAGACCGGCATCGTTGGTGGCGATGGCGGTGGTGTGGCCCAGCTCGTCGGTGACGCGGTTCAGGTGGCCGTGGACGTCGTACGCGTAATCGGTCCGGGCACCCGCCGGGTCGACGGTCGACGTACGGTTGCCGCGCGCGTCGTAGGTGTGACGCCACAGCGCGCCGTCGGGCTCCCGTACTTCCACCGGCAGACCCAGCTCGTTGTACGCGGCTGCTCCGATTGTGCCGTCCGGGCGCTGCACACTCAACAGGCGTCCGCAGTCGTCGTACACGTAAAGGGTGACGTGGCCGAGGGGGTCCGTCACAGCGAGGCGAAGCCGGTTGGTCTCGTCCCACTCGGTGCGCGTGGTGTTGCCCAGGGGGTCCGTCTCGGCGACGACCTTGTACGCCTCGTTGTAGACGTAGGTGGTCCGGTTGCCGATGGAGTCGGTGTAGACCGTGGTGCGCGCCGCGTCGTTGTAGTGGAGGCGGCCGGTCATCATGCCGTCCGAGCCGACGGTCCGCAGCACACGCCCGTGCCGGTCGTAGACGTAGCCGAACTTCGTGCCGTTGCGGTCAGTCCAAGAGGTAATGCGGTGTTCGGCGTCGTACGCGTAGCGCAGCGACTCGCCCGTGGAGTTGACGACCTCGGTGAGGTCACCGGCCGCGCTGTAGCCGAAGGAAGCCAGGGTCACGCCGCGCTCGTCCGTGCCGGGGCTGAGGAGGCGCAGGGAGGTGACGCGCAGCTTGACCGGGTCGGTGTCCACGGCGATGCGGTAGCCGCCGGAGTGGATGATGTGCTCGGGGTGGCCCTCCGCGGTGTACGCGATGGTGATGCGATGGTTGTTTCGGTCGGTGATGGCCCGGAGGGCGAGTTCGGTCGCGTCGGCCGCGGGCAGGGGGGCGAAATGCAGGGTCCGCCCGCGTTCCGGCATGTGGATGGTCATGGCGCCGCCAGGCTTCCCGTCCCAGCGCAGTGGCCAGCGCGGGCCGCTGACAGGCAGGGTGTCCGCTTCGGGGCGCGGAACGGGGTACCGCAGCAGCATCCCGTCGTCGGCGACGTAGACGATGCCCTTGGCGTCCATTTCCAGGCGTTGGTCGAGGGTTGCGGCCCACGTTCGGCCGAACCAGCCGCCGCATGTGTGCCCGGAGACGAAGCTGCGTGCAAGGACGAGGGGGAGGGCTGCGGGAAGGGTGACGTCGGTGACGGACATGACCATCTCGCCCGTGGCCACGTCGATCGGTTCGCCGGTGGTGCACTTGTCGTCGCCGCACTTGTCGTACTTACCCGGCTGCCCGTCCACTCGGCCGCCGGCGCTGCCGTCGCGACGCAGGGCGCTGCCGCGGTCGGTCAGGCGCTTGAGAGCGGCCTTGGCCGCGCTGCCGCCGCGCACCAGTGCGCCGCCGCCCCCGGTGGCGAGGGCGAGCAGGAGGTCGGGGCTCAGCTGTCCGGCGGCACGGGCCGGGTTGCGCGACCATTCGTCCCAGTTGAGGACGGCCTTGGCGAACTCCGTCGGATGCTGTGCACCGTAGGCGACCCCGTCGGCCATTCCCGCGAGCTGCATGGCGAAGCCGTTCAGGTCCTTGTCGGCGAGCGGTTCGACGAGGTCCACGAGGCCGTCCACGCCGTCCTTGAAGCCACCCCAGTAGTCGCCGGCGGCGGCCTTCACCGCCGCCCAGCCCTTGGGTTTGTCCGGGGCCTCCTTGGCGCCGTTGTTGAGCTTGCGCTCGGAGGCGTCCACGACGGCCTGGAGCTCTTCGATGAGCTTGTCGAGCCGTCCGATGCAGCCGGTCATGGCGGCCGTGCCCGGGTCGCTTTCCGAGGGGCGTTCGGGGAGGGGGTCGTCGTGGCGCTCCACGGCGTCGTTGTACGTCTTGACGTCCTGCCAGTACTTCTTGGAGGCCGCCCTGGCCTCGTCCGCGTCTTCGATGATCGGCAGGCACAGCTTGTGCACCGCGCGGAGCTTGTCCGCGTAAGCGTCGAGGGCATCCGCGGCATCGAGGAAGTGCTTGTTGGCCGAGGTTAGCTCTTTGGGAAGTCGTTCGGTCGCCTGCTTGAAGGCGCTCGCACCCTCACCGGACCATTCCTCAAACTCCAGGACCTGGAGCTGACCGACGCCGTCGTGGAACGCCCCGGCGTACGCACGTAGTTCGATGACCAGATCGTCGACCTTGTCCGGATCGCCGTAGATGAGGTCCTTGGGCGTGCTGCCCGCGGGTATCCGCTCCGGGGCGGGCCTGTCGTCCAGCACTATGCACTCACCTCGGTGGGGTCCGGCGGCCACTCCTCCTGTAGGAGTGTCTTGGGCGGGTCGAACGTGGGCTTGCCGACGTGCTCCCAGGTCCACTTGCCGACGCTGCCGGCGGGCAGCTTGGCGATGTTGTCCGGGGTCGGGGAGAAGTTTTCGACGGCCAGCAGGTCGGCAAGGATGTAAGCGGCGATCACCTCGTGGAGACGTGCCACCACCTCGTCGGCGTGCTCGGCGACCTGGCCCATGCCGAATCCCCAGGCCGAAAGAAAGCCCTTTCCGGAGTTGAGGATTTCGAAGGTCGCATTCCCTTGGAGATGCGTTGCGAGTCTGTCCTTGTGGTCCTTCACCATGCGCGCGGCAACGACCGACTCCTCCAAGGGGTCGATCATCTTCCGCACGGCAGTGAACTGGATCGAGTAGCCGCCGCCGGGTGCTGTGCCGTCACCGCTCTGGCGTCCGTACATGGCGTCATGACTGGTCAACGCCCTGATCCTCCGTCGTCCCGTAGGTTCCTGCCCTCCGTGGTCTCCACTTCGCGCAGCGCCTCCACATTCAGCAGAAAGGGGCGCTCGCCGAGCGGGTCGACCAGGGCCCGCACCCCATCAGGCAGGAGTTCGACGATGTCTCCGACCGTGGTCGACGCCCAGGCGCACGCTCCTGCGAAGAGAGCCAAGCCCTCCACCGAGGTGAACAGCGGTACCAGTGGCCCGGCTTCGGTCTCGGAGACCAGGAAGCCCGGCTGCTCGGGCCGTTGGAAGTACAGGCGCATCTCACGAGCGGCAGCGAGCTTCTCCACTTCCGACATGCGCGCGACCGTTTCCTGGCGCACAAGGTCGGCCAAGGTCATCCGGCCACCGGGCTGTTCGACACCGCCCCCGTTCATGCTCATGTCATACATGATCACATATTCGTGAGCTTTGTTCGGTGGGAGTCCGCCTGCCGGTCGGCTGATGGAATCGCAGACGCCGTAGCGCCTATCGAAGAGGTGCCAGAGACGCAGTCTGCCCCCGGTGAGCCCACGTCGTAACGTCGACTAGCCTCGCTGTTTCGCTTGGGGTGACGAGGTGACGCTGTGGGGTCGATCGAGGCGGTGTCGGGCGGTGGGCATTGTGGGGACCCGGCGCGTTGGTCGGGTTCTCCAAGGTCTTTCGTGTCGTAGGTGGCCGGGGCGGCTGGTCAGTTGGCGGGGCGGGGTAGGGCGGCCAGACGGTGGAAGGCGGCGGCGAGTTGGTGTCGCCAGGGCCAGGTTGCTGCGATCCGCAGGTGGAGGCGACGGCCGCCGCGGGTGAGACGGGCAGCGACGTGCAGGATCCGGTAGCGGAGTTTCTTGGGTTCGGCGGTAGCCAGCTCGCCGTCCAGCAGCAGGACGCGGGTCCAGGCCAGAAGGTCGATGGCCGCGAAGCTGAGCTCGAGCCAGGCGGCGTTGACGGAGAACAGGCTCGGGAATTTCGGGCGTTATTTCATGTTTCGGACAATATTTAAGCCCTGCATCTGACACCTGGACGTTTCTGCAGGTCAGCGGCGTGGCGACGGGGGTTTAGTCGGCAATCGGTCCACATCGGCCCCTGGGGCTGCTCACGGAAGCACACCCGCTGGCAGTCGCGCATGTTGCTGGCGCCGGGGGCTTGTCGGTGCGTCGTGACGGCCCCTGTCACGTGGAGCCCGACGTCGTTGAGGCCGCGCCCGGCCGTCCTCGCCAGCGACACGGGTGCAGTCATCCATCGGATGACGAGGGTGCAGAGTAGGGCGGCGGCAGCTTCGTCTCCTTCGTTCAGGCGAAGCGAGCGCTATTCCGGCAGCGATTCGATCTCAGGGTTCCTAGCGTCGGCAGGAGTGTTTCGCTGAGCGAGAGGACTCGAACGTGACCGACTCTGCCGTAGGTGTGCGCCCACCAGCTGTAGCGCGTCGGATTCCCGGCCGGGCAAGGCGGCGCACGAACGTCTTGCGCGAGTACGAGGAATTCAATTTCGAGCGCCGTAGAGGGATTCCTCCGGTGCTGTGGCCGTTCTTCGCGCCGGACCCGGACCGGTACTACCGTTGGCGGGTTCAGCTGGATTGCGCTTGCATCAAGGAGCTGCTGACACCGGGTGACTGCATCCCGCCGAGCGAGAGGCAGTGGCGTGGCGTCGGGGACGGTGGAGCATTGCCGCCGGGACAGGTGTACTGCCGGCACGGTGATTCCGCTGATGGCCCCTACCGCGACATCGTTGAGTGGGGAGACCGGCAAGAGGGGAGCTTTCCCGCGGGCCCGGTGGAACCCCCCGAATGGGCCGGTGCCGAGGTGTGGGCCGTGATCCGCCACGATGAAGTACACACGTCGGCCTTCTGGAAGGTGACGCTGGCCTGCGGACACGTCGAAGAGGTCGTAGCGCCAGCCCTCGACTGGAAACCCGATGACGGGCCGCGCTTGGCCGAGGCCACGAGGGTGAAACAGATGATCGAGGAATTCGAGCAGGTCTGGGATTCAGACCCGATGCTTCAATCCGAAAACCAACGTGAGCACACCCGCCGGATGCTGGCGGCAGGCTGGCCGCGTCCGAGGCCGGAGCGGTCTTGCCATACGTGTCCCCACGCTCGCGCGATTGTCGCGTATCAGTGCGTGGGCTGGCTCATTCCACGGAATGAGGCGCCGAAGCCCGAAAACCCGCCGCCGGCTCGCGCTGTGTTGGAGCGCCGCTTGCGCCGGGTCGAGGCCGAGGCGGAGCGGCTACGAGTGCAGCTGGCCGGGCACGAGGCGCGACGAGACGCCTGACAGACGGGCCCTGTGAGCTGCCAGGACTCTTCCGGATCGGAGCCCTTCCGCTCCCACTCACACCGGCGGTGATGGATGGGTGTCGCGCCCGAGTGCACCCGGGCGCCACACCATCACCCCTTCCCCGGCAGGTTCAGGTCAGTACGCGCATCGCGAGTACGGAGGCGTCCTGATGGACGGAGACCGGGCCGTCCCACTTCGAGTCCCATCCGAGCAGCGGCCATGTCCTCCGCTGGGCATGGACCTCGGTGCGGTACCGCTCCAACTGGCCGTTCTCGAGATGGCGGAAGAGGTCCTTCGCGACTCCGGAGAACGCCTCGACCCGGGTCCTGTTGAGACGGAAGACGTGATCGGTGCCGACGAAGTCGATGCCGTGGAGCTGTACGTACGCGTCTTGGACGCTGTCGGTGGCGGCATGGATCAGGCCCGTGAAGTGGCGCTGTCCTTGCCTCTTGGTCAGGTACTGCGCGGTGGCCGTGCCGTCTCCGGCGAAGGCCGTCAGGCCGGCGGCGGCGGTTCGGGCGAGGACGCGCCGAAACCACGGATAGTGCTCGGGCTGGACGTGGAACCCCGGCTCGGGCGCTGGCGGGGCGTCGCCCTCGTGGGGCCGTTGGATTCCCGGGTAGATGTTCTCGTCGTCGACGGGTTGATCGAGGTGGTTGTCGGGGGCGTTCGGTGCGCCGCTCAGCCGGCCGCCGGTTCCTCGTGCCTGCAAGGCGTGCACCGTGAGGGGGCCCTCGGTCGGAAGTTCCGTGCTGAACACCAAGGCTGGCGTCTGGTTCCATGCGCCGATGTGGACTGCCTCGACATGGGCGGAGGCGGACGCCAGCTGGGTGTGCGATGTGGCGGCGTTGCTGTGGTTGCCCTTGCAGGCGATCGGGATGGCCAACGACGGCTCGCCGGGCTTCCAGACCTCGGCGAAGAACTGTGGCCGGTAGCGGTAGCCGGATCGCGGCCCGGGGTCACGGCTGGTGAGGGCCCAGCCGGCCCGCAGGAGTCCGCGGTCTCCCGGCCCTCTGCCGAGAGCGTCATGAAGGACTCGGCGCCGCGAGCCTGGCTGTACTTCAGGCACCGCCAGTGCTCCGCGAGCCCGCGGCCGGCTCCTCGCCGAGACAGGGCGATGGCCTGGCCGAGGGTGTGCAAGACGTCCCAGGAGCTGGACGGTCCGGTCCAGCTCCTTCGTCGGTATGGGGCGCAGACCCGACTTGCGCCGGAGCTCTTCGAGCTCCTTCTCCTTGCGGGCTTTGTCGTCCTCGGCGGCGGCCTCATCGACCTTGCCGACCAGCCTGGTGCTGGAATGAGCGGAGATGTTGGAGGGCTGGACGAGCTCCTTCAGTACGTTACGGCTCGCTCGGGTGTGACAGACCAACATCGCAAGCTATGCAGCGGGGCAGGGGCGCGCACAGGGCGTACGTGGGCACGCTGCTGCTACGGGGCCCTGCTGCGGGGAGGGTGAGCCACGGCCAACAGGCGCTCTTACGCCTGCGCAGTTCCTCACCCACATTGGCGGCCGGCGACAAGGGGGAGGAGTCGGGTGGCAGCTGGAAAGCCGAAGCGCTGGTCGTCCCGGCGTAAGCGTCGGGACGACCAGCTCGCCGCGGGAGCTGTTGGCGGTATCGCCGTCCTGGGCGTGCTCACGTCGTCATGGGCCGTGATCTGGCCCTACCTCGTCGGGACTCTGGTCATCGGGGCTGTGTCCGGTGGAGGCTGGTGGTTGTGGAAGACGGACCGGCTCATCAGCAGCGGTGATCGGACGTGGCGTCACGAGGACGCGGTCAACACCGGCCACCGGACCCTCATCGAAGTCGACGCCATGGACGGCCCGGCGTTCGAGGAATTCGTGGCCGGCCTGTGTCGACGGACGGATGCACCGACGTGCGCCGGGTCGGTCGCTCGCACGACGATGGCGCGGACGTCCGCGGACGGCTGCCCGACGGGCGGACCATGGTGATCCAGTGCAAGCGCTACAACCCGAAGCGGAAGATCTCCAACAGCGAGGTCCGCAACCTCCTCGGCTCCCAAGTGCACCTCGCCGCCGACGTCGCGATCTTCGTGACCACCACCTACTTCAGCGGCCCTGCCGAGCGCTGCGCCGCGCAGAACGGCGTCATGGCCGTCCACCGAGAACACCTCGGCCTGTGGAACAACGGCGCCGCACTGCCCTCCCTCGCCTCTGTCAACGGCTCTGGCCAGGGAGACCGCCAACACCGCGCCCGCCGGAAGAAGACGTACGAGTAGGCGGAACCCCGGATTCTGTCGTTGAGGGACCCCATAGCCCGTCGGGCTGGCTCAATGGATGCATGGAGATCGGGGAGCACTGGGCCTATCGAGCAAGGCCGAAGGAACTGGGTGGTGCACCAGCCTCAATTCGACCTGGGAACGCGAGTCGTGCGTCCTCTCGAGAATGGAAGCTGGAGTCGCCCATACACGGCAGTTGTCGAGTCGGAACCGCAGGTCTTCCGGGACACGCCAGCCATCGATTACGCATATGAGTGGCTTCATCAGGACCTCGCCCACCTCCACCTCGCGCGCAGGCGCCCCGGGGATGCGGGCCTCTGACCGTGGATTTCTGCTTCGCTTCTGTCGGCGGCGCGACGTTCGGGGACCTTCGGCAGGCGGAGCGTCCCGTTGAGTCAGCTCTGACGCCCATAACCGGCCGAGTCCTACTGGGGGCCATCGTGCTCCGCCTCCCGATCGGGTGCTCCGGAGGCGGCGGCCCAGTCTTCTGGATGGGAGACCGGCAGCAGACGGAATTGCTGCTGGTGGGTGCTGTCGTAAGGAGTCACGGCATCGAACTTCATACGGCTGTGATCCTGGATGAGTAGCATCTCGATCACCTGGGCCGCAGTCTGCAGGTCGTCTGCCGTCGTCCCGGCCGGAATGGCCGTCGGAGACAGGATGGCTCCGTCGTTATCGCGGTCAACGTAGAAGCCCCGCTGCTTGGCGAGGTTGGCCTCGCGCGCCGCGGTCTCGGCTTCCGCCTGCCGCTGCTGGTGGGCCTCCTCCCACGACACGTCGGATCCCATCGCGCGCACGCGGCTGTAGTCACCCCAGAATGCCGCGAGCTCATCGCCGAAGACGACAGCCTCGAGGTACTTCTTGGTGTGGCTGCGGCCGTGCGTGGCCAGCGCATCCACCCTGCGTGGCGCCTCATCCCCCTGACTCCAGGCGCTCTGGAAGACGTCGTAGACCCAGAGCGCCTTCCCGAGCTCTTCCTGCGCCAGGACGGTGAGAGATCGTGCCCGCCCGTGTGAGCCGGCGGCCAGCAGGGTGTGGGCGTCGGCAATCAACGCGGAGGCGTTGTCCACCAACGCCTTCCAAAACTTGCGTGCCTGCCCGGGGCTCATCTCGACCATGGCGTCAGTGTGCCCTGCGGGCTCGGCTCTTGCGGTTCGAGCCCGTAGTCGCTTTTGGCGTGGGCCTGCATACCAGGCGCGTGGTCTCAGGGTGCTGTCGTCCGGTGTCCGTCGCGCCCGCGCCTGACGGGCTGCACGCAACGCTGCTCGCTGTTCTGGTTGGACGTAGCGAAGGAACGCGGCCTCCTTGATCAGAGAGGCGACGTCGGCGACTTCGGCGTAAGAGAAGCTGAGCCCTTTTTTGCAGGCTCCAGTTCCCGAGCAAGCGGGCCTCGTCCAAGTCTCGGACCACCTCAGTGGGACCCCCAGGTTCACGAGGTCCGCAATCATGGAGATCAAGTTTCTGCCTTCGGCGCCGCGGTCCGCGCAGTGAGTTGTCCTGCATCCCTGACATGCCTGATGTGTCGTCAGGAAAGTCAGCATCTGGTCAGCATCGTTCCCCGAACCTTCCGAGGTGGCTGTCCGATTCGACGCCTGTTCGGCGGCGCCACAGAAGCCGGGCTCGCACGGACGTGCAGGCAAGGAGCCTTCTCGTCAGCGGGAATCGATGTTCCTTTTAATCTTCGATCCGACGCGTGTCGGTGTAGAGTGAGACCGCCCCTGACCTGCAGAAAGCCGGCAGGGAGCCGTCTTCTAGGAGCTCAAATTGCTGCGCACCATGATCAAGTCCAAGATCCACCGGGCCACCGTCACCCAGGCCGACCTGCACTACGTCGGGTCCGTGACCGTCGACGCCGATCTGCTCGACGCGGCGGATCTGCTGCCCGGGGAGCTCGTCCACATCGTGGACATCACCAACGGGGCGCGGCTGGAGACGTACGTCATCGAGGGCGAGCGCGGTTCCGGGGTCATCGGGATCAACGGCGCCGCCGCACACCTCGTACACCCCGGGGACCTCGTCATCCTGATCAGCTACGCACAGGTCGAGGACGCCGAGGCGCGGGTGTTGAAGCCCCGCGTCGTGCACGTCGACGCGGACAATCGCATCATCGAGCTGGGCGCGGACCCGTCCGCCCCGGTGCCGGGAACGGACCAGGAGCGCAGCCCCCACGCGGTGGCTGTCTGAGGGGAGTCGGGGACCATGTCGCAGACCGGAGCCATCGAGTTCAAGGACGATCGCAAGGCCGGACGGCTGCTCGCCGTCGAGGACGGTGAGGTGGTCGGCCTCATCGCGTACTTCGTGCTCGACGCGGCGCCCCACGCCTTGGTGGCGGTGCACACCATCGTCGAGCCCGGGCACGAGGGGCGGGGGATCGCCGGGGACCTGGTGAAGGGCTTCTACGGGATCGCCGCCGCCGAGGGGGTGCCGGTGGTTCCGCTGTGCCCGTACGCGGCGAGCTGGGCCGCCCGCCACCCCGACCAGGCGCCCGAGGCGCCGGCGGCGGTCGTGGCGGCGGCGAAGGCGCAGCTCGACGCGAGCCCCGACCTGTGGTGACCGACCCGGCGAACGCGACGCACCCGACGCACCCGGCGAGCCTGACGCTGCTGCACACCTCACCGGTCCACGTGCCGGTCTTCGAAGCCCTGCGGGACCGGGACCACCCCGGCGCGGTGCTGCGCCACCTCGTGGTGCCGGAGCTGCTGGACCGGGCCCGTACGGAGGGCCCGGACTCGGTGGTTCCGGACCTGCGGGAGCTGCTGGCCGGCTCCGGCGGCCCGGTCCTCGTCACCTGCTCGAGCATCGGCGGCGTCGCGGAGTCCCTGGCCCCCGAGCTGGGGGTCCCGGTCCTCCGTGTCGACCGTCCGATGGCGGCCGAGGCGGTCCGCACCGGCCCGCGCATCGTGGTCCTGGCCACCGTGGAGTCGACGCTGGCCCCGACGGTCGCCCTGGTGGCGGAGGAGGCCGAGCGGGCCGGCCGCCCGGTGTCGGTCCGTACGCACCTGGTCGCCGGGGCCTGGGACCGCTTCGCGGTCGGGGACATCGCAGGCTCGCTCGGCCTCGTGGCCGAGGCGGCCGACGCCGTCACCGACGCGGACGTCATCGTCCTGGCCCAGGCCTCGATGGCCGACGCGGGGCCCCTGACGACGACTCCCACGCCGACCCTCTCGAGCCCGGCCCCGGGTCTCGCGGCGGCGCTCCTCGCGCAGCCCGTGTGACCTGACGGCGGCGGTCGCCGCCCGGTGGCCCCGTACGCCCGGTGAGCGAGGTCACCGGGCGTACGGGCCCGGATCCGGGGAAGGTAGGGCATATGGTGCGAAACGAAGAACAGACGCAGCCGCCCGTCCCCGGGCCGGATCCTGTGCCGCCCACGCCCGGGCCGCACCCCTTCCCGGACCCCGAGCCCATTCCGCGGCCGGTGCCGCCCGTACCCGCGCCGGTGCCCGAGCCCGACCCGGTACCGCCGCCGCCCGGGCCCGCGCCGATCCCGCAGCCCGGGCCGCTGAGCAGGGACCGCTGAGCAGGGACCGCTGAGCAGGAACTGGGCGCGGAGCCGGGCCGCCCGGAGCCGGGCCGCCCGGGGAGCTAGGCCGTACGGACCTCGGAGCGGTCGCCGCTCCAGAGGGTGTGGAACGAGCCCTCGCGATCGGTGCGCCGGTAGGTGTGCGCCCCGAAGAAGTCCCGCTGCCCCTGGGTGAGGGCCGCCGGGAGCCGCTCCGCGCGCAGCGCGTCGTAGTACGCCAGTGAGGCCGCGAACGCCGGGGCCGGGATGCCATGGCGCACCGCCGCCACCAGGACCTCCCGCCAGTCGTCCTGCGCCTCGCCGATCTCCTGCGCGAAGCCCGCGTCCGCCAGCAGGCTCGGCAGATCCGGCTGTGCGTCGTACGCCGTGCGGATCCGGTCGAGGAACGCCGCCCGGATGATGCAGCCGCCCCGCCACAGCGAGGCCACCGCGCCCGGGTCCACGCCCCAGCCGTACTCCTCGCTGCCCGCCAGGATCTGGTGGAAGCCCTGGGTGTACGAGACGATCTTCGAGGCGTACAGAGCCTGCTCCACCTTGGCGGCGAAGGCGTCCGCCGCCTCCGCCGACAGCGGCGCGGCCGCCGGGCCCGCGAGCCCCCGGGATGCAGTACGCAGCTCCGCGTGGCCCGACACCGAACGGGCGAAGACCGCCTCCGCGATCCCCGACACCGGCACGCCCAGGTCCAGCGCGATCTGCACGGTCCAGCGGCCGGTGCCCTTCTGCTCGGCCGCATCGGCCACGATGTCGACGAACGGGCGCCCGGTCTCGGCGTCGGTGTGGGCGAGCACCTCCGCCGTGATCTCGATCAGGTACGAGTCCAGCCGGCCCCGGTTCCACGCCCGGAAGGTCTCCGCGATCTTCGCGGGGGAGTAGCCCGCGACCTCGCGCAGCAGGTGGTAGGCCTCGGCGATGAGCTGCATGTCGGCGTACTCGATGCCGTTGTGCACCATCTTGACGAAGTGTCCGGCGCCGTCGGGGCCGACGTGCGAGACGCACGGCGTGCCGTCGGAGGCCTTCGCCGCGATCTTCTCCAGCATCGGACCGAGGGAGGCGTACGACTCGGCGGAGCCGCCCGGCATGATGCTCGGGCCGAGCAGCGCACCCTCCTCGCCGCCCGAGATGCCCGCACCCACGAAGTGGATGCCCTGCTCGCGCAGCTCCTTCTCGCGCCGCCGGGTGTCCTCGAAGTGCGCGTTGCCGCCGTCGATGACGACGTCGCCCGGCTCCAGCAGCGGGGCGAACTCGCGGATCACCGCATCGGTCGGCTCCCCGGCCTTCACCATGATGATCAGACGGCGCGGCCGCTCCAGCGCGTCCACGAACTCCTTGGCGGACTCGGCGGCGACGAAGCTCCCTTCGTGCCCGAACTCCTCCACCAGGGCCGTGGTCTTGGCGACCGTGCGGTTGTGGACGGCGACGGTGTAGCCGTTGCGGGCGAAGTTCCGGGCGAGGTTGCTTCCCATCACCGCGAGCCCGGTGACACCGATCTGGGCCGTGCTGCTCATGCATGCGCTCCTGAGTGCTTCGATGTGCGGGTGAAAGCGACGCTACACGGGCAGATATACCTGCACATCCCACGCCATGCGAAAGCTTGTCAACTTCCGCGAACATGCGCCCTGTTGCGCCCCTTGTCATGCTCTGATCGCGCCGTTAGGTTTTGCGGTTCCTGATGTCTTCAATGGGGGCTCCCATGGGTGTACGGGGTCGGCACCGCCGGTACCAGCCGAGCAGCATCAACCGCGCCTCGCTCGCCGTCACCGCCGGTGGCGCCGGGCTCGCACTCCCTCTGATCGGTGCCGGAACCGCCCACGCCGCCTCGGTGGACGCCTGGAACAAGGTCGCCGACTGCGAGTCCACCAACAACTGGCACATCAACACCGGCAACGGCTACTACGGCGGACTCCAGTTCAGCCAGAGCACGTGGCGCGCCTTCGGCGGCACCGCGTACGCCGCCCGCGCCGACCAGGCCACCAAGGACCAGCAGATCGCGGTCGCCGAGAAGGTCCTCAAGGGGCAGGGCCCGCAGGCCTGGCCGGTCTGCGGGAAGCAGGCCGGGCTCTCGCGCAGCGGCCCGGCACCCGCCGTCTCCCCGCAGGGCCAAGGCCAGGGCCAGGGCGTGAAGGTCCAGGTCCAGGAGGCGAAGCCCGCCGCCCCGCAGACCACCACGCCCCGCCCGACCAGGACTTCTGTCCTGCCGAACCCGTACGTCGTCGCGCCCGGCGACTCCCTCTCGGCGATCGCCACGAGCCAGCACGTCGAGGGCGGCTGGCAGGCGCTGTACGAGACCAACCGGGCCACCGTGGGCGGCAACCCGAACCTGATCTTCCCCGGCCAGCGGCTCACCCTGCGCATCACCGCCGCACCGGCCCCGCCGACGGCGCCGCCCGCGCAGAACCCCGAGAAGCCGCCGCGGACGGCCGAGCCGGTCAAGCCCGTGGAGCCGAACGCGCAGAAGCCGGCGGAGAAGCCTGCCGAAAAACCGGCGGAGAAGCCGGCCGCCAAGCCCGCCGAGAAGCCCGCCCCCGCACCCGCCTCAGTGCAGCAGAAGCCCGCCTCGGGCGGCTTCGTCGCCCCCGTGGACGCCGCGATCGGCACCTCGTACCACGTCGCGGGTTCCTCCTGGTCCAGCGGCTACCACACGGGCGTCGACTTCCCGGTGGCCACCGGGACCTCCGTCAAGGCCGTCGGCCCCGGCGAGGTCGTCTCCGCCGGCTGGGCCGGTGCGTACGGCTACCAGGTCGTCATCCGGCACGCCGACGGCCGGTACTCCCAGTACGCGCACCTGTCGGCGCTCGGGATCAAGGCCGGGCAGCAGGTCTCGGGCGGCCAGCGGATCGGCCGCTCCGGCTCCACCGGCAACACCAGCGGACCGCACCTCCACTTCGAGATGCGCACGTCCCCCGGCTACGGCTCCGACATCGACCCGCTGAAGTACCTCCGCGGCCGCGGCGTCAGCATCTGACCCCCGTACGTGCGGCGGCACGACCGTGAGCAGGATCAGGCCGGCCGCCGCCACCACGGCGCTCGCCAGTGCCGCCGCCGTGCCCGCCGCCCCGTACCGGAAGCCCTCGTCGAACACGGAGATGCCGACCGCCGCCGCGACCACCGGGTTCACCACGGTCACCGTGGCCAGCGGCGCGGTCAGCCCCGCGCCCCGGTAGGCCGCCTGGGAGAGGAACAGCCCGCCGGAGGCCAGGACGGTGATCGCCGCCAGATCGGGCCAGAGGGAGCCGAGCGTGCCCGGGGTGAAGTCCTCGGCCACCGACTTGGTGAACACGGAGGCCATGCCGAAGGCCGTACCCGCAGCGGCGGCCAGCAGCACGCTGCGCAGCACCGGCCGGTGCATCCGGTGTGCCGCCATGAAGAGCCCGGCCACCCCGGCCCCGGTGACGATCAGCAGCAGGCTCCGCTCCCCGCCCGCCAGCGGCTGGTCCGTATCGCCGTCCCCGCCCGTCAGTGCCAGCAGCCCGGCCAGCCCCACCGTGGCCAGCAGCGCGCCGCGCCAAGCCGCCGCGCCCGCCCGGCGGTGTACGAGGACCGCCGCCATCGGCAGCGCGAAGACGATGGTCAGCGCGCCGAGCGGCTGCACCAGGCTCAGCGGCCCGTACGCGAGGGCCACCACGTGCAGCAGGGCGCCCAGGCAGTTCAGCCCGACTGCGAACCACCAGCCGGCCCGGCGCAGCAGTGCGTACGGGCGGTCGGAGGCGCTCGCCGCGACCTGTTCCTGGACGATCGCGCCGCCCGCGTACGCGACGGCGGACACCAGGCAGAGCAGGACCGACAGCGCTAGGGCACTCATGAATTCCACAATGCCCGACCTGAGCTGCCTATTCCTCCCCCTACAGGTGGTCACCAGTCATACCTCGGGCATACACCGAAAGGAGTACAGGCCCGCCGGCCCCTGCCCAAGGTAACGGCCCTGTCGCGGTGCGTGAGACGGGGGAGAACGGGTTTGGTTCCGGGCGCGTCGGATCCGTACAGTGGCGGTTTTGGGGACTTCCGCAGCAGACGTCTGCGGACGAGTGATCAAGGAACGGCAGCGGCCATGACGGTGACCGAAGACAACCACGTGACCGGGGACGACCACGGCTACGGGCCGGGCATCGACCCCGACCGGCTGGCCCTCTGCCTCAGCGTGCTCGACGAGCTGGACAAGCTCGACGTCGACCACCCCGACGCCATCACCGTACGCCGCGCCACCGCGGGTCTCTACCGCACGGTCAAGCAGCGCCGCCGCCAGGAGCGCCGCGCCGCCAAGACCGCCAACGACAAGGCCGTCACCGAGGCGACCGCGACCGGCTCCGCCGAGCGCATCGACGACGAGACCGAGGGCATCCTGCCGTCCTCGGTCACGGAGGCCGGCCGGATCGCCGGGATACTCCAGCGCCCGCGCTCCTGCTACATCTGCAAGACGCGGTACGTCGAGGTCGACTACTTCTACCACCAGCTCTGCCAGCCGTGCGCCGGCCAGAACCGTGCCAAGCGCGAGGTCCGCGCCGACCTCGCCGGCAAGCGCGCGCTGCTCACCGGCGGCCGGGCCAAGATCGGCATGTACATCGCGCTGCGGCTGCTGCGCGACGGAGCCCACACGACGATCACCACCCGCTTCCCCAAGGACGCCATCCGCCGCTTCAAGGCGATGGACGACTCGGCGGACTGGATGCACCGCCTGGAGGTCGTCGGACTCGACCTGCGCGACCCGGGCCAGGCCGTGGCGCTCGCCGACCAGATCGCCGAGGCCGGTCCGCTCGACATCCTGATCAACAACGCGACGCAGACCGTGCGCCGCCTGCCCAGCGCGTACGCCGCGCTGGTCGAGGGGGAGAGCGCCCCGCTGCCGGCCGGCGAGCTCCCCGCCCACCACGTCATCGGCGCGTTCAACTCCGGTGCGGTCGACGGCCTGGCGGCGCTGCCCGTCGGCGTCAGCGGGCTCGATGCGCAGAAGGTCGCCGACCTCGCACTGGTCGCGGGCAACGCCAGCATCGAACGGCACCTCGACGGCACCGCCATCGACGCGGGCGGCCTGCTGCCCGACGTCGTCGACACCAACACCTGGGTGCAGACCATCGACCAGATCTCCCCGGTGGAGCTGCTCGAGACCCAGCTGTGCAACTACACGTCGCCGTTCATCCTGATCAGCGCGCTCCGGCCGGCGATGGCCGAGGCCGCCCGCCGGGCGTCCAGCGGTCGTGCGTACGTGGTCAACGTCTCCGCGATGGAGGGCGTGTTCAGCCGCGGCTACAAGGGCGCCGGGCACCCGAACACCAATGCCGCCAAGGCCGCGATGAACATGGTCACGCGGACCAGCGGCCAGGAGATGTTCGAGAGCGACCGCATCCTCATGACCTCGGTCGACACCGGCTGGATCACCGACGAGCGCCCGCACTTCGACAAGCTCCGCCTGGCCGAGGAGGGCTTCCACGCCCCCCTCGACCTGGTCGACGGTGCGGCCCGGGTCTACGACCCCGTCGTCCGCGGCGAGGCCGGCGAGGACCTGTACGGCGTCTTCCTCAAGGACTACGCGCCGGCCAACTGGTAGCCGGCCCGGGCGGCCTCGCGCCGCCCCCGGGGCCCGCCGCCCCGCGCCACCGCCTGCCGTACGACCGTGCCCCGGCCCCTCCCGAGGGGGCCGGGGCACGGCCGTTTCACGGCGTGCGCTCGTACGCCCCCGCCGCGACCAGCTCCAGGACCGGACGCCAGTCCTCCATCACGCCCGCGTCGAGCCCGACGACCTTGCCCGCGTCATCCGCTTGGCGCAACGTCACGGCCGCCTCTGCATCCGGGTCCGCAGCGAAGGCGCGGACCTCCGCCTCGTCCATCAGGCCGCCCTGCGCGCGCAGCGTCAGCGCGCTCTGCGGGGACAGCGCCCGACCGGGCTCCACGGCCGCCAGATAGCGCTTGGCCGGCACGTGCAGCCGTACCAGCCGGGCCACCCGTTCCCCGAGCAGCGGACGGATCGCCTCCGCCGCATGGTCGGCGTGGCCCGCGTCGTCCCCGGGGAAGAGCAGATGACCCAGGTCGTGGACGAGGCCGGCGACCTGGAGCTCCTTGTCGAACGGATGCGAGCGGCGCAGCAGTGCAGCAGTCTGGAGCCCATGATCGTGCAGATCGACCGGGTCTCCGCTGCGGTCGGGCGTGTCCCACGCCCCGCGGCACGCGAGCAGCAGCTCCATCAGCTCCTCGATGCTGTCGACCCTCGGCACCCCCGGCACTCCGGACCTCGCCACCGCCGCCCCTTCCGCCGCCCGTACTCCAGTCGTGCTGCTCCGGTCGAGCAGACCACCCGTCACGGGCACACCGGCGTACGACTTCCTGAACTCGCGGAGAAATCAAGCTGTCGAGTGGATTTTGCCAGTCTATTGAGCAGGGACGCGCTCATATGTGTAATCTGAGTGGCACAAGACGGCCGCATCCAGGCCACGCTCCACCAAGGCGCCACCGCGTCCGGAAACCCTTTATCCCTTGTGCCCGGCGCGCGGCTCGCCCTCCGGGTTACGCGACACAAAGGAGTGCGCGGTGACAGACACGACGACGAAGTCCGACGAAACGCTGGGAGAGCGCCCGGCAGGGCGGGTCCGCCCCCACACGGACGAACTCGGCAGCCTCGAAGTCTGGGCCCGGTCCGCCCCCATCCGGCTCGCGGGCTACGAGGACGACCTGGCGGAGTCCCACATCCTGCCCGGCATCGACTGACCCCACGACGTCACGCAGCGCCCCCGAGCCGACCGGCGACGGGGGCGCGGTGCTGAGCCCGCGGCCCACCGCCCCGACCGTGCGGGACGCTTGGGTGGTTCCCGTTCCCCGTACGCCATGAGCGTCATCGCTGTGGGCGATCAAGACTTCCGGCCGCCCTCCGCTCCCGGCACGCTGGCCTGCATGAAGCTACTGATGCTGGGCGGTACCGAATTCGTCGGACGCGCGATCACCGAGGACGCCCTGGCCCGGGGCTGGGACGTCACCGTCTTCCACCGAGGGCACCACGCGCCCCCGCCCGGCACCTCCGCCCTGCACGGCGACCGCACCGCGCCCGGCGGGCTGGACGCCCTGGCCGCGGGCGAGTGGGACCTCGTCGTCGACACCTGGGGCGGCGCCCCGACCGCCGTGCGCGACAGCGCACGGCTGCTGAGCGGCCGGGCCGCGGGGTACGCGTACATCTCCAGCCGCTCGGTGTACAAGTACCCGGCCCCGGCGGGCCTGTCGGAGGACGGCCCGCTGGTCGACGGCTCGGCCGACGCCGACAGCACCGCCTACGCCGAGGACAAGCGGGGCGGTGAGATCGCCGCCGTCGACGCCTTCGGGGACCGGGCCCTGCTGGTGCGCGCCGGCCTGATCATCGGCCCGTACGAGAACGTCGGACGGCTGCCCTGGTGGTTGAACCGGACCGCCCGCGGCGGCCCCACCCTGGCCCCCGGCCGGGCGGAACTCCCGCTCCAGTACATCGACGTACGCGACCTCGCCGCCTGGACGCTGGACGGCGCCGAGGCCGGGCTCGGCGGCCCGTACAACGCGGTCTCCCCGCCGGGGCACGCCACCATGGGCAGCCTCCTCGAAGCCTGCGCGGCCGTGACCGGCGGCGGCGCCGAGCTCCGCTGGACCGACCAGGCCCGGATCGAGGAGGCCGGCGTACAGCCCTGGACCGAACTGCCGATCTGGCTCCCCGAGGGCGAGATGCACGACTGCATGTTCGGCGGCGACGCCGGCAAGGCGCAGGCGGCGGGCCTGAAGTGCCGCCCGGTCGAGGAGACCGTGGCCGACACCTGGGCCTGGCTCCGCCTCCTCGGCGGCGCCGCACCGCAACGCTCCGACCGCCCGGCCCCCGGCATCGACCCCGAACGCGAGGCGGCGCTACTCGGGCTCTGACCAGGACGCTTCGGCGAGGCGGGTCGGCGGGAGGTACTCACGGAGCAGCCTGCGGTGCCACCAGGTGCCCGTCTCGCGCAGCTCCCGCCAGGTGGTGAACCGGTAGCGGTACAGCCTGGCCCGCACGTACACCGGCGGGGCGTCCGGGAAGGGGTTGTGGCGGATCAGCCGCAGCGTGTCCCGGTCGCCGGCCAGCAGCCGCTCCACGAACGGCCCGAACCAGTCCCGCGCATAGCCGGGGGACAGTGCCGCGAACCACATCAGCCAGTCCAGCCGCAGATGGTACGGGGCGAACTGGCGCGGCATCCGGCGCAGATCACCCGGTTTGCCCTTGAACCCGTACTCCCGCCACGCGCCGTCCTCCCGCGGCACCCGGTCCGCGGTGCCCTCGACCACCACCTCGTCCCGGATCCGGCCCACCGTGCCGAAGGCCCCGTACGTGTTGACCAGGTGGAGGGGGTCGAAGGAGCGGTTCATCACCTGGCGCCGGGAGATCATGTTCAGTACCGGATGCCGGCTCAGCACCAGCACCAGCACGGTCACCGCGCACACCAGGACCGCGAACCAGACCGGCGCCGGGCGCGAAGCGGCGGCGGGCGGCGGCCCGGCGAGCCCCGTGAAGTCGACCGCCGGCAGGGCCGCCGTGATGGTGATCCAGTTCAGCCAGGCGAAGTTGCCCGACAGCACCAGCCACAGCTGCGTCGCCACGATGATCCCGGCCGCGTACGAGGCCACCGGCTGCGGAGTGAACAGCAGCACCGGGACCACCAGTTGCGTCACGTGGTTGGCCGCGCACTCCACCCGGTGCAGCGGCTTCGGCAGATGGTGGAAGAACCAGCTCAGCGGCCCCGGCATCGGCTGCGTCTCGTGGTGGTGGTAGAGGCAGGTCAGCTTGCGCCAGCACGAGTCCCCGCGCATCTTGATCAGCCCCGCGCCGAATTCCACCCGGAAGACCACCCAGCGCAGCAGCCACAGCACCAGCACCGGCGGGCCGGCCCGCGCATTGCCGAGGAAGACCGCGAGGAAGCCGACCTCCAGCAGCAGCGACTCCCAGCCGAAGGCGTACCAGGTCTGCCCCACGTTCACGATCGACAGGTACAGCAGCCACAGGAGCGCCCACATCCCCATGGCCGCGCCCAGCGGAACGAGGTCCCCCACCCCCACGGCCAGGGCCGCGGCCACCGTGGCCCCCACCCAGGCGCAGCAGGCGAAGAGCCGGTCCGAGTAGCGCAGTTGGAACAGGCTCGGGGCGCGTTTGAACGGCACGTACCGCACATAGCGCGGTACGGGCAGCATGCCGTGCGCCCCGATCAGTGCCCGGAACTGCAGGGCGGCCGCGACGAAGGCGAAGAGGTAGACGCCGGCGAGGGCCCGCTGGAAGATCAGCCGGCCCAGCCAGTAACCGGGCGCCGTGAACCAGTCCATCCCCTCCAGTATCGGGCGGATCAGGCCGCGGCGGCCAGCTTGCGCACGGTACGGCCGAGCCGGCGGGCGTAACGGAGCTGGAGGAAGGGGATCACCGGGCCGGCGAGCCGGGTGTACCAGGTGCCCGGGCGGCTGAAGGCGGTCACCTCGAACCACACCGTGCCGTCCGGGTCCCGGAGCACCATGAAGGACTCCTCCCCGCACTCCGGGTGGCCGGCGAGCGTCCCGTACGCGAAACCGACCCGGTGGGGTTCGTAGGCGGTCCAGATCACCTCGCACGGGGCGTCGATCCGCAGCGGCCCGAAGCCGATCCCGACCACCACCCGGCTCCCCGGGCGGACGGCGCCGTGGCCGGCCCGGACCAGCATGCCCGAGGCCCGGTGGGCGCCGAAGGTGGTGACGGCGGTCCCGGCGGTCTCGAAGACGGCCTGCCCGTGGCCGATCCGGGTGCGATGGTGCAGGTGGTGGTATCCGGCGGGCAGCGGCCGCCGCCGCGTCGCACCCCGGTCGGGGTAGTTGACGGTGTCACGGCCGGCGCTGATGAGGCGGGTCATGGCGTGATCTCCATTCGGTCGACGGTCAGCCGGCGCCAGGCCAGTACCGAGCACAGGGCGAAACCGAGTGCGTTGCCGAGGCCGTGGGTGGCGGCCATCCAGGTCAGGGTGGGGTGCGTGATCCCGGTCGCCTCGCCGGCCGCCCACCACAGGGCGAGCAGCATCGTGGCCACCAGGACCGCGGCCGAGGTCGCGAGCAGCGCCCCGGTGGTGCGGTCCCCGGCGGCGGGCCGGATCTCCCGCCAGGTCAGCAGTGCCACCGCCCACATCCCGCCGGTCAGCACCACCGCGCCCACCAGCTCCGCCCAGTCGTCCACGAAGTAGCCGAGGAGGACCAGCAGGGTCCCGGCAGGGACGCTGTACGCCGCCCAGCGCGACAGCGCCGTGCCGTGCGCAGGCGTGGCCGCCCGGCACACCAGCCCGGCGACCAGAGCGGCCGTGAACCCGGCGAAGTGGAAGTGCGGCACGGTCAGCGCCAGGATGTCCAGATCGAAGCCGAACAGCCGGTACCCGGCGCGTTCGGCGACGAGGGCGGTCCCGGCGACCGAGGGCGAGACCAGCGCGGTGAACACGGCGATCTCGGCCGGCTCGGGCGTCCGCGTTCCGGCGGCCGGCATCCGCAGAGCCCGCAGCAGCCGGGCGGGGGCCCGGGCGGCGAGCGCCAGGGTGGCCGCTGCGTACAGTGCGGCCAGCGCCGTTGCGGCGCCGCCGCGCGGCAGCCAGAGGCACAGGGCCCCGGGGGCGGCGAGCAGGGGCCAGATCCGGGCGATCCCGCGCAGCCGGGCCGGGTCGATCAGGCGGAGGCCCGCGGGGACGACGTAGAGCATGCCCAGGGTGACGATCAGATGCACCAGTACCGTCACCGTGGACTCCCCTCCGGACGCGGCCGAACGCTTTGAACGCGTTCAACTCACGGTCGTGACCATACGAGGTTCCTTGAACATGTTCAAGACGCGGCCCCGGTTCCATTCCGGCGCTCCGGTTGCGGCCCTCCCGCGGATGCGGCAGACAGGAGGGAGCAACCGGGGCGAAAAGGGAGAATCAACGTGCACGTACGGACACCCCGTCAGACGCCGCGTCGTCATACACCGGCCCGCGCAGCCCTCTTCACACTCCTCGGTCTGCTCGCCGCAGCCTGCGGCAGCTCCGAGGAGCCCAAGAGCGCGCCCGGACCCGAGAGTCACGAGGTCCTGCTCCAGCCCGTGGCCACGGCCGGGCCCGACCCCTTCACCACCTCCTCCGCCACCCGCGAGTCCGCCCCCGCGCAGCCCCCGCTGCCCAACCCGACCGGCCAGGGCATCCGGACCGTCAATGCGGCCACCCCCGGCCTGTACGGCGGCACCCAGCGGCTGGGCAGCTGCGACGTGGAACAGCAGCTGCGCACCCTCACCGAGGACGACGCCAAGGCCAAGGCCTTCGCCCAGGCCGCCGCCATCGAAACCGCGAAGATCCCCGAGTTCCTGCGCGGCCTCACCCCGGTCGTGCTCCGCGCCGACACCCGGGTCACGAACCACGCCTTCCGCGACGGCCGCGCCGCCGGCTTCCAGTCCGTCCTGCAGGCCGGCACCGCCGTCCTCGTCGACGACCACGGCATGCCGCGCGTCCGGTGCGGCTGCGGAAATCCGCTGCTCGCGCCGCGCGCCTCCAAGGGCTCCCCGGAGCTCAAGGGGGACCGGTGGAACGGCTACCAGCCCCAGCAGGTCATCGTCATCGAACCGACCCCGAACGCGATCAAGAGCCTGGTCATCGCCAACATTGCCGACAACACCTGGCTCGAGCGCACGACCGGCGACGACGGCGCCCAGGACCGCACCCCGCAGGTGGTACCCGCGTACGACCCGGCGAACGGCATCCCCGTAGGCCCTGTGACCGGGCCCGGGGTCGCGTCGGCCGAGCCGTGCGCCCCGCCCGAGACGGACAACGATGCGAACGCGGGTACGAACAACCCGGCCCGGACCGCGCCGCCCGCGCCGCCCGCCCCGCCGAAGCCGCCGGGCGGTTCCACCGGGGTCCCCGCCCCCCAGGCCACGGACTGCGTGCCGCAGGGCGAGCAGGCCAGGCCGGACCGGCCGGAGGCGGGCACGCAACCGGCCCCGCAGCGGCAGCAGCCTGCGCAGCCGCCGGCGCGTCCGCGCTCCGATGCGCCCGGGAACCAGCCGGGCGACGTCCCCCCGGACGCCCTCTCGGACGTCCCCTCCGGCCTGAGCCCGCAGGTACCGGCCGACCCGGGGATCCCGCCGGAGTCCGACGGCCCGATGCAGCCGCCGAACGCCCCGTACGACGCCGACGACCCGTTCGCCCCGCGCGACCCCTTCGGCGCCCCGGATCTGCGGCAGCCGCACGCGGATGCCGCCCGCTCGTTGGGGAGCGCCTGACCGGCCCGTGTGTCATGGTGGATCGGTGCCGACCACCGTATCGCTGCCGGACGACTGGCCCGCACACCCGGACCGGTCGCTCAAGCTGAACCGCATGGGCAGTTTCGACTGGGACCTGGACACCGGTCTGCTGCACATGGACGCAGCGGCCCTCGACGTCTACGACATGACGCCCGAGGAGTACGACGGACGGCCCGAATCCCTCGCCCCGCGCGTCCCGCCCACCGAGGCGGTCCGGCTCGACGCCCTCGTCTCCAGCGCCCTCAAGAGCGCCGAGGACAACTACGGCGCCTACTTCCGGATCCGCTGCCAGGACGGCCGGCTGCGCTGGACGCACACCCAGGGCCGCGTCATGCGCGGCCCCGACGGCCGCCCGTTCCGGATCATCGGCATCGTCCGCGACGCCACCGACGAGCTCAGCCACTCGGCGGAACGCCTCGGCCTCGACGAGGCGCGGCGCCGGCAGACCTCCGTGGTCGAGAGCACCACCGCCGCGCTCGCCCACGCCCGGACCGTGCAGGACGTCATCGACGTCATCGGCGACGCCCACGGCCTGGAGCGGCTCGGCTCCATGGGCATGGTGATGGGCCTGGTCGAGGCCGGGCGCATCCACCTCGTGGCCGAGGGGCCCGCCGACAGTTTCGTACCCGGCACCCGGTACACCCGGATCGACGAGCAGTACCCGATGAGCGAGGTCGTCCGCTCGCTGCAACCGCGCTTCCTCGACTCCGCGGAGGAGTTCGCCGAGGGCTATCCCGATCTCTGGTCGAGGATCTCCACCATGGAGATCTCGGCGGCCGCCTACCTGCCGCTGATCGCCCAGGCCCGCCCCATCGGCGCGATCGGACTGCTCTACCAGGACAAGGACGGCTTCACCCAGGACGAGCGGAATCTGCTGGTCGCACTGGGCAGCAGCATCGCGCAGAGCCTCCAGCGGGCGATGCTGCTGGAGCAGGAGCACGACCTGGCGGAAGGCCTCCAGCAGGCGATGCTCCCGCGCCGGATCCCCTCGGTGCCGGGTGCGGAGATCGCCGTACGGTACCGCTCCGCCCGGATGGGCCAGGACATCGGCGGCGACTGGTACGACGTGATCCCGCTGCCGGGAGGACGGGTCGGGGCGGTCATCGGCGATGTCCAGGGCCACGACACGCACGCCGCGGCGGTCATGGGCCAACTGCGGATCGTGCTGCGCGCGTACGCCGCCGAAGGCCACTCGCCGGGCACCGTCGTGGCGCGGGCCTCGGTGTTCCTGCACGAACTCGACACCGACCGCTTCGCGACCTGCACGTACGTGGAGGCCGACCTCACCACGGGCGTGCTGCAGCTGGTCCGGGCCGGGCACATCGACCCGTTGCTGCGCACCCGGGACGGCGACTGCCGGCGGCTGCCGGTGGAGGGCGGGATGCCGCTGGGCCTGTCGGCGGAGTTCGGCCGCCTGGAGTACCCGGTGACCACCGTGGAACTGGACCCGGGGGAAACCATCCTGCTCTGCACGGACGGCCTCGTGGAGCATCCCGGCGCCGACCTGGACGACGGGATCCAGCTGCTCACCGCGCTGGTCCGGAGCGGACCGGCGGACCTGCCACGGCTGGCGGACCGGCTGTGCGGGGTGATCGACGAGCGGGGCGGCGACGATGACATGGCGCTGCTCCTGCTGCGCCGCCAGGTGGAGGAGGCCCCGCAGGGCGGCGGCCGCCTCCAGCAGCACGTGGCCCCGGGAGACCCGGAAGCGCTGGTCGCAGCCCGCCACATGATCGGCGCGGCGGTCCGGTCGTGGGGCGCACGGGAACGGTCCGACGAGATCGAACTCGTCGCGGACGAGCTCATCGTGAACGCCCTGATGCACACGGACGGCCCGGCGATCGTGACCCTCCGGGTCCTGCCGGGGACGCAGCGCAGACTCCGCGTCGAAGTCGAGGACCGCTCCAGCGCGCTCCCGCGCCGCCGCGAGGCGGGCGAATCGGGCGTCTCGGGCCGTGGCCTGATGCTGGTGGACCGCCTCGCGGACGTCTGGGGCGTGGAGTCCCGGGGCAGCGGCAAATGCGTCTGGTGCGAGTTCACGATGTCCTGACCTCCACCACTGCCCGGGCCCCGGCGGCACAGGCCCGGTGCGCACCTCCCGGTTCGGGTCGCCGGGACGGGGCTCGCGCGGCAGGCTGGGTGCATGCCCGAGCTGCCCGAGGTCGAGGCCCTGAGGGAGTTCCTCGACGAGCACCTCGCCGGGCGGGTGGTGGAGCGCGTCCTCCCGCTCGCCGTCAGCGTGCTCAAGACGTACGATCCGCCGCTCACCGCCCTCGAAGGGCAGCCGGCCGGGTCCACCACCCGGCACGGCAAGTTCCTCGCGATCCGGATCGGCGAACTCCACCTCGTCACCCACCTGGCCCGGGCCGGCTGGCTCCGCTGGCAGGACACGCTGCCCGAGCGGCCGCCGCGCCCCGGCAAGGGGCCGCTCGCGCTGCGCGTCGTCCTCGAGGGCGGCGGCGGCTTCGACCTCACCGAGGCGGGCACCCAGAAGCGCCTCGCGGTGTACGTCGTCCGCGACACCCAGGAGGTGCCCGGCATCGCCCGGCTCGGCCCCGATCCGCTCGCCGAGGGCTTCGACCGGGACGCGTTCGCCGCGCTGCTCGCCGGGGAACGGCGGCAGATCAAGGGCGTGCTGCGCGATCAGGGCGTCATCGCGGGGATCGGGAACGCCTACAGTGACGAGATCCTGCACGCGGCGAAGGTCTCACCCTTCAAACTGGCCGCCTCCTTCGACGAGGAGCAGGTCACCCACCTGTACGAGGCCGTCCGGCGGACCTTGGCCGAGGCCGTCGAGCGCGCGCACGGTGTGGCCGCCGGGAGTCTCAAGGCCGAGAAGAAGAGCGGGCTGCGGGTGCACGGCCGGGACGGGGAGCCGTGCCCGGTGTGCGGGGACACCGTCCGCTCGGTGTCGTTCGCCGACTCCTCGCTCCAGTACTGCCCCACCTGCCAGACCGGCGGCAAGCCGCTCGCCGACCGGAGGCTGTCCCGTCTCCTCAAATGACCTCCCCCTGCGTAGACTCCGGCCCCATGGCCGAGCAGCAGCACCAGCAGCCGCCGTCGCCGCCCCGGCGGGAGATCGTCACGGGCGTGCCCCGGGGCGCCCGCTGCCGCCCGCCCGCGCACACCCCGGCCCGTTCGGAGATCTCCGAGCAGACCACCCTGGGCGCCACCTACGTACGGGCCCTGATGCGCAGCCAGCTCCGGGCCGGGCTCGGCGCGCTGGGCGCCCTCGCGCTGCTCGTCGGGACGCTGCCGGTGCTGTTCGCGCTGCCGCGCTCCGCGTCGGGGCCGCTGGTCTGGGTGGCGCTCGGCCTGGTGGTGTACCCGGTGATGTGGCTGATCGCCCGGTGGTACGTCACCCGGTCCGAGCGCAACGAGGCCGATTTCACCGGCCTGGTGATGGATCCCGCCGAGGCGCCGGGCCCGCACCGGCCCGTCTGAGCCGGGAGGTTCCCGCTTCGGAGCAGGTGCCCCGCGTTGTATCGGCTGCCCCGCGTCAGAACAGGTGCATCGCCAAGTGGCCCAGCGGCAGCCCGAGTTGCCAGGCCGGGGTCCACACCCGCGCGTTCTCGTCCAGGCCCAGCGGGGTGTCGGCGTGGCCGTGCCGGCCCGGGTCGAGGTTGGTGGCGAACAGTTCGGTGCGGTCCAGCCAGCGCCAGGCCGCCCGCGCCAGTTCGAGGTCCGGGTCCTCACCGGTGCCGCGTTCCCTCGCCTCCTCGCCCAGCGCGAGGAACCGGGTGTGTACCCAGTCCCGCCAGGGGTGCCCGTACGCCGTCAGCGACAGCCATTCGTCGAGCTGCGAGACCACCCGGATCCCGGAGAGCTCGCCGGCCGCGTCGGAGAGGTAGATCGTCAGCGCGAGCGTGTCCCGCCCGGCGCGGAACTCCAGGGTACTGACCGGGATCAGCCGGCCCGTGCGCAGCAGTTCGTCGGCGATGTACTCCGCATAGAGCCATGCCATGGGCACCGCGAGCCCGCCGTCACTGGTGCCGTTCGTACCCTCGGGCTGCACCGTTCCACCTTCTCCCGCGCGTCGAGCTTCCCGTCGTCAGTCATGAGCCTTCACCGAGCGGCGCGCGGAACGGGGGATGTTTACCCAACTTGAACGCTCTGAGGCCGATTTCGATGTGCTTTGTGTCCGATCCGCGTGCATTCGGTTCGTTCGCTGCGTGGTTCCCCCCGGTGCTCAGGCGCCGAGGTCGTACCCGTACCCCTGGAGGCCCTTCTTCAGGGCGCGCAGTGCGTAGTACGTACGGGATTTGACCGTTCCTGCCGGAATCCCGAGTTCCGCGGCCGCCTCGGCCACCGAGCGGTCCTGGAAGTAGACCTGCATCAGCACCTCGCGGTGCTCCGGCCCGAGCGAGCCCACGGCCCGCCGGACATCGATCGCCGTGACCGAGCCGGCCACCGCGTCCTCGGGCGCGGGTGCCTGCTCCAGCCCCTCCGGGTCCACCTCCTGCGGCCGTGAGAGCCGCGCCCGCCGCGCGTCGATCGCCAGGCGCCGCGCCACGGTGAACAGCCAGGGCCGCATGGACTCGTGGTCGCTCTCCAGCACCTCCGGGTGCTGCCAGGCCCGGACCAGGGTCTCCTGCACGAGGTCCTCGGCGCGCTGGGAGTCGCCGGCCGTGAGGCCGAGCAGGAAACCGAACAGGGCCCGCCCGTGGTCGCGCTGGAGTTCGGCCAGCGCCTCGGGATCCGTGCGCAGCAGGGTGGGGGAGAGGGGCACGAGTGGCTCCTTCCTGGGTCCGTTCGGGTCCGACGGACTCACCCTCACCTGCACGGAGCGCCCCGGGAACCGTCCGGTCCCGGCGTTGCGCCCAAGCACCCCGGTCATCCGGTGGGCGGCCGCGCCCGGCGGTGAACGGTCGAACGGCGCGGTGAACGGCCGCCCGGGTGAGGCCGGGCGCCCCTGGAGCCGTTGCCCGACTGGTGACGTCCACCTCCATGGATTAGAGATGGTCAGATAGTCCTACTAATGAGAGCTGGCCCAGATGACCAAGCACACCCGGCAGGCCCTCGCGCTCCTGTCGGCTGTCCTCATGGCGGCCGCCGGCGCAGGCTGTTCCGCCGGGAAGGAGCCCGCGCCGGCCCGCCTCGGCAACTCCCGCGCCCCGGCGCCGTCCAGCGGCTCCGGGTCCAACACGGCCCAGGACGGCGCCGCGAAGGGCTTCACCCTGGTCGCGACCGGCGACGTGCTGCCGCACGACTCCGTCATCAAGCGGGCGGCGGCCGACGCGGACGGCGACGGCCACGACTTCAGGCCGATGTTCTCGCTGGTCAAGCCGGTGGTCTCGGCCGCCGACCTGGCCATCTGCCATATGGAGACCGTGTACGGGGAGGACGGCGGGCCGTTCACCGGCTACCCGGCCTTCCAGTCCCCGCCCGAGGTGGCCGACGGACTCAAGGACGCCGGGTACGACGGCTGTTCCACCGCCTCGAACCACACGCTGGACGCCGGGGCCGAAGGCCTGAAGCGCACCCTAGACAGGTTCGACAAGGCCGGTCTGAAGCACGCCGGTTCGGCCCGTACGGCGGCCGAGGCGGCCACGCCCACCATGTACACGGCGGGTTCCGCGAAGGTCGCGCACCTGGCGTACACGTACGACACGAACGGCTACCCGCTGCCGGAGGGCCAGCCGTGGGCCGTCAACCTGATGGAGAAGGACAAGATCATCGCGGATGCGCGGGCCGCCCGGAAGGCGGGCGCGGACGTGGTCCTGGTCAGCGTGCACTGGGGCACGGAGTGGCAGACCGAGCCGGACGAGAAGCAGCTCGCGCTCGGCAAGGCGCTGACGGCCTCGCAGACCGGCGGGCGCCCCGACATCGACATGATCCTGGGCACGCACGCGCACATCCCGCAGGCCTACGAGAAGGTCAACGGGACGTGGATCATCTACGGCATGGGCGACCAGGTGGCCGGCGAGATGTTCAACTACTCGGGCGCGCGGGACATGCGCGGCAACTACGGCTCGATCGGCCGCTTCACCTTCGCCCCGCCGGCCGCCGCGGGCCGGCGCTGGCAGGTCACCAAGGCCGAGTTCGTCCCGCAGATGATGGACCTGTCCGCCGGCAAGGTCGTCAACCTGCCCGCCGCCCTGGCGCGGTCCTCGGACGGGAAGTACGAGGAGGCGCAGGACGCCATCAGCGAGGCCGTCCTCAGCCGCGGCGCGGCCAAGGACGGCCTGGCTATGGCCCAATAGCGGCCGCCCCTGGCCGCTCCCGCAACCGCCGGCCCGTCACGGAACCACCGTGACGGGCCGGCGGTCCGCCTTGACCAGGCGGACCGCCCCCGAGCCGACGATGCGGTGCCCGGCCTGCTCGGAGGCGCCGACCACCACCGCGTCCGCCGTCAGCTCCTCCGCCGCGCTCACCAGGCCCGCTCGCCGCGCGGAGCGGCGTCGGCCTCCCTACAGTGCGAACCATGAGTGCCACCGTGGAGGAGACCCGGGGCACCCGGAACCGCTTCCTGAACCGGGTGCCCGACGCATTCGCCGCGTTCTTCGGAGCGCTCGGACTGCTGTGCGCCGTACTGGCGCTCTCCCCGACGCTGCGGCACCTCCTGCGGCACATCGTGCGGTTCCTCGACGAGATCGTGGTGCCCGTCAGCGCCAACCTGGCCTACGCCGTCTTCCTCTTCCTGCTCGCCGCCGCCCTCGGCACCCGCAAGAAGGTCGCCTGGTGGATCGTCGTCACCTATCTGGCCCTGCTCGTCCTGGTCGACCTCCTGATCATCGCCGACGACTACTACTGGATCGGCGGCCCCTCGATGGCCATCGCCGTCGCCGCCCTCGGGGTCCTGGTCGCCGCCCGCAAGGAGTTCTACGCCGCCTCCCGGCCCGGCGCCTTCTGGCGGGCCCTGCTCGTCCTGGGCCTCGGCCTGCTCGTCGCGGTGCTCGTCGGCTGGGGCCTGGTCGCCCTGTTCCCCGGCACCCTGCCCAAGGGGCAGTGGCTGGACTGGGCCGCCCGGCAGGTCTTCGGCGGCCTCGTCTCGCCCCGCCAGTTCGACGGCCACCCGCCCCGCCCGCTGTACTTCTTCCTCGGCCTGTTCGGCGCCCTCGCCCTGCTGAACGCCGCCACGACCCTCTTCCGCTCCCAGCGGCTGACCGCCGCCCTGCACGGGGACGAGGAGCCCCGCATCCGGGCCCTGCTCGGCGCCTACGGCCGCGGCGACTCCCTCGGCTACTTCGCCACCCGCCGCGACAAGGCCGTCGTGTTCGCCCCCAACGGCCGGGCCGGCGTCACCTACCGCGTCGAGGCCGGCGTCTGCCTCGCCAGCGGCGACCCGGTCGGCGACCCCGCCGCCTGGACCCCCGCCGTTGACGCCTGGCTCACCGTCGCCCGCCGGCACGGCTGGCAGCCCGCCGTCATGGGCGCCTCCGAGGAGGGCGCAACCGCGTACGCCCGCTCCGGGCTCAGCGCCCTCCAGCTCGGCGACGAAGCGATCCTGCACGTCGCCCACTTCGACCTCGACGGCCGCGACATGCGCGTCACCCGCCAGGCCGTCAACCGCGTCAAGCGCACCGGGGCCACCACCGTCATCCGCCGCCACTCCGCCCTCAGCGACGAGGAGATGCAGCGGATCATCGAACGCGCCGACACCTGGCGCGACACCGAGACCGAGCGCGGGTTCTCCATGGCCCTGGACCGGCTCGGCGACCCCGCCGACGGGGACTGCCTGCTCGTCGAGGCCTTCGACGCCCAGGGCGAGCTGATCGCCCTGCTGTCCTTCGTCCCCTGGGGCAAGGACGGCATCTCCCTCGACCTGATGCGCCGCGACCGCACTGCCCCCAACGGCGTCATGGAGTTCATGGTCGCCGAGCTGTGCGCTGCCGCGCCCGGCCTCGGCGTGCGCCGGATCTCCCTCAACTTCGCCGTCTTCCGCTCCGCCTTCGAGGAGGGCGGCCGGATCGGCGCGGGCCCCGTCCTCAAGCTGTGGCGCAAACTGCTGCTGTTCTTCTCCCGCTGGTGGCAGCTGGAGGCCCTGTACCGCTCCAACGTCAAGTACGGGCCCGAGTGGTACCCGCGGTTCCTCTGCTACCAGGACGCCGGCTCGCTCGCCCGGGTCAGCCTCGCCTCCGGCATCGCCGAGGGCTTCGTCTCCGTACCCAGCCTGCGCAAACTGTGGGGCAACGCGCACGCCAGGGGGCTCACCGCGCCCGCCTCCACCGAGGGGCTGCCCCCGCTCGATTCCCTCGGCCTGGACCTGCTGGGGCAGGAGGCCGCAGGCGCGGCGCGCGCCGAGCGGCTGCCCGAACAGGTCCGGGTCCGTCACGACAAGATGGAGCGGATCCGGGCGGCCGGCACCGACCCGTACCCCGTCGGCATCCGGCAGCGCACCCACACCGTGGCCGAGCTGAGGGCCGCCCACCCCGCCCGCCCGCCCGGCAACCGGTCCGGGGAGCAGGCCACGCTCGCCGGCCGCGTGATGCTCGTACGCGACCTCGGCGGCGTGGTCTTCGCCGTCCTGCGCGACTGGTCCGGGGACGTACAGCTGATGTTCACCCGCGACGAGAGCGGCGCCGGCGTACTGGACTCCTTCACCTCCCAGGTCGACTTCGGAGACCACGTGGTGGCGAGCGGCGAGATCGGCGCCAGCCGCAGTGGCGAGCCGTCCCTCGTGGTCACCTCCTGGCAGCTCACCGGGAAGTGTCTGCGCCCGCTCCCGGACAAGCGCAAGGGTCTCGCCGACCCCGAGGCCCGAGTCCGGCGCCGCTACCTCGACCTGGTCGCGAGCCCCGAGGCGCGGGACGTCGTACGGGCCCGCTCCGCGGCCGTCCAGGCACTGCGCCAGGGGCTGCTGGACCGCGGCTACCTCGAGGTCGAGACCCCGATGCTCCAGCAGATCCACGGCGGGGCCAACGCCCGGCCCTTCCGGACCCACATCAACGCCTACGACCTCGACCTGTACCTGCGCATCGCACCCGAGCTGTACCTGAAGCGGCTGTGCGTCGGCGGCCTGGAGAAGGTCTTCGAGATGGGCCGCACCTTCCGCAACGAGGGCGTCTCCTACAAGCACAACCCCGAGTTCACCATGCTGGAGGCCTACCAGGCCTTCGCCGACTACGACGTGATGCTCGACCTCACGCGCGAGCTGATCCAGGGCGCCGCGACCGCCGCCTTCGGCTCGCCGATCGCCCACAAGGCCGGCCCGGACGGACAGCTCGTCGTCCACGACATCTCCGGGATCTGGCCGGTCAAGACGATGTACGGGGCCATCGGCGAGGCCCTCGGCGAGGAGGTCGACGCCGACACCGCGGAACCCGTGCTGCGCCGGCTCTGCGACCGCGCCGGCGTACCGCACACGCCCGAGGACACCCGCGGCGACGTGGTGCTGGAGATGTACGAGCGGCTGGTGGAGGAGAAGACGAAGCTGCCGACCTTCTACAAGGACTTCCCCACCGACGTCTCCCCGCTGACCCGGCAGCACCGCAAGGACCCGCGCCTCGCCGAGCGCTGGGACCTGGTGGCGTTCGGGACCGAACTGGGCACTGCGTACTCGGAACTGACCGACCCGGTGGAGCAGCGGCGCCGGCTCACCGCCCAGTCGCTGCTCGCGGCGGGCGGCGACCCGGAGGCGATGGAACTCGACAACGACTTCCTGGACGCCCTGGAGTACGCCATGCCGCCGACCGGCGGGCTGGGCATCGGCGTCGACCGGCTGGTCATGTTCCTCACGGGCCTGACGATCCGCGAGACGCTGCCGTTCCCCCTGGTGCGGCGCGGCTGATCGGGTGAGGGGAAGCCTGCGCGTTCGCGCCTCTCGACATCTGCGGGGATGTCGTTGATACGTAGTAATAATGAAAAACGACGAGCCGACAGTAGGGCGACGCATGCTCCTGCGTACCGCCGTCTTCCTCGGAGTCGCCGCCGCCTCCGGACTCCTCACCGGCGGTGAGACCGGAGCACCCGGACAGAACACGGCGGGCGGCGCACCCGGCGCGGGCCTCGGCGCCGGCCCCGCCGGCGGCCCGGCGGTCGGACAGCCGGGACCCGGCGGAGCCGCCGGACCGGGCGGAGTCCGCGCCCTGCGGCCCCAGGCGCCCGGGCAGGCCGCGTACCGGCTGAGCCCCATGACCTCCGAGACCCCGCTGCGCCCGCCCGCCGCGAAGCCCGCCGTACGGACCCGGCCCATCCTGGAGCTGCCCCCCGACGCGAGCACGGCGAGCGCCATGGTGCTCACCTTCGACGACGGGCCCGACCCCCGCTACACGCCCGCCATCCTGGACACCCTCGCCCGGTACGGCGTCCGCGCCATGTTCTTCGTCTGCGGAGAGATGGCCACCGACAACCGGGACCTGCTGCGCCGGATGGCCGCCGAGGGCCACCTCATCGGCAACCACACCTGGACCCATCCGCTCATCCCCACGCTCAGCCGGCCCGACCTCGCCTCCGAGATCGCCCGCACGAGCGAGGTCGTACAACAGGCGGTGGGGGAGGCGCCGCTGTGGTTCCGGGCACCCTACGGGGCGTGGAACCGGGCCGCGTTCGAGATCGGGGCCGAGCTGGGCATGGAACCGCTCGCCTGGACCGTGGACACCCTGGACTGGAAGGAGCCGGGCACCACCACGATCGTCTCGCGCGTCCTCAAGGGCGCGGCGCCCGGCGTGATCGTGCTGAACCACGACGCGGGCGGCGACCGCTCGCAGAGCGTCTCGGCGGTGAGCACCTACCTGCCCCAACTCCTCGCCCGGGGCTACCGGATGACGCTGCCCGCGCTCCCGCCCCGCTGAGGAGTACTCTCCCTCGGCGGGGCGGGCGGTGCCCCGGGCCGTCCGGCGGGGCGGTAAGCCGATCGTTCAGCGCGTCTCCACCATCCGGGCGAAGACGACCACGTTGCCGTCGTAGCCCCGGGCCTTGGAGTAGCCGCCGCCGCAGGTGATCACCCGGAGCTCCGCGTGCCCGGTGTCCCCGTACACCCGGGCTCCGGGGAAGGTTTCCTTCGAGAACACCTCCACCCCGTACACCTCGAACACCGCCGTGCGTCCGTCGTACCGCTCCACCTCGATGTGGTTGCCCTTGCGCAGCGAACCCAGGCCGTAGAAGACCGCCGGGCCGTGTGCGTTGTCGACGTGGCCCACGATCACCGCCGAGCCGCGCTGCCCCGGCGAGATGCCGTTGAGGTACCAGCCGGCCAGATTCGGGTCCTGTGGCGGCGGGGCTTCGATCCAGCCCTGCGGGTCCAGCCCCACCGTCATCACCGGCGCGTCCACCCTGATGGTGGGGATCTTGATGCGCTGGACCGACGAGTGCTCCAGCGGCGCCACCTCCACCGGTGGCGCGGGCTGGTGCTGCATGGGCAGTTCGCCCTGCCCCGGCGGATTCGCCGGGAGCTGCTCGGCAGGCACCCCGACCGCTGCGGCGGCGGTCGGCTGCGGAGGCCCGTCGGCGACCTCCGCCCCGTTGCGCATCATGGCGAGGCCGCTGAGCATGACCAGTGCGAGCACGCCCCAGGGGGATCGTCTTCTCGGTGGCTGCTCGCTCTCGTCCTCGGTCATGGCTCTCCCTTCCCGACGCGGGGGTCCCGACCCGCGTTCTTGTCCCACCCCTGTACGCCCTTCTCCACGCACGCTAAGGCTGCGTACGCAAGACGGCGATCGGTGAAGGGCGAACGGGTGGCGGGGCCGGAAGGGGTGCGCCCATCCAGGTATTCGTCACATAAATGCCTGACGGGTCGTGACCTGCGGATCCGTCAGCCGGGCTGCGCGAGTCTCGGCGTGTCGCTCAACCTTGCGGCCCAAAGGCGGAAATGCGCTGGTTGCGAGCCGCCCGGAGGGTTCGTCGTGGGAGGCGTTCTCGTCGATCTTCCCGGGCGACCGCTCCGGGGCGCTTCCCGCTGGAGGTTCCACCATGCGTGTTCTCCGCGCCTTCACCGTGGCCGCGGCGGCCTTCGTCGCCGTCGGGCTCAGTACCCCGTTCGCCGCCGCGAACCCGTCGGACCCGCTGGGCGGATCTCCGTCGGGTCAGGGCGGCAACGGGGGCAACAGCGGCAACGGGCCGAGCAACGTCACCGTCAACCCGTACTCCGTGCACCAGGGCTCGACCATGCAGGTCAGCGCGGCCGGCTGCCGCCACGGCGGCACCGTCTGGTCGGCCGGCAACTTTCCCCAGACGAACCTCTCGGCCGGCTCCATCGGGTTCGCCACCGTCCGGATCTTCAACCACGCCACGCCCGGCAACCACACGCTGTCGGTCAAGTGCCACGACAACAGCCTGGTCGCCACGCACCGGTTCACGATCCTCCGCGGCAATGGCGCACAGGGCGGTATCGGCGGCTCGTTCGGCCCGTCCACCGCCGAGACCGCCATCGGGGCGAGCCTCGTCGGCGCTTCGGCGCTCGGCGCGGGCGTCCACGTGATGCGCCGGCGCCGTCCCGTCCGCGGGCGGGCCTGACGGCGCCGCCTCCCCGGTCGCAGCCCGGGAACCGCCGGTCGCCCCGAATCCTCGGCCAGGACTCGGGGCGACCGGCGGTCGCGAGTCCGCCGGGGATGCTCAGTGGCCGCGTGCGGAACGGCGGCGGCGGAGCACGTACGCCGTACCGCCGGCGGCCGCGAGGAAGAGCCCGGCGCCCGCGCCGAGCTCCCGGGGATCCATCCCGGCCACACTGCCGCCCAGGCCGCCGCGGACACCGAGGGAGGCGCCGCCGGTGGCGGTGGAGGTGACGGTCGTGTTGGCCCTCGCGGTGGCCGTCGACGTGGAACTGGTGGTGGGACGGGTGGTGCCACCGGTGATGGTGAGGTCGGCCGAACCGGTCTCCCCATTGCAGGTGAAGGAGACGGAGTACACGGCTCCGCGCCGGGCGTCGCGGTCGACGGTCACCCGCGCGGTCTGGCCGCGCGCGATGCTCACGGTGTCGAAGACCCCGGAAGAGGCGGTGGAGTAGGCGGCGTTGCAGCCGGTGACGGAGAGCACCGTCTTGCCGCCGGGGGCAACCGTCGACGGGGTGATGGCGAAGCCGAACGAGGTGATGGGCTGGGCCTCGGCCGCGGTCGCGGAGGGCGCGCCGAGGACGCCGAGCGCGAGTACGGCGCCCGTGGCGCCGGCGCTCAGCAGGGCTGTGGCGTTGGTACGTATCGCACCCATGGTTGTTCTCCGGATCCCCGAGGAGCAGCCGCGGAACGGTTTCCGCACGTGGGGGGTCGTGCGCCTCGATGCCCGCCACGCTAGGCGCGGCCACGGTGACCCGCGATCAGGAACGGGCGAATGGGGCATGGGCCTGGGCCGAACCGGGGACGGGAGGCCCGTCCCCGGTTTGCGGGGCGGCTGCAGGGGCACGGTGGGGCCCCGCAGCCGCCGGCAACCCTGGCACCGCCGGCGTCCCCGGTACCGCCGGCACCCCGGGCACCCTCGGCGCCTCAGTCGCCCAGCCCCAGATGCGGGAACTGTGCGAGGAACGGCTCGGCGGTCGCCGCGATGCCCCGCCCGAACGGTGCGTCGAAGTCCCAGATCAGGAACAGCAGGAAGGCGATCAGCGCGCTGAACAGGCCCGCCAGCAGCAGCTCCCGGAACGAGCGGCGGATCTGCAGGGTGAAGACCAGGCCCACCGTCACCAGCGCGCCGGCGATCAGCCCGAACCACACCACCCCCGGCATCGTCGCCCCCGCGCTCTGCCCGCGGGCGCTGCGCGCGTCGTCCACCAGCGCGACCTGGTCCACGAGCGGCTGGTACGCCTGCCCCTCGTGGTCGGTCTGCGGTTCGTAGTCCGTGACGTCCCGGCGGATGCGGTCCAGCAGCTCCCCGCTGCGGTCGGTGAGATTGCCGCTGTCGGCCATCTCCTTCCACTCCGTGTCCACCACGTACGTCACGTACGCGTCGACGTCGGACCTGATCTTCTTCCGCACCTCGGCCGGGTAGACCTCGGAGCGGACGCTGATCTCGTGCAGGGCCTGGGCCTCCTGGCGAACGTACTCCTGGGCGGCCCCGCGGCCCTCCCAGACGCCGGCGATCGCCAGGCCCAGCACGATCGCGTAGATCACCCCGATCATCATCGTCATGTACTCGATGACGTCCGGTGTTTCGTCGGGATCGTCGTCGTCGCCGATCCGCCGTTGGTTGAAGAAGACGATGGACAGCACCACGGCGCAGGCCGCGGCCATCGCGAGGGACAGGACGAGCCATTCCGACAAGATGACTCCCAAATCGGTCACGAGCGGGTGTGCGGGGTGTGCGGGGTGTGCGGGCCGGCTCTAGCGCGGGCGCAGTGCGACGATCGCGAGCACCGCGGGAGCCGCGGTCATCAAGGTGAAGGTCACCGGTGAGATGTGGTGCTCGGGCCGTTTGGCGGCCGCCGTGTGGTAGGCGGGCCTGGCCACGGGCTTCTTCGGGGGCGGGGCCGGGGGCGTCACCGCGGGGGCCGGCGCCTTCACCTCGAGCGGCGGCGGTACCGGCTTCGGCGGGGCCGGCGCGGGCGGCTTCGGCTTCGGCTTCGCCTGCGGAGCGGGCGGGGGCGGCGGAGTGGGCTTCGGGACAGGTGGGGGCGGCGGCGCGGGCGGCGGAGTCGGCTTCGGGGGCGGCTTCGGCGCCGGGGTCGGCGTCGGGGTCGGCGTCGGGGTGGGATTCGGCTTCGGCGGGCAGGGCGGGGGCGGCGGTGGGGGGCAGTGGTGTCCCGGGTGTCCCCCGTGGCTGCCGGGTCCGTGGTGGCCTCCGTGGCCGTTGCCGTGTCCGCTTCCGTGGCCGCCGCCCTGCCCGCCGGGAGGCCCGTCGCCGTGATGTCCGCCACCCCGGCCGCTCGCGGCCGCACCGCTTCCGGCGGCCGCGACCAGCCGGACGGCGGCCGCGCCGTCCCCGGCGTCGATCGTCGCGTAGGCGCAGCTATCAGCCACGGCCGGCGTGGCGGACAACGCCGCCCACAGCAGGACCGGGACCGCCAGCAGGCGTCTGGTACAGGCTCTGTTCACCCGGGGAGCATGGGCTCACGTGCGCTCGCGCACGCGGGGCTCGGCCGTGGTTCGCCTGAACGGGTGGAGCGAAGACCGTAGAGGTTTGAGCCACGGAACGAAGTAGTCCGGTCATGCACCTGCGCATTCCCATAAGCGACTTGTCGGTTTCGGTCATTCGCTGCGGGAGGGGCCTTGGAGGCCTTTGGTGTGTGATGAAGAACGGATCACCAATTTCCGCTTTTGCTCGCTCCGTTGGGCAATGATCAGTACATTCGGCTCGGACAGGCGTCCGATCCCGGACGATCGCGCAGGACTACGGCTTGGAGACCCCGATGGAGCGCCCCGCCTGGGCCCCGCCAGGTATCGACATATCGGTGCCGAGCGTGTCCCGCATCTACGACTACTACCTGGGCGGCTCCCACAACTTCGAGGTCGACCGCCAGGCCGCCCGCCGCGCCATGGAGTTCCTGCCGGGCCTGCCCAAGATCATGCAGGCCAACCGCGCCTTCATGCGCCGCGCCGTCCGCTACGCCGTGGCCCAGGGCGTCACCCAGTTCCTCGACATAGGCTCCGGCATCCCGACGTTCGGCAACGTCCACGAGATCGCCCAGGCCGCCAGCCCCGAGGCCCGCGTGGTCTACGTGGACCACGACCCGGTGGCCGTCGCACACAGCCGCGCCGTCCTGGCCGGCGACGACCGCACCGGCATCGTCGCCGCCGACCTGCGCAAGCCGCGGGACGTCCTCGCCGCCCCCGAGGTCTCCCAGCTGCTGGACCTCGACCGCCCGGTCGCCCTGCTGCTCGTCGCCGTCCTGCACTTCCTGGAGGACGCGGACGACCCGTACGCCGCCGTCGCCGAACTGCGCGAGGCGCTGGCCCCCGGCAGCCTCCTGGTGCTCACGCACGCCTCCTACGAGGGCATCCCGATCTCCCAGGAGGTCGCGGGCGGGATGGTCGGCGTCTACCGGGACATCCGCAACCCGCTCGTGATGCGCAGCGGCGAGCAGATCACCCGCTTCTTCGACGGGTTCGAGCTGGTCGATCCCGGTGTCGTGTCGATGCCACTGTGGCAGCCCGAGGGCACCGAGGACCCGGAGGACAACGAGGCGCCCGAGGACCCGTACGCGTTCTCGGGCTTCGGCGGAGTGGGACGCAAGGCGTGAGATCCCCGGCCGCGGTGCCTTCCGGCACACCGACCCCGAAGAACGCAGAACCCGCGCAGGCAGCAGAACCCGCGCAGGCAGCAGAGCCCGCGCAGGGAGCAGAGCCTCCGTCCGCACGCACAGGCCCGCCGGCTCCGGCGGGCCTGTCGGCGGGTCCCGCCGCGCTGCGGAGCGGGCTCGAGGACCGGATCGGGCGTTTCGCGACCATCTGGGGACGGGCGATCTTCCCCGTCACCGCGACCTCGCTGACCCGCGTCGAGTTCGAACAGCACCTCATTCCGCTCGCCCGGACCCTCGCCGAGGCCCTGCACGCCCGGCCCTTCGACGCGGGCGTCGCCCAGCGGGTCGGGGCCGAACTCGTCGCCGTGCACTGCACCGACCCGGAGGCGCTGGCCGGCACGCTCGGCGTGGTCGAGTCGTACCTCGTGCTCTACTGCGGACCCGACGGCGTGGGCGTGGAGGGCACCGAGGAGTACCGGTCGCGCTGCGCCCGGCTCCAGCACGGGATCGCGGCGGGATTCGCCCGCGCCCTGCGCGAGCGGACCCTCAAGGAGCAGGAAGCCATCGCCCGCTCCGCGCTGACCGCCCGCATCGACGCCCAGCAGGCCCTGCACGCGAGCGAGGAGCGCTTCAAGGCGGTCTTCGAGGGCGCGGCCATCGGCATCGGCATCGCCGACCTCCAGGGCAACGTCCTCGAGGTCAACGACGCGCTGCTGCAGATGTTCGGCGGGATGGGCGGGCACGTCCGGGGCCGCAACGTCAGTGAGTGGGGCCACCCCGACGACGCCCCGCACGTCTGGCGGATGTACGGGGAACTCGTGCGCGGTGAGCGCGAGAGCTACCGCGTCGAGAAGCCGTACTACCGCCACGACGGGACGGTGCTGTGGACCAACCTGACGGTGTCGCTGCTGCGCGACGCCGAGGGGGTGCCGCAGTACCAGCTGGCGCTGATGGAGGACACCACCGAGCGCCGGCTGCTGAACCTGCGGCTCCGCTACGAGGCCACGCATGACGCCCTGACAGGGCTGCCGAACCGGACGCTGTTCTTCGAACGCCTGGAGAAGGCCCTGAGCGGGGCCGGCGGCAGCCGCTTCGGCCTGTGCTACCTGGACCTCGACGGGTTCAAGGCGGTCAACGACAGCCTCGGGCACTCGGCGGGCGACCGGCTCCTGGTGGAGGTCGCCGACCGGCTGCAGAGCTGCGCGACGGGCCCCGGCGAGGTCGTCGCGCGACTCGGCGGCGACGAGTTCGTGGCGCTGACCACCGGCTCGGACACCGAGGAGAAGGTGACCGAACTCGCCGTCCGGATCCTGTCCGCCCTGTCCGTGCCCATCCGGATCGAGGGCCGCGAGCTGTCGGTCCGCGGCAGCATCGGCATCGTGGAGGGCCTGGCCCGGGAGCGCACCGCGGCGGAGGTGCTGCGCAGCGCCGACATCACCATGTACCGGGCCAAGGCGGCCGGCGGCAACCGCTTCGAGTTCGCCGACGCCGAGGCCGACGCCCGTGCCATCACCCGGCACGGCCTGACCAACGCCCTCCCGGCGGCGCTGGAACGCGGCGAGTTCTTCATCGAGTACCAGCCGCTGGTCCACATGCACGACGGCAGCGTCCACGGCGCCGAGGCGCTGGTGCGCTGGTCGCACCCGCAGTACGGGGTGCTCGGGCCGGACCGCTTCATCCCGCTCGCCGAACGGACCGGGCTGATCGTGCCGCTCGGCCGCTGGGTCCTGGAGGAGGCCGTCCGCCAGGCCCGCAACTGGCAGCGCCAGCACGGCGGCTCCGCCCTGCGGATCAACGTCAACCTCTCGCCGACCCAGCTGCACCACCCCGGCCTGGTCGCCGACACCGTCGCGGTGCTGGAGAACTCGGGCCTCGCCCCGGGCGCCCTGTGCCTGGAGGTCACCGAATCGGCCCTGATCGGCGCCGACGACGAACTCCTCGAACCCCTGCGCCGGCTCGCCGCCCTCGGCGTGGACATCGCGCTCGACGACTTCGGCACGGGCTACTCGAACCTGGCGAACCTGCGCCGCCTCCCGGTCAGCGTCCTGAAGCTGGACCGCTCCTTCACCAAGGGGATGCAGCAGCAGCCCGCCAACCCGGTCGACGTCAAGATCGTGGAAGGCATCGTCGCGCTGGCCCACAGCCTCGAACTCGCCGTCACGGTCGAGGGCGTGGAGACCGGCGCCCAGGCCGCCCAGCTGCGCGACCTCGGCTGCGACACCGCCCAGGGCTGGTACTACGCCCGCCCCGGCTCCCCGGACCGCATCCACACCCTCTCGCTGTCGGACGCCGTGCCCACGCCTTCCTGAAGCCCGCCCGACATCGGCCCGGAGGTCCGGTCAGTCCAGGCCGGCCTCCGTCCCCACGCCGGGGGTCCGGACGGCAGCCATGACCCGCTCGTACCGCCGTGCCGTGTCGGCGAGGACCTCGGCGGCCACCGGCAGCCGCTCCGCCTCGTACGCATCGAGCACCTCCCCGCCGGCCTGCCCGGCCAGGGCTGCGGTCAGCGTCCGGCCGAGGGCGGCCGCGTCCTGGATGCCGGTGTTCATGCCCAGCCCGCCGGCTATGGGGTGGACGTGCGCGGCGTCCCCGGCGAGGAACACCCGGCCCTCCCGTATCCGGGTGGCCATGCGGACGTTGACCCGCCAGGCGGAGAGCCAGGTGGCATCCGCGAGCCGGATCCCCGGCATCCGGGCATGCCGGTCGAAGAGCCGCTGGAAACTCTCCAGCGAGGGCGGCAGCAGTCCGCCGTGCTCGTCCTGCTCGGGCGAGGCCTGCAGCTGGAAGGTGTCCGTCCCCGGCATCGGGCAGAGCAGCATCCCGCCGCCTTCCGAGGTGAACCACTGGTGCCAGAACTCCCGGCTGAGCCCGGGGGCCCGGACGTCCCCGGTGACCATCGCCGGCTCCTCCTCGCCACTGCCCTCGAAGGGAATGCCGAGGACCTTGCGGGTGGTGCTGTGCCCGCCGTCGCATCCGGCGAGGTAGCGGGCCCCGATCACGGTGCCGTCCGCCAGCTCCGCGCGGACCCCGGCCGCATCCTGCGTGATCCCGGCGAGCCGGGACCCGTACTCGACCTGCACGCCCAGGCCGGCGAGCCGGTCGCGCAGCGCCTCCTCGATCTGCCACTGCCCTATCAGCAGGCCGCTGCCGGGCATGGGGGTGTCGTTGACGTGCGCTCCGTCGAAGTACTTGCGCAGGACCACCTCACCGCTGCCGATGGCCGTCAGGGGCTCGGCCACGCCCAACCCTTCGAGAACCTCGAGGCTGCTCGGCCAGAGCCCCTTGCCGCGGGACTCGCGGTGCGGTGCGGTGCGTCCCTCCACGACGCGGACGGCGGCTCCGCTCAGGGCGAGCTCGCACGCCAGGGTCAGTCCCGTGGGGCCGGAGCCCACGATCAGTACGTCGGTCATCGGATGTCCTCTCCTCGTCGATGCGCTCGTCGATGTCTCAAGGGAAGCGGCTTCCGACGGAAAATGCAACCCGGTTAAGAAAATTACCCGGTCACGAATTTGTGCTACGCTGTGCGCATGGAGAACACGACGGGTCTGCGCGAGAACAAGAAGCTCCGTACGCGTCGCCAGCTGGCGGCCACGGCGCTGGAACTCTTCCTGGAGCGGGGCTTCGACGCCGTGTCGGTGGCGGATGTCGCCGCCGCGGCCGAGGTCTCCAAGCCCACCCTCTTCCGGTACTTCCCGAGCAAGGAGGACCTGGTGCTCGACCGGTTCGCCGACCATCAGGACGAGGCGGCCCGCATCGTGCGCGACCGCCCTGCCGGCCAGACGCCGGTGGGTGCGGTGCGTGCGCACTTCCTCGCCGCCCTCGCCGAACGGGACCCGATCACCGGGCTGTGCGACCACCCCGGGGTGCTCGCCTTCCAGCGGCTGCTCTACTCCACCGCCGGCCTGGAGAGCCGGATGGCCCACTACACCGACCGTGAGGTGGAGCTGCTCGCCGCCGTGCTCGAGGCGGAGTCGGCCCCGCCGCTCACCGCCCGGCTGGCGGCGATACACCTGGTGGCGGTCCGCCACGAGCTGGGCCGGGAGAACTATCGCCGCATGGATGCCGGTCAGAGCGCCGACGAGGCGCACCCGGCCGCCGTGGCCGACGCGGACCGGGCCTTCGCGATGCTGGCCGAGGGGCTCGACAGGGCTCTCCCCATAGCCCCGGCGCAACCCTGACGCAAAGCCTGACGCGGCCCCCCGACGGGGCGCGGCGGACTCAGCCCAGCAGGATGCACTTCAGCTCGCGGGCCGCGCGTGGGGGAGCGACGTCCGTACGGTGGGCCAGGGCGATCGTGCGGCGCAGCGGGGAGCCCGCCAGAGGCGTGGCGCGCAGCCCCGGGCCGGCGTGGTCGACGACCATCGCCGGAACGACCGCGACGCCGAGCCCCGCGCGGACGAAGCCCAGGATCGCGTCCATCTCCCCGCCCTCCACCGTGAACGCCGGCTCGAAGCCCTCCGCCCGGCAGGCGGCCACCGTCAGGTCCCGCAGGTCGTAGCCGTGGCGGAACATCACCATCGGCTCGTCGCGCAGAGCGGACACCGTGAGCGGGCCGCCGCCCGCCGGAGGCGGCAGCTCCGCCGAGGAGACCACCACCAGGTCCTCCGTCAGCAGCTCCACTGTGGTCAGCGCCGGGGCAGAAGGCGGCAGCGGCAGCGCGATCAGCGCCAAGTCCAGGGCCCCGCGGGCAAGTTCCCGTACGAGGTCCAGCGAACCGCTCTCCTCGATCAGCAGCTCGATCCCCGGATGGGCGGTGTGGAAGGCCCGCAGCACATGCGGCAGAAGGCCTGTGCACACGCTCGGTGTGGCCCCCAGCCGGACCCGCCCGCGCCGCAGCTGCGCCAGTTCCTGCACCTCGAGCCGCGCGGTGTCCGCATCCGCCAGGATCCGCCGGGCCAGCGGCAGCAGCGTCTCGCCCGCGTCGGTGAGCGCGATGTTCCCCCGCGCCCGGCTGAACAGCTCCGCCCCCAGCTCCCGTTCGAGCGCCTTGATCTGCTGCGAGAGCGACGGCTGGGCGACATGCACCCGCTCCGCGGCCCGGGTGAAGTGCCGGGTCTCGGCGACGGCCACGAAGTACTGGAGCTGCTGGAACTGCATCGCCCCAGGATACGCCGTACATAGAGAGACCCTATCGAGATCAGCGTCATCATGTCTTGGACCGATCGGGACTTTGGTCCTTACCGTTTGTGACATGGCTCTGGCAACGCGGACGGGCCGACGACCGTCCACCACGCGAACGCTCTGGGACTCCACCGTCGGCAAGAAGTCCGTGATGGCGGTGTCCGGGCTGATCATGCTCGGGTATCTGGTCGTCCACATGATCGGCAACCTCAAGATCTTCTTCGGCCCGGGGGATTTCAACGGGTACGCGCACTGGCTCCGCCACATGGGCGAGCCCTTCCTGCACAGCCACTGGGGCCTGTGGGCCGCCCGCGTCGTCCTGCTCGCCGCCGTCGTCGCGCACGCCGTGTCCGCGTACCAGCTCAGCCGCCGGGACATCAAGGCCCGCCCGGTCAAGTACGCCCACAAGCGCCGCCGCGCGAGCTACGCCACCCGCACCATGCGCTGGGGCGGCGTCATCCTCGCCCTGTTCATCGTCTGGCACCTGCTCGACCTCACCACGCTCACCGTCAACGAGCGCGCATGGGCCGGCCACCCCTACGAGAACGTCCTCGCCACCTTCTCCACCTGGTACGGGAACACCATCTACATCGTGGCGATGGCCGCCCTCGCGGCGCACGTCCGGCACGGCTTCTGGAGCGCCGCCCAGACCCTCGGCGCGGGCAACGCCCGGCGCGACCGCGCCCTGAAGCTCCTCGCCAACGCCCTGGCCCTCGTCCTCTTCGCGGGCTTCGTCTCCGTCCCCGTCGCCGTCATGACCGGAGTGGTGAGCTGACCATGCCCGAGTACCCCAACACCGACTACACCCACTACGCCACCGGCGAGCCGATCGCCGACACCAAGGCCCCCCATGGCCCCATCGCCGAACGCTGGGACCGCCGCCGCTTCGAGGCCAAGCTCGTCAACCCGGCCAACCGCCGCAAGCACACCGTGATCGTCGTCGGCACCGGCCTGGCCGGCGGGGCGGCCGGCGCCACCCTCGCCGAACAGGGCTACCACGTCGTCCAGTTCTGCTTCTCCGACTCCCCGCGCCGAGCCCACTCCATCGCCGCCCAGGGCGGCATCAACGCCGCCAAGAACTACCGCAACGACGGCGACTCGGTGCACCGCCTCTTCTACGACACCGTCAAGGGCGGCGACTTCCGCGCCCGCGAGTCCAACGTCCACCGCCTCGCCCAGATCTCCGTCGAGATCATCGACCAGTGCGTGGCCCAGGGCGTCCCGTTCGCCCGCGAGTACGGCGGCCTCCTCGACACCCGCTCCTTCGGCGGCGTCCAGGTCTCCCGCACGTTCTACGCCCGCGGCCAGACGGGCCAGCAGCTCCTGCTCGGCGCCTACCAGGCGCTGTCCCGGCAGATCGCCGCCGGAAACGTCGAGATGCACGCCCGCACCGAGATGCTCGACCTGATCACCGTCGACGGAGTGGCCCGCGGCATCGTCGCCCGCGACCTGGTCACCGGCAGCATCGACACGTACTACGCGGACGCGGTCGTCCTGGCCAGCGGCGGCTACGGCAACGTCTTCTACCTCTCCACCAACGCCATGAACTCCAACGCGACCGCCATCTGGCGGGCACACCGGCGCGGCGCGTACTTCGCCAATCCCTGCTTCACCCAGATCCACCCCACCTGCATCCCGCGCACCGGCGACCACCAGTCCAAGCTCACCCTGATGAGCGAGTCCCTGCGCAACGACGGCCGCATCTGGGTCCCCAAGGCCGAGGGCGACACCCGCCCGGCCGCCGAGATCCCCGAGGCGGAGCGCGACTACTACCTGGAGCGGATCTACCCCTCCTTCGGCAACCTCGTGCCCCGCGACATCGCCTCCCGCGCCGCCAAGAACGTCTGCGACGAGGGCCGCGGCGTCGGCCCCGGCGGCCAGGGCCAGGGGGGCGGAGCCGAAGGCTCCTCGGTCGAGGGTGGTGGTGGGCGACGGGAGGGCGTCTACCTCGACTTCGCCGACGCCATCCGCCGCATGGGCCGGGACAAGGTCGCCGAGAAGTACGGCAACCTCTTCGAGATGTACGAGCGGATCACCGCGGAGAACCCGTACGAGGTCCCCATGCGGATCTACCCCGCCGTGCACTACACGATGGGCGGCCTGTGGGTCGACTACGACCTCCAGACCACGGTCCCCGGCCTGTTCGCGATCGGCGAGGCCAACTTCTCCGACCACGGCGCCAACCGCCTCGGCGCCTCCGCCCTGATGCAGGGCCTCGGCGACGGCTACTTCGTGCTCCCCTCCACCATCAACGACTACCTGGCCCGCCACCCGCACCAGGAAGCCGTCGACGACAGCCACCCCGAGGCCGCGGCCGCGATCCGCGAGACCCGCGACTGCCTCGCCAAGCTGCTTGCCGTCGACGGGGACCGCACCCCCGACTCCTTCCACCGCGAGATCGGCGAGCTCATGTGGGAGTACTGCGGCATGTCCCGCACCGAGGAGGGCCTGCGCAAGGCACTGGACCGGATCCCGCACATCCGCGAGGAGTTCTGGAAGCGGATCAAGGTCCCCGGCAGCGGCGAAGAGTTCAACCAGTCCCTCGAGAAGGCCAACCGCATCGTCGACTACCTGGAGCTCGCCGAGCTGATGTGCCTCGACGCCCTCCACCGCGCCGAATCCTGCGGCGGACACTTCCGCGAGGAGTCCCAGACCCCGGACGGCGAGGCCGCCCGCCGCGACGAGGAGTTCGGCTACGCCGCCGCCTGGCAGTACCAGGGCACCGGCGCGGCCCCCGTCCTGCACAAGGAAGACCTCGTCTTCGAGTACGTACACCCCACCCAGCGGAGCTACGCATGAGGCTCAACCTGCGCGTCTGGCGCCAGCAGAACCCCGACACCCCCGGCGCCATGGTCACGTACGAGGTCGACGGGATCTCCCGCGACATGTCGTTCCTGGAGATGCTCGACACCCTCAACGAGGACCTCATCCTGCGCGGCGAGGACCCGGTCGCCTTCGACCACGACTGCCGCGAGGGCATCTGCGGGGCGTGCAGCCTCGTGATCAACGGCGAAGCCCACGGACCCGAGCGCACCACCACCTGCCAGCTCCACATGCGCTCCTTCGCCGACGGCGGCACCATCGACGTCGAGCCCTGGCGGGCCTCCGCCTTCCCGGTGGTCAAGGACCTCGTCGTGGACCGCAGCGCCTTCGACCGGATCATCCAGGCCGGCGGCTACGTCACCGCCCCGACCGGATCGGCCCCCGAGGCACACGCCACCGCCGTGCCCAAGGCCGACGCCGACTTCGCCTTCGAGCACGCCGAGTGCATTGGTTGCGGGGCCTGCGTGGCGGCCTGCCCCAACGGCTCCGCGATGCTCTTCACCTCCGCCAAGGTCAACCACCTGAACGTGCTGCCGCAGGGCTCGCCGGAGCGGGAGACCCGCGTACTGGACATGGTGGCCCAGATGGACGGCGAGGGCTTCGGCGGCTGCACCCTCACCGGGGAGTGCGCCACGGCCTGCCCCAAGGGCATCCCGCTGCCGTCCATCGCCGCCATGAACCGCGAGTGGCTGCGGGCGGTCCGCAAGCACGGAGCCTGAGGGTCCGCAAACACGGAGCGTGAGGCCGCAGAGCCGGCCCAGCCGAATCTGAGAAGTGACTGTGAGATGCGGACAAAGGGACTCCAGACACTTGCGTGAAAAATGAACGACGGGAAAGGTGGAGGTGAACGAGGCATCCGCCCCTGCCTGCCGGACGGCACCGCACCCCCTCACGCCGGGTGCCGCCCGCATCCTCGGGTGCCGCACACCGGCGCCGTCTCGCGAGGTCGTATATGCAGGGCCTTTCCCGTCTTCCCCTCCCCGTCGGCCTGCGCCGGATCGTACGGACGCTGCGCCGGCCCGGCGGCGTACCGAAACAGCCGGACGCCACCCAGCGGGAGCGCACCGGGAGCGGGAGCCAGGCGCCGCCCCCGGGCGGCCGGACCCGTGAGGACGAGCTGCTGGAGAAGCTGCCGGGTCTGGTCCGGCACCGCGGCCGGCTCGCCCGGGTCCGCGACGACCTGCTGCCCGCCTGCGCCAGGGACGCCGGCCTGAACGCGGTCGCCGAGGCACTCGAAGCGGCGGCCGTCCCGTACGGCCTGGTCCCCGACGGCGGGCTCCGGCACCGGGTGGCCATCGCCCCGGACGACCGCGCCGCCGCCCTGAAGGCCTGCGCCGGTGCCTTCGCCGGGCTCCCCGTGTACGCCCTGCTCCTCGGCGACGCCGGTGAAGCGGGGGAGGTCCTGGCCGAAGCACTTCCGGAAGCCGTCGCGGCCCGGGAGTCCGGGCCCGCCGACCCGCCGCACCCGAAGATCAAGGGCGTCCGCCTCTTCCAGCCGGTCGTCACCTCCGGCCGGACCCTGGCCTACGGCCCCGACACCGGCTGCGACCTGGAGTTCTGGGAAGCCGCCGATTCCGGCACCGGCGCGATCGCCGGCCTGCGCGAGACCCCGTACGGCTGGTGGGTGCCCACCCTCGAAGCCACCTCCACCCTCCGTGTCGGCGAACGCGACCACCCCGTCGTCGACGCCTTCGCAGGCCGCTTCCCCGACGACATCGACTTCCCCGTCGACGCCGTGATCACCTGGGTCGACGCGGCCGACCCCGCCTGGCGCCGCCGCCGGGACCACGCCGCCGCAGCAGCCGAGGCCGGCACCGGTGTCCACACCCTCGTCGACCACGCCGAGAACCGCTACCGCGACCGCGGGGAGCTCCGCTACTGTCTGCGCTCCATCGCCGCCCACGCGCCCTGGATCCGCCGCGTCTTCGTCGTCACCGACGACCAGACCCCGTCCTGGCTCGCCACCGACCACCCCCAGGTGACCGTCGTCGACCACCGCGAGCTGTTCGCCGACTCCGCCGGCCTCCCGGTGTTCAACTCCCACGCCATCGAGAGCCAGCTCCACCGCATCCCCGGCCTCGCCGAGCACTTCCTCTACTTCAACGACGACATCTTCCTCGGCCGCCCGCAGCGCCCGCAGAACTACTTCCTCTCCTCCGGACTGCCCAAGGTCTTCCACGACCGGCGGGCCGTGGCCCCCGATGCCCCGAGCGATGACGACGACGTCTTCACCGCCTCCCAGAAGGCCACCCGGCACGCCGTGGAACAGGCCGTCGGCCGCACCTACCCGCACATCCTGGCCCACACCCCGTACCCGCTCAGCCGCTCCCTCTTCGCCCACGTCGAGGAACGGCTGCCCGGCCGGCTCACCACCACCAGCCGCTCCGTCTTCCGCAGCGCCGACGACCTCGCGCCCGTCACCCTCGCCTCCCACCTCGCCCTCGCCGACGCCCGCGCGGTCGAGGGCGAACTGCTCCACGCGTACGTCAGCACCGGCCGGACCGACGAGATCGACCGGCTGCCCGGCCTCGCCGCCGACCGCTGGGCCGACGCGTTCTGCCTCGCCGACGACGACGCCGGACCCGGCCTGTCGCCCCGGGAACAGCAGCGCGCGGTCACCGCGTTCCTGGAGGCGTACTTCCCGGTGCCCTCCCCGTACGAGAAGCCTCGGCCGACGGCTGCCCCGACCCGCTGACGCGACCGGCCGACCGGGTCCGCCGCCCCGATCGGCGGAACCGATCGGCCGACCGGGCGCTCGTGGCGGCCGTACGACGCGCCGCGCTCCGCCGGCGTCCGGCACGTGGGGGACAGTGGGCCCCATGCCACAAGCCCCCGCCGGGTCCGGACCGCGCCGCCGCACCCTCCTGGCGGCCGCCGCCCTCGCCCCGCTCGCGATGGCCGGCTGCTCCGGGGAGGACCCGTCCGGCACCTCGGGCCACGGCCCGAAACCCGCGCCGAAGGACGCCCTGGTCATGCTGATCCGGCACGCGGAGAAGCCGTACGCCGGGGACCTGGGCGAGGACGAGGACGGCAACGAGAACCCCGGATCCCTCGCCGGCCGCGGCCGGCGTCGCGCCGAGGAACTGCACCGCCTCTTCCCGCCCGCAGGCGGTTCCACGCTGCCCCGTCCCGCGGTCGTCTTCGCGGCCGGAGGCCCGGCCGGAGCCCCCGCCCGCTGCCGCCAGACGGTCGAGCCGCTTGTCTCGGCCCTGCGTACCCCGCTGCGCGGTGAGTTCGCCGTCGGCGCCGAACCGGCGGCTGCCCGCGCCGCGCTGGCCGCGCGTATGCCCGTACTCGTCTGCTGGGAGCACACCGGCATCCCCCGCCTGATCCGCTCCCTCGGTGCCCACCAGGTCCTCGGCATCCCCGCAGCCTGGCCCGACCGCTACGACCTGGTCTGGCTGTTCACCCGCCAGCAGGGCCGGTGGAGCTTCCGCGAACTCCCGCAGCACCTGCTGCCGGGGGACGCGTAGCCCGTCGGGCGCCAACCGACGTCGTCCGAAGGCTTCTCGTCCGACCGGCAGAAGGGTGCAGGGACATGCACGGTGACGAGTCGGCTGGGCCGGTCGGGCGGCGGGACATGCGCGGCATGCTGATGTGGTGGGGGCCGCGGGCGCTGTTCGTCGTGGGCGCCGTGGTGCTCGTCGTGGAGTCGAGCCGCGGAGTGCCTCTCCCGGAGCTGTACGGGGCCCTCGGCTTCTTCGGTGTCTGCAGTGCCGTCTTCGTCGGACGACAGCTGGGCCTCGGGCACGAGCGGGACCCCGGCGGGCGCACCCCGCGCTGGCTGCTCCGGGCGGCCTGCCTGCTGACCACCGCCGGAGTGGTGGTGCTCGTCCTCCACCTGGTGGGAGTGGAAGGAGACGCCCTGCCGCTCGTCGGGTCGGTGCTCCTGCTGCTCGGTCTGGGCTGGTTCGTCGAAGCATGGCGGGGAATCGATCCGGGCCGGCCGAGGAGGGCTCTGCTGCTGTGGGGCGCGGCCCTGATGGCGCTGACTGCGCTGGTGGCGGTCATCGCAGCCCTCGTGCTGCCCAGGGCCAAGGGCGGTCTCTACGCCGGCCTGCTCATCACCCTCGGCGCGGCCCTTTTCGTACTCCTCCCGCTCGGCCTCAACCTCCTGTCCGAATGGGGCGTACGGCTCCTGCGGACGCGGCGCTCCGCCGCGGGACCCGGGGCCGGTGTGGGAGTCGTCGGGATCCTCGGCCTCGTCGTCACCGCCGGAGTCGTCCTGTCCTGCCTGTGGCTCGTGCAGCGGGACTGGGTGCTGAACGCGGTGCTCGTCGCGGCGGCACTGCTCCTGCTGGCGGCCATCGTCTCCAACACGCACGCCGACGTCGCCCTTGTCCTCGCGGGCCTCTGCCTCCTCGCGGCGGCGCCCCCGGAGCACCGACACCCCCAGGCACTCGACCCCGCCGGAGGGCAGCGCGTCCTCGTGGCCCTGGGCGACTCCTACATGTCGGGCGAGGGCGCGAGCAGCTACTTCGAAGGAACCGACGACGGCGGCCGCAACGAGTGCCGACGCTCGCCCTCCGCCTATGCGGTCGGACTCGCCACCGCCGGCCCGCGGTTCGACCGCGTGCTGTTCCTCGCCTGTTCCGGCGCGCGCACCTACAACGTCAACCCCCGCTCCGGATCCGGCCCCTCCCGTGCGCAGCCGGGCGAACCGGCCACCCAGCTCGACCAGCTCAACAGCCTGGCGTCCTCGTTCCACCCGGCCCTCGTCATCGTCGCGCTGGGCGGCAACGACGCCGGATTCGCCATCCTCGGAGAGGCGTGCCTCGCCCCGGGCGACTGCGAGACCCGCAGACCTCTGTTCATGAACAACCTGCCCAAGGTCCGCCAGGACCTCATCGCGACCTACCGTTCGCTGCGGCAGGCCGTACCCGCCGACGTGCCCATCGTGGCCGTGCCCTACCCGCAGCCGATCGCCGCAGCCGGCAGCTGCACCGGGGTGGCCCTCACGAAGGCCGAGCGCGATTTCATCCGCACGTTCGTGGAACAGATCGACACCACGATGCGCCAGGCGGCCGACACGGCGGGCATCACTTACATGGCCGAGATGAAGGACAGCTTCGCCACGCACCGGCTCCAGCTGTGCGAGCGCAGAAAGGGCGCGGCCGGAGTCAACTTCGTGGACATCGAGACGGTCAACGGGCTCGCCTCACAGCGCTTCAGTCCTGCCAAGTGGCTCCACAACAGCCTGCACCCGAACGAACGCGGCCACGCAGCCATGCGCGACACCTTCGCCACCTGGCTCGACTCCCACCCCGAACTCCTGCCGTCCCCCGCGCCCACCGGCCAGCCGCAGGCGACGGTCGTCGCCGCGGCCGAACCGGAGCCGCTGTGCGGCATGACCGACGACGCGGTGAACGCGCACTGCAAGGTGCAGCTCCGGGCCTGGGAGCTGGAGCAGGTCCGCAGCGGCTGGCCGTGGCTGCTGCTCGTGCTGTTCGGACTGGCCGTGGTGTGGGCCGCGAGCATCGCCGTCTTCAGCCTGCTCCCCGGAGGCGGGCGGTCCTACCGGGATCCCGGCTCCAGCGCACGGGCGAGGTAGGGGGCGGTGCGGCTCGCCGCCGCCCGGGCCACCCGCGCGGGCGGACCCGCCGCGACGATCCGGCCGCCCTCGGCGCCGCCGCCCGGGCCCAGGTCGATCACCCAGTCCGCGCCCGCCACCACCTCCATGTCGTGCTCCACGACCACCACCGAGTGCCCGGCGTCCACCAGCCCGTGCAACTGCCGCAGCAGCACCCGCACATCGGCCGGATGCAGCCCCGTCGTCGGCTCGTCGAGCACGTACAGGGTGTGGTCGCGGCGCTGCCGCTGGAGCTCCGTGGCCAGCTTGATCCGCTGAGCCTCGCCGCCCGACAGCTCCGTGGCCGGCTGCCCCAGCCGCAGGTAGCCCAGCCCGATGTCCTCCAGCGCCCGCAGGCTGCGCGCCGCCGCCGGGACCTGCGCGAAGAACGCGGCCGCGGACTCCACCGTCAGCGCCAGCACCTCCGCGATGTTCAGCCCCTCGTACCGCACCTCCAGGGTCTCGGTGTTGTACCGGGCCCCGGCGCACTCCGGGCACGGCGCGTACGTACTCGGCAGGAACAGCAGCTCCACCGAGACGAAGCCCTCGCCCTGGCAGGTCTCACACCGGCCGCCCGGCACGTTGAAGGAGAACCGGCCCGCCTTCCAGCCGCGGGCCCGTGCCTCCGGGGCGGCCGCGAAGAGCCTGCGCACCACGTCGAACAGCCCCGTGTACGTGGCCAGGTTGGACCGCGGTGTGCGGCCGATCGGCTTCTGGTCCACCTCCACCAGGCGCCGCACGGGGAACCCCGGATCCGCGAGCCGCTCGCGGGCCTCCCGGGCGAGCACCTGGCCCACCAGGGTGGACTTGCCCGAGCCCGACACCCCCGTCACGGCGGTGAACACCCCGAGCGGGAACTCCGCGTCCACGCCCCGCAGGTTGTGCCGTTCGACACCGGTGAGCCGGACCGAACCGCTCGCCTCCCGAACTTCCCGCCCCGGCCCTGCCTCGCGCGCATCGAACAGGTGGCGCGCCGTCGCCGATCCGGCCACACCGGCCAGCTCCTGCGGCGGCCCGCTGTACAGCACCCGCCCGCCGTGCTCCCCGGCCAGCGGACCCACGTCCACCAGCCAGTCCGCATGCCGCACCACATCCAGGTGGTGCTCCACCACGAACACCGTGTTCCCCGCCGCCTTGAGCCGGTCCAGTACGCCGAGCAGCGCCTCCGTGTCGGCCGGGTGCAGCCCCGCCGACGGCTCGTCCAGTACGTACACGACCCCGAACAGCCCGGACCGCAGCTGCGTGGCCAGCCTCAGCCGCTGCAGCTCGCCCGCCGACAGGGTCGGCGCGGTGCGGTCCAGGCTCAGGTAGCCGAGCCCCAGCTCCACGACGGGCCCGATGCGGGACCTCAGGTCCTCGGCGAGCACCCGGGCCGCCTCCCCGTCCGGGGCCGCGGCGGCCAGTACGTCGTCCAGGGCGGTCAGCGCCAGCGCCGCCAGCTCGGCGATCGTACGGCCCGCGAACGTCACGGCCAGGGCCTCGGGACGCAGCCGCCGCCCCTCGCACACCGGGCACGGGGAATCGGCGAGGAACCGCTCGGCGCGGGCGCGCAGCGTGGCGCTCTTGCTGTCCGAAAAGGTCCGCATCACATAGCGGTGGGCGCTCATGTACGTGCCCTGATACGGCCGCTGGATCCGGTCCGCGTCCCGCACCGGGTGCACGGTGACGACCGGCTGCTCCTCGGTGAACAGGATCCACTCGCGGTCCTTCGCCGCCAACTCCCGCCAGGGCGCGTCCACGTCGTACCCGAGCACCTCCAGGACGTCCCGGAGGTTCTTGCCCTGCCAGGCGCCGGGCCAGGCGGCGATGGCACCCTGACGGATCGACAGCTCCGGATCGGGTACGAGGAGTTCCTCGCTGGTGCGGTGGATGCTGCCGAGGCCGTGGCAGGACGGGCAGGCCCCGGCGGCGGTGTTGGGGGAGAAGGCGTCGGAGTCGAGCCGTTCGGCACCCGGCGGATAGGTTCCGGCGCGGGAGTACAGCATGCGCAGGGAGTTGGACAGCAGGGTCACCGTCCCGACCGAGGACCGCGAGCCGGGGGAGGAGCGCCGCTGCTCCAGCGAGACGGCGGGCGGCAGCCCGGTGACGGAGTCCACCTTCGGGGCGCCGATCTGGTGGATCAGGCGGCGGGCGTACGGGGCCACCGACTCGAAGTACCGGCGCTGGGCCTCGGCGTAGAGCGTGCCGAAGGCCAGCGAGCTCTTCCCGGAGCCGGAGACCCCGGTGAACACGGTCAAGGCGTCGCGCGGGATGTCCACGTCGACGCCGCGCAGGTTGTGCTCCCGGGCACCCCGCACCCGTACGAAGGAGTCGCGGTGGGCCTGGGGTGTGGTGGCGGTGGAGTGGTGCATTCACCCCAGTTTACGGGCCACACTACGGGCTACACGTACGGGCCACCTGTCCCGGCGGCGTCTACGGCCCGCCCCGGATCAGAGCCCGGCCACCCGGGCCAGCCGCTCGAAGGAGTCCAGCAGCGCCACGCGGTCGTACGTGGACGTGGTGACCAGCAGCTCGTCCGCGCCCGTCAGCTCGGCCACCTCGGCAAGCTCCGCCGCGACCTGCTCCTCGGTGCCGTGGATGTGCCCGGCGAGCCCGCCCTCGTACAGTTCCCGCTCCTTCGAGGTCATGGCCAGGGCCTCGACCTCCTCCGCCGGACGCAGGGGCGGGAAGCTGCCCCGGGTGCGGGAGTACGCGAGGGACCACGCCTCCGGGACCAGGATGCGCCGGGCCGCCTCCGGAGTCGGCGCCACCGCCACCGTCCCGGAGATCACCACGTACGGCTCCGAGCCGCCGGCCGAGGGGCGGAACTCCTCGCGGTAGCGCCCGATGATCTCCGTGACCCGGTCCCGGGCCCGCAGGTCGCCCACCACCAGCGGCAGCCCGGCCCGGGCCGCGATCCCGGCTCCCTCGCCGGTGGCCAGCACGTACGCCGGTATCCGCAGCCCCTCCGCCGGGTGGGCGTGCACCTCGGGATGCGCCTGCTGGGTGCCGTCGAGCCAGCCCAGCAGCTCCGCCAGCTGCTCCTCGAACCGGTCGGCGTCCCCGGTGTCCCGGCCCAGCGCCCGGCGGATCCCGCCGGTGAAGCCGACGGAGCGGCCGAGCCCCATGTCGATCCGGCCCGGGAACAGCGACTCCAGTACGCCGAACTGCTCGGCGACCACCAGCGGTTGGTGATTGGGCAGCATCACCCCGCCGGTGCCGACCCGGATCCGCCGGGTGGCCCCGGCGACGGCCGCGGCCAGTACGAGGGGCGCGGAGCCTGCGACTCCGGGGACGCTGTGGTGCTCGGACACCCAGAAGCGGTGGTAGCCGAGCCGCTCCGCCGCACGGGCGAGCTCCACGGTGTCGCGCAGGGCCTGCGGGGGCGGGTGCCCCTCGCGGGTGCGGGACCGGTCGAGGATGGAGAGTTTCCGGATCACACAAGGCTGTAACGCACGCGCGCCGAAAGGATTCCCTGCCTACTCTGACCCGCATGAGTGACAGTAACCACCGTCGGCCGCTGGCCGTCTTCGACATCGACAACACCCTGGCCGACACCGACCACCGCCAGCACTTCCTGGAGCGCCGCCCCCGGGACTGGGACGGCTTCTTCGGCGCGGCCCCGGCGGACCCGCCGCTCGCGCGCGGGGTGGCGCTGGCGGTGGAACAGACGGCCGAGTGCGAGGTCGTGTACCTGACCGGACGCCCGGAGCGGTGCCGCGCGGACACGGAGGAGTGGCTGACCCGGCACGGGCTGCCGGAGGGGCGGGTGTGGATGCGCGGGAACCAGGACCGCAGGCCGGCCCGGACCACCAAGCTGGAGGTGCTGCGGCGGATCGCCCGGGGCCGGGAGGTGCGGATGCTCGTGGACGACGACGAGCTCGTCTGCCAGGCCGCGCGCGCCGAAGGCTTCAAGGTGGTCCTGGCGGACTGGGCGGCGGACGCGCCGGAGCTCAAGACCGCCCAGGAGGGCGAAGGCCGCACCTGAGGGCGTCGGCGCTCGCCGCCTATCGGACCAGCGCGAAGGTACCGGCTGCGACGGCCCCGCCCACAGCAGCGCCGACAAGAACCTGGGCCAGGGTGTGGTCCTTGAGCTCTACCCGGGACCAGCCGACGACGGCGACCAGGGGGTACGCAAGGAGCGCCCAGGGCCCGTAGGTCATCGCGAGCATGGCGACGCTTCCGGAGGAGACGGCTGCATGCACGCTGATCTTCCAGGCAGGGGTCACGGCGAGGAGGGCCGCGAGGGTGACCAGCATGGCCGCGATCAGCGCAATCATGGTCCGGGGGGCGCCGAAGGCCCACAGCAACGCGATACCGGTGGCGACCGAACCGATGATGAAGGTCATCACGATGATGCGCTGACGCCGCGGGCCGACGTGCCGGTCGGCCCAGCGGCCGCGGCGGATGCCGTACTTGATGAAGGCCAGGGGGATGACCGCGGCGAACAGGCAGCCGAGGAGGCCCCATCCGATCCCGGCCAGGCGGCCGGTGTGCCAGCCTACGAGGACGGTGTCGGCGATGATCCAGGTCTTGGGGTCGAGCCCGTCGGTGATCAGGCGTGCGGCTCGCGACTCGTCGGGCCGGGTGACCGGGGTGATCGTGGTCGTCACGCCGTTGCCTCCTTGCTGGTCGTGGTGAGGAAGTCTTCGGCCACGGGGGAGTGGTAGACCCGGGCGAGCTGGACGAGCCTCGACACCTCGGTGGCGAAGTCGAGGTCGTCGATTCCGGCGGTGCCCGGCTCCTGGGTGCTTCCGGCGGGCAGGGCGCCGCGGGCCTTGCCTTCGCGTGCTGCCCGCATCCAGAGGGCTTCGGCCGCCGGGCTCGTCGCCGGGTCGAACCCGGCCTGCCGGGCAGCGCTCTGCGCGCGCTCGCGTACGTCGTCGTCGGCGTAGGCGTCGAGGGCCAGGGCGGCGTCGCGTATCTCGATCACCCGCCGGTACAGCCGCAGCCGCGGGCTGCGAAGGAGTCCGGTCTTGAGGACGATGTCGGGAGTGACTGCGGTCAGGTCCTGCCAGAGCGGCTGGAGCCGGCGGTGGTGCCGGCCGTCCTGGACGGTGCGCCAGGCCACGCCGAACGCCGGGATGCTGCTTCCGACGAGGATGAAGCCGATGGCGACGTACTTCAGGGCATCGGTGGCGTTGTCGACCGCGATGTCGCTGGTGCTGTCCGTGAGGCCGACGAGGCGGCTCGTCATGTACCCGGACCGCACCAGGGTGTAGAGGACGCCGACGGCGGTTCCGATGCCCATGAGGCGTACGCCGGTCCGGAGCCATCGGGCACTGGCGTGCCGCGCGCTGCCCCAGAAGAGCCAGGTGGCGGTGGCCATCGCGATGCCGAGGTAGGTGACGAAGACGAGATAGTAGACCGTGGCCCAGCCGTTGCCCGCGCTCTCCTCGAAGAAGTCGGTCATCTCGTGGGGCCGCGGCACGAAGAAGGCGAAGAGCACGGCCATGGCCGCCATCGCGGTCAACGCGACGTAGTGGCGGGCTCGCAGCCGACGGCCGGCGCCGGTTTCCGGCCGGGCGATGGCGACGACGAAGTCGACGACTGCGCCGGCCGCGATCACGCCCAGCCAGTGCTTGACGAGGGTGGACAGGTTGTTGACTCCTGCCCGGTCGTCCAAGGCGTGCATCAGCCCGGGGAGGCGGAGCGTCATGGAGAGGGTCAGGGCGGCGAACGCCATCCACAGCGCGCGTTGCTTGACGGTTCGAACGGCTGAGGGGACCCGCCATATCGTCACCGCCCAGAGCATGACCAAGACGGCGATTTCGAGGTGTTTCACTTCACGACCACGTGTTTCGAACGGGGTGCCCGAGGGCGTCATGGAGGCGTACAAGACGGTCCTCGGCCTCGCTGGAGGTCGACTGCATCGTGTAGCGGCCGGCCCGCTCGTGGATGAGCGTGGCCAGGGTCTCGGCCTGCCGCTCCTGCGGGCTCGCGAACTTGCTCCGCCCCATGAGGTGCGCCAGGCGGTCGATGTCGAGGCCGAGTTCCTCGTCGATCGATTCGGTCATGCGGGCCACGCTCCTGATCCGGGCCGCCTCGGCGCGGATGACCGAGGCCACGGGAAGGTCAGGGGAGTCGAGACCGGAGACGGTTGTCTGCGTACGCGTCAGCAGGCGGTGGAAGTGCTCGGAAGCACGGGCGATCTCGTCCTCGGACGGCTGCTGCGGCAGGTCGAGCTCGGGGGCGACATGACCGAGCAGCATGTGGGAGATCTCGTGGAGGACGATCTGCACCTTGAGGATCTCAGCCGCGACGGCGTCGTAGAAGACGAGGTCGGCGACCTCCAGGCCGAGCCAGATCCCGCACGGCAGGGCCGGGTCGGGAGGCCCGTCGAGAGGCAGCAGGATCAGCGGCCGGCCACGCTGCTCGGCTATGCCTGCGCAGAACACCTCGAGGTCGAACGGCTGGGGGATGACGAGTCGGTCTGCAACGGCGGTGCACTCCGCATCGGCGCGCTTCCACCAGCGCATAGTTGCTCTCCCCGCCCGTCAGCTCTCCCCGGCGCGGAGCTCAACTGCTCCGTGCCGCTCGCCTGCTTCGCACTCCTGATCGGCTCGAGGGTAGCCGGAAGCGCGCGGTGGCGGAAAAAGGGCGTATCGGCAGACCGAAACTCGCCTGTTTACGCGGGTCGCGTGGCTGAATCGCGTCTCACGATTCCTTGGGGCGGCGACGGCGGGGCTTCACATCCGGAAGCCCTTCAGCTTTTCGGAGCTGCTTGATCAGGCCGGTGACGGACCTCATGGACCCGGCGGACAGACCGCTGAGGCGGAAGGCCGCAGCCTTGACCTGCTCATCCTCCAGGACCTGGGCGAACTCGTCGGCCGCGGCGGCCTTGCCCATCTCCTCGCGAAGCCGCGAGATCCGCTCCTCGATGCGCTGCTCGATCGCGTCGGCGTTCTCGCCGTCGGCGAGGTATCCGACGGTGACGCCGAAGAAGTTGGCGATCGCGCGGATCGAGTCGATACCGGGGTTCGGGTTGTTGTTCAAGCGGATGGTCTGGACCGTGCCGTGCGAGACGGAGGGGCCGGGCAGCTGCTTCGTGCCGTCGGCGATCTCCTGGTACGTGTACGGACCGCGGCCCGCCGGGTGGATCGTCTCGATCAAGAAACCGAGGCGGTCGCCCAGGGTGTCCCGCCGGCCGGTGGCGGTCTCCTCACCCATCACCGTCACTGCTCCCGTCTACTGCTGGACTTCGTAGTTCACTGCTGAATCACCTCCTCATTATCTACCGGCCTAGATGGATCTCGCCACACAGTGCAGCGAAGTCCGTCTACCCGGCTGGCGGAGTCCTGTGAAAGTGAGCCACGCCACGCCGCGGCATGCGCCCCCCGCCAGTCGCTTGACAGGGCATATGTGGGACGACGTATGTTCATCCAGCCATCTAGTCCGCTAGATGTATCGGTGCTCAATGGCTCGACGTTTCACGTCTAGCTCACTGAGCGCCGGAGCTGCGCCCCCCTTGCCGGGGGCGCGATTCGCCGGGAGCTGGACCGCCTCGGCCGTGGGCTGGGGGACGGGGGTCCGCAGCCCACGGGGGGCGGTCAGCTCGCCGGTGAACCCGGTCGGCGTAAGAACCCTTACGCCGACCGCGGCTGTTGCGCCGTCGGAGATCCGGGGTTCATCGCAGCGTGAGCGCGGTCTCGGATTCGACGCGGGACAGTTTCTCCGGGTTGCGGACGTAGTAGAGGCCGGTGATGCGGGCGTCCTCGACACGGATCGCCAGGACACCGTCGATCTCCCCGTCCAGGCGCAGGACGAGCGCCGGGTTGCCGTTGACCAGGGTGGGGTCGCTGGTGAGCGTGGCCCCCTTCTTGCCGGCGCCGCCGATGATGAAGCGGGCCACCTTGTCCGCGCTGATGATCGGCCGCGGCGCGGCCTGCTTGATGCCGCCGCCGTCGCTCACCAGGACGGCCTCAGGGGCCAGTACGGCAAGGAGGCCCTGCAGGTCCCCTGTTGAGAGCGCGCGCCGGAACGACTCCAGGACCGCCCGGGTCTGGCTCGGGGAGACCACCTCGCGAGGACGCCGGGCATCGACATGCCGGCGCGCGCGGTGCGCGATCTGGCGGACGGCTGCCGGGCTCTTGCCGACGGCCGCCGCGATCTCCTCGTAACTGACATCGAAGGCCTCGCGCAGCACGAAGACGGCGCGCTCCGTGGGCGAAAGCGTCTCGAGGACGAGCATCATCGCCATCGACACGCTCTCGGCGAGCTCGGCGTCCTCGGCCACGTCCGGCGCGGTGAGCAGCGGTTCGGGCAGCCACGGGCCGACGTACGCCTCCTTGCGGCGGCTCATCGTACGCAGCCGGTTGAGCGCCTGCCGGGTCGTGACCCGGACGAGGTAGGCGCGCTGGTCACGTACCTGCTCCAAGTCGACCTCGACCCACCGCAGCCAGGTCTCCTGGAGGACGTCTTCCGCGTCGGCCGCCGATCCGAGCATCTCGTACGCGACGGTGAAGAGCAGGTTGCGGTGGGCGACGAACGTCTCGGTCGCCAGGTCGGTGGCGTGGTCGCTCATGTCTCGCCCTCTCGTTCATTGACAGGTGTTCGATCTGATCATGTGTGCGGTGCGATCGGCAGCGGGGGACAGCGGCGTCCGCAGCAATCAGGGCGCCGCCGCCCCGGCTGCTCGTTCAGCGGGTGGCCGGGACCTCGCCGCGCTCGGCCTCCAGCAGAGGCCGGCGCTTGGGGTCCTTGGCCCAGGCCCACTTGAACGAACCGGGCTTGCTCGCCTCGTCGGCCAGCTGCTTGACAGTGCCCCGGCATATCAACTCCTTGAGCTTCGCGGCAGGGCGACCGTCGAGGTGGAGCCTCATCGCGGTGTCATTCCTGCGTGCGACCTGGAAGATGCCGGTCCGGCGCCCCAGACTGATGCACTGGCCGACGAACCCCAGGGCGATCGGGGCAGGTTGCTCACCCGCGATCCGGTTGAGCACCGTGTCGGCGGCGTGCCCGCCCAGCGGCCCGGCGGCCTGGCAGCTCATCCTGAACGGCAGGTCCGACGGCGCCGCCGAATCCCCGGCCGCGACGATGCGTACGTCGTCCACGCTCGTCAGCGTCTCGTCCGTGCGCAGGCGGCCCAGGGCGTCGGTGCTCAGCCCGCTGCGCGCCGCCAGGTCCGGGACGCCGAATCCGGCGGTCCAGATGGTCACCGTGCTCGGGAGCTGTCGGCCATCGGCGAGCTGCACGGCATCGCGCGTCACCGCCGTCACCTTCGCGCCGGGGCCCTCGAGCACGGTCACACCGAGTTCGGCCAGCCGCTCGGCGACCGAGCGCCGACCCCGCGGGTGCAGGTACGGGCCGAGCACGTCGCCGCAGACCAGGGTCACGGTCCGGCCCGCCTCCGCCAGCTCGGCGGCGGTCTCGATGCCGGTCGGACCGGCCCCGACCACGGTCACCGGAGCCGCGGCGGGAGCGGCGCCGACGATCTGCCGCAGCCGCTGCGCCTCCTCGAGGTCGGCAATGGGGTGGGCGAACTCGGCCGCTCCGGGCACGCGCGGGTCGGCGCTGCCGCTGCCCACCGCGTAGATCAGGTAGTCGTAGCCGACCGTGCCGCCGCTCGCGAGCGTGAGGCTGCGCCCGGCCGCGTCGATCCGCGTCACGGTGTCGACCACCAGACCGACGCCCTGGGCCAGCACGTCCCGGTAGTCGACGACCGCGTCGTGGGACCCGCCCACCACCTGGTGCAGGCGGATCCGCTCGACGAAGGCCGGGCGCGGGTTGATCAGAGTGACGGTCACGTCGTTGCGCTGCGTCAGTCGATTGGCCGCCATGACCCCGGCGTATCCGCCGCCGATCACGACCACCTCGGTGTTCCCAGTCCCGGTCACGGTGTCTCCTTCGTTTCTTGGCTTCGGCCTCAAGACACCGCGCAACCGGTCGTTGTGACACCGTGTGAGGCGGATCACTCCCTGGGGTGGGCCGGGCTGCTGGGCTGAGACACGGCCCCCAGGGTTCCGGTCGCGGATCCGGGCGGCGACGACCGATGAGTTTCTCCGTGACCCGCAGTCATAGATCATGGTTGGTGCGCTACAGACGCCGCGAGTGCGGTCGCAGCGTGCACCGACGCGACCTGCTGAGAACCAGACACGAGACTCCGAGGAACCTGAGATGCGTACCCTGATCAGCACCGCCTTCATCTCGCTCGACGGCGTCGTGGAGGCGCCGGGCGGCGAGCCCGGATACCGGAACTCCGGCTGGACCTTCAAGGACATCGAGTTCCTCCCCGAGGCCTTCGAGATCAAGGGCCGCGAGCAGACGGAAGCCACCGCGATGCTGCTCGGCCGGACCAGCTACGAGGCCTTCAGCCCGGTGTGGCCCGACATGGCGGACTTCGCCGACTACAAGGTGATGCCGAAGTACGTCGTCTCCACCACGCTCACCGAGGACGACCTCGTGACGAACTGGGGCGAGACCACCATCCTGCGCTCGCTCGACGAGGTCGCCGCGCTGAAGGAGACCGAGGGCGGCCCGATCATCGTCCACGGCAGCGCCACCCTGAACCAGAACCTTTCGGACGCCGGCCTGATCGACCGCTACCACTTGCTCGTCTTCCCGCTCCTGCTCGGCGCGGGCAAGCGCCTGTTCAGCGCGACGGACAAGGACGCCCAGAAGCTGAAGCTGGTCGAGCACGAGGCCTACGCCAACGGCCTGCAGAAGAACGTGTTCGACGTCGTCCGCTGACGGGGCGCCCGAGGGTGGTGCCGGTCGAGAACCCCGGACCCGTTACTGGCCCACCCTTCCGTCGATGCACTCGCGCAACAGGTCGGCGTGCCCGGAGTGACGGGCGTACTCGTCGATCCGGTGCACCATCAGCTCCCGAATTGCGATCCCGTCCTTGCCCACACGTGCGCTCAGGTCCGGGTGCTCGGCCAGCGCGGCGTCGGTCGCGGCCTGCTCGCGCTCCAGATCGGCGTACGCGGCGTCGACAACGGCCTGGTCGGCGACCGCGCCGTGGAAGTCCGCGTCCTTCGCGCCGTACAGCTTCGGCAGCGGGTCGCCGTCGGTGATCCAGTTGCGCCAGTCCCGTTCCACCTCGGCGAGGTGCCGGAGCAGGCCGAGCAGCGACATCGTCGAGGGCGGAATCGACCGGCGGGCCAGCTGCTCCGCCTCCAGACCCTCGCACTTCATCCGCAGGGTCATGCGGTAGTTCGTCAGGAAGTCCAACAGCGTCGCAAGCTCGCCCTCCGGACTGTCCTCGTTGTTGCGGAGGTCGTCGTCCGGGTCGGCCCACATGTCGGGGTAGACGGTGGCCTGGGTCCATCGCGCGGGTTGTTCGCTCATGCTGTGCATGATCGTCTCAGGCGGCCCGAGTCCGCTACCGACTTCCTGCTCCCGGACAGGCATCAACCGCAGAGCCGGCCCGTGCCGAAACTGCCGGTCCCGTGCCGGCTGTCAGTGGTTCTGGGACATGTGGGCGAGGACTTGGGCGGCACTGTCGGGCGCGAAGGCGCTGTCGATTCCCTCGGCGGCGCCTTCGGCTGCTTCCCTGGAGCGGGGCAGCAGAAGGTTCTCGTAGGCGCGGACGGCGTCGTCGACGGCGGTGTTGTCGATGAGGGCTCGGGCGAGGTCGGCGCCGTCGAGCATGGCGAGGTTGGCGCCCATCCCGGAGAACGGCGACATGAGATGGGCGGCGTCGCCGAGGAGGGTGAGGCCGGGGGTGCGCCGCCAGGCGTGCGGGACGGGCAGGGCGTACAGAGGCCTGTTGACGTACCCGGTGTCGGTGGCGGTGATGAAGCCGAGCAGGTCGCGGCTCCAGCCGGTGAACTCCTCGAGCAGCGCTTCACGGACGGCGCCTTCGGCGGCCAGGTCGACGCCGGCCTTCCGGTACCAGTTCTCGTCGGTGCGCATGCCGATGTAGACACGGATGTGCTGGTGGCTGTTGCGCTGGGCGACGAAGCCCCGGTTGTCGTCGAGGGCCATCATGGTGCCGTCGCCGGTGAGGGAGGCGAGTGCGGGGTGGCGGGTGTCGGCTTGGTCGAGGCCGGTTTCGACGAAGGTGACGCCGGTGTAGACCGGCGTTGCATCGGAGAGCAGGCGGCGGACCTGCGACCAGGCGCCGTCGGCTCCGATGACGAGGTCGGCCTCGGTGGTGGTGCCGTCGGCGAAGTGCAGGCGGTGGTGGGTGCTTGCGGTGAGGGGTTCGACGTGCGCGAGCTTGTGGCCCCAGTGCACGGTGCCGGGATCGAGTGAGTCCAGCAGGAGGTCGCGGAGCTGACCGCGGTCGATTTCCGGATTGCCGTCTTCGGTGCCGGCCTCGGGCGGTACGGCGTCGAACAGGACGCTGCCGTCGCGGCCGACCAGGCGCATCTGCCGGCCTTCGGGGCGGGCCAGTGCCAGGAAGCCTTCCAGCAGTCCGGCTTGGCGCAGGGCGTCCTGGCCCGAGTCGGGGTGCATGTCGAGGGTGCCGCCCTGGCCGCGGGCGGAGCGGGAGGCGTCCCGTTCGTGGACGGTGGCGGCGATGCCGTGCTGTTGGAGGATCCGGGCGCAGGTCAGGCCGCCGGGTCCGGCGCCGATGATCGCGATGCGGGGCGCGCTGGAGTTGGTCATGGTGGTGCTCCGTTCCGGAGGCTCGGCAGGCAGGAGAAGGGAACGCTGCGGCCGGGCAGTGCCACGCGGCCGAGCCGTTCCAGAAGAGCACGCTCGATCCAAAAGTGCAACAACACAACTTTTGAAGCTGCTTAACCTAAGGGTGTAGGGTCGAGGTATGAGCGAGAAGACCGCGAACCACATGCCGCCGGGGCGCCGCGAGCGCAAGAAGGCCGCCACCCGGCAGTCCCTGGCCGATGCCGCTCTGCGCCTGTTCCTCGAACGCGGCTACGACCAAGTCGGCATCCGCGACATCGCCGACGCGGCAGACGTGTCCACCACCACCCTCTTCAAGCACTTCCCCGTGAAAGAGGCACTCGTCTTCGACGAGGACGCCGACCAGGAAGAGCGGCTGCTGGCCGCCGTACGCGACAGGCCCCAGGGTCAGTCGGTCCCCGCGGCCCTGCGCGAGCACGCGCTGCGCCACCGGGTCGGAGCCCGGGACGACGACGCGGACTTCGCCGCCTTCGTCGAACTCGTGGAGAGCACCCCGGCCTTGCGCGACTACGCCCAGAGCATGTGGCTGCGCCACGAAACCGCGCTCGCACACGCCATCGCCGAGGCGGCCGGAGCTCCCGCCGACGACCCGCACTGCGCGGCGCTCGCCCACTTCGTCCTGGAAGCACCCCGCACTGCCCACGGACGCGCCGACGGCCGCGAAAGGGTGGCGCGCGCCTTCGACCTCCTCGAACGGGGTTGGAACGGCGTCAGTCCCGGAACCTGAGGCACGACCTCCTCGGCCGCGCGGATGGCGTCTTCCCGGACTGTTGACCAATGCATCGGCCGTCAGACGGGCGCAAACGGGTGTGGTGATGGTTTCCGGGTGGACGGCTGGTCGTTATGGGGACAGGAAGGAGGTCCGACATGCCAGCACAGGGACCTGCGAAACAACCCACGGCCGAGCTCGACGCCCGCTACAGCTCCGCGCTCAACCCCCGCCCGGGTGCCGCGGACGTCACCGCGACCGAATGGGCCGAGGCGCAGCGGCAGTTGGAGGCAGCCGAGATCTTCTGGGTTTCCACGGTGCGACCCGACGGCCGGCTGCACGTCACGCCCGTAATCGCCACCTGGCACGACGGGGTGCTGTACTTCTCGACCGGTGCGGGGGAGCAGAAGGCGAAGAACCTCGCTCATGACGGGCACTGTGCGCTGACCACCGGGGGAAACTCGCTCACCGCAGGGCTCGACCTCGTGGTCGAGGGCGCGGCTGAGCCGGTCGCCGATCCGGCGGTGCTGGAGGAGGTGATCGCGGCGTACGAGGCGAAGTACGGAGCACACATCACCTCGGCCGAGGGCACCTTCCACGGGATCGGCGATGCGTTCAGGAAGGGGGACGCGGTGGTGTTCGCGGTGGCCCCGACCACGGCGTACGGCTTCGGTCGGGACAACGGGGTCTACAGCCACACGCGATGGGCGTTCTGAGCAGCAGGGTCCCACGGAGCTGAGGGTGGGCCTTTGGGCTGGGCGGAACCCGGAGCCGGCCCCGTAGCGCCGCGTCATCAGTGCATCAGTGCATCAGTGCATCAGCAGCGGCTCCGGCCCCGTCTCGGGGGCGAGGCCGTGGCGGATGTACCACTCCGTGCCCATGACGCGCCGCCGGACCTCGGGTGCAAGGGCGGCGATGCGGCCCGGGGCGGCTCCTCGGTCCACCTCGCTGCGGTGGGCTGCGATGGCGGCCAGCTTCTGCTCGACCCAAGGGCTGACGTCGACGGCCGTGACCATCTCGTCCGGGACGCAGTACGCGCTGTCCACCGCCGTACCCGGTCGGAGGAGGTATCCGCCGAGGGCCTGGGCGGCTGAGCGGGGGTGGGTGGCGAGGTGGAGGGCCGCCGGGTGCCAGGGATCTCCGGCAGCCGGGTACAACCGGCCGAGGCCGGCCGCGTGGACGGCGAGGACCGCGATCCTGTGGGCGTGCATGTGGTCCGGATGCCCCGTCAGGCCCCCGTAGGCGTCGTTGGTGATGACGACCTGCGGCCGGAACTCCCTGATCTGGGCCACCACGGCGCCCACCGCCTCGTCCAGCGGGGCCTCGCAGAACCGTGGCCGGCCCGGGGCCGAGGACGGGACACGGGCGTCGGCGTAGCCGAGCAGTCGGGGCGCACCGGCACCGAGGATCTCGACGGCATCGGCAAGTTCGGCGGCACGCCCGGTCCCGGCCGTCCACGTCGCGGTCACGACCGCGGTCCGGGCGCCCGCAGCGGCATTCCGGGCGAGGACGCCGCCTGCGAACAGGGCCTCGTCGTCGGGATGCGCGAAGAACGCCAGGACGCTCGGCACCGGCATGAGGAACCACCTTCCAGCGAGTCGGAACGCGCACTGCCACCATCGGGAGTGATTCTGCGTCACCTGGAGGAGCAGGGCGAGACCCGACGAGCCCACCGATGTGGCCGACCGGGTCATCCCCGCGAGTGCCGGGAGTGGTGCACGTGGTGCGCGCCCCGTTCCTACGTCGTGCGGGTGAAGGCGCGGCGGTAGGCGCGGGGCGGGACTCCCCGGCGGCGTACGAACTGTTCGCGGAGGACCGCAGCGCTCCCGTATCCGACCTGGCGGGCGATCTCCTCGACCGGGAGGTCGGTGGTTTCGAGGAGTTCCTCCGCCCTGCTCAGTCGCAGGCTACGCAGCCACGCGTGCGGGGTGGTGCCCGTCGCGGCGGTGAAGCGGCGGGCGAAGGAGCGTTTGCTCATCATCGCGCGGCGGGCCAGTTCCGTGACGGGCAGCGGCTCGTGGAGGTGCTCGCGGGCCCAGCCGAGGACCTCGGCGAGCCGCTCGTCCTGGCCGTTCTCGGGGACGGGCGCGGCCAGGTACTGGGCCTGTCCGCCGTCGCGGTGGGAGGGCAGCACCATGTCCCGGGAGACCCCGTTGGCCAGCGCGGCGCCGTGCTCCCGCCTCAGCAGGTGGAGGCACAGGTCGAAGCCCGCCGCGGCCCCCGCGCCCGTGACGATGCTCCCTTCGTCGATGTAGAGCGCGTCGGGTTCCACGGTGACGTCCGGGTGGCGGCCGGCGAGCAGTTCGGCGAACCGCCAGTGGGTGGTCGCCCGCCGGCCGTCGAGCAGGCCGGCGGCGGCGAGCGCGAACGTGCCGACGCAGTGGGCCGCGACCACGGCTCCGCGCTCGTGCGCCGCCCTCAGCGCGTCGAGTACCGCGGGGGCGGGTGGGGTACGGAATGCGGCCCCGGGCAGGGCGATCAGCAGATCGGCGTCCGCGAGCCGGTCCAGCCCGTGCGCGATGGAGAGCGGTACGCCGCAGTCCGTGGGCACCGGTCCGGGCCGGTCGGCGCACAGGGCGAAGTCGAAACCGGGCAGCGCCGCTCCGTGGGGACCGAACACCTCGGTGACGATGCCGACGGCGAGCATGCCGACGCCGGGAGGGACGTACGCGGCAACGGTCTTGAAAGGCGGCACGGTCGCAGTGTGGCACACGGTTGGCACAAATCCTGCGATGAGAGGCAGCAGTGCCACTCGTGAACTCCCGCCGCCCCCGGCAGGATTGAGGCCATGACAGACGCACCGCTCGGCCGCAGCGCCGCATACAAGGTCCTGACCACCGGCTACGTGGGCTCCACCGGCCCCGGGGTGGCCGCGACCGTCTCCTACGTACACGACGCAGGACGGCACGTGATCTTCGACCCGGGCATGGTCGCGAGCCACGACGACATCCTTGTCCCGCTCGCGGAACTGGGCCTCGGCCCCGAGGACATCACCGACGTGGTGCTCAGCCACCACCATCCGGACAACACCATGAACGTGGGCCTCTTCGGCCGTGCCCGGGTGCACGACCACAAGGTGGAGTACCTGGGTGACCAGTGGACGAACCGGGACGCGGAGGGGTACGAACTCACCCCGTCGCTACGGCTGATCCGCACCCCGGGCCACAGCCACGAGGACATCACGCTGCTGGCGGGCACGGACTCGGGCGTGGTGGCCTTCGCCGGCGACCTGTGGTGGCACGCGAGCGGCCCGGCGGACGACCCGGTGGCCCCGGACCGCGAGGTACTGCGCGCCTCCCGACTGCGGGTGCTGGCCGCGGCGGACCTGATCGTTCCCGGCCACGGCAGTCCGTTCAAGGGCGACGACACCACCCCGCGTTAGGCGCATCGAAGCGGGTGCCCGCCTCGGACCGGGCATGGTCGAGGAGATGGCCGACGCCGTCGCCGTGAGGGCGGCGACGGCTCTCGGAGAAGGGGCCGGGCAGGTCAGGGGCAGCTGATACGGATGTCGCCCGGGTCGGTGGTGCAGGTGTCGGTGCCGGTTCCGCCGTTGGCGGTGTCGTTGCCCGGGACCGAGTCGGTGGTGGTGAGGCGGTCGTTGCCGTAGTAGCCGGTCAGGGTGTCGTTGCCCGGGCCGCCGTTCAGGGTGTCGTCACCGAAGCCGCCGTCGATGTCGTCGTTGCCGTAGCCACCGTGGACGGTGTCGTTGCCGTAGCTCGCGCGGACGGTGTCGTTGCCGCCGAGGGCGCAGATCACGTCGTTGCCGAAGCCGCCGTTCAGCGTGTCCGCACCGCTGGTGCCGATGATCGTGCAGCCGCGCGAGTTGTTCACCGAAGTGGTGGCGGTGGCCCTGTTGTTGGTGGTCACGGGGTCCTGCTGGGTGGCGCTGACGTTCGCCGTGTTCGTGACCGTGCCGGTGGCCCGGGGCTCGGCCGTCACCGTGACCGTCGCGCTCGCACCCGGGGCCAGTGAGCCGAGGGCGCAGTTGGCCCCGGTCGCAGTGGTCGTACACGTGCCTTGCGAGGGAGCGGCCGAGGTGAGGCTCACACCGGCTCCGGAGAGCGTGTCCGTCAGCGTGACGCCGGTCGCGGTGGCGGTGGAGGCCGCGGAGTTGGAGACCGTCACCGTGTACGAGGCGCGGTCGCCGATGCTCACGGCGGCCGTACCGGTCTGCGTCACCGACAGGTCCGCGCTCGGCGGCGGGGGCGGCGGTGTGCCGTCGCCGCCCTGGTAGCGGGCGAGGGCGAAGGCGTAGCCCGCCCCGTAGCCCGCCGCGACGATGTTGCCGTCCGGCTGTACGAGCACCCCGCGGGCCTCGTCCCAGTCCAGGAAGCCCGTGACCACGAAGCCGTCGCCGCCGAAGCCGGTGTCCACCGTGCCGTTGGTGTTGAAGCGGGCCAGGCCGAAGTCGTTGGCCTCCTGGCTGTTCGGGTCGTCGGCCTGCCCCGCGGTGACGATCTTGCCGTTCGCCTGGAGCGCCATGGCGTTCGCGCCTCCGCCGTCGCCGGGGAAGTGGACCGAGGTGCGCCCGCCGGTACCGAAGCCGGCGTCGGGGCTGCCGTCGGCGTTGTAGCGCAGCAGGGCGACGCCGACACCGCCGGATCCCGCGGCGACGACCTTGCCGTCCGGCTGCACCGCCACGGCGTTGCCGAACTCGGTGCCGCCGAAGTCCGCGGTCACCATGCCGTCACCGCTGAAGGTGGGGTCGAGGCTGCCGTTGGGCAGGTACCGGGCCACGCCGATGTCGAAGGCGGTGTTGCCCACGTACCCGACCGAGACGATCTTGCCGTCCGGCTGGAGGGCCATGCCGCGGGCAATGCCGCCGACGTCCTGGGGCGAGGTGGGCGTGAACCCCGCGACCACCGCACCGTCGCCGCCGAGGCTCGGATCCAGGTTTCCGCCGGCGTCGAGGCGGACCAGCGCGAAGCCTCCGCCACCGCCCTTGCCCGCGGCGATGATCTTGCCGTCGGGCTGCACCGCCACGTCCGCGCCGTCCGCCGACCCGCCGAACTCGTCGACCCGCATCAGGCCGCCGTCACCGAAACCCGTGTCCGGACTGCCGTCGGTGTTGTAGCGGGCCACGGAGAAGAAGCAGCAGCCGCCGCCCTCTTCCGCGACCACCTCGGTGGTGCCCGCCACGACGATCTTCCCGTCCGAGGGCTGGATCGCCACCGCGTTGGCCGAGTGGCTGCCGCCGCCGAAGTCGCTGGTCACCGTGCCGTCTCCGGCGAAGGCGGAGTCGAGGCTGCCGTTGGTGTCGTAGCGGGCGAGCGCGAAGCCGCCCTCGCTCAGGCCCACCACGACCAGCTTGCCGTCGGCCTGCCGCGCGATGTCGTGGCCCTCCGCGAACCCGGGGAAGGAAGTGACCACCCGGCCGTCGGCCCCGAACGCCGGATCCAGATCGCCGGGTGCGGCCAGCGCGGCGCCGGGCAGCGCGAGTACGAGCGCCAGGCCGAGCGCGGCGGCCAGCGTCCCCGTCGTCCTGCCCGGCCTGCGCCGCCACCGTTGCGCGGCTCTCAGGTGTGCGTGGGTCATGGGCGTACGAACCTCCGGCCTCGCGGGGTGCAGGGAGCAGCGCACAGCTTCGTGCCGCTACCCGCCCACGTCCCCACGAGCCGTGCCGTACTGCGCCCACTCGGCCCCGGGAACCACCCCCGCGGGGGAGCGCACGGCGGTGATCGGGATCCCGTGCCGGCCTGCGGCCTGCCCCGTGCCCCACACTGCGCGTCAGCAGGGGTCAGGCATCAGGTGGCGCCGCGCGGATCGGCGTTGGAGTGGTGGCAGGCGGTCCGCCGCCATCGGCGATCAGGACGCAGTTCCGGCGGCTGCCCGGTTCGAAGCGCGACCAGGGAGTGCTCCGCCGCGGCCTGCTGCTCCGAACGGCTTGCGCCGCACCCGCTGCTGCCCAAGCTCGGGGCTGACCGAAGCGGCCGCCCGCGCCGGCAGGCTGCGACGCCTCCCGGCCCGGCCCGGGCCGGGAGGCTGTGGCTCAGTCCTCGCCGTCCAGGCGGAAGCCGACCTTCAGGCCTACCTGGTAGTGCGCGACCGTGCCGTTCTCGATGTGGCCCCGTACCTGTGTGACCTCGAACCAGTCCAGGTTGCGCAGCGTCTGGCCCGCCCGGGTGATCCCGTTGTGGATGGCCTGGTCGATGCCCTCGGGGGAGGTGCCGACGATTTCGGTCACCCGGTAGGTGTGGTTGGACATGGGGTCTCCCGACGGTGGGTGCTTGTGCCTCGTTCTACGGTGCCCCAGTAAGTCCGTCTCCGCGAACTTTGTGTGAACAGTCCCGAGCGAAAGGCTCTTGACCCACCCATTGGTCTATGCCAATTTCAAGCCATCTGAGATCCATCTGAGATCGATCCCCAGAAGGTGACCCCCTCGTGAAGATGCGCCTCCTCGCCGTGTGCACCGCCCTCGCCGCCGCGACCGCCCTCACCGGCTGCAGCGGGCTGGAAGGATCGGCCGAAGGGACGCAGAAGGTGACGCTCTGGCTGATGAAGGGCAGCGCGTCGGAGGACTTCATCACGAAGTTCACCGCCTCCTTCGAGAGGGAGCACCCCGGCGTCGACCTCGACGTCAAGATCCAGGAGTGGACGGGAATCGGTGAGAAGGTCAACGCCGTGCTCGCCGGCAAGAGCAGCGAGAGCGCCGACGTCATCGAGGTCGGCAACACCCAGGTCGCCCAGTACATCGAGGCCGGCGGCCTGTCCGAACTCACCCTCGAGGGCCTGCGCGAGTGGGGCAACAAGGACTGGCTCAAGGGCCTCTCCGACCCGGGAAGCATCAACGGGGCGCAGTACGGGATCCCCTGGTACGCCGCCAACCGCGTGGTGATCTACAACAAGGACCTCTTCGCGAGCGCCGGGATCAAGACCCCGCCCAAGAACCGGCAGGACTGGATCCAGGCCACCCAGAAGCTCGACAAGGGCGACCAGCAGGGCATCTACCTGGCCGGGCAGAACTGGTACGTCCTCTCCGGGTTCATCTGGGACGAGGGCGGCGACCTCGCCGTCGAGACCAGCGGGCAGTGGGCCGGCACCCTCGACGACGAGAAGGCCCTGGCCGGCATGGAGTTCTACAAGCAGCTGCAGGCCCTCGGCGACGGCCCCAAGGACGCCGACGAGGAGACGCCCCCGCAGTCCGAGGTCTTCGCCCGCGGCCAGGTCGCCCAGATCATCGCCCCGCCCGGCCAGGCCGCCGCGATCGAGGCCGCCAACCCCGCGCTCAAGGGCAGGCTCGGCTTCTTCCCGATCCCCGGCAGGACCTCCGACAAGCCCGGCGCCGTCTTCACCGGCGGCTCCGACCTGATCATCCCCGAACGGACGAAGCAGCGGGCCCGAGCCGTCGACGTGATCACCGCGCTGGTCAGCGAAACCTGGCAGACCGAGCTCGCCCGCACCATGAGCTACGTACCGAACAAGACCACCCTCGCGCACGTGGTCGACGGCAACGAGGGCGCCGCGAGCATGGCGCCCGGAGCCGCCCAGGGCCGGGCCACCCCGAAGTCCGCCCTCTGGGCCCAGGTCGAGGCCGAGAACCCGATCAAGCCCTACATGACCGCCGTACTCACCGGCCAGGACCCCCGGCAGGCCGCCAAAGCGGCCTCGGAGACGATCACCAAGGTCCTGGGCGCCGACCGCTGAGCCCGCCGAGTTCAGCGTTCGCACATCCAAGTGCCGCTGAGCGGTCATGTCGAATCCAGCCGGTCACGGAAGAAGTAAAGGAGCCAGGCCACCACACCTGCCGGCCTGGCCTCCGTGCCCGGACCAGGAGCCGCCATGACCATCGCCCCTCTGTCCCCGTCCACCCTTCCCCCCACCGTGCCCCCCACCGTCACGGCCGCGGCCGTCCCCGCCGCTGTCACCCCCGCCGCCGCCCCCGCCGCGGCACCCGCCGCCCTCCCCGCCACCCCCCACTACGCCGTCCGCCTGGCCCGCAGCGAGGACGAGGTACGCGCCGCCCAGCGGCTGCGCCACCAGGTCTTCGCCGGCGAGCTCGGCGCCCGCCTCGACGGACCCGAGCCGGGCCTGGACTCCGACGCCTTCGACGCGTACTGCGACCACCTCCTCGTCGTCGAGGAGGAGACCGAGCAGGTCGTCGGCACCTACCGGCTGCTGCCCCCGGAGCGCGCCGCCGTCGCCGGCCGGCTCTACTCCGAGAGCGAGTTCGACCTCTCCGCCCTCGCCCCGGTCCGCCCCGACCTCGTCGAGGTCGGCCGCTCCTGCGTCCACCCCGACCACCGCAACGGCGCCGTCATCGCCCTGATCTGGGCCGGACTCGCCCGCTACATGGACAGCTCCGGCCACAACTGGCTCGCCGGCTGCTGCTCGATACCGCTCGCCGACGGCGGGGTCCTGGCCGCCGCCACCCGCGAGAGCGTCCTCACCCGCAACCTCGCCCCCGAGGAGTACCGGGTCACCCCCCACCTCCCCTGGAACCCCGAGGGCATCACCTTCCCGGCGCGCATGGAGCTGCCCCCGCTGCTCCGCGGCTACCTGCGCCTGGGCGCCTGGGTCTGTGGCGAGCCCGCCCTCGACGCCGAGTTCGGCTGCGCCGACCTCTACGTCCTGCTCTCCCTGCGGCGCACCAACCCGCGCTACCTCAAGCACTTCCTCTCGCTCGCCCCGGCCGCATGAGCGTCTGGCTGCCCACCTCGCCCTGTACCCCCGAGGCCTGCGCCGGCCACGAGGGGGACAGTGCGAGCGCTGCCCGCGCGGTGCTCCGGCTCACCGCCGCAGTCGCCCTGATCCTGCTCGGGATCCTGGGTGCCCCGCCCGTCCGGCTGCTCCCCGCCCGTCCCCGCCACGCGCTGGTGCGGGCCTGGGCGACCGCCCTGCTCCAAGCCTTCGGCATACGGGTCACCGTGCACGGAAGTCCCGGCCCGGACGGCGGCCGCCTGATCGTCGCCAACCACATCTCCTGGCTGGACATACCGCTCGTCGCCGCCGCCCTGCCCTGCCGGATGCTGGCCAAGAGCGACATCCGCGACTGGCCGGTGCTCGGCCCGCTCTCCCGGCAGAACGGAACCCTGTTCATCGAGCGGGACCGGATCCGGGCCCTCCCCGACACCGTCGAGAGCATCACCCGCGCGCTGCTGGCCGGCGACCGTGTCACCGTCTTCCCCGAGGGCAGCACCTGGTGCGGGCGCGCCCAGGGCCCGTTCCGGCGGGCCGCCTTCCAGTCCGCGCTGGACGCCCGGGTGCCCGTACAGCCCGTCCAGCTCGCGTACCGGCTGCCGGACGGCAGCCTCGCCGCGGCGCCCGCCTTCGTCGGGGACGATCCGCTGACCGCCTCCCTGTGGCGGATCGCCCGGGCCCGCGGGGTGCGGGCCGAGGTCCGGCTGCTGCCGCGGATCCCGCCGGGCCGTCACACGGACCGGCGGGAGCTCGCGGCAGCGGCTCAGGCGGCGCTCGCCTCCGACTCCGTCCCAGCCTCCTCACTGCTCGCAGGGGTGCCGGCCCAGCCGGGCGCGCCGTCGGCCACCGCCAGGGACAGCGCGAAGCGGCCCTCGGCGTCCGTCCACCACTGTGTCAACTCCAGCCCCGCCTCGGCGAGTTCCTTCCGTACGCCCTCCTGACGGAACTTCGCGGAGACCTCCGTCAGGATCTCCTCACCCGCCGCGAACGGCACCACCAGATCCAGCGCCCGGACCTTCACCACCAGTTCGGACCGGGCCCGCAGCCGCATCTCTATCCACTCGTGCTCCCGATTCCACACCGCGACGTGCGCGAAGTCGTCGGTGTGGAAATCCGCGCCCAACTCCCGGTTGACGACGGCAAGGACGTTCTTGTTGAACTCGGCCGTCACCCCTTGCGCGTCGTCGTACGCGGCCACCAGGACGGCCTCGTCCTTCACCAGGTCCGTCCCCATCAGCAGGGCGTCCCCGGGCGACAGCATCGCCCGTACGGAGGCCAGGAACGCGGCGCGCTCCGGCGGCAGCAGATTGCCGATCGTGCCGCCGAGGAACACCACCAGCCGCGGGCCGGGAGCCGGCGGCAGTTGCAGCGGCTTCGTGAAGTCGGCCACCAGGGCGTGCACATGCAGGCCCGGGTGCTCCGCGAGCAGCGTCTCGGCCGCCCCCTCCAGGGCGCTCCCGCTCACGTCCACCGGGATGTACGTGTCCAGCGCGGGCATCGCCTCGATCAGGTGCCGGGTCTTCTCCGAGGAGCCGGAGCCCAGCTCCACCAGCGTGCGCGCCCCGCTCGCCGAGGCGATCTCCCCGGCCCGTGCCAGCAGGATCTCCCGCTCGGCGCGCGTCGGATAGTACTCCGGCAGCCGGGTTATCTCCTCGAACAGTTCACTGCCCCGGGCGTCGTAGAACCACTTGGGCGGCAGCACCTTGGGGGACACCGTCAGTCCGTGCAGGACGTCCGCGCGCAGCGCGGTCTCGGCGGAGTGCTCGTCGAGGGTGCGGGTCAACTGGAAGTCGCTCACTGGGAGGTCTCCTTCAGCGGGGTCAGGACGACCCGTGTGCCATGGGTGGTCAGCAGGGTCCGGTCGGGTACTTCGCACCAGCGGGGGTCGTCGTCGTACGGCTCGGACGCCACCACGATGCGCTGCGCCGCGGTGTCGGCGGGAGGTGCCGTGTCGGCCGGACGCGCCGCACCGGCGGGATGTGCCCCATCGGCCGGATGCACCGTGTCGGCCAGGTACCAGAGCGAATCGCCCCAGGCCGTCGCGGCGATGCCGGTGCCGTCGGTCAGCAGCAGGTTCAGCCGGGAGTCGGGCGAGGCCGCCGCGAACTCCCGCACCGGCTCGGCGAGCGCCGTGCCGAGGTCGTCGCCGCGCCGCAGCCGGTGCAGCACCAGCGCCCAGATCAGCGCCGAGTCCGTGCCCGCGGCCAGCGACAGCAGTTCCGCGGGCGGCAGGGCCGCCGCGAGCGGCGCCACCGCGTCCGGCCAGTCCCGCACCGCGCCGTTGTGGCTGAACAGCCACGGCCCGGACGCGAACGGCGCCGCCGCGGCCTCTCCGTCCGCCCCGAACACGGTGGCGTCCCGTACGGCGGCCAGCGCGGCCCGCGTCCGTACCACCCGGACCAGATCGGCGAAGTTCATGTCGCCCCAGATCGGCCCGGCCCGCCGGTAGCGGGCGGGGACCGGGTCGCCCTCCGCGTACCAGCCGACGCCGAAGCCGTCGGCGTTGACCGTGCCGTGCCGCTGCCGGCGCGGCTCCCAGGACTGCCGTACCAGGGAGTGCTCCGGTTCGCTCAGCAGCCGGGCCAGGGGCACCTCCGGCCCCAGGAACGCGATATGCCGGCACATCAGACGTCCCTCGCGGTCCGGAAGCCGGAGAAGATCTGCCGGCGCACCGGCAGGTCCCAGTTGCGGAAGGTGCCCCGGCAGGCCACCGGATCCACGGCGAACGAGCCGCCGCGCAGCACCTTGTGCTCCGGTCCGAAGAACACCTCCGAGTACTCGCGGTACGGGAAGGCCCGGAACCCCGGGTACGGCAGGAAATCGGAGGACGTCCACTCCCACACGTCCCCGATCAGCTGGCGCACGCCGAGCGGGGACGCCCCGGCCGGGTAGCTGCCCGCCGGGGCGGGACGCAGATGGCGCTGGCCGAGGTTGGCGTGCGAGGGGGTCGGGTCCTCGTCGCCCCAGGGGTAGCGGGTGGAGCGGCCCGTGGCCGGGTCGTGCCGGGCGGCCTTCTCCCACTCCGCCTCCGTGGGCAGCCGCCGACCCGCCCAGCGGGCGTACGCGTCCGCCTCGTACCAGCTGACGTGCAGCACGGGCTCGTCGGCGGGCACCGGCTCGGTCACGCCGAACCGGCGGCGCAGCCACTGCCCGGCCTCCCGGCGCCAGAACAGCGGTGCCTCGATCCCGTGCCGGCGTATCTGCTCCCAGCCTTCGGCGGCCCACCAGCGCTCGTCCCGGTAGCCGCCGTCCGCGATGAACGCCTGGTACGCGGCGTTGGTCACCGGCACCGTGTCGATCCAGAACGGCCCGGTGTCCCGGGTGTGCGCGGGCCGCTCGTTGTCCAGCGACCACGGCTCGGCCGACGTGCCCATCGTGAACGGGCCGCCGGGCACCAGGACTTCGGGTGCGGGCGGGGCTGCGCCCTGCGGCGGATCCGGATCCGGGGCGGTGAGCACCGGCCCGCCCCGGCGCAGTTGATGGGTGATCAGCATGGTCTCGTCGTGCTGCTGTTCGTGCTGGGCGATCATCCCGAAGGCGAAACCGTCGTCCAGCAGCGCGGAGCCCTCCAGTGCAGTGCGCTCCAGCAGGTCGAAGACCCGGCCGCGCACCTCGGCCGTGTAGCGCCGGGCCTCCGCCGGCCCCAGCAGGGGCAGGTTCGGCCGCTCGGAGCGCGGATGCCGGAAGGCGTCGTAGAGCGGGTCGATCTCCGGGTGCAGGGACTCGTGCCCGGCCACGTTGCGCAGCAGCCAGAGCTCCTCCTGGTTCCCGATGTGCGCCAGGTCCCACACCAGCGGGGACATCAGCGGGGAGTGCTGTTCGGTGAGGTCCCGGTCGCTCACCGCGTCGGTGAGGAGCGCCGTACGGGCGCGGGCGGCGGTCAGGGCCGCGAAAGCGCGCCCGCGCAGGTCTGCGGGGGAACGGTCCGCGGGCGTCGGGTCCGTGTGCGTCGGGTTGGCGTGCGTCGGGTCCCCGGGTAGCGGATCCGTGTGCGTCCGGTCCGCGGAACCGGCGGAAGGTGATGCGGTCATGAGCGGGCCCCCGTCCCGGTGAGCTGCAGGAATCCGTCGTCGGCCGGGGAGCGGCCGCGGAGTACGAAGCGTTCCGTGAAGGCGCCGACCACGTCCTGGACGTGCCGGCTCGCGCCGAGCCGCGGCAGCGCCTCGGCGGCGGCCCGGAAACAGGCGGCCGCGGCCGTGCGCAGCTCCGGACCGGCCAGGCCGTGCCGTGCGGCGGACTGCCACAGCGGGTTGCGCGGTGCGGGCCGCGACCCGTGCGTGTCGGCAAGCGCCTTCGCCACCCGGTACGCGCTCTCGGCGGCCTCCGGGTCGTCGAACAGCGCGTGCACGACCGCCACCGGGACCAGCCAGCCGTCGTCGCCGGGCTGGGCGTCGATCATCCGGAACTCGAGGTGGCCGCGCGGGCGCACCGGTGGGAACAGCGTGGTCAGGTGGTACTCCAGGTCCTCGGCGGTGGGCGCCCGTAGGCCGTCCGGGCCCCGGGTGCCGTCGGCGCCGTCGCCGGCCCGGAGCCAGTCGCGGAAGGTCAGCCCGCGGGGGGCCGCCCAGGGGCCACCGTCGTGCGACCGTACGCACATCACCTCGGTGTCCAGCGCGTGCCGGGTCCACCCGGCCCGCGGTTCGGCGTCCGGCGGCGGGGCGAGCGCCCGCCGGGCGTCGATGTCGCTCCAGATCCCCTGGCGGGAGCACCGCCAGCCGGCGTACGGGCCTTCGTGCGCGGGGGAGTTGGCGAAGGCCGCCACGAACACGGCGCCCAGCAGATGGGCCAGCCGCCAGCGCCGGCCGTAGCCGAGGGGGCCCGGTTCCTCGTACCCCGCGTCCACGCAGACCTGCACGGAGGCGGAGGAGCACATCATGGCGCGGCCGGCCGGGCCGGTGCGGTCGAAGTGGACCTCCATCGCGTCGTAGCGCGGGCTGGACAGCAGCCGGCGCAGTGGCAGACGCGGATCGCGGCCGCTCCCGTGCAGGACCAGGCCCTGGGATCTCAGGGCGGACCGTACGGCCGCGAGATCGGCCTGCAGGCCGTCCAGGCAGCCGGAGAGGGAGGGGGCGGGAGCCGAGCTGAGCTCGAGCTGACCGCCGGGCTCGATGCTGAGCCGGGAATTCAGGGGCAGGGCGCGGGCCGCATCGTGCGCGGCGCTGAGCCGCTCGGGCGGAAGTATTCGACCAGGCCGCTCCGCGTCCAGTACGAGCCATTCGAGCTCGGCGCCGAGGGTGCGGGGCGGGCCGGTCTTGAAACAGATGCCGTGGATCAGATCCTCGGCGGCGGTCTCGCTCAGCGCGGCTGAGGCACCCGGTGTCTGAGGGGTGGGTGGTGCAGGTGAGTCCAGAGGCATGGACGGGTCTCCTGTCCAGTGTTGTGACTTGACCATGCCTACCCGTCCTTGTCGACCTGAAAGGTGGAAACGGGCCACCGCGCGGAAAAATCTCTGGCCGCGGGTGAACCGCACTGCCGATGATGGCGACGTGAGCAGCAGATTGCGCGAGATCGCGCGGGAGAACGCAATCATCGTGGCGGCCGGTGGATACCGGACGCGGTCGGGGCGGCAGGTCTCCCTCGCCGCCGCCCTGGCGGAAGCCCGGGCCGGAACCAGGATATATGGGCCAAACCGGGTCATTCCAGACGAAAACCTCCCCGCTGGGCGCTGTGAAACGGCTGTCGAGGTCACGGGGGAGAGCAGCACGGTCGCAGCCCGTAGGCTCGCCGCGGACGGTCCGGCGCCGGTCTCCGGGGCTGCGGTGGCCGTCCTGAACTTCGCCTCGGCCCGCAATCCCGGGGGCGGCTACGTCCGCGGGGCCAAGGCCCAGGAGGAGGCGCTGTGCCGCGCCTCGGCCCTGTACGAGACCCTGCTGGAGGCCCCGGAGTACTACGAGATCCACCGCGCGGGGCGCAGCACCTTCTACACCGACCGGGTGATTCACTCGCCCGGGGTGCCCGTCTTCCGCGACGACCGGGGCGAACTGCTGGACACCCCCTTCCGGGCGGGCTTCCTCACTTCCCCGGCACCGAACGCGGGCACCATCCGCCGCCAGGAACCGGAGCGCGCCGCCGAAATCCCGGCGGCACTGGCCCGGCGCGCGGAGCGCGTCCTGGAGACGGCGACACTGCACGGCTACCCGCGGCTGGTGCTGGGGGCCTGGGGGTGCGGGGTGTTCCAGAACGACCCCACGGAGGTCGCGGAGGCCTTCCGGGCACTGCTGGCGGGGCGCTTCGCGGGGGTCTTCGAACGGGTGGTGTTCGGGGTTCTGGACCGCAATCCGGGGCCCCGGGAGGCGTTCGAGCGGGCTTTCGCGGGGTTCGGGGGGTAGCGGCGGTGCCGGTTCAGGGGCGGCGGGGCCGAGGGGGTGGCGGGGGAGGGCCGGGTCGGGCCGGGTCGGGTCCTGCCTGGTCCTGTCGGGCCAGGTCGTGCCGGGCCTGCCGGGTCGGGCGGACGCCGGGCCGGGTCGTGCCGGTCGTGCCGGGCTGATGTCGGTGAGGCCCGCCATACTCGTCGTGTGACCGACCCGGATGCGCTGTTCGACCACATCGCCGCCGACCTCGCGCCGCGCGGCGTCACCGTGGGCGCCATGTTCGGCGCGCGCGCCCTCAAGGCCCACGGGAAGGTCTTCGCCTGCCTCAACGGCGATGCCCTCGCCGTGAAACTCGGGGTGGGCACCCCGGCACACACCGAGGCCCTGTCCCTGCCCGGCGTCGAACTCTTCGACCCCTCCGGGGCGGGGCGCCCCTTCAAGGACTGGGTCGCCCTGCCCGCTGCGCAGGCCGGCGCCTGGCCGCACTACGCCGAGACCGGGCTGGCCGGCCTCGGCGGCTGATCTGCGGCCACGCCCGGCCGGCTACCGCCAGCCGTAGCGCTCGCGGAGCCGGTTCACGACCAGCTGGAAGCGGCCCCGGTCCAGGGCGCACGCCTCGCGCCGCATGCCCGCCTCGTGCACGCGCAGCACCCGGTCCACGTCGACCCAGGACTCCCGCCCGGCGTTGTCCCACGGCCCGGTCCCGATCGGCACCCACTCCCGGTCGTTGTCGTGCTGCTTGCTGGACAGCTGTACGGCGAGCAGCGTCCGCCCGCCCGCCTCCCGGGCGACGACCAGCACCGGGCGGTCCTTGCCGCGGCCGTCGTTCTCCTCGTAGGGGACCCAGGTCCAGACGATTTCGCCGGGGTCCGGATCGCCGTCCTTGTCGGGCGCGTACTCGGTGCGCACCGGCCCGATGGCATGCGGATCGGCCTCGGTGGTGGCGGTGGCCCCGCCGCGGCCGGGCTGCTCGATGGGGTCGGAGCTGTGGTGGGAAAGTGCCGTCATTCGGGTGAGGTTACTGGTTCGTGCCCCCGCGGCGCGGCAGCGCCGGTCAGTCGGTCAGTCGGTGACCAGGGCCAGGACGAGGCCGTCGTAGCCCTTGCTGCCGACGGTCTGGAGGGCGGTGGCGGTCAACCTCGGGTGCTCGGCGATGAGTTCGGTGAACCGGCGGACGCCCTGGACACGCGGGTCGGTGCTGTCGGGATCGACGACGGCGCCGTCGCGGACGACGTTGTCGCCGACGATGATGCTCCCGGGGCGGGTGAGCTCGAGGGCCCACTTCAGGTACTCCGGGTTGGACGGCTTGTCGGCGTCGATGAAGACGAGGTCGAACGGGGCCTGGCCCTTGAGCTCGGGCAGCAGGTCGATGGCCCGGCCGCGCCGGATGTCGACGACCTCCTCCAGCCCGGCCCGGGCGATGTTCGCGGCGGCGACGTCGGCGCAGTGCTCGTCGACCTCGAGCGTGACGAGCCGCCCGCCGGCGGGCAGGGCCCGGGCCAGCCAGATGGTGCTGTAGCCGCCGAGCGTGCCGATCTCGAGGATGGTGCGGGCGCCGTGGATGCGGGCGAGGAGATTGAGCAGCTTCCCCTGATTCGGAGCCACTTGGTGCGCGGGCAGCCCCGCGGCATCGGAGTCGACGTTCGCCGCGGCCAATGCCTCGTCCTCTTCGACGAGCAGCCCGCCGAAGTAGTCGTCGACGGCGGTCCACGTCTGCTGATGCTGAGCCATGAGTGCTCCCGCTCTCGTTTGCTTTTCGCTCTCGTTGCGAGTTGGTTCCCAAAGGAAACGTACACGAGATCGGGGATCTTTCAACGGGTTGTTGAGGGAGTGGGGGCGGGGTGGGGTGGGGTGGGGTGGGGTGGGGTGGGGGCGGGTGGGGGTGAGGTGGGGTTGCTGGGTCGAGGGTGGAGGGGTTGGTCGGGAGCGTGGGTCGGGAGGCCCTGGGCGGGGTTGGAAGCACCGGTCGGCATGTCTGGGCGGGGTTCGTGTACGCGGCGACGGAACGGCTGGCCGGGACATCCGGGGCGGGGTCTGTCGACTCGGTGTCGGTGTGTGTCCGGGGGCTTCCCGTCAGTCCACTGTCCTTCCGTGTCGTGCCGGTCCCTCAAGGGCGCTCCTCCTTCGTCGTCGCGTCGCTACGCGATGGCCTACGGCCACCCTTGACCGACCGACCCGCCCCGGAAAGACAACAGACTGCCGGGAAGCCCCCGAAGGATGGCCGGGGGGTTCAGGGTTCCGATCAGCCCAGATCAGAGATGCCGCCCGGCGGCCTCTGTCCATCCGGACCCAGCCCACCAGGAGCACCGATCCGGGCCGGTGATGGGGCCGCGGGGAGGGGGAGGCCCCCTGAAGGGCCCAGATGAAGCCTTTCCGGTTCCGGGAAGGGTCAACCTGCACCAGACAGCGGCCAGATGCCCATGCCGGTAGGGGCGGGCCCGCGGACGCCCCAGATCGCTACGCGCTTCTCTCTGCGAGGCGGCCGACGGCCGTCTGGGGCCGGACATAGGCCGCCCAGACGCCCCCCATGGGCGGCCTTTCGGGCGTCTGCACGCTGTTTGGGGCGAAAAGAGGGCGAGAGGGAGCCTGATGCCGGATTTCTCAACCCCTCACTACGGCAGGCACCCATTCAGCTCCCAACTGGGCGCCAAAACGGGACAAACAACTCGCAGTCGCATGCCCGGCCGCCCCGTGCCGGTCGTGGGCGGCCTATGCCCAGCCAAAGACCGGCTGCGGACGCCAAGCAGGGAGGAGCGCGTAGCGATTCGATGCGTCCACCGCCCAACCGGCACCGCAGCGTCATCTCATCGCTGCCGGGTGCGGCTTGACCCTGCCCGGAACCGGAAAGGGCTTCCTATGGGCCCTTCAGGGGGCCCTCCCCTCCCCGCGGCCCAATCACCGCCCCGGCTCGGTGGTCCTGGTGAACGGACTCCGGATGGACAGGGGCCCCTGCTCGGCATCTCTGATGGGCCCTCATCGGAACATGAACCCCCCGGCCATCCTTCGGGGGCTTCCCGGCAGTCTGTTGTCTTTCCGGGGTGGGCCGGGCAGTCAAGGGTGGCCGAAGGCCATCGCGAAGCGACGCGACGAAGGAGCGCCCTTGACGGCCCGGCACGCACCGGAAGGACAGTGGACTGACGGGACGCCCCCGGACCCACTCCGACACCGAGTCGACAGACCCCGCCCCCTGCGTCCCGATCGGCTCTCCCGACACCGAGTGCACAAAGCTCGCTCTTGGCTCGCGAACAGCTCACCCGACGCCGGGCGTGCGAACCCCGCCCCTGGCGTCCCGATCGGCTCCTCCCGTACCGCTTCGACGGTCCTCGCTCCTGCCCCCCGGTCAGCTGGTCCGACGCCGACAGGCCGACCCCGCCCCGGCGTCCCGGCCGACGCTTCCGGCGCCGAGCGCACCGATCCCGCCCGACCCCCGCCCGCCCCGCCCCGATCCCGCCCCCTCACCCCCCGCCCGGCCACCTCTGCGTCCAGGCCTCCGCCGCCTCCGCCTGCGCAGCCAGCCCCAGCAACACCGGTTCCGCTCCCTCCGGGCCCAGGAGTTGGGCTCCCAGCGGGAGGCCGTCGGCCGTGAGGCCCGCCGGGATGTTGACCCCCGGCCAGCCCAGGACGTTCCACGTCCAGGCGTACGGGCAGGCCGCGATCATCGCCCGGTCAGTGGCCATCGCCCCGAGTCCGGACAGGGCCCCGATCCGGAGCGGCGGAGTGGCCGTCGTCGGGGTCAGGACCACGTCGAACCGGCCGAAGATCTCCCCGATCCGCCGCCGCAGCAGCACTTCCGCCCGGCGGGACACCCGTAGCGGCAGCCCGCCCAGGATGCCGCCCGTGCGCATCGCCTCGTGCGTGCGCGGGTCCAGCAGATCGGGATCCGGCACGCGGGACGCCCAGTCCCGTACGCCCCGGGTCGCACGGGGGACGAAGGCCAGGCCGATCTGCCCGTAGCGCGGGTCCTCCGGGACCACCTCGTGGCCCAGTGCCTCGAGCCGCCCGGCCAGTCGCTCCACGGCCGAACGGACCTCCGGATCAAGGGACTTCGGCGTCGCCGTGAAGGCCATCCCGAACGACAGGGCGATGCGCAGCCGGCGCGGGGTGCGGCGGGTGGCCTCGACCGCCGAGACGGGTGCCGGGTGGTGCCGGTCCCCGGGGTGCTGGCCGCTCGCGGCGTCCAGCAGGAGCGCCGCGTCGGCGACGGTGCGGGCCAGTACGCCGTTGACCGTCAGCCCGTGGAACGACTCCGGCTCCGGCCAGGTGGAGATGCGTCCCCGCTGCGGCTTGATCCCCACCAGATGGGTCCAGGCCGCGGGGATCCGTACCGAACCCGCCCCGTCGGACCCGAGCGCCGCCGGGACCAGTCCCGCGGCCACGGCGGCCGCCGAGCCGCCGGAGGAACCGCCGGGCGTGTAGGCCGGGTTCCACGGGTTGCGGGTCTCGCCGAACGCCGGGCCCTCGGTGAAGGGCCACTGCCCCAGCTCCGGCGTCTGGGTCTTGCCGACGATGATCGCGCCGGCCGCGCGCAGCCTCCGTACGGCCTCGCTGTCGGCGGTCTTCGGAGGGAACTCCCCGGGGCAGCCGAACGCGGTCGGCTCCCCGGCCACGTCCATGTCGTCCTTGACGGCGACCGGTACGCCGAGCAGCGGGAGCCGCTCACCGGCCGCCAGCCGCCGGTCGGCCGCGTCCGCCTCGGCGAGCGCGGCCTCGGTCCGTACGATCCGGAAGGCGTTGAGCTCGGGCTGCGCGGCCGCGATCCGCTCGAGGGCCTCCTCGGTCAACCGGCGTGCGGAGACGCCTCCTTCGGCGAGTGCCTTCGCCGTGTCCACCAGACCGGAACAGACAGAAGAGACAGAAGAGACAGCAGAAGAGACAGTTGAAGCCTTCGTACCTGACGTCACCGACATCGGACCTCCCCGTTACCGCTCGGTAGGACCGACGGTAACGGGGAGGGGCCGAGGGTGGCTAGAGCGGTTGGACCCAGCCTTCCAGCGAGGCCATGAAGCCGTCGAAGTCGTCCCGGTGGATGGTGTGTCCGGCGCCGGCGACCGAGCGCACCTCGAAACCGCGCTCCTCGAGGAGGGCGGCCCGCTCCGGGGAGATGAGGAAGCTCGGGTCGGCGAGCTGTACGAGCGAGGGAACCACCGGCGCCGCCGGCAGCAGGTCCGCACCGAACAGCGACGCCAGGCTCAGCGCCGTCGACTCGTCCCACAGGGCCAGGGTTTCCAGCTCGGCATCGACGTCCGCCTCCTCCCAGCGCGGGTTCATCGCCCGGATCTGCTCCCTGGGCGCGGACTTGAACTGCGCGAACACCTCCGGACCCATGCCCTCGGCCGGGCTGGCCAGATGCCAGGCCGGGTCGGAGAACACCGCCCGCTTCGGCTTCAGCCGGTCCGCGGCCAGGGAGAGGGCCAGCCCGCCCAGCGAGTGGCCTATGGCGAGGTCGGCGCCGGTCGGCAGGGTCTCGGCCACGTCGTCCGCGAAGAGCTCCGGGGTGTACTCGCCGCGCCCGCTGGCGCCGTGGCCCCGCAGGTCCACGGCGATGACGCGGTAGCCGCGCCCGGCGAGTGCGGGACCCACCCGGCGCCAGGTCCGGTGGTCGGCCATCATGCCGTGGATCAGGAGGGCGACGCGGTCGCCCTCGCCCCAGGTGTGGGTGTGAAGTTGCACGGTGATGCCTTTCTCGGGAACGGGACGCACGGCAAAAGCGTTCGAGGGAAGAGCCGGAGGGGGAGCGGGGGAAGCGGGAGGAGTGGGGGAGATCCCCGGAATCGAAGCGGCAGTCCCCCCGGACCCTCACCGCACGCTGCGGATCGGCTTCACCGCAAGGGCGCCCGCCACCGACAGGACGGCCGCGAGGACGAACAGGGCGGTGTAGTCGCCGCTCAGCGAGACGATCACCGAGGCGATGAACGGCGCGATGATTTGCGGTCCCGCGTTGGCGATGTTGAGCACGCCCATGTCGCGGGCCGCGTCCTCCGCCTTCGGGAGCACCATCGTCACCAGCGCCGTGTCCACGGCCATATAGCAGCCGAAGGCGAGTCCGTTGACGGCCGCGAAGGCCAGCATCGCCGTCCAGCTGGTCGACACGGCCGGGATCACGAGCGCGACGGCCGACAGCAGTGCGGAGGCGCCCACGAAGAGCTTGCGGCGGTCGAACCGGTCGGAGAGGTAACCGCCGAGGACCGTGGCGACGACCATCGCCACGCTGGTCAGCGGCATCAGCACCGCCACCGCGGCCTCCGGCTCCATGCCGTCGGGCAGCACCGTGTGGTCCTGGAGGATGTACAGCTGGTAGCCGCTGACCGCGAAGTACCCGAGGACCAGCAGCGCCCGCCCGATGAAGGCCCACCGGAAGTCGTGGTCCCGCAGGGCTCCGGTGAAGGCGGCGAGCTGCGCTCTGACGGGCAACGGGGCGCGCGCCGGGAGCCGCTCCTCGCGCGTGCAGGCGGTGAACAGGACCGCGGCGCCCGCCACGATCGCGCCGAACACGAGGTACCCGGTGCGGTAGTCCTCCGAGAACGCCGCGCCGAGCAGTGCGCCCAGGGTGGAGCCGAAGGGCAGGCCGAGGCCGACGGCCGCGGAGGCCTTGCCGCGGGCGGACTTCGGGACCCGGTCGGGGGACCACGGAGGTGATGGCGGCCTGGTAGACGTTCATGACGGCCTGGCCGAGGCACCAGGCGATCGTGATCAGCAGGATCGTGTCGGCGAAGCCGAGCAGGAGCATCGCCGGTACGGCGGCGAGTCCGCCGCCGAGGATCCAGGGATTGCGCCGTCCGCTGCGGTCGGACAGTGCGCCGGCGACCGGGTTGAAGACCGTGGCGAAGATCGCCGAGACCCCCGCGATCAGGCCGAAGTTGGAGACCTTGTTCGCCGGGTCGATGTCTTCGACCTGCAGGGCGAGCAGGACACCGGCGACGCCGATGTAGAGGGCGTACATCGCGCTGTTGCCGACGAGAAGCAACGGGAACAGGCCGCGTCCGGGACCGCGTGGGGCGGTGGCGGCGGGTGCGGCGGACGCGTCGTCGGGGGTGGCTCCGGCGGTGCCGGCGCCGGGAGAGGAAAGGGCCACGGTGCCCTCCTGGGCGGGTTCTTCGGGCGGATGAGGGTGGGTGAGGGTGGGTGAGGGCAGGGCGGAAACGGGGCGGGAGTGGGGTGAGAGGTACGGAGGAGGGGCGCAGGGAGGCACTGGGAGGGGGCGTGGAGGAGGACTCGGAGGGAGTGCGGGGAGGGTGCGCGCCGCCCTGTCGTGACGGCGGGGGTGCGACGGAACACGACAGGGCGACGGCACGGCGGGACACGGTCGGACACGTGCTGCGCTGCCCCGGGGAACGGGATGTGACGCTCGGGTTACACGTGTCAATGAATCGTGTAACCACTGTGTAGCATTCGTTTCCGGCCATCCGCTAGCCCCCGGTCGCAATCGGTCTGGAAAGATGCCACGGCAATGTCACAGTCATCGAAATCGCCGAAGCCGGCCCCCGTGCCGACCAGCGCCGACGTGGCCCGGCTCGCCGGTGTGTCGCGCGCGACGGTCTCGTACGTCCTGAACAACGCGGAAGCCGTACGCATCAGCGAACCGACCCGCCGCAAGGTCCGCCAGGCCGCCGAGGAACTCGGGTACGTGCCGCACGCCGCCGCACGCAGCCTGCGCGCCGGGCACACCCGGATCGTGCTGCTGCCCACCTCGCACGTGCCGATCGGCCCGCTCTACAGCGCCTTCCTCAACGAGCTCCAGTGGTCACTGCGCCGCCTCGACTACACCGTGGTCCAGTACGGCAGCCTCGGCCTCAGCGGCGACGAGGCCGCCCGCGCCTGGGCCGAGCTGCGCCCGGTCGCGGTGATCTCGCTCGGCGAGATCGCCCTGTCCGCGCACAACGTGGCCACGCTCAAACGGGCCGGCGCCCGCGCGGTGATAACGATGGGCCCGGTCGGCGTCCCCGGGGCCCACGCCCTCGTCATGGACCAGCGCGAGGTCGGCGCGCGGGCCGCCGCCCACCTCGTCGAGCGGGGCCACCGGCGGATCGGCGTCGTCGTCCCCGAGGAGGCGGGGCTGGAGCTCTTCTCCACGCCCCGGCTGGAGGGTGCCCGCTCGATCGGAGCCGCCGCGATCGAGCCCCTCTCGATGGCCTACTCGGAGGAGTCGGCCGCCGCCCTGGCCGCCCGGTGGCGCTCCCTCGGCCTGGACGCGGTGTTCGCGTACAACGACGAGTACGCGATGCTGCTGATGCGCGCCCTGCTCGACGAGGATCTGCGGGTCCCCGAGGACGTCGCGGTCATGGGCGCGGACGACCTGCTCATCGGCCGGCTGCTGCGGCCCCGGCTGAGTACGGTGCAGATCGAGCTGCCCACCGGGGACCACCTGGCCGCGCTGGTGGACCAGGCAGTGCGCGAGCCGTCCGAGATCACGCAGCGGCACGACCTGATCGCCGCCGTGGCCGTCCACCGCGAGTCGACCTGACGGCAGGCCCGTGACCGCGCGCCCGTGGCGGTCTGCCCCCGGCCGGCCGAGGCCGTCCGGGCATGGCCGGCAGGGGGCCGTTGACAGGCGGTGACCTGCGGACGGAGACTGCGGGCGCGCCCCACCGGGCGCGCCCGGCGCCGTACCGGGTGCCGACCCCGGCACCGCCCCGGCGTCGCCCGTACGGATCCGCCCAGGAGAGCCGCGATGAGCATCCGCACCGCCCGCGACGGACGCAGTGTCCGCGACGTGTACGTCGTCGACGCCGTCCGCACCCCGATCGGCAAGTTCGGCGGCGCCTACGCCGGGGTCCGCCCGGACGACCTCGCCGCGCACGTCGTGCGGGCGCTGGTGGACCGTACGCCCGACCTCGACCCCGCGCGGATCGACGACGTCGTCTTCGGCGACGCCAACGGTGCGGGCGAGGACAACCGGGACGTGGCCCGGATGGCCGTGCTGCTCGCCGGGCTGCCGGTGTCCGTCCCCGGGGTCACCGTCAACCGGCTCTGCGGTTCGGGTCTCGAAGCGGTGATCCAGGCCGCCCGGGCGATCGCACTGGGCGATGCCTCCGTCGCCATCGCGGGCGGCGTGGAGTCGATGAGCCGCGCCCCCTGGGTGGTGCAGAAGCCGGAACGGGGCTTCCCGGCCGGCCACCAGCAGATGTGGTCCACCACCCTCGGCTGGCGGATGACGAACCCGCGCATGCCCGCGGAGTGGACGGGCTCGCTCGGCGAGGGCGCCGAACTCATCGCGGAGAAGCACGGCATCACCCGCGAGGCCCAGGACCTCTTCGCCCTGGAGAGCCACCGCAAGGCCGCGGCCGCCTGGGCCGCCGGACTGTACGACGACGAGGTCGTCCCGTACCCCGGGGTGGACCTCGTACGCGACGAATGCATCCGCGAGGGCTCCACGCCCGAGGCGCTGGCCCGCCTGAAGCCGGCCTTCCGGACGGACGGCACGGGTACGGTGACGGCTGCCAACGCCTCTCCGCTCAACGACGGCGCGGCGGCACTGCTGCTGACGGACGAGGAGGGGCTGGCGGCCACCGGCCGGGAGCCGCTCGCCCGGATCAGCGCCTCCGCGGCCACGGGCATCGAGCCGCAGTTCTTCGGCCTGGGCCCGGTCGACGCCGTGCAGCGGGCGCTCGCCAAGGCGGGCCGCAGCCTGGCCGACCTGACCACCCTTGAGCTCAACGAGGCTTTCGCGGCACAGGCGTTGGGCTGCCTCGCGGCCTGGCCGGAGCTGGACCCGGCCGTGCTCAACCCGCGCGGCGGTGCCATTGCGATCGGCCACCCGCTCGGTGCGTCCGGGGCGCGGCTGGCCGGCTCGGTGGCGCACCAGTTGGCCGTGGCCGGCTCGGGCACCGGTATGGCGACGCTGTGCATCGGGGTCGGGCAGGGCATCGCGCTGGTCCTGGAGCGCTGAACGCCCGCCCTGAACTCGCGTACGCGGCCCGGCCGTCGATCGTTTCCGGTCACGGCGGCCCGTCAACTGCCCAATAACTGAACAGATGTGGTGCCTCCGGTCTGGCACGATGGCGCGTGCTGCCGCCCCCCGCCCCGCCCATCCCCACCGGAGGCCCCGCGCCATGCCGCTCCTCGAACCGACGCTCTGGCAGGACGGACCGACCCTCACCGGCGGCGCCGCCCCGGTCGTCGAACCCGCCACCGGCCTTACCCTCGCCACCGTCGAGCTGGCTGCCCCCGCCGATGTTTCGGAGGCCGCCGTACGGGCCCGGGCCGCCCAGGAGGACTGGGCGCGGGCCACCCACATGGAGCGGGCCGCCGTCCTGCGCCGGGCCGGCGACCTGTTCGCCGCCCACGCCGGGGAGCTGCGGGACTGGCTGGTGCGGGAGTCCGGCTCCATACCCGGCAAGGCCGACTTCGAGCTGCACGTCGCCGCCCAGGAGTGCTACGAGGCCGCCGCGCTGGCCTCCCGTCCGGCCGGGCAGGTGCTGCCGAGCGAGGCGCCGCGGCTCTCTTTCACCCGCCGGGTCCCGGCCGGGGTGGTGGGCGTGGTGGCCCCGTTCAACGCCCCGCTGATCCTGGCGATCCGCTCGGTCGCCCCGGCCCTCGCCCTCGGCAACGCGGTGCTGCTCAAGCCGGACCGGCGGACCGCCGTGTGCGGCGGCCTCGCGCTCGCCGCCGTGTTCGCCGCAGCCGGGCTGCCGGGCGGGCTGCTGCACGTGCTGCCCGGGGGCGCCGAGACCGGGGCCGCGGTGGTCGCCGACCCGCTGGTGCGGGTGGTGTCGTTCACCGGGTCCACGGCCGTCGGGCGGGTCGTCGGCGAGCTGGCGGGTCGTCATCTCAAGCGGGCACACCTGGAGTTGGGTGGGAACTCCGCCCTCGTCGTCCTCGAGGACGCCGATGTCGAGGCCGCTGTCGCGCAGGCTTCGTGGGGCTCGTTCTTCCACCAGGGCCAGATCTGCATGACGGCCGGCCGGCACCTCGTCCACGCCTCGCTGTACGACGAGTACGTCGAGCGGCTCGCCGCGCGCGCCGAGGCGCTGGCGGTGGGGGACCCGTACCGCGACCGGGTGCACCTGGGCCCGCTGATCGACCGCGGCCAGCTGGAGCGGGTCCACGGCCTGGTCGAGGCCAGTACGGAGCAGGGCGCGAAGCTCGTCGCCGGGGGAACGCACGAGGGGCTGTTCTACCGGCCGACCGTGCTGGCCGGCGTCGCGGACGACACCCCCGCCTACGCGGAGGAGGTCTTCGGCCCGGTGGCGCCCGTACGGTCCTTCGGGACGGAGGAGGAGGCGGTCGCCCTGGCTTCGGCCGGCCCGTACGGCCTTTCCCTCGGGATCGTGACCCGGGACGCGGCGCGTGGGCTCGAGCTGGCGGGGCGGATCCCGACCGGGATCGCGCACGTCAACGACCAGACGGTGAACGACGAGGCGGTGGCCCCCTTCGGCGGGGTCGGCGCCAGCGGCACCGGAGCCCGGTTCGGCGGCGAGGCGAACCTGGACGCGTTCACGGAGCTGCGCTGGACCACGGTCCGCTCGACCCCGGCGGGGCACCCCTTCTGAGGCGCCGCGGGCACGGGACCCGCCGCCCGTGGGGCCCGGGCCCCACGGGCGGAATGCTCGGGGCCGGCCGATCGTTCAAGGTGCATACGAACCACTCAGGAGGTCTGGAAGCCGTGGCTACTGTCGAGCTCACCAAGGACAACTTCGACCAGACGGTCAGCGAGAACCCGTTCGTGCTGATCGACTTCTGGGCGGGCTGGTGCCGGCCGTGCCTGCAGTTCGCCCCGGTCTACGAGAAGGCCTCCGAGGCCCACCCCGACCTGGTCTTCGCCAAGGTGGACACGGAGGCGCAGCAGGAGCTGGCCGCCGCCTTCCAGATCACCTCGATCCCGACGCTGATGATCGTCCGGGACCAGGTGGCGATCTTCGCGCAGCCCGGCGCACTGCCCGAGGCCGCGCTGACGGATCTCATCGGGCAGGCGCGGGCGCTGGACATGGACGAGGTGCGCGCGAAGATCGCCGCGTCACAGCAGGACGGCAAGGACGGCAAGGACGGCGACGGCGGCACGGCGGAGGCCTGAGCTCCGGCCCGCCGACCGGCCACCGACCGGCCGATTCGCGGCCGCCGACCGTTCGCGGGGGCGCGCCGCCGCGCGTTTCCCGCGTCTCCCGCGGTCCCCACGTAAGGTGACAGGCACATGAGCCCCTGGAGCCCCGGAAGGTGACTGTGTCGGAAGCGGTGGAGTACGACGTCGTGGTGCTCGGGGGAGGACCGGCCGGCGAGAACATCGTGGATCGGACCCGCGCCGCCGGGCTGACCACGGCACTCGTGGAGGCCGAACTCGTCGGCGGGGAGTGCTCGTACTGGGCCTGTGTCCCGAGCAAGGCGCTGCTGCGCCCGGCGCTGGCAAGGGCCGACGCCCGCCGGGTGCCCGGCCTCGCGGGCTCCGTGGGCGGGCCGCTCGATACGGCGGCCGTGCTCGCGCACCGCGACTACTGGACCGGCAGCTGGAAGGACGACGGCCAGGTCGAGTGGATCGACTCGATCGGCGTCCACCTCTACCGGGGCCACGGGCGCCTGTACGGCGTCCGCAAGGTGGCCGTCACCAGCCCCGAGGGGGAGCACCACGTGCTCGCCGCCCGGCACGCGGTGGTCGTCGCCACCGGTACCCGAGCCATGGTCCCGGACGTGCCCGGGCTCGCCGGGGCGCGGCCGTGGACCAGCCGCGAGGCCACCTCCGCCCAGCAGGCGCCGGGCCGGCTGCTGATCGTGGGCGGCTCGGTGGTGGCCGCCGAGATGGCCACGGCCTGGCAGGCCCTCGGCTCACAGGTCACGGTCCTGGTCCGCGGCTCCGGACTGCTGCCGCGGATGGAGCCCTTCGCCGGAGAACTGGTCGCCGAGGCGCTGCGCGAGGCCGGCGCGGTGGTCCGTACGGGCGTCTCCGTCGAGGCGGTCGTACGGAACGGCTCGACCGGGCCGGTCCAGGTCGTACTGGAGGGCGGGGAGAGCCTGGAGGGCGACGAGCTGCTGATGGCGACCGGCCGCTCGCCGCGCACCGAGGACATCGGGCTGGAGACCGTCGGGCTGACGCCCGGCGACTGGATTCCGGTCGACGACAGCTGCCGGGTCCGGGGCCATGACTGGCTGTACGCCGTCGGCGATGTGAACCACCGCGCGCTGCTGACCCACCAGGGCAAGTACCAGGGCCGGATCGCGGGCGCCGCGATCGCTGCCCGCGCGACGGGCAGTACCGAGCTCGACACCGGCCGCTGGGGCGCGCACGCGGCGACCGCCGATACGCAGGCCCTGCCGCAGGCGGTGTTCACCGACCCGGAGGCGTCGGCGGTGGGCCTCACCCTCGCCGAGGCCGAGCGGGCCGGCCACCGGGTGCGTGCCGTCGACTACGACCTGGGCAAGGTCTCGGGCGCGGGCCTGTACGCCGACGGGTACCGCGGGCGGGCCCGGATGGTCGTCGACCTGGACCGGGAGGTGCTCCTCGGGGTCACCTTCGTCGGCCCGGGCGCGGCCGAGCTCGTGCACGCGGCCACGGTCGCGGTCGCGGGGGAAGTCCCGATCGACCGGCTGTGGCACGCGGTCCCGGCGTTCCCGACGATCAGCGAGATCTGGCTCAGGCTGCTGGAGACGTACCGGGGATAGCCGGGTCCACGACGCCGGCCCGGCGGTAGCTGCTGCCGTCCCGGGTGCGGGTCAGCAGGCCCGAGGTGATCAGGTAGCGCCGCAGCGCCGAGCAGTCCTCGTGCACGGTGCGCAGGGCGTCGTTCACCTCGGGCTCGGTGTACTCCCGGTCCTCCGCGAAGAGGGTTTCGGCGAGGTGGGCGAGCAACTGCTCGCGGCGCGCGGCCTTGCGCGGGATCGCGGTGAGCCGGCCGCCGGAGAAGAGGTCGGCGATATGGCGCGCGTTCTGGGACATCGCAGTCTGAGACATGGCAGCGAGCCTGTCCGACACCCCGCAGTTCCGGCAACGGATTTATACCCTCGACGCCGACGCCGTCCCGACGCCAACTGAAAAGTGACGGTCATTCATCTTACTGAGCGGTAGTTCCCGCCAGTACCCTCCCCCGTGACCGGTTCCTGCCCCCCACGGAGGAGCACGTATGCGACGTCCCACCGCTCGCCTGAGAACTGCCGTCGCCGCCGGGGTGATCGCCCTCGGCGCCGCCCTGCTCTCCCCGCTCGCACCCGCGGCCGCCGCCGGCGCCGACGTGCCCGTGCCGCTCCCCGTCGCCGACCACTGCGGCGGCCAGTGTGCGGACATCCTGCCGCCCGGACAGAACGGCAACGCGACCCTCGCCCAGATCCTCCTGCACAAGGCGTTCGGCACGATGCCCGCCCACGCCTCCGACCAACTGGCCCGCTACGACTCGCTGGTGGCCGGATACCCCGGTCTCACCGACGCCAAGGTCAACGACTTCTTCAACGACGCCTCCTTCGGCGTCCCCGCCGACCAGGTCGAGTCGACCTCCAGCCCGCGCTCCGACGTCACCATCACCCGCGACAAGAAGACCGGCGTCCCCCACATCAAGGGCACCACCCGCTACGGCACTTCCTTCGGCGCGGGCTTCGCCGCCGCCCAGGACCGGCTCTGGCAGATGGACCTCTTCCGCCACGTCGGCCGCGGCGACCTGACCCCGTTCGCCGGCGGCGCCCTCGCCAACCAGGGCCTGGAGCAGCAGTTCTGGCCGCAGGCCCCGTACACCGAGGCCGATCTCCAGGCCCAGGTGGACCGGATCCGCACCACCGAGGGCGACCGCGGCCGCCTCGCGATGGAGGACGCGCAGGCGTACGTCGACGGGATCAACGCCTACCGCGTCCAGTCCAAGAACGGCCGCTACTTCCCCGGCGAGTACGTCCTCACCGGACACATCGACTCGATCACCAACGCCGGTGAGATACAGCCCTTCAAGGTCACCGACCTGATCGCCCTCGCCTCCGTCGTCGGCGGCCTGTTCGGTGGCGGTGGCGGCGGCGAGGTACAGGCCGCGCTCTCCCTGCTCTCCGCGCAGCAGAAGTACGGCCTCGAGGAGGGCACCCGCGTCTGGGAGTCCTTCCGCGAGCGCAACGACCCCGAGGCCGTGCTCACCGTCCACGACGGCACGAGCTTCCCCTACGCGCAGAAACCCGCGAACCCGCAGGGCACCGCGCTCCCGGACCCCGGCTCGGTCACCGCCGAGCAGCTGGTCCACGACCGTACGGGCGCTGCGGCCACGGCAGCCGCCGCCGACCCGCCGAAGCCGGTCAAACAGAGCATGTCCAACGCCCTGCTCGTCTCTGGGTCGAAGACCGCGAGCGGCCATCCCGTCGCCGTCTTCGGGCCGCAGACCGGCTACCTCGCGCCCCAGCTCCTCATGCTCCAGGAGCTCCAGGGCCCCGGCATCAGCGCCCGCGGCGCGTCCTTCGCCGGCGTGAGCATGTACGTCCAGCTCGGCCGCGGCCAGGACTACGCCTGGAGCGCCACCTCCGCCGGACAGGACATCACCGACACCTTCGCCGTCGAGTTGTGCGAGCCCGGCGGCGGGGCCCCGACCACGGCCAGCGCCTCGTACCTCTACCGCGGCACCTGCACCCCCATGGAGAAGCTGGAGCGCACCAACGCCTGGAAGAGCTCGGTGGCCGACCCGACGCCGAACGGCTCGTACCGGATGCAGGTCTGGCGGACGAACTACGGCATCGTCACCCACCGCGCCACCGTCGCGGGCAAGCCCGTGGCCTACACCGCGCTGCGCTCCACGTACCGCCACGAGGCCGACTCGATCATCGGCTTCCAGATGCTGAACGACCCCTCGTACGTCAAGGACGCCCATACGTTCCAGCAGGCCGCCCAGCACATCGGCTACGCCTTCAACTGGTTCTACGCCGACGCGCGTGAAGCGGCGTACTACAACAGCGGGTTGAACCCGGTCCGCCCGGCAGGAGTCGACGCTGCCCTCCCCGTGCACGCCCGGCAGCAGTACGAGTGGCAGGGCTTCGACCCGGTGGCCAACACCGCCGCCTACACGCCGCCCGCCGAACACCCGCAGTCCATCGGGCAGGACTACTACATCAGTTGGAACAACAGGCAGGCCGAGGGCTACAGCGCGGCCGGCTTCGGCATGGGCTCGGTGCACCGCGGCGATCTCCTCGACCAGCGGGTCAAGCCGCTCGTCGCCGCCGGCGGGGTCACGCGGGCCAAGCTCACCCAGGCCATGGCGGACGCGGCCGTCACCGACCTGCGGGCCGAGAACCTGCTGCCCGAGCTGCTCGCGGTGCTGCGCAGCCGGCCGGTCACCGATCCGGCGGTGACCGCCGCCATGGACAAACTGGCCGCGTGGCAGGCGGCGGGGACCGAGCGCAAGGAGACCGCGCAGGGCTCGAAGGCGTACGCGCACGCCGATGCCATCCGGATCATGGACGCCTGGTGGCCGCTGCTGATCGAGGCCGAGTTCGAACCGGGGCTCGGGGCGCCGCTGTACGACGCCCTGCGCGCCTCCCTCTCCGTCGACGAGGCGCCCAACGCGGGCCATGGGCCCACCGGTTCGCACGCCGGGTCGGCGTTCCAGTACGGCTGGTGGAGCTACGCGGACAAGGACCTGCGTACGGTGCTCGGGCGCCCGGTCGCCGGTCCGCTGGCCAAGGCGTACTGCGGCGGTGGCTCGCTGTCCGCGTGCCGCGACGCGATGGCGGCCACCCTCAAGCAGGCGGCCGCCGCCACCCCGGCGTCGGTGTACCCGGCCGACGGGACCTGCGCGGCCGGGAACCAGTGGTGCGCGGACTCGATCGTGCAGCGTCCGGTGGGCGGGCTGAGCCATCCGCAGATCAACTGGCAGAACCGGCCCACGTACCAGCAGGTGGTGGAGTTCCCGGCGCACCGCTGAGGCCCCGTGGGCCCGTTGCGTGCGAAAGGCCCGCCGGCCCCGGAGCGATCCGGGCCGGCGGGCCTCCTCGTGCGCGGGCTGCCGTCGCCCGTCAGGGGCCGACGGTGATCTGCTGCGCCGGGTCGGTCGTGTCGGTGACCTTGTACACGGCGTTGAAGACGGACGAGGTCGCGCTGGTCGGGCAGCCGAACCCGCCGGTGACCGTGACCGGCACGGAGGCGTTGGTGAAGGTCAGGCTCGGCGGGGCGCCGTTCGCCCAGGTCCCGGCGACGTTCGCCGGGGCGGTCGGGGCCGCGGTGACCGTGCAGGTGGCCAGGCCGGACGTCTGTACGACGAGCCCGCCCACCGGGACGGTCATGGTGGCGGTGACCGGGGAGCCGTCCTGCATCGACACCGACCAGGAGCCGCTGGTGGTGACCGTCGGAGTCACACCCCAGATGCTGGACGTGCAGGAGCTGTACGTCGGGGGCGAGATCGGCGACGAGACGGGCCCGGCGGCGTTCTGGTTCCCGGGGGCGGCCGGGACCGTGCCGGTGGAGACGGAGACCGTACAAGTCACCGTGACCGAACCGGCCTTGAGGGTGGCCTTCCCGCTGAGGGTGGCCTTGAAGGAGTGTCCGGCCGGGGTGACGGTGGTCGATCCGGCCAGGGGTGAGGGCGCGGCTGTGGCGGTGACCGAGGCCACCGACAGCGCTCCGGCGGCGGCCAACCCGAGGGCGAGCGCGGTACGCGTGCGGCTCATGGCTGTGCTCCTTGGGGATCAGGGTGCGCAGTGGTGCCGGTTGGGGTGGGGGACTGCGGGGGTACGGGGGACTGCAGTTCGGGGGACCGTTCTTCGGGCGAGTGGCGTGCCGCGGCGTTCGGCTGCCAGGCGAACATCAGCCCGCCGCCGAGGATCCCGAGCAGGGTGCCGATCAGGAACCCGCCGAGGTTCGACAGGACGAGCGCGGCGGTCGCGATGAGCGTGGTGAGGACACCGGCGAGGCTCCGCTGTGCGGGCGAGAACCAGGCAGTGAGGCCGAGCACGATCATGACGATGCCCATCAGGACGGACGGGATGCCCGCGATGCCCTGCTGGAGCATCACCTTCAGCGGTGCCAGCGGCAGGGCGCAGATCTCGGCCCCGGCGAGGATGGCGAAGAGCCCTCCCCAGAACGGCCTGCCCCGCCGCCACCGCCGCCAGCGGCTCAGAAGCATTCCTTCTTGCCCTTGCTGATGTTCATGCTGAGCCCGGAGAGCTTGAAGGTGCCCGCGTTCGTGGCCCAGGCCGTCTGCTGCAGATCGGTGATGCTGACGGTGTCCGCCTGCTGGGCGAACAGGTCCTGCATGCCCACGGCTTCCGTCGGTCCCTTGTCGAGGGTCGAGGCGTCGCGGCCGATCTCGATGTTGGTGAAGACGGCGTTGCCGGAGAGCTGGGTGGCGTCGACGAACAGGTTGCTGGCCTCGACGGGGGTCTTCTTGCCCGCGGTGAGGTTGAGCGAGATGTCGCCGACGACCGGGAGCGTGGTCACCACCGACTGGCAGAGGCTGTGGAGCTTGGCCTCCTTGATGGCGGTGACCGCCACCGGGATGAGCTCCTCACGGGCGTTGACGTCGATGCTGCCGTACTGGGCGAAGCCCTCGCCCTCCAGGCTCGTCGCCGACACCTTGAACTGCTGGCCCGACACGGCGAAGGAGGCGGCGAGCGCGCCCTGCGCGAGGGCGATGCCGAGGCCCGCGGTCACGGCGATGGCGGGGACGGTCAGGACGGCGAAGCGGCGCCAGCGGACGCGGCCGCCTCCCTCGTCGTTTCTGCCGGGCGGGGCGGAGGAATCCGATAAGTTGGGGGAATCTGCCATGAGATCGTCCCTTATTTCGGCTGTGCACCGTTGTTACCGACGAGTTGAATGTAAGAGTGCCAATGGGGGTTGGCAAGGTTGTTCGACCGTGCCTTTTCGGCCGACTCCTACTGATCGGTTACCGCTTCTTCTGCATCCTTGCGCAGCAGTTCGGCGACCTCCGCCTCCATCCGCCGGGCCATCGCCCGGGCGAATTCCGCGGCCACGACCTCGCCCGCCACCGGACGCAGCGCCGCCGCCGCATCCGAGATGTGATCCAGTTGGCTGGCCGAAAGCTGCTCCAGCCCGTCCGGGCCGATCACATGCCGCCGGAACAGTCCGACGAACCGGTCGGCGAGCGCGGCCGCCTGTGTCTGTACGAAGTCCCCCGCATCGAGGATCTCCGCCAGGGGCACGCCCTGCCGTACGAGCGTGAGCGTCGCCTCCAGCAGCCGCCGGCTCCGGTGCGTGACCCGGTCGCCCTCGATCCGTACGTAACCCAGCTCGGAGGCCCGCCTGGTGTCCTCGGCCGTCGCGGACGGGCCGAACAGCTCGCGCAGTTCGGCCAGGGTCATGGTGACCGGCTCCTCCTGGACCCAGTCCCGGGTCATCGCCCGCTCCAGGCCCAGGAGTTGGGACAGGCCGCCGCCCGCCTCCCAGGCGTGCAACAGCTCGGCGATCCCGTTGACGGTGTACCCGCGCCCGAGTAGATCGCTGATCAGCCGCAGCCGGGTCAGGTGGTCCGCGGAGTACCAGGCGATGCGGCCCTCGCGGCGCGGCGCCGGGAGCAGTCCGCGCTCCTGGTAGTAGCGCAGGTTGCGCACCTTGACGCCGGCCGCGCGGGCCAGGTCCTCCCGGCGGTAGCGCTCGCCGCTGGGACCGTTGCCCGCACGGTCGCCCGCTCCGCCTCCCGCACCGCCGCCCGCACGGTCGTCCGTACCGTCGTCCGTGTCGTCTTGTCGCACCAGGCTGCTCACGCGGCCGAGTGTAGGACGTACCGCGCGCCGTACCGACGGGTATACCGGCAGGTCACATGGGGCGCGGCCGCATCTCCTGCTTGACCGCCCGCAGTACGACGAACTTCGGCTCGCTCGCGACGACTTCACTGTTGCCGAAGAGGCGGCGCAGGTGCGTGTGGTAGCCCATGTGGCGATTGGCGATCACCCACAGCTCACCGCCCGGACGCAGCACCTTGCGCGACTGCGCGAACATGCGCAGCGCCGTCGCGTCCGTCGTCGCCTGGTGGGAGTGGAACGGCGGGTTGCACAGCACGAGGTCGACCGAGGCCGGGTCCAGCATGGACACGCCGTCGCCGACGAGGAAGTCGGCCCGCTCGCGCTCGCGCTGGACGTTGGCGCGGAACGTGGCCTTCGCCGAGGCGACCGCCTGGTACGACTCGTCGGTGAACACGATCTCCGCGGCGGGGTCCGCGACCGCGACCGCCGTGCCGACGATGCCGTTGCCGCAGCCGAGGTCCACGACCCGGGCGCCGTTGGTGTTGTTCGGGATGCTCTGGAGGAAGAAGCGGGTGCCGACGTCGAGCCGGTCCGCGCAGAAGATCCCGGCGTGGTTGACGGCGGTCAGGCCGGAGCCCGAGCCCGATTCCGCGTCCAGCGTGTACGTCACCGGCCACGGGTCGACGGACCGCGTCGGCGTGGCGCCGGGCGTGCAGAAGATCAGGCGGGCCTTCTTGTCGGCGAGCGAGGTCTTCGTCGGGCCGAGGATCTTTTCGAAGAGCTTCAGCGTGGAGGTGTGGATCTCCTTGACCATGCCCGTGCCCACGATGACGGTGCCCGCGTGCACGTGCGGGGCCAGCCGGTACAGCTGGTCCTCGAGCAGCGCCAGGCTCTTCGGCACCCGGACGAGGAGTACGTCGATCCGCTCGGGCGGCGCGTCCTGCGTGGTCAGCAGCCGCACCGTGGTCTTGGCGGTGCCGATGCCGGCGCGGTCCAGGTTCGCCGCGGTGCCGGCCCGGGCGAGGTAGGAGTCGGTGATCTGCGTCGGGTGGTACGCGGCCAGCGCCGTCGTGAGCGCCCCCCAACGGTCCCCGAGGATGGTGATCTGCCCGGCGCCGGCGAGGTCGACCGGGCCGTGGTCCCCCGTGCCGGACTCGAGGTGGCGCAGCAGGTACTCGTCGGCGGCGTCCCAGGCGCGGAGCTGGTCGCGCGGGTCTTCGGGGAAGCGGGTGAGCTCGTAGGAGCCGAAAGGAGTGGTCAGACGGTTCATCGTGCCCCCAGGCTAACCGAGGCGGCCGCCCGGCCCCGCACGCACGGGGCCGGTGGGTGCGCCAACGGGTGCGCCGGTGGGTGCGCTACTCGGGGAAGTCGCCGGCCATGGCGGCGGCCATCCGCAGGTGGGGGCGGGCTTCGGTGGCCCGGCCCTGGCGCTCCAGCGTCCGGCCGAGCATCAGCTGCGCGTAGTCCTCCACGGGCCAGCGCTCCAGGATGGCGCGGAGCTCGTGCTCGGCGCGCGAGAGCTGGGCGGAGTGGTAGTAGGCGCGGGCCAGCAGCAGCCGGGGCGCCAGCTGCTCGGGGGCCTCGTCGGCCAGTGCGACCAGGATGGTTGCGGCCGTCGCGTACTCCTTCGCGTCGAAGAAGAGCCGGGCCCGGTCCCAGCGCTCGGCTGCCGTCCCGTGCTCGAAATACGTCGTCGGCGCGTTCATCGCGTCCCTTCCGCCGTTCAGGTGGTGCGTCCGCCCCCTCCAACACGTGACAGCAGCCGGACATTCCACCGAACGCGGCGCTGGTGGCGGTACTAAGTTGTGCGGCATGAGCAATCTCGATCGCCAGCCCGCTCTCTCCGCCTGCGGCGGCCGCGGCTTCGTCGTGGCCGAACCCGTGCGCGAGCTCCTCAGCCCGCGCACGGTCAAGCTCGGGGAATCCACCGAGGTCCGCCGACTCCTGCCCAACCTGGGACGCCGCATGGTGGGCGCCTGGTGCTTCGTCGACCACTACGGCCCGGACGACATCGCCGGCGAGCCCGGCATGCAGGTCGCCCCGCATCCGCACTCCGGGCTCCAGACCGTGAGCTGGCTGCACGACGGCGAGGTGCTGCACCGGGACAGCGTGGGCAGCCTTGAGACGATCCGCCCGCGCGAGCTCGGCCTGATGACCTCGGGCCGCGGCATCAGCCACTCCGAGGAGAGCCCCCGCTCGCACGGCCGCCTCCTGCACGGCGCCCAGCTGTGGGTGGCCCTCCCGGAGGCCCACCGCCATGTGGAACCCCATTTCCAGCACCACGCGGAGCTCCCACACGTGACCGCCCCGGGCCTGACCGCCATTGTCATCCTGGGCACCCTGGACACGGCGACCTCGCCGGGCACGGCGTACAGCCCGATCGTCGGCGCGGACCTGGCCCTCGCGGCGGGCACGGAGACCCGGCTCCCGCTGAACCCGGACTTCGAGTACGCGGTCCTGTCGATGTCGGGCGAAGCCCACGTGGACGGCGTCCCGGTCCTCCCGGGCTCGATGCTCTACCTCGGCTGCGGCCGCACGGAACTCCCCCTGCGCGCGGCCACGGACGCGGGCCTGATGCTGCTGGGCGGCGAGCCGTTCGAGGAGGAGATCGTGATGTTCTGGAACTGGATCGGACGGTCCCAAGAGGATATCGCGCAGGCCCGCGAGGACTGGATGAACGGGACGAGATTCGGCGAGGTCAAGGGCTACGACGGTGCTCCGCTTCCGGCCCCGGAACTCCCTCCAACTCGCCTGAAGCCCAGGGGAAGAGTGCGCTGAACTGCATGTATGTCCTGAGGGTGAAGTCAGGGTAGTGGCCGCGCTGTCGCTCCGCTTCTGAAGGTCCGTCGTATGTCTGCGAGGCCTCTGGGGGCTTCTCCCGATCTTGAGGTTGAGTCTCATGTGAAACAGGCTGTGGTCAGGTCTGGTCGGACGAATGCTGACCCTTTACTGACTCTACTGACGAGTAGTTAGATGTCGAGGCAGGGAGTCCGGGCGCGCCTCCCGGCAGAGGAGCGGCATGCCGAGGGGCCTGGTCCAGGGCTCTTCGGCTGCCGCGGGCAGCTCCAGGTGGGCTCTCGTTCGGGACCGCGGCTTGCTGTCGGTATGTCGCGGAAGTCCCTGTGCAGCGTTGTGGACGGTCAACAAAGCGCGGAGTCGAAGCCGCCGCTGTCGCTCGGTTGGGGCCATGCCTCGCCGAGTGTCGAGGGGGTGCCCACTCCATGGATCAAGCCCCGTAGGGCGTTTGCGGACATGGTCTGGCCGGTTGGGCCCCAACAGAGTGACATCGAAGCCCGCGCCGTCGAATCGGTGAGCCTTTCAGGCCGTCCTCCGGAGCGGCAGCGGCTTGGAGATGTCCCTGGCCGCGTGGATCTGGCCATGGTCCGCCCGGGCCGCCAACGTAGGGCAGCGCGGCGGGGCCGGGGCTGTGCGCTGGCCCCAGCCGGTGCTGGTTCGGGCGCGCCGTCCAACGCGCATTCCACCGCGAGCCAGGGCCGGTCAACGCTGATGTCCCAGGCCACCAGTCGAGGTGCGTGGTAGCCGTCGGGGCAGGGCGTGACGGGGCCGAACCACCGGGGGAGGTGGGTGAGGAGCACCTACCCTCGACGCCCGCCTCACCCAGGCCCACGGCGGCAAGCTCGGCCACCACAGGGGCTGTCGGCAGCCTCTCGGCCGAAGGTGTCCGCGAACCCGCGGGGCGGGTGCATTTCCAACCTGCCCGGGAGCGGCCCGGAGGCTCGTCCAAGGCGCAACCGAGGTGATTCTCCGGCCTGCTGGCCGCCGGGTCTCGGTCGAGCGCCCACGGCTGCCTGAAGGAGCCGGCAGCCGAGACGCAAGTGGGTTGGCCGGCCAGGGTGGTCGTATCACCAACCAAGCACACCGGGTTCGTGCCTGGGCTACGGCCGTTGGGTCGTTTCGGCCGTGGTTGCGAGTGTGTCGATGCAGTCCACCGCGGTCATCCTTGCTACTGTCCGCTTCGCCCAAATCGCCCGCAAGTGAATAATTCGCGCCCGCTGGTGGCCGAGAGGAAACGGACCATGAACGACTTTTCCCGTCGTAAAGTGCTCAAGGCGACGGCGGCCGCCGGTGCCGGTGCGGTCGTCACGCAGGGCTTCGCGGCCACCGAGGCCCACGGTGCGAGCGCCGTGAACGAGGCGTCCGCGAACGCGAAGTGCCCGCCGGCGAAGCTGACCGGCCGCATCGTCCGCCCCGACGACGCCGGGTACACGGACGCACGCCTCGGCTGGGACCAGCTCATCTCTCGCTATCCGCTGGTCATCGTCTTCGCCCAGAACACCCAGGACGTGGTGAACGCCCTTACATGGGCACGGCAGAACGACGTCGCGCTACGGGTCCGCAGCGGCCGCCACAACACTGAGGGCTGGTCGAACATCGACAACGGCCTCGTGATCGACATCAGCGAGCTGAAGTCGGTCCGCATCGACAGCGCCGCCCGTGTCGCGACGGTCGGCGCCGGACTCAACCAGCTGGAAGCGGTGACCACGCTCGCGGAGCAGAACTTCGCGGTGACGACCGGGACCGAAGGCAGCGTGGGCCTGTCCGGGGCGACACTCGGCGGCGGTCTCGGCTTCCTCACCCGCTGGATCGGCATGGCCTGCGACAGCCTGATCGGTGCCGAGGTCGTCGTTGCGGAAGGCGCCGAGTGCGCCAAGGTGGTCAAGGCCGATCTGCACAACAACCCGGACCTGCTCTGGGCGCTGCGCGGAGCCGGGAACGGCAACTTCGGGATCGTCACCTCACTCACCTACAAAGTGGCCCCACTGAGGAGCGTCACGTATTTGCAGGCGACTTGGGACGGAATCGGCGACCTGTCCAGGATCTTCGAGGCCTATCAGCGTACTGCGCCGTACACGGACGACCGCCTCGGCACCCAGCTCGAAATTCACCGGAACCAGATCCTGCTGTTTGGGGTCCTCGCGGAAGGAACACCCGCGGAGGCGAAGAAGCTGCTGGCCCCGATCCTGTCGGTCGACAGCCCCCAGGTGTCGGTGCAGGTAGGGAACTGGGGCGACGTGTACGCGGGCTTCCAGATCCCGATCGCGGACGAACCCGCGAACTGGAAGTTCTTCTCGCAGTTCGCCAGAAAGCCGTTCCCGAGGAAGGCGATCGATGTGGTCTCCTCGTTCATGCGGGACGCGCCCACGGACGACAGCAACTTCTTCGTGCAGGCGTTCGGCGGGGCGGTCAGGAAGAGCCCCCGCGGCGGCACGGCGTTCCCGCACCGCGACGCGCTCTTCTACTCCGAGCCCGGCGCCGGCTGGGGGACCCGCTCCGACCAGCCGGGCGTCTGCGACCCGCTCACCCCGCAGGCCCAGGCTTGGATCGCCGAATTCAGCCAGGCACTGCGCCCCTACGTAGACGGTGCCTACGTCAACGTGGCGAACATCGGCATGCAGGACTGGGAGACCGCCTACTGGGGATCGAACTTCGACCGACTGCGCAAGATCAAGGCGGAGTACGACCCCCACAACGTCTTCAAGTACGAGCAGAGCATCCCGCCCGCGTCCTGCTGAACGAACAGGCCTGAGCCCCCTCCCGACCGGCGAGGGGGCTCAGCCACGACCTGCCCGTCCTGATGGAGAAGCCACGCTGTTGCAGGACGCCTATAAACCTGATTGAAACCGTTGACGGATGGTTGAGGATCTCCAGCCCAAAGGGCCTCATCGGCCGACCGCATGAGCCTGCGTCCCTGCGAATGCCGACCTCGTCGGCGATCACGAAGGCGTCACGGGCGTCGGTCTTGCCCTCGCGGCAGTATCCGTTGCCGGCCCGGTTCACGACGCGGCCGGGAATCTAGAGTCTCCTGTCCGGCCAGCAGCCAGGAGGAGTGCAAGCTCGCCGTCCTCGCTGTCGCCCGCTCGTTCTGGTGCGCTCCGGCGTCTTTGGCTGTGAAGGGGCTGGTCAGACGGGGTAGAGGTGACGCAGCAGAGCCCCTCGTCGCTGGCGTGGTGATACCACTCATCACGTCGGCGACGAGGGGCCTGTTGGTTCCGTATTCTTCCACGCTCGATGTCCCGCACGAGCTCGTCGAACACGTCTCCTGGCTGATCCATGCCCGTCGGCAGGAGCTGAACTCGCCGTGGCGGCATCTGGGTTGTTGCAAGCAGGCCCTGCCGGCACTGGCTCATCTACGGAAGAACGAGAGGTTCCCGCAGCTCGCGGCTGGTTTCGGCGTCTCCACGGCTACCGCCTGGCGGTACGTCGACGAAACGCTCAAGGTCCTGGCCGCATGGACGCCCGGTCCGCACGAGGCGCTGGTGGGAATGGGTGAAGACGACTTCGTCATCGTTGAGGGGACCCTGATCCCCACTGACCGAATCGCCGCGGACGAGCCCGGCCGACCGGACCGACCAAGGCGCCGGCGCCACCGTCCGCACTCCCTACTACCGCCACAGCATCCAGCCCCCGCACTACCAGCAGTACAACCGAGACCACGTCCGACTCCGAGCACCGGGCGAACGCGCCTTCGCACTGCTGAAGACCTGGCGCGTCCTCCGCCGGACCCGCTGCCCAACCAACCGCACCAGCCGCATCGTTGTTGCGGTCCGTACCCTCATCACCTGCGAAAACACAGGATGAAAAAGGTTCAGTGAAACCTCTTCACGCCTGAACCATCACAGCTCGGCTTTGACGATCGCGATCAGGTGATCATTTACATGCAAATCACGACAAATGCAAGAACATCGATAGATCGGCGTGGTTGACCTTGATCTCGACATATCCGACATTACGCTGCCGCTGTTGATCAACAACGCCGAAAGGGATGCCCGTGCCTCTCCAGCCCAACCATGACCGCACGTCCGCCACGCAGTCTGTGCTCCCACGCTTGAAGTACCGCGCCGGCCGACACCTGGGACGGCTACGGGCCGTCGCCGTGGCCGGAGCCCTGCTCGCCGGGCTGAGTCCGGCGGCGGCCGCTGCGCCGCCGGCCGCCGCCGTGACAGGGCACAAGGGCGATCCGACGCAGTACTGGAACAAGGTCCTGCTTCAGACCTTCCGCAATGCGCGGGGCTCGGACGCCTCGCCCGGCAAACTCGCCAGGTCCGGGGCGATGGTCTTCGCGGCGATCTACAACGCCGAGAGCGCCTATCAGAACACGTACGGAACCTTGAAGTACCAGCCGTACCTCAACCGGCCGCTGAAGTACGCCGGCGAATCGTCGCAGCCGGGTCGGGACGAAGAGGAGCGGCTGATCGACCGTACGGCGTACCGGATGATCTCCGAGCTGTACCCGGGCGACAAGGCCTACATCGACGCCCGGTACGAGGCCCGGACCGGCCGCTCCCCCTACGGCTACGAGCCCCTCGACCGCCTGGTGGTCGACCGCGTGGTGCGGCAGATCAACAAGTCCCGGGCGGATGACGGTTCGGACAACCCGGAGGTCTTCGACGGCGACACCACCACCCCTGGGGCCTGGCGGCCGACGGGTGAAGAGGCGACGGCTGACGAAGGGGCCTGCAAGGAGCCGAGCGACGCGGTGACCCCGAACTGGGGCAAGGTGAAACCGTTCGTGCTCCGCTCCGGCTCGCAGTTCCGGCCCCCCACCCTGCGAGGCTTCACTTCCTACGACGAAATGCTGGCCAGCCCGGAGTACGCGCGCCAGGTCGACGAGGTGCGACGGGTCGGTGCCGTCGACTCCACCGAGCGCACCTACGATCAGACCGTCGTCGGCTGGTTCTGGGACCACGACCTGAACGGCACCTACCACCCCCCGGGGCAACTGCTCCAGCTGACCGGGACCGTCGCCAAGAAGTTCAAGCTCGACACGTACGAGACCACCCGCTTGTTCGCGCTGTCGGCGCTGTCGTTGGCGGATGCCGGGATCGCAGCCTGGGACAGCAAGATGGACAGCCCGATCAACGAGTGGCGCCCGGTGTCCGCGGTCCGGGCGACGGGCGGCGCGAACGCAAACTGGGAGCCCCTCAGTGCGGACCGCTCGGGGGCACCGTGGACCCCGTGCTTCCCCGCCTGGACCTCTGGGCACGCCAACTTCACGGCTGCGTGGGCAGGCGCGATGCAGCACTACTTCGACCGTGACGACGTCTCGTTCACCGCACACTCCGAGGACCCGCACACACTCGTTCTGTCCCGCCAGATGAACAGCTTCAGCCAGGTCGCCCAGGAGGGCGAGTTCAGCCGACTCTGGCTGGGCGCGCACTTCCGCTGGGACGCCGAGGACGGGAGGGAGATCGGCACCAACGTTGCCGAGTACGTGTTCGACAACGCGCTCCGGCCGACACGACCGGGCCGTCCTGATCAGCGGTGAAACGGCACCGTGGCCCACGCCGGCCGGATCGGCCGGCGCCCCGGCTCAGAGGTCCTGACAGAAGCTGTTGATCATGTGACGTTCGGTACCCGCGGGCGGACTCCACCTGCTTCGGCGCCGGATCCGGAAGCAATGGTTCGATGAGCGACCACAGTTCATAGGGGCTGCGGGTCGCGAAGAAGCCGGACTGGTCGCGGGCGGTGATCGACTCCTCCCACGTCAGGGCCGCTCGACGGGGCCCCAAAGCGGTCCCGGCCCGGTCGACCGTGCACGTCCGGGCAGCAAGCACCACCTCATCGTCGACGGCCCGGGCATCCCGCCGGCCGTGTCGCTGACCGGCGGGATCCGCAACGACGTCACCCAGCTGATGCCGCTGCTGAACAAGATCCCGCCGGTCGCCGGCCTCGTCGGCCGGCCCCGCAGACGACCCGACACCCTCCTGGCCGACCGCGGCCACGACCACGACAAGTACCGCCGCCTGGTCTGGGCGACCGGAGTCAAACCCGCGATCGCCCGCCGCGGAGTCCCACACGGCTCCGGCCTCGGCGTCTACCGGTGGGTCGTAGAGCGGACCATGTGCGCCACGAGGCGCTCTGTTTGTATCCCCGGCTGAGCCGGGAGGAACTCGGAAGGAGGTTCCTGGGCCGAATGACTTACCTGGATCCGAAAGGTGAAGGGGACAACAGCATGTCAGGAAACCAGTAACCGGGCCCAGTTGTCAGGGACGGTGTACTGGGCGGCCCGCGCGATATGGCGAAGACTGGATTGTTTGAAGCCCAATCTCCAGAAGATGCAAGTTCCCATCCGCCGGAAAGACTACTGAAACCGGCGCCGCACTCTGCTTTGGCTTCGATTGTTGGCCGGGGCACTTCCGGGGTGCGGGGCGATGTCCAGCGAGGACATTCAAGGAGATGAGTGGGACGCCTAAGTCGCGCTAGAACGTACAGATAGAGACGAACGTGGGATCGCCTACGGGACGCGAGTCCCATGGCGACGGAGGCCTCGTAGTAGTCGCCGGAGTCACGACCGGCCAAGGGGGACGGGAAAGCTGTCCGCAGGGCGAAGGGGGCCAGGTGATTCGGACACCGAGACCTGGGAGGTATGCGTAATGCAGAGCGCCAAAACGGTGCTGGGTGTCCTGCGTGAGCGCGGCAGGCGCGGCCTGTCGTGCGACGAACTGTATCGACAGCTTTTCAACCCGCAGTTGTATCTCATGGCCTACGGTCGCATCTATGCCAACCATGGTGCGATGACGCCCGGGGTCACGCCGGAAACCGTGGACGCGATGTCTCAGCGGAAGATCAGCCGGATCATCGAAGCGGTGCGTCACGAGCGATACCGCTTCCGGCCGGTCCGGCGCGTGTTCATCCCGAAGAAGGATGGGAAGACACGCCCGCTGGGATTGCCGACCTGGTCGGACAAACTCGTCGGTGAAGTCGTCCGCCTCTTGTTGGAGGCGTACTACGATCCGGCATTCTCCGACCGCTCTCATGGGTTTCGCCCCCGCCGGGGCTGCCACACCGCTCTGCGGGAGGTGGCCCACACGTGGACCGGGACATCTTGGTTCATCGAGGGCGACATTGCCGATTGCTTCGGCAGCCTGGACCACGAGGTCCTGCTGTCGATCATTGGCGAGAAGATCCATGACCAGCGGTTTCTGCGGCTGGTGCGCAACATGCTGACAGCCGGATACCTGGAGGACTGGAAGTGGGGCGCCACACTCTCCGGAGCGCCGCAAGGTGGAGTGGCATCCCCGGTCCTGTCCAACATCTACCTGCACAAGCTGGACGAGTTCGTCGAGAAAGTTCTGATCCCGGAATACACCCGGGGAGACCGCCGGGCCCGCAACCCCGCCTATCTGGAGTTGCAGAATCTCCTGGCGAAAGCCCGCCGGCGCGGCGACCGGGCAGAAGCCCGGGCACTTCGTCAGCAGATGGTCAGCCTGCCGAGCGCGGATCCGAACGATCCTGGATACCGGAGGCTGCGTTACATCCGCTATGCGGACGACCATCTCCTCGGATTCACCGGACCGAAAGCCGAGGCCGAGCAGATCAAGCACCGCCTGGCGGAGTTCCTGCGTGACGAACTCAGGCTGGAACTATCCCAGGCCAAAACGCTGATCACTCATGCCCGTACCGGGGCTGCGAGGTTCCTCGGCTACGAGATCACGACTCAGCACAACGACACGAAGAAGACTGGCCGTTACCGGCGTGTCAACGGCCAGATCGCACTCCGTGTCCCACGGGACGTGATCAAAGCCAAATGTTCCCCTTACCTGTTCCGCGGGAAACCCGCGAGAAGGAACGCTCTGATCAACAGTGGCGATCATGCGATCGTCGCGACCTACGGAGCGGTCTACCGGGGCATTGTCCAGTACTACCTGCTTGCCGGAGATGTTTTCCGGCTGCACCGCATGCAATGGGTCATGGAGACCTCCATGCTCAAGACCCTCGCGGCCAAGCACCGCTCGACGGTGTCGAAAATGGCGGCCAAGCACAAGGCCAGGATCGATACACCCAACGGGCCCCGAGTCTGTTTCGAGGCCCGCGTCGAGCGGAAGAACAGGAATCCACTGGTGGCAAGGTTCGGTGGAATTCCACTCCAGCAGCAACGGTCGGCGAAGGTCGTCGACCGTCGCCCCGCCTGGGTGGACTATCCGCAGAAAGAGCTGATCACACGGCTCCTGGCGGATACCTGCGAGATCTGCGGAAGCATCGGGGATGTTGAGGTACATCACATCCGTGCACTCGCTGATCTCGCGCATTCCGGATGGCCGCCGTCCGACTGGGCGCGCGTGATGCTCGATCGGCGCCGCAAGACAGTTGTGGCCTGTGTCAGCTGTCATGACCGTATCCATGTCACACGATCGGCTGAATCACTCACGCGGTGATCACTGGAGAGCCGGATGATCGGGAAACCATCACGTCCGGTTCGGCGGGAGGCCGCGCGGAAAAGGAACCTGCCAACAGCAGACACCTCGCCGCGCGGCCGACCCAACCGCCTGGCTCCACGGCTTCCGCCGACTACGGATCCGGTAGCTCTGCAGGCGATGGAGGACGCCGGGGAGGAGGTTTTCCATCTTTGCGCCGCACCGCAGCGGAGCGGCAGCCCGCGAGGCCTGACGTCTCCTTCGCTGCTGACGCGGCGATTCCCGGAGACGCCGCCCGCCAGGCTGGTGCTGTCGGCACGGTCACGATCGCATCCAGATCTCTCGAGTCGCCCGCCCCCGGGCAGTGGCCGTGGCGAACCAGCGGGTTCCCGCTCTACGAGCACGCCACAGAGCTACCTGCCTTGCGGTGCAATACATTCCGCACAGGCTCACCGGTCGCGTCGGATTCCTCCACGGCTTGGGCGAGGAGCTTTCCGGCCAGCTCGTAACGGCGGTCCGGCAGGTTGACGGCGACCTGCTTCGCCGAGCGGAGGTAGAGCTTGGCCGGCCTCCCCGCGCCCGCGCCGGAGCGTCCGCTGCGGCGCTCGTAGACGACAGCAAGCAGTAACTCTCGGCCAGCCGGTCAAGGTGTAACGCCGCTGTCCTACGAGCCAGCCCAAGGGCAGCGGCAGCCTCGTCCCGGCTGACCGGGCCGGGCTGGCGCACCACGTAGTCGTAGAGCCTCCTGCGGGTCGACTCGTCGATCGCGGCGATGGCGGAGACGTCGGGGTCGCGTACTTCCTTAGGGGCATCCAGGTGACGCGGGTGCTGTCCAACCTGCTGGTCAACGCCATCCGTCACACCCCGGCCGACGACGTCGGCCGGTTCCCGGGCTCAGCCGATCACACCCGCCGACTCGCGCTGGCCGGCCCGGGCGAACTCGGCCATCCCTTCGGCGAAGCCGACCGTCGGATGCCAGCCCAGCTCCTTGCGCAGCCGGGCGGAATCGGCGGTGATGTGCCGTACGTCGCCGAGGCGGAACTCGCCCGTCACCACCGGGGCGGGTCCGCCGTGCGCCGAGGCGAGCTCGGCGGCCATCTCTCCGACCGTGTGCGGTTCCCCGCTGCCGGTGTTGTACGCGGACAGTGTGCCCGCACGCCGGGTACCGGCCGCCTCGATCGCCACCGCATTGGCCGCGGCCACGTCCGTGACGTGGACGAAGTCCCTTCGCTGCGCACCGTCTTCGAAGACCCGGGGGCTTCGCCCCGGGCGAGCGAGGAGCGGAAGAAGGAGGCCACCCCGGCGTACGGGGTGTCGCGCGGCATCCCCGGCCCGTACACGTTGTGGTAGCGCAGCGACACCGCCCGACCCTCCACGCACCGGGCCCAGCTCGCCGCGAGGTGCTCCTGGGCCAGTTTCGTCGTCGCGTACACGTTCCGCGGATCCGTCGGGGCGTCCTCACCGACCAGGCCCGGCGCGAGTTCGGCTCCGCAGTCGGGGCAGCGGGGTTCGAACCGGCCCGCCGTCAGGTCCTCGGTCCGACGCGGCCCGGGGCGTATCGTCCCGTGCCGTTCGCACGTGTACCAGCCCTCCCCGTAGACCACCATCGACCCGGCGAGCACGAGCTCCCGCACCCCGGCGGTCGCCATCTCCGCCAGCAGCACCGCTGTCCCGAGATCGTTGCAACCGACATAGTCCGGGGCGTCCGCGAAGTCCTTGCCGAGGCCGACCACGGCCGCCTGGTGGCACACCGCGTCGATCCCGCAGAGCGCGGCCCGGACCGCGACGGCGTCCCGTACGTCGGCGCGCACGAACCCGGCGTCGGGCAGGGGCGGGGTGCCGGGGTGGGCGGCTGGGAGCAGGGCGTCGAGGACGACGGACTCGTGTCCGTGGGCCGTGAGGGCGGAGACGATGTGGGAGCCGACGAACCCGGCCCCTCCGGTGACGAGTACGCGAATGCTCCGGACGCTACGCAGTGCGGAGTATGCGGAGGGTCTCCCACGCGTGCACGTAAGACTTCCGTCATACGGGAGCGCTGGGAACGGCGACCGGGGCGTGACGGCCGGGGGCTTCGGGCGGGAAGTCAGTGGTGACCGAGGTGGTCGTGGTCCTTCCAGATGCCGTCGCCCGGCATGTCGAGGCGGGCGGTGAGCGGTCGGCGCCACGAGGGAGTGGCGGTGGGTTCGCCCCAGTAGTCGGTGACCCGTACGGCCCGGCCGTCGCGGAGCTCGGCGATGGTGACGTTGCGGTAGAGGCGGCCGTCGCCGTAGTCGCAGGTCCATTCCACGACGATGACGTCGTCGTCGAGGCGCAGCCGCCGCCCCACTTCGAGCGTGAGCTCGGGGAAGTTCCCCTCGACCTCACCGATGAGCTTGCTGCCGCGGACGACCTCGCCCATCTGGGGCCACTGCCGCTCGACGTCCGGGGCGAGCGGCACCCCGAGGATGTAGGCGAGGCGGGTGTGGCCGTTCGATTCCGGTGTCGGCTCGTTCATTGCCATCAGTCCTTCCTGTGCGGTGGGCGGCGGACCGGATGGGGCGCGCGTCGTGGTGCGCCGGAGCCGTCGACCACGCTGCCGATGTGGAAGCGGACCCGGCGGCCGGTACCGCCCTCATCGTCGTCGGAGCCACCAGGAGACCACTCCAGGACCGCGGTGCCGGACAGGTGCACGGTGCGCCCCGTGGCGAAATCGGCGAACAGCAGTGCCGCGGTGCTGTCGACGGCCAGATTGCCGAGGCTGTTGGCATGAGGCCGCCTCGTCCGCGGTGGTGAGCGTCCCGTTGACCCGGAAGCGACGGCGGGTGGCGAAGTCGATGGCCAGCAGGCCGACCAGTTGACCGTGAGGGAGCCCGTGAAGCGGCGCGCGACGACTCCAGCCGGCTGTGGATCTCACCGCTGACCGGACCGCCTGGCGCCTTCGACGTCATCGCGGCATCCACTCCGCGCGTACGCACGGCACCCGCCGCCGACGACCCACCCACCCGACCTGCGTGGCGTGGCGGGGCGGCCAGCTTCCTCGCCGCCCGCACACTCGCCGCGACAGCGGTGGGGAGCGCGGGCGTCTGGTCGGGGTCGTGACGGCCGCGGCCCTGATGCAGCACTTCCTCGCTGCGGGGGACCAAGTGTGAGCGACTGGCACAGCTGGGCCGCGATCGCCTGTTCGCCGGCGCGTACGCGCTGATCATCAGCGAGAAGGTGCACCGCCACCGCCATCGGAGCTTCCGCCAACGTCGTGGTGCTCGGTATCGCCGAGCGCAACCGCCACCCCATCAGCTTCTGGGAGTTCACCACGTACGGCCTCGTGGTCATGGTGGCGACCGTCGCCCTCTCCGCCCTCTACCTGTGGCTGCGCTACTTCGCCCTCGCCTGGATCAGCTTTCGTCGCCGGGCCAGCCGAGGAGCCGGGCGCCGATCACGGCGGTCTGGAGGTGTGGCGGTTCACGGGGTCGGCCGGGTCGGCGGCGGTGAGGGAGTGGATGCGTTCCAGCCGGTAGGTGAGCGCCCGAACGCTCAGCGACAGGCGGCCTCGGTGGAGACGCATCCGCTGTCGAAGTAGGCGGTGAGCGTGTCGATCAGGGGCTGGGCGCCGCCCCGGGCCGTGCTCAGGGGACCGAGCGTGCTCTCCACCAGGTCTTCCATGGCCTGCCGGTCCCGGGTCAGGACCGGGTAGACGAGGAGGTCGACCGTGTGCAGTACGGGCCCGTCGAGCCCCATGCGCTCCGCGATGTCGAGGGCGCTCAGGGCTTGCTCGTAGGAGTGGACCACCCCGCCGGCACCCGGGTGGGAGCGCCCGATGGCGATCCGGCCGCCATCGGTGGCGGCGTAGGCCTGTTTGGCAAAGAAGGACAGGACGTCCGGCTGGTCCCCGGGAGCGACACAGATGAGCCGGCCGTCCTTGGTGGTCAGCAGGATCTGTCGGCCCGGGAAGCGGGTGAGCACAGCCGTCTCGATGCCCCGGGCCACAAGGAAGCCGTCGCCGTACGGCTCTGCCCCGGCCGCGACGGCCACGGCGTGGGCCTGAGCCTGGCTTGGGACGCGTCCGTGTGGGCGACCGTCTCCAGGGCCACGATGTCCCGTCCCGTCGCCGCGGCCACGGCCCGGTCGTCGGGCAGCAGTTGCGGGCCGCGATCCCCGCTGGACTCCGCGCCCTCCGCGTCGGCCGGGTCACTCGTCGTCGCGGACAGGAGGGCGAGGGTGCACAGTCCCGGATCGGCCACCTCGCCCCTCCCTGGAGGCGTACGCTCCACCGCTCGCAGCAGGAGGCCGTCGGCCTGGACCACCTTGCTGGTACCGGCGACGGCGCTGGCCGCCAGCGCGGGGGGCCGTGGTGTCGGCGTCCGAGGCACGGTCGTCGAGGAGTCCAGCTCCCGCAGGTCGATCCCGGGCACCGCCACCATCGCGGCCTGGTCGAGGAGTTCCTCCAGGTGCTGGCCGAGCTTGCGGTTGTACAGCCGGATCACGAGCCGCAGCCTCGGGTTGAGCCGACGTGCGACCAGGGCGGCCCGGATGTTGGTATCGTCGGCCTCGTACACCAGGGCCAACGGGGGTGGCCCCGGCCACCCCCGCAGCGGCCAGCACCTCCTCGTCGGGCTCCACCGCCTCCAGGACCCATGGCTCCCGCGCCGGCGGCCGTTCCCCGGCAGGGTTCCGCAGCCGCGTGAGCGAGACCCGGCCCAGCAGGCCTCGTCCCGGTGCGCCGGTTGCACGGCCCACGCTCGGCTGGGCATCACGGTCGGCAGGCGCTACGAGCGTCACCCGTTCCTTGTAGACCTCCTGTAGCTCGGAGGCCAGACGACGGGCCAGCCCGTCGTCACCGCACACGACCATCCGCCCATCGGCGTACGGCGGTTGAGGCTGCGCTGATATCGAAGACACCGCCTCAGGATGTCCTGAGTAGTGGCGGGTCCCGCCCCGCCCGCCCACGTGTCGCCGTGATCGTGGGGAGGGGGCCGTCCGGGGGAATCATTGGTCCGGAACGCACCACGGTCACGGGTCGCGGCGAGACATGGGGGATGACCGCTCATGAATACCGGGCCTGGAGCACCGGCTCCTACGCGCGGGCGATCCACGCCCCACAGAGTGCCCTGTCCCTGTGCGATGCGGAGGGCTGGTCCTTCCCCCTGGACCTGGAAAGGTGGTGCGCCCGGGCGGACGCGGCCGACAGGACCGTGCTGCGGCGGTGCACCGGCCGGGTACTGGACATCGGGTGCGGCGCCGGCCGTATGGTCGAGGCACTTGCGGGGCGTGGCCACCACGTCCTCGGCATCGACGTCTGTCCTGTCGCAGTGATCACGACCGCCTGCCGGGGTGGCTCAGCGGTGAGCAGATCGGTCTTCGACCCGCTCCCCGACGAGGGCCGGTGGGGAACGGCGCTGCTGATCGACGGCAACATCGGGATCGGTGGCGAGCCCCGGCGGCTGCTGCACCGGATCAGGGAAGTCGTGGCTCCGGAGGGACTCCTCCTGGTGGAGACCGCAGTCGGGGAGGTCGACGAGCGCCGCCGCGTCCGGATCCACTCCGGCCACCAGCCGGTCAGCACCGTCTTCCCCTGGGCCGTGGTCGGGGCTACCGCCCTCGGCGGCCATGCCACGGCGTCGGGGTGGACCGAGGCCGAACGGTGGAGCAGCGCTCGCGGTCGTCACTTCGTCGCGCTGCGCGCCTGCCGCTGAGCCCGGCTCCAGCGCCAGTCTCAGCGGTGTGCTCGCGGAACTGCATTGCGCCGTACTTCTGGATGCGCTCGGCCTTGCCTTGGTTCCTTGGGGCGGCCTTCTTCTCCTGGTAGACCGTGGTGAGGCGATCGATGGCCTTGTCCTGGGTGGGGAAGCCGGCCTCCTCGGTCTGCTTACCGGCCGCACTGCGGTAACGGATCGTGTACTCGTGCGGGCACTTCGACCAGCGGGACTGCGGGTGCTCGCAGTCCTTGAAGAAGGTGCACATTCCGTGGGCGAGCGACTTCGTTGCCAGCGGTGCGGGACCCCTCGGGCGCCAATGCTGACCCTTTGCTGACGCCGGAGGGTCCACCATGTTCCTGACCTGCACGAAGACGGATATCTCGTCTACGTTCTGGAACTGGATCGGACGGTCCCAAGAGGACATCGCAGGCTTCCGCGAGGACTGGATGAACGGCACCCGCTACGGCGAGGTGAAGGGCTATGACGGCGCTCCGATTCCGGCCCCAGAACTCCCCCCAACTCGCCTGAAACCTCGGGGTCGTGTGCGCTGACCTGTGTTGATGCCGGAAGCGGGGTCGCGTGAGTGGCTACGTAGGCCCTTCCGCTTGTGGTGCCCCTTCGGAAGTCGACACGGCAACCGAAGGGGCCAGTCGATCTTGCTCTTGGATATCAAGTGAGGCGGTCTGTGGTCGACTCTGGTCGGACGGATGCTGACACTCTACTGACGAGTAGTTAGATTGTTGAGGGGCCCGAGGAGTGTGCCCCTGTCTAAGGGCGGCAGGACTGCGCGAGGCGCATCAGCCTAGATCTGAGTCTCGTCATGGAAGCCTGATCCGAGCTGTCGGCCGGGGTGAAGGACGACCGCCGATTCGGCGGTGAGCCCATCGACGAGTTGTGGACAGTCGCCAAATGGTGCCGCGCGATGAAACCTGGACGACCACCAGGACACCTCCCGGCGCCTGGACAGGCTCAGGCAGCGTCCCAGGCCGGTGGAGCGCCCGCTGCATGCTTACCTTGTAGGAGCGGACCGAGTTTCACACTGCGCCCGCTCCGGAGGACGTTCTGCCACGACCGCCGAGCGATCCCAGACCCCCGTGGAGGGATCACGTTGCGGCCCTCGGCTGCCCCGGAGGGCGACCGCCATCGGGTCCTGATCATCCAGCTCGGGCGAGGGTGGTGTGTTGCGATCCTCGGCTCCCGGAGGACGAGCGCCACTACGGGCGCGCAGACGCGGGCCGACGCCAACTACCGGGCGTTGCGATCCTCGGTCACCCGGAGGGCGACCGACGCGCCCACGGGTGCCGCTCCGCCGCCCCAAAGGGCCGTGAAGGGGGGCTGGTCTTCGGAGCCTTGGCGGACGGCCGAGGCAATTCGGCTGTCGGGCGACTACTCGCCTGTCGGAGTGTGCGTTCAGCCGATGAGGCGGGTCAGGGTGATGCCGGCGGGAAGGTCGGTGTCGCGGATCTCGACGGTGCCGTAGTCGGTGAAGCTGCGGGCGCTGACGTCGCCGAGGGGCTTGATGTGGATTCGGTCGAGGAGGGTGTGGGCTGGGGCGCGGCCGAAGGCGTCGTCGTGGGTGAAGACGTACAGTCCGCGCAGTGCGAGGGCGCCTCGGGCTGCGGCCCGGTCGTGGTCGAGCATGAGGGTGAATGCGCGCCAGAAGGCTGCAAGGTCTTCGCTGGTGACTCCGGTCTTGGCGGCGAGTGGGGCGCTGAAGTGGCCGGCGCCGCGGTAGAGACCGTAGGGGACGATGTGCTTGGAGCCCATCTCGGTCTCTTTGCCCTTCTTGCCTTCTTCGGGGTTGTGTCAGGCGTCGATGTCTTCCTGCTTGGTGGGGGTGACGCGGGTGACGCCGATGTCGAAGGGGGTGATGGGGTCGATGGAGCGGGAGAAGGAGATTTGCATGGGCCCTTGGACGCGGCCGGCTGTCTTGTCCCTCTTGCCGGTGGACATGACGGCGCCGAACATGCGGACGTCGAAGAAGTTGCGGCACATCCAGGTGCGGGCTTCGCTCTGGTTTGTGGCCCCGTTCTCGGGGGTGTAGGCCCTTTCGTGCTGGGCGTTGAGGGCGACGCCGGCTTCCACATAGATCTCGTAGCCGGGCTTGTTCTCGTCGCGGTTGATCAGGGCGATCGTGTTGCGGATCTTCCGCTTGATGGCGACGTCGGCGATCAGGCCTTGGCCGGTGACCGGGTCGGTGCGGGGGATGCCGCCGTTGTCCGGGTCTCTGTTGGGGTTGCTGTCGGTGGCGTCGATGAGGAAGACGAAGTCGTGCTTGCGGGTCGGGTCGAGGTGCGCCTGGGTCATGTCGGTCCGTTCTCGGGAGGCTGCCAGCTGTGGGTGGTGTCCGTTGAGGGCGTGGCTGTCCGGAGGTGGGTCATGGCTGAGACGGGAGGCTGACGCTCTTGTCGTCGGTGCTGCGGGACTTGGCAGCGGCCCGGTCGGCGGCGCGCTGCTGTTCGTAGCCGATGACGAAGCGGCCTTGCTCGCGGGGTGTTAGGTGCAGGGGGAGGTCGTCGCGGAAGGCGCTGAAGACCTCACCGAGCCGGCTCTCCAGTGCGACTCCTGCCCCGGGACGGTCCCTTCGCAGGAACTGCGCATGATTCCGCGGGCTGTTCGCAGGCAGGGGTGGGAACGCGGGTCCACCACACCATCACGCTGTCTCTCAAAGCATGGCGAGGCATCGCCACCCGATACGACAAGACTCCCGACAGCTACCCCGCCGGTCTCCACCTGCGCGCCTCGATGATCTGGATCAAGGACCTCACCAGGACCACCCGATGATCACGACTCGATATGCCCCTAGGTGACGCGCTGAGGTGCCGGACGCCAAGGGCGGGCAGGAGTTGAGTCAACGGTCAACCGGCCGTGGACGCGGGGCCTCACCCGTGGATTCCGCGTCGGTGTCGTCGGTGCCGACCGGGCCGCGGGGAAGCATCCGGTCCAGCCACTTCGGCAGCCACCAGTTGGTCCGGCCGAGGAGTGTCATGGTCGCCGGTACCAGCACCATGCGTACGACCGTGGCGTCGATGAAGATCGCGGTGGCCAGGCCGAGCCCGAACATTTTGGTGGAGGGGTCCTCGGCGACGGCGAAGGACAGGAAGACCGCCACCATGATGAGGGCGGCCGAGGTGATGATCCGGGCGGTGCCCGAGACGCCCTCAACGATCGCGGTGCCGTTGTCGCCGGTGCGCAGGTACTCCTCGCGTACGCGGGAGAGGAGGAACACCTCGTAGTCCATCGACAGGCCGAACAGGATGGCGAAGAGGAACATCGGGATGAACGACACGATCGGAACCGTCGCTTCCAGCCCGATGAGTGCGCCTCCCCAGCCCCACTGGAAGACCGCGACCATGATGCCGTAGGCCGCGCCGATGCTCAGCAGATTCAGCAGTACCGCCTTGAGCGGTACGAGTATCGAGCGGAAGACCAGCATCAGCAGCAGGAACGACATCGCCAGCACGGCGGCGACGAACACCGGCAGGCGTTGGCTGGTGCGTTGGCCCACATCGGACAGGCTCGCGGCGGCGCCGCCGACGTGGGCCCTGGCCGGGCCGTGCCCGATCGCCGTGGGCAGCACGTCGGTGCGCAGCCGGGCGATGGTGTCGGCCGTGGCCTTGTCCTGAGGGCTGGTGGTCGGGAACACCACGAGGGTCGCGATGCCGGTGGCCCGATCGATGTGCGTCGGCGCGACGGATGCGATGCCCGGATCCGCTGCGACTGTTGCGACGAGTCGGTCCAGCACTCCCGGATCACGGGCGGGGTCCGCGGCGATGACGAGGGGACCGTTGGTGCCCGGGCCGAACCCCTCGGCGACGAGGTCGTAGGCCCGGCGCTCGGTACGGCTGTGGGGCAGTGAGCCGTCGTCGGGCAGGCCGACGCGCAGGCCGAGCACGGGCAGCGTCGCCGTCAGCAGCAGCCCCGCCGCGCCGATCGCGTACAGCACCGGGTGCCGGCTGACGTGCCCGATCCAGCCCCGCCAACCGGCGGCGGGAGCGGCGCCCGCCACCGTGTCCCGCTGCCGTGCGAGTCGGCCCAGCTTCCCGGTCTGCAGAGCCCGGCCGATCCGGCCGGCCCGGGCCAGGCGTGGGCCGGCGGCGCCGAGGAAGGCTGGCAGCAGCGTCACCGACGCGAGCACCATGGTCAGGACGACGATCGAGACGGCAACCCCGCCCACCGTCATGAACGGCACGTTCGCGACCGCCATGCCGAGGATCGACACGACGACGGTTCCGCCGGCGAAGACCACCGGCCGCCCCGCCGTGGCCACCGCTCGTCCGGCCGCCTCGTGCGGATCGAGCCCGCGCGCGAGGTACTCCCGGTGCCTGGCGAGCACGAACAGCGCGTAGTCGATGCCCACTCCGAGCCCGACCATGCTGCCCAGGACCGGTGCGAAGGTGGGGACCTCTGTCACCCCCGCCAGTACCGTCATCGTGGCGACCCCGACGGTCAGTCCGAAGACCGCCATGCCGATCGGCAGCGCGGCGGCGGCGAGCGAACCGAACGCCAGGAACAGGATCGCGGCCGCGGCGAGGAGGCCGATCAACTCGCTCGCGCCGCCGTCGGGGTCGGAGAAGGCGTAGAAGAGGTTCCCGCCCATCTCGATGCGCAGGGGCAGCTCGGCGCGCAGCCGGTCGCCGAGATCGACGAGGGCGTCGAGGTCTTCGGCCGACAGCCGGCTCTGGTCGGGATACTGCACCCGGACGACCGCGATCCGCCCGTCGGCCGAGACAAGGCCGCCGAGCACGGCGGTGTCCCCGCCCGCGTCGAGTGCCCCCGCCGGGTCGCTCGTGCCGAGCACGTGCGGCAGCCGCTTCACCTCGGCCCGCAGCCGCGTGAGAGCGGTGCGCGCGCTGTCGTCGTCGAAGAACGTCGCACCGTCGTCGAGGGGGGTGACGACCACTTGGGCGGTCATCCCCTCCTGGCCGGTGCCGGCCCGCTCGATCAGTTCCGCGGCCCGTCGGGAGTCCAGCCCCGGAGCGGTCATCGAGTCCGCGGTCCGCCCGCCGAAGGCGATCGCGGCGAGGACGGCAAGCGTGGCGGCGATCAGCCATGCCGCGATCACCCGCCAGGGATGGCGGGCGGCGCTTGCGCCCAGGCGCAACAGGGCTTTCGAGAGCATCGGGTCCTCCAACCACCTCGGCGGCCGTCCTTGTACGGCCGCCGATGTCGAGGCTCGTCGCCACGGCGCTCCGCGGCATCGGCCCGCGGGCCGCGGATCCGTCGGCCCCGGGGCGGAGTGACGACCCGTCCTTTCGGCCGATGCGCGGCACGCCGCGGTCCCTAGGCTGAGAACCGTGCTACGAGACGACCTGCGAACCCTGTGGACCGAACCCCGGCCGCCCGACGCGCCCGCCCGGGTGCGGCGGGACTGGGCGCTGCTCGCCGCGGGCCTTGCCGGTGTGGCGCTGGAGGCCACCCTGCGCGAGAACGTCGTGTGGCGGCCGGTGGCGGTGGTGCTCGCCGTATGGCTGTGCCTGCTGCCCCTGTGGCGCCGGACCCGCCCGCTGGCGATGGTGACGCTGGCGTTCGGCTCGGTGATCCTGCTTCCGGTGGCCTCGCTCGTCGCCGCACCGCGCGAGCCCGTCGGCCTGTACACCGGCACGGTCGTGCTCGTGCTGGTGTACGCGCTGCCCCGGTGGGGATCGGGACGCGAGATCGTGCTGGGCGGCGCGGTGATCCTCGCGGCCGGCGCGCTGTGTGTCGTCACGGACGAGACCCCGGTCGTCGAAAAGGTCGTGGGCTTCGTCTTCCTGCTGCTGCCCGGCGTGGTCGGGGCTGCCGTGCGGTTCCGGGCGACCGCTCGCGAGCGGCAGTTGGAGCAGGTGCGCTCCCGCGAGCGCGAGCAGCTCGCCCGGGAACTGCACGACACGGTGGCCCACCACGTGTCGGCCATGGTGATCATCGCCCAGGCGGGCCGGGTGCTCGCGGGCACCGACCCGTCCGCCGCCGTCGAGGCGCTGGAGGGGGTCGAGGAGGAAGGGGCGCGCACGCTGGAGGAAATGCGCGCCATGGTCGCCGCGCTGCGCGACCGCGGGGTCGGCGCCGAGCTGGCGCCCCCTGCCGGAGTCGCGGATCTGGAGCGCCTGGTGCGCACCCCGGGTGGTCGCCTCAGGGTCGACCTGGGGCTCGACGGCGAACTGGACGCGCTGCCCCCGGCCGTGGACGCGGCCGTCTACCGGATCGTGCAGGAGTCGGTGACCAACGCGCTGCGCCATGCGGTCGACGCGACCGAGGTCGTCGTCCGGGTTGCCGCGGAACGGCACACGGTACGGGTGAGCGTGCGCGACAACGGCCGGCGCACCGGCCGGGGTCGCGACGGATACGGACTTACCGGATTGCGCGAGCGCGCGACGCTGCTCGGCGGCACACTACGAGCCGGCCCGGGTACCGACCGGGGCTGGCATGTCGACGCCGAACTGCCGAGAGCGAGGAGCGAGAGCGGTGTCCATTCGCGTCCTCGTCGCTGACGATCAGACGATCATCCGCACCGGGTTGCGGATCATGCTGAACGCCCAGCCCGGCATCGAGGTGGTCGGCGAGGCCGCCGACGGGCGGGAAGCGGTACGTCTGGCCCGCGAACTGCGCCCCGACGTCTGTCTGTTCGACATCCGCATGCCCGTACTCGACGGGCTCGAGGCCACCCGGCTGGTCGCCGGCCCGGGCGTCGCCGACCCGCTGGCCGTGGTCGTCATCACCACGTTCGACCTCGACGAGTACGTCTACGGCGCGCTGCGTGCCGGCGCCCGCGGATTCCTCCTCAAGGACACGGGACCAGACCTTCTGGCCCAGGCCGTACGGTCGGCGTCCGGCGGTGAGGCGCTCATTGCGCCCAGCGTCACCGTCCGTCTGCTCCAGGCATTCGCGGACCTGCCCGCCGGCCGGCCCGTGGCCCAGCCGGTCTCCCCCGTCACCGCCCGCGAGGAGCAGGTGCTCCTCGCCGTCGCTCGCGGGCTGACCAACACCGAGATCGCCGATGCACTGCACATCAGCCTCAGCACGGTGAAGACGCATCTGGCCAGCCTGATGGCCAAACTCGGCGCCCGCAACCGGGTCGAGATCGCGATGTGGGCCTACGAAACGCGCCGTATCCTCCCCGGAACCTGAGCCGGTGCCGGGCCATGTCCCATGAGTCCCCGCCCGGACATCAGTGCACCGGTCGGCTCACGTCGGCTCCACGTGCCTCACCCGCCCCAGAGCGTGACGTACCAGGAGGCCGGAACTGGGACGGTGAGACACCCGATACGACAAGACTCCCGACAGCTACCTCGCCAGTCTCCACCTGCACGCCTCGATGATCTGGATCAAAGACCTCACCAGGACCACCCGGTGATCACGACTCGATACGCGCCCTAGCAGGGCCATCGCGGTGATCTGTGCGGCGAGCTGTTGTCCGGTCGCCACCATCGTCGCGTCGGAGCGGGCGGCTCGGCCAGTCACAGGACGGCCGATGTCAGTCCTACCCTCAGTGGCAGAATGATGATCAGGACGCCGCGGCGGAACGGGGGTAGAGGGGTGTCGGCACGGGCTGACTTGTACAGTCCCGTTCTTCCTCCTCCACCTGTAATCAGGTCATCCGCGTGTCACCCCGGCGCCGCCAGCGCCCAGGCACAAGTCCCCGGATTCTCCGCCGCCCCGACCATCAACGGAACCGGACGACCGGTTCGGCCCATGGCTTGCCCGGCAGTTGCGGCGAGCCGGTCTGACGCAGTCGGATCTGGCCATGGAGTTGGGCCTGACCAGGGCCGCGGTCAGTGCTTGGGTTACGGGCCGTGCGGAGCCGCGTAGCGAAGTACGTCGGCAAATGACCAAGGTCCTTGAAGGAATTCGGCAGTTCGCTCCGCTGGAGCGGTGGAGGACTGGCGCTGCGGTGCTGATCGGCGTATCCGATTACACGCATTTGCCCTCGGTGCCCTCCATCAAGAACAATCTGTCCGCGCTCACCGAGGTGGCGTTGACGGGGCTCGGGATCCCGCACAGCAACGTGCACACGGTAGAGAATCCCACTTCAGCGGCACAGGTGCACGAGAAGATCGACCTCGCCATGGACGCCGCGGATCCCGTGTCCGGTGGTCTCTTCATTTACTACGCCGGTCACGGCTGGACCGATCCTCGGAACGGACGCCTCTTGCTCCGTCTGGTCGAGTCGAACCAGCATAAGACCTGGACTGCCATGGAGTTCGACCGACTCCGCGAGCAGATTGCGGATTCGCCGGTCGGCTCGCGTCTGTTGGTCCTGGACAGCTGTTACAGCGGGGCAGCGCTTGACACCCTCTCAGCCGGCCTGAGTAGCGCGTCACGGATCGATGGCACCTACGTGATGACGTCCTCCAATGCCACCAACGCGTCACGCGCCCCGCAGGGCGACCATTCACTACCATTTCCGGTGAGATCGTTGAGGATCACGAAAGGCCGGGGCCGACGGGCCGGCAGACGAGGCGCATCCCCGGTGGTGGCGTGTGTCGTGCGAACGGTCAGGATGCCATCCCAGCCGGCATCGTCTTGGCGGGGGATGAAGCGCAGAATGCACTCGTTGGGTAGGCAGATGTGCGCTGCATCGTCGGCGATCAGGTCCGGTCCCGCGAGCGCATCGCCGAGGACTTGAGGGATGCGGTCGTCATGCACCGGATGTTCGGGCACCACGACCCTCTCCAGATGCCAGTCGAGACCGTGCTCCGCCTCCACCGCAGTGGCGGTGATCTTCTGGTGGCCTGCCAGACGGCTCCAGATGCCAGGCCGGCGCATCAGGGCGCTGGCGAGGAAGCGCGAGGTTCGATGGTGTGTCAGGGGCGTAATCGGGTCGGACTTCCGCCGCATCGACCTGCGCAGCGCGTTTTGACGGCCTCCCTTTGGCTTTGGGCGCGGTGCGCTCTGCGTCCACAGAGGGCGGTGCCCGGCGGACTCGACTCCGATTCGATGCTCGGTCAATAGGTGCGCTAGATCCAATCCGCGGGACCAGCCGGGCACTCCGGAGATCCGGGTCAGTCCGGAGGTCATCGGCCTCATCGTCCTGCCGCCGCTGCTGTACGCCAGCGCCGAGGAACTGTCCTGGCGCGAGCTGCGGCTGGTGTGGAAGCCGGTCAGCGTGCTCGCGGTCGGTCTGGTCCTGGCCTCGGCGGCCGCGGTCGTCGTCGCCGCGGCCTCCGCCGGGCCTCCCCCGTTGCCTACCGCCGATGCCCATGACATTCCCCCTCGTGAACCACGTAGATCACAGCAAACGCACCGATGGTACGACCGATGCCGGTGGTGTTTACGACTCATTTACGGCACCCCGGTGCCTGGCATCAGCGGCGCGTCAGGAAGTGCGGATGTGCCGTAAGAGGGGCGTCAACGTGGTGCGTTGGTACACGGCGGTGATCGCAGACTGAGTGGCAGGGGAAGCGGACGGCCGTCCGTGATGCGAGGTTGGAGGGCGCGTGACGATCACCGCCGAGGCCACGCCCAGTCCGGACCGCGGGGGGTCGGGCTGGAGCCGGGACGCGTCACGGACGGGCCGTCCCGTGCACTGCCGCGCGAGTCTCGTCGTATGGAAGCCGTCAAAGTCGCACCCACGGCCGTATGGACGTCGTCAACGCCTCCCGAGGCGGCCGAAAACCGCTGTTCCCTCCGGTTATCCGTACTCACAGGACGTACGACAGGAAGGCGGCACGGCGATGTCCCGGGTGCTGGTGGTGGATGACGAACCGCAGCTTGCGCGGTTGCTGGTGATCAATCTGAAGGCGCGGAGGTACGACGTGGACTGCGCGCAGGACGGGGGCACAGCCCTGGAGGCCGTGGCGGCCGGCCGCCCGGACGCGGTCCTGCCGGACCTCGGGCTGCCCGACATGGACGGGAAACACCGGCACGGCTTCGCCATGACGGTGGCCGATCGTCGTAGCGCGGACCGCTGTTCATGACTCCATCCCAGCGCATCACGGATGCCGGGGCAAGATCCTGAACGGGACTTTGACGGCCTTCTGATGGCCGTCGGGTGACCGCGCGAATCAGGTCTTCGCGCAGGTCATCAGGGCCGCGTCAAAGATCGACGGCAGTGCGGAACGAACGCGTCAAGGAACGTTGCCATGGACGCCGGCCGGGAACAGACTGGCGGAGCGACGGAGCCGGTGACGGTCCGGTGGCACGCGGCTGGAGGTCGGTGACCTGAACACCGTCGAAGGTGCGCATGGTCCGGCCGTGGGGGTACGGGCCGATGCGACCGCGTGCTGGTCACCGTCGCACAACACATGAGCCGTCCAGCTCCCGGTGTGGGGATACCGGAGCTGGGCGGCTCGCGTGTTTCGGGCATCAACGCGCACACCGACAAGTGATCCCTCCTGGCAAGTAGTTGCTAATGCGGCAAGTAGGTGCCGAGTGGGCAGGTTCAAGGCTGCTCGGCGACGACGGGAGGGGGGCTGTTCGCCGCGTGGCAGCTCGCTCTCGTTCCGGCGGTGCTGATGTGGCACGGGCGGACGGGGACACTCGTCAGCACGTTGGCGAACGCCGTTGTGGTCATGGGGCTGTCCATGTTCGCCACGAGGCAGCCCGTGGTCCCGCGCGGCCACGGCGGCAGGCATCTCAGGGTGATCGGCGCCTGGGCGGTCGCCTACGTCCTGACGCTCGTGCTCGGCTTCACCGTCTTCCTGGACAGTCTCGCCTTTGTGGACGTGGCCGCCGTCGCCTGCGCACTGCCGGCCGCCGCCGCGGCCTGGCGTGAGGCGCGCGCCGTATGACGCCGGACGTCTCCGTGGGTGGCAGTCAGGGCCCTCATCCGCGACACGGACTCGCACCCCTGCTGGCGTCGGCCGTGCGACTGTCGATCGTCGTGGCTCTCGCTCCTGTGGAGAAGGCCGAGTTCGCCTATGTGCGGGACCTCGTGGAGATCACGGACTCTGCCTTGTCGAAACGGGTCTCGCGCCTGGAAGAAGTGGGCTGGGTGACGGTGGAGAAGGGGCAGGTCGGGCGCCGGCCCCGGACCTGGCTGTCTCTGACCGAGGAGGGGATGACCACCTATCGGCGTCACCTCGCCGCCCTCACGGCCATCGCGGGCCCACTGAGTTGATGCGGGGGGATGATCGCCGGCCACAGGATGTGACCGGCGATCATCGGGCCTGGTCTGGGGGCTGGTTCAGGTGACCGCCGACGTCGGGAGAACCGCCGTGACCGGCGGTGCGCCGCCCGCTATGGGGAGGGTGATGACCATGGTGAGGCCGCCGCCGGGAGTGTCCTCGGCCGTCAGCGTGCCGCCGATGGCCTCGGTGAAGCCGCGGGCGACCGCGAGGCCGAGTCCCACGCCCGCGCCGCGCGGGGCGTCGCCGTGGCGCTGGAAGGGTTCGAAGATGCGGTCCTTGGCCTCGTCCGGGACGCCGGGGCCGCGGTCGACGACGCGCAGTTCCACGCGCTCGTGCAGGGCGCTGGCCGTGACGTTGACGGGCTGGCCGTCGGGGCTGTATTTGACGGCGTTCTCGACGATGTTGGCGACGGCTCGTTCGAGCAGGCCGCGGTCGACGGCGATCATGGGGAGGGTTTCGGGGATGTCGAGCTCGACGCTGTCCTCCGGGACGCCGCCCAGGGCCATCGGTACGACCTCGTCGAGGTCGGTCTCGCGGATCAGCGGGACGACGGTGCCGGTGTTGAGGCGGGACATGTCGAGGAGGTTCCCGATCAGGGCGGCGAGGCGGTCAGCGCCGTCCTCGATGCCTTCGAGGAGTTCGGCCTTGTCTTCCTCGGACCATTCGACGTCGTCGGAGCGGAGCGAGCTTACCGAGGCCTTGATGCCGGCGAGTGGGGTCCGTAGATCGTGGCTGACTGCGGCGAGCAGCGCGGTGCGGATGCGGTTGGCTTCGGCGAGTTCGCGCGACTTCTCGGCCTCGTCGACGAGGCGCTGGCGGTCGAGTACGACGGCTGCCTGGGCGGCGAAGGCGCCGAGGACCCGCCGGTCCTCGGCGCGCAGGACCCGGCCGATCAGGGCGAGCGCCATGTTGTCGCCGATGGGCAGGTCGACGTCCGCGTCCTCGGGCCGGCTGACGGGGCTGGTGCCGACGGCTGCGGCCGTGGTCCAGGGTTCGACCTCGCTGGTCCGTTCGAGGAGCACAACCGACTGCATGGCGAAGGTTTCGCGCAGGCGCTCGAGGAGGGCATCGAGGGAGTTCTCGCCGCGCAGGACGCTGCCTGCGAGGAAGGAGAGGATCTCGGACTCTGCGCGCAGCCGCGCCGCTTGGTGGGTGCGGCGGGCGGCCAGGTCGACCACGGAGGCCACCGACACCGCGACGCCGACGAAGATCGCGATGGCGACGATGTTCTTCGGGTCGGAGATGGTGAACTCGTGCAGCGGCGGCGTGAAGTAGTAGTTCAGGAGCAGGGATCCGAAGGCCGCCGAGGCCAGCGCGGGGAGCAGGCCGCCGAGCAGGGCGGCCGCCACCGTGCAGGTGAGGAAGAGCAGCATGTCGTTGGCGAGCCCGAGGTCGGGGACGACCTGGTTCAGCAGGACGGTGAGCAGGGCGGGGCCGGCGAGGCCGGCGAGCCACCCCCAGATGAGCCGGGAGCGGCCGAGCCGCGCGCCTCGGGCGACGGGCAGGCCGCGGCCCTTGGCGGCCTCGTCGTGGGTGACGATGTGGACGTCGAGGTCCGGTCCGGACTCGCGGGCGACGGTGGCGCTCACGCCGGGGCTGAAAACGGATTGCCAGGAGCGGCGCCGGCTGACTCCCAGCACGATCTGGGTGGCGTTGCACCCGCGGGCGAACTCGAGGAGCGCGTCGGGGACGTTGTCGCCTATGACGTGGTGGAAGGTGCCGCCGAGGTCTTCGACCAGCGTGCGCTGGACGGCGAGTTCCTTGGGGGATGCGGAGGTGAGGCCGTCACTCGCCGCGATGTAGACGGCAAGTACCTCGCCGCCCGCACCCTTCTCGGCGAGCCGGGCGGCACGGCGGATGAGCGTACGTCCCTCGGGGCCGCCGGTGAGGCCGACGACGATGCGTTCGCGGGCTTGCCAGGTGGAGCGGATGTTGTGCTCGCCGCGGTACTCCTGGAGGTATTCGTCGACGCGGTCGGCGACCCACAGCAGGGCCAGTTCACGCAGGGCGGTGAGGTTGCCGGGCCGGAAGTAGTTGGACAGGGCGGCGTCGACCTTGTCGGGCTTGTAGATGTTTCCGTGGGCCATGCGGCGGCGCAGGGCCTGCGGGGACATGTCGACCAGCTCGATCTGGTCGGCGCGCCGGGCCACTTCGTCGGGGACGGTCTCGCGCTGACGGACCCCGGTGATCGTCTCGACCACGTCGCCCAGTGATTCCAGGTGCTGGATGTTGACGGTGGACACGACGTCGATGCCGGCTTGGAGGAGCTCCTCCACGTCCTGCCACCGCTTGGCATTGCGGGAGCCGGGCACGTTGGTGTGGGCCAGCTCGTCCACCAGCGCCACAGCGGGGCGGCGGGCGAGGATCGCGTCCACGTCCATCTCGGTGAAGGTGCTGCCCCGGTACTCGATCTCGCGCCGCTCGATCAGTTCCAGGCCGTGCAGCATCACCTCGGTGCGTGGGCGCTTGTGGTGTTCTACGAAGCCGACGACGCAGTCGGTGCCCCGCTCGATCCGGCGGTGTGCCTCGGAGAGCATCGCGTACGTCTTGCCGACGCCCGGCGCCGCGCCGAGGTAGATGCGGAGCTTGCCGCGTCCCATGTTCCGACTCTTCTTCTCTGCTGACGACGGGGTCCGTGCCGTGGATCGGGCGGGTGATCAGGGTTCGAAGCGGTAGCCCATGCCAGGCTCGGTGATCAGATACCGCGGGTGCGAGGGGTCCGCCTCCAGTTTGCGCCGTAGCTGGGCCATGTAGACACGCAGGTAGTTGGTGTTCTCCCCGTAGGTCGGTCCCCAGACCTCCAGCAGGAGCTGCCCCTGCGTGATCAATCGGCCCGGGTGGGTGATGAGGATCTCCAGCAGGTGCCACTCGGTCGGGGTCAGCCGTACGGTGCGCTCGCCCCGTCGCACCTTCTTCGCGACCAGGTCAACGGTGAACTCGTCGGTCGTGACCACGGCGACTTCGTCAGCCGGTGAAGCTCCTGGTGTTTCCTGTCTCCGGGCAGCTGCCCGCAGCCGGGCCAGGAGCTCGTCCATGCTGAACGGTTTCGTCACGTAGTCGTCGGCGCCGGCGTCCAAGGCCCTGATCTTGTCCTCCGACGTGTGGCGTGCGGACAGGACCAGGATGGGGACCTTGCTCCAGTCGCGGACACCCTTGATGACGTCGATGCCGTCCATGTCGGGCAGCCCGAGGTCAAGCACTATGACATCCGGCTTGCGGGCGGCCGCGAGCCGCAGGGCCGATCCGCCGTCTGAAGCCTCTTCGACCTCGAAATTGCGCGCCTGGAGATTGATCTTCAGCGCGCGGACGAGCTGAGGGTCGTCCTCCACCACCAGCACCCGGGTCATCGGTGTGCAGCCTTTCCGTTCGTCAGGGGCACGGCAGGAAGCCGGCGGGGCGCTGGGGCACTCACCCAGCCTCCGGCCGGGGGCTCCCCCACCCAGCAGTGGCTGGGGGAGCTCCGCGCCCCGCCGGCTCTCAGTCCGTGCGGATGCGGACCTCAGCTCTTGGACAGCGACTTCAGGGCGATGTTGAGCTCCAGGACGTTGACGCGGGGCTCGCCCATGAAGCCGAGCGTGCGGCCCTCGGTGTGGTCCTCGACCAGCTTCTCGACCTGCTTGACGTCGAGCTTGTTCTGCTCGGCGACCCGGTGGACCTGGATCTTCGCGTACTCGGGGGAGATGTTCGGGTCGAGGCCGGAGCCGGAGGAGGTGACGGCGTCGGCCGGCACGTCCTCGGGCTTGACCTGGTAGCCGGCGGTGGAGTTGTCCGCGACGACCGCGTCCTTGGCGGCGACGACCTGGGCGCAGAGGGTGCCCTCCTCGGCGTCCTTGGTGCACTTGCCGCTGACCGCGCCGTTGTCGGCGGAGCGGTTGGTGGCGCCGGAGAGGATCAGCGAGTACTGCGTGTTGACGCTGTTGCTGCCCAAGCCGTTGGAGGGGCGCGGCTGGAACCACTTCAGGTCCGGCTTGGCTGCCTCGTCCGCGTCGTTCGGGTCCTTCTTCGGCAGGTTGTAGCTCTGCCCGATGAGCGAGGAGCCGACGACCTGGCCGCTCTTGTCCTTGATCTCGGAACCGTTGGCCTTGTCGTTGAACAGGGCCTGGGCGATGCCGGTGACGGCGAGGGGGTAGATGACCCCGCAGATCACGGTCAGGACGAGCAGGGCCCGGAGGCCCGCACCGATCAGGCGCGCTGTGTTGCCTACAGAGTTGTTCATTGTCGTCTCAGCACGTTCCTAGTTCAGGCGAGCCCGGGGATGAGGGAGATGAGCATGTCGATGATCTTGATGCCGATGAACGGGGCGATCAGGCCGCCCACGCCGTACAGCCCCAGGTTGCGGCGGAGCATCTTGTCGGCGCTGGTGGGCTTGTACTGGACGCCCTTCAGGGCGAGCGGTACCAGCGCGATGATGATCAGCGCGTTGAAGATGACCGCGGACAGGATCGCCGAGTTCGGCGAGTGCAGGCCCATGATGTTGAGCTTGTCCAGGCCCGGGTAGACCACGGCGAACATGGCCGGGATGATCGCGAAGTACTTCGCGACGTCGTTGGCGATGGAGAACGTCGTCAGGGCGCCTCGGGTGATGAGGAGTTGTTTGCCGATCTCGACGATCTCGATGAGTTTGGTGGGGTTGGAGTCCAGGTCCACCATGTTCCCGGCCTCCTTGGCGGCCGAGGTGCCGGTGTTCATGGCCACGCCGACGTCGGCCTGCGCGAGGGCCGGGGCGTCGTTCGTACCGTCACCGGTCATCGCGACGAGCTTGCCTCCCGCCTGCTCCCGCTTGATGAGGGCCATCTTGTCCTCGGGCGTCGCTTCCGCGAGGAAGTCGTCCACGCCCGCTTCTTCCGCGATGGCCTTCGCGGTCAGCGGGTTGTCACCCGTGATCATGACGGTCTTGATGCCCATGCGGCGCAGTTCGTCGAACCGCTCGCGCATGCCCTCCTTGACGACGTCCTTGAGGTGGATGACACCCAGGATCCGGGCGCCCTTCTCGTCCTTGACGGCGACGAGGAGCGGGGTGCCGCCGGCTTCCGAGATCTGGTTGGCGAGGAGGTCGGCGTCGTCGGAGACCTGGCCGCCCTGCTCCTTGACCCAGGTGATGACCGAACCGGCAGCGCCCTTACGGGTCTTGCGGCCGTCGACGTCAACGCCCGACATACGGGTCTGGGCGGTGAACGCGATCCACTCGGCGTGGGCCAGCTCGCCCTGGTGGCGTTCGCGCAGCCCGTACTTCTCCTTCGCCAGCACGACGATGGAGCGGCCCTCGGGGGTCTCGTCCGCGAGGGAGGACAGCTGGGCGGCGTCGGCCAGCTCCGCTGCCGTGGTGCCCTTGACGGGGACGAACTCCGACGCCTGGCGGTTGCCGAGGGTGATCGTGCCCGTCTTGTCGAGCAGGAGGGTCGAGACGTCGCCCGCGGCCTCGACGGCCCGGCCGGACATGGCGAGGACGTTGCGCTGGACCAGGCGGTCCATGCCCGCGATGCCGATCGCGGAGAGCAGCGCGCCGATCGTGGTCGGGATCAGGCAGACCAGCAGGGCCGTGAGCACGATCATCGACTGCTCGGCCCCCGCATAGATCGCGAAGGGCTGCAGCGTGACGACCGCGAGCAGGAAGACGATCGTCAGCGAGGCGAGCAGGATGTTCAGCGCGATCTCGTTCGGCGTCTTCTGCCGGGCCGCGCCCTCGACCAGGGCGATCATGCGGTCAATGAACGTCTCGCCCGGCTTCGTCGTGATCTTGATGACGATCCGGTCGGACAGCACCTTCGTACCACCCGTGACCGCCGAGCGGTCGCCGCCGGACTCGCGGATCACCGGAGCGGACTCGCCCGTGATCGCGGACTCGTCGACGGAAGCGACGCCCTCGACGACGTCACCGTCGCCGGGGATGGTGTCGCCGGCCTCGCAGACCACCAGGTCGCCGATCTTGAGCTCGGTACCGGGGACCTGTTCCTCGCCCGTACCGTCCCTCGTCAGGCGGCGGGCGACGGAGTCGGTCTTGGCCTTGCGCAGGGTGTCGGCCTGGGCCTTTCCGCGGCCCTCGGCGACGGCCTCCGCCAGGTTGGCGAAGATGGTGGTCAGCCACAGCCATGCCGTGATGGCCCAGCCGAACCAGTCCGTCGGGTCCTTCAGCGCGAGGACGGTGGTGACCACCGAGCCGATCAGGACGACGAACATGACCGGCGACTTGATCATGATGCGCGGGTCGAGCTTCTTCACCGCGTCGGGGAAGGACTTGAGCAGGGCCTTCGGGTCGAACAGGCCGCCGCCGACGCGCCCTGCCGGGGCCTTGTGTCCGGTGGGCAGGTCTTCGTGCGGAGCACGGGTGGGGGTGATGGTGCTCATGAGGCGAGCCCTTCGGCGAGCGGACCCAGCGCGAGGGCGGGGAAGTAGGTCAGACCGGTGATGATGAGGATCGTGCCGACGAGGAGGCCCGCGTAGAGCGGCTTGTCGGTACGGAGGGTGCCCGTCGTCTCGGGTACGGGTTTCTGCTCGGCGAGCGAGCCGGCCAGTGCCAGGACGAACACCATCGGCAGGAAGCGGCCCAGCAGCATGGCGATGCCGATGGTGCTGTTGAACCACTGGGTGTCGGCGTTCAGGCCGGCGAAGGCCGAGCCGTTGTTGTTGGCGCCCGAGGTGTAGGCGTACAGGACCTCGGAGAACCCGTGCGCCCCGGAGTTCAGCATCGAGTGCGGCGGGGTCGGCATGGCCATCGCGGCTGCGGTGAAGCAGAGCACCAGGGCCGGGGTGATGAGGATGTAGCAGGCGGCGAGTTTGATCTGGCGGGTGCCGATCTTCTTGCCCAGGTACTCGGGGGTCCGGCCGACCATCAGGCCGGCGATGAACACCGCGATGATCGCCATGATCAGCATGCCGTAGAGGCCGGAGCCGACGCCGCCGGGCGCGATCTCGCCGAGCTGCATGCCCAGCAGCTGGATGCCGCCGCCCAGGCCTGTGTAGGAGGAGTGGAAGGAGTTGACCGCACCGGTCGAGGTCAGTGTCGTGGTGACCGAGAAGATCGCGGAGGCGCCGATCCCGAAGCGGGTCTCCTTGCCCTCCATCGCCCCGCCGGCGACGTCGAACGCCGGACCGTGGTGGGCGAATTCGGTCCACATCATCAGGGCGGTGAAGCCGAGCCAGATGACGCCCATGGTCGCGAGGATCGCGTAACCCTGGCGCAGGTTGCCGACCATGCGGCCGAAGGTGCGGGTCAGCGCGAACGGGATGACGAGGATCAGGAAGATCTCGAACAGGTTCGAGAACGGGGTCGGGTTCTCGAAGGGGTGGGCGGAGTTGGCGTTGAAGTAACCGCCGCCGTTCGTGCCGAGCTCCTTGATGACCTCCTGGGAGGCGACGGCGCCGCCGTTCCACTGCTGCGTGCCGCCCATGCCGTGCCCATTCAAAAACTGGCCGACCTCGTGGATCCCGGAGAAGTTCTGGATCGCGCCGCAGGCGACCAGGACGATCGCGCCGATCACCGAGATCGGCAGCAGGATGCGGAAGACACCGCGGACCAGATCGGACCAGAAGTTGCCGAGCTCACCGGTGCGGGAGCGGGCGAAGCCCCGTACGAGGGCCACCGCGACGGCCATGCCCACGGCCGCCGAGACGAAGTTCTGGACCGCGAGGCCGCCGGTCTGCACGACGTGGCCCATGGCCTGCTCGCCGTAGTACGACTGCCAGTTCGTGTTCGCCACGAACGACGCGGCGGTGTTGAAGGCCTGGTCCGGGTCGATCGCGGAGAACCCGAGCGAGCCGGGCAGGACGCCCTGCGCCCTCTGCAGGGCATAGAGGAACAGGACACTCACCGCTGAGAAGGCGAGGACGGCACGCAGGTAGGCGGGCCAGCGCATCTCGGCCGTCGGGTTGGCGCCGATCGCCTTGTAGATCCACTTCTCCGGCTTGTAGTGCTTCTCGGAGGAGTAGACGCGGGCCATGTAGTCGCCCAGCGGGCGGTAGGCCAGCGCGAGCGCGGCGATCAGTGCGAGGAGCTGGAGCACACCAGCGAGAACGGGACTCATCGGTGGCTAGAACCTCTCCGGGTACACAAGGGCGAGGACGAGGTATCCGAGCAGGGAGACGGCCACGAGCAGGCCGACGATGTTTTCGGCGTTCACAGCTTGGTCACCCCCCGGGCGATGAGAGCCACCAGCGCGAACACCGCGACCGTGGTGACGACGAAGGCCAGATCGGCCACCGTGAGCTCCTGGATGAAGAGGGAGGAAATGAATCGGCCAGATGGCCGATGACGAGATAACCGTGTCTTCAGCCCGGCGTTAAGACGCCTTGACGGGGTCCATACGGGCGCAGGGGAACTCTTAACGCCACGCTGACGCGTGAGGCCGTGAATCGGTGCACCGGCCGCTCGAGTGCCGAGCGCACGCGGTCTTGACGCACCTCATACGACATACCGATCCCGGCGTCAGGAGTGCGTGAAGAGTGGGGCGGCGGTCGTATGGATTCCGCCAAGAGCACTGGTCATTCGGCCATCCCATCCCGACGCTGTCCTCACTTTGTCCAATCGGAGGAACAGCGAAGATGGCCATAGACATGCGAAAGACGACCGCGGCAGGACAGGCCCCGGGCGCGGAGGAGCCTCCTGATACCGGCGTACGGATGCCTCCCGAGGCGGGAGACCGTCACCGGCTGACCGCGCTCCAGGGCCTGGCCGCGCTGTCGCTGGACGCGATGGCCTCCGTCGCATACGGGCCCGAGTCGATCGTGCTGGTCCTGGCGGCAGCCGGTGCCTACGGCCTCGGGTTCACCCTCCCCGTCACCCTGGCGATCGCCGCGCTGCTCGCCGTACTGGTGGCCTCGTACCGGCAGGTCATCGCCGCGTTCCCGGACGGCGGCGGGTCGTACGCCGTCGCCAAGAAACACCTCGGCCGACGCACCAGCCTGGTCGCCGCGGCCTCGCTGATCCTCGACTACGTACTGAACGTGGCCGTCTCCGTCACCGCTGGTGTCGCCGCCCTGACCTCGGCTTTCCCGGAGCTGTACGGGGAACGGGTGTGGATCTGCCTCGGGGTGCTGGTCCTGGTCACGGCGGTGAACCTGCGCGGGGTCGTGGACTCCGCCAAGGCGTTCCTCGTGCCGACCGCCGTGTTCGTGGGGTCGATTCTGGCCATGGTCGTGGTCGGCCTGCTGCGTGACGGGCCGGTGAGCACCGCCTCGGCCGCCGGACACGCTTCCGCGCTCGGGGAAGGCGCCACCACCGTTGGCGCCCTGTTGCTGCTGAAGGCCTTCGCGGCCGGCTGCTCCGCCCTGACCGGCGTTGAAGCCGTGGCCAATGCCGTCCCGTCCTTCCGCGCCCCGGCGGCCCGCCGGGCCCAGCGCACCGAAGTGGCGCTCGGCGCCCTGCTCGGCGTGATGCTGATCGGGTTGTCGGTCCTGATCGGCCGCTTCCACCTCCAGCCCGTGGAGGGCGTCACCGTCCTGGCCCAGCTCGCGGACGCCTCGTTCGGCCACAACGCCGCCTTCTACGTGGTCCAGTTCGCCACCATGGTGCTGCTGGCGCTCGCCGCGAACACCTCATTCGCCGGGCTGCCCGTCCTGATGAGTCTGCTGGCACGCGACAACTACCTGCCGCACGTGTTCGCCCTCAAGGCGGACCGCCAGGTGCACCGCCACGGCGTGGTGTGGCTCGCATTCGTGTCGGGTGCCCTGCTGGTGTTCTCCGGCGGCGACACCAACACCCTCGTCCCGCTCTTCGCGATCGGCGTCTTCGTCGGCTTCACCATCTGCCAGGTCGGCATGGTCCGGCATTGGTTCGGCGAGCGGCCCAAGGGCTGGCAGGCCAAGGCCGCCCTCAACGGCTTCGGCGCCCTGCTCACCGGAGTTTCGGCGATCGTCGTGACCGCCACCAAGTTCACCGAGGGCGCCTGGCTGATCGTGCTCGCCCTGCCGCTGATCGTCCTCGCGTTCGAGACGATCCACCGCGCCTACGGACAGATCGGCGAACGCCTGGAACTCGGCCGCATCCCTCAGCCGCCCCACCGCTCCCGCTCCCTGGTCGTCGTGCCCGTCTCAGGGTTGTCCCGCCTGACCTGCCAGGCCCTCACCGCTGCCCGCTCGCTCGGCGACGAGGTCCTCGCCGTGACCGTCACCCACTCCGGGCCGGAGGACCGGCAGGCAGCCGAAGCGCTGCGCCGGGACTGGGAGTTGTGGAAGCCGGGCGTCGAGCTGATCGAGGTCTCCTCCGATACCCGTTCGCTCGGCCGCCCGGTGTCGGCGTACGTGCGCGAGCTGACGCAGGCACACCCGGACGCCCAGGTCACCGTCCTCATCCCGGAAACCGAACCCGCCCACCTGTGGCAGCGGATGCTGCAGAACCAGCGCGGTTCCGTCGTCGCCCACGCAGTCCGCCGCGACACCGACGCAGTCATCTGCCGACTGCGTTTCCGCATCACCTCCGACGTGCGTTGACGAGCCGTTGACGGTGGCTTGACGCGTCTCGTGCGTCGCCGTCAAGAAGGTGCCAATTCCCCCGCACACATGGGGTTTTCCGCTGGAACGGGCAGTAGTTTCCTGCCTGTTGCGCCGCCGGGGAGCTCGACTACTCACATGACGGCCGAGGGGGTCCATGCGAGACAGTCCCCGGCGGCGACACCCCTCACCCGCGCCCGCTCCTTGCCCGACCTTGCCGGCTAGGGGGGTGCCCCAGCCGAACTCACCAGAAGGTCGCTTCATGCCTCCCGCCGCCGCGCAGCACGTTCCCCCGGATCTCGGCACCCCTCCGCGGACCCCGGTCAACCGACCGTCCCGGAAACGCTCCGGCCAGGTGAACGTGCTGGAGCCCGAGCTCCTCGCCACCTCGGCCAGGGAGGCCGTCGCCAAGCTCCATCCGCGTGAGCTGGTGAAGAAGCCGGTGCTGTTCGTCGTTGCGGTCGGATCGGTCCTGACCACGCTGTCGGCGCTCATCCATCCGTCGGTCTTCACCTGGGTGATCAGCGTCTGGCTGTGGCTGACGGTCCTGTTCGCCAACCTCGCCGAGGCCGTCGCCGAGGGCCGCGGCCGCGCCCAGGCCGAATCGCTGCGCAAGGCGCGTACGGACACGGTCGCGCTGCGGCTGAAGCACTGGACGTACGGGACGAACCTGCGCAGCGCCGAGACCGAGGTGGTGACCCCGGCCGAGCTTCAGCCCTTCGACTTCGTGCTCGTCGAAGCGGGGGAGCTGGTCCCGGCGGACGGAGACGTGGTCGACGGTGCGGCGATGGTGGACGAGTCGGCCGTCACCGGTGAATCGGCCCCCGTGCTCCGGGAGTCGGGTGGTGACCGGTCCGGTGTCACCGGCGGTACGACGGTCCTCTCCGACTCGATTGTCGTACGGGTCACCTCCCGTTCCGGGAACAGCTTCATCGACCGGATGATCGCGCTGGTCGAGGGTGCGTCGCGGCAGAAGACCCCGAACGAGATAGCGCTGAACATCCTGCTGGCAGCCCTGACCTTCATCTTCATCCTGATCGTGGTCAGCATCCAGCCGATGGCCGCGTACGCGGGCGCCGCCCAGTCCACGACCGTCCTGGTCGCCCTCCACGTCACCCTCATCCCCACCACGATCGGCGCCCTCCTGTCCGCGATCGGCATCGCGGGCATGGACCGCCTGGTCCAGCGCAACGTCATCGCGATGAGCGGCCGGGCCGTCGAGGCGGCCGGCGACGTCAATACCCTGCTCCTCGACAAGACCGGCACCATCACCCACGGCAACCGCGAGGCAGCCGCCTTCATCCCGCTCCCCGGGATCGACGACATCAAGCTCGCGGACGCCGCCCAGCTGTCCTCCCTCGCCGACGAGACCCCCGAAGGCCGCTCCGTCGTCGCACTGGCCCAGCAGTACGGGCTCCAGCCGGTCGCCGCCGATGACCTCAGCAACCCCCGCTTCACCGAGTTCAGCGCCCGCACCCGCATGAGCGGCATCAACCTCAGCTGGGACAACGGCGCGGGCTGCGCCATCCGCAAGGGCGCGGCGGCACAGGTCATGGACTGGGTGGCGATGCGCGGCGGAACCGTGCAGGCGGAGGCCGCTGCCTGGTCCGCTCAGGTCTCGCAGTCCGGCGGAACCCCTCTGCTGGTAGCGGTCCACGACTGGGACGGGCCGCGGGTCCTCGGCATCATCCACCTCAAGGACGTCGTCAAGGAGGGAATCCGGGAGCGGTTCGCGGAGCTGCGGAGCATGGGGATCCGTACGGTCATGGTGACCGGCGACAACGAGCTGACGGCCCGCGCCATCGCGGCCGAGGCCGGTGTGGACGAGTACCTCGCCGAGGCGACGCCCGAGGACAAGCTGGCTCTGATCAAGCGGGAGCAGGCGGGCGGCAAGCTCGTCGCGATGACCGGTGACGGTACGAACGACGCCCCGGCCCTCGCGCAGGCCGACGTCGGCGTGGCCATGAACACGGGCACCTCGGCCGCCAAGGAGGCCGGGAACATGGTGGACCTGGACTCCAACCCCACGAAACTCATCGACATCGTGGAGATCGGCAAGCAACTCCTCATCACCCGAGGCGCGCTCACCACCTTCTCCATCACCAACGACGTCGCCAAGTACTTCGCGATCATCCCCGCCATGTTCGCCTCGGCCTACCCGGGGCTGGAAGCCCTGAACATCATGGGCCTGAGCAGCCCCACCTCCGCGATCACCTCGGCGATCATCTTCAACGCCCTGATCATCGTCGCCCTCATCCCGCTGGCCCTGCGTGGCGTCCGCTACAAGCCTGCCTCCGCACACGACCTGCTTCGCCGCAACCTCGGCGTCTACGGCCTCGGCGGCCTGATCCTGCCCTTCGTCGGCATCAAGCTCATCGATCTGCTGGTGTCCACCATCCCCGGCCTCGGCTGACGTTCGGCAACGGCTCGAAGACGTTCACTACGCCACAGGTGGCTCTGTACGCGTTAAGGACGCGTCAGGATTGGCTCAGCCGCGGGCACAAGAGATCAGTCTGCGTACGCTTGCTCCGCCGTCGATGTCGATGGCTGATTCTTTGCCGTACGACAGGAGCACCCCACGATGGCCACCCCTGCCCGCTCCTCGCGCCTGCGCGCGTGGCTGCTGGAAGGCCTGACCGCCGAGAACAGTTCACCCGCCGCCAAGGAGGCAGCGGCCCAGCCCCACGGGCGGCCCTGGTGGCGGGTCATGTGCCTGACGGGTCTCGACTACTTCTCCACCCTCGGCTACCAGCCCGGCATTGCTGCGCTCGCGGCCGGCCTGCTGTCGCCGCTGGCAACCATCGTGCTCGTGCTGCTGACCCTCTTCGGCGCCCTGCCGGTGTACCGGCGGGTCGCCGAGGAGAGCCCGCACGGCGAGGGCTCGATCGCCATGCTGGAGCGGTTGCTGACGTTCTGGAAGGGGAAGCTGTTCGTCCTGACCCTGCTCGGGTTCGCGGCGACGGACTTCCTCATCACCATCACGCTGTCGGCGGCCGACGCCACCGCGCACCTGGTGGAGAACCCGCACCTCACCAGCACCCTCAACGGTCACCAGGTGCTCATCACCCTGATCATGATCGCGCTCCTCGGCGCGGTGTTCCTCAAGGGCTTCAGCGAGGCCATCGGCGTGGCCGTGGTCCTGGTGGCTGCCTACCTCGCGCTGAACGTCGTCGTCGTGGCCGTCGGCATTTGGGAGGTGCTCAGTGCACCACAGGTCATCACCGACTGGACGGAGGCCCTGACCGCCGAGCACGGCAACCCGTTCATGATGATCGCCATCGCCCTCGTCGTGTTCCCGAAGCTGGCGCTCGGCCTGTCCGGGTTCGAGACCGGTGTGGCGGTCATGCCGCATGTCGAGGGCGACTCCGGTGACACCGAGGAGAAGCCCGCCGGCCGGATCCGCGGAGCCAAGAAGCTGCTGACGACCGCGGCCCTCATCATGAGCGTCTTCCTCATCACCAGCAGCTTCGTCACCACGCTGCTGATCCCGCCCGCCCAGTTCCAGCCGGGCGGCGAGGCCAACGGCCGCGCCCTGGCCTACCTCGCCCACGAGTACCTCGGCTCCGCCTTCGGCACCGTCTACGACATCTCGACCATCCTGATCCTCTGGTTCGCCGGCTCCTCGGCCATGGCCGGCCTGCTCAACCTGATGCCGCGCTACCTGCCCCGCTACGGCATGGCCCCCTCCTGGGCCCGCGCCCTGCGCCCGATGGTCATCGTCTTCACTCTCATCGCGTTCCTGGTGACCTGGATCTTCGACGCCGACGTCGACGCCCAGGGCGGCGCGTACGCCACCGGTGTCCTCGTCCTGATCACCTCGGCCGCCGTCGCCGTGACCATCGCCGCTCGGAAGGCCGGGCAGCGGGGCTGGACGATCGGCTTCGGCGTGATCTCCGCGGTCTTCGTCTACACGACCGCCATCAACGTCGCCGAGCGCCCCGACGGCGTGAAGATCGGCGCCTGCTTCATCGCCGGCATCATGGCCCTCTCCCTTCTCTCCCGCCTCGCCCGTGTCTTCGAGCTGCGCGTCACCCACATGGAATTCGACGACATGGCGCAGCGGTTCATCCGCGACACCGCCAACCGGACGATCCGCTTCATCGCCAACGAGCCGGACAGCCGGGACCTTGAGGAGTACCGGCAGAAGAAGCAGCAGATCCGCGCGGACAACGACATCCCGGCCGAGGACGACGTCATGTTCGTCGAGGTCACCGTCCTGGACGCATCCGAGTTCGAGTCCGGGATGCGGGTACGCGGCGAGGTGCTGCACGACCGCTACCGCGTCCTGACCCTGGAGAGCTCCAGCATCCCCAACGCGCTGGCGGCGCTACTCCTGCACGTCCGCGACGAGACCGGCCAGCGCCCCCACATCTACTTCGAGTGGACCGAGGGCAACCCGATGGCCAACTTCTTCCGCTTCTTCCTCTTCGGCCAGGGCGAGGTCGCCCCCGTCACCCGCGAGGTCATCCGCGAGGCCGAACCCGACCGCAACCGCCGCCCCCACGTCCACGCAGGTTGACGTCAGCGCAAAGACGCCGACCATGTGGTCGACGTCAGCGGGGAAACCAGGCGTAACCGCGATGCCGCTGCGGCCGGATGGCGCGCCGTTGAGTGCGACCTCCCGGCTGATCGTCGAGGCCCGCCGGTCGAGCCGCCTGGCGATCTCTGCGTAGGGGAGCCTGTCGCTCAGTGCAACGCGCCATTGCATTCGAGTCCAGGGTCATTGCATCAATTTGCCGCTGTCTACCTGCACTTATGCCTTCCGGTGGATTGCAGGCACCCTGCATGCAACGTAGCTTTCGAGATATAGCAAACGCGCACTATCGCGAAGTGAGGAATGGTCATGGATGAATCCCTCCACACTGTGACGACGCTGCCGGCGGAGCGTCAGCCCGGCTGTCCCTTCGACCCGCCGGCAGAGCTGATCGATGCCCGCGGGCACGGCCCCATCAGCCACTACACCCACCCCGGCGGAAAGCCCGGCTGGCTGATCACCGGATACGACCTGGTCAGGTCGGTCCTGGCCGACGCGCGGTTCAGCTCGCGCAAGGACCTGCTGAACGTGGTCGACTTCGAGCTCCCTCCGGCGCCGCCCGGCGAGTTCCTCCTCATGGACGAACCACAGCACGGGCGCTACCGGAAGCCGCTGGTGGGCAAGTTCACCGCACGGCGGATGCGACTGCTCACCGAGCGCATCGAGCAGATCACCACCGACTGCCTGGACGCCATGGAGAGGACCGGGCCGTCGGCCGACCTGGTGACGGCGTTCGCAAAGCCCATCCCCACCATCATCATCTGTGAGCTGCTGGGGGTGCCGTACGAGGACCGGGCCTCCTTCCAGGAACAGATCGACAAGTTCATGGACGGGGAGACGGGCGACGAGGAGCTGATGGCGGCCTACACCGCGACGCAGCAGTACCTCGCACGGCTGGTGGCCGCCAAGCGCGCGAACCCCACCGACGACGTGCTCAGCGAACTCACCGACAGCGACCTGACCGATGAGGAGCTGCAGGGGATCAGTCTGATCCTGCTGGCGGCGGGCTTCGACACCACTGCCAACATGCTGTCCCTCGGGGCCTTCGCGTTGCTGCAGAACCCGGAGCAACTGGCGGCGCTGCGCGCCGATCCCGCGCTCATCGACCAGGCGGTGGAGGAGCTGCTCCGGTATCTGAGCGTCGCCAAGTCGTTCATGCGGACGGCAACGGTGGACGTCGAGGTGAGCGGCCAGACCATCAAGGCCGGCACGACGGTCGTCCTGTCGTACAACACCGCCAACCGCGACCCCGAGCGCTACGCCGATCCCCACCTGCTCGACCTCCAGAGGGACTCCGGCGGGCACCTGGCCTTCGGACACGGCATCCACCTGTGCCTGGGCGCACAGCTGGCCCGTGTCGAGATGCGGGTCGCGTTCTCCGCACTGCTGGGCCGCTTTCCCACGCTGCGCCTGGCCGTACCGGCCGAAGACGTCGCCCTGCGCCCGGAGACCGCGGACATCTACGGGGTGAAGAGCCTCCCGGTCACCTGGGACGCCTGACCGTCAGCCAGAGGCGGGTGAGGTTGCGTTGGCCGCCGGCCACCGCCGTGGTTGCCCGCCTGCCGATCGTGTCCGCGGCGCCGCGCCGGACGGTGAACACGACCCTGGCCGCGCCATGCGAGTCGACCTGTCAGAAGGTGCGCCTGCACCTGCGCCCTCGCCCACCCTGCACCGCAGCACGCTGCCGATGACGGCGATCCCGCCCCGAGTGATGGGGCCCGCCGCCATCGGGCCCCCTGCCGCGGCTGCCGCTCGTCGGCGATCTCTCCCAGCGACTGGCGGAATTCCTCGTCGCTCGCCGCTCGCCGCTCTCAGAACTCGGATACCTGCGCGAGCGGGACTGCGGCTGGGCTGGCGCCCGCCGCGGTGACCGGCGGCGCGGTGAGAGCCGGGTCGACGGTCAGCAGGGATGCGCCGAGGGGTTCGGCCATCGCGCGGAGTGCGGCCTCGGAGAGCCGGATCCAGGGCTGGGCCGTACCGAGCGTGGCGGCCAGCCGTTCCGGGCTGGTGAAACCAACGGCGGTAGGGGCTCCCAGCGGGGTGCGGAACAGCCGCACGACGACGTGCGCTCCTCCCGGCCGGGCAGGCACGTACAGAGGCCCGGCCGGGCTCTGTTCCTCAGGCTCGGAGTCGGATTCGTCGTACTGGAACAGGCACATGGAGCCCTCCGTCATCAGGGAGGTGTGACCGGGACTTCCGGCACCATCCGACCGGGCCCCGTGGGCCACCCCAAGAACCCGGTCCCGCGTACGGCCTTCGTCGTCTTGACGCGACTGCGCTCTTGGCGGACGGGGCTGCTCCCCGCTGTCCGCCGGTCGTGGGCGGAGGCCGCCCGACGCCGGCCAGGAGGCAGAGTGCGGGGCGATCGGCTGTGTCCTGGCCGGCCGACGTGCTGCCTTGGCGGCCTACGAACCGAGGTAGGCGCTGGACGAGAGCCACGTCGGACGGGCCAGGCCGAAGTGCTCCTCGAGCATCAGCTCGGCCTGGGTGAGCGCGCCGTATACCCAGCCCTGCCCCGTCGACCATGCGGATCCGCAGATGTACAGGTTGGCGTCGGGAAGCGGGTGGCGCATCCGCGGCATGACCTCCCAGCTCTTCGCCCCCACCTGCCAGAAGTGGTAGGCCCCTCCGTAGGGGTCCTGCACCCAGTCCTGGAAGTAGGCCGTCGTCGGATCGGGGATGCGGGCGTCGGGGCCGTGTAGCTCGCGCAGCTGGCGCTGGGCCTCGTCGACCAGCACCCCCGGCGCCGCCGCGTCCATCGGCCGTGGCGGTCGGGTCGCCGCAACCGGGGCAAGGCGGTTCGGCTGCGGCAGCAGCTCGTTCCAGAACTCCACGTCGCTGACGTCGTTGTAGGAGGCCAGCAGCAGGGCGTTGCGGTTGGCGGGATCAGCCCCGGTCTGGTCCCCCTCGACGCCCCAGTAGTAGACCTGGCGCAGCGGCAGGTCGGTCACCGAGCGGCCGGCCCGCAGGCCTAGATCCTCCCACCACGGCCGGTCGTAGCCGAGGAAGAGCTTGGAGGCCGGCCGAGGGATGATCGAGCCGAGGTCGGACAGGAACTGGTCGCTGGCGAAGAGGAAGGTGTCCGGGTCCAGCAGTTCGATCGAGCGCTGAGGCATCGCCAGAATGACGTGTCGCGCCCGGACCGTGAGCGGCCGGCCCTCGGGCCAAACGGAGAGGGCAAGTTTCAGCACCTGTTCGCCGTCGACCGTCTCCCGGTCGATGCGGCGCACCTGGTGGTGCAGGTGGACGGTCCCGCCCTCGGCCACGAACCGCCTGACCAGCTCCTCGGGCATCGTCTGATAGCCGTCGCGCAGGAACAGATAGTTCGGCGGCGGGGAGCCGACGAAGTCCGCCACTGACGCCTCCATCGCCTCGATGCCGTTGACGTTGGCCACCACCGCGCCGTAGCCGAAGCCGTCATCGAGGAACTTCCACCCCTCTTGCCCGACCGCGTCGAGCAGCAGGTTCCAGAACCCGACGTCGTAGAGCGGTCTGCTGTCGGCCGTCGCCGTCGCCGTCGCCTTGACCTTGTCCCACGCCTGGTGGTCCATGGAGGCGGCATCGGGGAAGAAGCGCTCGATGACAGACAGGAGCGCCTCGTCCGGCGTTCTACCCCGGATCGCGGCCGGCAGGTCATAGGGCACGACCTCCGGATCAGCGAATTGGGGCAGGGTGAAGCGGCGTTGGCGCAGATAGGCGAGGTTCTTCGGCTCATCGACCGGGAAGGGGCCTGACGGCAACCCGAGATGGTCCACGAGGTCGGCCACGACCGGGTGGTTGCTCAGGTAGCGCATCCCGCCGAGCTCGGCGTGCAGGTGCGGCATACCGGGCGGCGTTACCGAGAAGAGGCGGCCGCCGACGCGCTCGCTGCTCTCGAACAGGCTTACCGTCAGAGGGCCGCGGCGACGTCGCCGAAGATCCCCCAGCATGCTGCTGCTCTCGGCTTCCGGGCCGAGCAGCCGCCAGGCGGCGTACGCCCCCGACACTCCGGCGCCGATGACCGCTACGTCGATCACGCCGTCCCGCGTCTGCGCCGGCGCATCCGTCGCCCCGTCGAGTGCCTCGGTTCCCTTGAGCACATTGCGGTGCGTTGGTTCGCCCATCTCTGCCAGCCTCCCAGCTCACAGGTCCTCGGGAGACCACCTCCCGTGACCATCGGACTCCCATAACATAACAATGGAGACATTTGCCGACCCGTTGTCGACGGCGAACGGGCGAGTGGCCGGGGCATGCCTCGAGTGGAGGAACCGGACGGCGCGCACGGAGTGCGCGGCACTGGGGCGTGCCAGGAGAGTCGTGCCGGCCGGTGGTGCGGCCGGTGGTGCGGGCGGTGTTGTTGTGGTGGCAGCGGCAGGGTGCGCAACGCACGAGGCTCCAGCGTGCACTGGTCGACCGGGAGTACCTGCGCGAAACGCTCACCGGGAGCAGTCATGCGGCCGCTCCGGGTGCGCTGACTCCACTGGAGGCCTAGTCTGGTGATCAGCCCTGCGGTGCTTTTTCGTCGATATCGATCGATGCCAGCACTGGAGTAGACATGTTCCTAGCGTCAAGCCTCGGAGGCTACTTCCACTGGGAGTTGCTCTTGGCGGCTGTTTTCGGCTTCGTGGGAAGCTGCGCTTTCCTTGGTGCACTCTTTCTCGGCTTTCTTGGAGAGCAGGCTGCTGCGCGAATACGACCGGGCTTCGTGAAGCTGGATCTCCGCCCCAAGGGCCAGCCGGCGACAACACGCTTGAGTGCTTCCAAGACTTGCTCGTTCCCCATGCTGGGGGCTGCGCTGGCCGTGATCTTCCAGTTTCCGTACGGCACTCAGTTCGCCTATCTTCAAGCGCTCATCGTAGGTGTCGCGTGGCCCACGCTGATAGGACAGATCCTGCGCCAGGCGGAGAGCGAGAAGATCTTGGGGCTTGCTGACCAGGTGCAGAATCCCGCAGGAAATCCCGCAGGATCTCCCACCAGCGCCCCTGCGGGGCAGTCCGCTGTGAATGTGGCGAGGTGACGGCGAGGTGAAATCGTGGTCGCCTACAAAGACGTCGCCAGTCTGCCGGTAGAGCAGCTACTCTCCAGCGCCGACGCGCCGTTCGTGGTCACGCCTCAAACCAGTGTCGCCGATGCACTGATGGGCCTTAGGCAAAGGCGCCATGGAATTGCTCTGGTAAGGATAAACGCAACAGGCTTCAGGACTGTCAGCCTCGAGCGGCTAAGTGGGGCTGCGCAAGCTGTCGGGGTCGATGCGCGCAATGTTCTGGTTGATGGCATCGTCAGTGATGAGGAATCCGCCGAGGTATTCGTGGTACCCGCAACGGTGACGATTGCAGGTCTGGCTGAGCGGGGTATTCCCGACGAGATACTGATCGTTACCGACCCTGAAAGCGGCGAGCCTCAAGCGGTCATCAATCGCACGCAGCTGGCCGACCGCATTCGAGGGCTGGTTTCCTGATGGTTCGCTGCTTCCTGTGCTCTGATCGCGAAGCTGTACCGGTCCGGGCTGACCGGTCCGGGCTGACCCGGCCGGGTGTGGGCAAGTGCCCTCGAACGGAACCTGCCTGCCGTCAACAAGGCGCGTACCCAGGCCCAACTCGCGAGTTGGACACGCCGGTTCTTCCATCGTCGCCGGCGCCGGCCACACGGCGTCCGCGGCAGCTCACGCAGTCGGCTCAGGAAGCCGGTCTGGGAGTGGGCAGCCGGTGGTGATGGAGCCGACGGTGTCGGCAGCCAGTTCCGTGAACCACATGGAGCCGTCCGGGCCGGAGATGATGCGGTGGCCGACCGGAGCGGTGGTCGGCAGTGCGTAGCGGCTGGTGGTCAAGTCCGGGCGGACACGGTCGATCAGTCCGGGCTGGTTGTACTGGACCCACAGATTGCCGAAGCAGTCGAAGTCCAGTCCGGCCAGCTCGGCGCCCTCGACGTCGGTGCGATGCTCGGTGATGCGGCCGGTGACGGGGTCGAGTTCGGCGTAGGCAGCGCCGGCCTCCTCGGTGAACCAGACATGGTCGCTCCGGCCGGCAGCGACGGCGATGGGCCGGCTGTCAGGGGTGGGGATGGGGTATTCGCGCAATAGGCCGTTCGTGTCGATACGGCCGATGCGGTTTCCCGTCAGTTCGGTGAAGAACATGGCGCAGTGGGGCCCTCGCGCCAGGTAGATCGGCTGACTGTCGGGAGCGAGGCGGTGCACGGTCCATGTGCGGGTGCGGGGATCGAAACTTCCGACGGTTCCGTTGGCCTTCCCCGTCCACCACACGGTGTGCCCGTCGCATCCGATGCGCAGACCGTGCGGCCCCTCGCTGCTTTGCGGGAGAGGGAAGCGGGCGATGAGTTTGCCGGTGGTGTCCAGTTCCACCAGGGCGTTGGTGAATTCCTCGGTGACCCAGACGTGGCCGCGCCAGTCCTTGTCGATGCCGTGGGGTCCGCTGTTGTCGGGGAAGTCGGTAATTCCGGCCACGCGGCCGGTCGTGGATACGCGGAGGACGCGGTTCTCGAGTTGCTGGGAGACCCATAGGTTGCCGTCCGGTCCGGTGATCAACTCATGTGTGCTGCCCAGTCGGGGCAGGGGCATCCGGTACTCGTGCACAGTGCCCACCGGAGGAACAGCGCGACCTGCGGGCGCGGCTGCCGCTCCGGGCACCCCGGGGGCCACCATCAGGACCGCCGCGCTCAGAACCGCGGCCAGGACAGGCGCACGCCGCCCTCTCGACAACTGCACTACACGATGCACGGCGAACTCCTCGATCGCGGCAGGCGGAGGGCTCGGAGCGTCGGAGAGCACCGAAGCCGCAGACACCCGCCCACCCAGGAGTCGCGCCCACCTCACCGGACTACCTTGAAATGGCCGGAATGTCCGATACTGGTTGAGGCTAGCTCAGCGAGCCTGCGCGGTAGCCGATCTGGACCGTGTCCAGCGCGCTCGGCGTCCACGCGGACCCGTCTGGGGGTTGGTGTACGCGGTCAGCCGTCGTACTCGCCCGAGTTGAACCCCGGCGAACTCGTCAACGCCGACCGTGGACGCAGCCTGATTGCCAGCAGCAAGGCACTACCCAAGCCCAACTCGCAAGCGAGACACCTCGAAGAGAAGCCAATGATTTTCTGATCAATACCAGTGGGCCCAGGACGGCAAGAAGTGGCACAGCCGGTGCGGAGAAGACACCGGGCGCGCCGACCGGATCGGGACCGCGATCGTCGTCAAGGGCCAGATCAGCGACGCCCGCCAGTGTCCGCCGCGGCTGACGAGCCTCCCACCCAGCCCCGAACATCCACACCGCCGCCCCTTTACCGGCCGCACCCCTGGCTCGCCGAGCTGGTGGAGCGGAAACGGGGGCAACGCCGGGGCTCGGCCGCCCGCGCTTTCACGGGGCGCAGGCCTCGGCGATCGACAAGCTGTTCTCGTAGAGGTGGTGCCGGGTGATACGGCCGTCCTCAACGGTGAGGTGCAGCGCGAACGGGCCCTCGAAGGACTTCCCCGTCGCGCGCACGGTCCCCGACAGGTACCCCATCAGGACGGCGTCGGCGCCGTCGACGAGGAAGGTGTCGACGGAGGCGCTCGCGTCTTCGGGCACGGTGTGCTCCATCAAGTCCGCGAACTGACCCGCGCATTCGGCGGCGGTAAACCGCGGGCGGATCCACGGGACGACTGGGTTCTCGGCGAGCTGCCAGTCGACCTGGTCGGCGAAGAGCGCGACGAGCCGCCCCGTGTCCCCGGCCACGCGGGCGGCGAGAAACTCCTGTACGACGGCCCGGGTGGCCTCGGCGACGGAACTCGCTGTGGTGGGTGAACTCCATGTGGTGCCACTTGACTTGACGGACATGGCGCGCTCCTCGCGGCTGCGGCTGGATCCCGGCGGAGGTTCCCGTCGATGTGCTTGATCCTGCCCGGGGAGGGGTGAGCGGTCGATTACCCCGAGGGTAATGAACGGCCGGCAGCGACAGGGCCATCGGCAACTGCAACTCCTCGTACAGCCGCGCCCGATGCGACCTGTTACCGGGATCGCACGCCCACATAGCTGCGCGGCGCAGCATTCTCGTGTAATCTACTGCGTGACGCAGTTGATGCGTCGCGCAACTACTCAATCTCTGGGAGAACCCATGCTCACCGTTGCCGTCACCGGAGCCACCGGAGCTCAGGGCGGGGCCACCGCCCGCGCGCTGCTTTCCTCCGGCCACCACGTGCGCGCGCTCACACGCCATCCCGACTCACCCGCCGCCAACGCCCTGCACGGCCTCGGAGCCGACGTACGCCACGCCGACTTCGACGACCGTGCCTCCCTCGACGCCGCCCTCGCCGGAGCGGACTCGCTCTTCGCGGTGACCACCCCGTTCGGCACCGACACCGCCACCGAAACCCGGCAGGGCAAAGCCCTCGTCGACGCCGCCTCAACCGCCGGCCTCGGGCATGTCGTGCTCACATCCGCCGCTCACGCCGACCGCGACACCGGCGTCCCGCACTACGAGAGCAAGCGCCTGATCGAGCAGCACCTGCTTGCGACTGGCTTGCCCTGGACGGTGATTGCCCCAGCGGCGTTCATGGACAACTACGCCAGCGGCTGGACCCTCGACGGACTGTGCGACGGTACATTCGCCTGGCCCATGCCTGCCGACCGGCCGCTCACGCTCATCCCCGCCGACGACATCGGCGCATTTGCCGCGCTGGCCCTCCGGCGCCGCGACGAGTTCACCGGACGACGGATCGACATCGCCTCAGACGAGCGCACCCCTGGCCAGATCGCGGAAATCCTCGCGGCGGCCACAGGCCGCCCGATCGCCCACCAGGAGGTCCCCCTGGCCTATGTGCGGACCCGTTCCGCAGACCTGGCTGCCATGTTCGAGTACTTCACCACCTCCGGCCTCGACGTCGACGTCGCCGGGCTGCACCGTGACTATCCCGAAGTCGGCTGGCACAGCTTCACTGACTGGGCCGTCGGCCAGGACTGGAGCGCGCTCCTGGCCCCCGCGCCCGCTCATCACTGACCCTCTGGGCGTACGCCCGACATCAGCCCGCCTCGGGCCATGTACCTCGCCCTCGGGATCGCCACCCACAACGGCCGGGGCGGTCCTGGTGACCTTCATCGTCACCACCCTGATCCACGAACTCGCCTCGATCGTCACCCTGCCGGCCATTCTGGCGATCAGTGCCGGCTGGATTTCGGCCAGCATGGACGGCGCGGCGGCCGGACCGGCAACTCCACGGCCGTGCACGGCGGCTGACCGCGGCACGACCGAGACGACCGCCGTGCATGGTCAGTTGCCAGAGCCGCGCCCGGCGTTCGGCGGCATGGCCGGCGCGATCCTCCAGGGTTCGCAGCCTGACGCGGTCATCTTCGCGCACGACGCCGAGCGCGCGTCGTGCTACCACTGGGACCATCTGCCCCTCGCCGACCTGGAGGCGGAGATCCGCATGGCCGAAGCCCTCGGCGGCGCCCCCGTCGCGGCCATCACCACCCGCGGCCGGGACAACGTGTGCCGACTCCGCCGTCTGGGACTTCCTGTCGCCGACGTCCTCGACGGTGACGGTGCGGCGGTCCTGCCGGACGCGGCCGAGGCCGTGTGGTCCGCACCCCAGGGCGCCGGCCGGGCGGGGGCAGCGCGGTGAGCGTGGAGGTGGCGCTGCGCGCGGTGGCCACGGCGTTCGCCGGCTGAGGACGGTCACGGGGCGGCCGTGCGGTGGGGCTCCGGCCGGCGCGACGGCCACGACAGGCAAGTGGGCGAAGGCCTGGGAGGCCTGGACCAGCCACCGCACCTCGGCGGAGAAGCCCAGGTCGTCCGACCGACGCACGTGCGGCGACGTCCACCCGGACCTGCCTCCCGCCGCGCCCGGGCCGTGCCGCAAGGGCGGCCGCGATGCGCGCCGCTTCCCAGCGCGCCCGCTCCTCCTCGCTCCCGTCAGGCTCCGGGGCGGGAGGCGGCCCGGGGGAGACCTGCCCGCCCAGGGCCAGGCAGCCGTCCCGCGTGCCGGGCGGTGGCCGCTTCACGTCGGTACCGAGGTGGTGCTGCGCCACCCGGTCGTCGTCGGCGACCACCCGGATCTGATGGCGGAGGCCGGCCGGCGCGGCCGGCGCCACCTGGCGGGCGTCCCGGCCTGACCTCTAGAAGGGGTACGAGCGGTTACATTTTGTGAGGTTCGGGCGTTCTGGGGGTGAGCCGCCCCATAGGGCCCACGTCACACACGAACCGGGATAGTAGCTCCGACAAGGCTCGATATCGCTACTGCGTACCAGCTCCCACCTGTACGGATCTCTGCGGTGTCGCCGGGGGTGGGGGGTCCTTGGCTGCGAGGGCTGCTAGTAGGTGGGGTCGTTGCCAGGGGGTGGGGGCGTGGGTAGAACTGGATGTGTCGCCGGGCGGCCCGGGTGCTTCACCCGCCGCTGACGATCCCCTCTCCTCCGTGTGAGTGGCTCTCGCATGTCTTCGGCATGCCGCGACCGTCCTTGTTCCCGTCGGAAGGTTCGTCCGTGTCCCACGCTGTCATCCGCCGCATCGCCGCTTCGAAGAAGACCCTCGCGGGTGCCGTCGTCGCCCTGGGTGTCGCCGGTTCGATGCTTGCCACGGTGCCCGCTCAGGCGGCTCCGACGAGTGCCAAGGCGATCGCCCAGCAGATGATCAAGGACCCGGCGCAGTTTGCGGCGTTCAACAACATCGTTTCCCGTGAGAGCGGCTGGAACCACACCGCCACGAATGCCTCCTCGGGTGCTTATGGCCTGGTCCAGGCCCTGCCGGCCTCGAAGATGGCTTCTGCGGGTGCGGACTGGAAGACCAACCCGGCCACCCAGATCAAGTGGGGCCTGGACTACATGAACGACCGCTATGGCAGCCCCGTCGGCGCCTGGAACTTCTGGCAGACCCACCACTGGTACTGAGTCGCCAGTAGGTAAAGCAGACACGCGAAGACGCCCGGCCGGGACCTCCCGGCCGGGCGTCTTCGCGTATGCGCCCGTCCACGCTCCGCCGACGTCGCGCGTGGGTCCGTCCGGCGGTGCGTTCCGGACTATGGGTCTCCGGGTGTGCTCGTGTCGATGTCGTGGCTGCTGTGGCTGCTGTGGCTGTCCGGGCTGTGCTTGGAGAGGGGGTGGTGGCTCAGGAGGCCCCTGGCTGCCTTTCCCCTGGTGCTGGTAGGGCTGATCAGCACGATGGTCACGAGCAGTACGTAGGAGCCTGCGATGGTGGAGGCAAGGATGAGAGCGGCGCTGATGCCGCTGTGGAGGAGTCCGTGGATAGTCATGATCACGCTCGCCGAGCTGCCCCCTTTTGAGGCGCCCGGGGGGAGCGTCAGGGCCTAGGAGGGGAGCGACCGGGCGCCGAGTCGGTCATGGCCATGAGGAAGGCGAAGCGCTCATTCATCTCGGTGGTCATTTCGGCGGATCCTTGGCGATCGGGGTCGGTGGGCAGGGGGCGGTTTGTCCGCGTTCTGCCTTCGTACATGTCCCATTGCGCCCCACCGGCAGCGTCGGGGCACGTCACGGAAACTCGTGTCTTGACAGCCCGGACCGGAAGGTCGGCCGCTCGGAGCCGGCCCTCACCACAGGGCTGCCGCGAACGCGGCGGCGCCCAGCAGCAGGCAGCACACCGCCGCGCGCATCCACCGGTACTTGACCGCCAGGATCGTTCCGAGGACGCGGCACTGTTCCAGCATCCAGCGCCCCGGGTCCGCCCCGGCCGCGACCACCGCGGCCGTCAGGCCGGGGGAGTCGGTGCCGCTCCGGAGGGTGGCCACCGAGGGGTCCGCCGCGCCGCCGGACCGCCCCCGGCCGTGCCCGGTGCGCGGCAGGATCACCAGCGCCAGCATCGCGATTCCCGCCAGCCAGGCGGCGGCTCCGGCCACGGCCGCCGGGCCGGAGCCCAGGCGGGCTTGGCCGGCCGACACGAGGAGCGCGGGCAGGGCGACGGCGCCCGACAGGAGGATCGAGGCCTTGGCGTCGGCCCGCGCGATCTCCTCGCGCACCGAGGCGAGCAGCCGCTCCGCGATCAGCCGGGCGCCCGGCTCGGACAGCGCCGGGCCCGGCTCGGGCCGGGCGGCCGTCACCGGTCGGCGTCCGCTGCCGGGCCTGCGGCGGTCCCGTCCTCGGCAGCAGCGGCGGCCGGGCCGTCGGAGCGCTGGTCGGGCTCGCGCTCCCAGAAGAGGGCGCGCCTGCGCCGACGTCCGTCCGTCAGTTCGGGTAGCGGCTCGGAGGCCACCCGGCGGGCGCCCGACCGCAGGAACTCCACGACCACCATGGCCTGTTCGCCCAGCTCCCAGCGCTCCAGCAACCCGCCGTCGATCAACCGGGTCATGAGCTCCATGCCGTCCTGGCGCTCCTCGCGCCGCTCACTGCGGAACAGCTTCCGGATCTCCTGCACGTCCTGCGGGTTGCGGGCCATCATCTGTGCCATCACGGCGTCGTCGCCCTTCTCCATGGCGCGCTGGAAGCTTTCCGCCCAGCGCTCGATGAGGAGGCGCTCGTTGTCGTCCCGGATCTCCCGCAGCCGCTGGCGGAACTGCTCCACGGCGGTCTGGTTGAGGACCTCGCCGACCTGTGCGCCGTGCTCCCGGATCAGTCGGTCCGCCTGGATCGTCACGAACACGTCCAGTTCCAGTCCGAAGCGGACGCCCAGGTCGTGCCCGGCCAGCGCCTCGTTGACCGCGTCGCGGACCTCCTCGGCGTGATTGATCGAGTAGGCGCGCGATACGTCACGCAGCCGCTGCTCCAGTTCCGGTACGAGGAGTTCGCCGACGTCGGTGACCTGGCTCCGGGCAACCGTGCAGGGGTCTGCCACCCGCCACCGGACGGCCACGTCGGCGGGGAAGGACCGGCCTCTCTCCGACGCCGGCAGCTGAGCCCGGAACGAGACGGTGTGCCAGCCCAGCTGGAGTTCGAACGCGGTGTAGGGGCGGTTCAACCAGCGCAGCAGGAAGCTTTCGTCGCCCTCGGGTCCCACCGCCCGTGGCGGACGGTTGCGGTAGTAGAGCACCGCCACGTACTGGGCGCTGCGGTGCCGGTACGGCCAGGCCGGACGGTACTCGCGGACGAAGGGGCCGGCCAGTGCCTGCTTGGACGCCGGGAGTTCGCCGTCCGACCGGGGGGCGCCGGCAGCCGGATGCGGCGGCCGAGCGTCCCACGGGCGGACCGGCGCAGTAGGCGGCGAGGGCGGGGCCGGCGGCCACTGCGGCGCGGCCGGGCCGGCCTGCGCGGGGTAGTTCATGGTCATCACTCCGTCTTCTCAGCTCGTGGCGCCGGACACACCCGGCGGGATGATCACGGTCCGCGGCACGGCCTCGTGCAGCCGCCGCGCGGTGGTCCCGGTCAGGGACTCGTCGGGGTCGCGCTCCATGCGTCGTACGAGGTTCCGCAGCCGCTCGATGTCCTCCGGCGTGCTCACCAGGTGCGGGATGAAGCCGCACAGAACGTCCAGCAGCCCGGCGTCGTCGTCGGCGTCGCGCATCCACATGACGAGGGAGGTCTCCACCTCCTCCCGCCACCGGGCGGTGTCCAGTCCGGTCCACACCAGGTCTGCCAGCAGGGGGGCGGCCTCCGGCCGGGCGGTGAGCAGTCCCGCCACCACCGGCCGGCCCGGGTGTTCGGCGAGCCAGGGGACGTCCTCCAGGCCCCACAGGGCGGACGGCCTCTGCCAGAGCAGCCGGTCCACGGTGAACAGGGCCAGATCGTGGCGGCTCCGGCGGCGATCACCCAGCCATGTGCCCAGCCGGGCCAGTGCGGTCGCCCCGTGGGAGCCGACGACCAGGCGCGCCACGCTGTACGAGGCGTGCGTCAGCAACTCCCCGTCGTTGCGCCCTGCCAGCAGCCCGAGTTCGTCGAGCGATGCGGACACGGACCGCTCGACGGTGCCGTAGCCGTGCACCAGGGCCGCCGTGCTGCGCAGGCCCGCGTCGTCCGGGTCACGGGCCCAGGCCCACACCGTGTCACGCACGATCGGCCGGACCGTCTCGTCCAGGGCCGCCGCGTGGGCCAACGCCGTTGCCGCGGCCATGTGCTGCTGGGGGGAATCCGAGGTCGCCATCGGCAGCACGACCTCGTGGAGCAGGAACACCAGGTCGCGGGTGCACAGTGCCCCGACAGTGAGTCCGGCGGGCACCCATGCCGCGGGCCGGACGTCGTCGCACAGTGTCCGCAGCCAGCGGCCCAGGGGCCCGCGCACATTGGGGTAGCCCTCCCAAGCGTGGGACAGCACCGCCCAGGGCAGCGCCCGGCCCTGGAGGCGCACCTTGCGCACGCTCAGGGGCCGGCTGCCGAACGACACGTCCCCGGTGAGCAGTTCGGCCCGCGTGGCCGCGAGCCGGGCGTCCTGGTGGTCGTGGAACAGCGCCCGGCCCGGGTCCTTCGACGGGTCCGTGGTCACCGCGAACTCCCAGGCCAGCCGCTCGGCAGCCTCGGCGGTCACGCTGTACGGCGAACCGCTGAACACCGCCACCGTGGTGCGGAAGGCCGTCAGCCGCGTCGCCGCGGCCACAGCCGCCCGGTTGCGTGGCGGTACGCGCCCCGGCGCCGCGAACCAGGCCTCCGCCTGCCGCACGGCAAAGGTCCGCAGCTCGGCCAGCAGTTCCTCCTCGGGCAGTTTCCCCGCGAGGTGGTCGACGAGAAGCCGGGCCAGCGACTCGACCTCGTGCGGCCGCAGCAGGTCCAGCCCGAGGGCCGCCGTCACGTCGGCCCGGTCCGCCAGAGCCAGGGCCGCCGCCAGCCGCTCCGCCTCGCCGTGCCCCAGCAGGGCCACCAGGTGCTTGCGCAGCATGCCGCCGGCCGAGGGCGGCCGGAACAGCGTGCCGTACCGCCCGCGCAACAGCTCGTCGGCGAAGCCGCCCGCCTCGACGACCAGGATCGCGTACGCGCCGCGCTGCTCCAGCAGCGAGCCGAGCCGGTCCAGGTGCAGTTCGGCAGGGGGTTCGGCGAACCGTACCCGGTCCCCGTGCCGGTCATCGTCCGCCGGGCGCTGCTCGGGGAGGAACATGCCGTCCCCGGTGATCTCCACCAGGTAGCCGTGCTCCGCCTGGAGGTCCGCCCCGTCGATGCGGTGCAGCTCGGTGCGCGGGTCCAGCCGCTCGATGCGGCCGCGCGTGGCCTCGTCGAGCAGCGACAGTGCCGCGTACGTACGTCCGCTGCCCGGGTCGCCGCACAGCGCGATCAGCCGCTGCCGCTCCAGGCGGGTCTGCTCCTCCCCGTAGCCGGGCGGCTCCTCGAACACCCGGCGCAGCCGCCGCAGTTCGTCGCGGTGCACGGAACCGGTGACCAGCCGGGCGGCTGCGGCCCGCCCGCCGTGGTAGTGGTGGTGGTCGCCCACGTGGACGTCGCCCCGGGTGCCGTCGACGACGGCGTTGCGCCCGTGCACGTCGAAGAAGTGGGCGCGTGCCTGTCGTGCGGCGTCGTAGCCGCCGCCCGCCAGCCTGTTGCCGAGCGGGCCGCTGCGGGCCGCGCCGTAGTCGCGGCCGTCGCCCCCTGCGCCCGGTCCGCCGCCGGCCGCCCCGTCGCCACCGCCGGCCGCGTTCCCGCCCGCGTCCGCTCCGCCGCCGTGTGCGCCTGCTCCGGCGCCGCCTCCGTCACTCATCTCCGCCGCCCCGCTCTGCGCCGCCGGCCTCGTCGCGCGTCAGGGTCACACCGGTGATGTTCCCGTGCACCTCCGCGCCGTCCACGATCTGGTTGGGTCCGTGCACGGTGATCGCGTACTTCGCGGGCGGCAGCCCGGGCTGCGCGCCGTTGCGCCGCTCTCCGGTCCGCCGATCCCCGGCCCTCCGCTCTCCGGCCCTCCGCTCTCCGGTCCGCCGGTCCCCGGCCCGTTGGTCCTCGGTCCTCCGCTCTCCGGCCCGTCGGTCCCCGCCCTGCTGTCGGTCGCCTTCCCCCCGTTCCCCGGCGCCGGTCCCGTCCGTGCCGCCGCCGTCCTGCCGTAATCGCCCGGGCTCCGGCAGCGGTGGCCGGGCCCGCCGGGGCACGTGGAACCAGGCCGCCTCGTCGGTCTCCTTGAAGCGCACGGGGTGCGGCGCGTAGCACTCGGGCTCGACGAACCGGCCGCCCTCGGCGACCACCGTGCGGAACAGCACGTCCGAGACCACGAACACCAGCCCGATCGTCTCGTCCGCGGCCAGTACCTCCCGCGCCGGCTCGCTGTCGCACAGCCGGCAGGCCAGGTCCACGGTCCGGCCCACCAGCCCCCTGCCGTCGTCGCTGACGGGCCCGCTGTGCATGGCGACGCGCAGCCGCAGCGGCTCGAGCCGCCCACGATTGTGCTCGCGCAGGCCCTGGTGGACCTCTTCGAGCCACACCCCCACCAGGGCCCCGGGCGGTACGGCAGGGTCCAGTGCGGCCAGCACCCCGTCGCCGCGGTCCTCGACGTGCACCTGTCCGACCGGTACGCCGATCGCGTCGAAGGCCGCCTCGAAGACCCTGTACATCGCGCGCCGCGACCGGAGCTTGGCGTGCTGGTCCAGCTGCCCCGACCCCTTGATGTCCGCGCTCACCACCAGCCGGTGCACGGCCGCTTCATGATTGCTGTTCACTCCGCCCCCTCGAACGACGAACCGACACGCCCAGGATGGCGGCGTACCGGCATGGTGTATGTAGCCGTTTACACAACCGGACGCGGTGCGGGCGGCCCGCCGCCGGCGAGCAGCCGCAGCGGTTCGAGGTCGGTGACGACCAGCTGGCGGGATCCGGTGCGGACGATGCCCCGCTCGCGCAGCAGGCGTAGGGCCTTGGCCACCGCCTCGCGGGTCGAGCCCACGGACGCGGCCAGGTCGTGCTGGGGGAGCGGCAGGTCGATGGTGACGCTCGTGTCGGGGTTGTGGCGGCCGGTCCGCTCGACGAGTTCCACGAGCCGTGCGGCGAGCCGCTGGAGCACGTTCTCCGAGGCCAGCGACCGGCGTTCGCCGTCGGAGCTGCGCAGCCGCGAGCTGAGCTGACGCAGCACCAGCGCGCTGGTGGCGGGGCTGGCGGCGAGGAAGCCGCGGAACCGGTCGCCCGGGATCACCACGGCGGACACCGCTCCCAGGGCCGCCACCGTGGCGCTGCGTGGCCGCAGGTCCATGGCGGCCAGCTCGCCCACCAGCTCCCCGGCGCCGCGCAGGGCGAGGAGCAGGCGGTTACCGCGCTCGGTGGTCACGGACACCACCGCCCAGCCGCCGGTGATCGCCACGACGTGGGAGGTGGTGGCGCGTTCCGACAGGATGACCGCACCGGGCTCGTAGCGGCGCGGTACGCCGAGGGCCAGCAGCGCTGCCCGGTCCTGCGGGCGTAACCCGTTGAGCAGGGGCTGCTCCTGTTCGATGAGACTCACGTCGACCGCTCCCCGTCCAGCACCGGCCCGCCGACCTCGTGGCGAGCCCAGGGAATGACACATACACGTCAACGGTGGCGGCTGTACGGCAGTTTCCGGAATCCGCCGGGATGTTCACGGTGATCCGCCGCGCGCCCGACGGCGCCCACGGCTCGTACGGCGTTCCGGAAGAACTCGGTGCAGACCGCGAGGTGGTGGCTCGGGGGAGGCCGACACGCTCCGCTCGCCGCCCGGTCACGGCGTGATGCGCAGAGCCGTGCTCACGGTGACCTGGTCGATCTCGGTGGTGCGAATCGTGACGTCCAGGTTCCACGTACCGGCCAAGGGCAGCCTCAGGTCGTAGGTGGCCCAATAGCCCTTCTGATTCTTGAGCTTGGCGTCGAGCGGGCCGATCCCCTGATCGCGTTGGGTGAGGGCGAGCCGTAGCTCGGGGACGCTGGAGATGCCGCCGTCCGGAGTGAACACCACCGCTTCCACCGTGTTCTCGCCGACGTGGCCCGGCGCCAGAGTGATCTGCACCGTGCCCCGGTGGTTCGCCGTCCCCATGTCGAACGGGACGGTGACCACCTTCACCGCCGGTTCCTGCCCGGCGGGTGCCGTAGTGGCGGCGGCGCGGCTCGGCTGGGTACCGGTGAGCAGGGTGGAGAGCACCAGGACGGCGGCGGCGACTGCGGCCTCGACAGCCACGGTGCGGCGCAAGCGGCGCCGGTACTTCTCGGCGTCGAAGGCCGGCGGCTCGATGTCGATGCCGTCGCCGGGCATGCTCCGAGCAGCCGCGACCTTCTTGCCGCCCGGCCCGGATCCCTCCGGCGAACTCGGCCCGCCAACCGTCTGCGGGACACGCACCTGCTCGAGTTCGACGGCGGCCGGCTCCGTCGCGTTCGGCGACGCGTCGCCCACCAGGCGGGCGGTCCACCTTCGGGAGAGAGCTGCCGCGCACAGCACCAGGACCACTGCGGCGACCTTCAGGCAGAGGGTCCTCCCGTACGACGTGGTGGCGAGGGCAGCCCAGGAGCCCACCTGCCGCCAGGACTGGTACACCCCGGTGCCGACCAGAACGACCACGGCGGCGAAGGCCAGCGCCGAGAAGCGACTGACGGCGGAAGCGGGGATCTCACAGCTGTCGGGCCCCCGGTGGCGGAGGGCGCCCGACAGAGTGATCAGACCGCCCAGCCACACGGCCATGGCCACCAGGTGCAGCACGGCGACGGGAATGGCGAGGGGCACCTGGATGCCGGCGGATGCGTGCTCTGCGGCAGCCCAGGTGAGCGCCAAGCCCAGGGCGAGGGCCGCTCCGGCGACGAGCCGGAGACGGACACCGAGTCGTACGGGCGTCTGCCGCAAGAACACGGCGGCGAGCGCGAGCAGTACGAGCCGTGCGGTCAGGGCGATCCCCGATCTCCCCGTGAGCGTTCGGCCGAGCAGGGACGGGTCGAACGCCGACGACAAGGGGCCGCCCGCCTCGTACGGGCCGCGCAGCAGCAACAGGGCCACCGTGGAAGCCACCAGCGCCGCCCAGCCGACGGCCGGCAGTCGGCGCAGCGGACGGATCTCCATCGCGCCCGGCCAGCAGACGAGGACGAACGCCGCAGCTCCGACGAGCAGCGCCAGGCCGCTGTAGGCGACGTAGCGGAAGAAGCCGTACAGGCGGCTGGCCGCCGTGTCGTCCGGGGAGGTCTTCGCCACTACCGCGGTGGTCTCGGACGGCTTTCCGATGGAGAAGGTGAACGCGCCGGAGATCGGGTGACCGTCGGCGGAGACCACCCGCCAGGCCACGGTGTAGGTTCCCTGGGCCAGGTTCCCCTCCAGTGCCACCCGGGCCGTGTTCGCCTGGCCGTCCGCATGTTGCGCCTGGCGCGGGTTCACGCGGTCATTGGCGGGTGACAGTACGCGCAGGGATCCGTCGAGGAAGCTCACCGATTCGGTGAACGTGAGGGTGACCTGCTTCGGCGCTGAGTCGAGGACGGCACCGTCCGCAGGGTCGGAGCCGCTCAGCCCGGCATGCGCGAGGGCAGGGCCGGCCCCGGCGAGCATCAGGGCCCACAGGGCGGCAACAAGCGTCAGCACGGCCGCGGACTTCCTCGTGAGGCTCGATCCGCTGGGCATGAACGGCGGCCTCCGGGGCGGTCGTCATCGGCGGCATCGCCGTCCGCGCCGGTCGCTCGGGGCCGCAGTCGGACGGTGTGGCTCGCCTGAGGTTGCAGAGAACTCCGGCAGGTACGGGGTCCCTGCCGCAGTGCTGGACGATAGCCCCGCCGACCACGGGACAGGACGGGTTGCGCAACTTCCGCTAAAGGCCACCGCCTTGTGCGCGGCCGGTGCTTCCCTCCTGTATGGGTTCGGCCGTCGCGCGGAGCCCGGGCGTCAATGCCGGCCTTTTGCCGGCGGCCGAGGGTGCAAGAAGATGAGGGTGCAAGAAAATGCTGACCTGCATGGGGACGGAAATAATCTGGAACGTCCTGGAACTGCACCGGCCGCAGCCAGGCGGACATCGAGGAGTTCCACGACGCATGGATGACCGGCACCCGCTGTGGCGAGGTCAAGGGCCATGACGGTCGATGCAGCCGGGCGCCGCCGCCGCCGACGGCGGATCGGTACCTGGCCTGCTGTCGGCGTCACGGTAGTCGTCCTCGTTGCCGCCAACCTGGCCGTGCACCGCTGGCCGGGCCTGTGGGGCGTGGTGGCGGCCGTCGTGGTCAGCGGCGTGCTGCTCGGTGTGCTCCGCCGGGCCGGCGGCACCCTCGCGGACGCGGGCCTGGCCCCCGGCACGTACGCCCGCGGTGCCCGTTGGGCGCTGGCCCTGATCGGTCTGGTCGGCGTCGTCTACCTGGCAGGTGCCCTGCTGCCAGCGACCAGGACGCTGTTCGAGGACCGGCGGTACGCCGCGATGGACGGGGGCGAGGTGATGCTCCGCGTCGTCGTGCTGGTCCCCGTCGGCACGGTTCTCATGGAGGAGATCGCCTTCCGCGGCGTGCTCTACGGACTGGTGCGCCGCGCCCGCGGCGCGGTGTGGGCGACCGCCGTGTCGAGCCTGCTGTTCGGCCTGTGGCACGTGCTGCCGTCGCTGCACCTGGCGACCGCGAAACCGGCCCTGACCACGGTCTTCGGCCGATCCGAGCTCGGCGCCGCCCTGGCGGTCGTGGGGGCCGTGCTGTTCACGGCGGCGGCGGGCGTCCTGTTCTGCGAACTGCGCCGCCGCAGCGGCAGTCTGCTGGCTCCGATGGGCCTGCACTGGGCAGTCAACGCGCTCGGCTACCTCGTCGGCTTCCTGCTGCGCTGACTGCGTGGCGGTGGGCTCACTTCGGTGGCGAGACGATGTCCCTCAGCCGGTCCAGGTCCTGCGCGGTGAACCCGTCGGGCCGTATCGCAGCGTTCCAGGCGTAGGCGTACGCCGACTTGTACGTGTGGCCGTGGCCGTCCGGTACGCCCGTGGAGAACGGCAGGTCGGCGGTGACCTGCCAGAAGGTCACGAACGGGATCCAGAACATCGAGCCGAGCACGTCCGAGCCGGGCCGCTCGCCGATCCAGTCGGGTTCGGAGAGGGCCAGCTTGGGGCTCCACCAGACGATCGGATGCGATGGTCTGGGCCGACGGTCCGCTGCCGGTGAATGCCCGGCCCTCCCTGCCCAGCGTGTCCCACGGCACCAGCGAGCCGGGCCCGCCCGAGCGCAGGGTCGACGTGGGCTGGTGTACGCCTTCCGGAGTCTCGGTGTCACGCAGCGAAAAGGCCTCGTTGGCCGCGTTCACGATGCCGCTCAGCAGCAGCCCGGAGAACGCGGCCCACGCCAGACCCGCCACCAGGAGCCAGCCGACCACCCGCGCCGCCCGCGCGCCGATCCAGCGCCCGAGCAGACGGGCCGCCGAGCGGTACAGGCGCCGGATTCCTCGCCCGGCCAGGAGCAGGAGCAGAAGGACGAGTGCGGCGAGAAAGGGGCAGGCGACGGCGGCGAGGGCGTCGTGGTCGCTGACCTCCATGAGTTGGCGGATCTGGTGCTGCCAGTACTGTCCGAGCCCGAACGAGAGGCCGAAGAGCACGATCGCGCTGCCGAGCAGGACCAGCCATGACCTGCGCGAGGGGCTGCGCGCCTCCCGGTCGGCGAATGCGCGCCACACGTGGGCCGCGACCACGCCCAGCCCGTAGCCGATGGCGGCGCTGATGCCGCAGATCAGTCCCTGGAGTACGCCTCCGCGGGGGAGCAGCGACGGGGTGAAGGACAGGCATGCCAGGAGGAGCGCGCCCCAGCAGCCGGGCAGCGTGAGGTGGGGCAGCCAACGGTGCCTGCGCGGTGCCGGCTCCTCCGACGGAGGGACCGGCGGGGGGCATGGGTCATGATGTCCTCCGCGGTCATGCTCCCAAGGCCCGCTCGGTCGTGCCATCCGACGCGGGCGGCCGCGGTCGGCAGGCCGCGCGGGGTCGGCGCTCGTAGCCTGAAGTGGGTGCCCGACCCCTGTCCGGCAGCCCGTGGAGCGGCGGGAGGTTGTCCCATGAACAGGCGTTGGACCGCGCGTCTGGCCCTGGCGACGGGCCTGGCGGCGCTCGTCGTGCTGGTGGTGTTCGGCGGCCTCGCGAGCCTCCTGCTGATGGTGGTGGGCTGGGCAGGACTGGTCCTCACGGCGGCAGGCGTGTGGTGGATGCTGACCCACACCGGCTGGATCAGGGTGCTCGCCGCGCTGCTGGTGGTCGTCGCACCGCTCGCCGTCCTGCTTCTGTACTCGGCCGCCGGGCTGCTGTGGGTCGTGCTGGTCTCGCTCGCCCTGTGGGCGCTGGCCGTTGCCGCGGGCAGCGCCGCTCTTGCCGAGGACGCCTCGAGCATGCCGGAGCGCTCTGCCGTCCGGGCCGAGCGGCCCTTCCTGATCATGAATCCCCGCTCGGGTGGCGGAAAGGTCGAGAAGTTCCGCCTGGCGGAGCGGGCCAGGGCACTGGGAGCCGAGGTCGTCGTGCTGGATCCGGCCCGGCGGCAGGACGTGGCCGAGCTGGCGCGGCAGGCCGTCGAGGGCGGGGCCGACCTGCTGGGCGTCGCAGGCGGCGACGGTACGCAGGCCCTGGTCGCCGCCGTGGCCGTGGAGCACGACATTCCGTTCATGGTGATCAGCGCCGGCACGCGCAACCACTTCGCCATGGATCTGGGCTTGGACCGGCAGGATCCCTCCCGGTGCCTGGAGGCCCTGACCGACGGCGTCGAACTGCGCGTCGACCTCGGCTACATCCATGAGGGAGAACCGGCGGACGAGAACACGGGGCGCGTCTTCGTCAACAGCGCCTCGTTCGGCGTGTACGCGGAGGTCGTGCAGAGTCCGGCCTATCGTGACGACAAGGCCCGCACCATTCTGGAGATGCTGCCGGCTCTGCTGACCCACGACAGCGGCTCGCGGCTGACCGTCCGTGCGGATGCGCTGGTCCTGGACGGCCCCCAGGCCGTGCTGGTGAGCAACAACCCTTATCAGAAGGGTGATTCGGCGGGGCTCGGGCGCCGGGAGCGACTGGACTCAGGTGAGCTGGGGGTGCTCGGCGTCGAGGTCTCGAGCGCCGCCGAAGCGGCGGGGCTGCTGCTGCACGGCAGGCAGGGCCGCGGGCTGACCGCCGTCACCGCCCGTGAGGTCGTCGTCGACGCCGACGCTCCCGCCATCCCGGTCGGTGTCGACGGCGAGGCCCTGGTGCTGTCCACACCCGTGCGCTGCCGTATCGCGTCCGGCGCCCTGCGCGTGCGCGTGCCCCGGCACCGTCCCGGGGTGCCGCGTACCACGCCGCCGATGGACTGGCGCCGGGTGCGGCGGCTGGCGCTGACCATGGGACGGACCGCGGCGGGACGCGGTGCCGCCTGAGCGGCGGCCGTCGGCGCCTTCGGTGTCTCCCATCCGGCGGGCGGTCACATCTCGCCGGTGGGCGCCGGACCGGTGGGCCCGGGTTCGGGCCCGGCGGGCGGTTCGGCGGTGGTGGGGGACGTCCACTGCGCTCCGGTGCGCAGGCGGAAGGCGGCGACGGCGGCCTCCACCGTGGGGAAGAAGTGCCGGGGGTCGATGGTCCGGGTGAGTTCGTACCGCTCGATCTTCCGCCGCACGGGGTCCTTGAGCTCGGCGAACACGAGGTGGATGTCTTCCGCGTTGAGCGCCTCGTCGAGCTCTTCCAGGACGTCGGCGGCGGTCGTGTCCACGTCGGTCATGGGCTCGGCCGCGACCACGATCCAGCTCGGCCGCGGATCCGCTCCGGCCAGCCGCCTGACCTCGTCACGGAAGGCCCTGGCATTGGCGAAGAAGAGCGGGGCGTCGAAGCGGTAGATCACCAGGCCCGGCAGCTGCTCGGCCTGCGGGTAGGAACGGATGTCGTGGTAGCCCTCCAGGCCCTGCACCCGCCCCAGTACGGTGTCGTACGGCCACCAGGCCCGCCGGAAGACGTTGAGGACCGACAGGCCCACGGCGATGGCGATCCCGGGCAGCACGCCGAGCAGGGCCACGCCGGCGAAGGCCGCGAAGCACAGCAGGAACTCCGCCCGGCCCTGCCGCCACAGCCGTACGGCTCCCGGTACGTCGGTCAGGGACAGCGACGCGGTGATGACCACGGCGGCCAGGGCCGGCTGGGGGAGGTTGCGGAACAGGCCCGGAGCCAGCACGAGCATGAGGACGATGAGCACGGCTCCGACGACCCCGGTGAGCTGGCTCCTGGCCCCCGCGCGCTCCGCCACTGCCGTCCGGGACCCGCTGGTGCTGACGGGGAAGCCCTGGAAGAGGGCGGCCGCCAGGTTGGCCGCACCGACGCCCGCCATCTCCTGGTTGCCGCGGACCTCCTGCCCCGTACGGGCTGCGAAGGCGGACGCGTTGGAGATCGTGTCGGCCAGGGACACCAGGGCGATGCCCAGCGCACCGCCGAGCAGCGGCGCGAGGTCGGCGAGCCGCACGTCGGGGATCGTGAACGGCGGGAAGCCCTCGGGCAGGACCCCGACCAGGCCGACGCCGTGCTCGTCCAGGTCGAAGGCGGCTGCCGCGGCGATCGCCAGGACCACCATCACGAGCACCGCGGGGACCTTCGGCAGGAAGCGCTGCAGGACCAGGATCAGGGCGATCCCGCCGAGGCCCACGGCGGCGGCGGCCGGCACCGTCGCCCCGTCGGCGATCTTCTGCACGAGACCGGCACACTCGCCGATCAGGTTGTCCGCCTCGACCTTGAAGCCGAGCAGCTTGGGCAGCTGACCGATCAGGATGGTCAGGGCCAGGCCGTTCATGTAGCCGATCATCGTCGGTTTGGATACCAGGTCGGCGATGAAGCCGAGCTTCGCCACCGAGGCCAGGATCATGATGGCCGCCACCATGACCGCGAGCATCGACGCCAGTGCGACGGCCCGGTCGGGATCCCCGCCGGCGGCCACCAGGGGCAGCACCGTGGCGGCGATCATCGGCCCGAGCGAGGAATCCGGGCCCAGCACCAGGATCCGGGACGGGCCGAACACGGCGTATCCGAGCATGCAGAGGATCGTCGTGTACAGGCCGGTGATGGCCGGCAGGCCCGCCAGCTCCGCGTACGCCATGCCCTGCGGTACCAGCAGCGTGGTCAGGACGATTCCCGCGACCAGGTCCTTGGCGAGCCACTCGCGCCGGTAGGTCGAGGCCGCGCGGATGCCGGGAACCGCCCGGAAGCGGGAGAGCACCCCGTGGCCGTCGCGCCGGGTGGTCACGGGCATGCCTTCCTCAGGCGGCCTTCGACCGGCGGGCCACGAGCTTGCCCAGTTCCCATACGAGCAGGAGCGCGACGGCGGCCAGCAGCGCCCAGCCGAACTGCCGCGCGTCGATGTCGGTCGTCCCGAGGATGCGCTGGAAGCCGTCCATCTGGGTCACCAGCACCGAGAGCACGAACTGGGCCAGGGCGACCCAGTTCATCTGCTTGCTGTCGAACGTCGAGGTCGTGAGCACGGATTGCGTCTCGCTGCGGCATTCGAAGGCGGCGACGATCAGACAGAGCGAGAAGGCCGTGAACGCGATCGACTGGCCCGTCGCGACGCTGTCGTAGCGCGTCCGGCCGAGCTGGATCAGTCCGAGCAGGAGGACGGTGATCGCCAGCCCGCCCAGTCCGACCGTGATGAGTACGGGCCGCGTGAGCACCGATTCCCCGCGCGGACGCGGCCTGCGCCGCATGAGCCCGGCGCTCTCCCGGTCGAAGCCGAGCGCGAAGCCGAAGGAGGCGTTGACGACGAAGTGGATCCACAGAACCTGCGGCGGGGTGAAGGGCTCACCGGCGGCGATGTTGAAGACCGTCGCGCCCAGGAACGTCAACACGAACGTGACCAGCAGGAGCAGTACGAACCGGATGTACTTGGTGAGGTTGTCGTAGATCGTCCGGCCCTGCTCGACGGCGTAGACGATGGTGGCGAAGTTGTCGTCGGAGAGGATCATGCGTCCGGCGTTCTTCGCCACGTCCGTGCCGCTGCCCATGGCGATCCCGATGTCGGCGGCCTTGATGGCGGGAGCGTCGTTGACGCCGTCCCCGGTCATCGCCACGACCTCGCCCTTCTTCTTGAGCGTGTTCGCGAGCAGTACCTTGTGCTCCGGCGCGACCCGCCCCACCACGCCGATCCCCTCGATGCGGGAGAGCTGCTCGTCCTCGCTCATGGCGGCGAAGTCGGCGCCGAGGACGGCCTCGCCGGGGATGCCGATCTGCCGGGCGATCGCCGCCCCGGTGGTGACGTCGTCCCCGGTCACCAGACGGACCCGGATGTGCGCCGCCTGTGCGTCGGCCACCGCGGCCTTGGCCTCCTCACGGGGCGGATCGACCATGCCGACGAGACTGGTCATCCGCAGATCGGTGACGTACGAGAGCAGGTCGCCGTCCGGATCGAAGCCGGCCGGGTCCAGGTCACGGCCGGCCGCGGCCATCACGCGGCGGCCCTCGCCGCCCATCCGCTCGCTCGCCGCCTCGGCCCGGCCGAGCAGTTCGGCGTCCCACGGCACGGTTTCGCCCGCCGCGAGCGCGGTGGCGGCCCGCGCCATCACCGCCGGGGCCGCTCCTTTGACGAAGCAGCGTACGACCTGCCGCCCGGAGGCGTCGGCCGCCGAGTGGAAGGTGGCCATCAGCTTGTACTCGGGGTCGAACGGGAGGGTGGCGAGCCGGGGAAGGGCGTCCCTGGTGGCGTCGGTGTCCAGGCTGGCCTTGTGCGCGAGCACCAGAAGCGCGCCCTCGGTGGGGTCGCCCACCACCTCGCCGCCCACCAGCTTGGCGTCGCTGGCCACCACGTACGGGAGGATCGCGTCCTCGATCTCCGCGGCGGACCGGGCGGACCCGGCGGCGTGGTGGATCTTCCCTTCGAGTCCGTAGCCCGTGCCCGACACGGTGTACCGGTCGGTGGGGCTCAGCACTTCGACGGCGGTCATCTGGTTCATCGTCAGGGTGCCGGTCTTGTCCGAGTTGATCGCCGACGTGAACGCGAGCGTCTCGACCGAGGGCAGTTCCTTCACGATGGCGTGCCGCTTCGCCAGGTTCAGGCTTCCGACGGAAAGGATCGCCTGGGTCACGGTCGGCAGGGCCTCGGGGATGGCGGCGATGGCCAGCGAGACCGCGCTGACGAACAGGACGTCCCAGGCCTGGTCCCTTTGCCGTCCCAGGGCGAACATCACGATCATGGTGAGGCCCGCCGCGCCCGTGATCCACAGGGTCAGCCGGTCGAGCTCCTTGGTGAGCGGCGGCACCTCCTTCTCGGTGGCCGACAGCATTCCGGAGATCTTGCCGAGCTCGGTGTCCGAGCCGGTCGCGGTGACGATCATGACGCCGCTGCCGTGGGTGACCGGCGTGTTCATGAACGCCGTATTGGTCTGGTCGCCCGGCGACAGCCGGCTGCCGGCCAGCGGGCCGGTGTCCTTCGCGGCGGGAACGCTCTCACCGGTGAGCGCCGACTCGTCGATCTGCAGGGCGCTGGCCTCGATGAGACGTCCGTCCGCCGGCACCTGGTCCCCGGCGGAGATGAGCACGACATCGCCGTCGACGAGCCGTTCGGCGGGGATCTCGGCCTCCGTGCCGTCCCTGCGCACCCGCGCCGTCGCCTTCATCATCGACTTCAGCGCGTTCATGGCGCTCTCGGCCTTGCCCTCCTGTCGCAGGCCCACGACCGCGTTCAGCAGCGTCAGGGCGACCAGCAGGATCGCGGTGGTCCACTCCTGGATGACCAGCGAGACGATCGCCGCGGCCACGAGGACGATCTGCATGTAACTGCGGTACTGCGCGAGGAACCGGCGCCACGCCGGAGTCCGCTCCTCCTCGGGCAGCGCGTTCGGGCCGTGCGCGGTCAGGAGTTCCGCGGCCCGCGCCGTGGACAGGCCGACCGCAGGATCGACACCGAACGCCGCCACGACCTGCGCGGGAGAGCGCGTGTACCAGCCGTCCCCGGCAGCCCGGGGCTGTTCTGCCACGGAATCCGACCGCACCGTCATGGTTGTGCCTCCGATCCGGGGCCGCGGACTCATCCGGGCCGGTCGCGCGCCGTACGAGGGTCGCTAGCCGCGCTTCCTTCTCCGCTTCTTCCCGTGACCGTGACCGTGACCGTGACCGTGCCCGTGGGCCTTGGACGCCGACGGGTGCTGAGCGGCGTAGGGATCGGCCGGGGCCCCGGCAGGGGCCTCCCGCTCCAGCCCCCGTTTGGTGACGAGGAGATCCTTGCGGGCCTGCTCCCCCACATCGGGGTACTGCGGATCGATCTCCATCAGGGTGTGCGCGAGGACCGCCGCCGCGCAGATCCGCGCGAACCACTTCCGGTCCGCCGGTACGACGTACCACGGGGCCCAGCGGGTACTCGTGGCGGACAGCATCTCGGAGAACGCGTGCTGGTACTCGTCCCACCGGCGCCGTTCCCGGACATCGGCGGCGGAGAACTTCCAGTTCTTCTCCGGCAGGTCGATCCGCTTCAGGAAGCGGGTGCGCTGTTCCTCTTTCGACAGGTTCAGGAAGATCTTCACCACCTTGAACCCGTTGTCCGTGAGATAGCGCTCCCAGCGGTTGATCTCCCGGTAGCGCCGCTCCCATATGCCCGCGCCGAGCCCGTGCTCGGGGAGCTTCTGCCGGAGGAGGATCTCGGGGTGGACCCGTACGACGAGGACCTCCTCGTAGTGCGAGCGGTTGAAGATGGCGATCTCGCCGCGCGAGGGCAGCCGCTGGGCGTAACGCCACAGGTAGTCGTGGTCGAGTTCCTCGGAGGACGGCACCTTGAAGCTGCTGACCCGTACGCCCTGGGGGTTGACGCCGCTCATGACGTGGCGGATCGTCCCGTCCTTGCCCCCGGCGTCGAGTGCCTGGAGACAGAGCACCACCCCGTACGTGTCCTGGGCGGCCAGCCGCTCCTGGTACTCGGCGAGCAATGACACCCCGGTCTGCAGCAGCTCGACTCCGTCCCGCTTCTTCATGCCGGCCTTGTAGCGGGGGTCGAAGTCCCGCTCCAGGTGCACCTTCGACCCCGGTCGCACCCGTAGCGGCTCGATGAAATCCGCGATGCGTTCGGCTCTCTCGTCCGACATCAGCCGTCACCTCACCTGAGGGTGTCCGTCGTGGTCATTCTCTGCTCGGCCGGGCATGATCGCCCTCCAGGCGCGGTTTTCTGGGAAGGAGTACCGAGGCGGTGAGTCCGGCGAGTCCGATCACGGCCAGTGTGATCATCGCGGCGGCGTAGGCACCGCTGGTCAGGCCGGCGACGAGGATGGTGCCGGCGACTGCCGTGCCGAGGGAGGAGCCGAGGTTCGACACGCTGCGGGAGAGGCCGGATATCTCGCCTTGCCGCTCTTCGGGGAAGCTCGACTGGACGACGTTGACCGAGGGGGTCAGCATCACGCCGAGACCCAGTCCGATCAGCAGGAGTCCGGGGGTGAGGGCCCACGGGTTCGGGGAGCCGCCGGCCATCGCGATCAGGACGACGATGCCGGCGATGGTGACGATGAAGCCGGTGATGATGAGGGTCCGCTGGGGCCGCCGCTCGGCGAGCCGTTCGGCGGCGAGCGACGACGCGAGCAGGCCGACCGTGGCGGCCGTGAAGATGACGCCGGTCTGGATGGCGTCGTAGCCGCGCACGACCTGGAGGTACGTCGCGACGGTGAACGAGGAACCCATCAGCAGCAGCCACTGGACGTTCTGCGTGACGAGGCCCAGGTTGGAGGTGCGGTCGCGGAACAGGCTGGTGGACAGCAGAGGTTCCTTGCCGGCCCGTTCCTTGGCCCGTACGGACCGGAAGAACAAGAAGAGCACGAGGGCGCCCGCGGCGAGCAGGCCGATCATGAGCCAGACGTTGTTGTCGGCCGCGAGGATGCCCATGACGACGAGGATGAGGCCGGCGGCCGAAAGGACCGCTCCGGTGGTGTCGAAGGTGCGCGTCGGGTCGGCCGGCAGCGGGTCCTCGAGGTTCCGGCTCAGCACGATGATCACGACGATGACCAGGGCCTGGAACACGAAGGCCGCACGCCAGCTCAGCCACGAGGTGATGAGCCCGCCGATCAGCGGCCCGGCGGCGGCGCCGATGCCGCCCAGCGCCATGATGACGCCGAAGGCGCGGGCCCGGGAGGTCAGGTCCGTGAAGATGAGCGTGGTGAGGATGTAGACGGGCGGGATGAGCAGCGCCGTTCCGACGCCTTCCAGGATCGAGTTCCCGAGGATCAGTACGCCCAGACCCGGGGCGGCGGCGCTCATCAGGGCGCCGACGCCGTAGACGACGAGGCCGACCAGGAAACAGCGCTTGCGGCCGTAGCGGTCGGTCAGCTTGCCGCCGGGGATCATCAGCGCGGCCATGACCAGGAGGAAGATCGTGATGGCGATCTGCACTCCCTGGACGGTGGTGTCCAGGTCCTCGCTGATGTCGTTGATCATCACGTTCATGTTGGACCCGGCGAAGCTGCAGATGAACTGCGCGAGCGCCAGCGGGGCGAGGATGCGCCGCTGTGCGCTCGACGGCCGCTGCGGGGTTCGTGTGCCGGCCACCGGTATCACCTCCGCACGTCGGTCCGCCGGCCACCGGTCGACCGTGCCTCCGGAGGACACCCACGCTCCAGAGTGCGCCGCATCAGGGCCCGGCGCATGCCGGAGCAGGAAGGGCGTCGGCGATCGGGCGGACTGCGCTACCGTCCGCGCGGGCGGGTGGGGCGGCGGCGGGAGATACGGGGCCTGCGGGCGGACGGGGCCGGTGGGGCCAGGGAGAACGTCACGGTGATGTGCGCGCCTCCCAGGGCGCCGCGGCCGATGCGCATGGAGCCGCCCGTGGCGCTCGCGGCCCGTTGAGCGATGTCGAGACCAAGCCCCGTGGAACCGGTGCTGCTCCCGCGGGAGAGGGCCCGGTCCGGGTCGGGGATGCCCGGTCCGCCGTCCTCCACCACCAGCTCCACGGCCTGTGCCGTGCGTACGACGCGGACGGCGAACGGGGTCCCGGGCGCGGTGTGGCGGAAGATGTTGCCGATCAGCGCGTCCACCACGGCGGCGATGTCGTCGTCGGAGAGGCCGATGGCCGTGGGTTCCTGGGTGAGGTCGAGGGAGCAGGAGCGGTTCTGCTGCTCGGCCAGGACCGTCCAGAAGGCGGTGCGGCGCCGGACGACGTCGGCCGTCTCGCAGCGGGGGCCGGACGCCCCCGCGCCGACGGCGCGACGGTCTCCGGGCGGTTCCGTGCCGAGCAGGCCCTGGGCCATCGGGCCCACGGCGAGCGGGGTGCGCGCTGCCGCGATGATGGCCCGGAGTTCGGCCTCCAGTTCACCGACCGCCGCCTCCACCCTGTCCGACTCCGGTGTGCCGGCCATGCGCTCGGACGCCAGGTGCAGGGCGGTCAGCGGGGTGCGCAGCCGGTGGGACAGGTCGGCGACGAGTTCGCGTTCGACGGCGAGCAGCTCCGTCATCCGGTGGGCCATCGCGTTGAAGGCGACGCCCGCGTCGCGCAGTTCCCTGGGACCCATGGGGTCCACGCGGGTGTCCAGGTCGCCCTGGCCGAGGGCGCGCGATGCCCGCGCGAGCGTCTTCGAGGACCTGACGACCTTGGCGCCGAGGCGGTCGGCGACCAGTACGGAACCGCCGACCAGTCCCACGGCGAGGAAGGCCATGACCGCCCACGACTCCTTGACCCCGCGGGTCAGTTCCGCCTCGGGGACGAAGTTCTCGATGACGGCGACCCGGTCGCCGGGGAGCACCACCGGCTGAAGGCATATCCAGCCGCCCGGGATCGCCTGGGAGATGGACTCACGTGCCTGCTGGGCCCGTTCGAGCAGGTTCGCGGGGGCCTTCGAGCTGCCGAGGGGCCCCGCGTCCGGCAGATGCACGACCAGGTGCTCGGACGCGTCCAGGCTCGCGGCGGACTCCTGCAGGGCGGAGGGATCCGTGGTCAGGGTGAGGACGGGGGCCAGGGCGGCGGCACGCTGCTGGGCCGCGGTGACGCCCTGCTCCTTGACGAGCGACATCACCAGTGCGGCCAGCGGTATGAGGAAGGAGAGGGCGACCATGGAGGTCACGGCGAGCGCCACTCCGGCCAGCGAGCGTCTCAACGCGGTGCCACCAGCTTGATGCCGACGCCCCGGACGGTCAGCAGGTAGCGCGGGGCCGCCGCACGTTCGCCGAGCTTGCGGCGCAGGGACGACAGGTGCACGTCGACGGTCTGGTCGTCCACGTACGGCTCGCGCCAGACCTCGGTCAGCAGCCGGCGTTTGGAGACGACCTGGCCGCAGTGGTGGGCGAGGAACGCCAGGAGGTCGAACTCCCGGCGGGTGAGACGGAGCTCCTGGCCCGCCAGGTACGCGGTGCGCGCGCCCGGGTCCACCGCCAGCTCGCCCACGGTGGTGGGGCGCAGCGGCTCGGTCGCCGCCGCCACCGGTGCACCCGCCGGGGGGACGTGGCTGGTGCGCCGCAGGACGGCGGAGAGGCGCGCGATGAGCTGCCCCCCGGAGAAGGGCTTGACCAGGTAGTCGTCTGCGCCCGCGTTGAGGAGCTTGATGATCTCCCTCTCGTCGTCGCGGGCGGTGGCCACCAGTACGGGTACGGAGGAAATGCCCCGGATCATGCGCAGGGCGTCGCCTCCGTCCAGATCGGGCAGTCCCAGGTCGAGGACCACGGCGTCGACGGGGGCCTGGGTGACCTCTCGCAGCGCGCCGAACCCGTCGGCAGCGCTGCGTACGGCATACCCGTGCTCCGTCAGGACCTCGATCAGTGACTGGCGGATGCTGGGGTCGTCTTCCACGATCAGGACGCTCGGCATGGGGACACCTTAGGGGGCGTCGAACGCCGGGCCGTCGCCGGTGACGCGCAGGTGCACGGGGTGGTCGGACACCGGGATGGTGCAGCCGTCCTGTGTGCTGCAACTCGCATAGCCGAGGAGTACCGTCGCCTCGCCGTCGGTATCGGCGCGGACGGGCAGGGTGGCGGTGACCGGGCCGTCCGGGTAGACGGGGACCGGGGCGTCGACACCGGGCACGCTGATCGACCGTACGTCCGCCGCTGCCGTCAGCTTGCCCTGTGCCTTCAGGGTCCCGGTGACGGCCATCGCGGTCGGCCTGCCCACGCCCTCGATGCCGGTGGGCGGCAGATCGGTGCTGTAGAGGTGGAACCCCTTGGCCTCGGGCGTGAAGACCGCGGTCAGGGTGCCCTGCGAGGCGTGCCAGTCGGACACCGAGAGGGTGACGGTGACCCCGTTCTCGGTGAAGCGCGTCGTGCGCGTCGCGGGTGGCGGGGAGCCGCCGGTGTCCTTGGCGGGCTGCCCGCCGCAGGCCGCGAGTGCGGCAAGGGAGACGAAGGAGAGCAGGGCGGCCGCGACAGGGGCGATCCGGGAAGGCCTTGTATGCGTGGAAAGGTTCATATGCGCCTCTGTGTCACGTGTCGGGGAGAGAAGGGGGCTTTGGCCCTGGGGGCGAACAGCGGCCCTAGAAGGCGGTGGTGGAGTTCGCGCTCCACAACTGCATGCGGTACACCAGGTCGTTCCACACGCCGGTGGCCAGCAGCACGCCGACGAGTACGAGCATGCCTCCGCCGAGCCGCAGGACCGCCGGGTAGTGGCGTTTGACCAGGCCGAAGGCGCCCAGTGCCCGCCGGAAGGCCAGCGCGGCCAGGATGAACGGCAGACCCAGCCCGAGGCAGTAGGCGGCCATCAGCAGGGCTCCGCGGGCCGCGCTCGCCTCGGTCCAGGCCAGCGCCTGGACGGCGGCCAGAGTCGGGCCGATGCACGGGGTCCAGCCGACCGCGAACACCGCACCGAGCAGAGGCGCCCCGGCGAGCCCCAGCGCGGGACGCCGGTGGCTGCGGAACTCCCGCTGTGCGAAGCCCGGCAGGAACCCCATGAAGGACAGCCCCATGAGCACGGTGAAGACCCCGAGCACCTGGGTGACCGCCTCCTGGTGGGCCACGAAGAGACGGCCGGCATGGCCGAACAGGGCGCCTCCGGAGACGAGGACCGCCGTGAAGCCCAGGACGAACAGCAGCGCCCCCGCCGCCATCCGGCTGCGGCGCCCGCCGTGCGCGTCCGCGAGGTCGGCGACCGACAGACTGGTCACGTAGCTGAGGTAGCCCGGTACGAGCGGCAGCACGCAGGGCGAGAGGAAGGAGACGAGCCCCGCGGCGAACGCCACGGGAGCTGCGATCGCAAGGGTTCCGTTCACGAGCGAAGGGGCGTCCGCGGCGGCGAGCGCCCAGTCCGTGGCCGTCGTCATGACTCCTCCTCCACCACGCGCGTGAGCAGGGGCCGCAGCTGTTCCTCTGTGACGGGGCCCCCGATGCCGACGGCGATGCGTCCGCGGCGGTCGATGACGAGGGTCGAGGGAATCGCCTGCGGGTTGAGCAGCGCGGGAGAGAAGCGGAGCAGGAGTTCGCCGGTGGGGTCGTGGAGGCTGGGAAAGCTCAGGCCGTGCGCCCGGACGAAGGACCGGGCCGCGGCCCGGTCCCGGTCCCGGGTGTTGATGCCGACGAACCGGACCCCCTCGTCCCGGGTCTGCCGGCTGAGCCGCTCCAGGTCGTCGGCCTCCGCCCGGCAGGGGCCGCACCAGGAACCCCAGACGTTGAGGACGACGACCTGGCCCCGGAAGTCGGTGAGGCCGACAGGCTGTCCGTCCAGGTCGTCACCGGCCAGTGCGGGCGCCTCCTGCCGGGCACCGGGATCCACGACCGTCGCCCCGGCCGCGGCCCGGACGGCGCTCACCCGCCCGTCCGGCGCCCCGGAGTCCGTACCGCCGACGGCGAGGACACCGCCGACCGCGACCGCGAGGCCGGCCCCGGCGAGGACGACGGCGGATAGCCGCCCATGCCCCGCGACCTGCGGGGCGGGTCGTCTCACGACGCCCACTTGCGCAGGAAGGAGTTGATGCCCTCCGAGGTCAGGGACGGATTGCCGGTGACGTGGGTATCGGTGCGCACCGCGCCGGACGGGGAGACCACGACCAGTACGGGCATCGTGTAGGTCCCGCCCGAGGGGCTGTACTTGCGCAGCAGCGCGGAATTGGCGGAGCTGTTGCCGCCGATGTCCACCTTGACGAGGTGGTACGAGGCCCCCAGGATCGCGGCCGTCTGCGACTGGCCGAACACCTTGTCGGCGGCCTTGCAGTTGCCGCACCAGTTCGCGCCGAAGTCGAGCAGCACCGTCCGCCCGTCCGACTTGGCCGCGCGCAGCGCCGCGTCGATCTGCTTCTGGGCATCGGCCGAACTGTCGTAGCCGGGACCGGGTATCCGGGCCGGTTCGGGCGCGGTGGACGTACGGGGCGGCTTGGCGGGCGTCCCGGCGGGGGCGGCGGAACCGCTCCGGGCGCTCGAGGGAGTCGGCGAGGAGCCGGGCACGGCGGTGGCGGACGCGGTCGGCGAGGCCGACGCGGTCGGCGACGCCTCGGGGGACCCGGTCGCGGACTCCGTCCCCGAGAGGAGGGCCTGCGAGGACTGTCCGGGCGCGGACGGCGCCGCGGATCCGGCGGGCTGGGAGGACGGCCCGCAGGCGGCGGTCAGGCCCGCCGCGACCACGGCCGCGGCAACCAGCGGCAGCCGCGTCCCCAGGGGCGCGGGGGAGCGGCGCGGGGTCGTACGGCGGTCGGCAGGGACGGGTCGGAGCATGTGAGGACGCATGGCGAGGACACCCCAAGGCACGGTTCGGACTGCGGGAGGGCAGAGTGCCCCCTCGGCTCGGTGAAGCCGGCGGCCCGACGGTCCGCCGGGGTGTCACGCCCCGGCGCCGAAGGCCGCTCGGCTGACGCGAGCATAGGACCGCTGCGGGCGGCCGGAAACGTATCGGCGTGATCTTGAGGTTGCCCTAAGGTGCCCTAAGGAACAGCTCACCTTCCGCTTTGCCGGAACCCGGTCCATCAGCCCGTACAACGTGGTGAATTACGCGAAAGGGACCAGAACGGTCCAGTGGTGCGGACCGGCCGGGACGGCTGAGGAGACCGGGCCTCAGAACGACGACTCGCGGACGGTGGCCTTCGCCCCCGGGTCGACCGTCGCCGTGATGACCGATCGGTGGTCGGCGCTGGTGAACGTGACCGTGAGGGTGTCGTCCGCGGTCTGCGAGGTGGTGGCCTTGAAGCCGAGGGCGGGGATCGCGGAGATGAGGCACACGCCCCGGCTCCCGTACCGCACGGTGGCCTTGCCGCCCTGCGAGGGGACGGTGTGCAGGCCCGCGCCGTCCTCGCAGTCGACGGCGGGTTTCGGCGCGGTGGGCCGGGGGGTCTTCGACGAGGCCTTGGCGGGGGTGGGGGCCGCGGAGGAAGGGGAGGGCCGCGGCGACACCGTGGGCGAGGGGCTCGTGGACGCGGTCGGGGACGGCGTGCTCTGGCTCGCTTGCCAGGCCGGCGGCGTTTCGATGACCGTCGGGGCGGACCGCGCGACCGGGGGCGTGTGCCTGGTCGTGCCGACCACGAACTGGACCGTGACGAGTACGGCAGTCACGCTGGTGGCCGTGCACGACAGCCATATGAACAGGTAGCGCGGAATTCGAGGCACGGCCCCATAGTGGCCGACGCTCCGGCCGGCCTGTCACCCCTCCCCCCCCGGAGGAGCGGCCGGGAGACGCACCCTCGCGGGGCAACGCCGACGTCCTCCGCACCCGCGTACGGGGTCGGAGGACGTGGACGCCCGCTCGGCGGCCGGTGGGGGGTTCGTTCGTTCGGCGCCGGTGGGGGTCTGTTCGCAACGCGGGGTCGGCTACCTCGGGGTCCCGAAGTCCTGCGTCCACCACGGGCCGCCGTCGCCCTTGTGGACGCCGATGCCGATCTCCTTGAACGAGCAGTTGAGGATGTTCGCCCGGTGGCCGGAGCTGTTCATCCACGCGTTCATGACCGCGTCGGCGTCGGACTGGCCGCGGGCTATGTTCTCGCCCAGGCCGGACCATGCGTATCCGGCGGCCTCCACCCGGCTGGTCATGGTCGACCCGTCGGGTCCGGTGTGGGACATGACGCCGCTGCGGGCCATCGTGTCGCTGTACGTCCGCGCCGCGGCGCTCAGCTTGGCGTTCGTGGTCAGCGGGCCGCATCCGGCAGCGGCCCGCTCCTTGTTGACCAGGGCCAGAACCGCCGACTCGGAATTGCCGTCGACGGTGCCGGAACCGCCGGAACCGCCGGAGCCACCGGACCCGCCGGACCCACCTGAGCCGCCGCCCGTCGTGGTGGTGGGCTTGCGCGTGGCCTTGCCGGCATCGCCCGGCGCCGACTTGGCCGCAATGCTGCTCTCCGCTGCCCCGGGCTTCGTCGGAGTGGCGGATGCCGCGGCACTGGCGTCGGGGGTCCCGGACGGACTCGGGCTCGCCGTGGCCGAGGCGTCGCCGGTGGGTGTGGGGACGGCAGGGGTGGAGGTTCCCGTCCCGTCACCGTTGCCCGCTGTCGGGGACGCCGTACCGGCCGCGCCGTCGGCCCGCCGGTCCGCGCGCGCATCGCCGCCGGAGTCGGCCACCGCGACGCCGACCGCCACCGCCGCGGCCGCCGCGGTGACGGACAGCACGATGCGCGTACGCACCGTCTTCCTCCGCCGAGCCTCGACGCGGGACGGCGTTTCGGGACCGGGAGTTCGGCTGCGGCTCATGCCGGTAACACCTCACAGGAGAGGGGGAAGAGGGGAGTCCGCTCGAGCGTAGGCCGGTGATCAGCGAAAAGGGCCACCTGGAGGGGTTCTTCAAGTTCCCTTAAGGAAGCCCGCAGGGTCAACACAGGGACGAGCCCGGCATTCCCCCCAACTCGACCGACCCGGCCCGGCGGGGGAGCCGCCGGGCCGGGGGGAGTTCGGGGGGCAGGCTACGAGGTGTTCTTGCGGGGAGGTCTTCGAGGGCGTTCCGTGCTGTTGCGTCAGCTTCTCGCCTTCGACGCGGTAAGGGGGAGACGGGTGGGGTGGAGCCGCGCTCACTGCCCGGCGGTGCGGCCGAAGGCGGAACGTGCCCAGAAGTAGCCGACCAGCGTGAGGCCGGTGCACCAGGCGAGCGCGACGTATCCGCTGTTGCCGATCCCGGTGCCCGTCAGCAGGCCGCGCAGGGTCTCGATGACCGGGGTGAAGGGCTGGTACTCGGCGAACCAGCGCAGCCCCGTCGGCATCGAGTCGGTCGGCACGATGGCGCTGCCGAGGAAGGGCAGGAAGGTCAGCGGCATCGGTGTGTTGCTCGCGGACTCGGGGGTCTTGGCCACCAGTCCGATGCCGGCCGACAGCCAGGTCAGGGCCACGGTGAGCAGAGTGAGGAGGCCGATCGCGGCGAACCACTCGACGGCGGTGGCGTCGGGGCGGAAGCCGATGGCGAGCGCGACGCCGATCACCAGGGCGATGGCGACCAGAGTCTGGATGGCGCTGCCGACGACGTGCCCGGTGAGGAACGCGGCGCGCGAGATCGACATCGTACGGAACCGGTTGACGATGCCCTCGGTCATGTCGACGCAGACGCCGACCGCAGTGGCCACCGCCCCGGCCGTCGCGGCCATGAGGATGATGCCGGGGGCGACGTAGTCGATGTACGTGCCGCCGCCGGTGGGCGCGCCGGAGATTCCGGTGCCGAGGGCGCCGCCGAACGCGTAGTTGAACAGCAGCAGCATCATCACGGGCATGGCGACGACGGAGAGGGTCATCGCGGGGTACCGCAGTGCGCGCTTGAGGTTGCGCCGCAGCATGGTCATCGAGTCGCCGACGGCATACGCAAGGGTGCTCATCGGGCCATCTCCGTAGCGTTGCCGGGGGTGCTGTGACCGGTGAGGGTGAGGAACACGTCGTCGAGGTCCGGCGTGTGCACGGTCAGCGACTCGGCCTGTACCGCCGCTCCGTCCAGGACGTCGAGCACGGCCCGCAGGGTCGGGATGCTTCCGTCGCTCGGGATGCGCAGCGTGAGCTCTTCGGGGTCGCGCGCCGCCGCGCCGAAGTGGCGTGCCGCGGTGTCGAGTTCGCCGGTGGTGGCGAACCGGAGGCGGATGTGCCCGCCGGGGATGAGGCGCTTGAGCTCGTCGGACGTGCCCTCGGCGACCAGCCGGCCCTGGTCGAGGACGGCGATGCGGTCGGCGAGCTGGTCGGCCTCCTCCAGGTACTGCGTGGTGAGGAAGACGGTCACGCCGTCCTCGACGACCAGCCCGCGGATGATCTCCCACATGGTGCGGCGGCTGCGGGGATCGAGCCCGGTGGTCGGTTCGTCGAGGAAGATGATCCGCGGGTCGCAGACCAGGGTCATCGCCAGATCGAGCTTGCGGCGCATGCCGCCGGAGAAGGTTCTGACGGGCTTGCGGGCGGCTTCGGTCAGGTCGAACCGGTGCAGGAGCCCGATGGCGCGCCGCCTGCCCTCGGGGCGGGGCAGATGCCGGAGGTCCGCCATCAGCATCAGGTTCTCCTCGGCGGTGAGCAGGTTGTCGACGGCGGAGAACTGGCCGGTCACGCCGATGGCGGAGCGCACGCCCTCGGGCCGCAGGGCGAGGTCGTGACCGGCGATCCGGGCCTGGCCGGCGTCGGGGGCGACCAGGGTGGAGAGGATCTGGACGGTGGTGGTCTTGCCGGCGCCGTTGGGGCCGAGCAGGGCGAAGACCGTGCCCTCGGGGATGCTCAGGTCGATGCCGTCCAGGACGGCCTTGTCGCCGTACGACTTGCGCAGGCCGTGGGCCGAGATCGCCGGCGCGGAGCTGGTGAGGGCGGTGGGTGCTGTGGGTGCTGTGGGTGTCGTCATGAGGTCACGACTCCTAGAGGTGTGACATGTCAACTGTGAAATGGCGTAGCGGAGTCTCTGGCGGCCTTTCTGCCGGCCGCCAGGAGAGGTGTGAGGGGGAGGAGTGACGAGAGGTCAGGCAGCGCGACGGATCACGACGTCGCCGGCCCCGGTGCGGGCGTGGATCTCGACGGTGGCGTCGGAGGTGCCGGGGCCCTCGGCGGCGCCGAGCGAGTTGCGGACGGTGCCGAACCGGGAGCTGACGTCCAGCCAGGCCGAAGTGGACTGGCGGATGCCGACCTCCAGGTCGCCGACGGCGGTCTGGAGCTGGACCACGCCCCGGGCCACCTCGTCGATGCGGATGCCGCCGTTGGCGGACTTGGCCTCCACGGAGGCGTGTGCGACGCCGACCGTGATGCGGCCGTTGGAGGAGTTGGCCTTCAGGTCACCGGTGATCTCGCCGATCACGGTCTCGCCGTTGCCGTTCTTGACGGTGGCCGTGCCCGCGATCTCCCCGATGTCGATCCGGCCCGCGCCGTAGATCTCGGCGTTGCCGACGGCCCGGTCGATGCCGATGTCCCCGTGGTCCGTGCGCAGGTTCGTGTCGCCCGCCTCGGCGAGCCGGATGTCGCCGAGCGAGATCTTGACCCGGCATTCCCCGAGCGGCCCCTCGCAGGTGTAGTCCGCCATGGGGGAGGTCCCCCGCAGGTGCGAGCCAGCGGGCACTTCGACGGTGACGTCGATCGACCCCTGCCTGCCGAACAGGGACCGCTTCTTGGGCCCCTTCACGGTCAGGACGCCGTTGGAGTAGGTGACCTTGGTCTGCTGCACCGCCCGTACGTCGGCCTCCTCGGCCCCGTTGCTCGGCAGGACCTCGACGACCGTGCTCGTCCGCTTGCTCGCGGTGATCCGTACGTTGCCGACCTCGAACTCGAGGACCGCGGTGATGGGTTCGGGCGTGTCGTAAGAAGGCATGGCTGTCCCGTCCTCTTGGCTCTGGTGGGTGTTGTCGCAGGTGGGAAGTTGGTGCCGGGGCCGGCGGACCCGGCACGGGCCGGGGCTAGCGGACCCAGCCCCGCAGGCTCTGGCCGTGGCGCGGGGCGCGGGTGGCGGGCTGGGCCGCCGGGCCGGCGCCCGGTTCGAGGGCCAGGGACACCGCCCGGACGAGCCAGGCGTTGACCGACAGGCCCTCCTGGCCCGCCGCGTCCTCCACGCGGGCCTTGAGGTGCGCCGGGAGCCGGAAATTGATGCGGGCCGTACCGCCCTCGTCGCCGTCCCCCGCGAATGGCGCCACCGGTGCCACCGATGGCGCCATCGGTGCTGTCATCTGGGCCGCGCCCTCGCCGGGCGCCTCCGGGGCGGGCGCCGCCGTCACCACGAACTCGGGGTCGAGCCCCCGCAGCCGCACGTCCACCGAACCCGGCGCCAGCTCACGGGTGATCTCGTCCGAGGCGGCGGACAGGGCGTTGAGCAGCGTCAGCCGGGCGGCCGACTCCAGAGGTGCGGTCAGCCGCTCGGCCAGGGCGCGGGCTTCGTCCCCGCCAGCGTTCGCGGCGACCGCGAGCTCATGGCGGAGGTGATCGACGTAGGGGGTCAGGTCCATGCAGCCACTTGGCGCCGCGTGGCGTCATGTGGTGCCACGGAGGCGCCGTGGTGACGCAGTCAAGGCGGGCGACGCCCACATCGCGGGTCGTCTCGTGCCGATGTCCGCGACGACGGTCCGCGACGACGGTCCGCCGTACGGTTAGCCGTGCAGCAGTCTCGTCCAGTCCTGCGGAACTCGGCCGGCCGGTCCCGGGACCGACTGGTCCCCAGGGTGGGCGGCCGGCGGCGTCAGCTCGGGCCCGGACTCGTACAGCTCGTTGGTGTCGTAGTCCCAGAACCACTCCTCGCCCGGCTCGAAGCTCTGCACCAGGGGATGACCGGCGGACTTCCAGTGGGCGGTGGCGTGCTGCGCCGGCGAGGAGTCGCAGCAGCCGATGTGGCCGCACTGGGCGCAGCGCCGCAGGTGGAACCACCACCCGCCCACCGCGTCGCAGTCGGCGCAGCCGGTGCCGGTGGGCGGGACGCTCGGGTCGATTCCGTTGATGTCGTCGGTCATGCCGGCTCCTCGGCGGTCTCGGATTCGGGGGAGGGATCGGGGTCGGGGTCCGGGTCGGTCAGCGGCAGCAGCACCTGGAACCGGGTGTCGCCCGGTGCGGACTCGACCTGGAGGCTGCCGTGGTGCTTGTTGACGACGATGCGCCAGGAGATGTCGAGGCCGAGACCGGTGCCCTCGCCGACCGGCTTGGTGGTGAAGAAGGGGTCGAAGATACGGCTGCGGATGTCCGCCGGGATGCCGGGCCCGGTGTCGCGGAACTCCACCAGCAGCCGGTCGCCCTCGCGTGCCGTGCGGACCGTCAGCGTGCCCTCGCCACCCGTGCTCCCGATGGCGAAGACGGCGTTGTCGATGATGTTCGTCCACACCTGGTTGAGCTCCGCCGGATAGGCGGGTACGTCCGGCAGGGAGCGGTCGTAGTCCTTGACCACCCGGACCCCCCGGCCGATCTTGCCGGACAGCATCAGCAGGGTGCTGTCGAGGAGTTCGTGGACGTCGACGACCCGGTGCGGGGCGCGGTCGAGCTGCGAATACTGCTTCGCCGCGTCCACGAGGTGGGAGATGCGGGTGGCGGAGTCATTGATCTCGTCCATCAACAGCTCGGTCTCGACCGTGTAGTTGAGCCAGCCGATGGCACCCGGCAGGATGTCCTCGGCCACGGTCGCCGCGACCTGCTCCAGCCAGTCCGTGTCCAGCCCGGCCTGTACGAAGGTCGGCGCGATCCGCCAGCCCTCCTGGATGCCGTGGTCGTCGAGCCAGTCGGCGAGCTCGTCCTCCCGGTCGGAGGCCTCCATCGGACTCAACACCGGCGCCTTGGCGACCCGTTCGGCGGTGCGCTCCTGGATCTCGATGAGCTCGGCGAGCGCCTCGCGCGAGTAGGGGCCCTGGGCGATGACGGCCAGCTTGTGCCGCATCTTGCCCACCCGTTCCCGCAGCGTCGCGGTGGCTCGTACGGCCGCCGCGGCCGGGTTGTTGAGCTCGTGGGTGAGACCGGCGGACAACGATCCCAGCGCCAGCAGCCGTTCGCGCTGGCCGATGGCCCGCTGCGTGTTCCTCGAACCGAAGAACAGCCCTTCCAGCAGGTGCGCGGCCATCGGGAACCAGTCCCGCATGACGGCCGCGAACGACTCGGCGGGAAGGACGAAGAACCGCGTCGGCTCCGTCACCCGCATCGAATTGTTGTACGTCTGCGGCACCTGGTCGCCCAAGTACGCCTGCATGGCCCCCGCGTACACGCCGCGCTGCGAGGTCCGGCTCACCTCGACGTCGTCGCCGCCGACTCGGCGGGACAGCACGACGGTGCCCTCGACCATCACGTAGAAGCAGGTGGCCGGGTCGCCCTCGGTGTACACCGGGCCGACGTCGAACCGCTCCACGCGCCCCTCGGCGCACAGTCGCCCGAGCTGCTCCGGGGAGAGCTTCTCGAACAGGAACAGCGAGGAGATCTCCTGCGGGCTGCACGGCATGAGCCGGCCGCCGCTCATGACTGCTCCAGGTACCGGTGGACGAGCATCACGGCCATGGCTCCCTCTCCTACGGCGGACGCGACGCGCTTCGCGGACTGGGCGCGCGCGTCGCCCGCCACGAACACGCCGGGGATGTTGGTCTCCAAGTGGTAGGGCGGCCGGTCCAGTTCCCATTCGGCGGGCGGCCGCCCGTCCGCAGTGAGGTCCGGCCCGGCCAGGATGAAGCCGTGCTCGTCGCGCAGCACCGTACCGTCCAGCCAGTCCGTCAGCGGGGCCGCGCCGATGAACACGAACATCCACTGGCAGTCGACGAGTTCGGTCGCACCGCTGTCCACGTCCCGCAGTGTCAGCTGCTCCAGGTGTCCGTCGCCGTGCGCCTCCTCGACGACGGTCCGGGTCCGCACCGTGATGTTCGCCGTCTCCTCGATCTGCTGGATCAGGTAGTACGACATCGACGCCTTCAGGGACTCCCCGCGTACCAGCAGCGTCACCGACTTCGCGCCGCGCGCCAGGTACATCGCCGCCTGCCCGGCGGAGTTGGCGCCGCCCACGATGTACACGTCCTGCCCCTGGCAGGCGGCCGCCTCGGTGAGCGAGGAGCCGTAGTACACCCCGCAGCCGGTCAGGGAATCGCAGCCCGGTGCATGGAGCTGCCGGTACGACACCCCGGTCGCCAGGATGACGCTGTGCGCGGCGACCGCCGAGCCGTCGGAGAAGCGGACGACGCGGGCCGCGCCGTTGACCTCCAGCCCCGTGACCTCGCGCGCCGTGAGGATCTCCGCGCCGAACCGGCCGGCCTGGCGGCGGGCGCGGTCCGTGAGCTGCGCGCCCGAGACTCCGTCGGGGAAGCCGAGGTAGTTCTCGATGCGGGAGCTCTGGCCGGCCTGCCCGCCGGTCGCCGAGCGCTCGACCAGTACGGTACGCAGCCCCTCGGAGGCCCCGTACACCGCCGAGCCGAGCCCGGCCGGTCCGCCGCCGATGACGACGAGGTCGTAGAAATCGGCGGTCGGCGTCGTCGCGAGTCCCACGTGGGCGGCCAGCTCGGCAGCCTCCGGCTCGATCAGCACGGTGCAGTCCGGCGTGACCACCAGGGGCAGCCGCTGCCCGTCCGCCCCGGCGGCCTCCAGCAGCCGCTGTCCCTCGGGCTCGTCGGAGGAGTACCAGCGGTACGGCACCTGGTTGCGGGCCAGGAACTCCCGTACGCGCGAGGAGCCCGCCGACCAGCGGTGCCCGACCACCTTGGTGGCGGGTACCGGCCGGTAGTCGCTGGAGCGCCAGGCCGTGAGCAGGTCGTCCAGGACCGGGTAGAGCTTCTCCTCCGGCGGGTCCCAGGGCTTGAGGAGGTAGTGGTCGAGGTCGACGACGTTGATCGCGTCGATCGCCGCGTTGGTGTCGGCGTACGCGGTCAGCAGCACGCGCCGCGCGCCCGGGTACACGCCGAGGGCCTGTTCGAGGAACTCGATGCCGTTCATCTGCGGCATGCGGTAGTCGGCGAGGATCACCGCCACGAGGTCGCCCCGCAGCTTCAGCTCGTGCAGCGCCTCCAGCGCGGACTCGCCCGACTCGGCGCGCACGATCCGGTACCCGGCGCCGTAGTGGCGCCGCAGGTCACGGGCGATGGCCCGGGAGACCCCCGGGTCGTCGTCCACGGTCAGGATGACGGTCCGCGCTGTGTCGGCGGGCTGTGCCATACGTCTCCACCCCGAGTGCTCTGGGCGGGCAGCCCGGCGAGGCGCCCGCGCCGGTTCCCGCCCATCGTATGTTCGATCGTCCGGGACCGCCCCGGGACGCCGCGGGAATCGGTGATCAGAGGTTCTGTCCTCCGGAGACCTCGATGTTCTGGGCGGTGATCCAGCGGCTTTCCTCGGAGACCAGGGTGGCGATGACCATGCCGATGTCGTCCGGCTCACCGATCCGTCCGAGCGCGAACGTACGCGCCAGCTCCGGGATGATCTCCGGGTGCCGTTCGAAGGCATCGTCGGCGAAGCGGGTGCGGGTGGCGCCGGGAGCGACGGAGTTGACGCGGATGCCCCGCGGGCTGAACTCCTTGGCCATGTAGCGCGTCAGCACGGTCAGGGCGCCCTTCAGCGACGCGTAGACGGAGTACCCGGGCGCGGTCACCGTGGGCAGTGCGGAGTTGCTGGTGGTGTTGACGATGGCACCGCCGTCGGCCATCAGAGGCAGCAGCGTCCGGGTGAGGAAGAAGGGTCCCTTGAGCAGGCCCCGGGTGAGCGTGTCGAAGGACTCCTCGGTGGTGTCCTCGATCATCGACGAGCCCGCGAAGCCGGCGTTGTTCACGAGGTGGTCGAAGGTGTCGCGCTGCCAGGTGGTGCGCAGCGCGTCGACCACGGCGTCGCGGAACGCGGGGAAGCCGGCGGTGTCGGCGATGTCCAGGGGCAGGGCCACGGCGGTGCCGCCCTGCTTCTCGATCTCGGTGACGGCGTCCTGTGCGCCCTGCCGGTTGGAGCTGTAGGTGAGGATGACCCCGGCGCCCCGTTCGGCGATCCGGACGGCCGCGCTCCGGCCGATACCGGAGCTGGCGCCCGTGACCACGGCTACCTGCTGCATGGTGTGCCTCCCGTGCACGCGGTGGAGCACGCAATCTCCACGCGGAATGTGACACATCCAGGCAACCAGCCGGCAGCGCACCGCCGAAAGCAAGATCCTCCCGCGTCCTTGCCCATTCCTGCTGCCCGGGCCTCAGGGCAGGTCGGGCCTCAGGGCAGGGCACCCGCCCGGGCCCGTGCGGAGGGGCCCAGGTGGGCGGCGTCCTGGCTGGGCGGCGTGCCGAACTGCCGGCGGTACTCGCGGCTGAACTGAGACGGGCTCTCGTAGCCGACGAGGATGCTGACCCCCGTCACGTCGGCGGCCCGTGTCGCCAGCATCAGCCGTGCTTCCTGCAGGCGGATCTGCTTCTGGAACTGGATGGGGCTCATCGCCGTCACCGTCTGGAAATTGCGGTGGAACGCGGAGACGCTCATGCCGGCGAGCCGGGCCAGGTCCTCGACGCGGAACGGCTCGGCGTAGTGTTCCCGGATCCATCGCACCGCCCGCGCGACGTGGCTGAGGCTGCTGTCGGCGAGGCCGAGCTGGCGCACGATCTCGCCCTGGTCGCCGGTGATCAGCCGCCACAGGATCTCGCGTTTGACCAGCGGGGCGAGCACTTCCCGGTCGCGGGGCCGGTCCAGCAGGCGCAGCAGCCGGACCACCGCGTCGAGCAGCTCCGGCGGGGCGTCGCTGACGGCGATGGCCGGGAGCGGTCCGCCCGGGACGCGCTCGGCGTCCTGCGACGAGGCCAGGAGCAGATCGGCGACGGCGGAGGGTTCCAGAGCCAGCCCGAACCCGAGGGCGGGCTCCTCCGGGCCGGCCTCGGTGAAGTTGCCGGTGATCGGCAGGTCCACCGACGCGACGAGGTACTGGCCCGCCCGGTACTCGTACACCTGCTCGCCCAGCGCCAGCCGCTTGGTCCCCTGGGCGATGAGGGCCATGACCGTGCCGGACGTCGTCGGCGTGGGCGGGTAGGGGCTCTCGAATTTCGAAACGCGGACACCCTCGATGTCCGTGCTCCAGTCCGGCCGCGCATGCCGGGCGAGCAGCTCGCGGAGTTCGCCAAGGTGCATACACCGATTGCAGCACGCCCGGCCCGGGGTCAGGGCTGCTCGGTACGTGTCCCGGCCAGGGAGCGCGAAAGACCCCATAGGCAACAAAACGGGCAAGTGGTGCATTGTTCGCATTCAACTCGGTTCCGTTCATATGCCTCTTGAGGGTGTGTCAGTCGCAAACCTGCGAGGCATAATCGGCCCCGGTCGTCTCCGGAAGCAGTGGAGCCATCGGGACATCGACCGACCTCCCAGGCGGAATTCCGCACCGGACCGACCCTCAAGGTGCTGTACATGTCCCTGGCCAGCCGCACCCGCATCGCGGCCCTGCTCGCCGCGGTCTCCGTCGGCGTCGCCGGCGTGACGACGTGGGCCTACGGATACGGGACCGACCGACAGCCGGCGGCCCTCGAGGCGGTCGTCAGGCCGAGTGTGACCGAGGGCTCGGCCCTCCAGGTCGTCGCACACCCCGACGACGACCTCTTCTTCATGAACCCCGACCTGAGCCGCTCCATATCGACGGGCATCAAGGTCACCACCGTCTACCTGACCTCCGGCGAGTCCGACGGCAGGAACGAGGCCCACAGCCCACACCTCGAGGACGCCGCGGGGCCCGCCGACCGCGCCGCCTACGCGGAGGCCCGGCAGAACGGCATCCGGGGCGCCTACGCCCAGATGGCCACCGGCGACCGCACCAGCGCCTGGCAGCGGACGTCCGTACCCACCGCCGGCGGGGGCAGCGCCGAGGTGGACGTCCTCGTCGCCAGGCCCGAGGTCAACCTGGTGTGGATGGAGCTCCGCGAGGCCCGCAGCATCTCCGGCGACAATCCGGACAGCCTGCGCGGCCTGTGGGACGGCCGGATACCCGCCCTGGGCGCCCAGCTGACCTCCGGGACGCCGGTCAAGCACGCGTTCTCGTACACCAAGGACCAGGCGATAGCCGCCATCGCGGACGTGTTCGCGCTCTACCGGCCGACGACGATACGGACGCAGGACCCGACCCCCGGCAGGTCGGAAGGCGGCGCCTTCCTCGACCACCAGGACCACATGTACGGCGCCCGCTTCGTCCAGGCCGCCGCCGAACGCTACGCGCAGTCCACGGACCGGCCGCACTTCTCGGTCCAGAACTACATGAGCTACCCGAACAGCTCGCTGCCGCCGACCCTCGACCCGCAGACGGCCGAGGAGAAGCTCGGCTACCTCAAGACCTACGCCTGGATCGACCACGACGACTGGTGCGGCAGCCCCGCGGGCTGCGGCGACCGCAAGACCGCGACCAGGCCCACCGGCGCCGGCTGGAGCCAGACCATCCGCTACAGCCGGGGTGACGGCACCTCCTGGATGACCGAGGGCGTCTCCGGACGGCTCTGGGCCTTCGCCGTGCTGGACAACCGGATGGCGTACTGGTCGCGCAGCGGCCCGCAGGCCTCCTGGCAGGGCCCCCGGTTCCTGCCCGAAGCCGGCCCCGGCACCGGAATCGACGCCGGCGCGACGGCGGTCCGGCTCCCCGACGGCAGGATCGCGGTGTTCGCCACCCGCACCACCCTGGGCACGACCCCCCAGGGCTACGGCCGGGACATCGTGTACGCCGTCCAGACCACGGCCGACGGCGCATTCGGCCCGTGGCAGTCGCTGGGCACCCCGGACACCACCGACAGGTCCGTCACCTCGGCGATCAGCGGACCGGCCGTCGCCGTGGACCCGGCCGGCCGGATGACGGTGTGCGTGCGCGATTCCAGGCGTACGCTCCGCGCCCGGACCCAGACGACCCCGGACGGCGCGTTCGGCGCATGGCAGGCCCTGGGCGGCGCCGGCCTCCTGGGCGATCCGGTCACCGCGACCGACGGCTCGGGGCGGCGGCACGTGTACGCGGCGACGGCCGGCTCCGTACTGGCCTGGGTCCAGCCGACGCCGGGTGCCCCGTTCGGCGGCCCCTTCCCGACCGGGCTGCCGCAGACGACGGGCGTGCTCTCGGTGCGCCCGGAGGGCGACGGGGTCCGGCTGTTCTTCCGCCGGCCCGGCACGGGCTCCGTCGGTACGAGCCTGGCCGCCGCGGGCGGGCCCGCGCCGCAGTTCTCCCCGGTCGCCGCGGCCGGCGGTCTCGGCGGTTACGGCGCAGTGGGCGTCGCGGGCCATCTGCTCGCGGGCCGCGCGGGCGCGGGCACGGTCGGCGTGGCGGGCACGGGCGGTCCGGAGTCCTGGCAGGAGTCCCAGATGCTGTACACGGGGGCCCCGGCAGGCGTGGCCGACGCGGGGGCCGGTACGGCCGTCGCGGCGGCCCTCGGCCTGGACGCCGATCTGCACATCGTGACGACGGTTCCTGCGGCCGGATCCGAGCAGGTGGCCGACCGGACCCCCACCCCGTGGCACCGTGCGGTCCCGCCCCGGACGCTCGCGCAGGCCGGGGGCCGGTAGCGGTGGTGACCTGCGCCGCACCGTGCGCCCGCGGCCCCTGGGCCGCCGGGTGGCAGCGCGTATGGGGGCGGGCGAGGATGGCGGGCAAGGCCACCTCGCCGGGCGGTGGCGGGGATACCACCTCGCCGGCGACGGCAGCCGGACTCTGACCCTCGGGCGATCGGGGCTCCCATGACCCCTCCCTTCCTCTCGTGCCGACGCGCACGCATACGCATACGCGTGCGCCGGGGAGCGGGAACGGTCCGCGCCGTGGCCGCCTTCGCGGCCCTCACGGCCCTCGCGACGGGATGCAGGAACGACACTGCGCCCGCCTGGGAGTACCCGGAGCTCGGCACGACCCTGAGATCGCTTTCCCACCACCTGGACGAGGGCTGCGCCGAGCCGGCTCCTGCGAGCTGCGTGGACGGACTCGACCGGCTCGGCGTGCTGGCGGAGCGGGCCTTCGCCGAGGTCCTCGACCGCAAGCTTCTCGCCGGCGGATACGTGGCTGCGATGAACGACCTGGCCGGAGCGAGGGAGCTCCGCCTCGCCGCCGCGCAGGAGGCCCGGGCACGCCATGATCCGCACTACCTCCCGTTCAGGCATGCGGTGCAGGCGGAGCGGCGCGCGTACCGGCGCCTCCTCGCCGAGCTGGAGAGCCTCCGCACCGCTCCGCCCGCAGGTGACGGGACGGAGCCCGTCTGAGGCGGTGCCCGCAGCGCGTGACGCCAGGACCTACCGGGACCGCAAGGGCGGGGTGGGGAGGGGCTTGCCGTCGAGTGCCACCAGGGCGAGGACGGTGATCGAGCCCGTCCAGGCCAGCGGTGCGACCGACGAGGGCCCGCCCGCTCGGTTCACCTTCTCGGGCAGCTCCCCGAGCGAGTTCCGCTTGGAGAGGACCCAGTCCAGGACCTGCCTCGCCTTCGCCGTCTTCCCCGTCCCGGCCCATGCGAGGGCGAAGAACGAGGTACTGGGCGTCCAGGCGTTCCCGCCCCAGGGCGCCGTCGGATCGTTGCCGGGCGTCAGACCCCCGTTGGGCAGGAGCAGCGCCCTGTGCGTGGTGTCGAGTGCCCGGGGCAGGTCGGCGGGCGCTGCGTTGAAGGGCGGCGCCATGAACGCCACCGCGCTGTCGTGTCCGTGCTGCCCGTCGACGGTGCGCTGGTAGCCGAGGGGAGCGAACCTCTTGGATATCCCGGCCGAGAGCCGCCCGGCGGCAGAGCTCCAGCGCGCCGCATCGTCCGGCCGGTTCACCGCCCGGGCGAGGTCCGCGGAGGCGTTGAGCCCGGCGAGCAGGGGCGCGGCCGTACCGATGTTCGGCGTGGTCGTCATCAGCTCCCAGTAGTCCGGGGAGGCCGGGGGGAGCCCGTCCGCCCCCAGGCAGGCCGCCGCGTGGTCGGCCGCCCTGCGGACCATCGGGTAGAGGGCGGCCAGCCGGGCGTGCCGGCTGGCGCGGGGCGCCGTCTGGTACCACTGCCAAGCGGCCCAGGGGACCCAGCCGTTGGCGTCGAGCTGCCACCGCCTGCCGTCCGGCGGTCCGGAGCCGTCGAGTTTCGTCCGCGCTTCCCAGGTTCCGTCCTTCCGCTGGGTCGCGGCGCTGTAGCGGAGGATCCGGTAGGCCTCGGCGTCATGGCCGGTGTGCGCGAACGCGGCCGAGGCGAAGCTGGAGTCACGCGGCCAGGAGTACATCCAGCCCGGCGTCCACGCCGCCGCCATGGCACCGTTCGGCCGGAGCAGCGCTCGCATGGACAGCAGGGCCCGCTCGGCCCCCGCGCGCTGCGCGGGCGAGCTGCCCGGGACCCGGCCGGCCGCCAGCCAGGCGCGGCTCTGCGCGATCTGCTGCCGGGCCGTCGGATCGTCGAGGGCCACCACGGCCGAAGCCGTCCTGCCGACGGGGAGGTACTTCCACCGGCCGGACGGCAACCGCAGTACGTTGCTCCGCTCGACGTACCGCGCGCCCTGCGCGACGGCCCGTGTGATGCCCTCGGTGGCGGTCGTGTTGGAGAGAAGCCCGGCGGTGGGGGCGGTGAGCACCGACAGGGGCGCGTAGCTGCCCTCGGCATCGCCACGGCTGTGGTGTCCCGGCGGCCTGACCAGGAACACGGGCCGCTCTTCGCCGGTGCGCCGGCCGGCAGGGGCTCCTGCCACGCACACGGGAAGGGCGACGCTCGCGAGGGACGCCGTGACGACCGCCCAGCGAACGAGCCGGACAGCAGGCATCGCCACTCCCTCCGTCGGGATTCCCTGGGTTTCCGCGCGTCTCCGTGCATTTCCGTGCGCGCGGAACTCCGGAATTCCCATCGTGGCCGACCTGTACGGAGCCCGCCACGACACGCCGCCGCTCGGGTGACCGCGGGGCCTCGACACACCTGGCGTCATCGCATGGCGTAACAGCCGTGGCCGGGACGGAGGCCCGCCGCAAAGGATGGGTGAATGAGCACTGCTCCGTTGCTGTCCGAGGGCGAGGGCCGTCGAACGCATTCCTCCGGAGAGGATGGCCGGGGGAGAGGCCGTCGCCCGTTCGTCCGCAGGCTCCTGCTGGGCGCGGGCGGGACCCTCGTGGCGGCGGCCGGGGCCCTGGTCGCCATCGGGTGCTTTCTAGGGCTCTACGTACGGCCCACATCGGACGACTGGTGCGCCGCGTGGAAATCCCGTGATCTGGGAGTCCTCGGCATCACCTCCGACTTCTACACGACCCAGAACGGGCGGATCGCCAATGCCTTCCTGAGCGGCGTCATCTACGGCGACGGGCTCGGCGGAGTCAAGATCCTGCCGACCGTCATCGCCGTCACGTTCACGGTCGGTCTGGTTCTGCTCGGGTGCCAGTTCGTCCGGTTTCTCGGTGGCACACCGCAGATATTGACCCTGTTCGCCTGCTCCTTGGCGATCCAGGCGCACCTCTACTACGCCGGAACGCGCAGTTATCAAGTATTGCTGTGGGCTCCTGCCACCATTTCCCACACCATTCCCAGCGTCGTCGGGGTGTGGGCGCTCCTGCTCGGCATCCGGACCGTTCGCCAACCCCGTGCCGCCGTACGTGCAGGCGGCTTTGCCGCCGCATTCCTCATCGCGTTCGGGCTCGGCACCCTGAGCGAACCGTTCGCCCTCGTCAGCGGTCTGCTCGCGGCCGGAGTCGGCCTGCTGGCGCTGCCCCGCCTCGAACTGGCCCGGACCTGGCACCCGTTCACCTGGTGTGCGCTCTGGTGCTCCGGACTGGTCTGCGGTCTGATCGTGCTCTACACCTCCCCCGGCGCCCGGTGGCGCCGTGCCCAGGAGCCGGACCGGGAGTCCGTGCTCTCCGCGGGCGAACTCAGGGGCACCTTCCAGGACTGGCTGCACATGTGGGACTCCGTCACGGGCCAGTGGGCCTACCTCGGAGCCGCCGCCGTCGGCGTCCTCCTCGGCTGGGGAGCCGGCCTCCGGGCGCCTGCACTCGGGCCGCGCGAGGGGAAATGGCGCCGGCCCACGCCGCGGAAGATGCAGATCGCCGTGTTGCTGCTCCCCGTGCCGGTGGTGGTGCTGGGGTCGTTCGCGGTGGTGCTGGGCCTGCGCAGCGGCTACGGTCCGAGCGGGTGGACGTACGCCCGCACCTGGACGAACTTCCTCGTGCCGATGGAACTGGCGCTGTGCGTCTACGGCGCCCTGCTGGGGGAGTGGGCCGGCCGGTTCCTGGCCCGCCGGCGCGCCTCCACCCCGGTCGTGTCGGCCGGCATCGTGGCCGTGGGCGGCCTGGCGCTGGCCGCGCTGGCCGTACTGGTCCCGAGCGTCCAACAGCTCACCACGGCCACGGTCACCCGTGCCGCGGCCTGGGACGCCCAGAACTCCCGCATCCGGACCGAGGCCGCGCAGGGCGCCACCGATGTCGGATACCGGCCCCTGTACATCGGGAGCCTGGCCGAGCCCTTCTTCACGTCCGATCCCACGCGGGACTGGGTCGCCGCCTGTGTCTCGAAGTGGTACGGCATCGACCGGATCCACCGCCTCTGAGCGGGTGTTCGGCGGAGGCCGGACGGGCAGTGCTCCGGTTCAGGATCAGCCGGCAACCGCCCCGGGGGTACCCGTTGGAGTGATCATCGGGGTGTCCACGTGTCAGGGCACGGCACGGTCACCAAGGATGCGGGCATGCCCCTTTCCCTGTCCCTCTCCCGCCGTGCCCTCCTGCCGTTCGTGGCCGCCGTCGCGCTGCTGGCCACCGCCTCCGCGTCGGTGGCCGGCGCGGCCGAAGCGTGCGGTTCGATCATCACCGCGCCGCTCGCCCGCCCCGTCCCCGCCGACGATCCGTGCCCCAGCACCGACCCCGTCGTGTGCCGCATCCGCGTCCTGCCGATGGACGAGAAGGTCGAGGCCCAGCGGACCCGGATGAGCTACCACGGGCTCCTCGAGGACATGCACCGTACGGAGGCCGACATGCGCGCGGCCGGGGCCACCGACGAGGAGATCGCCCGGGAGCTGGTCGACATGCGCAACCAGGCCAAGGCGATCACCCGGGCCGGCATGACCCCGGAGGAGGTCCGGATCCTGGAGGAGCGGAACATCGCCAAGTACGGCAACCCGCTCGGCCCCACCGCGGACCAGCTCTACGCCAAGTACGGCTCCTGGCAGCAGGTCATCGACGCCTCGATGCGGACCAGTTACGCCGTCGACCGCGAACTCAGCCTCGAGTACCGGCCCTGCCCGGTCTAGGCCGTCTCTTCCGGATCTCGCCTGACCAGGCCGAGCAGGCCGGCCGCATTGGTGTCGAGGATCATCGCGGCCTCCTCCCGGGTGAGCCCGGCGTCGGAGATGTAGTCCACGGCCCGCAGGAAGACCTCCCCGTCCTCGTACGGAAAGTCCGTGCCGAGGACGAGGCGGTCCGCCCCGAAGGTCGCCGCCGCTGCGGCCAGCGCCGGTGCGTGCACGTGGCTGACCGTGTCGTACCAGAGGCGGCCGACGGCCACCGAGGGGAGTTCGGGCGTCCCCGGGGATTCGAACGCCAGATGGTCGTCGAGCCGGCGGGGCAGCAGTGGCAGGGCCCCGCCCAGGTGTGAGGCCAGGATCCGCATGCCCGGATGGCGTGCGGGAATGCCCGCGAGGATCAGGTGCATGAGGGCCACCGTGTCCTCGACCGGCGCTCCGACCATCCAGGTCATGCCGTGCTCGGTGATCAGCGGGCTGCCGGCTCCCTCGCCGGCCGGGTGGATGCACAGGACGGCGCCGCGCCGGTCGAGCTCCTCGTAGACGGGGCGGAAGAGCGCGTCGTCGAGGGTGCGGCCGAGCACGGTCGTGGTCACGCCGGCCCCCACCGCGCCGAGCTGGTCGAAGGCGTGGGCGATCTCGCGCAGCCGCGTCGACGTGGGGGAGGGGCAGCGCGGCGAAGAACCGGAAGCGCCCGGGGTGGCGGGCCACGAGGTCCGCGTACGACTCGTTCGCCGTACGGGCGACCGCCACGGCGTCGGACTCCCCCGCCAGGTGCGGGGACTGCGGTGCCACGGAGAGCACCTGGAGGTCGATGCCCGCCCGGTCCATCAGCGCGAAACGGTGGTCCACATCGGCCTCGGTCGCGTCGGCGCCGATCCCGCGCTGGGTACCCGTGTCAGCCTTTCCCAGCCTTTCGAGGCGGTCGAGGTACTCCGCGGTCCACAGGTGGGCGTGCACGTCGATACGCAGAGGGCTCACCCTTCGATGGAACGCCTCCCGTACGGCACGGGCCAGTCGGGCACCGGGTCGGGGCGACGCCGCCCCATGGATCCGCGGAACCGGGCGGGCCCGTTCCTCCTCTCAGAGGGCGAACACGCAGGAGACGCGGGCGGGCCGCGGCTGGGCCCGTACGGCCCGCGGCCCGCGGCCACTTCCCGGGCCCTTCACGCCGGGCCTGACCCGGCCGCGGCACCTGCCCCGCTCGACGCGTTGACGGGCGGCGCGGCGGCCCGTCAGTGCCGGCGTGCGGGGCCGGGTGCTGACGGGCGCCGTGGTGGTCAGCTCGGTTGCGGGGCCTCCGTGGTCTGGGCCTGGGGCGGCCGGGCCGGCTGGCCGGGGCCGCCCTGGGGGGCGACGAAGTCCTTGCTGCGGATGAGGGCGAACGCCAGGACGCCGCCCACCAGCGCCACGATGCCGCTGACGACCAGCAGGTCGTTCATCGACGTCGCGAAGCCGGCCTGGACCGCGTGCTCCACCTGTCCCCGCAACTCCGCAGGGGCCGAGGCGATCGCCTGCCCGGGAGAGCCCATGCGGATGGAGTCCGCGATCTCGTCGCTCTGCCCCTGCAGTGCGGGGACGCTCGAGAGCCGCTCCCGCAGGGCGTCGTGCAGCGAGGACGTGAACAGCGAGCCGTACACGGCGATGCCGACGGCGATGCCCACCTGCCGGAACGTCTGGTTCACGCCGGAGGCCATTCCGGCGCGCCACACCGGGACGACACCGATCGCGGTCGAGGCCAGCGGCGGGTTGACCATGCCGGCCCCGATGCCCGTGACGATGAACCCCGGGATGAGGTGGGTCCAGTCGGAGTCGGCGGACACGCCCGTCATGAGCAGGAGGCCGATCCCTACGATGACCAGGCCGGGGCCGATCAGCCACCGGGTCGGGACCTTGCTCATGAGGCGGCCTGCCGCCATGGCGGCGACGAGCGTGCAGCCGGAACTGACCAGGAGCCGGGCGCCGGTACCCATCGCGCTGTAGCCGAGGTCGTTCTGCAGGTACAGCACGAGGTAGATGAACATCGCGAACAGCGAGGCGTTCATCGCGAAGGCGGCGATCGAGCCGCCGAGGAAGGTCGGGGTGCGCAGCAGCTTCAGGTCGAACATCGGATCGGACACGCGCGATTCGATCACCGCGAACGCCACGAGGAACACCGCGGCCAGGCCGAAGCAGATCAGCACGCCCTGCTCGCCCCATGCCGTGTCGCTCGCCCTGATCAGGGCGTAGACCAGGCTGAACAGGCCTGCCGTGAGCGGTACGATGCCCAGCCAGTCGATCTTGGAGGCGCGCGGCGGACGGGACTCGTCCACCAGGCGGAGCGTGATGAAGATCGCGGCGATGCCGATCGGCAGGTTCACCAGGAAGATGCCGCGCCAGCTGATGCCGCTGGTGATCACACCGCCGAGAACCGGGCCGAGCGCGGTGGCGACACCCGCGACGGCACCCCAGATGCCGAAGGCCGAGCCCCGCTCCCTGCCCTGGAACGTGCCGGCGAGCAGTGCCAGGGAGGTGGCGAAAAGGATCGCGCCACCGATTCCCTGCACCGCGCGGGACAGGATCAGCATCAGCTGGTCCTGCGCGATGCCGCACAGCAGCGATCCCGCGGTGAAGACCGCCAGTCCGATGACGAACAGGCGCCGCCTGCCGTACAGGTCGGCCAGGGAGCCCGAGGTGAGCAGGAGCGCCGCCAGGCTTAACGCGTAGGCATCCGTCGTCCATTGCAGGCCGCTGAAGCTCGCGTCCAGCGAGTGCTGGATGTCAGGGAGCGCGACCGCGACGATCGTGACGTCCAGCAGCAGCATGAACGTGGCGGCGCACACCACCAGCAGCGTCCACCATTGGCGTTTCATTGTTCGGAGCCCTCCTCGGTTCGTAACTCTTGTTCGATCAGCCCTAGTTGAACGAGCGCACGGATGCTAGCATCCTAGTATGCGTGCAGAAGTAAAGCAGTTCAACGTCTACTTGCCGGTGGAACTCATCCGGCAGATCAAGCACCATGCAATCGAGAACGAGTCGTCGCTCTCGGCCCTGGTCGCCGAGGCGTTGCGCACGTATCTCGCCGTCCACGAGCAGGAACCGCGGAAAGGAAAGCAGGCATGAGCACCGAAGGTGTCGAAGGCGTGTACCTCGAGACCCATAACTGGGGCAAGGCGGCCAAGTTCTTCCAGTCGCTGGGCTACAACGTCGAGTTCGCGACCGAGGAAGGCTCGGGGATGCTCCGCAACGGGGACGGCCCCTACCTGCTGCTCGCCGAGATCCCCGAGGACCAGAAGCCCGACTTCCAGGTCGTTCTGCGGGTGGGGGACGCCGGCGAGTTCGCGGTCGACCCGTCCGTCGAGGTGGTCACGCCGTTCGAGGAGACCCACTACGGAACGCAGGAAATGAAGGTGCGCGACCCCGACGGGCGCGTCTGGAGCCTCCAGGCGCCGCTCAAGAAGTAGGTGCGGGGCAGCTGTCCTCATGTGCCACATGGTCCGCCTCTTCGGCGCAGCAGCCGACGAAGAGGCGGACTGTTCGTCAACTCGGGGGCGGGCAGGCCCGTTGACCTGACAGACCCGCGCGATTTTTCCCCGTACGGCTCCGCATCGGCTTCCATGCTGCACTCCGTCGGCCACACCACCACTCGGCACACTCGGCTGTTCGAATTCCGGGCCGACGCGGGCAGGCCACGTTACGGAGATTGCGGATGTCTGAGCAGAAGAACACGGCGGAATTGCTGGTCATCGGTACCGGGGTGATCGCGATGTCCGTTGCCTACCACTGCGCGGAAGCGGGCGTTGACGTCGTCGTACTGGGACGGGATCAGTCCGGTGCCACTGCGACACAGACCGCCGGCGCATTTCGCACCTATTTTCCCGGGCGCGTGTACGACTCCGAACTGGTCGCGCGCAGCCTGGCCGATTTCCGCTCGTTCGGCGCCACCACGGGCGCCGATCTCGAGGTGACGGAGACCGGGATGCTCGTGGTGGCGGCCACCGCGGACGAGGCGGCCGAGCTGCTGGCGGAGGTGCCCGACCAGCGCGCGGCCGGCGTACAGCTGGAGCTGCTGACCGCGGCGCAGGCCGTCGAGCGCAATCCCTGGCTGGATCCGGCCGGTGTCGAAGCGGCGGTCTGGTGTCCGCAGATGATCCGCCTCAGGGCGGACGAGGTACTCCGGGGCTACACCGAAGGTGCGCAGAAGCACGGCGCGCGCCTGGTCACCGGCGCCACCGTGACCGGGCTGGACGCGTCCACCGGCCACGTCGCCACCACGGCGGGCGATTTCACCGCGCAGGCGATCGTCCTCGCGGACGAGCACGGCAGCGGTGACATCGCCGGGCTGGCCGGCCTCGAGCTCCCGGTGTGGGGCCAGTTCGCCGAGCTGTTCCACACCGACCCGGTCGGCGACGGCGACATCGCATCGCCGTTCACCTTCCACCCCGCGGCCGGACTGAAGACGATGGGGATGGGGCCGTCCTTCCTGGTGGGCCTCGAGCGCTTCTCCCGGCAGCCGGGCATGCGGGACATCTGGCACGAGGCGGCCATGGACGAGGTGGCACAGCGGTACCCGCGCCTGCGTGACGTCGCGCTGCACAGCGCGTGGACCGGAACCCTCGACGTCACGCCCTCCAGGAGCGCCCTCATCGGCAGGGCGGGCGGCCCGCACGAACGGATCCTCTTCGCCACCGGCTTCACCGGCCACGAACTCGGCCAGGCGCCCGCCACTGGCAAGATCATTCGGGACCTGCACCTCGGCCGGCACCCCGGCGTCGACATCACGCCGTTCTCGCTGGCCCGCAACGGGGCGTAACCCGCCCGGACTTCACCCCCGTGCCGTTGCCGGCCCGGGGCCAGCTCATATGGCCGCCGCACTGTCCACAGTGCGGCGGCCATGTGTTTTTCCGGCGCGGCTCCGCGAAATTCTGCATTTCTGGAATCGGAATTCCGAATTCCTCGAATGCGGCGGGCCGCGTGAAGTGACAGACAATTGGCAATATGACAAAAAATCGCCCCCTGTCGAGCGGCTGAATGCTGTTGTTCATATATTCGAATCACGACGGCATCGCGTCCGTCGCTCGTATTCCAACCCCGATTAGAGGTAGGAGCAAAATGCGGCAAATCGAGATCTCCTGGGAGCCGATCGGCGCCAAGGTTCGCGTCACCCTCCTCGAGGGACGCAATGCAGAACTTGTGGAGCCGTTGTGGGCGGCATTGCCGTACACGACCCTTCAGGGGCATGCGCTCGTGGCCGGCGACTGCATGTACCACGTACCGCCGGCGCACGACTTGCTGCACGCGGTTCCGGATTACAAGGTGAATCGCAAGATCCAGCCCAATGGCACGGTGTTCCTTTCCCCCGTGCAGCACCTGACCATCAAGTACGGCGAGCTCACCGAGCCGATGCCGACCTCGCCCATCGGCCACGTCGTGCCGGAGGACGTCGACCTGCTGCCGAAGATCGGTCAGCTGGTCTGGGAATCCGTCCACGGCAACGGTGTGCCCGTGATCGCCCACGTGCGGCGGGTGGACGGGCCGGCCGGCCAGGGCGTGCAGCGGCTCGCTGCCGAGTCCGAGCTGGTCCGCGAGCTGATCGAGAAGATCGCCGCGGAGACCGAGCGGGTGCTGGTCGACCCGACCGACGAACTGGTGGACATCCACGAGGGCAAGTCCCGGGGCACCTCCGGTGCAGGGACGAAGAACTCGGTCCTGACCACCCTCGTCGCCGTGAACGGCGAGACGCGGCCGCTGGGATACGTGAACTACAGCACCCTGGTGCGGGCCGGCCGGAAGATCGACATGCCGTTCCCGTCGCTGATCGAGCTGGCCAAGATCCTGCTGGTGAAGCCCACCGAGTTCCTGGGCTACTGCGGAATGAACACCCTCTGGGACATCACCAAGGAGGTGGTCGCCGCACTCGACGTCATCACCACCCGGGAAGAATTCGTCGCTCTGATGGCCCAGATGGCGACATACGTCAATGCCCTCGGTGCGTGGAATCTGCAGCTGTTCCCGTGGGACCTCACGGGAGACGAGTGGACCTACCGTCCGAACGTTGCGAGGAGCACGAATGTCTGATCAGAAGAACACGGCGGAAATGCTGGTCATCGGCGGAGGGGTGATCGGCACTTCCATCGCCTACCACGCGGCCAAGGCGGGCATCGACGTCGTCCTCGTGGAAAAGAACCAGTTCGGCGCCGCGACCACGTCCCAGACCGCGCGCGCATTCCGTACCTATTTCCCCCGCAAGCCGCACGACTCCGAAATGGCGACGCGCAGCCTCGCCGACTACAAGCAGTTCTCCGAGACCATGGGCGTCGACCTCGGGCTGCAGGACCTGGGCCTGCTGACGATCCTGACCAGCCCGCAGCAGGTGGCCGAGCTGGAAGCGGACCTGGCGGACCACCGGGAGGCCGGAGCGGCCGTCGAAATGGTCACCGCCGCGCGGGCGGTCGAGCTCAACCCCTGGCTGGACCCCGACACGATCGAGGCCGCGGTCTGGAACCCGGCCACCTACCGCATCAAGCCGGAGATGATCGTCCAGGGCTACGTCGAGGGCGCGAAGCAGCAGGGCGCACGACTCTTCTCCAACGTTGCCGTGACCGGGCTGGACAGCGACAGCGGCGTGGTCAGCACGACGGCGGGCGACTTCACCGCCCAGTCGATCGTCATCGCGGCCGGACCGCTGAGCGGCGACGTCGCCAAGCTGGCCGGCCTGGACCTGCCGGTGTGGGGGCAGTTCGCCGAGCTGCTGCACTCCGACGCGATCCGCACGGACCGTGACGTGCACAACCTGCCGTTCACCTTCCACCCCGTGTCCGGGCTGAAGACGATGGGCATGGGCAAGGCCTTCCTCGTCGGCCTGGAGCGCATCTCCAAGCAGGACGGGCTGCGGGACATCTGGTACCAGGCGGCCGTCGACGAGCTGCCGAAGTGGTACCCGGAGCTCGAGGGCGTCAAGCTCTACAGCGCGTGGACCGGAAGCCTGGACGTCACGCCGACGAAGTCGGCCATCATCGGCAAGGGCACCGGCAAGCACGAGCGGATCCTCTTCGCCGCCGGCTTCACCGGCCACGGACTGGCGCAGGCACCCCTCGCCGGCCAGATCATCCGTGACCTCTACCTCGGCCACAACCCGAACGTCGACCTCACCCCGTACTCGCTGGGCATCAACCTGGCCCGGCTCGAGGCCTTCTGACCAGGTCAGTCTCGCGGCGGGCGGTGCCCCCACGGCCCGCCCGCCGCATTCCCGAGAGGTGTAGACGATGCCGCCGGTAGACACATCGACCGCACAATGGCTCGGCGAGGCGCCGACGCCACTGAACCCCGACACCGCTTTCAACGGCTTCATCTGCGCGCACGTGCTGCACGCACTGGAGCGACTTGGGCTGTTCCGCACACTGCAGGACGACGGCTCCGCCGACGTGGCCCCGTTCTGCCGGGAGAACGGCCTGGACGAGGCCGTCTTCCGCTCCCTGATCCGCGCCGCGGAGTCCTTCGGGTACCTGGAGGCGCACGGCGACCGAGTCCGGACGACCCGGACCGGTGAGGAGGCCCGCCAGAAGCTGGGCTTCTTCACCTGGGGCGTCGGCGGATACCACGACGTCTTCGCGAACGCCGCCTCCGTCGCCCGCGGGGAGCGCCGCTTCGGCGTCGACCTCCACCGCGACGAGGGGATGGTGGCCCTCGGCTCGGCGCAGGCGGACTCCGCGCTCATGCGGCACATCCTGGACGAGGAGATCTCCAGGCTCGACTTCACGACGCTCGTCGACCTCGGCGCCGGCGTCAGCGAGCGGGTCTCCCGGCTGGTCAAGGCCCGCCCCGGAAGCCGCGGACTCGGTATCGACATCAGCAAGTCCGCCACCGAGCTCGGGGCCGACACCGTCGACCGGTACGGCCTCAAGGGCACCGTCGAGCCCGTGTGCGCGGACGTACTCGACATCCTGTTCAACGGGCAGCGGATCGACGGCGCCGACGAAGCCGACGTCGTGATGAGCTTCATGTTCCTGCACGACCTGCTCGTCGACCCGACCCGCCGCGACGAGGTGATTCCCCGGCTGCGTGCGGCCTTCCCCAAGGCCAACACGTTCCTGCTCGGCGACACCACGGTGCGCCCGCGCGGCGGCGAGAGCACCCTGCCGGTGTTCTCCAGCGGATTCGAACTGGCCCACGCCCTGATGGGCGTCCCCATCTACACGCGTGAGCAGTACGAGGAACTCTTCGACAAGGGAGGCATGCATCTCCGACGCGCGGTGCCCTTCGGTGCGCCGCACACCTATCTCTTCGTGCTGGAGGCAGCGTGAGCCGCACGGCCACCCCCGAAATCGTCTCCGACCTTCCCATCCCGCTCGCGGTGGCGGGGCACCACCAGCCCGCGCCCTTCTACCTCACGGCGGACATGTTCGGCGGCATGCCGGTGCAGATCGCGGGCGGTGAGCTCAGCACGCTCGTGGACAAGCCGGTGGCCGCACCGCACACCCACGAGGTCGACGAGATCTACTTCCTCGTCTCGCCGCTCCCCGGCCAGGCACGCATCGAGGTCCATCTCGACGGGGTCCTGCACGAACTGACCTCGCCGGCAGTGATGCGCATCCCGGCGGGCAGCGAGCACTGCTTCGTCACCAAGGAAGCAGCGGTGGGGAGTTACTGCTTCGGCATCCTGTTGGGATCCCAGCTGTGAGTGCGCCCGCCCGGCCGGAGCCGAAGGTCTACAACACCAGCGTGCCGGATGCGGACACGATGGTGCGGTTGCACCTGAGCGAGAGCCCCTACGGGGCGAGCCCGGCGGCCGTCACCGCGGCGGCCGGAGCGCTGGATCGGGTCAACCGCTATCCCGCGCCGCAGCGGGAGGGACTCGTCAAGGCCCTCGCCCTGCACTGGGGCGTGGCCGAGGACCAGATCGCCGTGGCCAACGGCAGCGACGAGCTGGTGCTGGCGACCGCGTTGACGCTCGGTGACCTCTCGCGGCCGGGTCTGGTCGCCGCCGGTACGTTCCCCGGCTACCCGGAATCCCTGGAACGCATCGGCCGCGGGGTCGTGGCCCTCCCCCTGCGGGACGGCGCCCTCGACGTCAAGGAGTTCGCGAACGCACTGCCGGAGCACGGCATCGGATACGTGTGCAATCCGCACAACCCGTCCGGAACCGCACTTCCGGAGGAGGCGTACGCCACTCTGATCGACGCGGCGCAGGCCGGCGGGGTGCCGCTGGTCTTCGACGAGGCGTACCAGGAGTTCAGCGACCCGGGCCTGCCCCAGACGAGGGACTTCCTCGACCGGGACGCCCCGGTGGTGGCGCTGCGCACCTTCTCCAAGGCGTACGGGCTGGCGGCCCTGCGGATCGGCTATGCCGTCGGCCGTGCCGATCTCATCGCCGAAGTCCGCCGGACCCTGAACGTCCTTCCGTTCAGCGTCAACCGGGTCGCACAGGCCGGAGCACTGGCCGCACTCGCCGACCAGCAGTTCCTCGGCGAGGTCCGCGAGGGCACCGCGCAGCGGCGTGAGTGGTTCACCGCGGAGCTGGAGCGGCGCGGGCACCGGTACGTCCCGTCGGTGACGAACTTCGTCGCCGTCCGGGTCGACGCCTCCCGGGAGGCGCAGGACGCCCTCGCCAAGGACTACGGGATTCTCGTACGGGACACCGGCTTGTTCGGCTTTCCCGGCCACCTGCGCGTATCGCTCGGCACCGAGGACGAGTTGCGCAGCTTCCTCGACGCACTCGACCAGCTCACCGCACGCAAGTAATCGAAGATCACGGAGGTCAAGAATGGTCAAAGCAATCCCGGACGGGTACGCGGAGCTGACGGCCTACCTGTCCGTCGACGGGGCGAGCGAGGCGATCGCCTTCTACACCGAGGCCTTCGGTGCGAAGGAACTGGCCCGTTCCACCGCTCCGAACGGCAAGATCATGCACGCACAGATCCAGATCGGCGGCACGATCGTGATGCTGTCCGACGAGCTGCGGGAAGCCGGCCTGCTCGGCCCCCACTCCGTCGGCGGTACCCCGGTCACGCTGTACCTGTTCGTCGAGGACGTCGACGCCACCTTCGCCCGTGCCCTGCGGGCCGGGGCGAAGCAGCAGCGAGAAGTCCAGGACCACTTCTTCGGCGACCGGGCGGGGCAGGTCCTCGACCCGTTCGGCCACCGGTGGACGATAGCCACCCACATCGAGGACGTGTCCCCGGACGAGTTCGAGCAGCGCGCCGCGGCGCACATGCGCAAGGCAGCCGGCTGACCGGCAGCAACGGGGCGAACCGGCCCTGCGCCGCAACCGCGGCGCAGGGCCGGACCCGCGTCAGGCGGAGGTCCGGCCGCGGCGCGCGGGCTCGCCGTTCGTGGGCGGGTACGCGGGCTTCGCCGGTGTCGCCAGCCGCGCGGGCGGCGAGGGCAGCGGCGGGAGGGCCGGCTCGTACAGCCAGGCCGAGAACAGGTCTTCCAGCGGCTCGCCCGTATAGCGGGCCACGTGCTGGGTGAAGGCCCCGGTGGTCACCACACCGTGGCGGTGCATGGTGGCCCAGTCGCGCAGCATGCGGAAGAACGCGCCGTCCCCCAGGGCGCAGCGGATCGCGTGCAGGACGAGACCTCCGCGCTGGTACAGACGGTCGTCGAACATCAGCTTGCGGCCCGGGTCGACGAGGCGCAGATCCAGCGCCTGCGAGGCCAGCAGCCGGTGGGCGGCGGCCGCCAGCGCATGCGCGGTGCGGCCGCCGGAGCGCTCCGACCAGAGCCACTCGGCGTACTTCGCGAAGCCTTCGTTCAGCCAGATGTGCCGCCAGTCGGCGATGGTCACGCTGTTGCCGAACCACTGGTGCGCGAGCTCGTGGGCGACGAGGCGCTCCGAACCGCGTCCGCCGTCCACGTGGTTGGCGCCGAACAGGGAGAGCCCCTGGGCTTCCACCGGTACGTCGAGTTCCTCGTCGGCGACGACCACCGCGTACTCGCCGAAGGGATAGGGCCCGAACAGCTCTTCGAACAGCTGCATCATGGCGGGCTGCCGGGCGAAGTCGCGCGAGAACTGCGGCAGCAGGTGCGCCGGTACATGGGCGCTCTGCGGGACACCGCCGAGCCCGGGGTCGCCGAGCAGCACCGTCTGGTACACGCCGATGGACAGCCCGACCAGGTAGCTCGAGGTCGGCGCGGACTGCTCGTACACCCACGTGGTCGTGCTGGCCCTGGTCGTCCTGGTGAGCAGCCGCCCGCCGGCCACCACCGTGTAGGCGGACGGGGTGTTGATCGAGATCTGGTACGAGGCCTTGTCGGCGGGCCGGTCGTTGCACGGGTACCAGGAGGGCGCCCCGACCGGCTGGCTGGCCACCAGCGCGCCGTCGCTCAGCTCCTCCCAGCCGAGACCGCCCCACGGGCTGCGGACCGGCTTCGGGTTGCCCGCCCAGTGCACCTCCACCGTGAACGCGGCGCCGGCGGGCAGCGGCTTGGCCGGCCGGATGCGGAGCTTTCCGCCCCGGTGCGTGTAGTGCGGCGCCCGGCCGTTCACCAGCATCCGGCCTATTTTGAACTCGGCCAGGTTCAGCTGGAACTCGGTGAGCGGCGCCCGCCCGGCGATCGCACTGAGCCGGGCCGTCCCGGCCAGCCGGTTGGGGCCGGGACGGTACTCCAGAGCGAGTTCGTACCGGTGCACGCGGTAACGGGAGTCTCCGTTGTCCGGGAAGTACGGGTCCGATGCCGCTGTTCTCTGGCCGCTCATTGCCGCTTCCGCTCCCTGCGCTGTGCCCGGGCCCTTGTCAGGTCCGCCATGCCTCGATCGGGTTGCCCAGCCAACGCGTGTCGGCGGGGACGGATTCCCCGGCCATCACGAGAGAGGCCGGCCCCAGTGTGCTGTGGGCCCCGACCGTACTTCCGGGCAGGACGATTCCGCCCGGGCCCAGGGTGGCACCCTCGCGGAGGACCACAGTATCCGTCCTCAAGATCCGGTCGTGGAAGAGGTGCGTCTGCAACACGCAGCCACGGTTCACGCTGACCGCATCGCCCAGCACCACCAGGTCCGTCTCGGGCAGCCAGTAGCTCTCGCACCATACGCCCCGGCCGATCCGCGCCCCGAGCCCGCGCAGCCACAGGTTCAGCAGCGGCGTACCCGGCACCGGTCCGGCCAGCCACGGCACGGCCACCACCTCGACGAAGGTGTCGGCCAGCTCGTTGCGCCACACGAAGCTGCTCCACAGCGGGTGCTCGCCCGCCCTGTGCCGGCCCACGAGCAGCCACTTCGCGGCCACGGACACCGCGCCCGCGGCCAGACCGGCGGTCAGCAGGACCACTCCGGACAGCAGCGCGGCCTCCCAGGTGCCGAGCCCGCTCGCCGTGCTCAGCGCGCAGAGCGCCGTCACGGTCAGCACCGCCAGCGCCGCCGAGCAGAACACCGGGACGAGCCGGCAGAGCTCCACCAGCCCGCGCGCCCACAGCAGCCGCGCGGGCGGGTCGTACGTCCGGCTCTGGTCGGCGTCGGCGGCGGACCGCGGCAGCCGGACCGGCGGCAGGCCCAGGTACGAGCTGCCCTTCTTGGCCTTCTTCGGGGTCGCCGACAGCACGCCGACCAGCCCGTCGTCCGGCACGGTGCGGCCCGGCGCGGTCATGCCGGAGTTGCCGAGGAACGCCCGGCGGCCGATCTCGGAGTGGCCGATCCGCATCCAGCCGCCGCCCAGCTCGTAGGGCGCGGTCAGGGTGTCGTCGGCGAGGAACGCGCCTTCGCCGACCGTGGTGAGGCTCGGCAGCGCGAGCACGGTGGACACCTCCGCGCCCCGGCCGATCTTCATGCCGAGCAGCCGCAGCCACACCGGTGTGATCAGCCCGGCGTACAGCGGGAAGAGCGTCTCCCGGGACAGGTCCATCAGCTGGGTGACGGTCCAGGCCTGCCAGCCGACCCGGCTGTGCGTCGGATGGGTCCCGGTGCGCAGCCCGAGGCTGAGCAGACGTACCGAGACCAGCAGGAGCAGCGCGTACGTGAACCCGTACGCGAGCGCCCCGGGCACCACGGCCAGCAGGGCTCCGCGCAGTGCCTCCACCAGCCCGGCGCCGGCGGGCACGAACCGGCTCACCACGAGCAGCGCGGGCACGGTGGCGAGCACGGGCAGGGACGTGAGGCCGAAGCCCGCAGCCCCGTACGCGGCCCGCCAGGGGAGCCCGCGCGGCGGGCGCTCCTTGGGCCAGTTCCGCTTGGCCTTGCCGAGCTTCACGGCGGGCGCCCCGGCCCAGCGCTGCCCGGTCGGAATCTGCCCGACCACGGCGGAGCCGGGCGCCACCTCGGCCCGCTTGCCGACCCGCGCACCCGGGAACAGCATGCTGCGGGTGCCGACCACCGCGCCCGCGCCGACCTTGACCGGGCCGATCTCGAGCCGGTCCCCGTCCAGCCAGTGCCCGCAGAGGTCCACCTCGGACTCCACGGCGCAGCCGCGGCCGAGCTTGAGCATGCCCGTCACCGGCGGCAGCGAGTGCAGGTCCACCTCGGGGCCGATCTTGGCGCCGAGCGCCCGCGCGTACCGCTCCAGCCAGGAGCCGGTGAGCGACGTCGCGCCGACGTACTCGGCCAGCCGCTCGGCCGTCCACAGCCTCAGGTGCACGCTGCCACCGCGCGGGTGGCGCCCCGCCTTCACCCCGCGCAGCAGCAGCCGCGCCCCGCCGGCCGCGATCGCGAGCCGGCCCGGCGGGCTGAAGAGCAGCGCCGCACCGGGGACGACGAACCACCACGAGGCGGTCGGCGCCCACGGATACGCCCCGAACCAGTGCAGTGCGTTGCCGAGCGCCAGCAGCGCCACGCTCCAGCGCAGTCCGACCAGGGTGAACAGCGGCAGCAGCAGGAGCGACTGCACCACTTTGGTCCGCAGCGGAACGGGCGCGACGGTCCGGGCCGCGTCGTCGTCCCGTACGGACTTCTCCAGCCGCCGGGCGAGCTTGCGCAGGGTGGGCTGCTGGTAGATGTCGAGGACGGCCGCCCGCGGGTAGCGGGTGCGCAGCCGGGTGGTGAGCTGCGCGGCGGCGAGGCTGCTGCCGCCGATCGCGAAGAAGTCGTCGGCTGCGCCGGTGACGGTCACCCCGAGGGTCTCGCTCCACTGCTCGGCGAGCCAGGCCTCGGTGCCGTACAGCTGCTCTGCCGGGCCCGTGGTCTCCAGCTCGGGCAGCGGCCAGGGCAGCGCGTCGCGGTCCACCTTCCCGGAGGTGCGGGTCGGCAGCTCGTCGACCCGCGCGAGCAGCGGTACGAGGGCCGCGGGCAGCTCGGCGCGCAGCCGCTCGACGGCCGCCGCGTGGTCCCAGCCCTCCTGGGCGACCAGGTAGCCGACGAGCAGCTGGTTGCCGCTGCGCGCCGTACGGACGGCCGCGGCGGCGCCTGCGACGCCCGGCAGGGCCTGGAGGGCGGCGTCCACCTCGCCCAGCTCGATCCGGCGGCCGCCGAGCTTGATCTGTTCGTCGCCGCGGCCGAGGAAGACCAGCCCCTCGGGTTCCGCGCGCACCAGGTCGCCGCTGCGGTAGGCGCGCTCCCAGCCGAGGGATTCCAGCGGGGCGTACTTCTCGGCGTCCTTCTCGGGGTCGAGGTAGCGGGCCAGGCCGACGCCGCCGATCACGAGCTGGCCGCTGCCGCCCATCGGCACCGGCTCGCCGGACTCGTCGACCACGGCCAGCTCCCAGCCGTTCAGCGGGAGGCCGATCCGGATCGGCTCCTCCCCGGTCAGGAGTGAGGCGCAGGCGACGACGGTGGCCTCGGTGGGACCGTACGTGTTCCAGACCTCGCGGCCCTCGGTGACCAGGCGCTGGGTCAGCTCGGGCGGGCAGGCCTCGCCGCCGAAGATCAGCAGCCGGACCTCGTTGAGGGTCTCCGGCTCCCAGAGCGCGGCCAGGGTCGGCACGGTGGAGACCACGGTGATCTCCTGCTCCATCAGCCAGGGGCCGAGGTCGGCGCCGCTGCGTACCTGGGAGCGCGGGACGGGCACGAGGCAGGCGCCGTAGCGCCAGGCCAGCCACATCTCCTCGCAGGAGGCGTCGAAGGCGACGGACAGGCCGGCCATGACCCGGTCGCCGGGGCCGATCGGCTCCTCGGTGAGGAACAGCGCGGCCTCGGCGTCCACGAACGCGGCGGCGCTGCGGTGGCTGACGGCGACGCCCTTGGGCTTGCCGGTGGAACCGGAGGTGAAGATGATCCATGCGTCGTGCTCGGGGCCTGGCCGCGCGGCGGACACGGCAGCGTCCGCGAGGCCGGTGGCGTCGATGCGCCCTCCGGCGCCGAGCACCGCCCGCACCCCGGCCTCGCCGAAGACCAGCTCGGCCCGCTCGTCCGGGTCCTCGGCATCGACCGGCACGTAGGCGGCGCCGGCGGCGAGCACGGCGAGGATGGCCGTGTACAGCTCGTTGGTTCCGGACGGCACGCGTACGCCGACCCGGTCGCCGAGGCCCACCCCGGCGGCCTCGAGGGCGCGCCGGCGGCGTTCGACCTCCACGGCCAGCGCCCGGTAGGTCAGCCGGGCGGTGCCGTCGTCCAGGGCGAGCTCGTCGGGGCAGGCCCGTACGGAGGCCTCGAAGATGTCCACGAGGGTGCGTGCAGGGGCGGCGGGTCCGGCGCAGAACCGGGCGGATTTGCCGGACTCGTCGTACAGGTCCCCGTCGTCGAGCAGGGTCATCTCACCGCGCTCAGGTGTCGCTGCCATCGGCCCTCGCGTCTCGGTCCCGGAAAAAGGTCCGGGTCGCCGGCGGAGCCCAGGTTTGCCCGGGTTGTTCCGGTCCAGCGCCAAACAACCGGCCAGTCTAGTGCGTCATCAAGGATTTTCCTGCTGAAGCCTTGCGGGTGGCGGAGAACGGACGGTATGGCAGTCGCGCCCGTGACGGTTGCTCCGAGTGACTGGCCGACCCCGGTGCGGGATGCACAGCGGGGAACACAGTCGGGTGGATCGGGCAAGCCGATGTCGGGGGGCGCGGCGGTGGTCCTCGGATGGCTGGCCGGCCTCCTCGTCCTACCTCCAGGGTCGCGCGTACCTGCGACACGTGCAGATCGTGGGCGAGCCGGTGCCCGGGCTGGCGGCCCGGACTCGCCGACCTCCAGCGGCGCGTGTCCGACGAGGTCGTCCGCCGGCTGAAGGGCGGATAGGGGTCAGGGGGGCCGGGACAGGGTCGTTGCCCCGGCCGGTGGCGGTCAGGCGGCCGAAGCCGCGAGAGCCGGTGTTTCGGCGTCCGTGAGGAGCGCCATGAGCGACGTACGGGCGCGGGCCACCCGGGAGCGGATCGTGCCGATCGGGCAGCCGAGGGCCGTCGCCGCCTCGGCGTAGGGGAGCCCCAGGATCTGGGTGAGCACGAAGACGTCACGGCGTTCGGCGGGGATCGTGCCCAGCAGCTCGGCGAGGGCGATTCCGTCCTCGAACCCGGGCAGGCCGCGGGGCTGCGTCCGTTCGGCGGCGGTCTGCCAGTCGTCCCGGTCCGAGATCTTGGGGCGGGCCGCCTTGTGGCGGAGGCTGTCGATGACGGTGCGCCGGGCGATGGACAGCAGCCAGGTGCGGGCGGAGGAGCGGCCCTCGAAGCGGTGCAGGCTGCCGAGGGCGCGCAGGAACGTCTCCTGCGTCAGGTCGTCCGCCGCCTGCGGATCGGCGCTGAGGTACGCCACGTAGCGCCGGACGTCGCGGTGCAGGGCGCGTACGAAGCGGTCCACCGCGTCGGGGTCGCCGTCGCGCGCGGCGAGCGCCAGCAGGGTGGTCGGCTCGTCCGCACCGCCCGTGAGGCGGGCGGGCGCCGTCATCGTCTCGGCGGCGGTCGGACGGGGATGCAGGGCAGGGGTCATCGCCTGATGTCCTTCTGGGAATCCGGGATCCGGAGCCGGCGCCGCACACGCACTGCGTGGCGCGGCGGGCCGGTGAGCGGTACGGCCTGCCGGACGGCAAGGCCGATGACCGAGGCGGGCGGCGCAATCGCGTCGCGCGCGTCGGTGAGCCGGCTGTCAGCTGACAGCGGTCCCGAGGGGCGGACCCCGTGAGGTGATGGCGTGGACGAGCAGGAGCCCGCGCAGGCGGCGCGATCCGGGGCCCCGGCGGGCGCGCAGGCGCGGCCGGTGAGGGGGCGCGGGGAGGCGGAGGGCCGGCCGCAGCGGTACGAGGAGCAGACCGGCCACGGCGCGCAGGACCCGGAATGCGCCCCGCTCCCCGTACGCGAGCCAGAGTCCGCAGAGCAGGGCGGCGAGCAGGTGGGCGGCCAGCATTCCGCCCGGTGACATGGAGCCCATGTCGTGTCCGGCGGACACGGCCATCCGCACCGGCATCCGCACGGGCAACGGCATCTGCATCGGCATCTGCAGGGCCGTGCTGCCGTCGGTCATCGCCTGCGCGGCGTGGTGCGCGTGGCCGGCCGTGTGTACCGGTTCGGCGGCGTGCAGCGGCGAGCCGCCGGCCGGCTCACAGAGCAGGTACCCGGCCCACCGGCGGGCGAGGGAGGTGCCGGCGCCGCCCGGCGCGGACGGCGCAGCGGCCGCCTGGGCCAGTGAGAACCCGGTGTGCAGGGCGGCCTGGACGGCGACCGTCGCCGAGATGACGGCCAGGAGGCCCCGTTCGTACGCGGCGAGGAACCACGCGAGTGCGCCGGTGGCGCCCGAAGCCGCCGCCACGGCCCACCAGGGGACGGCCGTCCCCGTCATGAGGATGTGGGCGAGGGAGGCGAGCAGCACGCAGGTGGCCGCGAACATCGCAGCCCGTACCGCGCGACAACATCGTCCCTGGGTCATGGCGGGCTCATCGTCGCATCCCTCTCAAGGCGGCTACAGAGGGGCGCCGGTAATTGGCATCACCGGACAAAACCATATGTGTCGCACGCCACAACAGGGCCTGGGAACCCGGTCGTTCGCCCTTCCGACTCCTGCCGTGGACCGAAATGACAGGTGTGGGAACGGAGTCTGCAGTGGCAGAACGGACGACCTCGGCGAAGGCGGCCGGGGCAGGGGCGGAGGGCCGCCTGACGGCGCTGCTGACCGGCGCCATGGCCTTCTCGATGCTGCAGCTGTTCCTGCTCGGCGCGCTCGGTCCGCGGCTGGTCGGCGAACTGGGTGTGTCGCCGACCGCCCTCGGCCTGACGACGACGATCGGCTTCGGAGCGGCGGCCGTTCTGTCACCGGTCGGTGGGCGGATGGTGGACCGGACGGGTCCGCGCCGCTCCCTCGTCGTCCTGCTGCTGGTGTCCGCGGCGGCGCTCGGGCTGATCGGCGCCGCGCCCGGGCCGGGGTTCCTCCTCGCCGCCGTCGCGCTGGGCGGACTGCCGCAGGCGCTCGCCAATCCCGCGACCAACAAGGCGATCCTGGCCGCCGTTCCGCCCGCCCGGCGCGGGCCGGTGACCGGGATGAAGCAGTCCGGTGTACAACTGGGCGCGTTCGCCGCCGGATTGCCTCTGGCTGCGCTGGCCGGCGGGATCGGCTGGCGCGGGACGGTGTGGACGGCTTCCGCCGCGGCCGCGCTGGCTGCGCTGTGGGCGCATCGCGTCCTGCCCGCCGATCCGCCGGCGAAGGCGGCGCCGCCGCGCTCGTCGCTGATGCCGCGGGGTGCCATCGCCTGGCTGGCGGTCTTCTCCCTCTTCCTGGGCTGCGGAATCGCCTCGGTCAACACGTACGTGGCACTCTTCGGCGCCCAGCAGCTCGGCATGGGGCCGACGGCGGCCGCAGCCCTGGTGGCGGTGCTCGGCGTCGCGGGCATCGCCGGACGGGTGGGCTGGTCGAAGGCGGCCCGGCCGGGGCGCGCCGAGTGGCTGCCCGGCCTGCTGGCGGCCGGGGCGGTCCTGGCGGCCGGCCTGCTGGCCGCCGCGCTGTACGTACAGCCGCTGGTCTGGGTCGCGGCCGTCGCGGTCGGGGTGTTCGCCGTCTCCGGGAATGCCGTCTCGATGGTGCTGGTGATGCAGCGGGCCGCTGCGGGCCGGGCCGGCCAGGACTCCGCGCTGGTGGCGGCCGGATTCTTCGCCGGGTTCGCGGTCGGGCCGCCGCTCTTCGGAGTGCTGGCCGAAGCGGGCCGGTACGGGCCGGGCTGGCTGCTGGTCGCCGCCGAGTTCGCCGTGGCCGGAGCCGTCGCCACGACCTGGGCCGTACGCGAACGGCGCCGCCCGCGTACGGAGGCCGCGGCGTGAGCCCGGTGAGGGGGGTGCCGGGCGGGCCGGGCCCGGCCGTGATCCGCCGGACACCCCCTGACTGGGCCGGGCGGGCGCTGGCCGACGTCCTCGAGCGGGCAGCCGCCACCCGCACCGAGACCGGCGACCGGTTCCCGCTGTACGCCGACCCGGACACCGGCCGCTGGACGACCACCGGCCGCGGTGCGTGGACCGGCGGCTTCTGGGCCGGGCTGTTGTGGCTGCGGGCCCGGCACACCGGCAACGCGGGGGACCGGGCGGCCGCGGCCGCATGCACCGCACGGCTGGCCGAGTGGGTGGAGGCGGACACCGCCACGCGCGGGCTGATCCTCTGGTACGGGACGGCGCTCGCCGGCGCCGACACCGGGGCGCGGGAACTGCGGACCCGGGCGGCCCGGGCCGCACTGGCCGCGTTCGACACCGAACTCGGGCTGGTGCCCTGGGGGTCGGCCTTCGGCGGCCCCCGGCTGCTGGCCCGGGTGGACGGCGTACCGGGCATGGTGGGGCTGCTCGCCGCCGGGGGCCCGGAGGGCGCACGGGCCGCCGCGTCGCACCTGCACCGGCACCTCGACCTGTGCCTCGGCGGGGGCGGACGGGTCGTACCGGCCTGGGAGTTCGCGGCGGAGGCGGGCTGGCAGGCGTACGAGGAACCGTCGGCCGGCTGGAGCCGGGGCAGCGCGTGGCTGCTGCTGGCCGTGGCCGACGCCCTGCACCGTACCGAGGTCTCCCGCAGCGCCTCGGACCGGCTGGAGGCCGTCGCGGAGCGGCTGGCGGACGTGTGGACGCGGCCCTGCACCCCGCTCGTTCCGCCGGCCGACGAGGCGCGGCCCGCCGGCCCGCTGGACACCTCCGCCGCCGCCATCGCGGCGGTCGCGCTGCTGAAACTCGCCCGCCTGCCGGGCTGCCGGGCCGCGCGGTACGCGTACCGGGCGGCGGCGATCCTGGAGCGCCTGGTGGGCGAGCACCTCACCCGGGGCATGCTGCTGGACGGCTGCTACGACGCCGGCAAGGGCGTCGCTGTCCGGCACGAGCTGGTCTGGGGCGACTTCTTCCTGGCACTCGGGCTGGCGGCACTGACCGGACTGGTCGAGATCCGGGACGTCTAAGGGCCGTCCTCGTGCCTCTCGTACGTACGGAGCACCCGGCGGGCCACCGAGGTGATGTGGAGCTCGTCCGGGCCGTCGAGGATGCGGGCCGCGCGTCCGGTGCGCAGCAGCGCGGGCAGCGGGGTGTCGGGGCCGAGTCCGGCCGCCCCGTGGACCTGGATGGCCGCGTCCGCGACCTGCTGGAGCATGCGGGCCGCGGCGACCTTGGCCAGTCCCACCTCCACGTGTGCGTCCTCGCCCGCGCCGATCTTCGCCGCTGCCTCGTGGACCAGCGGGCGGGTGGTCCGCAGTGCGAGCAGCGCTTCGAACACGTGCTGTTGCACGAGCTGGTGGCCGGCGAGCGGACCGCGGGATCCCGTACGGGAGTTGGCGCGCTCGCACATGAGGTCGAAGGCGCGCCGGGCCTGGCCGAGCCAGCGCAGGCAGCGCAGGGTGCGGCCCAGCTGGAGGCGTTCCGCGGCGATCGCCAGGGCCTGCCCGCGCTTGCCGAGGAGGTGGTCGGCGGGTACGGCGACCCGGTCGAACTCGATCTCCCACTGGCCGGTGGCCCCGAACACGGGCAGTTCGCGTACGACGCGGAAGCCGGGGGAGCCGGTCGGGACCACCAGGAGGGAGAGGCCCTCGCGGTCGCCGGGCTCCCCGTCGGTCCGTGCGAGGACGGTGACCAGATCGGCCCCGGACGCCCCGGAGATGAACCACTTGCGGCCGCTGACGCGCCAGCTGCCGTCCGGCTGTTCCTCGGCGCGCGTCGCCGTACGCAGCGGATCGGTGCCCGGGGTGTCCTGTTCCGTCATGGCGTAGCAGGCGCGCAGATCCCCGGCGGCCAGCAGCCCGGGGTACAGGCCGCGGACCCGGTCGCTGCCGTGCTTCCCGAGCATGGTCGCGTCGAGCAGGGATGCGGAGCCGAGAGCCGCCGGTCCGTGGTCGCTGGCTCCTTCGGCCTCGGCGATGTGGACGTACTGCGCCAGGGGGAGCCCCCGGCCGCCCAGTTCGGCGCCGAGCGGCAGCGCCCACAGGCCCTCTTCCTTCGCCTGCGCCTGCAACTCCCCCAGGACTCCGGCAGCCTGTGGGCCACCCGCGTCGAGTACCGGCTCGCAGGGCATGACCCGGCTCCGGACGAACTCCGCCACCCGGTCCCGCAACTCGGCCTCCTCCGAGGGCGGTTCGGGACGGGCACGACCCGTATCTCCTTGGCTCTGCACCACTTTCCTCCAGCTTGCCGGGAACCCGTGGGAACGACAGTCCGACTGCCTCCCCGAGGAACTGGTCGGGTGCGCACCCTCCCGGGTTCCCGTGTCGCGCACATCCGGGGCGCCGGCCTCCGCCGCGCGCCGGGAGAAGAAGAGGAGAGGCATGGCGTCACCAGCCGTCACCCGTACTGTCCGGCCGCTCGAAGGACTGCACCTCGCCGCCTCGGGTCCGCCCGGACTGACCGGCCTGGTCCTGGAGCACCTCACGCTCCTCGGCGCGAGCACGGGAGCCCGTACGCGAGTCGGCCGGGGAGCCGGCACGAGAGCGGACCCACCCGAGCCGGGCGACGGCGGCACGGCGCGCATCGCCCTGTCCGGCAGGGGGTTCGACCGGCAGGACGCGTCCATGAGCTGGGCGGCGCATCCGGCGAGCGGTATGACGGACGAGGCCACCGTTCAAGCGGCGACCGGCATCATGGCCGTGCACGGGCGCCGCGACGGCGCGCCGCGCGGCCTCGCCGTCGACTACGCCGCCACCGCCACGGGCGTACTCGCCGTGCAGGGGCTGCTCGCCGGGCTGCTGGCCCAGGCCAGGGGCGGCGGGGCAGGCCGGGTGGACACGAGCGCCGACCGGGCCGGGCTGCTGGCGGTCTCCCAGTACCTCGCCGCCGCCGGGGCCGACGAGGGCGAGGCCGCCGAACTCGCCCCCGGCGGACCGCCGTTCACCTCCGCCGAAGGCCTTCTCTTCGAGCTGGAGACGCTGGACCCCGCTGCCTGGGCCGCGTTCTGGCGGGCCCTCAGGGCACCCGTCGAGGCCATCCGGGCGGGGTGGCGGCCGTTCCAGTTCCGCTACGCCACCGCGTGCGCCCCCTTCCCGCGGGTCCTGCACGCCACGGCGCGCGCACACAACTGGCAGCGGATCGAGGCGGCGGCCGCGACCTCGGGCGCCGAAGTCTGCCGGCTGCGGACGCTCGCCGAGCGCGCCGCCGAACACGACGGCGCCGCGCCCTGGTCCCTGGCCCCGTACGGATCCGGCCACCGCCCGCTGGCCGCGCCCCCCGCCGCCGCACGGCCGCTGGCCGGGCTGACCGTGCTCGAGGCAGGCCGCCGGATCCAGGCGCCCCTCGCCGCCCACCTGCTGCGTCTGCTCGGCGCCGATGTCGTACGGATCGAGCCGCCGGGCGGCGACCCGCTGCGCGGCATGCCGCCCGCCTGCTCCGGGATCTCAGCCCGCTGGCTCGCCCTGAACCGGGGCAAGCAGGCCGTGGAGGTGGACATCAAGTCCGCCGCCGACCGGCGCCGGCTGCGCGAGATGGCCGCCGAGGCCGACGTCTTCCTGCACAACTGGGCCCCCGGCAAGGCGGCCGCACTGGGACTCGACTCGGCCGATCTGGCCGCCGTGAACCCCGCCCTCGTCTACGCGTACACCGGCGGCTGGGCGGGCCGGATCCCCGGTGCCCCGATGGGGACGGACTTCATGGTCCAGGCCCGCACCGGCGTCGGCGAAGCCGCACGTCCGCAGGACGAGCCCCCGGCGCCGTCCCTCATGACCCTCCTCGACGTCCTGGGCGGGCTCATGGGAGCCGAGGCCGTACTGGCCGGACTGCTCCTGCGCGAGCGCACCGGAGCGGGCGTCCGCGTCGACTCCTCGCTGCTCGGGGCCGCCGACGCACTCACCGCCCCCGCCCTGCGCCGCGCGCGCCGTGGCGCGGACCCGCGCCGGCCCGCCGGATTCCGCCGCCCGCTGCGCACCGCCGACGGCTGGATCGCCCCCACCGACACCTGTGCGCCCGCGGCCGCCGCGTACGACCTGCGCGAACTGCCGACCGGCGACGCCCTGGCGCAGCTGCGCAGCCACGGCCTGTCCGCGACCGCGGTCACCACCGATCCGGCCGACCTGCACCACGACCCGCGCTTCACCGGCTCGATCAGCCGCGACGCGCACGGTGCCCCCGCCGTTCCCGACCCCTGGAGCTTCGTATGACCGTCGCCCTGCACGACCTGCTGCCCGTCGGCCTCCGCCGCACCTGGGCGGTCGACGGGACCTGCCCCGACCTGGACCTCTACAGCCTGTTCCGGGCCCGGCAGATCGCCGACCTGCACGCCACGGCCGTCATCGATGCCAAGGGCAAGCTCTGCTACACCGCGCTGGACCGCAAGGTGCGCGCTCTCGCCACCGGGCTCGCGGATGTCGGCATACGGCCCGGCGACGTGGTCGGCGTCCAACTCCCGAACGGCCGGGGCGCGGTCATCGCCGAACTGGCCCTCGCCGCCGTCGGCGCGGTGGCCCTCCCCTTCCCCGTCGGCCGGGGCATCCGGGAGGCCGCGTCCCTGCTGCGCAAGGCGGAGGCCGTCGCGGTCGTCGCCGCCGTCGAGCACCGCGGCGACCACCACGCCGCCGGCCTGCGGGCCCTGCTTCCCGCCCTGCCGACGCTGCGCCATGTCATCGCAGCCGGGCGGGTCGGCACCGCACCTGAAGGAACGATTCCGCTGTCCGCGCTGCTGCGCTCCGACCCGGCTGCCTTCGTGCCCGCCCGGCCCGACCCCGACAGCGCCGCCCGCATCCTGGTGTCCTCCGGCTCCGAGGCGGAGCCCAAGATGGTGGCGTACTCCCACAACGCGCTCGCCGGCGGCCGGGGCAACTTCCTCGCCTCGCTCATGCCCGGCGGAACCCCGCCGCGCTGCCTGTTCCTCGTACCGCTGGGGTCCGCGTTCGGGTCCAACGGCACGGCCGTCACGCTCGCCAGGCACGGCGGAACACTGATCCTGCTGGACCACTTCACCCCCGAGGCCGCCCTCGCCGCCGTGCGCGAGCACCGGCCCACGCACGTCCTCGGCGTCCCCACGATGGTCCGCATGATGCTGGACCGGCTGGAACACCCCGAGCCCGACGGGGGTGAACTGCCCCCGCCCACCGCCCTGGTCCTCGGCGGCTCGGCCCTGGACGAGACCACGGCCGAGGACGCCGCCCGCGCCTTCGGCTGCCCGGTCGTCAACCTCTACGGCTCGGCCGACGGCGTCAACTGCCACACCGGACTCGACACCGAGGTCCCGGAGGCCGACGGCACGGGCATCGTGGCCGGCCGGCCCGACCCCCGTGTCGCCGACATCCACATCACCGACCCGGACACGCACGAACAGCTCCCGGACGGCGAGATCGGCGAGATCGTCGCCCGCGGCCCGATGACCCCCATGTGCTACGTCGCAGCCCCGGACCTGGACGCCCGCTACCGCACCCCCGAGGGCTGGGTCCGTACCGGAGACCTCGGCCTGATCGACGAGGACGGCCTCCTGCACCTCGTCGGCCGGCTCAAGGACATCGTCATCCGCGGCGGGGCCAACATCAGCCCCGCGGAGGTCGAGCGGGAGCTCGCCTCCCATCCCCGGGTACGGGACGTGGTGTGCGTCGGCATCCCGGACGAGCTGATGGGCGAACGCCTCGCGGCCTGCGTCGTACCGCGCGGCCCCGAGGCTCCCACCCTCGGCTCGCTGGGCGCGCACCTCACCCGCCGGGGGCTCGAACTGCGCAAGCACCCCGAGCGGCTGCTGGTACTGGCGGAGCTTCCGCTCACGCCGGCCGGCAAGCCCGACCGTACGGCGCTGCGCGAGCGGCTGGCGCAGCAGACGGCCATCGCACCTCCGCTCGCCCACGCGGGCTGACCGAACCGATTCAGCGCAGCGCAGCACAACAGCACAGGACAGGACCGTCAGATGAACCGCAGGAACCTCCTCCGAGCCTCGACCGCGATCGGCGCCGCGGCCACGATGGCGGGCGCCGCCACGGCGCCGGCCGCCGCGGCGCCACCGCGATCCGCCACGAAGGCGGCGGGACCGCTGCGCGTGCACGTCGTCATGTACGACGGAGTGGAGGAGCTCGACTTCGCCGCCCCCTACGAGGTCTTCTCCGCCGCCCGCTTCTTCACGGACCGCGCGGTCGACGTCCGCTACGTCACCACCTCGGGCCCGGGCGTCGTGAACGCCGCCTACGGGACCCGGGTCCAGGTCGAGCACCCCTGGGCTCCGCGCTCGGCGGACGTCATCCTCGTACCGGGCGGCGGATACGGGCGCCAGGACGGCCCCGGAGTGTGGGCCGAGATCCGGGGCGGCACGCTCCCCCGGAACCTGGCCGCGGCGGTGCGCCCCGGCCTCACCGTCAGCGCCGTCTGCACGGGCGCCATGCTGCTGTCCGCCGCCGGCCTGACCAGGAACCGTCCCTGCACCACCCACCACAAGGCACGCCCCGACCTGGAGAAGCAGGGCGGCCTGCTGAAGAACGCCCGTGTGGTGGACGACGGCGACCTGGTCACCGCCGGGGGCATCACCTCCGGCCTGGAGCTCGCCCTGTGGCTCGTACGCCGGGAACTCGGCGCCGACGCGGCGACGGGCGTGGAGGCCATGCTCGAGTACGAGGCCCGCGGCACGGTGTGGACACCGCCCGCGGCCGGGCGCCCGTAAACGCAGGAAGGGGCGGGGAGCAGCTCAGTGCTCCCCGCCCCTCGCATGCGCCCCGGGTCAGGAACCGCCCATGGCCTTCTTCAGCTCGGCCGCCGCGTTGCGGTAGACCGGCAGCAGATCGAGGTCCGTGCCCGGGTAGTTGACGATCTCGACCTGCCGGGCACCCGAGTCGGGCAGGACGGTCCCGGTCGACATGTGGGCGTTGTCCAGGACCAGGGCCGGCTTCTTCCCCGAGAGCTCGGCGAGCTGCGCCGGGGTGACCGCCTCGGGACCGTACGTGCCGACCGCGGTGGCACCGGCCAGCTTCGCGGACCAGCCGGTGAACACCTGGCTGACGACGGCCGGGCTCTTCCCGCCCGGCCAGGAACCCTGGACGTCCTTCGACAGCTTCGCGTACTCGGTGTCGAACGACGCCGACCACTTCGTGGCGGCGTCCTCGGTCCCGAACAGCTTGCCCAGGCGGGCCACTTCGGCCCTGACCTTGTCGGCGTCGTTGTCGAGGTTCACCTCGACCAGCTCGGCCTTCGAGCCGGCCGCCTCCTTGATCTTCGCCGCGTACGGCTCGAAGGGCGCGTAGAGGACGAAGTCGGCCTTGCCGACGGCGGCGAGGTCGGAGGGCTTGGGGTCGTAGTCCGGGGCGTGGTGCACCGACTGGGGCACGATCACCTTGACGTCCTCGGCGCCGGCGGCCTTGGCGAAGGCGCCCTCCCAGGTGGTGGTGACGACGACGACCGGCTTCCCGCCGTGGTGGCCGGGCGGTCCGCCCTTCGAAGCGGTGTCGCCGTTGCCGCAGCCGGTGACGAGGGCCAGTGCCGCGCTCAGTGCGAGGAGGGAAGTGAATCGGACGCGGGTGCGCGCCATGAGCTGATGCTCCGTTCGGGGATGAGATGGACCGCGAGGACGAGCGTCCCGGCGGTGAGGACGAGGACCGGCCCCGGCGGCCAGTCGAGCCGGAGGGCGAGAAGGAAACCGGTCAGGTTCACGGCCACCCCGATGCCGACCGCCCACAGGGTGATGGACCGCAGCGAGCTGCCCAGGCGGCGGGCGGCGAGCGCCGGCAGCAGGGTCAGGGCGTCGACCAGCAGCGCGCCGGTGAGCTTGATCGCCCCGGCGACCGCCACCGCGACCAGGACCAGCAGTACGGCGGTCAGCGCCTGCACCGGGACCCCCGAACACTGGGCCAGCTCCCGGTCGTACAGCAGCAGGGCCACATCGCGCCGCCGCCACCAGAACAGCCCCGGTACGAGGGCCGCCAGCGCGCCGAGCACCACGAGGTCGGCGGTGCCCACGGACAGGATCGAGCCCCACAACAGGGCGAACGCACCGGAGGCGTTGACCCCCGACACGGCCAGGACGAGCAGCGCGGCCGCGATGGCCAGGCTCATCAGCAGGCCCATCGCCCCGGACAGCCCGTCCGGGGTGCGGGCGAGCGGGGCCACCCCCGCCCCGGCCAGGGCGCAGGCGAGGAGCGCGCACAGCATCGGATCGAGCCCGGTCAGCAGCCCGACCGCGATGCCCAGCAGCGCGACGTGCATCATCGCGAAGCGCACCGGCATGATGTCGAGCCCGACGATGACCACGCCGATCACCGGCAGGCCGATCGCCGCCAGCAGCAGGGCGAGGCCCGCCCGCTGTACGGGGAGCAGCTGGAGCAGTTCGCCGAGGTCGGCGCCCGCGAGGATCACGCGACCTCCCGCAGCCGGCCCGCGGCCATCTCCAGTACGCGGTCACAGCGCTCCGCGAGCGCCCGGTCGTGCGTCACGACGACCAGGGTCACCGGCAGAGAGGCCAGTACGTCGGCCGCCTCCTCCTGGCCGCCGAAATCCAGTGCGGCGGTCGGTTCGTCGGCCAGCAGTACCTCGGCCCCCGCGGCCACCGAGCCGATCGCCCGGGCCAGGTACATCCGCTGCAACTGCCCGCCGGACAGCGTGTGCAGCGGCCGGTCGAGCAGCGCGCCGACGCCCAGTTTCCGTGCCGCTTCGGCGGCCTCGGCCGGTGCGCCGCCGCTGGCCAGCAGTTCGTCCCCGAGCAGTGGGAACCGGCCGGCCGCCGGCTTCTGCGGGATCCAGGCGCAGGACCGCCGCCGCCAGGCCCATTCGGCGGCCGATCCGGTGCCGCGGCCGCCGACCAGGATGCTCCCGGACACCTGGCGGTGCAGCCCGAGGACCGCACGCAGCAGCGTGGTCTTGCCCGAGCCGTTGGTCCCGGTCAGCGCGACGCGCTCGCCCGCCGCGATCTCCAGATCCACGTCGGCGACCGCCTCGACCCGGCCGTGTCGGCAGGCGACCCCCCGCATGCGTACGTCCAGCCCGCCCATCCGTCGCCCTCCCGTCGTCCGGTGCCGGGTGGCTCCCCGCACGCGGAGGTGGTCGGACGAAGGCGCGTCCCGGTTCCGGCGGCGACGGAACCGGTTCAGGTCATGGCGATGAGGCAGGGGTCGGGGCCTCGGCCGGCGCGGGTGCCGGGTCGTCGCCGCCCTGGTCGAGCCGGAACGGCGGGTACTCGTCCGTCATGAGCGTGGCGTACGCGGCGACGCGCAGCACCCACCGGTGCAGCCCCACGATCAGGTCGAACACGTCACGCGGGTACTTGGCGGTGAAGGCGAGCACCACGGCCGCGATGATCACCAGCAGCGTGATCAGACCGCCTCCGCCGCACCAGCCGTGGCGCATGCCGCCGGTGAAGATGGCGATGACCAGGTAGTGGGGGATCGCGAAGAGCCACCACTTCACCAGGACCAGCGGCCGGGACAGGCGCTCCGGGTAGGCGATCTCGAGGCGTGCCGGATAGCCGGGCTCGGGGCCGAGGCTGAAGGGCGGGTACCGGTCGGTGGCCAGGGCTCCGTACGCGTAGTACGAGACCCGCCACGACCAGCGGAGCACGCCGACGTTGAAGTCGAACAGGCCGCGCGGGTAGCGCTCGGTGAACAGGATCGCGAAGAAGGCGATCACGCTGACCACGATGAAGGCGATCCACAGGAACAGCAGCACGATGTAGTGCGGGATCGCCAGGATCCACTTGACCAGCCACAGCCAGCGCGACAGCGGGCTGTCCAGATCGGCGCTCACCCTGACCGAGCGATACGAAGAAGCGTTCGCGGACATGATTGCGTCACCGTCCCGTGTCCGGCGTCGTGAACCCCCCGGACCTTGTGCCTCTCCATCATCCGCGCCGCACGGGGCATGCTCCAGTCGGCGTCCGCGGTGTCTGGATGTGACAGACAACCGTCATTGCGGACACCTGCCCGTCCGGCCAGGATGGACGCATGTCCACGCCCCACCGCGTAGTGATCGCGGTTTTCCCCGATGTCGACCTGCTCGACGTCACCGGCCCCGCCGAGGTCTTCGCCCTCGCGAGCCGGGAAGCGGGGCGCCGGCTGTACGACGTACGCCTGGCGGGCCCGGACGGGGGCCAGGTCACCACCTCGGCCGGCGTCCGGCTGGTCACCGACCTCTCCTTCGCCGAGGTCGGCGCCGCGGTGGACACCCTCGTGGTGCCCGGCGCCGTCGAGCCGGGGGAGGACGGACCGGTCGCGCGCGTCGACGACGAGGTGGTCCGGTGGATCGCCGCCACCGCCCCGCACGCCCGGTGCGTGGCATCGGTCTGCGTCGGTGCCCACCTGCTGGCCGCGGCCGGCCTGCTGGACGGGCGCAGGGCCACCACCCACTGGTCCACCGCCGCCCAGCTGGCGGCCGACCACCCGCAGGTCGAGGTCGATCCGGACCCGATCTTCGTCCGGTCGGGGCGGGTGTGGACGGGGGCGGGGATCAGCGCCTGCATGGACCTGACGCTGGCCCTGGTGGCCGAGGACCACGGCGAGGAACTGGCCCTCGCGGTCGCCCGGCAGCTGGTCATGTACCTCAAGCGGCAGGGCGGCCAGAGCCAGTTCAGCGTGCCGCTCAGCCGCCCGGCGGCCTCCCGCCGGGACATCGACGCCCTGCGGGTCTACATCACCGAACACCTCGGCGCGGACCTGTCGGCGGCCGCGCTCGCGGCGCGGATGAGCCTGAGCGAGCGCCATTTCGCCCGTACGTTCCGCAAGGAGCTGGGCACCGGCCCCGCCGCCTACGTGGAGGCCGTACGGGTGGAGGCCGCCCGCCGGCTGCTGGAGACCACCGACCGGCCGCTGGAGCAGGTCGCCGCGGCGGCCGGCCTGGGCTCGGTGGAGACCCTGCACCGCGCCTTCCGCAACCAGATCGCCACGACCCCGGCCGCGTACCGCCGCCGCTTCCGCACCGCCGACTGACTGCTCGGTGCGATGCCGCGCCGTGCCACGGCTTCGCCGTGCCCATTTCCCACGAGAAGGACGCTTCAGCATGTCTGCATCCCCTGCATCCCCTGCATCCACTGCATCCAAGACCCTGCGCGACGTGATCGGCCTGCCCGGCGCGCTGCCCCGCCTGGCCGAGGCCACCCTGGTCATGGTCGACTTCCAGAACACCTACCGCTCCGGCGTGATGGCCCTGGACGGCGCCGAGCAGGCCCTGGCGGCCGGCGCCCGCCTGCTGGCCGCGGCCCGGGCGGCCGGCGCGCCGGTCGTCCACATCGTCAACGACGGCGGCGAGGGGAGCCCGTACGACATCCGGGCCGAGATCGGCGCCATCAGCGCCGAGGTCGCGCCGCGCGAGGGGGAGGCGGTCGTGGTCAAGCAGTTCCCGAACGCCTTCCACGCCACCGAACTGGAGAAGACCCTCCAGCAGCTGGGCGCCGGCCCCGACCTGGTGATCGCCGGGTTCATGACCCACATGTGCGTCACGTTCACCGCCCAGGGCGCCTTCAACCTGGGATACCGCCCGACCGTGGTCGCCGAGGCGACCGCGACGCGCACGCTCACGGCGCCCGACGGCACGCTGATCCCGGCCGCCACCCTCCAGTCGGCAAGCCTCACCACGATCGCCGACCTCTTCGGAACGGTGGCCCCCACGGTCGGCTCCCTCCCGGCCTGACCTGCAACGCAGGAGGGGCCCGGACCAAAAGGTCCGGGCCCCTCCCAGGCGGCGCTGCTCAGTCACGCCTGCTGACTTCGCCGGTTATGACGCATTCCATGTAGACGCTGATCTGCTCTCCCTGGGGAACGAGCAGTACCTTGAACTCGGCCTTCTTCGGTGTGGTGAAGCCCCTGTAGACCTCATACTTCTTGCTCGGGTCGAGTTCGAGCTTGAACTGCTTCATCGAGTCCGCCCCGAAAGGCGGTTTGGTAGGCGAGATGGGCGTGCCGCCGACCTTGCTCTCGCCGGAGGCAGGCCAGTAGACCGGACGCTCGAGATCCACCTGATGATCCGTCAGGTACTGCTTCACGCAGCTTTCGGGAGCCGTGAAGCTCATCGCCAGGTTGATGCCGGGCGCGGATGACTGCCCCGAGAACGTCATGTCCTGGGTCTCGCACGGCGGGAGCTCCAGCCGGAACGCCTTCAGCACTTGTTCGCGGCTCTCCTCGGCACACCCCGTGACGAAGGGGGCCGACAGGGTGGAAGCGACCACGAGAGCCCAGGCCGACCTGGAACGCCGACTCGCCATGACTAACCCACCGTCGTCTCGTAGTGGTCGCCCTTGCTGCCGTGGATCTCGAAGTCACGAGCAAGGCCGAACCCGTGGAGCTCGGCGAAGTGACCGAGACTGATGCCGTAGAGCTCCTCGTCGTAGTCGAAGTTGAGATCGAGGCTGTCCTCGGCGAACTCACCCGAGTTCCACTTGGTGTCGACGTTGATCCGGCAGGTCGTCCCCGGATTCGACAGGAAGTCGTGGACCGCTTCGTTCGACCCCGTCGAGACCTTCTCGGCCCCGGCCTTGGTCTCGTCCCCGCCGGTGCGCCACAGCACGATCACCTGTGCGCGCTCGTTCGGCGGTACGGCGGTGGCCGGAGCGGCGGTCGCCGACGTGGTGCGGAGCAGACCCACTCCCATCGTGAGGGACGACATCCCCACGACCGAGGTGCGGGCCACTGCCCCACCCCTCCGGCGGGGTGCCGGCCTCCCCCAAAATCGTCTGTCTCTTACCAGTACTTCGTCTCCCGGCACATTCCATAATCGCGGTCGGTCGCACCGGACTTCTGCCCGGATGCCGCGATTGATGCACCGGCCATGCTCCCACCCGTGGATGGACGGAAGTGACCGGAGAGGGTTAGTCGGAACGCTGCCGAAATGTGGAATGTATTCGTCCGGAAGCCTGCAACCAGCTTGCCGCTCAGGCAAGTTGCTCTGAGTCTGAGCCTTCTTCAACTTTCTTGCGCTAGCCCGGGTTCGAGTCCTGTTAACCACCTCACACACCCTCAGCCAAGGGCTGTCCCGTAACTGATCTTTGGCACGAGAGTGGTCGGCTGAGATCGGATCCGGGGTCCCACCCTTTGGAAGAGGCGCCGACCTCGGTTCACCCCTGTGACCGCACGACACAGCAGCGGATGGCAGGGGCCGTCCTCCCGGCAACATGTGGATCCACCCGCCCGGGGAGATGAGCAGGGCCCCTGTTATCGTGCGCCGATGTCAACGATCAAGCAGTTCCAAGTGACCTTCGACTGCGCGGAACCTGCGCGCCTCGCCGCCTTCTGGTGCGAGGTGCTGGGGTACGTCGTACCGACAGTCCCGGAGGGCTTTGCCACGTGGGAGGAGTACCACCACTCGCTGCCGCCTGAGGACGAGGTCTACTTCGCGTGCGCTGATCCCTCGGGTGTGGGCCCGCGCGTGCTCTTCCAGCGAGTTCCCGAAGGCAAGGCCGTCAAGAACCGGGTGCATCTTGATGTGCGGGTCGGCACAGGGCTCGTGGGTGACGAGCGCCTGGCCACACTCGAGGCCGAATGCGCACGGCTGATGGCGCTCGGCGCGAAACACGTGCTGACGCAGCGCGCCGATGGCGTCAACGAGTCGTGCATCACGATGCAGGACATCGAGGGCAACGAGTTCTGCCTCGCCTGATTCTCCCCTGAGACTGCGAGGGGGGAGCCGTCTCCCGGGGACCTCTCAGGTCTCGTATGCGGCAGAAGCTGTCCCGTGAGAGCGAGGTTGTGCAGTCGGGCGATGCCGAGCATGGCGTGTCGGACCCCGTCGCCCTTGAGACGGCAGTCGCGGAGGATCTTCCAGGTCTTCATGCGGGCGAAGACGTGCTCGACGCGGGCCCGGACCTGTTTGTGCGAGCGATTGTGCTCGCGCTTCCAGCCCGGCAACTCTTCGCCCGGGGTGCGGCGGTGGGGCATGAGGAGGCCGGTGCCCGGATAGCCGCCGTCGGCCATCGTGAGGGTCCTGCCCACGGCGGCCTTCGCGCCAGACTCCTCCCATGCCCGGCAGTCGTTGCGATTGCCGGGCAAAGGCTCACCGACCACAACGACCAGGCGGTTATCCGCGTCAATGACGACCTGGTGGTTGGTGGAGTACCGGTAGTTCTTTGACTGTTCAGCGATGCTGTGGTCCCGGGTAGGCGCCAGGGTGCCGTCGACTACCAGCACGGTGTCCTTGGCGAACCGGCGCCGAGGCTGGAATGCGATGAGCGGGCCGAGCTGGTCGATGATGCGGTCGGCCGCCGACTTCGAGATGCCAAACAATGGGGCGAGTTGGCGCATCGTCAGGTTCGTGCGCCAGTAAGCGACTACCAACAGCACCCGGTCCTCCAGCGGCAGACCCCACGGCCGCCCCTGGCCCGGGGAGCTGGCGCCCTCGCGGCGAAGCGCGGTCACCAACTTGCCGAAGACGCGCGGGCTCAGCCCGGTAAACGGGGCTATCCAGGACGGTTCCGACGCCGTGATCTCGCCTGACACGATCAAGATCATTGCAGGGCGAGATCACTTACGGGACAACCCTTAGGTAATGCGGGGTCAACTGATGCAAAGGCCATCGCCGTTCCGGACCGCAGCAGTGCGACAGGTGTGGCTGGCGTGGCAACTAGGGGGGAACGACGGGGATCCTGGTTCGCAGCCGGGCGGCCGACCGCAGGCAGTCGCCTGTCTCCCCGTCTCGTGAACATGTGAAAGAGGAAGCTGATGAAGCTTTCTCCTGCCGTGCTGCTTGCCGGCGCCCTTGTCGGAGTCGTCGCGACGGCCGGTGTCGCCGTTGCCGTGGACGGGCGGGCTGGTGCCGCCACCGCCCAGACGGCGGCCGCCGATCTCCCGCCCTCCGCGGTGGAGGACTTCCAGTACCCGCAGTCGGAGGCCGAGGCGGCATTCAAGGCGGGCGGAGTCAAGCTGAAGAGCGGTGACGGACACATCGTCTACATCGCGTGCAGCACCGAGCCCGACCCCGGCCACATCGAGGTCTACAGCAACTCCGGGCCGAACAAGCCGTTCTGCTTTCGGGTCACCGGTGCGGGCGGCTCGCTGGTCCTGACGACCGTCGAGGAGGCCAAGGTCTCCTTCGACGTCGCCAAGAACGAGTGGGCCAGCGTCGGCAAGACCTTGGACCCGCAGAAGCGCGACCACGCACTCGTGGCACTCAGCGCCTCCAAGTAGTCCACCAGCGCGTCGCGAAGGAACGCACCCACACTCGTGGTCACGCCGAATGCTGCCGGTGGCCAGCAGATCGCCGTGGCCGCCGTCGGCACGTCGACGTATCTGGACGTCATGGCAACGGACGGCGGTCTCCACCTGACGGTCGGAGACTACGCCGCAGGCGCGTGGTCGTCGCAGTGGAGCCGCGTCGCCGGCGCCGGCATGACCTCGCTGACCAGTGCACGGTCGACAACGTGGTCCGCGTGTTCGGGATCGGCCCCGGCGGCAAGGTCTTCGGAAAGGACTTCAACCCGGGTACCGGCCGGTGGAACAACTGGACCGAGGTGCCCGGCGGCGCCCCGGGCGCGAAGGCTCTGACCGCGTCCGGGACCGGCAGGACGGTACACCTGCAGATCATCGGGTCCCACCAGACCATGTACCCGATCGACGGCAACTACGCCACGGGGCAGTGGTCGCCGTGGGCCGGGCTGGGCGGTACCGGCCTGACCGCGCTGACCAGCACCGCGGCCAACAACGTCGTGCACGTCTACGCCACCGGTGACGGAGGCCGCGTCCTCGGCATCGACGCCGCTGGAATGCGTCCATTGGAATGCGTCCATTTCGCGCACCGGCCGCCGGGGTCCTGGTGAGCGCCACCGCGGTCGTCGCCGGTCTCGTGTCGGGCAGCGCCGCGCAGGCCGTGGTCGGCACGCCGGCCGCTGACGGCCAGTACCCGTACACCGCCCAGCTCGCCGTCGGAGAGGGTGCCGGCAGCCGGGCCTGCACCGCCACGCTGATCGACCAGTGGTGGGTCGCGACCGCTGCGAGCTGTTTCGCGGACAATCCCCAGCAGCCGGGCCCGCAGGCCGCGGGAAAGCCCTCTGCCAAGGCGACCGTGATGCTCTCCGGCGGTCGGCGCACCGAGGTCACGGAGATCGCCCCGCGTTCGGACCGTGACCTGGTCCTGGCGCGTCTGGCCGTCCCGGCGATCGGCGCGGCCACCGCCAAGCTCGCCACGGCTGCCCCGGCCACGGGCGGCGAGTTCACCGTGGCCGGCTTCGGGCGCACCAAGACGGCCTGGGTCTTCGGCGCGACCACGGTGGACGCCACCAGCGTGGGCATCACCGGCAAGGGCACCGACTCGCTCTGCAAGGGCGACACCGGTGCCCCGGTCCTGAATGCAACGGGTGCGCTGGCCGCGGTTGCCGGCCGGTCCTGGCAGGGCGGATGCTTCGGCACCGACGCAGCCGAGACCCGTACGGGCGCCGTCGCGGTCCGCGTCGACGACCTCGGTGCCTGGATCGGCCGGACCACCGCTCCCCGCCGGGCGGCGGCCAACGAGGCCGGGGGCAACGAGCGCATCCGCTGGGCCGACTTCGACGGCGACGGCAAGGCCGACTGCTTCCTGGTGAAGCCCGACGGGCAGGTCGACCTCTACCTCAACCTGGCGGCGACGTCGTCCCCAAGGACGGCTGGAAGGTCGTCGGCCGGATCGCGACCGGTCTGACGACCGACCACACCAAGGTCCAGTTCGTCGATTTCAACGCCGACACGCACGCCGACTACCTGCTCGCCGGCCCCGGCGGCAGCGCTTCCGTCTTCGCCTGGAACGGCGGCGACCCGGGCAGCGGCTGGATCGGCCTCGGCAAGGTCGCCAGCGGGACCTGACCGGGCAGCGGGACCTTCCGCAAGGACAGAGGCCGGGCGCGGACCGTATGAGGGCGCCCGGCCCCGGGGTCAGTGGATGACGCTGAAGCTGCGCCAGGGGAGGCTGACCGGGGCCGTCACATTCGAGAGCGTGGTGCCCACGTAGATGCCGTCCGCCCCGTCGGCCTTCTTGCAGTCCAGCGTCCGGTACAGGACGACATCGACGAGGGTGTTGTTCTCGACGTGGCTGGCGCCCGCCGGGAGGGCGATCTTGTGGCATCCCGTCACCGGCGTGTTGGAGTAGCTCAGCTCGACCGGCGAGTCGTGGCCGCGGAAGGTGAGCATGCCGACGGTGCTCCGGCCCAGGCCCGAACAGGCGGTGGCGGTCAGCAGCAGTGCTGCGGCCGCGGTGATGACGCCGATACGCCGGCTGTGGGACATGGCGCGGTCCTCGTCTGTGCGGTGGTGACTGGCCTTGCCCACAGCCTGCCCCGGCGGCGCGCGGGCGGCATCCGGTGCTCGGCCGGGCGGATGAACGCTGCCGGGACGGGAAGGGAGTCGGCCATGACTGACCTTCGCATCGGCGTCCTCGGATTCGGGCTGCGCGGCAGCATCGCGCGCACGGCACACCGCCCCGGCCGCGGGTCGGCGGTCACCGCGGTCGCGGACCCCGATCCGCGGGCCCGGGCGGATGCCGCCGCGGCCTTCCCGGGCGCTTACGTCACCGCCGGCCACCGGGCGGTGATCGAGGACCCCGAGGTCGACGCCGTCCTCGTGCTGACCCCCGACCACACCCACGCCGACCTGGCCTGTCAGGCACTCGTCGCCCGCAAGCCGGTCTTCGTCGAGAAGCCGCTCGACATCTCCGTGGACCGCTGCGACGAGCTCCTGCGCACCGCCCGCGAGACGGGTACCCGCCTGTACGTCGGGCACAACATGCGGCACATGCCCGTGGTGCGGACGATGCGCGCGTTGATCGCGGCCGGCGAGATCGGCCGGGTCAGGACGGTCTGGGTCCGGCACTTCGTGGGCTACGGCGGCGACTGGTACTTCAAGGACTGGCACGCCGAGCGCCGCTGCACCACCGGCCTGCTGCTCCAGAAGGCCGCGCACGACATCGACGTCCTGCACTGGCTGGCCGGCGCCTACACGGACGACGTCCAGGCGATGGGCGACCTGATGGTCTACGGGGACAACCCGCACCGCCGAGCGCCCGGCGAACCCAAGGGCGACGACTGGTACACCGAGCACGGGCACTGGCCCCCGCACACCCAGCGCGGGCTCAACCCGGTCATCGACGTCGAGGACGTCTCGCTGCTCAACCTCCGCCTCGCCAACGGCGTGCTCGCCGCCTACCAGCAGTGCCACTTCAGCCCCGACTACTGGCGCAACTACACCGTCATCGGGGATGCCGGCCGCCTGGAGAACTTCGGCGACGGCCCGGGCGCCGAGGTCCGGGTCTGGAACACCCGGCGCTCCGGATACCGGGCCGAGCCGGACGCCTCCCACACCGTCCCGGACGCGGCGGCCGCGGGCGGGCACGGCGGCGCCGACCCGCTCCTGATCGACGAGTTCCTGCACTTCGTGCGCCACGGGGGAGCCACGGACACCTCGCCGGTCGCCGCCCGGATGGCGGTCGCCGTGGGCTGCCTGGCGACCGAATCCCTGCGGGCCGGGGGCACGCCCCGGCGGGTGCCGCCGCTCGACCCGGACCTGGTGGCGTACTTCGACCGTGGCCAGCGGCCCGCCGAGCACCGGTGAACGGCCCGGAGACGCTCGCCGGCCCAGGCGGTGTCCGGCGGAATTTGTCCAAGAGTTCCCCAAGGGCGGGCCTGCCTCCGGCCCCCGGGCCCGCAGGGCCCTAGTTTGGGCCCGCATGAGCGCCCTTGCTGAGCGATACCGGGCCGACGGGACTCCCGGGCGGCGCGGACTCGTGCGGGGCGCCCTGACCGGTGCCGTGGCCCTGTGCGCCGGGCTGGCGTCCGGGGCCGGCTCCACGGCGGGCGGCGCCCGCACCGGTCTGCACGGCCCGCGGCCCGAAACGCCCGAGGCGGCGCTGCGCGCGCTGTCGGCCGGCAACATCCGCTGGCGGACGTTCCACGAGCGGCATCCCGACGCCACCCGGACCGTACGGCAGGCGCTGGTCGGGGGACAGCACCCGTTCGCCGTCATCCTGGGCTGCGTCGACTCCCGTGTGCCGCCGGAGCTGGTCTTCGACCAGGGGCTCGGCGATCTGATGACCGTACGGTCGGCCGGTGAGGTCCTGGACGACGCGGTGCTCGGAAGCATCGCGTTCGGGGTCGTGGAGCTGGCGATCCCGCTGGTCGTGGTGCTCGGCCACCAGTCCTGCGGGGCCGTGACCGCCGCGGTCCGCGCCGCCGAGGGACTGGAGCGGCTGCCCGGACACCTGCGCTACCTGGCGCAGCAGATCCGTCCGGCCGTCGACCGCAGCCTGCGCCGGGAGGCCCGTGTCGATGCGGCGGTCACCGAGAACGTACGGCTCGTACGCTCCCGGCTGGCGGCGGAGCCCGATCTGGCCGCCCGGGTCACGGCCGGGAAGCTGGCCGTGGTCGGCGCCCGCTACGAACTCACCACCCAGCGGGTGCGCCGGATCCGCTGAGGCACGCACCTCGCGGACCTCACCCGAGGCCGGCAGGGGGGTTCAGGTCTCCTCGGGTTCCGGCAGGGGCTGCTCGGACCAGATGACCTTGCCCTCCGGGGTGTACCGGGCCCCCCAGCGGCGGCTGATCTGGGCCACCAGGAAGAGGCCGCGGCCCCCCTCGTCCGTGGTCTTCGCGTAATGCAGCCGCGGCGAGCTGCTGCTGCCGTCGAAGACCTCGCAGGTCAGTACCCGGTCGTGCAGGAGCCGTACGCGGACCGGCTCGGCGCCGTGCCGGATCGCGTTGGTGATGAGCTCGCTGAGCACCAGTTCCGTGCCGAAGGCCAGCTCCGACAGGCCCCATTCCTCCAGCTTCTCCACGGCGAGGGCCCGCATGGTTCCGACCGCGCTCGGCTCGAACGGCACCTCCCATTCGGCGATGCGGTCCGCCGACAGCGCCGACGTCCGCGCGACCAGCAGCGCCACGTCGTCGCGCGGGCGCACCGGCAGCAGCTCCGCGAGGACCGCCCGGCAGGTTTCCTCGGGCTTGCGGTCCGCGTGGGCCAGGGCCGAGCGGAGCAGTGCGAGCCCCTCGTCGATGTCGCGGGTGCGCTCCTCGATCAGCCCGTCGGTGTACAGCACCAGCTGGGTGCCCTCGCTCAGGTCCAGCTCCGCCGACTCGAAGGGGAACCCGCCGAGCCCCAGCGGCGCGCCGGCGGGCAGCTCCGGGATCTCCACCGTGCCGTCCGGGCGCACCACCGCCGGCGGCATGTGACCCGCCCGGGCCACCGTGCAGCGCTGCGTCACCGCGTCGTACACGGCGTACAGGCAGGTGGCTCCGATCAGGCCGCCTTCGCCGCCGCCGCCCTCCACGCTCTGGTCGATGTACTGGACGAGGTCGTCGAGGCGGGCGAGGAGCTCGTCGGGAGGCAGGTCCAGGGACGAGAAGTTCAGTACGGCCGTACGCAGCCGGCCCATGGCCGCGGCGGCGTGCAGACCGTGCCCGACGACGTCGCCGACGACGAGGGCGACGCGGCTGCCGGGGAGCGGGATCACGTCGAACCAGTCGCCGCCCACCCCCGACTGCGCGGGCAGGTAGTAGTGCGCGACCTCCACGGCGCTCTGCTCGGGCAGGTCGCGCGGGAGGAGGCTGCGCTGGAGCGTCTCGGCCAGGGCGTGCTCCCGGGTGTAGCGGCGCGCGTTGTCGATGCTGACCCCGGCCCGGGCGACGAGCTCCTCCGCCAGCGACACGTCCTCCTCGTCGAACGGCTCCCTCTCCGCGCGCCAGAAATTGACCACGCCGAGAGCGACCCCGCGGGCCTTGAGCGGCGCCGTGATCAGGGAGTGGACGCCGTAGTCGATGATGGCCTGCGCCCGGGGCGGGTCCTGGGCGTGCCAGCCCGGTGCGTCGGTCAGATCGGTCACCACCTCGGCCCGGCCGCTGTTGAGCCCGCGTGCCTGCGGCGTCGAGGGCAGGAAGTCGATCAGCCTGCCCTTCGGGTAGAGCGGGACGTCGTCCCGGATGCCGCTGACCCCGGTGCGGCGCAGGTCGGCCGCCACGGCGGTGGGCTCGTCGCCGAGGAGCACGGGCTCCGCCAGGTCGACGGTCACGAAGTCCGCGAACCGGGGTACGGCGACGTCCGCGAGCTCCTGGGCCGTCTTCTTCACGTCCAGGGTGGTGCCGACGCCGACGCCCGCGTCGTACAGCAGCCTGAGTCGTTTGCGGGCCGCCTCGGCGCGGGTGCTGAGCACCTGCATCTCGGTGGAGTCCCGGATGGTGACCGCCGTGCCCTCGGGCCTGCCGCGGGGCCGGGTCGGGCGCTGGTTGATGACCAGCAGCCGGTCCCCGGCCTCGTGCACCTCGTCGGTGGCCACCCGGCCGGACAGCAGGAGGTCGGCCATCTGCCGGTCGAGCCCCGACAGCTCCCGGATGTGCTGCCCCTCGGCGTCCGCCGGGAGCCTGAGCAGACGTTTCGCCTCGTCGTTGGCGAGGAGGAGCCGGCCGCCGCCGTCGGTGATCAGCACCCCCTCGCGTACGGAGTGCAGCACCGCGTCGTGGTGCTCGTACATCCGGGTCATCTCGAGGGGGCCGAGCCCGCGGGTCTGGCGGCGCAGGCGGCGGCTGATCAGCGCCGCGCCGGCCGTGGCCAGGGCGAGGGCCGCCGCGGTGGTGCCCAGGATGACGGGGAGCTGCCGGTCGACCACTCCGGTGACGTTCTTCACCGTGAGGCCGGCCGAAACGAGGGCCACGACCGGGCCGCCGTCCTTGTAGGGATCGGCGAACACGGGGACCACGGCCTGGATCTCCTGGCCCAGGGGTCCCTTCACGCTCTCGGTGTACACCTGGCCGGCCAGTGAGGGCGCGATGGTGCCCACGAACTGTTTGCCGATGCGGTCGGGGAGCGGATGGGTGTAGCGGACCCCCTGGTCGTTCATCACGACGATGAAGTCCACTCCGGCATCCTTGCGCGTCACCTCGGTGAGCGGCTGGAGGATCTTGGAGGGATCGGGGGTGAGGAGCGCCTGGCGCAGTCCGAGCGAATGGGCGAAGGTCTGCGCGACCGCCACGGAGCGGGTCCGGGCCTCCCGGTCCACGTCGTGCCGGGACTGGAGTACGAGGGCCAGTACCGCCCCGGCGGCGAGCAGCACCACGATCGCCACCTGAAGGACGAATACCTGTCGGGCGACGCTGCGCGGGCGCTTTTTGCTCAGTGACCGCACCGACGTCCCCGGCACGGGTTGCAAGGATGGGTCACGAACCATTTGTAGCACTGTCGGTGGTCCGCAGCCGGGAGAGCCGCGAGCACCGTCCGGGCGCGCCGTCAGTCGGTCCGGCTCTCCCGCCGGGTCCTGAGCACCTCGTCGACGTCGAATTCGGTGAGCCGGAGGGGCGGCCCCGGGGGCGGCATGCGCAGGGCCGCGCGGATCTTCTCGTTGATCCCGGCGAGGACGGCCCGTGCCTGGCGCTCCGAGGGAGCCGCCCGGGCCGCCTCCAGGGCGTCCTCGGCCTCCTTGCGCAGCGCGAGCGCCGGCGGCAGGGCCGCGAACCCCTCGCGGTGCATCTTGTCCCGGATCCACCACAGCTCGTCGTACGGGGCGTCGATCGAGGCCAGCGGCTTGCCGTAGCCCGGCAGCTTCTCGAACTCGCCGCGCTCGGCGGCCTCCCTGATCTGCCGGTCCACCCAGGACTCGAAACTGACGCCCGGTGGCTTGCGCTCGGTCACGGTTCCCTCCTCGGCAGCCTCTGCGGATCAGCGTATCGCCGGGCGGGCCGCGGGCGCCGGGACGTCGGCCGGTATCACCGAAAAAATTATCTTGACGTCAAGATTGACCTCGGGCAGGCTGCCGCAAGGTATCTCGACATCGAGATACTTTGGCGGGGGATGCGGAGGCCCGGGATGATCCGGCGGTGCGGTGCGGGGAACCTGAAGGACCGGCGGGGCGGAGCCGGACTGCTGGCGCAGTTGCGCCGACCGCCCGGCGGCCGGGACGCCCGCACCATGCTGTTCGCCCAGCTGCTGGACCGCACCGGGACCGGGGTCTGGGCCGCCTCCTGCGTCCTCTTCTTCACCTTCGTGGTCGGCCTGGACGCCCGGCAGCTGGGCCTGCTCCTGGGCGCGGCCGGTGTGGCGGGCATCGCGGGCTCCCCGCTGGCCGGCCACTTGGCCGAACGCTTCCCCGTACGCACGCTGCTGATCGGCAGTCACCTGCTGCGCCTCGGGACGGTCTGCGCAATGCTCGTGATCACCCGCTTCGAGGTGCTGCTGCTCGTGGTCGCCGTCACCTCCCTCGCCGAGCGGGCGGCCAAGATGCTGGAGATGCTCTTCGCCACGCGGGCGGCGGGCGAGCAGCGCGCCACGTACCAGGCGCTGTCGCGCAGCACGGCGAACGCCGGCTACGCGCTCGGCGCGGGCATCGCCGCCATCGGTCTCGCCGTCGGCACCCGCGAGGCGTACCACGTCCTGATCCTGGGCAACGCGCTGTCGTTCCTCGCGGCCGCGGCGCTGGTGTGGTGCACCCGGGAGCAGGACGGGCACGGCCCCGGCCCCGGGAGCGCCCGGGCGGCCGCGGGGACCGGGGACGAGGCCGCGGCGGGCCCGACGGCCACCGCGAACCCGTGGCGGGACCGCGGCTACCTCCGGTTCGTCCTCCTGGACATCCCGATGTGCCTGGACGACTCGATCCTGGGGGTCGGGCTGCCGCTGTGGCTGGTCGACCACACCGACGCGCCGCACGCCGTGGTGCCCGCCTTCCTCTTCCTCAACACCGTGCTCGTCGTGGTCCTGCAGCTGACCGTGTCGGCGAGGGTCCGGCGGCCGCGCCAGGCCGCCGGAGCGGTCGGGCTGTACGGGCTGGCGACGCTCGCATGCTGCACGCTCCTTGCCCTCACCCCCGAACACGGGGCCTGGGCCGCCTCGATCACCCTGCTGGCCGCGGCCGTGCTGGTCACCGCGGCGGAGCTGATCCGCTCGGTGACCTCCTGGGAGCTGGCCGTCTCCCTCGCGCCGCAGGAGGCGAGGGCCTCGTACCTGGGGGTGGCGGGCATGTCCCAGTCCATCCAGAAGTCCGCCGGGCCGCTGCTGCTGACCGGCGCCGTGATGGCGGCCGGGCCGGCGGGCTGGCTCGTGCTCGGGGCGGCGGTGGCAGGGCTGTCCGTCGTCCAGCGGCGGGCCAGCCTGCGGCGGCTGGACGCCCTGCAGGCCGCAGCCCCGGCCGGCTCCCGCACCACGGCAGGGAACGGCTCGGCGGCGGTGTCCTGACGCGCCGGGCCCCTCCGCTTTCCCCGGATCCCCGGTTGACGGGACCCCGTCTTCCCCGTCCCAGATTCCCCAGTCGACGGGACAAGTTCCCCTATCTCTCGGGAACGGCAGAAATCTAGCCTCGCTACTGCCTGTCCGCGACTGGGATCACTGTGATCGAGGGGGAAGTGTGACTGTTCGGGAGGTCGGTGTTCTGGCGATCGGCGCGGGTCCGGCGAATCTGGCGCTGGCGGTGGCCATCGAGGAGTCGGGTTCGGCCGAATTGGCGGACGGAACGCTGCTGTTGGAGCAGAGCCCGGACGTCACATGGCAGCGTGATCTGCTGATGCCGTGGGCGCGCAGTCAGGTGTCGTTCCTGAAGGACCTGGTGACGTTGCGGAATCCGTCGAGCAGGTTCACGTTCCTCAATTTCCTGCACGAGCAGGGGCGGTTGGACGAGTTCGTGAACCTGGGGACGTTCCACCCGTTCCGGTGGGAGTTCTCGGACTATCTGCAGTGGGTCGCGAAGTCGCTGGAGCGGGTCGAGATCCGTTACGGGGCACGGGCGGCGCAGGTGGATCCGGTGTGCGGGCCGGACGGGGCCGTTTCCGGGTGGAGCGTGCTGCTGACGGACGGGGACGAGATCCGCTGCCGGGACCTCGTCGTCGGCGGCGGCCGCGACCCGCGCGTACCGGAAGTGTTTTCCGGTCTTCCGGACGACCGGCTGATCCACAGTGCGCAGTACCGGACGCGGATCGCGAGGATTCCACGGGACGAGGCGGTCCGGGCGGTGGTCATCGGCGGGGCGCAGAGTGCGGCGGAGATGTTCTACGCGCTGCACGAAAATCTGCCGCAGAGTCAAGTGACGATGCTGGTGCGGTCGATCGGCCTGCAGACCTACCAGACCAGCAAATTCGTGAACGAGTTGTTCTTCCCTTCCTTCGTGGACGATTTCTACGAAAGTCCGGCGGAAGTCAGGGCGCAGCTGCTCGACGAAATGCGCTTCACGAATTACGCCGGTCTGGCACCGCCGTTCCTCGACGAGCTGTACACGATGCTCTACCGGCAGAAGACGCTCGGCCCGCAGCGCTCCGAAGTACGGGCGATGACCGAGGTCGTCGGGGCCCGGCTCGAGGACGGCGAAGTGGTCCTGGACCTGCGGGACCGGATGAGCGGGAAGACGGAGCCCTTGCACTGCGACCTCGTCCTCCTCGGCACCGGCTACGACCCCCGCAAGCCCGCCCTCGTACGGGAACTGGCGGCCCGCGTCGGGATCGACGAGGTCGCGGTCAGCCGCGCCCACCGGGTGGAACTCGGTGAGTCGGCCTGGGGCGCCGTCTACCTCCAGGGCGTCAACGAGGAGACCCACGGCATCGCCGACTCCCTCATCAGCGTCCTCGCACACCGCTCCCAGGACATCCTCACCGACCTGCTCTCCCGCCGCGCCGGCGCCGAATCCAGGAGCGACTGATGCAGCGGACACTGGTGATCGCCCCCGGCCCGACCGCGAACGGCGATCTGCACCTGGGCCACCTGGCCGGCCCGTTCCTCGCCGCCGACGTCTGCGCGAGGTACGCCCGCGCCGCGGGCCACGACGTGCTGTTCGGCTCGGGCGTGCACTTCACGCAGAACTACATCGTGACCACCGCCCGCAGACTGGGCGTACCGCCCGAAGAGCTGCGCGTCCGGTCGGCCGGGCAGGTGGAGCAGACCCTCGCGGCCATGGGCATCCGGCCGGACGGGTTCGTCCGGTTCGGCGACCGGTACGTCAAAACCGTCCGGACCTTCTTCGAGCGCCTGCACAGCAGCGGGGCACTCCGGCTGCAAGGCGTCACGTTCCCGTACGCACCCCGCACCGGCGAGTACCTCACCGACGCCTACGTCCGCGGCGGCTGCCCGGTGTGCCTCGCCGACGGGTGCGCCGGTCTCTGCGAGAACTGCGGGCACTGGATCGCATCCGGCGACCTGATCGACCCGCGCTCCACCCTGCACCCCGAGGACCCGGTCGAACTGCGCGAGCAGCAGGTCCTGGTGCTGCCGCTCGAAGACCACCGCGAGGCGCTCGTCACCTACTTCACCCGGCAGGCCGCGACGATGCGCCCGCGGCTGGCGCAGATGATCGAGGAGATCCTCGCCGGGCCGCTCCCGGACTATCCCGTAACCCTGCCCATCGCGTGGGGCATCCCCGCACCCTTCCCGGAGGTCGCGGACCAGGTGATCTACGCGGATGCCGAGACCATCGCGTGGAGCATGCACTGCACCGCGCTCGCCGCCGAGGAGCGCGGCGAAGTGCTCGCGGCCGACGACGAGTTGTGGTTCTCCGAGACCGGCAACAAGGTCGTGTACTTCTTCGGGTCGGACGCCGGCTTCGCCTTCGCGGTCGTCGGGGCGGCCATGCTGGAGGCGCTGGGCGGCTACACCCTGCCCGAGCACTTCGTCACCAACGAGTTCTACGAGCTGGACCACGACAAGTTCTCGACCAGCCGCGGCCATGTCGTATCGGGCCGGGAGCTGGCCGCCGAGGTGCCCAGGGACGTCATCCGCTTCTACCTCGCCGCGACCAGCCCCGACTTCCAGCGCACCAACTTCACGCGCGAGGCACTGGACCGGGTGACCGGCGAACGGCTCGTCCAGCCGTGGAACCGGGTCGCGGAGAAAGCCGGCAGCTGGGCCGGCCGGGGTCCGTTACCGGTGTCCGGGCGGTCCCGGGAGGCGGCGGCGCGCCTCCTGGAACGCTTCGCCGCCGCCTACGACGTCCGCCGCTTCAACCTGACCGCGGCTGCGTTCACCCTGTCCGAGCAGCTGGCACGGCTGGACCGGTGGGAGGTGGGGCCGGCCGACGCCGGCGACTTCTGCCACGAGGTCGACGTGTTCCTGCGCTGCGCGGCGCCGCTGCTGATCGACCTGGCCGGGGCGGCCCTCCCCGACGGCGCGATCCCCGCCGGGCCGAACGCCACGGAGTTCACCCCCGTACGGCTGCCGCGCCTGGCGGAGCCGGGGCGGTGAAGGCGGCGCCTTCCGTCCGGCAGCCCGCGGCCGGGGCCGTGGTCGTGGTCGTCGGAGCCGGCGTCACCGGGCTGCTGACCGCCGTGGAGTGTGCGCTCGCCGGCCACCGCGTGACCGTGCTGGACCGGGGCCCGATCCCCAACCCGCACGCCAGCTCCTTCGACCAGCACCGGGTCATCCGCACCTTCAGCCCGGACGACCCGGACGCCACCCGGCGGATGACCGCCGCCCACCGCCGCTGGCAGGACCTCGAGACGCTGCTCGGAACCCGCTTCCACCGCAGGGTCGGAGTGGTCACCGCCCGGCCCCGGGAACGCCTCGACGCGCTGGCCGCATCGGCCGCCGAGGCGGGGGTCCCCGTACGGACGGTGGAACCGGAGACGCTGCCGCACCTGGAGTTCCCGCCGGACTCGGCAGGGCTCCTGGAGGTGGACGGCGGGGTGCTGCTCGCGGAGCGGGTCCTGCACGCCGCCGCCCGCCGGCTCGACGCGCATCCGGCGGTGACCTTGCGTCCGTACACCGCGGTGACCGGGATCGACACGGACTCCGGGAAGGTCCGGCTCGCCGGCGGCGAGCGGCTGGGCGCCGATCTGGTCCTGGTCGCCGCCGGCCCGTGGACACGCGACCTGGTCGGGCCGCCGGTCGTCCTGCATCGCCAGACCATGGTCTACCTGCATCCGCCGGCCGACGCGGCGCGGTGGTGGGAACACGCACCCGCGGCCGGCGGGCTCGGCGCGGACGGCCGGGCCTGGGCGGTGCCGCCCGGGGACGGCACGCTCCTGAAGATCAGCTCCGACGCGGTCTGCCGCACGGTGGACACCATCGCGGACTGCGCCGCCGAGGACCAGGAGCCCTGGGCCGAGCGGCTCGCCGCGGCGGCGCCGCTGACGGGCCTGCACCGCTACACCGTGGCCGCCGTGAAGCCCTGCCACTACGCGGCCGACGTGGACACCGGCGGCGCGCTGCTCGCCCGCGTGGGTCCCGCCGTCTGGTCGCGGGCGGCGTGCGGCGGATCCGGATTCAGTGCGGCCCCGCTCGTCGCGGACCGCATCGTCGATGTCTTGAGGGAAGGGGCGGCATGACGGAGGATGCTCCGGTCCGGGTGTTCGACGCGCTGAAGGCGACTCCGACACCGGTCCGATATCTCCTCGGCGGCGTACTGGTCAACCAACTCGGTGCGTTCGTCCAGACGTTCCTCGTGCTGTACCTGACCTTCCGCGGCGCATCGGTCGGCGTGGCGGGGCTCTCGCTCGTCGCGTACAGCATCGGTTCGATCTTCGGCACGATGCTGGGCGCCGAGATCACCCACCGGTTCGGCCCGCGGGCCACCATCATGGCGGCGATGGGGGCATCGGCTCCGCTGGTGGCGTCGATCTCCTGGCTGAGCGGGCCGGGGACGCTGTGGGCGCTGCTGGTCGTGGTCGGGCTCGCGGGCCTGTTCACCCAGGCGTACCGGCCAGCGGCCGCCGTGATGCTGAGCGACCTGATGCCGGAGCGGTACCAGGTCATGGCGTTCTCGATGATGCGGATCGCGCTGAACATCGGCGCCGCCTTGGCCCCGCTGATCGCCGCGGTGGTCATTCTGGTCGACTGGGACCTGCTGTTCTGGATCGACGGCGCGACCGCTCTGGTCTACGCCCTGCTGGCGTTCGCCCTGCTCCCGAGGAAGGCCGTGGAGGCGGAGCCGGAAGCCGGGACCGCGGACGCGGCCGAACCCGGAGCCGCGGGGTCCGGACAGGCCACCGACGGCCGTTCGGCGTACGCCACGATGGTCCGCGACCGGAAGTACCTGCTCTACCTGGGCGCCATCCTGCTCGGCTCGCTCACCTACGCGCAGGGCCACATCGCCCTGCCGCTGGAGCTCGCCGCGGACGACTACCCGACCAGCTTCTACAGCACCGTGCTCACGGTGTCCTCCGTCGTACTGATCACCTGCGAGCTCAAGATCACGGCTTACCTCAGCAGGCTGCCGAAGCACGTACGGGTGATCACCGGCCACCTGGTGGAGGCCGTCGGCCTCGCCGTCTACGGGCTGACCTCCCGGTCCGGTGCGTTCACCATCACCGGTGCGGTGCTGGTGGTCTGCGGGATCATGATCGCCGCGCCGAGCATGTTCGCCCACCCGGCGACGTTCCCCGCGGCGGTCAAGGCCCGCTACATCGGCACCATGCAGGCCGTGGGCGGAGCGGCCTCGGCGCTCGCGCCACTGTTCGGCGTCTTCCTCTGGACCAGGCTCGGCGGCGGATTCTGGCTGCTGTGCGGCGTCGTGACCGCCCTGGCCGGACTGCTCGCCCTGGCCGGTGTGAAACAGCCGCCCGAGCCCTCCCCTGCGAAGGACGAGGCGGCCGGCACCGAAGGAAAGCCCGAAGTCGTCGGAGGCACGTCATGAACGAGCAGCAGCCCGGCCCGGCCGCCGGGCCGGTCCTGATCGTCGGGTTCGTCGGCGTCACGCTCGCCGCCATCGGGGAGTTCCAGCCGGACGACTCGGTGATCTACATCGAGGAGCCCGACGTCGTCCGCAAGCGGCACGTGCACGAGCAGCTCGACGGCGTGGCGTTCGTCCGCGGCCTGATCGAGTGGGAGTACCACCTCGCGGGCAAGGCCGACGAGTTCCACAACGCCCACCCCGACCTCGCTCCCGTCGCGGTCGTCCCGGCGATCGAGTACGCGACCCCGTTCGCCGCGCGCCTCGCGGAGCGCTACGGCCTGCCCGGCGCCGGCCTCGGAGCCGCCCGGATCCTCCGCGACAAGGCCCTGCTGCGGCAGGTCAGCGCCGCGGCCGGGATCGCCAACCCGGCCAGTGTCCGCGTCGACGGGGCCGCCGGCGTACGGGACTTCCTGCGCAGCCAGGGCGGCCCCGTCGTGCTCAAGCCCGCCAACCGCCAGGCCGCCGTGGGCACCCGGGTGATCCACGACCCGGCCGAGGTCGAGCAGGCCTGGGCGGACTGCCTGGTCCAGGACGAGGGCGTCTTCGTGCCCGACCGGCCCATGGAAGTGTCCATGCTCGCCGAACAGTACGTCGACGGCCCCGAGTTCAGCGTCGAGATGCTCGTACGCGACGGGCGCCCGCTGTTCGTCAACGTCACCGGCAAGCAGCTCTTCCCCGGGCCGCACCCGGTGGAGATGGCGCACACCGTCCCGGCGGACATCCCCGAGGAACTCGCTGAGGTACTCGGCGCGCAGACGGAGCGCGTCGTCGGAGCCGTCGGCTTCCGCGACGGGATCGTGCACTGCGAATGGATCGTCTCGGACGGTGTCCCGTACCTCGTGGAATGCGCGGGCCGGCTCGCCGGCGGCGGCATCGTCGACACCATCCAACTCGCCTACCCCGTACAGCTCATGCGCAGCTACTACGCGGTGATGAAGGGAGAGGAGCCGCCGGCCGAACTGCCCCGGCGGGCCAAGGGCGGAGCGGCCGTACGGTTCCTGGCCACCGGGGCGGGCCGGGTCACGGCCGTGCACGGCATCGAGGACGCCCGGCAGGTCGACGGGGTGTTCCTGGTCGCGGTCACCGCCGAGCCGGGCGACCGGTTCACGGGGCTGCGCCACTCCTGGGACCGCGCCGGGATCGTCATGGCCACCGCGGACAGCTCCGCCGAGGCACTGCGGCGGGCCGAGGCCGCCGTGGCCGCAGTCCGGATCGACATCGAGGGGGAAGCATGACGGTACGGGAGGTCGGTGTCCTGGCGATCGGCGCCGGTCCGGCGAATCTGGCGCTCGCGGTGGCCATCGAAGAATCGGGCTCGGCCGAACTGGCCGACGGAACCCTGCTGCTGGAGCAGAGCCCGGACGTCAAATGGCAGCGCGACCTGCTGATGCCGTGGGCGCGCAGCCAGGTGTCCTTCCTGAAGGACCTGGTGACGCTGCGCAACCCGTCCAGCAGGTTCACGTTCCTCAACTTCCTGCACGAACAGGGGCGGTTGGACGAGTTCGTCAACCTGGGAACCTTCCACCCGTTCCGGTGGGAGTTCTCCGACTACCTCCAATGGGTCGCCACCTCGCTGCAGCGGGTCCGGATCCAGTACGGGGCCCGCGCCGTGCAGGTCGACCCCGTCGTGGAAGCGGACGGCTCTGTCTCCGGGTGGAGCGTGCTGCTGACGGACGGGGATGTGATCCGCTGCCGGGACCTCGTCGTCGGCGGAGGCCGCGACCCGCGGGTGCCGGACGTCTTCGCCGGCCTGCCGGCCGACCGGCTGATCCACAGCGCCCAGTACCGGACCCGGATCGGGCTGCTCCCCAAGGACGAACCGCTGCGCGCCGTGGTGGTCGGCGGGGCCCAGAGCGCCGCGGAGATGTTCTACGCGCTGCACGAGAACCTTCCGCAGAGCCGCGTGACCATGGTCGTACGCTCGGTCGGGCTGCAGAACTACCAGACGAGCAAATTCGTGAACGAGCGGTTCTTCCCCTCGTTCGTGGACGAGTTCTACGACAGCCCTGCGGAGGTCCGGGCGCAGGTCCTGGACGAGATGCGGCTGACGAACTACGCAGGTCTGGCACCGCCGTTCCTCGACGAGCTGTACACGATGCTCTACCGGCAGAAGGCCCTCGGCCCGCAGCGCTCCGAGGTCCGCGCGATGACCGAGGTCGTGGGCGCCCGGCTCGAGGACGGGGACGTCGTACTCGACCTGCGGGACCGGATGAGCGGCAAGACCGAGCCCCTGCGCTGCGACCTCGTCCTCCTCGGAACCGGCTACGACCCCCGCAAGCCCGCCCTCGTACGGGAACTGGCGGCCCGCGTCGGCATCGACGAGGTCGCGGTCAGCCGCGCCCACCGGGTCGAGCTCGGCGAGTCGGCTTGGGGCGCCGTCTACCTCCAGGGCGTCAACGAGGAGACCCACGGCATCGCCGACTCCCTCATCAGCGTCCTCGCACACCGCTCGCACGACATCCTCACCGACCTGCTCGCCCGCCGCGCCGCCGCCACCGCAGCCGGGAGCGGCCGATGACCACCGACAGGGGAGCCCTGCTGGTCGTCGGCAGCGGGCTGAAGGTGTACCGCGAGTACCTCGTCGCGCCGATCCGGCGCCGTGCCCGCGCGGCCGGCCTGGACATGGTGTTGCTCAACAACCTCAACCCCACCTGGCAGCACGAGTACTTCGACGAGATCATCGTCGCCAACGTCTTCGACTCCGAGGCGATGGGCGCGGCGGCACGCGAGGTCGCCGCACGCCGCCGCATCGTCGGCCTGATGTGCTGGGACGAGCCGCTGGTCCTGGACGCCGGGCTCCTCGCCGCCGAGTTCGGTGTGCCGGGGCTGTCCGTGCCCGGCGTACGCGGCTGCCGGGACAAGCAGCTCACCCGGGCCGAGCTCACCGCGGCGGGCCTGTACCAGCCGGGGTTCGAGCTGACCACCACCGTGGAGCAGGCCAGGGTGGCCGCCGGGCGGATCGGCTATCCCGTCGTGATCAAGCCGCGCGCGATGGGCGCCAGCATCGGCGTCGTGTTCGCGGCCGACGAGACCGAGCTGGAAGCCGCGTTCCGCATCGCCCTGTCCGCGAGCGAGGTCGACCCGGGCCCGTACCGGGCGAGCGCCATCGTCGAGGGGTACGCGCCCGGGCCGGAGATCAGCGTCGACGGCGCCGTGCACAAGGGCGAGTACCTGCCGATGTTCGTGGCCCGCAAACACAGCAGCGACCAGCCGTACTTCGAGGAGGTCGGGCACCTCGTCGACGCGGCCGACCCGCTGATGGCGGACCACGAGCTGATGCGCACCCTGGCCCGGGCGCACCAGGTGCTCGGCATCGAGGACGGCATCACCCACAGCGAGGTCCGGCTGACCGGCCGCGGGCCGCTGATCATCGAGATCAACGGCCGGCTGGGCGGGGACCTGATCCCCTTCCTCGGCAGGACCGCCACCGGCATCGAGCCCGGCGAGGTGCTGTTCGACGTGGCCACGGGGCAGCGGCCGGACACCCGGCCCACCCGGAGGGCCGTCGCCGGCATCCGGTTCGGCTACCCGGAACGGGACTGCCTGCTGCGATCGGTCGCCGTACCGGCCGAGGCCCCGGGCCTGGTCGCCGCCGCGCCGATGGCCGAGCCCGGCACCACCCTGCGGCTGCCCCCGGGCGGCTACCTGGCACGCCACTCCTTCGTGGTGTGCGAGGCCGACGACACGCAGACCTGCCTGGAACGGCTGGAAGCGGCCGCCGCGCTCGTCGCACTGGACGCCGAACCGATCGGCCCCCCGGATCCGGACGCGCCGTTCGAGATGCCGGCCGGCCTGCTCGACGTGGACGAATGACCGGCACGTACCACCACTTGAGGGGGAACGCATGAGTACGACCCGGAACCCGGGCACCGAAGCACCCACCACCGCGGCCGAGATCCTGGAGCGGGCCAAGGCACTGGCTCCGCGGCTGCGGGAGCGGTCGGCGGAGATCGAACAGGCCCGGCAACTCCCGGCGGACGTCGTGGACATGCTGCGCGACACCGGGGTGTTCCGGATGTGCTTCGGGCCCGAGTGGGGCGGCCCCGAGCTGACATCGATGCAGCAGGCCGAGGTCGTGGAGACGCTGGCCCACGGGGATGCCTCGGCCGGCTGGTGCGCGGCGATCGGCGCGATGACCGGGGCGATCAGCAACTTCCTGGACCCCGCCGTGGTCAAGGAAGTGTTCCCCAGCCTGGACATGATCACCGCCGGGCTGATCGCGCCGGCCGGGCATGCAGAGCGCGTTCCCGGCGGCTTCCGGCTGACCGGCCGGTGGTCGTTCGGCAGCGGGATCACCCACGCCGACTGGGTGACCTCGGGTGCGTTCATCTACCAGGACGGCAAGCCGTGGGCGAGCCCGGACGGAAGCAACGCGCACGCGTCGCGCCAGTTCCTGGTGCCGGCCCACGAGGTGGGGGTCGTCGGGAACTGGGACACCACCGGCCTGTGCGGCAGCGGGAGCAGCGACTACACGATCACCGACGTGTTCGTGCCCGAGGAGCACACCTACACCTTCTACAAGGTACGGGGCCGCACGGACACCCCGATCGCCCAGCCGGACTCCTTCATGCGCAGCCTGTGCGCGGTGCCGCTCGGGGTGGCCAGGGCCGCCCTGGACCACGCCCGGGAGACCGCGCTGACCCGGGTGGACAAGATGACCGACACCCCGTGGGCGGACACGTTCCGCGTGCAGGTCACCCTCGCCGAGTGCGAGGCGGAGTTCAACGCCGCCCGCAGCGGCGTCTACAGCAGCTCGCAGCGGCACTGGGACGTACTGGCGGGCGGCGGCACGCTGGACGATCTCACCGCCACCGAGCGGGCCGCGTCCTCGCTCGCCTGGGTGCACGCCTTCCGCACCTCGCGGGCGATCGTGAACCGGCTCTACGACCTGCTCCAGGCCTGGTCGATCAACAGGTCCTCGCCGATGGACCGCTGGATGCGCGACACCGCGACCATGTGCCAGCACGTCGCCGCCTCGGACCTGATCCTCGAGTCCGGCGGCGCCTACCTGCTGGGCCGGCCGCCCAAGTTCCGGATGAGCCTCGGCATCGTCAAGTAGGGCCAAGTGAAAGGCGATCACATGACCATGACCCGGACCCCGGGGGCCGAGGTCCCCGCCACCGCGGCGGAGCTCCTCGCCCGTGCGAAGGAGCTGGCGCCGCTGCTGCGGGAGCGGTCGGCGGAGATCGAAGAGGCGCGGCGGCTGCCGGCGGACGTGGTGGACATGCTGCGCGACGCCGGGGTGTTCCGGATGGCCTTCGGCCGTGAGCTGGGCGGCCTCGCGCTGACCACGGTGGAGCAGACGCAGGTCGTCGAGACGCTCGCGCACGGGGACGCTTCCGCGGCCTGGTGCGCGGTGATGGGCGCGAGCAGCGGCATCTTCAGCGCCTTCCTCGACGAGACGGTGGCCAAGGAGATCTTCCCGACCCCGGACACGATCATGGCCGGGCTGCTGCAGCCGACGGGTCGCGCCGAGCGGGTCCCCGGCGGTTTCCGGCTCTCCGGCCGCTGGTCGTTCGGCAGCGGGATCACCCATTGCGACTGGGTGACCTCGGGTGCGTTCGTCTACGAGGACGGCAAGCCGTACGCGAGCCCGGACGGCAGCAATCCGCACGAGTCGCGGCAGTTCCTGGTGCCCCGGGCCCAGGTGGAGGTCATCGACAACTGGCACACCATGGGCATGCGCGGCACCGGCAGTTGCGACTACATGATGGCCGATGTCTTCGTCCCCGAGGAGCACACGTACAGCTTCGGCAAGGTACGCGGCCGGCCAGGCCCGCTCGCCCAGCCGGACGCGTTCACGCGCAGCATGTGCGGCGTGGCGCTCGGGGTGGCCCGGGCCGCGCTGGACCACGCGCGGGAGATCGCCCGGACCCGGGTCGACCGGATGACCGGGGTGGCGTGGAAGGACCACTTCCGGGCCCAGGTCACGCTCGCCGAGTGCGAGGCGGACTTCCTCGCCACCCGGGGCGCGGTGTACGGGAGCCAGCGCCGGCAGTGGGAGGTGCTGGCCGCCGGGGGCACCCTGGACGACCTCACTCCCGAGGAGCGCGCCGCGTCGCCGCTCGCCTGGGTGCACGCCTTCCGCACCTCGCGGTCGATCGTCAGCCGGCTCTTCGACCTGCTCCAGACCTGGTCGATCCACCAGTCGTCGCCGATGGACCGCTGGATGCGCGACACCACCACCATGTGCCAGCACGCCACCGCCCAGGACCGCATTCTCCAGTCGGCCGGAGCCCATCTGCTGGGCGGGAAACCCGAGTTCGGGATCTGCCTCGGCATCGTCAGATAACGCAATTCGCCTGCGTGCAGGCCAGGGGGGAGAAAGTCCGATGGGCCGAGGCCTGGTGCTTTTGGTCAATCCCAACAAGGTGCACCCACCGATCGCGCCCTATGCGCTCGATGTGCTCACGACCTCGTTGGAGGCCGCCGACTTCGAGGTCGAGGTGGTGGACCTCACGTTCCACCGGGAGGACTGGAAGTCCTGCCTCTCCGAATACTTCGGAGCGCGCAGTCCCGTCCTGGTCGGTGTCACCATCCGCAACACCGACACCGTCTACGCCTTCGAGCAGCGCCCCTTCATCGGGGAGCACAAGGAGATCATCACCGAGATCAAGCGCCTGACGGACGCGCCGATCGTCGGCGGCGGCATCGGCTTCTCCTCCATGCCCTTCGCGCTGGTCGACTACTTCGGCATCGACTTCGGCGTCAAGGGCCCCGGCGAGCAGATCATCTGCGATCTCGCCGACGCGCTGGTCACCGGACGCGACACGGACACGGTGTCCGGTCTGCTGTGCAACACGGGGGAGGGGGTCGTCCGGATACCGCCGCCGGCGCTCTCCCTGACGCCCCGTCGCGCCGTGGCACCGCGGCCCGCCGGGCAGTTCGAGGACCGCGTGTGGCAGGTGGACCAGGCCGGTACGTACCTGCGCCGCTCCGGCTCGCCGCACAAGGTGGACAACCTGCTCTACTACCAGCGCGGCGGGCTGGCCGGCATCCTCACCAAGAACGGCTGCACCTACCGCTGCTCGCACTGCGTCGAACCGGACGCGAAGGGCATCAGGTTCGGCCGGCGCGACGTCGCCGCCGTGGTCGACGAGATGCAGTCCCTCGCCGCGCAGGGAATCCTCGACCAGCACACCACCGACAGCGAGTTCAACCTGTCCATAACCCACGCGAAGCAGCTGCTGCGCGAGATCGTCCGGCGCAGACACGCCGACCCCGGCAATCCGCTGAACGAGCTGCGGCTGTGGGTCTACTGCCAGCCTTCGCCGTTCGACGAGGAGTTCGCCGAGCTGCTCGCGGCCGCGGGCTGCCGCGGGGTGAACGTCGGCTCCGACCACGTACGGGCGGACATGCTGCGCGGCTGGAAGGTCACCGAGAAGGGCACCACGTACTACTCCTTCGCCGACACCGAGAAACTGGTCCGGCTCTGCCACGCCAACGGCATGATGACCATGGTCGAGGCGCTGTTCGGAATGCCGGGCGAGACACCGCAGACCATGCGCGAATGCGTCGAGGCGTTCATGGCACTGGACGCCACCGTGACCGGGTTCTCGCTGGGGCTGCGGCTCTTCCCCCACACACCGCTCGGCATCGCGATGGCCGAGCAGTGCGACGGGGTGCGGACGGTGCCCGGACTGCAGTCGAATACGGCCACCGAGCCGATCGTGCTGAAGCCGCTGGCCCGGTGCTCGGGCCCGGTCGAGTACGAGCGGCAGTTCATGTTCGACGAGTCCGGCAACTTCCGGCTCGTCTGTTACTTCTCGCCGGATCTTCTCGAGGACGCCGAAACGGTCAAGGACCCCTCCGGACGGTGGAGCCGGTCCGTGGAACTGCTCTGGGAGCTCGTCGACCCCTCCGACCACCACCGGGTCATGCTGCCGACGCTGGCCGGCTCGAGCGAGCACGACAACAACTACGCGGACAATCCGTTCCTGACGAGTCTCAGCGGACTCGGATACACCGGAGCATTCTGGGCGCATTGGCGAGACCGAGAGGCAATTCTTCGTCAGGCGCAAGAGGTAGGAATGGCAGAGTCCGCAGAAAACTGACATGGCCGGATGTGAATGTCGCTACCGACACGGTGATCGCGCCGCGCGGATATCCCCCTGACCGTTGCGGTAAGACTGGCCAGTGCACCATTCTGGTAACGGCCGGTCGGCCTGGGCCGCCGTAAAAGATCGATTCGGGGGGAAGGTAGAAATGCATCAGACGGCAAACATCAAGGGGCTGCTCTGGCCGCTCTCGTCACAGGGTGAGGCGCAAAGGGAGTTCACGGGCCGACGGCCCGACGGTGATCTCGCGGTCGTCGCCAGACCTCTCGCCACCGTCACCGTCGTGCTCGCCGACGCGCAGCCTGCGATTCGCCACGGAGTCCGTTCCGTCCTGGAACGGTCCGGAGGGATATCCGTGGTCGGCGAGGCCGCCACGGCGGACGAGGTGATCGCGGAGACCTCCCGCTGCCGGCCACGCGTCCTCGTGGTCGACCCGCTCATGGACGAACGGGCCGGTATGCGGGTGATATCCGAAGTGCTGAGATTATGGCCCGAAACGGGCATCCTCGTCTTCAGCTCGGTTGACGACGACCGGGTCATCACCGCCGCGCTCCAGGCCGGTGCGCGCGGCTATCTGTTCAAGCGGGCCGACGCGGACCAGATCCTGCGCGGTATTCAAGCCGTTGCGGCCGGTGAGGGAATCGTCGACAAATCGATCGCCAACCGGCTCGGAGCCCTGATGTGCCCGGCGTCGACCGGGCAGTATTACTACCCCTTCCCGCAGTTGACCAACCGGGAGCGGGACGTTCTGGAACGTATCGCCGCGGGCAAGTCGAATGCCGCCATTGCCCGTGAGCTCGTGCTCGCATCGAAGACCATCAGCAACCGCGTCTCCACGATATTCGGAAAACTCGGCGTGGCCGATCGGTCCCAAGCCATCGTGCTGGCCCGCGACGCCGGTCTGGGGCACGGCTGATCCATCGATATCACCGCATGCGGCAGCGTGCGGCAGATTCCCTTTCGGCAAGGGAACAATTCCCCTGTCGAAAGGGAGCCGCCTTCTTCTAGCCTGATCGACGTCGCCCGCCGCCGGAATGCCGCAACGCCGCAACGCCGCAATGCAAAGACGTCGAACGGAGCGGAACGTTGACCGACCAAGAACAGCCCGACGTGGAGATCCGCACAGCGGAGCCGGACCACCTGCTCCGGGAACACGGCCTGGACCTCAAGCTGCTGTACCCCTGGCCGGGGCTGGAGGCGCCGTTCCGCGGGGCATGGTGCGTTCTGCGCCCCGGCGACGTGTCGGAGGCGCACGCCCACCACGAACGCGAGATGTTCATCGCCATGTCCGGCCGCGCCGAGGTGGTCTGCAACGGCCGCCGGCGGGAGCTCGCAGCGGGGGACATCGCGCTCATGAGGGGCGGAGCCGAGCACCACATCGTCAACGAGCACGACACGGACTTCTCCTACTACGCGATCTGGTGGGGCCGGAGCATGTCGGCCGAGTTCCTCGCCGGGCAGCCTGCGCAGAACACCGAACCGGACACGGCCACGTGATCGACTACGACGGCCGCAGGTTCCGCAAACCGCAGGGCGACGTCCGCACCGTCGCCGTCTACCACCAGCAGGGTGACCTGGTCTGGGGAGAGGTCGTCGGCGGCGAGGTGCGGCGCGGGTGGACCGTCGGCACCTGCACGCCGGACGGCACCCTGTCCATGGGCTACACCCTCGTGTTCGCGACCGGCGAGGTGGTCTGCGGGCGCACGGTCAACACACCCGAGGTGGCCGAGGACGGCCGCCTGCGGCTCCGTGAGGTCTGGGAACGCTACGGCCCGCACGCCGCGACGGGGATCTCCTACATCGAGGAGGTGCAGTGAGCGCATCCGAGGCGGACTGGCAGCGTCTGGAGAAGATGGTGGCGGGCCGCGTACTGCGGCCCGGCGATGCCGGTTTCCGCGAGTCCAGCACCCCGTTCAACACCCGCTACGCCTCGACCACGCCGAACGGCGTCGTGTCCGCTGCGAGCCACGGCGACGTACGGCACGCCATCGAGTGGGCCCGCGACACGGGCGTCGGCCTGGTCGCCCGCAGCGGCGGCCACAGCTACGCGGGCCACTCCGTCAACACCGGCCTCGTCCTCGACCTCAGCGCACTGGACACCGTCGTCGCCGACGGCTCCACCGGGCTCGTCACGGCCGCCGGCGGGGCCCGCATGGCCGACGTCTACGCGGCGGTCCAGCCCCATGGGATGGCGTTCGCGCTGGGCAACGGCGCCTCGGTCGGCATCGCCGGCCTCACGCTCGGCGGCGGCTCCTCCTCCACCTCGCGCAAGCTCGGACTCACCGCGGACGCCCTCGTCCGGACCACCCTCATGACCGCCGAAGGCGAGGTGCTGACCTGCGACGCCCAGGAGAACCCGGACCTGTACTGGGCCTGCCGCGGCGGCGGAGGCGGGAACTTCGGCATCAATCTGTCCTTCACCTTCCAGGCCACCGCGGTGCCCGACGTCTCCACCTGCCTGCTGCTGTGGGACGGGGCCGACGCCCCCGCGGCCTTCGCGGCGGTGCAGGAGGCCGCCCGGCACGCACCGGACGAGTTCTCGGTCCGCCTGGGCGTCGCCGCCGCCGGCGGCAGCCACCCCGTGGTGTCGGCCGTCGGACTCCACCTCGGCCCAGCGAGCGAACTGCGGGAGCTGCTCGCCCCGGTCCTCGCGTCGACCCGGCCCGTACGCGAGGACATCGCCGACCGCACGTTCTGGGAAGCCAAGGACTACCTGCTGCACGAGACCTCCGCCGGGGCGTTCGCCGTACGGACGAACTTCGCCGCCGAGCCGCTGCCCCCCGAGGCCGTGGCCGCCGTCATGTCCCGGCTCGCCGGTCGGCCGGGCAGTGGCAACCCGGACGGCTGTGGCCTGGCCCTGTACACCTGGGGCGGCGCGATCAACCGGGTGGCCCCGGCCGACACCGCATTCGTCCACCGCGACGCACAGTTCCTCGTCAGCATGGACACGTCCTGGACCGAGCAGGACGGTCCGGACACCGTGGCGGCGAACCTGCGCTGGCTCGCCGGTCTGCAGGAAGAGGTCGCGCCGTACGCGGGCGAGGGCGCGTACCAGAACTTCATCGACCCGGACCTGCCGGACTGGCGCACCGCCTACTACGGCGCCAACTATCCGCGGCTCGTGGAGATCAAGAAGCGCGTGGACCCGGACGGCTTCTTCACCTTCGGACAGGGCATCGGATCGTGACGGGACCGTGCCGGTCCCGTCGGTAGCCGTGCGCATCCTGCGCATCTTCTGTACCGGCCTGGGTAGGCGGCTTCCATGAGCGAGGAGACCCGCACGCTGCTTCTCGGTGGCGGGACGCACGGAGCCGTCACCCGGTCGCGCGACTTCACGCGCCACGCGCTCGCCGAGTGGCGCTTGATCACCGACGAGCCCGCCGACGGGCCCGGCGCGCAGCACCCGTACGACCCGGACCGGCAGGAGGCCGCCGAGGACGTCCTCCTGCTGGTCTCCGAGCTGGTGAGCAACGCCTGCATCCACGGCGGCGGCCCCCGCGCGCTGGTGCTGCGCCGCAGCGCCGCGCGGCTGCGGATAGAGGTCGGCGACGGGAGCCCCGAGCACCCCCGTCGCCTGCGGCCGGCCGATCCCGCCCGGCCGGGCGGGCACGGTCTGCTCGTCCTGGAGCGGCTCGCCCGGAGCTGGGGCTGGGAGCCCTACGCCGACGGGCAGGTCGGCAAGACGGTGTGGGCGGAAGTCCAGGTGCCGCTCACGCCCCCGGTGGCCCGTCCTCGAGGAGGCCCGACCGCAGAGCGGTCAGCGTCCGGTTGAGCAGCCGCGAGACGTGCATCTGCGACAGCCCCAGCCGCTCGCCGATCTCGGACTGCGTCAGCCCGTGGCCGAAGCGCAGCGACAGCAGGGTGCGCTCCCGCGCGGGCAGTTCGGCCAGCATCGGCTTGAGCGACTCCAGACACTCGATCGTGTCGTACGCCACCTCCTCCTCCCCGAGCGAGGGCCGGTCGGCGTACGCGTTGCGGTCGCCGTCCTCCTGCACCGGCGCGTCCAGCGAGCGCGCGGAGTACGCGTGCGCCGCCTTCTGCCCCTCCACGAGCTCCTCGGGCGTGACGTGCAGCCGGCCGGCCAGCTCGGCGTCCGTGGGCTCGCGGCCGAGGTCCTGCTCCAGTGCGTCGTGCGCCTTGGCGGCGTCGATCCGCAGCTCCTGGAGCCGCCTGGGCACTTTGACGGCCCAGCTCGTGTCGCGGAAGAACCGCTTGATCTCGCCGACGATGGTCGGCATCGCGAAGGTGGTGAACTCCACCCCGCGCTCCGGGTCGAACCGGTTGATGGCCTTGATCAGGCCGATCGTGCCGACCTGGACGATGTCCTCCATCGGCTCGCTCCGGCCGCGGAACCGGCGGGCGGCGAATTTCACCAGGCTCAGGTTGAGCTCGACGAGGGTGTTGCGCACATAGGAATACTCGGCGCTGCCCTCGTCGAGGGCACGCAGCCGGTGGAACAGCGCCCCCGACAGCGTCCGGGCTTCACCGGTGCCCACACTCAGCGTGTCCTGCGGAATGCTTTCGGTGATGTCTGCGTACGCCATGTCGGCTCCTCCGACGGGTGGTCGCGCCGCAGGGTGCTGCGGCACGGCCGTCTCGTGAGCTGTCCTTCCAGATATACCCCCGTCCGGGTGAAATGAAGCCGCGCATTCTGGAAACCGCAGCTCAGAGCCCTGCCTCCGGGGAGCGCAGGGCCTGGCGCACCGACCAGACGACCGAGACCAGAGGCACCGCCACCACCGCGCCCAGCACGCCCGCGGCGATGGCCCCCGCGACCACCGACAAAGCCACGACGACCGGGTGCAGCCGCACCGCCCAGCTCATCAGCATCGGGTGCAGCACATGCCCCTCGATCTGCCCGATGATCACGATCAGGCAGACCACCAGGGCCGCGACCAGCGGCCCCTTGGCGGCCAGCGCGACCACCACGGCCACGGCGAGGGCGACCGGCGAGCCGATCAGCGGGACGAACGCGGCGAAGAACTCCAGCAGCGCGAGCGGCACCGCCAGCGGCACGCCCAAGGCGTAGAGCGCGATCCCCACCAGGATCGCGTTGGTCGCGGCGACGAGCACGATGCCGTGGGTGTATCCGGTGAACGTGCGCCACGCGGCCCGGCCGGCGACCGAGATGCGCTGCTGCGCGCCCTGCGGGAACTGGGAGCACAGCCAGCGCCACTGCCTGTCACCCGAGTAGATGAAGAAGACCGAGCAGAACAGTGACAGGGCCACCACGGTCAGGGCCGCCACCAGCCGCCCGGCGCCGGTCACGGCCGTGCTGAGCAGGGTCGCGCGATGGCTGGAGAGGTAGTCGCCGATCCGGTCCCGCAGATCGCCCAGCGCATGCGGGCTCAGCCGCAGGGGCGGCCGCTCCAGCAGGGGCTCCAGCCGGTCCAGCCCCGCCCGGAACTCCGCCACCAGCGAGTTCCACTCCGCCGCCACCGTCTCGCCGACGAACGCGAGCGCGCCCAGCCCGAGCACGATGCTGCCGACGAGTGCGCAGGCCACGGCGAGGGAGCGGGGAATCCACCGGGCCAGCAGATCGGCCACCGGGCGCAGCAGCGCGGTGGCGACCAGGCCGAGGAAGACGGCCACGCCGACCTCGTGGAACCGCCCCAGCACGATGAACACCGTGTACACGACCGCGCCCACCACGAGCAGCCGCCAGGAGTAGGCCGCGGCCGTCCGCAGCAGCGGCGACACGGAGGACGCGTACGGCCTGATGGCGGGCCTCCCGCCCGGGCGGCGGCCGCGGGCGCGGGCGCGGCGGACGGCCACCCGGCCGCGCGGGCCCTCCGTACGCTGCCCCTCCGTACGCGCCCCGGCCGGGCGGGACTCCGGCCGCCCTGCGGATCGCCTGGTCATCTACCGCCTCTGCCGGTGGCCCGATGGGTGCATTTCCCTGTGAACTGCCACGCTGGATCCGGTACCCCACACACCCGGAGTCAGATTCGCCCGAAGGAACCGCCGAATGCCGCGGCCCGCGGCAGGGTCCGCCTCTCTTGCTTGAGGAGCTCCCCGCGGGGCAGGAGCAGGGCCCGCGGGGAGCGCGGGCGGACGGGCACCGACCGTGCCGGGGCCTTGAACCCGAGGAGGTGAAGCGGGTGCGCATCGCTCTTCCGACGGCGTCCACAGGCGCCGAGGAGCCCGAACAGAGCAGGAGTCCGGCGCGACATGATCACGGTCGGGGTTGAGGAAGAGTACGTCCTGCTGGATCCCGTCACCCATCTGCCCGTGGCCCTGGCGGAGGAGGTGCGGGCCGCGGCGGGTCTCGTGTCATGGGTGGGCGAGGGCGAGGTGCAGAACGAGCTGCTCCAGGCCCAGGTCGAGGTGGCCACACCCGTATGCACGGACCTGGACGAGGTTGCGGGCCACCTGCTGCGGCTGCGGCACGCGGTCGGCTCCGCCGCCGAGGAGTACGGCTGCCGCCTCGCCAGCTCCGCAGCGGCGCCCCTGCGCGACGCGGTGCCGGTCCCGGTCACCCAGAAGCCGCGGTACCTCAAGATGCGGGACGAGGCCTGCCGGCTGGTCGACGAGCAGCTGATCAACGGCATGCACGTGCACGTGGCGGTGCCCGACCGGGAGATGGGCGTGGCGGCCCTGAACCGGCTGCGCGTCTGGCTTCCGACGCTGCTGGCCATGTCGTCGAACTCGCCGCTGTGGGACGGGTGCGACACCGGATTCGCGAGCTGGCGCACGATCGTCTTCGGCCGCTGGCCGGTCAGCGGCCCGACACCCTTCTTCCGCACGCTCGCCGACTACGAGGAGCGCATCGAGGCGCTGCTGGACGCGGGGCTGATCGCCGACCGGGGCCAGCTCTACTGGCAGGCCAGGCTGTCCGAGCGCTACCCCACGCTGGAGGTGCGCTGCCTGGACGTGCAGCTGGAGGCCAGCGACGCGGTGCTGCTCACCGGGATCGTCCGTGCGCTGGTCAGCACCGCGATCGCCGAGGAGAAGGCCGGAGTCGCACCCCCCGAGTGTTCGCACGAGCTGCTCCAGGCGGCCATGTGGCATGCGGCCCGGCACGGCCTGGACAGCACTCTCATGGACCCGCAGGGCCACCGGCGCAGCGCCGGCGACGTGCTGTGGCTGCTCATGCGGCACATCACGCCCGCCCTGGAGGAGGCCGGGGACCAGCGCGAGGTGGGCTCCCTGCTGCACCGGCTCCTCCAGCAGGGCACGCCCGCGGACCGGCAGCGCCGGGCCCTCGCGGACGGGGGCATGGCGGCCCTCGCCGACCTGATCACGGGGCAGGGCGCCGTGGCCGGGGGCTGACCACTGCCGGGGCCGCCACCTCGCCGACGTGCGGGGCCGCCGCCCGGACGCGAGGATGAGCGGGGACGAAGGACGGAGCGTGAGTGGTGGAGATTTCTACGAGGGAGGTCTTCGGCGCCCCGTGCTGGGTCAGCCTGATGGCCCGCGATCTCCAGGGAACCCAGCAGTTCTACGGTGCGGTCCTCGGCTGGAAATTCCGCCCCGCCCGGCTCGGCGAGGGGTGGACGGTCGCCGAGCTGGACGGGCTGCCGGTCGCCGGGATCGGGACGCTGACCGCGGACCTGGCGGTCGCCGTGGCGTGGACGCCGTACTTCGCGGTCGACGACGCCGATGTGACCGCGGACCGCATCCGCGAGCGCAGCGGAACCGTCGCCGTCGGTCCGGTCTCCTTCCCGTCCGGCGGCCGCGGCGCGCTGGTCGCCGACCGGGACGGCGCGGTCTTCGGCATCTGGGCCGGCGGGGTGTCGGCCGACTGGCGCGTGGGCCACGGCCCGGCGCCCGCCTGGCTGGAGCTGCGGACGAGGGACGCCTTCGAGGCGGCGATCTTCTACGGCGAGGTACTGGAATGGGCGACCGGCCGTCCCGGCTGCTGCGAGGTCTCCTACGAGAACGACCAGGTCGTCCTGCGGCAGGCGGGCGAGCCCGTCGCCCGCCTGGACGGCGGGATCACCGAGGCCGCGGCGCACGCACCGGAGACCAGGCCCCGCTGGCACGTCTACTTCCGCGTCCCGGACCTCGACGAGGCCATCGAGGCGGCCACCGCCGCCGGCGGGACCACCCTGTCGACCGTCGTCTCGAGCGCCACCGACCGCTGGGTCACCCTGCGCGACCCCGAAGGGGCGATGTTCACCCTCACGGCCGCCCGCGAGGAGCCCGGGACGGCCTGAGCACGCGCGGTGGGGCGAGCCCGGCAGCGGGTCAGACCTGGGCGGCTCCGCCGTCCACGAACAGTTCGATGCCGGTGATGTAGCTGCTCTCCTCCGAGGCGAGGAACAGCGCCGCCGCGGCCACTTCCTCCGGGCGGCCGGTCCGGCCCAGCGGCACCCCGGACGTCACCTCCTCCAGGATGGCGGCGGGCGCCCGCGCCAGCGCGGGCGTGTCGATCGGACCGGGGCTGAGCGCGTTCACCCGGATCCCGCGCCCCGCGAGCTCCAGCGCCAGGCTGCGCGCCATCGACCGTACGGCCGCCTTCGTGGCTCCGTAGATGCCGAACCGGGTGGACCCCGCCGAGCCCGCCGTCGAGCCGAGCAGGATGACCGAACCGCGCTCCCCGAACAGCGGCAGCGCCCGCTGCACGGTGAAGAAGGTCCCGCGGAAGTTCAGGTCCGAGACGGTGTCGAACTGCTCCTCGGTGAACTCGGCGACGCCGCCCGCCTTCCCGCCGCCCGCGTTGGCCACCAGGACGTCGATCGCCCGGCCTTCGGCTGCGACCGCCGCGAACAGCCGGTCGAGGTCCGCCGCCTTGGTGACGTCACCCGGCACCCCGACGGCGCCGCTCCCCAACTGCTCCACTGCCGAGGCGAGTTCGGCCTCGCGTCGCCCGGAAACGAACACCCGGGCACCCTCCCGTACGAACCGGTGCGCCGTCGCCAGTCCGATGCCGGCCGACCCGCCCGTGATCACCGCGACCTTGCCGTCGAGCTGTCCCATGAGCGCAGAGAGTCCGGCAGCCGCCCGGGGAAGTCAAGGGCCGCGCGGCCCGCAGGCGGGCCGGATTCCCCCCGGCCCGCGCGGCTCGGTGGGCCCAATGGCCCACCGCGCTCGCGGGCCGCTGCCGGGCGGTGTCCGCTGGCAGGGTGAAGCAGGCGTTCCCCCTGCCCGGCCGCCGATGGTGGACGGGACTGCCCCCGGCCGCGGGCGCCGCCGTCCTGGCCGCCGGCATCCTCTCCGTCGGCCTGCACCTGATCGGGTCCGAGGTGCTCTCCCTGGCGGCGCTGGTCGTCGCCGCCGCGCTGTGGCTCGTACTCGCCGCCGATTTCACCGCCCGGCTCGTGGGCGACCGGGGCCGCTTCCGGGCCGAGGCGGACACCCCGGCAGCCCTGACGGCCGTGGCCGCCACGACCGTGCTCGGATGCCGGTTCTCCCTGCTGGGGTGGCAGGGCCTCGCCGCCGCCCTGCTGGTGCTGGCGGCGGCGCTGTGGCCCTGGCTGCTGCTCGCCGTCGTACGGCACCGGAAGCGCCGGATGCCGGGGTCCGCCTTCCTCGTCTGCGTGGCCACCCAGGGGCTCGCCGTCCTGGCGGCGATCCTGGCCGCCGCCGTCCACCGTGACTGGCTCGCCCGGGCCGCACTGGCGGCCTTCTGCCTCGGCCTGCTGCTGTACGCGGTGGCCCTCGTCCACTTCGACTTCCGCGAGGTGGTGCGGGGCGCGGGCGACCACTGGGTGGCCGGCGGCGCACTGGCCATCTCGGCGCTGGCGGGATCGAAGCTCACGGCCTCACCCGTATGGACCGGTTCGGCGCACACGGCGCTGCGTACGGCCACGCTGGTGACGCTCGCCCTGTCCCTCGGCTGGTACGCGCTCCTCCTCGCCGCCGAGCTGCGCTACTGGCGGCCGCACTACGACGTCCGGCGCTGGGCGACCGTCTTCCCGCTCGGCATGACGGCCACCGCCTGCCTCTCGGCGGCGGACCCCACCGGGGTGGGATGGCTGAGCCCGCTGGGCGAGGTCCTGCTCTGGATCGCCGTGGGCGCATGGCTGCTGACCTTCGCGGCCCTCGTCGCCGGCCACTCCGGGACCCGGCAGCGCTAAGGAGCGTCGGGGCCGGCCCGCCCGGAAGCCGTTACGGCGCCCGCCACCGCGATCCAGAGGAGCAGGGCCACCGCCAGCGCCAGCGCCCAGCGGGATCCGTGGTGGAGCGTCAGCAGCCCGCCCGCCAGGGCCCCGCAGAACAGCACCGCCACCGACACGAGCCGGCGTACGGCGGTCCGGTCCCACGGCTCGGCGGCCAGGCCCGTCAGCGTCCGGGTGACGACGGTGGTGGTCAGGTCGGGCACGGCCAGCCGGAGCACGACGGCGTTCTGCAGGCCCATGCCGAGCGCGAGCAGCCCCACCACCGGCAGCGGCCCGCCCCCACCCGCCGTCAGCGCGAGCGCCCCGGCCACGAGTACGGCCTGCACCGCCACCAGCGGCGCGAACATCCGCACCGGCTCCCGGCCGCGGCGCAGCCGGCCGGCGGCCGTCGCACCGGCCAGGAAGGCGGCGAGCGCCAGCAGGGAGGCCGTGGCCGACAGTTCACGGTCCCCGGCGAGCGCGAAGCCGAGGAAGACCACGTTGCCGGTCATGTTGGCGACGAAGACGTGGTCGAGCCCGAGGAAACTCACCGCGTCGACCACCCCGCTCACGAACGTCAGCGCGACCAGCAGCGTCGGCAGCACCCCGTGCGGCCCGCTCCCGCCCTCCGGCCCCGGCGGGAACAGCAGCGCGGCCAGTGGCCGCAGGAACCCGCACCGGGCGGCGGCCCTCACCGCGGCGGACCCTCCGCCTCCGGGCCGGCGGTATGGGCCAGGAGCGCGAGCTGCAGCCGGTTCGCGGCGTCCAGCTCGGCCAGCATCCGGCCGACCAGGTCCTTCACCGTGTCCTCGGCCAGCCGCAGCCGCTCGCCGATCTCCCGGTTCGCCAGCCCCTCGGCGACCAGGCCCAGCACCTTCGCCTCCCGCGCCGACAGGACGTCCAGCCGCTCCCGCGCCTGCCGGCGCTGCGCCGCGGCCGGGGTACGCAGGCCGTCCAGGACGTCACGCAGCACCGGCGAGGACATCGCGGCATCGCCCTCCTGCACCGCGCGCAGGGCGGCGAGCAGTTCCTCGCGGGGGGCGTCCTTGGGGAGGAAGGCGTCCGCGCCGAGGGCCAGGGCCTGCTCCACGTCCGCGTCGAGCCCGAGGCCCGTCGTGACGACGATGTGCGGGGCGGCACCGGAATCGGGTCTGCGCAGCGCCGCCGTCGCCTCCAGCCCGTTCATCCGCGGCATGTGGATGTCCAGCAGCAGGATGTCCGGCAGGTGCGCCCGTACGGCCTCGACGGCCTCGTGCCCGTCGGCGGCCTCGGCCACCACACGGAATTCGCCGGTCGACTCGACGGACGTCCGCAGCCCCCTGCGCACCACGGGCTCGTCGTCGGCGACGACCACCCGCCCCACGTGGCCGAATTCCATGCGCGAACCCCGTTCGGAAAGGGACGTCCGGCAGAAACCGTACCCGCCGCAGGAGCGGCATCGACCGAACGACCCGGGCCGAGGAGACTTGCCGCGTGGCGACTGTCAGAGGCCGTCAGTAGGGTCCCCTCATGGCATACACGTTCCAGGTGACCATCGATTCCGCCGACCCGCACCCCCTCGCCGACTGGTGGGCCGACGCCCTCGGCTGGGAAGTGGAGCCGACCGACGAAGAGTTCATCCGCAAGATGGTCGCCGCAGGCCAGGCCACCGAGGACGACACCACCACCCACCGGGGAGCCCTCGTCTGGAAGGTCGGTGCCGCCATCCGCCACCCCGAAGGGATCGAGCGCGCCCCCCGAGTCCTCTTCCAGCTCGTCCCCGAGCCGAAGACGGCCAAGAACCGGGTCCACCTGGACGTCCGTACCGGCTCCGACAACCCGCAGGAAGTCGTGGAGCGCCTGATCGCCAAAGGCGCCCGGCACCTGCACGAGGGCCGCCAGGGCCCCTACACCTGGACCACACTCGCCGATCCGGAAGGCAATGAGCTCTGCGTCTCGCACTAGTGCTGTGACCGGCAAGGTCCACCGGGTCGCGATGCCCTGCACGGCACCTCGCGGCGTTGTCGGACCGCGCAAGTACGTCCAGTACGAGCCGCGGCCCTACGCCTTGCGATGCACCGCACCGGACGCCGCGCCCCGGCAAACCTTTCCGGCCACAGCACTAGAGGGCCCTAGGCTGCGCACGTGAACGTCATCCTCTTCGGCGGAACCGGAATGCTCGGCCGGGGTGTTCTGCGTGAGTGCCTGCGCGACGACACCGTCACGGCCGTCCTGTCCGTCGGCCGCACCCCGCTCGGCGTCTCCCACCCCAAGCTGCGCGAGCGCATCCAGGACGACCCGTCGGACCTCTCCGCACCGGACCTGGACCTGGCCTCGTACGACGCCTGCTTCTTCTGCCTCGGCGTCTCCGCCGTCGGCATGAAGGAGCAGGACTACCGCCGCATCACGCACGACCTCACCCTCGCCGCGGCCCGTCCGCTCGGCGCCGCCAACCCACGGCTGACCTTCGCCTACGTCTCCGGGGAGGGCACGGACAGCACCGAGCAGAGCCGTTCCATGTGGGCCCGCGTGAAGGGGGAGACGGAGAACGACCTGCTCCAGCTGCCGTTCCAGGCCTACATGTTCCGCCCCGGCCTCGTGCAGCCCGTACGCGGCGTGCCCTCCAAGACCCTCCTCTACCGCGCCGCCTACCTGGTCACCGCGCCGCTCTTCCCGCTGCTCCGCCGCGTCGCGCCGAACCTCGTCACCACCACCGAGGCGCTCGGCCGCGCGATGATCAACGTCGCGAGGCCCGGAGCCGACGTCCGCACCCGCATCCTGCGGCCCCAGGACATCAACCGCCTGGCCCAGAGCCCTCCGGACCAGCGATAATTCAGTACCGGGCACATCCTCCCGCACGTGAGAATGAACCATCTCGAACCGGGAGGAACCCCATGGGCCACAACCAGGCCTACCCGACGCTGCACGACCTGCTGCCGCAGCAGGAGCTGGCGGCTGCCATCGACGCAGGGCACGTCACCCGCAAGTCGCACCCCGAACTGCCGCTGTCCATCTACACGTACACGCGGACGGCACAGTACGGGCGCGTCTGGAACCAGGTGACCACGCGCTGCCGCGGACTCGTCGCCGACGACTCCACCGGCGCGATCGTCGCCCTGCCGCTGCCGAAGTTCTTCAACGTCGGCGAGCACGAGTCCGGCCAGCCGTACGCACCGGCCCTGCCCGACGAGCCGTTCGAGGTGTACGACAAGGTCGACGGCAGCCTCGCCGTGGTCTTCCACTACGCGGGCAGCTGGCGCGTCGCGTCCAAGGGATCCTTCATCAGCGCCCAGGCCACCTGGGGCGGGCGCCACCTCGACGCCCGTGACACCTCGGCACTCGTCCCCGGCGTGACCTACCTCGCGGAGATCCTGTACCCGCAGAACCGTATCGTCGTCGACTACGGCGACCGCCGGGATCTGGTGCTCCTCGCCGCGTTCGCCCTGGACGGCACCGAGGTCCCGCTCGCCGAGGCCGCGGTCCACTGGCAGGGGATCGGATCCGTCGTCACGGTGTGGCCCGCCATGCCGCTCGCCGAGCTGCTGGCGCTGGCCGAGTCGAACACGCTGCCCGGCGGGGAGAGCGCCGCCGGCACCGACGCCGAGGGATTCGTGCTGCGGTTCGCCTCCGGCGTGCGCGCGAAGGCCAAACTGTCCGAGTACGTACGCCTCCACAAGCTGGTCACCGGCGTCACCGAGCGGGACATCTGGCGCAGCCACGGCATCGAGCGGTTCGCCGGCCTGCCCGTCAAGGAGCTGGCGCAGGGCCTGCACTGCACCGTCGCCGACATCGAGGCCGCGGGCGGCAAGCCGATCGACGCGCTGCTGGAGCAGGTGCCGGACGAGTTCGACACCTGGGTGCGCGAGGTGGTCACCCGCCTCGAGGACGCGGCGGCGCAGCGCGAGCGCGCCATCGACGAGGCGTTCGCACAGCTCGCCCCGCTGGCGGGCGACCGGGGCGCGTTCGCGCGCGCCGTGCGGGCCCTGCCCGACCGCCGGATCCGCCCCGCGATGTTCCTGCGCCTGGACAACCGGTCCACCGAGCTCGTCGTATGGCGGGACGTGCGGCCGGAACCGTCCGACCCCTTCACCACCGATGAGGAGAACTGACCAGTGTCCGAAGACCCCGCACGCCCCGTCGTCCATGTCATGACGGGGTTGCCGGCCTCGGGGAAGACGACGGCCGCGCGCGCCCTGCAGGCCGAGGCCGCGGGCCGGATGCGCCGCGTCAACCTGGACGACCTGCGGGCCATGCTCGACCTGCCCGACCCGGAGCGCGGCCGCTCGTACCGGCACGAGCAGACGGTCCTGGCCGTCCAGGACGCGGCGGTGCGCGCGGCCGTCGACGACGGCTTCGACGTGGTCGTCGACAACACCCACCTGACCTCCCGCATCCCCAAGCGGCTCAAGGCGGCGGTCGCCGGACGGGCCACCTTCGTCGTGCACGACTTCACCGACGTGCCGGTGGAGGAGTGCCTGCGCCGGGACGCCGCGCGGGAGCGGCCGGTCGGCGAGGAGATCATCCGGATACTCAACGACAAGCACATGAGCGCCAAGCGGGGCGGCTGGCGGCTCACCGCGGAGTGGCTGAACGACCAGCCCACCGTCGAGCCGTACGTGGCCGACCCGGCGCTGCCCTCGGCGGTGATGTGCGACATCGACGGGACGCTCGCGCTGACCGGCGACCGCAGCCCGTACGACTTCTCGCGCTGCGAGATCGACGCGCTCAACGAGCCGGTGCGGTACGCGCTGGACGCCTTCCGGCGCGCCGACGGCGACACCATCGTGCTGCTGTCCGGGCGCGGTGAGGAGAACCGGCCTCAGACGGAGGCGTGGCTGGAGCGGCACGAGGTGCCGTACGACGAGCTGTGGATGCGCCCCCTCGGGGACACGCGCCGCGACGACGTGGTGAAGGCGGAGCTGTTCGACGCGCACGTGCGGCACCGCTTCGCGGTACGGGTGTCGCTGGACGACCGGGACCGGGTGGTTGCGGTCTGGCGCCGGATGGGCCTGCCCACCTGGCAGGTCAACTACGGCGACTTCTAGGCGCCGGCGGGCACGGGCGGGCACGGGCGGCGCAGGCAGCTGCCCGTGCCCGCTCATACTGGGGCCATGAGCGTGTTGATCGTGGACGCCGCGAACGTCGTCGGTTCCGTACCGGACGGCTGGTGGCGGGACCGGCGGGGCGCGGCCGAGCGGCTGCGCGACCGCCTCGCGGAGCGGGACCCGGCCGCGGGCGGGGCAATCGAGGGGATCGGGGCGATCGAGGAGATCGTCCTCGTCGTCGAGGGCGCCGCCCGCGGCGTCGAGTCCGTGCCCGGAGTACGGGTGGACTCGGCGCCGGGGAGTGGTGACGACCGGATCGTCGAACTGGCCGCCTCCTTCGCGGAGCGCGGCTGTGTCGTGGTCACGGCGGACCGGGAACTGCGCGAGCGGGTCCGGGCGTACGGGGCGGAGTGTGTGGGGCCGCGTACCGTACGCCCGGCGGGCTGACCGGAAGGGTCAGTCGCACCACTTCACGTGGTCCAGGTTCTTGACGTAACGGGCGGTGATCCAGGCCTGCTTGTGCTCCTTGCGGTTCTTGTGCTCCTTGCGGTCCTTGCGGTTCTTGTCCTTGCGGTTCTTGTGCTCCTTGCCGTCCTTGTGGTCCTTGTCGGCCAGCCCGTTGCGCAGGTCGTCCCCGTCCCGCCCGTCCTGCTCACCGCGACCGCTGTCCTCATCGCTACCGCTGTCTTCATCGCTACCGCTGTCTTCATCGCTACCGCTGTCTTCATCGCGACCGCTGTCCTCATCGCGACCGCCGTCTTCATCGCGCCCGTCCTGCTCTTTGTGGTCCTCCTTGATGTGCAGGCGGTACCAGATGTTGTTGCCGTCGATCGTCTCGCCGTACGTCTTGCACACGATGGCGACCTTGTGGTCCGGCTTCACGTGGCCCACGACGTCGGCACGGGTGTTCGGCTTGCTGCGGATCTTGAGCGGGCCCCGCGAGATGATCTTGCCGACGGTGTATTTCTTGTCGTTGTAGGTGCCGGACTGATCGTTCTCCGGCTCGAGAAGGACGGCCTCGTGCGACGGTGTGTCGTACGTCGGGCCCACGTCCGCGGCGGCGGCGCCCGCGCCGACGAAGCCGAGCACCAGGCTTCCGGCGGTGAGAGCGAGGACGGTCCTGGTGGGCTTCTGCATGTGCAGGCTCCTCTACGAAGACATCCGCCCGGCCGCGGTCTGCCGCGGGCCGGGGCGGCAACCAGTCGGTCGCCACGGTCGACTATGGCGAGACCGGGTCGTACCGACCCGGTGACGCACCGTCGTTTCGCCCGAAATGGTCAATAAGTTCCCCTTGGGCCCCGGTCGGACCCTCGCGATGCCGCTCAGCCGAGGCACCCGTTCGAGGGACTCCGGTGTCCCCTACATCTGGCTAGCATTTCTGTCAGTGCTCGTCGTGCGGTCCCACACGGGTTCGCACGGTCGCGCGCGTCCGACGAGGAGGGATCCGATCATGCAGATCGACAATGGCGTGGTGGCGAGCGAGATTCCCGGCGCGGTATGGGTCAAGAGCAGTGCCAGCGTGGGCAACGGCAACTGCGTGGAGGTCGCCGCCCTGGCGGGTGGCGCCGTGGCGATGCGGAACTCGCGCTTCCCCGACGGTCCCGCCCTGGTGTTCACTACCGCCGAGATCGAGGCGTTCATCGACGGCGCCAAACATGCGGAATTCGATCATCTGACCGGATGACACCTCAAGCCGAGGCCACGGCTTGAGGGGCAGGGGGAGGCGGCCCATGCTGTGACGGACCATCGCCGCAGTCATAGGGAGTTCTGATGCCCGCCCTCCCTGAGCCGCTGCCCGAGCCCGTCGCTCCCGTCCTGCCGATGGGAAACGATCCGGCCCGGGCGGCGGCCGACCGCTTGCTGGGACAGGAACTGCGCAGGTGCCGCGAGGCCCGCGGCCTGACCCTGCGCCAGGTCGCACCGGTCATCCGCGGATCCGTGTCGAAGATCAGCCGGCTGGAGCGCGGCGAGAGCCCGCCGAAACCGCGCGACGTAAGGGATCTCGCCCGGTACTACGGCGTCGACGCCGAAGAGCTGCGGGCGATCGAACGGCTCCTGGAACACGCGCAGGACTCCGAGTGGTACGAGCAGTTCAGCGACGTCACCCCCGATTTCCTCAGGCGCCTGATCCAGCTGGAGGGCGACTCCGAGGAGATCTGCGTCTACGAGAACCTCGTCGTCCCCGGCATCCTCCAGACCCGCGACTACGCCCGGTTCATGGTCCGGGCGGTCATGCCCGGCGCCGACCCGGACGAGGTCGAACGGGTCGTCGAGCTGCGCACGGAACGGCAGCTGCGGCTGATGGACAGCCCGCTGCCCCGGGTGACCGCCCTGCTCGAGGAAGGCGTACTGCACCGCCGCTGCGGGAACGCGGCCGTGATGCACGAACAGCTGAACCACCTGCTGCGCGCCGGCGACACCGACAAGGTGAGCATTCGCATCCTCAGGATGACCCGTGAGTACGGAGCCACACCGCCCTACCCGATCACGCACCTGAAGTTCCGCGACGGGGAGCACGCCGAGCTGGCGTACGTGGAGCACATCAACGGCGCGAACTACGTGACGAGGCCGCGGGCCCTCGACGACTACCGCAACGCCCTGAGCAACCTGCGGAACGCGGCGGCCTCCAAGGACGAGAGCGTCGAGCTGATCCTCGAGGCGAAGCGCCAGTTCGGCGACGGAAGCGAAGGCAGCGCCGGCTAGGCCGCGTCCCCACGCCGTCAGGGGAGCCGGCCGGCCGGTCTCAGAGGCGCCCGACCCCGCCCCACTCCACCCAGTCCCGCGGCCGGTTCCCCGGGGGCGGCGGCGGGGTGTCGGGCCGCCAGTCGACCACGTCGACGAGCCCGGGCCCGAGGACGTCCAGCCCGTCGAAGTACCGGCGCACCTCATGGGTCTCCCGTACCCGGCCCCAGGTGCCGTGCGTGGTCACGTCCATGAGTCGCGTCACGTCGCTGCGGACGACCGGATCGTCGCTGACGAGCTGGCAGATCACCATGAAACTGCCCGGCGGCAACTGCGCGGCGGTGTTCCGTACGACTGCTGCCGGATCGTTCTCGTCGTCCGTGTCCCGCAGGCAGTGCAGCACGGAGACGAACAGGGCCGCGATGGGCCGGTCCCAGTCCAGGAAGCGGTCGGTGTCCCGCCGGATCTCCCGGGTCAGCCGCAGGTCCTTGGACAGGACGAGCGTGCGGCCGTCCTCGTGCAGGGTGGTCTGGGCGTGCGCCAGGACCATGGGGTCGTTGTCGATGTACGCGACCTTGCAGCCGGGATCGGCCCGCTGCGCCACCTCGTGCACGTTGTCCTGCGTGGGCAGACCGGAGCCGTGGTCGAGGAACTGCCGGATCCCGTACTCCTCGACCAGGATGCGCACGACGCGCCGCAGGAACGCCCGGTTGTTGCGGGCCAGGAGCTGGGTGCTGGGGGCGATCTCCAGCAGCCGGGCGCAGGCCTCGCGGTCGCTCGCGTAGTTCTCCACCCCGCCCAGCAGCCAGTCGTACATCCGGGCGACGCTCGGGGTGTGCATGTCGATGAGGGGGGTCTGCGGGTGTGCGGGCGGGTGTCCCGACGGGTTCTGCGGCGACTCCATGGGCGCTGTCCCTCCGGCTGAGGTGACCGCCCATGGTAGGCAGTCGGCCGCGGGCCGGCCACCACCCGTACAGACGTACGCGCGGCCGTGCCCGCCCCCGAACGGGCACGGCCGCGCGGCGGGGCCCCGGGGGGCAGGGCCGGTGCCGGCTTGGTCCGGCTCAGGGAAATCTACGCGCGGGGTCCGCCGGGCTCGCCCATCCACAGGGTGAAATCCGCCTACCCCGTTGGGGGGTCACCCTGTACAACCAAGGGTGTACTCAGGGGGGTTGACGTGCAGGTGTCCGCACATCCGGCGATGGTCCGGCTCCGCGCCGCGCTGCCGGCCGTCGGCGAGATCGTGTACGCCATGGGCTCGCTCTGGATCTCGGCCACCATGCTCCGCAACTGGCCCGACCCCAACGGCTACTGGCGGGACACCGACGCACTGGCCTACGCCCTGCTCGCCGCGGTCTACCTGCCGCTCGTGCTCCGCCGCCGCTTCCCGGTCGCCGTCCTGATCAGCACCGCGCTCTGCACCGGCTGCTACTTCACCCTCGGCTACTACCACGCCGTCGCCGTGTGCGGCCTCGCGCTCGCGCTGTACACCGTCGCCTCCCTCCGCGAGCGGCGAGTTTCGGCCAGATGCGCGGTCGGTGCCCTGCTCGTCCTGCTCTGGGGGACCCGGCTCGCCGAACCGGGCATCGGCCCGCTCAGCGTCGGCTTCGTCACCGTGACCACCATCGTCTGCTGGGTGACCGGCGACGGCGCCCGGCGGCTGCGCGAGCTCACCCGGCAACTGCGCCGGGAACAGGAGGAGAAGGCCCGGCGGGCCGTCATGGAGGAGCGCATCCAGATCGCCCGCGAGCTGCACGACGTCATCGCCCACCACGTCTCGGTGGTCTCCGTCCAGAGCGGCCTCGCCGGATACGTGTTCGCCTCAGACCCGCCGACCGCCCGCCGGGCCCTGGACATCATCGGGGACAGCGCCCACGAGGCCCTGGCGGAGATGCGCCGGATGCTCCTCGTACTCCGTGAGGACGGCCGCGCGCCCGCCGAGCAGGATCCGCCCCGGGTGTCCGGGCTCGGGCGCCTCGACGAACTGGTCAAGCGGGTCGCCGAAGCCGGCGTGCCCGTAGACGTCCGGATCACGGGGACGGCGTACGCGCTGCCGCCCGGGATCGACCTGTGCGCGTACCGCGTCGTCCAGGAGGCGCTCACCAATGTGATCAAGCACGCCCCGGCCGCACACACCACCGTCCACGTGCACTACGCGCAGGATGAGGTCTCGGTACGCGTCAAGGACGACGGAAGCGGCCGCACGGAGGCCCGCGGGGTGCATGTTTCGGCCGCCGCCCCGGGATCCGCCGGTCAGGGCTTGATCGGCATGCGCGAGCGGGCCACGATCTACCACGGCACGGTGACCGCCGAACCTGCACCGGAAGGCGGCTTCGAGGTCAGACTCCGGGTCCCCGTCCCCCGGGCCGCCACCGGCGCCCACGCCTAGGAAAGAGGCGGTCATGCTGCGTGTGCTCGTCGTCGACGACCAGTTCCTGATCCGGTCCGGGCTGTGCGCGCTCCTGGGCGCCGCGCCCGGCATCGAGGTCGTCGGTGAGGCGGCGGGCGGCGAGGAGGCCGTCCGGCTCGCCGCCGAGACGCGGCCCGACGTCATCCTGATGGACATCCGGATGCCGGGCACCGACGGCATCGCCGCCACCGAGCGGATCCTCGCCGAGGCGGGGGCCGATGCCGATGCACCGGCCGGGGCCGGCGCCGGTGCCGGCCCCGGCGCCGGGGCTGAGCCGGCGCGGCCCAAAGTGCTCGTGCTCACCACATTCGACTCCGACGCGTACGTCTTCCGGGCCCTGCAGGTCGGGGCGAGCGGCTTCCTGCTGAAGGACACCCCGCCCGAACGGCTACTCACCGCCATCGCCACCGTCCACGCGGGCGAGATGCTGTTCAGCCCCCACGCGCTGCAGGGGATCATCGCCGCGTACGCCGCCCCGGTCGCCCGGGACCCGCATCCCGGCCTGGCCGCCCTGACCCCGCGCGAGCGCGAGGTGCTCGGCCTGGTCGGAGCGGGCCTGTCCAACACCGACATCGCCGAGCGGCTCGTCCTCAGCGCCGCCACCGTCAAGACGCATGTACACCGCTGCATGAGCAAGCTCGGCGTGTCCAGCCGCGCCCAGGCCGTGGTCCTGGCCCACGAGTCCGGCCTCGTCGCCCGCCTGCCCTGACCCCGGTTCCCGACGGCCGGAACGGGCCCCCTCCGGATGCGCGGGCCCGGGCCCGCCGCCACAGTGGGTCCCATGGGTATCGATGACTACAGCGGCGGCCCGGGGGCCCAGCAGACCGGCGTCCTGGTCGTGACGACGAACGACGTCCCCGGCTACCGGGTCGAGCAGGTCATCGGTGAGGTCTTCGGCCTCACCGTCCGCTCCCGCCACCTCGGCAGCCAGATCGGCGCAGGCCTGAAGTCGATGATCGGCGGTGAACTCAAGGGCCTGACCAAGACCCTGGTGGAGACCCGCAACCAGGCCATGGAGCGGCTCATCGAGGCAGCGAAGGCCCGCGGCGCGAACGCGGTCCTGATGATGCGCTTCGACGTGACCGACGCCTCCGACGTCGGGACCGAGGTGTGTGCGTACGGGACGGCCGTCGTGATCACCCCCGCCTCCACCTGATCCCCTCATCCGCCACGTAAGTCCAGGACGGGGCTCTGCTTTGTCCATGGGCCTGTGGCGGTGCGGTCCGCAAGCTGACAGGTCAGTGAGCGGACCGCGGGCCTCCGGGCCGTGCGGTCTTCCGCCAAGGAAGCGCCGACTCCCGGAGGCCCGATGCGTACCCCCTTCCGGCCGACCGCAGCAGCCGCGGTCGCCGGTCTCCTCGCCACCCTGGTCGTCTCCGTGCCCGGGCCCGCCGCCGCGGCGGCCGCCGCCCCCCTGACGATCAGCTCGAGCGAGCTGTCCGTCGCCGTGGACAGCGGCTTCCCCCGGGTCGTCAGCTACACCCGGCGGGCCACCGGGGACGTGCTGAACGGCAACGAGGACGCCCTCTCCGCGATCGTCGTCAACGGGACCGCCTACACCCCCGCCGTGACCTCCGCCCCGTCCGTCTCCGCCGTGGACTACGCGTTGTCCTTCTCCGGGGTGACCATCAGATCCCGGCTCTCGGTGACCGGTTCGGTCGTCGAGTTCAAGGTCACCGCGATCGAGGACACCCCCGCCCTGCGCGTTCGCAGCTTCGCGATCCCCGACCACAACCTCGTCAGCGTCCGCAGCGACCAGCCCGGCGCCGCGCTGGCCACGGCGAACATGCACACCGCCACCACCGGCACCGGGGACACCTTCACACCCGTCACCGCGAGCACCCCCGTGGACCCCGCCGCGACGACCGTGATGTACGGGCTCGCCAACACGGCCGAGCTCGCCGCGGCCGTCGATTCCAACTCCCTCTACGACACCCCCTCCGGCGGCACCGCCCGGGAGAACGGCCGGATCAGCAAGCGGGTCACCGACAAGGGGGCCTACCGTCGCGCCGGCCTGTGGAGCGGAGCCTGGCTCTACCGGGCCGCGGGCGCCGCCGACACCGACACCGAGCCGCTCCCGTACGCGCGGATCGCGATCACCGGGGACCGCAACGGTGACGCGACCGTCGACTGGCAGGACGCCGCCGTCGCCTACCGCGACATCTGGACCCCGCCCACCGGGTGGCAGCAGACCGCCGACCGGGTCGTGCAGCGCATCCCCTTCAACTTCGCCTCCCAGGCCACGCACCCCTTCGCCGAGACCCTCGACGAAACCAAGCGCGTCAGCCTCGCCACCGACGGCCTCGGCCAGTTCGTCCTCCTCAAGGGGTACGCCTCCGAGGGCCACGACTCCGCACACATGGACTACAAGAACATCGGCGCCAAGCTGGGCGGCGCCATCGACCTGAACGCCCTCACCACCGCCGGCCACGCCTACAACGCAGACTTCGGCGTCCACATCAACGCCACCGAGGAGTACCCGGTCTCCGCGACCTTCGACCCGGCCCGTCAGAGCGGCGGACTCGGCTGGGACTGGCTCGACCAGTCGTACTACGTGGACACGCGGAAGGACGGCCAGTCCGGCGAGCGGCTGAAGCGGCTCCAGGACCTCAAGACGGCCGCGCCCGGGCTCGACTTCCTCTACGTGGACGTCTGGTACGGGGACGGGTACGTGTCACGCAAACTCCAGCGTGAGATCGGCGGCCTCGGCTTCCAGCTCGCCACCGAGTTCCCCAACACCCTGACCGAGCAGTCCCTCTGGCACCACTGGGCGGCCGACGTGAACTACGGCGGCAGCGATCTCAAGGGCATCAACTCCACCATCGCCCGGTTCGTCGCCAACCACGCCAAGGACGACTGGATCGCCGGAAACCCGCTGCTCGGCGGGGCCGAACTGGCCGCGTACGAGGGCTGGCAGGGCAAGAAGGACCACACCGCCTTCCTGAACACCACCTTCGCCGTCAACCTGCCGACCAAGTACCTCCAGGAATCCCCGATCGTGAAGTGGACGGCCAACTCGGTCACCCTCGCGAACGGCACCACCGCCACCACTGCCGGCAACACCCGGAAGATCACCACCGGCGGGCGCACCGTGCTCAGCGGCGGCAGCTACCTGCTCCCGCGCGACGGAAAGCTCTACCACTGGAACGACAAAGGGGGCTCCACGACCTGGACCCTGCCCGCAGGCTGGTCCGCGCCCAAGCTCTACCAGCTGACCGACACCGGTCGCCGGCTGGTCGGCGACCTCCCCGTCACCGGCGGCCGGATCACGGTCAACGCCACCGCGAAGACCGCCTACGTCGTCACCAACGACGCCGCGCCCGCCCAGGCCGACCCGAAGTGGGGCGAGGGCACCCCGGTCGAGGACCCCTCCTTCTACGCGGGCAACCTCGACGCCTGGACCGTCACCGGGACCGGCGCCGCCGTCGCCCGCAACGCCCAGGGCCAGAACGAGCTCACCTTCGCCGCCGGGACCGCCCCCGCCGTCTCCCAGCAGCTCACGGGCCTGACGCCCGGCACCTACGCCGCCTCCGTCTGGGTCTCCACACCGGCCGGCCGGGCCGCCACTCTCGACGTCACGCCCGCAGGGGGCAGTGCGGCCTCCGTGTACGCCGACTCCTCGCCCCTGACGAACAACCTGGGCGGCAGCGAGAAGAACGGCACCAGGATGCAGCGCATGAAGGTGCTCTTCGACGTCCCGGCAGGCCAGTCCGCCGCTACCCTGAAGCTCTCCGCCGCGGCCGGATCCGGCACCGTCCACCTGGACGACGTACGCGTGGTCCGCTCCGCCCGCACCCCGCTCGGCGGCCACACCTTCGCCGAGGACTTCGAGAACGCCGACGCCGGCTGGGGCCCCTTCGCCTTCGGCGGCGCAGGCGGTTCCGCCACCGACCCGCGCACCCACCTGGCTCAGCGCAACGCCCCGTACACGCAGGCAGGGTGGAACGGGAAGCTCGTCGACGACGTGATCGGCGGGCAGAACTCCCTCAAGTCGCACGAGGAGCGCACCGGGCTCGTCTACCGCACCCTGCCCCAGACGCTGCGGCTGACGCCGGGGCACGCGTACAAGGCCGCCTTCCACTACGAGAGCGGCTTCAGCGGGGACTACCGTTTCATCACCGGCTCCGGCAGCACCGAGACCGCCACCGCGCTGGACCAGGCCCGTACGCCCACCGCCTTCAGCACCACCTTCACCGCCGGGGCCGACGCCTGGATCGGCGTGCGGAAGGTGACCCCGGAGGACTCGCACAACGAGGCCGACCTGGTCCTCGACGACCTGACCGTGGACGACCTCGGGCCGGTCGGCGGCGGTGAACTCCTGGTGCCGCAAGGGCAGATGAGCGTCCAGGCCGTCGACAGCGAGGAGACCGCCGGCGAGAACGGCGCCGCCGCCAACGCCCTGGACGGCGACGCCTCCACCATCTGGCACACGCAGTGGTACGCGGCCACCGCGCCGATGCCGCACGAGATCACCCTGGACCTCGGGGCCTCGTACGACGTCTCGGCCCTCCACTGCCTGCCCCGGCAGACACAGAGCAACGGCCGCATCGCCGACTACCAGGTGTTCACCTCCACGGACGGGGCGAACTGGGGGACGGCGGCAGCCGCCGGGACCTTCCCGAACACGACGGCCCGGCAGGACGTCACGTTCACGCCCCGCACCGCGCGCTATGTGAGGCTCAAGGCCACGAGCGAGGTGGCCGGCAACCCGTGGAGCTCGGTCGCGGAACTCAACGTCGGTTACCGGCTCCCGTCGGCTACCGCTTCCAGAGGGTCACTTCGGTGAGGTACGTCGGGACCTTGTACTGCGTGTCGGTCGAGTCTTCGACCGTGACGATCTTGACCATGGCGAGGTTGCCCTTGGAGGTGACGGTGCACAGCAGGTCGCCCGCGACGATGGCGCGGTCCGCGCCGATGAGGTCCGCCTCCCGCAGCCGGTCGGGCATCGGGTTGGTGGCTGCCCCGGTCTCGCACTGTTCGGGGGTGGGACCCTTGCTCTTGCCGAACGAGGTCGAGAGCTGGACGTCCGAGTAGCCCATGTCCAGCTCCCGGTCGCTCCCGCTGATCTCTCCGGTCAGAAGGCCGGCCACCTTGGGGAAGTCGAGGTCGACGTCGTTGACCTTGCCGAACTCCCTGGGCGCCAGGAGCTTCAGCGGCTTGTCCTTGTACACCACGGTGTAGGTGCGGCCGGAGGGTGAGGCGGAGGCGGAGGCCGAGGGGCTCGGGCTGCCGGACTGCGCCGCCGGCGCCGCTGCCTCCTTGGGGGCGTCTGCCGTCTTCCCCTTGTCCCCGCCCGCGGTCTGCCGGGTGCCGTCGTCCTCGCTGCGCGTGAGGTACCAGGTGCCGCCGGCGGCGAGGGCGAGTACCAGGACGCCCGCGCCGACGACCAGGGGCATCCGGCTGCGCGCGGGGGCGGAGGCGGGGGCCGCCGCCGGTGCGCCGTAGGCAGGGGTGGGGCCGGGGGCGGTGGGCGCGCCGTACACCGGGGGCTGCGGGCTGCCCGCCGGGCCCTGGGTCGGCGCGTACGCCACCGGGACCGGTCCGGACGCCTGCGTGGGCGCGTACGCGGGCTGCGCGGGCTCGGGGGTCCGGGTCGGCGCGTACGCCGGCGGGGGCGGGGCCTGCGCCGGAGACTGCACCGGGGCCGGCGCCTGCGCCTGTGCCTGCGCCGACTGCTCGCGCCGCGCGATCTCCGCGGTCAGCGGCGCGGGCAGCCAGCCGTCGAAGTCGCGCAGGTCCCGCCCCGCCGTCTGGCTGCACCACTCGGCGAGCTCGGTCGGCCGGGGCCGCTTGTCGGCGTCGGAGTGCAGGCAGCGCTCCAGCAGCTGGCGCAGCGGGTCCGGGTAGCCGCTGAGATCCGGAGCCTGCTGGGGGGTGTTGGCTATCGCGGCGGCGATCGAGAGTCCCGCGCCGTCGCCGTACGGGTGGCGGCCGGTGGCCACGACCGCGGCGATCAGACCCAGCGCGAACACGTCGGTCGCCGAGGTGACCGTCCGGCCGAGGGCGTGCTCGGGAGACATGTACTGCGGCGTCCCGATGAACCCGCCGCTGCGCGTGAGTTGGGTGGTGTCGGTGGCCCGCGCGATGCCGAAGTCGATGACCCAGGGGCCGTTCGAGCCGAGCAGGATGTTGCTCGGCTTGAGGTCGCGGTGCACCACCGAGGCGGCGTGGATGGAGTGCAGGGCCTGCGCCGTGCAGCCGATCAGCTGGAAGACCGCGGGCAGCGGCAGGGGTCCGTGGGTCGCAAGGGCGTCGTCGAGCGCCAGGCCCGGCACGAACGCGGTGGCCAGCCAAGGCTGTTCACCGCTGGTGTCGTGGTCGAGGACCGGCACGATGTGGTAGCCCTGCACGCGGCGGGCCGCCTGCACCTCGCGCTCGAAGCGGACCCGGAAGTCCTGCTCCTGGGCGAACTCACGGCGGATGACTTTCAGGGCGACCGGCTGGTTCCCGCGGGTCCGGGAGAGGTAAACGGAACCCATGCCGCCTTCGCCGATCTTCGCGAGCAGCCGGTAACCGGCTATCTCCTGCGGATCGTCCGGCCCGAGCGGTCTCAGTACGGCTTGGTCGGTGTTGGACATGTGGAATCCCCCTAGATGATCACAGGGTTGAGATCCTAACGGGGGTGCCGTCCATGATCGCACCGTGTCAGCGGACCGGGCCCCGTACCGACTGCTGGGCGCGGAAGCGGACCGGAGCCATGCCCACCCGGCGGCTGAACAGCCTGCTGAAATACGCCGGATCGTCGTAACCGACCCGCCGGGCGACCCCGGCGACCGGCAGGTCGGTCCGGGCCAGGAGCTCCTTCGCCCGGCTCAGCCTGATCCCCAGGAGGTACTCCTTGACCCCCTCGCCGGTGCTGCGCCGTACGGCCCCGCGCAGTTCGGGCAGCGGTATCCCGAGCCGGGCCGCGTGCTCGGCCACCGATATGGGCAGCAGCGCGTCCCGGGCCAGGGCGTCCATCACCGCGTCCCCGTGCCGGGACACCTCGGCGCGGGCGTAGCGCAGCGCCACGAGCAGTCCGTGCACGGCCGCGGCGGCCTCCACCTCCAGCAGCGGGCCGCCGCGCCGGGCCGCCCGGACGATCCCGTCGACCACGTGCCGCACCCCCTCCGTGCCGCTCAGCGGCACCAACGGGCGGTCCGGGGTGACGTAGCCGAGGTCGGTGTACGCCTCCACACTGCGGCCCGCGAAGTCCACGAAGCACTCGTCCCAGCCGGTCTGCGGATCGGGGCCGTAGTGGTGCTCCACCCCCGGCACCAGCCAGAGCAGTGCGGGCGCGGACACCGGCTGCGGCGGGCGCCCGCCGTGGCTGAACCAGCCCTGCCCCCGGGTGACGACGACGGCGACGTGGTGGTCCAGGGCCCGCGGTCCGACCACCGGCAGCAGGCCCTGCTGGATCCCGACGCCGAGACAGACCAGGCCGAGCCGCCGGTGGTTGGCGGTGGGGGAGAAGTACCGCATCCAGCTGCTGTACGGGGGGCTGCTGGAGGGGACACTGGGGTGCGGGGGCGTCGGCATCTGCGGATTGTGATCCACCAGGCCCGGGGCTCTCAAGGGGAGGTGGGCGCTCTCAAGGGGATGCGGGCGCCCGGTCCTTCGGCTGCCGCGACTCCTTCCACCGTCGCGTCTCCTTCCGTACGGGCGGCCCCGGCTGCGGGTTCCGGAGCCCGACCGCCAGTCCGGCGACCACCACGACCAGGCCGATCCACACCGGCAGGCCCGGCATCCCGCCGCCCGAGAGTGCGCCGATGGCGGCTGCGGCAAGGGGCGCGACCCCGGTCAGCAGCCCGGCCCGGCCGGCGCCGACGGCGGCCACCGTGCGGTACCAGAGGAGGAACGCCACCGCGGTCACCATGACGGCGAGGTACCCGGCGGCCGCCCACTGGGCCGGACCGATGGCCGACAGATCGGCGGGGTGCTCGGTGAGCAGCGTCAGCACCCCCAGCATCACGGCCCCCAGCCATACCGCGTGCACCGACACCCCCCACGGGCCGTGCCGCCGCAGCACCGGTACGGCGAGCAGGGTGAAAGCGGCCTCGCAGGCGAGTGCGAGCGCTGCCCAGGCCACCCCGGCGGCGTCCGTCCGGCCGGTGCCCTCCACGAGGACGGCCCCGGCCACCACCACGGGGGCGGCGAGCAGGATCCGGCGGCTGGGACTGCGGCCCTCCAGCAGCGGGCCGAGCACCCCGAGGAGGACCGGTACGGAGGCCACCGCGACGGCGATCACGGCCGGTTCGGCATGCGCGACGCCGCGTACGACGGCGACGTTGAACAGCACGAGCCCGGTGGCCGCGATCCCGGCCAGCCACAGCCACTCCCGGCCGCGCGGCCGCAGGACCGGCACCCGGGCGGCCCGGGCGAACACGAGCAGGAGCAGGGTGGCGGCCGCGTAGCGGACGGCTTGCGTGGCGAACAGGGGGGCGTGGACCAGGGAACGGGAGACGGTGACGCTGCTGCCGACCAGCACCATGCCGATGGTGCCGGGGGCGAGGTCGCGCAGCGCGCCGGGGGAGGTGTTCATACGGCCCAGGCTCTGCCAGCATTGGACCCATGGACAGTGCCGAAGAGCATCGATCCAAGGGGTCCAAAAGGACCGAGGCCGTCAGCGGCTCGGACTTCCTGCAGCTCGACATCGGCCAGGCGCCACCGGGCGGCCGTACCGAGTGGCTGACGGCCCGCATCCGCGCCGCCATCGCCGACGGCACGCTGCCGGTGGGCAGCAGGCTCCCCGCGGGCCGCGTGCTCGCGGCGGAGCTCGGCGTCTCCCGCGGGCTGGTCACCGAGGCCTACCAGCGACTGACGGACGCCGGCCAGGTGCTCGGCCGCGGCCGCTCGGGCACGATCGTGGTCGCCGCGCCGCCGACCACGACGGACCTGCGCGCCCCGGATCCGTCCGCCCCGACGGGGCCGGCCGGGCAGCCCGGACCGCTCCGTCCCGGCGGATCGCAGCATCCGGCCGGGCCGTTCGTCCCGGCCGTGCCGAGCGCGCCGGTCGTCGATGCCCTGCGGGGCGTGCCCTGCCGGATCGACCTCTCGCCGGGGGTGCCCGACCTCACCGCCTTCCCGCGTACGGCCTGGCTCCAGGCCGAGCGCCGCGTCCTGGCCGGGCTCACCGCCGCCGACTTCGGCTACGGCAACCCGCAGGGCACGCCCGCCCTCCGGGCGGCGGTCACCGGCTGGCTGGCCCGCAACCGCGGGATCCGCGCCGACCCCGACGAGGTCGTCGTCGTCGCGGGCGTCGCCCAGGCGCTGGGCCTGCTGGCGCAGGTGCTGCGCGAGGACGGCGTACGGCGGGTCGCGGTGGAGGACCCCGGCTCGCTCGGAGCACGGCAGCAGCTGGAGTACGGGCGGCTGGAGACGGTGCCCGTACCGGTGGACGGGAGCGGGCTCGACACCGCCGCGCTCCGGGCGAGCGGAGCCGGGGTGGTGCTGCTGACCCCGGCACACCAGTTCCCGACCGGGGTCGTGCTCGACGGGGAGCGCCGCCGGGAACTGCTCGGCTGGGCGGCGGCCGGGGGACTGGTCATCGAGGACGACTACGACGCCGAGCACCGCTACGACCGCGCACCGGTCCCCGCCCTGCGCGCCCTGCTCCCCGAGGGGGTCTGCTACGCCGGGAGCGTGTCCAAACTGCTCGCCCCCGCGCTGCGCCTCGGCTGGCTGCTGGTCCCGCCGCGCCTGCGTGACGCGGTGGTCGCCGCGAAACGCTACGCCGACCTCGGCAATCCGGTCCTCGCCCAGCTGGTGCTGGCCCGGCTGATGGATTCGGGCGAGCTGGAGCGACACCTGCGCTTCGTCCGGCGACGCCACCGCCGCCGGCGCGACGCCATGCTCCGGGCCATCGCCGCGCACCTGCCGGGCGCCCGGGTCCACGGAGCGGCGGCGGGCCTGCACCTGATGGTCACCTTCGACGGCGCGGCCTTCGACGACACCGCCCTCGCGGCGGCGGCCCTGGCCCTCGGGGTCAAGGCGCACCCGCTGTCCTGGCACCGCATCCGGCCGGGTTCCCCGGGGCTGGTCCTCGGCTATGCGGCGGGCCCGCCGGGCGAGCTGGAGGAGGGGATCGCCCTCCTCGGCCGGTCCCTGGCCCGGCTCCGCTGAACACCGCGCGCTTCCGGCCACGGCATACCCCCTCGGGAGCCGCCGAAGCGGAACTTTATGCTCGGGTGCATGCACCACGCGTCCGCCCCCGACATATCCGTGATCATCGCCGTCTACAACGCGATGCCTTACCTGAACGAGTGCCTCGACTCGGTGCTCGGGCAGACCCTGGGGGCCGACCGCCTGGAGGTCGTCGCGGTCGACGACGGTTCCACCGACGGCAGCGGCGCCGAACTCGACCGCTACGCCGCCCGGTACCCGCAGCTGCGCGTCCTGCACCAGCCGAACTCCGGCGGCCCCGGTGGGCCCCGCAACCGGGCCCTGGACCTGGCCCGCGGCCGGTACGTCTTCGTCCTCGACGCCGATGACTACCTGGGCCCCGAGGCACTCGAGCGGCTGCTGGACATGGCCGAGTCCCAGGGCAGCGACGTCGTGCTCGCCAAGCAGGTCGGACTCGGCCGGACGGTATCGGACAAGGCCCACCGGCACGCCGAGGAGGCCGACCTCTACACCTCGGAGGTCTACCGCTCGCTCCACTCGGCCAAGCTGATACGCCGCCAGGTCATCGAGGACGCGCACCTGCGCTACCCGGACGACCTCTGGTACGGCGAGGACCAGGTCTTCGTGACGGGGGTGTTCCTGGCCGCCGGGAAGATCTCGGTCGTCGGCGACTACGACTGCTACTTCCTGCGGCTGCGTGACGACGGGCAGAACATCACCGCCCGCGCCCGTACCGCGGGCGAGACGGTGGTGCACATCGAGCGCGTCATGGCCCTGGTGGCCGAGCGGGTGCAGGACCCGGTGGGACGGCGCCGCATGCTCGGCCGGCACTTCCGCAGCCTGCTGCGCACGGCGCTGCGGCCGGCCGCCCTGGCCCGCCACGAGAACCCCGGCTTCACGGCCGAGGTGTACGAGCGGGCCCGGGCGCTGGTGCAGACGTACTGGAAGCCGGACATGGGCGGCGAACTGCCGCGGATCGACTGGATCCGGCTCTACGCGTTCGCCTGCGGCCCGCTGCCCGCCTTCGAGCAGCTGATGGAGTACGACCCGGCGAAGGAGCCGACGCCGCAGGAGATCGTCGACAACGGCCGCGTCTACCGCTGCTACCCGCTGTTCCGGGACCCGGCGGCGGGCTTGCCGGACGTGCTCTTCGACGTGACCGAGAACCTCAAGACGCTGCACCGGCTGGCGTCACTGACCTGGCAGGGCGGCCGCGTACGGCTGACCGGCCACGCGTACATCCAGACGCTCGGGACCGGCCGCATGGAGAGCGAGCTCGTACTGCGGGCGCGGGAGACGGGCAGCGAGCACCTCGTGGCGGTCCAGGCCCGCCCCGCGCCGGAGCTCACGGAGCTGGACCCGGAGCTGACGATGGCCGGCTTCCTGGCGGAGCTCGACCTGACCACGGTGGCCGGGGGCGGGCCGATCCCGCCGGGAACCTGGGACTGCTTCCTGAACGTCCGGGCCGACGGGGTCACGCGCACCGTCCGGCTGGGCCGCCGGCACGCGCCGGAGCTGGACCGGACCGCCCGCCGGGCCAAGGTCGTCGCCCGGGACCCGGGCGGCGCCACCGAACTCGCGGCCGCCGCCTTCTTCACCGCGTACGGGAACCTGAGCTTCGAGGTGGTCCGCAGGATCCCGCTGCCCACGGCCCCGCTGCCCACGCCCTGACAGAAGTCTTTCGCAGGAAAGTTTTTTGCAATCGGCGGCAACCTCGTGGCGGGTCGCGCGTCGTGCGGGGGTGAAGGGCGGCATTCCGCGTCCTCGCACCGACCGTGACCCGACCGTGGAGAACCACTGTGATGAACCTGAAGCGCGTCCCCCTGACCGTCCGCCGGGCGGCCGTCACCGCTGCCGCCGCCGGGGCGGTCCTCGCGCTCGCCGGACCCGCCTTCGCCGCACAGGGGGCCTCGGCCACCCCGTCGCCCGCCCCCAGCGCGCCGTCGAGCGCGATGCCGAGCGCCGCGCCCAGCCCCTCGCGCAGCGTCCCGCCGACGGTGGCGCCGAGCGCCCGGCCGACGCCGTCGCGCAGCGTTCCGCCGTCCTCCGCGCCGAGCGTGCTGCCCACGGCCCAGCCCAGCGCGGTGCCCACGGCGGCCCCTTCGCCGGCCGGGGACGAGCTCGCGCACACCGGCTCCTCCGCCACCACCGCCGCCATCGGAGCCGGGGCCGCCACGCTCATCGCCGCCGGCGCCGGCACCCTCTACGCCGTACGCCGCCGCGCCAACGGCTGAGAACCCGGGAAACCCGTGCTGCACCTCGTTCAACCCGCACCGTCCGCACGCCCCTTCACGCTCGGCCCCGGCCGGGCGTGGCGGGGCTTGTGGACGTTCGTGCTGCGCCGCGAGCGCGCCAACCCGCCGACGCAAGCGCAGCCGTACGATCCCGGGTACCGGGGGACCCGGCCCGGGTCGGCGTACGACACCGCCCTGCGCGGGGATGCGCCGCAGACGCAGCCCACCGTCTCCGAGCTCTACCACGCACACCGGCTGCGCATGGTCCGGCTGGCCGTGCTGCTCGTCGACGACCTGGCCACCGCCGAGGACGTGGTCCAGGACGCCTTCACGGCCCTGTACCGGCGTCACGGGGAGCAGATCAGCGAGGTCGACAACGCGCTCGGCTATCTGCGCACCGCCGTCGTCAACACCTCCCGGTCCGTGCTGCGCCGCAGACGCACGGCCCGCGCGTGGACCCCGCCCGCGGCGGCCGACATCCCGTCCGCGGAGGACCACGTCGTCCTCGACGAGGCACACCGCGAGGTCCTCGCCGCACTCGGCCGGCTGACCCCGCGCCGCCGGCAGGTCCTCGTACTGCGCTACTGGGCCGAGCTCAGCGAGGCGGAGATAGCGACCACCCTCGGGATCAGCCGGGGCGCGGTGAAGTCGAACGCGAGCCGCGCCCTGGACGCGCTGGAACGGATTCTGGAGGGACGGATATGACGCACGGCGAACGCCCAATCGAACGCAGGCTGCGCCAGGCCCTCGACGCCCGCGCCGGCGGGATCACCGTCCGCGAGCTGCGCCCCGCGGATCCGCCGGGCCCGCATCTGCGCCGGCTGCCGGCAGCGCGGCTGCGGCTGAGCATGCGCCGGTTCGCGCTGCCGCTGGCCGGACTGGCCGCGGCTGCCGCCGCCGTGGCCGGGTACCTCGTACTGGCCCCGGACTCCGCCCCGCCCCGCCCGGTGCCGCCGGCCTCGCCGCCCGAGATCACCGGACCGGGGCCGACACCGGATTCCCGTACGGGCACGGGTGCTCCGCACCCCTCGGTGGCGCCGTCCCCGCTGCCCTCCAGGGCCCCCGGGACCCGCTCGGCGCGGCCGCCCGAGCCGACGCCGACCCCGTCGGGTGCGCGTTCGGCCTCGCCGTCGAGGTCCGTTCCCCCGTCCGCCGTGCCGTCGTCCACCCCGGTGTCGTCCTCACCGCCCCCGAGCGCGGGACCCTCCAAGAGCTAGGCGGTGTTCTCCACCGCCGCGACGAGCGGGGCGAGTTCCGGGTTGCGCGCGGCCTCGTCCAGGGCCTCGCGCAGCGCCGTGTCGTTGGTCGGCCGGGCGGCGGCCAGCAGGGTCAGGCCGGCCTCGCTCACGTCGGTGTAGATGCCCCGCCGGTCCGTGTCGCAGATGTAGCGGTTCAGCAGCCCGCGGTCCTCGAGCCGGGTGACCAGGCGGGTCGTCGCGCTCTGGCTGAGCACCACCGAGTCGGCCACCTGGTGCATCCGCAGGTGGCCGCCCGGGCCGCTGTGCTGTCGGCTCAGTACGTCCAGCAGCGAGTACTCGCGCACGCTCAGGCCGTGTCCGGCCTGCAGGGCCCGCTCGATGTGCGCCTCGATCCGCCCGTGCAGGAGGGAGAGGGCGCACCAGCCCTGGGCGAGGCCCGTCAGTGCGCTGTCGGTGGCCGTCATGGGCTGCTCCTTCGAACCGTGTCCCCGTTGCGCGGTTTCCCTGTGTCCCCACAGGTGCCCTTCCAGGATAGGCCACTGCCGCAATAGCCCGCGCTTGCAAATATCCCGCGTCTGCAATTAATGTGGACGCACGTAAGCGGCGACGGCAAGTGTCGCGACAGGGTCACCGCACCACCGCTCCACCATCTCCCCCCTTGAAGGGCACCCTCATGCCTCTTGCACTCCTCGCCCTGGCCATCGGGGCCTTCGGGATCGGCACCACCGAATTCGTGATCATGGGCCTGCTCCCCGAGGTCGCCGCCGGCTACGGCGTCTCGATCCCCACCGCCGGCTTCCTGGTCACCGGATACGCACTCGGCGTCGTCCTCGGCGCCCCGCTCATGACCGTCCTCGGCACCCGCATCCCCCGCAAGCGCATGCTGATGCTGCTCATGGGCCTGTTCATCGCGGGCAACGTGCTCTCCGCGCTCGCCCCCGCCTTCGGCGTCATGCTCGCCGGACGTGTCGTCGCCTCCCTCGCCCACGGCGCCTTCTTCGGCATCGGCTCGGTGGTCGCCGCCGGGCTCGTCGCCCCCGAGAAGAAGGCCGGCGCGATCGCCATGATGTTCACCGGCCTGACCGTGGCCAACGTCGTCGGCGTCCCGCTCGGCACCCTCGTCGGCCAGACCCTCGGCTGGCGCGTCACCTTCCTGATCGTCGCCGCCCTCGGCGTCCTCGGCCTGCTCGGCATCGTCAAGCTGGTCCCCGAACTGCCCCGGCCCGAGGACGTCCGGATCCGCCACGAGCTGGCCGCCTTCCGCAACGTCCAGGTGCTGCTCGCCATGGCGATGACCGTCCTCGGGTTCGGCGGCGTCTTCGCCGCGATCACCTACATCACGCCGATGATGACCGACGTCGCCGGCTTCGCCGACACCTCCGTGACCTGGCTCCTCGTCCTGTTCGGCCTCGGCATGGTCGCCGGCAACCTCATCGGCGGCCGGTTCGCCGACCGCGCCCTGATGCCGATGCTCTACGTGTCCCTGGGCGCCCTGGCCGTCGTCCTGGCCGTCTTCACCCTCACCGCCCACACCAAGATCGGCGCCGCCGCCACCATCGTGCTGATCGGGGCGCTGGGCTTCGCGACCGTGCCGCCGCTGCAGAAGCGGGTCCTCGACCAGGCCGCCGGAGCCCCCACCCTGGCCTCCGCCGTCAACATCGGTGCCTTCAACCTCGGCAACGCGCTCGCCGCCTGGCTCGGCGGGCTCGTCATCGCCGCCGGGCTCGGCTGGACCGCCCCGAACTGGGTCGGCGCCGCCCTGGCCGCCTCCGCCCTGGTCCTCGCCCTCGTCTCCGGCGCGCTGGAGCGGCGTACGGCCTCCGGCCCGGGCGGCAGCCGGGTCGTCGGGGCCGGAGCCCCGGCCGCCGTACCCCTCCCCGCCCACCACTGATCCACCACACCTCGTACGACGCGTACCGCTCGTACGATCGCACCACGATTCAGGAGCACCCCGCATGTCCAGCGCCACCACCCCCGCCCGTACCGCCGTCGCCCCGCTGACCACCGAGGACGCCGAACTCCTCGTCTCCGCCGCCCGCAGCGCCGCCGAGCGGGCCGGGGCCACGGTCAGCGTCACCGTCCTCGACGCCGGCGGCCACCTGCTCGCCTTCCGCCGCGACGACCGCGCCGTACTGATCTCCGGCGAGACCAGCACCCGCAAGGCCTTCACCGCCCTCCAGCTCGACGCCCCGACCGCCGACCTCGTCGACGCCGTCCGGCCGGGCGGGCTGTTCCACACCCTGCCCACCGCCCTCGACCGGCCGCTGCTGTTCATCGCGGGCGGGCTGCCCGTCCACCGCGACGGCCGGCTCATCGGCGCCATCGGCGTGGGCGGTGGCGCCCCCGACCAGGACCACGCCTTCGCCGCGGCCGCCCTCGACGCGCTGGTCTGACGCTCCCGCCCCGGCTTGCGGGCCGCGCGCCCGGGTCGCGCGCCCGGGTCCCCCGTGCCACGTTGGTACGGGGGACAGGGGTGCATGATGCGACAGTCCAGGCAGATCCGGTCCAGGCAGCTCGGCAGAGGCCACGTCATCGCGACGGCAGCCGTCGCCGCGTTGGTCTCCCTTGCCGTCCCCGGCTGCACGGCCGCCTCCGACGAGGCCCGCAGCCCCGGCGGCGCCAGCACCACGGGCTCCGCCGCCGCCACCGCCACCACCTTCGCGCCGGCCACCTCGGCCCCCGCCCCCTCGCCGACGCCCTCGTACGCCCTGTCCACCGCCCCGCGCACCATCCCGGCCGTGCGGGAGCACATCCCGGCCCGCGGCCCCGGATGGAAACCGGCCGCCGCTGCGCGGGTCGTCGTACCGCCGGGGAACGCAGCCGCCCTCACCGACGAGGGCAAGCTGCTCGCCGGTGAACTGCACATGGGCTTCGCCGAGACCGCAGATGCGCGTGCCGGCGACGTGGAACTCGCCCTCGGCGCCAAGAACTCCGGACCGCCCGAGTCGTACACGCTCACCGTCCAGGGCGGCCGGGTCCGGGTCACCGGCCCGGACGAGGCCGGGGTCTTCTACGGCACCCGCACCCTCAAACAGGCGGTGAAGTCCGCCGGTTCGGCCCCCGAGGGCACCGTGCGCGACGGCCCGGCCAAGCCCCAGCGCGGCCTGAACCTCGACATAGCCCGCAAGAACTTCACCGTGGGCTGGATCGAGGACCAACTGCGCCGGATGGCCGACCTCAAGCTCAACCAGCTCGGCCTGCACTTCTCCGACGACCAGGCCTTCCGGATCCAGTCCGACACCCACCCCGAGATCGTTTCCACGCCCCACCTCACCAAGGCCGAGGTCCGGCAGATCATCGCCCTCGCCGCCCGCCTCCACATCACGGTCGTGCCCGAGCTCGACTCGCCCGGGCACCTCGGCGCCGTGCTGCGCGCCCACCCCGCCCTCCAACTGCGGGACGTACAAGGCAGAGCCGTCAAGGGCGCCGTGGACATATCCGACCCGGCCTCGGCCAAGCTGATCGACGAACTGCTCCGCGAATACCTGCCGTTGTTCCCCGGCGGGCTGTGGCACCTGGGCGCCGACGAGTACCAGGCACTGGTCTACCGCGACCCGCAGGCCTCCTTCCCGCAGCTCGCGCGGGCGGCGCAGCAGCGGTACGGGCCCTCGGCGCGCGTCCAGGACCTGGCCGAGGGCTGGCTGAACGACCGCGCGGACGTGGTGCGTCCGGCGGGCAAGGTGCCCAAGGCGTGGAACGACGGCTTCTTCACCGGAGGCGTGGTCCAGGCGGCCAAGGACATCCAGGTCGAGTACTGGACGGGCAAGGAGCTCGGGGCCCGGCCGCCGCTGGAGTACCTGCGCGAGGGCCGCAAGCTGGTCAACCTGAACGACGAGTACCTCTACTACGTGCTCGGCCAGCCGAACCAGTTCACCTACCCCACCGGCAAGCGGATCTACGAGCAGTGGACCCCGCTCGTGCTGCGCGGCACGACCCCCGTGCCCGCCCGGTACGCGGCGCAGATCCTCGGCGCCAGGCTCGCCGTGTGGGCCGACCTGGCCGGCGCCCAGACCCAGGCCCAGGTCGCCGAGGGGATCCGGCTGCCTCTGGCGGCGCTGTCCCAGAAGGTCTGGGACGCCCGCCCGCCGCAGCCCCCCTGGGCCGGCTTCAAGGCACTCGCCGACCGGCTCCAGCCGCCGGGGTGAGCCGTTCATCCGCCCATATTCGCTGGCCCGAACGCCGTACGCCTTGTTTGGATGCCGGCATGAACAGTGACCTGCCGGACGGCTACGAGTTGTCCACCGACCCCGCCCGGCTCGACGTCGCGCTGATCCACCGCTGGCTGTCGCAGGACGCCTACTGGGCACTCGGCCGGAGCAGGGAGAAGCAGGACCAGGCCATCGCGGGCTCCCTGAACTTCGGCGTCTACGACACCGCCTCGGGCGCCCAGCTCGGCTACGCCCGCGTCGTCACCGACCGGGCCACCTTCGCCTGGCTGTGCGACGTCTACATCGACCCCGCCGTACGGGGCAAGGGGCTGGGTACGGGCCTGGCCGCCGCGGTCCGCGACCACCTGGCCCCGTACGGTCTGCGCCGGGTGCTGCTCGCCACCGCGGACGCCCACGCCGTCTACGCCAAGGCGGGATTCGCGCCCATGGCGCAGCCGGAGAAGTGGATGGTCTTCGGCGAGCAGTGAGCTACGGGCGGCCCGTGCGCTGCCAGCGGCGGCGGATCCACTGGCCGACCAGGGGCAGGGCCAGGACCGCGGTCAGGGTCCAGGCCGCGGCGAAACCCCAGATCAGCGGTAGTGAGACGGTGACCGAGGCCGCGACCAGCAGGGCCAGCGTCACCGCACCGAGAAGGCAGGCGGCCAGGGTGCGGTGACGCGGACGTGTGTGCGCGGAGCGCAGGATCCGGACGAGGGAGCGGTCACCCTTGAGATCGGCTTCGATCGCCGAGAGGGCGCGCCGCTCGCGGTCGGACAGTCCGGCTCCGTCCATGACGACCTCCATCGGCTGGCGTCGCCGGGCGGCGCGCGCCGCAGCCTCTGGCCTGCGCATACCCGACCTGGCGCGGCCCAACCCTCGGAGGCCGCCACCCGGCCGGGCGGCGGCCTCCGGGCCGGGGTTCAGGGCGGAGTCACCAGATGGAGTTGACCCACTCCGGGTGGTCGATGAACGGGTTCCGGTTGTGCTGGAAGGTGTCGAATATGACCTGGTTGCGGCGCTGCTCGAAGGCGTCCGGCGGGTCCTGCTGGTTCCACTGCTTCAGCAGGCTGATGCGGCCGAAGAGCGGGGCGGTGCCGTTGTTGACCTTGTCGTTCATCTCGAGGTCCGCGAAGCCGTCGCCGCCGTCGTAGCGCACGGCCATGTAGAGCAGCATGCGTGCGACATCGCCCTTGACCGCGTCGCGCGGCTCGAAGGAGTCGGAGTCGGTGAAGCTGCCGGGGGCCTCCGAGACCGGGCTGCCGCCCATGTCGAAGTCCTTGTTGCCGCGCGTGCTGTTGACCGTGACGTCCTCGGGGCGCAGGTGGTGCAGGTCGGTGCCCGGGCCGGTCGCGGTGCCGAAGTCGCCGTGGCTCTTGGCCCAGACGTGCTCGCGGTTCCAGTCGTTGACCCCGCCGCCGTTGGTGGACTTGGACTGGGAGCGGCCCGAGTAGACGAGGATGACGTTGTTCGGGTTCGCCGGGTCCTGGTCGGTCACCTTCAGGGCGTTCCACACGCCGTCGTAGGTCACCTTGGACTGGGTCTTGATGATGTTGTGGAGCGCGGTCTTCAGCGCGGCTCCGGTCTTGCCCTCGGCGGCCGCGTAGTACGAGTCGACCGAGGTCGCGGTGGTGGTGGCGGTGGTGGCAGCCGCGTCGGCGTGGGGAGCCGCCGTCCGCTGCGAGCCGGCCGACGCAGTGGCCGGAATGAGGACCAGGGCCGCTACGGCGAGCCCGGCAACCCAGGGGGTGCGTGGGGAGATTCTCATGGTGTGGGGGATACCTCTTCGCAGGCACCGCCCCCGCCATGGCAGTTGGCGGGGCATCAGGTGGCAGAGCAGAGGTTCACATTGTCATGTGCCTTACAGGTAAAATCCATGTGTCGGAAGGCTGGATTCTGCCCCTGATGGCCGCTGGGCCGAACGGGTGAGGACCTCTTGGCAGGACGTGCCGCTGCGGGCACGGTGGCGGGGGCCCCGGCCGGGGCCGCGCGGACCGTGCACACCGTGCACACCCCTACCGGGAGCAGCCCATGGCAGCGAAGATCCTCATCGTGACCGGCGACGCGGCGGAGTCGTTGGAGGTCCTCTACCCGTACCAGCGCCTGCGCGAGGAGGGGTACGAGGTGCACATCGCGGCGCCGGCGGTCAAGAAACTGCGGTTCGTGGTGCACGACTTCGAGGAGGGCTTCGACACGTACACCGAGAAGCCCGGCTACACCTGGCCCGCCGACGTGGCGTTCGCCGACGTGGTTCCCGAGGAGTACGCGGCCTTGGTCGTCCCGGGCGGCCGGGCGCCGGAGTACCTGCGCAACGATCCCGAGGTGCGGCGGATCCTGGCCGCCTTCACCGGCTCCGACAAGCCGATCGCCCAGATCTGCCACGGCCCGCTGATCACGGCCGCGAGCGGCGGGCTGGACGGCCGCCGGGTGACCGCGTACCCGGCGCTGGCACTCGACATGAAGGCCGCGGGGGCGGTGTACGAGGACTCCGAGGCCGTGGTCGACGGCACCCTGGTCTCGTCGCGCGCCTGGCCCGACCACTCCGCCTGGATGCGGGAGTTCCTGAAGGTGCTTCGCGCCAAGGCGCCGCTGGCCTGACGTTCGCAGAGGGACGGTGAAGGGGAGGCTCCCGTGAAGGGGAGGCTCCCCATTCCCTTGTGAAAGGTCCGGGTCCGGGACTGACGGGGCGGCTGTGGTGTGCTGAGGTGGCAGGGTCAACCGATGTTGTTCAACGTGTGCTGTTCGCACGGCAGTTGGTGCGGCAGTTGAAAGGACACCACCGTGACTGGACCCTTGGGCCGGCGCAGCTTTCTCGGCGCGGCCGCAGCCCTCGGCGGCGCCGCGCTCGTGGGGCCGCTCGCACCGCTCGCCCAGGCCCTGCCCACCGCGTCCCGGCCGGACGCCCTTCCCACCCCGCCCGGGTTCCAGCCCGAGGGCATCGCCGTCTCGCCGGGCGGGCTCGCGTACACGGGGTCGCTGATCGACGGTGCGATCTACCGCGTGGACCTCGCCACCGGGGCCGGGCGGATCCTGACCGGGGGGCAGGGCCCGGGCGCGATGTCCGTCGGGCTCAAGCTCGACGGGCACGGCCGGCTGCTCGTCGCGGGGGGTGGGGACGGCCGGATCCGCGTCGTGCACGCCGGGGACGGCCGGGTGCTGGCCACCCACCAGGCGGCCACCGGGACCACCTTCGTCAACGACGTCGTCGTCGGCTGCGGCGGAGCCTGGTTCACCGACTCCTTCAACGACGTGCTGTACTTCCTGCCCGCCGGCTCAGGCTCCGGCCAGGCCCCGCGAGCCGTGGCGCTCACCGGTGACTGGGTCCCGACCCCGCCCGGCGGCCAGGTCTGGGGCTCCAACGGCATCGAGCGGACCCCGGACGGCCGGGCGCTGCTGGTGGTCAACGACAACGCGCAGGCACTGTTCCGCGTCGACCCGCGCACCGGCGCCGCCGCCAGGGTCCCGCTCGACGGGGGATCGGTGGCCAACGGCGACGGGCTGGTGGTGCACGGCCGCACGCTGTACGTCGTCCGCAACTGGGACTACGCCGTCGACGTGTTCACGCTCAGCGCGGACGGCCGCCGGGGCCGGTTCGTCAAGCGGATCACCGATCCGCGCTTCGACGAGCCCACGACGGCGGCGGTCCACGGCGGACGCCTCTACGTGGTGAACGCCGCCTTCGACTCCGACTGGTCGAATCCGGCCACCGCGTCGACGATCGTCAGCTGCCCGTCGTGATCACGGGGGCGGGCTCGTTCCGGTAGTTGGCAGAGCCGAAGTTCTTCTTCACCGCCGCGTCCCAGGACCCGTCCTGGACCATCTTCTTCAGGGCGGCGTTGATCTTGCCCTGGAGCTCCTTGTCGCCCTTCTTGACACCGATGCCGTAGCTCTCGTTGCTCAGGCTCAGCCCGACCAGCTTGAACTTGCCCACGTTGGCCTTCTGCGCGGCGTACCCGGCCAGAATGGAGTTGTCGGTGGTCAGGGCGTCGACCACGCCGTCCTGGAGCGCGATGACGCAGTCCGAGTAGCCGTCTTGCTCCAGGACGCTCGCCTTGGGGGCCAGCTTCTCCTTGACGTTCTGCGCCGAGGTGGAGCCGGTGACCGAGCAGAGCTTCTTGTTGTTGAGGTCCTCGGCCTTGGTGATCGTGGTGTCGTCGGCACGGACCATCAGGTCCTGGTGCGCGAGGAAGTAGGGGCCGGCGAAGTCGACCTTCTCCTTGCGCTTGTCGTTGATCGAGTAGCTGGCCGCGACGAACTTGACCTCGTTGTACTGGAGCAGCAGCTCGCGGTCGGAGCTGTCGACCTTCTTGAACTCGATCTGCTCGGGCTTGTAGCCCAGCTCCTTGGCGATGTACGTCGAGACGTCCACGTCGAAGCCGGAGAAGATCCCGCCCGGCTCGCGCAGCCCGACACCCGGCTGGTCGAACTTGATGCCGATGGAGAGGTTCCCCTTGGGGCCGCTGTCACCGCCGCACGCCGTGGCGGTCAGGGCGAGGCCGATCACTGCGGCCAAAGCACCGGCCTGGGGAACCTTCATGCTGCACTCTTTCCTCGGGAACGCGGGACCCGCTGCGGGATCGCCGGCAGCGGGTGGAACCGCGGGTTCGTAAGAAGCGTCAAGACGCGTGTACGAGGAAGCTAGGAAGACGGTGGGCGCGCTGTCACTGGAATTGAGCAAAGCTTGAGGTAACGATCCGGTGTGACCGGCGTTTCTGTGGCACATTGCGCTTCGAACGGGATAAACGGGGCCGGGCGCGGTACGGCGATCGGAGCTGGCCGGTCGCGGAGAGTAACCGACTCGGGGAGCGCTCTTTTCGAACAGGTGATCGATTTTTGCTCTGTGGGTGTGTGCTCTCCCGCAGCCGATCGGGACGTGCGCGCGGACGGCCGCGTCGACGACGCCGAGCGAACCGGCCCAACTGGCTGGGAACGTACGCTCGTCCGGACCGGCAGGGCCGCGGCATGACAGCATGGCCGGGCAACGCCCGGCAAGCGGAGGGGGAGTTCGGTGAGCACGTCGACGGCGAGCGGAGTACGCAAGAGCCTGGCCAAGGTGGAGATCGCCCTGCGGTGGGATCCGAGCCCCTCGGGCACACCCGCCCACGACCTGGACATCATCGCGGCGGTGTACGGCGCCGCGGACCCGCACGGGGAGCCGGTCCACCTCGTGCACTTCGGCAGCCGTTCCCCCGACGGCACGATCACGCTGAACCGCGACAGCCACACCGGTCAGGGCTTCGGGTTCGACGAGGTCATGACCCTCGAGCTGAACCGGATGGCGCCCGCGTTGGGGCGTGTCGTGGTGGGCGTGGTCATACAGGGGACCGGGCCGCGCGGCGCCCGTACGAAGACCTTCGCGGCCATAGGCGGTACGGGGGTCCGGATCCGGGAGGGCTACACCGATCTCGCGGTGACCGATTTCGCAGGGGTCCCGGCCGCCACCGCGGCCACGGTCGCGGAGTTCAACCGCGACGCCTCGGGGGTCTGGTCGCTGGACGCCGCCGTACGGGGCTTCGACGCCGATCCGGAGGAGTTCGCCCGGGTCATGGGCGCCCTGCGCTCCTGATGCAACGCGTTGCCGCGAGGCCTTGACGCGGGGCCCTGCGCGAGGCCTTGACGTGGGGCCGCACAGACCGGGCGGTGGTCACTCCCTCGAGTGAGTGGCCACCGCCCCGTCCGGGTGGCGCGCTGCCGCCGTCCCCACGAGGCAGCGCGGGCGGGTCGCCGTCAGGTCATCGTGACGGCGGCCCACCGGTTCAGGGGGCCGGAGCCCGGTTCCGGTCCGGGAGGGGGATCGGGGCCAGGCCCAGGGCGGGCAACAGGGCCCCGTCGACGAACCGGACCAGGTAGTCGGCGTCGGCGTAGCGCCCCTCCAGCACCGGCCGGATCCGCAGCACGCCCATCAGCTGGGCCGGCAGGAACTCCAGGGCCGGGTGCTCCGCCGCGATCTCGCCGCGCGCCACGGCCCGCGCCACCATCGCGTCGAACGCGGCCAGCTCCGGCTCGACCAGCGCCTCGCGCAGGGCCGCCTGCAGCTCCTCGTCGCTGAGCACGGCGTGCCCGAGGGCCTGGGTGAGGCGGGTGTCGCGGCCCGAGTTGCCGGCCGCGATCCGGGCCGCCTCGCGCAGGTCGCCGGCGAGCGTGCCGGTGTCCACCGCGACCAGCGTGCCCTGCCGGTTCGCGCGCAGGGCGGCCGCGACCAGCTGGGGCTTGGTCTTCCACTGCCGGTAGAGCGTCGACTTCCCGCAGCAGGCCCGGGCGGCGACGCCCTCCATGGTCAGGGCCTCGTACCCGTGCTCGCGCAGCTGGTCCAGGACGGCGTCGTAGAACTCCTGCACCCGCTCCGGGGTGATCTTGGAGCGGCGCGCGGCGGGCGGCGTCGACGTCATGGTGAGCGGCTCTCCTCGGGGGCTCCGCGGCAGTTGGTTCCGTAAGGAAAGTGTACGGGAACGCGAGCGTATCGGTACACCAGCGTATCGATACGCGAATGTATCGATACACTGGCGTGTCGATGTGCACGCGACCGCCTCCGGCCGCCGCACACCGGCGCACCCAGCGCGCGACCAACCGCACCATCCGTGTTCAAGCGGCGCGCGAGTACAGGAAGAGAGAGTTGGGGGAATGAGCTCCCACACGACACCTGGCGGGCCGGCCGACGGCCCGGGAACCGGGCAGCGGCGACGCCTCATACGTGAGCTGTTGCTCGTCGCGGGCCTGTTCGCCGTCTACAAGGCGGGCCGGATGCTCTCCACGGACCGCACCGACGAGGCCTTCCGCAACGCCGGCCGGATCTGGGACATCGAGCGCACCCTGCACCTGCCCGGCGAGGGCACGATCCAGCGGCTGCTCCTCCACGGGGACGCCCTCGTGCACACCGCGAACACGTACTACGCGGCCGTGCACTTCCCGGCGACCGCCGTCTTCCTGATCTGGCTGTACCTGCGCAGACCCGGCCACTACCTGTGGGCCCGGCGCGTACTCGCCGTCCTCACCGGCGCCGCCCTCGCGCTGCACCTCGCCTTCCCGCTCGCACCGCCGCGGATGCTCGAAGCCGCGCACCTGGTGGACACCGGGCTGGTCTACGGGCCCTCCGTCTACCGGGCCGCGCCCGCCGCCGACACCATGGCCAACCAGTTCGCCGCGATGCCCTCGCTGCACTTCGGGTGGGCGCTGATGCTGGCGCTCGGCATGATCGCCGCCACCCGGTCCCGCTGGCGCGTGCTGTGGCTGCTGCACCCGCTGCTGACGCTGCTCGTGGTCGTCGGCACCGCCAACCACTACTGGCTCGACGCGATCGTCGCCACCGTGCTGCTCGGCGGGGCGCTGCTGGTCGTCCCGCGCCCGCAGGCGCGTACCGGCTCGCTGCCCGTCGTACGGCACCTGCCGCGCCCGCGGAACGCCGTGGGGGCCGGTTCCGAGGTCGTCGGGGCCGGTTCCGAGGTCGTGGGGGCCGGTTCCGAGGTCGTGGGGGTCGGCCGATGAACGCCACCGTCCTCGCCGTCGCACTCTGCCTCGCCTCCGCCGTGGCCTACGCCTCCGCCGCCGTGGCCCAGGAGCGGCTCGCCCGGGCCGCCGTCGCGCGCAGCGCCGGTGCCCTGTTCGGGAACGGGGCCTGGTGGTGGTCGGCCGGGCTGAACGCCGGCGCCGCGCTGCTGCACGCGGCCGCCCTGCGCTACGGCCCGCTCACCCTGGTCCAGCCGCTCGGCGCGCTCACCCTCGTCGCCGCCGTCCCGCTCGGCGCCCGCGGAGCCGGCCGCCGGGTCGCGAACACCGAATGGCGGGGCACCCTGGCCACCGTCGTCGGGCTCGGCCTGCTGCTGCTCCCGGCCTCCGGACCGGCCCCCGACGACACCCTCACCCTGGCCGAGGCGCTCGCCGTGTCCGGGGCGACCGCCTTCGCGATCGTGGCGCTGACCGCACGCCGGGACGTGAGCTCGGGGCTGCGGCACGCGACGGCGTCCGGGCTGGCCTCCGCCGTGGCCTCCGCCCTGACCCAGACGGTGGCCGTCGCCGGCGGCCGAGGCGGGGCCCTGCTCAGCGTGCGGGTCGTCTCCGTGGCCCTGCTCGTCGTGGTGTTCGCGGTCGGCGGGATGCTGCTGTCGCAGCGGGCCTACCGGGGCGGGCTCGGGGCGCCGCTCGCCGTCGTGAACCTGGCCAACCCCCTCGCCGCGGCCGCCATCGGCATGGTCCTGCTCGGCGAACGCCTCCAGGGCGGCGCAATGGGGCTCCTGTTCGCCACGGCCGGCGCGCTCGCTGCGGCGCGCGGCGTACTGCTGCTGACGCGGACGGCCCCGAGCGCGGCGCCGGTTCCCGCACCCGCACCTGCACCTGCACCCGCGCCGGCAGCCGCCGTGTCGATCACGCGTGTGCCAGCATGACGGGTATGGCTGACGGATCGTTCCTCTCGCTCTGGTCCAAGAACTCGGTACTGTCCATCGGTTCGGTCGGCTCGGTGCTCTCCATCGGCTCCGCCGGCAGCGTGCTGTCGGTCGGGTCCGTGGGCTCCGTGCTCTCGATCGGCTCCGCGGGGTCCTGGCTGAGCTCGGGCTCCGTGCTCAGCGCGCTGTCGAGCCGCTCCGTGCTCTCCTTCCGGTCCACCCGGGCGGTGCTCGGAAGGGGGCCCCGCGCCGGGCTCGCGGCCGCCGCGGTGGCGTCGGCGGCAGCCGCCGGGGTCGCGCTCGTACGGACCCGCCGCAGCTGAGAACCGTTTCGCCGGTGTTCGCGTCCTCCCCCGTGAACGCGAACACGCACGGAACACGCACGCACGACGAAGCGGAGTGAACACACATGGGGATCGTCAGCTGGATCGTCCTGGGACTGCTGGCCGGCGTCATAGCCAAGGTCCTGCTGCCCGGCCGCGACCCCGGCGGCCTGATCGGGACCACCCTCATCGGCATCGCCGGAGCCTTCGTCGGAGGCTGGCTCTCCGCGAAGTTCCTGGACAAGCCGATCGCCAACGAGTTCTACGACCCGGCCACCTGGGGCTCCGCGATCGCGGGCTCGCTGGTCCTGCTCATCGGCTACCGGATCCTGTTCGGCAACTCCCGCGACTGAGCGGCGCCGGGAGCACTGCCTAGGCTGGGGCCGCACGGCGCGACGTACGAGCTGCGAGGAGCCCCGAGTCACATGAGCGTCACTCCCGACACCCCCATCACGCCCGTCCCCACGAGCGATCTGTACGACGAGCACGGCGAGGGCCTGGCCATCTGCACCACCCCGTTCCGCCAGTTCGGCGGGCGCCGGCTCTTCGCGGGCCCGGTGCGGACCGTCACCTGCCACGAGGACAACGCGCTGCTGCGCGAGCTGGTCAACTCCCCGGGCGGGGGCGCGGTCCTCGTCGTGGACGGCGGCGGATCCCTGCGCACGGCCCTCACCGGAGACCTCATCGCCGGAGCGGCGCAGCACAACGGCTGGGCGGGCCTGATCATCAACGGCGCGGTCCGCGACAGCGTGGCCCTGGGCGGACTCGACCTCGGCATCAAGGCGCTGGGCACGGTCCCCCGCAAGAGCGGCAAGACGGGCGCGGGCACGGTGGACGAGCCGGTCACGATCGGCGAAGTCACCTTCCGTCCGGGAGACACGGTCCACGCGGATGACGACGGCACGGTCATCCTCCGCACCTCGTAGGCCGCCGCCGTACGCGGGACCCAGGGGCGAGATCCGGCCAGGGTCGGGCGGGAGCCCTGGTGTCCACCCGGTCGGGCGGGATTCACTGCGGGGCCATGAGACGACACAGGATCATGGGCCTGCTCGGCGCGCTCGCGCTCGCCGCGGGCACCCTGGCCGGCACCGCGGGACCCGCGGCCGCGGCCGACACCACCGCGCGCGCGGGCGGGGCCCACCGCGCCACCGAAGCGGTCCCGGGTGACCTGGCGGTCCCGGCGGTCCCGGCGGCCGGATCGGCCGCGCCCCGGCCCGGCGGCGGCGCCGAGCCGCCCCCCGAGTTCGGGACCGACTGGCACGACCCCCTCACCGCCGCCCCGCCCGTCGCCCGCCCCGCGACCCGGTCCTGCGAGGTGACCGTCGCCGAGGCACAGTTCCGCGACTACACGCCCTACCTGGGGAACTACACACCCCCGGCCGCATGCGGCAGCGGGGCCTGGGCCAAAGTCGTCCTGCGCCTCGACGGCAAGGTCAAGGGCCGCCAGTACGACCGCCTCGGCCACCTCTCCCTCGGCGGCGTCGAAATCCTGCGCACCTCCACCCCCGAGCCCTCGCCCGACGGCATCACCTGGTCCGTCGAGAAGGACGTCACCCGGTACCGCGACACCCTCAGCCGGCCGCAGCCCGTCGAGATGCTGATCGGCAACGTCGTCAACGACACCTACACCGGCGTCATCGACGTCAAGGTCACCCTCACCTTCTACGCCGCCGACCACGACCGGCACATCCCCGCCCCCGACACCCCCGACCGCGTCCTCCCGCTCACCACCCCCTCCGTCACCACCCCGCGCAACACCGAGCGGCTCCTCGCCGAGGTGTACGCCACCGGCTCCGGCGGCGGCTGCGAGGAGTACTGGTACATGACCACCCCCGACGCCGCCCCGTACTCCTGCAAGGCCGCCGACGGCCCGTACCGCGAGGTCCGGATCTCCGTGGACGGGCAGCTCGCCGGCATCGCGGCCCCCTTCCCGACCGTGTGGACCGGCGGCTGGTCGAACCCCTTCCTCTGGTACGTCACCCCCGCGCCCCGCGCCTTCGACGTCCAGCCGGTCGTCTACGACCTCACCCCGTACGCCGCCCTCCTCAACGACGGCCGCCCGCACCGGATCGAGGTGTCCGTCGCCGGCGTCCCGGCCGGGCAGAGCGGCTGGAGCACCCCGACGAACCTCCTCCTGTGGCAGGACGAGGGCCGTACGGTCGTCACCGGCTCCCTCACCCGGCACGAGGAGGGCGAGCCGGCCGGCTCCACCCGCTGGACGCCCGCCACGCCCGGTGCGCAACACCGCCTCGACACCGAGGGCGGCCACCGCCTCACCGTCGCCGGCCGCCTCGACACCTCCCACGGCCGGGTCACCACCACCGTCACCCGCGCCGTCCACAACACCTCCGTGCACCGCTGGACGGACGGCGAGAACCAGGACGCCCTGACCGCCACCTGGACCGACGAGGAGAGCGTCACCCGCGGGCCCACCACCGTCCGCACCGCACGCACGTACACGATGGACGGCGAGACCACCCTCGGCTCCGGCGACCGGCTGCGCACCGTCATCGCACTCGGCGACCGCGCCGAGACGACCACCCTGCACGGCGGCCGGACCGTGGACCGGACCCGGCTCGACGACCGGTACACGGGCGACGCCTCCTACACGGCGAACGTCCCGCGCGAGCAGCGGCACGCGGTCGGCACCAGCTCCGAGCGCTACCAGCTGTACGGGTCGGAGGCCGGGCACGGCTGCTACGACCGCACGCTGGCCACCGCCCAGGGCACGGTGACGGTGGACCGCCGACGCTGCTGACACCGGCGGCGCCTACGATGACCGGCCATGGACATGAGTGAGGCCGGCAGACAGCTGGTCGACGGCCGCTTCGAACTGATCGCGCCCCTGGGCGCCGGCGGTATGGGCACGGTGTGGCGCGCCCGCGACATCGCACTGCACCGCGACGTCGCCCTCAAAGAGGTGCGCCCGCCGGACCCGGCGACCGCCGCCGCCCAGCCCGGACTCACCGTCCAGCTGCGCGAACGCGCCATCCGCGAGGCACGGGCGCTCGCCCGGCTCGCGCACCCGCACGTGGTGACGATCCACCACATCGTCGAGCCCGCGGCCGGCACGGACGGGCACCCGTGGATCGTGATGGAGCTGGTCAAGGGCGGCTCCCTGCACGACAGGCTCGAGTCGGGGCCGATGCCGGTCGCCGACGTGCTGAGGATCGGCCTCGACGTGCTGTCCGCGCTGCGGGCCGCACACGCCGAGGGGGTGCTCCACCGCGATGTGAAGCCGGCCAACGTGCTGCTGCGCCCCGACGGCTCGGCCGTGCTGACCGACTTCGGCATCGCCGCCCTGCACGGCTCGACCGCCCTCACCTCCACCGGCGTACTGATCGGCTCGCCGGAGTACATCGCCCCGGAGCGGGCACGCGGCGAGGAAGGCCTGGCGGCCTCCGACCTGTGGTCGCTCGGCATGCTGCTCTACGTGGCCGCGGAGGGGGCCCATCCGCTGCGCCGGGCCACCACCCTGGCCACCGTCGTCGCCGTGCTCGACGAGCCGATCCCGGCTCCGGTGCGCTCCGGCCCGCTGGGGCCCGTACTGGAACGGCTGCTCGTACGGGACCTGTCTGTACGGCCCGACGCGGCGCAGCTGGAACAACTGCTCCGGGATGCGAGCACTGCTCTCGGCGGCGGTGCCTCGCCGGTCGCGTCGCCGACGGTCCTGGGCCAGTACGGGCCGCCGACCCCGCAGCCGGGGATCGGCATCGGCCTCGCCCAGACCCGGCCCGCGCAGCCGCAGATTCCGCAGCCCTACGCGCCGGCGGCGCCGTTCACCCCCGGGGGCGGGTCCCCGTACTCGGTCACCGCGCCCGTCCCGGCGCCACACGCCCCGCGCCGCCGCCCGGTGCTGCTCGGCGGCCTCCTCGCACTGGTCCTGGCGGGCGGCGTGATCGGGCTCGTCAAGTGGATGCCCGACGGCGAAGGCGGCAGCGGCGCCGCGAAGGGAGGTGACACCGTTGCCAGTACGGGCCCCTCCACCGCCTCCAGCCCCAAGCCGAGCCTCCCCAAATCGGTCGGCAGCCCGGTCGCCGCCCCCAAGGGCAGCCTGCTCACCCCCGCCAACGTGCGCACCGCGCTCGAGGCCCTCAAGCAGAAGTCCGGCACGACCCAGTTCGTGGAGATGACGGTCTACGAGGAGTACGTGCTCGCCTCCATCCCCACCGGCCCCGGAGCCAAGACCTACGACCGCTACCAGTACCGCGACGGCGAGGCGAAGCGCACCGGACCCGGCGGCACCGTCAAGGCGGACGAGCCGCTGATCGACATGGCGGCCGTCAACTGGGACGCCCTGCCCGGCCTCCTCGACAAGGCCAAGCAGGAGCTCGGCGTGGCCAACCCGACCTCCCGCTACGTCATCGTCGAGCCCTGGATCCTCGATCCGGCCTCGCTGTCCATGCGGCCCTACCTCAGCGACGAGTACGGGCAGGGCGGCTACGTCTACGCCGACACCCAGGGCAACGTGAAGAAGGTCTACCGCTCCTGACATCGTGTACCCGTACGCACGCCGCAGCTGCGTACGGCCCTTCACGGTTCGAGGAGTACGACCACCATGCCCAGCTGGCGCACCACCCTGACGGCGGCCGGTATCTCGGACCCCCGGCTGCGCGACGACTACACGAGCGTCGCCCGCCGGGTCCTGCGCCGCGAGCCGGCCCCGTACCTGACGCTGCGCCTGCTCGCAGCGCCGCCGCTGGTGCCCTGGCTGACGGCGGGGGTGGGCTTCATGAACCTGGTCGACGACGTGGCCGAGACCGGCACCCTGCAGGAACGATCCGTCGGTCTGGCCGCACTCGCCGGGCAGGTGGAGGCGGCCCTGAAGACCGGCGACAGCCCCGACCCGCTGCTGCGTGCCTACGCGCACGCCGTCACATCCCGCGGCCTGCCCGAACACTGGGTCTCCCGGTTCCTGGCGGGCGCCGCCACCGCCGAGGCCTGCTTCGACGGCTTCGAGACCGACGACGACTTCCAGGCCTACCTCGACGCCTACGCCTGGCCCGGGGTGCTCGTGTTCACCGGGCTCCAGTACCAGGGCGGCCCCGACGAGGAACAGGCCGCCGGATGGCGGCGGTTCGTCGACGCCGCCCAGCGGGTCGACTTCCTCGCCGACCTCGCCGGAGACCTCGCGGAGGGCCGGCTCTGCCTCCCGCGGGCCCGCCTCGCCGAGCACTCCGTCACCCGGGCCGACCTCGAACAGGCCCGCGACACCCCGGCCGTACGCGCGCTCCTCGCCGCCGAAACCCGGCTCGCCCGGCTCGCCCTGGACGCCACCGACGGCATCCTCGACCTGGTCGAGCCGGGCCTGCGCCCGGTGATCGCCACCATGTCGGAGCTGATGGGGCACCAGCTGACCGCCGTGGAACGGGCCGGCGTCCGGGCCCTGCGCAAGGACGTCGGATACGGCCTGGCGGCCCCAGTCCGCACCCTGATCCGCGCCCGCGCCCGCCGGCCGCGTACGTGTGACTAGCATGATCACCGTGCCCTCGCCGTCCCTGCCCCCCGAGGTCCGCCGCTCGGCCGGTGCCTACCTGGAAGCGGCCGACCGGGCGGCACCCGGCCTCGTCGAGGGGCTGTACCTGCACGGCTCGCTCACGTACGGGGACTACCGCCCGGGACGCAGCGACATCGACTTCGTCGCGGTGCTGAGCGGGCGCCCGGCCGGCCACGTCGTCCAGCGCCTCGGCGAGGCCCTCGCCGAGCTCGGCCGCCACCACCCGCGCCCGTACTTCGACGGACTCCACGTCACCCGCGCCGATCTGACCGGTCCGCCGGCCGACTGCCCGGACGTACCGTGCATCGGGGAATGGGAGTTCCAGCCCGTCGGCCGCTTCGGCGTCAATGCCGTGACCTGGCACGAACTCGCCCGGGGCGCGATCACCCTGCGCGGTCCCCGGCTCGGGCCCGGCGACGTGTGGGCCGACGAAACGGCGCTGCGCGCGTACTCCTACGGCAACCTCCGCGACTACTGGCGGCCGGCACTCGCGAAACTGCGCGCCGGAGAAGGGACCGTCGCGGCCGGGCCGACGGAGCGGGCACAAGGGCTGACGGAGTGGTTCGTGCTGGGCGTCGCCCGGCTGCACCACCTGCTGGCCACCGGCCGGCTCACGTCCAAGGGGGGCGCCGGCCGGCACGCCCTGACCGCCTTCGACACGGAGTGGCGCCCGATCGTGAACGAAGCCCTCCGCATCCGGAACGGAGCCGGCACCTCCGCACCCGGCTACGACACCGACCCGGCCGCACGGGTGCGCGACACCATCGCGTTCGTCGAGATGGCCATCGAGGCCGGCCTCCGGCTGGGCCCGTAGGCCCCCAGCTCGCGGCCGCCGGGCCAGGACATTTGTACCGGTGGGGTCCGTACATGCGGATCTGCCGGGGGACCCCGCCCGGTCCATAGCGTGGTGGGCATGACGCAGACGATGCCCACCACACAGACGACGCGGCCGATGCAGACCGCGAAGCCGCCGAACGACGAGCCCGCCATCCGGTTCCGGCACGCCGCCAAGTCCTTCGGTCCCGTCCACGCCGTCGCGGGCATCGACCTCGACGTCCGGCGCGGCGAGACGGTCGCCCTGCTCGGCCGCAACGGCGCCGGGAAGTCCACCGCCATCAGCCTGCTGCTCGGCCTGAACGAGCCCGACGCCGGCAGCGTACGGCTCTTCGGGCAGACCCCCGCGCAGGCGGTCCGGAGCGGCCGGGTGGGCGCGATGCTCCAGGAGGGGCGCGCCGTACCGCGGATCACCGTGCGCGAGCTCATCGGCTTCGTGGCCCGGACCTACCCGGCCCCCCTGCCCGTCGCCGAGGCGCTCGAGCTCGCCGGGCTCACCGACCTCGCCGGCCGCCGCATCGACCGGCTCTCCGGCGGCCAGGCCCAGCGCGTCCGCTTCGCCGTCGCCCTCGCCGGCAACCCGGAGCTGATCGTGCTCGACGAGCCGACCGCCGCCCTCGACGTAGAGGCCCGCCGCGCCTTCTGGGATTCCATGCGCGGCTATGCCCGGCGCGGCAACACCGTCCTGTTCTCCACGCACTACCTGGAGGAGGCCGACGCCCACGCCGACCGGATCGTGGTCGTCGACCGCGGGCGGATCGTCGCCGACGGCACGGGGGAGCAGCTGCGGCGCGCCGCCGGCGGGTCGCTGGTCTCCGTCGACCTGGCCGGGCGCCCCACCGAGGGCCTCGGCGAACTGCCCGGGGTGGTCTCCGTAGAGGTACGGGGAGACCGTGCGCGGCTGCGTACGGAGGACCCGGACGCGACGGTCGTCGCCCTCGCCGGGCTCGGCGCCATCCGCGGGATCGAGGTCACCGCGCCCTCGCTCGACGACGCCTTCCTCGCCCTCACCGACACCGCCTGCACCGCTTCCACGGGGAGTGCCCGATGATCACCGCCTACGTCCGCCTCGAAGTCCGCCGTACCCTGCGCGACACCGGCTTCGTCGTCTTCGGCATCGGCATGCCGGTGCTGATGTACCTGCTCTTCACCAACCTCGGCACCGACGCCGGCGCCGGCGAGTGGAAGACGGCCTCCATGGTGGCCATGGCCGCCTACGGGGCCCTGGGCGCAGCCCTTTCGACCGGGAACGGCGTTGCCGAGGACAAGGGCATCGGCTGGCTGCGCCAGCTGCGGGTCACCCCGATGACCCCGCGCCAGGTGGTGGCCGGCCGGGCCCTGACCGGCTCGGTGATCGTGCTGCCGGCCATCGCGGCCGTACTCGCGGCCGGGGCGTTCGTCAACGGAGTCCGGCTCGAGGCCTGGCAGTGGGCCGCCGTGGCCCTCGTCCTGTGGCTCGGCGCGCTCCCGTTCACCCTGCTCGGCATCGGCAACGGCTACCGGCTCACCGCCCAGAGCACCGGCGTGGTCAACGTCGGGTGCAGCCTCGCCCTTTCCGTCGTCGGCGGACTCTGGTTCCCGGTCGAGCTGTTCCCGGACTGGCTGCGCTCCCTCTCCGGCTTCACCCCCACGCGCCGCTTCGCCGAGATCGGCCAGTCCCTCGCCGCCGGCGCCGCCCCCGGCCTGGGCGCGGTCGCCGTACTCGCGGCATGGGCCCTGCTGTTCGGCTCGTACGCGGTGTTCTCGTACCGTCGGTCCGCGAGGACGGTGTAACGCATGAAGCAGGGGACGGGAATGAAGACGCACGGCAGGCCGGGGGCCGAGGAGGACTGGAAGGCCGACTGGGCGGCCCGCAAGGCCGAATGGCGGGCGCGGGTGAAGAGGCGCAAGGAGTGCGGGGAGGCACCCGACCACGGCCGCGGCCCGATGCGCCCGGCCAATGCCTTCACGCTGCTGCCGTGGCTGCTGCTCGGCATGGGCGCCATCTCCAACGTGATCAAGGGGGAGACCCCCAACCCGTGGATCGGCGCCCTCGGCCTGCTGGTCTTCAACTCCCTCTACATCACCCTGGTGTTCCGCGCCTTCGACCGGCGGGCGCGGGAGGCCGCCAGCACCCGCTGGTGCCTCGCCGCCCTGGGCGCGGTCACCTGCGGCCTCGCCCTCGCGTACGGGGGTAACTGGCTGCTGTTCTTCCCGCTGTGGGGCCTGGCCACCGGCGCGGTGGTCCGGGGCCGCATTCTCGGCCCGGTGATGTTCGCCGTCACCGCCCTCGCCGGGGCGATCGCGGGACTGGACGAGGGCTGGGACACCCTTGGCATCGCCTACGGGACGCTCGTGTCCGGCATGGTCACCGCGGCCATCCTCGCCCTGTCCGAGACGGTCAAGGAACTGCGCGAGACACGGCAGGAGCTGGCCCGGGCCGCCGTGGACCAGGAACGGCTGCGCTTCTCCCGCGATCTGCACGACCTGCTCGGCCACACCCTCTCCGTGATCGTCGTGAAATCGGAGGCGGCCCGCCGGATCGCCCCCCGCGACATGGACGCGGCCCTCGCCCAGGTCGCCGACATCGAGTCCGTCGGGCGCCAGGCGCTCACCGAGATCCGCGAGGCCGTCACCGGCTACCGCGAGGCCAGCCTCGCGGCCGAACTCGACCGGGCCCGCGGCGCGCTGACCGCCGCCGGGATCGAGCCCGTCGTACGGCAGTCCGGGCCCCCGCTGCCCCCGCAGGCGGCTGCCCTGCTCGGCTGGGTGGTCCGCGAGGCCGCCACCAACGCGATCCGGCACAGCGGCGCGACCACCTGCGAGATCGAGGTACGGAGCTCGGCGGAACGGGTCAGCCTGGTGATCACCGACGACGGGAACGGCGTAGGCTCGACCCCGCCGGGCAGCGGCCTGACCGGCCTGACCGAACGACTCGCCGCGGCGGGTGGCACCCTCGTCGGCGGCCCGGCCCCGGGCCCGGGCCGCGGCTTCCGGGTCACCGCCGAACTTCCGGTGGAGCCGGCCGGACCGGAAGGCGGGGGGAGCGCAGAGCACCCGGAGATTCCGGAGAACGAGGAGAGTCGATGATCAAGGTCCTGCTCGCGGAGGACCAGGGCATGATGCGCGGAGCGCTGGCCCTGCTGCTCGGCCTGGAGGAGGACATCGAGGTCGTGGCGCAGGTCGGCGCCGGGGACGAGATCGTGCCCGCAGCGATCGCGAAGCGGCCGGACGTGGCCCTGCTCGACATCGAACTCCCGGGGCTCAGCGGGCTCGACGCCGCCGCCGAGCTGCGCACGCGCTGCCCCGACTGCCGGGTGCTGATCCTGACCACCTTCGGGCGCCCCGGCTATCTGCGCCGGGCGATGGAGGCGGGGGCCGCCGGGTTCCTGGTCAAGGACGGGCCGGTGGAGGAACTGGCCGCCGCGGTACGCCGGGTGCTGGCCGGGGAAACCGTGATCGACCCCTCGCTCGCGGCCGCCGCGCTCAGCGCCGGCCCGAATCCGCTGACCGGGCGCGAGGTCGACGTACTGAACGCCGCGGTCGACGGGGCCACCGTGGCCGACATCGCGGCCCGGGTCCACCTGTCCGAGTCGACGGTACGGAACTACCTGTCCTCGGCCATCGGCAAGACCGGCACCCGCAACCGCATGGAGGCCGTCCGAGCGGCCCGCCGCCAGGGCTGGCTCTGACGGCGCGGACGGGATGGCGGAGACTGGCGTCAACGCCGGAGACCCGAAGTTGGAGCGCCTGATGCCGCAGATCACCGTGGACTACTCCGCGTCCCTGTCCGACGCCTTCGACCGGCGCGGGTTCGCGGGTGCCCTGCACCCGCTGACTGCGCGGATCGCCGACACCCCCGTCGACACCTGCAAGACCCGCTTCCGGCGCGCCGAGGAGACCTTCGTGGCCGACGGAGCGCCGGAACACGCCCTCGTCCATGTCGAGCTGGCCCTGCTGCCGGGCCGTACGGACGAGGTGAAAGCGGAGTTGAGCCGGGCCGTGCTCGAACTGGTCCGCACGTACACGGGCTCCGCCCCGGGAGCGGTCGTGCACTGGTCCGTGGACGTGACCGAGCTGGGGGCGGCGTACCGCAAGTCCGTGGGGGACGCGGCGGATGCGGGGGCCGCCGGGGCGGGGGCCGCCGGGGCCGCGGGGGTCTGAAGCGGGGCGGCCCCTGCCCTGCTGCCGGGTCAGTACGGGCCGTTGACGTTGTCGATCGAGCCGTAGCGGGCTGCCGCGTAGTTGCAGGCGGCCGTGATGTTGGCGACCGGGTCGTACGAGTCCATGGACGTGCCGGGCACGTGGTAGGCCCGGAAAGTCGGGTCGATGACCTGGAGCAGGCCCTTGGAGGGGATGCCGGCCGCGGCGTTGGAGTCCCAGTTGTTGATGGCCAGCGGGTTGCCGGAGGACTCGCGCATCACGTTGCGGTGAATTCCGTTGTAGCTGCCCGGGATTCCGCGCTGGGCCATGATGTCCAGCGACTGCCGGATCCAGCCGTCGAGGTTGTTCGCGTACGTGGTGCCGGTCTTGGCCGCAGCGGTCGTCGCCTTCGCCGCGGTCGCCTTGGCGACGGCCGCCTTCGCCGCCGCGCCGATGCTCAGCTTGAGCCCGGGGCGAATGATCGAGGGGTTGGTGCCGATGGCGTTCCGGTTGGTTTCGTAGAGGGCCTGCCAGCCGCCGCTCACCGAATGCTCGACGGCGATCTTCGAAAGGGTGTCGCCCACGGTCACCGAATAGGTCAGGGGAGCGGCCGCCTTTTCCACCGCCGGCTTGACGGCGGGCAGTGTGGCGGTCGTCGCGGCGGGCGCCGAGGCCGGCTGCGTCACGGCCGCCCCGGCCGTGGTCGCGCTGATGAGCGGCAGGGCGAGGGCAGCGCCGCCGGTACCGGCGAAGGCCAGCTTGCGGGCGATCGGGCGCTGCTTCGGCCGACGGTGCTTTCCGAGTCCGGGCATGGCGGAATTCCTCACGTGCGGGGTGCGGGGGATCCCTGGCGGCGACCGGTTTAGGAAGCTGCCCGCTGGGAACGACGTGACCGTAAGCGAGCCCGCCGGGCCGGAACAAGGCTTGAATTCCACCGGGTGATCGACTTCCCCGTTCCGGGGTCGGAAATGACCTTGGGAGCACCTTCCGGGAATGACGAAATTCCTTTCCGGGAAAAGGGAATAGTCGCCTCCGAATAAATGATGTTGTCCCTATTCGAGTGACTCACATCACGGGCTCCCGAAGCCCTTCGGGGAAACGGACAAGTCGCCCGCACTCATGCCCGATTCGGGCATCTCGCCCGTTGTTTGTGAATCGCCCACAGTGGGCCCTTCCCGGCATGCCCGTCATGGTCCCGGGGGCTGCTAGAGCTCCGCCAGCTCCGCCAGCCGCGCCAGCGTCGCCGACACCGCCTCCTCGCCCGCCGGCAGCAGGGGGAGCCGTACGTCGGGCGTGGGGATCCGGCCCCGGGCGTGGAGCACCGCCTTGACCACCGCCGGATTGGGCTCGGCGAAGAGCGCCGCCGACAACCGGGCCAGGCCGTGGCCCAGGGTGCGCGCCCGCGGCACGTCGCCGGCCTGCCAGGCCGCCATCAGCTCCGCGTACCGCGCCGTCGCCAGGTGCGCCGAGGCCAGGATCCCGCCCGTCGCGCCCAGCGCCAGCAGCGGCGACAGGTACACGTCGTCGCCCGCCAGCACCGCGAACCCGTCCGGCAGCCCGCCGAGCAGCGTCACCGCGTCCTCGCCGATGCCGCCGCCGGCGTACTTCATCCCGGCCACCCCGGGCAGCTCCCCGAGTGCCCGCAGCGCGACCGCGTCCAGCGGCTGCCCGGTCCGGTACGGGATGTGGTAGACGACCAGCGGTACGGGGCTCACCTCGGCCAGCCGCGCGAAATGCGCCAGCACCCCCGCCGCCGCGGGCCGCACGAACGACGGCACCGTCACCAGCGCCGCCCGCACCTCTGGCCACCTCGCCAGTCGGCCGAGCGCCGCCTCGGCGGCCCGGGTGCCGCTCGCCCCGGCGCCCACGGTCAGCATCGCGCCCCGCTCCCGGCAGACCCGGGCGCAGACGTCGGTGACGAGGTCGCGCTCCGCCTCGTCGAGGGCGGCGGGCTCGCCGGTGGTGCCGAGGGCGACGATCCCGGTGGCGCCCTCGTCGAGCACCGTGTGGGCGAGTGTCTCCAGGGCGTCGGCGGCGACGTCCCCGGCGCGTGTGAAGGGGGTGACGAGCGGTACGTGAATCCCGTGGAGGGAGAGGTCCTGTGCCATGCCCACGAGCTTCATCTGCCCGGAGCATCAAATCCAGTTCGCGTTTCTTACCCGAAGCGTAAGCTGAGCCGATGCTCGACGTACGACGCCTGCGCCTGCTGCGCGAACTCGCCCGCCGCGGGACCATCGCCGCCGTGGCCGAAGCCCTCGCCTTCAGCCCTTCGGCGGTGTCCCAGCAACTCGGAGTCCTCGAACGCGAGGCGGGCCTGCCGCTGCTCGAGCGCACCGGCCGCCGGGTCCGGCTCACGCCCGCCGGGCAGAACCTGGTCCGGCACGCCGAGGCCGTCCTGGAGCGGCTCGAACAGGCCGACGCCGAACTCGCCGAGGCGCGCAGCGGCCTGGCCGGCGCCCTGCGCATCGGGGCCTTCCCCACCGCCATCCGGGCCATCGTCCCGGCCGCCCTGGTCACACTGGCCCGGCGCCATCCGGGGCTGGAGCCGATGGTGTCGGAGACCGACCCGGCGGCGGTCGCGCACGCGCTGCGCGCCGGAGACCTGGACGTGGCCCTGATCCACGAGTACGACTTCGTCCCCGCGCAGAAGGAGCCGGGGCTCGCCACGGAACCGCTGTACCGGGAGGCGATGTACCTGGCCGCCCCGAAGGGAACGACGGGGGACGCCGTCACCGCCGAGCGGGACCTCGGCCAGGACGCCGGCGAGCGCGCCGACCGGAGCCCCGACCGGATCCCCCGTCAGGGCCCCGACCAGGGTTCCGTGCTGCGGGCCCACGCCGACGCTCCCTGGATCACCGCCACCCCCGGGACCCTCTGCCACGCCATGGCCCTGCGGGCCTGCCAGGCCGCCGGCTTCACGCCGCGGATCCGCCACCAGGTCGACGAGTTCCCCACCGTGCTCGCCCTGGTCGCGGCCGGCCAGGGCGTCGCGGTGGTCCCGCAGCTCGGCGTCATGGGGCCCGCCGACCCGGCCGTCTCGCTCACACGTCTCCTGATGGAGCGGCGCACCAAGGTCGCCTTCCGCAGCGGCGCCGCCGCCCACCCGGCCGTGGCCGCCTTCGCGGCGGCACTACGCGCCGCCGTGCCACCGGAACTCGCCACTCCGACTTCCGCGGCGTGACACAACTCCCCTCCGCCGCCGCGTCCGTGTACGTTCGTTGATCCAGACAGATCCGACCAGAGCGGGGTACGACGTGACGCATCGCGTACGAGGGGTCATCGCCCGGAGCAAGGGCGCACCGGTGGAGACGACGACGATCCTCGTGCCCGACCCCGGGCCCGGCGAGGCCCTGGTCAAGGTGCAGGCCTGCGGGGTCTGCCACACCGACCTCCACTACCGCGAGGGCGGCATCAACGACGAGTTCCCGTTCCTGCTCGGCCACGAGGCCGCCGGGATCGTCGAATCCGTCGGCCCGGACGTCACCTCCGTCGCGCCCGGCGACTTCGTGATCCTCAACTGGCGTGCGGTCTGCGGCACCTGCCGGGCCTGCAAGCGCGGCCGGCCCTGGTACTGCTTCGACACGCACAACGCCACGCAGCCCATGACCCTCGAGGACGGCACGCCGCTCTCCCCGGCGCTCGGCATCGGCGCGTTCGCCGAGAAGACCCTGGTCGCGGCCGGTCAGTGCACCAAGGTCGACCCGGCCGCCGCGCCGGCCGCCGCCGGACTCCTCGGCTGCGGGGTGATGGCCGGCCTCGGAGCCGCCCTGAACACCGGCAACGTCGGACGGGGCGACTCCGTCGCCGTCATCGGCTGCGGGGGAGTGGGCAACGCGGCCGTCGCCGGCGCCCGCCTCGCCGGCGCGGGCCGGATCATCGCCGTCGACCTCGACGACCGGAAGCTGGAGTGGGCGCGGGGCCTCGGCGCCACCCACACCGTCAACGGCCGTACGGAGGACGTGGTCAAGGCCATCCAGGGGCTCACCGGCGGAAACGGGGCCGACGTCGTCATCGACGCCGTGGGCCGCCCCGAGACCTACCAGCAGGCCTTCTACGCCCGCGACCTGGCAGGCACCGTGGTCCTGGTCGGCGTGCCGACGCCGGAGATGAAGCTCGAACTGCCGCTCCTCGACGTCTTCGGCCGCGGCGGCGCCCTCAAGTCCTCCTGGTACGGGGACTGCCTGCCCGAGCGGGACTTCCCCCTCCTCATCGACCTCTACCTCCAGGGCCGCCTCGACCTCGACGCCTTCGTGTCCGAGACCATCCCGCTCGACGGGGTCGAAGCCGCCTTCGCACGGATGGAGCGGGGCGAGGTCCTCCGCTCGGTGGTCGAGTTCTAGACCCCGCCCGGCACCCGCCCGGCCCTGCATCGATGCGACCCGGTCCGGCCCCGACCTCCCTGCACCGGGGCCGGGCCGGCCGGTCCCGTCGGCGGATCGCAAAGACCCCGCGGTTCTCGGCCGGTGCAGCCGCCGGTAAGGTGCTAGGCGGCCGGTGGGTCCGTACTGCACTCGGCGGCCGCCAGACCCGTGACCCGGTCGCGATCCGCCCGGGGCAGCCGCACACCCAGGGGCCGTTCGTGACCGTCGACCGCAGCTACCGCCAGCCCGGTGCCGTCCTCACCGACCACCGGTTCACCGTCCCGCTCGACCACACACGCCCGGACGGCGAGCGCATCGAGCTGTACGCCCGCGAGGCCGTCGCCACCGGCAAGGATCCCGAGACCCTGCCCTGGCTGCTCTACCTGGAGGGCGGCCCCGGCTTCGGCGCCCGCCGCTTCGTCGGCCGGCAGGCCTGGCTGGAGCGGGCGCTCACCGAGTACCGCGTCCTCCTGCTCGACCAGCGCGGCACCGGCCGCTCCACCCCCGCCAACCGGCAGACCCTGCCCCTGCGCGGCACTCCCGCCCAGCAGGCCGAGTACCTCGCCCACTTCCGCGCCGACTCCATCGTGCGCGACGCCGAGGTCATCCGCCCCGGCCTGACCGGCGGCGCGCCCTGGACCGTGCTCGGGCAGAGCTTCGGCGGCTTCTGCACCACCCACTATCTCTCCACCGCCCCCGAGGGCCTGACCGCCGCCCTGATCACCGGTGGCCTCCCGTCCCTGACCGCCACCGCCGACGAGGTGTACGAAGCCGCGTACCCCCGCATCGAGCGGAAGAACCTGGCCCACTACGCCCGCTACCCGATGGACGTCGAGCGCGCCCGCCGCATCGCCGCCCACCTCGTGGAGCGCCCGGCCGAACTCCCCGGCGGCTACCGCCTCACCGCCGCGGCGTTCCAGTCCCTCGGCATCCTGCTCGGCACCGGCGACGGAAGCCACCAGCTGCACTATCTCCTCGAGGACGCCTTCGTCCCGACCTCGGCGGGCCCCGCCCTGTCCGACGCCTTCCTGGAGGGCGTCCACGGACTGCTCTCCTTCGCCGCGCACCCCCTCTACGCCCTGCTCCACGAGCCCATCTACGCCCAAGTCCCGGCCGCGCCCACCGCTTGGGCCGCGGAACGGGTCCGCGCGGGCCACCCCGGCTTCGACGCCGAGAAGACCCTCGCGGGCGACGGGCCCCTGCTCTTCACCGGCGAGACCATCCACCCCTGGCACTTCACCGCCGACCCCGCGCTGGCCCCGTTGCGCGAGACCGCCGAACTGCTGGCCGCCCGTACCGGCTGGCAGCCCCTGTACGACCCGGCCCGACTCGCCGCCAACGAGGTGCCGGTGGCCGCCGCGATCTACCACGACGACATGTACGTGGACACCGCGCACTCCCTGCAGACCGCCCGGGCGATCCGGGGCCTGCGCACCTGGGTGACGGACGAGTTCGAGCACGACGGCGTACGCGCCGGCGGCCCCCGCGTCCTCGACCACCTGCTGGCCCTCGTACGCGACGAGGTCTAGAACGCCGCTTCCGGTGCGCGGGGTGCGGTTATTGTGCGACTCATGACCGAACAACTGGATCAGCCCGCGCCCCTGGAGCCCATGCCCACCGACTGGCAGCGCGCCCTCGCGGTGGTCGCCCACCCCGACGATCTGGAGTACGGCGGCGCTGCGGCGATCGCCGACTGGACGGACGGCGGCCGCGAGGTCGTCTACCTCCTGGCCACGCGCGGCGAGGCCGGCATCGACACGATTCCGCCCGAGGAGTGCGCCCCGCTGCGCGAGGCCGAGCAGCGCGCGAGCGCCGCCGTCGTCGGGGTCTCCACCGTGGAGTTCCTCGACTACCGTGACGGCATCGTCGAGTACGGCCTCGACCTGCGCCGGGACATCGCGGCCGCCATCCGCCGGCACCGCCCCGAACTGCTCATCACCCTCAACCACCGCGACACCTGGGGCGGCCAGGGCGGCGGGGGCTACTGGAACACCCCCGACCACAAGGCCGTCGGCCGGGCCACCCTGGACGCCGCCGCCGACGCGGGCAACCGGTGGATCTTCCCGGAGCTCCTCTCCGAGCAGGGCCTGGAGCCCTGGAACGGGGTGCGCTGGGTCGCGGTCGCCGGGTCCTCGACGCCGACGCACGCGGCGGATGCCGGCCCCGGCCTGGAACGCTCCATCAAGTCGCTGATGGAGCACAAGGCGTACATCGAGGTGCTCACCGACCAGGACCCGGAGGAGTACTGCCGGAACTTCCTCACCGGCTTCGCCCAGCAGGCGTCGGTGCGCTTCGGCGGCCGCCCGGCGGTGACGTTCGAGGTCTTCTCGCGCTGAGCCCCCGCCCCCTAAACTGACGGTTCATCAGTTATCGGCGGGGGGCAGGTCGGCTCGGTGATCGACACCATCGGCAACGACATCGCGGAGGGTGAGGAGCGCATCCGGCTGGAGGTCGCGGACGGGATCGCGGTCCTCACCCTCTGCCGCCCGGACCGGCTCAACGGCTGGAGCTGGGAGTCCACCCGCCAGCTGGGCCTGCTCGCGGACCGGATCCGCTTCGATCCTGCCGTACGGGTGGTCCTGCTGCGCGCCGAGGGCCGGGCTTTCTGCGCGGGCATCGACGTGACCTCCCCCGGCGGCGACATCACGGGCGCGACGGCCGCCGAGCGGACCCGCAACTACTACGAGGGCATCCGCTGGGTCCACGAGCGCTTCGCCGTGCTCTCCCGGCTCCCACAGCCGGTGGTGGCCGCCGTGCAGGGCTACTGCCTCGGCTTCGGCTTCGAACTGGCCCTGATGGCCGACCTCCGCGTCGCCGCCGAGGACGCCGTCTTCGCCCTGCCGGAGGCGCAGCTCGGCGTGGCGGTGGACGCGGGCGGCGATCTGCGGATCGCCCGCGAGGCGGGCGCCGGCTGGGCCAAGTTCCTGGCGCTGACCGGCCGCCGCGTCGACGCCGCGACGGCGCACCGCCTGAACCTGGTCCAACTGCTCGTCCCCCCGGCCGAGCTGGACACCACGGCCCGCGCACTGGCGGCCGAGATCGCGGCCAACGCCCCGCTCGCCGTCCAGGGCATCAAGCGCGCGATCGACGCCTACGCGGACGCCGGCCTCGCCCCGGCCCTCGACCACGTCGCGATGACCGCGGCCCTCACCCTCACTTCCGAGGACTGCCGCGAGGGCTACACGGCCAAGGCGGCCCGCCGCCCGCCCCAGTTCAGCGGAGGCTGAACACGGGCCGGGTCGAGAACTCCTCGAACATCCCCTCGCCGTCCGGTCCGTACGCGAACTCGGCCATGGACGGGTTGCGGTTGGCCGTGGCCAGCGGCAGCCACGCGAGCAGGTCGCCGTATCCGCCGCAGACGGCCTCGCCGCCGTCACCGCCGTGCACCGCGGTCGGGTCGCTGCTCAGCTCCGTGCCGTAGCTGTCGTACGCGATGTGCAGCCCGAAGGCGTTCGGCTCGTGCCGCAGGCCGCCGTCGCCCCCGTACGAGGGCTCGTCCAGGGGGCATTCGTTCCCCCACCGGAACAGGGTGCCCGCCCCGGCGCCGCACGCGTGCTCCCACTCGTCGGCGCTCGGCATCCGCAGCCCGCGCGCCGCAAGTACGTCCGGCATCGCGTCCGGGCGCTCGGTCAGCGTCTCGTCCTCCACAGCCATGAGCACGGTGGCCACTGTCGCGGTACGGACCGGGCTGAGCACCTCGGCGAGATAGGGCTTCAGGTCGAGCTCGTACCCGTACCCCTCGTCCGCGCTCTCCGCGTAGTCCGCGCTCTGCGCCGGCGTCGGCACCCAGGCGTCCAGATCGAACCCCAGCCGCACCGGCCCGCCGGGTATGAGGGCGAACTCCTGCCCCTGGCGCTCGATGCGTACGCGGTGCAGCGGCCCGCCCAGGTGCAGGGCGGTGTCGAGCAGCACCACCCGGCCGCCCGCCTGCGCGGCGGCCTCGTGGGCGATGCGCCCGGCGGCGGCCGGGTCGAGCGAACGCCAGTGGTCAAGGGTCAGATCGGCGAGAGACATGACCGGATCCTCGCACCGGCCACCGACAGCCGGGGCTCAGGGGGTGAACGGGCCGCGGCCCAGTTGGGTGCGGATCGGGATCACCTCGGGGTTGACCAGGGCGCGGCGCTGCCAGTTCGCGCCGTCGACCACCAGCGTGTGGCCGGTGATGAACCGGGCGAAGGGGGAGGCCAGGAAGGTGGCGGCCCAGCCGAGTTCGCGCGGGGCGCCGACACGCAGGGCGGGCTGGCGGGAGTCCAACGCGTCGGGTGCGGCATGCTCCAGCCCGCCGCGGATGTCCTCGGTCATGTCGGCGTGCGGGAACAGGCCGGGGACGAGGCCGTTGACCTGGATACCGTACGGACCCCACTCGACGGCGAGCGTCTCGACCAGGTTTTTCACCCCGGCCTTGGCGGCCGCGCTGTGGGCGAAGCCCGGTCCGCCGGTCCAGGCGTACGAGGCGCCGATGTTGACGATGGAGCCGGGTGTCGCGGCCGCGAGGTGGCGGCGGCCGAACTCGCGGGTCGTGAACCAGGTGCCGGTCAGGGTGGTGTCGACCACTGCCCGCCAGGCGCCCGGCGTCAGGTCCTCCGCCGGGCAGGGGAAATTGGCGGCAGCGTTGTTGACGAGGACGTCCGGCAGGCCGAGGGCCGCCTCCGCCGCGTCGAAAACCTCCGCGATCCGCTCCGGGTCCCGGATGTCGCAGAGTGCGGACGTCACCCGGCCCGCGCCGGGGACGGCCGCCAACTCCTCCTGCGCCGCCTTGAGCTGCCCGGCGCGCCGGCTCGCGATCACCAGGTCCGCGCCGAGCCGCGCGAACTCGGCGGCGATGGCCTTGCCCAGCCCGGTCCCGCCGCCCGTCACGAGGACCACCTGCCCGCCGTACGTACCGGGGGGCAGTGCGGCCGTGCCGAGCGGCGGGGGCGCGGGCAGCCCGCGCGGGATCTCGTCCGTCATGGGGCATCGATAGCGCGCGGGCGCCGAGATCACCATGCCCGGGACGGGATCAACTGTTCGGCGCGTACGCCTGCTTGCTCGCGCAGGTCCAGATCACGGCGCTGCCCGCGCCGGCTTCCCGGTCGCTCACACTGCCGCCGACCCGGTCGTCGTCGGTGGCGGCGAAGGCACGGCTGAGCGGCTTGGCGCCCGGGGCGCCCGCCGGGAAGGGGAGCGCCTTCGGGGTCCCCTGGCCGGGCCAGTAGACGGCCTGGAAGTAGCTGGGCCAGCTCTCCTCGAAGGTGGTGGCGGTGCCGACGGCCACGTTCGTGGCCGGGCTGCTGCCGTTGAACTCCAGGTGGCCGAAGCCGGCCAGCCGCCCCGGGTCGGTGGGCAGCGCGTCGTACGGTTTCTTCCAGACGGCCGGGGTCAGCCGCGGGTCGTTGCGGTAGTAGTAGTCCTCCAGGCCGACCACGCGGCCGCGGTCGTCGATGTCCCGGCCGATCGTGGAGAACGAGTAGTGGTAGCCGTTCCAGACCTGGAGGCTGTACGGCGGGTAGCCGCCCCCGGCGGGCCACACGACCGGGAAGGTCTTGGTGACCTCGATGTCGTTCTCGGCGTCGAAGTAGGAGCCGCTGGCGGTGCCGACGATGTCGCCGCGCTTGTTGATGCCGCTCAGTGAGACGACCTTGGTGCCGGGGATCGCGTCGGCGGGAACCGGCAGTTCGCGCACGGCCGTGCCGTTCACCCACTCCTTGGCGACGCCGTTGTCCACGGCGACGACCCGGCCCGACTCGTTGACGTCGATGTCCACGGCGAGGCCTTCGGCGACGGGCGTGGTCAGCGCCTCGGAGGCCGCGGCGCCCTTCTGGTGGGTGAAGGTGACCCTGGCGTGGTCCGCGTTGCGGGTGGCCGTGCCCACCATCAGGCCCTTGGCGCTGACGGCCTTGACGCTGCCCCGGTCGAAGCCGGCGGGCAGCGGGACGGCGTGGACCGTGTGTTCGGCGCCCGTCCAGTAGGCGGGCCGGTCGCCGCTCTCGCCGACCACGAGCCCGCCGCTGCCGAACCCGGCCACGGTGCCCACGCTCGCCCCCGGCAGGGCGGGCAGCAGCTCGATGGCCGGGGTGCAGGCCGCCGGAACGGCCGCGGCGGCCGGTCCGGCGGTGGTGACGAGGCCCGCCAGAACGATGGCGGCTCCGGCCGTGGACATGCTGCTTCTCATGTGGTGGTCCCCCCTGGACAGGTGCTGTTCCCCGTTGAGTCATGACGCGTGCACGCCACATGTTGCCTGATGGTGGGGTGGAAGTGGCCGGAATGACGCGTGTCGATTCGGTCCGGACGGTTGTCGGCCGCGCTGACGGTTCACAGAGGGGCAAGCGACCGCTTAGTATGCCCGCGGAGTGTGGTTCCTCGACGGCGGCTGGAGGCCCCGGATGCAGGCATGGCGAGTACATACCCCCGGCGAACCCCGAGAGGCCCTGCGCCTCGAAGAGATTCCCGAACCGGTACCCGGCGAGGGCGAGGTGCGGCTGCAGGTGCTCGCGGCGAACCTCAACTTCCCCGACGCGCTGCTCGTCCGCGGCCAGTACCAGATCCGCCCGCCGCTGCCGTTCACCCCCGGCGTCGAGATCTGCGGCCTCACCGACGACGGCCGCCGCGTCATCGCCACCCCGAGCCTGCCCCACGGCGGCTTCGCCGAGTACGTGATCGCGGCCGAGCGGGCCCTGCTCCCGGCACCCGAGAGCCTGAACGACGCCGAGGCCGCGGCCCTGCACATCGGCTACCAGACCGGCTGGTTCGGCCTGCACCGCCGGGCACGCCTGCAAGCCGGCGAGACCCTGCTCGTGCACGCCGCCGCCGGCGGGGTCGGCAGCGCCGCCGTCCAGCTCGGCAAGGCCGCCGGGGCCACCGTCATCGGGGTCGTCGGAGGCAAGGCCAAGGTGCGTACCGCCGAGGAACTCGGGTGCGACCTGGTGATCGACCGTACGACCGAGGACGTCGTCTCCCGGGTGAAGGAATTCACCGGCGGGCGCGGGGCCGACGTGGTCTACGACCCCGTCGGCGGTGACTCGTACACCGCCTCCGCCAAGTGCGTGGCCTTCGAGGGCCGGATCGTCGTCGTCGGCTTCGCGAGCGGCAACATCCCCGCCCCCGCCCTGAACCACGCCCTCGTCAAGAACTACTCGATCCTGGGCCTCCACTGGGGCCTCTACGCGGCCAAGGACCCGGCCGCGATCCTGGCCTGCCACACCGAACTCACCCGCCTCGCCTCCGAAGGCGCCATCAAACCCCTGATCAGCGAACTCGTCGCACTCCCCGCCGTCGCCGACGCCGTGCAGCGCCTCGCCGACGGCACCACCACCGGCCGGGTCGTCCTGGCCATGCCCCGGCAGCCGGGTGTGTCCCGATGACCGCGATCACCGCCGACCACCTGCTCACACGCGTCCGGGGCCTGCTCGCCGCGCACCCACCCGCCGACACCGACCGCGCCGAGTTCCTGCGCGCCCGCTTCGACGCCGGCCTCGCCTGGGTCCACTACCCCGAGGGCCTCGGCGGACTCGGCGCGCCCCGCTCCCTCCAGGCCGTCGTCGACGCCGAACTCGAGGCGGCCGGCGCCCCCGACAACGACCCGCGCCGGATCGGCATCGGCCTCGGCATGGCCGCCCCCACGATCCTCGCGTACGGCACCGACGAGCAGAAGCGGCGCTTCCTGCGCCCCCTGTGGGTCGGGGAGGAGGTCTGGTGCCAGCTCTTCAGCGAGCCCGGCGCCGGCTCCGACCTCGCCGCGCTCGGCACCCGTGCGGTCCGCGAGACGGGCTCCGGCGACTGGATCGTGGACGGCCAGAAGGTGTGGACCTCCAGCGCCCACACCGCCCGCTGGGCCATCCTGATCGCCCGCACCGACCCGGCGCTGCCCAAGCACCAGGGCATCACCTACTTCCTCTGCGATATGCACGCCCCGGGCGTCGAGGTCCGGCCGCTGCGCCAGATCACCGGCGAGGCCGAGTTCAACGAGGTCTTCCTGACCGGCGTCCGGATCCCCGACAGCCAGCGGCTCGGCGCCGTCGGCCAGGGCTGGGCGGTCGCCCGCACCACCCTGATGAACGAGCGCGTCTCCATCGGAGGCATGCGGCTCCCCCGCGAGGGCGGCATGATCGCGCCCGTCGCCGCGGCCTGGCGCGAGCGGCCCGCGCTGCGGACCCACGCACTGCACCAGCGGCTGCTCCAGCTGTGGGTCCAGGCCGAGGTCGCCCGGCTCACCGCCGAGCGGCTGCGCCAGCAGCTCGCCGCCGGGCAGCCCGGTCCCGAGGGATCCGGCATGAAGCTCACCTTCGCCCGCCTCAACCAGGAGATCAGCGGCCTGGAGGTGGAACTCCTCGGCGAGGAGGGCCTGCTGTACGAGGACTGGACGATGCGCCGGCCCGAGCTCGTCGACTTCACCGGCCGCGACGCCGGCTACCGCTACCTGCGCGCCAAGGGCAACAGCATCGAGGGCGGCACCAGCGAAATCCTCCTCAACATCGTCGCCGAACGCGTCCTCGGCCTGCCCGCCGAGCCGCGCGACGACAAGGACCTCGCCTGGAAGGACCTGGCCCGATGAGCGACGCCTTCGACCTGCTGTACTCCGAGACGGAGGAAGAGCTCCGGTCCGCCGTACGGGCACTGCTCGCCGACCGGTGCACACCGGCGGACGTGCTCGCCCGGGCGGAGACCGGCCGGCCGCACGGCCCGGAGCTGTGGCACACGCTCGCCGCGGAGATCGGCACCGCCGGGCTGCTCGTACCGGAGAAGCTCGGCGGCCAGGGCGCGGGCCACCGGGAGGCGGCCGTGGTCCTGGAGGAGCTGGGGCGGGCCGTGGCGCCGGTGCCGTACCTGACGAGCGCGGTGCTCGCCACGGAGATCCTGCTCGGGCTCGGCTGCGACACGCCGGAAGTGGCGCGACTGCTCGGGGAGTTGGCCGCGGGCCGGCAGGTGTGCGTACCGGCGCTGCCGCTGACGCAGGCCCCGGGTGCGCCGCTGCCGGGCGCCGTACGGGACACCGGGGGCGGGATCCTGACGGGCACCGTCACCTCGGTGGCGGACGCGGTGGCCGCCGATGTGCTGCTGGTCCTCGCGGACACAGGGCTGTACGCGGTCCCGGCCACCGAGGTCGCGCTGACCTCGGCGGTCCCGCTGGACCTGACCCGCCCGCTCGCAACGGTGACGCTGGAGCGGGCCGCGGGGACCCGCCTCGCGGACCCGGCGACGGCCCGTGCGGCGGTCGCCGGAGCACTGCTCTCGGGGGCCGGACTCCTGGCCTCCGAGCAGGTCGGGCTCGCGGAGTGGTGCCTGACGGAGACGGTGCGGCACGTGCGCGGCCGCCACCAGTTCAACCGGCCGGTCGGCTCCTTCCAGGCGCTGAAGCACCGCCTGGCGCAGCTCTGGCTGGACGTGGCCTCGGCCCGGGCGGCGGCCCGCGCCGCGGCGGACGCGCTGGCCGGCGGAGCCCCCGACGCCCCGCTCACGGTGGCGGTCGCCCAGGCGCACTGCTCCGGGGTCGCGGTCCGCGCGGCCGAGGAGTGCGTACAGCTGCACGGCGGCATCGGCATGACGTGGGAGCACCCGGCGCACCTGTACCTGAAGCGCGCCAAGGCCGATTCGCTGGCCCTGGGCACCCCCGGCCACCACCACGCCCTCGTGGCGGACTTCGCCGAACTCCCGTCTCCTTAGGGCCGTTCTCGCCGGGCGATCGGGTTCGTACCGCGGCCGGGTGGGGAGGGATGCGGGGCGGTGACAGCGCCTCACGGCGCGTCGCCGTCGCTACCGTCCCGGCCCCCGCGGGTGCGGTATACGTCCTGTGGGGCTTGCCCGATGCCGGCGAAGGGAGTGGTTGCCGTGGAACATACGGCCTGCTGTGTGGTGGGAGGCGGGCCCGCCGGGATGGTGCTGGCCCTGCTGCTGGCCCGGGCCGGGGTGGAGGTGACCGTCCTGGAGAAACACGGCGACTTCCTGCGCGACTTCCGCGGCGACACCGTGCACCCGTCCACCCTGTCGCTGCTGGACGACATCGGCCTCGCCGAACGGTTCGCCCGACTCCCGCAGCGGCGGGTGACCTCGGTGCAGCTGCCCATCGGGCCGGACCGGTCCCTCGTCACGGTCGGGAACATCGGGGCGCTGCACGGCAAGTACAACTACATCGCGATGGTTCCGCAGTGGGACCTGCTCGACCTGCTCGCCGACGAGGCCGGCAAGGAGCCGTCCTTCCGGCTGCGCATGGACACCGAGGCGACGTCCTTCCTGATGGAGCGGGGCCGGGTCGCGGGCGTGCGGTACCGCACCGCGGACGGCGCCGCCGGCGAGCTCAGGGCCACGCTGACCGTGGCCTGTGACGGCCGCGGATCCTTCGCCAGGGTCTTGCCCGAGCTCGGCCTGGAGAGCTTCCCGTGCCCGATGGACGCCTGGTGGTTCCGGCTGCCGCGCCACGAGGACGACCCCAGCGGCCTCGTGGGAGGCCTGGGCGAGCGGTTCTTCAGCGCGCTCATCGACCGCGGCGACTACTGGCAGATCGCGGGGCTCATCCCCAAGGGGACCGATGCCGAACGCCGCGCCGAGGGCGTGGACCGCTTCATGGCCCAGTTCACGCAGGCCGTCCCCTGGCTGGCCGACCGGGCGCACTCCGTCACCTCGTGGGACGAGGTCAAGCTGCTCGACGTACGGCTGGACCGGCTGCGCCGCTGGCACCGGCCGGGACTGCTGTGCATCGGCGACGCCGCCCATGCCATGTCGCCGGTCTTCGGCATCGGCATCAACCTCGCGGTGCAGGACGCGGTGGCTGCCGCCCGCTACCTCGTGGGCCCGTTGCGCGAGGGCGCCGTGGGGCTGCAGGACGTCCGCCGCGTACAGCGCCGCCGCATGCCCACGACCGTCGCGACCCAGCGCCTCCAACGTCTGGCGCACACCCAGGTCATCGAGCCGCTGCTGGACGGCCGCACCGCGTTCGGCCATCCCCAGCGGGCCAAACGGCTGACCGAGCTCGTCACCGACTCGCGGTGGCTGAACCGGGTGCCGGCTTACTTCATCGGGTACGGGGCGCTGCGCGAGCGGCCCCCGAAGGAATCGCTCCGCTGAAACGGCATCCCAGATACCGGTACATATACGCTCATTCTCCGTAGAGAGGACGATCCACTTCGGGAGGCAACATGAGCGAGCAGCCGGTTCTTCTGCCCTATGCCGACCCGGCCTTCGTCGCGGACCCGTTCCCGCTGTACCGGCAACTGCGCGAGGACGGCCCCGTGCGCCGCACCGTCATCGCGGGCGGCCTGGAGGCCTGGCTCGTCACCCGCTACGAAGACGGACTCGCGGCCCTGTCCGACTCCCGCCTCAGCAGCGACGTACGCGACGCCTCGGACACCCGCATCCTGCGCCAGCTGCCCGCAACGGAGCGCGAGTCGATGCTGAGCAACATGCTCCGCAGCGACCCGCCCGACCACACCCGCCTGCGCCGGCTGGTCTCCAAGGCGTTCACCGCCCACCGCGTGGCCGGGATGCGGCCGCGGATCCAGGCGATCACCGACCGGCTGCTGGACGCGGTCGTCCCGGCCGGCCACGCCGAGCTCGTCGCCGACTTCGCGCTGCCGCTCCCGGTCGCGGTGATCAGCGAACTGCTCGGGGTGCCGGTGGACGAGCGGCACGAATTCCAGCACTGGACGGACCGCCTGATCAGGCGGGGCCCGGAGCTGCCGGATCCCGCCGTGGTGAACGAGGCATGGCAGCACATGCGCGCGTACGTCACCGAGCTCATCCGGGACAAACGGGCACACCCCGGCGACGACCTGCTCAGCGCCCTCGTCACCGCCCGCGACGCGGAACAACAGCTGACCGAGGACGAGCTGGTCGCCATGGTGTTCCTGCTGCTGGCCGCCGGATACATCACCACGGTCAACCTGATCGGCGGCGGCATCGCCATGCTGCTCGCCCACCCCGGCCAGCTCGACCTGCTGCGCTCCGACCCGGAACTGCTGCCGGGCGCGATCGAGGAGTTCCTGCGCTACGACGGCCCGGTCAGCCCCGGCATCGCCCGGTTCGCGCGCGAGGACGTCGAGATCGCGGGCGTGACCATCCCGCGCGGCGCGACCGTGCTGATCGGCTCCGCCGTCGCCGACCGCGACCCGGCGCGGTTCCCGGACCCCGACCGGCTGGACATCACCCGGCAGGACAACGCCCACCTCGCGTTCGGGCACGGCATCCACTACTGCCTGGGCGCTCCACTGGCCCGGCTGGAGGGGCAGATCGCCATCGGTACCGCCCTGCGCCGGCTCCCCGGCCTCGCCCTCGCGGTGGCGCCGGACGAGATCCGCTGGCGCCCCGGCGGACTGCGCGGTCCCCAGAGCCTGCCGGTGACGTTCACCCCCGGCGGCCAGGACCGGTCCCGGGGAACGTAGTTCCGCGACGCGCCGACCCTCGACACCGAGACCGGCAGCGGGGCCGAGCGGGTCTACCGTTCCGCCGGGTGGACCGAGGCCGGCACCATCCCCGACTACGCCACCGACCCGGCCGGCCGTCTGCACCCCACCACCCTCTTCTACAAGCACCCTGAGCAGCCGAGGTGACCTCGCCCGCCGCGCTGCGTTAGACCCCGTAGCGCGGACCACCGAGCGAGGGAGACCGCATGTACGCCACACCCGCCTCCGCAGCACCGTCCCGCCGCACGTTCCTTCGTACGGCCTTCACCGCGGCGGTGCTCGCCGGCACTGCCGCGGCTTTGGCACCCGTACTGCGTGCCCGCCGCCCCCGGCAGACCCTCACCCCGGCGCCCCTCACCGAGGAGACGTACCGCGGCCGGCACATCGCCGTAGACCTCGCCGGGGTCCGCATCGACGGCCGCCCCCTGCACGTCATGCGCCGTGCCGACGGCAGCTACCTCAGCGGGATCAACCACTTCCAGTCCTTCGACACCCCGCTGGAACTGGCCCGCGCCGCCGTCGACGAACTCGGCACCAACCAGCTGGCGCTCGCAGCCCCGCACCACGGCTGACGGACGGACGGGACAGCGCAGGACGGAACGGGAGGAGCCCCGCATGTACACCCGGCAGAATCAGAAGAACCTGACCAGCGCCCAGAAGAAGCGGTTCACGGCGGCCGTGCTGGAGCTCAAGCGCAACGGCACGTACGACCAACTCGTGCGCACCCACGGCAAGTACTTCGTGCCCGACAAGGACAGCAAGCTCCGCGTCGGGCACATGTCCCCGTCCTTCTTCCCCTGGCACCGGCGCTACCTGCTCCAGTTCGAGCGGCTGCTCCAGGACGTCGACCCGGGCGTCTCGGTCCCGTACTGGGACTGGACCACGGACAGCAGCCCGGTCTCCTCCCTCTGGGCCGAGGACTTCCTCGGCGGCACCGGCCGCGAGAGCGACCGCCGGGTGATGACCGGCCCGTTCGCCTACGAGAAGGGGAACTGGGAGATCACCGTGGGCATCAGCGAGGCCCGCTTCCTCACCCGCAACCTCGGCCGGCCGCAGAACCCGATCGCCCTGCCCACCGCGGCAGAGCTCCAGTGGGCGCTCGACGACCCGACGTACGACACCTCGCCCTGGGACTCCACGGCGCAGGGCGGCGGCTTCCGCAACAAACTGGAGGGCTGGGCCGCGCCGAAGAGCGAGCGCTGGCGCAACCACAACAAGGTGCACCAGTGGATCGGCGGCCACATGACGGGCGGTACGGCCCCCAACGACCCGGTGTTCTGGCTGCACCACGCCTTCGTGGACCTGCTCTGGGACCGCTGGCAGCTGAAGCACTCGGTCTCCGGCTACCTGCCCGCGGCCCCGCTTGAACTGGGCGACCTCCAGCGCGGCCGGGTGATCTCCCTCGACGAGCCGATGCCGCCGTGGAACATCACGCCGCGCGACATGCTCAGCCACCAGGGCATCTACCGCTACGAATGAGAGGCCGGCCGTTCAGCCGGACGGCGGGGCGAAAGATGCTTCAGCCGGACGGCGGAACGGAAGAAGGGCCCCCGCCGTACGGCGGGGGCCCTCAGCCCTCGGTCCAACCGGTCAAGCCGGCCGACAGGCGCAGGCGGTCAGCCGCCGTAGCCCTCGGTGTGGTGCTTGTCGCCGCCCGACGCGTTGACGCAGGTGTTTCCGAACGCCGGGTTCAGCAGGGCGATCACGTTCACGGTGTTGCCGCAGACGTTGACCGGGACGTGGACCGGAACCTGGAGCAGGTTGCCCGACAGGACACCGGGGGAGCCGACCGCCGCACCGTGCGCTCCGGCATCGGCGACGGCCAGACCGGCACCGGCGGCCAGGGCGCTACCGGCAACAGCGGTGACGGCGACTGCCTTCGCGATACGCGACATCAAGATCTCCTCGTGAGATTGGGGTGCCACAGCGGAGCTGCGGTATTTGACATGGCATACAACGCAGCGGGAGCCCAGCGGTCACGGCCGCTGGGCCTTACTGATGAAGGAAAATCGCACGGAGGCGAAGAACGGCTCGATCTGGCCGCCGGCACCCGGCTGCAGGACCGCCACGACGTCACCCGTGCAGCCCTGCCCGCGGTAGAGGGTCGCGGTGCTGCCCGTCGCGTTGGTGACGGCCTTCTGACCGCCGCCCTTGGCCCCGACGCAGCCCTGCGGGTCGGTCAGCCCGTGGACCCTGTCGTCCTGGCCGACGTACTGGAAGCCGGGCCCGGCGGCCTGCGCCGCGCCCGCGGCCACGATCAGGAGCAGGGGGACCGCGCCGGCCCGGGCCAAGCCGCGGACGCCGGGGTGGATACGCATGGATCGCATGCCCGGTCCAACCCGGCCCGCCCCCGGCCGGGTCACGCCTTGTCACCCGTCGCAGGCCTGTGCGACCGTGCCCGGGGGACGCGGAACAGCGGATTCACCGGATTCACCGGATTCACGAGATTCACCGGGATTCACGGGATTCACCGGAGTCGGCGGAGGAGCGGAAACGATGAGCACAGCGGGCGGCAGCGGCCGGCCCCGGGTCAGGACCGGGTACGGCATGGTCGAGGGCCGGAGCGGGCCGGACGGCATCGCCGCCTTCCGGGGCATCCCGTACGCCGCCCCGCCCGTCGGCGCCCTCCGCTTCGCCGCGCCCGCACCCCCGGCCGCCTGGGACGGCGTACGCGACGCCGGCGCCTTCGGGCCCACCGCGCCCAAGGTGCCCTACCCGCCGAAGTTCGCCGCGCTGCTGCCCGACCCGGAGGTCCCCGGGGACGACTGCCTGAACCTCAACGTGTGGACCCCGGCCCCGGCCCCCGGAGCCCGGCTGCCGGTCATGGTGTGGCTGCACGGCGGGGCGCTCACCCGCGGCTCCTCGGCCGTCCCCGTCTACGACGGCTCCGCCTTCGCCCGCGACGGGGTGGTGCTCGTCTCCGTCAACTACCGCCTCGGCGTCCTCGGCTACGGGCTCTTCCCCGACGCCCCCGCCAACCGCGGCCTGCTCGACCAGATCGCCGCCCTGACCTGGGTGCGGGAGAACATCGAGGCCTTCGGCGGGGACCCCGGCCGCGTCACCGTCTTCGGCGAGTCCGCCGGAGCCATCAGCGTCGGCGCCCTGCTCGGCGCCCCGCGTGCCGCCGGGCTCTTCGCGCAGGCCGCCCTGCAGAGCGGCGCCCCCGAGGTGCTGCCCCGTGAGAAGGTGCGCGCCATGGTCCGGCGGATGGCCTCCCTCCTGAAGGTGCCCGCGACCGCGGAGGCCTTCGCCGCCACCGCCCTGCCCGACCTGCTCGCCGCGCAGGGCGCCGTGCTGCGCCGCTCCGGCCCGCTGGTCGCAGGCCCCGCGTTCGGCCTGGTCACCGACCCGGACACGCTCCCCGGCGACCCGCTCGAGGCCGCGGCGGCGACGTAGGTACCGCTGCTGCTGGGCTGGACCACCGAGGAGTACCGGCTCTGGCTCGCCCCCACCGGCGCGCTCCGGCTGATGGACCGGTTCGGTCCGCTCACCGTGGCCCTGGCCCGCGCCCGCAGCGGCAAGGACCGGGCCGCCGTACGGGCGCTGCGCGCCGCACTGCCCGGGGCGGGCCCGGCCGAGCTCGCGGGCCAGTTGCTGACCGACCGGCTGCTGCGCGACCCGCTGCGCCGGCTCGCCGGGGCGCGGCGGACCGCCTCGAGCTTCCTGTACGAGTTCGGCTGGTCGTCCGGCGTTCCGGGGCTCGGTTCCTGCCACGCGCTGGAGCTGGGCTTCGTGTTCGACACGCTCGACGTGCCGGAGGCCTCCTGGCTGGCCGGGCCGGACGCCCCGCAGGAGCTGGCCGACCGGATGCACGCGGCCTGGGTGCGCTTCGCCGTGACCGGGAACCCGGGCTGGGCGCCCTGGGACGGCAACGGCCCGCCGATGGTGTTCGGCGGGCCGCAGCGCGTGGAGTCGGTCGAACCGGCGGTTACTCCACCGGTCCTTCCATGACCTTGCTGATGAACTGGATCGGACCCTCGCCCATGTTCGGTACGTAGGTCTTGGCGTTGTGCTGGCCGCCGGGGATGACCCTCAGGCTGGTGTGGATCGGCCCCTTGCCGTACGTCGCGACGAACTTCTGCACATCGGGCAACGTCTTCTTGTTGTTCTCGTTGTCGCCGACCTGGAAGGCGAGGTAGACGTCCGGAGCGCCCTTCTTGTCGATCATGGCCTTCGCCAGCAACTCCGGGTTGTTCTCGGCCTTCTCCTTCTCGTGGCCCTTCCACAGCGAGGAGTCGGGCACGATGTCCGGGCCGGAGCAGATCGCGGCCTTGAACTTGTCCGGGTGCTTGAGCACGGCCTTCAGGCTCGCGAAGCCGCCGGTGGAGGAGCCCATGTAGGCCCAGCCGTCACGGGACTTGACGGTGCGGAAGTTCGCCTTGATCAGGTCCGGGACGTCCTCGGTCAGCCAGGTTCCCATCTTGGGCTGGTCGGGGATGTCGGAGCCGTCCCAGTAGATGCCCTTGTCGTCCGGGCCCGGGTTCAGCACCGGCATGGCGAGGATGAACGGCTTGCTCTTGCCCTCGGCGTACCACTTGCTGATGCTGGTCTGGAGCCCCAGGTCGGTGCCCATCCAGTAGTTGTTCGGGTAGCCGGCGCCGCCGGGCAGGGCGATCATGACCGGGAAGCCGCTCTTGGCGAACTTCGGGTCGTTGTACTCCTTGGGCGCCCAGACCCACACCTTGCCCTTGAAGCCCGACTTCTTGCCGTCCAGCGTGGTGACGGCCACGTGCGTGCCGTCGGCCAGGGTCATCGAGTTCTTGAACTCGGACTTCGGCCCGGTGGGCATCAGGGCCTTGGAGTTGGCCGCCTGCTTCGCAGTGCCGTCGGCGCCGCCCGCCTGACCGCCGCCCGCGGCCGGCTGGCCGAAGGAGATGTCCTTGCCCTTGTCGGTGAAGGGGGGTATCTCGAAGTGGTACATCACCCCGGCGGCTATGCCGGCGAGCGCGAGGACGGAGACACCCGCGATCAGCCAGCGCCTGCCCCGGCGCGGCCGGCGCCGGTCGTCCTCGGGGCCCTCCGGCCCGCCGTAAGGCGGCTGCGGTGGCCCGTACGGGGGCTCGTGGTGCTGTTGGGGTTCGTACGGCTGCGCGTACGAAGTGCCGTAGGGCTGCTGCTGGTACTGCCCTTCCGACCGGTACGGCTGGTGCTGTCCGTCGGGTGAGTACGACATGTGCGGTTGCTCTCCGGCTGGTGCTGCCCCGTCGGGGGGTGGTCTCTTCTGTTCGAAGGATGAGCCTACGTGCTCCGTGGTTCCCCTTTTTCCCTGCTCTTGGGTTGACCGAGGGCTGGGCGTTGCCTAACACCCGCCAGGCCACCGGAGTTCCCGGTCTGTTCGCCGCACGTCCCTGGCCCATGCACATGCCTCTGGGTATGGTGCGTCCGCGCCGCCCCCAGAACCCCCCTGCCCGGAGGTATTTTCCGTGTTTGGCATGACCTCGTCACGGTCCCGCCGCAAGACCGCCCTCGCCACCGCCTTCGGCCTCACCGCCGCCGGTACGGCCCTGTGGGCCGGCATCGGCTCCGCCCAGCCCGCGCACGCGGCCGGCCTGCCGGCCCCCGACCACGTCGTCGTCGTGGTCTTCGAGAACCACGCCTACAACCAGGTCATCGGCAGCTCCAGCGCCCCGTACATCAACTCCCTCAAGAGCGGGGGCGCCAACCTCACGCAGTCGTTCGGCATCACCCACCCCAGCCAGCCCAACTACCTCCAGCTGTTCTCCGGCTCGAACCAGGGCGTCACCGGCGACAGCTGCTACACGCCGGGCTTCAGCTCCGCGCCCAACCTGGCCTCCGAGCTGCTGGCCGCCGGCAAGACCTGGGCCAGCTACAACGAGACCCTCCCCAGCCAGGGCTCCACCACGTGCAGCAGCGGCAAGTACGCCCGCAAGCACAACCCCTGGTTCGCCTTCTCCAACGTGCCCACCAGCACCGCGAAGACCATGACCCAGTTCCCGACGGACTACACCACCCTCCCCAAGGTGTCCTTCGTCGTCCCGAACCTGTGCAACGACATGCACGACTGCTCCGTCGGCACCGGCGACACCTGGCTCAAGAACAACCTCAAGGCCTACGCCGACTGGGCCAAGACCCACAACAGCCTGCTCGTCGTCACCTTCGACGAGGACAACCGGCTCGCCGGCAACAAGATCCCGACCGTCCTCTACGGCCAGCCCGTCACCCCCGGCAGCACGTCGGGCACCACGTACAACCACTACGACGTGCTGCGCACCCTGGAGGGCCTGGCCGGCCTGACCACCCACGCCGGGAACGCGGCCACCGCCAAGGACATCACGGGTATCTGGGCCTCCTGACCATGTACGTTGCGGACAGTCGCGGTACTCCCGCGCCCGCCGTGACCCCCGAGCCGCAGGCCGTCGCCCCGGGCACCAGCCCGGGGCGGCGCGCCGCGCTCGCCCCCACGGTGCTCGCCCTCGGCACGGTCAGCCTGATCACCGACGTCTCCTCCGAGATGGTCACTGCCGTGCTCCCCCTCTACCTCGTCGCCGGCCTCGGCCTCTCCCCACTCGGCTTCGGGCTGCTCGACGGGCTCTACAACGGCATCAGCGCGCTGGTCCGGCTCACCGGAGGCCACCTCGGCGACCGCTTCGGCCGCCACAAGGCCCTCGCCGGCCTCGGCTACGGCCTCTCGGCCCTGTGCAAACCGCTGCTCCTGCTCGCGCACACCCTGCCCGCGATCGGCGCGGTGCTCGCCCTCGACCGCACCGGCAAGGGCCTGCGCACCGCCCCGCGCGACGCGCTGATCTCCCTCTCCGCCGCCCCCGAGGACCGCGGCCGGGCCTTCGGGGTCCACCGGGCCATGGACACCGCCGGCGCCCTGATCGGGCCGATCCTCGCCTTCCTGATCCTGCGCGGCGCAGCCGACGGCTACGACGCCGTCTTCACGGTCAGCGCCTGCGTCGCCGCCCTCGGCGTGCTCGTGCTCGTCCTCTTCGTCCCGGGCCGCCGCACCGCACCAGCGCCCGGCGCGGAGCCCGTCTCGCTGCGCGCCGCCCTCGGGCTGCTGGGCCGCCGGGACCTGCGCCGGATCAGCCTGTGCGCGCTGCTGCTCGGGCTGTGCACCGTCAGCGACGCCTTCGTCTTCCTGCTGCTCCAGCGCGCCACCGGGATCGCCGACCGCTGGTTCGCGCTGCTGCCGCTGGGTACCGCCGCCGCGTTCTTCCTGCTCGCGCTGCCGCTCGGCCGGCTCGCCGACCGGATCGGCCGCTGGCGCGTCTTCCTCGGCGGCCACCTCGCGCTGCTCCTCGCGTACGGCCTCCTGCTCACCGGTGGGGCGGGCCACGCCCATGACACGGCCCTCCCGTACGCCGTGCTCCTGCTGCACGGCGGCTTCTACGCGGCCACCGACGGCGTCCTGATGGCCGCGGCCGCCGGAGCCGTGCCCGAGGAGCACCGCGGCGGCGGCCTCGCCCTCGTCCAGACCGGCCAGGCCCTCGCCCGCTTCGCCGCCTCGCTGGGCTTCGGCGCCGCCTGGACCGTCTGGGGCGCCCGCCCCGCCCTCGCGGTCGCCGCCGTGCTGCTGGCCGCTGCGGCCGGCGTATGCGCTCTGCTGCGCCCCGCGGATGCGATGGCCGCCGAGTCCGCCGCCGGGGCGCGCGCCGGCTGAGTGCGCTCGGCCGCCCCCGAATTCCCCCACATCCCCGAAAGGCCCCCATGACCCTCCAACGCCGGATCCTGATCCTCGTCTCCGCCGTCGTACTGCTCGCCGCGGTGGGGGTGCTCGCCGTCGTACGGGCCTCCTCCCGGGCCGAGGAGAAGAACCAGACCCAGGCGGGCGGCCCGCAGATCAGCCGCGGCGAGGTGTCGCTGGCCCCGGACGGGGCCGAGCGGCGGATCGTGTTCCGGAACATGGCGTGGGGCCCGCACCGCGACGAGCTCGCCACCGTCCCCGCCACCGCACCCCAGGGCCCGCGTACCGCCTCCGGCGTGAGCTGCCTGCGTTTCCACTCGGCGGCCGGCACCGGGATCTGCCTCCAGGCCGACAAGGGCGGGGTCCAGGAGAGCTACCGGGCCGTCGTCCTCGACGCCCGCCTCAAGGAGATCTCCGCACACCCGCTGGCCGGGATCCCCACCCGCGCCCGGGTCTCGCCCGGCGGACACCTCGTCGCCTGGACGGTCTTCGTCGGAGGGGACTCGTACGCCGGGACGAACTTCTCCACCCGCACCTCGCTGCTCGACCTGCGCACGGGCAAGCTCGACGCCTCGCTGGAGGACTTCGCGATCCGCAAGGACGGCAAGGCGTACCGCAACGCCGACGTCAACTTCTGGGGCGTGACCTTCGCCGCCGACGAGCGGACCTTCTACGCGACGCTCGCCACCGGCGGCCAGACCCACCTGGTCCGCGGCGACCTGGCCGAACGCACCGTGACGACGCTGCGCGAGAACCTGGAATGCCCGTCGCTGTCGCCCGACGGCACCCGGCTGGTGTTCAAGAAGCGGGTGCCCGGCCTGTCGCCCGACGCCCCGTGGCGGCTGTACGCCCTGGACCTGGCCTCGATGCAGGAGACCCCGCTCGCGGAGGAGCGCAGCGTGGACGACCAGGTGGTGTGGACGGACGACAAGACGGTCGTCTACTCCCTGCCCGGCGACTTCGGCGCCGACCTGTACGCCGTACCGGCCGACGGCAGCGGCGCTGCCACCCCGCTGATGGCCTCGGCCCTCGCCCCGGCCTTCCTCGGCTGACGCCGTAAGGAAGGGCCGGGGCGGGGGCCGCTGCAGGGACCCCTGCGCCGATGTACAGGACCGTTACGCCGAATGCAGGACCGTTACGCCGGGATCAGCGTCTTGCGTCGCCGCTTGCGCTGAGCTCCCGCGGACAGCCTCAGCTCGATGATCGACCGCACGGCCGGCCACTCCTCGTCGAGGATCGAGTAGAAGGCGGTACTGCGCACGGCACCGTCGAGTCCCCGCGAATGGGCCCGGCGGACCCCCTCGCAGGTGAACCCGAGCCGCTCCATCGCCGCGCGCGAGCGCCCGTTGCGGGCGTCGGCGCGCAGCGAGATGCGGCGGACGCCCCAGGTCTCGAAGGCGTGGCGGAGCATGAGCAGCTTGGCCTCGGTGTTGATGCCCGTCCCCTGGGCGCCCGGGGACAGCCAGGTATTGCCGATCTCGGCGGCATCGGGGATCGCCGTCGCCGGATCACCGAACGGGACGCCCGGCACCGCGGGCCACACCAGGGGTCCCTGCCAATAGTCGAGTTCCAGGAACCGGGTCGAACCGACGACCCGGCCGTCGGTGGCTCTGACCACCGCGAAGGGGAGCGATCGACCCGCCGCCTGATCTGCGAGGGCGCGGTCGATGTACTCGTGGGACGCCTGCACCCCATGGGGTACGGGGGTGAAGGCGTAAGTCGTACGATCCTCGGCCCCGGCCATGGCCAAGGCCTCGGTGTGGTGGGGGGCGAGGGGCTCGAGCCGCACGGTGCGGCCGGCGAGGAGTACGGGTACGGGCACGGAGCCTTCGGTCCTTCTGGGCGGTGGGGTGGTTGCACAGTGTGCGCTCCTGACGTCGCCCCCCGTGCAAAACACGAGTGAAAGGCAACGGGCTGTCAGGTGAACGCGAGTGGCTCAATGTAGCCCCTAAATCTCCTCTCATGAACCCCCAAATTGGCAACGTCGCGGCCATCTTTTTCGATGGCTTTGGTCCCCGGCCCGGAGCACCCGTAATCCTGATCCGCGGACATCCGTTCCACCACACGGCGAGGGCCCCCCGGACGGCGGTCCCGACGGCCTCCGGATGCCTTACAAACAACCTCTGACCTGCGAGGATGTGAGGATGCCGGGACGTGCCCGCCAAAGGCCCCGACCGTCGGCCGGGCGGATGATCTCGGGCCCCTCGCCGACCGCCGGGACATCGAACGGACGGCCGTCGGTGATGTGTCCGCGGGCGGGTGCCGGGGCCGTGCGGGGCAGTGCCTGGGGGCATACGTGAAGTGGCCCGGCGGATAGGGGTCGGATTGGATCGATCTGTTGGGCCATCTGGCTGGTCCGGCGGTCGGGTGACGATAAGGCCGTCGGAGACGGCGCCTACTACGTGTGGTCGGCCCGCTACTCCACCAGGGTGGTCGGTCTCCCGCCCGCCCGCCCTCCAGCCCGCCCGGATCGGCCTCGGGCTGACGCTCGCGTGGGCGATCGGCTCGGTCGCGGGCGTTCCGCTGCCGGGGCGGTTCACCGGGGGACCGAGCCCGCGGGGGCCGTCGTAGGGGCGCAGCAGCCGCAGGCGGCGGCGGTCCGGCCGGGGGCGGTCGTCAACTTCGGGGGCGCGGGTAATCCTTGGCTTCATCGCGTCGGGCCGCGCCTTCGCTCCGGTCGCCCGCGGCCTCTTCCGCTGGGCGTTCGCGACGTCCGGCCCGGCGACTGCGGGCCGGGAGCGCGCGCAGCACTCGGCCGCCGGCGCCCGATCCCGCCGCCTGCCCCTTACCGTCCCAACACACCGTTGCCGCAGAGAGCTTCACGGAAAGACGAGACACCCCCCACCATGTCCGGATCCCGCATCACCTTCCTCGAGGGCCAGGCCGGCCAGGGCGCCGCCCTCGCCCGGATCGCCGACCGCGTCCGCAGCCAGCTGGCCTCCCCGGAGCGCGCCGCGCTGCGCGCCGCCCGGCGCCCCCTGTTCACCGGCATCGGCGCCTCGTACGCCGCCCTCGCCGTCCCCGTACAGCAGTTGCGGAAGGCCGGGGTCGTCACCCAGCGCGTCCTGTCCAGCGAGATCGAGACCGGCACCGCCGGCTTCGACACCGACTGCCTGATCGCCGTCTCCCAGGGCGGCCGCAGCCGCGAGACCATCGCCGCCTGCCGGTCCGCCGCCGCCCCCGGCATCACGAGGACCGCGCTGCTCAACGTCTTACCGTCGCGGCTCGGCGAGCTCGCCGACCTCACCGTGGGCCTCGGCAACGAGCCCGACTCGCACGCCTCGACCATCGGCTACACCGGCACGGTCGTCGCCCTCGACCTGATCGCCGGGGCCATCGCGGGCCGCACGCAGGACCCCTGGGACGACATCGCCGAGCAGACCGCCGCAGTCCACCGGCGGGCCGCCGAGGTGGTCGCGGGCCTGCGCGAGCGCGGCGCCCGCTGCATCGCCTCCGACGCGGTGGCGGCCGGGGCCTCGTGCGCCTCGGCAGAGGAGGGTGCGCTGCTGCTGCGCGAGGTGGTCCGGATGACCGCGGCCGCCTCGGCGACCCGCAACTACCTGCACGGGGAGATGGAGTCGGCGGGCAACACCCTCCACCTCGTCTTCGGCGACGGCCGCGAGATCGAGCTGGCCCGCTCGCTGGCCGGCAGCGGGCACCTCACGCTGCTGCTGACGACGGCCCGGGTCGAGCCGGCGGACAGCCTGTCGGTGATCCGCCTGCCCGAGGTCCCGGACGCAGTGCGCGTGGTGCTGGAGACGGTGGTCCTGCAGGAGCTGGTGGCCCGGCTCAGTGCCGAACGGGGCGTACCGATCGAGTCGTTCGTCTTCGCCCACGACGACACGAAGTGGCCCGACCCCAGGGCTGCTGCGGGGAACGCCCGGCCTCCGGCGCCGGTCGCCCCGTGCAGGCCGTGAGCCGCCGGACCGTAGCCACCTGAGATCATCCGTGCATGGACTTCGTGACGGAACTGGCCCGCTTTGCGGCCACGGGGAGGCTCGGTGCCTTCCACGTCGGCGCGCACCTGCACGACCTGGTCGCCGCGCACGGCGAGCCGGACTGCTCGTGGCCGGTGTACAAGGGGCGGCGGTGGCCGCACTGGTTCCATCACGGGAGCCTGGAGAACGTGTACTGCCGGTGCCGTCAGCTGCGCTCGATGAGCGTGGACACCTGGCGTGACGCGCTGGAGATCCCGGGCCCCGGCGAGGGGGAGTCGTACCGCGGACCGGTGTCCGTCACCGAGTCGCGGCTCACCGCGGCGCTCGCCGACGCCGGGGTCGCCTGGCGCACCGAGTGGTCCGAGCGGCTGCCCGAGCAGCGGACCCTCTACGCGGAGCCCGTGCCGCAGACCATGGTGGGCTTCGTCTTCGTGGCCCGCTGCTGTGACACGGAACCGATCGCGGAGGACTGGCTGCTGCACACGGTCTCCTCGTACGACCTGGACCACCGGGAGTGCCCGGGGGCCGACCCTGCTCTGCCCGACGACGGATACGGAGCCTGAGGTGGAGGACGTACTGCGCCGGCTGGCCGCCGTCGGGCCCTTCTTCGCCGTGCCGTACGGGAAGGAGCCGCCCGGGGACGGTTTCCGGCCGCTCGGCGAGCTCTACGGGGCACAACTCGAGCCGTACGTCGCCGAGGTGGGGCGGCGGATCCGGAGCGGGCCCGGCCGGGTCGCGGCGTCGACCGCGCAGTTCGGGATCGCCTCGCGGCTGTGGTCGCTGGGCCTGGGCTGCGCCGCGCTGGCCGGGCGGATCCCGGACCTGGGAGCCGAGCGGGTGTGGTGGCGGCTCCCCGCGGCGGGGTCGCTGGAGCTGTGGCTGCCCGAGCCCGCTGCGGGAGCGCTGCCGGCCGGGGCGCTCGGGGAGAGCGTGCTCGGCAACCTGGGTGCCCTGGACGCGCGCCTGCGGGAGCGGTACGGGGTGTCGCCCAAGGTGCTGCGCGGGAACGCCGCGTCGGGACTGGTCGGGGCGCTGCGGGTGCTGATCGACCGGGTCCCGGGCGGCCCGGCGGTGTCCTTGGCCGCGGAGCTGCTGGCCGAGGGCGGGGCGCTCGGCGGGACGGGCACCTTCATCCACGAAGAGGGGCTCGGGGTGGCCTTCGTACGGCGCAGCTGCTGCCTCTACTACCAGGTGCCCGGCGGCGGACTCTGCGGGGACTGCGTGCTGCGGACCAGGTAGCCCGGACAGGGCCGTTCGGAGCAGCCGCGGGTGTGGCGGGCGCCGGTCCGGCGGGGCCGCCTCCTACGGTCCCTGCCATGACGCAAGCTCGCACACCGCAGCCGCAGCCCCGGTCGGAGCCCCCCTCGGTGCTGTCCCGGCGCGCCGCCCTGACCGGACTCGCCGCAGGCGCCGGAGCCCTCGCCGTCGGCGGGACCGCCGGCTGTGCGGGGGCCACGCCCCGGGCAGCTGCGGCAGCCCCGGATCCCTCGCCGGGAGCCATGAAGCTGTTCGACGACCCCGGGTACAACTTCGCCGGGCTCCTCGCGCTCGGCGCGGCCGGCATGCGCGCCTCCGAGGTGGGCGAGGTGCTCACCGCCGTCAACGCCATCAACACCGCCGGGCTGTCCGCGCAGACCTTCACCGACACCTTCCGCGCCTGGGGCGACCGGCTCGCCGCACCCCCGGCGGCCGGCCGGCACGGCGGAGAAACCCCCTCGCAGACCCGCCGGTTCCGCTCGCTCCGGGCCGCGCAGTACTACGCCCAGGCCCTGTTCTACGTCCTCGGCACCCGCAGCCCCGGCGACGAGAAGGCGGTCTACCTGGCGGGCCGAGGGGCCTGGGACACCTTCACCCGGCTCTGCTCCCCGGCCGCCGTCCGCGCGCAGGTCCCGTACGCGAAGACCCGCCTGCCGGTGTGGTTCTTCCGGCCCGACGGCGGGGACGAGCCCCGTCCGACCGTCATCCTCACCAACGGCAGCGACGGGCAGAACCTGGACATGTGGACCTACGGCGTCGCGGCCGCCCTCGGGCGGGGCTGGAACGCCCTCGTCTACGATGGCCCGGGCCAGGGCCAGCTGCTGTTCGTCGAGGAGATCCCGTTCACCACCCGGTGGGAGCAGGTGGTGGCCCCGCTCGTCGACTGGCTCGACGCCCGCAAGGACGTGGACAGCAGCCGGATCGCGATCACCGGCCTCAGCATGGGCGGCAATCTCGTCGCCCGCGCCGCGGCCTTCGAACGCCGGCTCGCGGCCGTGGTGTGCATGCCCGGAGTGCCGAACCCCTGGCTCGGCTTCGACAAGGAGATCCGCGACATCGTCACCGCCGACAAGGCGGAGACCAACCGCGTCTGGAACGAGGACGTCGTCCCCGAACTCACCCCGGAACTCGCCACCACGGTCAAGAAGCGCTTCGAGATCTTCTCGCGGGAGGCACTGCGCGAGGCCCGCGCCGGCCGGGTGTTCAAGGACCTCTGGACCCCGGCCCAGGTCGCCATCGGGCTGGACATCACAAAAGTCGTACCGCAGATCAAGGCGCCGACGCTGGTCCTCGACTACGACTTCGAGCAGTTCTACCCCGGCCAGCCCCGGCAGATGTACGACCTGCTGCGCTCGAAGCGCGAGTACGTGAAACTGACGGAGGCCACCGGAGCGCAGTTGCACTGCTCCCCGATGGCCCCGCAGCAGCACTGCGACGTCGTCTTCGACTGGCTCGCCGACGTCCTGCAGCGTTAGGGGGTGTCCGGTGGATCATGGCCGGGCATCCGACCCCGATCCGCCGGACACCCCTATTGCTTCAGCTCGACGGCCCTCAGAACGTGAGGTTCCAGGCGTCGATCTTGCCGGTGTCCGCGTTGGCGTTGTCGTTCACACGGAGCTTCCAGAGGCCGTTGGCCACCTCGGAGGAGGCGTTGACGGTGAAGCTCTGGACGATGTTGTCCGTACCGCCACCGGCCCGGTTGCTCAGGGTGTAGACGGTGCCGTCCGGGGCCACCAGGTCGACCTTGAGGTCACCGATGTAGGTGTGCTTGATGTCCACGCCCACCTTGAGGGTGGCCGGCGCGTTGCCGGTCACCCCGCTGACGGTGATGGGGCTCTCCACGGTGGCGTTGTCGTTGATCGCGAAGTCGCCGAGGTTCTCGAAGTACTTCCCGGGCGGCGGGGTGGACCCGACCGCCTTCAGCGCGTCGACCTGGCCCTCGCCGAAGAACGAGTTGTTGGCCGCGGTCCCGGTGCAGCGGTTGTCCGACGGGCAGGCGATGTCGTTGGCCTGCGTGGCCAGCTTGTCGCGCAGCTGCGCCGGGGTGATGCCGGGGTTGGTGCTGGCGAGCAGCGCCGCCACGCCCACCACGTGCGGGGTGGCCATCGACGTGCCGCTCTTGCTGCCGTACTTGCCGCCCGGCACGGTGGAGTAGACGTCGCTGCCCGGGGCCGCCACGTCGATGACGCCCGAGCCGAAGTTCGAGAACGAGGCCTTCGTGGTGCCCGTGCCGTTCGCCGCGACCGTGACGACGCCCGGGAGCTCGGTCGGGATGTCGAGGCAGGCGTTGGTGATGGTGCGGGTGACCGGCGTCGAGTCGTTCGGGCTCGCGGAGTCGGTCGTCTTGTGGGCGAGGTCGTAGTTCTCGTTGCCCGCCGCGGCGACCTGGAGGGAGCCCTTGCCCTCCGCGTACTCCTGGGCGCGCTTGACGCCCTCGATGATGGCGGCCTGGTCGATGTTGTCCGGGCAGTTGAACTGCCACGGGTCCGTGTAGTAGCTGTTGTTGGTGACCTTGAAGCCGTGGTCACCGGCCCACACGAAGCCGCAGATGGTGTTCTCGGCGAAGAAGAACGAGTTGCCCGGCTCGGCGACGCGGACCGCGGAGATCTTCACGCCCGGGGCCACGCCGACGACGCCCTTGCCGTTCTTGGCGGCCGCGATGGTGCCCGCGACGTGGGTGCCGTGGCTGTCCACGTCCCGCCAGGCGCCCGTACGGGTGTCGGGCTTGCCGTACGCGCAGGAGACGGAGTCGGCCGCATTGAAGTTCGGCGCCAGGTCCTGGTGCTGGTCGTCCACACCGGTGTCCAGGATGCCGACCTTGACGGAGGCGGAGCCGGTGGTGACGGCCCAGGCCTGGTCGGCCTTGATCTGGCTCATGTCGGCGCGGACGGGTTCGCCGGCCGGGGTCGTCGACTGCGCCGGGTTGGCGGGCAGCGCCGGGTTGTAGGCGTCGGCCGGAACGTCCGAGGTACGGGTGGCCCCGACCTGCTGGACCCCGCTGACCCCGCGCATCGCCGTGGCGAAGCCGGCGGAGGAGGAGTGGGCGACGATCACGCCGATGGCGTCGAAGTTCGAGAAGACGGTGCCGCCGTTGGCAGCGACGGCGGAACGCACCGCCGAGCTGTCACCGGGGGCGGTGATCACCAGGTAGGCGCGGGTGCCGGCAACCCAGGTCGCACTCTGGGAGGTCGGCGCCGCGGCCGCAGCCTTGGCGGGGGCGGACGGGGCGGACTGGCCGGACGGGGAGACCGGGGCGGTGCCGGCGAGTGCGGCGGGTGCCCCGAAGGCGAGTGCTGCGCCGAGCGTGGCGGCGAGCACGAGAGTGCGTCGAGGTCGGCTGGATATGTGGGGTATCAATGCGTCCTCCGAAGACGGCCCGGTGGTGCTCATGGCACCTACCGGGCCGTACGAAACGAGTGGTGGACGCAAGATGTCAGACGCGTGCCCCGGTATGGAAGTACCTTTTACCGCAGGACACTTCACAGCCCCATGGCCGAAAATCGACCATGGGGCTACGTGAGGGCCGACCGGGCTGGGCACCGTGGGGGCGAGCCCTGCCCGGCCGGCCCCTGACGGGGCGCTGCCGGTTACGCCGGCACGCCCTCCTTGGTGTCGGCCGGCGACTGGCCGGGCACGGTGGGGAGCTCCGTGCCGTGGCCGTCGTCGACCAGCGTGGTCTCGTCGAACTCCAGGCGTCCCGCGAGGACTTCGGTGGCGCGCTCGCGGTCGAACTCCTTGGTCCAGGTGCCGATGAGCACCGTCGCCACCGCGTTGCCCGCGAAGTTCGTCAGCGCCCGGGCCTCGCTCATGAAGCGGTCGATGCCCACGATCAGCCCGACACCGTCGACGAGTTCCGGCCGGTGCGACTGGAGCCCGCCCGCCAGCGTCGCGAGTCCCGCGCCGGTCACGCCCGCCGCGCCCTTCGAGGCCACGATCATGAACAGCAGCAGCGAGATCTGCTCGCCGATCGCCAGCGGCTTGCCCGTCGCTTCCGCGATGAACAGCGAGGACATCGTCAGGTAGATCGCGGTCCCGTCCAGGTTGAACGAGTAGCCCGTCGGCACCGTGATGCCGACGACCGGCTTGGAGACGCCCAGGTGCTCCATCTTCGCGATCAGCCGGGGCAGCGCCGACTCCGAGGAGGAGGTGGAGAGGATCAGCAGGAACTCGCGGCCCAGGTAGCGCAGCAGCGAGAAGACGTTGATCCCGGTGCACACCCGCAGCAGGGTCCCGAGGACCACGAACACGAAGAGCAGACAGGTCGTGTAGAAGCCGATCATGATGACGGCGAGCGACTTCAGGGCGTCGATCCCGGTCGCACCGACCACCGCCGCGATGGCGCCGAACGCGCCCACCGGCGCCGCCCACATGATCATCGCCAGTACCCGGAAGACCAGCTTCTGCACATGTCCGATCCCGCGCAGCAGCGGCTCGCCCGCCGTGCCCATGGCCTGGAGCGCGAACCCGCACAGCAGCGCCACGAGCAGCGTCTGGAGCACCTGGCCCCCGGTGAACGCGGAGACCAGGGTGGTCGGGATGATCCCCAGCAGGAACTCGGGCGTGGTCTGCGCCCCGCCCGCCTTGGCCTGCGCCTCTCCCGCGTGCTTGACGGCCTCCGTCAGGTGCAGTCCGCTGCCCGGCTCGAGCAGGTTCCCGACGAGGAGCCCGATGGCCAGCGCCACCGTGGACATGATCATGAAGTAGCCGAGGGCGAGGCCGCCCACGGCGCCGACCTTCGCGGCCTTGCGCACCGACCCGATGCCCAGCACGATCGTGCAGAAGATCACGGGCGAGATCATCATCTTGATGAGGTTCACGAAGCCGGTGCCCAGCGGCTTGAGCTCCACGGCCGTGTCCGGTGCGGCGAAGCCGACGGCGATGCCGAGAAGCACCGCGGCGATCACCGCGATGTACAGATAATGGGTCTTGTCGCGTCTGCCGGCCACGGCTCGCCTCCTGGTGGTGAATACGTCCCGGGAGGACCATCGCCCGAGGCTGTGACCCCGGTCACCCTTGCGTTCATTGAGTTCATGGCCGGGTGCACACTGAACGCCATGTTCCGGTTCCCTCGACCCCCGCGCAGCCTCGCCGGCCAGCTCTTCGCCATGCAGGTGCTGCTGGTCGCCGTGGTCGTCGCCGGCTGCGCGGTCTTCGCGTACGCCACCGCCCGTGGGCAGGCCGAGGAGTCCGCCCGGCGCCAGGCGGGGGCCGTGGCCCGCGCGGTCGCCGACTCCCCGTCCGTCCGCGAGGCGGTACGCGGCGCCGCACAGGGTGGCGACCCCTCGGCCGCGCTCCAGCCCTACGCCGAGCGGGTCCGCGTCGACTCCGGGGTGGACTTCGTGACGATCATGGCCCCGGACGGGCGGCGCTGGACCCACCCCGACCCCCGCCGCATCGGCGAACCCTTCATGGGGAACACCGCCCCCGCCCTGCGCGGCGAGACCTTCAGCGAGACCTACACCGGCACCCTCGGGCCCTCCATCCGCGTGGTCACCCCGCTCATGGACGACGGCAAGGTCGTCGGCATGGTCAGCTCCGGCATCACCGTCCGTGCGATCAGCGCCCGGCTCGCCGAACAGCTCTCCGTCCTCGCCTGGGTCGCGGCCGGCGCGCTCGCCCTCGGCGGACTCGGCACGTACATCGTCAACGCCCGGCTGCGCCGGCACACGCACGGGATGAACGCGGCCGAGCTCAGCCGGATGTACGACTACCACCAGGCCGCCCTGCACGGGGTCCGCGAGGGCCTGCTGATGCTCGACGGCCAGCGCCGGATCACCCTGATCAACGACGCCGGGCGCGAACTGCTCGGCCTGCAGGGGGACGTCAGGGGCACCGGCGCCGCCGACCTCGGTCTGCCCGCACCGCTCACCGGCGCCCTGCTCGCCGACCGGCCCCGGGTGGACGAGGTGCACCTGACCACGGACCGGGTGCTGGTCCTCAACAGCTCGCCCGTCGCGGGCGGCGGCCGCCGCGGCACCGTGGTCACCCTGCGCGACCACACCGAACTCCAGTCGCTCACCGGAGAGTTGGATCAGGAGCGGGGATTCACCGAGGCGCTGCGGTCCCAGGCCCACGAGGCGGCCAACCGGCTGCACACCGTGGTCTCCCTCATCGAACTCGGCCGCGCGGACGAGGCAGTGGAATTCGCCACCGCCGAACTGGAACTGGCCCAGGCCCTCACCGACCAAGTGGTCACCGGCGTCGGAGAACCCGTCCTGGTGGCGCTGCTGCTGGGCAAGGCCGCCCAGGCGCACGAGCGGGGCGTCGAGCTGGTCCTCACCCCCGACAGCCGCGCCGTCGACGGCCGGACCGGAACCGTCCCGGCCCGGGACCTCGTCACCGTGCTCGGCAACCTCCTCGACAACGCCGTCGACGCCCTCACCGGCGTCCCCGCCGCCAGGATCGCGGTCACCGTCCGGCCCGAGGAGGACGCACTGCTGCTCCGCGTCACCGACAACGGACCCGGCCTGCCCACGGGCGCCGCGGCCGATGTGTTCCTGCGCGGCTGGTCGGGCAAGGGAGAGGGGCGCGGCCTCGGCCTCGCCCTGGTCCGCCAGGTGGCCCACCGGCACGGAGGCAGCGCGATCGCCGCCGAAGGGCCGGACGGCGGAGCCGAGTTCACCGTACGACTGCCCGTGCGAAGGGAGCCGACGCCATGAGCGACGCACGCGACGCACGTGAGGCGCCCGCGATATCCGGGGTGCGGGTACTGGTGGTCGAGGACGACCCCGTCGCCGCCGACGCGCACGCCCTGTACGTCGGGCGGGTGCCCGGCTTCACCGCCGTCGGCGCCGTCCACTCGCTCGCCGAGGCCACCCGGGTCCTGGAGCGGACCCGGGTCGACCTGCTGCTTCTCGACCTCACCCTGCCCGACGGGCACGGGCTGCGCTTCGCCCGCCGGCTGCGGGCGTCCGGTCATCCCGTGGACGTGATCGTGGTGACCTCGGCGCGGGACCTGGCCGTGGTCCGCGAGAGCGTCTCGCTCGGCGTGGTCCAGTACGTACTGAAGCCGTTCGCCTTCCCGACACTGCGCGAACGGCTGCTGCGCTACGCCGAGTTCCGCGCGACGGCGGGGGAGGCGGCCGGCCAGGACGATGTGGACCGGGCGCTCGCCGCCCTGCGCGCCCCGGGCCCCGCCGAGCTCCCGAAAGGGCTCAGCGCGCCGACCCTGGACCGGGTCGGCGCGCTGCTGCGGGCGGCGCCCGAGGGGCTGACCGCCGCGGGGGCGGCCGAGGCGGCCGGGATCTCCCGGATCACCGCCCGCCGCTACCTGGAGCACCTGGTGGACACCGGGCGGGCGGACCGCACCCCCCGGTACGGCCAGGTCGGCCGCCCCGAACTGCACTACCGCTGGCTGGCGGCGGCCGGGACCGGCTCGGTGTCGAAGGTGTAGAACTTCCGGTGGTCCAGCATGTCCGCCGGGGTCACGTCGTTCCACGGCCGCATGGTGTCGTGCAGGTCGACGACGTTCGTGGTGCCCGCGGCCGGCAGGTACGTAGACTTCGGGTTGCGGGCCTGCCATTCGGCCCACAGCTTGTCGACGAAGGCGTGGTGCATCCAGAACACCGGGTCGTTGGGGGAGACGCCGGTGCCCATCTGGCCGCCGACCCACACGTGCACCCGGTTGTGGAGGTTGGCGCCGCGCCAGCCCTCCAGGTGGTTGCGGAAACCGTTCGAGGAGCTGTTCCAGGGGGCCATGTCGTACACCGGCATGTTGAGCACGGCGTCCACCTCGGCCTTCGTCGGCAGCTCGGCCACTCCCGCGCCGAGCGCCCGGCGCAGGTACGCGCGCCCGTCCACCCGCACGTTTATCGGCCACTTGCCGTTGGCGGACGCGAACGGCCCGTCGAGGACCTGTCCGTCGCGCGCCCGGCCGGTGCCGCCCAGGAAGTCGGCGGCCCAGAGGGAGGAGCGGGTGGTGCGGTCCGCGCTCCAGTCCCAGTAAGGGAGCGAAACCTTCGGGTCCACTTTCTGCAGCTCGGCCTCGAACTCCAGCAGAAAGCGGCGGTGCCAGGGCAGGAACGAGGGCGAGCGGTGGCCGACCCGGTCGCCCGAGTCCGTGTCGGCCATGATGAACCCGTTGTGGGTCGTGACGAACCGGTCGTAGGTACCGGTGCGCTTGAGCTCGAGCAGCGCACTGGTGAAGGCGCGCTTCTCCTCGGCGGTGAGGGCGGCCTGGTTCTTGCGGACGGTCATGCCGTGCCTCCCATGGGCGCGAACGGGGCGAGGACGGCGCCCTGCAGCTCGCGCACGGCGGCGCGGGCGAGCGAGGCCGGATCGGCGAAGGTCTCGTAGTGGTTGACCACGCTGATCCAGGTGCCGTCGGCGTTGCGCATGACGTGCAGTTCGCGGCCGTCTATCCGGACGGTCGCCAGTCCGTCGTGGCCGCCCCCGTGGTGGCCGCCGTGGTGGCCGCCCCCGCCCGGGGTGATCTGTATGCGGCGGCCCTGGTACACCTCGTCGACCGTGCCGGTGGGTAGGGAGGCGCGGGAGTCGGTGGCGGCTGCGTGCGCGGTGGCGCCGGCGATGCCGAGGACGGTGAGAGCGCCGGCAGTGGTGCCCAAGGCCTGCCGGCGGGTGATCTTGTTCATGGGCCGAGAAGTATCAGGACGGCAAAGGTCGTTGACCGGTATCCGGACATGCGTGGATAAGTTGCCCATAGAACCAGTTGGTCGATCTTCCCGTCCGAACGGGCTTCGGCGGCTCGGACGGGAAGATCTTCGAACAGAAGCCTACTCGACAGTAAGTTGTCCTGTCGCGCGCGGCCCCTATGGAGGGGGTCACACCGCGGAGTCGGCTGGAAGCTCTCGGTGGTGGCGCCCGAATCCTCCGCCGAGGGGGTCGAAGCCGCCTTTGTGATGATCAGTCACCTATAGTCCGGATATGGCTCTTCATGAGACGAAAGACGTACCCGCCCGTGACGCCGACACGGACGTGTTCACGTCCGCGCTGAGCGGCCAGATCCTCCCCAAGCACCGGATGCCCGACGATCACTCGCCCACCGAGGTGGTCTACGAGCTGCTCAGCAACGAGCTCCTCCTCGACGGCAACGCGGCCCAGAACCTGGCCACCTTCTGCACCACCTGGTCCGACGACGGCGTGCACCGGCTGATGAACCAGTGCCTCGACAAGAACATGATCGACAAGGACGAGTACCCGCAGACCGCCGAGATCGAGGCCCGCTGCGTCAACATCCTGGCCGACCTGTGGAACGCACCGGCCGGCGGTGCGGCCACCGGCTGCTCCACCACCGGATCCAGCGAGGCCGCCATGCTCGGCGGCCTCGCCCTCAAATTCCGCTGGCGCACCCGCCGCCAGGCCCAGGGCCTCCCCACCGACCGGCCCAACCTGGTGTGCGGGCCCGTCCAGATCTGCTGGGAGAAGTTCGCCCGCTACTTCGACGTCGAACTGCGCCCGGTCCCTCTCGAACCCGACGCCACCGGCCTGCGCCCCCATCAGCTCGCCGAGTACGTCGACGAGAACACCATCGGCGTCGTCGCCATCGTCGGCGTCACCTACACCTGCGACTACGAGCCCGTCGCCGATATCGCCGCCGAACTCGACCGGATCCAGGCCGAGCACGGCTGGGACATCCCGGTCCACGTGGACGGGGCCAGCGGCGGCTTCGTCGCCCCCTTCCTCCACCCCGACGTGGTGTGGGACTTCCGGCTGCCGCGCGTCGCGTCCGTCAACACCTCCGGGCACAAGTACGGGCTCGCGCCCCTCGGCGTCGGCTGGATCGTGTGGCGCACCGCCGACCTGCTGCCCAAGGAGCTCGTCTTCGACGTGGACTACCTCGGCGGCGACATGCCGACCTTCGCCCTCAACTTCTCCCGCCCCGGCGGCGAGGTCATCGCCCAGTACTACCTGTTCCTCAGGCTCGGCCGCGCCGGTTACAAGCGCGTCCACGAGGCCTGCGTCGCCACCGCCCAGTACCTGGCCGGGGAGATCGCCGCCATGGGCCCGTTCACCCTGCTCTACGACGGCCTCGGCGGCCTCCCCGCCGTCTCCTACCGGCTCACCGACCAGGCCGCGGCCGGGTTCACCCTCTACGACCTCTCCGACCGGCTGCGGATGCGCGGCTGGCAGGTGCCCTCGTACCCGCTGCCGGCCGGCCGCGACGACACCGTCATCCAGCGCGTGCTGATCCGGCACGGCGTGACCCGCGACCAGATCGCCCTGCTCGTCGAGGACCTGCGCCAGGCGGTGGACCACCTCACCGCCACACCCCCGCCGGTCCCGGCGACCGAACCCCGCTCCGGGTTCCATCACTAGCCTCCGCTCGGGCTCGATGCGGGGCGGTTGCGGCTGCCGCCGCGGGTCCACATCGCGCGCGCGGGGATCACGTACCGCCGTGACATGCGGAACGCGGGGAGCGGGCTGCTGCTGACGGACTCCTTGTACGCCACGGCGGCCCGCCCCGTGAGGTACCAGCGGCGCGGGGTGTCGTCGCCGTGGGTGAACTGGATGACCGCGTCCAGGCGGCCGAGGCTGACCGGCTGGTGGACGTACCCGAACCGGAACGGCCGGGGCTCGCGGCCGGCCAGCCGCCGGGAGATGGCGTCGGCGGCGTACACGGCCGTGGGGATGCCGCTCTGGCACGTGCCGTGCACGACCCCGTACGCCTGGCCGACGGCGGCGGCGTCGCCCACCGCGTACACCGACGGGTGGGAGACCGAGCGCAGGGTGGGGTCGGTGACGATCCGGCCCCGGCTGTCGGTGGTCAGGCCCGCGTCGGCGGCCAGTGCGGGCACCCGTACGCCGGTGGTCCACACGACCGCGTCGGCGGGGACGTACCCGCCCCCGGCCAGCGCCACACCGTCCGGCAGGACCTTGACGACCTCCGCGCCGGTGCGCACCCGCACGCAGAGCCGCTCCAGCACCCGCTCCAGGTAGCCCCGGGCGCGCTCGCCGAGCATGGCCGCGGGGACGTCCCGGCTGAGCAGTTCGACCCGCAGGCCCGGCCAGGACTCGGCGATCTCGGCAGCCGTCTCCACCCCGGTGAGCCCGCCGCCGCACACCGCGACCGTGCCGCCCACGGCGGCGATCGCCGGCAGTCTCCCGGCCAGCTCGAGGGCCGCTGCGGCGTCGTCGAAGGTGTACGCGTGGGTGTCGGCGCCCGGGACGGCGCCGGTGTCGCAGACGCTGCCGGTCGCGTGGACCAGCGTGTCGTACGCCAGTACGCGGCTGCCGTCGGCGGTCTCGACCGCGACCTCGCGGCGGTCGGCGCGGATTGCGGTCGCCCGGCCCTGCACGAACTCGACGCCGGTGCCGGCGAGCAGGTCCGCGATCCGGTGGTCGGCCAGCTGCTGGCCCGTGGCGAGCTGGTGCAGCCGCAGCCGCTCGGTGAACCGGCCGGAGGGGTTGACCAGGGTGACCCGGCCACCGCTGCGGCGGGTGCGGCGAGCGGTGCGGATCGCGGCCATCAGGCCCGTGTAGCCGCCGCCGAGGACCAGTACGCGGTGGGGCGTGCCGGGGTTCGAGGGGGTGGTCATGGCTGACCTCCTGGTGAGGCTCCGCCGGGGGCCGTGCCGCCCCGGCATGTCACCCCACGGACGAGACGGCACCGCCGCCGCGTGACGCGGACCCGATGTGCCCCGCGTCACACCCGCTCAGGCGGCTCGCATCCCGGTCAGCTTCTCCGGGTTCGCGATCAGGTGGATGGTGTCCACGGCACCGTCCACCAGGTGCAGCACCAGTACGGTGACCGGAATCCCGGCCGAATACGCGACGATGCCCGGCCCGCCGTTGACCTCGACCAGCTCGATGCCGAGCTGCTCCGGCAGCCGCCGGGTGAATGTGGCGAACGCATGCGCCACCAGCTCCGCGCCCTGGATCGCCTTGCGCGGCGCGGGGGCCAGGCCGCCGCCGTCGCTGACCAGGGTGACGCCCGGCGCCAGCACCTCCAGCATCGACGCGACGTCGCCGCCCGAGCTGGCCTCCAGGAACCGCTGCGTCACGCGGCGGCGCACCGCCAGGTCCGTGTCGTAGCGGGTCCGCCGGTCCTCCACGTGCGCCCGGGCCCGGCGGGCGGTCTGGCGTACCGCGGCCTCGTCGCGGCCGACGATGTCGCCGATCTCCGCGTACGCGTACCCGAACGCCTCGCGCAGGACGAACACGGCCCGCTCCAGCGGCGACAGCGACTCCAGGATCAGCAGCATCGCGGTGGACACGGTGTCCGCCAGGGCCACGTCGTCCGCGACGTCCGGGCCGGTCAGGAGCGGCTCGGGCAGCCACGGCCCCACGTACGACTCCCGGCGGGCCCGGGCGCTGCGCAGCCGGTCGATGGCCAGCCGGGTGGTCACCCGGACCAGATAGCCCTCGGCATCGGCGACCTGCTCCGCGTTCACCCGGCTCCAGCGCAGCCAGGCCTCCTGGACGACGTCCTCGGCGTCGGCGGCCCGGCCCAGGACGCGGTACGCGACCGCATGGAGCAGACCCCGGTGCTCGTGGAAGACGCGATGCGCCTCGCTCTCCGCCGTCACAGCCGAAGCCTCTCCCTGTCCCTGTCCCTGTCCGTGCCCGTGTCGGTCCCGGGCACCCGGCGCATCCTAGCCAGCCACATCCCCCGGCCGGGCGCCGCTCAGGCGGACGCCGGCCAGCGCATGCCGAGTGCGTCGAGGGCCGCGACGCGGTCCGGGGCGAGGGCCGACGCGCGCGAGCGCTGGTTGGCGATCCACGCGCCCAGCTGCAACTCCCGGCCGCCGACCCGTTCCACGTGCTTGCGGGGGACCCGGAGGTGCTGCTCGCGGGTGTGGAACTGGCGGGCCGCGGCCAGGTGTTCCGCCCATTTCTCGGCCTGCGTGCGCCGCGGCTGCGGGCGCTCGGCGGCGCTCGCCCCGGTCACGCCCAGCGTGTGCTCCAGCAGCCAGCGCTGCGCCCAGGTCAGCTGCTCCCAGGCCAGCCGCTGGGTACGGACCCACCGGCCCAGGTCCTCGCCCTGTACGACCACCTCGCCCGGGGTGAGCGGCAGTCGGCCGCCCGCGTCCAGGTGGACGCGGGTCAGGTGGAAGGCGCGCTGCCAGGAGATCTCCCAGGCCGGGCACCAGGACGCGTCGATGGCCTCCAGGGCCTCCCGGCGTTCCCCGGGCAGGGCGCCGGGGCCCTCGCGGCGGGCGGCGGCCCGCTGGTTCTTGACCCACACCCCGACCGGCGCGCCGCGCCAGGTGGCCTCCACGGGCGGCAGCAGGTGGCCGTGTTCCGCCGCCCAGCCGCGGGCCGCCGCGAGGCCCTCCTCGAAGGCCACGTCGAAGTGGCTCCACACCATGCCGAGTTCGTCGAGCTGTGCGACGCGCTCCCGGCCGAGGGCGCCCCGGCGGTGGGTGCGCCGCACGTCCGCGATCCACTGGCCGAGCGGGAACCGGGCCAGCCCGGGCGGCCAGGCCTCGGCGGCCGGATGCGTGCCGGGCAGGGCCGCCGTAGCGGGCGGGGTCCGGGGCGTCTTCGGCGCCTTCGGGACCTTGAAGCTGAACGGCACCCGCAGATCCCCGGCCCTGGCCGCGTAGATCCGGGCGGCCTCCACCCCGCGCCGCCAGTGCTCGCGCTCCGGATGCAGCACGCGCAGCCGGATGAACGTCGCCAGCAGCGCCGGATCCCGGGGTGTCGAGAAGCTCAGCAGGGCCTGCGCCCCGGTCCGCATGCCGGCGCCCGTCACGCCCTCGGTCGCGGATTCCGCCCGCGGCCGGCTCGGCGCCTGCGGCTGCGCCAGCGATTCGACGAGCCGGGTGTCGTGCGCCCGCAGCGCCTCCAGCAGCCGCGCGAGGTCCCCGTACGAGCGCGAGGTCAGCATCGACTCGGGCGTCTCGCCCGGCCCCAGCAGCACCGGGACGACCAGCGAAGCGACCTTGCCCTCGCCGGGGTGAATGCGCAGAGCCCGCCCGACGGCCTGGACCAGGTCCGGCATGGACCCCCGTACGTCGGCCCAGAAGACGGAATCGCACTCCTTCGTGTCCACGCCCTCGCCCAGCACCCGGACACTGCCGAGGAAGGCCTTGTCGGCGACGCCGTCCGCCGCGAACGCGTCCAGCACCCGCCGCCGGTGCGCCGCCGTGTGCTGCCCGCACAGCCAGTCCGCCCAGACGGTACGGGGATACGCCGGCTCCGGCGTGTCACGCGCGTCCCGCAGCCGCTGCGCCACCGCCGGCAGCCCGGCCGCGAAGGCCTCGGCCTCCCTGGTCAGGTGGTGGAAGACCAGGGTCCGCCGGAACCCCTGGTCGGCGGCGGCCTTGATCAGTGCCGCCTGCAGGGCCGCCAGCCGCGCCCCGCGCACGGCGTCCGAGCGCCCGTCGGCGCCCAGCAGCACCGCCGCCTGGAACCCCGGATCGCTGACGTCCACGCACACCACCCGGTACGGGGCGCAGATGCCGCGGTCGATGGCCTCCGCGAGGGACAGGGTGTGGCAGCGCGCGCCGAAGGGGCCGTCGGGGTCGTCCTCCATGGACGCGACGAGATCGCCCCGCCCGCGGCCGCCGTCCTCGGGCTGTGCGGACTCTTCTCCCTCCTCCGGCTCCGCGCCGTCCTGCCAGACCCGCGGCGTGGCCGTCATGTACAGCCGCCGGACGGAGGGGATCCGGATGTTGTCGTGGACCACGGCCCACGGTTTGCCGATCCGACCGGACGTACGGTGCGCCTCGTCGACCACGACCAGGTCCCAGCCCGGCAGTCCGGCGAGGTGGGCGCGCTCGATCGTGCCGAGGCCCAGCGACGCGTACGTGGCGAACACCGTCAGCCGGTCCGCCGACGGGCCCGCCCGGCGGGCCAGTTCGGCCGGATCGGTGGTGGCCGGTACGCCCGCGTCCTCGGCGCGCAGCGAGCACACGGCGAGGGCGCGCCCGGTCCGGCCGCCCTCCCGCCACGCCGTCACCGTCTGTACGAGCAGGTCCAGCGAGGGCACGAGGACCAGCACCCGCCCGGCCCGCAGCTCCTCGGCGGAGCGCACGGCGACCAGGGACTTCCCGGAGCCGGTGGCCATGATCACCTGGGTCCGCAGCCCGGTCCCGGGCACCCGGCCGCCGGCCGGCAGCTCGAGCGCCCGGAGTACGGCGTCGACGGCCTCGCGCTGGTGCGGCCGGAGCTCTTTCTTCGCCATGTGCCGTACTCCGTCTGCTCTGATCAGCCTCTTCGGCTCCAGTCCCCATCCTGCACGAAATTTGAAGCATTCGGGGCCTGCTCGAGCGGAGCGTCCGGGTCACATCTTGGCGCCGAAGTTCTGCGTCCACCAAGGGCCGCCCGGGCCCGTGTGGATGCCGACGCCGATGTCCTTGAAGGAGCAGTTGAGGATGTTGGCGCGGTGGCCCGGGCTCTTCATCCAGGAGTCCATGACCGAGGCCGCGGTCTGCTGGCCCTTCGCGATGTTCTCCCCGTACGTCGACCAGCGGTACCCGGAGGCCGTCGTGCGCTTCCCCGGGTCGGCGCCGTCGGGGTTGGTGTGCGCGAAGAAGTCCCGGGCCGCCATGTCGTCGGAGTGCCCCTGGGCGGCCGCCCGCAGCTGCGAGTCCTCCTTCAGGGGGCCGCAGCCGGCCGCCGCACGCTCGGAGTTGACCAGTGCGATGACCTGGCCCGCGACCCCTGCCGGGGCGGGCGCCGGAGCCGGCGCGGGCGGGCGCGGCGCCGGCGCCTTGGACTTGGTCGGCGACGGGCTCGGACTCGGGCTCTCGGCGGACGGGCTCGGCGAGGCGGAGGCCGACGGCGAGGGGGAGGCGGACGCGGAGGGCGAGGCCGAATCCGAGGGGGACGCCGAGCCGGCGTCGGGCGCCGACAGCGCGGAGAGCGGGGCGGCGGGCGCGGCGCCGGTCTCCTTGTCGTCCGAGCCGGGGAAGCCGCCGAGGTAGGCGAGCCCGCCGCCCGCGACGCACGCGGCGAGCACGGCGCCGCCGACCGCGCGGCGGCGGCCCTGCCGGCGTTTGCGCAGGACGCTGCGGCCGCCGCCGGGGGCGGCGTCCGGTATGCCGCCCTGACCGGAGACGGTGGGGGTGAGCTGGGTCGCGGCGTCGGAGAAGTCCGTCCCGTCGAATCCCGTGCTGCCGAAGTTCGTGCCGCCGAAGTCCGTTCCGTCGAATCCCGTTCCGTCGAATCCCGTGCCCGTGCCCGTCCCCGGGTCGCCGGGGCCGCCCGCCTGGGCGCCCGCGCCGCCGTCGTACGCGTACGCCGCGCCCGCCGGGACGATGCCGCCCGCCGCGGCAGCCCGTACGCCGGCCAGCAGGGCCACCGAGACCGGGACCAGGGCCAGACCCGCCAGCAGCCCCTCCGCCGGGAGCAGTCCGCTCCACAGTCCTGCGCACCGTACGCACTCGCGCGCGTGCCGGGCTATTCGCTTGCGCCACAGCGTCGACGGCACCCCGTCCCAGGCGGCCGTCACCCCACGCAGACCCTCGCACGGGGGCTGCGTGCCCAGCGCCCGCTCGACCACCCGGGCCGACTCCAGCTGCGCCTTCATCCGCTGCACCCGTACCGCCGTGTGCTGCGGGGACAGTTCGAGGGCCGCGGCCACCTCGGCACGGGTCAGCTCTCCGGCGCACTCCAGCCACCACAGCGACAGCAGCGCCCGGTCGTCGGTCTCCAGCCAGCGGGTGGCGCGGGCCGTCTCCCGCTGCTGGCCTTCGAGCTGGAGCCGCAGGACGGTCAGGTCCACGAAGTCGGCGCCCGGGTCGGCCAGCTCCCAGGCCGCCTCGAGTCCGCTCTCGCCGGGGGCGCTGTGCCGCGCCTGCCAGTGCGCCCGCACCCGGTTCATGGCGATCGCGACCAGCCAGGACCGGAAACTCTCGTCCGACCGCAGGGTGCCCAGCCCGTCGAGCGCCCGCAGCATCGTGTCCTGCACCACGTCGTCCACGTCGACGGAGCCGTTCAGGGCGCGCCCGACGATGTTGTAGACGAGCGGCAGGTAGGTGCCGACCAGCTCGTCCTGCGCGCGGGCATCGCCCGCGCGGGCGGCTGCCACCAGCGCTGCCGTGTGCTGTGTAGTCATGTGAGGTTCCCTGTCCGTACCGGCGGTCGATGATGCCCGATACCTGGGAGACCGTCGAGCGCGGCCCGGATAACGGTTATCCGGAAGAAGAACCTGAAGAACTTTCCGGAGCCTGCGGAGGATAGCGCCGCGCCGAGGCGTCCACCTGGGCGAGCCGCCGCATGGCCACCAGCATGGCGTCCCCCAGTACGGTGCCCACCACCACCCGCTCCACGAGTTCCTCCGGTCGCTGCCGGCCGGCCACGAAGGCTAGGTCGGCGGAGGCGACCAGCTCCGCGGCTGCCGCGAACTCGTCCAGGTGGCCGATGTAGTCCTCGTGCCCGACCGACAGGACGGAGCCCATCGCGGCGGTGAGGGCCTCCACACGGGGGTGCGGCCGCGCCTCGTAGTGGTGGCGGGGTTCGGGTACGCCGGGGTGGTCGGGCTGACGACCTGGCAGGCCCTGCGCGGGCAGGCACTGACCTCGCCCGACGCGCTGACGCTGGGCGCCGCCGGGGCGCTGGCCGCAGCGGTGGCCGTGGCGGCGGCGGTGGTCCTGCCGGCAGGGGCCGCGCGGGGCCGGGGCGGTTCGGGCGGAGCCGGCGGCCCGGGCGATCGGCCCGAGGCTCTGGCCGGTTCCGGGCTCCGCGGCTGAGCGCACACCGGGCCGACCGGTGAGGGGTCCCGCGTCCGTGTCCGGGCGTGGGACCCCTCCCGTGTCCGGACCTTGCTCTACAGCAGCGGAGCCAGCGCCTCCGTGGCCGAGCGCAGGGCCGGCGCGTACGCCTCGATCTCCTCGCGGGAGACGAGGAAGGTGACCGTGGTGACGCTGACCCCGCCGACCGGCCGGCCTGCCGGGCCGGGGATCGCGGCGCCGATGCACCGGATCGTCGGCTCGTTCTCCTCGTCGTCCACGGCGAAGCCCCGGGCCCGTACCGCCTCCAGCTCCGCCAGCAGCGCCGCCGGGCCGGTCAGCGTCCGCGGCGTGCGGCGCGGCAGCCCCGCGCCCGCGATCAGCGCCCGCACCTCCTCCTCGGGCAGGTCCGCCAGGATGGCCTTGCCGATGGCGGTGCTGTGCAGCGGCATCCGCATCCCTACCCGGGAGGCCGTCTGGAAGGGCTGGTCGCTCTCCAGCTTCCGGATGTAGGTGAGCGTCTCCCCGCTGTGCAGGGCGAGGTGGACCGTCTGGCCGGTGGCCTCGCGCAGCTCGCCGAGGATCCGCCCGATGCTCTGCGGCTCGCTGCCACTGACCAGGGCGGACAGTCCGCGCAGCCGGGGGCCCACCCCGTACCGCGATTCGCTTTCGGGGCGTACGAAGCCCTGCTCGATCAGCGAGGCGAGGATGCGGAAGGTGCTCGACTTCGGCACGGCTGCGGCCGCCACCACATCGGTGAGCCGGTGCGGCCCGCCGGGCGCTGCCACGGCCTCCAGGATCCGCATCGACTTCTCCAGCGCCGTGCCGGCCGCCGAGGTCCGGCCACCGCGCGCGGGGCCCCCGGCCTCGTCCGTCGTGTCCCCGTCGTCGGGCATGCGCTCTCCAAAGGCAGGGCGGGTGGGGGTAGGGTCTGCGAGAAGCGTTCCGGTACACGGTACAGCGTGCCATTACGTGGAACAACTGTCCTGCGTGGACGGCAACTGCTGCCGGGAACAGATGGAGGGGTCCCTTTGTCCTGCCACCCGTACGACGCCATGGCCGCCCAGTGCCTGCTGCCGGTGCTGCGCAACGCCGACGCGGAAGAAGCCGTCCACCGGACCACCACCCTGCTGGCCGCCGGCTGCCGCACGGTCGAGCTGACCACCTCGACCCCCGGCTGGGCCGAGGCCGTCGCCCGGACCGCCCCGCTCGCCGACGCGTACGACCGGCCCGCCCTGATCGGCGTCGGCACCGTGACCACCGCGACCGAGGCCGAGACCGCCCTCGACGCGGGTGCGGCCTTCCTGATCTCCCCCTACCCGGCCCCCGAGGTCCGCGCCGTCGCCGCACGCCGCCGGGCGGTTTTCGTCGAGGGCGGCTTCACCCCGGGCGAGATCGCCTCCGCCGTCCGGTCCGCGGGCGCCGCCAAGGTGTTCCCGGCGCACGTCGGCGGCCCCCGGTTCATCCGCTCCCTCAAGGCGGTCCTGCCCGAGGCACTGTTCATCCCGACCGGCGGCATCCGGCTCGGCGAGATCCCGGAATGGCTCGCGGCCGGGGCGGCCGCCGTCGGCATCGGCAGCGGCCTGCCCGACGCTCCGGGTGAACTGGCCGCCGTCTTCGCCGGGCTGGCCCGGCCGTGCTGCTCCGGCTGCTCCGGCGCGGGGCGCTGAGCATGGCGCCCGCGCCCCGTACCGGCTACGACGTACTCGTCCTCGGCGAGGTCCTCGTCGAGATCCACGCCGACAGCGCCCTCAACGAAGCCGCCGACGGCACCGGGGCCCGGATCTCCTACTCCGGCGACGCCCTCAACGCGGCAGCCGCCGCCGCGGCCGCCGGGGCACGGACGGCCCTGCTCGCCGTCGTCGGCGACGACGAGCTCAGCGTCCCGCTGCTGCACCGCGCGGCCGAGCTCGGCGTGGACGTCTCCCACGTACGCCGCGCCCCGCGCCCCAACGGCGCCTACCTGCTCGGCTCCGACACCGAGGGCGACCGGGCCTTCGTCTACTGGCGCACCCACAGCGCCGGTTCCACCCTCTCCACCCGGCACATCGAGTCCTGGCGGGACCTGCTGACCGGCGCGAGGGCCCTGGTCACCAGCGGTATCACCGGCGCACTGTCCCCGAGCAGCCGCGACGCGGTGGTGGCCGCCGCCGAGGCCGTGCACGACGCCGGCGGGCACGTCACGTACGACGCCAACTTCCGTCCCCGCCTGACCGGTCGGGCCGACGCACGGGAGCTGCTCGGCCGGATCGCCCCGCTGACCGGGCTGCTCAAGACCTCCTGTCCGGCCGATGCGCAGGCCCTGGTCGGCACCGGCGATCCGCGCACCGCCGCCGCCCGCTACCGGGCCCTCGGCGCCCGTACGGTCGTCGTCACCGCGGGCGCCGACCGGCTGCTGCTCGACGACGGCACGCGGGCGGAACACCATCCCGTACCCGTCAACCCGGCTCCGGTCGACGCGACCGGAGCCGGGGACTGCTTCACCGGCACCGCCACGGCCCGGCTCGCCCTGGGTGACCGCCTCGCCGACGCCGTCGCGTACGGCATGGCGGCTGCCTCCCTGTCGGTGTCCGGCCGCGGCGGCACGGGCCACGTCCCCGCGTTCCCCGAAACGGCAGCCCTGGCCGCCGCCTCAGGCGGCTTCGAGTAGCGCGATCTCCTCCGGGGACAGCCGCAGCGCCCCGGTGGCGATGTTCTCGACCAGGTGGTCGGGGTTCCCGGTGCCCGGGATGGCCAGGACGTGCGGGCCGCGGTTCAGGGTCCAGGCGAGCCGCAGCTGCGCCGCCGACACGCCGTGGGCCTTGGCCACGGTCCGTACCTGCTCGGCCTCCTCCGCGACCACCCCGGCCTCCTTGCCCGCGCCGGCGATCGCGAAGAACGGCACGAAGGCGACGCCCTGCTGCCCGCATGCGTCGAGGAAGGCGTGGTCCTCGGCCGGGGAGCCGATCCCGTACGGGTTCTGCACGCACACGACCGGCGCGATGGCCTGTGCTTCGGCGAGGTGGTCGGGCCGTACGTTGGACACGCCGAGGTGGCGGACGAGCCCGGCCGTACGCAGCTCGGCGAGGGCGCCGAAGTGCTCGGCGATCGAACCGGTCGTCTCGCGGCGCGGTACACGCAGGTTGACCACGTCGAGGTGGTCCCGGCCCAGCTGGCGCAGGTTCTCCTCGACCTGCCCGCGCAGCTGCTCGGGGGTGGCCCACCACCACTCGCCGGCGGAGTCCCGGCCCGGACCCACCTTGGTGGTGATGACGAGGTCGTCGGCGTACGGGGCCAAGGCCCGGTTGATCAGCTCGTTGGCGGAGCGCAGCGGAGAGAAGTAGAAGGCAGCGGTGTCGATGTGGTTCACGCCGAGCTCGACGGCCCGGCGCAGTACGGAAGTCACCCGTTCACGGTCGCTGGGGGAGCCGTCGGCGAGCTGCGTCAGGCGCATGGCGCCGAAGCCGATGCGGCGGACGGTGAGGTCACCGAGCCGCCATGTGCCGGATGCTGCCGCGGTGATCGTTTCGGAGGTCATGGGCTGAGGTTAACCGGCTCGGCGACCCAGCCCGCGGCGAGCACCAGGCGGGAGGTGCGGTGGACGGCGAGGAAGCCGAAGGGCCGGTGGAAGGCGACCCCGGCATGGCGGACCCGGTACCGGTAGCGGGGGGCGGCGCAGCCCGCGGCCGAACCGACAGCGGTCACGGCCGCGGCTTCGAAGCCCTCGGCGTGGAAGCGGGCCATCGCCGACTGGCGGGCCGAGTTGACGGCCAGCGGGTCGGAGCTGATGCCGGGGAAATGCCCGGAGCGGGTGTCCACAGCGGTGTGCAGGCCGAACAGCCGGGCGTGGTCGAGGAGATCGTGGTCCGCGCTGACATCGAAAGCCACCGTCTCGACCCACAGGCGGGGTTCACGATCGGGCGACCGGACCGTCCCGATGCGCAGCCCCGGCCCCGGGTTTCCCTCGGGAAGCAGGCTCGCGCCCGTCGACGGCACGGCCCGGGTGACGACGGCGGCGCCGGCGGCGAGCACCTCCCCCGGGCGGGCGGCGGGCTCGCCCAGCACCAGGTGGACGTCCACCCCGCCGTCGCCGACCACTTCGAGCAGCGTCACCGGGCCGGTCGGCGAGTGCGCCACCCGGGCGCGGTCCAGGAGACAGGTGCTGCGGTACAGCGCGAGCGCCGACCGCCCGGCCCACGGGCCCTCGGACAGATCGACGGCTCCGGTTCGGAAGGGCTGGATCCACTTCAGCCGCAGCGCGAGCGCCGAGGCGAGGACCAGCAAGGTGTCCCTCTCGATGGAGAGGGGCATCCGCTCGATCAGCCCGCCGGTCCGGTCCGCCGCCCACCCGTCGAGGGCCTTGCGGTCGGTGTCCTCGTCGCCGGTCAGGGTGGAGCGGGCGCCGTCTGGCAGTCCGGCCAGCCAGGGTTCGTGCAGGGGCAGGTCCGCCTTGGCCCACAGCCCGGTGGCCGCCTGGAGGCCTCGTACGCCGGCCAGATCGGCCAGCAGCTCCCGGGCGGTCGCGGCCGCGGACCCGGCGGATATGCCGAGGGCTTCGGCGAGTTCGGCGCGGGCCGGGCCGCCCGCGCCGTCGGCGAGGAACGCCAGCAGGGGCCAGATCCCGGCTGCCGTGAGGACGGTGCCCTTGCCGCCGGTCACCGCCTGCCGGGCCCAGCGCGTGGTGAGTCGGTTGACCGCCCGTACCGTCGTGTTCCTCATGCCGGGGAGCGTACGTGGTGGGGCGCCGCCGGGCCGGGTCGTTTTCCGCGGCCCGGCGGCGCCGGTCTTCTGGCCGGTCAGCGGCCGTGCAGGCCCCGGTCGACGGCCGTCATCAGCTCGCCGTCGGCGGTGTCCGCGTCCAGCGACCAGAACATCGCGCCGCCCAGGCCGTTCTCGCGGACGTACTCGGCCTTGTTCCGCAGCACCTGCGGGTCGTCGTACGTCCACAGGGTGCTGCCGTCGAACAGCCAGGCGTGGCCGCCGCGCCGGTCGCGGTAGACCTGGTACGTGCCCGAATCGGCGAGCTTCTTCAGCGCCTTGTAGTCCTCGTACCCGGCCGCCCAGGTCGCCGGGGCCGGGCCCGTCGCCGGCTGCCCCATGCCGTCCCCGCCGCCGCTGACACCGGTCCAGCCCTGCCCGTAGAACGGCATGCCCATCACCAGCTTGTGCGCCGGCGCCCCGCGGTGGCGCCAGGCCTCCACCGTGCCGTCCACGCTGAAGTCGCCGCGGGCGTGGAGCGCGGACTGCTGGGCGGTGGTGGGCTCGCCGGAGACGTGGAAGTCGTAGCCCTGGAGGGTCACGAAGTCGAGGTCGCGCATGATGCGGCGGACGTCGAAGCCTGCGTCGATCTTGGCGGGGGCGGTCGGGACGAAGGCGGTCAGCTCGTACTTCTCCCTCCTCTTCTGGCTGCGCGCGTACGCATCGAGCTGTGTACGGAACTCCTTGACCAGCGCCGTGAAGTTCTGCTTGTCCTCCGGCCGGAACTTGGTGTCCGTGTCACCCTCCGAGCCGGGCCATTCCCAGTCGAGGTCGATCCCGTCGAAGACGCCGGCCGCCGCGCCGGCGCCGCCGCGGGCGCCGTCCTGCGGCAGATTGCCCTTGATGTAGAGGTCGATGCAGGACTGTACGAGGGCCTTGCGGGAGGCCGGGGTGAGCGCGGCGTCCGAGAAGTGCGTGGACCAGCTCCAACCGCCCAGCGAGAGCAGGACCTTGAGGCCCGGGTGCTTGGCCTTGAGCTCGCGCAGCTGGTTGAAGTTCCCGGCGAGCGGCTGCCCGGCGCTGTCGGCGACCCCGTCGACGGAATTCGCGGCGTCGAGCGGGCGTGCGTAGTCGGCCCAGGCGTCGGCCTCACCCGGCATGTTCCCGGTGAAGCACTTGCCCTCCGCGCTGATGTTGCCGAAGGCGTAGTTGATGTGGGTGAGCTTGCCGGCGGTGCCGCTCGTCTCGAGGTCCTGGACCTGGAAGTCCCGTCCGTAGACGCCCCATTGGGTGAAGTACCCGACCCGCTTGTACGAGCGGTCGTGACCGCTGTCGCCTTGCGCGGCGGCGGCAGACGGTGCGAGGGCGGTGAGCAGGGAGAGCGAACAGGCGGCGACGGCCAGCCTGCCGGGCATGCTGCGGCGCATGGGCTTCCTTTGCGGATGCGGGAGCGGTGCGGGGACGCGTGCGCGGTGCATGCCGGAAACTATTGGTCTGGACCAGAGCGGTCAAGGGGGCGTCCGAAACTCGGGCCGGCAGGCCTCAGGAGAGGCTCCAGTGGCCGACGTCGTCGGCGAGGCCGGAGTTCAGCGCGAACTGGACCGCGGCGAGGGCGGCGTCGCTCGGCAGCCGGAAGGTGACACATCGCGACCGACTGGCCCGGGCATCGTCCTGTGACGGCGGGACGACGTGGAGGCGGTCGACGCCCTCGTAGCGGCCGGCTCCGACATCGGGGCGCCGGGCGCGGTCGTCGGCGGTGGAACCCCGCTCGCGGATGCCTGCGCCTTCGGACAGTGGCGGGCCGCCCGCCGACTGCTCGAACTCGGGGCCCGCCCCGACCTCCAGGAGGCCGCCGCCCTCGGACTGCTCGACCGCGTCACGGAGTTCCTCGCAGCCGGCGTCCCGCCCGCCGAAGAGCTCACCAGCGCTTTCTGGTCGGCCTGCCACGGAGGTCAACTCCCCGCCGCCCAGTACCTCCTGTCTCACCGGGTGGACGTCGACTGGATCGGGTACGGCGGCATGACCCCGCTGGATATCGCTCTGACCAGCGAAAACGAGTCCCTGATCGACTGACTTCGAACGGTTGGCGCCCACACGCGGGCCGAACTTCCACCCGCATGACCCATAAATTCATTTGGATCTTCGCTGCGCTCCGTGTCAGAGTTGGTCTCACCGAAGGGGTGTAGCTCAGCTGGTCAGAGCGCTGGTCTCCAAAACCAGATGTCGCAGGTTCGAATCCTGCCGCCCCTGCAAGCAGTACGCGCCGTCGGGCCCGTCCCCTCCACAGGGGCCGGGCCCGACGGCGTTTCACCAGCGGGAGCGTGCGCGGCCGCCTGGCCGCGGACCCGCAGGCCATGCGGCGCATGACCGCCTGATCAGGTGGCTAGGCCGTGGGCTCCGCGTAGCCGTACGGGCGGGTGATGATCTCCATGCCGTGGCCCGACGGGTCGAGGAAGTAGACGCCGCGGCCGCCGTCGTTGTGGTTGATCTCGCCGGGCTGCTTCATGTGCGGGTCGGCGAAGTACGGGACCCCGCCTGCCCGGATCTTCCCGAACGACACGTCGAATTCCTCCTCGGAGACGAGGAACGCGTAGTGCTGGATCGTGATGGACTCGGCCGGGGCCGTCGCGAAGTCGAGGGTGACGCCGTTGGCGGTTTCGACGGGGATGAACGGGCCCCACTCGGTCCCGACCACGAGGCCGAGGATGTCCGCCAGGAACTCGGCGGCCTCCCGGTTGTTCCGGGAGTGGACGATCGTGTGGTTGAGCTGTACTGACATGAGTGAATGCCTCCGCAAGGCACATCACGGGCACCTCCATGTCTCACCCGGTCGGTGACCGACACGCGATGCCGTGATCACGATCCTAAACACCACTTCCGGGTCGAGTCCACCGCATTCCGGTCATGGCGAACCCCCGTACACGGCTTTCACGTTGTCCTGGGCGGGATGCGTCCGCCCCGCCGGGCCCGCTGCGAACGCCCGCAGCAGGTTCTCCGTCACCCGGGTGGTCAGCGCGCCCGCCGTCGCGTCGAGGCCGTGGTTGGCCCCGCTGCGGCCGTCGCCCGTGGCGTCCAGAGCCTCCACCCAGCGCATGGTCCCGGTCGCGAACACGGCCGCGCCGCTCGGCACCGTGTAGTACGCCGTGTCCTGGTGGCTGGGCCGGCCCTCGCACACCACGGGGGAGTGGGCCAGGATCTCGATCGGCCGGGGCGTCGGGAAACCGGTGTTGACCTTGTCGTACTCCACCCCCACCAGGTGCGCGAAGCGGTCGCCCGCTTTGACGCCGGTGCCCTCGAACAGCCAGTGGCCGGGGTGGGTCACGACGTACGGGGCGTCCACCGGGTAGCCGTCGTAGATCACACCGAGCAGCGAGCTCTCCGGGTCGGCGCCGGGCGCCGAGCGGAAGTCGACGGTGGCCGGGTGGCCCCGCTTGAATCCGGGGTCCTGGTCGTAGGAGGACTTGTAGCAGACCACCGTACGGTCCGGCCCGAGATCGGTGGGCTCCAGCCGGATCCGGCGGAAGCAGCAGTTCGCCCCCAGGATCGCGATGTTGGTCCCGGCGTCCCGGGCGGCGGTGAAGTGGGCCCGCTGCTCGGGCGACCAGTACTCGTCGTGGCCGAGGGAGAGCACCGCCGCGGCCCCTTCCAGCAGCCGCTTCTCCCGCGCCACGTCGGTGGTCGTCGCGTAGGCCAGGGGGATGCCGAGCCGTTCGGCGAGGGCGAGGAGCGGGGCCTCGTACACGAGGAACAGGCCCGCGCCGTCGTCGTACTCGTACGGCCGGTCGAACGTGACGGAGAGGGAGCGCGACGCGTAGCCGCCGCTGGGTCCGTCGTAGCTGCCGTACCCGCCCCACCGGTTGTACGCCTGCCAGGTCGCCACCGCGTTCACCACGACCGTACGGCCGGCGCTCGCCGCCGAGCGCACGGTGACCGGGACGAAGCGCTGGCCCTCGCCGCTCTGTGCGTCGAGCCGCAGCAGGTAGCAGCCCTCCGGCCAGTCCTTCGTGTCGACGGTGGTGGTGCGGGGCCAGCGGGTGCGGACCATCCGGGTCGCGGAATCCACCGTGTGCTCGGGCCGGCGTACGCCGGGCAGGGCCTCGGACCGCCACACCAGCCGGGCCCGGGCGCCGCCGTACCAGCCCATCCGGTAGGCGGAGACGGTGAACCGGGGCGCGGTGGTGGACACGTGCAGGCCGAAGGACTCGCCCGGCAGGACGCTGACCTTGTCGGCGAAGCCCTCGATGGCCCGGGCCGGGCCGGCCTTGGTCACATGCCAGTCGCCGTTCCCGGGCCTGGCGTTCTCGGCCTTGACGTCGAAACCGGCCGGCCCGCCCTTGCCGCCCGGTCCGCCGGGCGTGGCCCCCTTGTCCTTGCCTGCGGCCCCGCCGTCCGCCCCCTCGGCGGCCCCGTTCGCGCAGCCCGCCACGGCCCCGAGCCCGGCGGCGGTCGCAGCCCCCGTCGCGATCGCGAGGAACCGCCGCCTGCCCGCGCCGTCGCCGTTCCCGGCCCCGGCTATGTGCTCCTGATCCATGGAGGGCACGCTATGTCATGCTTGACGCCCCTCTGCTACCCGCCCGGCCGTCCTCCCCGACGGTCCGCCCCGTGCCTCTCCCGGCTCACCCCAGCCGCACCACCACCTGCTGGACCGCCCCCGCGGCCGCGGTGAGATCCCCGAAGCCGAGCCGCAACTGCGCGCCGGTGACCTCCGAGACCAGGCTCGGCGGCCGCGTCAGCACCGCGGTGACGGGGCGGTTCCAGACCAGGGTCAGCGAGGTCAGCGCGCGGGCGGGGTCCGAGACGCACACCGCGGCCGTTCCGTCCGGTCTCTCCCGCACCGTCACCGAACAGGGTGCTGCCGCCTCCAGCGGGCCGGCCGACCCGGCCTGCCAGAAGTTGACCCCGGTGAAGCCCAGCGTGGGCACCGAGACGCCCTGGGCCGTCTCGGAGTTGGCGAGTACGGACAGCCACCCCGGAGTGGCGGCCCGGGCGGCTGTCCGGGCCACCGTCGCCCCCGGCATCACCTGGTGGACGTACCCGGCGCCGGCCGGGTCCTTGCCGTGGTCGTACCAGAGGGTGAGGTAGCGCCGGGTCAGGGCCGTGGTGGATCCGCCACGGTTGACGTCGCTCCACCGGCCGGTGCGCGCCTCCCGCAGGGCCTTGAACGACCCCGGGCCCGACATCACGTACCCGCCGAAGCCGGCGAGATGCGCCCAGCCGGGGGAGGGGAAGGCCGCCGACCAGCCGAGGGCGGTCGGCAGGACCGTGCCGCCCACGGTCAGGGCATGCGTGCCCGTGGCGCCGAGATTGCGGTTGTCGACCACCGTCTCGACCGCGGCCCCGTCCGAGCAGCGGATCCCGGCCCCCAGACAGACGATGGTGTCGTCGAGGAAGAACCAGGATGTGCGAGCCGTGAGCGTGCTGCCCAGACCCCGCAGGTGCTGGCCCAGCGAGGCGAACTCCCCGTCGGTCGTACCGCCCACCCAGGCCGCGTCGGGCCGGGATGCTCCCCAGTCACCGCCGGCCCCGTCGGCGAGCACCTTCCGCGACACGGTGGTCCCCGGCAGCCGGTACGGGTCCACCGTGGGCCAGAAGGCGTCCGAGTACTGGCCGTTGCCGTACGTGGCTCCCCACCAGGAGAGCATCCCGCTCCCGGTGTGCCAGCCGCGCAGGTTCTCCCCGTTGCCCGTCTCGTAGTAGGCGATCCGCTTCGAGGCCATGGACAGCGAGGCCGCCCAGCCGGGCCGCCGGTGCGTGGCCCGGTCCATGGATGCGAACAGCCGGTGCCCGACCGGCTCGGGCAGTGCCGTGACCGACGCGTCGGACTCGACGTCCGCCAGCCGGGCGAGGGAGGACAGCGCGAGCGCCGTGTCCGCGAGCGGGGGACTGTAGTAGTCCCGGGCCGTCCACCCCTTCACCAGCCCGCGCCAGCGCGCCCGCTCGGTGGTGCTCGCGCCCTCCGCGAGGAGCAGGATCGCGGCGAGCACCGCATGCCCCCGGGCATGGTCGTCCTGCTGGACCTGCCGTGGGTCGGCGACCAGCAGACCCCGGCTCACCGCCCGACCCGATACGGCGTCCATGACCAGCCCGTTGAACAGGAACGGCGCCCAGGCCCGCTCCACCGCGTCGAACGCGATCTGCGCCCCGGGATCCGTGACCTGCCACGCAGTGCCCTTCAGCAGAGCGAACAGCATCCCCAGCCCGCCGAGCAGCACCGCCCCGTACGTCCCCGTGTACGGCACCCAGGTGTGCTGGACGAACGACCCGTCCCGGTAGAGCCCGTCGCCTGCGGTGACGTACGGGAACACCGGCGCGAGCGCGTCCCGGGCCAGGGCGATCTTCGCCGAGTCCCCGCCGACCACGCCGCGCAGCGCCAGCACCCGGCACAGGTCCACACGGTTCGCCCCCGTACTGGTCCCGGTGTACGAGCCGACGGCCGAGTCCGGGACGAAGTGGTCGACGGCCGCGCAGAAGTCGGCGAGTGGGGCGGCCGGCAACGTCTCGTACAGCAGTACGCACAGGTCCAGCAGGGCCTGCGGGGCGCCGATCTGCCAGCAGTACCAGTTGCCGTACCGCACCTGGCCGGCGTGGTACACGTCCGCGTGCAGATGGTCCAGCCCGGTCAGCAGAGCCGTGCGCAGCGCACCGTCCCCGGTGAGCCCGGTCCCGGGCCGGACGTAGGCCTCGGCCATGGTCCGCAGCCTGTAGTAGCTCTGCATCATCATCTCGGGGTCGCTGCCGTACCCCAGGTCGGGCCAGAGCGAGCCGGTCGCCGGAGCCATGGCGGAGCGCCAGCCGCCGGCCAGGGCGCCGAGATCGGCCAGTCTCGAACGGAACGGCTCGGCCGCGGCCGGGATGTCACCGCCCAGGAAAAGACCGCGCCACACCGCCCTCATCGCGTCGTGGACCTCGCCCGCCGGCGCAGCCCCCGCCCGCGCGGCGGGTGCTCCCAGCAGGAGCGCACCCCCGCCCGCGGCGGAGAGGAAGGCGCGCCGACTCCACACGTCTGTCATCGCTTGCTCCTGGTCCGATCCCGTACCGATGTCCGTACCGGCCCCCGCCGGCCCGTTCCTTGCCCCACCCGGCCTGCCTCACGCCACGTGCTCGCGGTAGCGGTCGATCACCTCCCTCAGCACCTCGGAGCCGTCCCGTGCCCACAGCCCCGGATGGAAGATCTCCACCTCCACCGGGCCCCGGTAGCCGGCCTCGTCCGCCAGCTCCCGGAACGCCCGCAGATCGATGCACCCGTCGCCCAGCTGCCCCCGGCCCAGCAGCACCCCCTCGGGGAGCGGGGTCACCCAGTCGGCGACCTGGACCGACACGATGCGCCCGCCCGTTCCCGCCCGGCGCAGGTCAGCCGGCAGCCGCTCGTCCCACCACAGGTGGTACGCATCGGCGACCACCCCCACCTGCCGCGCCGGGAACTGCTCGGCGATGTCCAGCGCCTGGCCGAGGGTGGAGACCACACAGCGGTCCGAGGCGAACATCGGATGCAGGGGCTCGATCCCCAGCCGTATCCCGTGCGCGGCGGCCCACGGGGCCAGTTCGCCCAGGATGTCGGCGATCCGCCGCCGCGCACCCACCAGGTCCCGGTCGCCGTCGGGCAGGCCCCCCGAGACCAGGACCAGTGCGTCGGCGCCCAGTTCGGCCGCCTCCTCCACGGCCCGCCGGTTGTCCTCGAGGGCCGCCGCCCGCCCCGCCGGATCGGCGGCGGTGAAGAACCCGCCGCGGCACAGTGAGCTGACGCGCAGCCCGGCCCCGGCGACCAGCTTCGCCGTCTCGCGCAGCCCGAACTCCCGGACCGGATCCCGCCACAGCCCGACCGCGCCCACCCCGGCCTCTGCGCACCCGGCGACCAGCTCGGGCATCGACCACTGCCGGACCGTCTCCTGGTTGAGGCTGAACCGGGCCGGGGCCGGCCCCCGGCTCATGACGCCACCCCGTACACCCCGAGGAGCTGCCGCATCCGCGCCTCGGCGAGCTCCGGATCGGGGAACAGACCCAGCAGATCGGCCTGTTCGTACGCGGTGGCCAGATGGGGGAGCGGCCGGGCCGACTGCAGCCCGCCCAGCATCGTGAAGTGCTCCTGGTACCCCGCGAGCCAGGCCAGCAGCACCACCCCCGTCTTGTAGTAGCGGGTCGGCGGGGCGAACAGGTGCCGGGACAGCGCCACCGTCGGATCCAGCAGCTCCCGGAACCCCGCAGGATCGTCCCGGTCCAGGGCGAGCGCAGCACGGGCGGCCAGCGGGGCGATCGGGTCGAAGATGCCCAGCAGCGCATCACTCGCCAGATCTCCGGCCCCCTCCCCGGCGATCAGTTCGGGATAGTGGTAGTCGTCGCCCGTGTAGCAGCGGACGCCGGGCGGGAGTCTGCGCCGGATGTCCCGCTCCCGCTCCGCGTCCAGCAGCGAGACCTTGACCCCGTCCACCTTCTCCGGGCAGTCGGCGATGATCTTCAGGAGCACCTCGGTGGCCGCAACGAGATCGGCGTGGCCCCAGTACCCGGCCAGCTCCGGGTCGAACATCGGGCCGAGCCAGTGCAGTACGACCGGCCGGGCGCTCTGCCGCAGCAGTCTCCCGTACACCTCCAGGTAGTCCTCCGGGCCCCGCGCTGCCGCCGCCAGCGCGCGTGAGGCCATCAGCACGGCCCCCGCCCCGCAGGCCTCGATGTGCGCGAGCTGTTCCTCGTACGCGGCGGTGATCGCGGCCGGCGAGTGCCCGCCGCCCGGAGGGAGCTGGTCGGTGCCCGCGCCGCAGACGATCCGGCCGCCCACCGCCCGGGCCTCGGCGGCCGACCGGCGGATCAGCTCCGCCGCGGCCGGCCAGTCCAGGCCCATCCCGCGCTGCGCCGTGTCCATGGCCTCCGCGACCCCGAGTCCCTGCGCCCACAGCCGGTGCCGGAAGGCCAGCGTCGCTTCCCAGTCCACCACCGGACCGGCCTGCGCCGGGGCGGCGAGGGGATCCGCGACCACATGCGCGGCCGCATAGAACCTGCGGCTGCGCGCCGGACCGCAGACCAGCGGCGCGAGCGGATCGGTACGCGGCCGGTGCAGGCGGTACCCGCCTTCCGCCGAGGGCAGCCGGATGCTCACAGGACCACCTCCGGCACTGGCAGCCGCCGGCCCTCCGCCGAGGACCGCAGCCCCAGCTCGGCGAGCTGCACCCCGCGCGCACCGGCCAGCAGGTCCCACTGCCAGGGCTCGTCGAGTACGACATGGCGCAGGAACAGCTCCCACTGCGCCTTGAAGCCGTTGTCGAAGGGGGCGTTGTCCGGGACCTCCTGCCACTGGGCGCGGAACGCCTCCGTCTGCGGCAGATCGGGATTCCACACCGGCTTGGGCGTCGCCCCGCGGTGCTGGATGCGGCAGCCGCGCAGCCCGGCGACCGCCGACCCGTGCGTCCCGTCCACCTGGAACTCCACCAGCTCGTCACGGTGGACCCGTACCGCCCAGGAGGAGTTGATCTGCGCGACGGCACCGCCGTCGAGCTCGAAGACGGCGTACGCGGCGTCGTCCGCCGTCGCCTCGTACGGTTTGCCCTCCTCGTCCCAGCGGCGGCCGATGTGCGTACGGGCCAGGGCCTGCACCGTGCGGACCCGGCCGAACAGCTCGTGCAGCAGGTACTCCCAGTGCGGGAACATGTCGGCGACGATGCCCCCGCCGTCCTGCGCCCGGTAGTTCCAGGACGGCCGCTGGGCCGGCTGCCAGTCGCCCTCGAAGACCCAGTACCCGAACTCCCCGCGCACGGACAGGATCTCGCCGAAGAAGCCGCCCTCGATCAGCCGCTTCAGTTTCAGCAGCCCCGGCAGGAACAGCTTGTCCTGGACCACACCGTGCTTGACCCCGGCCGCCGAGGCCAGGCGGGCCAGCTCCAGCGAGGACGCGAAGGTCAGGGCGGTCGGCTTCTCGCAGTACACGTGCTTGCCCGCCGCCACGGCCTGCCGGACCGCGGCCTCGCGCGCGCCGGTGACCTGGGCGTCGAAGTAGATCTCGACCTCGGGATCGGCCAGCACGGCCGCCAGGTCCGTGCTGACGTGCTCCAGTCCGTGCTCCTCGGCGATGGCCCGCAGCGCCGGCTCCCGGCGCCCGACCAGTACCGGCTCGGGCCACAGCACCCTGCCGTCACCCAGATCCAGCCCGCCCTGCTCGCGCAGGGCGAGCAGCGAGCGGACCAGATGCTGGCGGTATCCCATCCGCCCGGTCACGCCGTTCATGGCGATCTTGATCGTCCTGCGCTCCACGGTGTCCCCTCCTTCGTGCCGGCTCTTGGTCTTCTTCGCGTTCGCTCGTGCGTCATGCTGGAAAGCCCGATAGAAAGCGCTTTCACTCTCATCAGGCTAGGGCCGGGAATCCTGGGCGCGCAACACTCATTCGGGTGATGGAAAGCGCTTTCTGAATCGAGGAGTCTAGGAGGGGCACACACCGGATGAGACGATGACCCGGGACGAGCAGGAGGGGGTGCAGGATGGCGGTGACTCTCGCCGAGGTGGCGGCGCACGCAGGTGTATCGCCCGCGACGGTCTCGCGGGTGCTCAACGGCGGATACCCGGTGGCCGGGGGCACCCGGACCCGCGTGGAACAAGCAGTAGAAGATCTCGGCTACGTGGCCAACGGCCCCGCCCGCGCCCTCGCGGCCGCCACCTCCGACCTGGTCGGCGTCCTCGTCCACGACGTCGCGGACAGTTTCTTCGGCATCCTCGCCGGATCCCTGCAGAGCGCCCTCGCGCCGACCGGCCGGGCGGACGCCCGCCGGCTCGCCGTCGTCTGCAACACCGAGGGCGCCCCCGCAGCCGAACTCGCCTACCTCACCCTGCTGGAAGGGCAGCGGGCCGGCGGGGTCGTCCTGACCGGCGGCGCCGTGGAGGAGCCCGGGCACACCGCCGCGCTCACCTCCCGCATCACCCGGATGGCGGGCACCGGCGCTCCCGTCGTCCTGTGCGGTCGGCCCCCGCTGCCCGTACCCGCCGCACTGCCCGTGGCCACCGTCATGTTCGACGACCGGGGAGGCGCCTTCCGCCTCGCCGAGCACCTGCTGACACTCGGCCACCGGCGCATCGCGTACGTGGCCGGCCCGCCGGGGCTGAGCACCACCCGGGAGCGGCTCGGCGGACACCGCGAGGCACTGCGGCGCCACGATCCCGGTCTGCCCGCAGCCTGCGACCCGCTCACCGTGCACGCCGGCTTCGAGCGCTCCGCCGGCTACGACGCCACCCGCGAACTGCTGCGTCGCGGAGAGCCCTTCACGGCCGTCGCCGCGGCCAACGACACCGTCGCCACCGGCGTGGCCGCGGCCCTGCGCGAGGCCGGACTGCGCATCCCCGAGGACGTCTCCGTCGCCGGCTTCGACGACCTCCCCTTCTGCGTGGACACCGCCCCCGCGCTCACCACCGTCCGGGTGCCGCTGCGCGAGGCGGGCATACTCGCCGCCCAGCTGGTCACCGGCCGCAGACCGCTGCCCCCGGGCGGCATCACCACCCTGCCCACCGAGCTCATGGTGCGCGGATCCACCGCGCCGCCCCCGCCGGACGGGAGCCGGCCGTGAGGTACGCCTTCTCGACGCTCGGCCTGCCCGGCACGCCGCTCGGCCGGAGCGCCGCCCTCGCCGCCGCCCACGGCTACGACGGCCTCGAACTGCGCGCCCACCCCGAGGAGCCCCTGCACCCCGACAGCCCGCCCGCCGACCGTGCGGCGGGTCTGCGCACCCTCAGAGCCGCCGGAGTCGGCGTCCTCGGGGTCGCGGGCTACACCCGGGTGGCCGCCCCCGGAGCGGACGACCCGGTCCTCGCCGAACTGCACGGCCTGGTCCGGCTCGCCGCCGACCTCGAAGCCCCCTACGTCCGGGTGTTCCCCGGCGGAGCCGAGCAGTCTGCGGCCGTCGCCGATGCGCACGCGGTACGCCGGCTGGCCGCCGCCGCACCGTTCGCCGAGCGGCACGGAGTGCGGATCCTGCTCGAGACGCACGACTCGCACCGGACCGGAGCGGCCGCCGGGCGGGTGCTGGACCGGGTCGGGCATTGCGGCGCGGGCGCGCTGTGGGACGTACTGCACACCTGGCTCGGGGGCGAGTCCCCGGACGAGACGCGGCGGGCCCTGGCCCGGCACCTGGGCTACGTACAGGTGAAGGACGTGGCGTCGGCGCAGGAGCTCACCCCCCTCGGGCTCGGCGCCGGAGCGCTGCCGCTCGCCGAGGCGGTGGCCGCCGTACCGCCGGACGGCTGGCTCTGCTGGGAGTACGAGAAGCGCTGGTATCCCGGCGCCGCCGAGCTGCCGGGGCAGCTGGCGCGGGGCCGGGAGTACCTGGAGAGCCTGGTGGCGACGGCGACGGCGACGGCGACGGCGCCTCAGGCCGAGTAGGCGAGCCGCCCGCGGTCGACGGCGTAGCGGAAGCCCAGGCCCATGGCGTACCGCTCCAGTTCCTCGACCGCCATTGCGGCCAGCCGGTCCAGCTCCCCGCCCAGCGAGCCCGCCACATGCGGGGTGAGCAGCACGTTCGGGAGGTTGTACAGCGGGGAGCCGGTGGGCAGCACCTCGGGCTCGGTGTGGTCGAGTACGGCGTGCAGCCGTCCCGCGACCAGCTCCTCGGTCAGCGCCACGGTGTCGACGAGCGAGCCCCGCGCGGTGTTGACGAGCGTCGCGCCGTCCGGCATCAGCGCCAGCCGGGCGGCGTCCAGCAGATGGCGGGTCTGGGGGACCGCGGGAGCGTGCAGGCTCACCACGTCGCTGCGGCGCAGCAGTTCGTCGAGCGCGCAGCACTCGCCGCCCAGCGCGGCGAGCTCGGCCGGGTCGGCGTACGGATCGTGGACGAGTACCCGCAGGTCGAAGGGGCGCAGCAGCTCCATGACGCGCCGGCCGATGAGCGAGGCGCCGACGATGCCGACGGTGCGGTGGTAGTTGCCGACGGCCGGGTAGCGGCGCAGCAGGTCGATCGGGCCGCGCGCCGCCCGGTAGGCGTGGGCGGATTCCAGGACCCGCTTGTTGGCGAACAGGATCGCGGCGAGCGTGTACTCGGCGACCGGCACGGCATTGGCGGCGGCTGCGCTGGAGACCAGCAGCCCGCGCTCCCAGCAGGCCTCCGTGACATGGTGTTTGACGCTGCCGGCGGCATGCACCACGGCGCGCAGCCGCGGCATCCGGTCCAGCGCCTCGGCGTCGAGCGGCGGACAGCCCCAGCCGGTGAACAGCACCTCGGCCTCTGCGAGGCGGCGGTGGAGCTCGGGCTCGTCGTGGTCGAAGCCGGTCAGCAGCAGATCGGCGTCCACATCGGCGACCCGGACGAGCGCGGGCAGCATCCGGCCGCTGAGGACGGCGGCCCGGGTGCCGGGGCTCATGGCGAGCACCGTGGCGGGGCGCCGCCGGGGGAGGAGGCGGTGGGTCACTTGACGGCTCCTGCGGTGAGACCCGAGCGCCAGAACCGCTGCAGCCCGAGGAAGGCCAGTACGAGCGGGACGACGGCGACGAGTGAACCGGTGATCACCAGGGGATAGAGCTCGGGCTGCTGGTAGACGCTGCGGTTCCACATGAACAGGCCCAGACTGACGGGGTAGAGCCGCTCGTCGTTCAGCATGGTCAGCGCGCCGTAGAAGTTGTTCCAGATCGCCGTGAAGGTGAACAGGAAGATGGTCACAAACCCTGGCCACAGCATCGGGAACGACACGTGCGCGAACAGTCGTAGTTCACCCGCGCCGTCGACGCGGGCGGCCGCCAGCACCTCGTCGGGGACGTAGCCCTCGGCGAACACCCGGGCCAGGTACACCCCGAAGGGGTTGACCAGGGCGGGCACGAGGTAGGCCCAGTACGTGTTCACGGCGCCGGCGGCCGAGGCCATCAGGTACAGCGGCAGCTGGAGCACGGTGGCGGGGACCAGGATCCCGGCGAGGACGACGCCGAAGAGCTTCTCCTTGTGCCGGAACTCGTAAGCGTGGAAGGCGTAGCCGCAGGCCACGCTGACGAGGGCCGAGAGGGTGGAGCCGACGACGGTGTAGAGCAGGCTGTTGGCGAGCCAGCGGCCGAAGATGCCGTCGTTGTACATGAAGACCTCGCCGAGGTTGGTGAGGAGGCTGAAGTCCCCCAGGGCGTAGGGGTCGGTGGCGAAGAGGTCGCGGCGGTTCTTGGTGGCGGCCAGGACCAGCCAGGCGAGGGGCATCAGGGTGTAGGCCGCGACGAGGAGGAGCACGGCGTTCACGGCGGTACGGGAGAGCAGGGCGCTCCTCGGCGCGAGGCGGGTCGGGGCCGGGCCGAGGGCAGCGGCGGGGGCAGGGCCGCGGGCCGGGCGCGCGGCCTCGGCCGGGGCGAGCGAGGCGGTCATGCGGACCTCCAGCGGTTGCCGAGCTTCGTGACGACGTAGGAGGCGGCGCCGGCGACCAGGGCGAGGAGCAGCGCGCTCGCGGCCGCCAGCCCGTAGTCGTGGCCCTTGAACGCGGCGCTGAAGATGTACATGGTCGGGGACCAGGACTCGCCCATCTCGGTGGCCCGGAGCTGGAGCAACTGCGGGGCGTCGAAGAGCTGGACGGCGCCGACGCAGGTGAACAGGACGGTCAGCACGAGGGTGGGCCGGATGCTCGGCACCTTGACCTGGAAGGCGGTGCGGATGGCTCCGGCGCCGTCCATGGTGGCGGCCTCGAGGGTCTCGCGGGGGATGGCCTGGAACCCGGCGTAGAAGATGATCATGTTGTAGCCCATCCACTGCCAGGCCGAGATGTTGACCACCGACAGCAGGGCCTCGTCGCGGCCGAAGAAGTTCCAGGAGATCCCGGCCGAGTCCAGGACGTCGAGGACGGGGCTGAGGCCGGGCGTGTAGAGGTAGAGCCAGATCATCGCGGCGATCAGGCCGGGGACGGCGTGCGGCAGGTAGAAGGCGATCTGGAAGAACCGCCGGGCACGGGCGAGGGCGGAGTCCAGGAGCAGGGCGAGGACCAGGGCGCCGCCGACCATGACGGGGATGTAGAGCAGGCAGTAGACGGCGACGTGGCGGAACGAGGCCAGGAAGAGGGGATCGGACAGGGCCTTGGTGTAGTTCCCGATTCCGCTGAAGACCTCCCGGGCTCCGCCGAATCCGAGGCCGGACTGCTCCTCGCGGAAGAGGCTGAGCCAGGCGGCGTACCCGATGGGGGCGAGGGTCACGACGGCGAAGAGGAGGAAGAAGGGGGCCATGAACCAGGCGGCCGCACCAGCGCCGGTACCTCCGATGGTTCGACCGGGGTCGGGTGGCTGCGCCGGGCGGGATGCGGCTGCCGGTCGGGGCGCCTGTGCGGGCAGGCCGACGCCGCGGCCTCCGGCGGTTCGGCCGACGTCGGCCTGGGCGGTCGCTTCCGGGGGCTCGGGCCGGGTCTCGGGGGTGGGCATCAGCCGGCCAGGCCCAGGCCGCGGTCCTTGATGGCCTTCTCGGCGGCCGACTGGCCCTCGCCGAGGGCCTTGACCAGGTCCGGGCCGGCCGCGTTCTGCGCCGAGTTGACCTGGAGGTGGACCGGGCCCCACGTCCAGCCCGGCACGATGGTGGCCGCCGCCGCGCCGGCCAGGCCGTACGGGTCCTGCCCCTCGAAGTACGTCGTGTCGAACAGCTTCGCGGCCTCGGCCCGCATCTCGGCATTGGCCGGCAGGGCGCTGCTCGGCGACTTCAGCGAGCTGAGCCGGGCCTTGATCGCCTCCGGGTCGGTGGTGACCCACGTGATGAACTCCGCCGCCGCCTTGGTCCGCTTGCTGCCCTTCGGCACGATGTACGAGGTGCCGCCGTACATGCCGGTGGCGGGCTTGCCGTCCCAGGTCGGGAGCGGGGCGATGCCCCACTTCCCCTTGAGGTCCGGGTAGTTCGCGAGGAAGGTGCCCGCGGTCCAGGCTGCACCGATGACGGTCGCGACCTGCCCGGACGAACGTTCCTTCGCCTCGCCCTCGCCCCACAGCGGGGTCTTCGAGGCCACCCCCGATGCCATCAGGCCGTTCCAGTACTCCGCCACCTTCTTCGAGGCGGGGTCGTTGATCGCGACCTTCCACTTGTCGCCCTCGGTGCCGTACCACCGGGCGCCCGCCTGCCAGGAGAGGCCGGCCAGCACCGCCGGGTCGCCGCCGCCGAAGTTGGTGATCTTCACCGAAGGGTCGGCCCGGTTGATCTTCTCCGCGGCCGCCTTGTACTCGTCCCACGTCTTCGGAACGGCCACCCCGTGCTTCTCGAAGATGTCCTTCCGGTAGAAGAGTTCGAGCGGGGTGACGTCGAACGGCACGGCCCATGTCTTGCCGCCCAGCTTCACCAGTGACTGCACCGCCTCGGGGAACTTCTCGGAGACGAGTTTCCCGGACGTCGCGCTCAGGTCCTCCAGATTGCCGCCGCTCGCGAACTCCGGGAGCGCCGAGTAGTCCATCGTCGCGATGTCCGGCGCGTTGCCGCCCTTGACCGCGTTGGCCAGCTTGGCCGCCCCGTCGGGCCCGCCCGGCACCGCCGAGAACTGCACCTGGATGTTCGGGTGCGTCTTGTTGAAGGCGTCCGCCGTCTGCTGCGCACCCGCGGACGAGGACCAGTACGTGACGGTGACCGGCTGCTCCGGCGAGCCGCCGGCCGCCCCGGCCGCGCCCGGCTCCGTCTCCCCGCCGCACGCGGTGGCGAGCAGGGCGAGCGAGGCGACCGAGGTGGTCAGGACGAATCGGGGCATGCGGAAGGAACGGAAGCTGCGCGACATGGAGTGACTCCTACGGACGACCGCAGACGGCGGATGGAGAACGCGGCCCATCTTTTGTGCGAACATGCACACCGTCAAGAGCGAATGCGCAACTCGATCAAAATGATCGCTCCGAGAGTCGCTCCCGTTCCTTATGAGCGGATCGTCAGCCGGGGGAGCAGCTCCAGATGCTGCCGCGACCCCGCCTGCTGCCCCGCCCCCGCCCCCGCCCCCTGCCCCTCGCCCACCGCCGTCAGCCGGTCCAGCAGCAGCCCCGCCGCCCGCGCCCCCACCTCGTGCTTGGCCGGCGCCACCGCCGAGAGCGGTACGTCGGCCAGCCCCGCCACCTCGTCGTCGTACGTGATCACCGCGAGGTCCTCCGGCACCCGGACCCCACGCGCCTGGAGCCTCGGGATCAGCATGATCGCGTCGGTGTCGCTGTGGATCAGGGCCGCGGTCACCCCGTCCGCCGTCACCGCCTCGCACAGGTAGTCCAGCGTCCGGGCGAACAGGTCCGCGTCCGAGAGCGGGCCCGGCCCCGCCGCCGGCCACGGCGGCGCCGGCTCCAGTCCGAGCGCGGCCACCGCCGCCTCGTACCCGGCCCGCAGCCGCGGCGTCGTCGGCGTCGCACGGCTGGCCAGCGCGATCCGCCGGTGGCCCCGTTCCACCAGGTGCTGCACCGCCGTCGCAGCGCCGTACGCATGGTCGGAGGCCACCCGGTCCAGGGCCGCGGCCGGATGTCCGGGCGGGGCCCACCGCTCCACCAGCACCGTCGGAACCGGCAGCTCCGCCGTCCACGCCCCCTCCCCGGGGCCGGGCGAACCGGCATCCCAGTTCGGGGTGAGCAGCAGCCCGTCCGCCCCGGTGGACAGCAGCCGTTCGGCCTGCGTCCGGTCCTCGCCGGGCAGGTACCGGGTCAGGCCCACGGTCAGCCGCGCGCCCCGCGCCTCGATCACCTCGCGGGCTCCGCGTACGACCTCCGCGTAGTAGTACTCCGTGGTCGGCACCACCATCCCGATGACCAGCCCCTCGGCCCCCGCCGGGGCAGGCGACCGGCTCCCGCCCGGCCCGGGGGCCGGCACCGGGCCCGCCGAAGCGCCCGGCCGCCCGGCCTCCACCCGGCTGATCACCCCGTGCATCCGGTGGATCTCGCCCCGGGCCGCCATCGCCTCGATGTCGCGCCGCAGGGTGACCGGCGAGACGCCGAGCTCCTGCGCCAGATCCGCCACGCGCACGCTGCCCCGGGCCCGCACGAGCGCGAGCACCTGCGCCTGGCGCTGGTCCACATGTGGTCTCAAGGTTTCCCTGCCCCCTGCGGTCTTCCGACGGCGTCCGTCCCGGTATCCGTGTCTGCATCGCCATCATAGAGAACCGAACCGATCGTTTCGATCGTTTCCGCTCAACCGGTCATTGACGGCGTGGACGGTGCGTTCATATATTCGGCGGCGTCCGGCACCTCACGGCATCACGACCTCTCTCGGGAGTCAGCGCATGCTCACGTACGACCAGGACGGATTCCGGCGCGCGGGCCGCCCCCACCGCATCGTCTCGGGGGCCCTGCACTACTTCCGGGTCCATCCCGACCTGTGGGAGGACCGGCTGCGGCGGCTGCGCGCCCTGGGTGCCAACACCGTGGACACGTACGTCCCCTGGAACTTCCACGAGACCGCCCCCGGCAAGGCGGACTTCACCGGACCGCGCGACCTCGGCCGCTTCCTGCGCACCGCCCAGGACCTCGGCCTCGACGCCGTCGTCCGCCCCGGCCCGTACATCTGCGCCGAATGGGACTTCGGCGGCCTCCCCGCCCGGCTCCTCGCCGTAGACGGCCTCCACCTGCGCTGCTCCGACCCCCGCTTCGAGGCCGAGGTAGACGGCTGGTTCGACCTCGTCGCCCCCGAGCTGCTGCCGCTGCTCGCGAGCCGCCGCGGTCCGGTCGTCGCCGTACAGATCGAGAACGAGTACGGCTCGTACGGCAACGACACCCGCTACCGCGCCCATGTGGAACAGGCCCTGGTCGAACGCGGAGTGGACTGCCTCCTGTTCACCGCCGACGGCCCCGAGGACGCCATGCTCCAGGGCGGCATGCTCCCGGGCCGGCTCGCCACCGCCACCTTCGGCGCCCGGCCCGCCGAACGCCTCGCCCACCTGCGCCGCTACCAGCGGACCGGCCCGCTCGCCGCCATGGAGTTCTGGATCGGCTGGTTCGACCACTGGGGCGAGGACCACCACGTCCGTGCCGTCGAGGACGCGGCGCAGTCCCTCGACGAACTCCTGGCCACCGGCGCCTCCGTCAACCTCTACATGGCCCACGGCGGCACCAACTTCGGCTTCTGGGCGGGCGCCAACCACACCGGGTCCCGGCCCGGCGAACCCGGCTACCAGCCCACCGTCACCAGCTACGACTACGACGCCCCGATCGGCGAGGCCGGCGAACTCACCCCCAAGTTCCACGCGTTCCGCGAGGTCATCGGCAAGTACGTGCCGCTGCCCGACGGGCCGCTGCCCGAACCGCCGCCCCGTATCACCCCGGCCCTCGCGGTCCCCGCCGGCACCGCTCCGCTCCTGGACCACCTCGACCTGCTGGGCGGGGAGCCCGTACTGCGCCCCGCGCCCGAGTCCATGGAGAAGCTCGGCCAGGCCCACGGCATGATCCACTACCGCACCACCGTCACCGGCCCGCGCCCCGCCATGCCCGTCCGGATCGACGGCCTCGGCGACCGGGCGTACGTGTTCGCCGACGGGGAGCCCCTCGGCGTCCTCGACCGCAACCGGCCGGACGAGGGCCTCGACCTGCCCGTCGGCGAGGCGGGGGTCGTCCTCGACGTCCTCGTCCGCGCCCAGGGCCGGGTCAACTACGGCCCGCTCCTCGACGACCGCAAGGGCATCTGGCGCGGTGTCCGCCATGGCCACCAGCAGCTGTTCGAGTGGGAGATCCGGACGCTCCCGCTCACCGACCCGACCGGCCTGGACTGGCCGCCCGACACACCCGGCACACCCGACACCCCCGAAGCGGGCCGCCCGGCCTTCCACCGCTTCACCCACACCATCCCGGACGCCCCCGCCGACGGATTCGTCGACGTCTCGGGCTGGGGCACCGGCCTCGTCTGGCTGAACGGCTTCCTCCTCGGCCACTACGACACCCCGCGCGGACCGCAGCGCACCCTGTACGCCCCCGCGCCCCTGTGGCGGAGCGGCCGGAACGAGATCGTCCTCCTCGAGCTGGAGCGCCCCGGCGCCGATCTGCCGCTGCGCGACCGCCCCGACCTCGGCCGCCCCACCGTCGTCACCCTCGAATGAACCCCGGCGAACCCCGCGAACCCCGCGAACCGCGAGGAACCCGGCGAAGTCCGGTGACCATCCCTTGAGAGAAGCTCTCCCCGTGAAGCGAACGAGCACCCGCCTGGCCGACGGCCGCGAGATCCTGTACTACGACGCCGACGACGGCGCGGCCCGCGCCGTCCCCGACACCCGCCCCCTCGACGCGTCCGCCACCTCCTCCGAGGTACGCCGCGACCCGTTGCTCGGCGACGCCGTCGTCATCGCCTCCCACCGCCAGGGGCGCACCTACCTCCCACCCGCCGACGCCTGCCCGCTGTGCCCCTCCACCGAGGGACGCGCGAGCGAGATCCCGGCCCCCGACTACGACGTGGTCGTCTTCGAGAACCGCTTCCCCTCCCTCGCCGGCGACACCGGCCGCTGCGAGGTCATCTGCTTCACCCCCGACCACCTGACCTCCTTCGCCGAGCTCGACGAGGAGCGCGCCGCGCTGGTCCTGGCCGCCTGGACCGACCGCACCGCCGAGCTCTCCGCCCACCACGGGGTCCGGCAGATCTACTGCTTCGAGAACCGCGGCACCGAGATCGGCGTGACCCTCGCGCACCCGCACGGCCAGATCTACGCCTTCCCCTTCATCACCCCGCGCACCACCCGCATGCTCGCCACCGTCTCCGCCCACCGTGCCCGCACCGGCGGCAACCTCTTCGAGGAGGTGCTCGCCGCCGAACGCGCCGAGGGCACCCGCGTGGTCCTCGCAGGGGAGCACTGGACCGCCTTCGTGCCCTACGCCGCGCGCTGGCCGTACGAGGTCCACCTCTATCCGCACCGCCGCACCGCCGACCTGACCACGCTGGACGACGCGGCCCGCGCCGAGTTCCCCCGCCTCTACCTGGAGCTGCTGCGCCGCTTCGACCGGCTGTTCGGGACACCCGGGCCCACCCCGTACATCTCCGCCTGGCACCAGGCGCCGACCTCCGGTGAGGGCCGGGCCGACTTCGCGCTCCACCTGGAGCTCTTCACGGTCCGCCGCACCGCTGACAAGCTCAAGTACCTGGCGGGAACCGAATCCGGGATGGAGGCCTACATGAACGACGTCCGGCCCGAGGACGCGGCCGCGCGGCTGCGCGAGGTGGCGAGCCGATGAGGGGCGGCGAGCCGATGAACAGTGGCGAGCCGATGAACCAGGCCGCCGCGGACGGGTTCCGCCGGCTGTACGGGTCCCCGCCCGAGGGAGTCTGGGCGGCTCCCGGCCGGGTCAACCTCATCGGCGAACACACCGACTACAACGACGGCTTCGCCCTGCCCTTCGCGCTCCCGCAGCGCACGCAGGTCGCCGCCGCCCGGCGCGCCGACGGGGTCCTCCGGCTCCACTCCGCCGACGTCCCCTCCGGCGTGGTCACGGTCCGCCCCGCCGACCTCGACCCGGCCCGCCCGCCCACCGGCGCCGCAGGCTGGGCCGCGTACCCGGCCGGGGTGCTGTGGGCCCTGCTGGACGCCGGCCTTCCGGTCGGCGGCGCGGAGCTGCACATCCGCTCCGACGTGCCCACCGGCGCCGGGCTGTCCTCCTCCGCCGCCCTGGAGGTGGCCACCGTCCTGGCACTCACCGACCTGTACGGGATCCCGCTCACCGGGACCGAACTGGCCGCGCTCGCCCGCCGTGCCGAGAACGCCTACGTCGGCGTGCCCTGCGGGGTGATGGACCAGACGGCCTCGGCCTGCGCCACCGAGGGCCACGCCCTCCACCTGGACACCCGCACCCTCGAACAGCGGCACATCCCCTTCGACTGCGCGGCGGCAGGCCTCCGCCTCCTGGTCATCGACACCCGGGTCAAGCACGACCTGGCCGACGGGGCCTACGCCGAGCGCCTCGCCTCCTGCCACGGGGCGGCCGCCGAGCTCGGGCTGCCCGCCCTGCGCGACCTCCCGTACGAGGAGCTGGAGCAGGCCCTGGCCCGCCTCGGCGACCCGGTCCGGCGCAAACGGGTCCGGCACGTCGTCACCGAGAACGAACGGGTCGTACGGGTGGAGGAACTGCTGCGCGCCGGACGGCTGCGGGAGGCGGGCCCGCTCCTGACCGAGGGCCACGCCTCGCTGCGGGACGACTACGAGGTGTCCTGCGCCGAGCTCGACCTGGCGGTCGCCACCGCCGACGCGGCGGGCGCGTACGGGGCCCGGATGACCGGCGGCGGCTTCGGCGGCTCCGCCCTGGCCCTGATCGACGCGGACGCCGAGCCGGCCGTGACCCGGGCGGTCACGGAGGCCTTCGTCGCGGCCGGGTTCAAGCCGCCGCGCATCACGGCGGCGGAGCCGTCCGCAGGGGCGGGCCGGACGGTGTGACGAGGGAGGAAGGGCAGCTTCCGCCGAACCGGCGTGCCTAGACTGATCACTTGGTTCGATCATGTGCCGTACGAATGCGGAGGAACGAAACGCATGCGCTACATCCCGCTGGGCAGTTCAGGTCTTCAGGTCTCCGCCGTCGGGCTCGGCTGCAACAACTTCGGCGGCCGCCTCGACGCCCAGGCGACCCGCGCCGTCGTCGACGCCGCGCTCGACGCGGGGATCACCCTCCTCGACACCGCCGACATCTACGGCGGCCGAGGCGGCTCCGAGCGCCACCTCGGACAGGCCCTCAAGGGCCGCCGCGACCAGGTCGTCCTCGCCACCAAGTTCGGCTACGCGGGCATGGACATGGAGTACGGGCCCGCCGCCGGATCCCGCGGCGGCCGCGCCTACATCCGGCGGGCCGTCGAGGAGTCCCTGCGCCGTCTGGACACCGACCACATCGACCTCTACCAGCTGCACAGCCCCGACCCGGCCACCCCCGTGGCCGAAACCCTGGCCGCGCTCACCGAGCTGGTCGCCGAGGGCAAGATCCGCTACATCGGCCACTCCAACTTCAGCGGCTGGCAGCTCGCCGAAGCCGCCCACGTCGCCCGCGAGACGGGCGCGGCCCCGTTCGTGTCGGCGCAGAACGAATGGTCGCTGCTCCAGCGGAACGCGGAGGCCGAGCTGGTCCCGGCCGCCGTGCACTACGGCCTCGGCGTGCTCCCGTACTTCCCGCTCGCCAACGGCCTGCTGACCGGCAAGATCCGCCGGGGTGCCCCGGTGCCGGCCGGCTCCCGCCTGGAGGGGCGCGACGCGTACCTCACCGAAGGGCGGCTCGACTCGGTCGAGGCGCTGGCCGCCGTCGCCGACAAGCACGGCCGCAGCGTCCTCGAGCTCGCCATCGGCTGGCTCTCCGCCCAGCCGGGCTGCTCCTCCGTCATCGCGGGCGCCACCTCCCCCGAGCAGGTGAGGGCCAACGCGGCCGTCGCCGACCGCCCGCTGGAACCCGAACTGCTGGCGGAGATCGACGCGATCGCGGGGGCGTGAGCCGCGGCGCGGCGCAGCGTTTCGGCGGGGCGGCTCAGGCAGGCGCACCCGTCAGGACCTCCACCTTGCCGGTGTCCAGCGAGTAGTAGGCGCCGACGACGGCCAGGGCGCCCTTCTTCACGAGGGGCCCCAGGTCGGCGTTGGTCCGCAGATCGTCCGCGGTCACCTTGATCTGGTGGTGGGTCATGGTGTCGACGGGGTCGGCGCCGGGGTTCTTCGCCGTCAGCTCGTACGCGGGCACCATGGCCTTGGCGATGGCCTGCAGATTGCCGGGCAGCGGCGTGCCGCCCTTCAGTGACTTGTACGCGGCCTCGACCGCGCCGCAGCGCTGATGCCCGAGCACGACGACCAGCGGAGTGCCGCCCGTCATGGGCCCGTACTCGACGGAACCGGTCACGACCGGGCCGACCGCCTGCCCGCCCGTACGCAGGACGTACAGATCGCCGAGCCCGGTGTCGAAGATCAGCTCGGGCGCCACCCGGGAGTCGATGCACGACAGGACCACGCCGAAGGGGTCCTGCGCCTCGGCGACGAGCTCGCGCCGCTCGGGATCGCGGTCGGGGTGTTCGAGGTTTCCGCTCACCCAGCGCTTGTTGCCTTCCATCAGGCGGGCGAACGCGGCCTGGGGGGTGGCCGGCCGCGGCGGCGGGGCTGCGGTCGCCACCCGCGGCGCCCTGGGGGGCGAGCATCCCGAGAGCACGGCGGCCGCAGCCGCGAGGCCACCGGTCAGCAGGGCCCTGCGAGCCGGAAGTCCTGGTGTGTGCATCGGTGGTACCCCTCGGTGCCGCGCAGACGCGTCCGTACGTCGTGACGACCGCGATTGTTCAGCGCGCCGGGGGCGCCCGGACGGCAGGCGCACGCGGGCGCGCACCCCATTGCCACGGACGGCCCACACACGGGGCGACGGCTCAGGACACGATGTCCTTGCGGGCGAACCCGCGGAACGCGAGCGCGAACAGCACCAGCGCGTACGCCACCGACACCGCCGTCCCCTTGACCATCCCGCCCCACTCCAGCTGAGGCTGCAGCGCGTCCGCCCACGCGAACTGCCAGTGCGCGGGCAGGAACTCCCGCCACGATCCGAGCGCCGTCACCGCGTCCAGCACGTTGCCGACGATCGTCAGGCCGACCGCCCCGCCCACCGCCCCCAGCGGCGCGTCCGTCCGGGTCGACAGCCAGAACGCCAGCCCGGCCGTGACCAGCTGTGACACGAAGACGAAGGCCACCACCAGGGCGAGGCGCGGCACGGTGTCCGCGGCCGCCAACGAGCCGCCGGTGGGCAGCTTCAGCGGTCCCCACCCGTACGCGGCCGTGCCCGCCGCCAGCGCCACCACCGGCAGCAGGACCATCGCCGCCAGGCTGAAGCCCAGCGCCACCACCAGTTTGCTCCACAGCAGCCGGGCCCTCGGCACCGGCGAGGCCAGCAGGTAGCGCAGCGAGGACCAGCTGGCCTCCGAGGCCACCGTGTCCCCGCAGAACAGCGCCACCGGCACCACCAGCAGGAAGCCGGCCGACACGAACAGGCAGGTGGCCGCGAAGTTCGCGCCCGAGGCCGTCGCCGTGTCGATGAGCGTGATCCGGCCGTCCCCGCCGCCCCGGCCGCCGTCCTGCCCGCCGCCCACCGCGAACGCGATGATCATGACGAACGGGAGGGCGGCCAGTACCCCGGCCATCACCAGCGTCCGCCGTCGGCGCCACTGGCGCAGCGCCTCCACGCGCAGCGGCAGCGTACGGCTCGCCCGGTAGCCGGGCGCAACCTCTGTCACGGTCTCCGTCACGGCGCTCACGCCGCACCTCCGATCAGGGTGAGGAACGCGTCCTCGAGCCGGCGGTGCGGCCCCACTGCGGAGACCGGCACCTCCAGCCGTACCAGCTCGGCGATCAGCCCGGCGGCCGTCGCTCCCTCAAGCCGTACCAGCAGCCCGTCGTCGGCCGCCGCCACGGAACCCACTCCCTCCAGTGCGGCCACCTTCCCCACGACCACTTCGTCCACCGGCTCGGCCAGCGTCACCAGCAGCACGTCCCCGCCACCCGTGATCTCCGCGACCTCGCCCGCCTGTACGAGCCGTCCGCGGTCCATGACCACCAGGTGGGTGCACGACTGCTCGACCTCCGACAGCAGATGGCTGGAGACGATGACCGTCCGCCCGCCCGCCGCGTACCGGATCATCACGTCCCGCATCTCCCGGATCTGCGGCGGGTCCAGACCGTTCGTCGGCTCGTCGAGGATCAGCAGGTCCGGCATCCCGAGCATGGCCTGCGCGATCGCGAGCCGCTGCCGCATGCCCTGCGAGTACGTACGCACCGCACGCTCCAGCGCACCGCCCAGGCCCGCGATCTCCAGAGCCTCCGCCATGTGCGCGTCCCCGGCCGGGCGGCCGGTGGCCTGCCAGTACAGCTCCAGGTTGGCCCGCCCCGACAGGTGCGGTAGGAAACCGGCCCCCTCGACGAACGCCCCGACCCGCGACAGCACCGGAGCCCCGGCCCGTACCGCGTGTCCGAACACCCGGATCTCCCCGGCGTCCGGCGAGATCAGCCCCATCAGCATCCGCAGCGTGGTCGTCTTGCCGGCGCCGTTGGGCCCGAGCAGGCCCAGGACCTGCCCCTTCTCCACCCGGAACGAAAGGTCCCGCACCGCGTACCGGTCCTGTGCGCCTGCGTACCGCTTCGTCAGACCGGTGATTTCAAGCGGTACGCCGGCCAGCGCGGGGTCGGGCTGCGGTCCCCCGCCCCGCGCTCCCGCACCCTCCCGGCCGGTCCTCCGGATCCCCAGCAGCGCCGCGGCCAGCAGCGCAGCCCCCAGCGGCAGCCCCCAGGTCCACGCGGGCAGCCCCGCCGAGGCCGTCCGCACCCCGTCGGCCACCGGAACGGCCAGGGCGCCCTGCGCCGTGACCGTATAGGTGGCCGGCGCGGCCGGGGACGCATAGCCGAGGTCGGTGGCGGCGACGACGAGCCGCAGCCGGTGCCCGGCCTCCACGGCGTGGTCGACGGCGGGGAGTCGCAGCTCCACCATCGCCCCCTGCTGCGCGTTCTCCACCCGCACCGGGGCGACCAGCTGGCTCGGCAGCACCGCCTGGCGCCCGTCGGGCCCGACGTCGTACAGCTTGCCGAAAAGGACGGCCGAACCGTCCGCAGCCGTCGACCTCACGCCGAGGGTGACGGTCGGCGTCCCGGTGATCCGTACCTCTTCGGTCAGCGGCTGCGACTCGAACCGGGCGTTCTGCCCGGGGAAGTCCAGCGAAAGCCCGGCTCCGAACGCGGCGAGCTGCCCGCCGATCCCCGGCAGGGAGGACAGTGCGGGTGGGGCGCCTCCCGCCGGATTGGCGAAGCTCTGCTCCCGGCCGCTCAGGGCGAACTCCCGGGGACCGGACGTCAGCCCCGGATAGCGCTCGCCGCTCGCGCCGCGCAACTGGACCGCCCCGTCGGTGGAGGAGATGCCGCCGGAGCGCGAGACCCGGAAGAGCGGGCCGGTGTCCGCGCCCCGGTCGTCCTTCAGGTAGCGGTCGAACCAGGCGGCCACCCGGGCCTCGACCCGGCCGGACTCGCGCATGCCGCCGTCGTGCCCGCCGGCCGCCCAGTCCACGGAGACGGGCGCACCGTTCGCCGCGATCGCCTTCGCCAAGGCGTCGGCCTGGTCCAGCGGGAAGAGGGAGTCCTCCTGCCCCTGCACGATCAGGGTCGGCACCTTGATCCGGTCGCCGACCGCCGACGGGCTGCGCCGCTCCAGCAGGGCGCGGGCCTCGGCGTCGGGCTTCCCGGCCACCGCGACCCGCTCGTACATGGCGCACAGCTCGGGCTGGAACCGCCCGCAGGCGGTGGCAGTCTCAAAGGAGCCGGGGGCGGCTGCCGCCCCGGGGCTGCCCGTCGCCGGCGCCCCGGGCTGCATCCCGTCGGCCGAACCGGTGGTGAAGAACAGCCCCGCCCACAGCTTCTTGAACACGCCCTGCGGGAAGAGGGAGTCCGCCAGGTTCCAGTACGTGATCTGCGGGGCGATCGCGTCGATCCGCCGGTCGTATCCGGCGGCGAGCAGCGAGATCGCCCCGCCGTACGAGGCCCCGGCGACGCCGACGCGCGGATCGCCGTTCCCGTCGAGCCGCACCTCGGGCTGCTGCGCGAGCCAGTCGACGAGCCGCGACACGTCCTTGACCTCGTGCTCGGGGTCGTTCAGCCCGATCTGCCCGCCGGAGCGGCCGAAGCCGCGGGCCGACCAGGTCAGGACGGCGTACCCGTCCCGGGCCAGCTGCTCGGCCTGCGCGCGGACATCGTCCTTGCTGCCGCCGAAACCGTGCCCGAGGAGCACGGCGGGGCGCTTGCCCCCGCCGCCGGCCGTGAAGTACGAGGTGTCGATCCCGGCGCCGGGCATCTCCACCGTCCGGTCCTGGCGGTGCACGGGGGGCGCCCCGCCGGACGCGGCGGCGGTCCACGTACCGGCCCCCGCGACGACGGCGAGCGCGGCGGCGCCCGCGAGCAGGCGGCTTCGGCGGCGCCGTGGCAGCCGGAGCTTCGGCGATCGGAGCTTCATACGGGAACCCTAGACGCCGGGCCGTCGGGCCCTGAGCGCCTCAGGGCTTAACCGCCCACCTCCTCGAGGAGTACACGGGCAGCCCGGCATACCGCACCTGCGGTACCCGGACCCGACCTGCGCCGTACGCCGGGCGGCGGGAGGATGACGGCATGCTGCTCGCCGAGGTCGCGCGCGTGTCCCGGGAGGTCGCCGAGACCTCCGCCCGGTCCCGGAAGACCGCCCTGCTCGCGGAGCTCTTCGCCGCGGCGCCCCCCGAGGAGGCCGGCCTGGTCATCTCGTACCTCGCCGGGCGGCTCCCACAAGGCCGGCCCGGGATCGGCTGGCGCACGCTCGGCCGGGAGGTCGAACCCGCCGCCGAGCCCACGCTGACCGTCACCGCCGTCGACGCGGCGGTGACCGAGTTCGCGGGCGTGGCGGGCGCGGGCTCGCAGGCCGAGCGACGCCGGATCCTCGAAGCCCTGCTCGGCGCGGCCACCGGGCCCGAGCAGCGGTTCCTGCGCAGCCTGCTCTCCGGCGAGGTCTGCCAGGGCGCCCTCGACGCGGTCGCGCTGGAAGGGGTCGCGGCGGCCGCCGGGGTGCCGGCCGCCGAGCTGCGCCGGGCCGTGATGCTCGACGGTTCGCTGCCCCGGGTGGCCGCGGCGGCGCTGGCCGACGGTGCGGCGGCCCTGCGCGGGGTCACCCTGCGCGTCGGGCAGCCCGTACAGCCGATGCTGGCGAACACCGCCAAGTCGGTGGCCGAGGCCTTGGCCGCGCTCGGACCGTGCGCGGTGGAGGAGAAGCTCGACGGGATCCGCGTGCAAGTGCACCGGGACGGGGACGACGTACGGGTGTACACGCGCTCCCTGGACGAGATCACCGACCGCCTGCCGGAGGTGGCGCAGCGGGCGCGGGCGCTGCCGGGGGAGCGGTTCATCCTCGACGGCGAGGTGATCGGGCAGACGCCGGACGGCCGGCCGGTGCCCTTCCAGGAGGTCGCGAGCCGAGTCGGATCGCGGGTCGACGTCGAGACCGCGCGGCGGACGCTGCCCGTCGTCCCGTACTTCTTCGACGTGCTGGCGGCGGGGGACCGAGTACTCCTCGACCTCCCGGTGCGCGAGCGGTACGCGGCGCTCGCCGCCCTCGTGCCGGAGGATTCCCGGGTCCGCCGGCTCGTCGTCGAGGACCCGCAGGAGCAAGGGGCCGCCGCCGAGGAGTTCTGGGCCGAGACCCTGCGCCGCGGCCACGAGGGGGTCATGGTCAAGGCCCTCGACTCGACCTACGCGGCCGGGCGGCGCGGCAAACACTGGCTCAAGGTGAAACCGGTGCACACCCTCGACCTCGTGGTGCTCGCCGTCGAATGGGGGCACGGCCGGCGCACCGGACTGCTGTCGAACCTGCACCTCGGGGCCCGGGCCGCCGACGGCACGTACGCCATGCTCGGCAAGACCTTCAAGGGGCTCACCGACGAGATGCTGCGCTGGCAGACCGGCCGGCTGCGGGAGCTGGCGGTGGAGGACGACGGCTTCACCGTGCGGGTGCGGCCCGAACTGGTCGTGGAGATCGCGTACGACGGCCTCCAGCGCTCCCCGCGCTACCCGGCCGGGGTCGCCCTGCGCTTCGCGCGGGTCCTGCGGCACCGCCCGGACAAGAGCGCGGCGCAGGCGGACACGGTGGAGACGGTGCTCGGCGGAGGATGACGGGGGACGGCCCGTACCGCCTTTTGCCTCAGAGGTAAGGGAAATTGCCACGCAGGCAGGATTCTGGCTCAATCGGGGTATGACATCCGGTCCTGCCCCCGGCCCCGAAGGCCCCGAGCGTCCCGACGAAGAGGTCGGCCCCGACCTCGGCGCCGGCGCCGACGAGCTGCCCTCCGTGGCTCCCCAGCTGCGTGAGCTGCGGCGCCGCGCCGGGCTCACGCTGGAGGCCGCCGCCGCGCGGGCCCGGCTCTCGCCCGCGCACCTGTCCCGGCTGGAGACCGGGCGGCGCCAGCCCTCGCTGCCGCTGCTGCTGGGACTCGCCCGCACCTACGGTACGACGGTCTCGGAACTGCTCGGCGAGACCCCCGCCGTCGCCGATCCCATCGTACGGGCGGGTGGTCCGGGCGCCCGCGAGGCCGACGGGTGGACGTACTGGCAGGCAGGCGGCTCCGGCCGCGGGATGCAGGCGCTGCGCGTGCACGTCCCCCACGGCCGAAGCCAGGGCGAGCTGGTCCGCGTCCACCCCGGCGAGGAATGGCTGTACGTCCTCAAGGGGCGGCTGCGGCTGCACCTGGCGGAAGCCGAATACCTGCTGGAGCCCGGGGACAGCGCGCACTTCGACTCGCTGACCCCGCACCGGATCGGCGCGGCCACCGCGGGCGGCGCAGACCTGCTGTTCGTCCACACCCTGCTGCAGAGCAGCCTCGCCGGGCTGTGCCTCGGCGGCGGTGCCGGCAGCGGCACCGCACACCACCTCTAGCCCAGGAGCCCCACCATGAACATCCAGTCCAAGTTCCCGCGCGGTCTGGTGATTCGGCTGATCGCCTACTTGTTCGTCGGCCACCTCTTCGCCTTCTTCGTCTACCTCCTCTTCGTCCTGGGCGGCCAGAACCAGTAACCGAAGGCAGGGGCCCGCGACTCTGGAAACGTGCAGGTCCTGTCGCTACCCTCCGCGCATGATTTCCACGGTTGTCTGGGGTACCGGCAACGTCGGCCGTTTGGCCATCCGTGCCGTAGAGGCCCATCCGGCGCTGAAACTGGCCGCCGTCATCGTCCACCATCCCGACAAAATCGGCCGCGACGCGGGCCGGCTCGGCAAACTCGACCACGACACCGGGGTCCTGGCCACCGACGACATCGAGGCGGTCCTCGCCGCCGGGCCGCAGGCCGTCGTCTACGCGGCCTCCGGCGACACCCGCCCCGACGACGCCCTCGCCGACATCACCCGGGCCGTCCGGGCCGGCGCGGTCGTCGTCAGCCCCGCCCTCTATCCGCTCTACGACCACCGCAACGCGCCGCCCGAGTTCCGCGATCCGGTGGCCGCCGCCGTCGCGGAGGGCGGCGGCTCGCTGTTCGCCTCCGGCGTGGACCCCGGCTGGGGCAACGACGTACTCCCGCTCCTGCTCAGCGGACTCGGCAGCACCATCGACGCCATCCGCTGCCAGGAGATATTCGACTACTCCACCTACGACCAGCCGGACTCCGTCCGCCACCTCGTCGGCATGGGACAGCCCATGGACTTCGAGCCGATGATGCTGATGCCGTCCGTCCCGACCATGGTGTGGGGCGGGCAGATCCGCATGATGGCCCGGGCCCTGGGCGTCGAACTCGACGAGATCCGCGAGACCGTGGACCGCCGAGCCCTCGACACCACCGTGGCCACCCGCACCATGGGCGAGTTCGAGGCCGGCACCCAGGGTGCCATCCGCTTCGAAGTGCAGGGGATCGTCGAGGGCGAACCCCGCATCGTCATCGAGCACGTCACCCGCATCCATGCCTCCTGCGCCCCCGACTGGCCCACGCCGCCCGGCGGTGGCGACGGCGCCCACCGGGTGATCATCGAGGGCCGCCCGCACATCGAGGTCACCATCGAGGCCACCGACGAGGGCGAGAACCGCTCGGCAGGCGGCAACGCCACCGCCGTCGGCCGTCTGGTCGGCGCCATCGACTGGCTGGTGGAGGCCGAACCGGGCCTCTACGACGCCCTCGACATCCCCCTGCGCCCCGCCATCGGCAAGCTCGGAAGGAAGAAGCCTTGAGGATCGACATACCCGAGGGTCAGCACCCGATCGAGTACGTGTGGGGCGACATGGTCCCCGGGATCGGGATGGCCGCCGCGAACTTCTCCCTGTCCGTGTACGCCCACACCACCCTGGGGCTGCGCGAGTTCGAGGCCGCACGGCTGCGCGTCGCGCAGATCAACGGGTGCGTGTTCTGCCTGGACTGGCGGACCGAGCGGGACGGGGAGAAGGTCGAGGAGGAGTTCTCCGACGCCGTCACCGACTGGCGCACCACGGACCGGTTCGACGAGCGGACCCGGCTGGCCGCCGAGTACGCGGAGCGGTACACGCTCGACCACCACAACCTCGACGAGGAGTTCTGGGAGCGGATGACCGCGCACTACAGCCAGCTCGAGATCGTGGAGCTGACGATGAGCATCGGGTCCTGGCTGGCCTTCGGCCGGCTCAACCACGTGCTCGGCCTCGACAGTGTGTGCGTACTGCCGGGGCACTGAGGCCGGTTGCGGCAACGGGTCCGGGGCCGGTCGGTACCGCCGACGGCCCCGGGTCTGCGTACGGATCGCCTACAGGTCGGTGGCGATGATCTTCTCGATGTTGCGCTCGGCGAGCGCCGTGATGGTGACGAACGGGTTGACGCTGGTGTTGCCGGGGATCAGCGCGCCGTCGATGACGTACAGGCCGGTGTAGCCGTGCAGGCGGCCGTAGTTGTCGGTGGCCTTGTCCAGGACCGCGCCGCCGAGCGGGTGGTAGGTGAGGTGGTCGCCCCAGATCTTGTTGGTGCCGAAAAGGTCCGTCCGGTAGATCGTCCCCTCCTTCGAGTTGATCTTGTCGAAGATGGTCTTGGCCATGTCGATGGACGGCTGCTTCCACGCCATCTGCCAGTTCAGCTCGACGTTGCTCGAGGCCGCGTTGTACGTGAACTCGGCGCGGTGCGGGTTCTTGGTGATCGACAGGTAGAAGGAGGCGTACGTCTCGATCCCGGTCGGCAGCGGTGCCACCTCGGCGAACGCCCCGCCCGCGTCCCAGTTGTCGATGCCGCCGCAGGGGATGGAGGCCTGGACCTTGCCGGTCGGGTCCCACAGGTGGTTGGCCCGCCCGCACATCACGTTGCCGTTGTCGCCCCAGCCCTTGCCGATCTCGCCGTTCAGGGCGGGCAGTGCGCCGGTGGCCTTGAGTTTGACGAGCAGCTTGCTGGTGCCGACGCTGCCGGCCGCGAAGAACACCTTGTCGGCGACCACGGTCTTGGTGGCCGTGGTGGCGCCGGTGGTGTTGATCTGGTCGATGACGACCGAGTAGCCGCCGCCGGCCGCGGGGGAGACGGAAGTGACCTTGTGCAGCGGGGAGATGGTGACCTTGCCGGTGGCCCTGGCCTGGGCGAGATAGGTCTTCTGCAGCGATTTCTTGCCGTAGTTGTTGCCGTAGAGGATCTCTCCGGCGACCGCGGACTTGGGGGCGGTGCCGGCGGCCTCCTGCTTCATGTAGTCCCAGTCGTAGACGTCCGGGACGAAGACGAACGGGAAGCCGGAGCGCTGGGCGTGCTTGCGGCCGACACGGGCGAACTGGTAGCAGTCGACGGTGTCGAACCACGCCGGGTCGACCAGACCGACCCCGAGACCGGTATTGGCCCGCGGGTAGTAGGTGGTGTACATCTCGTCGGCGTTCACCGACGGGAGGATCGCGGCGAAGTTCGCACGCTTCGGCGTGACCGCCATACCGCCGTTGACCAGGGAACCGCCGCCGACGCCGCGGCCCTGGTAGACGATGATGCCGCCCATCTCCTCGGCGTCCAGGATCCCGGTGTAGCGGGGGATGTCCTTGTCGATCGGGAAGCCGAGGAAGTTGCTCAGGGGCTGCTTGGTCTTGGTCCGCAGCCAGTAGGAGCGCTGGTCCGGGCTGGTCGTATTGCAGAAGATCTTGCCGTCCGGGCCCGGGGTGTCCCAGGCCATGCCCATTTCGATCATGTGGACGTCGACGCCCGCCTGGGCGAGTCGCAGGGCGGCGACGGACCCTCCGTAGCCGGTGCCGATCACCAGGGCCGGTACGTGCGCGCCGTTGTCGATGGCGCCGCCGGCCGCTGCCACTGACGCGACGGTCCGCGCGTGGGCCGGGGTGATCTGACCGGCCAGGGCCGCCGCCCCGAGAATAGAACTTGTTCCAGCCATGAATCCACGACGTGAGATCCCGTTGGAGCCGGATTTGTGCAGGGGTTTGTCACTCATGTGACGTTCCTCACTCTCGGTGGAATGGGAACGAGTTCTACTGCCGGTCGCATGGGAAGTCACTACATACGTCTAGGTAACTTTCGGCCTGTCATGTCACAGAGGCGCCGGGCCGGGGGCGCCGTACCCACCCCAGGACCAGCAGGGACGAGACCGCCGCGAAGGCGCACCAGGTGGAGGCGAATTCCAGCCGCCACAGCGCTGAGCAGGCCAATGCCCCGGCGCCGAGCACCGCACCGAGGAGCCGCAGCCGCCGGTCGCCCGACAGCAGCAGGGCGCCCAGCGTGGCGAACAGGTAGCCCGCGAGGATGAGCGGCATCCACGGAACATTCACGCCGTAGCCGAGGGTGTGCCCCCGGATCTCGGCGGTCGCCGGCCGCGTCGCGAGGCAGTACGAGAGCACCGCGGCGGTGGCGAGACCGGCGACGGCCGGACCCCACAGGCGGCGGCGGTCCGCCGGAGCGGCCGCGAGCAGCACCCCGAGCGGCACCCACACCGGCAGCACCGGGAGGGCGATCACCACCCAGGCCGTGGTCGCCGGACCGCAGCCGCCGCCCGCGTGCCACACCGCGGCCTCGACCAGCTGGTGGACGCCCAGCAGCAGGGGCAGTGCGGCGACGGGCAGATCGCGGGCCCGCCGTGCGTGCGCCACACACACGATCCCGGCGGCGGTGATGACCGCACCCGCCGTCAGATCGGCCGTGGCGTTCCAGCACATGGCGCGCCGGTCAGGGCTTCGCCGTCCTCGGGGGCTCGAGCGGCGGGGAGGTCGTCGCGCAGAAGGTGTGGCACTCCGGGTGGCACCCCGCTCCCGGCACGGGGTTGCGTACGGTGGTCCAGGCCACGGCAGCGCCCGCCACCAGCAGCCCCGCACACCACAGCATGGCCCGCCCGAACGCGGCGTCGAACTCGGACGCCGAGCGGTACGCGTCCGGCCCCATGCCGGCCAGCAGCGGCAGCGCCGCCACTGCCAGCAGTCCGGCCGCCCGCGCGGCCGCGTTGTTGATGCCGCTGGCCAGGCCCGCCCGGCCGGGGTCCACCGAGGACAGCACGGTCGCCGTCAGCGGAGCCACCAGGGCCACCATGCCCATGCCCATCACGATCAGCGCCGGCAGCACGTCCTGTACGTACGAGGCGTCCGGCCCCACCCGCAGCATCAGCAGCAGTCCGGCCGCGCACAGCAGCGGCCCCACGGTGAGCGGGATCCGCGGCCCGATCTTCTCCCCGAGCGCCCCCGACCGAGCCGAAAGCAGCAGCATCAGCGCGGTCGTCGGCAGCAGCGCCGCCCCCGCGGCCAGCGCCGAGTAGCCGGAGACCACCTGGAGCTGCAGGACGACGAGGAAGAAGAACCCGCTGAAGGCCGCGTACACGAACAGGGTGACCACGTTGACGGCGGTGAACTGCCGGGAGGCGAAGATGTCGGGCGGCAGCATCGGATCGGCCCGGTGCCGCTCGACGTGGATGAACACGGCGGCCAGCAGCACGCCCCCGACGGCCGCGGCGATCACCAGCGGGGACCCGGAACGGGCCTCGATCAGCGCGTACGTCACCAGGGCCAGGGCCGCGGCCCCCAGGACCGCACCGAGCACGTCGAACCGCCCGTGCGCCTGCGGATCACGCGATTCCGGTACGTGCCGCAGGGCGATCGGCACGCACACCGCGGCCACCGGCACGTTCAGCAGGAACACCCAGCGCCAGCCGGGCCCGTCCACCAGCCAGCCGCCGAGGAACGGCCCCACGGCCGCGCCCACCCCGCCGAACCCCGACCACAGCCCGACGGCCCGGGCCCGGTCCCCGGCGGCGATCGAGCCCTGGATCAACGCGAGCGAACCGGGGGTCAGCAGTGCGCCGCCCACGCCCTGGAGGGCCCGCGCGGCCACCAGGACCCCTGCGTTGGGCGCGATCCCGCACAGCAGTGAGGCGGCCGCGAACCACACCACGCCGAGGACGAAGATCCGGCGCCGCCCGAACCGGTCGCCCAGCGCCCCGCCGACCAGGATCAGCCCGGCCAGGGTGAGCATGTACGCGTTGACCGTCCACTGGAGGACGGCCAAGTCGGCACCCAGGTCCACCCCGATGGTGGGGAGGGCGACGTTGACGACGGTCGAGTCGAGCAGGGCCATGGTCGACCCGAGCACGGTGGCCAGCACGATCCAGCGGCCCCGGGCGGAGGCGAGCGGTACACCGGGCCCGGCCGGAACGTGCTCTTCCGTACCCGGCACTGGATCGGTCATGTCTTCAGGCTGGCCCGCCGGGGCCGCAATGGCCACCCCGGGCGCGCAGCATACGGCTCATTAGGCCCTCTTGTAATGAGCATGACCCCTCCTTCACCATGACCGCGCACGTCACGCACGCCCTTCCCGCACAACCTGCACACGGCGTCCGAGGAGGACCACACGTGGCCCAACGCAACAGACGACGATCCTTACGCGCGGCGCTCGCCGCACTCACCGCAGTCCTGCTGTTACCCATCGGCGCGGGCGTTGCAGCGGCCGCGCCGGAACCCGGGCCCACCCCCGGAGCGGCCGAGCGCAAGATCGAGCCGAAGCTCCGTGCCCAGCTCGACGACTCCGCCAAAGCCGCCTTCTGGGTCTACCTGGACAGCGCCGCCGACCTCACGGCGGCGGGCAGGCAGAAGACCCGGGCCGCCAAAGCGGAAACGGTTCTGCACGCCAAACAGCAGCACGCCGCGCGCAGCCAGGCCGAGGTGGTCAAGGCCCTGGACGGCGCCAAGGCCGAGTACACCTCGTACTGGATCGTGAACGCCGTCCGCGTCGTCGGCAGCCAGAAACTCGCCGGGACCCTCGCGCAGCGCCCCGAGGTCTCCCGGATCGACGCAGACGACAAGGTCACCCTCCCCAAGCCCGCCGAGGGCAAGCGGGAGAAGGCCGCCGCCGACGCCGTCGAGTGGAACATCGACCGCATCAAGGCCCCGCAGGTCTGGGACCAGCTCGGCGTGCGCGGTGAGGGCATCGTCGTCGCCAACATCGACAGCGGCGTCGACTACACGCACCCGGCCGTGAACGGCCAGTACCGCGGCAAGAGCGCCGACGGTTCGTACGACCACAACTACAACTGGTTCGATCCGGCCGGCGTCTGTCCCACCGCGGCCCCCTGCGACAACAACGACCACGGCACCCACACCATGGGCACGATGGTCGGCGACGACGGCGGCGCCAACAAGATCGGCGTGGCCCCCGGCGCCAAATGGATCGCCGCGAAGGGCTGCGAGACCAATTCCTGCTCCGAGGCCTCCCTCCTCGCCGCCGGCCAGTGGGTCGTCGCCCCGACCGACCTGAACGGCCAGAACCCGCGCCCCGACCTCGCCCCGCACATCGTCAACAACTCCTGGGGCAGCGCGACGCACGACGACTGGTACCAGCAGATCGTCGACGCCTGGCGCGCCGCCGGCATCTTCCCCGCGTTCTCCAACGGGAACTCCGGCCCCGGCTGCGCCACCAGCGGATCGCCCGGCGACTACGCGAGCTCCTACAGCTCCGGCGCGTTCGACATCAACGGCGCGATCGCACCGTTCTCCTCGCGCGGCGCGGGGCCCGGCGGCATCATCAAGCCGAACATCGCGGCCCCCGGCGTGAACGTCCGCTCCTCCGTCCCCGGCGGCGGGTACGAGGCCTTCTCCGGCACCTCCATGGCCTCACCGCACACCGCGGCCACCGTGGCCCTGCTCTGGTCCGCCGCACCCGCCCTCGAAGGCGACATCGCGCAGACCGAGCAGCTGCTGAACGGAACCGCCCAGGACACCGACAACGGCCAGTGCGGCGGCAACGCCGCAGACAACAACGTCTTCGGCGAGGGCAAGCTCGACGCGCTCGCCGCCGTCTCGGGCGCCCCGCGCGGCGCCATCGGCGCCGTCTCCGGCACCGTCCGCTCCGGCGGCGAGCCGGTCGCGGGCGTCAAGGTCACCGCCACCGGACCGATCGGCCGTACGACGACCACTGCGGCCGACGGCACCTACACCTTCCGGTCCCTGTCGGTCGGCGCCTACACGCTGACTGCCGCCAAGTTCGGCTACGGCCAGGAGACCGCAACGGCGACGGTGACCGAGAACGCCACCGCCACCGGCGACTTCACCCTCACCCAGGCCCCCTCAGGCAAGCTCACCGGCACCGTCACCTCGGCCGCCGGACCCGCCGCGGGCGCCACCGTCACCGTCACGGACACCCCGGTGACCGCGACCGCCGACGCGCAGGGCCGCTTCGAGGTCACCCTGCCGCACGGCACGTACGAGGTACGGGCCGCGCACTCCTCCCGGTGCGTCACCGGCGGCAGCGCCCGGACCACCGTCGCCGGCGACACCACGGTGGCGGTCAACCTGCCGGAGCGCACCGACGGCTACGGCTACGCCTGCTCCACCGCGGGCAGCCGCCCGTACGCGGCGGGGGACCGGCAGCTCGCGCTGACCGGCGACAACACCACCGAGCGCATCGACCTCCCGTTCCCCGTCCCGCTGTACGGCAAGACGTACGGCCAGGCCTGGATCGGGACGAACGGCACCGTCAGCTTCGGCGGCAACAACACCGGTGACATCAACGGGGACATCCCGAGCACGGCCACGCCCAACGCGGCGCTGTACCCGTTCTGGGACGACCTGGTCGTCGGCGCGGCCGGCAGCGGCTCGGGCGTCTTCACCGCCGTCACCGGCACCGCCCCGCACCGGACGTACGTGATCGAGTGGCGCGAGGTGTCCCACTGGTCGGCGCAGACCGACAAGTTCTCGTTCTCGGCGGCGATCGGCGAGGACGGCACCGTCGCGTACACGTACAAGGGGACGGGCGGCACCGGCATCAGGGGCGGCTCCACGGCCACGGTCGGCGTGGAGAACGCGGCGGGCACGGACGCCTTCAAATACTCCTTCAACCAGGCGGTCGTCACCGACGGCCTGGCCATCGCCTTCAGGACGACCAAGAGCGGCGTGGTCGCGGGCCGGGTGCTCGACGCGAACGACGGCAACGGCGTCGCGGGAGCCACGGTGACCGTCGGCACCGGCGACACGGCGGTGTCGGCGACCACGGCGGCGGACGGTGGATACGTCGTCCAGAGCCCGTCCGGTTCGCGGGCGGTGTCCCTCGCGGCCCCCTCGTACGAATCCGCGGCGGCGACCGTGGACGTCAAGGCGGCCGACGTCACGACGGTGACGCAGTCGCTGCGCACGGGCCGGGTCACCGCCGCCAAGCCGGCGGTGGAGGTCGTCCTCCCCGCCGACCAGAAGCGGACCCGCACCCTCGACCTCACCAACCCGGGCCTCGGCACGGACTTCACGGTGACCGAGGACGCGGCCTGGCTGACGGCCACCCCGGGGACGGGGAACCTGCCGACGGGAGGCAAGGCCGCGGTCACCCTGGCCGTGGACACCAAGGGCATGACCGCCGGGACGGTCCTGACGGCCGACCTGAAGATCACCTCGGCCAGCGGGCGCGCGCCGGTGCTCACCGTGCCGGTCAAGGTCGTGGTCCCGCGCTACCAGGTCGCCCTGGACGCGGGCTCCGACTACACGGCCACGGACACCCTGGGGGACAGCTGGTCCCCGGACCGCAAGTACACGGCCGGCTCGTACGGCTACCAGGGCAACTCCTCGGTGCACGCCACCGGCCGCACGATCGCCGGCACGGCCGAGCAGAAGCTGTTCCGCAACGCCCGTGAGGGCATGTACGAATACCGCTTCGACAACGTCCCGAACGGCACCTACACCGTGGAGCTCGGCTTCGCGGAGCTGTCCTCGACGAAGCCGAACAAGCGCGTCTTCGACGTCCTGGCCGAGGGCACGCAGGTCCTGCCCTCGCTGGACATCTCGCTGGAGGCGGGCACGTACACGGCCCTGACCCGGACGTACACGGTCACGGTCACGGACGGGGTGCTCAACGTCCGCTTCGTCGCGCACGGGGGCTACGGCAAGCCGTTGCTGAACTCCCTGCGGGTGACGGACCGCCCCGACAAGAGCTGACGCCGTCGGGCGGATCTTTCGGGGGCGGGGCGCCGTGGGGCGCCCCGCCCCTTCCGGTCCGTCAGCGCAGGAACGCCCGGTCGCGGTCGGCGACGCAGTGCACCGGGGCGGCGGCGCGCAGGACGACGTCGAGGGCGCGCTGCGGATCGCACGCGTACGTGCCGCTCGCCCAGGCGGCGTTCGCCTCGATCACCGACCAGCGGCCGTCCGCGACACCGACGTCGACGACGATCGCGGACGGGAGGGTGGTGAAGGGGAGCCGTTCTGCGAAGGCCACCGCCTCGTCGGCGGCCGGGCCGAGGCTCAGGCGGCCGTCCTCGGCGTACCGGCTCGCGGTGTGCACGACGCCGTCGAGGAGGTACATCCGGTACTCGGCCGTGAAGCCTGCGACATCGCTGACCAGCACCTCCGTCTCGGGATCCACGGCGTCCGGGCCGGGGAGGCGGGAGCCGTCGGCGTAGACCAGGGCCGGGATCGACTTGTCGTTGGGCGACTTCACGAAGACGGGCCGGCGCAGTGCACGGGCCTCACGGATCGGGACCAGGCGGACCTCCCGGCCGGTGAACTCCCGAGGCAGCCGCGCCAGCCAGTCCGCCGGGGCCTCCAGCAGCCCGATCCCGAGCCGGGGTGCCACGGCGTCGGCGAATCCCGGCCCGGCGTGCAGATGCCGGGCCCGCAGCCCTTCGGGCACGGCGAAGGTGTCCAGCTGTACGGTGTCCAGCCCGCGCGCGCGGGCGGCGTCCCGGAGCCGGGCGGCGGAGTCGGTGATGCGGGGCGGCAGGATCAAGGTCACGGACCGACCCTGCCAGCCGTACTGCCGGACAGCACATGGTTTTCCGGCCCCCGGGCCCGCCAGGTCCGGGCGCACGCCGGTGGGTGGCGCGCGGCTGGCATTCGGGTGGCGCCGGGGCGAATCCGCGCCGACTTCGTGGCGACGCGCCCGCGAGGGCGGCCGGCCGGTGGCTAGCGTGGGGAAGCATGACGCTCCAGAGCGACCATGCCGATGCGGCCGAGCCGACCGACACAGCCGAGGGAGTCGATCTGCCCGACGCGGTCAAGACGGCCCACCGGGGTGAGCGGGCCGGTGTGGGCCAGGCGGCCGACGTGGGCGGGGTGGCCGACGCGGCGGATGCGGTCGACCCTGCCGACATGGCCGAGCGGGTTCGGGTCGTACTGCAAGCCGCGGATCCCGGCGCGGCGTGGGCGGTCGGGGGGCCGGACGGGCTCCATGCCGGATCGCAGGACGACGGCTCGGCCCTCGACGTCGGGGACCTGAGCCCCGTGCTCGCCGTTTGGCCCGTGATCGGGAGCCTCGTCGCCGAAGAGGCCCTGCGGCTGCACACCCCCCTCACGGCGTACGGGACCGAAGCCCCCGCCGGGACCACCGCACACCACCTGCTCAGCCACTCCACCGGCCCCGCGGCCCATGACGCCCTCACCCGTCTCGCCGAGCAGCTCACCGGCAGCCCCCTCGCGGAGCTCGCCGCCACCCGCTTCTGGCACCCCCTCGGCATGGCCGGCACGTGCTTCGCCGACGGCACGCTGCGCGCCCCCCTGGCCGACCTCGTCCGCTTCCTGAGTCACCTGCTCTCCCCGGCGGACCACCCCGTCACCCGCGCCTGGATCACCGAGTCCCTCCGCATTCGGACGGGCGAGCTGACCCCCGCCCGGGGCCTCCTCTGGTACCCGGCCCCGCACGGCACCTGGTCGTACGGCGAAACCCCGACGGTCTGGGTCTCCCCCCGCCGACACCGCTGGGCGATCCTCCTCCCCACCCACCCCCCGGGCCCCCTCCGCCACACCTTCCGCGACACGGCCTTCGCCCCAACTCCCTATCCTTGAGCGCACATTGACGTGACAGGGGGAGTGGGCTGAGCGTGACCGGCCCGGGCCGCAGTCCGCTGGGACGAGGTGCTCGTCGAGCAGGGACGCCGGTCGACGAGGCCGTGGCGCTCGTGAGGCGGCCGCGGTCGCCCTGGGCGCTGAGCAACGACGCCTTCACCTCCTACCTCTCCGCCGGGCTCGATGTCGCCGCGCTGCTCGTGGGGCTGGATCCGCTCGGGTAGTGCTCGGGGCGCGGTCGCCGCGAGGCCGACGTACGGTGAGCTCGATGTCACCGACCGTTGGTTTCCGGCTGCGCGCGGAGGTACACGGATGCGCACGCTTCACGAGGCCGCCCTCGACGTGCTGCGCGTACGGCGTCGGCGCCCGCCGGAGGACCCCGCCGCCCGGACCGGCCGCCGCGCGCGGCCTCCGGCGGCCCGATCCCAGGGAGGCGGTGAAGCCATGACCGGTCCCGGTACGACCCAGTCGGCCGTCTCACGCGGACAGCAGGCGCGGGCCGGGCGCGCCGGGTCCGTCCGGTTCGTCGCCGGCCGTGCCCTCCCGCTCTTCGTCCGCGGCTCCGGCGGCGCCCGCCCCGTCTTCTCCGCCGACACGCTGCGCGCCCTGCGGGCCCGCCACGGCGGGGCGCCCGTCCTCGCCCGCGGGCTGTCGGGGGCCGTGCTCGTCCTGCTGGACCGGCAGGAACTGCGGCAGTTCTACGAGGCCGAGGCCGAGGCCGAGGCCGAAGCCGCCGTGCTGTCGCCCGGAGCCGGCGAAATCCGCCCGTGCGGGGCCGTCCGCAGCATCATCGCCGAGGAGGCCCGGCACCTGACCGCCGCCGCCACCCTCGACCTGGCCCGCGCCCGGCACACCGTGGCCCGCGCCGCCCGGCGGATCGTGCTCGGCGACGCCGCGGCCGCGGGGGACGAGCAACTCACCGGCCTGCTCGGCCGGCTGCGCCGCCGCGGCCGGGAACGTGCCGGGGCGGCCGACGGGCACACCCGGCTCGGCCTGCCCGGCGCGTACGCCGACCGGGAGGAGCGGGCCCTGCGGGCCATGGACTGCATCCCCGCGACCCTGCTGCGCACCCTGCTCCTGCTCGCCGCCCATCCCGCCGAGCAGGACGCGGCGGCCGCCGAAGCCGCCGGATCGGCGGTCCCGGGGGAACTGCCCCGGCTGCGCGCCTGCGTACGGGAGTGCCTGCGCCTGTACCCGGCGGTGCCCGACCTGATCCGGGTCACCCGTGCCGAGACCGAGTGGCGGGGCGTGCGCCACCCGGCCGGCACCTCCGTTCTGCTGCCCGCCCACTTCCACCAGCGCGACCCGGAACACGTGCCCGCCGCGCACGTCTTCGTACCGGGCCGCTGGAAGACCCCCGGCGCGGACGAGGACGTCCGGATGGCCCCGTTCGGGCACGGCCCGGGACGCTGCCCGGGCGACCGGCTGGGCCTGCTGATCACCACCGCGCTGTGCGCCGAGGTCCTGCGCCGGCGCCGCATCACGGGCACCCGGCCGGTGCTCGACCCGACCGGACCGCTGCCCGTGGCGCTGGACCCGCGCGGCATCCGGCTCACCCTCACCCGCCGCTGACGCCACCCTCCCCACCGACATCCCGCGAGGATTCCATGTCCGACGCCGCGACCTCCGCGCCCACCGACCCGGACGTAGAACTGCTCGACGCGCTGTGCCGCGAGCTCGCCGAGGCCGCCGACGCCGTCGGCGAAGCCGCCCGGCACGCCTCCGAACTGGCCCTAGGCACCCGTCTCCCGGCCGCCGCCCTGAGCCGGTCCCGGGCCCGTGTCCGCGCCCGCTCGCGGCTCGGCTGGCGCACTCTGCTGCGCACCCTCACCGATCCGGCGGGCCTGGGCTGGGCCCCGCGCGGCCGGGGAGTCGCGCGGGCCGGCTGGTTCGCCGGGATCCTCACCGGCCGCGAGAGCCTCGCCGTCAGCCTCGCCGTCTGCGGTCTCAAGGCCCGGATCCGGGTGGCGAGCGCCGGCCGTCCCGATCTGCTGGACGACCCCGACTGCGCGGCGATCCTGCGCGCCGTGGACGAGGACCGGCAGGCGGCGGCCGTCCGCGTGTTCCGCCGGCTCGTGCGGGACCGGGGCGCCGAGCGGGCGTTCGCGCTGCTGTCGCCGTCCTTTGCCGACCTGTTCGCCTGGAACGCCCTGACCGACGTGAACCCGTTCAATGACCACGCAGGCTGGCAGGTGGCCACCGGCCGGGCCGTGCCCGCCGAACCACTGCTCGGACTCGGCGCCGCCGTACGGGCGTTCTTCGACCGGGACCGGGAGTCGCGCCACCAGCCCACCACGACCGCCTCGGCCGGTCCGCACAAAGGCTGCGTCCACACCATCGGCCTCATCGGCACCGGCGGCATCCTCCTCGTCCAGCCCTGGCGCAGCCGGTGAGCCCCGCCACCCGGCTGCGGTCCGGTCCGCCGGACCCGGCCGACGGCCTGCGCAGCCACTCCGTCGTCCTGCGCGGCCACGCGCGCCGGCTGCGCGCCGCCGCCGAAGCGCTGGACTGGCAGGGCCCGCAGGCCGACGCGTTCCGCGCCGAGGTCGCCGCTCTGGCCGACCGCTGCGCCACCGCCGCGAACGGCCTCGCCGTGGCCGCCGCGCAGTTGGAGGACAGCCCTTAGAGGACGAGTGACAGCAGCAGGACGAAGCCCAGCCCGACGACCGAGATGATGGTCTCCATCACCGACCAGGTCTTGATCGTCTGTCCGACCGTCATGCCGAAGTACTCCTTGACCAGCCAGAACCCGGCGTCGTTGACATGGCTGAAGAACAGCGAGCCCGACCCGATCGCCAGCACCAGCAGCGCCGTCTCCGTGGTCGACATGCCGGCGGCGAGCGGGGCGACCAGGCCGGCCGCCGAGATCGTGGCGACCGTCGCCGAGCCCGTGGCCAGGCGGATGGCCACCGCGATCAGCCAGGCCAGCAGCAGGGCCGGGATGGACCAGCCCTGCGACAGCTCCAGGATCATCCGGCCGACGCCCGCGTCGATCAGGGTCTGCTTGAAGCCTCCGCCCGCGCCCACGATCAGCAGGATGCCCGCGATCGGGGCCAGTGACTTCTCCACGGTCGTGGAGATCCGTGCCTTGGTGAACCCGGCCGCCCGGCCGAGGGTGAACATGCCCACCAGCACCGCCGTGAGCAGGGCGATCAGCGGGGATCCCGCGACGTCCGTGACCCGCTGCAGGCCGTTCTCCGGGTCGTCGACAACGATGTCCACCAGTGCCTTCACGAGCATCAGCGCCACCGGCAGCAGCACGGTGAACACCGTCGCCCCGAACCGGGGGCGGTGCTCGAGCTCCGCCGACGGCCGCTGCGGGACCATGTGCTCGGGCGCCGGGATGTCCACCCAGCGCGCCGCGTACTTGGAGAAGAGCGGCCCGGCGATGATCACCGTCGGGATCGCCACCAGCACGCCGAGGCCGAGGGTGACGCCGAGGTTCGCGTGCAGCGCGTCGATCGCGACGAGCGGGCCGGGGTGCGGCGGGATCAGCCCGTGCATCACGGAGAGGCCGGCGAGCGCAGGGATGCCGATCCGCATCAGCGAGTAGTTGCCGCGCTTGGCCACCAGCAGCACCACCGGGATCAGCAGCACGATGCCGACCTCGAAGAAGAGCGGCAGCCCGATCACCGAGGCGATCAGCACCATGGCCCAGGGCATCGCCCGGCCCTTGGCCCTGGCGAGGATGGTGTCGACGATCTCGTCCGCGCCGCCCGAGTCCGCGAGCAGCCGGCCCAGGATCGCGCCGAGCGCGATCAGTACGCCGACCCCCGCGACGGTGGCGCCGAGCCCGGCGGTGAAGCTGGCGATCGTCTTGTCCAGCGGGGCGCCCGCGAACACCCCGAGGGCGAGCGAGCCGACCGTCAGCGCCAGGAAGGCGTGCAGCTTGAGGCGGGTGATGAGCAGCACGATGACGGCGATGCCTGCGAGGACGGCCACGCCCAGCTGGGCGTCCCCGGCCGAGGTGATCGGGGCGGGCGCGGCCGCTGCCAGTATCTCGACGTTGAGACCTGTCACGGTGGGTTCCTTCAGCTTTCTCGGGACGGAGCGGCGGGCGGGCACACACCAGGGAGCGCGGACAGCGCGGCCAGGGCCCGTTCGGTGATCTCCTCGGGTGATCCGGACACGTCGACGACGACGCCGAGTTCGTCCTGCTGGAGCGGCTCCAGCGTGGCGAACTGCGAATCCAGCAGGGCGGCCGGCATGAAATGGCCCGTGCGCGCCGCCATCCGCCGCTCGATCAGCGGGCGCTCTCCGGTGAGGTGCACGAACACCGCGTCGGGCGCGGCGCTGCGCAGCCGGTCGCGGTAGGCGCGCTTGAGCGCCGACGAGGCCACCACCGCACCCCGGCCCGCGGGCCGGGCGCGGATCCACTCGCCGATGGCGTCCAGCCAGGGCCACCGGTCGGCGTCGCCCAGCGGAATCCCGGCGGACATCTTGGCGACGTTGGCCGCCGGGTGGAACGCATCGCCCTCCACGTACGGAACGCCGAGCGCGTCCGCGAGCAGCCTGCCCACGGTCGTCTTGCCCGTGCCGGCCACGCCCATCACCACCAGCACGCGCTGGGTGCCGCTCACGTCGTACCTCGCTGTCTTCGTCGACATCGGTTCGTGCGCCCTCACTGAAGCCTATTAAGTAGTACTTATTCAAGAGTCCGGCGGTAAACATCACATCTTTGGTTCGCCGGGAGGTCACCGTACGCTTGCGCCATGACCACTGAAGGCCAGGGACTCCACTCCCACGTGCTGGACACCCTCGGCCTGGCGATCACCGCGGGGGAGCACCCGCCGGGCAGTGTCCTGCGCACCGACGAGATCGCCGAGCGCTTCGACGCCTCGCGCACCGTGGTCCGCGAGGTCGTCCGGGTGCTGGAGTCCATGCAACTGGTCGAGTCCCGCCGCCGGGTCGGCGTCACCGTGCGCCCGGCCGAGGAGTGGAACGTCTACGACCCGCGCGTCATCCGCTGGCGCCTCGCCGGCACCGACCGCCCCCGCCAGCTGCGCTCCCTGACCGTGCTGCGCTCCGCGATCGAGCCGGTCGCGGCCGGCCTCGCCGCCGCCCGGGCCACCCCCGACCAGTGCGCCGCCCTCACAGAGGCGGCCCTCGGCATGGTCCGCACCTCGCGCGGCCACCAGCTCGACGGCTACCTGCGCCACGACATCGCGTTCCACCGGATCGTGCTGAACGCCTCCGGCAACGAGATGTTCGCCCGGCTCGGCGATGTCGTCGCCGAGGTCCTGACCGGCCGTACGCAGCACGCGGTGATGTTCCACGACCCCGACCCGGCCGCCGTCACCCTTCACGTCCAGGTCGCCGAGGCCGTACGGGAGGGCGACGCGGCCCGCGCCGAGGCCCTGACCCGGCAGATCGCGGTGGGCGCCCTGGAGGAACTCGACGTCCTCGCGCCGGCGCCCGCCTCCCCGTGACGGGCCTCCCGGCCGGCAGAGCGGAACAAGTCATTCAATAGAGTCGGGCCATGAAGTTCTTCAGGTCCAAGTCCGCCACCTCGTACGATCCCCACCTGCCCGCCCTGACGACCCGCCAGGCCGAGCATCTCCGGGAACTGGTGCACCGTCATCATGCCGACCAGGGCGCACAGGTCACCGTCGCCGGAGACTCGGTCCAGGCGCCCCAGGGCACCCGGGCCCTGCACAACCTCGCCGAGTTCGTCCGCCGAGCCGACCCGCGGGACTGGCCCCGCATCGTGGAGCAGCACTTCACCGCCCTCGACAACGCCTCCCGGTCGACGGCCGACGCCCCCGACCGGACGCTGCGCAGCGCGTACTTGCGGCTCGTGCCCGAGGACTCCATCCCGCCGCAGGCCGCCCCCTCCTTCAGCTACACCCGCCGCATCGCGCCCGGACTGCTGGAGACGCTCGCGCTCGACCTTCCCGACGCCGTACGGATCCTCGACGACCAGGATGTCGCGGGCATCGGCCTCGAAGCGCTGCGCACGGCCGGCCGCGCCAACCTGGTCGCCGAGCCCGTCGAGTACGAGACGACGCGCACGCAGAGCGGCGGGCTGCTGCACATCGTCTCGGGCGAGTCGATGTTCGTCGCGAGCAAGGCGCTGGTCCTCGACGAGCTCGTCCGCTCCGTGACGGGAAGCCATCTGCCGGCCGACGGCGCCCTGTTCACCGTGCCCAGCCGGCACCACCTGGTCTTCCACCCGCTGGCGGACCACCACGTGGTCGGCGCCGTCAACGACCTGGCCGCCTTCGGGCTCGGTGCCTACCAGGACAACAATCCGGGCCCCCTCTCACCGCGGCTGTACTGGTGGCACCAGGGCGCCGTGACGAGCCTGACGCAGATCGACGACGCGACCCGGTCCTTCTCCGTGGTCCCGCCCGACGAACTGATGGCGGTCATGCGCCGCCTGCACACCCCCTAAGGCGTGTCGGCGAAGCCGGCGAAGTAGGCGGCGGCCATGTCCTGTTCGGCGTGGCCGCGGGCCGCCGCGCGGTGGAGGCGGGCGGCGGTGGCCCGGGCCAGGTCGACGGCCACGCCCGCCCGGTCCGCCGCCTCCGCGATCAGGCCGGTGTCCTTCTCGGCGCCGTGCACCGTGAAGCTCGGGGCGAAGTCCCGTTCCAGGACCGCTTTCATCTTCGCCTGGAGGTACGGGTTGTCCATCGGGCCGCCGGTCACCGCCTGCGCGAACAAGCCCGGGTCCACCCCCAGCCCCTCCGCCAGCGCGAGGGCCTCGCCGACCGCCGCCGTCAACGTGATCGCGTACCCGACCGTCGTCAGCTTCAGGCGGGTCGCCGCCCCCGCCTCCTCCCCGGCCCGGAGCGTCTTGGCGCCCACCGCGGCGAACACCGGCTCCAGCCGCGGATCCGCCGGTCCGGAGGCCAGTACCACCAGCGTCCCGGCCTCCGCGGGCTGCCGGGTCCCCTGCACCGGGGCGTCCACGAACACCAGGCCGTGCTCCCGGGCGAAGCCGGCCAGCTCCTCGAGCGCGAGCACGCCGACCGTGCTCATCTGCGCCCACACCTGCCCGGCGCGCAGACCCGGCACGGCCGCGGCCATCGCCTGCGCCACCGCCGCGCCGTCCGTCAGCATGGTCAGCACCACATCGGCCCCGGCGACCGCCTCGGCCGGGCTGTCCGCGACGACGGCGCCCTCCGCGGCCAGCGGCTCGGCCTTCTCCCGGGTCCGGTTCCACACCCGCAGCCCGAGCCCGGTCCGCAGCAGGTTCCGGGCCATCCCCGAGCCCATGATCCCGGTGCCCAGCAGTGCGACAGTCTCCACGGCGTCACTTCCCTTCCGGATACGTCCAGTTGCCCGCCCAGTCTGGACGCCGCGCGCCACCGGCGGGTCACCCCACGCCCGGCACCATGCCCTGCGTGCACAGCCGGACGGCTTCCGATTCCGGATTCACGAGACCTGACCTCCGCCGGCCGGGCGGGCGGGCAGGGCTACGGGCATGACCAGCGTCGTGAAGCTGCCCTGGTCGGCCGAGCGGACCAGGACCGGCCGGGCGGGCGCCAAGGAGATCTCCAGCAGGACGTCCGGCCCGACGGCCGCTTCCAGGGCCGGTGCCAGCGCCGCCGGGTCGAAGCCGATCCGCACCGGCTCCGCTTCCTCGCGTACGGCGGCCAGCCGGGCGGCGCAGGTGCCGGTGTCCGGCCGGGACACGAGCAGCCTGTCGCGGCCCAGTTCGACCGCGACGGCCGGGACGGCGTCGCCGCACGTGTCGAGGGCGGCGATCAGCGCGGCCCGGTCCACGACCACCCGGTGGGCGGGACCGTCGAGGGCAGCCAGCATCTCCCGGTACGCGGGGAACGCGCCATCGGCCGCGACCACCTCGCGGGAGCCGCCCGGATGCCGGACCGTGAGCGGGATCCGGGCCCCCTCGGGGCCGGCGGTCACCGTCACCTCGGCGGCCCGGGCCGCCCAAGTCCCCAGCGCGACCAAGGCGTCCGCCTCGATCAGGAACCGGCCCGGCGGCCCGCTCAGGGCCGAGGGCCGCAGCGTACGCAGGGCGAACCGGTAGCGGTCGGTGGCCACGAAGCGGACCTCGTCCTCCTCGAACTCCACCAGCACACAGCCCAGGACCGGATGTCCGGGATCCCGCCCGGCGGCCGGCGCCACCTGCCGGGCCGCGCTCGCCAACTCGGCTCCGCCGAGCGTGAACTCGGTGACCGCCGGGCCGCCGGGCAGCCCGCCCAGCACCGCCCCGATCGCCGCGTCGGCGGCCCGCCCGCGCTCCCGGACCGCGGCCCGGTGCCGCTCCAGCACCTCCCGGGCCCCCTCGGGCGGCCCGTCGAGTACGGCGACCACGTCGGCCAGCGCCAGCCCGGCGGCGCGCAGATCGCGCAGCAGCGCGGCCCGCGGCTCCTGCGCGGCGGTGTAGTGGCGGTACCCGGTCGCCGCGTCCACGTGGGCGGGCAGCAGCACGCGGCAGTCGTCGTAGAAGCGCAGGGCGCTGGGTGCGAGTCCGACCCTGCGGGCGAACGCGCTGATGGTCATCAGGTCGGGCGAGGTGTCGCCGGTATCGTCCATGACGCGATTGTCGACTTTCATCCCGCTTGAAGGTCAACTCACGGCCGCCGCAGCGGCCTGCCGCCCGACCTGCAGAGCCCCTGGGGCGTGTCGTCAAGGTCCCGTCGGGCCGGCGACGCCACTTGACGACAATCCCTAGCTTTCGGCTGCCGCCGTCGTGCGCGGCTTCGTCTGCTGCACAGCCCAGCCGTTGCCGTCGGGGTCGGAGAAGTAGACGAACGAGCCCCACGGCATGTCCTGGATCTCCGTCACCTCGATGCCCCGGCCGCGCAGGTCCTCGTACGCCTCCTCGATGTCGGTGACGACGACCTGCATGTTGTCCAGCGAGCCCGGGGCCATCCGGGTGAGGCCCTTGCCCAGGGCGATCGAGCAGGCCGACCCCGGCGGGGTCAGCTGCACGAAGCGAACGTCCTCGCTCACGGTGACGTCGTGATCGGCATGGAAGCCGACCCGCTCGTAGAAGGCCTTGGCCCGGTCGACGTCGGTGACGGGGACGGCGACCAGCTCCAGCTTGATGTCCATCGGTGCTCCACGTGCTCCACGGTCGGTGGTCGGCGGCGGCCCGCCGCATGAGGGCCTCCCGGCATCATGCTCCAGCAGCCGGTACGGCGCCGCCCGGCGCGGCATCCGCCGCCGCGAACTGGGTCCGGTACAGCTCCTCGTACCGCCCGCCAGCGGCCAACAGCTCCGGGTGCGTCCCGCGCTCCACGATCCGGCCGTCCTCGACCACCAGGATCAGGTCGGCCGCCTGTACGGTCGAGAGCCGGTGCGCGATGACCACCGCGGTCCGGCCCGCCAGGGCCTCGCCCAGGGCCTCCTGCACCGCCGCCTCCGAGGTGGAGTCCAGGTGCGCCGTGGCCTCGTCCAGGATCACCACCCGCTGCCGGGCCAGCAGCAGCCGCGCGATGGTCAGCCGCTGCCGCTCACCGCCCGAGAGGCGGTAACCGCGCTCGCCGACCACCGTGTCCAGGCCGTCCGGGAGCGAGGCGACCAGCCCGTCCAGCCGCGAGCGCCGCAGCGCCTCCCAGATCTCCTCCTCGCCCGCACCCGGCCGGGCCAGCAGCAGGTTGGCCCGCACCGACTCGTGGAACAGGTGCCCGTCCTGGGTGACCATGCCGAGCGTCTCCCTGATGGAGTCGGCCGTGAGGTCCCGTACGTCGACCCCGCCCAGGCGGACGGCGCCCGCATCGGCGTCGTACAGCCGCGGCAGCAGCTGTGCGATGGTCGACTTGCCGGCGCCGGACGAGCCGACCAGGGCGATCATCTGCCCGGGCTCGGCGCGGAACGACACCTCGTGCAGGACCTGCGTACCGCCGCGGGCGTCGAGGACCGCGACCTCCTCCAGCGAGGCGAGCGAGACCTTGTCGGGGGAGGGGTAGCCGAAGGAGACCCGGTCGAACTCCACGGCCACCGGCCCGTCCGGCACCCGGCGGGCGTCCGGCTTCTGGGCGATCAGCGGCTTCAGGTCGAGGATCTCGAAGACCCGCTCGAAGCTCACCAGGGCGCTCATCACCTCGACGCGGGCCCCGGCGAGCGAGGTCAGCGGGGCGTACAGCCGGGTCAGGAGCAGGGCGAGGGCGACGACGTTCCCGGCGTCCAGGGTCCCGCGCAGGGCGTAGTACCCGCCGAGCCCGTAGACGAGCGCGAGCGCGAGGGCCGAGACCAGGGTGAGCGCGGTGATGAACGCCGACTGGGCCATCGCCGTACGGATCCCGATGTCCCGTACGCGCGCCGCCCGCGCCGCGAACTCCGCGGACTCGTCGGCGGGCCGCCCGAACAGTTTGACGAGGGTGGCACCCGGCGCGGAGAAACGCTCCGTCATCTGCGTGCCCATCGCGGCGTTCAGCGTCGACGCCTCCCGCTGCATGGCGGCCATCCGTGTCCCCATCCGGCGTGCCGGCAGCACGAACACGGGCAGCAGGACGAGGGCCAGCAGGGTGATCTGCCAGGAGATGCTCAGCATCACGGCCAGCGTCAGCAGCAGGGTCACCGTGTTGGCGACCACCCCGGACAGGGTGTTGCTGAACGCCCGCTGGGCGCCGATCACATCGTTGTTGAGCCGGCTGACCAGCGCCCCGGTCCGGGTCCGGGTGAAGAAGGCCACCGGCATCCGCTGCACGTGGTCGAAGACGGCCGTCCGCAGATCCAGGATCAGCCCCTCCCCGAGCGTGGCCGACAGCTTGCGGGTGAGCAGCCCGAGCCCCGCCTCCGCGACCGCGATCACCGCGATGAGCAGGGCGAGCCGGGTGACCGCCCCGCTGTCCCGGCCGTCCACGATGGCGGTGACCACCCGACTGGCGAGGACCGGAGTGGCCACCGCGAGCAGCGCGGTCACCACGCTGAGCAGCAGGAACAGGGTGAGCCCGCGGCGGTGCGGGCGGGCGAATGCGGCGACCCGGCGCAGGCTCGCCCGGGAGAGCGGGCGCCGGTCCTGCTGGGCGTTCATCGCGCTGTGCAGCGATGTCCAGGCGGTGACTTCCATGTCCATGGTGGGAACGCTAGGACCTCAACCAAACTTGAGGTCAACCTTTTGGCCGGATCGGTACCGAACTCCCGCTCGTACGAGGGATGTTCACGTCTCCTCCCTGCTGTCGGCGGCGGGTGCCATCATCGGGGGATGACGCAGGGATCGACGCAGGAACCAGGGTCCGATCGCTCCGGTCGGACGACCGCCGACACCGTCCTGCACCTGTTCGAGCTACAGGCGCGGGACACCCCGCAGGCATACGCCCTCATCGCCGGCGTGCACAGCCTCACGTACGGGCAACTGGACGTCCGCGCCAACCAGTTGGCACACCACCTCATAGCCGACGGACTGCCGCCCGGCGCCGTCGTGGCCATCGGGACCGCCCGCCGGACCGAGATCGTCGTCGCCCTCCTCGCCGTCCTCAAGGCCGGCGGGGCCTACGCCGTCATCGACGTAGAGGTTCCGCTCACCGGGCAGCGGCAACTCGCCGCCCTCACTCCGTACGTCCTGCTCACCGACGCCGCGCACCATGCCCGGCTCGACGACGGCAGCGGGCTGCGGGTGATCCGCCTCGGCGCGGAGGCGGCCGAGACGGCCGGCCGGCCCACCGAAGCGCCGGAGCGGCCCGAGCCCGGCGCGACGGCCGCCGTCCTGTTCACCGGAGCGACGGTGCCGCGTGCCGTGCCCGTCGGCCACGTCCGGCTGCTCGCCGCCCACGAGGGCTGGGCCGAGGTCATCCGGCCGGTCCCCGTGGACCGCCACCTGATCACCCACGGCCCCGACCTCACCCCGTTCGCGGCCGGTTGGACCCGGGCCCTGTGCTCGGGCGGCGCCCTCGTCGTGCCCGAGCGCACGCCCTGGACGCCCGAGGGGATCCGCCGGGCGATCGAGACCGAGCAGGTCAGCGTGGTGCACACCGACCCGGCGGGTGCGACCCGGCTGCTCATACGCGACGCCTCGACCGCTGCCGGATCCGGCGGGGGATCTGCGGGCGGCGCGCGCAGCCGCCGCGACGGCGACCCGGCCCTGCGGTCGCTGCGACTGGTCACGGTCACCGGGGACCGGCTCTTCCTCGACGAGCAGGCCGCCTTGCAGGCCAGGCTCCGCGCCGGCGCCCGGCTGCTCAACGTCTACGGACCCACCGAGACCGCGGGCGTCGGCGCCTGGTTCGAACTGCCGCAGCTGCCCCGCCCGTTGGACGACCCCGAGCAGATCGCCCTGATCGGCACCCCCTTCCCCGGCTGCCGCGTGGACCTCCGCGACGGGGAGATCAGCCTCACCCCGCCCGACGGCGGCGATGCGATCCCCACCGGCGACCGCGCGGGAATCCGCCCGGACGGGCTGCTGGAGTTCCGCGGCCGCACCCGGGACCGGATCACCGTGGCCGGTGCGGTGCTCCACCCGCACGCCGTCGAATCCGTCATCCGGAGCCACCCGGACGTCGGCGCCGCGCTCGTGGCCCAGGTCCTGGACGGCGACGGCACGGGCCGGCTGGTCGCCTACGTGGCTCCGCCCGCCGACGCGCACTCCTGGCCCCCGGGCACCGACCTGCCGGAGAGCGGCCGGCTCGGTGCCCACCTCGCCGGGAAGGTGCTCCCGACGCGGACCCCGAGCGCCGTGGTCCGGCTGCGCACCCTGCCCCGCAACCGCGCGGGCCAGGAGGACCGGGAGGCCGTGGCGAAGCCCGTGCTCGCGGTGAAGCCGGGCCAGGGGAGCGCCGCGCCGGGCGCCGGAAAATACGCGGCCGCCGGCCGCGGCACCCTCCCGACACCGCTCGGCCTCATCGGCTGCGGCCTCCCGCTGCTGGTCGCCGCCGGCCTGGTCTTCTTCGTCCTCTCGAAGATCTTCTGGCCGGGCTCGACCGACCTGAGCGGTGTGCCACACCCATGGGCGTTCCTCTTCTTCGTGCTCTACCTGTTCGAGGGAGCCGCCTTCGCCGCCGGGTTGCTGTTCCTGATCGGGGGACGGGCGTGGATGGTGCGGCACGGCCGAGGCCAGGGCCGCGGGCTCACCACGGCGGCGCACCTGGCGGTGGTCTACCTGCTCGTCGCCTGGTGGCCGCAGGACAACTTCTACCGGCTCGCGGCCAAGCAGGACTGGCCGCTCCAGGCCGCCCTCGTCTACGCCTTCAACATCCCCCTGATGATCGCGGCCGGCATCGCCGCCGCCTACGTCACCGTGAAGCCGCCGTCGCCCTTCGACTTCGACGACGAGGACGATTGAGCCGGCTCCGACGTCGTCGGCGGCTCCGGCGGCTCCGACGGATCTGAAGCCCCGGACCGCTGGCCTTCGGTGAAGGCCGCCCCGACGGCGAGCGCCTCCGCCCGTACCACTGCCTCGGCCGCGTCCAGCACCTCCCTGCTGTGCGCGGCCACGAACACGCCCAGCCAGGGCGCAGGCTCGAAGGCTCCGGTCGGGATCGCCGGGAGGAACACCGCCCCGAGCTCCGTGCAGCGCCGGGCCAGCGTCTCGCACAGCTCGTCGAGCGGGGCCTCGGGCAGCCTGGCCCCCAGCTCCACCCGGTCCATGATCCGTACGAGATGGCCCGCGCCCCGCAGCGCGTCGAGCCGGGCCGCCACCATGAAGGCCACGGACGGCCCGGTGAGGCGCAGGTTCGTCTCGGTCGGCGCCAGCCGCCCCGCTCCGTCGGCGACGAAGTCCACGTCGAACCAGCCCCGGTAGCCGGCGGCCGCCAGCTCCCGGCCCACCGCCTCCCCGAAGGCGAGCAGCGGTTTCTCCGCCCATGCGGGCACCACCCCGGGGCCCGCCGTGGCGCCGCGGTACCCCGTGCCCGCGACGTCCATCACCGCGCCGCCGACCTCGTGCACCCGGCCAGCCCCGTCCACGAACCCGTCGTACGTCAGGTCGCGCGGTGCGCCGGGCTCCGTCGGGCCGGCCACGTACTCCTCCACCAGCAGCGGCCCACGCGGCAGAGCGCGCAGCACCGCGCGGGCGCCGCCCGCCGCCCGGACCCGGCCGGGTGTCACCACGGTGGTGCCCGAGCCGCCGACACCGTGCTCCGATTTGAGAACGGTGCTCTCGCCCGCCTCGGCCCGGGCGGCCAGCAGCCGGGCCGCCGCCCGCCGGCTGGCGGCCCGCCACTGGGCGGGGAGCACGATCCGGGAATGCCCGCCGCCCGCCAGGATCCGCGCGAACAGGCCGTGCGCCGCCGCCTTCGACTCGTACCGCAGCTCGCGCGGCCGCCACGGCCTTCCGGTCAGCCGTGCGAACGCCTCCGTCCGGCCCCACGGTACGAGGGGCAGCCCGGCCGCGGTCAGCCGCCCGGCCAGCGCAGGGCGGGCCCGTACGGCATCCGACAGCCCGGCATCAGCCGGCAGCCCGGGACCCCCGTCCGCCAGGCCGTCGTAGACTTCCACCCCCTCCCACTCCAGGAGGCGTCCGACCCGCTCGATCCAGCCCCGCGGCACCGCCGCGGGCAGCACCAGCGCCCCCGGCCACGGGCTGTAGAACGCGGCCAGGCAGGCGTAGTGGTGTGCGGCCCGCTGTTCGCGGTCCAGGGAGGCATCGGCGAACTGGGCGTTGTACTCGGCGACATTGCCCACGTGCACGGCCGGTCCGCCGCCGGTCCAGGCCTGCGCCCAGTCGGCGAGCGGCGCGGGCGCCGCCTCGAACCGCACCAGGCCGGCGGGCACGTCGTCGTCGCCCGGCCGGCAGGACGTCGGAGAAGTCAGCGCGCCCATCGCCCGGTAGAACCCCGCCGCATGCGGATCGGCGTCGATCAGCAGCCTGCGGAACCCCAGTGCGGCAGCCCGGCGCAGCGCATCCCGGTACAGCCGCCGTCCCACGCCCCGCCCGACGGCGTCCGGCTCCACGAACAGCAGCCCCAGCCGGGCCACCGGCGCCGCGCCCTCCAGGGAGGCGACACCCAGCACCCGCCCGCCGGAGGTGTCTTCGGCCACCACGATCCGGCGGTCCGCCACCTCCCCGGCCCGGATCCGCAGTTCGTGCGCGCAGGAGGCCAGGAACTCCGCGTCGTACCCCCAGTACGCCTTGGAACGCAGCACCAGCGCGGTGAGCGCCTCCGCCTCACCGGCCCCCGCCGCTCTGAGCTTTACCATTCCCTGACCTCCCCATGGTCTGCCGCAAGACGGTGCGATAGATTCGGCCACCCTGACGGCCGGTGCGCGGCAGGTACGGCAGGACCTTCCTACCCCCACGGAGAACGGCTTCTCAATGAGCGACATCATCAACGGACTTGGCCGTACCAGCGCCTTCGGTGCCCTCGGCCTGGTGCTGCTGATCCTCGGCATCGTCCTGGTGGACGTGCTGACGCCCGGGAAGCTGCCCAAGCAGATCTGGGAGGAGCGCAACCGGAACGCGGCCGTCATGCTGAGCTCCGCGCTCATCGGCGTCGGCGGGATCGTGTTCACCTCGATCTGGACCACGTACGACGACTTCGGCAAGGGCCTGCTGTCCACCGCCGCCTTCGGCCTGCTCGGCCTGATCCTGATGGGTGTGGCCTTCCTGGTGCTGGACTGGGTGACCCCCGGCAAGCTCGGCGCCATAGTCGTCGACCCGGAGCCGCACCCGGCGGTCTGGGTCACGGCCTGCTGCAACCTGGCGGTGGCCGCCATTGTCGCGGCCTCGATCGCCTGACCTGTTTCCCGTCCACGCCGAGAGCGCCGCTCCCTGAGGGGAGCGGCGCTCTCGGCACTGTTGGCCACCGGGTCGCCTACGTGGCCACGGTCGGGGCCGGCGACGGGGGACCACACGGAGCGGCGACGCAGATCCATACGGGTTCCCTGTACGGGTTCGTCACTCCGGTGTTCTCATGGCGGTCGGTCTTGCCGGGGCGGAGCTTGCCCAGGTCCGGCTTGACCACATCACCCTTGCCCTGGCCGTCCTGGGCGTCGGGCTTGACGACGATCCTGCCCTCGTCACTGTCCTCGGGAACGACCAGGAGGAGGGTGGAGTTGTTGTCGTTGTGCGCGGGATTGGGGCCGGGTTCGCCCTGGGCTACGACGGTGTGCGGCGTCGCCGGAGTGGCGGCGAAGGCCCCGGTGGGCAACAGCACGGCGCCTGCAGCCGCGGCGGTCGAGGCGGCGAAGACGAACATGCGTCGCATCCGGAAAGGGTGCGTCATGGGAATTCTCCTTGAGTGAGTGGGCCGATGCGGGTGGGCCACTTCACTACGTGAGCCCATGTCCAGTAAGGCCCCGCCCTCGCGTCGAGTCATGCCCCTGCATCACGTGGCTTGACGGACGGCAACGGTCTTGGTACTTCCCCGTACTCACACAGCCCCGCGCCCGAGTGTCAGGCCAGGCCCAGCGCGAACACCGCGAACCCGGCCGCCAGCAGTCCCGTGAGCGTCCGCCGGACCACCGTGGCCCGCTTCCACGGCTCCTCGAACCGGCGCGCGTAGCGGGCGATGCCCACCAGCAGCGCCGCGAACACCGGTATCCACGCCACCCGCGCCGCGATCCACCCCAGGCTGTCCGGCGCCGTCGTCAGACCCGCCAGCTCCCCCACGAAGGAACCGGGCACGGCCGCAGCCAGCATGGCCGTCTGGTGCCAGCACAGGATCGTCATCGCGCACAGGTTGATCACGACCACGGGCGCCCACAGAGCCGGCCGGGCGAGCAGCTTCGCCAGCCGGCCCCGCAGCAGCATCGCCGCCCCCGACTGCGCCGCGGCCAGGGCCAGCACCAGCAGCGACGGCGGGTGCGAGTTGGTCCGCGCCTCGCCCGGTACGCCGACCATCGACGCCGGGTAGTGGAACAGCGTCAGCAGCGCCGCGAACAGCACGGTCCCGCCCGCCAGCAGCAGCCAGGCCCCGCGCCGCCCGATCCGCCCTTCACCCCAGGAGACGCCGAGCTGGTACGCGAACAGCCAGCCCGGCAGGATGTTCACCACGGCCAGCCAGGAGGGCACGGAGTCGGCGAGCGGCCCGTAGCGCAGGAAGTCCACCACCGCGACCGAGGCGAGCAGCGGGGCCGCCGCCCAGCCGCCGAGCCGGTGGGCCGCCCGTACGCAGTACGGGGTCAGCGCGGTGACCACCACGTACACCCCGACGAACCACAGCGGCTGGATCACCAGGGTGGCCCCCGTCCGCAGCGTTGCCTCCGGCACCCCCGCCGCGTACAGCACCGGCGCGGCCAGCGCCCACGCCGCCGTGACCCCGAGCACCGGCCGCCCCAGCCGGGCGATCCGGCCCTTCAGCCAGGCCCCGGCGGACCCCGTGCGGCGGTGGTAGGAGAGCGCCGATGCATAGCCGCCGACCAGGAAGAAGATGCCCAGCATCTGGAGCACCCAGCCGGCCGGCGCGAGAGCGCCGAACGCGGACAGCGGGCTGGCATTGTGCAGGGCGCCCTCCGCGTCGAGGGTGAATCCGCCGAGCAGCCAGTGCCCGGTCGGCACGGCAAGCAGGGCGAGGGCGCGCAGCCCGTCGACGGCCCGGTCGCGGTGGGCGGGCGTCTGCCGCTCGATCCGGTCGGCCGTCCCCTTGAGCAGGGTCAGGGTGCTCATCGGGCCTCTCCCCTCGCGATCGCGGCGAAGGCCGCCAGGGACTGGGTGCCGGGTACGAGATAGCCGGTGTGGCCCTGTACGTCGGCGGCGGGCACCTTGCGGGCGCCGAAGGCGGCGGAGGCCGGATCGGCGCCGTGGCCGATCCCGGCGAGCTGCACGTTCGGCACGTCGGCGATCCAGTCGGAGGGCCCCCGGGCCGCCCAGACGCGTGCCCCGGTGTGCAGGCCGGCCGCGTTGTCGGCGCGCATGCCCGGGGAGCCGAACACGACGATGTCGGTGGCGTCCGTGTGCCGGGCGGCAAGGCCCCCCACCACCGAGCCGTAGCTGTGGCAGAACAGCACCGGGTCGGGCGCACCGACCGCGTCGAGCCCTGCCGTGAACCGGGCCAGCCGGTCCGCGCCCGCCTTCGCGAGCCGCCCGGAGGCCGCGTCCAGGCCGACCCCGACGGGGGTGGTGTAGCCGGTCCATGCCACCACCGCGGTGCTCTCGCCTGCCGCGGCGTGCAGCGACCGGGCCATCCCGGCCGGACCGGTGTTCGGCGCGCGCCTCGCGTCGTACGTGGTGGCGTCACTGTCGGAACCCGGCACGATCACCGATACGTGCGCGGCCCGCTCCAGATCCCCGAAGACCTCGACGACCTGGCCGCGCCCGCGCGGGTCGAACGCGAGGATCTGCCGCCCCTGCGAGGCGAGCGAGGCGTAGCGCGCCTCGCCGGTCGCGAGGACGGCCAGCCGGTTGGCCTCGTACCTGAGGGTGACCGGGGCGCCGTCGAGGTTGCCGACCACCAGCGGGTGGTGCCGTACGAGCTCCCGGCGCTCGGCGTCGTCCAGCCCGGCGAAGAACCGGGCCACGTCCTGCGGCGAGGCGCTCGCGGGATCGGGGAGCGAGCGGCCGGACGCGGTGTCGGCCCGCCAGGCGGCGGTGCCGGGCGGCGGTCCGGTGACCGCGTGCTGGCTGTCGCCGGAGGCCCATCCCGCGGTCCCCCCGACCACGGCCACGGCCAGTGCGGCCGTGACCAGGGTCCTTCCGAAGCGGCGCATGCCCCTTCTCCTCTCCTCGTGACGAGGAGAAAGTAGGAAGGAGGTGTCAGGCCGGGCGTCGGACCGTGGAGCCAAGTCGGATGTCATACCCCGGTAGGGGGTGGAGGAGATGCGCCGCGCCAGGCCGGGGCAGACGGGCAGGCGTCAGTCGGAGTCGCCCGGCCGGACCAGCCCCGCCTCGTACGCGAAGATCACGGCCTGCGCCCGGTCCCGCAGGTCCAGCTTGGCCAGCACTCGCCCGATGTGCGTCTTCACCGTCTGCTCCGCCAGCACCAGGTGCCCGGCGATCTCCTGGTTCGACAGTCCGCGCGCGATGAGCTCCAGTACCTCGGTCTCCCGCGGGGTCAGCCCGTTCAGCCGCAGCGCCGGGTCCTTGCGCGGGGCCGGCCGCTGCTGGACGAAGTCCGCGATCAGCCGCCGCGTCACCGAGGGCGCCAGCAGCGCCTCGCCCGACGCGACCACCCGCACCGCCGCGATCAGATCGGCCGGCGGCGCGTCCTTCAGCAGGAACCCGGAGGCGCCCGCGCGCAGCGCCTCGTACACGTAGTCGTCGATGTCGAAGGTGGTCAGCATCAGCACTTTCGGCCGGTGGACGACCCCCGGCGGCGGGCTGAGCAGCTCCCGGGCGGCCGTGAGCCCGTCCATCTCCGGCATGCGTACGTCCATCAGCACCACGTCGGGATGCACGGTGCGGGAGACCTGTACCCCCTGCCGCCCGTCGGGGGCCTCGCCCACCACGTCGATGTCGGCCTGCGCCGACAGCAAAGCGGCGAACCCCGCCCGTACCATGGCCTGGTCGTCGACGATGATCACACGGATGGTCAACTGGCGTCCTTGGTCGGGTCGTTCGTCGGGTCGTCCGTCGGGTCGTTCAGGGGCAGGCGGGCCGCAACCCGGAAACCGCCGTCGGGCAGCGGACCGGTGTCCAGCGTCCCGCCCGTCAACCGTACGCGTTCCTGCATGCCGACCAGACCGTGCCCGGTGCCCGAACTCTCCAGTACCACCACGGCATCCCGGGCCGCCGGGCCGTTCACCACGAGCACGAGGACCTCCTCGGCGTCGTGCGTCACCGACACCCGGGTCTCGGCCCCCGGCGCGTGCCGCACCACGTTCGCCAGGGCCTCCTGCACGATCCGGTACGCCGACAGATCCACGGCAGGCGGCGCCGCCTGCGCCGCCCCGGCGGCGAGCGACAACTCCACCGGCTGCCCGGCCCGTACGGTCGCCTCCACCAGCTGCTGGATCCTGCCGATCCCCGGCTGCGGGGCCAGTACGCCCCCGCCGCCGGACGTCCCGTTGCCGCCGTTCCCGCCGTTCGCCCGGTCACTGCGCAGCACCGTCAGCAGCCGCCGCATCTCGCCCAGCGACTCGCGCGCACTCGCCGCGATCGCCGCGAACTCCTCCTGCACCGGCTCCGGCATGCCGGGCAGCCGGTACGGCGCGGAATCCGCCTGCACGGTGATCACCGACATGTGGTGCGCGACCACGTCGTGCAGCTCGCGGGCGATCCGCGCCCGCTCCTCGAGCAGGGTCCGCCGGGCCCGCTCGGCCTCGCTGATGCTCTCCTGCTCGGCGATCCGCTGCTGGGCGTCGCCGATCCCGCGCAGCGCCCCGGTCACGGCGAGGAAGGCTCCGCTCAGCACGAAGAGAAGGGCGGCCGTCGTGGTCACCTCGAGGTCGTAGAACCCCAGCGCCACCCCGACGGCGCCCGTCACCAGCCACACCCCGACCAGCGTCCGGATGGACTCGCGCAGCCCCAGGCAGACCATCAGCAGCAGGTAGCCGACGATGCTCATCGGGGTCCACGGCCAGGCGTGCCCGGCCACGTTGTCGGCGGAGGCCAGCACCATCGCCCCGACCGTGTCCGCGAGCAGGACCAGGACCCACGCGGGCACCGGCCGGGTCACGGCCAGCAGCAGCGGCACGGTCTGGGCCACGCCCAGCGCCCCCGCCCAGCCACCGCCCGCCTTGTAGTCGTCGGTCAGCACGGCGATGGTCACCGGCAGCAGCGACACCACGAAGACGCCGACGACGGCGTACGGCAGCATCCGCTGCCAGGCCTTCGGCGCCTGCGCGAACAGGGGTTCTGCCGCCCGGGCGGGCGTGCGCAGCACCACTGTGAACCGCATCGGCGCCCGGGCCGCCTTCGCGGGGGCCGGCGTACGGGGACGGGCTTCGTCGCGATCGCTCATGATCGGACCAGCCTAGGGGCTGTCCGGGCGGGCACGGGTAGGCTGCTCGCGGTCGATCACAGGGGGAGCCGGTACGCATGGGCACGGCAGCCGCACTCGAGAAGCTCGTGCCGGTACTGCTGGCCTTCGGCGGCGGCGTACTGCTCGCCCGCCGCAAGACCGTCCCGGCCGAGGCCTCCAAGGCCTTCGCCGACTACGCCTTCCTCTTCGCCGTCCCGTGCTACCTCTTCGGCAACATCTACGCCAGCGACCTCGGCGCCCTCTTCAACTGGCGGGCCATCGGCGCCTACGCCGCGGCTGCCGCCCTCGCGGTGCTCGCCATCGCCTTCGCCTCGGGCGCCCACGGCGTACGGGAGCCCCGCGACGTGGCGCTGCGCGTGATGGCCGGAGTCCAGGTGAACACGGCCTACTTCGCCGTCCCGGTGTTCATCACCCTCTTCGGGACGGCCGCGCCGATCTTCCCCGTCCTGCTGTTCCAGGTCTGCGTGCTGTCCCTCGTCGTCATCTCCATCATGGAGCTGGGCCGCGCCGGCCCGGCCTCGGGCGGTCCGGGGCAGCGGCTCGTCCGGGCCGTCGGCGCCTCGCTCTCGACCCCGCTGGTGCTGGCCTGCAATGCCGGGATCGTGCTCAACCTGCTCTCGGTGCACGTCCCGAAGGTGGTCCTGGACGGGGCCGCCTTCGTCGGCGACAGCGCCTCGCCGATCGCCCTGTTCGCCCTCGGGCTCCACCTCGGCGGCCTCGGGCTGGACATCCGGGGCACCGGCCGTGAGGAACTGGCCCTCATCGCCTTCAAGTGCCTCGGCTTCCCGCTGCTGGCCTGGGCGGTCTGCGGGCTGCTGTTCGGCGTACGGGGCGAGTGGCTGACGTACCTCGTCCTGATCGCCGCGATGCCGACCCCGCAGAACCTCTTCGTCTTCGCCCAGCGGTACGACGTCGGCGTGGACCTCTCCGCCTCGCTGGTGATCAAGAGTTCGGTGGTTTCCCTGCTGCTGCTCCCGGTCTGGCTGCAGACTGTGGCCTCATGACTGCACCGACGCGAACCGCCACCGCCACCGCCGCCGTCACGGGCTTCGGGCTCCTGGCCGCCTGGGCCGTGCACGACCTGGAGGAGGTGGCGACGATGGGGCGTTGGTCCCGTACCCGGGTCCCCGTACTGCGCGAGCGCCACCCCCGGGTCCCCGACCGGATCTGGGACCGGCTGGGCAGCACGGACGGCCGGGAGTTCGCGCGCGCCGTCGGGGTCATGGGCCTCGTGGTGGCCGCGGCGGCCGCGGACGGGTACCGCACCGGTGGCCGGTCCGCCTTCTACCAGACGAGCCTGAACGGCTTCGGCCTGCACGGCCTCGTCCACCTCGCGCAGGCGGCCGCCACCCGCGGCTACACCCCGGGCGCAGCCACCTCGCCGCTCGTGGTGGTCCCCTTCACCCTCTGGGCGCGGGGCCGGCTGCGGCGCGCCGGGGTGCTGCGGCCCGCGCGGGCGCGCGACGCGGTTCAGGGACTGGCCCTGGCCGCGGCGGCCACCGCGGGGGCGCACGCCGTGGCCCGGCGCCTCGGGTGACCCGCGAGCTGTGAACCGGCGGGCGGCCGGTCGTTCCCCGCGGGGGCTTCGGTCGTTGACCCGGCATGGAGCTGCTGCCGACCATCGCGGCGCCGGGCGTCGGTGAACGGGCCGACGCCGCGGCCGATGCCGCCTGCCACCTCTACGACGCCGTCGCCCCCTGGAGCTCCGCCGAGCCCGGCGGGTGGAGCCGTACGGCGGCGGAGGACGCCGCCGAGACCATCGAGACCACCGCGCACGCACTCGCGTACGCCCATCCACGCGCCGAGGTCATCCTGGCGCCGGTGCACGCCGCCCTCGCCGACCTGCGGCGCCGGCTCGGGCTCCCGCCCTCCGACCAGCTGACCGCCGACGGGCTCCCGGCGACCCCGCGCACGGTGGGGAACCCGCGGCGCACCCGCCGGGTGCGGGTGCTCACGCCGCCTTTGCCCCGGCAACCGCCTGCTCGTACAACTTCTTGATCTCCGGGCCGAAGTAGGAGCTGTACGAGGTGTCGGCGGTGTCCCCGCCCGTCTTCCAGCCGCCGATGACCCCGACGACGTCCCCGGTCTCGGTCACCTTGTCGTAGTTCTTCAGGAAGGGGCCGCCGCTGGTCCCGCCGGGGTACCCGGTGCAGTCGATGCGCAGGAACGATCCGGGGATGCCCGCATCCTTGCTCGTGAACTTGGTCGTACTGTTCACGCACAGCCGCGGGCGTGCGGCCGATGCCGGATAGCCGATCAGCGACACCTTCGCGTGCTCGTAACCGGCGCCGGTGACCAGGCGGTTCCCGCCGACCACGTCCTCCACGGGGAACCCGTCCGCATCCGGCCCGACCTGCGCGAAGGCCACGTCGAGGGTGGCCCCCTTGTCGGCGCCCAGGCTCTTGTAGCGCGGGTCGATCCACACCTTCGAACGCCCGTCGGCGGCGCGCTGCACCGGGAACATCCCGTACGGCTGCGGGTTGTCCGCCGTGTACAGCGGTACGAAGGCCACCTGGCGGGCGTCGGTGCCGAGCAGGCAGTGGGCCGCGCTCAGCACCAGGTTGCGGCCGGGGGAGGCGACCACGCTCGCGGTGCAGAAGTACGCGCCGCCGTCCTTCATCACGAACATCCGGCCGACGACCGGGATCCCGTCGAAGTCCTGCCCGGTGCCGGGGTCGGTGGCCGGAGCCGCCGACGCCAGGGTCATGGGGGCCGCGGCCGCCATCCGGTCGGCCGTCCAGAACGTCTCCGCCTCGCGGGCGGACCACCTGCCGGGCGACGGCAGGGCGCTCCCGGCCTCGGCCACCGGCAGCGGCCCGGCGGGCAGCAGCAGGGCTGCCGTCGCCGCCGCCACGGTCAACGTACGTCGCATGTCGAGCTCCTCTAGTGCTGTGGCCGGAAAGGTTTGCCGGGTCGCGGTGTCCGGTGCGGTGCATCGCAGGGCGGAGGGCCGCGACTCGTACTGGACGTACCGTCGCGGTCCGACAACGCGGCGAGGTGCCGTGCCGGGCGCCGTGACACGGTGAACCTTTCCGGCCACAGCACTAGATGGCCTGCGGGAAGCGGAACAGCCGGTCCGGGTCGTAGGTGCGCCGGACCTCCTCGAGGCGGGCGAGGTTCGGCCCGTAGTAGGCCTCGCGCCAGGAGGGCAGTTTCGGGTCGATGTAGTTCTGGTACGCGCGCCCGCTCGCCCAGGGGCGCAGGTCCTGCCACAGCCCGTCGAGCCAGCCCTGGTGCGCGGCCACCTGCGCGGGCGTCGCGGACGCGGGCCGGTAGGCGAGGTACTGGGTCAGGAAGGCGCAGTCCCGGTGCACGAACGCGGTGTCGGCCGCCGCCGTCCGGTTCACCGCCCCGCCGCATTCGCCGCTGAACTGCACGACCCCGAGCCCGCCGGCCGGCACGGACTGCCCGTAGCGGCGTACGGCGGCCAGCACTGCGGCGATGCCCGCGTCGGGCAGCCCGGCGCCGCCCCAGAAGTCGCAGCGCCCGCCGTACGAGTCCCGGCCGATCCGTCCCTCGGGGGTCCGGCCGGGCAGGGTGCCCGGCAGATGGCACTGGGCGGCGCTCCGGTCCTGGCAGCCCGACATGGCCCGCAGCGTCTCCTCGTACGTGCGTACGGCGATCCAGCTGTCCCGGAGCGGTCTGCCGACCAGGTCGGACAGGCGGGTCAGCTCCCGGTCGAGCTCGGCGCGCCCGCCGAAGCACAGGACGCGTACGGCGGGGGCCGGAGCCGGAGTCCCCTCGACGAGGAACTCGACCTGGCTCCAGAAGGGGTCGGGCAGGGCTGCCAGCCAGCGCTGCCAGGCGCGCAGTACGGCGGCGGAATCGGCTTCGGCCCAGTGGAGTTCGGCGTAGGCGCAGTCGGTGGCCGGATGAGTGCGGAAGCGGAACTCGGTGACCACGCCGAAGTTGCCGCCCCCGCCGCCGCGCAGGGCCCAGAACAGCCCCGGGTCATGGGTGGCGTCGACCTCGCGCACGATGCCGTCGGGGGTGACCACGGTGGCGCCGGTGAGGGCGTCGGAGGTGGTCCCGTACGCCCGGGAGGCCAGGCCCAGCCCGCCGCCCAGGGTGAGCCCCGCGATCCCGACGGTGGGGCACAGCCCGGTCGGGATGCCGAGGCGCTGCGCGGCGAGGTGCCGGTTGACGTCGCCGAGCCGGGCCCCGGCGCCGATCCGCACACCTTCCGCCCCGTCGACGGTCAGCCCGGCCATGGCGCCGACGTCGACGACGAGCCCGCCGGCGCAGGTGGACCAGCCGGCGTAGCTGTGGCCGCCGCCGCGCGGCACGACGGGGACGGCGGACCGGCGGGCGAAGTCCAGGCAGACGGCCACGTCGGCGGCGTGCGCGGGGTAGGCCACCGCGCCCGGAGCGACCGTGTCGTACCGGGGCTGGAACAGCTGCCGGGCCTCGGGGTAGTCGGGGTCGCCCGGCAGCACCACCCGCCCGTCGATCCCGTGGGCGAGCGCCGCCCAGTCGGGGCCGCGGGCCGGTGCCGCCGTGACGGCGAAGGCGGCCAGCACGGCTGCGGGCGCGCTGCCCAGCAACTGGCGGCGATGGAGGCTCATCCCTCCTTCCTGCCACCGCCCGGCCCGATCGCAGCGAAGGCGGGCCCACGGCGGCCACGTTGCCCCCCGAACGGCCCACGGCCCTCCGCCCGCCGACAGCCGCCCGTACCAGCGTGCGCGCGCTCGTGCAGGCGCACTTGCGCTTCACGGCCCGGTCGGCGAAGCTGCGCCGCCCGCCCCGCGGATCCTCGCGTGCGGCTGCGCGGCCGTGAATCTCGAGCGGGCCGAGGGAGGTCCGTAAGGGAATGGTTGGACACCCGCGGCTGCAAGGGGCTCGTGAGGTGAGTACGGTCGGCCCATGCAGATCGACGGAGCCGGCAGGCAGCAGCGGGGGCATGTTCTTCTCATAGCGGGCGACGCCGCCGTACGGCGGCGGGCCGTTCAGGTCGCGCCCAGTGCGAATCTGGCCGCGCTCGGAGTGCTGCCCGCCTCCGCGTTGCTGAACAGCCACGTCCCCAGTGACACCACGTACCTCGACGGCGCCCGGGATCCGAACACCGTGCTGATGCGGCTGCGCACCGCCGCCGCGACGCCGGGGCCGCTGCTGGTCTACCTGTCGGGGCGGCTCACCCTCGACCGCCGCGGGCACCGCCTCCACCTCGCGCTGGCGGGGACCACGGCCTCCACCGTCCGCTACGCGGCGCTGCCTTGGGACTGGCTGGGCACCGAGCTCGGGGCCCGGTCCGCCGGGCCGACCGCGGTGGTGCTCGACCTCGTCGCAGACAAGTCCGCCTGGCCGGTGCTCCAGGAGTACGGGAGCCTGCCCGCCCCGCCCACCGCCGATGTGTACGGGGTCGTCGTCCCGCCCGCCTTCGTCGGCGGAGCGGACCGCGTGAGCTCGTACACCCACCACTGGATCGACCAGCTTCGCCGCAGCCCCACCCGCCCCGCCAACCTCCAGCTGCACGCGTTCGCCGTCGGAGCCGCCGCCCTGCCGCCCGGCACCCTCGTCCTGCCGGCGACGCGCGAGCTCAGCGTGTCCGCCGCCGCCCAGCAGGTGCCGCAGGATGAGGTCCCCGACCCGCGGCCGCACATCCACGCCCTCGCCTCCGGCGGCCGGCACCAGGAGGCCGCCACCCTCGCCCAGGCCTGGGAGCAGCACGTCCTGCAGACCCACGGGTACACCTCGCCCGAGGCCACCCACTGGGCCGAGATCCGGGCCGACCTCGCCCGGATGGCCGGAAACTACCGCTCGGCGACCCAGCTCTGGATCAACGCCGGGCGCACCCGCCTGGAGCACCAGCCGCCGGACGCCCCCGAGGTCCTGGCGGCCGCGGCGGGCGCCCTGTACTGCTGGACCCAGCTCAAGGACCAGGCGGAGGCCCGCGACGCAGGCCCCGAACTCGTCCGCCTGCTGCGCGCCCTGCCGAGCCTCGAACCGCGGCTCCTGCGGCTCACCCAGCAGCGGCTGGAGGTGCTGGAGGGCAGCCCTTAAGCATGCTTACGGGCCAGGAGGAAGGCCTGGGGGGATTTCTCGTGGTCCGCGGGCTGCCGGACCAGGCGGGCCACCTCCTCCAGGCCCGCCCCGGCGAGCAGGCCGGCGATCAGCTCCGGCGGGGTCCAGTACACGTCCAGCTCAACGGGGTGCCCGTACGCGTGCTCCAGCCGGATCTTCTCGTCGCCCGCCTTGAAGGCGATCAGCAGGTGGCCGCCCGGCGCGAGCACCCGGGCGAACTCCGCGAACAGCGAGGGAAGTTCCCCCGGCGGGGTGTGCACCGTCGAGTACCAGGCCAGGACTCCGCCGAGCACCCCGTCGGCCACGTCCAGCGCCGCCATCGAGCCCACCTCGAAGCGCAGGCCCGGATACGACCGCCGGGCCACCGCCACCATCGCCGGGGAGAGGTCGACGCCGAACGTCCGTACGCCGAGCCCGTCCAGATGGGCCGTCACCCGTCCCGGACCGCAGCCCAGGTCCGCGACCGCTCGCGCCGCGCCGCCCTCCTCGCCGCGCACGCACTCGGCGAAGGCGGCCAGCATGGCCCGGTCCAGCGGCTTCCTGGCCAGCTCCGCGCCGAGGAGCCGGGCGTAGTCGACGGCTACGGCGTCGTAGGACGCCCGTACGGAGTTCAGGTCCGAAGTCTCCTTCATGCCCTGTGACACTAGACCGCCCGACCCCGCTCGTCGGCCCCGGCCAGCGGATTGTCGAGCTCCGCCCACTGGTCGCCCGGGATTCCGGGGCTCAGCCGCATCAGCGTCAGGGCCTTGGTCGGCAGCGGCGCGGTCAGCAGGGCCTCGGTGTCGGCGGTGGCCGGGAGGCCGGCGGCCTGGGCCAGCGCCTCGGCGAAGGCCGCCGCCGAGCCCGTCGTGGCCCCCAGGGTCCCGGTCAGCAGGGAACCGAACAGTTTGCGCCGCAGCAGGGTCACGTCGTCGGTGATCAGCCGGCCCGACAGCGGCGGCACCGGCAGACCGTGCCGGACGAGCCGCTCCGGGCTGATCCGGATGTCGGCGAGATCGCGGTAGACCAGCCGCAGCGGGGCCCCGGCCGGGGACAGGACGACGAGGAGGTTCTGGCCGTGGGCCTCCAGCGCCACCCCGAGATCGAGTACCCGCAGGCACACCGAGAGCGCGAGCCGGGCGAACTCGGCCCGCCAGGACGCCGAGCGCGCGAACGGCGACAGGGCCAGGGCCGCCACCGGCGCGACCCACTCGCCCGCCGCGGCATCCGCGTACACCTCGGGGGGCTCGCGGAGCACCGCGGCCAGGTCCGGGCTGTGCGCGGTCGCGGCGCCGAGGGTCCGGGTGATGTGCAGCCGGCCGTCGAGCCGCTCGGACAGGGCCTGCGCGAACGCGGACACCGCGGCCGCCGTCTCGATGGAGTATTCCGAGATGTCCCGTACGGAGGAGGTCAGCCGGGTGCTCAACGCCGTCTTGACGTGTGCACCGCCCGCCACCGGGGCGAGGGTGCGCAGGGCCATCAGAGGATGCGCCGCGAAGCCGGGGCGCAGCGCCCCCGGCCCCCGGCCCGTCTGTTTCAGGACGTGTTCCGCCTGCCACGGGTGCACCGGCAGCAGGAGCCGGCGGCCCTCCCGCAGCTCGGCCGGCCAAGCACCCGTGACCAGGCATTCCTCGGCCCGTACGGCCACCAGCCCGAGCTCGACCACCGGCCGGTGCTCCGGCGCGTACGCCAGCTGCTCGGCCACCGAGAACCCGGGCCGGGAGCGGCAGTTGGGGTGGTACGGATGCCCGTCGACCACCCGCTGCTCCCACTCCCAGCAGGCCTGCGGGGCCGCCTGCTCCGTCGCCGGCCGTCCGGCCCGGGACAGCGCGAGCGAGGCCGAGCTGTCGTCCAGCTCGGCGGCGAAGGCGTCCCCGTGCGGCACCCCCAGCGCCGCCACCAGCCGCCCGGCCTGCCGGTACGGGGTGCCGTCGAGCAGCACCTCGGACACGTACGGGTCGGTCGCGTACGGGTCCGGCAACGGGCCCTCCAGCCGTCTGCCCCCGGACAGCAGGAGCGTCAGCCCGCCGGGCCCGCGCTCCCGGCGTTCCACCCATGGCAGCGGTTCGAAGGCCAGCGCCCGCCACAGCCGGGTCAGTACGGCGGCCCGGGCGCCGGCGAGCGCGGCGCCGTAGGCGGCAACGAGCGCAGGGCGCACCTCGGCCAGTTCGGCGGACACGGCCTCTTCGGCGGGGGAGGCGGGAAGGTACATGCTGGAGTCCAGGGCCCTGTTCCTCTCACGGGTGACGTGATGATCACTTCATCATCGCGGATACTGAAGATCACGGCCGGTGGTACGCCCCGCGAACTCCCGGCGCATTGGATGGACCGAATGGAATCCGTGGACCTCAACGCCGCCGCCGACGCGTACGCCGGCACCCCTCTGCTGAACTGCCTGCTGCGGGAAGCCGCCGATCCCGCCGAGGAGTTCGCAGTCACGACGGATGATGCCCACGCGGGGCGCGTCCACCGGCTGCGCGGCAGCGGGCGGCTGCTGCGGGTGCGGGGCGGGCGCCGGCCGGTACGCCCCGAACTGCGCACGGCGCAGGGCTGGCAGCCGCTCAGCCACACCGAGCTGGTCAAACTGACCGCCGACGAGCTGCACCGGTACGCGGGCGCGGCGAACGACGAGCTCCCGGTCGAGATCGCCGACAGCCGCGAGGCCGTCGCCGCGCTGCTGGCCGCCCGCGCCGCAACGGCGCCCCCGCAGGACCCGTACGTGCTCTCCGAGCAGTCCCTGGTCATGGGACACCCGTACCACCCCGCCCCCAAGGCCCGGGGCGGCGCGCCCGCCGCGAGCTGGCTGCCGTACGCGCCGGAGGCGTACGCCCGGTTCCCGCTGGTCTTCCTGGGGCTGCGCGAGGACCAGGTGGCCGAGGAGGGCGGGCCGGCCGCGGCCGGTGCGATCGACTCGCTGGCCGGGCTGCTCGACGGCCCGCGCCCGCCGGCCGGGTACCGGCTGCTGCCCGCGCATCCGTGGCAGCTGGAGCTGGTGGGCTGCTCGGCGGCCGTACGCGAGGCCTTCGCCGACGGGCGGCTGCTGCGGCTCGGCCCGGGGCGGCTCCCGGCCTGGCCGACCGCCTCGATCCGGACCCTGTACGTACCCGGCGAGGGGAACCGGGAGCGGGACCTCTTCGTGAAGTTCAGCCTCGACGTCCGGATCACCAACGACGTGCGCCGGCTGTGGCGGCACGACCTGCTGAAGCTGCGCCGTACGGACGCCGCGGTCGAGGCCGGGTTCGCCGATCTGCGCAGCTCCGGGTCCAACGCGGTCTGGCTCGCCGACCGCGGCTACCGGACGGCGGCCTTCGCCTTCGAGGAACTCGCCGTCCTGGTCCGCGACGGTCTGCACGCGCAAGTGGAGCCGGGGGCCACGCCGTTGGCGTGCGCCGCGCTCGCCGAGGGCTTCGCGGACAGCCCGCTGGCCGCGACGGGCGATCCGGTCGGCTGGTGGCGGGCGTATCTGCGCCATGTCGTGCCGCCCGTGCTCGACCTGTTCGCCCGGCACGGCGTCGTACTGGAGGCGCACCTGCAGAACACCCTCGTGGCCGTCGACGCCCAGGGCATGCCGGTACAGGCCCTGTTCCGGGACGCGGAGGGGGTCAAGCTCCTGCCGGACGTGGAGCGCGATGCCGCCTGGCAGCGGCTGGTCTACTGCCTGGTGGTCAACCACCTGACCGAGGTGGCGGGGGCCCTCGCCGAGGAGCACCCGGACGCGGCCGCCGCGGTGTGGCCGGCGGCGCGCGAGGAGTTCCTGCGCTACGACGCCGAACGCGGCCTTCCGGAGATCGCGGAACTGCTCTCGGCCCCGGCCCTCCCGGCCAAGACGAACCTGCTGCTGCGCTGGACCCGCGCCGACGGCGCGGACGCACGCTACATCCCGCTCCCGAACCCGCTGCGGGTTTAGCCGCTTTCAGGCGCTGCGCGGTCAACCGCGTCGGACGGGGCGGTGGGGCGGCGGGATCCGGCCAAGGTGGCGGTGGGATCGGGGGCTCCCCTCACCCAAAGGTATAGACCAATGCTAGGTTGCGTACCGCGCAGTCCTTGACCACCCGTCAGAGGAGAAGCCATGCCCTCCCTTACGCGGGGCGGCGGCTCGGCCGCCGCCATGCCCAAGTATCAGCGGATCGCCGCAGCGCTGCGGCGCGAGCTCGAGCGCGCCGGGCGCACCCCCGGTGGCAGACTGCCTTCCGAGCGCACCCTGGCCGCCCGCTACCAGGTCAACCGGCAGACCGTCCGGGCCGCCCTCCAGCACCTGCGCGAGGACGGCCTGATCGTCACCGAGCGGCGCGGCACCCGGCCGGCCGCCGTCGAGGGCGCGGCGGCCGGGCGCACGGTGGTCGTGCACGACCGGAGCCGGCTCACCCTGGTCACCGTGCCGCCCTCGCTCGCCGCGCTGCTCGGCATGCGCGGCGGGGACCGCACGCTGGTCCACCACCGCCGCGAGCGCGGCCCGTCGGGGGAGACGCTCCGGGACGCCGTCACTTACCTGTGCCCGCGCGCGATCGCCGGGAGTCCCGAACTCGCCCGCTACCGCGACCGCTCGGCCGTCCGCGACGAGGACCTCGGACCGCTGCACCGGTGGCTCGAGCGGGCCGCCGGGCAGGGCCGGGTCGCCGAGACCCTCACCATGACCCGCAGCAGCCACCCGTCGGCCGCCGCCGCGGTCTGCGGGCTGACCGTGCGCCGCACCCTGCACGACGGCACCGGCTGGCTGCTCGCCGTCACCGACCTCGCCTTTCCCACCTGGGACCGGCTGACCTTCCACCGGGACCACGAGGCGGCCGGTTTCCGCGTCACCTGACACCGGACCCCTCAGAAGCGCAGGGCCCATGCGTCGATGTAGCCGGTGTAGCCCGCAAAGGCGTCGTACACCCGCAGCTTCCACACGCCGTTGGCGGTCTGCGACGAGGCGTCGATCGCGATCACCCCTCTGAGGTCGGCGTTGCCCCAGCCGGTGTAGCTGTCCTTGATCGGGTACACCGTGCCGTCGGGCGCGATCACGTCGACCTGGAGGGTGCCGGAGTCCGGGTGCCTGATGTCGAGCTCCACGTCCAGCTGCGCGGGCGCGTGCCCGGCGATCCCGCTGACCGTGACCGGGGATTCGACCGGCTCCAGGTCCTCGACCGGGTAGTCCGCGGTGTTCGCGAAGCGCGGCCCGGGCACCCGGTTCGGCGCCGACCCCACGTAGAGGAGCCGGTCGGGCGAGCCGGGTCCGGCGTCGACCACCGAGGCGGTCGTGGCCGCCGCGGTCAGGGCGCCCGCGACCTGCGCGGGTGTCGCCGTACGGTGGTCGGCGAGGTAGAGCGCGGCCGCGCCCGCCACATGCGGGGAGGCCATCGAGGTGCCGGACATGGCGGTGCTCCAGTCGTCTCCCCAGAAGACCGCCGAGGTGATCGAGTCACCCGGGGCGAACAGGTCCACGAGAGGGCCGTAGTTGGAGTACGGGGCGCGCGCGTCGCGGTCGTCGGTCGCCCCGACCGTGAGCGCCGTGGGCACCCGGGCGGGGGAGTGGGTGGAGGCGTCGGCGCTCTGGTTGCCCGCGGCGACCGCGTACGTGATCCCGGAGGCGATGGAGTTCCGTACGGCGGCGTCCAGCACGTCGTCGGGGTCGCCGCCCAGGCTCATGTTCGCGACGGCGGGTTTCACGGCGTTGCGGGTGACCCAGTCGATCCCGGCGACCACCTGCTCCGTGGTGCCCTGGCCCGACCAGTCGAGCACCCGGACGGACACGAGCTTCGCCTTCTTCGCGACGCCGAACTTCGTGCCGACGAGGGTCCCGGCGACGTGCGTGCCGTGCCCGTGCAGGTCCTCGGACTCGTAGTCGTCGTCGATGGCGTCGTATCCGTACGAGGCGCGCCCGCCGAAGTCCTCGTGGCTGATGTTGACGCCGGTGTCGAGGACGTACGCGGTCACGTCCTGCCCCGCCGAATCCGGATACGCATAGCTCCCGTCGAGCGGGAGCCTGCGCCGGTCGATCCGGTCGACGCCCCAGGACGGCGGGTCCGGCTGCGTGGCGTCGAGCCGCAGCCTCCGGTTCTGCGCGACCTCGGCGACGGCGGGGTTCGCGGCGAGTCGCCGGGCCTGCCGCGCCGACAGTTCGACGGAGTAACCGTTCAGCGCGGCGTCGTAGGTCCGGCGGATCCTGCCGCCGAAGCGTGCGACCACCTCCCGGCCCTGCGTCGTACGGGCGCCGGCGCGGGCCGGGTCCAACAGGACGAGGTAGCTGCGGGCGACGGCTCCGGGGGTGCCGGCGTACCGGACGGTCCCCTCGGGCGGGCTCGCGGCGGAGGCTCCGGTGTCCGCGCCGAGCGCGAGCGCCGAGGCGAGCGCGAGGACGGCTCCGCACCGTCGCCATCCGAACCGCCGTACTCCGCTTGGTTCGCTTCGTGCACTTCGTCCACTTCGCCCGTGTGCTCCGAGTGGTCCGCGTAATCCGTGCGATCTCGTGCTCATCCGGCTCGATCCCCCCTGGCGTCGTCCGCTCAGACTGGGGCGCCCCGGGGCCCCGCACAAGGGAGTGCACGCAGCTGGAATCCGACCCGCCGGTCGCGCGCACGCGGATGCGCCTCGCGTGCGCGCGCGAGTAAACGGACGGCCGCATTTCCGGCAATTCTTGACGTATAAGCTGAAAGAGACCACCATCTACGGCAGTCAAGGTCCCGCGCCGCAAGCCGACAAGCCCAAGGAGCGAACCCCATGCCCGCCCTTGCCCCGTCCTCCACTTCCGAAACCGTCACAGTCGTTCCCCGTCCGCGCCGCGGCATCCAGGCCGCCCGGATCGCGGACCTGCCGCGGATCGAGGAGCCTAGGGAGGTGGCTCCCGCCGATGCCCGGGAGCTCTCACGGGTGTTCTTCCGGCGGCTGCACGAACTGCCTGAGGGCACCCCGGAACACCAGTACGTTCGCAACGCGCTCATAGAGATGAACGCCTCACTCGTCCAGTACGCCGTCCGCCGCTTCCGCGGCCGGGGTGACGGAGGCGACATCGAGGACATCGTCCAGGTCGGCACCATCGGCCTGATCAAGGCGATCGACCGGTTCGACCCGGCCCGCGAGAACGAGTTCGCGACCCTCGCCATGCCGTACATCACAGGTGAGATCAAGCGCCACTTCCGCGACACGTCCTGGGCCGTCCGCGTCCCGCGCCGGCTCCAGGAGCTGCGCATCGACATCGCCAAGGCAAAGGAGCAGCTGACCACCACGCTCGACCGCTCGCCCACCGTCGTGGACCTCGCCGACCACCTCAGCCTCTCGGAGGAGGAGGTCATAGAGGGTCTCGTCGCCGCCAACGGCCACACCAGCGGCTCCCTGGACGCCCCGCACACCGCGCACGCGGAGCGCGGCGACGGCTCGGCCGACGGCCACACCCTCGCCGACGTCATGGGCGAGGAGGAGCCGGCCCTGGAGCGCGTCGAGGACATCCAGACCCTCGCGCCGCTGCTGGAACAGCTCACCGACCGCGAGCGCCGCATGCTGCAGATGCGCTTCGGCGAAGAGCTGACCCAGGCGCAGATCGGCGCCGCGCTCGGCATCTCGCAGATGCAGGTCTCGCGCCTGCTGACCCGCCTCCTCGCGCACCTGCGCACCTCCATGCTGGAGGACCCCGACCCGGCGTGAGGTGGATCACCTCGGCGTTTACCCCCGAACGCCCTGGGCACCCGCGGATCCGGAGCGGACCCTTCCGCCGGCCGTGACACGGCCGGCGCGGGGGCGGGCGGATCCCGTACCGCTCCACGGCTGCGCCCGGCCCACCGGCCGGGCGCGCGCCGTTCCCGGTACGACCCGCGAGGTGTATGTGTCCACGCTCCAGGCCGAGCACGTCTACAAGGTGTTCGGAAGGCGACCCGGCGACGCCGCTGCCGCGGTCCGCGCGCTCCGAGCCGGCGCCGGCCGCGACGAGCTGCGCGCCGACGGCACGACGGCCGCTGTGATCGACGCCTCATTCCGCGTCGAGCCCGGCGAGATCTTCGTCATCATGGGTCTGTCGGGATCCGGCAAGTCCACGCTGCTGCGCATGCTGAACGGACTGCTCGAACCCACCCAGGGGCGCATCCTCTTCGACGGCCAGGACCTCACCTCGCTCTCCCGGCGTGAGCTGCGCCACGTCCGCTCCACCAAGATCAGCATGGTCTTCCAGCACTTCGCGCTCTTCCCCCACCGCAGCGTGCTCGAGAACGCCGCCTACGGGCTGGAGGTGCAGGGCGTCCCCCGCGCCGACCGCGAGCGCCGCGCCGCCGAGGCACTGGAGCTGTGCGGGCTCGCGGGCTGGGAGGCGTCCTGGCCGGACGAGCTGTCCGGCGGCATGCAGCAGCGCGTCGGCCTCGCCCGCGCCCTGGCCACCGACGCAGACCTGCTCCTGATGGACGAGTCCTTCAGCGCGCTGGACCCGCTGATCCGCCGCGACATGCAGGACCAGCTGCTCGAGCTCCAGCAGCGGCTCAGGAAGACCATCGTGTTCATCACGCACGACCTCAACGAGGCCATGCGCCTCGGCGACGGCATCGCCGTCATGCGCGACGGCCGCATCGTCCAGCAGGGCACCGCCGAGGACATCCTGACCCGCCCCGCCGACGACTACGTCGCCTCCTTCATCCAGGACGTCGACCGCTCCCGGGTGCTCACGGCCGACGCCGTGATGACCGACCCCGTCGCAGGCAGCTGCGCCTGCGGCTGCCCCAGCGTCACCGCGGACACCCCGCTCGCCGACCTGTGCGCGGTCAGCGCCCGCGTCCCGCACGCCGTCGCCGTCACCGACGCGGACGGCGCCCTCGTCGGCTCCGTGCCGCAGGACCGCCTCATCGCCTTCATAGGTGACGAACAGCGGCCCCCGATGGCCTGCGTGGAGGTGGCCGCCTGATGCCCCGCCTGCACCTCGGCGCCTGGGTCGACAGCGGAGTCGACTTCCTCCAGCGCCACCTCTCCTGGCTGTTCGACGCCGTCAGCATGCTCGTCACCGGCCTGTACGACGGCATCCACGCCGTGCTCGACGCACCCGCCCCGCTGCTGTTCGCCGGCATCCTCGCCGTCGCCGCCTGGTGGCTGCGCGGGCTGCTCGCCGCGCTCCTCGCCTTCGCCGGCTTCGCACTCGTCGACTCCGTCGGCCTGTGGGCCGACGCGATGTCCACGCTCTCCCTGGTCCTGGTCGCGACCCTCGTCACACTCGTGTTCGCGGTCCCGCTCGGGATCTGGGCCTCCCGGTCCGACCGGGTCAGCGCCGTCCTGCGGCCCGTCCTGGACTTCATGCAGACCATGCCGGCCATGGTCTACCTGATCCCCGGCATCATCTTCTTCGGGGTGGGCGTGGTGCCCGGCATCATCGCGACCATCATCTTCTCGCTGCCGCCCGGCGTCCGGATGACCGAGCTCGGCATCCGCCAGGTCGACACGGAACTCGTCGAGGCCGCCGACGCCTTCGGGACCACCCCGCGCGACACCCTCGTACGCGTGCAGCTGCCGCTGGCCCTGCCCACCATCATGGCGGGCATCAACCAGGTCATCATGCTCGGCCTGTCCATGGTCGTCATCGCCGGCATGGTCGGCGGCGGCGGGCTCGGCGGCGCCGTCTACCGGGCCATCGGCAACGTCGACATCGGCCTCGGCTTCGAGGCGGGCATCTCCATCGTCATCCTCGCCATGTACCTGGACCGGATGACCGGGGCGCTCGGCCGCCAGGTCTCCCCGCTCGGCCGGCGCGCGCTCGCCAAGGCGCAGGCCGCCACGAGCGGCGCCGCCAAGCTGTGGAACCACCGCCCCCAGCCGGCCTACGCCGTCACCGGCGCCGTGGTGCTCGCCCTCGTCGCCGGCGGCCTGAACACCTTCGGCGGCTCCGGGCAGCCGGCCGCAGCCGGGGCCGGCGGCATCGGCAAGGGCCGCAAGATCAGCATCGGCTACATCCCCTGGGACGAGGGCATCGCCTCGACCTACCTGTGGAAGGAGCTCCTGGAGCGCCGCGGCTTCCAGGTGGAGGCGAAGCAGCTGGAGCTCGGCGCCCTGTTCACCGGGCTCGCGGGCGGCCAGGTCGACTTCCAGACCGACGCCTGGCTGCCGGTCACGCAGGCCCAGTACTGGGAGAAGTACGGGAACAGGCTGGACGACCTCGGCTCCTGGTACGGACCGACCTCCATCGAACTGTCCGTCCCCTCCTACATGAAGGACGTCACCTCCCTCGCCGACCTCAAGGGCAAGGGCGGCGAGTTCAAGGGCCGGATCGTCGGCATCGAGCCCAGCGCGGGCGCGATGGGGATCCTGAAGGGCAAACTGCTCAAGGAGTACGGCCTCGACGGCGAGTACGAGGTCGTCGACGGATCGACCCCCGGCATGCTCGCCGAGCTCAAGCGGGCCTACGAGAAGCAGGAGCCGGTGGCGGTCGTGCTCTGGTCGCCGCACTGGGCGTACGCCTCGTACGACCTGAAGAAGCTCGAGGACCCCAAGGGGGCCTGGGGCAAGGGCGACGGCATCCACACCCTGGCCCGGAAGGGCTTCGCGGCGGACGAGCCGGAAGTGGCCACCTGGCTGCGCTCGTTCAAGCTGACCGAAGCCCAGCTGACCGGCCTGGAGGCGAAGATCCAGGAAGCCGGCAAGGGCAAGGAGCAGCAGGCGGTCCGCGCCTGGCTGACCGAGCACCCGGAGATCGCGAAGGCCGCGTGACCGCCGCGAGGCCGTGAGGGCGCCGGGCGCGCGGGAGCGGAGGAGGAGTACGCCCTCCGCGCCCCGGCTCCTTCACCCGTCCCGGCGAGTGGGCACCGGGCCTCGTCGGACGCCGCCGGGGACGCGACTCTGACCAGCCGGAACTCTGGAGGATCGGCCCGTGCGCCCGGAGGGTGGTCCATGGCACAGTGCCAGGAGCACAACCGCCGGACCAGGGAGCCCCCATGCGCGAACCGCACCTCATGCCCCGGCTCGCGTCCGCCCCCGCAGCCCCGGCGGAGCCGAGCCCGCTGCCGCGCTGCCCCGAGTGCGCGAGCGCACCGGAGCGCATCTCCTGGCGCCAGCGCCCGGGCCGGCCGGTGGTGCTGGCCTTCGACCCCTGCGGCCACCGGTACAGCTCGCCGGCCCCGCCGATCCTGGCCGTCACCCCGCCGCCGGCCGAAGCGTACGAAGGGCCCGCACCTCTCAGCAGGTGAGGAACGTGGCGATCCGCTCGGCGAACGCCTCCTCGCCGACGATCTCGATGCCCGCCTCCTCGGCCTTGGCCACCTTGCTGCCGGCCTTGGCGCCCGCCACGAGCAGCGTCGTCCGCCCCGATATGCCGCTCGCGGACTTCCCGCCGGCCCGCTCGATCAGCTCGCGTACCTTGTCCCGCGTGTCGTACGCCGCCAGCGCACCCGTCATCTTCCCCGTGACCACCACGCACTGACCGGCGAGCGGCCCCTCGGCGCCCTGCGCGCCCTCACCGCCGGCGGGGCGCGCCACCTGCGGCTCGACGAGGTTGACCCCGGCCGCGGCCAGCTTGTCGATGACCGGCCCGAGCTCCGCGACCTGTGCGACGATCCCGGCCGCCTTGGTGTCCCCGACCAGTTCGACCTCGGTCATCGCGGCGGCATCGGCGGCCCGGATCGCCTCCATCGTCCCGAAGTGGCGGGCGATCCGCCGGGACATGCCCCGCCCGGTGCCGACGACCCCGAGCGCGCAGAACACCCGGGCCAGCGGCCTGCCCTTCGCGGCCTCGATCTGCTCCAGCAGCTTCACCGCCCGCTTCTCGCTCCCCGCCGCCTCCGCGAGCGCCGCGCGGTCCAGCCCGAACAGGTCGGCCACGTCCCTGACCCGACCGGCCTCGACCAGCGCCCGTACGTACGTCTCACCCAGGCCGTCGATGTCCAGCTGGTCGCGCCCGCCGGCGTACAGGATCGCGGCGATCCGCCCGCAGTCGGCCGGCTGCGCGCACCGCCACCGCTCCTGGCTCCGGTCGATCTCCCCCTGGCAGCCGGGGCAGACGGCCGGCAGCTCGATGGCCCGCTCCTCGCCGGTGCGCAGCTCCAGCACCGGGGCCTCGATCCGCGGGATGATGTCGCCCGCCTTGTACACGGTCACGGTGTCGCCGAGCCGCAGGCCGCGGCGCTCGATGTCGGCCGGATTGTGCAGCGTGGCGTGCCGCACCACCGAGCCGTCTATCTCCACCGGCTCCAGCACGGCGGTCGGCGCGAGCACCCCCGTGCGGCCCACCGCCCAGGTCACGTCCAGCAGCTGCGTGCGCCGTTCCACGGCCGCCAGCTTGTACGCGGTCGCCCAGTGCGGGTGGCGCGAGCCGGTCCCGGCCGCTGCCTGTTCGGCCAGGGAGTCCAGCTTGACGACGACCCCGTCGATACCGAAGGGCAGCCGGGCGCGCAGGGCCGCGATCCGGTCGACGTGCTCCTGCACCTCGGCGACCGTGGCCACCACCGTCAGCCCGGCGGGGGTGGCCGCGGCCGTCCGGACGCCCGCGGCGGCGACGAAGGCCATCACCTCCGCATGCGTGCTCCCGGGCAGCACCGCGGGGCCGTCGGTGCCGTCGAGTTCGACCGCCCCGAACGCCCAGAACGTCATCTCCACCGTGTACGGGCGGCCCTTGGCCCGGAGCGTGCCGGCCGCACCGTTGCGCGCGTTCGAGAACGCCCCGGCGCCGTGCGCGGCGCGTATCTCATTGGCCTGTTCGAACTGGGCCGTGGTCAGCAGGACTTCGCCGCGCACCTCGAAGGAGACGTCCGAGGCCAGCCGCTCCGGGAGCCCGACGATGGTCCCGATCGCATGGGACACGTCCTCGCCGCTCGTTCCGTTGCCCCGGGTGACGAGCTGGACCAGCCGGCCGCCCTGGTACCGGGCCGCCAGCGAAGCCCCGTCGAGCTTCGGCTCGACGACGAAACCGCCCGCGACCGGTGCGCCCAGCCGGCGAACCACCGAGGCCTCCCAGTCGAGCAGGTCCTGCGGGCCGAACGCGTTCGCCAGCGAGAGCATCGCCGCCGTGTGCGCCACCTCCCCGGCCGGCACCGCGCCCCCGGCCACCTTCCCCGTCGGCGAGGCCGGGTCGATGTGCTCCGGGTACCGGTCCTCGTACGCCTGTATCAGCGAGACGAGGAGGTCGAACGAGGCGTCGTCGAGCGGCGAATCGCCGGACCCGTAGTACGCGGCGGCGGCCCTGATGGCCGTACCGATCGCGTCGGCGTACTCGTCGCGGGTGGTGAGGGCGGGACCGGAAGGAGCGGTGGTGATCGTCATGCTCCGATCCTCGCGCAGGGGTCTGACAACGGCCCCGGGTCGGGGCGGGCGGCTGGACCAGGGCCTGCACACCACCGCGTACACGAGAATTGACGCGACGTCAGTCCCGGGGGCCGGCCAGCGCGGGCTTCGCGCCCGCGTCGTACGCCGGCCGGCCACCCCGGCTTCGGCCTCACGGGCGAGGTCCGCCGGTGGATGCTCGAAGGTGCTTGATTGAAGACGATTTCGAGCAGCATCCTTCAAGTGATCTCCGTGGGCCGCTATCTTGCCAGGCGCATGCCAAAGCGGTGTGTCCGCAAACCGGACCGCACGAGGAGCTGCCCCATGAGACTCATCCGCATCCCCAGGCGCACGCACAGCCGTATCCCCACCCGCATACGCAAGAAGGCCAAGCGGCAGCGCGCGCCCCTCGCCGCGCTGCTCGCCGGGGCCCTCGCCGTCGCGGGGCTGGCCGCCGCCGGGCCGATGATCACGTCGGCCGCCGCGGCTCCCGCGCCCGCCACGGCAGGCAATGCCACCGGGCTCACCCAGTCCGGGAACACCTTCACCGTCAGTACAGCCACCGGCGCGAAGGCCCGCGTGGTCGTCGCCCGCGCCGACATCTTCCGGCTCTGGCTGTCACCCGACGGTGCGTTCACCAACGACCCGGCCGGCTCCGACCTCGCCCCGACCACCGACTTCGGCTCCGTCGACACCACCTTCACCGACGCCGGCGCGTACTACCGGATCACCACCGGAGCCCTGAACATCCGCGTCAACAAGACGCCCTTGCAGTTCTCCGTCTACCGCGCCGACAACTCCACCCTAATCTGGCAGGAGACCCAGCCCACCTCCTGGACCGGTACCCAGACCACCCAGTACCTGGCCCGCGGCGCCGACGAGCAGTTCTACGGCACCGGCCTGCGCCTCGGCGAATGGGCGCTGCGCGGCAAGACCGTCCCCGTCGCCGTCGACAACAAATGGCGCGAGAACAACAACGCCAGCCCCGCCCCCTTCTACATGTCCACCAACGGCTACGGCGTCATGCGCAACACCTGGGCCCCCGGCTCGTACGGTTTCAACGCCCCCACCACCCTCACCCACGACGAGAAGCGCTTCGACGCCTGGTACTTCAGCGGCGATTCACTCAAGTCCGTACTCGACGCATACACCGACGTCAGCGGAAAGCCCTTCATGGCGCCGATGTGGGGCCTGGAACTGGGCAACGCCGACTGTTTCAACGCCTCCAACCCCGACTACCAGGGCGACCACAACCGCCTGCGCCACCAGACCACCCCCGATGTGGTCGGGTACGCATCCGATGCCCGCGCCGCCGACATGCCCTCGGGCTGGTTCCTGCCCAACGACGGCTACGGCTGCGGCTACACCGCCCCGCTCAAATCCACCGTCGACGCCCTGAAGGCGAAGGGCTTCCAGACCGGACTGTGGACCTCCACCGGCCTCGGCTCCATCGCCGACGAGGTCGGCACAGCCGGAACCCGCGGCGTGAAGACGGACGTCGCCTGGATCGGCGGCGGCTACAAGACCGCCTTCACCGGCGTGCAGCAGGCCGTCGACGGCATCGAGAAGAACTCCGACGCCCGCCGCTACGTCTGGACCGTCGACGGCTGGGCCGGCACCCAGCGCAACGCCGTCGTCTGGACCGGCGACACCAACGGCACCTGGGACGACATGCGCTGGCACGTCCCCGCCATCGCCGGCGCCGGCCTGTCCGCCCTCAACTACGCCTCCGGCGACATCGACGGCATCTTCGGCGGCAGCCCCAAGACGTACACCCGCGACCTCCAGTGGAAGGCCTTCACCCCCGCCTTCATGACCATGTCCGGCTGGGGCGCGACCAACCCGTCCGCCGGCTACCAGGACAAGCAGCCCTGGCGCTTCGCCGAGCCGTACCTCTCCATCAACCGCAAGTACCTCCAGCTCAAGATGCGGCTGATGCCGTACCTCTACACCATGAGCCGCACCGCCCACGAGAGCGGTGTGCCGAGCACCCGCGCCCTGGTCCTGGAGTACCCGGACGACCCGGTGGCCCGCGGAAACCTCACCAGCGGCCAGTTCATGGCCGGCGACTCCTTCCTCGTCGCGCCCGTCGTCTCCGACACCTCCGTCCGCGACGGCATCTACCTCCCCGCCGGGACCTGGACGGACTACTGGACCGGGAAGACGTACGCAGGCCCGGGCTGGCTGAACAACTACCAGGCTCCGCTCGACACCCTGCCGCTCTTCGTCAAGGGCGGGGCGATCGTGCCGATGTGGCCGCAGATGAACCACACGGGCGAGAAGCCGGTCTCCACCCTCACCTACGACATCCACCCGCGCGGCAACTCCGCCTTCAGCCTCTACGAGGACGACGGGCTCACCCGCGCCCACCAGTCCGGCGCGTACGCCCGCCAGCAGGTGGACGTCACCGCCCCGGCCGCCGGCTCCGGCACGGTCAGCGTCTCCGTCGGCGCCCCCACCGGCAGCTACACCGGCAAACCGGCCGCGCGCGGCTACGAGTTCACCCTCCACGTGGCCTCCGCGCCGGGCACGGTGACGGCTGACGGCAGCGCCCTGGCCCGCCAGACGTCCAAGGCGGCCTACGACGCGGCCGCGTCCGGCTGGTACTTCGACCCCGCCGACCGCGGCGGCATCCTGTGGGTCAAGACCGGTTCAAAGTCGGGCGCGTTCGCCGTCACGGCCACCGGCACCTCCGTCCCTGCGGCCGACCCGATCCCGGCGGCCTCCGCCCCGATCCCGCAGTCGGCGTGGACCCTGGTCTCCGCCGACAGCCAGGAAACCGCCGCCGAGAACGGCGCGGCCGCGAACGCCTTCGACGGCAAGCCGGCCACGATCTGGCACACCGCCTGGTCCTCCGGCACCCCGGCCGCGCTCCCGCACGAGATCCGCATCGACCTCGGCGCCCGCTACGCGGTCGACGGCCTCGGCTACCTGCCCCGCCAGGACGGCGGCGTCAACGGCCGGATCGGCGGCTACGAGGTGTACGTCTCCGACACCACCACCGACTGGGGCTCCCCGGTGGCGACCGGCACCTTCGCCGACACCGCCGCCGCCAAGCCCGTGTCCCTGTCCGCGAAGACGGGCCGCTACCTCCGCCTCAGGGCGCTGACCGAAGCCGGCGGCCGCGGCCCCTGGACCAGCGCCGCCGAGATCAGCCTCACCGGGCGCGCAGCCCCGCTCCCGGCCGACGCCACCCTCGTGAACGCGGCCTCCGCCCGCTGCGCGGACCTGCCGCACAGCGCGACCGCGCCGGGCACCGAACCCACCCTGTACACCTGTCACGGCGGTCCCAACCAGCGCTGGAGCCTGAAGGCCGACGGCCACGTCACCGGCCTGGGCGGGGTCTGCCTCGACGGTACGAGCGTCTCCCGGGTCACTGTCCAGACGTGCAGCGCAGCCGCCGGCCAGACCTGGCAGCCGGGGCCGGACGGCAGCCTCCGTACGCTCGGTCAGTGCCTGGCACCGGTCGGCTCCGGCACCGCGAACGGCACCGCACTCACCCGCGCTGCCTGCGACAACAGCCCGGCCCAGCGCTGGACCTTCACACCCTGACCCCGGTCACGGCGTCAGGGCGCGCCGCCGCCGAGCACGGCCTGGCAGTCCCGCCAGGCCGGCTCGGTCAGCAGGCCCCGCATCCGGGTGAACAGCGCGAGGAGACCGGGCCCGTGGGCCGCGCGGAAGGAGGGGTCGATCCGCGCGAGGTCCAGTTCGTTCGCGGCGGACAGCTCGGCGAAATCCCGCCGCGACCGGCGGTCGGGGGAGTACACCTGGCCGGTGAACCGGTCGCGGAACGCGGCCGCGCCGTCCTCGTCGGCGCCGAGCGTCGGATAAGAGGCCCCGCGGTCGCAACTGGCGTAGAAATAGACGATCTCCTCGGCCTCCGCCCCGATCACCGCCGCGAGCGCGGCCCGCCGGTCGACCGGCAGCAGCGCGGTGGCGAAGCCGTCCGTTCCGTAGAACGCGTGGCACAGGCCCGCGAGTCGGAGCGCGGGCCGGGCACCCCACGCCCCGAGCTGCGCCTGTACGCGTTCCAGATGGGCGAGCAGGGTGCCGCCGGGGTGGTCGAGGCGCCCGGCGCCGAGCTCGCGCAGCAACGTGAGGGCGCGCGCCTCCGGCCCGTCGGGCTGTGCCGGTACCGGCATCTGCTGGTCCTTCCTCGCGCGTCCGACGGAGCTGAAAGAGAAGTGTGGGTCGACACCCGTCCCCGCCTGCGCCGGTTCCGGACCGTGGCGCAGGCGGGGACGGGTTGCCGCCCTGGGCCCTGCATTGATCATGGTCCAGCCGAAAACCCAAGTCAATCCTCTGAATACCTATCAAGACCCAAGCTGTAGCTTGGATCCCATGACTCTCGACGATCTCCGCGTCTTCGTGGCCGTCTGCCGGGCCGGCAGCCTCAGCGCCGTCGCCCGCGACCTCGGCTGCACCCAGTCGGCCGTCAGCCAGCACGTCCGCCGCCTCGAGAAGCAGACCGGCACCGATCTGCTGGAGCGGCACGCCCGCGGCGTCGTCCCCACCGAGGCCGGGCGCATCCTCCAGGCGGCCGCCGCCGACGGCATCGCCGGGCTCGACGGCGCCCTGCGCCGCCTCGACGACCTCGTCCGCGGGGACACCGGCTCGGTCCGCATCACCACGGGCGCGACGACCGTACGGCACTTCATGTCCGAGGCCGTCGTCGACTTCCGGCGCCGCCACCCCCAGGTCAGCCTGGAGTTCCAGACCGAGAACTCCAGCCGCAGCTGCTTCGACGCGCTCGCCGCCGACGACCTGGACCTCGCCTGGATCACCATCGGCAGGCCCGTGCGCGGCATCGAACAGCGCCCGGTGATGGAGCTGCCCTGGGTGCTCGCGGTCTGCGCCGACGACCCCCTCGCCGCCCGGCCCCGGATCGAGCCGGCCGACCTCGCCGGCATCCGCCACATCAGGCTCCCGGAGAACTCCGCGTCCCGCGCCCACCTCGACGCCGCCTTCGCGGAATCGGGCATCCGGATACGGTCCGACACCAGCGTGGCCGACTGGGACACCGCCCTGCTGCTGGCCGAACTGGGCCTCGGCCACGCCGTCGTGCCCGCCCTGCCCGGCTGGCGGGTCCCCGGATCAGACGGCCCGCTGCGCCTCGTCCCGGTCCCGGCCCTGCCGCCGCTCGCGGTCGGCTGGGCCGTCCGCCGCTGGTCGGCCCTGTCCCCGCTGGCCCGGGTCTTCGCCGACGACGTGGCCCGCAGCTGTACGGCGCGCGCCGCGCGGCAGCAGTGAGGCCGGCAGCAGTCCCACGCCGGCCAGCGCCGCCAGTACGAACAGGGCCGTCGGCGCGGCCCCCGCGCCCGCGGCGACGGCGATGCCCAGGGTCGGACCGACGTTCATCGCCGTCTGCTTGAGCCCGCCGACGACCCCCGCGTACCCGGCCGGGGCGTCTGTGACCACCGTGCCAGTGGCGGTCACCATGACCGCGGCGAACCCGGCGCCGAGCACCGCGAAGGCCGCCATGACCGCCGGGCCGGACCATGCGCCCAGCCCGCCGACCCCTAGGACGACCAGGCCCGTACCGGTGAGCGCCGTCCGCCGCGGCCCGTACCGGCGCAGCGCCATCGCGGCCAGCGGCGCGCCAGCGACCATGCTGCCGGTCAGCGGGAGCACCAGCAGGCCGGTGGCGAGCGGGTCGAGGCCCCGTACGTCCTGGAGCAGGAAGGTCGCCGTGAACAGCGCCCCGAACATGCCGGCGGAGACGGCCAGCAGCAGCGCCATCGAGGCCGCGACCGGCCGCGACCGTGCCACGGCGGTCGGCACGAGGGGCTGCGCGGCCCGCCGTTCGTACCGTACGAGCGCCACCGCGAGGGCGGCGGCCCCGCCGAGCCCGAGCAGCGTCGGCGGCGCGGTCCAGCCGTGGGCCGGTACGCCGACCAGCGCATGGACGAGCAGGGCGAGTGCCGCGGCCAGCAGCGCCGCGCCGGTCAGCGCGGGCCGGTCCGATCCGGGCCCCTCCGATCCGGGCCGGGGCGGCGCGGGCACCCGTACGGCGAGGGCGAGCGCGGCGATCGCGAGGGCGATCGGCACGTTCAGCACGAACACGGAACGCCAGCCCGACTGCGCGACCAGCACGCCGCCGAGCAGCGGCCCCGCCGCGGCGGCCACGCCGATGGCACTGGTCCGGACCGCCACCGGGGTGGAGAGCCGGTCGGGCGGGTAGGCGAGGCGCAGCAGTGCGAGGGTCGCCGGTTGCATCAGGGCCCCGAACACCCCTTGCGCGGCGCGCAGGGCGATGACCCAGCCGACCCCGGGCGCGAGCGCGATCCCGGCGGAGGTCGCGGCGAAGCCGAGTACGCCGATGAGGAGCAGCCGCGGATGCCCGTACCGGTCGCCGAGGCGGCCGGCGATGACGAGGAACGCGGCCACGGTGAGGAGATAGGCGGTGCTCGTCCACTGGACCTGGGCCACGCTCGCCCCGAGATCGTGGCGCAGGCTGGGCTGCGCCACGCTGAGGACGGTGCCGTCGAGGGCGACGAGCATCGCGCCGCCGACGCTGACGAGGAGCGCGATCCGCTGCCTGGGGCGGGTCATGCGGGGACCGCCCCGAGGTGGGCGTCGAGGGCGGCGTCGACGAGCCGTTCGACGCCGGCCCGGTGGTCGGCCGCGCCGCCGAGGACCAGGGGCAGGCTGCCCCAGGCCCACAACTGGGCCACACCGTGCAGGTTGGCCCACAGGGCGGCGGCGGTGACCTCGGGATCCCCGCCGGCCCGGCAGCGGGAGACGAGCCCGACGAGCAGGCGGAACAGGGGAATGGTGGACTCGCGCAGCCTCGGCTGCTGCCCGGATTCCTCCTGCCCGGATTCCCCCTGTCCGGCGCCCTCCTGTCCCTCGCTGTCGAGCAGGTCGTGGCGGAACATCAGCTCGAACATCCCGCGGTGCTCCAGCGCATAGCCGATGTACGCGCACCCGAGCGCCCGCACCTGCTCGCGCGGCGAGGAGGCGCCGGCGGTCGCGGCAACGAACCGGCCCCCGAGGTCGGCGAATCCGCGCCGGGCGATCGCCGAGAGCAGGGAGTGATGGGTGGGGAAGTAGCGCCGGGGTGCGCCGTGCGACACCCCGGCGCGGCGGGCGATCTCGCGCAGACCGAGGGCGGCGGTGCCCTCGCTCAGTAGAAGGTCGACGCCGACGTCGATCAGTCGCTCCCGGAGCGGGCTGTGCTGTTCCATGGAGAGTGTCTACCAGTCGACGTAGACACTGTCTACTCAAATGCCGGGCATGATCATCGCGCGCAACTCCGGGACGATGAGCACCGGTTCGTCCAGCCGAGCCGTCAGGGGCAGGCGCTACGCGGTCTCGCTCCCGCTCTCCTGCGCGTTCTGGATCGCGCGCACCAGCCGGGCGACGAGGTTCGCCCGTTCCGCCATGGCTTCGATCACCACGTACTCGTGGTCGGCGTGGGCGCCGCCTCCGACGGCTCCCAGGCCGTCAAGGGTCGGTACTCCCAGCGCGGCCGTGAAGTTGCCGTCGCTTCCGCCGCCGACCGACCTGCCTTCGAGGCCGGGAAGCAGCTGCCGGGCCACCGCGAAGAGACCGGCCGACGCCGACTCCGGCATCGGGGGCCGCCCGATGGATCCGTGGACGGTGATCTGTGCGTCTTCGAGATGCGGAGCAAGCGCTGCGAACGCGGATTCGATGCGTTCCTTCTCGTCGGCCGACTCGACCCGGACGTCTGCGATGACCGTCGCCTCTGCCGGAACGACGTTGTCCAGGGTTCCCGCGGACGCGACGGTCGGGGTGACGGTCGTGCCGATCTCGGGGCGACCGAGCGCGGCGATGTCCAGTACCTGGTGTGCTGCCTCGATCAGGGCGTTGACCCCGGCTTCGGGTTCCAGGCCCGCGTGCGAGGCCCGGCCCGCGACGGAGACCCGGAAGGTGCCGCAGCCCTTGCGGCCGGTCTTCAGGGCCCCGCCGTCGGCGGCGCCTTCGAAGACCAGGACGGCGCCGCAGGCGAGGGCCCGTTCCTCGATGAGGGCGCGGGAGGAGTGGGAGCCGACCTCCTCGTCGGCGGTGACCAGGATCTCGACGCCCGACCGGTCCTCGAGCGCCGCCAGACCGTGGATCGCCTGCACCAGGCCGCCGAGCATGTCGAAGACCCCGGGGCCGGTCGCGTGCCCGTCCTCGACCGCGAACGGGCGGCGTGCGAGGGTGCCGAGCGGAAACACGGTGTCGTGGTGACCGAGGATCAGCACCTTGGGATCGCCGCCGGCCGACCAGTGGACGTGCGGTCCGGCTTCGCTGTCGATGAGGACGGCCTGTCCGCCGAGGCGGCTCTCGATGACGCCGGCGACGGTTTTGGCCGATGCGGCCAGGGCCTCGAGATCGCGCGAGGGAGACTCGGTTTCGACGAGTGTCCTGAGGTCCTCGATCATCGCGTCAACACTCACGTCGACGGTCGTGCGCAGCGTCATGGGGCAAGGGTAGCCGGGAGGCCGCGGCGGAAGGCCGCGGCCGGGACGAACGCGGCGGTGCAGGGGATGATGGAGTGGAGGAGGTGCAAGGCCATGGCCGAGCATGACGGCGGTCCGTCGGCAGGGAAGCTGGAGGAGGGCAAGCTGCTCAAGGAGCTGGAGGCCATCCACCGGACCCGCCACGAGACCCTGCTGTACGGGTCGGACGAGGCGCTGGTCACCCATACGCAGCGGATGAACGAGCTGGAGCACGAGTACGTACGACGGCACCCGCAGCGCGCCCAGACGCCGGGGCGGACCCGGTCGGGCGCACGCGCCCGGAGCGGCGAGGCGTGAGGGCCTGAGGGCCTGCGCGGCCTGAGGAGCCTGGGGAGCCTGCGAGGCCCAAGGAGCCTGGGGGCCTTACTTCTTGGCGTGCTCGCCCAGGTAGAACAGCAGCCAGACGAACCCGGCGAACACGTGCGTCCCGAAGATGTAGAAGAACGCGCGCAGAGCGACGCCCTTCTCCTTCCACTTCTCGTGCTTCGCCGCCGCGGAGGCGTGATCCTCGGTCTTGTCGTCCGGCACAGCGGATCTCCGTTCGGGGGCGGGCGGGGGCGGGCGGGGCGAGGGCGGGGCGGGTCGAAGAAACAGCGTACGTGGGTCCCCGAGTATGAGCCTCCTTTGCATCGAATGAGACAAATTTGTATCATTCGAGGCGAGGGAGGCTCACTGTGATGCGATGCGACCGCCTCCTCGCCGCGCAACCCCGAACGGAACCCCATGCACGCCCGCCGCACCGCCGCTCCACTCGACCCGCGTCGGTGGACCGTCCTCGCCATCCTCTCCGGCAGCCTTCTGCTGATCTCGATGGACACCACGATCCTGAACGTGGCCTTCCCCTCCCTCGTAGGCGACCTCCAGCCAGGTGCCGTGCAGCAGCTGTGGATCATCGACGTCTACGCGCTCGCCCTGTCCGGCCTGCTGGTCACGGCCGGCGCCCTCGGTGACCGCTGGGGCCGCAAGCGCCTGCTGATGGCGGGCTTCGGGATCTTCTCCGTCGCCTCCCTCATCGCCGTCTTCTCCACCGAGGCCTGGCACGTGATCGCGGCCCGCGCCCTCCTCGGCATCGGAGGCGCGGCGATCATGCCCTCGACCCTGTCGATCCTGCGCAGCGTGTTCACCGACGCCAAGGAGCGGGCCTTCGCGCTCGCCGTCTGGGCGGCCGTCTTCGGCGGCGGCATGGCCTTCGGCCCGGTCGTCGGCGGGCTCCTCGTCCAGGACTACGGCTGGCACTCCGCGTTCCTCCTGAACCTCCCCGTCGCCGCCGTCATCGTCGCGGCCGGCCTGCGCTACCTCCCCGAATCCCGCTCCGCGCGCAGCGCCGGCCGCTGGGACTGGTGGGGCGTCGGCCAGTCGATCGTCGGCATGCTCGCCCTCGCGGGCGGCATCAAGCAGCTCGGCAAGAGCGGCGTCGCCGCTCCGCTCCCGTGGGTCCTGCTGGCCGTGGCCGCCGTCGCGCTGACCGTCTTCGTACGCCGCCAGCTGCGCGTGGAGAACCCGCTGCTGCAGGTACGGCTGTTCGCCAAGCCCGCCTTCGGCGTCGCCGCCACCGCCATCTTCCTGCCCATGGTCGGCATGGGCGCGATCCTCTTCCTCGTCACCCAGTGGTTCCAGTACGGCCAGGGTTACACCCCGCTCGAGGCCGGGCTGCGCCTGCTGCCCGCCCCGCTCGCGCTGATCTGCGCCTCGCTGGTGGCCCCCCGGCTGATGCAGCGCTTCGCGATCCGGCACGTGCTGGGCGCCGGACTGGTGGTCCTGGCCGCGGGCATGGCCCTGCCCTGGACCTTCCAGCAGTTCGCCGACCTCGGCTACCCGGCGTTCGCCGTCGCCCTGACGGTCATGGGCCTGGGTGCGGGCATCGCCACCACCGTCGCCTCGGTCACGCTGATCTCGGCCGCACCCGCGGACGAGGTCTCCAGTGCGGCCGCCATCGAGGAGACCTGCTACGAACTGGGCTCGGCCATGGGCGTCGCCGTCCTCGGCAGCACCGCGGCCGCCCTGTACCGCAGCAACCTGCCGGCGCTCGACCTGGACGGCTCCACCGTCGCGGCGGTCCGCGAATCCGTCGGCGAAGCCGCCCACATCGCCGAACAGCTGGGCGGCACGGTCGGCAAGGGCCTGATCGAGGCGGCCTCCCAGGCCTACACCCTCGCCATCACCCCGGCGTTCCTCATCGCCGGACTCCTCGCGGTCGCCGCGGCGGCAACCACCTGGACGATGATCCCGCGCGACCTCCGGCCCACCGAGAACCACTGACGAGGCCGGCCCCGCTTTCAGCCGCCCGCATCACCGCCGCAGCGGTGATGCGGGCGCCGGGCCCAGTGTGGTGGTCCCCGGCGCCGCGCGATGGCCCAGGCCCGTGCGGTAGGCGTCCAGCGCGGCCTCGGTCCGCCCCGTACGCCGCAGCAGGTCGCCCAGCAGCCGGCACAGGTCCGCCAGATCGCCGTTCGCCCCGCTGCGCTCCAGCAGGGTCAGCGCCTGCACGTAGTGCTCCTCGGCGGCTTCGGTCTCCCCGCGCTCCTCGGCCATCAGGCCGAGCAGCCGGTGCGCGCCGCCCGCATGCACGGCGCCGTGGCTGTCGCCCAGCTCCAGCAGTGCGGAGAGCAGCCCGGCCGCCTCCTCGCAGCGGCCGAGCCGGCGCAGTACGTCGGCGAGCTCCACCTCGACCTGCGCCGTGAACAGGGCGGCCCGCCGGGCGGAGAGCATGTCCCGGGCCGTGCGCAACTCGGCCTCCGCCGCCACGAGATCACCGTTCTGCGCCTGTACGTAGCCGCGCATCCAGTGGCAGTGCGCCAGATCGGTCCGCAGCCGCAGCTGCCGGTAGATCGCCTGCGCCTTGGCGAGCGAGGCATCGGCGTCGGCCGGCCGCCCCGCGGTCAGGAAGGTACGTGCGACCTGCCGGTGCATCCCCGCCACCAGCGCAGGGTCGGCCACCTGCGGAGCCAGCGCCAGGGCCAGTTCGGCAGCGTGCGCGGCCCGGGCGTGGGCGCCCATGTCGATGTACGGGCCGATCACGGCGGCGTAGAGCAGCACCAGCGCCTCCGGATCGGCCAGCCCGCTCGCGCCCAGCTCGTCGATGGCGGATTCCAGCAGGTAGCAGGCGTAGCGGAGTTCCCCGGCGAGCAGATGCGCGACGGCCCGGCCGCGGATCGGGCGGGCGCGGCGGGGGAGCGGCTCGTCGGCCAGCAGCCGCTCGGCCGCCTCGAAGTGGGCGATGGCGTCCGGCAGTTCCCCCGATTCGATGGCGCAGTCGCCGAGGCCGAGCAGCGCCTCTGCCCGCTCGGCGTCGAGGCCGAGCCGTTCCGCGTCCGCGAGGAGCTGCCGGTAGCGGACGGCGGCCTCGGCGGCGTCGCCGGTGGCCAGCGTCTGCTGGGCGTCGGTGAGGGCGAGGCGCACCTCGGTGGCCAGGTGGGCGGGCCGCCCGGTGGCCAGCTCCTCGTACGAGGTGCCGAGCCGCCCGGCGAGGAAGCGCAGCGCCGTCTCGGAGGGCCGGACCTTGCCCGACTCCAGAGTCGAAATGTAGGCGGGGGTGTACGAGGGCTCCGCCAGCGCCCGTTGTGTCAGGCCGAGTTCCGCGCGCATGCGCTGAACCCTGCGGCCGATCTCGGCCGGTTCGTCCATGAAGACCCCCCTGGTTGCTCCAACTCCCCATGGTGCAGGGGCGGCAGGCCATTGCGCACGTCCCGTGCGCCCCCTAGTTTAAGCAACCGGTTCAGCCCACTTATCAAGCCGCTTAACTTGCGGCAATTTCCGGCTTCCCGGGGGAGAACTCCATGGATCCGTCCCTTCGCCTGACCCTGCGCGCCGCCCTCGCCGCGGTCTGTACGACGGCCCTGCTGCTGGCCGCAGGCCCCCTCGGCACGGCGGCCGCAGCCCCGCCGCCGATACCGTCGCCGACACCGGCGAAGACCGGGACCGAGGTGGAGATACCGGGGCCGGAGGACGGCACCACCGCCGGATCCGGCCACGCCCGTGTCCCCGTCGCCGGGAAGGCGAAGAAGGCCCCGCAGCTGTCCGAGGCCGAGCGGGCGGCCGACGGCGAGGTCGCCAGGATGGTCGACAACGGCCCGACCGCGGACCGCCTCGACATCGTCGTCATCGGCGACGGCTACACCGCCGCCGAGCAGGACCGGTTCCACGCCGACGCCCAGGCCAAATGGGCGGAGATCGCCGCCGTCGAGCCGTACTCCACGTACCGCAACCTCTTCAACGTCTGGACGGTCGACGCCGTCTCCCACGACTCCGGCGTATCCGGCGACCCCACGCCGGCCACCGTCCGCGACACCGCCCTCGGCTCGTACTTCTGGTGCGAGGACATCGAACGGCTGCTCTGCATAGACCAGCCGAAGGTGGACGCGTACGTGGCGAAGGCGCCCGAGGCCGACCTGGTCCTCGTCCTCGCCAACAGCGCCAAGTACGGCGGGGCCGGCTACAACGAGCCCAGCGCCACCCTTGGCTACGAGGGGATATCGACCGCGTCGGCGGGCAACGCGAAGTCCGGCCAGGTCGCCATCCACGAGACCGGCCACTCCCTGGGCAAGCTCGCCGACGAGTACTTCTACCCCGGCACCCCGGGCTACGAGAAGTACGAGGGCCCCGAACCCGCCGACTCCAACACCTCCACGCTGCCCGCCGACCGGATGGCCGCCGAGCAGGCCAAGTGGTACCGCTGGCTCGGCGCCCCGTCGCCCGACGGCGGCACGGTCGGCGCGTACGAGGGCGGCGGCTACTACGTCACCGGCCTGTACCGGCCCACCGACAACTCGATCATGCGCGTGCTCGGCAAACCCTTCAACCTGCCCGGCACCGAGGCGATGATCGCCGGCTTCTACCAGCACGCGAAGCCCGCCGCCGCGCTCACCCCGACCGGCCGCACCCTGCGGCTGCGCAACACGGCCAAGGTCTCCGTACCCCGGCTGGCAGGCGCGGACGGCCGGCAGCTCGACGTCCGCTGGTACCTCGACGGACGGGAGCTGAAGCGGTTCGCCGGCCGGACCGAGGTCGCGGTGTCCGAGCTGTGGCTCTTCGACCTGCGCACGCACAAGCTGTCGGTCACGGCCGAGGACCGCACGCCCTCGGTCCGCGACCCGAAGATCGCCCGCGGCCTCAAGTCCACGGTCGACTGGACCGTCCGCCTGTAGCCACGCGGTACCCGGGAGTTTCAGGCGCCGGCCGCGTACGTCCAGAAGTCGCGCATCACGGCGGGCGGCGTCGGGCCGGTCATCTCCCGCTGGGTGAGCAGGACGGAGACGGCGCCGGTGGCCGGGGTGATGTGGGCCGCGGTCCCGGTGCCGCCGACCCAGCCGTACCGCCCCGGCACGTTCCACGGATCGCGGGCCGTGACGTCCACCGAGCCGCCGAACCCCCAGCCCTGGCCCTCCAGGAACAGTTCGCCGCCGGACCGCTGGGCCACGGTCAGCCAGTCGGTGGTCATCTGCCGCACCGACTGGGCCGACAGGAGCCTGCCCCGGTCCCCGTCCAGCGCCCCCTGCGCGAGCATCATCCGGCCGAACGCGTACCAGTCGTCGGCGGTCCCGACCAGGCCGCCGGTGCCGGAGGGGAAGGCCGGGACCCTGCTCCACTGCCCGTGGGGGGCGTCGGCCAGTTCGAGGCCGCCGTCACCCCCGCGGTAGTAGCTCGTGAACCGGCCCAGGTCCGCGGGCAGGACGGCGAACCCGGTGTCCGCCATGCCCAGCGGCTCGAAGATCCGTTCGGCCAGGAACTCGGGCAGGGACTGCCCCGACACCCGGGCGATCAGCACGCCCAGGATGTCCGAGCAGGTGTTGTACAGCCAGGCCTCGCCCGGCTGGTACAGCAGGGGGATGCCCGACAGCGCCTTCATCCACGCGTCCGGCTCCGCGATCTGCTGCGGCTGCGGCGGCCCCTGCTTCAGCTCGCTGAACAGCAGACCGACCGCAGGCAGCGAGAAGTCGGACGGGAACCCGTACCCGGCGCGGAACGTGAGCAGGTCGAACACGGTGATCGGGCGCGCCGCGGGCACCACGTCGCCGACCGGGCTCGCGGGCGTACGGACGACGACGCGCGAGGCCAGCTCCGGCAGCCACGGATCGACCGGGTCCTCCAGTGCGAACCGGCCCTCCTCGACCAGCATCATGACCGCCGCGGCAGTGACCGGTTTGGTGAGCGAGGCGATACGGAAGATCGAATCCCGGACCATCGGTGCCGTGCCCTCGATGTCGGCCGAGCCGACGGCCTCGACCTCCACCCGGTCGCCACGGGCCACCAGGCCCACCGCCCCGGGCAGCGATCCGCTGCTCACGTGCCGTTCCAGGATGTCGCGCAGGCCGGTCATCACTCCACCTCTCCCGATGCCTCTCCCGAGGCGGGGGCCGGCCGAGCGGGCCGGCCCTCGCAGACAAAGACTCCCGCAGCGGCGTGGATTCATCGGCCGGACGCGCGGCGCAGGACCGGACCGGTCACCACCAGTAGGCGGGATACCGCGGTGCCTTGCGCCGGATGCGCGAAGCGGCGTACCCGGTCAGGACGAGCAGCACCGTCGCGCCGAACAGCAGGGGGACGAACCGGGCCGGAGCCGGGTTCTGGAGCACGATCACGACGGAGGTGGCGCAGGCGGGCGAGTGCGGGGTGCGGGCGGCCATCAGCAGCGCGAGCGTGACGCCGGCCGCGACGGCCGCGGCCCAGGCGCTGCTGCCGGCGGCGGCGAGGACGCCGTAGCCGACGGCCATGCCCAGCAGATGGCCGACGACCACACCGCGCGGCTGGGCCAGGGGCAGGGTGGGGGCGCTGTGCACGAGGGCGGCGCTCGCGGCCAGCGGCGGTATCAGCACCGGCTCGTGGAGCATCGCGCCGATCCCGACGAGCCCCAGCAGGACCGCCGTCACGGCGCTGATGCTGTGGAACGCGGCTGCGGGGGTGGGGCGAGCGGGAGCCCGGCCGAAGGCGGTCCGGGAGCGGGCCGGCTCGCCGGCGGATTCGGGAGCGGGGGTGGTGGCGGACGGTGACGGCAGGGCGGTGCTCATGCGTGGTTTCCGGGGCAGGACGACAGGGTGAATGCGGTCGAGGCGGCACGGAGGCAGGGTGATCAACCGCCGCCTCGGCCTCGCGCCTGTCCCTGGTACGGCCGACGCAGACCGGCTACGACCTTATCCGCCAGGTGTGCGGGGGCCGTCTCGGGGGAGGGATACGGATACGGGAAGGACGGAACATGACGACGCACGCCCACGGCCCGGAGGTGCACGGCCCCGAGGGGTCGAGCGACTGCGACCAGCTGTCCGCGCCCGCCCCCGCCGAGGGCGGTGAGCCTGCCTGCCTGCTCCACCTGGTCTGCCCCGACTGCGGACGGCTCGCCACCGAGCGGGGCGTCCGAACCTGCTCCCGCTGCGGCGGCCCGCTCCCGGACCCCGGCCCCTGACGGCTCCGCTACCGTGCCGGATATCCGCTGGCCCGGGCGCGGGCGGCCGACCTAGGGTTCCGCCCATGACGATCATGGGCTCCGACGCCGTAGACCGATCCGTGTCCCTCACCGCACAGGCGCTCCGACGGGTGGCGCACCTCGACTGGTCCGCTCCGGCCGCCGACCTCGAGTGGAGCTGTTACGACACCGCCGTGCACGTGGCGAGCGATTTCATCGGGTACGCCACCCAGCTGACCGGGCGCTCGACCAGCGGATACGCCCCCTTCGACATCAGCGCGGACCCCGGCACCACGCCCGCGGGCCTGATCCAGGTCATCGAAGCCACCGGAGGCCTGCTGTCCGCCGCCGTGGCCGTGACCGACCCCGAGGTCCGGGCCTGGCACCCGTACGGCATGGCAGGCCCGGACGGATTCGCCGCGATGGGCGTCGTCGAGACGCTGCTGCACACCCACGACATCCTGGTCGCCCTCGGCGTCCGCGACTGGGAGCCCGACGCGGACCTCTGCGAACAGGTCCTCGTCCGGCTCTTCCCGCAGGCTCCGCGCGATATCGCCGCGCCCTGGCCGACCCTCCTGTGGGTGACCGGCCGGGCCGGACTCCCGGGCCTGCCCCGCCACCGGGCCTGGCGCTGGTACGCCGAACCCATCACCACGGAACGCGTCGTGCTCTGCGAGATCTCCCCGCTCGTCGCGGGCGACCTCCGCGACGGCGGCACCGGCGGCTTCGCCTGGGCCGAGGACGGCCCCGGCGAGGGCACCCGGGCCGCCGCCGGGATGGTGGCCAAGGCGCGGGAGGAGGGTACGCACCGCCCGGGGTGGGGCGCGTACGCCATCGTCCGTACGCAGGACCGGCGCGCCATCGGCGGGATCGGCTTCCACGGTGCGCCCGACGCCGAGGGGAACGCGGAGATCGGCTACGACCTCGTACCGTCCGCCCGCGGCAACGGGTACGCCACCGAGGCGCTGAAGGGCCTGGTCGGCTGGGCCCTCGGGCAGCCCGGTGTGACCGCGCTGCACGCCCGCGTCGATGCGGACAACGCCCCCTCCCACGGGGTGGTCGTCCGGGCGGGGTTCGAGCGGACGGGCTCCACCGAGGAAGGCGAAGCCCGCTACACCCTGCGGGCCGCAGCTCGGTAGCCGCTGCGGGCGTGCGCGCACACCGTGCCCCGGATCACGCGCGCCCGGTGGTGCGCGCACCTGCCGTACCTCTCGTACGTGCCGCCGTGCAGCGGGCTGGAGGTGAGGCGTCCTCGGGGCCCGGCGGGTGTCCGGGGCGATAGCCTCGGAGACGGACGCCCGACACCGGCTCGGAAGGCAGGTCCCGATGGCGAGTTCTCCGATTTCCGCCGCCTCCGCTCGTTCCCAGGTCCCCGTGATCGACCTCGGGCCGTGGCGGTCCGGCGAGCCCGGGGCGCGGGAGCGGATCGCCGCCCGCGTCGACGAGGCCCTCCAGGCCGCCGGGTTCCTGCTGATCACCGGGCACGGCGTGGACCCGGAGCTGCCCGCGCGGATCCGGAAGGCCGCCAAGGAGTTCTTCCGGCTGCCGGCGAAGGCGAAGGAGCCGTACGCGGTCGCGGTCGGCGGCCGCGGCTGGCTCGGCCCGGGCGCCGAGGCCAACAGCTATGCGGAGGGGGCCGCCTCGCCGCCCGACCTCAAGGAGTCCTGGTCGTGCGCGGCGGACGAGCCCACCGGGGACCCGTCCGTGGACGCCGAGTGGTTCCGGCCGAACGCCTGGCCGGCCGAGGTGCCCGCGCTGCAGCCGGCGGCCGTCGAGTACATCGCCCGGATGCGGGCCCTGTCCGACGAGCTGCTGGAGCTCCTCGCCACCGCGCTCGGCCTCGCCGCGGACCATTTCACCCGCCACACCGGGCACCCCACCTGGGGGTTCAACCTCAACTGGTACCCGGGCACCGAGGTGCTCGGCGAGCCCCTGCCCGGCCAGTTCCGCATCGGGGCGCACACGGACTTCGGGACGGTCACGGTCCTCGACCGCGAGCCGGGCTCGGGCGGGCTCCAGATCCACACCGACGCCGACGGCTGGCAGGACGCCCCGTACGACCCGGCAGCGCTCACCGTGAACATCGGCGACCTGATGGCCCGCTGGACCGGGGACCGCTGGCGCGCGGGCCGCCACCGGGTGCTGCCGCCGCCCACCGACGCACCGGCCGAGGAGCTCATCTCGCTGGTCTACTTCTACGAATGCGACCCGCACACCCGGGTGGAGTCCCTCCCGGCGCCGGTCGGCCGGGTGGTGCACGACCCCGTGGACTCCCACACGTACCTGCGGGGCAAGCTGGACGCGATCACCGTGTCCTGACACCTCCTACCGGAGGGGGAGGCGGCACCCTCCGCCCGGGGGAGGTTCCCGTCCTCCTGCGAGGTGACGATCAAGCGGGGGCATCCGCATAGGTTCGGCATCATGAATCGACGCCGAACCGCTGCATCCCTCGCGTTACTCGCCCTCCTCCTGCCACTGCCGCTCGCCGCCGCGGGCGCGGCCGCGGCCGCCCAGCCGGTTGCCGCGTCCGCCGCCGCGGACACCCGTGTGGTGCTGCCGGAACTCCCCCGCCCCACCGGGAAGTTCGCGGTCGGCCAGGAGACCCTGCACCTGGTGGACCGCAGTCGCACCGACCCGTGGGCGGGGTCCGGCCCGCGCGAGCTGATGGTGACCATGCGCTACCCGGCCCACCGCGGCACCGGCGGTCCGGTCCGCCCCTGGCTCACGCACGAGGAGGCCCGGCTGCTGCTGGCCGACCGGAAGCTGGACCAGGACGTCGCCGTCGAGAGCCTGGTCGGTACCAAGGCCTACGCCCGGTCCGATGCCCGCCCGGTGGCGGGCCGGTACCCGCTGATCGTCCTGTCGCCCGGGTTCACCGTCCCGCGCGCCACCCTCACCTCCCTCGCCGAGGAGCTCGCCTCCCGCGGCTATGTGGTCGCCGCCGTGGACCACGCGTACGAGACCTCCGGGACGGCCTTCCCCGGCGGGCGCGTCCTGACCTGCCTGGCCTGCGGGAAGGCCCAGAGCGAGGCGGGAGCCAAGCTGGTTGCCGACAACCGCGCCCGTGACGTGTCCTTCCTGCTGGACCGGCTCACCGGCCGCCACCCGGCCTGGCGCAACGCCGGCCTGATCGACCAGAGCCGGATCGCGATGGCCGGGCACTCCATCGGCGGCTCCGCCGCGGTCGCCGCCATGGCGACCGACCCGCGGATCCGCGCCGGGATCGACATGGACGGCGGGGTGTTCTCGCCGGTGCCTGCGGGCGGGCTCGACGGCCGGCCCTTCATGCTGCTCGGCGCGCAGGAATCCCGCCCGGGCGGGACGGGGACCGGAGAGGCGAGCTGGGACCCCAACTGGCAGCGTCTCGACGGCTGGAAGCGCTGGATCACGCTCGACGACTCGAACCACTTCACCTTCACGGACTGGCCGGCCATGAGCGACCAGCTCGGGCTGCCCCCGCTGTCGCCGCTGCCCGGCGCCCGTTCGGTCGACCTGACCCGGCGCTACGTCGGCGCTTTCTTCGACCAGCACCTGAAGGGCGTGCCGCAGCCGCTGCTCGACGGCCCGAGCCCCGAGGCGCCGGAGGTCCGCTTCCACCATCCGTGATCCGCGGCACGCGGGGTGGTGATCGGGTACGTGCTGCTCGCCCGGGCCGGCCCGATTACCGCTGGTCGGCGGTGTTCGGCAGGATGGGGGCATGACCGAGATCCGTACCCCCCGACTCCTTCTCCGCCGCTGGACCGACGACGACCTCGTCCCCCTGTCGGAGATCAATGCCGACCCGGACGTGATGCGCTGGATCGGCGACGGCTCCACCCTCGACCTTGAGCAGACCGCCGAGGAGATCGAGCGCTGGGAGGACGAGTGGGACGAGGAGGGCTTCGGCCTCTTCGCCGTCGAACTGCTGGCTTCGGGGGAGCTGATCGGGGCCGTCGGCCTGTCCGTGGCGCAGTCCCCGGCGGAGGCACGGGACTTCGTGGCGGTCAGCTGGCGGCTCGGCCGGCAGTACTGGGGCCAGGGCTACGCCTCCGAGGCCGCGCAGGCCACCCTGGAGTTCGCCCTCCAGGACCGCGGCCTCGACCGGGTGATCGCGGTGAACCGGTCGGGCCACGAGGAGTCCGAGAACGTGATCCGCAAGCTCGGCATGGTGCTGGACCTCGACACGACGGACCCGGAGCACGGCCACCTGCTCCAGGTCCACAGCATCGACCTGTCGGAGTACGAGGGCTGACCCGAGGGTTCTTCCGCAGCCCGCGGATCAGGGCCGGCGGATCAGGGCCGGCGGAACCAGCGGCGCCGCGGGGCGGCCGGCGGGCCGAACGGCGGGAGGGCCTTGAAGCGCTCGTCCAGGACCACCGTCGGGGCGATCCGCCGCAGCGCGCCGCGGACCAGCGTCAGCGGGTGCTCGGGGAACTCCGCGTCCCACTCCTCGAGGTCGGCGACGTGGTACGGCAGTCCGCCCGAAACGTCCGGCCCGTACGGGTGCGGGCGGAAGTAGTTCTCGTGGCCCACACGGGCGCCGACGAGGGCCTCCCGCATCCCGGTCGTGCCCTGCTCGCCCGCCTGCACCTTGATCACGGTGCTGCAGCCCGCCTTCGGCACGGTCCAGGAGGCGAGGAACACCAGCCCGTGCCCGGTGTTCGGCCGCCGGACCTTGACCAGTTGCCGTACGGCCGGGACGGAGTCCACCTCGCCGGGCACGGCCTCGATCAGCCCTCCGCCCGCGCGGGCCACGGACCGGGCGAGGCCGTGCCGGAGCCGGTCGGTCTCTTGCAGCGGCGCCGGCAGATCCGGGACCAGGGGGAAGAAATGGACCGAGAGGACGAGGCCCTTCTCGTCGGTCCAGACCCCTTGCTCGCGCTCGGTGAAGCCGGTGAGGTCCATGCCCGTGATCGGTGTCGGTGTGGATATAGGTGTCATGGGGACCATGATGCTGATCATCGCCCTGGCCTGCCGCAGTGGGTCAGGAGGGGGCCGGGCCCGGGGCCTCGGCCGCATGGCCCGCGCGGACAGCGGCGAGCACGGCGGCGTGGACGGCGGCCGGGTCGCCGTGGTGGGGGACCGGGCTGCCGGTCAGGGTGTACCACTCCTCCGCGTCCGTGTACTGGATCTCGATCCGGACCCGCCCGCCCGCCACCGCCGTCGTCCGCACGGTCAGCGGGCCCGTGATGACGCCGACCTCGTCGGTCATCGCCCCGCCGGGCCCGGCCAGGACCCCGTCGTACCACTGCTGCCGTCCGGTCATGCCGCGCAGCTGTCCAGCATCGTCCCGAGCATCTTCTTCTCCGGTTCCGTAACCGTCAGGCCGTACGTCGATTTCACGGTGGTCCAGGCCCGCCCGTACTGGCACCAGCTCGACTTGTCCGGCGGCTGCCACAGGTCCGGGCTCTGGTCGCCCTTCGACCGGTTCGTGGCCGCGGTCACCGACAGCAGCTGAGGGTGGGTCAGGTCGTTCGCGAAGGCCTTGCGCTGCGCGGCGTCCCAGCCCGCCGCACCCGAGCGCCAGCCCTCGGCGAGCGGCACCATGTGGTCGATGTCCATCTTCGACGCCTCGGTGACCACCACCCCGTCGTACAGGCTCTTCCAGGTGCCGGAGACCGCCTTGCACTCGGAGTCCTGGGTGACGTCCTTGCCGTCGCGCTTGAGGACCACCTCGCGGGTGTCGCACTTGTTGCCCTGCTCGGCCCAGTGCGTGAACTTGGCCCGGCTGTAGCCGGCCATGGTGCCGGGCGGCGCGACCTTCAGCGCGGCCAGCCGGGTCCGGGCCACCTGGGCGGTGACCAGGCCGGGCAGCACGTCCCCGGCGGCCGGTTTGGCGTCGCCCGCACCCGGAGCGGAGGGCGACGTCCCGGCCGAGGGCGGCGGCGCCGAGGGCTTCGCGTCCTTGTCCGTCGTGCCCGTTCCCGAGCACCCGGCCGCGGCCAGCAGCACCGACGCCGCCAGGACCGCACCGCGTACACGTATCTGACGTCCCATGAATCCCACCCCGAGCCGGCTCCGCACCCTGTCCGGGAAAGACTACCCAGAACCGGACATTCAACCGGACGCCCAACCGGCCGCGCCCGCACCGACGTCGAGCAGGGCCCCCTCGTGGGGCATTGTCAGTGGCTCTCGCTAGTCTCCCCGCATACCGCAGCTCAGGGGGTCTTTTCCCCCTGGTCGACGCTGCGCGCATCCGGATCGGGCAGGCGGAGGGGCACGTACTGATGGCATGGCTGGCGGCGGGCGAGGGGTACGAGATCGCCCTGGTGGAGGGGAAGGTGGCGGCGCGGTCCGCCACCGGCCGGACGGCGGGGCGGCAGTTGAAGACGCTGCCCAAGGCGCTGCGCGACCACCCCGAGGTGGACCGGCTGCGCCGGCTCGCCGAATGGCTGGATCGGCACGAGGCCGCCTGCATCGCCCAGGTGGACACCTGGATGGTCTCCTCGCTGCCCGTGCCGACGGCGCTGCTCGCGCAGGTCTGGCCGGACGAGGCCTGGCAGAACGCACTGCGCGACATGGCCGTCGTCGGCGAGGACCCGGACGAGGTGGGCTTCCTGCGGGACGCCACCGCCTCCGGCGAGCTGAAGGTGGTCAACCTCGACGGCGAGACCGTACGGCTCTCCCCGCGCACGGTGACCCTGCCGCACCCGGTGCTGCTGCCCGACCTGGACGACGTACGGGACTTCGCGGCCGAACTCGGCATCGTGCAGCGCGTCGAGCAGATCCACCGGCCGACGTGGGAGAAGCCGGAGGGTCTGGCGGCCACCGCCACCGAGGTACGGGACTACGCGGGCGGGGTCTTCGCGAGCCGGTTCGGCCTGGCCGCCCGGGCGACGGGCCTCGGCTACCGGGTCTCCGGCGGCTACGCGACCTGCAAGGTCCGCGACACGGGCGGAGGTACGGAAGCGGCGGTCTGGATCGGCGAGCCGTACTACGAGGACGAGACGAGCACCGGCGCCCTGAGCTGGCACGACGAGAACGGCCGGGCGGTGCGCCTGACGGAGGTCGGACCGGTCGCCTGGTCCGAGGGAATGCGGATGGCCGCGGCGCTGTACGCCGGGCGCAAGATCGAAGAGGGCGGGGACGCGCGATGAGCACCACCACCAGCACCACGAGGGCAACCGACACCGCGGCCGACGCCGAACTGCTGCTCAAGGCCGGCGCCGTGCTGCCGAGCGGCACCGAGGGCGCAGGCCCCTCGGCCGTCGACCTGACCGCACGCACCTACCGCCACCCCGCCCTCGCCGACGACCGCGTCGTGGTCCGGCTGGCCGCCGCCGAACTGGGTCCGGCCGAGGACCTGGCCGCCGGCTTCCTGGGACTCGTACTCGACGAGGGCGAGCCGCCCGTGGTCGGCCTCGGCCAGCGCCAGGCCCTCGGCTTCCCCGAATGGGTCCTCGTGCACCACCCGGAGGACGGACACCACGCCCTCGCCGTCGTCCCCGAACTCGACCGGCTCGCCCGCCAGGCCAAGACCAAGCCCAAGGCCGCCCTCGACGCCTGCCACGAACTGGCCGGCCGGCTCGCCGCCGCCGTCCCGCACTTCCTGCCCGTCTTCTACGAGCAGGCCGCCCGCGTCTTCCTCGCCGTCGAGAACACCACGTACGCCGCCCAGCTGTTCGGCCGCGCCCGGACCAGCGAGGCCCAGCACGGCCTCGCCGTCGACGAGGACCGCCTCGACGGCGTGTTCCTCGAATTCGCCCTGGTCGGCGCCCTCCCGGTGAAGGTGCTCACCGGCTACGGCAAGGAGCTGTCCGGCCGCGTCAGCCCCGCCGAGGCCCACGAGCGCTTCCGCCGCCTGTGCGTACGCCGCACCGCGGGCGGGCTGCCGCCCTCCGCGCAGGCCGCGACCGAGCTGCGCCGCCTCGCCCGGGCCGCCGGCCTGACCGGCACCGAGGCCGAGCAGGACTACCTCGCCGAGCTGCTGCCGCTGCCCGCCACCCTGCGCGCCGCGTACGGCTGGTGGAAGGCACACCGCACGGCCCTCGTCGCGCTGGCCCGCCGGGTGCCGGCCGTACGGGGCACCCTGCTCGGTCTGATGCCGCCCGGCGGCGGCGACGGCGAACTCTCCGCCCTCTGGCTGGGCCTGCTCGAGGAATCCGGCGCGACCGCCGGGCTGATCGCGGCCGAACTGCCCGCCGAGCAGCGCTGCTCCGACGGCGCCGCCGGCTGGCTCGAACGCTTCCACGCCGCCCGCCACAGCGGCTGGGGCTCGCGCCCCACGCTGCCCGCCCTGCTCGACCTCGTCACCCGGGCGGCCGACCGGCTGCGCACCGAACTCGCCGAGCCCGGCCGCGAAGCAGGCCTGAAGGTGGGCGTCGAGGACGCCGACCTGCTGGACCTGCTGCTCTCCCTGGACATCCCGGTCACCGACCCCGAGACCGACTCCACATCCCACCGGCGCCACGACCAGCTGAACCTGGCCGCCTGGGCCGGCTCCGACCAGCGCCGGGACCTCCTCGCCATCGCCGCCGACCCCCGCTTCCGGCCCGCCTTCCGGCGCGCCGCGTACGGCCTCGGCGGTGACGCCGACTCGGTGAACGTCATGCGGCTGCTCGCCGCCTCGCCCGGCGGCCGCCCGATGCTCACCGAGTGGATGCACGACGTGGCCGGCGCCTCCACCGCGGCCGGTCTGCCCGGCCTGCCCGAGGCCATCCGCCGGCTGACCTGGCTGCCCGCCGAGGCCCTCGAACTCGCCCGGGAGGAGGTGGCCGCCGCGGCCGCCGCCGACCTCGGCGAAACCCTCGCCCGCACCCTGCGCGCCGGCCTCTTCGAGGAACTGTCCTGGCCCGCCTGGGAGTCCGCGATCGCCGAGATGACACCCGCCGGCCAGGGCGGGCACGGGCTGACCGTCGTCGAGGCCTGGCCCCACCTGATCGTCGCCAACTCCGCCCAGGTCCGCGTCATCGACGCCGACTCCACCGTGCTCACCCACGACCTGCGGGCGCCGAGCGGCACCTCGCACCGGTACGGATTCCACTACGTCGACGGCGAACTGCTCGTCTTCTGGTCCTCCCACTGGGGCGGCGGGGGCATCGAGGGCTACTGGCACACCGCGCCCGGCACCGTGTTCACCCTGGACCACTCCGGCAACCACTGGAACCTGCGCTCCGACGACATCAGCCTGCCCCTGCCCGGCGGCGGCCGCACCACCGGCGGCGGTGTCCTGCACGCGGGAGACACCAGGCTGCCGAGCGAGCAGCCCCTGCTGCACGACGGGACCTCGTACTGGCTGTGGCAGCGCCGCGACCAGGACAACGACGGCGGCTGGCGCGAGTACGACCCCTCGGACGGCGCCCTCGGGCGGCTCTCGCAGCCCGGCTTCCTCGCCGACGCCCTGCGCGCGCACCCCGCAGACGCCACCGTGCCCGCCCAGTCCGCCTGGCTGCGGCCCGCGCCCACGGTCGAGGGCTCGGTCCTCGGCGCACCCGTGGACGGCCTGCTCGGCTGGCGCACCGTACGCCTCCCCGGGCGGGGCTGGGAGGGCGCCGACACCGCCGGACGCACCGTGAGCGTGCCCGAGGGCAGCGAGATGCCCGTCGCCGCGCTCGCCTTCCCCGGCGACGAGCGGCCCCGCGCCCTGACGCACCGCTGGCGCGAGCTGAGCATCAGCGACCCGGACGGCGTGGTCACCGCCCAGTCGCGCAGCGACTACCGCAACGCCGCCTTCGCCACCGGCAGCGTCGACCTCCCGCCGCTGCCCTTCTGGTACGCGCTGCGTCCACGCGACCCCGAGGCCTCGGCCGCCCTGCGCGCGGCGGACCGGGCCACGATCGGCGCCCTGCTCGAGGCGGCCGCCACGGCCGAAGCGGTCACCGACCTCCCCGACGTGGTGAGCGCCGCGCTGCCGCAGGTCACCGCCCCGAAGCTGATCGGCGGCATCATCGAGGTCCTCCGCTTCGCCCTCGTCCAGCAGAAGGCGCTGGACGAGGTCGCCGCCCGGCTGGACCCCGACACGGGTGCGGCGGCCGACCGGGGGCCGGAAGGCCCGACCGACGAACTGATCGCCGACGCGCTGTACGGGCTCGTCGGCACCGGGTACTACCGCTGGGGCGCCCAGAGCGACGTCGCCTACCGCTACTTGGACGGGCTGGTCCGGGCGGCCGCCGACACGGGCGCCGAAGAGGTCCCCGGCCGGCTCCACTTCGACCTGCCCGAGCTGTCGTACTCCGCGCTCCCGTTCACGCAGCTGCTGGACCAGCCCGCGGCGATCGCGTACCGCGCCGTCGCCGTCGGTACCACCGACGAGCAGCGGACCGCCCTGTGCACCCTGCTGGGCCGGGTGGACGCGCTCGGGCTGGACTCCGCCGAGGGCTCCGCCGACCGCTGGCGCCGGGTCCTGGTCCACCTCGACCAGCGCCATCTGCGCACCCCCGACGGCATCGAGCGCAACACCTCGCACCGCAGCCTGCTCCCGCTCGGCGGCGGAGCCGTCCTCGGCCTCACCGAGCACAGCGTGTCCGTACCCGACGGACACGAGTTCGGGGCGCTGCTGTACGACCCGGCCGGCCGCTTCGCCGTGCCCGGCCCCTACACCGTGCGCGGCGACGCCCCGCTCGGCGACCGGGAGCGCGGCCCCGGCTGGCTGACGGCCTTCCTGGCCGAGGCCGCCGAACGCGGAACGGCGCCGTTCCTGCCGGAAGCCGCTGAGGAGTTCGCCCGTCTCACCGGGGTGTCCGGCACGCTGGCGCGTCTGCTGCTGGCCGGCCTGCCGAACATCGACAGCTACGAGCACCATTTCCTGCCGGCCGAACTGCGCACCGCCCTGGGCGTCAAGGCGGCCGACGCGAAGCACGCCCGGTCCGAGCTCAAGAGCCTCCAGATCGAGGTGCGGCGCGAGGTCGTCGCCGCGCTGCTGCCCGCCGACCCGGCGCGGCTGTGGACCGAAGGTCCGGACGTGGCCGCCGCCGCGCAGGCGTGGAACCGTCTCGTGGGTCGTCGTACGCCCGTGCCCGAGTGGCTGCTCGCCGAGGCCACGCGCGCCGCGCGCACCGGCTGGTCCACGCACCGGGCGCTGGCCGCGATCCTCGGCCCGGCACAGTCGCGCCCCTTGAGCGTGGACGTCGCCTGGGAGGTGAAGGGGGACCACGTCGAGCCCCGCGAACCGGCCGACGACCCCTTCACCTCGACCGTCCTGACCGGCGCGCTGACCCTGACGGCCTGGGCCGCCCACCGGCTGCCCGCCGGGGACCCCCTGCGGGCCGCGCTGCCGCCCGCCCTGACCGCCGTCCGGCAGCGGCTCGCCGCGCCCGAACTGATGCTCAGCATCGGGCACTTCACCAGCCTGCCGGACTTCCGGAAGGCCGCGGGCACGCCGACCGAGACGGGCGAGGGCTACGAGCGGTACGGCGCGGTGGTCATGGCCACCGCGGACGACCGGCCCAAGCCCGCCCTGCGGACGGCCCTGCTCGACTCGACCGGCTCCGACCCGTACCTGCCGGCGCTGCGCGGCGAGGACCAGCAGCCGTCGCCGGTGGAGACGGCGCTGCGGGCCGTCCACGACGCGCGGTTCGCGGCTCTCCTGGCGGATCCGGGCGCGCCGGCGGCAGGAGCCGCCGACAAGGACGGCACGTGGTGGCCGCAGGACCCGAGCCGCTCGGTGCCCGAGCTGGTGGCAGAGGTCTCCGAGGCCCACGGCCTGGGCGCGGACGCGGCCGCCGTGTACCTGGCGCTGCTCGCGATGCCCGACCCCACCGACCGCAACGTGGCCCGCTGGACGGGCTGGAAGCCGGCCCGGCTGAAGGCCGCCCGTGCCGAACTGGCCGCCACCGAGCTGGTGGTGACGGCCTCCCGGACCCGGGCGGGGCGCTCGCTGTTCCTGCCCGGCGGCTGGGCGGAGATGTCCTCGCCGGTGCTGCCGGTGGAGCGGTGGAAGCTCCCGATGTACGGTCTGGCCCCGGCCGGGCGGCCGGTGCTGGGCGTGCTGGTCCCGGACGAGCCGGCCGTTGACCTCTACCGGAGGGCCTGGCAGCGGGTCCGCGAGGGCGACGTACCGCGCTTCGAGGCCCTGAAGGTCAAGCGCACCCGCACGCGACGCCGCTGACGGCCGACCGGTGAGCCGGCCGGGCGGCGCAGTGCGCCGCCCGGGCCCCTCCCCACACATCCCACCGACTTCGCACATACCCCGAAGGACACGACACACCTCATGACCGTGACCGAAACAGCTGCCCCGGCCGCCACCCGGCAGGCCCTGCCCGCCGAAGAGCGGTACTCCGCCGAACTCGCCTTCCTCGCCGCCCAGGACACCGGCCCCCGCCCGCCCGGCTGGGCGCTCACCCCGCGCGCCGTCGTCACCTTCGTGTGCGGCAGCGAAGGCGTGGAACTGGCCCTGCCGGGGCGCCGCCGTGCCGGGCTCCCGGCCAAACTGGCCATCGCCCCGAAGTTCGTCGGCGAACGGGCCCTGGTGGAGCGCTGCGTCGTCACCCTCGCCGGCGAACGCGGCCTGCTCCTCACCGGCGAGCCCGGCACCGCGAAGTCGATGCTGTCCGAGCTGCTGGCCGCCGCCGTCTGCGGTACCAGTGCGCTGACCGTGCAGGGCACCGCCGGCACCACGGAGGACGCCTTCCGGTACGGCTGGAACTACGCCCTGCTGCTCGCCCAGGGCCCCACCTCCCAGGCGCTCGTCGACTCCCCGGTGCTCTCCGCGATGCGGACCGGGCGGGTGGTGCGCGTCGAGGAGATCACCCGCTGCCTGCCCGAGGTGCAGGACGCCCTGGTGTCGATCCTGTCCGACCGGCGGGTGAGCGTGCCCGAACTGACCGCCACCGAGGACGCGGTGGTCTCCGCGGCCCCCGGGTTCACGGTCATCGCCACCGCCAACCTGCGTGACCGCGGTGTCTCCGAGATGTCCGCCGCCCTCAAGCGGCGCTTCAACTTCGAGACGGTCGCGCCGATCGCGGACGCGGACGCCGAGGCCACGCTGATCCGCCGCCAGGCGGTGGCCGCGGTGCAGCGGGCGGGCGCCGCGTTCGGGGTGGACGACGCGGTCCTGGATGCGCTGGTCACGGTCTTCCGGGACCTGCGCTCCGGGCGCTCGGCGGAGGGCTGGGACGTGGAACGCCCCGGTACGGTCATGTCCACCGCCGAGGCGGTCCAGGTGGCGGCCTCGCTGGGCGTCGCCGCGGCGTACCTGCCGGGCGGCGACGTACTGGACCTGCTGCCGGGCCACCTGCTGGGCGTGGTCCGCAAGGACGACCCGGCCGACCACGGCCGCCTGCTGGGCTACTGGGACGGCCCGGTCCGCCGCCGCGCGGAAGACGGCTCGGCGATGTGGCGCCGCCTCTGGGACCTCCGCGGAAACCTCCGATGACCGGGCCGATTCCGGGCGCTCGGCCCGGGGAGCCCGCGGATACGCGCCGGGTCGCCGCCGCGAACCCGGCTGACGTGCGGACCGCCGCGTCCGCCTCCGCGCCTGCCGATCCGCGGGACGCCGTGGGTGCGCTCGCCGCGTCCCGTGCGCCGTACCTGCTGGGTGTGCGCCACCACAGCCCCGCGCTGGCGGCGGTGGTTCCGGCGCTGCTGGACGCCTCGGAGGCGGAGGTGGTGTGCGTCGAGCTGCCGACCGACTTCCAGCCGTGGCTGGAGCACTTGGCGGACCCGGAGACCGCGGCTCCCGTCGCCCTGGCCGGTACGGGCCGGGACGGCGGGCTGGCGTTCTACCCGTTCGCGGACTTCTCCCCGGAGCTGGCCGCCATCCGCTGGGCGCGTGCGCGCGGCGCGGAGGTCCGCTGCTGCGACCTCCCGCTGACCGACCCCGGCTGGACCCTGCCCTCCTCGGACCAGGACGCGTCCGAGGACTCGCCGCACGGCCGTCGGCGGTTGTTCGCGCAGGCGCTGACCGCGTCCGGGACCGGGCGCGACGGTGACGACCTGTGGGACCGGGCCGTGGAGGTGCTGGCCCCCGGCTGCGCCCCGGAAGCCGTCCGGCGGGCCGCCCTCGGCGTCGGCTGGGCCCTGCGCCAGGACGGCCCCGTCCCCGCGACCGACCTGGCCCGCGAGGCCCACATGCGCAGCGTCGTCAACGCCGCCGCCTCGGGGGGCCGGAAGGTCGCCGCCCTGATCGGCGCCTTCCACGCCCCGGCCCTCGTCGCCGACCCGGCACCGGCGGCTGTCGCCTCCGCCCCGACGGATGCTGCCGTACGGGCCGGCCAGGGCGCTCCTTCGGCCCCGTCCCGGACCACCGGTGCGGACCGCGCGTCGGGCACGGAGCCCGCGGCCGTCGTGGTGGCGGAACCCGCTCCCGGGCCAGGGAACAGCGCCCCGGCAGCGGACGAGGTGCCGGTGCCCGGTTCCGGGGCGGACGCTTCCGCCCCGGAAACGCCGGCGCCCGGTGGTGGGCGCGGGGCAGGCTCCGTCGCCGGCCCGGCGGGTGCTTCGGGCGCGGCCGTCCGTGGAGTGGCCGAGGGGCCGGCTCTCGTGCCCGGGGTGGATGCCGGCGAGGGGGCCGTCACCTCGTTCGTGCCCTACTCCTTCGATCTGCTCGACTCCCGCTCCGGGTACCCCGCCGGGATCCGGGATCCGCTCTGGCAGCAGGCCGTGCTCGAGGCCGGCGGGGATCCGGTGCGGGTGCGGGATGCCGCGTCCGTCGCCCTCACCGGCATCTGCAGGGAGCTGCGCCGCGCCGGGCACACCGCCGGGACCGGCGAGGCCGCCGAGACGCTGCGGCTCGCCTGCGACCTGGCCGTCCTGCGCGGGCTCCCCGCCCCCGGCCGGGGCGAACTCCTCGAGGCCGTCACCACCGTGCTCGGCCAGGGCGAACCCCTGGGCCGGGGCCGGGCGCTGGCCCGTGCGCTGGAGGCCGTTTTCGTCGGCACCGGCCGCGGCCGGATCACCCCGCACGCCCCGCGCTCCGGACTCGGCCCCTCCGTCGAGGCCGAGCTGGCGGAGCTGCGGCTGCCGGGCCCCGAGGAGCCCGCCTCCCGCGAGGTTCGCCTCGACCCGCTCCGCTCCCCGCTCGACCGGCGCCGCGAGGTCCTGCTCCGGCGGCTGGCCGTCTGCGGGGCCTCGTACGGGGAGCCCCTCGACGTGGCCGCGACCGGCGACGGCACCGCCCTCGGCACCAAGTGGCGGCTGACCTGGACGCCTTCCGTCCCGGCCCGCCTCGACCTGGCCGGCGTCCGCGGCGTCACCGCCGCCCAGGCCGCCGCCGGGACCCTGCGCGAGACCGCCCGCCGGGCCGCCGCCGACGGCGGTCCGACCCCGGCCCAGATCCTCACCGGCCTGGCCGCCGCCGCGCGGTGCGATCTGCCCGAGCTGGTCGACGTACGGCTGGACGAGGCCGGCGAGGTCCTTCCGCAGACCGCGACCCTGCCCGAACTCCTCGAGTCGCTGGATCTCTTGGAGGGGCTCGCCCGCGGGCACTTCCCCGGTGCCTCCGACGGCTCCCGCACCGCCGCGGCCGCGCTCACCGACCGGCTCCTCGAAGCCGCCGTACGGTCCCTGCCCGGACTCGCCGGCAGCGAGGACCACGGCGACGCGCGCGCCCTCGTGGCCCTCGCCGACCGGGCCGCCACCCTGCACCTGGGCCTGCGGATGGACACCGCCCTGGCGGAACTGACCGCCACCGCATCCCCGTTGATGCAGGGCGCGGCACTGGCCGTACGGGTCCTCCTCGATCTCGATCCGGCCGCCGGTCTCGGCGGCCGGGCCGCCGGATGGATCGACGGCGCCGCCGCCCCCGACGGCCGGCGCTCCCTGGCCCGCCGCCTCGGCGGAGTCCTGGCCGCCGCGGGACCGCTGCTCGACTCCTCCGCGGCCGCCCTCACCCCGGTCCTCGACCGGATCGACGGCCTCGCCGACCAGGAGTTCCTGGACCGGCTCCCGGCCCTGCGCGGCGGCTTCGACGTACTCGCCCCGGCCGCCCGCGACCGGCTGCTGGACACCGTCACCGAGCGGCTCGGCGACCGCATCGACCTGTCCCTCGACGCGCCGCCCGCCCTGCTCGCCCTCTGGGCCGCCGCGGACGCCGCCGGCGCCGCGGCCCTCAAGGCCCTTCCGCTGCCGGCCGGGGACACCCCGGCTCCCGAACCCGGCCCCGATCCGGAGGTACCCGTACCGCCCCTGCCCGCGCCCCTGCGCGGAGAGCACCGGCTGGCCCCCGCAGACCGCTGGCGCCTGCTGCTCGGCCGCCAGCGCGACCGGCTCCCCGCAGGCGCCCGCCGCTACGCCCACGCCCTCGACGAGCTGTACGGCAACGGCCGCGGCGAAGGCGCCGCCGACCTCGAAGGCGGCCGGGGCAACGGCGGCAACGGCGGGGGACAGGAGCCCTCGTTCCCCACGGCCCGCGAATGGTCGCAGGAGCTCGAATCGCTCTTCGGCGCCGACGTACGCGAGGAGGTGCTCGCCGACGCGGCCGACGCGGGCCGCTCCGACGTACTGAGCCAGCTCGACCCGGCGGCCGTCCGCCCCTCCGTGGAACTGCTCAGCTCGGTCCTGTCGCTGGCCGGCGGCATGCCCGAGACCCAACTCGCCCGACTGCGGCCCCTGGTGAGGCGGCTGGTCGACGAACTCGCCAAGGAGCTCGCCACCCGGCTGCGCCCGGCGCTCTCCGGCCTCGCCACCCCGCGCCCCACCCGCCGCCCCGGCGGCAGGCTCGACCTGGCCCGGACCCTGCGGGCCAACCTCGCGCACACCCGCCGCCTCGACGACGGCCGGGTGGTCGTCGTCCCGGAACGGCCCGTGTTCAGCACCCGGGCGAGCCGCGAGGCCGACTGGCGGCTGATCCTCGTGGTCGACGTCTCCGGCTCCATGGAGGCCTCGGTCATCTGGTCGGCCCTCACCGCCGCCGTCCTCGGCGGTGTACCGACCCTGTCCACCCACTTCCTGGCCTTCTCCACCCAGGTCGTGGACCTCACCGACCGCGTCGAGGACCCGCTCTCGCTGCTCCTGGAGGTCCGTGTCGGCGGCGGTACGCACATCGCGGCGGGCCTGGCCCACGCACGGTCCCTGATCACCGTGCCCAGCCGCACCCTCGTCGTCGTGGTCAGCGACTTCGAGGAGGGCGCGCCGATCGGCGGACTCCTCGGGGAGGTCCGCGCACTGGCCGCGTCCGGAGCCCATCTGCTGGGCTGCGCCGCGCTCGACGACGCCGGAGCCCCCCGGTACTCGGTCCCCGTCGCCCGGCAGCTCGTCGCGGCCGGCATGCCGGTGGCCGCCCTCAGCCCGCTCGCCCTCGCCCGCTGGGTCGGCGACCGCCTCCGTGGAGAACCCCGTTGAGTACCGAGACGAACGCCGATACCGAGCTGAGTGCCGATGTGAACACAGGGCTCCTTCCGCCCGTCGCCCCCGAGGTCCTCGCCGAGGCCGTCGAGAACCTCACCGCCCGGCTGCGCAAGAAGCTCGACGCCGCCATCGAGGGCTGCGCCGCGGGCGCCGCCCGGGCGGACGACGGGAGTGTCACCGTCCGCTTCGGCGAGGACGCGCTCGTCACCCTGCGGCCGGGCCCGGCCGGTACGGTCACCGCGGCCGAACAGGCCGTCTGCACCTGCCTGCTGGCGCCGCGCTGCCTGCACCGGGCCGCGGTACTCGGCGCGGCGCCGCTCGCGGACGCGGGGCAGCTGCCGCCGGAGCCCGATCCCGAGGCCGGCTCGGTGCCGGGAGCTGCGCCCGCTGCCGTTCCCGGAGGGGCCGAAGCCGCCTCGGGGTCCGCGCCCGTCGCTCCGCCGAGCACGCCCGAACCCGCGCCGGTTGCCCTCACCGCCGCCCAGCTCGGCGCTGCCGCCGCGCTCTGGCAGGCCGCCGCCGAGGCCCTCGCGGCCGGCGTCACGGCCGGCGGCGCCGTGGTCCAGGCCGAGCTGCTGCGGGCCGCCCACACCGCGCGCCTCGCCGGGCTGCCCCGGGCCGAGGCCGCCACTCTGCGCGTCGTACGAGGCCTGCGCGCCGCCCGGGAGCGCAGTGGCGCCCACCGGCTCGGCGACCTCACCGGAGCCTTCCGCGAACTCCTGCACACCGCCGGACTTCTGGCCTCGGGAACGCCCGGCCCGGCGCTCACCGGCACGGCACGCCGCGCCTACCAGCCGGGCGGCAGCCTGCGGGTGTACGGCCTGTGCCGGGAGCCCGTCCTGTCGGCCACCGGCTACGGGGGAGTGGTCACCCACCTGCTCGCCCCCGACGGCGCCCGCTACTCGGTCTCCGACGTCCGCCCCGGCGGCCTGGCCCGCGCCCGCGGCGCCGGTTCCGCCTCCGTGGCCCTCGGCGGAGCCGCCCTCGACCATGCGGGCCTCGCGCGCGGGGGACTCCGTATCGCCGGGGCCACGGTCTCCGCCGACGGCCGCCTCGGCGCCGGACGCGGGGTCCAGGCGACCCCGCTGCGCGGAGTCCGGTGGACCGAGGAGCCGGCCGCAGGGCTGTTCGCCCGCCCGGCGGCCGAGGCCGTGGCAGCCCGGCTCGCCGACCGGGACACCGACCCGGACGGAGCCGCGCCCGCCCTCCTCGGCTGCGAGGTCACCGTCGTCGGGGCGGCCGGCGAGGACCTCCTGGTCCGCGAGGTACGAGCGGACGCGCCCCTGCTGCGGCTGCGCGCCGCCCACCCCCACCCGGAACTGCCGCACACGGCCAACCTCCGCCGTATCGCCGCCCATCCGGGGCTGGTGCTCCGCGTGCTGGGCCGGCCCGACCTGGACCGCGCCGCCACCCTGCGGCCGCTCGCCGTCGGGCCGGTGCCCGGCGCGGAGTACACCCTGCGCCTGCCCGAGGAGTGGCTGGGCCGCGCCGACCTCGGCTACGACCTGCTCCAGGGCAGCCACTTCCCGCCCGGTACGGCCGAGACCCCCGCCCCCGCCCCCGCTTCCGCTGCCGAGGCTCCGGACCTGCTGGCCGACTCACCGCTGTGGCGGGTACGCCGACTGCTGGAAACCGGGGTCGCGGGCGGCCGACGCGCCGTCGCCGAGGCGGCACGCACCGCCGAGCCGCTCACCTCGTACGGGCCGCTGCGCCGGGCCGGCTTCACCGCGGCGGCGGAGCTCGCCACGGCTCTCGCCGCGGAGGCGGACCGCCGCCCCCGCGACTCCTTCGGCCGCCTGACGGACCCCTCACCCGACGCCTACGCCTGGGCCTGGCTGGCCGCATCCACCCACCTGGCCGCGGCGGAACGCTCCCTGGTGGCCGCGTCCTGGACCTGAGGGCTCTCGAGCCGGGCGGCGTATGCGTCGGTGAGGATGGTGCAGGTGCACCAGTCGCCCGCGCACGGGGTGCCCCGGTCCATGCTCACGGTCTGTCGTGGGCGGGCCCGCGCAGCCATGCGGCGAGTGTGGCGAAGTCCGCGGGTGTGAGGCCGAAGTGGGGGTCCACGCGGTGGAGCAGGGACCGGCCGGGGTGGTGTGCGGTCACCCAGGTCCGGTCGGCCGTGGTGATCTCGTCGTCGACCCAGGCGAACGGGCGGCCGGCGGCGAAGTCCACGAGGGCACGGGTCTTCCAGTGGATCCGCTCCCGGGGGCTCTCCTCCTCGTACGGGTCAGGCCAGGCCACCACCGGCAGATCCGGCAGTCCGGTGCGCGGCGCGACCCACTCGTTCGCGTCGTCCATCCAGGTCGTGGCCCACACCAGTTCGCACGGCAGCGCCAGCAGGCGGGGTCCGAGCCCGGGATCGATCCTGGCGAGGAGGGGGTTCGCGTCGGGCCGTGTCCCGTACGTCGGATAGCCGTCCGGGAGCTCTTCGGGCGTGGCCCCGAACGGGATGAGCGGTCCGTCGACGTCGAGGAAGAGGAGAGGGCGCTGCCCGGGGCCGGTCATGGCGGCACGATAGCCGCCGCCGGGACGTGGAACCGCGGGCGGCGTGATCCCCTCTCCCTGGGCAAAGGGGGAGGACCATGACGAGGACAGCTGTGTCCATGGCCGGGAGAGCGGCGGTGGCGGGGCTCCTGTGCGCCGCGCTCGCGGCCTGTGGCACGAGACATGCCGGGGAAGCCGCCGCGCCGCCCGCGCCGGCGAAGGAGACCTGCGGCCTCGACCGGACGACGGGCGGCGGCACGGGTCTGCCGGATCCGCCGACGGAGGAGCAAGGCGGCGGCTACGCCGGGCCTCCGACGGATCAGGAAACAGGCGGTTACGCCGGTCCCCCGACCGACCAGGAGACGGGTGGCTACGCCGGGCCGCCGACGGATCAGGAGACGGGGAGTTACGCCGGTCCGCCCACGGATCAGGAGACCGGTGGGTACGCGGGGCCGCCCACGGATCAGGAGACCGGTGGGTATGCCGGTCCGCCCACCGATCAGGACACCGGGGCGCCGAATCCGCCCACCGACGGGGACATCACCAACGGTGCGGGCCCCTGCGGCGGTGCGGGGTGGTTCGACATGACCCGGGACTTCAACGCCTACTACGCCGAGCGGCGCACCAGAGCAGACCTCTTCCTCCCCGAGCGAGCCGTCAGGGAGGCCCGGGTCCGCAAGGGGCGGGACGCCGGCGAGGCACTCGTCACCTTCACCACCCGATCCGTCGGCAAGGGCCTGGCGGAGGACGGCCGCCGGATCGCGCAGATGTTCGTGTCGTGGCGGCAGCAGGTGTACGGGGACCACGGCACGGTGACCGTCCGGACCCCGGACGGGGACGTGGTCACCACCGAGCCCTGGTGAGCGGAGCTCAGGGCCACTGCACGTCCCAGAACGCGCAGTGGTGCTCCGCAGGCCCGTCGACCACGTGGATGCCGCCCGGCCCCGGCGCGAAGGACAGCACGGATCCGGCGGGGCCGAACCGCGGCCATGTGGCGGGCTGCCTGCCCGTGCGGGCGAACGCCGTCCAGTCGCCGGTCATTCGCTTCGACAGCTCGCGCTGCGGCGCGGTCAGGGCGGCATCCATCGTGAACAGGTAGGGCAGTTCGAAGCCGTGCGAAGCACCGTACGGGAACCCCTCCACCTCCGGCAGGCCGGTGAAGTTCGGCGCGTCCCGGTCGCTGAACCGGTACACGTACGTCGGCACGTGCCGGGCCACCGCCCTGCTGTCCCGCAGCGCCGGGCAGGTGAACGAGGCGTCGGACAGTACGGCGGCCCAGGCCAGCGCCGGCGTCGGGTACGCAGCCACCGGGTACTGCGCCTCGACGGCCGGGACGGCGGCCGCGCCGAACGACTGCTCCACCCGGGCCCGGTAGGCGCCCGCGTCGGGGATGGGGAACGCCTCCAGGCTCTGCGCCAGGAAGATCCGCATCTCGTCCCGGGTACTGCCCTCGATCACCGGCACCCGGTGGAAGCGCCCGGCCTCCAGGGCCCGCCGGGGTTCCTCGGGCAGCAGGCGGTTGCCGTAGGAGACGAGCGAGAACCGCATCATCAGCTCCGGGGTCGTGAGCGTCGCGGCGTCGATCCCGCGCAGGCAGTCCAGTACGGCGCCCGGCTCCGGCCGGCCGCAGCCGAGCTCGGCAGCCGCCGACACCCCGGCCGCGAGGGTGCGCTGCTCGGGCACGAAGGGCTCGTACCGGCCCAGGGTGGGCAGCAGTGAGCGGGGCGGCATGGTGATGGAGCACGAGCCGCTCTGCAGGATCGCCCGCTGGAACAGGCCGCCCGAGGCCGGTGAGGTGAGGTGGGCGCAGACGCTGAGGCCGCCCGCAGACTCCCCGAACAGCGTCACGTCGGACGGGTCGCCGCCGAAGCGCCCGGCGTTGGCCCGCACCCAGCGCAGCGCCGCCTGCTGGTCGGCGATGGCGAAGTCGGGGGCCCCGCCGAGCGCCGGATGCCCGAAGAGGCCGAAGATTCCGAGCCGGTAGTTGACGGTGACGACCACTGCGTCGCCCTGGACGGCCAGCTGCTCGGGCTGGTAGAGGTCCCCGGCCCCATTGACGAAGCCGCCGCCGTGGAACCAGACCATGACGGGCCGCCGCTGCCCGCCCGAAGCCGACGAGGCCGATGCGTTCGGCGAGGTGACATTGAGGTACAGGCAGTCCTCGGAGCCGCTCGGCCCGCCCGGCCCCACCGGCGGCAGCTGTACACAGCGCGCGCCCGGTGCCCCGGCGTCGCGTACGCCGGTCCAGTGCGCCGCGGGCTGCGGGAGCCGCCAGCGCAGCGGCCCGGTCGGCGGCGCCGCGAACGGGATCCCCTCGAAGGAGCGGTACGCGCCGTGCGCCCGGCCGCGTACGGGCCCCCGGTCGGTGTCCACCACGGGCCGGTCCGTGGCGGGTGCGCCCGCCACGGCGGACGCCGGTCCGGCCGCGGTGGCGAGCAGGAGGAAGGCGCACCACACGGCGCACCACACGGCACACCACACGGCGCTCCACCGGGCGTTCCAGCGTCGTGGGTAACGGGCACGGGACACGGGCGACCGCCTTTCGTCACTGCCATGCTTTCCCCGAAGTCGGCCGGAAATCCGGTCAACGTCCGTGCCGTGCGGGGGCGTTCGGCGTCGGACGCTACCGCCGCTGCAGCGAGCCCCGTACGTAGGCCGCCTGGCCGGCGTGCTGGAGGTCGTCGGCGATGACGCTGACCAGCCGCACCCCCAGGGTGACCGGCGGGTCCCAGCGCTCGTCGACCACCCGTTCCAGATCGGCGGCGGCGAGTCCGCGGATGAACGCGGTGCTCTGCTCGTGGACGGCGTCGTAGTACCCCAGCAGCAGGTCGCCCGACTCGACCACGACCTTCCCGACCTGCGTCGCGGTGTGCCCGAAGCCGGTGGCCTCGGCAGGTACCGGCAGAGCGAAGCGGGTGAACCAGTCCTGTGCCGTCCAGACCTGCTCCAGGCCCGACGCGTCCGCCACGTGGTCGTCCTGTACCCGGGCGAGATGCCACACCAGCCAGGTGATCGAGTTCGCCTTCGGGTCGATCCGCGCGTTCAACTCCTCGGCCGATAGCCCCTCGACCACGTCGTGCACCACCTCCCGGATGCGCCCGTACGCATCGGCCAGTACCTCCGTAGCCTTCATGCACCGTCCCCAGACGTGTCCGCGAAACCACCGATATGACGTGACGTGACGTGAAGTACGGCATCGGCCGGTGCCCGTGGCCACCGGCCGATGTGTGAGGTGACGCCGGGCTACATGGGATCCATGCCCCGGTCGTCGATCTTGCCTTCCTTCTCGCTCTGCTCCTGGAGCCGGCGGGCCTTCTCCTGGAGCCTTCGGCGCTCTTCCGGATCGGTGGAGCGTTCCGCCGCCTTGCTCAGCTCCTGCGCCTTCTCGCGCAGTTGCCGGACCCGGCCTTGGGTTTCGCCAGCGCTCATGATCACTCCTCGGGTGTGGGGGGTAAGGAGGCCGGATTCAGCGAACCAGCAGCGCCGCGCGGGCGCATCTCGAACCGTCTGCTCCGGTGACCGCCCGGCGGGCTGCTCCCCCGTTTGCCCGCCCCGAATGGCGCAGCGGAGCGGGGTGCCGCTGAATGTGACTGCGCGTGCGCTTCCCCTGACGCACGTTGACCGGCGTGCGATGTGCAGACCCGCGCGTCGGCGAACGGAGCGTTCCATGAATGACCCCATCACGCTTGCGGCTACCCCCACCCGGTCCGGGGCGCTGCGCCACGTCCTGCGCTGGCCGGTGGCCGCCGCCCTGCTGGTCTGCGGCGTCCTGCACCTGCCGGGCGACCTGACGGCCCTGCCGTCCCAGGCCCCGACCGCCCTCCCTCCCCTCTTCGCCACCGTGCTGTGCCTGGGACTCGGCGCGCTGCTGGCGGTGCGTGACACCGCCGCCGCGTGGCGGGCCGGTGCGGCGGGTGCCGTCGCCGTCGTCGCCCTGCACGTGGTCGGCGGAGTCGCGGGGTTCGACCCGCTGGAGGGCGCGGCGAGCGCCTCCCTGGCCTGGGCGGGCGTCACGGCGGTGCTCTGCGCCGCGGCCGCCGCCGTCCTGGCCGGCCTGGCGCTCCTGAACCGGTCACCGCAGGCCCGGGCGGGCGCCGGCGGCTGACCGCGCGACGGGGGCGGGACCGGCGGTTCGTGCCGGTCCCGCCCCCGTGGCATGCGTACCACGCCCGGTCCCGCCGTCCTACGCGAGCAGGTTGACCCCGTGCGTGAACACCCTGGGCAGCCGGGCCGCCAACGGGACGATCCGCCCCGCGAGCCGGGGCTGTTGGCGTGCCCAGAGCAAGGACGCGGTGAGCGTGCGGTAGCTGCGCGACAGCTCCCGCCAGGCCCGTTCGTACGCCTGCGGCCGGCCCTCCCGTACGCAGCGGACGAGTGCACCCGCGGCGGTCACGGCCAGGGTGAGCCCCTCGCCGGTCAGCGCGTCCACGTACCCCGCGGCGTCACCGACGAACAGCACCCGCCCCGCGACCCGCACCCGGGCCTGCTGGCGCAGCGGCCCGGCGCCGCGCACCGCCGAACCGGAGCACCCGGCCAGCCGCTCGCACAGCAGCGGGAACCGGGCCAGTTGTACGTCGAAGGGGGCGCGTTCGGTGGTGAGGACCGCCACTCCGACCCGGCCGGGCCCCAGCGGGGTCACGTACGCCTCGCAGTGCGCCGACCAGTGGACCTCGACCAGGTCGCTCCAGGGCTCGACGGCGTAGTGGCGGCGCAGCCCGTAGCGGGGCGGCCGGCCGGGGGCGGGCGGCGCCGCCAGGCCCAGGCCGCGCCGGACGGGGGAGTGCAGGCCGTCCGCCGCCACGAGGTGGCGGGCCGTCAGGCCGGCCGCGCCGACCCGGTCCGCGTCCTGGCGGACCTCGCCGACGCGCCGCGCGAGCACCCGTACGCCCAGCCGGTCGGCGCGTTCGGCCAGCGCCGCCTGGAGGACGGTGCGGCGGGTGCCGAGACCCGGCCCGGTGCGGAACAGCCCCTCGGCGTGCAGCCCGCTCACCCCGTCCAGGTAGCGGATGCCGCGGAACGGGCTGCCCGGTACGCAGACGCCGAGCTCCCGGAGCCGGCGGACGGCCCCCGGCATCAGGCCCTCGCCGCAGGCCTTGTCGATCGGGGTGGGGCGCGGCTCCAGGACCACGACCTCCATCCCGGCCAGCGCCCCGTGGATGGCCGTGGCCAGCCCGGCAGGGCCGCCGCCCGCGACGAGCAGGTCGATCACCGGGCCCTGCCCTCCGCCGGTACGGTACTGCGGTAGATCGGCGCGGCATGGGCCAGTGCGTCCTCCTCGCAGCGGACGCGTACGCCGAGCAGCAGGAGGTTCAGCACGGTGAAGCCGGCCGCCGTCATCCAGGCGCTGTGCACCAGCGGCAGCGCCACACCCTCCACGACGACCGCGACGTAGTTCGGGTGGCGCAGCAGCCGGTACGGCCCCGCCGCCACCAGCGGCAGTCCCGGGACCACCAGCACCCGGGTGTTCCAGCGCGGGCCGAGGGCGCTGATGCACCACCAGCGCAGGCCCTGGGCCGCCAGTACGAGGGCGAGTGCGGGCCAGCCCAGCGCGGGCAGGAACGGGCGGTCGGCGACGAGCGGTTCCACCACACAGCCCAGCAGCAGCGCGGTGTGCAGGGCGACCATGGCGGGATAGTGGCCGCGGCCGTACTCGATGGCGCCGCGGGACAGGCTCCAGCGCGTGTTGCGGCGGGCGACGGCGAGTTCGGCGAGCCGCTCGGCCACGACGAGCGCCATGAGCAGCAGGTACAGGTCCATGGGGTTGATCGGGTTCATCGGCATGAGGTCACCAGCGCAGGAGGACGAGTTCGGAGGCGAAGCCCGGGCCGAAGGCGACCATCAGCCCGACCGAGCCCGGTGCGGGCGGACCGGCGGCCTGGACCGCGTTCAGGACGTGCAGGACCGAGGCCGAGGAGAGGTTGCCCGCCTCCGCCAGCGAGCGCCGGCTCGCCGCGAAGGCGGAGTCCGGCAGCGCCAGCGCGTCGGCCAGCACGTCGAGGACCTTCGGCCCGCCGGGATGGACGATCCACGCGTCGACGTCCGGCGGCTTGAGGTCGTGCCCGGCGAGGAACGTCTCGATCTCCTCGGCCACGTGCAGCCTGACCAGGGCGGGCAGTTCACGGCCCAGCACCATCCGGAAACCCCAGTGGCCGATGTCCCAGCCGAGGAGCCCCTCGGTGCCGGGGTACAGGCGGCTGCGCGCGGCCACCACCGAAGGCCCCGGCCTCGTGCCGTGCAGCGGATGGCCGCGGCCCACGGCGAGCAGCGCCCCGGCCCCGTCGCCGAAGAGGGCGCCGGCCACCAGGTTCGCCATCGAGGTGTCCGAGGGCTGCAGGGTGAGGGAGCAGAGCTCGGTGGACAGCAGCAGGGCCGCGTGGTCCGGGCGGCCCGCGAGGTAGTCGTGGAGGTGGCCCAGTCCGGCGGCGCCGGCCGCGCAGCCGAGGCCGAAGAGCGGCAGCCGCTTCACGTCGGGGCGCAGACCGGTACGGGTCGCGAGGCGGGCCTCCAGTGAGGGCGTCGCGAGCCCGGTCACCGTGGTCGACATGACCAGGTCGACCTCGCGCGCCGCCAGGTGGCCCGCGGCCAGGGCGGCTTCGACGGCGCGGGCGCCGAGCTCCTCGGCCGTCTCCACGAAGAGGGCGTTCGTACCGCCGAAGTCGTTCGACGGACCGTAGCGCTCCAGCGGGAGCGCGAGGTGGCGGGACTCGACGCCCACCGAGGCGTGCAGCCGGTGGAGCAGGGCGGTATCGGCCCCCGGAGGCAGAAAGCGGGCGAGCGCCGCCGCGATCTCGGACTGGCGATAGCGGTGGGGCGGGAACACGCTGCTCACTGCCAGGACACGCGTCATTGATTCAACATAGGGAACAACTGACACTTCGTGATGAATCCCGCATACCGGGCGCGGCGCGGCATAGCGTGATCGCGTGCCCCCCGCCCGAGCCGCAGACGGAACTCCGCCGACTCCCGCCGCAACCCCGCAGACCGGCCGGCCCGCGCCCGCCGTCGGCCCGTCGCCGCCCGCCGCGTCCGGTCCAACGGGCCTGTTCGGGCTGCTGGGATCCTGTCACCCGGTGCCCGCGGCCGCCGTGACGCTCTTCGCCGCCGCCCTCGCCGCGGCCGTGGGGCGCAGCCTCCCGGGGGCGGCGCTCACCGTGGCCGCGGTGGCCGCGGGTCAGCTGTCGGTGGGCTGGTGCAACGACCGGGTGGACCTCGGCCGGGACCTGGCGACGGGCCGCCGCGACAAACCCCTGGTCTCCGGGGCGGTACGGCCCGCCGCGGTGACGGCCGCGGCGCTCACGGCCCTGCTGTTCTGCGTCCCGCTGTCGCTGGCCGGGGGATGGCTCGCCGGCTGCGCGCACCTGTGCGGGGTGGCCGCCGCCTGGGCGTACAACCTGCGGCTGAAGGGCACCGCCGTCTCCTGGCTCCCGTACGCCCTCGCCTTCGGGCTGCTCCCCGCCTTCGTCACCCTGGGCCTGCCCGGTGCGCCCTGGCCGCCGTGGTGGCTGACGGCCGCGGCGGCCCTGCTGGGTGCGGGCGCGCATTTCGCCAACGTGCTGCCCGACATCGACGACGACCTGGCCACGGGCGTGGTGGGCCTGCCGCACCGGCTCGGCGCCCGGCGCTCGGCGGCCGTCGGGGGGCTCCTGGTCCTCGGCTCGGCCGTCGCCCTGGTCGCCGGACCGCCGGGTCGGGTGCCCCCGTACGGCTGGGTGCTGCTCGCGGCGACGGCTGCGGCGGTACTCCTCGGGGCGGGCCTGCCGACCGGCCGGAGCCGGATCCCGTTCCTGGTCACGATGGCGATCGCGGGGGCCGATGTCGTGCTGCTGCTCGTGCGCGGGGCGGACCTGGCCGGGCTCCGCTGACGCGGCCCTCGCCGACGCGCCCTCCGAGCGCCGGGCGAGCGCCAGCCGAGCGCCGGCCCTCGGCTCAGGCCGCGGCCGCCGCGGTCGGGGGTCGGCGGGTCCGGGTCCACTCCAGCAGCTGTTCCCGCGGCCAGGTGTTCACGACGCGCTCGGCCGGCACCCCGCATTCCACGGCCCGTTCGCAGCCGAGCAGCTGCCAGTCCAGCTGGCCCGGGGCGTGGGCGTCCGTGTCGATCGCGAACAGCGTGCCGGCCTCCACGGCCGCCCGCAGCAGCCGGCGCGGCGGGTCCAGCCGCTCGGGCCTGCTGTTGATCTCCACGGCGGTCCCGGACTCCGCGCAGGCGGCGAAGACCGCCTCGGCGTCGAACTGCGACTCGGGGCGGGTCCGGCCCGTCACCAGCCGTCCCGTGCAGTGGCCCAGGACGTCCATCAGGGGGTTGCGCACGGCCGCCAGCAGCCGCCGCGTCATCGCGGGCGACTCCATCCGCAGCTTGGAGTGGACGGACCCGACGACGACGTCCAGCCGATCCAGCAGCTCCGGCTCCTGGTCCAGCGAGCCGTCGAGCAGGATGTCGCATTCGATGCCGGTGAGCAGCCGGAACGGTGCCCACGTCTCGTTCAGCTCCGCCACCACCTCCAGCTGCTCGCGCAGCCGCTCCGGCGAGAGGCCCCGCGCGACGGTCAGGCTCGGCGAGTGGTCGGTGAGTGCGGCCCACTCGTGGCCCAGCTCGACCGCCGTCCGCCCCATGGCCTCGATCGGGCTGCCGCCGTCGGACCACTCGGAGTGCAGATGACAGTCCCCGCGCAGGGCCGCGCGCAGCGCGAGGGCGGCAGGGCTCGCCGGGGGGCCTTCGGGGTGCGCCGCGACCTCGTCCTCGAGGTTCTGCAGGTACGCGGGGATCGCCCCGCCGACCGCCTCGCGCACCACCTGGGCGGTTTTCGGCCCGATGCCCTTGACCGCTTCGAGGGTTCCGGCCTCGACCCGCTCCAGCACCTCGCCCTCACCCATACGGGTGAGTGCGGCGGCCGCCGTCCGGAAGGCCTGCACCCGGTAGGTCGGTGCCTGCCCCCGCTCCAGCAGGAAGGCGATCCGCTCCAGCGCCGCAACCGGATCCATGGGCGTACCTCCTGGTTCCAGTGTGATGGGCCGGTTCCAGTGTGACGGGCAACCCCAAGGATGTCTTGGGAAGGTCATAAGATTTGTTTATAGGGTCATAACCAGGGGGCGGGTGCCGGGTTAGGGTCGCCTTAGTTTAAGGTTCTCTTGATCCAGTCTTTTGTCGGTCGAAGGGAACCTGTCATGCCTCGCCCCCTGCGGGTAGCAATCGTCGGTGCCGGCCCCGCCGGAATCTACGCCGCCGATGCGCTGCTGAAGTCCGAGGCGGCCGCCGAGCCGGGTGTCTCCATCGACCTGTTCGAGCGGATGCCCGCCCCCTTCGGCCTGATCCGGTACGGCGTCGCCCCCGACCACCCGCGGATCAAGGGCATCATCACCGCCCTCCACCAGGTGCTCGACAAGCCGCAGGTCCGCCTGTTCGGCAACGTGGACTACCCGAACGACATCAGCCTCGACGAACTGCACTCGTTCTACGACGCCGTGATCTTCTCCACCGGCGCGACCGCCGACCGTGCGCTCGCCATACCGGGCGTCGAGCTCGACGGCTCCTACGGCGCCGCCGACTTCGTCTCCTGGTACGACGGCCACCCCGACGTCCCGCGCACCTGGCCGCTGGAGGCCGAGAAGGTCGCGGTGCTCGGCGTCGGCAACGTCGCCCTCGACGTGGCACGCATCCTGGCGAAGACCGCGGACGAGCTGCTGCCGACCGAGATCCCGGCGAACGTCCACGACGGCCTCAAGGCCAACAAGGCGCTCGAGGTGCACGTCTTCGGCCGCCGCGGCCCGGCGCAGGCCAAGTTCAGCCCGATGGAGCTGCGCGAGCTCGACCACTCGCCCAACATCGAGGTCATCGTCAACCCCGAGGACATCGACTACGACGAGGGCTCGATCGCCACCCGCCGCTCCAACAAGCAGGCGGACATGGTCGCGAAGACCCTGGAGAACTGGGCGATCCGCGACATCGGCGAGCGCCCGCACAAGCTCTTCCTGCACTTCTTCGAGTCGCCCGCCGAGATCCTCGGCGAGGACGGCAAGGTCGTCGGCCTGCGCACCGAGCGCACCGAGCTCGACGGCACGGGCAACGTCAAGGGCACCGGCCAGTTCACCGACTGGGACGTCCAGTCCGTCTACCGCGCCGTGGGCTACCTCTCCGACGAACTGCCCAAGCTGCCGTGGGACATCGACAGCGGCACGGTCCCGGACGAGGGCGGCCGCGTGATCGAAGCCGGCGCGCACCTGCAGTCGACGTACGTCACCGGCTGGATCCGGCGCGGACCGATCGGCCTCATCGGCCACACCAAGGGCGACGCGAACGAGACGGTCGCGAACCTCCTGGAGGACCACGCGGGCGGCCGCCTGCAGACGCCCGCCGCACCTGCGCCGGAGGCCGTCGAGGCCTTCCTGGCCGAGCGGAACGTCCGCTTCACGACGTGGGAGGGCTGGTACAAGCTCGACGCGGCCGAGAAGGCGCTGGGCGAGCCGCAGGGCCGCGAGCGCGTGAAGCTCGTCGAGCGCGAGGACATGCTGAAGGCGAGCGGCGCGTAACCGCCACGCATCGCGTTCACGGGTGGGGGCCGCCGGCGGTGGCCCCCACCGTGTGTCCGGCCTCCGGCCTGCGCTCAGTCTTCGATCGAGAGGATCTTCCGGGTCTTCAGATCGGCCTGGACGTGGATCCGGGTGGTGTCACTGCCGCTCCAGGTCAGGGTGACGGTGGCGTTCGTCTTGCCCATGCCGCTGTCGATGTAGGTGACCTTCCACTCCAGCGGCACGTTCTGGGCGCGCAGGACGCCGTCCGCGTGGTTGGTCTCCTCCCATTTCGCCAGCTCGCGCTGGAGCGGCGCGGAGAGGTAGGCCGCCCGCAGCTGCTTCGCGCGCGTGCCGTCCTCGTCGTACACCGCGTCGATGTACGCGCCGTAGAAGGTGGCGATCCGGGAGAACGCGCTCTCCGGGCCGCCGGACTCGGACGGGGCCGCGGCGACCGCCCGGCCGTCCTGCGGTGCGACGGCGGCGCCGGTCGCGGAGGCGCTGGTGACGAAGGCGAGGGTGAGTGCGGCCGTCGCGGCGGTGGCCGCGAGGGCGAGGGAAGCGGTGCGCGTGGCCGGAAGCTTGAACATCGTTCGGACCTTTCGCCGTGCCGGGTTGCCGAGTTGCCGAGTAGCTGAACCCACCGACGCCGCCACCCGGGCGGACGGTTCTCGGAACGTACGAAATGGCCTGAATACGACGCAGATGGCGTACAGCCGCCTATCGGGGCGAACCCAGGCACGCCAGCGCCGCCGCCCGCAGGGCCCGAACGCCCGCCGGGAGCGCCGTGCGCACGTCCGGCGCGAAATCCGGAGCATGGTTGGCCGGCAGGACGGCCGGCGCCCGCCGTCGCCAGCGCCGACTTCCCGATGCCGGGGCCCCGGAGACGACGACGAGCCGCGGCCCTTCGGCGGAGGTCAGGCGTGCGGCAATGGCCGTGCGGTCGCTCTCCCGTCCGGCGAACCCGGGTACGGGTGACAAGCCCGGGCGTCCGGGGCGGGTTCCGGGCACCCCGCGCCAGCCGCTGTCCGACGCGGGCTCGGCCGACGGCGCCGGCACGCCGGGGACTTCCGGCACGGCCTGCAGTGCCCCGGGGGCGGCGGCCCGGGGCAGGCCTGGCCGTGCGCCGGCCGGTTCGGGCTGTCCGATCTCCTCGGAGCGCAGGATCGCGAGCTCCAGGCGGCGCGGCCCGGCACCCGGGTCGACGCCGAGCTCGTCGCGCAGCCGGTCCCGTACGGTGCGGTACTCGGCGAGGGCCTCCGCCTGGCGACCGGTGCGGTAGAGGGCCTCGATGAGCTGCTCGGTGAACCGTTCGCGCACCGGATGCCGGCGGGCGCTCTCGTACAGGTCGACCAGTACCTGATGGCAGTTCCCGGCGGCGAGTTCGAGATCGCAGACCCGCTCCAGCACGCGCAGCCGCTCCTGTTCGAGCGCCGGCGCCGCGTCGCGCCGGAGCATGCACGAGGCCACGTTGGCCAGCGGTGGCCCGTGCCACAGGGACAGTGCCTCGCGCAGGCGGTACAGCTCCTCGCCCGGGCCCGTGGCGGCCGGTGCCTGCGCCGTCAGGGCTCGGAACAGTACGAGGTCGAGGGTCTCGGTGTCGTTGTGCATCCGGTATCCGCCAGGCACGGCCTCGATGGTGGTCGTGGATATGCCGCACTTCGTGAAAAGCCTGCGCAGCCGCAGTGCGCACGTCTGCAACGCGGCGCGTGCGGTGGCGTGCGGTTCCTCGTCCCACACCGCACGCAACAGACAGGTGGTCGAAACCACGACTCCGGGGTGCAACAGTAGAGCCGCCAGATTTCCCTGTGCGGATGCCATCGCGCGGCAACCAAAGGTGATTTCAGGTCGGCGTGGCCGAGATTCATGACCGATTCCGTGTGGCTTGGAACCGGCCACTCGAACGGGGGATCCGCAGACGGGAGGCCCGTACCCGGAATGCACGGCGGCTGCCGGTGGTTCGGACTCCACGCAGAACCCGACCACCCTGCACGCACTGGAGAGCTCATGAAGATCGGCATCATCGGCGCAGGCAACATCGGCGGCAACCTGACGCGCCGCCTGACCGCGCTCGGACACGAGGTGTCCGTGGCGAACTCCCGTGGCCCCGAGACCCTGTCCGACCTCGCGAAGGAGACGGGAGCCACGCCGGTCACGGTGGCGGAGGCGGCCCGCGGGGCCGAGGTCGTCGTGGTCACCATCCCCCTGAAGAACGTGCCCGAGCTGCCCGCCGGGCTCTTCGACGGGGCGGCGGAGGACTTCGTCGTCATCGAGACCGGGAACTACTACCCGAAGCAGCGCGACGGCCGTATCGCCGAGATCGAGGACGAGGGCCTGACCGAGAGCCGCTGGAGCGAGCGCCACATCGGCCACCGGGTGGTCAAGGCCTTCAACGGGACGTACGCCGAGGACATCCTCGACCGGCACCGCCCGGCCGGGGACCCGGACCGGATGGCCCTCCCGGTCGCCGGCGACGACGAGGCGGCGAAGCAGGCCGTCCGGGCGCTCATCGACGCACTCGGCTTCGACTCGGTCGACGCGGGCGGCCTCGACGACTCCTGGCGCCAGCAGCCCGGCACGCCCGTGTACGGGCTGCGGGCGGGGACCGGCGCCGTGGTGAAGGCCCTCGCCGAGGCCTCCCCGGTCCGGACGGCGGAGTTCAAGGGCTGACGGCCCACGGCCGGGCGCGGGAGCACGGGGACTCCGGCGCCCGGCCGGGGCTCGGGCGCCGGCTCCGGGCCGCCCCGGGGCCGGTCGGCAACCGTGACCGAAGTGTCATGCGCCGCGCCCCTGTACCGGCGGGCCGCTCTTGCTACCGTCCTGCCGTCACAGGAGCCGTAGGAGGGCACCCATGCACGTCAGACCCCGTCTGCTGATCGCCTCGGCGGTACTGGCGGCGCTGTCGGCCGTTCTGACGGCCTGCTCCGGTCACCCGGACACCCCGTCCGCTCCCACCCGGTCGTCGGGCGCCCCGCCCTCGGGCTCGGCGTCCCCGACGGCGACCGGGTCGGGGACCCCGGCCGTGTCCTCACCGGCGCCCGCGCCCACCTCCACTTCCACCCCCACGTCCTCGGCGACGCCCGCGAAGACGCAGACCGTGTCGGCGGCCCCCGCCCCCGCGACCCGGCTGTCCCTGACCGCGGCCGCCGCGGGCGGCAGGCTGAACCTGGTCCGCGGAGGCCCCGCGCAGGAGTTCACGGTCACCGTCCGCAACGGCAACTCCCGGGCCTACGGGCACCTGCTGATCGCCTTCCAGATGGAGCCCCTGACCGGCGAGCCCGGCGACCTGCCCGGACCCGCGTCCCCGTACGTACTGGAGCGGCGCGACCCGGCCACCGGCTCCTGGCGCGCGGTGGACCTGCGGATGGCCACCGACGCCAAGCCGGCCCACCTCTACGAGGGCGGCGCCCCGCTCGCCCGCGACGCCGTCCGCACCGAGCGCTACCGGCTGCGCGCCACCGCCACGGGCCCCAGCGGCAGCAGCCCGCTCATGGTGTACGCGCTCGACACGGACGCCGCCGAGGGCGCCCCGCTCGACTCGGGACGCCCGGGGTACTTCTCGCTGCCCCACACCACCCGGCGCATCCTGTAACTCCCCTTCCCGCTCCCGTACGCACCGCGGCGACCGAAGCGGCAAGGGCCCTGTCACGCGTTCGGTGGAGTGGCCCGCAGACCCCCGAGCAGGGTGGCCAGGTACCGGTGAGCGGTGTCGATCCGGTCGTCGGCAGTGCTGCCGTGGACCTGCACGGCGTAGGCGATGCCGCACATGAGCGGGACGAGGTCCGCCGACGCCAGGTCGGGGCGTACCACCCCGGCCGCGCGGGCCCGGTCGAGGAGTGTGGTGCCGGCCGACCGCAGCGACCGCTTGAGTTCCGTGGTGCGCGGCAGGGCGTCTTCGGCTGCGGCGGTGACGGGGGCCAGGGAGGCGTCGGTGACCTGTGCCTCGACCGTGCGGGTCAGGAAGCCCTCGAGCGCGCGCCACGGGTCGGTGTCGGCCAGCGCCTGCTCACCATGGGCGGTCAGGGCTTCCAGGCAGGGGGTGGCGACGGTCTCCAGCAGTGCCTCGGGTGTGGCGAAGTGCCGGTAGACGGTGCCGACACCGAGGCCGGCGCGGCGGGCGACGTCGTTGAGCTGCAACGGCGTGCCCTGGTCGACCAGGGCACGGGCGACGTCGACGATCCGGTCCCAGTTGCGGGCCGCGTCCTTGCGCAGTGGCGTCGTCGTCATGGGGACATGTTAATGGGATAGCCCATCCGGATGCTCCCGCCGCCGTGCAGGTTCCGGCCGGCAGGTCAGACGGCCGTCGCCGGCGCGTACCGTTCGCTGAGGCGGCGTACGGCCGCGGCGACGCGCGGGTCCGTCGCCGCGCGCAGCGGCGCCACCGGGCTCGCCTGGGCGCCGATGACGAGGCCGGTCCGCCCCGTCAGGGCTTCGTCGGTGGCGGCGGCGATCGAGGGCCTGGCCGCCACGGACGCCGGACCGGACGTCGACCGTGCGAATGTGCGGCGTACCAGAGGCCACATCAGCCGCAGCACGGGCGAGACGATCTTCGGGTCGGTCAGGGTGCCGTCGGTCATGTCGGTCGCGGCGCCTCCGGGGTCGGCGGCGAAGACCGATACCCCCGTGCCGTCCAGCCGCTTGGCCAGGTCGAGCGTGTAGGCGAGGTTGGCGAGCTTCGCGCGGCCGTACCAGTGGAAGCCGTAGTAGCCGCCGGGCGGCTCGACGGCGTCGAACACCCGCTTCGCGACCCCGACCGCGCCCGAGGTCACGTTCACGATCCTGCTCGGTGCACCGGCCGTCAGCGTGGGCAGCAGCAACTCGGTCAACAGGTAGGGCGAGAGGTGGTTGACGACGAACGACGCCTCGACACCGCCCAGATCCCGGCGGTCCGCGAACATCGCGCCGACGTTGTTGACCAGTACGGTCAGCGGTTCCCCCGAGGCGGCATGCTCCGAGGCGATCCGGTCGGCGAGCCCGCGCACCTCCTCGAGCGAGGCGAGGTCGGCGGACAGGAACCGGGCTGGGTGCGCCGGGTCCGTCGCGTTGATCCGGTCGACCGCCCGGGCGCCCCGCTCGGCGTTGCGTCCGATCACGGTGACGGAGTACCCGGCAGTAGCCAGCCCCAGCGCCGTCTCCAGGCCGATCCCGCCCGTTCCGGCCGTGACCACAGCGGTCCTCTTCATGGCGTCCGTCCCACTCGGTGTCCGGATACTTCATCCGCTTGATGTGACCGTAACACATATGCGGATGAACTATCCGGTTGGAGTCCGCCGCCTCCGGGCCGGCCGTCGTCCGACTGCGGGGATGCCCTCCCGGTCGGGGTGGATAGGCTCGGCCGGGCCGCAGGGGCGGCGCGTACCCGACGGAAGGAGCAGTGCCATGACCGGCGGCGACGAGGTCCGGATCCTGCGTGCGGGCGACCGCGCGGCCGTCGCGTGGAAGAACGGCGGCGGGGTGACCCGGGAGATCGCGGCCTGGCCCGAGGGCGCGGGCATGGCCGACTTCGGGTGGCGGGTCAGCCTCGCCGAGGTGGCCGCGGACGGGCCCTTCTCGGCCTTCCCCGGCGTCGACCGCACCCTGACCCTGGCCGAGGGGGCGGGCATGGACCTCACCGTGGGCGGCGCCCGCCGCCGCGTCGACGAGCGCTACGCGCCGCAGGACTTCCCCGGCGACGAACCCACCGAATGCCGGCTCCTCGACGGGCCCGTCGTGAACTTCAACGTGATGTACCGCCGCGACCGCGTGCACGCGCAGACCGCGGTCGTACGGGGCGGCCTCGCGCTCACCGCCGGGCCGGGGGAGACCCTGCTGGTGGTCGCGCTCCAGGGCCCTGCGGAACTCGAACTCAATGGCGGAACCGGAGCCGGAGTCGCAGCCGGCCCCGTCGCCCTCGGCCCGTACGACGCGGTCCGGATCACCGGCGCCGGCACCTGCCGCCTGCGTACCGGGGGGCGCGCGGCGGTGGTCAGGCTGGCAGACCGCCCCGGGCGATGACGTCGGCGTACCAGCGGGCGCTGTCCTTCAGCGTGCGCCGCTGCGTCGCGAAGTCGACGTGGACGAGGCCGAACCGCTTGCTGTAGCCGTACGCCCACTCGAAGTTGTCCAGCAGCGACCACACGAAGTACCCGCGCACATCGGCCCCGTCCGCGATCGCCCGGTGCACCGCGGCCAGATGGCCGTGCAGGTAGTCGATCCGCTCCGGGTCGTGCACATCGCCCTCCGGGTCCGCGTAGTCCACGTACGCCGCACCGTTCTCCGTGATCAGCAGCGGTACGGCGGGCAGTTCGTCGCGCAGCCGGATCAGCAGATCGTGCAGGCCGCCCGCGTCCACGGGCCAGTCCATGGCCGTCCGCGGCCCCGGCGCGGGCAGGAAGCGCACGTGTCGATCGGCGCCGACCCACGGCGAGGGCCCGGCGGAGGGCTCCGGGTCCCCCGGTTCGGCGGCCGCGACCACCGTCGGGGAGTAGTAGTTGAGGCCCAGCCAGTCGATCGGCGCCTCGGCGGCCGCCAGATCGCCGTCCCGGACGAAGGACCAGTCCGTCACCCCGGCGGTGTCGCCGACCAGGTCCTCCGGGAGGCGCCCGTGGAAGACCGGGTCGAGGAAGATCCTGTTGCCCACCGCATCGATCCGGCGCACCGCGTCCAGGTCGGCGGCGGAACGCGTCAGCGGCCGCAGCGCATGCAGGTTCAGTGTCAGCGAGACCTCGGCCGACCGGGGGAGGACCGCGCGCAGCGCCGCCACGCCCAGCCCGTGGGCAAGGTTGAAGTGGTGCGCGGCCCGCAGCGCGGACGCCGGCTCGGTGCGGCCCGGGGCGTGCACCCCGGACGCGTAACCGAGGAAGGCCGCGCACCAGGGCTCGTTGAACGTGGTCCAGGCGGCCACCCGGTCGCCGAGCGCCCCGGCCACCAGCCCCGCGTACTCGGCGAACCGCTCGGCGGTCTCCCGCCGCGGCCAGCCCCCCAGGTCCTCGAGCTCCTGCGGCAGGTCCCAGTGGTAGAGGGTGGCGACCGGCCGGATCCCGGCGGCCAGCAGCTCGTCGACGAGCCGCCGGTAGAAGTCGAGGCCCTGCTGGACGGCGGGCCCCCGGCCGGTGGGCTGGACCCGCGGCCAGGCCACCGAGAAGCGGTAGTCGCTCACCCCGAGCCGTCGGAGCAGGGCCACGTCCTCGGTCATGCGGTGGTAGTGGTCGGCGGCCGTGTCTCCGGTGTCGCCGTTGCGGACCTTGCCGGGGGTGCGGCTGAAGGTGTCCCAGATGGAGGGTGTCCGGCCGTGCAGGGCGGCCGCGCCCTCGATCTGGTAGGCGGCAGTGGCCGTGCCCCAGCGGAAGCCGGCCGGGAAGGAGAGGCCCGTCTTCGTGACGGGAGACGCGTCGAGCGTGGTCATGGGAAGACTCCAGGAAGATGAGGGGAAGGCCGGGGCGGCCGCGTCAGCCCTTGACCGCGCCCTGCATGATGCCGCCGACGATCTGCCGGCCGAGCAGTCCGAAGACCAGCAGCACGGGCAGCGTGCCGAGCAGGGTGCCCGCCATGATCACGGACTGGTCGTGGACGTATCCGCCGCCCAGCTGGCGCAGCGCCACCTGGACGGTCGGCTCTTGCGAGGACAGTGCGACGATCGGCCAGAAGAAGTCGTTCCAGGCCGTCATGAAGGTGAGCAGGCCCAGGACCGCCATCGCCGGGCGGGCGATCGGCACGACGATCGACCAGAAGATCCGGGCGTGCGAGGCTCCGTCCACCCGGGCCGCCTCGATCAGCTCGTCCGGCAGCGACTGCACCAGGAACTGCCGCATGAAGAACACGCCGAACGCCGAGACCAGCCCGGGCAGCACGACGGCCTGCAGCTGGTTCACCCAGTGCAGCTTGACGATCAGCATGAACAGCGGGATCACCCCGAGCTGCGGCGGGATCATCATCGAGGCGACGACGGCGCCGAGCAGCGCCCCGCGGCCCCGGAACCGCAGTTTGGCGAAGGCGAACCCGGCCAGCGTGGAGCACAGCACCGTGCCGACGGTGATGGCCGCCGAGACGATGAGCGAGTTGAGCAGCGCCGTGCCGATCGCCGCCTCGTCCAGGACGGCCTGCAGGTTGTCCAGGAGCCGCGGACCGGGCAGCAACGCCGGTACCGGACGCGCCAGTTCGGCGTTGGAGCGGCTCGCGGCGACGAGGGTCCAGTACAGCGGGAAGGCCGAGAGCAGCACCGCGCAGATCAGGACCGCGTACGTCAGCCTTCCGCCGCGCCGCGCGGAGACGTGCGCGCTCATCGGCCGGCCTCCTTACGGGAACGGCGGTGCACGGCCCAGGCGTTGGCCCCGACCAGCACCACGATCAGCAGGAACATCACCCAGGCGATGGCCGCCGCCCGTCCCAGGTGGAAGAAGCCCCAGCCCTGCTCGTACATGTACAGGCCGAGGGTCTGGTACTGGTGCGAGATGCCGCCGGATATCGATCCCTCGAACAGCAGCGGCTCGCCGAACAGCTGGGTGGCGCCGATCGTCGAGACGATCGAGGTGAAGACGATCGTGGGGCGCAGCCCGGGCAGCGTCACGTGCAGGAACTGCCGCAGGCGGGAGGCCCCGTCGACCTCCGCCGCCTCGTACAGCTCGGTCGGGATCGTCTGCATGCCGGCCAGGTAGATCAGCGCGTTGTAGCCGGTCCAGCGCCAGACCACGATGGACGAGACGGCGATCTGGGAGGCCGCCGTACCGTTCTGCCAGTCGACCGGGTGGATGCCCGCCAGGTCCAAGAGGCGGTTCACGAGCCCGAAATCGTGCCCGAAGAGCTGCGCGAAGATCAGCGACGCTGCGGCGACCGAGGTCGCGTACGGCAGCAGCAGCGCGGTGCGGAAGAACGTGCGGGCGCGGAGCCGGTAGTTGAGCAGGTGGGCCAGGCCCAGCGCCATCAGCAGCTGGGGCACCGTGGACAGGACGCCGATGGTGAACGTGTTGCGCAGCGCCGTCCAGAAGAACGGGTCGGTGAACAGCGCCGTGTAGTTGCCGAGGCCGCGCCACTCCAGCTCGCCGGGGGTCTGGAGTTCGGCGCGGTAGAGGGAGACGTACGCCGTGTACAGCAGCGGGAAGATCCCGAACGCCGCGAACAGGGTGAAGAAGGGGGCGAGGAAGGCGTACGGGGACAGCGCGGCCGGCCGCCCGCGCCGCCGGGGCTGCGGCTCCGGCGACGTGAGGGCGGTCAGCGGCGCCGGTGGTGCGAGCGGCTCAGCCGAGGGCATTCTTGACGGCCTTCTTCGCGTTCGACCAGGCCGTCTCGGGAGCCGTGCCCTTCCGTTCGACCTCGCTCAGCGCGTTGTTGATCTGGTCGGCGATGTCCTTGTCGTGCAGGCCGAGCACCTGGACGGGGGCCTGTTCGGCGGCGTCGCCGAAGATCCGGCCGATCGGCGCGTCGGAGAAGTACGGGTCCTTGGCGTCGGCTATCTGGCCGATGGACTGGGTGGCGGAGGGGAAGTTGCCCTGCTTGCGGAAGACCTTGGTCTGCTGCTCGGGCGCGGTGAGCCATTTGATCAGCTCGTACGCCTCCTTCTTGTGCTTGGCGGCGCTCGGGACCGCCAGGTAGGAGCCGCCCCAGTTGCCCGCGCCGCCGGGCAGCTTCGCGACGTCCCACTTGCCCTGGCCCGCGTCCCCGGCCTGGCCCTTGATGTAGCCGAGCATCCAGGCGGGGCAGGGCAGGGTGGCGAAGGAGCCGGAGGCGAACGCCTGGTTCCACGGCGGCGACCACTGGTCCAGCTTGGCGCTGAGCCCGTCGCCGGCGGCCTTGACCGAGGCGTCCCATGCGGCCTTCACGGCGGGGCTGTTCTCGTAGATCAGCGCGCCCGAGGCGTCGTAGTAGCGCTCCTTCTGCTGGCCGACCATGATGGCGTTCAGGCTGCCCACGCTGTCGAGCCAGGCGCTGCCGGCCGGCGCCTTCTCCTTGTACCGGCGGCCGAGTTCGAGGTATCCGTCCCAGGTGGCCCACCGCGCCGCCAGTTCGGTGCGATCGGTGGGCAGCCCGGCGGCCTGGAACAGGTCGCGGCGATAGCACATGGCCTCGGGGCCTACATCGGTGCCCAGGCCCAGCACCTTGCCGTCCTTGGTGGCCGCGGCGGACCACTTGGCGGGGGCGAACTCCCCCTTGAGCGCCCCGGCCCCGTACTGGTTCAGGTCCACGAACTTGCCGGCCTGCTGCTGGGCGACCGAGGCGATGCGGCCGACCTCGATGGCCTGGACGTCGGCCAGACCGCCACCGCCCGCGAGGCGGGTCTGGAGCGACTTCCAGTAGTCCTGCTCGTCCTCGGTGTCGGTCTGCTTGATCTTGACGCCGGGGTGGAGCTGCTCGTACTCGGCGTAGAGCCCGGACTCCTGGTAGCCGAACGCGCCGAACAGGTCGACGGTGAGCGTGACGTCGCCGCCTGCGGTGTCGCCGGAGGACGCACCGCCCGACCCGGACCCGGATCCGCAGGCGGCCAGGAGCACGCCCGTGAGCGCGACGGCGCCGAGTCGGGTCACGGCTCTGGTGGCGGTTCGGGGGATGTACATGGGGCGGCCTCCTTGGCCTGGACGGGCAGGGTGCGGGGGTGGGAGTGCGCCAGCGTTGAGAGCGCTCTCAGAGCGCGACTGGAGCGTGCACCCGCAGCCCCGGCCCCGTCAAGAGTTGTACGCACAACAACCCGCCTTCGTCCACAATCACCCCTGCAGTACGACGAGTTCAGGCCGCACCGGCCCGGCGGATCGGATGGACAGGAGGGATCACGCGGATCACCCGGATCACGCGGAGGTGCGCCGTACCAGCGCCGTCGGAGTGACCACCGAGGCCGGTACGCTGCGCTCGGCCTGGTCCTTGTTCAGGGTGCGCAGCAGCAGACGGGCCATCAGGCGCCCCATGCCCTCGATGTCCTGGCGCACGGTGGTCAGCGGCGGATCGGCGGTCTCCGCCACCAGTTCGGCATCGTCGAAGCCGACCAGCGCCACGTCCCCGGGCACGGCGAGGCCACGCTCCCGCAGCACCCGCAGGGCGCCCGTCGCCATCAGGTCGTTCGCCGCGAAGACCGCGTCGAGGTCCGGGCAGCGCTCCAGCAGGCCGGCCATCGCGTGGGCCCCGCCCTCCGCGGTGAAGTCGCCCTCCGCGATCAGCGCCGGATCGGCATCGAGCAGCACGTCCCGGTAGCCGTCGAGCCGGTCCACCGCCGAGGTCTGGTCCAGCGGGCCCGCGATGTGCGCGATGCGCTGCCTGCCCTGCTCCAGCAGGTACCGCACGGCCTCGCGGGCGCCCCCGCGGTTGTCCGCGTCGACGTACGCGACACCGCCGTGCTCCCCGGACCCGGCGGTCCAGCCCGGCCGGCCGCCGTAGACCGTGGGCATCCCGATGCGGCGGGTGATCGCGGGCAGCGGGTCGTCGGTGTGCAGCGAGAAGGCGAGCGCCCCGTCGACGTGGCCGCCGGCCAGGTAGCGCTCGATGCGGTCGTAGTCCCCCCGGTCCTCCACGAGCAGCAGAACCAACTGCGTGTCGTGAGCGGTCAGTTCCTTGCTGATGCCGCGGATCTGCCGGGAGAAGAACGGGTCGGAGAAGATCCGGATCTCCGGCTCGGCGATGATCACCGCGACGGCCCCGGTACGCCGCGTGACGAGGGTGCGGGCCGCGGGATTCGGCACGTACCCGAGCTCCCGTACGGCCTCGCGGACCTTCTCCACCAGATGCGCGCGGACCCCCTCGCCGCCGTTGACGACGCGGGACGCGGTGGCCCGGGACACCCCGGCGCGCTCCGCCACGGCCTCCAGGGTGGGCCGGTGGCCGGGAAGCTGTTCGGGCACGGGCGCTCCTCCTGCATGTCCGGGGGCTGTTGGCTCGCCGAACAGCAGGGTAACCCGTACCGCCGGGAGCCTGAGAGCGCTCCCGGTGGCACGGGCAGGACAGCCCCTTACGTCACCAGCCGATGCCGAGGGTCAGGCCGGTCGGCGGCTGGGCGTTGCCGAGGATCTGGACGGAGGACTGGTCGTTGACGTCGTCGTAGGGGAACCCGTAGGCCCGGTTGTTCAGGCTGACGGTGTGGAAGAAGCCGGCGTAGTCGTTCTTCGCCGTCCCGCCGTAGTACGCGGCCGGGGCGTACCAGGCGGTGGTGTCGAGGGCGACACCCCGGTTGAACGCGGCGCAGAACTCCGCACCGAGCCGCTTCTCGGTGTCGTTGCCCGAGGCGAGCGCTCCCGCGCACGCCATGACGTCCGGCGAGGTCGGCTTGCGGAGGGTGAAGGGGCCCGCGCCGTTCTTGCTGAAGGTCAGGACGGAGCCGGAGACCCGCCCCGAGAAGGTCTCGCCGAGCCGGGTCAGGGTGAACGGGTGGGCAGTGTAGTGGGACCAGGCCTGGTCGATGGCTGAGGTGAGGTGGTTCTGCTGCGCGCCGCCCGCGAGGAACAGGTTCGAGGAGCGCGGCGCCACGATGCGGTAGCCGTTCTGCAGCGGTTTGAAGGCGGCCCCGACGGAGGCCGCGTACTGCTGCATGACCTCGGCGCGGGTCCGGGTGATGCCCCGGGTGGTGTCGTAGCCGCTGGAGGTCTGGCGCAGCCGCGAGGTCATCGGGAAGCCGAACTGGTCGACCTGGGTGGTGTTCCCGCCGAAGGCGACCTGGCCCTGCACGTACGTGTACTCGTACCAGTCGTAGTACACGTCGCTGTTCGGGTCATTGGGATTGCGCAGGTCGGGGCCGCCCCAGCCCTGGTCGTCGGGGGAGACCGGGAGGTAGAGGGGCGAGCCGAGGGAGACGTAGATCCGGCCCCCGCGGATCGATGCCGGGGAGGGCACCGTCCCGCCCACCTGGGCTAGCGTGAACGACATGTTGGGGTAGTTGACGCCCCTCTTCACCAGATGGCCCGGCGCGGTGGCGTCGAGGTGGTTGATGTGGGCCATGGAGCCGTCGGGCTTCATGTACGACCACTGGCCCGGGATCACCTGGCCGAGCACGGTGACGAAGATCTGTGAATCGGCGTACGTGCCACGGGTGTTGTTCTGGAAGGTGATGGGGAAGCTCCCGGTCCCGCTCGTCGCGAGGTTCGCCGCGGCGCGGGTCGGGGCCGGCAGGACGAACCCGAGCAGGGCGATCAGCGCGGCCAGCAGGGTCAGCACGGTCAGCGGGGACCGTTGTCGGGTGTTCATGGGTGTCTCCTCGGGCCGGTCAGTGGCCGAAGCCGAACCAGTTGACGTTCACGTAGTCGGCGCCCTGGCCGCTGGTGAAGGTCAGATAGACGTCGTGCGTGCCGGTGACGGCGCTGATGTTCGCCGGGACGGTCCTCCAGCTCTGCCAGCCGCCGGTGTTCGCGACCGAGAAGCTGCCGATCGGCGGGCCGGTACGGCTGTCCAGCCGGACCTCGACGAGCCCGCTGACCCCGCCGGCCGCCCCGCCGGCGACCCGTCCGTAGAACTGCTTCGCCGCGGTGGAGCCGAAGTCGACGCCCCGGTACAGGGCCCAGTCGCCGTTGGCGATCGTGCTCAGGTTCTGGCCGCCGCCGGTGTCGGTGGTGGGCTCCTTGGCCAGCCCGGCCTGGCCGTCGTACGACTCGGCCTCGATGGTGCCGTACCCGTCGCGGTGGCCGGACGGGGGTGTGGTGGGCGGCGTCGTCGGGGGTGTGGTGGGGGGCGTGGTCGGCGGGGTCGTGCCGCCCGTCGACTGCAGTACGGACACGTAGTCGACGGCCATCGAGTAGCCGGGCTGGGTGCCCGCGTCGGGTCCGCCGCCGAACGCGTCCGGGAAGCCGCCGCCCATGGCGACGTTCAGGATGATGAAGTAGCCGTGGTTCGTGGCGTTGGTCCAGGTGGCGGCGTCGACCTGGTTCGCCCGCACGGTGTGGAAGGTGTTCCCGTCGACGGAGAAACGTATCTCCTCGACGGCGGTGGACCGGTCCCACTCCGCGGCGTACGTGTGGAAGCCGCCCTGGCAGCTGGTGCCCGGGCAGACGCGCTGGCCGCCGATGCCGGAGGTCTCGTTGCACGGGCCGCCGGGGCTGGTGCCGCAGTGCAGCGTGGCCCAGACGTTGTTGATGCCCTGGACGTTCTCCATGATGTCGATCTCACCGATGCCGGGCCAGTTCCACCAGTTGCCGCGGTAGGGCGCGCCCAGCATCCAGAACGCCGGCCAGTAGCCCTTCGCCGCCGCTCCCGTGACGTTCGGCATCTGTATCCGGGCCTCGGTGCGCAGCTTCCCGCCCGCCGGGGGCTGGAAGTCGGTGCGCCGGGTCTCGATGCGGCCGGAGGTCCAGTTGCCGGCGACGTCCCGGCGCGGGGTGATCCGCAGGTTCCCGGCGCCGTCGAGGGCGACGTTCGCGGTGCTCGAGGTCATCGTCTCGACCTCGCCCGTACCGAAGTTGGCGGGTCCGCCGGGGTAGCTCGTCCCGGTGGTGTACTGCCAGTCGGCGGTGTTCACGCCGGAGCCCGCGGCCCCGTTGAAATCGTCCAGGAACACCTGGGACCAGCCCGCCGGGGGCGGGGGAGCGGCGGCGTTGGCGGGCAGGGTGACCACGGCGGCGGCCGCCGCGGCCACGGCCATCGCGCTGAGCGCGGCGACGACGGCCCGGCGGACGGTCGACCGTTTTCTACCGGATGTGTGACGCATGGGTGTGCCCTCTCTCGGGGGGAGCGGCCCGCTGGCTGAGAGCGCTCTCAAGCGGAGCCGCTGGCCACTGTGCTCCCGGTGTCCACCGGCGTCAAGACTTCGAACCGCCAACGGCCATATGGACGGCTGGAGTTCAATGCTTGAAGGGCGGTAAGGGGACGGGCCGAGCGAGCGCGGCGCCCCCGTCCGTGCCGGCCCCCGTCAGGTGGGCAGGCCCACCGCCCGCTCCCCGGCACGCCGCTTCTGGATCACGACGGCCACCACCAGCAGGGCGCCCTGGGCGACGTTCTGCCAGAACGGGTTGACGCCCTGTACGGTCAGGCCGTTGTCCAGCGCCCCGAGCAGCGTGATGGCGAGCAGGGTCCCGCCGACCCCGCCCTTTCCGCCCGCCAGGAGGCAGCCGCCCAGGGCGGCCGCCGTGATCGCCTTCAGCTCGAGGCCCTCGCTGCCGGAGACGGGGTGGCCGAATCCGGTCCGGGCGGTGAGCAGCACGCCGGCGACCGCGGCGATCACCCCCGCCAGGCCGTAGACGGCGATCAGGTACTTGTTGATGTTGATCCCGGCCAGCCGGGCGGCGGTGTCGTTGCCGCCGATCGCGTAGATGTTGCGGCCGACGTCGGTCGACTTGAGCAACAGGTGGATGGCGAGGGTGACCACGGCAAGCACCCACAGCAGTACGGGGATTCCGGCGATCGAACCGTTCGCGAGAAAGACGAAGACGTCGTCGTTGCTGACGTACCCCTGCGCCGCGCCCTTGGACAGCAGCTGCGCGACCCCCTTGTACGCGGCGAGGGTGGCCAGCGTCGCGATGACCGGGTTGACCCGGCCGAAGACGATGACGGCGCCGTTGAGGAGCCCGGCCAGCAGGCCCGCACCGAGCGCGGCGGCGATGCCGAGCAGGGCGCTCCCGCCGGTGGAGGTGAAGACCATGGCGGAGACCACGGAGGCCACGCCGACCTGCGAGCCGACGGAGATGTCCAGCGCGCCGCAGATGATCACCACGGTCTGGACGAGGGCGAGCAGCCCGGAAATGGTCACCGCGTCGCCGATGACCTTGATGTTGGCCCAGGTGAGATAGGCGGGGTTGAGCCAGCCGAAGAGGGCCAGCACCAGCACCAGGGCACCGATCAGGCTGAGGTTCTGGCCGCCGGCGGAGCCGAGGAGCGAGCCGATCCGGTGCCGGCGGCCCGCTGCCGGCCCGCCGCCCTGGTCGGTGGCGGCCGGAGTACCGCCTGTGGCGGCCGTCTCGTCGGCCGTCCCCTCGGACATGCCGCCTCCTGCGGTCGCCGTGTTCGCTGTGTCCGCCGTGTCCGCGTTCACTGCACTCCTCCGTTGCCCGTCGCTGTGCTGGTGAGGTCGTCGGCCATCGCCAGGGCGAGGACGGCCTCCTCGGTGGCCTCGGACCGGTCGAGCTCGCCGGTGATCCGGCCGCCCTGCATCACCAGCACCCGGTCGGCCAGCCCCAACACCTCCGGCAGCTCCGAGGAGATGACCAGGAGCGCCACCCCGGCCTCCGCGAGGTCCGCGATGATCCGGTAGATCTCGGCCTTCGCGCCGACGTCGATGCCGCGGGTGGGCTCGTCGAGGATCAGCACGGCCGGCCGGCGGGCCAGCCAGCGGGCGAGCACCACCTTCTGCTGGTTGCCGCCCGAGAGCGTGCGCACCTCCCGTTCCACGGACGGGGTGCGTACGCGCAGCCGGCCGGTGTACTCGCGGGCGAGCTCCTGCTCTGCCGCCCGGCGTACGAAGCGCAGTCGGCGCAGCCGGTCCAGCACGACCAGCGCGATGTTGTCGCGGACCGACCGGTCGAGGAACAGAGCCTGCGCCTTGCGCTCCTCCGGCGCGAGCCCGATGCCCGCGCGGATCGCGTCGGACGGGCGGCGCAGCCGCAGTTCCGTGCCCCGCACCGAGACCGTTCCGCCGCGCAGCGGGAGGTCGCCGATCAGGGCGCGGGCCAGCTCGGAGCGCCCGGCGCCGACCAGCCCGGCCAGGGCCACCACCTCACCCGCCCGGACCTGGAGGCTGATCCCGCGCACGTCGTCGGTCGTGACCTCGCGTACGTCCAGGACGACCTGGTCGGTGGTCACGTGCGGGCGGGCGAAACCCCTCCGAGTGGCGGACAGGTCCCGGCCGACCATCATCCGTACGATGTCCCCCTCGTCCGTGGCGTCGGCGGCCTTGACGCCGGCCAGCGCCCCGTCGCGCAGGACGGCCACCCGGTCGGCCAGCCGGAAGATCTCCTGCATGCGGTGGGACACGTAGACGACGGCGAGGCCCTGTGCGCGCAGTCTGCGGATCAGTGTGAACAGGGCCTCCACCTCGTGCTCGGAGAGCGAGGAGGTGGGTTCGTCGAAGGCCACCACCTTCGCCTCCCCGGTCAACGCCCTCAGGATCTCGACCAGTTGGCGCTGGGCCGGGGTGAGGGCGACGCCGGGGGCGTCCGCGTCGAGGACCTTTTCGAAGCCGATCCGGACCAGGTCCTCCCGGAGCCGGCGGCGCAGGGCCGCCCGGTCGAAGCGGCGGCCGACGCGGGTGGGCAGGGCGCCGAGGTAGACGTTCTCGGCGACCGTGAGGTGCGGGACGATCTCCGGCTCCTGGGGGATGAGCCGGATGCCGGCCGCCCGGGCGTCGGCCGGGGAGCGCAGCCGTACCTCGGCGCCGTCGACGTGGACCGTGCCGGAGTCGGCCGGGTGGTCACCGCAGACGATCTTGAGCAGGGTGGATTTGCCCGCGCCGTTCTCGCCCATCAGCGCGGTGACCGAGCCGGCCGGGAAGTCCAGGCTGACGTCGCGCAGGGCCGGGACCCCGGCGAAGCTCTTGGCGACCCCGGCCACGCGCAGTCCGGCGGCCGTCACGGGGGCGGCGGGGGCCGTCACTTGCAGCCGAATCCGGCGTCCCGCCAGGTACCCGCGTCGACCATCCTGGTCGGGGCGAAGGCCTCGGGGGCGAACTCCGTACCGTTCTTGAGCCTGTCGTACATGGCCTGGACGGCCAGCTTGCCGACCTCGTCGCCGGGGATGTAGAGCGCGGCCTTCATCCCGTTGTCGGCGCCCGCCTGCCAGTCCTTGCAGGCCAGATAGGCGCCCAGGCCGACACCGACGATGTCCGCGCCCTTGACGCCCGCGTTGTTCAGGCCCTTGACCCCACCGGAGACGTTCTCGTCGTTGCAGCCCATGACCACCCAGTGCTTGACCCCCTGATTGGCCGTCACAGTCGCCTCGACCTTTGCCTGTGCGCCCGCCGGAGTGTTGTCCGTACCGAGCTCGATCGTCTGGACGTCGGGGCCGCCGGCCTCCTTCCATGCGGCCTTGGCGCCGTTGATCCGGTCGGTGCAGACCGTGGTGTCCTGCTTCCAGGCGTAGACGATCCGGGTGTCCGCCGGGCTCCAGCCCGTCTTCGCGAACTCGGCTGCGGCCCGCTTGCCGACCTCGCCGCCCATCTGGACCCCTGAGAAGCCCACGCGCGCCACGAGATCGGCCTTGCCGCAGGCCGCGGGCTTGGGCCCGCTGACGCACACCTGGTCGTCGGAGGTGAGCAGCGGGATCCCCGCCTTCTTGGCCTCGGCGGCGACCTGCGGGCCGACCGCCGACTCCGGCACGACGATGATGATGCCCGAGCTCTTCTGTGCGATCGCCGACTTGACCTCGGTGATGGTCTTCGAGGCGTCGTTGCCGAGGTTGACCATGGTGAGCTTGATGCCCAGCTCGTCGGCCTTCTTCCTGGCGCCCGCGGCCTCGGAGACGAAGTACTCCTGGTCGCCCTGCTTCTGGAGGTAGGCGATGGATATCGGGCCGTCCGTCTTCTTGCCCGTTCCCGCTCCGCCTCCCTGGGCGGGGGCGGGCTTGCCGGAGGAGCAGGCCCCCAGGGTGAGCGCCAGCGCGAGCGCGCCGGTCAGGGCGGCGCCGCGGCGATACCGGATCTCGGACATGTACGTGTGCTCCCTCATCGGGCCGGGTCGGTGGATCGGCGGATCGGTGGATCGGCAAGTCGGCAGGCCCGCAGGTCAGTTGCAGGTGAGCCGGGGCGCTGCCCAGTCCGCGTGGTCGTAGTCGATGCCGTTGCCGCCGTCGGTGACGACGAGCCTCAGCGTCTGGCCGCCGGTCAGGTCGGCGGTGAGTTTCCTGGCCGTGTCCGCCGTGGTGACGACACCGCTGTCCGCGACCTTGGTGGTGTCCCGGTAGATCTGGAAGGCGACTGCACCGGTACGGGAACTCTCGTCGTCGACACCGACGTCCACCGTCAGAGCGGTGCACCTGCCGCCGAGGTGGTAGGTCACGGTGGCGGCTGCATGGACGCCCAGGCCCTTGGCGTACGTGGCGCCGCCCACGGTCAGGGTCCTGCCGTCGCCGCCGGCCTGCTCGCCGTTGCTCCGGTCCTTCTCCACCGGGCCCCAGCCGCTGCTCGCACCCGTCCAGGGCAGGTCGGACAGGTGGGAGGTGCCGGCCGGCGGGAGCGGCGCCGGTCCCGGGGTGATCCGGTAGACGACGGTGGCGTGCGGGGCGACCGACGCGCTGATGGTGCCGCTGGTGTTGGCCGAGGCGGCTTTGGTCCACAGCTCCTTGAGGGCGTAGGGGGCGCGGTTGCCGATGCCGAGGGCGTCGGTCCTGGCGGAGATCGTGGCGGCGGAACCGGTCTCGTTCGTCAGGGACAGCGCCCGGTCGCCGTTCGCCAGCTCCTTGGCCATCACCACCAGGCCGCCCGAGCTGGAGACCACCGTGCCCTGCTTGCCCAGGGCGTCCTGGTCCAGGGCGATGACATCGGGGTTGGAGAGGATGTCGAAGGTCTCGGCCGTCGCCTTGCGCAGGTCGCTGCCGATCAGCAGAGGCGCCGACATCATCGACCAGAGGGTGAAGTGCGTGCGGTACTCGGTGGCGGTCATCCCGCCGTTGCCGACCTCGAGCATGTCCGGGTCGTTCCACCGGCCGGGGCCCGCGTACGGGGCGAGCGGCTGGTTCCTGTGCGCGATCCCGATCATCGAGGACCAGCTGTCGCCGATGTCCCCGGTGGTGCGCCACAGATGGCCGAGACTCGACGCCCAGGTCCACGGCTGGTTCTCGCCCCACTCGCACAGCGAGAAGACGATCGGACGGCCCGTCCTCTTCAGCGCGTCGGCCATGTCCGTGTACCGCTTCTTCGCGTCCACGCCCTGGTTGTTGCAGTTGTCGTACTTGAGGTAGTCGACGCCGAACGCGGCGAACAGGTTGGCGTCCTGCTGCTCGTGGCCGAGGCCGCCGGGGAAGCCCGCGGTGTCGCAGGTCTTGGTTCCGGCACTGGTGTAGATGCCGAACTTCAGGCCCTTGGAGTGCACGTAGTCCGCGAGGGCCTTGATCCCGCCGGGGAAACGGACCGGGTCGGCGACGAGGTTGCCCGAGGCGTCGCGGTTCGGCAGGGCCCAGCAGTCGTCGAGGTTGACGTACTGGTAACCGGCGGCCTTGAGGCCCTTGGCGACGAAGAGGTCGGCGATGCCCTTGACCATCGCCTCGTTGAACTCCGCCCTGCAGTGGGTGGAGTTCCAGTTGTTGAAGCCCATGGGCGGGGTCAGCGCCTGGCCGTCGGGGACGGCGGCGGCGGGGGCGGCGGCCGCGACCACGGCGGTACCGGCCAGCGCGGCGGCCCCCGCCGCCGGGGCCAGTAAGGGCAGGGCCGCGAGCACCGCGGTCAGGCGGCGGGCGACGGCGCTTCGTAACGTGTGCACAGACGGCTCCTGGGGGGAGTGGGGCCCGGGGAATCCGGGAGAGCGTGTGCGGAAATGCGCCCTGACGGTGCGTCGGCCCCGCAGAAGTCCTCAGGAACGAACGGACTCCAACGGGAAGGCCCACATCACACTGCCGCCGCAGGGACATGTCAAGACGGCGGACTGCGCCGATCCGCCGCCGTGTCAGCGGCCATCGGGCCCCAACTGTGCGTTTGTCTGGCTCTGTTGACTTCTGTTGGATTGGTCAGGATGCTTCTGTCGTCCGGGGACACGGGTGCCCCAGTGCCCCAGTGCCCCAGGAGAGGAACCGCCGCATGGCCGATCCCGGCAGTCTGCTGGCCCATCAGCGCCGCGCCCTCATCCTCGACGAGGTCCGCCGGCGCGGCGGGGTGCGCGTGAACGAGCTGACCCGCTCCCTGAACGTCTCCGACATGACCATCCGCCGCGACCTGGACGTCCTCGAGCGCGAAGGCCTGCTGCGCAAGGTGCACGGCGGTGCGGTGCTCGGCGACGAAGCCAGCAGCCACGAGCCCGGGTTCGAGGCCAAGTCGGAATGGGAGACGGCGGCGAAGCACGCCATCGCCAAGGCGGCGGCCGCCCTCGTGGCACCGGGTTCGGCCATCGCCCTGTCCGCCGGGACCACGACCCACGCGCTGGCCCGGGAGCTCACCGAGGTCACCGAGGTCACCGACCTGACGGTGGTCACCAACTCGGTCCGCACGGCCGAGGTCTTCGAGGCCGCCCGCCGGACGGGCAGCGCCGCGAGCACCACCACCGTGATCCTCACCGGCGGCATCCGCACCCCGTCGGACGCCCTCGTCGGGCCCATCGCCGACCAGGCCATCCGGTCCCTGCACGTCGACCTGCTCTTCCTCGGCTGCCACGGCCTGGGCACCGACACCGGGCTGACCACGCCCAACCTCGCCGAGGCGGAGACCAACCGGGCCTTCCTCCGCTCCGCGCGGCGCACCGTGCTCCTCGCCGACCACACCAAGTGGTCGGCCATCGGGCTCACCACCTTCGCCGCCCTGGAGGAGGTCGACGTACTGGTCACCGACTCCCTTCCGCAGGAGGAGGCCGTGGCGGTCACCGAGCGGGTCGGCGAAGTGCTGCTGGCCGCCGGTCCCGCGCAGGAGCGCCCGTGGTGAGGAAGACCCGTACGACCTTGTCCGACGGGCGCGAGCTGATCTACTACGACGCCGAGGACGCTGCCGAGGCCGCCGCCGAGACGGCTGCCGGGGGACCCGTACGCGACCACGCCGACGCCCGCGGCCTGCCGCCCACCGCGACGCTCTCCGAGCGGCGCCACGACCGGCTGCTCGACGAGTGGGTGGTGATCGCCTCACACCGCCAGGGCCGAATCCACCTGCCGCCCGCGGACCAGTGCCCGCTCTGCCCGTCGGCCCCGGGACGGCCCACCGAGATACCGGCTCCCGACTACCAGGTGGCCGTCTTCGAGAACCGTTTCCCCGCCCTGTCCGGACCGGGCGGCGGCCGCTGCGAGGTCGTCTGCTTCAGCCCCGACCACGAGGCCTCGTACGCAGACCTCGGGCCGGCCCAGGTCCGCACGGTCCTCGCGGCCCTGGCCGACCGCACCGCCGAGCTGTCCGGACTCCCCGGCGTGGAACAGGTGTACTGCTTCGAGAACCGGGGCCCCGAGATCGGTGTCACCCTCGCCCACCCGCACGGCCAGGTCTACGCACTGCCCGTCCTCACCCCGCGCACCCGGCGCATGCTGGACACCGTCTCCCGCCATCACGCGGCCACCGGGCGCAACCTCTTCGACGAGGTCCGCGACGAGGCGCTGGCGGACGGCCGCCGGGTGGTGGTCGCGGGGGAGCACTGGAGCGCCTTCGTGCCGGAGGCCGCGCGCTGGCCGTACGAGGTGCACCTCTACCCGCACCGGCGCGTCCCCGACCTGCCCGCCCTCACTGAGGCGGAGCAGGCCGAGCTCGCCGGCCTCCAGCTGGATCTGCTGGGCCGTTTCGACCGGCTCTTCCCCACGCCGGCCCCGTACATCTCGGCCTGGCACCAGGCCCCCGTACGCACCGGCCGGGACGTGTACGCACTCCACCTGGAGCTGTTCACCACCCGGCGGGCCGCCGACAAGCTCAAGCACTTGGCCGGGACCGAGTCGGGGATGGGCCAGTTCATCAACGACATCGCCCCCGAGCGCGCGGCCGCGACACTGCGCGAGGCCTGACGCCGGCGGGCATGCCCTGATGTGCTCAGGCGTCTTTCTCCATGGTCGGGCGCAGGCGTTCCAGCAGGGCGTAGAGCGTCGCGCTCTCGGTCGCGTCGAGGGTGTCGAGCGCGCCGTGCGTGGCCTGCATCTCCTCGCGGACACGCCGGATGATCTCGCGGCCCGCGTCCGTCGCCACGACGTTCTTGACGCGGCGGTCGGCGGGGTCGGGTTCGCGGCGCACCAGCTCACGGGCTTCCAGCCGGTCCACGATCCCGGTGACGTTCGATGCGTCACAGACCAGGAGGGTGGCGAGGCCGCGCATCGGCAGCGGGCCGTTGAGCTGGGCGAGGACGCGGGCCTGCGTGGAGGTCAGGCCGTAGTGGGCCGCCGCGGCCGCGAAATCGCGCCACTGGGCGGTTCCGATGGCGGCGAGCAGTTCCAGGAGCTGGAGCTTGGTGGGGGTGCGGGGGGTGGTGGCGCTCATGCCGTCGAGCGTACCCGGGTGGTTGACATTGTCAATTGTTTACTTGACCTCCTTAACTATCGACGTTTACCGTCTACGGAGTTACTTGATGACATCAAACATCTGCGATCTGAAGCACTAAGAAGGTCCTGCCAGACATGAGCACCGCCGCCCCCATCCCCGCCGAGGCCAAGACCAGGAACGAGACGGTCATCGTCTTCGCCCTGAGCCTTGCCGCCATGGTCGTGTCGATGATGCAGACCCTGCCGGTCCCGATCCTGGGCCTCATCCGCACCGACCTGGGCACCTCGACCGCCAACGTGAGCTGGGTGACCACCGCCACGCTGCTGTCCGCCGCCGTCTTCACTCCGCTGCTCGGCCGCTTCGGCGACCAGCACGGCAAGAAGCCCACGCTGGTGGCCGTGCTCGGCGTCATGGTCGTCGGCTCCGTCGTCGCCGCCGTCGCGACCACGCTCCCGCTGCTGATCCTGGGCCGCGTCCTCCAGGGCGCCGCCACCGCGATCTTCCCGCTCGCCCTGTCGGTGCTGCGCGAGGAAGTCCGCCCGCAGAAGCTCCCCGGCGCGATGGCCCTGGTCAGCGGCACCCTCGCCTTCGGCAGCGGCCTGGCGCTCGTCGCCACCGGCCTGCTCACGTCCGGCTCCGACGCCGACTACCGCAACGCCTTCTGGATGGCGACGGGCTTCGCGACCCTCGCCCTGCTCGCCGTCGCCTTCCTGGTCCCCGCGACCCGGCACAAGACCGGCGGCCGCACCGACTTCCTCGGCGCGCTGACCCTCGGCATCACCCTCCTGCTGCTCCTGCTGCCCATCTCGCAGGGCCACGAGTGGGGCTGGACCTCCGGCCGTACCCTGGGCAGCTTCGCCGGCGCCGTCGTCATGACCGCCGTCTGGGTCTTCACGGAACTCAAGGTCAGCGAGCCGCTCGTGGACATGCGGATGTTCGTCCACCGCCCGGTACTCATGGCCAACCTGGCCGGCATCCTCGTCGGCTTCGGCATGTTCGCGAACTTCCTGGGCGTCTCCTACCTCGTCCAGATGCCGGAGAAGCTCACCGGCTACGGGTTCGACGCGTCCATCCTGCGTGCCTCCGTGCAGTTCCTGCTGCCCGGCGCGATCGTCTCGCTGCTGGCCTCGCCCGTCGGCGGCCAGCTGGTCCGCCACCGCGGCCCGCGCGTGGCCCTCGGCCTGGCCGCCGCACTCGGCGCCGTGGGCTTCGGCTGGCTCGCGCTCGACCACCAGCACAGCTTCTCGGTGATCGGTGCAGGCCTGGTCGTCGGCGCTGCCGTCAGCTTCGGCTACGCGGCCATGCCCGCCGTCATCATGGCGAGCGTCCCGCACCACCAGAGCGGCATCGCCAACGGCATCAACTCGATCTCCCGCTCCACCGGCAGCGCGATCGGCAGCGCCATCGTCACCACGATCCTGGCGTCGAAGACCATCGAGCACCTGCCCGCCGGCGTCCCGGCCCTGCCCGCCGAGTCCGGGTTCACCCTCACCTTCTGGATCGGGGCCGTCGCCTTCGCCCTGGTCGCGGTCATCAGCTGGATCGGACTGCGCGGAGCGCACGGACCGCGCACCGTCGAGGTGAGCACGCCCGCCGCCGCGAAGGCGACGGAGAAGGAGTCCCAGCCGGAGCCGGCCGAAACCGTCTGACCCGGCACCCCTCGAGGGGACGGCACCGCTTGCGGATGCCGTCCCCTCGTCTGCGTGCTTGTCCTGCTCCCCGTGGACAGGGGCCGCCACCGGGCGGCGGGGAGGGGCCTGACGCCAGGCACGCGAGGCCCAGGACTAGGAAGCCGAAGCGGCGTTCCCCTTGGCGAACTTCTCCCACTGCCCGGCGACGATCTCCTGCGGCACCCCGCCGAAGTCCTTCGTGTCGATGACGTCGGACCGGAACGCGAGCGTGACCGACCCGGAGCGGACCAGCGTGAGGTACTTGTACAGCGAGATGCCCGGGTCCTTCACGTCCTGCGTCACGATGCGGTAAGCGCGCGCCTCGTCGCCCAGCGCCGGAGCCTGGACCGGCTCCACCTTGAGCACCTTCGCCTCGGCGAGCGCACGGTCCTCCGTATAGCCGCCGGCGCACCGGCCGCCCGCGTCCGCCAGCGACTTCACGGCGGCGGCCGCGGCGCCGGCGTCGCGGTACGAGCGCAGCAGGATCTCGGTGCCCACCGCCTGGAACTGCCCCGGGACGCTCACCTTGGCGTAGGCCTGGGCCGTGTGGCCCGCCTTGCCAAGACCGGTCAGCGGCTGGCAGGCCGCCGGCCGGGCCTCGTAGAGCTCGCTCATCGGCTCGTCGAGCAGCGGCTCCCTGACCTCGTACGGGCCGAACTTCTCGCCCTCCGCGACGACGAGCTCCTTGAGCCGCTCCACGCCCGGCCCCGGCGTACCGCTCGGGCTCGCGGCGGCGCTGCCGGCCGGCGCACCGGCCGCAGCCTCTCCGGTCGCGGGGCCGCCGCATCCGGCCGTACCCGCCAGAAGTGCGGCGGCGCCGATGACGGCCCCTGCCGCGCGCCGGAACCGCTGCCTGTTCCCCACCCTGTACATGTGCTGCCGTCCCCCGAGGTCATGTAGAAAACGCGATTATCGCAGGCCGCAGCGGTGTCCCGGGTGGGTCGGACGCCTCCGGGGCCATGCCCGAGGCCGCCGTACGGGTGAACCCCGCGCGCGTACAGAAGGACGGGCCGGGGGGTACGCGGTACGACGGAGCCCCGGCTGATCGGCGCAGGGCCGTCGTCCGCTGCACGAAGGGGAGAACAGTGCCGGCTCCGAAGGCGTTCGATCACCAAGCCCGCGACTACAGCCCGCAGCTCGCCTACTGGATGGCGCGGGCGGCCGCGCTGGCCTACCAGGACGAGCCCCGGATCGAAGCCGAGGCGCGCGCGTGGGGCTTCGACCAGGTACGGCACCACCACACCCGGTTCACCCCGCCGTTCCCGCTGGAGGACACCCAGGCCTTCACGATGGCCGGCGACCACATGATCGTCGTAGCGTTCCGCGGCACCGAACCCGCGCAGCTGAAGGACTGGCTCTCCGACGCCACCACGCCGCCGTGGCCGGGCCCGGCCGGGACGGGATACGTCCACTACGGCTTCGCCCAGGCCCTGCAGTCCGTCTTCCCCGAGGTCGCGAAGGGGATCACCGAGCTCCGGGACCGCGGACAGACCGTCTTCCTCTGCGGCCACAGCCTCGGCGGCGCGCTGGCGATGCTCACCGGAGCCCGCCTCCACCTCGAGGACCCGAGGCTGCGCGCCGACGGCGTCTACACGTACGGCCAGCCCCGCACCTGCGACCGGATGCTGGCCAAGGCGTACAACACCGCGTTCGGCAAGCGCATGTACCGCTTCGTCAACAACAACGACATCGTGCCGCAGCTCCCGCCGGAGCCGGTCTTCCACCACGTCGACGCCCTGCGCCACATCGATGCGGACGGCAGGGTGCGCGAGGCGATGCCGATGCTGCAGTCGCTGGGCGACCGGGCCGAGGGGATGACCGCCGATCTGTTCGCCCCCGCGAGCGACGGGGTGAGGGACCACTCGATCGTCCGCTACGTCGGCGCGCTGGAGAAGAACATCCCCTGACGGTTCAGGCGTTGCCGCGGGCGGCCGCCTGGCGCTGGCGCTTGCTCAGCGGGGCCAGCGAGAGGTCCTGGGCCCGGGAGGTGAGGCGCTTGAAGGCGTAGCCGCGCTCGCCGAGCCAGCTCTCGGCCGCCAGCTCGGCACGGGCCGTCGCGTCGAGGATGTCCTCCTCGGCCTCGCCCGAGTCGAGGAAGCGGAAGGTGAAGAACGGGCCGAAGGCCAGGTCGTACGCGAGGTGACCCTCGGCGGTGTAGGCCGCGTGCAGGACCTCGTGCTCCGGCGCGGCGGCGAGCAGCTCGGCGTGCTGGTCGGCGGTGAGGGCGTCGAAGGAGCCGCGGACGGTGATCCGGAACGTGCGGGTGCTCATCCCGGCAGCCTAGGCACGGGGGACCGGCCGGCGCACCGGGATTTCCGTGGGCCGGGGCGCATGCGCCCGGCGTGAAAGTCGACATGCGTGCCCCTTGTACGCCCTCGTACTCCCTCCGGCGGACAAGGCGCCGGCAGGTGTCGTTCCGGCCCGGCCGGTCCGCCGCGCAGGGCGTTCCGCTTAGCGGCCGCCGGGCCGCCCGCGCGGCCGTGACCTGCGCGAGCCGCACCCCGTACGCGGACCGCCGCCGCATGCCCGCCGGGCTACTGGAAAGTCACATCGGAGCCCACTCCGATGGCCCCGCCCCACTGGCCGGGCAAGGAACTTCACAATTCCGCATCTGCTAGTTCATTCTGCGAAACACCTATGTAGATGCCGGGCTCGGACCCTGTTAGAGTCCGCATGCGCGACTCCGAGACGAGGGTGGCGATATGGCCGGTCCGCACCCGTGATCTGCCCCTGAGCGGCCTACATCCGCGAAGCAGGCAACCGTTGTGATGCCGTGGCACCTCCGCACCGACGACGTCGGCGCCCCCGTCACCCCGGGGCGCATCCGTCGTGGCGTTCAGCACTTCCGCACAGTCCGGTTCTCAGCCGCCGGATGCCGAGCCATGCCGCCTTCATCGCCTATCAGATGGGGAGAACACAAGTGAACACGGGACTTCTGCGGCGTCATGCCGCAGGCAAGGCGCTGGTCATGGGCGCCATATTGGCCCTGGCCCTGCCGGGCACCGCATACGCGAACACCGTGAGCGTCACCGTGAAGACCCCCGGGGCCACCGCAGGACCCGGAAAGACCTTCTCGGAGATATCCACCCACGCGGACTGCAGCAGCGGCCTGATCTCCGGAGGTGGGATCAACCAGGCCATCGGCACCGGCACGACGTCCAACGGCAACAAGATCAACGGCACATCGCCGAGCCCCGACGGCAGCACCGAGTACCTCGGCACGACCGGGGTCGTCGGCACCGACGTGACCCACTGGCTCGGCATCGGCGGCAGCGGCGGAGCGGTCAACGCCTCGTTCTCCAGCACCCCGTACGCGATGTGCTTCACGAGTAACCTGATCAACCACACCCAGGTGGTCATGAACAAGATCGCCGGACCCACCACCAGCGGAACGGTGGGCCTGGTCGTCGCGACCTGTCCGGCCAACACGCGCCTGATCGGCGGCGGCGCCCGGATCACCCCGGCCGGCGTCGGCAGCCTGAAGCCGATCGCCAGCTACCCGACCTTCAACGACTCCGGACACGCCTTCGGTCAGAAGGCCGCGGCGGACGGTCAGACCAACCCCGACTCCTGGGCCGCGGTCGGCTGGAACGGCGGCGGAGGCGACAGCAGCAACACGACGTACGCCTACGCCATCTGCAGCGGCAACAACATCGACATCAGCGGCACCACCGTGAAGGTCCGCTTCAGCGAGGCGAGCGGCCCGACCGCGGCGACCACCGGCCAGACCCTGACGGTCGGCTGCGGCCAGAACGACGGAAAGCTGGTCAGCGGGGGCGCCGCCATCAGCGGCGGCAGCGTGACGACCACCAACTTCACGGGCCCGGGCTCCGTCGGTGACCACCTCAACGGCAGCTACCCCAGCGACTCCGGCGGCACCCCCGTCGGTGACGGGACCACCACCGCCTCGTACTGGACGGCGTTCACCCACACCGGGGGCGGCAGCTCGCCGAGCACGTACTCCGACGCCTGGGCCCTCTGCGCCAACGACGGCGTCTGACAGATCGCCTGACACGGCGTCCGATACGGCGCGTCCGGTACGGCGTCCGATACGGCATCCGATACGGCATCGACCCCGATCGGCGGGCGGGCACGGCATGCACCCTGCCCGCCCGCCGGTCACCCCATCCCACCTCGGTCACCCCTCAGCGGGCCCGGAGAGGCAGCGTCACTTCCCATGAACCGCGGTTTGACCCCAGGCTCCACCCCGCGCGCCACCCCTCGTACGCGCATATCCACATCGAAGACGGCGATCGTGCTCAGCGCGACCGGCCTGCTCGCCGCCGTACTCGTACCGTTCGCCGCCGCAGACCCGGCGGCCGCGTCCTCGCCCTGCGGCTCCGGCGGGGTCTTCACCGCCTCGCCGCCCACCTGTACGTACGCCACCGCCGGGACGGACAGCTTCACGGTGCCGGACGGGGTCGGCGAGATCAGGGTCGACCTGTTCGGCGCCGAGGGCGGCAGCGCGGCCGGCTTCGTCTCCCCGAACCCGCCGAACACCGGAGCCCCGGGCGGACTCGGCGGCGAGACCCGCGCGACCCTGGCCGTGAGCGCCGGGCAGAGCCTCCAGATCACCGTCGGCTCGCTCGGCAGCTCCGGCACCTCCCGGCACGGCGAGTACGCCCGGCCCGGCGGCACCGGCCACGGAGCCGGCGGCGGCGGCGCGCACGGCGGCGGAGGCTCTGGAGGCGGCGGTTCCGACGTACGGGCCGGCTCCCTCGGCCCCACCGACCGGATCCTGGTCGCGGGCGGTGGCGGGGGCGCGGGCAACGGCGGCCCGCTGCTGCACGGCGGCAACGGCGGCGGCCCCGAAGCGCAGGACGGCGGCGAGGGCGGCGGCCCGGCCGGCTCCGGTGCCGCCGGCCGCGGCGGCACCCAGACGGCCCACGGCGCCCGCAACCCGAACTCCGCCCAGGGCGGCCCGGGAGTCGCCGGCGGCGACATCGACCCCAACACCGGGCAGCCCAACCCCGGAAGCGGCGGCCCCGGCGGCAACGGCGGGCAGGGCGGCAACGGCGGGGGCGGCGGGGGCGGCGGCTACTTCGCCGGCTCGGGCGGCTCCGGCGGCGGCAACATCGGCAACCTCTACGGCGCCGGCGGCGGCGGGGGCAGCAGCTTCGCGGCGCCGTCCGCGACCGACGTCTCCCTCCTCCTGGGCGTGAACCGCGGCAACGGCAAGGCGGTGGTGTCCTTTCGATACGGGACGACGCTCTCGCTCACCGCGGACACGAACACCCCGTTGTTCGGGCATGCGGTCACGCTCACTGCGGCCGTCGACCCGGCGAACCCCACCGCGGGAACCCCGGGCGGGACGGTCACCTTCTCCGAAGGGACGAAGCAGCTGGCGACGGTGCCGCTGACCGGCGGCCGGGCCGAGTTCCGGACCAGCGCCCTGCGCCCCGGCGCCCATCCGGTCACCGCCACCTACAGCGGTGACCCGGCGAACGCAGCGAGCGCCACGGCGGGAGCCACGGACGTCACGGTCGGATTCAGCCGGCCGTGCATCACGACGGCCCACGGCGGCCCGCTGACCGTGGCCACCGGCGAGTCGCTCTGCATCGCGCCCGGCGGCAGCCAGACCGGCCCGGTCACGGTCCGCTCCGGCGGGGCGCTGGCCGTGACGGACGCCGAGCTCACCGGGCCCGTCTCCGCCGACGGTGCCCTGGCCGTGGCGTTCTGCGGGTCGAAGCTCACCGGCCCCGTCACCGTCGGCCGGACCACCGGCTCCGTGCTGATCGGCTCGGACGATGCCGCCGCGGGCTGCGCGGGCAACACGGTCCGGGGCCCGGTGAGCCTGAACGGCAACACCGGAGGCGTCGAATTCTCGGCCAACACGGTCGTCGGCCCGCTGCGCTGCGACGCCAACGTCCCGGCCCCGCAGCAGGGCAACAACACGGTGGAGGGCCCGCGCTCCGGCCAGTGCCGACAGCAGTGAGCCGCTGACCACGGCAGGACAGGGCCGCCCCGGCCGGGGCGGCCCTGTCCCGTCTCAGATGTCGATGTGCCCCATCAGGCCGTGCTGGTAGTCCAGCTGCGCCTGGCGGATCTCGGCGGCGGTGTTCATGACGAACGGGCCGCTGCGGGCCACGGGCTCGCCGATCGGCTCGCCGGCCAGGACCAGCACCTCGGCCGCATCGCCGGGAGCCTCGACCGTGAAGCGCTCCGCGTCCCGGCCGAGGATCGCGAGATGGCCGTCGGGGAGCTGGGCGTCGGGGGTCGCGGCCGTCCCGGACAGCACGTACAGCATGGCGTTGTGCCCGGCCGGGACGGTGAACTCGGCGCGGCCGCCGGCCCTGAGGCGGGCGTGTACGACGAGCACCGGGGTGTGGGTCTCGAACGGACCGCTGACTCCGTGCGTGGTGCCGGTGATCACGGTGAGCTCGGCGCCGCCGTCCTCGGTGGCGACCGTGGGGATGTCGCCGGGGGCGGAGCCGTACTGGACCCGCGGGGGCGTCGCCTTGAGCCGGGCCGGCAGGTTCACCCAGATCTGCAGCAGGTGCTGCGGGCCGCCCTCGGCGAGCAGTTCGGGGGTGGGGCGGGCGAGGTGGACGAGCCCCGACCCGGCGGTGAGCCACTGCACCTCGCCCGGGTTCATGACGCGCTTGTGCCCCTCGGAGTCGATGTCCTCCATCGCGCCATCGATGACGTACTGGATCGTCTCGAAGCCGCGGTGCGGGTGCGGCGGCGCGCCCTTGGCCTCGCCCGGGCCGAGCACGTGCGGGCCGACCTGGTCGACCATCAGGAAGGGGTCGACCAGCGGCAGTTCCGGCTGCGGGAACGGGCGGCGGACCGGGAAGCCCTCGCCCTCGAAGGTGTGGAAGGGGCGGACGACGCGGGTGGTGGAGCGCACGGCGGCGGTGGTGATGTCCATGTACCGAATGAACGGCACGGCGAATTCCACTGTCAACGCAGACCTGTTTGGTTGTCAGGTCGTACCGACGGCTTCAGCCACCCGTCTCCCGTCCCCCTCGCTCGTCGCCCCTTTTCCGTAGACCTCAGCGCCTGCGGGCCCGGGCGCGCCGCAGCAGCACACCGGCGGCGGCGCCGGCCAGGGCGATCACGGCCACACCCGCCGTGGTCCACCAGACGGTGCTGTCCTCGCCTTCGCCGGCCGGGGCCGGGGACACGTCGCTCGCAGGCGACGGGCTCTGCGCCTGCCCGGTGGCCGGCGACGCGGACGACACGGGCGGGACCGACGCAGTGGAGGGCGCGGACGGCGCGGCTGCGCTCGGCGTGCCCGCGGACGGCGCCGGGTCGACCACCGGTACGGCGATCTCCTTCTCCCCGTGGCCGAGGGACGGGAACCCCACGTCGACGGTGACCTTCCAGTTGCCGGGCGGCAGTACCTCGGCCGTGCTCCAGCCGGTGCGCGTGCCGGGGTCGCGGACCAGCCGCCAGGGGCCCATCGTGCGGGAGCCGTCGGGGCTGGCCGAGTTCACCGTGGCGGCGACCGCCTCCTCGATGGCGTCCCCGTCGTTCTCCCAGGTGATCTCGGTGGTGACATGGCCCTCCCGCTGCCCGGTGACCACGACCTTGACGGTGTCGCCGTGGGCGTGGGCGGCGGTGGGCACGGCCAGGGCCTGGGCGAGGAACAGGAACAGGAAGCCGAGTCCGGTGCGGACCGGGAAGGCGGGGCGTGTACGCATCGTTGGGTGCTCCTGGTGCGGTGGGATGCGATGAGCTGTGGTGCGGGAGATGAGGGGGCCGGTGGACGGCCGCGCAGGGCGGCCGTCCACCGGCGGAAGGCGTTGGATCCGGGAGGTCAGCCGACCTTCTGGACCGTCCACACCTGGGCCGCGCGGCCGTCCGCGCGCTGGAGGTCGAGCAGCCAGGCGCCGTAGTACGGGCGGCTGCTCACGGTCAGGGCGTAGCCGCCGCTCGCGTCGGTGACGGTCACGCCGCCGCCGCGGGCCGCCAGCTTCCACTGCTGCGCGGAGTTGCCGCCGCAGGGCTGCTGCGCGATCCACATGCCGGCGGCCGGGGCGCCGCCCGTCTGCAGGCACTTGCCGGAGACGGCGGACTTGATGCGGACGAGCCCGCCGCCCGCGTCCTCGAAGAGCCACTGCTGCTGGGCGTAGCCGTTGGAGCGGCCTCCGACGAGCACCGTGCCGTCGGCGCTGCGGCCGCCCCACAGCTCGGCGGCCATGCCGGTGCTGCCGTTGCCGAGCGTGTAGCGGGTACCGGGGGTGGTGGTGCCGCCGCCCGCGCCGGTGGTACGGAAGGCCGTGGTCGGGCCGGCTCCGCTGTCACGGCCGGAGCCGTCGCGGACCGAGACGGCGACCTTGTACTCCGTACCGGGCTGGAGGTTGTAGATGCGCAGGGCCTGGGACTGGACCCAGGTCAGGTGCTTGCCGTTCAGCAGGACCTGGTACCAGGCGGCACCGTCGACCTTCGGCCAGCTCACCACGACGGAGTTCGACTGGATCTGCGCCGCCGTCACCTTCGGGCCGCCCGAGGGCTTCTTGGTCGGCGTCGGGGTCGGCTTCTGCGTGGGGCTCGGCGTGGGCTTGGGGTTCGGATCGGGGTTGGTGTCACCGCCGTTGGCCTTCATCAGGAACTGGTTGTTCGCGATGTTCCAGTGCGTGGCGAGGTAGCTGCCCGCCTTGGGGCTGGTGTGGAAGTAGTCGTCGTGATTGCAGTCCAGGATGTTCTCGGCGGCCTGGTTGGTGCACACGTTGCGCATCTGCGGGTAGTACGGGGTGTCCGAATAGCACATGACGTCCCACTCGTCCGTGCAGTGGGCGCCGCGGCTGGTGTTGGGGGCGCTGTTGTTCACCGCGCCGAGGTTGTGGCCGAGTTCGTGCGCCGCGGTGTGGCCGCCCCAGCAGCCGGAGTCCGTACGGCCGTAGGAGGGGCCGAAGTTGCTCTGGTTGTCCTGGCCGGGCCGCTCGTCGCCCGCGAAGGTGCCGATGCCGCAGTAGACCTGGGTGTCCGAGAAGATCATGTACTTGCGGTCGCGGCGGTCGAGGCCCTTGCCGGCGAGCGCGTTGTTGGTCGCGCTGAACTCGGAGAGGGCGGAGGCCGGAAGCTCGATGTTGAGCACCGTCGGCGTGCAGTCCGCGGCCGTGACGAAGCGGATGTGGCGGATGCCGCCGGTCTCCTGGGCGCTCGTCGAGTAGATGAGGTCGGCGTCGGCCGCCCACTTGCGGAACGAGGCGACGTACTCGGAGTAGCGGTCGCGGTCGGAGCCGTGGACGTACACGACCTGGACGCGGTTGCCGCTGCTGCCGTCACCGTCGCACTGGACCGTCTGGCCGGCGGGACCGGCCGCGACGGCCTGGCTGCTGCCGCCGGCCGCGGCGGGCGAGGGCGCCGCGGCGGGGGCGGACTTGGCGGACTGGGCGTCGGCGGCGGGCGCGTCCTGAGGACGCCCGCTGCCTTCCGCGGCTGCCGCTTCTCCGGCCTCCGGCTTCGCCGGGTCGGCGGCAGGGGCCTTCGTCTTCACGACGGGGGCGACGTCGGCCTTGATGTCGACGTCCTTCGGCGGGGCGTCGGGGCCGTGCGTGCAGAGCCCGGCCTCCGTGCGGTAGACGCCGACGCAACGGTCGCCCTTCGGCGCAGCCTTGAGGCCGTCGAAGACCATGCCCTTGGCGGTCTCGTTGGCGGGCTCGCCCACGATGGGCGCCGGCTCCGCGTCGCGGGCCGGTGCGGCGGCCGGTGTGAGGGAGTCCGCGGCCGCCTCGGCCAGTACGGGCGTCCCTGCCTGGGCGTCGTCGCCGAGCCCCGAGTAGGCGATGCCGCCCGCTATCACCGCCGCCGTGGCCATGGCGGCGGTGAGGAGTATCAACCGGCGCGGCTTGCGCCGGTGTTCGCGCTGCTTCCTGCGATGTCTAGTCATGCGCACCTCAAATCCTTGGTCGGAGGAGTGGGTGCGCAGGAGCCTGCCAGACGGGCGCGGTGGAGAATTCGGACAAACGGGAATGCGGCCCGAGATATCGGACTGTTACCTGCTGGCCTTATTTGATGAACAGTCAGTTCGCTTAAAAATTAGGGGAGTTACGCGCGTAGGCCGTTAATGGTCCAGGCCATTTTAAGGATCTCGTTATCAAATCGAGATATGGCTCAAATCCTTATTGACGGTAATTCAGCCGCGAATTTATGTTATCGCTACCTACTGAATTCCTCCCGTTACGAGCGGTGAGGAATCCTCCCCTCCGCCCGAGCAGGATGCCCGTCAGGGTCAGCAGGAGCCCACAGATCTGTCGGAAGGTGAGCGTTTCCCCGGCGATCGCCGTGCCCAACAGGACGCCCGTGACCGGGTTCAGCAGTCCCAGCAGGCCGACCGTCGCGGCCGGCAGCCGTCGCAGGCCGGCGAACCAGGCCGCGAACGCCAGTGCCGTCGCGACGACCGTGACATATCCGAATCCGAGCAGCTCGGAACCGTCGAGGGTCGGCGGAGATCCCTCCACCGCGACGGCGAACGGCAGCAACAGGAGCCCGCCGCCCAGCAGCTGCCACGCCGTCGACGCGAGCACCCCGACCTCGGTGCTCCACCGCTTGGCGAGGATGTAGCCGAACGAGGACATCGTCATGGCGGCCACGGAGGCCACCACGCCGAGGGCGTCCATGGGTACGGACCCGGTCAGCAGCATCAGCGACACCCCCGCCACGCCGAGGGCGGCGCCGGCCATCTGGCGCAGCCCCGGCCGTTCGGAGATCAGCGCCCAGGCGAAGAGCATCATCACCAGCGGCGCGGTCGCCATGACCGTCGAGGCCGTGCTCGTCGGCAGCCGCTGCGCGGCGATGTAGACCAGCGCGAAGAACCCGCCCATGTTCAGGAAGCCGAGCAGCAGGGACTTCCACCACCAGGATCCGGCGGGCAGCTTCCGGCAGGCGGCCAGGAGCAGCAGCCCGGCGGGCAGCGCCCGGAGGGCCGCCCCGTACAGCGGGTGGTCGGCGGGCAGGAACTCCCGGGTGACGTAGTAGTTCGTGCCCCATGCGATCGGCGCGATCGCCGTGACCAGCGACCACCGTAGATTAGCTTCCATGGAAGATATAGTACCTTCCTTAGAAGCTATACTGAGGTGGTGAAGCAGGAACCGGATGAAACGCAAGCAGAAGCGCCCGCCGACCACGTGGCCCGCATCCAGGCCGAGTGGGCCCGCGAACGCCCGGACGTCGACGTCGCCCCGCAGGGCGTGATCGGGCGGCTGCACCGGCTCGGGCTGCTGTTGACGGACCGCCTCTGCCTCGTCTACCGCCGCTACGGCATGAGCGAGGGGGAGTTCGACGTACTGGCCGCCCTGCGCCGCGCAGGCGATCCGTACGAGCGGGCGCCCGGCGAACTGGCCGTGCACACCATGGTGACGACGGGCGCGATGACCAAGAGGATCGACCGGCTCGAACGGGACGGCCTCGTCGCACGCCGCCGTTCCGCCGCCGACGGCCGGGGGCGGGTGGTCGCGCTCACCGCGGCGGGGCGCGAACTGATCGACCGGGCGTTCACCGAGCACATGGAGAACGAACGGACCCTGCTCGAGGGCCTCACCCCGCAGCAGGCCGCGCAGCTCGAGTCGCTCCTCACCGCCTGGCTGGCCCGGGTCGAGCCGCCGCACGGGCGCTGAGGGCGGGGTTCGCCCTCGTTACCGGCGGCTGCCGAGCTTGACCCACTTCGCCGTGCTCGGCACCCCTTTCGCGTCGAGCAGGAACAGCATGTAGTACCCCGGCGGGGCGTCGGCCGCACTCGGCGGTGTACGGAGCCCGATCGCAGTGCCGTGTTTGCCGGTGATCGGGAGTTCCAGATGGCGCTGGCTGGTGTTCACCGCATGGGTGACGGTGGTCGGCGCCAGGAGCACGGCCCGGGTGACCTGGGCGGCGGTGGAACTGCGTACCTCGAAGCCCGCCCCGTAGCCCAGCTCGCCACCGGGCGCCCGGCCGAGGGCCGGCCGGCTGCCCCGGTGCAGGTACGCGGGCTCGTAGAGCTCGATGCTGCCGTCCATCTTGTCCTTGATATCGGGGTCGTTGGCGATCTGCTGGAGCTCGTCGCCGGTGACCATCATCCGGCCGTCCGGCAGCACGAGGGCGTTGGAGTGGTAGCCGCGGGGCAGCCGCTGCGCCGGTCCGAGCCGCCAACGGCCCTGCGTATCGCGCAGTTCGATCTGCCGGTACGAGAGGTCGGCCTGCGGATTGAACGGCCCGTGCCCGTAATTCCGGGTGTCCAGGGCGCCGTTGACCGTGAGCAGCGTCCCGTCCGGCAGGATCAGCGTGTCGTCCTGGGTGCGGCCGAAGGCCCGGGGCTCCTCGGTGGTCCACCGGCCGCCGGACAGCCGGTACGTGTTCGGGTCGTGCGGATCGCCGCCGAGCACCAGTACGGAGTCGGGGCCGCGGAACCCGGCCGGCAGCGGCACCGCCGAACCGTAGCCGCGGAAGTCGGCGGGGCGCCGCGGCAGATCGGCTCGGGTCTCCTTCACCGGATCGAACAGCCACTGCTGGTCGGCGTCCCGGCCGAGGCCGTAGATCATGCCGTCGCGCAGCGAGAACAGGTGCGGATAGTCGTTGCGGAACGGGGCGTCCGCCCGCAGCCGCTCGGAGGCCAGGTCGATGGGGATGTCGTACGGCCCCCAGGGCACGGGATGGCGCAGCGCGGGGAAGCGCTCCACGACCGGGGTGGGCGTGCCCGTACCCCGCTCGGACTGGCCGGACATGATGATCTGCCGTCCGTCCGCCCCCGTCACGACCGAGGGGTACCAGCGGCCGACGGACATGTCCTGGTTGCGGAACCACTTCTCGGTCCACGGGTCGAACACGAAGGACAGCTTGGCGCCGCTGCCGCCCTTGCCGCCGGTGTTGCCGCCGAAGACCCCGACCATGCCGTTGGGCAGGAAGGCGTGCCCCGCGCAGAAGAACGGCGCCGGGCGCGGCGTGTACGTACCGTCGGGCATCAGGACGGTCGGGGGCTCCACCTTCTTGAACGCCCGGGCCCCGGTGCCCCGGGCCGGGTCCCACAGGAAGGCGCGGCCCGCGTTGGTCCGGCCGATGCGGTCGGTGGGCCCTGTCTCCTTGGTGGGGTTGACCTCCACGCGCTCGAAGGAGAAGAGCAGCACCTTGCCGGTGGGCAGCAGGGCGGTGTGCACACCGAAGTCGGGGGAGGGGAAGAACTCCGTGAACCGGCCGAACCGCGCGGCGGAGAAGGCGGCGTTGGCCTTCTGCTGGGAGGTCTTGAGGGAGGCGAGGCTCTTGGTTCGCTTCGCCTGCGGGTACTCCTTGGGGCCCTTGGCGTCGCTCCGCCGCTGCGCGTGGGCCCGGGCGTGCTCCTCGCCGAGTACGGCGGCCTCGTCGGCGTCCGCCTCGACCCGGGCGGCGCCGTCGTCGGCCCGGTACTGCCCCGGAGGGGATTCGTGCCCGACTGCCGCGGCGGAGGCGGGCGGTGCGGGCGTGGTCAGGGATGCGAGGGCGGCGGCCACGGCCACGCATGCGGACAGCGCGGCGGACCGCCGTACGAGCGGACCGGGCATGGACTCTCCTCCGTCGACGGGATGCCCATTTTATTAAAAATGCCGGATTTGGCATGGAAGGGCGCGGGTGAGGCGGGTGAAGGTGTGTCACATGGGCCATCCGGCCGCACGATCCGGATTGCTGAATCGTTTCTCCGGTGAACCGGGCCGTCCGACCGGGTGATGCCGCGTACCCGGTCGGGCTCAGCGACCGCGTGCGGCGGCTATCCATGGCGACGTGATCAAGTCACTTCGCATCGCTCGCACCGCACTGACCGCCGCCGCCGTGACCGGATGCCTCGTCACGCTCACCCTTCCGGCCGGGGCGAACGCCACCACCGCCGCACCCCCCGGCCGGGTGGCCGTCGACGTCGCCTCGGTCAACGGCTCGGGCTGCCGCCCCGGCAGTGCCACCGTCGCCGTGGCCCCCGACAACTCGGCCTTCACCGTCACCTACAGCGAGTACCTGGCCTCGGCCGGCGGCGGCGTCGCCGCCACCGAAGGCCGCAAGAACTGCCTCCTCTCCCTCCTCGTGCACGTCCCGCAGGGCTACACGTACGCGGTGTCCCACGTCGACTACCGCGGCTACGGCAAGCTGGAGCCGGGCGCGACCGGTACCCAGAAGGCCAGCTACTACTTCCAGGGCATGAGTCAGACCGCCAACCGGACTCACCAGTTCCATGGCGAGCTCGACGACAACTGGCAGGTGACCGACACCACCGGCATCGAGGCCCTCGTCTTCGCCCCCTGCGGCGAGCAGCGCAACTTCAACATCAACACCGAGCTGCGCGCGGACGTCGGGACCTCCGACAAGAACAAGACCAGCTACATGACCGTCGACTCCACGGACGGCAGCATCAACAGCGTGTACCACTTCTCCTGGAAGCAGTGCCCGGTCCGGCGCTGAGCCGGCCGGTTCCCCGGAAACCCCGAGCGGCGGTGGCGGCGATCCGTCCCGCCGCTCACGGGCGGTGGGTCCGGCTGCCCGGTCGCCTACGAGGCCTTCGCCGCCGCGTCCCGGTAGCGGCCCGGTGTGGTCCCGAATTCCCTGCTGAAGGCGTGCGAGAAGGCGTACGGCGTGCCGTACCCGACCCGGCGCGCGATCGCGGCCAGCGGGTCCGGGGTGTCCCGGAGCAGGGTGGCGGCGCACGTCAGCCGCCACCACGTCAGGTACGCCATCGGCGGGCGGCCGACCAGAGCGGTGAACCGGCGCGCCAGCGTGGGGCGGGAGACGCCCGCCTCGGCCGCCAGCCGGTCGTTGGTCCAGGGCGCGGCCGGATCCGAGTGCAGCGCCCGCAGGGCGGCGGCCGCGACCGGGTCGCCGAGTACGGCCGACCAGGCTCCGCCCGGGCCTTCGGCCATCCAGGAGCGGATCATGTAGACGAGCAGGAGGTCGAGCAGGCTGGGCACCGCCATGCAGGCCCCCGGCCGCTGCTCGCCGCCGAGCTCGCCGCCCAGCAGGGAGATCGCCGCCCGCAGTTCGGGGTGCACTCCGACCCGGTTCGGCAGGTGGACCACCTTCGGCAGCTCCAGCATGAGCGGGTGGACGCGGCTGCGGTCGAGCCGGTACTTGCCGCACAGCATCTCCACCGCGCCTGAGGCGGCCGTCGGGTCGCAGCCCGGCAGCGTCCCGTCGGGCCGCAGCTCGAACGGCGCCGCCCGCGCCACAGCCGCGGCATCGGCGGGGGAGTCGGCGATCACGTGCCCCGTGCCGTGCGGCAGCAGTACCGCGTCGCCGGGGCCGAGGGAGACCGGCGGGCCGCCGCCGTCGGGCAGCAGCCAGCAGCTGCCCTCCAGCAGCACGTGGAAGCCCGCGCCCTCGTACGGGGCGAAGCGCGTGCACCAACTCCCGCTCACCCGGACCCGGTTGGAGGAGGGCCGTCCGATCCGTACGGCCGCGATGGCGTCGCTCACCACATCCATGGGGTCAGGGTAGCCGTAGGCCTCGGGTATGAGACGACCACGTATTCACATGAGCCGTTCGGGCATTGAGAGGCTCAACTGCGCTTTCTAGACTCGACGGTATGAAGAACGAGAGCAGGCAGAGCATCATCCTGGGTGACGTCGAGATCACCCGGGTCATCGAATGGGCAGGGCCGCTCGGGCCGGCGCGCAACCTCGTGCCGGGGGCCGGGGCAGAGGTGTGGAAGGAGAACGAGGACTGGCTGTCGCCGGACCACTGGGAGGCGGACAGCGACCGTGCCGTGGTCGCCCTGCAGACCTGGGTGCTGCGCAGCGCCGGGAAGACCGTCCTGGTCGACACGGGCGTGGGCAACGGGCGGGAGCGTCCCGGCTCGCCGCACTTCCACCACCGGCAAGGCGATTTCCTCGGGGAGCTGGCACGGGCCGGAGTCCGGCCGGAGGATGTCGACATCGTCGTCAACACCCACGTGCACGGCGACCACGTCGGCTGGAACACGGTGGCCGCGGACGGGGGTTGGGTGCCGACCTTCCCCAACGCCCAGTACCTCGTGCCGGCCGCCGACGACCACCACTTCGGGCCCGGCAACGCGTACGGCAGGGGCCTCCGGGAGGACGACCGGCTGATATACGAGGACAGCATCGCGCCCGTCCACCACGCCGGACAGGCCGTGCTCTGGGACGGCGCCCACCGTATCGACGAGCACCTCACCCTCGAATCCGCGCCCGGACACACCCCCGGATCCGCAGTCCTGCGGCTCACCTCCGGGACCGACCGGGCCGTCTTCGTCGGCGACCTGCTGCACAGCCCCGTGCAGATCCTGGAGCCCGCCTGCAACAGCTGCTTCTGCCTGGATGCCGGGCAGGCCGCAGCCAGCCGTCGCCGGATCCTCGAACGCGCCGCCGATGAGGGCGAGTTGCTCGTACCCGCCCACTTCGGCGGGACGGGAGCGGTCGAAGTCCGCCGCCAGGGGCAGAACTTCGCCCTCGGCGAGTGGGCGGGCTACGTCGAGGTCGGCTAAGGCGAGGGGGGAAGCAGCGACTTCGGGACCGGGCCGGGCCGGGCTGCCGTCACCCGCAGGATCCGCAGGGCGAGCTGGATCTCCAGCGCCCCGGCCGGGGTGTTCCAGTCCTCGCCCAGGATCTGCCGGACCCGGTCGAGGCGCTGCACCACAGTGTTGACGTGCACGTGGAGCGCGTCCTTGGTCCGGGCGAGGCTGGTCCCGTGGGCGAAGTACGCCTCCAGCGTGCGGACGAGTTCCGTCCCGCGCTGCGTGTCGTACGCGATGACCGGCCCCAGTACCTGCTCGACGTACGCGCCCACGTCCGCCCGGTCGCCCAGGAGCACCCCGAGGAACCCGAGGTCGGGCAGGCCGGCTCCGTCGCCGGTGTGGCCGAGGGCGTGCAGGGCCTCGAGGCAGCGCAGCGCCTCGGCGTACACGCCTGGCAGCCCCTCCGGTCCGGCGGCGGGCCCGGCGGAGCCCGCGGTGACCGGGGTGCCCAGGGCCCGGCCCAGCTCGGCGGCGAGCGAGCGGGCGAGCGGGCCCGGGCTCTCGGTCGGGGCGAGGAGGACGACGCGGCCCTGGTGCAGCCCGGCCAGGCCGTCGCGGGCGCGTGCGTGGCGGGCGGCCTCCGCCGCCAGCCGGGGCCGCAGCGCGGCGTCGCAGTGCAGCACCACGAGGGCGTGCGGGCGGGCGAGGTCGACCCCGAGCTTGCGGGCCCGCAGGGTCTGGCTGTCGGTGTCGCGGACACGGCCGGGCGTCGCCGGAGCCAGCAGGTCGCCGAGCAGTTCGCCGCGGACCCGGTCCTCGGCGTGGGCGACGGTCCGGCGCAGCAGGAGCAGGAGCGCCGTCACCAGGCCGGCCCGCTCGAACAGCCGCCGCTCGGTGTCGGGCAGGTCGCCGCGTCCGCCGAGGGTGATGCTGCCCAGCAGTTCCGGCCCGGCCAGGACCGCGCAGACCCATATCCCGTCCACCGCGACGGCCCGGCCGCCGGAGCGCGACGCGGCCAGGCCGCGGGCCGGCGGGCTGACCGGATCCGTGCCGACCCGTGCGAGCTCGGCGCCATCGGCATCGTGCACGATCAGGCCTCCGCCCAGCAGGGCGGCGACCTCCTGGGCGACGTCGGCCACGTCGCCGCCGCGCAGGACGAGGCGGGTGAGGCGGTCGTGGGTCTCGGCGGCGAGCCGCATCGCCTCGCTCTGGGCGCGGGCGGTCTCGGTGGCGACCCCGAGTTCGACGAGGGCGGCGCGGGTCTCTTCGAGCAGCCGGGCGCTGTCGATGGCCACGGCGGCATGGTCGGCGAGGGAGGAGAGCAGCGCGACCGCGTCGGGCGCGAAGTCGCGGACCGTCCGGTCGGCCGCGTACAGCACCCCGATCACGCGGGTGCCGACGCGCAGCGGGACGCCGAGGATGCCGCGCAGGCCCTCCTCGCGGACCCCGTAGTCGATGGCGTCCGTGTGCCGGAAGCGGTCGTCGGTGCGATAGTCGGCGCTGGCGTACGGGCGGGCGGTCTGGGCGACCAGACCGCCGAGCCCCTCGCCCATGCCGAGCCGCAGCTGCTGGAAGGCGGCCGACACCGAGCCGTCGGTGACGCGCATGAACGTGTCGCCGACGACCGGGTCGTTGAGGGTCATGTACGCGATGTCGGTCCCCAGCAGCATGCGGGCGCGGTGGACGATGGCCCGGAGCACCGCGTCGAGATCGCGCAGGGCGGTGAGGTCGCCGGCCGTGTCGAACAGGGCCGTGAGCTCGGCCTCGCGCCGCCGGTGCTGGTCGAGCGTACGCCGGATGTCCAGTGCCACCCGCGTGGCCTCGTCCACGAGGGCCTGCTCGGCAGGGCCCGCCCCGGCGGTACGGGCGTCCGCCGCGGGGCGGTCGAACTGCTCGACCGGCGCGCCGCGGCGCAGCAGACCGAGCAGCTCGAGCAGGGCGGATTCGTGTCCGGAGGTCATGGGGGCATTCTTCCGTGGCGGGCCGGACCGTATCAGGCGGGGTCGACGGCGGCCGGAAGCGGAGCAGCCCGCCCGCCGGAGGCAGCGGCGGGCCCGGTACCTGCCTGGGCCAGATCACGGCCGCGGGTCTCCCGGGCGAAGGCGACGGTGACGGTGGTCACCACGGCGGCCGCGCAGAGATAGAGGGAGACGGGAACGGAGGAGCCGTAGTCCTTGAGGAGTTCGACGGCGATGAGCGGGGCCAGCGCTCCGGCGACGATCGAGGCGAGCTGAGAGCCCATCGAGGCACCGGAGTAGCGCACCTCGGTATCGAACATCTCGGAGATGAAGGCCGCTTGGGGCCCGTACATGGCGCCGTGCAGGAGCAGCCCGGCGGTGACGGCCAGGGTGATGACGGCGAAGGACTTCGAGTCGACGAGCGCGAAGAACGCGAAGGCCCACAGGGCCATGCCGACCGAGCCGATCAGGGTCACCGGGCGCCGGCCGATCCGGTCCGAGAGCGCGCCCCAGGCCGGGATGGTGACGAAGTGGACGGCCGAGCCGATGAGGACGGCGTTCAGCGCGGTGCTCTTGGCCAGCCCCAAGTGCACGGTGACGTACACGAGCAGGAAGGAGGTCAGCACGTAGTAGGAAATGTTCTCGCCGAACCGGGTGCCGATGGCGGTCAGCACCTGGCGCAGGCTGCGGCGGAACACCTGGACGACGGGCGCCTCGTCCTTGCGCCCCTGCCGGGCGGCCTGCGCGGCGAGGAACACGGGCGACTCGGAGACGGACAGCCGGATCCACAGTCCGACCATCACCAGGACACCGGAGAGCAGGAAGGGGACGCGCCAGCCCCACGCCAGGAACGCGGCATCGGACTGCACACCGGCGAGCAGCGCGAGCACCCCGGTGGCCAGCAGGTTCCCGCCCGGCGCACCGGACTGCGGCCACGAGGCCCAGAACCCGCGGTGCTCGGCCCCGCCGTGCTCGGACACGATCAGCACCGCCCCGCCCCACTCACCACCGAGGGCGAAGCCCTGCACCAGCCGCAGGACGGTGAGCAGCACGGGTGCCCCCACGCCGATGCCGGCATACGTGGGCAGCAGCCCCATCGCGAAGGTGGCCCCGCCCATCATGAGCAGGCTCAGCACCAGCAGCTTCTTGCGCCCGACCTTGTCCCCGAAGTGCCCGAAGACCACCCCGCCGAGCGGCCGGGCCAGGAACCCGATGGCGTAGGTGATGAAGGCGATGAGAGTCCCGGTCAGCGGATCGCCGGTGGGAAAGAACAGCTTGTTGAACACCAGCGCGGCAGCGGTGCCGTAGAGAAAGAAGTCGTACCACTCGATGGTGGTCCCGACGAGACTGGCGGCGACGATTCTCTTGATGGATCCGGCGGTCGGGGGAGCGGTCTCGGGGGAGGCCATGAACACCACTTCCAGGCGGTCGACGAGGAGTTTCCGTGTCGCCACAACGTAGAAGTCGGCAGGTCAGGGGCATATGTGGTGGGCTCCCACAATGAGGCGGTGTTCTATGTGTCCCACGCCCACACCACCGACGGAGCGGCCTCCCGCGGCCTCGGACGCGGGGGTGACGGGCCCCGCCGGAATTGCAGAGTTGCGCCCGTTTGGAGGGTCGGTGCTGACTCCCGTGCTGGTTACGCTGCGTTGAGCGCGCGTCCTGCGATCTCCGCTGTGGGGACCGGCGATGAGCGGAGCGGATGAACCCCCAGGAGTACGGGGGCCACTCGGGCTGGGGGAGTCGGTCCATAGGCGTTGGGCCCGCTCCTGCCATGAGGTTCTTCGTCTCCTGGTGGTACAGGCGTCGTCACACCACCGGTGACCAGCCCAAATGGCCAATGCCGGACCAATTTGGCAAGGCTTGGTCCGTGCATGGTCGGGATCTCGGCTGCCGTGTGCGACACCAGTGTCGTGGTGGGCTGTCGTCTCGGGGCGTGGATCCGAATGCCGCAGTCCGCCTGTCGCCCGCAGCGGGGTGTCCAGTGGGCGCTCGCTCCAGGGTGGCCGCCGCGGTACCTCGGCCATCAGCTGCCGTCGACGGTTCCGTGCAGTTCGACCTGCCCTTGGACCACTTCCACGGTGACGGCCTCGGGGCTCTGACGCAGGCTGAGATCGAGTACGTCGCCCATGATCTCGTGGCGGATGTCCTCGTCGTCCCGCAGGAAGATCCGCAGCAGGTCCCTTCTGCTGACGATGCCGATCAGCACGTCCGAGTCGTCTACGACCAGGAGCCGCTTGACCCCTTGTGCTTCCATCAGTCTCGCCGCTTCGGCGACGGTCCAGTCGGGCCTGGCGCACACGGGGGGCGAGGACATCAGCTCGTCGGCGCATGTCCCCGCGGCCTTGTCCTCCTGCCACGCTTCTCGTTCGGGCAGTGACTGGAAGTAGTCCCCCTGGCCTGCGGACTTCGGCAGCAGATCCCGTTCCGAGATCACGCCGATCGGATGGCCGGCCCGGTCGACGACAGGGACTGCCGACACCCGGTGGTCCGTCAGGGTTCGGGCAATCTGCTTGAACGGGGCGTTGTCGGGGACGGTGACGACCTCGCGGGTCATCAACTCGCGGATTTCTCGATGCCTCATGCTCTTCTCCTACCTCTCGGCAGCGGTGCGAGCGCCGACCGACTCGTCGTCCTGTTCGTAGTCGAGCCGGTTGACCACATCCACGGGACCGTCGATGCTCTGGCCCAGGTGCAGATTGAAGGCTCGGGTCGGCGACGCTGCGGTGCCTCATGGCCGGCCCCTTCTACGTGTGGACTTCGGTGCCGAGGCTCGCGGCCGTGACGTCAACGACCCCCGGTACGGTGCGTGAGACGCGGATCAGCACGTTCCTCAGGGCGGGGTCGGGGATGGTGCCTTCCAGGTGGACGAGGCCGTCGGTGACGTGGACCTGCACCACGGCTGAGCCGGCGGGGATGAGTTCGGCCATGATCAGTTCGCGGAGCTCTTCCGCGATGTCCGCGTCGGGACGGAGGTAGATCTTGAGCAGGTCGCCCCGGCTGACCACGCCTACGAGGCGGCCGTCGCGGTCGACGACGGGTAGTCGCTTGAGGTGCCCGTGGGCCATCAGACGGGCGGCGCTCGCGATGCCGGTCTCCTCGGTCACGGTGACGGCCGGGAAGGTCATCAGCTGGCCGGCGGTCACGGCGCGGGATCCGTCCGCGCCTTGGGCCTTCAGCAGCAGATCGGCTTCGGACACCACGCCGGAGACGCGACCCTCGTCCGACAGGACGGGCAGGGCACTGATCCGCCATTGCCGCATGGCTTCGACGATCTCCTTGATCGGTGCTCCTCGGTCGACGGAGATGACGGCGTGGGTCATCACGTCGTTGACGGTGCGCAGGTGCTTCATGGCTCCTCCAGAGCGGCATCCCCCATGTCCGAGCGTCGGCACCGACGTCTGCCGGGGATAGGGCCATCAGGGGACCGGTGGGGACTGACCGGCCCTGTCGCCGGGGCGGTACGCGGTGCTTCCATGGAGTCGACGGAAAGAGTCCTCACGAGGATGCGGAGAAGCGGCTCACGGCCGTGCACCGCGCAATCGGTATCCGCGAGAAGCGGGCGGGCTTTTTCCGCCTTCGTCATGTGAGTCAACTCGTGCAGCGGCTTCGTCGACCACCGGGGGGCGCCTGATGCGTTGCCTCGCGCAGGAAGCGGGCCATCCCGACGTCGTACATCGGATCACGCCCTTCGGTATCGGGCGGTCCGGTCTGGCTGCGGACCAGGTCGGCTTCGGAGACGATGCTGTCGGGCCAAGGAGTGCCGGTGACAGCTCAGTTCAAGGTGTCGCTTGATGCGGGGCCCACGAGTCGGCAGCGGACGTCGACGATGCCTTCGACGGAGTGGGTGAGGTGTTCTGCCATGGGGATCAGGCCGGCGTCGCGGACCGCGCTTGATGTGCAGGTCGGCCATGAGACGGGCGGCCTGGGGGAGTGTGGCGCCGGGGTTGACGGTGACGGCGGGGGCGGTCATCAGTTGCTCCGCGCGGACCGAGCCGGCCTTGGCGGTGTCGCCGAGGCGTCGCAACTGCTCGATCATGCCGGGGCGGTGCTCGTGGAACTCCTCCTTGGGGAGCAGGTCGGCTTCGGAGACCACGCCGACGACACGGGCTTCGCCCTCGATGACGGCGACGGCGCTGACCTTCCACCGTTCCATGGCGGCGACGATTTCCTTGAACTCGGTGGCGGGGGTGACCGTGACGACGGGCGTCGTCATCACGTCGTGGACGGTGTACGGGGTGGAGGTCATGGCAGGGTTCCTCAGCGGGTGTAGGCGAGCGGCCGGCCGCTGCCGTAGGGGGCGAACAGGTCGAGGAGCCGGGTCCGGGCGGAGTCGAGCCGGTCGGCGATGACGGCGGCCACGGCGATGGCGACGGACCGGCCCACGTCCGAGTCCTCCTTGCACAACTCCCGTACGGCCGGCGCGTCGAATTCGAGGGCGCGCACGTCATGGGATGCGGTGGCACCGAGGTGCCGGCTGCAGGGAGGGAACATCCAGGACCAGCCGAGGAGCTCGCCGTAGCCGAGGCTGTCGACGATCGCGTTCTTGCGGCCGGGGACGTGCGTGTCCAGGTCCACGGTGCCGCACTGGATGATCCAGAACTTATCGGCCCGCTGGTGCTCCTTGAAGATGCGGGTGCCGGCCGGGAACGTCACCTGGTGGGAGTGGGCGAGCAGGGCCTCACGGGCTTCCGGTGCCATCGCTTCCAGGATGCTGTGCATGGTGCTCATGGAGTGCCTCCAACCCTTCGTCCTCACCGTGCTCCGCGGGCCATGGGGCCGGGAGGGCCGCGCGGTGCATTGCGCAGGGCCGTCCGGCCCCGGTCAGCGGACCAGGACGGCCTCCCCGGACTTGGGGACGACGGCCGTCCAGCCCAGCTCGTGGTCGATCCGGTCCCGCAGGGTCTCGGAGGCGCTCTCCTCGCCGTGGACGAGGTAGGTGGTGTGCGGGGCGGGGGCGGAGCGCAGCCAGTCGATGATCTGGCCGGCGTCGGCGTGGGCCGAGAAGTGCGGGACGTCGGCGATTTCGGTGTCCCAGTTGCGGCGGCGCAGGTCCGCGACACCCTGGAAGAGCCCGCAGTCGACGAGTATCCGGGCGTGGTCGCTCTCGACGAGGAACTTGCTGCCGGTGACCGTGCGCACCCCGCCGAGGAAGCGCAGCAGGGCCGGACGCGCGGTGGAGGCAGGGGCTGGCTGGGACATGGCACCAGCCCTCCTTTCGGGACGGATGCCGGATTCCACCGTCGCATCCGCCGCGAGCACGGGGAGGGTCCCTACCGGGCCCCGGTAGGGGACCGACAGGCCCAAGCGGGCGGCAGGAGCGGGGGCACAGCCTGTCAGTGACCCCTACCGCACAGCACAGAGAGAAGGCCGCGCCATGAAGGCACTCGTCTTCCACGGTCCCGGGCAGACCTCCTGGCAGGACGTCCCGGACCCCGCGATCAAGGACGCCGCCGACGCGATCGTCCGGGTCGACGCCGTCACCATCTGCGGCACCGACCTGCACATCATCAAGGGCGACGTACCCGAGGTGACCCCCGGCCGCGTCCTGGGCCACGAGGCCGTCGGCACCGTGGTCGAGGCCGGCGGCGACGTCCGCACCGTACGTCCCGGGGACCGCGTCCTGATCTCCTGCATCTCCGCCTGCGGCCGCTGCCGCTTCTGCCGCGAAGGCCACTACGGCCAGTGCCGCGGAGGCGGTGGCTGGGTCCTGGGCCACACCATCGACGGCACCCAGGCCGAATACGTACGCGTCCCTTTCGCCGACCTCTCCGTCCACCCGCTGCCCAGCGCACTGGCCAGCCACGACGCCGTGCTGCTCGCCGACATCTTCCCGACCTCCTACGAGGTCGGCGTGCTCAACGGCAACGTGCGCCCCGGAGACACCGTCGTCGTGGTCGGAGTCGGCCCCATCGGCCTGGCCGCCATCGCCACCGCCCAGCTCTACAGCCCCGGGCGCATCATCGCCGTCGATCTCGCCGCCTCCCGGCTCACCGCCGCGCGTGACCTCGGTGCCGACGCCACCGCGAGCGCGCAGGAGGAGCCCGAGCGGCTGGTCGAAGACCTGACCGAGGGGCTGGGCGCCGACGTGGTCATCGAGGCGGTCGGTGTTCCCGAGTCGTTCGAGATGTGCACCCGCATGGTCCGCCCGGGCGGACACGTCGCCAACATCGGCGTTCACGGCAAGCCCGCCGTCCTCCACCTCGAAGACTTGTGGATCAAGGACGTCACCATCACCACCGGACTCGTCGACACCCACTCCACTCCCATGCTGTTGCGCATGATGGCCGCCGGACGCCTCCCCGGGGCCGCGATGGTCACCCACCGCTTCGAGCTGGACCAGATGGAAGAGGCGTACGACGTCTTCTCGCGCGCCGGTGAAACCGGCGCCCTCAAGGTCGTGCTCGGCGGACCGCAGCACGACACGCTCGCCGTGCCTCCCCAGGGAGCGTGAGTGCCGTGAAGAGCACGCCGAGCACCCAGCCGCAGCCGTCCGGCGAGAAGACCGGACGCACCGACCTGGGCCGCCGCCTGGCGGCCCGCAGGAACGCACTCGGCCTGAGCCGCGAGCAACTCGGCCAGAAGTGCGGAGCCGACGCGAACTACATCGCTTATCTGGAGGACCACGCTTCGTCCCCGGCCATCAGCACCCTCCTCCGCATCGCCGACGCGCTCGGCCTCACCGTCGAGGACCTGACCGGCGCGAGCGCCGAGCGTGTGCCGGGCCGGTCCACCGCCCGGCGCGACAGCTCGCTCGTATCGCTGGACGAGACCGAATGCCGACGGCTTCTTGCCACTCACGACGTGGGCCGCATCGCCGTCTTCATTCCGGACGGCCCGGCCGTTCTCCCCGTCAACTACCTGGTTGCAGGATCCGACATCGCCTTCCGGACCGCTGAGGGAGCGACCGCCGCCAGAGCAGCGGGGACCGAGGCCGCCTTCGAGATCGACAACATCGACGACGTCACCGCAAGCGGATGGAGCGTCCTGGCCGTGGGCGAACTGGCACCCGTCACCGACGCGGAAGACCTCCACCACCTCAACGCCACGGCCCGGTCCCATCCCTGGGCCGGCGGCGCCCGTACCCACTGGATGAAGCTCACGCCGGTCCGACTCACCGGCCGCCGCGTGGTGCATGAGTGATGAACGAGGTGGGTGCGGTCGTCTTCGACACGGACGGAGTGCTCCTCGCCACGGCGGGCTTCCACGCGGCCGCCTGGAAGGAGACGTTCGACGGCTGCCTCGCCGAATGGGAGCCGCATACCCGTGAACCACCGCGCCAGTTCGACGCCGTCCGTGAGTACCGCGAACTGGTGGACGGCAGGTCCCGCCTCGACGGCGTGCGGGCCTTCCTCACGGCCCGCGGCATCGACCTTCCACCCGGGACACCCGAGGATCCACCTGGGTGCGCCACCGTCCACGCCGTCGCCGCCCGCAAGGAGGACGTCTTCTCCGCGATGTTGCGGACCGATGGCGTGGAGGCGTTCGACGAGGTCCGGCCCGTGCTCCTGCGACTACGGGGACAGGCGATCCGATGCGCGGCCGTCTCGGCGTCACGGCACGCCCGCTCGTTCTTGGACTCAGCCGACCTGATCGGTCTGTTCAATGCCGTGGTGGACGGCCAGGACGCGGCGGCATTGGCCTTGCCGGGCAAACCTGATCCGGCCCTCTTCCTCGAAGCCGCCGAGCGGATCGGCGCCGCCCCTGCCCGAGCGGCCGTGGTGGAGGACGCGCTCGCCGGCGTCGACGCAGGCCGCCGAGGCCGCTTCCACCTGGTCGTCGGCCTCAACCGTGATGACGACCCCCAGATGGCGGACGCCCTGCGCGCGCACGGCGCCCACCTCCTTCTCCCCGACCTCGGCGGACTGCCCGCCGCACTCGAAGGAAGGCGGCTGTGACCACGCCCTGGAGCTGGGAGTACCACCGCTACGACCCCAAGACCGAGCGGCTGGTCGAGTCCCTGTGCACACTGGGCAACGGCCGTTTCGCCACGCGCGGGTCTGCCCCCGAGTGCGTCGCCGATGACATCCACTACCCGGGCACCTACCTCGCCGGCTGCTACGACCGGCTTACCTCACGGGTCGCCGGACACACGGTCGCCAACGAGGACATGGTCCGACTGCCCGACTGGACCGCCCTGCGGTACCGCTGCCTGCCCGACGATGCCGAGCGCGGCGACTGGCTCACCCCGGACCACCCCAGCCTGCGGCACTGCCACGTCTCCCTGGACCTGCGAGCCGGCACACTCACGCGCCGGATGCTGTTCCACGACGCCGAAGGGCGCCGCCTGGCCGTCACCCACACCCGTCTCGTCCACATGGGAGACCCGAACCTGGCCGCCCAGCGGACCGTCTTCCGGGCGTACGGCTGGAACGGCGAGATCGAGATCGAATCCGTGCTCGACGGCGACATCACCAACTCGGGTGTCGACCGCTACCGCGCCCTGGACGGGCGGCATCTCGTCGAGCACCGGGCGGGTGCAGAGGCTGAGGGCTTCGCTTGGCTGGGCTGCACCACCACAACCTCCCGAGTAGGGATCGGTCTCGCGGTCCGGACATCAGCACGCCCTCTGGTACCGGTTGGCAGCGCATGCACAGCTGCCACCGCCACGCAGACGTTCGTCCTGCCCATCGAGCGAGCTGCCCAGGTCGTCGTCGTGAAGACCGCAGCCCTGTGCAGCTCACTCGACCGTCCCTTGGCCGATCCCGTGCGGCGGAGCATCGAGTGCGCCGCACACGCCCCGGACTTCCCCTCCCTGCTGTCCGCCCACCGGGCATCCTGGCAATGCCTGTGGAGCGACGGCGAGTTGAAGGTACCGGGCGAGACGGGCAGGGTTCTGCGTCTGCATGCCTTCCATGTGCTGCAGACCCTCTCTCCCAACACCGCTGAAACCGACGCGGGCGTCCCCGCCCGTGGCCTCCACGGCGAGGCGTACCGGGGGCACGTCTTCTGGGACGAATTGTTCGTCCTGCCCTACCTCGCCCTCCACTTCCCCGAGACCGCTCGGGCCCTGCTGATGTACCGGCACCGACGGCTCTCCGAGGCCCGGGAGGCCGCCCGCCGAGCCACGAAGCGTGGCGCGATGTTCCCCTGGCAGAGCGGCAGTTCCGGAGCGGAGGAGACCCAGCGGCTGCACCTCAACCCGCACTCCGGCCGCTGGCTGCCGGACCACTCCCACCTCCAGCACCATGTGGGGTCGGCCATCGCCTGGAACGTGTGGCGGTACGGCCAGGCCACCGGCGACGCCGGATTCATGCACGGGGCGGGCGTCGAACTCCTCCTTCACATAGCCCACTTCTGGGCCGACGCGGCGACGTGGGACACCAGCCTCGGCCGCTACCGGATCCGCGGCGTCGTCGGCCCGGACGAGTATCACGATGCCTACCCGGACGCCGCCGCTCCCGGCATCGACGACAACGCCTACACCAACGTCACCGCCGCGTGGGTACTGGCCCGCGCCCTCGACCTGTACGGGGAACTCCCGGCCGCCCGACGCGTCGAGCTCCTCACGCAACTGGGCATCGGCCCCGACGACCTCACCGTCTGGGAGGACGTCTCCCACCGCCTGTACGTGCCGTTCCATCGCGACGTGATCAGCCAGTTCCACGGCTACGGGGACCTCGCCGAGCTGGACTGGGACGGCTACCGCGCCCGCTACCACGACATCCGCCGCCTAGACCGCATCCTGGAAGCCGAAGGCGACACGCCCAACCGCTACCAGGCGTCCAAGCAGGCCGACACCCTCATGCTCGGCTACCTCTTCCGCCCCATGGAACTCGAACAACTGTTCATTCGGCTCGGCTACAGCCTCGACGACGACCTCTGGCGCAGGACGATGGACTACCACCTGCGGCGGACCTGCCACGGATCCACGCTGAGCAGCCTCGTCCACGGCTGGGTCCTCGCCCGGGAACAGGGCCCGGATGCCTGGCGCTACTGCCAGGAAGCCCTGCTCAGTGACATCACAGACGTCCAAGGCGGCACCACCGGTGAAGGGATCCACCTCGGCGCCATGGGAGGCACCCTCGACCTCGTCGAGCGCGGCATCGTCGGACTCGAGCCCCACGGCGACGGCCTGCACATAGACCCGGTGCCCCTCTCCGAAGTGCCCGGGTCCTCGTTCTCGATCTCCTACCTCGGACACCGGAACATCCGTATCCGGTTCCGGCCCGGCCGGCTCGGCATCAGCGTCCCCTCGTCACTCCTGGGCCCGGTGCCCTTGGTCCTGCCCGGCGACCGGCACGAACGCATAGCCGCAGGCCAGGAACGGTGGTTCCGGCTCCCCAAGGGCTGACCCGGCAACCGCCGCGTCCTCACGTGGCGCTGCGTTCGTGATGCGCACACTGTGGATATATCAGCCGTCGGAAGGGTGGAACGGGATGAACAGGCAGCAAGAGGCTCCGCGGATCGTGGTGGGCGTCGATGGATCGCCCTCGTCCCAGGCCGCGCTGCGCTGGGCGGTCCGGTACGCAGGGCTGGTGAGCGGGCGAGTAGAGGCGGTCGCGGCGTGGGACCTGCCCGGTGCCGCATCGTGGTCGGCTCCGGCGGTGGACGCCACGTTCGACGAGGAGGAGGCCGAGCGCCGGCTGGTCGAGGAGGTCCGCACGGTTCTCGGCGAGGACGGCGCCTCCTCCGTGCACCAGCGCCTGGTGCGCGGCAATCCGGTCGATGTCCTGGTCGATGCGGCAGAGGATGCGGACATGCTGGTCGTGGGCAGCCGCGGTCGAGGTGGCTTCAGCCGAGCTCTGCTCGGTTCCGTGAGCCATCAGACGGCGCTCCACGCGCCGTGTCCGATCACCATCGTCCGGGCGGACGTACCCGTCGAACATTGATGGGCCCTTTGAATCCGGCATGACCTCACGTAATGGTGCAGCGCAAGGCAAGCGGCGACGGCTACCTGACTGAGGTTCCCCGAGGAGCTGGTCGGCTTCGACGAGGTCATGGCCTACGGGATGCCTGCATACGAGCGCGACGGCGCCTGTGAGATCGCGTTTGCCAGCCAGAAGCAGTACATCTCCATCTCCTTCTACCTCATGCGCAGTGACGTTCGTGAAGCGTTCGAGGAGCGGCTGGCCGAGCAGAACATGGGCAAGGGCTGCCTGCGGTTCCGCAGGCCGGCGAGCATCGACTTCGACCTGTTGGCGCGGAGTGGGCGACGTACCCGCTGATGGTTCTGAGCACAGCGACGGCTACCGGGAAGACTTCGCCCTCGAATGCCAGGCCCTTCGCCGGGTGCGCGAGGAGATGGGCCTGACCAACGTCATCGTCATGATCCCGTTCTGCCGCACCCTGGAAGAGGCCGACAAGGTCCTCGAGGTCATGGCGGCTGAAGGACTACGGCGCGGCGAGAACGGCCTCAAGGTCTACGTGATGGCCGAGATCCCCTCCAACATCCTCCTCGCCCAGGACTTCGCCGAACGCTTCGACGGCTTCTCCATCGGCAGCAACGACCTCACCCAGCTCACCCTCGGCGTCGACCACGACTCCGAAGCCCTCGCCCACGTCTTCGAGGAGAACGACCCGGCCGTCACCGACCTCATCCGGATCCTCCTCCCACGGGTCCAGACCCTGGGACGTCTGGTGGGCCTGTGCGGACAGCGGCCCAGCGACGACCCGGCCTACGCCGCCTTCCTCGTCCGCGTTGGAATCGACTCGATCTCCGTCGCACCCGACAGCTTCGCCGCCGTCAAGCAGCACGTCGCCGTCGCCGAGGAGCGGCGCTACGGGGAGGACCGAATGGTCCCCCGTAGGGATCCGTCCGGCCCAAGCGGACCAGCCGTCGGCCGCGTGACAGTGGCATCAGCAACGCACCATGGAGCCAAGGAGCACCCGCCATGAGCACCAAGCGAGTCCTGGTCGCCTACGGGACCAAGCACGGCGCCACCGCAGGGATCGCCGAACAGATCGCGGTGACCCTGCGCGAGGACGGTCTCGACGCCGTCGTACTGCCCGCCGCCGATGTCCACGACGTCCGCGCCTACGACGCCGTCGTCCTCGGCGGCTCCCTCTACGCCGGCCACTGGAGCAGCAAGGCCAAGCACTGCGCCGAACGCAATGCCGACTCCCTGCGGCACCGCCCGGTGTGGATGTTCAGCAGTGGTCCGCTCGACCGCTCGGCCGAGGAACACGACATCCCCCCGGTCTCCGCGGTCGCCCGGGAGATGCAGCTGGTCGGAGCGCGCGAGCACATGACCTTCGGCGGCAGCATCACGGCCCACACCCCGGGCTTCCTCGCCAAGGCGTTGACCCGCCAGGGCAAGGGCGGAGACTTCCGCAACCCCGAGCGGATCGAGAACTGGGCGCACCACATCAGCGCCGAGCTCGTCGCCGCCTGAAGGGACGGCCCTGCTCGGCACGCACCAGCACGGAGGCGTGCCATGCACCACCGGACGAAAAGGACGGGGGCCAACCCGCTCAGGCGGGATGCCGACCGCACCCGGACCCGTATGCATGCCGCCTTCGCGCTGACCTGCCTGCTGGCAGTGGTCGCCGGTTTTGCCCTCGGGCGGGTCGCCTGGACGGACGGCCACCGCACCGCTGAGAACATCGCGCGCCATCGGCACACCGTAACGGCCACCACGATCGGCGAGACCGGCTACCGAGCGGGAGACCAGCCGAGCAGTCGGCCCGTAACCGTCGCGACCGCCACGTGGCACTACCCCTCGCAGCGCCCGCACACGGAAACCATCCCCGTTCCGGCAGGAACCCGGAACGGTGACACGGTCCGCGTGTGGGTCGACGGAAACGGCAGTGCGGCCACCGCGCCGCCCGGCCAGGCCGACGTCGCTCTGAACGCGGTGGGCATCGGCACCGGAGCTCTGGCCGGGATCGTGTTCGCCGGCGGCGCCCTTGTCGCCGTGCGCCTCCGCATCGTGGACGCGCGCAGCGCACGGGCCTGGGAATCCGAGTGGGCAGGCATCGAGCCCCTCTGGTCCGGCCGCCTGCACCCCGGCCACGGAGCCGGCGATGACTGAGACCGCCGCCGGCCCGGATCCGGCGCTGGGCCCGGCGCCGGCACCACCGCTCCTGCACCCATCGGAGGCACACCATGTCGCACACGGCCGAATGGAAGACCCGCGTCCACCTCTTCGAGGAAGAGCACACGACCAAGGTCCGCATCGAACTCGACACCGGAACCACCCACCTCACCGGCCACGGAACCGCGCGCTGCAACCCGACGGACAAGGACGTGCCCGAGATCGGCGACGAACTCGCGGCCGCCCGGGCATTGGAGAACCTGGCGGAACAGCTCAAGCGCACCGCCTACGGCGACATGGCGGCAGCGGGGACCGCACCGCGGCACTGAGAGTTCAGGCGGTACTGGGTGCGGGGTCGACGGGCGTCCAAGTTCGCGCCGTCGGCCGCAGCATCGGTCGATTTCCGGACGCGGCCACAGGGCGCCGCAGTCCGGGGTGGGGCTCAGTACGGCCAGGACCAGTCCGCGACCTCCGGGAGGTCGGTGCCGTGCTCGCGGATCCAGCTGTGGTGGCGGATGCGCTGGTCGGCCACGGCCTGGCGCAGCCCCTCGGCCCGGCCGGCGAGGCCCGGGACGCGGTCGATGACGTCCATCACGAGCCGGTACCGGTCCATGTCGTTGCGCACGACCATGTCGAAGGGGGTGGTCGTCGTGCCGGACTCCTTGTACCCGCGCACGTGCAGGTTCGGGTGGCCGGTGCGGCGGTAGGCGAGGCGGTGGATCAGCCACGGATAGCCGTGGTACGCGAAGATCACCGGCCTGTCGGTGGTGAAGAGCGCGTCGTACTCGGTGTCCGTCATGCCGTGAGAGTGTTCCTCGTGGGGCATGAGCCGGGCGATGTCGACGACGTTGACGACGCGGACGGCCAGTGAGGGAAGGTGCTCGCGGAGCAGGGCCGCCGCGGCCAGCACTTCCATGGTGGGTACGTCGCCGGCGCAGGCGAGTACGGCGTCCGGTTCGCGGGAGCCGTGGTCGGTGCCCGCCCACTCCCAGACGCCGGCGCCGCGCGTCACGTGGGTGCGGGCCTCGTCCAGCGGCAGCCAGTCGAAGCAGGGCTGTTTCCCGGCGACGATCACGTTGACCTGGTCGCGGCTGCGCAGGGCGTGATCGGCCACGGCGAGGAGGGTGTTGGCGTCCGGCGGCAGGTAGACCCGTACGACTTCGGGGCTCTTGTTGAGGACGTGGTCGACGAAGCCGGGGTCCTGGTGGGAGAAGCCGTTGTTGTCCTGGCGCCAGACGTGCGAGGTGAGCAGGTAGTTGAGGGAGGCGATCGGTGCCCGCCAGGACAGCTCGCGCGAGGTCTTCAGCCACTTGATGTGCTGGCCGACCATGGAGTCGACGATGTGCGCGAAGGCTTCGTAGGTGGAGAAGAGTCCGTGGCGGCCGGTGAGGAGGTAGCCCTCCAGCCAGCCCTGGCAGACGTGTTCGGACAGGATCTCCATGACCCGGCCGTCGCGGGACAGGTTCCGGTCCGTCGCCTCCATCATGCCTTGCCAGGCTTTGCCGGTGGCGTCGTACAGGTCGTCCAGCCGGTTGGAGGCGGTCTCGTCCGGTCCGACGACTCTGAAGTCCCGCCGCTCGGCAGTGTCGCGCATGATCCGGGTCAGGAAGTGCCCGAGGACGCGGGTCGGTTCGTGGAGGCTGCTGCCTCGCTTGTCGACGGGGACGGCGTAGGTGTCGAGGGCGGGCAGCGGGAGGGGCCGCAGCAGTCGGCCGGCGTTCGCGTACGGGACGGCGCCCAGGCGGCGATCGCCCCGCGGGACGCAGGCGAGGACCTGCTCGGTGGGGCGCCCGTTGGCGTCGAAGAGCTCCTGCGGCCGGTACGAGCGCAGCCAGTCCTCCAACTGCCGGAGGTGGGCGGGGTTCTCGCGTACCCCGGCGAGCGGGACCTGGTGAGCCCGCCACGTGCCCTCGACCGGGTCGCCGTCGACGGTCGCGGGGCCGGTCCAGCCCTTGGGGGTGCGCAGAACGATCATCGGCCAGCGTGCGCGCTCGCGCTGCGTGCCGGTACCCGCTGTCCGGGCTTCCTGCTGGATGAGCGCGATGCGGTCCAGGGCGTGCTCCATGGCGCGGGCCATGGCGTGATGCACCTGGGCGGGGTCGCTGCCGGTCACGTACAGCGGCTCGTGCCCGTAACCGCGCAGCAGCGCGTCGAGCTCGTCCTCGGGGATCCGGGACAGCACCGTCGGGTTGGCGATCTTGTAGCCGTTCAGGTGCAGGATCGGCAGGACCGCGCCGTCGTGGACCGGGTCGAGGAACTTGTTCGAGTGCCAGGACGCCGCCAGCGGCCCCGTCTCGGCCTCGCCGTCCCCGATGACGCAGGCGACCAGCAGGCCGGGGTGGTCGAAGGCGGCTCCGTAGGCGTGGGCCAGGGCGTATCCGAGCTCGCCGCCTTCGTGGATGGAGCCGGGCGTCTCGGGGGCCACGTGGCTCGGCACGCCGCCGGGGAAGGAGAACTGCCGGAACAGCGCGCCCATGCCGACCGCGTCCCGCGTGATGCCCGGGTAGGTCTCGGTGTACGTGCCCTCCAGCCAGGAGTTGGCGAGGACGGCGGGACCGCCGTGGCCCGGGCCCCAGACGCACAGGGCGTCCAGCGAGCGGTCTTTGATCACGCGGTTGAGGTGGGTGTGGACGAGGTTCAGGCCGGGGGAGGTGCCCCAGTGGCCGAGCAGTCGGGGCTTGATGTGCTCGGGCCTCAGCGGCTCGGTGAGCAGGGGGTTGTCCATGAGATAGATCTGGCCGACTGCCAGATAGTTGGCGGCGCGCCAGTGCGCGTCGAGCTCCGAGATGGGGTACGAGGTCATGCCCGCTCCTGAGTACGACGGTCCGGGACGTTCGTCGACTGAGCCGATGCCTCCACACTGCCCTCCCCGAGTCGGCGCCGCGAGGGGAGGACCGGCCCTGGGGGAGGGACCGTTGGCCCCTGTGTGCCACGGCGCCCGGCCGGGAGGGTGGGGTCAGCGGTGCCGGTCCCCCGGCCGGCGCCGCTCCCCTGACGACCGACCTCGATGCCCCGGCATCGGTACGGAGGACAGACTCGTGAAGCGCACCCTGGTTGCCGGAGTGGACGGATCCCCTCAGAGCCGGGCGGCGGCGGACTGGGCCGGGCGGGAAGCCGTACGGCATGACCTGCCCCTGCACGTGGTCCACGCCTGGCTGTGGCAGCCGCTCGCCGGCCCGATCGTCCAGCAACGCGACACCGAAGCCCGCCGCGCCGACGACGTCCTGAAGGAGGTGGAGGGCGAGCTCACCCATCGGTACCCGGGGCTGGACCTCACCGCGGAAGTGCTCTCCGATGCGCCCGTGCCGGCCCTGCTGCACGCCGCCAAGGACGCGGAGATGCTGGTCATCGGCTCTCGCGGGCACGGAGCCCTGGTCGGTTTCCTGATGGGCTCCCACGGCCGGCAGGTGATCGCCGGCGCCGAGTGCCCCGTCGTCTCCGTACGCTCCGCGCACGGCAGGCCGGCGGCCGTGCCGGAGGAGGGCGAGGTCGTCGTCGGACAGCAGGGCGGCGTGGAGGAGTCCGCCGAGGTACTGCGCGTCGCCTTCGAGGCGGCCGCGGCACGCAAGGCGCCGCTCCGTGCGGTCCGCGTCTGGAGCCTGCCCCCGGTCTACGCGTACAGCCCCGGGTCGATGTGGATCGCCGACCAGTTCGGTGGCCTGGAGCCGTACGAGAAGGCCGCGCTGGAGCAGGCGCTGGAGCCGTGGCGGCCGAGGTACCCGGAGGTTGAAGTCGTCGCGCACGTGGAGCAGGGTAGCGGCGGCCAGGTGCTGCTCACCGCCGCGTCGGACGCGCAGCTGCTCGTCGTGGGCCGCCGGGTCCGCGAATCGGCGGTGGGGGCGCACATCGGATCCGTGGCCCATGCCGTCCTGCACCACTCGGTCTGTCCTGTCGCGGTGGTCCCGCACTCCTGACCCGGCCCGGGTCAGGCGGGAGGGCAGGCGACGGTACGGCGTGCCCGGCCGCCGGCTATTGCGTGGTCGGGACGGGGTGCTGGCTCGGCGGGATCAGCATATGACTGGCGATCACGGCGGCTTGGACGCGGCGCTCCACACCCAGCTTCGTGAACAGGCGCGAGATGATGTTCTTGACGGTCTTCTCTGCGAGGTACATCCGTTTGCCGATCTCCCGGTTGGTGAGCCCCTCGCTGACCAGGACGAGGATCTCCTTCTCCCTGTCGGTGAAACCGGGCAGACCCGGGACCTGCTCCTCCTTGGGCACGTCACCGCGCATGCGGGCCATCAGCCGGGTCGTGGCTCCGGGATCGAGCATGGAGTGGCCGGCCGCGACCGTGCGGACGGCGGTGACCAGGTCGGTTCCGGTGATCTGCTTCAGCACGTACCCGGAGGCGCCCGCCATCACGGCGTCCAGCAGGGCTTCCTCGTCGTCGAACGAGGTGAGCATCAGGCAGGCCAGCTTGGGCATCCGCGAGCGCAGCTCACGGCACACGCTCACGCCGTCGCCGTCCTGGAGCCGTACGTCGAGGACCGCCACCTGGGGGCGCAGCGCGGGGATGCGGATCAGGGCCTGTTCCGCCGTGCCCGCCTCACCGACCACGGTCAGGTCGGGCTCCGCGTCCAGCAGGTCGTGCACCCCTCGGCGTACGACCTCGTGGTCGTCGAGGAGGAAGACCGTGATCGGCGTCCTGGTGGGGGAGGGGCCACCGCTGTCGGTCATGACGCAACTCCTTCGCCTGGGTTCGTCCTGGGAGCACGAACTCCCGCATCCTGCCTGCCGAAGGAGCCGAACGGACAGGGCCGATCGGCCCTCATCCGGCCCCTTTCCCGCGCGATGGGGCACCCGGGGAACAGGGACCTTCGGCCCTGCGCGGGGGGCATGTGGACCTTCCCGGGCCGGTCTGCGTGCGGTGAGCTGGTGCCGCACGGGGAAAGGGGCGGCCCTTCCGCAGAGCCGCACGCAGCGTGGAGGGTTCCATGACGACCACCTTGATCGACCTGAAGACCGCGGTGAGGACCGACGGCGAACTGCGGGTCGCCTTGGCCGGAGAACTCGACTTCCACACGGCGGGGCAGGTGGAACCCCGACTGACAGCCCTCGCCGCATCCGGTCACCGCAGCCTCGTCCTCGACCTGTCCGGGATCTCCTTCTGCGACAGTGCGGGCATCGACCTCTTCCTGCGCGTGCACCACCGCTGCCACGCGGCCGGAATCCGGCTCCGGCTGATTGACGTGCCGCCTCTGGTGGCCAAGTCGATGCGGGTGCTCGGCGCCGACGGAGTGCTGTGGCTCGTTGTGGCCTGACCATGGCGGTGTCCGAAACCGGTGCGCGGCTCGGGACCGTTGGGCCCTGGATCTCGTGGTGATCGAGAGAGAGGCTGGTGACTCGGAAGCCGCAAGGACCGACCGATACCGGATGAGGGGCCGCAGCATGGATGAGGACGGAGGCATACCGCGCACCGATGGGCAGGATGGCGACCCGACGGCCACCCGGTGCATGCGCGAGCTCGACAGGGCCGAGGCGCTCAGGCTGGTGGCGACGGTGTCCCTGGGACGCATCGTCTTCACACAGCACGCTCTGCCGGCAGTCCGCCCGGTCAACCATCTCGTCGAGGGCGAGGACATCATCGTGCGGATCCACGACGACGGCGCGCTCGCCTCCCTCGTCGGCCCGGCCGATACCCCCGGTGTGGTCGTCGCCTACGAAGCGGACGCCATCGATCCCGTCACGCACCTCGGTTGGAGCGTCGTCGTCACCGGCTACGCGTGCCCGGTGGCCGACGCCGACGAGGCGGCCCGGTTCGCTTCCCTGCTGCGTCCCTGGGTGGGACACCCCATGACCCGAGCCCTGCGGATCCGCCCCGACCTCGTCACCGGATTCCGGCTGGAGGCGGAGCGGACGCTGCCGGAGCCGGCTGCCCGGGGATGATCGCGTCGGGGCCGTCAGCCCCCGATGGGGAGCGGCGCCCGCCAGACGAGTCGGCTGCCCCCCTCGTCGGGGGCGTCCACGGTGAAGGACCCGCCGAGCCTCTGCGCCCGGTCGTCGAGGTTGCGCAGACCGCTCCTGTGGCCCTGGGCCGGGATGCCCCTGCCGTTGTCGGAGACCGTCAGTACGACCTCGCCCGGGTCCGCCCTGAGGGCCACGGCGACCCGGGTCGCCGTGGCGTGGCGGGCGGCGTTGCTCAAAAGCTCGCCCAGCGCCGCCATGACGTGATCGGCCACCTCGGACGGGACGTCCGTGTCGAGCAGGCCCTCCATGCTCAGGCGCGGCGGATGGCCGAGGGTGGTGGCCGCGTCGCCCACGGCCCGGGCAGCGCGGGCCCGCAGACCCGGTCCGCTCTCGCGGTCCTGTGTGCGCAGACCGAAGATCGTCGATCGGATGATCTTGATGGTCTCGTCCAGGTCGTCGACCGCACGGCTGACGCGCTCGGCGGCCCCTTCGTGCTCGACGAGCCGTGCGGCGCTCTGGAGGGTCATGCCCGTCGCGAAGAGCCGCTGGATGGCCAGGTCGTGCAGGTCCCTCGCGATCCGGTCGCGCTCCTCCAGCAGTGCTATCTGCTCGGCGTCACGTCGCCGCTCCGCCAGCTCCAGGGCGATGGCCGCCTGACCCGCGAAGACGACGAGCGGCTCCAACTCGTTCTCGCCGAAGACGGGCTCGCCGGCTGCGCGCGCGAGCAGGAGTACGCCCCTGCTCTCTCCACCGGCGGTGCCCAGCGGGACCGCGACGGCGGGACCCAGCCCGTTCTGTGTCTGGGTATCGGCCGGATAGCGGTCGTCGTCCGAGGTGTGAACGACCGTGACGGGCTGCCCGGTCCGGTGAGCGGTTCCCGAGAGGGATCCCGCGAAGGGGACGACGAGTCCCTGCCGGGCCTTGCTGTCCGCACCGACCGCGAGCTCCACGAACAACCCCTCGGCGCCGGGAACCGGCATGGAGATGTCCGAGATCAGGGCGCCCGTGATCTCCTGGGCCCGGAGGGCGATGAGCTGCAGCACCGCCGGACGGGAACTGCCCGACAGCAGGCTCTCGGTGATCTCCGCATTGGCCCTGAGCCACCGCTGCTGGCGCTGCGACCCCTCGTACAGCCGCGCGTTGTCGATCGCCACGCCCGCCGCCACCGAGAGGGTGGAGATCACCGTCTCGTCCTCGGTGTCGAAATCGGCCCCGCCCCGCTTGTCGGTCAGATAGAGGTTCCCGAACACCTCGTCACGCACCCGGATCGGCACGCCGAGGAACGTGCGCATCGGCGGGTGGTGCGGCGGAAACCCGTACGACGAGGAGTGCGCGCCGAGATCGGTGAGGCGCAAGGGCTCCGGGTGGTGGATGACCTCCCCGAGCAGACCGTGACCGGCCGGCAGGGGGCCGATGTCGGCGATCGCCTCCTCGTCGAGCCCCACGGTCAGGAATTGCGACAGCGTTCGGCCGTCGGGACCGATGACCCCGAGCGCCCCGTATTCGGCGTCCACGAGCAGCGCCGCCGCCTCCACGATCCGCCGCAGCACTTGGGCCAGATCCAGCTCGCGGCCCACCGAGACGACGGCCTCCAGCAGGCTGTGCACCCGGTCCCGGGTGCTGCGGACGGCATCGATACGCACTTGGAGCTCGGCGAGCAGCTCGTCCAACCGCATCCGAGGCACCTGCGTCAACGGATCCCCGACACCCACGTGATTCCCCTTCGCTGCCCGCCCCGTGCGGAGTCAGCGTATCGACAGCCCGGCCTTGCGGGGCGGGGAGCGGCAGGCGAGGGGTCGCCGCGGCCGGGCCGGATGCGGCGAGTAGGAACGCCGACAGGACGAGGGGGCGCGACACGCCGAGGCGTGAGGGGCGTCGTTGCGCACGGCCGCCGTCCGTGACTGACTTGATCGCAGAACCGGACGGCAGAGGGGCGGAGACGGCGATGGGCCTCAAGAAGGCGGTCTACGAGAGAGAGCTGCTGCGGCTCCAGACGGAGCTGGTCAAGCTCCAGGAGTGGACGCGCGCGGAAGGCGCCCGCTTGGTCGTCGTCTTCGAGGGGCGTGACGCCGCGGGCAAGGGAGGCACGATCAAGAGGGTCGCCGAACACCTCAACCCCCGCGTCGCACGCATCGCGGCGCTGCCCACGCCGACGGAGCGGGAGCGTACCCAGTGGTACTTCCAACGTTACGTCGAGCATCTGCCCGCCGCCGGCGAGATCGTCCTCTTCGACCGCAGCTGGTACAACCGGGCCGGGGTCGAGCACGTCATGGGCTTCTGCACGCCCGCGGAACACCAGCTCTTCCTGCGGCAGTGTCCGGTCTTCGAGCGGATGCTGGTGGAGGGCGGGATCCTGCTCCGCAAGTACTGGTTCTCCGTCAGCGACGCGGTGCAGGAGGAGCGGTTCCGCGCCCGTGCGCAGGACCCGTTGCGCCGGTGGAAGCTCTCCCCGATGGATCTGGAGTCCCTCACGCGCTGGGAGGCGTACTCGAGGGCCAAGGACGAGATGCTCGTCCACACGGACACGGCGGATGCCCGATGGTACGTGGTCGAGAGCGACGACAAGCGCAGCGCGCGGATCAACATGATGGCCCATCTGCTGTCCTCGGTTCCCTATGCGGACGTGGCCGTACCGTCGCTGACCTTGCCGCCGAGGCCCCGGTCCACGGGCTACGAGCGTCCGTCCAAGGACCTGCAGACCGCCGTACCCGACCACGCGGCCACCCTTGGGAAGGACTGAACCGCGGTAGACACTGATGGTGTCTACTCCCGGATTTCCAGTACCTCGGAGACCGGACGGCGAGGCGTGGCGGGGCCTGCCGGGCCGTATCCGAGACGGAAGACCATCTGTACGTGTCCCATGGCGGCGACCGGGTCGCGCACCGTCCACCGCAGCTCCGGCCATTCCAGTGGGTGGGACGTCATCGAAGTGGCAAGGCCGTCAGCGGTGGCCTGCAGAAGGACGCGCTCCATTGCCTGGCCGGCACGCAGCCAGTCGGCTCTCGTGTCCCCCTCGGTGCTGAGCAGAGCCAGCTGTGGCCGCTTCTCGAACACGGCCCAACCGCGATCCGGTATCGGGTTGGCCCACCCGAAGTCGCGCACAGGCGTGCGGCCGCCGGAAGCCTTGGGGCCGAATGCGGCGGCGGGAATGCCGTCGCGAGGTGTGCCCGTAGCGCTCTGCGGGTGGGAGGTCCAGGCCGCGGTTTCCGCCTGCGCGAGCGGATCGATCTCCTCGCGGTGTTCGGCATCTCGTACCAGCCCGAGCAAGGTGTCGATGTGCCAGGTGTCCGGGACGGTGAGCCGGCAGCCCTCCAAGTGGGCCGCGGCCCACAGACCGTCCAGCAGCGCGGTCGGCACCGGCTCCTCGCTGAAGGGGTACCGGCTGGTGTGCCGGCGCCGGACGGCGTCGTGCAGGGAGGCCAGCTCGGGGGCCGGGCCCGTCGAGTCGTCGATGGTCACCGTGGCGAGCAGCCATGGTTCGGCGTCGTCGGGCAAGAGTTGCACACGGACGGGGAGGCCGATCCAGGCTGCGGACACGCGCAGGTTGAACAGCGCCGCGGCGCAACCGAGGTGGAGGCCACGGTGATCCGGGTCGGTCCGGGGCATTGCGCGTTCCGGATCGCCGTGCAGGGCGAGGGCACCGCTGCCGACGTGGAACACGAACTTCCATGGCTGCGCGTTGTGCATGGACGGGGCGGTGACGGCGTCGCCGATGAGCTGGATGACGGTGTCGGGGTCGAGGTGTGTTGCGGTCACGGGACTGGTCCTCTCTGTGCGGCCTCAGTTGTGCGCCACGACGGCGACAGGTGAGGTGGCGTGGTGCATCGCCGCGTGGGTGATGGGGCCGATGCGGGCGCCGAGTGCCGGACGGCGGATACGCCGGCCAACCACGACGAGTGCCGCGCCGGACACGGCGTCCAGGATATGGATGGCGGGCTGACCGATGACGACGCGTGCGTCGACGGCGAGTCGCGGGTACTTCCGCTCCCAGGGACTCGGCAGCTCAGGGAGAGTGGTCTCAAGTCCGTCGGCCATCTCCTTCTCGACGCCGGGGTCGAGGACGGGGGCGTAGGAGAAGACCGGCGGGAGCGACCAGCCGTGTACGACGACGAGCGGGCAGGCCCGGCGGTCCGCTTCCTCGTAGGCGAAGGCGAGTAGCCTGCCGCAGTTGCTGCGCAAGTCCACTCCGAGTACCACCGGCCCGGCATCGTCCGAGTTCACGGGCGGACGGTCTTGGCCGTCGACGGAGCGCACGAGGACGACGGGAGTGTCGGTCTCGGGGATCGTCGCCGTGCTGGTCGAGCCCACGATGAACCCGGCGACGGACCCGAGACCGCGTGAGCCGAGCACGAGCAGGTCCGCATCGGATGCGGCCGAGGCGAGGACCTTGGAGGTCGCGAGTCCTTCGGTGCCGCGGGTGCTGATGTCGAGCGTGCCGTGTTCGCGCAGCAGCCGGTCACGTGTGTGCGAAAGGAGTTCCTCCGCCCACTGCTGACGCGGCTCGGGGAGCGGGACGGCGAAGGGCCCGTACTGAGCCCGGTCCTCCGCGTGGACGAGTTCCAGCGCCGCGCCGCGCAGTTCGGCCTCGTGGGCGGCCCAGTCGGCTGCGGCGCTGCCGGCGCTCGATCCGTCCAGACCTCCCGTGATCCGGTTCGACATGGTGTTCCTCCTGGAGCCGATGGTCGGCTGCTTCCAGACTGTTCCGCTTGTCGTGCCGGTGGGAGGGCCCGAGCGGTCCAACCGGGGACCGATCGGCCCTCCTTGCCCGTTCAGTTCAGTTCAGCTCGGCCCCGGCCCCGGCCCCGGCCTCGGTCCGGGTCAGCCTGTTGTCGACGTCGACGACTCCGTCGACGCTCTGGCAGAGGCGAACGATCACGGGCAGGACTCCGGGCTGGGGCAGGGTGCCACTCAGCGTCACCATGCCGTCTTCGACCTCGACGGTGATGGCCGAAGGGGCGAGGTGGAGCGTCCGGGTGAGGACGTCCTCGAGGATCTCTTCCTGTATCGCGTGGTCATGGCGCAGGAAAAGTCGGATCAGATCGCTGCGGCTGAGTATGCCGACCACACGTCCGTCCGAGTCGACGACCGGTAGCCGCTTGACCTGGTGTCGCTGCATGACCCTGGCCGCGCGGACCACGCTCCACTCGGGCCGTGCCGTGACGGCCGGGCTCGTCATCAGCTCCTCTGCAGTTCTCGCACCGCCAGCGGGCCGCCGACGGAGCAGGTCGGCTTCGGAGACGACACCGACAGGGTGCCTGGTCTCGTCGACGACGGGCATGGCGGTGATGTCGAACTCCTTCAGGAGCCGAGCGATCTCCTTGAAGGCGGTCGCGCGCCGGACGGTGATGACGGTGGGCGTCATCAGGTCTGCGACACTGCGGTGCCTCATGGCGGCCGTCCTCTCATGCGGGCATGGGGGCGGTGAAATCCGCCTTGACGTCCACGACGCCCGGTACGGTGCCGGCGGCGCGCACGACGACGTCCTCCAGCGTGGGGTCCGGCAGCGACCCGCGCAGGTAGACGATGCCGTTGGCCACGTGGACGTAAACCTCGGTGGAACCGTGCGGAATGAGCTGGTACATGATCAGTTCGCGGAAATCGGCGCCGATGTCCTCGTCCGGGCGCAAGTAGACCTTCAGAAGATCGCCGCATGACGAGACCGACCGGGCGGCCGTCCTCGTCGACCACGGGAAGGCGAAAAGGGGGACGTAGTTGTAGGCAGAAGGCGTCTTCCAGCCGTGCACGGCCCGCAGCGGACAGTTGCGCCGGGCGGCTTCTTCGAAGGCGAAGTCGAGTACTTGGTCGCAGGTTTCGTGGATGTCGACACCCACGACGACCTCGGCGTTCGAACCGGTGCCCGGGCCGTTCGGGTCGTCGGCGACGCGCACGAGAACGACCGGGGTGTCGGTTGCGACCAGAGTGGACATCGCCACCGAGCCGATGATGAAACCCACCAGCCCGCCCAGGCCGCGGGAGCCCAGTACCAGGAGCCCGGCGTCGGCGGCCTCCGCGGCGAGGGCGGCCGCCGGTCGGCCTTTGAGGCTGCGCGTGGTGATCTCCAGCTGCGGATGGCGCCGGTGCAGTTCCTCTGAGGTCTCTGTCAGGGCCCGGTCCGCCCATTGCTCTGCGTCCTGCCGGTCCAGACCGGGGACAACGGGGTCCAGGAGCCAGTCGACCGCGTGCACCACTCGCAGTGGCACCTGCCGCACGACGGCCTCCTGCGCGGCCCAGCGAGCTGCTGCCCGGCTCTCCTCGGAGCCGTGCACTCCGACGCTCACACGGTCCTTCATGGCTGGGACTTCCTTCCCGCGGCAGGGCGCCTCGTCACCACGGCATCGCATGGCGAGCATGGTCGGCTTGAGCTGTTGCCGTGTCGTCGGTTCGGGCGGTGACGCGCGATGCCACGGCGACGACCCCGTCGAGGTGATCGACGAGGTTGCGCAGTACGGGGAGCTGACTTCGGAGCTCGACCTGGCCGTCCAGAATGACGATGCCGTCCACCACGTGCACGTCGACGTCACCGGCCGGCACACGGAGTACCTCCGCGAGGACCTCGTCGGTCACTCGCCGACGGATCTCGGAGTCCGGGCGCAGGAACGTGCGCAACAGGTCCCGGCGGGTGACGATGCCGACGAGCCGGTCCTCCACGTCCACGACGGGGAGGCGTTCGATGCTCCGGCGGGTCATCAGTCGGGCGGCGTCGGCCACTGTTTCTTCGGGGTGGACCGTGACCGCGGGCGCGGACATGACGTCGCCCGCGCTGGGCGGCACGGCCATTTCGCTGTTGTGCCGGGCCGTGTGCGCCAGCAGGTCCGTCTGTGAAACGACTCCCACGACACGGTCCTGGTCGTCCAGGACCGGGACTCCCGTGATGTCGTACTGGGCGAGGAGCTTCGCGACGTCCTTGAAGGTGGTGTCCGGCGTCACGGAGGCGACCTCGTCGGCCATCAGGTCCGCCACTTTCATGTGCTTCATGAGATCCTCCTGCTCCGCCGTGTCACGCGAGGCCGATGTCCGCCGTGGGGTCTGCCCCCACCATCCGTCGGGGCCTTCCGGTGATCGAGGGCCGAACGGTCCCGTCCTGTGGCCCTTAAGGGCCCAGCCGGGGTGATGGGGACCTTTGGTCCCGGCGGTGGTCCCGGGCGGCCCTCGTCCCGGGAGCACCGACGGTGCCAGCGTGAGTGGTGTCCCTCATCGGCTTCTCGGTTGGGAGGAATCGTGGAAAGCGCATTCCGTACCCCGGACACCAGCTCGGTCGTCGTCGGCGTGGACGGCTCGCAGTCGGCCCGCAGCGCCGCCCTGTGGGCGGCTCGGGAGGCCGTACGTCGTGACCGCCCCCTGCACATGGTCTTCGGCGCCGACACCGACGGCCGGGCCCTGTACCTGTCGGCGGAGACCATCGAACGGGTCCGCGTCAACGGTCGGGAGCTCCTCGACGACACGGCGAAGGCCGTGTCGGCCGAGTATCCCGGCCTGCACGTGACCACGGAATTCAGCCGCGCGAACGCCGTCGACAGCCTGCACCGGGCCGGCGGGATGCACGGCACGATCGTGGTGGGAAACCGCGGCCTGGGCGGTTTCAACTCCCTCATGCTCGGCTCTGTGGGCCTGGATACAGCGGCCATCGCCTCGACGCCCGTCATCGTCGTCCGAGGCGTCGACGGGGCCGAGGAGACCGGCAGCGTCCTCGCGGCCGTGCGCGACGAGCACGATCTCCTGATCGCCCGGTACGCCGCCCGGGAAGCCGAACTGCACAAGGCCTCGCTGCGGCTGCTGCACGTGTGGAACGTGCTCCAGTCCGTCGGCGAGGTGGTCAGCATGCTCGACGGCATCGACGAGATCGCGGGCGGGCACGCAGAGACCCTGCGGGCCGTCATGCACGTGATCCGTGAGGAGTTCCCCGAAGTGGATGTGGACGCAGATGCGGAGAAGAGCGTCTCCGTGGCCGGCGTCCTCGTCGAGGCGTCCCGCCATGCCGACCTGCTCGTCATGGGCGGCCGCCGGGTCCCCGGACCCCTCGGACTCGCCCCCAACCTGGGCAAGACCACCCACAGCCTGGTCCACCACGCCCACTGCCCCGTCCTGCTCATCCCCCGGATAGGCAGCGACTTCGGGAGTCAGTCATGACCAGCCACCAAGCAGGAACCCGGGACATCGTCGTGGGCGTCGACCCGGTCAGGGACTGGCACCTTGCCCTGGCCTGGGCCGCCGACGAGGCACAACGGCGCCGGCTGCCGCTGCGCCTGGCGCTCGCGGTGCCTCCCCAGCACGACACCCATCACGTAGACGGCATCCCTGACCAGATGTCCCTGCGGCGGGCAGGGGCCGAAAGACTGGCACAGGCCGAGGACTGGGTGCGCGACCGCCACCCCGAGCTGGGTGTCACCGCGGATCTGCTGGGCGGTTTCCCCGCCCCCGTCCTCGGTGGCGCGGCGCGGGACGCCCGCATGGTCGTGCTCGGCTCCCGCCATCTGAGCCGGACTGCGGAGTTCTTCAGCGCCGGCTCACTCGTGGTCCCCGTCACCGCCCAGGCCGCATGCCCGGTCGTCGTGGTGGGCGACGCGGAGCACATCAGCCAGCAACCGCCCTATGTCGTCGCGGGTATCGACGGCAGCGCGTCCGCCACGGCCGCGTTGGCCTTCGCCTTCGACGAGGCCGACCTTCGGGGCGCGGCGCTGCGGGTCGTCTGCGTCTGGCAGCGGCCGCTGATCATGCTGGACCAAGAGGAGGTGGCACTGCGGGCACAGCGCACCCTGCTCTCCGAGGCCACCGCCGGACTGTCCGACAAATATCCGGACGTTCACGTCACCCACGAGGTCCTCACCGGCCACCCGGTTGAGGAACTGGCCCGGGCTGCCGAGCACGCGCTTGCCGTCATCGTGGGCCGCCGGGGACGCGGCGGATACACCGGCATGCGGATCGGATCCGTCGTCCACGGCCTCCTGCACCGTGCGCACTGCCCGGTGATCACCGTCCCCACCGGTTGAGCCTGCGATGACCGTCCGAGCGATCGACACTGTCTCTGTCGGCTCCTCCGCCCCGACGGGACTGACACAGACCGAGGCCGAACGCCGACTGGCCCAGTACGGCCGTAACGAGGTGGCACCGCTCCCGCCTACACCGATCCATCGATGCGGACGTCACGGAGGCGTCCTCGCTCCTGACGGACGAATCCATGATCACGGGCGAATCCGAACCCGTCGACAAGACCTCGGGCGGGACGGTGAGCGCCGGCACCGTCGTCGTGCGCGGCCGGGGTGTCGCCCGCGCCACGGCCACCGGTGGGGCCAGCGCGCTCGGCCGCATCGCGGCGCTCCTCGACGGCGGTCACGAGCCGACACCGCTCCAGCGCAGGCTCGCCTCCCTCGGCCGCATCCTGGCCGCCGCGACCCTCGCCCTGTGCGTGCTGTTCTTCGCCCTGGGCCTCGTGCGCGGGCTCGCGCTGGGCACGATGGCCGTCACAGCGATCAGCCTTGCCGTCGCCGCCGTGCCCGAGTTGCTGCCCGCCGTGGTCACCCTCGCCCTCGCATCGGGCGCCCGCCGCATGGCGGCCCGTCGGGCGCTGGTGAGGCGCCTGCCCGCCGTCGAGACGCTGGGCTCGGTGAGCGTGCTGGCCACGGACAAGACCGGCACTCTCACCGAGGGCCGCATGGTCGTCCAGCAGGTATGGCTTCCCTCCGGCGCGGTCGGCCTGTCCGGCGCCGGATATGAGCCCTACGGGGACTTGGACATCGAAGGGCGCCCTCTCACGGCCGAGCAGCTGCGATCGGTGCGGGAACTGCTCACTACGGTGTTCTTGTGCAATGACGCAGGCCTGAGGCCGCCGGGGGAGAGTTCCGACGTCTGGACGGCCGTCGGAGACCCCATGGAAGCCGCACTGCTGGCAGCCGCTGCCAAAGCCGGCTGCCCGGAGCCGGCCGAGCTGCGCCGGACCCCTGCCCTGCAGTCGCTGCTGGAGACCCAGCCGGTGGGATGGTACGGCCTCTGGCCGGCGACAGCTGCCGCGATCTCCGCGTTCCTCGCCGCCCGGCTCCTGCGGGCCGCATTCCGAAGAAAGCCATGATCATGAACATGTACACCCCCGGGAACGGGATCCACGCCGAAGTGGGCGACCAGATCGTCGTGGGCAGCCCCACCGTCGGGACGCCGGGTCGCGACGGGGAGGTCATCGCCCTGCACCACGCGGATGGCACCCCGCCCTACGACGTGCGCTGGTCCGACTCAGGACGAACCACGGTGTTCTTCCCCGGCCCCGACGCGCACGTCCGGCACCTGCACGAGGCTCCCGCGCCGCCCACCCGACCGCGGCGCCCGTACGAAGCTGGCCGAACCGGTTGAACGGCACGCCCACCCGGCCGGGACTACCGTGAAGGAAGCGGCACCCACGGCTGCTGCCGCCCGGAGGTGGGACATGAGCGCAGGCGGTCGGTCCGCCCAGGGAAGCGGCGTGCCACGGCTGCGGCTGGACGAACTGCTCGACGAGCTCCAGGTCCGGATGGACGAGGTCAGAGGCACCCGGGACCGGCTGAACGGCCTGCTCGAAGCCGTCATGTCGGTCGGCCGTGAACTGGACCTGCCCCAGGTACTGCGCGGCATCGTCGAGGCCGCGGTGGTCCTTGTCGACGCCGAATACGGGGCCCTCGGCGTCATCGGCGACGACCAGAAGCTCGCCCAGTTCCTTCCCGTGGGCATCAGCGAGGAGCTCCGCGCGCAGATCGGCGACCTGCCCTCCGGCCACGGCATCCTCGGAGAGCTGATCCGTCACCCGGAAGCGCTGAGGCTCTCCGAGCTCTCCGAGCACCCCGCCTCGTACGGCTTCCCGGCCCACCACCCCCCGATGCACTCCTTTCTCGGCGTCCCCATCCGGGTCCGCGAGGACGTCTTCGGCAACCTCTACCTCACCGAGAAGCGCGGCGGCACCGACTTCGACGAGGAGGACGAAGCAGTCCTGTCCACCCTCGCCGTCGCGGCCGGTATCGCCATCGAGAACGCCCGGCTCTTCGAGGAGGTCCGGCTGCGCGAGCGCTGGCTGGCGGCCAGCTCCGACATCACCAGCGCCCTGCTCTCCGGCACTCCCCGGGACGAGGTCCTCGAGGGCATGATGGAGCGCTCCAAGGACATCGCCGGCGCGGACATGGGCGTCTTCTACCTCCTCGGCCCCACGGGAGAACTACGCGGCTCCCTCGCCCTGGGAGAAGGCGCCGAGGCGCACCGCGACATCATCCTGCCCAGTACCGAGGGCACCCTCGCCGAAGCCGCCCTCGCCAACGACGGCCTGATCACGGTCACGGACGTGGCGACCGACGAAAGGGTCACCGTGACCGCACGCTGGACGGGTTTCGGCCCGGCCGTCGCCGTCACGGTCGGCACCAAGGAGAAGCTCAGCGGCGTCATGATGCTGGCCAGGCGTCACGGCCGCCCCGTGTTCGCCCCTGCGGAGGTCGCCCCCCTGGCCGGTTTCGCCGGTCAGGCAGCCCTCGCCCTGGAACTGGCCGACCGGCGCCACGACGCCGAGCAGATGAGCCTGCTCGAGGACCACGACCGGATCGCCCGCGACCTCCACGACCTTGCCATCCAGCGCCTCTTCGCCACCGGCATGACCCTCCAGAGTGCGCAACGCTTCGTAGACCATCCCCAAGCCTCCGAACGGCTGGCGCGGGCCGTCGACGACCTCGACGCCACCATCAAGATCATCAGATCCACCATCTTCGGGCTCCGTGAACACGAAGCGCCCGGAACGCCACTGAAGCTGCGCTCCCGAACCGTCCAGGCCATCGACGAGGCTGCCGCGGTCCTCGGGTTCACCCCGGCACTGCGCATGGAAGGGCTGATCGACACCGACGTTCCCGTGGCCGTGGCCGAAGAGGTCCTCACCGTCATCGGAGAGGCCCTGACCAACGTCGCCCGGCATGCGCGCGCCACCCGAGCGGAGGTCTCCGTCGCCGCGGCAAACGGCACCCTGACGGTCACGGTGACCGATGACGGCATCGGCCTGCCCGACGGCGGCCGGCGGAGCGGACTGCGCAACCTCGCCGAGCGCGCCGAGAAGCTCGGTGGGAGCATGGCGGTCGCTGCGCGGGGTGCGGGGGAGCGGGGGACCCATCTGGAATGGCGGGTACCGCTGAAACCTCCGTCGTCGTGACCTGCGCCTGTCGACCTGGCTAGTGCTTCGGGTCGCCGATGTCGTGCTCGTGCTCGTGGACCTGGGCCGCGATCACGGCCGCTTGGACCCGCCGTTCCACGCCCAGCTTGCCCAGGAGCCGCGAGATGTGGTTCTTGACCGTCTTCTCCGACAGGTAGAGCCGCTTGGCGATCTGCCGGTTGGTCATGCCCTCGCCGATGAGTGCCAGCACCGCCCGTTCCCGCTCGGAGAGACCGGCAAGCCGGGCGTCCTCGGGCTCCTTGGCCACGTCCGGATCGCGGAGTGAATGCATCAGGCGGGCGGTGGTGGCCGGGTCCAGCATGGACTGGCCGGTTGCGACCGTCCGCACCGCGGAGACGAGGTCCGAGCCCTTGATCTGCTTCAGCACGTATCCGGCGGCACCGGCCATGATGGCGTCCAGCAGGGCGTCCTCGTCGTCGAACGAGGTCAGCATCAGACAAGCCAGGCCCGGCATGCGCGAGCGCAGCTCACGGCAGACGGTGATCCCGTCGCTGTCGGGGAGACGTACGTCGAGCACGGCGACGTCCGGACGCAGTGCCGGTCCGCGGGCCAGCGCCTGCTCAGCCGTGCCCGCCTCACCCACGACGGTGATGTCCGGTTCGGCGTCGAGGAGGTCATGGAGTCCGCGCCGGACCACCTCGTGGTCGTCGAGGAGGAACACCTTGATCGGAGGCTCGGCGGAGGTGTTCGAATCGTCGGCCATGATCGCCCCTGGTTTGGTCCGAAATTCGTTTCTGCAGTCGGATTGTCTCAGTGGGGAATGCAATGCACCCCATGGCGCGGCCAGGTACTTGCCGACGGTCAGGACTAGGCAGCTGCACCGAGCGCGCGGTCCAGGTCCATCCTGACGTCCACGACACCTTCGACCGTACGGATGGCTCGTGCGAGAAGCGGTACCAGGGTGCGGTCGCGCAGCGGGCCGTACAAGGTGACGACGCCTTCCTGCACGACGAAATTCAAGGTCGTACCGGGTGCCAATTCGGCAAGCACGGCTTGGCGGATCTCCTCTTCAAGCTCCTCGTCGGGCCGCAGGAACACCTTCAGGAGGTCGCTGCGACTTACGACGCCCTCCAGCATGTCCAGCGCGTTGACGACCGGCAGGCGCTTGACGCCCTTGCGGGCCATGATCCGCGCTGCCTCGGCGACGGGAGCGTCGGGATGCACGGTGATCGCCGGGTTCGACATGAGCTCCTCGGCCAGCACCGCGGCGGCCTTCGATGCCTCCTCCAGCTGACTGGGCAGAGAGGGATCCGTCTGCCGGAACTCCTCCTTCGGCAGGAGGTCCGCCTCGGAGACGACACCGACGACCCGGCCCTCACCCTCCAGTACGGGAACCGCGCTGACCTTCCACTGGTGCATCAGCTCGACGATCTCCTTGTAGGACGCCTCACGGCCGATGGCGATCGCGGTGTGCGTCATGACGTCACTGACGGTGTAGCGGGATGCGGGCATGACCGGCTCCTTCGCCGTACGGGGTCAGAGGAAGCTGCCGCTGCCGTAGGGCGCGTACAGATCGAGGAGACGGACTCGGGCCGCCTGCAGCCGGTGGGCGAGGACCTCCCCGACCCAGTGGCCCAGGGCCGAGCCGAATGCGGCGTCGGCGTCCATCAGCGTCCGTACGCGCTCCGCGTCGAATTGGTACGCGCGGACGGGCGTCATCGCCTCGGCGCCCAGGCGCCAGGAGTAGGGCTTGAAGAGCCACGAGCAGCCGACCAGCTGGCCGGCGCCGAGGCTCTCGATGACGGCGGCGCGCCGGCCGGGCACGTGGACGTCCAGGGCCACGGTGCCGGACCGGACGATCCAGAATCGGTCGGCGTGACCGCCCTCGCGGAAGAGATGCGTCCCCTCGTCGAAATTGACCTCGTGGGCCAGTTCCATCAGTTGGGAACGGCAATCGGCGGGCAGCGCCGTGGCGATGCGAGTGGAGGAGGTGGTGCTCATGAACGGCCTCCGTGGTTCGAGTGTGCTTCCAGTCTTGGGGGTCCGGTCCCTCCCGGGCATGGGCCCTGTGGCCCCCTCTGTGGTCCGAACGGCCCATGTCCGAACGAGTGCACCCCGGAGACCCTGGCAGGAGACCTCCCTCTGCGGCCGCTGCCGCCGAGCCCACAACGGATGCGTGACCGACGTCCTCCTGCTCGACCGAGGTGCCCACGATGAAGAGCCATCGAGTCGGTACGGCCCCCACTCCGGCCCCCACTCCGGCCGCCCTGCGGACGGCGAAGCGGCGCGTGGAGGACCTGCCTACCGACGAGGCGCTGAAGCTGCTGGGTTCCGTAGAGCTGGGGCGCATCGTCTTCACCCGGCACGCGCTGCCCGCCGTTCGTCCGGTCAGCCACCTTCTCGACGCGGGTGACATCATCGTCCGCGTTCAGGACGGCTCGACGCTCGCAGCCCTGCTCGCGACCCAGGAAGACGCAGGCATCGTCGTCGCGTACGAAGCGGACGCCATCGATCCGCAGTCGCACCTGGGATGGAGCGTGGTCGCGACCGGCTACGCCGCTGCCGTCACCGACCCCGCCGAGATCGAGCGCTACGCGAGCCTGCTCCAGCCTTGGGCCGTGGGTACCGGATCGGGCGCCATCCGGATCCGGCCCGACCTGGTCACCGGATTCCGCCTGAGGGAGGACAGTCCGTAGCCGTCTGCCCGCGTGCGCGCTTCACGCCCCTGTGCCCCTCCGCGCGGCACGATCGTGCCTCACACGCCCGCAGGGAGCCCCGGAGGCGCCATGCCGAAGCACGGACGGATCAGTGTGGTCCCGCCCGCCTTCCACGGCTACCGCAGGAGCTGGCTGCGCGGCGACGTGCTGGCCGGGATCACGGTCGCCGCCTATCTGGTACCTCAGGTCATGGCCTACGCCGGGGCTGCCGGCTGCCGGCTGCCGCCCGTCGTCGGGCTGTTTGCGGCTCTCCCGGCGATGGTCCTCTACGCCCTGAGCGGGTCCTCGCGTCTGCTGTCCGTCGGCCCGGAGTCGACCACCGCCCTGATGACCGCCGTGACCGTGGGCCCGCTCGCGGCCGGTGACCCAGCCCGGTAAATTGCAGAGTTGCACCCGATGCGGAAGGGCGGTGCTGGTCCACAAGTCCCGGGCGCGTATGGGGGAGTTCCGTGGAGACCGGTCACCTGGCGGCTTCCTGCGGTGATCCTGGCCGGCTTCTCCTGCCGCGGGGGTTCCGCGGCAGGAGAAGCCGAAGGGAACCCCTCAGGTGCGGTACGCGTAGTAGATCGCGTCCGGGTAGGACGCGATGATGCTCGCGAGCGACTTACGGTAGGTGTTGGTGGAGTGGTAGGTGAGGTACGGCATTCCGGCGTTGCTGCGGTACGTCACCATCATGGAATGGTCCTTGGACCCGTCCCTGTTGAAGTCCACCTGCACGATGTCACCGACGTCCGTCTGGTAGACGTTGGCCAGGTTGGCGGCCCGCTTGTTGGACAGCGTGAACCATGCCCACTCGTTCGCGCCGACCCACGAGTCGGTCTGGCGGGTGCCGTCGTACGACCAGTTGCGGTAGTCCGTCGTGGAGCCCGGAACGGTCTTCCAGCCACCCGCCTTGAGCGCCTGGCTGATGAAGTTGGTGCAGTCACCTCCCGCGCCGCTGAACTTGCGGTACGCCGGGTTGTAACTGCTCCAGTACTTCTCCGCGTACTTGGCCATGGCCGCGTAGTCGTACGCACCGCCGGTCTTCGCCTTGGGCTTCGCCGGGGCGGGGTACTTGGTGGACGCGGGGGTGCCGTCGGGATACTGATTGCCGTCGTCCTTGGCGACGTTCGTCTTGGCCGCCACGGGCTCGTTGATCGCGACGGGGCCGTTGTCCTGGGACTTGATCGAGGTCAGCTCCCAGGCACCGCCCCGCTTGCTGGTGAGGGTCAGTTCGTAGCGCGTCCGGAAGTCGGTTGTGGCCGGCTCGTCCCCGCGCAGCTTCTTGTAGGTGAGCGTGGTGTCCTCGGAGACCTCGACGGTCGCCTTCCCGCCGGTGATCGTGGCCCGGTCTACGGCGACGTGGGTGGTGGCACCCGTGTAGGCCTCGCCGAGCGCCGCCAGGCGCGTCTTACGGGACTGCAGCGACGAGATCGCGGCGTCCTCGTCCTTCTTCAGCTGGGCCGACATCCGCGTCTTCGCGGAGGACGGGCCGGAGTTGCGGTGTCCCGGCTGCTCCTCGACCAGAGCCTGGGTGCGCTGGGAGAGCACGTCGTCGGCTATGCGGGCGAAGGCGTCGACGGTCGCGCGGTCGGCTGCCTCGGGCCCGGAACCCGCACTCGCGGAGTAGGCGAACAGCGTCGCGGACGACAGGGTCACGGTCAAGGCTGCGCCGACGGCAAGCCTGAACCTCTTTGGTATCACTGCTTTTCCCCTTGTCCCCCGGTCCACACGAACCGGGGGACGGAATCTTCGCACAACCAGGCGGCTCCTTCGTCTCCTTCGGCGCGTTCCGCTTCGTCGACGGTCACCTGACACGAGTCGCCTCGAGCGCAGGGCGACCTGCCTCCGGTTGTCACCTTCCGCTACTGGCGCCGTACCTCGCGGCCGGAAGCCGATGCCACCACGCCGACCTCACAGCAAATGCCTCTAGGGTATGCAGGAAAGCACAGCAAGGGGGCATTCCTAGTGGGCAGGCAGGATACGTCCGCAAGAGGGCGATCGTGGGGCAGGCGGGCGGTTCCGGAGGGCAGCGGCGGAGCCCCGTCGGGCCGCCGGAGGAAGACCGGGACGCGCCGTCGGCCCCAGGCGGCGGCCGGCCGGCCAGGCGCCCTCGCACCGGCCGCCGCTGCGGCGCGCACACAACTGCGGCGCCTGCGACCTGACTTCCCGAGGCCGGGCCGCAGTGGCTGGCGCCGGTGGATACCCTCCTGGCGTCAGTGGCTGGGTGCCTGCCTGTATGCGTTCATAGCCCTGGCGGGCTTCATCACGTACGCCTACGCGACCACGGACATACCCGAAGACCTCAACTCGTTCGCCACACAGCAGGACAACGTCTACTACTGGGCCGACGGCTCCACGATGGCCCGGACGGGCTGGGTCAGCCGGCAGGAGATGCCGCTGGACAAGGTGCCTCCCAAGGTCCAGGGAGCCGTTCTCGCTGCCGAGAACGCGAGCTTCTACTCGGATCCCGGCGTGTCACCGTCCGGCGTCCTGCGCGCCCTGGGCGCCGCGGCGACGGGGGGCGAGACCCAGGGCGGGTCCACCATCACGCAGCAGTACGTGAAGAACGCCTACCTGAGCCAGGACCGCACGATGTCCCGGAAGTTCACCGAGCTCCTGCTCGCCGTGAAACTGGACAACCAGCGGAACAAGGAGCAGATCCTCCAGGACTACCTCAACACCAGCTGGTTCGGGCGCGGGACATACGGGATCCAGCGCGCGTCCCAGGCGTATTTCGGCAAGGACGTCTCGCAGCTCAATGCCAGCGAGGGCGCCTTCCTGGCCTCCCTCCTGAAGGGCGCCGGGCTGTACGACCCGGCCGTCGGCAAGGAGAACCACGAGCGGGCCGTCGAACGCTGGGCCTGGATCCTGGACCGCATGGTCGAGACCGGCCGGCTCTCGCGCGCCGAGCGCGCCACCTACACCACATTCCCCGAGCCCTTGGGGGCCGCCCTCCCCGGCACTCCAGGCGCGCAGACCGGATATCTGGTCGAGCTGGCCAAGGCCTACGCGATCAAGGCGGGCCACATCACGGACTCCGACTTCGACCTCGGCGGCTACCAGATCTACACGACCTTCGACCGGACCCGCATGACGGCCCTGACCTCTGCCGTCCAAAAGGCGCAGAAGGACTTCGACGCCGAGCGGCGTCCCGACACGGACAAACACGCGAAGATCGGCGCGGCGAGCGTCTCCCCCGACGGGCGGCTGCTCGCCGTGTACGGCGGCCCCGACTATCTGAAGCAGGGCTTCAACGAGTCGAACGCGACGACGATCCCGGTCGGCACGGCGTTCACACCGATCGTCTACGCCGCCGCGCTCGACGAAGGGGTGCTGCGCTCACGCGGCAAGACCCGTACGCCCGTCTCCCCCTCCACCACGTACGACGGCGACGACCAGGTCACCGTGCAGACGCCCGAGGGGCCGTACTGGGACCGCAGCGGCAAGGTGGTGAAGGGACGCAACGACGAGGGTCGCAACTGGGGCCAGGTGACGTTGCGCCAGGCCGTCGCCAACTCCGTCAACACTCCCATGCTGCAACTCGGCCTCGATGTGGGCCTCGACGGGGTGCAGTCGTTCGCCCAGCGCGCAGGCCTGCTCGGATCGAGTCTCGGGCCACGGATTCCCACGTTCGCGCTCGGAGAGAACTCGATGCCCAGTGCGATCCGCATGGCCGGCGCCTACGAGACCTTCGCCGCCGACGGCATGCACACCGACCCCTACTCGGTGCGCTCGGCCAGCCGCAACGGCTCTGCAGTCCCGCTCGACATGCCGCAGCCGAGCCGGGCCGTGACGGCCAAGACCGCCCAGGACGTGACGGACGCCTTGCGGGATGCGGTCACCGAGGGTTCGGCGAAGACGGCGGGCAAGGCGCACGCCGGGGCGGCGGGCAAGACCGGAACGACGGCCGCGAATACGGCGGGCTGGTTCGTTGCGAGCACCGAGCAGGAGTCCACGGCCGTGGTGGTCTACCGGATGTCGCTGACCGACCTGGTGCCGCTGCCGCTGACGGGACTGGGCGGCGACGCCCCGGGCACGCCCGGCAGCGAGCGGGCGGTGCGTCTATGGACCGACTACATCAAGGCGGTGAAGTAGGCCGGGCAGCGCACGCTGCCCGGCCCCGGGCCCCCGTCTACTTGATGAGCGAAGCCCAGTCCGGTGCCTGCGCGGGGTCGAGCGTGCGCAGTTGGGCCAGGACCTTCGGGTCCTGCGCGTCGAGCCAGTCCGCCAGCTCCCGGAACGACACGCAGCGGACGTCCTGGCGCGGGCAGACGTCCTTCATCACGTCCTCGACAGCCTTCATGTAGATGCCGCCGTTCCAGTCCTCGAAGTGGTTGCCGACGAACATGGGCGCCCGGCTGCCGTTGTAGACACGGTTGAAGCCGTTCAGATACGAGGCCCGGGTCTGCGCCTGCCACGCTGCGAACTTCGCCGGGTCGCCCTGTGTGCTGTCGCCCGACTGGTTGAAGAGGAAGTTGAAGTCCATGGAGAGGACCTGCACCTCCTTGCCCTGCAGCGGTACGAGCTGCAGGGGAAAGTTCCAGATGCCGTCCTGCTTGGACGGCCACAGCTGGAAGTCTCCCGCGGAACTCGCGTCGTAGCGCCAGCCGTACGGCTTGATCGCGGTCAGGAGGTTCTTCTGGCCCTCCAGGCAGGGCGCCCGGCCTCCGACCACTTCCCGGTCCGGGTCGAAGGGCAGCGGCGCCTCCTTGGTGAAACCGGTGTTGGTCTTCCAGTTCTTGACGAACGAATACGTCTGGTCGATCTCGCTCTTCCATTCGGCGGGGCTCCAGTCCCCGCCGCCCTTGGGCCCGCAGAAATGCCCGTTGAAGTGCGAACCGATCTCGTCGCCGTCGCCCCAGGCGCCGCGCAACTGCTCGAGCGTGCCCTTCACGTGCGGGACGGTCGGGTAAGAGATGGCGGCCGAACCCTGGTTGTGCTGCGGCGGCCGGTATAGCGTCTTCTTGCTTTCCGGCAGCAGGTAGATGCCCGTGAGGAAGAAGGTCATGTGAGCCTTGTTCTCGCGGGCGACCTGGCGGAAGTGAGAGAAGAGGTGGTCGTCGCCCTCCAGCGCACCGTCCCAGGAGAACACCACGAACTGCGGCGGCTTCTCCCCGGGTTTCAGCCGCTCGGGCTTGAGCTGTCCCGGCTGTGGCCCGGTGTAGGAGGTCGAGCCGTCTCCCAGCACCTTGACCTTGCCGTCCCAGGCCTCCTCGGCCTTCTTCGCGGCAGCGGCCCCGTCGGCCGCACCGCCCGGAGCCCCGAGCTTCGCATCGCCTTGGGCGGCCCCCTCGGGACCGCTCCTCGTGAAGGCGAACGCGGCGGCGGTGGCCCCGGCTATGGCGATCACGGCGATGCCTACGCCCAGGCGTCTGCGGTTCTGCGCCTTCCTCCGTACTTTGCGGGAACTCCGGGACTCCGCCCGGGCAGCCGGAGCGGTGTCGGTGTCGGCCATCGCAGTCGTCTCCCTGAGATCCCCGCAGCCGGGCCGCGTGTGGATGGTTCATACGAATATAGAACTTGTCCGCACTCATCCCACACTCCAGCCTCCTCAACCCGTCGCTTCACAGCCAACTCACAGCCCCCCACTGGGTACCCGCCTCGGGGACGGGGCCCCGGCCTCAGGGGCTGTGGCCGTGTTCGGACGAATGCGACCCGATGTCGTCGTCACTGACGAGTGGTCAGGTGAGTATTGGACGGGGGCGTCGACCTGTCCGGCGAAGGGCGGCGCTGCCGACGCGCTCGCCGACTAGAGCGGGCCGAGGCTGATCAGTTCGTCCGGCCGGTCGCTGGCGTCCATCAGCCACACCCGACCACGAGTGCGCCCAGCCACCCCTGTTCGCGTGGTCGACCACCTGGGGAGGTCATGAGCGACGGTGTCTTCGTGCTGCTTGGCTGTGCGGCCTCACTGCCTCACTGCCTCACGGCGTCACAGGGCCACGCCGCATTCCGGTGCTGGTTTCGTGCTGACCTTTCTGTCTCAGGGGTGGGGAAACCACAGGTCGTAGCTCTGGTTGCGTGAGTTGTCGTACCACTCGATGGTGGTCCCGACGGGACTGGCGGCGACGACGAGCTTGATGCTGCCGGGGGCCGGCGGAGCGGTGGGAGGCGTCCATCCCTGATCTTGCGTGGGTATCCCCGGCTTCAGCCAGGGAGGGAAACGCATCCTTGCACCGGAGGCGCGGAGCGCCGGAGTTCGCTGCGTTGAAGCTCCTATTGGTCGTCAAGCGGCGGTGAGCCAGTCTCGGTAGGCGTTGGCGAGGTTGTCGTCGCGGCGGGTTCCGCGTTCGATGCAGGAGATGACCGCGGGCCAGACGCCGAAGTGGTTGGCAACGGCGGTGAGGGTGATGTTCTTGGCCTGGCGTGCGGGGCGTAGGTCGGCGATCTCCGGGACCGTGACCGTGGTGGTGAGGCAGCGGAACACTTCCCGGACGATGGCCCGTTTGAGAAGGCGGATGATCTCCTTCTTGGTCCGGCCGGCCGCAGTCTGCCGGGCCACGTACTCGCGAGTGCGGCCGTCGCTGGCCATGCGGACGAGTGCTATCCGGTAGAGAGCCGCGTTCGCGGCCCGGTCCCCGCCGCGCGAGAGGCGGTGACGGTTGGTCTTGCCACTGGAGGCAGGGACCGGGGCGACCCCGCACAGGGCTGCGAACGAAGCTTCGGTGCGGAGGCGGTCGGGGTTGCCGCCGGCGGTGATCAGGAGCTGGGCCGCGGTGTCGGGGCCGACGCCGTAGGCGGCCCGCAGACCTGGATTGTGTCGGGTGGCCACGTCGTCGAGCGCGGCCGTGAGCTCATCGTGCTCGGCGGCCAGGACCTGGACGCGTCGGGCGAGGCTCTTCAAGGCGGTCAGGACGCCGGCATGCACGACGTCTCCCGTTCCCGCCGGCCGCAGGCGCGCCAGGGCATCGACCAGCGGCTTTCCGCGCAGGGCCCGGTAGCGGGCGCGGATCGCTTCGGGGGCGCTGATGAGGATGTGCCCGATCTGGTTCATGGCGGCGGTGCGGGCCTTGACCGTGGAGCGGGCGGCGTTGTGGAGGGCGCGTATGCCGGTGACGGTCTCGTCCTTGGGTGCGCTGGAGGCGCGTCCGGAGAGTGCGGCTCGGGCGGCGTAGGCGTCGATGGGGTCCGACTTGCCGCTGCGGCGACGTTCGGCACGGTCGGGCCGGTTGACCTCGACCACGGTCAGGCCCTCGGCGCGGCGGAGCGGGTGAACCCGGTTCCGTACGACGCGGTGCCTTCCACGCCGATCGCGATCACGTCCCCGTGGGCACTGAGGAACGCGAGAGCTGCCGTGTATCCGGCGGTGGTGGTGGGGAACTCGGCGTCGGCGAGATGGCCGCCGTTGTCGGTGACGACCGCGACATGAATGGTGTCGGAATGGGAGTCCACACCGCCGAACACCCACTGGCCAACCGTGCCCGCTATGCCTGCTGCTGTCATGCTGGAGGCGCCTTCCTAGCCGGAGGCGGCACCGGCCGGGTGGGGCAGACAGGACATTGAGGGGGCTTCTGGCCAAGCTCCTATCAGGTCATGTTCCACCTGGCCGGAGCCATGAAGAACGGGCCCCGGCAGCCGGACGGTACAACGGGAAGACAGCCCAGCAGGGCGTCAGTCAGTGGCAGAGCCACGACCACCGGAACCCGCTACGAGTATCAATGTCAGTGGCCTCCTCTAGGTTGATCACAGAACCGGAGGGGGGTGGGTTGGGTGATTCGTGCGTACAAGTTCCTCATGCGGCCCACTGTGGGCCAGCAGGTCGCGCTGGGCGAGATGCTGCGCGATCACTGCTCGCTCTACAACGGGGCGTTGCAGGAACGCCGTGACGCCTGGCGGCACGTGTCGAAGACGTCCGTCAAGTACGGGCAGCAGTCGGCGCAGCTCAAGGAGATCAGGGCGTTCGACGCGGAGCGTCAGGGCCGCTGGTCGTTCTCCTCCCAGCAGGCGACGCTTCGCCGTCTCGACAAGGCGTTCGCCGCGTTCTTCCGCCGCGTCAAGTCGGGCGAGGCGCCCGGCTACCCCCGCTTCCGGGGCGTCAACTGGTTCGACACGGTCGACTTCCCCAAGGACGGCGACGGCTGCCGCTGGGATGCCACCCCGCACGACCGCGTCACCCGCGTCCGTTTCCAGGGCGTCGGGCACGTCAAGGTCAACCAGCACCGGCCCGTGGTCGGCAGGGTCAAGACCGTCAGCGTCAAGCGTGAGGGCAGGCACTGGTACGTCGTCCTCACCACCGAGCAGCTGCGGCCCGAGCCGCTGTCCCCGACGGGCAGTGTGGTCGGCATCGACATGGGCATAGCCTCGTTTCTCACCACCTCCAGCGGCGAGCACGTCGCCAACCCGCGTCACGGCCGCAAGGCTGCCGCGATAGTGAAAGCCGCACAGCAGGCCCTCGCCCGTTTCCCCCGCGTGCGCCGCGACAAGCGCACCGCGAACCACCAGCGGGCCGTCAACAAGGTTGCCGGCCTGCACCGCAAGGTCCGCCGTCAGCGGCTCGACCACGCGCACAAGACCGCCTTGGGCCTGGTCCGTGAACACGACTTCATCGCGCACGAAGACCTCAAGATCCGCAACATGGTCAAGGCCCCCGCGTCGAAGCCCGACCCTGAGGCGCTGGGCAGCTTCCTGCCCAACGGGGGCGCCGCGAAGGCCGGGCTCAACCGTTCGATCTCGGATGCCGGATGGGGGGTGTTCCTGACGATCCTGCACGCCAAGGCTGAGAGCGCCGGACGGGAAGTGATCGCCGTGGACCCCCGCAACACCTCCCGGACCTGCCCCGAATGCGGGCACGTCGCGGCGGAGAACCGGCCCACCCAGGAGAAGTTCCACTGCGTCTCGTGCGGCCACATCGCGCACGCGGACATGGTGGGCGCACTCAACGTTCTACGGGCCGGGCTGGTCCGTCGCGACGCCCAACCGGCATAGCGAGAAGCCCCCTCCTTCAGGAGGGGGAGGAGTCACGAGTACCACTTCGGAACCCGCGCCGATGAACGGGGTGCGTTCGTAGCCCGCACCGGGTCGGGTCGGGGCGGGCGCCGTGGTTGGGGTGGGTGGTCAGGGGAGGGCCAGGGGGAGGGTGGTCAGGCCGCGGGTGAGGCGGGTTCGGCGCCAGGTCAGGGATTCTGCGGGGATGGCCAGGCGGGTGTTCGGGAAGCGGGTCACCAGGGTGCGGAGGGCGATTTCCGCCTCGGCGCGGGCCAGGGGGGCGCCCGGGCAGCGGTGGATGCCGTGGCCGAAGGAGAGGTGGCCGCCGGCGTCGCGGTCGAGGTCGAGGCCGTGCGGCTCGGGGAACGCCGCCGGGTCGCGGTTCGCGGCCCCGGGGGCGATGAGCACAGGGAAGCCCGCCGGGATGTCGACCCCGCCGACGCGCAGGTCCTCCGTGCTGTGACGGAAGGTGGCCACGCTCACCGGGGAGTCGAAGCGGAGCAGTTCGTCCAGGGCGCCGGGGATCAGGTCCGGGTCCCGGCGCAGGCGGTCGAACGCCTCCGGGTGCCGGAGCAGGGCCAGGACGGCGTTGCCGATGAAGTGGGTGGTGGTCTCGTGCCCGGCGACCAGGAGGAGGGCGGCCAGGGAGACGGTCTCGTCCCGGTCGAGGCCGCCCTCGTCGCAGTCGCGCAGGAGGGAGTGGAGCGGGCCGTCGCCGGGGGTGGCGCGGGCCGTTTCGACGAGGTGGGTCAGGTAGTCGCCGATCCGGTGCGACGCGGCGTCGACGCGGTCGGTGTCGGTCGCGTCGAAGAGGTCGTGGGACCAGCCGGCGAGCGTGGCGCGGTCGGATTCCGGCACCCCCAGCAGCTCGCAGACGACGGTGACCGGCAGGGGTACCGCCAGGTCCGCCACCAGGTCGACCTCCGTGCCCGGTCGCCACGCGGTCATGAGGTCGTCGACGACCCGGGTGATGTACGGGCGCAGTTCCCGGACGCGTCCGGTGGTGAACAGGGGCGTCGCCACCCGCCGGTGGCGGGTGTGCGCGGGTGGGTCGCTCGCCAGCATGTTGTGGGAGATCGCCGGGTGCAGGTCGCGGTTCGAGGGCCGGTCGGCGAAGAAGCGGGCCGTGTCCTTGGACAGGCGGGGGTCGGTGAACGCCTCGCGGGCCTCGGCATGGCCTGTGATCACGTACGAGTGGTGGCCGCCGGAGCCGGTGGGGACTCGTCGCACCGGGCAGCCCTCGCGCAGCCGGTCGTAGGTGGGGTAGGGGTCGGCGAAGAAGCGCGGGTCGCGCAGCGGGTCCTGCCGCGGGGCGGTCACGAGGCCGCGCCCGCGTTCTCGGGTGCCGGGCGGCGCGCATAGGCGTCCGCCACGAGCAGCAGCCACGCGGTCTCCGCCGGGAGGTCGCCCTTGCTGGAGCGGGTGCCGGCGGCGGGCGGGGCCTCGCCGCCGTCGAGGGGGAGTCCGGCGCGCTTCGCGTCGACGGCCGAGGCGATGACCGCCGCCTCCACCTCGGCGTCACCCTCGGGGGTGTCGGCCGTGTCCCGGCGGGCGACCTCGGCTGTCGCGGCGACGAGCCCCGGGCCGAGCCCGATGGAGACCAGGGCGAAGAGCTTGTACGCGGCGTAGACGAGGGCGAAGCCACAGCCGACCGAGGTCGTGCGCAGGCCCCAGCACTGACTGCGTCGTGCGTACAACACCCGGTTTCGTCCGGTGAGTTGTTCGGCGGCGAAGAAGGCGGTCATGCCGGCGACGGAGATCGCGGGGGCGATGACGCGCAGTCGGATCTGCCGGTGGGCCCGTTCGCGCTCCGGATTGAGCTGGAAGAGGAAGGCAAGGACCGAGGTGGCCGCTGTCAGGGTGAAGGTGTTGCCGAGGAGCCGGGCGACGTGGGGGACCACCGATTCGACCGCGCGCTCCACGCCGGGGGCGTAGGAGGCGAAGGCGAGGGCGAACGAGGTCAGCAGCACCGCCAAGCGCGCTTTCACGTGCGTAGTTGGTCCTTCCGCTGGGACTGAACCGGAACCGGGTCCGCCGTGCCGACGTCGTCTCTGCCGCCGCAACTGGCGACCACGTCGGCACCGACCACCTGGGGGAGCATCCGCGATGACCAGCACTGCGGTATGGACACCACCGGGATGGGTACGACGACCATCACCGTACCCGTGGACCGGCTCACCCTGAACTTGGAAGCCGTCGGGCACGACCCCGCCGACGCCAAGATCACCGCTGTCCACACCATCCCCCGCCCACCGGCGCCGAACTCGACATCCGATGAGGTACTCGGCCGCATGGGCGACACAGCCGACCACCGAAATTTTCAAGGCATCCTTCCCGGTGCACTGTGCAAATCAACCCCGGACGCCCGTAGGGAGTCTCTTCGAGCACGGGGGCGCGACCGGCGCGCCCACAGCGCTCCGGAGGTCCCATCCATGAAGCAGCGGTCCTTACGCACCGCCTCGCTCGCGCTGACGCTGGCCGCCGCCGTCAGCGTCGCCGTGCTCACCCCGACCGCGACCGCCGCGAACACTGCGAACGCCACGCAAGCGGGACGCGGGCACGACGCGACCCGCGCGGCCTTACGGGCCCTCGTCGAGGCGGGCGGATTGCCCGGCGTGGCCGCACAGACCCAGGACGGCCGGGCCAAGTGGTTCGGCGCGGCCGGCTACGCCGACACGGCGACGGGCCGCGAGCGCTCGGCCGGTGACCACTTCCGCGGGGCCAGCATCACCAAGACGTTCATCGCGACCGTCCTCCTCCAACTCGAGGCCGAGGGAAGACTGCGCATGGACGACACGGTCGAGACGTGGCTGCCCGGCCTGCTACGGGGCAACGGCTACGACGGCACCACGATCACCCTGCGCCAACTGCTGAACCACACCAGCGGCATCGCCGACTACACCGACGACCCCGCGTTCGTGCACGACGCCGCCGGTCCCGGATTCCCGGAGCACCGATACGACTCCCACACGCCGGAGGAGCTCGTCGCGATCGCCCTCGGGTATCCACCGCGGCCCGACCCGCAAAGGGCGCCGTCCTACTCGAACACCAACTTCGTGATCGCCGGCATGGTCATGGAGAGGGTGACCGGCCGTTCGTACGCCGACGAGGTCACGCGCCGCGTCATCCGGCCGTTGAAACTGAGGGGAACCTCGTTCCCCGGCACCGCGCCGCAGATGCCGAACCCGCACCCCGTCGGCTACTCCCGACTCCACCGGAGCGAGCCCGATGCCGAGATCCACGACGCCACGGAACAGAACATGACCTGGCTGGGCGCCGCCGGCGACGTCATCTCCACCGGCGGCGACCTGAACCGCTTCCAACGCGCCCTGATGGGTGGCGAGCTGCTGCCTCCGGCTCAGCTGGAGCAGATGCTCGACGAGGTGCCGGCCGGCGAGGGGTTCGGCTACGGCCTCGGGGTCGAGTTCGCGACACTGTCCTGCGGCGTGAAGGTAGTGGGCAAGAGCGGACGTACGAACGGCTCGTTGTCCGCGATGGTCGGAACGCGAGACGGGGACCACCAGTTGACGTTCAACGTCAACGGCGACTGGCTTCAAGACGGCTCGCTCTACGTCAACGTGATCGAAGCGGAGTTCTGCGGCAAGACCCCGCCCCCGACCCCCGCCGGCATGCTCGCCGACTCCCTCCTCCACCAGGGGCACCACCCGATCGACCGCTCACGGACTGCGGGCGGCTCACCGAGGTAGAGGCGGCGCCGGTCCACCGGACCTGGGGCGCCTGCGATGTGGGCGGCCACGGTCACCACTTCCGGATTGAGGGCGGGGACGATCCGCGTTGCCACACCGTAGAAACCCCCGGTTCAGCCGTACATGGCTCGCGTCCGGCCTCGGCCGCCGCCTCCGTGGTCCCCGAACCACCCTGGTGTCACCCATCGAGCGCAAAGACCGCCGCAGCCGCGGAGTGCCCCTCCGTTGCTTCGGCCAGGGGGAACTCCGTCCAGACGGTCTTGCCGTCCCGGGTGTAGCGGGTGCCCCACCGCTCGGTGAGCTGGGCCACCAGGAAGAGACCGCGCCCGCCCTCATCGGTGGTGCGCGCCCGCCGTAGGTGCGGAGCGGTGCTGCTGCTGTCGGAGACTTCGCAGATCAGGCTGCGGTCGCGGATGAGCCGCAGGATCACCGGCGTACCGCCGCCGTACCGGTAGGCGTTGGTGACCAGTTCGCTGACGACCAGTTCGGCGGTGAAGGCCATCTCTTCCAGGCCCCACCTGGTCAGTGTGGCGTCCGTCAGTTCCCGTGCCCGGGCGGCGGTGGTCGGTTCTGCGGGCAGTTCCCAGGAGGCGACCTGCTCCGGCGCCAACACGCGGGTGCGGGCGAGGAGCAGTGCGACGTCATCCCGTGGGTGATCTGGCAGCAGGGCCTTCTGCACCGCCGTGCACGTCTCATCCAGCGAGCGGCCGGGCCGGGACAAGGCTTCTCGCAGCCGCTCAAGTCCCTCTTCGAGGTCGTGGCCACGGGCCTCCACCAGGCCGTTTGTGTACAGCGCCAGCAGGCTTCCCTCAGCGAGTTCCAGTTCGGCGGACTCGAACGGGAGTCCGCCAAGGCCCAGCGGCGGCCCCTGGGGAAGGTCGAGCAGGCTCACCGTTCCGTCGGAGGTCACCACGGCGGGGGGCAGGTGGCCCGCTCGGGCCAGGGTGCAGCGCTGGGAGGTGGGATCGTAGACCGCGTAGAGGCACGTCGCGCCGACGATCTGCTGGCCCTGCGAGCGTCCGTCAGCAGGCTCCTGCTCATCTGCCAGGCGGTTGACCAGGTCATCCAGGTGGGAGAGGACCTCATCCGGAGCGTAGTCGAGGCTGGCCAGGGTGTGCACGGCTGTGCGCAGGCGGCCCATGGTGGCCGCAGCGTGCAGACCATGGCCGACGACATCGCCGACGACGAGGGCGACGCGGGCTCCGGAGAGGGGGATGACATCGAACCAGTCGCCGCCGACGCCGGTGGCGGGATCGGCCGGCAGATAGCGGTGCGCGACCTCGACCGCGCTGTGCTCGGGCAACTCCCGCGGCAGCAGGCTGCGCTGCAATGTCAGCGCAGCTTGATGCTGCTGGGTGTAGCGGCGGGCGTTGTCGATGCACAGGGCGGCGCGCGAGGCGAATTCCTCTGCGAGCGTGAGGTCGTCCTCCTCGAACGGTTCGGGCCGCTCGGCCCGCCACAGGGTGAGCAGGCCGAGGAGCAGACCGCGGGCCGTCAGCGGTACGACGATCAGTGAGTGAGCGCCCAGGCCGAGGGCGCGCCGTGTGCGCTCCGGATCCTGGAAGTACCAGCCTGGGCTGCTCTGGAGCACCGGTTCGAGGATGGGCTGCTGTTCGGCGAGGCACCTGGCCTGCGGGGTACGGGGGTCGAAGTGGAAGACCTCTCCGGTGGAGTACATCACCTGCAGTGCCTCTGCCATGACCGAATGGACGGCCATCCTGCGGACCAGTCCGCTCGCCTCCTCGGCGGTCTCCTCGCCGCGGGCCACCGGCTCCAGCAGATCCACCGAGACGGCATCGGCGAGGTCGGGGACGGCGACGTCGGCCAGCTCCCAGGTGGTCTGGCCGAGGTCCAGTGTGGTCCCGATGCGGGCGCTCGTCCGGTTGAGCAGGGCAAGCCGTCGCCGGGCCCGGTAGCGGTCGGTGACGTCCTCGACCAATTGGGTGACTCCGAGGATCCCGCCGGCGGGGTCCTCGATCCGGAACGCCGACACCGACACCACCCGCTCGCGGCCGGGGTCACTCCTCGTGCGACAGGACTGCTCGGTGAAGATCAGGGGGTCGCCCGTCTCCAGTACCCGTCGCAGCCGGGTCTCGATGGGTTCCACGTCCGGACCGAAAAGGAAGTCGCCGATGCGTCGGCCCCGCATCTGCGCCGTGGGAAGTTGCGCGAAGCGGGCCAGCGCCCGGTTGACCCGCAGGATGCTCAGGTCGGGGGCGTGGACGGACAGACCGATCGGGGAGCGCCGGAACAGACCGTCCAAGACCGACCGGTCCGTCTCCCACCGGAGCACCTCATCCGCCGGGGCGACGACGAGGAACCACTCGCGGGCCGAGCCGGCGCGGATGACAGCGCGGGCGCGGAAGCCCAGCTCCACCCGTCGCCCGCTGCGGTGCAGGACGGGCAGGACACCGGACCAGCCCCGGTCGCGCTCGCACGCGGCCACTGCGTCCAGGACCGCCTCACGGTCGCGGGCGTCAACCAGGAACTCGACCGCCGCCCGGCCCAGCACCTCCTCAGGCGGGTAGCCGAGGTGCTCCTGTGCGCGCTCGCTCCAGCCGACGACCCTGCCGTGGTCGTCCAGTACCGCCGAGGCCGAGTGGTGCAGCGCGAACGGGTCCTCGGGCCCCTCGCCCAACCCCGGCGCCGGTGCGTCCATCGCTACCACCCTTCGACCTGCCGAACGGAACGCTCAGCGGGTATTCCCGCAGCGGCTACCCAGGGTGATCAGACACCAAGGGGCGAGCGGTCTGCTTAGGTTCAGTATCGCCGCGCCGCTGCACGTCGGCAGTGGGGCGTCCGCTGTCGGGAGCGTGATCCCTATGCTGACGACATGCTCGACATACCTCTTTCAGCGCTGGAAGTCGCGATGGTCCAAACGGACACCCGCGCCGTGGACACCCTGCGGGACACCGCGGCCTTCGCACAGGGACTGGAACGGCTGGGCTACCACCGGATCTGGTACGCCGAGCATCACCACTCGCCCGCGATCGGTGCGTTCCCGCCGGTCGTGCTGATCGCGCACTCCGCCGCCTCGACCTCGGTCATCCGTCTCGGCTCGGGCGGCGTGCTGGCCCCCAACCACGCCCCCATCATGCTGGCGGAGCAGTTCGGAACGTTGGCCGCCCTGCACGAGGACCGCATCGACCTGGGCGTCGGCCGCGGCCCAGGGACCTTCGACGAGGCCATCGCAAGGGCGCTTCGCCGTGGCGCGGGACCGACGACCGACGCGGAGTACGAGAGGGACGTGGACTCGATCCTGTCCTTCCTGGTGGACGAAGTCGCCCTCGGCCCGCTGCCGGAGCCATGGCTGCTGGCCTCCAGCACCTCGGGCGCCGCTCTCGCCGCGAAACTCGGTCTGCCGATCGCCGTGGCACACCACATCCGGCCCGACAACACCCGTGCGGTCCTGGAGTGTTACCGGGCGGGGTTCACCCCGTCCCGTTGGTGCGAGCGGCCTCGGGTGCTGCTGTGCGTCGAGGCGGTGTGCGCGGATACGGAAGAAGAAGCCGCGTGGCGAGTGGGACCGATGAACGTCGTCAAGGCCGGGCTCCTCAAGGGGGTGAGTGACATGCCCTTCCCCACACCGGCGCAGGCCGCCGCCCACCCCTTCACGGAGGAGGAGCGAGGGGCGCTGGCCCATTTCCGGACACGGCAAGCCGTTGGGACACCGGAGACCGTCGTGCACCGGCTCGGCGAACTGGCGCGTGAGACCGGCGCGGACGAACTGATGCTGACCACGCCCGTCTACGACCTCGGCGACCGCCTTCGCTCCTACGAGCTCATCAAGAAGTACTCCGAGGCCACGACCACTTCGTAGGAACCGGCTCTCCCGGCGGTCGGTGGTGGGAACCGGTGTCCCAGCAACGACCAGGGCGCGTTCGAGGGCCGGAGAGCTTCCGTCCCATGCCCCGACCGAGCCGTCACATGGTCCAGCGCAGCACCGCCCCCAAGCCGCCCGCCGGTCCGGGCATGCCCGCCGGTACGACGAGGACGTCGCTGCCGGCCGCCGCCGCGGAACGCAGCAGGGCGTCGTCTGCACGCGCCCGTACGGGCTTGTCGACGCCCATCGCCTCCGCCTGGCCGCGCTGCACCGCGACCTCGTCCACGCCGGGACCGATCCACACCTCGCGCGCCGCGTCGGAGCCGTCGGGGCTGAGCAGCAGCGTGGCCACCTGGTGGGTGCGTACGGCGTCCACGACGGCCGGCACGCCCTCGGCCGCCTCGCCCGGTCCGGTGTCCACGGTGGCCTCGCGGTGCTCGCCGGGCCGGCCCCGGCCGATGCGGAAGCGCTCCAGGGTGCTCTCGAGCCGCTCGCGGGCGAACCTCTCGCGCACCTGCGCGATCTCGCGGTCGAGGGCGTCCTTCGAGGCGCCGGGCGACCTGGCGCCGCTGTCGACTTCGACGGTCATCGGCTGCATGTGCTCGGGCAGCCGGTTGCGGACGGCCCGGCGCTCGCGAGGATCGCCGGTCAACACCACCATCGGTTCGGCGCCGTTCTCGAGCCACTGCCGGGCAAGTTCAGCCGCGATGATGTCGGCCGTCTCGTTCCAGGCGTTCTCGACCTTGTTCCGGTAGTGCCACTCGCCCCGGTCCGCCGGCATGCTGCGGTGCCCGCGACCCTGCCACTCACGGCCCTGGGCCTGGCCCACGGCATCCCGCCGGTGGGCGTCTCGCAGCTCCAGATCGGCGCCCGTGCGGTCGATGTACGCCACCAGGCAGCTCGGCCCGTCGTCCCGCAGGCCGGCCAGCGGGGCGACGTGCGGCAGGACCGACCAGGTCGCCTCGGTGGCGACCGGGACCTTCCCCAGCGGGACGTCCAGTACGACCTCGGCGCCCGAAGCGAACAGCGCGCGGCCGGGCGGCGCCCCGCTGACGGGTTCCCCGGCGAGCCGGTTCACCACCGCCCGGACGGTGTAGGCGTCGGCACCTGCGTCGATCAACTGGGACGCGACCGCGCGCTCACGGAGTGCTTGCATCCGCTGTGCGTCCTCGGTCGCCCGCGTGGTCTCGATGTACACCGAGGCCCATGGCCCTTGCCGGGCGAAGAGCGGTTTGAGAAAGCCGAGTTCCATGATGTCCCCCAGGGGGTTCAGGAAGGCTTGAGCGGGGTGTGACGAAAGCCGTGCACGACGGCACACCCCTTTCCAGGGTGCCCTGCCCACCGGACCCGTGCCCACCGACCCACCCGTCGAACGCACCCCGCTCGTCCGCCCGCCACACCTGGGCCGATCGGATGGATTGCGGGCCCGGAGCGGTACGGGGAGGGGCGGGGGCGGGGAAGACGGCGGCCGTGACCGGAATTCAGCTGACCAGCGCCGTCTTCGCCGACCACGCCGAGATCCCCCGTCGGTACAGCGGTGAGGGGGAGGACGTCTCACCCCCCTTGACCTGGACGGCCGCGCCCGAGGGCACGGCCGAGCTGCTGCTCCTGTGCGAGGACCCGGACGCGCCGGGGCCCACCTTCCTGCACTGGCTGGTCACGGGCATCGATCCGTGGACCGGCGGGGTGGAGGAGGGGCAGGAGCCGCACGGCGGGACGTCCTGGCCCAACGGGTTCGCGCTGTCGCAGTCGGTCCGCCTGCACGACCGGCCCAGCGCGGACGCCGTGCAGGGCAAGGAGCTCGCGAGTGGCACCCTGGTGGGCACGTACCAGCGCTGACCCCCCGCGCAGCCCGTCAGGCCGGGGTGGCGGGGTCGGCGTACCGCAGCAGCGCCCCGACCCCCTCGTCCAGACCCAGCTCGTCCTCCGGTACGACGACCAGTTCGGCAGCGGTGCCGACGAGGGCCCGCACCAGGGCCTCGTCGGCGGGTTCCTCGCGGGGCGCCCGCACTCCGAAGGAGACCAGCTCCTCCTCGGTCAAGGCGAGCTGGGTGGGCTGCGGACCGGTCCACAGCCGCAGCGAGGCGGCGGGCGGGTGGTTCAGCAGCAGCGCCGTGACCTGGCCGCGCTGCAGGGCGGCCAGGGCGGCCTCCAGCCCTTCCGCCGCGGGCCCGCCCAGGGCCCGGCGGCCGATGAAGATGTTCACCAGGTCCCGGTCGTGCTCGGCCATCCGGCCGCGGAAGACGCTGCCGAGCTGCGGCTCCAGCAGGGCCCGTCCGGTATCCGTCGGGGTGGGGCCCCCGCACCGTACGACCTTGCCGCGCAGGGCGCGCGGCAGTCGGCGGACCAGGACGTTGCCCGCCCATGCGTCCCCGGCGACGACGACGGCGTCGGCGTGGGTTCGCCGTGCCCAGGCGTCCAGCCGGTGGCCCAGCTGGACGGCGCTGTGGTGCCAGGTGGCCACTGCCACGTTGTGGTGCAGCCGCTCACCTGGGGCCACGATGGAGGCCGGCCAAGTGCCGGACTCCGCCTCCACCGTCACCCAGCCGTGCGTGTCGGCCGTCGGCAGCCCGCCGTAGTGCACCACCACCGCCAGGTAGGGGATCTCCGGCAAATGCTGGGTGACCAGCGGCATCGTCTCCGGCAGGGTGCTGTAGCGGGCCGAGTTGTGGTCGGGCGGCCGGGGCAGCTCCCCGTCCAGGACGAGCGAGCCGCCGGCCGCGAAGATCGCCTGTCCGTGTGTCCCCGGCAGCTCGGCGTCCGCGCCGACCGCTTCCTCCAGTACGCCGAGCAGCGCCCGGTCCGCGCCCTGCCGGGTCAGCTCCTCACGCAACCGGTGCCAGCGCAGGGCGACGGCCCGGTCGGACTGCGCCATGTCCCGCGAGGTGTCCAGGTACACCGAGGCGAACGGGCCGGACTCCGCGTACAGGGGTTCCAGGAACGACAGCCTCATTCCTCATCACCCTTCCCAGGCCGCTCCCAGGTGTCTCCCTATCGATGATGCGCGTGGGGGCGGGGCGGACGAAGACCTGAATCGGGATTTCGAGGCGGACCGTCCCGGAGGAGACGGGGACGGGAAATGCCTACGTCCCGGGGCTGCCGGAACCGGAACCGGAGGCGAGAAGGGCGGGCAGGTCGGCGAAGGAGTCGAGGACGTGGTCCGGGGTCCCGGAGGCGGCCCGGTGCGTCTCGGGGAGGTACTTGCCCGTCCTCACCAGGACGCCGGCGACGCCGAACCGCTGGGCGGCCAGCACGTCCGACTCGATGTCGTCGCCGACCATCAGCGCTTCGGACGCGTCGGCGCCCACGTGGGCGAGGGCGCTCGCGAAGAACGCGGGCGCTGGCTTGCCCGTCACCTCCGCCTCGGTGCGCGAGGCCTTCTCGAGTCCCTCGAGGAAGGCCCCGGTGTCCAGGTCGAGGCCGCCCTCGGTACGCCAGTACAGATTGCGGTGCATGGACACCAGCCGGGCCCCGCGCTGCAGTTGCCGGAAGACGTGGTTGAGGGCCCCGTAGCCGAACTCGGGGCCCGCGCCGCCGAGCACGACCACGTCCGCGTCCCCCTCGTCGACGAGGGTGACACCCGGCAGGTCGTCCCGTACATCGCCGCTGTTGAGCAGGAGGCAGCGGGCGCCGGGGCAGTGCTCGCGCAGGTACGCCGCGGTGGCGGCCGGAGCGGTCAGGATGTCTTCGGCACCGACGGGGAAGCCCAGGTCAGCCAGGCGTGTGGCGATGGCGGCGCGGGTGCGGGAGGTGTTGTTGGTGACCAGGGCGAGGCGGAGGCCGGCGGCGCGCAGCCGTTCCATGGCAGAGACCGTTCCGGGCAGGGCCTTCCAGGAGACGGTGAGGACGCCGTCGATGTCGATCAGGACCGCTCGGATTCGCTCCATGGAGCCGACGGTAGCCCAGGGGCTCCGCGACGGCGGGCAGGTCGCCGGGTGGTCCTTCGGGGAAGATACTGAAGGTCACGGTGCGTGGAGGCGACATGCGTGAACCGGAGCAGCGCGGTCCGAGGCCGGCCTCGGCGCCCTTCGGCGACACGGCAGCGGTCGTCCTGGACGGCGAAGGCGTGGTCATCGCCCGTTCGGAGTGGGCCGCGACGCTCCTGGAATGCTCGCCTGGGGAGCCGTGTGCCCCCTTGTCGGGGCTACTGCCGCACGGTGGAACGGAGGCGGGACCGGCCGGGCGACTCGTGACGGTTCCCGGGAGCGGTTCCGGGGGCCGGAAGGCCTCGCTCGTTTGCAAGGTTGTCCCGCTTGCGGCCCGGACTTCAGGCGACCGTGATGCCGGCGCCCAGTGGCTTGTCCTGATCAGCCCGGCCGAAGCCCTGGTGGAGGTGGCCGAGCGCGACTCGGAGCGACGCCGGAGGGGGCTGTCCCGAGCCGCCGCCGAAAGCATCGGGGCCTCTCTGGATGTGACGGAGACGGCCCAGGCCCTCGTGAACCTCCTGGTCCCCGATTTCGCCGACCTGGCGACCGTGGACCTCGCGGAGCCGGTACTGGTGGGCGACGAGCCGCCCCACCTCGAAGCCAGCGGCGATGTCCGCCTGCGCCGGACCGCTGCCGCACAGAGCCCGGGGATATCCGCGGAGGAGCTCCTGCCGGTGGGAGAGGCGCTTCCTCCCGTACCGGACAGCGAGGTGATGCGTCCGCTCATGGAGGGACGGCCCGTCCTGGTGTCCGACGTCGCCGTACTCCGTGCGTCGCTCGGGGTGGATCCCGAGAGCCTGCGTCTGTTCGTCCCGAGCGGGGCGCACTCCTCCGTGGCAGTGCCGCTCTACGCGCGGGGCCTGATCCTCGGCTGCGTCACGGTCTGGCGCAGTCAGTTGCCTTCCGTATTCAGCGAGGAGGACGCTGCGCTCCTGCACGACCTCGCTTCCAGAGCCGCGCTCGGCGTGGACAACGCGCGCCGCTACACCAGGGAACACCGGTCGGCGGTGGCCCTGCAGCGCAGTCTGCTGCCGCACTCCGCCCTGAACGTGGCGGCCGCGGACACCGCGGGGGTGTATCAGCCGGCAGGCGGCGGAGTCGGGGTCGGCGGGGACTGGTTCGACGTGATTGCCTTGTCGTCGTTGCGCGTGGCCTTCGTTGTGGGGGACGTCGTCGGACACGGACTCGAGGCGACCGCGGCCATGGCACGGCTGCGGACCGCGGTGCAGACCCTCGCCGACCTCGACCTGGATCCAGGTGAGCTCCTCACACATCTCGACGATCTGGTGCTCGGCTTCTCCGACGAGCAGACGGCCGGCGAGTCCGGTTCCGAGCACTCAGAGCACTCGGAGCGCTCCGAGCCCGCGGTGCTCGGAGCGACGTGCCTGTATGCCGTCTACGACCCGGTGACGAGGCAGTGCGCCGCCGCCACTGCGGGACATCCGCCCCTGCTCCTGCTGCCTCCGGGTGAGGAACCGGTCTCTGTCGGCCTGGTGCCGGGACCGCCGCTGGGGGTGGGCGGAGTGCCCTTCGAGGTAACGGAGTTCGGCGTACGGCCCGGCAGCATGCTCGCGTTCTTCACGGACGGACTCGTGGGTAGCCGCGGCGGCGACATCGAAGAGGGGATGGAGAGATTGAAGGTCTCGCTCGCCGAGGCCGGCGCCGGCGCCGACCAGAGCCGGCCCCTGGGCGGGATCAGCCAGAGCGTTTTCGACGAGGTGCGGCCTCAAGCGCCCGTCGACGACGCCGCCTTGCTGCTCGCCCGCATCCGCCCGCTGTCGTCCGATCAGGTCGCCGAGTGGGAACTCGAACCCGACCTGTCCCTCGTCGCGCACGCCCGTGAGCTGGTGGTGGGCCGGCTGTCCGACTGGCAGTTGGAGGAACTGGGCTTCGTGACCGAGCTCGTCGCCAGCGAGCTCGTCACGAACGCGATCCGCTACGCAGGCGGCCCGGTCGGGCTCCGACTGATCCGCGACCGGGGAGTGCTCGTCTGTGAGGTGTCCGACCCCAGCAGTACCCAACCGCGCCTGCGGCGCGCACGGGAGACGGACGAAGGAGGGCGTGGCCTCTTCCTCGTCGCCCAGCTCACCGACCGCTGGGGCAGCCGGTTCACACGGACCGGGAAGACGATCTGGACGGAACAGCCCATAGGCGGCCCGCTCGTCTAGGGTCCTTCGGCCTGCGGTGCGAGAGGTGAGACGGCCGTGGTGACGCTGTCGAAACGCATGGTGGTGGGGGACCGCCGGTCGTACCGATCCCCCCTCCGAGCTCGTCAGGCGCAAGATCCAGTAGAGGCGTAGAGTGAAGCGGAGACGTGCGGAGTCTGCGCTCGGGTGCGGGCCGGGCCCGCAGCTCGCCGAAACGGGGGTCATGCCCCATGCGCAGCACACAGTCATCCGAGGTCGTCGAGGACAGCCCAGTTGTCCGTGCTGATATCGCACTGAACGTCAACGGTCAGGAATGCCGTCTGACCATCGATACCAGGATGTCTCTCCTCGACGTACTGCGTGACTCCCTCGGCCTGACCGGAGCGAAGGCCGGCTGTGATCGGGGCCATTGTGGTTGCTGCACCGTGCTGGTCGACGGCAGGCGTGTCTACGGCTGTCTGACACTCGCCGTGGCGTGCGGCAACGCGCGCGTCGTGACGGCGGAGGGCCTGGGCGGAGCGGATCTCCACCCGCTGCAGGCGGCGTTCGTCGCGCGTGACGCCTTCCAATGCGGATTCTGCACCCCCGGCCAATTGTGCTCCGCGATCGGAATGCTCGACGAGTTCGCCCGCGGATGGCCCGGTTCCGCGACCGGACGGCCCCCGGCCGTTCCGGTTCTGACGCAGGCGGAAATCCGTGAGCGCATGAGCGGGAACCTGTGCCGTTGCGGTGCGTACCAGAACATCGTGGCTGCGATCATGGATGTGGCGCCGTGACACACCCGTCCGTCGGCTCCGCCATTCCCCGGCGGGAGGCCCGGGAGAAGGTCACGGGCAGCGCTCGCTACACCGGCGACGTGACCCTGCCGCACCTCGCGTACGCGGCAGTGGTTCCAGCGGCGGTCGCGCACGGGCGGGTCACGGCGGTCCATCCCGAGGAGGCCCTCGCCCGTTCCGGAGTGCTGGCCGTGATTCACGGCGGCAACTGCCCCCGCCTGAACCGGACCGGCGATGCCGACCTCGCCGTCTTCCAGTCCCCTTCGGTCGCCTATCGAGGCCAGTTCGTCGCCGCGGTCGTCGCCGAGTCCCCGCAGATCGCCCACGAGGCAGCGCGGATGGTGGGCATCGACTACGCCGCAGCCCCGCACAGGGTCAGCCTCGACATCGCGTGCGACGGATTCCACCAGCCGCCGGACCACGGGCCCTTCTTTCCGACCGACTGCTCGCACGGCGATGTGGAGTCGGCCCTGTCGCACGCTCCGGTACGGATCGAGGCCACATACACCACTCCTCCGTACCACCACCATGCCCTCGAACCGCACGGGACGGTCGCGTACTGGCACGACGGTGCGCTGACCGTCTACGACACCACGCAAGGGCCGTCGGGGACGCGTGACATCCTCGGGCACCTCTTCGGCATCAGCCCCGACCGGGTGCGTGTCATCGCCCGGCACGTGGGGGGAGGGTTCGGTTCCAAGGCCGCGCCAAGAGCCCAGCTGGTCGTCGCCGCCGTGGCGGCACTCGTCGTCGGCCGGCCGGTCAGGACCGCTCTCACCCGGGAGCAGCTCAGCGTCGTCGCCGGATACCGGACGCCGACCATTCAGCGGATCCGGCTGGGGGCCGAGACCGACGGCCACCTGCTGGCCGTGTCCCATGTGTCGTTCGAGCAGGCGTCCCTGACGGGTGACCACTGCGAGTACTCGGCCGCGCCCACGCGCACCATGTACGCGGCGCCGAACCGCGAGACCAGGCACTGGAGGGTGAGGCTGCACGTTCCGTCGCCGACCTGGATGCGCGCACCCGGTGAATGCCCGGGGATGTTCGCGCTCGAATCGGCCATAGACGAGCTCGCCGTCGCGTGTTCGCTCGACCCGGTCGAGCTGCGCCTGCGCAACGACACCGCGAACGATCCGCACAGCGGCCGGCCCTTCAGCACACGGAACCTCGCCACCTGCCTGCGGCTGGGCGCGGAGCGGTTCGGCTGGGCCGAACGCGACCGCCTCCGCGCGGAGCACGGCGACGGGCGCCGGCTCGTGGGCATGGGCGTCGCCGCGTCGACCATTCCGCAGTACCGGTTCCCCTCCCGGGCGAGCGTGCACACCGATGGCCACGGCCGCTACACCGTGCGCATCGCGGCCGTGGACATCGGCACCGGGGCGCGTACGGCACTGGCCCAGATCGCTGCCGACGCCCTGCACGTCGGCTTGGATCACGTCATGGTGGAGATCGGCGACAGTGCGTACCCGTCGGCCAGTTGGGCCGGCCGGTCCAGCGGAACGACCTCGTGGGGGACGGCGGTGGTGCGCGCCTGCGAGGCATTGCGGACCGACATCGGGCGATGCGGCGGCCTGGTGCCGGACAGTGGCCTCGAAGCCAGGGTCGACACCCTCGAGGAGCTCTCCGTGCCGCGCGCCCACTCCCAGCACGCGTTCGGGGCGCAGTTCGCCCGGGTGACCGTGGATACGTCGACCGGGGAGATCCGGGTGCCGCGCATGCTCGGCGTCTTCGCCGTGGGCCGTGTGATCAATCCCGTCACGGTGCGATCGCAGTTGGTCGGGGGCATGGTCATGGGTCTTTCCATGGCCCTGTGCGAGGAGGGGCTCATCGACCGGACGTACGGGCATTTCCACACCCGCGACCTGTCCGCCTACCACGTGGCGACCTTCGCCGACGCTCCCGAGATCGAGGTCGTCTGCATTGACGAGGAGGACTTCCACACGAGCCCCATGGGGGCCAAGGGCGTCGGCGAGATCGGCATCGTCGGGACGGCAGCGGCCATCGCCAATGCCGTCCATCACGCGACCGGTCGCCGGATCCGCAGCCTGCCGCTCAGCGTGCGCCGTGTGAGGGATGCGGCCGCACCGGGAAACGGGACATGAAACCCTTCCGCTATGAGCGCCCCGCCACCGTGCGGGAGGCCGTAGCGCTGGTCGCGGGTGATCCCGGGGCCGTGTTCGTGGCTGGCGGCACGAACCTGTTCGACCACCTCAAGCTCGGAATCGTCCGTCCGTGTCTGCTGGTGGACGTCACCGGCCTGCCCCTGAGCGGGGTCGAAGTGCTCCCCGACGGCGGTATCCGCATGGGGGCCACCGTCCGCAATGCCGATCTCGCCGCCCATCCCGAGGTGCGCGAGCGCTATCCGGTCGTGTCGCAGGCGCTGCTGGCCGGTGCGTCACCCCAGTTGCGCAACATGGCCACCCTGGCGGGGAATCTGCTGCAGCGCACTCGGTGCCCCTACTTCCTGAACCCGGACACCCGGTGCAACAAGAGGCGACCCGGATCCGGCTGTGCCGCCGTGGAGGAACACAGCGAGCACACCGCCGTACTCGGTGCGTCGGAGAGCTGCGCGGCCGTGCACCCCTCCGACCTGGCGGTCGCCCTGTGCGCCGTGGACGCGACGGTCTGCGTACAGGACGGCACGGGCACCACCCGCCGCATTCCCGTCACTTCCCTGTACCGGCTGCCCGGGCACCGACCTGAGCTCGATACCGTCCTCGAACACGGTGAACTCATCACGGCGGTGGAGCTGCCCGCGCTGCCGATGGCGGCCCGCTCCCGCTACCGAAAGGTCGGGGACCGGGCCTCTTTCTCCTTCGCGCTGGTGTCGGTCGCCGTGGCGGTGGACCTCGACGGCGACAGGGTCAGGGACGCGCGCATCGCGTTCGGCGGCCTTGCGACCACGCCGTGGCGCGCGCGGCGGGCGGAAGCCGTCCTGCGGGGCGCACCGGCCACCGCGGACCGGTTCGCGGCAGCCGCGATCGAGGAACTCGCCACCGCCCGCACCGTCCGCGCCAACGCGTACAAGGTTCCGCTGGTTTGCGACACCCTGGTCGCCACGCTCCGCGATCTGTGCGAGGAAGGCTGACCGGGTTCCCTGGTGCTGTCCATGGCGACGACACGACTAGCCGCCGGCCAGCGGGTCCCGCCCACCCCGCCGTCTCCGTACGCTCACCACGACGGCGGCGACCAGCAACAGCCCGAGCAGACCGGCGAGCCAGCTCACGGCCAGCCCGCCGGGGACCACACCGAAGTACAGGAAAGGCAGTCCCGCGAGCAGTACGGCCGGCGCGCTGCGCAGCCGGACGAACGCCTGCCGGCCGGCCAGTAGGAGTCCACCGGCCACCGGTACGGCGAACCGCAGTCCGCTGAGCGGACCTGGCAGCGGAACCACCACCAGCGCACCGGCGACCACCACCGTCCAGGCCATCACGGCGACCACCCCGGTCCTGGTACGGATCCGCGGAGCCGGCCGCAGATCGGGCGGGCACAGCACTGTCACCAGGGTCAAGGCGAGCAGAGGCGCGCTGAAGAAGGCCCCGAACCAGATCAGACCGGCGCCCGTCCGGACCATGCCGACAGCGATCTCCGCGACGATGCCGGCCAGCGCGATCCAGCTTCCCACCCCCCAGCGTCCGGCCAGTGCGAGGAACGCGCCCAGCATCGTGACGAGTTGTGTCGCCGCCAGCAGGGGGAAGACCAGGCTGTCGTCGGTGAGGACGGCGTGGCCCATCAAGCGGGCCCAGCCCAACGCGGTTGCCCCGATCGCGACGGCGGCGAACGGCGCCGACGCTGCCAGGAGCCGCCCGGAGCGCCCCGCCGAGCCCAGCCCGAGCCGCATGCGCAGGGCGTGCCCGACGACATCGACACCTTCGCGCACCCGGGCGGGCCAACCCGCCGCTCGCGTTGCCTCATGGTAGGCATCGGTGATTTCGTCACCGAACTCCTGCCGGTAGGCAGCCGGATGCAACCTCACCAGTGCGGTCACGAGCCCACCACCGCACCATCGAAGCCGAGCCGCTGCCCGAGCAGCCCACTCGTACGGAACGAGGCACCGAACGACGCAGCCGCCGCCCCGGCCCCACCGAGCCCCAACCGCCGAGTCGCCTCCTGCGCAGTACGCGCGATCCGGGCCGCCTCGGCGGCCAGCACCTCGCGGCCGCGCGGCGCGAGCGCATAGCTGCGCCGCATGCGTCCGTCGACCACCTCTTCCTCGTGGACGGCGATGAGTTCTTGTTCCAGGAGCCGCTCCAGGGCCCCGTAGAGCGTTCCGGTGCGCATTTTCGTGCGCCCTTCCGAGATCTTCTCGACCTCCTGGGCGATCGCGTACCCGTGCCGTGGGGCGTCGGCGATCGCGGTGAGGATAAGGAGGGTTGGCTCGCGTAGAGCTTGATCATTCACGTACGTCACCATAGCTCGGCATCCGACATATGTCGATGATCGGCTTGTCTAGCGGAAGATGGCCATCGCCTGGACCTCCAGGACCCCCTCCTCCGGGTTCCACTCCTGGACCTTGCCTAGGCAGCGGGCCAGGAAGGTGCCCCGGGGGACCTGGTTGCGCAGGCCCTCCGTGGCGCAGGTGATCCGGACCCGGGGGCCCCGTGACGGGTCGGCCGGATCCCCGTACGGAGCGAGGAACACGGTGGAGCCGGCTCGCTCCGGGCCGTCGCCGGTCGTGCGGAACCGGCCCCGGATCAGTACGAAGTCCTCGATGTCGCGCAGCCGGACGGCGCCCTGCGTGTCGGAGGCCGTCCGCAGCAGCGCGGAGCTGCGGGTGACGGACTGGCTCGGGAGGTCGACGTGCACGATGATCCGCTTCCCCTCCAGCACCTTCATGATCAGGCCGATCACCGAGATCGGCTCCGCGACCTCCATGTAGCGGCTGACGATCTCGGTGTTCTCCTTGCGGCCGCCGTCGGCGCCGACGCCGAAGACCTTCGCGCGGACGGTGCCGTCCTTGCTGTCGCTGGTGCGCTGTTCCACCTCCTTGCGCAGGGCGGCCGTGTACCCGTCCATCTGGTAGTGGTCCATGACCGTCTTGTCGTGCAGGTAGAAGCAGATGCCGTCCGTGAGGTCCTGGGTGGCGGCCCGCCGGGCGCGGAGCAGGCGCAGCACCGCCACCGCCAGGAGCGCCGCGAGGCCCGCCCCGGTGGCCGCCCACAGCAGCATCCAGGGCCACCACACGGCCCACCACGCTTCACTCGTGACACCCACGGATCTCCTTGAAGGCATTGAGAAGGGACTGCCCGGTGGCATCGGCCATGTGCCCGCCGGTGGCCCTGGCGGCCCGGTCGAGTTCCCGCGGATCGGCCTCGCCGTACCGGACGGTGTACGTGCGGACCGCGCGGGCCACCGACGGCAGGGCCGCATACCGGGCGAGGAAGGCGTCGAGGCTCATCCCGGCGTTGCTCTCCCCGTCCGTCATGAGCACGATGGAGACGCGCTGCCCGGGGTCATCGGCCACCGCGTCGGCCGCGGTCCGGTAGCCGTGGTCGAGGGCCGACCACACGGCGGTGCTCGCGTCGAAGGTGTCGTCGGCGACCATGCCGCGCAGCCGCTCCAGGTCGGCCACCCCCGTGTACGTCACGCTGTGCTCGTCCAGGACGCGGCCTCCGAAGCGCACCACCGTGAGGGTCTCGCCCTGGTGGAAGCGGGCGAACTTGCCGGAAGGGGAGCCGTCCGCGCCGCTCAGCCCGTCCATCGTGGCGCGGAGGTTCGCGATCCGCTCGCCGCGCATGGACGTGGAGAAGTCGAGCAGGAAGATCACCCGCACCGGGCGGCCGCTCCGCGCGTCGGCGTAGTCGGCCAGCAGCCGGTCGACGACCGCCTGGCTGTCCGGGAAGTACAGGGCGCTGCCGAGCGGGGCGCGCAGGCCGGGCACGCGGGTGAGGCCGGGGTCGACCGGCCGGCGCAGCGTGCGTTCCATGATCTTCCGCTGTACCGGCTCGCTCCGGAGCCAGGCAGTCAGGCGGTCGTACGCGGCCCGCTTGGCCGGATCGAGCAGCATCAGCGGATAGTCGGACAGCACGATGCCGTCCTTCGGGTAGACGACCTCCAGGGGAGTGCGCAGGGTGCCCGCGCGGTTGAGGGAGAGCAGCTCGGACTCGTACGTGACCAGCGCGTCGAGGCCGTCCTGGTTGCGTGCGTACGCGTCGGCGAGGCGGCCGGAGGAGTCCTCGGTCACCACGTGCCCGGCGAAGAAGCCGCGCAGCCGGTCGCAGGAGATGTCCTCGGGGCGCAGCGCGCCGCCGGTACCCGCGGCGGCGGTCGCGACGCCGACCAGCGCGGCGAGCCCGCTGTTCGAACTGCGCGGGTCGGCCATGGCGTACTTCAGCGTGCCGGCCGCTGCGGCGTCCGCCAGGTCCGCCCACGACAGCTGCCCGTCCGGGGTCGCCTTCCGCAGCCGCTGCGCCACCTCGGGCTTCAGGCCGACGACGACGGGGGAGCGCATGGTACTCGTCGACAGCGGACCGTCCGCCTGGCGTCCGCCCTCCTTCAACAGGAGCTGGAAGGGGCGGGACGAGGAGAGCCAGGCGAGGTCGTGCCGGTAGTGGCCGGTGGCCAGGGAGGCGGTGGGCCGGACGGCCGGCGCCGGACGGCCAGGCGGGGCTCCTCGATGAACGGTCTCTCCCCTGAAGCTCTCTCCCCGACGGCCACCCATGCCCCCCAGCACGCTCGCGTCACGGTCGAGCGGCAGCATTTACCGCCCGGCTGACCATTCACGCACGGTTCCGCTAATCCTGCGTTAACAACTGCATTGAAAACATGGAGAGTTGCCGCGGAGAGTTGGCGAGTCGGCTCGCCGGCCGGCGTCTTCCGGCCGCCCCCGCAAGACCAGTCGACGCGGCCTGCCCCGCGCGCAAGCACTCCGTAGGGTGAGGCCGGTCGCTGCGCTATCGGGGTGTTTCGGACGCAGCGCCGTCGCCCGTGACACGGCGCCGGACCTGGTCCTCCTGGGCGAGACGCCGCAGCAGCTCGAACACCGGGGCGCAGATCGCGAAGACGATGACCGCCCGCTCTGCCAGGGCCACCGGGTCGTCGAGGCCGGCCGCGCGCTCCAGGTCCAGCCGGGCCACCGACTCGGCCAGCCCCGCGTAGGCGGCGAGCTCGCCGGGGGCGTACTGCGCGTCCAGCCGACGCAGTTCCTTCAGTGCCGCCGTCAGCCCCTTCACGTGCGGTGAAGTGCCGGGTGCCTGCCACTCCAGGGCCGCGAGCAACTGCGCCACCTCGGCCCCGGCGGCCGCATCGGCCTCGGCCTCCTCCTCGGGGCCCGCAGCGGGCTGGGCCACCACCGCCACCGGAAGGGCATAGCTGACCGCGCCCAGGGCGCCTTCGGAGCTGTGGGCCTGGTCGACGGCCCCGAGCACGTCACGGGTGGTGGCGATGGACAGGCCGCCGAGCGTGGTCAGCGCCTTGATCAGCCGCAGCCGCTCCGCGTGCTCCTCCCCGTACTCGGCCAGGGTCGCGGCGGTCGCCCGCCCCGCGGGCAACAGGCCCTGCCGCCGGAAGTACTTGATGCTGGCGACCGGCACGCCGGTCCGCCGGCTGAGCTCCGAGATCTTCATACGGCCTCCCTGCTGGTCGTGTGGTCCGGAATTCGTCATCGGCGATTGGACACCACAACAAGATACTGCGACTATCCAGTAGCTGGATACCTGAAGTATCCAGCTAAGGAAAAAACGCAGCCGCGCCGGAGATTCGATGCCTCATCCCACGCCCCCCTCCGTGCTCCGCCGACCCCAGTTGTGGATCGGAACGGGACTCATCGCCGCAGTGGTCTCGATGTTGTTCGCCCTGCTCTACGTCGGGGGCAACGTCAACCCGAGGGGCAACCTGCGCGACCTGCCCGTGGCCCTGGTCAACTCCGACAGCGGCGCCGACGTCAACGGCCGCCGCGTCAACCTGGGCGAGCAGGTCGTCTCGGGGATCCAGAAGGCTGCCAAGGGCGACAAGAGCATCGACTGGCAGCTCGTCAGCCGCGAGGAGGCCGACAAGCGGCTGGGCCGGGGCAAGGTCTTCGGCGCCCTCGTCATACCCAAGGACTTCACCACCACGGTGACCGGGCTCACCGCCCCGCAGCCCGCGCCCCAGGGCAAGGCCGTCCCGCCGGCCCTGACCGTACTGACCAACCAGGCCGCCGGCAGCATCGGCTCCTCGATGTCCTCGCAGGCCGCCCAGAAGGCCGCCCACGCGGCCTCCGCCCAGCTCGGCCAGGAACTCCTCAAGCAGGCCGCAGCCCAGAAGAGCCCGCTCCCGACGGCCGCCCAGCTCAAGCTGGCCGACCCGGTGACCGTGAACGTCGCCGACGGCCACCCCGTCGGCTCGCGCAGCGCCATGGGACTGAGCGCCTTCTACTACGCGCTGGTCCTTGTCGTCTGCGGCATGCTCGGCGCCAACGTGGTCAACTCCCAGGTCGACACCGCGCTCGGCTACCTGCACACCGACTTCGGCCCCGTCCGCAAGCGCGAACCCGTCCAGCACACCAGCCGCGTCCGAACCCTGGGCATCGGCATGGCGCTCATGCTCGGCCTGTCACTGGTCATGGGCACACTGGTCGAGGTCGCCACGGTCGGCATCCTCGACATGGACGCCTCCCACCTCGGCCTGCTGTGGCTCTACTCGGTCGCCACCATCGCGGTGGTCGGCATCGGCAGCCTGGCCCTGTTCGCGGCCTTCGGCACCCCCGGCATGCTGCTGGCCACCATCGTCTTCGTCGCGATGGCCGTCCCCTCCTCCGGTGCCACCGTGCCCGTGCAGGCGCTGCCCGGGTTCTTCCGCGCCCTCGCCGAGTTCGAGCCGCTGCGCCAGATCACCGAGGGCCTGCGCTCCCTGCTCTACTACGGAGCCCAGGCCGACGCGGGCCTGACCCGGGCCTGGGCGTCGATGGGTGTCGCCCTCGTCGCCGCGCTGGTCTTCGGCTTCGTCGTCACGACCCTCTACGACCGCAGGGGACTGCACCGCATCCCCCTGCCCGGTGCCGAGGCCGGGGCCCCCGCTGAGACCCCTTCGTCTCCCGCGTCCCCCGAGGCCGCAGCACCCGCCACGGCCTGAGACGGCCTCCGGCTGCCCGCTGCGGACGTGACCTGCCGGGACCCGCCGCCCTTCCCGCAGGCGTGCCGGTCCCTGCGGGCCCGGTCAGTCATCGAGGCGGCCGGTTATCACCAGGTGGCCGTCCGGGGTGCGCCGCGCGAGTTCGCCGGTGCGGAAGTACCCGTCAGCGGTGAAGGAGCCTGCGTTGTGCTCGGGCGCCCGGTAGTAGCCGCGCAGGGTGTACGGACCGCGGGCGAGGAGTTCGCCGGGCTCCCCGTCGGGGACGTCCTTGCCGTCGACGTCCACGATGCGGATCTCATCGTCGGGCGAGAGCGGCCGGCCCTGCGTGGTGAGCACGGTCTCGTCCCGGTCGGCGGGCCGGGTGAGCGTGAGCAGACCGTCAGGCATGCCGAAGACCTGCTGAAGGCGACAGCCCATTTCGGCGCCCATCCGCTCGGCGGTCGCCCGGTGCAAGGGCGCGCCGCCGATCTGCAGGAGACGCAGACTGCTCAAGTCGACCCGGACCGTGGGGAGTACGTCGAGCCAGAGCCGGGCGGCGGCGGGCGCCAGCGACGTGATGGTGACCCGCTCCCGTTCGATGGCCGCAAGGCATTCGGCGGGTGCCGGGTTCTCGGCCAGGACGACGGTGCCGCCGACGGAGAGGGTACCGACGATGCCGGGGCAGCCGAAGGCGAAGTTGGACTCGGCGGGCAGCGCGGCGAGGTACACGTCGTTCTCGGTGAGCGACACCAGCTCGGCGGCGGCCCGCACCTGGTAGGCGTAGTCGTTGTGGGTACGCGGAACGAGCCTGGGCGCCGCAGCGGCAGCGCCGGAGAGCAGGAAGAACGCCACCTGGGCGGCGCTCTGCGCAAGCGCCGGTTCGGGCGCGGCGTCGATGGAGCCCAGTGGGGAGTACTGGCAGCCCGACGGGTCGGTCGTGAGGCCGCCGTACGGGGACGACTCGCCCGGCGCCTCAAGGGTGAACACCCGCCGCAGGAAAGGCCATCGGGCCGCGATGTCCCCGGCCATCGCCGTGTGGTCGAAGCCCTGGTAGGTCGAGGGAGCCACGTAGCCGACGGCCTGGGTGACCCGCACGAGCTCGGGTACCTCGGACGCGCGGTGCGAGAGCGGGCAGAACACGGGGATCACGCCGACGCGCATCAGCGCGAACACGGTGATGACGAACTCGGGAACGTTCGGCAGCTGGACGACGACCCGTTGCCCGGGCCGGAGGCCGCGCAGCCTGAATCCGGCGGCCGTGCGGTCCACGCGCCGGTTCAGGTTCGCGTACGTGATGCGGGTGTCGCCGTGCACGAGCGCGGTCCGGGGTCCGTACTGCAGGGCCATGCCGCGCAGCAGGCTGTCCAGCGTGTTGCCACGCCAGTGTCCGGCCGCCCAGTAGCGGTCGACGAACTCCTGGGGCCAGGGCGTGCAGCCGGCGAGCATGGATGCCATTCGTTTCCTTCTGTGCCAGTTCCGAACCGGAAGCCCTGCGGATCGTGTTTCGCCTTGACGGGGGCGTGGCGGTGGTGATCGCGACGACCGCGGCCCCCGACTCCGTCCGCGACTCCCGAGCTGCTGATCACTCTTGGTCTTTCCTCTGGCCGCGAGCAATGTGCTTTCCGGACCATGGACGCTGAATTCCCTCAGCGGATAGTCCAATCAGGGACCGCTGACCAGCAGGAATGATCGGGGTTCAAGCCAACTCGGCCCAGGGGCCAGATGATGAAAGCCGGACGCGACGTCCGGGATCATGGACGTACTGTCCACGCACGCATAGACCGTCCGGAGTGGTTCCACCGTGAATCCTGTTTCGCCCGACTCCTCGGTTCTCCATCCGATGCCCGGACAGCCGCGCGTCGTGCTCCTGAAGCCGCTGGTGACGTCTCCGCTGATCGAGGTCGGCGAGTACTCCTACTACGACGATCCGGACGAGCCCACCGCCTTCGAGACCCGCAACGTGCTCTACCACTACGGGCCCGAGAAGCTGATCATCGGGAGGTTCTGCGCGCTGGGCACCGGCGTCCGGTTCATCATGAACGGTGCCAACCACCGCATGGACGGACCTTCGACGTTCCCGTTCCCCATCATGGGCGGCGGCTGGGCCGAGCACTTCGATCTCATCACCGGCCTCCCCGGCCGCGGGGACACCGTCGTCGGCAACGACGTCTGGTTCGGCCACGGTGCCACGGTCATGCCCGGAGTACGCATCGGCCACGGCGCGATCATCGCCTCCGGAGCCGTCGTCGTCGACGACGTCCCCGACTACGGCATCGTCGGCGGCAACCCGGCCGAGCTGATCCGAACCCGGTACAGCGAGGCGGACGTCGCCCGCCTTCTCGCCCTGGCCTGGTGGGACTGGCCGGCCGAGCACCTGACCCGGCACGTACGCACCGTCATGTCCGGCAGCATCGACGACCTGGAAGCCGCCGCCCCGGCCGGCCCCCGGGGCATGTGAGCGCGCGCCAGGCAATCACGTGGTCCTCGAGTCGCGGGAGGGAGGTCACAGACCTGGACCCTTATCAACCTGTTGCCCCGTATGTCACTCTGGCGCCCATGTTCCTGCCGTTCCCGTCCCGAGCCGTGCCCGCCGTACTGGCCGGGGCCGTGACCGCCCTGCTGGCGGGGTGCGCGCCTTCGGCCGCCGCCGGTGCGGTGGCTCCGCCGGCCGTGGGCTCCGTGACGTACACGCCCGCGCGGGAGCCGTCCCCGGCAGCTGCCACCGCCGCTCCTACCGTGCCGGCGTCCGTGAGCCCCGGTGCTGCCGTCCGGACCCAGGTCTCGACGTTGTCCATACCCTCTGCCGGTATCGCCGGGCTGCGCGTGGTGCCGTACGAGGGCACCACCGACGACGCACCCGGCACCCGTATCCAGGACCTCGGCGTGGCGGCCAGTCCGTACGGCGAGCGGGGCGGGGTCGGACCCGGTCAGGTGGGCAATTTCCTGGTCACCGCGCACCGCCTGTCGGCAGGCGGTCCGCTGCACGACCTGCCTTCCGTCGACAAGGGCGACACGGTCGTCGTGACCGTCGGCGGGGCGGCGTACACCTACGAGATCGTCGCGACCCGCAAGACGTCCTTCCGCTCGGAGAGCTCGCTGGGCGAACAGCGCGCCGCAGTGCCCGGGGAACCCGGGGTGGCCCCCACCCAGGCCATGATCACGATCTCGACCTGCGCCACACCGGAGGACCACGCCGAGGGCAACTTCTGGAGCGACGCCCGGGGCAACCCCGAGCATCGCATCGACAAGATAGGGGTTCTGCGCAAGACCGCCGCCGGAGCCCCGGCCGCCGGCTGACACACGGCGGGGCGGGACGACACCACTCGTCACGCCCCGCCGTTCCCTCAGCACCCGGGGCACCCTCGGCCCGGGCCGCGAACCGGGGCCCTCAGCCCCGGTCGTACGTGTGGAACCCGCGGCCCGTCTTGCGGCCCAGGAGCCCTGCCTGGACCATCCGCTGGAGGAGCGGCGGCGGGGCGTAGAGGGGTTCCTTGAACTCGTCGTAGAGGGATTCCGCGATGGCGGCGACGGTGTCGAGGCCGATGAGGTCGGCGAGCTTCAGCGGTCCCATGGGATGGGCGCAGCCGAGCACCATGCCGGCGTCGATGTCGGCGGCCGTCGCGAAGCCGGACTCGGCCATCCGGATCGCCGACAGCAGGTAGGGGACCAGGAGCGCGTTGACCACGAACCCGGACCGGTCCTGCGAGCGGATCGCGGTCTTGCCGAGCGTCTCGCGTACGAAGGACTCCATCGCCTCGGCGGTGTCCGCCGTGGTGTGCAGGGAGGAGACGATCTCCACCAGGGGCAGGACCGGCACGGGGTTGAAGAAGTGCAGGCCCAGCACACGGTCGGCGCGGCGGGTGGCCATGCCCAGGGTCATGACCGGGATGGCGGAGGTGTTGGAGGCGAGGATCGCCTCCGGGTCCTCCACGATCTTGTCGAGAGCGGTGAAGATCTCCGTCTTCACCTCGGCGTTCTCGACCGCGGCTTCGATGACCAGCTGCCGGTCCGCGAGATCCTCGAGGTCCCCGGTGAACAGCAGGCGGGCCAGCGCGTCCTCGGCGGAGATCCGGTCGAGCTTGCCGCGCTGCACGGCGCGTTCCAGCGATACGGCGACCCGCTCCCGGGCGGCGCGGGCAGCCGTGGCGTCGGCCTCGCAGACGACCGTGTCGAGGCCGGCTCGGGAGCAGACTTCGGCGATGCCTGCGCCCATCCGGCCGCCGCCGACGATGCCGATGCGACGGATCTCGGAGCTGAGCGTGCTCATGAGCGGGCCTCCGGACGGCGGACGAGGTGGCGGGTGTAGGCGTCGGGGGTGAAGAAGGCGGGCAGCTCGCGGCCGAGGGCGTTGCGCTCCAGGATGCCGCGCGCTTCGCCGACCAGAGCGTCGGGCCGCTCCGCGGCGAGAGCCGCGCATTCGGTGTCGATCAGCCGCAGCACCTCGTCCCGCGTGACGAGGCGGTGGCGCAGCCACTGCCAGAGCTGGACACGGGCGATCTCGGCGGTGGCCGCGTCCTCCATCAGCCCGTAAAGGGCCACGGCCCCGCTGCCGCGCAGCCAGGCATCGAAGTACCGCAGGGACACGGCCACATTGGCGCGCACCCCCTCCGTCGTGGGCGGTCCGCTGATGCGGCGGACCGACAGCAGGTCCGAGGCGCGGACGCTCACGTCCTCGCGGGTGCGGTCGATCTGGTGCGGGCGCTCGCCCAGGACGCCGTCGAAGACCTCCCGGCAGACGGGGACCAGACCCGGGTGGGCGACCCAGGAGCCGTCGAAGCCGTCCTCGGCCTCGCGCTCCTTGTCGAGCCGCACCTTGGCCAGGGCCGCTTCGTTCGCGGCCGCGTCCTTGCCCGGTACGTGCGCGGCCATGCCGCCGATGGCGTGGGCGCCGCGCTTGTGGCACGTACGGACGAGCAGTTCGGCGTACGCCCGCATGAACGGGGCGGTCATGGTGACCTTGGCCCGGTCGGGCAGCAGGAAGTCGGTGCGGTGCCCGAAGTTCTTGATGAGGCTGAACAGGTAGTCCCAGCGGCCTGCGTTGAGACCGGAGCTGTGCTCGCGCAGCTCGTAGAGGATCTCCTCCATCTCGAACGCGGCCGTGATCGTCTCGATGAGGACGGTGGCCCGGACGGTGCCGCGCGGGATGCCGAGGAGTTCCTGGGCGAGCAGGAAGACGTCGTTCCAGAGGCGGGCCTCGTACCGGTTCTCCAGCTTGGGGAGGTAGAAGTACGGGCCGTACCCGGCATCGATCTGCCGCTGCGCGCAGTGGAAGAAGTACAGGCCGAAGTCGACCAGCGAGGCCGGGACGGGTCGGCCGTCGACCGTGAGGTGCTCCTCGGTGAGGTGCCAGCCGCGGGGGCGGACCACGATGGTCGCGAGGTCCGCGCCGAGGCGGTACTCCTTGCCCTCGGGGGTGGTGAAGTCGATGCGCCGCTGACAAGCATCCAGCAGGTTGAGCTGACCGCCGATGACGTTGTCCCAGGTGGGCGCGGTGGCGTCCTCGAAGTCCGCCATCCACACCCGGGCACCGGAGTTGAGGGCGTTGACGGTCATCCGGCGGTCCGGCGGTCCGGTGATCTCGACGCGGCGGTCGGTCAGGCCGGGCGCGGGCGGGGCCACCCGCCAGCCGGGGTCGGCGCGGACGGCCGAGGTGGCGCGGGAGAAGTCCAGCGGCGAGCCCGCGGCCAGGTTGGTGTACCGGCGCTGGCGCTCCTTGAAGAGCTCGAGCCGTCGCGGGGCGAAGGCGGCGTCGAGGCGGCCGATGAAGTCCAGGGCCGCGGGGGTGAGGATCTCCTCGTGGCGCTCGCCCGGCGTTCCGTGGACCTGGACGGTGCGGGTCGGTGCATGGGTGGACATGGTGGGTCTCCTCCGGGGAGGGGAGGGCCGGACGGGACGGTGCGTCCGGCCCTCCGGAACACGGGCCGAGGGATGAGGTGCCTGACGGGCGGGGTTCCTAGTGGAACTGCTCCTCCTCGGTGGAGCCGGCGAGCGCCGTGGTGGAGGAGGCGGGGTGGACGGCGGTGGAGACCAGGTCGAAGTAGCCGGTGCCGACCTCGCGCTGGTGCCTGACGGCGGTGAACCCGTGCTCCTGGGCGGCGAATTCGCGCTCCTGGAGGTCCACGTACGCGGTCATGCCGTGCTCGGCGTAGCCGCGGGCGAGGTCGAACATGCCGTGGTTGAGGGAGTGGAAGCCGGCCAGGGTGATGAACTGGAAGCGGTAGCCCATTGCGCCCAGCTCCCGCTGGAACTTGGCGATCTGGTCGTCGTCCAGGGAGGCCTTCCAGTTGAAGGAGGGCGAGCAGTTGTAGGCGAGCATCCGGTCCGGGTACTCGGCGTGGACGGCCTCGGCGAACTCGCGGGCCTGGGCCAGGTCCGGGGTGCCGGTCTCGACCCAGATGAGGTCGGCGTACGGGGCATACGCGAGGCCGCGGGCGATGACCGGCGCCATGCCGTTCCGGACGCGGTAGAAGCCCTCGGCGGTGCGCTCACCCGTCACGAACTGCGCGTCGCGCTCGTCGACGTCGCTGGTCAGCAGGTTCGCGGCGAGGGCGTCCGTACGGGCGATGATCAGGGTCGGGGTGTCCGCGATGTCGGCGGCCAGGCGGGCCGCGTTCAGGGTGCGGATGTGCTGCGAGGTGGGGACGAGCACCTTGCCGCCGAGGTGGCCGCACTTCTTCTCGGAGGCGAGCTGGTCCTCGTAGTGGATGCCGGCCGCACCCGCCGCGATCATGGCTTTGGTGAGCTCGAAGGCGTTCAGGGGACCGCCGAAACCGGCCTCGGCGTCGGCGACGATCGGCGCCAGCCAGTCGATGCCGTCCGCGCCGCCCTCGGCGGTGGAGATCTGGTCGGCGCGCAGCAGGGCGTTGTTGATCCGACGGACCACCTGGGGCACGGAGTTGACCGGGTAGAGGCTCTGGTCCGGGTAGGTGTGCCCGGCCTGGTTGGCATCGGCGGCGACCTGCCAGCCGGAGAGGTAGATGGCCTGGAGGCCGGCCCGGACCTGCTGGACGGCCTGGCCGCCGGTCAGGGCACCGAGGGCGTGGATGTAGTCCCGCTCGTGGAGCTGTCGCCACAGCCGCTCGGCGCCGCGCCGGGCCAGGGTGTGCTCCTCGCGGACGCTGCCGGAGAGCCGGACCACGTCCTCGGCGGAGTAGGTCCGCTCGATGCCGGCCCAGCGCGGGTCGCTCGCCCAGCGCTCGGCGAGGTCCGCTGCCGCTGCCGTCGTGTTCGTGTCTGCCATGACCGTCACCGTCTCCATGATGTCGATTGAGCTGCGCCTGTACGTCAAAGGTGCAAAGGCTTGGCACTGTGTGCCGTTCGTGGTGGTCGCGGCCCGCCGTCCGTGCCTGGAACGAGCTGAGCAATGTTGTCGAACCCAGCCGGAACCTGCCGGGATCGCCGACATCAGGGCATGAATCGTGCCCGGTTGTTCCGTGCCGGCCGCCGAGTCCGGCGGGCCGCAGGACGACTCTCCCAATGACACCCAGTGCCATCAAGATGGGATGTCTGCTAAGTTCTGCGCATCTTTTCGCGCGGGTTTGCCAAGTCTGCAAAGGTCGGCCGATGCCGACTCCCGAGCCAGGCCGGCGCGGGACACGAGGGGGCGTCGTGAGCAAGACGTACGCGGGAGCGCGGCTGCGGCGGCTGCGCGAGGAGCGGCGGATGAGCCAGGCCGACCTGGCCCGGGTGCTCGCGATCTCGCCCAGCTACCTCAACCAGATGGAGCACGACTCCCGCCCGCTGACCGTGCCCGTGCTGCTGCGGCTGACCGAGGCCTTCGGCGTCGACCCCGGCTTCTTCTCGGAGCGGGACACCAGCCGCCTCGTCGCGGACCTGCGCGAGGCGCTGGCCGGGGAGGTCGCCGAGGCCCGGGTCTCCACCTCCGACCTCGCCGAACTGGCCTCGCGGATGCCCGCGGTCGCCCAGGTGCTGCTGGACCTCGGCCGGCGCAGCCAGCGGCTGGCCGAGGGCCTGGCCGGAGTCGCGGACTGCCGCGACGGGGACGGCGGCGGCGGTGGGCCCCTCTCCCCGCACGAGGAGATCCGCGAGTTCTTCTACCGCCGCCAGAACTACCTCCACGACACCGACCTCGCCGCCGAGGATCTCGCCCGCACCATCGGGATCCGGCCAGGCGAGGTCGTCCACGCCCTCTCCGCCCGGCTGGCGGACCGGCACGGCGTACGGGTCGTGGTCGCCGGCGACTCGGCGGCCGGCTCCGAGCGGCTGCACCACTACGCGGAATCCGGCCGCGTGCTCCAGCTCTCCGCCCGCCTGAGGCCGGGCCAGCAGGCCTTCCGGATGGCCACGCAGCTGGCCCTGCTCGAGTACGGCGAGGAGCTGGACCGGCTCGCCTCGGAGGACTTCCCCGCCGGTTCCACCCCGCACGGCCTCGCCCGGATCGGCATCGCGAACTACTTCGCCGCCGCGCTGATCCTCCCGTACAGCGCCTTCCATACGGCCGCCGAGGGATTCCGTTACGACATCGAGCGGCTCACCGACCACTTCGGCCTCGGCTACGAGACGGTCTGCCATCGCCTGAGCACGCTCCAACGCCCCAGGCTGCGCGGGGTCCCCTTCTCGTTCGTGCGCGTCGACCGCGCCGGGAACATGTCCAAGCGGCAGTCCGCGACCGGATTCCACTTCTCCCGCGCGGGCGGCACCTGCCCGCTGTGGAACGTGTACGAGGCCTTCGCCGCACCCGGCCGCATCCACGTCCAGGTCGCCGCCATGCCGGACGGGCAGCGCTACCTGTGGACGGCCCGCGCCATCACCCGCCACCGGGGCGGCTGGGGCGAACCCGGCAAGACCTTCGCGATCGGCCTCGGCTGCGAGATCCGGCACGCCTCGAGGCTCGTCTACTCCGACGGCCTCGACCTGGACAACACCTCCGCCGACACGCCCATCGGCATGGGCTGCCGGATCTGCGAGCGCCTGGAGTGCCCGCAGCGCGCCGTCCCGCCGCTCGGGCGCCCGCTGGCCGTCGACGAGAACAGCAGCACCTTCGTCCCGTACCGGGTCGCCGAGTAGGGCCTCCGCTCCCGGGGGTCGTTCACACGTCCGCGCCGTGGGTGGGGGTGGACTTACTTGGACGTCCAACTATATGTTCGTGACAACCCGCGGTGCAGGGAAGCCGGTGTGAATCCGGCGCGGTCCCGCCACTGTGACCGGGGAGTGTGCTCTTCAGCAGTTCAGGCCACTGACGGAATCCATCCGTCGGGAAGGCCGGAGAGCGCGCGCTGATCCGGGAGTCAGGATACCGGCCGTGGGGTGTTCCGTGTTGTCCACGAGGATGGAGAAGACACGCATGGCACCGGTACGCGACCACGGCCCAGGTGATCCGGCGGAGTACCCGAACCACGAGGCCCTGTCCCCGCGTTCGTGACTCGACGAAGGCACCCGCGCCTTCCCTGTCCCGCGGTCGGCCCCCGCGGTGCGCACCCCGATCGGTGCCGTACCGCGCCCTCGCCGCGCCTTCCTCGGATCCTCACCTGACGAGAGCAGGCTTCGATGGTCCGTGAACTCACCCACTTCATCGGCGGAAAGCACACCACCGGCACGTCCGGGCTCTTCGACGACGTCTACGACCCGAACACCGGCGCCGTCCAGGCCAGGGTCCCCCTGGCGGGGCGCGCCGACACCGAGGCGGCGATCACCAACGCCTAGGAAGCGCAGGCCGAATGGGGCCGGTGGAACCCGCAGCGCCGCGCCCGGGTCATGCTGCGCTTCCTCCAGCTCGTCGAGGGCGAACGCGACGCGCTGGCCCGGCTGTTGTCCTCCGAGCACGGCAAGACCGTCGCCGATGCCCACGGAGACCTGCAACGAGGCCTGGAGGTGGTCGAGTTCGCCGCCGGGATCCCGCACCTGCTCAAGGGCGAGTTCACGGACAACGCCGGCACCGGCATCGACGTGCACTCGCTGCGCAGTCCGCTCGGCGTCGTCGCCGGGATCACCCCCTTCAACTTCCCCGCGATGATCCCGCTGTGGAAGGCCGCCCCGGCCCTGGCCTGCGGAAACGCCTTCATCCTCAAGCCCTCCGAGCGGGACCCCTCCGTACCGCTGCGCCTCGCCGAGCTGTTCCTGGAGGCCGGTCTGCCGCCGGGCGTGCTCAACGTCGTCAACGGCGGCAGGGAAGCGGTCGACACCCTCCTCGAGGACCCGCGCGTCCAGGCCCTGGGCTTCGTGGGCTCCACCCCGATCGCCGCGTACCGAGGGACGGGCCGGCCGGCTGACCCTCAACCGCCCCAAGGCCCTCAACGCACTCACCCACCCCATGGTGCTGCGCATCGAGGAGGCCCTCACCGCCTGGTGGGAGGACCCCGCGGTGGAAACGGTGGTGATCTCCGGCGCAGGCGAGCGCGGACTGTGCGCGGGCGGCGACATCCGCGCCATCTATGAGGACGCCCGCTCCGGCGGCAGCGCCTCGGCCGATTTCTGGCGGGACGAGTACCGGCTCAACGCGCTGATCGCCCGCTACCCCAAGCCGTACGTCGCCCTGATGGACGGCATCGTCATGGGCGGCGGCGTCGGCATCTCGGCCCACGGAACCGTGCGGATCGTCACCGAACGCTCCCGCGTCGCCATGCCGGAGACCGGCATCGGCTTCGTCCCCGACGTCGGCGGCACCTACCTGCTCGCGCTGGCCCCCGGCGAGCTCGGCACCCACCTGGCCCTGACGGGCGCGCCCGTCGGCGCCGCCGACGCGATGCTCTGCGGCCTCGCCGACCACTTCGTGCCGGCCGAGCGGCTCGGCGCGCTGGTGGCGGGGCTCGGGCAGGAGCCCGTACGCGACGCCCTGGCGCCGCATGTCGGCGAGGCGCCGCCCGGTGAACTGCCCGCCCACCGGGAGTGGATCGACCACTGCTACGCCGTCGACACGGTGGAGGAGATCGTCGGCCGCCTCATCGGCAGCGGCGTACCGGCGGCCGAGGAGGCGGCCGCCGCGCTGGCCGCCAAGTCCCCGACGGCGCTGAAGGTCACCCTGGCCGCACTGCGCAGTGCCCGTCGGCTCGGCCCGCTGGAACGGGTCCTGGAGCAGGAGTACCGGGTCTCCTGCCACGCCCTGCGCTCGCCCGACCTGGTCGAGGGCATCCGGGCCCAGGTCATCGACAAGGACCGCAGCCCCCGCTGGTCGCCCGCCCACCTCGCCGAGGTCGGCGAGAGCGACGTCGCCCGCTCCTTCGCCCCGATCGGCGCCGACCGCGAACTGAACCTCGCTGCCGCCGACTCCCTTCAGGAGGTGCCCTGGTGACCACCGTCATCGCCTTCATTGGCCTCGGTCACATGGGCGGCCCGATGGCCGCCAACCTCACGGCCGCCGGCCACCGCGTACTCGGCTTCGACCTCGTCCCCGATGCGCGGGCCGCCGCCGCGGCGGCCGAGGTGGAGATCGCGGACTCCGCAGGGGCGGCCGCCGCGGAGGCGGACGTGGTGATCACCATGCTGCCCGCGGGACGCCACGTACTCGCCCTCTACCGGGACGAGGGACTGCTGGCGGCCGCGAAGCCCGGCACCCTGTTCATCGACTGCTCCACCATCGACGTCGCCGACGCCCGCGCCGCCCACGAGGCGGCGGTCGCGGCCGGTCACCGGGCCCTGGACGCCCCCGTATCGGGCGGCGTCATGGGCGCCGAGGCGGCGACCCTCACCTTCATGGCCGGCGGAGGCGAGCCGGAATTCACCCAGGCGGAACCGCTGTTGGCGGCCATGGGCAGGAAGACGGTGCACTGCGGGGGCGCCGGCGCCGGGCAGGCGGCGAAGATCTGCAACAACATGATCCTCGGCATCTCGATGATCGCGGTCAGCGAGGCCTTCGTCCTCGGTGAGAGCCTCGGCCTGTCCCACCAGGCGCTCTACGACGTCGCGTCCACCGCCTCCGGCCAGTGCTGGGCTCTCACCACCAACTGCCCCGTCCCCGGCCCGGTCCCGGCCAGCCCCGCCAACCGCGACTACCGCCCCGGGTTCGCCGCCCCCCTCATGGCCAAGGACCTCGGACTCGTCGCCGATGCCCTGCGCGCGGGCGGCATCGACACGGGACTCGGGCTGCGCGCCGCCGACATGTACGCCGCCTTCGCCGAAGGCGCCGGAGCGGACCAGGACTTCTCCGCCATCGTCCACACCCTGCGCGAAGCCGCCGCAGCACAGAACGGATGACCTCATGACCGACACCCCGTACGAGACGATCCTCGTCGGGCGCAAAGGCCGCACCGCCCTCCTCACCCTCAGCCGGCCGAAGGCGCTCAACGCCCTCAACTTCCACGTCATGAACGAGGTCGTGGCCGCCACCGAGGCGCTGGACCGGGATCCGGAGATCGGCTGCATCGTCCTCACCGGCTCCGCGAAGGCCTTCGCGGCCGGCGCCGACATCAAGGAGATGCAGCCGCAGGGGTACATGGACATGTACCTCACCGACTGGTTCACCGCCTGGGACCGCCTCGGCAACGTCCGCACCCCCACCATCGCGGCCGTCTCCGGCTACGCGCTGGGCGACGGCTGCGAACTCGCCATGCTCTGCGACATCCTGCTCGCCGCCGACACCGCCGTCTTCGGCCAGCCGGAGATCAAGCTGGGCGTGATCCCGGGCATCGGCGGCTCCCAGCGGCTCACCCGGGCCGTCGGCAAGGCGAAGGCCATGGAACTCTGCCTGACCGGCCGGACGATGGACGCCGTCGAGGCGGAGCGCGCCGGGCTGGTCTCCCGCATCGTCCCGGCCGAGGAGCTGCTCGCCGAGGCCCTCACCGTCGCGGAAACCGTCTCGGCGATGTCCGCCCCCGTCGCGATGATGGCCAAGGAGGCCGTGAACCGGGCCTTCGAGACCACCCTTGCCGAGGGCGTCCGCTTCGAACGCCGCCTTTTCCACGCGGTGTTCGCCACCGCCGACCAGAAGGAGGGCATGTCCGCCTTCGTCGACAAGCGCGCTCCGGACTTCACCCACCGCTGACCCGCCTTGACGCCGCACCCCCCACCGATCGGGAACCGGTGGACGGCTACGAGGACAGGAAGGACAGCCGTACCGTGCGGTGGGGGTTGTCGCGGTTGGTGTCGACCAGTACGACGGACTGCCAGGTACCCAGGGCCAGCCTGCCCCGCACCACCGGCAGCGTGGCGTGCGGCGGTACGAACGCGGGCAGTACGTGGTCGCGGCCGTGCCCCGGGGAGCCGTGCCGGTGGCGCCAGCGGTCGTCGGCGGGCAGCAGGGTACGCAGGGCATCCAGCAGGTCGTCGTCGCTGCCGGCGCCCGTCTCGATGACGGCCAGCCCGGCCGTCGCATGCGGAGTGAACACGTTGAGCAGTCCGTCGCGGCCCCGGGAGGCGTCCTGCAGGAACTCCGTACAAGCCGCGGTCAGGTCGTGCACGGTCTCCGAGGAGCCCGTCGTCACGTCGAGCGTGCGTGTGGTGAAGGTGTCTGCCATGGGCCCATCCTCGCCGGGCACCGCGGCGCGGCCACGGCGCCGCGCCCCGGACCGCGGACAGCGTCCGCATCGCCAGCCCCGCCAACCCGGCCGGGGCGCCGGCCTTGGCGTGGCTACAACTCACCTGCGCGCATGCGACGTTCCCGAAGTCGTCTGCCGCATGTGCCACAGCCTGGCCAGGGGCGGGCCCGTGGGGACGACGAAGGCCCCGCCTCTATGCTGGACCGATGCCATCGATCAAGCAGGTCCAAATCACCTTCGACTGCGCAGAACCCGAGCGCGTCGCTCGTTTCTGGTCCGAAGTGCTGGGGTACGTAGCACCGCCGCCGGAGGGGTTCGCCACCTGGGACGACTTCGATCGCGCTACGCCGCCTGACCATCAGGGTGCAGCGTACGCATCATGCGCCGACCCCTCGGGTGCAGGCCCGCGACTGTTCTTCCAGCGCGTTCCCGAAGGCAAGATCGTCAAGAACCGGGTGCATCTTGACGTGCGGGTCGGCACCGGGCTCGTGGGTGAAGAGCGACTGGCCGCACTTGAGGCCGCATGTGCACGACTGGTCCCGCTCGGCGCGGTACGCGGGCGACTGCTGCTGGCCGATGACGAGAACGAGTCGTGCCTCTTGATGCAGGACATCGAGGGCAACGAGTTCTGTCTCGACTGAGCGGCGAGGGTCGCCGTCCCCCGGCAGGTGGGCGCCGACCGCGTCGACGACGACCGGCTGAGGGTGATCCGGAAGCTGCTAGGCCGGCCCTGGCCCGCCCTCGTGGGCGTCTGCCGGCAGGTTGCGGGGGACGGTGGCGGCCCCGCCGGTGCGTACGGCGTCCACCACGGCCTGGTGCAGGAAGCGGCTGCCGTCCTCGGAGGCGCAGGGCACCGGACTTCCGGTGACGGTGAACCAGTCCGAGCCGCCGGTGTACTGCACGGCCACCTGGGCCTCCTGGCCCGACCAGGTGGTGTGCACGGTCAGGTCCCCGCTGAGGACCCCCGCCTCGTCGGTGCTCACTCCGCCGCGTCCGGCGAACACCCCTGTCGTTGTCCACGAAGCCCAGGTCATGGCGCATCGCCCCTCACCACGCAGTCCTCTGACCCTTCCACGTTACGGCGGGTCCGGCGATCCTGCGTGGTCGCCGCCGTGCCGCGGCCGGTATCCCGCCCGGTTCGTACGAGCAGCTCACCATGGCGGCCAATGGGCTGACGGGGCTCAGGCCCGGTCTTCGGCCTTGGCCTTCAGGCGGTGGAGCCAGGTGTCGAGCGAGGCGTCGAGCGCCTGCTGGAGAGCGGGGGTGTCGGCGTTGACGGGCGCGCCGGCCCAGGACTCCTCGGTGTGGACGTGCACCCCGTCCTTGCGCTGGGTGAAGGTCCATACGTGGACCGCGGTGATCCCCTGCGCCGGTCCGCCCCACGCGATCCGGCGCTGCGGTACGACCTGCCGGACGGTGGAGTCGATGTCGGCGAGGCCGTGGACGGACCAGCGGAACACGGAGCCGGCCCGCAGCGGGCCCGGCGTGCGCTTGGTCGCCTCGATGACCTCGGGCTGCCACGCCGGCCAGGCTTCGACGTCGGTCTGGATCTTCCAGATCTTGTGCAGCGGCGCATGGATGACGATGTCGTCGCGCGTGATCACCGGGGCGTCGTGGTCGATCTCCACGGGATGATGGGAGGCGCCGGTGCCGGAGATGCCGATCGTGAACGCGAGGGGCAGGGCAGCGGTCTGGGCGAGCAGGGTGGTCAGCATGGCGGTTCTCCTGGGGAAGTGGGGGAGCGGTGACGGCGAGGGGTCGGCGGGTCAGGGGACGAGGACGACCTTCCCGGCGACCGTCCCCGACTCGGCCAGGCGCATCGCCTCGGCGACGCGGGCCAGCGGGATCTCGGCCGCGACCTTGGCGGTGATCTCACCGCGCTGCAGCGCCGTGAACACCTGGGTGAGGTCGGAGCGCAGGCGCGCCCGGAAGCGGTTCTTGGCGTAGGCGCGGCCGGCCCACACGTTGAAGAAGTACGCACGGCGGCCGTTCGGCAGCGCGTTCCACAGCCACACCCGGCCCAGGAGCTTGAGGATCGGCGACGAGCCGGAGCCCTCGTCGTCGCGGGTGGCGGCGCTGCCGTACGAGACGAGCGTGCCGCCGGGGGCCAGGAGCCGCCAGGAATCGACGATGCCCTCGCCGCCGACGTGGTCGAACACCGCGTCCACCCCGCCGGGGGCAAGGGCCCGTACCCGTGCGGCAACGTCGCCGGAGCGGTAGTCGACGGGGGCCACCCCGAGGTCGCGCAGCGCGTCGTGGTGACGGGCGGAGGCGGTACCGATCACCCGGGCGCCCGCGGCGAGCGCCAGCTGGACCAGGATCGAGCCGACACCGCCGTTGGCGCCGTGGACCAGGACGGTCTGCCCTGCGTGCACCCGGGCCTTGCGGTGGAGCATCTGCCAGGCGGTGATGCCGTTGACGACCGCGGTCTCCGCGTCCACCGCGCTGACGCCGTCGGGTACCTCCACCACGTCGGCGGCGTCGAGCGCGATGTGGCTTGCCCAGCCTCCGGTCTTCGTCAGCGCGGCCACCCGCCGGCCGAGCAGGCCGGAGCCGACGCCTGCGCCCACGGCCAGCACCCTGCCGACCAGGTCGTATCCGGGGACGAAGGGGAACGCGGGCTGGTCGTAGTACCGGCCGCGGCGCATCTGCTGCTCGGCGAACGACACGCCCGTCGCCTCCATCGCGACCACGACCTGCCCGGCGGCCGGTACCGGGACCGGTCCCCGGTGCAGCTCCAGGCCTTCCGGCTCGACCTTGCCCGGGAGAACGATCTGGATCAGCTCGGCGGTGTTCATCATGACCTCCAGTTTGTTTCGGCATCTCGTGTTCGTTAGAAGCTATAACTAGAATGAGTTGCTGTATCGCCGATGTCAAGGGAGTGGCTCGTCCGATCGCGAGTGGTCCTGCCGATGGTGATAGCCTCTAACGAACAGTTGGTGTGACGGGCCATGAGAGGGTGGCGGGCATGACCGGGAGTACGAAGACCCCCCGTGAGCGGTACCGGCAGCAGGTGCGCGAGGAGGTCAAGGAAAAGGCCTGGCAGCAGATCGCCGGATCCGGCGCCTCCGCGCTCTCCCTCAATGCGATCGCCAAGCAGATGGGCATGAGCGGACCGGCGCTGTACCGGTACTTCGCCAACCGTGACGAGCTCATCACCGAACTCATCCGCGACGCGTACCGCAGCCTCGCCGACGCCTTCATCGCCGCCGGCGACGGGGGGAAAGGCGGAGCGGGCCGACCCGGCCTCGGCGCGCTGGCGAAGGTGCTCCGTCGCTGGGCCCTGGAGGACCCGCACCGCTACTTCCTCGTCTACGGCACCCCGGTGCCCGGCTATCACGCGCCGCAGGACATCACCGCGATCGCCTCGGAGATGATGTCCGTCCTGCTCGACGCCTGTGCAGCCGCCGGGCCGGACCCCGCCCCGGGTGCGGAGCCCCATGCCTTCGAGGGCCACCTGGCCGGCCACCGGGAGTGGGCCGCGAGCCACCCGGACGCCCCGCCGCCGGCCCTGCGCCTGGCCCTGGCCTTCTGGACCCGCCTGCACGGCGTGCTGTCCCTGGAGCTGGCGGGCCACTTCACCGGCATGGGCCTGGACCCCGCCCTGCTCTTCGAGGCCGAGGTGGACAGCCTGACCACGCGCTGACCCGCACGCACCCCCCGCACGCGCGGCGCTCAGTACACGTCGCGGCCGTACCGCTTGTCGGCGGAGAGCTGCTTCAGGTACGCGGCGGCTTCGTCCTCGTCGAGGCCGCCGTGCGCCACGGCTATGTCGCGCAGCGCCTGGTCGACGTCCTTCGCCATCCGGCTCGCGTCACCGCACACGTAGAAGTGGGCGCCGTCCTGGAGCCAGGACCACAGCTGGGCGCCGTGCTCGCGCATGCGGTCCTGGACATAGATCTTGGTGCGCTGGTCGCGGGAGAAGGCCAGGTCGAGGCGGCTGAGTGTGCCGTGCCGGTGGAGCTCCTCCAGCTCTTCGCGGTAGTAGAAGTCGCTGGCCCGGCGCTGTTCGCCGAAGAACAGCCAGTTGCCGCCGTGGTGGCCGAGGGCGCGGCGGTGTTCGAGGAAGGCCATGAACGGGGCGATGCCGGTTCCCGGGCCGACCATGATCGCCGGTGTGTCCGCGCCGGCGGGCGGGCGGAAGTGGGCCGAGCGCTGGACGAACAGCGGTACCGGGGTGCCCGGTTCGGCATCGGCGAGGAAGGTGGAGGCGACGCCTTTGCGCTGCCGGCCGCCCGGCCCCTCGTAGCGCAGGACCGAGACCGTCAGGTTCACCTCGCGCGGGGCGGCGAGGGGGCTGGAGGAGATGGAGTACAGGCGCGGCTGGAGGCGTTTGAGGCGCTCGGCCCACTCCTGGGCGCCCAGGCGGACCGGGAACTCGGCCAGGATGTCGACGGGCTGGCGCCCCCAGGCCCATTGGGCGAGGCCGTCCTTGTTGTCGGGGCGCGTCAGCTGTTTGAGCTTGCGGTCGCCGGTGTGCTCGGTGACGAACCGCAGGAGGTCGGGCGTGAGACGGGTGATGTCCAGGTGCCGGTGCAGCGCCTCGGCGAACGGCATGGGGGCGTGTCCGGGCACGGCCACCTCCGCGTCCGGGGCGAGGCCGGTGGCGGCCAGCCATTCCGTCACCAGGTCGGGGCAGTTGACCGGGAGGACGCCGAGGGCGTCACCCGCCTCGTACGCCGGGCCGTCCTCGCCCAGGTCGAAGGTGAACCGGCGGACCTCCTTGGTGGCGCCGGGCAGGCTCAGCAGCCGGTTGCCGGACAGCCGGGCGGTGTACGGGGAGTTCTTGTCCGGCACCGGGCGGGACGGCCCGGCGGTCGCCGGGTCCGGGGTCGCCGGCACCGGGGCGGCTGCCAGGGCGTCGCGGACCCGCTCCAGCCACTGGGCGGCGGGTTCCTCGTAGTCGGGCTCGCAGTCCACGCGCGGCAGGAGGCGCCGGGCTCCCAGCTCTTCGAGGCGCCGGTCGAGCCGGCGGCCGTGGCCGCAGAACGCGTCGTAGTTGGAGTCGCCGAGCGCAAGGACCGCGTACCGGACGTCCTCGAGCCGGGGCGCGTCGGACTCCTCGAGGGCCTCCCAGAACGGGGCTCCGTTGTCCGGGGCATCGCCGTCGCCGAAGGTGCTCGTGACGACCAGCAGATCCGTGCCGGGAGTGAGGGAGGCGGGGGTGCGGTCCGCCATGCTGTGCACGGTCGCCGCGGTGCCGCCGGCGGCCAGTTCCGTGCCGATGGAGGCGGCGAGGTCCTCTGCGTTCCCCGTCTGGGAAGCCCAGAGGATCACGGTCTGCCGGGTGGGCGTACCCGGTGCGGCGGGGACCGGAGCCGCGGCGGCCGGAGGCGTGGCGGCCAGGGCCGTCGCCGTACGCGAGTACGTACCGGCGAGTACTCCGTCGACCCACAGGGCGTGCCCGGCCTCGAAGGGGGCACCGGCAGGAAGGGCCGGGACGCCCGTGCCGGGCGGGGCGGAGGCGAGCCCGGCGAGGAATCCGGCGAGGTACTGGCGTTCGCGGTCGCAGAGGGCGGGCGGTGTGTGGCCCTCCAGCCCGAACAACGAGGTGAGGGCGGGTGCCACCGCGCTCGCCGCGGTCACCGGGGCGGTTACGGGACGCGTCAGCGTCGCAATGACACCGCCCGGGTGCGCCCCGGCGGCGGCGGGGCTGCCGAGGGCGGGCTCGGCAGCGGGCAGGGCCACGGGAACCGGGGTCCGTGTCTTCGTCAGCGTCACCGCGCACATCTTGAACCCGGGCTGGAAGGAAACCGGGTCGACGGCGTCGTCGGTGACCGCGTTGACGCTGAGGTACTCGCCGAACAGGTCGTTCCAGTGGAAGGGGGCGAAGCAGTTCCCCGGCCGGACCCGGTCGGTGACGACGGCGGGCAGCACGGCCCGCCCGCGCCGGGAGGCCACCTCCACCCCGTCGCCTGCCACGATCCCGAGAGCGGCCGCGTCCTGCGGGTGGATCTCCACGAACGGCCCGGGGTTGAGCTTGTTCAGCTTGGCGACCTTGCCGGTCTTGGTCAGGGTGTGCCACTGGTGTTGCAGGCGGCCCGTGTTGAGCACGAACGGGTAGTCGTCGTCCGGGAGTTCGGCGGCCGGAAGATGGGGGCGGGCGAAGAACACGGCCCGTCCCGTGGCCGTGGGGAACAGGAGACGGGGGCGGCTGCCGTCCGGGCGCTCCGCCAGGTTCTGGCTGACGCCGTCGTTGAGGTAACGGACCGGGTTGCGGTCCGGCCCGCCCGGGGCGGCCGGCCACTGCACCGGGCCCGCGCGCAGCCGCTCGTACGTGACGCCGCGCAGGTCCCAGCCGGTCTTCGGGTTCCAGGCCTGCCGCAGCTCCTCGAACACCTCCTCGGCGCAGCCGTACGTGAACGCCTCGGCGAATCCCATCGCGCAGGCGACCCGGGCGATCAGCTGCCAGTCGGGCAGGGCCTGGCCGGGCGGGTCGGCGGCCCCCTGCACCAGGGTGAGGTTGCGCTCCGAGTTGATCATCACGCCGTCCGCCTCGGCCCAGAGGGTGGCGGGGAGCACGATGTCCGCGTAGGCGTTCGTCTCGGTCTCCGCGAACACGTCCTGCGTGACGACCAGTTCGGCGGTCTCCAGCGCCTTGATGACCGTGCTGCGGTTGGCGACGGAGGCGACCGGGTTGGTGCAGATGATCCAGCACGCCTTGATCTCACCGGCGGCCATCTGCTCGAACATCTCGATGGTCCCGCGTCCGACGTCGGTGCGCAGGGTGTTCTCCGGCAGGCCCCACAGCTTCTCGGTGAAGTCGCGGTCCTCGTCGACCAGTACCGAGCGCTGGCCCGGCAGGCCGGGCCCCATGTAGCCCATCTCGCGGCCGCCCATGGCGTTGGGCTGGCCGGTGAGGGAGAACGGGCCGCTGCCGGGACGGCAGATGGCGCCCGTGGCCAGGTGCAGGTTGACCAGGACGTTGGTGTTCCAGGTGCCGTGGACGGACTGGTTGAGGCCCATGGTCCAGCAGCTCATCCACTCGCCCGCCTCGCCGATCCAGCGGGCGGCCAGCCGGATGTCCGCCTCCGGTATGCCGGTGATCTCGGCGACCTTCGCGGGCGGGTACTCCCGCAGGAAGGCCGGCATGTCCTCCCAGCCCTCGGTGTGCTCGGCGATGAAGTCCGGGTCGGTCCAGCCGCCCTCGACGAGCAGGTGCAGCAGCCCGTTGAGGAGGGCCAGGTCGGTGCCCGGCCGGATCTGCAGGAACAGGTCGGCCTTGTCGGCCGTGGCATTGCGCCGGGGATCCACCACGATCAGCTTGGCGCCGGCGGCCTTGACGCGGTCCATCATCCGCAGGAAGAGGATGGGGTGGCAGTCGGCCATGTTGGCGCCGATGACGAGGAACGTGCCCGCCCGCTCGAAGTCCTCGTACGAGCCGGGCGGCCCGTCGGCGCCCAGCGAGAGCTTGTAGCCGCTGCCGGCGCTCGCCATGCACAGCCGCGAATTGGACTCGATCCGGCTCGTCCGCAGGAACCCCTTGGCCAGCTTGTTGGCGAGGTACTGGGCCTCCAGGGACATCTGGCCGGAGACGTAGAGCGCCAGCGCGTCGGGGCCGTGCGCGTCGAGGATCTCCCGGAGGCGACGGGCCGTCTCGGCGACGGCCGCGTCCACCGCGACGGCGGCGGGCCCGTCACCCCGCTCGCCGCGGATCAGCGCGGTCTCCAGCCGGCCGGGCGCGGCCAGCATGTCGGCGTGCGTGGCGCCCTTGGTGCACAGGCGCCCGGCATTCGCGGGGTGCTCCTTGTCGCCGCTGACCTTGGCCACCGTACGGCGCCCGTCGGCGCCCCCGGCGATGTCCAGTACGACCCCGCAGCCGACGCCGCAGTACGAGCAGACCGTCCGCACCTGTTGACCGGTCGCGGCCCTCGCCTCCGCCACAGCAGACCTCCTCGCGCCGCCGGCCGACCCCACCGCCAGGGGCCGCTGCGGCCGTGTGCAGGTCGATCCCGTTGCGGCCCAAGGTAGAAAGTCGGTGTTGCGTGCATGTGACGGGCGGTGCCACCCGGGGGTTACAAGCGTCTGCGCCAAGGTCATCACGGGAGGTGAGACACCTCCCACGGGGTGCCTGCCGACCGGACATCATGTCGGTGGCACCTTGATCCGTACGCGACACGCAGCGAGGAACCAGATGAGCGACGCAGCCGCCCTCCTCCACCCCGGGGCTCCCGACTCGCCCGTGATACTCCACATGCCGCACTCGTCCCGCGCCATACCCGCGGACGTCCGCGCCGGGATCCTGCTGGACGACCGGGCACTCGAAGGGGAGCTGGACCACATCACCGACTCGCACACCGCGGAGATCGCGGCCAGGGCGGCCGAGGCCGCCCGCGTCACCCCGTGGCGGTTCGAGAACCGGCTCTCGCGGCTGGTCGTCGACCCCGAGCGGTTCCCCGACGAGCGGGAGGAGATGCTGGCGCGGGGGATGGGCGCGGTCTACACACGGACGACGCACCGCGACGAGCTCCGCCCGGCCGACTTCGACGGACGACCGCTGATCGAACGGTACTTCCACCCGTACGCGCAGGCGATGACGGAAGCGGTGGAGGAGCGGCTGGGGGCCGTCGGACGGGCGGTCATCCTCGATGTGCACTCGTATCCGGCGAAGGCGCTGCCCTACGAGCTCCACGGTGACGGACCGCGCCCGCCGATCTGCATCGGCACGGACGCCTTCCATACGCCCCGACCCCTGCTCGAGGCGGCGCAGCAGGCGTTCGCGGGTTTCGGCGGCACGGGGCTGGACAGCCCGTTCGCGGGAACGTACGTGCCGCTGCGCCACTACGGAAAGGACGCGCGGGTCGGCGCGCTGATGGTGGAGATCCGGCGGGACCTCTACATGAGCGGGCCCGGAGGACCGGCGGGCCCTGGCCTCGACGCCCTGGCGGGCGCGCTGGCCGCTCTCGTCGAGTGGGCGACGGCGTGACGTGAAAGGTATGCCGGACGTCCCGATCGGCCGGTGCGGGGCCGTCCGGGACGTCCGGCGAGGCTCGGGTTCAGGCGAGGTCGAACCGGTCGAGGTTCATCACCTTGTCCCACGCGGCGACGAAGTCACGCACGAACTTCTCCCCACCGTCCCCGGACGCGTAGACCTCTGAGATGGCTCGCAGCTGGGAGTGCGAACCGAAGACGAGGTCGACGGCGGTGGCGGTCCACTTGGCCTCGCCCGTGGCACGGTCCCGGCCCTCGAACACGTTCTCGGTCGAGGTCGACGGCTTCCACTCCGTGCCCATGTCGAGCAGGTTGACGAAGAAGTCGGTGGTCAACGCCTCCGGCCGGTCCGTGAAGACGCCGTGCGGGGATTGCCCGAACCCGGTGTTCAGGGCCCGCATGCCACCGATGAGGACCGTCATCTCGGGAGCGGTGAGCGTCAACAGGTTGGCGCGGTCCAGCAGGAGGGTCTCCGGCGACAGCTTCTCCCCCTCCCGCAGGTAGTTGCGGAACCCGTCCGCCGGGGGTTCGAGCACGGCGAACGACTCCACGTCGGTCTGCTCCTGCGAGGCGTCCGTACGCCCCGGTGCGAACGGGACCGTGATGTCGTACCCGGCGTTCTTCGCGGCCTGCTCGACAGCCGCGCACCCGCCCAGGACGATCAGGTCCGCGAGCGAAACCTTCTTGCCGCCGGCCGAGCCGTTGAACTCCTGCCGGATCTGCTCGAGGGCCTGCAGCACCTCGGCCACCTCGGGTACGGCGTTGACCTCCCAGTCCCGTTGCGGAGCGAGCCGGATCCGCGCCCCGTTGGCCCCGCCCCGCTTGTCGGTGCCGCGGAAGCTCGCGGCCGCCGCCCAGGCGGTGGTGACCAGCCGGGGGACGGACAGCCCGGAGGCGAGGATCCTGCCCTTGAGGGCGGCGATGTCCGCGTCCCCGACCAGCTCGTGATCGACCGCGGGGACAGGGTCCTGCCACAGCTGCGGCTCGGCGATCCACGGGCCGAGGTAGCGCGGCAGGGGCCCCATGTCGCGGTGCAGCAGCTTGTACCACGCCTTGGCGAAGGCCACCGCGAGCTTGTCCGGGTTCTCGTGGAAGCTCTTCACGATCGGCGCGTAGACCGGATCCATCTTCAGCGCGAGGTCCGTCGTCAGCATCATCGGCGCGTGCCGCTTCGACGGATCATGGGCATCGGGCACGGTGTCCCGGGCCGACGGATCCGTGGGAGTCCACTGCTGCGCACCGGCGGGGCTCGTCGTCAGCTCCCAGTCGTACCTGAACAGGTTGTCCAGGTAGCCGCTGTCCCACTTCGTCGGCTCGGTGGTCCATGCGCCCTCGAGCCCACTGGTCAGCGCGTTGACGCCCGTGCCGCTGCCGCACGTGTTCCGCCAGCCGAGGCCCTGCTGCTCGATGGGGCCGGCCTCGGGCTCCGGGCCGATGCAGCCGGGGTCGACCGCACCGTGGCACTTGCCGAACGTGTGGCCGCCGATGATGAGCGCAGCCGTTTCCTCGTCGTCCATGGCCATGCGCGCGAACGTCTCGCGAATGTCCTTCGCGGCGGCCATCGGATCCGGGTTGCCGTTGGGCCCTTCCGGATTGACGTAGATCAGGCCCATCTGTACGGCGCCGAAAGGACCGGTGAGTTCCCTGTCGCCGGCGTAGCGCTCATCTCCGAGCCACGTGTCCTCGGGCCCCCAGAAGATTTCCTCGGGTTCCCAGGTGTCCTCCCGCCCGAAGCCGAATCCGAACGTTTTGAAACCCATCGATTCCATGGCACAGTTTCCGGCGAAAATCAGCAGATCGGCCCAGGAGATCTTCCGGCCGTACTTCTGCTTGACCGGCCAGAGCAAACGGCGTGCCTTGTCCAGGCTCGCATTGTCCGGCCAGCTGTTGAGGGGGGCGAAGCGCTGGGATCCGGCGCCGCCACCGCCCCGGCCGTCGGCGATGCGGTACGTCCCCGCGGCATGCCAGCTCATCCGGATGAACAGCGGCCCGTAGTGGCCGTAGTCGGCAGGCCACCAGTCCTGGGACGCCGTCATCACCTCGAAGACGTCCTGCTTCAGCGCGTCGACGTCGAGGGCCGCGAATTCCTTCGCGTAGTCGAAGTCCTCGCCCATCGGATCGGACAAGGGCGAATGCTGGTGGAGGACCTGCAGGTCCAGCTGATTCGGCCACCAGTCCCGGTTCGTTCTGGGGCGGGTCGGCGCGGGGGTCGGGGAGGGGATTGCTGGGTTCTCGCTTTCGCTGCCGGACACGTCCGCCCTTCTTCCTGTCTCGGTGTTTCTTCGATGGTCGCGCACCGTGGACCGCGCGGCGGCGAGAACACGCAGAGCGCCGCTTCGTATGAAGAACTCGCGCGTGAGCAAGGGAGGTTTATTCACATGATCGGGATCATTGCGCGGTCCGCGGCGGGGCTGTCCGCGTGCTTCCGGCCGGCGGGCTGCGTGCCTACCCGGCCGTGGGACGCGGGCGCGCGATGCTCCTCCCACGCCGTTCGGGCTCGGTCGGCGGATGTGAGGAGGGCGTGGAGCCGGTGGTTCTCGAAAGGAAGAAGGCCCGTGCGGTCCGCGTGCTGCGACGCTCGGCCGGACGTACGGTGCTCGGCCTCGACGCCCGGCTGCCCCTGCTGGACGTGGCCAAGGGCGGTGTGCGGAAGGCCTTTCCGGACCACTGGGCGTTCCTGCTCGGCGAGATCGCCCTCTACAGTCTGGTGGTGCTGCTGCTGACCGGCACGTACCTCACGTTCTTCTTCGACCCGTCCATGCGCGAGGTCACGTACAAGGGTTCCTACAGCCCCCTGAGCGGCCTGCCCGTTTCATCCGCCTACGCCTCCACGCTGCGCATCAGCTTCGATGTGCGGGGCGGTCTGCTGATCCGGCAGATGCACCACTGGGCGGCCCTCGTGTTCGTGGCCGCGATCGGCGTTCACCTTCTGCGGGTGTTCTTCACCGGTGCGTTCCGCAAGCCCCGCGAGGTGAACTGGACGGTCGGCGTCACGATGCTGCTGCTCGCGCTGGTCGAGGGTTTCGCGGGCTACTCGCTCCCCGACGACCTGCTGTCGGGTACGGGCCTGCGCACGGCCCAGGGCATCATGCTGTCGCTGCCGGTCGTGGGCACTTACCTGAGCCTCTTCGTCTTCGGCGGTGAGTTCCCGGGCGAGGACATCGTGTCCCGGCTCTACCCGGTGCACATCCTCCTCGTACCAGGACTGCTGGTCGCCCTGGTCTCGCTGCACCTGTTGCTGGTCGTGCACCTCAAACACACCCAGTGGGCGGTGCCCGGCAGCAGCGGCCGCAACGTGGTGGGCAAGCCGTTCTTCGCCCAGTACACGGCGAAGTCCGCGGGACTGTTCTTCATGGTCGCCGGCGTGCTGTCCGTGCTCGGGGCGCTGGCGCAGATCAATCCCGTGTGGGCGTACGGGCCCTACCGCCCCGACCTCGTATCGACCGGGTCCCAGCCGGACTGGTACGTCGGCTTCCTCGAAGGGGCCTTGCGGCTGATGCCGGCCTTCGAAACCCGCCTGTGGGGCCACACGCTGAACTGGAATCCACTGATCGCGGGCGTCGTCCTGCCGGGACTGCTGTTCACCGGCCTGTACGGCTATCCGTTCTTCGAACGCTGGATCACCCCCGAGGGCGGGGAGCAGCACCTGTGCGACCGGCCTCGCCACCGGTCCGCCCGCACCGCGCTGGGGGTCGCCGTGCTCGCCGCCTACACGATCCTGCTGGTGGCCGGCGCGCAGGACATCGTCGCCTTCGTCTTCGAGGTCCCCCTCCAGGCGATCACCTGGTCGCTGCGCTGCGCCGTGCTCGTCGTTCCCCCGGCAGCCTTCTGGCTCACCCGTCGGATCTGTCTCGCCCTCCAGGAGGAGGACGTCAAGGCGCTGGGGAGCGGACTGCCGACGGACGAAGTACACCAGTCGGTCGAGGGCGCGTTCCACCCCACGCACCGGCCGCCGACGGGGGCGGAGCGGTACGTACGGGCCGTCCACCGCGTGCCGGCGCCCGTACGGGTACCCCAGCCCGGGCGGCCGGCAGCGGAGCGGCGGACGGCAGGCGAGCGGCGTCGGGCCGTACGGGGCTTCGCGGAGCGGCTGAGGCAGGGCCTGAGCCACTGGTACTACCGCGACCAGCTGGTGCCGCCGCTGACCGAGACGCAGCGCCGCCGCGTCGCCGCCGTGCTGGCCGGCCCTGACGACGAGGGAGCCGGGGCCGGCGGCGAGCACTGACCCCGGGTGCGGGATCAGGCGTCCTGGCCCGGGCGGAACACGAACCCGTAGAGTCCGGGGATCACGACGCCGCCGCCGATGAGGGCCAGCCAGAGCCCCTGAACGGCGCCGATGCCCATGAGCGCCGTGCCGACGGCGGTGATCACGGGCGCGAAGCTCCTCGCGGGGAACGAGAACTCCCTGCCCCCGCCCGTACGGATCTCCGCATCGGCGGTGTCCTCGGGCCGTCGGCCGCCGCGGCCGTACTGCCGCCACAGGAACGCGGCGACCAGCGCCGACATGAGGAACGACACCGCCAAGGCGGCAATCCCCGCAGGATCACGGGAGAACACCGCGTAGACGCCGCCGGTGACGGCGAAGAAGACCGCCACACCGCTGAACAGCCACGCCTCCGCCTTCATCGCGGCACCACTTCGGGGTGGTGCAGGTCGAAGGCGGGCGAGTCCGACCGGATCCGGGGCAGTGCCTCGAAGTTGTGCCGGGGCGGCGGGCAGGAGGTGGCCCACTCGAGGGACCGGCCCCACCCCCACGGGTCGTCCACGTCCACGCGCCGGCCGTGGCGATGCGTTTTCCACACGTTGTAGGCGAACGGCAGCACGGACAGCCCCAGGAGGAAGGATCCGATGGTGGAGAGCGTGTTGAGCAGGGTGAACCCGTCGGCCGCCAGGTAGTCGGCGTACCGGCGGGGCATGCCCTGCTCGCCCAGCCAGTGCTGGACGAGGAACGTCAGCTGGAAGCCGGTGAACAGGGTCCAGAAGTGCATCCGCCCCAGGCGTTCGTCGAGCAGTCTGCCCGTGAACTTGGGCCACCAGAAGTAGAACCCGGCGAAGGTGGCGAACACGATCGTGCCGAAGAGCACGTAGTGCAGGTGAGCGACCACGAAATAGCTGTCGGTGAGATGGAAGTCCATCGGGGGCGAGGCCACCAGGACCCCCGTCAGACCGCCCAGCAGGAACGTGACCAGGAATCCGATGCACCACAGCATCGGCGTCTCGAACGACAGCGACCCGCCCCACATCGTGCCGATCCAGTTGAAGAACTTCACCCCGGTCGGAACGGCGATGAGGAACGACAGCAGGGAGAAGAACGGCAACAGCACGGCGCCGGTGGCGAACATGTGATGGGCCCACACCGTCGCGGACAGACCCGTGATCGCGATCGTCGCACCGACCAGGGCGGCGTAGCCGAAGATCGGTTTCCGGCTGAACACCGGGATGATCTCGCTGACGATCCCGAAGAACGGCAACGCCACGATGTACACCTCCGGATGGCCGAAGAACCAGAACAGGTGCTGCCACAGCAGCGCGCCGCCGTACGCCGCGTCGAAGACGTGCGCCCCGAACTTCCGGTCCGCCTCCAGAACCAGCAGCGCTGCCGTGAGCACCGGAAACGCCAGCAGCGCCAGAATCGAGGTGAACAGCACGTTCCAGGTGAAGATCGGCATCCGGAACACCGTCATGCCAGGTGCCCGGAGGCACACGATCGTCGCGATGAAGTTCACCGCACCGAGGATCGTGCTCAGCCCCGACACCGCCAGCCCCATCACCCACAGGTCGGCGCCCACACCGGGGGAGTACGCCGCCGCGTTCAGCGGGGCGTAGGCGAACCAGCCGAAGGCGGCGGATCCGTTCGCGGTCAGGAGCCCGCTGATCACGGTGAGGCCCCCGAAGAGGTACACCCAGTACGTGAAGGCGTTCAGGCGGGGGAAGGCGACGTCCGGGGCGCCGATCTGCAAGGGCATGATCGCGTTGGCGAAGCCCGTGAACGTCGGGGTGGCGAACAGCAGCATCATGATCGTGCCGTGCAGGGTGAAGAGCTGGTTGTACTGCTCGGCGGAGACGATCTGCAGGCCGGGCCGGGCCAGCTCCGCCCGCATGACGAGCGCCAGCACGCCGGCGAACAGGAAGAAGCCGAAGGCGGTGACCAGGTACATGTTGCCGATCACCTTGTGGTCGGTGGTCGACAGCAGGCGCAGCACGTATGACCCCGCCCGCACCCGTCGACCGGTGACCCGGTCCTCGTCCTGCTCCTCCGCTGCTGCCGACAACGGGTCAGTGAGCGACACCAGGGCCTCCAGAAGCGACGACGGACCGGTCGGCCGACGGCCTGTCGGCCAGCCTGGCATCCGGCGTCACCTCCACCGACCAAGCGGGACGGCGCGCCGCCGAGAGTTACCCGCATCGAGGAGCGGCCGCGGTACGGGAGGGCGACGGAAGCGTCTCAATCAGCGCCGCCGGAGCGGTGGGGCCGCCGGAGGACCGCTCAACTCGCCGACATCGTGTTGCCGGGCTCCCGGCGCGGCGTCGCCATAGGCTCGGGAGCGGCAGGTGCCCGTGACCTGCTGTTTCCCTATGCGGAGGAGGTCCGCCCCATGTCGGACGATCGGGACGAGACCCCTGCGGAGCGGGCCGACCGCCGCTGGAACGAGACGCTGCAGGAGGTCCGCGTCGCCCAGACCGGAGCCCAGATCCTCTTCGGCTTCCTGCTCAGCGTCGCCTTCACCGCCCGCTTCGACGAGCTGGGCCATTTCGACCGCGGCCTGTACGTGGTGACGGTGGCGCTGGGCGCCCTGGCGACCGGGACCCTGATCGCCCCGGTCGCGTACCACCAACTGCTCGCCGGGCACCACCTCAAGCCGCAGCTGGTCAAGGCGGCCGGCCATCTGGTCTCCGTCGGCATCGTGCTCCTCGCGCTGACCGTGACCTTCTCGGTGCTGCTCCTGCTGCGGGTCGCCACCTCGCACTGGATCGCCTGGCCGGTGACCGCCTGTGTCACCGGCTGGTTCGCGATCTGCTGGCTGGTCATGCCGAGCCTGCTCCTGCGCAGCAAGGCCGGGCGCGGCTGAGGCGCACCGCCTCGTACGCCGTGTGAACAGCCGGCCGCGCAGGGCGACCGCAGGTTTTCGGCCGTGGCGTCGGGGCAGGCGCCGGGTATCGGGGACCGTACGACGTACGAGGAGGGACGGGCCATGGACGACCAAGGCGGCGCCGGAGGCGTTCCCCTGCACGGCCACGACGACAAGGAACGGCGTCGCGCCCCGCACGTCCCGCCCGCGGGCGGGGCCGGCGGCAAGGACCTGCGGCCCGTCCGAGCGGCGGACACGGACGAGGCGAGCCGTCTGGACCGGCCGAACGAGGCGGCCGAGCCGCCACGCAAGACCCGCCGCCGGGAGTCCGGAGGCTGATCTCGTCACCGGACCGCTCGTCACCGGACCAGTCGGGCGAAGGCGCGGGCGTTGACGACGGCGGCCCCGCCCGCGTCGTTGTTGAAGTACACGAAGACATCGGCGTCCGGGGGCCAGGTGCCGCCGATCCGGTCGGCCCAGGAGCGCAGCGCCGTCCGACCGTACCGGGGTGCCGGATCGGCCCGTCCCTCGTGGAACCGTACGTATCCCCAGTCGGCGGTCCGCCACAGCGGGGTCACGGGGCGTGAGCCGCGGTCGGCCCAGCACAGGGCGGCCCGGTGGTCCGCGAGGACCGCGCGCACGTCGGCTGTCCACCACGACTCGTGCCGCGGTTCGACGGCGATGCGGGCGCCGTGGGGGAAACAGGCAAGGCAGGCGTTCAGCACCTCCGGGTCGGCCTGCAAGGTCGGCGGCAGCTGGAGCAGGATCGGCCCCAGCCGGTCGCCCAGGGCCGCCGCGTGTGTCATCAGCCGGTGGACCGGTTCCTCCGGGTCGTGCAGTCGCTTGATGTGCGTCAGGTACCGGCTGGCCTTCACGGCCATGACGAAGCCCTGGGGCGTGCGTTCCCGCCACTGGGCGAAGGTCTCCGGAGAAGGCAGCCTGTAGAACGCGTTGTTGCTCTCCACGGTGGCGAAGTGCTCCGCGTACGCCTCCAGCCACAACCGCTGGGGCCGGTCGGGCGGATAGAGGACCCCTGCCCAGTCCCGGTACTGCCATCCGGAGGTGCCGACGCGCACGGCCATGTCGTCACCGGCTCACGGGGAATCCGTCGCGTCCGCCGGCGGTGATCCGGGTGGTGAGGTACCGGTCGTCGCGGGAGTACTCCTTGCCTCGCGTCACATGGCTCACGCCGTCCGCCTACCCGAGAACCACGGCGGCGAACGCGGATGCGGCCCGGAACCCGCCGCGGTTCAGTAACGCAGGGCGGTTGCCGTGTCGAGCCGGTTCCCGCCGGTGTCGCGGGAATCGACGGCCGCCGCGGCATTCAGCCGGCCGCGTGACGACGCGCGGCCAGGTGCCGGAATCCGCAGCTCCGGGCGACTGTCGAGCAGGTGACCTACGGGTGAACCGCCGGTGCCGTCAACGCCTGCCCGCCTTCGGGGCCTGCCGCCGACCACAACGAAATCCGTAGAGTAACCAGCCGGTAGCTCTAGATCATCTGATGGTTTCTCGGCTACCGTCGTGTCTGGCGCCGCCACACCCAGGGCACACGGCCCTGCTGGGACTAGCGGCGCAGGGGAATTACTCACGTTGACGACTGCCATTCAAGGCATCTTCGCCGTCCGTCCCTACACGCCTCACTGCCAGGTCATCCACGACGAGGGTGACCATGCCGTCATAGGCATCTCGTCCGGGAACTCCTACTTCACCCACGACCGCGTGCTCGATCTCGCCCGGTGGGGGCTCGAACACTTCCGGCAGGTCGATCTCATCTGGACCGACATGCACGTGGCCGAGATGTTCGTGGCCCTCGGCTATCCCGAGGTCGAGGCGCAGCGCAAGGCCGTGAAGAACCTCCGCGGCGTCCGCGCCAAGGTCACAGCCGCCGTCGCCACCCTCGACCCCGAAGGAGAGCGGCTGCGCGGCCGCCCCATGTCCGCGCTCCTGGAGCTGCCGGCTTACCAGCGCATCCGCTCCCGGCTCGACATCCTCATGACCGACGACCCCGAGTTCCGCGAGGTGTGCGACCAGCTCGCGGCCCGGTTCCTCGCCGACAAGCTGAACGGGCAACCGCCCACCGAGCTGCAGCGTGAGGTGTGCATCAAGTACGTGTGTGCCGAGGTACCCCTGTTCCTCGACACCCCGGCCATCCTCGGGGTCTCCTCCTCGCTCAACTGCTACCACCAGGCACTGCCGTTGGCAGAGCTGCTGTACGCACGGGGCTGGGGTCTGCGTGCCTCGCGCAATCAGGGCCACGCCGTCATCACCCCCGCCGAAGCACCCGAAGAACAGGACCGCTCCGCATGACCACCACCGTCGACCCCACCCCGGCCGCCCCGGCCGACGAGCTCACCCGGTTCCCGTTCGACGCCAACGGCACGCGACTGCCCGACGAGATCACGCACCTGCTCACGAATGAGCCGGTCAAGAAGGTCCGCACCATCGCCGGATCAGAGGCCTGGCTGGTGTCCTCGTATCGACTGTGCAGGCAGGTGCTCGACGACCCGCGGTTCTCCCTCAAGGACACGTCCGCCCCGGGCGCGCCCCGCCAGTACGCGCTGACCATCCCCCCGGAGGTGGTCAACAACATGGGGAACATCACGGGTGCCGGGCTCCGCAAGGCCGTGATGAAGGCCCTCAACCCGAAGGCCCCCGGGCTGGAGGAGTGGCTGACCGGCCACGCGCACGCGCTCGTCGACCAGTTGGTGGCGACGGGAGTGCCGGCGGACCTGCGCCGCGACTTCACCGTCCCCTACTCCACCGGGCTGCACTGCCACATCCTCGGCATCCCCCAGAGCGACGGCCCCGACCTCTACCGGTCGCTGCACGTCGCGTTCATGAACAGCCCCCGCACCATCCCCGCGGCGGGCATCAACTGGGACCGCGACATGGGCCACATGGTCGACCGTCTCAACGACCCGGCGACGACGGGCCTCATGGCCGAACTCGCCGCCCTGCGGGACGACCCCGACTACGCGCACCTGACGGACGAGATGCTCGCCACCGTCGGCGTCACGATGTTCGGCGCGGGCGTCATCAGCGTCATGGGCTTCCTCACCATGGCACTCGTCTCCCTGATCCAGCACCCCGAACTCAAGGACCGGTTGATCGCCGACCCGGCCCTCATCCCGGCCGCGGTGGACGAACTGCTGCGCATCAACCTGTCGATCGCCGACGGCCTGCCCCGGATCGCCACCGAGACCATGCAGCTCGGTGACGTCACCGTGCAGAAGGGGGAGCTCGTCCTCGTCCTGGTCGAGGCCGCCAACCACGACCCCGCCGAATTCGAGGACCCGCACACCGTGCGCCTCGACCGGCCGAACCCGAACGCGCACCTGTCGTTCGGCGGAGGCGGCCACTACTGCCCCGCCACCGCCCTCGGCAAGCGGCACGCACAGATCGCCGTCGAGGTCCTCCTCGAGCGGCTGCCCGGTCTCGACCTCGCCGTGCCGATCGAGCAACTGGTGTGGCGCACCGGGTTCATGAAGCGCATCCCCGAGCGGATGCCCGTGCTCTGGTGATGCCGGGCTAGGTTCCTTCGGACACCGGCAGCCGGACACCCGGCTGCCGGTGTCCGGTACCCCGTATTCCGTACGCAACAGGACGCAATTGCGGCGACAGGGGACACCGGAACCGGCAGGATGTGCGGGTGAACAGTGTGACCATCAGTGAGGAAGACCGCCGGTCCCTCGGACGCTGGGCTGCCGACTGCGCCGAGCGGGTGCTCCCGCTGTTCGAGGCGAAGGCTCCCTCGGACACCCGCCCGCGCGAGGCCGTCGAGGGTATCCGCTCCTACGCGCGCGAGGAGCTGAGGAAGGGGCCGCTGCGCTCCCTCGCCCTCGCGGCCCTCACCGCCGCGCGTGAAGTCGGGGATCCGGCTGCCACAGCCGCCGCTCGCGCCGCGGGCTACGCGGCGGCGACCCCTTACATCCATGCCTTGGCCACCCCTCACCAGGCGAAACACGCCCTGGGGCCCGCCATGTACGTGGCACGCGCTCGCGAGCTCGCGGCGGACGAGGACACCGGCGTGGGCGACCAGGAGATCCGGTGGGCGATCGAACACGCCCCGCCGGAAGTGCGCGGGATCCTGCGGCAGATGCCGGTTTTCGCCCCGGGGCGCAGCCGGCTGGACGATCTCCGCCACGAGCTCGACGCAGCTCTTCGCCACTGAGGGCCGTCCTTGCCGGTCACAGGTACCGGCGCTGGGCACACCTCGCGCTCTCGTAGCGTTCCCGGGCTTCCCGGGCGGCGGGGGACGCGGAGACCTCCGCCACCGCGACCTCCCACCAGGCGTGCGACTCCAGGGCCGGCAGGTCCGGCTCCGGGGGAACGGTCTCGACGTAGATCGCCGTGGGCCGCTCCGCCTTCCTGGCGTCGAGCACCGCCTGCCGCAACTCCGCGACCGTGCGCGGGCACAGCACGTCGACTCCCAGGCTCTCCATGTTGGCGGCGAGGTCGACCGGCAGCGGATGGCCCGCATAGCGGCCGTCCGCCGTGCGGAAGCGGTAGTCGGTGCCGTAGCGTTCCGCGCCCACGCTCTCGGACAGGGCCCCGATGGAAGCGTAGCCGTGGTTCTGCACCAGCACGGGGACGATCTTGATGCCTTCCTGGACGGCCGTCACCAGTTCCGTCGGCATCATCAGGTACGTGCCGTCGCCCACCAGCGCGAACACCTCGCGCTCCGGCGCGGCGAGCCGGACCCCGAGCGCGGCCGGGATCTCGTAGCCCATGCACGAGTAGCCGTACTCGACGTGGTACTGGCGGCGCTCGCGCGGACGCCACAGCCTGTGGAGGTCGCCGGGCATCGATCCGGCCGCGTTGACGACGACATCGGTCGGCTCAAGGAGTTCGCCCAGGATGCCGAGCAGCTGGGCCTGCGTGGGCCGGCGGCTGCCGTCAGGCGCCGCGACGGCCTCGTCGACGGCGCGCTGCCAGCGCGCCACCCCGTCGGCGTACTGCGCCCGATGGCTCTCCGGGACCCGGTACGTGCCCAGGCGCGCGGTCAGCGCCTCCAAGGCGACGCGGGCATCGGCGACCAGCGGCTGCCCGGCGAGCTTGTGCCCGTCCGAGGCGGCGACGTTGACATTGACGAAGCGGACGCCGGGCTCGGCGAACAGCGTGGCCGAGGCCGTGGTGAAGTCGCTCCAGCGGGTGCCGACCCCGATCACCACATCGGCCCGTCGCGCCACCGCGTTGGCCGCCGCCGTACCGGTGTGGCCGAGGCCGCCGAGGGCGCACGGGTGGTCCCACTCCAGCGCGCCCCGGCCGGCCTGGGTCTCCGCGACCGGGATCCCGGTGGCGTCCGCCAGCGCGCGCAGCGCATCCTCGGCGGCGCTGTGGTGGACGCCTCCGCCGGCCACGATCAGCGGGCGCTCGGCGGCGCGGACGAGCCGTACGGCGCGCTCCAGTTCGCCGAGATCGGGCTGCGGACGGCGGATGCGCCACACCCGGTCGGTGAAGAACTCCGCAGGCCAGTCGTGGGCCTGCGCCTGGACGTCCTGGGGCAGGGCCAGGGTGACGGCGCCGGTGTCCACCGGATCGGTGAGCACCCGCATGGCCTGGAGCGCCGCCGGGATCAGCATCTCCGGCCGCCAGATCCGGTCGAAGAAGCGGGAGACGGGCCGGAGCGTGTCGTTCACGCTCACGTCGCCGGCCCACGGGGTCTCGAGCTGCTGCAGTACGGGGTCGGCCGGGCGGCCCGCGAAGACGTCACCGGGCAGGAGCAGCACCGGGATCCGGTTGATCGTGGCGAGGGCGGCTCCCGTGACGAGGTTGGTCGCACCAGGGCCGATCGAGGTGGTCACCGCGTGCGTGCTCAGGCGCCCGCTCTGGCGGGCGAACCCGACGGCGGCATGGACCATCGACTGTTCGTTGCGGCCCTGGAGGAAGGGAAGGGACGCCGGGTCCTGTGCCGCGGCCTCGACCAGTGCCTGGCCGAGGCCGGCCACGTTCCCGTGGCCGAAGATGCCCCAGCAGGCCGTGATCAGGCGCTGCCGGTGGCCGTCGCGCTCCGTGTACTGGCAGGAGAGGAAGCGTACGAGCGCCTGGGCGGTGGTCAGCCGGACCGTGCCCGCGGGGGAGACGGTCGCGGGGGTGGTGTCGGGCGGGGTCAGCATCAGTGCGTGCCTTCCGGGGACGGGGCGGTGTAGAGGGGCAGCCGGGGGTCCGCGGGCTCGTCCGGCCAGGTCCCGCGGACCCAGGCGTGCGCGGGGTCGTCGCAGATCAGCCAGCGCCGCTCGGCGCCCGGACCGGCCATCACGTTGAGGTAGTACATGGGGTAGCCGGGGGCGGCCATGGACGGGCCGTGCCAGCCGTCGGGGACCAGGACGGCGTCACCCGTGCGGACTTCGGCCAGGACGTCCGAGGGACCGCCCGCGCCCGAGGGGTACACCCGGTGGTAGCCCATGCCCTCACCCTCGCCCTCACCCATGCCCCCGCCCATGCCCTCGCCCTTGCCCCCGCTGCCGTCCGGCCCCCCGCCGATGGCGAACCAGTAGACCTCCTCCAGCCGGCACTCCTCGCCCGGCCGGTCCTCGTCATGCTTGTGCGGCGGGTACGAGGACCAGTTCCCGGCCGGGGTCAGGACCTCGACCGCGATCAGCCGGTCCGCCTCGAAGGCCTCGGCGGAAGCGAAGTTGTTGACCTGGCGGGCGGCCCGGCCCGCCCCGCGGATCTCGACCGGCACCCCGGACGCCGGTCCGTAGCGCAGCGGCAGCTTCGAGGTGCACCGGGCCCCGCAGAGCGCGAAACGGCCTCCTCCCGCCGAGTCCACCCGGGCCGTCGCGTCCCGCGGCAGGTAGGCGAAATCGCTGACGGCGCTGAACACGTCCGGACGGCCGTGCAGCCGCAGCCGCGCCCCGTCGCACACGACCTCCGCAGAGCCGGACAGCGGCAGCAGGATCCACTCGCTGTCGCCGGTTTCGAGGGTGTGCGAGGCGCCCGGCGCCAGGTCGAGGATGCGCAGGGACGTGTGGGTCCAGCCGGCGGACTCCGGGTCGATCCGGCAGCGGTACCCGTCCCGCGCCGCGGCGCCGTCGGGCAGGTGGAGTTGTGTCACGTGGTGCTCCAGGTGCAGGGGCGGGGCGAGGGCGGGACGAGACGGCAGGGGTTCAGCGGTCCAGCAGGCCGACGGCCGTGTCGACGGCCCGGGCGACGTCCCCGTCCGGCGGATACAGCACGGTGCGCCCGATCATGAGCCCGCGTACCTGCGGGATGCGCAGGGCCTGACGCCAGGACTCGTACATGGCGTCGCGGTCCGGGCCGCCCTCGCCGCCCAGCAGCATCGTCGGCAGCGTCGTCGAGGACATCATCCGTTCCATGTCCGCGACGATCGGGAGCTTCAGCCAGGTGTGCGCGGTCGTACGGCCCAGGCCCTGGGCGATGTTGTTCGCCCACATCTGCTCGTCCGCGGTCAGCAGGTTGACGATCCTGCCCCGCTGCCGGCGCGAGCTGAACGGTTCGACCATGGCCATGAGGGATCGCTCGTTCAGGGCGTCCACCGCCCGGGCGGCGCTCTCCAGGGTCCGGATGGTGCGCGAGTCGTGCGGATCGATGCGCAGCAGCATCTTCCCGCCGTCGAGACCGGAGTCGGCGATGCCGGCGGCGTCGTACCCGGTGAACCGGTCGTCCATCTCGAACGTGGCGCCGCTCAGACCGCCCCGGTTCATCGAGCCGAGCACCAGCTTGCCGTCGAGGGCTCCGAGCAGCGTCAGGTCCTCGACCAGGTCGGCGGTTCCGAGGAAGCCGTCCACACCGGGACGGGCGAGTGCCTCGGCGCAGCGGGCCAGCAGCTCGTGCCGGTCGCCCATGGCGGCGGGGTCGCCGCCGGCGGCCATCGCGCCGCGGGCCGGATGGTCGGCGGCCAGGACGAACATCGGGCGGGCCAGCCGTTCCCGGTCGAACCGCGGGCGCTGGCGGACCAGCCGGCGGACGGCCTCGGGGTCGCAGGCCCGCAGCTCGGTGAGGGAGCTGAGGTCGAACGGCCGCCGCTGGAGGGGCGGGGAGCATGCGGTCGGCGCGGCGGCCACGGACATCTCGGTCATACGATCATCTCTCGGTGGCCTTCGGTACGGGAGTCCCCCAGCCGGTGTGCAGCCGGCGGCACGGCCAGGACCGGATCGTCCGGGCGCCGCCGCCAGTGGCGGGCGAGCAGCGCCTGGATCTCGTGGGGTTCGGGCATGTCGTCGGCGCACGCGAGGCGTCCGGCGACGAGGGCGCCGGCCGCGTTGGCGGTCTCGACGACCTCCCTCAGCGGGCGGCCGCGGCGCAGCCCGGCGGCCAGCGCGCCGCCGAACGCGTCACCGGCGCCCAGTCCGTTGACGACCTTGACCGCCAAGGGGGAGACCCGGACCTCCTCGCCGGCGGTACGGGCCAGGACGCCCGCCGGTCCCTGCTTGACGACGGCGAGCCGTACGCCCCGCTCCAGCAGCAGGTCGGCGGCCCGGTCGGGGTCCCGGGTACCGACGGCGACCTCGGTCTCGTCGCGGTTGCCGACGGCGACGGTGGCCAGTTCCAGACCCCGGGCGTACCAGGCGGGGGCCTCGGCCGGGTCGTCCCAGAAGGACGGGCGCCAGTCGAGGTCGAACACCACGTCGGCGTCGGGCGCGCGCTGGGCCGCCGCGAGCAGGGTGGTGGTCCGCGAGGGGTCGACGGCCAGCCCGCCGCCGGTGATCCAGACGATCGCCGCGGCACGGATGACGTCGAGGTCCAGGGCGTCCGGGGCGATGCACTGGTCGGGGGCGACGGGCCGCCGGTAGAAGACGAGCGGGAAGTCGTCCGGCGGGTGCATCTCGCAGAAGACCACGGGGGTCTGAGTGCCGGGGACGGTGACCACCTGGCGGTCGTCGACGCCGAACGCGCGCAGAGTCTGCCGTACGTACGGGCCGAAGGGGTCGTCTCCCACTCCGGTGACGACCGCGGTGCGCAGACCGTGCCGGGTGGCGGCCACGGCGACGTTGGTGGCCGTGCCGCCGAGCGATTTGGCGAAGGTCCGCACATCGGCCAGGGGTACGCCGGTCTGCTGCGGATAGAGGTCGACTCCCACGCGCCCCAGGGCCACCAGGTCGTACGACGGGGTCCGGCCCCCGCCCGCGGCGATGCCCGCGGCGCTCATCGGCCGACCGCCCACTGGCCGGCGCCCAGGCCGGCGAGGAACCGCAGCCCTGCGGTGACGTCGCGGACGGGTCCCTCGCCGGGCGCGGGCTCGGCGGCGAGGACGGCGTCCTGCTCCATCACGTACCGGCCGCCGTACCCGCTGCCCTCCAGCACCCCGACCAGTTCGGCGATCTGCGCATCGCCCTGGCCGAGCGGCCGGTACATGCCCGCTGCGACAGCGGAGGTGTAGCCGAGCCTGCCGGCGCGGACCTGCTCGGCCGTCGCGGCGTCGACGTCCTTGAGGTGGACGTGGGCGATCCGGTCGGCGGCCCGGCGGGCCAGCGCGAGCGGGTCCGTCCCGCCGACGAGGAGGTGCCCGGTGTCCAGGCAGAGCGGGACGTCGCTGCCGTCGAGCACGCGCAGGACCTCGTCCACCCGCTCGACCATCGTGCCCACATGGGGGTGGAGGGTGGGGGTGATGCCGTACTCGCGGGCTACGGCGGTGATGGAGTCGAGACGGGCGAGGAGGGTGCGCCAGCCCTCGGCGCCGAGCTTCGGGCGGCTGTCGTACCCGTCCAGGCCGGTGGCCGCGGCGAGTACGAGGGTGTCCGCGGAGCAGGCGGCGAAGGCGGTGAGGGCCGCGCGGACCGCCGGCAGCGGATCGAGGTCCGGATCGTGCAGCACGGCGGGGACGAAGCCGCCCACCGCGCGCATGCCGTGCGCGCCGAGTACGGCGAGGCGCTCGCCGGGGGCATCCGGAAGGAATCCGTCGGGCCCGAACTCGGTTGCGGTGAGGCCCAGTTCCCGCATCTCGCGCAGCACCCGGGCGGGTGACATCTGATGGCCCCAGCCGGGGACCTCGCACACGCCCCAGGAGATCGGGGCCGCGGCGATCCGGTCGGCCAGGGGCCGGGCGGTGTCCGTCGTGCTCATCGGGCATCCCCTTCGGCTTCGGCCTCGGCTTCGGCGCGGATGCCGTCGACGCGGACCGGGCTGCCGAGCCGCCGGGAGCGTTCGCAGGCCTCGGCGACGAGCAGTGCCTCGAGGGCGTCGTGCCCGCTGCACGGGCTGGGGCGCAGACCCCGCGCGACATCGAGGAACGCATCCAGCTCGGCGACGTAGGCGTCGTGGAAGCGGGCGAGGAAATCCGGCCAGGGGTCGGCGGGGGCCTTGGGGCCGGCGGGTTCGGCCGAGGTCAGCGGAGCCCGGGCGTCGAGGCCGGCGACCAGGGTGCCCCGGCTGCCGGAGACCTCCATGCGTACGTCGTACCCGGCGCCGTTGTAGCGCGTGGCGGTGCAGCTGACCAGGGTGCCGTCGTCGAGGGTCAGGAGCGCGGCCGCCGTGTCGACGTCACCGGCCTCGGAGAAGAACGGCTCACCGAGGTTGGAGCCGGTGGCGAAGACACTGACGACCTCGCGGCCGGTGACCCAGCGGACGATGTCGAAATCGTGGACGCAGCAGTCCCGGAAGAGCCCGCCGGAGGTGGGCACGTACGAGGCCGGGGGCGGGGCCGGGTCGGCGGTGACGGCCCGGATGGTGTGCACGAAGCCGAGGCCGCCGGTACGGACCGCCTCGCGGACCGCGCCGTACCCGGCGTCGAAGCGCCGCTGGAAGCCGAGCTGGAGGGCGGTGCCGCAGCGCTCGACCTCGCGCAGCGCCGCGAGCGTGCCCGGGACGTCGGTGGCGATCGGCTTCTCGCAGTAGGCGGGGAGCCCGGCCCGGGCGGCGCGGATGATCAGATCCGAATGGGCGTCCGTGGCGGTCGCGATGACCACGGCGTCGACGCCTGCCCGGAGCACGGCCTCGACCGTGTCGAGAGCGGCGACGGATGCCCGGGCGTCCGCGAGGCCGTCCGCCACGTCGTGCGCGCGGGCGGGATCGGTGTCGGCCACGAGGAGCTCGGTGACCGCGGGGTGGGTGGCCAGTGTTCTGGCGTGGAAGGAGCCGATACGGCCCGTTCCCAGAAGACCGACGCGCATGGTGTCGCCTTTCGATGGAGCGGAGATCAGGGGAGAGACGGAGCGGGCCCGTCGTCAGTCGGAGGACGCGGGGGCGGGCGCGCGGAGCTCGTGCTCCAGGGCCTCGAGTTCGGCTCCGCCGGCCATCTGGCGGGTCAGCTCGGCCAGCGAGATGTCGGCCTTCTCGAAACAGCCCAGACTGCGGCCCCGCTTGAGGAGCAGGAACCGGTCGCCGACCGGGTAGGCGTGGTGCGGGTTGTGCGTGATCAGGACCACGCCGAGACCCCGGTCCCGTGCCCCCGCCACGTAACGCAGCACCACACCGGCCTGCTTGACGCCGAGCGCGGCGGTCGGCTCGTCCAGAATGAGCACCCGGGCCCCGAAGTGGACCGCCCGGGCGATGGCGACGCACTGCCGCTCGCCGCCCGACAGCGTGCCGACCGGCTGCTCGACGTCGCGCAGGTCGATGCCCATCTCGCGCAGTGCCGTACGGGCCGTCTCCCGGCCGTACTTCCGGTCGAGGAGGCGCACCGGCCCGAAGCGGCGTACGGGCTCGGAGCCCAGGAAGAAGTTGCGCCACACGCTCATCAGCGGCACGACCGAGAGGTCCTGGAACACCGTGGCGATACCCCGGTCGAGTGCCGCGCGCGGTGAGGGGAAGTGCACCGGCTCGCCGTCGAGGAGCAGTTCGCCTCCGGTGTGCTGGTGCGCACCCGCCAGGATCTTGATCAGCGTGGACTTGCCGGCTCCGTTGTCGCCCAGTACGCAGGTGACCTGGCCGGGGTTGACGACCGCGCTCACGTCGCGCAGGGCGATGACGGAGCCGTACGACTTGCCGATGCCCTTGGCCTCCAGCAGCGGGCGTACCGCCCGGGATGCGTCCTTCATCGCCGTACCCTTTCCGCCCGACGCCGGAACGTGTTGTTCACCAGGACGGCGGAGAGCAGCATCACGCCGAGGAATGCCATGAACCAGTCGCTGTTCCACTGGGCGAAGACGATGCCCTGGCGGGCCATGCCGAAGATGAGCGCGCCGATCGCGGCGCCGACCGCCGAGCCGTACCCGCCGGTCATCAGGCAGCCGCCGATGACCGCCGCGATGATGTACTGGAACTCCAGCCCGACGCCCTGGTTGGCCTGCACGGTGGTGAACCGCAGGATGTTGATGGTGCCGACCAGCCAGGCGGCGGCCGCCGTGGTCATGAACAGCGTGATCTTCGTACGCTCCACGGGCACGCCCACCTGACGGGCGCTCAGTGCCGAGCCGCCCACCGCGAAGATCCAGTTTCCGCCTCGGGTACGCATCAGGACGAGCGAGGCGAGCACGGTCGCCACGACCCACCACACCAGCGAGATCTGGAACGATGTGCCCCCGATGTCGATGGTGGAGGCGAACACATAGCCTGCCGATTCGAATCCCGGCGCGCTGCGCATACCGCTGACCTGCACGGTTCCCGTCACCGCACGGGTCACGCCGAGGTTGAGGCCCTGGAGGGCGAGGAACGAGCCGAGGGTGACGATGAAGCTCGGAAGGCCGGTGCGCATCACCAGCCAGCCGTTCAGGGCTCCCACACCGAGGGCGAAGGCCAGCGAGACGAGGAGCGCGAGCCAGACGTTCCAGCCGAGCTCGACCGAGAGCAGCGCGGTCACCAGAGCCGTGGACGCCGTCATCACACCGGCCGAGAGGTCGAACTCGCCACCGATCATGAGCAGTGCGACGGCGACGGCGACGATGCCGAGCGTCGCCGAGTCGTCGAGCCAGGTCGCCGCGCCCAGCGGGCTGAGGAACTGACCGGTGACCGCGGAGAAGAAGGTGAAGACGAGCAACGCGCCGAGGAGCGCGCCGAGTTCGGGCCGCAGGAGCAGCCGGCCCAGCGGGCCGCGCCGGGCGAGCCGCTCGTCGGGGGCGGAACCGTGCTGCGGGGCGGCGGGGGTGGTCGTGGCGGGGGAGGTCGCCGTCATCGGGTGCCCCGGGCCGCGTACTTCGCAACCTGGTCGACGTTGGACGCATCGACGAAGGCGGGGCCGGTGAGAACGGGCAGGCCGCCGCCGACGGTGTTGCCGTTGTCGTGCTGGAGCTTCAGCATGACGACGGGCAGGTAGCCCTGCTCGTACTGCTGCTGGTCGACGGCGAAGGCGATGGTGCCGGCCTTGACGGCGCTGATCACGTCGGTGTTGAGGTCGAAGGTGGCGACCTGCGCCTTGGAGTTGAGGGCCTTGACCGCCTCGGTGGCCGTCGCGGCTATCTGGGCGTTGAGGGTCAGGACGCCGTCCACCGCAGGGTCGGCCTGAAGGGCGCCGCGGATCCGGGACAGTACGTCGGTCGGGTTGGCCGCGTCGACCTGGAGGTTGACCACATCGCCGCCGAAGCCCTTGCGGGCGCCGTCGCAGCGCTGGTTGAGGCCGATGTTGCCGGCCTCGTGGATCACGCAGAGGACCTTGTGCCGCCCGCTCTGCTTGAGCTTGGCGCCCGCGCCCTCACCGGCGACCGATTCCTCCTGCCCCACGTGCCCGATGGCGCCGAACTCCCGGCTCTTGGCGGATCCCGAGTTGATGGTGATCACCGGGATCCCGGCCGCGACGGCGGCCTTGACCGAGCTCTGGAGGGCGTCGGGGTTGGCCATCGAGACGACCAGGCCGCCGACGTGCTGGGCGACCGCATTGTCGATGAGTTTGGCCTGGCCGGACGGATCCGGGTCGGAGTTGTAGTCCACCTGCACGCCGAGCTGCTTGCCCGCATCGGTGGAACCGTTCTTCACCACGTTCCAGAAGGCGTCGCCCGGACCGCCGTGGCTGATCACCGCGATGTGCAGGGATCCGTTTCCGGGAGCCGGCTTGGCACCGGACGCGTCGGCGGCCGGACTCTTCGCGGAGCCGCCGTCGGCGGCAGGGCCGCTGCAGGCGGCGGCGAAGGCGAGGACGACGGCGACCGCGGCGGTGGGCAGCAGGCGGGGCAGGGTGCGTCTGCGGGACGCGGAGGGGCGGCGTGCGGGTACGGAGTGGTTCACGTTCATGGGGTGCGACCTCCGATGAGGGGCTGCGGGGCCGGAGGCGAGGTGTCGGCCCTGAAGGGGAGTACGTGCGCCGGTCGCTGGGGCACCCCGGGTGGCGGGTGGGTGTGCCGCAGCGATGTGGCATCACCTTCGTCCCGCGCAAGTCAGTATGTCAAGACATACGGACTTGGTTGATGGGCGTGTGAGATCGAACCGTGACGGGTCCGGGCGTACGCCTCAGCGCGCCATGAGGGTGATTTCGAAGGAGTAGAGCGAGGCACGGTAGAGGTGGTCGCCGTACTCCACGGGGCGGCCGTCGCTGTCGTACGCCGTGCGCCGCATGGCCAGCAGCGGGGCGCCCCGGACCTCGGAGAGCAGCCGGGCCTCGGCGGTGGACGCCCGCCGGGCGGTGATCGACTGGTCGGCGAGGCTCAGCCGGGTACCGGCCGCGCGCAGCAGCTCGTACAGGCCCCGGTCCGCAAGATCCTCCACCGTGAACCGGCACAGCTCGACGGGGACGTGGTTGCGGAGCAGGGCGAGCGGCTCGTCGTCCGCGTAGCGCAGCCGCTCGAGCGCGACGACCTCACTGCCCGGCGGCAGGCGCAGCGCGGCCGCCACCTCGTCCGGGGCCGCAACGCGCTCCATCGACAGGACCTCGGTGCGCGGATGCCGGTCGGCGCGGAGCAGGTCGTCGTGGAGGCTGGTCAGTTCGACCTGGCGGCGGACCCTGCTGTGCACGACCTGAGTGCCGACGCCGCGCTTGCGGACCAGCAGCCCCTTGTCGACGAGATGCTGGATGGCCTGCCGCATGGTGGGACGGGACAGGCCCAGGTCACCGGCCAGGGCGACCTCGTTCTCCAGCCGGGATCCCGCGGGCAGCTCGCCACCGGCGATCAGCTCCTCCAGCCGCACGGCCACCTGGAAGTACAGGGGAACCGGGCTGGTGCGGTCGATGCTGATCAGCGAGGCGAGCGAAGACATCGTGGGCTCCAGCGGCCGGTGGGCGAGAGTGACATTATCCCTCGCGCCGCCTCGTTGATCAGCATGATGTCCTGACGTCCTGATGCCCGGACGCCTTGACCGGTGGAACCCCGATGGACTCCTGGGGCCTCAGGGCGTGAGGAACGCGGCGAACGCGGCCGCCACCGCTTCGGGATCTTCCAGCTGCGGGTAGTGCCCGACGGCCGGCGGCCCGGCGAGCTCGACGACATGGGCCTGCGGCATCCGTGCCCGGATCCGGGGGAGTACGTGGGCCCCGCTGATCGGGTCGGCGGGTCCCCACACGAACAGGGTGGGTCCGGGGAAGCCCTCCAGGGCCGAGGTCCAGCGCGCGGCATGCCGACGGCGCTCGTCGATGTAGCGCAGCAGCCGCGGGGCGAGGCGGTGGCCGCCGGCCCGGGACGCGGCCGCCCACAGGTCGTGCAGGTCCTCGTCGTGGACCGGTCGTCCGAGCACGGCGCGCAGGGACGCGGCGAACCGCCGTTCCGTGCCGAGGGGCGCCAGCAGTGGACCCAGCGGACCGTGCAGCAGGCGCTGGATCGGCACGGGGCGGTGCAGATCGGGGTAGAGGCCACCGTTGAGCCAGGCCATGCGGGTGATCCGGGCCGGGTCGCGGGCCAGCAGCTCCTGGCCGACGCTCACCCCGTAGTCGTGTGCGACCAGGGCGGTACTGCCGATCCCGTACCGCCGCCAGACCTCCTCGACCAGTGAGGCCTGGTCGAGCACCGAGTAGCGGTGGCGCCGGGGCTTGTCGCTCTCCCCGAAGCCGAGCAGGTCCAGCGTGGTGACCCGGAGTCCGGCCGCGACGAGCGCCGGGACGACGGCGGCCCAGTCGTGGGAGGAGGTCGGGAAACCGTGGACGAGGGTGACGGGCGCGCCGTGCGCAGGCCCGTCCTGGCGTACGAAGACCGCGCGGCCGTCGATCCGTACGGTGCTGCCGCCCTCGGTCCAGCGGCGCAGCGGCGGCAGAACGCGTGGGCTGGTCATGTGGCCGCTCGTGTCGTCGGTCGTGCCGTCGGCCGTGCCGTCGCTCACGCCGTCGGTCATGCGCGGGCCTCCTCGTCGTGCAGGTGGCCCAGGCCGTGCAGCAGCGCCCGCAGGCCGAACGCGAACTCGGCCTCGGCGTCGAGCGAGTTGAGCAGTTCGGCGTGGCGGTGGACCACCGGGTGGGTGCGCGGGGAGAGGGAGGCGAACAGTCCGGCCATCGCGGCACGCTGATCGGCGGTACGGGCCGCGCCGCCGGAGTCGAGCACCGCGGCGCCGATCACGAAGTGGGTGACCGTCAGGTAGACATGGACGGCCGACCGCGGGGCCCACCCGTGTGCAAGGAGCTGTCCGAGCGCGTGCTCACGGGCCCGCAGGGCATTGGGGCCGAGCAGTTGACCGGCGGTCAGCAACGGGACGACCGCCGGGTGTGCCGCGAGCACCCGGCGGAACTCCCGGGCCCCGCCTTCCAGCCCGGCCCGCCAGTTCCCGTCGAGGGAGGGCAGCCGGATCTCCCCGAGCATGTGGTCGACCGTCTCGATCAGCAGCTCCTCGCGGCTCGCGACGTGCCGGTAGAGGGAGGTGTGGCGGACCTGGAGGTGATCGCCGAGCCGGCGCATCGTGAGCGCCTCCAGGCCCTCGCGGTCGGCCAGTTCGAGCGCGCCCGCGGTGATCCGGTCGAGCGTCAGTCCGCCCTGGCGGGGCCTGCGCCGGTCGCGCTCGGCGTACCGGTCCTGCCACCAGGCAGGGGAGCCGGGCTCCGCCGGGGCGGGTTCGGCATCGGCTTCGGGCTGGAGCGTCATGGGTGGTGGCGCCTATTCGAAGAGGTCGGGTTCCGTGCGGGCGATCTCGTCCCAGAGCGGCTGGAAGGAGAACCAGCCCGCGAGCGGGAATCCGGTCTGGTCCCGGGTGTGCCGGGCGGCCTCGGGGTCGATCAGGTGCGGGGTGCCCGCGGCTTGCGCGAGCAGCTGCGCCTGGGCGCTGCGCTCCATGGAGATGAACCACCAGGCCGCCTCGTCGACCGATTCGCCGACCGTGAAGATGCCGTGGTTCTGGTGGATGACGGCCTTGTGCTGCCCCAGCCCCGCGGCGAGCTGCCGGCCGGCCTCCTCCTCGACCACCACGGCGCCGGCGCCGTCCCTGTGGACGGTGTGCTGCTCGTACACGGCGCACGCGTCCTGGGTGATCGGGTCCAGCAGGCGCCCCAGGCTGGAGAACGCCTTCCCGTGGACGGCGTGGGCGTGACAGGCGGCGACGACGTCGGGGCGGGCGGCGTGGATGGCCGAATGGATCACGAATCCGGCCCGGTTGACCGGGCGCCTGCCGTGGCGGACCTGTCCCTCGTGGTCGACGAGGATCAGGTCGCTGACGCGGACGTGCCGGAAGGACATGCCGAACGGGTTGACCCAGAACATGTCCGGGTACTCCGGGTCCCGCACGGTGATGTGTCCCGCGACGCCTTCGGAGAAGCCGAGGCGGCCGAAGATGCGGCAGGCTCCGGCGAGCCGCTGCTTGCGGTGCTCGCGCTCCTGTGCGAGGTCGGTGAACACGGGCGGCAGGGGCAGTTCGAGGTTCTCCTGCCGCGGCACGAACGCACTCCCGCGCAGCCCGGCGCCTGCCGCCGCGCCTGTCCCCGTATCCGTCTCCGTGCCCGTCCCGTGCTGCCCTCGGGTGCCTGCCGTCCGGTCCACGCCCGCCTCCCTCTGTTATGCGTCCACTGGACGCACATAATGGGTCCAGTGGACGCATGACGCAAGACCCCCGACGGTCGCGGCACTCGGCGGGCCGCAGGCCGTCGTCGGCTTCATCGCGGGCGCCGCCCTCTCCCTCGCCGACGGCCTCATCTGGGCCGAGCCGGGGGCGTCGATGCCAGGCTCGGGCGGCAGCTACGTCTACCTGCGCCAGGCGTTCCAGTACCGTACGGGGCGGCTCACCCCGTCGGGCGACAGGGCCCGCCGCTCGAGGTGGTTCAGTTCACCGCGCCGTCGACGCGCTCGTAGGTCGCGGTCGCGGAATTGTGGGTGGAGGCCGGTACCGGCCTCCAGGCAGAGGCCGGAGCCGCTCCTCCCGCTACGGTCGCGGCGACCATCGCGACGGTGACAGACGGGGCAGGTATGCGCATGTTCCGTCTCCACGTGGCCAGTTGAGGAGACCTCACCGCCGCCGCCGCGCCGAAGGGCTGTCCCGTAATCCCCGGCGGGCGCACGCACTGACCCATCAGGGATTACGGGACAGCCCTGAGGAATTCAAGAAGTTCCTCACTCAGAACGCTAGCGGGCCGTGCCGAAGTCCTGCGTCCAGAAGAAGTTCGGCTGCGCGAGGCCGACGCCGATCTCCTTGAAGGCACAGTTGAGGATGTTCTCCCGGTGCCCGGGGCTGTTCATCCAGCCGGTCATGACCTGCTCGGGCGTGTTGTAGCCGTAGGCGACGTTCTCGCCGTAGGTCGTCCAGGTGTATCCCGCACGGGTGATGCGCTGGCCCGGGTCCGAACCGTCGGAGCCGGTGTGCGACATGTTGGCGTGCGCGGCCATGTCCTCGCTGTGCTTCAGCGCGGCATCCGTCAGCTTCGCATTGACGGTCAGCGCGGAGCACCCGACCTTGGCGCGCTCCTTGTTCACGAGGGCCACCACCTGGGCGGCCGGGCCGGAGGGCGCAGCGGTCGGGGTGGTCGGCTTCTGCGGAGTCACGGAAGCCGTCGGCCGGGCCGGGGCCGGCTGCACGGGCTTCGGCGCCGCGGGGGCCGTCGACGGCTCGGTGGGCTCCGTCGGCTGCGGAGCCTGCTCGGTCTGCTCGACCGGCACGGCCGGTGCCGTCTCGACCGGGGCGTCCGCCGGACCCGCCTGGGTCTGGATCGACTCGCTGGGGGACGGGGCAGTGTGGGAGGGGCGCATGCCGTGGTGCCGGCCGGCGGCCCTCGCAGAGCCCGCCTCCTGGGTGTCCAGGCACGCCATGGCGGCGGTGGGTATGCCCACGATGCCGAGCGTGACGGCGGCGATGGTTATTTTCTTGTAGTGCGTCCGCTTTTTACGGTGCTTTTGCATGCGTGACCTCACTTGGTTTCTGCGATGCGTCCTGCGCCTGAGCTGCTGGAGCGCCGGGGCCGGGCCGCCATTCTTAGAAGCCCTGGAAGGGGCTGGCAAGTCTCGCCGCCGGGCCGCGCGGCACCTCCGTACAGCGGGCTTGAAATGGGCGGAAACTCGTGCTGCCCGTCCGGTCGGCCGACGGCGCGAGACGAGGGCCGACCATCAGACGCGGCTGTGACGTGGCGAGTTGCCGCAGAATGCCCCGCTCCCCAAAATGCCCATTTCGATGAAGAGGGGAATGTCGATCCCAGTGGGACAAATATCGATATGTCGGGGAAGCGCGAGCGGACGTAATGCTTCCGTGATCCCGCGATCCATGGTGATGCATATCACTGTTTCGCGCGGGAACCAGGTGCCGGCGACAGGCGTCCGTCGGTTCCTGTGACGGCCCGGCGGACTGCTCGCGGCGTCGCGCGACACCGGTCACTGCGCCGGTCACCCCGTCGGCCCCCGCGCAGCGGGGGTGCTCCGGATCTCCGGGCCCACCTCAACTCGCCCTGAAATCAGCGCTGTTGTGACAGCTCGATCGCAGGTGAACAGCTGCTGTCAGGACCCTTGCCGCGTCGTCGGGGTTCGCGAATGATGCTCGCTGAGCGACGCCGGCCACACCGCCGGGATCCGACCGCCCCCCCGAATCGACCGGCCTGGAGGCCTGCTTTGCGGACGAGCCAGCACATCCGGAGATCATCCTTAGTCGTCGGCGCCGCCCTCGCGCTGGTCGTCGCCGCCGCCCAGACGGCCTTCGCGGCTCCGCCTCCGGCGCTCCCCGCCAACGCCGAGGCCATCGAGATGACCTTCCAGCCCGCGTACGACTACGACACCGACGGCTGCTATCCGACGCCCGCCATAGGCCCGACCGGCGTCCTGAACGGCGGTCTCAAGCCCAGCGGCGCCCTCGACGGCAGCTGCCGTGACGCCTCGGACCTCGCCAACACCAACGGCTACTCCCGCGCCACCTGCAACAACGGCTGGTGCGCCGTGGTGTACGCGCTGTACTTCGAGAAGGACCAAGCCGTCCCCGGAATCGGCCTCGGCGGCCACCGCCACGACTGGGAACACGTCGTGGTGTGGATCCAGGGCAACGAGGCGAAGTACGTCGCCACCTCCGCCCACGGCGACTTCGAGATCCACGCGCGCGACCAGATCCGCTGGGACGGTACCCATCCCAAGATCGTCTACCACAAGGACGGCATCGGCACGCACTGCTTCCGCGCGGCGAACACGAACGACGAACCGCCGGAGAACCACCGCCGCACCTGGCAGTTCCCCGCGCTCGTCGGCTGGTCGGGCTACCCGGCCACGCTCCGGGAGAAGCTCAGCCAGGCCGACTTCGGCAGTGCCCACTTCGGCCTGAAGGACGGTGCCTTCTCCTCCCACCTCGCGGAGGCCAAGCCGGCGGGCATCCCCTTCGACCCGTACCAGTAGGCGGCGCACACACCCCGGGGCCCGTCCGCATGCGGTGCCCCGGAGAGCCGCCCCGAGCTCGTCGACGCGGCGAACGGCGTCACGCGTACCACCAGGACCACCTGCGACGCCGTCTCCCGATATCGCCGCCGAGGCGGTCGCCGCACTGCGGCGCCTCTCGAACTCGACGGCTGCGATCGTGCCCGGCGTTGCTGCCGCGTGAGTCGCAAGCCTCCGCGACGGAGCGGTCACGCCTCCCTGCGGCGCCGCCGGACGGCGAAGACGATCGCGGCGATGACGAGCAGAACGATGAGCACGGTGCCGATAAGAGCGACGGTGCCCAACTTCTTGAAGAAGCCCTTCTTCTTGCTCTTCTTGTTCTTGTCCTTCTTCTTGTCGCCCTTCTTGTCGCCGTCGACGAGGTTGGCGGAGCCGACTGCCGAGTGCCTGAGCTGCGCAGATGCTGCCTGGGCCGGTGCACCCTGGGACGGAAGCTGCGCCATGGCAGCGGCGACCGCGACCGGACGAACCGTCACCGGCGCAGCCTGAGCCTCCGCCTGCGGACTCAGCAGCAGCCCGGCCAGCGCGAATGCGGGTATGGCACGGACGATCCTGCGACTGATCACTTGCTTCATCCCCTTGGTCCGTTGTTGTGTCCACGATCATCGCAGGCCGGTCGGCCGCCTCTTACAGGGCCCTTATACCCGGCCTGCGCCGGCCGGATACCGAAGGGTGTCACCGCGTACGGTCACAGCACCAGCCGCCGGCGCCGGCGGATTCGAACTCCCGTCGATAGTGTCGGTGGCCGGATGCAAGGGCTGGGGATTATGAGGTGGGCATGAAGATCAATCGTCCGGGGCGGCCGGAGGACCTTCCGGAAGCGAGCGTGTTGTGGGCGCGCTGGGCCGCGTTTGCCGTGGCGACCTGGAATGCCGATGAGGAGAAGGAGCGTTTCCGGAGCGGGTATTGGCTCGGCGACAGCGACAGCTACTTGCACTACGACGACGGCGCTTGCAGCCGGTGGGTGTTCATCCGGGCCGAAGGCGGCCGCGCTGTTCTCTTCGGGCAGGACGATTCCAGCAAGGTTGCGCGGTACGAGCCGCCGATCGATCTCCTCGCCGGGGCGCCCGGGTGGGTGCACCGGGAACTCCCGCACGACCGTCTGGAGCAAGGCAGGATCGAGTGCGTCTACTGGTTCGAGGACGGTTCCTGGCACCGCGCGCCGTACCCCGACGACCTTCACGATGATGGGCTCGACTGCGGGATCGGCCACCTGACTTCGCGTGACCACGCCGTCGGCGAGATCTGCGCACTTTTCGAGTTCGACAACGACTGCGAAGGCGCCGTGGAGGCCTGCGAGCAGTTCTTCGAGCACGCGGAGCGGGGCACGGTCACCGGCAAGGTCGTGCGCTCCTTCGCCGATGAGATCTTCCGGATCCAGACGGAGTACGAACTGCTCTGGCCCGAGGCCCCGATCGCCCGGTCGGAGACGGACCTTGCCGCGATGACCGCCCTGGTGCGCTGGAGGTGACGCCGCGGCCGATGTCCCCGGCGTGGACCTGAACGCCGTACACGCCCACGGCTGCGCCGTCACGGTGGCCCTGGCGACCGGTGGTTCCGGCTCGGGGAGGCAGTGAGCAGCGCTGCATCCATATTCTGGGCTGACAGCGGGGACACTCCCGCGGGTCCGTTGGCGACGTCTTCGCAGGAGGCGCCGCCCGACTGGCTTCACCGGCGTCCGAACGTGCTCCGCGTCCTCGATCTCTTCCTGATCACCTGCCCGCGGCATCGCCGACGCCACAGGGCATGGCCCGGCGCCGTTAGCTGCCATGCGCTCGGCATGACAGTGCCCCCGGCATCCGGTGCCGGGGGCCGCCGGCCGATGCCCGGGACGGAGCCGGCCGGAATCGAACCGGCGTCCTCGCGGTTTTGGAGACCGCGCGCGACGACCTCTGCGCTACGGCCCCGCCCGGGCCACATCGTACGAGGTCCGCCGGCCACCTGAGGACCGGTCAGCCGCGCCAGATCTTCTCGTACGCCTCCTGGTAGCCCTGGGGGTTCCAGGAGGTGGCCCCGCTGTTGTTCGCCGCCGTGGCGATGTGGACGGGAGCCACGTAGCCGCTGGCGGGCTGCTGGGCGAATGCCCGGTTGAACTCGTCGACGATCTGCCAGCCTTGCTGCGAGAGCGGCTCCGGGACGGTCGCGGACTGGAACTGCTTGTTGTTGATGCGCCGGAACGCGGAGGGGTCGCCGTCGCCGGCGCCGATGTTGAAGGGCGGCCCGGCGCCGGGCCTGCCGGCGGCGCGGAAGGCCGGGGCGGCATCGTCGAAGTACAGGTCGTTGATGGCGACGGAGTACGTCCAGTCCTTCGGGAAGCGGGACAGGAGCGAGGAGACCTCCTGGGGGGTGCGCCGGCTCGCGTCCGGGATCGGGATGTTCGCGTGCGCCAGGAGCTTCACGCCGGGGCAGGCGGCGAGCCGCCGCTCGATCAGCCGGGACTTCGTACCGGCGAACGGGATCGAGTCGTCGGTGAAGACGACGACCCCGGCGTCGCCGTCGGACTGGGCGATGACCCAGTCCGCGCCGGCCTTCGCCACCTCCTCCACCTTCGTGGTGATGTTGGTGAAGAGCCTGGGGCTCGTGCTCGGGCCGGGGGAGCTGACCGCGTGCCAGCCGATGAGCGGGATCCCCGCCTCCTCGGCCCGCGTCACCTGCTGTGAGGTCAGGCGGGGATCGAAGCCGCCGATGACGATGCCCGAGGGCTTGAGGGTGACGGCCTGGCTGAGCGCCGCCTGGATGCCGGCCGGGGTGCCCTCCCCGTCGATGACCCGGACGTCCCAGCCGATGGCCTGCGCCGCCTCCTTGACGCCCTTCGCGACTCCGGCGACGCCCGGGTTGGTCATGGTCTGCGCGACGTAGACGATGGTCTTGCCGGGGGCCGCCTTGGGCCCGGTGGTGGGGCCGTTCCACGAGGTGTCCTTGCTCTCGGCCCGCTGAACGGCCGCCTTCGCCTCCTGGAGGACGGCCGGGCAGCCAGCGGCCGAGGAAGGGCCGGTGGGGTTCGACGAGCCGCTCTGGCAGCCGGCGACGGCGCCGGCGGCGGCTGCCAGCAGGACGGCGGCCGCGAGGGCGTTCTTGCGGTTCGGGTACACGGTGCTCCTGACGCTGGTGTGCGCTGCGAGGTGTTCTCCGGGAGGTTCAGGGGGCGTCCCCGCCGTCGTCGCCCGCCGCCGCGGCCGGCTGTTTCGCGGGTGGCGCGCCGGTGGCCTTGGCGCCGGCGCGCAGCCGCCGGCGGGCCGCGTAGCCGGCCAGCCCGACCGCGATGAGCAGAGTGCCGCCGTTGAACAGCGGGGTGGCCCAGAAATCGGCGCCGAGCTGGCCGATCCCGGCGAGGCCGACGGCGAGTACGGTGACGGCCACCAGCGTGCCCAGGGCGTTGGCCCGACCCGGCTTGATCGTGGTGGAGCCGAGCAGGACGCCGACGAACGCGGGCAGCAGGTAGTCCAGGCCGACACTGGGGTTGCCGATCTGCTGCTGCGCGGCGAGCAGCACACCGGCGAAGCCGACGACCGTGCCCGATCCGGCGAAGGCGTAGACGCAGTACCGGTGCGTGGGGATGCCGATGATCTCGGCGGCGCGGGGATTGGAGCCGATGACGTACAGGTACCGGCCGAACGGCAGCCGCTCCAGCATCAGCCAGAGGACGGCGACGAGGCCGAGTACGTAGAAGGCGGGTAGCGGCAGGCCGAGGAACCGGGAGTCGTAGAGGCCGGTGAAGGCCGCCGGAAGGCCGTCGGGGCCGGGGACGATCCGGCTCCCCTCGGTGATCCAGCCGGTGACGGCGTACATCATGCTGCCGGTGCCGAGCGTGGCGATGAAGGAGTCGATACGGGCGAACTCGACGACGACACCGTTCACGGCGCCGGCCAGGGTCCCCCCGAGGACCACCGTGAGGCAGGCGAGCGGCCAGGGCCAGCCCGCGTCGACGATGAGGTACAGCACCAGGACGTGCGCCAGGCCCAGGGCGTAACCGATGGACAGGTCGAACTTGCCGCTCGCGATGGGGATCGTCGCGCCGAGCGCCATGACGGCCGGAATCGACTGGTTGGAGAGGATCGAGGAGACGTTGTCCCGTGTGGGGAACGTGTCGGGGAGGACGAGAGAGAAGAGCAGGAAGAGCAGGACGGTGAGGGCCAGGAGGCCGTACGTGCCGATGAAGTGCCCGTGCAGACGACCCGGCAGGGATCGGCGCGAGGCCGAGGAGGGTGCGGGGCTCACCGGCTCCCCGCGCTTCCGGTGATCGCGGGCAGGGCCGAGGCGGTGCGGGTGAGTTCGGTGACGCTCAGCGTCTCACCCGCCAGCTCGGCCACCACGCTCCCGCGCCCGAACACGAGCGCGCGGTGGCACACGTCGGCGACCTCCTCGAAATCGGTGGAGATGAGCAGGACCGCCAGGCCGGCGGCCAGCGCCTCGTCGAGGAGCCGGTGGATCGCGGCCTTGGCGCCGACGTCCACGCCGGCCGTCGGCTCCTCGAGGATCAGCAGACGCAGCTTCCCGCGGAGCGGGCGGCCGACCATGACCTTCTGCTGGTTGCCGCCGGACAGGGTGGCGATCGGCACCTCGCTGTCGCGAGGGCGTACGTGGAACCGCTCGATCAGGGCGGCGGCCTCGGCGCGCTCGCGCCGCGGGGCGACCCAGCGCCAGGCCGGCACCCCGGCTGCGCGGGGATTGGCCAGGAAGTTCTCCCGTACCGTCAGTTCCGCGGCGCAGCCCTCCTCCTGCCGGTTGGCGGCCACGAAACCGACGCCGGAACCGAGGGCGGCGGTGACCGTGCGCGGGTGGTACGGACGGCCGTCGAGCAGTGCCCGGCCGCCGAGGAGCGGCAGTGCGCCGGCGAGGGCGCGGCCCAGGTGCATGTGGCCGGCCCCGGTCAGCCCGACCATGGCGAGGATCTCGCCTTCGCGCAGCTCCAGGCTGACCGGGGCGGTGCGTTCTGTCGTCACGCCGTCGAGGCGCAGTACGGGCGGGCGGACGGGCACGGAGCGGGAAGCAGGGGCGGAACGGAACCCGGGGGCGGCTGCGGGGGGCGGGCCGCCGGCCGGTTCGGGGCCCACGATGTCGCGTACCAGACGGGCGGGGCTGTACGGGGCGAGGGGGCCGTGGCTGACGAGCCGTCCGTCGCGCAGGACGGCGAAGGTGTCGGCGACCTCGTACACCTCGTCGAGGCGGTGGCTGACGTAGAGGATGCCGTGCCCCCGGTCGCGCAGGGCGTGCAGTACGTCGAAGAGGCGGGCGCAGTCCGCGGCGGGGAGGGTGGCGGTCGGCTCGTCCAGGACGAACAGCTCCGCCTGTCTGGCCAGGGCGCGGGCGATCGCGACCAGTGAGCGTTCGGCGGGGGCCAGATCGGCGATGCGGGCGTCGGCGTCCAGGTGTCCGCCGACGATCCGCAGTGCCTCGGCGCAGTTCCTCCGGGTCTCGCGCCAGGAGATCAGGCCGCGGCGGCGGGGGTATCCGGTCCCGAGGGCGATGTTCTCGGCGACGGTCATCCACTCGACCAGACCGAGGTCCTGGTGGATGAAGGACATGGTGCGGCGTGCCGCGTCGGAGCCGAGCGGGTGCCCGGCGACGGTCACCTCGCCCGCGTCGGCGCGGTGGACCCCGGCGAGCACCTTGATGAGGGTGGACTTCCCGGCACCGTTGGGGCCGAGGAGGGCGAGGACGCTGCCGCCGTGGACGTCGAGGCCGACGCCGTCGAGGGCGACGGTGCCGCCGAACCGTTTGCCGAGACCGCGTATGCGGACGAGGGGCGCTCCGCCGGAGCGCGAGGGCGGGCTCGTCGAGGTGACGGGAGTGTCATGCACGGACTTCTCCGGGGCCGCCTGGGGAGGTGCTTCCTGAAGCGATGAGGACATCGCTGACGGACATCGCTGAGGGACATCGGTGATGCTACTGGTGACTATCGCCATATGGGCGATATGCCGCTGTCTGTGCCTCCGATGGTCGAGTGCCGAGAGGATCGAGGGGTGACGGTCAGGCCGCGTCCAGGGCGCATTCGGCCCAGATGACCTTGCCGTGGGTGGTGTAGCGGGTGCCCCAGGCGTGGGCGAGCTGTGCGACGAGGAACAGGCCGCGTCCGCCCTCCTCCGTCGTGGCCGCCCGCCGCAGGTGCGGGGCGGTGCTGCTGCCGTCGGCGACCTCGCAGATCAGGTTGCGGTCGCGGACCAGCCGTACGTGGATGGGCTCGGTGCCGTAGCGGACCGCGTTGGTGACCAGCTCGCTGAGCATCAGCTCGGCGGCGAACGCGAGCTCCTCCAGCCCCCAGTCGGCCAGCTGGCGGGTGGCGGCGGCACGGATGCCGGAGACGAGGGCCGGGTCCGCGGGCACCTCCCACGTGGCGATCCGGTCGGCGGGCACGGTCCGGGTGCGGGCGACGAGCAGCGCGATGTCGTCCGCGGGGTGGTCGGGCGCCATCGCGTCGATGACCGCCTGGCAGGTGTCCTCCGGGGTGCGGTCCGGGTGGGACAGGACACGGCTCAGCTGCTCGAGGGCGACATCGATGTCGCGATGGCGGTCCTCGACGAGCCCGTCGGTGTAGAGGACCAGCGTGCTCCCCTCGGGGAGCTGGATCTCGGCCGTTTCGAAGGGCAGACCGCCCAGGCCCAGCGGCGGTCCGGCCGGAAGGTCGGGGAACGTCACGACGCCGCCGGGGTGGACCAGGGCGGGCGGGGGGTGGCCGGCGCGGGCCATGGTGCACTGCCGCGTCGTGGGGTCGTAGACGGCGTAGAGGCAGGTGGCGCCGACGATGCCGGTACTGCCGGAGTCGTTCTCGCCGCCCTCCTCCCGGTCCAGCCGCACCAGGAGGTTGTCCAGGTGGGTGAGGAGCTCGTCCGGGGCGAGTTCCAGTTCGGCGAAGTTGCGGGCGGCGGTACGCAGCCGGCCCATGGTGGCGGCGGCGTGCAGGCCGTGGCCCACGACGTCTCCGACGAGCATGGCGACCCGGGTGCCGGAGAGCGGGATGACGTCGAACCAGTCGCCGCCCACCCCGGATTCGGCGGGCAGGTAGCGGTGCGCGACCTCGACGGCGCCCTGGTCGGGAACGCCGTGCGGGAGCAGGCTCTGCTGCAGGGCCAGGGCCAGGGTGTGTTCGTGGGTGTAGCGGCGGGCGTTGTCGATGCAGAGCGCGGCGCGGGCGGCGAGCTCCTGGGCCAGCCAGCTGTCGTCGTCCCCGAAGGGGGCGGGGTCCTCCGAGCGGTAGAAGCTGGCGACCCCCAGCAGGACGCCGCGGGCCAGCAGGGGGACGGAGACCAGGGAGTGCACGTTGTGGGCGAAGATCTGCCGAGCGTGCTCGGGCTCCTGGTCGATCCAGCCGACGGCAAGCCTCAGATCGGCCTCCAGTACCGCCTGCCCGCTGTCCAGACACCGCATGTGGGGAGTGCCGGCGCGCAGCTCCACCCGCTGCCCGACCGGGTAGAACGGGCAGTCCTCGCGAATGCCGTGGACCACCGTGCGGTGCAGCTCGGCCCGGGGATCGGCGGACTCCTCGCCGCGCAGCACGGCCTCGGGCACGTCGATGGTGACGTAGTCGGCCAGGCGCGGAACCGCCATCTCGGCGAGCTCCCAGGCGGTGCGGGTCACGTCCAGCGTGGTGCCGATACGGGTGCTGGCCTCGGCCAGCAGCTCCAGGCGGCGGCGTGCCGCGACGGCGTACTTCCCCACTTCCGGCTCGCCGACCAGCACCAGTCCTCTGACCTTGCCGCGGGTGTGGCCTGCGGCGGCCGGAGCGGCGGGAGGGGCGAGAGGGCCGGGCGGCGGACCGGAGGGCGGTGCGGTGCGGGGCAGGAGGGAGAGGTGGTGCACCGGCGCCGCATCGCCGCTGAGCACGGCCTCGACGACGACGCCCTGCACCCCCGAGCGGCTCACGAGTGGGCTGCTCATGAGCGTGACACCCCGCCCGTGGGGCAGGGCCACCTCCACGGCGGCCCGCTGGGTCGAGGAGATGAGCTCGGTGGCCTTCTCCTTGAGGATCATCTGATCGCTCCGGTCCAGCCCGCTGTCGCCGAGCTCGTCCAGTCCGATCAGATGTCCGTTCCCGGCGGCCGAGCCGGTCCGGGTGAGGTGGCTGGCGTCGAGGTACGTCCGCAGCAGGGCGCGCTCGCGCTCCGAGTGCTGCTCCATCAGCCGCCGCTCGATGGTCTCGGCCGCCCGGCGGACCAGCGCGGGCAGTGCCGGGTCCTCGTAGCCGTGCGGGTACCCGAAGCACAGGACGCCGACGACGTGTCCGCTCAGCTGGTCGCGGATCGGGGTGGCGGAGCAGGCGTTCGACTGGGAGCGCTCGGCGAAGTGCTCGGCCCCGTAGACCTGGACGAGCCGCCGCTCGGCGAGCGCGAGACCGATGCCGTTGGTCCCCGCGAAGCGCTCGGCGAAGACGAAGCCGGGGACGCTCTGGATGGGCGGGAGGTCATGGGCGAGGGTGGGCTCCCCGAAGCGGCGCTGCAGCACCGTTCCGTTCCCGTCGGCGAGGGAGACGTTCATCTGGCTGCCCGTGAAACGGGATGCCAGTTGGTCGAGCACGGGTGTGGCCGCACGGACCAGCCGGCTGTCCGGATCGAAATCGTCCCTGTAGGGGAGTTCGGTCTGGTCCGGTGACAGTCCCAGGGACTGGCAGCGCAGCCAGGAGTTCAGGATCGGGCTGCGTACCCCGCTCGCGACCGGCTCGCCCAGCAGGAACCGCTCACGGGAGCGTGCGGGGCCGATCTCGTCTCCCGTGACCCCCATACGCATCACTTCTCCTTACCGGGCCCTCGGCCTCGGTCGTACCGGAGCACTTGCCCCGAGTAAGCGTCTTTCGAGTATATTCCTCCCGGTTTATTCGGATCATTCGGATCATTCGAATCAGAGGATCCCGACCGGATCGACGGGCGAGCCCGTCCCGCCCGGCACGTTCAGCGGGGCCACGACGATCATGAACTCGTACCGCCCCGCCTCGGCGCAGGCGGCGGAGAGTGCCTCGAGGTCCAGGTTGTCCAGCAGCGGCACCCCCATGGCCGCCACGGCGAGGGCATGGACGGGGGAGTGGACGCCCTCGACCGGCGAGGGGCGCAGGTCGCTGTCCCCGTCGCCGCCGAGCAGGGCGACGGCGCGCTCGGCCAGCAGGGGCACGGCGTCCACGTGGAAGCCCGCGCTCGCGGCGTCCGAGTCCCAGGGGCCGGTCTCCCGGCGGCGCCGGAAGCGGCCGGAGCGCAGCAGCACCGCGCAGCCGTCGTCGATCGTCACTCCCAGTGCCCGCTCCGCGGCGGCGACGTCCCGCGCGTGGACCGCATGCCCGGGCTCCAGCCAGTCGAGGCCGAGCACGGCCGGCAGATCGAGGAGTACCCCCTTGGTGACGAGGGGGCCGAGCGCCGCCACCGAGCCGAAGCGCGCACCTGCGGCGCCGACGGCCTCGCCTGCCGGCCGCCCGTCGTAGAGCCGCCCCTCGTATGCGACGTGCGACAGGGCGTCCAGGTGGCTCACGGCCTTGCCGTGGTAGTCGACGCCGATGAAGTCCTTGTACGTGGCGGGTTCCCCGGGCTCCACGTCACCGAGGTCGGACATGTAGTGCAAGGCCGGCTTGCCGTTGTCCGGTCCGGTCCGGGTGTCCCAGGGCAGACCCAGCGGGACCGCCGTACCGGAGCGGATCAGGGCGGCGGCCCGCCGTACGTGGTCCGGCGTGACGCGGTTCCAGGCGCCGCGGTCGGCCGGGGCCCAGCGGCCCCACGTGCGGACCGCGGCGAAGATCGCGTCGAACTCCTGACGGGAGACCGCGGGCTCCCTTCCGGCAGGGTTCGGCGGGGGTGTCCGCGGCGTCGGGTCGTTCGCGGGGCTGCTGCTCATCCGAACTCAGCGCTCCAAGGCTCGCAGGGGCCTCGCCCTGGGGCGGGACCGGGGGACGAGCGCCCCGACGCCCGCACCGCATCACATGCCCGGCGGTCCCGGTCCCTACGCCTGAGAGGCCCCGCGCGGGGGACAGGTGGCGGCAAGCAGCTTCGACGGGGCACGCTGGTTCCATGCGGATGCCCTTCCCCTCACCTCCTCGACCGGGAGAGGGCGGCCGTCACCAGGTTCTTTTCGTACTCGCGGAGTGTGTGCCCTTCGTGATCGCGCTCTCGGTGCTGATCATCGAATTCACGCCCGCTCACGTGCTGTACACCGGCCCCCTGCTGGTCGCGACGCCGGCGCTGGCCGCGGTGGCGATGGGGCCCAAGGGCACCCTTGCGGCGGTGGCCCTGGCCGTGGCCGTGAGCGTGACCACGGCGACCTACAACGGGGCGTGGGGCACTCAGCAGGTCTACACGAACTTCCTGGCCCTGTTCCTGGTGTCGGTGGCGAGCGTCGCGACGAGCAGCACCGTCCGCAGGCGGCGGGAGGACGAACTCGACCAGGTCCGCCGGATCGCCGTGGCGGCGCAGGAGGCGGTGCTGCGGCCCGTCCCGGCCCGGCTGGGCCCCGTACGCGTGGCCGGCATGTACCTCGCGGCCGAGACGGGAGCGCAGATCGGAGGCGATCTGTACGAGGCCGTGCAGACGAAGTACGGGGTCCGCGTGATCGTCGGTGACGTCCGGGGCAAGGGGCTGCCGGCCGTACGTGCGGCCGCGGCCGTGCTCGGCGCGTTCCGCGAGGCCGTGCACTACGAGGACGAACTGGTGGGGGTCATCAACCGCTGCGAGGCGGCACTGCTGCGCGATGCCGCCGTGCCCGGCGTGATCGACGCGGAACTACTCGGGGAGGGTTTCGTCACCGCGCTGGTGGCCCAGGTGCCGGACGGGCCCGTCGTCGAGGTCGTCAACCGCGGTCATCCGCCTCCGCTGCTCCTGCGTGACGGAACGGCCGGCGCCCTGATGCCCGCCTGCCCGCTGCCGCCGCTCGGACTGGTGGAGTTCATCACCGGTCCCCCCGGCCGGGCTGACCGCTATTCCTTCGCGCCCGGAGACCGTCTGCTCCTGTACACCGACGGCGTCATCGAAGCCCGCAACAGCGGCAACGACTTCTTCGCCCTGCCCGAGGCGATGGAGGCGGTGGACGCGATGCCGGACAGCGGTCCGCAGGAGTTCCTGGACCAACTGCACCGGAGACTGCTCCGCCACACCCGGGATCGCCTGGCGGACGACGCGGCGATGTTCCTCGTCGATCGGTGACGATCCGTCAGGCCGGGCCCGGAGGGCAGATGTTCGACCGGGCTCGAACCACGCCGAAGCGGGCCGTAAACGCCCCGCCGCAAGATCACCGCATCGAGGTAATAGCAGTGGCTTCTTGAACTGATCTGCTGCTTCGACGGTTAGTGTGCTCCCGGAACCGGCTGGAATGCCCGGATTTCCGCCCCCTTTTTCTTCTTTCACCGGTGACGTGTGCCCGCATGCCATCACCGCCCTTACGCAAGGAGAACCTGCCCGATGACCGTGGACACCAGCCCGGAGGCGCAGCTCGAGCCTCCGCAGACCAGCCTGGGCACGGCGGCCGCCCGCAACCTTGCCACCACGACCAAGTCCGCCCCGCAGATGCAGGAGATCACCTCCCGCTGGCTGCTGAAGATGCTCCCCTGGGTGGAGACCAAGGGCGGCACGTACCGGGTGAACCGGCGGCTGACCTACACCGTCGGCGACGGGCGCATCGACTTCGTCCAGGACGGTGCCCAGGTCCGGGTGATCCCGCGTGAGCTCGGCGAACTCGCCATGCTGCGCGGCTTCGACGACATGGACGTGCTGACCGCCCTCGCCGGCCGGTGCGTCCAGCGTGACTTCCGCGCCGGTGAGGTGCTGGTCGAGCGCGGCACCCCCGCGAACGAGATCCACCTGATCGCCCACGGCCGGGTCGACCAGACCTCCGTCGGCAAGTACGGCGACGAGGTCGCCGTCGCCGTCCTCGCCGACGGCGACCGGTTCGGCGAGAACGCCCTGCTGGACGGTGCCGGGGGCTGGGACTACACCGCCACCGCCGCCACGCCCGGCACCCTGCTCACGCTGTCCCGCTCGGACTTCGCCGCCGTCATGTCCTCGGCGCCGCACCTCCATGCCCACGTCGAGCGGTTCGGCGCGCTTCCGCACCAGCGGCAGAACAAGCACGGCGAAGCCGAGATCGCGATGTCCGCCGGCCACACCGGCGAACCCGCGCTGCCCGGCACCTTCGTCGACTACGAGCCGCACCCGCGCGAGTACGAACTCTCCATCGCCCAGACGGTACTGCGGGTCCACACGAGGGTCGCCGACCTCTACAACGAGCCGATGAACCAGACGGAGGAGCAGCTCAGGCTCACCATCGAGGCGCTGCGCGAGCGCCAGGAGCACGAGCTGGTCAACAACCGGGAGTTCGGCCTGCTCCACAACGCCGACTTCAAGCAGCGGATCCAGACCCACTCCGGCCCTCCCACCCCGGACGACCTCGACGAGCTGCTCTGCCGCCGCCGCGGCTCCAAGCTCTTCCTGGCCCACCCCAAGGCCATCGCGGCGATCGGGCGCGAGTTCAACGCCCGCGGGCTCTACCCGGACCACGTCGACCTCGGCGGACAGCAGGTCCCGGCCTGGCGCGGGGTCCCGATCCTGCCCTGCAACAAGATCCCGATCAGCAAGGAGAACACCAGCTCGATCCTGGTGATGCGAACCGGCGAGGACAACCAGGGCGTCATCGGCCTGCGCCAGACCGGTCTGCCGGAGGAGTACGAGCCGGGCCTGTCGGTGCGCTTCATGGGCATCGACGAGAGGTCGATCATTTCCTACCTGGTCTCCACCTACTACTCCGCCGCCGTCCTGGTGCCCGACGCGCTCGGCGTGCTGGAGAACGTACAGATCGCCCGCAGGCACGACTGAGCGGACCTGCCCCACGGCCACGACAACCGCTCCGCGGCGGCCGCTACAGCCACGCCGGCCACGGCCCGGGCCCTCCCGGGCCGGCCGGGCATGCCCGGGATCCGGGACAGCCCAACCACCTCACCAAGGAGCCAAGGATGCCCGATCCCGGGCCTTCCCCTCTGCAGTCGAGTCTCCCTGCAGCCGCGGCCCGCTTCGGGGCCCACGGTCACGGCCACGGCATCGAAGCCGTCGGCTGCGTCCGGCCTGCCCTGTTCGCCCCGCCCGCCCAGCCCTCGGCCCCCGTCACCACGGCGAGCCCCGCCCTGGAGCGGATCCTGCGCGGCCCCAGCGGTCTGGGCGCGACAGGGCTGTCCCTGGCCCGGCGCGAGGAGCCGCCTGCGCCGGAGGCGGAGCCCCCGGTGGCGGGCCGTCCGATCCCGGGTCTCTACTTCCACCCGGTGCCGGAACCCGACCCCGCACGGGTCGAGGAGCTCAGCCACAGGATCAAGGCGTGGGCGGTGGACGAGGTCGAGCTGTACCCCCCGGAGTGGGAGGACCAGTTCGACGGCTTCTCCGTGGGCCGCTACATGGTCGCCTGTCATCCGGACGCCCCCACCGTCGACCACCTGATGCTCGCCACACGGCTGATGGTCGCCGAGAACGTCGTCGACGACTGCTACTGCGAGGACCACGGGGGCTCGCCCGTCGGCCTCGGCGGACGCCTGCTGCTGGCGCACACCGCCCTCGACCCCCTCCACACCACGACGGAGTACCAGCCGGAGTGGGTGCAGTCGCTCCACTCGGACGCGCCGCGGCGCGCCTACCGCTCGGCCATGGAGTACTTCGCCCAGGAGGCCACCGCCTCCCAGGCCGACCGGTTCCGGCACGACATGGCCCGTCTGCACCTGGGGTATCTCGCCGAAGCCGCCTGGGCCGAGACGGACTACGTCCCGGAGGTGTGGGAGTACCTGTCGATGCGCCAGTTCAACAACTTCCGCCCCTGCCCCACCATCACCGACACCGTCGGCGGCTACGAACTGCCGGCGGACCTGCATGCCCAGCCCGCCATGCAACGGGTCATCGCGCTCGCCGGGAACGCGACCACCATCGTCAACGACCTGTACTCCTACACCAAGGAACTCGCCAGCCCCGGCCGGCACCTCAACCTGCCCGTGGTGATCGCCGAACGCGAGGGCTGCTCCGTCCGCGACGCCTATCTGAAGGCGGTCGAGGTCCACAACGACCTCATGCACGCGTTCGAGGCCGCGGCCGCCGACCTGGCCGCCGCCTGCCCCGTCCCGAGCGTGCTGCGCTTCCTTCGGGGCGTGGCCGCGTGGGTCGACGGCAACCACTACTGGCACCAGACCAATACCTACCGCTACAGCCTGCCCGACTTCTGGTAAGGATGGATTTATCTGTGACCAACACCGAGCTCACCATGCCCCCCGCCGCCGCGTTCATCCCTGCCCCGGCGACGCCCTACCAGGGTGACATCGCCCGTTACTGGGACCACGAGGCCCGGCCGGTGAACCTGCGTCTCGGCGACGTCGACGGCCTCTACCACCACCACTACGGCATCGGTGACGTCGACCACGCAGCCCTCGGGGACACCGAGGACAGCGCATACGAGAAGAAGCTGATCGCCGAGCTCCACCGCCTGGAGTCGGCGCAGACCGACGTCCTCCTGGACCACCTGGGCGCCATCGGCCACGGCGACATGCTCGTGGACGCCGGCTGCGGCCGCGGAGGCTCGTCGGTCATGGCCCATCAGCGGTTCGGATGCAAGGTCGAGGGCGTCACGCTGTCCGCCAAGCAGGCCGAGTTCGCGAACGAGCGCGCCCGCGAACTCGGCATCGAGGACTCGGTCCGAGCCCGCGTCTGCAACATGCTGGACATGCCGTTCGAGACGGGGCAGGCCGCGGGCTCGTGGAACAACGAGTCGAGCATGTACGTAGACCTGCACGACCTGTTCGCCGAACACGCCCGCGTGCTCGCCGTCGGGGGCCGCTACGTGACCATCACCGGCTGCTGGAACCCCCGGTACGGCCAGCCCTCGAAGTGGGTCTCCCAGATCAACGCGCACTTCGAATGCAACATCCACTCCCGCCGGGAGTACATGCGGGCCATGGCCGACAACCGTCTCGTACCGCAGGCCGTCATCGACCTGACGCCCGCGACCCTGCCCTACTGGGAGCTGCGGGCCACGTCCTCCCTGGTCACAGGTATTGAAGAGGCGTTCATCAACTCCTACAAGGACGGCTCGTTCCAGTACGTCCTGATCGCAGCCGACCGCGTCTGATCCGAAGGAAGCCCGCAAGGGCGGCCGGGCCCGTGACCCACGGGCCCGGCCTTTTTTGCGTACGTCACGCAGACCGCTGCGGCGCCCCCGCGAGCGGGTCGGTCGAGGCGAGCAGGCTCAGTACGGTGGCCTGCATGGCGTGCCGCGCCTCGTCGGGGCCGAGCCCGGTGGAACGCCAGTGGTGCCAGGCGCCCCACGTGGTCACCGCGTCGAGCCCGTTGACCAGGTCCGTACGCCGCCGGCCCGACACTCGGTCGAGTTCCTCCGCCAGCACGGCTTCCATGCGTCGGCGGGCGTCGGCGAAGGTCTCCTCGGTCACCTGACGGATGCGCTCCGAGGGGTGGTCCATGCGGATCATCGCCAGGCGTGCCGGGGTGATCCATTCGAGGATCCGGGCCCGCTGTTCGACCAGGGCCGCCACTCGCGCGGCGCGCGGACCCTCGGTGGGCAACGGCCTGATCTGCTCGGCCAGTTGTTCCAGCCGCCGGGTGATGGCGGTGTCCACGAGCTGGGCCATGTCGTCGAAATGGTGGAACACCGACCGCCGTGAGACCCCCGCGTACTGGGCCACCCGGTCGGCGGGGAAGTCCGTCATGCCCTCGTCGAGGAGCGCGAGCAGCGCGTCGGCGATCTTCTCGCGGGTCTGCCGGCCGCGCTCGGTCCGGCCGTCCGTGGCGCCGACGGCCTGCGGGCTGCCCTGCTCCGGCCGCTGCGGGGTGTCCTGTTCGGGATGCCGTCCCACCTGGGGCTCCTCTCTCCGATTGACATTATTGCACTCCGAGTGCAACGGTGAATGTGCACTCGGAGTGCAACTTCATTCGTGGAGGGAAGCGCAGCACGATGTTTCTTGCCCTGGGCCGCTGGTGTGCCCTGAGACCGAGACGGATCCTCGCCGTCTGGGCGGCCGTGACGATCGCCGTCGCCGCCGTCGTGATGCTCCACGGCCGGGTCACCAGCGAGGCGGTGGCCATCCCCGGCAGCGACAGCCAGGCGGCCCGCGACGCGGCCGACTCCTTCCACGGGCCCGTCTCCGGCAATCAGCCGCTCGTCCTGCACACGGCCCCGGACGGGCCGGTGCTCACCTCCGCCGCCGCGCAGCAGGCGGTCGAGGCGGCGGCCGGGGACGTGGCCCGGGTGGACCACGTGGTGAGCGTCGCCGCGCCGTACGGGCCTTCGGGCCTGGCGGCCATGAGCCCGGACGGCCACACCGCCTACCTCTCGGTCGGGCTGGACGTGAGCGGGCGTGACATCACCCCGGAGATCAGCGAGGCCGTGCTGTCGGCCACCGGGCCCGCCCGGCAGGCCGGAATCGAGGTCACGGCCGGCGGCGACCTCGCGGCCGCCGCCGACAAGGGGTCCACCGCCCACAGCGAGCTGATCGGTCTCGCGGCGGCCGCGGTCATCCTGTTCCTCGGGCTGCGCAGGGTCCTCGCCGCCGGCCTTCCCCTGCTGGTGGGGGTCGTGGGGCTGGTCATCTCGCTCTCGGTGATCGGGCTGGTCGGGCACGTCCTCGACATGCCGTCGGCGGGTGCCACGATCGCGGCGATGATCGGCCTCGGCGTGGGCATCGACTACACCCTCTTCTGTCTGACGCGCTTCCGTGACCTCCTGGCGGAGGGGCACGGCGTGGTCGACGCCGTGGGGTACACCACGGCGAGTGCAGGCAAGGCCGCCGCCTTCGCCGGGTGTGCGGTGGCGGCCGCGCTGGCAGGTCTGGCGCTCGGCGGGCTGCCGCTGCTGTACGCGCTGGCGCTCGCACCGGCGATCGCCGTACTCGTGGCGGTCCTCGCGGCCCTGACCCTGCTGCCGGCCCTCCTCGCGCTGCTCGCCCACCGGCTGGACCGGAAGGCGGGCCACCGGCCGGCGCCGGCGAACCCTGCCGACACCGCCGACACCGCCGACGTAGCCGATGCGGGCGACGCGGCTGAGGCCGTCCGTGCGGCCGACCCCGCGGGCGTGCGCTGGCAGCGGTTCGCCGCGCACGTGGCCGGCCGCCCCTGGCGCTACCTGCTCGCGAGCCTGGTCCTGGTGGGCGTACTGGCCGCGCCGGCCGCCGGGTTGACGTTCGGCCAGCTCGACGCGGGGGACAAGGCGGCCGGCACGTCGAGCCGTACCGCGTACGAGCAGCTGGCCGAGGCTTTCGGACCGGGCGTGAACGGCCCCCTCCAGGTGACCGAGACCTTGCCCACGGCGGCCGACGGACCGTCCGACCACCGCGTCTCGGCGGTCACCGAGACCCTCGGGCAGACCCCCGGTGTGGCCGCCGTGAGCCCGGCCCGGCTCGGCCCGGACGGTCGTACCGTCCTCTGGCAGGTCACCCCCACCACCGGCCCCGGCGATCCCACCACCGTCGCGCTCGTGGACCGGCTGCGGGACAACGCCCTGCCCGAGGCCACCGCCGGCACCGGGGCCACCACCCACGTCGGCGGGCCGACGGCCGCGCAGGCCGACCTGAACGCGCGGCTCGCCGCCCGGATGCCGGCGATCATCGCCACCGTCGTGCTCGTCGCCGGCCTGCTGCTCCTGCTGGCCTTCCGTGCACCGGTGGTCGCGGCCAAGGCGGCCGTGATGAACCTGATCTCGGTGGCGGCCTCGTACGGCGTACTGACCGCCGTGTTCCAGTGGGGCTGGGGGGCGGGCCTGCTCGGCCTCGACGGCCCGGTGCCGATACCGGGATACGTCCCGCTGCTGATGTTCGCGGTGCTGTTCGGGCTCTCCATGGACTACGAGGTGTTCCTCCTGAGCGCCGTACGCGAGTCCTACCTCCGACACCGGGACAACACGCGCGCGGTCGTCGACGGACTCGCCGGGACAGCCAGGATCATCACCTCTGCGGCCATGATCATGGTCTGCGTGTTCCTGAGCTACCTGCTCTCCGAGGACCCCGTGGTGAAGATGTTCGGCATCGGGCTGGCCACGGCCGTGGCCCTGGACGCCACCGTCGTCCGCGGACTGCTCGTCCCGACCAGCATGGTGCTGCTCGGCGAGCGCAACTGGTGGCTGCCCGCCCGGCTCGACCGCATCCTGCCCCGGACGGACATCGAGGGCACCCCGACACCCCCTGCACGCGGCCGGTCCCTGGCCGCCGCCACCGCTCCGGCTGCGCCCGCCGCATCCACCGCCGCGCCCGGTCCCGACCGGCTTCCCACCCCCTGAGGTTCCCACCCATGCCCCTGAAAGCCCCGCACACCCCGACACCTCCGAAGAGCCGGACCGTACGTACGGCTCCGCCACGGCGACGGGTCCGGCGCGCCGTCGCCGTGGTCGTGCTGGCAGGCGCCCTGCTGCTCACGGTCGACGCCGTCGCCCGCCAGGTGGGCGAGGAGAGGTTCGCCGACCGGATCGCCGCACGCCAGGGCGGCGGCCTCACGTCGCCGGAGGTCACCATCGAGGGCTACCCCTTCCTGCTCGACGCCGCCCGGGGCAGCCACCCCGAGGTGCGCGTCAAGGGAGACGCCCGTACGAGCGACGGCATCCCGGTGAAGGCCGCGGTCGACCTCCACGAGGTGTCCGGGCACGCCGGTGGCTACGCGGCGCAGTCGTTGGACGCCGCGTTCACGGCCCCCTTCGACTCGCTCGGCTCCCGCGGCGACCGCAGCGTCCGGCTCTCGGATGCCGGCAACGGCCGGATCCGGATCGAGGCCGCCGTCGTGGGCATGCCGCTGGTCATCACGGCCGCGCTCCGCCTCGACGCAGGCGCCGTCACCCTGAGCGCGGACAGCGCCTCCCTGGCCGGCCGTCCGCTCGACCCGGCCACCCCCGCCATCGGCAGGGCGCTGTCGGAGCGCAGCCGGGAGATCCCGCCCCTCCCGATGGGCCTGGAGCCCACCGCCGTATCGGTGGGCCCCGGCGGGGTGACCGTGCACGCCCGAGCACGACGCACGGACCTCACCTGACGAGGCCGGCCGGCCTGCGACCCCAGGCGGTGATCATTCCGGGGGACAACGCGGCGCAGTCCGGCGAGTCGAGATACCGGACAGCCTCGTCGACCGTGGTGTCGTCGACCAGTCCGGTGGCCACGATCGCCTCCCTGGCCCGGTCCCATGTCCCGGCCCAGAAACGGCTGATGGGGCTGTGCGGGACCAGGGGCGGCACCCGTATCTCGGCCGCGACGGACACAAGTCCCGCATCGCGCAAGTGCCGTGGGTAGTCCGGGACCCACGAGATGTCGGTGCCGATGGTGTCCCGCAGCCCTTGCCACATGGCCTGCATGACCCGGGTGTACGGGGTCGGCGGTGCGGTACGGGTCGTCAAGTCGACGGCGTCGCTGAGGACCAGTACCCCGCCCTCGGCCAGCAGGCCGCCGAGCCCGGTGATCAGGCGCCGCCACGACGGCAGGTGCATCAGGACGAACCGGGCGTGGACGAGCTGGAAACGGCGGCCGGGGTCGAACTCCGGCCCGCTGATGTCCGCCTCCAGGAGGTCGAGCCCCGGCAGGGGCCGGGTGCTGAGGAAACGCACGTCGCGGTCGACCGCGAGTACGTGTCGGACCCCGGCCTCCTCGATCAGCCGCCGGGCGATCGTGCCGGTGCCCACCTCGAGGCAGTTCCAGCCCGGCCCGGCCCCCAGGGCCCGCAGGCGGTCCATCGTCATGTCGTCGTACGTGAGTGCCCCGAGGTCGATCCGACCGTCCTCGCCTGCCTGCTCGGGCCGGAACACGGCCTCGCCGTAGCGGCCGTTCCTGTCACCTGTGCTCATGCGTCGGTCACCACCTCTGCGCGGCAGGGGGTCGGTCAGGGCAGTGTCCAGATCTTCGTCGTCACGACGTAGAAGACGAAGACCCAGAACAGGTTCGCCACCGCGACGATCCCGAGGCCGATGAGGTTGGTCTTCAGCGCCGGTTGGTGCGGGTCGGGGCGCAGCCACCGCTTGAGCAGCGGGTTCACGTAGAACGGCATCGTGAAGAAGCTCATGATCAAGCTCGAGAGGAGGTTTCCCAGGAGCAGCCCGATCCAGAGCGGCAGCTTCAGCGGCGACAGGGCGAGCGCCAGCAGTACGACCGTCGGGTACAGGCCGACCCAGATCGCGATGGCGGTTTTCGTGACCGACGGCGGCGGTGCTTCCTTGCCGTTCTCGTCGAAGGCGAACCAGCTGCCGAACGAGTTGTCGATGGTGCGCATCTTGTAGTCGCTGAACTTCTCGCCCTCGGCGAGGACATCCTGCCGCTCGGCCGACGTCAGCCAGGCGTCGAGGTGCTCGGCGTTGTCGAACCGGTACAGCGTGGTCCATTCGTCCTGGACTCCCTCGACCGGCCGGAAGAGCTCGGTTCCGCGGAATCCTTCGAATTTGCTCTCCTCCTGGCTGATGTGCCGCTGCCATGCGAGGAAGTCGTCGACGGAATCCGGGTGGACGCGGTGGCTGACCACCACGGTCACCAGCGGATCTGCGGGCCGGGTTCCACCGCTGAGCACCTGCTGGGTCGCCGGACCGTCGAAGAACTCGCTGCCGGCATCGAGGAGCCGCTGCCTGGTGGCGCTGTTGATCCACGTCTGCAGATGGGCTATCGAGTCGAAGCGGTACACGGTGACCCAGTCGGGCTGCAGCGGCGTCGGCGGGGAGACCTCGGAGCCGAGGGCTCCGGGGTAGTCGGCGGCCGCGGCGTTGACCTCCTCCTGCCACGTCTCGTACTCCCGATCCCGTCCGGGCAGGACCTTCTGGCCGATGATCGCGGTCGCCGTGGATTCGTGGTGTCTCTCGGCGTTCATGGTCTCAGGCCGTCTGTACCGACCGGCTCTCGCCCAGCCGGCTGTAGATGCGTTCAGGAGTCAGGGGCAGCGCGCGGAACCGGACGCCGGTGGCGTCGTGGAGCGCATTCGCCAACGCGGGGGCCACCGGGTTGATACAGCATTCCGCCATGCCCTTCGACCGCATGGGCCCCACGGAATCCGAGGAGTTCACCAGGAGCACGTCGGTGCGGGGGATATCGGCGTAGGTGGGGATGCGGTAGTTGCGGAGGTTCGGGTTGACCATGACACCGTTCGTGTCGACGAGGAAATTCTCCGTGAGCGCGAAGCCGATTCCCTGGGCGACGCCACCCTCCACCTGCCCGCGGACCTGCGCCGGGTTGATCACGACGGCGGCGTCGGTCGCCTGGACGCTGTACAGGATGCGGATCTCGCCCGTCACCCGGTGGACGGCGATGCGGAAGCCCTGCGCATTGGAGACGACGCTCCGGGGCGAGCCGTAGGCCTTGCGGGCAGCGGTGAACCGGATCCCGCGCGCCCGGGCCAGGGCGACGAGCTCGGCCAACGACACGCGCTGGTCCCCGCAGAGGACGCCGTCGTCGGCCATCGAGCACATCACGAGGTGGACGCCCGTATGGGCGGCCGCGAATTCCAGGATGCGGTCGCGCACCGCGTTGGATGCTCGAAGTACCGCATTGCCCGATACGAAAAGGCCGGCGCTCGCGAAGGCGCCGGTGTCGAATCCCGTGCGGTCGGTGTCGGACTGCACCAGACGGATCCGCGAAGGCGTCGTGCCCAGCTGGTTGGCCGCGATCTGGACGTGGGCCGTCGAGGTACCCTCGCCGAATTCGACGGTTCCGACAGCCAGTTCGTAGATGAGGTCGTCGCCGAGTGTGACCCAGGCCTCCGAGACGTGCTCGGTCGGGGGCGCGGTCTCGTGCAGGGAACTCGCGACGCCGGCCCCGACGAGCCACCCTGGGCCGGGCGACGGCTGATCGGCTGTCCGGGCCATGGCCCGGTCCACCAGGTCGATGCACTTCGAGAGTCCGTCCTCGGTGAAGATCACGTCGTCCGGGCCGTCGTGCAGGGCGACGAGCGGTTCACCCGGCCGCACGATGTTGCGCCGTCGCAGTTCGAGCGGATCCATGTGCAGCGCGCGCGCCAGTTCGTGCATCGCCGATTCCACGGCGAACGCCGGCTGTGTCATCCCGTACCCGCGCAGGGCCCCGCTCGGCACGGTGTTCGTGTAGACCGAGTACGCGTCGTACTTCTTGTTCGGGCAGCGGTAGATCATGACGGCGGCGCCGCCCGCGTACAGCGTTTCACCGCCGTGGTTGCCGTAGGCGCCCGTGTTCGACACATTGCGGACCTGGAACGCCGTGAGCCTGCCGTCCGCCTTCGCACCGAGCTTGACCGTCAGCTTCATCGGATGCCGCGGCGACGCCGTGGTGAACTCCTCCTCGCGGGTGTACTCGAAGCAGACCGGCCGCCCGGTGTCCAGGGTGGCGAGCGCGGCCAGATCCTCCGAGATCACTTCCTGCTTGCCGCCGAAGCCGCCGCCGACACGCTTGCAGAACACGCGGAGCTGGTCGGGGCGCAGCGCGAACAGATAGGCGAGTTTGACCTTCGCGATCGACGGCGACTGCGAACTGGTGCGGACGTTCAGGCGGCCGTTCTCCATCCACGCGATCGAGCCGTGGGTCTCGAGGTGCGCGTGCTGCACGCGCGGCGAGAAGTACGTGCCCTCGTGGATCACGTCGGCCTCGGCGAAGCCGGCGTCGACGTCGCCGATGTGGGAGTGGATTTCGAGCAGGATGTTGCGGGCGGGATCGCGGGCGAACGGATCGTCCGTGCCGTGCAGCTGTGGCGCGCCCTCGGCCATGGCCTCCTCGGGGTCGAACACCGCCGGCAGCACCTCGTAGTCGACGTGAACCCTGCGGCAGCCCTCCTCCGCCGCCGCGGCCGTGTCGGCCAGGACCGCAACGACGCGCTGGCCGACGAAACGGACCGTGTCGTCGAGGATGAAGGTGTCGTCCGGATCGACCAGGTGGTCGGTGTGGATCGCCGTGGTGAACCGCCTGCGCGGCACGTCCTCCCAGGTGTAGACGCGCTGCACGCCGGGAACGGCGAGTGCGTCGGCCTTGTCGATCGAGACGATCCGGGCGTGCGCGTGCGGCGAGTGCAGCACCTTGAGGTGCAGCATGCCTTCGATGTGGGTGTCCATCGTGAACTCGGCGCGGCCGGTCACCACGTCGTCGGCGGCCGGCGCGCCAACGCTCGTCCCGACGGCCTTCCCCGGCGCGGCGCTCTCCACGCCGACGACGCCCTTCACCGCGTCCTCGATCCCCCGATAGCCGGTGCAGCGGCAGAGGTTGCCCTTCAGCGCCCGCGGCAGGTCCGCCTTCTGGGCCTCGGTGAACGTTGCCGAGGTCATGATCATCCCTGCGGTGCAGAAACCGCACTGGAACCCAGGGGCGTCGCGGAACCGGCGCTGCATCGGATGCAGATGGCCCGGCGATCCGAGCCCCTCGATCGTGGTCACCGCACAACCGTCCGCGCGGAACGCGGGGGTGATGCAGCTGTGGACCGGGCTGCCGTCCAACCAGACGGTGCAAGCGCCGCAATCGCCGGCGTCGCAGCCCTTCTTGACGCCGTAGTGGCCGAGGGAGCGCAGGAACGTACGCAGGCACTGCCCGGGTTCCGGTTCCTCGTCGAAGCTCTTGCCGTTGACGGTGTAGGTCATGCCGGGCCCCCGGTCATGAGTTCGCGACGCACCTCTTCGGCGAAGTGCTTCGTCAGGTGGCGACGGTGGTCGGGGGTTCCGTTGGGGTCTGCGAACCAGACGTCGGCGGGGATGACGTCGATGCTCTGCTGCAGGGTTGCGGCATCGGGCATGCTGTCGAACGCCATGCGCACCGGGCGTGTGGTGCCGGCCGTGACGGTGAGCAGCAGGCCGTCCGTTCCCGGCGTCTGCGTGCCGATGAGGAACACCGTCGAACGGCCGAGCTGGGTGAGCGTGAAGCGGCGGTGCGTGGTGCGTTTGCGCAGGGCGTGCACGGGGATGTCGATGCGCCGCAGGATTTCCCCGGGCGCGAGGATGTTCTGATGGTCGCCGGTCACGAAATCAAGGGCATCGACGATGCGCGTGGACCCGTCGGGGGCCCACAGCTCGTACGTCGCCTCGAGGGCGACCGTCAGCGTGATCATGGGGCCGGCAGGCAGGGACATACAGATGTTGCCGCCGACGGTCGCCGAGTTCCAGACCTTGAAGGAGGAGAGGAACGCCTCGCAGCTCGTCGCGAAAAGGCCGCCGGCGATCCAATCGGCGGGCGGCGTAAAGGCATACAGGTCGCGGATGGTGCACGTCGCACCGATCTCGAGGCCCTTGTCGTGCGGGACGAGCGGATCCCAGCGCAATGCCGTCAGGTCGATGAGGCGGTGCAGGTCCGGCTGCTCCGCCGAGAACAGCCAGGTGCCGCCGGCGAGCCAGGCGTCGCCTTCGCGCCAGTCCACACCCGGACGGTCGGACGGCCGCCGGACGACTTCGGTGACGGTGTTCAGATCCATGGGAACTGATCTCCCTCGGGGCTCTTCAAAGGATATCGCGGTACGTGTCAAGCTCGCCAAGCGAGCGTGAGGACCGACGAGCGCAGCGCAGCATGCGCTCAAATGAGCATGGAATGCGGCTCTTCCCGGCCACTGATCGATTCGGCCGATGTCCCCACCGGTGTTGGATAGTTGGACTATCCTTCTCCCCGTGGACCAGCTGATCGCCGAAGACCCGCCGCGCATAGGCCCGTACCGATTGATCGCCCGGCTGGGCGCCGGCGGCATGGGCCTGGTCTATCTGGGTCGCTCCGAGGGCGGCCGTACCGTCGCCGTGAAAGTCGTGCAGGCCGAGTACGCCGGGCACCCCGAGTTCCGCAAGCGCTTCGCCCGCGAGGTGGCCGCTGCGCGCAGGGTGGGCGGGAGTTGTACGGCGGCCGTGCTCGATGCCGATCCCGAGGCGGCGATCCCCTGGGTGGCGACCCAGTACATCCCGGGGCCCGACCTGCACGCCGTGGTCGCCAAGCACTTCGGGCCGCTGCCCGAGTACTCGGTGCACACCCTCGCCAACCGCCTCGCCCTCGCCCTCCAGGCCGTGCACGGGGCGGGCCTGATCCATCGCGACCTCAAGCCGTCCAACGTCCTCGTCACCGTCGACGGCCCCCGCGTCATCGACTTCGGCATCGCGCGGGCGATGGACAGCCTCGCCGAGGACCACAGCCTGCACACCCGCACCGGCATGCTCATCGGTTCCCCCGGCTTCATGTCGCCGGAACAGGTCCGCGGCCTCGAACTCACCCCCGCCAGCGACGTCTTCTGCCTGGGCGCCGTCCTCGTCTACGCCGCCACCGGGCGGCTCCTCTTCGGGGCCACCGACACCGGGCTCAACGCCCACCTCTTCCGGGTCGCCGAGGAGGAGGCGGACCTGGCCGGTGTGCCGGAGACGCTGGTCGACCTCGTGCGCGCATGCCTGCACAAGGACCCGGCCCGCCGGCCCACCCCCCAGGAGGTGGCCGAGCGTACGGCGACGGACCAGGCCGCGGAGTGGCTGCCGGGCACGGTCCTGGCGCAACTCGGCCGTCATGCCGCCGAGTTGCTGGACTTCGCCCCCGCGGTGCATGCCCAGGCCCCCGCCGAAACCGCCGCGCCGCAGCCCGGGCCGATGCCGCCCCCGCCGCCCGAGTACGCCCCGACGGCCGCCGGGCACTTCGATCCCGCGCAGGGGTTCGGCCCGCCCCCGGGACCGCCCCCGGGCGCCTGGACCGTACCCCCGCCCCGGGCCGCCCTCCCGGACCCGGCATCCCCGCACCCCAGGCGCTGGTGGGGCCTGGTGGTGATCGCCCTGGCGCAGCTGATGGTGCTGTTCCAGGCGGCGAACTTCAACATGGCGATCCCTGCGATCCAGGCCGACCTGGGCCTCTCCGCCGGCGACCTCGAGCCGATGGCCAACGCCTATTTCATCGCCTTCGCCGCGGTGCTCCTGATCGGCGGGCACCTCGCGGACCTCGTGGGACGCAAACAGACCGTGATCGTCGGCCTGCTCGGATGCGCAGCCGCCGCGGCGCTCGGCGGATCGGCCGGCGAGTCCGGCACGCTGGTCTGGGCCCGCGTCCTGCAGGGCGTCTTCGCCGCGCTGCTGACAGCGGCCGCGCTGTCCCTGGTGGCCACCGGCTTCACCGACCCGAAGGAACGCGGCAGGGCCTTCGGGATCTACGCCGCGATCACCGGCGGCGGTTGGGCACTCGGGCTGGCCGCGGGCGGCTGGCTCCTCGAGGTCCTGTCCTGGCGCGGGTCCCTGTACGCCGCCGTCCCCGTCGCCGTGATCGCCCTGATCGGCGCGCTCACCGTGCTCCCCGACCGCGCGGTCCGCACCTCCGGCCACTTCGACCTGCTCGGCGTGCTGCTCGGCTCCGGCGGAGTCGCCGCCCTCGTCTACGGCCTCGGCGAGGGCCAGTCGAGCGGCTGGACCACCCCCCTGGTCCTGGCCCTGCTCGCGGGGGGCGTCCTCCTGCTCGTGGCCTTCGTGTGGTGGCAGACGGCGACATCGAGCCCGCTCCTGCCGCCGTACGTCTTCAAAGACCCGAACCGTGCAGGCAGCATCCTCAGCATGATCCTGGCCGGCGCCGGCATCCTCGCGCTGTACCCGGCCGTGGGGTACTACCTCCAGAGCATCTGCGGATACGACCCCCTCATGGCCGGGCTGGCCTACCTGCCCATGGTCGCCGCCCTCGTCATCGCCTCCACCCAGGTCTCCGCCCGCCTGCTGCGCCGCGCCGCGCCCCGCGTCCTCATCCTGGCGGGCATGGTGCTCACCGCCGTCGGGCTGCTCCTGCTGACCGGCCTGAGCGTCGACGGCTCTTACCCGACCGAGGTCCTGCCCGGCACGCTCCTCGCCGGCTTCGGCATCGGCCTGGCCTTCGTACCGATCTTCGCCATCGCGACCGGGGGAGTCGCCGCCGAGCACTCCGGTGGTGCTTCGGGAGCGATCACCACGGCCCAGGAGGTGGGTGCGGCGATCGGCGGGGCAGTGCTCAGCAGCGTCCTCTCCAGCCGCCTGCGCGATGCAGCGTCGTCCGACACGGTCGGCGAAGACCTGCTGGGCGGCTACACCGCCTCGCTCTGGTGGGCGGCCGGCAGCGTGCTGCTCGCGGGCCTGGTCGCCGCGCTGATGGTCAGGGCCCGGGCACCCCGGGACGACGCCCGCCTGCCGCTGTGATTCCCACGGCGGCAGGCGGGCGGGGGCCGGCCGTCAGACTCCCAGGGCTCGGCGCAGGCCGAGCCGGTCGGTGCCCAGCTTGGTGAAGACCGCCGACAGCAGCTCCGACACCGCTTGAGCGTCGGTGTGCATCTTCGCTGCGATCGCCGTGTTGTCGAGGCCGAGTGCGGCATGCCCGGCCGCCGTGTTCTCGGCAACCGTCAAGGTGTCCTGCTCGAACGTGTGCAGACGGCGGGGGCGCAGCCCGGCCGACGCGAGCTGTGAACGGGCGCGGCGTGCAAGGGCATCGGCGCCGCAGGCGGCGGCCGTTTCCATGCCCCGGTAGAGCTGCTGCGCCGCCCGGTGCGGGTCACCCAGGGTGTGCAGGGCCGTGCCGTGATCGATGAGCGCATGGGCGAGTTCGCAGGCGGCCGGGGACTGTTCGAGATGGTCCACCGCCTCCTGCAGCAGCACGGCCGCCTGAGCGGGGTCCGTGGCCGCCGCCGACACCCGCAGGGCGTGGCCGATCACGCTCGACGTGCCGAACGCACGCGCCCGGGACACCGCTTCGGCCGCCGTGGCGCGGGCCTGCTCGGGCTCGCGGGCCACCTGTGCCAGCGCCAGGTCGAGTTGCCAGGGGCTCCAGGACGGGTTGCGGGTGCCGCGCAGATCCAGGCGCTTGCCCGCCGCGGCGAGGTGCTGCACCGCCTCCTCCACCCGGCCCTGGGCCAGGAGGAGCTTGCCCCACACGGCCTGCGGGTCGGGGTAGACGACCGCCTGCGGGAAGCCGTCCCCCAGCCTGTACGTGTCGGCGACCCGCTGGGCCTCCTCGGTGTTCCCGCGGGCGAGCAGTGTCTCGATGAGGGTTCCGATCGCGTACCACTGCGCCGGGGTCCCGTGTCCGATGCGGTCGGCGATCTGCAGGCCGTTGCGTACGAAGTCCTCGGCCTCGGCGAGGCGCCCGCGCCGGAAGCGGACGTACCCGAGCAGGGTGTACACGAACGACAGGTGCGCACCGCGCCAGCCCTTCGCCTCGAACTCGACGATGCCGGTGTTGAACAGGTCCTCGGCGCGGCCCGGCTGGTCGCAGTACATGAGGGTGACGGCGACGGAGGCAGGCACCTCGAATCCGAAGTCCTGGTCGGTCCAGCTCATGCCGCCGTCCAGCGCCTGTTCCGCGTACTCCAGGGCGGTGGTGGCGGGTTCGCCGCGCATGGCGGCGTCCCAGGCCCGCAGGCCCAGGATATGCCGCTCGGCCAGGCCGCGGCCGGTGAGCCGCTTGGCGAACTGGGCGAGGAGCCGGGAGCGGGCGGGCGAATTCTCCTCGTCGACCCGGACCGCGTTCCACTTGAACTGTTCGGCCTGCATGCGCAGCCGCGTACGGGAGCTCGTGGCGCGCTTGGCCTCCTCCGAGAGGAGGTCGGCGGCATCCGCCAGCTGACCGGTGTGGGCGAGGGCCTGGGCGAGCCGGTACGTGATCGCCTCCCGCAGGCTCTGTTCGGCCTTGGGCTCTTCCAGCGCGGCCCTGAGCTGGTTGATGGTCGTCACCGGATCGTGCAGGAGGTTGGCGGAGCCGAGTTCGAACAGCACCTCGGCCCGGTCCTCGACGTCCGGCGGCTCGCGCAGCGCCCGGGACAGATAGCGCCGTGCCGCATCGGGCGCTCCTGCCGAGAAGCTGTCGCGGGCAGCCTGGCGCAGCTGCTGCACCACCCAGGGATCGCCGTCGGGGTGCATCTCGAGCAGGTGGCGGGCCGCGGCGGCGGCACCCTGCCCGTCGTCGACGAGGGCCTGCGCGGCCATGCCGTGCATGGCGACGCGGACACTGGGCGGGATCGAACGGTAGACGGCGGTGGCGATGAGCGGATGGAAGAACTCCACGACCTCCTTGCGCCGCAGGCTGGTGAGGACGGTCAGGATGCGGGCGCTGCGCAGTTGGTCGATGGCCTCGGAGAGCTGGGCCTCACCGAGGGCCGCCACACTGCCGACGATGCTGGTCGGGACCGCGGTGCCGAGCACCGCGGCGGCCCAGGCGAACCGGACGGTGGACGGTCCGAGCTGTTCGAGGCGGGCGATCAGGCCGCTGCCCTTGACGGCGGAGGCCAGATCGCGCAGCTCGGGGATGCTGTCCTGGTGCGGCTTCAGCTCGCGGTCGCGTCCCTTCATGGCCAGCTCGACGACCTCGAAGGGGTTTCCTCCGGTGATGGCCCAGCACTCCCGGCAGAACACGTCGTCGGCACTCTGGCCGAGGGCGTCGCGCACGATGCGGGCCACCGCGCTCGTGGTGAGGGGAGCCAGCTCGTGAGGACGCGTCCCCTGGCGCCCCATCAGGGCGCGCAGGGCGCCTGCGCCGGCGGGGATCTCCTCCGGCCTGCAGGCCACCATGATCAGCATGGCCAGTTCCTCGGCCCGCGCCGTGAACGCGGTCAGCCACGCCAGGGACTCGGCGTCCGCCCAGTGTGCATCGTCGAGGACGAGGACGACGGGTGCGCTGCGCACCGTCAGATGGGTGACGACCTAGTCGAGGCCGTCGCGCACGCCTTGCGGGTCGGGCGCGGTGGGGACTTCCGGGGCGGCGGTCAGGCCGAGCGCCGGGGCGACGATGTTGTACCAGGTGCCGAGTACCTCGTGCCGTTCGGCCTCGGTCATGGCGGCGAACGCCGGCTGGATGAGCTGCCGCATCACGTGGAACGGCACCTGCTTCTCCTGCTCGCCGCCGCGGGCGAACAGTACGGTGCAGTTGCGCTCGGCGGCATGCCGGCGGGCCTCGGCGAGCAGCGTGGTCTTGCCGATGCCGGCCGACCCCGCGAAGGTCAGCACACCCCCGCGGCGGGCGGCGGGACCGGTGTCCGTGATGCCGCAGAGATCGTCCACCGCGCGGTGGATCGCGAGAATCTCGGACTCCCGTTCGAGCAGGGGCTGGGACGCCCACCCTCGCGGTTCCGTGACATGTGACATTCCTGCCCCCTCCTGCGCGTGCGGCCGAGTGTACGACCCAGGGGACGAGAAATTGCTGCTTAAGCACATTATTGCGGGATCACGTCACTCATACGGGAACGACGCTGTATCCTCCGCTGACGCCACGAGTGGTGTGACGTCAGCGGATCGGTGAACTCACCCTGAAATGAACCGGATCGACGGTCCTTCGTCAATGGCGTGAAACAGGGATCATGGGCAATTCGCTGGGCTGGGGTATGCCCGCCGGGAGCTCACGCACCGTCACACCCGGGGCGGGCACCAGCCTCCACCGGGACGCCACGGTCGCCACCGCGGTCAGGATCTCCGCCACGGCGAACGCATCACCGATGCACTTGTGCTGGCCCGCCCCGAACGGGATGAACCGGTGGGGCCGGGGCAGCTGGTCCCCGTCCTCCTGCCAGCGGTCCGGATCGAAGGCCGTGGGATCGCGGAACAGCGCGGGGTCCCGGTGCAACGCGTACGGGCTGTAGGCCAGTTCCGCCCCGGCCGGGATGGAGACACCGCCCAGGGTGAGGGGCTCCAGGGACCGCCGGGTGAAGAGCAGCGGCGAGTGCAGGCGCAGCGCCTCCTGGAACACGTTGTTCGTGTACGTCAGCCGGGGGAGGTCGTCGGGGCGGACGGGGCGCGCGCCCACCACCGCATCGACCTCGGCGTGGAGGCGCTTCTCCACCTCCGGGTGCCGGCCGAGTTCATGGAAGATCCAGGCCAGGGTGGTGGCCGGGGTCTCGGTCCCCGCGAACATGATCGCGATGACCTCGTCCCGCACCTGCTCGGGGCTCATCGTCGTGCCCGTCTCGGCGTCCACGCTGGACAGCAGCAGGGAGAGGAGGTCGTGCCGGTCCCCCTGCTCGACGCCGTACTGCGCGATCACCTGGTCGATGACGCGGCGCAGGCGGGCGGCCGCCGAGTCGAACCTCCGGTTGGGCGGGATGGGCAGCCGGTCCAGAGACTTGGGCATGACCACACGCAGGAGCATGCCCTCCAGGACGATGGGCAGCGACCGGTGCACCTCCGCGATCGCGGCCCCGCTCAGGCCTCCCGAGAAGGTCATCTCCGCGACCGAGGACAGCGCGTACCGGCGCGTCTCCGTGAGCATCGAGACCTCGCGGCCCGCCGTCCACGAGGCGCACATCGCCTCCGCCGCCCGGCCCATCACCTCGGCGTAGTCGGCGATGTGGTTGCGGTGGAAGGCGGGTTGCACCATCCGGCGCTGTTTGCGGTGGAAGTCCCCGTCGGTCGTCACGATGCCGTTGCCGAACATCGGACGGAGCCGCTCGAAGATCCTGCCGCGGCCGAACTGCTGGGCCTGCCCGACCAGTACGGCGTGCACGTGGTCCGGGCTCGTGAGCACGTGGACGGGCCAGGTGCCGATGTCGAGGCGCACGATGTCGCCGTGCTCGCGCAGCGATTCGAGGAACGCGATCGGCTGCCGCCACAGGGGGAGTGCGTGGCCCAGGAGCGGTAACCGTCCCGGGGCCGCGGGGGCGTGGACCACGGGGCCGGGATGTTCCGCGTGGGTCATGGATCGACTCCCTGTCATGCCACCGAGACCAGGTCCGGGCGGATGTACGCAGACTCCAGCCCGGCTGCGAACCGTTCGTCGCTGTACCGTGTGCACTCGTAACGCTGCCACAGATCCGTGCCGATCATCCAGTCCTCGTAACTCCGCACGCACCGGGTGACCGCGGCACGTACGGCAGGGTCCATCTCCCCCTGGGCGTCCATGACTTGAAACAGCCGTCGTTCCGCTGTCACGTAGTCCTCTATGCGGACCTGGATGCGTTCCCAGGTCGCCTGGACGGCGTCCGGGAGGGAGCATCCCTCCCAGGAGGAGATGAGGGAGACGAGGTTGTTGTTGTCCCCGCAGGCGTGCTCCTTCGGGAGGGAGAACACGTCGTTGCCCCACGAGATGATGTCGACGGCGCTCTCGACGACCGCCTGGAAGGCGGGGAGGTCGTGGATGCGCTGCGGCACATCGATTCCCAGCCCGGCCTCGACCATGTCCATCATCGGGAGCAACTGGGAACTGTGCCGGCGCATGAGGACGTAGTCCTGGATCGAAGGACGCCCGCCGGACCCCCGATTGCCCGCCTCCTGGTCCAACGACCGCAGCATCAGCGGGACGTGGGCCCGGTACCGGGCGGCGGTTCCCGGGGACATCCCGGCGAGGATCCGGTCGCACAGGTCGACGAATCCGTTCACCAGCGGATTGCGGCGCGATGAGGCCCTGCTGGTCCTGCCCGTGTCCAGATGCTGGGTGATGGCATCGGTGACGGGCCGCCAGGCCGCAAGTTCACCCGTCCTGATGAGATGATCGTGCTGATCGTCGAGGACGAACGACCAGGCCATCCACTCGGCGAGCAGGAGGATGGTGTCGTACGGCACCTCGCCGCTCACCCGGCCCGCAAGGTGGCCGCAGCCGATGCCGGCGAACTGCTCCGCGGCATCGGTGACGAGCTCGTGGCGCAACGCCCATGACGTGGCTCCGGCGTTGGCCCGTGCGGCCAGTGGATGCTTGGAGTTCCCGAACGGGAGATGGAAATCGGGAACTGGGAATGGGTCGAGCCGGGCCATTGATCCCCCCACGGAAGAGTCGGATTCGCCAATACCCGCTCAATGTACGATCGTCATGCCACGTGCGATTTCCGAGCACCCTGCTGCTGCGGTGCTGTCACGGCTCCACAACCGCGACTGTTCGGAATGAACCGGTCGCCAAGCGACCAGATCCCGCCCACACACGACTACATCAGGCCACGCGTGAACTAATTAACTCGCAGGGCGCAGCGCACTGTCAATGTAGGAAGTGGGGAGATACTGAATTCGCCGTGAAATTACCGAAGGAATATTCGTGGCGGATGTGCGGGCGGCATAGTCGCCCCGAGCGGAGGTTCGCGCGAGGGGCGTGGGGGACTCCCCGGACGGGGACTCGTTCGATGCACGCTCGGCCCCGGAGTTGCGCATGGGCCTCTTCCGGCCACTGATACGTGCGCGGGAGCGCCGGCCCCGGGTGTGCAGGTGAGCAGCGCGGGGTGGATGCTGCGCACGGGGCGCCCGGCATCCTGCGTGACGAAGCCCCTGTCGCATCGGGTGAACGTGAACTCCGCCGGGATCAATGGTCGTTGCGGGTTCGGCGCCGGCCCGGCGAAGCCAAGTCGGGGGTTCGCGCGACGGTTTGGAGGATGGCCGAAGAGCGCCGTGCGCCTACCGCAAGCTCCCTACACTGCGAAGGGACGCGGCCGTCCGGGAAAGGGCGGGGAACATGATCGAGCACCATGCGGCAGACCCGGGGGACGGCCAGGAGGACGATGTTCTGGGCCCCTACCTGGAGGTCTTGCGAGCACGCCTGGAAAGGGAGCGGTTCGAGGTACTCATCAGGGCCGTCCAGACCACCTGCGCGCTGCTGGCCGACGGACGGGAGGCCGTCCTGGAGGTGCCGGGCGACACCGACCTCGCCCCCGATCTGCAGCGCGAGTACCTGTCCCTGATGGCGGTCATGATCACGGGTCACCTCGACCACCGCCTCGTCGAACTGGCCGCCCCCGACGGCGGCAAGGGCTGGGCGGTCGTGGACAACACCCGCCCCCAGCAGCGGCTCGCGCCGTCGGCGTCCTTACAGCCCTGCGATGCGGCCGAGCAGGCCTGGATCGCCCAGGAGCTCGACGGCATCGCCCGCGCCACCGACGGCACGGACAGCACGGGCGGCGGTTGACGCACGTTCGGACAGCTGCCGTGGCGGGCGTGTCGGGTACGACGGCGCCCGGCCGGGGCCGCCCGCCAGGTGTACCGTGCTCAGGATCTTCATGATCAGCTCGTCGCCGACGGCGACGGGCGCGCCCGTCCTGGCGTAGAAGTCCCAGGCCACGAAATCGCCGCGATCAGCAGGGCGGGCCGGCCCTTGAACGGGTTCCTGCTTCCGTTGCCGGGTGCGGGAGGCAACGGGTCGCCGAAGCCCGGCTGTTGCGCCGGTTGTCCCGGATACCCGTAGCCACTGGGCAGCGGAGGCGGCGACGGCTGCGCGTACGGGTCCGGAACCAGGCGGCGGAGCCTGGTAGTTGGTGCCGTAGCCGGGCTGAACGGCAGGAGGCTGATCAGGTTCCCGCAGTTCACCGAAGTCGCGACCGGTCATGGGTCAAGTGTTGCCGGTGAGACAGGCGAATCGGACCATGTTTCCGGACGAAAGGCTGTCCTGCCCCGGACGGTGCCGGCGAAGCTGCGGGAGCTCTTCCCGCAGCGCGGAGCACACCAACGGCTCGTCGATGTCGCGGCGTTCCGTCCGGTCAGCCGCCCAGCCGCTCGTGCAGGAACGTCGTGACGTCCGCCCGGGCCTTCAAGGCGGGGTGGTCCGCCGGGGTTTCGCGGACCTCCAGGGTGAGGACGGCATGGGCCAGGCGGCCGAAGCCGTCGCCGTTGTCCGGGGCGGAGCTGAGCCGGATGACCTTGAAAGCGTCCCCGAGCCGGGAGCGCAGGGTGTCGAAGCGCTCCTCAGGGGCCATCCAGTCCCCACTGAAGCGAAGCCCCATGACGCAGAGGCCGTTGTTGCGCGTGCGGTCGACGACGCGCTGGAGCTCGTCCTCGGAGACACCGGCGTCCGCGCGCTGAGCGGCCGTCAGGGCGATCGGGGCAGAGGGCTGGCTCATGACGGGGGCCAGGACGGAGTCGTCCACGGCGGCGGCCAGGGCGAAACCGCCCGTGAAGCAGAGGCCGATGACACCGACCCCCGCGGCGGGGGTACGGGCCGCGAGGTCCCGGGCGAGGGCCCGGAGGTAGTCGGCGACGGGCCGGCGGGCGTTCGTGGCGAAGGCCCGGAACTCCGCGGAGACGCAGATACGGGCGAAGACGGCCGCGGTCCGGGCGACGGAGACGGGCTTGCCCGGCGTGCCGAACAACGACGGCATCACGACGGTGAACCCCTCGCCCACCAGGTGCTCGGCGAGGCCGAGCACCTCGGGCGTGATGCCGGGCAGCTCCGGCAGGAGCACCACGCCGGGGCCCTCGCCCTTCTCGAAGCAGTCGTACGTGAGCCCCTCGGCGGAGAAGGGAGCCCGATGCCATCCGGCGAGGGTGGCGGTCGGTGCGGTGCCTGTCATCGCTCCTGCTTTCGGTCGGCGTCGAGGGGTGGTCGGGTCCTGGCGTCGGCAGCCGACTGTACGCCGCGTCCATGCCAAGCAGTGCGCCGGAGCCCCGCCCCGCCGGGCGGCGTCCTGGAGCGGATCGCGCCGCCCCCCCCGCCCGACCTGTGGCGCAGGCTCTGGGCGGGGTGTGTCAACCGGGAGGGGGTGAGGTCATCCTCCCGGGCAAGGCCAACTCCGTCGGGTGAACCGGGCGCCCGCCGGATCCGCCGTCGCCCCCGTGGGCAGGGGCCCGCGAGGGGGTCCGGGCCGGCGGCCGCACGGCGGCTGACACGCGGAAACGAGGGTCCGGCCGCGCGGAAAGGATCACATTCGGTGCCACGATTCCCCCGCACACGGCGGGCAAGGCCGCAAAAGCCTTTGCACAGGGATGAGAGGTAGGAAAGTGGCGCCTCAGGTGGTCGACGAAACGGCTCAGCGTCTCCCCACGCGGAAGGGTCCGGATGCCGCCGCCCAGAGCACGGCCCCGGCCGCACCCGCTCCGGCGGCGCAGGAACCGGCCCCGGCGCGGATCGACTCCGAGCTCCTCATCGCGGCGTCGGTCCTGCTCGCGGACGCGGCCCTGACGGCCAAGCAGTCCGGCGCGGAGCTGACCGGAGCCCTGTTCAGCTGGCGGTTCGGGCTGGAGGCGCTGCGGCGCCCCGGCTGGGCGCTCGGTACGGCCGCCTCCTGCGCCCAGGCGCTGACCGCCTCCACCGGGCTCGGGTTCGGGGCCAACGGCGGCCTGATCGGCGAACTGGCCCGGATGGCCGGGAGCATGACGTACCGCCGCCCCGCCAAGGTGGCCATGGCCGTGGACGCCTTCGCCCTGCGGATCAAGGCGGCCGCGGCCGATCATCCGGGCCTCGACTCGCCGGCCGCACGCCGCCTCACCGACGCCATGGTGGCCGGGAACCGGCTCGAGGCACTGCGGGCGATGTACGGGCTGATCGAGCTGCTGGGCGTGACCCGCGCCCTGACCACGGTGAGCCCCGTGATCATGGAGCTGATGGCCCTGCTCGGCATGCTCGACGAGAACCCGGTCAACGACGACTTCTCGTGGGTGACGCTCGCCGGGGGCGTGCCGACCACCGACCCGTTCCTCGGACTGCCGAGTTCGGTCCTCAAGTTCCTCAACCCCGGCCCCGGCCGCGCCGAACGCACCGAGCCGGACCCGATCCTCGCGAAGGTGCTCGCCACCTCCCGCAACGACATCGTCAGCTACGTGAACGACATCGGGGCCCTCGGCAACCACGGCCTGGTACTGCTGCGCCGCGTCGCGTGCGCCGACGGCGCCGTACGGTACGTGCTCCTGCTGCCCGGCACGAGCTTCGGGCTGCTGAGCAACAGCACCCCGCAGGACCTCGTCGGCGCGTTCGACGGACTGCTGCGCACCGACACGACGTACACCCGTGCCGCGAAGAAGCTGCTCCGGCGGGCGGGGTTGCCCACCGGCTCGGAGCTCATGATCGTCGGGCACAGCCTGGGCGGGATGACCGCCATGAACCTCGCGAGCGACGTGGAGGTCTCCTCCACCTACCGGGTCACGCACGTCGTCGCGATCGGCTCCCCGATCGACAGCAAGCGGCCCGCCGACCACACCACGCGGGTGATCAGCCTCGTCAACAAGCACGACGTGATCCCGGGGCTGGACGGGCGCGGACCGGCCTCGCCCCACGACATCCCCGACAGCTGGGTCGAACTGGCCTGGCTCGACGAGTCGTACGACTACCCGCTGTCGCACGCCCCGCAGGCGTATTCCGACGCGCTGCGCGGGGAGTTCACGCACTACCGGGAGCAGGTCAACAAGCTGATCGGCGAATACGACGGCGAAGTCGTCGGCAACCAGCCGTACATGCTGCGTGACAAGTGATCGCACATGACCTCAGTGATCACAAGTGACCCAAGGGACCACAAGGGAGACCGACCGATGACCACTGCAGAGAGCCCGGCCACCACGGCGCGACGTCCCGCGACGGCCTGGCCCCTGGAGAACGCCGTGTTCAGCGCGGCGATGGTCGCCCAGCGCCTGCCCTGGGTGGACGCCCCGGCCCGCGCCCTGGGGCTGGACGCGCTGACCCGGGAAGGGGTGACGCACCGGCTGCTGGCGTTCCTGCGGCGCACCCGCTCCGGACGGCCGGTGCAGCTGCGCACCCCGTTCGGGCCCTTCCTGCTGCCGCTGGCCGCGGCCGACGCCGACGGCCTGCTCGCCCGGGCGGACGAGGCGGGGGCGCTCGCACCTGCGGTCGGCCTCACGGCCGGCGGGCAGCGGTACGGACTGTCGCCGCACGTGCCGCTGCCCCGGGACGCGGCGGTTCCGGCCGCCGAGCTGGGCGCCCTGCTGGCCGAGGACGTGGACCGGGTGATCGCAGCCCGGCGCGGGGACGGCACCCTGGAGTGGCACGACTGGCAGCGCGGCATGCAGCGGCTGGGCCGACGCGTGGTGGCGGGCGCCACAGCCGTCGAGGACACGCTGCTCAGTGAGGTGCTCGCGGCGGCGACGGCGGCTGCGGACAGCAGGTCGTACGAGGGCCGGGCCGAGGCGCTGCGGCGCCGGCTGGCACCGTACCTGGCCGCCCCGGACCCCGCCTCGCTGGCGGGCCGGATGTCGGGGCAGGGCGCGGGCCGCCAGGGCACCGAGCCGGAGGAGGCCGTACCGGCCGTCGCGCACGCGCTCGCGCTGGTCTCCGAGGCCGCCGCGGGGACCGTGCTCCAGGCGCTGGCCCTGATCGCCGTGGGCGCCGCGGAGTCCCCGGAGGCGGCCGTGGCCGAGGCGCTGCGCCGCTGGCCGCCGGTGGCCGCGGCTGTGTACCCCGTACGGGCCGACTTCGTATGGCAGGACCTCGCGGTCGCCGCCGGTACCGAGATCCTGCGGGTGCCCGGCTGGCTGCGCGGCCTGGACGGCGAGGGCCGCCCGGAGCCGGGGCCGTCGGGGACGTCGGCGACGGCGCTGACCTCGGGGATGCCGCCGCTGTGCGGAGCGCCGACCGGGTGCGCGGCGACGCGGTTCGCGGCGCTCGTCGCCGAGCAGGTCGTACGGGCAGTCACGGAGGCGGCCCACCCGGTGGTGATCGCCCCGCAGTTCACCGCGGACCGGCTGCCGGACACGCTCGATCCGCGGACGCTGGTCGTGGCGCTCAAGGACCTCGCCGCCCGGCCGGGCGACGGGCGCGTGACGGTCGGCATGTCGACGGCGGTGCCGGTCTCGGCGTTCGGCTACGCCCCGGCGGCGTACGGAGCCCTGGCGCACGCCAGCGCCGACCGGCTGGAGCGGCACGCAGAGAGCCTCGCGGCCTGTGCCGGGAACAGCGGCTGGAGCACCGATGAGGAGGGCGAGCGGTTCCGCATGGCTCTGCTGAGCCACGCCGAGCGGTGCGCGACGGCTGCCGACGGGGTTCGGCGGGCAGCCAAGCGGCTGACGGACTGAGGCGGACGGGATTCACGCACACTTCGGCTGACACCCCCGCGTCCGCGCCCGCTGCAGGGTCTGCGCCCGTGCCTGCGCGCAGCCGCGGCGCGGTCCTCGCCGGGCGGCCGCCGCCGGAACGCTGTCGCCGGGCCTGCGGGTGGTGCTCACCGCGTACGGGGCCGGGCCGGCCTGGGGGTCGACCACCCTGGTCCGGCCCGAGGCGCGGGCGGTGACCGAGGGCGGATGAGCCGTCCCCCAGAAGGCGGGCGCTACCAGAACGGCGTGTCCCGCCTGCGCCGTTCCCGGTCCACCATGGCCTGTACGGCCGCCTGCGACTCGGCGCACAGCAGGCGGGCCGCGGCGGTGCGGGCGGCGTAGGACTCGGGCCGCCGCGGCGCGGGGATCGGCTCCCCGATGGTGATGAGCCACTTCGATGGCAGCGGGAAGACCGTGGTGATCGGGAAGTAGGGGAGGTCGAAGAGGCGTGCCAGGGCCGGGATCTCGCCGAGCCGGGGGCAGGCCTCCTCGGCGCCGATGACGGACACGGGCACGACGGGGGCGCCGGCCCGGACGGCGGCTACCGCGAACCCGGGGCTGAAGGGACGGAGCTGGTAGCGCTTGCGAAAGGGCTTTTCCAGACCGGTCATTCCTTCGGGAAACACCCCGACGAGTTCCCCGGCGGTCAGGTGTTCCACCCCCAGTGTCGGATCGAGGGGAATGGCACCTTTCTTGCGGGCGTACGAACCGATGACCGGGAGCCGGAATACGAGGTGCGCCGCGGGTACGTGCAGGGGCCGGCTGAGACAGCGGGTGAGGACTTTCTGGAGGACGAAGCCGTCGAGCCCCCAGGCGCCCGAGTGGTTGGCGACGATGACGGCCGGCCCTTCGGCCGGAATGTTTTCCGACCCGGTGACTTCCAGACGGAAGTAGTCGTCGACGAGCCAGTCGAGGAAGCGGTCCCAGGCGTTCTCCCCGGCCCCGCCGAGCAGTCGCTTCACGTACCTGAGCTCGGCGCCGGCCACCTCGATCACCTCGGTCACATCGGCCATGCTTTCCGCCACGAATGATCACCACTCTCACGTTTCTAATCATCAACAAGCGCAACAGGGAAGGGTTTTGAGTAAATCCCCTGCCGTGGTACTTATTTGAGCACGAGAGGGGCCTCGCCCTGCCACCCTGCTGCAATGGCACCGATACTGCAAATGAGAGAATCCGTGACTACTTCCGCGCCGGAATCCGTCCTCGACGTGATCAGTGAACTGCTCATCGAGAGGCTCGAAATCCCCTCCGACGAGGTACGGGCGAGTACGCCCATGCGTGACCTGCTGATCGATTCGCTCATGATCGTCGAAATGGCCATCGCCGTTCACGACATGCTGGGCATCACGGTCGAGGAGGAGGAGCTCCGCGACGCCACGCTCGAGGAATTCGCCGCATCCGTCGAGGCGCGGCGCACGGACCGCTGATCCGGCGCCACCACCACGCCGCGGCCGTGCCCGCACACCCCTGACCACGCCGGGAAGCGGTTCCGGGCCGCCAGGGCGACCATGGGTGGTAGTGGAGGCCGGATGAACGAGCAGACGCCGATCGAGGATCTGATCAGCGGCGCCGCCCAGGACGCCGGCGGGTGGCTCGGCTCGCTGGCCGTGGCGCAGCTCGCCACCAGCGCGGACGGCACCATCGTCCGATGGAACCGCGCGGCGCAGGAACTGCTCGGCTACACCCCGCCACAGATCGTCGGCCGGCACATCGCCGACCTCCTCCACCCCGGAGCCGACCGCAGCCTCGGCCGCGCCCTGTGGGAGACCGCCGTCACCGGGCGCGGGGTGATGGGCACCGTGACCGCCTGGCACCAGGACGGGCACCCGCTGGAGCTGGAGATCTGGGCCAGCCCGGTGCCCGGCCGCCGCCACGGCGCCTCCGCGGTCCTGGTCTTCGCCGCCGACGCCCACGCGGCCCGGCGGATCCGGGGATCGTCGGCGGTCTGGGACGGGCTGTTCTCCCGCTCGCCCGTCGGTATCGCCATCCTCGACACGCAACTGCGATTCCTGCAGGTCAACCCGGCCCTGGAGGCGATGAACGGCCTCTCGGAGTCCTCGCACGTGGGACGCCGCCTCGCACAGGTCCTGCCCGAGGTGAACGCGGAGGACATGGAGGACGCGATGCGGCAGGTCCTGGCCACCGGGGAGCCGATGCTGGACCGGCGCCGCACGGGCCGTACCCCGGCCGACCCGGTCCACGACCGGGTGTGGTCCTGCTCGTACGTCCGGGTGGAGGACCCAGGCGGCCGCCCGATCGGCGTGATCGCCTCCCTGCTCGACATCACCGAGCAGCAGCACGACCACGTCGAGGCCGAGGCAGGCCGCCGCAGGCTGGCCCTGCTCAGCGAGGCCAGCGTCCGCATCGGCGCCAGCCTCGAGCTGGAGCGCACCGCGCAGGAGCTGGCGGACCTCGCCGTACCGCAGCTCGCCGACGCCGCCACCGTGGACGTACTGGACACCCTCGCCCGCGGCGACGAGCCCGGCCTGGGACTGGCCGGGGGCGTGGCGCTGCGGCGCCTGGGCAAGGCCCCGCTGACCGGCTCCGCCGTGATCGGCATCCTCGCCCCCCTGGGCAGGACCCTTGCCTTCCCGGCGGCCGCCCCCTACACCCAGGCCCTCGCCGCCCGCCGGCCCTTCCTGATCGCCCACCTCGACGAGCAGGTCATCGCCACCGCCGCCCGCCACACGAACAGACCCGCACAGCTCCTGCCCGTCGGAGTGCACTCGTTCATGATGGCGCCGCTGATCGCCCGGGACCTCGTACTCGGCGTCGCCACCTTCTACCGGACCAGCCCCGTCGGCCCCTTCGGGCCCGACGACGTCACCCTCGCCGGCGAGCTCGCCGCCCGCGCCGCCATCAGCATCGACAACGCGCGCCTCTACCACCGGGAACACGAGACCGCCGTCATCCTGCAGCGCAGCATGCTGCCCCAGCACATCACCCCGCCGCCCGGCATCGAGGTCGCCCACCGCTACCTGCCGGCCAGCGACGTCAACGAGATCGGCGGCGACTGGTACGACGTCCTGCACCTCCCCGGGGGCAAGGCCGCGCTGCTCATCGGCGACGTCATGGGCCACGGCATCGCGGCCGCGGCGGTCATGGGACGGCTCTCCGCCAGCGTGCGCGCCCTCGCCCGGCTCGACCTCGCCCCCGAGGCCCTGATGCACCAGCTGGAGGCGACGCTGGACGACCTCGCCGAGCCGATGATCGCCACCTTCCTGTACGCGGTGGTCGATCCGGAGACCGGCCGCTGCCGGATCACCCGCGCCGGGCATCCGCCGCCCGTGGCCGTGGACCCCGACGGCACGGTCCACCTCCTCGACCTGCCGCCCGGCACCCCGCTCGGGGTCGGCGGTACCACCTTCACCACCACCGACCTCACCCTCGCGCCGGGCAGCCTCCTCGTCCTGTACACCGACGGCCTCGTCGAAGCCCGCGGCAGCGACATCGACGAGCGCCTCAGCGAACTCACCCGCCTGCTCACCGAACCCCAGCGCTCGCTGGACCACCTGTGCGACTCGCTGATCACCCACCTGGTTCCGGCCTCGGCGGACGACGACATCGCCCTGCTCGTCGCCCGCGTCGGCACCGACCCCCACACACCACCACCCCCGCCTCAGGCCGGAGCCTGAGCCGTACCCGGCACCCGCACGGCCCGGGCAGGATGGGCGGATGGATTTCACCGAACTGGAGCGGCGCGCCCGCGCCCTCGCGGCGCCGGGCAACCGTCGGATCCTCGGCATCGCCGGGCCGCCCGGAGCCGGCAAGTCGACCCTGGCGGCCCGCCTCGCGGACGTGCTGGGCCCCGAACTGGCCGTGGTCGTACCGATGGACGGGTTCCACCTCGCCCAGGCCGAACTGGAGCGGCTGGGCCGGGCCGACCGCAAGGGAGCGCCGGACACCTTCGACGCCGCCGGGTACGCGGCGCTGCTGAGCCGGCTGCGCACACCCGCGGCCGCCGCCGTCTACGCTCCGGCCTTCGACCGGTCGCTGGAGGAGCCGGTCGCGGGGAGCATCCCGGTGGACCCGGCGGTGCGCCTGGTGATCACCGAGGGCAACTACCTGCTGTACGAGGCGGGGGAGTGGGCGGCGGTACGGGCGCTCCTCGACGAGGTCTGGTTCCTCGCACCCGACGACACCGTGCGCGTCCGGCGGCTGGTGGACCGGCACGTCCGCCACGGGAAGGCACCGGCCCACGCCGAGGAGTGGGTGACGCACTCGGACGAGGCGAACGCCCGGCTGATCTCCGCGGGCCGGAACCGGGCCGACCTGGTGGTGGAGTAGTGGAGTAGGGGCGTACGCGGCGGCAAGGGGGGCGCGCAGCGGAGCAGATGCGCCATTTCCCGAAAGAATTCCGTCGACAGCCGTGCACATTCGGGCGTCTTTTCCGATGGGGTGGTGTTGGGGGAGCAGCCGGTCCGGCCGGCTGCTGGATATGGGGGGCAGGCATGCCCGTTCCGTTCATTTCACCGGAAGGCTTCCCGCCGACGTGAATCCTGTCCAGACCGTCACTCCCGTGCTGATACTCGTCGCCTGCGATGCCGTCAGGAGACACCCACGCCACCCGGGTGCGAGGACCCGGGCCGCGACCGCTCGTACCGGCGACGACCGGCATCCCTGGAGGAGCGCATGAGTGAGGGCGAGTTCGACCCGTCCGGGGACCGGGCGGTCTCCAGCGAGCTGGCCGGCGTCCTGCCGGTGGAGTTCAGCGCGTTCCACTCCCAGCACCACCGCGCCTACCTGCGCTACGCACACCTGCAACTGGGCTCCCGCGAGGACGCCGAGGACGTCGTCGACGACGTGTTCACCTTCCTGCTGAAGGTGTGGCGCCAGGCGTTGAAGGAGGCGAGCCTGCACGGCTTCGCCTGGGCCGTGCTGCGGGAACACGTCGCGCGCAGGCTGGCGGTACTCGGCAGGCCCGCGGCGATGGTGGAGACGGCCTGGTTCGCCGCCCTGCGCCGCGCCTCCCGGCAGCGCATGGAACTGCTGGAGGCCAAGCTCGGCCTGTACGCGGCGATCGCGTGCCTGCCCGAGCGGCACTACGACGTGGTGCTGCTGGCCTTCCTGCTGGGGTACGACAGCGGAGCCGTCGGCCGGATGATGGGGATCTCCCCCGCGACGGTCCGTTCGCACATTCGAGGAGCAAGCCGAATCCTGTCCCAGAAACTCGGGGCGGACTGGGCTCCTGGAGAGGAGAAGGGCCAGTGAGCGACATGACGGCCGACCGCGACGCCGAGCTGGGGGAGGAGCTGGCGGCGGCACTGGAGCAGGCGCAGGTGCTGATGGAGGAGTACGCCGGCTACGACGAGGACGCCGCCCGGCGGCGCATCGCCCGCAGAATCGCGGCGGACCGGGCCCGCTCGGCGACCGGCGCCCCCGGCCGGGGCGGCTTCCCGGCGCCGGCCTCCCTCCGCGGACCCGCGCCTCTGCCCGCGCCGGTGCCCACCCCGGCGGACGACCTCGTACTGGACGCGGCCTGCCACGCACGGGCGGCACGGCTCCTGGACGACCTGGCCTGGTCCCTCGCGGAGAGCCGGTCCTTCGCCGAACTCGCCCTGGCCGCCGGAACCTGGCCCCACGATGCGGAACCGGCGCTGCTGTTCGGCTGCCTCCTGCACCTGTCCGACCGGATGGAGGGCGCCCAGTTCTGGTTCCAGTACGCGGCAGGAGCCGGCTCGCAGACCGCGGCCCGCCTGCTCCACCTCCACCACCTCGCACGCGCCGAGGTGGCCACCGCCCGGCACTGGAAGGCGTTCGCCGGGGTGCTGCCGCCGGACGAGGGTCTGCCGCACCTGCCGGAGATCCCGGAGAACCTGGAGGAGGCCCTCGGCGCCTCGGTCATCTGGACCTCGCCGCCGATCACCACCCAGGACCTCACCGCCCTCACGGTGCTACGGGGTCACGGCGGGCGGCCCCCCTACCGGATCCCCGCCCGGCTGCGCCGGGCCGTGACCGCCCAGAGCTGGACCGACGACCACGACCTGGGCGAGGTGTTCCTCCTCGGCCCGCAGGTGGCGGTGGCGGTGGCCCAGCACGCACGGCTCAACCTCCTGCACCTGACGGACGAGGCGAACGCGAACGCCTGGGCACTCGAGGCCCTGAGGCAGCCGCAGCCGGTCCAGGCCGGCCGCAGCTGCGCCGCATCGCGGCCGGCTCCGGTCGCGATGGAGAGCGTCCACCGGGCGCTGCGCGTCCTGGAGGTCGTCAACCGGTACTCGGGGGGCGTCAGCCTCGCGCAGGTCGCCCGTGAGACGCGGTTGCCGCAGCTGGTGCTGGCCCGGGTGATGGAGCAGCTGGTACGGGCGAACCTGGCGGTTCCGACCGGCCCCGGCGCGTACATCGCGGGCCGCGCGCTCTTACTGACGGGGGCGGCGTCCGGTGACGGGCGCGGACACCTGCAGGAGACCCTCGCCTGGGTGCGGGACGCGGTCGGCGCCGCCGTCTACGTGGCCCGCTACACCGACGGCGAGGTGTGCATCACCCAGTACGCCGACGGTCCGGCGACACCGCTCGTGGAGGAGTGGGCCGACTTCCGGACCGCCGCCCATGCCTCGGCGGTCGGCAAGGCGCTGCTGGCCCAGCTCGGTCCCGACGGCCGCAAGGACCACCTGTCCCGGCACCGGGCGGAGCGGTTCACCGCACACACCCTCACCCGTCAGGAGGACCTCTTCCGGCAGCTCGACAGCCGCCGGCCGGGCGCCCCCCTGCTCGACCTGCAGGAGTACGCCCTGGGCACGGTCTGTGCGGCCGTCCCCATCACATCGGGCCCCAACGCGGAATGCCTGGCCCTGTCCATCCCGGCCCCGGAACCGCACCGCCTGGTGCAGGCCGCCCGGATCCTGCAGAGCGAGGCCGCCGCCGTCCTGCTCGCGCTCATCGTGGCCGGCACCGGCCCGGGCGCACCCCGGACCGCGCCGCAGCAGGAAGGAGCGGGCGAGCCCGGCAGCATGCTCATCACGGCCACGTAGCCGGCCGTCCGGGATCCGGGGCGGGGGGCCGCACACCCGCGGCGGCCCCCCGCCCCGGATCCGGCCGGCTCCGTACCGCTCCGTCACCCGACCGCGCCGTCCCGCTGGCACGCGGGCCCGGCGGGCGGCTTGCTGGAGCCATGACACAGGGAGCACCCGGGACGACCCGGGAACGGAACCTGAGCACCCCCAAGGCTGCAGGCCTGGCCGGGGTCGTCTTCGCCGTACTGCTCGCGGCGGCGATGGTGCTCGCACGGATGGCACTGCCCGAAGGCGCCGGCGGCGACCAGGTGGCGGTCGCCCCGGGCAAGCAGGGGGAGCTGCGCTGGGCGATGGAGCTCGTCCCGTTCGCCGGCATCGCCTTCCTGTGGTTCATGGGCGCGCTGCGCGAGCACACCGGGGACGCCGAGGACCGGTTCATCGCCACCGTCTTCCTGGGCAGCGGGCTGGTCTTCGTCGCCTGCCTCTTCTGCGCCGTCGCGGCCGCCGGAACCGTGCTCGACGCCGAAGACCCCACCGGCTTCGGCCGGCATTTCGCGTACACGCTGCTCACGACGTACGGGATGCGGATGGCCGCCGTCTTCGTCCTCGCGACCTCGGCCATCGGACGCAAGCTAGGGGTCTTCCCGAGGCCGCTCGTCATGATCGGGACCCTGGCGGGGCTGCTCCTGCTGGTGGTCGGCTCCAGCCTGCCCTGGTCCGAGCTCGTCTTCCCGGCCTGGGCCCTGCTCCTGAGCCTGTACATCCTGCGCGCCGCCCGCCGCACCCCGTGACACCTGCCCGGCCGTCACCCCGATGGCCCCGCCGGACGGGCCCTCCCGGTCCGCGCGCCGCACGCTGGCCGGGGAGTCGGAGGGGCCAACGAAAGGACTGGACCTTGCTGAGGCTTGTCGTCGATCTCAACCGGTGCCAGGGATACGCGCAGTGCGCCTTCCTCGCACCCGACGTCTTCGCGATGCACGGAGACGAGGGCCTGCTCTACGACCCGCAGGCGCAGGACGCCCACCGCGAGCGGGTGGCCCAGGCGGTCGCCGCCTGTCCCGTCCAGGCCATCCTCGTGGACGAACTGGACATGGCCGCGGCCGCGCCCGGCGCGGGCAGCGGGGAGGCATCCGGTGTCTGACTCAGCTCTGGACCGCCTCAAGGCGGACGGCCGCATCGTCGTCGTCGGAGCCTCGCTCGCCGGCCTGCGAGGCGCCGAGACCCTGCGCGCCAAGGGCTTCAAGGGGGCGCTGACCATGATCGGCGACGAGCCGTACGAGCCGTACGACCGCCCGCCCCTGTCGAAGCAGGCCCTGCTCGGCAAGGGCGCTGCCGAGCGCACCGCGCTGCCCCGCCGCCGCGAGCTCGACGCCGAGTGGCGCCTCGGCGTACCGGCGAGCGGTCTGGACATGGCGGCCAAGCGGGTCAAGATGGCCGATGGCGACGAGGTGCCCTACGACCGGCTGCTGATCGCCACCGGCGTACGCGCCAGGCCTTGGCCCAACCCGGCCGAGGCGGAGCTCGACGGCGTGTTCGTCCTGCGGACCCGCGACGACGGCGCCGCCCTTGCCCGGCGGCTCGACGCCGGCCCCCGCCGGGTCCTGGTCATCGGCGCCGGGTTCACCGGCTCCGAGATCGCCTCCGCCTGCCGCGAGCGCGGACTCGAGGTCACCGTCGCCGAACGCGGCGACGCGCCCCTCGTCGGCGCCCTGGGCGGGGTCATCGGCGCGGTCGCCGCCGAGATGCAGCGGGAGAACGGCGTAGACCTGCGCACCGGCGTCATGGTCACCGGCCTCGAAGGCGACACCACCGGACGGGTCCGCGCCGCGCACTTCTCCGACGGCACGTCACTGGAGTGCGACGTCGTGGTCGTCTCGCTCGGCGCCCAGCGCAACACCGAGTGGCTGACCGGCTCCGGGCTCGGCGCTGGCCCGCGCGGCATCGCCTGCGATGCGGGCTGCCGGGCCTTCGACATCCGCGGCATCGTCACCGACGACATCTTCGTGGCGGGCGACGTCGCCCGCTCCCCGCACCCGCTGTTCGGCTACCAGTTCCTGTCGCTGGAGCACTGGGGCAACGCCGTCTCCCAAGCCGAGACCGCGGCCCACAACATGCTCAGCGAGAGCACCGAGCGCCGCCCCCACATCTGGGTGCCGGCGTTCTGGTCCACCCAGTTCGGGGTGAACATCAAGTCGGTCGGCGTGCCCTCGATGGGGACCGAGATCCTGATCGCCCAGGGCTCGCGCGCCGAGCGCCGCTTCACCGGCGTCTACGGCTACCAGGGCCGCGTCATCGGGGCGGTCACCTTCGACAACTCGCGCTGGCTGCAGTTCTACGAGCAGCAGATCGAGGCCACGGCCCCGTTCCCGCCGCCGTTCCCCACGGTCGACCGGCGCCCCGAAGGGCAAAAGCCCCTCCCCGCGGACTTCCCGGACCCGTCCGTGCCCACGCATGGACCGACCATCACCCTCAGCGGATATTCGCCGGCCGACCGGCGGATGACGTTCACCCCCGCCGGGCACTGACCCGCCCGCCCTCCGGAGGACCCGGCATGAAGCAAGGCATCCTGAGCGACATCCTCGACTACTCCAACCGCGCGAACCCGTACCCGCTGTACGCGGAACTGCGCAAGACCCCGGTGTTCCACGACGGGGACGGCCCGTACGTCATCAGCACCTACCACGACATCCAGAGCCTGCTGCACGACCCGCGGCTCAGCTCCGAGGCCCGCAACCTGGCCGCGACGGCGGGGGATCCGCTGGCCGAGGGCGAGGAGGAGGGGGCCGCGGCCCTGCCTCCGAGCTTCCTGAAGCTGGACCCCCCGGAACACGACCGGCTGCGCCGGATGACCAACCGGCCCTTCGGGCCGCCGCACTCCCCGCACCGCATCGACGGCATGCGCGACGACCTCAAGGGCATCGTCACCGGTCTCATCGACAACCTCGCCGACCCGGCCCGGATCGACCTGGTCGACCAGTTCGCCTACCCGTTCCCCGTCACCATGATCTGCCGGCTGCTCGGTGTGCCGCGCGAGGACGAGGCACGGTTCCACGTCTGGGCCGACACCCTGGCCGCGAGCCTGGACCCCGATCCGGGCGCCGACCCGACGGAACGCGACAAGACGACCCACGACGCCCGGATGGAACTGGGCATGTACCTGGCCGGGCTGATCGAGGAGCGCCGCAAGAACCCCGGCGACGACATGCTCTCCCAACTGGCCGTCGGGCACGGCCAGGACGAGTCGATGAGCACGATGGAGCTGCTCAGCACGGCGGCCCTGCTGCTGATCGCGGGCCACGAGACCACCGTCAACCTGATCACCAACGGGATGCTCACGCTGCTGCGCAACCCGGACGTCCTGAAGCAGCTGCGCGAGACGCCCGGGCTCGCGGTGCCGATGGTGGAGGAGCTGCTGAGGTTCGAGCCGCCGGTGCAGCTGCTGCCGCAGCGCACCCCGCTCGCCGACATCGAGGTCCGCGGGGTGACCATCCCCAAGGGCTCCTCGATGTGGCTGATCCTCGCCTCCGGCAACCGGGACCCGGACCGCTTCGAGAACCCCGACCGCTTCGATCCGTACCGCAAGGACATCCAGCACCTGGGCCTCGGCAGCGGTATCCACAGCTGTTTCGGCGCCCCGCTGGCCCGGCTGGAGGCGCAGCTCGCGCTGAGCGAGCTGGCCCGCCGCCTGGAGAACCCGCGCCTGGTCGAGGACCCGCCGCCCTACCGGCAGAACGCGGTCCTGCGCGGCCCGCGCCACCTCCAGGTCACCTGCGACGGGATCCGTCCCTGAAGCAGGGGAGCCGAGCCCGGGAGCGGTGGAACGTGTGGCTCCGGTCCGCGGGACGGACCGGAGCAGACGCATCGTACGGGCAGTCAGGACCGGTCAGAGGGCGGGGAGTTCACCGCGGACCTCGCGGGCCGCCGCCACCAGGCTCGCCAGGGAGGCGCGGGTCTCGGGCCAGCCGCGGGTCTTCAGACCGCAGTCGGGATTGACCCACAGCCGCTCGGCCGGAATGGCCTCGAGCCCCTTGCGCAGCAGCGCGGCCGCCTCCTGGGCGGACGGGATGCGCGGCGAGTGGATGTCCCAGACACCCGGACCCACCTCCCGCGGATATCCGGCGCCGGCGAGCTTGTCCGCCACCTGCATGTGCGAACGAGCGGCCTCGAGGCTGATCACGTCGGCGTCGAGGTCGTCGATGGCCCGGAGGATGTCGCCGAACTCGGCGTAGCACATGTGCGTGTGGATCTGCGTGTCCGGCCGTACCCCGGAGACGGTGAGCCGGAAGGCCTCGGTGGCCCACGCCAGGTACTCCGCGCGGTCGGCGGCGCGCAGCGGCAGCGTCTCCCGCAGCGCGGGCTCGTCCACCTGGATCACCGAAGTGCCCGCGGCCTCCAGGTCCTCGACCTCGTCGCGCAGGGCGAGCGCCACCTGTCGTGCCGTGTCCCCGAGCGGCTGGTCGTCCCGTACGAAGGACCACGCGAGCATGGTGACCGGGCCGGTCAGCATGCCCTTGACCGGCCGGGCCGTCTGAGCCTGGGCGTACGTCGTCCAGCGCACGGTCATCGGATCGGGACGGGAGATGTCCCCGGCCAGGACGGGCGGGCGGACATAGCGGGTTCCGTACGACTGGACCCAGCCGTGCCGGGTCGCCAGGTACCCGGTGAGCTGCTCCGCGAAGTACTGCACCATGTCGTTGCGTTCCGGCTCGCCGTGCACGAGGACGTCGATGCCGGCCTTCTCCTGGAAGGCGATGACCTCGCGGATCTCGTCCTCGATGCGCTCCTCGTAGCCGGCCGTGCCGATCCGGCCCGAGCGCAGGTCGGCGCGGGCGGTGCGCAGTTCGGCGGTCTGCGGGAAGGAGCCGATGGTCGTGGTCGGCAGCAGCGGCAGGCCCAGGAGGGCGCGCTGGGCGGCGGCGCGTTCGGCGTACGGCTGGGCACGGCGGGCGTCGGCCTCGCCGATCGCCGCCGTACGGCTGCGTACCGCGGGGTCTCGGGTGAGCGGGGAGTTCCTACGGGAGGCCAGGTCGGCGCGGTTGGCGGCGAGTTCGGCCGTGATCGAGGCGGGCCCCTGGCCGAGGCCGCGGGCGAGGGTGGCGATCTCGGCGGTCTTCTGCCGGGCGAAGGCCAGCCAGCGGCGGATCTGCGGGTCGATGTCGCGCTCGACGGCGGCGTCCAGCGGGACGTGCAGCAGTGAGCAGGACGCGGCGACGTCGACCCGGCCGGCGAGGCCGAGTAGGGTGCCCAGGGTGGTCAGTGACTTCTGGAGGTCGTTGATCCAGATGTTGCGGCCGTCGACCACGCCGGCGACGAGGCGCTTGCCCGGCAGCCCGCCCACCGCGGCGAGGTCCGCCAGGTTCGCGGCGGCGGCCCCGGTGAAATCGAGCGCGAGGCCTTCGACGGGGGCCTTGGCGAGGACGGGCAGGGCCTCGCCCAGCCGGTCGAAGTACGAGGCGACGAGCAGTTTCGGGCGCTCCGTCAGGGCGCCGAGCTCCCGGTACGTGCGGGTGGCGACGTTCAGCTCGGCGGGGGTGCGGTCCTGGACCAGGGCGGGCTCGTCGAGCTGCACCCACTCGGCCCCGGCCGCGCGCAGCTCGGCCAGCACCCGGGCGTACACGGGCAGCAGCCGGTCCAGCAGGGTGAGCGGCACGAAGTCGTCGGCGACGCCGGGGGCGGGCTTGGCCAGCAGCAGGTACGTGACCGGTCCCAGCAGGACGGGCCGGGCGCGGTGCCCGAGCGCAAGCGCTTCGCTCAGTTCCGCCACCTGCTTGGCGGGGTCGGCGGTGAAAACGGTGTCCGGCCCCAGCTCCGGGACGAGGAAGTGGTAGTTGGTGTCGAACCACTTGGTCATCTCCAGCGGCGCCACATCCTGCGTGCCGCGGGCCATCGCGAAGTACCCGTCCAGAGGGTCGGCCTCGACGGCGGTGCGGTGGCGGGCGGGGACGGCGCCGACCATGAGACTGGTGTCCAGTACGTGGTCGTAGTAGGAGAAGTCGCCGGTCGGGACCTCGTGGATGCCGGCATCGGCCAGCTGCTGCCAGGCGCTCCGGCGCAGTTCGCGGGCGGTCTCCCGTAGGGCGGCGGCGCCGACGCGGCCGTTCCAGTAGCCCTCGACGGCCTTCTTCAGTTCCCGGTTCGGCCCCTGGCGGGGGTATCCGTACACGGTGGCGCGTACGGCCGTGGCAGCGGACTCGGTTGTCACGTGACTCTCCTTCGCGAGCATGCGTGTGCGTGTCTTGCGACGGATCCCGGGGAAACCGGGGCGAAGGGGTGACGAACCGGACGGACCGATATGTGCCCGCCCTGAATGTGCACGCCGACCCGCCCACGAGGTCACCGGGATCACCGCACGCGAACGGTCGCGTGCGGGCAACGGGCAGGTCTTCGGACTCGCGGGCACGTCTCGTCGTACGAAACTCCTACTGGCCGTCGCTTCCCAGACCCGTCCGGGCCCAGTGCGTATGACGGCGGTCGTTCCCGCTCACCGCTGCGGGGCAGTCCCGGATTCCCACCGGGTTCCCTCTTACGACGCATCCCGCCTGGAGGACGGGGCGAACCAGCTGCGGAGTCAGCCTAAGGGCAGGCGCCGGGCGGCGGACAGGTGTGATCACCATGCGGACACGGGAATGAGACACCCCGCCCCACCGGTGCGCCGCCGGCCGCCTCTGTGTGCAGGCGGCCGGCGGCGGGGACCCCGGCGGCGGGGCCGAGAACGACTAGGAGAGCTTGCCGTCGTAGTCCGGCAGCTTGAAGGTGCGCTCCGCGTGCCCGCCGACCAGATCGCTGTTGTTGTTGCCGATGTTGGCGATGATCGTGTAGCCGCGGGCCTCGATCTCGGCGCGCTTGGCCGTCTTGTAGGCGCTGACCTCGCTGAAGAGGTCGGGCAGGTCCCGGACGTACAGGTCCGAGACGGGGTAGCCGACCGCCTTGAGGTTGTGCTCGGTGAGGGAGTGGATGATCCCCGGTCGGGCGGTGACGAAGATGATGGCGACGCCGCGCTCGTTCGCGTACCGGGTCAGGTCGCGGACCTCGGAGATCGCCGGGGTCGGGAACGTCCAGAACCAGTGGAAGTCCGTCTCCAGCGAGGAGTTGTCGATGTCGAGGACGATCGCGGGCTTCTCGCCGGCGGGCGACTGGGCGATGCGCTGCTCGACGTACGGGCGGGCCGTGGCCATGACGGCGGCGACATCGCGCTTCCACGTGCCGTAGTCGATACCGCGGATGAGCGCGTTGCCGCCGGGCGCGGAGGCCGTTGCCGCGGTCGGGGCGGCAGCCGGGGCCGGGGTGGGGACCGGGGCGGCCTGGGCGGAGGCGACGGGGGCCAGCATCAGGACGACGGTGGCCGCGGCCGTGCCGGTGGCGGTTCCGAGCGTGCGGATGCGGGCGCGGGTGCTGCGCATGTGGGGGCGCTCCTCATGGGCTTCATTGGCTGAAATGACATGTACGGGGCCAGAATCCGCATGCACGCCCTCCCTGTCTACTGACCGGTAGTTAATTTTTGGTGGCCGTCCCGCTTCACGTGGCGGTCCACCCTCCGTCGAGGGGGAGCGAGGTTCCGGTGAGGTACCCGGCATGGGGCCCGCACAGCCACACCGCGGCCGCGGCGACCTCCTCGGGCTCGATCAGGCGCTTGATCGCGGACCGGTTGAGCAGCACCTCGGACAGCACGTCGCCGGGGCCGATGCCGTGCGCGGCCGCCTGCTGCTCGATCTGGGCCTCGACCAGGGGCGTACGTACGTAGCCGGGGCTGATGCAGTTGCTGGTCACGCCGTACGGGGCGCCCTCGAGCGCGGTGACCTTGCTGAGCCCCTCCAGGCCGTGCTTGGCGGCGACGTAGGCGGACTTGTAGGCGCTCGCGCGCAGCCCGTGGACGCTGGAGATGTTGACCACCCGGCCCCAGCCGGCCGCGTACATGTGCGGCAGCACGTGGCGCAGCAGCAGGAACGGCGCGGTGAGCATCACCTGCTGGATCCGGGCGAAGCGCTCGGCAGGGAAGTCCGTGATGGGGGCGACGTGTTGCAGGCCGGCGCTGTTGACCAGGATGTCCACCGCGGCGGGCAGCCCCTCGATCGCCGCCGGGTCGGCGAGGTCGACCACGTGCGCCTGCCCGCCGACCAGTGCGGCGACGCTCCGGGCCGACTCCTCGCCGATGTCGACCACGTGCACGGCGGCGCCCGCCTCGGCCAGGGCGATCGCACAGGCCCGGCCGATGCCGCTGCCGCCGCCCGTCACCAGCGCGACGCGCTCCCGCAGGAAAGGAAGTTGGCTCGTCATGGCTGAACAGTAGGGAGGGCGGGCAGCCGCGCCCATGGCGGCGCACACCACACTCCGGGACCCTCGTGTGGTGTGCGCCGCCATGCGCGTCGCCCTGAGGCGATGCCTGCCGTCAACGCCGCTGCGGGGAAAGGAAGTCGAGCAGGGTGCTGCTCGCATCCAGTGCGGTGCTGACGGGGCCGAAGCCCGCGGGCGGCGCAGCGGCCGAGCCGGGCCAGGTGTGGCCCGCGCCGTGCATGACGAGCAGCCGTACGGCTGCCCCCGCGGGGCCGGGCTGCCAGGTGACGGAGTCGTAGCCGGGCTTGCCCTCCTCGGCCGGACCGCCCGCCCCGGCTGCGGTGGCGAACGCCTCTGCGCTCGCCCGGGCGGACATGGTCGCAGTGATGGGTTCCTCCCCGGGACCGGCCGGCCCGGGACTGGGCAGGCCGGCCAGGGGCCGTACGGGGTCCTCGGCCCCGTAGACGATCAGTACGGGGACCGGCCCGGTGGGCTTCACGGCGGCGGGCCCGGTGGGCAGTTCGCCGGAGACCGAGGCCGCGCCCGCGACCAGGTCAGGACGCTGCGCGGCCATCCGCAGGGCCATGGAGCCGCCGTTGGAGAACCCGGCGACGTAGACCCGGTGCGGGTCGGCCCGGCCGGTGCGCACGAGCTCGGAGATCAGCGCCTCGGTGAACCGGACATCGGCGTCCGGATCCGGCCGCTGCCCGGTGGGAGCGGTGCCGGCGCCCCAGGCCTTGCCCAGGGCCTCGGGGTACACGAGGAGCATGCCGCGGGCTTCGGCGGCCCGGTCCAGTCCGCTCTGCTTCCGCAGGTGCTCGGCGTCGGCGCCGCGCCCGTGGAAGGCGATGAGGAGCGGACGGGGTCCGCCGCTCTCCGCGGCGGGGCGGTGCAGGAGGTACTCCCGGGTGCCGCCGTCGACGGTCAGCCGCTCCCGGCTGTCGACGGCGGGGGCGGACGCGGACGCGGACGCGGACGCGGACGCGTTCATGCTCACGGTCGGCCCGGCCGCCTCGGGCGGCGGCGAGTCTGCCGCGCAGCCGGTGAGCGCGGCGGCCAGCGCGAGGCCGAGGGCCACCGCGGCGGTGCGCCGGAGGCGGTGGGCGCGGTGGGGGGACGGCAACGAGGTGGAGAAATTCGAGGAGTTCGTGGACATGCCGTGAGCACAACACCGGCGCCGGGTCTCCGTCCAAGATCCATATCAATCTCGGATCGATCAATCTCGGATATCGTTGCTGCCCGTGGACCTGATCCGGCATCTTCAGTGCTTCGTGGCTGTTGCAGAAGAAAGACATTTCGGCCGTGCCGCCGAGTTGCTCGGCATGGCCCAACCACCCCTGTCCCAGCGCATCCAGCGCCTGGAGCGCGAGCTCGGCGTCCGGCTCTTCGAACGCACCAGCCGCCAGGTGACGATCACCGCGGCGGGCACGATGCTACTGGAGGATGCCCGCTTGCTGCTCGCCCGCGCGGACGCCCTCGCGGCCACCGCCCGCCGCATCCGCGACGGCGAAAGCGGACTCCTGCGCGCCGCGCTGCCGCCCGACCTCGCCGGCGAGGCCATCGCCGCGATCCTGGCCGCCTTCCGGCAGCACCACCCCGGCGTGGAGCTGGAGCTGCACGAGCTGTCCACCGCCGAGCAGCTGGCCCGGTTCGCCTCCCGCGAGCTGGACGTCGGGCTCGTCCGGCACCCCTGCGACCTCGCCGGGCTGGAGCTCGGGCCGGTCCTGCGCCGCGAACTCGGCGTGCTGCTGCCCCGCGAGGCCCCGGCTGCCGCACTGGACGAGGTACCCCTCGCCGCCCTCACCGGATACGGCCTGGTCCTCTTCCCGCGTGCGGAGGCCCCCGCCCTGCACGACGACGTACTGAACACCTGCGCCCGGGGCGGCTACACCCCCGCCACCGTCCGGCAGGGCCGCGGCCCCAGCTTCGTCCGCGGCCTCGTCCTCTCCGCGAACGCCGTGGCCTTCGCCCCGCGCGACACGGGGTCGGCCGATGCCGCGGGCCCGCACGCGGACATCGTCTGGCGGCCCCTCGCCGGCTCCCCGCTGGCCTGGCGGCACAGCGTCGCCTGGCTGCAGGGCCGCGGCGACGCCGCCGTCGGAGCCTTCACCGAAGCGACCACGCGCGCCCTGTGGAACACTGCGGCGGTGACCGCCGACGTACCCGCACGGCGGCTCCACCTGCGCCCGGCAGCGGAGTACTGGCTGTGAACCACACCCTCCACCGCATTCGCGCAGCCTTCGCCGAAGCCGGCGTCACCGGCCGGCTGCACGCCGTCGACATCGATTCCGGTACGGAGATCGACGCCGGCGCGGACCAGCCGGTCGTCACCGCCAGCGTGCACAAGCTCTGCCTGCTCGTCGCCCTCCACCAGCACGCCGCGGCCGGCCGGGTGGACCTCGGCGAACAGGTCGAGTGCCCGCCGGGCGACCGCACCGCCGGCCCCACCGGACTGGCCGCGATGCTGGATCCCGTGCGCATGTCCCTGCGCGACGCCGCGTACCTGATGACGGCCCTCAGCGACAACGCCGCCGCGGACCTGCTCCTCTCACGCATAGGCATCGACGGCGTCAACGAGGCCACGGCCCGGCTCGGCCTCACCCGTACCCTCGCCGTCCACACCTTCCGCTCGCTCTTCGCCACCGTCCGGGAGGACGCGGGACCCGCAGGCGCCCAAGCCCTCGCCGATCCGCACGTCATCGCCCGGCTCCGCGCCCTCGACCCGGCCCACAGCAACCGCAGCACGCCCCGCGACATGACCCGGCTGCTGGGCGCCGTCTGGCGCGACGAGGCCTGCGTCCCCGAACACGGCGCCGCGATCCGCCGACTGCTCGGACTCCAGGTGTGGCCCCACCGGATGGCCGCCGGATTCCCCTTCGACGACGTCCACGTGGCCGGGAAGACCGGCAGCCTGCCGACCCTGCGCAACGAGGTCGGTGTCATCGAGTACCCCGACGGCGGCCGCTACGCAGTCGCCGTCTTCACCCGGGCCGCCAACCCCGCAGCCACCCTCCCCGCGGCCGACGCGGTGATCGGCACCACCGCCCGCATCGCCGTGGACGCCCTGCGCGCGGGCTAGCCGACCGGGGACCGGCGCCGGACCGGCCGGCACGAGGCGCACGTACTCCACCGGGAGTACGCCCGATCGGCCCGCCCGGCGGACGACGGTGGCGGCCGCGGCGGTCTAGCGTGGCCGCATGGCGGAGCGGCGACGGGAGTACTGGGCGGAGCGCATGCGCGCCGGGCGGCTGCCCTGGCGGTCCTCGCTGCTCGTGGCCGTGTTCACGCAGGCGGCCGCCGGGTGGGTCCACCACCTCCAGCCCGACCGGGAGCCGGTCGACGCGCTCGGACGGCTCCTGCTGCTCCTCGGGCCGGCCATGCTGCTCCTGCGGCACCGGTATCCGGTGCCCGTCGTCTACGGCGTCTGCGCGGTCACGCTGGCCTACCTCGCCGGCGGATACCCGTACGGCCCCGTCTTCATCAGCGTCGCCCTGGCCTGCTTCGCCGCCGTCGTCGCCGGACACCGCTACGCCGCCTGGGGTGCGGTGGGAGCCCTGTGGGCCGGCCATCTGCTCATCGGGCACTGGCTGTACCGCTGGCTGCCCCCGCCCGGCGACGGCCCGGCGCCGTGGGGGACCGAGGGCGGCGTCACCGCCTGGGTGATCGCCGTACTCGCCGCCTCCGAGGTGGTCCGCGTACGCCGGGAGCAGTGGGCCCGGGACCGGGCCGAGCGGAAGGCCGCCGAACGGCGCCGGGTGGACGAGGAGCGGCTGCGGATCGCCCGCGAGCTGCACGACGTACTGGCCCACAGCATCTCCGTGATCAACGTGCAGGCGGGAGTGGGCCTGGCCCTGCTCGACACGGACCCCGAGCAGGCCCGTACGGCGCTCACCACCATCAAGGCGGCCAGCAAGGAGGCGCTCGGCGAGGTCCGGCAGGTCCTGAACACCCTGCGCGCCCCCGGCGAGGCCCCCCGCACGCCCGCCCCCGGACTCGACCGGCTCTCCGAACTGGTCGACCAGGCGGCCGCGGCCGGGCTCACCGTCTCCGTGGAGGGGGAGGCCGCGGCCCGGGGGCTGTCGCCGGGCACGGGTCTCGCCGCGTTCCGGATCCTGCAGGAGGCGCTCACCAACGTGGTGCGCCACTCGGGCTCCCGGACCGCCAGGATCCGCATCACCCGGCCGCCCGGCGCGCTGGAACTGCGGGTGGACGACGAGGGGCCCGCCACCGGCGGCGACGCCGGAGGCAGCGGCACCGGCCTGATCGGGATGCGCGAGCGGGCCGCCGCGCAGGGCGGCACCATCGAGGCCGGCCCCCGGCCGGACGGCGGCTTCCGGGTGCTGGCCCGGCTCCCGCTGGGAGACACCGGATCGCCGGGTGAGCCGGCATCGAGGGAGGACCAGGAGTGATCCGCGTACTGCTCGCCGACGACCAGGCGCTGGTACGGGCCGGCTTCCGCGCGCTGCTCGACGCGCAGCCGGACATCGAGGTGGCGGGCGAGGCTGCCGACGGGGCCGAGGCCGTGCGGTTGGCGCGCGAACTGCGCCCGGACGTCGCCCTGATGGACATCCGGATGCCGGAGCTCGACGGCCTGGCCGCCACCCGCACGATCACGTCGGACCCCGGACTGGCCGCGGTGAAGGTGGTCATGCTGACCACCTTCGAGCTCGACGAGTACGTCTTCGAGGCGATCCGCTCCGGCGCGTCCGGCTTCCTGGTCAAGGACACCGAACCGGAGGAACTGCTGCGTGCGGTACGGGCCGTGGTCGCGGGCGACGCGCTGCTGTCACCCGGGGTGACGCGCCGGCTGATCGCGGAGTTCGCGGCCCGGTCGAAGGCGCCAGAGGCGGCAACGGAGCTGGACCGGCTGACCGAGCGGGAGCGCGAGGTGATGGCCCTGGTGGGGCTGGGCCTGTCCAACGAGGAGATCGCCCGCCGGCTGGTGGTGAGCCCGCTGACCGCGAAGACGCACGTCAGCCGGACCATGATCAAGCTCGGCGCCCGGGACCGGGCCCAGCTGGTGGTGCTGGCGTACGAGTCGGGGCTGGTCCGGCCCGGCTGGCTCGGCTGAAGCCACTCCCGCTGCGGGCTGCTCCCGCTGTTGGCTACTCCTCCTGTGGTAGCTGCACTGCCGCCGGCCGTACGACGACCCGGGCCCCCTCCCGGGGCGAGTCTCGGAAGTGACAAGGCAACCCCTTCCGAGGAGCTGAACCGAGATGAACACCCTGGCGTACGACGGGCCCGGCCCGTGGATCCTGTTCGTCCCGCTGATCTGGGCGGCCGTCGTCTTCGGCGTCGTCACGGTCCTGCGCCGTACGGTGTGGCGCGGCGGCCGCGGCCCGCGCGGACCCTGGGCCGCCACCCGGGGCTCGTACGGCGAGAACTCGCCGATCGCGATCCTGGGCCGCCGGTTCGCCACCGGCGAGATCGACGAGGACGAGTACTGGCGCCGGCTGTCGGTCCTGGACGAACAGTTCGGCCGCACCCGCCTCGACGGCAAGAACGGCCCCGTCTGACCATGCCGTCCGGGGTCTCAAGGGCGACGGGTGACGAGGTCCGCGCACCCGCGGACCTCCACCCCCGTCCCGCGCATCACAGGACCCGGCGCATGCAGATCCGCGGCCAGCGGTCCAGGCCGTGTTCCGCTTCGCGGTCGCGGATGTCCTTCAGGCCGGGGCTGAGCTCCCCGTCGGCGAGGCGCTCGAAGCCGCAGCGGGCGTAGTACGGGGCGTTCCACGGGACGTCCTCGAACGTGGTGAGGGTCAGTGCCGGTATGGAGTCGGCTGCCGCCCGGGCCGCCAGATGTTCCAGCAGCGACCGGCCGATACGGCGGCGCGCACCGTCCGGATGCACGGAGACCTGCTCGATGTGGAGGTTCCCGTCGACACGGTCGGCGATGAGGTAGGCCAGCGGAGCATCGGCCTCCGTGACCGCGACCCAGGCCAGTCCGGTCCGCTGGTAGCGGGCGAGTTCGTCGAGCGGCAGCGGTTCGTCGTCGGCGATCTCCGGCATGCCGATGCCGCGGAAGCATTCCCCGGCCGCCCTCTCGATGGCCTGGAGGAGGGGCAGTTCATCGATGTGCACTGCTCGAATACGCATGGCGCCCATTGTCGGCCCCCGGGCGTGCGGTGCCCCCGTCGGGGCCCGTACGTCCACAGGCTGAGACGTGTATCTCGGCCTGGTTCGTTTCGGCCGGATCCCGGCGGGCATCCCGCCATTCCTCCGCTCGCCCGGCCGGGTGGCCCGGACCCCGGGTTACGGTCCCGCGATGTATTCGAACACGCAGACAGTCGACGCACCTTCGCCCAGCCGTCGCGGCCTGCTCCGCGCCGCCGTGGCGGGCTCGGCGGCCGTGGGCTCCGTCCTCACCCTCGGTTCCGCTTTCCCCGTCTCCGCCGCTCCGGCTCCCGCTCCTGCGCCCGCCGCGCCGGAGACCGCCGGGCGGCCCGTCTCCCCGGAGGAGGCCCTGCGCCGGCTGACCGCCGGGAACCGGCGCTGGCGCACGTACCGCCAGGAGCACCCGCACGAATCGCCGTCCGTACGGCTCCAACTCACCCGGGCCCAGCACCCCTTCGCGATCGTCCTCGGCTGCGTCGACTCCCGCGTCCCCCCGGAGCTCGTCTTCGACCAGGGGCTCGGCGACCTCCTGACGGTGCGCTCCGCGGGCGAGGTGCTCGACGAAGCCGTGCTCGGCAGCATCGCGTACGGGGTCCTGGAACTGGAGATCCCGCTGGTGCTGGTCCTCGGCCACCAGTCCTGCGGGGCGGTCGGCGCCGCCGTACACGCCGACGAGACCGGCGAGCAGCTGCCCGCGCACATCCAGTACCTGGCCGACCAGATCCGGCCGTCCATCGACCACGGCCAGCACGGTGACGCCCGTGTCGACGCCACCATCGACGCGCACGCCCGGCGCACCCGCGGCCGGCTCGCCGCCGAACCGGACATCGCCCGACGCATAGCCACCGGCAAGCTGGCCGTCGTCGCCGCCCGCTACGACCTCCGCGACCAGAGAGTCCGCACCCTGGCGTAGACCAGGCTCCCCGGGGGCGCTGGAGCGCCGCCGTGCGCCCCTGGTGGAGACGGCCGGCCGGACCCCACGCTGGAACCCGGTACACCCACCAGGACGGGGGCCATGGGCGATGTCGACGTCGATGGAGAACCAGGGAAAACCGATCACCACACACGACATGGTGGTGGTCCACCGGATGTTCCGGCGCGAATTCCGGGAGGCGGCGGGCCGGGTGCGCGGGGTGCGCCACGGGAGCCGCGCGCAGGTCAGGCTGGTCGCCGACCGGCTGGCGCTGCTGCTGGACACCCTGCACCACCACCACGAGGGCGAGGACCGGCTGCTGTGGCCGAAGCTGGCCGAACGCGCCTCCGGGCACGGCGAGTTGTGGAAGCGGATGCAGGGCCAGCACGCCGACCTGGCCGACCGCCTCGGACGGGCGGGCGCCCTGCTCGGACCGTGGGCGGCCGGCGGGGCGGGCGCCCGGGGAGAGGAGCTGGCCGCCGTACTCGAGCAGGTGTCGCAGGCTGTCGAGGAGCACTTCGACCAGGAGGAACGCGAGGCGCTGCCGCTCGTCCCGGCCGTGGTGTCGCAGGCGGAGTGGGACGAGATCGGCGACGCGGCCAGCGCCGCCGTCCCCAAGAGCAAGCTGCTCACCGTCCTCGGGATGATCCTCAAGGACGCGGACCCGGGGGAGCAGATCCTGATCATGGCGCATCTGCCACTGCCGCCCCGGGTGATCTGGCGCGCCGTCGGGGAGCGCAACTTCCGACGGCTGGAAGAGCGCCTGGCAGCGGCGGTGGGGCACGGCTAGCCGGCGCCCGGCGCACGCGGGTCGGGTCCTACGAGCTCTCGCAGTCCCTGAGCCCCGCGATTGCGAGCTCGCGCTCCGCGGGGTACGCGTCCCCGCCGGGGATCGCGAGTACCGTCCGGAACTGCATGCGGGCCTCGGGGACTCGGCCTGCTGCGGAGTAGGCGTGCCCCAGCCGGCTGCGGATGGCCATCTCCATGCGGGTGTAGTGGGGCTCGTTGAGCGGGGACAGCAGCTGCTGCCGGGAGAGAGCCTCGTGCTGGAGGGCCATGGCCGCCTCCGGGTTTCCCGTGCCCAACTCCGCTGTGCCCAGCAGGCTGAGCAGGATCGCGGTCATGGGGACGTCGCCTGCCTGCTGCATCAGGTCGGCCGCCCGGCGCAGGAGCTCCTTGGCCTCGGTGAACCGGCCGAGGTCGAGCAGGACGTCGGCGGCGCAGCTCAGGGCTCTGCTGATCATGGTGGGCCGCCCGTTCGCCTCGGCGCGGGCAGTGGCCTCGGTCAGACAGAGGAGCGCCTCCCCGGTCTGCCCCAGCATGCGGTGGGCGGTGCCGAGCACGCAGAGAGTCATGGACACCAGCCAGTCGTCGTCCAGCAGCCGGGCCAGGTCGACCGCCGCGGCGAGCGGGGAGAGCGCCTGGTCGGACCGGCCCGAGTTCAGCTCGGCGGCGCCGAGCCCGCTCAGGGCCCGGGCTTCCTCGTGCCGGTCCGCGCACTGCCGGCTCAGGCGCAGTGCCTCGGTGAACGTCGCATGCGCCCGTACGGCGTTGCCCTGGTAGATGTCGATGATCCCCATGCAGTTCCGCAGCGCGGGCACCATCCGCCGGTCGGTGGCCCGGTCCGCCTGGGGGAGGGCGGCTTCCAGGGCTGCCCGGCCTTCGTGATAGCGGCCCCGGCGCAGGAAGTGGTCGGTCAGAGCCTCGGCGATCCAGCAGGCGTAGTCGGCTTCGCCGAGGCCTGCCGCGTACCCGACGACGTCGGCGAGCTCCGATGTGGCGGCGTCAAGCCAGGCATTCGCGTCCACCCGGTCCGCAAAGGGGCCTGCCGTGGGCGGCGGACCGGTGGGGAAGCCGGCGGGACCCCAGTCGCTGGCGGTCCGGGCCGCGTCCAGGTGGAGGCGGAGCGCGGCGGTGCGTGCCGCCCCGGCTTCGGCAGGGGTGGCTTCCGCGAGTCGCCGGGCATGGACCCGCACCAGGTCGTGCAGCCGGTAGCGGCCCGGACGGGGCTCCTGCAAGAGGCTCGTGTCGACCAGGCCTTCCAGGATCTGCTCGGCTTCGCGGGCCGGCCGGCCCAGCATGGCTGCTGATGTGAGCACGTCGACTTCGGCCGTCGGCGCCAGGCCCAGGGTGCGGAACCCCCGCTGCTGCGGGGGAGCGAGCTGGTCGTACGAGAGGCGGAAGGCCGCCTCGAGGCTGCGGTCCCCGGCACTGAGCTCACCGAGCCGGTGGTCGTCGTCCGCCATGCGGTGCACCAGATGTGCGAGGGTCCAGGCGGGGCGTGTCTGCAGCCGTGTCCCGGCGATGCGCAGAGCCAGCGGCAGCCCGCCGCACAGCCGGACCAGCTCGCGCGCCGCCTCCCGCTCCCCGGTCGCGCGCTCCTCCCCGACGAGATGCTCGAGCAGGGACTCCGCGTCGCCCGTCTCCAGGGGCTCCAGGGTGATCCGCCGGTCGGCGTCCAGTCCGGCCAGTCTCTGCCGGCTGGCCACGATCACCATGCTGCCCGGGCCTGCGGGCAGCAGCGGGCGTATCTGTGTGCTTCCCAGGGCGTCGTCCAGTACGAGGAGCAGCCGCAGCGAGCCGGTCGCCGCACGCCAGGCGGCGGTGAGTTCGTCCAGGTCGGCAGGTACCTCGCTGTCGGCGGTGCCGGTCGAGCGCAGGAGCCGCCGCAACACCCGCTGCGGCGAGAGCTTCTGGCGCCCCGGGCTGTGCGCGCGCAGATCGACGAAGAGGCAGCCGTCCGGATAGCGGCTGCGCAGCCCCTGGGCTGCGCGGACGACGAGTGCGGTCTTGCCGACCCCGGCAATGCCGTCGACGGCCGCGACGCCCACGGAGTCGGGTGGGGACGGCGTGGCGAGCAGGGCCCGTTCACGCTCCCGCCCGATGAGGACCCCGGTGACGCCCGGCAGTTCGTTGACCGGATGCCTGGGCCGGGGCGGGACGGGGAGGGCGGCGGGGCGGGCCGCCGCCGGTCCGAGGAGCCGTTCGTCGTCGCGGCGCAGCACGGCTTCGTACACCTGGCTCAGCGCTGCGCCGGGGCTGACCCCGAGCTCGTCGCGCAGCCGCTCGCGCATGCCCTGGTAGGCGTTCAACGCCTCGGCCTGGCGTTGGCCGGCGTACAGGGCACGCATGTGCAGCGCCAGGAGCGCCTCGTCGTACGGGGCGGAGGCCGACAGTGCGGCCAGACCGTCCAGGGCCTCGGCCGCCCGGCCCGACAGTACGAGGCATTCGAGCCGCTCGGACTGGAGGGTGATTCGCTGCTCCGCCAGCCGCCGCCGCTCGGCCTGCGCGAACGGCCCTGGAAGACCGGCCAGGGGCTCCCCCCGAAACAGGGCGAGCGCATCGGTGAGCCGAGCCATCGCGGTGACCACATCGCCGGACGCCTTCGCCCGCTGCGCGTCCTGGACCTGCTCGGCCAACTCGGCCACGTCGATGCGGATCCCGTCCACGGCGATGCCGTACCGGCCCTGGCTGCTGCGGATCACCGAGTGCTCCAGCCCGGTGCCCTCCAGGTCGAGGGCCTTGCGCAGCGCGAAGACGTAGCTCGGCAGCACCCGGCGGCCGGACCCCGGCAGCGCCGCACCCCACACCCCGTCGAGCAGGTCCTCGTGGCTGACCGAGGTGCCCGGCCGCAGCGCCATCACGGCCAGCACGGCCTGTCGCCGGACGGGTCCCAGGTCCACCGGCGTCGTTCCCCGCCAGGCCCGGACCGGCCCGAGCAGCGCGATCCGGAGCCGCTGCGGAGATTCCCCGTCCACTCGATTCCTTTCACGCGCATCATCGAAATTTCATCAGCATTGCAGCGCCCCCGGCGATGCTTGGCAAGGCTCATGGTGCACGTGACGAATGCCGGATGTCTTGAAATTCGGGGGGATGTATGACGGGTTCGACCGCCGCGCGCCGCGCCGCGGTGCCGGGATGGGGTGGCAGCAGGGACGTGACCAGGTATTTGTGCGCGGCTGCATACCTGGATCGTGATTATGCGAAGTCCCTCGTCAAGGGTGTGGCGGCCGAGCCTCATCTGGGCGTGGCCGCGGCCCCGGCCTGCGACGTCCCGGTGGTGCTCAGACACGCATACCTCGCCAACGCCCGCAGGCACGCGCGGGACATCCTGCTGGCCGTCCTGTTGCTGCTGGTCCTGGTCTTCCAGGTATGGGTCGCAATGCCCGGGATCAGCCTGCTGGTGTTGTTCCTCGCCTGGATGACGGTGTTCTCCTTCGAGCTCGCCACCAAGTACGGCAGGCCCATGCAGAGTCTGAGCCCGGACAGGTTCGACGCCGCGGCCGCTCCTGCGCCGATCAACGAGAGCGCAGCTGCGCGCTTGCGCCAGATCGGTGAGTACGCCAAGGGAAACGTCACCACGTACAGCGGTTACTCGCCGTTCGCCGGGTACGGGTCCGAACGCGACTCGTGGTCATTGGCCTTCGACGTCACGTCGCCGAGCCGGCCGGGGATCGAGCCGCAGGACTTCGACGTGACGGACCTCTACGCCCATGTCGCCGGCCGGCTCGGCACGTTGGGCCTTCCCTGTCTGGAAATCGAGGAACGGCTCTTCGTCGACGGCCGGGCCCTCCGGGAGGACAGGCGCCTCCTCCCCGATCCGCTCGGCCGTCCCGTCGCCGCCATCACGCCCGAGTCCATGGACGCCCTGAAGCGGTCGCCGCAGGAGAAGGCCCGGCCCTACCTCGCCGTGCACTCCACGGGCTGGGGCGGGGAGCTGGTGACGTCTCTGTTCATCCGTTTCGTCCGCTCGGACTCGAGCCTCGTCGTGGAGGCGGTGCCGACCGTGTTGTTCCCCCTGCGCGACCGCTACCGGGTCATCGACACCCTGATGCCCCGCCCTCCGCTGCGCGAGGTCGTCACGCTCCTGATGGGAACCCTGGTCTCCACCGTGTTCCAGCTGCTGGCCTCGCCGGTGCGCGCGATCACGGGCTTCGCACCCGACCACTGGATGTACTTCCGGGTCCGCGAGCAGGACAAGCTGATCACGCAGCTGCGCCGCTTCGACTACGGGGCCCGGCAGGCGGTGCGCCGCAACGCCGCGGACAAGAGTCATCAGCGCTACTTCCAGGAAGCGGACAGCGGCATGGTCCTGAAGGCGATCGAAAAGCGGGTACTGAACGCGATCGTGGAGTTCGCGGAGGCGCACGGCATCCACACGGATGAGCTCGTGCAACGCCAGGAGTTGATTATCAATCACGGGATCATCGCGAGCCATGGAGCGAGCGTCCAATCCAGCTCGGTCGCCTCCGGTGAGAACTCCAAGATCACAGCGAAGATTCTCAAGAAAATACCGCTTGTGAAAATGGACTGACAACGGTGAAGAGCGAGGAAAGAAATGCGGAGAAACGACGGGATCATCGCCACGGGCGGCTCGAATGTCATATCCGCCGCTGTCGCGAGCGGCAGGAACGCGCAGGCCGAGGTCAGCACCAGCGGGTCGATACAGGTCGGCGAGGGCCGACAGCAATCGCCTCAGGAGATCCGGGATCTGGTCTCCCGGCTGATCGACGAACTCCGCCGCTCCGATCACCCCGACCGCGCAGACCTGATCGAGACGGCGGAGGACGCGCGCGAGGAACTCGCCTCCGAAATCCCGCGCCTGGGCAAGCTGAGGACGCTCGCCAGGGCGCTCGTGAGTGCGGTGGCGGGGTTCACTGCCCTGGCCTCCCTCGCGGTGCCGATCGAGGAGGCAATTCGCGGCCTGTAGACAGCCCTTGGAGACCGGAAATCCGAAGGAAGGAAACGAGGGAGTTCACAGGAGATGACCACGCCATCCTCCCGGCCCACCGGGCCCGACTACGTCCGCGTCGGATTCACCGTGCTTCCACGGTGGCTGCTGTGGCTGGTGGCGGCTCTGGTGGTGGTGGGTGGGGGGAGCGCGGGCGTGCTTCTCGCCGTGGCTCCCACGCCCATGGAGCGGGCGGAGCGGGCCGCGGCCGATGGGGCCTTGAGCGGCCTGCCGTCGAGAGCGGACTCCGGCTCCTCCGTGCCGTCGGCCGTCGTCCCGCCTCCCACCCTGCGATCGGCCGAGCCTGCTCGTTCCTCCGCTCCGTCCGCAGCGGGCACCTCTCCCGTTCAGCCTCCGGCCGAGACCGGACCGGCTCGTCCCGACGACCCGGGCGAGGTCGTGGAGGAGTACTACCAGGACATCGCGAACCAGGACTTCGCAGCAGCCTGGGAGCTCGGCGGCAGGAACATCGCCCACACCTCCTACGCGAAATGGGTGGCGGGCTACGACACGACAGCGAGCATCTCGCTCAGCTCGGTGAACACCGTGAACCCCGGCCGGGTCCGTGTCCTGATCCGCGCGATCCAGGCGGACGGCTCACTGAGGGTGTACCAGGGGACCTACACGGTGTCCGGAGGCGTGATCGTCGGCGCGGACGTCACTGAGAAGTGACCCGACGGCATTTCATCGCGAACGGCTAGGAGCGGTACACGCGGAGGTCCGAGACCTCGTACGACATCTCGGAGACACCGGGGTCGGGGGCCGGGTGGTAGCGGCCCGCGCTCACCGACAGGTTCACGATGATGTACGCCCGCCAGCGCCGGCCCACCCCGCTGCGGTCGGCGAACGCGCGCGTGCCGTTGACCCACCAGACGACCGAGTTCGCACCGAACTTGACCTTGAGGTCGACCCACGCGCCGGGCTGCACGGCGGCGTCGCGGAAGTAGAACGATCCGCCGCCCCGCACATGGTTGGAGAGTTCCAGCAGGTCCGGGTTGTCGGGGTGGTACTCGAAGACGTCGACCTCCTGGCCGCCGTCCCGCCAGGTCCAGATCGCGGGCCAGGCGCCGACCGCCTCCGGCAGTCTGACCCGGGCTTCCAGCACGTCCTCCGCGCGCAGCAGGAACCCCTCGTCGCTGCCCTCGGTGGTCAGCAGGCCGGTGTCCCAGTTGCCGTCCGGCCGCCGGGTGGCGCGGAAGGTCCCGGCGCGGCTGTAGGCGGGATCGTCGGTCAGGTGATCGAGTTTGCTGTCGCCCGGATTGACCGGGCCGCCGTCGGGATAGGCCCAGGACCGCCCGGCGACCCACCGGGACGTAGAGCCGAAGTCGGCCGAGAAGACGAGTGCGCCGGGGCGCCGGAACTTGGCGAGGAGTTGCGAGATCACCCAGCAGCTCTGCCCGCGGCGCGCCGTCCGCATTCCGGTGATCTTTATCCGATCGGCCCGGGATGGGGCACTTCGGGGCACTTCGGGGCGCCGAGGGCGCCCGCGGCGCACGCCGGTCAGGAGCCGGACTGCTGGATCTTCTCGGCGCGCTCCGCGTGCTTCTCCTTGATGCGGACGGCTTCCTTGCGGACCTCGGCCTGGGTGGTGCGCTCCTTCTGGAGCCACTCCGGGTTCTCCTGCTTCAGCGCGTCGATCTGCTCCGTGGTGAGGGCCTCAGTGACCCCGCCGCGCGCGAGACCGGCGATCGAGACGCCGAGCTTGGCCGCGACCACGGGCCGGGGGTGCGGTCCGCTCTGTCGCAGATCCTGCAGCCACTGGGGCGGCTCGGCCTGCAGCGCGTTCAGCTCGCTGCGGGTCACGACACCTTCCTGGAACTCAGCGGGGGTGGCTTCGAGGTACACACCCAGCTTCTTCGCCGCGGTGGCGGGCTTCATGGTCTGGGTGGTCTTGTGCGACGTCATGGGGTCAAGAGTATCGAGCGTGTGCGCTACTTCTGACCACGGCCGGTAACCTGGCCGGGTGACAGGCCCGGAAGCATCTCCTTCAGCATCTCCTTCGTTCCGGCTCGCGTACGTCCCGGGAGTGACGCCCAGCAAGTGGGTGCGGATCTGGAACGAGCGCCTGCCCGGCATCCCGCTGACCCTCCTCCAGGTGTCCGCCGCCGAAGCCCCCGACATGCTGCGGGGCAGCGGTGCCGACGCCGGGTTCGTGCGGCTGCCGATCGACCGGACGGGCCTGGCCGCGATCCCCCTGTACACGGAGACCACGGTCGTCGTGGTCCCGAAGGACCACATCGTGGCCGCCGTGGAGGAGGTGTCCACCGGGGACCTCGCCGACGAGATCGTGCTGCACCCCCTCGACGACACCCTGGAGTGGGAGAGCCTGCCCGGGCGGCCCGCGCTCGAACGCCCCGCCACCACGGCGGACGCGATCGAACTGGTGGCGGCCGGGATCGGAGTCCTCGTCGTCCCGCAGTCCCTCGCGCGGCTGCACCACCGCAAGGACCTCACGTACCGGACGGTCACGGACGCCCCCGAGTCGCGGGTCGCGCTGTCGTTCCCGGACGGCGAACCCACCGACCTGGTCGAGGAGTTCATCGGGATCGTGCGCGGCCGGACCGTCAACAGCACCCGCGGCCGTGCCCAGACCCCGCCGCAGCCGAAGCAGCGCAAGCGCCCCGAAGCGGCCGGCGCGGGGCGCAAGCCCACGGCCGGGACGTCGGGCGGCAAGAACCCGCGCGGCGGCTCCGGCGGTGCGAAGGGCGGAGCCAAGGGCGGAGCCAAGGGCGGCAAGAGCAGCAAGGGCGGCAAGCCCCGCCGCCGGCCGTAGCGCCGCCCGCCTGCCCACCCGGTCCGCTGAAGGTCACGCACGGTCACGCTCGGGCCCACCCGGCCCCGGCCTCCGCTCGGGCCGCTATACGCCGATCCTGACCAGCGCGAGCGTGATGTTGTCGGGGCCGCCTGCGTCGATGGCGGCCTTCCACAGCTCGAAAGCGGCCTTGCCGTCGTCGTGCACCCGCAGCAGCTCGTCGAGCTCCTCGGGCGGTACCGGGTCCGTCAGCCCGTCCGAGCACACCAGGAAGCGGCCTCCGGCGGACAGCGGCTCCGTCGAGACGTGCGGCGTGATCGCGCTGCGCCGGCGGGCGCCGCCGAGCGCCTGGGTCAGCAGGGACGTGGTGCGCTGCCCCGGTTCCAGCGGCGGATTGTCGTCCACGCTCAGCTGCCGGAGCTCCTCCGCCGTGGCGTCGAAGACCCTGCTGTCGCCGACGTTGAAGGAGATCAGCGAGTCCTCCAGTACGACGGCACCCGCGACCGTGGTGCCCATGGTGGCCAGCTGCGGATCGCTGTCGGCGGCCGCATACACCGCCTGGTTGCAGAGGACGAGCGCCTCGCGGACGGCTCCCTCACTGTCCAGGGAGGGCCCGAGCATCGCGAGTTGGCGGGCGACCAGCGCGCTCGCCACCTCGCCGGCCGGCTGCCCGCCGATCCCGTCGGCGACCGCGACTACGAGCGGCGAACCGGTCGGGAAGACGAGGGTCTGCGGATTGCGCGTCACACCGGCGCACAGCGTCCACGGCCCGACGACGAGGCTGTCCTCGTTGTGGTCCCGTACCAGCCCGGCATGGCTCAATGCGCTCACGGCTATGTACGTCATCGCTCCCCCATTGTCGCGCCGCGAACCCGAAGCCGCCCTCGGAGCCGGATCGCGGCTCCCGGCGCCCGCCGCCTCACTCGGGCTCCCGGCCGCCGCGCAGCGTCTGCCGCTGCACGAGCCGGCTGATGTCCTTCGCGGTGACGATCCCCACCAGCCGGCCCCCGTCCACCACCAGCACCGGCAGCCCGGTCCCCGGGCGCAGCTCGTCCAGGGCCTCGCCGAGCAGATCGTCCGGGGCGGCGACCGCGCACTGCGCCAGCGGGGTCGCGACATCGCGCACGCGCAGTGCGTCCCGCTGCGCATCCTGGATCCGGGCCAGCGCGCGTACGTGCACCACCCCGCTGGGGCGGCCGTCGAAATCGAGCAGCGGCAGTGCGGAATGCCGGGATTCCGCGGCCACCTCGTCGATGAACTGCCGCACGCTCTGCCAGTCGGCACCGGTCGCCACCGGGCTGGACATGGCGTCGGCCACGCGCACGCCCCGCAGGGCCGTGCGCAGCACCGCGTGCTGGCGCTCCGCGCCCGCGACGAACGCGATGAAGAGCCCGAGGAAGACGAGCCACAGCCCGCCCGACGACCCGCGCACGAAGGAGATCCAGCCCACGGCCGTCAGCAGCACGCCCATGACCTGCCCGCTGCGCGAGGCCGCCCGATCCGCCCGATCCCGGTCGCCCGTACGCCACCACAGCAGCGCCTGAAGCACCCGTCCGCCGTCGAGCGGCGCGGCGGGCAGCAGGTTGAACACGGCGAGGAAGAGGTTCGTCCACCCGAGCCAGACCAGGACGGCTGCGGGCACCGCCCAGCCGAGCAGGGCGTGCAGCCCGATCCCCGCGCCGAGTGCGGCGCCGCCGAGCAGCAGGCTGGTCAGCGGCCCGCTCACCGCCACCACGAAGGCCGCCGCGGCGGTCTGCGGCCGGCCCATCCTGGTCATCCCGCCCAGCGCCCACAGGGTGACGTCCTCGACGGAGATCTTCCTCCTGCGGGCGGTCGCGGCGTGCGCCGTCTCGTGCAGCAGCAGGCTGCCCATCAGCAGCAGGGCCCCCACGACACTGGCGAAGGTGTAGACGGCGTTCGAGCGCCCCGGAGTCCACACGGGGAGGGTCTGGCGGCCGAGCCCGTACGCGAACAGCACCACCAGCAGCGGCACGCTCCAGTGCATGCGCAGTGGCACCCCTACAACACGTCCGATCGGGACCGAGCCGTTCATCGTCGTCTCCTGCCGGCTCGGCAGCGGGTCCACACCCATTGTCACTCCGGGCGCGGACCCGTGCCGGGTGCCGCCCCGGCCCGCGGACGCGGTCGGCAGGGGGCGGCACCCGGCGGGGCTCAGCCCTCGGTGGCGGCGGCCGGAGCGGCCAGGGCCTCGTCGAGCTCCCACGCGTGGCGCTTGAACTCGCGCAGGAAGTCGGCGTGGTCCTCCCACTGGCGGGCGATGCCGCGCAGCACGTCCCAGTGGTGCTCCACCGACTGGTCGATCACCCGGCGCAGCGCCGGCTCGGCCTCCGCACGCTTCTCGACGAGCCCCTTGACCGCCGAGGCCTCCAGCACCGCGTTGCGCAGGGCGCGCAGCGCACGGGAGGTGTCGTCCATCGCGAAACCGCGCTCGCTGCCGGTGGCCTCGTCGAACAGCGGGGTGAGCCGCGCCTCGATGAAGGCGGTGATCCGCTCGAAGTGCTGCACGTCCATCGGGACTCCATCTCCTGCCGCGCGCGGTGCGGCCCGGCACATCGGGTGTTGCTTCTGCTTCCAGGCGTTCTGGCTCCGCCTGCGTGGACGCAGAATATCCGTTGAAGATCGACCGCAGGATCACCGCAGGTTCCGCGTGCGGTCCCGGAATTCTGGGAAGGAGATCCGCGGTATTCACCGTCGCTCCGCGTCCTTGCGGTGTTACCTTCCGTTCCGTCGGCGCGTGCGTCGCACTTTCGGTTGGGGGGCGGGGGAATGGTGAGCGCAACGGCGGAGCTCGGTCATGCGGAGGGGACCGACGCTTTTCTTCGGCACATGATCTGGCGGTATCCGGACCAGCGGCAGCCCGTGGTGGCGCTGCTCGGGCCCCGGCAGTCGGGCAAGACCACCATGCTCCGCTCCCTGTCCCAGGGCTGCGGATCCACGGTGGTCCACGCCCACCTCGACTTCCACGAGAACCCGCTGGACCCGGTGTCGGCCGCGGCCCTGGTGGCCTTCCAGATGATGCGCGGCTGGGACACACTGCGCCGCAGCCCCGTCTTCCACCGGTTCGCCCTCGGGCTGCTGGCCCTCAACGAGAACCTCGAGGCGGACCGCTCCCGCGCCACGGACCAGATCAAAGGCCTGATCCACCAGTACACGCGCAACACCCGCCGCGGCCGGTTCGCCATCCGGCTGGAGGAGGCCGTGGACGCCACGGTGGACGTCGTGGTCACCGGGGCGCTCAGCCCGCTGGTGCAGGGGCAGGCGCGCGAAGTGGCCACAGCCGTACGGGAACGGGCCCGGCCGGTGATCGGATCGCTGCTGCAGAGCACCGCCCGCTGGGGCCTGCGAGACGCGCTGCGCTGGCACGTCGGCATCCCGGAGGCCGAGGCTGCGGGCTCCCTCGACGCGCTGATCAGACTGAGTTCCGCGTCCCGGTCGGCCGCGGTCGGGCCGCTGCTCGCCGCGTTCCTCGCCGACGCCAAGGACCAGGCGGAACGCCACCCGGCGCTGCGCTCCTCGTGCTCCTGCGAGCTGCCGGAGGAGTACGCCGGCCGGGCCGCCCGGCACGACCACGCCTGGGTCCTCTTCGTGGACGGCGCCCAGACCCCGGCCGGCCGACGCTTCCTCGCCGCACTCGTCGCGGCGCGCATACGCAACGAGCAGAACGAGCCGGGCTCGGGGGCCGCAGCCGACCCGCTCGTCGTCCTCGCCGCCTGCGACCAGTGGCAGCCGGAATGGACCACCCGCTGGTGCGAGCCCTGGCGCACCACCCCCCTGCCGGACACCCCGCAGCGCCGCGTCCCCCTCCTCAGCCGGGCCACGCGTACGCGCTGGAACCGGCAGGACGAGGCCGGCGCCGGACCGGACCCCGCCTCGGCGGCGCACTACTGGTATCCGGTGTGGCTCGATCCGATGTCCGAGGAGCGGGTCTCGTACCTCACCGACGACGCCGCGCCGCTCGCCGCACCCGTTCCGGCGTCCGTCGTCCACGCCCTCACCGGCGGCCACTGGGGCGCCGCCATCGCCCTGCAGGAGCAGCGCGAGAGCACACCGCCGGACGCGGAGACCGGCGTACCGGACAGACCCCTGCCCGCCGTGGTCGACGCGAGCGGAAGACCGCTGTGGTCGCGGGCCCTGGAGACCAGCCTTCCCGAAGGGCTCGCCGCACCCGCGCCGGAATGGACCAACCCGCCTCCCGTCGTCCTGGCGGCCGCCTACCTGGCCGACATGCGCACCGCCGACGACCCCCGCGTACCGCAGGACATAGCCGACCTGCCGCGCAGCCTCGAGCTGTTACGCCGCAACCTGTGGGTCAGCACCTTCTTCCACCGCCCCTCCCGGATCCGGGAGGTCGGCTGGGGCGAGGCGGACAGACCCCCGGTACTGCATCCCTGGCTGAGCCGCTGCGCGCTCACCGCGCTCTCCGCCGCCACCCCGGCCGGCGCACCCGCCGCCGCTGCGGACGGGGAGCGGCCCGCCGACCCGTGGCACGACGTCTTCACCCGCCAGGCCCGGGCCCTGGCCTCCGTCGCCGCCACCCACAACGGCGCGGGCCTCGCACGCGAGGAACAGCAGCTCTTCTACGACCTGGCCCTGGGCAAGTTCGCCCCCGTGGCCGAGGCGCTGGCCAGCCGTTTCGACCGTGACCACCGCGCATGGGTGCGCCTCCTCGACTACCTGGCCTCGGCGCCGTGCCGCCTGGTCCACGAGCAGTCCGCCCACGAGTCGTACGCGCTCCTCCTCGCCGGGATCGAGCAGACCGGCCGGGACGTCGTGGCGGTCGCCACGGCCAAGCTCCTGGCCCTGCTGTGGCTGTACAACGATCCGCTCACCGAGCGCAGCCGGCGCTGGGACGCCCAGATCGAAGAGGGCTTCGAACGGCTCTCGCACAACTCCCGTCTGCTCGACGTCAGCGCCCTCCAGCAGGCGGGCGCGCTGTTCGCCTGACCCCTCCGCGCCACGCCTTCGGCGTGGCCGGGCGCACCGCAAGGAGTCCTCATGCCCGCAGGTGTACGCAACCCACGGCTCGGCCGGCTGCGCCGCCATCCCGTGCTCTCGCTGACCGCCGCCCTCCTGCTCCTGGCCGGTGCCGTGTTCGGCGGCACCTGGGGCTACGGCGTGCTGTTCCCGCCCGCGCTGTCGTGCGGGCCCGGAATGACCGCTGCCGGCACGCCGTTGGCGTGCGTCGGCGTGAACCTCGGCAGCACGCCCTTCACCAAGGGCGAACCCGAGCGCATGCACAAGCTGGAGAACACGATCCGCACCGCCAACGAGGCGGTGCAGGGGAACTCCACCAGCGTGGTGCTGATGCTGAACCTCTCGCCCGTCGAAGACGTGGACACGCTGACCTACGAATCGCTCTACCACAACATCGAGGGCGCCATAGCCGCCGTCTGGCGGGCCAACAACACGGCCGCGTACGGCAGTACACCCGGAGTGAAGCTGTACCTGGCCAACATGGGCAGCCAGTACGGGTCCTGGCAGCAGGCGGTCGCCAGCGTCAAGAAGAACGCGGCGGCCGAGCACATCTCGGCGGTCGTCGGCCTGGGCCAGAGCACCGAGCAGACCCGGCAGGCCGCCGCGGCCATCTCCGCCCAGCTGCACATCCCCGTCATCGGATCGACGGTCACCGGCAATTCGATGAACCTGGACCCCGCGGACCCGGCCGGCAAGCGGACGATCCCCGACATGTTCCGGGTCTCGCCCACCAACTCCGACTCCGTGATCGCCGCCAACCAGTACGTGTCCGGGCTGCGCCCGGCCGTGACCTCGCTCGCCGTGGTGGCGGACAGCGTCGCCGACGACGACTACACGGCCACGCTGGCGGCGGAGGCCAAGAGCCGCTTCCAGGCGACGGACCGCACGGTGACGGTGCTCCCGTACACCTCGCCCCGCAGCCTCCCGAGCGGCGCCGGCCGCCAGGACTACCTGATCCAGCAGTTCAACCTGATGCACGCCAACCTGTGCCAGGCCGCACCGTCCGTCGTGTACTTCGCCGGACGCGGCCGCGACCTCGGAGCCTTCGTGCAGAACTGGGTGCAGGGCGCGCCCTGCGGCATCCCGCAGCTGCGCATCCTGGTCGGGGACGACGCCTCCGAGGCCATCCGCGACGACGCGGTCCTCAAGGGCGTCGCCTCCGGCCGGGTGACGGTGGCGTACACGGCCCTGGCCAGTCCGGACGAGTGGGGCACCGAATGCCCCGGGTCGGACGCCAAGCGCAACTACGACCAGTTCTGGTCGGCGTTCACCGGGCGGCCCGACCCGTGCACGAAGCAGCCCCTGGCCACCACGCAGTCGGGCGCGGCACCCCTGGCCTTCGACCCGGCGGACCTCGCCAGCGGCCAGGCGATGCTCACCCACGACGCCGCCGTCGCCGCGATCAGCGCGGCCCGGCACGACGAGGCGGGCCTGAAGAACCCGGGGCTGGAGACCGGCATCCTCCACCAGTTCTACTGCGCGCAGATGCTCCCGGGGGCGAGCGGCTGGCTCTCGTTCGGCGCCGACGGTAACCCGGTCGGCAAGCCCGCCCCCATCGTCCAGCTCAACCCGGACGGGACGACGAAGACGGTCACCCTCACCTGGCCGAGTTCCGCCCCCAACCTGAGCCTGCCCCAGCGCGGCGGTACGGGGGCACCGGGCTGCTGACGCGGCGGGCATCACCGTCGGCGGACGCTTCCGGGACCTGGACCTCTCCGCACACCTGACACGTCCGCCGCAGCACCTGAGGCTCGCGCCGGTGGGCTGATCCGGCCCGCCGGCTCAGTGGCAGAGCCGGGCGATCTGCTCCAGTTCGTCCGCCAGCAGCGCCGGGTTGCGCGGGCCGATGTGCGGGGCGGCCAGGGACCGTACGCGGAAGCGGTTGCGCGGGGTCGTCTCGTCGGCCTCCCGGATCATCAGGTCCTGGAGCGCCGGCGGGATCGTCCGGTCCTCGGTGAACCGCAGGAACGTGCGCGGGACCCGGCCCCACCGCTGCGGCAGGCCCCGGGAATCGGAGACCCCGATGGCGGCCGACTCGTCGGGTTCGAGGATGTTGAGCAGGGTCCGGACCTCGGTGTCGGAGTAGTCGGCGGCCAGCGCCTCCTTGGCGACCCGGAGGAACGCCGGGTCGCTGGTCCGCCAGTTGACCCGGGTGACCCCCAGCTCCGGCGGCGTGGGGACGGGGGTCATCTTGAACACGAAGCTGGTGGCCGCCTCCGGTGTGGTCATCAGCTCCGCCACCGAGCCCCGCTTGGTGGGGCAGAAGGCCGAGATGTACACGAGGTGCGAGATCAGTTCGGGCACCAGGTTGGCCACGGCGTTGAGGGTCACGCCGCCCAGGCTCTGGCCGGCCAGGACGACCGGGCCGTTGCGGTGCGCCCGCCGCACCACCGCGGCCACGTGCTCGGCGGAGTCGGCCGGCGTCCTCCCGGAGATGGGGGAGGGTTCCGTACGCAGCCGTTCCAGGTCCTGCGGAGCCTGGTACGAGAGCGGGAAGTAGGCGCCGGGGCCGTGCCCGGGCAGATCGACCGCGACCGCGCGCCGCCCGCGCAGCCCCAGCTCGGTCAGTACGGGTGACCAGGCGTACGCATTGCTGCCCGACCCGTGGACCAGGACGAAGGTGATGCCGTCGCCGGTCGTCCGGCCGCCCGTCGGTTCATCTCCACCAGTTAAGTTACTCATGAGTAGATCCTATGACTCCGCGATCAGTGGGGGCTGAATTCCGGCCAACTGCTGTCCGGTCAGGCCTCCTTGGGTGTCCGCCCCGTTCGTTGAGAAGTGGACAATCGGCTGTGCGGCGTCGATTCGTCCGGATGGATGCCGCTTCGGCCACCCCGGTGACAGCAGTCCCGAGCCGCCGTCGGTGATCGGCAGGCCGGGTCACCGGCCCGGTGGGTCCGCCGTTCCGATCGAGCCAGTCGTACGGCGCCCACCGCGCCGGCGCCGGTGTCGGCCCGGCGGCCGCCGCCGAGCAGGCGCCGGCCCCCCGGGCCGCCACGTTCTGCACCTACATCGCCGACACGGGCGAGGGCGGCTGTTTCGCGACCCGCGCCCAGGCCGCGGAGCTCGGCGCACAGGCCGACTACAAGGACCTCGGGAGGATATGGAGCGACTCCAACTCCGGCGGCAGCGAGATGACCTTCCGCGGCAGCGTCGGCTGCAACTGGCGCTACCCGGAGTTCAACGACCTCGCCTCCATGGGCTGGAACGACAACGTGAGCTCGGCCCAGGGCATCAGCTGCCCGATCACCCTCTGGGAGCACAAGGACTTCCGCGGCGCCCACCAGACGTACTACGGCTACAACGCGTACGTCGGAGACGGCATGAACGACAAGGCCTCCTCCATCAGCTTCGACGTCCGCTGACCCACCGGGCCCGGCGGCGGTGCACCGCCGCCGGGCCCTCCCGCCGCCAGGTGCCGGGCACCCGCCCCGCGTACGGCTCGTATCCACCAGGTGGCGGCCCGGGCGCCCCCTTCCGAGTGACACCCCCGTAGGTCGAGCCGGCCTGCGGACGCCCGTGGTCGACGATCTCCAGCGGCCGTACCTGTTCCGGCCGCAGATCGCCGGGGGCCGGACGCTTGGGAGATCACGTGCACATCCTGCTCGCCGCCAGCGCGTTCAACAGTCTCACTCAGCGTGTGCACGCCGAGCTGAGGGACCGCGGGCACAGTGTGGCGGTCGAGCTCGCCCTGCCCGGCGTCTCCCTCGCCGACGCCGTCGAACGCCACCGGCCGGACCTCGTGCTCGCGCCGATGCTGAAGACGGCCATCCCCCGGGAGGTCTGGTCCGCCCACACCTGCCTGATCGTCCACCCGGGACCGGTCGGCGACCGCGGGCCCTCCTCGCTCGACTGGGCCATCACCGAGGGCGCGACCCGCTGGGGCGTCACCGTCCTGCAGGCCGGCGAGGAGATGGACGCGGGCGACGTCTGGGCCACCGCGGACTGCCCGCTGCCACCCGTCGGCAAGAGCGACGCCTACCGCGGCGAGATCTCCGACGCCGCCCTGACCGCCGTGCTCACGGCCGTCGACCGCTTCGCCTCCGGCACGCACCTCCCGCAACGCCAGGAATCGGGCCGCGTCCGGCCCTACCTTCGCCAGGAACTGCGCCGGATCGACTGGCACAACGACTCCACGGAGAGCGTCGTGGGCGCGCTGCGCGCCGCCGATTCCCAGCCCGGCGTACTCGACGAACTGCTCGGCGGCCAGTGGTTCCTGCACGGCGGGCACCCCGAGGACCAGCTGCGGGGCCGTCCCGGAGAACTGCTCGCCACCCGGGCGGGCGCGATCTGCCGGGCGACCGCCGACGGAGCCGTCTGGATCCCCGAGCTCCGGGCCCGGCGCGCGCCGGGAGAGCCGGCCCCCGTCAAACTCCCCGCCACCCTCGCCCTCGGCGACCGGCTGCCGCCGCTCCCCGAGCTCCCCGCGCCGCCGTACGCCGAAGAGGGCCCGCGCACCTGGTCCGACATCGGCTACCGGGAGCAGGGCGGGGCCGGCTTCCTCAGGTTCTCCTTCCCCGGCGGAGCGATGAGCACCTCGCAGTGCCGGCGCCTGCTCGCCGCCTACCGGGAGGCCTGCACCCGCCCCGTCTCCGTCCTCGTCCTCGGCGGCGGCCGCGACTTCTTCTCGAACGGCATCCACCTGGGCGTCATCGAGGCGGCCGCCGACCCGGCCGAGGAGTCCTGGGCCAACATCAACGCCATGGACGACCTGGTGGAGGCCGTGCTCACCACCACCGACCGGTTCGTCGTGGCCGCCCTCGGCGGCAACGCGGCCGCCGGCGGGGCCATGCTCGCGCTCGCCGCCGACGAGGTCTGGTGCCGTACCGGCGTGGTGCTGAACCCGCACTACCGGCTGATGGGCCTGCACGGATCCGAGTACTGGACCTACACGCTGCCCCGCCGGACCGGGACCGGCGTAGCCGACCGCCTCACCACCGATGCCCTGCCCCTCAGCGCCGAAGCCGCCCGGCGGCTCGGGCTGGTCGACCGCACGATCGACTGCGGCCCGCAGGCCTTCGCGGACGAGACCGCCCGGCTCGCCGTCCGGGTGGCGGACTCGCCCGCCATCCGGTCCCGGATCGCCGGCAAGAAGGCCCGCCGCGACGCGGACGAGAGCATGAGGCCGCTCGCCGCCTACCGGGAGGCGGAGCTGGCGCGGATGCGGGAGACGTTCTTCGACCCGCAGGCCCCGTACCACGCCCTGCGCCGCGCCTTCGTACGCAAGGAACCCCCGGACGGCACCCCGGCCCACCTGGAGCGGACCGTACCCGGACGGCGCACCGCGCCCCTGCCCTCCCGGCGGCCCGCAGTCACTGGACCGGCCGAACAAGACAGGGCACCGGGCCCGTCCGGCTGCTAGCAAGAAGGGTGAGGCCGGCGCGGAGCACCCGCCCGTCCGCCGTCCCCGTCCCCGCCCCACCCACCCCCCCCGCATCCCTCCCCAAGGAGCGATCCTCATGGATGCAGCAACGCCGAGCACGGCAGTAGAGGACCCCACGATCCACATCCTCTGGATCAACGCCGGACTGAGCTGCGACGGCGACTCGGTGTCCCTGACGGCAGCGATGCAGCCCAGCATCGAGGAGATCGTCATGGGCGTCCTCCCGGGACTGCCCAAGATCGCCGTGCACTGGCCGCTGATCGACTTCGAATGCGGACCGGTCGGCGGCGCCGACACGTTCATCGAATGGTTCTTCAAGGGGGAGCGCGGGGAGATCGATCCCTTCGTGCTCGTCGTCGAAGGCTCCATCCCCAACGAGAAGATCAAGCCCGAGGGCTACTGGTGCGGCTTCGGCGACGACCCGGAGACCGGCCAGCCCATCACCACCAGCGAGTGGATCGACCGCCTCGCGTCCAAGGCCCTCGCCGTGGTGGCGATCGGCACCTGCGCCACGTACGGCGGCATCCACGCGATGGAGGGCAACCCCACCGGCGCCATGGGCGTGCCCGACTACCTCGGCTGGGACTGGACCTCGAAGGCCGGCATCCCGATCGTGTGCGTCCCGGGCTGCCCGATCCAGCCGGACAACTTCTCGGAGACCCTCACCTACCTGCTCTACCAGGCGGCCGGCTCCGCACCGATGATCCCGCTGGACGACAAGCTGCGCCCGACCTGGCTGTTCGGCAACACCGTGCACGAGGGCTGCGACCGGGCCGGCTACTACGAGCAGGGCCAGTTCGCGGAGACCTACGACTCGCCCAAGTGCCTGGTCAAACTCGGCTGCTGGGGCCCCGTCGTCAAGTGCAACGTTCCCAAGCGCGGCTGGATGAACGGCATCGGCGGCTGCCCCAACGTCGGCGGCATCTGCATCGCCTGCACCATGCCGGGCTTCCCCGACAAGTTCATGCCGTTCATGGACGAGCCTCCGGGCGCGAAACTCTCCGTCACCGCCAGCGGGGTCTACGGCACGCTGATCCGCAAGCTCAGGTCGATCACGGAGCACACCGTGGACCAGGAGCCGAAGTGGCGCCACCCGGGGCGTCAGCTGACCACCGGCTACCGCAAGCCCTGGTGACCCCGCCCGCGGCCCCACGTCCGCCCCGCTTCCCTCCCACCGCTCCGCCTCCAAGAACCTCCAGCTCCCGCCTCCAAGAAGGGTCACGGCAGACAAGATGACACCGAAGACGAAGGCGGCCGGTGACGGCAGCGGCCTGGTGGAGATGGCCTGGGATCCGATCACCCGGATCGTGGGCAGTCTCGGCATCCACACGAAGATCGACTTCAAGCAGAAGAAGGTCGCGGAGTGCTACAGCACCTCGTCGGTCTTCCGCGGCTACAGCGTCTTCATGCGCGGCAAGGACCCCCGCGACGCGCACTTCATCACCAGCCGCATCTGCGGCATCTGCGGCGACAACCACGCCACCTGCTCCGTCTACACGCAGAACATGGCGTACGGAGTGAAGCCTCCCCACCTCGCCGAGTGGATCATCAACCTGGGCGAGTCGGCGGAGTACATGTTCGACCACAACATCTTCCAGGAGAACCTGGTCGGGGTCGACTACTGCGAGAAGATGGTCCGCGAGACCAACCCGGGCGTCCTCGAGCTCGCCGAACGCACCGAGGCCCCGCACGCCGGCGACCACGGCTACCGCACCATCGCCGACATCATGCGCTCGCTCAACCCCATCGAGGGCGAGTTCTACCGCGAGGCCCTCCAGGTCAGCCGCTACACGCGCGAGATGTTCTGCCTGATGGAGGGCCGCCACGTGCACCCCTCCACCCTCTACCCGGGCGGCGTCGGCACCATCGCCTCCGTCCAGCTCTTCACCGACTACATGAGCCGCCTCATGCGGTACGTGGAGTTCATGAAGCGGGTCGTCCCGCTCCACGACGACCTCTTCGACTTCTTCTACGAGGCCCTGCCCGGGTACGAGGAGGTCGGCCGCCGGCGCGTCCTGCTGGGCTGCTGGGGCGCGCTCAACGACCCCGAGTACTGCGACTTCACGTACGCCAACATGACCGACTGGGGACGGAAGATGTTCGTCACCCCCGGTGTGATCGTGGACGGCAAACTCGTCACCAACGACCTCACCGAGATCAACCTCGGCATCCGCATCCTGCTGGGCAGCTCGTACTACGACGACTGGGCGGGCCAGGAGAAGTTCGTCACCCACGACCCGCTCGGCAACCCGGTCGACGCCCGCCACCCGTGGAACCAGCACACCATCCCCGCCCCGCAGAAGCGCAACTTCGACGACAAGTACAGCTGGGTGATGTCCCCGCGCTGGTTCGACGGCAAGGACCACCTCGCCCTCGACACCGGCGGCGGCCCGATCGCGCGCCTGTGGTCCACCGCCCTCTCCGGGCTCGTCGACGTCGGCTACGTCAAGGCCACCGGCAACAGCGTGATCATCAACCTGCCGCGCACGATGACCAAGCCCGAGACACGCTTCGAGTGGAAGATCCCGAAGTGGAGCAACGCGCTGGAGCGCAACCGCGCCCGCACGTACTTCCAGGCGTACGCGGCCGCCATCGCGCTGCACTGCGCCGAGAAGGGCCTGGCCGAGGTCCGCGCCGGACGCACCCAGACCTGGGAGAAGTTCGAGGTCCCGGACGAGTCCATCGGAGTCGGCTTCACGGAGGCCGTCCGCGGGGTGCTCTCGCACCACATGGTGATCCGCGACGGCAAGATCGCCAACTACCACCCCTACCCGCCCACTCCGTGGAACGCCAGCACCCGCGACACCTTCGGCACCCCCGGACCGTACGAGGACGCCGTCCAGAACACCCCGATCTTCGAGGAGAACTCCCCGGAGAACTTCAAGGGCATCGACATCATGCGCGCCGTGCGCAGCTTCGACCCCTGCCTGCCCTGCGGCGTCCACATGTACGTCGGCGGCGGCAAGACCGTGAAGCAGATGCACGTGCCCACCGGCCTGAGCGGACTGGGCGGATGAGGGCGACGGCGACCGACGCCCGCGAGGCGGGCCGGCGGGTGGACGAGGTCCTCGACCGGCTGGCCGCCACCGGGGACCGCGAGGCCTGCGCCGCGGCCGAGGAACTGGTGCGCGTGCTCATGGACTTCTACGGGGCCGGGCTCGCCCGGATCGTGGAGCGGCTCGGCGTGGAGCGACTCGGCGGGCTGCTGGACGACGAGCTCGTCGCGAGCCTGCTGGCGCTGCACGACCTGCACCCCGAGGACGTCCACACCCGGATCGCCCGCGCCCTGGACGCCGTACGGGACCCCATGGAGCTCGCCGGCTTCGACGAGGCCACCGGTGTCCTGCGGCTGCGGTCCGCGCCGGGCGGCGGCTGCGGTTGCGGTTCCGGCGGCGACGCGGTCCCGCAGAGCATCGAGGACGCCCTGGCCTGCTTCGCGCCCGAAGTGACCGCGGTGGAACTGGAACCGGCCGGGGCGCCGCTGCCCCTGCTCCAGATCGGCACCCGCCCGCAGGCCCCGGCACGGGCCCGGTGAGCGCGCGGCACCCCTGGGCACCGGCGGAGCCGCGCACCGGCTCCGCCGGCCCGGCCGGGCCCGCCGGGCTGCGCGGCCCGCGCGGCCTGCGCCGGTTCACCGGGCCCCGGCCGCCCCGGGCCGAGCGCTGCGAACTGTGCGGGGTGGCCGTGCCCGAGGACGGCCACCGCCACCTGGTGGAGGTCGAGAAGCGGGCGCTGGTCTGCGCCTGCACCGCGTGCGGCCTCCTGTTCGACCGGCCCGGCGCCGCCACCGGGCGCTTCCGCGCCGTCCCCGACCGCTACCTCACCGACCCGGAACACCGGCTCGAAGAGGGCGCCTGGGAGCAGCTGCAGATCCCGGTCGGTGTGGCCTTCTTCTTCCGCAACGCCGCCCTCGACCGGCTGGTTGCGCTCTACCCGAGCCCGGCCGGCGCCACCGAGAGCGAACTGGACCCGGCCACCTGGCAGCACGTACTCGGCGGCGGGGCGCTCGCCGCGCTGCTCGAACCCGACGTGGAGGCGCTGCTGCTGCGCCGGGCCGAGGGCCGCACCGAGTGCTACCTCGTGCCCATCGACATCTGCTACGAGCTGGTGGGGCGGATGCGGCTGCTGTGGCAGGGCTTCGACGGCGGGGCCGAGGCGCGCGCCGCGCTCAAGGACTTCTTCGCCCAGGTGGAGCGCCGGGCCAAGGTCCCCGCCGCGGCGGGGGAGGGGCGGCCATGACCGGCTTCACCTTCGCCTGTACCGGAGTGCGCGCCGACCCGTACGCGGCCGGCCCCACCCTCGTGTTCCGGCTGCGCATCACCGCTTCTGCCGACACGAGGGTCCACGCCCTCGCGCTGCGCTGCCAGATTCGCATCGAGCCGGCCCGGCGCAGCTACGGCACCGGCGAGGCCGCAGCCCTCCACGACCTGTTCGGCGAGCGGGCCCGCTGGGGAACCACCCTGCAGCCCCTCCAGTTCGCCCAGGTCTCGGTGATGGTCCCCAGCTTCACCGGGGAGACCGAGACCGACATCGTCGTACCGTGCACGTACGACATGGACATCGCCTCCGGCCGCTACCTCAGCGCCCTGGAGGACGGCGAGGCACCCCTGCTGATGCTGTTCTCCGGCACGGCCTTCACCGGGGCCGGGGGCTTCCACGTCGAGCCCGTCCCCTGGGACCGCGAAGCACCGTTCCGGATGCCCGCCGAGGTGTGGCGGGAGATGGTCGAGCAGCACTTCCCGGGCTGCGGCTGGCTGCGCCTGCCCCGCGACACCATGGCCGACCTGCTCGCCTACCGCTCCCGCCACGCGCTCGCCTCCTGGGAGGCGACCGTAAGGGCCCTGCTGGACACGGCGGTGGTGGCCGAGCCGGCGCCCCCGGACCCCGCCTGGGCCGGGGCCGTACTGCCCCGGGCCGCCGAGAGGACGGCGCCATGACCACGACGGCCCTGCCCGAATCCCGGTTCGCCGTGGCCCGCCAGGTGGCCGACGCCGTCCTCTTCGAGGGCTACGTGCTCTACCCGTACCGGGCCTCGGCGGCGAAGAACCGGCTGCGCTGGCAGTTCGGCGTACTGGTCCCGCCCGCGTGGGGGCCGGCGCACGACGAGCACTCCTTCCAGCGCACCGAGCTGGTGATGGAACCGCGCGGTGCGGCCACCCTCGCCGTCGAGCTGCGTTTCCTGCACGCGCAGCGGCGTACGGTCGAAGAGGCCCGCACGGACGGCTCGTTCGCGGCCGTGCCCGAACTGCACCTGCCCGACCGGGTCCTGGTCCCCTGGGACGAGGGAACCGAGGAACGGGTCGAAATGACCGTCCCGGTCGCCGAGTTGGAGGAGGGCGAGGTCTCCCTGCCCTTCGTACGGCCCGCCCGTGAGGAGACCGAACCCGTCCTCGGCCCCGACGGCCGGGAGGTGGGCCGGCTGGTCCGGCGCACCGAGCGGGCCGACGGTGTGCTGCGGCTGCGCGCCGAGCAACTGGACGTCCCCTACCGGGCGTTCAAGCTCACCGTGCTGGTCGAGAACACGAGCGACTGGACCCCGCACGCCGACGGGGCCGACGGCGCCGACCGTGACGCCGCCCTGCCGCGCTCCCTGGTCGCGGCCCACCTCCTGCTGGGCCTCAGCGCCGGATCCTTCCTCTCGATGACCGACCCGCCCGAGTGGGCCAAGCCCTCCGTCGCGACCTGCGCCAACCTGCACACCTGGCCCGTACTCGCCGGCGAACCGGGCAGCGCCGACGTGGTGCTGTCCTCGCCGATCATCCTCGAGGACCACCCCGGCATCGCCCCCGAGAGCATCGGGGCCATGTACGACGCCACCGAGATCGACGAGATCCTCGCCCTGCGCACGGCGGCCCTGACCGACCAGGAGAAGCGGGAGGCCCGCGGGACCGACGCCCGGGCGGCCGCCGTGATCGACCTGGCCGAGACCATGCCCCCCGAGGTGCTGGAACGCCTGCACGGCGCCGTCCGGGCACTGCGGGAGATCACCGACCCCGGTGCGCCCACCCCCGAGTCGTTCCCCGAACTCTTCGACGAGGACGCCGTGTTCAGGCCGGACACCCCTTGGTGGGACCCGGCGCACGCGGACCCCGCCGACCCGGCCCGCGACCGGATCCTGATCGACGGCATCTCGGTGGGCCCCGGCAGCCGGGTCCTCCTGCGCCCGGGCCTGCGGCGCTCCGACGCCCAGGACCTGTTCCTCCAGGGCGCCGCCGCCCAGGTCGAGGCCGTCCTCCACGACGTCGACGGCGGAGTGCACCTCGCCGTCACCGTCGAAGGCGACCCCGGCGCCGACATCCGCCGCGAACAGGGCCGGTTCCTGTACTTCCAGCCCGACGAGGTCGCCCCCCTGGAGGACGCGTGAGCGGCCGCATCCTGATCGCCGGCATCGGCAACGTCTTCCTCGGCGACGACGGCTTCGGCGTCGAGACCGTCCGGAGGCTGGCCGAACCCGGGCACGGGCTGCCCGAGCACGTCGAGGTGGTGGACATCGGCGTACGCGGGGTCCACCTCGCCTACCAGCTCCTCGACGGCTACGACACGCTCGTCCTGGTGGACGCCACCGCTCGCGGCGGAGCCCCCGGCACCCTGTACCTGATCGAGGCCGGCGAAGCCGGCTCCATCGCCCCGCAGACCCCCGTACTCGACGGGCACCAGATGTCGCCCGACGCGGTGCTGGCCCTGCTGGACACGCTGTGCGCCGGAACCGGCGGGACACCGCCCCGGCGGATCTGGGTCGTCGGCTGCGAACCCGGTTGCCTGGACGAGGGCATCGGCCTGAGCGCCCCGGTGGCCGCAGCGGTCCCGGAGGCCGTACGGATGGTCCTGGACCTGGTCCGCCACCCGGACCAGGAGCTGCTCGACGAAGAGCGCAACGCCACCGCCAACTGAGGAGAACCCATGAAGAAGGCCATCATCGGAGGCGCGGCGGCCGCCGCCCTCGCCGCCGCACTGTGCGTGGTGCTCCCCGATGTCCAGCGCTATCTGAAGATCCGCCGCATGTGACCCGTGACCCCTGACGACCGACGTGCCACCGCCCCGGCGCCCGAATGGCGTACGGGGCGTCGGCGCGTCGGCGTGCCCGACCGCCCCGTACGGCGCCGGCCGGTCTAATGAGGCCCGGCAGGACGGAGTCCCATGCACGAGATGTCGATCGCCATGGCCGTGGTGGCCCAGGTGGAGGAAGCCGCCGAGGCAGGCGGCGCGAACGCCGTCACCTCGGTCCGGCTCCAGATCGGTGAGCTGGCCGGGGTGGTGCCCGACGCCCTCGCCTTCTGCTTCGAACTGGCCTGCGCCGGAACGGTCCTGGAAGGCGCCGAGCTCGTCACGGAGCCCGTACCCGCCCGCGCGCACTGCCGCTCCTGTACGGGCGACTGGGCGGTCGGCATGCCGCCCCGGCTGGTCTGCCCCGGCTGCGGACAGGCCACGGAGGTCGAACTCCTCGCCGGGCGCGAACTGCAGATCCTCAGCGTGCACTGGGAGGACGGCCCCGTCTGCGACCGGCATCCCGCCCCCACCCGCGAACCGATCTCCGAGGAGCGCTGAACCATGTGCCGTGTGGTCGACCTGAAGCAGGCGGTCCTCGCCAAGAACGACTCGGCCGCGCACACCCTGCGCACCGAACTCACCGCCCGCGGCACCACGGTGGTCAACCTGCTGTCCAGCCCGGGCAGCGGGAAGACCGCCCTGCTGGAGCGTGAACTCGGCCTGGCGCGCGAGCGCGGCGTGCCCGTCGCCGCCCTCACCGCCGACCTCGCCACCGAGAACGACGCGCTGCGGCTGGCGCGTTCGGGCGTCCCCGTCAAGCAGGTGCTCACCGACGGGCTCTGCCACCTCGAGGCCGGGATGCTCGGGCGGCACCTCGACGGCTGGATGCCCGAGGACACCCGGCTGCTGTTCGTGGAGAACGTCGGCAACCTCGTCTGCCCTGCCTCGTACGACCTCGGCGAGACGCTGCGCGTGGTCCTGGCCTCGGTGACGGAGGGCGAGGACAAACCGCTCAAGTACCCGACGGCGTTCGGGCTCGCCCACCTCGTCGTGGTGACGAAGACGGACATCGCGCAGGCCGTGGAATTCGACGAAGCCGCCTTCCGCGCGCACGTCCAGCAGGTCAACCCGGGGGTGGAGGTGGTGCTGACCTCGGCCCGCGGCGGCGAGGGCGCGGGCATCCTGCTCGACCGGGCGCTGGCGGTCGGCGCCGGCGGCCCGGTGCACGCCCCGGTCATGGCCCAGCAGCCCCCCACGCACCACCATCACGATCACCACGCCGAGGGCCACTCGCACTCCGCCGTGGTGCCGGCCCGCTGATGGAAGCCGTACAGCGCCGCCGCGTCGTCGTGCGCGGAGTGGTGCAGGGCGTGGGCTTCCGGCCGTACGTGTACACCCGCGCGACCGGCCTCGGCCTCGCCGGGCACGTCACCAACACCCCCGAAGGCGTCGTCGCCGAGGTCGAGGGCGCACCGGCGGCCGTATCGGCCTTCTGCGAGCGGCTCGCTGCCGACGCCCCGCCCCTCGCAGTCGTCGATGCCGTCGACCACTGCGAGGTCCCCGTCGCCGGCGGCGCAGGCTTCACCATCGTGGCCTCCCGGTCCGGCGGACCCGCGCGCACCCTCGTCTCCCCGGACGTGGCCACCTGCGCCGACTGCCTCGCGGAGCTGGCCGATCCGGCCGACCGGCGCCACCGGCACCCCTTCATCACCTGCACGCACTGCGGACCCCGCTTCACCATCGTCACCGGGCTGCCGTACGACCGGGTGCACACCACCATGGCCCGCTTCCCGATGTGCCCCGACTGCGCCCGCGAGTACGCGGACCCCGCCGACCGGCGCTTCCACGCCCAGCCTGTGGCCTGTCCCGCCTGCGGACCCCGGCTGCGGCTCCTCGCCGGCTCGCCCCCGCGCGAGGCGGCGTACACCGACCCGGTGGCCGAGGCCCGCCGGCTGCTGGCCGGCGGGGCGATCCTCGCGGTCAAGGGCCTCGGCGGCTACCACCTCGCCTGCGACGCCGCCCACGCCGGCGCCGTGGCCGAGCTGCGGCGCCGCAAGGCCCGCGGGGACAAGCCGTTCGCCCTGATGGCCCGCGACCTCGCCGACATCGAGCACCTGGTCCAACTCGGCCCGGCCGAACGGGACCTGCTCACCGGGCCCGTCCGGCCCATCGTCCTGCTGCGCCGCCGCCCCGGCGCCGCCGCCGAGGAGCTCGTTGCCGACGCCGTCGCCCCGGGCAGCCCCGACCTGGGCGTGATGCTCCCCTACACCCCCGTGCACCATCTGCTGCTCGGCCTGCCCGGCGACCCGCCCGGCCCCCGGCTGCTCGTCATGACCAGCGGGAACCTGTCGGGCGAGCCGATCGTCACCGACGACACCGAGGCCCTGGACCGGCTCACCCGGCTCGCCGACGCCTGGCTCGCCCACGACCGGCCGATCCACGTCCCGTGCGACGACTCCGTGGTGCGCGTCTGCGACGCCGAGGTGCTGACCCTGCGCCGCTCGCGCGGGTACGCCCCGCTGCCCCTCGCGCTGCCGCTGTCCGTACCCGCCACACTCGCCGCCGGGGGCGACCTGAAGAACACCCTCGGCCTGGCCGAGGGGCGCCAGGCCTGGCTGTCCGCCCACATCGGCGACATGGACGACCTCGCCACCCAGTACGCGTTCGCCCGCGCCGAGGAACAGCTGGAGTCCATCACCGGCGTCACCGCCGTGCTGGCCGCCGTGGACCGGCACCCCGGCTACCGCTCGGGCCGCCTGGTCCGGGACCGGGCCGCCGGCCGTCCGGTCGTCGGAGTCCAGCACCACCACGCCCACATTGCGTCCGCGATGGCCGAACACGGCCTCGCCGGCGCCCGCCGGGTGATCGGCGTCGCCTTCGACGGCACCGGATACGGCGACGACGGGGCCGTCTGGGGCGGGGAGGTGCTGCTGGCGGACTACGCCGGGTACACCCGGTTCGCGCACCTCGCCTACGTCCCGCTGCCGGGCGGCGACGCCGCCGTGCGCCGCCCGTACCGGATGGCCCTGTCCCATCTGCGCGCCGCAGGGCTCGACTGGGACCCGGACCTGCCCTGCACGGCCGCCTGCCCGCCGGATGAACTACGGCTGCTGCGGCGTCAGCTGGAGCGGAACCTGCACTGTGTCCCGACCTCCAGCATGGGCCGCCTCTTCGATGCCGTCTCCTCCCTGGCGGGCGTCTGCCACCACGCCGGATACGAGGCCCAGGCCGCCATCGAGCTGGAGGGGGCGGCGCTCACCGCGACCGTGAGCGCAAACGCGAGCGGGTCCGGGGCCGGGGCGGATGCCGGACCGGACTACGCGTTCGCCCTCCGGCCCCCCGCGCACGGCGGCCGCGACGCCCCGCTGACCGCGGACCCGGCTCCCGTACTGGCGGCGGTGGTCCGCGACGTACGCGCGGGCATCGCGCCCGCTGTGGTCGCCGCCCGCTTCCACGCCGCCGTCGCCGCCCTCGTGCACCGGGTCTGCGTCCGGGCGCGCGAGCGGCACGGGCTCGACACCGTCGCCCTCAGCGGCGGGGTGTTCGCCAACACCGTGCTCTCCTCCGCCTGCGCCCGCGTACTGCGCGAGAGCGGCTTCACCGTACTGCGCCACCACCGCGTCCCGCCGAACGACGGCGGGCTGGCCCTCGGCCAGCTCATGGTGGCGGCCTGCGCCCCGGACCACCCACAGCAAGGAGAGGGCCATGTGCCTGGCGGTACCCGGCAGAGTGCTTGACATCGGGGAGAAGGACGGCACCCGCATGGCGACCGTCGATTTCGGCGGGGTGGTCAAGGAGGTGTGCCTCGAGTACCTGCCGGACCTCCAGGTCGGCGAGTACGCCATCGTCCACGTCGGCTTCGCCCTGCAGCGCCTCGACGAGGAGTCGGCCAAGCAGACGCTCGAACTCTTCGCCCAGCTCGGCATGCTCCAGGAAGAGTTCGGCGATCCGTGGGAGCGGGCGGCGGCCGAGGCGGGCACGGGGGACTGGCCCTTCGCCGACGACATCGCGCAGCAGCCGCACGCCGGCGACGCCGTACAGGAGGCGCAGCAGCAGTGAAGTACATCGAGGAATTCCAGGACCCCGAGCTGGCCCGCCGCCTGCTCGACGACATCCACGCCACCGTCACCCGCCCCTGGGCGCTGATGGAGGTCTGCGGCGGCCAGACCCACACCATCATCCGGCACGGCATCGACCAACTGCTGCCCGAACATGTCGAGTTGATCCACGGCCCGGGCTGCCCGGTGTGCGTCACCCCGCTGGAGGTCATCGACAAGGCGCTGGAGATCGCCTCCCGCCCCGACGTCATCTTCTGCTCGTTCGGCGACATGCTCCGCGTCCCCGGGACCGGCCGCGACCTCTTCCAGGTGCGCAGCGAGGGCGGCGACGTACGGGTGGTGTACTCCCCGCTCGACGCCCTGCGGATCGCGCAGCAGAACCCGGCGCGCGAGGTGGTGTTCTTCGGCATCGGCTTCGAAACCACGGCGCCGCCCAATGCCATGACGGTGTATCAGGCCAAAAAGCTCGGCATCCCCAACTTCAGCCTGCTCGTCTCGCACGTCCGGGTGCCCCCGGCCATCGAGGCGATCATGACCTCCCCGAGCTGCCGGGTGCAGGCCTTCCTCGCCGCCGGGCACGTGTGCAGCGTGATGGGCATGGGGGAGTACCCGGAGCTGGCCGCGCGCCACCGCGTCCCGATCGTGGTCACCGGCTTCGAGCCGCTGGACATCCTCGAAGGCGTACGCCGGGCCGTACGGCAGCTGGAACGGGGCGAGCACACCGTCGACAACGCCTACGCCCGCGCCGTCCGCCCGGAGGGGAACCCGGCGGCCCTCGCCATGCTGGAGGACGTCTTCGAGGTCACCGACCGCGCCTGGCGCGGTATCGGCGTCATCCCCGCCAGCGGCTGGCGGCTGTCCGCCCGTTACCGCGACTACGACGCCGAGCACCGCTTCTCGGTGACGGACATCGCCACACAGGAACCCGCCGAGTGCCGCAGCGGTGAGGTCCTCCAGGGCCTGATCAAGCCGCACGAGTGCGAGGCCTTCGGCACCACCTGCACCCCGCGCAACCCGCTCGGCGCCACGATGGTCTCCAGCGAGGGCGCCTGCGCCGCGTACTACCTCTACCGGCGCCTCGACCTCGCGCCGGCCCGCACCGCACCGCTGGAGGCGAGCCCCGTTGTCTGAGACCGTGTCCGACGCCGTGTCGGGGGCCGCACTCGACGTCACCGGCTGGACCTGCCCGGCCCCGCTGCGCGACCGCCCCCGGGTGGTGATGGGCCACGGAGGCGGCGGCGCGCTCTCCGCCGAGCTCGTCCAGCACGTCTTCGCACCCGCCTTCGGCGGCGAGGTGCTCGCCCAGCTCGGCGACTCCGCCGCAGTCACCCTGGGCGGGGCCCGGCTGGCCTTCTCGACCGACTCGTACGTGGTGCGGCCGCTGTTCTTCCCCGGCGGCTGCATCGGCGACCTCGCGGTCAACGGCACGGTCAACGACCTGGCCATGAGCGGGGCCCGCGCCGCCTACCTCTCCTGCGGGTTCATCCTCGAGGAGGGCGTCGAGATCTCGGTCGTGGCACGGGTCGCAGAAGCCCTCGGCGCGGCCGCGCGCGCTGCGGGCGTCGAGGTGGCGACCGGCGACACCAAGGTCGTCGAGGCCGGTCACGGCGACGGCATCTACCTCAACACCGCCGGCATCGGGCTCATCCCCGACGGGGTGGATCTGCGCCCGCAGCGCGTCGTACCGGGTGACGTCGTCATCGTCAGCGGGGAGATCGGCCTGCACGGCGTGGCCATCATGAGCGTCCGCGAGGGGCTCGGCTTCGAGGTGGAGATCGAGAGCGACTGCGCACCGCTGGGCGGGCTCGTCCAGGCCATGCTCGCGGTCACCCCCGACCTGCACGTGCTGCGCGATCCCACGCGCGGCGGGCTGGCGGCCGCCCTGAACGAGATCGCGGCCGCCTCGGGCACCGGGGTCGTCATCCAGGAGGGCCGGGTTCCGGTCCCCGAGGCCGTGGGCAACGCCTGTGCGATCCTCGGCCTCGACCCGTTCTACGTGGCGAACGAGGGCAAGCTGGTCGCCTTCGTACCCCGCGAGCACGCCGACGCCGTCCTCGACGCGATGCGCGCCCACCCGCTGGGCCGCCGCGCCACGGTGATCGGCGAGGCGGTCGAGGCCCACCCCGGCCTCGTCGTGGCCCGCACCGGCCTCGGCGGCACCCGCGTGGTCGACCTGCCGATCGGGGAGCAGCTGCCCCGCATCTGCTGAGGCCGGGGCCCAGGGAGGGGCACCGCAACCGACGGTTGGCGGAGCAGGGTCATCCTGAGGTGGTGAACTGTGAGATCAGGGGAGCTCGGGGATGAACGGGAGATAGTCCTCCGTCGCGGACGAGGGCACGACCGCGTAACTCGCCTCGGGGAGCTCGTTCCACACGCCGGGGAGGTCTCCCAGCGGTTCGGAGACCACCAGCCGGGTCGCGTCGGAGACCTCCCGCAGGAACGGAAGTTCCGGGTACAGCTGGCGTACGGTCTCGGCCTTGCTGCTGTAGTACAGCGAACGCGACTGCCCCGCGCTGGAGTAGCGGAAGGCCCACACGCGCTCGCCGTCGCTGACCGCGATCGTCATCTGGAGCGGGTCGGCGACGCCGTGTTCTTTGCCGAGCCGCTCCACCAGACCGGCCATCCGGGCGACCGCGCCGGGGGCGTCCTGGTCGAGGCCGAAGGTCACGGCCAGGTAGAACATCACCTCGGAGTCCGTGGAGCCCTCGATGCACGAGAACAGGGCCGGGTCGACGGCCATGTACAGATCGCGCTGCAACCGGTGGAAGTCGGTGATCGCGCCGTTGTGCATCCACAGCCAGCGGCCGTGGCGGAAGGGGTGGCAGTTCGTCTGCTGGATCGCCGAACCGGTGGAGGCACGGACATGGGCGAAGAACAGCGTCGAGCGGACGTGTGCGGCCAGTTCCCGCAGGTTGCGGTTGTTCCAGGCGGGCCCGATGTCCCGGAAGATCGCCGGGGTTGCGCCACCGTCGGGGCTGTACCAGCCGATGCCGAAACCGTCGCCGTTGGTCGACTCGACACCCATCCGGGCGTGGAGGCTCTGGTCGATCAGCGAGTGTTCCGGCTGGTAGAGAACCGCGTCGAGCAGCATCGGCGAACCGGAGTAGGCGAGCCATCGACACATCAGCATCATCCCTCTCCTGAGCCTCGTACGAGCCTATCGCGGCCGGGGTCCCGCTGCCCCGCGGCCGTCACGTGTCCATCCCCGGCGGGCCGGAACGCGGTGGCCCGCCGGGACGGCCCGCGGTGAGCGCCCTCCCGGTACCCGCCTGGTCGGCGCCCGCGCTCGGGTGCTGGTCTCCACCCGCTTCGGGTACCCCCGAGACGGCTGAGACGGCCGCGGCGCGTGTACCGGCGTCCGTACTGCTGTGGCTGGGCGCCGTCTCGGCTTACCGCTGACCGCCCGCGCCGTGGCCCTGCTGACCCTCCTGTTCGTCGTACTCCAGCCCCTGACGTGGCACTTTCGCAGCTCGCGGTCGGCACGGCGCTGAAACCGCTGCTGAGCCTGGTCACCCGCGCGCAAGGCCCGCCGCCCGCCGAGCATCCCGCCCCGAGCACGGCGGGCAGCACGGAGAGTGAGGCGACGATCCTCTTCGTCACCGCCCAAGGGCGACCCTGCTGGCCGTCGCCCTCGGGGTGGGCGTGTACGTGGTGGCGCACGGGCAGCTCACGCCCGGCGGTGGCTGCCAGGGCGGAGTCGTCCTCGCCACCGCCCTCCACCTGGCCCCGTCCCGCTCCTCAACGTGGCCGTCGGCGTCGAGCCCGGCCCCCGGCCCGTCGTCGACCCGGTCGTCCAGGCCCTGACCCACACGGACAGCGCCCGGCCGGCCGTCGCCCTTCAGGTGCAGGGCGCATGACCGTACGTCATGTCGCGGCGTGCTCAGACGCGTACGTGTACGGGTACGGTGGCCGGCGAAGAGGACGAGCCACGAAGTTGGGTACCCTCTCGGTTGGCTTCGGGGCTTCGGCGGGCTGAACTGCCGTGACAGGGGATGGATTTTTCATGAGTACACCTTCTACCGACCTTTTCCAGCCGCTCAGGCCCGACGACCCGGCCACGGTGGGCGGTTACCGTCTGACCGCCGTGCTGGGCGCGGGCGGAATGGGCAAGGTGTACCTCTCCTACACGCCGGGCGGGCGGCCCATCGCCCTCAAGGTGATCCGGCCCGAGTTCAGCGAGGACCCCGAGTTCCGGCGGCGCTTCCAGCAGGAAGTGCGGGCGGCGCAGCGGGTGCAGGGCCTCTACACCGCGCCCGTCATCGACTTCGACACCGAGGGCTCCCAGCCCTGGCTGGCCACGGCCTACGTACCGGGCCCCTCCCTCGCGCACGCCGTGGCCCGGCACGGGCGGCTGCCGCTGCGCAGTGTGCTGCTGCTGGCCGTCGGAGTCGCCGAGGCGCTGCACGTCATCCACGGCGCCGGCATCGTCCACCGTGACCTGAAGCCCGCGAACGTACTCCTCGCCGGCGACGGTCCTCGCGTGATCGACTTCGGCATCGCCCGCGCGGCGGACGCCACTTCCCTGACCGGCAGCGGCGTCAGCGTCGGCACGCCCGCGTTCATGGCGCCCGAACAGGCCTCCGCCGGTACGGTCACCGCCGGCACCGACATCTTCGCCCTCGGCCAGATCGTGGCGTACGCGGCCATCGGTGCGCCCGCCTATGGCGAGGGGTCCTCGCACGCCGTGCTGTACCGCATCGTGCACGAGGACCCCGACCTCAGCGCGCTGCCGGAGGAGCTGCGGCCCCTGGTGACGCGGTGCCTCAGCCGTGACCCGGCGGACCGGCCCACGCTGACCGAGGTCATCCAGATGTGCCACGACCTCTCTCCCGTCCCGCTCCGCCAGGGCGAGGACTGGCTGCCCCAGGCGGTCGCCGGGTCCATCACGGAGCGCCTCCGGCTGCCCGAACCGGCGAAGACCCCGCCGCCGCAGCCCGCCGTGGCCCCGACGCCGACCGAAGTCTCCCCGCAGCCTCCGGTGCAGGGCGCGCCCGCGTACCCGCCGACCGGTGTCGGCGTGGCCGCCGCGCCGACGCAGAGCGCCCCCGCCGCCCCGCCGCACGCACCGGCCGCTCCCGCGGCTCCGGGCGCGGTGCCGCCCGGCCATCACACGCCGCCGCCCGGGTACCAGACCCAGCCCGGATACCAGGCGCCACCGCCCGGTTACCAGACGCCGCCGCCCGGCTACCAGACCCAGCCCGGCTACCAGACGCCGCCGCCCGGGTACGTGCAGGGCTTCCACGCCCCGTCGCCCGCCCACCACCCCGGCTACCCGCCGCCCGCGCCGCAGCGCAAGCCGAAGGGGCTGATCATCGCCGGGGCCGTCGTGGCAGCGGTGATCGGCCTCGCGGTCATCGGTTCCCTGCTGCCGGACGGCTCCGGCAACAAGGCCAAGGACGGCTCGACTTCCACCGGCGGAAGTCCGAGCGCCGGAGCCCCCGGCGGCGGCTCCCAGGACAAGAGCGGGAAGCGCACCGACCCCGCCCCGGCCTCCTACCAGGGCGTCAACCTGACGGCCAACTATCAGCTCATGCTGGCCGACAACCCGCCGCGCCCCGCCAGCGGCGGCAACGTCGGCGTGCTGTACAACCACGGAGACCTGTACTTCTACCTCGACACCCTCTTCGGGGACACGAAGGTCGGGACCAACAACGGCAAGCTGGTCGTGCTGAACAACTCGCAGAAGGGCTCGCTGGAGACCTGCCGCGCCGAAACCCGCTACACCGAGAAGATCGGCCTCGATCAGCTCTCGGACGGGACGGAGATCTGCGTGCTCAGCGACGCGGGCCACATCGCGGTGGCGACGTACCGCGGCAAGTCGGGCGCGAACGACCCGAGCAACTACATCACGCTCGACCTCACGATCTGGCGCAACGCCGAGGAGCCGAAGAAGAGGAGCTGAGGCTCCGGGGCACTCGCGCCGCCCGTGCCCCGAGCGCCCCGAACGCAGGCCGTCCCGGTTCTACAGCCGCTCTTCCATCCCGATGGCGGATTCCAGGTCCTCGCGGGCCCTGCTCCGGCCCTCCTTGCCCTCCTGCTGCTCCAGCAGGGCCGCGGCGATCGCGTCGAGCTTGCGCTGGATGGCGTGCTCGGCGCGGCGCTCGGAGTTCTTCAGCAGGGCCAGCAGCAGCAGGGACACGGCGCCCATGGCGTCGCCCGCGAGGTGCTGCCACTCCGTGGACAGCCCTGCCGCATGGGTGGCCACGTACCAGGCGACCAGGAGCACGCAGAGCAGGGAGAAGACGGCGGAGCTCGTGAAGTTGGAGGCGAGCTCGGCCAGCTTCTCGAAGCGGGCGGAACGCCCCTCGCTCGTGCGTTCCGCAGGGTGCTGCAAGGCCATGCCCTGCGCCTGCCCATCCCGGACCACCGCACACACTCCTTCTGGTCATTGTCGTGCCACGGCCGTGTGCCGGGTTTCCCGGGCGGGGTGGGGGAGCGGGCCTGATGGGCGGGCGCGGCGGAGGGCCGCGGGGGATTGCGGAATTCGGCCAGGGCGTGCGGGCCGGGGGCGTTGTCCATATCGCGTCCTTCCCAGCAGGCACCCGCTGTGGTGGCATGTGCATGCCGAAATTCCCGGTTCCGCAGGACGAATTTCTCCGCGGGACGAATGAATGGAGAAACGAAGATGTTGCTCCGCAGGCTCACTGTCGGCGCGGCGGTCGCGGCGTTATCCGCCCTGGCCCTGCCCGCGCAGGCACATACCGTGTCCACACCGCCCGGAAGAATCACCGTCGACGTGGTCGGCGTCAACGGATCGGGATGCCCTCAGGGGACCGCGAGCGTCGCCGCGGCCTCCGACAACACGTCGTTCACCGTCACGTACAGCAACTACCTGGCCCAGGCCGGCGCCGGCTCCGGCGGTACCGAGTTCCGCAAGAACTGTCAGCTCGCCCTGCAGATCCACGTCCCGCAGGGGTTCACGTACGCCATCGCCCGCGCCGACTACCGCGGCTTCGCCCACCTCCAGCGCGGGGCCTACGGCCAGGAGCGCGCCAACTACTACTTCCAGGGCATGGCGCAGACGGCCCGCACGACCCACCAGTTCAACGGCCCGTACTCCGACAACTGGCAGGCGAGCGACCAGACCGAGTACCAGGACCTCGTCTATGCACCCTGCGGCGAGGAGCGCAACCTCAACGTCAACAGCGAACTGCGCGTCTACTCGGGGTCGTCGAACCCGCAGGCCCTGAGCTTCATGAGCATGGACTCGACGGACGGCAGCGTCAGCACGATCTACCACTTCGCGTGGAAGGAATGCCCCGCGGCCTGACGCGGCGTGAGTGAGCGCAGGAAACACCGATCGATGGTCAGGAGTGACAACGATGTCTCATTCCCTGTCTCGTACCCTGCTCACCGGCAGCGCGGCGGCCGTACTGATCGCCACGGCGACGACGTCCGCCGGAGCCGCAGGCCACACCCCGCAGATCACCGCACCCCCCGACAAGATCGTGATCGAACTCGCCACGGTCAACGGGTCCGGCTGTCGCGAAGGCACCGCCGAGGTGGCCGTCGCGCCGGACAACACCGCCTTCACGGTCACCTACAGTGAGTACCTCGCCCAGGTGGGCCCCGGTGCGCCGCCGACGGCATTCCGCAAGAACTGCCAGCTCAATCTCCGCGTCCACGTTCCTTCGGGATTCACCTACGCGATTGTCCAGGCGGACTACCGCGGATTCGCATTTCTCCAGCCCGGTGCATGGGGGCAGGAGCGGGCGAACTACTACTTCCAGGGAATGCCCCAGACGACTCAGCGCACCCACCAGTTCAACGGGCCGCACAACGACAACTGGCAGGCGAGCGACAAGACCGAGTACGCGGATCTGGTCTGGGCGCCGTGCGGAGAGAAACGAAACTTCAACATCAATACGGAACTGCGCGTGAATGCGGGCACGTCCAACCCGCAGACCTCCACCAGCTTCATGGCCATGGACTCCACGGACGCGAGCGTGAGCACCCTCTACCACCTCGCCTGGCAGGTCTGCCCCACTCCCAGGCACCCCTGACGGCCCGGCATGCGCTGTACCCGGCGGATCCGCCGGGTACAGCACGGCCTCATCGCGCCATCACGTCAGGGGGCGCAGCCGGGACGGGGCGTGGCGGGACACCGCCGGGTGGGCGGCGGCCGGGACAGGGGCGGACGTGAGGGCGCTGCCCGCCTGCCAGGCCCGCCAGTCCAGATTCCAGTCGCCGAAGCCGTTGTCGAAGGGCGCCATCGGCTTGCCGCCGCTGTTCACCACCTGCACGATGTCCCCTTCCCGTACCGTCTGGAAGAACCAGGCGGCGTCCGTCGTGCTCATGCCCGTGCAGCCGTGGCTCACGTTCTCCTCGCCCTGAGAGGCGACCGACCAGGGCGCGGCGTGCACGTACTCGCCGCTCCACGTCACCCGCGTCGCGTAGAACACCGGCAGGTCGTAGAACTCGCTCGTGCCGCGCTTGATGCCGACCGTGTCCCCGCGCATCCGGACCTGGTACTCCTTGCCCAGCACGACCTTGACGCCGCTGCGGGTCCGGAATCCCGCCTTGCCGGTGGTGACCGGGATCGTCCGGATGACCCGGCCGTTGCGGCGTACGGTCATCTCGTGGGCGGCGGAGTCGGTGACCGCCTCGATCCGGTCCCCGATGGTGAACTCCGTGGAGTCGGACGGGCCGCCGTAGCCGTGGTCGCCGACCTCGACCCCGTCGAGACCGCTCGTCACGTGCACCTCGGCGTGCGCCGGCCAGTACGTACGCGGCCGGTAGTGCAGCGTCGAGTCGTCCACCCAGTGCCAGCCGCCCTCGACCGCCGGCTCCGAGGTCACCTGGAGCGCCCGCTCCACCCGTGCCCGGGCGGTCCGGTCGGTGGCCGGAACCGGCCGGCTCAGGGCGGCCGTCACGATCTGCCCCGCGCCGTACGTCCCGGGCCTCGGCCCGAACTCCACCGTGAGCCTGCCCTCGTCCGGGGGCGGCGTGGTCCGGAAGGCCATGGTGACGCCGACCGGTGTCCCGGCCGCGTCCTGTGCACCGACCCGTACGGTGTAGAGCTCGCCGGCCCGCAGCGGCTCGGTGTTGGTCCAGCGGCGGCTCTTCGGGGCGAGCGTGCCGCCCACGTAGCGCCCGTGCCCGTCGCGGACGGTGACATCGGTGAGCGCTCCCGCCTGGGCGAGCGCGATCTCGAGGGGACCGCCGGCGTTCGTGGGGAGGACGACCGTACGCGCCGGCCCGTCGGCCTCGCGGGAGGCGGGCCCCCGCAGCACCGACCCGGCGCCCCGGGCGGTGGCCCGTACGCGCTGCTGCCGCCAGCCGGTGCACAGGCCGTCCCGGAAGCCCTCCACCGCGCACCGCGCGGCGATGCCGCCGTCCCCCTCGTCCAGGGCCCGGCCGACCAGCAGGGTCACGGAGGCGTGGGGGCCGCCGCCCGCCGACCCTTTGGCATCTTGCTCCGGCGCCCGGTCCGGCGTCGCGGCGACGACGAGGACGGCGCCGGTCGCGGCGGCCACCACACTCCACGCCCGGATCGTTCGTGCCCGTCTCGCCTTTCGCTCCTGTTGTGCACGGTGCGTCGATGACTTCGCCACGCAGCCCTCCCAGCTCGCCCACGGCCCGATGGGAGTATCAAAACGATTGCGCGGCTAAATGATGATCATGCGCTCGGAGGGTGCGACCGAACGGGCACGCAAGAGAACTCGTACGGAGCAACGGAGAAGGGCAGCGGAGCAACCTCGGCGGCCCGGCCGCCACTTGCCGGTGCGGCCGCGAGCGCGCGTTCAGGGCAGCGGCCGGACCCGGACCACGCGGGCCGGGTTCTGGCCGCCGCCGGAGGCCAGGACGCGTACCTCGTCCTGGTCGCTGATCTCCGCCCGGACGATGCCGGTCGCGTCTGTGTAGACCGGGTGGCCACCCGGACCGGCCTGGCCGGTGGCCGTCACCACGACGACGTCCTCGCTCGTGTCCGGTCCCTCGGAAAACACCAGCTCGTAGCGCTCGGAACTCATCCGCGCCCTCCTCTGCCGGGCGAAAGAGCGTCCCCCACCTCCATCATGCGCGCAGCGCCCGGTGCGCGCCGCCTACGCGCGGACGACGGCGTACCGGCCGCGTGCCTTCGCGCCGTCCGGCAGCGTCCAGTCCGCGGTGACGTGCCCCAGCAGCTGCCCGGCGGGATCGGCCTCCGCCGGTGCGGGCCGCAGGACGTGCTGCACGCTGATGGTCAGCTTCCCGGTGGAGGTCTGCACGAGCACATCGGAGGTGTCCGGCCCGGCGGAGACCGCCAGGACGGCGAGCGGCCCCGGGTGGCCGGCCCCCGCGGACCAGCCCGTGACGGACGGGTCGGGCGCGTCGCTCTCGCTCTGGGCCTGCGCCTCGGCCTCGCCGAGCACGAGCGCGTACAACCGGTCGACGAGCACCGGGTCGTGGGTCCCGTCGTAGATCCACCGGCGCCCCAGCACCCCGTGCTCGGAGGTGCCGATGAGGGCGTCTTCCGCCCCGTCGAGCGGGGCTCCGCGGTAGGTGAGCGGCACGAGGTACGTGACCGGCCGGTCTCCCGCACCGTCGGTGACCGCCATGAACTCGATCCCGACCTCACCCTGCGGGTCGTCGAGCCGGAAGCCCCCGGCCTTGGCCGGCTGCGGCGCACTCGCCGCTTCCGGGCTCTGGTACCAGGGCTGAGCGGGAAGCCAGGAAGCGAGCAGCTCCAGCTTGCCGGGGGTCATCGTGGTCCGGTGGACGACGGCCATGGTGCGGCACCTCTCTCGGTCGACTGGTGATCATCCTGCCATCGGCGTCGCGCGGCGCCTCAGGTTGCGTCCGCCTTAAGCGACGGCGGCATCCGCGCCAAGGGCTGCGCACACCCGGTGAACAGGTAGGAAACTCAACGGAGTTGGCGTTGACGACCGCTGCTCTACGCGCGTCATCATGGGCCGCATGAGAATCCCCCCACGCTTCGTGGCCCTCGCCGGCGCCGCGGCAGTCGCCGCCGCGCTCCTCACCGGACCGGCCGCCTCGGCGGCCCCCGCTCCCGCCTCCGCGCCCGTCTCCGTCGCCGCGGCCGCCTCCGCGGCCTCGGTCGGCAGCATCTGCTACTCGGCGCTGCCGTCCCAGGCACACCACACCCTCGACCTCATCGACGAGGGCGGTCCGTTCCCCTACTCCCAGGACGGCGTCGTCTTCCAGAACCGTGAGCGGCTGCTGCCGATCCACGGCAGCGGCTACTACCACGAGTACACCGTCGTCACTCCGGGCTCGCCGACCCGCGGGGCGCGCCGGATCATCACCGGACAGCAGTGGGAGGAGGACTACTACACCTCCGACCACTACGCGACGTTCCGGCGCATCAACTTCGGCTGCTGACCGGCCCGTCCGTACGACCTGCGGGCGGCATCACTCGAAGCGCGTGGTGTCGCCCGCTCCCCGGCGTACGATCTCGGCGCCGCCGCCGGAGAAGTCGATGACCGTCGTCGGCTCGGTCCCGCAGTCGCCCGAGTCGACCACGATGTCCACCAGGTAGTCGAGCCGCTCCTTGATCTCCCAGCCCTGCGTCAGCGGCTCCGGCTCGTCGGGCAGGAGCAGGGTGCTGGACAGCAGCGGCTCGCCGAGCTCGGCGAGCAGGGCCTGGGTCACCGCGTGGTCGGGGATGCGTACGCCGACCGTCTTCTTCTTGGGGTGCAGCAGCTGGCGCGGCACTTCCTTCGTCGCGGGGAGGATGAAGGTGTAACTGCCCGGCGTGGACGCCTTGATCGCGCGGAACACGTCGTTGTCGATCTGTACGAACTGGCCCAGCTGGGCGAAGTCCTGGCACACCAGCGTGAAGTGGTGGCGGTCGTCGAGATTGCGGATGGACCGGATCCGGGCGAGGCCGTCACGGTTGCCGAGCTGGCAGCCCAGCGCGTAGCAGGAGTCCGTGGGGTACGCGACGAGCGCGCCGGAGCGGATGCTGTCAGCGACACTGCCGATGGTGCGCTGCTGGGGGTTCTCGGGGTGCACGTCGAAGTACTTGGCCATTGGCCGAGCCTACGTGATCAGGCCACCCCCGGCGCGCGAGCGGCGGGCGCTCGACGTCCAGCCCTGCTGCCGGAGGCGTTCGAAGCCGTCCAGGAGCAGGTCCAGCGCGAACTCGAACTCGAACTGGTCGTCACAGCCGCCGCCCACGACGGAGTCCCCGTCGTGGGCGGCGGCCATGGCCAGCTCCGTGACGTGGGGGTAGGCCGCCGCGGCCTCCGGGGGGACGGCCGGCTGCCCCTCCGGATCGGGCCCCGGGGCGGCGTCGAACAGCTCCTGGGTGAATCCCAGCATGCGGCTGCCCAGTGCGTGCATCACGTGGTGGGTGAGATCGACCGAGAAGCCTCCGGCGCGGAACATCCCGATCACCGAGTCCATGTACGCGAGCACCGCCGGCGTCGGGCCGGTGCGCGACCGGATCACCTGAGCCGCCCACGGATGCCCCAGCAGGGCCGCCCGCGCCGAGAGGATCCGCTGCCGGACCGCGCCCTGCCAGTCGGATCCGGGGGCCGGGGGGTCGATCTCGCCCACGACGGCCTCCACCATGCCGTCCAGGAGCTGTTCCTTGTTGGCGACGTGCTTGTAGAGCGCCATCGGCACCACGCCCAGCTCCTGGGCGAGCCTGCGCATGCTCAGCGCCTCGATCCCGATGCCGTCGGCCAGCGTGACGGCGGCGCGCAGCACCCGGTCCCTGCTCAGGGGCGTCCGGGGCGCTGCCTCCGTCTGCCGGATCATCTCGATCAGCTCCTTCGTGGTCCGTGCGCGGGCTGAACCCCCGGCTTGACGAGTGTACGGCGTACACCTAACGTACGGCTCAAGGTGTACGCCGTACACCTGAGGAGAGGGGTCGGTTCCGCATGAGCTCAACCAGGAAAATCGCCGTCGTGACGGGTGTGCTGTTCCTCGTCACCGAGTTCGCCGCGATCGGCGGGCTCGCGCTCTACGGCCCCGTGCTGCACGACGCCGACTACGTCCTCGGCGCCGGCGCCGACACCCGGGTGTTCCTCGGGGCGCTGTTCGAGTTCGTCCTCGCGCTGGCGGTCGTCGGCACCGGGGTCGCCCTGTACCCGGTCCTCAGGAGACAGAACGAAGGCGCCGCACTCGGCTACGTCTGCGGGCGCCTCCTGGAGGCCGCCGTCATCGTCGTCGGCATCATCAGCGTCCTGTCGGTGGTGACGCTGCGCCGGGACTCCGCGGGAGTGGCGGGCGCCGATGCCCCGTCCCTCGTCACGGCCGCCGACACCCTCGTGGCGATCCACGACTGGACGTTCCTCTTCGGCCCCAACTTCGTCCTGGGCGCCAACACCCTCGTCCTGGCCTCCCTGGTGTACCGCTCACGGCTCGTCCCGCGGCCCGTCGCCGTACTGGGACTGTTCGGCGGCGCCATGATCTGCGGCTCGGCGACCGCCGTGCTGTTCGGCCTCTACGAGCAGGTCTCGGCCGCCGGATCCCTCGCTGCCCTCCCGGTGTTCGCCTGGGAAGTGACCTTGGCCGTCCGGCTCCTCGCCAAGGGGTTCACCGGGCCCGCTCAGCCCGCGAACACCGCCGAGAAGTGGGCGAGCAGCCCCACAGCGGTCGGCGGGCACAGTCTGGCGCCGAGGTAGCCGTCCGGCCGGACCACGAACGCCGCCGGCTCCCGCGCACCGTACATCCGGGCGAACTCGCCCCGGCCGTCCCGGTACACGGGCACCAGGGCCGGCGCCGGCCGGTCGGGCTCGGTCTCCGCGAGGATCGCGCACACCCCGACCCGGCCAGTGGCGAAACCCCGTACCGCGGAAGTCAGTTCGCCGAGGCCGTCCAGCGCCGGTCCGGGCCCGTACAGCAGCAGCACGTGATCGCGGCCGCGCAACAGGTCGTACAGCCGCAGCGGATAGCCGGCGAGCTCCCCGGCGAGCCCGCCGCAGTCCGGTGCCCGGTCGCCGGGCTGCGGCCCGGGAGCTGCGCCCGCGTCCGGCTCCGCCCGCTGCACCACGGGGCTGCCCCGGTAGCCGACGAGCAGCTGGGCCTGGCGCATCATCAGCGTCTCCGCGTCCTCCGGATCGGCCTGGACGCCCTCGGCGGCGTGCCGGACGGTACGGCCGACGACCTCCTCGCCCACCGGCCGGCGCTCGGCGTCGTAACTCGCGACCAGCCCCGGAGCTGCGGCACCGTCCACGGCAAGCGCCAGCTTCCAGGCCAGGTTCCAGGCGTCCTGGATCCCGGTGTTCATGCCCTGCGCGCCGGTCGGCGGATGGATGTGCGCCGCGTCCCCGGCCACGAAGACCCGCCCGGCCCCGTACCGGTCCACCAGCCGGTGGCTGATCCGGAACACGGACGACCAGCGCATGGCCGACGCGGTGGTCGGCTGCGGAGACAGCCGGTCCAGGACGGCCTGGATATGGCCGAGTCCGGGAGCCCGGCTGCCCTCCAGGCCGTGCACCACCCCGTCTCCGCCCTCGGGCGGAGCGGCGGAGAGCTCGGGCGGCACCATCATCGACACCCGGTAGCGGCGGTCGCCCGGCAGCGGGATGCACACCAGCGCGTCGTCCACGGCGCCCGCGGCATCGTGGTGCATGGCCCGCACCCCGTACGCGTACGGCAGGTCCCAGTCGACCTCCACGTCGGCGAGCATGTACTCCTCGGGGAAGGTGCCTCCCTCGAAGCTCAGCCCGAGCCCCTTGCGGACGATGCTGTGCGCGCCGTCGCAGCCCACCAGGAACCGGGTCCGGACCTCCTCCTCCCCGTTGGGAGTCGTGAGCCGGCTGGTCACCCCGTCCGCGTCCTGGACGAACGACACGAGCTCGGTGCCCCGCTCGATGCGCGTACCGAAGCGCTCCAGGAACTCCTCGATGATCCGCTCGGTCTCGTACTGCGGCAGCGCGGCGAAGCGGTACGGGACCTCGGGCGGCAGCACCATGTCCAGCCGCGGCTGCTCCACGCCGTTCACGTACGTCAGCTGCCCGCGCATCGGGACGGCCGCCTCCAGGGCGGCCTGGACGAAGCCCATACGGTCCCAGATCTCCAGGGTCCGCGGCTGGATCCCCACCGCCTTCGCGTACGGCAGCCTCGCCGGGAGCCGGTCGACGATACGGCAGGCGATCCCGCGCCGCCGCAGTTCGGCGGCCGCCGTCAGCCCGACCGGGCCGGCGCCTGCCACCAGGACGTCCGCAGCTGCTCCATCGGTGTGCACCATCGGCGCCTCCCGGTCGGGGTCCCCGTACGGATCTCCCTCCATGGTGGCCCGGAGGGCCCGCTCCCGGCGATCGGTGCGAAGGCCGACGCCCCGCCGCCCGGGAGGCGGGGCGCCGATCACTTCCGCCGGTGGCCGGTCGCCGACCGCGGCGCGTCGGCGACACTCCCTAGTCGCCGATGTCGCGGCGGCGGAAGTCGTCGAGGGTCTCGCGTCGTACGAGGAGCCGGGCGGCGCCGTCGTCGACCGCGACGACCGGGGGGCGGCCGACCATGTTGTAGCCGGAGGCCATGGACTGCTGGTAGGCGCCGGCCGCGGGGACGGCGAGGAGGTCCCCGGGGTGGATGTCGCCGGGGAGTTCGACGTCGGCGGCGAGGATGTCGCCGGCCTCGCAGTGGCGGCCGACGACGGTGGCGGTGCGGGGTTCGGCGGTGGAGCGGCGGCCGATCAGGCGGGGTGCGTAGCGGGCCCCGTAGAGGGCCGGGCGGGGGTTGTCGCTCATGCCGCCGTCGACGGCGACGAACGTCTGCTCTCCGGTGCGTTTGACGGCGAGGACCCGGTAGAGCGCCACTCCGGCGGGGCCGACGATGGCGCGGCCGGGTTCGACGGCGAGGCGGGGCACGGCCAGTCCGGCTGCTGCGCAGCTCGCCGCGAGCTCGGCGCGCAGTCGGCGGGCGAGGGTGGTGAGGTCGAGTGCGGGTTCTCCGGGTCGGTAGGCGATGCCGTGGCCGCCGCCCATGTCCAGCTCGGGGAGCGTGATGCCGTGGGTGTCGCGGACGCGGGCCATGAGGCCCACCATGCGGCGCAGGGCGCAGACGTACGGTTTGACGTCGGTGATCTGGGAGCCGATGTGGCAGTGCAGGCCGACGAGTTCGAGTGGTGGCTGGCCCAGGATGCGGGTGATGGCGTGCTGGGCCGAGCCGTCGGTGAGGGACAGGCCGAACTTCTGGCCGTCGGTGCCGGTGCGGATCTTCTCGTGGCCGCCGGCCGAGATGCCGGGGACGACGCGGACCAGTACCTTCTGGTGTCCTGTCGGGCCGATGGCGGCGGCGAGGCGGGCGATCTCGGAGGGGCTGTCGATGACGATCCGGCCGACGCCGAGACGTAGTGCGGTGTCGATGTCGTGGGGTGATTTGGCGTTGCCGTGCAGGAGGATGCGCTCCGGCGGGAAGCCGGCGGTGACGGCCAGTTCGAGCTCGCCGGCGGAGCAGACGTCGAGTCCGAGGCCTTCCTCGGCGATGCGGTGGGCCATGGCGCGGGAGAGGAAGGCCTTGGCGGCGTAGAGGACTTCGGCGTCGGGGAAGGCGTCGCGGTAGGTGCGGCAGCGGGCCCGTACCTCGCCCTCGTCCAGTACGTAGGCCGGGGTGTCGAAGCGGTCGGCGATCTCGGCCAGCGAGACCCCGCCGACGGCGATACCGCCGTGCGGGAGCCGGGTCGTCGACGCCGGCCAGACGGACAACTCGTCGGCGCCCGAGGCGATCTCGGACAGTGTGGCAGTGGTCATGGAACTCTCCCCCCTTCAGACGGCCTGGACCGGGAGCCGGCCCGGCCGGAGCGGCGCGGCCGGAGCCGCCGGAGCGGGCGCCGGAGTGGCCGACGCAGCCGACAGCGTCGGGTCGACGGTGATCAGACCCGCGCCGAGCGGTTCGCACAGCTCGCGCAGCACCGCCTCCGACAGCCGGATGTAGCGCTGGCCCTCGCCGAGCGTGGCGGCCAGCCGGCCCGTACTGGTGAATCCGACGGCCGTACGGGCGCCCAGCGGAGTACGGAACAGCCGGATCACCGCCTCCGCTCCCCTTCCCGGCCGGACGGGCACGTACAGAAGACCGGCCGGGACCCGTTCCTCGGGCTCGGGATCGTCTTCGTACCGGAACAGACACATGGGGCCCTCCCTGAGGAACCGCAAGCAGCGACGGGTGACGCCCCGAGTGCGGGGAGGCAGTCCGGGGCGCGACACCGAAGCTATCCCCGCCCGCCCACCCTTCGCGCCCCTCCCTGACGCCACCTTGACGGGAAACGGCCGAGTCCATACACGCCGCTGACGCGCACCCGCCCGGCTCGGAGGGCCGGGCGGGCGGTGCATGCCCCGGTCAGGCGCCGACGTAGGCCGCGAGGTGCTCGCCCGTGAGGGTGGAGCGGGCGGCGACGAGGTCGGCCGGTGTGCCCTCGAAGACGACCTTGCCGCCGTCGTGGCCGGCGCCGGGGCCGAGGTCGATGATCCAGTCGGCGTGCGCCATGACCGCCTGGTGGTGCTCGACGACGATGACCGACTTGCCGGAGTCGACCAGCCGGTCGAGCAGGGCGAGCAGCTGCTCGACGTCGGCGAGGTGCAGGCCGTTGGTCGGCTCGTCGAGGACGTAGACGCCGCCCTTGTCGGACATGTGGGTGGCCAGCTTGAGCCGCTGCCGCTCGCCGCCGGACAGCGTGGTGAGGGGCTGGCCGAGGCTGAGGTAGCCGAGCCCGACGTCGGCGAGCCTGCCCAGGATGCGGTGCGCGGCCGGGGTGTGGGCCTCGCCGGCGCCGAAGAACTCCTCGGCCTCGGTCACCGACATCGCCAGCACCTCGCTGATGTCGCGGCCGCCGAGGTGGTACTCCAGCACCGATGCCTGGTAGCGCTTGCCTTCGCATTCCTCGCACGGGGTGGCGACCCCGGCCATCATCGCCAGGTCGGTGTAGATGACACCTGCGCCGTTGCACGTGGGGCAGGCGCCCTCGGAATTGGCGCTGAACAGCGCCGGCTTCACGCCGTTGACCTTCGCGAAGGCCTTGCGGATCGGCTCGAGCAGCCCCGTGTACGTCGCCGGGTTGCTCCGCCGCGAGCCGCGGATCGCGGTCTGGTCGATCGAGACCACCTCCTCGCCCGCAGGCCCCGATTTTCCGGGCAGTGACCCGTGAACGAGCGAGCTCTTGCCCGAGCCGGCGACACCGGTCACGACGGCCAGCACCCCGAGCGGGATGTCGACGTCGACGTCCTGCAGGTTGTTCGCCGTCGCACCGCGGATCTCCAGCGTGCCGGTCGCCGTACGCACCTTCTCCTTGACGGCCGCCCGGTCGTCGAGATGGCGGCCGGTGAGGGTCCCGCCGGCCCGCAGCCCCTCGACGGTGCCCTCGAAGCAGACGGCGCCGCCCGCCTGACCCGCACCGGGGCCGAGGTCGACGACGTGGTCGGCAATCGCGATCATCTCCGGCTTGTGCTCCACGACGAGCACCGTGTTGCCCTTGTCCCGCAGCCGCAGCAGCAGGTCGTTCATCCGCTGGATGTCGTGCGGGTGCAGGCCCGCCGTGGGCTCGTCGAAGACGTAGGTGACGTCGGTGAGCGAGGACCCGAGGTGGCGGATCATCTTGACGCGCTGGGCCTCGCCGCCGGACAGCGTGCCCGCCGACCGGTCGAGTGCCAGGTAGCCGAGCCCGATCTCCACGAACGAATCGAGGGTCTGCCGGAGCGCCTCGAGCAGCGGCGCCACCGACGGCTCGTCGAGGCCGCGGACCCATTCGGCCAGATCGCTGATCTGCATCGCACACGCGTCGGCGATGCTGATCCGCTTGATCTTCGACGACCTGGCTCCCTCGCTGAGCCGGGTGCCTTCGCACTCGGGACAGGTGGTGAAGGTGACCGCGCGCTCCACGAACGCGCGGATGTGCGGCTGCATCGCCTCCTTGTCCTTGGACAGGAACGACTTCTGCAGCTTGGGGATCAGCCCCTCGTAGGTGAGGTTGACACCGTTGACCTTCACCTTGACCGGCGCGCCGTACAGGAAGGCCTGCATCTCCTTCTTGGTGTACTTGCGGATCGGCTTGTCCGGGTCGACGAAACCGGACTGCGCGTAGACCTGCACGGTCCACTGGCTGTCCGACTTCCAGCCGGGGATCGTGAACGCGCCTTCGGAGAGCGACTTGGAGTCGTCGTACAGCTGGGTGAGGTCGATGTCCGAGACCGAACCGCGGCCCTCGCAGCGGGTGCACATGCCACCGGTGCGGTTGAAGGTGGCCTTCACCGTCTGCTTGGCGCCGCGCTCGACGGTGATCGCACCGCTCGCCCGGACCGAGGGGACGTTGAAGGCGTACGCGCTGGGCGGGCCGATGTGCGGGGTGCCGAGCCGGCTGAAGAGGATGCGCAGCATCGCGTTGGCGTCCGTGGCGGTGCCGACGGTGGAGCGCGGGTCGGCGCCCATCCGCTGCTGGTCGACGATGATCGCGGTCGTCAGTCCTTCGAGGACGTCGACCTCGGGCCGCGCCAGCGTCGGCATGAACCCCTGTACGAAGGCGCTGTAGGTCTCGTTGATCAGCCGCTGCGACTCCGCGGCGATCGTGTCGAACACCAGGGAGCTCTTGCCCGAGCCGGAGACACCGGTGAACACCGTGAGGCGGCGCTTCGGGATCTCGATGCTGACGTCCTTGAGGTTGTTCTCACGCGCACCGTGCACGCGGATCAGGTCGTGGCTGTCCGCACCGTGCAGCGCAGGCGACCGCGTGTCCGTCCCCGTGGCCTTGCTCATCGTGTCTCCATCTGTTCAGCGGAGGCCGCTTTCGCGGTCCCCGTCGTAGTCGCCCGGCTCGATCCAACCAGCTTCCGGCCCGTACGTCCGGTCCTTGTGCGCTTCGGTCCGTACCGCCGCCGACGCCCCGGCCACGTGGTGCGCCCGGCCGGGGCGTCGCAGGACATCCGGTCCTCAGCGGTCCTGGAGCAGCCCGAGCACGTTGCCGTCGGGGTCGGTGAAGGTGGCCACCAGGCGGCCGCCGCCGACGTCGTGCGCGGGCTCCTTCACGGTGGCGCCCGCGGTGGTCACCTCGGCGAGCTTCGCCTCGATGTCCGGCACGTGCCAGTAGGCCACCGGCGAGGCCATGCCCTGCGGCCCGCCGCCCGGCACCAGTCCGATGTGCTGGCCCGCGGCCTCGAAGCCCACGTAGTACGACTCGTCGGTCTGCGGCGGCACGCCGAGCAGCGCGGCGTAGACCGCCTTGGCCTTCGCGAGGTCGGAGACGGGATGCAGCACGGTCTTGATTCCCTGGGTGGGAGAGCTGGTCATGGTCGCTCCTGAAGTAGCGGGGGTCGGGGGACGGTGAGGTCCATGACGGCCACGCTAGCCTCGGCCGCCGGGCCCGCGCTTCTCGAATCCTGACCGGTCCGGTGGCCCGTTCCTCACCGGCCGCCGTGGTGGGCGAGGGCTGCGTGCGGGTCGCCGTGGTCGGCGGTGTGGTCGATGTGCACGGTGGCGGCGGTCAGCCGGGGGACGGCGTGGATGAGGGCGTGCTCGGCATCGACGGCCAGGGCGTGTGCCTGCACCACCGTGAGGTGCGGGTCGACGACGATGTCGGCCTCGGCGCGCAGCGCGTGCCCGATCCACCGCATGCGGACCTGCCCGGTGCCCCGTACGCCGGTCACGCCGAGCAGCGCGTCGTGCGCGGTGTCGACCAGGGCCGGATCGACCGAGTCCATCAGGCGCCGGCACACCTCGCGCGCGGCATCCCGCACCACCACGAGGATGGCCGCGGTGATGAGCAGGCCGACGATCGGGTCGGCGCGCTGCCAGCCGATCGCCGCGCCTCCCGCGCCGAGCAGGACGGCGAGGGAGGTGAACCCGTCGGTACGGGCGTGCAGCCCGTCGGCGACGAGCGCTGCGGAACCGATCCGGCGGCCGGTGCGAATCCGCAGCCGGGCCACCCACTCGTTGCCGAGGAAACCGGCCACCGCGGCGCCCGCGACGGCCCACAGCCCGGTGATCTCGCGGGGGTGCAGGAGCCGGTCCACGGACTGGTAGGCGGCCAGGGCGCAGGAGGCGGCGATGGTGAGGACGACGACGATGCCGGCCAGGTCCTCGGCGCGCCCGTAGCCGTAGGTGTAGCGGCGGTTCGCCGCGCGCCGGCCGAGGACGAACGCGATGCCGAGGGGTACGGCGGTCAGCGCGTCGGCGGCGTTGTGGACGGTGTCGCCGAGCAGGGCCACCGACCCGGACACGGCGACGACGGCGGCCTGGACGGCCGTGGTCAGGCCGAGGACGCCCAGGGACAGCCACAGCGTGCGCATGCCCTGGCGGGAGGTCTCCATCGCCGGGTCGACCTTGTCGGACGCCGCGTGGCCGTGCGGGGTGAACGCGTGCGCGAGAGGGGAGAGCCGGCGCCGCAGCCGCGCCCGGAACGACCCGTGGTGGTGCTCGTGGTGGTGGCTCACAGCGCGCTCGCTTTCGACGAGGACGACGGGGAAGGGTGGATGAAAGCACCCACCCGCCTATTGTGTGCGTATGAGCGCACGCATGCACCTATCACCTGCGCAGGGTTCGCACCCGCAAGAACCGGGCCCGCAGGCCTTCGAGGCCGCGGCCGAGATCCTGGGCCTGCTGGCCGACCGCACCCGCCTCGCCCTCCTGCACGCCCTGGCCTCCGACGAAGCCGATGTCGGCACCCTGGCTGCAGCGGTGGGAGCGGCCCGGCCGGCCGTCAGCCAGCACCTGGCCCGGCTGCGGATGTCGGGGCTGGTGACCACCCGCAAGGAGGGCCGCCGCGTGGTCTACGCCCTGACCGGCGACCACCTGCGGCGCCTCGTCGCCGAGGCGCTCGCCGCAGCCGGGCCCGATCGCCCCGGTCACCGCACGGTGTGAGACTGGGTGGGTGTCCGGAGGACGCCAGGTCCTGGCTGGTGCGGTCACCGTCGTGGCAACTCTCGCGCTCGCCGCAGGCGGCGGCCCGGCCGCGGCAACGGCCACCGGTACGGCCACGGCCACGGCGACCGTGACCCCGGGCGGCACCTCCGGGGATCTCTCCCGCCCGGTGCCCATCGGCGGCGGCCGCAGCATCCGGCTGGAGTGCCGAGGAACAGGGTCCCCGACCGTCGTGCTCGTCTCCGGGACGGGCGGTGCCGCGGACGAGTGGACCCACGTCGTGGACCGTTCCGCCCCCGCGGCCGGGCTGAAACCCAGTGCGTCGGCGGTGCTTCCGAGAGTCGCCTCGTTCACGCGGGTGTGCGCCTACGACCGCCCCGGGACCACGCGGACCGACGGAAAGCCGACCTCCTCGACCCCGGTGCCCCAGCCCACCACGGCGCGAGCGGGGGTGCAGGACCTACGGGCGGTGCTGTCCGCCGCCGGCGAGCACGGGCCGTACGTGCTGGTCGGCGCCTCCTGGGGGGCGATGATCGCCGAGCTCTTCGCACGCACCGACTTCCCCCGGGTGTCCGGCCTCGTCACCGTCGACGGCGCGTCGCCGTACCTGCGCGACACCCTGACACCGGCCCAGTGGTCGGACTGGATGCACAAGATCGAGGCGATGGACCCGGGGAAGGCCCTCGAAGTGCCCGACTACGAGGCCTCCGTGGCGCAGATCCGCAGCGCGCCCCCGCTGCCGCACCGCCTGCCCGCCGCCGTGCTGACCTCCGACAAGCCGTGGGACCTCGAGGTCGGCGACAGCGGATCGACCTGGCCGGCCTGGCTTGCCGCCCAGGACGACCTCGCCCGCGAACTCCACGCCCGGCACATCACCGACACCGACAGCGGACACGGCATCGCAGTCGAGCAGCCCCGGCTGGTCGCGGACGCCGTGCACGAGGTGGTGGACGAGGCGCGGAAGCAGTGAGGAGCCCGTGGGCCCGGTTCGCGGGCCGAGCCGGGCCCCGGCCGTCAGCGGGTGCGGGTGGCCGCGTCCAGTTGCTCCGCGGAGCGCTCCAGGCCGGCCGCCGCTGTCGCGCAGCGGTCGGCCAGGGCCTCGATCCGCCACCGGAAGGCCTCGGCCTGCGGACCCTTCCAGTCCAGCGCGACCGCCCCAGCCCGCAGCCGTTCCGCGTGCCGCAGCAGCGCCGCGGAGTGGGCCCGCAGCCCCTCGGCGGGCTCGTACCGCTGCTGCTCCGTGCGCGGCGCGGGAATGGCGGTCACAGGGCCCTCCAGGGAGCGAAGGCGTTGGTCACGCCGTCGAGGGCCGGGGCCAGTTCGGGGTGGTGGCGCAGGAGGACGGACACCATGCCGTTGCGATCGACCCACTCCAGGCCCTCCGCCGTGTAGACCTCCGGCCGGTAGTCGGTGGTGAAGAAGCGGTCGCTCTTGAGCCGCCTGCTCGCCATCAGGATGAAGATCCGGAACAGGGAGTCGCTGAAGCCGAAGCCGGCCGGCCGCGGCTCCGCGAGATTGCCGACCAGCGTGTCCACCCGGTCCAGGCGCCCCTCGTACAGCTCCTTCAGCAGCGGCGTGTCGCCCGGGTGCCCGCCCGTCAGCTCCTCGAAGGAGGTGACCGGCCGCTTGCGCAGCATCTGCCGGTACGCGTTGTAGCGGGGGATCCCGCGCTCGCGGTCGCGCAGGATGTCGACGGTGCCCAGGTCGATGTGCTCGCCGGTGAGCCGGGCCAGATTGCGCAGCGCGTCGGGGTGGTTGTGCAGGACGAGGGCGCCGGGGTGGGCGGTGCCGAAGCTGTAGAAGAGGTCGCTCATGCCGTACGCGTCGACCGCCGTACGGGTGGTCGCACCCTGCATGTCGTCGAAGCCGATGGTCGCGCGGACGGCGCCCGCACGGTGGTCGCGGACGGCGAGCTCGTCGGGGATCAGCGGGTGCAGCCGGTACGCGGAGACGAACTCCTCCGTCATCGAGAACGGCGCCGCGTGGTGGTCGGTCGGGGAGCCCAGGATTCCGCTGAGCATCTCGCCCTTGCCGAGCCGCCCGTACGTCCGGCTCACCCAGCGCGGCAGCACCCCGTACCAGTTGGCGTCCATCGCGCGGCGCAGCACCGGGGTGTCGAGGATGCCCGGCGTCCACTCCACCGTGTGGATCTTCGCCATGAGCGCGGTGTTGACCAGCCGGGCGGTGTGGAAGAGCCGCTCGTCGTCCCAGGTCGGGTAGTGGGCGCGCAGGTAGTCGCAGATCGCGTTGTGCTCCTTGGCGAACAGCGTGTGCAGCAGCGACAGGCCCGTCCAGTAGTCGCTGTTCATGCCGGTCCAGTCCAGGCAGGACTTCCCGGGCCGCGGATCGGCGGGCAGCCGGCCGTCCTCGACGATGAGCCGCCCGTGCTCGCCCGTGCGCAGCGCCCGGCAGCGGGCCTCGTCGGAGCCGTAGACCTGCGAGCCGTCCCACCAGTGCGTGACGGTGTTCTCGTACGTGGGCGGCGCGTCGGCCGCGGTCTGGGCGACCGGGTCGGGGCGGGTGCGGTTCACGCGCATCGGGCAGGTGCCGCCGTGCTCGGCCCAGTCGTCGCCCTCGGCGAGCGGGACGGTGAACGGCTCGGCTTCCTCGTTGTCCCCGTGGTTGGCCCAGCCGTGGTTCTCGAACTGGATCCAGGCGGCGGCCAGGAGGTTGAGGGTGGGCGCGGGCACGAACCCCTTGCGGGCCAGCAGCTGCCTGCTGATCTCGCGCGGGCTCGGCGACATCAGCTCCTCGTCCGAGTCCGGGAAGACCAGGTGCAGCGGGGCGTTGCGGTCGAGGCGGGTGCCGACCCGGCCCATGTCCTCGTCGTACGGGTCGTAGCCCGAGCCGTCGTACGAGCGGTAGGGCGCGAGCGCCGGGGTCGGACGCCGCCGGCGCTCCCCGCCCGCGTCGTACGTGTCGTACAGGTTCTTGCGGCGCAGGTCGTCGCGGAGCACCCGGAGGTTCAGCAGCCCGAGGGGGAGCGGCAGTTCGTGCCACTCGCGGGTGCGGTTGACACGGGCGAAGGCGGCCGAGCCGAGGCGTTCGAGGAGCCCGGGCGGGCCGTACTCGGGGGCCTGGCCGGGGCGGGCGGCCTGCGCGGGACCGGCAGCCTGGGCGGGAAGGGCCGCGTCGGCGGCCGCCGGGGTCCCCTCGCGCGGGGCCGCGGTCTGCTCGGTGGAGGTGGAGTCGGTCATGGTGTTCCTCAGCGGTCGGCGCAACAGGGGCAACGGGCGGGAGATCAGCGGTGCCGCGGTCAGCGGTCGTAGAGCCGGAAGAATCGGGTGGCGGTCACCCGGCCCCGGAACGGCGTGAGGTCCGCGTCCACGAGCGCGCTCGCCTCGGGAACCTCGTGCTCGAGGTTGTGCGCGTACCGCTCGGCGGCATGGCACAGCGGGAAGGCGTGCGTGTCGTCGGTCCAGGTGAACTCGGTGAACTGCGCCGGAAGTGCGTACGGGGAGACCGAGGAGCGTCCCTCCAGGCTGGGCACCACGTCGTGCTCGTTGACCAGCGAGTACACCCGGGTCCGCGGATCCGCCGGGCGCTTGCCGTCGATGGGGGAGCCGACCGCGACGACGTGCGTGACCTGGTGGATGCCGCAGAAGTCCCGGTCGGCGGCCAGGTTCATGGCGGTGATCCCGCCCAGGCTGTGGCCCACCAGGGCCAGTTCGCAGCCCGAGGGGATCAGCTGGCGCAGCGCCTTGGAGACGGCCCTGGAGTACGGGGTGGCGGGCCTCGCGACCGCGTGCACGGCGCCCAGCAGGTCCTGGGGGCTCTCGTCGCTGACGCCGGACATGCCGGCGAGCTGGACGACGTACCGCTGGACGCCGTCCGGTCCCACGACCTGCTGGACCAGCAGCGTTCCGTCCGTGCCCACCGCGTCGATGTTGCGGACGTATCCGGCGATGGTGCCGGTGGTGTCCAGGCTCCCGGCGAGCGCCGGTGAGGGGACGAACGGTTCGGCCCGGCCGGGGCCGCGGTCGAGGAAGGCCCAGACCCGGGCGCTGACGCCGGCGATCGGCTCCGAGCCGGTCAGGGTGCGGCCGGTGGCGACCTCCCAGCCCGCCGAGTCGTTGAGGGGGTTCTCGTCGGTGAGGGCGTTCCACGCGAGGATGTCGGCGAACGAGGGGGCCAGCAGGGCGAAGGTGCGCTCGGCGCCCTTGTTCCCGAGGATGGAGCGGAAGACGCGGATCGCCTCCCGCTGGCGGTCCCCCTCGACGGCTCGCAGTACGCGCACGGTGTCGGGGTCGCCGAGCAGCTCGGGATGGGTCACGGCGGCGGCCCGGATCCGGGCCTTGAGACCTGTCACGGCCAGGCTCACCGCGAGGCTCTCGCGGCTGGTGAACACCCCGGCGAGCCAGCCGATCCCGGCGAGCCCGCGGCCGCGCGGGGCCCAGCCCAGTCCCTTGGGGTCGGTGATCGTCCGCAGCAGGGTGCGCCAGGCGGCGCCGCCGCGGGCGGTTCGCGGCAGCCGCGTGCCGAGGGCGAGTTCGGACGCGTACCGGGAGGCGTCCCCCACTCCTTCGGCGGCCTCCGCGAGCAGGCGGCACACGTGGTGCAGGGAGTCGATGTCCGGTTCTTGCCCGGTGACGGCGGTCATGGCATCGGTCATGCAGGTGCCCTCCGGGGCATGGTGGGTGAGGTGCGGCCTGGGAGAGGTGCGGGTGGGGTGCGTGGGACGTGCGGCGCGGGGCCCGGCGGCCGCCCGGCCCCGCGCCGCCGCAACGGGCTCGGCTCCGGCTGCTCAGCGCCGGGCGAGGGTGAGCCGGATGCCGGCCGAGGCGAGGATGCCGGGCAGTGGGCGACAGGGGTCCACCGCGGGCCTGCCGCCGGTGACCCGGTGGCCCCGCAGCACCGCCGCGGTCAGCACGGCCGCCGTCAGCACGCCCAGGTGCTCGCCCGGGCAGCGTCCGCCGCCGTGGCTGAACGGCGCCATCCGAAGGTCCTGCGCCGCCCCGGGCCGCAGCCACCGGGCAGGCACGAACTGGTGGGCGGCCGGGACGTGTTCGGGATCCCGTTGGTGGAACAGGGCGGGCACGAGCACCGCCGTCCCGGCGGGGTAGTGGACCCCGCCCCACTCGGTCTCGGCGCGGGTGACCCGTAGGAGGTCGGGCACGAGCGGGAACAGCCGCAGGGTCTCCTCCACGCATGCCCGCAGCCGGGGCAGTTCCGCGCCCCCGCCGTCCACCTCCGCCCGCAGGGCCTCCTGCTCGGCCGGATGGGCGGCGAGCAGCAGCAGCATGCGGGCCACGGTCTGGTCGACCGCCTCGAGGGCGAGCAGCCAGTGGTGGGCCTGGCCCACCGCGTCCAGCGCGGCGGCGTCCGGCCCCGCGGCGGCCGGGTGGCTGCGGGCGAGCGCGGCCAGGGTGTGCGGCTCCGCACGGGCCGCGTACTCCTCGACGCGGGCGGCGGCCTTGCGGTACAGCGCCTCGGCGGTCGCCGTCCGGACCTTGCGCATCCGCATCCAGTTGGCCTCCGTGCGGATCGCGAGCAGCCACCGGGCGAGCTCCTCGTCTCCCGCGGCCGCGTCGCCCAGGACCATCCGGCGCCCGATCCGGGCGACCGTACGGCGCAGCAGCGGGAAGTCCAGCTCGGAGCCCTGGATCAGGGCGGGCGCCTCCTCGGCGATCAGGGCCTGGAACTCCGTGCACGAGGGGTGCACGGGCCGGTCGGCCGCGAGCACGTCGTCGTTGACGCGCCGGCGCTCCTCGCGGGTGTCGCCGTGGGAGCAGATGACGCCGGTGGGCTCCAGCAGCGACAGGCCCTTGTACTTGTCGGGCGCGTCCATGGCGAGGGTGCGCACCGGCAGTTCGTAGAACCGCTGCACGTCGGCGTGGTCCAGCAGGACCAGCAGCGTCCCCGACAGGCCGCGTACCTCCACGGGCGCCCCGCCGTGCCGGGCGCGCATGGCCCGCAGGGTCGCGGCCGACCAGCCCTGCTGGCCGAGGGCCGCGTACGCCGCCACGACCCGGGGCCGCACGTGGAAGGCACCGCGAACGAAGGCGGGCAGCGTGTGGGTGGCGGCGAACCGGACGGTCTCGGCGCGCCCGGCCCGGGCGGGCCGCGGTACGGCGAGGGCCGGGGCGGGGGCCGTACCCGCGGTCTCGGCCGGGGCCCCGGCAGTGGTCCCGGTCTCGGTTCCGGCGTCGGTTCCGGCGGGGGTGCGGGCTGCGGCCTCGGTCATGCCTCCACGACCTTGCCGGGGTTGAGCAGGTTCTTCGGGTCGAAGAGGCGCTTGAGCCCGCGCTGCAGTTCCAGGCTGACCGGGTCGAGTTCGCGGGTCAGCCACTCGCGCTTGAGGGTGCCGATGCCGTGCTCGCCGGTGCTGGTGCCGCCGAGGGCGAGGCCCGCGGCCATGATGTCGTCGTACGCGGTCTGCGCGCGGCGGAACTCGTCCGCGTCCGATTCGTCGAAGACGACGGTCGGGTGCAGGTTGCCGTCCCCCGCGTGGCCGAGGGTGAAGATCCGCAGCCGGTTCCGTACGGCGATCTCCTCGATCGTGCCCATGAACTTGGCCAGTTCGGAGCGGGGCACGGCCACGTCCTCGATGAAGGCGGTCGGCCTCCCGCCCAGGGTCGCGGCGAACGCCCCCAGGGCCGGGGTGACCAGCCGCCGGGCCTCGATGACGTGCCGGGACTCCTCGGCGCTGGAGGCGGTGACCACGTTCTGGGACCCGGCCTCCTTGCACAGGAGGGCCATCGCCGCGAGGTCGCGTCCGGGATCGGCGGTGTCGCTCTCGATGATCAGCGTGGCGGCGGCGCCCGGGGCCAGCATCGGGTGTCCGTGGTCGGCGACCGCCTGGGAGGTGGCCCGGTCGAGGAGTTCGAGGGCGGACGGGACGTGGCCGGCCCTGGTGATCGCGGCGACGGCGTCCCCCGCCGACGTGAGGGTCGGGAACTGGGCGAGCAGGGCCAGGGCCGGCGGCCGGACGGGACGCAGCGCGAGGGTGGCGCCGACGATGACGGCCAGGGTGCCCTCGGAGCCGACGAGCAGCCGGGTCAGGTCGTAACCGGCGACCCCCTTGGCGGTGTCCCGCCCGGTCCGCATCCGGCGGCCGTCGGCGAGGACGAGGTCCAGGCCGCGGACGTAGTCGGCGGTGACCCCGTACTTGACGCAGCAGATGCCGCCGGCGCCGGTGGCGATGTTCCCGCCGATGGTGCAGTGCTCCCAGGAGGCCGGGTCGGGCGGGTACGAGAGCCCGTACTCGGCGGCGGCGTCGTTCAGGCGCTTGGTGACCACGCCGGGCTCGCAGCGCACGAGCCGGTTGGCGGGGTCGATCTCGAGGATGCGGTCCATCCGGGCGGTGCTCAGGACGACGCAGCCGTCGATCGCGTTCGCGGCGCCCGCGAGACCGGTGCGGGCGCCCTGCGGGACAACGGGGACGCCGAGCTCGTACGCGGTGCGCATGATGTGCCGGACCTGCTCGGCGGTGCGCGGGAAGGCGACGACGGCGGGGGTACCGGCCTCGGAGAACGGCGCCGCGTCGCGGGCATGCGCGGCGAGGGTCTCGGGGTCGGTGTGCAGGACGTCGGCGTGGTCGGTGAGGAGGGTGCGCAGGCGGGACAGGAGGGGGGTGTCGGGGGACATGTGGGGCCTTCTGGTGGTGGTGGGGGCTGGGATCCGGTCTCAGAGGGAGGGGAGCTCGGTGGCCACGGGCACGTCGATGAGCACCGGTCCGTCCTGCTGGGACGCGGAGTCCCGTACGAGCTTGGTGAGTTCACCCGCGCCGTGGGCCCGGTGGGTGCGCACCCCGTAGCCATCGGCGACGGCCGTGATGTCGAGACCGGGGATCTCGAGGCCGGGCGCGCCCTGGGCATGCTCGAGCTGCGCGAACCACTGGAGGATCGCGTACTTGGCGTTGCTGAGGACGACGAAGGTGACGGGGACCTTGTACGTGGCCGCGGTCCACAGGGCCTGCACGGCGTAGTGGATGGAGCCGTCTCCGATGACGCAGACCACGGGCCGCTCGGGTGCGCCGAGCTGGGCGCCGACGGCCGCGGCGGCCCCGAAGCCGAGTCCGCCGCCCGCGGAGAACAGGTAGGAGCCCGGGGTGCTGATCCGGGTGGCTTCGTGGAACTGCGGGACGTTGGAGGGCGATTCGTTGACCCAGAGGGTGTTCTCCGGGGCGCCCTGCGCGATGGCCGTCATGGCGGCGAGCGGGGTGAGGACGCCGTCGGCCGTCTCGGGGAACCGCACCTGCTCGTGCGGCGCGGGCGCGGTCCCGCCGCCGGCCGGGAGCCGGTCGGTGAGGGCCCGTACGGTCAGCGCCAGGTCCGCGACGACCGCATCCCCGACGGGGGCCTTGGCGGCCTCCTCCGCGTCCCGGGTGAGGAGCACGAGCTCGGTCCCCTCGGGCAGGTGGGACCCGGGGATGTAGGGGTAGTAGCGGAACACGGGCGCGCCGATCACGACGACCAGGTCGTGGCCCTCGAGCTGCCGGCCGAGCGGTCCGATCGCCGGGGCCAGGTCCCCGCGGAACTGCGGATGGCTGCGGGGGAAGGAGACGCGGGCCGCGACAGGCGCCGCCCAGACGGGCAGCCCGGTGCGCTCGGCGAGCGCGAGGACCGCGTCCCAGGCGCCGGAGGCGTCGACGTCGTCGCCGACGACGAGGACGGCGGAGCGGGCGCGGGAGATCCGCTCGGCGAGCGCCGCGACCGTGGCCGCGTCGGGCGCGGCGGCGTGCGTGATCCGGCGGGCCGCGGCCGCCTGGCCAGCCCGGTCCTGCGCCTCCGTGAGCTCCGCGTCGAAGTCGTCCATGGGCAGGGAGAGGAACACCGGCCCGTGGGGCGGGGTTTCGGCGACCTGTACGGCGCGGGCCAGCGCGGCCGGGACGTCTGCGGGGCGCGGGGGCTCGTACGCCCACTTGACGGCGGGCTGGGGGAGCAGCGTGGCCTGCGGGTTGGAGAGCAGGGCCTCCATGGTGAGCATGGCGCGCACCTGCTGCCCGGCGGTGACGACCATCGGGGTGCGGTTCGCGCGGGCGTTGAGGATCGCGCCCATCGCGTTTCCGGTGCCGGGGCCGGTGTGCAGGTTGACGAGGGAGGTGGTACCGGAGGCGAGGGCGAAGCCGTCGGCCATGCCGACGACGACGGCCTCCTGGAGGCCCAGTACGTACCGGAAGTCGTCGGGGAACCGCTTGAGCATCGGCAGTTCGGTCGAGCCGGGGTTGCCGAAGACCGTGGTGATACCACGTGCTCGTAGAACGTCCAGGACTGATTCTCGAACCGTGCGCATTCGGTGTCCTTCCGCGCAGCCGGGGGCACTGTCGGTGATCAATCCAGCACACTGAGTTGATCTTTACAAAAGGCCTCCACGGTCCACCCGTGTCTGCTATGCGCCTGCTGCGGACCCGCCCCGGTACGGGCCCCGAGCCCGGGCGTGGTTGACGCCGCGTCCACGGGCCGGGCCGGATGTCCCCCCGATGGGTGGAGGGCGCATTCACTCCACCGGCGGGGGCGCGCCGAATTGGCCGATCGCGCCCCCCTGCCCCGGCGGAAGCGGGCGTACGCCGATCGAGCCGTACGGAGCACTCAGGGGCGGAACCGCAGCGGGTGGTCCGCCGGGACCTCCACCACCGCGATGCGGACGCCGTCCGGGTCGGCGATCCACATCTCGATCAGGCCCCAGGGCTCCCGCCGGGGCGGCCGCAGCACCTCGGCCCCGCGCATCCGCAGCTCCTCGTACGCCGCCTGCACGTCGGCGACTTGCAGCCACAGCCGGAGCCCGGGCGCCGGCGGGGTCTCGGCGCGGCCCGAGACCTCGAGGAAGCCGCCGCCCAGGAAGTAGACCGTGCCGCGTTCCGGCCCGGTGCCGAACTCCCGGTAGACGGCGAGCCCCAGCGTGACCCCGTAGAAGGCGCGCGAGCGCTCCGGGTCCGTGGGGGTCACCAGGACCCTGCTGCCCAGTACATGCACCATGCCGACGAACCTAAGGCCTCTGCGCAGCGGGCGCCTTGCGGACGGCGCCCGTCAGCTGCAGCCCGGGGCGTACGGGGTGCCCGGTACGTGGCGCTGCCACAGCTCCCGGTCGTGCGGCCCGGCGGTGGCCGCGCACAGCCGGGGCAGCAGCCGCGCCGGGTCGGTCTCCCGGAGCCGGACGGTGTCGTCCCGGCAGGCCGTGACGAGGGTGTGGCCGTCCGGCGCGAAGGCCACGTCGCCGACCGGCAGCTCCGCTTCGTGCACTGCCGGACCCGTACGGACCCGTCTCCACAGGGCGACCGCGCCGTCCGGCGCCTGCCCCCGGGCGTCCGTCGCCGTCGCCCCCGACAAGGGCGCGGCCGCAGACATCACGATCTCTTCCACGGTGAACCACTCCCCTCGCGGACGAGGGCAGGAGCCCCGACGCCCCCGGGAAGCGGTGCGCCCGCTTTCGCGCCGGCCGATGGAAATCGGGCGCCCGTCAGACCTCCGGGACGGCGGCGTCCAGCGCGGCGGTGAGGCGGTGCAGCCGGGTCTGGAGGTCGCGGATCTCGGCGAGCTCGAAGCCCGTCGCGGCCGCGATCCGGCGCGGTACCTCCGCCGCACGTGCGCGCAGTGCCGTACCGGCCTCGGTGGGGCCGACGTGTACGGACCGCTCGTCCTCGGTGCTGCGCTCGCGGTGGACCAGCCCTGCGGCCTCGAGGCGCTTGAGCAGGGGGGACAGCGTCCCCGAGTCGAGCCTCAGGTGGTTCCCGAGCTCCTTGACGGGCGTCGTGCCGTGCTCCCAGAGCACCAGCATCACCAGGTACTGGGGGTAGGTCAGGCCGAGGTCCTTGAGGACGACCCGGTAGAGGCCGTTGAAGGCCCTGCTCGCCGCGTTCAGCGCGAAGCAGATCTGGCCGTCCAGGCGGAGGAAGTCCTCCTCGCGGAGGGTTTCGGTGGGCTGCTCGCTCATGGGGGAAAGTGTACCCGGGCAAAGCTTGCGGGTCATTTAGTTGTGCACAACTGAATTGTGTGCTCTAGTAGTGGACGTCAGCCGATCACCGGCTGACACGGTCACCCCGCGAGAGGAACCCCGATGGACGCGCTGTACACCGCTGTCGCCACCGCCAACGGCCGCGAAGGCCGCACGGTCAGCTCCGACGGCCAGATCGACCTCGCGCTCGCCATGCCGCCGGCGCTCGGCGGCAACGGCCAGGGCACCAACCCCGAGCAGCTCTTCGCGGCGGGCTACGCGGCCTGCTTCGCCAGCGCGCTCGGCCTGGTCGGCCGGCAGGCCAAGGTCGACACCGGTGAGGTGTCGGTCACCGCGGAGGCCTCGATCGGCAAGGACGACACGGGCTTCGGCCTGGCGGTCACCCTGCGTGTCGAGCTCCCGGAGTCCCTCGCCGGCGAGACGGGCGCCCTGCTGGTCAAGCAGGCCCACGAGGTCTGCCCCTACTCCAAGGCCACCCGCGGCAACATCCCGGTCGAGCTGGTGATCGAGTAGTCCCGATCGGGGGCCCTGTCGCCAGGGCCTCCGGCCTGCCCCTGACCCGCCCCTGACCCGGTCCCCGGACCGGCCGTCAGGGGTGCCTCAGGGTCGGCTCAGGGCGTTCCCCGAGGGTGGGACGATCCCGGCGCCGACATGATCGGCGCATGTCGAACACACCATGGCAGCGGACGGCGTTCACGGTCGGTCCGCTCTGCATGACGGCCTACGGACTCATCCGGCTGACCGACGGGGAACACGGCCCCGGATGGTCCTGGTCCCTGGGGCATCTCGCCTTCCTGGCCGGCGTGTTGTGCTTCATCCCGATCGTGCTGGGGATGCGGCGGTTGGCGGTGCGGGGGCGCGGCCCGACCGGCCGCGGGCTCGCCGCCGCAGGGACGGTGACGGGCCTGCTCGGCGCTGCCGCGGTCGCCGCGCAGGCGGTCATCGACCTCTTCGCCGGGTTCCTCGGCGAGGACCGTGAGGCCATGCGGGAATTCTTCCGGCGCGTCAAGAGCCACGCGGGTGTGGAGCCCGCCGTCTACAGCGTCGGGCCGCTCCTGTTCTACGTCGGCCTCTTGCTGCTCATGACCCAGCTGGCGGCGCTGCGGCGAATAGCCGCCTGGCGGCCAGCCGCCGTGGTCGCGGGCATCGTGGCCACGGGCATCAGCCTGGACCTGCTGCCGCTGGCAGGGCTGCTGTTCCTCCTCGCCATCGCGCCCCTGGGCCGGCAGATCGACACCCAGGACCGCAGCCCCCACACGGCCGTGGCCCGACCGGGCACGTGACGGGGAGCACCGGATCCCGGTACCGACCGCTGCTCCGGACCGAAACCCGGAGCAGCGGACAGGGCTACGCGATCCCCGGAATCTGCCGGGCCTTGAAAGCGGCGCGGACCGCGTCCGCGGCGCTCTTGCCGTACATCCGCTGTGCCGTCGCGATCGTCGTCAGCGCCGCGTCCTGGAAGCTCGTGTCGGGGCGGAAGCCGAACTGCGCGTTCACGATGATCCGGTCGGCGGTCCGGGCGCCCAGCGCCCCGCGGATGTCGAAGAGCGCGCGGGACCAGATCTCACCGTCCGCGTGGACCTCGCCGACCCGGTCGGCGTACACCTTGTTCCCATCCACCCGGCGCAGGCAGTGCGGGGCGGTGCTGTAGGAGCTCGAGTCCCAGTCGGCGACACAGGCCAGGTCCGCCTTGCGCGGCCATCCGTACGCGGCGTCCACGTGGTCACCGACCTCGACCGCAAGGTAGTCGCCGAACGCCTCGCCGATCGCACCGGCCTCCGGCGACGTGCCGAAGCCGGGAATCTGCGCGTTGTGCACCGCGTGGCCGTACTCGTGGACGATCACCTCGGCATCCTCGGCGTCGTCCACGCCGCCCTTGCCGAAGCGGATCTCGGCCTTCTTGTCGGTGAAGAAGGAGTTGTCGGCCCCGTACTGGTTGATGCGAACCGGCTGCGCGCGGTCGTTGGCGCCCGGCAGCTCGCTCCCGAAGCCCAGGCCCTGCAGGTACTCCTGCGCCTCGTTGACCCAGAAGTACGCCATGACCTGCTCGAACTGGTCATCGGTACGGCTGTACGCACCCACGTCCGCGACCTTCGCGGAGGCGCCGGTATCCGACCGGACGTACGCCCACTTCCCCGACATCGAGCCGCTGCCGTCCAGGTTCCGCAGTGCGGCCAGGGCATAGGCGGAAGCGGGCACGGCCCCTGCGGAGTCCTTGCCGTCGACGAGGCTCTGATCGCCCGAAGACTGGACGGGGTTGACCATGAAGAGGCGGGCCTGCGGCAGCCCGGGGTAGGTCGTGTCGGCCGCCGAGGGCAGCGCCGAAACAGGGCCGGCCAGGGTGAACAGTGCTGCGGTGGTGGTGGCCGCGGCTATCAGGCCGCGGGATGTGCGGCGAGCCATAGACATCCTCCCGTAGTGGGGTGGTGGCGAGGTGCGGCCGTGATCCTTGCGCATCCCCGGCCCCTTTGACCAGGTCCTCGACCGATTTCGTGGCCACTCCTCGCTCACTGCTGCCGCATACCGGACGAGTCGCTCCCGGCGACGGTGCACCGAGACCCGGTCGGCCCGGGGACCCGGCCGGTGAACAGTTCCTCGGGGAGAGCGGTCAGGCCGAGCAGGCCCAGCGTGGTGTCGGTGGCGATCCGGTGCCAGGTGCGCGCCTGGCGGAGCATCGCGTGCCCCCCGTGCGGCATGACGATTCCTCCGGCCCGGGCGCCCCGCGCACGGGCCCGCCGTACGTAGTCCCACGACGCCCGCGCATCGGTGACGCCGTCCGCCTCGTCGTGCAGGAGCACCACGGCCGTGTCCCCGAGATGCACCACCGGTTCGCCCGGCGGGCACCACGGCGCGAGCCCGACCACGGCGCGGACCAGCGGGTCGGCGGCCGCCCGCAGCGCGGCCCGCCCTCCCATGGAATGCCCGACCAGCACCACGGGCAGCGCTCCGGCCACGCAGCGCAGTTCGCGCAGGGCCTGCCAGACGTCGTGGACCGGATCCGCACGGTGGCCGTTCCAGCCCCGGTGCACGTAGCGGACCTCCGCCACCACCACGTCCTGCGCCGGCCCGGCGTCCGCGATGGCCCGCGCGAACGGAAGCATCCGCAGCCCCGGAAGGTTCGGCCGCGGCGGTGCCTCGAGCCCCTCCGGACGGCCGCCGTGCAGCAGGAGCACCGCGGCGCTCGGGTCCCGCGGCACCCGGCGCAGCGCCAGCGCACCCGTCGGCTGCTTCATGCGTGGCCCCGCCGGGGCGGCAGCGGGAGGAACCCGCTGGTACGGGCGATGTAGCCGGCGTAGCCGGGACGGTCTGCCATATGGGCCTCCAACAGGCGCTTGCCGCTCCCCTTGACCAGCAGCAGTGTCATGACCACCGGCGACACCAGGCAGAGCAGGGCGGCCTGCCACGTCCCGCAGGCCATCAGGTAGAGCCCCCACCAGACGAGGAAGTCGCCGAAGTAGTTGGGGTGGCGGGTCCATGCCCACAGCCCCCGGTCCATGACCGTACCGCGGTGCGCGGGATCGGCCTTGAACCGGGCGAGCTGGAAGTCCCCGACGGCCTCGAAGACCAGGCCCACCGCCCAGAGCACGCCGCCGAGCACGGCGAGGGCGCCGATGGGGTAGCCGGCGTACGAGGCGCTCTGCACGGGCAGCGAGACCAGCCAGACCAGGCCCGCCTGGAGCACGTACACCTTGAGCAGGGCGCGCAGATGCGGGTTGCCCCGCCCCCGGGCGAGGAGCTTCGCGTACCGGGGGTCCTCGCCGTGCCCGCGGCCGCGCCAGGCGATGTGCGTGGCCAGCCGCACCCCCCACACGACGGTGGCGGCGGCGACCAGGAGCCGCCGGCCGCCGTCCCCGTACCCGGACGACAGGGCGTACGAGACCGTCGCGACCGCGGCGAAGGCGAGGCCCCAGGCGATGTCCACCGTCCGGTGCAGGCGGCGGGCCGTCCCGACCGCGAAGGCCAGGAGCAGCACGCCCGCGGCCGTGGCGGCGGCAGCGGCCAGATTGCTCCCGAGGGCCTCCCAGGAGGCCGGGTTCACGGCCGCGCTCCCAGCGAGACGTCCTCCGTCAGCAGCAGTTGCCGGACATCGAGGTAGCGGGCCCGGAAGCCGGCCTCGGAGTAGGCGAGGTAGAACTCCCACATGCGCCGGAACGTCGGGTCGAAGCCGAGCGCCGCCACGGCGCCGGCCTGCTCCGTGAAGCGCTCCCGCCACAGGCACAGGGTCTGCGCGTAGTGGTCGCCGTACCCCTGGTCGGAGACGATCCGCAGCCCCGCGCCGGCCGAGTGCGCCTCGATGGCCTCGCGGGAGGGGATGAGGCCGCCGGGGAAGACGTACTTGCTGATCCAGGTGTGCGTACGGGAGGTGTTCAGCATCTGCTCGTGGCCCATGGTGATGGCCTGCAGGGCGATCCGCCCGCCGGGCGCCACCGCATCGCGGAGGGCGGCGAAGTACGTCGGCCAGAAATCCCTGCCGACCGCCTCGATCATCTCCACGCTCACCACCGCGTCGTACCGGCCCTCCAGCTCGCGGTAGTCGCGCAGTTCGACGTCCACCCGGTCGGCCAGCCCCGCGGCGGCGATACGGCGGCGCGCTAGGTGCTGCTGCTCGGCGGAGAGAGTCACGGTGGTCACGCGCGCCCCACGGGCGGCAGCGCGCAGGGCGAGTTCGCCCCAGCCGGTGCCGATCTCCAGCAGGCGCTTGCCCGGGCCGACGCAGGCGAGGTCCAGAAGCCGGTCGATCTTCCGGTGCTGCGCGGCCGGCAGGCTCTCGCGGCGCGCGGGGAACGCGGTGAACACGGCGGAGGAGTACGAGAGGGTCTCGTCGAGGAAGAGCGCGAACAGCTCGTTCGACAGGTCGTAGTGGCGGTGGACGTTCTGCCGGGCCCCGGCCCGGGAGTTCAGCTGGGCCTCGGGCCTGCGCTGCACCCATGCCCCGCGCAGCCGGCGCAGCGGGGCGGGAACGAGGTCGTCGACGTGCACGGCGAGGACGGTCAGCAGGCCGGTCAGGTCGTCGCTGTCCCATTCCCCCGCCATGTAGGACTCGCCGAAGCCGATCAGGCCGTGCGCCCCGATCCGGCGGAAGAACGCGTCCGGGTCGTGGACCGTCAGCGACGGCCCGCTGCCGCGCGGTGGCTCGGCGCCGAACCGGCAGCGCAGGGGAAGCGCCGTCACGGCGCGGCGGACGAGCCGGCGGGCGACGGCCGCGTGCCCGAACGGGGCCGCCGGCGGGCGCGCCACGTCCGGCCACGCCTGTGCGTCGATGGAGCACCGCTCCGCGGATCGGTCGGCGGGGCGGGGGAGGGAAAGGGTCACGGGGCGATGCCTTCCTCGGGTGCGCGGTCGGGCCGGGGCTGGACGGGCAGCCCGCGGAGCAGCAGGTGGATGCCGTGGCGGCGGATCCCGGCCCAGACGGCGGCGGTGGACCACGGCCGCCGGGCGGCGGCGCGCAGCAGGGCGAGGGGGGTGGCGGGGCGGTGCCGGCCGCGCAGGGTCGCGGTGAACGGCCGCTGCCCGGCGCGCTCGAGCTGGACGGTGACCTCCAGCTGCTCCCGGGGCTCCGGCAGCCGCATGCGGTAGCGGCCGTCGACGGGGAAGAACGGGGAGACGTACAGCTCCTTCGCCGCCTCGGCCCGGCCGGCGCCGTCGGTCCGCAGCAGGTGGCAGTGGCGCTGCCCGTACGTGTTGTGGACCTCGGCCACCACGCAGACCAGGGCGCCGGAGCGGTCGTGGCACCAGTACAGGGTCAGCGGGTTGAAGACGTACCCCAGGACCCGGGCGTGGGCCAGCATCAGGACCCGCCCGCCGTCGAGGTGCACGTCCCGGGAGGCCAGGTAGGCCTCGAGGCCGGCCCGGACGGTCGGTGCGGCGGCGTCGAAGTGGTCGCGGGCGTCGAACCGGGCCAGGGCGCGCAGCGGCCACGGGAGCCGGGGGAGGGCGTCCAGGTCCACGAGCCACATGTACGTGCGGTGCCGGAAGGCGTGCCGCACCGGGGCCGTCCGCGCATGCGAGACGACGCAGTCGTACAGGGCCGGTACGGCCACGGCGGGGTGGGCCGGACTGGTTCCCGGCGCCGCCCCCGGGGCCACCACGCGCGCCACCGCCGGGGTCACCATCGGACACCCAGCGCGGCGGCGGCCCGTACGCCCGACCGGCAGCCGTCCTCGTGGAACCCCCACCCGTGGTACGCCCCGGCGAAGGCGGTGACCGAGGTGTTGAGGCGGGGCAGCGCACGCTGCGCGGCCACCGACTCGGGCGTGTAGACGGGGTGCGCGTACTCCATGCGGGCCAGGACGTGCTCGGGGTCGATCCGCCCGCCCGCGTTCAGGGTGACGACGTAGCCGGTGTCGCCCGGCAGCCGCTGCAGCCGCGTCATGTCGTAGCTGACCCGGACCCCCTCCGCCCCCGGGCGGCAGTCGGTGAGGTGGTAGTTCCAGGAGGCCCGGGCCCTCGGTGAGCGGGGCAGCAGGCCGGTGTCGGTGTGCAGCACGGTCGGGTTCGCCTCGTACCGGAAGGCGCCGAGGACCCGCTGCTCGTCCCGGGTGGGGTCGGCCAGCAGACGCAGTGCCTGGTCGGGGTGCGTGGCGATGACGACGGCGTCGTAGGCGTCGGTGATGCCGTCGTCGCTGCCCACCAGGACGCCGCTCGGTATGCGGTCCACGCGGACGACCGGGGTGGCGGTCCGGATGTTGCTGATCTCCTTGGCGACCTTGTCGACGTAGGCCGCGCTGCCGCCGGTGACGGTCCTCCACCGCGGGGAGCCCGTCACGGACAGCAGCCCGTGGTGGTCGAGGAAGCGGAACAGGTACGCGGCCGGGTACTCCAGCGCGGTGTGGGCGGGGCAGGACCACACGGCCGACACCAGCGGGGTGATGAAGTGGGTGACGAAGTACGGGGAGAACCCGCCGTCGGCGAGGAACGCCCGGAGGGTGTACCGCTCCGGGCTGCCGCCGCCGGAACTTCCGCCGCCGGGGCTGTCGGCGACCGGACCGCCCCCGTCCAGCATGCGGCGCGCGCGGCGGTGGAAGAGCGGTACCTCCGCCAGCAGCCGCAGGTACCGGGCGCGCAGGGCCGCCCGCCCGGTGAACAGGCCGAGGGGCCCGCGGGCACCGGCGTACTCCAGGCCGCAGCCGTCGCACCGCACCGACATGCTCATCTCGGAGTCCTGCGTGGCCACTCCGAGCTCGCGGAAGAGCCGGAGCAACAGCGGGTAGGTGCGCGCGTTGTGGACGATGAACCCCGAGTCCACGCCCATCGTTCCGCCGCCCGGGGCGGGCAGTTCATGGGTGTGCGCGTGGCCTCCCAGCCGGGGGTCCGCCTCGTACAGCGTGACGTCGCACGCCTTCTGCAGGACGTAGGCGGCGGTCAGTCCCGCCACACCGCCGCCGATCACGGCCACGTTCCTCGTACGCACAGTTCTTCACTCCCCACCGTTCGCCACGCCGTCGTCCGTGACGGCGGTTCACCCCTGGTTCGCAGCCGGAGCACCCACGGATTGGTGGCAGTTGCCGAAACCGGAATCAGCCGCGGCGCAGGTGGATCACATCGATCGGGAATTGGCGAGCGAGTTGACCAATCCGCACAGATGTCCGCTCCGAAGACCGGTCAAGAACGCGTACCTGGCACCATCCGGAGCGGTCGGCTCTTTGTGGAAGGGCCGGTCCCTTCGACAGGAAGGACTGTCATGCGACGGACCGACCCCGGCGGACGATCCGCCACCACCGGGCAACCGCTGCCCTTCGGCGTCCCCGACGCGGTGGGCCCCCGGCTCGAGGACCTGATGTCCCGGGTGGCCCGCGGTGACAAGGACGCCTTCTCCGCCCTGTACGACGCCCTGTCCGGGACCGTCTTCGGGATAGTCGTCCGGGTCGTACGCGACCGTGCCCAGTCAGAGGAGGTGGCACAGGAGGTGATGATCGACCTGTGGCGGCAAGCCGCCCGCTACCGCCCCGAACAGGGCAGCGTGCGCACCTGGGCCGCCACCCTGGCCCACCGCCGGTCCGTCGACCGCGTCCGCTCCGCCCAGGCGGCGATCAACCGCGAGAACGACCAGGCCGCCCGCGAGCAGGCGCGCCCGTTCGACGAGGTCGCGGAACAGGTCGAAACCCGTCTGGAGAGCGAACAGGTACGGCGCTGCATGCGCGGCCTGACCGAGATCCAGCGCCAGGCCGTCACACTGGCCTACTACCAGGGCCTGTCCTACCGCGAGGTCGCCGAGACCCTGCGCACTCCACTGCCCACGATCAAGACACGCATGCGCGACGGGCTCATCCGGCTGCGCGACTGCATGGGGGTGACCACATGAAGCACGACGGGGAACTGCACACCCTCACCGGCGCGTACGCCCTCCACTCGCTCACACCTGCGGAGCACGAGGTGTTCAGCGCGCACCTCACCGACTGCCCCTCCTGCCGGCAGGAGGTGGCCGAATTCTCCGCCACCGCCGCCCGTCTGGGCGCCGCTGCCGCACTCCCGCCGCCCCCGCGGATGAAGGACGAGGTCCTGTACGGCATCGACTCCGTCCGCCAACTGCCCCCGCTGCTGCCCGCGGCGGGCAAGCCGATGACGTTCACCGCGATCCTGCGCCGCAAGGCCATCACGCTGACCATCGCTGCAGGCATCGCCGGGGTGGCCGTGCTCGGGGGCGCCACCCTCTGGCAGAACCAGCGCGCCGACGAGGCCCGGCAGCAGGCGGAGACCTCCGAACGCCGCCTCCAGGACCTCACGGCAGTGATGGCCGCCCCCGACGTCCGTACGGTGCACGGCCGCACCACCGGCGGCGCCACCACCTCCGTGGTCAGCTCCAGGGTGCAGAACAGGGCGGTCTTCATCGGCACCGGGCTCCCCGACCCCGGCGAGGGCAGGACGTACCAGCTGTGGTTCGACGACCACGGCACCATGCGCCCGGCCGGGCTCCTCACCAGGGAGGGGGCCACGCTCATGCAGGGCGGCATCCGCGGCGCCTCCGGGGTGGGACTCACCGTCGAGCCCGCCGGCGGATCCGCCCAGCCCACCAGCCGCCCCCTGATGCTCCTTGCGCTGCCGGCCTGACAGGGGGAAACGGGTCGAGGGGAATAAACAGCTCGTACCTCTTGACTCGCGCGAAATAGGGAGGAAACTCGTCAATACACCGGACAACCAGAGAGAGCCGCACTCACTTCCGGAGACGTCCGGAAGTCCGCGTGACCCCCATCTCGGCTCTGGCCAGGCCCCCGGCAGATCCTGTCGGTGCGGGAGCCGTCAGCGACGGCTGAACTCCCGGAACCGGAACAGGACCGCCGGGGACTGCTCTGTCCGGGGACGGTGCCGCGGAGGACTGCGGTGTGCCGCCTTGCAGCCCTGCCCGTCCTCGCCATGGCGCCGACCGCCCACGCCACCGGATCCGCGGCCCGCGAGACCTTCGAGTTCCACAGCGCCCTGAACGACAAGTGCCTCGCGACCAACGGGGACAACGTCGAAGTGCAGACCTGTCACGGAACCGGCAACCAGCTCCAGCTCTGGTTCTGGGAGGGCAAGGTCCTGCGGAACCTGGCCGAGCTGCACTGCCTCGACGTACGCAGCGGCGAACTCGACGCCGCGGCCCAGGCCGTGGGCGACTGCCACGGGCCGGCCAACCAGCGCTGGACGCGCGAGGGCCAGTGGCTCCGCACCGAGGTCAACAACCAGTGCCTGAGCATCCAGAACTACGGCGACCCGAGCGAGCACGCCGGGATCAACGTGCGCAACTGCGGCAACGTGGCCTGGCAGTTCTGGAAGACGGTGTGACCCTGACTCCCTGACGACTGCGACGGCCGGCCCCCGGGCCGGCCGTCGCCATGAGCGGGGCAAGGGCCTGCCGCGTTCGACTCGGCGCCATCCCCGGATAGGGACGTGTTCATGTCGCCCTCCTACCGTCGGCATGCCCGAGCAGCACCTTCCGAGGGGGATCTCCCACACATGCGTCGCAGTGCCGTGAATACACCGAAGATGCTGACCGTCCTGGCCCTGGCCGGCGCCGTGGCCGCCGGTACGGCCGTCACCGCCAACTCCGCCGGCCGGCAGGGCGACCAGGGGAGGGAGATCCACAACGTCATCTACCTCCTCGGCGACGGCATGGGCCGCACCCATGTCACCGCCGCCCGCGACCGCTACTACGGGCCCGGCGGCAAGCTCACCATGGAGTCCCTCCCGTTCACGGGCGCGGTCGCCACGTACGCCGTGGAGAAGGGCAGCCAGAAGCCCGCGCTGGTCACCGACTCGGCCAGCTCCGCCACTGCCTGGTCCTCCGGCGTCAAGACGTACAACGCGGCCATTGGCGTCGACTCGTACGAGAAGAAGACCGCCACGCTGATGGAGCAGGCGAAGACGGCCGGCTTCGCCACCGGCAACGTCTCCACCGCCGAGATCACCGACGCCACCCCGGCGGCCCAGTTCAGCCACGCACTGCTGCGCGGCTGCCAGGGCCCGGTGTACTCCGAGGCCGCCTGCCTCCCCAAGAAGGAGGACGGCACGTACGAGCCGGCGCCGCAGGACAAGACGCTGATCACGCCGATCGCCGAGCAGATCGCCCGCAACGGCACCGCCGACGTCATCCTCGGCGGCGGCCTCGCCCGCTTCGAGCCGGACGACCAGAAGGCGCTGCAGGCGCAGGGCTACCAGGTGCTCGGCAGCTTCGGCGACCCGGCGCTGCCCGCCCAGACCGCCGCCAGCCAGAAGGCCGCCACCAAGGGCGACCTGGACAAGGCCGACGGCAAGAAGGTCGTCGGCCTGTTCAACCGCGGCAACCTGACCGTCGAGCAGGCCAAGGCGGGCCTGCCCGCCGACGCTCCGCAGAAGCAGGAGCCGACGCTCGCGGACATGACCAAGAAGTCGATCTCGCTGCTGACCGACCGCAAGCAGCAGGACCGCAAGAAGGGCAAGGGCTTCTTCCTCCAGGTCGAGGGCGCCCAGATCGACAAGCGCTCGCACGCCAACGACGCCGCGCAGACGCTCGCCGAGGTCAAGGCCTTCGACGACGCGGTCAAGGCCGCTTACGAGTTCGCGAAGAAGGACGGCCACACCCTCGTGATCGTCACGGCGGACCACGAGTGCGCCGGCTTCAACATCATCGAGAAGGGCTCGTACACGAACGCCGAGGCCGTCGCGCCCCCGGCCAACGCGGACGCGGGCAACCCGGCGAACAACAGCGCCCCCTCCCGCGCGGCCTCCGGTGCCAAGGACCCGGCGCGCTCGAGCGGAGCCGTCAACGGTGCGGGCTCGGCCGACGCGAAGAACTTCGCGCCCGCCACGTTCCGTACGCCCGACGACCCGGCCGGCGTCAAGGACGGCAGCCCGGACGCGAGCCTGTGGCTGACGTACCTGTCCGGCAACCACACCGGCGCCGACGTGCCGATCTTCGCCTACGGCCCCAGCGGCAGCGTGTTCGCCGCCAGCCAGAACAACACGGAGCTGTACGGGAAGATGTACCGCGCGCTGTTCAGCCGGGCTCCCCAGGAGCACTGACCTTCGGGCAGCCGGGGCCGGGAGGGCAGGTCCCTCCCGGCCCCGGCCCTTTCAGGAGCGTACCGATGAGAAACCTCCCCCGCGGAGCGGCCGCCGCGCTGGCCGCCACCGCCTTCCTCGTGCTCGCCGCAGGCTGCTCCGGCAGCACGGACGCCGACGGCGCCCGGGGCGGCGCCGGGAAGCCGGCCGGTTCCGCGGCCCCGGTCGCGATGCCCGCGCCGAGCGGCGCACCCGCACCGGCCGCGGTCCTCGCCCCGTCGGCCGAGCCGGGCGAAATCCGCGTCGAGCCGGGCCCGTTCACCGACCGGGTGCAGCTGACGGCGCTCATACTCGCGCCCACCGGGAAGCCGGGCGTCACCGGGCACCTGGCCATCACCTCGGACGTCAGCGACGTACTGAGCCTGGACCTGCGCGCCGCGTACTACGACGCAGGCGGCCGGCTGCTGGGAACCGGCACCTTCCACTACCAGGAGGAAGGCGCGGACGCGCCCGCCGGCGACCACCACGACGGCCCGCGCGCGGCCGGCGACGGGATCGACTTCACCGTGCCCGCGGAGCAGCTCACCGGTACCCCGTCGAGCGCCGTCCTCTCCCTCCCGGTCCTGGTCAACGAATAGGGTCCCGGCCGACGGCGATACCCGTTCGGGCGCACCGGCCTCCGGCCACCGTCAGCCGCGGGGCTTCGCGCGGACGTGCATGCGCTCGCCCTGTCTCCCGAAGAGGCTGAGGATCTCGACGGGCCGTCCGTCGGCGCTGCTGAACCAGTGGGGCAGCCGGGTGTCGAACTCGGCGACCTCGCCGGGGCCGAGGACCAGATCGTGCTCGGCGAGCACCAGCCGAAGCCGGCCCTCCAGCACGTACATCCACTCGTAGCCCTCGTGCGTACGGAGGTCCGGCTCGGCACCCCGGTCGGAGATGACCATCTTGTACGCCTGGAGGGGGCCCGGGCTCCGGGACAGCGGGACGAACGAACCGCCGCTCGGCAGCGTACGGGGCGTCAGCCGGACCCGGGGATCGCCCACTTCGGGGGCGCCGACCAGGTCGTCCAGCGGCACGTGGTACGCAGCGGCCAGCGGCAGCAGCAGCTCCAGGCTGGGGCGGCGCTGCCCGGACTCCAGCCGGGACAGGGTGCTCTTGGAGATGCCGGTCGCCTCGGAGAGCGCGGCCAGGGTGAGACCGCGTTTGGCGCGCAGCCGTTTGAGCCTGGGGCCGACCTCGTCGAGGACCGCCCGGTACGGCAGCGGCGGTGTGTCCGATGGCGCGTCGGACGGCGTGCCGGATGGTGTGTCCATGGAGGCATTCCACCCCGCTGTCCCGGAAACAGCAACAAGAGTTGTCGTCACCGGGCCGCGGGGGCAGGCTCCACGGCATGAACCCACACAGTGATTCCAGACCCGGACACGGAGCTGGTCTCGGAGCTGGTCACGGACACCACTGCGCCGACATCGACCAGCAGGGCGCGCTGAACGCACTCGCCGTTCTGCTGAAGCCCGGCGGGCTGCTCGCCGTGGCCGAAGGCGGCCTGCCGATGCGCTTCCTCCCGCGCGACATCGCGATCGGCACCCCCGGTCTCCAGGCCCGGCTCGACGCCGTCCAGGAGCACGCGTGCGCGGCCGACGGCGAACGCAGTGCACGATGAAGCGCCTCGATGCAGGGCGCGTCGAGGCGCCGGCCGGGAGTGCCGAAGGGAAGACGGCTTCGGTCCGGTGGGCGCTCGCCGGCCTGTCCCTGTCCATGCTGCTGTCCTCGCTCGGCACCAGCACCGCCAACGTCGGCCTGCCGACCTTGGCGCGGGTGTTCAGCGCCTCGTTCCAGCAGGTCCAGTGGATCGTCCTTGCCTATCTCCTCGCCATCACCACCCTGATCGTCAGCGTCGGTCGGCTCGGTGACATGATCGGCCGCCGCAGGCTGCTGCTGTCCGGGATCTCCCTGTTCACGGTGGCCTCGGTGCTGTGCGGCCTCGCCCCGTCGCTCTGGCTGCTGATCGCCGCCCGGGCTGCGCAGGGCCTCGGAGCGGCCACCATGATGGCCCTGACCATGGCGTTCGTCGGCGAGACGGTGCCGAAGGAGAGGACCGGCAGCGCCATGGGGCTGCTCGGCACCATGTCCTCGATCGGCACGGCCCTCGGCCCTTCGCTCGGCGGTCTGCTGATCGCCGGACCGGGCTGGCGGGCGATCTTCCTCGTCAACGCGCCGCTGGGCGTCCTCGCACTCGTCCTGGCCCACCGCCACCTGCCCGTCGACGGGCAGGACGCGAAGACCGGCAGGGGCCGCTTCGACCACGTGGGCACGCTGTTCCTCGCGCTGACGCTCGGGGCCTATGCCCTGGCCATGACCGTGGGGCGCGGCAGTTTCGGTCCGCTCAACATCGCCCTCCTGCTGGCTGCCGTCCTCGGAGTGGGCCTGTTCGTACGGGCCGAGGCGAGAGTGGCATCCCCGCTGATCCGGTTGGCCGTGTTCCGCGATCCGCTGCTCGGTGCGAGCCTCTGCACGAGCGCGCTCGTCTCCACCGTGATGATGACGACGCTGGTGGTCGGGCCGTTCTACCTCTCCCGTGCACTCGGGCTCGGCGAGGCCCTGGTGGGACTCGTCCTGTCGGTCGGTCCGCTCGTCGCCGCGCTGACCGGCGTGCCCGCCGGTCGTATCGCGGACCGCTTCGGCGCCCGGCGCATGACAGTCGCCGGGCTCGCCGGCGTGGCCGTGGGCTGCGGTGCCCTGTCCCTCACGTCGGTGACGCTCGGCGTGGCCGGCTACATCGTCCCGCTCGTGGTCACCACCGCCGGGTACGCGGTGTTCCAGACGGCCAACAACACCGCCGTCATGGCAGACGTCGGCCCCGACCAGCGGGGCGTCATCTCCGGAGTGCTCAACCTGTCCCGCAACCTGGGGCTCGTCACCGGCGCATCCGTGATGGGCGCCGTGTTTGCGCTCGCATCGGCCACGACCGACGTGACGACGGCGCAGCCCGAAGCCGTGGCCCACGGGATGCGGATCACGTTCGCCGTCGCGGCGACGCTGATCGTCGCCGCGATCGCCCTGGCCGTGGGAGGCCGTACGCTCGCGCGACGCCGCCCGGGCGGCTGACGCTACCCGTAGGCGTGACAGCAGCCGTCGCGCAGCATCAGGAGCCGTTCGCGGCGCCAGTCCACGGGTTCGGCCTGCCGGTGGGCCGGGCTGCCGGCCGCCGGACTGCCGGCCGCCGGGGTGCAGGCCGCCGGGGTGCAGGCGGCCACGAGGTCGTCGGTCGTGTGGGGTACGCCGCCTCTGAGGACGCCGGATGTGCGGACCAGCGTGTCGAAATCGGTGAACGGGTCCCCGTCCACGATCGTCAGGTCGGCGATCCTGCCGGGCCGGACCGTGCCGAGTTCGTCGCCGAGGCCGAAGAGCCGGGCCGGCAGGACGGTCACCGTGCGCAGGGCCTCGGCCGGGGACAGCCCGCCCCGGTGCAGGGCGCGCAGCCCCAGGTGCAAGGAGAGCCCGACCGGGACCAGCGGCGCGTCCGTGCCGAGGGCGACCAGGCCTCCCGCGGCCAGCAGCCTCCGGTAGATGTCGGTCTCCCTGCCCAGCGTCGCCAACTGGGCTGCCGTCGGGGCGGCTGCGGCGGACCGGCGCACCAGATCGGCGTCCCAGGGCGCCATGACGGCCGTGACCCGCCGGTCGTCGGCCAGCGCCGGATCGGCCCCGAGCAGTGCGGTCGCCGCGAACGGGGTGGCGATCATCGCGAGCCGCCCGTCGCCCCCGCCGTAGATCTCGGTCACGTCCTGGTGGGAACAGCCGGAGGCGGTCAGCACGTGCCCCGCCTCGGCGCGTTCGGTCGCCTGCAGATGGGTGGTCAGATCCTGGCCCAACTGAAGGGCCAGAGAGGCCAGATGGCTTCCGCAGCGGACCCCGAGCCGGTCGTGGGCGAACCGGGCGGCCTCCTCCATCACCCAGGACGGGGCCCGCACATAGGTCTTGACGAAGTCCCAGTCGAGCGCGGCACCCCGCTCCAAGGACCGCCGCAGACCCTCCGCCGTGCGGTGCGCGCGCCCCATGCTGTACGCGACGCGCGCTCCGTCGAGGAGTTCGCCGCTGGTCAGCAGCCGCGGCCCGGCGAGCTGCCCGGACGCCACGGCCTCGCGGATCCGGGCCTGTTCGTACGCGAACCCGCCGAGCGAGACGGCGGTCGTGATCCCGTACGTCAGCTGGCCCACGCTCTGGCGGCCCCCGTACGTGCTCTGCCACGGGTGGGTGTGGGTGTCCCACAGGCCCGGGACGACCGTCCGGGCGGAGGCGTCGATGAACCGGGCGCCACCCGATGCCGGCAGCCGGGACGCGCGGTGGGGCTCGACGGCGGCGATGCGTCCGGAGCGGACGAGGATGTCCACGTCCTCCCGCACCGTCTCGCCCGTACCGTCCCACAGCCGTCCGGCGTGTACGACGGTGTCGGGCGGCGTGGGCCTGCGCCGGTCGAGGGGCAGCCGCACCGTCCTCGGCGATCCGCCGTCCACGCCGATGAGGCGCAGCCGTGTGCCCGAGAGGTACAGCAGGGTCTTCGAGTCACCGGACCACGAGGGATGGTCGGCGGGTTCGGCCGTCAGCGTGCGCAGGGCGCCCCGCGGGGAGCCGTCGGGCGCGACGGGCAGCAGGCACAGCGCGGATTCCACGATCACCGCCATGAAACGGCCGTCGGGCGACCAGACGGGCCCGCTGTCGTACCGGTCGGCGACGGAGGTGTGGGGGGCGACGGGATGGAGCCGGTCGGAGCCAGAGGCCGCGTCGACCACCCGGATCAGGTTGTAGCCCTCCCTGAACCGCATGTTGAGCCGATTGCGGTCACACAGGGCGATGCGGGTGCCGTCGGGCGACCAGCTGGGCCGGCCCGGCAGCCCGCCCCCGCCGAGCGGCGCGGCGAGGACGCGCTCCGCGCCGCTCGCCAGGTCGCGTACGAGGAGCCGCCCGACCAGATCGAGGCAGGCGAGCCGCCGACCGTCGGGCGACAGCGCGGGGAAGACCCGGCCGCCGCTCGCGACCGTGCTCTCCGCTCCCGTGGCGAGATCTCGCCGGTGCACCGCCATCAGTCCGTCACGGTCGTCGCAGTACAGCAGGGACCGCCCGTCGGGCGCCCACGAAGGGGCGAGCAGGTAGCGGGTGGGGGCCGCCTGGCACAGCCGCCGGGGCGGGCGGCCGCCCGAGGTGCTGCCGAGCCACAGCGTGTTCAGGGCGGCGAAGGCGACGTACCGTCCGTCAGGGGACAGCGCGGGCAGATGAATGCCCCGGACCGGGTGCACGCGGCCTTCGCCGCCGAGGTCGTACTGCTTGGTCCGGTAGCGCGGCCGGTCCGCCGCCACCCGTGCGCGGAAGGGGATCGTCCGGGGCGCCTGCGGCTGCTGCGGTCGGACGAGGGTGAACCGGCCGTCGACCGTGACCAGCAGCTCCCCGGCGGTCGTCCAACGCGGCGGCTGAGCCGCCACATCCCCGGCGACGGGCACCGGCCGGCCGTCGACGACGAGGGTGCAGGAGGCGTTCGGCGGGGGCGTGGTCCGCAGCCAGGCCGTATGCCGCCCGTCCGGCGCGACCGCCGGGGCCAGGAGCTGCGCGGCCGGTCCCTGCTCGGTGAAGGCGACGGTGACCGGACCCGATCCGTCCGCGGCGACGGAGGCGATGGTCCGCGCATCCGCCCGGGGCCCGGTCGCGGCGGCCGTCACCGTCGCCCGGACGAAAAGGATCCGCTTCCCGTCCGGCGACCACGTGGGGTCGAAGTCCTCCCAGGCACCGCTTTGCAGGGGCCCGTCCTGCCCGGCCGGTCCGGTCACCTGGGTGACTGCGCCGCTCGCCGGCTCCAGCACGTGGATCCGGTACGGGGCCCCGCCGACCGGACTCCCGGCGCGCTCGGAGGCGAAGGCGAGGCGCGTGCCGTCGGGCGACCAGGCCGGCGCGCGGTGGTCGAAGGGGCCCTTGGTGCGCTGCCGCAGCCCGGTTCCGTCGGGGCGCATGGTCCAGATGTGGTACGTGCCGCTGCCGTAGGCGCAGAAGGCCACCGACGCGCCGTCGGGGGAGTGCACGGGCCGGCACGCCTCCAGCGCCGCCGCGGTGAGCGGCACGGCGTCGCCCCCGGAACCCGGCACCGACCAGAGCACGTTGTGGATCGCGGCGATCAGCCGGTCCCCGCCCGGAGACAGGCTCGCCGCGCCGTTCGTGGCCGCCGTGAAGGACAACGGGGCCGGCGCGGCCGACGGACTGACGGTACGCGCCGCTGCCGGGGGTCCCGCCCCGAGGAGCTCGGCGGCGCCGACGGCGCCCGCGGCCGCGAGCAGCCGGCGGCGGGACAGGGTCCGCGGGTCGAGGCCGTAGGGGGCATCCATCAGCTGCCACGTCTCCGCGGTCGGGGTTCCGGGGGCCGGGGTTCCTGCCGCCGGGCTCAACGACCGGCCGCCCCCGCGGTCACCCGTAGGACACAGGAGGGCTGCGTGACCGGGCGCACAGGTGCGGGCCGAGTGGCGATGCGGCGGTGCGGGCACGTTCAGGGGGCGACACAATGACCACGGTTGTTCTCTTTGATTCAGTTCGGATCCACTACGGAGGAATGGGCGGATGCTCAACGAAAGAGCGGGGCGGCAGGCGCGCCCGGAGGACCTGATCGACGTGGCCCGGCTCGTGACCGCCTACTACGCCCTGCACCCCGATCCGGCGGATCCCGGCCAGCGCGTCAGCTTCGGCACCTCGGGACACCGCGGATCCTCCCTCGCCACGGCCTTCAACGAGGACCACATCGCCGCGACGAGCCAGGCGATCTGCGAGTACCGGGCCCAGCAGGGCATCGACGGCCCCCTCTTCCTCGGCGCGGACACCCATGCCCTGTCCGAACCCGCCCGGGTGACCGCCCTCGAGGTCTTCGCCGCCAACGATGTGACCGTGCTCGTCGATGCCGCGGACGGCTACACCCCGACGCCCGCGGTCTCGCACGCCATCCTCACCCACAACCGCGGACGCACCTCGGCCCTGGCCGACGGAGTGGTGGTCACCCCCTCGCACAACCCGCCGGCGGACGGCGGCTTCAAGTACAACCCGCCGCACGGCGGGCCCGCCGGCTCCGAGGCGACCGGCTGGATCCAGGAGCGCGCCAACGAGATCATCAGCGGGGGCATGAAGGAGGTCCGGCGCATCCCGTTCGCGCGCGCGTCGGCGGCCTCGACCACGGGTACGTACGACTACCTCGGCACGTACGTGCGCGATCTGCCGTCCGTGCTCGACCTGGACGCCGTACGCGCCGCGGGCGTGCGCATCGGGGCCGACCCGCTCGGCGGGGCCTCCGTGGCGTACTGGGGGCGGATCGCCGAGGAGCACCGCCTCGACCTGACCGTGGTCAACCCGCACACCGACCCCACCTGGCGGTTCATGACGCTGGACTGGGACGGCAAGATCCGGATGGACTGCTCCTCCCCGTACGCGATGGCCTCGCTGATCGAGGGCCGCGACCGGTTCCAGATCGCCACCGGCAACGACGCGGACGCCGACCGGCACGGCATCGTGACCCCGGACGGCGGTCTGATGAACCCCAACCACTACCTCGCCACGGCGATCGAGTACCTGTACGGCCACCGCGAGCAGTGGCCGTCGGCAGCGGGCGTCGGCAAGACGCTGGTGTCCTCGAGCATGATCGACCGGGTGGCCGCCGACCTGGGCCGCGAACTGGTCGAGGTACCCGTCGGTTTCAAGTGGTTCGTGGACGGACTCTCCGCGGGCACCATCGGCTTCGGCGGCGAGGAGTCGGCCGGAGCCTCGTTCCTGCGCCGCGACGGCTCCGTGTGGACCACCGACAAGGACGGCATCATCCTGGCCCTGCTGGCCTCGGAGATGCTGGCGGTCACGGGGCAGACCCCGAGCGAGCGGTACGCCGGCCTGACGGCCCGCTTCGGCGAGCCCGCGTACGCCCGTATCGACGCGCCGGCCACCCGCGAGGAGAAGGCGGTACTGGGCCGGCTGTCACCCCGGCAGGTCACCGCCGACACCCTGGCGGGGGAGCCGGTCACGGCGGTGCTGTCGGAGGCTCCCGGGAACGGGGCCGCCATCGGAGGCATCAAGGTCACGACGGAGCACGCCTGGTTCGCGGCCCGGCCGTCGGGCACGGAGGACGTCTACAAGATCTACGCCGAATCCTTCCTGGGCCCCGACCACCTGACGCGCGTACAGGAGGAGGCCCGCTCCGTCGTATCGGCGGCACTCGCCGACTGACCGGCGCGAGGAGCCACGTGCGGTGCGGGCCGGTCCGGCCCGCAACATCCGAGCCGGCCGTACCGCGCCCGCGGGTTTCGCGCCGGCCCGGGTGTCCGGCATCGGACGAACCTCCTGCCTCGGCCGGAAAGCCCCAGTAGGGTGACGGGCCCCGGGAGAGCACGCGGAGGGAGCACGTATGCGAGGCGGTACGGTCGCGGTGGTGGGCGGCAGCATTGCGGGCTGTGCCCTGGCGTCGGCGGCGGCCCGCGCGGGCGCGGACGAGGTGGTGGTGCTGGAGCGCACCCACGGACGGCTGGCGGACCGCGGACTCGGGCTGTGCATCCACGACGGGCGCGCCGCCGAACTCGCCGCCACCGGCGCGCTGCCCGCCGGCATCGCCGCGCACCGGCTGACCCGGCGCAGGTGGGTGGTCCGGGACGACACGGCGGCCGGTCCGGCCGGCAGGGTGTTCTGGGAGCAGCCGTTCCCGTTCCACTCGTACCACTGGGGTCTGCTGTGGAGAGGGCTGCGCGAGGCGACACCGGCTTCGGTGGTCTACCGGCAGGGCGCGGCGGTGACGGGCGTGGCCGGCGACGGCGGGCGGGCCGAGGTACGGCTGGCACAGGGCACCGCCGAGGCGTTCGACCTGGTCGTCGGCGCCGACGGGTACCGCTCGGTGGTGCGCGAGGCGGTCTGCCCCGAATCCCGGCCGGCCTACGCCGGGTACGTCTGCTGGCGCGGGAACTTCGACGCCCGGCGGCTGGAGGCGCTCGGCGACGGCGGCTGGCCCACCGATTCGGTGACCACCGTCTGCTTCAGCGGCGGAAGCTGTGTCATCTACCGCATTCCCGGGCCGGACGGCCCCCGCGTGAACTGGGTCCTGTACGCCATGCCCCCGCAGACCGGGCGGCTGCCGTTCGACGACCCGACGAGCTTCCCGCCGGGGCGGATCACCGAGGAACTCACCGCGCACCTCGGCGCGTTACTGGACCGGGAGTTCCCGCCGTACTGGGCGCAGGTGATCGCGCTGACGGAGCCCGCGGACACCTTCGTCCAGCCCATCTACGACCTGGAGACGGCGCGGACGACGGCCGGTCGTCTGCTGCTCGCAGGCGACGCGGCCACCGTGGTGCGCCCGCACAACACCAGCGGGGCGGCCAAGGCCCTCCAGGACGCCACCGCGTTCGAGGATGCGTGGCGCCGGGCCGGCACCTGGGACGAGCTGCTGCGCGCGTACCAGGCCGCGCGGGGCGCAGCCGGGCGGGAGATGGTCGCCCTGGCCCGCCGTCTCGGCCGCGGCCAGGTCGAGCAGACACCCGCCTGGGCCGCGATGAACCACCGCGAGGCGGAGTCGTGGTGGCAGGGGCAGCTCGGCGGCGCCGCGGACATCGGCGGCCAGGCCATGACGCCGTAGGGGGTGTCCTGCCGATCGGGCCGGGCTCCGGCCCGATCGACAAGACACCCCCTGGACCCGCAACTGACCGGACAGTCCTGCCACTTGTTATCGGCCAAGCGGAGCGTTGCCGCGCGCGGCGCTGTGCCGCAGGCCCTACGGTGATCCCGATGCGCCCTTGGGCGCAGCACCGTGAGCCCGTGGGCAGGGAGTTGAGGCATGAAGCAACGGTTGGGTGTCCTGGTCGCGGTCGGCGTCCTGGCGTTGGGGGCCGCCGGTACGGGAACCGCGCAGGCCAGCCCCGATACGCATGGCTGCCCGGCCGGGGAGATCTTCGCCACCAACAACACCGCGGTCATCACGGACCCCGACGACGCACGGCTGCGGACCCGGCTGACGCGCTTCGACCACGAGGTGCGCGAGATCATCCGTACCAACGGTGCCAGGCCGGGGGCGTCGACCCTGCTGGACGGCGTCTTCTGGTCCGGCGACCTGAAGCAGACCACGTACGAGCGCTCGCGGGAGTTCGACGTCGACAAGGTCGGCGCCGACGGGCTCCATCACATCGCCGACGTCATCCGCAAGCAGTACCGCCAGGAGTCGGTGCTCACCTTCCGCTGCCTGCCGCGCACGTCACCGGACACCGACGCGGTGGAGATCCAGGCCCCCGGCGTCTCCGCGGCCCGGCTCCGCGAGGCGCTGCTCGCGAACCCCGAGGCCCGCGAACGCCTCGGCGGCGGCTCGGTCACCCTGGGCGGCCGCCTCATCCTGATCACCCCGGTCGCCGACCTCCCCATGGCCAGGCAGCTCACGGCCGAGCTCGGGGTCGACTGGAACACCGCGAGGGTGCGCTACGGGGACGAGGAGTTCGTCTCGTAGCCCCGCGGCCGCACGGGACTCACCTGATGGCCGTGCCCTCCGAGCGGCTGCACCCGTAACTGCCGGTCATGTCGTACTCGTGGCCGACGAGGACGGGCGTGCGACAGACGGAGCAGATCGTTGGCGTCACGGGGTCGGCTCCGACCGTTCGATGCTCGCCCGTCGGCCGCCGCCGCGGCGGCCTCCGACGGGGGCGGGCGATCGGTGGCCGCCCGTACGAGCGGGTCCCGCCGGGTGGCCGTCACTGTGCGGGGCGGCGGCACTGCGGCCTACGCTGGAGACGGCGGCCGTCCGCGGTGAGCGGCCCGGGCGGCCGCCCCGGTGGCTGCGGGCACGTACCCCTCCTTGAATCCCGCGCCCGCGGCGCCGGCCCGGCGGCCGGGGGAGCCGTCGCGGTGGGAGAGTGGATGCCATGTGCGGTCGATATGCCTCCAGCCGAGCCCCCGAAGACCTGGCCGGCCTGTTCGAGGCCCGCTGGGATCACCGGGAGACGCTGGCGCCGAGCTGGAACGTTGCCCCCACCGACCAGGTCTGGGCCGTCCTCGAACGCCCCGACCGCGGGACCGGGGAGGTGGAGCGCAGGCTCCGTACGCTTCGGTGGGGCCTGGTCCCTTCCTGGGCGAAGGACCCGAACGGGGGCGCCCGGATGATCAACGCGCGGGTCGAGACGGTGCACGAGAAGCCGGCGTACCGCCGTGCCTTCACCCGGCGCCGGTGCCTGCTGCCCGCGGACGGCTTCTACGAGTGGCAGTCCGTGGCCGCCACGGCCACGGCGAAGGCGTACAAGCAGCCGTACTTCATCGCCCCCGACGACGCCGGGGTGATGGCCATGGCCGGGCTGTACGAGTTCTGGCGCGACCCTGCCGTGACCGACGAGGACGACCCGGCCGCCTGGCTCCTCACCACCACGATCATCACCACCGAGGCCGCCGACGCGGCCGGCCGGATCCACCCCCGCATGCCGCTGACCGTGTCCCCCGAGGATCACGACGCCTGGCTGGATCCCGCCCACCAGGACGTCCACGGCCTCCGGGCACTCCTCCACACCCCGGCCGACGGCCGCCTCGACGTACGGGCGGTCTCCACGGCGGTCAACAGCGTCCGCAACAACGGCCCGGAGCTGCTGGACGCCCCCGCCTAGGGGGAGTCTTTGGGAGGACCGGCGCCGGCCCTCCGGCGGGTCAGGCGCCCGCGGACCGGCGGGGGAGCGACGCCGTCGCTTTCAGCAGGGTCGGGATCAGCCAGTAGGCCACGATCGGGACCACGACCACCGTGAGTATCAGGGTGCGCAGGACCAGGGGGAGGTCGTTCATGTACGGGCCCAGCAGGGCGAGGGCGAGGGTGATCGTCGGGTAGACCGCGAGCCAGGTGATGAAGGCGCGGCGGTGGGAGGAGGGCGGGGCGGGCGGAGTCGTCGGAGCTGCGGACATGAGGCGGTTCCCCCTGGATGCGTTACGACGGGCGGATCAAATTTCCAACCGAGCGGTTGGAGTCTTGCACGGACATGATCTTAAGTCCAACCATCAGGTTGGAATTCCGCTCGAGGGCACTACAGTGCATGCCATGGCCTGGGACACAGCACGCACCAAACAACTCCTGCTCGACGCGGCGGTGGAGGAGTTCGCCGAGCACGGGTTCGACGGCGCCCGGGTTGCGCGCGTGGCCACCGGCGCAGGCGTCAACAAGGAGCGGATCTACCAGTATTTCGGCAGCAAGGAGAAGCTGTTCTGCGCGGTGCTGGAGACCGAGCTGAAGAAGGTCGCGGCAGCCGTCCCGCTCACGGAGGCGCAGGCTCGCGACCTGGGCGACTACGCCGGCCGGGTCTACGACTACCACCGCGCCCACCCGCACTTCATGCGGCTCCTGGCCTGGGAGGGCCTGCAGTGCCAGGACCAGCTGGCCGCCCAGTGCGAGCGCACCGACCACTACGCCGAGAAGATCGCAGCGATCGCCGCGGCCCAGCAGGGCGGCGCGCTCAGCGGCGAGTCCAGCCCGGCACGGCTGCTTCACACGGTGATGTCGATGGTCGCCTCGTGGTTCACACTGCCGCAGCTCGCCCGCATCCTCGTGCCGGAGGACCTGGACGCGGGACCGGACGCGCAGCGGGCGGCGCTGGTCGAGGTGGTCCGCCGGCTGACGTCCTGACCTCGTGGGTGGCGGTCTTCGACGAGGCCGGGGGGAGCAGCAACCGCACCGTGACCGGCGCGTCGATCTCGGGCGAGGTGACGGTGAGGTCGAGCGTCCGCGCGTCGATGCGCTGCTCCTGGACCACCTGGGCCGGGTTGCCGGCCACGCGGGCAGCTCCGGCTCCGCTTCCGGTTCCGGGCTTCGAGCCGATCACACCGCGGCTCCTGCGGTCGCCGGACCCCGTACGGACAGGGCATGCGGCGCGCCGCCCGGATGCGCGGGCAGACGCAGCGGACGGCTGCCCGGCGTGAGCGAGCCCAGCACGCGCGGCCCGGCGGCTCCGGTGCACCCCGGGGCATTGCCCGGGAGGCCGTGCAGGGTGAGGTACCCGAGCACCGCGAACGCGTACGCCTCCTTCGCCTCCGCGGGCAGCCCCAGCTCCTGCGAAGCACGGACCGCCGTGCTGCCGGCCAGCTCGTCGCGGAGCATCGCCATCAGCGTCGGGTTGCGCACCCCTCCGCCCGACACGAAGACCTCGGTGGCCGCGAGAGGGCGCAGCGCATCGGCCACCGTACGGGCGGTCAGGCGCGTCAGCGTGGCGACGAGGTCCTGCGGCCGTAGCTCACCGCAACCCGCGAGCCGCGCCCGGAGGTAGCCCGCGTGGAACAGCTCCTTGCCCGTCGTCCGGGGCGCCGGCATCCGGTAGTACGGCTCCCCGGACAGCAGCCGATCGAGCAGCCCCTCGTGGACCCGCCCGGCGGCGGCGAGCACGCCGTCCTCGTCGTACGCGCACCGCCCGGCGCTCAGTTCACGGACCGCGGCGTCGATCAGCGCGTTGCCCGGGCCGGTGTCGAACGCCATGGGATCGGCGCCCGCCGGCAGCACGGTGACGTTGGCGATCCCCCCGATGTTCAGGGCCGCGGGCACGCCGGGGCGCCCGCGCAGGAGCATCAGGTCGACCAGGCTGACCAGCGGAGCCCCCTGCCCGCCCGCCGCCACGTCCCGCGTCCGGAAGCCGGAGACGACCGGGCAGCCACTGCGCTCCGCGATCCAGGCCGGTTCGCCGAGCTGCAGCGTGCCGTGCACCCGGCCCTCCTCGGCCCAGTGGTACACCGTCTGCCCGTGCGAGGCGACCAACTCGGCGCGCCCCGCGCACAGTTCCCGGTCGGCGCGCGCGGCGACCGCCGCGAAGGCCTGGCCGATCCGGGTGTCGAGGCGGCAGACGCCGGCCAGGGTGGTCGCCGCGGGCGGCAGGGCGGCGGCGAGGGCCTCCCGTACGTCGGGCGCGTACGGCTCGCTGACCATGCCGAGCGGCACGAGGTGCAGCGTGCCGTCCTCGGCGGACAGTTCGAGGTCGGCGGCCGCGGCGTCGACGGCGTCGTACGAGGTCCCCGACATCAGCCCGATCACCCTCATCGCAGCGGCTCCCGGTGGGCGCGCCCGCGCAGGGCCAGCAGCGCGGGACAGCTGAGGGCGCAGGCGCCGGCGGCGTAGTACGCGGGCACGGCAGGGTCTCCCGTCCGGGCGATCAGGGCGGTGATGACGAGTCCGGCGCAGCCGGAGAACACCGCGTTGGCGAGGGAGTAGGCCAGGCCGAGCCCCGTACAGCGGACCCTGCGCGGGAACATCTCGGCGAGCATGGCCGGTCCGGGCCCGGCCAGCAGGCCGACCAGCGCACCCGCGAGCAGCACGGCACCGGCTCTGGCCCACGGCGATGCACCGGGGGACTGGAGCAGGTGGACGAGGGGGAGGGCGAGCAACGCGACGCCGAGGGCTCCGGACAGCATCACCGGGCGCCGGCCGATCCGGTCGCTGAGCGCCCCGGCGGGCAGGATCGACGCCGCGAACCCTGCATTGGCGAGGGCGGTGGCGAGCAGGGCCTCGCGGAGGGAGGCGCCGAGCGTCGCCTGGAGATAGGACGGCAGGACGACGAGGAAGGTGTACCCGGCCGCAGACCAGCCCATGATCCGCCCGATCCCGAGTACGACGGCGCGCGCAAGCTCCCGGGCGCCGACCGGACCGTCCCGGCCGTCTCCCGGGGGAGCCCCGGGCGGCTCTTCCAGCGCCGTACGCAGCCACAGGGCCACCGCGCCCAGCGGCAGGGCCAGCAGGAACGGGATCCGCCATCCCCACGCGTACAGGGCCTCGGCGGGCAGTGCGGTCGCCAGGGCGGCGGCCGTACCGGCCCCGGTGAGCAGGCCGAGCGCGACGGTGAAGGACTGCCACGCCCCGTAGAGGCCGCGGCGGCCGACGGGCGCGTACTCGGTCATGAGGGAGACGGCCCCGCCGAACTCGCCGCCGGCGGAGAGTCCTTGCAGTACGCGCAGGAGCGTCAGGAGCCAGGGGGCGGCGCCGCCGATGGCGGCGCGGGTCGGAAGGAGGCCGATCATCGCGGTGGCGAGGGTCATGAGGCCGACGACCACGATGAGGGTGGGCCGCCGCCCGAGGCGGTCGCCGAGCCGCCCGAACAGTACGGCGCCGACGGGCCGGAAGAAGAACGCGAGTGCGAACGAGGCGTACGTGGCCACCAGCGCCTCGGCGCCGCTGCTCCCCTCGTGCCGGAAGAAGTTCGCGGCGATGACGGTGGCCAGGCAGCCGTAGACACCGAACTCGTACCACTCGACGAGATTGCCGGCCGAACCGGCGAGCAGCGCCCGACGCGACGTGGTGGTGCGGCGCGCGGCCGCGGGGCGCAGCTCGAGAGGTCTCACCCGTCCTCCGTGCCCCCTCGGCGCCGCAGCGACGCCTCCGCCGGTGCCGTTTCAGCAGTTCGGCGGACCCCCGACCGGTCGCGGGCCGGAGCTCAGAGGTCCTCGCCGGACAACAGGGGTTCGAAGGCCGTGTAGGCGGCGAAGTCGCGGAAGTGGCGGGTATAGATCTCCGCGCCGTCGCCTAGCGGGTCCTCGGGTACCTCGGCGACGTCCACGAGCTGCCGGAACGTCCAGGTGATCAGCTCGCCCTTCTCGTTCCGGTAGCTCGCCTCGAGGGCTTCGCCGTGGGCCCGGGCCTTGGACCTGGCCTCGTCCTCGGTCCGGGCCGACAGCAGGACGAAGCTCTCCCGGTACAGGGGCGCCTGCCCGCCGGCCGTGGCCGTGGCGACACAGACCAGCACTGCGACGTAAGTCCTCATCGGCGCACGCTACTTCTTGAACCGGTTGTCGTTCAGCAGTTTCCACGCCGTCTGGCAGGACTTGAGCCCGCACCCCCGGATGTACCCGAGCGAATCCCCGTAGTGCTCCCCGGGGAACGCCTGCCGGATGGACCCCTTGCGGCACCGCGAGATGAAGTTGTTCGCGATCTCGCCCAGGTTGTCGCTCGCCACGCAGGCATCCGACGGCTGCACCGGTACGGCGGCGAGGCCGGCCGCCGGTACCCCGAGCAGGACGCCGCACGTGAGGACGAGCGCGCTCGCACCGCGCGCCAAGGTCCGGGTGATCCCCATGGGTCAGCAGCCCGCGAGCTTGCCGTAGGCGATCCAGACCTCGCCCTTGCTGTTGATGCTCACGTTGCCGGTCTTGTGCAGTCCGGTGTACTTCCCGCGGTACTTCCTGAGCTGCCCGAACTGCGATTCCAGGGACAGGTAAGGGGAGTCGGGCCGCCAGTCGCCGGAGAACTCGGCGTAGACCCCGTCGGTTCCGTCCGTGCCGCTCGCCCAGCAGGCGCGATCGCCCGAGTAGAGAACCAGGTTGCCGTCGTACTGCATGTCCAGGCGATAGCCGCCGTTGCTGATGCACTGCCCGGGGATCAGCTTGTCCGTGAACGCCGTTCCGATGTTGCGGCACGCCGCCGCCTGCTCCGTCGCGGCGGAGACCTGCCCGGCCGACACGGTTGCCGCCGCCAGCAGGCTCACCACCGCGCACGTCAGTGCACGGGTCGTATTCCTGACCGTCTTCATGGGACGCACCCCTCTACGCATGATCACTTCCATCGGCGATCACGAAAGGTAGCAGTCTCACTACGGGAAGTCACAACCCGTGGCGCTCCGTTGACGCGTCCCGGACCCTCCCCCTCACCGTGGTGCCGAGCCACTCGGCGCCGACGAGCAGTTCGGCCGAGCGGAGTGCGGTGGAGGCGTTCCGCTGGCCCATCAGGATGCACAGGGTGTAGGTGGCGTCGTCGAGCTCGCCCCGCACGGCGAGGTCGTGCGGCGCGGCCAGGGCGCGGCGGCGCAGGCCGCGGTGCCGCTTCAGCAACTCGCCGATGGTCTGCGGATCGGGGAGCAGTCGCGTGTACGGCTGCGCCACGGGCGGGGCGGTGGCGGACCTGGCCCCGTCCATCGCGGCCTTCAGGGCCGTGCCGAGCGAAGCCGGCAGTGCGCGGCAGCCGCCCAGGGCGAGCACGGCCTCGGCCGTCTCGAGCAGGGCGACTCCGGCGGCCCGCGCCGTGTCCGCCAGGATCCGGCGCGCGGTGTCGGAGCCGCACGGCACCACCGCCATCAGGACGGTCACGGCCTGCTCCGTGGCGGCGTGCTCGGGTGTTGTCTCGCTCATCCGCGTGGTTCCTCCGGCTGCTGGGTCGGCTTGCGCACGCTGTGCGCGTCGTTGCCTGGGATGGGGCACGGCCTCGTACGCCGAAAGGTTCGGATCCCGCCGGGGAAGATGCCGCGGCCCGGCCGCCCGGCCCCACGACCCGTGCCCGGACCGGGCGTCCGCCGCTCCTCGCGCTCCGCGGGACCCGCGGGACCCGCGGGACCCGCGGGACCCGCGCCCGTCAGCCGAGGTGGGCGGCGCCGTAGGCTGGCGGCAGGCAGCCCCTGCCGACTCCTCCCGGAAGGACGTACGTGATGAGTGCGAAGGCCCGCAAGCTGTTCGAGGCGCTCGATCTCAACCATGACGGCACCCTGACCCGCCTGGAAGTGATCACCGCCCTGCGGACGAAGGGCCCGACCCTGGCCGCCAACGGCGACCTGCCGTTCTGGGGCCTGGGTGACATCGACGCCTCGTCCGCGCTCTTCGACGCCGCCGACAAGAACGGCGACAACGTGCTGACGTTCGAGGAGTTCGCCCAGGAGGTCGACCGCCGCTTCGGCTGGTAGCCCCTGCGAGCCGGCGATGGCGGCTACGCCGTCTGCCTGTCGGCGTCCGGGCCCGGGCCGGACGCTTCGGCGGCGGCGAGCGTGGCGGCCCGCCGGTTGAGGACGACGGTGGCCGCGGCCGCGCTGAGCGTGAAGGCCATCACCACCGTGGCCGGCCGGTCCAGCCGGTGCCGGGTGAGATGGTCGAGCGAGAAGCAGCCGGGCCCGGAAAGGCCGAGGCAGGCCGCGACGAAGCCGAGGAAGGCCGGGTACTCGAAGCCGCCGCCCTGGGCGAAGAATCCGGCAGGTGCGTGCACCGCGGCGGCGCCGGCCATGGCGCCCGCCGCGGCGGCGCCGGCCGCCGGGGTCGCAAGCCCCAGCGCGAGAAGCGCGCCGCCGCCGGCCTCGCCGAGCCCGGCTGCGATCGCGCTCTCCCGTCCCGGGGTGAATCCCATATGCTCCATGCCCCGGGCCGTGCCCTCGATACCGGCTCCGCCGAACCAGCCGAAGAGCTTCTGCGCTCCGTGTGCGATCAGCACACCGCCTGCTCCCAGGCGCAGGGCGAGCAGTCCGAGATCCTTGCGATGGGTGAGCGGCATGAGGACAGACCTTTCCTTGGGCGCGGTCGCCACGACCTGGTACGTGCGGGGTGGTGCGTGTCAGCTGGTCTCAAGCTTCACGTGAGCGCACCGCGTGCGCATGCGGTGTGCCGCCACCGGCGCGTTCTGCACCCCTTCCGGACGCGAGGAAGCCGGTGACGGCCGCGGTGAAGGCGTGCGGATCGTCCAGCCAGGGGTAGTGGCCGGCGTACGGCTGGATGGTCGGCCGGGCGTCCGGGAAGAGCACCGCCGCCCGGGGTGGTCGGCTGCAGACGGGCTCGTCGGCGTCGAACGGTTCTCGATCAGCTGTCTTCCATCGCCGCATCGCAGGAGGAGCACACCAGGCTCGCCTCCTGCGGCGGGTACCACGGGGAGCCCGGCTGCCCGGACGGGGTCCAGCGGGCCGGTTCCATCGCGAACGTGTCCTTGCCGCAGAGCGTGCGCGGCCCCGGCTCGGTGGTCGTGCCCGGCGCCGCAGGCGCAGCATGCACCTGGCGGACGGGTACCTCGGCGCCCGGGGCCGACCCCTTGCCGGCTCGGGCCGGCGCCGGCCTGTCGAGCTCGTGCACCACGATGATCCCGCTCATACCTCGACGGTAGGCGACCGTCCGGGAACCCGCTCCCTCGAGGCGGAGCGGACCCGTCCGGGTGCCCGGCCCTCTCCGCGGAGGGGCCAACCCGGAGCGGACCCGTCCGGGTGCCCGGCCCTCTCCGCGGAGGGGCCAACCGAGCGTAAGACATACAAAAGGCTATGCATTTCATTGCCTTCGAGGCTTTCACGCCATATGTTCCCGACGGATTCGAGCCTGGTCCCTCGGACGGCCGGGCAGCTGTGACCACTCCCACCGGAGGCCTGAATGCCTTGTCGTAAGTCACTCACCCTGCTGACCGCAGCCGCGCTGCTCTCCAGCGGATCCCCGGCAGCGGCCGCCGACGCGCCCGGGGCCACCTGCTTCGGCCGCGCGGCGACCATTACCGGGGCAGGCACGATCGTCGGGACGGAGGGCGACGACGTCATCATCGGGTCGGCGGGTGCGGACACCATCGACGGGCTCGGCGGGGACGACCTGATCTGCGGCCTGGCCGGCAACGACACGATCGCCGGAGGCCTGGGCAACGACCGATTGGACGGCGGCGAAGGCGCGGACCTCCTGCGCGGCGACCTGATCGCCACCGGAGCCTCCGTCGCCGGTGGGGGCGACGACGTCCTCTTCGGCGGGCCGGGTGACGACCGCATGGGCGGGGACAGCATGGCCTTCGGCTCCAGCGCGTCCGGCGGAGGCAACGACGTCCTGTTCGGCGAGGACGGGAACGACGCCATCATCGGCGACAGCCGCGGCGGCATCAACGCGACGGGCGGCGGCAAGGACGTCATCGACGGTGGGCCTGGTGACGACAGCATCACCGGCGACTCGTCCGCCGAGGCCAGCGCGGCCGGCCACGGCGCCGACGTACTCATGGGCGGGCCCGGCGCCGATGCCATCATCGGCGACAGCAACTCGGGTCACGCCGCGCACGGGAGGGGCGAGAACGGGGTGGCCGCGAAGCCGGCCCGGCCGGGCCGCGAGAGCCGCCCGACCTCGTCGGCGAAGCCCGCTCAGAGCGCGCCGGCACCGCTCTCACCGGCGGACGAGGCGGCAAGCGGTAACGACGTGATGGACGGGGGCGACGACGTGAAGGACACCTGCGACGGCAATGACGGAAGCGACGTGGCCGTCCGCTGCGAGACCACGACCAACGTCCCGTAGCGGACGGCGCTCACGGCTCGCCGCGCGGCTCAGCGGATGCCGTACCGCGCGGCGATGCCGTCGATGACGATCTGCAGGCCCTCTTCGAAGTGTTCGTCGTACTCCTGGAAGAGGTGCGCACCGGCGGCCGCCGCGAGCGGGTAGTCGGCCAGGCGCTCGCTGCGCTCCGCCACGTCGTAGCCGTCCCGGCGCTCGCCCGGGACGGGGTGGACGCCCTGTTCCTCGATCACGAAACCGAGCGTGTACGAGAACGCGGTCGTCATGGCGCGTACGGCCTGCGGCAGCTCGAACCCCTGGGCCAGCAGGGCCCGCAGATAGGCCTCGGACTGTTCCGCGTGCTCGGTTCCGGTGAAGCGTGACCCGGTGAACACGCGGGCTCCGTCGCGATAGGCGAGCAGGGCGCGGCGCAGACCGTGATTGGCGACCAGCATCCTCTCGCGCCACGGTGTCGAGGGGGCGTCCGCCCGGGGCTGCGCCGGGCTCGTGGCCATGCGCCGGAACATCTCGGTGGCCATCTCGTCGATCAGCTCTTGTTTGTTCTTGAAGTGCCAGTACAGCGCCGGCGCCTTCACGTCCAGCTCCTGCGCGATGGCGCGGAGCGTGAGCTTGTCGAGCCCACCCTTGTTGAGGAGCCGCAGCGCGGTCTCGGCGACGGTCAGGCGACTCAGCGGCGGGACTCGAGGGGGTGTCTGCTGCGGCTTGGCGTTCATCGACTGCCTGTCTCCCGGGGCGGTGCACTCGTTCGAGGGTTGACAGCTTAACAACGTTAAGGGCACTCTTGCGATACGAGCCTCCTTAACGTTGTTAAGGAGAAGTCTCGCTATGTGAATGGGGAGATCGATGACGCAGCACGAGCACGAGCACGAGAGTCGGCGCGAGCACGAGGCCGGGCAGCAGCGGGGCGCCGCCGTGGGGATCGCGGCCCTGGGGGGCCGGCGCAGCGATGTCCTGATCGTGGGCGCCGGCCCCACCGGCCTGGTTCTGGCCTGTGACCTCGCCCGGCGCGGCGTGCGCGCGCTGGTCGTCGAGCGGTCGGCGGAACTGTTCCCCGGTTCCCGCGGCAAGGGCATCCAGCCGCGGACCCTGGAGGTCTTCCACGACCTGGGCATCCTCGAGGAGATCATGAAGTGGGGCGGCCACGCACCGATCGGCATGACGTGGCAGGGCGGCACCCGTGCGGGCGAGTACCGCATGTTCGACGGCGCCGAGCCGACCGAGGACGCGCCCTATACGGGGCCCTGGATCCTGCCCCAGTGGCGCACCCAGCGGATCCTGCTCGACCGGCTCCGCGAACTGGGCGGTGACGTCGTGTTCGGGGTCGAGCTGACCGGGCTCACCCAGGACGCCGAGGCCGTCACGGCCACGCTCATACCGACGGAAGGCGGGAGTCCGGTGACCGTCCGCGCGGCGTACGCCGTCGCTGCCGACGGCGGCCGGTCCACGGTCCGCCGGCTCGTCGGCATCAAGATGACCGGCGAGCGCGTCGACCCCGCCCCGATGCTCGTGGCCGACGTGGTCATCCCGACGCTCGACCGGGAGAACTGGCACATCTTCCCGCCCGCCGCGGACGGTACGGGCTTCGCGGCCCTGTGTCCTTTGCCGCATTCGCGGGAATTCCAGTTCGTCGCACAGCCGGCGCCGGTCGGCAACGAGATCGCGGCGGAGGATGTGCGGGCTCTGGTTGCCGCATTCACCCATATACCGGCCGAGGAGGTCAGCGAGGTTCGCTGGGCATCGGACTTCACCGTGAACGCCGCCCTCGCCGATCGCTTCCGTGACGGCAGGGTCTTCCTCGCAGGCGATGCCGCCCACATCCACTCGCCGGCAGGCGGCCAGGGACTCAACACCAGCGTCCAGGACGCCTACAACCTGGGCTGGAAGCTCGCCGCCGTTCTGCGTGACGGAGCCCCCGAGGCGCTGCTGGACACGTATGAGGAGGAGCGCCTTCCCAACGCCGCCGCCATGCTGGGGCTGTCCACCCGCATCCACCGTGGCGAGGAGCGGCGTGGCGCCGCCACCCGCCAACTCGGCCTCGACCAGCGGGACTCGTCGCTCACCTGCGAGACACGCACGGGTCTGGCCGAGGACGCCCTTACCGCCGGAGACCGTGCGCCCGATGGCAACCGCGACGGCGTGCGGCTCTTCGACCTCTACCGAGGCCCCCACTTCACCCTGCTCGCGGTCGACACCCCGCTGCCGGACCGACTGCCGCCCCTCCCGGGCCTGCGCACCGCACAGACAGGTCCGTACGAGGCGTACGGACGCGGCCTGTACCTGGTCCGCCCGGACGGTTACATAGCCTGGGCCGGCTCCGCCACCGACCCGGTCGAAGCCTCGGCCGACGACCTGCACGCCTGGGCGGCCCACGTTGCGCAGCCGGACCGGGTCGGGTCACACGGTTAGCGGTCGGCGGAGAGCGGCACGGGCTGCGTCCGCGTGCCAGGCACCGGGGGCAAGGATGTACGTCGTCGTCGTGGGTTTCCCTGGATTCCTCACAGTCCGGTGGTCAGGACGATCTTGCCGCTCGTGCGGCCGGACTGCGAGAGCTCGTGTGCCACGCCCGCCTTCGCGAGCGGCAGGATCTCCGCGATGTGCGGGCGCAGTTCACCCCGCGCGGCGAGCGCGGCGATCTCCCGCATACCGGCGTGATCGGCCTCCACCGCCATGAACACGGCCCGGAGCCCGAGTCGTTCCGCCTCCTCCGCGAGGGCGGCCTCGGCCGGCGAGGCCAGGGAGACCACGATGCCGCCGGGGCGCAGGGTGCGCAGCGAGCGCGGTCCGTATGCGCCGCCGATCGTGTCGAGGACGACGTCGACGTCCGTGACGGTCTCGGCGAAGTCGGCCGTGCGGTAGTCGACCACCTCGTCCGCGCCGAGGGAGCGGACGAACGCGTGCTTGGCCGCGCTCGCGGTGCCGATCACGTACGCGCCCCGGGCCTTGGCGATCTGGACGGCGAGGTGCCCGACGCCCCCGGCCGCCGCGTGCACCAGCACCCGCTGCCCGGGCTGCACGTCCGCGGTGTCCACCAGGGCCTGCCAGGCGGTGAGGCCGGCCAGCGGGAGGGCGGCGGCCTGGACGTGGTCGAGGCCGGCCGGCTTGTGGGCGAGGTGCCGGGCGGGGGAGGTCGCGTACTCGGCGTACGTGCCGGCCGGCACCGGGTGCCGGGGCATGCCGAACACCTCGTCGCCGGGGCGGAACAGGGTGACGCCGATACCGACGGCCTCGACGGTGCCCGACAGGTCCCAGCCGAGCCGGACGGGCGGTAGGCCGGTGCCGGCGAGGCCGCCGGTGGCGCGGTGCCAGACGTCGGTGGGGTTGACCGCTGCCGCGTGGATGCGTACGAGCACCTCGGCGGGACCGGGCTCGGGCCGGTCGGTCTCGGCGAGCCGGAGTACCTCCGGGCCGCCGAACGCGGTCTGGGTGATGGCCCGCATGCTGTGCGGAGCTGAGGTCTGGCGGGCCGTCTGTGCCGTCTGTGCTGCCTGTGTCGTCGTCATGCGATCAAGCGTGCCGGGCGGGATCCACGGGAACGAGTGGCCGGACTGCCACGATGTGAAAAGATCTGGCCATGGCTGTTGCGCTCGCACACCGGGTCGTCGTCCTCGCCCTCGACGGCGTCTACCCCTTCGAGATGACCATCCCCGTACGGATCTTCGGTACGGCCGAGGGCCCGGCCGGAGAACCCCTGTACGAGGTCCTGACCTGCAGCCTCGACGGGCGCCCGGTCCGCACCAGCGCCGACTTCGGTGTCACGGTGGAGCATGGCGCCGAAGTCGTCGCCACGGCGGACACCCTCGTCATCCCGCCCTTCATCTGCGGCCCCGGCGCGGACGGCAACGACCCCGCCGCAATGGACTGGCTGCCCAGTGAACTCGCCGAGACCCTCGCGCGGTTGCCGGCCGGCGCGCGGATCGTCTCGATGTGCACGGCCTCGTACGTCCTGGCCACGGCCGGCCTGCTCGACGGCCGCCGGGCGACGACCCACTGGAACGAGGCGGAGCACTTCCAGCGCGCCTTCCCCCAGGTCGAGGTCGACGCGGACGTGCTGTTCGTGGACGGCGGCCAGGTCCTGACGGCCGCCGGGGTCGCCGCCGGAGTGGACCTCTGCCTGCACCTGCTGCGCCGCGACCACGGCAGCGCGGTGGCCAACCGGGTGGCCCGGCTGTGCGTCGTGCCGCCGTGGCGGGAGGGCGGCCAGGCGCAGTTCATCGAGCGGCCGGTGCCGGAGGCCTCGCAGGCGAGCACCGCTGCGACCCGCGACTGGGCTCTGGGCCGGCTGGGCCGGCCCATCGCGCTGGCGGAGCTGGCCCGGCACGCGGGGATGAGCGTGCGGACCTTCTCGCGACGGTTCCGCGACGAGGTCGGCATGACCCCGGGCCAGTGGCTGACCAGGCAGCGCATCGAGCACGCACGGCGGCTGCTGGAGGTGACCGACCTGCCCGTGGACCGGATCGCGGACGAGGCGGGACTGGGCACGGGCGCCTCGCTGCGGCGCCACATGGCGCAGGCGATCGGGGTGGCGCCGCTGGCCTACCGGCAGACCTTCCGCGCCAAGGCGAGCGAGGCGTACTGAGGTCTGCGCCGCCGGACCGCCTTCGCCCTGACGCCGCCGACTTGGAACGCAACCGCGCCGGCACCCGTCTACCTGACCGGCAAGGAACATGGCCGGCCGACATGGCCGGCCTGCCCCGTCCCCACCGACAGGAGCATGCCGTGTCCCTCTTACGCCGCCCGCGTGCGGCTGTGCTCGGCTTCGCCGTGGCCGCCGCTTTGCTCGCGTTCACGGCCTTCAGCGTCTACCGGGGCGCGGCGCCGGGCCTGCTGCCGGAGAGCAGTTGGGGCGCCTGGCGACAGGAAGAGGTCGCCAACTGGTCGGCGCACATCCGGGTCAACCGCTGGAGCCACGCCGCCGAAGCCGAGATCCACTGGGGCAAGGCCGAGCAGATCAGCCTCCGGGCGTACGGCGATGCGGACCACGGCACCTCCGGCATGATGAACACCACCTTCACCCTGACCCCCGACGGCAGGCTCACCGGCAGCCGACGCTGAGGCCCGCGTACCCGCTACGGACGGGCGTAGGGCCGGGTCATGATCTCCATGTTGTGGCCGTCCGGGTCGGCGAAGTACGCGCCGCGGCCGCCGAACAGGCGGTTGATGTGCCCGGGTTCGGTGTGGTGGGGGTCGGCGTAGTAGGTGACCCCGACCGCCTCCAGCCGGGCGATCATGGTGTCGAACCGCTCGTCGGGTACGAGGAACGCGTAGTGCTGCGGCTGGATCGGCTCGTCGGTCATCGCGTAGTAGTCGAGCGTCACGCCGTTGCCGAGGTCGACGGGCAGGAACGGCCCGAACGGAGCGCCGACCTCCAGTCCCAGGATCACGGCGAGGAACTCGGCCGACAGCTGCCGGTCCCTGGCATGCACGACGGTGTGGTTCAACTGGACGGCGTTCGGGTACTGCTGAGTGTTCTGCATGAGTGGTGTGTCTCCGGTTTCGGGATCCGCTGGAACGGCGCCACACGCGGGCGCCCGGGAACAAAACGCGGAAAAGCGGCGGGCCCCTGGCCCGCCCCGTGCTCACGCCGAGGCCGGAAACCCTACTCGTACATGGCTCAAGGCCGACCCGGCAGTCACACAGCCGACCTTAGTGATCACCACGGGCCGGGACAACCCCGTTTCCTCGCCACGCTCAACGGCGCGTTCTGGCCGCTGCGCGCACCCACCCGCGCTCCTGCAGGAGAAGGCGGGGCACCGCCCCCAGCCGCAGCGGACCCCACGCCACGAGTGCCGCCACGGCTGCCGACGCTCCCGTGACGGCCGCGAGCACGTAGGGCCAGGTGGGCGCGGTCCCGCTGGGCAGCACGATCACCAGCAGCCCCAGCATCGCCAGCCTCGCCCGGGTGTCCTCCAGCAGCCGCCAGGCGACCGCCGCGAGTGGCACCATCCCCCACAGCACGTACCAGGGCTGTACGACCGGAGCGGTCACCACCAGTCCCAGCAGCGCCATGCCGGTGGCGTACTCGGGACCCGTACGCGGGGCACGCCACGCGCAGAAGGCCACCGCGCACACGCCCAGCAGCATCCCCACCGACCGCGCGGCGGCGATCGCATCGGCCGCCGTACCCACGCCGAGCCCCTCGGCGAAGAGTCCGAGCACACGGCCCACGTCCGTGCTGGGCGAGAGCACCGTGTACACCTGCGTAGGGCCCTTCAGCGTCGACAGCCACCCCCAGCCCTGGCCGCACACACCCACGCCCAGCACCAGCGCCGCGAGGGCCACCAGCGAGATCCCTGCCGCCCGCGACCAGCCCGAACGCCGGTCCGGCCGCCCGCCGACGGACCACGCGGCGGCACACAGCAGAGCCACCGCGGCGGGAACCTTGACCAGCGCGGCCGACGTGAGGACGACGGTGCCCAGCACCCAGCGGCCCCGGCGGAAGGCCACCAGCCCCGCCACCATCAGCCCGATCATCAGCGCCTCGTTGTGGGCCCCGCCGACCAGATGCACCAGGGCCAGCGGGTTGAGCGCCGCCGCCCACAGCGCCCCGGCCTCCCCGATGCCCCACTCGGACGCGAGACGGCTCAAGCCCCACACGATCAGCCCCAGCCCCACGAGGGCCACCAGCCGCATCCCCAGCACCGCCGCCACCGTGTGGTGTTCGCCCGTGACGGCCACCACGGCCCGCGTCGCCGCGACGGCCAGCGGCCCGTAGGGCGCCGGTGCGTCCTGCCACATCTCCGGCACGTTGTCCGCCAGCGGACCGCCGAGCGCCGACGGCCCCAGCCGGTACACGTCCCAGCCCCGGCCCGCCAGCGCGCCCTGCGCGACATAGCTGTACGCGTCGTTGCTGAACAACAGCGGGCCCGGTACGAGGGGCAGAACCCAGGACCACAGCACGGAGCGCAGCTGTCTGCGGCCGACGGGCTCCCCGCTCCGCAGCAGCCCGCCCAGCCGCCACCAGGCGATCACGAGCAGCACCAGTCCGGCGTACGACGCCGCAGCTCCCAGCACCGTGTGGGCGGGGCTCCGCTGCGCCCACACCCCGTCGGGAACCCCGAACGGCAGTGCGCCGGCCGACCAGCTCCCGGCCGCCAGCAGCACCGACCCGAGCGTTCCGAGCAGCCGGCAACCCCGGACCGTGACCCCCACCTCAGCCATGGCGGCAGCCTAGGGCGGACGTGGTCGGTGATCGGCCTGCGACAGGCGTCGGGGGAGTGAACTTCGGGGGTTTTTCCGCCCTTGCACCGGTCGGCTCCGCATGAGGGCGCCGGCTCCGCCGCGCTCAGTGGGTCATGCCGAGGGGCCGAGACGGACGGGCAGGGTCCGGTGGCCGTTGCTGATCAGGGAGGCGACGGGCAGCAGCTCTTCGGCGGGAACCACCAGTTCGAGGTCCGGGAAGCGGTCGAAGAGGGCCTCGAGCGCGGCCGCGACCTCGAGCCGGGCCAGCGGGGCGCCGAGGCAGAAGTGGACGCCGTGCCCGAAGGCGAGGTGGTCCTTCGTGACCCTCGTGACGTCGAAGGCATCGGCATCCGGGCCGTGCCAGTCGGGATGCCGGTTGGCGGCGCCATACGAGGCGAGGATCGCCTCCCCCTTGGCGATGGTCCGTCCGTCGGGCAGGGGTATGTCCGCCAGGGCGAAGCGCATCGGCAGGTGCTTCACGGCCGGCTCGTGGCGCAGGGTCTCCTCGACGACGTCGTTCCAGCTGCTGCGGCCGGCGCGGACGTGGCCGAGCTGGTCCGGGTGTGTGAGCAGGGCGGTCACCGCCTGGTCGATGACGTTCACGGTCGTCTCGTACCCGGCACTGACCATCAGCAGCAGGGTGTCGCTCAGCTCGGCGTCGGAGAGTGCGGAGCCGTCCCCTTCCTCGTCACGGGCGGCGATGAGGAGGGAGGTCATGTCGTCGCCGGGCTCGGCGCGCTTGGCGGCGATGAGCTGCGCGAGGACTTCGTAGGCCCGTCCCGTGTTCGCGGCGGCCTGTTCGGGGGTGAGGGTCGTGTCGAAGAACCTGTCCACCACGGTACGGAAGTCACTGCGCTGCTCCTCGGGGAGGCCCATGAGGTGGGCTATGACCGCGATGGGCAGCGGGTAGGCGAGCCGTTCGCGCAGGTCTGCCACCTCACCCGGCGGGAGGGCGGCGAGCTCGTCCAGGAGGCCGGCCACGATCGTCTCGACCGTGCCGCGGAGCAGGGAGACACGGCGTGCGCCGAACGCGGGAGCCACCATCCGCCGCAGCCGGCGGTGGTCGGCTCCGTACGCGGTGAACATGTTGTTCACGGCCACCCAGAGGGCGAGCGGCCACGTCTGTACGGCCTGTTCGAACTCGGGCCAGTGCGCGCGGGCGTCCTTGGACACGTCCGGGCTCGTCAGCAACTCCTTGAGGAGGGCCGGGTCGGTGACGGACCAGGCCGACACGCCGAGGACGTCGACGCGGGCTGCGGGCCCCTGGGCGCGCAGCAGCCGGTCCTCGGCATGCCGGTCGGCGCCTGCGGGGTCGAGGACGAGCGGGGCGGTGGGGCGATTCACGCGGGACTCCTTCGGGAGACGGTCGTGGCGGTGGGACGATCCTCCGCCTCCCGCACAACGCGCGTGGTGGACAAGGCGTTCCACGGGCGAGGGCAGCTGTCGACGCGGGCCGCGCCCGGTGCGGCGCATGTGACACGGATGCACCGGAGGGGGCCTTGAGAAGATCCTTTCGCCGCGGCCCGACGGCGTGGTGTGCGCTGGTTCCGACCGTGGAAGGTGACGATGTTCGCGATATCCCTGGGCGACGACGGCGCGGAGCTGCGCCCGCTCGAACCCTGGCAGGCCGAGGAGTTCCTGGCCCACGTGGACCGAGGACGGGAGTTCATAGGGCAGTTCAACGGACTCCCCGACGTCGTCACGGACCTGGACTCCAGCCGGGCGCTCCTCCAGGCGTACGCGGAGAAGACCGCGGCCGACGCCGGGCGGCTCTACGGCATCCGGACCGACGGGAAGCTGGTCGGAGCGGTCCTCTTCCGCAGGTTCGACGTGGCGCAGGGCGTGGCCGAGGCGGGCTGCTGGCTGGAGCCGTCCGCGGTGGGCAAGGGGCTGGTGACCCGGGCCGTGCGCGCGATCACCGACTGGGCCGTCGAGGAGCGGGGCATCCACCGCGTGGAGTGGGTGGTCTCGGTCGGGAACGAGCCCAGCATCGCCGTGGCCCGGCGGCTCGGGATGACCAAGGACGGCGTGCTGCGGGAGAGTTACCTGTACCGCGGGAAGCGGCACGACGAGGAGGTCTGGTCGGTCCTCGCCCCGGAATGGCGAGCGCACCGGGCACACCGGGCGGACCGGCCACACCGGGCGGAAGGCTGAACGTCCCCCGGCACGGGCCGTCGCCGGGAGACGTCCACGAGCTGCCCTCCCGTCAGGTGATCTGCCACCGCTGGTAGCCCGAACCGGAACTCGGCTGCTGCGTGACCAGGGCGCCGTCCGTACCCGATGCGGTGGTCAGCAGGAGCGTGCTCTTCCTGTTGGCCACCGCGTACTCGCCCCCGCCGAGGGCGGTGATCAGCCAGCGCTGGCTGTCGCCGCCGCTGCACGTGGCCTGGACGACGGCTGCACCGGGCGCGGTGGACCCGCCCGAGACGTCCGCGCAGAGCCTGGACGAGCCGTTGACCATGGAGTAGGAGCCGTCGGCGTCGAGTGCCAGTTGCCACTGCTGGTTGGGGCCCCCGTGGGGTGTCCAGGTGATCAGCTGAGTGCCGGAGGCGCTGGAACTCGCCGGGTCGTCGAGGGCCTTGCCGGCTGCGCCCAGGGTCCGGGTGCCGCTCAACTGGCCCCCGTACACCTCGAACTCGTACAGCGAATAGCCGTACGCGGTGCCGCGCCGGGTTCCGTACACGCGGATGTAGCGGCCGGATCCGGACAGGCCGGTGAGCTCCTGCACCCCGCCCGCGCCGGTCGTGGTGGAGTGCACCGTGCGCCAGGTGGTCGCGTCGTCGGAGAGCTGGATCTGGAAGGCCTTTCCGTACGCCGCCTCCCAGCGCAGCACCACCCGGCTCACGGCCTGGCTCGAGCCGAGGTCCACCTGGAGCCACTGCGGGTCGCTGTAGGCGCTGGACCAGCGGGTTCCGGGGTCGCCGTCGGTGGCCGAGGAGGCCGGGAAGTTGGCGGTCTCGGTGCTGGAGGCGGTGGTCGGCCGGTTGCGGGCGAGGTTGCCGGGCTGGGCGAGGCCCGGCCAGGCGGGGTTGTGTCCGACCGCAGCCGCGATGGGGGTGAAGTCGGCGTACGCGCTCGCCGACTTCGGGGAACCCCAGGTCTGCTGGGCCAGGGCGCGCAGCGGGTACATGATGCCCGCCGCGATCTGGTCCTCCGTCTCGGCGGTCGGGTTGTCGCACCACACGTGGATCAGCGAGCCGGGGTTCTTCGAGGGGTCGGTGAGGGTGGCCCCGCCCTCGAAGCGGTCGGGGGTCCAGGTCTCGTACATCCACTTGGTGTCGGGTTTGGCGCCGCCGAGCACGTAATAGGTCGGAGTCCAGGACTCGTTGGCCACGGTGTGGCCGGCCGCGGCCAGTTGCTGCGGGGTGAGCCCGTAGCTGTACCAGTACTCGACGAGGATGCCCGCGTGCGGAGTGACGGTCCCGTCCCCGGCCTTGATGCCGTCGTTCCACATCCGGGTGGTCTTGCCGGCCGCCCGGACCAGGTCGTCGGCCCAGTTCACGAACCCGTAGTAGGTGTCCTTGGCGGTGGCGCCCGCTCCGTAGTGGGCGCGGGCATAGCTGAGCAGCTGCGGGTACTTGGCGTAGTCGGTGACGTATTCGTCCGCGCCGATGTGCCAGTACGGGGCCGGGAACAAGGGCAGGTACTCGTTCACCAGATCCTTGATCAGGGTGTACGAGGCCGGCAGTGACAGGTCGATGAAATCGGGGCTGGCCGTGCCGGAGCTGTTCTTGAGCCTGAGCTCGGGGTGGGCGCCCAGGACGGCGTTCATGTGCCCCGGGGTGTCGATCTCGGGAACGATCGTGACGTGGTACTTCTGCCCGAGCGCGACCAGGTCGGCGATGTCCTGCTTGGAGTAGTGGTCGGCGGAGACGATCTCCGGGTGGGTGGAGCTCTCGAGGCGGAAGCCGAACGTGTCCGACAGGTGGAAGTGGAAGTAGTTGAGCTTGAGGTAGGCCAGCTCCTTGATGTGCTGCCTGACCCAGTCGACGGTGAAGAACTTCCGGCCCTGGTCGATCATGAGCCCGCGCTCCGCCTTGGTGGGCCAGTCCACCGCGGTGCCGGCGGGCACCGAGAGCGACTGGTGCAGGAGCTGGAGCACGGTACGGGTGCCGTAGAACGCGCCGGTGTCGGTCGCGGCCCGGATGCCGACGGACTGACCGACGGTCAGCCGGTAGCCCTCGGCGGGCAGGCCGGGGTCACCGAGGCTCAGTGCGATGTCGCCGGGGGCTGCGCTCCCGGTGACGACGGCGACGGGACGCCCGGCCAGCGCGCCCAGATCCTCGGCGAGTGTGGCGGCCTCGTCGGAGAGCTGGGCGGTGTAGGCGGGGTCGACGACGATACGGCCGGCGGTGGTGAAGGCGTACGTACCGGTCCCGGCCGTCCACTGCCGCAGCGCCGGGACGGTCCGGGGCGGCCCGGCGGCGGCCTGTGCGGGCACGGGTCCGGCGGCGGCGACACCGGGTAAGGAGAGCGCGGCCACCGCGCAGACGGCGGCGATCAGCAATCTGAGCAGACGCATGGCAAGTCCCCAAGTCGTGGGAGGGAAGGGGAGTTCAGAGAGTCGGCCAAAGTGCAGCCAAAGTGCAGCGCAGTGCGGGATGCATGTCAATACCTGCTCGAAACCCCGTCCCACCGAGCAGGATCACGCATCCGCACGGGCAGCCCTGACGGGTCAGCAGCGGCGATCAGCCGTGCGGAGCCCTCGCCGGCGTACCGCGGTGACCACCAGCACCAGGAGTACCGCGAGGCCGTACGCCGTGGCGCTCACCGCCTCGCGCGAGCCGAACACCTGGCCCGTGACGTACACGGCGGGGCCCGCGACGGCGATGCCCAGCCACTCCCAGCGTCCGTCCAGCGCCACGAGCGCGACCAGCAGCAGGGCGTACCACGAATAGCCCGGCGTGAGCAGCCCGAACGCCCACCCCGTCACCAACAGCGCGCCGCTCCACGGGCGTCGGGGATCCCCGCGCCACAGCACGTACGCGCACACGCCCGCCATCGCGGCGAGCAGCACCGGCAGCGCCCAGTCGTCCGGCAGCACCAACCGCAGCAGCGCATAGCGGGAACCGGCCGAGGCGTCCTCGTACCCCTCCTCCTCCACGTAGCCGCCGAGGTAGCCGAAGACGGAGCCGCGCGAGAGCAGGACGTACGGCACGTACGCGAGCGCAGTGAAGGCGGCAGCCGGCAGCAGCACGGCGACCGCATCGCGTACCCGGCGGACGCCCGACAGGGCGCCCGGGAGCACGATCGCGGGCATCAGCTTGGTGGCGACGGCGGTGCCGAGGACCAGCCCGCCGGCCGCCCGGCGCCCGAGGCGCTCCGCGGCCACGAGCCCGAGACCGGCCACGGCGAGCAGCACTCCCAGGACGTCGACGTGCGCATTGTTCACCGCCTCGATCGGGACGGCCGGGCACCATGCCCAGTACGCGGCCCTGCGCGGGTCCGTGCCCCGGCGGCGCAGGATCAGCAGCAGCGCGCCGGTCACGCCGAGGGACAGCACCCCGGCGCCGATCTGGAGCGGCTTGTGCCGGGCGCCTTCGGGGGAGAGCCGGTCGACGGCCAGGAAGTACGCCTCGGCGACCGGCGGATAAATGGTGTGCACGGCGGGCCGGTTGATCCGGGTGCAGTGCGGGGTGTCCCCGGTGTACGGGATCCGGGCCAGGTCCGGGCCGGTGCATGCGGCGGCGCCCGTGGGGAAGAGCCACGGATCGCGCAGCCGGGCCGGCTCGGCGTCCTGCGGAGCGTGGTCGTACGGGGAGATGCCCGCGGACTGGACCCGGCCGTCCCAGGCGTAGCGGTACGAGTCGGTGCTGGTCCGGGGCGCCGCCACCAGCCCCGCCGCCGCCACCGCGACGGCCCCCGCCAGCACCAGCGGCACGACGGCGGCGGCCGGGACCCGGCGCAGCGCGAGCACAGCGACCGCGAACAGCGCCCAGCAGGCCGCGTACCGCCAGGACAGTCCGGCGGGGTCGGTGAAGTAGCCGTCGTAGCGGATGGTCCACACGAGGGCGGCGACGAGGGCGGCGAGGGCGGAGAGGCCGAGGGCGGTACGCAGGTTCACAGCCGCAGCGTTCCAGGCAAAGGCCGTACATCGGGGTACGGCGCCGTTCATGTCCGTGTTTCGTAAGGAGTCCGAACCGCCTCCGTGAGCCTTGTCGGGGGTGTCATGGGTGCATGCGCTTCCCTCTGCGACTTCCTCCCGACCCGCCCGTCACCTTCAAGGCGCGGTTGCACGACGCCCGTACCGCGACCGCCGTCGGCCGCTGGCTCGGGCTCGCCTTCGCCGTGTGTTTCGCCACCGGTGTGCTCAGCCACTACTTCCAGCACCCGCCGGTGTGGCTCGCCGACCGGCTGCCGAGCCGCCCTTACTGGGGTTACCGGTTCACCCAGGGACTCCATGTGGTCTCCGGGATCGCGGCGATCCCGCTGCTGCTGGCGAAGCTGTGGGCGGTGTACCCGCGGCTGTTCGAATGGCCGCCGCTCAAGTCGGTGCGGCACGCGCTCGAGCGGGCCTCCGTGGCGGTGTTGGTGGCGGCCGGTGTGTTCGAGCTGTTCAGCGGGCTGCTCAACACCTTCCAGTGGTACCCCTGGCCCTTCTCCTTCGTACCCGTGCACTTCGCGCTGGCCTGGCTCCTGGTGGGCGCGCTGATGGTGCACATCGCCGTGAAGTGGCCGGAGATCCAAGCCCATTGGACCCGCCGCTCCCGGGGGACGCTCGCGCTGCCCGAGGCCGACGGCCCGGACCGGCGCGCGCTGCTGGTGGGCGTTGCGGCGGCGGTGGGGGCGGTGACGCTGACGACCGCCGGGCAGTCCGTGACCGCGCTCGGGCGGCTCGACCTGTTCGCCCCGCGCGATCCCGCCGTCGGACCGCAGGGGCTCCCTGTGAACCGTACGGCGAAGGCGGCCGGGGTCACCGCGGCCTCCGTACAGGACTGGCGGCTGACCGTCGCCGGCCCGCGCCCGTACACCCTCACCCTCGACGAACTGTGCGCGATGCCGCAGTACGAGGTGACGCTGCCGATCGCGTGCGTCGAGGGCTGGAGCAAGAACGCCCGGTGGACCGGGGTACGCGTGCGCGACCTGCTGGACCGGGCCGGAGGCGGCCCGGCCGCACGTGCCCGGGTGGAGTCGCTGGAGCCGGTCGGCGCGTACCGGGTGATGGAGATGGGCCGCGAGTACGCCCAGGACCCGCTCACCCTGCTGGCGCTGCGCCTGAACGGCGAGGAACTGTCCCCGGACCACGGCTACCCGGCGCGGATCATCGCCCCGAACCGCCCCGGTGTGCTCCAGACCAAGTGGGTCGGCCGACTGGAGGTGGCGTGATGGCGTACCGGTACCTGGTGGCGGGCCTCGGGCTGGCCCTGATGGGCCTGGGCGGCGCCCTGCTGATCGAGCAGCCCTCGCCCTGGCGGATCGCGCTGTGGCTCGCGGGCGCGGTCGTCGTGCACGACGGGCTGATCGCGCCCCTCCTGATCGCCGTCGCCGCGCTCACCGGCGCCCTCGGCCTGCGCCTGCACGGGATCCCGCGCGCGGCCCTGATCGTCGCGGGCTCCCTGACGGCGATCGCCCTCCCGCCGCTCCTGCGCCCGGGCGGCGCGGCCAACCCGACGGTCGTGCCGCTGGACTACCTGCGCAACTGGCTGCTCGCGATGGCGGCCGTCGCCGTGGCCGCGGGCCTGTGGGCCGGGACGCGCACGGCGCTGCGCGGCATGCGCCGACAGCCTTGAACGACGGGACATACGACATACGAGAGCGGCTGACGCGGATTCGCGTCAGCCGCTCTCGTATGTCGTATGTCCCGGTCTGCGGTCAGCGTCGCAGCTGCACGAACGCGCGGCCCGCGGCATGCCAGGTCACCGCTCGGGTCCAGCCCGCTTCGGCCGCTTCGACGCGGAGTGCACCGGTACCGAGCCGGGCCCACAGGAACGGTGCCCCGCGGCCGCCGTGACCGTCGTCGACGTGGACCTCGACGCGCTCGTCGACGTCCACGGTGGCCACCTCGACCAGCAGCGAGCCGCCGGGCGCCGCGAGCCGCGCGGCGCGGCGCAGCAGGGCGCCGGGGTCGCCCCCGATGCCGATGTTGCCGTCGATCAGCAGGACCGTGCCCCACCGGCCCTCGCTGGGCAGCGGGTCGAACACGGACCGGCACAGGGCGCTGCCGCCCGCGCGTACGGTACGGGCCACCGCCTCCGGGGTGACGTCCACGCCCAGCGCGGGGTGCCCGCGGAGGGCGAGGGCGGCGACCAGGCGGCCCGGTCCGCAGCCTATGTCCAGCACCGGGCCGTCGCAGCGGGACAGGACGGTGGCGTCGGCGGTGTCGGGCTCTGCGCACCAGCGCTCCACGTCCAGCGGCAGCAGCCAGCCGTCGCTGCGGCGCAGGTAGAGAGGGCCCTGGCCGGTGCGCAGGGCGTCGGAGTACGGATCGGCCCGCCAGGCCTGGGCGGCGGGCTCCGCCAGTTGCGCGGTCATCGGACGGCCGCGCACAGCTCGGTGTGCAGGGCGGCGAAGCGGGTCCCCGGCGCGGCGGCCGCGACCAGCGCCGCATCGTCCGGGGTGTCGACGTCGCGGAGCGCCGGCAGGTCCCGTACGGCCCGCCCGGACGCGGTCAGCCGCCGGCGCTGCACCTCCCCGGTGTGCGGTACGGACATGGGGACGCCGAGCAGCAGCGCCGGGTCGGGTTCGGCGAGTCCGAGGGCCCAGAATCCGCCGTCCAGGGCCGGGCCGAACCAGGCGCTGGTCCGGGTGAAGTCGAGGCCCTGGGCGAGGAGTTCCGGAGTGACCTGGGGGGTGTCCATGCCGATCAGGAGCGCGGGACCGTCGTACAGGCCGAAGGCCGCGGCCAGCCGGGCGTCGAGCCCGCCCGCGCACTGCGGAACCACCTCGATGCCGTCGGGCAGCCAGTGCCTCGGCGCCCCGTCGAGGTAGAGGACGCGCCGCCGGGCCGGCGTGGCGAGGACGGCGTCCAGGGTGTCCTGGAGCGCGGCGCGGGCCAGGGCGGCGGCCTGCTGCGGGGTGAAGTGCGGGGTCAGCCGCGTCTTGACCCGGCCTGGTACGGGGGCCTTGGCGACGACGAGGAGAGTGCCCTCGTCGTTGTCGTGGCTGCTCTCGAAAGTAGTCATGCGGAGACCCCGCCGGCCGGTGCGGACAGGGTGCCGGGCGCCTCGGTCAGCACCCGCTGCATGTCCCGTACCGCATGCCAGGTGCCCCGCCAGGTGCCGGTGACCTTCGACTTCCCGGAGCGCGGCAGGTACGGGACGTCCGTCTCGGCCACCCGCCAGCCTGCGTCGGCGGCACGTACGACCATCTGCAGCGGGTAGCCGCTGCGCCGGTCGGTCAGGTCCAGGCCCAGCAGTGCCTCGCGGCGCGCGACCCGCATCGGTCCGAGGTCGTGCAGCCGCAGTCCCGTACGGCGGCGCAGCATCCGCGCCAGCGCGAGGTTCCCGGCGCGGGCGTGCGCGGGCCACGCGCCGCGGCCCTGCGGGCGGCGCCGGCCGAGCAGCAGGTCGGCCTCGCCGGCCGCGACCCGCGCCGCCATGGGAGCGAGCAGGGCGGGGTCGAGGGAGGCGTCGCAGTCGCAGAAGCAGACGAGGTCGGCGCTCGCGGCGAGCAGTCCGGCGTGGCAGGCGGCGCCGAAGCCGCGCCGGGGTTCGCGCACCACGGTCGCCCCCAGGCTGCGGGCGATGTCGGCGGAGCCGTCGGTGGAGCCGTTGTCGACGACGATGGCCCGCCAGCCGGCCGGCACCCGCGCCAGCACCCAGGGGAGCGCCTCCGCCTCGTCGAGGCACGGCAGTACGAGGTCCGCCCGGGGCGGCACACAAGCAGAATCAGTCACGGTCCACACCGTAGGAAGCGGACGCGGACGAAAGGGGCTTTGAGTCCTTACGAAACGCGGACGCCGTGCGCGATCGGCGGAGGTCGCATTCCACGCGGCCCGGGGCGGATGTCAGGCTGGGGCCATGGCAGTCAGCAATGCGCAGAGTACGGACGAGGGCCCGGAAGCCGTCGGCCCCGGCGGGGCGGGTACCCCGGAGCGGTCCATGGGCAGCGTCCTGGTCGTGGAGGACGACCCGACCGTTTCGGAGGTCGTGGCCGGATACCTCGACCGGGCCGGCTTCGCCGTGCGCCGGGCCGCCGACGGACCGGCCGCCCTCCGCGCCGCCGAGGAGCAGCGCCCGGACCTGGTGGTCCTCGACCTCATGCTCCCGGGCATGGACGGGCTGGAGGTCTGCCGGCGGCTGCGGGCGCGCGAGCGCGGCGCCGACCCGCGCGGCGGTCAGGGCGGCACCCCGCGCCTCCCGCCCGTCCCGGTCATCATGCTCACCGCACGCGGCGACGAGGACGACCGGATCCTGGGCCTGGAAGTCGGCGCGGACGACTACGTGACCAAGCCCTTCAGCCCGCGCGAGCTCGTTCTGCGCGTGCAGTCGGTGCTGCGCCGGGCCGTCCCCGCCCCGCCGGCCGCCGGCCCCCGGCTCACCGCGGCGGGCCTGAGCCTGGACCCGGCGGCCCGCCGGGTGAGCAAGGACGGCCAGGAGCTCGCCCTCACGCTGCGGGAGTTCGACCTCCTCGCCCACTTCCTGCGCCACCCCGGGCAGGTCTGCGACCGGGAGCGGCTCATGCGCGAGGTCTGGGGCTGGGACTTCGGAGACCTGTCCACCGTCACCGTCCACGTCCGCAGGCTCCGCGGAAAGATCGAGGACGATCCGGCGAGCCCCCGGCTGATCCAGACCGTCTGGGGGGCCGGCTACCGCTTCGACGCCCACCCCGCCCCGGCGGCCCCCGCGACGGACCCCCGGACGGAGAACGGACATGCGTGACCAGGACCTGCTGCTGATCGCCCTGTACGCGCTCCTCGGCGCGGGCGGCGCCGGCGCGCTGGGGGCCGTCGCCCTGCGGACCCTGCGGCGGCGCAGCATCGCCGTCTCCCTCGCCGTCGTGACCGCCGTCGCCGTGTCCGCGATGCTCGCCGGAACGCTGACGGTGGCCTGGGCGATGTTCCTCTCCACCCACGACCTGACCGTGATGACCACGGTCGTCGCGGTGGCGGCCGCCGTCTCCCTGGGCACCGCCCTGCTGCTGGGCCGGCAGGTCGTACTGCGCTGCCGCGAACTCGTCGCCGCCGCGCGGGTCTTCGGCGAGGAGGGTACGTTCACCACGCCCACCGTGCCCGCCCCCGCCGAACTCACCGCGCTCAGCCGCGAACTGGCCCTGACCAGCGAGCGCCTGGATGAGTCCCGGGAGCGCGAGCGGGCCCTGGAAACCTCACGCCGTGAACTGGTCGCCTGGATCTCGCACGATCTGCGCACCCCGCTGGCCGGTCTGCGCGCCATGTCGGAGGCGCTGGAGGACGGCATGGCCGCCGACCCCGCGCGCTACCACCGGCAGATGCGCACCGAGGTCGACCGCCTCAACTCCATGGTCGGCGACCTCTTCGAGCTCTCCCGCATCCACGCGGGCGCCCTGAGTCTCAGCCCCACCCGGATGTCCCTCTACGACCTGGTGGGCGACGCTCTGGCCGGAACCGACGCCCTCGCCCGCGAGCACGGCGTACGGCTGGTCGGCGACGGCATCGCACCGCTCCCGGTGGAGGTGGACGGCAAGGAGATGACCCGCGTCCTGTCGAACCTGCTGGTCAACGCCATCCGCCACACCCCGGCCGACGGTACGGTCGCGATCGCGGCCGAATCCCGTGAGGGAGCGGTGGTGCTGTCGGTCACCGACGCCTGCGGCGGCATTCCCGAGGAGGACCTCACGCGCGTGTTCGACACCGGCTGGCGCGGCACGCAGGCCCGCACGCCTCCGGGAGGTGCGGGCCTGGGCCTGGCGATCGTCCGGGGCATCGTGGAGGCCCATGACGGGCACGCTCACGTCCGCAACGTCTCCGGCGGCTGCCGTTTCGAACTGACCCTCCCGGCACCCGCCTAAGGGCGGGCCGGGAGCCCGGCGGGGCGGTTCAGTGCGTGTCAGCACCGGCCGCCAGCTCCGCCATCCCGGCGGCGAACGGCACCACCGGACGCCAGCCCAGTTCCCGGCGCAGGCGCGCCGAGTCGGCGGTGATGTGCCGGACGTCGCCCAGCCGGTACTCGCCGGTGACGACCGGGTCCGGGCCCCCGCATGCGGAGGCCAGCGCCTTGGCCATGTCCCCGACGGTCCGCGGATCGCCGCTGCCGACGTTGTACGCGGCGAAGCCGTCCGTCGCGGCCCCCGGGGACTCCAGTGACTCCAGGGCCACCGCGTTGGCCACCGCCACGTCCCGCACATGGACGAAGTCCCGCCGCTGGCCGCCGTCCTCGAAGACGCGCGGCGCCTCTCCCCTGGCCAGCGCCGAACGGAACAGCGCGGCGACCCCCGCGTACGGGGTGTCGCGGGGCATCCCCGGCCCGTAGACGTTGTGGTAGCGCAGCGAGATCCCGCGCCCGCCGGTGGCCCGCGCCCAGGAGGCCACGAGGTGCTCCTGGGCCAGCTTGGTGGTGGCGTAGACGTTCCGCGGATCCATCGGCGCATCCTCCCCGACCAGGCCGGGCGCCAGGTCGGCGCCGCAGGCCGGGCACCGCGGCTCGAACCGGCCGGCCGCCAGATCGGCCTCGGCGCGCGGCCCGGGCCGGACCACGCCGTGGGCGGTGCACTCGTACCGCCCCTCGCCGTAGACGACCATCGACCCGGCGAGCAGCAGCCGGCGCACCCCCGCCTCGGCCATCCGGGCCAGCAGTACCGCCGTACCGAGATCGTTGGCCGACACATAGCCGGGTGCGTCCCCGAAATCCTTGCCGAGGCCGACCTTCGCCGCCTGGTGGCAGACCGCGTCGACGCCGGCCAGGGCCTCCCGCACCTGGCCGGGATCCCGTACGTCCCTCCCGTCCTCCGCCAGGTCGAACACCACCGGGTCGTGCCCCCGGCCGGCCAGTTCGGAGACGATGTGCGAGCCGATGAAGCCCGCTCCTCCAGTCACAAGTACGCGCATGATCCGACGCTATGCCGCCCCACGGCCCGGGAGGCACTCACCCGGCCGGACGTCATGGATCCGTAAGAACGAACCCGGACCCGACCGTCGCCCGTCCAAATGTTCGAATGTCCGGGGATCCGTGACAAGGTGGTCGGGTGACGAAACACCGCGAGAGCCCTGTCCCTCACCACCCCCGTACCGGATCCGAACCGTGGTCGGACACGGTCGGGGTCCCCGGCGACCTCCTCGCGGCGAAGGCGCGCGTCTACGACCCCTGCGGATTCGCCTGCTCGCAGCCGGTGCCCGAGGCCGAGAGTGCCGAATACGCTGCGCATGCGTTCACCCTCGACGGCCGCCGTGTCCGGTTCCGTGCAGCCAAGACGACGCCCACCAAGGTCGGCCAGTTCGTCACCGTGTGGAAGAGGTCCGCGCGCGGGCCCATCGAGCCTTTCGACGCCGCGGATCCCGTCGACCTCTTCGTCATCGGCAGCCGCGACGACGACGGCTTCGGCCAGTTCGTCTTCCCGATGGACGCGCTGCGCCGGAACGGCGTCGTATCGGTGGACGGTTCCGGCGGCAAGCGCGGCTTCCGCGTCTACCCGCCGTGGGTGACCACCGCCAACCGCCAGGCCGGGCGGGCGCAGGCGTGGCAGGTGGAGCACTTCCTCCACCTGCCACAGGACGGCCCCGTCGACCCGGCCCGCGCCGAGGAGCTGTACCACCCGTAGGAGCGCGGTTCAGCCGGTGGTGGCCGGCGAACGCGTCGGAGCCTCGCGCTGGTGCGGGACCGGGGGATGCGTCGGCGCCTGGAGGTCGTCCCGGTGGAGTGCGACCGTCCGGGTGGGAGCCGGGATCGAGATGCCCTCCGCCCGGAACCGCTGGTGCAGGCGCTTGATGAACTCGTGCTTGATCCGGTACTGGTCGCTGAACTCGCCGACACCCAGGATCACCGTGAAGTTGATCCTGGAGTCCGCGAACGTGTGGAACCGGACGGCCCCTTCGTGGTCGGGGACCGCGCCGTTGATGTCGGCCATCACGCCGTCGACCACCTCGAGGGTCACCCGCTCGACCTGCTCCAGATCGCTCTCGTAGCCCACACCCACCTGGACCGGGATCGACAACTGCTGCTCGGGCTGGGTGAAGTTGGTCATGTTCGTCCGCGCGAGACGCCCGTTGGGGATGATCACCAGGTTGTTCGACAGGTTGCGGACCACGGTGTTGCGCCAGTTGATGTCGACGACGTACCCCTCCTCACCACTGCTGAGGCGGATGTAGTCACCGGGCTGCACGGTCTTCGAGGCGAGGATGTGGACGCCCGCGAAGAGGTTGGCGAGCGTGTCCTGCAACGCCAGGGCCACCGCCAGACCGCCTACGCCGAGGGCCGTGACCAGCGGTGCGATGGACACGCCCATGGTTTCGAGCGCGACGAGCACACCCATCACGAGCACCACGATCCGCGTGATGTTCACGAAGATGGTCGCCGATCCGGCCACTCCGGTCCGGGCCCCCGCCACCGACTGGACGAGCCCGGAGATCACCCGGGCCGCACTGAGCGTGGCGATGAGGATGATCAGAGCGGTCAGGGACTGGTTCACGAACCCCAGGACCCGTGCGTGAAGCGGCAGGGTCGAGGCGGCCACGGCGGCGCCGGCGATGACCGCCGCCCAGGGTGCGAGCGTGCGCAGCGCGTCGACGATGATGTCGTCCCCGCTCCACCGCGTCCGCTCGGCGTGCCGCCCCAGCCAGCGCATCAGGGCGCGCAGCAGCAGCCCGGCCAGGGCGCCCGCGGCGATCGCGATTCCGGCCACCAGCCAGTCGTGCAGGACGAGTTCCCGGTTCAACGGACGCCCTCCGCTTCGCGCCGGACCGGCGGAGCGGCGACGGGCGCTGCGGGTCGTCGTATGAGGTGTGTCGTCACCTTGTCACCTGTCAGTTTGTCGTGCATGGAGCCTCGTTCGGGCGCATGTACGCATTCCGGAACGGGCTGCCATCCTGCCCCATGGGGCAGGGGGCCACTGCAGGCGGGCCGGTGTCCGCCGCCCCGGCCCGGGCCGGCCGGTCTACCGGCGCCCGGCGGCCGGGACCGTGGCCGTCGGTGTGTTCCAGCCCGAGACCCTGATCCGGGGCGCGGACCCGTGCAGATCGGCGGTGCGGTACGTCGCCGTCAGGGTCGCCGACTCACCGGGCCACAGGCTGATCTGATTGTCGGACCACTGGACGGGCAGGACGGGGACGTCCTTGCCGTCCACCAGATGGAGGTCGGTGAGCAGGGCCGGCGTGTTCCCGGTGCCGGTGTTGCGTACCGTGACGGTGGTCGTGGAGGTCGCCGGGGCATCGGTGCCCACGGCCGTCGTCGCCGTCGCGGACACGGAGGCCTGCGCCATGGACCGCAGCCCGGTGAGGTCGGCGTAGGCGGTGGTCGGGGTGTGGTACCAGTCGCTCTCGTCGTAGTCGGAGACATCCCGGCGCGTGGAGAGCCAGTACACGTTGCGGCTCACCTCGCGGCCGGCGGCGTCAGTCAGGATCAGCCGTGCGAGATGGGTGGTGGACAGCCCCTCCACCGAGGCCGGAAGGGTCAGCGCGGTGGCCTTCGCGCCGTCCCCGCCGACGCCGAGACCGGTCACGGTCCGGTCGTACTTCTGTGTCCCGTCCGTGTTGAAGAGGGAGACCCGCGCGGTCAGCCCCGACACCGCCGCCGGGCGACGGTTGACGACGGCCACAGTGCGGTCGTCGTAGGAGTACTGGATGTGCAGCGGCTCGTTCGCCTTCTTCGCGCCGAAGTAGGCGCCGCCCTGGTCGAGGAAGCGGTCCACGAGCTGCCAGTGCAGCGAGGTCCAGCCGCTGTTGAACATCCAGTAGATCACCCCCGTCGAGGGCTTCGAGGCGTCGGTGGCATTGCGCGCGTACGCCTCGAACTGCGCGCGGACGTTCTCGTACTGGGCGAGCTGCGCCTTGGCGACGTAGTCCTCGAGGCTGCGCGGGGCGCCGTACCGGGCGGCCAGCGCATCGTCGTACAGCTTGAGCGTGGCGTAGGTACGGGAGGGGGAGCGGTGGTACTGCGGCGCGGCCGGGTCCTTCCAGAGGGCGGTCAGCTCCGCGGGGGACATCATGCGGCGCAGGGTGTCGAGGGTGGGGACATCGGGGCCGGCGCTGGTCTCGGAGTTGAAGCCGGTGGCTCCGCCCTCCCGTTTGTCGTACCAGTAGCCGGGCGGCACCCAGTCGTACGGGCCGGGCATCCGCATCCCCGAAGGGCCGCTCAGAGGTGCCGACTTGGCGGAGGCGGCGGGGATCACCGGGGTGGGCCAGTCGGCGGCCTTCAGCGCCTCGAGGTAGCCCTTCTCGATCTCCTCGTCCGGGGCGAAATCGCTGCCGATGAGGAAGGAGATGACGCTGGGGTGATCGCGCAGGCGCGCGGCCTCGGCCGCCATGGAGGCTTTGGCGACCGGGTAGTCGGCCGTGGTCCAGCTCTCTCCGGCCTCGGTCCCGTTGACCTCGCCCTCCCACTTGGTACAGCACTGCCAGCCCGGCAGGGTGAGGATCCCGTACCGGTCGGCGAGGTCGAAGAACTCGTCCGGTTCGAGGTGCCCTTCCAGGCGCAGGGTGTTGAGGCCGAGGTCGCGTGCGTACGCCAGCCGGTCCTCGGTGTAGGTCGGGTCCCAGCGGAGCAGCTGGTCGGGGGACCAGCCGGCGCCCCGGACGAGCAGGGGCCGGCCGTTGACGGAGTACTGGCGGGCGCCGTCCTGGTTGAGCGGGGCCTGTACGTTGCGGATGCCGAATCCGTGGCGGGAGCGGTCGGACACGGCTCCGGACTCGGCCCCGGACCGGGCTCCGGCACCTGGGACCGGCACCGTCACCGTCAGGTCGAGGACGTACAGCTCCTGCGCGCCCATCCCGGCTGGCCACCACACGCGCGGCGCGTCGAGGTGCAGCCCCGGCGTGTCGGCAGGGGCGAAGGCCACCGTCTTCGTCTCGCGGGCGCGCAGGGGCACGTCCCGGCGGAAGGCGATGCCGGTGCTGGTGGGGCCGGTGGGATCAGTGGCGCCGATGGTGCCGGAGAGGGTGGCGGTGACGGCTTCGGCCGAGTCGTTGCGTACCTGCGCCTTGACGGTCAGGTCCGCGGCGGCGAGGGACGGCAGGGCCAGGCTGGTGACCACGTGCGCATCGCGCAGGGCGACGGGGCCGCCGCGCCGTACCAGCACGTCGCGGACGATGCCCATGTTCTCGTCCGGGGGCGGCTGCAACCAGTCGAGCCAGCCCATGGTGAGGTTCTTGCGGGGGTTGTTGGGCTTGATCCGGAAGGCCACCGCATTGGCGCCGGCCCGCACCAGACCGGTGACGTCGAGCTCGTGACGGGTGTACGCGCCGGCGACCGCGGACGCGGTGGCGACCTGTTTGCCGTTGACGAACACGTCCGCTGCGGAGACCACCCCGCTGAAGTCCAGGTACGTGCGCGAGGAGGTGTCCTCGACGGTGAACTCGGCGCGGAACCACCATGGCACGGTGAAATCGGCGGCCGGGATGCGCTGCTGGTCGGTGGAGTAGAAGGGGTCGGGGTGCTTGCCGTCCGCGACCAGGGCCGCGAGCACGGTGGAACGCGGCCCGGCCGGGTACCAGCCCGTCGTCCGGTAGCCCGGGGCCGAGACGGCGGCCGCCGCGTCGGAGACCTCCGCCGTCGACCGGATGGCGTACCCGGACAGGGGCGTGGCGCTTCCCGGCGCCGCGGGGACGGCGGTCACGGCCCGTACGTGCGCTGCCCGAGGGAAAGGAGCCGCAGCCGGAGCACCTGCGATGAGCGCACCCAACAGGCCGAGTACGGCCAGGGCTGCTGATTCCCACCGAACAAACGGGACAACCCGAAAGACACGCACAGGAGAGGGGAACACGGTGGTCTCCGGGGAGGCTGGCCGGGAATCCGCGTCATACGCGCTGGAGGAGCGGCCCTCAACCTAACGGAACCGACGTGCCGGATCGCTGAACGCGCCGCACGCGTCCGGACCAATCACGGGTGTGGGTGGTTCCGGTCTACCGGGTGACGACGTACGTCCCCGTACCGCTGACAACGCCCTCAGGCCGCGAGGGCCGAGGTGATCACCAGCGGCGGTTCGGCCCGCTCCGCGGCCCACGCGTACCGCTGTACGAGAGCCGGGTCGGCGATGGCCAGGGCCTTGTCCACGGTCGGCCGGTGCTGGGCGGCATCACGGAAGCGGGCGCGTTCCAGCAGGGCCGGCAGCAGGTCCACGGGCCAGGCGTGATTGCGTACCTCCTGCCAGGAACCGTCGGTGCGCCGCAGCCGTAGCGGCATCTCCTCGCCCGGCAGGTACGCGGCCCCCGCCGTGCCCACGCGCAGCGAGGCGTACTCCAACCCCGTACAGGCGGGGTCGGTGGTCAGCAGCACGAGCGGTGCCCCGGGCCGCAGCAGGCGGCGGATCTCGGCGAGCACCGCGAGCACGGCCTCCTCGGTCGGCAGCGAGGCCAGGACGTGATTGCACATCACGGCGTCCGCGCACCCGTCGGACAGGCCGGTCACGCGACCGTCCCTGACCAGGTGGAACTCCGCCACCTCCGTCGCCGTGCTCCGGGCCAGCGCCAGCATCTCGGCGGACGTGTCCACCCCCAGCACCCGTGCGCCCAGCACGCGCGCCGCCTGGTCGGCCACCCGTCCGGGCCCGCAGCCGTAGTCCACGAGCACCCCTTCCTCGCCGATCCGGTGGCGGGCCAGGGCCTCGAAGACGAACGGATAGCCGAGCAGCCAGTCCGTGGCCGCCTCCACCGCCGCGAACGCCTCTGCCCCGGCAGACCCGGACCAGGCGCCGCCCTCTTGCATGTGTCCCTCTGACCCGTTGCTCACAGCTCCCCACTATCGGCCCGGCGGGCCGGGCGACGGCAGCGGCGCGCCCGTCCCGTACGCGGCGCAGGGTCGCGGGACCGGAACTGTCGGCCGATCCGCCGCGGCCGCCACGACGGGTCGGCCAAGTGGGGCGAGTGCGCCCTTCCGCCGGGGCGGCTGATGTTTCCGGCCCCCGAGGCCGGGCAGTGTGGTGGACTCCGGCCCAGGCCCGGCTCTGCGGAGCCGGACGTCTCGAAAGGCATGACATGACCTCGCCTGTCGGCAGCGAGCTGCTCCCCAACGCCCGTGAGCTGTTCGACATCCCCGACGGCATCGCCTACTTCAACACCGCGAGCCTGGCACCGACCCTGCGCACCGGCCTCGTCGCAGGGGAGGGCGCCCTCCTCAAGCGCGCCCAGCCGTGGCGGATCCAGAGCGCCGACTGGTTCACCGCGGCCGAGGAGCGCAGAGCGCTGTTCGCGGAGCTCATCGGGACAGCCGCAGACGACATCGCCCTCGTACCGGCGACCAGCTACGGGTTCGCGGTGGCCGCCGCCAACCTGACGGCGCAGGCCGGCAGCCGGGTCCTGGTCCTCGCCGGCGAGTACCCGTCAGGGATCTACACCTGGTGGCGGTTCGCCGAGCGTACGGGGGCCTCGATGCTCACCGTGGACCGGGAGCCCGGCCAAACCTGGACCGAGGCCGTCCTCGGCGCACTCGCCGCACACGACGACGGCGTGGCCGTGGTCTCGGTTCCCCGGGTGCACTGGACCGACGGCGCCTTGCTCGACCTCGACCGGATCGCCGAGGCCACCCGGGCCGCGGGCGCCGCCCTGGTCGTCGACGCCAGCCAGTCCGCCGGGGCGATCCCGATCGACATGCGCACGCTGCAGCCCGATTTCCTCGTCAGCGTCGGCTACAAGTGGCTGCTCGGCCCCTTCGGGCTCGGCTACCTGTACGTGGCTCCGGAACACCAGGAGGGGCGGCCGCTGGAGGAGAACTGGATCCTGCGCAAGGACTCCCAGGATTTCGCGCGGCTCGTCGACTACCGCACCGAGTACCAGCCCGGGGCCCGCCGCTTCGACGTGGGCGCGCGCACCGCCTTCGAAATCACCCCCATGGCCATCGCAGCCCTGGAACAGCTGTCGGCCTGGACCGTCCCCCGCATCGCCGTCACCTTGGCGGCGACCACGGCCCGTATCGCCTCGGCGGCCCGCGAGCGGGGCCTGCCCGTCCCCGCGCCGCGGGGACCGCACATGCTCGGCATCACGGTCCCCGAGGGGCTCCAGCAGCGCGTGGTGGCCGCACTGGAGGAGGCGAACGTGTTCGTCGGGGCCAGGGGCCCGGCGATCCGCATCAGCCCGCACCTCCACACCACCGGCGCCGACATCGACCAGCTGCTCACTGCGCTGGACGCCGCCCTGAACCGGCCCTGAACCCGCCTTGAACCCGCCCTGAACCGGCCATCGGTCGGCCGGAACTGCCCCCTGCGGCGTGCTAGAGGAAAACGTGTACTCGTGCGTAGGATTCCGACGTCCCATCGCACTTTGAACACAGCTTCTCCACAAGCGAGTTCGGAGGTCATGTTGAGATCGAACAAGCGTGTCCCGCGTCGATTAGCGGTCCTGGCCGTGGGCTTGGCGGCCGTCCTGGCCGTCCCCGTCGGCTCGTCGGCCGCGGTTGCCGCCGTGCAGCCCGCCACAACCGCGGTCAGCTCCGTGGCCGCAGCGCCGGTGGTGGGCTTCCCCGGCAACCAGGTCAACTACCAGTACGACAGCGTCCGGCTGCAGATGACGGCAGGCGGCGGCACGACCCCGTACGCCTGGTCGGCAGCCAGTCTGCCGCTCGGTCTGACGATCAACCCGTCGACCGGGCTGATCTCCGGCCTGCTGCGCGGCAGCGGCACCCGCACCGTGACGGTCTCCATCAAGGACGCTGCGGGCGCCACGGCCTCCACCACGTTCACCTGGCGCGTGATCCGCGACGCCTGCCCGCGTTGCTGATCCGCCGGCCCTGAGAACTCCGTCGCGGGCGGGGCGCCGGTGTACGCCGCGCCCCGCCCGCGACACCGGGGGAGCCGTCCGCCGGAAACCCTCGGGACGCTGAACTGCCGAACTGCCGAACTGCCGAAATGCCGAACGCGTGAACCATCGGTGCGGCGCAGGCGTCCCAGCGGTGAGGGGGTGGTGCTCATGCCAGGGGCCGAACCGCAGGTGTGGCGGCTCGCCGCGCTGGTGCCCGTCGCGGCGGCCGCGGCCGTGTACGCCTGGGCCCACTGGTGCTACGGCGGCGCCTCGGCGCCGTCCGGCACGGTCGCGTTGGCGGGCGGAGCGGTGCTCGTCATCGGCGGCTCGGTGGCGTACTTCGCGCTCGTGCGCGGGAGTGGCAGTCTCTTCGGGGCGCTCTTCCTGGCCCTGGGGCTGCTGCTGACCGTGACGGCCGCGGATCAGGCCGCCTCGCGGGGGGAGGTCGCCCTGTGCGTCGTACGTGACGTCCAGGCCAGGGTGCAGGGCTCCGCCGGAGAGGGCGCTCCCGCGGAGAAGACCGTGTACCGCCATGTGCTGAACTGCCCCGGCGGCTACCCCGATGAGCTCAGGGACGACCGGCGCATCGCTGCCGCGGGAGCGGAGCTCCGGGTCGCCTACGACTCCCGGCACCGGGTGTCCCCGGCCCCGGAGGGCGAGAACTCACCCTGGACGGCCGGGTTGTGGGCCGTGGCCCTGCTGGCCATGAGTACGCTGCTGGCTGCTGTCAGGCGCGGCCCGGACGCGTAGCCGGCGCAGACCGCGGCCGCGGCGGTGCGAACCGCTCGGGCAGACGTTCCGGTGGCTTCGGCGATCGAGTGAATGCGTTTCCCGGACTGACACGCCACGGCGCCGTCCCGGGCGGACCCGGCCGGCCCGGTACGGTCCGATGCGACGCATCGAGGACGAGGAGAGCCTGACGTGCCCATCGCAACCGTCAACCCCGCGAACGGCGAGACGCTCAAGACGTTCGACGAGCTGGGGGCCGAGCAGATCGAGCAGCGCCTGGCGGCCGCCGACTCGGCGTTCAGGAGCTACCGCTCGACGGAATTCGCCGAGCGCGCCCGCCTCCTCGACCGCGCGGCCGACCTGCTGGACCAGGAGCAGGACACCATCGCCCGTACGATGACGCTCGAGATGGGCAAGCCGCTCGCCGCCGCCCGGGCGGAAGCGGCCAAGTGCGCCAAGGCCATGCGCTGGTACGCGCGCAACGCCGAGGAACTGCTGGCCGACGAGCACCCCGCCCAGGCCGAGGTGGCGGACGCCGGAGCCTCCCGCGCCCGGGTCCACTACCGCCCCCTCGGCGTGGTCCTCGCCGTGATGCCTTGGAACTTCCCCCTCTGGCAGGTCGTCCGCTTCGCGGCGCCCGCCCTGATGGCGGGCAATGCGGGCCTGCTCAAGCACGCGTCGAACGTGCCGCAGACCGCGCTGTACCTGGGCGACCTCTTCCGGCGCGCCGGCTTCCCCGCCGGGGTGTTCCAGACGCTGCTGGTGTCCTCCCGCGCCGTCGAGGGCATCCTGCGCGACCCCAGGGTCGCGGCGGCGACCCTCACCGGGAGCGAGCCGGCCGGCCGGTCCGTCGCCGCGATCGCCGGTGACGAGGTGAAGAAGACCGTCCTGGAGCTGGGCGGCAGCGACCCGTTCGTGGTGATGCCGTCGGCCGACGTGGAACGGGCCGCAGCGGTCGCCGTCACGGCCCGGGTGCAGAACAACGGGCAGTCCTGCATCGCTGCCAAGCGCTTCCTCGTGCACGCCGATGTCCACGAGGAGTTCACCCGCATCTTCACGGCGCGGATGGCCGCGCTGACCGTCGGCGACCCGCTGTCGGAGTCCACGGACGTCGGTCCGCTCGCCACCGAGCAGGGCCGCGCCGACGTCGAGGCGCTGGTCGAGGACGCCGTACGCCGCGGGGCCACCGCGCTGTGCGGCGGGCAGCGGCCGAAGGGCCTGCCGGAGGACCTGTCGGGGGGCTGGTTCTACGAACCGACCGTGCTCTCCGGGATCACCCCGGAGATGCGGATCCACCGCGAGGAGGCGTTCGGCCCGGTGGCCACCGTGTACCGGGTACAGGACCTCGACGAGGCGGTGGAGCTCGCCAACGACACCCCCTTCGGCCTGAGTTCGAACGTCTGGACCCGTGACAAGGCCGAGCAGGAGCGCTTCGTACGGGACATCGAGGCCGGCGGGATCTTCTTCAACGGCATGACCGCCTCCCACCCGGCACTGCCCTTCGGCGGGGTGAAGCGCTCGGGTTACGGGCGCGAGCTGTCGGGTCACGGCATCCGCGAGTTCTGCAACGCGACGACGGTGTGGCACGCGGCCGAGCCCGGCAGCGGCTCGTAGGCGCGGTCGAGCCCGGGCTCGAGGTGGCCGGCCCGGCGGTGGATTCCCGCGGTCGACGACGACGCCGCGCCGCCGGGTCAGGCCCGGTGCGAAAAGCCCCCGTAGTAGCCGCCCAGCACGCTGTGGTAGTCCGCGTCGTCGAGGTGCTTCTCCTGGTCGAACTCCGGGGCGGACTTGATCTGGTCCTTGGTGAGGCCGACGTGGATCCTGCCCTCGTCCATGTCGATTCGGGTGACGGTGCCGGCCGGCAGCAGTACGTGCTTGCCGAAGATCCACGGGCCCGTGTCGACGACGATGTAGGAGGCGTCGACCTCGTCGGAGTGCTTGTCGACCTTGCCGATGCTGCCGTCGAGCGCCTCGACCTTGTAACCGGTCAGGTCGGTTCCGGTCAGGCGCCCGGTCGTCTCGCGGTAGATCCACACGTTGATCATCGCGATTCACTCCTTCGTCCCTGGGGCGGGGGTTCCCGGGGGCGCCTGCCCAGCCCGTTCCGGTCCACACCTGAGGGCGGCGACCGGCGCGGCCTCCTGGCCGTCCGGCGCTCACAGGTCAGGCACCACGGCCCCCGCTCAGGCGCCCCGGCACGTCCGACGCGCACAGGATCTGCCAGACCACCGCCGCGACCAGCCCCCAGAGCAGCCACACCGCACCGAAGCGGCCCGCCGACACGGCCAGGAGCAGCGTCAGCAGCAGGCAGGGCAACGCCCACAGCAGAATCCGGCGCCAGGAGGCACCGGCCACCACGGCGGCCAGGACGCCGACGCCGAAGTACCCGGCCAGGCTTCTGCACAGCAGCCAGCGCGCCCCGTCGGGGGTGTGGCCGTGCGGGTGCGTGATCGCCGATCCGAGCCCCGCGGCCAGGACCGCGATCGCGCAGGTCGTCGCGCAGTGCAGGGCCATGGTGACGCGTACGGGAAGGTCGTTCGGTCTTGCCCGGCAAGTCATCGGCCCCATGCCCGCCCTGCTGGAGACTCGCGTGGCCGGACCGGGTTCCGCCCCGACCGGGCGGTTCAGCGGCGGAGCTCAGCCCGACGGGGTGTCCGGCGGCCCGTCGAGGGAACTGACCGCCACCTCGGCCGGATACGCCCGGGGCCCGTCGCCGTTCGGGAAGTACGCGAGGGTGTCCGTCAGCGCGAGCAGGCGGGCAACGCGGGCACTCATGTTCCGGACCTTGAAGGGCCGGCCGGGATCGGCGCCTGCTCTCAGACGGGCGTGCAGCAGGACGTTCAGGCACGAGCAGTCGCAGAAGGTCACTGCAGCCAGATCGAGCACCACCCCTCCGTGATGGGCGCCCAGGGCGGACATCAGGATGTCCTGAACCTCCGCGGCACAGTCCTGATCGATTTCTCCGGCGAGGACGACCACTGCGCCGCCCGCGCCATCCGGTTCCACGTCGACGGTCGGCCGTGCTTCGTCCGTCCGTGTCGTTGCTGCGCCTTGCCGAGCTGGGATCATCTCCGACTCCCTTGGCCCAGTCGGATCGCTGTCATCTCGATCGTCCGCCGCGTCCTGTCATGCGTCAAGAATTACGGGAAAACTATTTCGCGTCTTCTCTTGCACGTCTTCTGTCTCGCGTCTTGCTTTACGCGACTTGTCTCACGCGAATGGAGCGGCGCATGATGGAGACATGGAAAGCAGCTCAGAGCGCCGCCCCACGTGGACGTTCCTGACCAACCATGCACGGGTCCTCGTCGCCATCTCACGGGACCCCGGGGTGCGGCTGCGCGATGTCGCGGCCACCTGCGGACTCACCGAGCGGACGGTCCAGGCGATCGTCGCCGACCTCGAAGCGGACGGGTACCTGACCCGCTCCCGCGACGGCAGGCGCAACCGGTACGAAATCGCCGAGGGGGCGATGTTCCGGCACCCCGCCGAGGCCGGCCACGAGGTTGCGGGCCTGCTCGCCCTGCTCGCCGAGGACGTGTCCCCGGCGAGGCGATAGCGGGTCGGGCAGCCGGATCCGGAGCGGCTTCCGGAAGGCAGGGAGCAGCCACACGAGTGGTGTGGCGGCCGTGTTGCCGGGTGTGGAACCCCGGGGGCGACACGATGGAGCGGGCTCCATGCCCGTCCGTGTCTTCGTGGGAGGCCTGTCCATGCTGGAACGCAAGCTGCGCAAGGACCGTACCGAGGTGACGTTCGTCCTGCCGGGCGACGAGCCACCCGGCCCGGTCAGCGTCGTCGGTGACTTCAACGACTGGAAGCCGGGTACGCACACGCTGACTCCGCGTGCCGACGGCTCGCGCGCCGTCACCGTCAAGCTGCCGATCAAGCAGGTGCACTCTTTCCGGTACCTGGCGGCCGGCGACTACTGGTTCGACGACGCGCACGCGGACGCCCACGACGGCACCAACGGCCGTCTCCACACCTGAGGCTCCTCTTCCCGATCGAGACTCGGGGAGACATGAACGCCTCCCGGCACCACGCGGGTGCTCGGGAGGCGGGGCCCCATGTCCGAGGGCGTCAGTCCTTGAGGGTGTCCTTGATCTTTTGTACTGATCCTGAATTACACCCGGTCGTTCGAGGAGCCGGTCATGGTCCTGCCACCCTCGATCCGCGAGAACCCGTCCGAGGGCGTCGGACGCCGTTCGCTGCTGATGGGAACGGCCGTCTGGTGCGCCGGTGCGGCAGGCTGCTCGCCGGGTACGGAAGCCTCGCCCGCCTCGCCCGCACCCTCGGCGAGTCTTCCGGCCGCGGTTCCGTGGCGGCCGGGGCCCGGCGAGATCGAACCCGCGGCCAAACTCGCCGCCGTACGGCTCGTCGAGGCGCTCGGGACCTGGCCGCCGGGCCAAGGCGGCCCGCGCAACGCGGCGCAGCGGGTCGCGGCGCTGGGCATCGCAGGGCCCCTGGCCGCCCGGCTCGCCGCCGAAGCGGGGCCGTTGACACCCCCGGCGGACCAAGCGGTCGTCCGCGTGATCGACGCGCAGTACGGGGGCCTCCTGCCGGACACCGCGAGCGTCCTGATCCCCTGCGCCCAGAGCACCCGTACCGGCGGGGTCGTCCGCGAGGGCGGAACCACCGCCGACGTCCGCCTCGACCGCACCTCCGCGGGCTGGGCCGTCACCTCTCTGCACCCCGGGCGCCCGGGGCCGGCGGCGCCGCCCGGCGCCTCGGCACGGGCGGTGCTCGCCCAGCCCCGGATCGAACTGCCGCCCGCCTCTGCCGCGGACATCCGCAGCGGGGCGGTGCACGAGAGCGTGCTGCGCGCCATGCTCCGGCTCGCCGAGACCTACCGGGTGTCGGTCAGCGTGGTCCGGTCGGGACACCCGCTCAACGTGTTCGGCACGAGCCGGCCGAGCGACCACCCGGCCGGCCGGGCCTTCGACGTCTGGGGCATCGACGGCCGTCCGATCGTCGACCCCGCGACCCCGCGCAGCCTGATCACCGTATTCATGCGCTCGGCAGCGGCCGCGGGCTCGTACAACGTCGGCGGCCCCGTGCGCGTTTCGGGCGGAGCCACGCCGAACCAGTTCTTCTCCGACGACACGCACCACGACCACGTGCACCTCGGCTTCGCCGGCTGACGCCGCGCCCCGTCCCGGCTCACGGGGGGACACGCCCGGGTTCCGCGGCGGAGCTTGTAGCATTCCTGCCCATGTCGAAGCCTGACGACCTGCTCGTTGCCATCGCCGCCGCGGTGGAGTCGCAGCAGACCAATCAGATGTCGTTGACCGTCCTGGTGCACGGGGCCGTGATCACCGGCCGCCTCGCTCCCGAGAGCGCATGGCGGCGGCGGGTGGCCGAAGTCCTGGCGGATTCGGACCGGCTCGGTCCGTTCGCAAGCCTCTTCATGGATGCCGAAGGGGTCGAGGAGACGGACGTCCCCCCGCGCAGCGCACCACATCCCCCGTCCTACTTGCACTTCCACGTGGCCAGGATCCTCCAGGGCACCGTGGGCATCCCCGAGACCGGCGGCATGTACCGGATCGCGATCAAGGACGTCAGCGCGTGGACTATGGGCGACTTCAGCTATTCCGAACCCTGAGACCCGCGGGCAGCGGGAGGAACCACACGTACCGCGTCGCCTGCCGCGCCTCGCACCTCGCCGTGCATGTGATGTGCCGTGACCGGCAGGCGCCGGCCGAGCTGTTCGGCGGCCGGACCGGTGACCGGGTGGACACGTTCCAGTCGGTCACCTGGCGGCGCAGCACGGACGGCAGTCCCGTGCTCGCCGACGCCTGCGCCTGGTTCGTGGGCCGTATCGAGCGGCACGTCCGAGGCGGCGATCACGTGGGCTTCCTGCTGTCGCCGACCGAACAGTCCCCGCCGGTCGAAGGCGTCCCCGCCCTGCTGCGGTACAGCGACGTCAAGGACCTCGAGCCCGGTCACCCTGCCTGACCCGCGCGACGAGCGCGACGGACGGCACCAGGGCCTGCGCTTACGGATTCAATTTACAGGCGCCATCGAGGCATGAAATGCGGCATTTATGGTACGCGCAGGGTGTCCTGGTGCACTCAAGTACCGGGGCGCTGGGAGGTTGTCGTGATTGTCCTCGGAGTGATCCTGCTGATCATAGGATTCGTCACCGGAATCTCGATTCTGTGGACGATTGGCCTGATCCTCGTCGTGGTGGGCCTGGTCCTCTGGCTGCTCGGCGCGGTCGGGCACGCGGTCGGAGGCCGCAACCACTACTGGTGACGCAGCCCCGTGCGGCCCGGTGAGCGGCCCCACGCGCGCACTCCCCGGCAGGGCGGCGGGTGTCCTGCCGGGGACTCGCCATGGCGGGCGCAGCGTCGGCGGGCGGCGAAGCCGCTGCGCCACAAGGGTGAGTGGGCGGCATGCCGCCGGGCCCGGGCGGCCGTTGCCGATGCAGTGTCGATCGCAGGGCCGGCCGCGAACGGCAGGCCGAGGCATGCATGCACCACGGATCGGGAGAAACGCATGGGGCAGCGGAACATGCAGACGGCGGTGGCGATGGCAGCGGTGGGCCTGGGGCTGCTGCTCCAGGGGGTGCCGGCGGCAGCGGCGGAGGCTGTGCCGGGACCGGCCACCACTGCCGCGGGCGCCCGGAACGTGCACGTGAAGGGCGTGGTGGTCGCCCGCGCGCCCCTCCACGTACGGAACAGGCCGACGACCTCGGCCAAGGTGATCGGGACGCTGGGCCCGAACGAGAAGGTCGAGCTGTCCTGCCAGGCCAAGGGCTCCTGGGTGGAGGGCAACAACATCTGGTACCGGCTGCACGGCGAGCCCGGCTGGGTCTCGGCCCGCTTCGTCCACAACCACACCCCGGTCCAGTGGTGCCGTTAGCTGGCACGACGCCGCCACAGCCGCCGGAGCTGCGGGCGCCGGGCGCGCGCCGTGCGCGAGTGCCGGTCGAGCTCCTCCACCAGCCGTTCGGAGCGCTTCTCCACCCCCAGTTCGTCCAGTACCCGGTCGGCTTCCGCGAGCAGGGCCCCGTACAACTGCCACGCCCCCGGCCGCGATCGCGCCTCCTCCTGCAGAAGACGCGCGGCCCGCTCGCGGCTGATCCGCGCCGCCGCGAGCTCCTGCGTCAGCCGGACTTCCGCCTCCTCGGCACTGGCCGTGATCTGCGCGGTGATCAGTACGGCGAAGTTCTCGAGCGCGATCGCCATGTGCGCGAACAGCTCCCGCAGCGCCTGCGCGACGTGTTCCGGGAAGAGCGGGCCGTCCGTGCGCGTCTTGGCCAGGTCGGTCAGCGTGCGGCAGCAGACCCGCAGGACCACGGCGCAGATCTCCAGCGTGTCGAGTCCCGTACGGAGCACCAGGCGGAAGAGGAGTGCCTCCTTCACCCGAGGATTGAGGCGCAGGCTGTCCTCGGCCTGCCGCAGCGCCGAGTCCACGTGCGCGATGTCGTTGTCCAGCCGCCGTGCCTCGTGCAGTCGTGCCGCCGCCCGCTCCACGGGCGTGTGCTGGTCCAGCTCGTCGCCGATGTGGACCAGCAGGTCGCGCATGCGGCCGGTCAGCGAGGTGATCGCCTCACTCGCCGGCGCCACCCATACGGGCGGTGCGAGGAAGACGTTGAACAGGAGCCCCACAACGGCTCCGATCAGGGTCTCCAGCACGCGGTCCCAGGCAGTGGCCGCCACCTGTGTCACCCCGAGCACCAGCATCGCGCTGATCGCGACCTCGGGGACGAACTCGTCGACCCGCACCAGATGACCCACGACGAGCGAGGTGAGGATGACCAGGCCCAGGCTCCACCAGGTGAGACCGACGAGGGCGCTGAACCCGATGGCGACCAGGACACCCGCGACGACCGAGTTCACCCGGCGGATGCCGGTGGTGAGGGTGGTGTAGAGGGTCACCTGGACGACGAGCAGCGCCGTCAGCGGTGCGGTCAGGGGCGCCGGCTCGCTGCTCAGCCAGAGCGCGACGACGTAGGACACCACGGCCGCCGCCGTCGACCGGAGGGCCTGTACGACGACAGGTTCCCGGTGGCGGCGGACGAGGGAGCGTACGGTGACGATGACTTCCGGCATACGTGCCTTCCTTCCCGGACTCGGCGGCACCACGCGTCACACGGATCAAGAAGCCACGTCCGGCCGCGCGGCCGCTGCCCGCATCCGCCACCGGTACGCCGTACGCCGTACGCTGTTTTTCGGCGACGGTGGCGGAGGCCTCGCCCGAGACACGAGCGGCCCAGCCTCGGAGCCGGTCACCCGGCCCCGGGCTAGTGTGGGTCGGGGGGAGGTCGAGGGAGGTCGGTGCCGGTGTCGACGTCAAGCCATGAGGTGTTCGGCGCGCCGTGCTGGGTCACCCTGATGGCACGCGATCTCGATTCCGCCCATCAGTTCTACGGCGCCGTGCTCGGCTGGAAGTTTCGCCCGACCCGCCTCGGCGAGGGCTTTTCCGTCGCGCTGCAGGACGGCGTACCGGTCGCCGGAATCGGTGCGCTGGCCCCGCGCCTGGGTGTCCCGGTGGCGTGGACCCCGTACTTCGCCGTGGATGACGCGGACGACACCGCCGCCCGGGTGCGCGAGCGCGGTGCCACGATGGCGGTGGGCCCGCTGGCCTTCGGCACCGGGCGCGCCGCGCTCGCGGCCGACCCCGACGGCGCGGTCTTCGGCTTCTGGCAGGGCGAGGTGATCCCGGACTGGACGGCACATCCCGGCGGCGCTGCCGGATGGCTCGAACTGCGTACCCGCGACGCCTTCGCCGCGGCCGTGTTCTACGGCGAGGTGCTCGACTGGGCCTGTGAGCGCGCCGGGTGCTGCGACGTCTCGTACGAGCACGGCCACGTGGTCGTCCGGCGCGGCCGCGACACCGTGGCCCTGATCAGCGGCGGAGCCGTCGAGCAGGCCCCGGATCCGCAGGTCAGGCCGCGCTGGCACGTCCACTTCCACGTGCCCGACCTCGAAACCGCCGTGGAGACCGCCGTCCAGCTCGGCGGCCGGACCGTCTCACCCGTCCACACCACGGCCACGGGGCGCCGGGTCACCCTGAGCGACCCGGACGGCGGCCTCTTCACGGTGGTCACGCCCCCGGACACGCCCGCTTGACGAAGGAGGAGAACGATGGCCATGGACGAGCTCTCGCGGTTCCTGAAGGCCCTGACACCGGCCCGCCGGGAAGAGATCGAGCAGCTGCCGCGTGAGCGGCAGGAGGAGCTGGCAGCTGCCTGGGAGGCAGAACTGCGGGACGATCACGCGCTCGACACCCTCTCCGAGCTGTCACCGCCTGCGGCCGAGAGCGAAGCGGCCAAGCGCGTCACCGGAGGCAGCCCTTAGCGCTGCGCGACCGGGAGCGCCCTGCCGGCAGCGGTCCGACGGTGCTGTGTGTCGCCGTCCTGGCGGGTGGCGGCCTGATCGCCGCCACCCGCCGCGGGTGCCCGGCGGCGAACCGGGCCTTCGCGCTGATCGCGCCGCGGCCTTCGCCCCTCAAGGCGGGCTAGCCGCGGGCAGCGAAGGCCTTCGTGAAGGCGAGGGGTTCCTGGACGATGGACGAGCACGTCGCGTCGGCGGAGTTCTTCGCGCCGCCCGGGCACTGCTTGTCACGGGCGCCAGACCACATCGCGAGCCAGCCGAGACCCTTGGAGCGGGCGAACTCCACGAGCTGGGTGGCGTCGTCCACCTTGAAGATCTCGCTGGAGACGTCGTTGACGCCGATCATCGGCGTGACGGCCACCGTCTTCCACGCCGCCGCGTCGCTCAGGCCCAGTACGCCCTTGATCTGCGCCTGCGTCGCGGTGGCCGCCTGGATGGCGTAGCCGCCCATGTCGCCGCTGTACGCCGGGCCGTAGTCCATCGCCATGATGTTGACGGCGGAGACCGCCACCCCGTTCTGCCGGGCATTGCCGACCAGGTCGACGCCGGGCTGGGTGAGCCCCTCGGGCATCACGGGCAGGGTGAACGAGACGTCGAGCCCGGGGTGCGACTTCTGCAGCTGGGCTATGGCCTGCGCGCGCCGGGTGTTCGCCGCCGTGTCGGGCAGGGCCGCGCCCTCGATGTCGAAGTCCACCTTGGTCAGCTTGTAGGTGTCCACCACCTTGCCGTACGCGGCGGCGAGGTCGCCGGGGGAGGTGCACACCAGGCCCAGCTCGGAGCCGGCCGCACCGCCGAACGACACCCGGACGTCCCCGCCCTTGGCACGCAGCGCGGCGATCTGCGAGGCGACCCGGTCGTCTCCGAGAGCCGTGACACCGCCCCAGAGCGGGGAGCAGCCGCCGCCGGAGGTGATGAAGGCGAGGTTGAACTCCTTCACTCCGGTCTTGGCCGCCGTGTCCAGGAGGTCGAAGGCCGGGTAGAGCGAGGTGTCCACGTACGGTGCGAACCCGGCCGACGTGGTGCCGCCTCCCGGGGGCACGGTCGGGGTCGGCTTGGCAGTGGCCGTCGCCGTCGCCGTGGCCGTGGCCGTCGCGGTGGGAGCGGTCGTCGGCTTGGAGCTGGGCGAGGCGGAGGCCGTCGGCGCGGTGGTGGGGCGGCCGCTGGGGCTGGGCGTCGGCCCGGTGGCCGGGGAGCACTTCTCCTTGTTGATCAGGCACCCCGTCGGGCTGCCCGGGTTCCCGCCCGCGCTGGTCACGAACCCGACGGTGACCGAGCCGCCGGCGGTGAGACCGGCCGTGTCCCACCGGGGCGGCTTGACCGTCACATGCTGCCCGTTGACGGTGTGTTCACCGTTCCAGAGGGAGGAGAGTGCCGTGCCGGCCGGCAGGTCGAACTCGAGGGTCCAGTCCTTGAGCGTCCCGCCGCTGCGGTTGGTGATGACGTACTGGCCGGTGTAGCCGGTGTTCCAGCTGCTCGCCTTGGTGAAGGTCGCGCCGACCGACGCTGCCTGTGCGGTTCCGGTCAGCACCAGGGCGGTGCCCCCGACGGCCGCCGCGACGGCGACTGCCGCGGCCGCCTTCGCCTTGGCGCTCGTCGTACGGCGATGGGATGTGCCAGCCATGAGGACCTGCCTCTGTGTGGGGATGAGGTTCGAGCAGCACGCTAGCGACCGGAAAACGGACAAACGTGCGGTTCGGGCCCCACTCCCGTGTTCTTGAGGCCGGCTTAAGGAACGGATCGGGGAGGGTTAATGACCGCCTCGCCGTGCTCAGCGTTTCAGGTGGGCCAGCACGGCCAGCACCCGGCGGTTGTCGTCGGGCGACGGCGGGATGCGGAGCTTCGCGAAGATGCCGGCCGTGTGCTTGGCCACGGCGCTCTCGCTGATGTGCAGCCCGCCGGCTATCGCCGCGTTCGACCGGCCCTCGGCCATCAGCTCCAGGACGGCGTGCTCCCGCGCCGTCAGCCCGTCCGTCAGCCCGCGGGCGTCACTGCGTGCGAGCAGCTTCGCGATGACCTGCGGGTCCATGGCCGTACCGCCGGCGGCGACGCGGCGGACCGCGTCGACGAACTGTCCGGTGTCGGTCACCCGGTCCTTCAGCAGATAGCCGATGCCCCCGGCGCCGTCCGCCAGCAGCTCGTTGGCGTAGAGCTGCTCGACGTACTGGGACAGCACGAGGACGGGCAGGCCCGGGCGCCGCCGCCGCGCTTCCAGTGCAGCTTGCAGACCCTCGTCGGTGAACGTCGGTGGCAGCCGTACGTCGACCACCGCGACGTCCGGCGCCTCGGCCAGCAATGCCCGCAGCAGGGCAGGGCCGTTGTCCACCGCCGCCACCACCTCGCAACCGTGGTCCTGGAGCGTGCGTACCAGCCCGTCCCTCAGCAGGAAGAGGTCTTCGGCGAGGACAACACGCATGGAATCTCCATCGTCACGGTGGTCGGGCCGCCCTGCGGGCTGTGCAGGACGAGGATGCCGTCGAACGTACCCAACCGGCGGCGGACACCGCGCAGTCCGGTGCCACCGGCGCGGTCGTCCGCGCCGCCACGGCCGTCGTCGACGACCGCAATGCGCAGCAGTGCATCCTCGTGGTGCTCCAGGAGCACGCTGACGCGCCGGGCGCCGGAGTGCTTCGCCGCGTTGGCCAGCAGCTCGTTCACCGCGAAGTACGCGGCGGACTCGACCGGCGCCGGCGGTCGGCCCGGCAGCCGGTTGTCCACGTGCACGTCGAGGAAGCTGTCGAGCGCCAGCGACCGCACGGCGTCACCGAGACCGCGGTCGGCCAGCACCGGCGGATGGATGCCGCGCACCAGCTCCCGCAGATCCTGCAGGGCCCTGGCGGAGGTCTCCCGGCCGTCCGTCAACAGGCGGCGGGCGGCGGCCGGATCGGTGTCGATGAGCTGGGCAGCCCGGTCCAGTGCCATACCCAGCGCGACGAGGCGGGCCTGGGCGCCGTCGTGCAGGTCTCGCTCGATGCGCCGCAGCTCCGCCGCCTGGATGTCCAGTGCCTCCGTACGCGTATCGGTCAACTGCTCGACCCGCCGCGTGAGTTCGGTCGTACGTGGTGCGGACAGCTGCAACCGGCTCCAGCGCGCGTGGAGCCGGAGCACCGCGGGTGCGCACAACACGCCGGCGGCGATGAACGCGAGGCCGAGCACCAGCGCGGCGAGCATCGTCGGGGTGCTGTGCACCGGAATGAACGCATACCAGTTGCCGTCACCGAGCCGTCGCCACACCAGCGGCTGCACCAGCGCGCCGAACGCCCCGTACTCGACGAGCGCGAGGGGAACGGCCACGAGCAGCCCGCCGACCAGCGGCTCCAGCCAGGCCCAGGCGAGGTCGCGCCAGAACCCCTCGTTCCCGAGGACCGCCGCGACCCTCGCACGGTGGGACGCGGTGCGGTCCGCGGTCAACGGCTCGGGCGGGCTGATCCGGATGCCGCTCCACCCGGTGGCCCACCGGCGGGAGCGGTCCGAGAGGGCGCGCAGTGCCTTCGCGGCGGGCGGCAGCAGCGGGAATCCGGCTCCGACCGGCAGGAGCAGCAGGGCGACCACCGCGAGCCCGCCGGCGCAGGACACGGCGAGGGCGAGCAGGCTCAGCAGCTGGCAGCGCACGACGGCGGCCCAGGGCCGTGTGCCGGGCCGCGCCCTCACCGTGTCCTGTGTCAACGCGCCGGGCCCGCAGCTCGCTTGGCCCCCAGGGCCCATATGACGGCCGGCGTCAGACAGGCCAGAGCAAACAGCACCATCGGGAGAACAGCTCCTGATTCCTCGTCCATGAACAGCAACAGGCCCAAGTTGATCAGCATATGAAATCCTCCGGCGAGCAGCAGCCGCGACCCGCGCACCCGCTCCAGGGCCGACCCCAGCACCACCGACAGGGACACGGTCGCGAGGAGGAACGCCCCCGTGTACGCCGGGTCCTGCGCGAAGACCTGAACGTGCCAGACGCCCCACAGCAGACCCACCGTGACCGACGACGCGAGCGGACCGCAGCGCGTACGGAGCAGAGGCTGGAGCAGACAGCGCCAGCCGAGCTCCTCGCCGCACGCACCGATGAACTGCGCCACCACGATCACGACGAGCGGGTTGCCCAGCGAGCTCGGGCCCGTGAACCGGACGTCCCCGGTGACGACGCCGTACCCCGTCGCACAGAGGGCGACGATCAGGGGCGCAGTGGCGAGCAGCAGGACGCCGCGACTGCCGAAGCGTGCGCCGCCGCGCAGTGCCCCGGCGAGCAGGCTCCGGATCTCGCCCCGCCAGAGCAGGGCAACCACCGCGACGCCGAGAGCCGGTCCGAACTGCGTCAGCTGGACGACCTCGGTGGGGATCGGCGTACCCGCCTGAGCGGCGCCGAGCGCTCCGGCCGCCAGGAAGGCGACGGCGAGGAACACCGCCGCCTTTGCCGTGACGCGGCCGCCCGGCCCGGCGACGCGTGGCGCTCCTTCCGCGTCCGGTCTCGCGAGGGTCTGTCCATCGGCGTTCCCCATGTCCTCAGCCTCCGTCAGGGGTCGAACTGGTACGCCGTCGACGATGCCGTCTGCCGAGGCCGCAGCCACTGCACCTGGTTGCCGGGTGGGGTGTACCCAGGTACACCCCACCCGGCGGGGCAAGGGGGAGGAGGGAGGCTACTGCTTGTTCTTGGCGAGGTCTTCCTGGAAGGCCTTCGCGCACGTCGGACCGTTGTCCGTGGCGATGAACGAGACGACCAGCAGGGCGCCCGCCTTGCCCTGGTGGCTCGCCTTCACGCTCCAGCCGCTCTTGTCCAGCGCCTTGATGACCGCGGCCGGCTGATCGACGGTCCGGGTCTCCTTCCAGCCGCCCTTGGCCAGGGTCGCGACCGTGGCGTCGTAGGACTTCCTGGAGTCCGAAACCTTCTTGCTGTCCGCGGTCCAGGAGACCATGCAGGACTTCAGGTTCGCCGGTACGTCGTCACCGGGCTTCTCGGCGAAACCGGCCGCCGTGGCCGCGGACTCGATCTCCTTCTTCACCGCGGCGGCGTCCAGGGCGCCGGAACCGCCCGAACCCGCCCCCGCGCCGGCCGCCGGGGCCGAGGAACCGGACGCGGGCGCCTCGCCGCCCTTGCCCTTGTCCGTACCGCCCTCGCTGCCGCAACCGGCGACCAACAGCACCACACCAGCAGCCGCGGCCGCCCACTTCGCCTTGCGCACTACTCTTCCAATTCACCGTGCGCGGGCGCCCGGTGCCCCCGCGATCAAGGAAGCAGTCTGTCATGCGGCGCACCGGGCGCCCGGATCGACGGACATCGGATCGCCTTTGAGCCGCCCGGCCTGCGGCGGACGTAAGACTTTCGTCATCAGGAGATCCTGGCGCCCGGATCTCCCGCCCGCGTTGAATGACGAAGGAACGCATCGACGAAGAGGGGCTGTCATGACGAGGACGGGTGCCGGGACCGCAACGGGGACGGTGACGGTGACGGGGACGCGCCGGCGGCGCGGCCGGCTGCTGGCCTGGGTGCTGGTCGCGGCCACGCTGGTGCTGGGCGCCGGGCTGTACTGGGCCCAGCCGTGGAAGCTCTGGCAGAACTCCACGGTCAACGAGGCGCTGCCCACTGCCTCCACCGCCCCGGGGCCCGGCTCTTCACGGCCGAGGGCCGCCCCGGCGCCGGGTCCGCAGACCGTTGCCCAGGGTTCCCTGATCAGCCACGAGCACAGCACCACCGGCACGGTGAAGCTCATCAAGCTGCCCGACGGCTCGCGTACGCTCCGGCTCGAGAACCTCGACACCAGCAGCGGCCCCGACCTGCGCGTGTGGCTGACCGACGCGCCGGTGAAGGAGGGATCGGACGGCTGGTTCGTCTTCGACGACGGCAAGTACGTGAGCCTGGGCAAGCTCAAGGGCAACAAGGGCGATCAGAACTACGAGATCCCGGCCGATGTGAACCTCGCCGACTACTCGAGCGTCACCATCTGGTGCGACCGTTTCAACGTGTCCTTCGGCGCCGCGGCCCTCCAGGCCGCCTGAACCGGCCGGCCTCCTGCGCCCGCCTCAGCCGAGGGTTTCCCGAGCGCCGGGCGTGAGCCAGCGGAGGCGGTCACCGACGTCGGCCGCGGCGAAGGCGGCGGTGATCCCGGCGCGGTCCTCGCTGAAGTGCTCCCACGACGCGTAGTGCACGGGGACGGCCGTACGGGCGCCCAGCGAGCGGGTCAGGGCCGCGCCCTGGGCGGCGTCCATGGTGATGAGCCGGCCGTCACCGAAGGCGGCGATCCGGGCCGCGCCGAGGTGGAGGAAGGCGGTGCCGATGCTGAACCGGTCGGCGATCCGGTCGAGTTCGTCGATGTAGACGGTGTCGCCGGAGAGGTACACGGCCTCGCCCTCGCCGTGGCCCTCCTCGTCACCCTCGGCCGCCTCGATGACGAAGCCGATGACGTCGCCGACCGGCCCGTGGACGCCGGGGGTGGCGGTGATGCGCAGGGTCGTGCCGCGCACGGTGAGCTCGTACGTGGCCCATGGCGCCAGGCCGACGGCCTGGTCGCCGAGGCGGCCCGCGCCGCTCTGCGTGGTCAGGACGGGCCGTCCGGCGAGCAGGGTGCGGCCGGCGGCGTCCAGGTTGTCGGGGTGGTCGTCGTGGCTGAGGAGCACGGCGTCGATCGGCGGCAGGTCCGCGAGGGCGACCGCCGGGCCGGCCGTGCTGCGCAGGACGACCGGATCGTGGCGGTACTCGGCGGGCGCGGGGTCGAACACCGGGTCGGTCAGCAGGCGCAGACCTGCGATCTCCAGCAGGACCGTGGCGGTGCCGATGTGGGTGGCGGAGAACTTCACGGTGGTGGCTCCAAGGTGGGTGAGGGCGTGCGGGATCGCCGCCACACCCGGTATGCCCGGGCGCGGCGTGGTTTCGGGGTCGGGGGTTCAGGCGGCGGTGCGGAACCGGCTGCGGTACTCGCCGGGAGAGGTGTCCAGCCGGTCCCGGAAGACCCGGTGCAGGGATTCGACCGAGCCGAAGCCGCAGGCGCGGGCGATGTCCGGCGCGAGCCGTGAGGTGCGTTCCAGGAGCCGGCGGGCCGCCTCCAGCCGCATCCTCTCGACGTAGGCGCCGGGCGTGCTCCCGGTCTCGGCCCGGAAGACCCGGGCGAAATGCCGCTCGCTCATGGACATCCGCGCGGCGAGCGCGGGCACCGACAGGTCGGCGTCCAGGTGCTCGCCGATCCACCGCCGCAGCTCGCGCAGATCGTCGCGGCTGCCGGCCGGGTGGGCCAGGGGCACGCTGAACTGGCTCTGGCCGCCCGGCCGCTGGAGGTACATGACCATGATGCGGGCGACTTCGAGGGCGACTTCGTCACCGTGGTCCTCGGCCACCAGGGCCAGGGCGAGATCCATGGACGAGGTGATGCCGGCGCTGGTCCACATCCGGCCGGAGCGGACGAAGATGGGATCGGGGTCGACCTTGACGGCGGGGTGGTCCGCGGCGAACCGTTCGGCGGTGGCCCAGTGGGTGGTCGCCCGGTGGCCGTCGAGCAGACCGGCGGCGGCGGTCACCTGCGCGCCCACGCACACCGAAGCGACCCGGCCGGCGGCCGGTCCGGCCTCGCGGAGCCAGGCCACCACGGCGGGATCGACATGCGGCTCGGGGCCGTCGGCGCCAATCCGGATCCGGCCCGGCACCACCAGCGTGTCGATCGTTCCCTGCTCGGAGAACAGTTCCTCCACGTGCAGGCGTACTCCGGCGGAGGTCTCCACCGGGCCGAGCTGCTCACCAGCCAGGTGCACCTCGTAGCCGCTGCCCCGGCCGCCGCCGTGGCCCGGGTGCCCGGTCTCGGCCCCCAGCACGAGGTTCGTCATGGCGAAGACCTCGGCCGGCCCCGTCACGTCGAGCGCGTCGATCCCGGGGAACATCGCGAACACGACCACGTGGGGGCCGGAGAGGGGGGAGTGCGAGCGGGAGTTCATGACCCCCAATATCCGGCCCCGGCCCATGCGTCTGCAATGACGGGCATCTGCAGGATCCGGACATCACTCCGAGGTGGCGGCCTGCCGCTCGAGGAGGGTCTTGAGCCGCGCCAGGTCCTTTCCCTGAGCGCGGCGCATGGCAGCCGCCGGCACGCGCCCGGCGACGGACGCGAAGCCGCTCGGCTCGCCCCGGTTGCGCAGGGTCATACGGGTGTGGTCGCCGACTTCCCCGTACAGCGCCCAGGTGTACGTGGTCTCCATGGGGAAGGGGCCCTCGCTCGTCCGCATCACCAGCAGGCGCCCGGGCACGTACGCGGTGATCTCGTACGTGCAGGACAGGCGCCGGCCGAGGAAGCGGGCGGTGAAAGCGATCCGGGAGCCGACCGCGGCGGGCGGTGGGGTCTGCCAGGCGACGGACACGATGTTCTCGTACCACTCCGGCGCGTGCGAGGGGTCGGCCGCATAGGCGGCGACCCGGTCGCGCGGGGGCCGTCTCCCAGCACCTCAAGGTGCTGCGGGACACCGGGCTGGTCACGCTGCGCAAGGACGGGACCAAGCGGTCCTACCGGGCCGACCGGGAGGCGCTGGGCCCGCTCGCCGACTACCTCCAGGCCATGTGGGCCACGAAGCTCGACACCCTGGCCCGGCTCGCCGAAGAGGTTGAACGGAACGGGAATCCCTCATGACGACGCCCTCGACGCCCTCGATGCCCTCGTCGCCCACGGACACGGTCACCCTCGAACGGCACATCGCGGCCCGCCCCGAGACCGTCTTCGGATTCTTTACGGAACGCGAGAAATGGCTGTCCTGGATGGGCGCCGACGGGGTGTTCTCGTTCGAGCCCGGCGGCTCGTACCGCACCCGCGTGACCGGCGAGAACGTCGCCTCCGGCCGGTTCCTCACCATCGACCCGCCCAAGAGGCTCGTCTTCACCTGGGGCTGGGAGGAGGGCGGCATGCCGGTGCCTGCCGGCTCGAGCACCGTGGAGATCACGCTCGAGGCCGCCCCGGACGGCACCCTGCTGCGGCTGGTGCACGGCGGACTGCCCTACGCCGAGGCCTGCGCCGCGCACGAGGAGGGCTGGCAGCACTACGTCGGACGGCTCGCGGTCCGCGCCGAAGGCGGCGACCCGGGGCCGGACGCCTGGATGCAGCAGGCCGAGGCGCCGGAGGCCTGACCTCCGGCATCGGGTCGGCGCCGGCGTCGGCTCCGGCGGCGACCCTCGCGGTGGTTCGGGGGAGGGGCATCGTATTGTCGTGATCATGGTGAATGGATTCAGTGATGCGTTCCTGCTGGAGGCCGAGCGGCACGCGGCGTGGGGCGCCGCTCAGCTCGAGACCCTGACGGCTTTCCTCCCCGAGGGTCCCTGGACTGCGGATCTGCCGTCCTGTGTGTACCGGCAGGGTGGGCTCGAGCTGCGGGTCGCCGTGCTCGGGACCTACGACATGGACGAGCAGTCCTGGATGTGGGGGTGGGCCAACCCGGGCCTGCGCGGTACCGAGGTGGTGGCGCTCACCGGCGCGATCGAGGGGTACGGCAGGGCCCACGGCATCACCGAGTTCACCGAAGAGGCCCTCGACCTGTCCGGCTTCGCCGATCCCCGGCATGCGGCGGAGATGCTGGCCTTCGCCGGGATGGGCGTGGCCGAAGCCCCCGGATACATCGGTGTCCCCGCCGGCCCCGGCACCCAGGTGTATTTCCTGCCCGACGACCCGCAGGTGCCCCGCGCGGCCCTCGACCCCGTGGCCCTGCCGCGGACCCTGGTCACCGGCGCCGGACTGATCGGCCGTTCGGCCCGGCATGTCGTCACCGGGTACTTCGACCACCACGGAGTGCCCCGGCGCGAGGACGGGGACCGGATCACCGCCGATCTCCCGGACGGCAGCCCGGCCGAGATCGACTTCGACTCGGCCGGACGCATCTCCGGTATTCGGCTGACGGCCGGCTGATCCGGCGTCACGCCCCGCGGGCGAAGCGGGTCAGGGCTGTGGCGTACTCCTGGGGATGCGTCATCCTGCATGTCCTTCGGCGGTTTGTCCCGCATGCCGGGCCCCGGCGCAACCTCCTCCACGAACAGCCGGGCCCCCGGCCCGTCCTCTCGCCACCACGTCGAAGCTCGCCTTCAGGTCCGCCTCGATCGCGTCGCACCGTCGGCCCGCACCTGTGCCACGTCGTGACTCCTCGGAGCGTCATTTCCCGTCATGGGGTGTCCTGGCAGGGGCAGGTGCCGCTCCTGCCGCTGCCGCGCCGGACGGCGGTCCGGCGCCGGGGCGGAAGTGACGATCCGGTCTCGGATGCGGTGATCGCCGTTGCTTCCGCGGCAGGCGGTCCGTTTGGCGGTCATGGAAGCTTCTACGCGTCCAGTCGTGTCCCCCGATGTTTCTTTCGCAGAGCTCAACGGCGCGTACTGGATCGACTCCGACTCGTCCCTCCACGGTACGGAGGAGTGCAGCCAGTGCGCCCTCCTACGCGAAGCCGACGCCACCGTGCGCCCGGCGGCGGGTGCTGACGGCCCGGCCTTACCGGAGGACCCGGCATCGGACACCGCCGGATGCCGCGGTATCGGGTGGGTGCTGACCACCGGGCGGCCGTTACTGCTGACCTGCGCGGCGATCACCGTCACCGCGGCGCTGGTCGCCGTGACGCTGGGCTGAGCAGCCGGCCGGCCCGTGCGCGTGGTCGCCCGGCAGTGCCCGCCCCATCGGCGTCAGTGCCTGGCGGACACCGGCCCCGCCCCGCTCCGTCGTGAGCAGGCCCGCGGTGCGCAGGACCGTGGCGTGGTGGCTCGCCGTGGCGGCGAGGTCCGCGTACGGCGCGCCAGTTCGGCCGTGCCGGCCGGGCTCGCGGCGGCGTACAGGGTGTGTGCGCGGGTGGCGCCCAGCAGTGCGGCGAGGGCGCCGTCCGGCTCGGCCGGAGCGGTCGCCGACCAGACGGCCCGGCAGGCGGCCAGGTCGTGGGCGATGGGATAGCGCAGGACGAGTGGCCGTTCGGGTTCCGCGTTGTCGCACAGCACAAGGGGGCCGGGCCAGAAGAAAGTCGGGACGAGCACCACCTCACGGCCCTCCAGCTTCAGGTCCGTGGTGGCGGCGCAGGGCACGGTCAGCACCGGCGCCTCCCAGCGGATCTCCGGGTGCAGCGAGCCGAGCAGCCTGCCGACCCCGGTGTCGGCGGCGGCCAGCGCCCGCCGGGTGCGGTCGGTGTGCGCGGAGGGGAGGGTGGCCGTGGCGGCGTGCATGAACGCTTCCGGTACGTACTCCCCGGCGCCGCCCGGCGCGCCGCCGTCCACCAACCCCTCCGGCCCTGCGGGCCTTTCGGAGAGTCCGTCCGTGCGCGTAGCGTGTTCGCATGACTACGACACCGGCTGAGGCGGGCGGGTCGAACGTGCCGCCGGACCGAGCCCGCCCGCGGATGGAGATCCGCAACCGGCAGACCGCCGGGCTGACGTTCCGCGCGGACCCGTGGGCCGCGAGGAAAGCCGGTGCCCAGGCGACTGCCACGGTCAGGGCCTGGGGATACGCGCACCTCGACGAGCCGGACCTCGAAACCGCCGTACGGCGTCTCGTCGACGCGGCGGTCGCCGACGGCGGCAAACGGATCAGCGTCCACCTCGCCGACCAGGACCACCGCATCCTCGCCGTCGCCCTCAGCCACGTCGCCGGTGCCGCGCCCGACGAGGGCGCCGTCCTCACCGAACTCGCAGCCCTGCGCACCGTGGTCAGCTGCGGCAGTGACGTCGGGCCCGACGGGCGCCGCGTGTGGGCCCTGCTCGACGCCGCGCCGCCGCGCCGCCACGGACAAGGGACCTGACGCAGTCTCACCTGCCTCATGATCCCCGGCGGTTCAGGACGGGACGGCGGTGGCTGCCGGGTTCGGCCCGGACCTCGCGTGCGCCGACGCCGGCCGGCGCCGGCGGCGGTGCAGCAGCGCGTCGAGCGAGAGCGCAGGGGCACCCGCGAGGACCAGCGGGATCCAGGCCATCAGGTACACCAGGTCGTTGCCGTAGTAGTACGGGGTCGTCGGCCAGCTGATGGTCAGCCACAGGCTCAGCGAGATCAGGGCGCCGCCGAGGGCCGCGAGCCGGGTCAGCAGCCCCACCAGGGCGCCCAGCCCGACGGCCAGTTCACCGAGGGCCATCGCGATGCCGAAGCCCACCGGGTTCTGCGAGGAGAGTTCGATCAGCCCGGGGAGGGCGGCCGAGTCCCGTACGGCTTCCATCTGCTGTCCGATCGAGCCGTCACCGCCCGCGGACAGGAATGCCGCGTCGGTCAGCTTGTCCAGGCCGGCGTAGACGAAGGTGATGCCGAGGAAGAGGCGCAGCGGCAGGAGTGCGTACTCGGCCGCTCGGGTGCGCAGGTCGGGGGATGTCGTAGTCACACCCTGGACACGCAGGAACCCGCGCTCCGGTTCGGCCGAAATTCCGCGAAGGACGCGTTGAACCGCCCGCCGCTTCCCTGCGTGTTCCTGCTGAGGCTGGAGTGGCAAGGGATGCTCCGGTCCGCTTCCGGTACGAGAAGGAGATACGGCCATGGGTGACACCACGCGTCGGCGCACGGTTCTCGCGGCGGGCGCCGCCACGCTGGCAGGCACCGTCCTGAGCGGCTGCGGCAGCGACGGCGGGTCGGACGCGGCAGCCGACAACGCGCCTGCCGCGCCCTCGGCGGGCGGTGGCAGTGGCAGTGGCGGTTCCGGCGGCGGCGCCGGTGGCGGGCAGGCGCTCGCGCAGACGTCGGAGATCCCGGTCGGTGGCGGCAAGGTGTTCAAGGACCAGAAGGTGGTGGTCACCCAGCCGATGGCGGGGCAGTTCAAGGCCTTCTCGGCGACGTGTACGCATCAGGGCTGCTCGGTCGCGACGGTGAAGGACGGGAACATCGTCTGCCCCTGCCACCAGAGCCTCTTCAAGATCGCGGACGGTACGGTCGCCGGAGGCCCCGCCACCCGTCCGCTGGCTGCGGCGAAGATAGCCGTGGAGGGCGACAAGATCACCCTCGCCTGAACCCGTCCGCCGCCGGACTTGCCGAGCCCGCCTGACTGGGCCGGGCCCGGCGGCGGACGCCCGCACCGCTCGGCGTCAGCTGTCGCTGTCGTCGTAAGCGCTGCCGTTGCCGTAAGCGGTGTCGTCGCCCAGGTGGGTGGTGGCCAGCCCCGGGTAGTCGAGGACGAGTCCGGTGCTGTCGAACTCCACGTCACTGCGGAAGCCGTCGGAGGAGTACCGCACCCGGTGGCCGCCGAGCGGGGTGTACGTCTGCGCGGACGGTGTCACGGTCAGTTCCGGTACGGCCACCCAGGCCATCAGGAACTGCTGCTCGGGGCCCTGTTCGCGGGCGAGGTGGAGCCCGTGGCGGCGTACGGGCATGGTGTTGGTCAGCGGGCAGAGCCCGAGGTCGCAGTCGAGGGCGCCGTCGAACTCGGCACGCGCCTGCCCGTCGACCGTCCACCGCCCGTCGTCGCCGCGGCACAGCGCGAGTTCGCGCCTCGCGTGGCCCGGCCCCTCCACGCTGACGTGCAGCGAACGGGTGACGAAGCGCGGCCCGGTCTCGAGCCGGTAGGCGACCCAGTACGGGCCATCCTCGAGGGCGAGTGCCCGGCCCCGCGCGTGGAGCCGGTCTCCCTCGAACTCCCCCCATGCGGTGTCGTATCCCTTGCCGGCCGAGACGTGCCAAGTGCGGGTGAAGCGTACGAAATCGTCCATGAAACGATCTTCGCGCACGATGACGGCGGCGGGGGCTCGGAGGGGGCTCGGCGGGGCGCCGGACCGCGGGGTACGTCAGCCGGCGATGCGGTATCCCACCCCCGGTGTCGTCGTGATGACCTGTGGACACCCGAGGTTGCGGCGCAGACGGCTGATCGTCACCGCCACGGTGTTGGTGAAGGGGTCGGCGTGTTCGTCCCACACCCGTTCCAGCAGGTCCTCCGCGCTCAGGAAGGCCGGGCCGGCGTCCGGCAGCGCCTCGAGCAGGGAGAACTCCCTGGCCGACAGGTCTACGGGCAGGCCCTCGCGGGTGACCGTGCGCCGTACCGGGTCGAGTTCGACGCCGGCTGCCTGCAAGGTGCGGGGGCGGGCCTGCGGCCGGCGGCGGGCCAGTGCGCGGACGCGCAGCACGAGTTCGGGACTCGCGTCGAGTTCGGCCGCGGCCTCCAGCCCGTCGAAAGCGATGTCCACCGCCATGCCCTGATCGCGCAGGCCTTCCGCCACGACCTCGGCCAGGGCCCGCGCATCTTCGACCACCAGCACCCTCATGCCTCGGCGTCCTCGCGGGATGGCCGGCGGCGGCCCTGCTCGCCGGCGGTGTGCTGCTGCACCGGCGCGACGCATGACCGACGACGAGGCACTGCCGTGGCGGGGTCACTCGTCCGTGTGGTCCCGAGCAGGCCCTCGCCCGGATCCACCGGGCGTTGGGGTTGTCGGCCGCCGTCGGCGTACCCGTCCCGCGGGCATCATCACCGTCAATCGATGGTGGATGAGGGGCGGGTGGGGAGCGTGGGAGAGCTGGCGCTGGGCCTGGCCCTGGGGTTCAGCGCCGGGGTCAGCCCGGGGCCGCTGCTCGCCCTGGTGCTGTCCGGGACCCTGCGCGGCGGGCTCGGGGCCGGCCTGCGGATCGCAGCCGTCCCCCTGATGACCGACCTGCCGGTCATCCTGCTGTCGGTGGCGGTCCTGAGCGTGCTGCCCTCGCGGTTCGTTGCCGCCGGGGGCGTCGTGGGCGGGGCGTTCCTGCTGTGGCTGGCCGTCTCCACGCTGCGTGAGGCCCGTACCGCGACGCCGCCCACCGCGGCCGATCCCGTTACGGCACGGGCGCAGGGCCGGCGGGTGCTGCGCCAAGGGGCCGTGGCCAATCTGCTCAGCCCGCATCCGTGGACGTTCTGGCTGACCACCGGAGCCCCGGTCCTGGTGGCGGCCTGGCGGCACGGACCGCCTGCCGCAGGCGGGTTCCTGCTCGGCTTCTACACCCTGCTCGTCGGCAGCAAGGCGGTGCTCGCCCTCGCAGTGGCCCGGGCCCGGCACCGCATCGGGACGCGCGCGTACCGCCTCCTGCTGGCCGCCACCGGCCTCCTGCTGCTGGTCGCGTCCGCGCTGCTGTTCACCGAGTTCGGCACGGCCCTGCTCAACTGATCCACCACCGGCCTGCCGCCGGGCAACCGGACGCGGTGAGCGCTTGTTATCCTCGCGCGCCGCCCGAGTACCGGGCGGACAGGGGAGGGGGAACAGATGGGGCACGTGGCCGAGGAAGCCGTACCCGCGCCGCTCGCCGTGGTGGCGCGAACGGCCGCGGAGCTGATCGACGCGGACGGCGGAAGCGTGACGGCGTACGAAGCGCTGCTCGACGCCGTGGTCCGGTGGGCCGGACGGGATCGAGAGGCGCTCGCCGAGGCGCTGCGCCCGGTCGCGGAGCGCTGGGGCGGTGTCCACCAGCCGCGGGTGCTCGCCGCCGCGCGGCTGCTGGCCGTCGTACGGTGCGCCGCAGGGCCGGTCGAGGAGGGGGCGGAAGCGGACCGGGGCGAGGCCCGCCCGTGGCTCGAGACCTGCCGGCACGCGGCGGTCCAGTACGTGATCGGCGCACGGATCGCGGAGATCTGCGGCCGGCTGCGGTACGGGGAGAGGGTGCCGATGCTGCTGGCCACGCCGAGCCGGGCCGACGGCACCGTGGACCCGTTCGACCTGGTCATGCGGCTCACCGAGTACGAGCAGGCAGGCGCCCGGCCCGGACCCGCCGACCTGGGGCAGGCGTTGCTGCGCTGCGGCGGCGGACCCGCCGACGAGGACGTCGTACGCGCGGCGGCCGAGCTGGCGCTGCCCGAGGGCCCGCGCATCGCCGCATGGCTGCGCCGGGGCGGTCTGCCGCAGCCGCGTGCGGCCGTGGTGCGGGAGCCCGGGGAGCCGGAGCGGCCGAGCCGTCGGTACGGGGCCCGGGTGGGGCGCCGGGTCCTCGTCGGTACCGAACCCCTGGACGGGCGAGGTGACTTCCCCCGGCCCTTCTGGTCGCTGTTCCGCGCTTTCGAGCCGCTGATCGGCTGCAATCACCTGCTGCTGGGGCACCGGGAGCGGCATGCCGTCGTCGCGCTGCCGTGGCACCCCGAGATCGTGGCTGCCCTGCTGCTGACGGAGGTCGCGGCCACGGCCGACCAGGACGGGGCGGGCAGCCCCGGGTTCCTGCCCGCGCTGGCGCAGAGCCCGGGCCCGGCCGGGCCGGCCGTGCATCTGGCCCTGGCGTACGGGCTCGGTGCCCGCCCGGACACCGACCGGGAGGCGGCCGTCGAGGCCTTGCTGATCCTGGCCGCGCAGGGCCGCCTGCACGGTGCGCTGCTGGGCGGTGAGCTGGCCCGGCTGGTGCTGCTGGGAACCCTGCGGCTGCCGGTGGTGACGGAGTCGCTGGGCCGGGCCGCCGGTGCCGGTGCCGGTGCCGGTGAGGGCGCCCGTACGGCCGGCGGCGCCGGCGCGGTGTGGCCGGTACTGGCCGCGATGCTGCCCGGTCTGCTGGCGGCGGTGCAATCGGGAGCCGTGTCCAGGCCGCACGTGCCGCTGCTGACGTTGGCCGCTGACTGCGCGCAGGGCTGCGACGCGCGCGGCACCGTCACCGAGGTCGATGCCCTTGCGGCGCGGCCGGGCTCGGCGCAGTCGGTACGGGAGGCCCGCCGGCTGCGCGACGTGCTGGCAGGGCGGCGCCCGTAACGCCGCAGGACCTGGTGTGCGTCATGGTGGATGTCGTGGACGTCGATGCTGATGTGGATGCGGTTGCCGACGAGCTGTACGGACTGGTCCCGGGCCGGTTCACCGCGGCCCGGGACGAGCGGGCGGCCAGGGCCCGGAAGGCCGGACAGGCGCAGGCGGCCAGGGCCATCGCAGGACTGCGGCGCCCCACACGGGCGGCGTTCGCTTCGAACCTGCTGGTGCGGCGGCGCCCGAAGGAGGTCGCCGCCTTCCTCGAACTCGGCGAAGCGCTGCGCCAAGCCCACCGGTCACTGGACGGCGCCCAGCTGAAAGACCTGTCCCACCAACGGCATGTGGTGGTCGCCGCACTGGCGCGTACCGCCCGGCAACTGGCCGAGGAAGAGGGCCAGGCGGTCAGCGAGAGCGTCGCGCACGAGGTGGAGCAGACCCTCCACGCCGCCCTCGCCCACCCGGAGGCCGCCGAGCAGTGGTCGAGCGGACGCCTGACCACAGCGCTCACCCCGCCGGTCGGTTTCACGGGCCTCCCCGACACCGCTCCCGTACGCCCGCAGCCCGCTGTCACCCGGGCCGACGCCCCGGCGAAGCCGAAGCCGTCTCGCAAGGCGGAGCAGCGCCGAGCCCGGCACGAACAGGCGCGCCGCACGGCCGAGGAGACCGGCGTCGAGGCCACGGCACGGGAGGCGGAACGGCGCGAGGCCAAGCAGGAGCAACGCGACCACGACCAGGCGCTGGCCGAAGCCGATGCGCGTGTCGCCGAGGTGGAGCGGCAGCTGCGCGAGGCGCAGACCGGGCAGGTCGAAGCGCGGCGCGCCCTGGCCGAAGCCACCGGCCGGGTCCGGGACGCCGCCCGCGCGGCGGGTGCGGCGCGCCGCAAGGCCGATGCGGCCGCCGACCGGCTGGCGGAGCTGACGGGGGCGGAGGAGTAAGCGGAGCGGCCCCTGTCGCCCGGCTGCCGGGCGACAGGGGGCGATCGGAGGGACACTGAAGCCAGGGGGCCGATGCCGGATGAGCTGCGGCGAACGGAGGGCAACCACCATGCTGGGAGACAGCAAGGGATTCAGCGGCTACTCGGTGGACAACATCGAGGGCGCCAAGGGTTTCTACGGCGAGACGCTCGGACTGCGGGTGTCCGAGGAGAACGGTCTCCTGACCCTGCACCTTGCGGGGAACACCGACGTCATGCTGTACCCGAAGGAGAATCACGAGGCCGCGACCTTCACCGTTCTGAACTTCCCCGTGGACGACATCGACCGGGCCGTCGACGAACTGGCCGCACGCGGCGTGGCGTTCGAGCGGTATGAGGCATTCGACCAGGACGCGAAGGGAATTGCCCGGGAGACGCCCGGCCCCGCGATCGCATGGTTCAAGGACCCGGCCGGGAACATCCTCTCCGTGCTCCAGCCGAACGGGATGTAGGTCGGATGTACCTACTCCGCGGTGTCGCCCCGCGTCGGGACGCACAGCACCGGGACCGGCGACAGGTGCAGCAGTTTGTGCGGGGTGGAGCCCAGCAGGGCGCCGCGGATCGGGCTGTCCCCCCAGCTGCCGACGATGATGACCCGGGCCCGGTGCCGTTCCGCGGCGTCGAGCAGGGCCTGGGCCGGTTTCTCGTCGACCACCTCGACGGTCGACGGGACGCCCGCCTCGTCGGCGGCCTCGACGGCCCGCGCGAGGGCGCTGCGTCCCGCCTGCCGCACGGCTTCCCGGTGCGCCACGTACTCCTCCCCGGCAGCGCCGGGCGCGGCGGCACCGTAGACGAGGACGAGCGGTTCGCCGAAGGCGGTGGCGACCTCGAGCGCCACTTGCAGGGCCCGTTCCGCGCCGGGTGACTCGTCGTACCCGAGGACCACAGACATCAGGGACTCCTTCCGGACGCCGGGCTCGCCGGGCTACCGCTTCCTGCCGTGGACGAGCTCCGGATCGACGACGCCCCGCCGCTCCCGCCAGAACCTGCCGTCCCGTACCCGCCAGAAGCACATGATCAGTACGCCGACCACGGTGATCCCGATCCCGATCACCAGCGGTGGGCCGAGACCGAACCACGAGACCCCGCTGGCCGAGTTCTCCGGATTCGACATGTCGTTGACCGACTCCTCCAGCAGCCAGGCCAGCAGGCCCGCGCCGATGAGCGGCCCGAGGCCGATGAGCAGGAAGTTGTGCAGGTTCTCCAGCAGGTGGCGGCGGTAGTAGACGGCACAGGCGACTCCGGTCAGCGCGTAGTAGAAGGCGATGAGCAGGGAGAGCGCCGTCAGCGAGTCAAGGAGGGCGTTCTCGCTGATCTGGTTGACGATGAGGTACCAGGCGATGGCGATGGCGGCGACCCACCACGTGCTCACGTCCGGGGTCCGGAACCGCGGGTGGATGTGCGCCAGCGGATGCGGCAGCGCGTGCCGCCGGGCCATCGACAGGGCCGTCCGGGAGGCCGGGATGATCGTGGTCTGGGTGGAGGCGAGCGCGGAGGTGCAGACGGCCAGGAGCACCACCCAGTCCCAGCCGCCCATCACCTCGTGCGCGAGCACGGCGAAGATGGCCTCCTCCTCGCCCGCGTTCTCGGCGAGGAAGGCGGTTCCGGCGTAGCCGACGATGGCGAAGCCCACGGACAGGTACGTCACCAGCAGCACCACGGTCGACCAGATCCCGGCCTTGCCGGGCGCCGTGGCGGAGTTCTCCACCTCCTCGGTGAGGTTCACCGCGGACTCCCAGCCCCAGTAGATGAACACGCCGAGCAGCAGCCCGCCCGTGAGGGCGGCGCCGCCCGCGCCGAAGGGGTTGAGCCAGGTGAGGGACGGCTCGATGGAGTCGAGGGTGCTGGTGCCGGCGTAGATCCGGTAGATGGCGACCACCGCGAAGGCCAGGAGGCAGAAGACCTGGGCGAGGATCAGGATGTCCTGGAGGTGGGCCGACAGCTCGGTGCCGATGACGCAGATGGCGGTCATGGCGAGGATCACCACGACGGCGAGGGTCTGCCGGATCACCGGGTTCGCGGCCCAGCTGTCGAGGCCGACGGCGAGCAGGCCGAAGTTGACGGCGACGTCGGCCAGCGAGCCGATGACCAGGACGCCGGTCATCGTGATCGCCCAGCCGCCGAGCCAGCCCGCCCAAGGGCCCATGGCCCGCGTCACCCAGGAGAACGTGGTCCCGCAGTCCTGGTCGACCATGTTGAGGTAGTAGAAGGCGGCGGCGATCAGCAGCATCGGAACGAACGACGCCAGCATCACGCCCGGCGCGTAGATCCCGGCCAGCGCCACGATCGGCCCGATGACGGCGGCCAGTGAGTAGGCGGGCGAGGTGGAGTTCAGGCCGATGACGAGCGCGTCGAGGAAGCCGATCGCGTTGTGTTTGAGCTCCGCGTCCGGGATCTCTGCACCCGCTGCGCCGCCGGCACTGTCCTGGGCCATACCGGCATCGTCACGCACCCGGCGGCACTGCGCGAGGCGCGTGCGCTGTCCGGGGGTCCGCGGCCGGGCGACGCAGGGCGAGCATGCCTCCGATGCCCGGGACCAGCGCGATGCGCGGCCCCGACCTCGCGCTCCAGCAGGTACTGGGCGCGGTCGAGACCGTTTCCGGCGGATTACCGGCATCAGCCCCCACGCCTGCCGTCGCGCCTTCCGGGGCCAGGCCGCCGCCGTGCAGTGACCAGGGAGGGCCTCTTGCGCGTCCGCCGCGGAGCCGGTTTGGTGACCGGGTCCACCGCAGCTGAGAACGGGAAGGCGGCAGACGCATGGCGGAGACCCTCCAGGCCGGCACGGGGGAGAGCGAGAACAGCGCCCCGCGCAAGGCAAGTTGGCGCTACATCGGCCCCGGCATCGTCGTCGCCGCGACCGGCGTGGGTGCCGGCGACCTCGTGGCCACACTCATCGCGGGCAGCAAGTTCGGCTACACGCTGCTGTGGGCGGCGGTGATCGGCTGCCTGGTCAAGATCTCCCTCGCGGAGGCCGCCGGCCGCTGGCATCTCGCCACCGGCCGCACGCTGTTCGACGGCTGGCGCAGCCTCGGATCCTGGACCACGGTGTACTTCGCCGGGTACGTCGTCGTCTGGGGCTTCGTCTACGGTGCCGCGGCGATGTCCTCCAGCGCCCTCCCGCTCGCCGCGCTCTTCCCGGACACCATGGACCTGAAGGCCTGGGCCGTCCTGTGCGGCCTGGTGGGCCTGGTGTTCGTCTGGTTCAACCGGTACGCCGTCTTCGAGAAGGTCATGACGGTGCTGGTCGGCGTCATGTTCCTCGTCACCGTATATCTCGCGATCCGTGTCACGCCGCACCTCGGCGCCGCTTTCGCCGGCCTCGCGCCCGTCCTTCCGGACGGTTCGCTGATCTACACGCTCGGCCTCATCGGCGGTGTCGGCGGCACGATCACCCTGGCCGCGTACGGCTACTGGGTCAACGCCAAGGGCTGGACCAACGCGGGCTGGATGAAGGTGATGCGCCTGGACAACCGGGTCGCCTACGTCACCACCGGCATCTTCGTCGTGGCCATGCTCTTCGTCGGTGCCGAGCTCCTGCACTCCTCCGGTGTGGCGATCGCGAAGGGTGACCGGGGGCTGCTCGACCTCACCGACATCCTCGCGGACCGCTACGGAACACCGACCGCCAAGCTCTTCCTGGTCGGCTTCTTCGCGACGTCCTTCACCTCGCTGATCGGCGTGTGGCACGGCGTGAGCCTGATGTTCGCCGACTTCGTGACGAAGTACCGCCCGTCCCTCGTCCCGGACGGGACGAGTCGCGAGAAGTCCCTGCCGTTCCGGGCCTACCTGTTCTGGCTGACCTTCCCGCCCATCAGCCTGCTCTTCCTCGACCAGCCGTTCGGGCTCGTCATCGTGTACGGGGTCATCGGCGCGTTCTTCATGCCGTTCCTGGCCCTCACCCTGCTGTGGCTGCTCAACAGCTCACGCACACCGGCCGGTTGGCGCAACGGCCTGCTGAGCAACGTGATGCTGGCGGCCGCCGGCCTGCTGTTCGTGCTGCTGTGCGTACAGCAGGTACGGGAACTGCCCTGGTAGCGGCCGCCGCGGGGGCGGAGCCTGCAGGCGCGATCAGGAATGCGGGCCGGCCAACTGGTCGCCCAGCGGGCTGCGCCGGTACAGCACCTGCCGTCCGTCACGGGCCCGGGAGACCAGGCCCGTGGCGTGCAGGACGCGCAGGTGCTGGGACACGGCGCTCGGGGTGACCCGGAAACGGCGCGCGATCTCGATCGTCGGCAGCGGCTCGGTGAGGAGGCCGAGCAGCCGGGCTCTGGGCGCGCCCAGCAGCGCCACGACAGCAGACGCGTCGGCCGTCGGCGCCGGGGCCCACATCGTCGCGACCCCACGGCTCGGGTACATCAGCAGCGGTGGCTCCTCGGGGCTGACCGGGGGTGCGGGCTTGTGGGCGAACACGGACGGCACGAGCAGCAGCCCCCGACCCGATGCGGCGACCCGGTGCGCGCTGATCATCTTGTCGATGTGCAGCACGCCGTCCTGCCAGCGCAGGTTCGGATGCATTCCGGCGAACAGCAGGCGGGCGCCGCCCATGGCCAACTGCCGGGCCCGGTAGGTCATGTCGGCCTCGAGCAGCAGCCGCATCTGCGGCCACATCGGCTTGACGGCGACCTCCCAGTACCGCTGCAGGAGGTCACAGATCGCATCGCGGAGTCCGAGGACCGGCGCATCGTCCGTCGCGGCGGCATCGCGCAGGGCCTCGGGCAGCGGATCCGGTGCGTGGGCGGCCGACAGGTCGCGGCGCACCAGGTCCGGGGAGGCCTCGCGGACGACGGCCAGTTCCTCTTCGAAGGCGGGGGAGAAGCTCGTCGGCCGCGGCGTCAGGAAGTCGGGAAGGGTGAGCCGCTGCGCCACCAGGGACATCAGCAGGTCGGTGTCGAGCGCGTCGAGCCGGCCGAGGACGGACCTGCGCCACGGGAGGTGCACCGCGGACAAGCCCGGGTCGCGCAGCACCCGCAGGCTGAAGACGGTTTCGCTCAGGGGCGAGACCGCGAACCGGGTGTCCGCGAGGTCCTCGACGCCGAGCACGAAGCTGATCATTAAGCGCTACGCTACATCAATTGGCAGCGGGACGCGGGTGCCGTGGACTTCCGCACATGACACACACAACTCCTGCGCGGTGCACAGCCACGCCCGACGACGGGCCGGTGGACTGACATGAGCCGCCGGATGGTTCTGATCCTTTCCGTGACCTGCGCCGTCGCCGTCGGCAACCTCTACTTCCCGCAGGCGATCGTCCCGCTGATCGGCGCAGGACTGCACACCTCTCCCGACGCCGCCTCCATGGTGGTCACCGCCACTCAAGTCGGCTACACGGCAGGGATCTTCCTGCTGGTTCCGCTGGCCGACCGGCTCGCGCACCGCCCGTTCCTCGTCACCCTGCTCGTCCTCACCGGCCTGGGTCTTCTCGCCGCGGGTTGCGCACCGACCCTGACGCTCCTCGTCGTCGCCAGTGGTCTCATCGGGGTCACCACCGTGGCCGCGCAGATCATCGCCCCGCTGGCAGCCGGGCTCGTGGCCGCGGACCGCCGCGGCGCGGTGATGGGCACGTTGCTGAGCGGGTCCATCGGCGGAATGCTGCTGGCCCGCACGTTCAGCGGGACACTCGGCGAATGGCTGGGGTGGCGGGTCCCCTACCTGGTGGCCGGCATGGTCGTCCTGCTCCTGGCGACCGTCCTGAGCTGCACGGTGCCGGCCACGGCCGGGCCCTCGCGCGAGCCGTACCGGACACTGCTGAGCGAGCCGCTGCGCCTGCTGCGCGCCGAGCCGGAGCTGCGCCGCTCCTGCATCTACCAGGCTTCGGTCTTCGCCGGGTTCTCCGCCGTGTGGACCTGCCTGGCGCTCCTTCTCACCGGCCCGGCCTACGGCTTGGGCAGCCCGGCGGTCGGGATGCTCGCCCTGGTCGGCGCGGCCACCATGCTCTGCACCCCGCTCGCCGGACGCCTGGTGGACCGCAGGGGGTCCGACGTGGTGAACCTCGTCTGCCTGCTCGGGGTGCTCCTCTCCGCCGTGGTGCTGGCCGCCGGTGCCTCGGGCGGCGTGGCGGGGCTGACCGCCCTGACGATCGGCACGCTCCTGCTCGACCTTGCGATGCAGTCCGGCATGGTCGCCAATCAGGCACGGGTCTTCGCCGTGCGCTCCGATGCCCGCGGCAGGCTGAACACCGCCTACATGACCTGTGTCTACCTGGGCGGCAGCGCGGGTTCCTGGCTCGGAGTACACCTCTACGGCCGGGCCGGGTGGTGGGGCGTGTGCGTGCTCGTGGCCCTGCTCGCCGTACTGGCCCTGGCCCGCCACCTCGCGGCGCTCCGCGCGCCGGGGGGCATCAGCACCGCGAAGGTCGCCGCCGGCAGCCGCCGCAGGGCCGGCAGCTCCAGTGCGTACGGCAGCCCCGAGAACAGCACCGCGATAGCCGGTCCCAGCGCCGGTACGTCCGGCTGAAGCAGCGCGCCACCCACCACCTGGAGCTGACGCCGGAGGGCTCGGGACGACCACGCCGGACCTGTGGCCTGCAGATGCCCGCCCGACGGCGACGATCGAGGCCGCGAACACCGACGAGTGGCTGACGGCCCGGAGCGGGCCGAGGGCGCGGGCCCGCCGGGCGCTCGCGCCGCGCGGATCCGGTACCGACCCTGCCGGTCAGGCGATCCGTTTGTGAAAGAAGCGTGAATCGCTTCTGGCTTCAATGATTCAGAGGTCCGGTAGCGCAATCCGTGCATACTGTCGACCAATTTTTTGATCCCCCTATATCTGCGATGCCCTATTTGTTCGACTTGTAGAATCGGGCGCCGACGATCATGATGAGTTCTGTAACGGATCTATGAATGGAATGTTTCCGGACGGGCGCCCTCGGGGGGTTTGTATGGTCGTCGATGTTCGTGAAGTGGCGCGCGCCTACCTGCGCAGCGCCGATATGGAGAGCGGGCGATTACATTCCGGATTCGAGGGTTCCGGTATTCCCGAGGACCTGGTCCGGAAGATAGCCAACCGTTTCCACGAACAGCCGCACCGTCCCAACGATCCCGAGGTGCGCGCCCAGTACCTGCGGATGGCGGACGAGGCGAAGGCTCAGCTCGCCTGCATGGCCGAATGGGGAGTGAAGGTCCGCATGTACCGGCGCCCCGGGCAGCCGTACGGTACGTCCCAGGAGCTCTGCGAAGCCCTGGATGCGGGCGGGGACCTGTACGTCTACCCCACCGAGCACGGGCACGGGCCGGAGGGGTACAAGGACCCGGACAACCCGCTCCTGCTCCGGTCGGAGGTCGAGATCGACGGCGCCCGGGCCTTCCACAACGACGTCCTGCGGGCCACCCACGACTACTTCGGGCACTATCAGGTCCGCGCGCCGTTCAATCTCCGGGGCGAGCTCTCCGTGGCCTATGCGCACCTGAGGATGTTTTCCCCGGAAGTTCACGGAGCGGTCCTCAACGAGTTCGTCGGCCAGATTTCCTGGTTCTACTACGGGCCGCACATTCTCCGGCCGGACGGTTCCGTTCCGCTCCGTGGTGACGACGACTGGATCTGCCCGTCGGAGCGTCCTTTCGCTGATCAGAAGGTCAATCTGATGCCTTCCGCGTGGGTCGAGGAATTTTTTGAGTGGGGCCGCGCGCAGAGCGTCGCGCATCACACGGTGGAACATCGCAAGGAGTTGGTATGAGCCCGCGTCCGAGAATCCTCGACGGCGGTACGGCAACCGGTCTGCAAGCGGCCGGAATACCCATCGTCGAACCCTGGCTCACCAGCGCGGCACTGCGTGACGCCGCCGGTATGGACGCGCTGGAGGGCGTCCACGCCGAGTTCCTGCGTACCGGCAGCGACATCCTCACCGCCAACACCTTCCGCACCAACACCCGGGCGCTGTCCCGTATGGGCGTGGCCGAGCGGGAGCAGGCCGACTACGTCCACCGGGCCGTGGCCTGCGCTGTACGGGCCCGCCGGGCCGCCGGTGCACCGCACGCCCTCGTGGCCGCCTCGGTCGCCCCCGTGGAGGACTGCTACACCCCGGCCCTCACCCCGGACCAGGACTCCCTGCGCCGCGAACACCGGTGGATGGCCGCAGTCCTGGCGGACTCGGAGGCCGATCTCGTCCTGGTCGAGACCCAGTGCACGCGCCGTGAGGCGGTGATCGCGGTCGAGGCCGCCGTCGAACGAGGGTTGACCGCATGGGTCAGCTTCGTCGTCACCGAGGACGCGACACTCCCCGACGGCGACGCGCTCCGGGACGCGGCACGGGCCTGCGTCGAGGCCGGCGCGAGCGCCGTATCCGCCAACTGTCTGCCGCACGCAGCCGTTCCGCGCGCCCTGGAACTGCTCTCCGGCCTCGGCGCGTCCGTGGGCGTCTACCCGAACCTGGAGGACCGCGCAGCGCTCGACGAGTGGGAGCACAGCGCGCATTCCCTGCCGCCGGCCCTGTCGCCCGCCGCGTTCGCCGACCTGACGTACGGCTGGGCCACGGAGTTCGGGCTGAGTTTCGTCGGCGGCTGCTGCGGAACCGCACCCGAGCACATCAGCGCGCTGGCCGCCAAGCGCCTTGCGGGGGCGGCCTCGTGACGTTCCTCGTGACGTTCCTCGCGTGGGGCCCGCAGGATCGCCTCGACTACGCTTCCCCAGGTGGGGAGGCCCCTGCCCGCGGGGCGCGGTGGGGCCAAGTGCGCGAGGAAATGGGAGGGACGGCGTGGTGACGCTCAGGGAGTACGCCACCGTGGACGGCTTGTCCGCCGGTTACTGGAGCACCGATCCGGCGGACCCGAGAGCCTCGACCGCATGGCTCACCGCGAACCGGTGGCCCGAGGACGGCGTGCGCTTCCTGGCGGACACGGGAGCCGGTGCGGCCTGTGCGGTGCGCACCCAGGACGATCACATCGGCTTCCCCCGGATGAACTGCACCGACATCGCTGCCGGTACGGGCCGTGACGTGACCCAGCCCGAGGCGGACCTGAAGGAGGCCCGGGCCGAGGGGCTGCGTCAGCTGAACGTCTGCGCCCTCGGTTACGGACCGTCCGTATTCCCCGCGAGCCTCCCCAACGGCGCGGGCCGCGACGGCGCCGAGGGCTCACGTTCCGCCGGCCTCGCCTTCGACGCGGACGCCTTGGTGGCATCGCTCGGGGAACACGCAGGCAGCCAGGGCCGGCTGCTCACCTTCCTCCACCTGGAAGAGACCAACCCGGTGCTGCCGGTCCTGCGGGAGCGCGGCTGGCACGTGGGCGTCACCGACCGGTACTTCCTGATCGAGGACATCGGAGCGGACGAAGCCGGCTACCTCGCCCGCTTCCCGGCGGACCGCCGCCGCCAGTTGCGGCGCGAGCTCGCGTCCCTGGACTCCGCCGGCGCGACCGCCGAGATCCACCGGGGCGACACGGTGACCGAAACGATCCAGCAGGAGGTCGCGTGGCTGGAGGCGTGCGCGGACGAGAAGCACGGCATCCCCGGCGACCCGGCCCGCCTGCTGCGCGTGAACGAGCGGCTGCGCACAGCGTTCGGCCCCCGTTACGCCGTGGCGCTGGTCCGCGACCGTGATGGCCGCGCCGTCGCGAGCGCCACCCTGGTGCTCGGCACCCGTGACGTCCTCCTGCGCATGGTCGGGCTCGGGCCCGGCAGCGAGGAGATCGGCGCGTACTTCCACGTCGCCTACCACCTGCCCATGCGGCTGGCCCGCAGTACGGGATGCTCCCGGGTGCTGCTCGGCACCGGTACCGGCACCCCCAAACTCCGCCGGGGGGCCGTCGCGCAGCGGCTGCTGAGCGCCGTACCGCCTGCCGCCACCGCGCACGGCGCACTGCTGCGTCGTACGGACGCGGCCCTCACCGCGTGCCCGTGACCGCCCGGGCCGTCCGCTTTCTCTCCCCGCTCGCCCACTCCGAAGGATTCAGGTCGCCTTGAACACACGTCCCACCGTCCTCGTCATCGGCATCGGACCGCTGCGTGAACGATTCTTCGCAGCGGCGGAGCGCAGGGGTGTCGACACGATCCTCGTGGACGAGACCGCCTACTCCCGCTACGACCGGCTGGCCACCGAGAACTACGCCTGGCGTCTGACGGACCACCAGGACCCGGGTCCCGACCTGCATCTGCTGGATTCGCTCGCAAGCCGGGTGGACGGCGTGCTGGCCCTGACCGACTGGGGAACCCGGGTCGCCGCCCGGCTCGCGAAGGAGTGGGGCCTGCCCGGCGCCGGCGTGGCCGTGGCCGAGGACCTGGCCCACAAGGGCGACGTACGCCGCCGGCTCGCCGGCACCGGGGTGGAGCTGCCCTTCGTCCTGACGTCGGGCGCCGACGAGGCCGCGCAACTCCTTCGTTCGGCGCCGTCCGGCGAGGTCATCGTCAAACCCGTCGACGGCGCGGCCAGCCTCGGCATCCGCCGCGTGTCCGACCCTGCGGACCTCGCCGACGCGATCTCGGCCGTCATGAACACGACCGGTCAGCCGCAGGCCCTCGTCGAGCACTTCGTCCCGGGGCCCGAAGTGTCCCTGGAAGCCGTCGTGTCGGGCGGGCGCACCCTGTTCGTGGGCGTCACCGAGAAGACCTGCACCGCGCCGCCTTCGTTCGTCGAGACCCGGCACGTGATCGACCCCGCCGTCCAGGCCGAACTCGGCCCCTCCGCAACCCGTTTCGTCGAGAACGTGGCGGCGGCGCTGGACGTCGACAACGCCGTGCTGCACCTGGAGGCCAAGTACGACGGAGACCGCTGGCACCTGATCGAGGCGGCCTTCCGCCCGGCCGGCGGACTGATCAGCGACGTACTGCTGCGCGCCACCGGGCTGGACCTGTACGACGCCGCGCTCTCGGTCGCCCTCGGCGCGGAGGACCCCGCACGCCCCCGTGCGGCCCGCACCCCGCAGGTGGCGGCGGTCGAGTTCGTGGCGGCCACCGGCACCGTCGCGGACGCCCCCACGATGGCGGGCGTCCGCGACGGGCTGCCGCTCGTCTCGCACGCAGAGCGCCTGCTGCCGCCCGGTACGACCCTGGGCAGCGTGGACGCCAACTGGTGGCGGTCCGGCTACGTCCTGGGCAGCGGCCCGGACCGCGGCGACCTGCTCGCACAGCTCTCCGAGGCGAACTCCCGACTGCTCGACGTCCTCGGCCTGACGCGGATGCCGGACGCGTGAGCGGGCCGGGGGAGGGGCCGCTGCCCCGGCTCTTCGTATCGGCGATGATCGTCGACGCGGTGGGCTCGGGGATGTTCATGCCGTTCGCGCTGCTGTACTTCGTACGGGTGCAGGACCTGGGCGTCGGGACGGTCGGCACCGCGCTCACGGTGGCGAACCTCGCGCTGATCGCGGCCAGCGCGCCCCTGGGGCGCCTGGTGCAGACGTACGGCTCGATGCGCTCGCTCATCGCCGGCAACGCCGTGCGCGCCCCGCTGTTCGTCCTCTACGCGGTGGCCCTGCCCGCCCCCGTGGCCGTGGGCGCGCTGGTCCTGTCCGCCGTACTGGACAAGGCGGTGTGGGTCTCGCTCGGCGCCACGATCGCCGGGCTGGCACGCGGCCCCCGGGCGCGGCGGGCGTTCAGCACCGTCGGCTGGGCCCGGAACATCGGGCTGTGTCTGGGGTCCCTGGTCGGCGGCGTCCTGGCGTCGGCGCAGAGCGCGACCGGCCTTCGGGTGATCGTGCTGGTCAACGCTGCCAGCTTCGCCGTCACCACGGTGGTGCTGCTGCGGCTGCGCGGACAGTCGGGCGCTGCGGCCCCGGCCGCGCGGAAGGACGCGCAGCGGGATACGGCCGGCGGCGGAGCCCTGCGGGTGCTGCGCCTGCCGGGCTTCGCGCTGCTGAGCGCCGCCAAGACCTGTTTCACGGTGTGCGCCACCGTCGTGTCGATGTTCACCGGCCTGTACCTCGTGGACCACGCGGGGCTGGACGGCTGGGCGGCGGGTACCGTGCTGGCCGTGAACGGCGGCCTCGTCGTGCTGTTCCAGCAGTCGCTGGTCAAGCGCACCGCGGACCGCCCCGCCCCGCGGATGATGCTCTTCGGCGGCGCCCTGTACGCCGCGTCCGGCCTCGGCTTCGCGCTGATCGCCCCGTTGCAGGACGCGGTGCTGCCGGCGGTCACCGTCGCCGTCGCCCTGGTCGCGATGACGGTCTACACGCTCGGCGAGATCGTGATCGCCCCGGCCAGTGACGGCTACGCCGCGGACCTCGCGGAACCCGGTACGGAGGCCACCTGCATGTCGGTCTACCAGTCGTCCTGGTCCCTGGCCTCGGTGGTCGTCCCGGTCGCCGGATCCTGGCTGCTCGTCGCCTCGGCCTCCGCGTTCTGGATCGCCTTCGCGGCCGTGGCCCTGCTGGGCACCCTCCTCAGCGCCCTCCTCGCCCGCACCCGAGCCCCGGTGACGGCGCCGGCCTGACCGGCCGGGGAGGGGGGAACACGTGCAGCGCCCCGGGAGGCGGCCGCAAAGGCCGTCCCGGGGCGCTGTCGTTCACACCTGCCGGCGGATCGTTTCGCCTGGGTCAGTCGGGTCAGTTCGTCTGGTAGACACCGAAGATGTCGACCACGAGGTCGATGTTGTCCCAGCCGCGGTTCCAGAAGTCCACGATGCCGTTGTTGCCCATGCCCGCCTGGACCAGGTTCGGGACGGTGTTGCCCTTCTTCCAGTTCAGGTTGGAGGAGTTGGGCGGCGTCGGCCAGATCTCCCAGCCGTTGTCGTAGTCGTACAGGCTGTTCGGGTCCGGGGACACCGTGAGGTAACCGTCGCCCCGGGGGTTGGTGACCGTGGTGTTCAGCACGTACGCCGTGTTGCTCGGGCGCGTGGTGGACAGCGGCATGTAGATGTAGCCCTGGCCCTCCAGCTGGCCGTACGGCCAGTCCGCGGGGTCACGGGTGTCGAGCAGTCGCTCCGGCAGGAACGGCAGGTAGGCGCCCTGGCTGTCCTGGCTGTAGTAGCCGACCACGTCGACGATGACGTCGGTGCCCTTCCAGGCGCCGTTGCGGACCTTGATCGAGCCGTCGGGACCCACCGGCACGATGACCGAGTTGGCGACGGTCTGGCCACCGCGGAAGTTCAGGTTGGACGTGCTCGGGACCGACCCGCCGCTCGGGAAGACCGTCAGGTGGCCGTCCTCGCGCGGGTTGGTGACGGTCACGTTCAGCGCGACGGCCGTGGCGCCGGACGGGATGCCGCCCTTGCCGGTGATCTGGACGCCGATGGTGCCCTGGCCGGCGACCTGCCCGAGGCCCTCGCGGGTGTCGAGGAACCGCGAGGGGGCCAGCGGGGTGTAGCCGCTGGACGAGGTACGGGTGAAGTAGCCGGTGATGTCGGCGATCAGGTCGACCGACTCCCAGCCGCCGTTGTACAGGTCGACGTAGCCGTTCTTGTTGACCGGCACGATCACCAGGTTCGGGACGGTCTGACCGGCCGAGAAGTTGACGTTCGACGTGGTCGGACGGTCGCTGCCCTCGGGGTAGACCGTGACGTGGCCGCCGCTGGTGGTGTTGGTGGCGGTGACGTTCAGCACCACGGCCGTCACACCCGCGGGGATCGCGCCGTTGCCGGAGATCTTGACCCGGGTGGTGCCGTACGCGGGGACCTTGCCCTGCTCCGTACCGATGCCGCTGCGGGTGTCCAGCAGACGGGTGGGTGCGTACGGGGTGAAGTCGGAGCCGGGCGTCACGACCTGCAGCTGGTTGACGGCCCGCTCGCCCGAACCGTCCGACAGGGTGACCTTGATGGTGTACGAGCCGATCTCCGGGTAGGAGTGCGTCTCCGTCGAGTTGGTCGGCCCGTTGGCGCCGAACGTCACGCTGGTGCCGTCACCCCAGGCGACGTTGACCGAGAGCGCGGTGCCCGGGTCGCTCGCGACGGCGACGTCCAGGCTGATCCCGCGCGCGCTGATGCCCTTGGCGGTCATGGCGACGGTCGGCTCCGACGCAGCGGTGCCCTCCGCCTGCGGGGAGGCAGCGCCCTTGCCGTTGGCCTTGGCGGCGGACGAGGTCTGGACCGTCTGCTCGGCAGGGCTCTTGAAGGTGGTGAAGTTCGACGCCGCGGCCTTGTTCAGGTCCACGTCGGGCACGGTCACCCCGTGCGTGCCCGCGGTGCCCGGCGTGGCCGGCCCGGCCTGGGCCACCCCCGGTATGAGACCCACACTCGCTGCCACGACGGCAGCGGACATTACGAGTCGGCGATTGCGCACCGGCCCCCCATTTCCGTTTACGCTTGAACAGGTTCGAAAGCTCGCTCAGAGTACACAGCCACAGAGCCTTGATCACGGGGGTGGCCCTGATTGACCGCAGCGAATCCACGAGGCCCGTCGGGGCCCGGTGGACAATCGGGGCGAGGCGGTACCAGGCGGGCGGGCGAGCGGGAAGCCCCCTCGAACGTGTTCGCGTCCTGGGACGTCGCGGTCCACGTGGTGCCCAGGTCGAGCAGGTTGGCGAAGAAGTCGTTGGTCAGCGACTCGGGGGTCGTGGTGAGCACGCCGAGCGACGACTGCTGGTGGTTCGCGCCCAGGACGCGGAGCCCACCGACGAGGACCGTCATCTCGGGGGCGCTCAGCGTCAGCAGGTTCGCCCGGTCGATCAGCAGGTACTCGGCCGGCAGCCGGCTGCCCTTCCCCAGGTAGTTGCGGAAGCCGTCGGCGACCGGCTCGAGCGCCGCGAACGACTCCACGTCGGTCTGCTCCTGCACGGCGTCCGCGCGACCCGGGGTGAAGGGGACCTCCACGTCGAAGCCGGCGTTCTTCGCGGCCTGCTCGACGCCCGCACCACCGGCGAGCACGATCAGGTCGGCGAGCGAGACCTGCTTGTCGCCGGCCTGGGCCGAGTTGAAGGACTGCCGGACGCCCTCCAGGGTGCGCAGCACCGTCGTCAGCCGGTCGGGCTCGTTGACCTCCCACCCGCTCTGCGGCTGGAGGCGGATGCGTGCGCCGTTGGCGCCGCCGCGCTTGTCGCTGCCGCGGAAGGACGAGGCCGACGCCCACGCAGTGGAGACGAGCTGCGACACCGACAGGTCCGAGGCGAGGATCTTGCTCTTGAGGGAGGCGATGTCCTCGGCGTCGACGGGCGCGTGCGTCACGGCCGGGAGGGGGTCCTGCCACAGCAGCGTCTCGGACGGGACCTCCGGGCCGAGGTAGCGCACGATCGGGCCCATGTCGCGGTGGGTCAGCTTGAACCACGCACGGGCGAAGGCGTCCGCGAACTCCGCGGGGTTCTCCAGGAAGCGCCGGGAGATCGGCTCGTACGCCGGGTCGAGGCGGAGGGAGAGGTCCGTCGTCAGCATCGTCGGGGCGTGGCTCTTCGACGCGTCGTGGGCGTCGGGGACGGTGCCCGCTCCGGCACCCGCCTTCGGCCGCCACTGGTTGGCACCGGCGGGGCTCTGGAACAGCTCCCACTCGTAGCCGAAGAGGATCTCGAAGAAGCTGTTGTCCCAGGTCACCGGGGTGTTGGTCCAGATGCCCTCGAGGCCGCTGGTGATCGCGTCCGCGCCCTTGCCGGTGCCGAAGCTGTTGCTCCAGCCAAGGCCCTGCTGCTCGATCGCAGCGCCCTCGGGGTCGGCGCCGACGTTGTCCGCGGGGCCCGCGCCGTGGGTCTTGCCGAAGGTGTGGCCGCCCGCGATCAGGGCGACCGTCTCCTCGTCGTTCATCGCCATCCGGCGGAACGTCTCGCGGATGTCGCGGGCCGCGGCGAGCGGGTCGGGGTTGCCGTTCGGGCCCTCCGGGTTGACGTATATGAGGCCCATCTGGACCGCGCCGAGGGGGTTCTCCAGCTCACGGTCGCCGGTGTAGCGCTCGTCGCCGAGCCAGGTGGTCTCGGGACCCCAGTACACGTCCTCGTCGGGCTCCCAGACGTCCGCGCGGCCGCCGGCGAAGCCGAAGGTCTCGAAGCCCATCTGCTCCAGGGCCACGTTGCCGGTGAGGATCATGAGGTCGGCCCAGGAGAGGCTCTGGCCGTACTTCTTCTTGACGGGCCACAGCAGGCGACGGGCCTTGTCGAGGTTGCCGTTGTCCGGCCAGCTGTTGAGGGGGGCGAAGCGCTGCTGTCCCGCCCCGGCGCCGCCGCGGCCGTCGCTGATCCGGTAGGTGCCGGCGCTGTGCCAGGCCATCCGGATCATGAACGGGCCGTAGTGGCCGAAGTCGGCGGGCCACCAGTCCTGCGATGTGGTCAGCACCTGCGCGATGTCCTGCTTCACCGCGGGGAGGTCGAGGGTCTTGAACGCTTCGGCGTAGTCGAACTCCTCGCCGAGGGGGTTGGCCACGACGGGGTTCTTGGCGAGGATCTTGAGGTTGAGCCGCTCGGGCCACCACTGGCGGTTTCCACCGCCCTGCGTCGGGTGTGCGGCGCGCTCGTGCGCGACAGGGCACCCGCCTCCACCCTCCGTCTTCGCGTCTACGGCGTTTGCATCATGGTTCTCAGACATGGGAATCCTTCCAAACCGGGCGGATCGCGCTGCTAAGGAAGTGCGGGTGGCGGAAGCGTCGTACGGGCGCGGCTGTCGTGAGGGTTGGCTGCCGACCGAACCGATCCTACGATGGACACAATCCAAGTCAAGAAGTACACCAAACCCATAACCAATAGGGATCCGGACCGTTCTCCAAACTCCGAGTGCCCCACCGAACCTGAATGGGTGAACCGACATGAGTGACCTGCTGGAACGACTGCGTGGGCGTGGCTGGCGGATGACTTCCCAGCGGCGTGTCGTTGCGGAGGTACTCGACGGGGACCACGTGCACCTGACGGCCGACGAGGTGCACGCCCGCGCGGTGGAGCGGCTGCCGGAGATCTCGCGCGCCACCGTCTACAACGCGCTGGGCGAGCTGGTCGCCCTCGGTGAGGTGGTGGAGCTGTCCACGGACGGCCGCGCGAAGCGCTACGACCCCAACGCGCACCACCCGCACCACCACCTGGTGTGCTCCCGCTGCGGCACCATCCGCGACGTCCACCCCACGGGCGATCCCCTGGCAGGCCTCCCGCCAGAGGAACGCTTCGGCTTCACGGTGTCCAAGGCCGAGGTCACCTACCGCGGCCTGTGCCCCTCTTGCGCCTAGGTCGTGTCGTCAAAGTCCCTCCCCCAGCTACCGCTGGGAGGTGCCCCCACCGCGTCGATTCCCTCCTCCGCCTTGCGATCGCACGCACCAGGCTCCGCCAGCCCCGCCCTTCGGGCGGCCGACGCCACTTTGACGACACTCCCTAGTCAGACGCGGGCGATCAGCGCGTACCTCTCGTCGGTGACGGGTCCGCCCCACAGCTCGGGGTCCCCGCTGAGCGGTTCGATGCGCAGGTCCGACACGAGGGGACGGACGGCGGCGGCCAGGTCCTCGGCGGTGGTACCGCCGTGCCAGGGCAGTGACTCGGCTCCGGCCACATACGGCACGCCGCTCTGGCCCGCTTCGCGCCACCGCCCCTCGACCAGCACCAGCCGGCCTCCCGGGCCGAGGCGCGCGACCCACTCCCGGAGCGCGGACTCGGGCTCGGGCAGGGTCCACAGCAGGTGCCGTGAAAGAACGACGTCGTACCGCTCCTGCCCGGTCGGCGGAACGGCGGCGTCGCCGACGAGGAACCGGCCCGCAAAGCCGGCGGCCGTGAGCTTGGCCACGGCCTGCTCCACCATCAGGGGCGCCAGGTCCACACCGGTGACCCGGTGCCCGGCCTCGGCCAGCAGCAGGGACAACGACCCGGTACCGCAACCGACATCGAGAACATCGGCCGGCCCGACGGGGAGCCAGGATTTCAAGAGCCGGGCCCACGCGGCGCGGGTGTGCTCCTGACGCAGGCCGTGATCCGGCTCGTCGTCGAACGCCGCCGCGGCAGCGTCCCAGTACTCGGCAATGGAACGGGTGGGATCAGACATGGCAGGGATCATGCCAGCCGCCACTGACAACGCACCGCGGAACGAAAACCACTGGCCCGCCGTCCCATCCGGCAGAGAAGCTGCGCACATGACGCTTCACCACGATGAGGTCCCGATCGACCAGGCGCTCGTCAGGTCACTGCTGGAGGCCCAGCGCCCGGAGTGGGCCGGCCTGCCGCTGTCGCCCGCGGGTGCGGGTACGGACAACGTCATGTACCGGCTCGGCGACGACCTGGTCGTGAGACTTCCCCGAACCGCCGACAACGCCCGGTCGGTGCACAAGGAGCAGGAGTGGCTCCCGCGCCTGGCACCCCGCCTCGCGTGTCCCATCCCCGAGCCCGTCCACGCCGGGACGCCCACCGACGCCTTCCCGCTCGTCTGGTCGGTCTACCGCTGGTTCGACGGCGACGAAGCAGGCCCGGACACCGTCCGGGACTGGGCCGCCTTCGGAGCCGACCTGGCGGCGGTCGTACGGGAGCTCCACGGCACCGGCCTCATGGGAGCGACTCGCTCGGATGACCTCAGCTGGTACCGCGGGGGCAGCCTGCAGGCCTGCGACGAGTGGTTCGGCAAGTGCCTTGACGACTGCCGCACCACCGTGGGTTCGGAGCTCGACGTCGAGGCATTGGGACAGCTGTGGCGCGCCGCGCTCGTGCTGCCCGAGCCTTCCGGGCCTCACGTGTGGCTGCACGGGGACCTCAAGCCCACCAACCTCCTGGTTCGGGAGGGCAAGCTCCACGCGGTCATCGACTTCGGAGCCCTGTCCGTCGGCTTTCCCGACGCCGAGCACGCCACGGTCTGGGACCTGCCGCCCCGAGCACGGCAGGCCTACTGGAACAGCCTCGGCCTCGACGAACCGACCTGGACCCGCGCCCGAGCCTGGGCGATCGCGGTCGCCGTGAGCGGGATCTCGTACTACTGGCACACCTACCCCGCCTTCGTCGCCGAATGCCGCGCACGCCTCGAGGCGATTCTCGCCGACGCCGCTGCACGGTGAGCGGTGAGCGGTGGGACTACCGGGGGTCGGTGGCGCTGGAGGTCTCCGCTGAGCGCAGTGGGGGCCGGGCCAGGACTTCCTGCTCCCGTGCCGTCAGTTCAGGGCCGTCGAGCCGGGGCTTGCGGGGGCCGAGTGCTGCCGCCAGGAGAACTGCCGGGCCGGCGAGGATGCCGGCCGGCTTCCGCAGGGTGACGACGTCGGTGACCCGTTTGACGACCATGCCGTTGCCGGTGGCCGTGTGGACGAGGCGGTGGACGTACTGCGAGCTCAGCCGGTCCGCGAGGTTCGGCTTCCTGCCGATCGCGCCGGGGTAGAAGCGGTCCTGGCCGACCGCCAGCAGCCATGCCGCAGCCGTCGGCCGCGCCATCGCGCGCTGCGCCCGTGAGGTGAATCCCGCGGCGGCGACCGGCGTCCGTGCGGCCTGGCCGCGCAGAGCGAGGGCGCCGAGGGCCGCGGCGGACATGCCGTGTCCGTAGACGGGGTTGAGGCTGGTGGTGGCATCCCCGACGACGAGGAATCCTTCGGGGAGCCCGGCCCGCTCGAACTGGCGGCGGTGGTTGGCGGTGCGCGCGTACACGCTGACGTCGCTGATCGGCTCCGCGCGGGCGAGGAGATCGGCCACGAGGGGATGCCGGACCCCGCGGGCGAACTCCTCGAAGAGCTCCTCGCGCGAGGCGGGCTCGCCGCCGCGCGTGCCCGAGAGGCTGACGTGCCACTGGCCGTCCTCGATGGGGATGATGGTGGCGAAGAGCCCGGGCCGGGCCTGTCGGGGATCGGCCGGAATGTGCACCACCGGCCAGTCGGTCTCCGCTCCTTCCGGCGCGCGGTACCGCCGGCTGGCGTAGCGGACACCGGCGTCGACCACCGTCTCCCGCACCTCGGGGCCGCCGATGTCGAGGAGCCACCGGGTGCTCTTCGAGCCGCGGCCGGTTGCGTCGACGACGAGGTCGGCCTCGACCAGGCTCGGACCCCCGGGCGCTTCCTGCCCGTCGTGCGCGGCCTGTTCGACGTACACGCCGCGCACCCGCGCGCCGTCTCCTGCCAGCCCGGTGATCTTCGTACGCGTCCGGAGTCCGACGTTGGGCATCCCCAGGACGCGCCTGCGTACGGCCCAGTCGATCAGGTCGCGGCCGGCGCCGATCACGTAGTGGGTCGGATCCCATGAGCGGCGGTACCAGCCGGCCGGCGAGAACGAGACCATTCCGTTGGGGATCGGGATGCGGTGGGCGCCGGCCGCGAGCCAGTCGGTCGTGACCCCCGGAAGGAGTTCCTCCATGGCATCGGCCCCGCCGGCCCACAGCGTGTGGGCGTGCGCGGCCTGGGGGAGCCTCGCCCGCGGCGCGGGTGTCTGCGGCAGCGCGCTGTCGCGCTCCACGATCAGGATCTCGCCGACGTGGGGGGCGAGGGCCGCCGCGGCAAGAGTGCCGGCGAGGCCTCCGCCGAGAACGACCACGCGGGGTAACGCGGAAGGGTGCGATGTCATGGTGTGCTGCTCTCCGGGGCGGCGCTTCGCCGGCAGGAACGGACGGTGGCCGACCGGGTCAGTGCCTGGGACATCCGGACCAGGCCCAGGGGGCTGCTCGGCGAGGCGAGGACCGGGCCCGCGTCCCGTGCCCCGGGCTCCTCTTCCGGCGCGTTCTGCGCACGGCCCCACAGGACGACGGCATTCGCCAGGGCGGCGGCGTCGGCCACGGCCGCAGCCTCATCAGCCGGACGGCCGGCTTCCAGCTCCTCCCGGAGCGCCTGTTCCCGTACGCCGGCGTGCAGGTAGGGACTGACCGCGAGGATCCCGTCGTGGATGTCCGACTCGCGCTGGGTCAACCGGATCTCCATGGACGTCCAGGGCCCGTTGGCCAGCTCGATGCTGCGCCGTGTCGCCGCTTTCAGTTCCTGGGACAGCGGGCGGAGCTGACGGTACCGGCGCCACATCCGCCATTGGCCCGTCACGTGCTGGGAGATGAGCGGCAGGACGAACCCGGTCGCGATCAGGAGCGCGGACACGGAGGCGAGGGCCGGTGCGATCTCGGAGCTGAGGACGTCCCAGTCGCTGCTGCCCGCCCAGCGGGCCCCGATCGCGGTGAACTTGGCGATGTCGTACAAGAGGTTGAGCACGTACCCGACGGCGATCAGCCCGAGCCCCGAGCGGAGCGCGCCCTGCACCTCGCGCGCCCACCTCCAGCACAGAAGCGTCATGGTGACGGCTGCCGTGGTGTGAGCCCCGAGGTAGAGGAGGATCATCTCCCTGATGTACGCCGTGGACGCGTAATAGGTGTCCAGATCGCGCACGCGCTCGACGGGGGCGTCACCGAGCGCGAAGAGCACGTTGATGGCGGCGATCACCACGAGGGTGACCACGTTGCACAGGCGGGAGCGCCGGCGTGTCCGCTCGGCGTCCTCCGGGCCGCTGCTCCAGCGGAAGATGAGCACGATGTTGGCCCCGGAGAAGGCCGTGAGCAGCGAGAACACGAGCGGTGCGGCGGCGTTCGGGACTCCCGTGATCCGGTTGACCGCGACGACGGTGGGAATCGCGGTGAACCCGAACACGGCGGTCGCCAGCGCGAGGAGGATGCAGACGGACCGCAGGAGTTCGTCGCGGGGGTTGCGCCAGAGGGCGGGGAGCTTGAGGCCCGCAGCCACCAGCAGCAGGACTCCTGGTACGTAGAAGCCCAGTCCGTTCGAATCGTTCACGCCGTGTTCCTCAGCGACTGAGGGCGTCGAGATGCCGATAGACCGCCTCGTGCCCTTCGGGGGTGGGGTGCAGGCCGTCGACGAGCAGTTCGCTCTTCTCGCGCAGCGGCTCCCACATGTCGAGGAAGTCGACGTGGTTCCCAGTGCACCAGGCCCGCAGGGATGCGCGCAGGTCCAGCGCTCGTGCCCGGGTGAATCGCAGGCCCTCGTAGTCGCGGGTGCGTGCTTCGTCGATCCATGTCGGTCCCGCGACGACGAGTCGCGCATTGTGGCCGAGGGCCGTGGCGGCCAGCGAGCCGAGACGGTCCGCGAGGTGCGCCGGCGCCGGCCCGTCGACGTGGGTCTCCGCGACGGCGAGCGGCAGGGCGGAGTCGTTGATACCGGCGGCGACGAGGAGGGTGTCCGGCAGGCGCGGGCCCAGCAGTGCGGGTGCCTGCTCACTGACATCGGCCAGGGTGCTGCCGGGTATGGCCAGGTTGAAGACCCGGTGTTCAGCCTCGTTCCCCGCGATGTGGGCAGCCGCCAGGTGGCCTGCCCACCCTCCCCGCGGATCACAGCGCCCGTACGCGATGCTGTCGCCCACGATCACGATGCGCTGTGCGGAGCGCAGCGGTTTCGCTTCCAGGTAGGCCCAGGTGCTCTCCCCGGAGGTGAGCACCACCCGTCGGCGGGCGTAGTCGTCGACTTCGTAGGCGTCGGCCGCGGCGAGGTCCTGATCGGTGAGGTGCAGTACGGCGCCCTCGACCGCGGCGCCGATCTTGCGCTCCAGGATCAGGTGTACGTCGAGGCCGCTGGCGGCGATCACGGCCGGGTCGGTGATCGGCAGGGGCCGGGTGGTGTAGCCGGCCAGCGACGCCGGAGCAGTGGGCACAGCTCGGCCGAAGAGAGCGGTCTGCACCCTTTCGTCCATCAGCGTGCCGAAGGAGAACAGGGTGTGGGGGCGTGATTCGGTCACTGTGAGCCGCGTGGCCTTTCTTGAAGAAACGATCAACTCACCCTAACGGCCGCCCCGGGCCACCGAACGAGGCCTCCCCCGGTCATCACGCGGCTGCCACCGGGGAAGCAGGAGATCCGGGAACGTGAGCCCGGCCCGAGCGCACTGGGGCTACGCTCCGAAGATGGAACGTGCAGAGGTTCTCAAGCGAGTCATCGGCATCCTCACCGAGGCCCAGGAGATCCGCCGGGCAGCCGAAGCCGGCGAGCACGACGACGGTCCCGAGACGGAAGCAGGCGTCGTCACCCAGCTGCTGAACGAGATGCTGCCCTCGATCAGCGTGCCGGCCGACTCGTCCCCGCAGCAGGTGGCCCGCCTCGTCGCGGAGGCACTGGGGCCGGCTCTGCACACGATGGTCGCCGGATTCAGCCTGGCGTTCACCAGCCTCGCCATGGCGCACGACGGCGGCCGCACGGACATCTCGTCGATCGAGGTACTCCAGCAGCTCGCCCTCGAGGTGGAGGCGGGAACGTACGACGAAGGCCCCTGACCGGAGGCTATCCGCGGAACGGCTCCCAGGCCTTCTCCGACGGCGACCGCGGGTCGTCCCAGTGCAAGGACTGGTGCACGACACCCGGCACGTCGGTGTCGGTGCCGACGCCCCGCCCGTCGTGCAACGCGTCGGCCACGGCGGTCAGGTACGCGGCGAACGACGGCCAGGTCCGCGGCGTCGGTACGTCGGCCTCGGCGTAACGGCCGAGGCCGCCGTACCCCTCCCCGGGAGTGCAATCGGCGAACAGCCCGTAGAAACCGTCCGGGTCCGACGCGACGAAAGCCAGGTACCGCTGCTGCGGCTCTTCGCCTCGCAGGCCGACGGTGGCAGACGCCGCTGGCTCCGCGGCGCGTACTCCTCGAGCCACGTCTCGATCCTGCGCCAGGCCGTGAGGGTCTGCTCGACCCGTATCCGTTCATCAGTCATGGCCGGCACCCCAGCGGGCGCTCGACACGCCGGGCTCGGTCGCGTGATGGCCCGAATGTGCGTGCCATTACGCTGGGCCTGCTCAGTACGGGAGTTGACCAACGGTGATGGATGGAGCGTGTGGTGACGGCGGGGGAGGCGAACGGCTCGGAGCTGGTCGGCAAGGTGCTCGGCGGGCGGTACCGGGTGACCGCGGTCATCGGACGCGGCGGCATGGGTGTGGTGGCCCGCGGCGTGGACGAACTGCTCGGCCGGGAAGTCGCCGTCAAGGTCATGCGAGCCTACACCGACGCCTCCGGGGTCGAACTGGCCGATCTGCGGACCCGGATGCAGCGGGAGGCGCAGGCCGCCGCCCGTATCCGGCACGGCGGTGTGGTCACCGTGCACGATGTCACCGAGGAACAGGGCCTGCCGGTCATCGTGATGGAACTCGTCGACGGGCCCTCGCTCGACGACGTACTGACGAAGCGTGGCCCGCTCGAGCCGCGCGAGGCGGCGGCGATCGGCGCCAAGCTGATGGACGCACTCGACGCCGCGCACCGGGCCGGGGTCCTGCACCGCGACGTCAAGCCGGCCAACGTGCTGCTGGAGCGCGACGGCCGGGTCGTGCTCACCGACTTCGGCATCGCCACCTTGGACGCCTCGGGCGACGAGGCCATGGCCAAGCTGACCCGCAGCGGCGACATCATCGGCTCGCTCGACTACCTCCCGCCGGAGCGGGCGCAGGGTACGGAGCCCGGTCCCGCGTCGGACATCTGGTCACTCGGCATGACGCTGTACGCCGCCGTGGAGGGCACGTCACCGTTCCGCCGCACGTCCGCGTGGTCCACCTTGTCGGCGATCGTCACCGAGCCGCTGCCGGAGGCGCGTCGAGCCGGAGCGCTCGCGCCCGTGCTCCAGGCGCTCATGGCGAAGGATCCGGCGAACCGGCCGACCGCCGGGCAGGCGCGCGAGATGCTGGAGGCGGTGGCCCAGGGCCGGAGTCGGGACCGAGCCGCCCCGGTGACTGCCCCGGTGACCGCCCCTCCGACCGGCCCTGCTGCCACCCCTGTAGCTGCCCCTGTGGCTGCCCCGCCCGCGACGGGGGGCACCGCTTCGGTCGCACCCCCCGTCGTCCCGGTGCCTCCGCCCGGCTACGGCCCGGCTCCGGTGGCGTACCCCCAGCCCTCTCCCCAGCCTTCCGCGCAGCCGCCCTACGCCGGCTACCCGGCCCCCGGCGGGCCGGGCACGTTCGGGCAGACCGGCACACCGACCGCCGCCCAGGCTCCCGGCGCCGCAAGAGCGGCCCGCACACGCATCGTCATCGCCGCGGCGGTCGCCGTCGTACTCGCCGGGGGCGGCATCACGTACGCCGTGGTGGGACGGCCGGGCGGCAAGAGCGGTCGGCAGCAGGCACAAGCGGCGTCGCCTCAGGGCGCCCGCAGCCCCTCCGTCCCCGCGTCCGACGACTCGCGGCTTCCGGAGCCGATGAAGACCGGCGGCAAGGCCGGCAAGTCGCCCACACCGACGCCGACGACGAGCGGCAAGGGCGGCTCGGCCCCGAAGGCGTCGGCCTCTCCGCCGGCTGAGCCCAGCCCCGTATCCACGAGCTGCACCGGTTGGAACCATCAGGAGCGGGACCCGGGTACATACGGCTACATGACCGGCAACTACCACATCGTGACCGGGCCCTACCAAACGTGTTCCTCCGTGGCGACGGCCAAGTCCGGCACGAAACTCCTGCTCCACTGCTACATCGTCAACGCGTACGGCAACAAGTGGACCTTCGTCCGCGCCGCCGACTCGAGCGCATCCGGCTGGATGTCCAACGACAACCTCACCCGCCAGAGCGGCCCGTCGACCCGCTGCTGACACCTTCCTGCCGGTCATTCCGTTCGCCGCGCGGCCGCCCGGGTCCTAGGCTTGTCCTACGGAGGGCGGCCGTGTGCGGCCGCCGACCAGACCACTTCGTCGCCGATGGCCTCTCGGCCATTGCACAGCCGGCCGTGCGGCCCGCTACCGACGGCCGTGACCCGCGCCGGCACGTCCCAGCAGGCTGTGTTTCTGCTGCTGTTTTCTGTGCGACCAGGGAGTCGCAATGGAGACTCTTTCCCGGATACACCATCGGGCCTCGGCCCTCTTCGCGGCGGCGCTGATGACCGGAGGCATGGTGCTGGCGACGGGTGCGACCGCGACCGTCTCCCACTCGGCGGTGCCCGCCGAGCTCAGTCCCGCCGAGCAACAGGCCATCGTCACCGAGACGAACACCGTGCGCCAACAGGCCGACCAGCAGCCTTTGGTCTGGGATGCCGCGCTCGCCGCCGAGGCCCAGGCCTGGGCCGACGACCCGGCGTCCACGGCGGGCGGCCGGCTGAACCACGCCCCGATCAACAACGCCGCCGAGAACATGTCGGGCTATCCGCCGGGTCAGGCCACGGGGTCATGGGCCGCAGAGAAGAGCGACTACGACGCCGATCCCGACCATGACTACGTCAGCAACCCCGCCGGCTACCGGACGTGGGGCCACTACTACAACATGATCGACAGCAAGTACCAGAAGATCGGTTGCGGTGCGAAGAGCGGCGTTCCCATTCCCGGTGGCGGGTGGGTCGTCGTGTGCCGGTACGCAAGCTGACTCACCGGCCGGCGCCGGGGGCTGTCGGGCGCGTGGTCGTGGTCACGGCGTTGCGGAGGACCGAGTCGCTCGGCGGGCGGTCGTGCCAGCGGGCGGCGAGGTGGCCGTCGGGTCGGACGAGGAGTGCCCCATGGGGCCGGAGACCGCAGCGTTCGAGGTGCTCCTCGGGAAGGAGCTCGACGCGAAGCGGCCACGGTGTGCTGGACTGCTGCTCCCACCGGGCGGGGTCCGGGGTGAGCAGTGTGAACCATTCGCCGAAGGCGTCGAGCGTGGAGCGGCTGTGGGCCAGCCAGAGGTGCGGCATCCGGTGGCCCGGCCTCGTGGTGGGGACGTAGTCCGTTCCGCTGTCGGAGGGCTCGGGTGGGGTGCCGTCGTCGTCGCCGAGTACGGCGGCAGAGTGGTAGCCGACGCCGAGCACGAGGCCGAGTTGGGCAAAGTACCTCTCCGACCAGGGGAGTTCGACCTGGGCCGAGGCTCCTTCGCCCGCTTGGAGCTGGTCGCGGCGCCGGTTCAGTACCTGGACCATGAGCTGGGTGTTGGCCACCGACTGGCGCAGAGTCCGTTGGGCGACGGGGTGTCGCTCCGTCCCGTACGTTTCCAACAGGCCTGGGTGGGCCCACCCGTGGAGGACGCCCGCCAGTTTCCAGCACAGGTTGTGCACATCGGCGACGCCGGTGTTCATGCCCAGGCCGCCGATCGGGGGGATGGCGTGCGCGGCATCGCCCGCGAGCAGGATCCGGCCGTGGTGGAAGCGTTCCGCGACGAAGGCGTTCATCATCCACTGCTGGACCCGCAGCACATCGGCTCGTACGCCGGCGCCGGGGCCGAGGGCGCGTGAGACCAGGGCGGGCCAGTCGACGTGCGCAGCGTCCTCGGGCGTCGGTCCGAACCAGGCCCAGCCCCCTTCGGGGTAGAGCGGTCCGAACGATCCGTGCGCGGTGAAGTAGACCCCGGCGGGCTGGTGGGCGCGCCAGCGGTCGAGGTCGGCGTCGAACAGCACGGTGGTGAAGCTCCCCAGCGCTCCGGGGCCGGCGGTGTCGATGGCCAGCCGCTGCCGGACGCCGGAGTTCGCGCCGTCGGCGGCGACCACGTAACGGGCCCGGACGCGAGTCTCCCGACCGCGGCCCTGCCGGTGGTCGACGAGTACGGCCACGACGCTCTCGGTCTCCTCGACCAGGTCGATGAGCTCGACCCCGAACCGCACGGGGGAGTCTGCTGCGGCGAGCAGGGTGGGTTCCAGCCGGTCCTGCGACGTGACCACGCCGATGGCAGGACTTTCGGGCACCGGCGCGTGGACACCGATCATCGCCGCCGTGGCGAAGTCGTCGCCGTGCAGGGTGTCGCGGAAGCGGACGCGGCCGTACTCGGGTGCGAACGCGTTGGCCGTGATCTCGGCAGCGAGACCGAGCTGGCGGTAGATCTCCATCGTGCGCACGTTGACCAGCCGGGACCGGGGGAAGGGCGACAGTTCGACGTGCTTCTCGACCAGCAGGGCCCGCACGCCCCAGCGTTCCAGCAGCGCTCGCGCAGTGAGTCCGACGGGCCCACCCCCGACGATCAGGACGGCCACCTCGGCGTCTACCTCGGAGGCCATCCCGGTGTCCGCTTCGGGCATGTCGAACTCCTCCTGCTCGTCCTGGGGTTGACGAGGCAACCGGCGACCGTCAGCCGGCGGCCTCCTGGTGCATGCCATGGCACAGCGCCCAGATGATGAAGAGGTTGACGGCGACCAGAATCGTGGCCCACAGGGGGTAGTACGGGATCCACAGGAAGTTGGCGACCGCGCCCAGCCCCCCGACGAATACGCCGAAGTAGCGCGCCCACAGGGCTCCGCTGAGCACGGCGCAGCCGGCCAGGACGAGAACGATGCCCACGATGAGATGGACCCAGCCCCAGCCCGCCAGGCTGAACTCGAACACGTAGTGGCGTGTGGCGATGAACAGGGGGTCCTTGACGACGGCCGAGATCCCCTCGAAGATCGCCATCGCCCCACCGAAGATCATCAACGCTCCGGCGAGGACGGTGGTTCCGGACGTGTGCCCGTGCCACGGGCGCGGGTTGGCGTCGGCCGCTCTGGGTTGGGTGGAGTCACTGGCCATGTCGGCCTCCTTGCTTGGCAGCGCCGTCCGGTCAGCCGTGCATGCCGGAGCCGGCGCGATTCCCCGTCTCAGCGTGGCATGGGGCCACCCCGTCGGCATTCCGAAGCCGTGGCGCCGCTGTGACCACCGGAAATGCGTATGCCCCGGGGACCTTGGGGGTCGCTGCCCCGGTGGGGCCGTGGTCAAGAATGCTTGACATCGTGTCGCGGCTGATTGACACTCCCCATGTCTGGTTTTCTTGACATGGGGAGCGGCAGTGGCAGTCGAGGAGAAACGTGCCTGGAGCATGTTGGTGGTCGCGGTCGGGTCCTATGCGGTGTACCTGTGGGTCGTACTGGGGCGCCCGGCAGGAGTGCCGTTGACCCGCGCGCCGTACGCGGGAGCCCTGCTGTGGACGGTCGGCCTGTCGATCGCCGCGTCCATCGCCACCCACATCGCGATCGCCGCCCTCTCGCCGAAGGAGGCGAACGTCAAGGACCAGCGCGACCGCGAGATCCACCGCTTCGGCGAGTACGTCGGGCAGTCCTTCGTCGTGATCGGCGGCGTGGCCGGCCTGCTCCTGGCGATGGCCGAGGCCGCTCCGTTCTGGATCGCCAACGCCATCTACCTGGCCTTCGTCCTGTCGTCGGTGCTCAGCTCGGTGGTCAAGGTCATTTCGTACCGGTTCGGATTCCACCCGTGGTGAAGGCGACGCGGGTCACCAACACCATCCGGGCCCGGCGTTTCGCCCACGGCGAGATGACCCAGGCCGAGCTCGCCCGCCGCATCGGCGTCAGCCGCCAGACGGTCATCGCCATCGAGCAGGGCCGCTACTCGCCCTCGCTCGAGATGGCCTTCCAGATCGCCCGGGTGTTCGGGGTCCCCCTGGACAGCGTCTTCCAGTACTCGGACCCCACCAGCGGAAGCACAGGCAACGAGGGAGACAGCCGATGAGAGCCATCGTCCAGGACGTGTACGGACCGCCCGACGTCCTGCGCCTCGAAGAGACCGAACAGCCCGTCCCCGGGCCGGGCGAAGTCCTCCTGCGCGTGCAGGCGGCCGGCCTCGACCAGGGGGTCTGGCACCTCATGACGGGCACGCCCTACGCGCTCCGCGCAGCGGGCTTCGGCCTGCGGGCACCCAAACAGCGGGTCCGCGGTCTGGACGTCGCAGGCCGCGTCGAGGCCGTCGGGCCGGGCGTCAGCCGCTTCCGTCCGGGCGACCAGGTGTACGGCACGTGCACCGGCTCCTTCGCGGAGTACGCCTGTGCCAAGGAGGACGAGTTGGCGCCGCGGCCGGCCCGGCTCACGCCCGAGGAGGCGGCGGTCGTCACGATCTCGGCGACCACGGCCCTCCAGGCCCTGCGCACCGGCCGCCTGAAGCCCGGCCAGCGGGTCCTGGTGATCGGCGCCGCAGGCGGGGTCGGGACCTACGCCGTGCAACTGGCCAAGGCGCTCGGGGCCGCACACGTCACCGCGGTGTGCAGCGCCCCCAAGGCGGACCTGGTCCGCTCCCTCGGCGCCGATCGGGCCGTGGACTACACCCGTGAGGACCCCACCGACGGGGTCCACCGCTACGACCTCGTCCTCGACATCGCCGGCAACCGTCCCCTCCACCGGCTGCGCCGGGCCCTGACCCCTCGGGGGACGCTGGTCATCGTCGGCGGCGAGACCGACGGCCGCTGGATCGGCGGCCACGACCGGCAGCTGCGAGCCCTGCTGCTGTCGCCGTTCACACCCCACCGCCTGCGCGGCCTCGCCGCCACGCCCCGCCCCGAGGACCTGCGCGTCCTGGGGGAGCTCGTGGAGTCCGGCGCGCTCACCCCCGTGGTGGACCGTACGTACCCGCTGGCCGAAGTCCCGGACGCGATACGCCGCCTGCGGGAGGGACACGTACGCGGCAAGATCGCGATCCGCGTCCAGGGCGATGGCCCGGGCCCGCCTTCCGCGTCCGCGGCGCACCCCGTTCGGGCGAAGAACTCGTGGACGACTCATCGTGGAGGGTGAGCCACCCGACAACTGACGGCGACAGCCCCGAGATCCGTCCCGCCCTCAGGAGCCGCGATGACCGACGCAGCCATCTTCTCCGCCGGCTTCCAGGACCATCGGCCGACGTCACCGTGCCGGACGCCGCCACCGCGCAGTCCGCCCGGCCGCCCGCCCACCACGTCGGCCGGTATTTCCTGTCCAGTACGTTGACTTCATGCGCGACAGCAGTCCCATGGGAGAGTTCCTCAGAGCGCGGCGCGAAGCCCTCAAGCCGCAGGACATAGGCCTGCCCGCGCACGGCCGCAGGCGGGTACCGGGGCTGCGCCGCGAGGAGGTCGCCCTGCTCGCGGGTGTGAGCCCCGACTACTACATGCGCCTGGAACAGGGCCGGGAGACCGGCCCGTCGCCCCAGGTCGTCGCCGCGATCGCCGCTGCCCTGCACCTCGACGACGAGGCACTCGACCACCTGCGCAGACTCACCCGGGCGCCGCACGGGCGCCGTGGGATTCCCGCCGCTCGTTCCCGGGTCGGCCCCCAGCTCCTGCAGTTGCTCGACAGCTGGCCCGACACCCCCGCCTTCGTCCTGGGACCGGCCCTGGACGTCCTGGCGTACAACACCCTCGCCGCGGCCCTGCACAGCGGATTCCAGCAGTTCGACAACCTGGCCCGTATGGTCTTCCTGGACCCGGCCGGACGCGGATTCCACCAGGACTGGGAGAAGGCCGCGAACTCCTGCGTCGCCGAAATCCGTGCCGCGTACGGATGCGACCCCGAGTCCCCGCGGATCACCGAGGTCGTCGACACGCTGTGCGCGAAGAGCCCGGAATTCGCCGCACGGTGGGCGCGGCACGAGGTGCGGGGCAAGACGCGGCAGCCCAAGCACCTCGTACACCCCGGGGTCGGCGCTCTGGAGATCCAGTTCTCGGCCTTCACCGTCAACGATGCCCCGCACCAGCAGCTGGTCGTCTACCAGGCCGAGCCCGCCAGTGCCACCATGGCCGCCTTCGCAGAACTCCGTTCCCTGGGACCCGCGCCGCACTCAGCAGGGTTGGCGTAGTCCTGCGACGAGGAGTGCGACCAGTCGGCGGGCGTCGTAGCGGGGGTCGCTCTCGGCGCCGATGCAGAGGTTGCCGATGCCGCGCATGAGGGGGTACGCGGTGAGGTCGGAGCGGATCTCGCCCGCGGCGGCGGCAGCGTCGAGGAGCTGGGTGCACACCGGCACCAGGCGGTCGAGGAAGTAGGCGTGCAGCGCCTCGAAGCCGGAATTGTCGGCCTGCATCGCGGCCGCGAGGCCGTGTTTGGTGACGAGGAAGTCGACGAAGAGGTCGACCCACCGTTCGAGGGCGGCGTGCGGTGTCGGGCTTGACGCCAGCAGGGCCGGGCCGGCTTCGGCGCAGGCGTCGACCTGGTGGCGGTAGACGGCGATGACGAGGTCCGCCCGGGTGGGGAAGTGGCGGTAGATCGTGCCCATGCCGACGCCGGCCGCAGCCGCGATGTCCCGCACCGGCGCTTCCACGCCCGAGGCGACGAACACCGCAGCGGCTGCCTCCAGCAGGGTCTGCTGATTGCGCCGGGCGTCCCTGCGCTTGGACCCGGCTGAGCTTCCCGCGCCCTGTCCGCCGTCGTTCACCGCGACGCTCCTTCAGTGAGTCCTGCGAAGCGGAACGATGCTCCGTATCGTGGTCTCGGAGCAAGGTTCCGTTTCGCCCATGATGGCAGACCGGGGGACCGGCGACCAAGCGGCGGGAACGGCCGTGGCCGCTGCGCGTGACGACACGTCCGCATCCTGGGTGCGCGACACCAGGGAACGTGGCGGCCTGGTTGCCGCAGACAGCGCGACCGAGGCTGATGGCAGAGCCGTTCCGGTCGCCGCTCGGCAGCCGCAGCGCACCATCTCCCTCTTCGGTGTACGGAAAGAAGTCCTGTCATGAACGTCCAAGCCAACGCCTTCGATGCCGCCCTCACGCGGATCCGGCGCCGGCCCGCCGGTCAGCGGCGCATCCTCTTCACTGGCGCGACGATCGTCACCATGGACCCCGGCCTCGGCGTCATCGACCGCGGCGATCTCCTCGTCGAGGGCGACACGATCACCGCGGTCGGCGGCGACCTCGGCGGGGGCGACGCCGTTGTCGTCGACGCCACCGGCGCGATCCTCACCCCCGGCTTCGTCGACACCCACCGGCACGCCTGGCAGTCCCAGCTGCGCCGGATCATGCCGGACGTCGACGACCTGGCCGGCTACGTCATGACCACCCTGGCCGGCTACGCCACCGTCTACCGGCCGGAGGACATGTACATCGGCACCAGGCTGGCCGCCCTGACGGCGATCGACAGCGGTATCACGACGATGCTCGACTTCTCCCACAACTCCCGCACCCGCGAGCACTCCGACGCCGCGATCCAGGCCCTCATCGGCACCGGAATCCGCGGAGTGCACGCCTCCATGGGTCCGCACTTCGGTGACTGGGACCGGCAGTGGCCCGGCGATCTCAGCCGCATCAAGGACCGGTACTTCAGCAGCGACGACCAGCTGCTGACCCTGCGGCTGGCGGCCCTGGCCACCGACGAGATCGCCGGACCCGGACTCGCCTACGGACCCGAACTCGCCCATGCAGCCAAAGAATTGGGCATCGGCGTGAGTGTGGACGCCGTCTTCGGAACGGCGTCCTCCGAGGCGGTGCTGCGCTGGGCCGAGGACGACATCCTCGGTCCCGACGTCACCCTCATCCACTCCACCGGACTCACCTCCGACGCATGGAGGGCCATGGGGGATACCGGCACCACCGTGTCGCTCGCCCCCACCTCCGACACCCAGATCGGCCTGGAGACCGCGATTCCCGCCGTCGACGAGGCACTGTCCGCCGGCATCCGCCCCGGCCTCAGCATCGACGTCGAAGTCGCCCTGGCCAGCGACATGTTCACCCAGATGCGGACCCTGCACGCCCTCCAGCGCATGCGCGCGGTCAACGCCGCCTACGGCACCGACGGGCAGCCTTCCCGGATCACCACCCACGACGTCCTGGACTTCGCCACCCTCCAGGGCGCCCGGACCAACGGACTCGCAGGCGTCACCGGCTCGCTCACACCGGGCAAGAAGGCCGACCTTCTGGTCATCCAGGCCGAGGACCTCAACAACATGCCGCTCAACGATCCCATCGGCACCATCGTCCTGGGCTCCGACCCGCGCAACATCAGCACGGTCCTGATCAACGGCGAACCCCGGAAGTGGAACGGACAGGTCCTTGACGTGGACCTCCCCGCACTGCGCAGTGCCGTACACGCCTCGCGCACGTACGTGCTGAACACCCCGGCCGCCTGACCACCCCCGCCCGCGCCCCGGCCCCGGATACCCGGGATCAGGCGCACCCGCGACAGGCGTGGGGCGAGGAGTACGCGGCCCTGTCCGGGCAGACCTGCACCGCCCGCTCGACGCCGAGGGCCTCGAACGGCTCGCTCTCGCCGCGCACATGACCGGCCGGGACCGTGAGAGCGCCGACGCCTGGACGCGGGCGCACCACGCCTGGCTGAGCGCGGGCGAGATCCCGCGGGCCGTCCGGTGCGCGTTCCGCCTGGGCCTCGATCTGGTGCTGAGCGGTGAGCAGGCGCGGGCCACCGGCTGGATGGCCCGGGGACAGCGGCTCCTCGACACCGCCGGGGCGCCCTGCGTCGAGGAGGGGTACCTGCCGGCACTGGAGGGGCTGCGGAGCTATTCCGCCGGCGATTTCGTCCTCTCCCGGGCGGTCTCCGAGCAGGCACTGACCATCGCGACCCGGTACGCGGACGCCGACCTGCAGAACTTCTCCATGGTCTCCATCGGCGAATGCTCATCGAGCTCCGGGAGGAGCGGGCCGGGATCCGCCTCCTCGACGAGGCCATGGTCGCGGTCACCGCGGGCGAGGTGTCCCCGATCGTGTCGGGGCTGGCGTACTGCGCGGTCATCACCGCCTGCCACGAGGTGTTCGACCTCCGCCGGGCCCGCGAGTGGACCGCCGAGATGTCCCGGTGGTGCGCGAACCTGCACGATCAGATGCCCTACCGGGGTGTCTGCCTCGTCCACCGGGTCGAGGTCATGCGTCTGCACGGAGACTGGGCGGACGCCATGGAGGAGGCGGACCGTGCGTGCCGGTGCCTGGCCTCCGTGTCGCATCCGGTGTCGGCCGACGCCGCCTACTACCAGCTCGGTGAGCTGTACCGGCTGCGCGGAGAGCACGACCAGGCGGAACGGGCCTACCGCGACGCCTGCCGGTTCGGCCACTCCGGCCGGCCGGGACTGGCCCTGTCCCTGCCGGCGGCCGGGGAGGCGGGCGCCGCCGAGCGCGCGATCCGAACGCGCTCGTGGTCGGCGCCCGCTGCGCCGGACCGTCCTGGACGAGATCCTCGTCGAGGCGGCCGAAGCGTCGGGTGCCGAGGTACGCCAGGGCTTCACGGTGGAGGACCTGGTCATCGAGGGCGACACCGTGACGGGCATCAGGGGTCACGGTGCGGCCGGGAGCGGCGCCACGGAGTACGCCCGCGTCGTCATCGGCGCGGACGGGATCCACTCGCTCGTCGCGAAGGCCGTCGGCGCGGCCGCGTACGCCGAGAAGCCGAAGCTGCAGTGCAGCCCTGGCGCTGGTGCCGTCGTTCGCGGTGCGGGCACGGTCAGCGGCCCGGGTGGAACGGCTCGTGGGCACGGCGGTGCCGAACCGCTTCCGCAGGCCGTACGGACCCGGTTGGGCGCTCGTCGGTGACTCCGGGTACCTGAAGGACTTCGTCACCGCCCAGGGCATCCAGGACGCCTTCCGCGACGCGGAACTCTGCGCACACGCGCTCGACCTGACGTTCACGGGCCACCGGGCCTTCGACGACGCGATGCGCGAGTACCAGGAGACCAGGGACACGAAGGTCATGCCGATGTACGAGTCCACCGCCGAACTCGCCACCCTGGATCCGCCGACGCCGGAGATGGCATGGCTGCTGGAGGCCGTGTCCCACAGCGTACCGGCCATGGACGGCTTCGCCCGAGTGGCCGCGGGCGTCACCTCGCCCGCGGAGTTCTTCTCGCCCGAGTACCTCGGGCAGGTCCTGGTACCCGCCACCGCGGACTGAACGCGAACGCCTGCAGGCCACCAGGCCGCGGGCACCCTCGTACCTGCGAGGTGTCGTGATCGTCCCCCGCCCCCGACCATGGTGCGCGGCAACGCCTGGCAGGGCGCCGTCCACAGGGCCGCGAGGGGGAGACATGAAGCGGTACGTGCGCATGCTGCGTGCGCTGGTGCTGATGTCCGTGGCGGGACTCGTCCTGGCGGCCGTGCCCGCCTCGGCCGCGCCCCCGAGGGCGGCGGCCGGGGCGAAGCCGCTGTTCCAGTTGCCGTTCCCGTGCGGCACGACCTGGGAGATGCACACCTGGAGCCACGACCCCGCGCTGGACATGGTGGTGGAGGGCAACACCGGATCCGACGGGCTGCCCGTCCTGGCGTCCGCCGCCGGTACGGTGTCCGCCACGTACTGGAACAACGGCTCGGGCAACACGATCCAGATCAGCCACGGCAACGGCTGGTTCACGGCGTACTACCACCTGAAGGACGACCCGGCGGCCTACGTCAAGAAGGGCGACGCCGTCGAGCCGTCCACACGCATCGGCCGGATCGGCACCTCGGGCGCCTCCGACTGGGCCCACCTGCACTACGAGCAGCGCTTCCTGGCCTCCGGCGACTTCACCGACGAGAGGCAACGGGTTCCGGCCTACTTCGACGGTGTCGCGTACACGGGCGCAGGCAAGGACTGGCCGAGCGTGACGAGCCGCAACTGCACCGGCGCGCCGGCAGCTTGGCAGGACTGCCCGTCCGGCCACGTCTGCTTCTACTCGGGAGCCGACGGCACCGGCACGGTCTGCCGCTCCGCCGCCGACGAGCCCGAAAGCCGCTGCGGCCTGCGCAGGTCCTTCTTCAACAACGGTATGCCGCAGCCGGGTTACGACCACGTGCAGGTGTACTTCAGGGAAGGCGGCGGCGCCTGCCTGCACTACGGCTGGGACGAGGGGCGCGGAAACCTTCCCGCCGGCGGCCGGACCATCGAGCGCTTCGAGTGGCGCGGCGAGTGTTGAGTTCCGGCCAACCTTTACAGAAACGATTGATTCCGCTGGCTAACCTGCCCCCGGCACTTTGGGGGATGGGAGCAGCGTGTACAGCATCGTCGTGGTTCCGGGACCCACCATGGCCCCGGCCGCACAGATCCGCCTGGCACCGGGGCAGACCCTCCGGTTCGGCCGCGACAGCGCGGGCGACGGCCGCCTGCACGTCCCGCACGCCGGCGTCTCGCGCTCCGCGGGGGAGATCACCGCCACCGGCACGTACTGGTCGCTCAGCAACCTGAGCCGTGCGTCGACGTACGTGGTCGAGAACCCGGAAGGCGCCGGCGAGCACATCAAGATCGCGCCCGGTCGGCTGGGCGCACCCGTCCCGTTCGAGTTCGCCCGCCTCGTCCTGCCGGCCGGCTCCGAACTGCTCACCCTGGACGTCTGGGCGCCGCGCCACGACTACGCCGACCAGGACGAACCCGGCGAGCCCGGCGGGGAACCGACGGCGCTCGCCTTCCCGCTCGACCGCTCCAGCCGGTACTTCCTGGTCCTCACCGCGCTCTGCGAGCCGCGGCTGCGCGGTGAACCGCACGCTCCGCTGCCCACCGTCGAGCAGGTCGTCGAACGGCTGAGGCCGTCGTGGCCGGCCGCGAACCGGGCCGCCGTGCAGTGGAGCATCGACTACCTCGCGGTCAAGCTCCGCCTCAAGCCCGGCCCCGACACGGCGGATCCGGGACCGCGGCTGGTCGGCAAGAAGGACACCCTCGTGTCGCTGGCCCTGCGCTTCGACCTGGTCCGCGAGCACGACCTGGCGGCCCTGCCGGCCGCCCCGACCGGTACCGCCCCCTGACCGGGCGGGCCGGGCAGCGGGGCACCCTCGCGGTCCCGCCGGGCTACCGGATCGGCCCCTGGGTCGTCGGCCACCTGCTCGGAGCCGGCGCCTTCGGCACCGTGTACGCGGCTCGCCGCGCCGTCCCCGAGCCGGGCCTGCCCGGCCGGGCCGCGCTCAAGCTCCTCCCGACCGGCACCCGTACCCCGCGCCAGCTGCGGCACCTGAGCGAACTCGCCGACCGCGAGACCGAGGTGCTGCGCCGGGTGTGCACGCCCCGGCTGATCCGGATGTACGAGGTGCTCACGCTCGACGACCCCGGCCGCCCCGAACTCGACGGCGCCACCGTACTCGTCCTGGAGGAGGCGAAGGGGTCCCTGGACGCCCTGCTGGCCGACGGCGTGCCGCCGACGGGGCCCACCCTCCTCGCCCAGGTCTGCGAGGGGCTCGACCAACTGCACAGGGCGGGCTGGGTACACGGCGACCTCAAGCCCGGCAACGTCCTGCTGATGCCCGACGGTACGGCGCGCCTGGGCGACTTCAACACGGCGGCGGAGCTGGAGGGCACGCACGCGTACGCGCCGGCGTTCGCGACGCCCGACTACACACCGCCGGACCTCCTCTGGTCGGAGATCGGTGAACGCGGGACGAAGATCCGTCCCACCGCCGACATATGGGCCTTCGGCGTACTGGCCCACGTCGTCCTGACCGGCTCGCTGCCGCTGCCCGGCGGCACGTCCGCCGCCCGCCGGGACGCGGCGCTGCGCTACGCCAGGGGCGAGGAGGAGCTGCGCCTGTCGCCGGAACTGCCGGAGCCCTGGCGCGACATCGTCCGCGACTGCCTGGCCCGCAGCCACGAGGACCGCTCCCGGCACACTGCGGCGTCACTGCTGAGCCGGGTCGAGGCGGCGGCCGCGGGCAGGGCCGCGCCGAGGCGCGCACCGAAGGGCTCGCGCGCCCTCGGTCCGCGGCGGCGGGGCCGCGTGGTGATCACGGCCGGGACGGCGGCGCTCGCCGTCCTGGGGGTCGTCTGGGGCACGGGGCTGCTCCCGCTGAGGGGCGCAGCCGATGCGGGGTACGACCGGTGCCGGCGCGGTGCCGTCTGCTTCTTCGCGGAGGAGGACGGCCGGGGCGAGATCTGCTCCTGGGTCGACGGCGACACCGACTGGAGCGACGGCCAGGCCCCCTGCCCGTGGGCGGCCCACAGCGGGCCCCGCTCGGTCTACAACAACGGCTTCGACCTCGCCGAGGGGGCGACCCAGGTCGACGTCCTCTACTACGCGCAGCCCGACCGGCGGGAGCTGCTGGGCTGCGTGAAGGTGCGCACCAGGACCAACCTCGCCGGTTCGGACCGGCCGCGCTCCCACGCCTGGGTCCCGGACTGCTGACCCTCGCAGGTGCGAGGTACTGCCGGGACGGCTCCTGGACGAGTCTCGAGGCACGTCACACCGCTCTGACAAGGAGTCCACGATGCGCGTCAAGCGTTCCGTTCTCGGCATGGCCGGCGTCGCCACGATGCTGCTCACGGCGGCCTTCACCACCGGGTCGGCCGAGGCGGCCACGCCCTCGGACCAGGGCGCGAGCTCGCGCGTCCTGGTCGCGCCGGCCGCGCCCGCAAACGCCCGGCCGGCGTCCCTCGCAGCTGCCTCGTCCCCGGGCATCTCGCCCGGCGTCCGCACCTCTCACGTGCCGGCGAGTGGCAGCTACGGCTGCGACAGCGGGAACCTCTGCACGCTTGTCTGGGATCCGACGACGTCGGACTGGAAGATCTTCTACCTCTACAACTGCAACCGGTACTCGGTGTACAACTGGAACGGCAACGGGTGGTACTTCGACAACCAGACCGGCAACCCCACGTCGTACCTGTACAACCAGGGCGGCGGGGTCGTGAAGTCCTTCACGCCCGGTGGCGGCCAGCAAGGCCAGGACTGGACGCCGGTCTACTCCATCCGCAACTGCTGATCGACCGTCACGCATGCCCGCCCCCGGTCGCTTCCGGCCGGGGGCGGGGCGTCGACCTGGTGCCGCGCGCGTCTCAGGGGCTGTCTTCGGTGAGGGGCCCGTAGTGGTACGTGAGCTCCTGCCAGGTCAGCGCGCCGCCGGGCTGCTCCTCCTGTTCGGGACGGTTGAACCGCGCCATCCGCCAGGCGCCGCGATTCGGGCCGTCGCCGAGGCGTGTCCACGCGTCGAGGTCGGCGTCGAGAACACGTGTGGGCCCGTCGTCTCCGGGATCGGCGTTGTCCACGGGGGACCAGTGGCGCAGGTCGGGGCGCTGTGCCATCCGTTCTTCGTAGGCGGCGGCCCGGGCCATGAAGTCGCGCCCGCCGGCCGGGGCACGCTTGACGCGCTCCAGTTCGTAGGCACTGGCGAGGCTGGTGAGCGTGTGGCGCATGTGACCAGCCTAGAAGCTTGCGCCCCGGTCCGGGAGCCGGTTCGGCGACCTGCTGCATTTCGGCCGTCTTCAGCCGAGGTCGTCGAGCCGACAGCACCGGGGCCGGGACCGGTCGGACGCAGGCCACGTCACCTGCCGGTCACGGACCGCGCCAGACGTTGGCGAACGCCGCCTTCTCGATGGACCGCCTCTGGCGTACGGCCTCCAGCTCCATCACCGCGTCGTTGACGAAGGCCAGCACGGTCGTCACCGCTTCGTCGTCGAGGCTCGGCTGCTCGTCGGACGGCCCGCCAGGAATCCCCACGACGGCCGCGAGGGCGGCGAGGACGGGCTCGTCCGCCTCCCGGCGGCCGAGGGCCTGGCGGCGAGCGGGTGAATCGACCACTTCCAGGCGCTCGGCCCCGAAGAGGGACCGGCCGCCTCGCCCCCGAGCCAGTTGACCGTCCGCCTCGAGGGCGGCCTGGTACGCCGCGGCGAGGTCGCGGCCCCTGCGCCACAGCCAGTCCTCGACCTGCTCGTACGGCACCTGCCGAACCAGCGCCGCCGACGCCTCGCCCAGCTGGCGATCATCCAGCGCAGGCTGCTGACCCGGCACGATGCTGTCCCCGTCCAAGGCGACCGCCTGCGCGGCGATGAGATCGATCAGCTCGGCTCCCGCGAGTGCGAGAGAAAGGTCCCCCTGCCCCACGGAACGGTCCGGCTGCGGGTCCATGGCGATGATGAACAGGTCTTTCGCCGTGGTCATGAACGGCTCCCCTCGGAGTCATCGGAACTGCTGCGTCCCCACCGGCCGGCCCGCCGCCCGACAGGCGTGCAGTCCGGCCGAAGCAGCCTGCCGTACGTGGAATTCCAGTATCGCGTCCCGCTTCGCGGAACACGCCGTGCCGGGCCGAGCGGTCGGATGTGGGACCGCGCTCAGCGCCCGTAGCGGCGGTTGAAGCGCTCCACGCGGCCCTCGGTGTCCACGATCCGTGAGGTCCCCGTGTACAGCGGGTGGCTCGCCGACGAGATCTCGACGTCGACCAGCGGGTAGGTCTTGCCGTCCTCCCACTCGATCGTTCCCGACGCGTGCGCGGTCGACCGGGTCAGGAACGCCATGTCGGCTGCGCGGTCGCGGAAGACGACGGAGCGGGATTCGGGGTGGATACGGGGCTTCATGCGGTTTCCTTCCTGGTGCGCGTGTACCGAGTGCGTGCGGGCGCGCCCGGCGCGTCCGGTAGGCCTCAGCGTTCCTCTCGGAACGCGACGTGCCTCCCCGCCAGCGGGTCGTACTTCCGCAGGACGAGCCGGTCGGGGCTGTTCCGGGTGTTCTTCCGCGTCGTATAGGTGGTGCCGGTCCCGGCCGTCGACTTCAGTCGGACGACGGGGCGCGTAACGGTGCGTGCCACGTGGTGCTCCTTTCAGCGACACTGGCGCGATATTTGACTCGCGCATGCCAGCTGCCTGCTGTAACAGAAGCCCCGGTCCGGGCATTCCCGCCCCGCCGCGGCCCGGCTCACTGCGCATCGAGGCAACGGCCCGCCGTAGGGATCATGCAGGTCAGCCGCGTTCGCGCTCGCTCCGCTGCCGGGCCAGTTCCTCCACCGCGCTCGGCAGGGTCGTCTCGAAGTCGATCAGCTTCGCCCAGGTCGGGGTCACGACGATCCGGACCATGCCGTTGTACAGCGATCGGACCTCGGCTTCCCACTCGACCCGCTGCTCGGGTGTCATCGCCTCGGCGCCGTTCGATCGAAGGAACTCGTCCGGGATGCCTTCGACCACGTCCAGCTCGGCCCGACCGCGGAGCAGCAGGATCTTCGGCGGGTGCACCTTCTCGGTGTCCATCGTCAAGGCGACGGCCGGGTTGTGGCGCAGAGCCGGGAGCTTCGGGGCGTTCGTCGGTGTGCACATGACGATTTCCGAGCCGCTCCAGACGAAGGCGATCGGAACGACCCGGGGCGTGCCGTCTTTGGCCACGTAGGCCAGGCGGGTCAGGTCGCGGGCCAGGAGTTCCTGGCTGACCGGACGATTGAGGACCTCGGTGATCTCGCTCGGCTGCACGGTCGGACCCGCCTTCCAACGGTCGTTCGTCAGGAGTGCCCAGCTTAGGAGATTTCGGGAACTGAGCCCGAAAACGCGCGCGGGCACCACCTGCAGTCGCCGAGGATCGGCCCGGTCCACGCGGCAACGTACTCGCGGCCGGGATGTCCGGACAAAACCACCTGCGGCTCCCCCGATGGGTGAGGAAACGGTGAATCGGGCGGCGGTGTCGTGCGGTGCTCGGCAGGATGACGGCATGGACCGTGGGGACGTGGGACCGGGCGGGTCGCGGCCGGTGGTGGTACGGGTGCCGGTGGAGCCGGTGGAAGCCGCAGCGGAAGCCGATGCGGTCGATGCCGTGGCACGTGCAGGCGATGTGGTCGTGCGGGGACCGCTGTTCGGGGTGGCGGCGCAGGCTGCCGGAGACGGACCGCGGTGGCGTGTGGTGATCGCGGTGACGGCCGGCTGCCCGCAGCAGGCCCGCGACAGCCTCAACAGCAAGCTGTGGTTCCGGGCGAAGGACGAGGCGCACGACAGGGCGGATCGGTGCGCACTGCTCGCGGCGGTCGCCCGGCTCGAGAGCGAACGGGTCGACGCACTCGAAGTGTCCGGGACCCGGTACCGGATCGTGCGCGCCGAGGAGTACGCCGTCGCGGGCCCGCGCGGCATCGAGGAGCCGCGCCCGACCGATCCGGAACCCCCGGTCCCCGACTGGACCCGCGGGGCCAAGGGGCCGGAGATCGACGACGGCCTGGTCCTGGACCCGGACGCCCCGGTCACCCCGGCCCAGGCGCTCGAACAGGTGGCGCTACGCAGCCTGTGCTACACCGGTGGCCGCTTCCCCGCCGACGTGCGCTCCGATGCGCGGCAGGCGCTGGACAGCCACCCCGATGTCCTGCTGCTGCCACCGACGTTCACGGTCGTGGAGCAGTCCGCGAGCAGCTGGAGGCCGCTCAGCGGCCCGCACGCGAGCGCACACGATGCCCGCAAGTCACTGGACTTCGCCCTGACCTGGATGTGGCCGCGCATGCACGGCCACATCCCCGAAGACGCCGACCTCCACGCCGACGCCCGCACCCTGACCGCCGACGGCACACCGGCGGCGCCGGGACTGGCCGCGTACGCCACCGCCGCCGACACACTCCGCGCCGGACGCGTCAACCGCCTCGAATTCCAGGGCTCCCTCTACCGGATCGCCCGCACCCGCCGCCTGCTGCGCTGGGGCCCCGACGGACCCGAAAGCCCCCGCCCGTCCGACACCAACACCCAGGACCCCGCACAACTCCACCCCGCCCTCGATGAAGACGGCCGCGTCCTCCCCGAAGACTGAGCCGTACCCGGGTCCGGATCCACCACCGGATCGCTCGCCACGGCCACTCCCAGCTGCACCGGACGGCTCACCTCGCGACCGGGGTGGCGCAAGCCTAGGCTTGTCGTGTTGCTGGGTCCTCGGACGGCAGGAGAGCATGCCGTGAAGCCAACCCACGTCCGGCTGCGCCGGGCCTGCGCGGCTGCTGCCGTCGCAGGCGTGCTCATCGCCCCGGCGGTCGCGGGCTCCGCATCCGGGGCGACTGCCTCGGCGCCCGCCGTCCCCGTCTCCGCCACCCCCTCCCCGGACTCCGACACGCCCTTCCCACAGCTCACGCCGGCCGTTGCAGCGCGGCTGGACGCGGCCATCCGTCAGGTCATGCGGCAGACGAAGGTGCCGGGCGTGACCGTGGGCCTGTGGGCCCCCGGCAAGGGGAGTTACGTGAAGACCTTCGGTGTGGCGGACAAGGCGACCGGCGCGCCCATGACCACCGGTCTCCACGTACGCATCGGCAGTGAGACCAAGACCTTCACGGTCACCGCCCTCCTCCAGCTGGTGGACCAGCGCAAGGTGGGCCTGGACGACCCCATCGGCACCTACATCAAGGGTGTTCCGAACGGGAACCGCATCACCCTGCGCGAACTGGCAGGCATGCGCAGCGGGCTCTTCAACTACACCTTGGACGAGAACTTCATCAAGAAGTTCCAAGCCGATCCCGAACAGTCCTTCACAACACAGCAGTTGCTCGACTACGCCTTCAAACACCCCGTGCAGTTCGCACCGGGCGCGAAGTTCGACTACTCCAACACCAACCTCATCCTGCTCGGGCTGGTGGTGGAGAAGGTCACCGGTCGGCCGCTCCGCGAAGTCATCGCAAAGGACGTCCTGGCACCGGCCGGGCTCCGCAGTACGGTCTTCCCCACGAGTGCGGCCATGCCGGATCCGTACGCGCACGGGTACACCGACCAGACGGCCTCGGGCAAGATCGAGGACGCGACCGGCTGGAACCCCTCCTGGGCCTGGGCTGCCGGAGCGATGGTCTCCGACCTGGAGGACCTGCGCAGCTGGGCCCGTACCCTCGCCACCGGCACGCTGCTCACCCCTGCGACCCAGACCGAGCGCTTGAAGACCACCCCGATGAACCTCCAGGGTGACGGCTACGGGCTGGGCATCTTCAACGTCCAGGGCTGGATCGGTCACAACGGCTCGATCCCCGGATACGAGGTCCTGCCCGTCTACCTGCCGCAGGCCCAGGCGACCATGGTCATCCTCCTCAACACCGATGTCAGTTACAAGGGCCAGGAGCCGAGCACGCTGTTCGGCGAGGCAGTCACCGGCATCGTGACCCCCGATCACGTGTACCCCGGCCACAAGCCGTATGTGCCCGGACGCAGTTGACGGACGCCCGGCAGCCGCGGAGGACGTCATCCGGTCAGTCGATCACCGCCGTGGCTTCGATCTCGACCAGGTGCTCGGGTACGTCCAGTGCCGCAACGCCCAGCAGGGTGGCCGGCGGTGCCGCGGTGACGCCCAGCTTCGTGGCCGCCCGGGTGATCCCCTCCATGAGCAGGGGCATCTTGTCGGGGGTCCAGTCGACGACGTAGACGGTCAGCTTCGCCACGTCGTCGAAGCCGGCACCGGCCTCGGCCAGGGCGGTGCCGACGTTGAGATAGCACTGGGCGACCTGAGCGGCGAGGTCGCCTTCGCCGACCGTGACCCCGTCGGCGTCCCAGGCGACCTGCCCGGCCGTGAAGACCAGCTTCGACCCGGTTGCGATCGACACCTGCCGGTAGGCGCCGATCTCGGGCAGTCCGCCGGGGTTCACCAGTGTGATGGCCATGCTGTCCGCCTCCTTGCGGACCGAGAGGTTCTCGGTCTCTTGTGGTTACTCAGGAACCGTAGGAGAGTGGCTGCTGACATGGAAGAACGCACTTTTCAGTAACTGGGGAACCTCATGGTGACCAAGCAGTTCGGGGACTCGACCGACGAAGCCGATCTGAGGCGCGCGGACTCGCTGGGGCGGGAGATATTCTCCGACGTCGCCAACAAATGGGCGCTCCTCATCATCGAAGCCCTCGGCGAGCGCACCCTGCGCTTCAGCAAGCTGCGGGACGAGGTCGACGGCATCAGCCACAAGATGCTCACCCAGAACCTGCGCATGCTGGAGCGCTACGGCCTGCTCGAGCGGACCGTGCACCCCACCGTGCCGCCGCGGGTCGAGTACACCCTCACCGAACCGGGACAGGCCCTGCGCGTGACGATCGACGGCCTGTGCGACTGGACCCACCGCTACTTCGGCCACATTGAGTCCTCCCGCCGCCGCTTCGATTCCTGACGGCCGACGCCCCGCATGCCGTGGCGGCGCGGTCCCACCGGCTCCGGTCCTGCTCGGCGAGCGGGATCAGGCTGCCGTCGGGCCCGGTACGGGCCGCGCGGCGGGCGTCGGTGAGCAGCAGGAGGGCGAGCAGGCCGGTCACTTCGCCGTCCGCCGGCAGCAGCGCGGGTGAGGCGGATCGCCTCCGCGGACAGTTCCACCCGCATCAGGTCGGGCCCCGATGTCGCCGTTGGGGACGGCCGGATCGCCGGCCGTGTCCGTCATGGCCGTCACGCTTCGATCGTCGGGCCCTCGTCGACCGGCCGGAGCCCTTCGTCCATTCTCGACACCTCCCGGAAGGCAACGTCGAGCCTCACTCGGTCATGGTGTCTGCGTGGCGATGGGCCACCCTCCACTCGCCGTCCTCGCGGCGGTACACCTGGGTGGCCCGCAGCGTGTAGGTCCGAGGCTGGCCGTCGACGGAGGCGGAGGTGTGTTCGAGGCCGGCCGTGTACGCCATGTCGCCCACGACGTCGTACGCCTGTAGTTCGAACGCGTACGACGTGCAGTCGGAGAAGCTCTCCCCGAGGGCGCTGAAGAGCGTGTCGAGCTCCTGCCGGCCGTTGGCGTTGCGCCATGCCCCCAGGACGCTCACGGGCTCGCACTGTGACCAGAGTGCCCGGCGGGGAGCCGGGTCGCCGTTGTGCAGCGCACGCTCCGCCTCGTACAGGGCGGTCCTGACCCACGTGAAGAACTCGGCACGGTCACTCATGCCGTTCATCATCCTCGGTCAGCCGGCGGAAGCGAGCTCGCCGCTCAGGGTCCTGTGCAGGCGGGCGCTGGGCTCGTTCAGTCCCGTGATCTCGACGCTCTTGCCGCGCTGCGCGTACCGGTGCTCGATCGCGTCCAGTGCGGCAACCGATGAGGCGTCCCAGATGTGCGCTGCGGACAGGTCGATGACGACCTTGTCGGGATCGCCGGCGTAGTCGAAGCGGCCCACGAGCTCGTTGGAGGAGGCGAAGAACAGCTCGCCGGTGACGGCGTAGACGACCTGCCCGCCGTCGGGGTCCGTGACCGCAGTGACGTCGGCGAGCCTGGCGACACGCTTGGCGAAGATGACCATGGCGGTGACGGATCCTGCAACGACGCCGACGGCGAGGTTGTGGGTGGCGACGACGCAGGCCACGGTGACGGCCATGACGGTGATCTCGCCCGCGGGCAGCCGCTTGAGCGTCTTCGGCGCTATCGAGTGCCAGTCGAAGGTCGCGAAGCAGACCATGATCATGACGGCGACCAGGGCAGCCATCGGGATGTCGGACACGACCGGCCCGAAGACGATGCACAGCACCATCAGGAACGCGCCCGCCAGGAAGGTGGAGAGCCGGGTGCGGGCGCCGGAGACCTTCACATTGATCATGGTCTGGCCGATCATCGCGCAGCCGCCCATGCCGCCGAGGAAGCCGGTGACGATGTTCGCGATGCCCTGCCCGACGGACTCCCGGGTCTTCGACGAGGGGGTGTCGGTGATCTCGTCGACCAGCTTCGCCGTCATCAGGGACTCCATCAGCCCGACGAGTGCCATGGCGAAGGCGTAGGGAGCGATGGTGGTGAGGGTGTCGAGGGTGAACGGTACGTCGGGCAGCCCGGGCACCGGCAGCGAGGACGGCAGCGCGCCCTTGTCGCCGACGGTCGGAACGGCGATGCCGGCGGCCACGGTGATCACCGTCAGGATCACGATCGAGACCAGCGGGGCGGGGACGGCGGTGGTGATCCTCGGGAACAGCACCATGAGCGCCAGACCGGCCGCGAGCAGCGGGTACACGGCCCATGGCACGTCCCGCAGCTCCTTGACCTGGGCCATGAAGACCAGGATGGCGAGCGAGTTGACGAAGCCGACCATCACCGAGCGCGGGATGAACCGCAGCAGCTTCCCCACCCCCAGCGCGCCGAGGACGATCTGGAACACCCCGGCCAGGATGACCGCGGCGACCAGGTACCCGAACCCGTGCTCCCGGTTCAGCGGTGCGATGACCAGGGCCACCGCCCCGGTGGCGGCGGAGATCATCGCGGGCCGGCCGCCGACGACGGCGATGGTCACGGCCATGGTGAAGGAGGCGAACAGGCCGATCGCCGGATCCACCCCGGCGATGATCGAGAACGAGATCGCCTCCGGGATCAGCGCCAGCGCGACCACGAGCCCGGCCAGTACCTCGGTGCGCAGCACCTTGGGCGACAGCCAGGACGGCCGGACGCCACGCAGCCGCGCGGGTATGGAGACAGCAGAGTGAGGCAAGGGGAGCAGACCTGTCAGGCGGGCACACCGCCAACCGGCAGGCGGACGTACGGAGGGACGGAACGACCCTCCAAGGTACCGTGCGTCCTCACGGCGCCGAGCACAGGAAGACCGCCTCCGGCGCTCACGAAAAGTCTGGCACCGACGCCAGGTTACGGCCCTGGCTGTGCGCGGAGCAGTTACACCAGCACCCCGGCGAAGAACATCGCCCCCAAAACGGCGTACTGGATCGAGCAAAAGGCCAACAGCGGTACCTGGACCCATCGGGACATGTGCTTGACCAAGATGAGCCCGACAAACATTTGCGCATGGTTGCGATACCACGACATTTCCGCGCCGGCGAAGAACGGCAGCAGGAAGATGGCCACCGTCAGAATCAAGGCGGCCCACTCCTCGGCGCCGAGCCGGCGGTTCCGGATGAGCCGAACCATGGCCGTCGCCACTACGAGCAGCAAGAAGGCCGCATTCAGCCAGAGCTGCGTCCTGTGCGCGGTGAGGCTGTGCTCCACCAGCCATGGCAGGTGCCCCTCGGGCCGGTACCAGTCGCTGAACGGGAAACCGTACGCCTTCCTCATCTCGTCGAAGGGCTGACGTAGGACACCTTGCCGGTAACTGGACTTCTGGATGGTCTCGTACGCGTCCCAGCGGCCCGTCGCCTGCCACATCAGCCATTTGGCCCACAGGACGCCGCAGCCGGCGACGGCCGCTGACGCCCCGGCCTTCGCGAGCCGTACGGGCCACGTGTCTCGCTGCCATGCGAAGAACGCGCTCAACAGCAGCATGCCGACGGCGACCGCACCGACCAGATGGCAGGAGGCCGCCACGAAACCACCGGCAGCGGCAATGCCCCAGGAGCCGCGCTTCACTCCGGCGACACAGACGAGCAGCGCCAACGTTCCGGTGGCGATCGGGAACATCGCATGGAAATAGATACCGCCGGGGAAAACCACGCCAATGGCCAGGGTGAGGCCGGTGGCCCAGGTGAGCCGGGCGCCGAGCAGCCACCACAACACCGCGAACATGCCGAACAGGGACGCTTCGGTGACGACAACGGCGGATATCTCGTAGGACAGACCGGTGGCAGAAACCGCCCGGACCGACATCGGATAACCGGGAAACCAGGCGACATTTCCGCACATGACATCGGGAAAGTTCGCGTAGCGATCCCGGCACGGAAACATCTCGTAGCCGGTCTTGGCGATGGACAGATAGTGTTCGGAATCCCAGCGGCGGCGACCGTCTGTGGACCAGTACGCCACTTTGGATCCATCGCCGGAAACAGAGGCTTTCGCGATCAGCCAGGTGATGAGGTCGGTCATCAGCCATGCGGCGACCGGAGGCAGCAGACTGTGCAGGCGATCGCGGCGCGATCGCCGGACCCGCGCGGCCAGGGGGAAACCGCTCATCTCCAGCTCCGCGCTCGCGCCCCGCATTCGTGTACCGCGGTCAGCAGCGCTGCCGTCGATGCCATGCGGGTCGGCGGTTCCCAGCCTGCCGCGGCTCGGAGCCCGACCCCGGGGCCGGGCCCGACGACCAGGACGACGTCCTGTTCGGCCGGCGCGGCGAGGGCGACGACATGCAGCTCGGTTGCGGCGTTGCCGTGGGCCATGAGCCGGCCACCCAGCCGGCCGAGCAGCCCGCTGGGCCGGCCGAACCCTCTGGTCAGGAGGCGCTGAGTGATGCTCTCCACGCCGCCATGGAACCATGGGCGGAGCCCGGTCACCTGACGGCTGCCCGCCGGATGGCGTCGAGGGTGCGCGTCACATCGTCGTCGGTCGTCGACCAGTTGCTCACCGAGATCCGCATGACGCGACGGCCGTGCCAGGTGGAGCCACTGATCCACGCCGTACCGTCGTCGAGCAGCCGAGTGAGCACCCGCTCCGTGCGTTCGTCGCCGCCGAACTCGGCGCAGACCTGAGTGAACACCACGTCGTTGAGGACGGTCGCTCCGTCCATCTCGGCGATGCCGGCGGCGAAAGCGGAGGCGTGTCGGCACAGCCGCTCCACGAGGTCGGCCACACCCGATCGGCCGAGGGACCTGAGCGCGGCCCACACCGTGAAGGCCCTGCCGCGCCGGGAGAGCTCGGGCACCTTGTCGATGGGGTCGCCTTGCTCGTCCTGGATGAGGTAATCGCCGCGCAGGCCCATGGCTGCCCGGAGCGCGGACGGGTCGCGCACGACGGCGAGCCCGCAGTCGTAGGGGACGTTCAGGGTCTTGTGGGCGTCCGTTGCCCACGAGTCGGCGTATGCGCAGCCCGCGGTCAGGTGCGCGTACGTCGGAGAGGCGGCTGCCCACAGTCCGAAGGCGCCGTCGATGTGCACCCATGCGTCCGCCTCGCGAGCGGCACGGATCGTTTCGACGAAGGGGTCGAAGGCGCCGGAGTGGATGTCTCCGGCCTGGAGGATGACGATCGTGGGGCTCTGCCCGCCGCCCGCCAGGGTGCGCCGCAGGGCCTCGGGCTCGATGCGTCCCTGATCGTCCGCCTTCACCAGTTCCGGACTGCCGAGCCCGAGATAGCGCAGCGCCAGGTCTACGGCCATGTGCCGGTCCTCGCCGGCGATCGCGCGTACGGGCGGCCCACCTGCGAGCCCGTCGCGGGCGATGTTCCAGCCGGCGCGGCGCAGTACCGCGTCGCGCCCGGCGGCGAGACAGGTGAAGTTCGCCATCGTGGCACCCGTGGTGAAGCCGACGGCGCTGCCGCTCGGCAGGCCGAGCAGATCGAGCAACCACCGGTCGGCCACGTCCTCCACCGCCGCGTACGCGGGCGAGGCGGCGCGCATCACGCAGTTCTGGTCCCAGGCACTGACCAGCCAGTCTGCGGCCAGCGCAGCCGGTTCGGTGCCCCCGACCACGAACCCGTAGAAGCGACCACTGGGGAACGCGGTGAGCCCCGGCTCACAGGCCGTGGCCAGCAGGTCGACGACGTCGGTCGGCACGCTCGGCCCGTCGGGCAGCTCGGCACCGAGCGCACGCACGATCTCGTCGACCGAAGCGCGGGCGGGGACCCGGCGGTCGGCCAGGCTCGCCAACCAGCGGGCGGCATGGCCGTACGCTCCTCGGAGCGCCCTCTCGCGCGCATCCATACCTCGGACTATGGGACCGCCGCCGCGGCCCCGCAAGCCACGCCCCACTCGGCCGGCACACCTGCACCATCGCCCCGTACGGCCTCGGACCAGGTCGTCTCACATGGCTGTGCGGGTGGACGGGCCGGCAGTGGGTAGGCGGGTGCGTGGAGGTCGCGCCATGTTCCCCTCGGACTGGCTGCTGGAACCCGGAGAACGCGGAAACCCCGCCACCCGGCTGGAAGAGCGCCGGGCGGACGGTATCGGCTGGTCCGAGGGCAACGACGCCCGGCCCCTGGTCCACGGAGCGGCGTACTTCGCCGAGCTCCTCAAGCGGATCCGGGGGATGCGTGCGGGCGATCTGCTCCTGTTCACCGACTGGCGCGGCGATCCCGATGAGCGGCTGGCCGGAGCCGGCACGGAGATCGGGGTCGTACTCAGCGGCGCGGCGGAGCGCGGTGTCATCGTCAAGGGACTGCTGTGGCGCTCCCACCTGGACGGATTCCGATTCAGCGAGGAGGAGAACCGCTCCCTCGGCGAGCAGGTCGAGGCGGCGGGCGGCGAATGCCTGCTCGACCTGCGCGTGCGGCCCGGCGGCTCGCACCACCAGAAGACGGTGGTGCTGCGCCACCCCGGCCGTCCGGAGCGGGATGTCGCGTACGTCGGCGGGATCGACCTGTGTCACAACCGCAACGACGATGCCGGCCACCGGGGCGACCGCCAGTCGCTGCCCATGGCACCGGCCTACGGTCCGCACCCCCCGTGGCACGACGTCCAGCTCGCGGTGAGCGGGCCGGCCGTCGGCGACGTCGAAGCCGTCTTCCGCGAACGCTGGGAGGATCCGGCGCCGCTCAGCCGCAGCCCCCTGATCCGCCTGCGCGAGCTGTGGGACCGGGAGGACACCAGCGCCGACGAGCTGCCGCCGCAGGGCGCCGATCCTCCGCCGTGCGGTACGCACGCCGTTCAGGTGTTGCGCACCTACCCGAACCGGCTGCTGCGCGGATACCCCTTCGCCCCGGACGGCGAGCGCAGCATCGCCCGCGGCTATCTGAAGGCGCTGCGGCGGGCCCGGACGCTGATCTACCTGGAGGACCAGTACCTGTGGTCCCCGCGCGTGGTGGACTGCTTCGCCCGGGCGTTGCGCGCGCACCCTCGGCTGCGACTGATCGCCGTCATCCCCTCCGTTCCGGAGCAGGACGGCCGGCTCACCCGGCCCGTGAACCTGATCGGACGGATCACCGCCCTGGAGGAGCTGCGCCGCGCGGGCGGGGACCGGGTCGCGGTGTACGGCCTGGAGAACCACGCCGGAACCCCGGTGTACGTGCACGCCAAGGTGTGCGTGATCGACGACATATGGGCTGCGGTCGGGTCCGACAACGTCAACCTGCGTTCGTGGACGCACGACTCCGAGCTGAGCTGCGCCGTCCTCGACCGGAGCCGTGATCCGCGGCCGCCGCACGATCCGGGCGGACTCGGGGACGGCGCCCGGCGCTTCGCCCGGGACCTGCGGCTGGAGCTGATGCGCGAACACCTCGACGCGCAGGACGGGGCGGAGCCGGGGCTGTGCGATCCGGGGACTGCATTCGATGCGTTCAGGGGGGCCGCCGCGGCACTGGACGCGTGGCACGCGGGCGGCCGTCGTGGGCCGCGCCCCATGGGCAGACTGCGCCGCTATGTTCCGCCGGACCTGCCGACCGCCCGGCGCCTCCTTGTGACGCCACTGCACCGTGCCCTGATCGACCCGGACGGACGCCCCCTCAGGATGCGCCGCCGCAACAGCTTCTGACGGGGGAGGGGCGGAGGGAGGCCTTCAGAGCGAGCGCCCGTCGCGGCGCAGCCTGGCGGGCGTGGTGCCGTACCAGCGTTGGACCGCCCGCCGCAGGGCGCGGGCGTCGGCGTAGCCGCTCCGGGCGGCTATCGCGTCGATGCCGAGGTCGGTGTCGTGGAGCAGGCGCGTGATGTGGGCCCGCCGAACGGCCTCGACCTCGTTGCTCCAGGTGGTGCCGTGTTCGTCGAGGCGGCGCTGGAGGGTTCTCGTACTGACGGCCATGCGGCGTGCCACCGCGGGCAGCGTCGCAGTGGTGGCCTCGTCGTGGACGGAGGCCAGGGCGGTGCGGAAGAGGTCCAGCCAGTTGTGCAGCGGGATCGCGCCGGCGAGGGTCTGCTCGGCGTGTCTTCGAAGCACGGTCGACAGGCCGGGCTGGGCGTGTGGCGTCGGCGCACTCAAGTCGGAGGCGAGGAAGGTGATCGAGCTGACCGGCGCCTCGAACTCGATGGCGCGGGTACCGTACAGCCCGGTCAGGGGCTCGTGCCGACGGGGCGCTTCGGCGGCCAGGGTGACACGGAGGGGAACGAGGCGGCGCTGTGCGGCTTCGCTCAGACGCCGTTGGTACAGGCCGAGGGCGTAGGCGCGGATGGCGCAGGCCGCCTCGTACGTCAGATCGGCCTCGTTGACGTGGCTGATGGTGACCAGCTCGCCGTCCTCGACGATCCGCAGGTTGTCCGTTGCGGTGTCGGCGACGGTGGCGAAGTACGCCGAGGCGTCTCGGATCCCTTCGAGCGGTGTGGGCGCGGAGGTGATCAGGTAGTCCCAGACCCCGAGGGCGCCGATGGCCGACTGCTCGGCCAGTACCAAGGCCAACTCGGTCCAGGAAGCGTGGACGGTCGTCAGTTCCGCGATACGGATGCTCGTGGCCGCGGGGGTTCGGCACAGGTCGTCGTTGAGGTGCTCAGGCGCCACGCCCAGCAGGTGCGCGTACCCGTCCCGGGGTATGCCGAGCCGACGAGCGGCGTTGACGCTCAGACGGGTGAGGGCCGAGGAGGTCGTCCCCTGGTGCGCATGCAAGATCACAGCGGATGAGCATAGACCAGCAGAAATTACCAGGTCATAGCCGTGGCACGGCGCCTGATGTCCCCATCACGGCGTGGAGAGTCCCCCCTTGGCGCGCACGGTCCCCTCGGTGGCGTGCGCTGCCCTGTGCCGGGCAGAGTCCGCCGCCATAGCGTGGTGATCGTTCTCGGGAGGCGGAGGGACGAGATCGGCGTGACGCCGGATGGCCCCTCTTGGCGCACTGCCCCGTACGGGGGTCGGGTCAGTGCGCCATCTGTCGATCACCTCGCGGCGCTCTGCCGCCCGGCTCAGGGGCGCGCAGTGGGGCGGGTGACCGGGCCGCCGTCGACGCCCAGGTCGGCGCGCATCACGGCGCGGAGGTCCTGCCCGCGGCTCCAGAGTTCCTGCAGCTCGTCGTGTATCTCCTGGAAGGAGCCGCCCGGCACCGGGTGGCCCTCCTCCAGCCGCATCGTCCGTCCGTACAGTTCGGACAGTGCCGTGGTCATGACATCCAGCTCGTCCATCACCGCGGTGGAGGCGATCATCTGCGCCTCGGCGAAGGCGGCGTGGTGGGCATGCCGGGCGGCCTCCATCGCCTGCCGGCCCTCCGGGGTGACCTCCCCCTTCTGCACCAGCCACAGGAAGTTCATCAGCTCGACCCGGTGGCGACCACGCCGACGGTGGCGGCGGCCAATGCGACCAGAGCTGTGCCCACCATGCCTCCACGTGATCCCGGACGGTTCCCCACGACCCTAATGGCCCGTGGACCGGAGCTCAGACGGACCGCAGGGCCGCCTCTACGGGAGTGCCCGGTGGCGGCCACTGCCGCCGGGAGGGGACCACGGCCCGCAGGACTCGGAAGGCGTGGCGGCGCAGAAAGTCGTCCGGCGAGCGGAACTCGGCGATGAACGCGGCAGTCGACCTGCTGATGGAGCCCTTCGCCTCGGCGGTCGCCCGAGGATCCAGGAGCCTGTCGCAGTTGAACCAGGCCATGCCCCGCGCGACCCGGATCCCGTAACTCGTGAACAGCTCGTCGTCGCCGGTGAACAAGCGGTCCAGCGAGTGCAGTCGACGGCAGTACCGGGCGGAGATCTCGTCCTGGACCACGTCGACGGAGGAGGCCAGGAGGTCGTTCATCCGGTGGAAGTCTGCGATGTGGTCGCGGAGTTCCCCGCGGCCCGCCCGGGCCAGGGCCTGGAGCGCCAGCGGCAGGTCGTACGACATGTGCGCCATCATCGAGAACAGCACCTCCTCCAGGACGTAGGAGTGCCGTACGGTCGAGGCGGCGTACACGTCCCGCCAGGGTTTCGGGATGCTCTCCGGCATGTCGGCGCAGCGGACTTCCCCGCGGGGGCGGGAGCCGGGGCCCAGCCAGGTGTCGATGGCGTCCATCGCCGTGAAGTAGGCCGCGGCGAGGGAGACGGAGAGCTCGGCGACCCACTCCGGCGCCGTGAACGCCGGCACGTCGGTCCGCAGGCTCGCGGCGAGGTCGGAGGACAGGCGGAAGTACGTGTACGCGAACACCGCGCGGGCATCCCGCGCGGCGTCGTACCGCATGACGCGGGCGGTCAGTTCTCCGGCGACCCCGAGAACCTTGTCGGCGGCAACAGCAGTGGCGTCCTCCGTCATGAGATCCGGCGGGCGCTCTCCGTCGCCTTCGCCCAGTCGCACACGAGCTCGCCCGCGAGGCTCTGCCGGTCGGCTCCCACCTCGTACGTCGCGGTCCAGGGGCTCCCCAGCAGCGGCATGTGGTAGGTGGAACCCAGGCCCGAAGGCCGGATCTCCGCGGGGTAGGTGAATTTCCGCGTCAGGATGGCCGGGACCGGACTGAACTGCTCGTTCGCCTCGACGGTGACACCCCTGCCGTCAGGGGCGAGAACGTACCGCTCCTTCAACAGGTACAGCGTCACGCCGAACTTGGAGACCCTGACCACGTTGTCGGCGACGCCGAACGTGCCCGCGGACGGGCTCGCCACGATGGTCGAATCCAGCCGGGACGGCCCGGTCAGCCGCTGCGTGAGGTCCATGGCGACGACGAGCACCCGGTTCAGCAGCCCGACCCCGCGGTCCTGTCGGAGGCGTCTCCAGGACGTGACCCGGAAGGTGAACAGCCCCTGCCAGTCGCCGGTCCCCACGTCGAAGTAGTAGACGTGACTGGGGGCGTCTGAGCGGGACGGTGAACCGTCCACATGGTTCGTCACGTTGTGTAGCGTACCGGCCGATACGTGCACGTAGTGTGAGCGGAGGGCGTGTCTTTCCTGGTTCAGCCGCGGTGGTCATCGTGCCGACGGAACATCGCGCGGTACTCCCTCGGCCGCCGGCCGGTGTGTCTGGCGAAGATTCCGCTGAAGGTACCGGGGTCGCGGTACCCGACGTCGGCGGCGATGACCGCGACGCTCCGGTCGGTCGTCTCCAGCAGGTGCCGAGCCCGACGCACCCGGGCCGCTTGCAGGTACGCGAGGGGCGTCCGGCCGGCTTCGTCGCCGAAGCGGCGGAGCATGGTCCTCGTGCTCACGCCGAAGGCCCGGGCGAGGGCAGGCAGGTCGTAGCGGGCTTGGAGGTTCTGCTCGAGCCACCGCTTGACGCCGGCCGAGAAGCCGCTGCCCGGGGCGGGCAGGAGCCCCTGGTCGACGTACGGAGCCTGCGTGGACCGTGCGTCATCGACGAGGGCGATGCGCGCCGTGCTGCGGGCGATGTGGGGGCCGTCGTGCTCGCGGATGAGGTGCAGCGCGAAGTCGTACATCGCGGTGAAGGCCGCTGTCGTCGTCACACCACGGTCCGTCACGACCAACTGCTCCGCTCGGACGCGCACGTCGGCGTACCGGCGGGCGAACCGGTCGGCGAACAACCAGGACGTCGTCGCTTCGCGCCCATGGAGCAGGCCGGCTTCGGCGACGAGGAAGGCGCCGACGCAGATCGATACGACGGCGGTCCCGGAAGCCGCCTGCGACCGGATCGCCGCGGTTTCCGGCTTCAGGTTCGCGAGCGTCGCATCGAGATCGAGCGTGGGCGGCGCCTCGAAGCCCGGAACGATCAGAACGTCCGCGGGGCGCACCGCCGAGACGTCGATGGCCGACCCACCGGACGCGATCACCCGCCGCCTGGGCGAGACGACCGACGTCTCGTACGACGGCTGCGCCGTGCCCTGTGCTGCGGCGACATGGGTGGCCATGGCCAACAGGTCGGGGACCCCGAACACCTCCGACGCGAAGCAGCCCGGGTAGGCCAGCACACTGACGCGCAGCGGGCTCATGCGGCTCCTCCAGCACCCGACGGATGGCGGTATCACCGTGATACATGGCGATACCGCCGCTTCTCAGGGGGACAGCCTCTCGTCATGATCTCGGTCATGACAACCATGCGAGGGCAGAGCGACCCCTTGGACGACTTCTCGCGGAGAGCCGTCGGCGTCGACGACGTCAGCAAGACCGTGTACGTCGCCGGGTCGGGACCGGCAGTCATCCTCATGCCCGAGATGCCGGGCATCAGTCCCGACGTCGCGCGGCTGGCACGTTGGGTACGCGATGCCGGGTTCTCCGTGTACATGCCTTCTCTCTTCGGCGTGGACGGTGCCTATCCGCTCGCCGAGGCTGCCCAGACCGTTGTCCGGCGCGCCTGTGTCAGCGCCGAGTTCCGAGCGTTCGCCGGTGGCGGCACCAGTCCGGTCGTGTCGTGGCTACGAGGCCTCGCCCGCATCGCGCACGCCGAGCGAGGCGGACCCGGCGTCGGCGCCGTGGGCCTGTGCTTCACGGGCAATTTCGCGTTGACCATGGCGCTCGAACCCGCCGTCATCGCACCCGTGGTCAACCACCCGTCGCTTCCCCTCGACGACGCAGGCGGTCTGGAGATCGGCGACGATGACGCCGCTGCCCTGGCGGAACGCATCGGGCGAGACGGATTGAAGGTTCTCGCCTACCGCTTCGAGAACGACAAGTGGTGCACCGGTCAGCGGTTCGCGGCCTACCGAGCGCTGCTCGGCGATGCATTCGACGGCCGCGTCCTGGCGGCCGACGCGGCGAACACGAACCCTCCGCCGTTCTTCCGTGACGTCGTCGGCTGCGCCCACAGCGTCGTCACGGCACATCTCGTCGACCAGGACGGTCACCCGACCGTGCAGGCCCGCGACGAGATCCTCGCCTTCCTGGCCGACCGGCTCGGCCGAACCCCGGCTGGCCGATCGTTTCCATGATCGCGGTAGGCCGGGCGGCCGACGCCCCCCCCGTGGTGCGGGAGCGACGCAGCACTGCCGACCTCCGCGCCGCGCCCTGGCGGCCCGTAGGCGATGTCTAGAAGGCCGAGTGGGCGAACCAGTGGGTGAGCAGGTCCGGGTCGCCGAGCTCGTGGAAGGCGTCGCTCCGGCGGTCCAGGCGGCCGTAGAGGAGCAGGAGCAGGTCCGCAGCCGAACCCCGCACGGTGGCGTCCGCGGCACGGGGCCCGGCGTTGTCGGCCACGAGTGCGAAGCCGTCGGCGCGCAGGCCGACGAGCCAGTCGCCTTCGCCGTCCGTGCAGCTGAAGCGAATGGTCCGGTCCGGGGCGCGCAGTTGGCCGGTCAGCGGCGCGAAGGAGGAGGCGAACGGCAGGTTGGTGAGGAACTCGTCGATGCCGTCGACCGCCAGTACGGGGTCGATGTGCGGGGAGGTGCCGAGTGCGAGTTCCGCGTCGGCGCGGTGGACGAGGGTCTCGAAGAGCATGCGCCGGACCCAGAACCGGGCATGCTGGTCGACTCCCCAGGCCCACATCGGTGCGTCCAGGTCGGTGGCGGCGAACACCTCCGCCGCCTCCGCGGCGCTCGCGGCCAGCCAGTCCGGGAGCCCCTCGGGGTGTTCCGGCAGGCGCAGGTCCACGTCACGGCTGGTCGGCGGCTGCTGGATGCGCCGGCGAAGCAGCTCGGTGAACCAGCGGTGCACGCTGCCGACGTGCTGCGTGAGGTCGGCGAGAGTCCAGCCGGGGCAGGTCGGCACCGGGGTGGAGAGGTCGGCCGCCTTGACCGCGGCGACGAAGCGGGCGGTCTCGGCTGCGACGGCCGTTCCGTGCTGGGCGGGGTTCATGTCTGGCCTTCCTCTGATGGTGCGCCCCGGGTGGCGAGAATGCTTAAGGAACTAGATGATTGATACCCTTAACTAATGGTGAAGGTATTTCGCAAGCGCTGAGGATGTCAACTTCGGCCTGCACCGATCTGAGAGACGAAGAATCAATGACGCTGAAAGAAGGCCAGCGGGTGAAGCTGGCCGCGGACACCAGGCTGACCGATTGGGTTGCGATGACGGGGGAGTCCGCGACGTCATCGGAGGCCGTCGTCGGGTCCGTGTATCTGGCAGCAGGCACCGAGGGCACCGTCGAGCGGGTGGTCGAGCACCACCATCAGAGTCACGAGGCTCGCGAGTACGAGCGGCTCAAGTCGCTTCTCGACACCTTCGGCCACGAAATGCCCACGGAAAGCAGGCGGCAGCTCGAAGAGCAGGTCGGCGCCCTGGAACCTGCGTGGATCGCCTACGAGGAGCAGCGGCACCGCGTGACCGTCCGCGTCCGCCTCGACCTCGGGTTCATCCTCGACGACACCCGCGAGGACGTCTTCACGCCCGCCTGACCAACCCCGCCCGCATCGCACCGCCGTGGGCGTCCCCTTCACGCAACCCGTGTCGATGCCGGAGCAGTTGTGAGACGCTCGCAGGGTGAGTGATGTCAGGTGCACGTACTGTGGGACCGTCGGCCTCGAGCCCGGATTCGTCGAGGACTCCGGCGAAGGGTCGCGAGGCTACGCCCGTTGGATCGTAGGGCCGTTGGAGCGTGGCCTGTTCGGCGGCGCGAAGCGGTTGGGGCGGCCCCGCCGCCAGATCGATGCCTACCGCTGCCCGAAGTGCGGCCACCTGGAGCTCTTCGCCACCGAGCCCGTCTGACGGCCGAGCCCATGTCGTGACGACTTCCGGACCGGTCAGGCCGTACGGTCGCCGAGAGCCGTCACGGCGGCGACCATCCGGTCCCAGAACAGGCCGGTTTCCAGGGTGAGCGCCACCTGCGCGTTCACCGGTCGGTCCATGTACCGGTGCAGATCCACGACGGTGGCGCCCCGTGTGTACCGGCCCTGCAGCTCGACGACGACGTTCGCATCCACGCAGTGCACGATGCCCGGATCGATCACCCGGGCGACCGCGACCGGATCGTGCAACGGCGGGTCCTGGAACCCCCACAGCGTGCGGTAGGTGGACGCGAAGAACGTCAGCAGCTCGGCGCAGACCTGCCCCAGGTCGGTGCCCAGGCGCTCGAAGCGGGCGACGATCTCGGGCGTGGCGAGCGCTTGGTGCGTGACGTTCAGGCCGCACATGGTGAGCGGAACACCGCTGCGGAAGACGATGTCCGCGGCTTCCGGGTCTGCCTGGATGTTGAACTCGGCGGCCGGGGTCCGGTTGCCCCGCTCCGTCGAGCCGCCCATGAGGACGATCTCCCGGATGCGGGAGGCGGCATCGGGATGACGGGTCAGCAGCAGGGCGATGTTGGTCAACGGCGCCGTCGGGACGAGGGTGACCGGCTCCGGGTGCCGGGTCAGGATCCGGTACACGAGGTCCACCGCGTGCTCGGCGACCACGTCCACGGTGGGTTCGGGGAAGCTCGGCCCGTCGAGACCGGACACGCCGTGCACGTCGTCCGCCACCTTCAGCGCCTGGACCAGCGGCCGGGCGCAGCCGGCTGCGATGGGCACATCGGTGATGCCCGCGACCGTGCAGACCCGGCGCGCGTTCAGTGTGGTTTTCGCGAGCGTCTGATTGCCTGCGACCGTGGTGATGGCCAGCAGGTCGACTGCGGGGTCACCCGCCGCAAGCATGATCGCGAGGGCGTCGTCGTGTCCGGGGTCGCAGTCGATGATGATCGGTACGGGCACACGCTCTCCTGCCGGGCGGCGCTGACCCGGCCCATTGTGCCGCTCCGGCACCCCCGTGGCCAGGAGGCTTTCGGACCGGCTGCGGGGAATTCCTCGTCGACGCATCCGGTCGGCACGCTCACCGTGCCGTCCCTACGAGCCGAATTCGCGGCGGGGCGGCGGTGGTGCATGATCGGGGGATGTCTGATCGCATCATTGCCGCCTGTGACGGCGCGGCCAAGGGAAACCCCGGACCGGCCGGCTGGGCGTGGGTCGTCGCCGACACACAGGGCCGACCGGAACGCTGGGAGGCCGGCCCGCTGGGCCGGGCCACCAACAACGTGGGCGAGCTCACCGCCCTCCAGCGGCTGCTGGAGTCCCTGGCCCCGGGGACCGCAGTCGAGGTCCGTATGGACTCCCAGTACGCCATGAAGGCGGTCACCCAATGGCTCCCGGCCTGGAAGCGCAACGGGTGGAAGACCGCGGCGGGCAAACCCGTGGCCAACCGGGAGCTCGTCGAGCAGATCGACGCGCTGCTGGCCGAGCGGGATGTGGAATTCCGCTATGTTCCGGCCCACCGTGAGGACGGCGACCACTTGAATGCGATCGCCGACCAGGCCGCCAGCGACGCCGCCGTCACCCAGCAGGCGGCCGGCACGGCACTCGGCAGCGCGTCGATGCCGGTGCCCGCTCCCGCCCGCACGTCCACGTCGCGCTCAAAGCCTGCAGCCGGAGCCGCAGCCGGAGCCGGAGCCAAGAAGCCCACCCGCAGCCGGGGCTCCATCAAGGCGAAGTTCCCCGGCAGCTGCCCCTGCGGAACGTCGTACGCGGTCGGCGACATGATCACCAAGCTCGACAGCCGCTGGGGGCACCCGGGCTGCGCCAGTGCCGTACAAGCGTAAAAAATTGCCCAAAACGCGCGTCCGCGTGTGGTAGGCAGGCACTCTCCACGCGTCTGTACTGCAGGAATGCAAAGCCGAAACGGCGAGTGCGAAAAGCTGTCGGCGAGTCGACCGGGGACATCCATATCCCTCAGGAGCGGACATATCGCTCCTATCGTCGTCCGTGACGGAAGTCATCACCGTTGCTTGACGCGAGCGAGTTTGCACATAGTTGCCGAGTGAAACGGACTTGGCATGGCTCTCCCGCGCGCCCTCCCGGCCCCTCGGCCGCCGCCGGCCCCGGCGCGGGCCGGCGCAGATGAAGACCGCGCCCGAGCGGCTGCGCGCCGGCCTGGCCGGAGGGGCGGCCGCCGTCACCCTGCTGTGGGCCGTGCAGGTGCATCCGTCCGCCCGCCCCGACGAACTCATCGGGGCGGCCGCACACCTCACCGGTCTCCTCGCGGGTTACGGGATCCTCGCCATGCTCTTCCTGATGGCACGCGTGCCCGCGGTCGAGCACGGGGTGGGCGCCGACCGCCTCGCCCGCTGGCACGCCTTCGGTGGCCGGTGGGTTCTGGTCCTGTGCGGCGCCCACGGGCTGTTCGCCCTCGTCGTGTACGCCCTGCGCACCGGGACCGACCTGCTGACCGCCACCGGGGCCCTGTTCCGGTATCCGGCCGTCGCCGCCGCGTTCGCGGGAGCCGCCTTGCTGGCAGGTGTGGGCCTGTGCTCTGCCCGGGCTGTCCGCCGCCGGGTCTCGCACGAGGCCTGGCGCGGCATCCACCTCCTCACCTACCTCGCCGCCGCGCTCGGCTTCGTCCACCAGCTCGCCGGCCCCGACGTCGCCGTCACCGCCCTCACCGCCTGGTTCTGGGCCCTGCTGCACACCGTCGTCGGCGTAGTGCTCGCCTGGTACCGCGGAATCGTCCCGGTCCGTCAGGCCCTGCGGCACGGGCTGCGCGTCGCCACCGTCGAAGGGGAAGGCCCCGGCGTGGTCTCCGTCACCGTCCGAGGAGGCCGGCTCCGCGAACTCCGGGCCGAGCCCGGTCAGTTCTTCCGCTGGCGGTTCCTGACCGGTGGCCTGTGGCACACCGCCCTGCCGTTCTCGCTCTCCGCGCCCGCCCGCGACGACCGCCTCCGCATCACCGTGAAGGCGCTCGGCGGGCACTCACGGCGCGTGCGCGGGCTCCGGCCCGGCACCAGAGTCCTTGCGACCGGCCCGTTCGGTGCGCTCACCGAGCGGCGGCGCACCCGCCCCAAGGTGTTGCTGATCGCCGGCGGCATCGGGATCACTCCGATGCGCGCCCTCTTCGAGTCCCTGCCCGCGGGCCCCGGCGACCTGACTCTGCTCTACCGGGCGGGTGACGCCGACCAGCTGGTCCTGCGCGATGAGCTGGAGGCCATCGCCGCCGACCGGCAGGCCGCACTGCACTACCTGGTGGGCCGCTCCGACGCCGCGTACGACCCGCTCGCGCCCCAGGCGCTGCGTGCGCTCGTTCCCGACCTGTCCGACCGTGACGTCTACCTCTGCGGGCCTCCCGGCATGGCCGATGCGACCACTGCGGCACTGATCAGGGCAGGCGTCCCCGCCGCGCGCATCCACACGGAGTGCTTCACCTACTGAGCCCACTGCATCCGCTGAACCACTGCATCCACTGAACCCACTGGACCTACCGAGGACCCGATCCGCGATGAACCGGTACCCCGCACTCCAGGAGCCCCTCCAGCAGGGCGACACCGCCCCGCATCCGCGGGCCCGCCGGGCGACCGCCCGGCACCGGAAGAGCCCGCGCTCCAGGTGGCTCGTCGCCGGGCTCGCCCTGGCCAGCGTGCTGACCGCCACGGTCATCACGGCGACCGTCGACCCGGCCGCGCCGGCCCCGGCACCGGGCGGAAAGCCGAGCCTGCAGTCCGAGCACTGACCGTCTGCTCCATCACCGGTGCTCAGGGGCTCCCGTTGAGCTCCGCCACGATCGAGGCGGGTGTGTGACCGCTGCCGTCCGACAGCCGGTGGAAGTCGACCGAGACGTAGTTCGGGCTGCGGCCCCCGGTCGCGGTCCGGCACTGCTCGGCGATGCGGCTGCGCAGCTTGGCGCCGTTGTCCAGAGCCGCCGTGAGGACGGTGGGCACGTTGCGGTGGTGGCTCATCGTGAACAGCCGCCGGAATCCGGGCTCCTGGCGGTCCAGGGGCACATCGGGCCAGCGGGTGACGCACGCGAGGTCGTTGCCCATGTCCCCGAGGCTCCAGTAGTTGCTCACCGTCCAGGACTTGTCGTACATGACGCCCAGATGCTCACGGTCGGACCGGTCGGAGAAGATCAGCAGGCGCTTGCCCGCGGTGACGAGGTCCGCCACCTTCGGCCATCCGTTCTGCCGTACGCCCCAGTCGTCGGGCCGGAACAGCAGCTCGGGCAGCCCCCTGACCCGGCCGAGGGACTGCCCCAGCTGGTCGGCGCCGACGTAGTCCTCGAGGAAGACGGTCACGACCTCCTGCGGATGGGAGGCGAGGAAGTCCACCACGGTCTGCATCGTGCCCTGGAAGGACTGCCGCGGCAGGGCGTACGTGGCGCCGGCGAAGGTCTTGCAGTCGCCGTGGCACAGGTAGACGTCGCTGGGGTAGCAGTCGCTGCCGAAGCTGATGACGCACAGCCAGGTGCTGCGCTCGTACCAGTGCGTGTCCAGGCTCAGGCCGCGGACGCCGTTGTCGAGCTGGGCGCGCACCGACTCGGCCTGGTTCACCGAACTCCAGCGGGAGTCGTCGTAGTTGGTGAAGGCGTTGTGGGTGGTCAGGAAGGCGGCCTCGTCGAGGCGGCGGTCGCCCCAGCGGGCGGCCGCCGCCTCGGCCGCACGCGTACCGGGGGAGACCGAGAGGGCGGAGGAGGTTCCGGCCGGGGCCGAGGCGGACGCTGCGGTTGCCGCGCCCAGGAGGGCCAGCAGGAGGAGGCAGACGAAGCTGCGTCGGCCGGTCCTTCTCGCGAGCGCGGCGGGGGCGGTCCGCGAGCCGGGCGCCGGTGCGCTGCGAAGGCGCCCGTGGGACCACATTCGGAGCGTGTCCATGTCAACCATGCGCAGGAGGGTAGCGCGCGGGCCGTCGATCCGCTGCCCCGCGGACGCCGACCCGCCCGTACATCGTCCACCGCTCCCGCGGGATCCGGCCGCACAGCACTCAACGGGGGCAATAGCCTCCCTGGTGGCAGAGCCGGGCCGACTGCTAGAATGATCGCGTTGGCCTTCGGCGCCGCACCCGACGGGTGTGTGTCCGGAGGCTTTTTTCATGCCTTCTGACCTTTCCAAGCCCGCCGCCCCTCCCGCCACCGGCTACCTCGCCCTCCTCCGCAACAGAGAGTTCGCCGGCCTGTATGCGAGCTTCACCCTGACCGTCGCCGCGAACACCTTGTCGGGCTTTGCGCTCGGCACGCTGGTCCATCACCGCACCGGATCGCCGTTCCTGACAGCCGTGAGCATGTACGGCGCCACATTCGCGACGGTGCTCGGCGCCCTGACGCTCATGTCGGTCGCCGACGGAAGCCGACCTCGCCGGACCCTCGTCACGCTCCAGTGCGCCGCGCTGGTGGGCGTTGCCGCGCAGGCGGTGCCAGGGCTGCCGCTGGCCGCCCGGTTCGGCCTACTCCTGGTCCTGGGGTTCTTCCAATCCCTGGGGACCGGAACGCGGATGGGACTGCTCGCCGAAGCCGTGCCGACCGCCACGTATGCGCTGGCACGTTCCCTGATGAACATCACCTCCGGCGGCATGGCCGTCCTCGGCTACGCCGTCGGGGCCGTACTGCTGCGCTACCTGAGCCCGCAACAGGTCTTCGTCATCGCCGCCGTCCTGACCGGACTCGGCCTGGGCGTCGTGGCCACGACCGTCAGGGAACGCTCGATCCGGCTGACCCGACGACCCGGACTGCGCCAGACCTGGGCGACGAACACCGCGCTCTTCTCGGACACGGGCCGGCGAGCACTCCTGGTGAACCTGTGGGTCCCGAACGGCCTGATCGTCGGCTGCGAGGCCCTGTTCATCTCGTACGCACCGGATCACGCGGGTGCCTTCCTGGCCGCCGGATCAGCCGGCATGCTCCTCGGAGACCTGGCTGTCGGGCGACTGCTGACCACCGACCGGCGACGCCGCTACGCCTTCGCCCTGAGACTGCTGCTCGCCGCTCCGTTCGTACTGTTCGCCGTCCACCCGCCCGTGCCGGTGTTGATGGCCGCGGTGTTCCTTTCCAGTGCGGGGTTCGCCGCCACCCTGCCGCTCCAGGAGCAGCTTCTCGCCTTGACCCCGGACGCGGTCCGCGGCCAGGTTCAGGGCGTCGAGTCCGCCGGCCGGATGACGTGGCAGGGCATCGGAGCCGCGATCGCCGGCGGGCTCGCCCAGCACTTCACCCCCGGTACGGTGATCGCTGCTCTGGCTGCGGTCTCCGTTGCCGTCACCGTCTCTTCCCGGCCCTGCCTGGCGCGTGCCCGCGCTGTCCGCGTCGGCCCGGCAGACCGATCGGCTCCGCCGTCCCGTTAGGGCTGCGTCTTCCCGGGTACGCGCGCAGCGACCGGCGCGCACCGCCTGGTCGAGGCCGATCGGGAAGGAACCACGGTATGCGACACGCACTGGACATCATCGCCGAACTGACCGTCGACCACCGCGAGGTGGACGGGCTGTTCGTCAGGATCGAGCACACGACCCCGGCGGGCGAGCGGCAGAAGGCGGCCGAACTGCTGACCATCGAACTGGTCCGGCACCAGGTGGCGGAGGAGGAACACCTCTACCCGGCGGTCCGGGAGCATTTCCCGGACGGCGACCTCATCGCGGACAAGGAACTGGCCGACCATGCCCGTGTCGAGAAGCTGCTGAAGGACCTCGAGGGACTGGACGCGGCGGGACCGGAGTTCGACCGGGTGCTCGCCGTGCTGAAGGCGGAGGTCATCGCCCATGTGCACGACGAGGAGGACAACCTGTTTCCCCGGCTCCGCCATGCATGCTCCCCGGACGCCCTGGACAAGTTGGGCGACAAGGTGCGGCGGGCCAAGAGGTTCGCGCCGACCCGGCCCCACCCCGGCGCCCTCGCCTCGAGGCCGCACAGCCGGCTGCTGTCCGCCGGCACCGGACTGGTCGACCGGGCACGGGACTTCGCCACCGGGCGCGGCGAATAGGCCCCGGATCGCAGCCGCCGGCCGTCGAGGTTCAGCGGCGCAGACCCCCCTCGGTCCTCAGATCCCGGCGACCTTGGCGCTCGCCGACAGCTCGTAGACCAGGGTGACCGTGCGACGGCCGCCGGGTGGGAGCGCGACGTCCCAGCGGACGATGCCTTCGGCGTCGACCACGTCGGGCGCCGGCGAGCAGGCCTCCTTGCGCAGGCGTACCTCCACCGCCGAGACCTCGGAAACCGGGATCCGCTCCCGGAGGGCGACCACCCGTTCGCCCTGCTCCCCGGGAGCGGAGAACCGGGACAGGTGCAGCTGAACCGTGCGCGTGACCACGGTCCGCTGCGTGATTGCGGCGGTGGCGCGGGACTCCTCGGCATGCCGGACCACCCTGTGGTCGTCGCAGCTGCCGAAGGCGAGCTCGACCGGGGCACCGGGAGCGGTGAAGTCCAGCGTGCCGCGGCCGCTGAACCCACTGCTGCGGACCAGGTCCACGGGACCGGCGAGCAGCGCATGGCCGGACCGGTTGGCGAACCGCGCCACCTGGGTGACCAGCGGGGACAGTTCGGCTGAGCAGGCGTACTCGCTGCTCGCGGCCGTGGTGAAGGCAGACACCGGCACACGGTGCGCGCGGCCGTCCCCGGGCACGGAGACCGGTGCGGGGACGCTCAGCACCCGCGCTTCGCCGCCGTCGTCCACCCCCGGCAGGCCGAGCACCGGCGCCGGACCGAGATCCCCGATCTCCTCCTCGCGCAGCTCGACGTCGACCGTGCGGCGCTCCGCGGCGGAGCGGTCCTTGAGTGTCAGCCGGTCCTCGCCCAGCCGCGGTGGATCGGTCGCCGACGCCGACCGGGCCGTCGACAACGTCAGCCGTACGTCCGACCAGTCCTCGCCGGTGCGCTGCCAGACCATCGCGTCGGTCTCCAGCGCCAGGGAGTCCCCTTCGAGCACGGCCCGGTAGGCGGGCCGCCACAGCGCACACGGGGTGAGGTGGCTCAGGAGCAGCCCGACCGGCCCGGCGGCCGCGGCCTCCACGGTCAGCTCGACATGGCCGACCAGCTCGGCGGGCTCCTCCCCGGCGAGGGCCATGGCCCGCTGGACCGCCCCGAGTTCGGCATCGAGCGTGCCCAGCCGCGCCTGCGCGGCACGGAGTTGCTCACCGCACGCGTCGCGCTCGGCGTCCACCCGGTCCAGTTCCCCGGCCCAGCGCGGCCCCTCGGTCTGTCCGGAGCCGGCGCCTTCGCCGATCTCCCGCAGGAGATCGGCGGCGAGACGGCCGAGCACGTCGAGGCGGGAATGCAGCCGATCGCGGCGCTGCTCCAGGACGAGCCGCTCCTCTTCGAGGGTGTGCACGCTCTGGCTCAGGGCGGAGTCGTCGGTGGACGGCAGCGGCCCGCGCGGTGTCCAGGTGCGGACGATCCGTACGTCGAGCACGGTCGCGGGGTGATCGGCGGTCAGCTCGGCGTGGAGGGTACGGTCGACTGCCAGCGCAGTGACCGGCCCGAGGCGCAGCCGCTGGACGCCGGCCTGAAGGTCGAGCACGATGGCACGCTCGATGTGGGCGCGGTCCTCCAGGCAGGTGACGGCGGTGACGGGAAGGGCGATCGGCTTCGGGGCCGTGGACATGGTGTGTCAGCTCCTGCGGTTGCCGTCAACCAGGGCCTTGCCGGCCGGGATGCGGATCTCGTAGCCCCCGTCGAGGGCGGCGGTGGCACCGACGGGCAGGTCCACCCGCCAGACGCGGGTGCCCGGGGCGTGGTGCTCCGGCCCTGCACCGGCCTCGGGTGTCGTCCAGTCGGCCCGCTCCTCGATCCGGACGTCCGGTTCCGTGGTGACGGGCACCCGTTCGCGGACCTCGACGGTGACGGGCCGCGCGAGCCGGTTGGCCAGCTCCACGTGGACGCGGTGGTTGAGCACGGTGGTGTTGTTGCGCAGGCCCGACGTCGACTCGTGCAGGTTCGTACGACGGGTGACCCGGATGCCCTCGGCCGGCCCGAGCCCCACCCGGCGGACACCACCGGGGGCGAGCGTGGGCAGTGCGGCGGTCAGCAGGAATTCGCCGTCGACGGTGACCTCCACCGGGCCGGCCAGCAGGGCCTGGTCGGTGGCATTGGAGAGCAGCAGTGTCGCGTACACGGTCGGCTCGACGGACGGAACGCAGAGGTACTCGGTACGCAGCCCGACCGGGATCTCACCGACGGTGACGGTGTGCCAGGTGCCGTCCGACGGGATGTCGGCGCGGGCGGCGGCATCGAAGCGGTGGTCGAAGGAACCTGCCGATCTGCGGGGACGCACGGCGTGCCCGGGCAGCGGCAGCCCGGCCACCGCTTCGGCGCGGCGGCGGTACTCGGCCGCCTCCGGGTCGAAGGGAGAGCCGGGGAACAGCCTCCCTCGGCGACCGCCCTGCTCGTCGGGGCCGCACAGGACGAGGGCGGCGTAGTCGAGTTCGGCACCGCTCGGCTGCGGCGGACCGGCCGGCGGCGGAGGCTGCGGTGGCGGGGCCCCTCCGGGAGCCGCGGGAGCCGGCGGAGCCATGGCGGCGGGGGCCGCGCCGAAGCCGCCGCCGGCCGGCCTGCCGGCCGTACGGGAGCGGCCCGGCTGCGCGGGGGCGGGCATGGCGGCGCCGAAAACCGCCGGCGCTGCGCCGTCCACACCGCCAGGGACCGGGAGCGCGCCGGCCGCCGCGCCGTAGCCCTGCGGCGCCTGGGGCATCGGCACCGACGGCGGTGGGGGCGGTGGTGGTACGGGACCGGATGCGGAACCGACCCGGACAGCCGCGGGTGCCGGGCGCGGGGCCGCCGGGGCCGGGCGCGGGCCGGCCGCCTCGTACCCGGCGAACAGGTCGGCGAGCCCCGCCGGAGGCTCGCGCCAGCCGGACGGTGCGGGGGCGGGCTGACGGCGTCCGATCCGCATCGAGCGGAGCCTCGGCAGGTCGGTGCGGCGCTGTAGGTCGGCGGTGGCCAGGGCGATGCGTACGCCGGTCCAGTCCTCGCCGGTGCGCTGGGCGACCGAGGCGCGCAGGACCAGGCGGCCGGTGCCATCACCCTGACGGTGGGTGAGACGGTAGGCGGGCACCCAGACGGCGCCGGGCACGGCGTATTCGAGCTCCAGCTCCAGCTTCAGCTCCGCGTCCGTGTCCGTGTCCGCGTCCGTCTCGGACTCCGCGCCTCCGATGGTGTCGAGGGTCAGGACCGCGGAGACCGTGGTCTCCACGTGCGCTGACGGTGCGTCGGTGGAGGCGCGGGCGAATGTGTCCGCGGCGACGGCGAGCTCGTGCTCGACGCGGCGCAGTGCTTCCTCCAGCTCGACGAGGCGGGCGTGCAGTTGTGTCAGCCGCTCCTCGACGAAATCGGCGAGCCCCAGCCACGCGTCGACGGGCGTGCGGCGGTGCGGGTCATCGCGCCTGCGGGGCGGCGGAACCGGGTGCAGAGCCCTGACCTCCTCGATCAGGCCCAGTTGCCGGTCCCGGCGTCCCTGCGCGGCCGCCCGGTCGTCCCGCAACCGCACGACCTCGCGGCGCAACGCGTCGGGTGCACCGGTGCCGAGCGGCCCGGCCTCGACCTCCACCCGGGCCTCGGTGACGCGCACCCCGGAGGCGCCCAGGACCCGGACGCGCAGCGAACCCGGGTCCAGCGAGCGGGGCAGCCCCGTCACCCGCAGCCGGCCGTTCGCGGGCACGCTGCCCCGGACCAGTCGGCGGCAGACCGCGCCCTGCGCGTACACCACGACCGAATCGAGGGTCGAACTCCATGTCTGTGGTGTCTCAGCCGTCATGTACTCCGCCCCCTTGCTGCGCCCGTGCTGAGCGAAGCCTACGCCCGCCCGGTCCGCCCATCGTGTCGAGGCCCGATGCCGGGGACCGTCGTACGGTCAGGCCACACGTGGAACAGACCCACAAGACCCCTCCCCGAACCGGACGGTGTCCACGGCCTCGTGGTTCCCCACCACGGCAGCCACCTCCATCACCCGCGTGCACCCCACCTCCACCGCGGCACGCGAGCGAAGCACCGCACGATGAGTTGCACACACACGCCACGAACCCCGCACGAGCGAACACCCGAACTGACCTGCGGGAACTGGACGCTCGTCAACCGCGCCGAGGGACGGACACCTGCTTCCCCTGACGCCCTGCTCCACCGCGCCTCGTCCCCAACAGGTGAGTATCCGGTATCGCTCAAACCCACACACCTCACAGGTGACCTGGGTAGAGTCCGCAGGCAACACCTTCTATCGAGGAGCCCCCATGACCGCGCAGGAGCCCACTCTCAAGTCCCAGTACGCCGAAAAGGTCACCGCCGACCTCGCGCTGAACACCGCCGAGCAGGAGCGGATCCGCAAGGAGATCGCGTCCCTGCAGGAGAACCTGACCGGTCTGGAGCAGGACCACGAACTCCTCGTCGGGATGCGGGCGGCCATCGGCGACACCCCGACTGCGGTGCCCGCCCCGCGCACCGGCAAGAAGACCGCGACGTCGGCGAGGAAGCCGGCGGCGGCGAAGAGCGCAACCACCGCCGACACGAAGAAGGCCACCGCCAAGAAGGCGACGGCCGTGAAGGCTGTGGCGAAGAAGCCTGCGGCGAAGAAGCCTGCGGCGAAGAAGCCCGTGGCGGAGAAGGCGGCTGCGGCCAAGGAGAAGCCGGTCCCGCTGACGGAGCTCATCCACCAGCACCTGAGCGGTCAGGCTGAGCCGAAGACGGCCCGCGAGATCGCCCAGGCCCTGACCACCGCGCACCCGGACCGCAACCTCAGCGACAACCTCGTGCGCACGACCACCGAGCGTCTGGTGGCCCGCAGCATGGCGGAGCGCGCCAAGCAGGGCTCCACCGTCTACTACACGGCGATCCAGCACAACACCCCGGCCGCCGAGGCCCCGGCCGCCGTACCGGCCCAGACCGAGAACGCACCGGTGGCAACCACCGCCTGACCGGTCCCTGGGTGGCCCGTGCTGCACACACCACCACTCGGGCAACAGAATGCGTCAGTGTGGCGTCTGGCCGTCTGTGTCGCCCCCGCATGCCGTGGCGCCGGCCGCCACCGTGAGGTGACGGCCGGCGCGGGTCTGTGGTGTGCCGGGGTGTCGGGCCCCTACCCATCAAGCCTGCGTCTTGTCCTGCTGTCGGCGCACGAGCTCGGTGATCCAGATGGGTGCGAACGGAGACGTGCAGCCAGGGGAGGTCGGGTAGTCCTTGAGCACCTCCAGGCGCTCACCGATGTCGATCGCCCGGGCGCGGTGCTCGGCGTGGTCGATCCCGATCTCGGACAGGCAGTGGTTCATCGCCCACTGCAGGCGATCCGGGGCGTCCTTCATCTCCGCCTCGATGACGTCGAGCAGTCCTGTGAGGTCGAGGCCCTCGGGCTTCTTCGCCACACGTTCGGTGGTCAGGGCCCAGCCGGCACTGGCGACCACTGGATCCAGATCGGCGAACCAGGCTACGCGCAGCTCTTCGGAGTGCGGGTTCTTCTTCACCACGTAGTTCACGAGCCAGTCGTGCACCTTGGGTGTGCGCGCCTGGCGCACCATGGTGTCCAACTCGTCCCGCTCGAACGCCTTCGGGCGGCAGATCAGGATGGCCAGCAGTTTCGCCGCGGTGTCATCCGTCTCCCAGAGCCCGCACGCGAGTTCTTGCTGCGTCTTCAGCCGCTTCGCGAGCGCGCGCAGCTTGCCGAGGTTCACACCGTGATCGTCACCGTGTTTCTCGTTCACCTCGCGCGCCTTCGGGTCCTCGAGCGCGGCCAGCTCGGCCAACACCTCGGCCACCATCGTCTCGGCCACCCCAGCGCCTCCTGTCCATCACGTGCGAGATTCAGCCTACGACGGAAGCCCGGCGGCAGCCACGGACACGGATTCCCGCCACGTCGGCGATGGTGCGGCCGGTCGCCGGGAGCGACTCAGCCCACAGCAGGCACCTGACGGGTATCGGCGTCCGGCCACCAGCCGGGCGCCGGTACCACCGTCCCGATTCACCTTTTGGCGCCGCGGGTCCGAGGCCTGACGAATTCCCGGCGTTCGGAAGCCGCGTTGTCGAGGGCGACCAGGGTCAGACCCCGCAGAAGGGCATGCTCCGGACGTATCCGCCGAGGTTCTCGTCATCGGTACCGAGGAGCGCGTCGGTGGATCCCGGCAGGCACTCCAGGCCCTCGATCTTGTACTGCGGGAACGTCCCGAGCAGGGTCGGGGACGCCGCGAGCGTGACCCGTACCCGGCCGGTCGGCGATACCGTCACCCGGCCCGCCTCGCTCACCGCCGAGTCGAACGGGCCGTCGTCACTGGCGTCCGCCGCCGAACTCACGATGATCCGCCCGGAGTCGGTCACCGAGATGTCGGAGATGTGTCGCGTCTCGTCGTCGGTCGGATACGTGGCCCGGTAGGCCCGGCGGGTCACGCTGCCGAACTGCGGCTGCCCCCACGGGGCGAACGAGAGGGACGCCGAGTACAGCGTTGCGGGACGCGCCGCACCCGCTCCGCGGTCAGCCCACAGGGCTGCGAGCTTCCCGTTCTGGGCCACGAGCGCCAAGCTCTCGAAGTCGTCGCCCTCCCCGATCACCGGCAGAGGCGCGTAGTCGACGACCGTCGCCGTACCGCCGACGACCTTCAGGCGGTACACGATGCCGCGACCGGCGAGCGCCACGTACTCCTCGGGCATCTGGGGGATGGCTTCGATGGCCTCCAGGCCGACGGGCTCGGGCCCGTCCCACGTGATGGGGGAGATGCCGTCGGAGCCCTCCCAGTGTGTGATCCGGGAGAGGCGCTTGTGGCCGGTCCCCTTGTTGTCGTGCACGACCAGTACGTGCACCCCGGCTCCGTCCGCGGTACGGCTCTCGAACGCGATGCCGCTGACACCGCTACGGGCGTCGCCGCCCACCTTCTGCCACGGGTCGGCCGCACCGGCCGGGGTGGTGCCGAGCAGTGTCAGCAGCGCGGTCGCCGCGGTGAGCCGGGCCATGCGCTGAAACATCGGGAGTTTCACTGGGGGTCGCTCGCCTTCCCTCCGACAGACGCGAGATCACGCGTCGGTCGGCAGGGTATTGATCATGGTCGGTGCGGCTCAATGACGCTTGCGCCAAGTGGGGGAGCGCACGGGAGCGAGGGTCTCACCGGCACAAACGGGCCTGGGGGACCCGCCGTCGGCATCGTCGACGCGGTGGGCGTGGCGGTCATTGCGGCCGATGTCTGTGTCGAATACGTCAGTTCGAGCGTCGATGCCGTTGATCGAACCCGTAGCGTGCGTGGCTGACGCCGCCCGGGCTCCGAAGGTGCCGCCCTGTCCGGGGGCCATTCCACGACAGGAGACCCATGCGTAGCGCACTGCTCAAGCACGGGGTGCGAGCGACGGCCGCAGCCGCGCTCGTCCTCGCCACCTCCCTCGGCGGTCCGGCCGTCGCCGACACTGCAGAGCACGGCGACCCCCAGGGCCAGGCCGGTCTCGGCCTGCGTGCGCCGAGGCCGGTCGACGTGCGGATCACGGCGTCGGGTATCGAGTCGCCGGAGTCCGCGCAGGCGGGCCTCGTGTCCTTCCGCGTCAGGACCGACGACCCGAACGGCCACTTCCTGCAGGCCTTCCGGCCGCACCCCGGTGTGACGGTGGACCAGGTGCTGGCCGACCTCGCCAAGGCCGTCAGCCACCAGCCCGTCCCCACCGCCGAGGGCATATCCGCGGTGCGCGACGAGGCGGAGCTGTTCGGCGGGGCACAGGTCACCCCTTCGGTCTCGGAGACCTTCACCGCTCCGATCACCGCGGGCGAGCTCGTCCTGCTGGACTTCGGCGCCTTCCTCGCAGACCCGGCCCACCCGGTCACTCGCACGCTTCAGCTCCAAGGCCACAGGACATCCGGGAACCCGACCGACTTCGCCGACAGCCTGGTGATCGAACGGGACACCGCGGACGGCCCCCGGTTCGACGTCCACGGCCTGGACCGGGCCGCGGACAGCCTCCTGGTGCACAACTCCTCGGGCGAACTGCACGAGATGGCGGTGCAGCCCGTCGCGCCCGGCACCACCGACGCCCAGATCCAGGCCGTCTTCGACCGCACCGCACCCGGTCCGCTGCCCTTCACCGGGCGGCCCGTCGGCCTCGGCATCCTCTCGCCCGGCCGCTCCGTGCTGCTGGAGACCCGGAACCTGCCCCCGGGCACGTACGTGCTCCTCTGCTTCGTCCCGGACGACAAGACCGGGCTGCCGCATGCGGTCAAGGGCATGCACAAAGTCGTCGTCCTGACCTGACCTGACGCCCGCCCCGCCGGCCCGCCGCCACCCGGACAGCGGCGCCGGCGAGGAAGGCTATGCCCGCGCCCCCCCGCGAGAGGCCGGCTACCGGTCCTGGGAGAGCCGCACGAGCTCGGCGAAGGAGCCCTCCAGCCGCACCAGTTCCTCGTACGTGCCCTGCTCCGTGATCCTGCCGGCGTCGAGGACGATGATCCGGTCGGCGAGACGGCAGTTTTCCATCCGGTGTGTGACGATCACCGTGATCCGGTCGTCCTTCATGTCCCGGAGCCCGGAGAACACCATGTGCTCCCCGCGCGGGTCCATCGCCGACGTGGGCTCGTCCATGACGAGGAGTGCCGGCCGCCTGTGGAAGGCCCTGCCGCATGCGAGGCGCTGCCACTGGCCGCCCGAGGGCTCGTGGCCACCCCACAGGGACCGCGCAAGCAGTGTGTCCAGGCCGTGCGGGAACTCCTGGACGGCCTCCTTCATGCCGACGGCGGCCAGGGCTTCCCAGACAGCGTCTTCACCGCGGGCATCGGGCTGGCCGAGGGTGATGTTCTCGCGGGTCGAGAAGGGCCAGTTCCCGTACGACTGGGTGACGAGCCCGACGTGGGTCCACGCGGAACGCTGGTCGGCATCCGCGGTCGGCACGCCGTCCCACGACACGCTGCCGGCCGTCGGGGTCGTCAGCGCCGTCAGGAGCCGGATGAACGTGGACTTGCCGGCGCCGTTTTCCCCGATGAGGGCGACGACCTCCCCGCGGTTCAGGGTGAGGTCGACCGGCCCGAGCGCCGGGGCGTCCTTGCCCGGATACGTGTACGAGGCCCCCTCCATCCGAATCTTCTGCGGCGCGTCGAGCACCTGCGCCCCACGCGGTACGGACTGCTCGGCCGAGTGCGCGATGAAGGCGGCGTAGTCGCCGAGGTAAAGGGCGTGCTGGAACATCGCGGCGCCGTACACGACGAGTTGCGACAGGGCCGCGGTGGACGTCCGCATGGCGACGATGGCGGTGCCGGCCGCGCCCACGGCCATGTAGCCGCCGATGACCAAGGCGCCGAGGGACACCCAGGTCAGGACGATGAACAGACCGGACACGGCGGCCGCGGTCAGGTACACGGCCAGGTAGCGCGGGGCGGAGCTGACCATTTTGGAGTCGATGCGCGCGCAGACGGCCGCGTACCAGTGGTGCGCGTACGTCCGCATGCTGTTGCCGCGGAGCTCGTCGGCAAGCTTGGGGGTCGTGAGATGCCAGCGCATCATGTGGCGGATGTTGCGGGAGGCGACCGTCTCGTTGTGGAGGCGGTAGTCGAGGCGTGCGGCGAAGACCGAGCCGAGGCCCCGGGGGATCACCGACAGCAGCAGGAGCGGCAGGAGCAGCGGGTGTACCAGGGACAGCACCGACGCCACGGCGAGCATGTCGATCAGCCCGCCGGTGAAGCCGAGCGCGTCCTGCAGCAGCATGGCGGAGCGGGCGGATCCCGTTTCCGCCGCCTCGGAGCGCTCGGTGAAGTCGGGGGCGTCGTAGGCGGCCAGCTCGACGTCCATGTGCGCGTCGACCATGGCCAGGTCGGCGATGGTGGACATGCCGGGGTTCAGGCGCCGGGCGGCGCTGCCGGAGGCGATGGAAGCCAGCGCCCCCAGGGCGGTCATGGCCGCTGCGGCGACCAGGGGCCACATGGCGGCAGTGATGCGCTGCTCGGCGGTGCCGCCGGCGAGCAGCGGACCCATGGCCTTCGAGACCGCGGCGAGTGAGGCGGCCGTGCACACCCCGCCGAGCAGCTGGGCGCACAGGAGCCAGAGGAACGCGGTGCGGTTCACCGCCCAGGCCAGCTTCGCGGTCTGCGCGAGGGCGGAGGGCACGCGGCGGGCCATCTGGGCGAGCGACAGCCGTTCCATCGTTTCGTTGTGCTGGCCCCAGGTGAACTTGAACTCCGGTGGCGCGGGCGGTGCGGTGTCCTTCGGCTTCTCGGCCTTCTGCTGCGTCATTCTGCGGCTCCTCCAACTCGACTGTGAGGGAACCCGGTTCACCCGGCGCAAGGCATGGCGGCGCAGCCCGCCGCCCGTGGTCGGGGGAGGCGCCGCTGAGCTGTCCGGGGAACTGGAGGGAGTGAGTACACCGCAGCGCGAAGGCCGGAGCAGCCGGATCTGGCCGACCTGCCGACGCAGTCGGCTCGGCCCTGTTGGCTGATCGTTTCCGGCACTGGCCGGGTTCCGGGGGTTCCTGGAGGGGAGGTTTGGCTGGAACCGGCGGGTGGGAAAGGGGGGGCAGCGGAAATCGTTTGCCTGCCCCCTGATGCTGTGACCGGGCGCGTTCGCCCGGTCGTTGCTGACCTTCAGGCCTTCAGGCCTTTGGACCCTGGCGGCGGCTGTCGAGCCAGTCCTTGTAGTGGGTGGGGGCCAGGCGTGCGTCGGGGCCTGCGATGAGGACGTCGCCGGAGACCGCCGCGAACATGCCCGCCTCCGCGTCGGTGACAACGGTGCGCTGCTCCTGCCGGTCGGACAGGGTGAGGCGGCCGAGCTCGTCCAGCGTGAAGACGTCGGGGCCCGCGACGTCGAGCGTGCCGTCCAGCGGCTCGGCGGTGGCGACGTCGGCCAGCGCCTCGACCACGTCGGCCGTCGCGATGGGCTGGATGGGCGTGGCGGGCAGCCGGACGGTGTGGTCGTCGGCGGTCCAGGACATGACCGCGTCCATGAACTCGAAGAACTGGGTGACGCGCACGATCGAGTACGGGGTGGGCCCGGTGCGCAGCAGGTCCTCCTGGAGCGTCTTCGCGCGGTAGTAGTCCAGCTGCGGCACCCGGTCGACTCCGACGATGGAGAGGACGACCTGATGGCGGACACCCGCGCGTTCGCCCGCCGTCAGCAGGTTCCCCATGGTGGTACGGAAGAAGTCCGGGGAGGCATCGTCGAACGTGGGGGAGTTCGTCACGTTGACGACCGTGTCCGCGCCTTCCAGTGCCTGGTCGAGTCCCGCGCCGGTGAGCAGGTCGAGCCCGCTCGACAGGGATGCGGCGACCACGTCGTGTCCGGCCTCGCGGAGCCTGGAGACGAGCTGGGAACCGATCAGTCCGGTGCCGCCGATGACCGTGATCTTCATGGCCGTGCCCTTTCCTTGAGCCGAGTGCCGCGGCCTGGCGCGGAGAAAACTCGGATAAGTCTTGTCCGAGATGATACTCGGATATTCTGGGTCCGAGTCAAACGGGAGGGTGAATGAAGCTGTCCGGTGGCGTGGAGTGGGCGCTGCACTGCTGTGTGGTGCTGACCGCGGCGACCGAGCCGGTGCCGGCGGCCCGGCTGGCGCGGCTGCACGACGTGTCGCCCAGCTACCTCGCCAAGCAGATGCAGGCCCTGTCCCGGGCGGGCCTCGTGACGTCCGTCCAGGGCAAGACGGGCGGGTACGCCTTGACCAGGGCCGCCTCCGAGATCACGGTGCTGGACGTGGTGCACGCGGTCGACGGGGCGAGCCCGGCGTTCGTGTGCACCGAGATCCGCCAGCGGGGCCCGCTCGGGACCCCGCCCCAGGACTGCACGAAGCCGTGCGCCATCGCCCGTGTGATGACCGCCGCCGATGCCGCCTGGCGGGCGTCGCTGCAACAGGTGTCCATCGCCGACCTGGTGGGCTCGGTGGAGCAGGACAGCGGCCCGGAAGCGCTGCCGGCCATCGGGGCCTGGCTGAACCCGTCGAACCCTGCCGACGGCACCTGACGCCGCAGCGGCACTTGATAGGCAAGCCGACGCTTGCCTATGGTGGCGGTCATGGCGGAGGACGTCTTCAAGGCGCTGGCCGACCCCACCCGTCGGCGCATCCTCGATGAGCTGGTGCAACGGGACGGCCAGACCCTGTTCGAAATATGCGCACGGCTGGTGACCAGGCACGGCCTGGGGCTGTCCCGCCAGGCGATCAGCCAGCACCTGGCCGTACTGGAGTCTGCGGGTCTGGTGGTCTCACGGCGCCAGGGCCGCTACAAGTTCCACGATCTGAACACCGAACCTCTTGAGCGCATCGCGACCCGGTGGCTCAGGCCCCACACCCCGGAGGGCACCCCATGAAGATCCACCGGACCAGCGTCTTCGTCGACGACCAGGAAAAGGCCCTGCGCTTCTACACGGAGGTGCTCGGCTTCGTGAAGAAGCACGACGTCCCGCTGGGTGAGCACCGTTGGCTGACCGTGGTCTCGCCGGAGGCTCCCGACGGGACCGAGCTGCTGTTGGAGCCCTCTGGTCATCCCGTGGTGAAGGCGTACAGGGACGGGCTGGCCAAGGACGGCATCCCGCTCGCGGCCTTCGCCGTGGACGACGTACCCGCGGAGTTCGATCGGCTGCGCGGGCTCGGCGTGCAGTTCACCCAGGAGCCGCTCGAGATGGGCGCGGTCACCACTGCGGTTCTGGACGACACCTGCGGCAACCTGATCCAGATCCTGCACAGCAAGTAAGGCGCCCCGGACGGCAGGCGCCCCGGGCGCGATCTGTCGGCCGTGTGTCGCCGTTCCCGCGCCGTATCGGCCGATCGGAGGAAAAAGGCCCCCGAACGCGTGACCTACCCTGGACCGGCAACGTGAGATCCGGGGGCCGAGCGCAAAAGGAAGAGCGCGTCCATGGGCATCATCATCAGTTCCGTACGTCGTCGGCGGGCAGGATTCGCCGTGACGGGGGCCGTCCTCGGCCTTCTGGCAGCAGCCGGCACGCCGGCGCTCGCCGCTACGGACGGCTCGGCGGGCCGGTCGTCGGCAGCCTCCGGGTCCGCCCAGGGCGCCACCCCGATCCCGGTGGGGATCTCCCGGCTGGCCCAGGGCCCGGGCCACAACGTCGCCATCACGATCGACGACGGTCCGGACCCCCGCTGGACCCCGCAGGTCCTCAAGGTGCTGAGGCAGAACCACGTCAAGGCCACCTTCTGCATGGTCGGAACCCGGGCGCAGAAGTACCCCGCTCTGGTACGCGAGATTGCCGCCGACGGTCACCAGCTGTGCGACCACTCCGTCGACCACGACGTGACGATGGACCACAAGCCCGTCGCCTACCAGCGGCAGCAGATCCTGGACGGCAAGGCCATGATCGAGAAGGCCGTGCCGGGTGTCGCCGTGAACTACTACCGTGCGCCGGGCGGCGCCTTCACCCCCGACAGCCGTGCGATAGCCAGCGCGAGCGGGATGCGGCCTCTGGGCTGGAGCGTGGACCCCAAGGACTGGAGCCGCCCGGGTCTGCCCGCGATCTTCGCGGCGCTGGAGGGCAAGCTGCCCCAGCAGCCGACCGTCCTGTTCCACGACGGCGGCGGCGACCGCAGCGAGACGGTCGCTGCGCTCAAGCAGTACCTGCCCTGGCTCACCGCACGGGGCTACACCTTCACCTTCCCGGCCCGTACCACCCCGTAAGGCATCCCCTCGGGCCTCAGCGTCCGGGACCCCGTCCGCGGCGACGGTACCGCTACGCCTCCCGTACGTACGCCCCCGCACGCGCGGCCACCGCCGCGGCCGTCGCGCAGCGATCGGCGGCGGCCTCGTCGAGCGGGAGGGCGGTGGTGAGGAGGCGGTAGTAGAGCGGGGCGGACGCCGCGCGGATCACCTCGTGCGGGTCGGTGCCCTCGGGCACCTCACCGCGGGCGGCGGCCTGTTCGACACACGGCGCCCATTCCTCGACGCGGGCGGTGTAGAAGCCGTACAGGGCCTCCGCCGCCTTCGGGTCGCAGGTGCCGGCCGCGATCACCGCCTTGAACAGGGCTCCCTGCCGGGGATCGGCCAGCGTCTGCTGCACCAGACGGGTGTTGGCCCTCAGGTCCCCGAGCAGTGAGCCCGTCTCCGTACGCGGCACGGACTGCTGCGCCATGTCCAGCAGCAGATCGGTCACGAGGCCGGTGACCGTGCCCCAGCGGCGGTAGACGGTCGTCTTCCCGACCTCCGCGCGGCGCGCGATGTCGGTGAGGTCCAGATGTGCGAAGCCCTGCTCGGCCAGGACGTCTTCGGTGGCGCGCAGCACCGCCGCCCGCACCCGCGCCGTACGTCCTCCGGGCCGGGTGGCCCCCGGGTCGGACTCGGCTTCCGCGAACTCCATAACGGGACTCCTGTTCCATTAAGCGTTGAGCCTTGTTACGCTGAGGGCATCTTAACGGAACCGCAGCCCCATTAGCTGGGTGCGTGAGAGGGGATTCGTCATGGAGTACAGGCGACTGGGTACGTCCGGGCTTCAGGTGCCCGCGCTCAGCTTCGGCGCCGGAACCTTCGGCGGACAGGGGCCGCTCTTCGGTGCCTGGGGCAACACGGGTGCCGAAGAGGCGCGCCGCCTCGTGGACATCTGCATCGACGCCGGGATCACCATGTTCGACACCGCCGACGTCTACTCCGACGGCGCGTCCGAGGAGGTGCTGGGGGCAGCCCTCAAGGGGCGCCGGGACCAGGTGCTCATCTCCACCAAGGCCGGCCTGCCCACGGGCGACGGGCCCGGCGACGCGGGCACCTCGCGATCCCGCCTGATCACTTCGGTCGATACCGCCCTGCGCCGCCTCGGTACCGACTACATCGACCTCTTCCAGCTGCACGCCTACGACGCCGGCACCCCCGTGGAGGAGGTGCTCTCCACCCTGGACGACCTGGTCCGGGCCGGGAAGATCCGTCATCTCGGCGTCTCCAACTTCTCCGGCTGGCAGGCCATGAAATCCCTGGCCACCGCCGACCGCCGCGGCCGCGAGCGCTACGTCGCACACCAGGTCCACTACTCCCTCGTCGGCCGCGACTACGAATGGGAGCTGATGCCGCTCGGGCTCGACCAAGGGCTGGGCGCGATCGTCTGGAGCCCCCTCGGCTGGGGCCGGCTCACCGGCAAGATCCGCCGGGGCCGGCCGCTGCCCGCCGGCAGCAGGCTGCACGACACCGCCGACTACGGCCCGCCGGTGGAGGACGAGTACCTCTACCGCGTGGTCGACGCCCTGGACGAGATCGCGGAGGAAACGGGGAAGGCGATCCCGCAGATCGCCCTGCGGTGGCTGTTGCAGCGGCCGACCGTCTCCTCCGTCATCGTGGGTGCCCGCAACGAGGAACAGCTGCGCCAGAACCTCGGTGCCGTGGGCTGGACGCTCACCGCCGAGCAGATGGCCAGGCTCGACGCGGCGAGCAGCCGAACGGCCCCGTACCCCTACTTCCCGTACCACCGGCAGGAGGGCTTCGCCCGTCTCAACCCGCCGGTGGTCCAGGCCGGTCCCTTCGGGCGATTCAGTTGACGATGGGGCCGGACCGGGGATCCAGGCCGACCCAGACGCCGTAGTCGAAGTCGTCACGGAGGTCACCGGAGGTGCCGGTGTCGCCGCCCGTGGCCGCCCCGGTGCCGCCGCCCTTGGGAGGCTCGGTGTCGCCGCCCCTCGCGCCGCCACCAGCAGGGGCTTTCGTCAGGACGCCGCCGGCCTTGGAGATCTTTGCGAGCTTGGAGTACGTGAGGAGCTTCAGCGGGCCGGGGTCGTCGTCGGTAGTGATGTTCGAGGGTGCGGCGCTGGGGGCGGCGAATGCGGTGGTGCTCAGCGAGACACCTCCGGTGGCCACAGCGGTGGCGATCATGAGGGCGGGAACGATGCGTCGGGTCTTGGTGAGGGCCATGGGAGAGGGTCCTAACGGGGGTCGAGGGGGGCCGGGCTCCGGACGAGGCGGGGGTGCTGTCTGCATCTGCGTGCCGTCGTCCGTGGTTCCATTGCGCCCCAGGCGGGCGCCCCGGTCACGCCACGCAAGGTCGGGACTTGACAATCCGCCCGCCCATCCGCAGCGCTGTGCTCGGACGTCTTGGGGCAGGGGGAGTCTGCGCGCGTGCGCCCGGCGCAACCGGTCCATCATGGAAGAGGCAGGCCGGAGCGTTGTGCGGCCACTCCGTGTGCGTGGGACGCGCACGTCAGGCGGGAGGTGATCCCATGGACATGAACATGGACGAATCGCGCAGGGCTTGGGCCATGATGATCGGCATCCTCGCCGTCATCCTCGCCAACCTCGCGGCGATCGTCCTGATGAACACCGTCGGAAAGTGAACCGCCGGTTTCACGGGGTCAGGCGGGCTGCGGGGTAAGGCGCTTGTGCCCCTTGCGGTCGTAGTACATGGTCATGGCGAAGCCGAAGAGCAGGGCGAGTACGACGCCGACCGCGATCATGATCCAGGAGCGGGTGAGACCCGCATCGCCGCGGGCGTCGAAGTAGAGGATGGCGCGCACCCCGTCGCTGAGCTGCCGCATGGGCTCGAAGTGGGAAAGGAAGCGGTAGAAGCCGGGGACGGCCTGGAGCGGCACGGTGGCGCCCGACGAGGGCAGGCCCAGGACGATGAACACGAACATCGACACCAGTTGGCCGATCCCGCCGAACGCGGCATTGATGGCCTGCACGCCCAGTCCGACGGCGAGGGCCGCGCAGTACGAGTAGATCCACAGCAGGGGCAGGTGGGACGCGTCCATCCCGAGGATGCCGACGCAAGCGATGAGGACCAGCGAGGCGCTGACGAGCGTGATGCCCGCGGTCATCACCATCTTCAGCAGCAGCGTCTGCGTGCGGCTGATCGGCACGGTGGGTCGGCGCGTGTGCCAGGGGCCGATCTCGTTGTCCGCGTAGCCGAGGGCGGTGTCGACGCCGTTGCTGATCACGTTGCCGCCCATGAACCCGGCCAGCACGAGCAACAGGGTGTAGTAGAAGGCGGTCAGGCCGAGGCCGCTGTGAATGCCGATCGGGTGCCCGACCTGCGTGACGACGTTCACCGGGTCGGTGAGCAGCAGCTTCGCGGTGGGGCTCGCCTGTGTGCCGGCCGCTGCCGCGAGCTGTCTGCCGATGGTCTGGGACGCCTGGTGCGCGGCCTTGGTCGTGATCTGACTGGCGAGGGAGGAGCCGAGACTGCCCTTGCCGGGGTTGGTGAGCACGGTGATCGTCGGTGCCCGGGTGGCTCCCAGGGTGGTGAGGGCGGTGACGTCGTCGGTGAAGCCGGCCGGAACGATCAGGGCGCCGTAGACCTTGCCGGAGTCGAGCTGATCCTGGGCCTCGGCACGGGTGAGCCTGCGCCACTCGGCCTTGCCGCCCCCGGTGTCGGCTGCGATGGCGGTCGTGACCTGTGTGCCAAGGTTCTCCTTCTGCCCGGGCGGCGGCTTGCCGATGTCGTCGTTGACGAGGGCGATGGGCAGGTCGCGCAGGTCCCGGTTGGGGTTGACGATGCCGCCCATGTACAGCAGGGACAGCAGCAGGGCGAGTAGCCCGGTGAGGACCGTGGGCACCAGCCACAACTGCGGGCGGCGCAGCAGCTTCGCGGCAGTGGCCTGAGGGGCGGCGGGCTCGGCCATGGTTCTCCGTGGGTTCGGGCGGCGCGAAGGACGCAGTGCGGGTGAGATGGGCCGAACGGGTGATGCCGGGGCGACCGTACGAGAGGCCAGCATGCGGCCCGCACCCGCGCAGGCCGTCGTACGCCTCGCGTTCCTCCCCCCGTTGCAGTACGCGTACTCGTACGGCCAACGGCCGCTCGGTGCGGCCTGCCCTCGGGTCGACGGCCGGCCGATATTCCGTGCCGTGCCGGTCGGTGGGCGTGCAGACTTGCCCCATGGTGGACATATGGGCGTTCCGGGACGCAGTCGGCCGTTGGGCGGCCGGCGGTCCCGGCGGACCGGCGAGTGATCTGGCCGTGCAACTGGGGCTGCGGACGGCGGTTCTGCTGGAAGGGCTGAGCGACCTTGCGGCCGTCGAGGCGCTGTCCGGACGGCGCAGCCGGGACCTCGCCGCCGAAGGGGTGTGTGTCGTGTCGATGGGCGGGGCGATGAACGTGGGGCGCTACGCCGGACTTCTCGGGCCGCCCGGTCTTGGCCTGCGCCTGACAGGACTGTGCGACGAGCGCGAGCAGGGCTACTACGACCGGGCCCTGAAGCAGACCCAGGCGCCGGGCCCGGGCTTCTTCGTGTGCGTGGCGGACCTGGAGGACGAGCTCATCCGCGCGCTGGGTACGGCGAGGATCGAGGAGATCATCGAGGCCGAGGGCGACCTGCGGGCCTGGCAGACGTTCCTGCGCCAGCCCTCACACCACGGCCGGCCCCGGCAGCAGCAGTTGCGGCGCTTCCTCGGCACGAAGAAGGGCCGCAAGATCCGCTACGGCCGTCTCCTGGTGGAGGCCCTCCACCCCGGACAGGTACCGGCCCCGCTCGATGACCTCTTCAGGAGCCTGTGACCGGCGCGCGAACCTGGTGGGGGCGGGGGCCGCGCCCGAGCCCCCGCAGCGTCCAGCTCTTCGCCGTCACGTCGCGGTAGCGGTAGCGGCAGCGGCTGCGCAGCCTCCCTGCGTCGATCCGGTCCGAGCGCCGTGCCCCCATCGGACCCCCAACCCGGCTTTGTCATGCCCTGGCTGTAGGTTGCTCCTTCACCCTCTGTGCAAGGAGCACCCACACGCATGTCCATACCGCCGCAGCCACCGTCGTCCCCTGAGCCCTACCCCCAGTCGGGAGCGTACGGACAGCCGGGGCAGCCCGGGCCGTACGGCGGCCAGCAGGGCTGGTACGCGCCGCCCCCGATGTCGCAGAAGACCAACACGCTGGCCATCGTGGCGTTCGTCATGTCGATCGTCTGCGGGCTGCCGCTGGTCCCGCTGATCCTCGGCATCGTCGCCCTCTCCCAGATCCGCGACCGCGGCGAGAAGGGCAAGGGCTTCGCCATTGCGGCCATCGTCATCCACAGCCTGGCCATCGCGTTCTACGCGATCGTGCTGGTCCTCGGATTCTCCGGAGCCCTGGACGACGGCCCCCGGCCGAAGCGCGACACCAACGGTCAGGCCACCGCCCCGGGTTCCGTCCGCGTGGAGGACATCCGCAAGGGGGACTGCTTCAACACGGGCGGCAAACTGGCGGAGTACGACGACGAGGAGGGTGGTGACGCCGGCTTCAGGGTGAAGATCGTGCCTTGCGGCGAAGCTCACGAGGGGGAGGCCTACAGCGTCTTCAACCTGGACGGCGGGGCGTACCCGGGCAAGGACAAGGTCATCTCGATCGCCGAGGAGAAGTGCGCGGGCTCGGCGCTCACCGGCTACGTCGGCGCCGACGCGAAGGTCGCGGATACGCTCGAGGTGTACTACTACTACCCGCAGCCCACCACTTGGATCCGCGGCGACCGAGAGGTCACCTGCTTCATCGGCGACAGCAGCGGCTCCAGCACCGGCTCGCTCCGCGCCGCCGGTTCCTGAGCCGCAGTCGTCGGTCGGGGCTACGGGGTGGTGGGTGCAGGACTCGATCCGGCAGCCCGCTTCCGCAGCAGCCGCTTGTCCGGCTTGCCCCGGTCGGTGAGGGGAAGGGCCGGCTCCCAGAAGACGGTGGTCGGCCGGTGGGCCGGTGACAGTGCCTCGGCCGTCAGGAGGCATGCCTCGGCGGCCACCGCGCTCGTGGGAGGGTGACCCGGTGCCGGCACGAGGAAGGCGCACACCTCCTCACCGGTGAGGTCGCTGGCCCGGCCCACCACCGCGGCCTCGGATACGGCGGGGTGCCGGGTCAGGGACGTCTCGATGGGACCGCAGTAGATGTTCACACCGTCCACGATGACGACGTCGTTGACCCGGTCGTCGAGGTAGAGGTACCCGTCGGCGTCGAAGTGGCCGAGGTCCCCGGTCCTGAGCCATCCGTCCCGCATCACCTGGGCCGTCAGGCCGGGCTGATTCCAGTAGCCGGCCATCACCATCTCGGACCGCACCCATACCTCTCCGGTACGTCCTTGCTCCGACTCCGCCCCGTCCTGGTCCCGCACCCGCACGTCCACGCCGGGTGCGGGACGGCCGGCGGATCCCAGGAGGTACGGCCGGTCGGTCACCCCCGCGTCGTGATCGGCCGCCGACAGCCTGCAGATCACCCCGGCCTCGTTCATCCCGTAGCCCTGCCGCCACCTCGGCCGGGCACCCCAGCGCGTGAGCGCCTGCCGCAGCCGCTCCGGGTGGATGGGAGAGTTGCCGTACGACACCTGGACGAGCCCCGGCACGCCGTCGGCGGTTGTCGGGTCGTCCAGCAGCCTGTACACCATCGAGGGCGTCAGGTACGTGGACACGGGCGCCAGGCGCCGGCAGGCGGCGGCGAACTCCCTCGTGTCGAAGATTCCGAGGATCTCCACCCGGCCTCCCTCGCGCAGGTGTTCCAGGCACCGGCCCCCGGAACGCTGCGCGAGTGACGTGACCGAGAGGTGGACCGACTCCGCCGGTCCGCCGCCCTTGCCGCGCGTACCGGTCCGGTCCGCCATCGCGGCGAAAGTGGAGGCCACCCCCTTGGGCCTGCCCGTGGTGCCGCCGGTGTACGTCACACGCGCCACGTCGTCCTCACGAGCCTGCAGGGGAACCGGCCGGACTTCCCGGGCGCGGGCCAGCCGCATCAACACCTCCAGCCCGATGCGCGGAACCCCTGTGTCGGGCACCGGGGCGTCGTTCACCACCACGACCGGCTCGCAGTCCCGCAGCAAGAAGTCCAGGCCATGGGTGGCGGGACCGACGATCACCTGGGTCAGCCGCGCGCCCATCACGTGCGCGGCCAACCGGACCAGCAGCACCTCGGGCCGGTTGCCGCTCACACAGGCCAGCCCGGCCCCGCGCCGCACTCCCAGCTCTCCGAGGAGGCTCGCCAGCCGGTACGTATCGGCCAGCACCTCGGAGAATCCCGCGACCACGGGACCGGCCCCGATCGCGGGGCGTCCCGCGTTCCGTTCCAACGCACCGATCAGGTCCGCGACATACCGCGCAGCCATCACCACCGCCACCGCCTCTACGCCCGTCCCGACCAGTCTCCCGCCCGGCCGTAGCCCCTGTCGACGGCTCGCCGGTCGGGGCAGTGTGCTCAGCGGAGGACGGGGATCACATCGCGCGTTTCGTCGACCTCGATGCCGGTGGTGCGGCGGGCGAGCGGTTCCGGGGGCGTTTCGTCCGCACAGACGGTGCCCCGGGCCGGCAGCGCCTTGGTGGCGAGGTAGTCCGTGACCAGTGCGCTGACGCACGCGCTCCGGTTGTAGGCGGTGTGTCCTTCAGCAGCGAAGGTCAGCAGCCGTCCGTTGTCCAGCGTGCCGGCGAGGGCCACGGCGTCCTGGTACGGGGTGTCAGGGTCCCCGGTCGTACCGAGGACCAGGATCGGGGCGGAACCGGCCGCCCGGTAGGAGCCCGCGTAGCGGCTCGGGCGCCCGGCCGGCCACTGGGCGCAGGTGGGCGCGTGGTTGTGGTCGTAGGTGGGCGGCCCGAGGCCGATGGGGGGTCCCAGCAGCGGAGCGGCGGCGACGTGGGCGCTGACCAGCGTGCCCAGGAGCAGGCGGCTGGTCGGGTAGACGCGGTCGGCGCACTCGACGGCCATGTTGACGTTGAGGAAGTCGAAGGACGCGGGGGAGGGCGGCGACAGCAGGAACGAACCCTGGTGTGCCTGGGCCGCCCGCAGGGCCTGACCCAGGTAGGGCCAGATCTCCTTGCCCGAGTTGATGTTGAACATCAGGCGGTAGGCGAGGACGTAGCCGGTGGCCGGGCATCCGCTCGCGGTGATGACGGGATCGGCGTCCAGCGACCGCTTGAGTTCCTCGAAGGCCTGCCGCGGCCGGCCTTCACCGAATCCGCAGGCGGTTGCGTTCTGCGAGGGCCTGCCGCAGCAGGTCGATGTCCTTGGCGTTCGACCCGGTACCGACGAACGGCACGAGCTCCCCGGACCGTTCCCGACAGGCGGTGGCGAAGTCCAGGCCCTGCCGGACGGCAGTTTGCAGCGCTCCCGGGCCGGGTACACCGCGCGCGGCGTCGACGGCGGCGGAATACTCCTTGTCGTTCCAGCACTCCACCTGCCCGCTGCGCGCCACGCCGCGCATGTCGTACCCGACGACGCCGAAGGCGTCGCGGAGAGAGGCGGGGAGTGCGTCGTAGCTGTTACGGGCGAAGTCCACGCCGGAGTTGCCGGGTCCGCCGGGATGCAGCAGCAGGACACCGGTGCGGTGAGCCGGGTCGGCGGCGAGCCGCCGGGTGACCGCGAGCGGGATCGTACGCCCGGTGGGCCGGCGGTAGTCCAGGGGTACCCGGGCGGTCGCGCACTCGAAGCCGTCCCCGGGATCGTCGGCGTCCGCTGCGTCGCAGGGGCCCCAGGACAGGACGGGAACGGGCGCGGCGGCGAGGGTCGTCGCCGTGGCGGCCCCGGGCCCGCCCCCGAGGAGCGCGGTGACCGCGAAGGAGGTGACCCCTACTCCCCCCAAGGGAAGCGTTCCGCCTGCAACCAGGGTTGTACGCACCCGGAAAGGGCCCGGGCCGGCACCCCGACTCGGGCCGGGCCGCGGTCCGTTCTCCCACGCCCGGCGACGTCGCCGGTCAGCGTGGCCGCAGGCCGTCGAAGACCACCTCGAAGATCCGCTCCCGGGCCGCCGGGTCCGCGCCGAGCTGTTCCAGCATTGCCCCGGTACCGACCAGCAGGGCAAGCAGCTCGGGCAGGCGCAGCTCCGGGCGGACCACCCCGGCCTGCTGCGCCTCGGACAGCAGGCCGGCCAGCCGGGTCTGGATCTCCTTGGTCGGCTCGTGCAGCGATGCGTGCACGTCCACACCGGCCGCGGCGAGTGCCTGGGCGAACTCGTTCTTGCCCGCCGACTGTTCCACCACCAGACGGAAGCAGGCGAAGAACGCCTCGGCCGGATCGTCCTGAGCTGCCAGCTGCGCGGTCATGGCGGCGATCGCCTCCAGCCTGCGCACCATCACCGCTTCCAACAGCGCCTCCTTGGTGGGGAAGTGCCGGAAGAGCGTGCCGACCCCCACCCCGGCGGCCCGGGCGATCTCCTCGGTCGGCACGCCGACGCCGCGGGTGGTGAACACCTCCGTGGCGACATCGAGCACCCTGGCCCGGTTGCGGGCGGCGTCCGCCCGCAGCGGGCGCTCCTGAGCGCCAGTCATCCCTTTTCTGCCTTCCTCTGCATGCGGCGAAAGAACCTCTGGACAACCGGAGTTGCCAGTCCGTATCGTTGAAAACGGAGCCGCTAGTCCGATTCTAGTGGCTGATCCCGCCGGAGGTTGATCATGCCCAAAACGCTGTCACCGCGAGAGGTCTTCCACAAGCTGCTGGAGCGCATCGGTGAGGGGCGGTTCTCGGAGCTGGCCGAACTCTATGCAGAGGACGCTGTCGTGGAGACCGTCTTCGAGCCGGTCGGGCCGCGCAGGTTCGAGGGTCGTGCCGTGCTGGAAGCGCGGTTCGCGCAAGTCTCCGCGAGCATGCCCGTGGAGCTGACCCCGGTGAATGTGGTCGTCCGGGAGACCGATGACCCGGAGGTGGCCGTTGCCGAGTGGGACTACCGGGTTCACCACCGCGCGACCGGGCGGACCTTCGAAACCGCGAACATCCAGGTGCTGCGGGTCCGCGACGGCCTGATCGTCGGCAGCCGGGACTTCCACGACCACCTGGCCCTCGTCGTGGCCGGTGGTCACCTGCCGCAGCTGGTGAAGGCGTTGGAGGGTGAGCAGCCCGAGTAGGGCCGCCGAGTATCTGCGTGAGCCCCTTCGCGGCACCCCGAACCCGCAGGCCGCGAAGCAGTACGTGACGTGCGTTCGACCAACGCGGTGAGACGGCAGGGTCACGCCGGGAACCGGGGGACGTCGGAGGCTAAGGTCGGCGGGTGAGCCAAATCCAAGGGCGCTCCGGGGGAGCCGGACCTTTCACAACCCGGCTGACCTGGCACCCCTTGGAGGGGGGCACGGCGATCTGGGAGTCCCGCCTGGCACGCAAGCGCGGCCTGATCACCGTAAGCGCTGCGGGCGAGCCCGAACCGCGTCGCCGAATCGCTGACGGCGTGTCGGTCGCCCGCCTTCGCAGGCTGAACGCCGTCGCCGCGCTGGCGTTCACCGTCGGCGGGGCCCTCTTCGCCCTCGGGGCCTGGGTCGCCCAGTTCGGCGCGAGTGGTGCAACAGGCGCCTGGATCTACTTCGCCGGCGGCCTGTTCTTCAACACCGGCGGCTACACCTCACTGCTCCAGGCGATCAACGCTCCCCGCCCGGAGCCCGGAGGAGGCTCGCCGGCCGCACGAGCCTGGGCCTGGTGGAGCTACGAGCCCTACCGGATCGACTGGCTGAGTACCTTCGTGCTGTTCGTCGGCACTCTTGTGTTCGGCATCAACCTGCTGAGCTCCCTGCTGCAGGGGCTCTCGCTCCAGCAGGTGAACAGGCTGATCTGGGCCCCCGACATGGTCGGGTGCATCCTGTTCCTGATCTCGGGGCACCTCGCACTGCTCGAGGTCTGCCATGGCCGGCCGGCCGTGCGCACCCACGACCTCGGGTGGTGGATCGTCGCGATCAATCAGCTCGGCTCCGTCCTCTTCCTCATCTCGGCTCTGGCGGCCTTCACCCGCCCCGCGACCGGCAGTCCGGTGAACGAGGACATCGCCAACTGGGGCACTCTGACGGGGGCGCTCTGCTTCTCTGCCGGGGGAATCCTCCAGCTCTTCGAGCGCCCCTGACAGGTGGTGCAGAACGCTCGGTCCGGGGTGGGACGGACACGTGCATGCTCCGGAGTGCTGGGGGATATTGCTACGGCCCGGCCCCGTCGGGGCCGGGCCGAACGGCTGGGTCGTCTCTTTTCGGATCTTGCCGGGTAAGCCCGAGTCGTCCGGTGCCGTGCATCGCAAGGCGGAGAGGCTCCCGAGTACTGGACGGACTCGGGTGCCTAGGACGCCGTCGGCCGGTGGAGGCGCCGCCAGTATCCGGCGAGGTCGTTCGTGGCGGCGGTGACCGTGTCCAGGCTCATCGTGGTGCGGGAGTCCCGTTCGTAGCGCTGCCAGTTCGGCATGGCCTGGTGGTTGGGGTCGCCGTTGCGGATGAACGAGATCCATGCCGCGTGCATGGTCGAGGCCAGACCTTCACGGATCCGCGGGTCGAGCCCCGTCAGGAAGGGCGCCCCCGACCACTTGTCGAAGTTGTCGAAGACGAAGGGCAGTTCCAGGCAGTGCGCCGCCGCCAGCCGGCCGCCGTGCGCTGGCGTCGGCAAGTCGAACTGGTAGGCCCATACCGGGTGCTTACGGGCCGCCGCCCGCCGTTCGGCGAGTGCCAGGCCCGGCATGCGGAACAGGTCGTCGCTGATCAGGTCCATGAGTACGTCCACCGGCCGGGCGCCCGGCCGGGCTTCCTCGTACGCACTGTATGCCTCGGCGGCCCGGTTCCCGAAGGTGTCCCGTGCCCGGGCGAGCACCTGGTCCTTGGTCGCGGCGGCGTACGTCGGGTCGAGGGCGAAGGCGAAGTTGGCTTCCTCCCTGGTGCAGCCGATCAGGATGTCGATGTCCGCCCCCGGACCGCTGAGCAGCAGGTCGGAGGGGTGGCGGTCCAGCGTCACCTCGTCGAGCACGGGCAGGAACGGTGTCGACCAGTACCCCCACCGTCCGGTGCGCTTGAACATCTCGATGGTGGCGCCCATCAGCTGCTGCCAGGGCAGGGTCCGCAGCTGCGCCAGGTCCTTGGCCCCGAGGATCTCGAGGAACGTGGCGCTGCGCTGCAGCGACTCCGTACGCGTGGGGACCTGCAGCCCGAGCGGCGGGCTCTGGAGGATGGCGCGCCGGAACAGCGGGCGGCCCTGGGGCCGGGCTCCGGCCAGGGCCGCGACCGAGAACGCGCCGCCGGACTGGCCGGCGAGGGTGATGTTGTCCGGGTCCCCGCCGAACGCGGCGACGTTGTCCCGTACCCAGCGCAGTGCGGCGAGCTGGTCGGTGAGCCAGAAGTTCCCCCCGGCGCCGTCCTCGCCGAAGTAGAGGTATCCCAGCGGCCCGAGCCGGTAGTTGATGGTCACCACGACAAGGTCGCCGTCGCGCGCGAAGGTCTCGCCGGAGTAGATGGGCAGTGAGCCGGACCCGGAGATGAAACCGCCGCCGTGGATCCAGACCATCACCGGCCGCTTGGTGCTGTCGGCCTGCGGGGTCCAGACGTTGAGCGTGAGGCAGTCCTCGTCGAAGGGGGGCGAGCCGTGCGTTCCGAGTACCTGGTCGCCCCCTTCCCGGTAGAGCTGCGGCGCGCTGGGGCCGAACGCGCCGGCGTCGCGCGTTCCCGACCAGCCGGGATGGGGCTGGGCCGGCCGCCAGCGCAGGGCGCCGACCGGCGGCGCCGCGTAGGGCACGCCCTTGAAGACGGTGAGACCTCCCTCGACGACCCCGCGCAGCCGGCCCGCGGGCGCGTCCACGACGGGCGAGGGATCGTCCGCTCGAGGGGCGGCCTGCGCCGCGTGCCCGGCCGGAACCCCGGAGAGCAGCGCGGCACCGGCCAACACAGTGCTGTTCTTGAGGACTTTGCGTCGTGATGGATCGTCGGTCACGGTGCTTCACTCCCTGACTGATCACGGTCCGCCGCCGAATCGATATGGCGGAGATTTGACGACCGCAAGTGTTACGCCATGTCCGTGAGTGGGGTCAAGGGGTGCGAGCGTCTTGCCGCTCGATATCTCGCGAACTATTGACGGCCGTCTCAATTACGCGATAGACACGTGTCACCCTCCACGGCACCCCATCGGCAACACCCGGTCCACCAGGGCCGGCTCACCACGTACGGAGTCTCCATGGCAGGTCGGTTTCGTCCCGTTGGTCTGATCGCCGTCACGACGGGCCTCTTGCTGACCACCGCATGCGGTGGCGCCAGTCTCGGGACCGGCGACGGCGACAAGCAGGGCGGGCCCGTGAAGATCGGGCTCCTCGTCCCGCAGTCCGGGACCTACAAGGCGCTCGGCGACGACATGAAGCAGGGCTTCGAGCTCTACATCAAGCAGCACGGCGGCAAACTCGGCGGCCGAGAAGTGCAGACAGTGATCGCCGACGAGGGGGAGACGGCCGACTCCGGCAAGGCTGCGGCGGAGAAGCTCGTCAAGCAGGACCGGGTGCTGGCGGTGAGCGGCGTGGTCAGCTCGGCCACCATCAACGGGGTCAAGGACCTCTTCGAGACCAGCAAGATCCCGCTCGTCGGCTCGAACGCCTCGCCGACGACACTGACCGGGACCAAGTACATCTGGCGCACGTCGTACGTCAACGACGAGCCGGGCAAGGCGCTGGGCAAGTACGTCGCAGAGAAGGCCGGCGGTCCGGTCTTCCTGATCGCCGCGGGCTACCAGGCGGGCAAGGACGAGGTGGAGGGATTCAAGTCCACCTTCCTCCCTGCCGGCGGCAAGCTCGCGGGGGAGGAGGTCTACACCCCGTTCCCGGGGACGAAGAACTTCCAGCCGTACCTCGCGCAGATCGAGAACTCCGGCGCGAAGGCGGTCTTCTGCTTCTACGCGGGCGGTGCGGCCGTCGACTTCGTCAAGCAGTACCGGGACTTCGGCCTGGCCGGCAAGATCCCGCTCTACGCGCCCGGCTTCCTCACCGAGGGCGGCGTGCTGAAGGGACAGGGAGAGGCGGCCGACGGCATCCTCACCGCGCTCAACTACAGCGCGGACCTGGACAACACGGCCAACAAGCAGTTCGCGCCCGCCTACCGGTCCGCCTACGGGGCTCCTGCGACCACCTACGCGATGGCGTCGTGGGACGCGGCGCAGGTGCTCGACAAAGCGATCAAGGCGGCCGGTGGCACCGTGACCCCGGAATCGGTCAATGCCGCCATCGCCAAGGTGGGGGACATCGACAGCCCGCGCGGCACCTGGAAGTTCAACAGCGGCGGCACGCCCGTCCAGCCGTGGTACCTGCGCGAGGTCAAGCAGGGGGCCAACACCGCCACCTCCGAGCTCGGCCGGCTGGGCGGCTGACATGACCGGATGGTTGAACGGCAACCTCGTCAGCGTCGTCGACGGGGTTGCCTTCGGTCTGCTGCTGTTCACGATCGCGGTCGGACTCTCCCTGGTCTTCGGCATGATGGACGTGCTGAACCTGGCCCACGGCACGCTCTACCTCGCCGGGGCGTACGTCGCCTACGCGCTGTCCGACGGGAGCCTGTGGGGTCTGGTCCTCGCGCTGGCGGCCGGCGCCGTGGTGGGCGGCATGGGCGGGGCCGCGCTGACGTTCCTCACCCGGCCGCTGGCCCGGCGCGGGCACCTGGACCAGGCCGTGCTGACGCTCGGCATCACCTTCATCGTCGCCGACCTCCTTGCCGCGGCCTTCGGCGGCGAGGTGCTGCCCACGGACCCGCCGACGGCCCTGCGCGGGACGGTGGCCCTCGTCGGCCACGCCTACCCGGTCTACCGGCTGGTGTTCATCGGCGTCGCGGCAGCCCTCGCACTCCTTGTCCACCTCGTCTTCGAACGCAGCTCGCTCGGAGCGCTCGTCCGAGCCGCCGTCGCGGACCGGGACATGGTGCGCGCGCTGGGGGTCGACGTCCGCAAGGTGCTGTACGGGGTCTTCGCCTCCGGCGCAGCCCTGGCGGTGGTCGGCGGTGTCCTAGGGGCGCCGATTCTGGGCCCCGGGCCGGGCGTCGACGAGACCGTGCTCGTCCTCTCGCTCGTCGTCGTGGTCGTGGGCGGCCTCGGATCCGTGCGCGGCGCGCTCGCCGGGGCGCTCCTCATCGGACAGGTGCAGACCCTCGGGGTGGCGCTGCTCCCCGAGTACGCTCCCTTCCTCCTCTTCGGCACGATGCTGCTCGTGCTCGTCGTCCGCCCGAACGGCCTGGTCCCGGCGGCGGTGCGCGCATGAGCCCGCACAGAGCTGCCTCGACCGGCGCGCGGCGGCTGTCCGTGACCGCCGTGGTCGTCGGACTCGCCCTGGCCCCCTTCGTCCTCGGCCCGTACGCCGTCGGCACCCTGTCGCGGATCCTGGTGTTCGGGCTCCTCGCCATCAGCGTGAACCTGCTCACCGGCCTGACCGGACTGCCGACCCTCGGCCAGTCGGCGTACTTCGGAGTCGGTGCCTACACGGCCGCGATCGTGGCGACGCGACTCACCGACATCGGAATCCTCCAGCTCCTCATCGCCGCGGGCGTCTCCGCGCTGGTGGCGGTGCCGACCGGGTGGCTGGCAGTGCGGGCCCGGGGCGTGGTCTTCCTGATGCTGACGCTGGCCATCGGCGAGATCGCGTACAGCGCCGCCGTCAACTGGAAGTCGCTGACGAACGGCACCGACGGAGTGTCGGGCATCCCGCCCGTCGTACCGCTGCCCGGCATGCCCGCGCTGGCGCTGGACGGGCTCGTCTACTTCTACGTACTGGCCGTGTTCCTGCTGCTCTTCGCGGCCGTCTCCCGCCTGGGATCGACACCGTTCGCCCTCGCCCTGCGCGGCATCCGCGACAACGAGCCGCGGATGCGGGCGATCGGCTACCCGACGCAGCGCTACGCCCTGACCGTCTACTGCGGCGCCGGGGCGCTGGCCGGCGCCGCCGGAGCCCTGTGGGTCTCGGTAGAGCGGTTCGTCTCGCCCGGCGACGCCGGATTCGAGATCGCGGCCCTGGCGCTGCTGGCCGTCGTCATCGGCGGCTCCGGCTCGATGTGGGGAGCCTGCGCCGGCGCCGCACTGGTCTGGCTCACCCGCGACTACCTCGGAAACCTCGAAGCCGTTGCCGGGCGCGGGCCGTTGCTGCTCGGGGTGCTCTTCGTCGTCGCCGTCTACACGCTGCCCCGCGGGCTGGCCGGCGTACGGCTGCCTCTCAAGCCGACCCGGAAGAGAACGACGTGACAGACCACGACCACAACCACTCCCTACTGGAACTACGGCAGGTGTCACGGCACTTCGGGTCCTTCAGGGCCCTGGACGAGGTCTCCCTCACCGTGAGGGCGGGGGCCCGGCACGCGATCATCGGCCCGAACGGTGCGGGCAAGTCGACCCTGTTCGGCCTGATCTCCGGGACGCTGCCCGTCACCGGCGGATCCATCCTCGTCGACGGGAAGGACGTGACCCGGCTGCCTGTGCACCGCCGGGTCGGGCTCGGCGTTGCAGCGACGTTTCAGCACTCCAGTCTCTTCATGCGCGAGTCCGTGCTGGAGAACGTCCTGCTCGCCGTGTTGCGCCGGGCCGGGGGAGGCCTCGGGGGCCGGCGGAAGGTCGGCGCCCGGCCGAAGGAGCTCGCACGGGCGCACGCGCTGCTCGAGCGGGTGGGCCTGCCCACCCGGCACGAGGTCGCGGCGGCCGAGCTCTCGCACGGCGAGCGGCGGCAGCTGGAGGTCGCCGTCGCGCTGGCCACCGACCCCCGGCTGCTGCTCCTGGACGAGCCGGCCGCCGGCATGTCTCCCGCGGAGACCGCCCGGCTCACCGAGCTGATCGCCGCCCTGCCGGGCGAGGTGACCGTACTGCTCATCGAACACGACCTCGACATGGTCTTCGAGCTCGCCGACACGGTCACCGTCATGCACCTCGGCAGACATCTGATGACCGGTTCCCCGGACGGGGTACGGGCCTCCGCCGAAGTCCAGACCGCCTACCTCGGCACCGTGGAGGTCTCCTCGTGAAGCCGTTCTTCAGCGTGCGCGAGCTGAGCTCCGGTTATGCCGGGGGCGTCGTCCTCGGCGGTGTCGACCTGGATCTCGATGCGGGCGGGATCGTCGCCGTCCTCGGGCGCAACGGGGTCGGGAAGACCACCCTGATCTCGACCGTCATGGGGCTCGTCCGGCCGTACGGAGGCAGCGTCACCCTCGACGGCCGGGAGATCGCCGGAGCCCGCGTCGACGTGATCGCCCGAGCCGGGGTCGGCGTCGTCCCGCAGGGGCGCCGGGTGTTCGCGCCGCTGACCGTGGCCGAGCACCTGACGGTCGCCTCGCGGCGTCCGGCGACGGGCCCGTGGACGAGGGCCCGCGTCCTCGACCTGCTGCCGCGGCTGGGTGAGCGGCTCGGGCACCGCGGGGACGAGCTCTCCGGCGGGGAACAGCAGATGCTCGCGATCGCCAGGGCCCTGCTGGGCAATCCGCGCCTGCTGCTGCTCGACGAGCCGTCCGACGGCCTCGCTCCCGCGATCGTCGCCCAGGTCGGTGAGGTGATCCGAGAGGTGGGCGCACAGGGAATGTCGGTCGTCCTCGTCGAGCAGAACCTGGCGCTTGCGTTCTCCGTCGCCCAGGACGTCGCAGTCATGCAGAAGGGGCGCATCGTCCACCGAGCGGCCTGTGCGGAATTCGCATCCCGCCCCGACGATCGGCGGCGCCTGCTCGGCGTCGACTGAGCGGGACCGTCACCTTCGCGGACCCCTACGGCAACGTCATCGTCGCGGCGCAACTGCCCGTCCCCTGACGGTGTCCACCCTTTCGCCGGCTGCTCAGGTCAGGGGCAGCTGCATGAGGGTCAGGTCGAGCCATCGGCCGAACTTGGTGCCGACCTCCGGCACCGTGCCGGCATGGCGGAACCCGAACCTTTCGTGCAGCCGGATGGATGCGGTGTTCTCGGCTTCGATGCCGGCGACCACGACGTGGTGGCCGGCATCGCGCGCCGAGGCGATGAGGACGGCCAGCAGCGCGGATCCGATGCCGAGCCCGTGCATGCCCTCGCGGACGTAGACCGAGTCCTCCACGGTGTGGCGGTACCCGTCCTTCTCCCGCCACGGACCGTAGACCGCGAAGCCGGCCGTCTCGCCCTCCACCTCGGCCACGAACGCCGAGCCGCGCGCCAGGTGGGCGGCGAGCCAGGCCGCCCCCTCGGCCGGGGACTGCAGGGCGTCCGTCCACAGGGCCGTCGAATGCTCGATCGCGTGGTTGCGGATCGCGCGGACGGCCTCCGCGTCGCCGGGGAGTGCCCGGCGTACCGTCACGGCTCGACGCCTCTCGTATATTGGATTCATGTCCAACATAGTAGATCCCCTGGTGGCCCGGATCGCAGCCCGCGTCCGCACCGAACGGGAACGCCGCCGCTGGACCCTGGCCCGGCTCGCGGACGCCTCGGGCGTCTCCCAGGCCATGATCAGCCGGATCGAGCGTGGCGAGAGCAGCCCCACCGCCGTGGTCCTGGGCAAGCTGTCCGCCGCCTTCCAGCTCAGCATCGCCTCCTTGCTCGCCCTCGCCGAAGGAGCGCAGGACGACGACGCGGCACGAACCGCCGGAGTGCACCGCGAGGCCGACGCGGCCGAGTGGCGCGACCCCGCCACCGGCTACCGGCGCCGCCAGATCACCGGCCCGCAGTTCCCCGCGGAGATCGCCGAGATCCACCTGCCCCCGGGAGCCCGCGTACCCTATCCGGCCGCAGCCTTCGCCTTCGTACGACAGGTCGTCTGGGTCCTCGACGGCCACCTGACCTTCCACGACGGGGACACGGTCCACGAACTCGACGGGGGCGACACCATCGAACTCGGCGAGCCCATCCCGCGCGTCTTCGCCAACACCACCGACACTGAGTGCCGCTACGCCGTCATCCTCGCCCGCGGCACACGGCCATGACCCGCCCCTTCCCCGAGGTGCCACGTTTCTGCTCGCCGCCGTAGCCGGAACGGCGATCGCGAAGCCATTCGGAACGAGCCGGTGCTCCGGGTGCCGGGCCGGGGCCGCGCTGCGTGGCCCCGGCCCGGCGGGCTGCCGCTATTCCGGCTGCGTCACCGTCAGCGACCAGCGAGTGGTCTGCGCCGACGCGTCGACGCCGATCGTGAAGCTGCCCGGGCGCACGACGCCCGCGTCCATGCGGACCGAGCCGACTCCGGCGCTGCCGACCGGGCACTCCACGTCGAACGCGGCCACGGTCCCCACCCCGTTCGATTCCATCGTCACCCGCACGTTGCCGCCTCCCTCGCAGGCCACCGTGAGGATGGTCGGCAGGCTCTCCCAGGCACCGCCCGAGGCGACGCCGCCGTCGCCCCGGAACTCCTCCACCCACACCAGCCCTTCGGGCCCGGGGTGCGGGAGCATCCCCCCGTCCGCCGCGGACGCGGGCAGGGCGCCCCCCAGGCCGACCGCCCCGAGCGCCGCCAGCATCGTGCGTCCACGCCAACTCGGTCGCCGAGGCCCTGATGCGGGCCCTGCTTCGCCCGGTGCCGCACCAGGTCGGGCACGTGCTGGCGGCCAGCCTGTACCGGCCGAGCGAGGCCGGGACCATGGTGGGCGGCGACCTCTTCGACATCCGCGCCACCCGGGCCGGGGAGCGTGCCATCGTCGGCGACGTACGCGGCAAGGGTCTCCCGGCGGTCCGTACGGTCGCGGCGATCCTCGGCAGCTTCCGTGAGGCCGCGTACGAGGCGGAGGACCTGCCGGCCGTCGCCGCCCGGCTGGAGCGGCGGCTGGCCCGGGAGGCCGAGGAGATCCCGGACGAGGAGCTGTTCGCCACTGCCGTGCTCATCGAGTACGACAGCCTGGCGCACCGGGTGACGGTGACCAACCACGGGCACGTGGAGCCGGTGCTGATCTCCTGCGGCGAGGTGCGCATGCTGGAAGGCCCGCCGGCACTGCCGCTCGGCCTGGGCGGCCTGGCTGCGGCGGACGGGCCGGTGGCGTGGAGCCACCGGCTCACCCGCGGCGACGTATTGCTACTGGTCACGGACGGGCTGGTGGAGGCCCGCGACACCAGCGGCGTCTTCTATCCGCTCGTGGACCGGCTCCGCCACCGTTTCGAGGGCCGAGCGGCTCCCGGACCCGCCGACGTCGTCAACTTCCTGAACACTGACCTTCCCCGGCATACCCGCAACCTTCACGACGACATCGCGATGCTCGCGATCGCCCCGCACAGCCACACCTGAGCGGTTCACGTCGGAGTCGAAGCCGGCTCGGGAGCCCGCCCGTACGCTCTGGGATGCTGGGTGCTTGATCAGGGAGTGGTGCAGGGCCGAGGCGTACCCACCCGTCAGGGGGCTCGGCCGGCGCCGGGCGCTCGTCGCCACTGGAGGGGGAAGGACGTGCAGGTGGCCGGAAGCGCAGTCACAGCCGGTCGGGGAGTCGCGATGACCCGGGTGGGCGGCCGGTGGCGGGTGACCCGCCCGTGGCCTGCACAGTTGCGCCCGTTCGTGCACAGCTACGCCGGCTACTGGGAGGCAGCGGGCGCCGTACCCTATCGGGTGCGGTTGGTTCCCACGGGTCGGGCGGTCGTGGTGATCAGCCTGGGGGAGCCGTTCACCCAGGTCCATCGGCTGGGGGACTCGAGTCCGGACAGCCAGGTGACCGGCTCGCTGGTTGCGGGGCTGGAGGACGGGCCCCGGGTGTGTGACCACCCGGGTGGCCAGGAGGCGATCCGGCTCGAGTTGACCCCACTGGGCGCCTACCGGCTGTTCGCCATGCCGATGAGCGAGTTGACCAACCGGGTGATCGGGCTCTGCGACGTCCTTGGCCCCGAGGCCGGAGTGCTGGCGGAGCAACTGGCAGCCACCGGCGACTGGGGAGCCCGGTTCGACCTGCTCGACGTCGCGTTGGCGGCCCGCATCGAACGTGGCCCGCATCCCGCGCCCGAGGTGAGCCATGCCTGGCGACTGCTGTCCCACGCCGGCGGGGCGATCCAGATCGGCCGGATCGCGGCCGAAGTGGGCTGGAGCCAGGGCTACCTGGTCCGCCGCTTCACCGAACAGATAGGCCTGACGCCCAAGATGTCCGCCCGAGTGCTGCGCTTCCACCGGGCCGTGAGGCTGCTCTCTCGCGAGGGCGCGCATCTCACCGAAGTGACGGCCGCCTGCGGCTTCTACGACCAGGCCCACCTCAACCGCGAGTTCCGCGCCCTGGCCGAGACCACCCCCGGCCAGGTGGCTGCCGCCCGAGTGACGGAGGGAGCCCTCGCCCTGTGAGGGCGAGGTCAAATTTGTCCAAGCCAGGCCGGCTGCACGCCGATAGTGTCCCCGTTCGTAGTTGATCAGGCACCTGAGCACTTGGTGAACCTGGCCCAGAAGGGGGAGTACTCCATGGAAGATTTTTTGCGCATCCTCGTGTCCGGCGCGCTCACAGGCGGCTTGATCGGTTTGGCGGGAGCCCTCGGCCGACGCCGCCGCAGGCGTCGGGAGGGCGGTGGAGGCGACGGCCACTGACGGCCGGCGGGCGGGCGTCGTACATGCGTCCACGTAGGGGACACCGCCGGTGTACGGGGGTCACCGGCGGGTGGAACGACACCGCGGCGCGAAGACTCCAGGCTTTCGTCCGGTCGGCCGAGGAACCCGTTGCCTGCCGTCGTCCTGTGCACTACTCCTGGTCGGATGGATGAGATCGAGTTACAGCCTGCCGACATACGCAGCGTCGAAGCGTTCACAGCCGCGTTGCGGGGGCTCAAGGCCCGGTCCGGCCTGACCCTGCGGCAGCTGGAGAGCCGGGCGGTGGCGCGGGGCGACATCCTGCCGCGAAGCACCGTCGCCGACCTCCTGCGCAAGCGCACCTTGCCCCGCCGCGAGACGGTTGCCGCGTTCGTCCGCGCCTGCGGTGAAGAGGACAAGTCGGCGCAGTGGCTGGGGGCCTGGGAGCGCCTGGCGAGCGGGGACGCTCTTGCGGACGCCGGTGGCGGCCGCGACACCGAGGAACAGTCGCCGCCAACGGGAACAACCGGACACCGGAGGCGGCCCGTGACCGTGGTGGCCGCCGTGACGCTGGTGGGAGCTCTCGCGGCCGGTGTTCTGCTGAGCTTCGATCTCATGACCTCGGGCTCACGCATGACGGGTGCCCCGGCCAACCGCCGTCCTGCGCTCCTCGCCGTCGTCTCCGCCGGGAGCTGGGCCCGCATCCGCCCCGCGCAGACACCGGAGTTGTGCCTCACGGCGGGGAAGGAACGCTCCGGGCGGTACCGGTCCGAGGTAGCGGTCCAGCGCCCCTGCGCAGACCCCGGCCCGCGCTCGTTCTTGCAGCCCAACGGCGACGACCTGGCCAACATCAAGTGGGAGCATCCGACGAGCAAGGGAATGGGCTGTCTGACCATCCTCGACAGCGGCCCCGCCAAAGGCCTGGTGGAGCCGCAGGGCAACTGCCTCGCAGACAAGGATGCACAGTTCTTCCGGATCGAGCGCTTCAGCAATACGGCGGAGGGCTACCGCCTTCGGCGCGCACACACCGAGCTCTGCCTGGGAATCCTTGACGGCGAGACGACCGCCGGGGCCGAGGCGGTCCAACAACCCTGCGGCGACCAACCCGCCCAGCGCTTCCTCGTCGACCTGCTTCCTCAGGCGGCCGTCCCGAGCTGACGGCAGGTCCGCGACCCCGGCTGCCGCCTGCCGCCTGCCGGCTCAAGGTACGCGGATCCGCGGGCCCGGTGTGAGCAGGCGACCCGCCGCCCCGGGGAGGGCGGCGGGCCACCTGCGTGAGGTCAGCCGGCCACCGGGGTGACGTATCCGCTGATCCACTGAGTGTCGTTGACCCGGGTACCGACCTTGTACGAGGTCCAGGTGTGGGAGCTCACACTGCCGGGTCGGCCCTGATTTCCGCCCACCACGGTGATCCTTGAGCCGGATATGGCCACCACGATGGCCACGTGGTCGTCTCCGACGTCCGAGGTGTGCTGGTTGTAGAGGATCGCGTCGCCGACCTTCGGGGTCGAGTGCATCGGACCGTAGCCGGTGAAGCTGGAGGCGAGGTCGCCGAGCCTGCTCATCCTGCCGCCCACGTTGTTCTTCCACCACACCCAGCCGACGAAGTCGGCGCACCAGGGGTGCGCTTCGGTGTGGTCGGGGCCGCAGCTGCCGGTCTGGGCGGTGCCCCGGCCCCAGTAGCTGCCCTTGTTGTTCAGGCCGCACGGGCCCGCACCGATCTGTCCCTTGGCGGTGGTGGCGATGTTCGCTCCCAACGAGGCCGGCTGGGCGTTGGCGGTGCCGGTGGCGGCCAACGCGGTACCGGCGAGGAGGGTGATCACGGCGCCCCTGGCCGCGAGTGAAGTGAACTTGCGCATGGCTGACTCCATCGGTCGAGAGCCGTGGTTCGCACGGCTGTTCGCTGGGATGGCAGAACTCTCGACGGGGCGGCGCGGCGCGGCCAAGCGAACCCGCTGTCCGGGACTGTCCGGACCTGTCCGGCCCGCTGTCCGTGCAGCTCAGCGAGTGCTGTTTGCCGTCTGGGATCAGCTCGGAGGCGAGCGCCGCTCGGTGCGCTAGGCGGTCTCGCGGGTTGGCTACGTACACTGACGGGCATGGCATGCCGCATCAGCGAGTTGGTCATCGACGCCGCCGACCCTGAGCGGCTCGCCGCGTTCTGGAGCAAGGTCCTCGGCTACGTCGAACTCGGCCGGGAGGACGACGGAAGCATCGAGATCGGGCCGCCCGACGCCGGTTTCGGCGGCCCGCAGCCCACCCTTGTCCTCAGCCCCAGCAGCGACCCGCGGCCCGGGAAGCTCCGACTGCACATCGACGTCAGCGCCACCGACCGTGACCAGGACGCCGAGCTGGAGCGGCTGCTCGCTCTCGGCGCCAGGCCCGCCGACGTCGGTCAGACCGGTACCGAGAGCTGGCACGTCCTGGCCGACCCGGAAGGCAACGAATTCTGCCTCCTGCGCACGCGGCTCCAGCCCTGACGGCGCGGGCGGGCGAGGTGGCGCATCGCCAGGTACTACTCCTCCGGCTCCCAGGCGCGGAGCAGGTCGATCAGACCTGCGTCTCCGTCGTTCTGCAGGGAGTCCGCCGGGATGCGGTCGTACATGAAGAGGACCAGCTCACTGGCCGTGCCGCGGACGGAGGTGCCGGCCGCGTCCGGGTCCTCGTCGGCAGCGGGCGTCGTGCCGGGTGCGGGGAGACGGGTGAAGCGGGCGCCGTCGCCGTCGACCGTGAGGCGCCAGGAGTGGCCCTCGGTCGCGTGGAAGCGGCACCGCAGGTCTGCGGTGACTGCGACGCACCCCACCACGTCCGGCAACCGCGATCCGGGCCGGCCTCCCGCAGTGCGTCCAGCAGCTCCTGCGTCGATGCGGCCAACCAGGCCTGCAGGGCCTCGCGCTCCCGAGGTACTGCCGGGACGCCTTCCGGTGCGGACTTGGCCGCGGAGGCAGTCCATGCGGCGATGGTGGCGGCCCTGACTGTCTATCACCGTGCTGCGCCCGACGGACAGTGATTTCCGCAGCTGACGCGGCGGGCGCGCGGCGAACGGGTCATGGCCGGACCGCCTGCCCGGACGGCCGGCCCGGTCGCCAACGGGCGACCAGGAACGCCGCTACGGCCGCGGCGGCGCCGATGTACAGGAACGCCGGGTAACCGAGCGAGTGCACGGCCTGCCCCCCGACGGCGCCCGCCAGGGACAGGCCGACGAACAGCGCGCTGTTGTTCCACGACAGAATGCCGGTCGCCCGGTCGGGAAACATGTCCACCAGGTGGCGCTGCTGGGCGGGGAAGAACGCATACCCCGCCAGCGCGAAGAGTCCGAGACCACAGGCCAGGCCCCAGGTGACCGGATAGACGAGGGCCACGACGGCCTCCAGTACGGCCGTCAGGGCCAATGCCGCCCTGGTGACGCGTACGGCGCCGGCCCGGTCGGCGAACCGGCCGCCCACCTGCCCGCCGATGACGGCTCCGACCCCGTAGACAACGAGCAGCCACGTCACCTCGGTCGCCCTGCCGTCGGCGTGCAGCGCAACGGCCAGGAAGGTGTAGAGGCTGTAGACGGAGAAGGCCCACAGGGTGGTGACCGCGACGCCGGACATCGCGATGCCCGTACCGGTCCGCCCGTCTGCCTCCACCGGCTCCTTCGGTGTGCCGCTCGCCGAACCTGGCCCGTTACGCCAGGCGAACGCATTGGGCAGGGCCAGCAGGAACGTGCCGGCGGCGAGGATGACGAAGGTGGCCTCCCATCCCACGTGCTGGCTCAGCAGCGACCCCGCCGGGGCGCCCACCCACAGGGCAGTCAGCAGACCCGATCCCACGACGGCCAGCACCTGGGCCCGTGCCTGGGGCCGCGCTCGGGTGCTGACCAGGGAGTACACGGTGGGGCCGGTGGCCGCGGCTGCGACGCCGGCCACCACGCGGGTCACCAGCAGCAGGCCGAAGTTCGGCGCCAGGGCGGTACCGATGTTGGCCACCGAGAACAGCAGCAGGGCCCACACCAGGATCGTGGCGCGGTCCTTTCGGTCGGAGAGCCAGCCGGCGAAGGGCGAAGCCACCACGTAAGCGATGGAGAAGACCGTGATCACCAGACCGGTACTGGCAGGCGACACATCGAGTGACGCGGCGATGGCGGGAAGGAGCGGCGCCACCACGAAGAGGTCGGTCCCCACCAGAAACTGCGTCAGCCACGCCAGGACAACGAGTCTGGCCCCGAGGCCGGCCGTTGTCTCGGTAGCCCGGTCGCCACTCGTCGACTCCATGAACTGAAGTTAGACGCGTGACCACCCAGCCACCACCCGACGCTGTTCCGACCCCCCGTCCGGTGTCGCGCGACCACCCGGCCTTACCAGTCGTACGACTTCCAGCCCGCAGCCGGAGCCTCCCGTTGAGCGGCCACGTGGTCGGGACGGCTGGTCCATGCCGGGGAGGCTTGCGATCGGTGTCGGTCAGTCCATGGTCGCGACAGGGGTTGACCTTGACCTTGGGGCAGGGTGCACGCTCGTCGCATGGCCGCCTCGACGACGCAACGGGAGCCGCCAGGACCACCGTTGCACTCTCGAGCCGTGCCGAACACCTACCGTCGCGAGCTGAGGAACGACCATGGATGAGTCCCTCCACACCACCACGAACACCGCTACCGGGCCGGATCGCCCGGAGCTGCAGAACGCCATCCAGGAGATCGTCGATTCCGGCTTCGCCGGGGTGCAGCTGCGCGTCCACGATGAGCGGGGCCAGTGGGTCGGCAACGCCGGGGTGCGCAAGCTGGGCGAGACGGCCAAGCCGCTGGCCAACGGGCACTTCCGCGTCGGCAGCATCACCAAGACCTTCACCGCGACCCTGGTGCTGCAACTGGTGGCCGAGGGCAAGGTCGGGCTGGACACCCCGGCGGACGACTACCTGACCGAGTTCGGGCTGGACCGACAGATCACGGTGCGGATGCTGCTCCAGCACACCAGCGGTCTGTTCAGCTTCACCGGCGAGATCTACGACGACGGGACGGTCGTGCCCGGTGGAGTCCCCGGGATGGGCAAGGAGTGGATGGACAACCAGTTCCGCACCTACCAGCCGGAGGAGCTGGTGCGGATGGCGTTGTCCAAGCCCGCGCGGTTCGAGCCGGGGACGGACTGGAGCTACTCCAACACCAACTACGTGCTGGCCAGGCTGCTGATCGAGAAGGCCACCGGCCGCTCCTACGCCGAGGAGATGCAGCGGCTGATCCTGGGTCCGCTGGGCCTGACCGGCACGGTGGTGCCGGACGCCTCGCCGGAGATCCCCGAGCCGCACGCCCACGGCTACTACACGTACGAGGACGCCGGCCAGTGGAAGGTGGCCGACACCACCCGGTTCAACCCCTCCTGGATCTCCGCCGCCGGTGACATGATCTCGACCAGCCAGGACCTCCACACCTTCTTCTCCGCGCTGATGAGCGGGAAGCTCCTGCCGGCCCCACTGCTGGCCGAGATGCGCAGGCCGCACCCCAAGATGGGTTACGGACTGGGGGTGTTCGTGGAGGAGGCGGAAGACGGTGGCACCATCCTCCAGCACAACGGCGGCTTCTGGGGCTGGGCGGCGCTGATGTACAGCACACCCGAGGGCAGCAGGACCCTGACCGGCTCGCTGACCATGGGGGACGCCGAGCTCGACTTGGCCGCCATAGCCGGGGTGTTCGAGAACGTGAAGCAGAAGCTCGTGCAGGAGGTGTTCTGCGGCGGGCAGACCGAGCCGGCTCAGCCGACGGGCTGAGCACCTCGGATCCGCGCCCTGCTTTCGTGCCCCGTCCCCCGCACCGCGACGAACGACGACCCGGTTCCCGCTCGGAGATCACCAAGCAGTAGGCTCGTGCCGCAACACGACGCGAAGGGGAGCTTCAGTGGCGCGGGTTGCGGTGATCGGTGGGGGTATCAGCGGGCTGGGGACGGCGCTCATGCTGGGCCGACGGGGCCACACGGTCACGTTGTTCGAGCAGGACGCGCGACAGGCCGGAGAGGACCTGAACCGGGACTTCTTCCACTGGGACAGGCCCCGAATACCGCAGGCCGTCCAACCCCACTCGCTCCTCGCGCCCGTGCGCACCGTGTTGCGCACCGAGACCCCTGATGTCTACGCGGACCTGCTGGCACGCGGAGCCCGGGAGTACCACGAGTTCGACTGGTTCGGTGAGCATCCGCCGCGTCGGGCCGGCGATGAGGACCTGGTGACCCTGCGCACCCGCCGCATCGTGCTGGAGGCCGCCTTGACCGCGGCCGTGCGGCGGGAACGCACCGTTGATGTGCGACGAGGCTGCCGCGTGCGAGCCCTCACCGTCGAGGAGGGCCGCCCTGCCCGGGTCACCGGCGTGCAGGTGGGCGCGGACATGCACGAGGCGGACCTCGTCGTCGATGCGGCCGGCCGTCGCTCGCCGGTGCCCGCATGGCTGGTCGCGGCCGGCTGCCGTCCGCCCGTGGTCGACAGCCACCGCACCGGGATCGCCTATCTGTGCCGCTGGTACCGCTTGCGTGCCGACGGCCCGCGTAACCCCGGGCGGGTGAAACCCGGCTCGGCCGCACCGTTCGCGTTCGCCGGCGTCTTCCCTTCCGACAACGACACCTTCGCGGTCAACCTGGTGCTCTCCACGGGTGATCCGACCCGCGGCGCGCTCACCGACCCGGCTGTGTTCGAGGCCGCAGCCCGCCGCTTCCCCGCCACGGCCGCCTGGCTCGACCTGGCTCCCGAACCGCTGTCAGCGGTCCTGCCGATGGCCGGCCTGGACAACCGATGGACCGCCCTCGCCGACGACGACGGACCTGTCGTCACCGGCCTGGTCAACGCCGGGGACAGCCTCATCCACACCAACCCCACCTCGGGCCACGGAGTGTCCCTCGGCCTGCGCGTCGCCCAGCACATCGCCACCCATGTCGACCAGATCGCCGCAGACCCCATCGGCTACCACACCTGGACGGTGCAGGCCCTCCGCCCTTGGTTCGACGCACAGGTGACGGCCGACCGCGCCACCGAGCAACGCCTCGCCGAGAGCTCAACACCGTCAGATCGACGGGCTGCGGCACTGGGCGCCTGCGCCTTTGACGACCCCGTCGTCATGAGAGCTCGAGCGCAGGTACGCCATCTCGTGCGACCGGCCGACGAGGCCTACGGCACGGACGAAGTCGACCGACACGTCACCGCCTGGCTGGCTGCCCACCCGGACTTCTCGCCCGAGCACGACGGCCCGACCCGAGACCAGTGGGATGCACTCATCCCAGGCTGAGCGCAGGCCCGGCACCTCACCCGGGCTGGACGCCGGGGACCGGGAAGAAGACCTGAAACGAGACAGGGCGGACTGCGCCGTCGTGACCGGACCCGGCAAGGTGGCCACGGCCGTACCGGGTGACACCTGTGGGGAACCTGATTCAGACCGCCCGGATGCACCGGCATACGGCCCGGTGGGCCTCAGGCAGGTGCATCGCCGCTTCGGCGCGCCGTGACCAGGAGGTACTCCCACTCCATCACCCCGTCCCGGAGCGCGCCGCCCGCCAGTTCGTCGAGGGCCCGGTCCAGGGCAGCGGTCTTCTCCGGGTCGTCGGCGATGTTCCGGTAGACCGCGATCGTCGGTCCGTAGGTGGCCTTGAAGAACTGGCGGAAGCTCTCGGGCTTCTCGAAGAGGTCCACGCGGATGGTCTGCCGACGCGCCTCGACCCCGGTGACGCGGTCGCCGAGGAGCGTACGGACGTGCTCCTCCCGCCCCCACAGGGGCGGCGGCTGCGCCCCGGGGGGCGGAGGCGGCGCGTACGGCTTCATGGTGGCGAACATCTGCCCGATGAACCCCTCCGGGGTCCAGTTGATCAGCCCGATCGTGCCGCCCGGCCGGCAGACCCGCACCAGTTCGTCGGCGCATTCCTGGTGGTGCGGGGCGAACATGACCCCGACGCAGGACATGACCGTGTCGAACGCCCCGTAGGCGTAGGGCAGCGCCTCGGCGTCGGCCTCCTGCCAGCGCAGCTCGGCGCCGCGCGCCGCGGCCTCCCGCCGCCCTACGTCCAGAAGCTCGGGCGTCAGGTCGGACGCGATCACGTTGCCGCCGGCCAGCGCGGCCGGAATGGCGGCGTTCCCCGATCCGGCGGCGATGTCGAGCACCCGGTCGCCGTGTTTCACCCCGCAGGCCTCCACCAGTACGGGTCCGAGCGCCGAGACGACCCGTGTGGCGACGGCCGGGTAGTCGCCGAGCGCCCACATCGTCCGGTGCTTCGCCTTGAGCGCACGGTCCGCCTCGCGCGCGTCCGCCGAATCGGTCATGCCGTCCGCCTCCATCACCTGACGCTGTGTCACGACCTTTCTAGCAGAGGAATCCGACCTGGCCCGGCCGACGGGCGCCGGACGGGTGAGGAGCGCCCGGGAAGGCGGTACGGACCAAGGAGGGCGAGAGCCGGTCCGGCTGCGCCGGAGGGCGCTGCGGCGACCCAGGGTGTGCAGTGCGACGGCGGGGACGATCTTTGGGGGGACCAGTGGGCCGCAGCAGCATGCCGGTGGAGAACGGGGGCGACATCGACCTCTGCCTGTTCGCCGAACCGCTCTGTGACGACTGCTGGATGAAGCCGGGGGAGTCGCTGACGATCCGTTCCGAGGCGGATCGGCTGACGCCGGCCGGCCTGCAGAAACGCCCGCCGCGTGGCACTCGGCCTCGGCATGGCCGTTCTTGACCTTGACACGATGACAAGGTCTTCACTGCGGTCAAGGAGGTGGTTCCGATGACCACGGTGGAACAGGACACGAACACGGCGCGAGCCCTCCAGGGGCTGGAAGACAGCCGCTCGTCGGTGCGACTGCGGGCAGCCCTTGCGATCGGCTCGATCCCGGAAGCGCGGTCCGTCGAGAAGCTCATCGAGCGGTGCGCGATCGAGCCCGAGTTCTACGTACGCGAGATGCTTACGTGGGCGCTCACCCGTCACACGGCATCCATGACGGTCCCACGGCTCGTCGTTGAGCTCCGTTCCGAGCGGGCGCAGGCACGAAGCCAGGCATTGCACACGTTGTCCAAGATCGGGGACCGGCAGGCGTGGCCGGCGATCACACGGGCGCTCCTGTCCGACGGGGACGAGGAGGTGGCGCGGAGTGCCTGGCGGGCAGCGGCTGTGCTCGTGCCCGAGGGTGAGCAGTCCGAGCTGGCCGGAGCGCTGGCGGCACAGCTGGGGCGAGGCGGGCGTGAGACGCAGTTGAGCCTCAGCCGGGCGATGATCGCCCTCGGTGATGCCGTTCTGCCGGTCCTGCATGCTGCGATGAGGGATCTCGACCCTCGCGTCCGTCACCATGCGGTCGCCACGGAACGGCTGCTGCGCGACCCGGATGCCGGATTCGAGTCCGCGATCGAGGAGGCGAAGCGCGTTGCGGCCCTGCAGGACCAGCCAGGAGGAGCGTAGGCAGTGTTGATCGGTGATGTGGCAAGGCGGTCCGGGGTCAGCGCCCGCATGCTCAGGCACTACGACTCGCTCGGCCTGGTGCGGCCGACGGGACGTACCGTGTCCGGGTATCGGGAGTACTCCGGCGAGGACATCCGGCGGATCTTCCACGTGGAGAGCCTGCGGTCATTGGGTCTGTCGCTGCGTGAAGTCGCGCGCGCCCTGGACGACCGCGGCTTCAGGCCCTCGGAACTCGTCGACGACCTGATCCGCCAGACGCAGGAACGCATCGCCGTCGAGACGGCGCTGCTCACGCGACTGCGCCGGATCGATGCTGCGGAGCCGGCCGACTGGGAGGACGTTCTCCAGATCGTTGCACTCCTGCATGCGCTGGGCTCGGAAAGCGCCGGGAAACGCCAGCGCGCGGCGTTGTCCTCGGTCGAAGAGGTGCCCGTGCCAGTGGAAGCGCTTGTCGAGGCAGTGCTGAGCGAGACGGATCTGAACGTTGCCGGAGCCCTTCGGTGGGCTGTGGCGCAATCAGGCGACGGCGCATTGGAACTGTTGGCGCAGGGCCTGGCCTCACCGGTGGCCGAGGTACGGGAACGGGCCGTCCAGTCCATCGCCGAATTTCCGGACGAGCAGGCGATCGCCCTGCTGCACGGCTCCCTCGCGAGCTCCGACACCGCGGTCCGCAGGCGTGCAGCTCTGGCGCTCGGAGCGCGTGGAGTGGCCGACGCGGTGCCGACGCTCATCGACATGATCGTCGAGGGGACGAACGACGTCGATGCAGCCGATGCACTGAGTGCGTTGGCGGGCCGTCCCGCGTTGGCCGAGCAGATCGCCACAGCGCTCGTCGGCCGCCTCCCGCACGGCCCCCTTGCATCGGCCACACGTCGACGGCTGACGCAGGCACTCGCGGACATCCCGGGAATCACGGCCTCGCGTGCCCTCACGGATCTGTCGCATGACGAGGATCCTGCCGTTGCGCTCACCGCGGCGTACATCCTCACGCTGCGCAACGCACGTTGACGGATGTTCCGGATGGTGCTCGGATGCCGGCGGTCTGGCGCGGTGACCGGCTGGTGCAGGCGTCGATCGCGTACTCGATTGACCGTTCGGCCGAGCAGGGTGATGCCCCGTGCTCCATCCGGGCTGTCCGTCCGCCCGTACGGATCACTCCGGGAAGCCGCCGGCGGTTGCGCGTGGTCGGCTGGGCTCGGCCGGCCGCAGTCCCCTGACGGCCGGCAGTGCACAGCAGAAGGAGGAGTCCCCGATGTCTCGTCGGCATGTCCCGGCCGTCCTCGGCCTCGTGGCGGGCACGCTGGTGGCGTTCCCCGCCCCGGCTGCTCACGCCGCCACGGTCCAGGTTCGCTGCTCGGTCCCGGGCCTCGTCGCGGCGATCAATGCGGCGAACAGCTCACCGGGACCGGACACGCTCCAGCTGGCGCACAAGTGCACGTACAAGCTGACATCTCCTGACCCCGTGAGCCCCGGCAACGGGCTGCCGGTGATCACCAGTGAGATCACCATCGACGGGCGCGGGGCCACGATCAGGCGGGACGAGCGCGGGAACAAGGTGCCGAAGTTCCGGATCCTCTTCGTCGGTCCGACGGGAAACCTCACGCTCACGCGCACGACGATCAGCGGCGGCTTCGCCATGGACTGCCCGGCCTTCCCCGACCCCCCGGGCCTGGCCTGCGGCGGCGGCATCTCCAACGCCGGAACGATGAGGGTGAGCCGCAGCAGGTTCACCGGCAACACGTCCCAGTCCGAGCTGTACGCACAGGGCGGCGCCATCGACAACCCCGGCACCGGCAGCGTGAGCGAGACCGAGGTGACCGGGAACCGTGTGATCTACAGCGGGAGCGCTGTCGGCGGCATCGCCTCGGGCGCCGCCATCGCGAACGACGGACCGCTCACGGTCACCGGCTCCCGGCTCACCGGGAACACCGCGACCGTCACGCCGGACACCCAGAGCATTGCCTTCGGGGCCGGCATCATCAGCTTCGCCGAGACCACCATCGAGAACACGGTCATCAGCAGGAACCGCTCCTCCGCCCCAGGTGGAATCGCGCGTGCCACCGTCTCCAACGGCATTCCGGAGCCCGGCAGACTGACCGTGACCGGCGGCGCCATCAGCGACAACACATCGGACGCTCCGCATGGTGTCGCCCAGGGCGGCGGCATCGCGAACAACGCACTGATGACCGTGAGCAGGGTGAAGATCAGCGGCAACCGGGTAGTCGCCAAAGACGGCACTGCGCGCGGTGCCGGCATCCGCCTGGGCCCCTTCGGCACACTCCAGCTGACCGACAGTCACATCACGGGTAACACTGCCGACGCACCCAACGGTACGGCTCAGGGCGGGGGGCTCGACAACCCCGACGGCGGCACCCTGACAGCCAGGCGCAACAAAGTCCTCCGCAACACGGTCACCGCGAAGAACGGCACCTCTCAGGGCGGCGGCCTCTACCACGGCGGGGGAACCACGGGGCTGGGCACCACCACGCTGGAGGAGAACATCATCACCCACAACCGGGCGGGCGACGGTGGCGGCATCTTCAAGGCGTCCGGCATTCTCACGCTGAACGGCGATGTCATCCGCGAAAATCAGCCGAACAACTGCAGCCCGGCCGGCTCGGTCCCAGGCTGCTCCGGCTGACGGCCCCCGGAGGCAGTCCAGCCTGTTGGGCAGCTGGCTCGAGGACCAGCCGTTCCCCGGTCACCACACCCTGGGCAGCCCGGCCCTGGCCGTCTTCCGTGACGCGCTCCACCTCGCCTACGCCGACGCCGTCCAGCGGATCACGGTCACCGCCAGCCGGGGCGGCCGGGCACGCTTAAGGGCAGATCAACTGAACCTTAAGGGTGCCTGTGGTCTCCTCGCCCTGCGTCGGTCCAGCCGGTCGGTGTGAGCGCCGCACATATATCGACCCCGTCGACATGGGGGTTGTGACCTGCTTCTTTGGCGTAGTCCATGATCCATGAGCCCGGCGGTATGCCCCCACGCAGCGCCCCGAAACCTCCTCACCGCTCGATTTATCAGGCAGCGACAGGAATGAACTCGCCTGGGACCTCGCCCCGTATGCAGGACGTGGGGTGGGACAGCGTCCATCGGATCGAGGAGTGCCAATGTCCAGAAAACGGACTATGAGTCTCAAGAAGAAGCTCGTGCTCTCTGTCGTCGCGGGAACCCTCGCGACCGGAGGGATCGTCGTCACGATGGCGACCGGCAATGCCGCCGTCCCCGACGTCGTGTGTCCGGGCTCGACGGTGACGTTGTCGGGTGAGGGGGGTGCGCCGGCGGCGAGCAGTGGGACGTTCCCGGTGGGGACGAAGCTGAAGGTGACCAATCTGGACAACGGCAAGGCGACGACGGTGACGGTGAACGGTCCGTCCGGCAGTTGTGTCTTGCTGAACAATGCGGCGTTCGACACGGTGAGGGAGCCGGGCAAGAACCTGATCCGGCGCGCGCGTATCGAGCGGGTGGCTGGTGGCGATGCCGCAGCGGCGGGTGCGGCGGGTGCGGCGGGTGCGTCCGGCGCGGCGGGTGTGCAAGTGCCGCCGGCCAGCGGGGAGGTGGTGTGTCCGGGCTCGACCGTGACGTTGTCGGGTGAGGGGGGTGCGCCGGCGGCGAGCAGTGGGACGTTTCCGGTGGGGACGAAGCTGAAGGTGACCAATCTGGACAACGGCAAGGCGACGACGGTGACGGTGAACGGTCCGTCCGGCAGTTGTGTCCTGCTGAACAATGCGGCGTTCGACACGGTGAGGGAGCCGGGCAAGAACCTGATCCGGCGCGCGCGTATCGAGCGGGTGGCTGGTGGCGATGCCGCAGCGACGGGTGCGGCGGGTGCGGCGGGTGCGGCGGGTGCGGCGGGTGTGCAAGTACCGCCGGCCAGCGGGGAGGTGGTGTGTCCGGGGTCGACGGTGACGTTGTCGGGTGAGGGGGGTGCGCCGGCGGCGAGCAGTGGGACGTTCCCGGTGGGGACGAAGCTGAAGGTGACCAATCTGGACAACGGCAAGGCGACGACGGTGACGGTGAACGGTCCGTCCGGCAGTTGTGTCTTGCTGAACAATGCGGCGTTCGACACGGTGAGGGAGCCGGGCAAGAACCTGATCCGGCGCGCGCGTATCGAGCGGGTGGCTGGTGGCGATGCCGCAGCGACGGGTGCGGCGGGTGCGGCGGGTGCGGCGGGTGCGGCGGGTGTGCAAGTACCGCCGGCCAGCGGGGAGGTGGTGTGTCCGGGGTCGACGGTGACGTTGTCGGGTGAGGGGGGTGCGCCGGCGGCGAGCAGTGGGACGTTCCCGGTGGGGACGAAGCTGAAGGTGACCAATCTGGACAACGGCAAGGCGACGACGGTGACGGTGAACGGTCCGTCCGGCAGTTGTGTCTTGCTGAACAATGCGGCGTTCGACACGGTGAGGGAGCCGGGCAAGAACCTGATCCGGCGCGCACGCATCGAACGCGTGAGCTGAGCGACCGGAGCCGATTCGAGGCCACCGAGCCACGGCGGGGGCACGGGGCACCCCGTCCCCGCCGTGCTTCGGTTCCCTCCGAGCTGCGTCCCGGGCTGGGCTTGTAGGCGAGCCAACCCCCGTGCCCACGTCGAGAACTCTACAATTCGTCATGTGCCTGACAGCAGCGGCACCGCACCACTCCGACGAACGGCACCACACCTCGAAGGGGGCGATCAGCGCATGACCAAGCCTGAGAGCGCGGGACACGACTACGACGTCGTCATCAGCGGAGCCAGCCTGGCCGGCAGCGCCGCGGCGATCCTGCTGGCTCGACGCGGTGTCCGCGTCGCGCTGCTGGAGCGCCGCTCGGACCCTGAGGCGTACAAGGTGCTGTGCACGCACTCCATCACGGCCAACGCTTACCCGGTGCTGGACGAACTCGGGCTCGTGCCCGCCCTGGAGAAGGCGGGAGCCGTCCGCAACGAGGCCCGCTGGTATACCCGTTGGGGGTGGATCGAGCCGAGGGCCGCGCCGGCGGGCCCCGAGCTGCCGTACGCGTACAACATCCGTCGCAGCACCCTCGACCCGTTGATCAGGTCCCGTGCGGCGGAGACCCCTGGCGTCGATCTGCTCCTCGGTCACCATGTGACCGGGCTGGTCCGGGAAGCCGGGCGAACGGTGGGGGTGCGCGCGTCGACACCAGAGGGCGAGCGTGAGATACGGGCCCGCCTGGTGGTCGGCGCCGATGGCAAGGACTCGGCCGTGGCGAAGTTCGCCGGGGTCCCTGCCACGCAGTACGAGAACGCGCGGTTCGGCTACCTCGCGCACTTCCGCAACCTTCCGCTGCACGGCGGTATCGGTCAAACCTGGTTCCTCGACCCCGACATGGCGTACGCGTTCCCGAACGACGACGGGGTGACGGTCCTCGCGGTGCTCCCGCACAAGAAGCGGCTGCCGGCCTTCCGGGAAGACCTGGAGGGCAGCTTCCTCGAGTTCGTCCGAGGGCTCCCCGAGGCGCCGCCCATCGACTCCGCCGAGCGCATCACGAAGATCATCGGCACGGTCAACTACCCGCTTCACAGCCGCAAGCCGACCGCACCGGGCGTCGCGCTCATCGGCGACGCCGCCCTGACCGGCGATCCCCTGTGGGGGGTGGGATGCGGGTGGGCTCTGCAGTCCGCGCAATGGCTGGCAGAGGCGGTCGCCTCGGCCGCAACCGGTCGGGGCGACCTCGACAGGCCGCTCGCGGCGTACGCACGCACACACCGGCGCCGGCTGAGCGGACACCAGCGCCTGGCTGCCGACTTCGCCACGGCCCGCCCGTTCAATCCGGTGGAGCGCCTGGTGTTCTCGGCGGCAGCGCGCGATGAATCGGTGGCGCGACACATGCACCTGTTCGGATCCCGCCTGATCGGTCCGCTGCGCTTCCTGAACCCCTTGGCGCTGGCCAAGGCTTCGGCCGTCAACATCAAGCACCGCGCGGCGGCTGCGCCGCCCACGCACCCGTCACACACAGGGTCATGACCGGCCGGCCTCCAGGCGCCCGAGCGGCAGCAGGTACTGGATCGGCTCGTCGAGATCGTCCAGGCCCAGCAGCTCGTGCGCCAGGTCGTCGTGCAGGCCACCCAGCGGAATCGTGGCCAGCCCGAACGCGCCGGCCGTGAGCTGGAGGGTCTGGGCCAGGTGCCCGGCCTCCAGCAGGCCCAGCCGCAGCGCCCGCAGCCCGTAGCGGCGGCGCAGCAGCCCGAGGTCCAGGTGGACCGCCAGCACGGCCGGTGCCTCGTCGATCCCGACGGAGTCCGGGTCCTCGGCCGGGCGCGAGAGGTACGAGGACAACGCCTTGAGCCCGTCGAGGTCCGGCGCAGGTCCGAGGGCGGCCAGCGACCGCCGGTCGGGCATGCAGTGGTAGGTGCCGGGGGCCAGTCCCGCCACGGAGAGGGCCAGAAGCCGTACCCGGACGCTGTAGAGGGCGCCCGCGCTCGGGTACGGGCGGTGGTGCACGGTGCGCTCCGTGCCGTCGGCCAGAGCCTGCCGGGTCACATGGCTCGGCGCGTGCGCGTGCCACAGCACACCGCCCAGCTCCTCCGCGGTGAGCGGCCCCCGCAGCGTCCCGCGCGCCGAGCTGCGGCTGCGCAGCGCCTCGGCGAGGGACAGCTCCGGCAACGAGGCCGCGGGGAGTGCCCGTTCGGCCTCGGGCCGGTACTCGGACGGTACGCCGGGCCGCGGGATGCTCCGTACCGCGGTGTCCTGTGCCCGACCGATCTGGAACTTGCTCTGTTCCAAGTACTGGTAGTCGGCCGCGCGCGGGCCGGCACCGAAGAAGCCGTCCTCGTCCCCCGTCTCCAGCAGGGCGCGGCCCGCGAGCCGGCAGACGGCCCGCTCCTCATCGGGGGTGACCCCCAACCGGTTGAACAGCATGTGGAGCTGTGAGGCCCAGACCCACAGCCGGCGGTGCGTCCGCACCGGCGCGTCCGGCCGGTCCGCGCCGGGTGCGGCGGTACGCAACCGGGCGTCGGCCGCTCGTACCTGCCGGGTCCACTCCGCGAGCCGGGGATCGGCGGAGCCGGCGTCCAGCCCGGCGCGCAGTGCCCGGGCCCGCCGCCCCAGGTTCGTACGCTGGGCCGCGAACACCGTGTTGACCCGGGTGTGGACGGCGGCTCCGGGCAGCGGCCGCACCTCGGCGGCCCAGCGCCAGGAGGCGGCGTGCCGACGCAGCCAGCCCGCCGAGGCCAGTTCGTCCAGGCCCAGGGCGTACGCCGTGGCATGGGCGAGGTCCAGGGCGAGCTGCAGCCGGTCGGCCCGCCCGGGCACGGCGCGCAGGGCGTCGACGGCCGCGCGCGTCGAGTGCACGAACACCTCCTCGGCCACCGGGAGCGCGGCCGGGCCGCCGTAGCGCTCGGTCTCGGGCTCGTACGGCACCGCGCGCACCTCCCCGTGCCGGCCGGTCCAGGGGCCGGTGACGGGGGTGGTGCCGCCGGCCAGCAGGGACAGTTCCGCGGCGAGTTCGGCCGCGTCGTCGGGGGATGCCGCGCTGCGGAACCTGATCCGGAGGTGGGGTCCGCCCTCGTTGTACCGGATGAAGAACCAGGCGCCGCCGTTCGGGCCGTACCGGCCGTCCATCAGCGGGGCGAGCGCCCCGGTGACGAAGGCGTCGGTGTCCGCTCCGTCGGTGTGCAGGGTCAGGTGCAGGCTCTGCCAGCCTCCCACCGGAGCCGGTGCGAGGGCTGCTGTCGTAGCGGCGGGCGCTCCTCCCGCGCTCACAGGAGTCGCGTACGGGCGTTCGGTCATCGGATCGTCCTCACGGGAACGGGTGCGGGTACAGGGGGAGTTCGTCGTGGCGCAGTGGACGGGCGGTACGCCCCAGCCGGTGGGGCACCTCCAGCAGCCGGGGCAGCCCGAGGGTGCGGCGGTTGACATGGCCGAACGTCATCGGGAGGGTGCCGGGCACGATCACCTTGGCGCAGTGCAGCCCCAGCCGGTCCCGGATCCCGGGCTCGTCCTGCGTCACGACGACCACCTCCAGCCCCTCGGCGGCCAGTCGCGCGACCGTCTCCGTCAGCAGCTGCGTGAGGTCGGCCACGGGCGTCGGAGCGCCCGGCCACCGTTCCTGCCAGGGGACCTCCCGGATGCCGGCGAACAGGAACTCCAGCCGGGGCTGTGACTCCGGCAGGGTGTTGAGGCCCACGTGGTCGTCGAGGTCGACGACCAGCTCGGGCCGCCGAAGCATGGGGCGAAGCCGCTCCGGGTCGCGCGGCCCGCCCGGGCCGGCCGGCCGGTGCACGGCGTCCTGGACGTTGGTGACGACCTCCGCCACCGCCGAGCGGATCGCGGCCCGTGGATCGTGGTGGGCTCCGGCGGCCAGGAAGGCGCGGGGAGCGTCGGGGTGGCTCCCCTCGTAGCGGCAGAGCGAGACCACCGCCGGGATGCCGAGGTCGTTGGTGGCGTCCAGCAGGCTCAGCCGGTACCCCATCAGTGCGGCGCGCGAGGCCAGGGCGGTCACCAGCGGGTCGTCGGCGGGCAATGCAATGCCGGGCAGCGGCGTGCGCGCGTACCAGGCCATCAGGAAGGCGTCCCGTTCCGCCACCTCGAACAGGCCGTAGAGCGCGGCCTCCTGGGGACTGTTTCCGAGTCCGCAGCCGTTCGAGGACTCGTAGACCACGCGTGCCCGGCCGGGGTCCTGCGCGAGGTCCCAGTACGCCACGTGCTCGGGCACCGCCCGGGCCCGGCCCTCGGTCAGCGACCAGCCGTACACCCAGTCCAGCTCCAGGTCCGCGTCGTACGGGACGCTCCGGGTGGCAGGGTGCCCTCGGTGGGCCGGGTCGGGCAGACCGAGCCGGGCGGGGTTTACGGCAGCCTCCGGGCCCAGCTCGGCGAAGGACGTACGCAGGACGGTACGGCGGTCCAGCGGCCGCATGCCGGCCAGCCGCTCCACGGCCTCGAACAGCGCCACCCGCTCGCTGGAGCGGAAATCGGCGGAGCGCCCGTAGCCGCCGTCGTCGAGCAGACGGCCGTCCGTCACCCAGGCGGTGGTGAGGGCGAAGGCGGAGTCCTCGGTGCGGAACAGACGGCGCACCGGGCCGAACCGTTCGTCGTGCAGCTCGGCCCGCAACCGGTCCGCTCCCGTACGGTCGTTGGGGCCGCGCAGCACTGCGGGGTCGGGCAGTGGCTGCGGCGTGTCCGGGAACCGGGCCGCGGCGGGGGAGTCGGCCGGCAGCGGGCGGCACACCGGGCAGCCGCCGACCGGGCGGACGTGATGGGTGGACCAGGTGGCCCGGTGCCCCTGGACGATGTGGACGGTGGGCGGCGGCGCCCCCGCCTCCGCGGCGGGCCCGGGCTCCAGAAGGGCGGCGGCGAGCAGCCGGGCCGCCTCCGCCATGGCCGGGGTGCCGGTGCCGCCGAGCGCCAGCCGGGGACTCTGCCAGGGCACCCTGCCGCCCGCCGTGGCCAGTCGCCGGTACTCGACACACGACAGGCACGCCCGCGCCGCGGGCTCCAGCACGGGGCCGATCACGGTCAGCGCACCGTCCTCACGCACCGGCACCAGGCGCACGGGATGGGCCATCGCGTGGCGGCTGAGCCGCTCCGCCAGCTCCAGCGTCCAGGAGGTGAGGTGGACGATGGCGGCGCCGCCGGTGGTCTTCAGCGCCGCAGCCGGACCCAGGACGGGTACGGCGCCGGCGACGGCGGCCACCGCCTTCGCGTCGGCAGCCGTCGCGTTCGTCGTGATCCCGCTCATCGTGCTCCTCCCCACCCGGCCAGAACGGTGAATCCGCATGCGTGCAGGGCAGCCAGGACCGGCCCGGCGGATCCGGCCGCCCCGCTGCCGGCGAGGTCCGCCCCACCCGGCTGCCAGGGATCCGGGCGCAGTCCGGTCAGCCGGGTCAGCACCGCGCACAGTTCCGGCTCCCGGCGTGCGATCCCGGCCAGCCAGCGGTCGGTCCATCCCTCGTCCGTCCAGGCCGCCGGCTCGACTCCCGCAACGGCGAGCGGTGCCTCGGCCCCGCTGAACGCGGTGTGCACGGCCCCGGCCGGGCCGTGCACGGCGGCCATGGCCCGGGTCACCGCGCCGAGCGCGGCCAGGGCCGCAGCGTCGGCAGGAGTCGCCTCCACCGCACGGGCGGCCACTCCTGCGGTCCCGGCCCGGCCGGCGGGGTCCCGTACCACGGCCAAGTAGGCCTGCTCCGCGGTGAACCGGTGAACCGTCATCTCCATCGGAAGCCCCAGATGCCCCGTCAGCACGGTCCACCAGTGCCGGGCCTGTGGATGCTCGCGCCATTCCTCCTCGCTCAGAGCGCGGTCGGGGCAGGAGGAACTCGCGGCGGCGATGGCGGCCCGGCGCAGGGCGCGTCCCAGGGCGTGCCCGGGTCCGGCCCCGACCGCCACCGGGCCCGGCATCCCTTCACCCAGGTGCAGTTCGGCCGCACGGCATGCTGCGGACAGCCGGGCCAGGTCCGTCCGGGGAGCCCCGGCCACCAGGGGACCGGCCACCGAGCCGCAGGCGGCGAGCCCGGCGGGCAACTGGGGCAGATCGCCCGGCCGCGGCGCGTCGAGCACGCCCAGGTACGGGTCGCCCAGTGCCCCGACACCACGCAGTGCCTCGGCCAGGCTGGCGACAGGGGCGGGGGAGAGGGAAGTGTGGTCGGCCGGCCCGGTGACCCAAGGACGGTAGGACGCGTGCGGCGGCCGGGCCACGGCGACCAGTACGGCGGGACGGTCCGCAAGCAGCTGCGTGTCCTCCTCCCGCCCGGCCGGATCGGGCAGACCGGCTGCGGCACACAGCAGCCGCTGCGCTGCGGCACCGGCCAGCAGGGACGTCAGCGCAGCCGGTGACCCGGCTGGCGCCCCGGCGGGTGTGGAGCCGGTGTCCGCAGAGCCGGTGTCGGGGCGCAGGCGTGCGGCGATCGACTCGGCGTCCGCACGCGCCCGTTCCGGTTCGGCCGGGGCCGTGACGAAGCCGCCGTCGGCGGTACGGGCCACGGCCACGGCCACCGGCGAAGTGCCCGCGACCGCCACCACGCGGTCGGCCGGAAGGCCCGTGTCGCGGTACACCTCCGGCGGGGCGCCCGCGCGGCTCAGGACGCTGATCAGCGCCGTGGCGAGCGGCCCGTCGGGATCGGCCGCTGCGACCACCGGCCGTGCAGCGGCCAGGGCGGCGGCCGCGAGCCCGGGCCGCTGCACGGAGGCCCCCAGCCAGGCGGCCGGTTCGGCCGCTCCTGCCGGATACTCGGCGAGCAGATCGTGTGTGTGCAGCTGCTCGGTCAGCGCGTGCAGCGCGGCCTCGACCCGGGGATCGGCCGGATCGAGGCGGGGCCGGCCGACCTCCTCGCCCCGGTACCCCTCCTGGCCCAGGACGTCCTCGCGCCCATGGCCGAGCTGCTCGGACAGCAGCTCCCACAGGGCGGGCAGAGCCTTGCTTCCTTCGAGCGTCACGCTCCCGTCCCGGCCGCGCAGGTGCAGACCGTTCCGCAGCGGGGTGACCGCCACCCCGGGCCGCAGCCGCAGGCGCGGCGGTTCGGCGGCGGTCACGGCGTCCGCTCCACCGCGGCGATGACCTCGTCGATGCGCGTCTGCCACCGGTGCCCGGTGAGTTCCGGCACGCTCCGCACCACGAGGTGGGCGGCGAGGTAGCGCTCCACGGGCCGGACATCGCAGATGGTGAGGAGCCGGTACAGCCCGTTCGTACAGGCCCGGTAGACCAGGTAGTCGGGGCGGCTCCACATCGTGCCCTGCGGGTCCGAGCGGTGCAGCTGCCGGTGGAAGTCGCTGTACCTGGTGCGTACCTCCCGGTCCCAGCGTTCGACGGTGGCCCGGTCGCCCAGCGCCGCGGCCCGGTCCCGGTACTCCGCAGGTACCCCGGTGAAGTCCGCGCCCGCCCTGAACCGTTCCTCCGCGATCCGCCAGGCCCGGGCGGACCAGTCGGCCCAGGCCCGCTCCCAGCCGGCCGCCCCGCCGCCCGCGATCCGGCCCACCAGCGCGGAGATCCGCCCGCCCACGGCGTCCCAGCGGCGGTCGAAGGCCGCCCGCAGCCGCCCGTCGCGGTCCTCCTGGACGAGGAAGTCCTCCAGGTGGGAGACGTACGAGTAGTGAGCGCCGACCAGTCCTTCGGGGTGCGCGGCGGCATGGGCCGCGAGGGCCGCCACCACGAGTTCGACCCGGGCGGCGGACGTGTCCGCGCGCTCGCCGAGGAACTCGGTGCCCGCCTGGAGGGCGGGCAGGCCCAGGACCAGCAGGTCCTCGCGCAGCCGTACCCCGTCCGGGCCGATCAGCGCCTCCAGGGAGGACAGGTCCACCGGCTCCACCCGCACGGTGTTGTCGGATACCAGCGGACCGTACGGGGGCGGGATCAGCTCCGCCCGCCCTGCTGCCTCGGCCTGCGCCAGCAGGCGCTGCGCGTCGGCGGCGGCTCGCGACGGGTGCGAGGCCGCGCGGGCGCGCAGCTCGGCGGCGGTGCGCTCGGCCGTGGCGGCCACCGCCCCGGGGAGGCCGCGCAGGCGCAGCCGCAGGTGCGGGCCGTGCAGCCAGTGGCGTTCGACATGAGCGGTCAACCCGTCCGCGGCGGCCCGGCGGGCGAGGGGCAGCACGGCTTCGCGCAAGAGAGGTGCCTTGACCGGCTCGTAGTGGTAGACGACCACGTCAAGGGCCGTGGCAGCACTCGAGGCGGGCCGGGCGGTGTCCGGGCCGGTGGCCGGGGCGTTCATGGGGTGCCTCCTCGGCGGATGACGGGCGGGGCGGCGGTGGGGCCCGCCGGGGCAGGCGGCCGGAACGGCGCGGGTGGCACGGGGGGTTCAGCCCGACCGGGCGGCGCGTGCAGGCCGGTAGGTCTCGGCGACGAGCTCCACGGCATGCGCGGGGCGGCTCCGGCCGCCGAAGACGGGCAGCGACTCCTCCAGCACCACGCCGCGCGGATGGCGGGCCAGCCAGCCGGAGAGGCAGCGCAGGTGCAGGGCGCTGCCCAGGTCGAGGGCCTGCGGCTTCGGCGCGCGCAGACTTCGTACGAAGTCCTCGGCGGGCCGCCCGGCAGGGGGCTCCGGAACCGGGTGCAGGAACAACTGCTCGGGCAGGCCCAGCAGGGCCCGCCAACGGGCCGCCGCGGCGGCCGGGATCACGCCGGGGTCGGCCGCGAGGTCGGCGCGGAGCGCGGCCAGTACCCCTTCGGGCAGGTGCCAGCGCCGCCGGGCGAGCACCGCATGCGCGTGGCGCAGCCGCGGGGTTCGATGCACCTCGCCGCCGGGCACGGCCAGGGTGCGGCGGGGGAGGAGCCGCCGGAAGTCCACGACGCCGCCCGGGTGGTCGCAGAGGAACGGCGCGAGGCGCTGCGGCAGCATGACCGGGGCGAGGAAGCCGAGGTAGAGGACGTCGAGAGGTTCGCCGGTGGCCTGCACCCGAAGCCTGAGCTGGTCGGAAGGCAGGTCGTGGACCAACTCCACATCGGCCTCGGCGAGCGCGCTCCGGTACCGGTCGGGGCCGATCTCATCGCCGACCAGCAGCGGATGGAGATTGGCGTTGAAGCCGCCCACCGGCCGGATCTGGGCGGCCCGGGCGCCGTCACCGAGACCGTGGCGGATCTCGCGCGTCACGTCCAGAGCCGCGCCGTGGGGCAGGTCGTCCAGGAAGCGGCTGGTGAAGCGGCCCCAGCCGCCGTAGACGTGGTTGACGCAGAGCAGGCCGTCGGCACCCTGGGCGGCGCGTTGGACGAACCACGAGTAGCTGAGCGGGCGGGCGGCGGTCCAGCCGGGCAGCCGGGCGGCGAGCCCGCGGACCTCCTCGGCGGGCAGGACGACCTCCTCGGCCCAGCCGCCGGGGGCGGCCGCTGTCGCGGTCCGTAGCCGCTGGGTGAACTCCTCTCGCAGCTCGGCCAGTTCGGCCAGCTCGCGCGAGAGCCCCGGATCGCCGGACGGCCGGACGGCGAGGCGTGCGGCCTCCTCCCACGCGGCGGCGGTGTCGGCGCCGAACTCCCAGGGGGCCGGGCAGGTTCCACCGCGCCCGTACCGGGAGACGAAGCGCTCCAGTGCGGCCCGTCGCATGAGGTGCCCGAGGTCGAACAGCTCGGCCAGGGCGGTCAGTTCACCGAGCACGGCCCGGTCCGGGGCGGTCAGCCGGCCGGTGCGGACGGGGCCGGCGGCCCCCGCGGTGTCGGTGGCCGCGTGTTCGGCGCCGAGCACGTCGTTGGCGATTACGTCCTCGGAGAGCACGTTCAGCGGGGCGGCATCGGCCGGCACGGGTCGCCCGGCGTCGGCCAGAAGGCGGCGCCAGCGGTCCGCCAGGTCGGCGAGCAGGGCGGGCCGCTCCTCGGCCCGGGCGTGCGCGAACCCGGCGGTGTCGGCAGCGATCCGGTCGATCCGGTCACTCAGCGCCGCGTCCTCGGGCCACTGGCGCAACCAGCCGGCCAGCGCACGCAACGGGTGCGGGTGCTGAGGGTCGACGGGCTGAACCGGCACCAGCAGGCCGCCCTCGGTGAGTTGACCGAGAAAGCGGCCGACGGCGGGGTCCGTACGGGGGCGGCCGAGGGCCGGACCGAGCCGGGCCGCCAGCTCGTCGAGGGTCGCAGGCGTGGCCGCGAGGGTGTCGAGCGCGGTCAGGGCGGGGCGGGGTGCGAGCTCGATCGTCTCTTCGTGGGTGACGAGGTACCGGCCGCCCGCGAAGAGCGTGCGGTCCCGCGTGTACAGGGCCCGGCCGTCGGCGGTGGGCCGCGCACTGCTGGTCATGCGATGGGCGAGTACGCCCCGGCGGCGAGGCTCGTCCAACAGCGCGGCGACAAGAGCCTCGACGAGTGTCCGGTGCTCCCGCACCACGGACCGCAGGAGCGGCTGCGTCCGTGCGGGCTCACCGCCGGACCACCCCACGGCGGTGAACCATGACAGCGGACTGGTCTTCGTACTGGCACGCAGGGCGTGCCGCAGTACCGAGGGCTCCTCCTTGCGGGCCTTGCGCCCGCCTTCGTCCCGGGCGGCCCGGGACACTGCGCGCAGCAGGTCGGCACTGGTGAGCGCAACGGCCCGGGTGAAGCCGGGGGAGCGGCACAGCTCCGCGAGGGCGGAGCGCTCGGCGGTCAGGGCGTCGGGGACGGCCGCCGCCAGATCTGTGAGGAGTGCGTCGCGGAGCTCGCGCAGGTTCAGCCAGCTGCCGAGCCGGGGTACCCGTGCGGGCAGATCGTCGAGGCGGGTCAGCAGGGCGGGGCGGGGGGCGCGGCCGTTGTGCAGCGCCCGGCGCAGCGGGAGCACCACTTGGCGGTGGAACTCCTCGTCGTGTCCTGGCAGGGAGGCGAAGAGGTCGTCGCACAGGGCCGGATGCAGTGCGTCCTCCTGTGCCGCGAGGGCGGTGAGCCGGTCGAGCAGGGTCCGTACCCGCGCGGCTTCCTCCGGCTGTGCAGGGTGCGCCGTCACCGTGGTGCGGACCAGCGCGTACGGGGCGGTCCCGGCGGGCGGCCCCGCCGGCGGGCGGGCGGTCCCCGACACGGGCGCGACGTGTCGCTGTGCGGCTGGCTGGGCGGCGTGCGGCAAGGCGGGCTCCCGTGGTGCGGTCTGGGCCTGTGAGCTGTCCTCCGGCTCGGGCCGCAGCCCGTGCGGCCGGCCCGGGTGGGCCGGACGCACGGGAGCGGCCGTTTCACAGCCGTCAGACGACGGGCGTCTCCACCTGCGGCTGGGCGCAGGAGGACGAGCCCTGGCAGGAGCAGGAGCCCCATGAGGCGCCGTTCTCGGGCAGTGCGGCGGTGTCGCTCAGCGCGGTGACGGTGAGCTCGCTGAGGTCGAGGTCCAGGTCCAGATCGAGGTGGTTGTACCCGGTGGTGGCAGAGGTTTCGGACATGCGGATTTCCTCTCGTTTCTGAGGGGTTGCGGAACCGCGAAGACGGCGTCGGCTGGCCGGCGCCCGCGGCCGACGGGCGGAGTGCCCCGGGGAACAGACGGTTCGTGGTCGGGGACATCCGTAGGAGCGTCGTGGTGCAGCACGAGTCTCTGCGCGTCACGGGCCGACGGCAACTGCACATGTCATGTCGGCCTGTTGTCCCGCGCTGGTCCGGTGCTGCCGCTCCGGCCCGTCACCGTCGGCCCGAGGGCCGGCCGTGCACAATGGCACGCATGCGCGCACCCATCGGTTCCTTCGACAACGCCCGCCGGGCGCCTGACTGCCTGGCCGAACTCACCGGACCGGTGGCCGAGGCGGTCCGCGCCTGGCACGGCACCGTCCCGGCCGAGGAGATCGTGTACGTCGACACCGACCCGGCCATCGCGGACACCGCCGCCTTCGTCGAGCACTACGGGCAGGAGCTCCTCGCCCAGTCGGCGAACTGCGTGATCGTCTCCGCCAAGCGCGGCGGCGAGTCCATGCTGGCCGCGTGCCTGGTCCCCTCCGGAGCCCGTGCCGACGTCAACGGCGTGGTGCGCCGTCGCCTCTCCGCCCGCAAGGTGTCCTTCGCGCCGATGGACACCGCGGTGCAGCTCAGTGGCATGGAGTACGGCGGCATCACCCCCATCGGCCTGCCGTCGGACTGGCCGTTGCTCGTGGACTCCGTCTTGGTCGGGCTGCCGTACGTACTGGTCGGCAGCGGCCGCCGCCGCGGCAAGCTCATCGTTCCCGGGAAGCTGTTCGCGGAACTCCCGGGCGCTGACGTGATCGAAGCCCTCGCTGCCTGACCGGTCGATGCGGCTCCCCGATCGGGCGATGTGTCGGGCCGGGGCGTCTCGAATCCGGCCGTGCGGCGTTACACGACGCGGAGCTTGATCCAAGTCTCGGCGTCCGCCGGGGCGGGCAGCGATACGACGTGCGACCGGGGCGCCGGTGGCCGGCAAGGGAGCAAGATGCGAGACCTCATCGAGGCGTACGGCGGTCGCCGAAGGCTTGCCGCGGGCTGCCGTCACGTATGCGAGAAGCCCGCGTTCTCGCTCGGCGTCATCTCGGTGATCCTCCTCAACGCCGTGCTGCTGGGCGTCGAGACGTACAGCGGACTGTCGGTCGAGTACGGCGTCCTTCTCCATTCGGCCGAACGGTTCTGCGTCGCCGCGTTCAGCCTCGAGATGCTGATCCGACTGGGCGCGCACATCGACCGGCCGAAAGCTTTCTTCCGTGACCCGTGGAACGTGTTCGACCTGCTGGTGGTCTCTTCGGCCTTCGTTCCCTTCCTGCGGGAAAACACCACCCTCTTGCGCCTGTTGCGGCTGGCGCGCGTGCTGCGTACCGCGCAGTTCATGCCGCAGCTGCGGGTCCTGCTCGTCGCTGTCGGCCGTAGCCTGCCCGGAACGGTCAGCTTCCTGTTCGTGGGCGCCCTGATCCTCTACGTCTACGCGATGATCGGCTGGATCTGCTTCGCCGGGCATGACCCGGAGCACTACGGTTCCCTCGGGCGGGCCGGGCTGACGCTGTTCCTGCTGATGACGCTGGAGGGCCTGGGCGATGCCGTTCATGCCGGACTGGCGGTCTCCCCGTTCAGCATCATCTACTACGCCTCGTACGTGCTCCTTGCCTCCTTCGTCCTGGTCAACGTACTGATCGGTGTCGTCCTCAACGCCCTGGAAGAGGCGCGCGAGATGGAAGAGGAGGCGAACCGGACCGAGCAGGTCACCGCCTGGCAGTCGGCGGGGCGGGCGGTCCCGGAGGGCGCCGATGAACTCCGCCTGCGGATTGCGGCGGTCCGCAGCGCCCTCGACGACATGGAGGCCCAGCTCGACCCCTCGAGCGGAGCCGCGCCCGCCCTGACCGCGTCCCCCTCCCCGGCGCGGGCTTCGGTCGGCGCGCGGTAGCCGAGCGCCGGAAGGCGGGGGCGCACCGGTCCCCGAGGAGCATCCGGGCCGATCCGTCCGCGCCCCGGCTCTGTCCGTCGGCGTGTACGCGCACATTGCGGCTCTGGAGTGCCGCACGCTTCCTGGACGCACTCATGTCCGCGCACCCGAGCACCGAAGTCGCCCGATCGAAGGGAGAACCCATGAGCGGAAGCGAGACGTCGAGGTCCGGTTCCCCGGCCGCTGCACCCGGAACCAACACGGGTTTCGGCCAGGCGCCCGTGCAAACCGAGTCTGAACGCCGCGGTTACCCCTACCCCCTGTACGAGTTCGCCCTGACCGCGATGCTGATGTTCACCGTGGTCACGGTCATCCGCTGGGTACTCGATCCGGCCTCCCCACTCGCCCTTGCGAACGTCCACCTGGCCCTCCTCCTGGTGGGTGCGCTGGCCGGGGCGCTCGTCTTCGGGCTGCTCCGCTCCCCATGGGGGCGGCGTTCGGGTGCGCACATGAATCCCGCGATCACGCTCGCGCTGTGGCTGCTGAGGGCCTTCCCCGGCCGGGGCGTCGCGGTGTACGTCGTCGCGCAGCTGGGCGGGTCGGTCGCCGGGACGGCTTTGGCCCGCCTGGCCTGGGGGCCGGCGGTCGCGCGGGTCGGCTACGGCGCAGCGGCCGCGGCGCCGTCGTGGAACGGCTGGACCGTCTTCGCGGCCGAGGCCGGCTGCCTGGTCGTGGTCACCGTGATGATCGGCTTCTTCCTCGCGCACCCGGCCCGCGAACGATGGTTCCCCTGGGTCCTGGCGGTCCTCATCTGCGCGATCATTGCCGTTCTGGGCCCCCTCAGCGGCGGCTCCGCCAACCCCGCCCGCCAGTTCGGACCCGCGCTGATGTCCGGAACCACCGCCGGCCTGTGGATCTACCTCGTGGCACCCGCCCTCGGCGCCGTCCTGGGCGCTGCCGCCCACCACCTGATCCTGCGGGGCCCCCGTCGCGACCCGACCGCCTCGCACCCGGCCTGAAACGGGACCGGCGCACCACCCCTCGTCTCCAGGCTGGTGGCGGGCGCGGTGGCGGACCGGCTCTGGGCTCGCCCCGCCGTGGCAGGCGACCCGGGTACGGCCATCCGGGGGAACACGACCGGAGCGCAGTGACGCACCGGCGCGTCACTGCGCTCCTGCCCCGCCTGCCTGCCGCCCGGTGTGCCCGCCGGCGCGTGACTCCGGCCGTGTTGCGTCGGATGTGTTCCGCACGCCATGCCGTACAAGAGGGGCTCGCTCGGTGCCGGGCTCGGAACCCAACGCTGCGCGGGCAGGCGCGCATGTCCGTTCGGGAAGAGATCAGGACTTGCCGCGGCTCTCGGCCTCGGCGTTGGCTATGGCTTCCGCTTCGGATTCGGCCATTGCAATGGCGACGCCGAATGCCTGAGCGATGTGGCCCGCGGCCGACATGACGCGTGCAGTGCCCACGACGGGGGCGATCGCGACGAGCACGTCCTGCAGCTGTTCGACGGTGAAGTCGGCCTTGACGGCGGGGTTGATGTGGGCCAGGTAGGAGATGGCCGGTGCGTCCATGGCCACGAGGGCGGCGATGCGGGTGGTGATGAGCGTCTTCTCGTCCATGTTGCAGTGCTCCATGGAGTCGACGGTCATCGCGGCGAGCGTTTCGAGAACGGGAGCGTCAGACCTGGTGGCCATATCGGAACCGCCTTTCGCTGCTGAACTGAGCCGGACGCGCCGCACGCTGACCGCAGGATTTGGAGCGTGTCGGCGGGTTGCCGTATCAGGGTAGGCGTCCCTCGAGGCCTGCGCCCGTCGGGTTGTGCGGGCGACCGGCGGCTGTCAGGGCGCTTCCACGACAAGCGTGTCCCCAGCCCCTTGTGCGCGCCCATGCGCGGGCTCTGATCCGATTATGTACAGAGCGTTGGCTACGGTGTGTAGCTGCACCTTGGAGTTGTGGCCGGATGCCGACCGGAGCCAGCGGAGGCACCATTGTCGGAACGGGAGGGCGCACGCCCCTTCGATCGGCAGATGAGGAAGGTGTCGAGCGGGTCGCCGAGAGGCTCGGGATCGCCTGTTACCGTCGGCGAACCGCTGATCAGGTGGATGCCGCAGGTGGATGCTGCAGTCGTGCGGCGCTGGATCACTTCAAGGACCGCAGAGTCCGCGAACTCGTGCCCGTGCCCGTGCCCGTCGAGCGCCGCGCCCGCGCCGCCCTCGATGCGGCGGACCGGCCGGGTGACGGGTGCCCGCCCACGTGGAGGGGCGAATGACCACTCAGGTGTACCTCGCGTACGACTTCCCGCTGCTGAGCGTCTTCTGGACCATGCTGGGGCTGGCCCTCTGGATCTTGTGGTTCTTCCTGCTCTTCAGGATCATCTTCGACATCTTCCGCGATGACGACTTGGGCGGTTGGGCCAAGGCCGGCTGGCTGGCCTTCGTCATCCTGCTGCCGTTCCTCGGCGTCTTCGTCTACCTCATCGCCCGGGGCAAGAGCATGGGCCACCGGGAACTGACGCAGGCACGCACCCAGCAAAAGGAGTTCGACACCTACATCCGTGAGACCGCCGGCGCAGCCCGGCCCAGCAGCACTGAGGAACTGGCCAAGCTGTCCGACATGCGGGCGCGCGGCGACATCACGGACGAGGAATTCCGCCGGGCAAAGGCGCTGGTCCTGACCGACTACGGCCCAGAAGACCGAGCCACCCCCATGGCCCGCCCATCCGGTGATGACGAGCAGCGCTGAACGTGCTTCAGAGGAGGAACACGTGGCTCAGCTACTGAGAGTCCAGAACTTCAGCGTCTCGAGTGACGGCATCGGTGCCGGTGAGGACCAGAGCCTTGAACGTCCGTTCGGCCATGTCGATCCCGAGAGGCTGTTCGCCTGGGCCGGTGCCACGGCGAGCTGGCCCATGCGCACGGATCCCGGGGGAAGCCGGGGCCTCGACGACTACTTCACGCGGGACTACGCCCGCAACATCGGTGCCGAGATCATGGGCCGCAACAAGTTCGGTCCCCAGCGCGGGCCTTGGCACGACCATGAGTGGCGCGGCTGGTGGGGCGATGAGCCCCCGTTCCGTACCCCGGTGTTCGTCATGACCCACCACAAGCGTCCTTCGTTCACGCTTTCCGACACCACGTTCCATTTCGTCGACGACGACCCGGCCACCATCCTCGAACGGGCATGTGAGGCCGCGCAGGGCAAAGACGTGCGACTCGGCGGCGGGGTTACCACCATCCGGGAGTTCCTTGACGCGGACCTCGTCGACACCATGCACGTGGCAGTCTCGCCGGTGAAGCTCGGGTCCGGGGTACGGCTCTGGGAGTCCCCCGATGAGCTGCTCGACCGGTTCCACCTGGAGCGCGTGCCCAGCCCGAGCGGCGTGACGCACCACCTGTTCTGGCGAAAGTGACCGGCCCTCAGGGCAGCCCGGCGTCGACATGAGCGTGCTCCTGCGGCAGGCCTGGTCGGACATGGCCGACGCGATGGGCCGCGTCTCGACGCGGGCGGGGTCGACGTCGCCGCGTTCCTGACCACCGCACAGGGCCAGGGTGTGGGCTTTGACCTGGCGATGGCCACCCTCCTCCACCAGCAGCCCGCCCCGGAGACCGGGCCCGCCCCGGCCGACCGGGCGGAGGCCCTGGGCGGCTCGGCATCGGCGAGGCGGTCGCGTCTCCGCTCCGGCTGAGACCGCGGCCGACGCCCTCGCCACCGAGCCCCGCCCGGCACCGTCCGCCGCAGGGCTCACCCCGGGCGCCGCTGCACCCGCCGAGGACTCCCGGCCGGTTCCGCCGTGGGGTCCGGTCCGGCCGAGCAGCCGGGGGCCCGGCGGTGGTGCGGTACTCCCTGGGGTCGCCGCCCCCGGGGCCGCCAACGTCGGGGAGCCGGGGCCATGGGGCCTGGGCGCCATGCTGTGGCGAGCGCGGTATGCAGCCTTCGACCCGCCTGTCTCCTTCGATCCTGGGGTGGTTTCGGTATCCGGCTGGGTCTCTCGAAGGGGTACAGGCGGTGACATTCGGTGAGGTTCGGGTGTTCCGGGGGTGAGCCGCCCCATAGGACCCACGTCACACACGAACCGGGATAGTAGCTCCGATAAGGCTCGATATCGCTACTGCGTACCGGCTCCCACCTGTACGGATCTCTGCGGTGTCGCCGGGGGTGGGGGGTCCTTGGCTGCGAGGGCTGCTAGTAGGTGGGGTCGTTGCCAGGGGGTGGGGGTGTGGGTAGAACTGGATGTGTCGCCGGGCGGCCCGGGTGTTTCACCCGCCGCTGACGATCCTCTCTCTTTCGTGTGAGTGGCTCTCGCATGTCTTCGGCATGCCGCGACCGTCCTTGTTCCCGTCGGAAGGTTCGTCCGTGTCCCACGCTGTCATCCGCCGCATCGCCGCTTCGAAGAAGACCCTCGTGGGTGCCGTCGTCGCCGTGGGTGTCGCCGGTTCGATGCTTGCCACGGTGCCCGCTCAGGCGGCTCCGGCGAGTGCCAAGGCGATCGCCCAGCAGATGATCAAGGACCCGGCGCAGTTTGCGGCGTTCAACAACATCGTTTCCCGTGAGAGCGGCTGGAACCACACCGCCACGAACGCCTCCTCGGGTGCCTATGGCCTGGTCCAGGCCCTGCCGGCCTCGAAGATGGCTTCCGCGGGTGCGGACTGGAAGACCAACCCGGCCACCCAGATCAAGTGGGGCCTGGACTACATGAACGACCGCTATGGCAGCCCCGTCGGCGCCTGGAACTTCTGGCAGACCCACCACTGGTACTGAGTCGCCAGTAGGTAAAGCAGACACGCGAAGACGCCCGGCCGGGACCTCCCGGCCGGGCGTCTTCGCGTGAAAAACCGCAGGGCCTGCCCCCCGTCTCTCACGCCCTGCCGCAAGGCCTGCACGTCGGAGCACGCCGGCCCGGAGGGGAGGCCCGCGCACATCCACGGCGTTCTCCAGACATCGAGGGGTGTCTCATCTGGGTGACATCTTGTACGCCCCGTAGCCGTCGGCAGCGATCTTCCGTTGGCGTGACTGCGTACGTGAACGTGCTCAGGTCGGTACGGGAGGGGTCGGTGCGGCTGTACTTCGCCAACCACCGGGCAGTGTGGCGTGTGGGTGATGTCGCGGGGATCGATCGGTCCCTGTTGGCGGGGGCTCTTGAGCGGTATCGCCTGCCGACGGGTACGCCGGTCCTCCTGGACGAAGCGATGCGGCCGGTGGAGCCGGTCTCCTCGTGGTTTCGCAGTCTGGCGCTGGCCCGGCGGGACGCGAAGTCGATGCGGGCCTACGCCTACACGGTGCTGATGCTGCTCAGGTTCCTGCAGGCTCGCGGGACGGACCTGTGCTCGGCCACCGAAATGGACATCCTGTAGCTCCGTCAGTGGCGGCGTGAAGACGCCGAAGGCACGGTGGGGGGAACCACCTGGGGCCGGGACGCTGCCGCGATCGTCAGCCTCTACAAGCATCTGGTCCGCGTCGGCTACGTGCGGGCCAGTCCGTGGCGGTCGTCGCAGGGGGAGTCGCTCAAGGCCCGCACGGACGCCGAGATCACCGCGGCCCGCCGGCAGATCGTCGAGGACGGGTTGCCCCTGCAGCTTCCCCTCGCCGCGCACGTGGAGTTCGAGTCATGATCAGGCAACTTCCCCTCCCGATGAGGTCTTCGGTCTTCCGCGACGACGAGCCCGTGCTGCAGTCCCACCCGCTGCTGCCCGGCGCCAAGCCGCCCGTCTTCTCGGAGCGGGAGTGCTGGGATCTCAATGGAGTGCTGCGCAAACCGGTCAACCAGCACCCCTCACATATGCGCGTGCCCTTTCCCGGCCTTGCACCGGCGATGAACCTGCTGGCCCGAGAGCTGGCCATGATCTGGTTCAACCCGCGCCACCCGGCGCTGCCGGCCCGCGGCATCCACCTCGCGGACGAACCTCGTGTCGCCAACACCGTCCGCCAGCGGACCACGTGTCTGCGGGAACTCGCCGCCTTCGGAGCCGACCAGCATCTGCCCGAGCTGGTCAGCCGGTGGACGACGGAGGACTTCCACCGCTTCCTCGCTCATCACAGCAACTCGGACCCGGAGCCCCGCCTCGTCGATCACATCGTGGTCATCAAGGCCCTGCACCGGTTCGGCCGGGCCCTGGCCGACGGCGGCCTGGAGGAGGACCCCTGGCCGGGCATGTCCGCCGTCGCGGTCCTCAAGCTGCCGGTCAACGGCCCGCTCAAGACGCCGGTGGTCAAGCCGGAGACCTGGTTCCCGCTGGTCCGGGCCGCCTGGACCTACATCACTGTCTTCGCCCCGGACATCCTGCGGGCCCTCGATCGCTGGCAGGCGATCGAGGCACGCGTGGAAGACATCAAGCTGCCGGAAGCGGACCGCTGGCTCACCGCCTGGCTCACCGACCCGGCGAGCCGTGTCCCGGCCCGACCGCCCGGTGCCCAGACCGGACGGGAAGGCCCGGTCCACTGGGACCTGCTGGCCCGGATGGTCGGACTCGACTCAGACCGCAGGAACCTGTTCTCCACCACTAGCAGCACCGGCCGCGCACGCCGGGCCGCCGTCGAACGGCTCGTCGCGGCCGGCCGCGTCCAGTACGGGCTGCTGCCCGAACTGTTGGAGGTCGACCGCCCCGACGGAAGCCGCGGACCCTGGCACGACGCGTGCTGGTGGATTATCGAACCGGTCGCCCGGGCCATCGAGCTCGCCGAACGGCTCTCCCAGCACCCCGAGTTGGCGTTCGCGTCCGTCCCAGGCCGCAATCCGGAAGCCTTGTTCACCAGCAAGGACGTGATCGAGGACTTCGTCGACCACGTCAACCGACGCCGGAACATCACCGGCCTGGACGAGATCCCGCCCCAGCACATCACACCGCACATGTTCCGCAGAACCATGGCGATGCTCACCCGGGACTTCCCCGGCTCGGAGATCGCGGTCGGCATGCAGCTCAAGCACGCCGCTACCCGAGCCCTGGCCAACCGGACCACAGGCGGATACATGGAGCCCGCCTCGTCCTGGGCCCGCCATCTCGACAACGCCATCGCCGAGCGGAAGTTTCAGCGCGTCACGGAACTCTTCGCGGCCGACAGCCGCGGCGAGACCATCGGCTTCGGCCCCGGCGCCGACCGCATGCGCGAGGCCTTCGCCGCAGTACGAGAAGGCCGCCGAACTGCGGGCCATCGGCAAAGCTCAGCGCGGCGATCTCCGGGTTGAACGTGACCTGCTACAGCGCACCCGGTTCTGAACGCAGCTCCCTAAACCGGCTGCGAGCCGATCCCAAGCTCCCCGCCAACCGCCGAGCTCTGCTCGATGCCCAACTGAACGAGGTGGCCCTGATGCTCAAGAAGGCCGGCCAGTGACCGTCTCCACCAAGACGGAACAGGCCCTGCGCGATGCCATGGAACGGCTTCTGTCCGGCCAGTCCCAGCACACCGACGGCAAACTCACCAAGAACAACCTCTGCCGCGAGGCCGAGGTCAGCCGGGCCACGATGAACCGAGCCACCGAGATCCTCACCGAATGGGACGCCCGGACCGCCACCAGCCCGGCTGGCATCCTGCAGCACCGATACACCGCGGAACTCGCCGAGCTCCGCGGCGAGCTGCGCAGAAGCCGCAAGAAGTGTCACGCCCTTCAGGAACAGGTCGAGACACGTCCAAGTCTGCAGAGACGACCTTTCACCGGCCGACCGACCTGTACCGACGGCAAGCTGGCAAAGAACAACCTTTGGCGGGAGGCAGACGTCAGCCGAGGCACCATGAATCGCCCCACCGACGTGCTTGCCGATTGAGACGCCGCATCGGCCAGAGCCCTACAGGTCATACGTACGCACTTGTTTGTCAGCCATCTGCGACGCCTCAAAGCGCGTACTCGGGGGCCTTCTCCGTGGGCAACGTGCGCATTTTTCGAAGCGGTGAAAGGAAGTTGGGAAGGACACTCAGCGTCATACCGGCTGCACCAATCCACAAAGTGCCTGCCGCTCCGAACACAGAGCCCGAGGCTCCACCCAAAAGCCCACCAAGAGGAATGCCACCCCAGGAAACAAAGCGGGCTGTTGCGCTCATCCGGCCCAGAAGCCGATCCGGCGTCAGGGCCTGTTGGAAGCTTGACTGAGTCACCACACGGACGACTCCACCCAGTGAAAGAGCCGCGAGTCCGATCGCAGCCACGTACACGCTCCAACCCGTTCGCGCCAAAGGCATGAGCACAGTCAACGGACAGGTAACCAGCGACGCGAGCCAGATGACCGGACCTTGCCCGACCCGCTTGGAGACCCTGGTTGCCAACAGTGCACCCAGCAAGGCACCACAACCCATTCCCGACAAAATGAGGCCGACACCAAAGGACTGGAGACCTATCTCCCGCTCCAAAAAGACCAGCAACATGGTCTGGTACATAACCAGGAAGAGGTTGAATATCGCATCCCCCAGCATGATCGCACGGAGGGTAGGGGACTTGATGACGAACTTCAGCCCCTCCTTTATCTCTCGGCCCAATTGAGGGTGAACACTCGCCTCAGGCTTCTTTTCGCGTTTCCGGATGGTGATCGCGAGCAGTCCCGACATAACCATCCCGGCCGAACTCGCCAAAAGCGTTGCAGGAGCTCCAACCAGACCGACCAGCGGCCCTGCCACCGCCGGCCCGCTGATACTGGTCACCGAGCGTATGGCCGACAGTTTTGAGTTTCCTTCCACGAGATTGCTACGTCCCACCAAGTGCGGGAGATAGCTGACGTATGCAACATCGAAGAAGACAGTCAACACTCCATGAACCAAGGCGACTGCATAGACCCACCAGATGGTGAGAAGGCCCGCCCACCACGCCACCGGAACCGTCAAGAGGAACAGCGCGCGAGCGAGATCAGTGCTGATCATCACCGATCGCTTCCGCATGCGGTCCACCCACGCGCCTGCCGGCAGTCCGACCAGGAGCGATCCTGCCGAAGCCATCGCAGTCAGTAAGCCCACCTGGAACTCGTCGGCATGCAATGCCGCGATGGCAACCAGAGGCAAGGCCAGAAAGATGATGCGGTCGCCCAACTGGCCGAGCGCAGTGGCAGCAAACAACCGCCCGAAGTCCCGATTACCTAAGAGGCCGAGTCGGGATGATTTTGCCATGGAATGCCCTACTGTCGAATTTGCGATGTCTCTCTAAATGACTTCAACGACTACAGTCGGCCGACTCCGAACTCGTAGACCACTTCCCGACGCACGTCCGGAATGACCATGTCGGCCGTTTCCACCGGACGTCCTTCCATGTCGAAGAGGGTCCGCTCGATCTGAAGCACGAGATCCCCCGTGCTGATCCCCAGAAGGTTCGCCTGCACCTGAGTGGCACGAGCCGGGCGCGGCACCTCGACCACTGTCGAGATGACCACGCCAATGGAACGCATGCGCTCGACCACCCCTTTTCCCGCCAGGGGACCCATCTCGGGCAGCACAATCGGCGTTCCATCCGTGATAGCCATGGGCTCCCAGGATTCGGAAAGCTGGACAGGTTGCCCGTCCGCGAGGAACTCGTAATGCGTATTGACACAGAGGTCCCCGGAGCTGATGGCGAGCCGCTCGGCGATTGGCTCAGGTGCGGGGACGCGCACCTGACTGTGTGAGTCCCAGGCGTCGGCCCTGCCCCGCTCCCTCCTGTCGTGCCAGGGAGGAGAGCCATCCCGGCGTTCGCGGTGCCGCGAGCGGACCAGCCGCAGGCGCTCTCGCGGCATGCGGACGTAGGTGCCCGAGCCGGCGCGTCCTTCGAGGAGACCGTCGATGATCAAACGGTCCATGGCCCTCTGCATGACGTTGCGTCCGACCCCGTACTCCACGGCGAGCCGTGCCCGGGACGGCAGGCACTCCCCGATCTCCCACTCTCCCGCGAGAATCCGTGCGCGCAGCACGTCGGCTACTGCGAGGTACGGCGCCTCTCGGGGCATGGATGATCCTCCGGTTGTCCTACTCTGCGGCAGCTGGTCATTCCCAGGGGGCGTTGGCAAGTTACTGCACCAGGAAAAAGCTGCTGGAGTAGAAATACGCTCCGAGCTCATGCGCCTACGGAGTTGGTCGGCAGGCAGACCAACTCGACCTGCTGATCGGCTGTCGGCCGCCAAGGCGTGGACCCGGCGTGCTGGTGCGGGGAAAACAGTCCGGCAGGACGACCAGCTTCTGCCGGCTCAGCGGATGCACGGGGCTGGAGGAAACCGAGAACTTCTGGCAGTCGTGCACGGGCGGATGGTGATGTAACGAACCGCTACAGCGCGTCGTACCTGCTCGTGGCGCTCTGCACGGGGCGGATAACCGCCTTGCCGGAGTCGAGGTCAACAGAGCTGGGGGGTGCACCGGATTCGGCGTCGTCCCTGAGGACAAGTTGGCGTTCCCGCTCCTGTTGCACGTGTCGCTGTGACGGATGGAAGAGCTCGCCCCATGCCCCGGCAGTGGATGCTCCGCCGCCGCCGCCATGCCTGCGCCGCCGCCAGCCGACCCACGTAAAGAGGAACAGCCACAGGAACATGACGACACTGCCAGTTGCAAGGAGCTCATGAGACACCTCGCAGTCTGGAGAAAGTTTGCCTCACACTCCCGTCGGCCTCGGTCGAAGCCGTGGCCGGTCACGTCCGCCAGTACGTACCCGCACGGGAATCGACGTGTACGAGGTGTCGGCCGACGCGCACCACGTGGTAGCCGGTACCGGCCCAGGAGCCGGTGTCGCCGTCGTCGGCGGGCAGTGGGGTCCAGACCTCCAGGAACGTACTGCCGTCCGTGTTGGTGCCCCACTCGATGAGGTTCGCACCCTCCCACCGGAAGGTGCCCGTGTCCTCGCCGGGCTCGCCCTCCAGGTGGTGGAAATGCACGCGGGAGCCGTCGAAGGACGTGACGCCGGCGAAGCCCCGGCTGTCGGCGAAGTACGGGCCGGCCTGCAGCCACACCACCTCGCGGTCTTCCACCAGGGGACCGCCGTTCCGGCTGATGCCGCGCCGCAGCCACGCACCCCGCTCGGGCACCGGGATGCCCGGCCCGCCCGCTGCCGGAGGGGTTCCGAGGCCGCCTGCCGGCTCAGGCATCGGCGGCGGTGTCGTCCACGGCCAGCAGCGAGAGCTCGATGTTCCCGCGGACCGCCTGGGAGTAGGGGCAGACCGCGTCCGCCCGGTGGAGCAGGGGCAGCAGGTCAGCCGCCTTCCACCCCGGCAGGGAGACCGTGAGGCCGACCGCGAGACCGTAGCCGGCGGGCGTGTCCGTGGTACCGAGCTGTACCTCGCACGCCACGCGCGCGGCCGAGGCATCCGCCCCGAATTCGGCTGCGACCTCGGCCAGCGCAGACGTGAAACAGGCGGCGAACCCGGCCGCGAACAACTGCTCGGGGTTGGTGGTACCGGGCACCTTCTTGCGCGGCGGGGCCAGACGGACGTCGAGGCGCCCGTCGTCGGTGACCACCGATCCGGTACGGCCCCCGCTGGCGTGTGCGGTCGTCCGGTAGAGGGTGCGGGTCAGCGGCACGGTCATGTGGTCAGCCCATCTGTGCGACGAGGGAACGCCGCCCGGGGCCGGACAGCGCTTCGGCGCCTGCCGGTGGGACGGCGCCTGGCGCGTCGTCGTGCATAACCGGGTACGGCGCATCTCGTCCGGGGCCTCGGGACCGGGCCGCCGAACAATCTAGCAACGGGAGCAGGCCCGCCGGGACATTCACCTGTAGTGACCCGCCTCACCCGCCCCCACCGAGTCAATGACTGCGGATGACGGCGAGAAGTCCACCGTCGTACGAGTAGCGCTTACCAGCACGGTGCAGCAGCGCCTCGTGCAGCCTTCGGATCTCCGCCCGTGCCAGTGCTGTGTTGCGGAAACGGATGGTGGTGACTGCCGCCCTGGGGCCGGCACCGGCAGGCTGGAAGCGTTCCCATACGACATTCTTCGTCGCCGCCGGCGCTAGTTCGCCAACCACGACGAACTCCTGAAGCAGACCCCAGCGCGTGGACCGCAGAGTTACCTGTGCCAGCTCTTCCCAGGTCGCGCTCCATTCGTGACCTTCACGCAGGAAGTAGAGCCCGTCACCCGCCACCCGTACACACGCCGCGTCCCCGCGTGCCATGGCCAGGCCTCCCAGGCTGAACAGGACAAGCGCGACGATGCTTGCCAATGCGGCGGAGAGGGGATGGTCCACGAAGGAGAACACGGCCACGCCGAGCGGAACGGTCCCGGCGAGCGTGGCCGCGAAGGCGACGCGCATGTGCCCCATCGAGTACCGCACCTCGATGGGCGTCCCCGAGGCCCGCTCAACGACTGCCCGGACTGGGACTGCATCCATGACCGTCTCCTCCGCCGGCAAGGCCGGCGGCCCGGGTGCGCCAAGCGGCGGAGGTGGCGGGGAAGTAGGCGCCAGGTCCGGCAGAGCCACAGGCGAACCCACACCTATGTCGGCACCCATCACCGGACGCGTCACAGTCTCCGCACCACCCCCGCTCAGTGCGGACAACACCTCCTCCGCAGACGGCCGCCTCTCCGCTCGCTTTTCCAGGCACTCTCCCAGCACCGTCCGGAGTCCCTCCGGCAGGCGTTCCAGGTTCGGCATCTCGTGCACGACCCGGTAGAGCAGCCCCGCAGCACTGCCCTCCCCGAACGGCATGCGCCCAGTGGCCGCGAAGCACAGGACCGTACCGAGCGAGAAGATGTCGCTGGCCGTGCCGACACTGCCGCCCTGGGCCTGCTCGGGCGACATGAATCCGGCGGTGCCGATCGCCACGCCCGTCCGGGTGAGCATGGTCGCACCGTTCAGCGCCTTGGCGATCCCGAAGTCGATGAGCCGCGGCCCGTTCTCCGTGAGCAGGACGTTCGCGGGCTTGAGATCCCGGTGGACGAGCCCCGCCCGGTGCACGGAGTGCAGCGCCTCTGCCAGGCCCGCCCCGAGCCGCCATACCGCGTCCTCCGTCAACGGCCCGTTCTCCCGGACCCGTTCGGCAAGATTGGGTGCCGGAATGTAGTCGCTGGCCACCCAGGGCGTCTCCGCCTCCGGATCCGCATCGACCACGGTCGCCGTCCAGAAGCCTCCGACCGCCTTCGCCGCCTCCACCTCGCGCCGAAACCGCGCCCGGAAACCGGGGTCCGAGGCGATCTCCGGCCGGACGACCTTCACCGCCACCCGCCGACCACTGCGCGATTCTCCGAGGTAGACCTGCCCCATGCCGCCCGCGCCGAGCCGCGCCGTAATCCGGTACGGGCCGACGGCCGCCGGGTCACCGGCCTTCAACTGCTCCACAATTCCCCCGAGTGCAATCGCCTACAAGAGAACTTAGAGCCGGCCCGCGCCCGGTGTCAGCTGGAAGGACGAGGGCGAGCAGCGGGTGCGCGGTGCTGCTCGTCGCGGCACTCACTCAGGGCAGCGAAGTCGCCCCCGAGGCCGGGGACTTCCTGTGCGCCAGGAGCACAGACGGGCTGCTGCTGTGGTCCCTGCTCAAGGATGCAATTCGCCCGCAGGGCATGGTGTCGAACTCCGTGCGCATGGCGCAGATGCCGCAGAAGTTGGCAGCCTGAGTTCCCGGTTGTGATCAGTATGTCGTGATCGTGTCACGATCATGTGGGCCCGTCCGGATGGGCGCGACCGGGCGACATAAAGACGGTATTAAGGTGACGTGCGCCTGCCAAGGTGCCCTACTTGCTCATCACTCTTTGCAACGGGATTGAATGTGAAGCTTCGTCATGTCCGGGCAATAGCCGTCTTCGGTGTCGCCGTCGTCGCGCTGACGGGAGCCCGTGGCTCCCACGGCGCCAGCTGCGGTGGCAGCCACGGCTCCAGCTCCTCGCACTCCAGCAGCTCGGGCAGCTCCAGCAGTGGTACCACCGGCAGCACCACTGGCGGCAGCGACAGCAGCAGCGGTACCTCGTCCGGCAACTCCTCCGTTACGGGCGGTTCGAGCAGCGCCAACAAGGCCGAGCGTGACATCAAGATCGACAAGTGCCGCCTGGACGAGTCGGGCAAGAACCTCGTCGCCCGGCTCACCGTCACCAACAGCGGCTCGTTGAGCTACACCTACAACATCACCATGAAGTTCGAAGGCGCGCCCGGCTCGAGCGCCCTCGCCGCCACGGCCAGGGTCACCAACCTGACGGTCAAGGCCGGCGGATCCCAGCAGGCCGAGGCCACAACGCCGTACACCGGCAAGGGCGACGGAGGCGAATACAAGGAGTGCGTCGTCTCCAGCGCGACCAAGAGCGTCTCCTGACACACCGTTTCGTCTGGCCGGGCCGAGCGGCGTGCTGGGTCAGGACCCCGCGCACGGCGTTGGCCACCGGCATCGGGCGGGCTGCCGGGGCGAGGTCCTCCAGCATCCGCTGCGGTTCGAGCGGCTGTGCCTGGACGTGGTGTGGCGGGGCATGAAGATCCCCGCGTTCAGCCAGGTACCGGCCGCGGCGGCCGGCTGACCGCCGATGCCGAGGGCCGGCAGCGCCCGAGCCCCCGCCCCGGCCCGCCCTTGTTTCTCATCACGGTCGCCGCATGGGCTGCCTGGCTGGGCTGGGACCAGCGCCGCGACGTGCACCCCGACGGTTCGGTGACGCCATTTCCGACTCCGCAGAAGTGCGGATCCCTGACTCAGGTCACCAGTCCTGCACCAAGCTGAAGAGGATCTTCTTGTTCCTGTCAGAGAACGCGGGGTCGGCCCGCTCGAGCCTGACCCGGACGCTTGCGCCCAGCTTGAGGTCGACGTCCGCCGAGGTGACTCTGCCCACCACGGCGGGCTCCGCCATCTGGACCTGTCCCTCCCGCCGGTTCGGCGGGACCTCTTCCTCGTCGGTGTCGATCACCGTGGCGTCGAAGATGCCGCCCACCCGGTCCATGAGCACTGCCGCCTCCACCAGGTCCACGGACTGCCGGTCCGCCGCACTCCCCTTCGCCTTCGCCATCGTGATCGGCAGGCCGTCCAGGGCGGCGAGCACCCAGTCCGGCGGGGCCTGGCCAGCGCAGGAAGCCACGCACAGCTCACCGGCGTACCGGTCGACCAGACGCCGCAGCGGGGCCGTGCAGTGCGTGTACGGGGCCGCGATCGCCGCGTGGCTCGTCTGCTCGGGGATGTGGTCGTGGTCGCGGAAGGACTTGTAGACCGATTTCAGCAGCAGGGCGCCGGCCGCCTCGTGGAGGAAGGCCGCGTGCTTCTGGTCGTGCGGATCGAGCGAGCGGATCAGCTCGGCGTACGAGACGTGGTGCGGCCAGTCGATGCCCAGGCCCTGGGCGATGCGGTGCAGTCGTGTGACCTCGTGGGTCGGGGCCATGTCCTGGGTCCGCAGGATGCCCGGACCGCTGTCCAGCATCATCCGGGCCGCGGCCATCCCGGTCATGAGGGAGATCTGCTCGTTCCAGCCGTCCACGGGCAACGGCGCCCGGTAGCTCAGCCGGAACGATCCGTCCTCGAACGTGACCTCCTGCTCCGGGAGGGTGAGCGAGATGCCGCCCCGCGCGGCCTCGACGGCCTCGCGCAGGGTGCCGATGTCGCGCAGCAGGGCCACGGACTCCTCCGCGGTGCCGGAGTCGATGGAGTGCTGGACGCCCGCGTAGTCGAGTTTGGCCTTACTGCGGACCAGGGCGCGGCTCACGTACGACGTGGTCACCTCGCCGTGGGCGTCGAGGTCGTGCTGCCACAGCAGGGCGGGGACGGTCTGGTCCGGCAGCAGGCTGGCCGCGCCCTCGGAGAGCGCGGGCGGGTACAGGGCCACCTTGCCGTCGGGGAAGTACAGCGTCACGATCCGCTTCTGGGCCTCGGCGTCCAGCGCGCCGCCGGGCACGACGAAGGCGGCCACGTCGGCGATGGCGTAGTACACGCGGAACCCGCCGCCGGGGCGCCGCTCCAGGTACATGGCCTGGTCGAGGTCCTTCGACGTCGGCGGATCGATCGTGAAGAGCGGCAGATGGGTGGCGTCCTTGTCGGGCAGCCGGGGCGAGTGCGCGGCGGCGTCGGCCGCTTCGAGCACGGGTGCGGGAAAGGCCGCGGGGGCATGCAGGTCGGTCCGCAGCTTCTGCAAGGCGGTGCGCAGCGCGGCCTTGGCCGCGTCGGACATGTGCATCGGGCGCCGTGGCATGCCCCGAGCATAGGGCGGCCAGCACGCACCGGCACGGCGGGGCGATCCGTCCGGAGGACCTCCGGAGGACCTGACCGGGTGGAGGCTCGATTCCCCCGACGATCAGGCACACGTCCGTCAGGCACACATCCGTCAGGTACACGTCCGTCATGTACACGTCCGCGACGGAACGTGCTGGAAGGGTTCTTGAACGCTTCCAGCACGTCGTCGTCACGCGGTGTGCGTCACCGGGGCAACGTCACTTGCCGTAGTACGCGTTGTGGATGGTCAGCGACGACTTGTTGCCCTGCTTGTCCGTGACATCGGCGAAGAACGAGATGGCCTTGTCCTTCGCCGGGTTCTTCACGGAAATCTTGCCGTTCGCAACCTTCACGGGCTGCCAGGTCTTCCCGTCGTCATAGCTCACGGACACGGCGAGCGACTTGAGGTTCCTCCCGGCCGCCGAGCCTTGCACGGTCACCGGGACCTGGACCGACTTGCCCCCAGGGGCGCGCGAGGCGAGGTCGACGGGGGCCGCGAAGCGGACCGTGGACACCGGCAGCGCCGTGGTGGCCGCGACCTGCTTCGAACGGAACGTGAAGCCGGCGTCGATGCGGGTGGAGGCTGCGGCGACCTTCGCCGGGCGCTCCACGGAGGTCACCAGCCGGTACTCGGCATCGGCGGCGTCGACCTTGAAGGGCTGCGTGCCGCTCAGCGGGTCGTCGTTCTCGCCGACCTTGACGCCGTTGCGGTACAGCGCCGACGTGGCCGAGGTGTACGTCGTCAGACCCGCGTGGCCCTTTCCGTCGGCGAACAGCGGCACGGCGCCGACGAGCTGCTGCTCGCCCGTGGCCGCGTCGGGTGCGGTGCGGAAGACGCCCATTTTCTCGCCCAGGAGCGGGCCGAAGACGCCGGTGTTGAACGTCTCCCGGTATGTCCTGCCGGCTTCGTAGTGCTTTGGTTCGGTCATCTCGTAGGCGCCGTCGAAGGCCGGGTGACCCCACTTGTCGGGCTCGCCGAACTGCTCCGACTTGGTCAGCCACTTGACGCCGTCGGCGGTGGAGACGTAGAAGGTGCGCGTGCCGGGCGTGGCCTGCGGCGCCGAGAACCCGTTGCCTTCCGGCGCACCCGGCAGATGGGCGAACGGAGAGGTGAGAGTGGTCTTCCCGGGAGCGGAGGCACCGACGTCCACCTTGAGCGTCGCCAGTTCGTTCGCCTTCACGTGCTTGGTGTAGCCGGTCGCGACCTTCTGCGTCTTGCCGCCGAAGGCCACCGAGTACTGAGCGGTGGCGTCCTTGAGCAGGTGCGCGTCCCAGGTCTGGAGGAGCGAACCGTCGCTGACGCCCGGACCCATGTGCGCGGTGCGGAAGTTGGTGAAACCCCTCAGGACCCAGCCGTTGCCGACGCGGCCGATGTCGGTCGCGACCTCGTAGTACGTCCCCCCGTAGTCCACCTTGTCGACTCCGGGCACGGTGATGTCCACCGGCCTGGTGGTGCGCGCGTCGGCCGTGACCGTGGTGTCGCCGGAGACGTCCAGCTTCGGCTGGGCGATCCAGTCGGTGCCCTTGGTGAGGTCCGACGGGTCCTGGTACACGGCCGCGTTGAACGTGTACGAGCCCTTGGGCACACGGATCTTGTGTGTGCCCGGCTCGTTGTCGATCCGGGCCTGGAAGCCCTTGCCGGAGCCGGCGACGCCGATCAGGGTGCTGGAGAAGTTCACGGCGTCGGCGCCGTCGCGGTCGATGGTCCTGAGCGTCAGGTCGTAGGACTCCGCCTCGCGGACGGCCACCGCGGCCGTGCGGACGGACTGGCCCGCGCCGGTGGCGGTGACGTAACCGGAGTAGGTGCCGTCGGCGTCGCCGATCCTGGTGTCGGCGGTCAGGTCGACTTCGGCCGTGCCCCCGGCGGGCACGGTCACCTTGGTGGCGCCGAGCGCGAAGAACCCGGCCGGGGCCGGCCTGCCCGCCGGATCCAGCGCGGACACCGACAGGTCAAGGGTGACGTCGCTGGTCCCGAGGTTGCGGTAGCCGACCTTCTTGGTGAGGGGCTGGTCGTCGGGATGCGGCCACTGTGCAACGCCGAAGGTCAGCGAGACCGGATCGGCGATCACGCTCTGGGCCAGCGCCTTGTCCACCTGGATGCGGCCCGAGCCCTGCTGGAAGGGGGTGTAGTCGCCGCCCTTGGCGGAGGCGGTCAGCGCGCCCTTGAGCTCGGCGGACTTCCAGCCCGGATGCTGCTGTTTCAGGATCGCCGCCGCGCCCGCTACGTGGGGCGTGGCCATGGAGGTGCCGTCGATCTGCAGGTAGCCGGGGGCCGGGTGCGGTGTGCCGGGGCGGGTGTCGAGCGCGCTGCCGGGGGCGGCGGCCGCAGTGATGGCAACGCCGGGCGCGGTCACGTCCGGCTTGACGGCTCCGTCGCCGGTGCGCGGACCGATGCTGGAGAAGGGCGCCGGCTTGTCGTCCTTGTCGACGGCGCCGACGGTCAGCGCGGCGTCCGCGCTGCCGGGCGAGCCCACCGTCGAGTCACCGCCCTCGCCTTCGTTGCCCGCCGCGATGGCGAACAGGATCCCCTTCTCGGCGGACAGCTTGTTGACCGCCGCCTCCATCGGGTCGACGCCGGGGGAGTCCGGGCCGCCGAGACTGAGGTTGACGACGTCCGCGCCCTCGGCGGCGGCCCACTCCATGCCCGCGATGATGCCGGAGTCGTCCCCGACTCCCTCATCGTTCAGTACTTTCCCGCTGATGACCTTGGCACCGGAGGCGACACCCTTGTACCTGCCGCCCGACATGGCGCCGGTACCGGCGGCGATCGAGGCGACGTGCGTGCCGTGTCCGACGCGGTCTGCGGTGTCGGGTGAGGTGGAGAAGTTCTTCTCGCCGACGACCTGGGTCTTCAGGTCGTCGTGGGCCTTGTCGACTCCCGTGTCGAGGACGGCGATCTTCACGCCCTTGCCGTCGTACCCGGCCGCCCACGCCTTGTCGGCGCCGATCTGCTCGACACTGCGGTCCAGGCTCGCTCTGCGCACCCCGTCCAGCCACACCTTGCCGATGCCGGAGGCGGTGGCGCGCACGCCGCCCTTGCCCTGGTCGGTCAGCGCCTCCCACACCTTGGCCACATCGTCCTGCGACGTACGGAGGGCGTCGGCATTGATGGTCGGGAACGTGCGCCGCACCTGGGTGTCACCTGCCGAACGCACCTCGGCCCGTGCGGCACTGGTGCCCCCGTCGTACTGCACGATCAGCTTGAGCCCGTCGCGGTGGCTCTTGCGCAGCAGCGGGTCGGTGAGCTCGTCGACGTCGAAGAGCCGCTGGTCCAGCTTGCCCGTGGCGATCAGGCGCTGCGCGTCGCTGGGCACCACCAGCGTGTGGTTCTTGGTGCGCTGCACCTGTACGGGTATGCGCTCACGGCCCTTGGCGGACTCGAAGCCCACCACCCGGCCCTTGTCGCCGACCACCACGCGGTCGCCCGTGATGAGTTGGATCCGGCGGTTGCTGTCCAAGCGTGTGGTGTTCGGTGTGTTCGGTGTGGTGGTCGTGGACGTGGTGATGGCCGCCGCGGGGCCGGTCATGCCTGCCACGAGGGCCACCGAAGTGGCCGCTGTGACGGTGAAGGCGCGTGCTCTCTGCACATGTGCGCGCAAGTCTCCCCCAGGAGCTTGGGATGAGGTCGATGGGTCATTCCGGCCAGGGGCGCAACGGCGCTCGACGGGCCGGTCAGCGCAGTATGTGAGGTGAGAGAGACGTGATCAACGGCGTGACGGCGGCGGGGGATTGAGTTCCGTGACTTCAAGCCATCCAGATGCCGACGAGTTCGATGGGGTGACGACGGTGGTGTGACGACCGTGTGATCGCCGAGCGATGCTTGTGCGACACCGGTGCACAGCAGGTCCTCCGGATCGCGGAGAAGGGCAGGCCCGCGCGCTCTTCGAGGACCGGTGCCCCCACGGCCGGCGCGTGCCCCTCCGATTGGCCGTATCCGTATCCTGAACAGCCGCCCTGCCGGAGGGGGCGGGGCTCCGCCCGGGCCCCCGGGTTCCGCCCCACCGTCCCTCTGACGAAGCCCTCGACGGGGCCCCGGTCCACCGTGACCGGCTCAGAGCCTCGTGGAAAACCCTGGCGACGCTTCTATGTGTAACGGCGTTACCTCCAGTAAGTTACCGCCAGGTAAAGCCGCTGCAGGCTAGACGTACGGGGGAGTAATGAACCGGAGAACTTCTGCTCTGTTGTCCACCGCCATCGTGACGGGCGTCGTCGTCGGCACGGCGCCGACGGCGACGGCCGCACCGACTGCGGTGACACAGGGGACGACCACGACCACGGCGACGGCGCCCGACCCGTTCTACCGTTACGACGGCAGCAAGCCGCTGTCCGCATACCAGCCGGGCGACGTTCTGAAGAAACGTACGCTGAACTACCACGTCTTCGGCATCCCGACGCCGTTGAAGGCGATCCAGCTGCTCTACCGCACGACCGACGCCCAGGGCAGGCCCTCGGCCAACGTGACCACCGTGGTCCGCAGCCAGTACGGCGACGGCAGTAAGGCGGTGTCGTACCAGTCGTTCTACGACTCCCTCAGCCCGGAGGACGGTCCCTCCCGGGCCATCGCCGGTGACGTCTCTCTCGGTGGCGCCATCGCCAACGCCGAATCCCTCATCGTGGCGCCGCTTCTGCTCAAGGGCTACGACGTGGTCATCCCGGACACCGAGGGACAGAACGCCGACTTCGCGGCCGGCCCGGAGTACGGAACGAACACTCTGGACTCGATCCGCGCCGCCATCCGCACCGGGGAGACGGGTCTGCATGCCGGTACGAGGTTCGGCCTGTTCGGCTACTCCGGCGGGTCCATCGCCACCAACTGGGCGTCGGTCCTGGCCCCCGCGTACGCGCCCGAGGTGAACAAGCAGCTGGTCGGCTTCGCCGAGGGCGGGCTGCTCGTCGCCCCTGCGCACAACCTCAGGTACGTCGACGGCGCGCTGGCGTGGAACGGGGTGATCCCGATGGCCCTCATAGGCGTCTCACGCTCGTACGACATCGACCTCACCCCCTACCTGAGCGCGAAGGGCCTCGCGGTCGTCAAGGAGCTCGAACACGGCTCGATCGTCGATGCGCTGGCCCACCACCCGGGGATGACATGGAAGGACATGGCGAAACCGGAGTACAAGGACCCGAACTCCATTCCGGCCTTCGTCGCAGCGGTCAACAAGATCAATCTGGGCCGGGCCGCCACCCCGACCGTCCCGGGGTTCATCGGGCAGGGGAACGCGGGCTGGCTCGAGGGAACGTTCAGCAGGCCGCCGGGCATCGGCACGGGTGACGGCGTCATGGTCGCCGGGGACGTGCGGACGCTGGCCCGGCAGTACTGCGCCACCGGCAACAGCTCGATCAAGTACGAGCAGTACGACCTGCTCAGCCACGTCGGCGCCATGCCGTACTGGGCGCCGCGCGCGATGGCCTGGCTGGACGACCGCTTCGCGGGCAAGACCGCCCCCACCAGTTGCGGCAGGATCCCTGCGGGCAACTCCCTGGAGCTGGAGAAGCCGACCGTCACGCCGTGACCGCTCCGGACCATAGCAGTGCAGCCCCGCCGCGCGCGGGGCTGCACTGCTGCTCCAGGTGACGGGCAGGGGAGTGAGGCAGGGGCCGGACGGTGAGGAATCGCCGTCGGGGGTGCAGTACGAGAAGAAACCGCCTAGGGCCGGTCCTGCTGCGCGAGGTGTTTCTTGAGCCAGGCGAGCAAGGCCGCGAACGCCGGGGACATGGCGGCGTCCGACTGTTCGAGCGCCGTCGCGTGGCCGTCGTCCTCCATCGTGATCGTGTAGGTCATCGCGTCCCTGGCACGGTCGGCCTGGTCCGCCACGGGCATCGCGACGGCCGCCGCCACCAGCTGGGTCAGCTCCGCTGCGGCGTTCTCGGGTAGCGCCGCTGTGTCCAGCACCTCGGGCCGGCGGCGGATTGCCGCCGCCAGCCCGCCGTATGACTCCAGAGTCACCTTCATCGCGCGCGACCGGTGGTCACTTGGCCCCCTTCAGTGCGGCCATTTCCTTGGCCAGCCCGCTCACCTTGGCGCTCAGTTCCCCGATCTGTCTGGTCAGGGCCGCCAAGCCGTCCTGCCGGCCCAGGCCGCCGTTCCCGTTGACCGGCAAGCTCCGTGCCCGGGCGAGCCCCGCCGGGACCCCGCTGATCTGGATCTCCACTCCCTGCCACGCCGCCAGTACGGCCGACTGCTCGGGGCTTCCGATGCCGAACAGTTCTCCGGCCTTCTGGAAGGTGGTGTCCGCGAAATCCTGGAAAGTGGCATCCCTGCTGGAGGCTTTGAGCGATTCGTACCAGATGTTCCCGGCAGCCTCCCATGCGAACCCGCCGATGCCCATGGCAGCCAGGAAGAACGCCTTGTTCGGAATGCCGGAGTTGTAGTGCACCCCGCCGAAGTCCCCTCTACGGGTGTTGGGCAGGTGGACGAATTTGCTCATACGGTCGGGCTGGGGGTCTTTTCCGAACTGCGGATTGTCGTATGCCTGCCCCGGCGCCTTCATCGACCGCAGGGCGTCACCGCCGATTCCCGGGGTCCACACGTCAGCCCCGATCAGCCAGTCCGCATCCTCGGCCTTCTGCTTCTGTGACCATTGCTTGACCAGCGACCCGAAGACGTCCGACATCGACTCGTTCAGGGCCCCGGACTGATTGTGGTACTCGAACTCCGAGGTGTTCTCGGTGACCCCGTGCGTCAACTCGTGAGCGATGACGTCCAGCGATCCCGTGAGGTTGCTGAACTGCTTGCCGTCCCCGTCACCGAAGACCATCTGGCGTCCGTCCCAGAACGCGTTGTTGAATTGGACGTCGAAGTGGACGTATCCGTCCAGCCGCATCCCCCGGTCATCGATCGAATTGCGCTGGAACACCTCCTTGTAGAAGTCGCGCGTCAGGCCGAGTCCGTCGAAAGCCTGGTTGAGGGCCGGGTCCGCGGATTCCGGTCCGTCTTCAGGCCTGACCAGGACAGCGTTGGGGAGGGAAACTCCCTGCTCGCAGTCGAAGATGGTGCGCCGGCCGTTACCGGCGGTGGCGGCCGCACCGGCGAGGGACGCCCGGACCGCTCGCTCGCCCCGCAGGCGCGCGGTGGTCAGAAGCGTGTCCAAGGCGGCCTCGCGTACCTCACGGTCTTCGCTTTCGAGGAGCTTGTCGAGAATGTACGGGGGAATGATGCAGTTGACTGGGCGGGTCCTGCTCATGGGGCACCTCCTGGGCGAGAGGACCAACGGTTGACAATTCATCAATTGACGCTTGGATGTTCTCGGATCACTCCTGCGTTCCCGGCCATGGAAAGGGTCGAGGAAACAGCAGGGGTCCGCTGATCTGACAGCAGCGGGAGAAGCGTTCGGCGCCAAGCAGCCCGGATTCCAGCGGCGGGGCCACGCTGATATCACCAGTCTCCTGCCGTCCGCAGCGACGGGCAAACGCAACGAAAGTGCGCGGAGATCCACCCCGGACGTCCGCCGGACAGGCCGGCACGAACCGGTCCGCGGCCGTTCCCGCAGACTCCTGGCCGCGACTGCCGGTTTTCTCCAAAGCGCACTTGTTCCGGCGAACCCGTGCCAGGTACGGCCGAAACTTCACCCCACTTGCCGCGGTATGCGCTCGCGCCGTACTCACTCACGGCCTCGTCGAAGCAACGGATCACTGCTCGGGCAACGGCGCCGATGTTCTGCTGCGGGCCACGGCCTGCCGGCCGAGCCGGAACGCAGCGGTGGCGGCCACCGCCTCCACGGCGAGGAGGCGGTGACCGCGCTGCGGGTGATCAAGGTCCGTGTTCCTCAGGTGGCGGAGCCTGCCGCCGAACCCGTCGCGAGGTCCGCGCCCCAGCGTGCGATCGCGGCCGGCAGGTCGAGCGGGCCCGGGCGCTGGTCGGCGTCTTCGGCGGGCCAGTCCTTGCGGGGGACGCGCCACATCACCTCGAACTCGTTGCCGTCCGGGTCCTTGGCGTAGAAGGACTTGGAGACCAGGTGGTCGCTCGCGCCGACCAGTGCACCGCGTTCGGTGAGCTTGTGTCCGAGTTCCGCCAGCTCGCCGAGGGTCCCGACCTCCCAGGCCAGGTGGTAGAGGCCGACCCGGCCCTGCTCGGGGCCGGGCGCGTCGGCGCCGATCGCGAACAGCCCGAGGTCGTGGTCGTTGAGGCTGTCGGGGGCGCTCAGGAAGGCGGCGCGACCGGCGGTCAGGTGGTCGACCTGGAATCCGAAGACGTCGGTGTAGAACGCCACGGAGCGCTCGACGTCGCGGATCCAGAGCACGGCGTGGTTCAGGCGGCGGACGGACATGCGGCAGCGCTCCCGGTGGCTCGAATGGTCTGGCTCGATGTGGGCGACTCCAGCATAACGTTCAAATTCGAACTACCTGCCTACCTGCCTCCCGGCTGGCCGGGCCGGGGCGCCGTATCGGCCGATCGCTACAGGGCGGCTCGGCGGCCCGGTCCTGTGTCATCGGACCTTGATCATTGCCAAAGGGCCCCGATGATCATTAGGTTTGTGCCATCGAAGTTTGAGTGGCACGGGGTGCCCGTGTGTCGGGGGTAGCCGTAAAGGAGCCGGCGGGTGCGTATCCGGATCCGGCTGTGGGGGCGTTTGGCCTTGGCTCCTTTGCAAGCGGCGTCCGGTGGCGACGCCCGATCGGTCCTGCTACGAGGGCCGGTCCGAGCCGATGGCTGCCGGCCGGTACCAGCGACGCGCGTGCCGCCGATGCCACGGGACGCCAGAAAGCGAGTAGACAGATGCAACCGACGTTCGTACTGGTTCACGGAGCCTTTTCGAACTCCTTCTCATTCGCACCGCTCCAGGCCGAACTCGGTCTCCTGGGGCACCGTTCAGTCGCCGTCGACCTGCCCGGTCATGGTTTCCAGGCGACCTACACGCGCGCCTACCAGGCGCCACAAGATCTCGAAGAGCTCACCACGGCACCCGGCTCGATCAAGGGCGTCACGCTCGCCGACAATGCCGCGCACCTGATCGGGATCCTCGAAAGGGCCAAGCGGAACGGGCCGGTGATCCTGGTCTCCCACAGCCGTGGCGGCGTCACGGCCACCGCCGCAGCCAACGCACGGCCGGACCTGATCGACCGCGTGGTCTACGTCTCGGCTTGGTGCCCTGTCGATCTCGACGTCGGCGACTACTACGCCGAGCCGGAGATGGCCACGGTCGACGCCGCTGCCCTGGGCCTGGCGCTGGCCGGGAACCCGGCCGAACTCGGCCTGCTCCGCGTCAACTTCCGCACCGCGAATCCGGACGCGCTCGCGGCCTTCAAGGCGGCCTTCCTCGCTGACGGCACCGACGAGGAGTTCCTGACGTTCCTGAACACCTTCCAGCCCGACGAGAACCTGGACGTCGGCACCTCCACCGACCGGGCACAGGCCGAGACCTGGGGTCGCATCCCGAAGACCTACGTCCGCCTGGCCGACGACACGAGCCTGCCGCTCGCCATACAGGACCGGCTGATCCGCGAAGGCGACGCGCTGACGCCGGACAACCCGTACGACGTCCGCACCCTTGCGGGCAGCCACCTGAAGTGGCTGGTCGACCCGGCACCAGCGGCCCGAGTCCTGGGTGAACTCGCAGCACTCGCCGTATAGCTGGGGGCGCCGTGCCCGGTGCGCGAGGACGACCACCGGGCGCACCGTCCCGAGAACCGCGGCCCGCATCGTTGAGAGAACCGCGATGCCGCGCATCTGGTGCAGCCGGTGCACACCGAGGATGTCGTGCATCCCACCGCGATGTCGTGCACTCGCGCGGGGAGTGCACGACATCGTGAGGGACAGCCAGTGACATCGCCGGTGACAGTGCCGTAGATCCACCCCGGTGCGCCGTGCACCGCTGCAACTGGCGATGCCTGTGCTCTACCTGAACAGACGGTCACCAGGGGTCGCCATGCGATGGGTGCCGCTGTGGCGGTTCACCCAGTCACGGACGAGGCTGATGGAGTTGGCGCACTGCCAGCTGTCGTCGTATTCGCGCACTCCGGTGAAGGCCCCGTAGCCCGCGATGATGCCGTCCACACGCCCGTCGCCCAGCAGTTTGTCGACGTACCACGGATCGTTGTAAGTCGTAGTCCAGGACAGTGTGGCCGCGAGCTGTCCGGAGTCACGGTCCCCGGCGCCCTTCTTCAGCTCCGCGCACGTGTAGTGAGTGGCTTCCGTGCAGTTGCCGAACCCCTTGGTGATGTCGCTGTCACCGTAATCCATCACCCGGCGGCCGGCCGGGAATCCGGAACCGGACCGGTTGAAGGCCCCCCGGACCTGGTCGCGGGTTCCTGTCGTCGTGATGCCCTCCAGGCTGCCGAGCCTGCCTTCCAGGCTCTTCCAGCCCCTGCCGCCGACGTCCGGGGTGCCGCCGCCGTGGTACTCGTAGAACCCGTAGAGCACCTGGATCCCGGCAGCCGTCAGCCGCTGCGCCTTGTCGCGCAGTCCGGCGACGCTGCACCCGCGGTTCTCCTGCTCTCCGCAGTAGTTCGGGTCCTTGATGTCCAGCCAGACCAGCGACAGTCGGCGTCCTGAGTCGGCGTGGGAAAGAATGCGGTCGATCATGCTGTCGAAGCTGGGACCCAGCCGGTTGTCACCGGCCGAGGAACAGTCGTGATAGGCCCGCCATTCGTTCGGGTTCCACCAGGCACAGACGTCTATCTCGATGCCGTTGGCGCCGTGCTTGAGCGCGGCGTCCACGCCGTCCAGGGTGTCGACGCGGTGCGCGATGGCGTAGATGGGGTGACGCTGCTCGGCTGCTGCCGCCGGGGCCGTGCCGAGCGCGGTGGTACCGATGATTCCGCACAGGGCCGCGATCAGCGCCAAGAGCATCCGTGGGCCGGCAGCGCGCCTGAGGTAAGTGGTCAAGAACATACTCCGTCATGTCGGTGTCCGAAGCGGACGATTGATCTCACCCCTCACATGCTGACATTCGATAAATGCATGATGAATGAAATTTGGTGAGGGGCGGCCCTCGAGTGGCGAGAAACCGCTTCCGCTCCCTCCGCCATGTGACGAGGAAACGACCGGAGAACGTCATCCGGGACACCTGACTCGTGACTCGTGAGTACTGCACACCCCATCGGTGACAGGCGTGACTGTCGTCGTATCCGCCGGGCGTGACACGGTCGGTTCTGCCGCCGACCGAGGGAGCAGGTGTGAACAACGGGTACGCCGCGTTCTGCGACGCCGACCGCTGGTTCTACGACGCGCCGTACCGGCGCGCCGGTGAGAGTTACCCGGCCGCACTCGCCCCCGTCCCGTCGGGGTGGCGCTCGCACCGCAGCGGCGACTGGCTCGCACTGCGCCCCGCCGATGCCGAACTGCCCGCGCAGGGCTGGAAGATCCACGTCTCGGCCACGCTCGACAACGCCGAATCGCTGCTGACGACGGTGTACGAGTACTGCACCGCCCGAGGCATCGCCTTCAAGTTCATACCGAGCCGGTACCTGCTGCACCTGCGCAACGCCAAGTACGCCGACCGCGCGGCGAGCGGCAAGTTCATCACCGTGTACCCGGCCGACGAGCAGCAGTGCCGCCGGATCGCGGAGGACCTCGACGCCGCGCTGGCCGGGGCGGCCGGCCCGTACATCCTCAGCGATCTGCGCTGGGGCGCCGGCCCGGTCCACCTGCGCTACGGCAGTTTCACCCTGCGGCACTGCTACGACGAGCACGGCGAGCTGGTCCCGGCGATCGAGACCCCTGACGGGCGGCTCGTACCGGACCCGCGCGGACCGGTGTTCCAGCCACCCGAGTGGCTCCAGCTGCCCGCCTTCCTGGAGCCGCACCTTGCAGCGCGCTCCGCGATCACCCTGACCGGCATCCCCTTCACGGTGGAGCGGGCGCTGCACTTCTCCAACGGCGGCGGCGTCTACCTGGGCAAGGACAGCCGCACCGGCGAGAGCGTGGTCCTCAAGGAGGCCCGCCCGTACGCCGGGCTCGCCGCCGACGGCGCCGACGCCGTGACCCGGCTGCACCGCGAACAGGCCGCACTGGAAAGGCTGTCGGGCCTGGGCTGCGTGCCCGCGGTGCGTGGCACGTTCACGGTCGGCGACCACCACTTCCTGGTGCTGCAACACCTCGCCGGCAAACCGCTCAACACCTACTTCGCCCGCCGCCACCCGCTGATCGAGGCGGACCCCGACCCGGCGGAGCTCGCTTCGTACACCGAGTGGGCCCTGACGATCCACCGCCGCGTCACCGAGGCCGTCGAAGCCGTGCACGCCCGCGGCGTGGTCTTCAACGACCTTCACCTCTTCAACATCATGGTCGCGGAGGACGAGAGCGGCGAACCGTCCGTCGCCCTGCTGGACTTCGAAGCCGCCGCGCACGTCGATGAGGGACTGCGGCAGACCGTGGCCAACCCCGCCTTCGTCGCCCCCGCCGAGCGGCGCGGGTTCTCCGTCGACCGCTACGCCCTCGCCTGTCTGCGGCTCGCCCTGTTCCTCCCCCTGACCAGCCTGCTCGTCCTGGACCGGGCCAAGGCCGCCCACCTGGCCGCCGTCGCCGCCGCCCAGTTCCCCGTACCACGTCAGTTCCTCGACGAGGCCGTCGAAGAGATCCTGTCCGGCGCCCCGCAGGGTGCACCCGGCGGCCGCCTGCACGCGCCGCCCGGCCCGTACCTGCCCGTCGAGCCGGGGGACTGGCCGGCCGCCCGTACGTCGATGAACGCGGCGATACGCGCGAGCGCCACCCCGGACCGCGAGGACCGCTTCGTGCCGGGCGACATCGCCCAGTTCGCGACCGCCGGCGCAGGCATCGGCTTCGGCTACGGGATCGCCGGAGTGCTCCACGCCCTCGCCGAGACCGGCGCCGGACCCTGGCCCGAAGCCGAGGAATGGCTGCTGGCACGGACGGAGGATCCGGCCTCCGGTACTCCGCTCGGCTTCTACGACGGCCTCGCCGGCACGGCGTGGACCCTGCACCGGCTCGGACACCCGCGCCGCGCCCTCGCCCTCACCGAACGGCTGCTGCACCAGTCCTGGCAGAGCGCGGGCCCCGACCTGCACAGCGGACTCGCCGGCATAGGCCTGGCCCTGGACGCGCTCGGCACCGCGAGCGGCGAGAGCGAGCTGCACACCGCGGCCCTGCGCTGCGCCGAACTGCTCGCCCGCCCGGAGCAGCGGCCCGCCCGCGCCGGACTGATGTACGGGAACACCGGCCCCGCCCTCCTCTTCCTGCGCCTGTACGAACGCACCGGCGACAAGGAACTGCTGCTCCAGTCCGCCCGGTCGCTCCACCGCGACCTCGACCGCTGCGTCACCAGCGCGTACGGCACCCTCCAGGTGAACGAGGGCTGGCGCACCATGCCGTACCTCGGCGAGGGCAGCGTCGGTATCGGCATGGTCCTCGACGACTGGCTGGAGCACGCTCCCGACGAGCGCTTCGAACAGGCCCGGCGCGAGATCGTACGGGCGGCGCAGGCGACCTTCTACGCCCAGCCCGGGCTGCTGCGCGGCGCCGCCGGGATGATCCTCCACCTGGCCCGGACCACCACCCCGGGCCCGGGCACGGGACCCGACGACATCGCCCGCCAGATCGACGCGCTGGCCCGGCACGCCGTGCCGTACCAGGGACATCTCGCCTTCCCCGGCGAGCAGATGATGCGCCTGTCCATGGACCTCGCCACGGGCACCGCCGGCGCTCTCCTCGCCCTCGGCGGCGCCGCGCCCGGCGGGCGCGCGCACCTGCCGTTCCTCCCGCCGCTGCGACGCACCGCGGCGGCCCCAGAGCCGGTCCCGCCCGGGGCCGTGACCCATCGCACCACTCGACAGAAGAGGAATCTGACATGACACTTCTCGACCTGCAGTCGATGGAGACCCCCAAGGAAGAGGTCACCGAGGGCGCGCTGCACGGCGGCGGTGGCGGTGGTGGCAGCCGGGCCAGCCTGCTGCTCTGCGGCGACAGCAGCCTGAGCATCACGACCTGTAACTGACATAGGTCACCTCGGGCCCGGGCGGTTCGCCGCCCGGGCCCGCACCACATCACTGGAGGCATCCGCCGATGAGCCCTCCCGACACGGCGGTCGACGGCACGGCGGCCGGCACGGCACAGGCGGCCGCCGTGGCACGCACCACCGACCGGGCTCTCGTGGCAGCGGCCCGGCACAGCGCCGGGCGCACCGCCGGCGTCCTCGGATGCACGCTGAGCGCCGCCGCGGCGGCGCTCGCCGAGCCGGCCGTCCTCGGCCACACCCTCGACCTGCTGCTCCGCGGCGCCCCGTCGGGCCCCGCCTGGACACTGCTGTGCGCCGCGGTCATCGCGGCCGAAGTGGCGCTGGACGCGGCCGCCGCCCGGCTGACCGGCGAGGTCGACGGCCGCTCCACCGCGAGCCTGCGCAGGCTCGCACTCGCCCGGCTGCTGCGGACGGCCCCGCACCACGGCGCCCGCCGTGCACCCGGCGAAACCGCCGCGCGGCTGACCGCGCACGCCACCGAGGCAGGGAAGGTCCCGGCCGCCGTCGCGCACGCCGTCGCCGCACTGCTGCCGCCGCTCGGCGCGATGGCCGCCCTCTTCCTCATCGACCTGTGGACGGCACTCGCCTTCCTCGTCGGCGTTCCGTTCCTGGTGCTCCTGCTGCGGGCCTTCGCCCGCGACACCCACACCAGCGTCGCCCGCTACCAGCAGGTCCAGCTCGAGACCGCCGGCCGCCTGACCGAGGCTCTGGCCGGGGCGCGTACGATCGCCGCCGCCGGCACCGCGGAGCGCGAACGCGCGCGGATCCTGGCCCGGTTGCCCGAGCTGGGCACCGAGGGCAGGCGGATGTGGCAGGTCTACGGCGGCGCCACGGCCCGGTCCGCGGCCCTCATGCCGATGCTCCTGTACGCGGTCCTGGCCGTCGGCGGCATCCGCCTGGCGGCCGGGGCCATCGGGGTCGGCGAACTCCTCGCCGCCGTACGGTACGCCGGCCTCGCGGCCGGCATCGGCGCCGTGACCGGCGCACTCGCAGCCGTGGTCCGCGGCCGGTCCGCGGCCCGGCGGACCGCCGCCCTCCTGACCCTGCCCGTACTCGGCCACGGCCGGGCGGAACTGCCGGAGGGCGGCCCCGGCACCCTGGAACTGCAGGGCGTCCGGGTCGTGCGCGATGGTGCGACGGTCCTGCACGACATCAGCCTGGTGATCCCCGGAGGCGCCACGGTGGCCGTGGTGGGCCGCTCGGGCGCGGGCAAAACGCTGTTCGCCGCCGTGGCCGGCCGGCTCACCGACCCCGACGCGGGCCGGGTCCTGCTGGACGGGGTGTCCCTGCGGGAGGTGACCGCCGAAGCACTGCGCCGCGAAGTCGGGTACGCCTTCGACCGGCCCGTGCTGCTCGGGGACACGGTCGGCGATGCGATCGCCTTCGGCTCGGGTCCGGACCCCGGCCCGGAAACGGTGAGCGCCGCGGCCCGTGCTGCGGGCGCCGACCTGTTCGTACGGCGCCTGCCCCACGCGTACGGCACGCGCCTCGCCGATGCCCCGATGTCCGGCGGAGAGGTCCAACGCCTCGGCCTGGCACGGGCGTTCGCCCATGCGGGACGGCTCCTCGTACTGGATGATGCCACCTCCAGCCTCGACACCGTCACGGCCCGCGAGGTGGAGCGGGCCCTCGCCCGCGAGATCCGGCCCGGCACCCGGATCGTGGTCGCGCACCGCCTCTCGTCCGCCGTCCGCGCCGACCTCGTCGTATGGCTGGAGGACGGGCGGGTACGGGCGACCGGAACCCACGGCTTGCTGTGGCAACACGACCCCGCCTACCGGGCGGTGTTCGCCGCCGACACGGAAAAGGACATGGAAAAGTACCCGGGAAAGGACACGGCGCGGGAGGCGGCGCGGTGACCGGGGGAGGGGCCTGGGGCCGGGTGGCACCCGAGGGCCGACGGTTCCTGCGCGGGCACAGAAAGGCCGTCGGCCGGCTGGCCGCATGGTCGCTCCTGGAGTCCGCGCACACCTTCCTGGGCGGCTACGGTGTGGCCCGCGCCCTCGACGACGGCTTCCTCGCCGGCCGCACCGCCACCGGTCTCGGCTGGCTGGCCGCGGCCGGAGCCGGGGCGCTGCTCGGCGGGTTCGCGCTGCGCGGTGTGTTCGCCGGGCTCGCGGACCTCGTGGAGCCGCTGCGCGACGGCCTGGTCCGGCGGGCGGTGCGGCAGGCACTGGACCGGGCGGTCGCCGACCCGGCCGGCGCTGCCGACACGGGCGCCGTGTCCCGGCTGACCCAGCAGGCCGAAATGGCCCGGGACTCCTTCGCGGGGCTGGTCCTTACGGCACGTTCGTTCGTGTTCACCGCCGTGGGCGCCTTCGTCGGTATGGCCGCGCTGGCGCCCGTGCTGCTGCTGGTCGTGCTGCCGCCCCTGCTGCTGGGCATGGCCGCCTTCCTGGCCACGCTGCGCCCCCTGGCCTCCGTACAGCGCAGGTCCCTGGACACCGACGAGGCGCTGGCCGACCGGGCGGGGAGGCTGGCCGAGGGCCTGCGCGACATCGTGGCCTGCGGGGGGCAGACCGCTGCGGAAGCCCGGGTGGAGCCCCTGATCGCCGCCCAGGAACGGCTGGCGTGCACCCTCGCGGGCTGGGCGGCCCTGCGCACCCTGGCCCTGGGCACGGCGGGCCGGCTTCCGGTGATCGCACTCCTCGCGGCGACGCCCTGGCTGCTGGGCCGCGGGATCACCGCCGGCACGCTGGCCGGCGGCCTCACGTACCTGGTACAGGCCCTGCTGCCGGCTCTCAACTCCCTGATGGCCGCGCTGGGTTCCGCCGGGACCCGACTGCTCGTGGTCCTCGAGCGCTTCAGCGGACCGGTGCCGCCGGACCCGGCGGGCCACCGCCCCGTGAAGCCGCAGCCGCAGCCGCAGCCGCAGCCGCCCAGGCCGGCCCGCACGCGGACCGATGCCGCGGCCGAGCTCCGGGGCGTCACCTTCGCCTACGGCCCCGGCGCGGCGCCCGTACTCGACGACCTCGACCTGATGGTGCGCCCGGGGGAGCACCTCGCGGTGGTCGGACCGAGCGGAATCGGCAAGTCCACGCTCACCGCCCTGCTCGCCGGAATGCTCTCACCCGACGCGGGATCGGTCCTCGTCGCCGGCGCGACCGCCCGCCGGGAACCCGGGGCCGAGGACGGACCGGATCCACGGCGGACCCTGCTGCCGCAGCAGGCCTACGTGTTCACCGGCACCGTACGGGAGAACCTGACCCACCTCGCCGCGGCCCCGGGCACCCCCGGGCCCGGCGACGCCCGAGTGCAGCGCGCCGTCCGCGCCCTCGGGCTGGACGAGCTGGTGGCACGGCTCGGCGGCCTGGACGCCGAGGTGACCCCCCGGCTGCTGTCCCGGGGCGAGAGCCAGCAGCTCGCGCTCGCCGCCGCCTACCTCTCGCCCGCTCCGCTGCTGCTGCTCGACGAGGCCACCTGCCACCTGGACCCGGCTGCCGAGGAGCGGGCCGAACGGGCTCTGGCGGAGCGTCCCGGCACCCTCGTCGTCGTGGCCCACCGCGTCTCGTCCGCGGCCCGCGCCGACCGGGTCCTCGTCCTCGACGGGACCCGCGCCGTCTGCGGCACACATGAAGAACTCCCCGCCAGGTCACCCCTGTACCGCGATCTGGTGGGGAGGTGGAACCAGGCCGCGGACGAGTGACACGGCCGTCGTGCCCGTCCGCGGCGCCTGCGGATCAGACCCAGCCGGCCCGCCGGGATATCCGGATCGCGTCGATCAGATTGCGCGCCCCGGTCTTACGGGTCGCCGCGGCCATGTAGTTGCGTACCGTCCCGCTCGCCAGGTGCAGCGTGCAGGCGATCTCGGCGATCGAATCGCCCTCCGCGGCCCGGGTCAGCACGCTCAGCTCCCGCGGGCTCAGCGGCACGGGGTCGGCCTCCATGAACGCGGAAGCCAGCGAGGCGTCAATGAAGCGTTCCCCCGCGGCGACCTTCCGGACCGCCCGTACGAGCCGCCCCGGGGAGCCGTCCTTGTCGACATAGCCGCGCGCCTCGGCGCGGAAGGCGCGGTGCAGCAGCCCGGGCGCGCCGGTCGACGCGAGCACGAGGACGGGGGACGGGGGCGCGAGGACCTGGTGGTCGGCGCGCCCGTCATCGGAGAGGACGGCCGTCGTCCCCGGACAGTCGAGGTCGACGACCGTCACATCTGGTCGTAACGACTCGGCCTGGCGTGCCGCGGCCCGCCAGCCCGCCGACGTGACCTCGAAGGGCCCTTCGGATCTCAGGAGGGCGGCCAGTGCCGACCTGACCAGGCTGACGCTGTGCAGGACGAGTACCTTCGTCATCGTGTGCGCTCCTCGGTAGACGTACCAACGGCACCACGGGTGCCCCCATACAGGGCCGATGGAACGTCACTGCGGGGGGCGTGCAGGGGCGTACGGACAAGTTGGCCAGATACCCACGGATTCCGTTTCCCCTTCGGCGGGTAACCCCCTTGAGGGTCGGACCGGTCCTACCCGCCCGCCGTCCACGGCAGCCCGTCCCGGACCCGGCGGGTCCTCTGTCGCGACCGGGAGCCACGCGCCACACTGGAGACTCCGGGGCGGAACGCCCCCTCACGAGGAGGTGGAGGCGTGGTGGCGGGGACCCCTGCAGAGCAGCCCGCTCCGGTCGTGCGGCCCGAGGTGTGGGAGACGTACGGTCCGGCCGATCTCAGCGCCGTGCCGGTGTTCGCCGGAGGGTTCATCAACTTCGGCTACTGGCAGGCGGTCGATCTCGAACAGCCGCTGTCCCAGGGTGACCGGATCCGCAGCGAGCAGGACCTGTACCGGCACGTACTCGACGCGGTCGGTCCCGCGGGCGGTCGGGCCGTGGAGGTCGGCTGCGGTCTCGGCCTCGGGTGTGCCCTCGCCCTGGAGGAATACGGGCCCACGGAGATGACCGGGGTGGACATCCACCCCCAGCAGCTCCGGCGTGCCCGCGAAGCGAACTCCCTTCTCCTCGAAGCCCGGCCGCCCCGGCTGCGCTTCGTGCTCGGGGCGGCGGAGAGCCTGCCGCTCGGCGACGCCGAGTTCGACTGCCTGTACAGCGTCGAGGCGGCCCAGCACTTCCCGGACCTGCCCGCGTTCGCCCGCGAGGCGGCGCGGGTCCTGCGCCCCGGCGGGCGGGTGGCGGTCACCAGCTTCTTCAGCGTCGAGGGTGCGCCCGCGCCGGCGGAGCGGCTCGCGGGGCTGCTCGACTCGTTCGCCAGCGGCCTGGACATCGCCCGGCCGGTCTCCCGGCTCGACGAAGCCCTGGCGGACGCCGGTTTCGCCGACGTACGGATCACCTCGATCGGTCCCCAGGTCTGGCCCGGCTGGGACCGCTGGCTCGCGCGCCTCTGGGCGCCGGGCACCTGGCCCCGGAACTTCCTGGCCGCCTGGGAGCAGCAGATCCTGGACTATTACCTGGTCACCGCCACCCGCCCGTAGCCGGCCGGGCTTCGCCCGCCCCACCGATGATCCAGCCGCATCGATCACGGCGTCGGGGGTCAGGCGGAGCGGATGGCCGTGAGCAGGCGGGCGCAGCGGGTGCTCATGTCCTGGGCGGACTGCTCGGGGTGGGCGATCCACCAGCCCATCAGGGCGCTGACGGTGCCCGTCCACACGTGCTTGAGGGCGTCGGCGTCGAGGGGGTCCTCATTGCCGTGGCCGCTCAGCAGTGCCGCGGTGCCGGTCGCGGCGAGCCCGTCGATGGCCTCGCGGTGCCGCTGGGCGGCGAGGCGCAGTTCGGATCCCGGCGGCAAGGTCCTGTCGTAGAGGACGAACCATGCGTGACGCCGTTCTTCGAGGGCCGTGAAGAGCCCGGTGAGGACGGTGTGGGGGAGCTGCTCCTCGGCAGTGGCGGCCGGCCCGCCGGACATCGCCTCGTCGATCGCCGCGATGACGCGGGCGGCGATGTGTTCGAGGCAGGCGAGGTAGAGCCCGTCCTTCGAGTCGAAGTAGGCGTAGAGCATCGGCTTCGTCACGCCCACCCGCCCGGCGATCGCGGCCATCGACGCGGACGCGTGTCCGTGCCGGCCGAACTCCTCCGTCGCGGCGGCGAGGATCTGCTCCTCGCGCTCGGCGCGCGGTACGCCCTTCGTCCCCGCTGGTCTGCCTCGGCGCCTGCCCGGGGGCGGCGAGGTGGTCGGTGGTGTGCCCGGTGCGGTGCCGGCGCTTGTGGAGTCCATGAGATGAACTATACGGTGGAGTAAATTACCAAGCGGTAAATTACCGAAGGGTTATATCGCCATGGCCGAGACCGTGCCCGCCGCCCCTCTCGCCTCGCCCCGACGCCGCCGCTCCTGGTGGGGCTGGGGCACCGATGACAAGGCCTTGCCCGACAGCGAGTGCGCCGCCCTCGGCGCACTGGTCCCCGGTGCGGCCGCCACCCCGCTGCCGGTGCCCGACGTCCGCTGCGTCGATCTGCCGAAGGCCCGGGTCACCCCGCCGTCGTCCCTCGCCCACTTGATGTCCGAGACTCCGCCGGACCGGGCCTCCCACACCTACGGCAAGGCCTACCGCGACGTCGTACGGGCCCTGCGCGGCGAACTCGGGGCGGCTCCGGACCAGGTCGCCTTCCCCCGCTGCGAGCAGGACGTCGTGGACGTACTGGACTGGGCCGAAAGCGCGGACGTGGTCGTCGTGCCCTACGGAGCGGGCAGTTCGGTGGTCGGGGGAGTGGAGTACCGGGGAGACCGGCGTCGCGGCGTGGTCTCACTCGACCTCGCCGCCCTCGACCGCGTACTCGACATCGACACCGCCAGCAGGGCGGCGCGGATCCAGGCGGGCGTGCTCGGGCCCGAACTCGAAGCCCAGCTGCGACCGCACGGGCTGACCCTGCGCCACTTTCCGCAGAGCTTCGAGTTCTCCACCCTCGGCGGCTGGCTGGCGACCCGGGCCGGCGGCCACTACGCCACGCTCCTCACCCACATCGACGATCTGACCGAGTCCATGCGCGTGATCACCCCGGTCGGCGTCAACGAGTCGCTGCGCGTGCCCGGTTCGGGCGCGGGCCCGTCCCCCGACCGGCTGTTCCTGGGATCGGAGGGCACGCTCGGCGTGATCACCGAGGCATGGATGCGGCTGCAGGACCGGCCCTGCCACAAGGCGTCCGCCTCGGTCCTGTTCGACGACTTCCAGGCCGCGGCCGACGCGGTCCGCGCCATCGCGCAGTCTGGCCTGCACCCGGCCAACTGCCGGCTGCTCGATCCGGGCGAGGCCGCGCTCGCGGGCGTGGCCGGGGGCGGCCGGAGCGTACTCGTCCTCGGGGTGGAGTCCGCGCACTTCCCCGTCGCCGACCGGCTCGCCGAACTGGTCACCCTGGCGCAGGACCACGGTGGTTCGCCGGCGGGGACCCCGCCCGCGGCCGGTGGCCCCACCGGTGGCCCCGCCGATGACTCCGCGGCCGGCGCGTGGCGCTCCGCGTTCCTGCGCATGCCCTACCTGCGCGACGGACTCGCGCGGATGAGCGTGATCAGCGAGACCTTCGAAACGGCCTGCACCTGGGACCGTGCCGACGCCCTGTACGAGGCCGTGCACCGGGACCTGGCCGCAGTCGTACGCAAGGTCACCGGCGCCGAGGGGCTGATCAACTGCCGTTTCACCCACGCCTACCCCGACGGCCCCGCCCCCTACTTCACCGTCATCGCCCCGGCGAGGCGCGGCTCGGAAGTCGCGATGTGGGACGAGATCAAATCCGCCGCGATGGACGTTCTCGGCGCACACGGGGCGACCGTCACCCACCACCACGCCGTCGGCCGCGACCACCGTCCCGGATACGACCGGCAGCGCCCGGAGCCGTTCGCCCGGGCGCTGCGGGCGGCGAAACAGGCGCTCGACCCGGCAGGAATCCTCAACCCCGGAGTGCTCTTCGACGGGGAGCGGCGCTGATCGGACGGCGCACCCGCGTCGGCGCGGTCGTGTCGTAGGCCACGACACCGGCGATGGACTCGGCCGGCCGGCACAGATCTCCCCGCGGTCGCGCTCCCGTACGTGAAACGCGGTCCAGGCCAGGCACCCCGCGTGCGCCCCCGATGCCTCCGCGATCAGTCCTGGTTGGCACTGGACAGGGCTTCGGCGATCAGGCGGGTGGCGAAGTCGTGGTCGTCAGTGAGCCGGTTGATGTGCTCCGCGAGCAGCAGGGCCGTGGCTTCCAGGGCATTCATCTCGTCCGCGGTCCAATCTCCGTACTGTTTGCGCCACAGGTTGGGGCTCAGGCCGGTGCCGGCCGCGATGATCAGGCCGGCCATGGTGGGGATGACTTCGGGGCGGATGCTCTTGGGCATCATGCGCATCGAGGCCACGAAGCTGGGCACCACGTATTCGATGACGTCCCTGTCGTGGTCCTCATAGGCCATCCGCAGCCACTGCATGAACATGTAGATGATCGTGCACGCGCCGTCCACCAGGTCATCGGCTTCCTCGGGGCCCAGCGAGGCGGTGAATTGGTCCACCAACTGCTGGTGTTCGGGGCCGGTCCCGGCCTTGCCGTCGTAGACGGTTTTGAGCCGAGAGTCGATCAGCATGAGTGCTGCACCCACATTGCCGGCGGGAGCGTACTGCGAGTCGCAGGGCGATGGCACGGGTTTCCTCCTCGGGTGACCGTGGGCAACACAGCGTGTCCGTACAGTAGCCCGCTGGTGAGAGGAGGGTCTGCCGAATCCCGATGGCCGCCTTCTCGCCGCAGGCAATCGACCGACGGTGCAAGGACCCGCGCCAAGCCGGAACGGTTGCCGAGGTGGGTCGAGCGCCGGTGGGGGGCGGCCGTCCGTTCACCCGCTCCCGGCCTCGGGGGCCCCCGGAGGACGGGTCCGCCGAGGCCTTCCGTACCTGCCCTTACTGCGGCTTCGGGCCCTTCATCAGCTTGCTGAGCTCTTCCAGCTGGCCTTCCTTCATGCCCCGGACGTAGTCCCAGCCGTTGTGGTCGCCGCCCTGGATCTCGTGGATCGTGACCTTGACCGGGCCCTTGCCGAACTGCTGCTGGAACTTCTCCATCCGGTCGCGGCCGCCCTCCTTGGTGCCGTACTGGAAGAGGACGTTCACCTCGGGGCCCTTGTTGGCGATCAGCTTCGGGGCGAGCTTCTCGGGGTTGTTCGCGTCCATTTCCGCCTGGTGGCCCTTCCAGAGCGGGGAGTCGGGGACGATCTCGCCGCCGTTGGCGATGACGGCCCGGAAGCGGTCCGGCTTCTGCAGGAGCTGCTTGAGGCCGACGAAGGCGCCGGAGGAGTTGCCCATGAAGGCCCAGCCGTCGCGGGACTTGTAGGTACGGAAGTTGGCCCGGGCGAGATCGGGTACGTCCTCGCCGATCCAGGTGCCCATCTTGGCCTGGCCGGGGATGTCGGAGCCGTCGTAGTAATACTTGTTGTCCGGGTTGAGGATCGGCATGACCAGAATGAACGGGAGGCTCTTGCCGGACGCGGCGCCCTCGGCGAGGGCCTTCTGGAGGCCCAGCTGCGGCATGGTCGCCCAGTAGTTGTCGGCGTTGCCGTTGCCTCCGGGCAGCGCGATCATGACCGGGAAGGCACTCTTCGCGTACTCCGGGCGGTCGTACTCCTTGGGCGTCCACACCCAGACGCTGCCCTCGAAGCCGGACTTGGGGCCCTTCACCCGGGCCTTGGATATGCGGGTGCCGTCTTCCAGTTTGACCGTCTGCTTGAAGTCGGTGAACGGGCCGGCGGGGAGGGACACGTCCGGGTCCGCGCTCGGCGCGGCGGCCTGCTTCCCGCCGCCGGTCTCCTTGCCCTTGTCCGCTCCGGTGGGGGGCTTCGCGTAGCTGACGGGCTCCCCGTTCCCGTCGAACCAGTCCGTCTTCCAGTAGATCAACCCGGCGCCGGCGCCGGCGAGCAGGGCCACGGCCACCGCGGAGCCGATCCACGCCTTCTTGCGGGATCGCCTGGGCTGCTGGGGCTGCGGCTGCGGGTACACGTGCACGAACTTCGCTCCGAACAGTGCGGCTGCCCTCGGGCGGGCAGAACGGGTGGGTCCTCCTCTTTGGATGCGTTTCTCGACCCCAAGGTTGCAAAAATATGCAGTAAATGTCGTTTAGGTTTCAAATGAGTATGTCCGCGCCGCTGCCCAGGTCGCGGTGTCGAACCGGGCCCGGGTGCCCGAGTCGGGCGGACCGAGTAGTTCCGGACAGGTTTTGCGCACCGTGCGTGATGTTCCGGCCGACGATCGGAGTGGCAGGAGGTGTCAGCGCGGGGTGTTGGCGAAATGCGGTCCATGGGATGCCTGGCTGGTAATCGACCCATCTGCACCCTTCAACTCCTTTTGCGGGACAGGCGGGCTGATCCCTACGCTACGGTAACTTCGCTGTCTGTAACGGGGATGTCCCATGGAGAACACGAAGTATGAACACCAGCACACTGAATCGCCACAGCCGGTTAGAGGCTCTGGGGGCCCACGTACCCAAGACCGTGGTGACCACCCGGGAGCTGACCGAGGGGATATCCGCCGTCCGTGACGCGGACCTCCAACGGATTACCGGAGTCGCCGAGCGCCGGGTGTACGACCCGGATCCGGCAGCCGCCGAGAACTCCTTCTCGATGGCCCTGTCCGCCGCGCGGGACTGCCTTGCCGCCTCCCGCTACGAGGCCGCCGACCTCGACGTCGTCATATCGGCCTCGATCACCCGGTTCACGGACGGTGGCCGCTTCACCTTCGAACCTTCCTTCGCCGCGCTGCTCGCCCGCGAGCTCGGCGCACGATCGGCCGTCCACTTCGACGTGTCCAACGCCTGCGCCGGCATGATGACCGGCGTCTACCTGCTCGACCGCATGATCCGCTCCGGTGCGGTACGCAACGGCCTGGTCGTCAGCGGTGAGCAGGCCACCGCCGTCGCCGAGACGGCGGCTCGCGAGGTCACCGACTCCTACGACCCGCAGTTCGCCTCGCTCTCCGTCGGTGACTCGGCGGCCGCCGTCGTCCTGGACGCCTCCACCGACGAGGCCGACCGGATCCACTACGTGGATCTGATGACCTGCTCCGAGTACTCGCACCTGTGCATGGGAATGCCGAGCGACCGCAGCCAGGGCATCGCCCTCTACACGGACAACAAGAAGATGCACAACCGCGACCGGCTCAAACTGTGGCCGCGGTTCCACCGGGACCTCTTGGCCAAGCAGGGCCGGGAATTCACCGACGAGGCATTCGACTACGTCATCCAGCACCAGGTCGGCACCCGGTTCATCGACTACGTGAACCAGACCGCCGAGGCCGAGTTCGAGGCCCCCATGCCCACCTCCCTCGCGGTCGTCGAGAAGTACGGCAACACCGCCACCACCTCCCACTTCCTGACGCTGCGTGAGCACCTGCGGGCCGGCACCGCCCGCCCCGGATCCCGTTTCCTCATGGTCCCCGCCGCCTCCGGCGTGGTGACCGGCGCCCTGTCGGCCACGATCACGAACATGGGGGTCTGAGCCATGGGAATGGTCATCGCCGCAGCCCACACCGCCACGCACCACGGCACCGGACCCGCCTCCGCCGTCGAACTCGCGAGCCGCGCCGCCCGCGCCTGCCTGTCGCAGGCGCAGGTCTCCCCGTCATCCGTCGGGGTCCTCATCAACGTCGGCGTCTACCGGGAGTCCAACACCTTCGAACCGGCCCTCGCGGCCCTGGTCCAGAAGGAGGTCGGCATCAACCTGGACTACATCGCCGACCCGGCCCCCGCCGCAGGCTTCTCCTTCGACCTCATGAACGGCGCCTGCGGTGTCCTCAACGCCGTACAGCTCGCCCAGAGCCTCCTCGGCACCGGCAGCGCCGAACGCGTCCTGATCACCGCCGCCGACGTGCACCCCGGCGGCGACGCCCGCCGCGACCCCGACTACCCGTACGCGGACCTGGCCGGCGCCTTCCTCCTCCAGCGCAGCGCCGACCCCGACGCCGGGTTCGGCCCCGTGTCCGTGTACTCGGGCGACGGGCCCGGCGACACCGAGGGGTACCTCGACACCGCCGCCATGGGCAGCGACGGCCGCTCCCGGATCACGGTCCGCCGCACGGAGGGACACGGGGAGCGGCGCAGCGCACTCGCCACCGCCTGTGCCGTCGGGTACGCCCGCGAGCACGGCATCGACCTGGACCGCACCCTCGTGGTCGGCCCGCGTACCGGGGAGGACCCGCGCCCCGGGGAGGACCCGAGCGCCGGTCAGGACATCGGCGCCGGCGAGCCGCACACCGCGGCGCCGATCCTCGGCTACCTCCAGGCCCTGGCCGCCCCGCGCCCCGAGGACTGCGACCGGCTCCTCATGGTCGCCGCCGGCGCCGGCCCCAGCGCCGCCTGCGTCGCCTACCGGCCCGAAGGCTGGTGACGCGACGCCATGAGCACCGTTCCCCATTCCGCAACCACCGCGGGCCTGGCCGACTGCCTGGAGCGCAACGCCGCCGCCTTCCCGCACAAACCGGCCGTCATCCACCCCGACGGCCGCGAGCCCGGCGGCCGCCCGCGCTACCGCGAAGTCACGTACGGGGAGTTGCAGGACACGGTCGAGGAGATCGCCCACGGGCTCGCCCGCGCCGGAATCACCCGCGGGACCAAGACCGTACTGATGGCACCGCCCGGCCCGGAGCTCTTCGCCCTCGCCTTCGCGCTCTTCCGGCTCGGCGCCGTCCCCGTCGTCGTCGACCCGGGCATGGGCGTGCGCCGGATGCTCCACTGCTACCGAGCCGTCGGCGCCGAGGCGTTCATCGGGCCACCGCTCGCCCACCTCGTACGGGTCCTCGGCCGGCGCACCTTCGGCCGCGTACGCATCCCCGTCACGCTGGGCCGCCACCGGTTGTGGGGCGGCCACACCCTCGCCGCGCTGCGGACCGCCGGTGGGCCGAGGACCCCCGCCGCCGACGCAGGAGGCGACGACCTCCTGATGATCGGGTTCACCACCGGAAGCACAGGCCCGGCCAAGGGAGTCGAGTACACCCACCGCATGGCGCTCTCCATCGCCCGCCAGATCGAGGCCGCCCACGGCCGCACCCGCGACGACACGTCACTGGTGACCCTGCCCTTCTACGGCATCCTCGACCTCGTCTACGGCTCCACCACCGTCCTGGCCCCCCTTGCACCCGCCAAGGTCGCCCAGGCCGACCCCGCCCTGCTCGTGGACGCGCTGGAACGATTCGGCGCGACCACCATGTTCGCCTCGCCCGCCCTGCTGCGGAACCTCGCCGACCACCTCACCGCCCTGGGCCGCCCCCCGCGGGACCTGCGCTGCATCGTCTCCGGCGGCGCGCCCGTCCCCGACTCCGTCGTCGCCGCCCTGCGCACCGTCCTCGACGAGAAGGCGTCCATCCACGTCACGTACGGGGCCACCGAGGTCCTGCCGATCACCTCGATCGAATCCGAGGAGATCCTCGGCGAGACATCCGCCGGCAGTGCCCGCGGAGCCGGCACCTGCATCGGCCGGCCCGTCCCCGGCACCCGCGTCCGCATCACCCCCGTCAGCGACGGCCCGCACGCCCGCCTGTACCCGGGGACCGCCCTGCCCGCCGACACCGTCGGCGAGATACTCGTCGAGGGCGAGTCCGTCAGCCCCCGCTACCACGACGCGCCCGGGTCCGACGCCCTGCACAAGGTGCACGAGACCCGGCCCGACGGCACAGCGCTCACCTGGCACCGCACCGGCGACCTCGGCTACCTCGACGACCGCGGCCGGCTCTGGTTCTGCGGCCGCACTTCCCAACGGGTGCGCGCCGCCGGCCGGGACCTGTACACCGTGCGCTGCGAGGGCGTCTTCAACGCCCATCCACTGGTGCGCCGCAGCGCCCTGGTCGGCATCGGCCCGGCCGGCGCCCAGCGCCCCGTCGTCTGCGTGGAGAGCGACGTCCCGGCCGGCAGCGCCGCCTGGCGGGACCTGGTGGCCGAACTGCGCGGCCTGGCCGGCGACCACGTCCCCACCCGAGGGCTGGAGGAGTTCCTGCACCACCCCGCCTTCCCGGTCGACATCCGCCACAACGCCAAGATCGGCCGCGAGCAGCTGGCCCGATGGGCGCAGCGGCGCCTCGCCCCGCCCCCGCCCCCGTTCTCCCGGATCCGCGCGGCCCGCCTCGTACCGCTCGCCGGCTGGGCGTACCTCCTCGGCGGCGCGATCTGGGCGGCCGTCGCGGACGTCCCGGACGTACCCGTGCTGCGCTGGCTCTGGTGGGCCGACGCCTTCCTCAGCATCCCGGTGCACGCCGCGCAGATCCCCCTCGCACTGCCACGGGGCAGGGCCGCGGGCCACGGCAGCGCGGCCACCGCCGCACTGACCATGCTGTACGGCGCGACCTGGTGGCGGGCCCTGTGAACATCCTGATCACCGGGGCCACCGGCTTCCTCGGCGGCCACCTCGCCGACGCCTGCCTGCGCGACGGCCACCGGGTCCGCGCCCTGGTCCGGCCGGGCAGCGACACCGCCCGCCTGAGCGCCCTCGGTCCGGGACTCGAGCTCGTGCCCGGGGACCTCGCCGACACCGCCTCGCTGGCCCGCGCGGCCATCGGCTGCGACATCGTGCTCCACAGCGCCGCCCGCGTCGTCGACCACGGCAGCCGCGCCCAGTTCGAGGAGGCCAACGTCACCGGAACGCAGCGGCTGCTGACCGCGGCCCGCGCGGCGGGCGCCACGCGCTTCGTCTTCGTCGGCAGCCCGAGCGCTCTGATGCACCTGCGCGAGGGCGACCGGCTCCGGATCGACGAGAGCACCCCGTACCCCACCCGGTTCTTCAACCACTACTGCGCGACGAAGGCCGCCGCCGAGCAGTACGTACTGGCCGCGAACACACCGGACTTCACGACCTGCGCGCTACGCCCGCGCGGCATCTGGGGCCCGCGTGACCACGCAGGCTTCCTGCCCCGCATGATCGCCTCGATGCGGGCGGGCCGGCTGCCCGACCTGTCCGGCGGCAAACGGGTACGGGTCTCGCTGTGCCACGTCGACAACGCCGTCGACGCCTGTCTGCGCGCGACCGCCGTGCCCGCCGAACGCATCGGCGGCAAGGCGTACTTCGTGGCCGACCGCGAGGAGACCGACCTGTGGGCCTTCCTCACCCGCGTCGGCGCCCGCCTCGGCTGCCCGCCGCCGCACCCCCGCGTCCCCGTCGCGGCCACCCGCATCCTCGCCGAGGCCGTCGAGGCGGCGTGGCGCCTGCGCCCGTCGGCCGGTACGGGCCCGCCGCTGAGCCGCTACATGACGGCCCTCCTCACCCGCTCCACCACGTACGACACCGGCGCCGCCCGCCGCGACCTCGGCTACGACCCGCCGCGCACCCAGGAGGACGGCGTGAGCGGGCTGCTCGGCTGGATCCACGGCATCGGCGGCGTCGAAGCCTGGGCGCGATCGGAGAACCCTCAGGGCAGGAAGCCGACCGCGTCCACCCGTACCGACCAAGGAAGCACCCCGCGATGACACCCCCTCACACCATGTACCGGCGGCCGGTGTCGGCCACCGAGCACCTCTACCTCTCCGCGGGGCACGCGCGCGGGGCCATGGCCCTGCGCATCGTCGTGGAAGGGCACACCGCCCCCGAACCGGCAGCCCTCCGGGCGGCGGTCGCCCGGGCCGCCGAGACCTGCCCCGGCTCCCGCCTGGTACGACGCGGGCCCGTCTGGACCGCCGAGGGCCCGCTGCCCGCGGTCCGGTACGCCGCTCCCGCCGCCGGCGGCATCGACGTGTCGGACCCGGCCACGGCGGCGCTCCTCACCGGCCGCTCGCGCCGGAACGACCCGCCGGGGTGCGAGGTCCTGGTCGTCCCCGACGCCGCTGCCGACACGGACACGGACACGGACACGGCCACGCTCGTGTTCAGCGCCTCGCACGCCTTGATGGACGGTCACGGAGCCCTGACCTGGGTACGGGAGGTCTTCCGCGCCCTGCGCGGGGAGCCCGGACGACCGGCCCTCGCCCCGGACACCGACCGCGGCCTGCTGCGCCGGCTCGGCGCCTCCGCCCGGCGCCCGGCACTCGTCCCCGACCGCCCGTCGCCCCTGGGCCGCCCGGGCACGGGCCCCGAGCAGACCCTGTGGCTCCGCCGAACCCTCCCGGGCCACCATCGGGCGCTCACGGCCAGGCTGGCCCAGGCCCTGACGGACAGCGCTGCCACGGGCAGCGCCCGCTCCGGCAGCGCGGGCCGTGGCGGCACCCGGGTCATGGTCCCGGTCGACCTGCGACGCCACCGCCCCGGCATCGCCGCGACGGGCAACCTCACCCTCCCGCTGTTCCTGGACCTGAGCCCCGGACAGGAGTGGCCGAAGGCACAGGTCACCCTGCTCCGGGCGCTCGCCGAGAACCAGGAGCTCGCCGAGGGCTTCGAGTCGGCCCTCCTCCCACTGCCGCCGGCGGCCGGTCGCCTCCTGCTGCGGGCCGCCCAGGCCGGCGCCGTACGGGCCGACCGCCACCTCGCCTCAGCCGTCGTCTCCCATCTGGGACGTCTGGACCCGGCCGAGTTCTCCGGCGGGGGCTTCACCGCTACGACCCTGTACGCACTGCCCGTCCACGCCCCCCTGGTCCCCGTCTCGATGGCCGCCACCGAGACGGACACCGCCACGGAGCTCACGGTGGGCGTCCGCGGCGGCCCCGGTCTGGCCGAACGCGCCACCCGCCTCCTGGACGAACTCCTGACCCGCCTGCCGACGACCTCCGCCGCACCGGTACCACCGGCGGCGCCCGCATCCGCTGCGGTGCCCGGCCCCGTACCGCACCCCGCCGAGGAACCGGAGCCCGCGCCCCCCGCCACCGTCGTGGAGCTGTTCCGCGCGCAGGCCGCCCGTACGCCCGGAGCGCCCGCGCTCGACGGGCCCGGCGGGGTGGTCACGTACGCCGAACTGGACCGGCGTTCCGACGCCGTGGCCGCCGGGCTGCTGCGCCGGGGGATCGGCAGGGAAGACCTCGTAGGTCTGGTCGTCGACCGTACCCCGGCCGGGGTCTGCGCCCTGTGGGGGATCCTCAAGGCCGGTGCCGCCTACGTGCCGCTGGACCCCGCCCACCCCGCCGCGCGGACCGCGGAGATTCTGCGCGCCTGCGGCGCCCGGCTCTGCCTGACCCAGCGTCACCTCGCCGAACCCCTCGGCGCGCTCACGCCCTGCCCGCTCCTCCTCGCCGAGGACCTCGTCACCGGCCCGCCGCTCGCCCGGCCGGTCCCCCCGGCCCCTGCGCTCGAGGACCTCGCGTACGTCATCCACACCTCCGGCTCCACCGGGCGCCCCAAGGGCGTGCAGATCGAACACCGCGCCCTCGCCGGCTTCGTCCGCTGGATGACGCAGGTCTGCCGCGTGGACGCCCGGACCCGCTTCGGCTTCGCGTCTTCCTACGGCTTCGACATCTCCTGCTTCCCCCTCTTCCTGCCCCTCCTGGTCGGCGGCACCGTCGTCCTCGCGCCCGACGCGCCCTCGCGCGCCACCCTGCGCCGGCTGGTCACCGACCACCGGGCCGACACCCTTGCCCTCACCCCCTCCCACCTGCCCCTGCTGTCCGACGCCGGCGCAGGCGCAGGCGACGTACGCACCCTGCTGCTCGGCGGCGAGCCGCTGACCCCGGCCGCCGTACGCACCGCCCGTACCGCCTTCGGTCCCGACTGCCGCATCATCAACGGCTACGGCCCCACCGAGGCCACCGTCGTCTGCCTCGCCCACGTCGTGGACGATGCGCGGCCGACGACCGCCGCCACCCTCCCCATCGGCACCCCCGGCCCCTACGCCCGGGTCGACCTGGTCACCGAGGACGGCGAACGCATCGGCACCGGGGCCGAGGACACCGGCCGCACGGGGGAGATCGTCGTCAGCGGCGCTCAGGTGGCCCGCGGCTACCTCGGCCCGCCGGACGGCGGCCCGTCCCCGTTCACCGAGGACGAGGAAGGCAGCCGCACCTACCGCACGGGCGACCTCGGCCGGCGACTGCCCGGCGGGGCGGTCGAGTTCGCCGGGCGCATCGACGGCCAGCTCAAGATCGCCGGGCACCGCATCGAGCCCGCGGAGATCGTCGCCGTGCTCGAGGCCCGGCCCGAGGTGAGCCGCGCCGTCGTGGCCGTCCGCCGCCGCCCGCACACCACCACGCCGGTCCTGTGCGCGTACGTCGTCCCGCGCGCCGACAGCTCGTACGGCCCGGGCCCGAACGGTTCGGGCGGCCAAGGCGCTCCGCACGGCGCCCCCGACCTCCCCGCCACCCTGCGCGCCGCGCTCACCGCCCTGCTGCCCGCCGCGATGGTCCCGGCCCACGTCATCACCGTGGACGCCATCCCCAGCACGGTCGGCGGCAAGGCCGACTTCGACGCCCTGCCCGACCCCTTCACCTCCGCCCCCGTCGTCGCCCACGACACGGCGGGGCCCGCCACCCTCCAGGCACGGGTGGCCGCCCACTGGGCCGCGATCCTCGCCGTGGACACCGCCCGGCTGTCCGCGGAATCCGACTTCCAGACCCTGGGCGGCGACTCCCTCGCCCTGGTGGAAATGCTCACGGCCGTCTCCGACGACCTGCTGGAACCCGCCCAGGCCCGCCGCTTCATGGCCGGCCTCGACTGCCTGGTACGGAACCTGACGCTCACACAGGTCTGCGCCCACCTCGCGGCCGCCCGAGAGGAACTCCCCGCATGATCTTCGTCGGAGACGGCGCACTGCTGCGCCGGGCCGTCGCACACGCCGCCGCGCAGGGCCACCCCGTAGACCTCGTCTGCTCCGACGATCCGCAGGACGCGGCAGGGGCCCGGCACCTGCACGTCCCCGCCCCCGACGACATCAACGCCCACGCCGACGCCCTCGCGCACGCCTGCACCGACGGCGTCGTCTGGTCCCTCAACAACCGCCGGATCTTCCGCGCACCGCTCCTCTCCCGGGGCCTGCGCATCCTCAACATCCACAACGGCCTGCTGCCCCGCCATCGCGGACTGCCCTCCGTGGCCGTCCTCTTCGCCCTGCTGAACGGCGAGCACGAGTACGGCGCCACCCTCCACGAGGTCGACGCGGGCATCGACACCGGCCGCGTCCTGGCCGAGCACCGCTTCCCGATCGCCCCCGACGCCCGCCACTTCCAGGTCATGCTCCGCGGCGTGCGCGCCTGCCAGGCCCTGTTCGAGGAAACCCTGCCGGCGGTCGCCGCGGGCGCGGCCCTCCCGCCCTCTCCCGCCCCCGCGGGGCCGTCGGCGTACTACGGGACCCGCGCCCTGGCCCGGCTGGCGGACCACCGCAGCCACCCGGCCTACGCCGCCGCCACGGACCTCGGCCCCTTCGCCGCGCACGCTCCCGAACTGGCCGCCGTGATCGGGACGGCGGTGCCCGCCGGCTGAACGGTGCCTGCCACATGGCCTGCTGGGCGACCCGCCGACGCCTCCGCCGGAATCCCTGCGCCCCCATCCTCCGCACCGCCCGCGACGGCAGCGCCGCATCCGGGTCATCCACAGCGTCCTGGTCGAAGAGATGACTTTTCGGACCGCGTCACCCGGAATGGTCAGGCATCCGCTCCTTCCGTGCGTAGGGGACGTGACCTGTGGTTTCCTGGGCCCGCCTCGTGTGTAGCGAGGCGACTACGTGGAGTGAAGGGGATGTTGTCGTGAGCGTTCTGGACATCAAGCTGGACCGGTCGTTCGATGTCTTCGACTCGGACCGCGACGGGCGGCTCGAGAAGTCGGACGTCATCGTCCTCTCGGACAGGCTCGCCGAGTCACTCGGTGTTGCTCCGACGGTCGTGGCCGGCCTTCGGGGCTCGTTGGAGGACCTCTGGGACGCCGTCTTCCAGAGGATGGACAAGAACGACGACGGAGTGGTCGACCGACAGGAGTTCCGGGCGGCGTTCCGGGCGCGGATCGTCACGGATCAGAACAGGATCTGGGAAAGGATCCGGAACATGAGCAATGCCTGGACGGAGCTCGGCGACCGCGACGGCGACGGCATGCTGAGCCGGGACGAGTACACCTCGCTGCTCCACGGCATGTTCCGTTTGCCCCGCGAGACCTTCGACGAGGCGTTCAATCAGTTGGACGTCGACGGTGACGGGCAGCTGAGCCGTGACGAGATCAGCTCCGCAATGAAGGAGTACTACACCAGCGACAACTACTCGGCCCGCGGGAATCAGTTCTTCGGCCGCCTCTGAGGGCTGTCCGAGGCGGCCCGGGAGAAGGAGGGGGGTACGCCGTCTTTGCCCTCTGCGGCCCCCGCCTTCGTGCAGTGGCTTCTCCAGACCGGTTCGTATGGCGTCCCCGCTCGTTGACCGGGAGAGGAAGCCGATCACTCAAAACCTGCTGGAGGACCTCTGATGGCCGATGCCGCACTGCCGGTGATTGTTCTCTCCGACTCCGACCCGCTGCGCCGGCATGAAACCGCTGAGCTGGTGCAAAGCTGGTACCGGACGTCCTTCCGCGTGCTGCAGGTCGGAGGGCAGGCGGAGGTGATCCGCGCGCTGCGCGCGCTGGCCGACCGGAAGGTACCGGTGGCAGCCGTGCTCGCCGACGAAGCACCGGACCCGGGTGCCGCGCAGCACCCGGGCGTGCGCTGGCTGTCGCTGCCGGCCGCGCGCGGCAATGCGGAGTCCGACACCCTTGTCGGGGCGGCCGGGGACAATGGCAACCCGGCCGAGCACCTTCGTGGCACGCTCGACGATTCCCTGTGCACGTGGAACGCCGACTGCGACGGTGGTCTGCCGACCGCCGAGGTGCGCGGGAGCCGCTTCTCACCCGCGGCCTACGCGGTGCGCGACTTCCTCGGCCGCAGCGGCGTGATCTTCCGCTGGCTCCCCGAGGAGGACGTACGGGACGCCCCGGTGACCGTCTGCCTCGGGGACGGCACCGAGATCGTGGATCCTTCGATCAGTGACCTGGCCGAGCGGCTCGGTCTCATCCGGCCGGCCGAACAGGATCACTACGACGTCGCGGTGATCGGCGGTGGCCCCGGAGGTCTCTCCGCGGCCGTGTACGCCGCTGCCGAGGGCATGAGCGTGGTCGTGATCGAGGACGACGCGCCCGGCGGGCAGGCGGGATCGACGTCGCGGATCGAGAACTACCTCGGATTCCCCGTAGGCCTCACGGGTGGCGATCTCGCCCAGCGTGCCTTGCAACAGGCCCTTCGTGCCCGCGTCGAGTGGCAGCCCACCCGAGTGGCCAGTCGGGTGACCCCGACGGACACCGGTGACCACACAGTCGAGTTCGTCAAGGCGGGTAGGGATGAGACGGCCTCGGTGACAGCGGCCGCGGTGGTGGTCGCCACGGGCGTGGACTGGAACCGCCTGACGGCTCCCGGCGTCGAGCGCCTGCTCAACTCCGGTGTGTACTACGGCGCATGCCTGTCCGATGCCCCCTCGGCTGCCGGGGAGGACGTGTACATGGTGGGCGCGGGCAACTCCGCCGGACAGGCCGCCCTTTACTTCGCGCGCTACGCCCGCACCGTCACCTTGCTGGTGCGGGGCACCGACCTCGGCGCTTCCATGTCGAGCTACCTGGTGCAGCGCATCGAGCGGACGCCGGGCCTGCAGGTCCTCCTGGGGACCGAGGTGGCCGAGTGCCACGGCGGGACGACTCTCACCGGTCTCACTCTGCGCGATCGCGAAGGCGGCGAGCGAACGGTCCCTGCGCACTGCCTCTACGTGTTGATCGGCGGCCACCCGTCGACCGACTGGCTCGGAGGCAAGCTGAAGCTCGACGGCCGCGGATACGTCCTGACCGGAATCGGCGGAGCCGGCCCGGGCGTGCTGCCGATGGAGACCAGCGTGCCCGGCGTGTTCGCCGTGGGCGATGTGCGCTCCGGATCCGTCAAGCGGGTCGGCGCCGCCGTGGGTGAAGGAGCCGCAGTCGCCCAGTGCCTGGTCGAGTACCGCCGGCGGCATCCCGAGCGCTTCCGGGATGCGCGAGCGGCCTGCGGCTTCTGACGGACACCGCCCGGCAGAGCGGCTCGCCGCGGACGCCGCCCCTCCCGCCGGAGCGGGCCGCCGAGACCCTGGCAGGCGTATCCGTCCTCCCGCCCCGGTGTGCCCCATCGCGCCGGGGCGGAATCAGCCGCCGCCTCTGTGGAGGAAGAGGAGAAGGCTGCTCGCTTGGGCGGGGGTCAGGTCTACGGGAACGTCCCGGGCAGCCGGTTTCCCATCGGCAATGGCGAGGAGGCGGGCCTCGGCTTGTTCGGGTGGGACGCTGTCGAGGATTTCATTGATCAGTTTCATCATCTCTTCGTCCGAGAGTGCTTCCGGATCGACGAGGTTCTTCGGCTTCTTCTTGTCCATTTCCGGCCTCACCGCGTAGTCATGTGCTCGAACTGGACCCGACACTGCCCGTGTCCGTCCGCCTGCGGGCAGGGTCGGATCCGTCCTGTCACCAGCCCGGACGAGCCCCACACCTGGGTCCGACCCGGCGCACGAGTGGCGGGGCCGCGTGGCTCAGGCACCGGCTTCGGCCCTGTGGGAGGACACGTCTCAGGGCCGACGACGCCCTCCTGCTCAGCATGGGCGATGCGCGGGAGGCCCGCGAGGCGAGCTGGGCAGCGCAATCCGCGTTCACACGGTCCACGTGCCGTGTCACGGGCGGGTGGTGCCAGGCGTCTTCACGCCCGCGCTGGGCACGTCAGCCGCCCGCGGCGTCCTCGGCCTCCCAGCGCAGCAGGTCTCCCGGCTGGCACCTGAGCACTTCGCAGAGCGCGGCGAGCGTCGTGAAGCGGACCGCCTTGGCCCGGCCGTTCTTGAGTACCGCCAGGTTGGCGGGCGTGATCCCTACGCGCTCCGCGAGCTCGCCGACGGACATCTTCCGCCTGGCCAGCATCACGTCGATGTCGACGGTGATCGGCATCAGATCACCTCGTCCAACTCGGCCTGCATGTGGGCGGCTTCGACGTCGCGCGCGACGGCCTGGGCGAGCAGCATCCGCAGCACGAGCACGATGAGCGCGACCCCCAGGATGGCCAGGCCGACCCCGCCCATGATGACGGTGACGCCCGGGTCGTCCCGCTGGCCCGGCGCATTGACGGCCGTGACCGCGAACCACAGGACGGCAGCCGCCACGATCGCGCCGATCACGGCGTCCACGTACCGGAAGGCGGCGTGGGAGAACACGGTTCCGCGTCGCACCATCGTCACCAGCCGCCAAACACTGACCAGGGCGACCTGGGCCGACAGCATGCCCAAGACCGTGATCACGCGCAGCGGGGTCAGCGGGAGCGCCCCGTCCTCCGGGTCGCTCCCGCTGACCAACACCCACACCATCAATACCTGCACGAACACGGTGCCGGCGAGTACCAGCGCGAGCACGGCGCGCAATGCACGCACGGTCAGCTTTCCCATCGCCCATCCTTCCATCGAGTTGCGATGTGAATCTATCGAAATTCGATAGGCGAGACAAGGGTCGGGACGAGGGAGTGGGCGGCGGTTCCGCACCGTGGCGACACGCCGCCGCTCAGCCGTACATCGCCACGCGGTACAGGGCCGCGAGCGCGCCGTCGATGGGATGCGGCTGCGGCCTGCCCGAGGAGTCGAGCCTGTTCCACCTCTGCGTGTTCACCGCGACCGCCATCTGCCGTGTGCCGTCGGCGCGGGTCATGGCCAGCGCTCCACCACCCCAGACCGTGCCGCCATGACCCCAGAAGGTGTCCTGCCCCGGCTCCTCCACGGGGTGCAGCCCGAGGCCGTACTCGATCGTCTTTCCCTCCTGGGAGACGACTTGGACCGTGCGTTGCATCTGCGCCAGCGACGACGGGCTGACGATCTCACCGGCCAGCAGCATGGCGTAGAAGCGGTTGAGATCCGTGACGGTTGATATCAGCGAGGCCGAAGGGCCCACCCATGACATGTCGTAGACGCTGTAGTCGCGCGGCGGGTCGATCATGCCGAACCACGCCTCGTAGAGCTGCGAGTGCGGCCCGTTGATGTACGGCCCGCTGGGGATCTCGGTGTCCTGGAGCCCGGCGCGCTCGATGATGTTCTCGGTGATGTACCGCTCGGCCGTGGTGTCGGTCGCCTGTTCCAGGAGTTCGACGAGGAGCAGGTAGTTGGTGTTGGAGTACACCCCCAACGCACCACCCGGGGCGCCGACAGCAGGTGCGGCGACCCCCAGCTCGATCAGCTCGACGGGGTCGAACCGCGTGAACCGGTGGTCGTCCAGGCTCTGGGGGCTGGTGTTCGCGAGGTCGGGGAACGCCTTGAGCGAGGGGTAGGCGTACGGGAGGTACTCGGCGAGGCCGCTGGTGTGGTTGAGCAGCATCCGGACCGTGATCGCGGCACCGCGTTCTCCGGGAACCAGCTTCGGAAGGTACCGGCCGATCGGAGAGTCGAGACCGATCCGACCGCTCTCGACCTGCTGCAGAACCGCAGCGGCGGTGAAGGTCTTGGTGATGCTGCCGACGCGGTGCCGCATGTCGGCGGTGACAGGGCGACCGGTAGCGACATCGGCGACCCCGGCGGCGCCGTGCCAGACCTGGTCGCCGTCACGCACCTCGGCGAACAGCCCCGGCACCCCGGCGCGGTGGACGTTTTCAATGGCGGCGTTCAGCTCCGCGGGATTCAGTGGGTTCCTCACAACATGCGTCCTTTCGCCTTCCCCGGGTCGAGCTCCACGTCGGTCGCCCGGCCCAGGTAACAGGGCACGAGTGGCATGCCGGCCCGCCTGCTGCCGGGCCGGCACGCTCATGCCCCATTATGCACGCAGTGCGTGCAACACCGAGTGCATAGGTTAGACTGAGACCCGGCGAGAGGACTGAGATGACGCGGCGAAGGCGCTGGTCGACCGAGGAGATCCTGGATGCGGCGGCGGAGCTGCTACGCACGAGCGACGCCGATTCGTTCAGTGTGCGCAAGCTCGCCGCTGCCCTCGGAACCGATTCCTCCAGCCTTTACCGGCACTTCCGCAGCAAGACCGAACTGCTGCGCGCGGTCGCCGACCGGATCCTCGCGGCCGCTATGGACGGCTACCGCCCCGAGGGCGACTGGAAGCAGCGCATCACTACCCTTGCCCTGCGCGTGAGAGAGGCCTTCGGTCAGCAACCCCAACTCGCCGCGGTCTGGGGACGCTATGCGTCAGGCGGCACCGGTTCCCGGCTGGTCATGGAAGAACTGCTTCAGGCCCTGCGAGCGTCGGGACTGCCCGACGAGGAGATCCCGGCGCGCTACCACCGGATCGCGGTCCTCATCGCCTCGCTGATCGCCTCCGAGGCCGGGGTCAGCACCATCACCGCCGAAGAGTACGAACAGGGCATGGAGCTGTTCCGTGTCGCGGTACTGGGCGCCAACCCCGAACGCTTCCCCGCCCTGGCCCACTTCGCGCGCGACGTCCGCCCCCTCGGGGCAGACCGCCGCGCCGCGTTCGAAGAGATCCTCGCCGCCCAGCTCGCCCACATCGAGGCCGCAATCTGCCCGAGCTAGCCGACCGGCTCGGGAGCGTCGGCACACGATGGCGAGCCCAAGTGATCAACGCACCGCCCGCGGATGATCATGTGATCGTGGAGGCACAGGTGCGTGACTACGGCTTTCGCCGGCTCAGCAGGATGAGATCTGGCGGCGCCGGCGCGAGGGGCAGTCGTTCAGCTTGATCGGGCGGGCACTCGGGGCACCGATGCAGCACGCCCGTCGGTTCCTGTACCAGAGCGGCGGCGTCCGTCTCACGCCTCAGACCATCGCCGCCCTGGCCCGCGAGCACGGCGTCAGCCGCGGCGCCATCCGCACCGCCGTCGCCGACCTCATGCCCGAGCACGTCGCAGCCGACGAAGGCACCCCGGTCCCGGAACTGCCCGTCACCTCGACATGGCCGGCAAAGTCGCCGACTTCTGGGCCGCGCCACCGGCCTGGACGACGCCGAGCGGGCCGCGCTCGACCACGGCGTGACCGTACGGATTCGCGCCGTGCCGTCTCTCCTTGAGCGCCTCGCACAAGCCCGCCCCGCCATGGACCTCGGCACCCCTGTCGTCGAACAACTGGCCACGGCCGTCCTCCTGAACGAGCGCCAGACGGAGCGGTCCGATGCGCTCCGGCAACTGCGATCGCAACGTGACGCACTGAGGCGAGCACTCACCCAGTACCTGCCCGACGTCCAAGCAGCCCTGCCGGCAGGAGGTGTGACGCTGTGGAACAGAGTTCCCCGAGTCCATCAGCTCACGGCTGGCGGCGATCGCGCCGGACTACGGGGTGACCATCGCGGCCGGACCACGATTCGGAGCCGGCGGGGCATTAGTGTGAGCGCCGGCAACGCCGACCGAGTCCGCCCGGCCTGCGGACGTTGGCGAGATACTGCCCGATCGCGACGTCGAGGATCGCGGCTCCCCGCGGAGCTGCGAGGGTGCCGTCGAGTGCCTGGTAGGCCTGCGCGGCCGCGAGGTTCTCCGCGAACGCGGCGTCTGCGGTGTTCCACACGATCCTGAGCTCTGCCAGCTCGGCCGCCCGCTCCCTGGACATGCTCCCGGCCCGGCAGGCCCGGCAGGCCCGGCGCCCGGTCGGCCCCGCCGTGCTCCTCGGCGACGCGGGGGTGGACTCAGTCGTCCGGCCCATCAAGGGCACCGGCCACGACGCCGAAAAGGATCAAGCGGAGTCGTCCCACCCTCGCGTTCCGGTATGCCTCCGCGCCCCACGCCGCCCTGATGACGGCGGTCCCGCACCCGGCCGCCGAGGCCCGGAGGAGATCCCGCATGCGCGTCGTCCTGCCCTTGACCGCTGTTGCCACCGCCGCGCTCCTGCTCACCACGGTCACCGTCGCGACTCCCGCCGCGGCAGGCCCGAGCCCCGACGGCGCACCGCTGGTCAAGGTGTCCCACGGCGACCCGTACGCGAACTGCACCATCGGCGCGATTTCTCCCGACAGCGTCGTCTATCCGGGCACTGAGGTCGAGCCGTACCTGTCCGTCGATCCGCGCGACTCGAAGCGCGTGGTCACCGTGTTCCAGCAGGACCGCTGGAACGACGGCGGCGCCCGAGGCCTGGTGGCCAGTTGGACCACGGACGGCCACACCTTCCACCGGAGCACGCTGCCGTTCAGCCTGTGCGCCCCGGGCGGCGCGGACTTCGAACGGGCCACCGACCCCTGGGTGAGCACCGGACCGGACGGCACCGTCTACGCGAGCGGCGAGGGCGTCGACTTCACCAAGAGCACACGCACCGCCCTCCTGGCCGCAACGTCCCGCGACGGTGGCCGCACCTGGCGCAACCTCACCACCACGCACGTCGACGAGCAGCCGTTCTTCAACGACAAGCCCTCGCTCACCGCCGACCCGATCCGCAAGGGCACCGCCTACCAGGTCTGGGACCGCCTCGACAACCACCCGCCCGGCCCCAGCTCCCTCGACGGTCCGGGCTACATCTCCCTCACCCGCGACGGCGGCCGCACCTGGAGCGAGGCCCGGCTGTTCGTCGACACCAGCACCGTGCCCAACACGCAGACCATCGGCCATCTGATCGTCGTCGACCGCCGCACCGGCACCCTGTACGACTTCTTCGACCAGATCACCTACTCCGACGACTTGAGCAACGTCACCGAAGCCCACTACGCGGTGGTCACCTCGACCGACGCCGGCGAGACCTGGAGCGCCCCGGTCACCGTGGCCAAGGACACCTCCGTACCGGAGGTCGACCCGAACGACCCCACCAAGCTGCTGCGCGCCGCGTCCACCCTGCCCAGCCCGGCCGTCGACCCGAAGACGGGCACGCTCTACATGGCCTACGAGGGCGCGGACTTCTCCGACGGCAAGTTCGACTCCGTCCAGCTGGTGCGCTCCACCGACGGCGGGCGCACCTGGGGGGCCCCGGAGCTGATCAGCCCGGAGGGCGTGCCGGCCTTTTCCCCGTCGATCGCGGTCGACGAGCGGGGCACGGTCGCGCTCACCTACTACGACCTGCGCTTCCTCAAGCCGGGCGACACCACCACCCTGCCCACCGCCTACCAGCTGGCCACGCTGCCGCACGGAGACCCGAAGCTCCGGACCGAGCGACGGATCTCGCGGGTCTTCGACTGGCTGCAGGCCCCGTTCGCCGGGGGCTACTTCCTCGGCGACTACCAAGGCCTGGTGGCAGACGGCAAGGGAGTACGGGCGGTGCTGACCGAGACCCACTCCGGCGCACCACAGAACCGTACGGACGTGTACAGCGGCAGTCTCCGCACCCGGTGACCGCCCCGGGCGCCGTCGGCCGACCCGAAGTGTGAACCGAGCGTCCCTCGTCGGGGGCGGTTTCGGGATGGGGTACGACGGGCGAGGCCGAGCACCGGCACGCGGGCGCGTTCGGATCCGACACACAGCCGCCGCCAACTCCGCCGCGTACCTCTACCCGTACGGCCAGGTAGAGCTGCGCCTCGATCACGAGGCAGTCACCGGTGAGGAGGTTCACCGAACCGGGGCTGATGTCCTGCGACGCGGCTCCGTCGGCGTTGCGGTCGACGACCACCCTGATCGGGTCGGAGGATGCGGCGCCGCCGGGGCCGGTGAGGTCCGCGCGTACCTGGACGGTGCCATCGGGGTTGACCTACGAGGTGCTCCTGCGGCGGGAGCGGGGGTTGCAGGAGCCGGATAGGGTGCCCCGAGGTTCAGGCATGAGGGGGATCGCGGTGGAGCGACGGAAGCTGATCGGGGTCGGGGTCGGGGTCGGGGTCGGGGTTGGGGCGGGGCTGGCGGTCCTACCCGCGTGGTGGGCCCTGCATCAGGTCGCGAACGGGGCCAAGGGGGACTGGCACACCGACACCGCACCGCTGGAGCAGGCGTTCCCGTTGCTGGGCCCGCTCACCGACGCCAAGTGGGTGAGCAGCCGGGACAACGACCGGGACCTGCCGTCACCGGAGCTGGTGATCTCGGGCCTCGCCCGGCTGAAACCGGGGAAACTTGCCGAGCTGACTGCGGCCCACGCCTTCGTCTCCGAGGGGCCGGCCGATGACTTCTCCTCGTGGTTCGAGAAGCCGCTCAAGGGCGAGGGGCCGCAGAACCCGCAGTGGATCCGGTCGCAGGAGTTCGACCGCGACGGCAGCGGCCACTCCACCCATTTGTGGTTCGATCGCCGCAGCGGCACCGTCCGCTTTCGGGCACTCAACCCGTACGGCTAGTAGCGCGACTTCGCCAGCCTGACCAGGTCTCTCCAGTGCGAGCTGCCATTTCGGCTGTCGGTGCTCGTCTTCGGGGATCCGGCAGGCCTTCCGGCGCCTGGCGGCGTTCGGGCCGTCCCAGGAGGCGGGCAGGAACAAACGCCAGGCCAGCGGGCACGAGGCGGTGTCGGAGGCGGCGTGGACACTGACACCGATCTGCCAATTGCAGACCCTCCCCAAAGTCCCGGAGTACTGCCGGGCCACCCCGCGGACGCATTCCCGTCCTTGGGGAAACCGGTGTCGTCCACCACCCACACCTGCGGCCGCACGGCCCGCACCGCCCGCACGGCCCGCCGGGCGAGGCGGGCCCGCACCTCCAGCACAGCCCAGGTCGAGGACGTCGTGAACTGCTGCAACTGCTGATGGTCGATCCCAAGACGTTCGGCCATCGGCTGCATCGACTTGCGCCGGCCGTGCAGCAACAGCCCTGCAGATACAGGCCGGGCGGGGCTTCGCTCCGCTACGTCACCGTGTGCGGCACCCAGACGGCGGCATGGAAGGGGCCGTTGACAGTGAACGGGTCAGCGGACGGAAGCGCTGCGCTGCCTGCGACGACGCCGCGTCCGTTGACCTGCATCGCGGAGGAGTTGAGGCCGCCGAGGGAGGCCAGGTAGGTGAAGTCGCCGTTGTCGGCGCGGGAGACGAAGGCGAAGGAGTTGGGGGCGAAGTTGTCACCGACCATGACGTTCCCGGCGATCTGCTTGACCTCGGTGACACCACGCCCGGATCCGATCACGGCACTCGTGTGCGTCGTGAGGTCGAACGAGCTGGAGAGCAAGCCGTCGCCGCCGACCACAGTGCTCCCGCTGATCAGCTGCGCGGTCAGGAAGTGGGACCCCAGGTCCGTGCGGATGCCGGTGCGGAGGTCGTAGGCGTATCCGGTAAGTCCGTTGCCGGCCGTTCGAGACTGACCGACCACGGTCGAACCGTTGATGTCGTTGGCTGTGCTGGAGCTCCCGCCGAGGGTGCCGAGATCGGTCATGGTCCGGGTGCGCAGGTTGTACGCGAACCCGTGCTTTGTGAGGGCAGGCGTGTTCGGCAGGGACGAGCTGCCCACGACGATCACACCGTTGACGGCCGCCGCTGTGCTGTTGCCCGACGGGCCGGCGAGGCTGCCGAGATCGGTCATGGTCCGGGCGCGCAGGCTGTACGCGAACGCATGGGTGACCACGTCGCCGGGCAGTGACGACGTCCCCACCACGGTGTCACCCTTGAGGCCGGTGATGTGGGTGGTGCTGCCGCCGAGAGTGCCGATGTCGACGAGCCCGCGGCTCCGGACGTTGTGGGCGAATCCATGAGTCGGGCCGTCGGCGGAGAGGTTTGACTCCCCGACGATGTAGTCCCCCTCCACGTCGGTCGCCCGGCTGGAGTCCCCGAGCGTTCCGAGATCGGTCATGGTGTGCCTGCGCAGGTCGTATGCGAAGGCGTGTTCGATGGCGTCGCCGCTCGTCAGTGAGCTCCCGACGACCGTGTTGCCGTCGATGGCGGTCGCCTTGCTACGGGTACCACCCAGGGTGCCGAGATCCTGCACGGTGTACTGCACGGACCCCGCCGCCGACCCCGCCGCCGACTCGGCCGACTCGGCCGACGAAGTGTCAGCCCCGTAGGCCGGACCGGCGCCCACGGCGAGCAGGCCCGCGCCCACCAGAATCCAGGCACGAAAACGCATGCGCATGATGCCCCCCTGAAATGATCGGTCGAAACGAGCACGGTTCGGCAGACCGCTGCGCCTTCCCCGAGCACGGGCCGGCCGGATGTTGCACGGCCTTCACTTGTACGTCAGTTCCGATCGGCCGAACAGCGGGCGGTCAGCCACAAACAAGACGTTACGGGAAGGGCCGAGCCGCCCCTCCTGGTACCCGATCAGGCGCTCGCCGCGGTCCGTGCCTCGGCGATGACCGCGTCGAGCAGGGTCAGCAGGGCGTCGCGGGAGTCCGTACGGGAGCGGGCGTCGAGCAGGAGGACGGGCGTGGCCGGGTCGCGCAGGTGCAGTGCGGCGGCGATCTCCCCGGCAGTGTACGGCTGCTCGCCGTGGAAGCAGTTCGCGGCGACCACGAACGGCAGTCCCCGGCTCTCGAAGAAGTCGATGGCCGGGAAGCCGCGGTCCAGGCGCCGCGTGTCGACGAGTACGAGTGCCCCCAGGGCCCCGTTCAGCAGGTCGTCCCACATGAACCAGAACCGCTCCTGGCCGGGGGTGCCGAACAGGTAGAGGACGACTCCGGCGTCGGCGAGGGTGATCCGGCCGAAGTCCATCGCGACGGTGGTCAACGTCTTGGACTCGATGCCGTCGAGGTCGTCGACACCGACTCCCGCGCTCGTGAGGCGCTCCTCCGTACGCAGCGGCTCGATCTCGGAGACCGCCTCGACCAGAGTCGTCTTGCCGACTCCGAATCCACCGGCAATGAGGATTTTGACAGGGGACGCTTCCTGAACGGGAGCATCTGAGGTGTCATATCCGGGCAAGGTTGTCCCTGATTTTCATGAGCAGGTGGACATTGGTGGTCTCGGCGCCCTCCAGGGGCGGCCGATGGCGGATGAGCCCGCGGTCCGCGAGTTCGCCGAGGAGCAGCGTCATCGGAGTGAGGCGCATGTGCATCCGCGCGGCGATCTCGGCGACCGCCAGTCCGCCCGACGGCGCGCACATGGCAAGGATGGCACGCCATTCGGTGGGCAGGCCGCTGAGGGCGTCGTCCCCGGTGACCGCCGCCACGATCGTGGTGTCCATGGTGAGGACGGTCTGCGGAGCGGCGGCTGTGCGTCCGTCGGTCAACGCGTACAGCCGGGTCCGGCGGAGGCTTCGGCGACGCTGCGGCTCGTCCGGCATTACGACGTCGACGCCGGTGTTGACGTCGGCAGCGGGGTGCGCTCGGGGGTGCCCAGCCACTCGCCGAGCGCCTGGGCAGTTCGTACGGCCTCGCCTCCCAGCTCCCCGAGCCGTGCCTTGCGGGACGTCACCACGATGAGCGTGCTGCCCTCCCCGCACCCGACGATGCAGAGATAGCGGTCGTTCATCTCCACCAGCTGGCGGATGACCCCGCCGCCGCCGACCTCCCTCGATATCGCCTTCATCGTGGCGGCGATCCCGGAGGACGCGGCCGCGATGCGCTCCGCCTGGTCCCGCTCGAGCAGGTAGGCGCTGAGCTTGATCCCGTCGTTGGACAGGAGCACGGCTCCCTGGATGCCGGCGATCCTGCTCAGGTTGTTGTCCAGGACGCTGTAGATCATGTCGTTGGCTGTCGTCGTCATGGCTGATCCTGTCTGAGCTCTGCTTCCACTTTCTGGGTCCCCTCTTCGTAGTCCGCCCAGGCGTCGGCCACCTCTTCGGGTGTCGCCGCGTCCCGGCCGGCGTCCGGCTCCGGGGCGCGGGGCCCGCGGAGTTGCCGGGTGAGGTGGGTCTGCGGGACGCGCTCGGGCAGGGCCGGCCGCGCGCCGTCGCCGGATCCGGAGCGAGCGCTCGGCGCCCGCTCGGTTCGCAGCCGTACGGGCATGGGGGCGGGGGCCGGCCGGACCTCGGGGGCGGGGGCCCGTACGGGGGTGAGTGCGGTGGCGGGCTCCGGATTCCGGTCGGGTGCCGGCCCGGGCTCCGCCGCAGGCACCGGTTCCCGCTCGCCCTTCCGCTCGGTCGGCACGAGCAGTTCGCCCGGCAGGATCACCACGGCCGCCGTTCCCCCGTACACCGAGCGCCGCAGCGTGACCCGGGCCTGGAGCTGGTCGGCCAGGTGGCCCACCACGAAGAGGCCCAGCCGGTGCGCGTTCTCTGCGAGCACGGAGTACGGCGGCGCCGTGTGCAGTCGCCGGTTCATCTCCTCGTACCCGGCAGCCGCCACGCGCGGTCCGCGGTCCTCGATCTCGATCGACAGCCCGTCCGCCGCCAGTTCGGCGCGCACGACCACCTTCGAGCGTGGGGGCGAGAACCGGGTCGCATTGTCCAGCAGCTCGGCGAGCAGGTGGCTGATCTGACTGATCACGTGCGGCTGCACGCTTGCCTCGTCCAGTGCGTGGCGCTCGATCCGCCGGAAGTCCTCGACCTCCGCGGCGGCTTCTCGCAGCAGGTCGGCCAGGCGCATGGGCTCGCTGTGCGGGTCCGGGATCTCGCCACCGGCGAGGATGAGGAGGTTCTCGATCTGGCGCCGCATTCCCACCGTCAACTGATCGGACCGCATCAACTGGGCCAGGAGCGTCTCGTCGTGGCCGAACGCGTCCTGGAGGTCCTCGGTCAGGCTGAGCTGGCGGCTGACGAGGTTTCCGGTGCGTGAGGCGATGCCCGAGGCGAACAGGCCGAACCCGTGCCGCTCGGCCGCGAGCTCCCGGTGCCCCTCGACGGACACGGCGACGACCCGGGCGAAGGCGTCGCTGATCCGCCCGACCTCGTCCTGGTGACCGCCCACGGCCGGCAACGCCTCGGCGTCGACGGCCTGCCCACGCTGGAGCCGGGCCACCACCTCGGGCAGTGTCTGCTCGGCGATGGCGACCGTACGGGTGTGCAGGCGGTTCAGCCTGCGCAGCACGGACCGCGTGGTGAGGACGACGACACCGGTGACCAGCAGGAGGGTGCCGCCGCTGCCCCCGACCAGCCAGTACACCTCGGTCTCCAGCTCGGAGGCCTTCGCATCGGCGTGCGCGAGCACGCTCCGCGACCGGTCCGCGTTGAGCGCGGCCAACTGCGGCGCGAACGCGTCGTGCGCGGCACGCCAGCCGGCGACATCGGCCGGCAGCTTCACTCCGGACGGGGTGTCCTGGTGGTTGCTGACGACCGCATTCTCGATGCGGATCTTGGTGCGCCAGGCGTCCGAGGCGGTGAGCTTGTCGTACGAAGCCTGTTCCGCGGGCGACAGGTACGGCACGATCCAGGTGTCGTACAGGTACCGGTGGGTGCCGAGAGCATCGAGCAACTCGGCGAAGCCGGTGGACGCCAGGTCCTTGGACGGCCCGGCCAGAGCGAGGAGAGTGTCCTCACGCGCGACCATCTCTGCCGCGGAGAACAGGGCGACGGCGGGCCTGCTCTCCTGGGAGAGTTCCGCGTCCTGCGCGTGGCTGAATTCATCCTGGTAGGCGCGGATGCTGTCGTCGATCACGCCGGTGTAGTAGTCGACCACTTGTTCGGCGCTACCGCTGTGGGCATCCGCGCGCTTGCGGAACGCAGTCAACTGGTCAAGCCGGGCGCCCACCTCGTCGAGGTGACCGCCGCTCTGCCCGGAAGGCTCCGCAGTGCCGCTGCTGCTGCCGGAGACCTGTCGGATCTCCGCCACCGCACGGTCCGTTGCGGCCCGCTTCTCGCGGAGGTCGTCGTCGGCGACGGAGGTGCCCGCCCACCGCGCCGCCGTCATCACCCGCTCTGCCTGCAACTGGGTCATGAGCCCGACCAGCGGTACACCGATGCGCTCGCCGGCTTCCACATCGGTGCGCAGGTGTTCGGACTGGGCCAGCAACCGCTGGGCGGTCACGGTCACCTGGGCAGCCATCGCCACGGTCGGGACGACGGCCAGGCAGACCAGCATCGTACGCAGGCGCACGGTGCGGCGGCGCCGAAGGGGAGGCGGGCTTGGTGGACCTTCGGGTTCCATCGGAGACATCGGTCCTCGGGAGGGGTGGAACAGGGAGGGGTCCACGGACGGTCGAACACACTCCTCGAGAGAGGGCATGGGGGAACTGCCGACGCGGCCCCGTGGGGTGAGGGTGCAGATCGATCATATCCAGCCAGTCCGAATAAACGGAGAGCTTACTTACGTGCTCATGCGTGGTATGGGTGCCGATACGTCACCGGCCCGAATCCGTCTCGTCGCTCCATCGCTCCGGCCAACCCCCACAGATGCTGCCGACACCACGCTCAACTGTGGAGCCCCTGAACGAATCTCATTCTGAACGAGCGGAACCGGTGCAGGTGGGCGAAGGCGCGCTCGACAAACCAGCGTTGGGAGCCGAGTCCGGAGCCGTGTTCGGTGCCGCGTCGCGCGATCAGTGGCTGCACGCGGAGCGCGCGGACGAGGAGGTCACCGACGCCACCGGCATTGGCGGACGGGAGTCGGTGCCATCAACAGTGCCGAGTAGCCTCCGGCCAAGAAGAGCCTCGTCCCGTGCCAACTCGAGGCATCTGCGCAGAGTGGACGCGCCGCCGGGTGGGGATTGCCAGTCGTAGGGCGGGCCATGGCTAGCTAGGGGGGGTTCCGTGGTTGATCAGCTATCCAGGCGATCATGGACTGCGTCGTTGTCTACCAGCGGCTCGCCGCTCACCAGGGTTTGACCGTAGACCCGAGTCCCGTCGAGACGACGGACGACGCCCTGGAAGAGGCTGCCAAGGCAGAGTTGCGACGCGCCGCCATGACCGAACCCTTACGGCTGCTTGCCGATCCGGACACAGCCGCAGCGGTCCGTAAGTTGAACGATGCAGTTTGGCATCTCGAATGGCTGGCACGGGGCCGGCTCGCAGGAGAGGCCGCTGCCTGGGACGAGGCGTACAACGCATACAGAACATCTCGTCGGGCTTTCTACGAAAAGGCCCGGGCGAGCCTGCAAGTACCGGGTGCGGTCATCGCGGAACGTGCCAGTTGGCCGCCCTCCTGGCGGGCGAGCGGCTGACCGGGAGCCGCTCAACCGCCGCATGACGGGGAAAACGATCAAGCGGTCTGGGTCCGGTCGGTCCGGTCGGTCCGGTCAGGCGTAGCGGCAGACTGTGACGCCGGTTGCAGCACCGCACCCCATCTTCGTGTAATTCTTCTGGACCATGTTCCAGTAGTGGCCCCAGTTCCTGTAGCTGGGGTCATTCGTGTTCCAGTTCGGGCCGGCCGCGTCGTAGGCGGCCTTCTCTCCGGCCCACTGCGACACGGCCTGGGATGGCCCGGCACTCGACATGTTCTCGGCGCCGTTGGTGAAGCTGTTGTCGTGCGCGAGCCCACCGGCGTGGGAAGCGGGGTTGTCGGCCCATGCCTGCGAGCCTGAGGCGAGAGCCGCGTCCCAGGCGATGGGCGGCGCGCCTTCGGTCTGACGTATCGCATTGGTGTCCGTCAGGATGGCCGCCTGGTCGGCGGGGCTGACCTCGGCGGGAAGGCCGGCCGAGACGGCGGCGGACGCCGTTGCGCCCGCCCCCAAGACCATTCCTCCGGCCATCAGCGTTGCCGCAATGGCCATGGCTTGACGGCGTGCACGAGAAAGTCTTGTCATTGCGACTCCCGGGTCGCGCGGAAACAGCGGAGAGTGCCGGCGCGGTTCGCAACCGTCAACCGTCATCGGAGGGGGCAACACGGCCGGCAAGCACGATGGTGACTGAGCCATCGGCGACGCGGTGTTCTTGTAAGGGCGGCTCAGGGCCGCTTCCCCTACGGCCAGCGTATGTCCGGGTGACGGGGGTGGCGACCGGGGCGGCGGGACGGATGCCGGGCAGAGACGAACGCGAGGGCAGCGCCCGGCGCATCGCTCGTGCAGATCTTCGGCATCCGCGACGGGAAGATCGTCCGACTCCGTGACCACTTCGCGCCGGACCTGATGAGTTGACGACGTCGACTTGACGGATCGAGCAGGTGATGGCGCCGCCACGGCCGGGTCCCGTGTCAGCATGCCGATCATGACTGAGAGTGCATCTGTACGTCCGGTTCGCAGGATATTGGACGGCCGGAACGATCCCGACAGCCCGGTGTCGGCGCGCGAGGAGGGAGGAGCCCCGAGCGGCGACGCATTGGTGGACGGTGCCTTTGACGCCCTCGGCGTCACCTGGGACTTCTTCCGCACGGTGTACGGCCGCAACTCGATCGACGGCAGGGGCGGTCCCGTGGAGGCGGTCGTCCGCACCGGGGAGCCGGGCGTGGCCTGGCAGCGGTCGCGCATCCTCCTCGGTGACGGCGGGGTCCCGGCTGTGGAGGCGCTCGCCGAGCAGTTCACGGCCGGCATCATCCAGCACACCGCCGAGCTGGAGTCGTACGGTGAGCCCGGCGCGCTCGCCGTCTCACTCGGGAACGTCTTCGGTGTCCTGGCCAAGCAGTACGGCCTGCAGCACACGGTGCAGGAAGCGGACTGGCTGTTCGGCCAGGGCATCCCGTCCTCCGACGGAGCCGGCGGCTCCCTCAAGGATCCCGCCCGGTTCCACCAGGCGGCCCACATGGCCGAGTACGACGACACCTCCGGCGACGACGGGGGCATCCACGCCAACGCGGGGATCCCGAGCCGCGCGTTCTACCTCGTCGCGACCGAGCTGGGCGGCCACGCCTGGGACCGGGCCGGGCGCATCTGGTACAAGGCGCTGATGGAGTACGCCGCCAGGACCACCAACTTCTCCGCATTCCGCTACGCGACCATCGGTGCCGCCCGGGACCTCGACTGGTCGACGGACGCGGTGGCCAAGGCGTGGAGCGCGGTCGGCGTGGAGCGCTGACCGCACTCCACGGGCTCGGGCCCCGGCAGCCGCGTACGGCTGCCGGGGCCCGCGTCGTGTCGCCGAGGTGCCGCTCAGCCACCCGATCCGTGGCGTGATACCTGACATTCTCCCGCTTTGGGCAGAGGCCACCGTGCGTGCGGTCAGGATCATGAGGGAGGGCGTTCGGCATGCGAACGCCGGTGCGTACTCCCATCGTTCGCAGGAGGACATTCACATGGTCACCAGACGTCGCGTGCTCGTCGGCACGCTGGCCACGACGGGCGCGGGCCTGATCACCGGTGCCGGCCTGCTGCCCGTACTGCGCACCGCCACCGCGCAGGCCGCCGACGACGCGGGCCCGGCGGTCGCGCCGGCGCCGTTCACGGTGAAGTTGCCGCAGCTGCCCGTGCTCACCCCGTACTCCACCGAGGGCGGGCAGGACGCGTACCGCGTCACCGTCAAGGAGGTCTCGCGGGAGATCCTGCCCGGGGTGCAGACCAAGGTGCTGACCTACGACGGCCACTTCCCGGGGCCGGTGCTGCGGGCGCGCAGCGGCCGACCGGTGTCCATCCGGCACCGGAACACCCTGGAGATGCCGATCGCCGTGCACCTGCACGGCGCGAGCGTTTCCCCGGAGAACGACGGCTCCCCGATGGACACCGTCGCCCCGGGCACGGCACGCACGTACACCTACCCGAACCAGCAGCCCAACGCCACGCTGTGGTTCCACGACCACGCCCACCACATGGAGGCCGAGCACGTCTACCGGGGGCTTTCGGCGACGTACATCCTCACCGACGACACGGAGCGGGCCCTGCCGCTGCCCTCAGGCAGGTACGAGATACCGATCGCGCTGCGCGACGCCCGTTTCGACGAGAACGGGCAGCTGGTCTACGCGATGGACGACTTCCGGGGCCGCACCACGCTGCTCGCCAACGGCCGCCCGAGCCCGTACCTGGAGGTCGCGGCCCGCAAGTACCGCTTCCGCCTGCTCAACACCTCCAACCTGCGCTTCTTCAAGCTGCGTCTCGCCGATGGCGGGCAGCTCGTACAGATCGGCTCCGACGGCGGCCTGCTGGAGCGCCCCTTCACCACCGACACCGTCTCGCTGTCCCCGGCGGAACGGGCCGACGTGGTCATCGACTTCTCCCGCTACCCGGTCGGCACGAAGATCGTCCTGGAGACCACACTGGGCGGGGGAGCACCCGGTCAGGTGGGCAACGTGCTCCGGTTCGACGTGGTCCGCACCGCCCCCGACCCGAGCCGGGTCCCGGACGTGCTGCGAACCCTGCCGCCGGTGGACGCGCTGCCAAAGCCCGCCGTCGAGCGGCGCATCGTCTTCAGCATGGACGAGGACGGCCGCACCGAGCCGCGCGGGTTGATCGACGGGCTGCAGTGGGACCCGGACCGGATCGACCAGACGGTCACGTTCGGGACCTCGGAGATCTGGACGGTGACCAACGCCAACAAGCTCATCCCGCACAACTTCCACATGCACCTGGTCCAGTTCCGGGTCCTGGAGCGGGGCGGCGTCCCCGTGGGACCGGCCGAGGCGGGCCTGAAGGACACGGTCCAGCTCCTTCCCGGCGAGACGGTGAAGCTGCATGCCACCTTCGACGCGTACCGGGGCACGTACGTCTACCACTGCCACCTTCTGGACCACTCGGCGATGGGCATGATGGCCAACTTCCGCGTGCGGTAGCCGGATCCGGGCCGGACCGCGCCTGCTCCACTATTGCGGTCCGGGCCCGTACAGCAGGGCCGCCAGCCCGTGGGCACTGCCCGCGCCGCTGAAGTCCTCCCAGCTGATCGCACCGTCCCCGTCGGCGTCGATCAGGTCGAACGCCGCCGCCGCGCTCTGCGACGGCACGCCTTTGATGGCCCTCCACAGCGTGAACTCGTGGAGGTCCATCGCCCCGTCACCGTCCCGGTCGGCCACGTTGAACTGCGCGTGGAGCACCGCCATCACCTCCGGTGAACCTGACAGCGCGCCTGAGCCGGCTTCCGAGGCCGGCAGGGACGCGAACCACTCGCGGTACTCCTCCCGACTGATCTTCCCGTCCCGGTCGCGGTCGACCAGCTCGGCCTGGCGTTCCCACAGGGCCTGATTCGCCTCGATGAGGGCGCGTCCCTTCGGCGAGTTCGGCCCCGCGCCGTAAGACTGGAGCAACTGCTCCGCACTGGCCCGGTAGTCGTCCGCGGCCAGCACTCCGTCACCGTTCGTGTCCAGCCGATCGAAGATGTCGTCGGCCACTGCCACCTGCTCGGCACCCATGCCGTGAGCGTACGCGGCTCTGCTGCCGCCCCTGCCGATTGCAGCCCCCGGGGGCGTGTCCCGGGGTTCAGCTTCCGATCGGCATGTGTCGGCGTACTCGGAGCAGCCGCTCGCTTCCGCTGTTTATGTCACACGATCGGATGTCGGAACGCCTCGATCCGGTGGGACACGTCCCGACCTCGCCTTCCCCCGGGTCTGCGACCTGCATGGTGGGTCCAGCTGTCGGCGCCGTGGCACACCCCGCCCCGCGCGCCTGCCAAGACACGGGAGGGCCTGTACCCCATGGTATTCGCGAGGACTCTGCTGCCCGGTCTGCTCTCCTTGACGCTCACGGGCGTTCCCGCCGCGTTCCCGGACACCACAACCGCCGTGCCCTACGAAGGGCAGGTCCGTCACGAGACGGCGCTGTTCAGCGTGAAGGCCACCAACAACGCGGCGGCCCAGGCGTTCACCGTGAATGGCTCCCGGCTGACTCGACTCAGCGTCTACCTGAGCAGCGGGGCCGCGACCGGGACCGTAACCGCCCAGGTCCGCCGGGTTCGCGACGACGCGAGGTCGGTGGTCGCCTCGAAGACCCTGAACCTGGACGCCCTGGGCGGCGCCGGCGCCGGCTGGCTCGAATTCCCCGTCAGCGCCGACGTCACCGCGGGTGCCACCTACTACCTGTTCGTCCAGGCGACCACGGCAGAGAGCAGGCCGATCGCCTGGTACGGCACGCTCCGGTCCGTGCCCGGCTCGCTGACCAGCTGGAACTACGACCGGCCGTACTGGGGAGGCTGGCATGCGTACGACTCCCGGCTCGCCTTCCACGTCAACCCCACCGGCAGCGAGCGGTGTGGGGAGACGGAGCCCTGCTACGTGCCCGCCTCGGCGCTCGCAGCCCGCACGGCGGGGCTGCTGACGAACGGAGTGGACACCGAGGCCGTCCTGCCCTCCTTCGCCGTCGGCGCCTCCTACGTCGACGGGAGCAACGTGCTGCGGCTGCCCTCCGGCCGGTGGCGGTACCTTCCCGCCGGTGGCTCCGCATCCAGCGTGGTCGCGGCCGACGACCCGGAGGCCCTGGCGCAGATCGACGAGAACCGCGCCTGGCTGGCCGCGGGCCGGGTGCCGGGGACCACCACCGTGCAGCGGGCCGCGGTGCAGCGCGCCCTGCTGTCCATGCGGGCACTGCTCAAGCCCAACGGCGCGTTCGCCGCAGGGTGGTCGTCGGCGTGGGAGTACTCCTGGCCCAGGGACGGCGCTTTCGCCGCGGCCGCGTTCGCCGCCACCGGGCACGACGAGGAGGCGTACCGGATCCTGGGCTACGACGCGCGGACCCAGCGGGCCGACGGTACCTGGGAAGCGCGTACGAAGCTGGACGGCAGTGGACCGCCGGACGCACGCAAGTGGCAGCTGGACGGCAACGGCTGGGTCCCCTGGGCCACCTGGCAGTGGTACGGAGCGGCGCCGGCCGGCGACCGGGACGAGCGGCTGCGCACGCTCTACCCGATGGTGCGAAAGGCGGCCGACTACGCCGCGAGGTCCCTGGGGCCGGACGGGCTTCCGCCGGCGTCCCCGGACTACTGGGAACTGGACACGGCGACCACCAACATCGGTACGGCCGCTCCCCTCCTCGCCGGACTCAACGCTTCGGCCGACCTGGCCGCCCGGCTGGGCATGGGCGAAGACGCAGAGCGCTGGTGGGACGCAGCCCGGCGCCTCTCCGCCGGCATCGCCGCCTTCGCCCCGCTGGGGTACCCGCGGACCGCTGACGGCAAGCACGGCCGGGACAGCGCCGTGGCGTTCATGGCACCCCCGTTCAACACTGCCCCGCCCGGTCTGAGCGCAGCGCTGGACTCCACCCACCGGGCGCTGCTGCTGCCCAACGGTGGCGTCTCGCCCGGCAACGACCCCGACTTCAGCTGGGGATCGTACGCCTGGACGGCCAGCACCTCCTTCTTCGCCCTCGCCTGGTCGGGAACCGGCGAGCAGACGAGGGCGAGGGAGACTCTGGACTGGGTGCTGTCCAAGAGGAACGGGCTGGGGGAGCTGCCCGAAACCGTGAACGGGGCCGGGCTGCCGTCCTCGGTCGCGCCCCTGGGCTGGACGGACTCGCTCGTCGTCCTCACCGCGCTGGCCCTGCAGGGCTCCCCCCAGCCCACCCCGCCGACGCAGCCGAACGCGACCTGAGCCGTAGCGCCGCCCCGGGGCAGCAGCACCGCCGGCTCCGGCAGCCGGGGAGGTGCGCACGACGTCGACGGGGCGTCCGTTGCGTATCCGCGCTCGGCGCGACCGAGCGGATGGCAATGGTCGGGGCGGTCGCTTGGCGACAGTGGAGATCCGGTCTCTTTGCGGCGGCGCCACCGTCGGTTCCTGGCCGAACCGAGTCGGCCGGCCATGCAGGCCCTGCCCCAGATCCCTCCCGGCACACAGCCGGTGCGTGCCGGTCGCGAGAGGCGGCCCGGCCCGGTTGGCCTGTACCGGAGCGCCTCGCCGAGCTGGAATGCGGAGGCGTAAGTCCGGCGTCGGGCGGGTCTCGGGACACAGGGAGTGCTCAAGGTTTCCGCCAACCTTGCGCTGACCCGATGTGTGCCTGTGTTCGTCGTCCACCCGCGGATAGCCTGCGTCCCGCCGTGCAACGTGATGGGGCCGGTCACCCATCCGCCCCCGCATCCGCGTCATTCGACGAAAAGGTACCGATGAAGTCGCCCTTCCAGGTGAGAGCAGAGATGATCCCGTGACCGACGTGGCACAGAACGCACCGCGTTCGGAGGTGCGTCTGGTGGTGATCGGCTCGGTGATCGGTGCAGTGCTGCTCGCGGTGTCGCTCGTGGTCGGTCTCGGCGGCCACAACGATCCTGAGATGCCGAAGATGCCCACCCTGCCGGGGCTGACCGCACCTCCGTCGCTCCCGTCCGGCCTGCCGACCGGACTTCCCTCGGGGTTCCCGTCGCACTTTCCCACCGGGTTCCCGACAGGGTTCCCGACCGACCTGCCCTCTGAGTTCCCGACCGGCATGCCCGGCATACCTGCTCTCCCGGGCGGTACGCCGTGACGGACATGTCCCCGGCCACGCCCGGGCGCCTGCGCGATGACGCGGTGGCGGGAGGGCGGGCCCTTCTGGTCGCCAGGCTCCTGATCGGGCTGTACATCGCGGAGCTGCTGCTCAACGTCGCCCGGCCCCATGTACTGCCCGACGAGCCGACGGTTTCCATCTTCTACGAGCTCCCGAAGTCGATCGCCCAGCACATGCAGGAAGGGCCGTTCGCATCCTTCGACAAGCTGCTCTCCGTGCCGCGGGCCGTCTTCTGGGCTGTGATGGCGGGCATTGTGGTGGGCGTGCTGCTCCAGGTAGCCGCGGCGATCAGGCGCCCTCAGGGCCGCCGGGCCACGGTGCTCACCTGGGCGACCCTGGCCGCACTGCTGGGCCCGTTCTCGCTGATGGCCCTCACCATCGTCGCCACATATCCCCTGACCGCGCTCGCCTGCGTTCCCGGTACCGCCTTCGTCCTGTGGCTGTTGCACCACGGGCAGCGACACCCCCGAGCACCGCTGTCGGCCCTTCTCACCGCCTTCGGCTGGGGCGCGTTCATCGTGTTCGGAATGGGCCGTGCGTACACCGGACTCGCGTACGGGACCATTTACGGGTACTCGGTCAAGGGCTCGCGCTCGCTCCTCGAGGCCACCTCGCCCAAGTCCCTGTACCGCGTGATCGACCTCCTGGTGCTGCACCTGAGCGTCGTGAACGCGCTGCTCGTCGGGGCGGGCGTCGTGGTCATTCTGCTCCTGTTCCGGCACCTGGTCGTCGATACCGTGACCGGCCTCGCTCTCGGAGCCGCCGTCGGACTCGGGTACGCCTTCGTGGAGAGCATCCTGTTCATCAGGCTGTACGGGGCACTGAGCTCGATCACCGGCTCGACAGGCGGCTTCGAGTACTGGATCCGGCAATCGATCGGCCTCCTCGGCGGGCCGGTGGCGTGCGGTGCACTGCTCGGAGCCGGGCTCGGCCTGGCAGCCCGGAGGAAGCAGCGCCGGGAGCGCGGGCTCATCGCGGGCGCCGCCTTCGTGGCTGCGGTCGGTGGCGCGGTCGCCACCGAAACGCTGTCGGCGTGGCTCTCTCACCTGGTCGGTGACCACATGGAGGCCGGGTCGGCATTCGACACCCTCGTCGTCTCGCCGCTCCTCTGGCTGCTGCCCCAGGCGCCGTTCATCGTCCTGGCCGTACTGCTTCTGCTGGCCGGGAGGCGCGCTCGGGCCTCGGCGGCGCGGGACGCGCTGTCGGCCGAAGTGGCGGGGGGAGTGGCCATCACGCCCGGTGAGGAGACCGTCCTGGCGGATCCCAGGCTGCGGTTCTGGGCGCTGGCGAGCACCTGGCGTCGGTACGGGCCTTCCGCGGCTCTGACGTTGCACCGCCTGCACTCCGCTCAACTGGACCTGGCCGACCGGCGACTGCACCCGCAGGCGGATTCCGAGAGGGCTGACCGATTGCATACGAAGGTCTTGCGTTTGAAGACGAAGGTTCGCGACGCGGCGGTGACGTCATGAGGCGCCGCCGACTCGGGGTGCTGATGTCGCGGGGAGCCTGCCTCATCGCGGGAGCAGTGCCGCTCGCATTCCTCGTGCTGCTCCTCGCGCCGCAACAGGCCTCAGCATGCTCGGTCAGCTATGGCTACAAGCCACAGCTGAAGATCAGTGGCAAGGACTTTCGCCTGAACGGAGGCCGTGTGTGTGCGAATGGCACGTCGCTCGCCGGTTCCACGGCCGTGGCGCTCCTGGTCGCCGGAGCGCTGGCCACCGCCGGCACACGGGCCTTCAGGCGAGGTGCGGCATGGGCCGGATCGTCCACACCGGGGGAAGCGTTGACCGATTACCTGCAGGCCGCGGGAACGGTGGGGGCGGCGCCCCTTCCCGGTGGCAACGAGCCTGGAGACGACGGTGCGCGTCCTCACTCGTAGTCCGCTGAAGGGGCGTTGGGCCGCTGCGTGCGCGTCTCAACGCCGCCGCCGCAAGGTCGCACTGCTCGCGGCGGCGGCCATTGCACTCGTGCCCGGGGCCTCGACGGCGCTCGCAGACTCCACGCCCCCGCCCCCGACTCCGCTCTTCACGGATTCGAACGGCGTACGTCTCATCGTCCCTCCGGGGATGAACCTGGGAACCGACCAGGAACTGGAGGCGGCGTCCGGGCAACTGCTCCGGAATCCGCTGGGGCGAAGGCTCGTCGCGGCACGCACGAGGTTCGGACCGTCTCCCGGGAACGTATCGGTGGAGTGGTTCGACTTCTCCCGGATGCAGGGTGGTGAGGTTCCGTCCTGGTTCCGGGCGGACAAGTTCCGCGACGACATGCTCAGAGCACTCAATGCGTCAAATTCGAACTTCGACATCAAGAACGACTACAGCATTGCCGCCAAGGCGGTTGACCACACCAGCGACAAGGGCCTCTACGGGGAGCTCGAGGCGAAACCTGAGAGCGGCCTGCTGGAAGTCGCGACAAGCAACGTCTATCAAGATGCCCATTCCGAACAGATACCCTTGGCCCGTATCCGTTCGGCCGGTCCGCTGAGCATCAAGACGATGTCGAATGGCGTGAGCGACGAGGAAGCCAGGGAACTCACGGAAAAGATCCTGGCGAGGTCTTCACTGGGGCTGGCGAGCGAGAACAGCCCCTGCCTCGACAAGTGCGAGAAGGAGACCCGCGACTTCCGTTACAAACTTGCGATCGCCCACTATGGACTCATGGGAAGTCTCGAATCCAAGGCGTCCGTGGGAATCTCGCAGAGCGTCATGGGCAAGGCCGCGGCCGAACTGCGCAGGGAACGGAGCCGTGCGGCGGAACGCGAACGCGCCGCTGCCTTGGGTCTGCGACCAGACTGCGCCACCGGGACGGCGTACCCGCCGGTCGCGACGCCCCGAGGCGGTGGCCGGGGGGTGGTGGCGATGGCTGCTGCGCTTCCCGCAGCCGCCCCTTGCCCCCCGGCGGATGAACCCTCGTCGGGCGGGCTCGCCGAGGCGCTCGGCTCGAAGGACAACGGCGGCGTCGACTTCTCCACGCTCGAAATGCGCTACTTCTCCGATGCCCCGGGCTCGGACGGCGTGCAGTACTCGTACACGGCGCAGCCGGCTGCGCCCGGTCTGCAACAGGACATGGACTCCGGTCTCGATGCCCTCACCAACAGCGTTGCGGACCTGAGGGCCTGGCTCGTACTGGACCCGTCGAAGTTCTGGGTCAATCTCAATCCGACCGAGCCGGACAGGATCATGGACAGCGATCTGGGCCGGACGAATGCCGGCCGGGCGCTGCTCGAGGCAGACCTGGAGATGAAGCGCACCGAGGGTCGGCTCCTCGATCCGCACACCGAATTCGGCGCCCGCTACTGGAAGGAACTGACCGGCTCCTCGGGGAATTCATGCTATTCCTCCAGGCTGTGGATCGTACCGGGTGACGTGCAGGTACGCGAAGACGGCGCGTCTCTCTACATCCTCAAATCCTCGCTTGCGGTGAATGCCAAATCGCAGCACATTGAGGGATTGCCCCAGTCATGCAATCCCGATCCGCAGAGTGATGCGCGCAGCGAGCAGCTGGAACAGACGATGGTGGTGCCCAAGATCGCAGAAGCGGTCAACACGGCGCCGGAGTACGCGCCGCTGCGGCGGGCCTTCCTCGCCCGTATCGTGGCCCAGTGGATACGCAAGCGCCACCAGGAGGGCCACAGCACCTCCTTCGACAAGCTGATCGACTCAGGGGACCTCGGATCGGCCAAACTCCAAAGCGCGTGGCGGCCGCGCCAGGTATTCGACAGCTACGTCCACTCGATCGAGAGTGGGGAGTTCACGTACGACCAGACCACCCAAGACGGCAATACCACGGTCACGTCCACCATGGTGTTCGGCGGGGTCGACTTCAGCAAGCTTGACGTCAAGCGGCTCAGCGCCGCGCAGATGGACGAGGTGTACCCCCGACTGCCCCAGATCGTGAAGGCGTCGAAGGAACGGCCTGCCTCCGCCGCGAACGGATCGATCTGGCTGGGCGAGTCGACGGCAGCCCCGAGCAGCAGCCTCTGGTCCAAGTCGACGGACGCGGTACGTGACTTCGCGGCCAGTCGTTCCGGCATCGTCGTCATGCTGCTGGGCGCGCTGGTGCTGGTCACCTTCGGAATCCGGAGCGGCTCCGGCGGGAGACGAACAAGATCGTGACCGGGGGCAGTGTGACCCAGCAGGCCCCGGCCTCCTGGGTACAGAGACCGGGGCCTGCTGTGATGACGTCGGCGGCGTACGGCGCCGAGGCCCTCTGCCGGCACCGCTCGGCCGTCGGCTCCTTCGGCGCATGGGCGTCCCTGGACGACGCCGCCCAGCCGACGACCATGTACGACGGCCGCCGGCGCGCTCATCCCAGGGTGAAGAGGAAATTGACGGAGTTGTAGTAGTTGGGCAGCTGTACCAGGGACGAACCTTGGCGCGGAGGATCGGCCTTCGGCCAGTTCCGCGGGCCCAGCAGGTGGTCGGCGTAGTCGCTCTTCGCGACCGGTGGCACGAACCAGAGCCGGAAGGCGCCGGATCGTCCGACCGCCTCGGACCGCCAGAGCTGCGTCTCACGGCCGGTGCCGGAGCGGCAGGTGCGAAGGGTGACGTCGACGACGTTTCCACCGGCGGTGGTTCCGTCGAGGCAGGTACCGGTGCCCGTGTTCCGGAACTGGTACGTGCCCTGGCCGGCCGGCAGGCGCTGCCAGCCCTGGGATGCGTTGCCGGTGCACTGCTGGAGCTGCAATGGTCCTTCGGAACCGCTGCCGGCGAAGCCGACGCACAGCCCCGAGCCGGTGTTGACCAACGGCAGACCGGTGGGGGCGGGGGTCGGCGCGGGGGACGCGGAGGACGGCGTGGGAGTGACGGGGGCAGATGTGGCGGCGGCGGTGGCCGACATGGGGGCGCCGATGGACACGATCGGTGGCGCCGAGTCCGTCGGGGACGGCAGCAGGTACGGGTTCGGCTCCTGGCCCGGGTTCGGGCTCGCGACCGTGGGCGTCGGTGCGGCTCGCTCGGCCCGGTCCTCGGCCGGCAGCAGGACGAACGCGGTCATCGTCGTACCCGCGACGGCCGCCGCCGCGGTCCACTTGGCCGCGCCGAACCGCGCCGCGGCCACCTTGAGCCCCACCACCTTGCCCGCTGCCAGGTGTTGGGCGCCGTGCACGCCGGCGGACAGCGCGGAGGATCCGGGGTGCCACAGCAGGATTCCGGCCGGCAGCATCGCGCCCAGCCGACTGTTGACGGCGCGCAGATCACGCTCGGCCCGTCCGCAGTCGTCGCACGCCTGCAGATGCCGTCCCAGGTCCTGGGTGACGCGCTTGCCCGGTCGGCGGAGCGCAGCGGCGAGCAGGCCGCCGTAGTGCCGGCACTCGTCGCTCGCGCTCTGGTCCAGGTGGGCGCGCAGGTACGCCTCGCGCAGGCCCTCACGGGCGCGCGCCGCCAGAGAACCGACGCCCCCCGCCGAAATTCCGAGGCGCCGGGCGGTGTCGGCCGCGGGCTCGCTTTCGACGACCGCGTGCCACAGCACGGCCTGCCAGCGCTCCGGCAGCGACCGGTACGCTCGCAGGACCAGCGAGCCCTCCTCCTCCAGCAGGACGGCGCCCTCGACGTCCTGGTCGTCGGACAGGCCACCGGCCCACGTGTCGAAGTCGGCCGACAGCTGTGTGCGGGCACCGCGGCGTGCCCATTCGGTTGCCACCCGGCGCACGCAGGTCAGCAGGTACGGCCGCCAGGCGTACTCGGGGCCGGCACCCCAGGCGACCGCCCGATAGGTGCGGGCGAAGGCCTCGGCCGCGAGGTCACCGGCGGTGGCCAGGTCCCGGCAGCAGGTACGGGCGTAGGCGAGTACGGCATCGTGGTGACGGGCGAACACCTCGCCCATCACGTCGCTGAGATCGGCACCTGGCGCCGAGTCCCGCTCGCGGAGCAGCGCGCAGAGCTGTGCGTCGCTGAGGTCGTGGAGGTCCTGCTGGCGGGCAGTTCCCGATGTGCTCAACCTTGCTCCCGTTGACTTGCTGATGGCCGGCATGGCGAAATGCCAGGCAGGTGGGCAGTGGGGTGCGACGCTGCGCCCGGCCGGAATTCGCGCAAGTGTGCACGCTCTCAGGGCCTGTGAGCAAACAGACGCCTCGGCACTGTCCGGCCTGACACGAGTTCAGTAAAGGCCTGGCAAAGTCGCGGGACTGTGCCGCGGCCACGCCGTCTCTCACGGGCCGGTTCTCGTGCCCGTGGATGCCAGAGCATAGGCAGGGTCGCATCATCCATCCGCGTGTCCCGACGCGCGTACGGACTTCGCTGTCGCCGGGGAAGCCGCCTTCCTCAGCGGCACGAAGGCTCCGTTCTTGGTGCGCCGTGCGCCCGTCGCTCATGGGCGCCTTGTGGCGGCCCTCGTCCTCGTCCTCGGCATCGACGCCTGGTACCTCACCGCCGTCGAACGCCGCACCGACGAGCGCCGGATCCCGCACCCACGGCCGGCACGCTCGCACGGGCGACTCTCGCCCTGCTCGCGGAGGATCCCACCTCCTGCGACGCCGTGCTGTGGGCCGTCGAGGAGGCGCGAGCCGAGCAGGCCGAACGCGACGGGCTGACCGTGGTCGTCGGGGCCCTCGTGGTCATCGCGCTGCGCACAGCGTCCGTACGTCGCCCCCGAGGGTGTCGATCTCGCGTGCGACGTGCGCCAGTTCCTCCTGTGGAACGGGCACCCCGACGGCCGGGACCCGGCCGAATGCCGGACCGCCCGCCTCCCGGCTGCGCAGCAGCGCGCGGACGGTCGCCGTGTACGAGGACACCGCGTGGTCCACGGCGCACGCGTGGAACGGCGGCAGCGTGGCCAGCCCGGTCGGCAGCCACCACAGCCGGGGCAACTCCCCGTCCCGCGGCGGATCCTGCTCCGGACGAGCCAGTACGCGCTCCACCACGGCCTCTTGGAGGAAGGCGAGGGCGGCGCTGAGCCACTCATTGCGCACCGAGACGGGCGCATAGGCCGTCAGCGCCTCGACGTGGTCCGCCACCTGGGCGGCGAGGGAGGCGGGCAGGGGCACCACCTCGTTGTCGGCGCCCGGCCGTACGAGGAGGGCGTCGCTGCGCAGTGGGCTCACGTTGACCATGACGAGGGGCCCGCCGTCGGCCGCGGCCCGGATCTCCGTCACGTTCAGGGGCCGCAGGAACGCCTTCAGCCCCGGAACGGCCCGGATCCTGCCGAGGAGTTCCTCCCACCCCGCCGCCCAACGGTGCCGCTGGTCGACGGCCTGCGCGCCCGGATCGCCGACGGGTGCCCGCGGCCCCGAGTCCAGCGCCCGGCACAGCCGCTCGAACTCCGCGGCGAGCTTCTCGTCCTGCTCGCGGAGCTCGGTGACATCGCTGCGCGTGTCCATGGTGCGGGAGAGCGGGATCCCGCGGCCCTGCTCGAGCAGGACGGCCGCGGTGCCCGCCTGCCCGGCCTGCAGGGCCACCGCCGCCGCGGTGGCCGCGAGCCCCGACTGGGCCGCCGGCTGCGCCTCCCGGTCCTCGCGCAGCAGGGCGATGCCGGCGAGCCGGGGGAGGAGCTCCACGGCCGTGGTGGAACCCTGACCCTGTCGACCCGGAGGGGGCGGACTGCTGCCGATGTCTGCTCTACGCACACAAGCTGAGCTGGATCGACGCCCAGCCGTAGCCCGGGATACGGCCCGGCCCGCCACGGCCGGCCCGGTCCCGGCCGCAGGCGGCTGCAAGCATGGCGGGAGCCCGCGACCGAAACGCCGACCGGATCACGGCGCGGATGGAACGCCGTGGCTGTGCCGTGGCCCCCGTCCGCCCCTGCCGACAGTCGTGTCGGACTACTGGTAGGAAACTTTCCTATCCGCTACGCTCCCCGACGGCGGCTTGGCGCGGTGTCAGATGTCATGGGCATGACGCGCTCAGCGAGAGCTCTGACCCGGCCGCCGTGACGCTGTCCCTGCTCGCCTCCGTGGTCCGGGGGGTGGCGTTCTCCGCACCGGTGTCCAGCTCTCGCCGTTCCCACGCCAAGGAGTCCAGGCATGCACCTGTACGCCTTCACCCCACCACCCACATCGGGCAGTCGACTTCGGCCCGCCCTCCTCGTCGTGACCGCCGTGCTCGCACTCGTCGCCGGGCTCCTCCTCGCCTGGCCCGGCCGGGCCGGGGCCGCCGCCGACCCGCTCATCTCGCGCGGCAAGCCCGCCACCGCCTCCTCCACGGAGAGCTCCTCCCTCGGTGCCGCCAACGCCTTCGACGGCGCCGCCTCGACCCGCTGGGCCAGCGTCGAGGGCAAGGACCCGCAGTGGATCCGCGTCGACCTCGGGGCCGGCGCCACTGTCTCCCGGGTCAAGCTGACCTGGGAGTCCGCCTACGCCAAGGCCTACCGCGTCGAGGTCTCCGCCGACGGCGCGACCTGGACCGGGATCGCCGAGGAGAAGGCCGGCAACGGCGGCACCGACGACCTCGCCGGCCTCTCCGGCAAGGGCAGGTACCTGCGCGTGTACGGCACCGCGCGCGGCACGGCGTACGGCTACTCCCTCTTCGAGGCCGAGGTGTACGGCACCGTGGACGGCGGCCCGCCCCCCGGCGGCGGCGCCTTCACGGTCGTCGCGGCCGGTGACATCGCCGCCCAGTGCACGGCCTCCGACAGCGGCTGCGCGCACCCGAAGACCGCCGCCCTGGCCCGGCAGATCGACCCGAAGTTCTACCTGACGATGGGCGACAACCAGTACGACGACGCCCGGATCGCCGACTTCCGCGCCTACTACGACAAGAGCTGGGGCGCCTTCAAGGCCAAGACCCACCCCGTACCCGGCAACCACGAGACGTACGACCCGGCCGGCTCCCTCGCCGGATACAAGGCGTACTTCGGGAACATCGCCTACCCGCAGGGCAAGAGCTACTACAGCTTCGACGAGGGCAACTGGCACTTCATCGCCCTCGACTCCAACGCCTTCGACCAGGCCGCCCAGATCGACTGGCTCAAGGCCGACCTCGCCGCCAACGGCAAGCAGTGCATCGCCGCCTACTGGCACCACCCGCTGTACTCCTCGGGCGGACACGGCAACGACCCCGTCTCCAAGCCCGTCTGGAAGATCCTCTACGGCGCCAAGGCCGACCTGGTCCTGAACGGACACGACCACCACTACGAGCGGTTCGCCCCGCAGAACCCCGACGGCAAGGCGGCCGCCGACGGGATCGTGGAGATCGTCGGCGGCATGGGCGGAGCCGAGCCCTACCCGATCGAGCAGGTGCAGCCCAACAGCCAGAAGCGCATCAGCGGCCAGTACGGGGTCCTGAAGCTCGACTTCACGGACTCGGGCTACAGCTGGACCTACGTCGCCGCCGACGGGGTCAAGGACACCGGCCCGAAGTACAGCTGCCACTGATGTACCTGGCCAACACCGGCCGCCCGGACGCGCCGCCCCGCCCCTTCGGGGCCCGGCGGCGCGTCCCCGCCACCGTCATCGCGCTGGGCGCGGTCAGCCTCGTCACCGACGTCTCCGCCGAGATGGTCACGGCCGTGCTGCCGCTCTACCTCGTCCTGGGCCTCGGCCTCTCGCCGCTCCAATTCGGTTTCCTGGACGGTATGTTCAACGGAGCCACCGCGCTCGTGCGGCTCCTCGGCGGCCGACTCGCCGACCGCGGCGGCCGCCACAAGAAGGTCGCCGGTGCGGGCTACCTGCTCTCCGCCCTCTCCCGGCTCGGGCTGCTCCTCGCCGACGGCGCCACCGCGGGGATCGCCGCCTCGCTCGCCGCCGACCGGCTCGGCAAGGGCGTGCGTACCGCCCCGCGCGACGCGCTGATCTCCCTCAGCGGCCCGCCGGAGACACTGGGCCGGGCGTTCGGCGTGCACCGCGCCATGGACACCACCGGCGCGCTGCTGGGCCCGCTCGCAGCCTTCGCCGTGCTGTGGGCGACCGCCGACGCCTACGATGCGGTGTTCGCCGTCAGCTTCTGCACGGGCCTGCTCGGCGTGCTCCTGCTCGTGCTGTACGTCCCCTCCGCCGCCCCCGCGCCGCCGGTCCGGCCAACACCCCTACAGCGCCGAGTACTTCGGGACCCCGCCTACCGTCGGATCCTCTGCGCCACCTCCCTGCTCGGAGCCGCCACCATCGGCGATTCCTTCCTCTACCTGCTCCTGCAGCGCGGCCTCGACCTGCCGCCCGCCCTGTTCCCGCTGCTGCCGCTCGGCGCCGCCGCCGGATACCTGCTGCTCGCCGTCCCGGCCGGCCGGATCGCCGACCGCGTCGGGCGCCGGCTGCCGTTCCTGGCCGGACACGCTGCGCTGCTCGGGGGGTACGCCGTCCTGTTGCTTCCCGTGGCCTGGCCGACCGTGGCCGCGGTGCTGGCACTCCTCGCTGTCTTCTACGCCTCCACCGACGGGGTTCTGATGGCGCTGGCAGGCCCCGTACTGCCTGCGCACCGCCGCGCCGGCGGGCTCGCGGTGCTCCAGACCGGCCAGGCGCTGGCCCGGCTGCTGGGCGCTGCGGGCTTCGGGGCCGCCTGGACGTTCTGGGGGCAGGGGCCCGCCCTGTGGACGGCGGCGCTCACCCTGGCGGGGGCGCTCGCGGCCGCCTGGCGCATTCTGCCCGCCCCCACGCCCGCCCTCGACGCCCCGGAGGCACTGTGAACCCCCGAGCGCCACAGCTCCGCCGACTCGCTCTCGTCGTGCTCGCCGTCCTGCTGCTCGGGGGCGGCTCCCTGGGCTACGTACTGCACGCCAGGCACCGCGATCTGCCGGCTGCCGCCGGAGACGGATCGTTCAGCCTGGCCGAACCCGGGCTCTACTACCGGGACTCGGCCACCGGACAGGTCGCCCGCCAGAGCGGCACCGGCGGGCCGCCCGCCACGGGAGGCCCCGCCTGCGAGCGCTTCTACGCCGCGGGGGAGCGCGCCCTGTGCCTGCGCAAGCTGCCCGGCATCCCGGCCCGCACCCAGGCCCTCGTACTGGACCGGCAGCTGCGCGAGGTCAAGCGCGTAACCGTACCCGGCATCCCCAACCGGGCCCGCGTCTCGGCCTCGGGCAACGTGCTGTCCTGGACGGCCTTCGCGATCGGCGACTCGTACGCCACGACCGGCTTCTCCACCCGGACCTCCATCCTCGACCTGCGCACCGGCTACCTGATCAAATCGATGGAGGAGATCCCGCTGACCATCGACGGGACCCGCTACCACGCGCCCGACGTCAACTACTGGGGAGTGACCTTCGCCCGGGACGACAACCGCTTCTACGCCACGGTGTCGACCAAGGGCCGTACCCACCTGGTCGAGGGGGACCTGCACGACTGGTCGGCGAAGGCTCTGCGCGAGAACGTCGAATGCCCGTCCCTGTCCCCGGACAACACCCGCATCGCCTTCAAGAAGAAGGTCTCCGACGACCCCGCCGCACCCTGGAGGCTGTACGTCCTGGACCTGGCGGACATGCGCGAACACCCGCTCGCGGAGAAGCACAGCGTCGACGACCAGGCAGCCTGGCTGGACGACAAGACCGTCGGCTATGCCCTCCTGGGAGGCGTAGGACGCGCCGGCGGCATCTGGTCGGTCCCGGCGGACGGCACGGGCGAACCCCGCCCCCTGGTCCCCGGCGGCTCCTCCCCGGCCGCCGCGAGCTGAAAGGAGGGCGGCGACGGCGAGGCCGCCGTGTGCCCACCGGGTCACGGCGGCAGGTTCGCACCCCACAGCCATGCAGCCCTCCCCAGCGGCCCCTGCCGCCCCCCCGCGGCACTTGCCGCCCGTGGGCCGCTCGGTCCGATCGAGCCCTGGCGGGTCGTGCTGAACCCCCGGGAGGAACCGGCCCGGTTCGACGCGGTCGCCTGCGCATCCGATGCCCTGGGCAGGCTGAACATCGACGGCGGCGACTCGGGCGAGCCCCTGGTGAAGCCCTTCTACCAACCTTCTCGACCGCTGGGAGCGCCTATTCACGATCTCCAGCGGCTCGGGCCTCGCGATCCGGTGCAGCTCCCGACCCGGCTGCGGGCAGGCCCGCCGTCCCCGGCGGTCATGCCGATCAGGTCGAGGCGGGCGGTGCGCATGCCCGGTGGCCGGATCGGCACTCTGACGCGACCGCGCCGGGCTGTGTTCAGCTACGTCACGGCACGGCCACGCACCGGCACGCACTTCACCGGGGCGTCTTCGGTGTGCCGCCGCACGGCCCTTGCACGCCCCGATGAGGTAGGAGAGGCCATGCCCCGCATCGCACGATGGACGGCGGTCACCGCCGTCGCCTTCGCCACCGTACTGGCCGCGACGCCCGGTGCCGGCGCGGCCGAAGGATCTGCCGCCGAGGCCAAGGATGCGCCCCGCCCGGTGTACTGGACCGCGCAGCCGCACGGTGTGACGCCGGCGGCGCCGCGGCGATTGCTGAACCAGGCCGTCCGGATCACCAACGACTTCGCCAAACGTCCCACCACCCAGTGCCTGGACGTCGACGCCAACGGCGGCGGCAACGGCACGGTCGTCCAGGTCTGGCAGTGCAACGGCACCACCCAGCAGCGTTGGTACCTTTGGAACAACGGTGCGCTCGAGAGCTATCGCTTCCCCGGCAAGTGTCTGGACGCGGATCTCAACGGGGGTGGCAACAACGGCACCAAGGTGCAGATCTGGGACTGCAACAACAGCCCGCAGCAGAGCTGGTCCCACCCCTCGGGCGACCGCGCCATCTACAACGCCCGCTTCTACGGCGGCGGCAACATCGTCACGGACCGCGACGCGAACGTCCTGGGGAACGGCGCCCGCATCCAGTTGTGGCAGAAGAACTTCCAGTCACAGCAGTGGTGGGACGTGTGGACCGACTGACCCGGTAGTGGGGCAGCCCTGCACGGCGTCCGGACGTACGGCGCGGCGGGGCGTCTCGGCCGGCCGGCGGTCATGGGCTCGGTGTACCGGGCCGTCGGCGGTGGGGGAGCGTGCGGGTGTAGCGGCGGTGCAGTGCCTCGCGCGCGGCCTCGAAAGCGGTTTCGCCGCAGGAGGCCGGTTTTGCGGCGACGTCGGAGAGGGCATGGAGCCGGGTGCGCTGCTCGGCGGCCATGGTTTCGCAGGCCCGCAGTATGTCCAGGGTCGGGGCTCCCGCGTTGACCACGAGGACGGGCGCGTCCGGCGCGGCGGGCATCTTGAGGGGGAAGGTGACCAGCGACAGGACGGCGAGGCGGTCGCGGCTTTCGGCCCGGGCCCTGACCGTGCCCGTGGTGGCGGCCAGGTGCCCGCCGGCTGCCGTCACGTCGTGGAGCAGCCGCAGTGGGCCGGTCTCGGCCGACCGGCGGGAGCGCCGGGGCGTCACGAGCGGATCCCGGGTGGCGATTTCGTTGCAGGCGAGCTCCAGGCGGCGGGCCACGCGTCGATCACGGAGGCCGGAGGCGAGGGCGAGGGCGTACGGGGCCAGGCGTCCGTCGATCAGGTCGTCGAGCGGCAGCAGCTTGAGGGTGCGGGCCCGCAGCAGCCAGGCCACCTCCACCCGGTAGCGGCCGTTGGGGTCGACGGCCTCCAGCTCGAGGCCGCTGTGCCAGCTGACGATGACCCGGTCATGGCGGTCACCCGTGGGAGCAACCTCGACGTGCACGTCCGCCACGGACCAGCGGCGGTTCCCGTACTCGGCGAGCGGCAGGCACAACTCCCCACCGGGGGCCAGGGCGCCGGACCGTGCCAGGCCGCTCAGGGTGGTGGTACCGGAGGGACGTGAGTGCAGCACGGCGCCGTCGAGGCGAACCGGCAGGAGGCCGCCGGCGAACGTCAGCACCGCCGCCCCGGGGCAACCCGGATCCGCCTCGGCCGTCATCGGGCTTCCCGAGGTGCGGGGGTACCGGTACCGGCGCGGTGGATGGTCTCGGTGTCCGACTCGGCCCGGGCCATCAGGTTCGTGAGATCCATGACGGACCGATACCAGGGCCGAGGCGCTCGCGCAGGACGCCGCGCCGGTGACGGGTCAGCCGGCGCCGGGCCCGTCGAAGGGATTTCGAGGCCGCAACACGGAGACCAGCTGCCCCGCACCGCGTACGAGCCGCTCGACAGCGACGCCCGGCGCGTGCACTGTGCTGGTGGGCTGCGATGAGGAGTTCCCGGGCCTCGACGAGATCGGATGGGAGGGATTCCCCGTACGAGGTCGGCGGTGGTATCAGGTGCGGCGGAGAAGAACGATTCCGTCCCGGTGAGCGATGGTGCGGTACCCGTGGCCGAGGGCGTCGTTGAGTTGCTTTACCTCGTCGGTGGCGGTGGCGAAGGGCCAGTCCCAGATGGCCGTGTCCGCCACGATGTACTCGGGATTGGGGCGGCTGTCGGGGAAGCCGAAGACGGTGACATCAGCCCGGTCGGTCAATTGTGGGGCGAGGTGGTTGGTGGCAGCCACGGTGGCCCCGCTTGGGATCTTGTCCAGGATCGACTGGGTCGTAGCGACACGCGGGTCGTTGCGCCATGTAGCGGGCTGGACCAGCTGATAGAGCGGCGCCTGGAAGAACATGAAGGCTGTGACCACGCCGGAGACGGTGAGGGCATGACGGACCTGAGTGGTGGGCCACCGGGTGAGGGCGTCGATGAAAGCCGCGAAGACGATCGGCATGAGCACTGCGCTGTAGTGGAAGCCTGTGCCCCAGTACTGGGGGTTGTCGGAGAAGAAGCGCCAGGCCAGTGTGGGTAGCGCAACCAGTATCAGCGGTGAGCGCAGCGCGAGGAAGGCCGTGGGGGCGAGCAGGGCCAGAAGCGTCATGACCTTCACATCCGGCGTGATCATCCCGACCGTCCCCTGGTACAGCAGATGCACCAGCCCCGAATCGGAACCCGCGCTGGGCAGCTTGTCCCAGTACGCATAGCTGCCGGCGAGGCTGAATGCCGGGATGATCACCAGCACCTCAAGCACTGTTCCCAGCAATCCGGCGGCGGCCGTGATCAGGCCCAGCCGCCAGGCCCCCTTCCAGGCGACCAGGCCGCCGATGACCGCCACCGTGAGCCCGAAGTCCTCCTTGACCAGTAGCAGAGGCAGGGCCCAGGCAACCGCCGCCCCAAGGCGGCCGCCGCCGAGAGCGGCGAGGGAGAATGCCAGCAGCGGGACCGCGAAGCACACCTCGTGGAAATCGAAGCCGACTGCCTGTGCGATACCCCAGGAGGCACCGTATCCGGCCGCGACCACCACGGCCGCCGTGCGACCGAGGGCCCGCTCGGCCCACCGAGCCAGCGGCACGACAGCGATGGCGAACAGCGCGGCCTGCGCAATCAGCAAAGTAAGCGGAGAGGGCCACAGACGGTAGAACGGCGCCAGTGTGGCCAGCACGGGCGAGAAGTGGTCTCCCATCAGCGGGAAGCCCGGCCCCTTAAGCTCCGACACCGGCAGGTACAGGTGCGCGTAGGAGTGGACCGCCTGCTCGAAGATACCCAGGTCGTAACCGGTGGTCTGCAGCCGCTGATGAAGCCGGACCGACACGCATGCGTACGCCCCGAACAGAAGCGCCGCCGTACTCCAGAACCCGGATGGCCTCTTCCTGAAATGGGCGTGGCGCCGGACGGGATGGAACACCGGTCTGGTCGCCGATGTGATGGATCCATGACGGAACAGAACCCGTCGGCCCATGTACGGCAAGTAACTTCCCTTTCCGTAATGGTTGTCTGCTTTCAGATGAAAGTTTCCGCTCTTGGGTTGGAGTCAGCGAGTCGAAATGACTCCGTCAGCGGTCGGCCAGGTCGCGATAAATGCCGGATTTACTGCAGCAGTGGGCCGGATGGCGGGCGGGCATGACGATCGAACCAGTGACCGAACTCGGGGCAGAGGGCACGTTTCGGGTGCCGCGCGCCCGGGTGGTGCCCCTGCCTGGCCCGCCCGCGTCGTGCACCGGGGTTCCGCTCGGTGTCGCGCAGACGCGGGCGGGCGTGTCGGAGTTCGCATCTGACGCCGTGTTGACGGCGGGCGGGTACGTAAGGTTCCGGCAGGGCTGCGGCGCGGGGGACGCCCCGATGCCCGGCCAGAGAGTCTGCCCTGCCGACGGGCCCGCGGTCGACCGGCCGGTCCAGATCGTCGGGCGGGCGTTCCGCGAGGGCCTGTGCCTGGCCGTGGCGCGCCCGGACGGTGGAGGACCGGCTCGGCGTGCTGTCCCCGCCCGACCCGCGCGGAGGGGACGTCCCCCGTTCGGCCCTATGCCGTCGGTCGGCGTGTCGAGCCGTGCCTGCCCCTGTGCCGATACCGGGTCCTGCCAGCGCACGGGGCGTTCGACGGCACCGGGTCCGAGCGCGGACACCTCTCGGGTTCGCCCCGGCCGCCCTACCGGAAGTTGCCGTCGAGGTGTGCACGCCCCACGCTCGGGGACGCGAGGCTGCGGCTTCCCGAACCCGCGGGCCGCCGGTCGAAGGACGAAGAGCCTCCGGCCTCGCCATGCGCTGCCGGGACGCAGCAGTCACCACATCCCCGCCGCCGGCATCGAGCACCGGCAAGCGCAGTCGGACAGTCCGACAGTCAATCGGCAGGCTTCCATCACACCTCCGCGCAGAGCCGCCAGTCGGCCATCGCCGCTTCCGGGCGGGCAGCGCGCTGGAAGAAGGGTCAGGGAGTGCCATGACGATCACGAAGCCACTTCCGCTTGATCTGCAGCAATGCTTCCTTTCCTGGGTCGGTGTCAATGCGGACGGCCGCCTGGAGGTCTTCACCCGCGGGACGGACGGCGCCCTCCGGCACAACTACCAGACCGACGCCACCGAACCGAACCAGTGGTCGGGTTGGAACTCGCTCGGCGGCCACCTGGCAGGCAACCCCGTGGTCGCCAGCACCGACTGCCTGGAGGTCTTCGCCCGCGGCACCGACGGCGGCCTCCAGCACATCCGGCAGGACGGCTCCGGTCACGGAGGGTGGTCGGACTGGAGCGTGCTGGGTCTCGGCCCGGGCGGTGGCATGGGCCCGGCAGGCGCCCCCGTGGCCGTCACGAACAGCGACGGCCGCCTGGAGGTCTTCTTCCACAGCGACATCGACGGCACGGTCCAGCACATCTGGCAGACCAGCCCAGGCAGCACATCGTGGCAGTGGGGGCCGATCGGCGGCAGCATGCTGGGCGACCCCGCGGTCGCCCTGAACCTGGACGGGTACCTGGAGGCCTTCGCCTGTAGCCGGATCGACGGCGCACTCGCGCACATCTTGCAGAGCAACACATGGTCGGACTGGTTGTCACTTGGCGGCAGTCTGGCAGGCACCCCCGCAGTCGGCCGCAACTACGACGGCTACCTGGAGGTGCTCGCCCGCGGCACCGACGGAACCCTCAAGAACATCCGCCAGGACCCCGACTCGGGCACCGGCACCGGATGGTCGGCGTGGCAGACGCTCGACGACAGCGTGGTGATGGCCGGTGATCCCGCCATGGCCGTCAACCCGAGTGGCGGGTGGCTGGAGGCATTCGCCACCGGTTCCGACGGCACCCTCTACCACATCTGCCAAAACCCCGACACCAGGACACCCCTGGGCGGCGAACCGACACCCGCCACCCCGGCGGTCGTCGGCCACCCGGTGGGCGTGCAGGGGTTGGACGTCTTCGCGCGCGGCGCCAACGGCACTGTGCACCACCGCTGGCAGACCAACCCCCTCGACCCGTACGAATGGTCGGACTGGCACGCACTGGACTGAGCAGGCCCAACCGGGGACCGAACGCGGCTCCCTTACCGGCCGCCCGCGTGCAGCAGCCGGTCGGGGGTCCGCGGCGGGACCCCCGGCAGGGCGTCTGGTGATGCCCGTTCGGCAATCCAGGGGGGCGGCCCGAAGGAGAACCGCGACGCCCCCGCCCGGCGCCCGGTGGACGCCGCCCCGTCAGCCGCCCACGTAGACGTCCTCCACGTAGCGGCCGTCCGCCACCAGCCCCCGGAGCCACTCCGAGGCCGTCGATCCGTCCTTCCCGCTGTACCGGACGTACAGCTGCCGGAAGGCGTCGCGGACGCCCGGGGCCATGCGGGAGCCGTCCCCGCAGACGTGGATGCGGGCGCCCGCCTCGGTCAGCCGCCAGACCTCCTCACCCTCCGCCTCGATCCGGTGCTGTACGAAGCGGACCTCGGCTTCGGGTGCCAGCGAGAAGGCGGGGCGCATGGACACGGCGCCCTCGCGTTCGGCCTCCTCCAGCTCCGCTCGGTGGAGGTAGTCCACGGCCGGGTGGTCGCAGCCGAAGTAGCACAGCGCGGGGGCCAGTTCGGCCCCCGACGCACGCAGCGCGCGACGGTCGGCGATCGCCCCCCGGAAGGGCGCGAGGCCGGTACCCGCGCCGATCATGATGACCGGCGTCCGCTCGTCATGCGGAATGCGGAACGCCTCCCGGCACGGCTGTACCCGGGCGAGGATCGTGTCGCCGGGACGTACCCGGTGCAGGTACGAAGAGCCCACTCCGCGGAACACGCCGTCCCGGCCGGAGCGGTGGGGGGCCTCCAAGAGCGAGATCATCAGGTCTGCCTGCTCCGGACCTGCCGACGGGGACGAGGAGATGGAGTAGTGGCGGGGCCGCAAGGGCTCCAGCAGTTCCAGCAGTACGGGCCACGGCAGACGGCCCTGGAGTGCGGGGTGCTCCTCGACGAGGTCCACGAGGCTGCCCGGGCGGGCTCCGCCGGCTGCCGCGGCCTCTGCCGCGATCCGTTCCAGCGCGGCCTTCTCCGGCGGGCACGGGTTGTGCGCCGCGAGGACGGCCGCCTGCTCGGCCGTCACCGGGGCCTGGAGCTCGATGTACCGGCCGAGCAGTTCGCGTACGGCGACGGGGCGGTCGAGCGGCAGGGTGGTCCGGCCGGGGCGGTGGGTCCGGACGTTCAGGACCGAGCCCAGGTCGGCACCCAGGACCCGGGCTGCCCGCTCCACCTGGTCGGGGTCGTTGGCCGGGAGGACGGCGAGGTGGTCGGCGGTGCGGTAGCGGACCCCTTCGGGAAGGCTGACGCGCAGGAAGCGCTTCGGCCTGCCCGCCGGGTGGCCGAGGTCGGCGAGGTCTCCGGTGTGCGTCACCGTCATCGGCTGAAGGTCGTGTCGCCGGGCCAGTGCGTCGAGCGGCTCACCCGTGATCTCGACGACGTCGTACGCCGGGCCGGGTGATTCCTCCGCCCGGGAGGGGGCCACGGACGCCGGGTCGCCGTAGTGCTCCAGCAGCGTACGGCGCAGGGCGGCGGTGAAGCCGCGTACCGCTCCCGCGAGGTCCCCGGAGGCGTCGGCCTCGGCACGGTCCATCAGCCGCGCCGCACCCGCCGAGGCGAGGCGGCCGTCGATGAGCGCGGGTACCTGCTGGTAGGTGGCGGCCCAGTTGCGGTCCCCGACGCCCAGGACGGCGTAGTGCACGCCTTCCGCGGCACCGGGGCCCGCCTGCGTCAGCCAGGAGACGAATCCGGCCGCGTCGTCGGTGGGCCGTCCGTTGTACGACGCGGCGACGACGACCAGTGGCCCGTCCGTCGGCAGCCCGCCGTCACGGTGGTCGTCGAGTGGCGCGACACGCGTCCCGAAGCCCAGTTCCGCTGCCGTTTCGGCCAGTTCTTCCGCGTACGTGCGGCAGGTGCCGAAGTTGGATCCGTGCAGCAGCGTCAGCGTCGTACCGGGAACGGCCCGGGTGGGGGAGGCCCCCGTGGCCGGCGCCTCGGCGTCTTCCCCGTGGCCGGCCGGGAGGACCGCCCCGAGGGCCGCACGGTTGCGGGAGCGGTCGGCCGGGGTGCGCCGGCGCAGGGCCAGCGTGAACCCGTCGGGCTTGAGCGTGAGGGTCTCCTTGATGCGCAACTCGTACCGCCCGTGGTCGATGAAGCGGTACCGGTGCACCAGCATGCCGAGCAGCATCGTTGCCTCGTGGAGGGCGAACTGCCGTCCGATGCAGGCACGTTCCCCGGTCCCGAACGGCTTGTACGCGTGCGGGGAACGGGCCGCCTCCGCCTCGGCGGCGAACCGGTCCGGGTCGAACTCCTCCGCGTTGTCGCCCCACACCGGGTCGCGGTGCAGCATCGGGGTCAGCACCAGCATCCGCTGGCCCGCCTTGACCGGGTAGCGGCCGCCGATCACGGTGTCGGTGCGCGCCTCGCGTGCGAACGCGGCGGCGGTGGGCCACAGCCGCAGCGTCTCGCCCAGGACCTGGCGTACGTAGCGCAGCCTGCCGATGTCCTCGAAGGCGGGCTCGGGGTCCGGGTCGTCGCCCCACAGCGCGTCGGTCTCGGCCTGGGCCAGGTGCAGCACCGCCGGGTTCTTCATGAGGTGGTACAGCGCGAACGAAAGGGCGCCCGAGGTCGTCTCGTGGCCCGCGATCAGGAACGTGATCACCTGGTTCCTGATGTTCTCCTCGTCGAGCACCTCGCCGGACCGGGGGTGCGGGGAGCCCAGCATCAGGCCCAACAGGTCGTCGGTCGAGGTGTCCCCCGAGGCCTTGCGCTGCTCGATCACCTCGTCGACGACCCGGGCCAGGTAGGCGGCGTCCGCGGCGAACGCCACGTCCTCGGCGGTGTGGTCCGCGCCGGGCACCCGGCCGAGTTTGGCCTGGCTGTGGGCGAGGGCCCGGACGAGTGCCTGGACGAACGGGTGCGCCTGCTCACGCTCGAAGGACGCGAAGTCGTAGCCGAAGCCGGACAGGCCGATGGTGTCCAGGGTCATCCGGGTCATGTCCTCGGCGACGTCGACCGGGGCCGACACGCCGGCGCCCGCGGTGAACCGCGCGTCCCAGGAGCCGATGAGCCGCTTGGCGACCCGCAGCATGTGCGGGTGGTAGGTGCGCATCGAGGTGAGGGCGAAGGCCGGGAGCAGGATGTCGTGCGCCTTGGCCCAGTTGGGCTCGTCGTTGTACGCGGTGAACAGTCCGTCGGCGGCGACCTCGCGTACGTTCTCCAGCGCCGGACCGATGCCCTTGACGAAGCGCTGCTCGTCCGAGAGTTCCTCCACCAGCGCCGCCGCACTCACGAACACGGTCTCCCGGTCGTGGAAGCGCTGGACGAAGACCGGACCGAGCCGGCGGGCGTGCCCCATGGCCGTCTGCACCGGGGTGCTCGTCATCCCCGAGTCGCTCACGTCGACGACCGGCAGGTGCGCAGCGTCGTCGTCGAGGGGTCCGGTGCCGGTGGTGTGCGATTCACTCATGGCGTCTGCCTCTTCTGGTCACGTCATTGCCTGGACCGTGCACCCGTCCACTGACCGGATGCCGTGTCGTGTCCACGGTGACGCGGCCGCCGGGGCGATCGCGTACGACGACTACCTATTCTTGTAGTGGTGTTTTCCGTTCCGAGGCTTGATCGGGGGCAGTTGGCCGTGGCAGAGGGAGAGCGCGTGACACAGCCGTCACGGCATGCGTTGGGCGAGGCGGCGGCGGCCTGGCGGTCACGTTTCGTCAGCCTGTTCGACAGGGCGCCCGTGGCACTGGCGATCAGCGACGCGTACGGCCTGATCCTCGGCGCGAACCCCGCGTTCGCCTCCGCATGGCAGCTCCAACCGGGAAAACTGGAAGGCCGCCGACTCCTCGACATCCTCACTCCGACCAACGACCGGCAGCTGCGCAGACTGGACGAGGCCCTGCGCTCGCGCCGCAGGTCCCGCTACCCGGTCGAGGTGAGCTGGCAGGTCCGGGGAACGGACCGCCACGGCCGGGTCACCGTCGAACCGGTCTCCGACCCGCAGGACGACATCCCCCGCCTGCTGGTCTCGCTGACCGAGGAGACGGGCGGAGGCCGCCCCGAGCTGCCACCGGAGGACCCGGCCAACGGCCTGAGCCCCCAGGAGGCGCGCATCCTGCCGCTCGTCGCGGCGGGGGCGTCGGGATCGGCCATCGCCCGCGAGGTGGGCCTCACCGTCGACGGGGTCAACTACCACGTGACCCGCCTCTGCCGACGGCTCGACGTACCCAACCGCCCCGCTCTGATCGCCCGCGCCTACGTCCTGGGGCTGCTGGACCCCGCGGCGTGGCCCCCGCGTGTGCCGTCGGCCGGTCCGGAGCGTCCCTGAGGCGGCATCTCCGTGTCCTGCCGCGCGCCTCAGGTTCCGGGGGCGCGGCCCTTGGGCTGGCGGGGTTCGGGGGAGTCGGGCGCGGGTGGGACGGGGAGGTCCGTCGGCGTGTCCACGGTGAGTGCGACCCGGGTGCCGTGATGCGTCACGGTGAGGGGCCCTCCGGACAGGAGCGTGTAGCGGGCCGTCGACTGGCCGATGTCGATGCGGATCAGCCGCCCCTGGACACGGACGTTGAAGGCCAGCCGGGTCAGCGAAGACGGCAGACGCGGGGCGAAGCGCAGGGGGGCCGGCGGTTCCTCGGACCGTGGGGTCCCGGACGGCTGGTCCTGCGGGTGTACGGCCGGCGCCTGATGGATGCGGCGCAGCCCGCCCAGGCCCTGGACCAGGGCGATCCAGGTGCCGGCGAGCGAGGCCATGTGGAGGCCGTCCCGCGTGTTGTGTTCGAGGTCGTCCAGGTCCATCAGCGCGGCCTCGCGGGTGTAGGCCCAGGCGAGGCGCAGGTGGCCGGTCTCGGCGGCGAGCACGGCCTGGCAGCAGGCGGAGAGGGAGGAGTCCCTGACCGTCAGCTGCTCGTAGTAGGCGAAGTTGCGGACCTTCTCCTCGGCGGTGAACTCGTCCGGGCAGGTGAACATGGCCAGGACCAGATCCGCCTGCTTGACGACCTGCTTGCGGTACAGGTCGAAGTACGGGAAGTGCAGCAGCAGCGGGTACTGGTCCTCGGAGGTGCCGTCGAAGTCCCAGGGTTCCTGGTCGGTGAAGCCGTCGGACTGCTCGTGCACCTGGAGCCGCCGGTTGTAGGGGATGGCCGTCCGCGCGGCGGTGTTGCGCCAGTCCGCGATCTCCTCGGCGCTGACGCCGAGGTCCGGTGCCCGGTCCGGGTGGCGCGCGACGGCGTCCGCCGCGGCGAGGAGGTTCCGCCGGGCCATGGCGTTGGTGTAGAGGTTGTCCCGCGCGATTGCGCTGTACTCGTCGGGACCGGTGACCCCGTCGATGTGGAAGACGCCGTCGGCATCGAAGTGGCCGAGCGAGCGCCAGAGCCGGGCGGTGTGCACCAGCAGGTCGAGTCCGGGACCGCGGTAGAACTCCCGGTCACCGGTGGAGAACACGTACCGCTCGACGGCCGCGGCGATGTCGGCGTTCACGTGGAAGGCAACGGTTCCGGCGGGCCAGTAGGCGGAGCACTCGGCGCCGTTGATCGTGCGCCAGGGGAAGGCCGCCCCGTCCAGACCGAGTTGACGGGCCCGCTCCAGCGCGCGGGGAAGCGTGGAATGCCGCCAGGCGAGTGCGGAGGCGACGGTGTACGGCGCGGTGTGCGTGAGGACGGGCAGGACGAAGGACTCGGTGTCCCAGAAGGCGTGGCCGTCATAGCCGGTGCCCGTGAGGCCCTTGGCCGGGATGGGGCGCCGCTCGCCGCGCGCGGAGGCCTGGTAGAGGTGGAAGAGGCCGAACCGGACGGCCTGCTGGACCTCTTCGTCGCCCTCCACCTCGACGTCCGCAGAGGACCAGAACTCGTCCAGGCAGGCCCGCTGCGCGTCGAGCAGCCCCTGCCACCCGGTGGTGCGGGCCCCTGCCAGCCCGCCCTCCACCTGGTCGCGTACGGCGGGCAGGGAGCGCTGTGCCGACCAGCCGTAGGCCACGAACTTGACGAGTTCGAGCCGTTGCCCGGGTCCGAGGGTGGCGGTCACGGTCAGGCGGGCGACGTCCGGTTCGCTCTCGGCGGCCCACGCGGTGCCGGCGGGGCCTTGCACGATGTGGTCGGCCGCCACCGCGACGCGCTGCCCGCTGGTGGCCGTGCAGTGGACGAGGCGCAGCCGGGTGTCGTGCGCGTAGTGCTCCTCGGGGAGCAGCGGGCGGTCGATGGCGGCGGCCATGCGCGGGTCGCCGGAGGCGGTGGGCAACTGCTCGTTGGCGACGAGCTCGGACTGCACGGCGATGGTGGCCGGACCGTTGACGGTCTCGACGCTGTACGAGATCGCCGCGACGGCCCGCTGCGCGAGGGAGACCATGCGGTGCGAGGTCAGGCGTACCGTCCGGCCGGAGGGCGTGGTCCACTCCACGGACCGGCTCAGGACGCCGCTGCGGAAGTCCAGGACGCGTTCGTGCGAGAGGAGTTCGCCGTAGCGCAGGTCGAAGGGGTGGTCGTCGACGAGCAGCCGGATGACCTTGCCGTCGGTGACGTTGACGGCCGTCTGCCCGGACTCCGGATACCCGTACCCGGCCTCGGCGTAGGGGAGTGGGTGGCTCGCGTAGACGCTGTTGAGGTAGGAGCCCGGCAGGCCGTGGGGCTCGCCCTCGTCGAGGTTGCCGCGCCAGCCGAGGTGGCCGTTGGACTGGGCGAACACGGATTCGCTCTGCGCGAGGACGTCGAGGTCGAGGGTCGTCTCCCGCAGCTGCCAGGGTTCGGTCGCGAAGTTCTCGTGAGTGATCATCCGCGGTCCAGCAGCTCGGAGAGGTCGGTGACGACGACATCGGCCCCGTGCGCGCGCAGTTCGGCGGCCTGGCCGGTGCGGTCGATGCCGACGACGAAACCGAAGCCGCCCGCCTTGCCGGCGGCCACCCCGGCCAGCGCGTCCTCGAACACGGCGGCATCGCGCGGGTCGGCGGCGAAGAGGCGGGCGGCCGCCAGGTAGCTGTCCGGGGAGGGCTTGCCGCGCAATCCCTGCTCGGCGATGGTGATGCCGTCGACACGGTCTTCGAAGAGGTCCTCGATGCCGGCCGCCACCAGCACGTCGCGGCAGTTGGCGCTCGAGGAGACGACGGCGCGGCGCAGGCCCGCGTCGCGTACGGCGCGCACGTAGGCCACGGAGCCCTCGTAGGGCTCCACCCCCTGCTCGCGGATCGCACGGAGCACCAGGTCGTTCTTGCGGGTGCCCAGGCCGTGGACCGTCTCCTGGTCGGGGCCGTCACTCCCCGTGCCCTCGGGCAGCGTGACGTCACGGGAGGCGAGGAAGGTGCGTACGCCGTCCTCGCGGGGGCGGCCGTCCACGTACTCGTCGTAGTCGTGCACGGCGTCGAAGGGCACGAAGGGCGAACCGTCGCGGTCGGCCCGCTGACGCAGGTAGTCGTCGAACATCTCTTTCCAGGCGGCCGCGTGGACCTTCGCGGTCCGGGTGAGCACGCCGTCGAGGTCGAAGAGGCAGGCGCTGACGTGGTCGGGGAGTCCCAGCATGCCGTTCCTCACCGCCCGCCGGGCCGGTGTCGTTCGGGCAGGTGCCACCGGTAGGGGGCGACGAGGGGGGTGATGGCCCCGGGCCCCCAGGATCCGGGGGCGTACGGGACGACGGGTGGAGGCGCGTCCAGCAGCGGCGCGGAGACCTCCCACAGGCGTTCGATGCCGTCGGAGCGGGTGAAGAGGGACTGGTCGCCGAGCAGGGCCTGGAGGATGAGGTGCTCGTACGCCTCCAGGGCGTTCTCGGTGGTGAAGGAGCTCTGGTAGCCGAAGACCATGTCGGCTTCCGCGAGCTGCATGGTGGGGCCGGGTTCCTTGGCGAGGAAGCGGGCGGTGATGGAGCCGGGGTCGGCGAAGTCGATGACGAGTTCGTTGGCGCGGCCGTCCGCCGCCTCCCGGGCGTCCAGGGGGAACATGGCCAGCACGGGCTCGCGCAGGCCGAGGGTGACGACGTGCCGGCCCTCGGCCAGCGCCTTGCCCGAGCGCAGGTGGAAGGGCACGCCGGCCCAGCGCCAGTTGTCGATGTCGACGCGCAGCGCGACGAAGGTCTCGGTGTCCGAGGCCGGATCGACCCCCGGCTCGGCGCGGTAGCCGGTGTACTGGCCGCGTACGACGTGGGCGGGGTCCAGGGGCCGCATGCTGCGGAAGACCTTGGCCTGCTCGTCCCGGAGCGACTGCGCCTCGAGGGCGACGGGCGGTTCCATGGCCACGAATCCGAGCAGCTGGAACAGGTGCGTGACGACCATGTCGCGGAAGGTTCCGGTGCCCTCGAAGAAGTGGGCGCGGCCCTGGATGTCGATCTGCTCGGGCACGTCGATCTGCACGTGGCTGATGTGCTCACGGTTCCAGAGCGGTTCGACGAGACCGTTGGCGAACCGCAGGGCGAGGATGTTGTCCACCGCCTCCTTGCCGAGGAAGTGGTCGATGCGGAACACCCGGGACTCGTCGAATACGGCGTGGATGGCCGCGTTGAGCGCGCGTGCGGACGCGAGGTCCGTCCCGAAGGGCTTCTCGACGATGACACGCGCGTCCTGGGCCAGCCCCGTGGCCCCGAGCAGCTCGATGACGGAAGTGAACGCCACGGGCGGGACGGCGAGGTGGAACAACCGCCGCGGAGCGCCGCCCACGGCCCGCTCGGCCTCGCCCACCGCCGTCACCAGCGGCTCGGTCGCGTCCGTGTCGGCCGCGCCGAAGGACAGGGCGGCCTCGAACTCCTGCCACGCGGGGCCCTCGGGGCGCGAGCGGCCGAACTCCGCCACGGCCTGGCGTGCGTGGGCGCGGAACTGCTCGTCGCTCAGGGCCTCGGCTGCCGGGGCCGAGCCGACGATGCGGTAGCGCTGCGGCAGGAGCCCCGCCTTGGCGAGGTGGAAAAGGCCCGGCAGCAGTTTGCGCCTGGCCAGGTCACCCGTGGCGCCGAAGAGTACGACGACGTGGTCCGCGGGGCGCGGCTGGAGCTGGGAAGCGTCGGAACCCCTGTCCATGGCGGCCCCCCTCACGCGTCCGCGCCGGGGCGCTTCTCGGCATGGCCGCCGAACTCGCTGCGCATGGCGGACAGCACCTTCGCCGTGAACTCGCCGAGCCCCCTGGACTCGTAGCGCTGGTAGAGGGCGGCGCTGATCACCGGGGCGGGCACGCTCTCCTCGATGGCCGCAAGCACGGTCCAGCGCCCTTCGCCGGAGTCGGACACGCGGCCCGTGAAGGCGTCGAGCCGAGGGGAGCGGGCCAGGGCGTCGGCGGTGAGGTCGACCAGCCACGAGCCGACGACCGACCCGCGGCGCCACACCTCGGCGACTTCGGCCACGTCGATCTCGTACCGGTAGGCCTCGGGATCGGACAGGGGAGCGGTCTCGGCGTCGGCGGTACGCGAGCGCAAGCCGGCGTCGGCGTGCTTGATGATGGCGAGGCCCTCGGCGATGGCGGCCATCATCCCGTACTCCACGCCGTTGTGGACCATCTTCACGAAGTGGCCGGCGCCGTTGGGCCCGCAGTGGAGGTAGCCGTGCGACGCGGTGCCCTCGGTCCGGGTGCGGCTGGGGGTGGGCTCGGCGCTGCCGGTGCCGGGCGCAATGGTGCGGAAGAGGGGGGCGAGCCGTTCCACGGGACCCCGCTCGCCGCCGATCATGAGGCAGTAGCCGCGTTCCAGGCCCCAGACACCGCCCGAGGTGCCGCAGTCCACGTAGTGGATGCCGTGCTCGGCCAGGGCCCCGGCCCGGGCGATGTCGTCCCGGTAGTAGGAGTTACCGCCGTCGATGACCGTATCGTCGGGCTCCAGCAGCCCGACCAGCCGGTCCAGGGTCTCCTGGACCACGCCCGCCGGCACCATGAGCCACACGGCGCGGGGCCGTTCCAGCCGCTCGACGAACTCCTCCAGCGAGAAGGCCGGCGTCGCGCCCTCCCCCTCCAGCGCCCGTACGGCGTCGGGGCTGACGTCGTTGACGACGCACCGGTGGCCGTCCCGCACGAGCCGGCGCACCAGATTGGCACCCATCCGGCCGAGTCCGACCATTCCGAGCTGCATGGGTGCGTCCGATGTCATCGCCGTGCTCCCGTTCTCCCGTTCCTGGCAGCGAGCCCGCATCACGCAGCACGCGCCGTCCCGCGTGAACGGCACCGCCCGCGCCACCTGCCCCCTCCGCGCCCACTGTGCCCGCCCACCATGACCCCGGCACCCGGAACTCCGCCACTCGGCCCTGTCGGTGGTCTCGGGGCACGGTCTGCGTCGGGCCGGGCGGCGCGGCGCCGGGTCACCAGGTGACGTACAGGGCCTGCGGTGAGCGGTGGATCAGCGTGGGCTGCATCTGAGGCCGTGGACGGCCCTGGTCCAGTCGCAGTTCCGGCATGCGGCGGAGGAACAGCTCGAGTGTCAGGCGGAGCTGTTCGCGCGCCAGTTGGGAGCCGGGACAGCCGTGGGGCCCGTACCCGAAGGCGAGGTGCTGCCGGTTCTCGGGCCGGGTGATGTCGAACTCCCCTGCCCGCTCGTATCGTTCCTCGTCGCGATTGGCCGAGCCGTACGCCACCATTACGGTGGCCCCCGCGGGCAGTTCCGTCCCGGCGAGGGATACCGGCCGGGTGGTGGTCCGCCGGAATGCCTGGATGGCGGTGTCGTGGCGGGCGGCCTCCTCCACTGCCGCGGGGACCAGAGTCGGATCGGCGCGGAGCATCCGCCACTGCCGCCGGTCGTCGCCGAGCAGGTGCAGCAGCGTCGTGCCGATGAGGGCGCTCGTGGTGAGGAATCCGGCGATGAGCAGGTTCTGCAGGCTCGTCACCAGTTCGTGGCGCTGCTCGAGGGTGAGCTCGGCGTCACCGGGGGCCAGGGCGGCCACCATGGCCGAGCACATGTCGTCCCGGGGCCGGGCGCGGCGGTCGCGGACGTATCCGTCCAGCAGATGCTGGAGCGCGACCACGTCCTCGGCGGCGGCCGCCTGCCCCTCGGGCGGCAGCGGGCGGAACAGTAGTTCCTCGGCCCGGTAGCCGCCGTGCACGGCGGCGGGTACGTCGGCGGGGTCCAGCCCGATCAGCCGTCCGACCACCATCCCGGGCAACCGCCGGGCGTACGCCTCCACCAGATCGGCGGCCCCGTCCGCCGCGAAGCCCTCCGCCAACTCCTCTGCGCACGCGCGGGCGTACGGCAGCAGCGCCGCCACCCGGGCGGCGGACAACCCCCGGTTCAACGGGGCTCGGAGCCGCCTGTGGGCCTCGGCGTCGCTCGACACGACGGTGGGGCGGGGCCCGAACCCCCGGGGCAGGACGCCGAGCGCCGCTTCCGAGAGTGGGATGTCCGGCAGCAGGGCGTTGGCCGAGGAGAAGTCCTCCACGCGCAGCAGCACTTCCCGTACGTCCCGGTCGCGCGCCACCAGCCACGCGTCGAACTCGGGTACGTACAGCAGCCCCTCGGACCGGCGGGCGCGGTCGTAGAGCGGATAGGGGTCACGGTACAGCTCGTCACGCCGCGCCTGGTCGTCGTGCCATGCCACTGGGACCTCCGGATCACGGTCGGGACCGGGCTGGGGTCACGGCCGCGGGTGACCTCCGGTGCGCCGGGTCATCCTGCCCGAAACCCGCCCGGTCCGGTAGGGCGCCTGCCAGGAGGGTCGGGGACCGGGAGTCGATTCACCCGGATGGGTCGGAGCGTGGAGACACCGATGCCCAGGGAGAACGGGGCGGCTCAGGTTCCCGGCCGGCGGGCAGGGGCTTCGCACCGGGGCCGTGGGCATTCCGCTCGCGGCCCGTCCTCCTGGGAGCACGTATGACCTGGTCCTCCGACGCGCCCGGGGTACCGTACGCGGACGTGAGCGCCGGCTCGGGTGCGCCGGTCGGGTGGTCCATCGGAAGCCGTGTGGATCCGTGAGCAGGCGGGGCATAAGTGGGGGTGTCGTGGCGGACAGGGCTGTTGGCGTGTCGGCCGCCGGGTGCGGGCCTCGCGGCCCGCGTACACCGGTCCGCGCCATCGGGGACGCGGACCCTGGGCTTTGGGGAGCGGACGGTCGGGCAGACGCGATGAGCCCGCACGTGCGGGCTGAACGGCACAGGAGCGAAGGAACATATGGCGGACGTGGCCGAGCCCTCGGGAACGAGAGCAGTACGGGGAACGCTTCTGCGTGGCGACGGATCGGCAGGCGCCCCATGTGCGGCTTGAGTGGGGAGGTGCGCTTCGACGGCGGCCGTCCCGACCTCGCCGCCGTCGAGCGCATGGCCGATACGCTGGAATCGCGAGGGCCCGACGGCCGAGGCGCCTGGTCGCAGGGCGCTGTCGCCCTGGAGCACCGGCGGTTGAAGATCATCGACCTCTCGGAGCGGGGTGCCCAGCCCATGACCGACGCCCGGCTGGGTCTGACGGTGGTCTTCAACGGCTGCATCTACAACCACCGCGAGGTGCGCGGCCGGCTCGAAGACATCGGACACCGGTTCATCTCCGACTCCGACACCGAGGTGCTCGTCAAGGCGTACGCACAGTGGGGCCCGGACTGTGTGGACCTCCTCGTCGGCATGTTCGCCTTCGCCGTCGTGGAGCACCACGCGGGCCGCGTCGTGCTCGGCCGTGACCGCCTGGGCATCAAGCCCCTGTACGTCACCCAGGACGCCCACCGGCTCCGCTTCGCCTCCACCCTGCCGGCCCTGCTGGCGGGCGGGGGAGTCGACACCTCCCTCGACCCGGTGGCGCTCCACCAGTACCTGAGCTGGCACGGCACGGTACCGGCGCCCAGGACCGTACTGGCCGGAGTGCGCAAGATTCCGCCGGCCACCGTCCGCGTCGTCGAGCGGGACGGCACCCACCACGACCACTGCTACTGGCAGCCCTCCTACACCCGGCACTCCGCATTGGGCGCGGACCCGGCGCTGTGGCGCGATGCGGTGCACGACGCGCTGCGCACGGCGGTGCGGCGGCGCATGGTCGCCGACGTCCCCGTCGGCGTGCTGCTCTCGGGAGGCCTGGACTCCAGCCTGATCGTGGCCCTGCTGGCGGAGGAGGGGCTGGGGGGTTTCGACCTCCCCACGTTCGCGATGGGATTCGAAGCGGAGAACGGGGAGGACGGCGACGAATTCCGGTTCTCCGACCTCATCGCCCGCACGTTCTCGACCGACCACCACAAGTTCATGATCCCCACCGGCCGGCTCCCCGCCGCGCTGGAAGGCGCGATCGGAGCCATGAGCGAGCCGATGGTCAGCCATGACGCCGTGGCGTTCCACCTGCTGTCCGAGCAGGTGGCCAAGGACGTCAAGGTGGTGCTCTGCGGCCAGGGAGCGGACGAGGTGTTCGCCGGCTACCACTGGTACCCGCCGATCGCCTCGGCCGGCAGGGAGGGCGCGCCCGCCGCGTACGCCGACGCGTACTTCGACCGGACGCACGACGAGGTCACCGCCATGCTGCACCCGGACGTGGCCGCGGCCCACGACGCCTCCATGGAGTTCGTCCGTGCCCACATGGCCGCCCCCGGCGCCGAAACCTCCCTCGACGCGGCCCTGCGGATGGACGTCCACGCGCTCATGCCAGACGACCCGGTCAAACGGGTCGACAACATGACGATGGCCTGGGGCCTGGAGGCACGTGTGCCGTTCCTGGACCACGAGCTCGTCGAACTCGCCGCCGCCTGCCCCCCCGAGCTCAAACTGGACCAGGGCGGCAAGGCCGTGCTCAAGGACATCGGGCGCAAGGTCCTGCCCCCGGAGATCGTGGACCGCCCCAAGGGCTACTTCCCCGTGCCGGGGGTCCGGCAGATGGCCGGGCCGGTGCTGGCCCGCGTACGGGACGCCCTGACCGCACCGGAGGCGCGCCGGCGCGGGATCTTCGACCAGCGGCACGTGGCCGCACTGCTGGCGGAACCCGACCGCCACCGTGCCAAGCGGGGAGCCGGCACGCTGTGGCAGGTGGCTTCGCTGGAGATCTGGTTGCAGGTGCACGGCATTCACTGATCCGCGACGGCCCGCCGGAGGCGCAGCCCCGGCGCAGCGGAGAGAGGCGGAGAGAGGCGGCCATGCCCCTGGATCGTACGAAGCCGACGGCCCCGACTTCCGGCGCGTCGGAAGTCCCCGTACCGGCGCCCTCGCCCGTACACGTGCCGGACGACCACCACGGCGATCCGCCGGCCCTCCTCACCGCCCACGGATGCTGGTATCCCGCGGCCGACCCCACCGGCGAGAACGTGGCGTTCATCTGCGACCGGGCAGGGGTCCCGCAACTGTGGAGCGGGCCGGCCCGGAGCGCCGAGGCCCACGTCCTCGACGCCGACCCCGACCCGGTGACCGAGGTGTCGTGGTCCCCCGACGGGCGCTGGATCGCGTACACCTCGGCCCCGGGCGGCGGCGAGCACACCCGGGTCCTGGTGGTGCGCCCCGATGGGACCGGCCGCCGCGTGCTCGCCGGCGCCGAGGCGGGCGGCACCGCGCACCTCGGATCCTGGACCCGCGACGGTTCCGCCCTCGCCGTCACGATCGCCTGGTCGTCGGAGGCGGTCACCGAGCACAGCGGGCCCGGGCACCTGTCGCAGGACGCATCCGCACAGCTCGCGACGTCCGAGGCCACGGCCCCGGTGGGAGGCCCCGGGGCGGCCTGGACCGAACGCGGCGGATCCGCGACCCTCCTCGGCGGCGGCGCCGCACCCCGGTCCGGCCGACCGGCATCCGCCCCCCGTACGGGGCCCCTGCCCCCGGGCGCGGGCAGCCGAGCGGATGCCGGACCGGCGCCGGGCGGCGGGCTGGCCGCCTACCTCATCGACCCGGACGGCGCGAACGCCCCGGTCCTGCTGTTCAGCGAACCGGGGGCCGCCTCCCTGCGCGTCTGCGACTTGAGCGCGGACGGCCGGTTCGCGCTGCTGCGCCGAGGCCCGCGCGGCCACCGCGAGGGCCTCGTACTGGACACCGCGTCGGGCCGCACCACTTGCGCCCTGCGGGTCGCCGACGGGGACCCGTGGATCGGCCGGTTCTCTCCCGACGCGCGCACTCTGTGGCTGCGCAGCGACTGGGAACGGGAGTACGCGGCCCTCCTGTGGGTCCGGCTGGACGAGGACGGCGCCTCCGAAGGCACCTTCGTCGCGGCCGAGCGTGAAGGGTCCGCCCTCGACCTGCTGACCGTCCCCGACCACGGGCGGTGGGGCCTGGTCGCCTGGAACGTCCACGGCGCCAGCGAACTGCAGAGCATCGCCCTGCCCGCCGCGGACGCGGACGGCGAGGGCGACTCCGGGCCGCACCACCGCCCGGACCTGCCCCACGAGGTGGTGACCCGCATGGCCGTGGGCCGCGGCGCGGTGTTCGCGGCCCTGTCGGGCTCGCTCCGGAGGCCCGGCATCTGGGAACTGGACGGTGGCGGCACCCTCGTACGCGCCCCCTGGGTGGCGCGCGACGAGGAGGCGGCCCCGCCCGGCCGGCCCCCGGTACGCCCGGTGCCGCTGCGCTGCCGGGCCCGGGACGGGCTGACGCTGGGCGGCTGGTACTACCGGACGCCGGACCGGGATTCGGGCCGTCCGGCCCCGTGCGTGATCCACCTCCACGGCGGTCCGGAGGAACAGGAGCGGCCGGTGTTCAACCCGCTCTACCACGAACTCCTCAGCCGTGGTCTGGACGTCTTCGCCCCCGACGTCCGAGGCTCGTCCGGCTGGGGACGGTCCTTCGTCGACGCCGACCTCGGCGCCGGCCGGTTCGCGGCGATCGACGACGTCGCCGACTGCGCTGCCCACGTGGTGTCCCTCGGGTACGCCGACCCCTTGCGGCTGGGGGTCATGGGGCGCTCGTACGGCGGCTACCTGACGATGGCCTCGCTGGTCTGGCATCCGGAGCTGTTCCGCACTGGAGTGGCCGTTTGCGGGATGTCGGACTTCGACACGTTCTTCGCCGGCACGGAACCGTGGATCGCACAGTCTGCGGCCGCCAAGTACGGGCACCCCGAACGCGACCGGGAGCTGCTGCGCGCCCTGTCCCCGATGAGCCGCGTCCACGAGTTGCGTGTTCCCGTACTGGCGGTCCACGGCGAGCACGACACCAACGTCCCGCCGACCGAATCGGAGCAGTTCGTCGGCGCCGCCCGCGACCGCGGGCTGCCCGCGGAACTGCTGGTGCTCCGCAACGAAGGCCACGAATTCCTCCGGGCGGACAACCGCCGCATCTACCGACGCGCCGCCGCCCGCTGGCTGGAGCGCCATCTCGGGGCGAGCCCGACGTCGTGAGGTCCGGGGGAGCGCTGCGCCGGTCCGCTACCGGTCGGCCGGTGGCGTGCGCAGGCGTGCGCAGGTGTGCGCAGCTCAAGGCCACCTGATGCAGCCATGAATCGCCGGACAGAACCTGGTTGGCTCGCAGTAGGACGACGTCGTCGTCTGCCTGCGGTGTGCTCAGGGCCTGGCGGCAGCCACTGTCACTGCCTGCGCGTAGGGTCTGCGCATGGTTGATCAAGGACATTTGTCTTCGGTAGAGGATTTCGCGGCCTGGGAGCCTGTGCTGCGGCTCATGCTGGGCGGCGACGCGGAGAGGCGCGTCGCCCGGCCCGCCCGTGTGGCGGGACGCATCAGCCGAAGCGGCTCCAGCTTGGCCCATCCGGGACGCATGTCGTCGGCACAGCAGACCGCGGTGGAGAACATACGGAGGGCGCTGTCTCGCGACCGAGTCGAGGAGGTCGCATTCAGGGCGGAGGTCCAGCCGGACGGAAGGACCATGCTCGGTCTGGTGTGGCCCAGCCCGGTCGTGGAACCGGCCATCGGCTACCCGGACCTGGGGGTGCTCGTTCTGGTCGAAGGCGCCCGGGCCGAGCCCTGGCGGCAGCTCCCCGACCCGTTGCCCGGGGTGGCGCCGGCCCCTTCGGCGGACCTCGAGCTGCTGGAGCGGACGCTCCGCGAGCGGCTGCCCGACACCGTCGGTGCGACGGAGGTGGAGATCGCCGCCGCCGAAGCGCGCCTGGGCGTCACGTTCTCCGACGAGATGAAGGTGCTCTACCGGGTGACCCCGCGGTGGGAGCACTGGAGCGACGACTATGCGGCAATGGAGCGTGTCAACACGGCGGTCGGCTGCGAGTTCACGGTGTTGGAACACCTGTACAGCGTCGACGCGGCAATCCGCCACCCCGGCTGGGACCTCGGCGCGACGGACACGATCAGCACCCCGCCCGACGCCGCGGTGCAGGGCCTGGCCGGCTCACCGGGCTGGATCGGTTTCGGATCCAACGGCGGCGACGAGTTCGCGGTCGACCTGACTCCCGGCCCGGGCGGATACTTCGGGCAGGTCATCCTGATCGATCACGAGCAGAGCCTGGGTGCCGAGCTCGTGGCCGATTCCCTCACCGACTTCGTCCTGGGCCGGATGAGCGAGGAACGGCGGGAACGCCGCGGTGACCAGCTCCCGGCCGTGGCCAGGGTCGGCAACGGACACCTTGAGACCGTCCGGGCCGCGGCCCACCCCGCCCTGGAAGTCCTGTCCATCGAGGCCTGGATCGGCGAGCCGATCAGCCTCGCACCTGTCGCCGACCTGCCCCGCCTGCGCACGCTCACCGCCTTCCCCGGCACGCTGGCCGACCCCCTGGAAGTCGCCGGGCTCACCGGACTGGAGTTCCTGGAACTCGGCGCGGAGGAATGGCGCGTCCTCCTGGACGCCCGAGCCGTTCCCCGCACTTTGAAGGCCGCAGCCGTCAAGGTGCGAGACCAGGACCACCTGCCCGTCGTGGCCATCGCCAACGAGGTCCTCGCCCTCTGGGACCGGCCCCAGATCGTACAAACGCTCCTCGAAGGAGACCTCGGCCCCGCAGCATGACCGGCGGGCCCGCACAAGGAGTGCAATCCACACTCTGCCGGGGCTGAGCGCTGTAGCGGGCAGGATGGGCCGACTGCGAAGCGCGGCCGGTGGGCAGCGCGGTAGCCACCACGTGCCCTCAAGCTGCCGGTCTGGAAGGTCGGGGGAACGTACCGGACGGCAAGGAGTCTCCATGGCCGAGTCAAGCGGCCGAAGCATGAGTGCGTGGGGCGCGCGCCGCACGCATCACGCTGCCTGCAGCCGGCGTTCCTCTGGCCTTCGGAGTTACTCCCGCCTCACCGACCTACAGACCCACCGTCAGGGTGACCTACACATGATGGGTCGCCCGTTGTCACCGGGTGACCGTTGGCCGGTCTCGCACCCCCACAGACAGCCCAGCCGCGATCCGGCCCGTACGCCTGGAGATACTCCTGGAGCGCCGTTACAGCCGTTGCCACGGCCTCATCAGCGCTGGTCGTTTCGAGCAGCAGATCGGCCGGGTCGTATTTGTGCGCCACCGAGTAGCTGCCCCCGGGAAGAAGAGCGATGCACACGGGGAGAACGTCGCCCTCTCCCAGCCAATGCCGCCGACCAGTGCTGAAACAGAGCCTGGCGTGGCTGGTGAAGGGGTAGAACTGGCCGAGCGCGCTGTTCCGCGCCGCGTCAACGAGGGCTCCCATGATCGGCGGTACCCATGTCGTAGCGGAGCCTCGGGAACGGTCGTCCCATTGCGTTGCGGCACGCGCCTGAAATCCCCACTCTGCCTCGACCGAATCGCGGGATTCGCGTTCTGGGTCCATGGTCCGATTCCCCCTCCGAGACACTTGCGGCACGGTACCCCGTCCGGGTGGTGGGGTCTCAATGGCCAAGTCAGGCTGATTGGCGGCTTCGAGCATCGTGTCGATCCAGGGATGCTGGACGGCACTGTCCCCCGCGGGGCAGGTTCGAGCTGCTACGGCAGACTGAGGCACCCCGACCCGAGGAGTACAGGTGTCGATGGACCGGCAGGCCATGAATCTTGAGGCGTACGTGGACCGCACGCGACGCGGCCCGTGCTTTGTCTGCGCGTTCTTGGCCGGGCATCCGGACTACCCGCACGAGACGGTTTTCGAGGACGACGATCACGTGGCGTTCCTCGACAGGTGGCCGACCGTGCCGGGGAAGGTCCTTGTCGCACCGAAGACGCACATCGAGCACGTCGTCCGCGACCTGCAGGAGGCGGCCTACGCCAGGCTCATGCTGGTCGTGCGGGAGGTCGCCCTGGCCGTCGAGGCCGTATGCGAATCCGAGCGGACATACCTGTATTCCCTCGGCAGCCAGCAGGGCAACGCGCACCTGCATTGGCACATCGCCGGCCTGCCGTCCGGTGTCCCCTATCAGCAACAGCAGTTCCACGCCCTGATGACCGAGCACGGCGTACTGTCCGTGCCGCCAAAGGAGGCAGCCGATGTGGCTGCACGCCTTCGCGAAGCCATTGCCGCCCGGGGAGTCCTTCGCAAGCCGGACGCGACTCGCAGTACGTGATCCTGCTCGTTGGGACAGGCCCACCAACAAGTGCGACAACCGTTGATCATCGGCATGTGAAGACGAACGATCGCGCTGTGACCGCAGGCGCAGCGTAGACCCTGAGCCTGCCAGGCTCCGACGCCCACGGTGGTCTCGTCCCATCGCTGGTCGGTGAACTTGGACGTAGAACGCGGCGACGGACTCGCTGTCCGGGTCCTACGGGTCGGACAACCGCGATCGGCTCCACCACACGGCTGCCGGATCCTGGCGGGCACCGACCCGCTCCCGGAGGCCGCGGGCGTTGACCTCAGACCCCTCCGTCCTGGGCGCGGTGCCCAGGACGGAGGGGAGCTCGGCGCGGGGGTGCGGCTCGCTCCGCGGACTCGGCCTCCATCAGCCGGCCTTCGGCGAGTACGGCGTAGGGTCGACGGACCGGCCAGGCCTCACCCGGCGGGGGCCGGACCGCCTCGCCGCCACGACCCGAACGGGAGTCTTCCGATGCGCATGTACGCCCAGACCCCAGCACGTCGGAACCGCCAGGTACTCGCGGACCTGATCGCCGCGGTCCTGGTCGCCGCCGCGGTGTGGTTCGCCCTCGCCGTCCACGAAACGATCATGTTGCTGGCCGAGCCGGGGCGGAAGGTCGAGAGCTCGGGCGACAGCCTCGCCACGGAACTCGGCAACGCCGGCGACGCGGCGTCGAACGTGCCGCTCGTCGGCGACCTCCTGAAGAAGCCGCTCCAGTCCGCGGCCGACGCCAGTACAGGGTTCGCCGACGCCGGAGCGTCGCTCCAGCACACCGTCAGCCAGGTGGCCGACCTGACTGCACTGGCTCTGATCGTCATCCCGGTGGCCTTCGTACTGCTCCTGTGGCTCCCCCCACGCCTGCGCTGGATCCGGCGCAGCGCCACCCTGCGGCGCCTCCTCGACGCACCGGGAGGCGCCGACCTGCTCGCCCTGCGCGCTCTCGCCGGCCCGCTGAGCGACCTCGAGGCGCTTGCGGCCCCTCCTGGCGGGCTCGCCGACGCCTGGCGCCGCGGGGACCAGCAGGTCATCGCCGACTTGTCCGGGGTCGCACTCCGGAGGGCCGGCCTGCGGCCCTGAGGGGCGAAGACGAACCGTCCACGGCGACCAGGAGCGGGGCTTGGACGTGGTCCGTCTCCTGGGCGATGGCGATGTCATGTCATGCCGGACTCGGCTGTGTCCGGGGACCAGAGCACCGGCCAGAGAACCGATGCCAGGACGACCGTGACGATGTACAGGGTCCACGCCATCACCAGGGACAGGCCGTAGTCCCACGACAGGAGGGTGCCGTTGCTCACGACGACCGGGCGCAGCAGGAAGTACTGCCCGTGGAAGAAGTCCAGGTTCACCATCAGGATCCACGGGCCGATGCCGCCGGCCACTCCCAGGGCCAGCTCTCCCGCGACCGCACCTTGGACAGTCCGGGGCGACGCAGCCGGGTCCGCCGACGCTCGCCTCCGCACGGCCCGCTGAGCACGCATCAGCAGGGGCACCGTTGCCGCTCGCAGTATCAGTGCCGGCCCGACCACGGCCAGGACGCCCATCGCCGGCGACGCCTGCGCAACTCCCGCGATGCTTCCCCGTGTTTCCTTGGCCGGCCCACCGGTAGAGCACAGGGAGTATAGAGCGGCGGGCCGAATCCCCCTACCAGCGCCCGGACTTGGGTCGGTCCCACCGCCTCAGCCAGTTCTTCTTCATCGCCACAACCGAGGGCAGCGAAGTCCGTTCGGCTTCCATCCGGCCCACTGTGTCCAGGACGCGCGGCGCGAGCACGTCCGCGGCCGCGGCCCCGTTGTCAGTGCGGTGCGCTTCACTGTCCGACATGGAGCTCACGCAAGCGACCGTCAACGACCTGCTGGCCCAACTCGGGCCGGGGGCGAACTACATGTACCTGCCCAGCGACCTGGACCCGCAGGACCTGGCCGAACTGCTCGACGGCAGGTACGGCGCCCCACGCACCCTCGTCCTCGACGGCTTCACCGATCCGACGGTCGACGAGTCCAGGGGCGCGGCTCTCCTGGTCCCCTTCGAGGACCGGGCCGTGAAAATACGGGCGTGGGCGTACGGGGACCAGTGGGTCGGCACGGGTACGGCGCGAGACACCGAGGGGGCCGAGCGGCCAGTGTTGGTGGTCGCTCACAGGGAGGTGCCAGCACCCTTGGCGGTCGCTCCGGATGAGGTCGACGACGTCGACTGGATGGAGCGGCTCAGACGGATCACCGGCTGGACACAGCCCGCCCGGCGGCCGGACGTGGACTGGGCTGAGGTGGAGTCACGTGTGGGCACCGCGCTGCCGAGCGATTACAGGTGCATGGTCGAAACGTTTGGCGAGGGCGCCTTCGATGGATTCCTGGACCTGAACCAGGAGCCGTGGACGCATCTCAGGGAGGACGGCCTGCTGATCTGGGCGAGCACTGAGCACGAGAACGTGTACTGCTGGAGGGCCGACGGCGACGACCCCGACCGTTGGCCCGTCGTGGTCCGGTCCTTCGACGGCCAGGACGTCCCCTTCGACTGCCAGGCCGCGGAGTTCGTCTGCCGCATCCTCATCGACCCGAACCACCCGTTCACCATGGCCCGCTTTTTCGACACCCACTGGTTCATGAACTATCGGGAGGACGACTGACCGGACCCCGCCGCGACCGGCATCCGCAACCCAGTTGGCGGCGCCTTCGGGGAACAGCGCAGAAACACTCGTCTGCCACCGCGTACTCGCCCATTGCAATGAGGTCTAAGTCCGGTACGAGCAGGGCATCCATGGGCTCGACCGAGAACGCCCCGGCTCCCGTGGCGAGCCGTCGGGGGAGCGGGGGAGGGATCACACGGCAGGTACCGATCTGACGGCCGTCGTGGTGGCCGCGGTCGGTGTGACCGGGACGATGGTGGCACCGCTGCTCGCCCAGTGGGCGCGGCGTCAGGAACTGGCGGAGGCGGCCGAGCGCGCGGAGCTCCGGCTCCGGCAGGACCGTGACGAGGGCGACTTGCAGCGCAGGCGCGACCTGTACGCGGTGCTCAACTCCGCGGCCCGCGCCTACCGTACGGCCGGCTACGACCTCGTCCTCGCCCTCAAACGTGGCGAGAGCGTCGACGGATCGGCCCTGGAGGTGGCACGCAGCTTCTACCGCGACCAGTACGCCCAGGCCCAGATGGTGCTGCCGGGCCGCGCTTTGAACATTGCCTCGGAAGTCAACCGCTGCCTGAGCCTGGGCTACAGGCTGGTCAGGATGCTTCCGGCCCACGCCGGTCACCAGGAGGCGTGGAGCCGGACGGAGACGTGGTTCCGGACTCCACTGCGTCGAAGTCGCCGGCTGTCCGGGGGTGGGCCGGCCGTGGGCCACCACAGCCACCGCACCTGGGGCCGGTAAGGGCCGCACGCCTGTACGGAGAGATGGGGATCGAACTCGGCCAGGTCGTCCTGGTGCAGGCACTGTGCACCCGATCCGATCCTGCCATCGGCATCGCGCCACCATGTCTGGTCGTCCGATCCGTCGCAGGACGCCAGTCCGAACCTTGGAGCGGCGGTCAGGCAGGCATTGACTCCGGCGGCCCTGATGGTGCCGCCATCGAAAGTCCAGCGTTGGTCGCGGCTGCCGTCGCAGTCTGCCGTCGTCACGGTGTCCTCAGTGGCCTGCCCGACGCTGCGCGTGAGGCAGCGCTCGACGGCTGTCCGCGCAGTGGTACGGCCGATGGCCGACATGATCTCCCCGGGACGGGGCTGCCGGTGCACCCTGCGGTGCTCCCTCTCCATCCACAGACGAAAGCTCCGGCTGAGGATGACCCGGGAGGAGCAGGGCAGCGTGACACACCCCGCGTATACCGCATAGGCGTAATAGGCGGCCTTCTTGTCGCGTTGCTGGCGCGCTGTAAGGTTCGGCGGCAGGAGCGGCAGACCGTAGCCGACGTACGGTGTCACGGTAGGGCGGGCGGGGGAACCGAACGCAGCCCTCCTGAATATCCGCCCGGCCATCTCGTGATCGCTGTGATCGGCCGGGTGAGGCGGGCCGACCCCGAACGTGGCGCTGTCGTAGTCCAGTGTCAGAACGCGTTCCGCGTTGTGCAGCGTGAGCACCTCGGACAGCACCGAGGTCAGCTCCGCCTCCGTGTAGGACCTTGTGCCGTCCACCGGCCTCATCGTGGCGATCTGCCCGCGGAACAGCTTCAGCAGGCTCTGCTGCGAGTACTGCGGACTGCCGACACCTTTCGGGAATCCGTCGGGCAGCCGGAGGAAGACGAGCCGTACGCCGGGGCGGCCGTTCAGGACGAAGGACACGAGGCCGCGGCCCCGCACCGTAAGATCGGCCCGGCGCCAGCGGTTCGGGACTCCCGCCATCCGCGCGTAGGCCGCACGCAGACCCTGTTCTCGCCGGAGTATGTAGGAGTCGTCGCCGGTGAACGGGCGCCCGGCGTCACCGGCCGTCAGGTAAACGGTGCCGGCAAAACACCGGGCCCGTACCAGTCGCTGCACCTCGTGACCGATGAACAGCAGGTCGTCGTCCTGGTGTGCCACGCCCACCAGCGTGGGCCGGCACTGCGTGTCCGGCTCCACGCCCCGGCGGGCCCCCATGCCGTGCGCATGCCCGGTCCCGGCCGGCAGGAAGGAACCGATCGTGCCAAGCAGCAGGCCCAGAGCCACCGGAAGTACCGGCGACTGGCGCCGTCGCACGCCACGTGGCGCGGGGTTCGGGGTGCCTCCCGGACCCGCATACGTGCTTCCGTTCAGCGGCTCGGACCTCACCAAGGACCCCTTCGGCGGACTCACTCGTCGCTTCCATACCGCGAGCGGCGCCATGCGTACCCTGCATGCTGTGCACGATGCTATGAGTGAGCCCGTCGGGTTTGCGACACGGGCGGGCCGATCGGTGGACGAGGGCGAGCGCGGACCGTCCCGCAGCGCCGGGGCGGCGAGTGGGCAGCGGGGGCGCCCTGCTGGGCGCGCAGCGCCATGAACCGGCCGCAAGCGCTGGACCGGCCGCCGGTGTCGCCGCTCATGAAGCTGCGCGGTCGAGGTGCTTCTGACGCGCAGACAGCAGCAGGTCAGCGGCCTGAGTGAACACTGTCGCCGCTCCAGCCTCGGCTTGAAGGAGTGGCTCCACGCAATCGCGGTGGATCTCGGCGGCCGCCCCGGCGAACGGCTGTGCCGGAAGATGCCTCGCTGCGGGCCGCAGCCGGCTGCTGGAACTGCCGATGTCTCCGCCGATGCCGGAGCGGGCACCGCGCCTGCCGGCGCAAACGCGCCGATGATGAGACCGCCGGCATCCCTGCGGCGCCACCGCTGATGGGCCTTCCGCTGTGTCAACGGCCCAGGACGCAGATCATCGAGCGGACCGCCACCGGCACGCGGACGTCCAGTGGATCGTGGCCGCGGGCTGGACGACCAGCGCCATCGCCCGCCGTCTCGACGTCTACCGCAAGACCGTGCGCCACTTCCGCGACCCCGACCTCGACCAGCTTCTGGCCTCCGCTCGCGAGCGCCGCCCGGCCGGAGTGCTCGAGCCGCTCAAGCCGTACCTCAACACCCGATTCACTAAGAGCCAGGGCCAGATCAGCGGCAGCCGCCTCCCGACGCCCCGAAATCGGGGAGCGGGTTTGCCGGCCTCCTCTGCCAGGACCTCGACGCCGTCAGCGCTGGAACCAGGTGTGAGCATCTGCCCGAGCGAGATCAGCACGCCCAACTGTGGTATCCGGGCGGGAGCTCACCACGAAGAAGGCTGATGAAGGCGCGACCACAAGCCAGCAGGGGGTCGGTGGGCTGATCCATGAAGAACGGCTCATCGCCGGCCGTGCCGAAGGAGTTCACGAGATCCTTCGGGATGGCCGGGGCTCATGCGAGCAGTCGCTGCAGGGCGCGCTCCGAGAGGTGGAGCGTGAGCGCGACGCGATCGGGGTCCGTTCCAAGGTGCTCGTCCAGACATGACGAGACGCATCCCACGAAGCCGGTCGTGGCCTGCATCTCCCAGTCGTCGCAGGCGCAGGCCAACCACGCCGGAGCGTCAGCGACCGCCCTTGCCTCCTGCGCCAAGAGGTACAGCCATATTTCGGCTTGGAAGTCGCGGACCCAGAACCCGGAGCCGCGGTAGTGCATGTTCGAGGTGGCCACGCCGCGAGTAGACCACCTAGGCGCCGGGGGCCACCACGGAATTCCGGGCAGAGCCATTCGGGTCCTGACCGCACTTCCTGGCGGCTACGCCCGGCTGAAGAGTCTGGCTCAACGGGTGGAACGTACCGGAAGCCGTGCGGATGTCCTGCCGGCCTGAAGGTTCACCCGGCGAGACCGAACGTGCGGGTTCGGCTGGTGGGACGCCGGTGATCCACCACCTCCGGCGCCCGCGACATCGCCCTCCCGCGGGCCCCTCGGCTCCCTCCCGCCGCTCGGCGAAGACCGCCTCGGGCGACCTCCGCGTCCATGCGCGGAGCTGACGCGGCCCCCTGGAATGGAACCGGAATGGAAGGCGTACGTCAGGAGCCGCCGCCGCTGACGCCAGGGGCGACGAAGCGCCGGTGCAGGGGGTGGAACTTCGGCTCGGGGTCGCTCTGTACGCCCAGTTCGCCCTTGAGCACGGGGGCGATCCTGGCCTCGATGAACCGAGTGAAGTGGCCCTCCGACTCCCAGATGTCCAGCACGTTGAGGCCACCGTCGACGAACCAGGCGGAGTGCAGCACGCACCCGTCCGGTGCGTCCTCCTCCCAGCGCACCTTCTGGCGCACCGCGTCGTACACCTCGGGTGTGATCTCGGGCCAGGAAAAGGTCATCACGACTGCCATGGAGTGTCCTCTCGACCGCCTGGACGCGTCGCGGCCGGACGGCACGCGGCATCGCACTGCGAAGCTAAGCCGCCGGCATCGCCGGTGCACTCCAGGGCGTCCATCCGAGAAGGGCCGGGCGTCCGTGTGCAGAACGGGCCACCTCTCGGCCAAGCCGGCCGTCCAGTTCCTCCTGGGGCGGCCGGACGCGCCCCGGTGAGCAGGAACTGTGTATATGGTCAGAAAGGGATGTACAGGGCGCCTGATGGGCGTCTCCTGTGTCCCGCCGCCCGAGAGGCCGACCCTGCTGCCCCGTTCTGTAGGAGGTGCTGTGTCCCAGACCGGTCCTGTCATCGATGAGTTGGTGGCTTCCGCACTGAAGGCGCCCGGGGAATTGGTGACCCGGCTCCTGGGCAGCACGGACGTACGTACGGCGCGGCTCGGTCAGGCGATCCGGGACCTGCAGGACGCCCCGCCGGAGCCGCCGGATGCCGATGCCTGTGACGGGACGCGTGTGATCGACCCGGTGACCCACGACCCCGCGTGGTGAGTGTCCGCAGGGCATCGTCAGGCGCAGTCAAGGTGCTGGCGGCCGACCTGGACGGCACCCTGCTGGGCGGGAGCCCCCACGACCGGCGGCGGCTCTTCGACGCCCTGAACGAGGACCCGGACATCACGGTCGTCTTCGCGACCGGCCGCGGCCTGCCATCGGTCCGGGCCCTCCTGCGCGACGACCCCCTGCTGCCGCCCCCGCACTGGATCATTGCCGACGTCGGGTCCACCATCGTCGACGCCACCCGCATGGCGCACGCCCGACCCCTGGAGGCACGGCTGCGCGCCGGATGGCCGGGCGCAGGACGGGTCCGGGCGGCGCTGGAGGCGTTCCCGCACCTGGTGTACCAGGAGCGGGTACCCCAGGAAGGCCGCTGCTCCTTCCATCTTGCCCCCGCGGCCCTGTCCGACGAGCTGATCCGTGCGGTGGAGGCGCTGGGATGCTCCTGGTCGTACGCTTCGGGCCGGTACTTCGACGTCCTGCCGCCCAGAGCCGGCAAGGGCCGTGCGCTGGAGCTCCTCGCCCAGACGCTCGGGTGGCCCCGGCGGGCGATGCTGGTGGCCGGGGACTCCCTCAACGACCTTTCGTTGTTCCGCCTGGGCACGCCCGCCGTTGTGGTCGCCAACGCGGAACCCGCGCTGACCGCGCGGGTCCCTGCCAGTGACCGCGTCCACCACTCGGCCCTCGACGGAGCGGCCGCCGTGCTGCAGGGGATCGAACGCCTGGGCCGGCCGCCGAAGCGCTCGGTGGTGGTCGGCTACCACCGCCCGCCCGTGTGCTGGCTCGACGGAGCATGGCGGCCGCCCTCCAGCCCCAACGGCATCCTGCCTACCCTGCAGGCCGCCCTGGCCGACGAGCACCTGGACGCCGTATGGGCCGCCGCCCACGTCGGCGAAGCACCTGCGCCCGCACCGCCCCGGGCTGACGGCGTCCCGACGCTGTCCCTCCTGCCGCTGCCCCCCGACCGGTGGGCCGGCTACTTCCACCGCACGTGCAAGGAGACCCTCTGGCCGGCCCTGATGTCCCAGCCCGAGCTCATCCGGCAACGGCCCGCGCACTGGGCCGACTACGAAGCCGTCAACACCGCCTTCGCCCGGCACATCGCCTCCCTCGCCGAACAGGGCGCGACGGTCTGGCTCCACGACTACAACCTCTGGCTCGTACCCGCCGCTCTCAAGGCCGACCGCCCCGACCTGACCATCGGCCTGTTCCACCACACCCCCTTCCCCCACCCCGACGTCTTCCGCCGCATCCCGGCAGCCGACCAGCTGCGCGACTCACTCGCCCGCCTGGACTGGGCCGGCTTCCACACCCCCGACTGCGCCGACAACTTCCACCGGCTCCTCGCCGGCACCGCGCTGCCCGCCCCGCACATCGGCGTGCACCCCCTCGGCATCGACCGCCCCGCCGTCACCCAACTCGCCCGCTCCCGCTCCCGGGCCGGGTCCCGGCCGCACCACAAGAACGACGGCATCCAGCTGGTGCTGTCGGTGGAACGCCTCGACTACGCCAAAGCCCCCGTCCACAAGATCCGCGCACTGGACACCCTCCTCGCCGAAGAGCCCACACTCCGGCAACAGGTCCGCTACCGCCTGATCTGCCCACCACCCGAGCCCGGCATCCACGCCTACGACACGACCCGCACCGCACTCGAGAACGCCATCACCTGCATCAACCAGCGGTGGAGCACTGCCGGCTGGCAGCCCGTCGAGTACATCCCCCACACCCTCGACTTCACCGAAGTCGTCGACCAGTACCTCGAGGCCGACGTCTTCTGGGTGACCTCGCTCGCCGACGGAATGAACCTCACCGCCCAGGAGTACATCACCGCACACCACGCCGCCCACCGCCCGGGCGTCCTGATCCTCTCCCGCCACGCGGGAGTCGCCCAGCACCTGGGCACCGCGGCCGTACTGACCGACCCACTGCTTCCGCATGACCTGGTGGACACCCTGCGAGCCGCGCTGGCCATGCCGGTGGACGAACGCGCTACCCATATCGCCCGTCTGGCGGCCCTGCTGGACACCCCGGACCCCGCCGACTGGGCGCGCACGGTCATCTCCGCCATCCGCGCCAGCGCTGCCCCGCAGACGGGGACGCGCTGAAGGAGCCCCCTCGGACTTCGCCGGCTGGAAGGACGCCCACGCGGTGAGCGCGGCAGAGGACCAGTCGCTTCGTGGTGGCAGTCCCGCCTGCCACCACGCCAACGGGTGGGATGACGATGCGGCCGCCGACGTCCAGGAGCCCGAGGGCAGCTCCCGCTTGCCCGCCGCGAACCAGGCCGCCGCGTCGGAGTCGTTGGCCCGCACCGCCTGGACGTGGCTGAAAACGGCCACTGCCGAGCGACCCCGGAGGGCTTGTGTCCGAGACGCGATCGGCCGCTGAGCCGGTGCTCAGGCCATTTCGTCACGGATCTCGTTGCGGTGCTGCTCGTAAGCGAGTCGCGCGTCGTCGTTCGGGAGCGCTGGGGTCATGAGGCCGCAGGCACAGGTCACCACCGTGAGGTCGGACAGGGCGCGCAGGGTGTGCCCCTCGGGGCTGGTCCGGGACGCCTCCGTCGGCTTCTTGTATCGGAGGTTGTGCAGGTAGTGGGGCGGGCGGACAGCGGCCGGGCCGATGGTGGCGCCGGTGTTGTCGAGGGTGAAGCGGTGCTGGCTCATGGGTCCAGTGTCGTATGCCGGACGCGAGTAACCTGCGCCCGCGCGGCAGAACGCGACGCGAGCATCACCGAGCTGGCCGCGGGGGCAGTGGTGACCCTTCGCCCGGTCCTTCGGGCGGCGGCCTCTGGGGCTGCGGCCGCACTCGCGACCTGGTAGCCACTGGGCGGTGGAGCCGGCGCCGCGGCGCCCGCAGCCACTCTCCCGCCCGCCCGGACCGCTGAATCCCCCGCCCCGTGAGCCGCGCCCCCCACCCCGGCGGCCCCTGCCCCGGCACCTGCTCCGGCCGTCCCGGTACCTGCTCCGGCCGCCGCTCCGGCGCTGGAGGTGGTGGGCCTGAGTGCGTCCTGCGAGCCGTGGTCCGCCAGCGCCAGGGCTTCCACCGGCCCTTCGATGCCGGCGTGCAGCCGTACTCATATTCCGGCATGTACACCGAGACCGAACTCATCGCTCGGGCCGATCACGAGCGAGTAGGGGAGAGCGGTGCGTTGTGACCCGGCACCGAAGGGACATTGCCCCTGGGCGTGGATCGTTGAGGCCCCGCCGCTGCCCTCTCGTCCGACGGCAGCGGTGACATCGTTGTCGGCGGAGTTCGCCACTATGGGCGCTGCGGGCCGCCGAACTCGTCCTCGCGGACGGCCCGCCCGCCCCCGGCCGGGAAGCAGGGGTGCGTCTGGGTGCGACCGTGCCCGGTTGCCAGATGCATTGGCCAAGGGTGTCCGGCCCGGCATCGTCGTCTGCATACGGGTTCGAGCAGACGGGCGGGGTGGTCTGGGAATGTCGCTCGTGCTGGGTGTCGCGCTCGACGGCACGGGCGGTACGTACCGATTGCTCCTCGCGGGCGGCTTCCATGCCCTCGTCGACCTCGGTCTGCTGCTCTTCATGGACGTGGAGTTCGGGGCCGTGCTTCCCATGGTCTCCTGCGGGCTCGCCTGCCTGCTCGCAGGCCTGGTATGGGCCGGAAGGCATGCGTCGGCGCCGCGAGCACCGATTCCGGGCTGGTAGTGGTGGGCGTCGAGGGAAGTTTCGAGGTCGGTGATCACGTCGGTGAACGGTTGCTGATTGCCGAGGCGGGCTGGGAGGGGCCTCCAGTCGATGAGTGACGCGCGTCCTGCTGGCGTGGTGGTCTTTCCCGCGGCGGCGGGGCCGGTGCCGATGAGCGAGGATCGGGCGGTGGTTTGTCCTGGCCTCGGCCCGCAAAAGTCGTGCGCACCGCATCCTCCAGCGCCTGATCGTCCAGCATGGTGGCCACCCTGTCCTTGACGGTGCCGCTCTGGCCCTGGCCGCCACCGTCCAGACCTGGGCCAAACGCATCGGCACCTCCGCCACGGAGATCGCCGACACCGCCATTGGCTGACCGGCAGGGGCCGCCACCGGCCGTTGTCCGGAACTCTTGCATCCGGTCGGATCACCTGCCGGTGGTCCCGCCACCGGCCACAACGCCTGTTGCTGACCGGCAGGAACGGCCGCAACCGCTCCCACTCGGCACCCCTCAGATTGCCACGCGCCATGTCCACATCAGCGACCGTGGTGGAGACGGTCATATGTCCGGCCGGACAAGTCCTAGCCGGCCAGGTCCGCCGCGAGGTCGTCGCGCCAGCGTACGGACAGGCGCCGGCTGAGGACCGTCGCTGCCGCGGCTGGCAGGGGCAGCAGCAGGAACTCGCGCAGCGCCCCGGCCGCGGAGTCCCGTGCGGCCCACGCGGCGAGGTCGGCCGCGGTGACGGGGGCCGGGTCCGGTCGGTGCCGGGCGGCGTCAAGCAGTCCCCGTGCTGCCCGGGCCTCCGCCGAGAGAGTCCTCATCCGCAGGTCGAGGGCCCCGTCAGCGGGGAGGTCGACCGGATCGTTCCGGCGGATCCGTTCCAGCGCCTGCGCGATCTCCGGGTAGGTGTCGATGCCGGTCTCGGACGCCAGCCGGGCGAGCTGGGCCGCCATAGCCGAGCGCATCCGCTCCGGCGGCGTCCGGTCGACGAGGCTGCCGAGGTCGAAGTCCCGTACCGAGCACACCGGGTACCGCGATGGTGGCACGTTGTCGAGGACCGGCAGCAGCAGCGCGCTCGCCAGCGGCTCGTCGCCGTCGCCTTCCGGATCCCAGGTGATGCCGTACTCGGTCGACAGGCCGGCCAGCAACCGGGTGTAGGCGGCCGTCGAGCCGGGCCAGGGATCGACGCCGATGCGCTGCCACTGCTGCCCGTCGGGTCCGGTCACGTAGTCCTCGCGGGGTGAATCGACCCGGCGGGCAGCCTCGGGCCGCTCCGCGCCGTCCTCGATGACGGTGACGTGCACTTCGGGCCCTTGCTTCGCCAGTCTCACGACCCGGGTCCCGCGGGACAGGCAGCGCAGTACCTCCGGACGGCCGAACTGGGCGTCACCGCCCTCCTGGGTGGCGTACGACCAGCCGTTTCCGCACGACGCGGCCCGGACCATCGGGCGGTATGCCGCCCAGGGCGCGGCGGCGGACAGCTGCGCCTGTTCCCGGCTGCGCGGCGCGGCTGTCGCGGGCACGGAGCCCAGCTTGTCCAGCAGTTCCTCCGGCGGGATGCCCGCTACGAACACGACGTCCGGCTGCACGGGCGGTGCCTGCTCGGCCGGGGCTCCGAAGGTGAGGACGGCGTACGGCTGGTCGTGCTGCGGGACGGCCGGGACCGGCTCGGCCGCAGGCGACACCAGCGGCTCCTGGGCCTCGGCGGCGAGGCCGAGGGGGGAGAGCGGATGAGAAATGATCGTCTTGTCGTCGTCCCAGATCAGCCGGCCTTCGAAGGCGAGCGGCGTCCGCCCGTTGAAGGGTGTGGCGTTCTCCAGAGCCGTGGCGAAGTCGGCGAGGACGTGCCGCAGTCCCGGCCACGGGGTGAAGGACGGGATGTCCTCGTCGAAGTACCGGCCGACACGCCCGTGGTGCCGTCCGGGGCGGGACACCAGGAAGAGTCCGTCGGAGGACTGCCAGCCGATGCCCAGGGTGATCAGCAGCCGTTCGTGCGGCCAGTACGCGTACTGGTCGCGGTCCTCCTCGTCGAGATCGGCCTCGTGCTCGGCAACGTCCTCGCCGACGTCCCGCAGGAACCCGGTGCTCCGGATGATGTCCTCGACGCCGGACAGCGGTCCGTAGTAGCCCAGCGTCAGTGTTCCGTCCTGCAGCTGTACGCCGTCGTGACGCAGCAGCGACTCCCTCAGGTCGGGCGGGAACGTCACCCCGAGACGGAGTTCGGCCGCCGCGATGTCCCCCGGGAGGGCCGGCGGTCGGAGCAGCCCATGGCTGACGGCAGCGTGCTGTGCGAGCCAGGTCTCGATGCGGGCCCATGACTGTTCGACGGTGAGCGGGGTCATGTCGGCACTCTAGGCGCGGGCACTGACAGTCCCGCCACCCGCGACAGCGCCTGTTGCTGACCGGCAGTGGAACGACATCGGCTCCCGCCACGCGTGATCAGCGCAGCCGGAGCCGATGTCGGTGGTGGGTCGGAGCCGGACTACGGGGCGTCCAACTGAGCCTTGCTGTGGGCGTAGAGAACACGCTCGCACACGAGGCCCAGGCACTTGGCCGACTCGCCGTCTTCGAGGGCCTCGGCGTTCACCGCCGGACCGTAATGCTCGGAGACCGACCACAGACGCTGCGCGCCGCGTTCGTAGTAGAGGTCTTCGGCACCCGTGGCGGTCTTGATCGCGCTGCCGTTGGACACCAGCTCACCGTTGCTCCACTTGTAACGCAAGAGGTTGCCCGGGTCGTTGTGACCGGCACTCTGGTTGACGTACAGCTTCTCGCCCATCGCCAGTGCACCCTGGGCGCCGCCGTTCGTCATCGGCAGATAGTTGGCCCAGCCTTCGGCCGCCACCTCGCCGGAACGGTTCTCCAGATTCTTGACGGGGAACGAGGCGATCCGGCCGGGCGACGGGTAGCCGCTCTCCGGACGGCAGTACTCGCCCATGACCAGCCGGTCCGGGGTCGTGCTGCGGTCGAGCGACAGGTAGGACGCCTTCGGGGCGCCCGTGCTGACGCACTTGAACGAACCCGAGGGATTGGACTGCGTGGCCTTGAACTTCCAGGCTGCCACCTGCGGCATCACGTAGCGGTAGCCGAAGCTGTACCAGACATTGTTCTGGCGGCCGATCTTGGTCTTGTCCTCGACGTCGGACGTGGTCTTCACCCCGTCGGTGTCCGCGCCCATCTCGTCACCGGCCTTGCCGTCCCCGTTGGGATCCAGGTCCATGATCTTCTCCATGTCGAAGATCCGGATGCCGTTCCGGGTGTCGGCGACGTAGAGGTAGTGGCCGTACCAGACCATGCCGCCTGCGTGCAGGCCGTTCTGCATGTCCACGTCCGGGTTCGGAACCGTCGAGCCCTCGGCGGAGTGCACTCCGTCGAAGGAGACGTGGTCGGAGTTGTTCATGTACGCCCAGCCCAGCAGCACATGCCGGTACTTCACTGTGCCGTCTGCGCGGCGCTGCACGAAGGAGATCCGCACGCCCTTCTGGTTGCAGGCGTCGTTCGCCTTCAACTCGTCGGGGTTGCAGTCGCCGACCTCGTTCCCGTTGCTGTCGCGGCCGGGGTCCCAGTTGTCGTAGGACGCGTAGAGCTGGATGTTCGTGTCGTTGCCGACGCCGTACTGCTCATTGTCCGCGGCGTCCGAGACGCCGGTCATGGCCTGCGGGATCCACTCGCGCGAGGTCGAGTCGTCGTTCTCCAGGCACCACTTGAGGGCCGGGGTGGGCGCCGTACCGAACGGGTCGCGGGTGCACGACGTGGTGTTGACGGTGCGGTTGGCGTCGGCAAGGAGCTTCGATACGCCCGACTTGGGCAGTACACCGTCGAGGCGGGCGACGCGTTCGGCGGTCGTCCCGTTCATCGCGCCGGCTTGCAGGGTGAAGTCCGAGGGGTCAGCCACCCCGCCGGGGCTGGTCCACGCCATGGTGCCCACGCGTGTCGCATCGCTCACCGGTGCCTGCGGATCCTGGCGCCACGATTCGGGCAGCGGCGGAGGAGTCTCCTCGGCATGGGCTGGGGCCGACAGGCCGGTCAGTGCCAGCGTGACGGTGGTGGTGGCCGTCAACCACGCCCGGAGTATTCGGCTTTGGGACGTGCGCGAGGACCTGCGTGGGGACATGCGTGGGGACATGCGTATTGCCTCCGTTGTTGCTGCTGCGACAGCTGAATCGAACGAAGGCTTTCAGGACGCTCGTACGGAAAGCAAGGGTGATCGATGGGTCAACCACCCACACCCGAACGGGATGTGGGGTGTTGCCCCGGAACCTCCGATTCCGGGGCAAGCTCCAGGCCATGTGGTGATGGGTGGCCGGCCGCCGCGTCCGCAGTGGCTGCGGAGAACCCTGCGGCAACCGCCCGGCGTTGGACGCCGACACGTCGGAGCACTGCCTGCGCCTCGCGGCACTGGTCTCCAAGGTCGTTATGTCCAAAGTCGGGTTCGGCGACATTCTGATGCGCAGCATCTGCACACAGCCCATGACCCTCCAGGCCGAAATGGCCTGGGTGTTCATGCCGCCGCAGACGATCGGCACGCGCAGTGTCACCTCCAGCGCGGTGCTGGAGCCCGCCTACGAGATGGGCGGCGACGCGTTCGATCACAGCTTCACCGCTCGTACCCTGCACGTGACCACGAGGATCCAACCGTCCTGGTTCGCTGACCGGCTTGGCTTGTCCCGTGGAGCAGTTGGGGACCCGTGCCGTATCTGGTTGCCCCGGGGTGGAGGATGGGGAGCGTGATCTCCAAGGAACGAGCGGTCGAGCTGGTTGAGTCCCTGCTGGCGCGAGAGCGGCCGACGTGGGCATGGGCGCGGTTGGTCCCGGACCTGGCCGTCTACCACGTCGAGGAGCGGTCGGTCGGGTGGCTCGCCTACTGGAGCTCGGCGGAGTACGCCCGCAACCCTGATCGGCGCTCGAATCTCCTCGGCGGCCCCTACCTCGTCGACCGGGAGGACGGGAGTATTCACTTCGTTCCCGGCACCGCCTGGACCGAGGACTGGGAAGAGCTCTACCTCTGGCAGGTCAAGGGCATCAGAGCACCCGACCCGCTCGCCGCGGCCGTCCGCCACCTCGCGGACTGCGTCGGGACCGCTGCCGCCATGCAGCACCTGCGCAAGCAGGCCCCGCGGATGAGCCTGCAGGAGGCGAAGGCATACGTGAAGATCGTCAGGGACGGGATTGAACCACCCGAGGAGCTGGCGAGCCTCACCCGCGAGCCCGATCCCTGGCATCCGGGCACGATCGAGACACTGGCCGGCCCGGTTCAGTAGCCTTCCGACTGCACGGCCGGACGGCTACCGAACCTGTCAGAGGCAGTACCCGCGCCGCACCTCAGGCAGACGTGCCCCGGGGCCTTCGTTCTGCGCCACGACCGACAGCCTACCCAGGCATCCAAATGAGATGACTTCTCAAGATCTGGTGCGCGATTGAGGTTGGCCCGGTACCTAGCTCGGACGCCAGAGAGCAAGTACCCCGGCGGGGTTGCGTTTTGGAGGTTCACTGGCCGCGGCGTGCGGCGGGGTCACGCTCAGCGGCGTGCCGGCGACCGCGTCGGCGCTCGGACAGTGGCGGGCCAGGTGTACTCGAACTCGGGAAGCTCGAATCCCTGGTTGAAGCGGCAGATGCGGGACGCTGTACGGCGGCCTCCGTGGCGTTCGTAGAACGCGACTGCGCGCGCGTTGCCTTGCAGGACCTCCAGGTAGACGTCTTTGCCGGGGTGCGCCGTGGACGACCAGGCCAGGGCATGCTCGAGAAGCCGACTGCCCAGCCCGCGCCCGGTGTCGCCGGGACGGGCATGGAGGTTGTCGAGCAAGACCCGGCCGTCCGGCTGCGGTTCCAGGTAGATGAAGCCGAGCACCACGTTGGTTTCCACGGCCAGGAACAGTGCCGCGCCCGGGACAGGATCGGCCAGCCGCGCCCGCCACACCTGTTGGCGTTCGGCGAGCAGCGGGCCGTCCAGATACTGCGCAGGGAACAGTGTCGCGTAGGCCCTTCGCCAGCTGGCCGTGTGCAGCTCGGCGACGGCATAGGCATCGGTCGCGGCGGCGGTTGTGATCTCCACGGACGCATTCTCGCGGCCGACGCGGCCGACGTCTATGAACTGAGGCACACACTCTCCACACTTGCTCCCGGCCGACCCAGTCTTCTTCCGCTTCGGCCGCGACCACATGCAGCCTCTCCGGAACGCGATCGGCAACCTGCCCCGTGACGCAGCCATCGCAGGCGAGGAGGGGCAGATGAAGGTCCGGCAGGAGGAGCAACAGGAGCAGCTGCGGCGCGCGACCGAGCAGAAGAAGGCAGAGCCCGAGGCCATCCGCCCCGTCTGCGTCAACGGCGGGACGAGGTTCGACAACGACCCATGGCGAACACCAACCGCGAGCCCGTAGCCGGGCAACCGGTGGCACCCGACGCTGTGCGAGCCGTGCGAGGAGAAGACTGTCGGCCGCGAACCAGGCTGAGCGCAGCGATCCGACACCTCCTGAACCGTCTGGCCGCTGGTGCGGATCTCGCTGGGCTCCTGCTGTCCGGTGACAGCGAACCCGGACCGTTTGTCAACGAAGTTGGACCGGTGTCGAAGTAGTGCCCGGCGGCCGTGCTGTCCTCAGCGAGCAAATTTCTCGATGGCGGCCGGCGTGACTGGGGTGAAGAAGTTGACGAGGTTGCCGTCGGGGTCACGGAACAGGAGCGCGCGGTTGCCCCACGGCAAAGTGGTGGGCTCGTTGACGAAATCTTCCACGAAGCCGTTCAGGTTCTTGTACACGCTGTCCACGTCGTCGACGAGGAATTCGAGGATGACGCTGTGGTTGTCGGCCGGGCCGGCGGAGCCGGGCGCGAACAGGGGGACAGTGCGGGTGCTGCCGATCGCGAGGGTGGCCGAGGTGGTCCTGAGCTCGGCGAAGTCCTCGTTGGCCCAGGTGGCGGTCACCTTGGTGGCGCGCTCGTAGAAGTCGACGAGGCGGGCGACGTCGCCCGTGATGATGCGGATGGAAACGAAGTCCATGGGTCTTCTCCTCTGGCCGGTCGGTGCTCGTGACCGCACGCTACGAGCAATACCGGGCGGAACCCGCCCGGTATGTGCGGGAGACTTCCGGGTATGCCCCGCCCCATCGCTCGCGTTCTCACCCTGCTGGAGCTTCTGCAGTCGGGTGGCATCCGGACCGTGTCGGAACTCGCCGAACGGCTGAACGTCGACGAACGCACCGTACGGCGCTACGCACAGCAGCTCGTGGACCTCGACGTGCCCGTCGAGTCGGTGCGCGGCCGCTACGGTGGCTACCGGCTCGCCCCCGGTTACCGCATGCCTCCGCTCATGCTGAGCGACGACGAAGCACTCGCCGTGCTGCTCGGCTTGGCCGCCGGTCGGCGATCTGGCGTGACGACGACCACGGATACGGCGAGTGAGACGGCGGCGGCCAAGATCCGGCGAGTGCTGCCCGAGCGGCTGCGCCACAGACTCGACGCCGTGCTCGGCTCCCTTGCCTTCACGGATCCGCCCGGCAAGGCGGCCGCCCCGGAACCCGCAGTCCTCCTCCCCATGGCGGATGCAGTGCACCATCACCGGCCGATCTCGATCCGGTACACCGCCGGCGACGGGCGACGCACCGAGCGCACCCTGCACCCGTACGGGGTCGTCGCCCACTCGGGCAGGTGGTACGTAACGGCTGCGGATCTCTCGGCAGGTGAGGACCGGACCTTCCGACTGGATCGCATCACTGGTGTGAGGATCCTGCCCGGTTCGTTCGAACCACCCGTCGGAATCGATCCGGCGAAGCGCGTCCTGACGGGGCTCGCCACGGCTCCCTACCGGCATGAGGTGACCCTGCGAATCCAGGGGACGGCCGAGCAGATCCACACCCGCCTGCCCGCCAGCGTCGCGATCGTGACGGAACTGCCGTCCCCGGGCGGCGCAGATCCGGGGGCCGAGGGCTGGTGCTGTGTCGAGCTGTGTGTGGACCGGCTCGACTGGCTGCCTGCCGCACTCTCCTCGCTGGACCGCCCCTTTGTCATCGAAGGCCCGGATGAGCTCCGCGGCCTCGTCGAAGCTTTCGCCGAACGGCTCGCGAACTTCGCCCGGCGAAGCCCACCTCAGCCTTGAGAGATCGGTAGGCCGGCCCCAACGGCTGGCGCCGCGGATGCCCGAACTCGAAGGAGTCCAGCTCGCAGGCCGGTAACACGGCGTCCCCGTAGACGAGAGCGGTGCCCTCTGGCCTCAGCCCTCTCGGTCCAACATCAACGGCTAGACCCAGTGGTCGTCCAACTTCCCTGGCAACGGTCCAGGTTCAGCGTCGGAGGACAGCTCCACCCACCCGATGATCGCGGACCGGTAGCGCTCCCAGGCGGGGTGTCACACCGCGACCGAATCGAACACCTCCAGCAAATGGCGGCGGGATTCTGTCCGGAGTCCCGCGCCATCTGTGTGAGGAGCCTCGTCATCACGTACACCAGCAGCGCCCGGCAGCCCGGAGAAGGGCCGCACCGGGCCTGGTCAAGGGGTGCTGACAAGCGCCGCCGCCACCGCGAGCCCGCCGGCCGCTGAACGCCACGCGCAACGCCGGGCAAGCCTCCTGTACGAGGGGCTGTGCCCACCCCATCGGCCGGTCGGTGATCGCCGACCTCCGCGCCCCGTACCCGCGCGAGACCGGGGACCGGGCCGTCGTGCGCCTGGACTTTCTGTCCAGTCTGGACTTACAGTCCAGTCATGGGGAAAGTTGAAGACCCGCAAGATGCTCGCGTTCGGCTGTGGGCGCCGGTGGCCCAGGCCGTTGCGCTGCTGCTCGGCCCGTACGCGGAGGTAGTCCTGCATGATCCGGACACCGACCGGGTCCTCGGTATCTGGAACCCGATGACCTCCCGCGGCGTGGGAGACCCCTCGCTGCTGGGGGAACTGGACGATCTCGAGCCGTCGGCGCGGGATGTGTTCGGGCCGTACGAGAAGCTGCTCGTCGACGGCCGCCGGCTGACATCGGTCAGTGCCGTCCTGCGCGATCCGCAAGGCCGGCCGTCGGCGGTGCTGTGCATCAATCTCGACCGCACTCCGCTGGAACAGGCCGCTGCGGTCCTGTCCGCCTTCGGTGCCCCCACGGTGCAGCGCCCGGAGCCGTTGTTCGAGCAGGACTGGTCCGAGCGCATCCAGCACATCATCGGAAGCCACGTCCGCGAGACGGGGCGACCCGTCGAACGCATGACCCGCCAGGACCGCCTGGCCGTTCTCGGCCGGCTGGAGGAGGCCCGGGTGTTCGCGGTCCGCCGCGCCGCTCCCGTCGTCGCCGGCGCCCTGCGGGTGTCCCGTTCCACTGTCTACGGCCTGCTCGCCGAACTCAGATCACCGAACGCGAAGGACTGAACATGACCCGGCTGCCCGACTTCCGTCTGGAAACCTACTTCTCCCGCTGGGAGTTCACCGCCCGCCACCACCTGACCGCCTCCGACGTCCAGACCATGACGCTGGGCGAGCTCCTCTCACTGGCCGACGACAAGGACCGTGAGGCCTTCGAGAACCTGCCCCTGGGATACACCGAGACCTTCGGCGACCCGGCCCTGCGCGAGGTGATCGCCCAGACGTACGAGAACGCGGGCGCGGATGACGTGATCTGCTTCGCGGGAGCCGAGGAGGCCCTCTACCTGGCAATGAACGTACTGCTCGATGCCGGGGACCACGCGGTGGTGGTGACCCCGAACTACCAGGCCGCCGAGACCGTGCCGATGGCGCTGTGCGAGGTCACCGGCGTGGCCCTCGACCCGGACCGGGACTGGGCCCTGGACCTCGACGAAGTGGCGGCCTCGCTCCGGCCGAACACCCGCGTCGTGTCGGTGAACTTCCCCAACAACCCCACCGGCAAGGTCATCGACGCCGACGACTTCACCGCGCTCGCCCGCCTGTGCGACGAGCGCGGCATCCACCTGTTCAGCGACGAGGTCTACCGCGGCCTCGAGCGCGACGCCGCCCGCATCCTGCCGCAGGCCGCCGACCTGTCCGAGCGCGCCCTGTCCCTGAACGTGACGTCCAAGTCCCTGGGGCTGCCCGGGCTCCGCATCGGCTGGATCACCTGCCGCGACCGCGAGCTGCTCTCGCGCCTGGAGCGGGCCAAGCACTACACCACCATCTGCAACTCCGCGCCCAGCGAGGTCCTGGCCCGCATCGCGCTCAAGGCCCGCGAGCCGATCCTCCGCCGCAACCGTGCGCTCATCGCAGCCAACCTGCCGGCGTTCGAGTCGTTCTTCTCCGAGTTCGCGGACGACTTCGACTGGCAGGCCCCGGACGGCGGGTGCGTCGCCTACCCCCGCTACCTCGGCCCCGACGGGGTGGAGGAATTCTGCACCCGCCTGGTGGAGGAAGCCGGCGTCCTGCTGCTGCCCGCCAGCATCTACCACTCCGAACTCACCCCCACCCCGGCCGACCGGTTCCGCATCGGCATCGGCCGCCGCAGCCCCGAAGAAGGCCTGGCAGCCTTCGCGCACTGGATGCGGACACGCCGATGACGACGACCCTGCCCGTCTTCGACACAGGCGCCATCGAGACGGCCGCCACCTCCCGGATGGTCCTGGACACCGTCCGTGAGGCTCTCATCGCCCACGCCGAAGGCCGCACCAGCGTCCCGCCGCCCCTCCACATGGACTTCCCCCAGGCCAACGGGGACTGTCACGTGAAAGCCGGCTGGATCACCGACGCCACCGACTTCACCGTCAAGATAGCGACCGGCTTCTACGGCCGCCCCGGCCTGGGCATGCCGTCCCACCACCACGGCCTGGTCTGCGTCATCAGCGCCGACACCGGGCAGATACGGGCCATCCTCAATGACCGTGGCCTGCTCACCGCCTGGCGCACTGCCGCCGCGGGCGCGCTGGTCACGCATGCCATGGCCCGGCCCGCAGCCCTCACCCTGGGCCTCTTCGGTACTGGCGAACAGGCCCTCCTCCAGGCCGTCTGGCTGGCCAAACTACGCCCCGTCAGCCAGATACTCGTCCACGGCCGCAACCTGCACAACGCCTCGGCCCTGTGCGAGGAACTCCACAAGAACGGCCTGCCGGCCCGGCCTGCTTCCGCACGGCAGGCCGCCGGCGCCGACATGATCATCACCACCACGCCGGCGACAGCACCCGTCCTGAACGCCGCCGACGTGCCCGAGGGCACCCACGTGACCGGCATCGGCACGGACATGCCCCACAAGAACGAACTGCCACCGGCGCTCTTCCACCGCGCACAGCTCATCGCAACCGACGACCGGTCCCAGTGCCTCCACCACGGCGACTTCGGCCACGCCGTCCGTGCCGGCGCCACGGCGCAGGACAGCGACATCGCCGTCGGCCTGCTCCTCAAAACCCCCCGAGACCGGCCGGACACCGCGATCACCGTCGCCGACCTCACCGGCGTCGGAGCACTCGACGCAGCACTCGCCTCAGCCGTTCTCAGCCGCCTCATGCCATGACCAACCGCCACCCCGGCTGTTGCGTGGACCCTGGTGCCAGGTGCGTCCCGCCGCGGAACCGGTCCGTTCCTCCCAGGCCCTGCATCAGGGCCTGGCGCCCGCCGCCGGGAAGCCGGGCCCGCAGGCACCTCCGGTCTCCCGTCCACCGGGTCCGCCCCCAGGGAGGCGGACCACGCACTCGTGGTCTCCGGGTTCCCGCGCCCGCGGTCCCCGAGGGCCACGGAGAAGGTGCCAGTACCTGGCGCGGCAGCACCTGACCCACCCCACCCACCCCGCCGCCAAGGCAATGGCCTCCAGGTTCGTGGGTGAGGTGGGCCGGCATCGGCCGGCCCATCCCCGTATCGGCGCCGGATTCGGCAGTAGTGCAGCGACCTGTCGTCTCCGGCGGGCCGCCCGTCCTGGTTGTGTGGATGCCGCTGCTTGCCGGAGGGTTCGGCGCAGGAGCCCGGTGGGCGCGGTACGAGGGCCCTGGCCGTCGGGCCGGGCGAGGTTGTCGGTGCGGTCCAGGAGCCGCTGGGCCACCGGATACACCACGGAAGGCAGGCACCGGAGGACACCCTCACCGAGCCGGTCGAACACCGGGACGCATCCGCTGTACTCCTGAAGGGTGACGCAGAGCCTTTGCGACCCTCTGTCGCACACTGACGGGGAAGGGATCCGGCGGCCCGAAAGATCAGCGGCGACCCGCACGGACGCCGCACGTCAGAAGTGGAGTCGGCCTTGGCACCTGTACCGAACGGCCTCTACACGATCACCCGCCCTCCCGAGCAACTGCTCACGCTGGAAGGAGGGTCGTCGCAGCCCAAGACACCCGTTTTCCTGCTGCCGCCCACCGGCAACCCCGGCGAGCAGGAATGGCAGCTGGAGGAACTCGGCAACGGCAACTGCACGATCCGTAATCTCAGCAGCGAAACCTATCTCTCCTACGACGGCGACCCGGAGATGAACAAGCCGGTCGTCGGATACCCCGAGCCGCGCGAGTGGGCGCTCTACCAGAGCGCGGAGCCGCGCTCCTTCCACGTCGTCGTCCCTGGAGGCCCCGTCGACGGCGTGGAGCTGGCCCTGGACCTCAGCCTGCTGCGGATCTTCCCTCCCCGTGTCGCCCTGAGGCCACTCGACGTCAGCAACCGACGCCAGGCGTGGACCTTCCAGTTCATGGAGTAGAGGCGTGAACCGGGTGCCCGGGTCGGCATCCGACCCGGGCACCACCCCGAAAACGCGGCCCTGCTCACTACAGCCGCTTGCCGGGTGACAACAAGCCCGCTTCTGTGTCAGCTGTCCTTGTCGTTCTTGATGTCCGCGTTTCGGAGGTTGTTCGGGTTGTCGGCGCCGATCACCGGCGGCTGGGTGCCAACCTCCACGAGCGTCGGCATCGCTGGTGGCACGGGGACGCGGTTCGGCGTCTCGTCGTTGCCGGGCCGTCTCTCGTCTGCCCTGTTCGAAGGGTTGTCCCGGTATCGTCCCAGGAACTTGAACCATGCGCCTTTGGCGTTGGCCAGTTCGGCGGACCAGGTGATCTCGGCCTGGTCCGCCGTCAACTCGCCGAGCACCTTGCCGGCCTCGTCGTATGCGTAGATCCGGAACCGGGCAGCCTGCCGCTTCACCCGGCCCTTCGCATCCTTGAACCTCCCTTCCGGGTCTGATGGTTCGCCGGGCGTCTCGGGACCGATGAAGTATTCGTCAGGGCTGTTCCCCACCCGGGCGATGCCCAGGGTCGGATGGATCTCGCAGCGATGCACGGCCGCCGGATTTACGGACAATCTCTTGCCTCTCGTTTCTGGGAGGAACGCGAGCCGCCGGCTCGCCCAGCGAGCGTGCCGGAGGCCGCACTTGTCCGTCACCACCTGTCACCCGTCTGCGCGTCCGCGTACGGTTCTCCGTCGCCCGAGACCGCGGTGACGGGGGAAGATGATGTCCTCGGCGAGCTCCAGCAACAGGAAGGCCAGGTCTGGGGTTGCCGTCTGCGCGGCCGGCGACGTTGCTCCCGCCTCCCGTGTGCAGGGCGAGGAGATGGTCGAAGGCGTGCTCCACCTGCTCAGGGGTGAGCGGCGTACGGGGCGGGATCAGGTACCGCGTGGAGGTCTCCTCGACAGGTGGACGCGGCGGCCGCGCTTCAGCGGCTGGCGCCGACGCATCAGGCGGACATCGACGGTGGCCGGCTGACCGGCATCCGGGAGGCTCTTCAGCCGGCCAAGACGTCGCCGGGCGAGCAGACCGGCGCCCCCGGCCCACGCCGTCCCCGCGCCCGCCCCGGCAGCACGCCGCCGAGGAGCCGTGGCCCGCCCGCCGTGGGGGCGCTGAAGGCCGGGCAAGCCTCAGGCGAGCCTGGGCAAGCCACCCGTGAACGGCGGCTTGCACACCTTCAGCCGATGGTCGCGTGTCACCTGTTCGGGCGCGGTGAGGCGGCGGTGTGGAGGGCGGGCAAGAGGCTGAGCCCATGTCCGCCAAGCTGATCGTCTACCCGCCCGACGAGCAGGGGTGGCGCCGGGTGCGTTACGACGGCGTCGCCATCGGGGTCGCGCACCGCCCGGCCGACAGCCGTGTCGTCCTCGCCGCCGCCGGGCTGGAGAACGCCGAGGACGTGGACCTCACCGATCCCGACTTCGTGGAACGGCGAGGCGCCGGGCCCGAGGCGTGGGACCCCTCCCCCTGAGGCACTCTCCGCACCCCGGGTAGGGCAGCTGGCGGAAATGATGCTCCGTGCCGAGCCGCAGCTACGCCGGGGCGTAGCTAGATGCGGGGCAGCCAGCCGTCGGCGAAGTCGGAGCGCTCCCGTGCGCGCTGCGCCTTCTCCTCGAGGAGTCGGCGGAAGCCTGCCAGGGCGTAGCGCTCCCCGGTGGTCGCTCTGGGCCCGGGGATGCCGGCCACGGTGGCCATGCACTGCTGGGGCTGGGGCTGCCAGCCGGTGACCAGGACCCGTAGGCGCATGCGTTCTGCGCGCCGGTGCAGGTTCAGGAGGTGGAGCAGGCCGTCGGCGTCCATGGCCGCGACGGCGTGCAGGTCCACCAGGAGGTCCCGCTCGTCCATGGTCACGTGGTCCAGCACGCGCTGGAGCACTTCTCCCGCACCCTCGTCGAGCTCCCCGGTGGCGCTGACCAGAATCGAGCTGCCGCAGTGCTGGACGTCAATGTTGATCAATGTTCTGCTCCCGTCGCCCGAAGGTTCCGGACCCACGGGGCCCCATCCTGGCGCGGCACGGCGTGGGGCTGGTGCGCGGCGCGCTGAAACGCCGGTAGCGGGCCGGGACGGGGGTTGCACCGGAAGAGGGCTGAACCGTGGTCTGGACGGTTGCTTTCAGCGGGGGACCGAGGGCGTGACCGGAGGTGTGAACCCCCGAAACCGCCGATCGGCCGTCGGCGCGCTCGCGGGCCCATGCTTGCGAGAGGTCGCCTTCGCAGTTACGACGGTCCGCCACGACGCCGGGGCCCGGACGGGCTGGTCTCATCCGGCCCCTGCTCCTCGTCCTCGGCCGCTGCGACACCTGGGCTGCTTGCGCGTGGACGGTGTGGGGATGTGCGAGGGGGCGGGCTGCGGTTGGGAGTGGTCGGTGTCAGCGTCGGGCGTCAACCTGTGCCCGCGCATGTCACCCAGGATGCCGAACGCTGTGCTTCTGACGCGGGGCACTGGCCGGCCTTGGCTATGGTCGGGCTCAGTCCGCGTCGACAGGGCGTGCGCGGGCGAGGCCCGGTGACCAGAGCGCTCTGGCGGCAGTAGCACCGGGCCGCCCAACCACCCCAGGGACCGAGGTCCGGCGTCCGAGCACGCGGCTCCTCTCGTGCAGGCCACCCTCCTGTGGAGGTGGTGGCGGGCGTGACGCCCCACGCGGTGGCGACCGTAGCCCCGATCTGCCTGCGACGTGGTGTGCCGGGAAGGCCGACGGTGTGGGCGGCGTCCTATGGTGCGGAGCGAATCGCCGTCACGGAGGCGCATGAGCGGCTGAATCACTGGTGCTCAGGGCGCCAACGTGGCTGCCGACCTGCGTATATGGGCACGCGCCTGCTGGTTTGAGGCGCAGAGCGTTCTGGCCTCGGATGCCACGGGGCGGTGTAGCGTCGGTGCTGCGGCGCTGGGCCTGCTTCGCGTGTGCAAGCAAGGTAGCTGGCTTCCTGCCCGGACTCGAATGGCTCGGACCCCGCGACCGCGCGACACGCGCCATGCCACAACGTCGGCGTCCTGGTCAGGTCCTCCCCCGAAACGGAGGTTCCCACGACTAGCCTCCGCATCATGCTGCGTATCGCCGACACCCGCACCGGCCGCCCCGTGGAGATCCCGTCCGCACACCGCCACCTGCTGCGCATCTGCGTCCATCTGCCGGTCGTCGACAGCGGGATCGGCGCGGTGCACCTGCGGGCGCCCCTGGTCGGCGACGTACTGGCGCGCGCCGTTGAGTTGCACGGCCTGCAGTCCCTCACGGTCCTCACCACGCCGGACCTGCCGCGCGAGCAAGCCGAGGCGCTCGATCGCGCCATGGCCGTGCTCGGCATCCACCCGCCCGCCACCGTCGGTGCGCACCTTCCGACCGAGGCACCCTGCGCCGCTGCCGACGTGCACGTGCTCGCGTACGGCTCCGCCATGCAGGACGCCGTCGGCGGGGTCCGGATCGATGTGGGCCAGGTCAGCGCAGCACCACCGGACGGGGGAGTCCCCGACCGTGTCCCTCTCCTCGCCTCTGGCCCCCTGGACGCATTCGTCCCAGAGGGGACCGATGCGCTGGCTGTGAGGATGCTGTTGCTCGGCCACGCCCACCGCATGCCGGTCACGATCACCAGCGCCGCGCTCGCCGAGGCCTGGCAGGCGCTGCGGCACTGGCGGCAGCAGGTGGCCGACTGGGCGCAGCAGCCGTCCCGGCCGGTCCCTGCCGACGTGCTGAGACAGGGCCATGCCGCGCTGGCCGATGATCTCGGTGTCCCTGCTGTCCTGGACATGCTGGCCCGTGTGGCGGAGCGAGCCGACGTGCCGGCGGGTGCCAAGTTCGAGACGTTCGCCTTTCTCGACCGCATCCTGGGGCTGGACCTCGCGCGCGAGGTGGGCCACCAGCACCACGCGACGTCATGAAGTCGGGCGACCTGCGGCGCCTGGTCGTCCTGCGGCACGCCAAGTCGGCCTGGCCGCCGGACGTGGCCGACTCCGAGCGGCCGCCCGCCCCGCGCGGCCGCCGCGACGCTTCGGCAGTCGGCCGCTGGCTGCGCGAGGCCGGCTGTGTTCCCGACCTCGTCGTGTGTTCCTCCGCCCTGCGCACCCGCCAGACGTGGGGCCTCGTTGCGGCCGAGTTCGCCGCCACCACGGCGGTGATCCAAGAGGCCCGCATCTACCGGGCGGGCGCCGGGGAGTTGCTCTCGCTGCACCCGGCCGGCGTTCGCATCGCGATCGTCTGCGATAACTGCTCCCCACACCTGACGACGAAGCGGTGTCAGCGCGTCGGGACATGGGCGGCGGCAGACAACGTGGAGATCGCCTACACCCCGACCAACAGCTCCTGGCTCAACCGGATCGAGGCCCAGTTCACCGCCCTGCGCTGCTTCGCCCTCGACGGCACCGACCACACCTTCCACAAGGAACAGGGCAGCATGATCCGCCGCTACATCATCTGGCGGAACAAGCACGCAGCCGACGAACGCCTCCGTGAGGTCGTCAAGAGGGCGAACGTTGCCTGATGCGGCATTAGCTGATGTGGCGCCCGGGCTGGGCAGGGGGAGCGCGCCGAGCTGCTGGTGCAGCTCGGGATGGTGGCGGTGACCGGGCTGCCGAATCTGAGGCTGCCCCGGGTGGTCAGCTGAGACGCGGGTGGTCGGCCGAGAGCTGAGCGGGCCCGGCCGCGACCGGTACGGCAGCAGAGCCCCGGTACGGCAGCAGGGCCCGGACCGCGCGTCGCGGTCCGGGCCCTGCCCCGTGCGGTGCCGCCCTGCGGCGGCGGTGCGTCAGCTCTGTGCGGTGTCGTCGCCCGCCTGCCCGGCGTCCTCGGCTGCGCCTGCCTTCTCGCGCATCTTGCGCACCAGCTCCGCCTTCTGGTCGGCCGCACCCTGGCGGTCGAGGTTGCGGTGCGGACCGTTGTTCTGCCGCTCGGCGCGGGACAGCCTCTTGCGCTGGCCGCCACCCATGCCCACGGGGTTGTTGATGTTCTTGCTCACGGTCACGGGTTCTCCCGGTAATGATGTGAAGTGATCTACGGATTCATCGGTGGGGGACGGGCGGCGACGTCGAAGGACGTCAGCAGGGGCCCATCACGCCCCCACTCGTAAAATCGGCCTCTGGAAGAACATGACAAAGACGTTACCCGGTTCCCTCGGCCCCTCACACCACGCTTGTCGCCGCCCCGGCATCGGCCGGGGCCTTCGGCGAACGCCCGGGGTCAGCCGTTTCCATCCGGGAGTCTCAGCACCGCCGGCACCCGCCGACGGTCGCCGCCCGCCCGGGGGCAGGTCCAGATGGGCGTTACTGGGCCGCCGCGGGCGTTGTGAGTGGTCGCGAGCACACGCGCGGCATGAGAGTTCATCTCACTTGCGCCCCGCAGTTCGAGCCCGTCCTGGAAGCGATCCGGGTGCCCCGGCTGGGGCTCGGCAGGCCGCGCAAGCCCCCGGACCGGGTGCGGGCCGACAAGGCGTATGACTCCCGCAGTAACCGGTCTTACCCGCGTCTGCGCAGGTCAACCGCCTCAAGCGCCACCGGGCCGTCGCCACCAGGTACGACAGACTCGCCGTCCGCTACGAAGCGACCGTGCTGGTCGCAGCCATCAACGAATGGCTGTGACCAGCACTTTCACACCAGACCCTAGTCCTCATAGGGGACAAACTTGGCTAGCGAAGTCCAGTCCAGGGGACGCACGATCGTGGCCAGGCGGGCGAAGGGATCCTGCGCAGCCGTTTGGAACCACATCACTGAGAGCACCGTATGCCCAGGCTCTGCAATGTCCTCCGGCTGCCACCATGACGTCAGCCGAGCATGAACCGCCTCTCGCGGCAGCCACTCCTCGACTCGCCCCTCCGTATCGGCTCGGAGCTTGTCGAGATCATGCACATACAAATGCGGCGTCGCTGCCATCGTCTTCTCGATGCCCATCAGACGAAAGCGACGGTGTAGCTGCGGCGTCCCTTCGAGCATACCTTCACGGTCGTCACTTACCGTGATCGCACGAAGCTCGGCGCGTACTGGTCCCACCTGATAGCCACGCAAGTCGCCATTCCTCATCTGGATCATGAGCCAGAGGGTAGGGGTGTCCGACAAGCGGACCAAACGACTTTCGCAACGCGCCCTAGCCGCCCGCAAGCGGGTTCGGCCCACTACGCCGCCGCCGTATGCTCACCACCACCGCTGCGGCCAGCAGCAACCCCAGCGCGCCGGTGAGGACGAGCGTGTCCAGCCCGCCCGGGTTCGCGCCGAAGAACACCAACGGCAGGCCGGCCAGCAGGACGGCCGGTGCGGTGCGCAGTCGCGTGAACGCCTGCCGCCCTGCCAGGAGCAGTCCGTAGGCCATCGGTACGGCGAACTTCAGTTCGGGGAGCGGGTAGGACAGCGGGAGCATCAACAGCGTGCCGGCCACCACCGCCGTCCACGCCAGCGCTGCGACCACCCCGGTCCGCGTACGGGCCCGAGGCGCCGGACGCAGATCGGGCGGGCACAGCAACGCCACCAGCGCCAAGCCCAGTAGCGGACCGCCGAACAGGAATACCGACCCGCCCGGATCGGCACCCAGCCGGCCGACATCGACCGCGATTCCCGCGACGACGCCCGCCAACGCGGTCCACGTACCCACGGCCCATCGCCCGGCAAGAGCGAGGAACGCCCCGAGCACTGCAACGAGGTGGGCCGCCATCAGTTGAGGAAATACGTCGCCGAATCCGAATCCGCCGCTGATCGTGACGACAATCGCCCACATCCTGGCCCAGCTCATCGCGGCCGCACCGACCGCGACGGCGGCAAACGGCGCCAGTGCCGCCAGCAACTGCCCGGCGCGCCCCGCGGAGCCCAGCCCGAGTCGCAGGCGCAGCGCGTGCCCGACGACATCGACGGCCTCAAGCATCCGGGCACGCCGACTCGCCCCCTGCGTGGCCTGGCGATAGGCGTCGGCGACCTCGTCGCCGAACTCCCGCCGGAAGGCTGCCGGATACAGCTTCACCAACGCGCTCACGCGGTCACTGCCCCGTGCCCGAGCCCCAGCCGTCGAGTGGCCTCTTGCGCGGTACGTGCGATCCGGGCCGCCTCAGCCGCCAACACCTCACGCCCGCGTGGCGCGAGCGCATAGCTGCGCCGCATGCGCCCGTCGACCACCTCCTCCTCGTGGACGGCGATGAGCTCCTGCTCCAGGAGCCGTTCCAGTGCCCCGTACAGGGTTCCGGTGCGCATCCTCGTGCGGCCTTGCGAGATCTTCTCGACCTCCTGGGCGATCGCGTATCCGTGCCGTGGGGCGTCGGCGATCGCGGTGAGGATGAGCAGAGTCGGCTCACGCAGAGCTTGATCGTTCATACCCGTCACAATAGCTCGGTAGCCGACATATGTCGATGCACGTCTTGTCTCTCTCGCTACTCGCTGCTCGTTGAACAACGCATCTGGTACTCGGCGCGTGTTCTTCAACGGTTCGTCGCTCCGGTGCGGTGCGTCCAAGGGGCGGCGGCGGACCGGCCGGCCAGATACGCCAAGGCGGAGGTGGCTCCGGTCCCCGGCGTCGAGGGTCACGCGTACTACCGCAACGCCGGTGGCTTGGGCGGCCTCGACCTCACCATGTGCCTGGGCACGGTCATCGCCCAGGTGAGAGTGGGGGACGGGGGAGGCAGCTCCCTGGACCCGGCCACCGTCCGCCCAGGAGGCTGCTGCAGCCTCCTGAACCACGCTGAGGGTGCACGAGAGGATCGGCGTCCGCCGTCACGGGCCGGCGGCGGACACAGACAAGCGGACCTCCTGGAGCGATTTCTGCGTGAGTACGGGGTGGCCGATTTGCGTGGGGGTCAGTCGGCTGGCTGCAGCGCGCTCAGCAAGTACCCGGATGCATTGAGATGACGCTCCGCGACCGCTCCCCAAGATCTGTGCCAGAACCCGGTTCTCGTGAACAAGGCCAGTGGCTACTTCTTCGAGGGCGAGCTCGTCCTCCTCGACCTCGTGTCGGAGGAGCACCGGAACCTCTTCGCGGATGACTGCCGGCGGGAGGCCCGCTGCCGTGGGGTTTTCGTGTGCTCTTTGATCGTGACAGCGAGGGCCACGGTGATGATGACGGCGATTCCGCAGAGGAGGAGCCCGCCGATCAGGTAGGCGAGCATGCGGGCTGCCGACCAGGCCAATTCTTCGTATGTGAACGTCACGGGGCTCCTCCGGAGCGAGGGCGTCTTGCGCTGGGAGAGTCTGCCCGGCGGGGTGTGGTATCTGGCCGGTCGTTACCGAACCGGTCCCGGTACGCCAGCTTCCGCGAGAACCGCTCCGTAGCGGGCATCAGCCGTCAGTCCGGGAATACACCACCGAGCCGGTGGTACTGCAGAGCGTGGTCGAGCGTGCCCGCGGACGGATACCCGGGGGCGTTGCCGTTGGGACTCCACTGCGTGATGGCCGCGTCGTCGATGCGCCGCAGAACGTCGGTGACGTCACCCTCCACCCCGAATTCGCCGCTCACACTCATCGAGCAGGTCATCAGACGAACGGTGGCCTGCTCCTTGAGGCCCCCGTCACTGGGGCCAGTGCACTCGTCCTCGAGCACCGTGAATCCGTGCCGCAACCCCTCGACTTCGTCGAACCGCTGAAGAAGCGCGCGGATACGTGCCTCTTCCGAGTCCCGCTTCAGCCGCGCGCCGTCCGTGGTGGCCATGGCCCGCAGCTCGTCAGTGTCCGGCAACGTCGAGCACCCACTGGTCGAGGCCACCAGCACTGCGCCCGTGACGGCCAGCACACCAGCGGCCAGACCACGCCTCGATCCCATTCCCCACCCCGCCTGTTCGCTCCTTGCCCCCACTCTCGCGGCTCGCCCACGCGGACGCATGAGTACGCGTACTCAAGGCGCCGCACTCCAAGAACTGGCCGTCGATGCACCGCTCGCTCTCCCGGCACCGGGGAGGGGAACGGGGCAGCCTTGGTGCCGGACCCTGGTGCTGGCTGCTGCCTGACCCGCGGTCCGTGTGCTGCCGGGTTCGGTGACCATTCCACCGTCTGGCCGTTAGACGACCGTGCCCATCCGAGTGAACAGACGCTTCGCCACGACAGTGGTCTCCACGGTCGTGATCCCGGCTGGTCTCTCCGCGCGCGTGCACGGGATCCGGTGAAGGCGGTGTCTGAGGGCTTCGTTTTCCGGTGTTCTCGGGGACGGCATCAAGATCATCGGTCTGGCTTGGCAGCTGGCTGCCCGGCGCGTCTTCACGCCCGTTTGACCGCGGGAGACCGGGGCCTGTGGTGAGGCGTGGCCTGGTGAGGGATGAGCCGTCACGCGGAGCGGTGTCGGGTGTGCGGGAAGTAATTTTGAGGAGGGAACCAGTGGCGGACATCTTTGCCAAGCAGTTGTCGTCGGTCATGCAGACGATGACGGGTCCGGGGCCGCGGCCGCTGTACCAGGCCGTGGAGGGCAGGGACGGGGAGGCCTTGATCGACGGGGTACGGGTGGTGATGACGGCGTGCAACGACTACCTGGGGCTGTCGAGTGATCCGCGCGTCTCGGCGGCGGCGGCCCGGGCGGTGGAACGGCACGGTACGTCGTGCTCCGGAAGCCGGCTGATCGGCGGGACGTTGCCGCTGCACGAGGAACTGGAACGTGCAGTGGCGGTGTTCCTCGGTCAGGAGGCGGCGATCGTGACCACGACCGGCTGCCAGGCGAACCTGGCACTGACCCCGCTGTTCGGCAGGGGAGACATCGTCTTCAGCGACATGGCCAACCATGCCTCCCTGGTCGATGCCGTCCAGGCCGGCCGGTCCGAAAGCCGTCGATACCGGCACTCCAGCATGGGACATCTGGAGAGGCAGCTCGCCGCCGCCGACAGTGCCGCCGCGAAGGCGGTCATCACGGACGGGCTGTTCTCCGTTGAGGGCGACCTGTGCCGGCTGCCTGAACTGGCCGGCCTCGCCCGGCGCCACGATGCCCGGCTGGTGGTCGACGGCGCCCATGACATCGGGCTGCTGGGTGCCGGCGGGCGTGGGGTTGCCGAGCATTTCGGCCTGATGGACGAGGTCGACCTCTACACCGGAACCTTCTCCAAGTGCTTCGGGTCGATCGGCGGCTTCCTCGCCGGACCCGCCAAGGTCATCCACTTCCTCCGCTACACGGCCCGGTCGGTGATCTTCACTGCGTCGATGCCGCCCGCGTCCGCGGCGGCCGCACTCGCCGCCCTGGAGATCATCTCGAAGGAGCCCGAACGCCGCACACGCGTGTTCGAGGTGGCGCGGCGGGTGAAGAGCGGGTTGCGGGCGCTGGGCTTCGACACCGGTCACTCGCTCACCCCTATCGTTCCGGTCCACATCGGTGAGACCGGGCTGTGCGGGCGGATGTGGCAGGAGGTCCTGGGAGAGGGGGTGTTCACCAGCGTGGTCGTCGCCCCCGCAGTCGCGGAGGGGCACGCGCTGCTCCGCTTGTCACTGCAGGCTACCCACACCGACGATCACGTCACCCGGATCCTCGACGCTTTCGCGACTGCAGGCCGGCGTCTGGGCGTCATCCCCGCTTCCCCGCCCGCTCTGCCCCGCCAGCTCGCTGCCGCCACCACGGCCGGTGCGCGATGACTGTCACCGTCACGCCCGTGAAAGGTCGCACCGACACCACCGCCTTCATCCGCCTCCCCTACACCATCTACCGCGACGACCCGCTCTGGGTCGCCCCGCTGGAGCGCGAGCAGCGTGCCTTCCTCGACCCGCGCCGCAACCCCTTCCACGCGGTGGGCACGGTCCGCCTCTTCCTCGCCCGCCGGGGCGGCACGGTCATCGGACGGATCGCCGCGATCGTCGACCCCCGCTACCAGGAGCGGCACGATCCGAAGTGCGGCCAGTTCGGCCTCTTCGAATGCACGGACGACACCGAAGCCGCCACCGCTCTCTTCACCGCGGCAGCCGACTGGCTCGGCCACCAGGGCCTGACCCGGATCCTCGGGCCGCTCAGCTTCTCCACGAACCACGAGTGCGGGGTCCTCGTCGACGGCTTCGACCGCCCGCCCACCATGCTCATGCCGCACAACCCCGCCTACTACCCGCAGCTCTTCACCGACTGCGGGTTCACCAAGGCCAAGGACCTGCTGTCCTGGCGGGTGCCCATGCCCGCCGACGGGGAGCCCCCCGCCCTCGTCCGCCGAGCCGCCGAACGTGCCCTGAGCGCACCAGAAGTCCGCATCCGGCCCGTGAACCGCCGACGCTTCGACACCGACATGGCCGCCATCCGGGACATCTACAACGACGCCTGGTCCCAGAACTACGCCTCCGTCCCCATGACCGACCAGGAATTCGCCCACACCATCCGGCAGATGAAGCCCATGCTGCGCCCCGAGTTGGTCCAGATCGCCGAGGTCCACGGTGAGCCCGCTGCCTTCACCCTCGTCCTTCCGGACGCCAACCAGGCTCTGCGTGCCGCCCGCGGCCGCCTGACCACGTACGGCCTGCCCATCGGGCTCATCCGCATCCACCAGGCCACCCGCCGCATCGACCGCGTCCGAGCCATCGCCACCGGGATCAAGAAGGAACACCGGGCCCGCGGCCTCGCCGCCGCCCTCCTCACCCAGGCCCAGCGCACCGCGTTCCGCCTCGGTTACACCGAGACCGAACTCTCCTGGATCCTGGAGGACAACCGCGACGCCAACCGGTCCACCAAGGCACTGGGCGGCATCCACTTCCGCACCCACCGCCTCTACGAGCGCACCTCATGAGGTACCTCGTCACCGGCGCCACCGGCTTCATCGGCGCCCACCTGGTCGCCCGGCTCGCCGAACACGGACATCACGTCACCGCCCTCGTCCGCAACGGCCGGCACGTCCCCCGCGCCCGGACCGTCCAGGGAGACCTTGTCACCGGAGCCGGCCTGGCGGCGGCCGTCGAGGACACCGACCACGTCATCCACCTCGCCGGACTTACCAAAACCCGCACCCCGCAGCACTATGCCGAGGTCAACACCGAGGGAACCCGCCGCCTCTGCACCGCCATCGCCGCCCTGCCGCAGCCTCCGCGCCTGGTCTACTGCTCCTCCCTCGCCGCATCCGGCCCAGGGCGGCTGCGCCACGAAGACGACCCGCCCCACCCCGTCTCCGCGTACGGCCGCAGCAAGCTCGGCGGAGAGCACGCCCTGCATGACGACGCCGACCGGGTTCCAGGCGTGATCGTCCGCCCGCCGATCGTCTACGGTCCGGGCGACCGCGAGTTCCTGCCCCGCCTGGTCAAGGCCGTCCGGGCCGGCCTGCTGCCCGCCGTCGGCGGCCGGGGGCCACGCCACTATTCCCTCATCCACGTCGACGATCTGTGCCAGGCCCTGCTCCTGGCCGCCGACTCCGGCACCCCAGGAGCGACCTACCACGTGAGCGACGGCACTGAACACCTCTGGCAGGACATCGGCGCTGCCGCCGCGGCCATCATCGGCCGACGACCACCCCGCCTCGTCCACATCCCCGCCCCCCTGGCGATGGCCATGGCCCGTGGCCTGGGCCGAACCTCCATTCTCAATCAGGACAAGATCACCGAACTCGTCCACCCCGACTGGACCTGTGCACGAAGCCGGCTCCCGTTCAGCCCGCGCATCCAGCTCCACGAGGGACTGAAGAGCGCCCTGCGGCATCGAAACGGCACACCGTGAGGGAACGAGCGACGCGCCGAAGGCTCTCCGCGTGCGAGCGCTTCGTATGGGCCGCCGGCCAGGCACTGCCCGTCAACATCGCCTTCATCGCCCGAATCCAAGGCCGCGCCGAACCCAGCCGGCTCCGTGAAGCCCTCGCCGCCGCACGGCGGCGCCACCCACTCCTTGCGGCGCGCGTCGCCAGCGCCGGGCGGTGGCGGGCGTGGCTCACCACCGAGGACGTCCCCGACCCGGAACTCCGCCTCGTCAGGGCGACAGCACCCGACAGCTGGGCCCGGGTGGCCGAAGAGGAGCTCCAGCGCCCCTTCGACACCGCCGCCGGCCCCCTGACCCGCTTCGTCCTGGTGGACGCCGGGGACTCCTTCGACCTCATCAGCGTCTACCACCACCTGGCCGCCGACGCGAGCTCGGCGGCCATCGTCATCCACGACATCCTCCGCGGCCCCGCCGAAGGCCCGAGCGAGCCCGCCGTCCTCCCCCCGCCCGCCGACGCACTCCTGCCACGCCCCAGGCCAGACCTCTCAGACCTCCGCAAACTCGCCCGCTCACTCAGCAGTCCCACCCGCCCAGCCCACCACAGCGGCCCCCTCACCTTCACCACCTGGTCCCTGGGCGAAGAAGAGACCTCCATCATCCTTGCCCGCTGCCGCGCAGAAGGCACCACCCTGCAGGCGGCACTCTGCACCGCCTTCGCCCGCGACTTCGGCCGACCCGTACACATCGCCGTGGCGGCAGACCTACGCCGCATCCTCGCTCCAGCCGCCCGCTCGTCCGTCGGCCTCTACGCCACCAGCTTCCTCCAGCCCATCGACACCACCACCCCCGATTTCTGGACCCAGGCCCGCAAGGTCAAAGCCGACATCCACCGCCGCCTGACCCCGGACGAACTCGGCCCGCTCGTCCGCGCCTACCGCCTGCTGCCCTTCATCCCTCACCAGGCGATCGGATCCCTGCTCCACCGCAGCGAGACCCAAGGCGCCCGCTTCGACGTATCGATCAGCAACGCCCGCCTGCCGATCCCCACCGACTACGGCCCCCTGCGCCTGTCCGCGCTGTACGGCGCCGCACACACCAGCCTCTCCGGCGCGCCCCTGGTCCTCGTCATCGGCATCAACGGCCGCCTGTGCCTCAGTGTCACCTCGACCGACGCCACCGGCTCCCAGGCCCTGTGCAAGCGAGCCATGTCCCACCTGACGGCGGCACTCGTGTCATCGAGCCCGGCGTCATCGGCGGTCTCCGATTGAGCACTGGACGGCTCGGCCGGCAAGGTCGGCTCTCCAGGACGCGACGGTGCCAACGACCTCGGTGCTGGTCCTGCGACTCGTTCCGCCGACTGGCGCGAGACCAGCAAGATCGTTCACGGAATCTGTGCCAGAACCCGAACGGGCTCTGGCTCGACTTCTGGTGGTGCCCGCAGCAGACCAACGCGCTGACCTGCCGGTTCTCATCGGTCAGTCCCGTTATGTTCTTCGCGGTCCTGCAAGAGGGCCGCTGGCCTCCGGGCCTGGCATGACTGTGTCCCCCTGTCGAACGGATGACCAGGGGGGTGGTGTCACCGGGCCCGAGGGGTGCCGTCGGAGACGCTGATGAGAGGTCCGACCACCGCCCGGCCGGGCGCAATGCCCGGCCGGGTACGGGCGGCAGGTCTGCATCACGTGGATGCGCGAGAACGGACCCGATCCCCAGGCCAGCACTGCAACGACGCGAAGGACGCGACCGTGATCGCGGACGCCGCCCGCACCGTGCCGCGCACCCTGCGATCCCTGGAGCTGACCGACGAGATCATCGCCGAGCTCACCGTCCTCGTGGGCTTCGACCAGGACCTCGCCGCCGAGGCCACCCGCACCTCCAACCGGATACGGGGCCTGCTCACCCAGTTCCACCCCAGCCTGGAGCGCGTTCTCGCGCCGCGCCTGGACCACCAGGCCGTCACCTGACTGCTTGAACGCTACGGCTCCCCGGCCGCCCTGCGGAAATCCGGCCGCCGCAGACTCGTCGAGCTGATCGGCCCCAGGGCCCCGCACATGGCCGCCCGGCTCATGGACAACGTCTTCGACGCGCTCGACGAACAGACCGTCGTCGTTCCGGGCACCGGCACCCTCGACGTTGTCATCCCGTCCCTGGCCCGCTCGCTCGCGGCCGTCCACGAACAACGCCGGGCCCTGGAAGCCCAGATCAGCGAACCGCTGGAGGCCCACCCTCTTTCCCAGGTCCTGACGTCGCTGCCCGGCGTCGGCGTCAGGACCGCCGCCGTCCTGCTGGTCACCGTCGGCGACGGCACCAGCTTCCCCACCGCCGCCCACCTCGCCTCCTACGCCGGCCTCGCTCCGGCCACGAAACAGTCAGGCACCTCGATCCACGGCGAACACGCACCCCGCGGCGGGAACCGGCAGCTCAAACGCGCCATGTTCCTCTCCGCGTTCGCCGCCCTGCACGACCCCGCCTCCCTCAGCTACTACGACCGGTGCCGAGCCCGTGGCAAGACCCACACCCAGGCCCTTCTCCGCCTGGCCCGGCACCGCATCGGCGTCCTGTTCGCCATGCTCCGCGACGGAACCTTCCTCGAGGCACGCGGCCCCGAAACGGCCCACGCATGACCAGCTCGAGCTTGACGAAGGACATAGAGGCACCCCCCCCGGCTGGTCGGGGCTCTTTCGTACGGAGAGGCGTCTGGGATCGCCTGGCAGGTCACCGAACTCGGCCTCGATGCTTGCCCGCTGCTCCGCATGCCCGGCCCCTACAGTCGGCGCCAGCGCAGCAGCTACGCCGCCCAGTCGAGTCCGAGTTCGGTGACCTGCCCGAGCACGCCCGGATCGCGGCCATGGTCGAGGACGTGCTCGGCGAGCGGGACGCGGGCGCGTTGCTGGGCGCACATCCCTGGCCGCTGCCGTTGGCCGCCGGGGTGACCTGTACAGACGGCCAAGATCACGCTTCGGCCACCTGGTCGAACCAACACACGGCAACCGGGCTCCGCAATGCGATCGCGGTGGGCGGCGGCGCCCCGTCCGACTCTGGTGGGAAGGCCGGACTGTCCAACATCGCGTTCTGGCCGTGCTCCTTCCTGGGTGGGGGAGTTCCGGTTCTTCCCTGACCTCCCTGCCGGCAAGGGATCCACCGGCCAGGCAGGGCCGCGCACAGGTTCTCCCCCTGGAAGGACAGCGTGGAGGCGGCAGTGCGTACAGCGCGGCGATGGCCGCGGCCGGCCGCGCGGTACAGGGCTGTCTGGTGGTCCAGAAGCACGCACACGCGAAGGATCCTGCCCTCGTCGCGGGGCGGCCGCCTCGTCCGCGGAGGCGCGGCCCCGGGGCGCTCCGGCTACTGGCCAGTCACATTCTGCCTATCGGCATCTGCTACCCGAAATCGCGAATTGCCTATGTAGATGCAGCACCAAAGGGCTGCTGGAGTCCGCATGCGCTACTCGGAACAGAGTGGTGAGATGGCCGGTCCGAACCCCTGGTCTGCCCCTGAGCGGCGTACATCCGCGAGGCAGGCAGCCGTTGTGATGCCGTGGCAATTCCGCACCGACGATGCCCGTGCCCGTGCCCGTGCCCGTGCCCGTGCCCCTGCTTCCGGATACCGCTCCGTACCGCGCCATGCCGCCTTGCGGAACCTCTCGCTCACTGCTCGTCGCTTATCGCCCATCAGATGGGGAGATCCATATGAACACAGGACTTCTGCGCCGCTTCGCTGTAGGCAGGACGCTGCTCCTGGGTGCCGTACTGGCCCTGACAGTGCCGGGAACCGCATACGCCAACACCATGAGCGTGACCGTGAAGACCCCCGGCGCCACCAGCGGACCCGCCACCTCCAACTCCGAGATATCGACCCACGCGGACTGTTCCGGCGGCCGCATCTCGGGCGGTGGGATCAACCAGGCCATCGGCACCGGTGGGAGCGTGAACGGCAACCACGTCAACGGCACTTCGCCCAGCTCCGACGGCGCCACCGAATACACCGGCTCGACCGGGGTCGTCGGCACCGACGTGACGCACTGGCTCGGCATCGGCGGAAGCGGGGGCCAGGTCAACGCCTCTTTCTCCAGCACCCCCTACGCGGTGTGCTTCACCAGCAACCTGATCAACCACACCCAGGTGGTCATGAACAAGGCCAATACCCCCACCACCGGGGCCACGGTGGGCCTCGTCGTGGCGACCTGCCCGGCCAACACGCGCCTGATCGGCGGCGGCGCCCGGACCACCCCGGGCAACACGGGCAGCTTCAAAACGATCGCCAGCTTCCCCACCTTCAACGACGCCGAGCACCACTTCGGCTCGATCGCCGCCGGCGACGGCGAGACCGACCCCGACTCCTGGACGGCGGTCGGGGGGATCGGCGGCGGACGCGGCGAGGACAACGTGACCTACGCCTACGCGATCTGCAGCGCGGACGACATCAGCCTCAAGCACGTCGGCTCGACGGTCCACTTCAGTGAGGTCAGCGGCCCGAACACGGCCTCCACGGGACAGACGGCGACGGCCGGCTGCTCCCGCGAGGACGGGCAGTTGGTCAGCGGGGGCGCCGCCATCAGCGGAGGCAACGTGACCACCATCGACTTCACCAAGGCGACTTCCGGCGGCCCCCACCTCAACGGCAGCTTTCCCAGCGACGCCGGCGGCACCCCGGTCAGCGACGGAAGCTCCAATCCGGCGTACTGGACGGCCGCCACCCACAGCGGGGGTTCGCCCTCCCCGAACAGCTACTCCGACGTCTGGGCGCTGTGCCTGGACGTGCAGCAAGGGCACAAGCAGTAGCCCCTGAGCAGCCACCCCGGAGCGGACTCTCCTGCGCCAGGAGGGTCCGCTCGCTGCGTCACGCCCTTGACCCGGGGTTGTGCGGTTGGGCGCGGGCTTGTGGCCGTGTTGGCTTACTGTGCATGGCCAGCCGGCTACTGCGTCCAGCCGTCGATGCGGCCTTGTGAATACCGCCGTGATCCTCGTCCAGTCGGTATGACCTGCGGCCACCGCGGGTCGGGGCCACCCTGGAACCAAGTTACGGAAGGGCGCCGACCTGCCACTGGGGCACCCACTCAAACTGGGCCCGTTGTCGTGAGCCAGCAGGGCGATCTGCGAAGCATCGCTTTCATGGCAGGGCCAAACCAGGCAAAACACCACCTGGTGTCAGCGCCACAACCCCGGACACCACTTCCATGTCAGTCAGCGCACAGCCCCCGCACACTTTTCATCTGCGGAAAGCCGGCTGACCTGACGGAACGTCACTGCCGCACGCCAATGACAGGAAAGCGGTTCATCGCACCAGGACCTCGGGACTACGGCACGAGGACGATCTTGCCCTGGACCCGGCCGGTTTCACTGAGCTCGTGGGCCTTCGCGGCCTCGGTGAGCGGGAGGGTCTCGGAGATCGTGGGGCGTACGCCGTGGGTGTCGACGAGTTCGGCGAAGGCGGTGAGCACGGCGGGGGTGGGTTCCAGGAAGAACTCCACGAATCGGACGCCGAGTTCGGCGGCGCGGGCCGTCACCTCGGTGCGGTCCACGCCGACGCCGACGACGTCGACCAGGATGCCGCCCGGCTTGAGGGTGGGCAGCGAACGCGGGCCGTAGTCGTTGCTGACGGTGTCCAGCACCGCGTCGATGCCGCGCAGGACCGAGAAGTCCTCCACCGTGTAGTCGATCAGCTGGTCGGCGCCGAGCCCGCGCAGGTAGTCGTGCTTGGCGGCGCGGGCCGTGCCGATGACGTACGCGCCCCGGGCCTTGGCGATCTGCACGGCGAGGTGGCCGACGCCGCCGGCCGCGCCGTGGATCAGCACCCGCTGGCCGGACCGTACGTCGGAGAGGGTGACCAGGGCCTGGTAGGCGGTGAAGCCGGAGATCGGCAGCGCGGCGGAGCCGACGTGGTCGAGGGTGCGCGGCTTGGGCGCGATCCGGTCTTCGGTCACCACCACGTGGTCGGCGTGACTGCCCTGCGGCGGGACGGTCCACCCGTAGACCTCCTCGCCCACCGCGAAGCGGGCCACGCCCTCGCCGACGCCTTCCACCGTGCCGCTGAACTCGTGGCCGAGCACGAACGGCGGCGGGCCGAAGAAGTCCACCTTGCCGATGCGGACCTTCCAGTCCGCAGGGTTCATGCCGGTGGCCCGTACTCGCACCAGGACCTCACCGGGGCCTGGCGCGAGGAGGGGTATCTCGGCGAGTTCCAGCACGTCGGAGCCGCCGATGGCCCGCTGCGTGATCACCCGTGTCATCGTCATGCATGGCATTCTGCGCTTGATGATCATGAGAGGAAAACGGTTTCGCCCCCGGCTTGATCCGAAGGACACCGCCCAATAGTGCTCTGTTAGCTGGCCTTGTGAGCAGTTGCAGCAGTTCATGACGTCCTCGACCTGGCCGGTCGGTCAGGTGCGGGCCGAATTGGCATGGCGGGCCGTGCGGGTTGTGCGTCCGCAGGTGTGGGCGGTGGACGACACCGGCTTCGCCTCGTCGACGTGGTGGGCATCGCGACCGACCACTGCGTGCGTGCCACCCCGACACCAAAGCTCTGTGGTTCCTCCGGTCAGGCCTCCCCGCGCAGACGTCGGGCGATGTCGATGTCGTCCTGCAGCGCGCTGAACCGGGGGTACGGCTCGCGGGTGCAGTCCAGGACGCATACGTGCAGCTTGTCGCCCGCGCGGGGTTGTGCCAAGCCCGCGTCCCACCAGGACGGATGCTTCACCTGGTCGATGAATCCGAATACGCCCTCGTACCCGTCCACCAAGACTTTCGCGCCCACAGGTGCGACCGCGACGACTGTCACGTCGAGTTCCTGGTGATCGCGGAATGTCACCTCGGTCCTCCATAGATGTCGATCCAGCTGCGCCGCAGGTTCAGCGCGTTGAACCGGTCGAGCTTCTCCACGGGTATCTCGCCCTCCAGCCGCACGGCACCGCTCGGTCCGTTCCAGTCGTGGACCTTGACGTGGTCGCCGAACTCCTCGAGGAAATTCGGATGCATTTCATACTTGACCATGCCCTTGGCGAAGTTCGCTCCGCTCGGCCCGGCGGAGTCGGCGGCCACCGCCCGTTCGCCGAAGTAGATCTTGCCGTCCGAGAATGTGACCTCCAACCTGCCCGGAAACCTCTCTGTGGGGAACGCTCCGGCGTCTCATCGGCATGAACTCAGTCACCCGGTGAGCACACTCGACGCTTGACGACCATCATGGGGAACCAGTCACAGCCGGTCAGTCCCGGTACACGAGGATGAACTCCCCGTAGGGGTGCGTGCCGTGGCGGTCCGCCGTCTCGTCGAGGGCCCTGCGCAGGTTGCGCAGATGGCCTGCGGTGAGCTGGAGCGGCGGCTCGTCCGGCTGGTACATGGTGCCGCGGGGGTAGTCCTCGCCCGCCGTGGTGGTCATCTCGATGTGGCAGCCGAGGACATGGCGGACCGGCTGGGTGGTGCAGAAGTCCAGCAGCCGGTCGACGGTGGCCGAGTAGGCCGTCCGGTCCTCGATGTAGAGCCGCCCCGGGTAAAGGGAGTCGCCGGTCAGCAGGAGGCCGGTGTGGCGGTCGTGGAAGACCACTGCGGCCCGCTGGTGGCCGGGGCCTGGGATCACATCGAGGATCCGGCCGCCCAGGTCCAGTGCGCCGGTGCGGTGCGGCCAGTCGGCGAGGTCGAACGCGGCCGTGACCTCGTCCAGTCCGGGTCCCACGACCGTGGTGAGGGGCCGGTCCGCGAACTGCGGGTCCGCCGCGATGTGGTCGCCGTGTCCGTGGGTGTGGGCGACCAGCAGCGAGTACGCGGGCCTGGGATGGCGTTTCAGCCAGTCCGTCACGAGCCGGTCGACCGTTTCCCGCAGGGGGAAGTGGGCCGGGTCGGCGGACGCGCCTGTGTCGAGGAGCAGCGCCCGGTCATTGCCGAAGAGGAGGAAGAGGAATGGGGCTTCGTAGTGCACGGATTTGTTCTGGCGCAGGAGCACCGTGTGTTCGGAGTAGGCGTGGACCTGGATCTCCGGGGCCGGGTCGTGCTTCGGGGAGGGCCAGCCCGCGTGCCAGACGACGTCGAGACTGCCTGCGACCGGGGCGCCCCGGAGAAAGTCGATCACGGGTCCAACCTACCCTTGTTGCCGCGCCCGGTCGCGAGCCGTCGGACAAAGCCGCACAGGTCCCGCGCCCGACTCGCGCGCGCCGCCGAATCGCGGTTTCGTGGTGGCATGGGCGTGTGTACCGATGCGGCGGCATCGACCGCCGGACGGAGCCCTCGCCGTGACGGAGGAGGGCGGAACATGTCCGCACCAGAGCCCCCAGCCGGCCGCCGACGCCGTGCGGCAGTCCTCACCGCGGCGCTGGCCTGCTCGGTGCTGCTCACCGGGCCCGGACTAGCCCCCGCACACAGCGCGCCCCCCGCCCCCGCGCCCCCCTCACCTTCGGTGACCGTTCCGAGACTGGACTGGAGTCCGTGCAGGCCTGGCAGCCCGTGGGACTGCGCCACGGCGAAGGTGCCGCTCGACCACGCCGCCCCCGCGGGCCGCACCATCGACCTGGCGGTCGTCCGCCGGCAGGCCACCGGTCCCGGCCGGCGCATCGGCACCCTGTTCGTGAACCCCGGCGGTCCCGGGGGCCCCGGGACCGTGCAGGTGCCGCAGAACTATGACGCCTTCCCGAAGGAACTGCGGGAACGGTTCGACATCGTCAGCTGGGACCCGCGCGGTATCGGCAACAGCACGTCTGTGAACTGCTTCGACACCACCGCGGAGGCCAGGACCTGGGCAGCCCGCCCACCCGGCGGCTTCCCGGTGGGCGCGCAGGAGCGGAAGGTGTGGATCGACGCCTACGAGGACCTCGGCCGGCGCTGCGAGAAGCGCGACCCGGACCTGCTGCGCCATGTGTCGACCGCCGACACCGCCCGGGACCTCGACCTGCTCCGTCGGTCGGTGGGCGACCCGCAGCTGAACTACCTCGGCGTCTCCTACGGCACGATCCTCGGCGCCACCTACGCCAACCTCTTCCCCGGCAGCGTCCGCGCCATGGTCCTCGACAGCAACATCGCCCCCCGGGCCTGGACTGACGGCGCCCCGCGGGGCGAGCCCCGCACCACGACCCTCCTGCGCATGGGCTCGGACCGCACCGCGGCGGCCACCCTGGACCGGTTCCTCGCCCTGTGCGGATCGGCACCCGCGGCCCGCTGCGCCTTCTCGGCGGGCAGTCCCGAGGCCACTCGCGACAAGTTCGACCGGCTGATGCAGCGGCTGCGGGAGCGTCCGATCGGCCCGTGGACGTACGCCAGGACGGTCGCGGACACGGTGAACGGCCTCTATATCGTCGACCCCGGCTGGGCAGCTCTCGCGCGCAGGCTCCAGGAGCTGTCGCAGGGCCGTGCCCCCGAGCCCCCGGTGTACCCGCCGCCGCCCCCGGTTGCCCAGCCGAACCCGTACCTGGGAGACGAGCAGGCGGCTGCCGTGTGGTGCGCCGACAGCCCCAACCCGCGCGACCCCGCCGCGTACCACGCCCTGGAGGAGGAGAGCGCCCGGCGGGCCGGCGACGCGGGACGCTTCTGGACGTGGGCGGCGGAGCCCTGTGCCACCTGGCCTGCCCGGTCCGCCGCCGGGTACGACGGCCCGTGGAACACGCCCACCGCCCGTCCCGTCCTGGTGATCGGGACCCGGTACGACCCCTCCACTCCCTACACGGGCGCCCAGGCCATGGCGGGTGAGCTGGCGGACGCCCGCCTGCTCACGAACGACGGGTACGGCCACACCGCGCTGTTCAACAACGGCAGCAGCTGCATCAGCGCGTACGAGAGCAGCTACTTCGTCGACGGGACGCTTCCGCCCTCCGGCACGGTCTGCCTCCCGGACAAGGTTCCCTTCTCCTGACGGGTGCCTTCTCACCCCGTACGCGGCAAGGACCTGCCGGAGGCGTCCGGCAGGAGCCGGCGCAGTACGACCGTTCCTACGCGACGCCCTGCCTGCGGGCCAGTCGTTCGCACCGCGCTGCCCGACGCTCGCGTACGGGCGGCTGACCGGTGACTGACGAGCCAGGTGCCGCCACGGGAGACCGACCACTACACCCGGCTCCCCGGCACCGCGGTCGTCACGCTTGAGCGTGTCTGAAGGATCGTGTACGTCCGTGACATGACAGCCTGACCGGGGGCTCGGCCTCGGATCATCAACGATGCCCGTCGAACACCAACGACGGGCCACCCGCAAAGACGTGGCGCTGCTGACCTCGTCTCTCGAAGTGCGGTCGCACCCTGCCCGGGGCTATCCGTAGATTCGCCAGATATGCACTATATGTAACCAAATGTGACGTACAGTGGCGAGGCGCGCACCGACCCTGTCCCGATGTCTGTGGGAGTGCCATGTCCGCCACGTCCATGCTGCTGATCAAAGGAACCTTCCGGGCGGCGTTCTCCGCACCGGACGGTGACACCATCCACTTCCTCCCGGACAACGTGGCTGACTGGAAGCTCGTGCCCGGGGTTAACAGGGTCTTGCCGAAGGGCGACGGCCGAGCCCCGATCCGGCTGGAATCCATCGACGCGCTGGAGACCCACTACGGGGACAAGGATTCCCCTTCGGGCGTGCAGCACCAGCCGCTGAACCTGGCGCATCAGGCACGTGACGAGCTACTGGCCTCGCTCGGCTTCACCAACGTTGTCCGCGACGGCGAATTCGTCAAGAGCACCACCCCGGACGCCGTGCCCGGCTTCATCCTCACCCGCGGCGCGGACATCTTCGGCCGGTGCGTGGCCCTGGTCAGCAAGACATTCCCCCCGGTCTTCAACGGCTACGAAACCGAAGTCGACGAGGACCTGTTGAAGAAGACCGCGAACTACCACATGATCGACCTCGGCCTGGCCTACCCGACCTACTACGCCGCCTTCCCCGACCACCTGCGCGCCTCCCTGACCGTCGCCGCCAGGGAGGCTAGGAACGCGAGGAAGGGCGTATGGGCCAAGGACGCGACCACCGAGGGGGCGAAGGTCACCGGGATGGACTCGCTCACGGCCGAAACCGGGGCCGTGATCCTCCCGAAGCTGTTCCGTCGGCTGAAGGACTACCTGGACCTCAACCCGGCGGATCCCTCCCTGGCCTGCTTCCCTGCTTTCCTCGCCGGAAACTCGGACAAGTTCTACATTCAGGGAAATCCCAAGCAGTTCACCGGCATGCACAACATTGTCGAGATCGCCAACGGCCAGACCGTGAAGATGACCCACCAGGCCGAGGAAATCACCTTCGACGAGAAGTGAGCGGGAGCCGACCGAACATGACCCACGCCGCGGACTTCCTCGCCCTGTCCGAACTGCTCACCGCCGAACCCGTCCTGGACCCCGCGATCGCCGACCGGGCGACGGAGCCCGTCTCGGCGGCCGACGGGGCCGAGGGCACTGGTCGGCTCGTAGAGAAGCACTGACAGCGGAAGACATGGTGGTGCGGCCGGCGGAACACCGTCGGCCGCACCACCATGTGCGTGCCAGATCTGCTCGGACTGGGTCAGCGGTGCACGGCGGGGGTCACGGCCTGGCGGGCAGACTTACATCCACCGCTCCAGCGCCGATCAGGCGGCCACGGCCGGGCGTTCTCCTTCCGCAGCGTCGGGTGACAGGCGACCGGTGCGATGGAGCGTGCGAAGCGCGGCTGCGCACGCCAGGCCGAGAAGGAAGAGCGCCACCCAGGGCAGCGCCGGCAACCCGGCCCTGCGGGCTGCGTCCAGCGACATGCCGGTCAGCAGGTTGCCGACCGTGATGCCGATCCCGCAGATGGTGTTGTACAGGCCGTAGTGTGTGGCCAGGAGACGGTTGTCCGCGAGGCGGACGATGATGTCCATCTCGAAGGGGTAGGCGATCATCGTCCCCACCGCCAGCAGGAGCGCCGCCAGGGCAGGGGGAAGCCCGGCCAGGAGCCACAGACCCACCCCTCCGTCCGGCACCGGCACGACCGAGGCCGCGAGGAGCGGGATGAATGCCGCCCCCATGACCAGCAGCCCCCGGGTCAGTGCACCGCCCGGTTCCATCCTGGCCTTGCACCAGGCCGTGGCCCTGGTCTGGAAGGCGATCGTGCTCAGCCCGGAGACAGCGAACAGGATCGCCATCGTCGCTGTGCCGAAGGTTCCTTCTCCGCCCAGGCGCCGGACCTCCAGGGGCAGGGAAAGGTAGACCTGGAAGGACATGACGTACGAGCCGATCATGGCCCCGGAGAACAGCAGGAACGGTCGGTTCGAGAACATCGCCCGCCACTGCCGCAGAATGCCCTCGCCGTCCCCCTCCCCGCTTCCGACGTCGTCGGCACGGCGAGCGGGCAGGGCACGGATCTGGACGATGCTCAGAATCGCGAAGATCGCGGCCGCCGCCAGGCAGGCTACGCTGAAGTCGACCCCCGTAAGGATCATGCCGACCAGAGGGCCGAGCAGGATGCCGGCCTGGTAGAAGACGTTGAACAAGGCGAACGCCTCGACGCGGCGCTCGCCCGCGTCGGCTGCGAGGTAGGCGCGGGAGGCGGGGTTGAACAGGGCACCGGCCAGCCCCGTGGCCGCGGAGGCGGCGAGCAGGGCGGGGACGGACTCCACCAGGCCGAGGGCCGCGAACCCGGCGGTGCGCAGCACGAGCCCAGCGATGATCATCGGCTTGTAGCCGAGCCGGTCGCCCAGTGTGCCGCCGATGAGGAACATGCCCTGCTGGCTGAAGTTGCGTACGCCGAGGATCAGCCCGACCAGCCATCCCGCCAGGCCCAGTGGCCCGGCAAGGTAGGTGGCCAGGTAAGGCATCAGCATGTAGAAGCCCAGGTTGATGGTGAACTGGTTGACCATCAGCAGCCGAACGCTGCCGGGGTACGAGCGGAACTGTTCGACAGTGTTCTTCACCGGGCCTGCTCCTGCGGGACGGTCTCGGCGTTCGCGGAGGACGCGCCGGTCTCGTGTCCTCGCGTGAAGGTGAGCGGATCGACGACGGTGGTGCAACGCGTCCAGCGGGTGACCTCCTTTTCGTCCAGGCGGCCGATGAGGTCCGGCTCAGGGGCGGGCGGAGAGTCGAGCAGGCCGTGGGCGGCGCAGTACCCGTCGTCGTAGACGGTGCCGAGGTACCGCTGCGGGCCGTCGGGGAAGACGGCTGCGATCCGTGCGTCCTTGGGGAGCGACCGGGCGAGCCATCCGGCCACGAGCGCGACCGCCCCGACGCTCCATCCGCCCGTGGCGTAGTGGGAGCCGGCCAGCTGGCGGCAGGTCCACACGGCTTCGGCGGGGGAGACCCAGTGCACCTCGCTGAAGCTGTCGTAGGCGACGTTGCGGGGGTAGATGCTCGACCCCAGTCCGCGCATCAGCCTCGGCCGTGCGGGCTGCCCGAAGATGGTCGAGCCGATGGTGTCGACTCCGACGAACGTCAGGTCCGGGTAGAGCTGCCGCAGCACGCGGGAGATCCCCGCAGAGTGGCCGCCGGTACCGACGCTGCACACCAGGACGTCGATGTGCCGCAGCTCGGTGGCCAGTTCGAGTGCGAGCGGGGTGTAGGCGCTGGTGTTGTCCGGGTTGTTGTACTGGTCGGGACACCAGGAGCCCGCGTGCTGCTCCAGCAGCTTCTGAACCCGGTCCCGGCGCGCCTGCTGCCAGCCCCCGGTGGGGTGCGGGTCGGAGACGGCGTTGACCTGGGCGCCGTACGCGCCCAGCAGCCGGATCATGGACGGCTCCAGGCCAGGGTCGGTGACCAGGGTGACCGGGTGCCCGTGGACCAGGCCGGCCAGTGCGAGGCCCAGGCCCAGGGTGCCACTGGTGGACTCGATGATCCTCGCGCCCGGCTTCAGATCACCGCGTGCGCGGGCTCGCTCGACCATGTGCAGGCCGGGACGGTCCTTGATGCCGCCGGGGTTGAAGCCCTCCAGCTTCGCCCAGAAGCCGCGTCCTGTCGGTGCGAGCGGTTCGGAAATGCGCAGAAGCGGGGTGTTGCCCACCAGCTCCGACAGGGCCGAGCGGCCGCTGGATGACGTGTCGCTGATCGAAGAATGCATGGCTGTGCCTTCGTTTGTGGTGGCGTCGACTACTCGTTCGCTGGCACGCCGCCACCTGCCGGCTGGAGGAGCAGGTCCTTCACCGGATAGATGACGGCATGCGGCAGCCGCGTACGGCTGCGAAGCGAGCGGCCTAGATCCGCCACCGGCAAACGCCGGCCAGAGTGGATCGCCCGGTGCGGGCTATGGACGATCTACCGGTTCCATGCAGTGCGTGGGCACCTGCGTGCTCCGCCGGCAGGGCGCAGGGCTCCACGGAGGGGAGGCCCGCGTTCGCGTCGGCCAGGCGGTGCGCGGCGCCCCAGGCCCAGGTCGTCGGGCACGGCGAAACGCAGGCCGAGCCGTGATCGTGCACCGGGCGTTCCGGCTGCTCCGGCCTGTCGAGGGACTCCTCGTGTCCGGTTGGTGCGGAGAGAGAAACGTGCTGGTGGCCGTCTCCGGCAAGGTACGACGAACAGTGGACGGCAGCCAGGAGCAGCACGCTGAGCACACAGGCGAGCAGTGTGGCCGGCCAGGACGGAGTCCGGCCGGTGAGGCACGGCAGGGGCAGGCGGAGCACGGATCCTCCGAGCGGCAGTCACTCCCTCAGCCGACGGGCGGAGACAGTGACGTGGGCGGGTGCGCGCAGGGAATGGAGCGGGAGTTCGAGCGCCGGATGCCGAGGCGCGTTGAACTATCGCCGTCTTCTGGGCGATCCGTGAATTCCGCAGCGCATGGGGTGTCGTCGGGAAATGCCGACGACTACACCTGGAGGACGGCCTGTGATCTGAAATGTGCCGAAGGGGCGGCGGCGGATCGCGGCAGGTGTTCAGCCGACCGCGCACACCAGAGAATCTGAGCGGCCCGGCCCGCTTCCGGGGCCTGGGCGAATGCGGGCTTGTCCGCGGTGCTCGACGGTGCGCTCGAGCGGCGCGCACCCTCGGCCGAGGAGCGATCCTCCCCTCCGGAACAGCCCCCGCCAGGCACGGACGGCGGACCCGCCGGGTCCGCCGAGGAGGCAAAGGCAACAGCTGCTGCGTCACCTGTGCCGTGCTGCGGCAAGGAGCAGCACACGCCCAATAGGCCGAGAAGCAGCAAGGTCAGCCCGGCAGTGACCAGCCGACGCGCCCGTGAAGGAGTCGACTGGCCGCCGGAACGCGACCAAGCTGTAATCATGCCGTGATCATAGCCAGCACTTGGTGGGTCTCGGCCCCCCTCCCCGGAAGAACGTGTCATTCAACTGCCCATAGGCGCGCGGGCTGGAGGAACATATGAGCCCGGCAGGCGGAGGGTGGCACGGGGCGGTCAGGGAGCGAGGAAGGCTGTGCTGCGCCTGGGGGACCGGCGCTGTCCGTAGCGGGTGAGACCTCGTGGCTTGAACACCGACAGCACCATCGCCGCCCCCAGCGCGAGCACGGTCCCTTCCGAACGGCCGCCAGGGCTGCGGCGCCATGCGAGCTCGTGTGTGCAACGACCGCTGAGGGGGAAGGGCTCACCGTCCTGCAGGTTCACCTTGACGCCTACACCAGCACGGCGCGCACCACCCAACTCGGCGAGCCAGCGGCGCTGGCCGCCGCCGAGGGCGGGAGCGGCCGCTGCTGATCTACGGCGACTTCAGCTCCCGCGGTCCCTCTTGTGCTGCTCGGTTCCGCCGACCTCCCCGACCCGCATGCGTGGGTCGTACGGATGCTCGTGGCCCCGGTAGCGGCAGCACCGTGTTCGAGAACAAGTTCTATGGACATCGAGCGGGCAACGGCCTGGCACGTCCTGAAGTTATGCGCTCTCCGGAATGATTTCCTCCGAAAGGGTTGACGTGGGCGCCTCCCAGGCGGATTGTGATCGCCTCGGCCGCACGATTGCTGGAGGTCTCGTGAGCGAGTTCCATACAAGAGTGATGACGCTGCCCAGTGGCTCAGCCGCGGGTGCGGTTCTGACAGGAGCCGGCGCGGATCTGAGCGACGAGGAGTTCCTCGAGCGGTACCCGCGCGTGGCTGAGATCCTGGCTTGCTGGGAGCGTGAGGACTTGGACTAGGAGGGAGGTTCAATGCCTCGCCGGCCTCCCTCCTTGCCGTCGGCGGCCCTGCCAGGCTGATGCCCTGCTGTCGCAGGAAGAACCGTGCCGCTGCTCGACTGTCCTGCCCTGTCATCCGATGAGGCCCCCGTGTTGTTGGCGGAGATCCACCAGGTACCGCTGCTGCGCGCGGCCACATCGTTGATGCTGCTCGCGGTGCTCGGCCGATGAAGGCGATCGCTGCCTCGGTCGAGGACTTCACGCCCGGGACGGAGCCGCAGGTGGTGCTTGACTGGCGCCGTATCCGGATCGCTCCGACGGCTCCCGCGTGCGCTCAAGGCGTACCTGGGCACGCAGGAGACGTCCCTGGGGGAGCCGCTGCTGCTGGGCCTGCCGACGGTCGGGACGCTGCCTCGCCTGCTGCGGGCTGCTGCCAACCGGTCTGGTGTTGAGGCCGGCGAGCACTCCCTGCGCCGTGTTGCGATCTGGTGGCGGCGTGCCGACCTGAGGGTCTACGGTGCATCCACCGGACCATCTCGGGCCGGCGCCGTTCCGTGTCCTCCCCACAGGAGGGTTGCCGCGTGATTAGGCGTCGTCGCGCTCCTCGTACACATGCGGCTTCCCGCCTTGCCAGGCGATGACCTCGGAGTCGCCGAGTACGAGGTCGTCTGGGCCGGGGACCTCGATGCGTCGCAGGAACTCGATCAGGTCCCGGTCGGAAAAGGCGATGCCGAGGACTGTGTCGACGCCGCGGATTCGGATCACGACCCGTCGGCCGCCGGTCGGGGCGATCCGGTGCACGAGGATCGGCGCATGGTCCATGGCTCCAGCCTGCCGCCGACGTCCCGGCAGGGCATCCGGAGCATTCACTCGCTCCACTCTTCCGGGCCCCCGCCGAGCCAGCGGATCGGGGGCCAGCCGTCCGCCGTCTCCAAGCCGGCCGCGCGGAGCAGCTCGACCACACCGGTGAAGCTGTGCGCTACGCCCAGGGCCCGGTCTTCGGCGTGAACGTGCGCCACGACGGCCCGGCCGTCTCCGGCGAGCGGGTGGACGACGATGTACACGCTGTCGGCCATACCTCCAGGGTGCGGCTACCCGGTCAATCCAGCACGCCAAGTGCGGTGTCCGGTCGGCACTGCGTGCACGCCTCGCGGCCCTCGGCGAGGGCACGCCGGGCCGTGTCCCGGTCGGCGGGCCGGCAGCGAAACCAGGAATCCGAGCAGGTGCCGCCGTGGACGCGGACTGGGGCGCGGCCGATGCCGATGCTGTGCTCGATCAGCCAGTCCGGCGGCGGCGCGGGCGGCCGACGTACGGCCTCGGCGCTGCTCCTCCGCGGCATCCAGCCGCGGGTCCGCTCGAGATCGCAGTCCTGCACCCGATCCAGGGAACTGAGCCGCTCGAGACTGGAGGCGGCACAAGTTCGGTTATCGCGGCGGAGGGCACCGCACTTCGCTCACCAGCCCGGCGCGCCGGAGGGTTGCCCGGCGGGGGAGGAGTCGCCTGATCACCACTACCTGAAGTGGTGTCTGCTGACGGCGGCGCGGGAGGCCGGCGCGGTCACTGAGTCCGAGGTGCCCGGCCTGGGCGGCGTGTGGCGAGCGGACGTGCTGGCGAGCGATGCGGGCGGTGTCGGATCGTGCTGGAGGCGCAGTTGGCCGCGATCACTGCGGACGACATCGGGGCCGGTCGGAGCGGATGCTTGAACACGGGGTGCCGTCGATGTGGTTCTGCTCTCGGCGGGCACCGTGGCTGGGTGTGGTGCCGTCCGTGCGGTTGGGCGAGGTCCACGAGGTGGTCATGGTAACGGAGGGGCTGGACCGGTTCACAGCCGGTGAGTGGGTCAAGGCCGGCCCGATGACCTTGGTCGAGTTCCTGCGCCGCGTCTTCAATGGGCAGATGGTGTCTTACAGCCCGGAGCGCAGGGCTGCAGGCCTTGCGCTGGACGTGCTGTGGGTGGACTCCCGGTGTCTGCGCGGCGGCCGCTACCGGCAGTCGGAGGAGTCGGCGCGGGCTGGGGAGGAAGCGGAGCAGCGCCGGGCGCAGGAGGCGGCGTAGGTGGCCGATGCCCGGCGCTGGCAGGAGGATGCCCTGTTGGATGGCCCGGCTGGATGAGGGGGAGCAGGTGGCCGGGCCGTCGTGGCGGCTCAGTGATGCGGAGGAGCCGCGTCTTCGGCTTCGGCAGATGACCCGTCGTATGGACCGCCGGGTCCTGGCGGTTGTCGAGCGCAAGCGCCGGGCCACCGGGGTTCCGTTGCCCCGCCTTGGGGAGGCGGGCGAGGACACCGCGGGCTGGGCAATGGACGCGCTGCAGCAGAAGGGGTTCCGCGCTGACCGCGTTGCGCGCAGCATCGGCGATGCCCGGTACGCGGGCGGTGTCCCGCTGATGGGCGAGGCTGCCCACCCTGTCGCGGTCATCGACCCCGACCCGGCCCAGGCCGGCTCCCGGGTACGCGCGGCGGTCGGTGCTGGTGTTCACCGACTGGGAGCTGCGGACCCGGTTGCTGGCGCAGGCCCCGCCGCCGCCTCGGGATGTCAGCGACCGGTACGTGACGCTCACTCTCGACTTCAATCCGCCTGCCCCGGCCGCGCCGGTGCCGAGCCTGCCGAACGTGTCGATCCCCCAGCAGCCGACCGCCGGCACCCGCAGGACCGGCCCCGGCCCCGGCCACGGTGTAGCAACGCACTCTCTGCTGGGCTGGCTGACACGACGACGCTGGCTCGGACCGCCTGGGCGAGTGTTCCCACCCCGCACAGGACCCTGACGGTGGTCCCCACGCCGCCGTCATGTCAGCCAACGACCGAGAGGGTGTTGTTGAACTTGTAATCTTGGAGATCGCCGTCTAGTGAGGTGTGAGGCGGCACGAGGCGGCGTCTTCAGGACTGGGTGGTGGTCGTGACCTTTGGTGCTCGCCCGGATTTCGCTGTTCAGCTCTTGCGGGCCAGCGGTTGCCCGGCGAAGCGCACCCCTGCCAGGCCATGGGCCATGAGGTTGCGGATGTTGCTGTGATCAGTGTCGTTCGGCGTCGCCAGCACACTGCGATAGTGCTCACCGAATGCCAGCAGCGCCTCTTGGTCGCTCAGTCCTTCCAGCAGGGCCAGTCCCAGCGTCTTGCAGGAGCCCTCGTTCTCGCCTGCGGCATTTTCCAGTTCTCCGTTGCGGAACGCCTGCGGCTGGTACTCGTAATGCGCGGTGACGAAGGCCAAGGTGTCGGCGAACTCGTGCTCACCTGACGCAAGGCTTGCCCGCAGCGAGTTCAGATCAGTCATGGTGGTTCCCCTGGGTTGAACAGACGATCCGATTGCCGTCCGTGACCGGACGACACTACCGCCCATCTGGCCAGCCGGTAAGAATCGCGCCACATGTCGGAACGACGGCATCTCCGCAGGTCACGGGGTGCGACTGCGCGACCCGCTGGGAGCCGGTTTCGGTCCGGGCGATCGGCCGCGAGGGGGGTGCTGATCAGCAGGCTGTTGCCGTTCCCGCCCTGTGCCGCAGGGCGGCTCGGTTGTGTGCCGTGGCGAGGCGGGGTCGGGCGGTGGCGTTGTCAGTGCGGGGCAGGATGATGACCTTCATGACCGAAAACAGTGCCCTGCTCTCTCCTGCCGCCTACGTGGAGGCCGTGACCACCGCCGTGGCGGCGTCTGCCGCCTATTACGGCGACGGGACCACCCCGCTCGGTGACGACGAGTACGACGGGCTGCTGCGCGCCATCGCGGCCTACGAGGAGGCCCACCCGGACGAGGTGCTTGCCGAGTCGCCGACCGGGAAGGTGGCGGGCGGGGCTGCGCAGGGTGATGTGCCGCACTCGGTGCCGATGCTCTCCCTCGACAACGTCTTCGACGCCGACGAGCTCGCCGAGTGGGCCTCAGGGCTGGAACGGCGTCTCGGGCACCCCGTGGCCGGGTGGTGTGTGGAGCCGAAGCTCGACGGTCTCGCGGTGGCCGCCCGGTACCGGGGTGGTCGGCTCGTTCAGGTCCTCACCCGCGGTGACGGCTTGGCCGGCGAGGACATCACCCACGCCGCCGACGCCGTCCTCGGTCTGCCGCCGGTACTCACCAAACCGATCGACGTCGAATTGCGCGGCGAGGTGCTGCTGACGACCGCGCAGTTCGAGGAGGCCAACCGGATCCGGCTCGCCCACGAGGCCACGCCCTTCGCGCACCCGCGCAGCGGAGCGGCCGGCACCCTGCGGGCCAAGGACCGCCCCTACCGGATCGAGTTGACGTTCTTCGCCTACAGCGCGATCGGCCTGGACGACCTCGGCCACGTCGCTCTGCTGGAGAACCTGGCCGCGCTCGGCGCGAACACGGCCGCCGGCACGGCCGCCGCACCGATGCGATGCGAGACCGTGGAGCAGGTTCAGGAACGCATCGACGTGATCGCCGGCCTGCGCGGAGACCTGCCGTTCGGGATCGACGGTGTCGTCGTCAAGGCCGACACGGCCGAGGACCAGCGGCAGGCCGGCAACGGCTCGCGCGCCCCGAGGTGGGCGGTGGCCCGGAAACTGGCGGCCGAACACAAGGTGACGCGCCTGCTGGCGGTGGAGTGGAACGTCGGCCGGACCGGGATCATCGCCCCGCGCGCTGTCCTGGAACCCGTGGTCATCGACGGGGTGACGGTCACCTACGCCACCCTTCACAATCCCTCCGACATCACCCGTCGCGGGCTCATGATCGGCGACCAGGTGTTCGTGTACCGGGCCGGCGACGTGATCCCCCGGGTCGAGGCACCGCTGGCCGACCAGCGCACCGGCGCCGAGAGCCCGATCGTCTTCCCCGAGGCGTGCCCCCGCTGTGGCGACGCGATCGACACCTCCGAGCAACGGTGGCGGTGCGTGCGCGGCCGGAACTGTCAGGCCGTCGCCTCGGTGATCTACGCGGCCGGCCGGGACCAGCTCGACATCGAAGGTCTCGGCGGCACGCGCGCGATCCAGCTGGTGGAGGCCGGTCTGGTCAAGGACGTCGCCGACCTGTTCACGCTGACCCGCGAGCAGCTCCTCGGTCTGGAGCGGATGGGTGAGACCAGCGCCGCCAACCTCCTGGCTGCGATCGAGACCGCCCGCGGGGCTGCATTGAGCCGAGTGTTCTGCGCCCTCGGTGTCCGCGGCACCGGGCGCACGATGTCCCGCCGGATCGCCGCGTACTTCGGGTCGATGGCCGCGATCCGGGCCGCCGACGCGGACACGCTGGCCGGGGTCGACGGCATCGGCACCGAGAAGGCCCGCGTCATTGCGGCAGAACTCGTCGAACTCGCCCCGCTCCTCGACAAACTCCAGGCCCAGCAGGTCGGCACGCAGGTCACCGAGCCGCAGGAGCCCGCGACCGACAGAGACGACGGCGAGGAGTCGGCGGGCGGCCCGCTGGCCGGACAGGCCGTCGTGGTAACCGGCTCCATGACCGGCCCCCTTGCGGTGTTGTCCCGGAACGAGATGAACGAGCTGATCGAGCGGGCCGGCGGAAAGGCATCGTCGTCGGTGTCCAAGCGCATCACCCTCGTGGTGGCGGGCGAGAAGGCCGGCTCCAAGCGCACCAAGGCCGAAGAACTGGGCATCCGCATCCTCGACCCCGAGGAATTCGCCGTCCTCGTCGCCGGTCTCCTCCCCACCACCTAGCCATCGCCACCCGCCAGCCCTCGGCGCGGGCTCGGTCCTCGCACCACTCAGGTACGAACCGGGCGGCTCCGGCCGTCAACGCCCGCGCCCTGGCCCCAGTCGGCGACACCCCCGGCGCCCGCCGGGCGGTGGCCGACGTCCGCACCCTGGCCGAGCAGTTGGACGGTCCCGAGGCGGCGGACACCTGGTTCGGATACCCGGCCCAGAAGCATCACGTGCACCTCTCCCGGGCGTACACGCTGCTCGGCGACCCCCGCGCCGCGTACCGGGCGCAGGGCGACGCCCCCGAGTTGGCGTGGACGAGGTGGCGTTCCTCGCCGAGGCCCTGATGCGAGCCCTGCTGCGCCCGGTGCCGCATCAGATCGGGCACGTGCTGGCGGCCGACCTGTACCGGCCGAGCGAGGCCGGGACCATGGTGGGCGGAGACATCTTCGACATCCACCCGGGACCTCTTCGCTAGCGCCGCGAGCCGCTGCCGGACCGCTTCGCCGCCGGTGTCGAGCGAGTGGCAGGCGCCGGCCACGGCCGGCGTGCCCGCGGCCACGCGGGGGGCCGGTCTTGGTGGACCGTGGGGGAGGGTCGCTCGGCGCGGAGTCGGCGCAGTGGTGGCCGCGACCTTCCGGCGGTGACCGATCGACGGCTTGCGGCGGGCCTTGCGACGAGTTGCGGCACTGTCGTCGGAAGATGGCAGCGAACGTGTGCGCGCCGTCGTTCGTGTCGGGAGGTGGATCCGTGAGCTCATGGGCATTGGTGGCGGCGGGCGCGGTGATCGTGTGCTATGCAGCGCTGTCCCGCAGGCTGTCCACGACGGTGGTGTCGGGGCCGTTGGTGTTCATGGCTGCCGGGCTGGCCATGGGCCCCCTCGGCCTGGGCCTCGTCGAAGGGGGAGGAGACCCGGAGTCCGTCAGGGCCCTTCTGGAGAGCGCACTGGCGGTGGTGCTGTTCACGGATGCGGCGGCGATCCGGAGAGGCGAACTGCGCAGGGAAGGGTTCGTGCCTCTGCGCCTGCTGGCTCTCGGGCTGCCGCTGACGTTCGCGTTGGGCTGGCTGGTGGCGTGGCCGCTGCTGCCCGGACTCGGGGCATGGGAGCTGGCTCTGGTCGCCGTCATCCTCGGTCCCACCGATGCGGCACTCGGCCAGCAGGCCATCTCGGACCGCAGGGTGCCCGCGCTGGTACGACACGGTTTGGACGTCGAGTCGGGACTGAACGACGGCCTGGCCCTGCCGTTCTTCCTGCTGGCGCTGGCGGCGGCCGGCGGCGGCCACGGTGAGCAGGGCATCGGTGAGACGTTCCTGCGTGCGCTGCTGCTGAGTTCGGCGATCGGCTTCGTCGGGGGCTGGGCCGTCGCACGGCTCCTGAGATGGTCCGCCTCGCGCACCTGGACGGCCCACGGGTGGCACCAGCTGTCATCGCTGGCCGTCCCGATCGTCACCTACCCGCTGGCCGTTGCGGTCGAGGGCAGTGGGTTCATCGCCGTCTGGGTTGCCGGACTGGCCTTCGGGAACGTCCTGCGACCATCGGTCGCCCTCGCCGGCGATGTCGATGCGGACGCCGCGGGCAGCGCGACCGAGTTCGCCGAACGCCTCGGCCTGCTGCTCGCTTCTTTGAGCTTCCTGGCCTTCGGCGCTGCCGTTCTCGGGCCGGTCCTGGAACACCTGACCTGGCAGATGCCGGTCTACGCCGTACTCAGCCTGACCGTGATCCGGATGCTCCCCGTCGCCGCCGCCCTGCTCGGCACCGGCCTGCGCCCCGCGACCGTCGCCTACATCGGCTGGTTCGGACCCCGCGGACTGGCCTCGATCGTGTTCGGCCTGCTCGCCGTGGAAGAGCACCTCCCCGGCACCCGGATCCTCGACGGCGCCGTGGCGGTGACGGTCGCACTGAGCGTCTGCCTGCACGGAGCCACCGCGCCCCTGCTCGGCGGCCGCTACGGTGCCTGGTACGCGAGGGCCCTCGCGGCCGACCCCGGCCTCAAGGAACATGCGGACGTGCCCGCCGAAGGCGTCCGCACGCCGCGGGCCGGCCCGGACGCCGCGCAGCGCCGACGGCGATGACGGACCGGGGATGCGAAGCGGGGATCCGAACCGGGGATCCGAACCGGGGTGTCGGTCAACTGGTCCGGTGGGACATGTTGTTGGTGTTGCGAAGGCAGGCATCGATCAGGGTGAACGCGGCTTCGGGTTGCTCGATGTGCGGGAGATGGCCTGCTTCGGGAATGACGTGGGGGCGGGCATTGCCGAAGGCAGCTGCGCAGGCAGGGGTGACGATCCGGTCGCTGGCGCCCCACAGCAGCAGGGACGGGGTGCGTAACGCGCGAGGCGCGGGGTCGACGAAGTACCGGTCCGAGTCGTGCCAGGCGTGGTCGGCCACACCGCGGGCGTCGAGGGTGAAGAAGTTGCGGTTCGGTTCACCGTCGACGTGCACGCCCACGGCGTCGATCAGGACGAGGCCGGAGATGGGGCCGGGGGCGCGCCCTGTGTGGCCGGGCAGTGGCTACGCCGAGCGGTCAGGCCGTTGGGAGTTCCTGCGCAGGCAGTCGGCCTGCGTGTACGGCGTCGACCAGGGCTTGATGGTCGCGTTCGTTCTGGTCGGCGTAGGCCTCGGCGAATCCGGTGAGCGCCCGGTCGAAGACGTCGCTGCGGCCCAGGTACGCGGCGATCGCGATGCGGTCGCCCGACCGCGCATGCGCACGGGCGAGGGTCATGCCGCACACCTCGCCGAACGTCTCCAGCTGTCCGGGCGACATCGTCTCCGGCATGGCGATCCCCTTCCAGTCGCGCAGCTGGCGGATGTAGAAGTCGCGCTGCTTGCCGTCGATCCCGTCCACCCGCTCCCAGCCGAGGAAGATGTCGCTCGCCGCCTGCATCAACCGCTGTCCCGAGACCACGCGCTCACCCTGGTTGCGGTACCGGCTCGCGCCGACGTGGGCGGCGAGCACGGAGGTATCGGCTTCCTTGGCCTGCAGGAAGAGCGGATCCCGGCCGTCGCGGCCGAGCAGCAGCAGGATCCAGCATCGGGTCCCGACGCTGCCGACGCCGACCACCTTGCGGGCCACGTCCGCCAGCCGGTAGTCCTCCAGCAGTGCCCGCCGGTCGGTTGCCATCGTCAGGCCGTAGCGTTCGACCAGGCCGCGGAACTGGCGCTCGAGCGCGCTGCGCTCGACATCCGGCAGCACGTCCGCGATCGGCACCAGCAACGGGGGATCCGCCGCGATCCTCGGCCGGCCGTCGACCAGCTCCGTGAGCCTTTCGAAGACCTGCAGGGTGTCACGGGTGCGGGCCTTCGCCATGGCACTGGCCAGTTTCTTCCGTCCGCTCTTGTCGAGCCGATCGGTGGTGAGGGCCTCGAGGCGGTCCGCGTCGATCTTTGCGTACCAGACGTCCAGGTTGCCCATGCCGGCGAAGGCGCTCATCGCCTCACGGTACGAGCGCACGGCAGAGCTCACGATGCGTGCGCGCTCGGCCTCGTCGAATCCATTCGCCCGGCCGGCGATCACGAGACTCGTGGACAGTCGTTTGACATCCCATTCCCAGGGACCGGGCAGCGTCTCGTCGAAGTCGTTGATGTCGAACATCAGCCGCCGTTCCGGCGAGGCCAGCAGCCGGAAGTTCAGCAGATGCGCGTCCCCGCACAGCTGGGCCGTGATCCCCGAGTCGGGACTGCCGGCCAGGTCGGACGCCATGATCGCGGCGGCCCCCCGGTAGAACCGGAAGGGCGACTCCGACATCCTGCTGTAGCGGATCGGGACCAACTCGGCTACCCGCGCCGCAGACTGAGCCTCCAGGATCGCCAGTGGGTCCGGCCTGTCCGGAGACGGCCGGTACACGGCCTGCCCCGATCGTGGCGAGCGGCTCCGGGCCTCCTTGCCGTGGGCCGCGCGTTGCTGGGGCGTGGCGTGGGGGACCGCGCGCATCGCGGTGGTCGCGCTCTGAGACATCACTGCGCTCCTGTCTGGACCTGCGCCCTCAGCACTGGAACGGCGCCCTGTCCGCGCGCCGTTCCGTGGTTGCCGTGCGTGGTCCGTGTCAGCCCTGAGCCGGGGCCTCGATCTCGGCCTCGGCGACCGCGATGGCGATACCCAGCGCCGCGGCGATTTTGCCGGCTGCCGCCATGACGCGGGCGGTGCCCACGATGGGAGCGATGGCGACCAGCACGTCCTGCAACTGCTCGGCGGCCAGGCCCGCTTGGAGCACGGGATCGATGTGGGCGGCGTAGGAGATCGGCGGGGCGTCCGATGCCGCGAGGGAAGCGATTCGGGTGAGCAGGAGCATGTCCGGGGCCAAGCCGCACCGCTCGAGCGAGTCGATCGTCATCGCGGCGAGGGTGTCCAGGACAGGGTTTCATATGCAGCGGACATGTCGCACGTCCTCTGGGTGCGGTCCCGCCCGAGCACGGGGGCAAAGAGGGGATGGGGATGGTCGTGATCACTGGTATGACTTCGATTCAACCCTAGAGCCTCACCGCGTACGGCGCATGGGGGCGATGGGGCGCAGCCTCCTGATCCGGATGCGGCGAGCCGAGCCGCGGCGCAGGCTTGAAGCAGGGCGCAGGGCGCAGGGCGAGATCTCCGGGCTGTCACACAGCATTTCCAACCTCGCTGCTCATCGCTCGGCACCATCCTCGTCGCCGGCCTCACCGGCGCAGGCCTACGGCGTCGCGATGATCACACTGGCCGTCCTCGGGCTCGCCGGCCTCGCCGCCGCGGCGTTCCTCCCCCAGGGCCGGGCACCGCTCCTTCTCCGTCGCATGAACCCACGTAGCGCAATGGATGGGAGACATCGTGAAGGACCTCAAGTTTGAGCAGAAGGGCTCCCTGTCACGCCTCGAGGCCGCCGATCAGCTCTCCGCGCTCGCGGAGGCGCTGAGGCAGGGCGGCAACGTCGAACTGGAATTCGGCTCCGGGACGCTGAGCCTCCAGGTCCCCGACGAAGTCAGCACCGAGATCGAGATCGAAGCCGGCGACGGGCAGGTCGAGCTGGAAGTCGAACTCAAATGGCCCACCCTGCAGACCGAGGCCGCACCATCACGGACGAAGCGGCCGGCACGGAGCAGGAGCAAGGCCGCCCGGACGTCGTGACCGCGCCGAGAGGCTTCGGCTTCAGATGACCCCTACGAGGGGAGCTTCGCGTGTCGCACCGCCTGCTGCCCGGCCTGACGCGGACGTCGCGGCCGCCTTCGTGATCGCCCTGGACGCCGCACCGCCCGATCCCGCGCTCGCGTTCACCGGAGACAACCACGAGGACATCACACGGGCGGCCCTGCCCTGGGAGCCGGTCACCCTGTCCGCGATGGCCGACGCCCGCGACGGGGCGGTCAACGCCAACGACCACGGCGGATGCTTCCTCCTCAGCCCCCTGCACTGCGACAACGCCGACTACCTCGCTCCCCGCTACGTCCAGGACTATCCCCGCAGCCGGGACGAGGTCACCACCGAGCTCCTCGCCTGCATCCGTACCTCCGTCGTCCGGAACGCGGTCCGGACGGCCGACGGCCTCGTCGACGCGGACGGCAAGATCCGGGCCGACCAGAGCGACCCGACAACTTCAACCACGCCGTGTCCGGGGCCACCGCCGAGATCACCCGCCAGTGGAACGACTTCAAGGCCGAGCTGCTCACGACCTATCCGGACCACCGGCGCGGCGAGCAGATGATCTGCGCCCTTGTCCACGACGACCCGGAGTCGACCTGCTCCTGAACCCGATCGTGCCCTGGTCGGCCCATCCGAGCGACACTGACGCGAAGAGTGGTAGTTTTTCCATATTGCGCCGAAATGGCCCTTCGCCTGGGTGGTCACGGCGGGTTCGGGGTAGCCACCCAGCCTGATCACACTTGGGGTCGAGGAGGGCTATCTGCTGGTCGACCCGGAGACGCTCCTTCCCGTTCCGCAGGTGCAGGAGGGCAGGTCCAGGCCACGGCCGACCTGGCGGGTGAGATCGACTGGGACATCTCGGTCGGCTCCACCATCGTGCGCGCGCACCAGCACGCGGCGGGGTGTCCGCACCGACCCACCGCCGGCCTCCGCCTCAAAGGGGGCCGAAGGGCCCGAACATCAGGACGCAACCGCGTGGCGGAGCCTGTACGCCGCCTGGTGGAGGTGGTGCGGGAGGTGAGGGCCTGGGCCGCTCGCGCGGCGAGTTCACCACCAAGCTCCACCTGAGTGCGGACGGCAGTTGCCGCCCGCTGCCCCTGGTCGTCACGCCCGGTCAGCGGGCGGACTGCACGCAGTTCAAGCCGGTCCTGGAGAAGATCCGCGTCCCAAAAGCCGGACCGGGAAGGCCCCGTGAGAAGCCCGACAGTCTCGCGGCCGACGAGGCCCACAGCAACGAGCCGTACCGGGAGTAACTGCGGCGTCGGGGCATCCGGCACACGATCCCGGAGAAGACCGACAGCCAGGCCGCCGGACTGCGCAAAGGCCCACGCGGCGGACGGCCACCGGGCTTCGACGAGCGGTACAAGAAGCCCAACACCGTCGAGCGGGCCATCAACCGGCATCTGCTGCGATCGCACCTGAAAGCGATTCGCTCCCCTTTCCGGTCACTGCCGGCGGGCCGCATTGCGGTGCTCGTGCTGGCGATGCTGCGACACGATCAGCGCCTACTGGACCTGGCCCACGGCAACGGGGTCCCCGAGTCCACCCTGCGGCGCTGGCGCGACGTGATGCTCGACCTGCTCGCCGCACGGGCCCCACGCCTGGACCGGCCGCTTCGCCAGATAGCCGCGCGGGGCGGGGAGGTCGTCCTCATCGACGGCACCCTGATCCCCACCCAGCGTCGCACCGGGAAGGCGAACCGCTCCAACTACTCCGGCAAGCACCACCACCACGGCCGGCACTTCCTCGCCCTGACCGATGAGCGAGGCAAGCTGGTCTGGATCTCCGCCGCCTGTCCCGGCCGCACCCACGACGCCACCGCCGCCCGCCGCGACAAAATCCTCGAGCACCTCAAGGCAGCGGGCCTCGGCGCGCTCGCCTACCTCGGCTTCATCGGCGTCGACAAGCCAAAGAACCCTGACGACCAGGTCATCGTCACCGGCTCCAAGGCCGCCCGGGCCCGCAAGCTCACTGCCGGCCACAAGCGGGCCAACCAGATCCTGGCCGCCGCCCGCGCCCCGGTCGAACACGCCTTCGCGAACCTGAAAGCCTGGCGGACCCTTACCAAGCTCCGCACCGAATCCGCCCGCGCCACCGCCCTCCTGCGCGCCCTGCCCGTGCTGACCAGCCTCGAAGTCAACCGCTGACGACACGCTGACGAACGATCAAGAACCCAGACTCCCGCCCAAGAGAATCAAACCGGCGCCGACAGCGAAGCCGACGCCGGCCGCCGCTCCCGCCGATATGCCCCAGGCGGGGCGCCGAAGTGCCGCTTGAAGGCCTTCGCGAACGCGAATTCCGAGGTGTAGCCGGCGTTCTCGGCCACGGTGCTCAGCGAGTCGACCGTCTCGCGCAGCATCCGCGCCGCGATGGCCATCCGCCACGTCGTCAGGTAGCTGAGCGGCGGCTCGCCGACCACCGTGGTGAACCGCCGGGCGAACGCGGCGCGCGACAGCCCGGCCCGGCTCCCCAGCGATTCGACGGTCCACGGATGCGCCGGGTCGTCGTGGATCGCCTTCAGCGCCGGGGCGATCAACGGGTCGTTCAGTGCCGAGGCCCAGCCCTGCGTCTGCTCCCTGGGCAACTCGGCGTACCAGGACCGCAGAATATAGAGAAGCAGCAGATCGACGAGCGTCGTGACCACTGAGTCCGAACCCGGCTGAGGCTGGTGGATCTCGGCGCAGAGCTGGTCGACCGCCGAGCGCAGCGCCGGATGGCGACCGGGGCTGGCCGGGAGGTGGATGACCTCCGGGAGGTCGCCGAGCAGCGGATGCGGCCGGTCGATGTCGAGGTGGTAGGCCCCGCATACCAGCACGCTGCGAGCGCCGTCGCCCTCGATGGTGAAACTCCCGATCGGCGAGGAGGTGTCGACGCGGCCGGGTTCGAAGGCGACCAGCTCGCTGGTGACCGCGTCACAGATGGCGTGATCGGTGCCGCGCCGCAGGAACACGACGTCGCCGGGGCCCAGGGCTACCGGATCGCCGCCGACCGGCAGGAGAAAGCAGTGTCCTTCGACGACGACGTGAAATCCGGCTCCCGCGATGGGCTGGAAGCGCACACCCCACGGCGCCTGCGCATCGGTACGGACAACAGACGGACGCCCGGTGCGCAGGGCCGCAAGCGTGTCGCTGAGTATGTCCATACGCTCACCTTAGCGTGCTGAGATCGAGACGATCAGACAAAGAATCGAGACTTCAGGCCATTCGTTGTCTCGGTCGTGACACGTAGCGTCCTCGCCATGAACAACACAGCAGACACCCAGCGTGTCGTCGTCATAGGTGGTACCTCCGGCATCGGATTCGGCGTTGCGCAGGCCGCAGCGACTCAGGGCTCGAACGTGGTCGTCGCCTCCAGCAGCCAGGGCCGGGTCGACCTGGCGGTGAAGAAGCTCGGTGGCCCGGCCGAAGGCATCTTGCTGGACGTCGCCGACGAGGCCGCGCTCGCCGCCTTCTTCGACCGGATCGGCGAGTTCGACCACCTCGTCTACACGGCGGGCGAGTCCCTGCTGCTGAAGCCGCTCGCCGACCTCACCGCCGAGGAGTCCCGAGCGTTCTTCGAGCGCCGCTTCTGGGGTGCTCTGCTCGCCGCGAAGTACGCGACGCCGAAGCTCCGTCCCGGCGGCTCGATCACCTTCACCTCCGGTGCCTTCGCCACCCGGCCCGCCCCCGGAGCCTCGCTCGGCGCAAGCATCACGGCAGCCGTCGAGGGTCTGACGCGAGCCCTGGCCCTGGAGCTCGCCCCACTGCGGGTCAACGCGGTCCGCCTCGGCGCGATCCGCACCGAGCTTTGGGACAGCACCGTGCCCGAGCCGGAGGCCTTCCTCCAAGCGCAAGGCAGCGGCCTTCCCGTGCAGCGCGTCGGCAGCCCCGAGGAGGCTGCGGCGGCCTACCTCTACCTCCTGAGCAACGGCTACGCGACCGGCACGGTGCTCACCCTCGACGGCGGAGCCGCACTGGCCTGACATCGGCTGCTGTCGGACCGACAAGCCCGGTCCGACAGCCTCGGGCGCCACCCCCCCCGGCATGTTCTGCCGGAGAAGGTCAACGGCGGGCTACGTGCGCCTGGATTGAGTGAAGCGTAGAGAATCCATCGAAAATTTGTCGGTTGGGCCGGTGGGAACCACCCCCTCTGCCAGGAGTCCCGAGCCCGGCTCGAGCCTGGAATCACAGCAGAAGCCGGCCCACTCCGAAGCCTGACGTCCCGGGCCTTCTGGCCGCATCCGGCGAGCAGCGCCGTGCACGGCCGGGACATCGAGGGCGCCGTCAACCGCATCAAGAAGATTAAGCGCCAGCTCTACGGCCGAGCTGGATTCGAACTACTCCGAAAGATGATCCTGCTCCAGTAACGCCGCAACGTGCTGATACGGGCTGGGCGGCCCTACTTAGCCACCGTCGAAGTCTGCCGCGCATAGACGTTCCGGCCGCACTGCCGCGGGCAACTGCAGGCTCCGACTGCCACAAGCTCCGCCCGCAGGGCCTCCGAGGTGTTGGGGTGATGAACGATGCGTTCGCGAAGAATGAACCATCTCGTGCCAGCTTCCTTCGCCTCCAGATCGGCGAGCCAGCGCAGTGCAGTGTCCGGCAGGTTTGGGTTGATCAACGCATTCCACTGAACCGACGAATCCATGTCCCGTGCGAGCTGATCCAACGCATCAGGCGGTGTCAGGGGACTGCGCGCCGTCCACAGCCGCACCGGTCGAATCTCATCGACCGCGAGCGAACGCAGACGCTCAGCGGTCACGTCCGGACTCCTTGCCTCAAGGACGCGGCGGTATCCACCAAGACGTTCGGCCTGGGTTCGCACAACTCGTCCTCGCACGGGCCTGATGATGCCACGGGCCATCAGCCGCAAACGCACGAGATCACCGACCCGGAGAGAACGCCGATATGACGCTCCGCGACCGCTCCCCAAGATCTGTGCCAGAACCCGGATCTCGCCTACGCAGCCACAATGGCCTCGGCGTCGTGGGTGAGGTGGGCCAGCATCAGGTCCAGGGCTGCGTTCTCACCGGCGATCTGCTGCGTACTGATGCCCGCTACAACGACGCGGCCCGGCTCCTGGTGCGAGCGGGGACGGCCGGCGCCCGGGCCGCAGCCGGCGAAGGGGCAGCGCCCCGTACCGGCCCGCCGCTGCGGTGGAGGCGACGCCACACCACCGCCAGGAGACGCCATGAGCGACCACGGCCAGCCGCCGGCCACCGAGCCCCAGGCGGCCCATGAGGGAGCCGATTCCCTCCTCGCGTACGCCGCCCGCACCCGCGCGAAGGCGAACGACATGGCCGCGTTCCACGAAGACGTCGCCGCCAACGGAGCCCCAGGCCCCGAGGAGACCATGCCCTCGGAGACCGTACGGGACCGGCGCCTGGCCGAGCTCGACGCCGAGCGCGGACACGTCGCCTGATGGGCCGACACTCCGGTCGCCGCGCCAGGATCGCCTTCACCGACAGCGCCATAGACCAGAGCAACAAACTCGGCCGCCAGGAGATCCACGCCCTCGACCGCGCCCTGGCCGCCCTCTCCGTCGACCCCTCGATGGGCGGGCCCATCCCCGGCTCCACCCCCGAGCTCCACCGCTACGACGACGGCCTCGACGAGGTCACCGTCATCGACTACGTGACTGTGCTGCGCACCGTCGTCGTGGCGTACGTAGAAGCCTGAACGCCACCGGACAGGGGCGGTCGGCAAGCCCTGCGTCCGGGGTCGTCCTGATGGTGGCACGCAGGTGGGTGGGACGCCGGGTGGGGCTTTCGGCCGACCATTTGGGTGGGTGAGCCGGCCCGGGCAAGCCTGTCCTGCTGGCCTCTCGGACGGAGGGCCTCTGGCGGTCGGTGCGGGGCGTAGGCCGCAAGCCGTGCACGCTGTTGGCTACAGTTAGGTTACCCAGTGTGAACACATGCAGGGTTGTCGAGCAGGGAGGGTCGCACCGGTGCACGCCTCAAAAGGGGACCGCCTCGTAGTGCACGGCCGAGTCGTGGGTGAGCACGACCGAGTTGTCGAGATCGTAGAAGTCCTCGGCCCGGATGGAACACCGCCCTACAAGGTGAGGGCCGCAAACGGTCACGAAAGCATCATGTCGCCCGGGCCAGACAGTCAGGTTCAGCACCTCAAGAGCGACCAGACCTGACAGAACCCCACTTCACCACCCAAGGCCCCGCCGACCGGAAGCCTCTTGCCGGCAGGTTGGCGCCGCCGATACGAAGCGCCCCGGCGTATCACGTCGGGGCGCTTCGTATGGAGCAGTGGCGGTCTCGGGTGGCTCCGGCGGCCTCGATGTTGCCGAGGGCCCACTGACACCTTTCGTGTCGTACGACACCGCGTGGGCGGGACGAAGGCGCGCCGGTACGGGTCGACGGGGAAGACCCGGGCGCAGGTGCTGGAAGCACCCGGCGTGGTCAGTTCGGACTGCGGGCTGCCGTGTGCCGACATGCCGCGCTTGGCGTAATGAGGCACTCGAGCGTGCTTTCAGGGCCACGTTGTGCGAAGGCGTGACCGGGGTGGTGGCAGGAAGGATCGGTGAAGCGGGCTGTGGGTGAGGAGATCGCGGAGGACCGGTCGGAGGGTTTCGGTGAGCGGCTGCTCGGCCTGCTGCTGGATCGGGCGCGGCTGCTGCCGCCGCAGCTGATCGCGCCGTTGATCGCGGAGGAGGTGGGCAGGGTCGGGGGCCGTGATGTCTCCATCCTGCTCCAGGACTACGCGCAGGAGCTGCTGGTGCCGCTCCCGGGCAGGAAACTGCACGTCGGCCAGCCCGAATCGGTGATCGACTCACCCGCCGGCCGGGCCTTTCTGCGTGGTGTGGTCGTCGAGGTGCCGCAGGCCCGCGGGGGCGTCCGGATGTATCTGCCGCTGCTGGACGGCGGTGACACGGTGGGCGTGATGGCCCTCACCGTGGACACCGTCGGCGGCGACGACAGGCGGCTGCTGAGCCGGCTCTCATGCCTGGTGGCCGACCTGCTGGTCACCAAGAACGCCTACACCGACCAGTTCTTCCAGGCCCGGCGCCGGGAGCCGATGAGCGTGTCCGCGGAGATCCAGTGGACCCTGCTGCCGCCGCTGTCGATGGCCGTGCCGCAGGTCGAGGTGGCCGGCATCCTGGAGCCCGCCTACCGCGTCGCCGGCGACAGCTTCGACTACGCCCTCAACGACAACATCCTGCACGCCGCGGTGATCGACGCGATGGGCCACGGCGTGGAAGCCGCCACCATGGCGACCGTGGCCATCGGCGCCTACCGCCACGCCCGGCGCGTGTTCATCAGCCTGGCCGAGAAGTACGCGTTCATGGACGATGCCATCTCCCGGCAGTTCGGCCCCGATCGCTTCGTCACGGCGCAGTTGATGCACATCAACGTGGCCACCGGTGCGATGGAGCTGGTCAACGCGGGCCACCCCGCGCCGCTGCTGATCCGCGAGGGGCGGGTCGTGCGGCAGCTGGAGAGCGCGACGACGCTGCCCGTCGGATTCGGCGGTGAGGAGCCCCGGATCAGAGAGCACACGCTCCAGCAAGGCGACCGCGTGCTGTGCTACACCGACGGCATCATCGAGGAGCACGTCGCCGGCGGGGACCTGTTCGGCGAGGAACGCCTCATCCGCTGCGTCGACCGCCTGGGGGAGGAACCCTCACAAGGGCTGCGGGCGGACCTGCGCCGGCTCTCCCACATGCTGAAGAGCGAACGGGGCGGGCATACCAGCGACGACGCCACCCTTTTCATGATCGAGTGGCGCGGGGGCGCCGCCGACCACCTCGCGGTCCTTGACTGAGCACCCCGCGATGGACCGGCGCCCCGAATGCGGGATCCGTTGTACGGACCTCCTCCGGGGCGCGTATCCCGGGGGCCGTCGTCGTTCGCGGTCGGTGGGTGCTCTTGATGGGGGTCTTCTGCGGGAGAGGGGTGACTTCCGGCTGCCGCGTCCGTTGAACGGGTGGATGCCATCAGAGCTGTCGGGTCCGGCAGGGCCGAGCGGTCGGGACGACCATGGTTGGGCCTCGTCCCGGCCGTCGGCCGTTCCCGACCCAGACGAGATGTTGATCGAGCAGATCGTCCTCGCGGTCAGGAACGGCGACGCCCCAGCGATCCGGCGCCTCCTGACCCGCCTGGCCACCGCCGCGGATCTCGATGTTCTCCTGCGTCTTCGACAGCGCCTGTACGAGGACGGCGGCACCCGTCAGTAGCGCCACCGGGAGGCATCACGCCGTGACGCCTGTCGAACGGGACTGCCTTCGGCGCCATGCTCTTGTCCTGCACCGGGGCGAGCAGTACCGGCTGTCCGGCCGTTTCCGCCGGCCGACCGAAGTGTTGCTGGAGTACCAGTCCCAGCCGCACTCCGGGCACTTGAACTGGGGCCAGGGATGAAGGCGGCCCGTGATCAGGGCGCGCAGTGCCTCGCCGCCGGCGTCGAGCGCCGCACGGCGGGCCCGCAGCTGCCGCCAGGACCTGGTACGGCAGGACGCCGAGCAGAACCGGCGCGACGTCCTGGACTTCACAGGGAGCGGGCTCCCGCACTGGGAACACCGTCGAAGGATCTTCGTGGCCACAACGTCACGGCAGCGCAGCGACCTGTCGTCTCCGGCCGTCCGTGCCGGCGCGGGTCGTGTCTGCGGCGCGTACGGATGCCGCGGCTTGCCGGAGGGGTCGGCGCAGGATCCGGGTGGGCGCGGTACGGCGGCCCTGGCCGTCGGGCAGGGCGAGGTCGTCGGTGCGGTCCAGGAGCTGCTCGGGCTGGGCCTGCCAGTTGTAGGCGAAGAAGGTGATACCGCGGGAGTTTGTGTCGCGGGCGAGGCCGAGCAGGTAGTGGAGGTCGGCGTCGTCGAGGAACGTCAGGCGGCGCATGTCGCACGCCACCACCGCGGCACCGTGGTCGAGGGCCATCCGCACGTCGTTCAGGGCCTGGTCGCAGTCCACGTCCAGCTCTCCGACCGGGGTGACGTGCGGGGTCGCACCGTAGCGTCTGATGTGGATCTCGAAAGTGCTGTGCATGGTGCCTCGTCTCGCCCGACAAACCGGGTGGACCCTTCGATACTCGCCCCGCACACGGCCCGCCCACCACAACCTCCGCCCGGCCCCACAGCCGCCGGTCCGCCCCCGGGTACGGGCCTGCGCTCCGGGAGACCCGGCAGATCCGGGGCGGGACACGTGACAGGACCCGGCCGGGATGACTACGGGCCCCGGCCGGGTCATGCGTGCGTGGGACGTGACGACGTGGACGGGGTCCTGGCCCGGGCAGCGCAGGTGCTCCGGCTCGCTGCCCTTGCCCGGTTCCTGGCGCTTGTCCTGCGTACCGCCCATGACGGCGACTCGCGTGGTCTGTGGATTCCTCCGGCCACGCTGACACGGAACATGACATATTACATCATTTGCCTCACCGGGGGTGTGGTGGGTGGGTGACGCCGGGGCGCGGGTGCGGTCGGTGGGTTCGCCCCGACGATGGGCGGCGTACCCATTCGCTGACGCCGCCAGGAGCCTGCCCCATGCTGGAGCGCACGCTGCGCAAGGACCGCACCGAGGTCACCTTCATCCTCCCCGCGGACATTCCACCCGGTCCGGTCAGCGTGGTGGGTGACTTCAACGACTGGCAGCCCGGCGGCCACACCCTCAAGGCCCGCACGGATGGCAAGCGCGCGGTCACGGTCGCGCTGCCCATGGAGAGCGTCCACTCGTTCCGCTACCTGGCGGCCGGCGGCTACTGGTTCAACGACGAATCCGCCGGTGACCACGAAGGTCCCAACAGCCTCCTGCACACCTGACCGTCAGCGACCAGGGCCCGGCATCTCGGATGCCGGAGCTGGCGGCGTACTGCTGGTACGTCGGTGAGCGGGTGGCGGCCAAGCACCGTTGGGGTCTGGCGGTGGACCAGGCCGAGCGGCCGACACCGGCCGCGGTTTGCGTGGCGCGCCCGCCATGGCGAGCGAGGCCTGCGGCCCGGGCGGTGGGGGCCTCACGCGTCGGGGTTCTTGCCCTCGGCCGTCTTCTTGATCCGGTCGATCTGAAGCTGTGCGAGTCCGTGCAGGTTGTCCGGCTTCCTCTGGTCGTATCCCTTGAGGTAGATGACGACTCCGCCCACGCGCATCATCACCTCGACGCCGTACTCGCCGCTGATGTCTTCGGAGAACGCGTCCGTTTCGTCTGCGCCCGCCGAGATCGTCAGCGGCGCCGGGGTGCTCCCGCCCTTCGACGCCTGCTTGCGCTTGTTGGTCACCAGGCCCTTGAACGCCACGCCCGCGTTCTCGGTGGTGTCGAAGGAGTAGACGTGGAACCAGACGGGTGCCCCCTTGCCCGTCGATTCCGCGTTCTCCTTGGTCGCGACGGACCGGTGGCCGTAGGCCGTGAGCCCGGCGCAGTTCGTCTGGGTGTCGCCTGCGCACTCCTTCGCCGCTTTCGCCCCCTCTTCCGCCTCGGGCTTGGACGACCAGCCGCCACTCACCCAGCCTTCGGGCAGGTGCCCGTTGCTCGGCAGGGCCACACGCACCTGCTCGGCGGACAGGAGAAGCGGCGCCTTGCTCTCGTGCCCCTCCATGGAGTCGCCGTTCGCGCGACTGGCCGGCTCGCCTCCGCATGCGGTCAACACCGCCGCCAGCACCACCAGCGTCATCCCCCGTGTCGCCCTCTTCACCGTCAACTCCTCTGAACCTGTAGATCACTTGGAACGGCTACTCAACAACATTGAAGATCGGAACGCCATACCGTTCGAGCCTGGATCCTGTTTCGGCCCCTCGCGGATGGTGCTGCGCAGGAGTGTCCGCAGAGCATCGGGACCGGCCTCTCCCATCCGGCCCCCAGCTCCTCGTCCTCGGCCGCTTCGACACCGGGGCTGCTGCGCGTGGACGGTGTGGGGATGGGAGAGGGGCACGGCTGCGGTTGGGAGTGGCCGGTGTCAGCGTCGGGCGTCAACCTTTGCCCGCGCATGTCACCCAGGATGCCGAACGCTGTGCTTCTGCTGCGGGGGCGCCGGCTTGCCGTGGCTATGGTCGGGCTCAGTCCGCGTCGATAGGGCGTGCGCGGGCGAGGCCCGGTGACCAGAGCGCTCTGGCGGCAGTAGCACCGGGCCGCCCAACCACCCCACGGACCGAGCTCCGGCGTACGGGCACGCGTCTCCTCTGGTCCGGGCCACCCCGTTCTGCCGAACCTGGGAGCGGGCCCGCATTGATACAGCGCCTGGACGGGCCCTCGGTGTCCCGGTACTGGCAGGCCTGCGGTCCTGCACTCACCGCGCCGGCCGAGTCCAGGCAGCGGTGCCTTCTACAGGAACTGCTCCGCAGCGCGGGCAGCCGGCGCCGCCCCAGTGCACCGCGGAGATCCCGGATACGGCTCACACCTCGACCGCGACGGTAACGGCGTGGCCTGCGAGTAACGCCCCCCAGCCCGCAGTTGGGCGGGTGACACGCTCACACCTGCGGCTGCGTGGTGGCGCGGCCGGCATCGGGTGACCTGAGGATGGGGCCTTCCGTTGTGCCCGTCGTCGAATGGAGCCACTCATGCTGGAGCGCAGGCCGCGCAAGGACGGTACCGAGGTCACGTTCGTACTGCCGGGGAAGATCCGCCGGGGCCGGTGAGTGTGGTGGGGGACTTCAACGACTGGCAGCCCGGCGTCCACACGCTCGAGCCGCGTAAGGACGGCAAGCGGGCGGTCACGGTCGCACTGCCGGGCGCAACGACCCAGTCCTTCCGTTACCTGGCGGCGGGCGACTACTGGTTCAACGACGAGAGCACCGACCACGACGGCGCCAACAGCCGCCTGCACACCTGATCCCCACTCGCAGTACCCCCGAAGCCGCCCGCGCCGCCACGATGCGCCGTGGACGGCGTTCTATGAGCACCTCGCCGCCCATGGCGTGCTCCGCCAAGCGGGCCTCGCCGCCGGGATCCGGCCCGAGGCCGTCTACCGGCGCAGATCCGGCACCGAGTCCGCGAAGCGGACCGATCACCTGCCACCTGCCCCTTCGCGACGAGCCTGCGCCGTACCCGAGCACGGCCAGGCGCCGGGGGAGGGTCAGACGAGGCGCGAGCCGATCCGGAACGGCCGCGGGCGACTACTGGTTCAACGGCGAAACGGCCGGGGACCAGGACGGCCCCAACAGCCACCTGCACACCTGACCGTCAGCGCGGGACCGGTGGATGCTGGCTCCGGCGGAGCCCTGCTGCTACGCCGCCGGCCCCGTTCCTAACGGGGTCACGCACGGTGCGTCCGGCCGGGGGGCGCACGTGCAGGCTGATCGCTGCGCAACGAATAGATCACGCCACTTGACCGAATCATGCCCCCTGTGACTTATTTAGGTCGCCCTTACAAAGGGAAGCCTCACCTAAGACTCGCTTTGTGGACTGGAGCCGCGCCGCTCACAATCAGCCTGCGGGACCAGCCATGGCGCGCCCATCCTCACCGGCTTTAAGGACAACGACAGTGACCGCCTCCGCAACGGTGACGGCCCGCCCCACGCTGGCGCACGACTCTTCGGCGGCTCCGCTGCCTGCTGCGTGGGTGTCGCCCGCCGGCCCACTGATACCCAGAGGCGTGCTGATCTCCGCAGCCGCGGCGGGTCTGTGCGGCGTCTGGGCTGCCGCGGTCTGGACCGCGACCCACCTCCAGGCCGATCCCCGTCTCCACTCCGTTGCGCTCTTCGTGCACCTGGTCTCCCTGGTCGTCGGGTTCGGCGGGGTCCTGACCGTCGACTGGCTGGCCCTGCAGTGGCTGATGGGCCGACGGTCCCTGCCGGAGGTCCTGCGCACGGCCGACGGAGTCCACCTGCCGGTTTGGCTCGGATTGGCCGGCCTCGTCGCCAGCGGCGTCCTGCTCCACCCCGACCCGGCCTCGCCGCTCACCCAGGTCAAACTCGTGCTCGTGCTCGTGGTCGCCCTGAACGGCCTGCACGCCTGGACGCTCCAGCCACGGCTGTCCGCCCTCTGTGCCGCTCCCGGTGCTGCAGCGCCTCGGCTCCTGCTTCTGCGCGCCGTCTCGACTGTCCTGGTCTCGCAGCTCGGCTGGTGGGGCGCGACGGTCATCGGCTTCCTCAACACCCGCCGGTGACCACCGGCGGGGCCGTGTAGGCCGGGCTGCTGTGTCCCGTGGTGCGGGGGCACAGCAGCCTGCGGTGGTTGTAGGGGGCCGGTTTGCCGTCGGACAGGTGTGACAGGAGGCGGCGATGCCGGTTTCGTGCCCTGAGGTGACTGTGCGATGCACGTTCGCCGGCTGCTTCGAGGACGTCTCCTCCGCCAGCGGGCACGGTTGGCCGTGACGGCGCTCTGGCCACGGTGACGGGGGGCTGCCAAGCCACGACATTCAGCGGCATGACGCGACGCGTGTGCCCGGGCGTAATGGAAGAACAGCCACAACGGCCCCCCACCCCCTCTCGTGAGGAGCACCCCCGATGAACGGCATCCGCGCCCGGCGCCTCGTCCTGCTCACCGCGTCGACCGCCCTGGCCGCCGGGGCGCTCTCGCTGTCCTCCAGCGCATTCGCCGCCCCGGCTACATCGCATCCTGCCAGCGCCACCAGCATCACGGCCCCCGCCGACGTCCCCGACCCCGTCGGCAGCAACACAGCCAGGCCGATCAAGTACCTGACGAAGACAAACCCTGCCACTTATACGAAGACGTCCATGACGTTCCTCAACGAAAACGGCGACGACAATCTGACCTCCGGAGTCGCGGTGAGCGGCGACAAGCAACTGCCGAGGACGTACTTGAAAACGTCGAGCCCCGCCCTGTACGTAACCCCGCTCAACTGGCGCTGACCGCCCCTCGATGGCACCCCCGAGCCATGCCAGAGCCATGCCGCCCAGCTGCCCGGAGGCGGCATGGCTCTTGTGGCGTGACCGAGTCGCAGTCGGCCGATCCGGCCACGCAGGCGCTCAGCTGGCGGCCGCCGGAGAGTCGTCCCCTGTGAATGGGTGTGCTGGTGGTCCTGCGACCTGGAACGTTCGCGGGATGTGGCGGGGCATGCGCTACGGCTTGGTGGTCACCGTGGCGGTGAAGCCGCAGCACTCGAACTTCTGGATGGGGTCGCCCGTGGTCTTCTTGATTTCCACGTGGTTCAGCCGCGCCGTGGTGTCGACGGCCGAGGCGACGACCGCGACGCCTCCCACCCCGCCCCGGATCGTGTCCTTGGTGGCCGTGAACGACCCGTCCTGGAGGGCCATCCCGAAGAACCCACTGTCGATGATCTTGTTGTGGCTGATCTCCGCCGTGTCGACCGCGTAGATGCCCAGCTGGTTGCCTGTGAGGCGGTTCTTGGTGATCACTGTCCCGGGGCCGCCCGCCAGGATGCCGGCATGCTGGAACTGGGTGAAGAAGTCGGTCCCGCACTCCGGATCGGGCTGGCGGCACCCGTTGTCGCTGACGACATTCTCTTCGATCCTGCCGATCGCCCCGACGAACTCGATCCCGTCGGTCGACAGTCGCTTCTGCCCCGTCACGACGTTGCGGACCAGGGTGGCACGCGAGCCCTCGTTGAGCACGACGATGCCGGCGCCCTGGTAGTCCGTGATGGTGGAATCGCGGATGTCCGCAGATCCGGTGCCGACCGGCAGGTAGCCGATGAGGATGGAGGTGGCACTGCGGAAGCACGGGGCCATGGGCGTGTCCTGGATGTGTGTCACCCTCGCGTGGCTCAGGTCCAGGTGTGCTCCGCCCAGCACCCGGATGCCCGCTCCGAGCGCGCCTGCGTCGCAGGTGCCGGAACCCGGCCCGCTCACCGCGAGGTGGGAGATGTCCACGGAGGCCGCATTGTCGAGGGTGACGATCGAGTTGACACCGTCCGGGCCGGTCACCAGCTGTTCAGGGGCGAGGATCGTGGTCTTCTTGGCCCCCGCACCGGTGATCGTGAGGTGCTTGCCGATCGTGACCTGCTCCCGGTAGACGCCGGGGCGAACCGCGATGTGGTCCCCCGGGCTCGCGGCGTCGATCGCGGACTGGATGGTCGGGTAGGCCGCCGTAGGGACGACCAGGTCGTGCGGTTTCGCCGCGGCGGATGCCGGTGCGAGGGCGCCGATCGCCAACAGGGGCACCGCCGCCCCGAGCAGCAAGTTCACGATGCGGGCAGATCGCATGATGCTCCTTCAAGCCACTGGATCGGAAGGCGAATCCGGCCAGGGCATCCGCGGTTGCTTCCGCTTCATGCCGTACGCACCCGTGAGGCCCGGGAGATTCGGCCCCATCTTGGGTACCACCTCGATGACGGAATCCTGGACACCACCAGGAGGGCACTCATTGCAGTAACGGACTCACCTCAACGGCCCACTGCGGACCAGGCGGAGAGGTCGTCGAGGATCACGTAGGGCTGGTGCTGTGACCGCATTGGTCCGCCGGGTTGATCAGGGAACCCGCTCTGCCAGGAGTGCCGGGCCCGGCTTGTGGAGTCGCAGCAGAAGCCGGCCCCCCCGGAGCCTGAGGGCCTTCTGGCGATACCCGCGGGCGATGCGTGCCTGGCCGGGGGAGGCTGTCGCGTGCCAGGCCCGGAGCGGCGGTCAAGGAGGCCATCCCCGAGTGGTTCTCACCCCGCCCTTCGAGCCGATGCTCGCCCAGGCCGCCGAGTACGTCCCCGGCTCCGGCGTCCTGGCGAGCGGCTTCGCGGCGGAGCAGAAGGGTGCTGTTGGCGGATTGCCTACGGCTGGCTGGCTGGTCGTGTCTCACCAGGGTGGGCCGTGGCGCGGTGAGGTTCATCCTCATGGGTGAGGTGCGGGGAGTGTGGCGGAGTTTGCCGTGGCGGGAGGAAATGATCAGGTGCCGGAGTCTGCTCGATTGGGCTGCGGCCGGGGCGTCGAGATCGCGCCGTGGTACCGAGTGAAGGACTGGGATCGATGGCATCAGGCACTGTGAAGTGGTTCAACTCTGACAAGGGGTATGGCTACATCAGTCAGGACGATGGCGGCGCGGACGTGTTCGTTCACTTCTCGGCCATCCAGACCAACGGATACAGGAGCTTGGAAGAGAACCAGCGGGTGGAGTTCGAGGTCACCCAGGGGCAGAAGGGCCCGCAAGCGGAAATGGTCCGCCCCTTGTAACCCCTTCCCCGTTCTGCCTGGGCTCTGTTCCACCGATGGCCGGTGGAACAGAGCGCGGTCCCGTTTCACCGAACAGCATCCGCGTGTCCCCGGGGCGTGGCTGTGTCACTTCGCTGACTGCCTGGCGCAGCTGCCGGCCTCCATGGATGTCACGCCTACTGCACGCCCAGCTCAGCGAGCGCGGTGTCGTCGGTCAGTGAAACCCCTCCGTATCCACACCGGCACTGGCCACAACACCCGCACCGACCTGTTCCAGAACCGCCGCGACTACATCTGGGACAACCACGCCGACACCGCGACGCCGCGCGATGACCGCGGCTGCACGGTCGACACCGAGTCCTGGGGCCGACGCCCCCACTGACCGCTGTCAAGGTGTCGGCGGCCGCCGACACCGCACCTGAAGGGGGACCGCCGCAAGCCCCTCGACCCACTCGTGATCCCGTAACCGGTCGCGGAGATCAGCGCCAACACCGCCATCGACCGAGGGGGTCGGCGCCGCCCCGCAACGCTTCGCACTGCTGCGCCTGGACGACACTGTGGCCGACGTGCTGGGTTCGGGGAAGGCGTACAGTCCTCCAGCGGCTGACCTGTGCAGCCTGTGATGGCGCGGGGCTGGTTGGGTGCTGCCGTAACCGTGCGGCTGCTGAATCGTTTATCCGTATCGTCGCGTCAGATGCACAACCGCTCCCCCCTCTTGCGGTGCCGCGACCGGTGGCCCCGGGACGGCCCCCCTGTCCCGGGGTCTTGCCATGTCTGACGGGAAGGTGCAGGTCTGCTGTTGCCGGGCTGGTTTTCCACGGTTTCTCCCTGCATGTCTGTGACTGCTGGGAGCGTCGGTGGGTAATAGGTGAGAGGTCTTGCCCGTGCCGGCACTGCTGGAGCAGACGATGGAACCGACGTCACAAGCCCGCCCTTCGGCGGACCTGTTCCCTTCGAAGGTCGTCTTCTGCGGCTTTTGCCGGGCCACTGCGACCACTGGTGGAGCGCGGACTCTCAGCGCCGAGGGAGAGTTCCTTGCGGTGATGTGGCACACCCTTGCCTGCCCGCACCACGCAGCCGATCTGATCCTCGCCGGGGACGGCTGACGGCACCGCTCCGGCGACCCGCCGCCCCGCGAGGCGCAGCTCTTGCTCCTCGGCCGCCACGACGCGGCGGGCCGGGGAATACCGGGTGGGCGAAACGGGTCACTATAGTGCCGCCCGCCAAGAGGAACCCGCTCATGAGCACCCCCGCCCCCCGCCCCCGGCCCCTCGGTCGCGACCTGGTCTCCTTCCCGGTCCGGACCATGTGCGCTGACGTGTTGACGGCACCTGCTCTGCCGATCTGCGCCGTTCACCTGTTGGGCGTGATTGGCGCTGTGCCTCGGCGGAAAGGGTTCCGGCTGTTAGTAGGCCGATCTTGAAGCGGAGGCAGGAACGCGGTTTGGACGTGGCGAGTGTTGTGGCCGAGGTTCAATCTGGCGCCTCGTACGGGTGCTACCGGCCGTCAGTGGCTTTCGAGTCATTGTCAAGAGTTGTGGACGATGAGAGCCGCTGAGGCGGCGGCCGCAGTTGACGGGGACGTGTTCGGTCAGTGATCAACTCCGAGAAAGAGGACGGTGGCCCAGTCGCTGGTGACCAACAGCAGGCTGCGCGACCATATGGCGCCCATGCCCATGCGCGGGCCGTCGACGTCGCCGGAGCTTCGGACGGGCCCCAGATGGGCTTCGATGAGGTCGGCGATGTCATCAGCGAGTTCGCCTGCCTGCCGGATCTCGGCGGGCGTGCGCAGGCTGGAGTCCGGCCACCTGCTGGCGGGCTGCATGAAGCCGTCGGTCACCTGTCGGCGGAGAATGTCCCGCCAGGCTTGTGGTGACTCGAACGGGTCGACCGACGTCTGGTGTCCACTGGCCCCCGCGTCGTACACGGCTTGTGCGAGATCCTTCATCCAGTCATGACCGGGTGTCGTCCCGGCTACTGGGACTACATGGAGCAGCTCGATGGACGACACATGGTTGCAGTCGTCGAGCAGTTCCTCGAGCAGTTCGGCTGCGGCTGACACCGCGGCTGGAGCGTCGAGTGGGTTCAGCATGGGCGTCTGGGTCCTCTGTGCGGTTCTGCGCTTCGGCCTCAGTGTGTCAGCTGAGCACGTTCATGCTGCGAGGTTTTTGGGGCGTTCGACGAGCTGACCACGTTCGGAGCGGGCCCCGGCGCGGACCAGCGGGACGAGGTGGGCGCCGGTGATCGCGCGCCATCGGGCCTGGGCGGTCTCGACGAGCTTGAACACCATCGCGAGCGCCGCTGCCGGGCTGCCGGCGCCGCGGGTGACCTTGGTGCGGAGTTTGACGGTGGAGAACGTGGACTCGATCGGGTTCGTGGTCCGCAGGTGGATCCAGTGCTCGGCTGGAAAGTCGTAGAACGCCAGCGGTTCCTCCCAGTCCTCGGTGATCTTCGCGACGGCCTTGGGCCACTTCGTGCCATAGGTCTTCGCGAACGCCTCGATCGCCTTCTCGGCGTGGGTGCGGTCCTCCGCGTTGTAGATCTCCTGCATAGCCTTCGTCGCCCCGGGTTGCGCGGACTTCGGCAGGGCGTTGGTGACGTTCCGGGCTTTGTGAACCCAGCACCTTTGATGCCGGGCAGGAGGGAAGACCTCGGCGAGCGACTTCCACAGGCCCATCGCGCCGTCGCCGACCACCAGCGCGGGGTAGCGCATGCCGCGTCGTCGGCAGTCTCGCAGCACGTCGGCCCACGACTCGGTGGACTCCCGCAGCCCCTCCGCCAGCGCGATCAGCTCCTTGGTGCCGTCCAGCCGCACCCCGAGAAGGACCAGCACGCACGAGTGCGCCTGCCCGAGCCGGACCTTCGGATGGACCCCGTCGGCCCACACGTAGACAAAGTCGCGGTCCGACAGGTCCCGGTCCTGGAAGGCGGCGTGGTCGTCCTGCCACTGACGGGTCAGCCGGGTCACCGTCGCGGCCGACAACCCGGCCGTGCCGCCGAGAAACTGCTCCAGGGCGGGCACAAAGTCCCCGGACGACAAGCCGTGCAGATAGAGCAGAGGCAGCACCTCGGAGATCTTCGGCGACTTGCGGCACCACGGCGGAAGGATCTTCGAGGAGAACCGCTGTCGCTATGTACTGGTTGACTTACGCCTCCAGTGCGGCGGCGAGCATCCGTCGGGCGCCCTCGCGGACGATCTCATCGATCAGGGAGCCGGACTCTGTGGAGCCGTCGGCGGTGACTACGCTGAGCACGGGCGTGCCTTCCCGACCCGCGCTGCAACGCGGGCCTACTCGGTGACCATCAACGGATCATTCGGGTCCGCTTGCCCTCCCGGAACCGATCCACAGGTCTTGAGCATTGCTCAGTGGCCGCGCTTTTCGGGCGCTGCTCTGGCAGGCAGGGTGTCGGGCATGGACATCTCGCCGTTCCTGCAGCGCAAGCTCGCCCGCCGCTTCGCCACCTTCGACACCAACCGTGACGGCTATATCGACCGCGCCGACTTTGGAGCGGCCTGCGACCGCCTTGCCGCCGCTTTTCAGCTCTCGCCCCAAGCCCCCGCGCTCAAGCACATGCGGGAGCTGAGCGACGGCCTGTGGCAGCACTTGTCACGGGCCGCGGATGCCGACGTCGATGGACGCATCAGCCTCGCCGAGTACCAGGCGGCGTTCGCCGCCGGGCTGCTGGTCACGCCCGCTTCCTTCGACGCCGGGTACATGCCGTTCCTCGATGCGCTGATGGACATCGCGGACGAGGACGGCGATGGGAAACTGACCCGGGATGAGCAGGTTCGATGGTCCGGCGCCCTGATGGGGCTGCCTGAAGCGGACGCTCGAGAGGTCTTCGGCCGCCTCGACCGGGACGCCGACGGGCTGATCAGCCGGGACGACATGCTCCAGGCAATCCGTGAGTTCTACTTCAACGCGGAGCCCACCTCCACCGGCGTGTGGCTGCTCGGACCACTGGACCCCGCATAGCAAGCAAACCTGTCGCCCAGCCGGACCGGTTTCAATTGAGATGGCTGTTCATGTCCGCTCGAACCGGCCGTACGGGTCACTACCCCCAGCCCGGGCGGCCGGCTGCTCCTGCGGACCCGGCGCGGATCCCTGGTCCAAAACCGATTCCCCGACCTGGTCGCAGCCGCCGGGCAGCTACCGGGGGGACGATCTGATCCACGGCCGCGGTAGGGGCGCGTCGCGCCTCGTCCGCTTTGGGAGGTAGAGGCAGCCGAGGGCTTCCTCCCAGGTGTGGCTGCCGCTACCGGGGCCCGACGGCAGGCCTTGCCCCGACCGCGCACCGCACTTGGCCTCCGACTGCTTCGACAGTGCGAATCGTTCCTGCGGTGAATGTCTGCGGCTGTGTGGGTGAGCGCAGCCCGCCATGTCTCCGGCGGAGGTGAGAAGGCCGGTAGAAGACGGGGGTCGTTCCATCGTCCTGAGGGGTGTTCGTGATGAGCCGAGGCTTGATCGTCGTGGATGTGCAGAAGGACTTCTGTGAAGGAGGCAGTGTTCCCGTCGCGGGAGGCGCGCAGATCGCCACCGCGATCGCCGAGCTGGTGGAGCAGAGCGCGGACGGTGACTACCAGTACGTCGTGGCCACCCGCGACCACCACATCGACCCGGGCAGCCACTTCTCCTCAAGCCCAGACTTCAAGGACAGCTTCCCCGTCCACTGCGTCGCCGGAGACGAAGGCGGAGAATTCCACCCGAACTTCGCCCCCGCCGCCGCCGGCGGCAAGGTCCACGCCGTCTTCTTCAAGGGCGCCCACAGCGCGTCCAAGAGCGGCTTCGAAGGCGCGGACGCCGAAGGAACCTCCCTCGCGGACTGGCTGCGCGCACGAGGGGTGCGGGATGTCGACGTGGTGGGCATCGCGACCGACCACTGCGTGCGCGCCACCGCTCTGGACGCTGCCGCGGCTGGATTCGGAACCCGGGTACGCCTGGACTACACGGTCGGCGTCGCCCCCGACACCATTGCCTCCACTCTGGACGACTTCCGCCAGGCAGGCATCGAGGTGTCCGGCCAGGCACCGGCGCCGAAGTAGCCCAGCTGGCAGGACAACGCCCTCGCCCTGTGGCGGTTCAGACAGATCGGTCAAGAGCCAGGCAGTCCAAATGGGGACTCTATGCAAGCGTTTGGGGAGCGGTCGCCGTGACCGTTCCCCAAACGGAACTGCTGAGGCCGGCGTGACAGGGTCCGGCCGAGTGCGGCGGGGTTAGAGCACGGCGACGGTGAACGGCCTGTCTGCGGAGTTGCCGCTGCTGTCGCTCGTCACGATCGTGATGGTGTCGATGGCGCTGCCGCAGTAGCCATGGGGCCCGCCGATGGCGGTGATTTCGCCCCGGCTGTTGTTGAGCGTCGCGACGATCGCCGCGCTGGCCAGGTCGATGTTGGAGTCCGAGACCTTGACGCAGTACACGCCCGCCTGGTTGGTGCCGGTTCCCCGGGTGACGGCGTCGACGTTCTTGGATCCGAGGAGCGAAGCGGTGCCGCTGACCTTCGCGGCGGCGCGGGCGTACGGGGCGTCCATGCCGGCGGCCGCAGCAGTGCCGGACCAGAACGGCCAGTGACGTCACGGCGCCGAGAGCGAGCGCGACGACTCGGCTGGAACGGGAGGCAGAAATGCGCATGTGTCTGCTTCTTTCTCGGCCACGAGCACACTGTTGCGCCAGCGTCGGCCGGGGAGATCAATGGGGATGTCCGTGCCGCCAGCCGACGGAGAGCAGGGAAACCCCCGACTGGCGTCACCGCACGAAGACAACAAGAAGCTCTGGGTGACGAAACGGTGCTGCTCGCGCTGCTCCACACCAACGCGTGAAGCAGCGCTCCCAAACATCAACAAGCAGCACCAACCGGGCACTTCGTACTACTTGGCGCTCCCCCTGCCCCATCGCGCCTCATATCTACCCGGGCAGCGGTGACGAGAGATGGCAGGGGGATCGGAAGCAGGCACTCAGCTTGTCGTACCTTCCAAGCGTGGTCTGAGCCGGTCATTCGTAGGATCGGCAGGACCCAGGGGTTCGGGGTATGGCTGTGAGCTTGTCGCCGTCTGATGGCTCAAAGAACTTGGCCGCCCCGGACCCCGCGACGACTCGACCGCTAATTGGGATACGCGACTCGATCGCTTCGTAGGACAACGTCGGCGAGGTCGTCTGCGGGACTGTTCTGGACGACGAGCTGACGGAGGTGACCGTGTCCCAGATCTGGGCCGGAGTGGACATCGGCAAGGAACATCACCATTGCGTGGTGATCGACGCCCAGGGCGAACGCCTGCTCTCGCGGCGGGTTCTCAACGACGAGCCGGCCCTGCTGGAACTCATCCGGGATGTGCTCGCGCTGTCCGAGGACGCGCTGTGGGCGGTGGACATCAATCACGGTGGCGCCGCCCTGCTCATTGGGCTCCTGGCCAGCCACGGCCAGCCGATGGTCTATCTCACCGGCCTGGCCGTGCACCAGGCGTCGACCGCCTACCGCGGCCAGGGCAAGACAGATGAGAAAGACACCTTTGTCATCGCGGACCAGGCCCGCATGCGCCGCGATCTCGGCCTGTTGCGGCCCGGCGACGAGAAGGCCGTCGACCTGCGGATCCTGACGACCCGCCGGACGGACCTCGTCATCGACCGCACCCGGCAGATCAACCGGCTCCGAGCCCAGCTCCTCGAAATTTTTCCGGCGCTGGAGCGGGTTCTCGACCTGAGCAACAAGGGGCCCGTGATACTCCTGACCGGCTATCAGAGTCCGGCCGCCATCCGCCGCTCTGGTGCCAGACGCATCGGAGCCTGGCTGAAGAACCGCAAGGTGAAGGGTGCTGATGCCGTCGCCCAGGCGGCAGTCGACGCGGCTCACTCCCAGCACACCGAGCTGCCCGGCGAGGAACTGGCAGCCACAATGGTGGCTCGCCTCGCGAAAGGCGTGATGGTCCTCGACGATGAGATCGCCGAACTCGACGCTCTCATCGAAGTACGGTTTTACGAGCATCCGCACGCTGAGGTGATCCGCAGCCTGCCCGGGATGGGCTCCCTACTGGGCGCCGAGTTCATCGCCGCCACCGGCGGTGACATGGAAGCCTTCGGGACCGCTGACCGCCTCGCCGCCTTCGCTGGCCTGGCCCCCGTTCCCCGCGACTCGGGCCGCGTCAGCGGCAACATGCGCAGACCCCGCCGCTACCACCGCGGCCTCCTGAGGGCCTTCTACCTTTCCTCGATGGCCAGCCTCAGATCATGCCCCGCCTCGAGGCCCTACAGGCGTAAGCGCAACGAAGGAAAGGGACACAAGCAGGCATTGCTGGCCCTCGCTCGCCGCAGAGCCAACGTTCTCTGGGCGATGATCCGCGACGGAGCGTGCTACCAGCTCTCACCATCCGTCACCACAGCCACTTGACATCAGCATTGGGAAGTTCTTTATCTTCTGGCGCCCCTGAAGTGGTGCGGGCAGAGTGGGCGGCATGACAGACAGTTCCGGCCCTGTTCCTGCGGACGTCGACGACCGCCGGGCGATAGAGCACATCCTCGGTCGTCCCTTGAGCCAGTCATGGCCGAGGGGTGCACTGGCACCGGGCAGCCGGGTCACAGTCGTTCGCGACCAGGACTGGGACGGTCCTTGGCAGGTCGAGTTTGCTGGAACGATCGATGCCATGGGTGCACCGGAACCCAACGAACATGCCCAGTCGCTCAGCGGCGAGCTGCTGTATTGGGTGACCTTCGACGCTCCGCAGTACGACTGCGACGGGGCCGGTCCCTATCGCAAGGCCCAGGTCTGGGGTCGGTACCTACGGGCCGGGCCAGAGTCCGAAGCATAGGGATACCTCGCCTCATACCCCGCTCGAATCGTCCGTCGAACTGGGTCGCTCACCTGGGCATTTTCCGGACGTGGGGGCGGCCTTCGTCTGATCATGTGCTCCGACCAAGGATGCGCGTGACCACGACGAAGGCCGTGAGGGTGAGTCTGCTGCCTGATGCTGTCCGGAGGGAAGCGTTCGCGGAAGCGTCACGCTTCCGGGGCGAGTTCTACGAGTGTCTGGCCGCCCGGCGGGATGAGTTGTTCGAGCTCGTGGACGCGGTGCTGTGTGCGGACGGCTCGGTGAAGTCACCGGTGGACCTGACGCTGTTGCCCGAGCACCGTCGTGGGCACGGAGCGATGTACGGCGGCCTGAACCACGGCCGGATCGACGTCGAACGGCTGCGGACGCTGCTGGCAGGGCTGCCCTTTGCGGGCGGCTTCCTGCACGGCGGCGGCGAGGTCTTCGAGGGTCTCGTAGCCGGCCGACCAGCTGGTCGCGGACGACGAACCGGTCACCTTCACCGGGGTCGCCCGCGCCGCGAATGTCTCGCACTGGCTCGTCTACGCCGAGTGCGTGCGCGAGCACATCGAGGCCGCGCGGCGCCGTCAGGGACGCGCCGCAACCAGCGGTGCCCGCGCCGGCGCCAAGGAGCCGGCCGGACGGAAGCTGGAGAAACAGCTGCTCCAGCAGGACAACCGACGCCTGCGCGAAGAAGTCGAACGACTCAAGGGCGCCGTCCGTCGCAGCCTCGGCCAGCAGCTCGACCAGTTCGGCGCCGCCGGCCTCGGCACCCGCGTCGATGAACTCACGGCGGAGAACGAGCGTGCAGGCTGAGCGCGACGATGCCTTGGCCCAGGTCAAGGGACTGAATGACCAGCTCAGCGAGGCCCAAGACGATCTCGCGGGCGCTCGGGAGAGTCTGCGCCGCATGATTCGGACTGAGAACGCTCCCTGACCGCCCGACAGAGGCAGAGGATCGCGCGCGCTGCAGCGGATGGATCGTCCGGGCTCTCACCCTTGAGGCTGATCGGCGTAGGTCCGCGCCTGCGTACGCCACAGCTCCGCGTACTCGCCGTCGTCGGCAAGGAGTTGCTCGTGCGTGCCTTCCTCCAGGAGGCGGCCGCCGTCGAGGACGACGATCCGGTCGGCGGCGCGGGTGGAGCCGAGGCGGTGGGTGATCAGGACGACGATACGACCTTCGCTGAGGGCCCGGTTGCGGTCGTAGACGGCTTCCTCGGCCCGGGGGGTCGAGCGCGGAAGTGGGTTCGTCGCAGATCAGCAGGGGTGCGTCCTTGCGGTGGAAGGCTCCCGCGCTGGCGAGGCGCTCCACTGGCCGCCGGACAGGTCGCGGCCGCCCCACTGGGAGGGTGCCAGGTTCGGTGCGTGAGGTGTTCGACGAGGGTCAGGCGGCGGGCCGGCTGCGGGTGCCGGTCGCGGCGTGGCGGTGGGCGACGGGTTCGGGCCTGGTCCCGGCGCGGACCCACCCGAAGACAGCAGACGGGTCCAGCAGCGCCTCTTCGCCGCTGTCCACCGCATGGGGTGCGAGGTTCTTCGGATCACGACTGCGGCCGGAACATCGCTACCGGCCTGGGACACGGCCACGGACGAAGACGAGGAGTAGCAAGAGAGCCAGCCTGGACGTGGGCCGCCTGTCTGGCGTAGCCATCACGGAGGAGACGCTGTTGGTGATCTTGCCGGGGTCTGTTTCACCGCGCTGCTGTGCCCTGTGCGGCGTACCGGGACGATGACTCGCAGACGTACGCATACGTTGCCCTCGGCCAGCCCCCTGGCTTGCCAGGCAGCGGGCTGGCCCGGGGCTCCTGGTACGTGACCGCGGCGGCGCCGGAGATCACCCACAGCATCCGGAAGCAAGGTCAGAACCACTGGGTTGGCCCGGCTGAGCGTTGATGCTGGCCCGCAGGCCAGCGGTCGGCGTGCTGTCCTGCCCGGGTTGCGGGGCCGGGGGCGCGGTGCGGCTCAGGCCTGTAGTCTGCGGTCGTTCCACGCGGCGAGGACCGCGTCGTGCTTGTCCTTGTCCAAGCCGACGGGAGTCTTCCCCTGAAGGTATTTGGGCCGCGGATACGTGCCCTCGATGAGCACTCGCCAGGTGTCCGCGACGGTCTCGGCGACGGGGCGGCAGCGTAGACCTGCGGCCAGGGCCTTGGCTGAGGAAGCGGTCCAGGTGCCGATCACCTCGGGTATGTCAGGGGCCCACAGTGGGAGTTCGGTCCACGGGGCCACGCCGTGATCCTGGAGGAACTGCTCGTCCACCCATACGAGTTCGGTCTCGGTACCGGTGGCATCGACGCAGGCACTCAGCAGCTCGCCCATGGTGGTGCTCTCGCGGACACCGGTGGTCAGATATCGGCCGGTGCCGCCCTCGGCGAGCCGGTCGAGCATGAAGTTGGCGATGTCACGGGCGTCGATCAGCTGTATCGCGCGGTCCGGGGACCCCGGAGCCAGCACACGGCCGCCACGTGCGATGGCCTCCAGCCACCACGGGAGGCGCCCGACGTTCTCTCCGGGACCAACGATGATGCCGGGATTGACGATCAGGGCGCGTTCGGGGAAGCCCTCCTCGACCGCCCGCTCGCAGCCGGCCTTGAGCGCGTTGTAGGGCACGTCGTCCGGCGAGGCGTCCGGAGCGCAGGCGTGGAGAGGGAAGGACTCGTCCACACCCTTTGCGGGCCAGTCCGAGTAGGCATGGAAAGACGAAACGAAGGCGTAAATCTCTGCGTGCCCGGCCAGTGCCCGGACCGAACGCTGCACGATCTGGGGCTCGAACCCGCAGGTGTCGACTACACAGTCCCAGGTCCGCTCTTCTACCAGCGCACGCAGGGCAGCTTCGTCTTCTCGATCGCCCTGGACCGCTTCCGCACCCGAAGGCGTCGGGCCCGCCTGTCCGCGGTTGAACAACGTCACCTCGTGATCACGTCGCAGCGCCTCGTCGACGAGCGCACGGCCCAGGAAGACGGTTCCACCGATAAAAAGGATCTTCATGGTCGCAAGACTGTCATCATGCAACGAATCCGCCAAGATCGTCTGCACCAGCGTTGAGTAGGTTTCGTACCGGCCAATCCGATCAAACTTCGTCTATCTCGAGGGATCACAGCGGGCCAGTATCCACGCTGAGCCGGCCAACTCAGTGGTTCTGAGCGTGCTTCCGGATGCTGCTGGTGATTTTCGGCGCGAGCGCCGTCGCGTTCCAGTAGTCGCTGGTCATGCGGCGTCCCGACAGGCCGGGGGGCTGGCCGAGGCCAGCGTGTGAGAGCAGGTTCTTCGGCTACAAGTCCGGCACGCCACCCGGGCCGCAACAGTGGAGTGGCAACGGCTCCCGACAAGATCACCAACAGCATCCGGAAGAGGGGTCAGAACCAACTACGGCGCTCACCCACAGTTGTGACTTAGCGTCGTGGTTGGCCAGGTGAGCGTGATGGTTGGCCGTTCTGGCCAATCATCAGCCCTCACTTCCGTCCTGCCCTGGTGCAGTCGCCGAACGTGCACCGCGGCCGGGCGGGGCGGCGTGAGGGCGTGCGTGTTCGTGGGATGCCCACATCGGTGTCACGCTGGAAGGCCCGAGGGTTGGGAGAGATCCGGTGGCTAAAGCCCCGCAGAACATGCTCCGGGAAGGTGACGAAGGGCCCTATTTGCGGACTCTCCGCCGGAAGGCGGCTTTCGCGTTGGTGCCGGGCTGTCTCGGGGCTGTCAGTCGGTCGGTTCGCCCAGGAGGGAAAGCCGATCGACGGCCTTTCGAGCACGGTCCTGGCTGTTCGGCATGAGGTGGGCCTACACCCGGCGGGCAAACCACCGCCGTTGCCCGGGGCCGGGCTCACGGACACCAGGAGCCGCCGCTCTGGCTCGCCCGGGCCTCCACGGTGTAGCCCTGCTCCCCGTCGAATGCCCAGGACACGGCGAGATGGGAGGTGGCGCCGTTGATCTGCTTAGTGAAGCAGAGGCCGATCCGTTCGCCGGTTGGGTCGTGGCGCTGGGCGGGCTCGTCCGGCTCGGGCGGTGCCGGCAGCCAGCCGTTGCGGGCGGCGGCCGCCCGGTAGTAGGCGACGACGTCCGCTCGGCGGGCGGGCTCGGTGTACCCCCGGCCGAAGTACGCGAAGCGGTCGTCGTCGTCGCAGCCGGAGTAAGACCCGTCGTCAGCCTGTGCTCCTTGCGGGGTGCCGAGAGTCCCGACCTGGGCGGCCATCGGGTCCTGCAGTGCCGCGTCCGCGGCGGTGCAGCCGTAGATCCCGCCGTTGAGGGCCCACCAGCCACCCATGACGGTGAGTGTGCCCAAGACCAGTCCGCCCGCAACTACGGACGCTCCCACCCGAAGATCGTTCACGGGCGGGAGCGTACCGGTCGGCAGCGGCGGGGAGAACCCGGGCACCCGCACCATGAGGACAAGGCTGCCCCGGCCACTCAGGCGAAGTTCACGCCCACCAGCGGCGGCATCGTTCCGTCCTCGTGGGGACCCGAACACGCAAGCAGTGCGAGGGCTTGACTGTGCACCGCTCTGCTCGGGGGTGGCCGGGCACCGGCTTCCGTGTCGATCGGCGCCCGGCCTGGGTGGGGTTAGGTGCGGCTCCCTACGGCGGTGGGGAGGTTGAGGTTGATGGGGGTGGAGTAGAGGACGTCGGGGCTGTGGACGAGTGGCGGGTCGAAGGTTCGCAGGGGGAACGGGATCACTTTCGCGTCCTGTTCTCCTTCCTCTTCTGTTTCGTACGGGTCGATGAGCCCGTATCGGCCCCGGAGTCCTAGCCCAGACACCAGGGAGCAAGTAACCCGTCGGTAGGTTCTGGGGCCCGTTTCCCGGTGGTGGGAGGCCTCGTTGGGTTATCCGGGTGAATGCCCGGGAGGCCGACGACAAGGGGCGGGTGTGCGGGAGGAGTGGTCGCCGGAAGAGCTGCTGGCGAGCTGGACCCTGGTGGACGGCGACTGGAAGCTCGTGGCCAACAAGTCCGGGCCGACCGGGCGCGAAGCGGCACCGCAAGCAGATCCGCGAGGCCCTGGGGTTTCCGCCGCCGACGCTCGCCGACGAGGAGTCGCTGACTGCGTGGCTGGCCGCGGAGGTATGCCCGGTCGAACTGGTGGAGGACCGGCAGCGCGAGGCCCTGCTGGTGGAGTGCCGTACGCGGAAGATAGAGCCGCCGGGCCCGACCCGTATTGAGAAGGTCCTGGTCGCGGCGCGGGGCAGGTGGGAGCGGGCGTTCTGTGCCCGGACCATTGAGCGTCTGGGCGCGGTGGGCAGGGCCCGGCTGTTGGCGCTGGTGGCCGAGGGGAACGATGAGGGCATCGCGCTGCTGGCCGCGCTCAAGCGCGACTCGGGAGCTGTCGGTCGGGACGCCCTGTTGATGGAGATCATCAAGCTCACGTCGGTGCGGGAACTCGGGCTTCCGAAGGGGTTGTTCGCGGACTGCTCGGAGAAGCTGGTGGCCGGGTGGAGGGCGCGGGCGATCAAGATGTATCCCTCGGACTTCCGCGACACGGCGGAGGACGAGCGGGTCACGTTGCTCGCGGCGCTGTGTTCGTCGAGGCAGGCGGAGATCACCGATGCCCTGGTCGACCTGCTGATCGCTCTGGTCCACAAGATCAACGCTCGTGCTGAGCGGCGGGTGGAGAAGCAGCTCACGGCGGAGCTGAGGAAGGTCCGGGGCAAGGAGGGGATCCTCTTCAAGCTGGCGGAGGCCGCGGTCGGAAAGCCGGACGAGGTCGTACGGCGGGCGCTGTATCCGGTGGTCGGCTGCTGAAGAAGTACGCCGATGTCGACGGCAAGACCCGCTTCTACGACACCGCCGAGGACGAGCCGCCGATGGACGGCGTGGTGCGCAAGGACTGGCGTGAGGCGGTCGTCGACGACAAGGGCAGGGTCGAGCGCATCCCGTACGAGCTGTGTGTGCTGGTCGCGCTGCGGGATGCGGTGCGCCGCCGGGAGATCTACGTCGAGGGTGCGGCTCGTTGGCGGAATCCGGAGGACGACCTGCCCGGTGATTTTGACGCCACCCGCACCGTGCACTACGCGGCGATCCGCCAGCTGATGAACCCGGGCGCGTTCATCGCCGATCTGAAGAAGCGGATGACGGCGGGCCTGGACGGGCTCACTGCCGCGCTCGCGGACGGCAGCGCGGGCGGGGTGAAGGTCACCACACGTCGAGGCGAGCCGTGGATCACCGTGCCGAAGCTGGAGCCGCTGGCTGAGCCGACCGGTCTGCAGGCGTTGAAGGACGAGGTCGTACGGCGCTGGGGTGTCCTGGACCTGCTGGATGTGCTGAAGAATGCCGACTTCATGACCGGCTTCACCGACGAGTTCTCCTCGGTGGCCGCCTACGAGCGCATCGACCGGGACGTTCTCCAGCGCCGGCTCCTGCTCGCGCTGTTCGCGCTGGGCACGAACATGGGGATCCGCGCGATCGTGGCGACCGGCGAGCACGGCGAGAGCGAGGCGGTACTGCGGCATGTGCGCCGGCACTTCATCACCGTCGACTACCTCCGGGCAGCCGTGACCAGGCTGGTCAACGGGACCTTCGCCGCCCGCGATACCGAGTGGTGGGGCCGCGGTACGGCGTGCGCGTCGGACTCGAAGAAGTTTGGCTTCTGGTCCAGCAACTTCATGACCGAGTACCACGCCCGTTACGGCGGCAACGGCGTGGTGATCTACTGGCACGTGGAGCGGAAGAACGTCTGCATCTACTCCCAGCTGAAGTCGTGTTCGTCGTCCGAGGTCGCGGCGATGATCGAGGGACTGCTGCGGCACTGCACGGACGCCGAGATCGAGGCGAACTACGTCGACACGCACGGCGCCTCCGTGGTCGGCTTCGCGCTCACCGAGCTGCTCAAGTTCCGGCTGCTGCCCCGCTTGAAGAACATCGGCAGCATCCGCCTGTACCGCCCGGATGACACCCCGCCGGGCTGGCCGGCACTCGGCGCCTCGCTGACGCGGCGGATCCGCTGGGAGCTGATCGAGCAGCAGTACGACCAGGTGGTGAAGTACGCGACCGCGCTCCGCCTCGGGACGGCGGAGGCCGAGCAAGTGCTGCGGCGTTTCACCCGCGGAGGCCCCAAGCACCCCACCTATCGGGCACTTGAGGAACTCGGCCGCGCCGTGCGCACGATCTTCGCCTGCGACTACCTCGCCCACCCCGGCCTGCGCCGTGAGATCCACGGCGGGCTCCAGGTCGTGGAGAACTGGAACAGCGCGAACACGGTGCTCCACTACGGCAAGGTCGGCGCCCTGACCGGCCCGGACAAGGAGCACGCCGAGACGTCGATGCTCGCCCTGCACCTGCTCCAGTCCGCGCTCGTGCACGTCAACACCCTGCTGGTGCAGCAGGTCCTGGCCGAGCCGGCGTGGGCGAAGAAGCTCACCGGCGAGGACCGGCGCGGCCTGACCGCCCTGTTCTGGTCCAACGTCAACCCGTACGGAACGTTCCGCCTCGACATGGACAAGCGCCTCGACCTGGGGCTGCCCACTGCCGTGCCCCACCCCCGCACTACCCCCTCCGCTCGATCGACCACGGAGCCACGATGAAGGACTTCGCCGACCGCACCGACCCCCGGATGGACGAGGCCGCGTGGCGCGCCCTCGACCTGACGCGCGCCTACGTCGCACGCGACCGCACCGCGATCGTCGAGCACCTCGCGGACCTGGAGGAGGACCAGCTGACGTTCGCCGGAGGCGTGCTCATCACGATGTACAGCGACACCCGCGAGGTCCTGCGGAACACCGGGCGCCCGCACAATCCGGCGACCGTGGTGCGCGAGGTCGACGCGGTGGCCCGGTTCGCGCCGACCGAACACGAGTTCGCCGTCACCACGGCCGCCCGGCGCAAGGTCTTCGGCCTCGCCACCGCAGACGTCCGTCTCGCTTGACCTCTTGCGCGTCAGTCCGGCAGCCAGTGCAGCTCGTGCGCCAGGGCTTTGGCGACGGCACGGATGCGGCGGTGTAGTGGCGACTGCTCGCGTGGGAGGACCAGGTGGATCGTCAGGCTGGGCGCGCCTCGCAGCGGTCGCCAGGTGAGACCGGCCGGTTGTGCCGTGGCCGCGGCTTCTCCAGCCGGGGCGAGGGTGACCCCGTCGCGCAGGTCGCGCTGAGACATGTCGAAAGAGACTGCGGGCGTGTGGAATCGGGGGTGTGGTCGGGTGTCTCGGAACACTGCGGACAGCTGATCGTGGATCACGGGGTTGGCCGCACGGTCCGGGAGCCGCAGCGGATACGCGGCCGCGTCGGCGATCTCGATCTCCGGGTGTTCGGCCAGCGGATGGTGCTGCGCAAGCTGGACCCCGATGCGCTCACGCCGCAGCAGGAACCGGCGCACGCCACGGCCCGGCTGTTCACCGCGGGTGATCCCGGCATCGATGCGGCCGTCGGCGACCGCGGGGGAGATCTCCGGTGTCGTCATCGGGACCGCGCCGACCTCGAGTCCGTTGTTGCCGCGAATCAGCCTGTCCACCAGGGCCGGTGCCGTCTCGGCCCCGGCGCTGAGGCTGTATCCGATGCGCAGCGTGCCCAGTTCACCGGCCGCCGCGCTCCGGGCGGTGTCCCATGCCCGGTCCAGCGCCGCCAGGGCGGGCGGCGCGGACTCCGCCAAAGCCGCACCGGCCGTGGTCAATACGACGCTACGCGTGTTGCGGACCAGCAGGGCCGTACCGAGTTCCGCCTCCAATCGGCGCATCCGGGCGCTGAGTGCGGGCTGTGCGATACCGATCCGTGCGGCCGCGCGGGTGAAGTTCAACTCCTGCGCCAGCACCAGGAAGTACCGCAGGCTCACCGTATCCGGCGCCACGTGCCCTCCCTGCCGATTGATAACGATCCGTTCTGAGCCTATCCCGTACCGGTCTTTCCCTCGACCGCACATCAAGCCCTAACCTGCGCATATGACGATTCAACTGACCGCAGTACTGGACATCGCACTCACGCACACCGCCGATTTCGAGTCCGCCCTCACGGCTCTCGCGAAGGCCGCGGCCACCGAGCCCGGTGTGCTCGACTATGGATTCTGGCGCGACCCGACCCACCCGGGCCCTCCCCGATGTCGTAGCCTTCGTCGGCGACCTCCCGCTGTGGCTGGCCACCGACTCCCACGCGCTCCTCGAAACCACCTCCGTCCTCACCCAGATCCCGATGCTCCGCACCTAGCGAGGTCGGCGGCAGTTCTTGGCAGGAGCTCCCAGGTCACCCGGAGCGTTACGGTCTCGTCTCTGGACGGAGGTCGTCATGCATAAGTTGGTGGTCCTGTATTCCAAGCCCGCCGACCCTGACCACTTCCGCGACTACTACGTGACCAACCACCTTCCACTGGTCATGAATTGGCCCGGCCTGCTTGCGTGGCGCTACAGCTTCGACGTGGCGGCGACCAAGGGAGAAGCGCCGTATTTCGCGGTCTTCGAAGGCGACTTCGCTGACGCCGCCGCCATGGCCGCGGCGCGGGCGTCGCCGCAAGGCCAGCGGGTGGCCGCCGATGTCGCCAACTACGCCACCGGCGGTGCGGTCATCATCCACTATCCGGTGCAGGACGGCACCGGCTGAGGCAGGCCGGTACGCTCCGGGACGCGTTCGGTCGGCCGTTGCGGCCAGGTCCGGCTATCGGCGGACGCCGTTCGCGGTTGTGGCGGGCGTCAGCGGGAGGCGGTGTCGAGGGCGCGGCTGAGTGTCCATCGGGAGACGCGCAGCTTGGCGGCGACGGCGGTTCGGGTTTGTCCGGCGCCGAGCAGGATGCAGGCGTCGGTGATCTGTTCGGAGGTCAGGTCCGGCCAGGCGTGAGTGACCGTGCCGGGCCTGACTGGCAGCACCGCGGTGGACCTGCGTCCCCGCTTCAGGTGCTGCCTCTGCTGGGCCTCGAATGGGGTGGGGCCCGACACCAAGGGCGCGGACCTGGGGGCGGGCCCGCTCGTTCAACTCCCGGGCCAGAGGGTTCTCCTTGTGCAAGTCCGATTGAATCGGGCGGGGCCGACTGTGGCCGCACCTGTTTGAGGGTCTACTCCGACCGGAACGGGGGCAGCGGTTCGCGGGCTGTGTGCCAGGCGGCCGGGAGAGCGGTGACACCCGTTCGAGCGGCGATGACCCCGCCCGCGATGGCGCAGGTGGTGTCGATGTCGCCGCGCCCGGCGACGGTGAACCACAGGCCCTCGTGCAGGTCGTCGAGATGCCCTGCCGCGCACCACAGGGCGTAGGGGACGGTGTCGGGCCCTGACATTCGGTAGCCGGAGCCCAGGACCTTGGCGGCATGCCGAACCGAGGTGCGTGCCGGCATCCGGGCCGCGACCCCCAGTCCCGACCGGACGTCACTGTCGGGCAGTCGTGCGGCGACCGTCTGGAGGAAGTCCGGACGTGTTGGTGCAGGCCCGCCGCGGCTGCGGGTTGCCAGCGCTGCGCCGAGGGCTACCGCGACCGCCGCGGCGACGGCTTCCGGGTGGTGGTGCGAGACCGCGCTCTGGCTGGCGGCCTGTTCGGCGACGGAGTCGAGGTCGGCGGCGTGCCAGGCGCCGAGCGGGGCGACGCGCATGGCCGCGCCGTTGCCCCAGGAGCCCTGGCCGCCGAACTGTCCGGCCACCACCTCCCGCCAGGGCTCGCCCGCGCCGATCCGGCGGAGTACGTCGTGCATTGAGGCTCCGTAGCCGCGGTGCGTGTCGTCGGCGTAGGTGGCGGCGAGGTGGCGGGCGAGGCGGTCTTGGTCGATGGCGCCGTCGCCATCGGCGAGTTCCCGGACGAGAACGAGCGCCTGGGCGGTGTCGTCGCTCCACTGCCACAGTGGCTCCGGGGGCAAGATCCGTGCTTCCAAGGCTGCGGGGCCTTCGCGGCGCAGGATGCCGAACCAGCGGTCACCGAAGGCATCACCGAAGGCGAGCCCGGACAACGAGTCCAGGGCAGCGGTAGGCATGTTGATCATTGGGCTAGTGTCACAAGGTGGCGCCGCCCTGGCACTCCGATTTCGGTGCGGCCATGCTTCTGGCGCCGCCTGTGCCTTGCTGTGCCAAGCGCCAAGGAGACCTCCTCAAGCGGGGTCTCCGCGGCGAGGACCAGTTGGCAGCAGCCTCTGGTCAGGGTCTCCGCTTTGTTCCGGTTCGGCCAGGGCAGGCCTGCTTAACGCGCGTTGAACGACCAGCAGCCCCCGACCTCGTCCGCGCTCACTGTGATCAGGCCGAGGTCCGTCATGTAGCCGGTGAAGGCGCGGCCGCCGGCGAGTTCGTCGGCCAGGAAGTCTGGCGAGTCGGAGGTCCGGGCCAGGTCGGAAGAGGTCCGGAAGACGGGGTTGGGACCGTACCGGCCGAGCACCGTCCGGGCGTCGGCCAGCACCTCGTCCCGGATTGCTCGAGACCGGACCGGGAGGGCTCGAAGGACCACTCCTGGGCCGGCGAGGCGAGCAGCTCGCCGGCGGTGCGGGATGTGACTGGGTGGGGCCAGGCGCGCACCTCCTCGGCCGTAAGCGGCAGGAACGGGTGGGAGGGATGGCCGTTCTCGCGCCGCCCCTTGTCGATCTGCGACTCCCGCCAGCCCAGGGGGTCGGTGACCGCCCAGTGCATGACGGACAGCGCCATCACAGGCAGGGCACCAAACCCAGACGGACCATGAGGCGAGCGGCAAAGTAGGTACGGCTACTCATGTGCGACTTGTGAGCGTCGCCTACCTTCGCGAGGTGACTACGAATTCGACTGGGCAGTCGCACACGTTCGGCCGGGGACTGTCCTGCTGTCTGCTGTTCACTGTTCTGCCTGTCGTCTGGCTCCTTGCCGCTTCAGTCCTGCCGGAACGGGTCTTTTGGTTTCCGTTCTGGGTGGGGGCCGTGATTTGGAACGGAACGGATGGCCAAGGCGGTATCAGCCACTTGTTCACCTGACAACAGGCAGGGCCGGGTGCCGTGGACACGACGAGGCCAAGGGGCACGATGACGACCCTGAGGGGGTGAATGACAAGCTGACCGGCTCGGGAACAGCCTTCTTCAGCGGTCGGCATCAAGCCCCGGCGTACGCAACAGGCGACTCCGCGTCCTCGGTCCACTGCGACGCTGGGGCTGCTTGCGCGTGGTCGGCGGGGGGATGCGAGAACGGTGAGGGCTTTGGTGGGGGTGGCTGGTGTCGGCGTCGGGCGTCAACCCTTGCCCGCGCATGTCACTCGGGATGCCGAACGCTGTGCTTGTGATGCGGGGTGGTGGTTGGGCGTGGCTACGGTCGGTTCAGTCCGCGTCGATAGGGTGTGCGCGGGCGAGGCCCGGTGACCAGAGCGCTCTGGCGGCAGTAGCACCGGGCCGCCCAAAACGTCGTTGAGACGCAGCGTTTTGGCAGCAGGCCTTGGCGCGCGGCGGGGTACGACACCTTCGGCAAGCTGAGCAGTTTGCCCTCCGGCGGAGCGAGTTCACATCCGCTTGGAAGGAATCCTGATGGCTGCTCACCTGCGACGCGCTACGGCTGTGGCTGCGCTTGTATTGGCCTCACTTGTCGTGGCGCCGGCTGCTGCTCACACGGCCGGTCCGGTGGGCGACGAAACCGCCAGCAAGAGCCTCGACCCCTTCAACAAGCAGAAGATCAAGAAGCCCAAGCGGGCCCTGCAAAAGTGGATCGTGGAAGAAGGTTTGGACGATGGGGACATCCGGGAGTCGCAGGAGCGGGGCGCAGAGTTCACGGACGCCTTGAACAGCCTTCCGTTCTTTCAGCCGCTCGCTCGCACGTTCTGACTCGATGCGGCCCCAGTTGTCAGGGCGGCTTCCCTTCGGTACCCGCGCCCAGCACTGACCGGGGGGTGGCGGTCGCTTCTCCGAGGCCCCCGGTCATCCCCGCCTTCGAGAGAGTTTCTGACTCGGGTGCTATCTGGCGGCCGGATGTCCTTCAACGGGCTCGTCGAATCGGACCGAGCGCACGAGGAGGCGGTCGGAAGCTTGACGGCCGTGGGGCTTGAGCCGCCACTGGTCGCCGTCGCAGTTGGTGTCCGTGTAGACGGTCACCCAGGCGTCGGTCTCGTTGTGCGGGGCGTAGCCGGGCGGGTACTTGTAGGAGTCGACGGCGTAGAGGTTGATGCACTCGCCGCTGCGCGGGTCGGGCAGGGTGACGCTCAGTTCGTCGCCGGCAGCGTCGCTGAACTTGTAGTGGAACTCGCCGGTGGCGGCCAGCGCCGATCCGGACATCGACAGGGTGAGCGCGAGGGCGCCGAGGGCGGCGGCGACGGCGTTGCGGAGCTTCATGCGGGGTGGATCCCTTCTGGAGATGATCAAGGGGTCACTGCGGGGCTGACCCTATGAGGGCTGCGCCCGGCGAATCGATCCGCCGCGAGCCGCCGACGCGGCGCGTCTCCCATCACCACTCGTTCGGGTCAGGTCCACCGGCGGCACGGTGCCACCGGCCGGGCCGCGCCGATAGTGCTGGAACTCGCGCTGATGGCCGCCGACCGGGCGCGCTCGGCGAGCGGCGGAGGGCGCCGTGCGGGCCTGGTGGGGCCGGGGCCGGCCGGAGCACCGCCATGCTGGGTGGTGGAGCGGCCCGCCCCGATCCGGCAGCGCGAAACCCGGCGAAGGAGACAGCGACCATCGCGTACGACAACATCACCACCGACTGATTGGCTAGCCAACCCGGGCCCGATCAGACGGACCGGCCAAAAACCTGGCCCCACACCCCGAAGCACCCCTGCACGCACGGAAGGGCCCGGATCCATTGAAGATCCGGGCCCTTCCGGTGTAGTAGCGGGGACAGGATTTGAACCTGCGACCTCTGGGTTATGAGCCCAGCGAGCTACCGAGCTGCTCCACCCCGCGTCGGTGAAACCCACTCTACGGCACCTCTTGGCCGGTGTTTGACCGGCTTTCGCGCAGGGTGCCGTCCACAGGCTCTTTGGGGCGACGCAGTGTCTTTGAGCGGCGGTCCGCGTCTGAGGCGGTACTCGGTTTCGGGTGTTCTCCGCTCGGCCAGTTGCGGGTTTGGGCATGCTGGCCGGGGGCGTGGTGATGCGTGCGATCGTGTCTGCGGCTGTCACTGCCGCGCGGCCACCGGTGCCGGCCGCGCCAGCCCCGCGCGCCGCGCGGGGCGCCGCCCCTCCCGCTTCACACCAGAACGCCGCCGCCAGTTCCTCGAGTATCACAGTGCCGGTATGGCGAAGAGTAAGGGTGCCGGCGGAAGCCAGCATCACGACCGCGGCTGTCTATCCAGCGTCGCCGCCCCGATGCCGGCTTCGCCGCTGCCACGGGCCACCGCCACCCGCGTCACCCCGGAGCCGGCCGGTGCGGTCACTGGCGTGCAGCGGACGGCTTTCTACGACTACCTCGCCGCCCATGGCGTGCTCCGGCGGCCGCTCTTTTCGCAGGTATCCGGCCCGGGGCCGTCTACGACCGGCGCAGATCAGACACCGACTTCGGGAAGCGGACCGACCGACTGCGTATGCGTCTCTTGTGAGGAACGGATCTTCGGGTCGAGTTGGCGCTGTAGTCGCACACGGCTTGGCGCCAGGGGGTCAGGGGAGGTGGGAGCCGAGACGGAACCACATCTCACCTACGGCCCGGTGGACGTCCTTGCTCTGCTCGGTGTCATCGAGCAGTGCCAAGGAGCACCACGGCACCGCCAGTCCGTTCGTGCTGAAAATCTGACGCTTCACCTCTGGCGACGCCCAAGTGGGTGGTCCCTGTGAGGCCCGACAGCTACTGGAACCCTCTCAGCCAAGACGGACGACGGATACGACTATGCCACGGAGAAGCTTTCGCCCATCTTTCGGCTCCTGCTCGAGCATCACGCACGAGGGAGGCGTCAGACCCGAGCACCTCCTCCAATTCGGCTCGCACATCCCACATCAAGTCGCGCGCCTTGCCTGCGTTCCCTAGCAAGCCAGCGCACTCGGCAAGCAGACCCTTCAGGGCGAGTGTGGTCGTCGACTTCGCGCCCAGTGCTACTGAACTGCTGGCAATGAGGGACCCCCAACTGATCCAATGCAGCTGTCTGACCTTCGGTCGCCGTAGCCACTGCTATTAGTCCCCGCGTCACGAACGTAGGGGCTGCATGGTCGCCGTAGTTGCGGATCACGCCTGGCAGGAGTAGCTCCAGCTCGTACTTCAAACGGGCTGGCGACATGCTGTCCGTACTCTTCGTAAGCCACCCGAGCTGTGCCGTAAGAACCAGGCTCGAGTCCTCACCGAGGCGGGCCACACCACTGGAGAGGGCTGGTGTGTAAAAGACCGCTGCTGCAGCCGTCCCGCTTGTGTCGATCATGCACAACGCGTGCTGAAGGCGTGCAGTCAGCGTCAACGAATGAACCTGGCCGAGTGCTCGCTCACAGTCGCGCATCAACTGGCTGTTGAGCCTGAGTGCTTCAGCGTGGTCTCCAGCAGAATCCACAGCATCTGCCTGCCATACACGGGCCTCGAGAGTTTCGACTGCCTCCGCTCCCAGATGTGCAGTGCAGTCATCAATGACGGATGCGAGTAGAATCCGCGCCCGATCAGGGTCGGCAAGGGTAGCCGTCAAATGTCCGTGCACCGAGCGGCATCGCAGCGTGAGCGGATGTGGAGTCCCAAGTGCCTGCTCGCAGTCGGCTAGAAGGTCGGCAGCCATCGCCCGACCGCGATCCCAGTCGAGCTCGCCCTGCAGGCATACCCATTCAAGCCGAGCCAGAAGTGTGCACGGATGGGCGGCGCCGTACAGCTGAATGCTTTCCCGGCTGATGTCCTGCAGGAGGTTGCGGGCCAGCAATACCTGACCAGCGTCGCCTGCCTGTACGGCCCTTTGTACCCGCTGCTGGACAGCCTGTTCCCTCATGTTCATGGGCTGCGGCATTGCGAGCGAGCTGGCAGCGGTCTGTGGAACGGACGCCAGAGCCGAGAGACGTGCACGCACCTCCGAGGCCTTCGACGGGCGTGCGGCCGGATCTTTCGAGAGCATTTCGAGGACGAGCCTGTCCAGATCCTCGGGGGAGTTCCCTACGGGTATGACTGGGCGGGGGAGGGGTTACCCGCATGTGGCAGTGCAGGATCGCTGCCGGCGTCGCATCCGGATCGTAGAACGGCGGATGTCCCGTCAGGAGCTCATACAGAAGGCACCCCAGGGAATACAGGTCCGAACGCTCGTCGACAGTCGCGTGCAGGTCTGCACGTTCAGGAGCCATGTACAGCCAAGAGCCGATCACCTCCCTCGTCTCGGTCAAGTTCAGCGGCAACGAAGCACTCTTCGCAATTCCGAAGTCCACAACCTTCAGGCGTGATGTGTCTTCATTCACGATGACGTTCTGCGGCTTGATATCCCGGTGAATCACACCCGCTCGATGTGCCGCCTCGAGCGCTCTGCAGATCTGACCCGCCCACGAAAGAGCCTGATTGATCGGAATCACTCCACAGGCCACTATCTGAGACAGAGGTCGTCCCTCGAGCAGCTCCATCACCAGGAAGTCGCGCGGTCCGTCAGAATGACTCACCCGTCCGAAGTCGTGCACGACGACGATGTGGTCGCTAGACAGGCCACCGGCCGTGATTGCTTCCTGCCAGAACCGAGCTGCCGCCTTGCTCCACCCTGACTCCGTAGCGCTGCGGTACAGAATCTTGACTGCAACCTGCCGTTGAAGACGTTCGTCGAACGCCTTCCAGACCGTCCCGAATCCACCCCGTCCCAGTTCACCATGCAACCGGTACCGGTCGACGAGCACTTCTCCTGGCTTCACAGGACCCCCGTGCAGACAATCGTCATGAGACGGCCCGAGCGGCAACACTCGGTCAGGAATACTCCCCGCCACCTAGCACGCCGAATCACCCGACGTGGTTGCACGCCGATCCTGATGCACGAGCCCGGTGCTTCGCCAGGCCGCCGCCGCGCTGCGCAGCCATGCTCAGCACGGCTCTGGCAGTCACGATGACCACCGCGACCAGTACGAGCCCGACCCGGAACCGACTGTCCACGAGCAGGAGCTGGAGTGCTTACGACGCCAGATCAAGATGCAGTGGGTCGCCTGGGGTCGCGGTCGTCGTGGCGGTGCTCTTCGCCGCACGGCTGTTCCCGGGCGCCTGGGCAGACGCCATCAGCGCCGCCTGCGGCGCAGCCGGGGATCTTTCGGGTGCGGCGGCTCTGTGCGGCGTCTTCCGCGACAGGCACGCGGATCCGTGCCCGAGCCACGCGGCGGGCGACCGTCGCCCGGGTCTGCCTGCGACATGGTGTGTCGGGAGGCGGACGGTGGGGGCGCAGTCCTACGGTGCGCTCATGCCCGACAAGCTCCCGGCCCGTATCCGGTCTGCTGTGCTGGCCCGGCTGCGCACGCGCGAGCTGGTTTAGGTGGTGGCGGAGGATCTGAGAATGAGCGAACCGGCCGACCGGCCGGTCTCAGTTCATGGCCAATCGGCCACCGCTTGGCCATCTGCCGTGAGATTCGGCCACGAAATTTGAGACCCTACAGCTGGTGTGGGGTCTCGCCGCTCGTGACATGTCGATCTTGCGTGACCTGGGCGTCCTTGGCTGTCTCACGGCCTTGTCACCCATGATCAGTCTCAAATCCGTGGCATTTCCTCGCGTGGGCGAGGTCGAGATCGGGCGGCTTGCACGTGTCGGCCGAGTACACCACGCTGAGCCCCGAGCACGAGGACTACCGGCGAGCCCAGATCGCGCACCGATGAGTTTCCCGCTCCGCGCTGGTCTACACGCCGGACACCCACTGACGGAAGGCTGGGCCATGCGGAAACTGATCTACGGCATGAACCTGACCCTGGACGGCTACATCGCCGCGGCCGGCGACGACATCGGCTGGAGCGGACCGCCGAGCCACGAGCTGTTCCAGTGGTGGCTCGACCACGAGCAGGCGAGTGGCCTGTCGCTGTATGGGCGCAAGCTATGGGAGACGATGAGCTCCTACTGGCCGACCGGCGACCAGCAGCCCAACGCCACCCCGGCGGAGATCGAGTTCGCGCGCAACTGGCGGGACACGCCGAAGGTGGTGTTCTCCTCGACGATCGACAAGGTCGACTGGAACACCCGCCTGGTCACCGGCGACGCGATCGCCGAGATCACCCGGCTCAAGGCCGAGGACGGCGGCCCAATGAACATCGGCGGCGCAACGCTCGCCGGGGCGGCCATGCGCGCCGGGCTGATCGACGAGTACGCGATCGCCGCCCATCCGGTCCTGGTGGGCGGCGGCACGCCGTTCTTCACCGCGCTGGACAGCTGGGTGAACCTGAGCCTGGTGGAGACGCGGACGTTTCCCGGCGGCGTGGTCCTGACCAGGTACGAGACCAGGCGCTGAGCAGCTTCCCACTGTCTCACGGCTTGGATGGGTGTTTCCTCTCACCGTCGTGGCATTTCCTCACCGGGATCTTCTGGGCGGCTGCGGCGACTCGTTTCCCGAATGGGGTCAGTTTCATGGCCGTACCACGTTCGGCTCGTTCGAAGAGGGGGTGTCCGAGGTCCGCTTCGAGTCGGTTGAGCTGGATCGCCAGGGTCGAGTGGTGGATGCCGAGGTCTTGGGCTGCTTCGGTGAGGGTGGGTGGGATTGGGCTGCCAGGCAGCGCGAGAGCCGCTGTCGTGCGTATGGGCCGGTGAAGGCTTTGCGGAGGATGGAGGGAAGAGCCTCGGCTTCGTCACCGGCGCGTAGGGCGGCCTGGTGGCTGGCTCCGCCGCGTGGCCGGAGGGGGATGTTGAGGACGGCATATGTGCCGCCTATGTGCCATCGGAGATGAGATTGTGACGCGAGATTTGAGATCCTACAGCTGGTGTAGGTGCCTTCTTTTCGGTGTCATGCGCCGACGCTGTGACCTGGACGTTCCCCTTTAGTCTCATGACGTGTCGGGCGGCGGCTGTCTCAGATCGGTGTCATCCCCTCCGACTGTCCGGCAGGCTGCACCGCTGCCCGGGGGCGTCATGAACCTGCATCGGCAGCCCGTTCCACCCACTCGCGCACGGTCACTGCTTGCTCGATGCGGCTGACGATGTCCTTCTTGGACGGCGTGTCCAAGGTTTCCGGGATCTTGTCGAACGTGCTGGGAAGGATGTCGAGCAGACCCCAGATCTGTTCGCCGGTGCTGATGGTCAGAAGCTGCTGGCACCTCCACTGCAGCGGCATCTCGGGACGGTGCGTGAGCCGCTCTACGAGGGTAGGGAACAGGTAGTGCGTCGTCTCTGCGGCGAGGTGCTCTTGGAGCCAGTCGACCGGGAGCCGCTGGCTGAAGCCGTGCCTGGCGGCCTCTTGGGCCAGGTCCAGGAGCTGAGCGGTGTTGACTGCTCGGACAGTGCGAGGAAGGGGCGGGGTCATGTCGTGATGATGCCAAGAAGCCTCCTCGGGGCCGAGAGGTCAGCTGGGACGGGATGTGATCTGCCGACGGGCAGGACCCCAGACTTCCTCGAAGTCCTCGGAGGTAAGTTGCTCGGGGTCGTGGCCTTCCCATTCCGAGACGGGCAGCTCGGCTGTGATCCCGAACCTGCTGTCGTACTCATCGAGGCAACCTGCGTCGTCGGCCCGCTGCCACTCGGCGACGGAGACAGCTGCGATCGGGGTCAGCTCAGGCCCTTCGAGTTCGACCTGCCGGATCACCCAGCCTTCGGCATCAACCTCGAAGTAGAACCAGACGTTTTCCTCGTCCCATTAGCAGCGCATCCATGTCGTCACCAGCCCATGATGCGCCTGCCGTAGGGGTCACTTTCTCCTTGGGCGGCCCGGGTAGGACCCGGCGGGGCGTAGGTGGATGCCGTTCCTGAGGAGCGCGAGTCGGATGGTGGCGAGGCTGGTCCGTTCCCAGTCGGCGATGGCTTGCAAGGACAGGTGGTCCTGCTCGTACCAGATGCGCCACTGCCCGAGGCGGGTCGCGTTGTGCTGGGTACGGCGGAATCGAGGCGGGCTCCAGTCGGCGGGATGCTGGGACAGCAGATAGATGACGTGGTCGGTGGTGGTGTTCAGAGTGAGTGTGAGCCGGGCGATGGAGAAGTCGCTGCCGGGCACGGCCTGATGGAGCTGGGTGACGGTGATACTGCCGGGGTCAGGCCCGGGAAGTGAGAGGCGGCGCAGTACGCGGGAGGGGAGCTGGGGCGTCCACCGGAGTGGTTCGTCGATACTGTGCTCGTCCAGGAGGGCTTGTGCGGTGTGGGTGAGGAGCTTGGCTTCGGCGGGCAGGATCCGCCAGCGCAAGCGCTGGTACTGCCGGCGCTGAGCCTGGGTGCCGGCTGCGAGCTCGGGGTGTGCGAGGTGCGGGGGCGAGCCGGTCAGGGTGTGGAAGATCCAGCGTTGGGCGTGCCTGGCATCGGGGCGGAGGTTCGAGCGCAAGTGGCGCTGCAGATCGAGCCAGGCTCGTGGGTCGATGAGGCGGGGGCGGCTGGTGAACAGGGTGCGGCGGCGCGCGTAGTCGATGGGAGCGCCGTGGTGGTCTAGGTGGTCGGCCAGGAGGATTAGTGCGTGCAGGACGTCGGTGCAGGACGTCGGTGCAGTCGCTGCGGCGGGTGAGGTCGGCGAGGAGCGTGGAGACGTTATGGCTGGTGGCGGTGGTGCCGGTCATACGGGTCGCGGCCTGGATCGAGGTGATGTTGCCGACGAGCAGGCAGGCGACGGACAGGAGTTCATCAGTACGTTGGGCCAGAGCCCTGCCGCTGGGGTGGCGTGGGGCCAGGCGCAGTGCCCACTCGGGCCACAGGGCGGTGGGCAGCATGGCGGCCCGTGCGTCGTGGTTGGCCGGGGGCCGGGGGCCGGGTGGAGTAGACGGCTGTGCGGTGGCGCAGGCGGGCCACCGGCATCATCTGCGACTCCCGGCTGCAGCGCAGGCCGCTTCGAGGACGGGCGAGAGCGTGCCGCCGACCGAGACGACGCCGGCGGGGTAGAGGGCGCGGCCGGAGGCAGCCACGCGCTCGGTCAGCCACCGCGCCGCCCGGGCGGCTGCCGGGACGTTCGCGGCACGCAGGATCCGAAGAGCCGCCGTGATCGCCACGGCGGTGGCCGCGGCGTCGTCGGGCGCGTAGTAGCTGTGGACGTCACTGCGCCGGGTGTGCGGATCGCGTTGCGAACGCGGGGACAGAGGGTTGGCCCGGTAGCGCTCGAGGCGTTCGAGGGCCTCGTCCGGAGCCACAGGGTGGAGGTCACCGGGCGTCGCATGGTTGAGGACCAGGGCCCCCAGACTCTTCACGTCCCGCAGCGCCGCCCGCAAGGGCACCCCACCCGGTCCGTACAGCGGCCAGAGAACCACCCGATCCGGGGCTGCGAGGGCTGCGTTGATCAGGTACTGGGCTTCCTCCAAGGCCTCGCCGGGCGCGAGAGCGGTGACCGGTCTCGGCCAGGGGGTGGTGACAGCGTCGTGGACGAGGCCCGCCGCTGCGCCGCGGCAGAGGCGGGCCACGGAATCCGTTGGGCGGCCTGGAGCGGGCGTGACCACCCCACTGGTCCACGTCGGCGGTTCTCCCCGGTCTCCGCAATGGCGGGGACCGGGGAGAGCGCCCGCCCGCCCCCTGCGGCCGAGGTCTGCAAGATCACTCATATGAGCGATGCGCACGCCGCACATCCCTGCACGATGACGCGAACGCTTACGATCGGTCGCTCTGGGTGACTGTGGAGAGGGGTCCGGCACTGGCCGGGATGCTCCCGACGCAGGGAGGGAGCAAGCGTGACCCGTGAAAGTTCCGGCAGCTGCCGTCAGGCGGAGGTCGTCGTCATCGGGGCCGGCCTTTCGGGTGTGGCCGCCGTGATCGCACTGCGCCGGGCCGGGATCGACGACGTCGTGGTGCTGGAGAAGTCCGACCGTCTCGGCGGGACCTGGCGCGACAACACCTACCCCGGATGCGGGTGCGACGTGCCCGCGATGCTGTACGAGTACTCCTTCGCCCCCCATCCTTGGAGCCGGTGCTTCGCCGACCGGTCCGAAATCCTCAACTACCTCCGGACCACCGCGTCGACCCACCGGGTGGACGAGGCGATCCGCTACGGCACGGAGGTGCTGGAGGCGCGATGGCAGCCGGACGCCAGCCGCTGGAACGTGGAGACCACGGCGGGTGCCTACACGGCCCGCGCCGTCATCGTCGCCACCGGCCCATGGCACCGCCCCCGCCACCCCGACATCCCCGGCCTCGACACCTTCCCCGGCCCGGCCTTCCACTCCGCCCGCTGGAACCACGACGCCGACCTCACCGGTCGCCGCATCGCGGTAGTGGGCACCGGAGCGTCCGCCGTGCAGTTCCTGCCCGAGATCCAGCCCCAGGCCGCGCACGTCGATGTCTTCCAGAGCACTCCGCACTGGGTGCTCCCGAAACCCGACTACCCGCTCCCCGCCCGCCTGCACCGCTTCCTCGGACTCCACCCGACAGTCCGCCGCGCTCTGCGCGGCCTGCACCACTGGACCCAGGAAGCCGTCGGCCTGCCCCTGCGCCACCCCCGCCTGCTGCGGCCCCTGGAAGCCGTGGCCCGGTTCCACCTGTGCACTTCCGTACCGGACCGGGCCCTGCGCCAGGCACTCACCCCCGACTACCGCCTCGGGGCCCGCCGCCTGATCACGTCCGACACCTACTACCCCGCCCTCGTCCGGCCCAACGTCCGGCTTCACCCCACCCGGGCAGCTGCCGTGGAGGGCTCCCACGTCATCGGCGCCGACGGCACCCGTACCCGGGCCGACGTCATCATCCTGGCCACCGGCTACCACGTGGGCGACATCCCACTGGCCAGCCGGCTGTACGGCACCGGCGGCACCACGCTCGCCAGGACCTGGGCCGACAACCGCCGTGCCTATCTGGGCACCAGCGTCAGCGGCTACCCCAACCTCTTCCTCCTCGTCGGCCCGAACCTGCTCACCGGCACCACCGCAGTACCCACCGTCCTCGAAGCCCAGCTCTGCTACACCGCGGCTGCCCTCACCCACTTGCGCACCAACGGGTACGCCGCGCTCGACGTCATTCCCGAAGCCGAGGAAGCCCATCAGCAGGCCCTGCACGAGGCGCTGCGCACCACCGTCTACGGCCCCGCGAACGGATCCGGGTACTACTTCGGCCTTCCGGGCGTCAACACCTTCTGCTGGCCCTGGTCGACCGCCAGGCTCGTCAAGCGTCTGCGCGCCTTCTCCCCGGACGTCTACACCTGGACCCTGCCGGGGGTGCTGCCGCCACCCCGCGCCGCGCAGGACGGCCTGCCGACGGCCCCGTTGGGCAGGCCGTAGTACCGCGCAGGTCGGCTCAGAGCCGTGGATCAGCGCGCCTTGGGGAGGTCTTGGCGAAGGCGGCGCGCACTGATGGAGACCGACCCCGACCGGGCCAGAGCGCTGATGCGGGACGCACGGACCGGCGCCACCGCCTCGCCGTCTTCGGCGGCACCCTGGAGATCACCAGCCTGCGGGTGGCCGGACCGCGGCCAAGGCGGCCGCGCAAGCCGCCGTCGACGCACCCGGCGGTGTCGGCACGGTCGCCTCGTACGCGACCGAGGTCCCGCTGCCCGCCACCGGCACCTGGGGCGCGCCGGGCAAGGGCGGCGCCCAAGCCGACATCGTGCTCGCCCCGCAGGACCGGATCCCACTGTTGTTCATCGAGGTCGACAACTGCCACGAGAGTGCCGAGGAGATCGCGGCGAAGCTGGCGAAGTACCACCGGTTCTTCAAGCGGAAGTTCAAGGACACCGACGGCAAGGACAAGCCGATGTGGCGCACCCACTGGCTCGCCCGCGTCGACTACGGGGAGGCCCGCACCCGCCCGTGCTGATCGTCTTCAACCACATCGGCGCCCGCGACCCCAACCGGACCGTCCTGCGGCTGCAAGAGCTGACCCGGCCGCTGTGGGCGGGCGGGCCGGCCGAAGACGGGTACAGCAGTTATGACAGGAAGATCCCGGTCATCGCGACCGGCCTGCGCAACCTGCGCGAGCACGGCCCGGACGGGCCGGTCCTCCTCCGCTTCGGCCGCACCCGCATGCAGCCGCTGCGTGACGCGATTGGCAACCCCCGCCGGAATACCGCCCTCGCCCGAGAGGCGGAGCGGATGAAGGCGCAACAGGCGGAGTACCAGGAGCAGTTGCGCCGCGCGGCCGAGCTGAAGAGAGCCGAGCACGAGGCCGGCCGCCCCGTCTGCCGGCTGCGGGACGAAGTTCGACAACGACCGATGGAAGAACACCCGGCTTTCCCCGAAGCCAGGCCACCGGTGACACCCGACCCTGTGCGAGCCGCGCGAGGACAAGACGGTCGCGGCGGCGGACAAAGCCGAGCGTGACCGCGTGGAGGCGGAGGCCGCCGCGACCGCTGAGAAGGCCCGCGGCTGGCGCTCCCCCTTCCGCCCCGGGCAAGCCTCCTGACCGCCGGGCAAGCCTTCGTGATCGTGGGCAAGCCTCCCTCGAACTGGGCTTGCCCGGGGCCGCTGCAGCGCGCCGGGCTGGAACTGCGCCACGGCGATCTCCCGCACCGCGGCCGCGGTGGGTGCCGGCCTGGCCAGCGCCTGTGCCTTGGCACGCGCAGGCCGGGCGTTGCAACGTTGTTGGCCGGTGTTGAGACGTTGCCGGGGCCGCCCTGGTGCAAGGGGTGGCGGCCGGGCAGGTAGGTTGCTCGGATGAGTCTCCTTGATGATGTGGCCGAGCGTGACGGCTGGCGGTGCTGGGTGTGTGACGAACCGGTCGATCCCGACGAGTCGGTGAACGATCCGCGGGGGCCCAGTGTCGACAGCCGTACCGCTGACCGGAAGGCCAAGGTCGCCGAGCGGCTCGCGCACCGCGGGTGCAATACCCGCAAGGGCGCGGTCAAGGTGGTCATCGCCTGGCCGGAGCGCCTGTACGTAGTCGAACCCGCGCCGCTGATCACCGTTGCCGAAAGGCTGGAGCGCAAGGGCGGCCGCGAGATGGTGGGCCGGTGTCCGACCAGGAAGGACGCCCAAGAGGCGGCGGATTGGCTGGTGGACCGGTTCTCCCGACTGGTACCGGGGCTGCCGGTGACCGCCGACATCCAGGCGGGCGGCGGCCAGTTCCTCGTCATCCTGGCCACCGGCCGCCGCTGACCGGGGAACACCTGCGCACACTCGCGTCGAGGTGGCGGAAGGCACAGCGCCTCCCGCATCCCGCGGCGGTCGCGGGGAGGGTAGCACCGGAGGGCGGCTGAACTGTTGCCTGGACGGTTGCCTCCAGCGGGGGACCGCAGGTGTGACCGGAGGTGTGCACCCCCCAAACCGGCGACTGTCCCTTTGCCCAGGTCAGCCCCGATGGGCAAGCCCCTTCCGAAAACGACACCTCTCATTCGATAGCAATGAGAGGTTCTGGATCTCTGGTGGGCCCGGGGCGGCGTTGTTCAGCCCGGGGCAGGATGTGTGTGGTCCGGTCGGTGCCGTGGTGACCTCTACGACACCTCTGACCGTGCGAGGTCTTTGAAATGACCGGTGGCGCCGGGTGCCGGCCGGTCCTCGCACGTTCTGCCCTCACGGGGCCGTCGGGTTCGGGATCCTCGGTGTCGGCGCGTGCCATCGAGCAATGGCTCACCGGGGCTCTTGCCCGAGGCGTCGAGATCGCCTGACCCGATTGTCCAGGGAGGCACGGACGTCCGTGCCTCCCTGGAAAGAAGGGAGCCAATCCGCCATGGTCGTCCTTGTGACTGCCCCGCCCCGAAGTCTGACCCTGCGCCGTTACTGAGCTTGTAGCTGTGGTGTCGTCAGTTTGAGTCCGGTTTCGGTGAGACAGCCGTCGATGGTGTCGCTGCGGTACTGGATCTGGCGGAGTCCGTGTCGTAGAGCGCGGATGAGGTGGTCGGGGTCGGTGAAGGCGGTGTTGGCCTGGCTGCTGCGGCGGAGCAGGGACCAGATGCCCTCGACGGGGTTGAGGTCGGGTGCGTAGGGCGGCAGGTGGTAGGCGGTGATCCAGTCCTGAGTATCGATGAAGGCCCGCATGCGGTGGTCTTTGTGGACGTTCAGGATGCCCCTATGTTGCGTCAAGCGGCAGAAGACGAGGCAGCAAGGGCCGACGCCGGCTGGATCTGACGGTAGATCTCGCGAGCGACGTAGCGTTTGAGGCAGCGGATGATCTCGCGCTTCGACATGCCCTGTTTCGTGCGTCGTTCGAGGTAGAGACGGGTGCGGGCATCACGGCGGATGCGTGTCACGACGATGCGGTAGAGGGCGGCGTTGGCTTGCCGGTTGCCCCCGCGGTTGAGCCTCCGGCGCTGGGTCTTTCCGGAAGACTGCTCGACGGGGCTGACGCCGCACAGAGCTGCGAATGATGCCTCGCTGGCCAGCCGTTCCGGGTTGTCGCCGGCGGCGATCAGCAGGGCAGCGGCGCTGTCGGGCCCGACGCCGATGATGTCCAGGAGCTGCGGATGGCAGCGATGGACGGCTTTGCTGACCCGGCGGGTGAGTTCCTTCACCTCGGCGGTGAGCTGCTGGATGCGCCGGGCCAGCAGCCGGAGCGTGAAGACGGCAGCGTCGTCGGCGTCGGCAAGGTCGGCGCACCTGGCGATCAGGGCCGTGTTACTGAGCGTGGACAGTGCCTCGCGCAGCGCGGGATCGACACCAAGCAGCACGGCCTTGAGCTGGTTCTTTGCCTGCGTGCGGGCTTTGACGGCCGACTCCTTCGCCAGTCGCAGCACGCGCATGTCGGCCGCCGGGCCCTCGCCGCTCTTGGGTGTGACGTCAGCCCGTCCGGACAGGACCGCGCGGGCGGCGGCCTCCGCATCGACGGCGTCGGTCTTGCCACGCTTGCGGCGCAGGGCGCGGTCGGGCTGATTGACCTCGATGACCTGGACATTCTCCCGGCTCAGGAAGCGTGTCAGGGCAGCTCCGTAGGATCCCGTGCACTCCACACCGGCTCGGCGCAGAGCGCCGAAAGAGCGTGCCCAGGCCAGGAGTTGGTGGTATCCCGCGGCGGTGGCCGGGAACTGCTGGTGGGCCAGGAGTGCTCCGAGCACGGTGATCACTGCGGCGACGTGCACGTCCTTGTGGGTGTCCACCCCCAGGATCACGTCCTCTGCCAGCGGTTCTTCTGGCTGTGCGGGCAGGGTCGGCTGGGGCATGCTGGTGATGGTCACGCGGCTCCTTCATCGGCTGGGGCTGATGGCCGACACCGGGCCGGGTGGGCGGTCAGAACTGTGATGGTGCCTTGTGCGGCAAGGCCCTTATCGGGACACGCCCGCCGGTCCGGCGGCAGCAAGCACCGCCCGGGACCACGGGCCGACAGATCCTGAACAAGGCAGCCTGGGCCAGTTGTCCCACGGGTCAGACCCTGGCCCCGGACGGCGCCCCATGAGTCTCACAGTTGTCCCAGATGAGGACGATGGAGCCGCCGAGCTGCTGGTGGGCGGCGATGAGGAGGTCGCGGTAATCGGTCCAGGCGAAACTGCGACGGCCGCCTTGCTTGTGGTCGGTGTGCCGTTTGGGCCGGTAGATCAGGCGGGAGCGTTCGCCCGCTTTGTGGCAGGTCAGGGCCGCGATGGGGTAGCGGCGTTGGGAGCGTCCGCGGCCCCGGATGACGGGTGTGTGGCCGCGTTTGGCCCAGGTCCGTGAGGTCGGCGGCGTCATCGAGAATCCTGCTTCGTCTTCGAAGACGATCCAGGCGTCGAGCGCCGCCGCGGTGCTTCCACCAGCGGCCACGTGTCCTTCACCCAGCCGGCCACCGCTTCCTCGTCCCGCTCGAGCGCACGGCGGGCGGGGACCTGGTGACTCCAGCCGTGCCGCCTGAGCATCTGGGAGATCCCGGACAAGGTCATGCTCTTGTGGAACCTTCGCCCGATGAGCGTTTTGATCCGGGCCAGGGTCCATCTCTGGTCCGGCCACCCGTGAGCGACCGGCCCCTTGGCCAGCTCCTCCTCGAGGACCGCGAACAAGGTCTTACTCAGCTTCGGACGACAGGCCGGTCCTTGTGAACGCAGAGCAGGCTGACCGCTCTCCTGCCAGGCCTGCCGCCACCGCTGAACCGACCGGACGCTGACGCGTAACTCCTTCGCGACCACGCCATTGCTGAGACCGCCGGCGAACATGCCGGCCGCTTCCATCCGGATCCGTTCACGGAAAGCTTGTCTCTCCGCGGTCAGACCCCCACCCTGCGGATACCTCATACAACCGGCATACCGCGACGATCACCAACTGTCAGCCCCCACGACCCCACGCCTACAAGCTCAGTAATCAACGCGCGACCCTCGGGTACTTCTGTGCGTGGAGCACGGCGACGCGGTGGGGGGGCCTCCCACACCGTCTCGCGGATCGATCGAGCGTGACCTGTCTGCGTTGGGCATGGGATGGAGATGGTGGAGCGGCTGCCGTTCGGGATGCGGACCCCGGTCGCGGTGACGTACGTCCGGTGCGCGCAGTGCGGAGCGATGGGTGAACTCGTCCTCGAGGACGGGCGGCTGGCCCTGGCGATGGCCCGGGCCGGGACGCATGTCCGCGAGATGCACCCGGGCGCGAACGTCCCCGAGGCGATCCGGCTCGTGTCCGACGTCGTCTTCCCGCCCGCGGATTGTGCCGACGTCGCCGAGTGGGTCGCGCAGTACAACGCCCGGAACGGGATGGGATGGAGACCCGCGGCCGTGATAGCGCCGGAGCTGCGTCGCGTCCGGGCGAGGGGACGATGGGGCGCTCCCGGTGCTCGCCGTCGTAGCCGGCCGGGGCGCCGGTCGGATCACCCGCCGTTCCCCCGTTGAGGGCTGTGATCAGCTCCAGCACGATGAAGTCCACACAAGAGAGGAACCCCAGACGACGCACGGCTGGGGTTCCTCGAGGCGGTGGGGTATAGGTCAGCAGAAGGAGTTGCCCGGGCCGTGTACCGCTCGTCTGCGGGTCGGCAGGCCGCCCCGAATCGCGATCACCGTGGATCGGGCGGGTTAGCGCTGCAGGGTGAGGACACCCGGCCGGTAGGGCAGTTGGTCGTAGGGGCCGCCCGCGGTGGGGGACTTGCCTTGGTAGAGAAACTGCAGGTTGCAGGGGTCGATGGTCATGGTCTGGTCGGGGTTGTTGCGGACCAGGTCACCGTGGCTGATGTCGTTGGTCCAGGTGGCACCGCTGTTGGCCTTGCCCGCGAAGGGGTTGCTTTCGCTGCCGGCCTGCGCGGTCCACGAACCGCTCAGGCTGGAGGCCGTGAACGAGCGGAAGTAGCGCCCATTCGCACCCCTCGCCTCGACGATCACGAGGTACTGGTTCTGGCCCTGAACCTTGTAGACCTGCGGGGCCTCGAACAGGTTGTCCGTCGAGTCGCTCATGATCGTCGTGTACGACGAGCCGAAGTTGCCCGGGAAGTTCCCGATCGGCATGCTCGCCCGGTAGATCTTGCCGTTGTCACCGGCGAAGAACAGGTACATGTTCTGGCCGTCAGCGATCAGGGTCTGGTCGATCGGGCCGGTGGGGGAGTTGGGGATGCTGCCGGTGAACAGTGGCTGCGGCGAGGACCAGCCGTTGGGGTTGGTGGGGTCGCTCGACGTGCGGTAGATGAAGGGCCACGAACCCCACTGGTACGCCAGCACCCAGATGTTCTTGGGTGCGAAGTAGAACAGCGTGGGTGCCACCGCGGCCTGGCTCATCCCGGTCTGGCCGGCCGACGCCATGTCCGGCCAGTTCGTGAAGGGATTGAACATCATCGAGCCGTACGACGACCCCGACGTGTTCGACGCGTAGACCAGGTGCTTGCCGTTGTACACCACGTCGGTGAAGTCCTTCACCGAGCCCCACCCGTTCGCCGGCTGCGCCAGCGCACCCGTCGACGTCCACCGGTACGTCGACGGAAGAGCACACGTGCCGCCCGTCGGCGCGGGCGTCGTCGGGGTCGACGTACCGGACATGCCGGTCCACTTTTGGTTGGTGCCGGACCAGCAGGAGTACAGCTGGATCTTGGTGCGGTTGGCGGTGGCCGCGCCGACGGCGTCGAGGCACAGCCCGGACTGGACGCCGGCGATCGTGCCGTTGGTGTTGATGTTCCACTGCTGGCTGGCGCTGCCGTCGCAGTCCCCGATGACCACGGCGGTGCCGTTGCTGGTGCCCTTGGACATGCCCTCCAGGCACTTGTTGCCGTAGATCATCAGCTGCTTGCTGGAGGTGTGGGTCCAGCGCTGGTTGGTCTGTCCGTTGCAGTCCCACAGTTGCGCCTGGGTGCCGTTGACGGTGGTGGAGCCGTTGATGTCCATACAACGACCGGAGGGGACGCCCTTGATTGCTCCGGTACCGGTCCCGCCGGTGGTACCGGCTGCGGCCTTGAGGGCGTTTACGACGGCGGTGTAGGCGGCCTTCGGTTTGCCGTTGTTGTCGAACAGCAGGGGGCTGTCGCCGCTGCGCCAGGAGTCGCTGTCACGGATGCCCCATACCGTGATGCCGGTGCACCGGGCCACGGACAGGCAGGCTTTGACCGTGTTGGCGTAGTGGGTGGACGACGCCCGGGCGATGTCCAGCTCGGTGATCTGGACGTCAACGCCCAGGGCGGCGAAGTTGGACAAGGTGGTCTGGAAGCTGGATGGCGGGCCGTCGGCGCCGAAGTGGCTCTGGAACCCGACGCAGTCGATCGGCACGCCGCGGGACTTGAAGTCCTTGACCATGCTGTAGACGCCCTGGGTCTTGGCGTCCGACCAGTTCTCGATGTTGTAGTCGTTGTAGCAGAGCTTGGCCGAGGAGTCGGCCGCCCGGGCGGTGCGGAACGCTTCCTCGATGAAGCCGTTGCCCAGCACGTTCTGGAACACCGAGCTGCGGTGCTGGGTGGAGCCGTCGGCGAACGCCTCGTTGACCACGTCCCAGGCGTAGATCTTGCCCTTGTAGTGGTTCATCTCGGTGGTGATGTGGTTGTTCATTACGCTGCGCAGCGTGTTCGCGTCGCCGATGGAGCTGACCCAGGCCGGGAGCTGTGAGTGCCAGACCGTGGTGTGGCCGCGCATGCGCTGGCCGTGTGCCAGGGCACGGTTGACGATCTGGTCGGCGGGGCCGAAGTTGAAATTGCCGCGGGACGGTTCGATGGCGTCCCACTTCATCTCGTTCTCCGGGGTGATCATGTTGAACTCCCGGTCCGAGATCGCGGCATACGTCGGGTCGCCGAGCCTGCCGGCGGCCACAGCGGTGCCGAAGTACCTGCCCGAGGGGGCCGCCTGCGTACCCAGGTTGGCAGCTCCGGCGGAGCTGGGGAGGAGCGTCACGGCACCGGCCACCAGCGCCGCGGCCGACAGTCCTATCGTCCATGTCCGGCGACGCCGGCTGAGCCGGTGCAGGCCTTTCATGATTCTCCTCGGGGGGCGCGGGTCACCCTGGGTGCCGTGATCGTGCGCGCATCGGCCGGTACGGCCTGATCCGCCGCGGGGTGGGTGCGGTGCAGGACGTGGGACCGTTCCTGCGTACCGGTCGCCCGGGGTTCGTGGGTGTGTCGCGTCATGGGAGCGGCTTTCTTCAGGAGATACGTCAACGGCAGAGTCGGGGAACCTGCCACGCCGGCACGCATGGTGAGCGGCGGGAAAGGAACCCCACGATATGGAGGCCTCCGAACTCGCGGTCTCGTAACGAAAAAGGCGCACCGTCCGGCCGATTGCTCGGTGATGCATCTCGCAGGCAAAAAGTGTTATGCCAAGCCCCGCGGTCCGGTCGTCCCTGGGGAAAGGGCGCGCCGTCCATATCAACCGTGAGCTTCTTCGAGTTGGCCACCGATCGGGTGATGGGCCGTGAAGCGCAACGAACGAGGCCCCCGAGCTGTTGATCGAGATGTCTGACGTCTCAATCACGTTGCTCGGGAGCCTCGTTGGTCATCCATCCTGCAGCACTCGACCTGCCGCATGCGCTCGTGGAGTGGGTCACCATGCTGGTTGTCACCCGTGAGGGCGACCGGCGCTGCAAGCTCCGTCCGTCTCAGCGGGCGATGGTGGCACTGGTGTACCTACGAGAGCACACACACCACTCTGGCGAAGATCGCCGCCGGGTTCGGCATCAGCGAGTCCACCGCCCACGCCTACACCCGCGCGATCGTCGACCTGCTTGCCGAACGAGCACCGGGTCTGCTCAAGACGCTGCGCGAGCACGATCCCGACTTCATCCTGCTCGACGGCACCCTCGCCGAGTGCGACCGGGTCGGCGACGGCCGGGCCGACTACTCCCACAAACACCGGCGCCACGGCGTGAACGTGCAGGTCGTCACCGACCCCTGCGGCCGGCTGCTGTGGCTCTCGCCCGCCCTGCCGGGCCGCACACACGACCTGACCGCCGCCCGCACCCACCGGATCATCCGGATCTGCGAGCGCCAGGGCGTTCCCATTCTGGCCGACCTCGCCTACCAAGGTGGCGGGCCGTGGCTGACGACCGGCATCAAACGCAAGCCACTCCAGGAACTCACTCCCACCGAAAAGACCCTCAACCGGGCGCTGGCCGCAGCACGAGCGCCCGTTGAACGCGGTGTCGCGATCCTGAAGTCCTGGCGGATCTTCCGCAGGTCCCGGTGCAGCCCCAACCGCATGACGTCAATCGTCAAGGCCATCCTCACGTTGGAGCGGCAGCGCTGAAGAAGCTCAGTGAGCGCTTCGTCTGGCGATAACCGCCGCATGAAGCGCTCACGCGGAACCGAAGCCCCTGGGGTCAGTCCTGATCTTGGGTGTACTGAGCGGCGTACCAACTGGAGTCGATGGCGGGGTTGCGCAGCGCCCCCCAAAATCGGTCGTCAGGTATCGGTGGCAGTGGCGGATTGCCCAGGTCCGCATGCAGATCCGCACGCCAGTCGAGAGTGAAGTGACTCCGGGTCTCCGCGCTCTCGCACACGGATCTGTAGGGGGAGCCCCAGAGCCCGAGGGCTATCTTCTCGGCGGCCCACCTGCGAGTGACGTCTCGGCCGGTGTCGGCCTGTGCGAGCACCGCGCGGAGTCGCAAGGCGAGCGGGCCGGTTTGGTCCGGCCTCGGTAGGGCCACACCACGCTCCCACGCGTCCAGGGCTGCCTTGACCTCCGGGTAGTTGTTCAGCCCCGTTTCGACCGCCAGTCTGCGCAGCTGCTTCCGCGCGGCCTCAACCACCTGCTCATACGGCAGGACTCCGATCAGTGCACCGAGTTCCTCATGTCCGTCCAGGTGGCTCACGTGGAGGAGGTCGGTGGGACTGTGGGACAGGTCCAGCTCTGGCAGCTGCTCATCCGGTGCGGGAAGGGGCTCGTCGGCACTGCACTCCGGCCTGGCAGGCAGAGGCGCCTCCCAGAACAGTCGGCCGTTGAAGGTGACGACACCAGCCTCCTGGCCGCGCTCAAGCGTGTCGGCCAGTTCGGCCAGATACCCACCCAGCGAGTCGGCCTGCCCAAATCTGGTGCCGGTCTCGTCGAAGAACCGTCCGATCGCACCGAAGGAGTCCCGCTCAGTACGGCAATCCATCAGAAGACCGTCCGACGTCACGTCGTAAGAACCGAACTTCACGTAGTCGTGAAGCCAGTAGCCCTCGGTCTCCCCGTCGAGGCCCTGGTCGATGCCGCGCATGAAGCCGGTGTCCCCAAGGATTCCGCTCACTCCGAGCAGCCGGTCGCCCGTACTGAACCGGAAAGCCTCAGGTACCTCCAGCGCCCCGTTGTGCCGTTGGAGTGAAGCGACCAGGTCCGGAGGAAAGGAGACCCCCAGTTCCTGTTGCGCTGCTGCGATCTCCTCGTCTCCTGCGGGCGGCCGAAGCGTGGCAAAAGTGCGGGGCGCATGCTCGCGCAGCCACGCGTCGATGCGAGTCCATGAGTCCTGGACCAGGTCTGATGTCATAGGGCCGACCTTAGAGCCAGCGGCTGACAACAGCTTGATCGTCGCTCACCGGCCTTGCCGCCGGGTCGGCGTTCAGGCCGGCAAGCTCGAGTGGACCCTTGTCCCGGCTCACCAAGCTGCTGGCACCGGACGCTGCAGCCGCCCACTCGACACTGAAGCGCTCAGTCGCATTCACCCGATCGGTGGCCACCTCGAAGAAGCTCAGTGAAGGTTTGTGGAGTGGTACCGGTCAGCGGGTCTGGTGATCAGCCTTCAGGCCGTCACGGCGAGGCAGCCGTCGATGAATGCGGATCGGAGCTGGATTCGGCGCAGCACTCGGCTCACTGCCGGGCTGAGAACGGCGTGGTGCAGGACCATGGTGCAGGATCACCAGCCGTCACTGCGCGACTCGGTCCAACATGCTCAAGGAGCGGTAGCCCAGGCCCTGCGCATGATGAAGGAAGCCTGGCCGGCGAAGGCCCGAGTGCCGTCGGATCCATCGAGCCAGATGCCACCGTCGCGGTGGCGGAGGACCGATCCGGGATAGTTCTGCGCGTGCAGGGTCACCGACCCGGCGACCGCCCCGGGGCTCGGACAGAAGGTGGCGTCTTCGCGGAACAGTTCGCTGCCGTCGTTGGTGCTCAGCTGTAGCCGCAGGTCACGATGGCGCAGATAGCGGCCGTCGGCGGAGCGGAAGGTGACGCACCGTGTATCGGCCAGCCCCCCGATGACCGTGAAGGTGGCCCGCTGCCGTGTCTGCGCGCTGCTGGACGCGGAGACTCGGCCGAGCGTCGCGAAGTCGACGGCATAGGTGAGGTACAGGGCGGGGTCGTCCACGAACTCCAGTGACTGTGCGCCCAGCGGAACAGTGCCTGCGACGGCGGACGGACTCACTGGGGACGGTCCGGCCGACGTGGTGGTCGGCAACGGGCTCGGCGTGGAATTGCCGACCGTGGGAGCGGCGATGACGCCGGGCACCCGATGCGCCGGTTCGGGCCAGGTCGCGTAGGTGGCGGTCCCGGCGATGAGCACCGCGCCGGTGGCGAGGCCCATCAGCTGATGAGCGGTCACCGCGTGGAGTTTGCCGATCAGCGAGCTGTGCATACCGCTTCCCCCCGTCGCCGTGCCGACGGCGACGTGTGCCGTGGCCGGCCCGGCGGCGCTCGCGGCCGTGCCCGACAGCAGGCCCTTGGCGGCCAGCGCGCCGATGAGTCCGGCCGGGACGGCCAGCGGCGCGAGGCTGAGGAGCAGTAGTTCGGCCGGAACCCGTTCTGTCGTCGTCGCCGTGCAGACCGTGCAGCCGCGGGTGTGCCGCGCGATCCGCTTGCGCCACACCGATGCAGGGAGACCGTCCCAGCCGACGACGGTCTCGTTCAACTGCGGACAGCGCGGGTCGGCCTCCAGCGCGGCGACGATCGCCCGGCTCAGTTCCAGCTGCTCGCGCATGCGTTGCAGACGTACTCCGACGTGGGCGACCGTGAGCCCCATCGCGGCGGCGATGTCGTCACGGCTCAGCGAGCCGGCGCATTCCTGCCACCACAGCGACAGCAGCACCCGATGGTCCGGGTCGAGCCACCGGCGGGCTTCGACAACCTGACGGCGCTCGTCCGACACGTGCAGACGCAGGATCGTCGCGTCCTCAGGTTCGGCGCCGGCGTCCGGTATCCGGAGTGCCTCGTCGATGACCGTGGTCCGGTTGACGAAGGCGCGTTGCCGCTGCCAGTGGGCATTGATCTGGCGGAGCGTGATCGAAACCAGCCAGGACCGGAAGCTCTCCGGGGAACGCAGGGCAGGCAGGTCGCGCACCACGCGCAGCAGGGTTTCCTGGACGACGTCGTCGACGTCGGCATGTCCGCTCAGCGCTCGCCCGACGATGTTGTAGAGCAACGGCAGGTACGCGGCGATCAGCTTCTCGCGCGCCCGATCGTCACCGGCCTGCGCCGCGACAACCAGCCCCGCGTGGTCCGTATCCATGAGCCCCATTCCCACCTCCCTCAGGGGAGCGATCCGCCGAGTACGGCGCCATACCTTGGCCTCGGGTATTCAACCGGGCTGGGTGATCTGACGACAAGTGAGGAGAAGGTACTCCTGAGCTGCGAGGATTCGAGTGTCTAGGCCGGATCCGCGCAAGAACAGGTGCACCTTCTCGGTGAGCGAGCGTACAGGGCGGAACCAGCGGCTGTCCGTCGCCGCTGACGGGAAGGGGCAGATCCGGCACGCCGGAGCGGTGCTGCTCGGTGCGCCGGCGTGCCGCGGTGACACCCGTGTGGTACCAGCCTCGTGCTTACGCCAGCACCATCTGCGGGCGCTGAGCCAGGCCGTCAGTGTTCCGAGGAAGACTTCGGCGGTCGGCAACCTTTTGCGGAGCTGTGGCGACTGACGGGCGACCCGAAGACGATCACACCCACGGATCGTCCGATCACGGCGCCGCATGCCGCTGCGCACCGCTGACCTGAGCGGTGGGCGAGGCAGGCCCGGAGCAAGGAGCAACCCCCCATGAACGAGACGGATCCCACCGCCCACGGTCGCGATCGGCGCACGCACGCGGCCGGTGGCGAGCGACGTACGCGTGGCCGACACCGCCGGCGCTGGACGACGATGGGTCTGGCGCTGGGTGTGCCCGGTGTGCTAGGCCCCTACCTGCTGTTCGTGCAGGCCGACTCGGAGGCCGCGACATTGGATGCCGACGCCTACTACGAAGTGGTGTCCGTGCGCAGCGACAAGGTGCTGGACGTGCCCGGCGCGGACACCTCGGACGGCGCCTGGACACGGCAGCAGAGCCGCGTGGCTGGTGCCGCGAGTCAGCAATGGCGGCTGAGGCCGACGCGGGACGGCTACTACGAGCTGGAGAACCGCAGCAGCAAGAAGGTCCTCGGTGTGCGGGGTGCCTCCAGAGAGTCGGCGGCAGCCGTCGAGCAGCAGTCCGACCACGGTGCCGCCGCGCAGCAGTGGAAGATCGAGGACGTCGGCGGCGCGGCGGTGAAGATCGTCTCCCGGAGCAGCGGCATGGTGCTGGACGTGTGGGGTGGTTCCCGCGGCGACGGCGTGCCGCTCATCCAGTACGCGGACCAGGGCAGCAGCAATCAGCGGTGGAAGCTGGTGAGGGTGGGCGGCCCGGCCGGGTACACCTGGCACAACGCGCAGATCGTCGGTGGCGGGTTCGTCACCGGGCTGGTCTTCAACCCCGCCCGCAAGGACCTGCTGTACGCGCGGACCGACATCGGCGGCGCCTACCGTTGGGACACGACCGCCGCACGCTGGACCCCCTTGACCGACTGGATCGGCGGAGCCGACTGGAACCTGCTGGGGATCGAGAGCCTGGCGACCGACCCGGTCGACCCGAACCGCCTGTACCTCGCGAGCGGCACCTACACCAACGACTGGGCCGGCAACGGCGCGATCCTGCGCTCCTCCGACCAGGGCAGGACGTTCCAGCGCACCGACCTGCCGTTCAAACTGGGCGGCAACGAGGACGGCCGGTCCATGGGCGAGCGGCTGGTGGTGGACCCGTCCGACCACCGCACGCTCTATCTGGGTACCCGCAAGAACGGGCTCTGGCGCAGCACCGATTACGGCGTGACGTGGAGCCAGGTCGCCGGCTTCCCCGTGAAGGACGGTGCGAGCAGCGGAGTCGGTCTCTCCTTCGTGACCTTCGGCCCGTCCGGCAGCCGGACGATCTACGTCGGGGTGGCCGACAAGACCACCTCGCTGTACCGCTCCACCGACGGCGGCAGCACCTGGCAGGCCGTGCCCGGCCAGCCGAAGGGGCAGCTGCCGCAGCACGGAGTGCTGTCCGGTGACGGCTCGCTGTACCTGACCTACACCAACGCGCCGGGCCCGAACGGCGTGACGGCTGGTTCGGTGTGGAAGTACACGCCGTCCACCGGGGGCTGGCAGAACATCTCGCCGTCCAGCGGCGGTTACGGCTTCGCGGGCCTGGCGGTCGATCCGCAGCACCCGTCCACGGTCATGGTCACCACGCTGGACCGCTGGTGGCCCTCGGACGAGATCTACCGGTCGGCCGACGGCGGCGCCTCCTGGAAGGCGCTCGGCGCGACCTCGGTGCGGGACAGCTCTGCGGCGCCCTACGTGGGCACCGGCATCGGTCACTGGATGGGCGCCCTGGCCATCGACCCCTTCGATTCCGGGCACGTGCTGTACGGCACCGGATCGGGGATATGGGGCAGCAACGACGTGACCGCGGCGGACACCGGGCGGGCGACGCACTGGACCATCCCGGCCAGGGGCCTGGAGGAGACCGCGACGCTCGGACTGGTCAAGCCCCCTGGTCTTCCCCTGATCAGTGCCCTCGGCGATGTCAGCGGGTTCCGGCACGAGGACCTCACCAAGGTGCCCGCCAAGGCGCTCTCCGGACCGCAGTTCACCAACACCACCGGTATCGACTTCGCCCAGTCGATGCCGCAGTTCGTGGTGCGGGTCGGTCTCGGCGGCGCGCAGCACGGCGCCTATTCGACCGACGGCGGAGCCGACTGGGCACCGTTCGCCGCGGCGCCGGTGCCCGACGCGGGCGGCGGTTCCGTGGCCGTCTCGGCGGACGGCGCCACCGTGGTGTGGACCCCCGCGGGCCAGGTTCCGTTCTACTCGACCAACCGTGGCTCGACCTGGGCGGCGGCCTCCGGTCTGCGCAACGACGCGGCCGTGGTGGCCGACCGTTCGGCGGCGAACACCTTCTACGCCCTCAGCGGCGGCACCTTGTATGTCTCCACCGACGGCGGGAAGCACTTCACCGCCCGGGCCACCGGCCTGGGCGCCGGGGAGCTCAAGGCGGTTCCCGGCATCGCCGGTGACCTGTGGATCGCCGGCGCGGGCAGCGGACTGCTGCACTCCACCGACGGAGGGAAGAGCTTCGGCAAGCTGGGCGGCGTGGAGCAGGCGACCGCCGTCGGCTTCGGCAAGCCGGCCCCGGGCGCCGGGTACCAGGCGCTCTACCTCAGTGGGAAGGTGAAGGGCGTCGCAGGGCTGTTCCGTTCCACCGACGGCGGCTCGGCCTGGGTCCGGATCAACGACGACCAGCACCAGTTCGGTGGCAGCGCCATCAGCGTCATCAGCGGCGACCCCGACGTGTACGGCCGGGTCTACCTGGGCGGCTACGGCCGTGGCGTGGTGTACGGCGACCTGTCCTGATCGCCTTGGCCCGTGGGTGGGCGGCGGATGGGAGCCGCCCCCCACGGGCCACTGGCGGTACGTCCGCACATCGCCGGGGCCGCGCCCGCTCAGCCCGATGGCTGCGGGCACGGCCTCATCGTGCCGGGGAGAAGCCGCCCCAGACCGAGAGGGCGCCGCGGGGACCGTTTGCGTCGACGCGGTAACCGTCGAGTCCGGCCTCGCGCTCGCCGGCGGCGTGGTTGTACTGGCCGGCGAAGACGTGCTGCCCGGTCGGGACCGTACGGCCCGGCTTGAGGATCCAGCGGTAGACCACGGCTGCACCCTCGTCCCGGACGGTGACGGTGAAGTCGTCCGCGGGCAGCGTCCGCCAGCCGCCGGTGCTCTGCACTCCGCCGGTCTGCGTGATGCGCAGCTCCACGGTGAGCGCGGTGAGCGGCTCGGTGGTCTTGAGAGTGATGTCGCTCTGCGCCCAGTAGGGGTTGCTGTTCGCGGCCAAGGAGCCGGCCGACCGCAACGGCCCGTCCTGGACGCGCGCGCCGCCGGGCCCGGCCGGGCCGGCGCCGCCTGACGCCGCGGGGCCGGGGCTCGTCGGGGACGAGTGGTCCGGCGCGGTCGAGCCGCCGGTGGTGGGCGCCAACGGGGTCGAGCGGGGGGCCCCGGACGCGGACGGCGCGGAGGGCGCGGGGGAGGCGGACGGCGCGGCGGGGGTGGCCGGGACGTCCGGCCGGGCCGGCGGTGACTGGACGATGGCGGCGACGGCGAAGCCGCCGACCGCCAGGACGCCGGCCGTGGCGAGGGAGGCGAGGGCGACCCCGCGCCAGGGCCGCGCGCCCGGCGCTTGGCGTCGACGGGCGGGGGCGCCGGACATGCCGCGTTCCACACGGGCCAGGATCCGGGCGCGGTCGGGCTGATGGGCCTCGGCGGCCGTGCGCAGCCGCCGGGCGAGTTCCTCGTTCAACGGCTCCTCCTCCCCGTCAAAAGTTCCCCGGGCGCTCCTGTGCTGCCCAGCATCCGTTCCAGTTCGGCCATCCCCTTCGAGGTCTGGCTCTTCACCGTACCGACGGATATGCCGAGCGCCAGCGCGGTGTCCTTCTCCGACAGGTCGAAGGCGTGCCGCAGGACCACACATGCCCGCTTCCGGAACGGCAACCGGGCGAGAGCGGTACGGATGTCCACCACGGAGGCCACGTCCGGACCGTCCGACGGCTCCGCACCGCGGGACCAGAACAGGGCGATCCGGCGGCGCTCGCGCACCGCGCTGCGGATCTGTGACCGGGCCAGGTTGGCGACGACGCCACGGGCGTAGGCGAGCGGGTACTCGGCCTGGCGCAGCCGGTCCCAGCGCTGCCACAGGGCGATCAGGGCGTCCGCGGCCAGATCGTCGCCGCCGTCCGACTCGCCCGTCAGGAGATGGGCGAACCGGGCGAGTCCGGCGTAGTGGCGTTCGAAGAAGTCGTGGAACTCCGCGGACGCGTCATCGGGGACCATGTCCGTCGGTCGCCCCCTCCGAAAATGTGTGCGTTAACATTCGGGCGGCAGCGTACCAGGGCCCGGTCGATCAAGGGGCACTCCCGTGCGCCACCGTGGATCCGCCGTCCGCGGCGGCGCGGTTTCAGTGCGGGGCGAACTGGACCCGGGTCGGTTGTGCGACGTTCGGCAGCAGCGCGGTCCCCTCTACCGTCAGCTGCTCTCCGTAGATGTCGGTGATCCTCATCGCGCCGCCGCACCCGCTGCCGTCGGCGGAGAGGAAGTAGTTGTAGTCGGTACGAGGAAGTCTCCGCCAGCCCTTGGTGGTGCGCACTTCCAGCCGTACGACCGGATTCCGGTGGCCGATCACCTGGATGCCGCACCAGTAGGGGCTGGACCCCGTCTTGTACCGGATGGACATCGTGCCGGGGGCCGAGGGGCTCAGCAGGCTCCAGGTGATCGGGATACGGCCGAGTTTGGGATCGGCCAGTTTCGCGAAGGCCTGTTCGCTGAGGTCCAGTTGTCCGGGTGCGCAGGGCAGCGGGCATTCGTTGGTGATCCGGACCGTGATCGAGGCGCCGCTCGCCGTGCGGACGCGCACGTAAGCGCCGCACGCCCTGGACGACTCGTAGTCGGTGGTGTTCATGGCCGCGATCATGAGGTCGTCGCTCGGGCCGAACAGGCAGGCGCCGTTGCCGTCGGCGGCGGCGTAGGCGGTGGCGACGCCCCTGTAGGTGGTATCCGGCTGGATGCGTCCGGCCGATGGCGCCGTGGTCGACGCCGGCTCCGGGGGCGCTTCCGCCGAAGGCGGTGGCCCCGCGGCGGTCGTCCCCGTGGCCGCGGTCGGGGCGGGCGCCGCTCGCGAACTGTCCGTCGAGGGCGCGGGGCTCGTCGGCGCCTGGGGCGTGGCTCCCGCCCCGGTGGCGGCGGTGGCCGCCACGTCGGCCCTGACCTCGGCCGCGGCCTCGGACTTGGGGCCTGGGCGCATGGTCGTCACCAGGCAGACGAGGACCCCCACGACGGTCAGCAGCACCGTCGCGTACCCCATCAGTCTCTGTCTCTGCCTGCGCTGCCGCGCGGCCTGCCGTGCAGTCTGCATGTCCGTCCGTTCGAAGATCCGAGTCGAGGTGCGCTGCTGGGTTGCCGCAGGATGCGGAAAGGTTGCCGACGGGGAGGAAGCGGGGGCGGCGGGTCCTGCGGGGCGGGCCGGCAGCCGCGTCCCGTGCCGGTCGGGTCACGGGGCGGGGGAGTGCGGGGAACCGGACTGGGCGGCGCGGATGCCGCGCGGAGAAGCTCCGAGCGCGCGGCGACAAGCCTTGTTGAACGCCTGGAGGTCGGGAATGCCGACCGATGCGGCGACGGCGGGGACGGAGAGGGTGGTGGCCTGCAGGAAGTGGGCGCGCCCGTTCCATCCGCGGGCCCGCCGCCACCGCGATGTCCGGCACCGTCAGAGGCTGCCCCAGCCGCGCCTCGATCAGGGCCACGGCGGCCGTGACCGCCGGATGAGCGGACTGTGTGTTCCGCTCCCTCGCGGGTGCGAGCTGGGCGACCCGCCACAGGGCGGCCCCCACTTCGGCCGCGGGCCCGTGCCGGGGTGTTTGGCCAGGCGGCCAGTGCCTGCCGCAACTGGGCGGTCAACCCGCGAGTCGAAGCCGGCGTGCTGGATTGCCGGAATGCTGTGGGGAGTTCCACCTGAGCCCAGGCGGAAGTGGACGTAGCGGTGTGGGGACCACCGGCCCCGGTAGCGATAGCGGACCTCGGCGCCGGGCGGTACCAGGCTGCCCCGGCCGGGGCGGATCGCGTACTCCGTGCCGTCCACCGTCAAGCCCGGCCTCGTAGTCGTACAGATGGAGCTGCCTGAGGTCCGGAAGGCAAAACACGTCCACGTGGCCGGCCGGGCCGTGCACGCCGATGCCGATGCCGATGCCGACGGCGGCGAGCGCGGGCGGCTCGTCCAGGAGAAGTTCCACTGCGTCGCCTGCGGCCACACCGCGCACGCAGACATGGTGACGACGGCACGGGATGCACCTCGCCAACCACGGGCGACAGCGACGAGCCGCCGTACGGGTCGGGGGTGGCCGCGCTCCGCGCGGGCCGGCGGCTGATCCAGGCCGCTCAGCTGCTCCCTCCATACCCGGGTCACGAGTACGACGTCTCCTGCCTCAAGCACGAGTTCTTCTTCGAGCGGATGGTCGAAGCGCGGGCGGAGCCGCAGGAGCTGAAGTCACCGTAGGGGCCCCTCCCGCGGGCGGACGGTGTCACCGACCCGGAGAGGGGCGAGGTCAGGCTCCGACCTTGCGCTTGTTGTAGACGTCGAAGCCGACGGCCGCCAGCAGGACCAGGCCCTTGATCACCTGCTGGTAGTCGGTCCCCACGCCGACCAGCGACATGCCGTTGTTCAGCACGCCCAGCACCAGACCGCCGGTGAGCGCACCGAGGACGGTACCCACACCGCCGCTCGCGGAGGCGCCGCCGATGAAGGCGGCGGCGATCGCCTCCAACTCGAAGTTGATGCCGGCCTGCGGCGTACCGGCGTTGAGCCGCGCGGCGAAGACCATCCCGGCCAGGGCCGCGAGGACGCCCATGTTCACGAAGGCGAGGAAGACGACCCGCTTGCTCTTCACCCCGGACAGCCTCGCCGCGGCCTCGTTGCCGCCGATGGCGTAGGTGTGCCGGCCGAGGATCGAGTTGCGCATCACGTATCCGAAGCCGACCAGCAGGACGCCGAGGATCAGCAGGACGATCGGCACTCCGTGGTAGCTGGCCAGCAGCAGCGTGAAGGCCACCACGGCCACGGTGATCGCGCCGAGCTTCACCAGGAACAGCCCGGCCGGGAGCGGCTCCAGCCCGTACGACGCGGCCCGCCGCCGTCCGCGCACCTCCTGCAGGATCGCGACGGCCAAGACCACGAGGCCCAGCAGCAGGGTGAGGTTGTGGTAGTCGGTGTGGGGGCCGACGGCGGGGAGGAAGCCGCTGCTGATGTTCTGGAAGCCCTTGGGGAACGGCGCCACCGACTGGCCCTGCAGGAGGATCTGGGTCCCACCGCGGAACAGCAGCATGCCGGCCAGCGTGACGATGAAGGAGGGGATCCCGAGATAGGCGATCCAGAACCCCTGCCAGGCTCCGGCGAGAGCCCCGATCAGCAGCGCGGCCACCAGCGCCACGGGCCACGGCGCGTGGTGTTTGACCATCATCACCGCGGCGGCGGCCCCGACGAAGGCGGCGAGCGAACCGACCGACAGGTCGATGTGCCCGGCGATGATGACGATCATCATGCCGATGGCCAGGATGAGGATGTAGCTGTTCTGCTGGATCAGATTGGTGATGTTGAGAGGCTGGAGCAGAATGCCGTCAGTCCAGAACTGGAACAGCAGCACGATCAGCGCCAGCGCGAGCAGCATCCCGTACTGGCGCAGATTGCCGCGCAGCGCTCGGGCCAGTACGGCACCGGCCGACACACGCCGGTCGGTCTGCGGTGTGCTGGGCGTGGTCTGTGGGTTGGTCTTGGTCTGGGCCATGCCTCACACCTGCTTGTCGGGGTATGCGGGGCTCATGGTCATGAGCCGCATGAGGGATTCCTGGGTGGCGTCCGCGCGGGTCACCTCACCGGTGATCCGGCCTTCGGCCATGGTGTAGATCCGGTCGCACAGGCCCAGGAGCTCGGGGAGTTCGGAGGAGATGACGAGTACCGTCTTGCCTTGGGCGGCGAGTTCGGCGATGACGGTGTAGATCTCCGCCTTGGCGCCGATGTCGATGCCCCGGGTGGGTTCGTCGAGGATCAGCACCTCCGGCTCGGCGAAGATCCACTTGCTGAGGACGACCTTCTGCTGGTTGCCGCCGCTGAGCTTGCCGGTCTCCGCGAACACCGAGGGGGCCTTGATGTTCATGGTCCGCCGGAACGATTCGGCGATCCGCGCCTCCGTAGGCCGGTCGACCCAGCCCCGCCGGGCGACCTTGCCGAGGGCGCTCAGCGAGATGTTCCGGCTGATGTCGTCGTTGAGGTTGAGGCCGAGCTGCTTGCGGTCCTCGGTCACGTACGCGATGCCGTGCCCGATCGCCTCCGGCACCGTCCGGGTACGGACCTCCCGGCCGTGCAGCCGCACCCGGCCGCCGGTCCACCGTCCGTACGAGCGGCCGAAGACGCTCATGGCCAGTTCGGTGCGGCCGGCGCCCATGAGGCCGGCGATGCCGACGATCTCGCCTCGACGGACGTTCAGCGAGACGCCGTCGACCACCTTGCGCCGGTGGTCGATCGGGTGTTGGACGCTCCAGTCCTCGATCTCGAAGGCGACCTCGCCGATCTCCGCCCCTGGTGCCGAGTAGGGCTGCCGCTCGGGGTAACGGTGGTCCAGGTCGCGGCCGACCATGCCACGGATGATCCGCTCCTCGGAGATGCCCTCGGGACCGATCGCGATGGTCTCGATGGTCTGCCCGTCGCGCAGGATGGTGACGGCGTCGGCGACCCGGGCGATCTCGTTCAGTTTGTGCGAGATGAGGATGCAGGAGATGCCCTGGGCTTTGAGTCCGAGGATCAGGTCGAGCAGCTTGCGGCTGTCCTCGTCGTTCAGGGCGGCCGTCGGCTCGTCCAGGATGAGCAGCTTGACCCTCTTGGCGAGCGCCTTGGCGATCTCGACCAACTGCTGTTTCCCTACGCCGAGATCGGCGATCCTGGTGTGCGGGCTCTCGTCGAGCCCGACCTGCCGGATCAGTGCGGCGGCGTGGGTCAGCGTCTTGTGCCAGCTGATGACGCCCCGGGTGGCGTGCTCGTTGCCGAGGAAGATGTTCTCGGCGATGGACAGGTAGGGCACCAGCGCGAGTTCCTGGTGGATGATCACGATGCCGCGCTGCTCGCTGGCCCGGATGTCCCGGAATCGGCAGGGATCGCCCTCGAAGTAGATCTCGCCCTGATAGCTGCCGTGAGGGTGGACCCCGCTGAGTACCTTCATCAGCGTGGACTTGCCGGCGCCGTTCTCGCCGCAGACGGCGTGCACCTCACCGGCGGCGACGGTCAGGTTGACCTCGTAGAGAGCTTTGACACCGGGAAACGTCTTGCTGATCGAACGCATCTCGAGAACGGGTCGGGCCATGGTTGTGCATCCGTATCGTCGGGGCGGTGCGGTGCCGGGCGGTCTCCCGGGCGCCGCACCGCCGGTTCGGCGTCGTCGGCCCCTTCGCTCTGGCCCCGTGGGCTACTTGAGCTGGTCCGTGGTGTACTGGCCGCTGTCCACCAGGACCTTCTGGTAGTTCTCCTTGTCGACGCTGACAGGCTGGAGCAGCTGCGCCGGTACGGTCTTGACGCCGTTGTCGTACTGGCTGGTGTCATTGACCTCGGGCTTGCCGCCGGTCAGCAGGGCGTCGCCCATCTGGACTGCGACCTTGGCCAGTTGGCGGGTGTCCTTGTAGACGGTCTGGGTCTGCTCGCCGGCGATGATCGACTTCACCGAGGCCAGCTCGCCGTCCTGGCCCGTAACGACGGGCAGCGGCTGGCCGGCGCCGTAGCCGACGCCCTTGAGCGAGGAGATGATGCCGATCGAGATGCCGTCGTACGGCGAGAGCACGGCGTCGACGCGGGCGGCGGTGTACGACTTGCTCAGCAGGTTGTCCATCCGGGACTGGGCGAGACCGCCGTCCCAGCGCAGGGTGGCGACCTGGTTGAGGGAGGTCTGGCCGCTCTGCACGACCAGCTTCTTGTCGTCGATGTACGGCTTGAGGGCGCTCATTGCGCCGTTGTAGAAGAACGTCGAGTTGTTGTCGTCCGGTGAGCCGGCGAACAGCTCGATGTTGAAGGGCCCCTTTCCGTCCTTGAGGCCGAGCTTGTCGACGATGTAACTGCCCTGGAGGACACCGACCTTGTAGTTGTCGAAGGTCGCGTAGTAGTCGACGTTCCCGGTGCCGCGGATCAGCCGGTCGTAGGAGATGACGGGGATGTGGGCGTCGGCGGCCTTCTGTAGCACGTTGGTGAGCGAGGAACCGTCGATGGCGGCGATCACCAGCAGCTTGGCTCCCTTGGTGATCATGTTCTCCACCTGGGCGACCTGGTTCTCCACGACGTTGTCGCCGTACTGGAGGTCGGTCTTGTAACCCTTGGCCTGGAACTCGTGGACCATGTTGTTGCCGTCGTTGATCCAGCGTTCCGACGACTTGGTCGGCATCGCGATGCCGATGAGGCCGCCTTTGGCATCCCCGCCGCCCCCGCCCTCGCCTGCTCCGTTGGCGCTCTGACCGCAGGCTGCCAGCGACAGCGTCAGGCCGAGGGTGACAAGGCTCGCTGAGAGCTTCCGCACAGTTCCTCCAGTGATGTTCCGCGACCGGCACAGTGCGACCCGGCTGGGAGAACCGGAAGCGGTCGAGCGGGGGCCGGCCGTGAGTCGTTTCCTCGCGCTGTGCGAAGTCCGGTTTTGCAGCGGCTCCGGCCTGGCGATACCTGAGTGTTAACGCTCACAAGAGTGCCGTCAAGGGTCTGTTCGGATCACCGTTGGGCCAACAACGCCGCAGGCGTTCAGCTGCCTCGGCGGGGCACCTCTGCATCGGGTGCGTCCGGGCATGATGACCGCAAACGGCTTCTGGGGCTTCTGGGGTTTCTGCGGCTTTGTCGAGCGCGGCGACTGGAGTGCGCGGGCCGGCTACCAGTCGGGCTTCCGGACCGTCGAACTGGGCGACGTCACCGCCGTCTTCTGCGCCAACGACCGCATGGCGCTCTGCCTGCTGCGCGCCCTGCACGAGTCCGGTCGCTCGATCCGGGGCGACATCAGCGTCGTCGGGTTTCGACGACATTCCTGAGGCCGCCTACTTCGCCCCGCTCCTGGCCGCCATGCGCCAAGCTTCGGCGAGCTCGACCGCCCGGCCCCGGAACTGCTCGTCGAGGCGTTGGAGGGCGGCGCACACCCGCACCCGCGTGCTGATGCCGCCCGAGAGGGTGCTGCGTCGCAGCGCGGGCCCCGTCGGCCGTCCTGAGCCGGCACCATCGGACCCGGCGCTGACGCCGCATCGGCCCAGGCTCTCCGTCGCGCCGGTCGCACTCTGTCGATGCCTCCAGGGGTTCCTTGACAGGAAGAATGTGAGCGCTAACATTTTGCCTCATCGAGGAGGTGCCCCGTTTCAACTCGGGGGAGTTCCCGGCGAGGTACCCGCCCCGGGGCGCCCCGCACGCGGCGAGCCCTCCGCTCGCAAAGGTCATGCGGTTCCTTTCGGTTCTCAGGGTGGAGGGGCCCTTTCCCCGTCGACGTGTCGAAGAGCTTGGCGCCGCGGCGCGGCCAGCGGCGTGTTACGACGGGCCGGCCGGAGCCGTGCACGCCCAGCCCGCCGGCACCCCGGAGGCCGGCCTCGCCCACCCGGCCTGAGCCGGGCGGCCTGATCCGAACGACAGGCTCGGCGGTCACCTCGTGGCGGAGCCGGGCCGCGGAACGCCACGGCCCGGGCTCATGGGCACACCGGCTCAGCGGGCGCCGAGGAGGTGTTCGAGGGCGAGCTGGTCCAGTTGCTCGAAGGCCATGCCGCGGCGGGCGGCGGCGTCGACGTCGAACTCGTCGAAGGCGGACCGGTCGGCCAGCAGCCCGGCCAGGCCGTCCTCGGCGGTGGGCAGGGCGAGCTCGGGCAGTCGGGAGGCGGCGAGCGCGGCCAGGACCTCCGGATCGGACCGGAAGGCGCGGGAACGCTCCGCCAGGAGCAGGTAGTTGCGCATGCAGGAGGCCGCCGAGGCCCAGACGCCGGCGGAGTCCTCGGTGCGCGGCGGTTTGAAGTCGAAGTGACGGGGGCCGTCGTAGCCGGCCGACTCCAGCAGGTCGACCAGCCAGAAGGCCTGGCGCAGGTCGCCCGCACCGAAGCGCAGGTCCTGGTCGTACTTGATGCCGGTCTGGCCGTTGAGGTCGATGTGGAACAGCTTGCCGTGCCATAGGGCCTGGGCGATGCCGTGCGGGAAGTTCAGTCCCGCCATCTGCTCGTGGCCGACCTCCGGGTTGAGGCCGACCCGCTCGGGCCGGTCCAACTCGTTGATGAACGCCAGGGCGTGGCCGATGGTGGGCAGCAGGATGTCGCCGCGCGGCTCGTTGGGCTTGGGTTCGATCGCGAAGCGCAGGTCATAACCCTGGTTCTCGACGTACTGCCCCAGCAGGTCGAAGGCCTCCTTCAGCCGGTCGAGGGCCGTGCGCACGTCCTTGGCCGCGCCAGACTCCGCGCCCTCGCGGCCGCCCCAGGCGACGTAGACCGAGGCGCCGAGCTCGACGGCCAGGTCGATGTTGCGGATCGTTTTGCGCAGCGCGTACCGGCGCACGTCCCGGTCGTTGGCGGTGAAGGCGCCGTCCTTGAAGACCGGGTGGGTGAAGAGGTTGGTGGTGGCCATCGGCACCTTCAGCCCGGCCGTGTCGAGTGCGGTGCGGAAGCGCTTGACCGCCTGCTCGCGGGCGGCCTCGCCGGCGGCGAAGGGGATCAGGTCGTCGTCGTGGAACGTGACGCCGTAGGCGCCGAGTTCGGCCAGCCGCTGCACTGTCTCGACGGGGTCGAGGACGGGCCGGGTGGCGTCACCGAAGGGGTCCCGGCCCTGCCAGCCGACGGTCCACAGGCCGAAGGTGAACCTGTGCGCGGGGGTGGGGGCGAGCGGGTCGCTGGTCATGAGGCGCTCCGGATCAGGCCGAGGTCTATTTGTAATGACGAAAAACAAATTAGTATGCCGAGACGCCAGAAGGAACCCCACCGGAGGAACGCATGGCTGCTCAGCGTGTCGTGATCGGTGTCGACAGCTCGACCCAGTCCACCAAGGCCCTCGCCGTCGATCTGGAAACCGGCGCCGTCCTGGGCGAGGGCCGCGCCTCGCACGCCGTCAGCGCGGGCGCCGGACGCGAGAGTGACCCCGAGCAGTGGTGGCGGGCGCTCGGCGAGGCCATGGCGCGCACCGGCTGGGCGGATCGCGCCGCCGCATGCTCGATCGCCGGCCAGCAGCACGGCCTGGTCACCCTCGACCCGGCCGGCCGGCCGGTGCGCCCGGCGCTGCTGTGGAACGACGTCCGCTCCGCTCCACAGGCCGCCGAACTCGGAGCCGCGTTCGGCCCGGCAGAGCTCGCCCGTCGCACCGGCAGCGTCCCGACGGCCGCCTTCACGTCCGCCAAGTGGGCCTGGCTGCACGCGAACGAGCGCGCCGCCGCCGACCGCGTCGCGGCTGTCCGCCTTCCCCACGACTTTCTGACGGAGCGGCTGACCGGCGAGGCGGTGACGGACCGCGGTGACGCGTCGGGAACCGGTTGGTGGGGCCCGGACGGCTACGACCAGGACGTCCTCGGCCGGATCCGCCTCGACCCCGGGCTGCTGCCACAGGTCCTCCCGCCGGGCGCCCTGGCGGGCGCCGTCCGGGCCGGGATGCCACTGCGCGAGGGCGCGCTGGTGGCCACCGGGACCGGTGACAACATGGCCGCCGCCCTCGGGCTGGGCCTGACCCCCGGACGCCCGGTGCTGAGCCTCGGTACCTCCGGCACCGTCTACGCCGTCGGCCGGACCCGGCCCGCCGACCCGAGCGGAACCGTCGCCGGCTTCGCCGATGCCCTCGGCGCCTGGCTGCCGCTGGCCTGCACGCTCAACTGCACCCTCGCCGTCGACCGCTTCGCCGCCCTCGTCGGACGCGACCGCGAGGACGTCGAGGCAGGCGGCACGGCGGTGGTCCTTCCCTATCTGGACGGCGAGCGCACTCCGGACCTCCCGGGCGCTTCCGGCCTGATCCACGGCCTGCGCCACGACACCACGCCGGGCCAGCTGCTCCAGGCCGCCTACGACGGCGCCACCCACGCCCTGCTTGCGGCCCTGGACGACGTGCTGCGCGCCGGAGGCGAGAACCCCGCCCCCGACGAACCACTGCTGCTGATCGGTGGCGGAGCCCGCGGGAGGGCCTGGCAGCGGACTGTCCTGCGGCTGTCCGGCCGAGCGGTCCGGGTGCCCGAGGTCCGGGAACCGGTCGCGCTAGGGGCCGCGGCCCAGGCCGCTGCACTGCTCACGGGTGAGCCCGCCGACGCCGTCGCCCGGCGTTGGGGGACCGCCGCGGGCCGGGTGCTGGAACCCGTGACCCGTGACGACGACACGCTCGAACGGATCACCAGTACGCTGCGGCGGGCGCGGGCCTTGCAGGAGGTCGCGCCGGTAGAACGATAGGAGGGTCGGCTCAATGGCGGGGATAGGCAGGGCGAGCGGGGGCGCGGAGGCCGCGCCCGCCTCGCAGCAGGGGATGCGCCGGCGGAATCTCGCGGTGGTGATCGGCGCGGTCGCCGCACACGGCCCGCTCTCCCGCGCGGACGTCGCCGGCCACACGGGCCTGACCAGGCCGGCCGTCTCCTCCCTGGTCGACGAGCTCATCGGTCGCGGAGCGCTGACCGAGACGGAGACCGCGCCCAGCGGACGGGTCGGCCGCCCCGGACGGGCACTGCAGCTGAGCGATCGGGGTCCCGCGGGCCTCGGCCTGGAGATCGGCGTCACCCATCTCGCCGCGTGCGTCGTGGACCTGCGCGGTGAACCCCGGGTGTGGCGCCGGGTGGAACGGGCGAACGCCGGCCGGCCGGCCGGGCAGGTGCTGGCGGAGGCCGCCGCGCTGGGCGCCGAGGCGGAGTCCGAGGCCGCCGCCCTCGGCCTGCGCGTCGCGGGCCGGGTCCTGGCCGTGCCGGGGGTGGTGCCGAACGAGCCGAGCGGGCTGGTCGGACACGCCCCCAACCTCGGCTGGCGAGCCGTCCGCCCCGCCGACCACTGGCCCGACCCCGACACCGTGCCCGAGCCGGAGAACGAGGCAAACCTCGGGGCGCTGGCCGAGCAGTGGCACCAGGGACACCCCGCCGAGACCTTCGTACACGTCTCCGCCGAGGCCGGAATCGGTGCCGCACTGGTCGTCGGCGGGCAGCTGTTCCGCGGCGCCCGCGGCTTCGCCGGCGAACTCGGCCACTTGCCGGTCCACCCAGAGGGCGCCCGCTGCGCCTGCGGGGCACGCGGCTGCCTGGAGCAGTACGCGGGCGAAGCGGCCGTGCTGCGCGAGGCCGGGCTCGCGCACGTCGGCGACCCGGTGGCCCTGCTGGCCGAGCGGGCAGGCGCCGGGGACGCGGCGACCCTGCGCGCCCTGGACCGAGCAGGACGGGCCCTGGGCCTCGCCCTCACCTCGGCGGTGAACCTGATCGACCCGGACGCCCTCGTGCTGGGCGGCGCCTACGCCGAACTCGCCGACTGGCTCCTCCCGTCCATCCGCGCCGAACTCGCCGCCCGGATCACCGTCCGGCCCTGGACCCCGGAGGCGGTACGCCCCTCCGCCCTGGGCCGGCGCGGACCGGTGCTGGGCGCGGCATGGTCGACCGTCCGACAGATCATCGCCGACCCGGGCCGCCTGCCGGCCCGATAGGGGGCGTCTGGTGGAGCAGGGTCGGATGGGCCGGCGCGGTCAGCCGTCGATCGCCCGCAGTGCGTCGTCGCTCAGACTGGCGGCCAGCCACTGCTCCATGGCCGTGATGTGGACCGTCGCCGCGGCGGCGGTCGGCAGGGCGTCGCGGGACTGCAGCGCGCCGAGGATCTGCTCGTGGTCCCGGTGGGCGCTGTCCAAGGCGTCACGGGTCCGGCTGCCGCGGACGATGCGGACGCGCGGGGTACGTGTGGAGAGGACCCGCAGGAGCATCGAGAGCACCGGGTTGTCGACGGCTTCGACGATCCTGAGGTGGAAGGCGATGTCGTGGGCGACGAACTCCTCCACGGTGGTGGCGGCCTGGGACCTGTCGAGGATGTCGCGCAGTTCCTGGAGGTCCTGCGGCGTCAGCAGGGCAGCGGCAAGCCCCGGTCGCCCGCGGTTCCAGCAGCCGGCGCACCTGGAACAGTTGCAGCGCGCAACCCGCGTATCTGGGCCAATTCCGGCATCAGCTGGGGTGTTTGGGCGAACCACCCAACATCGGCGGCATCAAGTCCTACCCCCAACTCGACGAAGACGATCAACAAGACGATCGACTCCCTCGGCTGGCGCGCCAGCAGCTGCAACGTCATCGTCCCGTCGTCCGGTGCGTACAACACCTCGTACGACATCTGGGACACCGACCACCCGTACGAGATCATGCTCTGGGTCAACTGCAACGGTGCCGTCGGCCCGATCGGCACCTGGCAGGCCACCGTCTCGCTCGGCGGCCACAACTGGAACGTCTACAAGGGCACCAACGGGTCGAACCAGGTGTTCTCGTTCCTTCGGACGTCCGACTCCCACTCCGGAACCGCGGACGTCAAGGGGCGATGAGGACGACTTCATCGGTTCCGCGGCCGTCGCGCTTGGCGGTCAGACGGGTCGACCGCGTGCCGGCCCATCTGGACGAACGCATCACCCTGTCGGACGGGTCGCACGGCTCGGTCTGGAGCGAGTCCCTGCGCACGGAGGGCGCACAGACGCTCGCCACCTGCACCCACAGCATGCTGGCGGGCAGCCCGGTCCTGACTCGGCACCGCTCCGGCGCTGGCCAGGGCTGGTACCTCTCCACCCGCTTGGACGACGCCGACTACGCCGCCCTGGTCGGCCGACTGCTGAAGGAGGCGTCCGCAGCGGCCGGTGCTCCTCGACGCTGATGCCCAGCGCCTCGCGCAGCGGGGCCGCGGGATAGCCGCCCAGCCTGGCGTGCTTGCGTTCATCGACGAATCCGCTCGGGTGCTGGACGAGGAGCGTGCCGCCGCCCTCGACGTAACGGCGCAGGGTATCGGCTCCCTTGTCGGACAGCAGGAACAAGGACGGGGCGATGATCAGCCGGTAGCCGTTCAACTCGTGCTCTGGATGGGCGAAGTCGGCCGTGACGCCCGCGTCCCACAGCACTAGGGCCTGCCGTCAAAGTCGCGTCGTCGCCCGCGGGGCAGACGGGACTTTGACGACAGGCCCTACGCCTCGCCGGGAGCGCGCAGCTCTCCCGTCCGGGCCACGCGGGAGTACCAGTGCGCGCTCGACTTGGGTGTGCGCTCCAGGGTGTCGTAGTCGACGTGGATGGCGCCGAACCGCTTGGCGTACCCGTAGGCCCACTCGAAGTTGTCCAGCAGCGACCAGAGGAAGTAGCCGCGCACGTCCGCCCCGTCCGTGATCGCCCGGTGCACCGCGTCGAGGTGGGCGTGGACGTAGGCGGCGCGCTCCGGGTCGTGGACCGTGCCGTCGGGGCCGACCTCGTCCTCGTACGCCGCGCCGTTCTCGCTGACCGCGAGCGGAAGCCCGGGGTACCGGGCGGCGGTCCGGGTCAGCAGGTCGTACAGGGCGCCCGCGTCGATCGGCCAGTCCATCGCTGTACGCTCACCCGGCGCCCGGTGGAAGGCCACGCCCTCCGCTCCGGGCCACGGCGAGTGCTCGCTGTTGCCGTGCCCGTCGTCCTGCGGCACCGCCGTGCCCTGCGCCGCGTGCGAGACGACCGTCGGGGTGTAGTAGTTCACGGCGAGCAGGTCCAGGGGCTGGTGCACGGTGGCGGTGTCGCCGTCCCGGACGAAGGACCAGTCGGTCAGGTGCGCGGTGTCCGCGAGGAGGTCCTCGGGGTAGGCGCCCTCCAGCATCGGTCCGAGCCAGATCCGGTTGCCGACGGCGTCGATGCGCCGGGCCGCCTCCCGGTCGTCGGCCGAGGAGGTCAGCGGGCGAACCTCGTGGAGGTTGAGGGAGACCGCGACCTGGCCGTCCCCGGGCAGCGCCGCCCGCAGGGCCTGGACGGCGAGGCCGTGACCGAGGTTGAGGTGATGGGCGGCGCGCAGGGCGGCGACCGGGTCCGTACGGCCGGGGGCGTGGACGCCGGAGCCGTAGCCGAGGAACGCGCTGCACCAGGGCTCGTTGAGGGTGATCCAGTGCTTCACCCGGTCTCCGAGGGCGTCGGCCACCAGGCCGGTGTACTCGGCGAACCGCTCCGCGGTCGAGCGCTCGGGCCAGCCGCCCGCGTCCTCCAGGTACTGGGGGAGGTCCCAGTGGTAGAGGGTGAGGGCGGGTGTGACGCCGGCGGCGAGCAGTTCGTCGACGAGCCGGCGGTAGAAGTCCAGCCCCTTCTGGACGGCGGGGCCCCGGCCGGTCGGCTGAACGCGTGACCAGGAGACGGAGAACCGGTAGGCGCCCAGGCCGAGTTCCGACATGAGACGGACGTCCTCGGGGTACCGGTGGTAGTGGTCCACGGCCACGTCACCGGTGTGGCCTTCGAAGACCTTGCCGGGGGTGTGGGAGAAGGTGTCCCAGATGGACGGGGTCCGGCCGTCCTCTCGGGCGGCGCCCTCGATCTGGTACGCGGCGGTGGCCGTGCCCCACAGGAAGTCGGGCGGGAAGGTGCGGGTGGCCGTGAGTGGCCGGGTCTCGGACGCGGTCATAGGAGAGCGCTCCCAACGCGGGTTTGGATGAAGCGGTGCCGGGTGAAGTGGTGCCGGATGAAGCCATGCCGGATGAAGCGGTGGCGGAAGGCAGGGTGTGCGAACGGACCGACGGGTCGGCCGTCTCGACGGACGCCTTCAGTTCTTGACGGCGCCTGCGGTGATGCCGCCCACGATGTGCTTGCCGAGGACCGCGAAGACCAGCAGCAGCGGCAGGGTGGATATGAGCGCCCCCGTCAGGACGACGGCCTGGTCGACGGTGTGGTTCCCCGCGCCGAGGCCGGCGAGGGCCACCTGCAGGGTGGGGTTCCCGTCGGGGGTCAGTGCGATGAACGGCCAGAAGAAGTCGTTCCATGCCTGCACGAAGACGAGCATTCCAAGGACTGCCATCGCTGGCCGGGCGACCGGGAACACCACGTGCCAGATGATGCGCAGGCTGTGCGCACCGTCCATCCGCGCCGCCTCCACCAGCTCCACGGGCAGGGCCTCGATGAGGTACTGGCGCATGAAGAACACGCCGAAGGCGGCGACCAGCGAGGGCAGGACGACCGACTGGAGCTGGTCGACCCAGCCGAGGTCGGTGATGATCTGGTAGAGCGGGATCACGCTGAGCTGCGGCGGGATCGTCATAGTGGCCACGACGAGCGCCAGCAGCGCCCCCTTGCCCCTGAAGGCCAGTTTGGCGAAGGCGAAGCCGGCAAGGGTGGAGAACAGGACGGTGGACAGGGCCACGAGCCCGGCCACGATCGTCGTGTTGACCAGTGCCTCGCCCATGTCGACCTGGTTCCAGGCGAAGGAGAGGTTGTCGAACAGCCGGGGGCCGGGCAGGAGCGGGGCCGGAGCCTTGACCACGCGCTCGCCCGTGTGGGAGGCGGCGACCAGGTTCCAGTACAGGGGGAAGAGGGAGACCAGGGCGGCGAGGCCGAGCAGGACGTAGGTCAGCGGTCCGGCGTGGTGCTGGCGGCCGGCCGACGGGCGAAGGCGCCTGGCGCGCGGCGCCCGGGCGGCTGCGGTCGTGTCGAGTGTGCGGCCCATGGGTTCAGCTCCCCGCCTTCGTGCTGATGCGGCCGGCGCGGTTGCGGTCGCGGCTGCGGCTGCGGCTGCGGTTCGAGCGGGAGACCAGCGCCTCGAGGCCGCCGATGAGCAGCAGGAGCAGGAGCATGACCCAGGCGATGGCGGAGGCCTGGCCCAGCGCGCCGGTCACCCAGCCCTTCTCGTACATGAGCAGGCTCAGCGTCTGGAACTGGTTGCCGCTGCCGCCGCTGATGCCGACGCTGCCGCCGTAGAGCATCGGCTCGCCGAAGAGCTGGGTGGCCCCGATGGTCGAGACGATGACGGTGAACAGGATCGTCGGCCGGATCGAGGGGATGGTCACGCTGAGGAACTGGCGCCAGCGCGAAGCCCCGTCCAACGCGGCCGCCTCGTAGAGGTCCTGGGGTACGGCCTGCATCGCGGCCAGGTAGATGAGGGCGTTGTAGCCGGTCCAGCGCCACGTCACGATCACCGAAATTGCGATCTGAGCAGGCCACTTGGAGGATTCCCAGGCGACCGGCTCGAAGCCGGCCCAGCCCAGCGCCGTGTTGATCAGCCCGTAGTCGGTGTTGAACAGCTGCGCGAAGACGAGGGTGGCCGCCGCGATCGAGGTGGCGTACGGGGCGAGCACCGCCACGCGGAAGAAACCGCGGCCACGGAGTTTGTAGTTGAGCAGGTGGGCCAAGCCGAGGGCCATCAGCAGCTGGGGAACGGTGGAGATCACACCGATGGTGAAGGTGTTGGCGAGGGCGTTCCAGAAGAACTCGCTGCCCGCCAGGGAGGTGTAGTTCTCCAGCCCCTTCCACTGCGCGCTGCCGCCGAGTTCCACCCGGTGGAGCGAGAGCCAGCCCGTGTAGATCAGGGGGAAGAGTCCGAAGGCCGCGAAGGTGAGGAAGAAGGGGGCGAGGAAGACGTAGGGGACCGCCTTCAGGTCCAGGCGGTAGAGCGTGCTGCGCAGTCCGCCCCGGCCGGAGGGCCACTGCTTGCGGGAGCCGGTGCTGGGGGCCGGGGGATGTGCGGCGGGCGGCGGGGAGCCGCCGCTGGTCGCCCGTACGGAGGTGGCCACGGGGGCGTCCTTCCAGGTCGATGCGTGCGGTGCTGCTGTGCTGCTGTGCTGCGGTTCTGCGGACGGCGGCGGCCCGCCGCCACCCGTCACCCGCGGGGAGGCGGTGGGGGCGGGCCGCCGCGTGCCCCGCTACTTGTCGATCTTGTCAGCGACCAGCTTCTTGACGTTCTCCCACGCCTTCGCCGGATCGGTGCCGCGCTGCTCGATGTCGAGGATGCCGTTGTCGGTGAGGAAGGTCTTCACCTGTCCGTCCCAGCGGCTGATCGGGGCGGGCGTGATGCCGGCCGCGGCTTCCGAGTAGATCTTGCCGACCGGAGTGTCACCGAAGTACGGCAGCTTCGCGCCCTGCACCGCCGGAGAGCTGAGGGTGTCCTTGGAGGAGGGGATGTTGCCGTTCACGCCGAAGACCTTGGCGTGCTGGGCCGGAGCGGTGAGCCAGGCGGCGAGTTCGGCCGCCTCCTTGGTGTGCTTGCCCGACTTCGGGACGGCGAGGAAGGAGCCGCCCCAGTTCCCGGCCACGGGAGGTGCGGCGATGTCCCACTTGCCCTGGTTCTCCGGGCCCGCCTGGTCCTTGATGATGCCCGTCATCCAGCTTGGGCAGGCCACGGTGGCGAACTTCGAGTTCTTGATGGCCGCGTTCCACGTGCCCTTCTCGTCGAACTGGCGCAGCTTCGCGGTCATTTCGCCCTTGGCCGCCGCCACGGCGGTGTCCCAGGCCTTCTTCACGCCCGGACTGTTCTCGTAGTCCAGCTCGCCCTTGGCGTTGGCGTACTGCACGGGCTCGCTGGAGATCACGGCGTTGAACAGGCCGCTCGCGGAGTCGTGGAAGGAGGTCCCCTCGGGGGCGCTCTTCTTGTACGCCTCGCCGGTCTGGATGAACTTCGCCCAGTCGCCCGCCCAGAGCCCCGCGACTTCGGCGCGATCGGTCGGCAGGCCGGCCTTGGCGAAGAGGTCCTTGTTGTAGCAGATGGCCATCGGGCCGATGTCCGTGCCGAGGCCGATCACCTTGCCGTCGCCCGTCGTGGCCTGCTTGACCTTCCAGTCGAGGAAGGCGCCGACGTCCGCGCCGCCCGTCTTGCCGAGGTCGGTCCACTTGTCGGCCATGGCGGGTCCGGTCGCCTCCGCGATGTAGCCGACCTCCAGGGCCTGGATGTCCGCGAGGCCGCTGTCGCGGGAGAGGCGCAGCTTGAGGGTGTCCCAGTACTTCTGGCCGTCCGCGACGTTCGACTCTTCTATCTTGATGTTCGGGTGCGCCTTCGTGTACTCGGAGTAGAGCTTGGCCCCGGTCGCGTCGTCGTAGCCGAAGGAACCGAAGGTACCGATCCGCAGCGTGATCTGCTCGCCGCCGGCCGCGCCGTCGCTCTTGCCCTTGTCGCTGTCACCGCCGCAGCCGGTGAGCAGGGCCGTACCGGTCGCTACGACGGCGACCGCGGCGACCGCGTTGATCACGGTGCGGCGTCCGCGTCCGTGTCTGCTGCTGGAAGTACGCATTCCACTCTCCTCGTCCAAGGTGCTGCCCGTTGTGCGCCATGGGGTCCGGCGGGTTGTTCGCGGCTCGGCCAGGGGCCCGCCCGGACCTGATGTGAAAGCCGCTGTCGCACCCCTGGATGGGAGCGCTCCCACATCGTTGCCGGAAGGTTGCTGCCTGGCGGGTGCGGGTGTCAAGAGATGAACGCGAATTCATTACAGAGGAGCCTCAGGCGCGGGCTCTTGCTTCTCCGGCGGGCTGCCCCGTGTCAGGTTGTGAACGCGACCGTGGTGGCAGGAGGGGATCGAGAGTATTGTGGGAGCGCTCCCACTCCGAGTCGGCGTAACGTGTCCACGGCTGCGGGGCGGTTGCACCGGCCTGCTTACCTGATCAGCAGGCCGGGCCCGCGCCCGGTGCGGAGTGCGATGGCACGCGAGTTCGGTGGCATACGAGGGGAGTTCAAGAGCGTGAGCGGACGGCAAAGCGGCGGCAGGCCCACTCTGGAAGAGGTCGCGGCCCTGGCCGGTGTCGGCCGGGGCACGGTCTCCCGGGTCATCAACGGTTCGCCGCGGGTGAGCGAGCGGGCCAAGGACGCCGTGGCCCGGGCTGTCGCAGAGCTGGGGTACGTACCCAATCAGGCGGCCAGGGCGCTGGCCGGCAGTCGGACCGACGCGGTGGCCCTGGTCATTCCGGAGACCGAGGCCCGGCTGTTCTCGGAGCCGTACTTCCTCGACCTGATCCGCGGGGTCAGCGCCGAGCTGGCCGAGGCGGACAAGCAGCTGCTGCTCACCCTCGTCCGGACCGAAGCCGAGCGGCAGCGGTTCGAGCACTACCTGGCGGCCCAGCGGGTCGACGGCGTGCTGCTGGCATCGGTCCACGGGAACGACCCGCTGCCCGACCGGATCACGCGGCTGGGCCTGCCGGTCGTCATGAACGGGCGGCGTTCGGAGGCCGAGCCGGTGGCCTATGTGGACTCCGACAACATCGGTGCGGGACGGGCGGCCGTCGCCCACCTCGCGGGGCGCGGCCGGTCCAGGATCGCGACCATCAGCGGGCCGCTGGACATGTACGTGGCCCGCGCCCGCCTGGGCGGCTACCGCGCGGGCCTGGCCGAGGCCGGAATCCAGCCCGACGAGTCGCTCGTGGCGCCCGCGGACTTCACCGAGGAGGGCGGCCGGCTGGCGATGCGCGAGCTCCTGGAACGCGCACCCGGCCTGGACGCCGTCTTCGCCGCCTCCGACGTGATGGCGGCCGGGGCGCGCGGCGTGCTGCGCGAGGCCGGCCGACGGGTCCCCGAGGACGTCGCCCTCGTAGGGGTCGACGACTCCACAGTGGCCCGCCTGATGGACCCGCCCCTGACCAGCGTGCGCCAGCCCATCGAGGAGATGGGCCGCACGATGACCCGGCTCCTGCTCCAGAAGATCGCCCAGGAGCCCGGAGTCGGCGCCGCCCCGAGGCAGGGCATGGGCGAGGAGCCGCGCCGGGTGCTCCCGACTGAACTGGTCGTGCGGGACTCCTCCTGAGCCGCCCCGGAAGCCTGTCGGCCGCCAGCCCCGAGCGTGCCGAGGCCCGGAGCCCCGCGGAAGGGAATGCTTCCGTAAGGCTCCGGGCTCGTCACCTGCCCTGCGTCACAGCGCCGGGTAGGCGTTCTTCATGAGCTCCTGGAACTGGGCGGAGAACCACTGGCCGGCGAGCGGTGCGTCCGGGAGGGCCCCCGACATGCTGTTGCCGTTGCGTACGTTGCCTGTGTAGGTGGGGTCGCACATTCGGTCGAATCCCTTGCCCTCGTTGTTCGGGATCTCCTTGCTGGCCCCGTCGGACTCGCCCGGGGGCTTGATCCACACGTAGGCGTCGATGCCGGCGGCCGGGGCTGCTTTCGGTCGTTCGCCGAGTCCGGCGCCGGACTGGTTGCACCAGTTGCCGAGGTGGATGCGCCGGTCGTAGCGGCCGCCGTTGACGTAGGTGTCCACGCTCGTCAGCGCGCCGGGTCCGGTCGGGCGGGCGGTGCCGCCCCAGCCGTTGCGGGAGGTGTCGATGAGCATGCCGATGTTGGTGTCGAAGCCCAGGGAGACCAGCTTGGCCCGCATGGCTTGGGCGTAGGACAGTTCGTCGGTGTAGCGGTTCCAGTCGACCCACTTCGACTGGCGCACGGAGGTGCCGTTGACGGAGTCGTCGATCTTGAAGTTGTCCTCCTTCAGCGCGCTGTAGTTGGCGGTGTTGACGATGAAGCCGTGCACGTTGGAGAGCGTGGAGCCCTCGGCGGTCGCGGCCTGCTTGAACATGTCGGCGGAGGCACCGAAGTTGTCGTCCCAGCCGAGCCAGCCGTGGTGGCCGGCGTCGACGTAGTTGTAGAGGTTGGCGATCGAGCCGAGCTTGTTCAGGGCGTAGCCGACGCCCTTGACGTAGTTGCCGTTGGTCTTCATCACGTCGCAGTTGGCGGTTGCGGTGGGGCGGCCCGAGACGTTGGTGACCAGGTTCGGCAGTGAGTCGATCTCGACGGTGGTGACGATCCGCAGCCCCGCGTACTTGGGGTCGGCGAGGATCGCGGCGATCGGGTCGATGTACTGCGTCTTGTACTTGTCGATCTCGGTGGGGCCCAGTTCGCCGTTGGAGGCGAGCGCGGAGCAGTCCCGTCCGGGCAGGTTGTAGATCACCAGCTGGACGACGAGTTCGCCGCTGCCCTTCTGTGTCAGAGCCGCGTTCAGGTGGTCGCGCAGGCCCATCGTGCCGCTGGTGCCCGTGACGAGGGCGATGCGGTCCAGCCATACGGCGGTGGGCTGGTTGGCCACCCTGCTGCCGCCCGGTTCGGCGGCGGCATGGGCGGACCACTCGGGGTTCACGTACATCTTGGCGCCGGCGTAGGGGTTGTCGACCTTGCCGCCGGTGGGCGGAGGCGTGGTCGGCGGCGTAGTGGGCGGGGTAGTCGGGGGTGTGGTGGGGGGCTGGGTTGGGGTGGCGCCGTTGCAGGTGACGCCGTTGAGCTTGAAGGTCGCGGGGACGGCATTGGTACCGCTGTACGAACCGTTGAACCCGAAGGAGGTCGAACCGCCCGTGGCCAGCGACCCGTTGTAGGACATGCTCTTCGCGGTCACCGCCGCCCCGGACTGGGTGATGGTGGCGTTCCAGCCCTGGGTGACCTGCTCGCCGTTGGCGTAGGACCACTCCACGGTCCAGGAGGCCACCGGGTCACCGGTGTTGGTGACGATCACGTTGGCACCGAAGCCGGTGTTCCACTGGTTCGAGATCTGGTACTCGACCTTGCAGCCGGCGGTGGCGGCGCCGGCGCTGGTACCGAACGCCGTGGCGGTGGCGCCGGCGGCGGTGACGAGACTGAGGGCCGCCAGTAGGGCGGTGCGGGGGATGGTGCGGCTCATTTCGCGGGGTGCCTTTCAGTTCAAGGTGCGCAGGCGGTCGCGCACCCGGTGCCGAATGGGGGGAGTGCCGTGGTGCGAGGAGTGCCGTTGAGCGAAGGGGTGCCGTGGTGCGAAGGGGTGCCGTCGTACGGAGCGGACGCGGTCCTTGGAACCGGGCCGTGGCGCGGTCGGTGAACGCGTGTCCGCGGATGTGCCCGCCGCTCTCGCCCGAGACCGAGGCCGGTCAGCGACCGAGGCGAGGGTGGGGAAGGGGTGAGCCACTGGCTCGGGTCGTTGTATGCGATCCCGGGGACCGGCAGGAAACTGCGGGCCCCGGTCGCAAGCACGGCCTGCACCAGGTCCTGTGTACCGCCGTCGCACGAGGTCAACGCTGCTCCGCCGAGCAGTGCCGACAGGCGCGGGGGTGTCGATGAGCGGGTCCTTGCAGCAAGTCGCGCCCTGACGGCGCGCCGACCGATGGAACCGCTCCCACTGGTTGGGGCCAGACCGTAGCGCCAAGTATCACCAAGCAAAAGAGGAGTTGAGTAAATTCGTCGCAGATTGCTTTCGACTCTTCACACGTCTTGACGCCGTCCCGACACGTCTGCACAGTGGGAGCGCTCCCACTAGTTCAGAGCTTGTGCGCTGCCGCTCCTCCCATCCCGTCTCCCCCGAGCCGCGAGGAGAACCGTCCGCATGTCGTCACACCCCCCACCCAGATTCCACGGACGACGCAAACTGCTCACCGCGTCCGCCACGGCCGTGGCCCTCTCCCTCCCCCTGGGCCTCACGGCCGTCGGCGCCACCACCGCCGCGGCCGCAGCGGTGCAGTGCAGCGTCGACTACAAGACCAACGACTGGGGTTCGGGCTTCACCGCCGAACTGACCCTCACCAACCGGTCCGCGACCGCTCTCGACGGTTGGAACCTCACCTACGACTACTCCGGCAACCAGCAGCTGACCAACGGCTGGAACGGCGTTTGGACCCAGTCCGGCAAGAGCGTCCGCGTCTCGGCCCCGGACTGGAACAAGACCGTCGCCGCGGGCGCGGCCGTCACCACCGGCGCCCAGTTCAGCTACAGCGGGACCAACGCCGCCCCCACTTCCTTCGCCGTCAACGGCACCCCGTGCACCGGAGCCCACCAGCCCCCGGTCGCCGTCCTGACCAGCCCCACCGCGGGCGCCGTCTACACGGCGGGCACCCCCGTCCCGCTAGCCGCCACCGCCGCCGCGGCCGACGGCGCCACCGTGGGCAAGGTCGAGTTCTACAGCGACACCACGCTCCTGGGCACGGACACCACGGCGCCCTTCACCCTGGATGCCACCGGCCTCGCAGCCGGTTCCCACTCCCTCTACGCCAAGGCCTACGACAGCCTCGGGGCCTCCGCCGAGTCGGCCCCCGTCGGCATCACCGTCGCTGCGGGCCCCGCGCTCGTCGCCACCCCCGCGCAGCTCTCCGTGCGCCGCGGGGAGACGGGCACCTTCGACCTGAAGCTCTCCAAGCAGCCGGCCGCGAACGTCACGGTGGGCGTGGCCCGTACCTCGGGCAACACCGACCTCACCGCGGCACCCGCCGCGCTCACCTTCACCCCGGCGAACTGGAACACCGCCCAGAAGGTGACGGTCACCGCCGGTACCACCGGCAGCGGCTCCGCCGTCTTCACCGTGACCGCCCCCGGTCACGCCAAGGCCGAGGTGACGGTCGCCGAGCTGGCCGCCGACTCCACGTACGACGCCCACTTCCTCGACCTCTACGGGAAGATCACCAACCCGGCCAACGGCTACTTCTCGCCCGAGGGCATCCCGTACCACTCCGTCGAGACGCTGATCGTCGAGGCCCCGGACCAGGGCCACGAGACGACCTCCGAGGCCTACAGCTACCTGATCTGGCTGCAGGCGATGTACGGGAAGATCACCGGGGACTGGACCAAGTTCAACGGTGCGTGGGAGACCATGGAGAAGTTCATGATCCCCACCCATGCCGATCAGCCGACGACGGGCACCTACAACGCCTCCAAGCCCGCCACCTACGCGCCCGAGCAGGACCTCCCCTCGCAGTACCCGGCCAAGCTCGACGGAGGAGTCTCCGCCGGTGCGGACCCGATCGCCGGTGAGCTGAAGAGCGCGTACGGCACGGACGACATCTACGGCATGCACTGGCTCCAGGACGTCGACAACGTCTACGGCTACGGCAACGAGCCCGGAAAGTGCTCCGCCGGACCCACCGCGACTGGACCCTCGTACATCAACACCTTCCAGCGCGGCCCCGAGGAATCGGTCTGGGAGACCGTGCCGCACCCCACCTGCGACAACTTCACCTACGGCGGCAAGAACGGCTACCTCGACCTCTTCACCGGGGACGCCTCCTACGCCAAGCAGTGGAAGTTCACCGATGCCCCGGACGCCGACGCGCGTGCCATCCAGGCCGCCTACTGGGCGGATGTCTGGGCCAAGGAGCAGGGCAACGGGACCCAGGTCACCGCGACCGTCTCCAAGGCGGCGAAGATGGGCGACTACCTGCGGTACTCCATGTTCGACAAGTACTTCAAGAAGGCCGGCAACTGCGTGGGCCCGACCGTCTGCCCCGCGGGCACCGGCAAAAACAGCGCGCACTACCTGATGTCCTGGTACTACGCCTGGGGCGGCGCCACCGACACCGCGGCCGGCTGGTCCTGGCGGATCGGCTCCAGCCACGCGCACAGCGGATACCAGAACCCCCTCGCCGCTTACGCGCTCAGCGAGTACGCCCCGCTGAAGCCCAAGTCGCCGACCGGGGCCACGGACTGGGCGACCAGCCTCGACCGGCAGCTGGAGTTCTACCGCTGGCTCCAGTCCGACGAGGGCGCCATCGCGGGCGGCGCCACCAACAGCTGGCAGGGGCGCTACGCACAGCCCCCGGCCGGGACCGCCACCTTTCACGGCCTCTTCTACGACGAGAAGCCGGTCTACCAGGACCCGCCGTCCAACCAGTGGTTCGGCTTCCAGGCCTGGTCCATGGAGCGGGTCGCCGAGCTCTACGAGCAGACGGGCGACGCGGGCGCCAAGGCCCTGCTCGACAAGTGGGTCGGCTGGGCCCTGTCGAAGACCACGATCAACCCCGACGGCACCTACCGGATCCCCTCCACCCTCAAGTGGTCCGGCGCCCCGGACACCTGGAACGCGTCGGCTCCCGGCGCCAACGCGGGCCTGCACGTCACCGTCGCCGACTACACCGATGACGTGGGCGTGGCCGCTGCATACGCCAAGACCCTGACCTACTACGCCGCGAAGTCCGGGAACGCCGAGGCCAAGAGGGTCGCCAAGGCCCTGCTCGACGGCATGTGGGCCCACCACCAGGACCCGCTGGGCCTCTCCGTCCAGGAGACCCGGACCGACTACAAGCGCTTCAACGACCCGGTGTACGTGCCCAGCACCTGGACCGGAAAGATGCCGAACGGCGACGCGGTGAACTCCTCGTCCACCTTCGCCTCGATCCGTGGCTTCTACAAGAACGACCCGGCCTGGCCGAAGGTCGAGGCCTACCTCGCGGGCGGCGCCGCGCCCGTCTTCACCTACCACCGGTTCTGGGCCCAGGCGGACATCGCCCTGGCCATGGGCTCGTACGCGGAGCTGCTCGAATAACAGAGCGCCCCGCCCGGAGACGGCTCCGCGTACGACGAGGCCGGGCAGGCCCTCAGGGACTGCCCGGCCTCTACGCGTCCCCCGTCACACGCTCTCCGGGCGGTTCACAATCCCAGTGCGAGCCGGTGGTAGGTCTGGTTCCAGCGGAGATCGCGCCGGAACTGCTTCGAGGTGGTGGTCTCGTCGATGAGCGCGAGTTCCATGCGGAGCATCTCGGCCAGGTCGTCGAGGTGGTCGGAGGTGAGGGCGGTGCTGAGGACGGTGTGGTGCGGCCCTCCGGCCGTCAGCCAGGATTCGGTGGAGGTCCGCAGGCCGGGGCGGGGCCGCCAGACCGCGCGGGCGACGGGCAGGGCGGGCAGCGGGTGCGGGGGTGCCACCACGTCGATGTCATTGGCGACCAGGCGGAAGCGGTCGCCGAGGTCGGCGAGCCCGACCACCACGGCCGGCCCGGGGGCCGCGTCGAACACCAGGCGCACCGGGTCCTCCCGCCCGCCGATGCCGAGGGGGTGGATCTGACAGCTGGGCCTGGCGGTCGCGATGGTGGGGCAGACCTCCAGCATGTGTGCGCCCAGGATGAGCTCGTTGCCGGGCGTCATGTCGTAGGTGTAGTCCTCCATGAAGGAGGTGCCGCCCGGGAGACCGGTGGCGGCCGCCTTGAGGGCGCGCAGCAGGGTGGCGGTCTTCCAGTCGCCCTCACCTCCGAAGCCGTAGCCCTGGGCCATGAGCCGCTGGACCGCGAGGCCGGGCAGCTGGCGCAGTCCGCCGAGGTCCTCGAAGTTGGTGGTGAAGGCCCCGAAGCCGCCCGCTTCGAGGAAGGCGCGCAGGCCGGCTTCGATGCGGGCCGCGTAACGCAGCGAGTCGTGCCGTTCGCCGCCCGGCCGCAGTTCCGGCGCCAGGTGGTACAGGTCCGCGTACTCCTCGACGAGGGAGGCCACCTCGCTCTCGTCCGCGCTGTCGACGACCTCCACCAGGTCGTTGACGCCGTAGGTGTTGACGGAGACGCCGAAGCGCAACTGGGCCTCGACCTTGTCGCCCTCGGTGACGGCCACGTCGCGCATGTTGTCGCCGAAGCGGGCGACCTTGAGGGTGGCCAGTTCGGATCGCGCGGCGGCCGCCCGTGCCCAGACCGCGACGCGTGCGGTGGTGACCGGATCGGAGACGTGGCCGGCCACGGTCTTGCGGGGGACGCCGAGACGGGCCTGGATGTGCCCGAACTCGCGGTCTCCGTGAGCGGCTTGGTTGAGGTTCATGAAGTCCATGTCGATGGTGTCCCAGGGCAGGGCCACGTTCGACTGGGTGTGGAGGTGCAGCAACGGCTTGCGCAGCGCGTCCAGTCCGGCGATCCACATCTTGGCCGGCGAGAAGGTGTGCATCCAGGCGATGAGCCCGATGCACCGGTCGTCGGCGTTGGCGTCGAGGCATGTCCGGCGGATGGCGTCGGCGTCGGTCAGTACCGGCTTCCACACGACACGTGCGGGAATGCCGGAGACGTCGGCCAGGGTGGTGGCGATCTGCAGGGACTGTTCGGCGACCTGCTTCAGGGTCTCCTCCCCGTACAGGCCTTGGCTGCCCGTGAGGAACCAGATTTCCTGGGCGGGAGATGTCGGGCTGGGCACATGGACTCCTGAAGGTGACGTCCCGCAACGGGGGTGAGGGCGGCGGGCGGGTGGGGAAGTGGTTTACGAACAGCGGGGCGGGGTCAGGTGGTGTCCGGCGGATCGGGGACGGTCCCGCCGGATACCCCTAGCCCCCGGTGTGGGCCGTGTCGCGGATGTTCCTCAGGCGGTGCAGCAGGCCGCCGGCGGCGAAGTGGTCGTGCAGGAGCCGGTACTCGGCGAAGAGCGCGTCGTAGGCGTCGGCCCGGGAGGCGTCGGGTGTGTAGACGGAGGGCCGTCGGCGGCCCATGGCGGCGGTGGCCGTTCGTACGTCGCTGTGCGCGCCGGCGGCCACGGCGGCGTGGATGGCCGACCCGAGGGCGGGGCCCTGATCGGACGCGGCCAGGAAGACAGGGCGGCGCAGCACGTCGGAGTAGATCTGCATCAGCAGTTCGTTCTTGGCCAGTCCGCCGGCGACGATGAACTCGCGCACCGGTATGCCGCCTGCCTCCAGGGCCTCCACGATGACGCGGGTGCCGAACGCGGTGGCTTCGAGCAGCGCGCGGTAGACGTCCTCGGGGCGGGTCGCGAGGGTGAGACCCACGATGACTCCGGACAGGTGGTGGTCGACGAGGACCGAACGGTTGCCGTTCAGCCAGTCGAGGGCGACCAGTCCGTGGCCGCCGACTGGCTGGCCTGCGGCTTTCCGGGTCAGCAGGGTGTGCAGGTCCTCGCCGCGGTCGGCGGCCTCGGCGAGGTAGTCCGACGGGACGCCCTGCTCCAGTACCCAGGCGAAGATGTCGCCGACCGCGCTCTGGCCGGCCTCGTAGCCGTAGGTTCCCTCGACGATCCCACCGCCCACGACACCGCAGATGCCGGGGACGTCGGCGAGTACGGGGGCGTTCACGACGTGGCAGGTGGAGGTCCCCATGATGGCGAGCAGTTGACCGTCCTCGACGGCCTGGGCCGCTGCCGCGGTGACATGGGCGTCGACGTTGCCCGCTGCCACGGCGATGCCGGGGCGCAGCCCTGTCCAAGCTGCTGCCTCGGTGCTGAGCGAGCCCACGCGTGAGCCCAGCGGGGCGAGGGGGAATTCGAGGCGGGTACGTGCGAAGTCGGCGAACCGGGGGTTCAGCGCGGCCAGGTACTCCTCGCTCGGGTAGGCGCCGTCCTGGTGGATTCCCTTGTATCCCGCAGTGCAGGCGTTGCGGGACTCGGTTCCGGTGAGCTGCCACACGATCCAGTCGGCGGCCTCGATCCACCGCGCGCAGGCTCCGTAGACGAGCGGATCCTCCTCCAGGACCTGGAGGGCCTTCGCGAACTGCCACTCGGCCGAGATCCGGCCGCCGTAGCGGGCGATCCATTTCTCCCCGCGGGCGTGGGCGAGTTCGTTGATGCGGTCGGCATGCGACTGGGCCGCGTGGTGCTTCCACAGCTTGGGCCACGAGTGAGGCCGTCCGGCGAGCTCCGTCTCGGAGAGCGGCGTCCCGTCGGCCAGCGTGGGCAGGACGGTGCACGCGGTGAAGTCGGTGGCGATGCCGATCACCGCGGCGGGGTCGATCCCGGCCGCGGCCACGGCCTGCGGGACGGCATGGCGCAGTACGTCCCGCCAGTCCTGAGGGTGTTGCAGGGCCCAGTCCGGAGGCAGTGGCGCACCGCCGTGCGGCAGGTAGCGGTCGATGACGCCGTGCCGGTAGACGTGGACCGCCGCGGCCAGCTCCTGACCGTCGCGAACCCGCACCACCACGGCGCGGCCCGACAGCGTGCCGAAGTCGACGCCGACCGTGTACCGCTCCGATTCCTCGGAAAACGGGGTGGGCGCGAGGGGACTGGGTGAGGTCAACGGAGTGCCTTTCGAAGGAGCCGCGGGGCGGCAGGCGGCGGCCCGGCAGGCGGCGATGCCGCCCGCGATCGTGGCGGTCGGCCGGGTGGTCCAATGCAATGCATTGTGAGCGCTAACAATGTCGAGAGGCAAGGGGTCTGCATGGATCACGTGTGAGCGCCATCGGCGCAGTGGCCTCCGTATACGACCCGCCGGGAGTGATCCGTCGTCGATGTGGAGCGGGTTGCGCCCTCAATCCGGGTGGTGAAGCCGATGGCCTGGCGAGCGGATCGAGGCTCGCCTCGTCGGCCCGCTCGAGGCGGTAACGGGGAGGTAACGTGCGCAAGGGGGTTGAGAACCTGGCTTGTTAGCGCTCACAATGCCACGGTGCCCCCCTCCCAAGGGGGTCCCTCTCCTGCGGATCCGGACGCCGGCCACCCAAGGTCGTCGGGCCCCGCGGCACTCCTGGGACTCCTGGTGGGCAAAGCCCGGCCCCGGCCGTGCGGCGCCTCTTCCTGTACACCCTGAAAGGAATCCCGACATGGCTCGCAGAGCAGTTCTCGTCCTCACCGCCGCCCTCCTCACCTCCTCGCTGACCGCCTGCTCGACCAGCAGCCCCGCCTCCAGCTCCCCCTCGGAGGCCAAGGCGGGATCCGGCAAGACGATCACGCTCGGCTTCGCCCAGGTCGGCGCCGAGAGCGGTTGGCGCACTGCCAACACCAAGTCCGTCCAGGAGGCGGCGAAGAAGGCCGGGATCACCCTCAAGTTCTCCGACGCGCAGCAGAAGCAGGAGAACCAGATCAAGGCGATCCGCAACTTCATCCAGCAGAAGGTCGACGTCATCGCCTTCTCGCCGGTCGTGGAGTCCGGCTGGGACACGGTGCTGAAGGAGGCCAAGGACGCGGGCATCCCGGTCATCCTCACCGACCGCGCCGTGGACACCAAGGACACCTCCCTCTACAAGACCTTCCTGGGCTCGGACTTCGTCAAGGAGGGCAAGTCCGCGGGCGAGTGGCTGACCGCCGCCTATGCGAACGAGCAGGGCCCGGTCAACATCGTCGAGCTCCAGGGCACCACGGGCTCCGCACCCGCCAACGACCGCAAGGCCGGCTTCGCCGACGCCATCCACGCCGACGGCAAGTTCAAGATCGTCGCCTCGCAGACCGGCGACTTCACCCGCGCCAAGGGCAAGGAGGTCATGCAGGCGTTCCTGAAGTCCCAGAAGGACATCGACGTCCTCTACGCCCACAACGACGACATGGCCCTCGGCGCCATCCAGGCCATCGAGGAGTCCGGCAAGAAGCCCGGTACGGACATCAAGGTGATCTCGGTGGACGGGATCAAGGACGCCTTTGTCGCGATGACCGAGGGCAAGATCAACGTCGTGGTGGAGTGCAACCCGATGCTCGGTGACCAGCTGATGGAGCTGACCAAGAAGGTCGCGGCGGGGGAGAGCGTGCCGCCTCGCATCGAGACCCAGGAGGGTGTCTTCCCGCAGGACAAGGCCGCGGCCGCGCTGCCGTCCCGGAGCTACTGACGCGGCAGCTTCCAGTGCGGGAGGAGGCCCGTCCCAGGCCGTCTCTTTCGGCTCGGCCGACCAGGCCGGAACTCGGTCGACAAGACCGGAAAGAGACGACCCAGGTGCTTCCTCCAGTGTCGGCAGCCCGCTCCACCACCCCACCCATGAGAGGAGGGCGGATGGCATCCCCGTCCACCACCCCGCGGCCCACGGCCACGGGCGCCCCGCGACCCGTCCTGGAAGCCCAGGGCATCCGCAAGCAGTTCCCGGGCGTGCTCGCCCTCGACGGAGTCGCCCTGCGGCTCTTCCCCGGTGAGGTGCACGCCCTGATGGGCGAGAACGGCGCCGGGAAGTCCACCTTGATCAAGGTGCTCACCGGTGTCCACCCCGCCGACGGCGGCACCCTCGTGGTCGACGGCCGGCCCCACGCGTTCGCGGACCCCCTCCAGGCGCAGCAGGCCGGCATCAGCACCGTCTACCAGGAGGTGAACCTCTGCCCGAACATCTCGGTCGCCGAGAACATCCTCATCGGGCGCGAACCGCGCCGGTGCGGTCTCATCCACTGGTCCGCGATGCGGCAGCGGGCGGCCGAGCTGCTGACGGAACTGGACCTCGACCTCGACGTCACCAGTCTGCTCGACTCGCATTCGCTGGCGGTACAGCAACTGGTAGCCATCGTCAGGGCGGTGGACGTCTCGGCGAAGGTGCTCGTACTGGACGAACCCACCTCCAGCCTGGACCGCGAGGAGGTCGCCCAGCTCTTCACCCTGGTGCGGCGCCTGCGGGACCGCGGTGTGGCCATCCTCTTCGTCACGCACTTCCTCGACCAGGTCTTCGACCTCTGCGACCGCGTCACCATCCTGCGCAACGGCCAACTGGAAGGCGAGTACCCCATCGGGGAACTGACGCCGGTGACGCTGGTACAGCGCATGATCGGCGGAGAACTGGCCACCCTCGACCAGCTGTCCGGCCGGGCCCGCGAGGAAGCGGCCGTACGCGCGGCCGACGTGCCGTTCCTCCGGGCGCGACAACTGACCCGCATGGGCTCGATCGAACCGTACGACCTCGACATCCACGCCGGCGAGGTCATCGGGCTGGCGGGGCTTCTGGGTTCGGGCCGCACCGAGGTGGCGCGCCTCCTGTTCGGCGCCGACAGCGCGGACGCCGGAGAGGTGAGCATCGAGGGCGAGAAGGTGGCCCTGCGCACCCCCCGCCACGCCATCGCCCGGGGCATCGCGTTCTGCTCCGAGAACCGCAAGTCCGAGGGGCTGGTGGGCGAGCTCACGGTCCGCGAGAACATCATCCTCGCCCTGCAGGCCGCCCGCGGCTGGACCAGGCCGCTGGCCCGGGCGAAGCAGGACGAACTGGCGCGGCACTGGATCGAAGCCCTGGACATCCGGCCCGGCGACCCCGAAGCGCAGGTACGCCACCTCAGCGGAGGCAACCAGCAGAAGGTGCTGCTCGCGCGCTGGCTGCTGACCGACCCCCGGCTCCTGATCCTCGACGAACCCACCCGGGGCATCGACATCGGGGCCAAGGCGGAGATCCAGAAGCTGGTGGCCCGCCTGGCGGGCGAAGGCACCTCCGTGCTGTTCATCTCGGCGGAACTCGAAGAGGTCCTGCGCCTGAGCCACCGCATCGCCGTGCTCCGCGACCACCGCATGGTGGCCACCCTCGCGAACGACGACACCGTCACGCCCGAACGCCTCCTCACGACCATCGCCACCGGAACGGACTCATGACCACACAGCCCGCCCAGTCCGAGGCGGCCGGCGGAATCGGGAGACGACTGGCCGGCCACCGCCTGCTGTGGCCCGCGCTCATCCTGCTCGCCCTGCTCCTCGGCAACCTCGCGTTCCACCACGACTTCTTCTCCGTCCGCATACGCGACGGCCACCTCTACGGCAGCCTCATCGACATCCTGCAGTTCGGCGCACCCCTCGTCCTGGTGGCGCTCGGCATGACCCTGGTCATCGCCACCCGCGGGATCGACCTCTCGGTGGGTTCCACCGTCGCCATCGCCGGCGCCCTCGCCTGCGGGCACATCTCCACGGCCGCGGATCCCGGCAGTGTCGCCACCATGCTCACGGCCGCCGCCCTCGCGCTCGGCGTCGCCCTCGTACTGGGCCTCGCCAACGGCTTCCTGGTGTCCGGGCTGGGGGTGCAGCCCATCGTGGCCACCTTGATCCTCATGGTTGCGGGCCGCGGCGTCGCCCAGCTGATCACCGACGGCCAGATCATCACGGTGACCAGCGCCCCCTACAAGATGATCGGAGGCGGCTACTGGCTGACGTTTCCGTTCGCCGTCCTCCTGGCAGCCGCCCTCGTCGCGCTCACCGCCTTCGTCACCCGTCGCAGCGCGCTCGGCATGCTGATCGAGTCCGTCGGCGGCAACCCCGCCGCCAGCCGCCTGGTCGGCATCCGGGCCGGCGGTCTGCTCGCCCTGGTCTATGTCTTCAGCGCGCTGTGCGCCGCCGTCGCCGGGCTGATGATCAGCTCCAACGTCTCCAGCGCCGACGGCAACAACGCCGGCCTGTGGATCGAACTCGATGCGATCCTCGCCGTCGTCGTCGGTGGTACCGCCCTGACGGGAGGACGCTTCTCCCTCGGCGGCACCGTCCTGGGCGCCCTGATCATCCAGACCCTGTCCACCACCGTCTACACCCTCGGTGTCCCACCCGAGACCACCCTCGTCTTCAAGGCCTTCGTCGTCATCGTCGTCTGCCTCGTGCAGTCCCCGGTCTTCCGGGCCAAGGTCCTGCGCCGCCGCAGGACGACCACTCCCCGATCCCACACCACGGCGGGCGCCGCCCCGCAGCAGCAGGAGGTACGCGCATGAGTACCGGCATCGCGGGCGCCGCCGCTGGGCTCACCCGCCCCTTCGCGACCGTGTCGCCGCGCACCCGCACCCGTGTCCCACTGATCGTCACGGCCGTCCTGCTGGTCGTCATGTTCAGCGTCGGATCGGTGCGCTACGAGGGATTCCTCTCCGCGCAAGTCGTGCTGAACCTGCTGATCGACAACGGATTCCTCCTGGTCGTCGCGGTCGGGGCGACCTTCGTCATCCTCACCGGCGGCATCGATCTGTCCGTCGGCTCCATGGTGGCCCTGTCGACCATGCTCACCGCCTGGCTGGTCGAGTCGCACGGCTGGCCACTGGCCGCCGTCATCCCCCTCGTCCTGCTGGTCGGCGCCGCGAGCGGGACGCTCATGGGCTGGATCATCCATACCTTCGAGATCCAGCCGTTCATCGTCACCCTGGCGGGCATGTTCCTCGCCCGCGGGCTCTGCTACACGATCAGCACCGAATCCATCACGATCAGCGACCCCACCACGTCCGGAATCGCGCAGACCCGGCTGTACGGTCCGGGGGGCCTGTTCGTCTCGATCCCGGTGGTCATCGCCCTGGCCGTGCTGGTGATCGCCTTCGTCGTACTGCACCACACGCGCTTCGGCCGCAACGTCTACGCGCTGGGCGGCAACGAGTCCTCCGCACGCCTGATGGGTCTTCCGGCGGGCTCCACCAAGATCGCCGTGTACGCCGTCAGCGGCCTGTGCTCCGCACTCGGCGGCGTGCTGCTGACCTTCTACATGCTCTCCGGCTACGCCCTCCACGCCATGGGCATGGAACTCGACGCGATCGCCGCCACCGTGATCGGTGGCACGCTGCTGACCGGGGGTTCCGGCTTCGTCCTGGGCACCGCCCTCGGCGTGCTCGTCCTCGGCATGATCCAGACGGTCGTCAACTTCCAGGGCACGCTCAGCTCCTGGTGGACCCGGATCGTCATCGGCGCCCTGCTGCTCGTGTTCATCGTGCTGCAACGTCTGATGAGCGGCCGCCGCCCCGCCACCGACTGACTCCATCAGCCCGTGCCACCGCGGTCGCGCGCCGCGGTCGCAGCTCGCTTCCCGGCGCGCCCTGCGGTGGACCGACTTCCAGGGAATACCGCCATGGAACACGCATACGAATCCGTCGACCAGGCCGCCGAGCCCAGGCGGACCGCCGCCGGTCCGCGGACGGTCCGCCCCCTGCGCCTGGACGATGAAGGACCGGGGGAGAGGTGGCGGTTCGGCTTCCCCGGACGGGCCTGCGCGGAGGTCCACACGCGCGGCGCCCGCCTCCATTCCCTGATCCTGCCGGACCGCTGGGGCCACACCGCCGACGTGGTGCTCGCCGCCCGCGACCCCGCAGCCTGCGAGGACTCCGCACGTTACTTCGGCGCTACGGTGGGCCGTTACGCCAACCGGATCGCGCGCGGCCGGCTCGTCGTCGACGGCGTCACCCACCGGATCGCCACCCAGGAGACCGGGCACGCGCTGCACGGCGGTCCCGACGGGTTCGACCAGCGCGTGTGGCGGTGCGAACCCTTCCACTCCATGCACCGCACCGGTGTCCGTCTGTTCCTGCACAGCCCCGACGGCGACCAGGGATTCCCCGGCGCCCTCAACGTCCGCGTCACTTACACGCTGGACCGGGACGACAACCTGACCATGTCGTACCAGGCGGTCGCCGACGCGCCGACGATCGTCAACCTCACCAACCACGCCTACTGGAACCTCGAAGGGGAGGGGCGCGGCAACGTGCTGGCCCACCATCTCCAGGTCGAGGCCCCCCTCTACACCCCCGTCGACAGAGAGCTGATCCCCGAGGGTCCCCACCGCTCGGTCAGCGGTACCCCGTTCGACCTTCGCCGGCCCCGGCGGCTCTCCGACGCACTGACCCATACGGATGCGCAACTGGCCCTGGCCGGTGGCGGCTTCGACCACAACTGGGTCCTCGACAACGCCCGGCGAGGCCGTCCCCACAAGGCCGCCGTGCTGTACGCCCCCGCATCCGGCCGCCGGATGGACGTGCTCACCACGGAACCGGGCATCCAGGTCTACACCGCCCAAGGCCTGACCGGCGACATCACGGGCAAGGGAGGCAGGCCCTACCAGGCCTACGCGGGGGTCGCGCTGGAAACCCAGCACTTCCCGGACTCGCCGAACCGCCCCGACTACCCGACGGTCCTGCTGCGCCCGGGCGAGCTGTACCGGTCCACCACGATTCACAGTTTCACCACGGTCGACGCCTGAGAGGGGCGGCGTCGGCCGGTGCCGCCGTCCGGTGCCGCGAGGGCGCCGGGCGGTGGTTCGTGGCCGCGGCGCCCTTCCCCGTACGAGGTGACCCCGGGACCCGGGTTCCCGTAGAAGGGGCCGACGGACGGCACACAGGGGTCGGTCGGGGGCAGTCGGGGGTCATTTGCCGGGGGGAGTGATCCTGCGGGCCGTGCTGGCGCGCACGATGAGCTCGGGCGCCACCACCAGGTGCGTCGACTCGTCGGTCCGGCCTTCGATGTGGTCCAGGAGCAGCCCGATGCTGTCGCGGCCGATCGAGGCGAAGTCCTGACGGATCGTCGTGAGCGGGGGCGGGAAGAACTCGGCCTCGGGGATGTCGTCGAAGCCGGCGACCGCCACGTCCTCCGGCGTGCGCAGGCCCGCCTCGCGCAGGGCCCGTAGGACGCCGAGGGCCATCTGGTCGTTGGCGACGAACACGGCGGTGAGGCCCGCACCCTGCCCGCGTGACGCCAGGAACCGGCCCGCGAGCTGCTGGCCGGCCTGGTATCCCGACAGCGGACTCCAGTCGCCGCGCAGCAAGGGCGGCACCTCGGCGCCGGCGTCTCGGAGCGCGTCCTCCCATCCCTGGGTGCGGGCCTCGCTCTCGAGCCAGTCGGGAGGGCCCGCGACATGCCACACGGTGGCGTGGCCCGACGCGAGGAGATGTTCCGTGATCATGCGAGCGCCGAGGCTCTGGTCCAGCGACACCCCCGGCAGGTCGAGGGTGTGGCCGCCTTCCACGGTGACCACCGGGCACGGTGCTTCCAATGCCGCCAGGGCCCTTACCGCGGCGCGTTGGGGGGTGACGGCGACGATCCCCTCCACGCCCCACGCGGCGAGGTGCTGCATGGCTTCGGCGAGGGCCGTCTGCGTGGCGGTCCGAAGCGTGACGGCGGACGTCAGATAGCCGCGGTCCCGAGCCGCCTCCTGGACTCCCGCCACGGTGCTGGCGGGCCCGTGCAGAGTGGTGTTCACCGCGATGACGCCCAGCGTGTGGGTCCGGCGAGTGGCCAGGGCCCGGGCCGCCGAGTTGCGGCGGTACCCCAGCTGCTCGATGACCTGCGTCACGGCGGCCCGGGTCTTGGCGCTGACGTTCGGATGGTCGCTGAGCACCCGCGAAACGGTCTGATGGGACACGCCGGCGACACGTGCGACGTCCGTCATGGTGGGCGCTCGCGAGACGTCTGGGAGCTGGGTCAACTCTCTTCCTTTCCTCATCGAGCGGCCTTCCCTCAAGGTACCGAACCGGCCGCGGCGCGCACATATCCCGGACCGGCCGGGAGTTCGTCGATCAGGATCGATGTGGGCGTTCACATTATGCAGCGTGGGTTGCATGGTGTGGGCATGAATCTTCTCCTACCTCTTGAGATTACTGCTTGTTAGCGTTAACAATTCGATCGGGGTAGCCGGGTGGGTGGGATAGCTGCGACAGCGCAGCCGCGACGCCGGGCGCGGCCCCGATCAGTCCAGCCCGCTCATGCGCGACCGCGGGGCCGGCGGGACGCCGGTCCGGAGAAACCGCCGCGCATGTCAGACAGACGGTGAGAGCGTAGTGAGCGAGACCATTCTCAAGGACCTTCGTCGCGAGGTCCTCGCGGCCAACCTGCGCATCCCGGAGGCCGGTCTGGCCACCCTCACCTGGGGAAACGTCAGTGGAGTGGATCGAGACGCCGGCGTCTTCGTCATCAAGCCGTCCGGGGTCTCCTACGCCGACCTCACCGAGGACGACCTGGTGGTGGTGGCGCTGGAGGACGGGCGGGTCGTCGACGGACACCTCCGGCCGTCCACCGACACCGAAACCCATCGGTGCCTCTACCGGGCCTTCCCCTCCATCGGCGGCGTCACCCACACGCACTCGACGCACGCCGTCGCCTTCGCCCAGGCGCGCCGCCCGATCCCCGTGCTCGGCACGACACACGCCGACACCTTCAACGGGCCCGTCCCCGTGACGGCGGACCTCACCGCCGAGCAGTGCGCGCAGGACTACGAGTACAACACCGGACAGGTGATCGTCGCCCATCTCGACGGCGACCCCCGCCGGGCCGACGAGGTCCCCGGCGCGCTCGTCTCACGGCACGGCCCCTTCACCTGGGGAGCCACCGCGAAGGCCGCGCTGGAGAACGCCATCGTCTGCGAGGCCGTGGCGGAGATGGCGCTGCACACGCTGGCCCTGGGCTCCCGCCTCGGAGACACCTCCGAACCGCCGAGGCATCTTCTGGAACGCCACTTCACCCGCAAGCACGGACCGGACGCCTACTACGGCAACGCCCCGCACGCCCCGGGCGTCTGAGGCCGCCTACCACCTCGCGGTGCGGCGACCTGCAGCAGGCGGACGCCGATCCGCGGCTCCGCCGACGGGTGAGGGGTGTCGGGCGGTCGGGAAGTTCGTCGCCCGCACCGCGTGACCTCGTCCCGGTGGGTGGACGCCTCGCGGTTGCCGAGGGCTCGGTGGCGGCCGAGTGCGGCCACCTGCACATCGGTCGCCGGGCCGCCCTCGTCTCCCGTCGCGGGTGCGCGGGCCGGATCGCCTGGGTCGGCCCGGTGCCGGGGCGCGACCTTGCCCGGTCACTGGCCGACTGGCCGACGTTGACCGGCTGGCGCCGACGCCCGGCGGCGGCAGGCGCGACCTGTCCGTGTCCGTCGCCGCCGCGACCGGCACCTTCCCGGACGGGCGCCGACTCCACGTGGTGCACGACTGGCCAGCCGTCCGTCGATGCCCAGGCATGCGCGTGGCCGACCGATGCGCTGGACGGACGGCCTAGTGCTGTGACCGGAAGGGTTCACCGGGGCGCGGCGCCCGGCTCGGGACCTCGCCGCGTTGTCGGACTGCGCAAGTACGTCCAGTACGAGACGTGGTCCTCCGCCTTGCGATGCACCGCACCGGAAGCCGCGACCCGGCAAGCCTTTCCGGCCACAGTATTGGGGAGTGTCTGGTGGATCAGGGTCGGCTGGTGCCGCGCCGCGCCTTGCCGCGCCTTGCCTCGCCTTGCCGGGTTGTCGTCGGTCGCGACGCTCCGCGTCGTCTCCCTCCTCCGTCCGCCTTGCAATCCACGACACCAGCCGGCCCGGCCTATCCGACCCTGATCGACCGGCACCCCCTGATCCCGGCCGGCGGTGCGCGTGGCTTGGGGGTCGGGGGTTGGGGGTTGGGGCGGACGAGTCTGCTCCGCGGGGCCGACGTCGCCCCTGGTCGTCGGTTTCGGGCCACCCGTTCACGTGCGCCGGAGCTGTGGTGGCAGTCGGCCCGGTCTCGGGTGCGGTTCGCTCGACTACCGGTTCGTACCGGTGGCTTGACGGGTCCGTCAGGGGCCTGGCTTGATTGGGAGCGCTCCCACTCTGCCCCTCATCCACCGAGGAAGGCTTCACCGTGCCTCCTGTCACCTCCGCCCGCGGCGTGCCATGTCGCGCGGTCGCCGTGCTCGCCGGCTTCGCGCTGGCGGTCGGCGGCCTGTCCGCGACCGCCCTGACCGTTCCGGTCGCGGCTGCCGCCACCGTGGCCGCCGTTGCCGACTCGCCCGTCCGGGTCAACCAGCTCGGCTACCTGCCCGACGGCCCCAAGCGGGCCACCGTGGCCAGCTCCGCGACCGCCCCGCTCGCCTGGCAGTTGCGCGACGCCTCCGGCGCCGTGGCCGCTTCGGGCGCCACCGCGGTGCGCGGCGCCGACCAGGCGTCCGGCCAGTCCACGCACCTGGTTGACTTCGGCGCGTACACCGGCACCGGCACCGGCTTCACCCTGGTTGTCGACGGCCGGACCAGCCACCCCTTCGACATCTCCGCCTCGCTGTACGACGGACTGCGCGCCGACAGCATGTCGTTCTTCTACCAGCAGCGCAGCGGCATCGCGATCGACGCCGCCCTGGTGGGCGGCAGCGCGTACGCCCGCCCCGCCGGGCACCTGGGCGTCGCCCCGAACAAGGGCGACATCGCCGTCCCCTGCCAAGCCGGGGTGTGCGACTACCAACTGGACGTGCGCGGCGGCTGGTACGACGCGGGCGACCAGGGCAAGTACGTGGTCAACGGTGGCATCTCGGTCTGGGAGATGGTCAACTCCTACGAGCGGGCCCGCCGTTCGGGCGGCGATGCGGCCCTCGGCGATGCGACGCTGCGGGTGCCGGAGCGCGGAAACGGGACGCCGGACGTGCTGGACGAGGCCCGTTGGGAGTTGGAGTTCCTGCTGCGGATGCAGGTCCCGGCCGGGAAGCCGATGGCCGGGATGGCCTTCCACAAGATGCACGATGCCAAGTGGACTGCCTTGCCGACCCGGCCGGAACTAGACACCGAACAGCGGGAGTTGCACAAGCCGTCGACTGCCGCGACGCTGAACCTGGCGGCCTCGGCCGCGCAGTGTGCCCGGGTGTACGCGCCGTACGACGCCGCGTTCTCCGCGCGTTGCCTGGACGCGGCCCGCCGGGCCTGGACGGCCGCCAAGGCCAATCCGAACGTGCTCGCCCTGGTGAGCGACAGCACCGGCGGCGGTGCGTACGAGGACGCCGACGTCTCCGACGAGTTCTACTGGGCGGCGGCGGAACTCCTGACCACCACCGGCGAGTCCCAGTACCGGGACGCCGTCACCTCCTCCCCGCACCACGCCAAGCCCGTCGACGCGTTCTGGTGGGGCGGCACCGCGACGCTCGGCCGCATCACCCTCGCCACCGTGCCCGGCGTGGGCCTGCCCGCCGACGACGTGACGCGGCTGCGCGGCCTGCTGACCACGGCCGCCGACGGCCACCTTTCCACGATGTCGGGACAGGGCTACGCGGTGCCGCTCGCCGCCACCGGGTACGTGTGGGGCTCCAGCAGTGCCGTCACCAACAACGCGATGGTGCTGGCCGTCGCGTATGAGATCACCGGCCAACAGCGTTACCGCGCAGGAGCGTTGGAGTCGTTGGACTACCTGCTCGGCCGTAACGCGCTCGACCTCTCCTACGTCACCGGCTACGGCGACCGCTACTCCGAGAACCAGCACCACCGGTTCTGGGCGCATCAGAACGACGCCTCGCTGCCGCACCCGCCGGCCGGTTCCTTCGCGGGAGGGCCGAACGCCGGTCTGGAGGACCCGGTGGCCAAGGAGAAGCTGGCGGGCTGCGCACCGGCGGCGTGCTACGTGGACGACATCGGCTCGTACTCCACCAACGAGGTGGCCATCAACTGGAACGCCTCGCTGGCCTGGCTGGCGGCCTTCGCGGCCGAGCGGCGCGGCGCCCCGGCGGCGCCCGTGGTCCAGGTGGCGCCTGCGGCCGTGACGGTCCCGGAGGGCAGCTCGGCGACGGTGGGCGTGCGGCTCTCGGCCGCGCCCGCGCAGAACGTGACGGTGACGGTGGCCCGGAGCTCCGGCGACGAGGACCTGTCGGCAGCCGCGACCCTGGTGTTCAGCCCGGCCAACTGGGCGACGGCGCAGCAGGTTTCGCTCCTCGCCGCGCAGGACTCCGACGCATCTTCGGGCAGCGCGACATTCACGGTCGGGGGCCCTGGCGTGCAGTCGGCGACGTTCACGGCGACGGAGGCGGACGACGACGCGTCGGCGGCCGCCTGCACGGTGGCGTACCGGATCGACAACTCCTGGGGCAACGGTTTCACGGCGACGGTGACCGTGAAGAACACCGGCACCTCGAGGATCTCCGGCTGGACCCTCGGCTGGAGCTTCGCGGGTGATCAGCGGATCAGCAACGGCTGGAACGCCACGGTTACCCAGTCGGGCAGTACGGTCACCGCCCGGGACGCCGGGTGGAACGGCACGCTGGAGCCCGGCGGCAGCGTGGGCTTCGGCTTCCAGGCGACGTATTCGGGCACCAATGCGATCCCGGCGCGCTACACGCTCAATGGTGCGCTCTGCTCCTGAACGCTCACCACGCCCTGCTGCCGGCCCGCCGCACCGGAAACCCTGGTGCGGCGGGCTGCTCCCGGTGTCCTGGGGGCGCACATAGGGCGTCTAGGTCCAGCCGGGGCAGCGGCAGCCGGCCGTGCTGACCGGGCGCGAGCTGCGGTGCGGGCAGCACGCCCCGGGCCAGCTCGAGGTGGCGCCGAGCTGCCGCGGCCGGGCGCGTAGTCCTCGAAACAGCGTGCGGACATGCGGAATCCTCCGGCGGTCGTAGGTGGTGCGCGCGACCGTACTATCGAAGGTGTCTTGCGGGAAGCGCTGCCACGGTGGACACGACGGAGTGGAGCCAGGATGATCCTGGCTCCACTCCGTGGTGCGGGCGTGTCGCTGGAACTGTGTCGCTAGAACTGTGCGAAGAACCTCCAGATCTCTCCCTTGGTCCAGGTGGTGACGCCGCTCTCGTTGGAGGAGCCGTCGACCGGACCGGGCAAGTGGCCTCCGTCGAACGCGGCCCATTGGACCGGGTACCCGGCACGGCAGCCCGAGTAGGTGGTGGTGATGTGCGTACGGCTGCCCGGCGCGGGCTCGCGCGGGCTCTGTGCGGTGCAGCCGTTGTTGCTGACGAACTTGTCGCGCAGGGACCTTCCTTGCGCGATGTTGAGGACGGAGTCGCTGACGCCGTGGATTCCGAAGTAGGCGATGGGCTGGGTGCCGCCGCTGCACCCGCTGATCTCGGCGCCGGACATGACCGCGACGGCTCTGAAGACGTTCGCCCGGCTACATGCGAGTGCGTAGCTCATTCCGCCGCCCCAGCTGAAACCGGTGGCGAAACGCTGCGCCGGGTTGACGCAGAGGCCGCCCTCGATCCGCCGGATCATGTCGTCGACGAAGGTGACGTCCTCACCGCCCGGATTGGCCCAGCCGTTGTCGAGGCCCTGGGGGGCGACGAGGATCGCGCTGTTGTTGGATTGCTCCTGTTGCCCGTAGTAGGACCAGGCGCTCCCGCTCGTTCCGCCCGAGGCGACGTCGCCGGCGGTTCCGCCCCGCCAGTGGAACGCGAAGATCAGCCGGTAGGGATGGCTGTTGGAGTAGTTGTCGGGAACCCTGAGGATGAAGCTGCGGCTCTTGCCGCCGCTCTGGATCGTGTGCGTACCGCTCGCCAGCGTCGGGGCGCCGCCGCATCCGCCGCCGGACGACAGCTTGACCAGCTGCCATTGCTGGTTGGCGCCGCCCCAGTCGCCGTACTGGACGACGTTGCCGCCGTCGGCGGTGGAAGCGCCCTGCACCTCGACGGCCTTGCCGCTGTTGCGGTTGATCAGCCGGACGTGGCCCGCGTCGGAGTCGGCCAGTCGGAACTGCTGGTTGGCCGCGTTGCCGTCGGTCCGCTGCGTGATCGCGGCGCCGTCGGCGGTCGAGGCGCCGGCCACGTCGAGGACCTTGCCTGAATGCCGGGCCTTGAGCCGGTAGAAGCCGCCGCCGGAATCCACGAACTGCCACTGCTGGTTGGCTCCGTCGTTGCGCGTCCACTGACTGACCCGCGCGCCGTCGGCGGCGGACGCGCCATAGACGTCCAACGCCTTGCCGCTGTTGCGATTGATCAGGACGTACCAGGCATTGCCGTCCACCGTCGCCGCCTCGGCGGGCGCCGGCTTCACCGCGAAGAGCATGCCGGTCGCGAGCGTCGCCGCCACCACGGCAGCCAACCGGGACCACCAGGGATGCCTTCGTGGAGGGGCGGGGGAGGCCGCACCGTAGGTCTTCATCGGTTCCATCGGTTCACCCTTTCGCCGTGACGGTTCGTCAGGTGCGGGTCCAGCGCTGGTTGCTGCCGCCCGAGCAGGAGTAGAGCTGGATCAGGGTGCCGTTGGCGGTGCCGGTGCCGGCGGCGTCCAGGCAGAGGCCGGACTGGACCCCGACGATGGATCCGTCGGAGTTGAGGCGCCACTTCTGGTTGTCGCCGCCCCAGCAGCTGTAGATCTGGACCTTGGTGCCGTTACCGGTGCCGGCGGCGTCCAGGCACTTGTCGCCGTAGACCCTGAGCTCGCCCGCGGCGGTGTAGGACCACTGCTGGTTGGTGCGGTTGTTGCAGTCCCACAGGTTGAGCTGGGTGCCGTCGGTGGTGCTGGCACCGGGCACGTCCAGGCAGCGGCCCGAACCGACGCCCTTGGCCTGTCCGGAACCGGGCGTGGGGGTTGGAGTGGGGGTGGAGGAACCGGCGTTGAGCGCGCCCAGCACGGAGGTGTAGGCGGGCTTCTTGTTGCCGCTGCCGTCGAACAGCAGTGGCGACTGCTCCGACCGCCAGGAGTCGGTGTCGCGCACACCCCAGACGGTGATGCCCATGCAGCGCGGGACGGCCAGGCAGTCGTTGGTCACGTTGGCGTAGGTCGTGGCCGACGCGCCCTGGATGTCGAGTTCGGTGACGGCCACGTCGACGCCGAGGGCGGCGAAACTCTGCAGGGTGGTGCGGAAGTTGCTGTTGTACGGGCTGTCGTTGTTGAAGTGGGACTGGAAGCCGACGCAGTCGATCGGCACTCCGCGCTGCTTGAAGTCCCGGACCATGGCGTACATGGCCAGTGTCTTCGCCCAGGTCCAGTTCTCGACGTTGTAGTCGTTGTAGCAGAGCTTGGCGGACGGGTCGGCGGCGCGCGCGGTTCGGAAGGCGACCTCGATCCAGTCGTTGCCGGATCGCTGCAGGTTGGAGTCGCGCCGGGCCCCCGAACTTCCGTCGGCGAAGGCCTCGTTCACGACGTCCCACTGGACGAGCTTGCCCTTGTAGTGGGCCATCACGCCGTTGATGTGGTTGGTCATCGCCTGGCGCAACGCGCTGCCGCTGAGGTTCTGCATCCAGCCGGGCTGCTGCGAGTGCCAGGCCAGGGTGTGGCCGCGTACCTGCTTGCCGTTCTGCACCGCCCAGTTGTAGACGCGGTCACCTGCGGCGAAGTTGAACTGGCCCTGCTGGGGTTCGGTGGCGTCGATCTTCATCTCGTTCTCGGGGGTCACCATGTTGAACTCGCGGCCCGCGATCGTCGTGTACGCCGAGTCGCCCAGCCTGCCCGAGGCGACGGCGGTGCCGAAGTAGCGGCCGCTCTGCGCCGCGGCGCCACCGAGCGTGTTCTCGGCGGCGTGTGAGGCCAGCGGAGCCACCAGGATGGCGGCCGAAGCGAGGGCGCCGGCGACCAGCGCCGTACGAAGAACGCCGATCTTCCGGCGGACGGTGGATGGGGGAATGGCATTTGAGCCCATGAAAGAGCCTCCAGGACAGAAATCACGGAAGAGATTGGAGCGCGGCAGGGACAATCCGCGCGAACGACCCCGCGTCCATTGGCAAAGGACGCTCACAGCCGGGGCGTAAAGATCCAAGGCCGGAACCCGGCACCCGGACACAGGCGGGGGGTATCGCCTCGGGCTTCAGTCTGGAAACACGACAGAAACATGTCAAGACTTTCGAAAGGCTTTCGAGAATTCGGTCCCTCTGAATAGCCCAATAGCCGCTTTTCATAGAGCGATCCTCATCGAAAATATTTCGATGAGGATCGCTCGACTGGGCTGCTGTCGAAGCTCAGGCGAAATCAGAACGGCGGCCCCTGAGGCGAGATCCCGCCATGCGGGATTCCGCCATGAACGGGCAATTCCTTCAGTTCGCGTCTCCGGTCAGCGCAGGGCCGTGTTGAACTCCAGTGCGGGGGCGGCGTTGCGAGCGAGGGACTTGGCCTGCTCCGGCCACCACACACCGGCCGCGGGATCGACGACGCCGTACTCCGGGTCGATGGTGCCGCCCGGGATGCTGCGGTTGCACTCGCCGTCGGACTGGCCGACGGTCTTGATCCACAGGTAGGCGTCCACGAGCGGGACACGGGTGTCCGCGGTCGGCCGGGCCCCGATGCCGCGACCGGGAGCGTTGCACCAGGTCTGCGGATCGCCGCTGTACTTGCCCGCGGGCGGGGTCCAGGCGCCCCGGCCGTCGCGGCCGGTGTCCACGACGAGATGGGTGAGCTCCTGGGCGGGTGGGGCGGCGACGTTCTGCTGGAACCACAGGTCGGTCCAGTGCCACGTGGACGGGTCGTCCACGTTCACGGCGTTCCCCGGCTGCCCGTCGTTCGGCGCCGCGGGGGAGTAGTACTGGCTCGCGCACCAATCGGGGTGCCCCTTGGCCCAGTCCGGGCCCTTGGTGGCGAACCACAGGCAGTGGGAGACCCAGGTGCCGAAGTGGGTGGACAGATCGGTGGCCAGATAGTTGGAGACGTTCAGGGAGAAGCCCTGGGTACGGGTGACACCTGCCTGGAGGAGGCGTTGTGCGACGTCGCCGACGCTGCGCCAGTGGCTGTTGCCGGCGTCCAGGTAGACCACGCTGTTCGGCTGCCGCTCCAGGGCGTCGATCGCGTGGTTGAGGTCGGCGTAGCGTCCGGTGGTGATCGCGCCGGTGGGGTCGCTGTCGGGCCCGCAGTCGGAGGGGAGGTTGGCCAGCCCGTCCGGTTCGAGGATGACGACGGCCTTGCTGCGGCCGATCCCCCGGGCGAAGGCGCTGATCCAGGCCTGGTACTCGGCGTCTGACCGCGCACCGCCGGAGGAGTACTGGGAGCAGTCGCGCAGCGGGATGTCGTAGGCCACCAGAACGGGAACGGTCCGGGTCCGCTCGGCCCGGCGCACCAGGTCGCGTACGCGGGATTCGACCTGCTCCGGGGTGCCGTCGGTGAACCAGGCGGCCTCCGGCCAACTGGCCAGCTTCGCCATCGACTTGGCGCCCTCGAAGTCCCGGTGGATGAGGTCGGTGACGGCTTGGTGGGCCGCGTCGCTGTCGGGATCGACGTAGAAGCGGGTGTTGGCGGGAAGCGTGTGGGAGCCCGCCTCGGCGGCGGAGGCCGGGGTGACGGCGCCGAGGAGCAGCGTGAGCGCGCTCGCTGCCAGGACTGATCGGTGCAGGGGGATGCGCACGGGGTTCCTTCGGTAGGGGTGCTCGGGCGCCGGGCCCTGGCGTCGGACCGCGGGGCTCGCCCTGGCGCCGGGGCCCGGTCTTCGGGGAGCGGAGGGGGGTGGGGGCGGGTCAGTAGCCATAGATCATCTTGTAGGCGACCTCCGGCAGGAACTGTCCGGCCGAGGAGTCGGCTCCGACACCGCAGTTGCCGTCGGACTCGCCGGGGACCTTGACCCACAGCAGCATCTCGGCGCCGCCGCCGCGCTGGGTGGGAGTGCCGATCCGGCGGCCGGCGGGGTTGCACCACTGGCCATTGGAGCCGTTGCCGTTGCGGCTGGTGTCGACGACGAACGGCTTGGTGTAGCCGTAGGAGGCCAGGGCGGAGTTGACCGCGTTGCCGTAGGAGGTGTTCTGGTCGGTGGTGAAGTAGTTGGAGACGTTCAGCACGAAGCCCCGCGCCCCGCTGACCCCGGCGGTGGCGAGCTGCTGCGCCATGGTCGAGGCGCCGACCCAGCCGGGGTTCCCGGCGTCGAGGTAGACCCAGGTGTTGGGTGCCTTGGCGTTGAACTGGGCGATCGCGTTCTTCAACATGGCGTTGCGCTCAGCGATCTGAGTGGCCGTCATGCAGCTCTCGTGGCCGAGCGCGTCGGGTTCGAGGACCACGACGGCCGGGCGGCTGCCGATGCCACTGGCGAAGGCGGTGATCCAGGCGTCGTACGCGGCGCGGCTCCCGGCGCCGCCGCCGGACTGACCGGCGCAGATGTCCCGGTTGGGGATGTTGTACGCGACCAGGACAGGCAACTTGTCGTAGGAGTCCGCGCGGCCGACGTAGGCGCCGGTGGCGGCGCCGATGTCGCCGCTCCAGTTGCCGAACCAGCGGGCCGCCGGGGTGTTGGCGATGGACGTCCGGATCGCCGCCGCCCGCCCGTCTCCGGGGTTCGCGTTGGTCCACCGCAGGGCGGAGTTGTCGGGGTCGGTGTAGAAGCCGCTGGTCATGGTGGTCGGGTCGGCGGCGTAGGCCGGGCCGGCGTTGAGCAGGGAGAGACCGGCGGTGAGGGCACCGGCCAGCAGGGCGGATGCGGCTCGGACGGACTTGCGCATGGTTCTTCCTCCGGTGGGGGTGGGGAAGTGGAAGCGCTTCCAGTTTTGGTGTGGGGTCGGATCGCGCTGATGGGATGATTGGGGCCGTTACCGGGGTGTGTCAAGTGGTTGAACACAGAATTACCGGCGTGGCCGGTATGGCGTCATTGGTTGGAAGCGCTACCAGATCGAGACCGAGGACGACGTCCGAGTGCAGGTCCGAAGCCGGGCGGTGCATGGAATCATGGCCGCTGTTCGCCGTTCGCCGTCCGCCGTCCGCGTGAGCCCGAGGAGCAGTTCTTCCATGGAGCCGTCACCCAAGCGCATGCCGACCCTCGACGAGGTGGCCGCACGCGCCGGTGTGTCGCGCACCGCGGCCTCCCGGGTGATCAACAACGCCCCGCACGTCAGCCGCGCCAAGCGTGAGGCGGTCCAACGGGCGGTGCGCGAGCTGGACTTCGTGCCCAATCCGTCCGCGCAGGCGCTCGCGACCCGCAAGGTCGGAGCGGTGGTGCTGGCGCTCTCCAGCGACGAACCGGGGCTGTTCGCGGACCCGTTCTTCGCGGAGGTCATCGTCGGCGTCAGCGCGGCGCTGGAGCAGACCGAGCTGGAACTGATCCTGCTGCTGGCCAACACCCCGCGCGGCCGGGAGAGGTTCGAGCGGCTGTTGCGCTCCCGCCGGGCCGACGGCGTCATGCTGATGGCGCTGCGGGGCGACGATCCGCTGGGCCGCTTGGGCGAGGAGGTCGATCTGCCCGTCGTCTTCGGCGGGCTCCCGCTCATCGGGGAGCCCACGTGGTACGTGGACGCCGACAACCGGGGCGGTGCCCGCCTGGCCGCCGAGCACTTCGCGCGTACGGGCCGCCGACGGCCCGTCATGATCACCGGGCAGGTGGACGCCAGGGCCGCGGTCGCGCGGGAGCAGGGGTTCACCGACGGTCTGACCTTGTCCGGCCTGCCCCTGCTCGGGGTCGAGCCCGGGCAGTTCACCGAGGAGGGCGGCGCCGAGGCGATGGAGCGGCTGCTCCGGGCGCACCCCGATCCCGACGCGGTGTTCGCGGCCTCCGACGCGATGGCCATCGGCGCGCTGCGCACCTTGCGGGAACGGGGGCTCCGGGTGCCCGAGGACGTCGCGGTGATCGGCTTCAACGACCTGGCGAGCGCCCGTCACACCAGCCCGCCGCTGACCACGGTCCATCAGCCGGTACGGGCGCTGGGGCAGGAGATGGCCAGGATGCTGGTCAGTGCCATCGAAGGACACCGCCCCAGCCCATTGATCCTCCCGACCCGCCTGACTGTGCGCGAGTCCGCCCCCGATCTGCCCGCGTCCGCCTGACCGGTGGGCGCTTCCGGCAGAATCGGCCCATGCTGACCCGAGCGCCTCCCATCCGAGTTCCCTTCGCCGCGAGCGGCCTGTGGCGGTCGGGGGACTCGGCGCGAGGTCAGCGGGGTCAACGGGGTCAGATGAATCGCCACAGGTGGTCGTTGGTGCCGTTGTCGTCCCAGAGGACGGCCTGTGCTCCCTGGCCGGTGGAGGCGCCCAAGACGCCGAGGACGCGGCCGCTGTTGGCGCACTGGATCTTGAAGGTGTCGCCGCCGCCGTGGCGCAGGCGCCACCGGTGGTCGGCGGTGCCGTTGTCCGCCCACTGGACGATCCGGGCGCCGTTGGCGGTGCCGCCGTTCTCCACGGCGAGGACCTTGCCGCTGTGGGAGTTGCGCAGGCGCAGGTGGCCGCCAGTGTCGACGACGGCCGTCCAGAGGTGGTCGGCGGTGCCGTTGTCGTCCCACTGGACGGCGAGGCCGCCGTCGGCGGTGGACATGTCCCGCACACCGAGTACCCGCCCGCTGGCGACGCTCTGGATGCGCCTGGCGCCGTCGGGGACGAACTGCCACTGGCTGGCGGAGGCTCCGGTGTCGGGCACCTGTACGGCCGCGGCGCCGTTGGCGGTGGCGCCGCCTTCGATGCCGAGCAGCTTGCCGGTGTGCACGTTTTGAAGCTTGTGGTAGCCGTTGCCGGCGTCGACGACGGTCCACCGGTGGTCGGGGGTGCCGGTGTCGGCCCATTGGAGGATCGGGGCGTTGTCGGCGGTGGACATGTCCTTCACGCCGAGGACCTTGCCGCTGTTGAGGTTGCGCAGCCGCAGTGCGGCGCCATCGACGAGAAGGAGCCAATTGTGGTCGGCGGTGCCGGAGTCGGCCCACTGCAGGGCGAGGCCCCCGTCGGCGGTGGACATGTCACGGATGCCGAGGACGAGTCCGCTGGCCGCGTTGACGAGACGGAAGCCGGGAGTGTCCGTCCGCCAGTAGACGGTGTAGTTGAAACCCTGGGCGTCGTGGAAGGGGGCGAGGCCGACCTTCGTCCCGTCGGCGGTGGCCGTGAAGGCGAGGGAGGTGCTGCTGGTTCGGGTGATCGAGGAGGCGTCCAGGGCCGGGAGGGAAGACAGTTTGGTGCTGCCGTAGTTGCCGGCGAGGACGGCGGGGCCGTAGGTGATCGCCGCGACACTGGGGCTGTCATTGGCGGCCTGGAGGGCCACGCGCATGGGCAGCTTCACGGTGACCGTATCGCCGGAGGCCCAGGACCGGGTGAGCGTGGCGTAGGTGCCCGGACTGGCCGTGACGCTCTGGGCGACGCCGTTGACGCTGAGGGTGGCGCCCGAAGTCCATCCGGGGATGCGGACGCGCATCGACCAGGTCCCGCCGACGCCGCCGGTGACCTTGAGCGTCGTGGTGTCGTCGGCCGGATAGGAGGTGGTCTGCGTGACGGTGATGCCTCGCTGGGTCCAGTCCAGGACGGAGGGAAGGAACAGGTTCACCGTGAGGGTGGTGCCGCCGTCGTGGAAGTAGACGGAGTCCATCAGCTTCGTGTTGGACTCGATGCCCGTTCCCTGGCAGCACCAGAACGTGTCGTAGTCGGTGCTCCAGGTGCCGCCGCCCCACGCCGGGCCCTTGCCGCGGCGGCCGCCCGGGTTGAGGGGGGTGAAGTAGGTGACGTGCCCGTGTGGGTCGGCCGGGTTCTGGGCGCCGATGACGTGGTTGAGCAGGGCCTTCTCGTAGAAGTCGAAGTACGACGCCCGGCCGGGGTCCAGCTGCCACAGTTCTCGGGTCAGCTTGAGCATGTTGTACGAGTTGCAGAGCTCGCAGGTGTCGGCGACGAGGAAGCCGGAGATGGCGTTCGGGGCCCGGAAGTGTTCCGCCTGGCTGTTGCCGCCGATGGCGTAGGTGTGCGAGGTGGTGCAGATCGTCCACGCGTTGGCGGCGATGTCGCGGTAGCGGGTCGTCCCGGTGGCCTTGTACTCGCGGACGGCTCCGATCCACTTGGGCACCTGCGTATTGGCGTGCAGACCGCCCAGTTGGTCCAGGTTCGCGGCGAGGGGGTCGAAGACCGCCGCGTGGTCGAACCGCTGGGCGGTGGTCAACCAGCGTGCGTCGCCGGTCTGTTGGTAGAGGTCGGCCAGTACCTCGTTCATGCCGCCGAACTCGACGCCCATCAACGACTGCATCGTGCTCCGGCTGAGCGCGGCGGTGCGCCGGTCGACCCAGTCGGCGAGCGCGAGGAGCACGTCACGAGCCTGCGTGTTGCCGATGAGGCGCCACACGTCGAGCAGACCGGCCATGGTCTTGTGGACGCAGTAGTACGGGACGTTCCCGTTCTTCAGCGTGCCTGCTTCGAGGTTGGTGAAGTCGGCCTCGGGGAAGCCCGACAGGTAGCCGGCGGAGAAGCCCGCCGTGGAGTTGTTGGCCTGGCACTTGGCGAGCTCGGCCACCATGCGGTCGGCCTTGTCGCGGCAGGTGGTGTCCCCGACCGCGGCGTAGGCCTGGGCCCATGCCGTGAGGAAGTGGCCCTGCACATGGGTGCGGAAGGGGAACGCCGGGTCGTCCCATCCTCCGGTGGGGGCCGCGGCGTTGGTGGAGAGCCGGTGGTTGGAGCGGAAGTTGTACAGCAGGCGGTCGACGTCGATGAAGCGGAGATAGGCCAGGGTGCGGTTCTGATTGTCGAGCCAGCGGCTGCTGGTGAGCCGGACCTGACCCAGGTCGAACGGGAACGCCGACACTCCGATGTCGGACCTGACCGGGGGTGTCTGCGCCGCCGCGGAGACGGTGTTCAGTACGGGGCCGACAGCTGCGGCTACGACCGCGACACCGGTCGCCTTGATCATGGAGCGGCGGCTGAAGGGCGGAACCGGCATGGCGAACTCCATGGTCCGTGGGGGATGAGGGTGCCGCGCACAAGGGCTGTCGGGCGTCGACAGGCGGCAGCGAGGTCAGTGCGGCAGCCGCCTGCTGCGCACGAGTGTTAACGCTCACAATTGACGTGTCAATACTTTCGACGGGCGGCGGCGACAAGGCCGTCCCGCACTCCGCACGCTGCTGGTCCGGGCAGTCGATCCGCTCCGGCGAGGTGCATCGCGGCCACGTACCCCGAGGTCAACGGGGTCGGCTGGGCGGGAGGTGGGGGTGCGAACGGGCAGGTGGCGGAGGCTGATTGCCACCTGCCCGCGGCATCGGCGGTGTCAGCGCCTGCCCGGCGGTTCCTGTGGGCTCGGGTAAGTGATGTCGAAACGTTTGAAGTGGGCTTGGTTGGTGGAGGGACGGCCGTTGGAGGTGGCGTAGAGGCCGAGCTGGACGCTGGTGAACAGCGGGGTGAGGAAAGTGGCTTCGACGGTGGTCAGGTCCTGCCAGGCTCCGCCGGGTGCCGCGTGGGCGAAGGTGTGGCTGAAACCGCGGATTCGGACCCCCAGGCGAATGGGGCCCGCAGGGACGCGAACGCCGGCCAGGACCTCGGCCCCGCGGCGGAGGCTGAGTCCTTCCGCGGTGCGGAGGAAGAGGAGATGGGTGTCGTCGTCCAAGACCACCGCGAAGCCGGCCTGTTCCTCCGGTGCGGTGGGGGTGAAGTGCAGCTCGGTGGAGACGTCGCAGTCGGGCTGCTCCTGGGGGCGGGCCAGGAGGGACGGGGTGGTGCGTTCGCCGAGGCGGTCGGGGCGGAGCTGGAGACGGAGCCCGTCGCCGGTGGTCCAGAACCGCTCCCGCGGCGTGCGCAGGATGCTCCAGTCCGCGCTGAGGGTGGCGAAGTCGTCGTGGACGGGGAGGCGGAGGTCCGTGTGGTCGACGGGGGAGAAGACCGGCCAGCCCGCGTCCCAGGTGATCCGGCTGAGGAAGGTCTCGCGGCCGAGGGCGGAGCCGGGGCGGACGCCCAGGAGGACGGCGCGCCAGTCGCCGTTCGGGGTCTGGACGAGGTCGGCGTGCCCGGTGCAGGTGACCGGACCTTTGGCGGGCGGTAGTACCGGATTGCCGGGGGCGCCCTTGTAGGGGCCGGTCACGCGGGCGGCGCGGGCGGCCACCACACGGTGCTCCACATCGGTGCCCCCCTCGGCGGTGACCAGGAGATAGGTGCCGCCGGTCTTGTAGAGGTGCGGGGCTTCCGACCATCGGGCGCCGGGGTGGCTCCCCGACCACAGGACGTGCTCGGGTCCCGTCAGCCGTCGTTCCCGGGGAAGGTACTCGCGCATCCAGATCTCGGTGCGGCCCGCGGCTTCGTCCACGACTCGTGCGGCCGTGAACCAGGCCCGGCCGTCGCCGTCGCCGTCGCCGCCCTCGTCCCTCTCGCCCTCCCCGTCCCCGTCGCCCTCGCCGTCGTCCGGCCCGTCGTCGAAGAACAGCGACGGGTCGAAGCCCTCGCCCTCCAACCAGTGGGGCTCCGACCACGGCCCCGCCGGGTCGGTCGCGGTGACGACGAAATGGCCCGGGCCGTCCATCAGCGTGCAGACGAGGTGGAAGACCCCGTCATGGTGCCGGATCGTCGGTGCGAACAGACCCCGGGAGGGCTCGCACCCGTCGAGGTCGAGCTGGGACGCCCGGTCGAGCGCGGAGCCGATGCGCCGCCAGTTCACGAGGTCGCGGCTGTGGAACACGGGAAGGCCCGGGAACCATTCGAAGCTGGACGTCACCAGGTAGTAGTCCGCTCCCACCCGGCAGACGGACGGGTCGGGCCGGAACCCGGGCAGCACGGGATCACCGAAGTATCCGGTCATGGAGCCGGGACGATCTCGACCGGCACGGACAGCACCCGGTCGTCCGCGGGGTGGCGTACGGGGCCCTCCAGAGTGAAGGAGCCGTGGAGCGGAAGATCGCCGCTGGACCGTCCGACGGCCACGCCGATCTCCCCGGGCTCCACCCTTCTGCGCAGGTCGAGCCCGGTGAAGGAGGTCCGGTCGGCATGGACCGAGAAGGTGATCCGCAAGGCGGCGCCCGGCCCCAGTTCGACCCTGGCGAATCCGGCGAGCCACCGCTGCGGCCGGACGACGGACGCCACGGGGTCGGAGAGGTACAGCTGGACCACTTCGGTCCCGGCCACCTCGCCGACGTTGCGTACGGTGAACGAAACGGCGACGGTCCCGTCCGTCGCGGCGACGGGATCCACGGAGAGCTCCGAGCAGGTGAAGCTGGTCCAGCTCAGCCCGTGGCCGAACGGGAACAGCGGGGTCGGGTCCACCGAGCTCCAGTCGGTGTGCCCGCCGAGCCTGGCGTGCAGGTAGGTGCCGGGCTGGCCGCCGACCTGGCGGGGGATGGAGACGGGCAGCCGCCCGGACGGTTCCGCGGCGCCGCTGATGATCCGGGCCAGTGCCGTCCCGCCCTCCTCGCCGGGGAAGAAGGCCTGTACCACGGCCGATGCGCGTTCGGCGAGCGTGCCGAGCGCGTAGGGCCGTCCGGAGACGAGGACCATGACGGTCGGCACCTGCGAGTCCAGCACGGCGGAGGCGAGTGCGGCCTGGTCGCCGGGCAGCTCGAGGGTCTCGGCGTCGCAGCCCTCTCCGGAGGTGCCCCGGCCGAACATGCCGGCCCGGTCCCCGAGCACGAGCAGGTTCACGTCCGGCTCCTCGTCGGTGACCGTGAACCCGGCAGCGGTGAGCGCCTCGCCGAGCGTCGGGATCTCCAGCCCGAGGTCGCCGGGGAGCGCGACGTGGTTGGGGAACGAATAGCAGCCGAGGAAGGACTGGGGGTCGTCGGCGTACGGCCCGCTGATCGCGACCCGGCACGGCCGCAGCGGCAGGATGCCGTCGTTGGCGAGCAGCACGGTGGACCGTTCGGCCAGGAGCCTGGCCAGTGCCCGGTTCTCCGGCGGGTCGAGGTCGATCGGCTCGGGCTTGACGGGTTCCCAGTCGGGGTCGAGCAGGCCGAGCTCGGCCTTCTGGAGCAGGACCCGTTCCGCGGCCCGGTCGATGAGCTCCTCGGGCACGCTTCCCGCCCGTACGAGTTCGGTCAGCGGCTCGCCGTAGCACCGGGCGGTGGGCAGCTCGACGTCGATTCCGGCGGTCAGCGCCAGCGCGCCGGCCGCGCCCCGCGATCCGGTGACGCCGTGCCGGGTCTCCAGGAAGGAGACGGCGTAGTAGTCGGCGACGACCACACCGCCGAACCCCAGCTCGCCCCTGAGCAGTTCGGTCAGCAGCTGTTCGTCGCCGGCCACCGGAACGCCGTCCACGTCGGTGTAACTGTTCATCACCGACCGGGCGCCCCCTTCGCGCAGTGCCCGTACGAAGGGCTCGACCAGTACGTCGGCGAACTCGCGCGGTCCCGAGGCGACGGGGGCCATGTTCCGGCCGCCGCGCGAGGCCGAGTACCCGGCGAAGTGCTTGAGCGTCGCCACGACCCCGGCGCCCTCCAGGCCCTGTACGTAGGCGGTGCCGATGGCTCCGACAAGATAGGGGTCCTCGCCGATGCACTCCTCGGTCCTGCCCCACCGGTAGTCGCGGACCACGTCGAGCACGGGAGCCAGCCCCTGGTGGACGCCGACCCGCCGCATCCCGGCGCCGATGGCGGCGGCCATCCGGCGCACGAGTCCGGGATCGAAGGAGGCGCCCCAGGCCAGTGGCCCGGGGAAGACCGTCGCTCCGAACGTCATGAACCCGGTCAGGCACTCCTCGTGAGCGACCGCCGGAATCCCGAACCGGCCGGCTTCGGTCACCTGCCGCTGGAGCGAGGCGAGCCGCTCCATCCCGGCTTCCGCGGTGATCGGCGCGGTTCCGAACACCCGGGTGAGCTGGCCGAGGCCGTGGGCGACGATGTCGTCGAGGCCGGGCGCCGACTCGCCGGAATCGTCCTCCATCGGCGCGACGGGTGCGCCCGGATCCGAGGGCAGCGCCCAGAAGCCGGCGAGCTGACCCGCCTTCTCCTCCAGCGTCATCCGTTTCAACAGATCGGCGACTCGTATGGAAACGGGCATGAGGGGGTCACGCCAGGGCTCGGGCAAGGAGTTCTCCTAGGGGGTGTCTTGTCGGTCAGGCCGGATCCGCCTAGGAACGGGGCGGGGCGGTGGAGAGCCGGACCTTGAGCTCGGTCGAGAGCTCCATCCGGGGGCTGACCAGGGGCTGGCCGTCCAGGAGCTGGAAGAGTGTGCGGGCGGCGAGCCGACCCATCTCCTCCAGCGGCTGACGCACCGTCGTCAGCGGCGGGGACAGCCATTCGCACATCGGCAGGTCGTCGAAGCCGACCACGCTGAGGTCCTGCGGGATGCTCAGTCCGACCTGCCGGGCGGCTTCGTAGACGCCCATCGCCTGCTGGTCGCTGCCGGCGAAGACGGCGGTCGGCGGCTCGGGGAGGGCGAGCAGTTCCCGGGCGCGCTGGAACCCGCCCTCGTGCCCGAAGTCGCCGAACCGGATCAGGTCGCGGTCGACCTCGATCCCGGCCCGCTCCAGCGCGGCGCGGTACCCGTCGATGCGGGCCTGGCTGCAGAGCATCTCCTTGCGCCCGCCGATCGCGGCGATCCGGCGGTGCCCCAGCTCCAGCAGGTGTTCCGTGGCGGCGAGGCCGCCCGCCCAGTTGGTCGCGCCGATGCTCGGGACACCGTTGCCCGGCAGGTCGATCGGGTCGATGACGACGAGTGCCACCCCGGCCTGTTCGACCTGGGCGCGCTGGGCCTGGGTGACCGAGGCGGTGACGAGGATGACGCCGTCGCTGTGGTGCAGGACCGGCAGTGCGGCCCAACTCGAAGGCGTGGCCTCGCCCGGCGGGACGAGCGATACGACGGTGCCGACGCTGCGCTGGGCGCACTCGGCTTCGACGCCGCGCAGTATCTCCACTGCCCACGCGCTGTCCAGGCCGCCGATGATCAGGTCGACCAGGCCGGACCTGCGGGCCCTGGCCTGCGCGCCGGGGTGGAGGTAGTTGTGGGAGCGCAGCAGGCTCTCGATCCGTTCGCGTGTCGCGGGTGCGACGTCGGAGCGGCCGTTGACCACCTTGGACACGGTGGCCTGGGAGACCCCCGCCTCAGCGGCGATGACGGCCAGGGTCGGGCGCTGCTCGCTCAATTCTCTCCTCCGCGCTGACGCCTTATGTGAGCGACATGTATCGCAAACTTTCGAAGAGTTTCCGGTCGGCGCGACCTGGTTGTCAAGCCATAAGTCGGCTGCTGCGGAAGGAAATTCGGTAAGAAGGCTTGACCGGGTGGCTTCGCGTTCCTAGTTTGTGGCAGCAGCAATTCGAGAATGTTACGAAACATTTTCGAAGCGAACCGGCATTCACCACCCCGGAGGTCCCATGGCCAGCACCACCCCGAGTCGACGAAGCTTCCTCGCGCTCTCGGGCCTGACCGCTCTGTCCGTCTCGCTCACCGCGGCCTGCGGCGGCGGTGGCTCCGGCTCGGGGTCGGCGGCCGACGGCAAGGTGACCTTCGCGTGGTGGAACATCGCCACGACGGAACCGGGCAAGTCCCTGTTCCCACAGATCTCCTCGGCGTTCACCGCCGCTCACCCGAACATCACCATCAAGACGACCTCGTTGGAGAACGAGGCGTTCAAGTCCAAGCTCACGGCCAACACTTCATCGGGCAAGCTCCCCGACGTCTTCCAGACCTGGGGCGGCGGCGTCCTGCGGCAGCAGATCGACGCGGGGCTGGTCGAGGACCTCACCGAGGCGCTCGGCTGGTCCTCCGAACTCACCCCGGTCTCGCTGCAGGCCTACCAGTTCGAGGGCCGGACCTACGGGGTGCCCTACGACGTCGGCATGGTCGGCTTCTGGTACAACAAGAAGCTCTTCGCCCAGGCCGGGATCACCGCTTCGCCGGCCACCTGGGCCGAGTTCCTCGAAGACGTCAAGAAGCTCAAGGCGGCGGGCGTCACTCCGATCGCCCTCGCGGGCAAGGAGAAGTGGCCGGGCCACTATTACTGGGCCTACCTCGCGATGCGCGTCGCGGGCCTCCCCGCGCTGCAGCAGGCCGCGACCACCAAGGACTTCACCGGCGCCGGCTTCGTCCAGGCGGGCACCCACCTCAAGGAACTGGTCGACCTCCAGCCTTTCCAGACGGGCTTCCTCGGCGCCGGGTACTCCACCCCCGGCGGCCAGGCCGCAACCATGGGCAACGGCAAGGCCGCCATGGAGCTGATGGGGCAGTGGGCGCCGTCGGTACAGAAGGACGCGGGCGCGGACCTCGGAGCGGACCTGGGCTTCTTCCCCTTCCCGACGGTCGACGGCGGCGTCGGCCAGGCCGCCGAGGTGTTCGGCGGTGGCAGCGGCTTCGCGTTGCGCAAGGGCGCCCCGAAGGAGGCGCTGGACTTCCTGAAGTTCTTCGTACTGGAGAACGAGTCCAAGCTGCTGGCCTCCAACGGCTACCTGCCGGTGGTCAAGGGCGCGGAGAGCCGGCTCACCGAGCCCAACAGAAAGGTGGTGGCCGACAGCCTGGTCAAGGCAACGGGCTTCCAGCTCTTCCTCGACCAGGCCTACCCGCCCGCGGTGGGTCAGGAGGTCAACGACAGCGTCGCCGACCTCATCGCGGGCAAGAAGACGCCCGAGCAGGTGACGAAGTCGATCACCGAGGCTGCGAAGGGTGCCTAGCTCCGTGTCCACCCTGACCGAGGAGCGGACGAAGGAAGCCGTGCCGGCGCACCCGCACGCCCGGCCGGCGCGCTCGCTCCTGCGCGGGTTGGGAAGCTGGGCGTCGGTCGCCTGGTTCCTCGTCCCGGCTCTGGTCCTCTTCCTCGTCTTCGTCCTTGCACCGATCGTCGTCGCCGTCTACACGGGCTTCTTCAAGTGGGGCGGGATCGGCCCCCTGGACGACTTCATCAGCCTCGAGAACTACGCCACGCTCTTCCGCGATCAGGTCTTCCTCGGCGATCTGAGGCGCGGGCTGTACCTGATCGCCCTTTCGATCACGGTGCAGTTGCCGTTCGCGCTGTTCACCGCGGTCCTGCTCAACCAACGGCTGCGCGGCCGGGCCGTCTACCGGATGCTGTTCTTCGCGCCGTACATCCTGTCCGAGGTGGTCACGGCGGTCCTCTTCACCATGATCTTCCTTCCCGGTGCCGGCATGGCCGACCATCTCGCAGGCGCCCTCGGCCTGGAGGGGCTGCAGGGGAAGTGGCTCGCGGATCCCTCGACGGTCATGCCGACCCTGTTCGTGGTCATGACCTGGAAGTACTTCGGCTTCCACATGATGCTTTTCCTCGCCGGCCTGCAGAGCATCCCGAACGAGGTCCTGGAGGCCGCCTCCATCGACGGCGCGGGCGCATGGCAGCGCTTCCGGCACGTGACGCTGCCGCTGCTCGGCCCGACGATCCGGATCAGCGCCTTCCTTTCGATCATCGGCGCCATCCAACTCTTCGACCTGGTGTGGGTCATGACGGCGGGCGGGCCCAACCACTCGTCCGAGACCATGGCGATCTCGATGTTCCAGTTCGGGTTCAAGCGCTACCAGGTCGGCTATGCCAGTGCGATCAGCGTGGTCCTGTTCGTGATCAGCCTGGTCTTCTCCCTCTTCTACCAGCGCTACGTGCTCCGCCGTGACCTGAGCGGGGCCGTCACCTCGGGAGGTGGCCGATGAACGCACGCAAGACGGCTCGAGGCCTGTCGCTGCACGCCGTGGTCTGGCTGATCGGCGCCTTCGTCGTCGTGCCGCTGGTCTACGCGGTGCTCTCCGGGTTCAAGAGCACCGGCGAGCTGACGACCAACCCGTTCGGGCTGCCCGAACACTGGAAGGCCGGCAACTACACAGGCATTCTCGGCGACGGAATGTTCTGGCGGCAGATCGCCAACAGTGCGGGCATCGCGATCGGCACGACCTTCTGCACGGTGGCGGCCTCCGCGATGGCGGCGTTCGTGCTGGCCCGCTACGCCTTCCGGGGCAGGGAGCTGTTCTACACGCTGTTCACGATCGGGCTCATGTTCCCGTTCGCCGTGGCCGTCCTGCCGTTGTTCCTGCTGCTGCGCAATTTCGACCTGCTCGACAACCCGCTCGGCGTGATCCTCCCGCAGGCGGCCTTCGGGCTCCCCATGACCATCATCATCCTGCGCAGCTTCTTCCGGACCATCCCAGCGGAGGTCGAGGAGGCGGCCATCATGGACGGCTGCGGCAAGTTCCGCTTCTTCTGGAAGATCCTGCTGCCGATGGCGCGTCCGGCGCTCGGCACGGTGTCGGTGCTGGCGATCGTAGCGAGCTGGAACAACTTCTTCCTGCCGCTGCTGGTGTTCAACGACCCGAAATGGCAGACCATCCCGGTCGGCGTCCAGCAGTTCCAGGGCCAGTACTCGACCGACTACGCGCTCGTCCTCGCCTACATCGTGCTCGCCATGGTCCCCGCCCTCGCGTTCTACGCCGTCGCCGAGCGGCAGTTGATCGGCGGCCTCACGGCGGGCGCCACCAAGGGCTGACCCGTCCCGCGCGACCTCCACCCCCGAGGAGACATTGTGAAACGTTTGATCGCACTGGCAGTCCCATTTTTGTTAGCGCTAACATCGCAGGCCGCGGCCGCCCCCGCCCCCTCGCCCGCGCCCGCCCCCGCGCGAACCGGCATCGACTTCCGCACAGCGCTCCAGCCCATCGACGGATTCGGCTTCTCGATGGCCTTCCAGAGGGCCGACCTGCTGCACGGCGCGCGCGGCCTCAGCCCGGCCAAGCAGCGCGAAGTGCTCGACCTGCTGCTCAGCAAGGACAAGGGCGCGGGCCTCTCGATCCTGCGCCTGGGCATCGGGTCGTCGACCGACAGGGTCTACGACCACATGCCGACGATCCTGCCGACCGATCCCGGCGGGCCGGACGCCACACCGAAGTACGTCTGGGACGGCCAGGACGGCGGCCAGGTCTGGCTCGCCAAGGAGGCCAAGGCCTACGGCGTCAAACGGTTCTACGCCGACGCCTGGAGCGCCCCGGCCTTCATGAAGACCAACAGCAGCGAGAACAACGGCGGTGAGCTGCTGCCCGAATGGCGCCAGGCCTACGCGAACTACCTCGTGCAGTACGCGAAGTTCTACCGTCAGGAAGGCATCGGGATCACCGACCTGGGGTTCACCAACGAGCCCGACTGGACGGCGACCTACGCCTCGATGCGGTTCACCCCGCAGCAGGCCGTCGACTTCCTCAAGGTGCTCGGGCCGACCGTCCGCGCGTCCGGACTGAAGACCGGGCTGGTCTGCTGCGACGCCGCGGGCTGGGACCGGCAGGTCGCCTACACCGAGGCCATCGAGGCTGACCCCGCCGCCGGCAAGTCCGTACGGACCGTCACCGGCCACCGCTACAGCGGTCCGACCGCGGTCCCGCAGCCGACCGACAAGCCCGTGTGGATGTCGGAATGGTCCCCGGACGGCGCCACCTGGAACGAGAACTGGGACGACGGCAGCGGCTACGACGGTCTCGCTGTCGGCGCCGACATCCAGAACACCCTGACCACCGGCAACGCCAGTGCCTACGTCTACTGGACCGGCGCGTCCCTCGGCGCGACCCGGGGGCTCATCCAGCTCGCCAACCCCGGTGACGACTACCGGGTGTCCAAGCGGTACTGGGCCCTGGCCGCCTTCAGCCGCTTCATCCGACCCGGCGCCGTCCGCGTACCAGTCACGAAGGCCGACCCGGCACTGCAGATCACGGCCTTCCGCAACGCCGACGGCAGCCGCGTGATCGAAATCCTCAACACCGCGACCACCGAAAGCTCCACCGAGTTCTCCCTTCGCGGCGGGCACGACCGGCACCCCGACGGCTACGTCACCGACGGGACCCGCTCGATCACCCCGGCCGACATCGTCTCCACGCACGGCACGACCCTCACGGCGAAGCTCGCTCCGCGCGCGCTGACCACGATCGTCCTCGACTGAACTGCACGCACCCCGAGGAGCAACCCGCCATGTCCGTACACATGCCCGTTCCCATGTCCCGGATCCTCACCGCCCTGTCCGCCGCCATCTGTCTGTCGGCCGGTCTCGCCGCGGCGCCCGCAGCCGCCGAGCCCCGTCCCAGGACGCTTGGCGAACTGGCCGCGAAGCACCACAAGTACTTCGGCTCCGCCACCGACAACCCGGAGTTCACTGACGCCGCCTACCTCAAGCTCCTCGGCAGCGAATTCGGCCAGACCACCCCCGGCAACGCCATGAAGTGGTACGCCACCGAGCCCGAGCGCGGCGTCTTCGACTTCACCGAAGCCGACAAGGTCGTCGCCTTCGCCAAGTCCCACCACCAGAAGGTCCGCGGCCACACCCTCATCTGGCACAACCAGCTCCCCGCATGGCTCACCGAGGGCACCTGGAGCGCCGACGAGCTGCGTGCCATCCTCAAGAACCACATCCAGACGGAGGTCCGGCACTTCAAGGGCCAGGTGATCCACTGGGACGTGGTCAACGAGGCCTTCAACGAGGACGGCACCTACCGCGAATCGCTCTTCTACAAGACGCTCGGCCCCGGCTACATCGCCGACGCCCTGCGCTGGGCCCACGAGGCCGACCGGCACGCCAAGTTGTACCTCAACGACTACAACGTCGACGGCATAGGCCCCAAGAGCGACGGCTACTACACCCTGATCAAGCAGTTGAAGGCCGACGGGGTCCCGGTGGAGGGCTTCGGCATCCAGGGCCACCTGGCGCTCCAGTACGGCTTCCCCGGCGACGTCCAGCAGAACATGCAGCGCTTCGCCGACCTCGGCGTCGACGTCGCGGTCACCGAGCTCGACATCCGGATGGCCCTCCCCGCGACCCCGGAAAAGCTCGCCACCCAGGCCACCTGGTACGCCGACTACGTCAAGGCCTGCCTGGCGGTCAAGAAGTGCGTCGGAGTCACCATCTGGGACTACACGGACAAGTACTCGTGGATCCCCTCCGTCTTCCCCGGCGAGGGCGCGGCGCTGCCCTACGACGAGAACCTGCTGCCCAAGCCCGCCTACTACTCCATCAAGGAGGTGCTTGGCGGATGATCAGGACGGCGATCGTCGGAACGGGCGGGATCGCGGGCATCTGCCACGTCCCTGCCCTCCGCGCGCAGGCGCACCGGGCCCGGATCGTGGCAGCCGTCGACGTGGACGCCGCGCGCGCCGAGCAGTTCGCGGCCGAACACGGCATCCCCGCGGTCTACACCGACCTGCACACCATGCTCAAGGAGCAGAGCCCGGACCTCGTGCACCTGTGCACGCCTCCGTTCCTGCACGCCGAACAGGCCGTGGCCTGCCTGGAGGCGCAGGCGTGGGTGTGGTGCGAGAAGCCGGTGGCCCTGTCGCTGGCCGAGCTCGACCGGATCCGCGCCGCCGAAGGGCCCGCCCACGCGGGCGCGGTGTTCCAGCACAGGTACGGCTCGGGGTCCCGGTACCTGCGCGACCGGATCACGGCCGGGACGCTGGGCCGACCGCTCGTCGCGCAGTGCGTCACGGCGTGGCACCGCGACGACGCCTACTACGACGTGCCCTGGCGCGGAACCTGGGAGAGCGAGGGAGGTGGCCCGACCCTGGGCCACGGCATCCACCAGATGGACCTCATGCTCGCGGTGCTCGGCGAATGGACCGAGGTGCGCGCGATGGCCTGCCGCCTCGCACGCGAAGTCCAGACCGAGGACGTGTCCGCAGCCCTGGTCCGGTTCGACAACGGGGCCGTCGCGACGGTCGTCAACAGCGTCCTCTCCCCCCGGGAGGAGAGCTACCTGCGCTTCGACCTCACCGACGCCACGGTCGAGCTGCGGCACCTGTACGGCTACTCCAACGCGGACTGGACCTTCACCACGAGGTCGCCGAGCGTGAAGTGGGAGCTGCCGGACGACGTGCCCAGCTCGCACACCGCCCAGCTCGCGGCCTTCCTGGACGACTACGAGGCGGGGACCCGGCCCGATCTCGGCAGGCCCACCATGGAACTGGTCACCGGCTTGTACAAGGCCGCGATCACCGGCCTGCCGGTCCGGCGCGGGGAGATCGACGCGGCCGACCCGTACTACGTCTCGCTCAACGGCGGGCGCCCGGGGGTGTTCCGGTGACGTTCGAACTCCTCCAGAACGAGGACTCCCTGACCGTCCGGGCACGCGACGTTGACCTCTTCCGGTACGTACACCGATCGGTCATGGACCCCTTCGAGGCGCCGAAGCCCTACCTGCATCCGGTGCGCACGCTCGCCGGCGACGTGGTCACCGGCTACCGGCCGCACGACCACCGCTGGCACAAGGGCATCCAGATCACGGCGTCGTGGGTGTCGGGGCAGAACTTCTGGGGCGGCGGCACCTACCTGCGCGGCCAGGGCTACGTGGACCTGCCGAACCTCGGCACGATGCACAGCCTCGCCGTGTCCGCCGAAACGGGCCCCGGCCGCGCCGTGATCACCGAAGCCCTGGCCTGGATCACGATGGCGGGGGAGCACTGGATCGACGAGCGCCGCACGCTGACCGCACACGATGTAGGGGCCGACTTCTGGACCCTGGACGTCACCACCTCGCTGACCAACGTCCGCGACAGCGATTTGGTGTTCGGCAGCCCCGGCACGCAGGGCAGAGAGCTCGCCGGATACTCCGGCCTGTTCTGGCGCGGCCCGCGCGAGTTCACCGGCGGCGAAGTGATCGGCCCCGCGATGGGCGAGCAGGGCGACTGGCTGGCCTTCATCGGCGCGCACGACGAGGTCGACCGCTCCTCCGCGCTCCTGTTCCTGGACGACCCCGACGCCCCCTGCCACTGGTTCGTCCGCAGTAAACCCATCCCCGCCGTCAACCCGTCCCTGGCGTTCGACAAGGAACTGCCACTGGCCCCCGGCGACACCCTCTCGCGCCGCTACCGGATCGTCGTGGCCGACGGCGCGTGGACCGCCGGGCGCCTGTCCCGCCACATCGCGGAACACCCGTGGTGACCCCGCTCCCCGGCGGCGTGGGGATCTCCGGGTTGGCCGTCTACGACTGGGAGGCCGCCGACGGGCTGTGCGGCGGCACGCCGCACATGCACCTCGTCTGCTCCGAGGCCTACGTCGTCATCGACGGCGCGGGCAGCGTACAGACCCTCACCACCTCCGGTTTCGACGAGACCCCACTGCTCCCCGGCGACGTCGTCTGGTTCACCCCCGGCACGATCCACCGCCTCGTCAACGACGGAGGCCTGCGCCTCGTGGTGCTCATGCAGAACGGAGGACTCCCCGAGGCGGGCGACGCCGTCTTCACCTTCCCGGCGCCCGTGCTGGCCGATCCCCAGGCCTACGGCAGGGCGGCCGGCCTGAGCGGCGACCGTTCCGCGGCCGCCCGCCGCCGCCGCGACCTGGCACTGGAGGGTTTCCTCGCCTTGCGCGAAGGGGGGCTGCGGGAGTTCCACATCGCGGCCAAACGCCTGAAGAGCGACCTCCTGGACGCCTGGCGGATCCGCTGGCGTGACGGCGCCCTCGCCGCAGCCGTCACGACCGGCCGTCAGCTGGAACGGCTGAAGGCTGGAGACCTCTCCCACCTTGACCACGGCGCAGTGTCACGGCTGGAGTGCCCAGAGCACCAACGCTTCGGCATGTGCGGCCTCCTCCACACCTATCCCGTCCCCGACTCCTCGACGCGTCCGCCCCGCGGTCCGTCGGGGTCACCCCGCCCCCATTCCCCGAAGGAGCCCCTCTGATGAGGTCTCGCCCTCCATCCCCGGCCCACCTGAGACGACGCCTGCTCGCCGTCCTTATGCCCTTGCTGCTCCTGGTCGCCTTCCTCGGTGTGCAGCCCGCCGGCGCGGCGACGGCAGTCGACCCCAACGCCTCGTACGTGCTGGTCAACCGCAATAGCGGCAAGGCCCTGGACGTCTACAACCTGGCGACCAACGACGGGGCCCGCATCACGCAGTGGACCCGTAACGATCAGAACCAGCAGCAGTGGCAGTTCGTCGACTCCGGCGGCGGTTACTACCGCATCAAGTCCCGCCTCTCCGGCAAGGTGCTGGACGTCCAGAACGGGTCCACCGCGAACGGCGCCGCGATCGTCCAGTGGGCCGACGTGAACGGCACCAACCAGCAGTGGCGGCTGGCCGACAGCTCGGACGGCTACGTGAGGCTCATCGCGCGCCACAGCAGCAAGGCCCTCGAAGTACAAGGCGGCTCCACCGCTGACAACGCGAACATCGTCCAGTACGACGACTGGGGCGGCACCAACCAGCAGTGGCAGCTCGTCCGGGTCGGCGCCGGCACTCCCGGCTCGTGTGCTCTTCCGTCGTCCTACCGTTGGACCTCGACGGGCGCGCTGGCGCAGCCCAAGCCCGGGTGGGCCTCGCTCAAGGACTTCACCGTCGTCCCCTACAACGGCAGGCAACTCGTCTACGCCACGACCCACGACACGGGGAACAACTGGGGCTCGATGAACTTCAGCCCGTTCACCAACTGGTCGGAGATGGCCTCCGCCAGCCAGAACACGATGTCGACCGGCACCGTCGCGCCGACGCTGTTCTACTTCGCGCCGAAGAACATCTGGGTGCTCACCTACCAGTGGGGTGCGACCGCGTTCTCTTACCGGACGTCGAGCGACCCCACCAACCCGAACGGCTGGTCGTCACCGCAGGAGCTCTTCTCCGGAAGCATCGGCGCCGGAGCGGCACCCATCGACCAGACGATCATCGGTGACGACCAGAACATGTACCTGTTCTTCGCCGGTGACAACGGCAAGATCTACCGGGCGAGCATGCCGATCGGGAACTTCCCGGGCAGCTTCGGCTCCTCGTACACGACGGTCATGAGCGACACGGTGAAGAACCTGTTCGAGGCGCCGCAGGTCTACAAGGTCAAGGGCCAGAACCAGTACCTCATGATCGTCGAGGCTCGGGGTGCGAACGAGCAGCGCTACTTCCGCTCGTTCACGGCCTCCAGCCTGAACGGTTCGTGGACCCCGCAGGCCGCCACCGAGAGCAACCCCTTCGCCGGCAAGGCCAACAGCGGCGCCACCTGGACCAACGACATCAGCCACGGCGAACTGATCCGCACCAGCGCCGATCAGACCATGACCGTCGATCCCTGCAACCTGCAGTTGCTCTACCAGGGACGCAGTCCCAGCTCCGACGGCATCGACTACGGCCTCCTGCCCTACCGGCCGGGTCTGCTGACACTGCAGCGCTGACGGCGTGACACGGGTGCGGCTCCGTAGTGGAGCCGGAGTGGCGGGCTCGGCGCAAGGCCGAGCCCGCCCGTGCACGACGTCGGTCGCCTCGTCCAGGAGTTTGCGGGCGCGCCGTCAGGGCAGACGCCGGGGCGACAAGGCCCGTGCGCCGTGGACGCGGTTCCCTCGTGTCCCGCGGTCCGCCCGGTGGAAAGGCGAAGCGTCATGACCGCTCTCAACCGAAACTCTTCCTCGTCGTGGGAGCGGTCGCCCGTCGGACCATCGCCTTGGCGATGACCACTTTCGTCTCGAAGTTAGAGCCGATGGCGGGTGTCGGGTAGCAGCCGTCCGTGTCGTAGTCGTAGGCGGCCTGGAACGTCGACTCCAGTGCGGATGCGTTGCCGGGCAGGCCCGGGGGCGGGGCCGCGAAGGCCGCCTGGGGGACGGCGATGACCAGGGCGAGGCGGCTGCGACGGCGGCCGCCGATCTCCGTACGCGATGACCCGTTCGCATGCGAGGTTTCCTCAGGGGCGTGGGGGAGGAGCGGAGCGGCGGTCTGCCGGTGCGCGCCCGCAGCATCATTGGCGAGCCGTGACGAGGCGGCAAGGGGCGGGCACCACTGGTTCCGCCGTCTACGCGTGTAACCAACTCCATTTTGTCCGAAGGGAATTGATCGTGAGACCCATGCGGTGCCCGATTCACCCCCGCCCCCAGGGGACACCGGTCTACTGCTGCGACACCGCATACGCCGCCTTGCCACCTGCTACGACTTAGACGGCGACCGTCTACCGGGCGCCCTTCACCTCGCGGCTCTGCACATCTGGGCCGCGAGGTGGTCCCCAAGAAACGGCCCAGTCCTGCAACCCATCGATGGGCTGCGAACGCGAGACGGGTCTTGAGGCGGTAACCGACCGCTGGGGCACGGCCCCGCTGCCGGCCGCCAGGATGCTGTGGTTCGAGGGCGACGGGTCGGGGCGCCTACGGGAGCTGTCCCGCGAGGGCCTTGGCCAGGGCGGTGGTGCGCTGCCCGTCCCGGGCAGGCGAACCGGTTTCGGGGGCCCCGATGCCGACGAGCAGGTACGCGTCCCCGTCGCCGTCGAGCTCGAGGTGGACCGAGGAGGCGTTGCCGTTCACGGTGGTGACCGGCGCTCCGCCGGGCTTCGTGCTGGTGGCTTGGTGCATGTAGTTCCCGAGCGGGCCCACTTCCACGGCCGCGTACCGTTGCACGACGGGCGTGACGGGCGAGAGGGCCAGCGGCTTCCCGGTCGCCACGGTGTGCACCTCCACGTCCTCCTCGCCGATGTGGAACAGGCAGGTCACCAGCGCGCCGGGGTTCCGCCCGAACGGCGAGTCGGGCTTGGTCCGCTTGCCGCCCTCCCCGGTCGCGACGGCGGGCCCGTCGGCCGCCTTCGCCCGTCCGGGGCCGGCCTCCCCGTTCAAGCCTGCGGCCTTCGCGGCCTTGGCGATGTCGTAGGGCAGCGGGCAGGTGTCCTGGCCCGCGTCCGGTATCCCGTCTGCGGTCTCCGTCAGCCCGCTCAGGCTCAGCGGCTTCGACCCGGAGTCGCCGCCGCAGGCGGTGAGCAGGGCGGCCCCCGCCGCGGCCGCCACTGCGATCGCCAGTCCGTATCGCACATCCGCACTCTTCACGTGTGAACCCCCTGTTGGCGGCGGTGGGTGTCCCCGCCGGCATCAGACGATCCTATCCGTGCACGCACCGGGAGGGCCCCGCAATGGCCTCGTACCAGGTACGGGGACCAGACCGCCGCCGTCACCCCGGACGTCCTCCTGCCGCACCGCATTCGGACCGTGTCGCGTTCGTCCTACCGTCTCGTCCGTACGGACGACAGGGGACTGGCGGCCCGTTGCTGGAATGAACGGGTCGAGTACGGACGGACATCCCGCCCGTGAACCGCGAAGGAAAAGGAAGAAGGACCGCCATGACCGTTATGACGGGCCATTGAAGTAGTGCCTGGGCTGGTCCTTTGATCTGGGTGTGTTCAGGTTGGTTGGCTGGTGTGGGCTGCTGGTTGTCTGCTGTGTTGGTCGGGGCTGCCCCGTGGGGGACTGCCGGCTGACGGGCAGGGGTGGTGGCCTGGTGTTCTCTCAGGTTGACCGAGTTTTTCAGGTGTGTGCGGGTGCCCTGATTCTTTTGGGTAGGTGTAACGGTCGGTCTAAACCCCCCTCGTAGCGTCGAAGACGAGGGTCCGGACCGCGGACCGCGGACCGCTGAGGGCGTGAGGAGCAGGCCATGGGCGAGATCAGAGTCGATAGGCAGCACCTTGATCGGCTGCTGGCCGACGGCGCCAGCATGTACGGAGCCCCCTGCCAGCAGGCCTGCGCCGAGCTCGCCGAAGCGCATCGCGGCCGTCCCGTCGCCGAGATCCTCCCGCTCCTCCGCCGGGCCGCTGACGAGGCGCTGCTCGGCTTCATGGACGCGGACCTGCGCGAGCAGGCGAATGCGATCAGCGCGGGGGAGCCGTACGTCCTGCGCGTCACGGTGGCCTGACCGAGCGGCGCCGCACAGGAGGTGGGGCGGGAGCGATAACTCGCCCTTGAGAGCGACCGTGGGGTGCAACGAGTCGGGTAGCGAAGGCCCCTGACCGTGAGGATCGGGCCATCCCAAGTCTGCGGTTTGCGCGTTCTGTCTGGTTGTGGCGTGGTTGCGGTGGGAAGCTCTCTTGCTGATCTTGTTAGTCGTCGCAGGGGAGTAGCCCATCATGTCCGATCATGCAGCCGTGTACCGGCTTCACGTACCGGGTCCTGCTTGCAGGGCGGGGGTTGCGTCGTGACCACCACGGTTGTCCTTGACACCGGTTCCGGCACCGTCAAAGCGGGCCTGGCCGGGGAGGACGCGCCAAGGCGTTGTGTTCCCGGTGGTGGTCGGGCGGCCCCGGAAGGGCGGGGAAGGCCAGGTCATCGTAGGTAAGGAGGCGGCTGACCTGGCCGCCCTCCCAGACCTCGGCCCAGGTGGCCGCCGGCATCCGGATGCCGCTGGCCGCGCTCTCCCAGAAGCTCTGGGACCCCTGCCCGCAGCAGGCCGCCTGGCCGCAGTTCCAGGCCCTCGCCGGCCGCCTGGCTGCCTGACCCCGACCGGTGGGCGGTCACGGGCGTCCGCGGGGTGGGGGCGGAGGTCCGCACTCCGCAACAACGGGATCCCGGCCCGGTGACGAACCGCGTCCGGCCGTCGCGCGGGCTGGATCCCGGGGGTTACGGTGCGGCGACGCCGGAATCCGGGAGAGGGAGAAGACCATGAGAGCGGTTCGGAGGCAGGCGGCCATGGCCGCCCTGGCGGTGTGCGGCGTGCTGGCGCTCACCGCCTGTCAGAACGGCGACGACCTGGCCGCGCCGGACGCGAAGACCACCGCGGCCACACCGGCCCCGCCCACCGCCACGGCCCCGCCCACCGCCAGCGCCACGGCCGCCGTGCCGGCCCCCTCGAAGACCGGCGCGGCGCCCAAGCCCTCGGCGACCGCCACCCCGGCGGGGAAGAATCCACCCGCCCCGGCCCCGCCCTCCGCGCCGGCCTGCGGCGCCGACCACAGGATGCCGGTCTCGCCCGACACGATCGCCGTGCACCGCTACACGCCCGAGGGCGGTATGACCAGTCTCATCGTCCAGCACGGCACGTACGGTTGCCCCGGGCGCTTCGAACCGTCGGGCGCGTGGACGTACATCCCGATCTCGGAGAAGGCCAAGATCACCGCGACGGCGCCGATCCTCCCCTCGGAGGTGATGGGCAAGCCCATCTCCACCAGCGAGCTGACCTCCTGGCTGGACACCCACCCGGACAAGGGCCTCCCCTTCCGCTACCACCTGAACGCAGCGGGGGTCATCGACACCCTCGACGAGATCTACGTCAAGTAGCACGCCGAGCGCACCCGGGCTGCTACCAGATGGAGTCGACCCACTCCGGGTGGTCGATGAAAGGGTTGCGGTTGTGCTGGTAGGTGTCGAATATGACCTGGTTGGGCGCTGCTCGAAGGCATCCGGCGGGTCCATCTGGTTTCACTGCTTCAGCAGGCTGATCCGGCCGAAGAGGAGGGCGGTGCCGTTGTTGACCTTGTCGTTCATCTCCAGGTCCGGGAAGCCGTCACCGCCGTCGTAGCGCACGGCCATGTAGAGCAGCATCCGCGCGACGTCGCCCTTGACCGCGTCGCGCGGCTCGAAGGAGTCGGCGTCGGTGTAGCTGCCGGAGGCCTAGGCGACCGGGCTCCCGCCCATGGCGAAGTCCTTTTGTCGCGCTTGCTGTTGAACGTGACGTCCTCGGGACGCAGGTGCTGAGCAGTTGCGACACCGCGGGTGATTGTCGCTGAGTCGCAGCAGTAGTTGTCATCGCAGGTCGTCGTTGTTTCCTGGGCCCGCCCCCTGCTGAGAAGCCGTTGTCTTTCCGAGCGTGATGGGTGTGTTTGCGCTGGTCAGGCGTGTGGCTGGTCTTTCGGTGGGAGGGACGAGGTGTTGTGTCGTCTCTTCGGTGGAGGTGCTGGATGCCGTCGGTGATGGGGCTGCTGGAGGAGCGTGAACGAGCCGCTCGGCAGCGGGTGGACGTTCTGCAGGCCGAGCTGCGGGAGGCGGAGGCCGCGTGGGAGCGGTTCGTGATCGCCCGGGAGACGGTGGCCGAGGTCCTGGCGGAACCGTGCGGAGGCAAGGAGGTGCCACCGGTCGTGGTGGCCGGCGGGCGGCCGGCGCGGGTTGTGGGTGCGGTGGCCGGCTCGGTGGTGCCGGTGTGGCGAGAAGGCCTCGGCGCTGCGGTGCTGGCGCCGGATTACCAGCAGCTCGTGGACGTTCTGGCTGGTGGGAGCGGGTCGGGTGTCGGGGCGATGGACTGTCGGCAACTCGCGGTGGCGGTCGGGCTGGAGCCGGTGCCTGCGAAGGTGGAGGGAGTGCGGTCGAAGGTGGAGGGAGTGCGGTCGAAGGTGAAGCGCCTGGCCGCGCGGGGATGGCTGGCAGAGGAACGCCCGGGGATGTTCAGTGCCGTCGCCGGGCGAGGCGACGGCTCATGAGCATGCTCATCGACCACAGGATCACCCGCGGTCACAACGACCACTTCGTGCTTCTGGTGGTTCCTCCCGGCACCGCAACCGGTGCCGCCCGCGAGGCCATGGCCCAGGCGGTCCGTGCGGACAACATCACCCGTGCCTCCCAGATCCTCATCGCCCCGGCCTCCGCCACCGATGCCCCCGGTCGGAGCGACTGACCTGTTGCTGCGGACGCCGCGCTTGCCCGGTGGTCATCGGAGGTGGTGGCGACGCGATGACCGGGAAAGTCGCAGGACGATGTAGACCACGTCGGCCACGGCGATCGCGATGGCGATGACGAGGAGATAGAACAGGCCGTCCACCACCGCGCCGATGAGGCCCAGGACGAAGGCCACGAGCAGCAGCAACAAGAAGATCACCATGCGCCGGACACCTCCTCTGACGCCGGGCTCGGGGCGCTCAGCGGCGCGCCAGTCGGCGTTCGCCGCCGGCGCCGGGCTGGTAGGGCATCCCGTAGTGCTGGAAGATCGCTTCTTCCTGCTCGGCGGGCAGGACGTCGTCGGTGCCGATGGCAGGAGCCTTTTTCACCACTGCCTTGGCGTGGGCGACCTTGACGTAGCGGGGTCCCAGGATCGCCTCGTCGAGAGGAACGAAGACCAGGCGGTGGCGGGTGGGCAATCCGGTGCGGAGGGTGGCCATGGCCGGTTCGTCGGTGGCGGTGTCTACATAGACCGCTTCCAGAGCGCCGATGCGGTGCCCTTTCGCGTCGAGGACGTCACAGTCGCGCCACTCGCGTACATCGGCTGAATGGATCATGCCTCGCCCCCTGCGGCGTGACGACGGTGACACAACGACCCCGGCACATTCACACGCCGGGGCCGCCCTTCCGGACGCCACACGTGAGAGTGCGACGACCTATATATCAGGATATGCCCCCCGCTAACAATCTGGCAGCAGAGATTTGTCCCGCCGAAACGGGCCAGCCGGTCGACACGGATTCAGCGCACCTCGATCGACAGGATCGCGACGACGATCGTGGCCAAGGCAAGAGCGACCATCGCGGCTCGGGCGCGCGTCTTCGTAAGCAGCCCGGCAGCGTAGCGCCACGAGGAGTCGCCCGCGGTGAAGCCTTCCTCCGCGTGGTCGGCACAGGGGTGCGGGCCCGCTGTCGGGGCTCCGCCGTCATCCCCTCGCGTCCGGGCCCATGCCACGCAGTCGTCGTCTGCTTCGCGATGCCGGAGGCCGAACGAGGAGGCGTCCTTCAACCGGGCGCCAGGGCGCGGGGTGGAGGCGGAGCGGGCAGAGACATCCATGCCGGTCCAACGATGCTGCTCCGCCGCCGCCCCGCCTGACGCCGGGTCGTCGTCCGACGGCCGCGTTCGCACGTGGACACGGCAAACCTGACGTATCGGGCCTGGACCGGGGTGCCCCTGGCCCGTCGCATGGCTGCACTCGCCCGCGCCGCCCGAGCCGCAGGTCATCGGCTCGCCTGCTGTCCAACAGCCGGCCTGACCGGCACGGCGGCCGTCCCGGAAGACCTGCCCAACGCCCCGCGCGTCCTGCGTCTCTTCGGATCCTGAGCCGCGCCCGCGGGACGATTACCTCACCGGCAAACACGCGAAAATCTATGTTGGCCAGAGTAGACATTAGGTGATGGCGTAGTTATGGTTTCTCTCGTAGCCCAGGGAGACAGTAGGGCTCGGCAGAGACGAACTGCCGGGCAGCGGTACAGGTAGTTGCAGTTCAGCAAGGCGGTGCGGTGGTGGAGTGTCGAAGCCAGAGCGGTTGCAGGACGGCGACGGGACTGGCGACCGGACCGGGCGGGCCCGCAGTGATCAGGGGCTGCCGTGAGCAGGACCGCAGTTAACGCAGTGGCAGTACCCGTAAGTGCAGTTCGCAGTACCCAGCAGTGAAGTCAGTGAGCTGTACCTCGGTGAAGGCGTCGGCTGCGGGCGCGCGCACCGGGAGGTTCGGCAGTGGGGTTCTAAGCCAGAGCAGACGCAGGATGGGCGACGGGGCTGGCTGCCGGAGCGTGGCGCTTGGTCGGACCACGAGCAGTAAAAGAAGTACGCAGTACCAAGTGGAGCAGTACACGCAGTTCGCAGTTCCCCACTTGGTAAGCAGTTGATCATCCGAGGGATGAACGGAGGAATTGGGCGCCATCAGGATCGCCCGGGCGGAAGTCTGAGCCCGGGTACCGCAGGACATCGATAGTGAGGTGGTCTCCGGTCAAGCAACCGCGATCCCCGCAGCCCCGACAGCGTTCCGGTCGGGTCCGCGGACACAGAAGGCCGGCGCAGTGTCAGGGCCGGCAGATGGTGTAGTAGTTCCTTCGGGGCCCTGGTGCCGTACGGCACCAGGGCCCCTCCACGCGTTCCCAACGTTTCACAGAGAGGTGCAAATGACAGCAGATGACTCGTTCGGCCGTCTCGACGACGACGACTACCCCGCCTACACCATGGGCCGGGCCGCCGAAATGCTCGGCACCACCCAGGGCTTCCTGCGCGCCATCGGAGAGGCCCGCCTGATCACCCCGCTGCGCTCCGCCGGCGGGCACCGCCGCTACTCCCGCTACCAGCTGCGCATCGCGGCCCGCGCCCGGGAGCTCGTCGACCAGGGCACCCCGATCGAGGCGGCCTGCCGCATCGTCATCCTGGAAGACCAGCTCGAGGAAGCCCAGCGCATCAACGCCGAGTACCGCCGCGCCGCCGGTTCGGCGAACCCGGCGGCCGCGGCCTGAGACCGCACCCACGCCCGCCGGACTCCGGCGGGCCCCGCGCCCCGGTGTGCCGAGTCGTTTCCTCTGGTGACAGGGTGTGCGGGCGTGTAGCGTTTGGGTCAGCTGTCGTGGTTCGGAAGTTCCCTTTGCCCCCGCCTTCGGCGTGGGTGTTTTGCTGTGCTGTGCCGCAGGGACCAGGGCGATCACCTCCGCCTTTCGCACGTCGTGGGAGGCGTTCATCGACTGGAAGGCATGGATATGGCTACGGGAACTGTGAAGTGGTTCAACGCGGAGAAGGGCTTCGGCTTCATCGCCCAGGACGGCGGCGGCCCGGATGTCTTCGCCCACTACTCGGCGATCAACTCCTCGGGCTTCCGCGAGCTCCAGGAGGGCCAGGTCGTGACGTTCGACGTCACCCAGGGCCAGAAGGGCCCCCAGGCCGAGAACATCACCCCGGCCTAACCCTCCCCACCTCCGCCTGCGGGCACCGAGATCGGCCCGGCTTCCCAACCGCCCGGTAGCGGGTGACCCGAACGACGGAACCCAGGCCGGCGTCCCAGAGGCAATGGACACACACCGGACGAGGGCTGCGCGACTGCGCGCGGTCCTCGTCCGTGGTGCATCGCCACCTCCCGCGCGGTCGCCCCATCGAGCAGGGGACCGGGTACCGCGCCGTGCAGAGGCGCTCAGCCTGCCTGACTGCTCGGTCGCTTGGGCAGGAAGCACATCAGGGCCCACATCAGGGCGAGGGTGCCGCTGATCCACCAGAGGGTGCGGTGGGCAGTCAGCGCGGTGCCCAGGGCGATGCCCAGGCTGGTCTGTAACCGGCGTTCCTGAGTTTGCCTGACCTCGGGGGAGCGCAGGATCGAGCCATGATTGAGGAGCGCCAACTCGTGGTCGCAATCATGCGTGCCGGTTCGTCGGGACCTTGCCCGTGTGTGACGAGGTGACGGTGCCGTCCGCAGGGGCCCGCCCCGGTTTCGGCGGGCACGCAGCCGGTCCTGCGCGACTGTCTCCCGCGGTACGGGAGACGGTCGAGGCGATCGTGCGGGCGGTGGGAGCCGGCGACGACATCCTGATCGACCGCCTGCTGACCCGGTTCACGCACCTCGCGGACTTCCACGCCCTCATACACCTGCGCACCCGCCTGCACACCACACTCCGCGCAACGACGGGCCTGCGCCCGCCACCACGCTCCCGTTTGCGCCTGGAGGCCGCAGTGCGCTGCGGGGTGCCGGCCTACGCCAGGGTGCTCGGCCGGCAGGCCGACTCTCTTGTGGAGGGGTGACGTGGAGGCGGCCGGATCGTTTCAGCTGATGTGAATGATGCATTCCGCTTTTTCGTTCCGGGCTTCCGCCGTCCGGTCCGCACCAGCATGCCGGGCTGGGCCCTAGCGTCCGCGGTGGCAGTCGTGGCGCGTCCGCGGGAGGGGGCGCCGGGGTGAGGGGGCGGTCGTTCTACTGGTGTCGCTCCTGCCGCGGGCCTCTCTACGTCACCAGTTCCCTCGCGATTCCGGCCGGCTGGGTCTGGGAGATCGACCATCAGCAGCCCGGCGACTGCGCCAACGGGCACCTGATGCCCCTGACCGGCACCGCCACCGTCCCTGAAGACCTGCCCAACGCACCCCGCGTGCTGCTCGTCCTCGGATCCTGACCCCGAACCGCCGGCGCCCAAGGCAGGCATACCCGTCACCCCGTTGCGGGTCTCCTGGTGACGGTCGGGATACGGGCCGCCACGGCGCCCGGCGTGGGGTCGTTGGGCTGCTTATGGACCACAGGAACGTTCCAGCGCAGAGAAGTTTCGCCGACGTGCGGGCGGGCGGCGGGTGGGTGTCGGACTCTCCGATCTACGACGCCCTCGAGCGGCAGTGGCGCCAGGAAGGCCGGGAGGTTCCTGGCGGCGAAGGAACCGCGCCAAAAGGAAGGCACCGGTCGGCAGGCGCAGACCTGTTCCACCGCGGCTGACCGGACCGGCGGTGCCGCCAGTACGGCCGAAAGATCTGAACCAATACCGGGAATCAGGCCGCGACGAGCTCCTGCTCGCGGTCCGGCGTTTTGACCTTGGGCTTCTTGTTCGGCAGTGAGAGCCGGAAGACCTTGCGCCACGCGGAGAACACCTGCTTGGGGAGCGGCCCGGTGACGTACTCCAGCTCGTACTTCTCGAACAGCGCGCGCACCTTCACCGCGACCTCGGCGTACCGGTTGCTCGGCAGGTCCGGGAACAGGTGGTGCTCGATCTGGTGCGACAGGTTGCCGGTCATGAAGTGCATGGCCCTGCTGCCGCTGATGTTCGCCGAGCCCATCATCTGGCGCAGGTACCACTGGCCGCGCGTTTCGTCCTTGATCGACCGGCGCTCGAAGACCTGTACGCCCTCGGGGAAGTGCCCGCACATGATCACCGAGTGGGACCAGATGTTGCGGACCAGGTTCGCGGTGAACGTGGCGGCGAGCGTGGTGAGGAACGACGGGCCCGACAGCAGCGGGTGGATCACGTAGTCCTTGAGCACCTGCTTGCGGATCTTGCGGCCCACGGCCTTGGCCCGCGCGCGGAACTCCGGGTTCTTGCGGCGGCGCTTGTGCAGGTTCTTGGCGAGCTCCAGGTCGTACGCTGCGATGCCGTACTCGAAGAAGCAGGCGTTGATGAAGTTCCACAGCGGCTGGCCGAGGTGGAACGGGTGCCACTTCTGGTCCTCGTCGACGCGCATGATGCCGTAGCCGAGGTCGTTGTCCTTGCCGATCACGTTGGTGTACGTGTGGTGCAGCTCGTTGTGCGAGTGCTTCCACTGGTCGGCTGGCGAGACGTGATCCCAGTCCCAGGTGGTGGAGTGGATCTTCGGGTCCCGCATCCAGTCCCATTGGCCGTGCAGGACGTTGTGGCCGATCTCCATGTTGTCCATGATCTTCGCCACGGACAGACCGGCGGTGCCGAGCAGCCACGCGGGCGGGAAGAAGGAGAACAGCAGCACGCCCCGGCTGACCAGCTCGAGCTTGCGCTGCGCCGAGATGACCTTGCGGATGTAGGCGGCGTCCTCCTCGCCGCGGCTGGCGATCACCTCGTCGCGGATCGCGTCCAGCTCGCGTCCCAGCTCCTCGATCTGCTCCGCGGTCAGGTGGGCGGTGGGGTCGATGGCGGTCAAGGTGCTCCTACCGTTCGATGTCGCAGGGGCCCGCCGCGGCGGACACGCAGGTCTGGATGAGGACGCCCGGCTCGGCCTCGGTGATCTCGCCGGTGCGCAGGTCGCGGACGGCGCCCGCCTTGAGCGGCGTGATGCAGCCGAAGCAGATGCCCATCCGGCACCCGGAGGGCATGAGCACGCCGGCCTCCTCGCCGACGTCCAGCAACGGCGTGGCGCCGTCCGCGTAGACGGTCTTGCCGGTGGCGCTGAACGAGACCTCGCCGCCGTCGCCGGTGACGACGATGCCGGCGCGGAAGCGTTCGGTGTGCAGGCGTTCTGGGACGCCGTGCTCGCTCCAGTGCTTCTCGGCGGCGTCGAGCAGGCCTGCGGGCCCGCAGGCCCAGGTCTCGCGCTCGGCCCAGTCGGGCACGAGTTCGTCGAGACGGGCGATGTCGAGCATGCCGTCCGTGTCGGTGTGCACCTCGGTGAGCCGCAGCTTCTTGTCCGCGGCCAGGTCGTGCAGATCGTTGCGGAAGATCACGTCGTGCGGCTGTGGCGCGCAGTGGACCATGACGACGTCGTCGAACTCGGTGTCGCGCAGCATGCCCATCACGGGCGTGATGCCGCTGCCGGCCGTCAGGAAGAGCACCTTGGCGGGCTTGGCCTGCGGCAGCACGAAGTCACCGGTCGCCTGGTCGAGCTGGATCAGCGTGCCCGGTTTCGCCCTGCGGACCAGGTGGTTGCTGACCTTGCCGTCCGGGATCGCCTTCACGGTGATCGTGACGCGGCCGTCCCGGCGGTTTGTCGGTGAGGTGATGGAGTAGGCACGCCACAGGCGCACCCCGTCGACGTCGACCCCGATCCGCACGTACTGACCGGCCGTGTGGCCGCGCCAGCCCCGTCCCGGCCTGATCACGACAGTCGCGGCGTCACCCGTCTCGGGGTGCACGGCCTCGATGCGCCCACGCAGGTCAGCGCCCGCACGCAGCGGGCTGACCAGGTCGAGGTAGTCCGACGGCAGCAGCGGCGTCGTGACCATCTCCAGCAGTTTCCACGCCCTGCTGCGGAGGGCTGCACTCGTCATGACTCCAGCTTGCTGCGACTCAAGGGGTAAAGTCCTGACCGGATGACGTAAATCTGATCGGCTGAATTGTTCGCAGGGAATAAAATCGTGAGCCATGCAATCCGGAGGGCTGGCGAACTGGCCCTGGATGAGACGACGGTCACCGCGCTTCGGGCCGCACTGAAGACCACCGCCGACGAGGTCGTCCAGGCGATCATCGACGAGGTCCCTCCCTACGCCAACGCCCTTTCGGGCCGCATGGGTGCCACCATCCGCCGAGCCGTCCGTACCGCCCTGGGGCACTACCTGGACCTCGCGAGCGGGAACGCCACAGGCGGCGACGGCGGTGACGCAGCCTACGAGCTGGGCCGCGGCGAGGTGCGCGACGGCCGTTCGATGGACGCCCTACTCAGCGCCTACCGCGTCGGCGCCCGCGTGGCCTGGCGATGCCTGGCAGCGGGTGCCGTACCCGTAGGTCTGCCCGCCGCTGAGGTCGCCAAGTTCGCCGAGCTGACCTTCGCCTACATCGACGAGCTCTCTGCCGCGAGCGCCGCGGGCCACGCCGACGAACTGGCCGCCCGGGGCAGGGCCCACGAGCGCCACCTGGAACACCTGGCCCGCGACCTCCTCGCCGGCGCGAGCCCGGAGGTGCTGCTGGCCTCTGTTCAACGGGCCGGGTGGCAGCCTCCGGTTTCGCTGACCGCGGTCCTTCTGCCCGCCGCCCAGGCCCGGCCTGCCTACCGCGGGCTCGACCCGAGCACCCTCGTCCTCGACGATCTGCCGGACGCCACCGGTGTGCTGCTCGTCCCCGATGCCGACCGATCACATCTCTTGCGGCAGCTGACCGACCGCACCGCCGTGGTCGGCCCGGCCCGGCCATGGACTCGTGCGTCCGCCTCGTACGCACGAGCCGTACGCGCGCGCTCCCTCTCCTGCGATATTCGCGACACCGAGGACCACCTGCCCGAGCTGGTGCTGAGCGCCGACGTGGACGCGTTCGCAGATCTGCGTGCCCGAGCCCTCGCACCGTTGCGGACCTTGCCTGTCGCGACGGCACGGCGGCTGGAGGAGACGTTGCGAGCGTGGCTGCTGCACCAGGGCAGGCGGGACGAGGTGGCGGCGGCGTTGTTCGTCCATCCCCAGACGGTCCGGTACCGGATGTCGCAGCTGCGGGAGCTGTTTCCGGATCTCGCATCACCACACCGGGTCCTTGAACTGACGCTGGCGGTCGGTCTTCGGGTCAGCTGACGCGTACTTCGACCGTCCACGACCGCGTCCGCGAGCAGTCCAGGAATCGTGCCTCGTTCTCGGTGCCATCAGCAGCCCCTTTGGACCTGCTTCAGCGCGAGACCGCCCGTCAGGACGCTGGGGCCGGAGCCGGTCGCTCTTATCCGGGCCCCCAGCTCCTCATCCTCGGCGGCTGCGCCACCTGGGCTGTTTGCGCGTGGCCGGTGTGGGGATGCGAGAGGGGCGGGCTGCGGTGGGGAGTGGCCGGTGTCAGCGTCGGGCGTCAACCGGCTCGCGCGGGATGCGGGCTGCCCAAGCGTGGTGGACCGCGGCCGCGGCGGATGGCGGAGGCGTCCAGGACGTCGTCACCTGCTACGGGGTAGGTTTCCTGTGCCGTTTGAGAAGGTCGGCGAAGAAGGCCGTGAGGATCCGCTCCCCTTCCCCATGAGGGTGCGTGTCGTCGGCCGCAGGCCCGCACTGGCTTCGCGTGGTCTGCGCCGAGGGCGGCAAGCTGTGGAACGGCCCGTCCACCTCCCGCACCCTCCCCGCTGCGGTGCCGCGCCCCGACCTGTTCCGCATCAGGGACTGGACCACCGAGTCCTACGCATACCGGGCCGAGCTGTACGCCTTCGCCCCCGCCCCGATCGTCTCCCCGCGCCCCCGTCCTCGACGAGGATCCCGGCCTGCCCGAGACGTGGTGGAAGGAGATGGTCGCCGCCCTGGACGCCCTCGCCGAGGTCCCGCCTCCGGCGGACCGCGAGGCCGTGCGCGAGGAGTGCCTGCGCCGCGTCATCCCCGAGTTCACCGGCCACCAAGTCCACGACGTCACCTGGGCCACCGTGCACGGCGACCTCCACTACGGCAACATCATCCGCGGCCCGCACATCCTGACTGGGAAGGATGGGGCCGCGCCCCGTACGGCTACGACGCGGCCACGCTGTACGTGTACGCGCTGCTGGCCCCCGAGGCGGCCACCCGTGTCCGGACCGAGCTGGCCACCGTCCTGGACCGGCCCGAGGCACGCACCGGACTGCTGACCGTGTGCGCCCAGGTCCTCCAGGCCCAGGACCGCGTGGACTTCTACGCCGAGCTGGCTGGTCCGATGCGCGATCACCTGGCTCACATCTAGGCGTATTGACCCGGGAGGTTGTGGACGGGTGATGCAGGTCTCGGCTGAGGGATCTTGAGATGGGTGAGGGCCTTCTGGCCTGGTGTGGATTGCGACATCCGCGTCAACACGATGACCTGCGCCATTCTGCTCATACCCGCATGTCATCGCGCGCCGCGCCGTCGGGCAAGCCATTCACGACGATGGCAGGCATCGGCGCGAATGGCCGTTTTGCTTCCCGGCGCCCCGTGGGTGTAGTAGACGGTTCCCAGGCGTCATCGGCTGGGGCAAGGGGTGGGAGCGTATGGAACCGGTTGGGTTGTCGGAGGCTCTGGACGAGTTGCGCAAGGAGCTGTACCGGGGGGGGGGGGGGGCGGACGGCGGGGCCGGCCAGCAGTTGCGGTTCGAGGTGGAGCGGGCCGAGCTGGAGCTCGAGGTCGAGTTCCGGCGTGAGGGCCAGGGGAAGGTGAAAGTCACGGTCGGCGCGTGGGGAGCGAAGGCGGAGGGGGAGGGCGGCCGCTCGCTGGGGTCGGTGAGCCGGCAGCGTCTGACCCTGTCGTTGAAGGTCCAGGACGAGGCGACCGGCGGGCAGTCGTGGAAGGCCAGCCGCGGAGCAGGGCGCGCAGGGGCTCCTTCCGATGCCGGGGCCGGTCAGGAGGACGGGGCGGCCGGGGTCGAGCTGGACGACATGGATGGTGTGCCGCCGTGGGAGCGTTGATCCGTGCAGCCCGGGCGTCTGGCCCTCGTACGGGTGGCGGGGCGGACGGAGGGGTCGGGCTATCTGGTCGGCCCGCAGCTGGTCCTCACCGCTCTGCACGTGGTCACGCGGCAGGCACGGGACCGTGCGGGAAGGCTGGTGAGCGAAGAGCTGCGGCAGGCCGGTGAACTGTCCGTCCTCGTCGGGCATCCTCGCGTCGACCGGCACGGTGCCTTCAGTCTCACCCCCGTGCCCCGGGCGGAGCGGCGGGCCCGGGTGGGCTGGCCCTACCCGCTGGGCGTGCACACCTCGGAGAAGCTCGACCTCGCCCTGCTCTGGCTGGACTGTCCCGTCGAGACGGCGGGGGAAGCGGTGCGCTGGTCCAGCTCGCCGACCACATCAAGCAGAGCATCGAGAGGGGCGAGGTCCCTCGCCCATCGGAGCTGCCCGAGACCCGTTGGGAATGGCATGCGCGTTTCCCCGAACTCGGACAGTTCCTCGGCGGCTGGTTCTCGCAGGACATGCCAGACGAGTTCACCGACCACGAGGCGGCCGTTCGCGACTACGCCGTCTCGACGGACCGCACTCTCGTGGCCCGCGTCGTCGGCGAGATCCGCGAGCTGCTCGCACTCGGACTGGACGAGGCCGACCACGCAGTCGCCGTGGCAGAACTGGGAATGGAGCTCGAACCGCCGGGAGACCACTCTCCGGGCAGCTGGCTCAGTGCCGTTGCCGATGAGCTGAGCGGCTTCCGGCCCAAGCACGTGTAGCCGGCTACTGCCGGTGGCGACGGCGGTCCCCTCAGGCCCGAGAACGGCGTACTGGGGTATGGACTCCAGCTCGACGACCGAGCCAAGGCGAGGTACTTCGACCCCACCCTCGATCAGCTGGCGGTGTAAATCCTGCAACACGCACTTCCTTAGTGCTGTGACCGGGAAGGTTCGCCGGGTTGCTCGTTGTCCTGGTTGGAAATGGCTTACCCAACCAGGGTGGGGAGGCGGGATGGCGCAACTGGTCCGGGTTCGCAGGCTGACCGAGCAGGAGGGGCAGAAACTTCAGCACATCGTCCGGCGAGGCAGTACCAGCTCGGTGCGGTTTCGGCGGGCGATGATGCTGCTGGCCTCAGCCAGCGGCAGCACGGTCCCGGTCATAGCCCGTCTGGTCCAGGCGGACGACGACACCGTCCGCGACGTGATCCACAAGTTCAACGAGATCGGGCTCGCATGCCTTAAACCTCAGTGGGCAGGAGGCCGTCCCCGCCTGCTCAGTCGTGACGACGAGGACTTCGTCATCCAGACGGCCACCACCCGACCGACCCAGCTCGGCAAGCCCTTCACCCGCTGGTCGATCCGCAAGCTCGCCGATCACCTGCGCAGGAACATTGCCCGGCCTGTCCGAATCGGCCGCGAGGCACTGCGGTGCTTACTAACCCGGCGCGGGATCTCCTTCCAGCGCACGAAGACCTGGAAGGAGTCCCCGGACCCGGACTTCGACGCCAAGCTGGACCGGATCGAGTACGCGATCAACGAGCGGCCGGACCGCACCTTCGCGTTCGACGAGTTCGGCCCGCTCGGCATCCGCCCCACCGCCGGATCGTGCTGGGCCGAGAAGAGTCACCCCGACCGCCTCCCGGCGACCTACCACCGCACCCACGGCATCACCTACTTCCACAGCTGCTACTCGATCGGCGACGACCAGATGTGGGGCATCAACCGGCGCCGCAAGGGCATCGACCACACCTGGGCAGCCTTGAGAACAATCCGCGCCGCCCGCCCGGACGGCGCCCCGATCTACGTCATCCTCGACAACCTGTCCGCCCACCTGAACTGGCGAATCCGCAGGTGGGCCGCGAAGAACAAGGTCGAACTGTGCTTCACCCCGACCTACGCCTCCTGGGCTAACCCCATCGAAGCCCACTTCGGACCCCTACGAAAGTTCACCCTCGCCAACTCCCACCACCCCAACCACACCGTCCAGACCCGGGCCCTGCACGCCTACCTGCGCTGGCGCAACCAGAACGCCCGACACCCCGACGTCCTGGCAGCCCAACGACGCGAACGAGCACGCATCCGCAGCGAGAAAGGCATCCGATGGGGCGGCAGACCACGAACAGCAGCCTGACCACCCAACACAGCGAACCTTCCCCGTCACAGCACGGTCAGGCCCGTGCCGACACAGTCGGTGCCACCCGGCGGCGGCCACGCGTTCGCGCGGCACTTGGATCACCCAATTGACATACCTCGGCGGTAACGAGGTCCGGGACATCGGCTGGGCGGGGTAGGTCGTCACGCGGCGATGACGCCCTTCTCGGTCCACACAGCCCGCAGCCCAACCATCGGGCGCAGGACCGGACGACGGCCTCCGCGGCTTCCACGTTAAACAGGTCAATCGAGTGAAGTGGCTGTTTCCCCTGCCGTTTGCGCATCAATAGGGCATTCCGGGGCGCTACATTTCCCCCGATCGGCTCCCCCGCTCGCTCCCGGAGTCGATGGTGGATCTTCAGGGGACAGGAGAAAATCAACGTGGGAACGCACGGTTTGAGACGGCGGTTGTCTGCCCTGGGCACGGTGGTGGGGCTGGGCGTCGCGCTGCCATTCGCCGTAGGGGCCACACCCGCCTATGCCCAGGCAGAGGGGATCTTCGCGAAGAGCCACGAAGGGAACTTTGCCCAAGGCGGGCAGGGCGTCTACAAAATCACCTTGACCAGCTCCGGCTCGGATCCAATTACCACCGGTGTGCGAGTAGCCGACGCCCTTCCGTCAGGGCTCACACTCCAACAGCTAAATGTTTCCGGCCCGCTGGCCTGGGAATGCGTCGTGGAGGATACCCACTTCACGTGCGACGCCTTCTTCGGCCAACTGGAGCCGAATCAGAGCGCCGTGTTCACGGTGACGGTCGGTGTCGCAGGCGACGCTCCCTGCACCGTCACCAATACGGCTACCGTTTCCGGCGGCGGAATCGGCCCTGACTCGTCGAGTGACCCCACCACCATCACCGGCGGCAACTGCAACGGCGGCAACGGCAACGGGGGCTCGATCCTGCCGATCAATCTCAACGGCGTCATCCCGATGTTCAACAACATCACCACCAACAACAACATCAACAGCCCTGGCGCGAGCAACAACAGCCGCCAGAACTTTGGGCTGAACACGCCCTGAGTCTGTGGCGCCAGGTCCCCAGAGCGACGGGAGCTGAGCCGCCGTCACGCATCCGCGAAGCCCCAGCCGTCCAGTCACTGGCTGGGGCTTCGCGCTACCCCGCTACGCGGCGACCACCCCAGCCTGGGTCCACAGGGCGCCTCAGGCCTTGCACCGTGCGCAGGGCTGGGCGCCGGCGCCCCCGTAGACCTCGAGGTGCCGCCGCACGCGCACGGGTGTGTGGACGCGAGCTCGCGGGACTCATCGCCTCCCCACGCTGGTTGGGTAAGTCATTTCCAATCAGGACAACAAGCAACCCGGCGAACCTTCCCGGTCACAGCATTAGATGCGTCGATCACGGCAGGCCGTGATCGACGATAGTGCAGTTAACGTCAATGCCGTTGACTTAGTGGTCGAGTTTGGAAGTCCTTCGGGGGTTGACGCTGAGGAAGCTCCCGTGCCTGGTGGTGGCGTGGAACGCGCCGAGGGGCGAGTTGACCTTCAAGTTGGATGAAGGTCAACAATCGGGTCCATGGACGGCACCACGGAACTACTGAGCATCAGCGCTTTCGCGCGGCGAGTGGGTCTCGCTTCGAGCGCCCTGCGTTTCTACGACGACTGCCGCGTTCTGCGGCCAGCGTGGGTTGACGGGGCGACCGGATACCGCTTCTACAGCCCTGCTCAGGAGGCCCGTGCCGCTCTCCTGCGCAGTCTGCGAGAAGCGGGACTGCCGCTGGCCGAGGTCACCGTGGTACTCGATGGGCCCGAGCGTGAGGGCCGAGAGGTGTTGGAGCGGCACCTGGAGAGGATGCGGGACCAGACTCAGACCGCCAAGGCCGCCATCGCGGTGGCTCTGCGTTCCCTCTCGACTGCCGACAGTACGACGGAAGCGCGGATCGGCGGCGTGGAGTTGGCCAGTGCAGTACGCCAGGTGGTGCCGGCCGCGGCTTCCGACGGGGAACACCCTGCGCTGGGTTGCGTCCTCATCGAATTCGAAGACGGCGAGGTTCGTCTGGTGGCCACCGATCGCTATCGCCTGTCGATGCGCGTCCTGAGGCTAGCGGCACTCGACGGAGGGCCCCGCCGTCTGCTGGTGCACGCGGCTGACCTGATCGAGTTCGGTCAATGGGCAGCGCGAGTCCACCAGGTCACCATCCAGGTCGGACCGGACGGGGCCCGAGCACGCAGTACGTCAGAGTCCCGTGTCCTGGTGACGACCGATGACCTGTTCCCTGCCTACCGCGAGATGCTCTCGGCTCTGGCCCCGCCCGAACACCGCGTGATCGTGGATCGCCTGGCCCTGCGTGACGCGGTCAACAGCCACGCAGACGCTACACACCTCGCCTTGAGCTTCGCCGGCGACGAGCTGGTCGTCTCTCTCGCCGATCACTCCAACGCCGTCACCCTGCCTGCGATCTGCCATGGAGACCTGCCCCAGCGGATCGGGTTCGACCCTGCCGTCCTGGCTCCCGCTCTGGAGGCCAGTGTCGGGCCCGACGTTCTGCTGGAGATCTCCGCCGTAGACCGGCCTGTCGTGGTGCGTTCCGCAGACCAGGGCAGCTTCACCACGCTGGTCATGCCCGTCTCCCTCAGCACCTCCAGCTGATTCTTCCTCAACACCGCACCTTCATCACCCCAGGAGAACCGTGACCGACCCCCAGAACATCGTCGTGCAGCTGTGCGTGCAGGGTATGCAGGCCGAGACCGAAGGACGAGATGCCCGAGCGCGGGACCTCTTTCTCCAAGCGTGGGAAGCGGCTGAGGACGACTACGACGCCTGCATCGCCGCGCACTACCTCGCCCGGCACCAGCCAACCCCGCAGGAGACCCTGCGCTGGAACCAGGAGTGCCTGAACCGGGCCGACAAGGTCGGCGACGACCGTGTCCGCGGCTTCTACGCTTCACTTCACGGCAACATGGCCCGCGCCCACCGGGACCTGGGCCAGATCGACCAAGCCCGCGAACACTTCGAGTACGCAGCGAAGCACATCGACGACGTCCCAGCAGGCCCCCACCAGCAATGGCTCCGCTACCGCATCGCGGCAGGACTGCGTGCCACCGCCCCGGCCGCACCACAGCAGCACGAAGACCCGGTCGGCGAACTCCTCACCAAGCTCTGCGCCCGCACGGACCTCGAAGCCCTGAGTCTGCTGCTGCCTCCGTACATGGGCAGCCTCGGCACACCTGAGGACGAGGAGAGCATCACCGCCGCCCTGCGCATGCTCCATGCCGAGCGTCGCCTTCCCGACGAGGAGCAGACCGCCCTCAGCCACGCAATCAAGGTGCGGTTCGCTGTGTGAGCACCCGATCCTCGGTGACACGCGCGTAGGCAACCGGCCGCCTTCCTCGGTGCCGATGGACCTTCAACGATCACGCCGGCCCTCCGACCTCGCGGTCGGTGGGCCGTCATACGTGCCAGTCACTACCCGCTCCTCCTACCTCCCCGAACGTCCAACGAGGTGGCAGGAAGAGCGGGGGACAGTCGAAATCGCTCACGCTTATCGGCCTGCCGCAGGATCCAGGGGGACAGGCACTTGTCCATACGCGCTGCCGTGGCGGTGGTGCTGACCGCCTCCGAGCGCCACCGACTGAAGAAGATGGCTTACGGTCATAAGACTCCTCACCAAGCCCGGCAGCGTGCAGCAGTCGTCCTCCTGGCAGCACGTGGCTGGGGTAATGGCAGGATCGCCGCCGAGACCCACCTGCACGTGGACACGGTCCGGACCTGGCGCGGCCGGTTCGCTCATGGCGGGCTGCCAGCCCTGGCCGACCGCAAGCGCTCAGGGCGCCCCGCCCGTTTCACTCCCGTGCAGGTTGCCGAGGCCAAGGCGCTGGCCTGCCAGTTACCCGCCGAGACCGGCGTACCGCTGTCGCGCTGGTCCTGCCCTGAGCTGGCCGCCGAGCTGACCGCGCGCGGGATCACCAACACCGTGTCCGCGTCCACGGTGCGCCGCTGGCTGCGCGAGGACGCGCTCAAGCCCTGGCAGAACCGGTCCTGGATCTTCATCCGTGACCCGGACTTCCGTGCCAAGGCCCAGCGTGTCCTGGACCTGTACGCCCGCACGTTCGACGGTGTCCCGCTGGGCGAGGACGAGTACGTCGTCTCCAGCGACGAGAAGACCTCCGTCCAGGCCCGCTGCCGCTGCCATCCGACCCTGGCCCCAGGCCGGGCCCGGGCGATGCGCGTCAACCATGAGTACGGTCGCGGCGGTGCGCTGGCCTACCTGGCCGCCTACGACGTCCACCGCGCGAAAGTCTTCGGCCGCTGCGAGCCGAAGACCGGAATCGTCCCCTTCATGAACCTGGTCACCCAGGTCATGACGACCGAGCCCTACGCGAGCGCCAGACGCGTCTTCTGGATCGTCGACAACGGCTCCTCCCACCGGGGGAAGAAGGCCATAGACCGTCTGACCAAGGCGTTTCCGAACGCGGTCATGGTCCACACCCCTATACACGCCTCCTGGACGAACCAGATCGAGATCTTCTTCTCGATCGTCCAGCGCAAGGTCGTCCGACCCAACGACTTCACGGACCTGACTCAGGTCCGGAACCGGCTCCGAGCGTTCGAAGACCGCTACAACGCCACGGCACAGCCGTTCCAATGGAGGTTCACCACCTCCGACCTGGACGATCTACTGGCCCGGCTCGACCGACACACATCCGCCGACCGACAAGAAGAATCCTCCGTCGCCCTGGCAGCCTGATCAACCCCCGAAGGACTTCCAGCGCCGACCACTTAGGGGTCTGGTGGGGGTGCGACGGCCGCGATGACCTGGAGGGTTTCTGCTGGCCGTCGGGTTGGCTGTGGTGGTCGTGGCCGGTCCGGGTTCCAAGAGAGGAAGCGGGACATCTTGCGCTTCGCCTGGCGGATCACTGCCCGGAGTCTGCGAGGCGGGTTGATCTCCTCCTCGAGTTCACGGGCCACCGTGGAAAGGTGCTGAGGGGGGAAAATCCCTGTTCAGCGAGGTGATGCTCCGGCGGGCTGCCCGCAGGGCCGCGGCGAAGGAGAGCCGGTCCGGATCGAGGGGTTCGCTGCGGTTCACCGCTGCTCTGTGCATCAGGATTCTCAAGCCGGTGTAGAGAACCAGGTGCGCGTAGATTACCGGCGCGCGGCCCTTCGCGGGCGGCGGATGGCCGGTGCCCACCCAGCACCTTCACCAGGTGCCCGCGCGGTCCGCTCCTTGCGGCCTGAGGTACCCGTCGAGCTCGAGCGGCTGGTGGCGGAGCTGCTGAGCAAGGATCCGCAGCAGCGGCCCGCGAGCGCGGCAGCCGTTGCCCGGCGACTCCAGGCCCTTGCGGCTTCCTTGCGGCTTCCTTGCGGGTCGCCGAGGCGACCGTCGCCATCACGGCGGGCGCCGGCACGCGGCCCCGGACGGGTCTCGCCTCGAGAGTGGTCACGCCGACCGAAGGCGTACCTCGGCGCCAGGCCGACCGGGCATCGCGGCCGACGGCCTGGCGGGCCGGGGCCGGGACGGCGGCCCTGGTCGGCGGACAGCTGGCGGCCTTCACCGCCTTCCCGGACACGGCAGGCGCTCTGCTGGGTGTCCTGGCCAGCGGCTGCGTCGCGGCCAGCTCCCGGCTGGAGGCACGCCACGACGACACCCACGGCGTGGACAGCGGGCAGAGCGTGGTCGGGGTGTTCGTGGCGCTGGTGATCGCCTCGGTGACCATGGTCTTGCTGTGGGGGTGAGCGCGATGCGGTGGTGGGCCGCGGTCCTCGTGGGCATGGTGACCGGGCCGTTGCTCGTGACGGTCGCGGCCGGCGTGCGGGCCCTGGTCGAGCAGGTGCTGCACCGCGGCGGGCAAGAGGCCGAGTTCGCTTCCACCGCCGGTCTACTCAGCGGGTCCCTGTGCTGTGCGCTCGTTGCCCACGAGCCCAAGGACCTGTCGGGGGCATCATCGCGGCCGGAATCGGCGCCTGGGTCGCAAGCAGCCTGGCCGTCGGGGTGCTGTTGCCCTCCTCCAGGCCCGGACTAGCAGCAGTTCCAGTTTCGAGCTGCGGGAGTCGTTCGGCTGCGCGAAAGGGCGCTACCCCCGGTTCCTCCTCTTGCTAGCGGCTGGTATCAGCGGCTAGCTATGGTGGTGGGTATGGGAAAGCAGACGAACATCCGACTGGACGAGGGCGTCAAGGCGGCCGCAGAGGAAAGGGCCAAGCGCCGCGGTTTGAGCCTGCAGGGGTACGTGGCCGATCTGATCGAGCAGGACGTGAAGGAGTCACGCGCCGCCTTCATGGCCGGCGCCTCGGCGTTCCTGGCCAGCTACGCCGACCGGTTCGAGGCGGAATTCGGTGAGGACCGGTACCCCGGCCTGCAGGCAGGACAGGCAGAGACCGCGCCGAGGGACGCCGCGTGAACCTCCGGATCGACCTCGCCTGGATCTTGGCAGTGGCCCAGCAGATCCCAGGGGATCCCGAGGTCGTCGACTACGGGGTGCCGGTCGCGGCAGAAGCACGTCATCGTGCGGAGGTCCTCGACCACGAGGTCTACCCCGAGCCTCACCACAAGGCGGCGGCTCTGCTGTGCGAGCTGGCCAGAAACCCCAGCCTGGAGGTGAGGAACCTGCTGTTCGCAGCCACGGTGACCGCGGCCTACCTGGCGGCGTGCGGTCTACCCGTGAGCCCCGGCCTGGACACCGTGCTCCCCCTGACCCGCGCGGCACGGGACGGGCTCCCGGTGCGGGAGGTCGCCGCTCAGCTCAAGGCTTGGACGAGCTGATCCACCCGCCACGACCCACGGTCTGCGGGGCGGCGTAGGTGAGGGCTCACGGGGAGGAGATCGCGGTCGAGGGCGAGGCGGGCTGCGTCGGATGGGCGCCCTGTGGTCCGGGTACACGGACCAGGGGCTGGTCCTGTCACTGATGGCCAGCGCCGTGGTCCTGAACAGCCTGTGGCGCTCGGGCACCCTGGACCGCGCCCCGCCGCCCAATGCGGACGGGACACAGGATGAGGAACCCCAGCCGATGCCCGGCTGGGGTTCCTCGGTGCGGTGAGTATCGGTCAGCAGGTGGAGTTGCCCACGCCGTAGACAGCTCGTGTACGCGTCGGCGGACCGCACCCCATTGCGATCACCGTGGATCAGGCGGGTCAGCGCTGCAGGGTGAGCAGGCCCGGCCGGTACGGCAGTTTCAGGTAGTCGGTGCCCGCCGGTGTGTTGGTGGGGAGGCCCTGGTAGAGGAACTGCAGGTTGCAGGGATCGATGGTCTTGGACTGGTCTGGGTTGTTGCGGACCAGGTCGCCGTGACTGACGCCCTTGGCCCAGGTGGAACCGCTGTTGGCCTGGCCCGCGAAGGGGCTGCTCTCGCTGCCGGCCTGGACGGCCCACGGACCGTCCAGGCTGGAGGCGGTGAACGAGCGGAAGTAGCGGTTCGTACCCTGCGCCTCAACGATCATGAGGTACTGGTTCTGGCCCTGGACCTTGTAGACCTCCGGCGCCTCGAACAGAAGGTCCGTTGTGTCGCTCATGACCGTCGTGTACGAGGAGCCGAAGCTGCTGGGGAAGTTCCCGATCGGCATGCTGGCCCGGTAGATCTTGCCGTTGTCAGCGGCGAAGAACAGGTACATGTTCTGGTCATCGGCGATCATGGTCGGGTCGATCGGGGCGTCCTTCTGGCCCTGGGGGCCGACGGGGAGGCTGCCGGTGAACAGCGGCTGCGAGGCGGACCAGCCGTTGGGGTTGGTGGGGTCGCTGGACGTGCGGTAATAAAGCGGCCACTGACTCCACTGGGACACCATCACCCAGACGTTCTTGGGCGCGAAGTAGAACACTTCGGGCGCCACCGCGGGATCGTTCATCCCCGTCTGGGTGGCCGTCGCCATGTCCGACCAGTTCGTGAAGGGACTGAACCCCGTCGAGCCCCACGACGTTCCGTTGGAGGTCGTCCCGTAGACCAGGTGCTTGCCGTTGTACGTGGTGGTGCTGAAGTCCTTCAACGCGACCTGCCCGTTCGCCGGCTCCGCCAGCGGGCCCGTCGATGTCCAGCGGTAGGTCGACGGAAGAGCGCACGTGCCGGTGCCGGTGCCGGTGCCGACGTCGGCGACGGGGACGAGCTGCCACTGCTGGTTGCTGCCGCCCCAGTCGGCGTACTGGACGATCTTGCCGCCGTCGGCGGTGGAGGCGCTCTGGACCTCGAGGGCCTTGCTGCTGTGGCGGTTCAGGAGGCGGACGTAGCCGCCGGCGGAGTCGGCGAGGCGGAACTGCTGGTTGGTCGCGTTGAGGTCGCTCCACTGGACGACGTCGGTGCCGTCGGCCGAGGACCAGTTGTAGTCGTCCAGGACCTTGCCGGAGTTACGGTTCTGCAGGCGGTAGTAGCCGCTGCCGGAGTCCAGGAAGCGCCACTGCTGGGCTTCGTTGCTGGAGCGGGTCCACTGGACGACTGGCGAGCCGTCGGCGGTGGCGAAGTTGTAGTCGTCCAGCGCCTTGCCGCTGTTGCGGTTCACCAGCACGTACCACTTGCCGGTGTCGACCGAGGCAGCCGAGGCGGACGACGGGTTCACCATCGCCAGGAAGCCAGCCACGAAGACCATCGAGAGCAGGGCGGCCATCCGCGGCCGCCATCCTCGCCGTGTCGAGGTTCGTGGAGCTGTACCGAGAGCGTTCATCTGCACCCTCCTAGGGGCGACTTGGGCAGGGGTCGGTCCTTCTCGGTGCGTGCGTGCGTGCGTGCGGATCGGGCACGGCACGTCCGAGGCGGCGGCAAGACGTGACCCCTGCGGGGTGGGGACACCGGATCTCCGACGCATTGTTAGCGCTAACAATTTGAAAGTCGAACATCTGGTGTGTTCACGGAGAAGACCATGGGACATGAGAGGTCGTCAAGTACCATGCCGCAATCTGTCCGTTACTGAAGCGCCATCAGAATCTCTTGCCTGTCAGAGTTGTTGACGGGATTGGTGTGAGCGCTCACACTCTTCGGCGCGGGCGGCAGTTACTGAGGTTTTTCAGGGTGGTCGGTGGGTCGAGTGTCAGGGCTCGTGGTTGTCACCTGCGGCTATGAGCAAGATGGCCGCGCTGTCCGGGCCAACCCCGGTCAGCTCCAGCAACTGCGGGTTGTGGGCCTGGGTGATGGAGGCGATCCGGCGGGTGAGGGTGGTGGTCTCGGCGGACAGCTGTTTGATGCGGTGGGCCAGCAGGTGCAGAGCTTGGTGCACCGCACTGGCTTGCGGATCCAAGCCGGCGCAGGCCGTGAACAACCTCGGGTTCGACAACCCGGCGAGGGATTCACGCAGCTGTGATGGAGCGCTGACCAGGAGTGCCTTGAGCTGGTTGATCGCCTGGGTCCGGTTGCGGACCGCGGAGTCCTTGACGACCTTCAGGACGCGGAGGTCCTCGACCGGACCGTTCCTGCTCTTCGGGGCGCTGGTGGCCCGGCCGCCCAGGACAGCCCGGGCGGCGGCTTCGGCATCGACCGCGTCGGATTTCCCCGAGCGTCGTCGCGCCGCGCGGTCCGGCCGGTTGACCTCGATGACTTCGATGCCTTCAGCGGCCAGGTGCCGGGCCAGCCCGGCGCCGTAGGAGCCGGTTCCCTCCACGCCGGCTCGCTGGACCGTCCCCAACCGGCTCGCCCAGGAGAGGAGTTCCCCGTAGCCCTTTGCTGTGGCGGGAAAATCCTGGGTACCCAGCAGGGCACCAAGAACGGTGACGACAGCCGCAACGTGCACGTCTTTGTGAGTGTCCACGCCGAGAACCAGCACGGCGGAGTGCGTGGGTGGCTGAGTGTTGCTGCTGTGCGGGATGCTGAGGGCGGTCGTTCGTCTCTCTCGATCGCTTCGGGACGGACGGATGGCCACCACCGGGCCGGCTGGGCGGTCAGGACTGTGAGGATGCCTGTCGCGAAGGCCCCTATCGGGACACGCCCGCCGGGCCCGGCGGCAGCAAGCCCCGCACGGGCCATGACCGACAGATCAATCTTCGAGACACAAGGTCAGTCACAGACCGGGTCAGGCCATGACCCATGCGGAACCCCACCAGTGTCACAGTCCCAGACCACCACGATCGGGCCGCCGAGCTGGATGTGTGCCCGCACCAGCAGGTCGCGGTAGTCCTTCCAGGCAAAGCTCTTGCGTGCACCCTTGCGGAGGAGGTGGTGTCGGGGGCGGTGGATGAGGCGGCTCTTCTCGCCGGGTTTATAGCAGCACAGGGCGGCGACTGAGGTTCGGCGGCGGGACCTGCCACGGACGCGGATGAGAGGGGTGAGCCCGCGCCGGCCCCAGGTGCGGGCGCGGGGCGGCGTCATCGAGAATCCGGCTTCGTCCTCGAAGAGGATCCAGGCCCCGGACGCCGCCGCGAGTCTTTTACCCGAGGCCACACCTCCTTCTTCCAAAGCTCCACCGCGTGCTCGTCACGCTCGAGTGCTCTGCGGGCGGGAGCCTGCCAGGACCAGCCGTGCCGTTTCAGCAGCCGCCACACCGTCGCCACCGACAGACTCACCCGCAGACGCCGACGGGGTCACCGTCTGGACCCGGACCAGAGTCCAGCGTTCGTCTTCGAAGCCGTACGCCGACGGGCCCTTGCCGAGTTCCTCCTCGAGCACAGCGAACTGTTCATCGGTGACGGTCGGGTTGTTCGCCGGACCCGCCGAGCGCAGGGCCTCCATGCCGCCCTCGCGCCAGGCACGACGCCAGCGTTCCACCGACCGGACACTCACCCGCAGCTCTTTCGCGATGACCGCGGTCTTCTCACCCGCCGCGAACCTTTCGCCGGCCTGAAGCCGGATCCCCTCACGAAACGCCCGACGCTCAGCGGTCAGGCCCCCGCCCTCTGGATACCTCACCTCACCGGCATACCGGAGGGATCATGAACCGTCACCACCCGACGACAACCCGAAATCCTCAGTAAGCGTTCTTCGACACCAAGCCAGCCTAAAACCCAAGGCTGCTTAAGGCTTGTCCCGTAAATGATCTTTGAGTCGCCCTGGGCAGGGTCGGTCGCGATCTGCTGGCCTATCCGGCGAGGGCGAGGTTGTGCAGGCGGGCGATGCCGAGCATGGCGTGGTGGACTCCGTCGCCTTTGAGTCGGCAGTCGCGGAGGATCTTCCAGGTCTTCATGCGGGCGAAGGTGTGCTCGATGCGGGCGCGGACCTGTTTGTGGGACTTGTTGTGCGCCTGCTTCCAGTCGGGCAGGTCTTCGCCTTTGCGGCGGCGGTGGGGCATGACGAGTCCGGTGCCGGGATAGCCGCCGTCGGCGATCGTGAGTGTTCTGCCGACGGCGGCTTTGGCGCCGGATTCCTCCCAGGCCTTGCAGTCGTTGCGGTTGCCGGCGGGCGGCCGGCCGACCACGACGACCAGGCGGGTGTCGGCGTCGATGACGATCTGGTGGTTCGTGGAATATCGGTAGTTCTTGGACTGCTCTGCCACGGCGTGGTCGCGGGTGGGCACCAGGGTGCCGTCCACGATCAGCACGGTGTCCTTGGCGAACCGCTTGCGGGGCTGCAGGGCGAGCATCGGCCCGAGGTGGTCGACGATCCGGTCCGCCGCCGACTTCGAGACCCCGAACAGCGGAGCGAGCTGGCGCATCGTCAAGTTCGTGCGCCAGTACGCCGCCACGAGCAGAGCACGGTCCTCCAGCGGAAGGCTCCACGGCCGGCCCTTGCGGACCGCGTCCGCACCCTCGCGCCGCAACACGGTCACCAGCTTCCCGAAACAGCGCGGACTCAGACCCGTGAACGGGGCTATCCAAGACGGCTCCGACGCCGTGATCACACCAGCCACACCAAGATCATCTCACCTGTGACCAGCAGTTACGGGACAAGCCTTAGTTAGCGCACTCAGCGCACGAAGTCCGTTACGGTGCCGTGGTTGTCGGGAGAGGTCAGGCCCCAGAGGATCAGTCCCACGATGATTGCCAGCAGGATCAGCCCCGGCACGTTCTCGGGCCCCCAACCGACGGGCTGCCGAACCGGTGGGCCGGGTGTGGCGTCGTCGCGTGCAGCGTTGGAGTCGGCGCGCTGCCAGGGCGCGACATCGGCCTCACCCCGGGCGATCCGCGCGGCCACGTGGCGTACGTCGGCCGCGTGGTAGGTCGGCTCGCGGGTCAGGTCCGGGGAGGGCGCAGCCGAGGTACGTACGCTGTTGGCCCGCGCCACGGCCGTGATGCTGATCGGCCTGATCTGCGGCCAGATCTCCCGGACTTCGGCCTTCGTCAGCCAGCCTTCCCCGTCCTGATGGCCCTGCTCGTCCGCTGCCCCCATTCGAAGTCCGCCCCCTCGCTCGCCGATCACCCTTGGCTTGATACCCAGTCCGCCGAAAGATCACCCGGCCGGGCAGTCACACTCGAACTCACGCCCACCGTGATCGGTATGGCAACGGCTTCTCAGCTTGGTGTTTATCCTCGCCCGTCACCCGACCTGCTGATCTGCGGTGTTTCCCAGGACAGCAGAGGCGGCTGTTCTCCACGCTTCGAGATGTCGAGTAACGAAGCACCAGAGAACGGCCGCTGCGTATGAGTCTCCCTCCCGACGTGTCCGGACGCGAGGCATTGGATGTGTTGTCCCGCTTTCGGGTCGAGTTCTACGAGAGCCTTTACGCCCGGGCCGACGTGCTGTTCGAGCTCACCGACGCGGTCCTGTGTGCGGACGGGCCGGTGAACACCCTGGTCGAACTGTCACTGACGGCCGAGCACCGGCGCGGGCACGGTGCCTTGTACTCGGCCCTGGACCGGGGCTGGACCGAACCGACGCGCCTGCGTCGCGCTCTGGCCGGGTTGCCGCTGCCGACGGGCGGATCGTACTGGCCGTCGACGTCAGCAACTGGCTCCGCCCCGACGCTCCCACCAGCGACGACCGGCTGTTCTGCCACGTCTATGGACGAGGCGACCGCAGCTCGGACCAGCTCATCCCGGGCTGGCCGTACTCCTTCGTCGCCGCGCTGGAGCCCGGCCGCACCTCCTGGTGCCGGCTACTGGACGCCGTGCGCCTGGGGCCCGCGGACGATGCCACGCTCGTGACCGCCGCCCAGCTGCGCGAGGTCGTGAACCGCCTGGTCAGTGCCGGGCACTGGAAGCCGGGCGACCCCGAGATCCTGATCGTGATGGACTCCGGCTACGACGTCGCCTACCTCTCCCACGTCCTGAAGGACCTGCCCGTCGTGCTGCTCGGACGCCTGCGCTCGGACCGCGTCATGCTCCGCGACCCGGGCCCCGCCCGCTCGGGACCGAAGGGCGGACGGCCCCGCCGGCACGGCGGCATCCTCACCTTCAGCAAGCCCGACACCTGGCACCAGCCCGACGTCACCACCATCACGGACACCACCCGCTACGGCAAGGCCGAGACGATGGCCTGGGACCGGATGCATCCCCGGCTCACCACCGCGGCCCCTGGCTGGAGCGCGCGGAGGAAGAACTGCCCGTACTGCACGGCACGTTGATGCGACTGAAGGTGGAGTACCTGCCGGGCGACCGAGACCCGAAACCGGTCTGGCTGTGGTGCTCCGCTGCCTCGGCCACGCCTATGGATGTGGACCGCTGGTGGCAGGCCTTCCTCCGCCGCTTCGACCTGGAGCACACCTTCCGGCTGATGAAACAGACCCTCGGCTGGGCCGCGCCGAAGGTCCGCCGCGCCGACACCGCCGACCTTTGGACCTGGCTGATCATCGTCGCCCACACCCAGCTCTGTCTCGCCCGGCCCCTCGCCGAAGCCTCCGGCGCCCCTGGGAGCGGCGGACCGAGCCCCGCCGCCTCACCCCGGCCCGGGTAAGACGGGGGTTTCGCAACGTCCGCGCGACCGCGGCCCGCCCGGCAGCCGCACCGAAACCGTCCCGCCCCGGCCCTGGACGACCCCCCGGCTCGAAGAACAAGCACCGGGCCAGGCAGCACCACGTCGGCAAGATGGTCAAACGCGCCGAGTCGATCAAGGAACACCAAGCCCGCAGAGGATAAACGCCAAGCTTAGAACAGGGAACCCGAAAGAGTCACTCAGTCAATACCAGATCCCGTAACCCGCACTGTGCTGAGCCGCATGCGTGCACGACACCTGTCGCGCTAGCCGCCCAGCTGTCCGACTGATTCGATCAGGCAAGTACCGGCCACAGCGGACTTCTACGGATCAGTAGCCCTACCTCCCCGCAGGTGCCCGCCCGGCGGGTCGCCGAACGCGATGAGCAGGCCGTCACCGCATGGCGGGAGGCGACCTGGGCGGAGGTAAAAGGGCCCGGGCGGCGTGTGGGGGTTACGTCTGTTTCGAGGACGAGGCCGGCTTCACCCGCAGGCCGCCCCGGGGACGGACCTGGGGCCGGCGAGGTAGCACCCCGGTCGTGACGGTCAGCGGCCGGCGTTCGGGACGGCTGTCGGTGGCCGGACTGATCGAGATGCGACCAGGCTCGAGGACCCGGCTGTGTCACCGTCTGCGGAGCCACCCTGCAGGCAAGGGAACACGTCGCAGCATGAGCGAGCGGGACTTCATCGCGCTCGTCGACGGCGTTCATCACCTGGTCAGAGCGCCGATCGTGCTGGTCTGGGACCGGCTCGACACCCACGTCTCCCGCAAGATGCGTGACCTTGTCGCCGAGCGGGAGTGGCTGACGGTCTTCCTGCTACCCGGCTACTCGCCCGACCTGAACCCCGTCGAGGACGTGTGGGCGCACATCAAACGCAGCCTGGCCAACCTCGCCGTCATGGCCCTCGACCGCCTCGAAGCACTCGTCCGCAACCGGCTCAAACGACTTCAGTACCGGCCCGACACCCTCAACGGCTTCATAGCCGGCACCGGCCTCGCCCTCCATACCCCAACGTCACCTTGACAAGCCGAAGTCAGTAACGACGGATCTCCGGCGCAGGACACCAGTACGACTCCTGCGGTCCACCTACCGGTTCCGGTGGGCGTGGATGCAGAACGGCCGTTCGCACCGTGGCTACTGCTGCTCCCACTGCTCCTTGGTGATCTCGTACCGTACGCCGCCATGCTCGGAGCCCTCGATCATCTCCATGTCGGAGGGAGTAGGGATGGTGTCCGCGAGCGTCATTTCGAGCTTCTCCATGATGTTGCGCGAACCGTGGTTCACGGACATCGTCGCAGCCCAGACCATGCGCACACCGAGCTCTGTGAACGCCTTGCCCAGCAAGGCCCGCGAGCCCTCGGTGGCATAACCCTTGCCCCAAGCCGCCTGCCGCAGCCGGTAGCCGAGTTCGGCTTCGTCCAGCGGGCCCTCCGGCTCGGGACGCAGGTGGAACCAGCCGATGAACACGCCGCCGTCCTTCTCGTGCGCGGCGAATAGTCCGAGGTCGCCGCCCCACTTCTCGTAACCAGCGAGGATTTTCGGCAGGTCGCGCTGACGGACGAGTCCCGGCGCGGTCGGATTGCCGCCGGTCAGGTAGCGCATCACCGCCGGGTCGCTGTCCAGCTCGATCAGCAGGTCCGAGTCATCGGCAGTGAAGCGGCGCAGGGCCAGGCGCTCGGTCTCCAGGTAGGTGTCCACGAGTCGATCATGCCTGCAGCAAGTCGGTCAGCCCAACGATTTTCCTCGGCAACTCGGAGGCGTTGCCATGACGTCGCAGGATATAGAGATGGGTGCGGCCTGGTGCCGGCCCGTTCCCCGTTGCCCCTGAAGGATCGGTCGCTTTCCTCCCGTGTCCCTCGCCTCCGCCGTGCCCGTCGTGCTGACCGCCTACTAGCGCCACCGGCTGAAGAAGATGGCTTACGGCCACAAGACCCCGCGTCAGGCCCGGCAGCGGGCAACCAATGTGTTATTGGCGGCCCGAGGGCGTCCCAAGGCCCGGATAGCCGTGCAGACGCGGCTGCACGAGGACCCGGTGCGCACCTGGCGGGGCCGCTTCGCCTCTGGAGTATGACGCCTGTTTCGGGCGGCCCCAGAGCGGTGGCGACTGCCCGGCGGACATGAACATCATCGCCCGGTACACGGAATTCCACCCGGCCTCGCACTACAGGCCGACGCAGCTCATCGAGACCGCCATCGTCCTGGCCCTGGCCGCCGCCCTCTACGCCGCCTTCCGGCTCGTACGGGTGCGCCGCGGCTGACCACCCACCGGCACCGTGGACACGGCCGAAGCCGGCACCCTCTCCGGGTGCCGGCCTCGCGCCGTGGAACAGTGTGCGGAGATGTCGCCCGGATGCTCTTACGGATGTCAAGCAGCGATAGTTGACGGGTGGCTGTGAGCTGCTGCGTGGGTGTTTTGCCTGGTGAGGACATTGAAGACGTCGCGGGCGATGTAGCGTTTGAGGCAGCGCATGATCTCCTTCTTCGACATGCCTTCCTTCGTTCGCCGGTCCACGAAGCCGAGAACGTATGCCTCGTCGTCTGGTTCCACTGACTTATGGCTGAGCGCCCACTTGGCCAGACGGGCCGACTACTGCGCTCCGTCACACCGGGCTCCTCTGGTCGGGCCGACCATGGAAGAGGGGTGGCCTCGAGGGAGGCCCGGGACCGTTATGGCCCTGCTCTTCGTGCTGTCATGGCTCGCCCAGTCAATCGCCGGTACGGCCGCCTACAACGAGCAGCAGCTGCGTGAACTCCTGCCGCCAGTCTCCTGGGGTGGCTACCTCGCCTCCGCCGACTTCTGGAACCGATCGTTGCAGAACTGGCAGTCGGAACTCCTGGCGGTGGCCGCCATGGCCATTACCTCTCCGTCTACCTGCGTCAGCGCGGGTCCCCGGAATCCAAACCCGTCGGCGCCCCGCCACACCTCCACAGGAGTCGAGGGCTGACCCGACGAGGGCGTGTCAGCGATCTTGTGTAAGTCGGCTGATTTCATTGGATGCTGAGCCGGTCCTCGAAGAAGAGTGAGAACTGGTTCAGTGCCTCTTTCCAGTGTGCGGCGACGTGGTTCGCGTCGCGCGCTTTGGGGTTGATCTGTTCGCGGACCGCGAGGTAGAGAACCTTCAACGCGGCCTGCTCCGAGGGGAAGTGGCCGCGGTTGCGGGTGGCTTTGCGGAGGCGGGCGTTCATGGACTCGACCATGTTCGTGGAGTAGACCACCGTCCTTATGGCCGGCGGAAACGCCAGGTAAGGTGTGAACTCCGGCCAGGCCGACCGCCAGGTCCGCACGATCGCCGGGTAGCGTTCGCCCAGCTCAGAGGCCTCAAACACGTCAAGGGCCTGTTCGGCGGCCTGCTCGGTGGGGGCCGTGTAGATGGCCTTCAGGGACGGCACCAGTTTCGGGTGGTCCCGCACAGACGACAGCCTGAGCGAGGCTCTGGTCAGGTGGATCACGCACGTTTGGACGGTGGCCTTGGGCCAGGTCGCCGTGACCGCGTCGGGCAGGCCCTTCAACCCGTCGCAGACGACGATGCAGACGTCCTCGATGCCCCGGTTCCGCAGCTCCGACAGGACTGCCATCCAGGTGGTGGCGCCTTCGCCCTCGGCTCCGACCCACAGACCGAGGACGTCCTTGCGACCGTCCATGTCCACGCCGACGGCCAGATAGACGGGCTTCGAGGTCACTGAACCGGACCGGATCTTCACCCACAAAGCGTCGATGTAGATGATCGGCCAGACCGCATCCAGGGGCCGGTTCTGCCAGGTCACGAGCTCGTCGATCACGGCATCGGTGACCTTGCTGATCAGATCGGGACTGACCTCGACCCCGTAGATCTGCGCGAGGTGGGAGCGGATGTCCCGCACGCTCATCCCGCGGGCGTAGAGCGAGAGGATCCGGTCATTGAACCCCGCCAGCCGGCGGGCGTTCTTCGGGACCAGCCGCGGTTCGAACTCGCCGTTGCGGTCCCTGGGCACCGCCAAAGTGACCGCGCCGGCATCGGTCAGGACCGTCTGGGATGACGTCCCGTTGCGCGAGTTCCCCGACCCGTGACCTGCGGAATCTCCACGCTCGTAGCCGAGATGTTCACTCATCTCGGCTTCCAGAGCACGCTCCAGAACAGCCTTGGTGACCTCCGTCAGCAGCCCGCCCTCACCCAGCAGGGCCGCCCCGGAGGCATCAGCCTTGTCCAGCAACCGCTGGACGACCTCATCGACCGTCTTGTCGCCGGCCACGGACGCGGCCGCTTCGTCTTTGTCCGCCATGACTCGTCCGATCCGCCCGGCCCAAGGGCCCGAGGCCGAGCCCCGGGCCAGGCTGTCACATCACGGACTTACACGATCTTTCTGACACGCTCCCCGACGACGACCGACTACGGCGGCGCGGTCCCCGTCTCCTGGTGCGCCGAGCACGGCGACGCCGTGGGGCCGGTGTTGGAGTGGCACCCCCAAGGCGGGATCCGTTGTACGGACCTGCGCCTGGGCCGTCTGGCCGGCGGAGCTCTGTCCGCGGATCTACTGGGTGAGGTGGGGGAGGGAGTCTGCGTCCCGGAGCTGTGTGAGGCGTTCGGCGGTTTCGTCGGGTTCGTAGACGTCGATGATGCGGGCCACGGCGCTGATGGCGTAGGTGGCGATCCACTGGGCGTCGTCGAGGTGGTGGCGGGGGTCGGCTCCGTCGTCGGCCAGGGCCATGACGGTGTCCGCCGCTGGGCCGTGCATGGTGACGTGTTGGAGCCAGGCGCGTCCGGCGGGGCCGAGGACGGCCGGGCGGTGGAGGGAGATGGAGGGGTGGGCGAGGACGGCATCGTGCAGTAGCCCGGCGAGCTGCTGGCGCGCAAATGCCGTGGTGGTCGGGCAGGCGGCGCTGTCGGCGGTGGCGGAGGCGATGGCCTCCGGGTCGTGGGTGAGGTGGGCCAGCATCAGGTCCAGGGCGGCGCTCTCACCGGCGATCTGCTGTGTACTGATCATGCCCGGTATAACGACGAGGCCCGGCTTGGAAGGAGACTTCCGACAGCCAGGACGGCTACTTCTTGGCGCTGGGGACGGCGAGCGGGCTATCGGGGGCCTTCTTCTTGGCGGCTTCCATCTGTTCGCCGACTTCGGTGAGGCGGTTGCGGCCCATGGCCTTGCGGATGTCGGGGAACCACTCCTTCTCCTCTTCCTCGACGTGGTGGCGGACGCTCTCCATCAGGACGCTCATTTTGGCGTCGAACCGCTCGTCGCTCGGGTCGAGGTCCTTGAGTTCGGAGAGCATCCACAGCACGACGTGGTGTTTCCTCGATGCTTTCCAGGACGTGGTCCTTGGTGTCGGGGGCGGCCTCGCGGGCGGCCGGGTAGAAGATCTTCTCCTCGATCCAGGTGTGGGTGGTGAGTTCCTCGATCACCTGGTCGGCGATCTTCCGCTTCTCGGCGTGCCCGTCGTCGCCGGCTTTCTCGAACTGCTTGAACAGCTTCTCCACGGTCTTGTGGTCTTCCTTGAGCAGCACGATCCCGTCCACGAGCGCCTCCTGAGCATCGGTATACCGGGCGGCGCGGCTGGCCGCCCTGACGCCGTCTACCCGGTGCGGCATGGAGCGCCTCGCCCGCGGCAGGGGTTTGGCCCGGAAAGGCGATCTGCCTACGCCGTACGCCGGTCAGTACCTGCACACCACCGGCCTGCCTACTGCAGGCCGTCGGGGTATCCCATCGGAATGCGGCCGTCGGTCGGCGGGGCTGCGTCCACGGGGAAGAGGGGCAGGGCGCCGGTCATCTCCAGGAGGCGCTGGAGCTGGTGGTTGGGGGCTGCCAGGCGGATGACGGTGTCGGTCTCCTGCGCTGTCCGTCGCGCGGTGAGGAGTGCGTTGAGTGCCGAGGAGTCGCAGAAAGTGAGGCGGCTGCAGTCGACCACCACGGGCTTGGCCGACGAGGCGTGGGCGAGAGCTTCGGTGAGGGCGAGCCGGAGGGAGGGTGCCGTCTCGATGTCGATCTCGCCGACGGGCCGGACCGCGACCGTGTGCTTCAGGACGTCCACGGCGACGTCGTTGCCGCCGGCCTCCCGGGGAGGGTGTTCGGCCATGGTGGATCACTCCTTGGGTCGACAGGCGTGGTCCCGACGCCGGTCGAGGGTTCGGGGTGCGGATCACATGCTGCGCTGGTCGTGGGTGTCTTGGCGGAGCTGGTCGGCGTGTCGGGTCAGGGCGTCGATGCGTTCGGCAAGCTCGGCGTCCCCCGGCCGCAGATGGGGCCGGGCGTCGGCCAGAGGCCGGACGAGGCGGGAGACGTCGTTGTCGGCAAGGGCCAGGTTCAGGTCGTCGACGGCGGAATCGGCGCTGGCGGGGAGACCGGTGAGGGCGGTGACCTGGCCGGCGAGCCGGCGCAGGTCGGCCGCGTTGTCACGGGCCCAGCCATTCACGGTGCGGTCGGCTGCGCGTGTGTCGCGGGTGGCCTGGACCCGCTGCTCGCCGGTGCTCCCGGCGGTGCCGGGGCGCAGTCGCAGGTAGCGGCGTTCGGCGGCCTGACGGCTGGCGACCCCGAGGGGTCCGGCAAGGTCGGCCCAGCTCGCGCCCTGGCTGCGGGCGGTTTCGATCAGCCCGCTCTCCCAGCCGGCGAGCTGCTCACGGACCTCGCGCAGCATCAGCAGTGCGGCCAGAGCCGGGTGCGGCCCCGAGTCCGGTGCGTGCGCCGCTTTAGCCGTCGATGCTCCCGCGGGAGGTTGCTGCGCATCCCTTACGGCCTGGTCGATGACCTCCAGTGCCGCGGCGGCGGCAAGGAAGGGGATCTGCGCGCGGGGTTGGGCGGCCTCGTTCATGGCACTCTCTTCCTCTGTCACCTTCTCGATGACTCCTTGCTTGTCATCGCTTCGATGACATGTTACAACGGGAGCACGTTGAAGCGCATTGGCAGTTCCTGCCTGAACCAACTGGAGGTGTTTCGCGATGTTGATGCGCACTGACCCGTTCCGCGAGATGGACCGGATCGTCCAGCAGCTGTCGGGTACATCGGGGACCTGGTCGAAGCCGTCCGTGATGTCGATGGACGCCTACCGCGAGGGCGACGTCTATGTGATCGCCTTCGACCTCCCCGGAGTGAGCACCGAGGCGATCGACATCGACGTCGAGCGGAACATGCTGACCGTCAAGGCCGAGCGCCGACCCGCAGAGAAGTCCGACGGCGTACAGATGGAGCTCTCCGAGCGGCCCCTGGGTGTCTTCTCCCGCCAGGTCATGCTGGCCGACACCCTCGACACCGAGCACATCGAGGCCGACTATGACGCGGGTGTCCTGACCCTGCGGATCCCGATCGCCGAGCGCGCCAAGCCGCGGAAGATCGCCATCGGTGGCGAGTCCGGCCGCAAGCAGATCTCCGGCTGAACAGGCCGGCACCAGCGGCGGAGGACGGGGAACCGATCCCCCTCCGGCACCCCGTCCTCCGCGCCCCCTTGCACCCTCCCCCTCCCCGGAGGTGACGTGATGCCGATGCGCCGGGAGGCGTTCCTGGCCCACGTCCAGGAACGCGGCGAGTATCAGACTCGGGAGGAGGCCGAACGGGCGGCCCGCGTCGTCCTGGCCCTGCTGGGCGCGCACCTGGTCGGCACCGTGCGGGCCGAGCTCGCAGCCCGGCTCCCCGAGACGTACGCCCTGATCCTCCTCAACCCCCTGCAGGCCGCGGAACCGCTCTCTCCCGAACGCTTCGTCCGTGCGACCGCGGCCTGGATCGAAGGCGCCACCGAGAAGACGGCCCTGTGGGACATCGGCGCGGTCCTCTCCACCGTGGCCGCCGCAGCGGGCGACGTCCTCATGCGCGAGGTCCTGCTCCAGCTTCCGCCCGGGTACGACCTCCTCTTCGGTCACCCCCAGCCCGCCTGACCGCCGGCACCGGCCAGAACGACCCTTCGAAGAGAAAGGCAACCGCAGCACCATGTACGACCAGCCTCGAGTGAACCCGCCCGTGACGGCCATGACGTTCGACCAGATGCTGGAACGCGTGCGCTACGAGGGCGCCTACCCCACCCGTGAACGCGCCGCGGAAGCCGTCCGCACCGTCCTCGCCGCCCTCGGCCGCCAGGTCACCGGCGACGAACGCGTCGACCTCGCACAGTGCCTGCCCGTCGAGGCCGCCCTCACCCTGACCGCCCAGATCCCCGACACCGAACAGCTCACCGGCTGGGGCTTCATCAAAGACATGGCCTCCCGCACCGGCGCCACCCCGGCCACCGCCCGCTGGGACACCGGCGCCGTACTCGCCGTCGCCACACGCCTCGCCGGCCCCGACCTGCTTGCCCGGATCCTTCGCCGGCTCCCCGGCGGCTACGCGCTGCTCTTCGGGCAGGTCGAACTGCGGCAGCCCCAGCCCGCCGCCTGATCCCGCCTCGCAGCAGTCGCGGCAGAGCCCTCGAACCCTGCAGAGGCCGCCCGGCAGGACTTCAGCTGCCGCACTCCGCAATGGCGAGCCGAGGCGGCGGTGCGACAGGATGCGGTGCCGCCCGCCAGCTGCCCCCGAGAGCAGAGACAGGCCGCGTTCGAGGTCGATTACCTCACCGTCGAACACGCGAAAATCTATGACGGCCGGAGTAGACATTGGGTGGTGGCGTGGTTATGGTTTCTCTTGTAGCCCAGAGAGACAGCAGGCCTGGCAGAGACGAACTGCCGGGCAGCAGTACCCGCAGTACACGTAGTTGCAGTGCGCATGACGGTGCGGTGGTGGAGTTCCGAAGCCAGGGTTGTTGCAGGACGGCGACGGGACTGGCGACCGGACCGGGCGGGCCCGCAGTGATCAGGGGCTGCCGTGAGCAGGACCGCAGTTAACGCAGTGGCAGTACCCGTAAGTGCAGTTCGCAGTACCCAGCAGTGAAGTCAGTGAGCTGTACCTCGGTGAAGGCGTCGGCTGCGGGCGCGCGCACCGGGAAGTTCGGCAGTGGGGTTCTAAGCCAGAGCAGACGCAGGATGGGCGACGGGGCTGGCTGCCGGAGCGTGGCGCTTGGTCGGACCACGAGCAGTAAAAGAAGTACGCAGTACCAAGTGGAGCAGTACACGCAGTTCGCAGTTCCCCACTTGGTAAGCAGTTGATCATCCGAGGGATGAACGGAGGAATTGGGCGCCATCAGGATCGCCCGGGCGGAAGTCTGAGCCCGGGTACCGCAGGACATCGATAGTGAGGTGGTCTCCGGTCAAGCAACCGCGATCCCCGCAGCCCCGACAGCGTTCCGGTCGGGTCCGCGGACACAGAAGGCCGGCGCAGTGTCAGGGCCGGCAGATGGTGTAGTAGTTCCTTCGGGGCCCTGGTGCCGTACGGCACCAGGGCCCCTCCACGCGTTCCCAACGTTTCACAGAGAGGTGCAAATGACAGCAGATGACTCGTTCGGCCGTCTCGACGACGACGACTACCCCTGAGCTTGCTCCGCTTTGACGGACACCATTGGTGTGGTGGTCAGGCTGCGAGCGCGGTCTCGTATTCGGCGGGACTGCGGTAGCCGAGGCTGCTGTGCAGCCGCTGCAAGTTGTACCAGCTCTCGATCCACTCGAAGATCGCGGTGCGGGCGAGAGCCCTGCTGGGCCAGGGTTTCGTGCCGAGCAGTTCCCGTTTGATTGTCGCGAAGAAGGACTCGGCGAGGGCGTTGTCCCAGCACTCTCCGGTGCGGCCGACCGATAGCCGGACGTCGAACTCGCCTGCCAAGGAGGCGAATTGCTGGCTGGTGTACTGGCAACCGCGATCCGAGTGGAAGATCACCGGACGGGTGGGGCGGCGCCGCCGGCAGGCGGCCTTGAGAGCGTCGGCGACCAGGTCGGTCCGCAGATGATCGGCGGTTGCCCAGCCGACGACACGGCGGGAGGCGATGTCGATGACGGTGGCCAGGTAGAGCCAGCCCTGATTAGTCGGGATATACGTGATGTCGCCGCACCAGCGGACGTCGAGTGCGGCCGGGTCGGGTGCGAAGTCGCGCCCGATGAGGTCGGGCCTCGCGGCGGCCCGCGGGTCGGGGACGGTCGTCAGGTGTCGCCGCCTGCGGTGCCGGCCTTGAAGTCCGGCGTCCCGCATCAGCCTGGCGACGCGGCGCCGTCCGCACCTCTGGCCCTCGCGTTGCAGGACGGCATGGACGCGCGGGGCCCCGTAGGTGCCACGGGAGTACTCGTGGGCTTCGGCGATCTTCTCGGTCAGCTCCAGGTCACGGACCGCACGGGGGCCGGGAATGCCGTTGCGGCGGGCATAGAAGGCGGTGCGGGAGACCTTGAACAATTCACACGCACGCTTGACGTTGTGGTTGCTCTGCTTCTCCGCCTCGATGAACGGCTGCACCGCCACCGGGTCTCCTTCGCGAAGAAAGCCGTCGCACGCTTGAGGATGTCGACGTCCTCGCGCAGGCGGCGGTTCTCCCGCCGCAGCGCGGCCAGCTCCTCGCGCTCGCTGCTGGTCAGCCCGTCACGCTCGCCCGCGTCGACCTCGGCCTGCTTGACCCAGTCCCGCACCGCGGTCTCGGTCAGGTCGAAGTCCTTGGCTATCTGACCGACCGAGCGGTCACCGCGCCGGCACAGCTCGACGATCTCGGCCTTGAACTCCGACGTGAACGAACGGCGAGGGCGAGGCTTCTTCTTCCCCATGCTCTCCATGATGGACATCCTCCCGGGGACGAACCCCAGATCTCGAATGTCCGTCAAAGCGGATCAAGCCCAGTGAACTCGCTGCTGTGCTCCGCCACCAGGGCCAGGAAGCCGCGGCCCAGGGGCACATTGAGGCCGCTGTCGCCCGCGTGGAAGCCACCGGCCTCGCGACGGACGCGCAGGCCTCCGCCTTCGCGCAGATGTTGTGCAGCACTGCGTACACGGCCGCCATCGCCGGAGACCGGGACCAGGCCCTGACCATGATCCGAGAAGCTGCCCGCGCGGTCCGAGATCTGCCAGCCGTCGCCCCCGCCGGCCGTCTGTTCCCGATCACCCCGGCGGCTGTCGACCTCTACGCCGTCGGCGTCCACTGGGCCCTCGGCGACGCTGGGACCGCGCTCGAAGCCGGCCGAAATCTGCATGCCGCCCAGTTTCCGACCGTCGAGCGCAAGGGCCGCATGCACACCGACCTCGCCCGCGCCTGGTGGCAGCGGGCCAAGCCCGAGCAAACAGTCGGCGAACTCCTAGCCGCCGCCCGCCTCGCCCCGGGGGAGGTCCGCGACCGCCCCGCGATCCGGCAGATCGTGGACGACCTCTACACCAGCCATTCCGACGTTAGCGGAGTCCGTGAACTCGTCGCCCTGACCGCCACGTAAGCTCTGCATCAACTGTCGGCAACTACTCGCCGAGCCTGACCGGCACGATCTCGACGCCGCGTGCGCCGGTCGCTTCCAGCTCCTGGCTGCGCGTTCCAGATCCGGCTCATGTACCTCCCGACGGTGCCGGACTGCTGCGCCGGTACCCCGAGGACATCCTTTGCACCGTGCCCAGGGCAGGTGATCCGATAACGCTGCCGCGGGAACGGGGTTTGTGACGGATCTGGTGAGCCATCGCCGCATTTCAGAGGCACACCCGCGCTGTTCTGCCAGCGGCAGAACACCGGCCCGACCGGGCTCGACGATCACTACAGTCCAGTCTCGTGACGACGATTACGACGCGTACGGTCGAGTACCCGGCCGACGGTCTAACGATGATCGGGTACCTCGCGCTCCCGGCCGGTGTCGACCGCCGGCCCGCGGTGCTGCTTGGACCAGAGGGCATGGGACTCAGCGACGTCGAGCGCCGCCGGGCCGATGCTCTCGCCGAGCTGGGATACGTAGCGCTGGCCTTCGACCTTCACGGCGGGCGCTATTTGGGCGATCCCGAGGAGATGCTGGCCCGTTGCATGCCGCTGCTCGCCGACTCCGACCGGATGCGGGGCATCGGTCATGCGGCGCTCGACGAGTTGCGCGCCGAACCGCGGACCGACCCCGACCGGATCGCCGCCGTCGGCTACGGCACCGGGGGCGCCATCGGGCTGGAACTCGGGCGCGACGGCGTCAACCTGCGCGCGATCGGGGCAGTCAACGCACTGACCACGGGCCGACCGGGCGAGGCAGCGCGCATCCGCTGCCCGGTGTGGGCCGGGGTCGGATCGGAAGACCCGATCATGCCGCCCGCGCAACGGGACGCGTTCACCGCCGAGATGCAGGCCGCGGGCGTCGACTGGCGCCTCGCGGTCTACGGCGGCGCCTTGCACGCCTTCCACCACCCGCCGGTCGACCACCCCGTGGTCCCCGGCGTCGGCTACCACCCACGGCACGCGCAGCGAGCCTGGCGCGATGTCGTCGACCTGCTCGCCGAGTGCCTGCCCGTGACGGAGTGATCTGGTCAGCAACCGTGATTCCGGGCCGCGAACCAGGCCGGTCGACCGCCACCGGCTCCGGTTTGTGGGACATCACCACAGCTCAGAGAAACTAAAGGATGCCGACCCGAGGATGCGGTTCTGCTCAACCGCATGCAGATCATGCAACTGGAGGCGACAGCAGCACCAACGCGCACTGCGTGATGCGTCCTCCCGCATGGAGAAGAGGGAGTGCCCAGTCTGAGTTCGAGCGGATCGTGCTCTACGGCGTCGCCGAACTGCCGGATCGGGAGTACCCGCCGCCGGGTCACGGCTACCCGCGCTCGTGAGCCGGACGCCGTTCTCCGTGCTGGAGGCGGTGGTCGTGACGGCCCAGGGCCAGGTTGCCCGGCTGGGCCAGGCCGGGCCAGCCGGGGTTGTGCCCGACGGCCGCGACGACCGGGGTGAACGCGGTGTACGTCGCCGCGGGCTTCGGCGATCCCCAGGTCTGCTGGGCCAGAGCGCGCAGCGGGTACATGATGCCGGCGGCTATCTGTTCCTCGGTCTCGGCGGTGGGGATGTCGCACCAGACGTGGATCACCGAGCCGGGGTTCTTCGCGGGGTCGGACAGGGTGTTGCCGCCCTCGAAGCGGTCGGGGGTCCAGGTCTCGTACATCCACTTGGTGTCGGGCTTCGGGCCCCCGAGCACGTAATAGGTGGGAGTCCAGGACTCGTTGGCCACGATGTGCCCGGCGTCGGCCAGTTGCTGGGGAGTGAGGCCGTAGGTGTACCAGTACTCGACGATGATGCCGGGGTGGGGGCGGAGCGTTCCGTCGTCGGACTTGATGCCGTCGTTCCACATCCGGGTGGTCTTGCCGGCCGCCCGGACCAGGTCGTCGGCCCAGTTGACGAACCCGTAGTAGGTGTCCTTGGCGGTGGCGTTCGCGCCGTAGTGGGCGCGGGCGTAGCTGAGCAGCTGCGGGTACTTGGCGTAGTCGGTGACGTATTCGTCCGCGCCGATGTGCCAGTACGGGGCCGGGAACAGCGGCAGGTACTCGTTGATCAGGTCCTTGATCAGCGCGTACGAGCCGGGGAGCGAGAGGTCGATGAAGTCGGGGCTGACCGCGCCCGAGCTGCTCTTGAGCTTGAGCTCGGGGTGCGCGGCCAGGACCGCGGTCATGTGCCCGGGCGTGTCTATTTCCGGGACGATGGTGACGTGGTACTTGCGGCCGAGCTCGACCAGGTCGGCGATGTCCTGCTTGGAGTAGTGGTCAGCGGAGACGATCTCCGGGTGCGTGGAGCTCTCCAGGCGGAATCCGTACGTGTCCGACAGATGGAAGTGGAAGTAGTTGAGCTTGAGGTACGCCAGCTCCTTGATGTGCTGCTTGAGCCAGTCCACGGTGAAGAACTTCCGCCCCTGGTCGACCATGAGCCCGCGCTCGGCCTTGGCGGGCCAGTCCACCGCCGTGCCGGCCGGCACCGTGGCGGACTGGTGCAGGAGCTGGAGGACGCTGCGGGTGCCGTAGAACACGCCGGCATCGGTCCCGGCCTGGAGGGTGAGGGCTCCCGCGACCGTCATCCTGTAGCCCTCGGTGGGCAGGGCGGTGCCACCGAGGCCGAGCCCGATGTCACCGGCGGTCGGGCTCCCGGTGACGACGGCCACGCCGCGCCCGGCCAGCGCGCCCAGGTCCTGCGCGAACGTGGCGGCCTCGTCCGCCAGCTGGGCGGTGGAGGCGGGGTCGACGACGATCCGGGTGGCGTCGGTGAAGGTGTAGGTACCGGTGCCGGCCGTCCATTGGCGCAGGGCCGGTACGGTCTGCGGCGGCCCGGCGGCCGCCTGGTCGGGGCCGGCGCCGGCGCCGGGTATCGCCAGTGCGAACACCGGGCACGCGGTGGCGATCAGCAATCTGAGCAGACGCATGGCTGCCTCCAGCCGGGTATGGCCGAGCGGAGTATGTGGGGTGCACCAGTGCAGCGCAGCGCGCCGAGGTGGTCTCCTGAAAGCGTGAGACGCATCCTGTTCCTCGTGAGCTGGACGTCATCGGCACTGACACCGGCCGCATCGGCGATCCGCTGTCTGACACCGTCCACTTCCGGATCGACATCGTCATGAAGCACCACATCGACCGCATGCTCCTGTGAATCCACTGCCGCCGTGGGTGCGGCCAGGGCGGCCAGATCGGATTGCAACCCGCCTGGCCGAAACGAAGGGGCGATCTTGAAACCCTCCAGATAGACATCCGCCCAGGCCACGAAGGGCAAGGCCCGGACGGCACCGAGGTCGGCAGGCCGGTACCCGCACAGATAGGTGCTCTCCGGTACGTACTCATGGATCACTACGCCCAGCTCCGCGAGCTGCTCCTTCTCCTGCACCGAGGGGATACGGGTGGTCTGGACGAGGAGGTAGTTGGAGGTGGACGCGTCCTCCGAGACCAGTGACGCGCTGGCCAGCGCGTGGGACTGCCTCAGCGGACCGATGGTCACACCGTTGATGGTGATCCGGGCCATGGCGGGCTCCAGGTATGTGCGCGCGACTGAAACGATGACATCGCGTGTCCATGTAATCACTTTATGTCACACATTGCGACCTTCCGTGGCGTGAGGGACGCGCCATGCCGGCGGCGGGCTCTCGGGCGGCCGACGGCGCCACTCGGCTCATGGATTCCGCACCCCTCTGTGGCTGCCCACTCCTGGCCGCCATGGCGTGTGCACATCACGCGAGGCGTTGGCAAGGAACGTGCCGACCTGGGGGTCTGTCAATCGACGATTTTCAGTCCCCGGGCTGTGGCGAGGGTGGTGGTCATCCACGGCACAGCTACGTGGCGGAAGCTGTGCGCGAGGGGCTCGAGGCCGTTCTGCTCGAGGAGCCTGAAGATCATCGCCGAGTTGTCTGCAACGGAGGCGAGGTGGGTCCCGCAGCACGGGCAGAAGCCGTGGTGCAGGGTCGGCCAGAACGCATACCAGGTCGGCTCGCCTCCGGGACCGGTGCAGGTCAGCTCCTCCCTGCGGAACCCGACCCACGCCATTGCTGGTGAGCCGGAGATGAACGTGCAGTGCTTGCAGAGCGCAGGTGGGGGTCGTGTGCCAGTCGCCTCGTAAGCGATGGCTGATGGTCGCCCTCGCATGCGCCGCCGCGTGGTCATATGTGTCGCCCAGCCCTGACCGTGGCACCGTGCGGCTACAGGCGGTCGATCAGGTCTCCGCGGCAGCGGTTGCGGGCGTCGAAGACGTACGTCGCATGGCGTTCCACCAGGCTGTAGTCGAGGCCGTCGTGGTCGGTCAGGACAACGACTGCGTCTGTAGTCGCGATCTCCGCCTCGGTCAGCTCGACGCACAGCACCCCGGGCGGCAGCAACTGTGGATCGGCGTACGGCTCCACGGCCCGGACGCGCGCGCCGCGTGCCATCAGCAGCTCGGCGACGGTGGCGGCGGGGGACTCCCGTACATCCCCGGTGTTCTTCTTGTACGCGAGCCCGAGCACCAGCACCCGTGCGTCGGCCAGCGGTCGGCCGAGCCCGGCGAGACCGCCTTCGATGCGCCCCACCACGTACTCGGGCATGCGTTCGTTGATCTCGTGGGCGAGCGAAACGAAGCGCACATCGTGCTGGAGCTTCTGCCGTACCTGCCAGGAGAGGTGCGAGGGGTCCACCGGCAGGCAGTGACCGCCCACCCCGGGGCCGGGCGTGAAGGGCATGAAGCCGAACGGCTTGGTGGCGGCCGCGTCCACCGCTTCCCAGATGTCGACGCCGAGGGGCCGGGCGCACATCGCGAGTTCGTTGACCAGCGCGATGTTCACCTGTCGGAAGGTGTTCTCCAGCAGCTTGGTCAGCTCGGCGGTGCGCGGGGAGGAGACCGGCACGGTCCGGGTCACGATCCGGTCGTAGAACTCCGTGACGGCTTCGAGAGAGGCGTCGTCGATGCCGGAGACGACCTTGGGAGTGTTCTCCAGCTGCCAACGGGCGTTGCCCGGGTCGATGCGTTCCGGGCTGTACCCGAGCCGGAATCCGTCGCCGGCCCGCAGCCCGCTGCCCACCTCCAGGATCGGCAGGAGGATCTCCTCGGTGGTGCCGGGGTACGTCGTCGACTCCAGCACCACGACCGCACCCGGACGCAGGAGCGGGGCGACCGACCGCCCCGCGCTTTCGACGCACCGGAGGTCCGGGGCGCCGTCGCGCAGGGGAGTGGGCACGGTGATCACGCAGACGTCGAAGGTGCCCGCGTCGGCGTAGTCGGTGCTGACTCTCAGCCGCCCGGAATCGAGCAGTGGCAGTAGTCGTTCGTCCGGGATGTCCTCGATATACGAGTCGGCGGCCTCCAGCCGCTTGACGCGGTGCTCGTCGGTGTCCAGGCCGGTGACGCGGAAGCCCGCCTCCGCAGCACGCACCGCCAGCGGTAGCCCCACGTATCCCAGTCCAACTACCAGAACGTTCCGTCGTACTGAGGTCTCTGCTGGTCCCATCTGACGTTTCTCCGATCTACGTGCGATGTGAGCCGTGTTGTTCGTTACAGATTGTGACAAAGCGGGCTACTTTGTCAGTGGCATATAACAAATGCCGTTCCGCATCACTCGGATACCGCAACCGAACAGGCGGCGTATGAATCCCTCGACGTACTTGATCACTGGCGGTGCCGGCTTCATCGGCTCACATCTCACCGACGCCCTGCTCGGGCAGGGCCATGCGGTCGTCGTGCTCGACAACCTCGCCACCGGAAGCGAGAGGAACCTGGAAGAGGCCCGACGGAATCCACGCTTCCGATTCGTCCACGGCTCCGTACTCGACCAGCTGCTCGTGGACGAATGGGTCCGCCGGTGCGACACGGTGATCCATCTGGCCGCCGCCGTCGGCGTCCGGCTGATCGTGGAGCGACCTCTCCAGTCCTTCACCACCAACCTCCGCGGTACCGAGACCGTCATCGAGGCGGCCCACCGCTACCGCCGCAAAGTGCTCGTCGCCTCCACCTCGGAGATCTACGGCAAGAACTCCTCGGGACCACTCGCCGAGGGCTCCGACCGGATCCTCGGCAGCACGAGCGTGGCGCGCTGGTCGTACTCCACCGCCAAGGCCGTCGATGAGATCCTCGCCTTCGCCTACCACCGCGAACTGGGCCTGCCCACCATCGTGGTACGGCTGTTCAACACGGTCGGACCGCGGCAGAGCCCCGCGTACGGGATGGTCGTGCCCCGGTTGGTGCGCCAGGCCGTCGAGGGGGAACCGCTCACCGTGCACGGCGACGGCACGCAGCGGCGCTGTTTCGCGCACGTCGCCGACGTCGTCGACGCGCTGCTGCGGCTGCTTGCCCACCCGGACGCGGTCGGCAAGGTCTTCAACATCGGTACGAACGAAGAGACCACCATCGCCGGGCTGGCCGCCCGCGTCGTCGCACGCAGCGCCAGCAACTCGGACATCCGGCTGGTCCCCTACCACCAGGCGTACGGCGAGGGTTTCGAGGACATGGAGCGCCGGCTGCCCGACACCGCACGCATCCGCACCCTCACCGGCTGGCGGCCGCAGCGCACCCTCGACGACATCCTCGACGCGACCATCGCCGAGGCGCGTGCCGAGCGCGTGCCGCTGCCGGCCTGACCTGCTCTGAGAGGACCTTCACCGTGCCCTACGCGCTTGCGGCCGCGGCGGCTGCCCTGCTGCTCACCGCCGTGCTGACCGAACTCCTACGTGCCCTCGCCCTGCGGTGGCGACACGCCTGTGCCGGTCTCCTGGACCGGCCCGGCGCGCACAAGGCGCACACCCGCCCCACCCCCCATCTGGGCGGGGTCGCGGTGGCCGCGGGAACCCTCGCCGCGGCCACCTCGGGACTGTGGACCGGGCAGGCGCCGCTGGGCCCCGAGGTCGGCACGCTGCTCGCGGTCGCAGCCGCCGTCGCCGTGCTCGGACTGCTCGACGACCTGCGGCCGCTGGGGCCCCGGGCGCGACTCGTCGTCGAGACGGGTGCCGCGGGTGCCGTCGCGTACGGCAGCGGACTGGGGCCGCTGACCGGGGCCCTCGCGGTGCTGTGGATCGTCTTCGTCACCAACGCCTTCAACTTGCTGGACAACTCCGACGGAGCAATGGGGACGGTCGCTGCCGTCACCGCACTGGGGCTCGCCATCTGCGCGATCATCGAGGGCCGTACCGGTCTCGCCCTGCTGCTCTGGGTACTGGCCGCCGCCCTCACCGGTTTCCTGCTGCACAACTGGCATCCCGCCCGGATCTTCCTCGGCGACTGCGGCTCGCTGTTCACCGGTTTCGTGCTGTCCTCCGCCGCTGTACTGCTGCACACCGGCGACACCCCGGCGCGCACCATGGGCGCGGTGCTCGCCTTCACCCTCGTCGTCACCGCCGACACCGCGCTCGTCCTCGTCTCCCGGCGCCGGGCCGGCCGCCGACTGCTGCTCGGCGGCACCGACCACATCGCGCACCGGCTCCAGCGGCTCGGGCTGACGGTGCAGGGAACGGCCGTGGTACTGGGCGTCACCGCGTTCGTCGGGACGGTCATCGGGCTGCTGATCCACCACGCCTGGCTGCCGCCCTCCGTCGTACTGCCGGTGGCGGTCGCCGCGCTTCTGGCCCTCGGCGGACTGCTCAGGGTGCCGGTGTACGAGGCCGGTCGGGTTGGCCAGCCCAGGCGCCGGGGCCGACGGACCGTTGGCAGACCCCGTGCTGCCAGGGCGATCGATACGGCAAGCAGTTGACGGGCAGGGACGACGTGCGCCTGCCGGCCACAACGCGTGCGGATGTGTCCACCGACCTGACCACCGTCCTGTGCGCCGGGGTTCCTGTGGCCGCTGCTACTCCGGCCGCCGCGGCCGCCGCGGTCGTCCGGCTCGCAACCGAGGGCGTGGCGGCCGACGTCCACCTCTGCAACGCGTACACGATCGCCCTCGCCGACCGGGACCCGCGACTGGGCCAGGTGCTGCGGACCGCGACGCTCAACCTCCCCGACGGACAAGGGGTGGTGTGGGCCAACCGGATCATCCACCGGAGCCGCTCCTTGCCGCCGATGCGGGTGTACGGCCCCGACCTCTTCCTGGACGTCTTCCGAACCGGCCAGGATGTGGGCCTGCGCCACTACCTCCTCGGCTCCACCCCCGCGGTACTGGAACAGCTGGGCGCCGAGCTGCGCGCCCGCTTCCCGCGCGCCCTGATCGTAGCCGCCGAGTCGCCGCCGTTCCGCGAACCGACCGACGGAGAACGGCAGTCGCAGCTTGACCGGATCCGTGCGAGCCGTGCCCAGATCGTCTGGCTCGGCCTCGGCACCCCCAAACAGGACTACGAGGCCGCCCGGCTCGCCGCCGCGCACCCCGCGGTGTTCGCCGCCGTCGGCGCCGCATTCGACTTCGTCTCCGGCAACAAGCCGCAGGCCCCGCTGTGGATGCAGCGGCACGGCCTGGAATGGCTCTTCCGCCTCTGCAGCGAACCGCGCCGGCTGTGGCGCCGGGTGCTGTGGGGGCATCCCCGTTTCCTCTGGGCCGCATACAAAGGAGCACGACAGTGACCCTCTTTCACCGTGCGCGCAGCGCCATGCAGCGCCTCGGCATCGATATCGCCCGCTATCCGGCAAGCTGGAGCGGTCAGCAACTCGTGCAGTTGCTCCGAAAGTTCGATGTCGGCCTCGTCATTGACGCGGGTGCACACGCCGGCGGCTACGGCACGATGCTCCGCCACTCCGGCTATCGCGGCCGTATCGTCTCCTTCGAGCCGCTCACCGGCCCACGCACGGAGCTCCACCGCAGGGCGGTGTCCGACCCGGCCTGGGCGGTCCTGCCGTACGCGCTCGGCGACCACTCCGGCACCGTCGTCATGAACGTCGCGGGCAACGCGGGTGCGAGCAGCTCTGTCCTTCCCATGCTCGAACGCCACCGCGCGGCCGCCCCGCACGCCGCCTACCTGAGCCGACAGACCGCCGAGATCCGCCGCCTCGACGAACTGTGGGAGCAGATCGTCGCCCCGGGCGAGCGGGTGTTCCTCAAGATGGACGTGCAGGGGTACGAGGCGCATGTTCTGCGCGGCGCCGGTCGGTACGCGAGCGAGTGCGCCGGCATCCAGACCGAGACGTCCTTCGTGCCCCTGTACCGGGACGGCCTGCTCTTCGACGACGCCCTCGCCCTCACCCAGGGCGAGTTGGGCCTCACCCTGATGTCCGTCGTGCCCGGGTTCACCGACCCGCGCACCGGCCAGATGCTCCAGTGCGACTTGGTGCTCTTCCGCGCGGACACCGCCCCCAGGGACGGGCGCATGCCGACCCAGGTGGCGCGGGCGGCCCGGTGAGAAGAGCCGTCGTCGTCCAGCAGTACGTGCCGGGCTACCGCCTCGCGTTCTACGAACGCCTGACCCGCGAACTCGCCCGCCGAGACATCGAGCTGACCATCGCCCACGGCCGACCCTGGGGCAAGGACATCCGGCGCGCCGACGCCTGCGCCCTTGCCGGAACGGTCCTACTGTCGCAGCGCACCGTCCGCCTCGCCGGCCGCCATCTCGTCTGGCGGGGCCTGGGCCCCCTTGCCCGCGACTGCGACGCCCTGGTCCTCGGCCAGTCCCTGCACAGCCTGGAGAACTACCGCGCACTGCTTCGCCGTGGCGGCCCACCCGTCGGGCTGTGGGGCCACGGCGGGACCTACACGCGCAGCGACCCGGCCCCGCTGCGCGCAGCCAAGCGCGCTCTGACCCAGCGGGCCCGCTGGTTCTTCGCCTATACGGAGAAGGGCGCCCGGCACGTCATCGCCGAGGGCTTCCCCGAACAGCGGGTCACGACGGTCCGCAACACTGTGGACACCAGGGCCCTGGTCGCAGCCCGTTCCCGTATCCCCGGCACCGAACTCTCCGCCCTGCGGCAGTCGTACGGGCTGCGCCCCGGCCGTACGGCCCTGTACGTCGGCGGCCTCGATGCCGCCAAACGTATCCCGTTCCTGCTGGCGGCGGCCGACCGGGTTGCGCAACTGCTGCCCGGCTTCAGGCTGCTCGTCGCGGGCGACGGGGCGCAGCGCCACCTGGTGGAGGAAGTCCAGCGTGCGGGCGGTCCCGTCGTGTACGTGGGGACGGCCACCGCTGAGGAGAAGGCCCGGCTCGGCGCTGTCGCCGACGTCCTGCTGGTGCCCGGCGCGGTGGGGCTGGCTGCGGTTGACTCCTTCGCGCTGGACACGCCCCTGGTCACCACCACCCACGCCGCGCACGGGCCCGAGTTCGAGTATCTGCAGCACGGTCGCAATGCCCTCGTCGTGGATGGTGGCCTGGACGCGTACAGCGCGGCCGTCACGGATCTGCTCACCCGGCCCGTCCTCTACGACAGACTGCTTTCCGCCTGCCGGACGGATGCCGAGCTGTACACGGTCGAGTCAATGGCTCAGCGATTTGCCGACGGGGTGGAAGGCCTGATCCATGCCGGTATCTGAGAGCTGGTGGCGCAGTCGCAAGGTCCTGAGACGGCTCGGTATCGGCGCCGTCGTGCTGTTCGCGGTGACGGCGGGTGCCGGCTGGCTGCTCTACCAGCGGCTTGACGGCAACATTCGCACCGACAAGGCCGCGGCCCGGGCCCTCGCCGCAGACCACGGCAAGCGGCCCCGCCCCGCGCCCGGCAAGGCCCAGAACATCCTGGTGCTCGGCTCGGACAAGGAAGCGAACTGGGGCAGCGAACGCTCCGACACCGCCATGCTGATCCACCTCTCCGCGGACCGAAGCCGGGCTTCCGTGGTCAGCATGCCGCGCGACCTGATGGTGGACATCCCCAGCTGCCTGCAGCCGGACGGCTCCCGCAGCACTGCCCAGCACGCCCCGTTCAACTGGGCCTTCCAGTTTGGCAGGGCCGCCTGTGCGGTCCGTACCTTCGAGGACCTCTCCGGCATCCCGGTCGACCACCATCTCGTCGTCGACTTCTCCGGCTTCAAAAGGGTCGTCGACGCTGTTGGGGGCGTGGAGGTGAACGTGTCCGAGAAGATCCGTGAGCCTGAGTACAACATCACGCTCCAGCCCGGCAGGCAGCTGCTGCGCGGACAACGGGCACTCGTGTTCGTACGCACGAGGGTGGGAGTCGGCGACGGCAGCGACCTCCAACGGGTGGAGCGGCAGAAGCAGTTCATTCGGCAGTTGTTGAAGAAAGCGCAGAGCGACGGCGTGCTGACCAACCCCACCAAGCTGTATCCGCTGCTGGACGCGGCGACGTCCTCGCTGGTGGCAGACCCCGGCCTCGACTCGCTGGACGAGCTCTACCGGCTGGTGAACAGCGCGCGGACGATCCCGGCGAGCGCCACGCAGATCTTGACCGTTCCGAGCGTGGAGCACCCCGATCAGCGGGGCCGTTACACGATGGTCGAGGATCAAGCCGAGGCCTTGTTCCGGGCGATTCGCGACGACCGGCCGCTGCCGAAGGTCTACAACGCGTACGAGAAGGACCCGTCCGGCCGGTCCTTTCTGGACGGCTCCGACTCCTAGCAGTCCAGGGCGGCGAGCCCGGCCCATGGGTCGGTGGGAGGGGCGGGCAGCAGCGGGATGTACGGCGAGAGCATGTGGAGCAGGGCTTGGCGCTCGGTCAGCCGGGCACGGGCCCACTCGCTCATCCACCGTCCCTGCACGAGAAGTTCCTCGGGGTCGCGGCGAAGCAGTTCGCGGACCCGCCCGGCCGCGGCGCGCGGGGTGTCCATCAGGTGCAGGCCGCGGTCGGGACCCGGTAGCCAGCCGAGTCCCGGCTGGCGGGAGGTGACATGGACCCGGCCCGCGCACATCGCGATCGGCAGCCGGTCGGAGAAGTAGCCGGTGTGTTTGCGATAGCGGTCCCAGCCCGCGCTGATCAACGCCCCCTCCATGATGGTCAGCTGCTCAGGGAAGGGGACGGGGCCGCGTGCGCAGGGGCCTCGCCATCCCGTGCCGTACACCGCGAGCCGCGCTCCCGCGACCTTGTGCAACTCCGCGACAAACAAAGCCCGTTCGCGATCATCGGGGATCAGTTCGATTCCTAGGTACGTGAGCCGCTTGCCGACCAGCGTCACTCCGCCCGCGGCCGGCTCCGGGCCGCGCGGTGCGGCGAGCAGATGCAGCGGCGCTACGTGCGGCACGTACCGCACCGGCCGGCCGCAGGCCCGACGCAGCATCGCGGCCTGCCCACCCGCGGCGACGCTGAAGACTTCTACCGCGGCCCGCATCCAGGCTAGGTTCCGCTCGCGCAACGGCTTGGTGAGCCCTCCCCACGCGTCGCCCTCCCACACCACGACCGGCGGCTCCCCGGCGGTCCGCAACCACTTCCGGACATGCCGGTTCGTCCACGGGTACGACTGGGGGGACTGGACGAAGACCAGGTCCGGACGGGAGGAAGGCAGTTGGTCCCCGGCGGCAGGGACGGCGCACGCGTACCGCAGCAGGCCCGCATCGGCGAGGTCCTCGAAGGCACGCGCGAAGCGGGTGCGCGGGCCGGAGGGCTCAGGTTCATTGCTGATCTGCAGTACGAGGGGCGTGGTGGTCATGGGCGGCTGCCTTCCGTGGTGAACCAGCGTGTGTACGCGGCGGCCACGTCCCGCAGCTCGAAGCGGCCTGCCGTCCGCTGGCGCCCCGCCGTCGCGAGCCGGGCCCGCAACTGCGGGTCGCGGGCCAGCCGGCTCATGGCGTCGGCCAGCGTTTGGGGCGAGTCGATGTCCACGGCGAGGCCGCCGTCCCCGGCGACCCAGGGCACCGCCCCACTGCGTTCACCCACGATGACGGGGAGCCCCATGCCCATCGCCTCGGCTGTGATCATCGAGAACGACTCGATACGGGACGGGTGGACCAGAACGTGGGCCTCGGCGGCGATCCGGCGCAGCAAGGTGTCGTGCGCCAGCGGGCCGGCGAATTCGACCCCCGCGGTGAGCCCGTGTGCGGCGGCCCACTGCCGGGCCGGTCCCCCCGCGTCGTGTCCGTCGCCACACAGCAGCAGCCGGGCGTGAGGGAGTTCGACTCGTAGGAGCGCGAAGGCGCGCAGCAGCGTGGCCGTGTTCTTGAGCGGCCCCCAGCCCTGGACGGCGGTGGCGAACATCGGGGCGGCGTCGGGCGGCGCCATGGCGCTGGGCAGATGCTCCATCCGCACCCCGTTGGGGATGACCTCGATGGGCCGTCGTACACCCAGCACCCGGCGCAGATGCTGTGCGGTGTAGGGGCTGTTGGCGCTGAGCGCGGTGGCGCGGTGGACGGCCGGAAGGGCCATGGAGTGGCGCAGCCAGCGGTAGGCGCTGCGCATCTCCCAGGCGTAGCGCAATGGGGTGTCGTGTGCGGTGACGAAGGAGGGCAGGCCGCTGGCGATCGCGGCCAGCGCGAACTCGTACGTCCAGTGGGCGCTGACCAGGTCGGCGGGGTGAGCCCGCATCGCGGCAGCGAGCCCTCGGCGTTCAGCGCGGAACAAGTCCTTCAGCCGGTGTCTGGCCCGCGCGCGCTGCGGTACGACGACGAGGTCGATGCCGTTGCCGCTGTACACCTGCCGCCCGGCGACGGCGCCGCTCAGGGCGTACACCGTCAGTCGGTGCCCCTGCTCCAGCCAGGTCCTGGCGAGCCAGCCGGTGCACGGTCCGCTGTAGACGGCGGGTAGCCGCGCGGGCAGCAGGTGCTGGAGGGGGGTCAGATCGACGGGGCCTGCGAGGCCGATGTGCATGGGTGGCTCCTCGGATGGGATCTGACGAGACCGTGGCGGCGAGCCGTGGCATAGACGGGCAGACGGGTGCGGAGCACGGCGCAGGCGAGGGCCACCGGGAGCATGGCGCCGAGGCCCAGCAGCAGCCCGTAGTGGGGGGGATGGGAGCGCAGACCGAGCGCGGCCGAGAGACCGAGTGCCGTGCCGACCGCCGCGTGCACGGCGTGCGCGAAGAGCAGCGGACGTACACCGAGGACCTTGGCGGTATGCCAGTGGGCGAGCTGGACGAGATGACCGGCCAGCGGGGCGACCACGGTGGCGCAGGCGGCGAGCAACAGGCTCTGGTACGCCCAGGCGAAGCAGAGCATCAGCGCGGTCGCGCCGATGGCGGCGAGCTGGGCACGCAGCAGGGCTCTGGTGTCCCTGCGGACGGTGTCGACGGAGCTGGCGGTGGAGCAGAGCATCCACAGTGCGGCCCCGGCTGCGAGCACCGGAACCAGGCTCGAGGCCGTCTCCCAGGTCGGCCCCAGCAGCAGGAGCAGCGCGGCCGGCCCGAGACCGGCGAGGGCGCCCAGGCCCATCAGTCCCACGGCGGATGCCGAGCACAGCACGTCATGCACCGCCTGCGGAGGAATTCTCCCGGCCGCGCGGGCGTCGGCCAGCGCCGGGGTGACGGCCCGGTGGAGGCCCTGCGCAAGGACGGTCAGCGGGATACCGGTCAGGAGTGCGGCCCGCGAGTAGTGACCGGCCGCGGTGGCGCCGAGGGTGGCGCCCGCCAGCCACAGTGGGGCGTTGTTGGTCGCGGACTGTACCAAGCCGTACCCGGTGAAGAAGCCGGAGGAGCGGAGAAGTTCGCGGGCCGGAACGGGAAGGCCGACGGGCAGCCGTGCGGGCGCAGCGGGCACCGACGGTGCGCCGTGCTCCGTCGGCGCCTGCGCCGCGGACGCCGGGCGGGGACGGCGGCGCCACGGCCGTGCGTCGGCCGGGGAGCGGCGCCGTTCGGGTAGCAGGGCGCAGGCGGCCAGGGCCAGGGTGCAGGCCGCGGACAGCGGGAACGCGGTGGCCAGGGCGTAAGGGTTCCAGCCCGCCAGCAGTAGCGTCAGTGCCAGGGCCGATCCCGTGACCTGGCCGGCCAGTTCGGCGCGTACCGCCCTACGAGGACGCTCCAGCCTGCGCAGTGCAGCGACCGCCGCCAGCGCAGCCGGCTGGACCAGGAACTGCGCCGCCAGCACGCGCAGCATCCCGGCCGTCTGCGGGCCTTCCCAGACCGCTGTGAGCAGCGGGGCGGCGAGCAGCGCGGCGCAGAAACAGACGAGCCCGAAGGCGGCGGCGAGTGTGAAGACAGTACGCAACAGGCACCTGGTTAGCTGCTCGGCGCGCAGCACACAGGTGGCCAGGCCAGAGTTGGCGACGTAGCCGAGCAGGACGGTGACACTGCACGCGGTGGCGTACGCGCCGAAGTGGTCGGGGGACACCAGGCGCGCGGCGATCGCCGTGTAGCCGAGCTGGAACAGCATTCCGAGCGCGGAGCCGCCGTAGTTCCAGCCGAGGCTGCGCGTGACTGCGCTCATACGCCGACGGCGTCCATCGCGGCGATCTCCTGCCAGGGGTCGGCGCGCGGTGCGGGCACTGTAGCCAGGTGGCGGGTGAGCATGTGCCGCAGCGCGTTGGTCTCGGTGAGCCGGGTACGGACCCACGTGTGCCCGGCGAGTCCGGCGGCATGCAGCTGTGCGGGGTCGGCGCGGAGCAGTTCGGTGACCCGGTCGACCGCTTGGGCGGGGGAGTCCACCAGGTGCAGGCCGCACTCCGGGCCCGGCAGCCAGCCGGTGTTCAGGGGCCTGGTCGTGACGTGCGGGCGTCCCGCGAACAGACTGATCGGCAGCCGGTTGGAGAAATAGCCGTCGCGGCCGGGGAAGTGGTCCCAGTTGGCGCTGATCCGGGCGGTGCGCAGGGCGTCCACCTGGTGGTCGAACGGGACGGGTCCGAGTGCGCCCCGGCCGCGCCAGCCGTGGCCGTGCACGGCGAACCGGCAACCGGGCAGCCGCTGCAGGGACCGTACGAACCGCCGACGCTCCCGAGCGCCGTCGATCCGCTCGAACACCCCGAAGCGCACGAAGCAGCTGCCGATGTGCATCACGTCGTGTGCGGTGGCGTCGACGCCCGGGACGGGCGCGTCGTCCCAGAGGCGATGGGGCACGGTCTGCGGGATGTACCGCACTGGCCGCCGGGTGTACCTGCCCAGGAGAAGGGCCTGGATGCCGAGGCCCGGAGTGAAGACGGTGTCCGCGTACCGCAACCAGGGCTCCATGGAAGGCAGGACGGGTTTGCGCCCGCCCCACGGGTCGCCCTCCCACATCACGACGGTCGGTGAGCCGAGGCGCCGCAGGAGGTCCGCCACATCCGCGTCGGTCCAGGGGAAGTTGCCCGGTGTCTGGACGAACAGGACTTCAGGTCGGGCCCGTTCGGCGGCCCGGCGAATTTCGGCCAACGCGGCCGCGCGGCCTGCCGCCAGCAGTGCCGCGGGGGCGAGCGGCACATGAGTGAGCGCGCCGTCGACGGCCAGGGCACGGAACGCGCCGCCGAAGCTCAGCCCCGGGCCTGGCGGTTCGCGGTCGTTGGTGAGGTGGAGGACGGTCGGAGAGATCACCGGGCCACCTGCCCCTCGGGCAGTTGCGCGCCCAGCTCGGCGTCGGTCATGAGACGGGCCAGGTCGGGGGTCAGCACGGTCGGCCGCCAGCCCAGCTCGTGTTCCGCCTTCGACGCGTCGCCGATCAGGTCTGGCACCTCGGAGGGCCTCAAGTAACGCTCGTCGAACCGTACGTGGCGCTCCCAGTCGAGGCCCGCGCGCTCGAAGCAGAAGGTGAGGAAGTCCCGGACGCTGTAGCTGGTGCCCGTGGCCACCACGTAGTCATCCGGCCGGTCGCACTGGAGCATCCGCCACATCGCGTCCACGTATTCGGGTGCGTAACCCCAGTCACGGCGGGCCTCCAGATTGCCGAGGTGCAGGTACTCCTGCTCGCCGCGGGCGATCCGGGCCGCGGCCCGGGCGATTTTTCGGGTCACGAAGGTCTCGCCGCGCCGGGGTGACTCATGGTTGAAGAGGATGCCGTTGACCGCGTGAATTCCGTACGCCTCACGGTAGTTGCGGGTGATCCAGTACGCGTACACCTTGGCGGCGGCGTACGGGGAGCGCGGGTGGAAGGACGTCGTCTCGGACTGCGGGGGCGCCGTGATCCCGTACATCTCCGAGCTGGAGGCCTGGTAGAAACGGCACGGCAGCCCAGTCATCCGGATGGCCTCCAGCAGACGGGTGGTGCCAAGACCCGTGGTGGTGCCGGTGAACTCGGGCTCGTCGAAGGAGACGCGGACGTGCGACTGGGCAGCCAGATGGTAGACCTCGTCGGGCTGGATGTGCTCCAGGAGGGCGGCGATCCGGGAGCCGTCGGCCAGGTCACCGTAGTGCAGGCGGAGCCTGGCGTCCGGCTCGTGAGGGTCCTGGTAGAGGTGGTCGATCCGCTGGGTGGTGAAGGTGGACGAGCGGCGGATCAGGCCGTGCACCAGATAGTCCTTGGAGAGCAGGAGTTCGGCGAGATACGAGCCGTCCTGTCCGGTGATGCCGGTGATCAGCGCGGTTCTACGGGACATCTGACGGCTCCTGGGTTGCGGAGGTGGGCAAGGGGGTTCCGTGGAGCAGAACGCACCACACCACGGTGAGCAGCAGAACGGCGGCGGACAGTCCGCCGAGAGCACGCAACGGAGCCTCGGTGGTGCACGCCACGATCAGCAGGGTCACCAGCGCGGTCGAGAGGCCGCTGGTGTGCGCGGAGGCCCGCCGGGCCTGAACGACCAGGGAGCTCACGAGTAGACACAGCCCGGCGAACCCGATCAGACCGGAGGCCCCGAGCGTTTGCATGACCTGGCTGTGCGCCTGGCCGATCCAGTGGTCCGTGGTGCCGAAGAGCTCCAGTCGGTGGCCCGGGCTGAACAGAGTGGGCCCGTAACCGAACAGCGGATTGCGCTCGAACTCGGTATAGGCGAGCCGCCAGGCAAGGGTGCGTCCGTTGAAGTCCCCGTACATCGGATCGGCGGCGAGCCGGGCGAGCGCGGCCTGTACGGGGGCCGCCAGCAGCACCATCAAGGCGGCGGCGCCCCCGAAGACGGTGAGCAGCTGCCTGCGGAGCACGGTCCGGCCCCATGCGCCGTGCACGAAGAGCACCGAGGCGGCGCAGATCCAGCCTGTTCTGGACTGGGTGAGCGTCAGCGCGAGGAGCGCAGCAGCCGCATGGATCGCACGGCCGCGCCACCGCCCCACCGGGGTGACTTCGAGGAGCAGCGCCGCGGCCATCAGGGGCCCCAGATGGTTCGGGTTGGGGGCAAGGCCCATGAACTGGCCCCAGCCGAGGCCGAGGAAGTCCCGCCCCCCGTCGCCGTGGGCGGGCAACAGGAAGGCCCAGCCCGGTGCGACCAGGATGCTGAGCAAGCTGCCCCAGACGTAACAGCGCAAGATGAACCGGAGTTGGCGCAGCACCTCGGGGAAGGGGCGGCGTGGGCACAGGTAGAGGGCGGCGAACAGCAGCGGCGCGAACACCACTGTCGCGTCCAGGGCGCCGTGCTCGCCGAACACGGCCGACAGGACGGGGCCCGCAGCGAACGCGACGGCGGCCCAGGCGAGCCCCTGGCCGGTCCTGGATGGGCGTGCACCGGCTCTCGCGCCCTGGAACACACCGCGGGTCACCAGGGCTGCCGCCAGGACGGACACCAGCAGGATCACGCCCTGGGAGAAGAGCAGTTGCAGGCCGGAGAGGGGTTCGCCAGCCCCCGTGCCGAGCCCGTGATAGAGATGGGGGACCAGGGGGGCCACCGCAAGGGTGCCGAGGCCGGTGATCCACAGCAGCAGGGCGCCGCCCCTGCCGACCGGCGCGATCGGCCCGGTCACCGCGGGTACTCCCCGCCCCCCACGCGCCGCCCGGCCAGAGCCAGCGCCACCGTCTTCAGGTACGGCGAGACCATCAGCAACGGTGCCCATGGCCATGCGTGCCGTCGGCAGTACACCCACCACTGGCGGGGCGGCAGTTCGCGCTGCGAGGTGACGCGGCGCAGTGCCTCACGCACCCCGATGCCCGGTTCGCGGGAGCCGGTGTCCGGTGGGTTGCGGTCGCAGCTGCCCACGTGGCGTGGGCTCACATAGGCGGGGATGCCGGCCCGACGGGCGCGGAAGCCGTGGTCGTAGTCACCCATGCCGTGCCGGAAGACCTTGTCGATGTCGCCGATTCGTACATGTACTGCGCGGGGCAGGAGCACCACGTTGCCGTTGTACGTGTCACAGGGCTCGGGCCGTCCTGTGGGCTCGACGAGGGTGAGTGCGCGGCCGCTCCGTCCGGAGTACGTCGTATGCGCGCCGTTTCGCGCGCGCACCGCGCCGACGACGACGGCGCCGGGCCCGACGGTCCGTACGGTGTCGAGCAGGACGGCGAGGGCGTCCCGTTCCAGCACCACGTCATCGTTGAGCCAGAGCTGGTACTCCCAGGGCGGCAGGCCCGCGGCTTGGCTGTTGCGGCTCGCGATGCGCATGCCCTGGCCCCAGTAGACGTCGTCGCCGACCGTCACCACCTCGACCCGCGGGTGCGCCGCACGGACCGCCTCGGGTGTGCCGTCGGTACTGCCCGCATCCACGAGGTGGATCCGCACCTCGGTGTCCTCGGGCAATCCGCGCTGCACGTGCAGGGCAGCGAGGGCGGACAGTGTCTTCTCGCGGCGGTTGTGACTGGTGATCAGCACGGCGATATGGGCTGGCAGCACGAAGGACTCCTCCGGTCAGGCCCCCATGGTTGCCAGACAAGCCCGACAAATTAGTCTAACCTGGCCGGGCGCGCTGCCCGAACGACCCGATGAGGTGCACATCTTGGAACTTCGCAGGATCCTGAGAGTGCTGGCCAGGAGCTGGCTTGTCGTGATCGTCTGCATCCTGCTCGGGGTCTGTGCCGGCTGGGCGGCCACTGCGCTCTCGACCCCCATCTACCAGGCACACGCCCAGCTGTTCGTCTCCGCCCAGTCCGGTGGCGAAACCAGCGAGCTCCAGCAGGGCAACAGCTTCTCGCTGGCCCGGGTCCAGTCGTACGCATCGATCGTGACCAGTCGTCAGGTCACCGGGCACGTCGTCTCCTCCCTCGGCCTCGACGCCACGCCAGACGAACTCGCCGGCCGGATCACCGCGGAAGCACCGATCGGCACCGTGCTGGTCAACATCACGGTCAGGGACACCGAGCCGCGTCGCGCGGCGGCCGTCGCAGATGCGGTTGCCTACCGCTTCAGCGATGTCGTCGAGCGCCTGGAGACCCTCGACGCCCCGTCCCCCAACAGGGTGGCCAAGTCCCCGGTGAAACTGGGCGTCACCCAGACGGCCTCGGTCCCCTCGGCCCCGGTCAGCCCGCGTCCTGCTCTCAACCTTGCCGCGGGCCTGATCGCCGGTCTTTTGCTGGGCGCAGGGGCCGCCCTGCTCCGGGAAACCCTCGACGTCACCCTCAAGACCGCAGACGCCCTGGCTGCCCTCACCAGCCTGCCCGTACTCAGCTCCATTCCCTTCGACAAGAACAGCCCGCAGCAGCCGCTCGCCGCCGGTGCCGCAGGGCACTCGGCGCGGGCCGAGGCCTTCCGTCATCTGCGGACCAACCTGCAGTTCGCCCAGATCGGCGACCGGCCTCGGGTCATCGTCGTCACCAGTTCGCTACCCGGCGAAGGCAAGACCAGCACCGCGGTCAACCTCGCCTTCTCGCTCACCGAAGCCGGCACCTCCACCTGCCTCGTCGACGCCGACCTGCGCCGCCCCTGCGTGGCCCCCACCCTCGGGCTCGTCCAGGACGCCGGCCTCACCAGCGTGCTGATCGGCCAGGCGCGGATCGGGGATGTGATGCAGACGGCGGGCAGGCTCTCCGTCCTGACCAGCGGCCCCGTCCCGCCCAACCCCACCGAGCTGCTCGCCTCCGACCGGATGGCGGAATTGCTGCGCGAACTTGCCGCTGGCTACGAGGCCGTGGTCGTCGACACTGCCCCGCTGTTGCCCGTGGCCGACACGGTGGCCCTCGCCACTCTCGCCCACGGCGCACTCCTGGTCGTACGGGCCGGAAAGACCCCGCGCGACCGGGTCGCAGCGGCGACCGAAGTCCTGCGTACGGTGGGGGTGCGGACCCTCGGCACGGTCTTCAGCATGAGCCCGAAGCCGAGGCAGGGGGGATACGGATACGGATACGGCGACCCGTCAGCCGCGCAGACCCCGCCGCCGCGTTCATGCGCCGAGGATGAGCTGCTCCGCGGGGCGAGGCTGCTGAGAGGTGGGGTCAATGGACGCTGATCCAGTCCGCGGGCTGGAAGCCGAAGACCGGACTGCGCGAGGGCATCGAGGAGACGTACCCAGGGCTGACGCCGCGGCTCGGCTGACCATCCTCTTCATCTGCACCGGCAATGTGCACCGCTCCCCGCTGGCCGAGCGGCTGCTGGCTGCCAGGCTCCCGGAAGCGCGGGTGGGCAGTGCGGGCACCAGGGCCCAGCACATCGCGGGCATACATCCGGCGACCGGTTCCGTGCTGAAGCAGCTGGGCGGGAACCGTGCCGGGTTCACGTCCCGGCTGTTGAGGCCTGAGCTGGTCGCAGAGGCCGATCTCGTACTGGGTCTCGAGCGGGAGCACCGGGAGACGGCCGTACGGCTGTGGCCGGTGGCCCTGCGCAAGTGTTTCACGGTCAGGGAGTTCTTGCGTCTGGCGCAGGGGGAGGTGGTCCCACCCCGGGAAATGATCGCCCGGGCCGCGGCCGCCCGCGGCAGTTTGGCGCCGGTGGAGCGGGCCGCAGACGGGATCGCAGATCCCTGGGGTGCCTCGTACGACGTACTGCTGACGTGTGGGCGGGAGATCGATGAGGCGGCCGCGGAGCTGGCCGGGCTGCTGGCGGAGCGGGGCGGCCCGTAAAGCCAACTAGGGGGCACGGTTGATCTGAGGCTGATCCTTTGGAGTGAGCGTTGCAGGCGAGTCCGGCAGCCGCGCCCAGCAGATGCGTGACCAGGCGCAGAAGCTCGAGCACGCCGCGGAGCGGGCCACCGACCCGGCGGAGCGACTGCGGCTGAAGGACAAGGCCCAACGGATCCTGGACCAGGACAAGAAGGAGAGCGGCCGGGGCAGCGGGGACATCGACCCCATGTGATGGCCCCAGTACCTGAACCGGCCGGTGGCCGCCCACGCGATCTTCTGTGCGTGAGCAAGACACCGGCCGGTGACGACGTCCACCCGGACCTGGTGGCCACGCTGGCCCGTCGCCGGCACCTGCCGGCCCTGCTCGAGCGGCACGTGCCGCTCGGCAAGTGATCGACAGGATGCTGCCCAGGGGTTGTGTCGCCTGAGGGACTGCCAGACCGGGTCATCCGATGGCCGGGTAGGCCATTGCGTCCGTTCCCTTGAGCGTCAGGCCTACGTACTCGTTCACCGCGTAGGGTGCGATGCCGGGGGACGTAGGCAGATCCTCACCCGTGCGAGCGTCCATCGCCAGCGGCCCGCTGTCGGTGCTGCCGTAGATCCGGCCGCGCCACACAGCAGTCACTCGCGGCGCGATGCGGTCGGCAGCCTTGTCCGGCAGTTTCCATCGGAGCTCACCGTTCGCGGTGTCGAAGGCCCATACCGAGAGCCCCTGCCAGTTTCGGAAGCAGACGAGGGTGCTGACGCCGTCGAAGTCGCAATCGGCGGGTCCGAAATCCTCCGGGAGTTCTTGCCTTACCACTCCGCTCTCCGGGTCGACAAGGCGGTGGAAATCGACGTCGTTCTTGCTTCGTCCTGTGACGCTGACGAGTTGGGGTCCGCCGGCGCCCACGCCGGGATATTGGCTGTCCTCCCCGCGCCAGCGCTGCTCTCCGGTGTTCAGGTCGTATCCGGCAGCAGCTTCGTACTGACTGTTGATCTCGTCCTCCGTGATGCCCACCACGGTGCCCTTCGCGATCCTCTGTGCCTTCAGCAGGTCGCGTGTCCACAGCACCCGGCGGTCTACCAGGTCGATGGCGTAGGTCGTCGAGCCGGAGGGCTTGAACGCGCCGACGGTCACCAGCGCGACACGCCCCGAGCTCCCGGCGATTCGCGCGCTCAGCGGGCTGGGCGCGCCCTTCGCCCACTCCGGAATGTTCAACGGCAGTCGCCATTCGACCCGTCCACTGGCCGCGTTCACCGCGGTGAACTCCACGAAGACCCGCTCGGCGTGCGTACCCACCGCTGGCTGCTTCACGACGAACGAGGCGAGGGCCAGCGGGGAGGCGCGCTCCGTGATGGACACCGGGTGCGTGAACAGGAAGGAGCCTTGTCCGTCCGCCTGCGGATCCGTTACCGGCGTCGCCTCGGGTTTGATGGCGGCTACGGCGCCGCTGGTGGTGTCGATGGACAGCAGGCTTTCCTGCGTGGCCACATAGGCCTTCTCCTTGTAGAGCGCCACCGGATTCCTCAGAAGCTCCATGTCCTTGCCTTTGGCGGTGAGGAGCCCGGCGGTGGCTGCCTTCGGCATCAGGACACCGGCCTTGGGATCGAACTTCGCCGGCGGAGCGAACACGGCGCGCGCGGACTCCGACGAGGTGCCTGTGGATACGTCGGGTTGTGGACTGCAGCCGGTAGGGGCGGCCGTCAGCAGCAGCACGCATGATGCCCAACGGCCGACGGGACGGCTCAAGTTCACGACAACCTCATCCACTCGATGATCAGATGATCACTCTACGGTCGGAGTGAAGTACACCCGAGCCACCGTGCCGCGAACTCCGGGTTCCGGTCCACGCCTGCGGACGGCCGTCCGGTGGAGACCGTTCCTTCGGCCTGCGGCCGGTGCGGCGGGCACTTGTCCTTGGTGCTCGTTGACGATGTCGAGGGCGGAGCCGAGCGGGTGTGCGCTGGTTGCGGCGTCCGCGCGTTCATCGCGGATAGAGAGGAGTCCAGGGCGGCCGCGGGTCCCGGTGGGCCTGCTGCTCGTGCGGGAGCGAGTACCGGGAGCTGCGCACCGCGCTGCTACGCCGCGCTTGGTTGTCTATGGGGCCGCGGAGGCTGTCCTCATGCGATGGGCGTCGTGTGATGTTCACTGAGCATTTTCAGTGTGGCCACCGATCGGGGGATGCCGGGGGCGGCGTGTTGGTGGCAGAACGGACGGGGCTCCTCGGCGGTTGAGGGAGGAAGTCGGTCACCGACGTCGAAGCCCTGGAGTTCACCGACGATCAGCCGCGCCACCTCCATGACGTCTTCACGAAGGCGACCGACCAGGCTCGCAGGACGACGGACCGGTACGACGACCGCGAGGGCGCCACCGCGCCGCGTCCGGTGCGCCAGGACGACCAACGCGCGCACCTTCCCCGTCCCGGCACGCATCGCGGTCCGGAAGCTGGCCGCTGAGCTTGCCGCTTATCCTCTGCGGTCGATGAGTGCCGGGCCGGGGGTAGCAGGAAACTGAGTGACCGGGCCTCTGCACGGGATCGGATTTGTCCTGGGCCGTCGCAGTGAGCTGCGTCGTGGGTCCCGGAGGTCTGCTGTCAGGGGGGTGTGTCAGAGTCTGCGCATGCTTGAGATCGTGGTGAAGACGGAGAATGGGCAGCGGCACGTTCGTGTGTCCGCCGAGGAGTTGGCTGGGCTGGTCCGGCGAATCGGCGGTGAGGGTGACCGGTTTCTGGTGGTCCATCGGATACCCGACCTCCCCGACGTCTTCGCGCAGGTCTGGCACGAGGCCGGCGGGGACTACACGCTGGAGCACCGCGACGGTGCCGCCAGCCGGCACTTCCAGGTGTTGGTCGACGGCTCCGAGGCCGTGATTGAGGCCATGACCGGCTGGGCCCGGCAGGGGTCCGGTTGGAACACTGATCTGACCTGGTCGCTGCTGGATGTGGGCCCGACCCGTGAGGTACCGCCGCTCGCCCTGGACGAAGACGAGCGCGAGGAGTTGGAGAAGCGCGTCCGCGAGGTGCTGGTCGGCGGCTACGCCGACCGCGCCGAACTGGCGGAGCTTGCCGAGGAGTACCTGGTCACCCCAGACCGTCGGCCCGTATCGCGCGAGCAGGCGGAGGTGCTGGCCGACCGGATGTGGCTGGAGCGTGTCGCGGAGCAGGCCGAATGGCAGGGCGAGACCGACCCGGAACGGCTCACCCGCGCGTTCACCGCCCTGCAGGAGGCTGGTATCACCGCTCGCGAGAACTTCACCTGTTGTCGCAGCTGCGGCCAGTCCGAGATCGGCGGCGAAGGCGGGACCGACGCCCGTGGCTTCGTCTATTTCCACTCCCAGTGCACGGACTCCGCCACTGCCGGCCACGGACTGACGCTCCTCTACGGAGGCTTCGACGGCTCGTCCGAGACCACCGCGGCCATCGGCTACGAGGTCGTGGCCGCTCTAGAAGCAGCGGGTCTCCAGACCGATTGGGACCGTGACCCAGGCCGGGCCATCACCGTCATCTCCCTGGAGTGGCGCCGCCGCCTGGTCGGATAGAGATCGTCTCCAGAGTGTCCGTTCGGCATGGCCGCAGCGTTGGCCACCCGTGCAGCGGTCACGGGGCCAATCCAGTTCGGCGGAGCTTGGTGACTGCCTGATCGTGGGTGGGCTGGCGGTAGGGCTGGCCAGTGACAAATTCGAGGCCGACGTCGTGCCGTGTTGCCGGGTAGCGGTTCTTCGAGTCGGGCGGCCGTCCGGGGCCTGGGCGCAAATGTTTGGGAGCAGCTGCTGGCGAGGGCAGCCGCGCATGGAGGTTCCGGAACCCGCGGCGGACGCGGGCCGGTGTCAGCTTGTTCGGGCGGCCGGTTTCTCCCAGGGACGTCGCAGGTCGATGGCGAGCGGACGGTCGAGGCTGGGCTGGGTGTGTGCGGTGATGATCAGCCAGGTCCATCGCTCGGCGGCCTCCGGTTCTCGGATCTTTGGCTTGGTCCAGCCCATGGTCTGTTTGATCATTTTGAAGGTGTGCCCGATGTCGAACCGGCGCAGAAAGGCATGCCAGCAGCGGTTCACGTCTGCGTCGGTGGCGTCCACACGTGACCACCAGAGCCAGATCGGCTTTGGATTGCCGCCGGATGGCAGGTGCTCGACTTCGAGAAGGATGACGGTGCCGGAGATGATGGGCAGTTCACCATCGTGGGCGAGCCAGGCGGCTTTGCGGGTCAGCCGGAGTGGAGACGGTCCCAGGCAGGTCGCCGAGGATGAACTCGCCGCCGTGCCTGGGCGGGCGCCCGCCCTTCGGGTCGTAGACGCGGGTCGGGGTCGGCCGGCGCATCACTCGGTCCGAACCATGCGGTCCTACTCCTTCAAACACCCGGAGCTCTACCCTGAGGATCCTGAGTCCCTGACGCCCAGTCAGGACGACAATGGCATCTGGGGGATGGACTATGAGCGCTGACAGCGTACTGTTCATAGTGGTTTTCGTAGTTGTCGTCGCGGCCCTTGCCAAGTGGGACGACATCGTCTCGTGGCTTACTGCCGGTGACGCCGCGCCCGAGGGACGGGAATGGAAGAAGCCCGCCCCCGTGGCGCTCTCAGCGGCGCAGGAGCTCCTCTTGGCTGAGATTTACGCAGCCTCGGCCGACTTTGCACGCCGAGCCCAGGCCCAGGGCATCGCTCCGCATAGCTTGAAGTTCCCCGTGGGAGAGGAACCGGTGTCGGTGTGGCACCTCATCGAGGACGGTTGGCCCTCGATCGGAACCAACGGCGTGCCTTACACGTACGACTCGCACGAGTACCACGCTAGACCGTTCGCCTGCGTGATCCGGCCGAGATATGGATGGGCTTCGACGAGGGAGTGGGGAAGTACAAGAAGGTCCTCAAGCGGACACTCGCCCGCAAGGGTCTACAACCGCAGCCGCGCCGGAAGAAGCCCTCCAAAGCCACTGAGCCCAATCCGCGCCAGGGCGGCCGGCGCCGCCCCCCGCCCAGATCAGACGACGGACCGTACCCCCATAGCAGGGACCACCTCTTCTAGACGGTGGGCCCTCTCTGTCGCGGGGCTACCGGCACCGACTGCTGCCGCCTCGCCGGCACACGAGCCCGCGCCGAACACGCAGAAGCGGGCTGTTCAGCCGCGTTAACGCCTGGCCGGAGCCGCCGGAGACCGGCCAGGCCTACGTCATCTGAGTGGGACACGCCCTGGGACCAAGGGCTCGGCATCCAAGTGAGCTGCGATGCGCGTGATGGTGCTGGCGTTGTCTTCGAATAGATGCGCCTGCATGCCCGCCGCCTGGGCGGCCTCAACGATGACTGCAACATCGTCGATGAACAGGCAGTTCTCCGGCAGCACATCCAAGCTGGCGCATACAACCTCGAAGGCACGCGGGTCAGGCTTCTCGATGCCGATCTCGTGCGAGTAGAAGATCTGCTCCACCAGTTGGTCGAAGTGATACAGAGTCGTCTCCCGCAGGCCGCCCGCCTGCGGCTCACGCGGCGGACGGCCACCCGGCTTCGACGAAGAGCGCTACAAGAAGCGGAACACCGTCGAACAGGCCATCAACAAACTCAAGCACGCACGAGCCGTGGCCACCCGGTACGACAAGTGCGGCTGCGTCTTCCTCGGCACCGTCACCGCAGCCGCCCTGGTCATCTGGCTCCGAACATGACCGACCGAACAAGTCCTAGGCTCTACCCGTGTCCGACTACCAAGATCCTTTCGCTGTCTGCTATCCCGCCCTTCTGCCGTGGGCGCAGTCTTCCCGGCAGGACGATCTTCACCGTGCTGTGCGGACCGCCGTGGAACGCTCGCTTGTGGTGCTGTGGGGCGACATAGACCTGGAGAAACCGGCGACTGACGCCGACGTACACGCGATCGTCGTCGCCTCTGACACGTACGTCCAAGGCTGGTTCGACGCCGTGATCCGCCCTGCTGCCCACTATCCCCCGAACAACTGGGGATGGCCGTCCTCGCTGGGGGTGTGGCTGGATGCCTCTAAAAGCCACGGCCGGGGCAGGGCCTTTCGTCACACCATCGCCGAGAACCTCGACTTCTTCGCCAGGTTCCCTTTCTGGGAGACGCTGCACCTGGTCGGATACGCCGAGCACGCTGCCCGAACGACGACGGGAACTCCCCGGCAGCGGGCTGCCGGTGCCACTGCTGAGGCCCTGCGGTGGGCTTGGGCCCGGCACGCCGACAGACTCGGCTGGGACGACGCCGAGTGGTACGAGTACGTCAAGGTGAACGAGCTGATCGGCTGGACGACGGCGGCACTGCAACTTCCCGGGGTGAGGCCGTCCCAGGCTGCCGACCGGGTGGAAGAAATCGCCGGGCAGAAGTGGGACCACTGGTCACCGTGGACGTCGGATGAACTACCGGCGCCGTTCATCGCCCAGGCGGCGCAAGCCGTGGCGGACTGTGTGGCGACAAGCGCGGCTACGTCTTCCTCGGCACCGTCACCGCAGGCGCCCTCACCATCTGGCTCCGAACGTGATCGACCGGACAAGTCCTAGCTAGGGCCTGTGTGATGTCGTGATCACTTCCTGGGTTCTGTCCTCTTCGTGGGGTGGAAGCCGGTAGGACTGTGGTCGTGACTCGTAGGCAACTCACCAATGCCCAGTGGAAGTTCATCGAGCCGTACCTGCCGATCGGTAGGTACGGCCCGTACCCGGAGCGGTTGCGGGAACAGTTCGATGGTGGTCCAGGCCCCAGGCCAGCACCCACGCCGGTACCCGACACTTCGCCAGTACGCTGATCTTGTTAGCGTCCTTTGCCATGACGACTGACGATTTCCGCTGTGATCTCACTGCCATCTGCAAGGCTGCGGACAGCGGTTACCTGCTGCAAGTGGTTCGCGAGGGAAGTCGCGAGCCCCTCGCCGAGAAGGACCTCTCGCACTGGCCTGACTGGCCGACATTCCCGGCCGACGCAGCCCATGCGGCGGGGTGTGAGCTCGTCATGCTCGGCTACATGATCTGGCCTGACACGGTCACCTCCGACTCGCTGATCGGATGGCGTCCTCTACAGGGCCAGCAGGCATGGTCGGCGAAGGTCGGCACCTTCGCCCAACTGCAGGCCGCCGGTATCTGACGGCAGCAGGCTGCGAGGTCGTCTGGCCGCAGGCGGAGTGTGGTACCCGACTGAGCACGCATCTGGCCAGGCGGGCCAACTACGTCGGTCAGTGAAACTGAGCAGTCGTCATGTGGGAGTTCTCGCTTCGCTGTCCAGGAGGATTCTCTTTTCGGTGTCAGGGGTCTGGGTCTGGGCGGTATAACGGGGTCTCCAGGTTCCGCGGGCTGTTGAGTTGGGGATGGGGTCCTGTTCGGGGTGGACAGGTAGTGAGGACCAGTTGGTCATCGGGTGTGCTCGCCTGCGCGGACAGTCATGGTGGCCTCTTGCGATCGAGGGTCTCCGGTGTGTCCCGCCGAAGGCCTGCGGCTGCGCATCTGGCTGCATCGGGCGGGGCGTACAGATGCTTGGGTGCGGCTTCACCGGCTACCTGGGACCGGTGGCCGCGGTCAGCTCCAGTGTGCGGCCCATGCGCGGGCGGCGGCGATCGTCTCGTCGAGCTCGGTCATCCCGTATTTCTGCCAGGCTTCCCAGGAGCGCGCCTCGGCTTCGGTGAGGGCGCGTACGGCTTCGCGGGGGGCGCTCGCGAACGCGGGGATGGACTGTGCCCAGCGGGCCGCCTGTTCGGGGGTCTGCCAGCCGTCCAGGACGAGCCGCATCCCCCACAGGGCGGCGTCGATCCAGGCCGGGCCGCGCATCGCCCAGGCCCAGTCGGTGAGCCACACCCGATGGTTCTCCCCGATCATGAAGTTGCTGGCGGCCGGGTCGGAGTGCACGAGCCGGTCACCGGTGAACAGGTGCTCGTCGGCCGGGTTGCAGTACTCACCCCACCGGTCCCACGCTGTCCTTGCGAGTGTCTGGGGCGCGGGGCGCACGCTCAGCTCGCGCAGCACGGCGGCGATCGGCTCCAGGTGGTCGCTGCTCTGGGCGAACCACGCCCACGGGGTGGCGGTCACGCCCTGAAAGGCGACCAGCAGCCAGCCGCCCGCCTCCGTCCGCCACAGCACCTTCGGCGCGCAGGTGGGCAGGAACGGGTTGACGGCCGCCTCCGCTTCGAGTTCATCCAGCCGCTCGTGGTCCAGCGGGAGCCCCTTGATGAACTGCTTGGGGGCGCCCGGAGGGAAGAACAGCGAGGCCAGTGAGCTGCTGGTGCCGTTGTCCATGTCGACGCGCGGGCAGTCCGGCCCGACCCGGTCGGCCACGGCCTGCCGGGTGGCTTCGGGGAGGTCCTCGTACGGGAGCCGGTCCACGCGCACAGCAGTCAGCTCTCCTTATCGGGGCTGGGGCGGGTTGGGCGGCATCGGAGGGTTCTTGTCCGGGCGGGTGGGGGCGGTCGTCGGGCGACCCTTCGGCGGAGTGGAGGTGGGAGCGGCGGGAGGACGGCGGTGGAGTAAGGGGGTCGTCATGGCGGCGAAGCTACCGGTCGCCGGCCGGCCACCGCCGGGCATCGCAGGGATTGGCCGAGATCCTCCCCGGACAAGGCCCCATCGCTTGGTCCGCCTCGGCCTGAGCCTCGCACGTGCGCGCGGGGGAAGGCCCCGGACTCTCGAATTGTGGCCCACGAAGCCGCGAGCGGCCGGCCGCCGGGGCTGGCTTGGTGCCTGTTTCCCGTCCCGGGGTGCGCTCGTTGGTCGGGTATGACCCTCCTCTACCACTACACGTCGGTGGCCCATCTGCCGCAGAAGCGGCCTGGAGCACGACTCGCTCTGGTACCCCGTCCACGACGCACCGCATGACGTCGGCTGGCCCGTGAAGATAAGTTGATCACCGGCTGGCTCGAGGCTGGCCTGGTGAGGCCGCGGTCCCAGGAGCCGGGCGGTACGCGCTGGCAGTGGCGACGATTCCCGCATTGAGCCCGTTGGCGGGTGGCTTGCGCGCTACGCTCAAGATCACGCCGTGCGGACAGGAGTGTGCGGACGAGGGCAGGTGTCCCAGGCGCTCTGGACAGCACCTGACCGCACGAGGTGCCCCCGCCGGCCGGCGGGGGCACCTCGGCGACATTTCACCCGGGCGTGCGGCGGTGGTGTCCGGCATGGCAAAGCCTGCATCCCGACGCGGGCCGATTCCGCCCCTTTGCCCGTCCGGGGTGTGCCGGAGAAGCGGTAGCGGGGCCACGGCGTCGTCGTACGCGGCACACGCCGCTGTAGCGGGCCGCGAGGACATCCAGGGCCCGCCAGAAGGATCCGCTTCATGGACCGGCCGCCTGCGCTGAGTGCCTACGGATCCGCGGTTTGTTGTCATAGTGCGTAGGGTGGCGGTGTGACGGAAACCGAGGCCACGGGCTACGACTGTCTCTCGTCTCGGTCAGCGATGCATCAGGTCAGCGGCTTCCCTGGTGCTGCGAGCTGGACGTTTCCGTGAAATCGAGTGGCGTGATCACGCTCGGCCCGATGGCGGCATCGAGATGCCGGGCGGGTCGAGGGTGCTGGGAGACCGTCTGTGATCTGTACGGTCGGTGAACAGAGTGACGGTCCCGCTGTGGATGGGACGGTGGACCAGCTCCGCAGAGCCGTGGTATCGGGCAGCGAATCGTGACTGTTCCAGGTTCCCCGAGATCACGTACTCCAGGTGACGCAGGTAGGCACTTTCGGGCCCGCTCTCAGCGCCCAGCCGCGAGTGACGGAGAGCAGTCAGCATGTCAGCGACCTGTTTTTCCTTGAGAGTCACAAGGCCGACGATCTTGTCGATGGCCTGCTGGAGTGTTGCCCCGGTTTCGAGCAGGACGCACACCGCGTTGACGTGGTCACCGCAGAAGTGTTCGGCGCGGAAGGAGAAGAGGTCGTTGGAAAACAGCAGGTGCTCGGCGCAGGCCCAGTGCAAGGGGCGTAGCCTGGCTAGAACCGGGTCTGGGAGATCGACGCCTGCCGCGTATTCGGTGAGGATGAAGTAGACCCAGGCGGCCAGGCTCTGTTCCACGCGCACGCTGGTGTAGTTGGCCAGGTCCAGGACTGAGCCCCGTTGGCGTGAGGATACTTCGCGGAAGCATCCGGTGGCGAAGTCTTGTGTGGCTTCTACCAGCCTGTGACGTTGCCGTGCAGGCATCCGCTGGGCCATCGTCTGCCAGATCTGAGCCAGCGCGCTGCCGTGGGCGGTAGCCGGCGGCCCGCCTTGCATCACCTGGAGTGTGTCTTCGAGGACCTGCTTGGCATCGGTGTGACTCTTAGGGCCTGCCTGCAGGAACAGGTCGTCGAAGGCGAAGAGGAACGAGGTGAGCCGGGCGAGGTCGTAGAACCGGTCTTCGTCGGTGACCGGGTAGGTGAGCGCGGTCCACAAGGCGCTCCGCTGGGCAAGGAAGGCGTCTCGGGCATGGTCGGTGGCAAAGGGGTAGTGCTCGGTCAGCCAGCGGTCGTGCCGGGGCTCGAGCCTTTCGATGTTCGGGTGCCGGTGCTGGGCCAGTAGGCGGGGGATGGCGCAGAGCTCGTAGGTGGCGCCGTCGTCGATGACATGAGTCATGGCAGCAGGTCACCGCTGTCCGGGTCCGTGCCACCGACCCATCCGTCGTCGGAGTACCGGGTGGCCCCGAACGCTTGGTACCAGGTGTGCAAGCCGCTGGCCGCTAGCGCCATGTGGTGCACGACGCGCTCCACGGCTTGCTGGTGGGGGCCGAAGTCCGGGAGTGCGTCGACGAGGGCCGTGAACTTGGCGGCATCGGCGGCATAGATGCGGTACATCTCGTCGCAGGCGTCTTCGAGTCCCAGGCCGCGCTCATGCTGGAGGACGAACGCCAGGTTGATCGTCTCGCCGTCGCCGCTGCGGGGGATCTCCTTCGCCATGGAGTAGGCATCGTTCTGCCATGCCGTCATCCGCGCCAGCAGGTGCATGATCTGTCGGAGAACCGGGTGCGTTGCAATGTGGTCGGGCAGTGGGACCCCCAACTCGAGTTCCACCAGAGCGCACCAGGGGTACATGCCGATGCTGTAAGGCCGGAACTCTTCCAGTTCGGCAAGGGAAGGGACACGGTTGTCCAGCTTGAAGGGCGCTTCACTATCCATGCCCGTGAGGATGAAGTCCCGGTGCACGGAGGAGAACCGGCTCAGCCACGCCGGAGGCATCACCTTTTCGGCCCGTGCCCGCACGTCGGCGATCATCCTCAACACGGGGTGCTCGTCGGAGTGGGGCTGGGCGCCGTCCAAGAGCTCTGCGACGCGCCTGGCCAGAGAAACGAGTTCACTGTGAGGACTCATCCCGAAGTAGTCGTCGACGTGCGTTAGCCAGAGTGTGTGCAGGGCGGTGATCAGTGCCCTCTCGTGCGAGAGGGGGCGGGGGAAGCAGTACGCGGCGGCGAGGTCGAGCCTCTGCCGCCGGTACCGCTCCCGCCCTTCCTCGGGCAGGTGGACCAACTGGTCACACCACGTGCTGTACTGCGGCGCCAGCGTTTCGGAGTAGGGGCTGACGTCGCGCACCGTGAAGCGATCCGGGAGCTGGAATCGGTGCGGCCTGACAAGCTCGGCCAGGGAATGTGTGGAAGGCAAGGTGGGTCTCCGCTCTTGACGTGTCGCTCAGGCGTCTCGGGTCGTGGTGTCGTGGGCGATCTGACGTAGGGCGTCAGTCGCGGCGGCGGGGAACGATGCTTTGTCCAGTAAGCCGAGCGCCTGGTCACGCCGTGAGGTGATCATGCGTTCGACGCTGTCGCGGGCGCCGGTCGCGATGAGGATGTCCCGGATGCGGGCAGCGCCGTCCTCATCCAGGCCAGGATCGCCGACCAGCCTTTCCAGGACCTGACGCTGGCCGTCATCAGCGCGCTGCAGGCCGTGGGCAAGCAGGACCGTGTGCCTTGCGTCGCGCAGGTCTTCCGTGCACGACTTACCTGTCGTACCGAGAGCCCCGAAGACTCCGAGGAGGTCGTCACGGAGCTGGAAGGCCTCGCCGATGGGCAGGGCGAAGGCGCTCAGCGAGGCGAGCACGTCCGGGTCCGCGCCGGCGAGCGCGGCGCCGATGTGGAGAGGCCGCTCGACGGTGTACTTGGCGGTCTTGTAGTGCACGATCGCCATGGCCCGCTCAGTGTCGCTGGTGGGTTGGCCAGCGGCGACGACATCAAGGTACTGCCCGCACATGAGCTCGGTGCGCATACTTCCGACGATCGGCAGAACGGCAGACAACTGCGCGGCGGTCAGGCGCGCCGCGGGAAACAGCTCGTCCGACCAGGCCAGAGCAAGGTCACCTAGAAGGACGGCGGTGCTGGAGCCAAGGTGCTCCGCCTGTGCGGGCGAGCGCCCCTCGTGGTGGAGCTCGGCGAGCATTCGGTGAAGGGTCGGCCGGCCACGACGGGTGGCGGAACAGTCCATCACATCGTCGTGGATCAGCGCGAAAGTATGGAACATCTCCAAGGAGGCGGCCGCGTGAAGCACCAGAGCCAGCTCTTCCCGGCCGCCGGCGGCATGCCAGCCCAGCACGCACAGCAACGGCCGCAGCCGCTTGCCGCCGATGAAGAGGAAGCCATGCAGCGCTTGCCTGGCTTCACTTGGCAGATGGCAGACGGAACCTGTGTCCAGCTTTTCAGCCAGGAAGCCTTCCAGCACGGCATCGACGGCATGACGGACATCCCGCAAGTCCAGCGTGGCCGTATCCACGGAGTCAGGCGTCATCAGCCAGCCTCTCCCCTCCTGCTCTTCGGACGGCCGCGACCCGGCGCGTTGGCGCACAGATCACAGGTGCACCAGGGCGCGCTGCAGACTGGGCGAACACGGCCACGTGCCAGGGCGGGTGGGCGCAGAGCGGAGACGCTTACGCAAAGAGGGCGCTGCCGAACAAGGCATCGGGCCACAGGCAGACCGGCCCGAGCAGGTAAGACCGCATAGCCGCCGATGTGCCCGTCGGCTCCCTCGCCCATTACCCTCGCCCGTCGAGGAATTGAGGCATCGCGGAAATTTCGGCGTCCTCGCTCATCCCGACACCTCTGGAAATAGTCACGCCACAACCAGAGGAATGCTACCGAGAGTGCCGCATTGGATACAATAAGTGATTTTAGCCAGGCCGGAATCGCAGTCCGTACACAAATACTTAGATATCGGGCGCAGCCGCGTACGGACGGGCGGGGGTTCTTCCGCTCGGCGAGGGCGTCGACCTGATCGGGCCGGAACGTGTCGAGGCGCGGGGTGGCGGTGAACGCGTCGGGCGGGACGCAGCGTAGGACGAGCGCGCCGCCGGTGTCGGGGTGGGCTCGGGCGTGGTCGAGGGCGGCGTCGAGCCGGCGGGCGAGTTCGAGCAGGACGCGGACGGGCAGGTCGGGCAGCCCTTCGAGGCCGATCTGGTGCTCGTGGACGCTGGGGGGGTCGGCGAGCGGCCAGCCGGTCATCCCGGCCGCGAGGAGGCGCCGGTGGTGACGTGGGAGGTCTACTCAGCGTTCCTGCGGTGGCGTGGGCGCGAAGATGGAGACGCACGACCCCACGGACGTCACCGGCATGTCAGCGGCTGCCTCTTCGTCAAAGTCCGCCCCCGCAGATGTCACCGGGACGTCGGCGGCCGCCTCTTCGTCGAAGTCCGCGCAGCTGTTGGGATCATTCCCGGCTGCCGCGACGATGGCGATCCCGTTGAGAGCCATGACCGCAAGAGAATCACGGACGAATTGGTCGGAGCTGCTGTACTCCTGGTCCGTGCTGAGGGAACGGTTGGGCACGTCCCCCGGGGTCGGGGCGGCGGAGGCCGTCACGGCGCCTGAGGCCATCAGTACAGCGGTGCAAGCCGCGGCCACGAGGGTGCGGGCAGTGCGTCGGGATTTCATTGATGACTTCCTCTCACTTGGCCATGCGTCGTCAGGTCAACCGACAATCGGCGGGCTGGTCACGGCCACGCAATGATGATTCTTCCGGGCTCTTTGATCGTGATCGCGGCGACCCTGCCGGACATCATGGCCTGGGTGCGCGACCTCTCTCTGATGTCCGGGACTCGACCGCATGTGACGCCGACCCCCACTGACACGCTCCATGTCGCCGCCCACTGACACGCACATGTCGTCCGACAACCTGCGGAAACCTGACAGGTCGGCAGTTGGTCGTTCGGTCCGCTGGTGCAGCGGGGTCCTGGCCTCGCAGAGGCTGGGCCAGGACCCTGAAGCGGGTTTTGCCCCTACGGCTGTGCTCACTGCTCGCCGGTGTCCGGGCTCCAGACGGCTGGTGCGCCGCCGCGCCATTCGATCAGCAGCTCGTCGTCCAGGTGGACGTCTCCTCCGCCACCCTGCCGCCGCCCGCTCACTCCGGCATGTCGTGGTGTGCACTGGTGGGGGTGCCCGTAGCGTGCGGTCATGCCTGATGTTCTGTCCGCCCGGAAACGGTCGACGCTCTTCGACCGGTTGCGGAACGGTCAGGACGTTCCGACCGCCGAGCGGGCCGCGGGCCTCGAGGTGCGGGAGGTGTTCACGGCCGCCCGCACCGACACGGCTCTCGCACTGCTCCTGGCCGGCACCGACCCCGACGAAGTCGGTGCCTCCGGCATCACGGAACGCGCCGAGTATCTGCGGCTCCTGGCTCTGGGCTGCACGCCCAGCCTCGCCTCGCAGATCCTCTTTGACGGTGCTGGAAAAGCGAGTCACTGGCGCCGAGACGATCCGGCGTTCGCGAGGGCTTGCGACGCGGCCAAGGAACTTGGCGCCGGGCAGCCCGCGCCCGCTCGGGCGCCCCGTTTCACCCCCGAGCGCCGGCGTGCCTTCCTCGACCACCTGGAAACCGGGCTGTCCGTCACTGCTGCCGCGGCCCAGGTAGGGATCACCACCGCCGTGATCTATCAGCGCCGTAAACGCGATCCTGCGTTCGCCGCCGCTATGGACGCCGCCCACCGCGCGCACCCGCGCACCCCGGACACCATGCCCGGCGCCGATGACTGGGAAGCGTTCTTCGGTAACCTCCGCCCCGGGGTCGCGCTGCGCCAAGCAGCGCTTGCTGCAGGCATCCGGCCCGAGGCCGTCTACCACCGCCGCCGCGCCGACCGTGCCTTCGCCCACCGCACCGACCAGCAGCGAACCGCCCCATAGCCCCCTGGGGGACAGGCAGCGGGGCGTGGCGGTCGCCGTGTCCTGCGGGAGTCATTCCAAGCCGAGTGCGGCATCGGGCCGGCAGTGCGGGCAGGCGGGTACCCCCTCGGCCAACGCCCTGCGCGCCTCGTCGTTGCTGATGGCCGTACAGCGCTTTCGGCTGTCCCAGCAGCCGCCAGCATGGACGCGGACCGGCAGCCGGCCCACCCCGATACCGCGTTCGATCAGCCACGCGGGCGGCTCGGGCGCAGGCCGGCGCCGCGCGGCGAGCGCCTCGCGCTCCTCTGCGATGGTCAGCGCGCGTTCGGCGCGGACGAGCTCGCCGCGCAGGTAGGTAACAACGGTGCGCAGGCGCGGCAGGTCAGGAGGGAGCTCGGAGCTCGGACACGTTCAGCCCCCGTACTGCGTCTTCCGGGCGGCCTTGCAGGCCGCGCACAAGGGCGAGGCGCCGACTCCGTAGCGGCAGGTCTGGGTGCCACTTCTCTGCACCGACAGCGAGATCGGCGCCGTCATCGCGCCGGCCGAAGACCTTCACGTTTCGACAAGTCCTCACCCGGGTGCTCGGCTACGGACGTGCGGACGCCGTACCCTCGCGTGCAGGCATCTGACTGGCCTCCCCTCGAGGCTCGGCGGCGCCCTGCCCAACGAGCCAGAGATGCTGCAGTTGACACCGCAGCATCTCGCGGCTGGCCAGCCGCAGCCACACGCTTGACCTCTACTGCCCGCTTCGTATGGCCAGCACCCACCAGACGACTGGTCCCGCTGCCAGAACGATCAGCAGTAGACAGCACGGTAGTGGGGACGGCGCCTTGAGGGGTGGCTGGGCTGCTATCTGCGGGGCCACTCGGCGCACGTCGTCGGCGTGATACCACCTCTTACCGGCGGACCCGGTAGTGGTCATCCAGCTGTCCGTACGGACCCGCACTCCATGGGCCAGCGCATTTACATACACCGAGCGAGCACCGACGCCCGGCCACAAAGTGCTCACCTGGCGCTCCGTCAGCCAGTCGCCCTCCAACTCGTCAGCCATATCTTGCCCTTCTCCCAGCAGCCAGTGACACGGCATCATGAACTGTCCCATAGCCAGGCGTAGTTCGCCCCTCCCATCGCTTCTCGGGGTTCCGACGCGCCGATCCGCTTCCCGGGGTCTGACTGCCGCCCGACCCCGAATCACGGCGACGGGGCGTGAGCACCGTTAGTGCAGTCAACAAGCCATTTTGCGCAGGGTCCGGTCTGGCTGGGGGCCCACGTGACAGGCTGCGGTCTGGCGGTGGGGGAGGTCATGGCGGTGCTCCTCGGCGTGCGTACAGCGTTATTCCATCATGTGTTCGATTTCTGGCACGAGTGTGTGCAGGTCACCGGCCGCTCAGCTGTGACTTAGCGCTCTACTTGGCCCTTTAGCGTGGTAATTGGCCTCGATGCGCGTTCTAGTTGGCCCGCGGAGTGACGGAGCCCGCCTCTACCTGCACGTCTTCGGGGAGAATACCCGTGCTGGCCGTCCACAAGGCATGCGGCAAGCTACGGACGCATGACCCTCTCATCGCGCTTCACCCTTCCGGGCCAGGTCCGAGCTGTGGCCACGTCCGATCCCTCCGGGCCGTTGACCGTGACCGGCTACGGTGCGAATCCCCTGGTGACCGTGATCACGAGGGTCGACCTCTCAGGCAAGGTAGCGTGGCAGCGGACCTATCCCGGGACCGGCAGACCGCAATCCCGTCTGTCCACGGAGGGCACGCTGTGGGTCGCCTACCCGGATGGCGATGGCCGGCTGCTGGACGGTGTTCTGCCAGACGGATCCACCGGCCCCACCGCCCGCCCGGAGTGCGGCCCCGATGAGGAGATCGGGGCGTTCGTCCTCCTCAACGACGGGTTCGTCATCTCTTGGGTCAGTGCCTCCCGCCTGGTCCGTGGAGACCGAAGCCGGCCCACGTCTGTACCGGAGCCTCGCGTGGCCCGATACACGCGAGACGGCGAGTGCCTCTGGTCCGCGCCGATCGTGCTCGGTGCGGTGTCGTTCCCAGGGGTGGTGGAGATGGGAGTCCGGACCGGATGGGAGATCCAACGGCGTAGGCCTTGGGTCCCGGAGGAGATCGGCGTAGACCACTGGGAGCCACTGCTCGTATCGGCCGACCGGATCGCAGCCACCTTCACCGACGCACGGGGCGGCATCGGACGGACGTTCTTCCTCGACCTGGACAGCGGCGAGACCGTCTCGGCCACCTCTCCCGCTCCTACGGGCCGAAAGGCGATAGCGGGCCCCGGCCAGTTCCTGATCGGATCTCAGGGCTATGGCGCGTTCACGACCGGCCGTTTCGGCCGGGACGGCGCCGAAACCGCGCGCTGGGCCAGCCACGGGGCCATGCTCGTCGACAGGAACGGCAGCGCCAGCGGCCCCGAGCTCGAAAACCACCTGCCGTCGAGATCACGCTTCCGGCGGCTCGCACCGGACAACGGCCTCGTGGACGGACCGGCGCTGACGGGCTTCTACACGTCCTACCCCGCGATGGACTGCGAGGGAACCGCAGTGTTCTGGCGCGACGGCAAGCTACTCGCCGTGGACACGGACCTCGCCGGACACGAGCTGTTCGCCATGGACGACAGCCGAGCAGTCATCGGTCGCGCGCTCCTGCTGAGCGCCGGCAACGTCGCCATCTCCCTGGACAACGAGGTACTGGTCTTCCGTACACCGCTGGGTCCCCTGGCCGAGGGTCCCTGGACGTGCGGGGAAGGGAACCTCCAGGGCAATCCTCTGCTGAGCTGAAACCGCCGGCGCTGCGCCGGCGGAGTCTGGCCAGGTGCGCACGCGCGAAAAGGAGATGCCAGCTCTGGCCTGCGCATGCAGGATCTCTGCATGTCGACCGACGTCAGTGGAATGATCGAATGCCGGCCGGGGGCCCGCCTATGGGGCCCGGTGATGAGGACTCCGTATGGGAGGTGGGCATCGATCTCTTCCTCCTCAACAGGGGCAACGCCTACGACGGCCTGGCCTGTCTCTTCGGAATCCGAAACTCCTACGGTTTCCGTCCCCTGGCGGAAGATCGTGGCTTCCCGGACGATGCCTCGGATGGGGCTGCGAGCTGAGTTCGCCGGCTACGGCGGACCCCACGATGTGCACGGGACCACCTGGCTGACCTGGGCCGAACTGGACACCACGGACTGGCCCCAGTCGGTGTCGATCCCTGCGGCAGAGGCGACGGGTTCGTGTGCCTGAGGCGTTGGTTTCCTGCCAAATCCAGTAGGGATCTTTGTTGGGGCTCTTCCCAACTTCTCTGGGTGCACATGGTCGGGGGGTCATGCCTGGCCCCGTGCCCGGTGCCGCTTCGTGTACGACCAGGTCACGGCCGTCATCAATGCCGGGATGGCGCACAGCGGGGCGAAGACGAAGCCCCAGACGGTCTGTGCCGTACCACTTGACATGTACGTCTGGCTCTCGACGGTGAAGGCGACCACGAGTTGCCACAGTGCCACCAGGACCAAGACGGCCGAGGCGGTCCAGGCCAGCGCGGCGAGAGTTCGGGGGCGCAGCGGCCGCCACCGGTCGCTGACAAGTAGCAGCGGGAACAGGGCGGCCAGCTCGGCGATGACGGAGAGGCCGACGACGTACGCGATACCCCACCCCGGGATGTCGAAGACGTCGCGCAGGACCTGGTCGCTGTAGCCGACGTAGACACCGGATGCCATGGCGATGCGCCACAGACCGGACGGGACGGCGCAGAGGGCGATGGCGTGGGCGGCGCGGCGGGCCCAGACAGGTGCGGTGTCAGAGGTAGGGAGTGGAGCGGTCGCTGTCGTCATGACATACATGCTGGCCGTGGACATGGCAGCCACGCATCGTCCGCTACGGCGGACCGTCTCCACTGTGCGGGGGAGGGCGCACCCCGCTGAGGTACAACCTGAGCGGGGTGCGCCCTCCGCCGAAACCGGCGATCAGCCAGACCATAGAGCCTCACTCGCTGTCACGGGCCCGAGCGAGGAGGAACCACTGATTGTCATTACTGACTTCGGCTTTTCAAGGTGAGGCTGGTGCGTCGAGGGTGAGGCCGGTGCCGGCTATGAAGCCGTCGAGTGTGTGGGGCCGATCGAGCAGAGCGATGAAGTCCCGCTCGCCCATGCTGCGACGTGTTCCTTTGCCGGCGGGGTGGGTCCGCAGGCGGTGACACAGGCGAGTCCGGGAGCCGGGCCGCATCGCGATCAGGCCGGCCACCGACAGCCGTCCCGAGCGGCGCCCGCTGACCGTCACGACCGGCGTGATCTCGCGCCGGCCCCAGGCCCGTTTCCGGGGCGGCCGTCGGGTGAAGCCGGCTTCGTCCTCGAAGCAGACGTAGCCCCCGCAGGCCGCCCTCGCCCTTTTACCTCCGCCCAGGTCGCCTCCCGCCACGTACTCACGGCCTGCTCGTCGCGTTCGGCCACTCGCCGCGCAGGCACCTGCGGGGAAAACCCGAGACGGTGCATCAACCGGGTGGCACTCGAGACGCTGTAGGAAATGTGGAACTTCCTGACGATCAGCGTGACCACCCTCGATGCGGTCCACACCTGGTCCTCCACCCAGCCGTGCGAGGCCGGCCGCTGCTCCAGATACACGGCCAGCTTCTCCAGACACCGCGGGGACAGGCGGCACCGTGACCCGCTCGGACCGCGGGAAGCCAGAGCCTGAACACCGCCGTCCCGCCACAACTGGTGCCGCTGATAAGCCGACTTCAAGCTCACCCGCAGCCGCCGCGTGACTTCCGACGGCTTGACCTTCTGCTCGAACAGTTCAGCCGCCTGCATCCGTACCGCCTCGCGCCGCTGACGTCCTGCCGGAGTCAGCCCGCCCCCATCCGCATATCTCACACACCACGGATACAGTCACCCACCCACACCCATCAGGAACATCGCAACGATTCACCCCAACGAGCTCAAGTCAGTAACTACACGGCATTGGTACTAGCCTGTCCCGATGGGACTCGACATCACGGTGCTCATGGTCGACTGGGAGCACCTGGCGCGGATACCGGCGGACGACAGGGTGAACGTACTGGGCGATGCCGCCTGCCCCGACTTCTCCTCCGAGGCGTGCGAAGATGCCGACTACGCCGTGACGGGCGGCTGGGTGTGGCAGCGGCAGGTGTCCTGGTGCGCAGAGTACCGGTTCCACGGAACCACCGGTTCCTACGGCTGGCACCCCCGATTGGGCAATGCCTGGGAGGACGTCCGGACCTCGGTGGCGCTCGAACTGCGGGACGCCCTGGACCACTTCCTGCGCGGCCTGTTCTGGGACGACCCGGACGACCTCACGGGGACGGACCCCACGGCCGCCGCGGAGGAGGAACGGCCCGCCGCGCGCGGCTTCCCCGACGACCCCGCTCCGTGGCGCCCCCGGGTGCTCCTGCTCAGCGCCCCCGACGAGGTGTCGGAGCTGGTCCGCTCCTGGCAGGTGGCCGCGCCCCGGCTGGAGGAACTGCGCGGGCCCTTCGAAGCCGAGGCCGCCGGCTGGGCGGGCCGGCCCGCCGGCTTCGACGCCGCCGCAGCGCTGTTGCGCGAATGGGGCGACGTGGCCACGGAGGCCGGCGCCCGCCGATGGGGCCTGGTCGGTCTCCCTTTCTAGGACTTGTCCGGTCGATCATGTTCGGAGCCAGATGGTGAGGGCTGCGGCGGTTGCGGTGCCGAGGTAGACGTAGCGGCGTTTGTCGTATCGGGTGGCTACTGCCCGGTGCTGTTTGAGGCGGTTGATGGCCCGTTCGATGGTGTTGCGTTTCTTGTAGCGCTCTTCGTCGAAGCCGGGTGGCCGTCCGCCGCGTGAGCCTTTGCGCAGGCGGGCGGCCTGGCTGTCGGTCTTCTCCGGGATCGTGTGCCGGATGCCCCGGCGCCGCAGATACTCGCGGCAGGGGCCATTGCTGTAGGCCTTGTCGGCCGCAACGCTGTCCGGCTTCTTGCGGGGCCTGCCCGGGCCGGACTTCGGGACGCGGATCTTCTCGAGCACCGGTTTGAACTGGGTGCAGTCCGCCCGCTGACCTGGTGTGACGATCAGGGACAGCGGGCGGCAACGGCCGTCCGCGCTCAGGTGGAGCTTGGTGGTGAACCCGCCGCGCGAGCGGCCCAGGCCCTCACCTCCCGCACCACCTCCACCAGGCGGGCGACGAGGCTCTGCCACGCGGTTTCGCCCTGGTGTTCTGGAACTTCGGCCCCCTTTGAGGCGGGTAATGGCGGCGGGTCGGTGCGGGCGCCGGCCGCGTGCTGATGAGCCCGCACGATGGTGGAGTCGACCGAGATGTCCCAGTCGATCTCACCCGCCGCGTCCGCGGCGGCTTGGACCTGCTGGAGCAGACGCTCCCATGTCCCGTCACCCGACCACAGTCGGTGGCGTTCGTAGACGGTCTTCCACGGCCCGAACCGTTCGGGCAGGTCACGCCACTGCACGCCGGTCCGCACCCGGTGCAGAATCCCGTCGATCACCTGCCGGTGGTCCCGCCACCTGCCACAACGCCTGTTGCTGACCGGGAGGAACGGCCGCAGCCGTTCCCACTCGGCATCAGTCAGATCACCCCGTCCCATGTCCACATCAACGACCCGGACACGGACTAGTCACATGATCGGCCGGACAAGTCCTAGGCGAGGTCGCCACCATCCGCGAACACCACAAAGGTCTGCTGAGCCAGCCACGCCGGTGTCCTGGGGGTCGTTTGGCGCTTCTGAGCACTACCGCCCGGCGCGCGACGGCTTGGAGGAGGCTCCTCACCAATCTTCAGGTCGGCCAGTTGACCTGCCCGGCTCTTGACCTGAAGTGCATCCGGAGCCTCGTCTTCATAGAACCTGAGGGATCCGATCCCGACTGCGCTATCCCCGAGTTGGTGCGTTTCGTGAGCCCTTGCGGCCAGCCAGCAGAGCAGCTCGCCGACCTTCTCGAACTCGTCGGGGTGGATCTCCTGGCGGGACGTCAGCGACCAGCCCTTCCACGGCAGGTCCGCGCGACGGGTCAGTGCCGAGCAGAGCACACCACCCACCCGCCAGGCTGTGCCGTCCCCGGCCAGCAGCGGATAGGGGTCGTCCTCAATCTCCGGGACCCCAGAGTCGTCCACCACTACGACCGGGAACTCGGTGACGATGGACAGGCGCTCAGGTTGGGGCCCGGTCCCCAAATGCCAGCTCAGCTCGGCGAGCTCCTGCTCGGATATCTCGTCCCTCAAATCGACGGCAATCATCAGCTCATAGATGTCACTCACCCAGACTCTGTCCTGCCAGGTGCTGACCATGAGGCAGGGCGGTGCCGAGAGCACCCTGCCGATGTGCGCATGGGCGGATGCGAACACCGGCGCCTCGGTCGGCGTGGTCACCCCGGAGATCGTGGGGCAGAAGCCCGGGTCCGTTGACCTGGCCAAGGTCGCCGAGACCACCCTGAAGGTGCGAGCCGAGTCCCGGCAGCCGATCGGCTGACCGCCGCCGCTTCCCCTCGCACCGGGCCGGGTATGTGCGGCCCCAGTCGGCCAGCGGCTCCGCTGTGCTCGGACGCCCCAGACGGCGACAGGCAAGCTGTACAAAACAGCCGCGCTCGAGTGGCACCCCGACACCAGCGACGGCGACCACAAGACCTTCCAACTCCTCCACGCGGAAGATCTTGTGTGTGGAGTCGACGTCTGATCAGGAGCACGAGGTGCGTGAGCGTCTGCGGGCACCTGGTCTCGCGCCGGGTACCCGACTGCGTCTGGACTGCATACGGCTGATGGGACGGGGCCTGACCGTGCCCAGAATCCCGGCACACGGGGGCCCGGGTCGTGTCGCAGACGGACCCGGCCGCGGCGGGGCCTGGGACAGGTAGCCGCACACCAGATCCAGCGCCGCTGCCCAGCCAGCGATCCGCCGCGCGCCTTCCCATCTCGATGAGGGGCTGGCGGCCAGGATTCTCCCGGCACTCCTTCTCTGAGGCCGTCGGGCCGTTCACGCGTCGGTGCTGGACGTGTCCCTCTGACCGTGGGCGAGGATCGGCAACAGGGTCTCGGCGGCGTCGCATCCGGTGCACGCCGCCGTCCCGGGCAGTGCGAGGACGTCAAGCGCCGCCGTCGTCCTCACCGCCACCGCGCGGTCGGTAGCCAGCCGGCACCCTGCTGCGTGCACAGTGGCGGCCCGCCCGCGGGCGGGGCTGTCCAGTACCCACGCCCAGGGCACGGCGGGCGCCGCCGCGGTGACGGGATGCCGGTGGGTGGGCACGGCAGTGAGGTCGACGCCGGGGATGGGGCGCAGCTGCGCGGAGGTCACCCACGTCGCGAACTCGATCGGCTCGGCGCCGCCGCCTGCGGCGCTCTGCCAGAGCGGGACCCCGACCCTGTACATGAACAGGCCGGATTCGAGCTGCTGGCGTTCGTAGAGCCGTACCCGCTCGATCTCCTGCCCGTCGGGCAGGAGCAGCGTGATCGGAACGGGCGGTGAGGCGGAGTCGGTCACGGTCAGGTACGCGCGAGCTGCTCCTGCCGGGCCTGCTTGCACGACAGACACAGCGGGTTCGCGGGGGCACCGTAACGCGCACACGGCTGGTGGCTTCTCTGCACTAATCAAGGCGAGTCGGTCGGGGGGCAGGGCGGCTGCCACCTGATGGGCTGTCCTATAACCGTGGTGGATCAGTGCACGGCGTCGGCTGCGGTGCATCGCAAGGCGGAAGGGCGCACCCATACCTGCCGTATTCGGGTGTTCCGTGCGCAGCGGGGTGCCGTAGCCGGCGTCGTGCGCCCGCCAGGAAGGTGCTTTCACTGGATCACCTGGTGGTCCAGGAGAAGATGGCGCGGAATGAAGTGCGGCGAGGTGCCAGCAGCCGTGGTGATCCAAGGGGGCGGCCTAAACCCTGTTGTGTCCGGCCCGGTTGAGTCTCCCGTAGGGGGAGACGTAAGGCTGGGGGCATGCACAGCGACGCGCAATATTCGATCGGGGAGTTGTCCCGCCGGACCGGACTGACGGTGAAGACGATCCGGTTCTACTCCGACCGGGGCATCGTCCCGCCGACCGGCCGGAGCCCGGCGGGCTACCGGCTCTACGGTCCGGACGCGCTTACCCGCCTCGAGCGGCCCCGCAACATGCGGGAACTGGGGCTCGACCTGGCGACGGTGCGCAGGGTACTGGACCGGGAGGCGTCCTTGTCGGAGGTCATGCAAGCGCACGCCGACGCCTTGGACGTGCAGATCCGTACCCTGCGCCTGCGCCGCGCCCTTCTTCGAGCGGTCGCCGGACGCGGCCGCCCTACTCCTCTGGAGATGGACCTCGTGCACCGACTTGCCACGCTCTCCCGGACCGAACGCCACCGACTTGTGGCCGACTTCATCGACGAAGCATTCACGGGCCTCCACACCAATGCCGAGTTCGTGAGCCTGATGCGATCCGTTCTGCCTGAACTACCCGACGACCCCACGCCCGAGCAGGTCGATGCCTGGGTGGAACTTGCCGGACTCTGCCAGACCGCGGACTTCCGGGGGGCGATCCGGCGGACAGCCGAGGACCAGGCGGAAGAGCTCTCCCGGAGGGACGGCATCGCGCTGCAAGAGTCCCTCAACCTGGCGATGCGCGAACGGATCAACGAGGCTGTGTCTGCCGGGCTGTTTCCGGCCTCCACCGCAGACACATCCCCGGCCGACCCACTGGGAGAGCTCTACGCCCAAGCGTTCGAGCGTGCCGGGGAGAGCGATCTGGGCCGCTGGATCCTCGCCCGCCTGCGAACGAGCACCGACCCGCTCGTGGAGCGCTACTGGCAGCTACTGGCGACGGTCAACGGATGGCCCCCGTCATCCACCCTCGCGCCGGTTCACTCCTGGTTCACAGGGGCAGCGGCATGAGGACGCGCGACCTCACGTTCGGCTTGTACGCGGATACGGAGGGGCTGGCCTGGGTCAAAACGCTTGTCGAGGACGCCGTGGGCTCCCGCGGCGCCCGGATCGTCGGTGTGAGCGCGACGTCGTCCGCCGACGCGTACGACTTCCTGGCACAGCAGTGGGCCGTGGAACATGCCGCCCGCAGCAGTGGCGCTCGACAGCCGATCGAGTTGCGTGTCCGCTTGGTGTGTTCCCTTCGGAGGCGCAGAACCATCCGCAACGCGGTGATCGCGGCCCTGTGCCCGGAGGGCACGGCCTCCCACCGCTGCCGCGTCCCGTGGATGGCCCTCTGAAAGGGGAACGCAGGAGGCGCGATGCCAGACGTCACGGGCGCGCGTCATCCGCAAGACACGGGAACATGGAGCAGTTCGCTCCGGAATCGGAGTCACCGGTGCAGTTAACGTGCCAGCGCGCGCAGGGCCCGGTCTGGGACGGGGACCAGGTGGCGACCTGCGATCTGGCGGCGGTGGGGGACGTCATGGTGCGCTCCTGGGTGCGGTGGACTCCCCATTCCATCATGTGTTCGATTTACTGGCCTAGCGACCCGCCCGGCGCCCCTGCCGTCCTTTTGTGACTGAGCGCGATAGGTGGCCCCTGAGCATTCCGGTTGGCCCGTGTGCGCGATGGTTGGCCCGACCGTATTTCGCCCTGCGAACGGTGTCCGGCTTCTCGGCGGTTCGTGGTCGGGATGTGTCCCTGGATGTCCAGCAGTCGGCCGGCGGAGGCGGTCGGGCAAGGCATGATCGAGTCCCTTGGGATTCGATGGTGGGGGTGTGGTGTGAGGGATTGGCGGACCGATCCGACGTTCGCGATGTGCCGGGCGTTGGTGGACGGAGCGGATCTGGCTTCGTTCGCGGGAGGCGCGTTCGATGTGCGGGCGGTGGTGGCCGGTATCCAGTCCGGGGCCCAACGCGGGTTGCTCCTCGATGCCGTCCCGTGGGGGAACTTCCCCTACGGGGACGATGCCCAGGAGGCCGTTCACCTGCTGCACACAGGCCAGAGCCCGCTGGCCAAGCGACGGACGCGTTGGGGGGCCTGTGTGCCAACGACAGTCGGGCCGCCGCCGCCTTGGCCGTACCGTTCCTGATCCCCATCGCCACCGATGCCCACCACCCACACCGTGCCGTCGCCCTCGATGTACTCTCCGGCCCGCCCGCGCTCGGTACCACGGCGTCGCCTCCCGCGATGAACTCCTTCTCCACCGCACCGATCCTCGGCGCCACGCCCCCGACGACTACGGCGTCGAGGTGACCGGCTACCCGGCAGGCTGGTCGGTGGCCGCCGCCCGAGCCGCGATCACCGCCGAAGCACCCGTGCTCCTGCCCCTTCTCAACGACTCCGACCCCACCATCCGCATCGACGCCGCCTACGTTCTGGCCACCGCCGCCGACCCCGATCACACGGTCCGAACCGCCCTCTCCACCAGGTTCGCCACGGAGCATGACGCCTTGGTCCGCGCCGCCCTGCTCCTCGCCGCCGCCGAGACCACCCGGGCCCACGCACATCCGCCAACCGTCTCGTGGTTCCGCGAGCGGTGGCAAGACCGAAGGGAGGCCCCCGAAGTCCGCCTGGCCGCGGCGATCGGCTGGTTCTGCCTCACTGATGAACCCGCCCCCGAGGACCTTCACCAGACCGTCGACGCCTTCGCCACAGACGAACGCGCGCACGCCATGGACGCCCTGCCGTGGATGAACGCCGCCGCCGGATCCGGTGAACCGGGACTTCTGCGCTGTATTCGATGCATGCTCCACCCCGAAGAGCCCACATTTCCGTGAAGAATCTTGCTGACCCTCCGCCAGCAGTAGGTACGTACCACGTGAGCTGCGCGGATTCGATGTGACGAGAGGCTGGTGGAGCCCGAGTCAAGATCGTTCACGGAATGTATGCCAGAACCCGTTCTCGTGAACACCGCCTATTCGCGCTCATGGCTGCGTAGGTGAAAAAACGAAGAGCACCTGTCGGCTGATTCGGAGAGCACTGGTCGCCCGTTCGTGCGTGGAATGTTGATTAGAACTGGCAGCACCGGCTGGTGTCGAAACCGCAGCGACGGAGATAGACGGCTCTCGTACCGTCATGGGGCACGAAGGCCAGCCATTCCCCACGCCCACACCGTGATCATCACGGCGCGAGGTGGGGTCACGCACCCACCCCCGTCTCCGCCTTCCCGTCTGTCAGAGATAGGAGCCCGGGGCTGTCGGGTTGCGGGCCCATGCTGGGGCCATACCGTGGAAGTGCACCCCGTTCTCTCGTTCCTGAGGGCAGCAGTCCCTCCCCGTCCATGGCGGGTCGGTTCACAAAGAGTCTTCCTACGCGCCCTGGCAGTACATCGAACGCCCGGTGGTTGCGATGCGCCGACAAACTCTTCTTCTTTCCCTTCTGATCCTTTTACTGGTAAGTCTGGGACTCGCGCCCGTCAGCACCTCCGCGGGCCCCTGCGACATCTTCCCAGATGGGAAGTGTCCGACCTTCGGGGATCCTCAGCGACCACCGGACTTCGGTAGCGGATGGTGGAACATCAAGAGTGGGTTCACCCAAGATCTGGTCCTCGCCGCCCCCTGGGAGTTGGGACTCCGAGAGTTGAACCGACCTGTCCGCCACAGGATCACCCTGCAGCCCAACCGCAACGAGGTAGGCCAGCAGTTCCGCTTCCGGCCTATCAACGGCAGTTTCCAGATCGAAGTGCGGAACACGGGACTATGTCTGGAAGGCAGCAGAAAACCGGACGGAATGGCGATCATTCGCCAAAATCATTGCGACACGCCATCCGACGCCCAGAATTGGCGAATCGAACCTGGTCCGAAAGGCTTCTTCAGGATCAGGGCAGCACAGAGCTGGGCTGGCACGGCAGCGGGAGGGCGATGTCTCGACGCAGCCTCTGCGAGCCGGACCGCGCCCCCAATAGGAGCCTACCTGCAGGAGTTCTCCTGCCATGACGGCGAAAACCAGGCTTGGGTGTTCGTGGACGCGTCCCCCCCGCCCTACGTTGGGTGAGAGAGGGAACGGCTGGGTGAGAGAGCTAGTCGGGATTCGGCAGCACCAGAGCCCCTCGTCGTGTAGAGCACAACCAAGCTCCCGAGGGAAGTGCCCAGGTGTTCTCGAACTCACCTACAAAGCCAATGCTCACGAGAACGGGTTCTGGCACACATTCCGTGAACGATCTTGGCTCGGGCTCCACCAGCCTCTCGTCACATCGAATCCGCGCAGCTCACATGGTACGTACCTCCTGCTGGCGGAGGGTCAGCAAGATTCTTTACGGAATGTGTGCCAGAACCAGAACGGGTTCTGGCTCACTTTCCGTGGAGGGCTGACTGACCGTAATGTCATGTGCTCGCGACGCTGGCCGGTATGACCAGCAGGGAGGGGCTGCATTGAGCCAGTACTACGACATGGGTGACCAGACCCTTTGGAACCCGTCCAACGGGGCCTCCCGGCTGTTCATGAGCCAGGTGAGCGTCCACCAAGTCGAACTGGGTCTGCCGTCCGGCATCGGCCCCATGCAGGCTGACGAGTGCCAGATCGACCCTCTCGTGTTCAAGGAGTTTGTCGACGCCCTGCTCGCGTGGCACCGGAGGACGAGTCACGCAGTCATGGTTGCCCTGTCCGAGGGATTCGTCGCCACGGTGCTGGTCTTGGCGGAGAGGGCAGGCATCGAGGTGAACTGGCTGCCAGCAGGCGTCGCCGAGGACGGCGGCCTCAAGGATGTTCAGGTGCCGGCGGCCCCGGTTTCCCCTGAGGGGGCTTGGGCAGCCGCCCTTAAGTGCAAGTCACGCGAGCTGGGCCGCTTCATGGCGGCCTGAGCCTGGTCTGCCTCGCGAAGTGCTCGGAAGCCATCAGAAGGCGATGTCCTATGAGTAGAGCAGGACACGCTTGCGGAGGAGATCAAAACCGGCTCGGCCGAACATCTGGCGTTTGAGCATCTTGATCCGGTTGACGTGTCCTTCGACGACGCCGGAGTTCCAGGACAGGGTGAGGCTGGCCGTGACGGCATCACGATCGCGGTCGATGCCGGCGGCCAGGGTATGGATGGGTGGCAGATCGTCCTGCCGGACGGCGTCGAGCCATTGCTGTAGACGTTCGCCCTCGCGCTCGGTGAGCATCCGTGCGAAGGACCGGACGTGCCCGGTGAGGGCGTCCAGTTCCGGGCAGTGGACCAGGACCGCCTTGAGCCGGAGTTGTTCGCTCTCTGTGAGGGTGTCGGGGTGCCGGAGAATCCACCCGGAGACCGTCCGCGGGGTGGGCGGCCGGGCGGAGACCGGTCCGGGCGAGAGGCGTTTTTCCCGGAGGTAGGCGCGAACTCGCTGGTAGCTGCCCTTGTAGCCGAACGGCACGATCTCCTCCCACAATGCCCAGGCGTTGCTGCAGCCCTGGTTCCAGCGGTCGTCCAGGTAGGGCTTGTACTCGTCGAGGACGGTGGGGCGGTTCTGCCACTGCCCCTGGAAGAGGTCTTCGGGAGCGACGGCGTCGGCCAAGCGTTTGACGGTGCGGTGGGTCATGTGGAGCTGGCGGCCGATCGAGCGTCGGCTGTGGCCGGCCGCCAGCAGCGTGTGGACGATGGCGTGCCTGTCCCGAATGCGGTCGGCGAACCGGTGCCCTGTTGGCCATGGCGATCCGGTCATCTGCGCGGGCGGCGGAGCCGCGACCGCGGAATCGGCTGGCTCACGAGCCAGGACCCCAAGGCAGCCGCGGTGCTGGGCGACGCATCGCTCGGCGGCCTCGCTCAGGTTGTGCCACAAGTGCCACCTGTCTGCGACTTGGATCGCCTGGGGCGCCCCGATGGTGGCTCCTTCCGCAAAGAACGGAGCGCGGTCGCGGCAGATGACCTCAATGCCCGGGCGTTCAGCCAGCCACGCGGCCAGGCTGGATGCTTCCCGGTCGGGCAGCATGTCCACGGGCCGCCGGGTCTCGACGTCGACCAGCACGGTCCCGTAGAAGCGCCCTTTGCGCGTCGCGTACTCGTCGACCCCGACTACCCGCGGCGCTGCTACATCTGGATCGGGCAGGGCCTTGACCAGTCGCAGAACGGTGCTGCGGCTGACAGCCACCCCGAAGACACCGGCCATGCGGGCGCCTGCCCGGCCGGCCAGCGCGAGACCGACCGCAGCCAGCGTCGCCCGCAGGCGCTCGGTCCACCGGCCGTACCGCCGGGTCAGCCCGGCTATCTGTTCGACGAAAGTCTGCCGTTCGCATAACGCGTTCCCGCAGATGAACCGGCGGACCCACAGGCACAGCCGAACCCGCTTCCCCGCACTGGGCACGTCAGCGGGATACCGCATATAGGAGCTGTGAACCCGCTCCGACCAGCTCATGCACCCAACGCAGTCGGCCCCGACCAGCGTGCACCGGGCCTCTATCAATACCGCCTCGTCGTTCACGTCGATCGACAGCACCGCGATATCCGCGATCGACGGGAACAGCAGCTCCTCCAGCTGGAGCACCGTCTCTTCCACGGACCCGAACTGTCAGCCCATCCACGATCGCCACCGATGGTTTTCAGGCAACTGTCGGACGGTAGGAGCGACCTCCAACCGTCACTCACGGTGCACGCTTCACGGAAAGTGAGCCAGAACCCGAGAACGGGAGGCAGCAAGCCACAGGGGGTCGTGAGACGCCTAGCGCGCAGGCGGCACGGATGACTTCCTTGGTGGCGGCCCTCGGGCGGCCGCCGATCCGGCCGCGCTCGCGGGCGGCGGCCAGGCCGGCCGCCGGGGGTGACGGCATCCAGGTTCTCGTGCAACGAGGTGAAGCCGATTCTGCTCGCGCGGTTCGCCATCCTCGCGGGCCAGCTGTTCGACGCCACACACCCGGGCCGGCCGCTGGTGGAGCGGGCAGCCCGGGTGGACCGGCCCGGCGTCAGCCGGGCGCGTCGTGCGACCCGGTGGTGCGGGGGCCGTGAGCCCGTCTCAGTTGCCGATGCCGGAGCTGCCGATGCCTGAATTGCCGATGCCGTGGCTGCCGATGCCCGTGTTGCCGATGCCCGCGTTGCCCAGACCCCAGTTGGCGATGCCGGCGTTGCCGATGCCGTCGTTGAAAGCGCCTGCGTTGCCGATGCCTGCGTTGCCGATGCCTGCGTTGCCCACGCCGTCGGCGCTGGCCGCGCCGGCGCCGCAGATAGCCAGCACTGCCGCGGCGCCCAGCGCGGCCGTCACACGGAGAAGAGTTGTGTGCATCGTCGCGTACCTCCTATTTTGGGACTATTTGCCCCCTATCTCTAGCATGCGGCCGTACCGGATACGGGGATAAATGTCCGAAGCTGCCGTGTCGCCCAGATGCCTCGTCCGACGGGGTGCGGGTCACAGGTCGGCGGCCCAGAAGACCCGCCCACCGCCGAGGCAGCCGTTGTCCCGGAGCAGCGCTGTACCGATGCTCCCCGAAGGCCGGACCCAGCCTCGGGGGACGCCCGGGCCGTCGGTACGACTTTCCAGCGGTGGGCGGTGCCTCCCGTCGTCATGAACAACGGCTCGGCGCCGACGGCCAGGGTGACTCCCGAACTGCTGTCGAAACGCTGCTCTTCGACGTGTACAAAGCCAGGGCATTTCGTCCGGGGCGCAGGTTGCTCGGCGCAGGCCGATCGTGGGCGCGCATCAGGCCTTCCGGAGGCAACCCGCTTTGCCAGGAGCGCCGCGCCCGTCTCCTCGAGTCACGACACGAGCCTCCCCACCCCGGAGCCTGACGCGGCGCGGATTCCGGTCCTCGGCAAAGTCACCGCAGTCCTCCGCGCGATCTGATCCTGACAGTCCGGCCGTACGAGGCCCGCGGGCAGGCGTCGGTTGCCGCCGCCTCGCCCGGACCGCCCGGGATCGCGGCCCAGACCGACGCCGAGGCCGGGGCCTCGTCACCCTGCCCCGGTGGAAGTCACCCCTGCGGGTGGTCGCGCTTGCCAAGGCGAACCAGTCCGCGGAGGGCAACGTCGCCAACGGCATGAACTCCGCCGATGAGGTGCACGTCAGCGAGCCCGGCCTCGCAGTCCTGGACGTTGCCGGGCACGACGAGGACACCGTCCGCGCCGTCATGACCGCCCTGGACAAACTGTGGGCCACCTCGGGCATCAGCCCCGTCATCCACTACCCCGGCCAGCCCGGCGCACGGGTCCGCATCCACGCAGACATCCTGCGCCCCGGCACAGGTAGCCGGCCCCTGCCAGCCGGCCGAACCCACGAAGACGGCGGTTTCGGGGACTGACCCTCCGGTCGGCGGACAACTGCCTGTCGGTGGGACCTGATAGCAATGCCGTCATGATCAGCAGTGACGAAATAGGCGCCCTTGCCCAGAACCTGACGAGCCGGTTCGTCGGCCTGCTCTGGAGCGAGGAGGACATGCGCAAGCTCATCGGCTGGCTCGGCTGGGAGTGGGCCAGCGGGCCAGGCGGGCCGCGCGGGGCGGTGACCGGGCTGCCAGGCGGCGACGCCGTGCTCGTCCCGGTCGGGCCCGCCGAACGGGAGTGGGCCCGGCTGCAGGAGTACCTCGAGCTCGTGGTCCCGCTGACCAGGCCCGCACCGGAACCGCGCGCGCAGGCACAGGAATTCCGGCGGGCGGCGGACGCGGTGCGCCAGGTGCTTGGGGACGCGACGTACGCCGGCAGTCACGGGAGCACCGCTCCCTACGGGCGGCGCGGGCCGCGGCCCTTGTGGGGCAGTCCGTTCCTGCGCTGGCGCCAGGACCGGGTGACCCTGGAACTGCGGGCCGGGGCGGACGGCCCCGAGCTCGTGCTGCAGCCCAGCGAGGCCTGGGAGACGTGGTACTCGCTGGCCGGACGGGGATTTGCCGGCGTTCTGGAGGACTGCGGACACTCCTTGCAGCATCCGCGGTGGGAACTGGCCGGGGACTGGGACACTCTGAGAGTTTCGATCGGCGCGTTCCTGCGGACCCTGCCCGCGGTGACGTTGGCGCTAGGGATGTCCCACAACCTGTCCCTGTACGGGCGGGTCGGCGACGCCTCGCCCATCATGTTCGACATCGTCTGCGACGGACGCCTCTACCTCGGGTACTGCGAGTATCAGGTTCAGGAGGCGGCGCGCGGCGAGAACGCGGCCAAGCTCGGCTGGACCCGCCGGGAGTCGCTGCCGCCCGGGCACATCCGCCCCGGAGACGACGGCAAGCCGCCGTGGCGTATCGATGCGGGCGGTCCCGGAGAAGTGCAGGCCTCGGAGATGGCTGCACTGATCGTGCGCACGGCCCAGGCCGCTGGCGTCACCAAGGCCACCGATCTGATCATCGGGGGGGAGGGCGAGTACCGGCGGCCGTACGAGCTCCGCTTCGCGGAACTCGCGCTGGCGACCGGCTGAGCCGACGGACTCGAGTCGGCCGAGCGTCTGGGCTCAACGAGCTTGAGTTCGGCCGACTCCAAGGACAGGAAGAACACCGCCACCTCTTCGCGTGCCCCAATACCCCGGCGCGCCTCAGGCAGGGAGCGCGTCGGTCAGCTCGCGGCGGGTGCGTTTCGGATGGACTCTCATCCCGTCCTGCCAGGTCGCCATGCAGTAGCACTCCCGTCCAAATCTTGAGCCCACCCTAGGACGAGCCCGTCGAGGCCCAGGCTGGTCCACTCACTGTCGGTCCAGCTGCCCTGATCGTGCGCACCCGCTCAGACCGCCAGCGTCACCAAGGCCACCGGTCTGATCAACGGTGGGGAGGGCGAGCGCCGGCGGCCGTACGAGCTCCGCTTCGCGGAACTCGCGATGGCCGTCAGCTGAGCCGACGAGCTCCCGCCCTGCGGCCGGGGCCACCCCTCGTGGCCCCGGCTTTTCGCACACGGCAGAGGTGGTGTTCGCTGCAGCACCTGTACGTTCCGCAGGACGTCCGGCCTGATGGGAAAGCCTTGTAGGCAGGTAGATTTGGGCCGCCTTCCAAGGCGAACTGCAAACCTCGGTGTGAAATCCGTGCGGCATTTCCTCCTTCGCTGCGCCTTCGGCGAGCCGCGCCGGCAGGGTGGCCGGAGCCCATTGCGCTCGTGGGCGTGGGTGCGGACCGGCTCGTGTGCTTTGCGCGCAGCGTCAAGGAACCATGCGCGCCTTGCAAACTGTTGGAGGTCGCCTGACCAAGGTCATCCGGGACATGGCCGGCCCGCTGGAGGCCTGTCCGGCGTCCTCTGCGGCCGGTGAGCCAGGGCTGCCTGGTCCTCACCGTGCCAGGACCGGCTGCGCACCCTCGACGTGAGCGAGAAAGACCGCGTCCTGGCCCAGCCTGAGGTAGTGGGCGATACGGGCGGGTCCCCAGCGCCGCAGGAGGCGGACCTTGATGATCCGCCGTTCGGTGCGCGTCGGCGTCCGGCGGGGGCTGTGGTGGGGGCGTGAGGAATGGTCGGCCATGCCGGCCTGGCCCGCAGCCCGGTAGCGGGCAGCCCACCGCTGGGCGGTGGTGGGTGAGACCTGGAACCGTTCGGCGGCCCGACGCAGGGGCCAGCCGTCATCGACCACGCAGCGGGCCAGCCGCAGCCGTCCGGTCTCGGTCAGGGGTGCATTACGGTGAGACATGAGGGCCTTTTGTCGTTCGGTGGAGATGTCGCAATCCACACCGAACGACAAAAGGCCCTCACCCATTCAAGACGCCTCAGCCGAGACCTGCATCACCCATCCACAACCTCCCGGGGCAATACAGCTAGGTCCCCTTCGCGCATGGCGGGACGGCTACAGAGGCGGGCAGGTAGAGAGCCAAGGCTTCTTCTCGCATACCGGGGGATCAGGGTAACGCGGCGGTGTCGGCGGTGTCCCGATGCGGACCTGGCGAATCTCTCGCTTGTCACCGCCCGCTCCGCCGGTGCCTGCGGGGCGGCGGTTCCATGGGGCTGGACCGCAGTCACCGGCGCAGCCTTCCTCGCCGTTACCGCCCTTTCCGCCGTCGGTGACGGCGGACGCGGGGGCGGGCTGTCTCACGGCCGTCGTGGCGGCGGTTGCCGGAAGGATGACGCCCCCGGAGAGGAACGCGGTCGAGGCGAAGACCATCGCGAGACGCAGGCCCCGCCGTGTGGGCTGTGCGTCGTTGTGGGCGTGAACGCCATGGGTCATGGGATTTCTCCTTCTGTCGAGGGGTTTCCCGACGTGCCCCGGGGAATCGGGGGGCCGGCTGGCGGCTCGGTTCCGGCCGGGACCGCCGTGCCGGGAAAGCTGGCGGTTCGGTGAGCGGGAAAATCCTCGGCGAGGATTTCCGCCACCCCTGCGGCCCCGTGTCCATGTCTGGTGGGGCCCACATCTTCAGTAAGCCCGACCGGCACAACGCCGTCACGCTCCGACAACTCGGGACTTGACGGATCCGGAGACGCCCGGTATATCCCTGCGGAACTGTTCGCCGGACAGCCTCGGACCGTTCGGGATAGCCCGAGGACCAAGGCCCACTCTCGCGTGTGTCCGGCCAGCTCAGCGGTCGGCGGGTGGTTTCACGCCCACTCCATAGCGTGGTGCGCTGCTCTTGGGTGAGTTTGTGGCGGCGGGTTTTGGTGTTGGTGAAGTAAGCCCCGGGCACGCCAATCGCGTCATGACCCTGACTTTCGTGGCTTGACCTGGCGGCATCGGGCACACTCTGTGCGCCGCTCCCGGGTGTCGGCGCGCCGGGTGTGCCCAGATGCCGCCAGGAAACGGCGGGAGGTCCGCCTGCCCGACCTGTTCGAGTGGGAGCAGGACCGCCCCGGACGGGTGGCTGGTGCGCCTGCCTGAGGCCGGGGACGGGGCGCGTTCGCGGCGGCGGGCCTGGGGATGGCCTTCGTGAGGGTGGTCCCTCACGGCAATCGTGATCATGGCCGGGCAGCGGAGCGATTCCCTGCGATTCGAGCCGGTTCTGGAAACAATCCGGGTGCCCAGGCTCGGCCCGGGACGGCCGGGCAAGCTTCCGGGCCGAGTCCGCGCGACAAGGCGTACGACTTCCGTACGAATCGCTCCTATTGATCAGAAACGGTTTGGGTTCTGGGTCGTTGGAGGGGCGTGAGCGATCTGGTGGGGGACGCGCGGCATCTGTCGCCGTCGGTGCAGGAGGCCCTGCGGCTGCGGGCGGTGGCCGCGTTGGTGGCGGGGCGGGACCGTGAGGACGTGGCGGCGGTCTTCGGGGTGTCGCTGAAGGCGGTCGACACGTGGTGGGCAAAGTGGCAGGCCGGCGGGCGGGAAGCGCTGGTCATGCGGCCTCGCGGCAAACCGGTCTGGGTGCATCAGCTGCTCGGGGAAGCGGAGCAGACCGCTGTGCGGCAGGCAGTCCTCGATCACCGGCCCTGCGACGTGGGGTTGAGCGGGCAGTTGTGGACGCGGCGGCTGGTGGGCGAGCTGATCGCGAGGCTGTACCGGCTGCGGCTGACCGAACCGGGGTTGGGCAAGTACCTGCGGCGGTGGGGGCTGTCCTTCCAGCGTTCGGACAAGCGGGCCGTGGAGCAGGACCCGGAGGCCGTGCGCCGCTGGCACGAGGAGACCTGGTCGGCGATCTGGGCGAAGGCGAAGAAGGACGGCGGCGAGGTCCTGTTCGCCGACCAGGTCGGCATCCGCTCCGACCAGGTCACCGGCCGCACCTGGGGAGAGAAGGGGAAGACTCCCGTCGTGCGGCGGACTGGCAACCGGTTCTCGGTGAACGCGATGTCGGCGATCAGTACCAAGGGCCGGATGTACTTCATGGTCTTCGCCGAGAGCTTCACCGCCGAGGTGATGTGCCGCTTCCTGGACCGGCTCGCCGGCCACTTCGACCGCAAGGTCCATCTCGTGGTCGACGGGCACTCCGCCCACCGCTCCAAGAAGGTCCGCGACTGGCTCGCTGCCCACCCCGACGACGTCGACGTACTCGCCCGAGCTGAACACTGACGAGCTGGTCAACGCCGACCTCAAGCACAGCCTGCCCAAGCAGCACCAGGGCCGTAACCAGGCCGAACTCGCCGCCGAGACCCGTCGCTTCTTCCGCAGACGCCAGCGTCAGCCGCACATCGTCCGCGGCTACTTCGGCGGCCCGCATGTCCGCTACATCCTGGACGAGGACCCCATGAGTTTCTGATCAATATCTGCGACACATTCTGTCCCGGGTTAACGCTTTCATCCCACATCGCTTGCGCTTCTGCGCATCTCCAAGATGCGTAGCCACAGTGGGCGACCTAGATTGGAGCCGGACGTAAAATCATGTCTGCCCCATCGCCCAAGCTCGTAAGCGGCGCGTGATACGTCAAGGCAGCGACTGGAGTGAGACACCTCGCCCTAAGGTGGCGCTCGGAAAAGGGACGTCATGCAAAGAAACCACTCACCCTTTGGATCCGTGCTCCTCCGCCGCAGACTCAACTCGCTAGCAGCAATTGCCGTGCTGTCCGCCTCACTGCTGGTGGCCAACTCCGGAGAAGCGCAGGCAAGGATCTCCCAGGTACAGGACGGGTTCGAGGGCAACCCTCGGGCAAATTGGGTAGTAGCGACTGGTGGCTCAGCGTCCGCTGGCTTCGACCTCGCGCTCGGCGCGGCGCACTCCGGCGACAACAACGGATGGCTGCTCGCCAGGGACGGTTGGGCCTTCGAAGGTTACTGGGTGCCGACGAACTCAGTACCAGGGAATGCGCAGTGTGCAGCGCAGTTCTACATGAGGTCCATCAGCAACGCGCAGGTCGGCATCGAAATTTGGGATGCCCACGACCACCTGCTCTTCTCTACGTACCCCTTCATCAAGGGTAGCGACTCATATCAGGCAGTCGATACGCAGCGGTGGAACCTTAATGGAGTCAATCCGGTTTTTGTCAAGGCAATAATTGGCGCAGATGGATTCTTTAAATTTGTGCGCCTGGACGACATGACCATGCAGTGCTACTGGTGATCCCTGTATCAGCTGCACCGCATGGCGCAGACTGCCCGCCTGCTGGCGGTCGACGCCCAACCGGCACCCTCGCCCGGCCGCAGCTCCTCGTCCTCGGCCGCCACGATGAGGCGGGCCGCCTGCGCGCGGTCGGCCGGACGGTCCCGCTGCGGCCGGAGCAGGCCCGGCAGGTGGGCGAGCACTTGGCCGCCGCTGGCCCGGGGCACCTGTGGGAGGGTGTGTGCGGTTCGCTTCGGCGTGGGGGAGCCGTGACGTCCTGGACGTGGTGCTGGTCCGCCCGGAGCTGGTGGCGGAGGTCAGCGCCGACCGGGCCGTGGACCGGGGCGGCGTCTTCCGGCATCCGTTGCGGTTCAAGCGGCTGCGTCTGGACGTCCCCGTCGCCGACGTGCCGGTGTTCGGGGAAGGCGTACAGCCCTTCAGCGGCTGACCTGCCGCGGCCGCGATGGCGCGCGCGGGTTGGATGCAGCCGTAACCGGGCAGCTGCTGAATCGTTTATCCATATCGTCGCGTCAGATGCACAACCGCTCCCCCCTTGCGGTGCCGCGACCGGCCCCGGGACGCCCCCCTGTCCCGGGGCCCATCTGGTCTGACGGGCAGGTGCGGGCTCGCTATTGCCGAGGCTTTCCATGGCTTCGCCCTGGACGCCCGTGCCTGCTGGGAGCATCGGTGGGTAGGTGAGAGGTCTCGCCCGTGCCGCCACCGCAGGAGCAGACGATGGAACCAACGACACGATCCCGCCCGTCGGCGGACCTGTTCCCCTTGAAGGTTGTCGTCTGCGGCTTTTGCCGGGCCACTGCGGTCACGGGTGGAGCGCGGACTCTCAGTGCCGAGGGAGAGTTCCTGTCGGTGACCTGGCATACCCCTGCCTGCCCGCACCACGCAGCCGATCTCATCCTCGCCGAGGACCACCGCTTATGAGGTCGGCCGCAAGGGAGGCCAGCACAGCGACCCTGTGGAGGGGTGAGGTTCCCCCGATGCGGGAAGTGGTGACAGAGGGTCAGATGGGTCTCATGAGAGGAGTCCAGACGATGCCTGCACCGAGGGAATACCCGCGGGAGTCGCGTGAACGCGCGGTCCGGATGTACCGGACCACCGAGCCGAAGCCGGTGATCCGCCGGATGGCCGAGGAACTCGGCGTGCATCACGAGGCTCTGCGCAACTGGATCCGGCAGGCCGACGCCGGCGAACGGGGAGACCTGCTCACGACCGCCGAGCGTGAGGAACTGGCGGCCCTGCGGAAGGAGAACGGACAGCTCAAGCGGGCGAACCCGGCCCAGGTGACAGGACTCCTCGACGAGCACCCGCACCTGGGGGTCGAGCCCATACTCCGGGAACTCCAGATCCCCTCCTCCACCTACTACCGGTGGCGCCAGGCCGAGACCGAGCCGTGCGAGCGACGCCGTCGGGACGCCGAGCTGACCAGCAGGATCCGTCAGGTCCACGACGAGTCCGGCGGGATCTACGGCTCACCGCGTGTGCACGCCGTCCTCAAGCGCGAAGGCACCCGAGTCGGCCGCAAGCGCGTCGAACGTCTCATGCGCCAGGCCGGCCTGGCCGGGATCAGTCCCCGCCGGGACAAGGGCTTCACCCGACGCGCCCCGGACGCCGAGCTCGCTCCTGACCTGGTCGAGCGCGACTTCACCGCGACCGGGCCGAACCGGCTGTGGGTCACCGACCTGACTATGATCACGACGTTGGATGGCCCGCTGTGGCTCTCCGCGATCCGCGACGCGTTCTCCCGCCGGGTCGTGCCCTGGGAGACTTCCGCCCGCGCGGACGCCGACCTGGTCCTGACCACCCTCGAGTACGCCCTGGCCAGCCGCGAGCCCATCGCCGGCGAGCTCATTCACCATGCGGACCACGGTTGCCAATACACGTCCGTGAAGCTCACAACACGCCTGGTCAGAGCCGGTATCCAGGCGTCCATGGGATCGGTCGGCGACTCGTTCGACAACGCCCTCTCAGCCCCCGTCGCGCGGCCCTGCACGCCTCGCACAAGGGGTTGGCAGGGGCCCCGTACCGCGCACATGGCGAACCGCACCGCGCGCATGGGCCGGTCTGGGAGGGGGACCAGGTGGCGACCTGCGGTCTGGCGGTGGGTGCCGGGGCGGGGAAGGTCATGGCGCTGCTCCTCGGTGCGGGGGTCCCTCTATTCCATCATGTGTTCGATTTTCTCGGCGAGGGGGCGCGCCGCAGGTCAGCGGTAGGTCTGGTGGCACAGCGACGCGATGGCGGGGCTGGTGACGCCGGCACCCGGTCTGCCTTACGCGGGCCGGGGAGTGCCGAGGGTGGTTGCACGGGGCCGTCACGCTCGGAACGTGACGGCCCCGCAGGTCACGCCTGCGACTCGACGTAGTGCCGAACGAACTCTTCCTCGCTCAGGGTCTCGCTCTTGTCGGTGTCGGCAGCGAAGAAGTTGTGGAACGCCTTATCCATGGCGATCGGGTCGATCGGGCCCTTCTTGGTGGTGTAGTCCATCATTTCCCGAACCGTGAGGCGGCCGTCCCGGTCCTTGTCGATCTCCTGGAACAGCATTCTTGCTTGACCCTCTGCCTGAGCTCGCTGGCTGTCGTCCATGCCTGCCTTCCTGATCAGCACGGTGCTGATCACCAGTGACCCTTCCCAGGTCCGTGGTGGTCGTCGCAGGAGGTCCCTCGAACGGTCGGACGTATGAATCCGTCGGCGAGATGTGCGCCAAGGCCTCCTCACCGCCTTCGTCACCACGCCGAATTGCGGGTCGTTAGCGGACGTTGTCCGGGTCAACAGGGACCAGCGGCGCATGCCGCCACCGTGCCGCACCCGTTTCGCGCCGGATGGGCCGACTCTGGAAGGGGGCGACTGCGAGGGAGGCCCCGCGGATGGTGCTCAGACCACCGGTCGAGCCGATGCTGGCGCAGACTGCGGAGTCGTTGCCGGCCCCGGGCATCCCTTCGAGGGGGTGCGGTTCACGGCGGCGTGGGGGAGCCGTGACGTCCTGGACGTGACCCTGGTCCACCCCGAGCTGGTGGCGGAGGTCAGTGCGGACCGGGCGGTGGACCGGGGCGGCGTGTGGCGTCACCCGCTGCGGTTCAAGCGGCTGCGCCTGGACGTGAGTGTGAAGGACGTGCCGCGGTTCGGGGAGGGCAATGCCGCGGCTGCTGGCTAAGCACCCCGCCCAGGCCGCGCGGGAAGGGACACGGGGAGCGCCTTGGAGGGACCTCCCGACGCGGTGACATTCCTTGGGCGTGATCGTTTCCCAGCGCATGAAGCCCATGCCGCGCATCGTCACTGTCGCCCTGTTGGCCGCCCTCCCGCTCACCGTCGCCGTTCCCGCCTTCGCCGACGGCCCCAATGGCCTTGGCGACATCACCGCCGACAAGGTGCCCGAAGCAGCCCTGGCGGGGGCCGCTGGGCGGGCCAAGCCCAATGTCCCGTTCGGGTTCGGCAAGTTCGCCCAGGATCGCGCAAACGAGGCATTCGCCAAGGTGCAGGGCAAGAAGGAAGCAGTAGTCAACTCATAAGGCGGCGGCCGTGGGGCTGTGTGAGTCGAGTTGCAGGGACGGCCATGGGCAGCCTTTGTGACAGAGCTGAGAGCCTGCGGGACGCCGCCTGAGAGACCCCTACGACGAACCCCAGCGCGGGCTGCCACCACCCGATGGCGGCCCACGCTGTCGTGTGTCCGGGGCCGGCCCCAGACGCCCGCAGGGGTGAACCCTTGGGAGGGCATGCGGTTCGCTTCGGCGTGGGGGGAGCCGTGACGTCCTGGACGTTGTGCTGGTCCGAACCAGCCTGGCCCTGCTGGCCAGGGCCAGAGCACTATCACCGCTGATAGCGGCCTGGCCCTACCCGCAGGGCCGGGCCTGGGAGACTAGGGATCATGACCGACCGTCGACCGCTCTCGCTGCCCGCCTTCTCCGAGCCCGCTTCCGACGCTCCCGTACCCGCCCAGGCGGGTGGGCGCCGGCTGATGCCGGTCGAGCAGGGCGCCGACTTCCGCCAGCCGCCCGGCGAGACCGAGCCCGAGCCCGCACCCGCCCCGGCCCGACGTCCGCTCGCCCCCGGCGGCCTCACCTTCTCAGACCCGGACCGCCATATCTGAGCGCTACCACCACGGGTTGCGCCACGTCTAGGACCAGCTCACCACCTAGCCCCACCGCCCGGTGTGCCAGCGCCTCCACCTGGACAGTGGTCGTAGCCGGCCCGGCTCCCGCCTCGGATACCGTGTTCCTCTACGGGGTGCCATAACGGATGTGACGCCCCCCACCGGAGGTAGTCAGCGTATGAGTTCAAAGCGCAGCAAGAATCCAGCCCTGCCCGTACTTGACGACGCATTCCGACTCGCGTCGGTCAAGGACGCCGAAGAGTCCACCCGTGACTTGGCCGCGCGGCTGGCCACCACCGAGCTGCGCCGCGTTTCCCACCCGGGCCGGGTCACCTGGGAGCCCACCGATCAGGCCGAGCCCGTACCGGTCCCGCCGACTGTGGTCGACGGTGACGGGGACCTGTGGCTGCGGGACCGGGGCACTGGCACCTGGACCATGCCCGAGTTCAACCCGAAGGAGTTCCCGGCCCGCTGTGGCGAGGTTCTGACGTGGAACCAGCTTGCCCGCGAGTTCGGCCCGCTTACCGCACTGGCCGACGACCGCCGCATCGGCGGCGGCCGGCGCTGACCGCGCAGCCTTCTGGTGTCGCTGGTCGGTGAAACTGGGTCCGTAAAGTTAACGGCTCTGTCTCACATTCGGTGGTGACGGAGGGTGGCTAAGGTCGTTGACCCAGCTCAGCCTCAATGCGTCCCATCGAGCTATCCAACAGCAGACGCCGTACCTCATCCAGCCGTAGTCATCACGGAAGCGCGGTCACAGAAGCCGCTTTCAGGGTTCTGACCGGAGTTCCAGTTCCGTGATGACTACTGCTGTCGCGAGTGTGGGTGCGGACGGTGAGTTCAGAGCAGTCGCCGACGCGGGCCTGCGGCCCGGGCCTCGCGGGCCCGGGCCGCGGGTGCCGTCACGCGTCGGGGTTCTTGCCCTCCGCTGTCTTCTTGATCCGGTCGATCTGAAGTTTCGCGAGTCCTTGCAGGTCGTCCGCTTCGCTGCAGGAGTTCCCTTCGGGACCACTCCTGATGCCGAATGGATCGTCATGGGGGACAAAACAATGAAGAACATGCCCGGACACGTCTACTCCAGCGATCCGACTCACTGGGGCAACTTCCGCCAATTCGAAACCCCAAACGGCTCCCGGGTTGTTGTCGAGCACACCGACGATCCCGCCGGACCGCACTTCCACGCAGGCGGACCGAAGGGACGCACACTCGAAGACCAGTCACGATCCGGAGTGAATTTCGGCTGGGACAACACCGTCGACGGCTACGGGACAATGGAACGCTACCGAGCCATCGACAAGCCCGGCGGAGACCACCACTTCTTCTACGAGGGAAACTGAATGCGGACCAGCGAGGACAACCTCATCGAGCTCATCCGGAGCAGTGGCCTTGAGGTGGACGCGGTCCAGGGCAACGAACCCGGCCCATCGGTCGACATGGCCTGGCGCGCCATGGCGGGTTTCGGCGTGGAGCCCAGCGCATCCTTCCCCTTGAAGGGAGACCTTGGGGGAGTCCACCAGCTGTGGCTTGAACATGCCCGTCAAGCCGATGTCGTCATCGACGATGGGACGTTCCTCCTCACGGCGGTCGTGACCGGAAGCTCCGAGGTCGGCTGGGTCCGTGTGCGACTCACCGACACCGCCGACGTATCCCGCCTCGTCGATGACCAAGGGCGAATCGAATTCATCGCCCGGTCCCCATCCGGCCACCACATCTGCGGTATCACCGCAGAGGAATACGACTACTGGATTGTCAGCCTGAACCTCTGACGGCGGCCACATCGGGGTCACGCATCCGACCCGGGTACCACTGGCCATGGTGCCCCGAAAGGCAGCCGAAGCTGGGACACCTTCTCCCGGTGGCGCGGGTCAGATAGAGATCATGGAATTCGAAGACCGAGCCGGACTGATCCCAGTCGGCCCACCCACGGAGATCCCCAAGTGACAGAAGCAGATCCCGGCGTCGTGGTCACCTGGGCCCCGGGCGACACCACGGTCCGGTGGAGTGGGCCGGCGGGGAGCGCCGAGAAGTCGTACGAGCGTCCGCCGCAGGATGTCATGGCGTGGCGGGAGTACGACGAGACGCTGGTCGTGGTGGTGGAAGCCATCAACACTGCACCGTTCACCCCGTCGGACAACGCGGTGGTCTTCCGGGCCGACGGCTCGGAGCGGTTCCGGCTGCACCCGCCGCGTGGCCTGGTGTACACGCCGAGCGAAGTGCACGGCTTCTACCTCGCTGTGCCGCAGGACGGCCGACCGCTCATGATCATGGTCACGCGCAACGCGGGTGATTTCCAGGGCCGCATCGACCTGGAGGCCAGCGAGATCGTGGACACCAACACCTGGCGATGAGCCAGGGCTGCCTGGTCCTCACCGTGCCAGGACTGGCTGCGCACCCTCGACGTGAGCGAGAAAGACCGCGTCCTAGCCCAGCCGCTCCACGACCCCGACCGGCCAGCCCAACTGCGCACGTGCCGCGGACGGTCGCCGAACTGCGCGCCGTGGTCCCCGCCCAGGCGGCCGCCTGCATCGCCCGCGAGGAGCGCGCGGCGGCGAAGGAGAAGCGGCGTGAGGCGCAGCCGCCGAAGAGACCGGGCGCCTCGCCTCTGGCAGCAGCAGGGCCGCCGCTGTGGCTGACAACCAGGCAGGCCATCCGTACCGCGTTCCGCAGCCCGCTCGCAGCGCCCCCGGCAGAGCCTTCACCTTCAATCGATTGCAACGCAGAGGGCGTTCTCGTTGCATTAATTTGTAACCCATTGCAACAATTTGCCGAGTCTGAGCTGCGCAAACACCATTCATACGCAACGAACATGTTGAAGAATCTCTGAACGCAACGTAGCTTTTCCTTCATCGGAAACAACGAGCCGAAGGAAAGCACCATGCAGAAGTTCGACACCCCCGCCCCGATCGCCGCCGTCCTGGACATCCCCGCGGGCCGCATCCGCTTCGTCGCCGCCGACCGCACGGACACCGCGGTCGAGGTCCTGCCGGCGAACGCCTCGAGCGGCCGTGACGTGACGGCCGCGGAGCAGATCACGGTCGGATACGCCGACGGCGTCCTGCGCATCCAGGCCGCACCGGCGAAGAACCGCACCCTGGGCAACTCCGGCTCGGTCGAGGTGACCGTCCAGCTGCCCGCCGGCTCGCGTATCGAGGCGAAGGCGGCCGGTGCCGAGTTCCACGGTGTCGGACGCCTCGGCGACGTCACCTTCGAGGGCGCCCAGGCCTCCGTCAACCTCGACGAGGCCGCAAGCGCCCACCTCAGCCTCCTCGCCGGTGACGTCTCGGTCGGCCGCCTGGGCGGCCCCGCGGAGATCAGCACCCAGAAGGGCAACCTGACCATCGCCGAGGCCGTGCGCGGCACGGTCCGGCTGCGCACCGAGCACGGCAACATCTCGGTCGGCGCCGCCGCCGGAGTCTCCGCCGCCCTGGACGCCGGCACCTCCTACGGCCGCATCCACAACTCCCTCAAGAACACCGAGGGCACCACCGCCCTGAACATCCACGCCACCACCGCCTACGGCGACATCACCGCCCGCAGCATCTGACCCGCAGCCCCTGAGCAGTCACCCGGCCCGAAGAGGCCGAGGAGAGCCCCGAAGTACGCGGCGCCGCACTCCCTGTTCGGACATCACTGTCAGTCCACCGCTGTGATTCACCTCTGACCCCGGAAGTAGAGGCAAGCCATGAACTCCATCAAGCAGTCCGCCTGGACCGGCATGGTGTCGATCGATGACACCGCACTGGCCGTGACCGATACCGGCGGTTCTGGCCGCCCCGTGGTCTACCTCAACGGCTCCTACGCCGACCAGTCGCACTGGCGGCGCGTCATCAGCGCCCTCGGCAGCGACTACCGGCACATCACCTACGACGAGCGCGCCCGCGGCAAGTCGAAGCGCGCCACGGACTATTCGTTCGAGGCGTGCCTGCGCGACCTCGACGCCGTCCTCACGGCCAGGGGCGTGGAACGGCCGATCCTGGTGGGCTGGTCCTACGGCGCCATGCTCGCCGTGCACTGGGCCGCCCGGAACCCGGACCGCGTCGCGGGGGTGGTGTCCGTGGACGGCGCCATGCCGCACGAGTGGCTCGACGACGCCGCCCGCGAACAGATCCGCAAGCTGTTCCGCAAGATGAGCCCGCTGTTCCCGATCGCCCGCCCGCTCGGCCTGGCCGCGCGGATGAGCGCCGCGCAACACGCCGAGATCAACATCGAGATCAACGAGCTCTGCACGCCCGCCGCCCTCAACCCGGTCTTCGACCGTGTGACCGTGCCGGCCCGGTACGTGCTCGCCACCGGCGGCAACCTCGGCGGCGACCCGAAGCTGATGGAACGGATCCGCGCCAACCTCGACCCGGTGGTCGCCCGTAACCCGAACATCCGGGTCAGCGCGAAGGTCGTCAGCAACCACTCCAAGATCCTGCGCAAGGACTTCCGAGCCGTCGCCGACGCGGTACGCGAGATCGTCGCCATCCGCGAACACCACAAGGTCGGCTGAGCCAACCACGCTGGTGTCCTGGTGGTGGTTTGGCGTTTCTGAGCACTGCCGCCCGGCGCGCGACGGCTTGGAGGAGGCTCCTCACCAATCTTCAGGTCGGCCAGTTGACCTGCCTGGCTCTTGACCTGAAGTGCATCCGGAGCCTCGTCTTCATAGAACCTGAGGGATCCGATCCCGACTGCGCTATCCCCGAGTTGGTGCGTTTCGTGAGCCCTTGCGGCCAGCCAGCAGAGCAGCTCGCCGACCTTCTCGAACTCGTCGGGGTGGATCTCCTGGCGGGACGTCAGCGACCAGCCCTTCCACGGCAGGTCCGCGCGACGGGTCAGTGCCGAGCAGAGCACACCACCCACCCGCCAGGCTGTGCCGTCCCCGGCCAGCAGCGGATAGGGGTCGTCCTCAATCTCCGGGACCCCAGAGTCGTCCACCACTACGACCGGGAACTCGGTGACGATGGACAGGCGCTCAGGTTGGGGCCCGGTCCCCAGATGCCAGCTCAGCTCGGCGAGCTCCTGCTCGGATATCTCGTCCCTCAAATCGACGGCAATCATCAGCTCATAGATGTCACTCACCCAGTGAACCCTACGACCGGCGCACCCTGGGTCGGCTCCGGCATGCGGGGCTGACGTAGCGTTCGGGCATGAGCATGTCGCAGCCCCCTGGCCCTTACGGGTCTTCGCAGCCCCCGAATCCGTACGGTGGACAGCTGCACGCCCCGCAGTCCTCACCCCACCCGTACCAGCAGCAGTACCCGGGTCACCCCTACCCGCCGCAGCCGTATCCCGGTCAGGGTGTGTGGGGCCAGCCCCCGATGGGCTCGCCGCGCAAGAAGCGGACGGGCATGGTGATCGGGATCGTCGCGGGCTCGTTTGTGGTGCTCGGCGTTCTCGGATTCGGCGTGAGGCTGCTGGCGGGGGCCGGATCCTTGGCGAGCGGATCCGGCTTCCCCGAGGCCCGGTACCGGCTCACTGTTCCCAAGACCATGCTGGACGGCAAGTACGAGCTGGTCCAGGACCTGTCGGACACCGAGGGAAAGAAAGCCCTGAAGGGCAGCTACGACTCGAAGATCCGCAATCCGAAGCCGGTCGTCGGCCAGTACACCTCCAACTCCCCGAAGGGACAGGGTGCCCTGGTCTTCTCCGGGATGTACGGCCAGTTCAAGGACCCCGATGGCGCCCGTAGGAAGATGCTGGGCGGCGCGGCGGACGCCGAAGGTGCGACCCTGGCGGTCCCCGCCCGGGAGATCACGCCCCCTGGTTCCGGCATCACTGTGTCCTGCCAGGTGCTGACGATGAGCAGCTCCGAAGAGGACTGAAGATCTTTCCCCAACTGCAGCGTGATCGTTCCCCGGCCGTCCTTCTCATGTGGTTGATGCGAAGAGGGCGCCTCGGGCCGGATACTGTCTGGCCAGGGAGACGGTGGCGCCGGAGCGCGGTCGAGGGGGAGTGTGTGGATCATCCGAGGGCTTTACCCCACGGCGAGCAATCCTGGACCTACCTGGACGAACACCTGTGGCATACGTGCGACATCCTCGCGGATCTAGTGAGTGGCAGGTTACAGAGGCGCCCACGTCTCGCTACTTACGCGCGGCTTGCTCCGAATGAGCGCGTCCTGGCGGTGGGGCCAGCTCAGCGGCTGACTTGGCGCGCCCGGGGGAACGGCAGCTACCAGCACACGAACGTGGTTGCTGTCGGCCGTCCGTCATTTGTCATCGGCAGCATGCTGGGGTCTGCTCTCGGAAATGCCTCACGCCGCCGTGCAGCAGCAGCCGCTGCGCAGCCTCGCTGGGTCCTGGACGGGAGTGGGGAACTCACGGTTACTGATCAAGGCGCTTACTTCGGCCATCCGCACGCCCCTGTTTCCCTGTACTGGACTGGCGTGACGGACAGCATCGATCTGGTCGGGCCTGAGGACTTTCAGATCGCGCTCCGCACCAATCAGGGAGGCCACTGCACTCTGCGGTTTCACACTCCGTGGGCCTCTCTACTCTTCGTCCTGGCCGCGCGAGCACGTTTCACAGCTCATCCCCGACTGCTCCACCATGGCTGGCTCCCGGCCGATTTCGAGAACCGGTGTGCTCGCATGGGCCGACCCTGCCCACTCGTACCTCCGCTTGTACCGGATTCACCTGCCCGGTGAAGCTGCGGCGGCCACGCGATAGGGACGCTGGGTCGATGTTGGTCGCTTGGCTTCGTTCACAGTCGTGGTTGGCAGAGGCTACTGCCCAGGTCAAACGCGCCAGCTGGTTCCCGAAAGAGCCATGGCTTCCCAACTGCAAGATCGCCTGCTTAGTGGTCGGCGCTGGAAGTCCTTCGGGGGTTGATCAGGCTGCCAGGGCGACGGAGGATTCTTCTTGTCGGTCGGCGGATGTGTGTCGGTCGAGCCGGGCCAGTAGATCGTCCAGGTCGGAGGTGGTGAACCTCCATTGGAACGGCTGTGCCGTGGCGTTGTAGCGGTCTTCGAACGCTCGGAGCCGGTTCCGGACCTGAGTCAGGTCCGTGAAGTCGTTGGGTCGGACGACCTTGCGCTGGACGATCGAGAAGAAGATCTCGATCTGGTTCGTCCAGGAGGCGTGTATAGGGGTGTGGACCATGACCGCGTTCGGAAACGCCTTGGTCAGACGGTCTATGGCCTTCTTCCCCCGGTGGGAGGAGCCGTTGTCGACGATCCAGAAGACGCGTCTGGCGCTCGCGTAGGGCTCGGTCGTCATGACCTGGGTGACCAGGTTCATGAAGGGGACGATTCCGGTCTTCGGCTCGCAGCGGCCGAAGACTTTCGCGCGGTGGACGTCGTAGGCGGCCAGGTAGGCCAGCGCACCGCCGCGACCGTACTCATGGTTGACGCGCATCGCCCGGGCCCGGCCTGGGGCCAGGGTCGGATGGCAGCGGCAGCGGGCCTGGACGGAGGTCTTCTCGTCGCTGGAGACGACGTACTCGTCCTCGCCCAGCGGGACACCGTCGAACGTGCGGGCGTACAGGTCCAGGACACGCTGGGCCTTGGCACGGAAGTCCGGGTCACGGATGAAGATCCAGGACCGGTTCTGCCAGGGCTTGAGCGCGTCCTCGCGCAGCCAGCGGCGCACCGTGGACGCGGACACGGTGTTGGTGATCCCGCGCGCGGTCAGCTCGGCGGCCAGCTCAGGGCAGGACCAGCGCGACAGCGGTACGCCGGTCTCGGCGGGTAACTGGCAGGCCAGCGCCTTGGCCTCGGCAACCTGCACGGGAGTGAAACGGGCGGGGCGCCCTGAGCGCTTGCGGTCGGCCAGGGCTGGCAGCCCGCCATGAGCGAACCGGCCGCGCCAGGTCCGGACCGTGTCCACGTGCAGGTGGGTCTCGGCGGCGATCCTGCCATTACCCCAGCCACGTGCTGCCAGGAGGACGACTGCTGCACGCTGCCGGGCTTGGTGAGGAGTCTTATGACCGTAAGCCATCTTCTTCAGTCGGTGGCGCTCGGAGGCGGTCAGCACCACCGCCACGGCAGCGCGTATGGACAAGTGCCTGTCCCCCTGGATCCTGCGGCAGGCCGATAAGCGTGAGCGATTTCGACTGTCCCCCGCTCTTCCTGCCACCTCGTTGGACGTTCGGGGAGGTAGGAGGAGCGGGTAGTGACTGGCACGTATGACGGCCCACCGACCGCGAGGTCGGAGGGCCGGCGTGATCGTTGAAGGTCCATCGGCACCGAGGAAGGCGGCCGGTTGCCTACGCGCGTGTCACCGAGGATCGGGTGCTCACACAGCGAACCGCACCTTGATTGCGTGGCTGAGGGCGGTCTGCTCCTCGTCGGGAAGGCGACGCTCGGCATGGAGCATGCGCAGGGCGGCGGTGATGCTCTCCTCGTCCTCAGGTGTGCCGAGGCTGCCCATGTACGGAGGCAGCAGCAGACTCAGGGCTTCGAGGTCCGTGCGGGCGCAGAGCTTGGTGAGGAGTTCGCCGACCGGGTCTTCGTGCTGCTGTGGTGCGGCCGGGGCGGTGGCACGCAGTCCTGCCGCGATGCGGTAGCGGAGCCATTGCTGGTGGGGGCCTGCTGGGACGTCGTCGATGTGCTTCGCTGCGTACTCGAAGTGTTCGCGGGCTTGGTCGATCTGGCCCAGGTCCCGGTGGGCGCGGGCCATGTTGCCGTGAAGTGAAGCGTAGAAGCCGCGGACACGGTCGTCGCCGACCTTGTCGGCCCGGTTCAGGCACTCCTGGTTCCAGCGCAGGGTCTCCTGCGGGGTTGGCTGGTGCCGGGCGAGGTAGTGCGCGGCGATGCAGGCGTCGTAGTCGTCCTCAGCCGCTTCCCACGCTTGGAGAAAGAGGTCCCGCGCTCGGGCATCTCGTCCTTCGGTCTCGGCCTGCATACCCTGCACGCACAGCTGCACGACGATGTTCTGGGGGTCGGTCACGGTTCTCCTGGGGTGATGAAGGTGCGGTGTTGAGGAAGAATCAGCTGGAGGTGCTGAGGGAGACGGGCATGACCAGCGTGGTGAAGCTGCCCTGGTCTGCGGAACGCACCACGACAGGCCGGTCTACGGCGGAGATCTCCAGCAGAACGTCGGGCCCGACACTGGCCTCCAGAGCGGGAGCCAGGACGGCAGGGTCGAACCCGATCCGCTGGGGCAGGTCTCCATGGCAGATCGCAGGCAGGGTGACGGCGTTGGAGTGATCGGCGAGAGAGACGACCAGCTCGTCGCCGGCGAAGCTCAAGGCGAGGTGTGTAGCGTCTGCGTGGCTGTTGACCGCGTCACGCAGGGCCAGGCGATCCACGATCACGCGGTGTTCGGGCGGGGCCAGAGCCGAGAGCATCTCGCGGTAGGCAGGGAACAGGTCATCGGTCGTCACCAGGACACGGGACTCTGACGTACTGCGTGCTCGGGCCCCGTCCGGTCCGACCTGGATGGTGACCTGGTGGACTCGCGCTGCCCATTGACCGAACTCGATCAGGTCAGCCGCGTGCACCAGCAGACGGCGGGGCCCTCCGTCGAGTGCCGCTAGCCTCAGGACGCGCATCGACAGGCGATAGCGATCGGTGGCCACCAGACGAACCTCGCCGTCTTCGAATTCGATGAGGACGCAACCCAGCGCAGGGTGTTCCCCGTCGGAAGCCGCGGCCGGCACCACCTGGCGTACTGCACTGGCCAACTCCACGCCGCCGATCCGCGCTTCCGTCGTACTGTCGGCAGTCGAGAGGGAACGCAGAGCCACCGCGATGGCGGCCTTGGCGGTCTGAGTCTGGTCCCGCATCCTCTCCAGGTGCCGCTCCAACACCTCTCGGCCCTCACGCTCGGGCCCATCGAGTACCACGGTGACCTCGGCCAGCGGCAGTCCCGCTTCTCGCAGACTGCGCAGGAGAGCGGCACGGGCCTCCTGAGCAGGGCTGTAGAAGCGGTATCCGGTCGCCCCGTCAACCCACGCTGGCCGCAGAACGCGGCAGTCGTCGTAGAAACGCAGGGCGCTCGAAGCGAGACCCACTCGCCGCGCGAAAGCGCTGATGCTCAGTAGTTCCGTGGTGCCGTCCATGGACCCGATTGTTGACCTTCATCCAACTTGAAGGTCAACTCGCCCCTCGGCGCGTTCCACGCCACCACCAGGCACGGGAGCTTCCTCAGCGTCAACCCCCGAAGGACTTCCAAACTCGACCACTAAGGCTTGTCCCGTAAATGATCTTTGAGTCGCCCTGGGCAGGGTCGGTCGCGATCTGCTGGCCTATCCGGCGAGGGCGAGGTTGTGCAGGCGGGCGATGCCGAGCATGGCGTGGTGGACTCCGTCGCCTTTGAGTCGGCAGTCGCGGAGGATCTTCCAGGTCTTCATGCGGGCGAAGGTGTGCTCGATGCGGGCGCGGACCTGTTTGTGGGACTTGTTGTGCGCCTGCTTCCAGTCGGGCAGGTCTTCGCCTTTGCGGCGGCGGTGGGGCATGACGAGTCCGGTGCCGGGATAGCCGCCGTCGGCGATCGTGAGTGTTCTGCCGACGGCGGCTTTGGCGCCGGATTCCTCCCAGGCCTTGCAGTCGTTGCGGTTGCCGGCGGGCGGCCGGCCGACCACGACGACCAGGCGGGTGTCGGCGTCGATGACGATCTGGTGGTTCGTGGAATATCGGTAGTTCTTGGACTGCTCTGCCACGGCGTGGTCGCGGGTGGGCACCAGGGTGCCGTCCACGATCAGCACGGTGTCCTTGGCGAACCGCTTGCGGGGCTGCAGGGCGAGCATCGGCCCGAGGTGGTCGACGATCCGGTCCGCCGCCGACTTCGAGACCCCGAACAGCGGAGCGAGCTGGCGCATCGTCAAGTTCGTGCGCCAGTACGCCGCCACGAGCAGAGCACGGTCCTCCAGCGGAAGGCTCCACGGCCGGCCCTTGCGGACCGCGTCCGCACCCTCGCGCCGCAACACGGTCACCAGCTTCCCGAAACAGCGCGGACTCAGCCCCGTGAACGGGGCTATCCAAGACGGCTCCGACGCCGTGATCACACCAGCCACACCAAGATCATCTCACCTGTGACCAGCAGTTACGGGACAAGCCTTAGTTTTTCAGTAAGCAAGTCTTCGACTCAGCGCGGACTGACGAGTATGGCTGCCTGGTTTGGAAGATCACCTGACGCAACTTGTCGCCGCGGCCCATCCAGCGTTCCAGCCTCGCCTGAATTCCGCTCCTCCCTCCCTAGGTACAATCAACTTTCCGGTGGGCTGGGGGCAGTTGTCGGTACGCTCGCTACCCGCTTTTTGGCCCGCAGCAAATCCCTTCTTGTAGTCATAGGACTGTCCGGTTGGGGCGGTCGGGGCGGTTTCTTCGCTGCATTTCGCCTGCTTGAACGCCTCCTTGTACGCATACGTGTAGGACGCCCGATAGCGGTCTGTGAAGCCGTCTGCGTAGTCACCTGCCCCCGGAGGCCTCAACCCTGGGTTGGGATTGGCTGGGTGACACGCCATGCCGTCACGCTCGCCTGCGACCTTGCCAGGCCTGAATCCCGCGATGCACCCCTGATGGTAGGGGGAGTCGTACCCGGGGCTGTCTATTTGGATAAGCCTGCAAACGCTTGGCATCGACGCAACCTCTGCCGCCTGCCTGGGTGCTGAGGCATGGGCCGTGAAACTTCCGGAAATCGCCAGCGACGCGAGGAGGGGCGCGCCAAATGTAACAAGACATCGCCTGCAGTGCATTTCATTCCCCTTTCTGCCCGATATGCTGTTGTGCTAATTCCACAAGTGCGACGCTACTCTGGACAGCCGGGAAAGAAGATGGGCGAGGGGCCGGCCGTACGCTGGTCGCATATGAGATGGAATGGCTTAACCGTAACGGAGGTACCCAGCCTCAGTTTCTGCCTATCTTTACCATCATGCAACCTCACTCACACCCTGCGGACGTGTACTGCGATAGAGGCTTAAAAGGCGAGGGCCGATGTCGAGGCCGCAGCAGGTGCTCAGCCGAATGGATGGGCTGCGCAGCCTGGTTCAGCGCGGAAGGGCCGGGCGACTGAGGGGGACAGCGAGGGGGAATCTGAGGGGGGTCCATGAGGGGGAGCGCGAGGGGGAGTCTTAGGGGGAAACCACTCCGCTGAGGGCCTTGCATTTTTGCTGGTCAGCGCCGGTCTCGGCGGTGGTGACCAGTCAGACATTTCTTATAGGGGGTTGAGGGGGTGGGGGAGTTCGGAGGCGTTGGGGTCTGTTCTGGCTGGCTCGGTTGTGCTTGGGCTTGGGGTTGAGGGGTGTTGATGGGGTCGCTGTAGGCAGGTGTGACTGGGGCTGGGAGGTGAGCACGGGAAGGGCGGCGATTTGGGCGGGGTGGAGCGGAAGGGGAGAGACCGGGGTAAAAGGCCGGGGGGTGGGTGAAAGAGATGTGGCCGACGCCCACTTCCGCCGAGGGCGGGTGGCAAGGGCGCCGGCCTACCGAAGAACACACCTTGGGAGAAACCCACATGCGTCTCAGGGCCGAGCATAGCGCTCGGGCAATCCATCGGCACACCATGCCGCTCGGATGCGGTACCTTTTTTCACGCATGCGTGATCACCGCCCTGGCGGATCCGAGTGTATTGGCGTGCCCTGCACGTCTCGCCTATCGGGAGGTCGGAAGTCGTGATCCGTGCTGGACGAACCGCGGTGGGGCGCCGTGAGCTTGCCAACGTCCTCGGGCTGAAGTGGTCCAGCTTCGAGCGCACGAAGCCGCATACGGCTGCTGACTTTCCGCTGCCGGTCAGCGCCGAAGGCGCACTTGTCCTCTTGTGGGACCTGGAGCAGGTGGAGGCTCACCGCGACGGCCGGCCGCAACCGGTCATCCCGGCGGTCGACCGCGAGGAGGACCTCCTCGACCGCCGTGAGGCGGCGCTCCTGCTCGATGTGAAGCCGCGCAGCGTGGACAGCTACAAGACCGACCCTGGCCTTGCCGGCCATGTCGTCGTCGTGGGCGGGGTCGAGCACTGGCCGCGCGCTGCGGTGCTCGCGTACGCGGCCGGCCGCGGCGCCATGAGCGCTCCCAGCGGTCGGCCGAAGGGATCGGGTGACATGGTCCCCCGGGACCTGCTGCCCGGCCGCATTGCCGAACTCCTCGACGCCAACCCCGCGGTGACCGCGTCGCACGCCGTTGAAGTCCTCGGCATTTCGACCCCTGCCGCCCAGCGGCACCTGCAGCAGGAGCGCGCGGTGCGCATCGTCGCGCTGATGCGCACCGAAGCGGGTCTCGATGCCGAAGGGGCTGCTGAGCGCCTCGGCTATCCGCCGGCGGTCCGCCGGGCAGCGCTGAAGGCCGCTCAGGAGCTCTACGAGGCCTCCTAGCACCCGACCCCGACTTGCCCTTGAGGGGGCCGCAGCTGTCCGGCTGTGGCCCCCTCAAGGCATTTCAGCCAGGCGGGGGGCGGGCGTTGCGGGTCCGGCGCCGGCCCGGGGGTGAGCGGCTTCGCCGCCCACCCCCTTGGCCGCGGGCGGTCGTGAGGTCCCGACCGGCTCCGCTGCGCTGCGCCGGCCGTGCCCTCACGACCGCCCGCGCTGCGGGGTGTGGTGGCGGGTGGAAAAGGCAGGGGTGCGCGCTGCGCGCGCAGAATACCCCTGCCTTTTCCACCCGCCACCACACCCCTTGCCCTCCGCGCTTCGCGCTCCGGGTCCAGCCGACACCAGCCCCGCAATGCCCGCCCCCCGCCTGGCTGTAAACCCCCTGCGACCTGCGAATACATCACTCTTTCGGGGCGGGCTGTGAAGGCGTTCCCGCCCCCAAATGACGTTAGATTGCGGTAGAATTCTCTTGTTGGTGAGGGGATGTGGCAAGACCCCACCAGCACCGAAGAACCCCCGAACCTGCGAACCCAGGGAGAGCTGTGACCACGGACACCAAGCCCTTCGCCCTGATCGTGCACAACGACGGCAGTTTCGTCCTCACCGACTGGACCCCCTCCACTGAGCCCCACGAACTGACCGGCCGTGAAGGCATCCCCCAGACGGCCCGGATGGGCTCAAAGCGGATCGACGACACCCTGACCGCCTGGTCGGACGACAACGCGCTCTGGGAGGACGTCCAGGTCAACCGCAGCGCTCAGCGGTTGCTCAACACCCCGCACACCCTCTGCGGCCCGGTCGTACTGACCGGCGCTATCCCCCACACCTGCGCAGCCTTCGCAGAGGGCCTCACGCAGGACCAGGTGCTCCAGCTCATCGAGCGTCACCTGACCACCAAGCGCGTGCTGATGCGCAGCCTGCACATTCCCGCGCAGCCCGCTGACAGGCGTCACGGTCGGCCGGGCCCCTGCCCGGCCGACCCTGTCCCACCCTGCGGGATCGGGAGTGGCACCCGTCTCCGCAGGCCCCACCGCGGAACACCCGAGAAGAGGGCACGCCCATGTTCAACTTCCCTTCCCATGACGTTCTCGCCGCGCGAGAGCTCGCGCGCCGTTCCATGGTCCTGCTGCGGTCGCTTGCCCGCGTCGCCGGTGAGGGTGTCCACCACCTCACCGTGGTTCTTGCGACCGAGGACGTCGAGTGCATCGAGGCCGAGTGCATCATCGACGGGCCAGTGCTGAGCGAGGACGACGAGAACGACCCGGTCGTGTTCGCCGCGCTCCTTCTGGCCACGACGGCGACGGGCGTCAACGCCATGTTGGCCACACGCACGATGGGCCCGGACGGCGGGGTGAGGTTCATGTCCTGGATGGTCAGTGACCTCGCCGCTTTCCCGGCCACGGCCGCGCAGAGCCACATTGCCTACTGCATTGCCGAGGACCGCGACCTGTCCGACCCGCTTCCCCCGGCGGTCAGCTTCGTGGACGCCCCCGCCTTGGCCTGAGCGGCCCCGGTCGGCCGCCGAACCCGGCGGCCGACCGTCCCGACCCGTGAACCCCTTCCCCGTACCGGCCCCCCGGCTGCATCGACGCTGACAAGGTGCGGGCCGTGATCCCCGCGTACGCGAACACCTCGAACGACTGACCACAGCCCGCCTGCGGCGGGGGAGTGGCACCCCCGCCGCAGGCGTAGAGCACCCCACAAGAAGGAGAAACTTTCGTGGCACACGAAATCGAGCAGTTCAGTGACGGTACGGCCGCGTTCGTCAGCGCTCGTGAGAGCGCCTGGCACAAGCTGGGAACGGTGACCGCCGACGCGCTGACCGCCGAGGACGCTATGCGTTTGGCGGCCCTGGACGGTTGGAACGTCCGTTTGGTCGGCCTGCACGCCACCGAGCTGACGGCAGAGGGCACGACGCTTCTGGACGTGCCGAATCACCGGGCGAGCGTCCGTACGCATCCCAAGACCGGGCGCCCCGAAACCCTCGGAGTTGTCGGCCCCGACTACACGCCCGTCCAGAACGAGGAGCACGCCGAGTTTCTCAACTTCCTGGCAGACGAGTCCGGCGCGCACTTCGAGACGGCCGGATCCCTGCGAGAGGGCCGACAGGTGTTCCTGACCATGAAGCTGCCCCAAACGATGACCATCGGCGCCAGTGACAACGTGGACCTGTACATCGCGGCTTTCAACAGCCACGACGGCAGCAGCGCATTCCGCATCGTCGTCACACCTGTGCGGGTGGTCTGCGCGAACACGCTGCGCGCCGGACTGCGGAACGCAAAGAGCAGCTACACCGTCCGCCACACCTCCGGAGCACGCGGCCGCATCGCACAGGCCCGCCAGGCCCTGGGACTCACCTTCAAGTACGCCGAGGAGTTCGAGAAGGCCGCACAGCGCATGCTCGACGCAGAGATGACCACTCCCATGCTGCGCACGGTCGTCGACAAGCTGTGGCCCGTCGCCGACGCCGACAGCACCCGCAAGAAGAACAACCAAGAGTCCCGTTGGTACACCATCCGCAACCTGTTCGAGCAGGCCGACACGCAGGCGGGCATCCGGGGCACCGCGTGGGCGGGATACAACGCGATCACCGAGTACGCCAACCACATCGCCCCCGCACGCGGTGCCAGCCCGGACCTGAAGAGCGCCGCCCGCGCTGAGCGCGTGATCTCCGGCACCGCCGACGACGTGATGGAACGCGCCTTCCACCTGATCGCCGTCTGACCCGCGCCCGCCCCGGCACAACCGCCCAGGGGGGGCGGGAGAAACCTCCCGCCCCCCCCTGCACGCCCGCCTCACCGGAGCGGACATGACATCGCACCGCATCCCACTTCCCGGAGGACCTCTCATGACCTACACGGATGACACGGAAAGCCGGACAGTGAGCACCCTCAGGCTGTCGGCGCGGATTTCGGAGTCCGGGCAGATCACCCACCTTCCGGCGAGGGTCCGCCCCGTGAGCTGGACGGACCTCTGGGCCCGCGCCGGGCAGTCCCACAATCTGGAACGGACCATCCAACTGCGGGTGAAGGCGTGGGTGGATCCGTTGTTGAAGGCGATCGAGAACGAGGCCATGCCGGCAGAATCAGCGCACCTGTACAAGTCGGAGGAGGCATGGAGGGCTGCGGCCATCCGCCAGACCCGCCGTACGGCAACCGACCAGGCTCACGCCTACATCAACCGGGAGATGGCCCGCGAAGCACTGGCCCGGATCGATGCCGAGGGCCCTGCCTTCTGGCCCGTCCGCTGGCAGGACGAGCCGACCATCTTCCTCGTGCAAGGCGAATGGACCGTCACCGTGTGCGCCAGCGGAACCGACCACCAGGCCGTCAGGCAGGCATTCGCCACCGAGCTGCCCCAGAGGGCCGCCGACGTCGTCGCGGACGCCCACAACCGCATCCCGCGCTCCGCGAAGACCGTCCGGCACGCGGTCTGCCCGGACACCCCAGCCAAAGTCCGCAAGGCCTGGCAACGCGACCGCCGGAAGGGGACAGCACCCCAGCCTGCTACGGGCAGCTACGTCCCCGGCAGCTGGGTCATCTGGCAGGACCCTGCGTCGGGCCGCACGATCAGCGGGATCGTCTCGCAGTGGACCCCTGGTTGGTCCTCCCGAGACGGCGGCAAGCGCGGTGTCATCCCGTCAGACGGCAGCGACCCCGTCGTGATGCAGCTGGACCCGGGAGCGGATCGGCG